>OY761556.1:0-4800000 GCA_963664705.1 Acidobacteriota bacterium | reverse complement strand
CTGCGAGCGCAATCGCCTCATGTCCCGTGGATGCGCCTCCAACAACTTCCATGTCCAACTCCATGCCGAGCATGGCGGCAATCCCCTGTCTGACGACAGAGTGATCGTCCGCCAGCAGCACGCGGATCTTTTTATCCGGCGCCGGGCCGGAGCGCTGCTGAAAGACCGGTATTTCCGGCGACACTGGGGGCTGATCGACGTGCTTGGGTGCAATGGAGTGTTCCGGTATCGGGACAGACAGAAAGATTCGGCTGCCTTGAGCGGGAGCACTTTGAATTTCCATGCTTCCCTCAAAAAGCTCCAGTCTCTCCCGAACACTGAATAGTCCGAATCCATGGCCGGATTCCCCGGGTTTCGGCAGTGCATTCGGATCGAAGCCATCCCCTTCATCCGAGATGGTTAATTGCAGAAGCCCGTCTACCCGTCGCAGATTCAGGGATGCGGAATGTGTATGCGCGTGCTTGACAATGTTGAACAGCAACTCCCGGACCGATTCAAACAGCATGATCTTCAGATCGTCGGGCAAGGGCGCGATATCTTCCATTTCCAGATCCACGATCAGCCCCTGTTTATCCGCCATTCTTCGGGCCAGCCATTCCAATCCCTCCTTCAGTCCGGCCTCGTGAAGGATCGGCGGACTGAGTTCCGCAGTCAGGGATCGCGAGGCCGCAATCGATTCGTCGACCAGGCTTTCGACTTCGGTGATCGCCTTTTTGATCAGATCTTCGGCACCTTTGCCAAGAATTGCCAGCCGAAACTTGGCGGCGACCAGCAGTTGCTGCAGATGATCGTGCAATACCCTGGCCAGGCGACTTCTTTCGCGCTGCTCGGTCATAGTCAGTTCGCCGGCAAGGGCTCGAAGCTGTGCGGCTCGCTGCGCCAGGTCTTTTGTTCTCTCCTCCACTCTCTGTTCCAGCAGAGTATTGGTGTCCCGCAGCAACTCCTCTGCCCGCTTTCGTTCGGAAATATCCGCCACCGTGCCGACAAGGGCCACTGCGCGCCGCTGCGAATCTTTACCGTCGAAAGTTGCCACGCCATGGGCTTCGATCCATTTCATGGATCCATCCGGCAGGTTAATGCGGTATTCGGCCGAATAGGGCTTGGGATCCGCCGGATTCAGAGCGGCTTCAACTTTGGCCCAGACGCCGGGAAGGTCTTCGGGATGGAGACGCTTGAGTATTTCCTCGTTGGGGCGGCTGTGTCCGGATACGCCAAAAATTTCGCGGTAACGCACATCCCAGGAGGATACCTGCGTCAACGGATCAAAATGCCACCAGCCCAGGTGGGACGCATCCAAGGCCAACTGACGCTGCTGCGCGAGTTTCTGCACCTCGGCTTCGGTCTTTTTGCGTTCCGAAATATCGGTGATAAAGGAGTAGTAGTAGAGCGGTTGGTCCTTGCCGTCTTTGATCAAATGAACCAGGAGCTCTATGGGAATACAGGTGCCATCCTTTCGAGCATATTCCTTGGCATAGCGTGCGGACTGTCCGGTGGATTGGAGTTCTTTGAGCTTTTCCTGCTCGATGGATCGCCACTGTGGAGGCGTCAATACATTGGCCCAGTCCATGGTTTCAAGCTCTGGCCTTGTATATCCGGTGAGACGCTCAAATGCCGCATTGACATAACCCAATCTCCCATCGGGATAACCGATGCCGAAGGGCTGTTCCGAGTGTTCAAGCAAATCGGAAAGCAGCCGGTTCTGATCGGCTGTTGCGCGCAGCTGATCCTGCAATTTGAGAGTTTCTAAAATATGGCCGCATTGTGTGGCAAGCCATTCAACCAGACGAAACTGTTCTTCGGTCCACTGCTGTTTATGCAGGCCATAGACGGTGACGGCTCCGAAATTCTCGCTGCCGACACGCAGCGGCGTTGACAGGGCGGACTGGAATGGCGTTGCCTCGGGAACCTGGAGAAGCTTCAGGTCCGGGCGCAGCGAGGAATCGTTCAGGCAGGCCGTGCGTCCTTCCTGCATCACCAGCCCCGGAAAGGATCCCTCGATAGCCCATGGCTTGGGTGTTTCCCGTGATCCGGCTTGCGCGCGGATGAACAACGCCTCTCCTTTCTTTTCGCATATAACAACCGCTGAAGCTGCCGAGCCCAGGATATCTTTGGCTGCGGAGCATACCTCCTTCAGGACGGACTCCTCGGAGTGATGCAACCGGGCGGCTTCGAGAAGTTTCCGAAGCATGTTTTCCCGACCGGTCAGCTCGGTGTTGAGCGTTTGTATTTCCTCGGACTGGGACTGGAGTTCCTCGTTTTGCTGAGCCAGCTCTTCCGATTGTTGCAGGAGCTCTTCCGACTGCTGGACCAACTCTTCATTCTTTTTCGCCAGTTCCTCGGATTCCTGCTGTTTTGCAATGCTCATGGCCTCGGCCCAACGGGCCCGTCTAAGGCGTTCGGCAATCACACACAGGGTCAGGTTGGTTCCGATAAAGATGGCCAAAGCCAGCAGATCCGACGGAGATTCGATTGAAAACTGTCCATGGGGTGTAATGAAATAGTAGAGGGTAATGAATCCCGACAAGACAGTAGTGATGATGCCGGGGCCTCCGCCGCTGATCGTGGCCACCAGCAGAACGGCGGGGTAGAACGTAATGTATAGCGGCAAGGGGCCAAAATGCAGAAGCCACTGCCGGAGAATTCCTGCCAGGACGGCAGCGACGATGGCAAGGAAATAGCGTAGAAATCTCTTTTCCCACAGGGATCGTTTGGTGACCAGCCCGGCAATTGCATCGGTATATAGGCCGCTGCCTGTCAGCGTGAGGGCCGCTACCGCCAGAACCAATAAGGACAATGGCAGTCCCGCTGCGATTGTCCACATGGTCATCCGCGCTCTGCTCTCGGAATCTTTTTGCTGCAGCTGAAGATCTGCCCGTTCGCGTTCGTCCATCCGCGAGACGAGACCCCGGATGTCGTCCATTGTATTTTTGCCGCGGTCGCTGAGGATGATGGGCATGGCCGCGTCCAGACCGGAGCGGCGCCGCAGCTCAATCGTCTGTTTCAGTTCATCCAGCTTCAAGGCAGTCATCCGTTGGAGGCGATCAAGGTTCGATTGCTGGACGGCATCGTCCTGGATCAGTTCAGCCAATATTGCAAATCGGCTTTCAATGCGGCTGGTCGCGATGTTATAGGGTTCCAGGTAGTGATCCTGGCCTGAAAGGATATAGCCGCGTTGTCCGGTTTCAGCATCCTTGAGTACAGACAGGATTTCCTGGAGGTTTTCGACTACCTGGTGTGTGTGCAGTAACCACTTGTTGCCGCTGATCAGGCGTTGGGTGTTGATGTAGGAGGCCAGCCCAAAAAGGCTGACTACAATCAGGACCGCAACAAAACTGGTCACTATCCTTGTGTTTCGGATCATTCTGAAATCTCCAACTTATCTCAATCGCCCGCTGCCCTTTTCCCGGCGATAGATACTTCTGCTTAGAGTACTAAGACCGATGGAATGGGGCGGGCGCTCTGCCTTTCCTGTGACGATCAGGCCGCCGGGACGCATTTCTTTGGTAATGCGGCTCCAAATCTGGTGGCTGGCGTTTGTCTCGAAATAAATGGCCATGTTTCTCCAGAGGATGATGTCCCAGGGCCCTTTTTCGCAGACCGAAAGCAAGTCCTGGGTCCGGCACCGAACATGGGAACGGACGGAATCCAGGACCTGCCATTGCGTCCCGACCTTCCGGAAATATTTCTCTCGAAGCAATGGATCCAGGGTTTGCAGACAGGATGCGCTGTAGAGTCCAGCCCTGGCTTCGCGAATGGCCGATTTCCTGCAGTCGGTTCCCAACAGAATGCTCCGGTGAAGAAGCCCGGCTTCTGCAAGGAGAAAGGCCATGCTGTACAATTCCGCTCCGCTGGAGCACCCTGCACTCCAGACACGCAAAGTCCCGGTCCTTTGGGGAAGATCTGTCTCGATAAGCCGGCTGAGTGCATCGAAAACCGGCCGGTCACGGAAAAATTCGGTAACCCCGATCAGGAGAGCGTCCAGCGCAGGTTCCTTCAGCTCCGGGTGCTTGATGAGGAGATGGGCGGCTTCCGGGACTGTTGTTGCTTTCAAGGACCGCAGGCATGCATTCAGCCGCCGGTTCATGGAAGCGGCGCGGTAAGCCTTCTCTGATAAACCAGCCGCCTGCAAAATCGAGGGGATGGGTTCTTCGCAGCGATCCTGTTGCGTGAGATCGTCCGAGTCCATGCCGGCGACGACGGCGTGTGCCGGCGCATGCCGCAAACGACTCGAACGGTTTACAGTTTTGCCTTCAAAAGCAATATGCTCCAGGGAGTACCCTGCCTGCCTGACCAAAAACTTCCTCCAACGGGAACAACATGGCAAAGAATGGGGTGCCGCCACTTCCAGATCCGGTTTGTAGTTCATACAATATAATGGTTGTCCTGCGAGAACAACGGGGAAGAGCGTTATTTCCCGCTGTTGTGGCAAATTCACCGCAGGGGCATCATACGCACGGAAGCCGCTGATGAAATTGTTCGCGGATAAAAATACGCCACACACCTGAGACCTTCCTGCGAGGGACAACGTACTATAGGAATGAAATGTCGGGAGAGACGCGATCCGCCGGCCACTTAGGGGAGCTTTAGTTATCCGGGCCTGGATGTTCTTTCCAAAGGAAAGAGAACTATGTTGCGAATGGTTATTGTCTTCGGCCTGTTACTCCTTCTTGCGGGCGTTGCTATTGCCCAGACCGGTCCTGCTTTTGAGGTGGCGTCGATCCGGCCGGCAAAGGGGCAATCGGATCCGCAGTCTGTAACGCTGGGCATTCGCATCGATGGTGCGCAAATCCACGGCAGAATGGCCTTGAAGGATTATGTTGGGATCGCCTACCGGTTGAAAAGTTATCAGATCTCGGGACCGGATTGGCTGAATTCCGAGCGATTTGATATTGCTGCGAAAATCCCGGAAGGCGTTCCACCAAGTCAAATACCTGAAATGCTGCAGGCATTGCTGATTGAAAGATTTCATCTGAAGACGCATCGGGAAAAAAAGGAATTCCCGGTATATGTCCTTGAAGTTAGCAAGGGCGGACTCAAGATCAATGAAAGCCTACCCGATTCCAACCAGGAAAATCATGAACGTCCGGCAGCCTTTGAGGCGAGCGGAACCGGATCCAGCCAGGGGATCTCGGTCAATATTGGACAGGGTGCCTCGTATACATTCGCGAACAATCGTTTCGAAGGCAAAAAGCTGACCATGACGCTGCTGGCCACCAGCCTGGATTCATTCCTGGATCGCCCAATCATCGACATGACCAATCTCACGGGGCGCTACGATTTTGCGTTTGATATTACCGAAGAGGATTACCGAAACATGTTAGTGCGCGCGGCGGTTAATCGTGGCGTGGTTCTTCCACCGAGCGCATTGCAAATGCTCGATACGGGGTCTCCGGTTTCTCTTTTCGGTGCGGCGGAAAAACTGGGGCTCAAGTTCGATGCGCGCAAAACGCCTTTGGAAATGCTTGTCATCGAGGAAGTCCTTAAATTGCCCACCGAGAACTGATTTTAAGGCTGCCCGTGGCCGCCGCCGTCCCAGAGGGCTTCATTCCTGCAGCCCAGGACAGACAACACCATAATTATGTGGTGCACATTATTTCGTTGCCTACTTGTTGTCGGGACAACTACAATGTGGATTCGCGCAGAAAACTAGTACCCATAATCGTGCATCTACGATCAACGGCTTCAGATGGATTTGGGAACTACCATGCCCCAAAAAAAATCAGGCAATAAAATCAAAAAGCAGATGGAGACCTGGGATCTCCGGCTCTACATAGCAGGCCGCACTGCCAGGGCTTTGACTGCTTTCGCGAATTTAAAGAGGATTTGCGAGGAGCATCTGGATGGCCACTATCGAATAGAGGTGATAGATCTTCTGGAAAATCCTCAACTTGCCAGAGGCGACCAGATTCTCGCAGTCCCGACTCTTGTCCGAAAGCTGCCGGTGCCGGTTCGAAAGATCATAGGCGATTTGTCAAACGTCGAGCGGGTTTTGGTTGGATTGGACCTGCGGCCCAGGAAATAGGTTTGCAGGGAAGTGGGTGCGGGCTTTGTTCTGCCTGAGACAAAGAACTCCCCCCTGCCTCGTGCCTTGCATTTGCACTTCAGGAACGAAACGCCGGTTTACCTCTCCATTTTGCTAGCCTCAGTCCGGTAAGATCAATCGGTGCAAAGGTTCCATTCCCAGATCAAATTTTCAAAAAGAAATAATTGGACCTGTTGGCCGGCCAACAGCGTCGTTGTCAAAAAGGTGATAAAGTTAGCCCCGATTTATTGCATGGGGTAGGTCGGTTTTGGTCTCGAAGCAGCAGCCGGTTCCCCCTCTCACCCCCTCGGCATTTATAACTCTTTGGATATGAGGGTTCGATGTCTGGCTATAAAATGAGTAGCCCCGCGATTCGTAACAGGATGCTGCTGTCGCTACCCAAGGCAGTTTTGGAGAAAATACTGCCGGATCTTGAGGTCATTTTGCTTCCCCCGGGCCACGTACTTTTCAAGGCAGGCGATACGGTCGACTCGGTTCTGTTTTTGAACTCAGGCCTCATATCCATTATTGCTGCGAGCTCAACCGGACATAGTATTGAAGTGGGCGCGGTCGGCAGAGAAGGTGGGCTTCCTGTCGAAGTCCTTACCGGTCACCAGTATTCGGCTCACCGATATATCGTACAGATTCCTGGCGAGGCCCTTAAGATCAGTGCCGCTACCCTCAAACGTCATTTGGGGAACGACACAGCTTACTGCAAAAGCTCGCTGGTGTTCCTTCAGCAGCTACACAATCAATCCACGCAACTCGTGCTCTGCAATAGATTCCACACGGTGCAACAGAGGCTTTGTCGTTGGCTTCTGATGACGTCGGATTGGGCCGAGGATGACAGTTACCCTGTCACGCACGAATTCCTGTCCCTCATGCTTGGAGTGAATCGCTCAACCGTCAGCTTGGAGCTGGGGGCTCTGAAATCAAGCGGGCTGATTTCATATCGTCAGCGTTTGATAAAGATCACTGATAAGCGCCGGATTGCCTCCATGTCGTGTGAGTGTTATTGGACGCACAAAAGGGACATGGATGCTTACACCAGGACTCTCCGGATTTCCGGTGTCGCTGGTATGGGTGGTACCCGCATCGGCCGATCTCGACCAGCCCGTTCCTACCGGCCAACCCCTGGTGAAGTTTTTGAGTAATGGCGTCGGATCCTAATCTTATCCTTTGCACACCAAAGTTTGCCCACTAAATGAAGGTGCTGAACCACGGTTTTAGACAAAAGTCATTAAACCTGACTTGACCGAATTAGTAGCCCCACTAACCGCGAAGACCTCGAAGACCGCAAAGAAAATATTTTTGCAGGTTTTGCGGTTATCGTTCTTGCCAGATCATATGATGGATTCCATCCTGGATGCTTCATACATTACAGCAAAATTAGCCAAAAAATCTTTGCGGTCTTCGAGGTCTTCGCGGTTCAAATACAAAAACTAATCAGCGCCATTTATTTATGGAACCTGATTTGATCGTCGGATCCTAATCTTATCCTTTGCACACCAGAGTTTGCCCACTAAATGAAGGTGCTGAACCACGGTTTTAGACAAAAGTCATTAAACCTGACTTGACCGAATTAGTAGCCCCACTAACCGCGAAGACCGCAAAGAAAATATTTTTGCAGGTTTTGCGGTTATCGTTCTTGCCAGATCATATGCTGGATTCCATCCTTGATGCTTTATACATTACAGCAAAATTAGCCAAAAGATCTTTGCGGTCTTCGAGGTCTTCGCGGTTCAAAGTCATTAAATATATGATTGCCTTCAACTTATACCGGTTCATCCTTCTCGCGCTGCCTGGGATGAAGGCGAAGCGAGCCTTTTTGATTGCTAAATTGTTGGCACTACAACAATATGAGCTTTATTGTGTTTGAAAATGATTCCAGCCGGGCGCAAGCTCCCTTTCTGCAACTTGCGCCCCAACGCCTAAACCGAGGATTCGAGGATGGCCAAAAAAAGCGCGCATCGCAGTGTTTCTCCGGGTATTGAAAAATGCCCGACAGGCATTGCCGGTCTCGACGAAATCACCGATGGCGGACTGCCCTGTGGCAGACCAACATTGATCTGCGGCAGCGCCGGCAGCGGTAAGACACTTCTGGCAATGGAGTTCATTGTTCGAGGCGCTCAGGAGTTTGACGAACCCGGCGTCTTCATGTCCTTTGAGGAGACTGCCGCGGAATTAATCCAGAATGTGGCTTCCCTGGGTTTTGATGTGCGTCGGCTGATCGCCCGGAAAAAGATGGCGATTGATCATGTGCATATAGAGCGCAGCGAAATCGAGGAGACTGGGGAATATGATCTCGAAGGCCTCTTTGTTCGCCTGAATCTCATGATTGAGGAGTTGGGCGCCAGGCGCGTGGTTCTGGATACTATCGAAGCTCTCTTTGCGGGATTGCCGAATGAAAGCATTCTCAGGGCTGAATTGCGTCGCCTCTTTCGCTGGCTCAAGAATAAGGGCGTGACAGTCATCATAACGGGCGAGCAGGGCCAAAATACGCTGACCCGCCACGGCATTGAAGAATACGTCAGTGACTGCGTTATCTTCCTGGATCATCGGGTTAGCAATCAGGTAGCCACGCGGCGTTTGCGTATTGTGAAATACCGCGGCTCCCGGCATGGCACCAATGAATATCCTACCTTAATCAATGAACATGGGTTGTCCGTTCTCCCAATCAGTTCGCTGGGCCTGGATTATCCTGTAACCACCGAACGGGTTTCAACGGGCATTCCAGAGTTGGATGCCATGATGGGAGGCAAAGGTTACTTTCGGGGCACGAGCGTCCTGATATCCGGAACCGCAGGCACGGGGAAATCGAGTATCGCCGCCGCATTCGTCGACGGGATGTGTGGCCGAGGCGAAAAGTGCGCTTATTTGTCTTTTGAAGAAGCTCCGGACCAAATTATCCGGAATATGAAATCAATCGGCATCGATTTGGACAAGTGGAGAAAAAGGAACCTGCTCCTCTTTCATTCCGTGCGACCAACAATGTGTGGATTGGAGATGCATCTGGCCCGAATCCATCAATTGATCACTGAATTCAATCCCGCCGGCGTCGTGATGGATCCTGTCACCAATCTCTCTTCCATTGGTGAGGAGATCGAGATTCGCGCAATGATGACGAGAATCGTGGATTTTCTGAAGACACGACAGATCACCTCGGTTCTGACCAGCCTCACGGAAGGCGGTGAATCTCTCGAGAAAAGCGATGTCGCGATTTCTTCGTTGATGGACACCTGGCTTCTTGTCCGGATGCTGGAAACCAATGGCGAACGAAACCGGTTGTTGTATCTTCTCAAAAGCCGCGGGATGTCTCATTCCAATCAGATGCGGGAGTTCCAGCTTACCGATCATGGTATTCGGTTGACCAAGGTGTATGTCGGTCCCGGCCAGGTGCTGACCGGTTCTGCGCGCCTTGTTCAGGAGGCACACGATCGGGCCCGGGTGCTTGCGGACCAGCAGGCTTCCGAGCAACGACAACGCGAACTCGAACAGGAACGCGCGAATCTGCAGGCTCAGGCGGCGGTCATTACACAGAAACTCCAGAGCCTCGACAACGAACTGAAGATCACAAAGCAGGAGGAATCCGATCGGCAGCAGATGATTTCAACGGATCGGAAAACTATGACGAAGGCGAGAATCTGACAATGAGGCCAATGGTACCAGTCGCCGGTCGAAGCAAGATTGGTTTCGGGGCTGGATTTGCATTTGTCGGCCTGATAAAACTCCCTTAACCATGCCCAAAAAAGCGAAACCTATTAAGAGCGCAGCCGAATTCGAGAAAGATCTGAAAAAAACCACATCCAAACAAACGTACATCCTCAGATTGTATGTGGCAGGCATCAACCGGCGGTCGTCGGCTGCGATAACATCCATAAGCGAGATTTGCGAGCAGCATCTCAAAGGTCGCTATGACCTGCAGATCATCGACATCTACAAGCAACCGACGTTGGCCGCAGGTGAACAAATCATTGCAGCCCCGACGCTGATTAGAAAATTACCTCAACCCTTACGAAGATTCATTGGCGACCTGACGGATCAGGAACGGATTCTGGTCGGACTTGATCTTCGTCCCAAGAAATAGGCCTGCGGCTATGCTGGACAAGAGGCAATCCAAACAGGAATTGATTGAGGATTTGCAGACGCGCCTTCATGAGGCGGAAGAAACACTACGGGCAATTCGCCAAGGCGAAGTGGACGCCATTATCGTTTCGGGCCCCAGCGGGGATCAGGTATTTTCGCTGTTTGGCACGGAATCCATCTATCGCCTGATCGTGGAAACCATGAAGGAGGCGGCATTCACCCTTACTTTTGATGGAAGGATTCTCTTCTGCAATGCCCAGTTCAGCCAATTCATCCGATGTTCGAATTCGGAGATTGTAGGCCACAATCTCGGCGAATTCGTGGCCGAAACCGATAAAGAGGCCGCATCTTCCTTACTACTCGATGTTCAGAAGGAGTCCATTAAAAGACGGATGGTTTTCTGCGGCGGGGATGGAGCCTCTCTGCCGGCGCATATCTCCGCCAATGTGCTCAACCAACCGGACGGAGCCAGCATATGCGTCGTGGCGAGTGATCTTACCGAACTTGAAAACTCAACGGAACTGATTCAACAGCTTCGTATGCAGCGAGAAGGTTTGCAGTTGGCGAACGCAAGAACCACCGCGGTTCTGGAGCAGATGAGCGACTGCTTTGCCGCTTTTGATCGGGAGTGGCGCTATACCCATGTAAATCCAGCCGCAACCAGTGCCTTTCGCATGACGCGCAGTCAACTTATGGGCAAATCTCTGTGGGAGCTATGGCCGGCTGCCTACGATCTGCCCCTTGGAGTGAACTTCCGCCGTTCCATGGAGGAACGGAAGCCGCTGCAATTTGAATGCTTTTATCCGGAGCCTTTGAACCGGTGGTTCGACTGCCGCTGTTATCCCACGGAAGAGGGGCTGGCAACCTTTTTCAGCGATATTACGGACCAAAAGCAGACTATCACCGACCGCAAGCGGACTGAATCGATATTGAAGGCTCAGACCGAGCGGCTGGCTTCTGTTTTGGACACACAGCGTGAGATTGCCCGGACCGATACGAACTACAAGGGATTGCTGCAACTGGTCCTGGAACGCATGTCCCGGCTTACCAACGCGGAAGGCGCCAGTCTCGAAATCGCTGACGGCGAGGAAATGGTATATGAAGCCGCCAGCGGGATTGCCGCCGGGTTTGTCGGACTGCGGCTGAAAGTAGCGGGCAGTTTGTCCGGTCGTTGCATGACCAGCGGCGAATTGATGCGTTCCGACGATACCGAAACCGATCCGAGGGTTGACCGCGAGGCTTGCAGAAAAATCGGCTTGCGGTCGATGATCCTGGTTCCGCTTCGGTATGGAAACCAATCCTATGGCGTGCTGAAGCTGATGTCCTCCTGTACCGGGGGATTCTCGGAATCGGTGGGAGACATCCTGTTGATGACAGCCGAGTTCCTGAGCGCTACGATCGCACGCAAACGGGCAGAGGAGGCGCTGCGCGACAGCGAGGAGCGGTTACGTCTGCTTGGCGACAATCTTCCGGACAGCGCCGTTTATCAATATGTCCGCTCGGATGGTGCTGCGGGAAGATTCACCTATTTCAGTGCCGGAATCGAAAAACTCAATGGCATCCGCATTGAAGATGCCCTGCGCGATGCCGGTACGTTGCACGGGCAGATTCCGCCTGAGTATTACCAGCGATTAATGACAGAGGAAGCACGATGCATCCACGAGCAATCCGACTTCGACATGGATGTGCCCATGCGCCGACCGGATGGCGAGGTGCGCTGGATGCGACTGCGATCTCGACCGCGCCGGATGGACGACGGCAGTACCGTCTGGGACGGTGTACAGATGGATATTACTGCACGGAAGTTGGCCGATCAGCGTTTGCAGGAGCTTACCAACTCACTGGAGAAACGGGTGGAGGAGCGCACGCTCGAATTGGAACAACGGTCGCGGCAGCTGCGCCAACTCGCGGCGGATTTGACGCTGGCTGAGCAGCGCGAACGACAGCGGCTGGCGATGCTGCTTCACGACGGGCTGCAACAGACACTGGCCGCAGCCAAATTCAGCCTTGCTCTCCTGGAGCGCGGCGGCGATGTACAGGAAAGGGCCGCAGCCGTAGCAAGCCTTATTGATGACTCGATCGAAACATCCAGGTCGCTTACCGCCGAATTAAGTCCCCCTATTCTGCACAAAGGCGGATTCCTTCCTGCGCTGGAGTGGTTGGCCAAATGGATGCAGACCAAACATGGCCTCACTGTGAGGCTGGCTTGCCAGGAACCTATGCAGCGTGCTTCCGAGGAAATAAGTGTCCTGCTATTCCAGTCTGTTCGTGAGCTTCTGTTCAACATTGTAAAGCATGCCGGTGTCAGGACGGCGGACGTTGAAGTTATCCAGCTTGATGGACAGATTCAGGTGGAAGTAGCCGATGAGGGTGCGGGATTCGATCCCGATGAGCTCCGCACGAGGGAGGACAAGAGCACGGGTATGGGGCTCTTCAGTATCAGTGAGCGCCTCAGTTACCTGGGCGGGAGAATTGAGATGGAAAGTGCCGTAGGAAAAGGCAGCCGATTTCGTCTCATTTCTCCGTATGCCATTATGCCGGAGCAATCTTCCGAAGTTGGGAAAAGCCCGAAATCAGAGATCTCTGTTGCGGTGGCATCTGCCGAGGAACCCGATTCAACTGCAAGAATACGCGTGGCCCTGGTAGACGATCATATGGTCATGCGACAGGGTTTGGCTGGTTTGCTGGGAGCGGAGCCGGATATCAAGATCGTGGGAGAGGCGTCGGATGGTGAATCTGCGGTGAAATTGGTCCGGAAGATTCGGCCTGATGTGATTCTGATGGATATTGGCATGCCAGGAATGGACGGGATTCAAGCCACCAGAATCATTCATCAGGAAATGCCTGAAATACAAATCATTGGCCTGTCCATGTTTAACGAAGGCGAGGAATCCGCAGCCATACGTAAAGCCGGCGCCGTCGCATATCTGATCAAAAGCGGACCTTCCGAAGCGGTCATTGAGGCGATACGCTCTTGTTTGAGGAAGTGAAGTCGCCGTCAAATGTCCTCGAGGGCGAAGCCCTTCTGCTTTATGGTTTTCAAAGACGGCTGCAAGTTGCTGCACTCCGCAGTTCCCATTCGGGCGTGCCTCATATCCTAATTCCCGGATACGCTCCAAGCCGGGAATGGATCTTTCCTGAACGCCTCGCTATACTTTCCCGGCTTGAAGCTATGGAGGAGTCATTGCATGCGACTGTGGTCGATAGAAGGGAACCGGCAACGCCTGGATGGGGGCGCCATGTTCGGCAATGCGCCGCGCGCGCTCTGGTCCAGGTGGCTCACCGCTGATGAGGAAAACCGCATTGAAATAGCCTGCCGGGCCCTGCTGGCGCGCGAGGTGGACGGAAAGACTGTGCTTTTTGAGGCCGGGATCGGTGCGTTCTTTGAACCGAAACTGAAGAAGCGTTATGGAGTCGCGGAAGACCGCCACGTGCTGCTTGATTCGCTCGCGACACTTGGACTCCGGCATGAGGACATCGATGCCGTCGTGATCAGCCATTTGCATTTTGATCATATTGGGGGCTTGTTTGCGGCCTACCACGAAGGCGCAGCGCCGGAGCTGCTGTTTCCAAACGCGAGATTGGTCGTTGGCGGCCGCGCATGGGATCGTGCTCTTCATCCGCATCCACGCGATCGCGCATCTTTTATACCTGAGCTCATTGATTGCATGTCACGAAGCGGACGACTCGAGCTTGTCGATGGAGAATACACGCCAAGCCTCGGCAAGTCTGTGCGCTTCGACTACAGTGATGGGCATACTCCCGGACAATTGCTTGCTGAGATTGGGTGCGTTGGCGGGATATCATTCTGCAGCGATCTGATCCCCGGTAAACCCTGGATGCATCTGCCGGTAACAATGGGCTACGATCGATATCCGGAATTGCTCATTGATGAAAAAAGGCAATACCTGGACAGCAAAATCGCGGGCGGCGGGCTCCTCTTTTTCACACATGACCCTGCCTGCGCTCTGGCGCGCCCCATACGCACTGCCGACGGCAGGTATGGAGTAACGGCGGAACAGACTTCCATACATGACATGGTCATCCCAGCCGGCGAGTGATTTTGATGCAGGAAACAATGTCTGAATCTGTGTTTGTTTTCAGATCTTCGAGGCTTAATCCGCCTTCCACAACCAGGTCGGATTAAGCCTTGAAGGCTCGTTGAGAGTTTCACTGCTTCGTACGCGAATCCAGCTCATCCCAGAGGGCATAGGCCTCGAGGAGCTCTTTTTCCAATGCCTCCAGCCTTGTTAAATGCTGCCGGATGGTTTCGGCGGTCTCCCTGTAAAAATCCGGGTGAACGATCGCAGCGCTGAGCCGCTGTTGTTCGGATTCCAAAGCCTCGATGCGCTCCGGGAGACGATCGAATTCCCGCTGTTCAACATAGGACAGTTTCTTTTTAGCGCGTGCAGTGTTATCCGCGCGCTCGGTGGTGCCGGCGGCCTGTCGACGGGGTTTGGGAGAGCTCTCCTTTGCGGCAGGAATTGCCTTCTGGCGATGCCAGTCTTCGTAGCCTCCGATATATTCCTGTACGTGCGCATTCTCCTCGAAGACGAATGTGCTGGTGACAACGTTATCAAGGAATTCCCGGTCATGGCTGACAAGCAGAATCGTGCCCGGAAAATTCAACAGTTGTTCTTCCAGCAATTCAAGGGTTTCGAGGTCCAGGTCGTTGGTTGGTTCATCCAGCACCAGGACATTGGCCGGTCGCGTGAAGAGGCGCGCCATCATAAGCCGATTGCGTTCGCCTCCTGACAGAGCTTTGACTGGCGAGCGGGCGCGTTCGGGAGTGAAGAGAAAGTCCTGCAGGTAGCCGTTTACGTGCCGGGACCGGCCGTTCACCGTCACCGTGTCATTGCCATCCCCGATGGTATCAAAGACTGTGCGCTCCGGGTCAAGCTGCTCCCGCTGTTGATCATAATAGGCGACCTGAACATTGGTGCCACATCGAATCGTTCCTGCGTCCGGCTGCAATTCTCCCAACAGGAGGCGCAGCAGAGTTGTCTTGCCGGCGCCGTTTGCGCCAAGGAGCCCGATCCGGTCACCGCGCATGATGCGGGTCGAAAAATCTTTGATAATCTGCGTGCCGTCGAAAGATTTGCTGATGCCTTCGCATTCATAAACCATCCGGCCGGACTGGTCCGCGATTTCAAGCTGCATCCGCACCATTCCGATCCTGGCGCGCTGGTCGGCCCGCTCCTGGCGCATTGCCATCAAAGCGCGGACACGTCCCTCGTTGCGCGTACGCCTGGCTTTAACTCCCTGCCGCAGCCAGGCCTCCTCCTCGGCGAGCTTCTTGTCGAACTTATCAAGCCGGAGGGACTCGTTGGTCAGCCACTCTTCCTTTTTGCTCAGGAAAGTTGCGTAATCGCCGGGCCAGGAAGTCAGGTGCCCGCGGTCGAGTTCGACAATGCGTGTGGCGAGCCTTCTCAGAAACGCCCGATCGTGAGTGACGAAAATGACCGTGCCGGCATATTCAGAAAGGAAGTCTTCCAGCCAGGTTGTGGCCTCGATATCAAGGTGGTTGGTGGGCTCATCCAAGAGCAAAAGATCCGGTTGGGCAACGAGAGCGCGGGCAAGCAGTACCCGACGGCACCAGCCGCCCGACAGAGTGTTTACACTGGCTTCGGACGGCAGCTTCAGCCGGCTCAACACCATCTCGACTCGCTGTTCGAGACGCCAGCCGTCTTTTTCCTCCAGATCGTGCTGAAGCCGGCCCAATTTTTCCAAATCGGCCGGGGCACCCGTTTCCGCGACCTTTACCGCGGCATGGTGATATGCGGTCACCAGATCGCCGAGGCTGCTCAATCCTTCAGCTACCACGTCGAACACAGGGCGTTCGGCCGGGAGCATAGCCTCCTGCACCAGGATCGCGGATCGCAAACCGGATTGCCGATAGAGGGAGCCTGAGTCCGGGACCTGGTCGCCGTTAATGAGGCGCAACAGCGTAGACTTGCCGGTTCCATTGCGGCCAATGATGCAGACCCGTTCTCCGGATTCGACCTGCAAATCAACCTGGTCCAGCAACGGCAGGTAGCCGTATGCGATGGAGACATTGTCCAGAGTAATGAGTGCCATGCTTAATACTTCAGTGTGAGATTAGCGCAGATATGCCAGGCTTTCGGAAGTTAGAGAGGGTTCACAGGAATAGATCACAGATCCTCTTCAATCATCGTGTTCGCTCAGGTGCCGGGAACTGTTTCCTGCGCTGTCCCCCGGATCCATTCCTGTATGGCCCGCCCTTGGATGGTGCTTTAAAGCGAATTGAATCCGCGCTTTCTAATCCCAGTCTTTACGCTTGAATGCCGAGGGCTTTTTGCCGGAACTCGGACGTCGTCCTTTTTCCTGCGGCCGCCGTTCATAAAAATGTCCAGGGGAGGAATCCCTGTCTCTCTGGCCGGGCTCTCGTTCTCTTTTGCCATGGTGGTGGGAATGGTCTGGCGATCGGAATGGTCTTGCCGGAGGTCTTCTCCCAAAGGACCTGGCGTGTGGAGGTCTATCCCCTGATCTCTCCTGCGACCGGCCGATTAACAGGTCCACCTTTTTTTCCAAATGATGCAACTGTTGCTGCATGGCTCGCAGCAAAGAGGCGATGTCGTCGGTATCGGGTTCTTCCGATTCCTCAAAGGGATTGTCGATTGTCTCGTCTTTCATCTTACTGGGCTACCTTTCATGAATAACTCTGGGGATCAGATCACTTCTGGTCTGCAGAGATTGCTTGCCATGAACAAAGGGCTTCTTAACGCTATTGAAGCCCTTGTCATTGGCAGATGGAGCTCTTCTACTTCTTGATATACAAAGTATTCGCTTTGCGCGTGACTTTGTATCCCTTTGCTTCCCACTGAGCTTTCTGTTTTGCCGCAGCTTCGGGGGTCTTGTATTCGCGTTTTTCGCTTACGGCCGCTTTTGCTTTGGCTTTTGCTTGAGTCTTTGGTTTTGCTTTGGCCTTGGTCTTAGCAACTGCTTTCACCATTATATCTCTCCTAGTTTTATAGTCTCGATTTCGCGGAGAAGGTAACCTCTATAGCAAAGGAATGCAAGCGATTAACGCTTAAGCGGCCCAAATGGACAAAAAATCAGGGTCTGGATGCCAATATCCAGTGCTATTCGATCCCGCGCGTGTTGATGTTCCTCATCTTTTAATTATGGATGTGCCCTCGCGTATTTCATCCGTGGCTCGACGCAGCACAGCATCTCCGGGCTTAAGATTGCCCAGCACTTCAACCATATCACCTTCCGTTGCCCCCTTTCTCACATCCACCCATTCAGCCTGTCCATTTCTATCCCGAATAATAAATGTGCGTTCCGTGGTTGTGACAACGCTTGTTCTGGGAACGAACAGCGAGGCTGTGGCCCGATGTACCGGCCATTTCACCGACGGATACATGCCGGGCGAGAGCAGACCGTCGGCATTGACGACATCCAGTTCGATCGGCATGGTGCGGGTCCTTTGATCGAGAGCATGAGCGATCCGTGCGGCTTTTCCAGAGAAAACCCGGCCCGGCCATGCGGGCACATGAAAGGATACAACTGCGCCGTTCACAATCCCGCTGATGTTCTCCTCCGGAACAGGGATAACCAATCGGAGTCTCGAAATCTGCTGAAGCACAAGCAATACGACATCGTTCCCCGGACCGACGAGCGCGCCCGGGTGCACAAGCCGATCGGTAATAATGCCGCTGAAGGGAGCGGTGATTTTTAGATACGCCTGCAAATCCCTGATGGCCTTAACCGCAGCGGAGGCTGACTGGATTGCCTGCTGGCGAGAGCTTACAAGCGCGCGGGCTGCGTCCCGCAGCTTTTCCGCCTGTATCAGCTCATTGCCGGCAATGGCTCCCGTCGTCTGAGAGGCTGCTTTGAGGCGGTCATAGGTGCTCTGGGCTGCGGCCAGTTGCGATTCCGCCTGCAGCCGGTCGGCTTCATGTGCCTGAACCTTTGATTCGGCTTCGGCAATTTGTGCCTCGATCTCGGGTGCGCTCAACTGAACCATCAACTCACCTTCCTTGACAACGCTGCCCCGATCAACCAGGACTCGTTCCACATAACTCTGCACTTTTGCATGCAACGATACCGTCAGGAAAGGAAGTAGTTCGCCCGGCAACTCTATTGTTTGTGAGGCCGGTCTGGCAACGACCTGGACGAGGTCGCTGCTTTGCGTTTGGCCGGATGTTGCAAGCAAAGTGAGCAAGGCAAATGCCGGCAATAGAATTCTACTTGGCATCATAGTATCGACTCTCTGGATCCATGGGATTCAAGGAAGGGGATTGCAGAGATGCCTTTCCTTGAAGAATCGCATAGATGGAAGGAAGAATGGTTAGAGTGGCAAAGGTGGAAAAAAGCAGTCCTCCGACAACAGCGCGACCCAGGGGAACGGATTGAGAGCCGCCCTCGCCCACCCCGATCGCCATCGGCAGCATGCCGAAAATCATGGCTGCGGCGGTCATCAGGATGGCTCTCAGCCGGCTGGCCGATCCCTCGCAGGCCGCATCTAGCAATGGCATGTTCCTGTGTCGAAAACGTTCGGCAAAAGTTACCAGGAGAATCGAATTGGCAACCGCAATGCCGATTGCCATGATTGCGCCCATAAACGACTGGACGTTGAGCGTAGTGCCCGTCAACCGCAATGTCAGAAGCACTCCGCAAAGCACCGCAGGAATGGTCAGGACAATGGTGAATGCCAATCGCATTGACTGAAAGTTGGCTGAAAGAAGAAGGAAGATCACAACGATGGCCAGGAGCAGTCCGATTCGAAGTCCGGATAATGTTTGTTCCAGGGCCGGAATTTCCCCTTTGACCACTATCTTGGTGCCGCGCGGAGGTGCGCCCGCGCTTCCCAGCGCCTGACTCAGCTTTGCGGCTGCTTCTCCCAAAGTGATTCCGTGAATGTTTGCCGTAATACTGACAATGTGTTGTCCGTTGAAGCGCTCAATCATTCCCGGCATAGTGCCGGTGTTTATCTGCGCCACATCTTTGAGCTGTGTATTGCGGGCACCGGTTCGCATGATTGGGATTGCGGAGATATCCTCCACACTCTGCATTCGATTCTGAGGTAATTGCACCTGGATTTGAAAGGCATTGCCGGATTTGGGATCGCGCCAGTAGTTTGGCTGCGTAAACCGCGAGGAAGATGTGGCGGGCACCACAGAACGAGCCACTTCCGCCATCGTCAGTTCGAACTGCCCTGCACGCTGACGGTTGACCGCAATGTCCAGGGTTGGATAACGATATTCCTGCGCAAATTGAAGATCGCGCAAAAAGCTGAGCTTTGTCATTTGCGCTTTTAGCTTCTGGGCGTAGCCATAGTCATCATCCAAACTTGGCCCCTGCACCGCTACCTCGATGGGCGTGGGCGATCCAAAACTCATCACCTGGGAAATAATATCCGCGGGTTCGAATGAGACCTGGCAGTCCGGGAGATCATGCTTCAGTTTGTCGCGGATCCGCTCCCGCAAGGCTTCCCCCTTCGGTGCATCAGGCTTCAGGGCAACCTGGATAACAGCCTCGTGAGGCCCGCTTGTGAACAGATGAATCAGATCTACCGGATAGCTGGACGGAACAACCCCCATGAAATCGCTGGTGATGACCACGTTCTGTTTCCCTGCTTCATTATTGATCGTGTTTAGTGCATGGAGAACAATACGCTCGGTTTCTTCGATCCTGGTTCCGGCGGGAGCTTTCAACCGCACTCGCAGCAAGGCCGCGTTGACATCCGGAAACAATTCGGTGCCCATGCGCGGGAGCAGAATATAGAGAATCGTCACTGAAGCGATCAGATACGCAGCCACCAGCGGCCAGCGAAATCGCAGGATGAACCTCAGATAGCGTTCGTATACATGCCGAGGGCGACCAAAGAATCCTTCCTGCGCCTCGCCCCGATGCGTCTCCTGCATCAGCCATGTGGAAAAGACGGGCACAAGACTGCTGGAGAGCAGATAGGAGGCGATCATGGAGAATGCGACCGCCAGCGAAAGCGGGATGAACAGCTGCCGGCCCACGCCAATCATGAAAAATGAAGGAAGAAAGACTGCGAGAATGCAAAACATGGAAAGCAGGCGGGGGATAGATGTTTCGCTTGCCGCCTGGAGCACGGCGCGCGCTCGTGTGGTTCCCTGCACCATGTGAGTGTGGGTGTTTTCAATCGATACAGTTGCTTCATCGACGAGAACCCCAACCGCCAGCGCCAATCCGCCCAGGGTCATGATGTTTATTGTCTGCCCGCTTGCCCAAAGCAGAATGGTCGCGCTCAGCAGCGCGAATGGGATGTTCATGATGACAATCAAGGCGCTCCGCCAATCCCTGAGAAATATCATCACCATCAGTCCGGTCAGAGCTGCGCCCAGCAATCCCTCGAAAATCAGTCCGCGGATTGAATCCGTCACAAACGGCGATTGATCGAATTGAAGGCTCACATCCACGTCGTCCGGCAGAACCTTTTTGAAATCGGGCATGGAGGCTTTTACCGCATTGATCACCGCGAGAGTGGAAGCATCGGCGCGCTTGGTGACGGGAATATATACGGTGCGTTTTCCATTCACGTGGGCATAGGCCGTGATGATGTCCGTGCCATTGTCGATTGTGCCGATGTCCCTCAGGTATATGGTGGTTCCGGTAACCGGATGGATTGGCGTATTCAACAGTTCTGACAGGTCCGCTCCCAGCGCTGAATTGGTTCTTGCGATCCGGTTGAGTTTACCCGTGAAGACATTCCCGGAGGGCATTACCAGGCTGGAGTTGCTGACAGCCGAAATCGCCTGCTCCGGAGAGATGCGATACTGCTGGAGCCGGTCTGGATTAAGAGTGATCACAATCGATTTCTGATTGCCGCCAAAGGGGGGCGGGGCGGATACTCCGGGCAAAGTGGCAAACAACGGACGCACGCTGTTCAGGGCGAAATCCTGCAATTCGCCCTGGGTTCGGGTGGGGCTGCTGAAGACAAGCTGACCAACCGCGACGCTGCCTGCGTCAAATCGGGTGATAAAGGGCGGCACTGTTCCCGTTGGCATGAAGGCGCGTGCGCGGTTGACATACCCGACCGTTTCAGCCATTGCCTGGGACATATCCGTGCCTTCGCGAAAAACAAGCCTCATGAGGGCCGCGCCCTGAATGCTTTTGCTCTCGACCCGGCTGATCCCGGTGATGTAGAGGAAGTGGTATTCATAGTAATAGGTGAGGTACCCCTCCATTTGTGCCGGGTCCATGCCCCCATAGGGTTGAGCAACGTAAATCGCCGGTTCGCCGACCTTGGGGAAAATGTCGACCGGCATGCGCTGCACGGCGAAATATGCAACCAGCGCGATTGCAATCAGGGTTACGAGGACCGTGACCGGACGACTGAGAGCGGCTAGCACGAATCGCATTCTTCACCTCTCCGGAAAAGATTCATTGGCTTGCCTCCACAAGGAAGGGTTGGAGGTCGCCTGTGACCTGGGCTACCGAAAGCAGCGCTCGCCAGATGCCGAGCCGCGCCAGTGAGTCGTTGATTTCCGCTTGCGTGAGCAGGCGCTGGGATTCGGCGACCTCGTCAATGTTTCCAAGCCCCGACTGATAACGTGCAGTTGCCTGTGAGAGACTGGTGCGTGCGGCGGATACCTGGACCGGCATGTGGGCCGCAATCCTTCTGGCTCCCTGGAGCGCTGCTTCGGCGGCATTCCATTGAGCTTTCAAATCTGTGGCGATCTGCTGATAGCGGGCTGTTTCGCGCCGGATCCGAGCCGCTTGATCAGACTCCCGGGCGTGGATAGCCGCGAAATCCATCAAGGGAAAGGTCACGGTAAGGCCCAAGGCATAATTGGGAATATTAGGAGCCGTGCCGTTGAGTCCTCCCAGCCTGTCGCCATTTGTCTCTGCACCGGTCCCTCGCGCATAGGCGGATCCCTGGAGGAAAAAGCGTGGGTAATAGGATCGTTGCAGGGCTTTTTGCTGCGAGCGCAACTGCTCAATGACGGCATTCTGTTCGTGAGCTACCGGATTTGAAGCGATATCCACAGGAATGGGATTCGAGGAAGGAGGAAGCTGCAGCAGTTTTGACGCGGAGGTTTCTATGCGGTTTGGATCGAGGCCCACGAAACGGGACAGATTGGCGCGCGCAATTTCATAAGCCTGTTGCGCCTGGATAAGTTGTGTCCTGGCCGCTGCCAATTCTGCCTCGGCTCTTGAACCATCTGCGCCTGGACGCAACTCCGCTTTTACGAGCGCAAGGATCGTTTCAAGAATGGACTGGGATCGGTCCACTCCGGCCTGCGCTCCACGAATGGTCTCCCGAGCCGCTACGAGCGTGAGATAGGCATCGGCGGCGGCGACAGCCACATCATAGCGCGATTTCTCAAGCCCGGCTTTAGACTGTTCACGCCCTGCCCTGGCAGCGTTGACATTAGCGCGCCGAAGCCCGAAATCGAATGGTTCCCAGGAGACCAGGGTCCCAACCGCGCTTCCCCACACGGTGCCGGAATTGTTAGTTCCGAGTACCGGTCCAGATATGGACGGGATCACACTTTGAGGCATAAGCAGACCAAAGACATTGTTTCTGGTCGCTCGATCGATCTGGGCCAATACATCAATTCTTGGAAGGTAGGCTGTGCGGGCGAGGTCGATTCCGGCCGCCGCGGACGCTATCTGTTCCCGGGAAACCTGAATGGAAGGATAGTTGTTCAGTGCGGCCTTTACCGCCAGCGAAAGCGTCAAGCTCCCGGCCTGGGAACTCTCCTGCTGAGCAGGAAGATGTGCCGCCGTCCCGGCGATCATTGCCCAAAACATGATTTTGCGGATAAAGCAGCCCTGGCTTCCAGGCAACATCATGATGGTTCTCCTTATTCCGGATTTCGCCTGAGACCACCGGCGATTTGGTTCTTCAATTGGATTCCTTAAATTTGCAATTTCATTACGGCCGGCTCAAATGAGGACTTTTCCTTTTTTGTTTTTATTCTCTGGGGGGGTATACAAAAATCGTAGTCGTTTGGCGCAGCAGGATCAATCCCATGCTTTGCTTTTTGGATTTTTAGCTGTGCCGGGTACACGGTTTTTCACGCAGGAAGAGGCGCAGTCCGGATATGAGCAGCAGACCGGCGCGGTCATTGTCGAACGGTTCAAGGGTTTGAGTGCGGTCGATAGGCCGAGGTCAGGGCAAATCGTGAGTTCATCCGAGAGCTGCGGTCTCCAGTTATTGAGGGTGATTTGTGGAGTGCGCGACAGATTTATTGCCCATGCCTCTGTCACGAACTCCACAAATCTTGGGCCGATTTCAACAGACCACAATCCTTAGGTCCAGGGTTTTTCCGCAACAGAACGCTGCCCGGCAACGCGTCCAAAGACGATGCATTCAAGAATATTGCCGCCGCCCTGGTAATGCCAGCTGTAGATGGCTCCCAATTCGCCGGCCGAATATAGCCTTGGAATAGGTTTTTTGTTAGTGTCCAGGACCTGGCAATTGGCATTGCGGCGCGGCCCGCCTTGAGTATTGGTGAACGCGGGAACAAACTCGGTCGCATAGAAAGGCGGCGTTTGAATAGGGGCCATCTTTTTGGGATCCCGTCCGAATTCCGAGTCGTTGCCCGCAGCGCACGATTTGTTCCAGGTGGCGACTGTTTTCTCGAGCGATTCCGGATTCTTGCCTATCTTTGCCGCCAGCTCTTTCAGCGTATCGGCTTTGACAATCCATCCCTTTTCGATTTCGGCACTGCTGTCCTGGCTCCATTTGTATTTTTCTATCTGCGACCACCAGCAGAAGAAATATTCCTGAGGATACAACGGGCCGGCTTTTCTCATGGTCTCATCGAAGACAAGATGAACGGGAAGCGGGGTGGGGACATGGATGTAGATACCATGGAACGGTATTTTGCCATGTTTTGTGCCGTAGCCTTCATTGGTAAAACGCGTTGCGTCCTTGGCAACCCAAATCCAGCCGTTCCCCGGAGGAGAGAATGAATAGCCGAAAGCCCAGTCTTTTCCGGGGATGTGGAAATTGAAGTCGGGTCCGGCCTGGTTGTCCATGTGCCAGAGATCCGCTCCGATCGCCATCGCCATCCGGATGCCATCGCCGGTATTATAGGGGCTTCCCTTGGGATACGCATAAGGCATGCCGAGATAGTCGCGAATCATTTCCTGATTGTTTTCAAACCCGCCGGTGCACATGACGACGGCTTTCTTCGCCTTGACATACAACTTCCTGCCTTTGTTTTCCGCTACAACTCCGCGGACCTCGCCGGTCTTCGCATCACGAATCAGTTCCACTGCGGGCGTTTCATACTGAACTCTGACTTTTCTTTTCTGAAAGGCGTTCTCCATCAGCAGAAGCCATAGACGCTGGTAGCCGTTGCCCTTGGTGGACCAACAGACATTTCCGGCGCCGCCCGGGAACTCCGGATATTCACCGGCTGAGGGCATCGTCCGCATGTCGGCGCCCATCTTGGTGAGCCACTCGGTTACATGGATCGAGCCTTCGTGGAAGACCTTTGCCATTTCATCTGGAATGGGGTAGCCGCCGCTCATGGCCTTCTGATAATCGAAGGCCTTGTTCGAATCAGAGGGGCACCAGTACCCTTGCCCGCTAACCCGCGTATTCCCGCCGGCGTGGGCTTCAGGGGCTTTTTCCAGTATCAGCACATCGGCACCCTGGTCGTAAGCCGTAATGGCAGTCATGAGCCCGGCAGCCCCGAGGCCGAGCACGACGATTTCTGCCTGGTAATCCCATTTTTTGATTGAATCGGATGGCGTTGCGCCGGCTTCCGTCGCACCAAACCCGGCGAGCGCGGCTGAACCCATACCTGTTGCTGTGGCCTTGAGGAAGTTCCTTCTGGATGCTTTCATATTTTCTTCCTTTTCCCTGACGGGTATTGCTAATGATGGATGAGGTCCGCTACAAAGCTATGCCTGTGTCACAAGGTGTAAAAGGTCGCGGGGGCAGGCTATAAAAGTTGCCATTGCATTGTCAAGCGATAGGTCACAAATCTGTGACAGCTATGCGCGAGGTGCCAGCATTGTTGCCTATCGGACTTGCAGAATGGGTGCCGGCCTTTTGTGAAAAACGCGTTCGAGGCGGATTTCCGGTGAGTATGGATGGGATATCTATTTGGCAACAAATACCTTCCTTCGGTCCAACCCCGTTATTGTATGATTAGGGCTATGCGCGCAGAGATTCGGGGGAGTTTTGCAGCAGGACAAATCCCTCAAGCATGACAGGCGATTCAAAATCAACCGAACAAGATTTCAAATATGCCCATAATTCCCGCGATGCCGAAATTGATAGGGCAATAAAGGACAGCAGCCGGGAGACAGATCGCTTCGCCGCAAGCTCGTGAAATATCCTTCCGGCCGGCCTTTGCATCGAGATGGGTTCTGACGCAATGACAGATGCTTCTCCGAGGAGATTTATGCTGAGGTTGAATCATAACACCAAGATAGTAGCCACCATCGGGCCGGCGTCCGATTCTTCGGCTATGCTGGAGAAACTGATCCGGGCGGGCATGAACATTGCACGATTAAATTTTTCGCATGGCGATTTTCAACAACATGCCGAGCGCATCAAGAAGATCCGGGATGCGATGCAGGGGACGGGCATGCGGATTGCCATTATGGCGGATTTGCCCGGTCCCAAAATGCGCCTGGGGAACATCGATCCCGAACCGGTTGAACTTGAAGCGGGGAGTTCCTTCACGTTGACGACTGAACCCGTCGTTGGAAATCTGGCGCGGGCTTCCGTCAGTTTTGAGAAGCTCTCCCAGGTTGTCAAAGCGGGGGACCGGCTGTATCTCAACGATGGCCTGGTACAGTTGGAAGTGACCGGTGTTGTCGGACCCGATGTGCATTGCCTCGTTACCGTCGGCGGAGAGATACGCTCGAAGAAAGGACTGAACCTGCCGGGAGTCGCGCTTGGCATCAGCGCTTTTACCGATCATGATCGGGCTTGCCTGGAATTCGCGCTGGCCAATAATGTGGATGCGGTCAGCCAGTCCTTTGTGGAAAGCGCCTCCGATATTGAGTCTGTCCGCTCGGCCGCGCGGGCACTGGGAAAGAATCCATTCATCATTGCCAAAATTGAGCGCTACAGTGCGCTGAAGAATTATGACGACATCCTCAAAGCCGCGGATGGAATCATGGTCGCCCGGGGCGATCTTGGCGTGGAAGTTCCGATCGAACAGATGGCTGTTTTGCAAAAGGAACTGATTGCCAAAGCCAATCTTGCCGGCAAGCCTGTTATTACCGCAACACAAATGCTGGAATCGATGATGGCCTCCAGGATTCCCACGCGGGCTGAAGCCACGGATGTCGCGAACGCCATTTTGGATGGGACGGATTGTGTGATGCTCTCCGGCGAATCCGCCATGGGCAGATTTCCCGAAGAGGCGGTTGCCACTTTGTCACGGATTGCTGCCGCCACCGAGAATCACCGCTCCGGGGCCAGCATTGAAGACCTGCAGCGCATCAGCCGCGCCCGGCATCCGCTTCACTTCTCGGAAACCATTTCGAGCTTTGTGGAACACATTCTGGAAACCGCCGCCTGCGATTGCCTGGTTGTCCCAACTCATAGCGGCGATACGGCGCGCATGATTTCGCGCTACAAGCCGAATGTCCCGATCTATGCGTTCAGCCGCCAGGCAACGGTATGCCAGGGACTGCTGTTTTCCTACGGCGTGGTTCCGGTGGAATTCAGCCAGGAGCCGGAGGATTGGGGGAAGGAAACAGCCCAATGGCTGGCGCAGGGAAGCCTTGCCGGGTCACTGGCAGTCCTGGTCGCAGGTCCTTCCCAGCGGCACCCCGAGGCTAATTATCGAATCGAGTTTATTCGAAAAGCCTGAGGGAGCGCCTGCTGCGTATTTTAGACAAAACCGCCCGGAACCATGGTTCCGGTACCGCCCACAACCGGTCCCACCGGCACGTAGGGTGGGGCGAAGGTTGGAACGGGACCCGTGCCCAGGACCTGCGTCACCATTGTCTGCAGGACCCATTGGTTGAAAACGGACTCGATACTCGTTGCCAGCGCTTCACTGAATTGCCCGGAATAGTCCAGCTTGCCTTGGAGGGCATTGGTAAGGCCCATCGTCAGCCAGGACTTTGTCATAAACAGGCTATTTCTGGTTAGAGCCGCGAAGGGCATGGGCGTATTGGGCGTGGGCGGTGCGACTGGCGAGGGCACGGCAACGAACGAGGGATACCACGGCAAACCCGGCACAATCACTGTATTCATCGTCTGCTGCCAATTGGTCCAGAAAGTCTTGGCGACCTGTTTACGGATTTCCATTTCCTGCAAACCTGTTCCTGCATCGATCGATTGGGCGACCACGATCATTTCCAGATTTGGGCAAAGGATCTGCCCTGCGACAGCGGTGGGGCCGTTGATGAGAACATCCTTCAGGATTGCGAAGGCGTGAAAGAGCTGCCAGGCCGCAACGATGCCCGTGCTCATGCCCTGGAACAGCTTTGCATATTGGCTGTTCAATTGACGCTGCCGGTCAATATCCTGGGAACGGCTTGAAGCCGGCCGGAACAGTTCCGGCCCCGAGGGAGCCGGCGCAGATACTTTTGAAATCGGCTGAGCTGAAAGCCTGGTCAGCGGTACTTGCACCACCGGCGTGGCAGGCAGTTGAATCTGAAAACTCTGGAACTTCAAAATAGCGGTGTTGTAAAGCGTCGCAGTTTGCGGTGCCGGCATGAATCCTCTCCTATCGGATAAATCAGCGCGATTTCCCTTCAAAGCCCAATGACATTCTTTAGCCATTCTGCGGAAACGGCAAGAGATACCTTATGGCCCCGAGGGGAGCTTGTCTTCGAGAGGCGGGCGTCGGGGAGCTGCATTCCCGGCGAAGCCGTGGAAGCCGCATGGATAAGAATAGTATAGAAAACAAAACAACTGTTTCTAAATAGAAACAATCGTCTTGACAATTTCCACAGTGAAAAATGATACTTCCTTCAAAGCATTTCCAGAAAGCGTAACTGGATGAGCCAAATGAACCCGGGGGACACAGTTCTTCGGCTTGTCATTAAGCGAAACCGGCGAATGGCCATAGGTATTCGGATGTCCCGCCGCATTCGTCAGAGAGGTACGCGAAACAAACTCAGATTTTCCCGGGAACCGCCAGGCAGTGGAATGGGCGACCCGGCTTGTGGATCGAAGGAAAAAACCATGATGCGGTATTGCGTCGCGATAGTATTGATGATTTCTCTTCTTTTCTGCGCATCGGCATTCAGCCAGTCCAGCGCTGCCAGTTTGAGCGGCACAGTTTTGGACGCGACAGGCGCCATTGTGCCGGGTGCAACGATAAAAGCAACGAATGCGGCCACGGGAGTTGTCAATACGGCTGTCAGCAACACTGCCGGAATATACAACCTTCCCAGCCTGCTTCCCGGGGGTTACAAAGTGACCGTGGAAAAGCCCGGGTTTCAACTTCAGACCTACACGGATGTTCAGCTTGGTAATGCCGCTCAGGTCCGTTTGAATTGCAAGCTGCAGGTCGCCGGGCTCAACCAGGATGTCGAGGTTAACGTGGCCGCCGAACGGCTGATCCTGGAATCAAGTTCCTCTACCGGCGATGTGCTGGCTGAAAAAGCCGTGAAAGAGTTGCCGCTGGTAAACAATAACGCGCTCGATCTCGTCCGGACCATGTCCGGCTATGTGCCGGTTGCGGGGAATGCCGTATTCAATGCAAACGACACGACCGTGGGCGGAGTCAGCGTAGGCAATCTGAACCTGCAGCGTGACGGCGTCGATATCAGCGATGTGAGATACCCGGCCGGCATTCATTCGCCCACTCAGATCAATCCTGATATGGTCGGTGAGTTCCGCATGGTGCTCTCGCCTGTTGATGCTGAAATGGGACGAGGAAATGCGCAGGTCCAGGTTTTAACGAAGTCCGGGACAAACGCATACCATGGCGCCGGAGTATGGAATATCCAGAATTCGGCGCTGGACTCCAACCAGTGGGACAATAATCGCAAATCCGTTGTTCCTCCCTGGCGCAATCTGAACCAGTACACGCTTAGCCTGGGTGGACCAATCATCAAGAACAAAACATTCTTTTTCGGTCTGTTTGACGGACAGATCGCGCGGCTTCGGGATTCCTATAACGCGCTGGCATTGACGCCTTGTGCGCGCAAAGGGATCTTCCGCTACTTTGACAACTGGAATAATGGCTATGCGGATCAGACGCTGACCGTTACCGGGACGGCCACCTTTGCCACCGTGGATTCGGCCGGAAATCCCATTACACCGCCGGCCCTGCAGCCTTCAATGCTCGATTCCAAAGGCAATCACCTGTCCAATTGGCAGCCGCATAACGGCATCGTCCGCTATGCGAGCATCTTTGGTCCTCTTTTGAAAATACCGAAGACCAATGATTGTTCCGATTTCACCGCTGCCACAGATATCAAAAGCGGGTCGCCGTGGGATCCTTATCGGACGAAGGTGGACACGACCGGGTTCATAGAGGGCTTTTTGAATCAGATGCCCGCCGCTAACAATTATGTTTTATCCGGCACAGACGGCCTGAATACAGCTGGCGCCCGATGGACGCGCGGAACGCGCGGCGCGGACAATATGTATGGAATCGGCGAAGATAACCAGCGGAAGCAGATCAACCTCAAGGTGGACCACATATTCAACAATAAGCACAGGGTCAATGTGGCCTGGAGCCTTGAGAAGACGTGGGCTGACAATAATTTCAAAGTCTGGCCCAACGGCTATGGCGGCCGGACGGAGCGGCAGCCCCAGGTCATAACGGTAAACCTGAACTCTACGCTCAGCGCTGCGCTGCTTAATGAAGCCAGGTTTGGTTTGATGAGGACGGGAAACAACGGGTATTTCCCTCTGGAAAATCCAGAGACCGGCAAAGAACTCCTGGCCAAGCTTCCAAAAGTAAACGGACTTCCCCTGGTCATCAGCCCGGGAGCGGGAGGGGCACAATTTGCCGTAGCTTCGAGCAATTTCTTTGGCGGCAGAGGCGCGCTGTTGGGATGGACAAATAAAGATCTCAGTCCACGGTGGACCTATGCCGACAATCTTACCTGGATCAAAGGGCAGCATCTGCTAAAGGGTGGTTTCGAGCTGCGATTGAACAGAACCCAATCCACCGTTTATGGCACCAACTGGGGCATGAACATCAATCCGTATGCTACCGGCGGAGATCCCGTGGGGCTCGCGGTGCAGGGAATCAACAGCACCAATATGCCCGGACTGGCCGGGACCCAGACCACCGGAAGCCAACAATTGATGCAGAACCTCCTGAACTTCTTTTCCGGTTCGCTGGCATCGGTAAGCCAGCTCTATTTTATCAATACAGCCAATAGCGTCAGCGCGTGGAATGATCCCCTGGGTCAGGAACAAAAAATCCGGGATATTCGTCAGAAGGAAATTTCATTCTTCGTCAAAGACGATTGGAAAGTGCACGAAAACCTCACGCTCAACCTCGGCTTGCGCTATGAGTATTATGGCGTGCCGTTTCTTAAGAACGGTCTTACCGCCGGCCTGAAAGGCGGGGGTAATGCTGCCTACGGAATCTCGGGGCGCAACTGGGAGGAAGCCTTCTGGAAACCGGGAGTACGATCCGATATGTCGGAACTGATTTTTGTCGGACCCGACTCCGATCACCCCGATCAGGGCGTCTATTCAAAGGACCTGAACAACTTTGGTCCCGCCATTGGATTTTCCTGGGCTTTACCGTGGTTTGGGAAAGGCAGAACCACCCTGCGCGGCGGATATCAGATCAGTTTCGTCGGAGGCGGTCAGACCAACACGACCTCTGAGGGAATCATCGCAAACCCGCCTGGAAGCACGGCGTCGGCTACCTATACTCCAAGCAATGTCTATCTGGATCTGGCCAGCGTATCGAGCGTTGTCCCCGTACCGACAACGGCGAAACCGATGGCGACTATCCCGCTCACGGACCGGACTCAGACCATCTCTGTCTATGATCCCAATTTTGTGACTCCGTACATTCAGAATCTGACGCTTGCGCTGACTCGGAATATCGGATCTCACCTGACCGTTGACGTCCGCTATGTCGGCACCCTAACGCGGAAGAACTCGAATTTCTTCAACCTCAACACTCCCAATTTCATGACCAACGGGCTGCTCGATGCCTTTAACGCAGCGCGCTACGGGGATGATTCAAATCCGTCCGCGAAGCTGCTGGACCAGATTTTTGCTCCGGTCAGGGGCGAAAAATCAGGAGCGGCTTATCTGCGCAACCCCACCGGAAGACCTGCCGTGCGAACTGCGCTTGCCAACGGGAACTACTCGGTTCTTGCCAGCACGATCAGCAGCTGGGCCAATCCCAATGCGCCCAGAGGCGTCACGGACAACGGATGGCTGCTTCGGACGGCCGGGCTGCCTGAAAATTTCATTGTTACCAACCCGCAGTTTGGAACCGTGAACCTTTATACAAACTGGGGAACGGCGAATTATCACTCCATGCAGGCGCAGGTCACCATGCGGCCGGTTGCCGGCTTCAGCTTCCAGATGTCTTATACGTGGAGCAAGAATCTGGGCAATCCGGGCACCGCATACACGGATCCGCTGAATCGCGCAGGGGATTACACGGTTTTGGGGAGCGACCGCCCGCATGTGTTTACCTCCTATGGGAACTTTGATCTGCCGATCGGCCCAAGCAAATTTTTGTTTAAAAACAGCACCGGAGCGTTGGCTCGATTCCTGGAGAACTGGCAGGCGAGCTGGATTGTCAATGTGAGCAGCGGAAGCCCGGCGAATGTCACGGCCTTTAACATGCTCTATGGGACCGGCGTACCTGATCTGGTCGGTGCGTTCCCACGGGACAAGATCGGGGTTTATTGGGAACCCGGTGCAAAGGAGGGCAACTATTTCGGCAACTATTTCACTTCCGTCGATGATCCTCAGAAGGCAAATGTTACAACCAAGGATAACCTGCAGGCGGCCTGCACCGGTCTTTTTGCCCTTAAAGACCCGCAGGGCAACATTGTCTTTCAAAACCCGCTGCCGGGGCAACGAGGCAATTTTGGACAGAACCGGTTCTATGGTCCGCCAACCTGGAACGTCGATATGGCGATGAGCAAATCGCTTCGGATCAGCGAAACCAAGGGCGTGCAGATACGTGTGGATGCAACGAACATTTTTAACCACGCGCAGCCTTCGCAGACGGTGAACTCAGCAAGTACACGCATTTACTTCGCTAATTTGCCGGCGCTGAGCATCAATGGGAATACAACCCCATTCGGATACCTGGGCACAAAGGTAGGTAGCCGCACTTTCCAGGCAAAGATACGTTTCAATTTCTAAATCGGTGCCTGCGTTGTTTTTCAGTCAACCCGCAACATCCCAGGCTCTCCCGAATATGGGAGGGCTTGGGAAAATTGCTCCCGGATAGCAAATTCCAAGTATGATTCCATGCGGATGGAAACCATCGTGCGGGCAAGTGCGCACGCAAAGAAGCATCCATGGAAATAGGCCGGGGCTACTATGTCCCCAGTCTTAGTCTGAAATCTGGAATCTGCAATCTGGAATCTTGAAATCTGCAATCTGGGAGGGCTTGGGAAAATTGCTCCCGGATTGCAAATTCCAAGTATGATTCCATGCGGATGGAAACCATCGTGCGGGCAAGTGCGCACGCAAAGACGCATCCATGGAAATAGGCCTGGGTTACTATTTACCCGGCCTTAGTCTGGAATCTGAAATCTGCAATCTGGGAGGGCCTGGGAAAATTGCTCCCGGATAGCAAATTCCAAGTATGATTCCATGCGGATGGAAACCATCGTGCGGGCAAGTGCGCACGCAAAGACGCATCCATGGAAATAGGCCTGGGTTACTATTTACCCGGCCTTAGTCTGGAATCTGAAATCTGCAATCTGGAATTTAGAGGGAGTAAGTTCATAATTGGGGGCAGTTATCTCAGGAGGCGAAGGATGGAATTTTACATCGAGAAAAATAGTCCTACTCCCGTAGTCAACCAGATCGAGGAACAGATCAAGTTTGCCGTAATGATGGGAATCCTTCGGAACGGCGATACCTTGCCTTCAATTCGTGATATTGAGAAACAGACGGGCATTCACCACAGCCAGATACACAAGGCTTACCTGGCCTTGAGAAGATCCGGTCTGATTGCTCTGATGCGCGGCAAAGGAAGCGTGATCAAGACCGCAACAGAATCTCCGCGATCCATCAATGAAAGCTGTTTTAAGCTGAGTGAGAAGATCACGGCCCGAGCCCGTCAGATGGGCATATCGCCGACAGCTTTTGCCCGGTACCTCAGCCGGCATGCCCAGGAGAGCGAACGCAAAGCTCCGCTCATTTCTTTTGTGGATATTCATGAGGAAATCGCAACCCAGGCTGCCGCGGAAATATCGCAGCTATGGAAAGTGCCGGTTAAAGGGCTGACCTTCCGGGCATTAAAGGAGAGCGTCGCCAGGGGTCATGCAACTCCCAAAATAATCGTCAATCACATTTTGTACGAATATGCCCGTTCGATGGTGTCCGGCAAAAAGGCTGAGATTATTCCTGTTGAAGTCCGCGCTTCTGCTCAAACAATCCATTTGCTGGCGGAGATACGTTCCAACTCATCCGTATTGCTTCTCCACCAGCCACAGCCTGTACACAGGGTTCACTACATGGTGGAGCAGATACGAAACCTCGTGACATCTTCAGATGTCAGCATTCATTCAAGCTCAATCAAAAAGATACCGAACCTGAATAAGCTGTTCGGCAGCTCCGAGTATGATTACTACCTCATCGGTCCGGGCGTGCGGGGGGAGGTGCCTCGAGAGCAGCGGCAGAATCCGCGGGTTTTGCAGATCGACCCGCAGCTTGATCGAACATCGCTGGAATCCGCAAGAGTCCTTGCCGGAGTGGTTATCTGATTCCTTTGGGCGGTTTCGACATGCATTGAAGGGCAGGTATTATTCCGACCTGCAACGCGGCGGCCAAAAAATATACGAGGTGATGCAATGCGGGTAAGGTTCGTGGCCAATGTTTTATTGGCCACGAACCTCTTTGTTTCAGCAACTAATACATTTTGAAGAAGAGAGTTTTGCCGCGCCCGGTGGCGCCGCCGGTATCCGGATCAAATACCATCACCGGCTTGGCGTCTTTCTGAGAAACGGCAAAGCCCACCCAGCCTTCCATCGAACCGGCGGGTTTCACAATGCCTGCCAGCGCAGGCTTGGGAACCGTCAGTGATACCCGGTCATATTCCGTCAGATCCGCGCCCGACAGCAAAACCCACTGCAGCGGTTCGGTTCCGAGATCAAACGACAGGTTGTCGCTGACATAGCGCCCCTTGAGTTCGAACTTGACGCGTGCCAGCACGTAATCAAAGCCCGCTGCCGGCGCTTTGACATTCGGATCCGCCGCCTTGAGCTGTTCAAGCGCTGCATTGCCTCGAACAGTTTCAAGTACCGTGATCGTGATGTCATAGATGTTGGTATACACCGACCCGAGTTCGACCATCGATTTCAGCGGCACCTTTACGGCAACCGGATTCGTGGGCGTGTTTTCCTGCGCCATGACAGGCTGGAGGCCTACCGCGACCATCAATCCCAACAGCGCAATTGCAGCTATCATTAATCTGTTTTTCATGTGATCGTTCCTCCTATCTCCATTGATCCACGGACGCGCTGCCCGCATAGCCAAAGTCGCCGCCCGACCAGAAGGTGTTCGTTCCGCCGCCGGTAACCACAATTTCAACCGAACTGGTGGCATCACTGCCGCTTTGCGTAATGAAAGAAGAGCGGGAGGAATACCTGGCAACGCCCTGAGCCCTGTTATAGCGGGAAACCGGGATTACCGCACCCTGTCCCTGCTTCAGCCAGCCCGCGTAGGGTTCTACTCCATCCTGTGCCTGCTTCAGCTCTCTCTGGTGTGTTGACCAGTACAGCCAGCCGGGTGTTCCTGTTTTTTCCGCCAGCCACTTGGAGAAGGCTTCCTTCGTTGAGAAACCGCCGATGTTCGCCACGTCAGCCGCGACGATGGGGTCGAGAACGAGAGTCGCCTGGCTGGTACCGTACGAAAAGAAATGCTCCAGCCAGCCGCGGATGACTTCATGCTGCGGCAGCGGCGAGTACCAGGCGATATCGTTGAAGCTCCAGCCGCTGAACAGGCTGACCACGCTGTCGGACTTCTTGAAACCCTTCTGTACCGACAACGGATTCCATCCTGCCGGCAACCCTTCTTCCGTTTCCGGGAAGCAGAGGTTGTTGTAGTTCAACTGGTTCCCCTGGCTGCCCAGGTAGGTTTCTCCCGGTTTCCCGGATCCGCCGAGGTTCTTGGAGATCAGCGTCCAGCAGCGGCCGATGGAGGAGTTGGCACGGTTGTTCGGACCCAGCGCTCCGATGCTGGTGTTCATGCCGATTTCCTTCACCACCGGGCCGTTGACGACGACCATGCGGGCAAACGACGAAGTCGAACTGAACATCGAGGTCAAACCCTTGGAGGCAATCGCCAGGATCGTGGGGAAGTATTCCGGTTTGGCTCCCGCCATGACGGCATTCACGGCGACCATTTCCACCGTGTAGTACCAGGCTTCATGGGGAGGAGAGGGACGCATCTGTCCGACCCATTCATCCGGCTTGCGGCTGGTGGCTTTCAGCATTTCCGCCACCTTCTGTTCGGTCGGGAGAATGATCGGGTTGCCATCGGTGAAGATGTGTTCGTGGAAGTATTCCAGCAGGTTTTCCGGCGTGTCCGGGGGCAACAGCCTCGGGCGCGCATCTCTCTTGAGGAAGCCGGCCTTGGCGTCTTCCACCGACAGAGGCTTGGTCAGCGCTCCATAGATTTGTTCCAGCATCGGCTGGCCGCTGTTCGGATCTTTCCCCTGCACGTACTGCCGGCAAAGCTCGGCCGGTCTGTCCGTGATGGGATGAGGCGTATAGGTGATCCGCATGTTCGGGATCCCTTTTTTATAGGAGATGGTGGTCACAAGCTCCTGGAATCTGGCTGTGATCATCGGTACTGCGGGGATGCCCATTCTTTCCAGCGTCACTGCATGGCCGACAACTGCCGGCGAGCAGCTGCTTCAATGCCCCACCAGGACGATGGCTCCGGATGCCTTTTCCTTTATCTCCTTCCAGAGATTCGGATCATCATCCATGTACATTCCAAGTTTTTCCTTCAGCACCCAGGTGGTGCTTGGATATTTCGCCTTCAGTGCGGCCATCAGTTCATTGACGAACGGCCGGGTATTCGCATATTTGATATCCACGACATAGACCGTCTTGCCATTGAGCGTATCCGGACGCTTTGCCATGGGAATCTTGCGGATTTCAGGCTGTATGCCGCGGGGATTCATCACGACAATTTTTTCTACCGCAGGCTTTACGGCAGCTTTTGCTTTCTGCTGCGCCTGCACACTCGATGCGGCGAGTGCCGCGATCAGAACAATGACCAAAAAGCAAACCTTCCTGGCTCTCATGAAATTCGCCTCCTCAAAAGAACTGAATTTGCGGCCTTGATCTTTTTGCCGTAGAGGCAGATCACCTGTTTCTACAAAAATGTTCCAAACCGTACGGCAACCTATATCTTGCTTCTAACCCCACCCCGGTTGGAGCCGCTCTCCCACTGACATTCCTGAATCAGAAATAACAGTATTTTGGCTTTGCAAAATTAGTCACCAAATTACGTCATTGGGACACCGGGGAATTGATTGCTCATCCTTGAGACAACTTACCCGTTTGGATCATCTCCTAACGAGATATCCTATACGAAACCACATATCTCAGTATAGACAATTTAAATCGACAGTTGGCACCGGGTCAACAAAAAAGGGAAGAGAGGGCGGGAGAATGTATTCCAACCTATGGACGCATGCAATTGCGTATCGCTTCTATGACCGCGGTGGAAGGTCCTGATTTTGCGAGATAGGCAATGGCGCCGGCTTCAAGAATGGCCGAGGCCTGCTCTCCTTCCTGAAACATAGAGAGTCCGATAATTTTGACTTCCGGCATTTTTTCGCGAATCCTCTTCGTGGCCTCCACGCCATCTATTCCGGACATGCTGATATCCATCAGAACGACAGCCGGTCTTGTATTCAAAACAAGATCGATGGCGGATTTCCCGTCGGAGGCTTCGCCCACGACCAAAATATCCGATTCAATGCTGAGGAGGCTGGCCAATCCCTGGCGCATAACGAGGTGATCGTCCACCAGAACGACGCGAATCTTCGTTGAATCGCCTTTATCCACCTCCGCCCAGGTAGTGGCCACCGAGGTTCTGGGTCCGGTGCCGGGCTCAGGGATGGCGCCGGCGGTGCCGATGGCCGGAATTACCAGTTGAAGCCTGGTCCCTTTTCCCGGAGCAGCGTCAATTTCCATGGTTCCGCCGAGGTATCCCAACCGTTCCCTGATGCTGAACAGTCCCATTCCCGATCCTTCATGCGATGTGCGATTGCCAAGCCGCATGGAATCGAATCCCGAACCCTCGTCGGCCACTTCAACCTGGATTCGTCCCTGGTGATAAGCCACCCCGACTCGGGCCGTGCGGATTCCGGCATGCTTTACGATGTTGAAGAGTAATTCCCGGACGGATTGAAAAAGGAGAATCGTGATTTCCTCAGGCAACGTCCTGGTTTGTCCCTGCGTGGTCAGTTCGACGGAAAGCCCATGCTTGTCAAACATCCATTGGACCAGCCATTCCAATCCGGGAACCAGCCCTCCTTGATGAAGAATCGGCGGGCTGAGCTCGGCCGTCAATGACCTGGAAGTCTGGATGCAATCATCAATCAGGTTGGTAATATCAGCGGCAGTTCTAGGGATATCCTTGCTGCGACCTATTAAGGCAACCTGTATCTTGGCGGCGACCAGCATTTGCTGAAGGCCGTCGTGCAATACCAGCGCGAGCCGTTTCCGCTCTCGCTGCTCGGCCAGCGTCAATTCGGCGGCGAGCTGTCTCAACTGAGCCGCTCGCGCTTCCAGTTCTTCGTGGGCATGAAGCAGTTTTTTTTCGGCCGTTCTGCGCTCTGTGATATCCACATCCATCTCGAGGATCATCGGCGCGCCATCAATGTCGGCGAAGGGGAAATTGTGGATTTCGAATATCCTGCCGTTTGGAAGCGCCCATTCCCATTTATGCGGCTGGCCTGTTTCCAGCGGCATAAATGCCTGGCATTCCGCGCATGGCGTGTCCCGATCGAACTGGCTTTTGTGACAGAGCAGCCCCTGATTATGTCCGAGCGCATCGCGGTATGCGCGGTTTACAAATTCCAGGCGATAATCCGGCCGGATAAGGCAGATGACGACGGGTAAAGTTTCCAGCACGTCAAGAAAGCGTTTTCGCTCCGCACGCACCTTGTCGGCAGCCTTGGCCAGTTCCGTGGTTCGTTCAATGACCCGCTGTTCCAGCTCGGCATTTAGCAGATACAGCGCCGCTTCGGCCTGACGCCGTGCGGTAATATCATGGATTACCGAAAAGAGCATGGGCCGGTCTTGAATTATCACCGGCGAAGAATGCACTTCGACCCACCGAATCTGCGAATCGGCCAGCCGATGAGGAAAAACAAATTGATTCCTATCGAGATCGACCGCATTTCGGCGCTCTGCCGCTACCTGCCCGGGCGAGAGTTGATTGATCTGTTCGATGTGCATGGAGCGCAATTGTTGGCTCGTATAGCCATAGAAATTCGCCGCCGCAGCGTTTGCATCAATGATAGCGCCCGTCTCCGGCTCAATCAGCATCATCACGGCTCCATGGCCTTCAAACATGACCCGGAATCTCTCTTCACTTTTCCGCAATGCCTCGGCGGCAAGCTTGCGTTCGGTAATATCCTCCGTGAAGATCACGATGCCTGCGACGTCGCCCGATGCGTCGTGCCAGGGGTGAATTTCCCAGCGAAGCCATTGCAGGGATCCATCGGCCCTTTCAAATGGATCTTCTTCGGTGCGGACTACCTCGCCCGACAGCCCGCGCGCATGGGCCTGTTTCCAGCCTGCCGGTATCTTCGGAAATACTTCATAGTGAAACAGGCCGGTCAGATCACGGCCTTCCAGTCCATAGTCACTCAGCCAGCGGTGGCTGGCACTCAGATAGCGCATCTCTCGATCAAACATGGCCAAAGCCGCCGGGGCATGTTCAATGAAGAGACGCAGGCGGGCTTCACTTTCACGGAGTGCATCTTCCGTAAGCTTGAGTTCGGTGATGTCCAGCCAGGTTGACAGAATCAGCTTTTCGCCTGAAACGACCAGAACGTCCGCCGACACGAGCGCCGTGAAAATTTCCCCTGATTTCCGGAGAAGCTTCTGTTCACGATTGCGAACAAAGCCCTTCGTCGACAGCTCATTGAGAAGTTGAGGTCGATCGGGGGAAAGCCAGAACTTCAATTCCCTGGTTGATCGACCGACAACTTCCTCTCGACGGTATCCGAACATTGACTGGCAGGTCTCGTTTATGTCGAGAATGACCCCATCGCTGAGACGACTGATGGCAATAGCTGCCGGATTCGACGAGAAAGCCTTGGCAAATTTTTCCTCGGAGAGCCGCAGCGCCTCTTCGGCCTGTCTTCTAGCAGCCTCCGCCGGATTTCTGATCGCGCTGCTTTTCAAAGCGGCGTTTTCTTCAACACTGCAGACCTCATCCTGAAGGACATCGACGAGAGCCGAAAGCTCTCCCGGATCGGAGGCGGAACCCAAATTTGCCATTGGAGAATCTGTTTGTGTGAGCAAACTCTCCGTCTTTTCCAGGCGGAGTTTTAGTTCCCGGACGGTTTGCAGCAGATCCCGTTGTGATGCGGTCTTCGAAGGCATAGGTGCGCCCTGTTTCCTGGAGGCAAAACCATGATGTCGGGATTGTCTATTGCCGGGCAGCCGCAACGAAGTCTTGCAGAACCAAACCGGATGAGGACATTACCCTAGTCACTACTCGCAAATCATATGAACCCTCTAATTATGGTTGCCAACGGCAATCCTGGGCAAGGGGGAAAGTGAATTTGCGGGGCCTATCTCCTTACATAGGATCGAAACTGCCTACTAGTCCTTTGGTAAAAGCATGCAGAGCGCTTTGTCTTGATTGCCCATTTTTGTTGCCGGCACTGTGAAAGCCTGGATCTCTAGCCGGGGAATTCCACGAGAATCTGATTTCCCTCGATTGCTCCCGCATGGGTGGCAAGCGACCTCATAGCAGGACCCTTTAGAACATTTCCATTCAAATCGTACTGTGACCCATGGCAGGGGCATTCAATTCGGTTGTTTCTTTCACTGTATTTCACGATGCATCCTTTGTGTGTGCAGCGCGCACTAAGGATTCGAACTGTTCTTTCGGAATCACGAATGAAGAGCAGGTCTTCGTTCATCAGCTTGATTGTGATCTGGCCGCCGATTTCCTTCAGCTTCGGAACCTGATCCAGATCAATCGACATCCTTTTGCCAAAAAGAAGGGAAGCCGGCATTAAGAACACGGCAATTCCCTGTCCACAGATTCTTAACCATTTGCGACGATTGAGCATGTTTCACCTCGGCATCATTACCCGGTCTTTGGGAAGACTCGGCGCACTTCGGGTCCGGCTTGCATCTACAAGGGCAATTCGCGGACGATGGTAAATCCAAAGATAAGGCCTCCGGCACCCCGTGCGGATCCGGTCGCAATACCACCCGGCCCGAGATATTGAGTGTTTGAGAAAACCAAAGAAAATGTATGCCGGCGAGTCAGCATTTTTGCCGACGCTGAAAACGCCGGGAAATCAGATCCATATCCGCTCACAGTGGCGGCTACTTCACCATTGAGAGCCAGCCAGGGCAATACTCGGACCTCAACCGTTGCCGGAATTGCCGCCGAGTGTTTTGGGTCAGATGATAATTTAGTGTCGTTATAAGAGTCCGAGTGATAGAGCACGCCGGAACCGATGCGGACTCTTCCACTCAATTCCCTGTTTACCAGCAATTGAGTGAAAAAGGCGCTTCGATCAGGCAAACCGGCCACGTTGAACCACGTCACTCCGCCGCGGACGGCCACGTCCACATGATGCGTTGCCTGGCGCAGCAGGTGGTACTTTCCGTCGAAATCGTAGGTATCGATATTGTAATCGGCAAGAGTTCCATTGAGTCGCAGGAGACCAACATCGAAACGGTCGAAGAGGCCAAAGCGTAAGCCAAGGCCGATTTTCATGGCCCCGACGTCGAATCCCATGAGATCTCCCATTGGATGATCGGTAAAGGTCTGCCAGGCTCTGTGATCTATGGTAAAGAGGAAGGCATGTCGTCGCGTGGTGCTGGCGGTTTGAATATTTACCACGCGATCGATGCGCGGGAAATCAGGGGAGTCCCATTGCAGCTCTTTGCCTACGGCCTCAATTTTTTCCACCTTTTCCACCGGACTATCCTGCCGCTCGGCCTGCGGGGCTGATTTTGTTTGAGGTGAAGGAGCCTGATTTGCGGTGGTGGTCATAGCCACAGAAGGTTTTTGTTCATCTGCGCCAAAAGCCAGACAAAAAGAAGCAGCTACAAAACAAAGGGCCAGATTTGTCTTTATTCGAAGCTTCATGAGAAGGTCTCCCAGTGAACCTGATGGTCTAAAACAATTGACAGCTAGGTAACTCGAGAATTCCAGAAACAGGCGATGAAGCAGAAGCCCGGAAGCCGTCGCACCTCCGGGCTCAACGTAGATAAATCTTATCTCCGCGAAAATCAGTGTTCTACCCTGATTTGCTTCATCGTGGGCGAGGTTGTTCATCATCCGGAGGGACAGGCTGATAGACATCATTGGTTGAATGGACCTCTTGGTTCTCATGTTTTGGTATTTCACAGGTCGCAACTCCATGGCCCTTATAGATCGCGATGCTCCTGATCCGAGGCTAATTCACGATGATGGTACCTTTCATCCCCATGGATGCGTGGGGCTCACACACATAGTAATAGGTTCCCGGCTGGGTGAACGTATGGGAGCCGCCCCCGAATGGAATTCTGAAGCCGCCGTTGGAAGCGTTTCCGTTTGCATCCCAGGTAGCCTTGCTGACTTCAACCGCATCATGGATACCTGCCAGGACAAAATTGACCGTATCGCCGGCGCGGATGGTGACCGATGCCGGTGAAAAGGAAAATCCGGGAGAAGAAACGGTGACAGTCTGAGGCGGAACCGTAACAGTACTGACGGGTACGTTGATGATCGGAATCGTTGAGACAACAGGGCCGTTCAGGATCAGTGCCAGGGGTACCATACCCTCTCCGTCCGTTATCAGGTTGAGCGTTCCCAGGAAGTTGCTCAAGGTGACGTTCGGGAAGATCTCCGTAATGTATTTGGCTATATGTGCCCCGGGCGGCAGTGGCGAAATAGGCAGCGGCGTATCGTTGCTCACAACGTTTCCGCCGGCGTCCTTCAGTTGAAAGGTAATATTCAGCGGAGATGAACCGGCATTGACTACGGCAATTCCCGTGCTCAGATCATTCACCACCTGTATCGGTATCGATACCTCTCTAAAATTCCCGGTAGAATACCGCATCCCCAGGACGCCCGTCTGGGTCAACAGAGTTGTACCGGAGACAGCCGTGTAGACCACAGATCCAAAAACCTCAGGGAGAGGGTCCGGCGTTCCGGGATTGGTTACAAACATAGCCCAACCGACTGTCAACACATCCGGGGAGATGGTCAGGGTGATTTTTTGGATGGAACCCCTGGGAATGGTTACAGAAATTTGCGTTACGGGGGATCCATTCGATTGAAGCGCTAATGCAGCGCCCTGGCTGTCAAAAAAATACAGGACTCCGGAAGCATCGGTTACGCTTCCGGGATTCATCAGGAAAACATCGGTCGTGTACCCTCCGCCGACGGCTATTTGGGGAAAAATCAGATTGCCATCGATAGCGAGGCCGTTGAATCCGGTTTGCGCTGCAAGCGGACCCGCAAGCGCGATTATCAGAAGCAACGAAAAAAACGCGGTCTTTCCCATATCTACCTCCAATTTCAAAAGGCTCAGATTTACAACTGCCTTGGTTCCTCACCATTGCAACGACTGTTTCTGCAATTCCCATTCCACTGGGAACACCGCCGTCCCGGCGGCATCAGCGCTATGCAAGTAGCCACGCCCCTTGCCGGCGAGATGCCTGATGCCACATGCCAATTTTTCTATGCTCTGCGACGCGAGTGAAACACCAGGCCCGGAGGGCCGAAAGATCGCAGCCGGGGGTGAAGCGCAGCGAACCCCCGGTAGCGATAAGCGGGAGAGAGAGCCCCGGCTAGGGGCGAAAGTCAGCATTCTGCCGCCCCGTCAGGGCTTGTTACATGACTAATCCAATCCGGGGGTTCGCAAAAAGCGCTCACCCCCGGCTACGTTCTGGCCGCCCCCCCTAGGGCTGGGAAGCATGGTGCCTCCGGCTTCCTTGGGCAAATGCTGGGGCCGATAGGCATCGCTCAACCAGGTTTCTTGGGTAAATAGCATGGGGCATTAGGCGGGACGGAGGTGCTTCCAGGGTGTCTCTTTTTGATTCACTCCGGCGAACGCTGTCTCAAATAGTGGCAATCCCTGCGTTGGAAAGGAGGGCTTCACGAGCCAGCCTTTAGAAGAGATATCCGACCGCAAGATTAAAATGATTATTTGTGGTTTGAGCAGTGGCGTACAGGGTCCACAACCGTCGATACTCTGCAGAGACTAGAAAATTGGAACGGAATCGATAGATGGAATTTATGGAAAAAGTCTCGTTTTTCAGCCGCACATCATATTGATAGAGTCCGCCAAAGATATCTCTATTCCAGGGATCTTCCAGGCCAAAGGCTGTGTTGAACTCAAGTTTGGCATTGGGTCGAATACTCAATTGGGTCCAGCCACCTGTAGAGCGAACGCCGCGCACCCTGGTCAAAGCATCACTCAATGACCCGTAATACGAAAACGCATTGGCAATATCTGTCCCGCTCTGTTCGCTCAAGCTGATGCCCTGACCATAAAAAGCCTCTCCGCTCCACTCCATATGCCGAGTCAGCGGGATCTGCCAATCGCTCGTAACGGCGTAGGAATTGGCGGTATGAAGCGGCCCAAGCCGGCGGGGTTGAAAATAGCCTCCCACGCCAATTTCCAAGGGCATGTCCGGATCCGCTTCCCGGGAAAATGCCAGGCGTGTTTCATAGCCCGGGCCGCCTCTGAGTGTCGTGCCGTGGATATTCTCACCAAACGGCATTATCAAGCCGCCCTGAAGAATGAGATCGCGATCTTCTCCGGCAGGAATGCGGTGCTCCACAGTCATTTGGGGTATCCATTGCCAGAGGTTGCCGGACTCGCCCATCGATGGGTAGTAGACCGCCGCAAAGGAAGTGGGGTTCAGGCTGGAAATCAATGGCGCCATGAGCCCAAGAGCCAGTGAGGTTCGCTGTCCGTCAAGTCGAACGGAAGCGGTGCGCATCCGAAGTGCTCCCAATACATTTGCTGAATAGCTTGTGGAAGTACCTCCGAAGAAATCAAAGTCGATATCTGCGCTCAGGCGGGCAGCGCCGAGTTTCGGACCTGTCATGGAAAAGCCAAATTGTGTCTGACGCAAAGTGGCGCCCAGGTTGTGGCCGGCTGCTTCGTATGGCGATGGCGCAGATGCGGGCACAGCGCTATCGGAGGTGTCTGCTGTGTTGAAGTAGGTATTGTCTAGAACCGTGCCAAACAAACGCACTTTGAAACGCGACTCGCTCTCAACCTTTGTCTGAGCCTGTTCTGTTAGTTGTGCGGTATTGAGCCCGACCTGGTCCTCAAGCCGCATCAGACGGGTGCGCAGGTTTTTCTCCGGATCAGCGTGTTCAGCATTGTCTGATTTTTCCTGAGCCTGTTCTGCAGCAGTGGCCCTCGCGGAGAGTTGATAGGGTGAAGGCAGATGGGTTGTCGCATTGGAGCGCAATAGATTCACCTCTTCACGGAGGCGGACCAATTCCTGGTTTGTCTGCTCCAGCAGTTGCTGAAGCCGTTCATTTTGTTCGCGGGAGCGTTTTAGTTCAGCTTGCGATTGTGCGGCCAAATCCTGGGTCTTTCTTATGAGGTCCAGTATTTCAGAGTTTGGAGGGACCTCCTGGCCGTAGATCAGACTGCTTTTTGCACCATTGACCAGAAGACAGAACAAGGCCACCACAAGACCATGGCACAGTTTCATAGCTCCACTCCTTCCATGCCGTCAGTTATCTTCTGGCGGAAGCTCTCCGTTAGAACCGTTCAGCAATTCCCTGACGATTTGAACCAACTCGGACACGGGGACCTGCTTGCTCAGGCATCGGTCCGCAGGCAGGTCATCCAAATCGCCCGGACTGTTGGGATCTATAAAGGCCGAGAGGATTACAAATGGAATATTCGCAGAAATTCGGCGGATATATTTGCACAATGCGCGTCCGTCGATTCCGCGCATTTCCAGATCGGAGACGATGATATCCGGCCGCGCCCGGCTCAGGAACTCCATCGCCTGGCTCCCGCCTGAAACCTTGTGTACAAGGTAACCCTGAAGTTCCAGCGCCAGGGCGAGTACGGCGCTGAAATTGGGATCGTCCTCAACAAGAAGAACGCTACTTGCCATTGCCTTCACCGGATTCGAGTGGCAACTCGAGGCAAAACTCAGCCGGCTGGTCATCGGAGGAAACCAGCGTGAGTGAACCGCCATGCGCTACCGCAATACTCCTAGCAATTGCCAGTCCAAGTCCTGTACCCCCCTGTTTGCCCTGGCTTACATACGGTTCAAACAACCTATTCCGTAGCTGCGCCGGTATGCCTGATCCTGTGTCGGCAATGAGGATCTGCACTCTGTTTCCGGCTTTTTGGGCTTTGATGGTGATCGTTCCGCCCTGGGGCATGGCCTGAACTGAATTCCCCAGCAGATTTTCAAAAATCCTTCGCGCCCGCTCATAGTCGACCTGAACAAACAGCTCCGGCGAAATCTCCGATATTACCGTCACCAGTGGAGCGCGGCTGGGATTGACACATTCCTGGAGCGCTGAATCGATCAGAGAAATGAGCTGATGCCGTGAACGAGTCAGTCGATAATCGCCGCGCGAGTATTCGAGGATCTCTCCCAGCATTGTCTCCATGCGCTTCGAAGCACCCAACTGGCTCTCGGCCAGGATCTGCCGCTGAGATGAGGATAATTCCTCCCTGGCAATCAGTTCAGCCGCATTTGAAATGGCCGCGAGAGGGCTGCGAAGATCGTGAATGATGCCGCTGGCCATTTGTCCAACGGTCGCCAGGCGTTCGCTCTTCAGCAGCACCGTCTGGCCTTCTTTGATAGACTGCCGCATCTGATCAAAGCTGAGGCAAGCTGTCCCACCTCTCCGTCCGTCGAGAGATCCAGTTTATGATCATAATTGCCGCGCCCCAGCTCTCGAGCACCGGCGGCAAGCGATTCGATGGGTCGGGTAATATGCCTGGCGATGAAATAGCTGATAGCTAAAACAAGAATGAGACTGAGGGTGCCAATGATCACAAGCTTTGTGGAAACGGCGTGCAGGAGCTTGCCGGCGCCGCCGAGAGCATGCAGGATAACAACATATCCGACCGGATGTCCGTCAAAACCGGTCAGAGCCCGCACAAAAGCGAGTCGGTTGTCTCCGGCAATCTCTATGTCTGTCGGCTGATCCAGGGGAAGACTGCCAACGGCGCGAAGCGAAGGAGTCCCGGCCAGGATTGTTTCAATCGCCGGGTGAAGAGAAGAGGCATAAAGACGTTCTCCGGAAAAAAAGAGAACATCGCTGTGTGCTCTCTTTTGCAGTTCCGATGCCATGACATGATTCAGCTCAGAGCCTGCAATCAGGACCGCCAGCGTATTGTCGAAATCCCTATTCTGCGAATGTGAAAGGACGGGTGTTAACACCAGATGGAACAGCTTGTTTCCAAGGATTGAAAAGGACTGGCCCGGCCTTTGCGTCTCGGCAACAGCTCGGGCATCGGGCAGTTCTTTTAGTTGCAGCAGGCCGGGATCGTTGCTTTCCACAAATGTGACACTGCCGCCGCCATCGCTTATCATGATCAGGTCGGCGTTTTCTGATAATTGCTGCCCGAACTCGGACAGCATCTGGCGCACGGTTCCTTTGTCGCGTGAGGCGCGCGGATTTCCCAGAATGGTTTTGATGATCGGAGAGCCGGCCATAGCCATCCCCAGTGCGGAGAGTCGGCCCGCCTGCTCTTCCCAGACGGCATTATATATGGGAACCGATGCTTTCATCTCATCCCGCACTTCCTGACGCCCCTGGGTTACGACCTGGGTGGCGATCACCCATGCCGCAGCGATCAGGATAAGAACGGAGAGTATAGAGAAGCTCATGAAAAGCTTATCTCTGAGCGAAGGGGACCATTTACTGCCATAGAGGGTATCTGCCATATCATCCTGGTTTGCGATGAGCCTCAGCTATTGCATAGGCACGCAATCATGGCTTTCGATAGGCAGGCAGGTGACTCTCGTCAGCATAATCCTGGCCATTCTTATCCTTATGCGCCGCAGGTATGTATCCGGCTTCATCCAGCCGACTTAAGCCCAGGTTGGCAACCGCGGATTCGATTGTTACAAAGCGGCTTTCGGCCGCCAGCTGTTGCTCATCGCTGCGTTCGTGCCAAAGGCGCAATCGATAGGTTCCTGCGGGAACGTCCTCAATGGAATAGCTTCCATCAGGAGCACTCACAGCAAAGTATGGGGTCTGAACGGCTACAATAACGGCGCTCATCTGCGGATGAATGTTGCAGAAGATGTGCGAAATGCCGGGGCGGTTAAAACGCACCGGCCGGGACTCCCCGTTTGCATAAAGCCCCAGGTCGAATGGTTTGCCGTCATAAACCGAGAAGACATTGTGGAAAAAGGGATCCCGGTTCGGGAAATCGACCTCTGTTCCAACCTGAATCACCATGATATGCGGGATGAAGCGTTTACCCCGTTGCTCCAGCGTTCTTTTGGATAGACGGGGAGGCTCCGTCTTCGGCGTTTCCTTCAGTGGGTCCAGCCAGACCGCTATTCCGCTGCAGTCAGCTTTTCCGTTACGAAGTTTGATTTTCGGATTGATGATCGCAATTTGTCCGTGCACCAGGCAATGGATACTGTTCTGAGTCAAGGGCGCAACAGCACTTGGAACATCCGTCGAAAAGACCAGCGCGCAGATTGCCAGGAGGATGCCGGCGCATTTACGAATTGAGAAACTCATCCATTCTCACCCGGTGTTGGCTTTTGAGCTTGAAGGCAGCAGATGCGGTCCATCCAAATCAATCCCCAGGCGCCTGGCCTTGCGATACAGCGAGTAGCGCCCGATTCCAAGCAGGTCTGCAGCTCTCAATTTGTTGCCTTTGGTATATCGGAGCGTTGCCAGAATGTGCTCCCGTTCAACTTCGTCCAAAGTCAGCGGCAGCTTGCAGAGCCAGCTGTCCCCGGAGACAAAGGCCATAGCTGGTTCCTGTTGAACGGAGAGCCGAGCGGTTGCCTGGCCCAGCGGACCGAAATCTTCGGGGGACAGGCGCCCCACGGCATTGAGCGTGACCGCGCGTTCTATCGCGTTTTCCAGCTCTCTGACATTGCCGGGCCAGTCAAGTAAGCTCAGCCATGCAATTGTTTCATCGGTCGCCGCCACCTTGCGGCCGAGGCGGGTATTGGCTCGATGCAGGAAGGCATCGATCAGCAGCGGGATGTCTTCGCGACGTTCACGAAGTGGAGGCAACTCCATATTGATGACGCTCAAACGGTAGAGCAGATCGCTTCGAATAATCCCGGAGCTGAGCAAATCGGGGATGCGCCGATTGGTGGCCGCAACAACTCGAACGTCAATGCGGCGTGTTTCGCTTGATCCAACCGGACGGATTTCGCGTTCCTGCAGCACGCGAAGCAGTTTTACCTGAAAGGCAGAAGAGGTTTCGGAAATCTCATCCAGGAACAGAGTGCCGCCATTTGCATTTTCAAACATGCCGCGATGGCTCGCCTGGGCTCCTGTAAAGGAGCCCCGTGCATGGCCAAACAGCTCGGATTCCAGAAGCGTTTCGGACAGGGCGCCGCAATTGACTGCAATGAAAGGGTGTTTTGCTCGCCGGGAATTGTCGTGAAGAGCGCGTGCCACCAGTTCCTTTCCGGTGCCGCTTTCCCCGGCAATCAGCACCGTTGAATCCGTGGGGGCGACTTTGGCAATCGTCCTGTAGACCGCAATCATGGCAGGGCTCTTGCCAATGATTGCAGTCAGGCCTCTGGATTTCGGCAGAGGCTCGTCCACGTGCTCCTTCAGCTGCGAGCGCCATTCAAGCGCCCTGCGGATACTGCTGATCAGATCTGATGCCGGGAATGGTTTACCAATATAGTCAAAGGCCCCTTCGCGCAAAGCCTCTGCCGCCGATTCGAGCGATCCATGCCCGGTGATCACCATAACCGGCAGGTCAGGATAGGTTCTGACGATCTCGCGCAGCACGTGGAGACCGGAGGCGTTTCCCAGCATCCAGTCAAGAAGCACAACATCAACGGAGCGTTCACGGCAACAACTCAAGGCTTCAACCCCGGTTGCGGCCAGGCAGGCGGTAAATCCCTCCACCTCTACAAGGGTTTGGGTAACGAGACTGAACTCCAGATTGTCATCGACGATGAGAACTGTTTGAGGCATTCCTGATTGCTCCAGGACTAATCATACGCCATGGCTCGGGCCGTCGCGATAGGAGGTGCCCACCGGACCGCCTGTGTTTCGCCTAATGCCATTCACTCTTTTGCAATTGCCGTTCTCTCGCCCCTTCAGGGCTCACATTTTTCACTATTCTACCAGGGGTTCGCTCCGCTCACCCCTGACTACCATCTTTCGCGCCTCCGGCGCTGGAACTTTGTTCTATCTTTACTAAGCGCCGGAAGGGCGAAAGAACGGGAATTGCAAATAAATGGCATTGGTCGTCTCGCCGGCAAGATCCTGGCCGCTTCCATGGCGTCCCGGGGCTGCTAATGGTTGAAGCACCATAAGCGGCGGGACCCGGGAAGAAGGGAATGCTCGAAACGATGATGCAAGGCTAGGGAACGGAAATGATCTTGTACTTGCGTTCTCCTTTGGCGGCAATGTTGAACAGATAACCGTCGGATCCGGGTATCCACAGCTCGGAGAAAATATATTTTTCTCCTTCCTGATCGAAAACCAGATGCGAGTCTTTTGGGGTTGTGTGGATTCCCTGCCAAACCCTGGCTTTAATTACGCAGTTTGCGGAAGGTCCGCCCGTTACGCTCGTAACCAGGATTGCACTGTTCAAGGCCTGACGCGCAAAATCATATCGCCCGGCCGGAAGCTCTTTTTCTCCGACGGTAAATGGGAACGGCACTTCCACGCGCAGAAACTTATCCTGCGGCCATGTGAGACTTGTTCCAAACAGGGTAAACGCACAAACAAGCATCAGTAGCTTTATTTTCATCCCGTACCTCCTTGGCAATAATCAATACGAAGACAGATCACAAATACCAAGGCATCCCATTGCCGGTGCTGGCCGTAGAAGGGATTGCTTTGCCTGACAACCAAGGGGGAATTTCGCCGGAATTGCTATTCCCGGCACAAATTGTCAGACATCCTATCCTAATCGCCGTCAATTGGATTGCTGATTGCGGCTCAGCGAATCCTTGCTTCCTGTTTCATTGTGATAGGATTCGAATTAGTTGATGTCAAAGACTGCGTCTATTTTATCTTTGCGGAATGGCTTCCAAACAGAGAGGCGTCGATATCTTCTTCCGAAAACAGCCGGGGCGGTTTTTCTATACAACCCGCAGCACGACGATCGTGCAGTCGTCCCGGTAGCCGGCGTTTGGATTGTCGCCGGCATGCCGGTTGACCGAGTTTACAATGCTGGCGGCGAGTTGCCCGGCCGTCATGCAATGAGTCGATTCCACGAGCTTTGAAACCAGACGCTCGGTTCCATATTGCTCCTCCTCCGCATTTGTCTGCTCTATCAAGCCGTCCGAGCAAAAGACCACGGCGTCTCCGGGCTCGAGGCGAAGGCGGATGTGATCGTAGGAGGAATCCGGAAGCAAACCCAACGGTGTTCCGAACAGCTCCAGCACTCGAACCTGACCGTTGCTGATAAGCAGAGGCGGAGGGAACCCGGCATTTGCGAGAGATAATTCCCGAGTCCGCGGGTTGTAAACGCCGAAGGTCATTGCAATGAATTGCCCGCTTCCGCCGGGGACAAGGAGGTGGCCGTTAAGATCCAGGAGCAATTCAGCCGGGCTTGTGGGCTGGTGCATGGCGTGTTCGCGCAATATGCCGATGCCAAGGGAAGCCAGCAGTGCAGCTGCCGGCCCTTTCCCGGAGACATCGCCAACCGCGATGGCCAGGCAGCCATCGCCATAGGGCAGAAAATCATAGAAATCGCCGCCCAATTCCTGGGCCGGAAGATAAACTACATCAAGGTCCAGTCCCTGAATCTGAGGCGTATCCTTCGGCAGCAGTAGTTCCTGGACCTCCCGAGCCCGTCTTAAATCATCTTTCCTATGCTGTTCAACTCTACGCAGCTCCTCGTAGAGACCGGCATTTTCCAAAGCAATTGCAACGATGGATGCCAGCATCGTAAGCATCTGTTCGTGTGCTTCCGAGAAGGAATCAGGTTCAAGATTCTCCAAGTCCATTACACCGAGGACGCGATCCTGAACGATGAGCGGGACGACCAGTTCAGATTTCACTCCGATGCCAATCTCGCACAACACATAGCGTGGATCGGCTGATACGTCGTTGACGCGGATGGATTTTCTATCAAGCACTGCTGTGCCGCAAAGCCCCTCGCCGAGAGCAAGAGTCTGCTGCACGTCGACTCTTTCGTCATATTTCAGCGAAAGGGCATGTTCAAGCCTGTTCGTATCAGGATTGAGAATCATCACATTGAACAGATCGTAATCCACGAGGGACTTTACGCGCTGACCGATTCTTCGCAACAGGGTGTCGCGATCGAGTATGGAGGTCAGCTCTTTACCGATGTCATATAGCAGGGAAAGGATCCGAGCCTGTTCGAGAATGGACGCAGCGAGGGATCGTTCATTTCTTACGGCGGCAGATTGGGCAAAATAATCCATACACCCTCTAGATAAATTTTATATGAGAAGCGTGTGAATTCCAGCCCCTGGATATTTCATCATGGAAGGTATCCGCCTTGGCTTCGCGCCGGTCCTGCAATATTCTGTTTTGTTCGCGCGCAACTTGCTGTGGAACCAATGAGTTGTCTTGATTTTGGGTATGGTTGTTGGTATTTACTAATCTTTACTCCTGCCCCCCTTTGTGGAATTTGGCGGTTGCATCCGTTGTTCACCATTTTCAAAATTGCGGCTCGAAGCATGTACCGGCAGTGGATTGTTGGAACCTGTTTGTTCGGGATGCAGAAGTGGATGGTTGAAATCTGAAAAAACGCCGGAGGAAATTCAATCGTGAAACGCTGCGCATTTTTAATATTTTGCTTTTTCCTGATGACTGGATTCATTCAGAGACTGAGCAAGGCCGATGCGAAGGCCAGCGGTCGGGATATCTACCGGTCCGCATGCACAGCATGCCATGCTGCCGACGGGCGAGGCACCAAGGACAGGTTGCGTGGTTTTGAGAAGCCATCAACCTTTCCGGATTTCACAACATGCAGAGCCACGGCACGCGAGCCGGATGTTTTCTGGAACGCCATTCTGCATAACGGCGGAAGGGACAGGGGGTTTTCGGAAATCATGCCATCCTTCCGTGAACTGCTGACGGATGACGAAATCACACGCGTCATGGAATATGTCCGAAAATTCTGCACTGAGCCGGCATGGCCGCGCGGCGACCTGAATTTTCCCCGGGCACTGGTGACAGAAAAGGCATTTCCCGAGGATGAAATGGTGTTGGATGCGACCTTTGATACCGAAGGGGATGCAGCCATCGGCAGCAGGGTTGTGTATGAGAGACGTTTGGGGCCTCGTGGGCAACTGGATGTTGTCGTACCTTTCCAGTTTCAGAAGCCAGGCGGAAACGACTGGCAGAGCGGCATAGGAGACATTGTTGCCGGCTACAAGCACGTATTGTTGAGCAGCCTGCGCACAGGATCCATATTAAGCCTGTCCGGAGAAGCTATTTTTGCCACGGGAAATGCAGAACGGGGGATGGGCAAGGGAGTTAACGTGTTGGAAGGTTTTGCCAGCTACGGTCAGGTGCTGCCCGGGAGTGCATTTCTGCAATTTCAAACCGGGATTGAGTCTCCGGTCGATACGAAAAAGGCAAATCGAGCTGTGTACTGGAGGACTGTTGTCGGGAGGAGCTTTGCGCCTGATAAAGGACTTGGACGATTGTGGTCTCCAATGGTTGAATTGCTGGCTGATCGTGAGATCGCATCAGGAGAGCGAACCAACTGGGACATCGTGCCGCAGTTTCAGGTAACGCTGAGCCGGCGCCAACACATTCGGGCAAGCATTGGCGTGAAGCTTCCGGTTAATGATTTTGGGCCCAGGCCAACTCAGGTTATCTTCTATCTGATGTGGGACTGGTTCGATGGAGGTCTGCGCAATGGCTGGTAAAAAGACACTCAGGAATTTTCGTTTGTTCGTGCTAATGGCGCTGACCATAACCGGACTGACAATGTCCGTTTGGAGTTTTCAGTCTGCCGTCAAGAGGGCGGTACCTCATTTCCAGACATCGGACAGGTGCGTAGTCTGTCACAACCGCCTGTCAACGCCTGCCGGCGAGGACATTTCGATCGGGCTAGCCTGGCAGCCTACCATGATGGCGAATGCGGCACGGGATCCTTACTGGCATGCAGGCGTGCGTCGCGAGACCATAGACCACCCGGAATCGCGCGCCGGAATCGAGGATGAATGCTCGATCTGCCATATGCCGATGTCGCGCTTTGAGTCGAAATCCCTGGGACACGAAGGTACCGTCTTTGCTCATCTCGGGTTTCAGCCTGGAAATCGCGACGACGAATTGGCTGCCGATGGAGTCTCATGCGCACTATGTCACCAGATCGGGAAGGAAAACCTGGGTATGCGCGAGAGCTACGTGGGCAATTTTGTTATTGGAGGTCCCACGGTACAAGGAGACCGACAGGTATTTGGCCCATTTATTCCCGATGCCGGGCATGTCCGGGTGATGCGAACCTCCACGGGCGGCTTCGTCCCCGCGGAATCAGCCCATATTCGCGAAAGCGAACTGTGCGCCACCTGCCACACGTTGATTACAAAACCGCTCGATCCCGGCGGCAAAGCGATCGGAGAGTTCCCCGAACAGGTGCCCTATCAGGAGTGGCAGCACAGTCAGTATCGACAGACGCGCAGTTGCCAGTCCTGCCATATGCCGGTTGTGCAGGAGAGCGTTCCCATCACCAGCATTCAAGGCGTTCCTCGAACCGGTGTTGCCCGTCATGTTTTTCTGGGCGGCAACTTTTTTATTGGCGGGATTCTCAACGGTTACCGCAATGAGTTGAATGCCCAGGCTGATCCGGATGAATTTACCAACAGCATCAATCGAACCAAGGAGCATCTGCAATCCGAGGCGGCGAAAATCTCGGTTGGGAAACCGGAGATACGCAATGGAAGGCTGGAAGCTGATGTGACCATAGATAACCTCGGCGGACACAAGCTTCCTACGGCCTATCCTTCGCGCAGAGTGTGGCTGCATGTTGCCGTGAGGGACAGTCGCGATCGGATAGTATTCGAATCGGGCGCGATGAATCAAACCGGAGCTATTGCCGATAATGACAACGATTCAGATGCATCGAAATATGAACCGCATTACACGGAAATCCGAAGCGCCGGCCAGGTGCAAATCTACGAGGCGATCATGACCAACAGCAACGGCGGTGTGACCACCGGTTTGCTCCATGCGGTTCGATATGCCAAGGACAACCGGCTGCTTCCGCGTGGATTCGATAAAAAAACCGCAGACAAGGAAATCGCGGTTTCCGGCCAGGCGATGGAGGATGCGGATTTTGTGGGTGGAGGCGACCGGGTCCGGTATTCGATTGATCCGGGCACAGCCCAAGGCCCTTTCAGGGTTGAGGCGGAGCTGTGTTACCAGCCGATCGGCTATCGTTGGGCGGTCAACCTGAAGGGCTACAACGCGGAAGAACCGCAGCGGTTTTCTAAGTATTATGAAGCGGCCGCGGGTTCTTCCATGCAGGTATTGGCACGGGCGCGTGCGGATCAGTGAAGTAAGGAGACAGGAGTCAGGAGTCAGGAGTCAGGAGTCAGGAGAAGACATTCTGTCTCCTTTTTGACTACTGCTGTGCTTGTGCCTTTTCCACAAGTTCGGCCATTTTGTGATAGCTGTGGTTCCCGGGCATTGTGACCTGCTGAATCAGCAGATCGTCGAAGGTAAATCCCTCGGCTTCTCCCTGGGAGTCCACCCAATCCCTGTGCGGTTTGTCGTTTGTTCCGAAGACATGCTTGGCCACAAGCATGCTTTTAGGCCATATCTTGCTGCATACCGGACATCTATATTTCATGACTCAGCCTCGATTATTCTGCGCAATCAGTAACTGGATACGAATGCGGTTCTTTTTTACGCAACAATTTGATGGTCGTCGTCTTTTGCTGCCGCAGCTTTTTCCTCAAGTGCTCTGAGAACTTTCTCCGGCGTTATGGGAAGCTCCGTAATGCGAACTCCGACCGCATTGTAGACGGCATTGCCGATGGCTCCGGCCGTTGGATTGGTCAGTCCTTCTCCGGCTTCCTTGGCGCCGAAGGGGCCTTCCGGTTCATAGGTGTCAATCTCGAGCACCTCGTTTTCCGGCATATCCGGGGCAAGCAGCAATTTATAATCCCGGAAATTCGGATTTAGTATCCTGCCGTCCTTCATTTTAACTTCTTCGGTCAGCGCGTATCCCGCGGCCATATGGAATGCACCATCCAGCTGACCTTCCAACCCGATCGGGTTAACGACGGTACCGCTTTCATGTGCGGTGGCTGCATTCACGAGTTCGACTTTTCCGGTCTCGATGTCCACCTTTACTTCAACCGCCTGTACGCCAAAGCTGTAGGCCGGAGAGATCATGCCTTTGCGATGTGGAGTGTAGTGGCCCCGGCCGATGATATTCTGTCCCTCGCTGCCCTTGATGGCGTCCTGGACTACATCGAAGTAGGAGATGCCGCGCTCCGGACGGGATACCAGGTGCACCCAGTGGTCCTTGATATCAAGGTCGTAGATCACATTCGGCTGAAGCCGGGCAATTGCAAAATGCAGAAGCTGCCTTTTTGCATCGGCTGCGGCCATTTTTACTGCATTGCCGTTCATAAGGGTTGTGCGGCTTCCCCAGTTGCCCAAATCGACGGGGCAGACAGCGGTATCGCCCGTGTGCAATCGGATATCGCTGACGTGAATACCCAGTTCCTCGGCGCAAATCATACACAGGGTTGTATTGGCGCCCTGGCCGGTATCCACCGCACCGGTGAAGAGATCCACCTTTCCGTCTATGTTGATTTTTACAATGGCTGCCGAGAAAGCATAGGGCGTGTCAATCCAGTTAAAGATGCCGCCGGACATGAATCCGTAGGCGGCGATGCCAATACCGTGATTTTCCGGGAGTTTGCCGCGCTTTCGGATGTACTTGTCAATGGCGTTGATGCATTCCTGAAGTCCGCAGCTTTGAATGATTGCCTGTCCCGGGACTCTATAGTTGGCAGTCATGCCATTTTTTCTTCGGATTTCAACCGGATCGATGCCGAGGTCCTCGGCGATCATATCGATTTGTGATTCCCCGCAGAACATTGCCTGCGGAGCGCCGAAGCCGCGCATGGCGGAGGTGCCTTCAGTATTTGTATACGTACGCAATCCGTCGTAACGGTAGTTGGGGTATTTATAGGGGAACGAGGAGAAAAAGCCGGTCAGATAGAGTGCCGTAGCCCCCATGCCCGTGTAAGCTCCGCCTTCCGTGATTACTTTCACTTCTTTGGCGAGCAGGGTGCCGTCTCTTCTGGCTCCGAGTTTGATGTAATAATCCATCGGAGTGCGTCGACGGGTCGCGATGAAATCCTCTTCGCGCGTCAGGACAATTTTGACCGGCCGGCTGCATTTCATGGACAGCAGCGAGGCGCAAAACTGCGAAGAGTCCAGCGATAATTTACCGCCGAAGCCGCCGCCGGTGTGCGGCCGAATAACCCGGACGTCACTTTCGCTCAGCCCCAACATGCCGGCAAGCAGGATCTGAATGTAGTATTGGGATTGGCAGGACGTATATAGCGTCAGCCTGCCGTCATGTCCCCAACTTGCGACGCTGGCATGGGTCTCCATGCAGGCATGAAACTGGCTGGAGCAATAAAAGCGATCTTCCCGGATGTGATAGCACTTGTCGAAGGCCTTATCTACATCTCCCCATTCAAGGTGACGCGTGATGTTTACATTCCTGCCGGCATGGTCGTGTAGCGCGACCGTGCCCTTCTTGATCGCTTCTCTTGGATCGATGACAGCCGGCAGAACTTCATATTGCACATCGATGAGTTTTAAGGCCTCTTCGGCACAATCCTCCGTCACCGCGGCGACAGCCGCAACGGAATCGCCGATATAGCGCACGCGATCGCTGCACAAGATCTCCTCGTCACAAAGATTGGTATAGCGCCGCCAGATGCCATTTTTCGCGCCGATGGTGTCTTTCGCGGTCACGATGGCCTTGACGCCCGGATATCTTTCAGCCCTGCTGGTATCTATTTTGACGATTTTGGCGTGAGGATACGGACTGCGCAGGATCTTTCCGAACAGCATATTGTGGAGATGCATGTCCACGGTATAGAGAGCGGCTCCGGTTACTTTCTCTGTTCCATCGACCGCACGTATTCTTTGACCGAGCACTGTGTGAGTTTTATGAGCAAGTGCCCCGGTGAGCTCGCCTTCCTCTTCGGCCTTTTCCGCGTCGGTATCAATGAGAATTTGTCCGCTGGATTCCCGGACATCGCTTTCCAGTTCATCCATTACCTTGGTTACAACCTTGTTGTAATGATCGAGCATTGTGTCTTCTCCAAATCAAACCTGAAAGATTCGAGCTATCGCCGTTCAGTTTTCGGTCGCCGCACCTTAGATAGGACTTTCCTGCGCGACGGCATGATTGGCAGGTAAATCTCCATGCGCTTTTTTATGTTGGTGGCGGCGTTTATGGCCTGATTTCTTTTCCGCGCCCCTCATGACGCGCGCGGCTTCGCGGATCGACTCGACGATCTTTGCGTACCCGGTACATCGGCAGAGATTGCCGGATATGCCTTGCTTGATCTCTTCATCCGTGGGATCCGGATTCTGCTCGATCAGCGATTTTGCGGACAACAACATTCCGGGTGTGCAAAAGCCGCACTGGAAGCCGCCGTATTTTAGAAAAGCTTCTTGCAGCGGGTGCAGTTTGGATCCATTGGCCAGGCCCTCTATCGTGAGTATCTTCTGCCCGACGGCTTCGACGGCAAGTACGAGGCAGGCATTTACGGGGCGTCCTTCCATAATTACGGTGCATGCCCCGCAATCCCCTTCATTGCACCCTTGCTTTGTGCCGGTGAGGAACAATCTGTTCCGGAGTACATCGAGCAGTGATTCTCCGGGGTGCGCCAGCACATCGTGTTCCTCGCCGTTTATGTTCAAATGAATAATCTGTTCCATGATGAGATCTAGCTCCTCGTCTGAATCTGTTCTAGGGCGAGGACGATGGCGCGTTTTGTGGCTACCGCAACCATTTTTCTACGGTACCAGGCGGTGGCTCGCACATCGTCGATCGGTTTTGCGTCTTCTGAAGCTTTTTGGGCTGCTTCTTCAATCAGTTTGGGCGTCAGCCGTCGACCTGCCAGCATCAACTCCGCCCTGCGGGCGCGAATGGTTGTGGGAGCAACAGCGCCGAGAGCAATGCGGGCTTCCAGACATTCCGAGTGCTGCGGGTTGAGTCGCACCATCGCGGCAACACCCACAACCGCCAGGTCGAGCGACTTTCGCGGACTTAGCTTGTAATACGCGCATCCCGCATGTGGCGGCATGGGGGGAATTTCCAGGTCTGTTACGATTTCGCCCTCAGCCAGGGAAGTTTTGCCGGGGCCAACCAGCAAATTTTCCACCGGCGTGGTGCGCTCGGTGGCATTGTTCGCCATAATCCGTGCCGTGGCGTTCAAGGCAATAAGCGGCGGAATCAGGTCCGCGGAGGGAGAGCAGCGACAGAGATTTCCTACAATGGTGGCCTTGTTTCTTACCTGCGGCGATCCTAATGTGCTCGCGGCATAGCTCAACGCATTATATGGGCTCTGCTTGAGTGCAACGGACTGCTCTGCATCCCGGACGCGATAGAGAGCGCCAATTTTCAGTCCCTGTTCTCCGAGATCCATGTAATCCATTGACAAGATGAATTTCAGGTCGATGATCTGCTGCGGCTGTGTCTTTCCCATGCGCATCTCATTGACGAGTTCCGTACCCCCTGCAAGGAGCTTTGCGGTGGATGCGCTTTTCTCATACAGGTTCAAGGCTTCATGAACGCTTGTGGGTCTGAAATACTCAAAATCCTTCACACGATGCTCCCTATTGAATAATCCGCCTGAACTCCAGATCGAAATTGTTTATTTCCAACGATATAGCCTTAACCACACCCTGCGCCAGGATGTTCCTTGCCATATCCTGCGTGGCATTCTGGTGGTTCTTGCGGGAGAAGGCCTTCTTACTGCGCTCTATATAGATGATGCCCAAAAAGGCAGACCAAATGACTTCCGCCAGCGTTCGGTGATCGCATTCGACAAACACGCCTTGTTCGATGGCGTAAGCGATAATTTTGTGCTGGAGAGCCACGACACGGGCTCCTGCCTGGTGAAGGCTGTCGCGCAATTCCTCCGGAAGACTGCCGACGACGTCCCGTTGGTGGAAGTACTGCCAGGCTGTAAAGGTCACCGGGTCTTTTTCATAAAATTTCTGGAAGCTTTCCCACAGCTTTTCCAGTAACTGGGTTTTCGAATCCTCACGGTTTACATAAACCTCCGTGAGAACCTGTGCGAAGTAATCCGCGTGGGTCAGGATTGCACTAACCAGTATCTCTTCTTTGCTTTTGAAATACAGGTAGAGCACTGAACGACTCAGTTCGGACCGTTCGGCAATCTTTTCCATGGTAATGGCGTGATAGCCTTCCTCTTCGTAGATGCTCATCGCTGCATCAATGGCCAACTCGCGCCTGGACTCTCTTTCCCGTTTTCTCCGTTCCGTGACTCCCATGCCAATCAACCCTCTATGTATCGCACATACAGTCTATACAATAGACTAAGTGTCTATTTATACCATGCCAATCGTTGACATTCAATCTAAATTATGGATCTATTGTCTATTTGTTGACTGTTATAGACAGGGAAGGCGGGACATTTTAGCTGGGCAGGAGTTCACTCAAGCCAACACTTGTCAAAATAAATATAAGTAAATAAACAGATTATGGTTAGCCTTGCATTGGCCTGCGAGAACCGGAGTCACCCGGCCTTACTGCCCGGAGGAGCCTTGAGCTTGCTTCAGCGAATTCTCCAGCTTGGGGATCTGACCAGCCTGGAACTCCGGCTCCACAGTCTTTGCCAGAGAAATCGCTTTTTCATAGAAGGGCTTCGCCTCTGCCGGGCGCTGGAGCGACATCAGAATGTCCCCGAGCAAGGCGTTGGGATTCACCGTATCTGGTGCAAGAGATTGTGCTTTCCGTGCTTCGTCCAATGCCGCCGCGAAATCCTTTTTGCCCATCAGAATTTGGGCCCTCTGCGCATGCCAGAGGGCGGCAACGCCCGGTATTTCAAATTGGCCGTCGTAAACGAAAACGCTGTAATCGATCACGGCGGTCGGCCGGATGGACCTAAACTGTTCGTAGGGATTAAGAGGGCCAGGCCCGAACTCAAATCCGGAGAGGTCTCCGGCGCTTATCAGAATCGTCCCGGTAATCCTCTCTGGTGCGGGGAATTCCGCATTCACCCAAAGTGAATCGGCGGTAGGAAGGAGCTTGCAGGGAATATTGTAATAGTCCGTGTCGACAACGCCGCCGGCAAAGTAAACGAAATAGCAGTCGCGGATCCCTCGGCGCTCGAGGTATTTCCTGACCGACTTGAGCTGCTGACCCCAATCTGAATTGGAGTCGCTTAGATATTTATATGTGTTGGAGGGACCTCCCCAAAGCTCATTCCCGTAGGCAAGAAAAGCCGGATAGGTCCGAAAGGACGAGATTGCCTGAAAAGCAATCAGCGCCGCAAGAATGTAAGCCCACTGACGGTTTCGACGCAGCAGGCTCCAGCTGGTCGCTCCCAGCAGCACCGCCCCAAAAACATACAAGGGAAGAATATGGCGAACTCCAATATTCATGCCCGAACTCATCGCCACAAGCAGATAAAAAAGGGGCGGAATTATCAGGTAAAGATGCTCTTTTTTAATAGTGAGCCAGCGCGTGATGAATGCGAGCAGCGAGATTCCTAGCAGAATGAGAAAGGTCAGCGTGGATTTGATGGCGAAGGCAACCGGGAAATAGAACCAAACCCCGTGGGGGTAAGTCTTGCCCAGAACGTAGCTTCGATAAAAACCATCCATGCTCAGAACATCGGCTAATCCGTATAAATATGATTCCGGCAATAATTTATGCTGTGCAAACGATGAGATCAGCTTCGTTGCATGAGGTCTGGGCAGTCCCTGGACGAATGCGCTCAGGGGAGGATTGAGCATTTTCCCCGCTGGTCTTGCAGCGTAGCGGAATCCATAGAATGACCACAGCATCACGATAGCCAGAGAACTTGCGACGACCAGCGCCGCGACCATTCGGATGATCTGCCGCTTGCGTGCAACTTTCAAATCCTCATCGGGACGGATAATTTCGACGATGGCCAGCAATAAAAGGATAGGGAAGACAAGAATGCCGGTGTGTTTCGAACCAAGCGCCAGGCCGGCCGAAAGCCCAACGGCAATCAGCTTCCAGGCTGAAGGGGCTTTTGAATACCGATAAAAAGCATAAACCGAGAGAAACAGGAAAAGCGACAGGGCGATATCGGTTGTCACCAGGGCGCTGTGCGCGATGATGTTGGGATCCAAGGCCAGCAAGGCAATAGCGATGAACGCGGCGCCGGTTCCGAATAGCTTCCGGGTGCTGAAGAATACGGCCAGCGCAAGCAGCAGAGTGAACAACGATGAAGCCATGCGTGCGCGAAACAGCATGGTGTCGGCATCGTTTTTGAACAGAAAATCCTTCCCGCCCAGGAAACCTTCCGTTTTGAAGAAGCGGTCCTGGGTGACAGGTACCCGTAAATGCATATTCAAGAGAGGCAGGGCGGAAACCAGCTTTACCAGCGGAGGGTGTTCCGGATTGATGCCAAAATCTCCCGTTTTCCACGACATGAAACCGGCGTACAGGTGATTATCTTCGTCCCACGTAATCGAATTGCGATTCGCCGTCAGCACCATCTGAATCGAAATGACGAGCAGAATGCAGGCAACGCCGGCAAATACCTTCCAGGTTTGACTATTTCCTTGCACGGGATCCTCGCATGTTTTCAGGGACGGATATCATCGGCCGCCTCGTTTCGCTACCGGCTCCTTCAAAAACCCTCCATGTGCGGCCTTGCGCGATTATTGCATATTAACTTGAGTAATTCTCCCTATCCGTGAATGGGCATTTACACGGATTCCCACCATGACCCGCCGAGTGCTGTAATCATATAGGGCAGCGTTTACGATTCGCTGCCGGCATGGGTTGCCGGTTTTAGCAGCGCAAACCGGCTTAACCGCTGGGAGGAGATGCGAATTTGAACTCTTCCACCAGTAAAGGATGTTGCTGATAGCGGCCCTGAGGTCCCTAATCGTATGGGGGCGATGAGCCAGGAAGGATCGGCTTCATTGCCCCCTAATCGTTTGGAGTAACCCCTCCGCAAGACGTGATCATGCTCACGATGAAAATGGAGGAGAGGTGAAATAATCACAATAACTGTGGGCGTGACTGCAACACTGAGATTGTTCTGCGCCTTATCCTGCTGGCAGATCCACCCAGGCCTTTCAATCAGGAGAGTTGGTATGAATAAGTTTTCAACAAGATGCATGATGGCATTCTGCGCTCTTGCCATTTCCACCTGCCTCGCTTCAGCTCAGAATACAGGGATGATGATGGGGACTCCGTTGCCGACTCTGTCCGGGTATCAGGGGCACGAATTGGATGAAAACATGGTTGTGCCTCAGTTTGCTGTGGGTGGGCAATACACCACATCCATTCTACTTTTCAATATGGGCAATATGGTTCAGATGCCCTGGATGACGCCCCTGACACTGCAGTTAACGGGGAACATTTACTTCTATCATCAGGATGGATCGCCTCTCCCGGTCAGCATCAATGGTTCCAGCCCGGTTTCCCAGTTTGCTTTCACGCTTGCCGCCTCTGATTCCATGTCCCTGGATATGACTGCGGCCGGAGGCATTACTTCCGGATGGGCATTGATAACAGTGAATGATGACGGATCCAATGCCTGGGGTATGATGAACGGACAGCAGATGATGCGCGCCAACCGGATCATGGCAACCGCCTATTATACTTATCAGGATAGCGGACAGGTGGTTTCCCGCGCGGGCGTAATTCCCAGCATTTATGAAATGCAGCGCTATCTTACATCACTGACTCCTGTTCAGGTTCAGGAGGGGATCGACACCGGCCTGGCAATTGTGAATACCAGTGCGCAATCCGCTACAGTGCAGCTGACCCTCAAAAACACGAATGGTGAGACGGTTGCAACCAGACAACTGACCTTGCCGCCAGGGAATCAGATCGCTCGTTTTGTTGACGAAGATTCACTCTTTGGAAGCGCAATTCCCGGGGCATTTCACGGCTTCATACAAATAGATGCATCTGGCGAGGGAGTTGTTACGCTCGGGCTATTAATGACCGGAGGAATAATGACTACCATTCCCACTCAACATCATGGCGCATTTTCGATGATGGGGATGTGAGGGTGTAAAAAAGACGCTTTACATCCGAACCGGTTCTTTGTGCCTGTCTTCCTGCCCATGCCTTTTTCCCGTGGAGTCTTTGACCCGCCGGGGGACGAAGACTCCACTTGCTATTCACATCCTGCCCCATGCGCCTGAATTCGAGGAAAAGGTTGCTTCGCCCGTGTCCTGTCGGTTATTGTCGATGAAGGATCAGGAATTGCATAAACGCGAGGGTGAAGGGAGTCCATTCATGAATTGGGTTCTGTCAAAGATAGCGGTTGCCGCAAAGATGCGAAATGTGAAAAACATACTGATGTTACCGGTGGTGTTTGTGTTGCTTTGCCACTTTGCCGCGGCTCAAGGGCAATCCCCGTCCGGGTTTTTAAAAATCGAGGCATCAGAATATCTTTCGCTGATTCCTCCGTACCCCGTGCTCCAGTCCATGGAGGATGAGGCTGATATGGCAGGAGTGCGACAATGGCAGCAATCGGGCGAAACTCCGCGCTGGCAACTGGCGCAGGCAGATGCCCAGGTCTCCTATGAACGCTTCGCGGAAGCTTACGGCAGCGCCATCAGTCCGGCCTCAACCCCGATCCTCGTTCATCTGCTGGATAAAGTCGAAGCCAACCTTTCCGGCGTCATGGGCCGCGCCAAGATGTTCTATAACCGGCCGCGTCCATACCAGCGCATGCAAATGAGCAAAGTATGTGGCTTCAGTACCGCGCCGACGGCGGAAGCCGCTCCCAAGAGCGGTAACTCCTATCCTTCTGGCCATGCGACATTCGGCTGGTCCGTTGCATTACTTCTCGCAGAAGTGGCTCCAGAGCGTGCCCAGACCATCCTGACACGCGGTCGCGAATACGGGGAAAGCCGCATTGTCTGCGGAGTCCATTTTCCCAGTGATGTCCATGCCGGCGAAATCCTGGTTTCCGACATCATGGGCAGATTGCACGACCTCCCGGAATTCCGTCGAGAGGTGGGATGCGCCAGACAGGAGCGCGCGGTGGCCCTCAAAACCAGCGAAAAGCTCGAGGGCGAATGCATGAACATGAAGCAGGAACTGGAGCAGAAAGCAGCGGGTGTTTCAAAATAGAGAAGCCGCTCGAATCAGAGCCTGAAAGCAGCCGCACAGTATTGCGAAGTCCGGAGAAGTTGCGCTTCTCCGGGCTTTTTTCATCTGGAGGAAGGTTTCCACAACCGTCGAGAACATCATGCGGGAATCAGAAGTTGCCGATGTTTTTCGTCCACTTCAGAGCGTCGACATAAAAATCCATAAAACGATCAGTGGGGATGGTTCTGGCCAGCGGATGCGCATCCAATTTATCCCAGGCGCCATTTTCGAAATTGATGATGTAATCCAGCAACGCACTCAACTCGTTGGCTTCGCCCAGAAGAGCGCGTTTAACGTTGTCGGTCAGAGGCAGCCCTTTGAGCACATCCTGAAGGCTCTTGTTCAATAGGACATCCATGAGCGAAAAAATGCCGGCGAAGAAATATTCAAAGGTCGTTGCCTGTCGGCGCACATCATTGCACAGAAGCGACATCAGCTTCCCGCGGATGAGCGATTGCTTGACCAATTCTGCGTTGGCAGCGTTCTGGAAATCCTTCAACATCATGAGCGAAATCCACTGGTAAATCTCACGAGTGCCCAAAAAGGTGAGAGCCTGCTGGATAGACTTGATCTCGCATTGCGGCGAAATATAGGCCGAATTGACCAGCCGGAGCAGCTTGTATGAAAGACCAAGATCCATCTGGATTATCTCGGAAATCTTTCTGTAGCTTGGATCCGCAAGGTTCAGCTCCTCGAGGATTCTCAGAAGGTTGGTATTGATGACGCCGATGTCCTTCGAATTCAGTACGGCAGGCTTGCAGAAAAAATAGCCTTGAAAAAGCTCATATCCGAGCTTGACCGCGTCCGCATATTCCTCACGCGTTTCAATTTTTTCCGCCAGAAACCTGGCCTTCTTTCCGTATTTCTTGATCAGGGCCGCCTGATCCTCCAGGCTGACCGCGGGGAATTCGACTTTGACAATGTCAATCAGATCCAAAAGCGGCTGGTTATTCTCGTCGAGAACAAAATCATCCACAGCCAGAATATAGCCCATGCTCTTGAATTTTCTGCATGCCTCCAAGGTGGCTTCGGTGGCTTTCTCGCGCTCGAGGATTTCTACAACAATGCGATCTTTCGGCAACAATTCAATGAAATCGCTGGTAACCAGGTTTTTCGAAAAATTGATGAATGCCATCGCCCCGTCAGTGAGATTGTCAATTCCAAATACCAGAAAGGAATTATAGATAAGCTCCGCGGTGGCGATGTCGTCATCCATTTCGATGAAATGATTGACACTGCTCTGCCTGAAAAGAAGCTCATACCCGAAGATGGCATTCTCTCGATTAAAAATAGGCTGGCGACCAATAAATACATCCATCAGCAAGCTACCCGAGCCGGAGGGCTCGACCTTTCCATCACGAACAGGGATGAGCTGCAGAAGCAATGATCTGTCAGGCGATATCTATCGCATTTTCGGATCGCGCCATGACTGAGTTCCATTTAACATCTGACCGTTGCCGGACAGACACCGCTCCGTTTGATCCAATTCATGGCAAAGTGTTTCTGCTCAACCATTTGAGGCCTTGCCATGCTTCGCATATCCCATCAAATTTTTTACTATACGCATATCGTCTGTTTTCACGGGAAGATGAGCAAATGTGAGGTTTCTTAAACTCATTTGAAGATAGAGAATTACGAATCTGTCACTTCTCGTAGTGGTCTGATGATTAGGGCAATCTAATCTAAGCTAATTTTTAATGCAATCTGCGGGCGAATTAATTATGAATTATCCAGACAGATAGATGAAATCGACCGGTGAGCCGCCCTGATACATAAACAGCAGATATCCGTTTCTCACCGACATAGATTTCCAGGGCGAATTCCGTGGCCGGCACGCATTGGTTTTTTTGCAATGCCGCATGCGAGGAGCATAGATGAACGACAATCGGCATTGGTTTATGTTTCGTGCTCTAATATCCGCATTAGGCGCCATGCTCGCGCTGGCAGTGCTCTTCTCCCAACCGCTTTCCGGCGAGGAAAATACTCCACGGCTCTTTCTTGGAAACCACGCACTGCCGCCGATGATCTTCATGGAAGATGGAAAGCCGGTCGGCGTTGTCGTGGATCTTGCGGATGCTGTTGCCGGCCGCATGAAGATTCCGGTACGACTCAGTTATATGAACTGGTCTCTGGCACAGGAACTTGTGCAGGAGGGGAAAGCGGATGCTTTGCTGCAGATCAATCCGACCGAAGAGCGTCGGGGCATCTATGATTTTTCCGAGCCTTTGCTGGAATCGGAGTTTTCCATTTTTGTCCGTGCTGACAAGGAGGGGATTTACAGCCTCAATACTCTCCGGGGAACCCGGGTCGGCGTTGAAGAAAAGGGAATGCCGGTCAGCATCCTGAATAATTTCCCATCGATTAATCTGGTTTTCATTCCCGACATACTCCAGGGGATGCGAGGTTTGTCCGATGGCCGGCTCGATGCTGTTATCGTGGACCGCTGGGTCGGTTCCTATGTGCTGGCACAAAACCATATCGGTGGCGTCAGAATAGCAGGAGAGGCGTTCGACCGGAGTTCATCTGCAATTGCCGTGAAAAGGGGGAACCGGGAGCTGCTGGCCCAAATCAATGAGGCCCTCGCGTCTATCAGAGCGGACGGTACCTACGAGAAAATTCTGGCGAAGTGGCGCCCCCGGGAAGTGGTGTTCCAGACCAGAGCTCAGTATCTGCGACAGAAGAGTTTTCTGATTGTGGTTGTTTGCATGGTTGCTCTGGCCGCTGTCTGGATTATTTTCCTTTGGCGGGAGATGCGAAAACGCAAAAGGGCCGAAAGGTCTCTGCGGGAGAGCGAGGCCGAGTTTCGATCCCTCTTTGAGAGCAGTCTGGATGCGGTATTTCTGACGGCCCCCGATGGAAATGTGATGGGCGCAAATCCGGCTGCCAGCGCCATGTTTGGGTGGACGGAGGCAGAGCTATGCCGGATGGGCCGTGCTGGAGTTATGGACATGAACGACCCGCGATTGCCTGCCGCGCTGGAGGAGCGGGAACGAGCGGGACGCGCTCAAAGACGGGAACTCAACGCCATCCGAAAGAATGGAGAGATATTTCCGGTTGAGATTGATTCCGTCATTTTAAAGGGTGATCCGCCGCATTCCTTTGTGATCGTCAGAGATATATCGGAGCGCTTGCGGCGCGAAGCGCATCTGAGCTTGCTGGCGAAGATCGGAGAGGATTTTGCCAAACTCTCTTCTGCCGAAGATATCATGCAGGCTGTGGGTTCGCGCGTGGGCCAGTATCTGAATATCTCGAACTGCCTCTTTGCGGAAATTGATGAAGATCGGGACTGTGCAAAAATAGAGTGGGCCTGGAGCCGTATTCCGGATCCACCGCTGGCAATGGGGGTTCGACAACTGTCCGCTTATGTGTCGGTCGGGTTTCGGCAGGAGGCCTGTGCGGGCAAGGCAATTATTATTCGCAACACGCAGGTGGACTCGCGGACCGATGCCGGGGGCCATGCTGCCATGAACATTCATGCGTATGTTGCGGTTCCGTTTCATCGTGTTGGGAAATGGCAATATATGTTCACCGTTAACGATTCTGTTCCGCGAGACTGGCGTGACGATGAAGTGGATCTCATTACGGAAATTACGAATCGCACCTTCCCGCGCCTGGAAAGGGCGCGGGCGGAGGCGGCCCTGAAACAGGCCAATGCTGTTTTGGAAGATCGCGTTCAGGAGCGTACCGCGGAACTCGAGCAGAGGGCGGCGCATCTTCGCGCCCTGGCCGGAGAATTGACCCTATCGGAACAACGGGAGCGCCGTCGGCTGGCAAAAGTGCTTCATGATCACCTTCAGCAGCTGCTGGTTGGAGCCAAGTTCCGAATCACAATTCTCAGCCGTCATACAGATCCGATTGTTCAGCAGGCTACCCGCGAAATTGTGCAGCTTCTTGATGAATCCATTCAGGAGTCCCGGACTCTTACCTCGGAGCTCAGCCCTCCCATTCTGCATGAAGGCGGTTTGGCTGCGGGGTTGGCGTGGCTTGCCCGATGGATGGCTGACCGGCATGGTCTGATCGTGGACCTCTCGGTTGAGGGGGACATCCCGTCATTGGCAGAAACTGTAAAGGTTTTGTTGTTTGAATCGGTTCGTGAACTACTGTTCAATGCAGCCAAGCATGCGCGCGCCGGATCGGCCAATGTGAATGTACGCTGTTTGCAGGAGCGGCAACTCCGGATCACGGTCAGCGATAACGGTTCGGGGTTCGATCCCGGCAAGCTAAAAAAGGCGGGAGAGATCGGCGGCGGCTTTGGCCTGTTTAGTATTCGCGAGAGGCTGGATCTCATTGGCGGCCAAATGGAAATCAGCAGTATGCCTGAAAGAGGCAGCCGATTTATGCTCAGTGTTCCATTCAGCGAAAGGGCCGAAATCCAGTCGAGCCGGCCGAATTTTGTTCCGAGGATGTCGAGTCATGATGGCGCTTTGACCGTGGAATCAAAGCCCGGCAATCCGATTCGCCTGCTTTTGGCTGATGATCATGCGGTTTTGCGGGAGGGATTGGCGACCCTGTTGAACAATGAGCCGGGTATAGAAGTTGTTGGAGTGGCGGCGGATGGAGAGGAAGCCGTGGAGATGGCTGCCAGACTTCTTCCGGATGTGATCCTGATGGATGTCAGCCTGCCCAAGCTCAATGGGATTGAGGCAACCCGGACCATCTCCCGGGAATTTCCGGAGATTCGTGTCATTGGATTGTCCATGTTTGAAGCCAGCGAACGCGGCCAGGCAATGCGCGATGCCGGGGCGGTGGGCTATTTGACCAAAAGCGGACCCTCCTCCGATCTGGTTAACATGATCCGCAAATGCGTGAAAGATTAGCCGAAAGCTGAAGGCTCGGGAACCGGCATGGGTGGCACCAGCCAGATTCGTTCTACATATTCCCGGATGGCGCGATCTGAAGAGAACTTACCCATGCGCGATACAGTCAGGATGGATTGTCGCGTCCACTTCTCTGCATCCTGCCAGCGGACACTGACCTGTTCCTGGCAATCCACGTAAGCCTGGTAATCTGCGAGTACAAGAAACGGATCGCTTTGCAGCAGGTTATCCAGCAGGGGCCGAAACCGGTTGCGATCGCCCCAGGATAGCGCGCCCGTGGCAATAAAGTCCAAGACTTCACGCAAGGACGCATTTTTTTCATACGTTTCGTAAGGCCGGTATCCGCCGGACTGGCAGGCCTGCACCTGTTCGGCGGTGAGACCGAAAAGGAAGAAATTGTCTGCACCAACCTCTTCCCGTATTTCCACATTGGCTCCATCCAGCGTTCCAATGGTCAGGGCTCCGTTAAGCGCGAATTTCATGTTGCCCGTTCCGCTGGCTTCCTTGCCCGCTGTTGAAATCTGCTCGCTGACATCCGCCGCCGGGTAAATGCACTGGGCATTGGTTACATTGAAATCAGGACAAAACACTACCTTGAGCTGTTCATGAATCGTCGCGTCATGGTTGATAAGATCGGCGACCGCATTAATAAATTCAATGATCAGCTTGGCCATAAAATATCCGGGGGCCGCCTTGCCCGCAAAAATGAAGGTACGGTTCGGCACATTCGCCAGCGGGTCATTCTTCAGCCGGAGGTAAAGTGCAAGAATATGGAGAACGTTCAGGTGCTGCCGTTTGTATTCGTGGATGCGCTTGGCCTGGATGTCAAACATGGAGGTGGGATCAATGCTCACGCCGGTGCGGTCGGCAATTCTGGCGGCCAGAGTTTGCTTGGCTGCCAGTTTGACTGCACGCCACTCTTCCATAAACGCCGCATCGTCAGCCAGGGACTCCAGCCGGTGGAGCTCGCCCAGGTTTTTCAGCCAGCCATCGTCGCTGAGGCTTCGGCTGATGAGTCCGGCTAACGGTCGATTGGCAACGGCCATGAAACGGCGGGGAGTGACGCCGTTTGTAATGCTGCAAAATTTCTCCGGCCACAGGTCAGCAAAATCCCGCAGGACGCTCTGCTTCAATAAATCGGAGTGCAGTCGCGCCACGCCGTTGATGTGACGGCTTCCGGCCGCTGCGAGATGGGCCATTCGGACCGAACGTCCCGCGGCTTCATCAATCAGCGAGAGCCGCGCGCTTCGGGCAGCGTCGCCGGGGAAATGAAGCTGTGCCGCATCCAGGAACCGACGGTTTATCTCGTAGATGATTTCCAGGTGTCTGGGAAGCAATGCTCCGAATAGATCGACCGGCCATTTCTCCAGAGCTTCCGGGAGCAGTGTGTGGTTGGTGTAGGAAAAGGTGTTCGTCGTAACTCGCCAGGCGGTGTCCCAGTCCAGCAAGTGCTCATCAACCAGCAGGCGCATCAATTCCGCAATGGCGAGCGATGGATGTGTGTCGTTGAGTTGTACCGCCCATTTTTCATTGAACTGTTCGATCGAGCGGCCGACCAGTTTGTGTATGCGCAGCATATCCTGCAGGGAGCATGTGACGAGAAAGAACTGTTGCTCGAGCCGCAGGTTTTTGCCTTGAAGGATTTCATCGTTCGGGTAAAGCACTTTGGTGATGTTTTCCGAAAACATCTTGTCATGGACGGCCTGGTAATAATCTCCATGATTGAATGCGGCAAAGTCGAAGGACTCGACGGCTTCGGCTTTCCAGAGGCGCATCCGGTTGCAGGTATTGACCCGATAGCCGAGAACCGGCGTATCATAGGCGATTCCCTGGATGACGCGTTGCGGCTTCCAGTTCACACGATATCGCCCTTGTTCGTCAGTCCAGGATTCGGTGTGGCCGCCCAGCTTGACCTCATAGGTGAGTTCCGGCCTCACCACTTCCCATGGATTGCCATAGCGCAGCCATTTGTCCGTAATTTCAACCTGTCTGCCGTCGCGTATGACCTGATCGAAGATGCCGAATTCATAGCGCAGTCCATATCCGATCGCAGGAATTTCGAGCGATGCCAGTGAATCCATGAAACAGGAAGCCAGCCGGCCCAATCCTCCGTTTCCGAGACCCGGTTCTTCTTCCTGCTGCTGCAGGAAATCCAGGTCGCAGCCCAATTCTCCGACCGCCTGGCGTGTCTGATCCCAAATGCCCAGGTTGAGAAGGTTGTTGGCAAGGTGAGGCCCGGGGAGATATTCAGCGGAGAGGTAGGCAACCATCCGAGCGTCTCGTTCGAGGTAGGTTTCCAGCGTCTGAACTCCGCGGTTGAGTACGCGATCGCGAATAGCCAGTGCCAGGGCGGTGTATAGATCGTGCGGTGTGGCTGCCGAGGGAATACGTCCCAGGTTACAAAACAGACTGTCCAGAAAGGATTGCTTGAGTTCGGAAACCTCCAGGCCGATCCGCGGATCGCTTGTCGGTATGGGCAACACGCAACTGGTTTCGCCCGATTGGTTCACCAGCGGAGTTGCGGTTGTTTTCTGATCTTCTCCCTGTTTCGAATTCCGTTGCCTGGGCCCGGATGTGTTCATGGTCGATAATGGTTTCCAAGTCTCCGGGAAGAACCGTGATCCGGAGGCTTCAATTTCCCGCATTTATTTCGATGAGTCCAAACCCCATTTCTTAAAATATTCCTGATAGAACGAAGGCTGCGGAAAATCGCCTCTCAGGTCGCGGCCAAAACTGCGGTACCCCATGCCGCTTTTCTCATAATGATATACCCCGTCCATAAACTCCTTCATATTGCCTGCAGGCACGGTGAAGACCATCTCATCATCCCCTGCGGAAGATCTTTCGAAATCCCCGGGATCAGGCACGGTCACTTCGCAGGTGCCCTTCAAAAGAGATGGTACGATGGAGTGTACGCAGGACCAGATCGGGTCTAGAGTCGACGTCACGCGGCGTCCATTCTTATTCATATACGCGAACAGCATGTGGCGCAACTGGGATGCATTGCAGTAAATCATCGTCAGGTCCGGAGAAAAATTTGCCTTGTGCAGTGGCGCCAGAACCATTCCCGAATATTTGCCATGCGGCAGGAGCGCAATGTCCTGGCTGCGCTGCCGGGCACCTTCTTTGCTCTGGACAAAAAAGGCACTCCCTGATCCCTCCAGAAAGTCCTTGGGCGGTTCTACCAGGCCGTAGCCGATAATGGGCTCGAAACACCAGTGGTCTTCGAGAAACATTGCCAGCGTTGTTCCGCGTCGTCTCACAACGCCGAACGCCTGACAGGCGGCATAGTGCGTTTTGAGATCTCTTTTGGGTCTCACGGCCCCCTGGGGCGTCTCGCTCTCGTTTTTTAACATTTTTATCGCAATCGGGTACGTTCGCAGCACCAGCATATTCAGCAGATCGGAGCCGTAGGCGTTCATCGCTTCTGCCGAGCCCGCGGGCTTATCCACGGGTGATGTTGCGGCCGGAGCGATATCTGCAAGTGCGGCGGATCCCGCCATGGCCACCGCGGCACTGGAGACAAAATTTCTTCTCGTCATTCCTTCCGGCGCTGATTTCATTATGCACATGCTGAGACTCCTCCGATTGTGAACCCTTCAATTGTTTGTACCCGGGGCAACCGCACTGTCCACCCCGGACCGAAAACTGCAGGACAGACGAAGCGGCCATATAAACCGATCTTACTCTTGATGGGCCGTATCGGCAACCAGGACCCTGTTTTTGTCCGCACATAGGACTCCTGCTTCTTGTCCCCCCCCAAGTGAACGCAGATTGCAGTCAGCATGGTATTGCCTGTGGAAGCGCTTTGTTCTAAAGCTTCTTGATTCCGCTGTTGGAGAACAAAAATGCCACGGCTGTTGTCGCTAGCACACAGCCCAGCGTAAAGAGAGCCTGGGAAGGGGAGAATTTTGTCGCAAAGTACCCGGCGACCAGGTTTCCCAAGGGCATTCCTCCCCGGAAGGACAACATAAAGATGCTCATTACGCGCCCGCGCATGTCTTCGGTGACAGTAAGCTGCACCAGGGAATTGATGGAGGAAAACAGGGTAATCAGGCACATCCCGCTCAGGAACAGGCAAAGGCAAACGAGCGGCATGTAATGCGAAACGGCGAAGATCGCAAGCAGAATGGCAAAGGTCAATTGAACGCGCAATGCAAGCAATCCGTGATTTTTGCGCTGAGCCAGTCCGGCATATATAAGGGCGCCGAGGATGGATCCGATACCTGAGATGGAAAGCAGGTAGGAGTATCCCTTGGCATCGAGATGAAAGGTATTTTTTGCAATTACCGGCAACAACGTCAAAAGCGGGATGCCGCAAAACGTACTGACGAAACCAAGTACGGTTAGCTGCCAGAGCGCTCCGCGTTTGCGAATGAACGCGAATCCGCTGCGGATTCCCTCCAAAACCGATTCCGATGTCTTCGGCGGCAAAAACGTGGCTCGGATCATGTACAGGCCGGCTATTACCGCCAGAAAGGACAGCCCGTTCAGAAAAAAGCAGGTGGCCGCGCCGAAGGCAGCCATTGTGACTCCGGCGATCAGAGGTCCTACGACCCTGGCCAGATTGAATTGTATCGAATTCAGCGCGACGGCATTGGGGACAACTTTTCGTTCCACCAGCCCGGGGATGAGCGCCTGGTAAGCTGGACCACCGAACGACATGGCTGTACCGGCTACAAACACCAGGACCATCATGTGACTTATATGCACGACCTTGAAATAGACAAGCAGGGTAAGGATGAAAGCGCATGTCATCTGTACATATTGGGATCCCAGCAGAATGATGCGGCGGTCGATGCGGTCGGCGACTACACCGCCGATCAGCGAGAACAGCATGATCGGCAGATCCCCGAGGAAACCGAGCAGGCCGAGGAAGAAGGCAGATCTTGAGCTGGTCATTTCCAGCACGAGCCAGGATTGCGCCACGCTTTGCATCCACGTCCCTGTCGTGGAGGTAAAGGCGCCTGCCCACATCAGTCGGAAATCACGATAGGTGAATGCCTGGAAGGTGCGTTTGAAAAAATCGGGTCGATCGGTTGTGGACGTGGCTGCTTCGGGGATTGCTTCGGCTGTATCTTTTTTCAGTTCCATCTTTCCTTCCTGAATTGCATGCCCAACGACAGACGAGTCCTACTTCGAAAAAGGGTACCACCTCCGGGGCCGATCTGCATGCCAATGTGTGACGGAATTGCGGTATATCAGGAATTGAATGGACAGGTTTGCCAATGCCGATTGGCTGTACCGGCATCTGCAGGGGAAGACGGAGCCGTCTCCCCCCTGCAGATGGTTTTGCGACTTGCGGCGAAATGCTCGTTGCCGCAGGATCGGGCGCGCTTTTATTGCGGGGGCCGACCATCCTTGGGCATAGGAATTTTCGGGCAGCCGCCGGGGCACAGCGTAATCACGTGCACGTAACGAAGCTTTCCGTTCTCAAGCCGGAAAGTGTGTGCATCCCACAAACCTTTGGGGCCTCCGAAATCCACCTGGCCGACAACGGTTCCCAGATCCACATCGACGATGTAGCGACGGTTTGTCATCGGGACACCGCCCCCTTTGGGAACTCCCAGTGTACAGGACGGTTTAGGATCATTATTGGGATTCGTATACATGCCGCCTTCAATTCGGACGCAAGGAATACCCCAGGGTATTTTGTCGAAGGCAGAGTAATCCTGGAAAATGTCGAAGTAATCGCTGGCAACTTTGGTTAGTGTCGGACGATCGGTGCGCTTATCGGAGGCAATAATGTCCCATTTTTCTATCGAGGAGTATTTCAGATAGCTGTCGGCATCAAAGCCCCAGTCGTCTTTGGCACTGACGAGGCTTTCAATTTCCGCAATTTTACCATTGGCGACCTTCAATCTCGTTCCGATGACATACTGCGGCTTAGTCTTGGCGGTGATAATTTCTGTAAAGCTCTCGCAGATGTCTACGTCCAGTGCCATGGTGCGGTCAAAATCGATTGCTAGCGGGGAACGCCAGATGCCCTGCCCCAATGGGATTTCCTTCCGATTTTCGATGTACTTTGCCTGAGGGGCGAGCGGCATCTTTGACGGCTTTCCCTTTTTCAGAGCATTCAGGTATTTGTTGACGGCGCCCTGCAGGCTTGCGCGCGTGCATCCCGCAGCCTCGGCCTGCAAGGATGCAATGCTGAACATAAGGACTAGCGTTGCAATTGCACGAACCATAGTTCCTCCCGGCTGATAAATGGATAATCTGGTGATTGAAGGCGACTATATTCCAACAGCAAACAAATCGCCAGTGATTCAACAGGAATGTGGATATTGCAAAGCAACAGCGTATGAGAAACGCAAAATCCTGGAATCAATTTCGAATAAATCCCCCCTTGAAGTCCTAAATGATCGGATTCTATTCTTTTGGTATATGCGATTTCCTGTCCCAAAAGCTCAGGAATGACTCAGGAACACAGCCACGGGCAGCCCGGCATGCTTTGCCGTTCTGCAGATAGTTTTTTTCAAAAACTTGATTCAGATCAATTACACGACAGGCGAGTTGGCTTATTTTTCCGTCACACTGGCTGAAACATCCTGCAAAAAGCCAAGGAGCAAGACAAATGCCGGACCGGTTTTGCATGCTGCTATTTCGTATCAGGGTAAGCCCTGGAGCTCCGCCAAAATGCCCAAACTAAAGGCGCATCTTCCAGGAGACAACTATCATCGGGATCTGATTTCCTGCCAGGTGGCATGCCCGGTTCATACGGATGCGCGGGGCTATGTACGCGCCATTGCCGAAGGACGGATTGAGGAGGCCTATTGGATTGCGCGCGGTCCGAATCCATTTGCCTCGATTTGCGGGCGGATTTGCGGTGCGCCCTGCGAAGCGGCTTGCCGTCGCGGACAGGTGCCGCGTGTCGACGATGACGGACATTTTGTGGCCAACGATCGGCCCCTCTCGATCCGCGCACTAAAAGGCTTTGCATGTTCTCATGCTGGAATGAAGGCTGGGTCTCGTGAAGATGTTCTGCGGCAGACGCAACTCCATGGGATTCCGGTCTGTGGCGATGCTGAAGAGATGGCGAGCCTGCTGCGGGCCGGCCTGGATGGGAAAATCAAACCGGGCTCAGGCGAGAAGATAGCAATCATCGGGGCGGGACCGGCCGGACTTTCTGCAGCCCATGATCTGGCCCTGCTGAATTTCAGGCCGATCGTTTTTGAAACTGAAAGAATTCCTGCGGGCATGCTCGCGTTGGGAGTTCCCGGCTATCGCCTCCCTCCGGCTGTGATAGCCCGGGAAGTGGATGTTATCCGGGCTTTGGGCGTCGACATCCGATGCGGCATTACAGTTGGGAGCGATATCCGCTTTGCTGATTTACGCAGAGATTTTTCGGCAGTCATCATCGCGGTTGGTGCCAAGTCATCGCGTGGGCTTGGACTTCCGGGAGAACATGGGCCGGGCGTGTTTGGAGGCGTAGATCTTTTAAGAGCCGTGGCTTTGGACCTTCCGTTTGAGATCGGCAGAGAGGTTGTCGTGATCGGAGGCGGCAACGTTGCCTATGATGTTGCCCGGACCGTTCTTCGACAGATTGCGTACGATACGGCACGAACCGCGGCGCGGTTCGCCTCCACGGCTTTAGTCCGGCTGGTTTCTCTTGAAGGTCTGGAGGAAATGCCGGCCGATACGGCTGAAATTCTTGAAGGAGATGAAGAGGGAATCGAGCGCTTGAATGGTTGGGGACCGGTTGAGATTCAGCGTAACGAATCCGGCTTGCCGACCGGTGTAGTCTTTCGCAAGTGTGTCAGAGTGTACGACAGCGAGCATCGCTTCAGCCCTGTATTTGACGACAGCCAGCGTGCAACGATTTCCTGCGATACGGTGCTGCTTGCAGTGGGCCAAACACCGATGCTGTCTTTCCTCGATGACGGAGGTGCGGATGTCGGGATGGATCGGCCCGGTTGGCCCAGGATCAATCCCTCGACCCTGGCTACGACCGCGCCGGGTGTTTTCGTTGCCGGTGATCTGGCACACGGGACACGATTGTTGATCGATGCTGTCGCTTCCGGGAAAGCTGCAGCCCGCTCTGTCTATGAATATGTCACAGGACGAAGGCTATATTCGGAAATCCTGACCCGCCACGTTGTTCAGGAAGGCTATCGGCGTGAATACGGCTATGAATCGCTGCGCCGCACTCCTGTTCCCATCGCCCTGCCGGAAGCAAGAATGATGCACCCCGATACTGTTGTGGAGACGGGATACACGCAGCCGCAGGCTGTCAAAGAGGCCTCCCGGTGCCTTGATTGCGGCGTGACCCCTGTGTTTGATGGAAGCCGATGTGTGCTCTGCGGAGGCTGCGCGGAAGTTTGTCCAACACAGTGCCTTAAGCTGACGCCGATGGATCAGCTCTCCGACGATAGCGAACTGGATGCCATGACGGAGAGCCTGCTAGGCCCTGATGCCGATCGTTCGCAGAATTCCGCAATTCTGAAGGATGAAGACCGCTGCATTCGGTGTGCGCTGTGCGTCGCCCGTTGCCCGGTACAAGCGATTACGATGGAACGCGTTGTTTTTTCCGCTCATTGGAGGTCCGCATGACCACCACACCGAAAGCCGCCCACTCACGTCTGGATCCGGAACCAATACCGAGAAGAGATATGCTTGGACTCATGTCTCTTTGGGCGGCGGGGACAGCATTTTTCCTCGCCATCCTGGGTATGGCACGTCTGCCCAAAGCCGCAATATTGTCCGCTCCCTCCAAGCGATTCAGCGTAGCCCTTCCCGACGCGCTGCAGCCGGGTCAGGCGTTTTCGCCGCCGGGACGCTCCGTGGCGCTGTTCCGCGATTCGGAAGGGACGTGGGCTGTCACCACGGTCTGTACTCATCTTGGCTGCATTGTAAAAATTAATGCAGAAGGATTTGAATGTCCGTGCCACGGTTCTCGTTTTGCTGCGGATGGATCCGTGACCAAAGGTCCGGCGCCGAAACCGCTGGCATGGCTCAAAGTGAGTGCGGCCGGGGGAAAAGTGCTGGTTGATCAGGGCGCCACCGTTCCCGCCGGAACGAAGGTGCTGCTATGAACGCCACCTCTCCGCCAGTAAATGCCCTCAGCGAAATCTGGAATAATCTCAAGGCCACGCCGCGGCGCATCATCGAGGCAGCCTTCCGAAGCGGAAAGCCTGTTACCGACCGGACCAGGTCCAGTTTCATATTTGGCAATCTCTTCCTGCATTTGCACTCTACGCGAGTTCATCGGTGGACTCTCCGATGGACCACCACTTTGGGATTCGGAATTGCCAGTACTGCCGCCTTCCTGATTGCGTTTGTGACCGGTGTGCTTCTGATGTTTTACTACAAGCCCTACCCAGATGCTGCATACCAGTCGATCAAGGACATCCACTTCATTGTGCCGACCGGGAGATTCATAAGAAATCTTCACCGCTGGTCCGCGAACATTATGGTCATTGCGGTACTGCTCCACATGGCTCGGACCTTTTTTACCGCGGCATATCGGAAGCCAAGGGAATTCAACTGGCTGATTGGCATGGGACTGCTGGTCGTGACGCTGGCATTGTCGTTCACGGGATATCTGCTTCCCTGGGACCAATTGGCTTATTGGGCAATTACGATCGGCACCAATATTGCCCAGTCCCCAAGAGAAGTCACGGACGCCTTGGGAATTACCGGATGGTTTGATCCAGGCGAGATGCAGCGTCTTCTGCTTTTGGGCTCGGATGTGGTGGGTCCGGTCGCGCTCATTCGCTTTTACCTGCTTCATGTGATGATTCTTCCCCTGGCACTTGCGGCTCTAATGGGAGTTCACTTCTGGCGCATTCGAAAAGATGGAGGGTTGGCACGCCCCGCGGATGCGGATCAAAGATTAGGTCCGTTGCCTGAAGGCACCTATCCCGTCTTTTCGGAAGCACCCAGCCGAACCTACCACCTGGCGGCTATTGTCCGCGGTCGCACTCCGGCTGTAGGAAATGGGCCTGAAAACACAATCCCTGCCATGCCTCATGTTTTTTATGCGGAACTGGCGGTGCTGATGCTAACGGTCTTTCTCTGTCTCGCTCTGTCCATTGTATGGGATGCTCCTCTCAAGGAAATGGCGAACCCTGCAGTTCCCGAAAATCCCGCCAAGGCACCGTGGTATTTCCTTGGCCTTCAGGAGATGGTTTCCTTCTCTGCCTTTATGGGGGGATTCGGCATCCCGGCGATCGTATTGCTTGGCCTTGGGCTTATTCCATTTCTGGAGCGGGAGCAGGATGGCACTGGCCAATGGTTTGCCGGACCCAATGGAGCGAGGCTGGTGCTGGGTTCTGTCGCCTATGGGCTGGCGCTTGCCATCGGAATCGAGGCCATTGCCATCCGGTTTGGCTGGATCCGTGAGTGGTTTTCCCATGCTCCCCAGCTGTTGATAACATTCCTCAACCCGGGGTCCGTTCTCACGCTGCTGTATGCGCTTTATTCCATTTGGCTTATAAGGCGCTTTCAATCTACCCGAGCCGGCGCACTCGGCCTGTTTACCTGTTTTCTCTGCGGATTCCTGGTGTTGACCCTGATCGGCACTTACTTCCGTGGACCGAATTGGGTTTTTTACTGGTCTCCATCTCAATGGCCCACTCACTGAGACTGCCATGAACAAGAACAAATACCTGCTGCTCTTTTCGAGTGTTGGAGTCCTGCTGCTGCTGGTTGTTGCGGCAACACAGGATATCTTCATGGAGTGGTGCGGGATCCAACGAGCGACTTCGTCTGAGGACGGCCCCATAAAGGTTCGTATTCGCCAGGTGGTCAGCCAGGGACTCCGGACAAGCGACCGATGCATTTCCTGTCATGTGGGCATGGATCCCAGTGAACAGGGGATTCGTGGGAATGGGGTTCTGGCATCTCACAAAGCGGTTGTCCATGACCCGGCGGATTTCGGCTGCACGATTTGCCATGGGGGACAGGGTGCTGCAACCGAGAAGCTCGATGCCCATGGTGAAGTGCACTTCTGGCCTGAGCCGATGATTCCCAGGAATCTCAGCCAGGCCGGATGCGGTACCTGTCACGCGATTCCAGGCATCCCGAATCGTGAATTATTCAGGGAGGCAAGAGGCGCGTTTGAACGGCTGGATTGCCTTGCCTGTCATCGAGTAGATTCGCGGGGAGGCGTTCTTCGGCCCGATGGCTTTGGCATGGAAGGACCGGATCTTTCGCGTACGGCCATTTCCGGATACGACAAAGACTGGTATCGAAAACACCTCGAAAAATCTGCCGGCGCTGCATCCGGTCCGTGGCATACCGCCTTTGCGCCAATCGATGCCCGGGACCTCTCCCTGGTTTCCGTTTACCTCGCCGCACAAATGGGCGCGCCCAGGCTGATGGAAGCAAAAGCGCTGTTCCTATCGAGCGGCTGCCTGGGTTGCCACAAAGTCAGCGGGACAGGAGGAGATGAGGGCCCCGACCTCACTCGAGTCGGAGAAAAGGATCCGGGACAGGTAGCTTTTGCCAATGTACAAGGCAAACATTCGCTTGAGAATTGGTTCGTAAATCACTTTCAGTCCCCGGCGGCTGTTGTTGCCGGGTCGTTGATGCCGCAGGTCGCGATTGCGGATGAGGATTTAGAACTGCTCACCCTGTATACGCTCAGCTTGAGGCGGCGCGAGCTTCCCGGGTCCTACCTGCCAAAAGACCGACTCAGGATTGAGAAATTCGGAGAGAGAGAATTTGCTTCGGATGGCCTCACCGTTTTTGGTGCATTCTGCGCCGGCTGCCACGGCAACCGCGGGCAGGGGAGACGGGCTCCCGGCCGTCAGACGTTTCCGGCCATTGGAAGTCCCGATTTTCTGCCGCTTGTGTCGGACGGGTTTCTGACCGAGACCGTAACCCAGGGGCGTCCCGGCAGGAAAATGCCGGCGTGGGGAAAGAAAGACGGAGGGTTGAGACAGGAAGAGATTTTTCAGGCCATTCATTACCTGCGGCAAATAGGTGGCGGAGAGATACGACCTGATCCAAAACCGCCGCGCTGGGCTGTCGGCGATGCCGCGGCCGGCCAGCGCCTCTTCATTTCAGCGTGTTCCTTATGTCATGGCAAGGATGGGAAAGGGGGCGAAGGCCCTGCGCTGAATAATTCAGTTCTTCTGACCAATGCAACCGACACCTACCTGGTTGAAACCATCAGCAAAGGACGACGCGGAACAAGCATGGAAGGATTTTTGAATCCCTCTCCGGCCAGGATGACTCTGGCGCCATCTGAAATCGAAACAATCGTTGCCTACATCCGTTCCTGGGCAGGAGGAAGCAAATGAAAAGTGAAATCCCGCGACGTGAATTCCTGGAGATGATTTCCGCCATGGGCTTTGGTGCACTGGTCAGCGCCGCCAGCGAGGCATGGGGTCTCGAGAACGTCACCAACCCGCTGGCTTCCTATCCGGATCGCGGCTGGGAGCGCGTATATCGGGACCTTTGGAAATATGATTCGAAGTTTACTTTCCTGTGCGCGCCCAATGACACACACAACTGCATCCTCAATGCTTATGTGCGCGAAGGGATTATCACCCGTATTGGACCGACCATGCGCTACGGTGAGGCCACCGACCTTGCCGGAAACCGTACTACGAACCGATGGGATCCGCGTGTCTGCCAAAAGGGGTTGGCTCTTACGCGCAGGTTCTATGGAGATCGCCGAGTCAACCAGTGCATGGTTCGCACGGGATTCCAGCAATGGTACAAGGATGGGTTTCCTCGTGAAAGCGATGGGCTCCCGTTGCGCAAATACTTCAATCGCGGCCGGGATCAGTGGGTGCGGATCTCGCATGATGAAGCCGCCAAAATCGCGGCCGCTGCTCTCAAAAACATTGCTCAGACTTACAGCGGGGAGGAAGGCAGGCGGAGACTCAAAGCACAGCACTACGATGAACTGACTATTGACGCAATGAAAGGGGCTGGGACACAGGCGCTCAAATTCCGCGGCGGCATGCCTCTGCTGGGCATCACCCGCGTATTTGGCATGTATCGAATGGCAAATTCAATCGCGCTGCTCGATGAGCACATTCGAAAGGTCGGTCCCGACGCGGCACAGGGGGGCAAGGGATTTGACAATTATTCCTGGCATACGGATTTGCCTCCGGGACACCCGATGGTTACCGGGCAGCAGACGGTTGAATTCGATCTTTCGGCGGTAGAGCACTGCAAGACTCTTGTGGTATGGGGGATGAACTGGATTGCCACCAAAATGCCGGATGCCCACTGGCTTACGGAGTCACGGCTCAAGGGAGTCCGGGTTGTGGTTATTGCCTGTGAATACTCGGCTACAGCGAGCAAGGGAGACGATGTGATTGTCGTTCGGCCCGGCACCACTCCGGCACTCGCGCTCGGCCTTGCCCACGTCATCATGAGAGAGAAGCTCTATGACCTGGATTATGTTCGCCGCTGGACGGATCTGCCGATTCTTGTTCGCATGGATACATTGAAATACCTGCGGGCTCAGGATGTATTCGGTGGGACCTCCGCCGAATTGAAGAGCACAAAAATACTAAAAGCCGGAGAGAAAGAACCTCCTCCCGAAACTCACGACCAGATGATTGTTCCGCAAAAAATCAGGGACGAGTGGGGAGACTATGTATGGTGGGATATGAAGTCCGGTGCCCCCAAGCCTCTTACCAGAGATATGGTCGGCAAGAACTCCGGTGTAGGGGAGGCGCGGCTGGATGGTTCCGTGGAAGTAACTCTGGCGGATGGAAAAAAGGTCCGTTGTCGGCCCGTGTTCGATCTGGTGCGTGAATATGCCGCGCATTTCGACCCCAAAACGGTGGAGGAGCTGACGTGGGCTCCGGCGCAGGCCGTGGAATCGCTTGCGCGCGATGTCGCAAAAATGCCGGGGACCACGCTCTTTGCCATAGGCATGGGGCCCAATCAGTTCTTCAACAACGACAACAAAGATCGGGACATATTTCTACTGGCTGCACTTACGGGGAATGTGGGCAAGATCAGCGGGAATGTCGGGTCGTATGCCGGCAATTATCGCGTTTCACTGTTCAATGGCTCCCCGCAATACATCAACGAAAATCCTTTTGACATTGAATTGGATCCCCAGAAGCCGGCACGCCCCCGCCAACTCTGGAAGGCTGAATCCGCACACTATTACAACCACGAGGACCACATTCTTCGCGTCGGCAAAAAGGTGCTCACCGGGACGACACATGTGCCGTCGCCTACGAAGTCGTTGTGGTTTGCCAACGCCAACTCGATCCTGGGGAATGTCAAATGGCATTACAACACGGTTGTGAATGTTCTTCCCCGCATTGAGATGGTTGCGGTCAATGAATGGTGGTGGTCTACCTCCTGCGAGTGGGCGGATATTGTCTTTGGTGTCGATTCATGGTCAGAGCTCAAGCATCCCGATATGACCGCTTCGGTAACGAATCCGTTTCTCCAGGTTTTTCCGCGAACGCCGCTCAAGCGAATCTTCAATACCATTGGAGACATCGAGGTCCTGGCCTTGGTTGGTTCGAAACTGGCCGAGCTGACCGGAGACAATCGCTTCAATGACTACTGGAAGTTTGTTCGCGAAGGCCGCACGGATGTTTATCTCCAGCGCGTGCTGGATCACTCCACCAACACGAAAGGATACAAATTTGCCGAGTTGGAAGCGAAAGCGAAGGAGGGTGTGCCCGCGCTGATGAATAGCCGGACGACGCCAAAGGCCGTCGGGTATGAGCAAATTGCGGATTCGCGGCCATGGTACACCAAAAGCGGACGACTCGAGTTTTACCGGGAGGAAAATGAATTTATCGAGGCAGGCGAGAACCTGCCTGTTCATCGCGAACCGGTCGATTCCACCTTCTATGAACCCAATGTGATTGTCGCTCCCAGGCATGAAGCGATCCGACCTGCCGGGCCGGAGTCCTATGGCGTGGCTCGCACAGACCTTTCGTGCGAAACGCGCTGCGGCAGGAATGTGGTTATGACCTGGGAGGAAGTGCGCAAATCCGCGCACCCTCGTATTCAGGAAGGATATCGATTCATATTCCACACGCCGAAGTTTCGCCACGGAGCCCACACCACGCCTATCGATACCGATATGATCGCGGTTCTTTTTGGGCCGTTTGGCGATGTCTATCGACGCGACAAGCGCAGTCCCTTCGTGGCCGAGGGTTATGTGGATATCAACCCGGCCGATGCCAGAGAACTCGGAGTACAGGATGGCGATTACGTCTGGATTGACGGCGATCCGGAAGACCGGCCCTTCCGAGGCTGGCAGAATAACAAGCGTGATATGGAATTTGCCCGGCTCCTGTGCCGCGCCCGCTATTACCCGGGCACGCCGCGAGGTGTCACGCGCATGTGGTTCAACATGTATGGTGCGACGCCCGGCTCTGTGGAGGGTCAGAAAAACCGTGCGGATGGTCTGGCCAAAAACCCAAGGACCAATTATCAGGCAATGTTCCGCTCCGGCTCGCATCAGTCGCCCACGAGAGGCTGGCTCAAACCGACACTGATGACCGATTCACTTGTAAGAAAAGGAGTGTATGGGCAGGGCATCGGAAAAGGATTCCTGCCGGATGTGCATTGCCCGACCGGGGCTCCCCGCGAAGCCATTGTCAAAATCACCCGAGCTGAAGCGGGTGGAATTGATAAGACGGGGCTTTGGCGGCCTGCAGCTCTCGGCATTCGGCCTCGCTATGAATCCTCGCCAATGAACCGGTACCTGGCAGGGGAATTTATTACCGGATCGAAGGAGGAATAACCATGGCTCGGGTCAACAATTGGCAGATTGGCAGGCAGATGTCTTACTGGTATCCGGAAAGCCGTCCTCAAAAGCAGTTTGCCGCTATCTTTGACATTAACAAATGCATCGCGTGTCAGACCTGCACCCTGGCGTGCAAGACGACCTGGACCTCCGGTGTGGGCCAGGAATACATGCTCTGGAACAACGTTGAAAGCAAGCCGTACGGCAGCTATCCGCTGGCGTGGGACGTGAAACTGCTTGAATCGCTGGGCAGTCAGAAGTGGCAGGGAAGCCGGTACGAAGGCCAGACGATTTTTGAAGCGGCGCCCGCAGGGGAGCGGATCCTCGGATGGAAACCGACGTCGGATGATTATGCCTATCCCAACACAGGCGAAGATGATTGCACGGGCCAGGTGGATAAAGGCGCTGCCTTTTCACTGCCGCACATGAACTGGTTCTTTTATCTGGCGCGCATCTGCAATCACTGCACCTACCCGGCCTGCCTGGCCGGCTGTCCGCGCGGCTCGATTTATAAACGCCCTGAAGACGGAATCGTGTTGCTGGATCAGGGGCGATGCCGCGGATACCAGGAATGCCTGAGGGCCTGTCCCTACAAAAAATCGTTTTTCAACCCGATGACCGGCACCGGAGAAAAATGTATTGCATGCTACCCGAAACGGGAACAGGGCCTCCAGCCGCAGTGTTTTGTAAATTGCATCGGGAAGATCCGAATGTCCGGGTTCATTTCGGAGCCGGGGAAAGCGCGTGCCGACAACCCCATCGACTACCTGGTACACATTCGCAAGGTTGCGCTTCCGCTCTTCCCGCAATTTGGCCTGGAGCCGAACATCTATTACATCCCGCCACTGCATGTGTCTATGCCGTTTCTGAAGCAGATGTTCGGTCCGGGGGTGGACGCGGCACGAAAGACATATCGATCCGCCGCTAAGGACGCGGACCTTGCAGGACTGCTCTGCCTCTTTGGTTCCACCGAAAGCATCATTCATCGATGGGCCCGGCAAGGCGAGACCGTAACGGGCATGGATGAAAAGGGCGCAGCACTCGTCCGCGTACCGCTAACGGAACCCGTGCACATTCGCGCCGCATATGACTCGAAATATCAGATTATTCGCACCAATTGTCCTTAAGGAGGATTTCATGCGGCATGTATTCCGCAGTTGCCTCGCGCTTGCCGTTCTGGCGGTGTTGTTGACCGTCGCCGGTTGCCGCACGGTGCCGCCCGCGGCCACCGAAGTCGTGGCGGTTCCGGCCTCTGCTCTTTCGACGGATCCCGGAGATCCAATCTGGGATCAGCTTCCCGAATACGCGGCAGGTCTGCTTCTGCAGGATGTTGCAGATCCACGCCTGATGAAGGCTTCAACCCGCGAAGTCAGAGTGCGAGCCATGACAGATGGAAGCCGAATAGCATTCCGGCTGCAATGGCTGGATCCGCGAAAAGATGATGCTCCAGGGCCTGGAGTTTCCGTCGACGGCTGCGCGGTACAACTTCCCAAAACGATCGCAAAGGAACCGCCGTCACCACAGATGGGCGAGGCGAACCGTCCGGTGGAACTCACCCTCTGGCGAGCGGACTGGCAGGCCTGGGTTGATGGAAGAGGCAACAGCATCAGGGATTTATATCCCAACGCTGCCGTCGATCACTATCCATTCCAGGCACAGCCTCTGGGGGCAGGCTCCGCAAGCCAAAAGGAAATGGCAATGCGCTATGCGCCGGCGCGGGCGGCAGGGAACATGCGAAACGGGCCGAGGGAAACGCCGGTGGAAGACCTCCTCGCGGAAGGGCCTGGTACATTGAAGCCTGAGGTCCGTGCCGGGTCCGCGGGAAAAGGGATCAGGACAACGGACGGGTGGAAGGTTGTAATCAATCGCAGTCTGCCGTCGGGGCTTGGCCCCGGTTTACGAACCCAGGCAGCGTTTGCCGTATGGGAAGGCTCCCAGGGGGAAATCGGTTCCAGAAAAATGCGGACGGGATGGATTCCGTTGTTGAGGCAAAAACAGCAATGAGCACACAATTACATTCCTTCAACAGCAGACAGCAGGAAATGATTATGGACTCCGCCCGATGGCGGCTGATCAGCCTGCTGTTTGAATCACCGGGCGAAGGATGGAACGAGCGTCTGCTGGCGCTTTCTTCCCTTGTCCCGGACGCTGATCTGAAATCCGCCACGGAGGCTGCGCAGGCCGAAGCCTCTGCGTCCTCTTATCACTCGCTGTTTGGTCCGGGTGGCCCGGCATCTCCACGCGAGGCGAGCTATCATAAGGGAGTGGAATTGGGCAGCCTGATATCCGAACTGGCCGGATACTATAAGGTCTTTGGCTACGACCCCGCAACGCGCGAGGCATGCGATCATGTGTCCGTAGAAGCAGGTTTCATTGGATACCTTCGTCTCAAAGAGGCATACGCTCTGGCCTGCGACGATTCCGAGCACGCTGAAACGACCTGCGAAGCGTCCCAAAACTTCATCCAGCGACACCTTTCGACAATTGCCCAGCCGCTCAGCAGGATCCTGGAGGAAAGTGGTATCCGGTATCTCTCGCTTGCCGGCAAGGCTCTAATGGACAATATCCAATGCCAGGGAAGATAGGCGATAGGATCAATGACTAAAGCACAGATAAGGGTTGGACGAACGTGACAAAAGCCAAGCATGATAATGGCGGAACAAAATCGTCGCTATTCCAGCCGGAAATCAGTGATGCAGACATCTATGAGGCGATGAAGGAGATACCGGGATATCTGGATATTACTCCCGCTGATTTAAAGGAAATCTATTCCCACTCCTTCAGACATGCACTGGATCGGATTGCCAACTCCGTAAAGGCGCGCGACCTGATGACGCAAAAGGTCTTTACGGTGCGGGTGGACACTCCACTCAGCGAGGTGGCAGAGATATTAGCCGCAAACGAAATTTCCGGAATTCCTGTTATTGATAGGGAAATGAGGGTTCAGGGGATTATCTCTGAAAAGGATTTCTGTTCTCATATGGGAGATCGCACGGCAAAGAGCCTGATGGGCGTCATTGCCGACTGCATCAGGAATCATTGCTGCATCGCGATGACCATACGGGATGGGAAAGCGGCCGACATAATGACGTCTCCCGCAATAACGGTGGATGAGCAGGCGACGCTGCGGCAGATCACCGCTATTCTGACGGAGAAAGCAATCAACCGGGTTCCCGTGGTTGATTCGCAGGGGCGGCTTGTCGGGATCGTATCTCGCGCAGATATTGTCCGCATATCTTTCTAGAAGCGCTCATTCCTATCCGCAATATCACTTGAGGATGCCGTCGTATGCTTTTCGCTGAGAATAAATTGCTAAACAAATTACGCGCGGTTTCCTGCACGCCGCCCCGTGTGAGTATTTCCGAAATCATCTGGTCATGGATTGGCGCTTTTCTTGGGATCTCGGCCGTGGGCTATCTGAACTACGTCATTCTTGAGGGCTCAGCCATGGGCCTCATGCTTGGATCGTTTGGCGCCTCCGCCATTCTGATCTATGGTGCTATCAAGAGCCCTTTGGCTCAGCCCAGGAATCTTGTTGGGGGGCATGTGCTTTCGGCATTTATCGGAGTCGCATCGTACAAGCTGTTTCACCCATGCATTTGGATTGCCGCCGCAATTGCCGTGGCCACAGCGCTGGCATTGATGCACATTACCAGGACACTGCATCCACCTGGAGGAGCTACCGCCCTGATTGCCGTTATCGGCGGCGAGAAAGTCCAGAGCCTGGGATTCCTTTATCCAATTATCCCGACCGCATTGGGCGCAATGATCATGCTCGCAGTGGCGCTGCTGGTGAACAACATTCCGAAAACGCGCAAATACCCTGAATTCTGGTTCTGAGTCAGCACCCAATGCTGATTGTTGCCCTGCCTTTGCCTGGTTGCGCAGGTTTCGATGAATTATTTGCCCGAGCCGGCTCCGAGGCCAATCTTCATGTTCAATGAGGTGACAGTAAGTTCTGTTTGATCCTCTGCATATTGGGGATCGTTATAGCGGTTCAGGTCGTAGACGAGCTGGGCCTTGATCGTATAGCTGCCCGCCTTCAGCGTCGGCGACCACGAGAGAATGCGCTCCTCGCCTGCGCGAATGATGTTCTCATGCGGACCTTGTGCATCGGCCTGCATCGCCGCCGTGGCATCGTCTCGGCCTTTATCTTCCTCGAGAAATTTGCGGTCATCCGGGCGATCTCCATACCATGGCGCAAACAGCCATTGGCGTCTGTCCATTACTTTCCCCTTTGCATCAATGGCTTCTGCTCGCAGATACATTCCCCGTCGATTGGACCCTGTGGGTACTGAATGGCCTGCCCCGAGGTTAATAATGTGAAACTCGAGATTTCCCCCGTTCTTGTCCGGCTGAAGAAGGACCATGTTGAGAGCACTTTTGAGTCGCTGCGGTGCGTGTCCACCGATCCACAAGTGTCTGGAGACGGCTCGATCGGGGACATCAAAAGCCTCGGCGGTTTTTCGGACTGTTTTGGGCATGTGGCAGTTTTGGCAATGCTGAGGACCCAGGCCGGGTTTGTTGAAATCTTCACGCCATTCGAAGAATGTTTGCGTCTGTTTTCCGCTTACACGCTTTCCTGAACTATGACAATAGGCGCACATGGCAGCAGTTTGTATATTGGCATCCGACACTGTTGCATGAGGCGCACTAACGGTATGCGGCCCTCGAATTTTTCCATCAGGAGTTAAGTGGCAACTTGCACAGGTCATTCCGCCCGCTTCTTTGTCCTTGGGGCGCGCGGCGGGCTTGGCGGTTTCCGGAGAGTCCAGCGATGGTATCATAAAAGGCTGAGGATAGTGACAGACGTTGCAGGATCGTCCCTTGGACTCTGTTTCACGAGCATGGATAGGAAACGGATCAACGCCGGCAACGGAATGAGCCGTCGCACCAGGAGCAAAATTTCCAGGCAAGAAGAGTTGGTCTTCCCTTAATGACTGTAGAACCATTCCACCGAATTTCAGATCCGCGCCGAAACCATAGGCAAACTCACGATAGATTGCCCTGTGGCATTTGCCGCAGTCCTCTGATGGTGTTGCCGTTCCCTGAGGGAAGCCACCAGGTGATTGCTCTTGTGGAGGAGCGGCAGCGGATGTCATGGGCCTGGTACCAGACAGCAGGACACATAATGCCGCTGCAATAATCAAAGGGCGTACTCGTTTGGAACCCGATCTCTCTGGCATGCACTGCCTCCAATGGCTTAGAACCTTCAATCTCCGATCCAGCGCAGCGCTTTTTTAATCATCCTACGCCTTGCCCAGGGCTTTGAGCACCCTGTCCGGCGTGGCCGGCGATTCCACCCACTTGCCGATCGCGTTGTGGATGGCCATGATGACCAGATGTGTGCTGGCAAGAGAATGGCTGATGCCGTTGGACCCGTAGCAGGCATTGCCGGCGCGCGTTTCCAGAAGCTCCATATCCACTCGAGGCATGTCCAGCATACTGACTTTCTTGTACTCGAACATATTCGTGCTGAGTTTTACTCCAGTCCTCTGATCGTAGATAAATTCTTCCTGAAGCTGGCAACCCTTGGTGAAATCCATCACCTGATCGATCTGGCTTTCCAGCGATGTCCGCCGCATGACCTTTCCGGTATCGGTGACTACACCAAACCGGGTGATTTCCACTTCTCCCGTTTCCGTGTCCACGGCCACTTCGCATGTAACCACGTTCATTGTGTCCAATGCTTTTCCCCGTTGAGCCCAGAGAGCTTGCGGAGGTCTTCCCGCATAGGTTGCGAACAGATTCGCCTGGACGGCGCGCGCCAGCGGCAGGCCTTTGCTTGGATCGGCTTTGACAATCACCTTGCCGCCCTGCATATCGAGGTCCTCAGGCTTCAGGCCCTTGAATGGATTGGGAGCCTGTTTGGCGCCGGGACCCATGCCGAAGCCGGCGGGAGCGGGAGGATTGTTTGCCTCCTCGATGGCAGTTTCCAGGATCAGCTTCTTCAGTTTGTTGGCGCACTCTTTGACCGCCCAGGAAGATGCCGTGGATCCGTCACTGCCACCGCCAAACGGCCGGTAGATTTCGTGGTGATCCAGATCAATGCGGATATCCTTGAACTCCAGGCCAAGTTCTTCCGCCACGACCATGGCATTGGCTTCCAGGCCATAGTGGCCGATGATGGGACCCTTGGAGGGCAGATGCACGATGCCGTTGCGGAGTTCGAGTTTGGGGTTGTATCCCGATACGGAATGGCGCGGGCACTGATTGTAGCGGAAGCTGGCTCCGTGCATACGGCCGTCCGGCAGCTTTTTGGCGCCCGTCTGATGCCAGTTCCAGTTCATCATCTTTTTTACAGCCGCAACGCAGGCCTCATAGCTGGGTACGGGATTCGTGTCGGTCTGAGATGTCGGCCCGTGCAGATTCAGCGTCGCGATTTCGATCGGATCTTTGCCGAGCTTTTCGGCAATCAGATAGATGCCAACCATCAGTGTATCCCAGCCCATGGGATTGTGCTGGCCGCTGACATACATCATTCCTGTGTTGCTGTCCACGACCTCCATGCTCTGTTTGACGTTCAGGCACTTGGTGGTGAAATAGGGCCCGTAGGTCTGATCCATCGTATTCCCGAACATCGAGCTTCCACGGATCCCACCATCCGCAATTGAAAAATCTTCTATGGCCGTAATCAGGCCGTTGCTTTTGAATCCAATCTTCATATGCACGTAACGCTGACACAGGTTGAAATCGTACATATCCGCCCTGGTGTTGACGCATCGAACGGGTCGGCCGGCTCTTTTGGCGAGCAGCGGAGTGATCTGCTGCGATTTGCGGATGCCCCAGTCACAGTACCGGCCGCCTACGAACATGCAGTTCTGGAAAACCTTGTCGGGCGACACGCGGTTCATGCCGGCAACCTGATCATGTCCCCAGGGAACCCCTTCTATCTGGAGGCTTTTGCCTTCTCCGTGCAGAGGATCATCGAACCACCAGGCAACGGTGCCCAGAGGATTGGGGATATGACCGGCAAAGGCGGAGGTGTTCACGTCATATTCGAGGATGTGGTCCGCTTCCTTGAAACCCTTTTCGACATCGCCGTCATTGGTATTGGAATAACTGACATTGCCTTTCTTGGGAGGATTATTGCCTCCGCCCATTCCAAATCCACCGCCACCTTTCCCGGCCGGCGAAGGCGGCCGGATGACCGGCGCATCCGCGGTTCGTCCTTTGCGCAGGTCCACAACAAAGGGCAACTCTTCCCATTCCACAACGAGCGCCCGCAGCGCCTCATCGCAGATATCTGGATTTTCTGCCACGACGATAACGCCCACTTCGGCTCCTTCCTGATCGGCCAGATTGTCCAGGAAGGCCTGGCTGGGTCCCATGAAAAAGCCGCCGTCGCCACCGCTGCTCAGTTTCTTCATGTCCTCGTCTTCCCAGGTAACAATATCCACAACGCCTGGAACGGCTTTGGCTTTTGTGATGTCGAGACTCTTGATGCGCGCGTTCGCATAAGGACTGCGGAGAAACTTGGCGTGAAGCATGTCTGGAACGGCATAGTCAATTCCGAATCTTGCAGCACCCGTTGCCTGCGACCAGGACAGGACTCCCGGAAGGTTCGGCTTTCCGACAACCCTGAAATCTTTTCTGGTTCCGTTTACTCCAGCTAAATCAGCCATGCAATGCTCCTTTCATAACATCCGCTGTGTCCACACTATCGATTCCATTATTCATGCAATCCGCCGGTCTGTAATTGATCCAGGTCAAGGATTTGTTTTTTGGACTCCAGCCTGACCCGGCAGGGAATCAGGCTGGAACTACTGCCGGGAGCGACTCCCTTTCCAATTCCCGGGAGATGGAGATGCTCCCGGTTTTCAGATTGTCAGTGATGGCAGTTGCCGCAATCGCTGTGTCCGGTATGACAATCCAGGCATTTCTTGAGTTTTTCATTATTGAAAATAGTGTGCCGTTTGATCTGCTGGATTTCTTCACTCAAATGGCAATTCATGCAGATGTCGTTCGAAGGGCTTTGGGCTGAAGTTGCCATGAGAGCATCCATATTCAACAAAGGACCGCTGCATTTGGGACAACGTTTGCTATCCGGAGGAAGCTTCAGCTTGTCCTTGGGGCAATAGAGCGTACCGGAAATTCCCATCGCGTCCTTGTTGAGACCGGCTTCCTTTGCGATGCCTTCCTTTTTGCTATGGCAGGGGACGCAAAGACGATCCTCTTTCTGTCGTCTTTCCGTGTTGGCTTTGGCGGCCGGATCCTTCCCCTCCCTCTTCGACATCAGGTTTTCGTCTTTGGTATGACAATTGCCGCAGCCGGTTTTGCCTGTCATTTCGTGCATCCGTTTCATGGCAGGCTGTTTGCTGTGGCATATACACTGCATCTGTGCGTTCGAAGGAGCGGTCGCGACCTGGAAAGCAAAGAGAGTCAGGATCATCGACCCTTTCATCAGTTTCATCAGATATTCTCCCGATCATCGAGCTGCCGGGTGATCCGGCAGTTTTGCTGAGACATATTCCTCAGATACGATTCTAGTACGGAGTAAATGCGGGAAACTTGATGCAGGTCAATTACAGCCTATTGTTTTTGCATTAACGATATTTTTGAAAAAGGACCGTATCCGTTTTCGGGGAGAGGATCCATCGATGGAAGAATACAGTACAGGTGCCAATAACTGCTTCATTTGCGGGCGTGATCTGGGACCGGAGTTTGAGTGGATGAAAATGCAGACGGAGAGAGGGCCCATCTGCTATGTCTGTTTCAATCAGGTAACCCATGCTCCGCTGCCAGAATCCATTGAAGGGGAATCTAAAAATTAAGTGATTTCCAAAAAAAACACCGGCCGGGCATGTAGGCACCGGCCGGTGGGATTTGCGGTCATGCGGTGGGGCTGGTTGTCGAATTCAGTCGCTCGTTTTCACGTTCAGCCTGTAAGGGACTCGAAGCCCCACGCATGTCTCCTTTAAATTGAGAGATTCCTAGTCTTCATACAACGGATTCTCATGGCACAGGGTGCAGCTTACCTGAGTTCCCTGAGCCAGGGTTCTGGTTGAATGCTCCACGTTGAAGCTACGGTTGGTCGCTACCTTGGCCAGTACCGAGCCCTGCAATTGATTGCCATGGCAAGCCTGGCAATTTCCGGCCGGTGTCCGGCTGTCCTTGAATACCGTACGGTGACCTGAAATCCAGCTTTGACCAACCGGATGCATGCCGTGAGGTCCCTTCATCATGCCGTTGGCATCAAAGTTTCCGACGAAATCGGAGGTCGTCAAAGTATTGCTGCCGTGGCAGGCAACGCATTCGACGATCTTTCCGGTATGTCCCTGCAGCTGCGTCGCGGCAATGTTGTCATTGGCATTGGCGGTTGCGTTGGGCCATTCCGCGTGGGTGCTGCCATGGCAGCCTTCGCAGAATATTCCACCGTGTCCCTTGCTGAGGCGGAACAGAACCTGTTTGGTTGTGGAGCCGCTTCCGGTCTGGTTCTCGGCGAAGCGTCGGTTGCTGGCGACAATCGGTTTGGCATTGGCATCGCCGGTCTTGAAGGCCTGGATCAGCCGCAGTCCATCCGATGCCTTAACAACACCGGTTGCTGTCGATAGATTCTTGTTTATGTCTCCCGTATGGCACGACTGACACATCGGTTCATTCGCCCAAGGAACGCGCGGAGTAGACGAGTTGGTATAGAAGTCTCCCCGGACAGTGAACGTGCCGTTCGTAGGAACGGTTTTGGAGAAATCGTTGCCGATCTGGGCCATGTTTCCGTGGCAGTCCTGGCATGCAGCTCCACTGTTATACATGGCTCCGCGGAAGCACTTGGTGACCTGCCCCGGATGGCACTGGTAGCAGGTTTGTCCGAGGACGGTGTCTCGCGTGGCAGCGTTCCGGGCCGCCGGTGATGGCATGGATGGGAACACTCCCAGGCTGCCATGGAAAGCATGCATCGCCCGCGAGAACGTCTCGTGGGTTGTCTGCTGACGGCCATTGTCATTGGAAGGACCTACATGCGCAAGGTCCAGAGCCGGCGTATAGTGACAACGCTGGCAGGAAACTGGAGTCTGGTTCTGAAGGTTCGTCCCGTTCCGGAGGTCATGCAGGCGGAGAATATTGACATCAAAAGCATACTCAAGACTGACCGCCGAGGGAACTGCTCCGTATTGAGGATCATTCAACGGGGTGGCTGGGATGATTCCCGAAGTGGCCATTCCGTTGCCGTATGGCGCTGCAAGATGGCAATTGCCGCAGCTTACCTCGCCGGAGACCGGAGTGACGACATCCAGAGAAGTCATCACCGTTCCGGTCTTCAGCCCCTGCGTGTTGCCTTGAGCGGCATAGGACTGAAGGCGCATCAGAGGATAGGGATTCTGGCGGCCAAGATCATCATAGGGTGTCGCCGGAATTCCTTCGCCCGAGAACCAGTTGATACCGGTGAGATTGTATCCAAAGGCAAAGTTCTTAAAAAACGGGAAGAACTTGTAAAAGAGAGCGAATGGCTGCGGGACATTCGCGGAGTATGGAAGGGTGACCCATCGTCCTGTCGCGCTGGGCATTCCCTGTTGATCGGCTGTGAGCTTGCCTGCCCCGCTAAGCGGATAAAGCAACTGCAGGTTGGGGGCGGGAAGGCCAACGTCGCCGGACAGCTGGAAGAGCTGCAGGATGCCGGCCGGATAATAGGCGTCGAATGCGTCATAGGCAATCGGTTTGCCCGTCCTGGGATTGACATCCCAGAAATTTGTTTTGTATACCATCCCGGGGACCGGGTTGGCCAGTGCGGGATCCTGCGGGTTCGAAGCCGCTGAGTAGACCACCTCTGCCTGTGTTCCATCGAGGATGACAGGTTGATGGCCTTTCTTGATGACCTGTGCATGCAGAACATTAAATGGCGGCAGAATGCTGGCTACGCGCTGATCGACATCCTGACAGTGCATTCCCAGGTCATTGGCGGCGACCATTTGGTAGCCTGCAAGCTGTGTGCGGCTCTGTTCCGACACCGGAACCTGCGGCAGCGAGGAGCGGTTCTGGCTGGTCGAATTGATCGACTTGATGGAAGAGGTCGCAGGCAACGTGATGCTGGTGGATGCCGATTTGGCCGCGGATACGTTGCCTGCGGCATCCTTGGCCCAGGCGTATAGAGTTTTTGTTCCCACCGAGGCGAACGTGTAGCTTGCGGGCGCCGTGGCTCCCCATCCGGTTGCAGATGCGGTCGGCTTTGTTGAAGAGGCCGTCAGCAGATAGCCGGTCACGCCGATATTATCTGTGGCAGTAAACGCCAGAATCGAAACTGCCAATGTGCTCGAGGTTGAAGGCAGACTGAACTGGCTTACAACGGGAGCGGTGGTATCGGGACCCGTCGGCAGTGTGATGACAACACTCCGGCTCAGGCTGTTCGATACGTTCGCTGCGGCATCCTTTGCCCAGGCATACAACGTCTGCGTTCCGGCTGCACTGAAGGTGTAGCTGGCCGGAGGAGTTGTTGCCCATCCGGATGCAGAGGCAGTCGGCTTTGTTGAAGAGGTTGTCAGCAGATAGCCGGTCACGCCCATATTGTCGCTTGCGACGAACTGGGTTATCGAAACCGTCAGTGAGGACGAGGTCGAAGGTATGGTAAAGCTGGTCACAGTCGGAGGCGTTGTATCGGTGGTTCCTCCGGGGTGGCTGGTTGAATCTCCGGGAAATGTTCCGGCGTTGATCTCCTGTATATTCGTATATCCGTCACCGTCGGAATCGGCGGCTTCGATTGCTGTAAAGCTGTGTCCCGCGGTTCGGAACGCCTCTCCGTAGGCATTGCGCGTGCCTCCTCCTGCCGGGTTAACGTGGCAGAGAACGCAGCTGTTGAGTGAAGTCGATTTTGCTGCGGGATAGGTATTGACGAACGTAGTCAGGTAAGAGCTCAACGCAAACGCGGCCGGGAATATGCTCAGGAATAGGCCGATTCCGATGGTAATTCTCAGACGATTGCCGGAGTTTGGGCTTGCCGGTTTCTCAGGCATGTTCGGCTTGAGCGGGGGGGTTCCCCGTAGATCTGCCATGCAGCTGGACATAAATGGTTTCTCCTTCCGGGTACTAAACGGTACATTCAACGTACGTGTCTCCCCGTGTGGGGTCGGAGGACCGTTCCAGATTGAAGGCGTGGATGGAACCAGGCTACTTCACTAATATTATTACTTGCGAAATAATGCAAGTAATAAAGTCTGCCTTTCTCATCGGCACGTTTGGATTATTATTTAGTGCCTTTCGCGCGTTCCCTGGATGTATGGGAATGAACCGCCGGGATGCGTCGGAAGCACACTACTCCCCAGACGATCCCAGAAATTTCACAACACTCGTTATCAGTTGCCTGATAAAAGCAATTCGTTGGCCAGAAGCGAGGTGGCATGGCGCTGAATGAACCCTATCTTCAGCTTGCCGTATGCCTAGGGCGTATCGCGGAGCATAATCCGGGGGACTGGCCGTTACGGTTCCTTGAGGCTGTTTGGCGGGAAATTATTCTCGGATCGGGAAATATTTCCTTGATAACTTAATAATAATATTAGTTGCGAAAAGTATAGAAGTCAGAAGCAGCATCCTTATTAACCTCCGGCTGCCCAAGTTGGGGCCGAGCGGTTCCTGCTTCTTCTGGATGAATCCCGTTGGTACAATCGGGGCTTGTTCGTCGCGTCCAGGCTGACAAGAGCCTCCCGGCGAACCGAGACCAAATAAACGGAGGAGTATGCTGTGAGTGATCCGGAAGAAGAAGACTTTGCCGCAATGTTCGAGGCTTCGCTTCAAACCAAACAGCTCGAAAAAGGTGAGCTGGTTGAGGGGACTATCGTTTCGATCGGTCCCGAGGTTGCCCTGGTTGATGTTGGAGGCAAGGGCGAAGCGGTTCTCAATATCGATGAAGTGAAAAATGCCGAGGGCCAGATAGAGGTTTCCGTCGGGGATCGCATTCAGGCGATGGTGCTGTCTACATCGGGCGGGATCACACTCTCTCGGAGATTGGCGGGAGCCGCTGCCAGCGATCGCCAGTTTGAGGATGCTTTTCACAGCGGCCTGCCCGTGGAAGGAAAAGTTGAACGCGAAGTAAAGGGTGGTTACGAGGTGCGGCTTGGCCGCAACCGGGCGTTCTGTCCGATTTCCCAGATTGATGTCCGGGGCGCGGACGCGATTCCGCATGCAGGTAATCTCTATCAATTCCGGATTATCGAATATAAGGACGGCGGCAAGAACATCGTCATTTCCCGCAGAGTTCTCCTTGAGGAGGAACAGCAGGCGAATGCCGCGGCTGTTCGGGAAAAGATTGTTCCCGGTGCGGTTTTGCCGGGGCGTGTGACCTCTATTCGAGACTTCGGCGCATTCGTCGACCTGGGTGCCGGAGTTCAGGGTCTGCTGCATGTATCCGAGATGTCATGGTCACGCGTGTCCTCTCCTTCCGAGATTGTCAAACCGGGCGAAGAGATCACGGTAAAAGTGCTGCGGGTGGATGACAAGCAGAAGATTGCGCTCGGACTGAAGCAGCTCTCGGCGGATCCCTGGTCGAAAGTGGGAGAGAGCTACGCGGTAGGCCAACAACGGTCCGGCCGCGTTACGCGTGTCGCCGAATTCGGAGCATTCGTGGAACTCGAGCCGGGAATCGAAGGGCTGGCCCACGCTTCCACATTTGCCCCTACCCTGTCGGGAGGGTGGTCCAGCCAGGTTTCCCCTGGGATGTCCGGCACCTTTGAGGTTCTATCTATAGATCTCGATCAAAAACGGATCGGCGTCGCGCTGGTCGGAGAGGGCTCGGCGGCGGCCACCAGTGTTGCTGCCGGTCGCAAACCCGGCATTGTCCCGGGTGCCCGGTTGAAGGGAAAGGTCGAACGACACGAGAAGTTTGGAGTCTTCGTTTTCCTTGCTCCCGGAAAAACCGGCCTGATCCCCATGAACGAGACTGGAGTTGGGAAGGAAAGCGAAGTGCAAAAGGTCTTTCCGGTTGGAGCGGAGGTGGAGGTCAGCGTGCTTGAAGTCGACCCATCGGGACGACGGATCCGCCTGAGCGCCAAGGCGATCATTGAAGCACGCGAAGCCGAAGAGGTGCGCGAGTGGTCGGAACGCCAGGACTCTCCCCAAGAGGGTTTTGGAACGCTGGCAGATAAGCTGCGTTCAGCGCTCAAGCAACCCAAAAAGTAGCCGGGAGCATCCGCGTTTCGGCTAGGCATATGAAAGGCGGTGGTTGCCACCGCCTTCAGTTTTTAAGTCGGCAGCAATATACCGTACAAATAACCGGCGTCCTCTGCAGCCGTTCGAGCGGAAGAGTATACTTATGTCAATAAGGCTGAGGAGGTACGGTTATGGAGGGAATCGAAAAAACGTATTTCCATAGTTTGTATCAATTGGCCACAACGCTGAATTCCGCTCGTTCTCCTGAGGATATTCTTCACTCCATTGTGGAAAATGTGGCGCTGGCAATGGATGCAAAAGGCTGTTCATTGCTGCTGCTTACGCCTGACAAAAAGGAACTCCTTCGGATTGTTGCGTATGGATTGAGCAACTGGTATGCCAGAATCGGGCCCGTTTTAACCGACAGGAGCATGTCCGAATCGCTGGAAGGCAAAGCGGTGGCGGTGAAGGACGCCACCACCGATGACCGGATTCAATTCAGGAAGCAGGTCGCGCAGGAGGGGATTGCATCCATCCTGAGCGTTCCGGTGAGATTAAGGGAAGAAGTCATCGGTGTCATGAGGGTCTATTCTTCCGACCCTCGAACCTTTACCGATGCGGATGCTTCCTTCGCCGGTGTGGCTGCTAACTTCGGAGCCATTGCATTGGAAAGTGCAAAGTTCTATCAGACACTCCAGAAAAGCTATGATGAATTTCGGGAGGAACTGCTGCAATGGAATTCCTATCTTGGCTATGAGTGGACCGCGGAAGACGTCGTTGCACCGGCCAAAGATGAAATATCCCAAACATCCACGATTCATTGATCGTCCAGGCAGGGGGATCGGATCTCTTGTGCCGACCCCCTTTGCCATCCGCTGAACTCCCATGATCTCCTATGTTGCGCTGCTGAGAGGAATCAATGTCGGAGGCCACAAGCAGGTTGCGATGGAGGATTTGCGCGATCTCCTGACTCGATGCGGTTTTGTTGACCCCAAATCGCTGCTGCAAAGCGGGAACCTGATTTTCAGCACCAAAGCCGGATCTGAAGAACAATTGGAACACACTCTCGAATCGGAGGCCGGCAGGAGATTGGGTTTGAACACTGATTTTTTTATTCGTTCCGCGGAGGAGTGGACTGCGCTGATTAGGGACAATCCTTTCCCCAGGGAGGCGGCACAGGATCCCGGCCATCTTGTGGTGATCTGTCTGAAGAGTGCGCCAGCGACCAGGGATGTCGAGGCTCTGCGAACGGCGATCCGTGGACCTGAACTCGTTGGGCTCAAAGGCCGGCAACTCTATGTGACCTTTCCGGATGGGATCGGTCATTCCAGGCTGACGAATGCGCTGATGGAGCAGAAACTTGGAACTCGCGGAACAGGCCGTAATTGGAACACCGTTCTCAAGATCAAAGAATTGTTGGCTTCCGCGTTTCGAGGCCAACAAACCTCTGCTGCCTGCAAGTCAGGGCAGGGCTAAAAAAGCCGCTACTGCCGCCTTTGAAAACCATAAAAGCCGATGGCGGTGGCAAGCCTTCGCGCTCGACCAATAGTATGCCGCAGTGGGCGAGACGGCGGCGCTCCCTGCAGTATCCCCTTCAAAAGTTGATAAAAACTGCAATATCAATAAATTACAGTTTTATCCATACTTAAAGCCAAGTCCTGGATATGCCGATACTAGCTTCTTAAGCTGGAAGCAAGACTGGATAGGGCTTTGCCGCCCGCATTCACCTCGCTCCGCAGAAACCGTTGTCTGCTATGACTCGCGCACTGAATCGATATAGCGCTGCTGCAGTTCTTATCAGCCTTGGGTTGATAGTGAATATCCTTCTGCCGCGCCGCGTAGATTCGGCGGCCGGTGGGCTGGAAGAGTACTCCGTCAAATCCGCATTCGTTCTCAATTTTGCACGGTATGTCCAATGGACGAGTCCGACGAACGGCTCCAGGTTACCGAATACCTGCGACCTTTGCCTTATGGGCAGCGATAGCACGATATCAGGCTTTGAGGCTATCAACGGTCAGCCCGTGGGCTCACAGACCATTCGAATTCGAAATGCCAATGATTCGGCGAACATGGACGGATGCCAGGTACTTTTCATGAGCCGCGAAGTGGATCACGCCGATCAACTGCGCATTCTGGCAGCCCTCAGTCATAAGCCTGTATTAACCATTGGGGAGGTAAATAATTTTGCCCGCATTGGTGGGGTGATTGGCCTGATCAATAAAGGCGGGAAACTGGGTTTTGAAATTAATGTGGAAAATGCTCGCCGGCAAAACCTTCGCTTCAGTTCACATCTCCTAAAGCTGGCTACGGTAGTGGGAGCCCAATGAAAATGCCAACAAGAGCCATTCGAATGCGGGACCTCCCAATCCGGACCAAGCTGCTCTGGCTGCTAAGCCTCACCGCCATTCTGGCATTGTTGCCAGTGTCGATTGCACTGGTCATCAACGAGAAAGTCAGTTCCGAAAGAAATCTGGTGGAAGAACTGCGTTCTATGGCCGATCTTGTCGCCTTGAATAGTGCTGCCGCAATGACCTTCCAGGATGAGCAGGCAGCCCGGGACAATCTTAAATCGTTATCCGTGCGATCCGGGATTGCGGGGGCAGTCCTTTATGACGGAAAGGGCAACCCTTACAGCACGTATCAACGCGGAGATACTAATGTCCAGGCATTGATGCGGGAGCTGGCAAACGCTTATCCGAACCGGCCGCCTCTTGCGACGGAACTCAAGGAGCATAGTCAGATAGCCTATCGAACCGGACGGTATGTTCACGTCATCCGGCCTGTTCTAAGCCAGGGCCAGTATGTCGGCGCGGTTCATCTTGTGGATGACAGGCAGGGAATTCGCGGCAAACTCAAGAATTACACCATTGTATTGATATCTGTCGTGGCCATAACGCTTGTTGGGGTTGTTCTGCTGTCGGCGAAGATGCAAAAAGTGTTTTCCGCGCCGCTTCTGGCCTTGATGAACTCGATGAGCAAGGTGACGCAGGAAAAACATTATGACGTACGCGTTGAAAAACCGAGCAATGACGAGTTTGGCGCGCTGATAGATCATTTCAATGAAATGATCCATGAGATTCATGACCGCGATACAGTCTTGATGCGATACAGCTCCGACCTGGAAATTATGATTGCCGAACGCACCGTGGACCTGTCACGGGCGAAGGCCGAACTTGAAGCCACGGTTGAGAGTCTGGAAAAGGCTAAAGCAGCGGCTGAAGAGGCCAGTCGTCTGAAGTCCCAGTTTCTTGCCAACATGAGCCATGAGATTCGCACTCCCATGAATGGTGTTCTCGGGATGGTCGATCTGCTTCTGGAGACCAGGCTTGATCGGGAGCAGCGGCGGTCCGCGGAAATCATCCGTGGATCGGGAGAATCTCTGCTGACGATTATCAACGATATTCTGGATTTTTCGAAGATCGAAGCCGGCAAACTTCAGCTGGAAACTGTCGATTTTAATCTTCGCACCTTGATCGACGAAGCGGTACAACTGCTTTCGCCTCATGCCAGGGCCAAGAAGCTTGAACTCGCCGTTGTTGTGCCCGAAGAAACACAGACATTTTTGCAGGGGGATCCGATCCGGCTCCGTCAGATCATCATCAACCTGGTTGGGAATGCCATTAAGTTTACGGAGAAGGGGGAGGTCCTGTTACGGGCATCCACTGCCTTGACAGATGCCGGAAGAGTTTTGCTGAGCATTTCGGTAACGGACACAGGCATTGGCATCTCGACTGAAAATCGCAAGCGGCTTTTTCGGGCTTTTTCACAGGCGGATGGAACGACCACTCGCAAATATGGCGGCACCGGCCTTGGCCTGGCCATATCGAGCCAACTGGTTTCCCTCATGGGCGGCCAGCTGGATTGTGAAAGTCAGGTGGGCAAAGGCGCCCGGTTCTTCTTCAACATTGAAATGTCGCTATCACCCAATGTGGATGGGCTGGAGTCTCAGGAAGCATCCATGGCAGAGCAACTCAGTGCTTTGAGTTCGGATGATGCGGCCGAAAACAGTCAGAGGTTTGCCGGGCGATGCATCCTGGTTGCAGAAGATAATATAGTCAACCAGACTGTGGTTTCCGGAATGCTCGCGCATTTTGGGTGCGGGGCGGACATATCGGAAAATGGCCGGGATGCCGTGCAGGCCTATTCCAAGGGCCGCTATGATCTGGTCCTGATGGACTGTCAGATGCCGGTCATGGATGGCTACCAGGCAACGGCGGCGATTCGCCTCCTCGAGAAGGAACGAGGAGATTCCATCCATGTGCCCATCATCGCGCTGACCGCTCATTCAATGCGGGGAGACCGCGAAAAGTGCCTGGACGCCGGGATGGATGACTATCTGAGCAAACCGTTCAATTTGGGCGGCATCAGGGCCGTCCTTGACCGTTGGGTAGCCGGCCAGGCATCCGCAGATTCAGAGCCGATTGCCGATTCCGGCGAAATGATGCCGACATCCTCCCAGGATACCCCCGGCCAAAGCACTGGATCTCCCATCAATGAAGATGCCCTGAATCTACTTGCCGAACTTCAGGAAGAAGGCGAAGAGGATTACGTAGTTTCCTCCATCCGAAAATATATATCGAGTTCCGATATGCTGATGCAGACGCTGACGGATGCCTGGCAGGCAAGAGACGCAAAGGGGATGGGCCGTTCTGCGCATAGCCTCGCAGGAAGCAGCCCCATTGTGGGTGCGGATGATCTTTCCAAAATAAGCAGAGAACTGGACAATGCGTGCAGAAAAGACGAGCTGTCCGACGTAGGGGACCTGGTTTCGCGGATCATTGAAGAATATGGCAAAGTCCGGACAGCACTTCAGGGCCGGCTGACCAATGAATCCATAGAAGTTTGATTTTCTTTCAGGATGCGATCGCAGTTATAGGATTGGAGTTGAAGGATGAGACGGTTGGTGACTGTTGATAATCGGGGGCGGTGCATGCAGCTTTCATCGCGAAGCTTGATCCCTGTGCGGGCTGCCGTCTGTTTCGTCATTCTTTTCCTGGGCATTTCCGCCGGCCCGGCCGCCGCACAGAATGGTGCGAAGGACCCGGCAGGAGCGCTTACACAACTATCCCTGGAAGAACTAATGAACCTGGATGTGACTATTACCTCAACATCCAGAAAACCGCAAAAAGCCTTTGAAACTCCTTCCGCGGCTTATGTCCTCACCGGAGAGGACATCCGCCGGTCGGGCGTAACCACGATTCCGGATGCCCTGCGAATGGTGCCGGGAATGAGCGTTGCCCGCATCAATACGAACAAGTGGGCGATTACGTCGAGAGGCTTTAACGGCCGCTTTGCCTCCAAGCTTCTTGTGCTTGTCGACGGGAGAACCGTATATTCCCCGCTTTTTTCCGGTGTTTACTGGGATACGCAGGATATGCTGCTGGACGACGTCGACCGGATCGAAGTTATTCGTGGTCCCGGGAGCAGCCTCTGGGGCGCCAATGCCGTCAATGGCATCATCAATATTATTACCAAGCACTCGGCGGCCACCACGGGATCGCTTGCGACCGCAGCTGTCGGATCCAAAGACCACGGGTCATTTGGAGTTCGATATGGAGGCAGCCTTTCACAGGGCAGTTACTACCGGGCATACGCCAAATATTTCAATGACGAAGAGTCTGCCGATGCCGACGGCACTGCCTCCGGAGATTATTGGAAAGCTGTTCGTGCCGGATTTCGCGCAGACTCTAACTTGTCTAATCGTGATTCATTGTCGTTCCAGGCTGATATTTACAAAGGGGAGGCCGGCGAACCGTTAGCTCTGCCGAGCTTGACCGCTCCCTACGTTCAGAACGTCATTGACCGCGCTACAATGAAGGGATTCAACGCGGTTGGACGCTGGCAGCGTCGATATTCGGCGCGTTCGGATTTCCAGCTGCAGGCATACTATGATCATTCCGTGCGCGAGAACGTCCGATTAAGCGAAGGGCTGCACACCTTTGACGTGGATTTCCAGAGACGATTCATCTGGCGTGATAACCACGAAATACTCTGGGGCCTGGGATTCCGCATTACGCATGATTCTATCGGGGACTCGTTCTTCTTTTCCTTTGATCCGGCCCGCCGAACGGACAAGCTTTATAGCGGATTTGTGCAGGATTCCATTTCCCTGGTTAAGAACAAGTTGGTATTTACCGTCGGAACAAAATTCGAGCATAACGACTACACCGGGGCGGAACTTGAACCCAGCGCAAATCTGGCCTGGATGCCCAATAAGAAAAATACCTTCTGGACCTCGATCTCCCGGGCCATAAGAACGCCTGATCGCATCGAGTCCGACAGCCGGCACAACCCGACGGTTATTCCTGGCAGCATGCCCAGCGTGCTGAGGATACTTGGCAACCATACGATTGATCACGAAGATGTGCTGGCCCTGGAGGCGGGATATCGCACGCAACCCCATAACAGGGTCTATTTTGATGTGGGGCTGTTTTATAACTTCTACGACCAGCTCAGGACATTTGAACCGGAAACTCCATTTGTCGAGACTTCACCCTCCCCCACGCACCGTGTCATTCCACTTCGGATGGATAATCTGATGAGCGGCAGAACGTATGGAGTGGAGATAGCAATTGACTTGAAGTTGACGGGCTGGTGGCAACTGAAGACGGGATACAGCTATTTGCACATGAACCTCATTCCGGATGCCAATAGCAAGGATACGCGATCAAAAGCCGAGGAGGGACAAAACCCGGCTAACCAGCTTTCATTCCAATCCATCATGGATTTCAGACGGCGCTTTGAATTCGATATCAGTACGCGCTATGTAAGCGAAATGCCGGTCTTGAGCGTGGATGGCTATGTCGAACTGGATGCCAGGTTCGGGTATCAGATTTCCGACCACTGGGAATTCTCCATAGTAGGCCAGAATCTTCTGAACAAACAGCATCGGGAGTGGGGGGCGGACAGGGATAATCACGATCCCTCTGAGGTCCCTCGCATGGCCTACGGTAAACTGGCGCTGCGATTTTAGAACCGGCATCGCGGGATATTAGCGATAAAACACAATCCCGCGCAGATTTCGACCGGATTTTCGGATCTTCAGGAGTACAATCTCACCTTCATCGCGCGCACAAATAGGAGAAAAGCTCCCAAGCCACCTGAAGGCATTGGGGAGAAACCTGTATTTTTGAAAGATGTCACTATGCAATCATCCGCTCCCAAAACTACTCCAGCGAAAAGACCAGACAGCGATGTAAAGCATACGGAATCCAATGAGGATAATCCTATCAAGCCACTTCAATCTCCCGTTGCTCCCGAGGTTTACCTGAAGACCTTCACATCAAACCCTGTAGCCATTGCCATTACGCGTTTGAGTGACGGACTGATATTGGAAGCGAACAATGCCTGTGCCGCCCTATTCGAACTCAACCGGGACGAATCGATTGCCAGGCCAACATCTCTTCTGAACATTTGGCCCGAAAAGGAATTGAGAGCCAGGATTGTGGACGAGCTGCGTGCTGACGGACAGATTCGAAATCGCGAAATAACGCTGCAGAAATCATCGGGTCAGCCTTTCCTGGCGTTGTTTTCGGCGGAACTGATCAATGTGGCCGGCGAAGATTTGGTTATTACGGCGTTGCAGGATATCTCGAAAAGAAAACAAAACGAGAGTGCCAGAATTGAGGCGGAAGAAAGATTCCGCCTGTTTATGGACATGAGCCCGACGCATGCCTGGATCAAGGATGCGCATGGCCGGTATGCCTATGCCAATAGCAGGGTTGAAGAGCGGATTGGTGTGCGGCAGAAGGACCTGCTCGGAAAAACGGATGCGGACTTTTTCCCCCAGGAAGTCGCACGGCAGTTTCGGAACAATGATCTTGCAGTTCTTGCATCAAATACCAGGAAGAAGATTCTGGAAGAACTGGTTGAGGCCAATGGCGCTCACAGCTTCTGGTTGTCTTCGAAGTTTTCCTTTAGCAACGCAGCCGGGGAGCAGTTTGTTGGAGGTATCAGTCTCGACATCACGGATCGTGTTCAGATAGAGAATGAACTCCGGGAGAGCCATGAAAGCCTGGAAATGGCCTTGAGTTCCTCCGGAATGGGAATCTGGCGCATGGACCTGCAGGACAGGACGCAGCACTTTGATAAACAGGTCTGCCGCTGCCTGGGGATGGACCCGGACTGCTCCTTTGTGTCTTCCGAGGAGTTTTTTAAGTTAGTGCATGTGGATGATCGGCCGCTTCTTACGGCGGCTCTGAATAGAGCCGTTGAGACGAGCAGCCCTCTGGAAGTTGAATATCGCGTCGTTTGGCCGGATGGCAGTATCCGGTATATCAATGCCCGGGGAAAACTGGTTGGGGACACCGATGGGAAACCGCGCTGGGTAAACGGATTGGCATGGGACATTACCGAACGCAAACAGTCGGAAGAGATGGTGCGCTTGTCGGAAGAGAAATTCTCGAGAGCTTTTGCCGGCAACCCCGCCGCCCTTGCGATGACCCGTTTGGAAGACAGCACATTTCTCGAGGTGAATGATTCCTGGATGGCGCTCAATGAGCGGCATCGCGAAGAGGTGATCGGTCGTTCCGCCACCGACCTGAACATCTGGACGAGCGAGGAAGATGCCGCCATATTCCTGCAGACGCTGAAAGACAAAGGTTCAGTTCGAGGCTGGGAGCAGGAATTCCGGAAAAAGTCCGGAGAACTCTTCACGGCGCAGTTTTCTTCGTCTGTGCTGACTGTCAAGGGCGAAAAGGTGGCACTGACGACCCTGGTGGATATTTCCGAACGCAGGCGCGCCGAAGAGTCTGTGCGACGCAGCGAAAGTCTGCTCCGGGCTGTCATCGAGAATTCGCCGAATGCCATTTATGTCAAGAGCCGGGATAGTCGATGGTTGATGGCAAACCCTGCTGTGCTGCAGATTATTGGGAAAACGGAGGCACAGGCATTAGGCCGGAATGATCGGGAAATCTTCGATGATCCGCAGACAGCGCAAGCCATTCTTGAAAACGATCGACGCATCGTCGAGAGCGGAAATCCTGCGGAGCTGGAAGAGATCATTGATACGGTTGATGGACGGCGGTCATTCCTGTCAATCAAGGCACCCTGGCAGGATGAAAAAGGAAATATCATCGGAATTGTCGGTGTCTCACATGATATTACTGACAGAAAGAATGATGAGCGCGCGCTGAAGGAAAGCGAAGAAAGGTATCGGTCCCTGTTCAACAACATGACCGAGGGTTTTGCCTTGCACGAAATCATTGCGGATGCCGAAGGCATTCCCTACGACTACCGGTTTCTCGATGTGAACCCGGCGTTTGAGCGGTTGACCGGCCTGAAGCGTGCGGAACTGCAGGGACGCTGTGTTACGGAGGTGATCCCGAATATCGAGCCGCAGCGGATTGACAATTATGGCCAGGTTGCCTTGACCGGCACTCCCATCCACTTTGAGGGCTATAGCGAAGCCCTGGATTACTGGTTCCATGTATTTGCCTACCAGACCGCCCCAGGGCAATTTGCTGTCATCTTCAGCGATATCACAGAACGCAAGCGGGCTGAAGTCGAGAAGCAGACCATGACGGAGCTCTTTGTCCAGGCACAAAAAATGGAATCGGTCGGCCGCCTGGCGGGCGGCGTCGCCCATGACTTCAACAATATGCTTGGCGTCATTCTCGGCCACACTGAGCTCGCGCTGGACCAGGTGCATATCTCGCAACCCCTCTTTGACGATTTGAAGGAGATTCAGAAAGCAGCACAGCGTTCCGCCGATCTCACGCGACAGTTGTTGGCCTTTGCCCGGAAACAAACCGTTGTTCCCAAAGTGCTGGATCTGAACGAAACCGTTTCCGGCATGGCCAAGATGCTCAAACGGCTCATCGGCGAAGATATCGGAATGGAATGGAATCCTGGAGAGGGTCTCTGGACCATCCGGATGGATCCTTCCCAGGTAGACCAGATAATGGCCAATCTCGCGGTCAATGCCAGGGATGCGATTCAGGGGATCGGCACGTTGACCATTGAAACTGCAAATGTAACCGTTACGGAGCAGTATGGGGCCGGGCACGACAACTGGGTCTCTGGCGACTACGTGTGTCTCTCGATAAGAGACACCGGAGTCGGGATGGATGAACAGACCCTGCAGCATATTTTTGAACCGTTCTTTACAACGAAGGATGCTACAAAGGGAACGGGACTGGGATTGTCGACCGTATATGGGATTGTGAAACAGAACAGCGGCTATATCAAAGTTCAAAGCAAACAGGGAGCCGGCACCAAGTTTGAAATATATCTGCCTCGTTTTCAGGGAAGCACTGCCGGGACATCGGATAGATCCCTGTCGGCTGCAAAAGGGCAGGGAACGGTTTTGCTTGTTGAAGATGAAGGTTCCATTTTGAGGTTGACCACCAGAATGCTGGAAGACCTGGGCTATTTGGTTCTGCCGGCAGCAACTCCGGATGAAGCGATCCGCTCGGCTCAAACACATCCCGGGGATATTGATGTATTGCTGTCCGATGTTGTGATGCCCAAAATGAATGGACACGACCTGGCGAACAAGATTTGGTCATTACGCCCGGGCCTGAAATGTATCTTTATGTCTGGCTGGACCGCGGATATTCTCGAGCACCAGGGAGTGATGGATCCGGAAACTTATATTCTTCAGAAGCCATTTTCGCGGCAGCAGCTGGCTGCGATACTTCAAAAAGCCAGGCAAGCCTGAAGGCGATCTCAGCCCTAGGGGCGAAAGAACAGCAATTATTAAAAAGCAAATGCATCGGGCGAGACGGCGGCGCTCTCAGTTTAATGCTGCAGCTGGGCGAGCGCGGCCAGTACCTCAGCGCTGTGGGTTGCGGGCTTTACCGACTGAAAGATTTTGGCAATCTTCCCACCTGGATCAATGATGAATGTATTCCGCAATGCCATGGCATTTCCCTGGTACTCTCCAAGCGAGCCGTAAAGCGCCGATACCCTATGGTCGGTATCCGCAAGCAGTTTGAAGCCTAACCCTTCTTTCGAGCAAAAATCTTTGTGCGATCCCGCTGAGTCGACGCTGACGCCAATAATCACCGCGCCCAGCTTTTCATAGTTCGCCAGATCATGCTGAAAATTGCGAGCTTCCAAGGTGCAGCCGGAGGTGAAGTCCTTTGGATAAAAATAGAGGACAACCCACTTCGTTTTGAAGTCGCTGAGTTTTACATCAACCCCATCCTGATTCTTGAGCATAAACGGCGGCGCTTGCATGCCGACTTCCGGAATTCCCGCATAAGCATTGAGCAGGAATAACGATAGGACGAAACTCACTAAAACGGTCTTAACCATCAGAACCTCCCGTTTGTCTATAATCCTCCATAATATTAGATCCCGGTTGCTCTAGAATTTGGTATAAGCAAATATGCTCATTTGTGGATAGGTAAATCTGGCCATCCCGTATTTTGTGAATTCAGGTCAAGACGTGTCCACTGTAGGGACGGTGTATACTGTTGGGATGTAATGTCATTTCACTTGAATAAAGGAGGAACACCTATCATGAAGCGGTCTTTGGCTTTTGCCGCTGTTGTTTTTGCGGCGCTGATTTTTGCTTCCTGCGCAAAGAACCAGACGGACACTTCCTCATCGCAGCCTCCGAAGCATGCAACGGTAACGATGAAGGATGGGACAACGACCTCAGGAAATGTGGTGTCCAGTTCGGAGAAGGAAATTGCTGTTGCCGGTGATGACAAGATTACGCGAACGATTCCCATGGACCAGGTCCGGTCCATTGAATACGCGGATGCCGCACCCGCTCCCGCGGTGGATACCCCACCCTCCGCTGTCCCTTCGACCGAATCGACTTCGCCGGAGCCAAACGCCAAGGCTCCGACCGCTGTCGTGAAAACTCCTGCCGCTCCGGTTCAGAGAATGCAGCCGGAAGCAGCGGAGAAAGCAGAAAAATTGAAGCCGATGTACGAACTGCCGGTCGGAACCAAGGTGGCCGTTCGTACTTTTGAGGCCATCAATTCTGCAACCGCGACTGAAGAGCAGACCTTCTCGGGAGAGGTTACGAAAAATGTTGTGGATGCATCCGGGGACGTGGTCATTCCAGCTCGCTCCAATACGGAGATTGTGATCAAATCGGCATCCAAGGGCGGGCGCTTTCGTGGGACATCAGATCTGGTGCTTGACCTGAAATCCGTAACGATCAACGGCAAGCGTTATGCCATTCAGACTGCCGCGATCAGCAAGGTCGGGAAACAGGGAATGGGCGCGAATAAGCGTACCGCCACCTATACCGGCGGTGGAGCTGCGCTGGGCGCGATTATCGGAGCAATTGCCGGTGGCGGAAAGGGAGCGGCTATTGGTGCCGCGTCCGGAGCAGGAGCAGGTGTGGTGACCCAGGCCATCACAAAAGGCGGCTCGATCAAGGTGCCGGCAGAGACAATCCTGACCTTCCAACTCGATCAGCCGTTGACTGTTGCCGCGGAATAGCCTTCGGCGAGAAGAGGCTGTCCAATTGCGGCCGGCGGCCGGATGTAAATTTGCAAGCAAGCAAAGCCTGCCGAGTATTGCGGAATTCGTGGCGATCATGTGCGCCACGAATTCCGTAAATAACTGATGTCTATGTAGGTGGAATGCTTGAGAAGGCGGGCATCCGGGACATCGCGATCTGAAACACCGGCCGGTCAATTTTTCGGAAGCAAAGCCCGCCATGACTGACCCCGGCAGGCACGTGAATAAAGCAGGTTTTGGTGATCGTCATCTTCTGATCGCCAACGACGAAATCGATTTCCGCACCCAGGTCATTGGGATCTTCCATATTACTGCCGACAAAGCCGACAATTTCATCGTAGTCCGGATGGGTGTGTTCCGGATGGGACCTCGGTACGGAGCCCACGACCCAGCAAGCTTCAACATAGAACGATCCCGGTATGATCCTCTCGTCGATATAGATAACCCGTTTGATCGGGTCCGAATCGGGCGCCTTGTCTGCAAGGTCATCAACTTCGAAGTTGTGAACGCCCGCAGGCAATTCGAGATTAGTGCTAACCACAGCTTTAGGTTCCTTGGGGTCTCCCATACTAGCTCCTTTAAGATGATGCAAAGACATGCGGCGTGCATGCCCTGCATCCGATATGCCGTTCATTTAATTCCAGTCCCGGATCAACTGTCAATCGGGTTCTCAACTTATCTCTTTGAGTTCGACTTTTTGCCGGTCCCCAGGGTCACCAATTTATTTGCAAAAAGGCCCATCCTCGTATAGAGATACAGTTCGAATCCAACGAGCTTTACTCAACAGGAGAAGCGCATGAGATTGCAGGGAAAGGTGGCATTGATTACCGGAGGCGGCACGGGCATTGGCGCTGCTGTTGCCGAGGCATTCATCAACGAAGGAGCCAAGGTTTGCATTACCGGCCGTCGCCGTGAAGAACTGGACAAGATGGCTGGGCGTTTTTCCAGCAGTCAGATCACCGTATGCGTCGCGGATGTCAGCAAGCTGGAAGATGTGCAGCGCATGGTGGAAACCGCTGCGGCTTTCGGAGGCAAACTGGACATCGTAGTAAACAATGCCGCGATGGGAGTTCCGGGAACAGTCGTCGACATGGAGATCAATCTCTGGCAAAAGGTGATGGACACCAATCTGACCGGACCGTTTCTTGTAATGAAATATGCGATTCCGCATATGCTCCGGGCCGGTGGCGGCTCCATTATTAATGTTGCATCGATTGGTGCGATTCGGGGCCTTCCATTTGCAGCGGCGTATTGCTCGGCAAAATCAGGATTGCTTGGGCTTTCGCGACAGGTGGCCATGGATTTCGGTGACCAAAAAATTCGCAGCAATGTGATATTGCCCGGCGCCTTCCGCTCGGAAATGTTCGATCGAAGGCTGGAAGAAACGGCGCACGCGGCCGGAATAAGCGTGGAAGAACGCCTGAAGACCATGGCGGGACCGGCCCCGCTCAAACGCATTGCGTTCCCACCCGAAATTGCCGGACTTTTTGTTTACCTGGCCAGCGATGAATCCGCGTATACCACCGCCTCCGAGTTTACCTGCGATGCCGGTGTGCATGCACTGGATGCTTCGGTACTGGCCGGCTGATTTTGCGAGGCGTCTATGTCTTAGAGCTAATGAGCTTTCTCTAACTTTGTGGAGACTCTAAGAAATAGCAATTTCATCATTGCCGATGTATCCTTTGTCGGAATGACGATGCAGAGTGCAATCATCACGAACATCCAGGGCTTTTCCATTCATGATGGCCCCGGGATTCGAACCGTTGTTTTTTTCAAAGGCTGTCCGCTGGCATGCCAGTGGTGTGCCAATCCGGAATGCCTGCCGGGATCGCCGCTGATCGGCTTTATCCGAACCCTCTGCGCAAATTGTGGAAAATGCCTGGATGCCTGTCCCAATCATGCCATCCAGGCCGGCGAAGGGGAACACCGCATCGATTATTCCCGCTGCAAATCCTGCGGTAAATGCAAAGAGCAGTGCTATCACGGCGCTCTGGTTCGGTATGGCGAACCCATGACCGTTGCCGAGGTTTGGGATGCTGTTCAGCGCGATAAAATGTTTTATGACAGTTCCGGCGGAGGGGTGACCGTTTCCGGCGGCGAGCCCCTGCTCAGGGCGCAGTTTGTCCGGGAGCTCTTTGAGTTGAGCCGCCAGCAGCATATTGATACATGCGTGGAAACGTGCGGGTTCGTCGATCCGGAGGCATTTATCCAGGTCATTCCGGTGACCGATCATTTCCTGTTTGATCTGAAGCACATGGATTCGAGTGTTCACCGGCGGTACACTGGACAATTCAACGATCAGATCTTAAATAATGCCAGACTGGTCGTGGAGCGCGCGAGCGATGTATTGTTCCGACAGCCGCTGATCCCTGGAATTAATGATTCGAGCGAGAATATAGATGCAACCGCCAGGTTTCTGGCTAATCTCGGCGGCAAAGCAGCAAGACTGCAGCTGATGCCGTACCACCGAATGGGCCAGAGCAAATACCGGGCGCTGGACGTGCCGTGTGCGATCGAGGAAATTGTTCCCATGGATGAGGCACAGCTGGAAGCCGTTCGACAGGCGTATGTCGGGTACGGCATTGACTGTACGATTTCTAGGTGATTTATTGGACTATTTCGCAGGATGGGTGGCAACAAAGCAAGCAGCGAGGTGAAAAATGGCTGAAGTGAACAGGGAACTCCTCAACCGAATTGATGCAGTACAGCTAGGCGAACGGATCCAGCAGTGGAAGAAGGCCATGAAGGAATCGGGCTGGAAGCTATTTGCGGACAGGGAAAAATGGACTGTGGCGTCATGGCGGGAAACTGAGGGGGAGGACATTCAGATACGGCGCGCCATGCTTTTTAGGAAGATTGTCGAGAATGTCGAGATCCGGATTCACGATTACGATGTGATTGTAGGGCGTCCGACGCCAGGGGTCATCGGATGCGCGACCTCGTTTGACGTCTGCGGTGATTATGTTCCTGACATCTGGAAAGACACGGCCGCGCTTCAGATCACAATGGATGCGAATGTTGGAATGGATCCCGAGAGCCTCGAGATACTGCGTGAGAGCGCGCGCGAATTTCGGGGAAAAACCGCACCCGAAATGACCTATAAGGCATGGGAAGCGGTCGTGGGTTCCTGGATCAAAGATGTCGAAGCAGCCAAACTGAAAGATCCTACCCTGGATACCGCGATATACGGACAGACCACTTCCGTGCTGATGTGGAAAAAGATACTCGAAACCGGGCTTCGGGGCTTCATTCAGGAAGCGCAGGCCCATATCGATGCATTTATTGCAAACCGCGAATCCGATATCGATAAGTTGTACTTCTGGAAGTCTGCCATCATCGTCAGCGAGGCGGCCATTAACCATGCGCGCAGGTATGCGGCGCTGGCAAAGGAAATGGCAAAAGCGGAAACGCGTCCGGAACGCAAAGCCGAACTGCTTCAGATTGCGGGCATCTGCGAACACGTGCCCGAGCATCCGGCCAGAACCTTTCAGGAAGCCCTGCAGGCCATGGCCATCATCGGCGTATGCAAACTCTACGAACATCCGATGCACAACAATCCGCAATGGGGACGCGGCGATCAATATCTGTATCCCTATTTCATCCGGGATATCAATAACGGCATGCTCACGGTCGAGAGAGCCGCGGAGTTGCTTGCAGAGTTGATTGGACGATGGGGAACCCAGACGTTTGTTGCTTCTGAGAGCCTCAAAGAATCCCACCAGATCAATTTCGGCATTAACAATGTCATGATCGGCGGGGTGGACAAGACCGGAACCGACTGCTCCAACGAATTGAGCTATCTCTTCCTGCACGTCATCGGACTCCTGCAGCTTTCCTCGCCCACCTTGGGACTGCGTTGGAACAAGGCCACGCCCCAGTGGTTGATGAGCAAAGCCATCCGCACCAACATGGCGACCAAAGGCGGTATTCCCCTTTTTGAAAATGACGATGTCGTTATTCAGCATTTCCTGGAAGACGGGATCCCAATGGAGGAGGCGGCAGAATGGTGCGGTTTGGGCTGTGTGTATCCGTGTCTGCCATCAAGGGCGGAGCATTATGGAGCCGAGGGTATTGCCGCCTGTAACCTGGCCGCAATGCTTCATCTGGTCCTTCATAACGGAGTCGATATAAACGGCAACCGCACCGGGCTGGAAACAGGCGATCCGGCGGAATTCAAGAGCTTTGATGAATTGTATAGTGCGTTAATGAAACAGCACCAATTCATCACGCACCGCTCGTTCTGGTTGGCCGGGATTGCCCGCAAAGAGCAACCGAAGCATATGCGGCTCCCGTTTTTATCAACCATGGGAATTCAGCGATGCATGGATCAGGGCCAAGATCTGGTGATTCCGGATCCTGTGTACTCCATGTTTGGCATTTCAGACAGGGCGATCGTGGATGTCGCCGATTCACTAATGGCAGTAAAGAAGCTGGTATTCGACGATAAGAAGCTGTCGATGCGTGAACTGCTGAATGCCCTCGAGACCAACTTTGACGGCAAGCGGGGTGAGGAAATCCGGCAGATGTGCCTGGCTCAGCCCAAATTCGGGAATGATCTGAGCGATGTGGATCTGCTTGCCAAGAAGATCAGTGAAGACTCCTATCGAATAATCCGGAGCTACGACAATGCTCCATTCCGCAATTACATGGTCGCCCGAGAAGGCCTGGCCTGGCACTACTTCGGCGGGCTGGGCGTGGGGGCTCTGCCCAACGGCAGAAAAGCCCTTGAACCGCTCAACGACGGCTCTATCTCTCCGATGAGGGGTGCCGACAGGAAGGGACCTACGGCAGTGCTTCGTTCGGTTCTGAAGGCAGGATCCAGCGAGTCCCATGCCTCCGTTCTGAACCAGAAATTTTCCTCGGCAATGATTCGAAGCGCCGAGAGCATCGATAAGCTTGTGACGTACACCAATGCGTTTCTGTCAAACGGCGGCTCGCACATTCAATATAATATGGTGGATACCAACGAGCTGAGGGATGCCAAAATCCACCCGGAGAATCACAGGGATCTGATTGTCCGCATCGGAGGATTCAGCGCGTACTTCACACAGCTTTCTCCGGATATTCAGGACGACGTTATTAATAGAAACGAGCACAACCTGTAGAAGTAATCCGCAAGACAGGTTGCAGGTTTCTGCCTGCAACCTGTTTCCCCAAAATTCCAGATTTCGGAGCGGGTGCGCTATCGGCCTCCAATGATGTATTTTTCAAGATCCTGGATGGTCGACTGTTGTTCGGAAATGATGGCTTTCACGATGTCGCCTATGGAAATCACGCCAGCGACGGCGCCGTCTTTCAGCACAGGCAGATGCCGAATGTGTTTGCCGGTCATCAGTTCCATGCAGTTTTCAATATTCTCGCGCGCATCCACCGCAAAAACCTTTTCCGTCATCACTTCCCTGACTGCGGTTGTTTTGCTGATTTTACCCTTGAGGACAATCTTTCGCGCATAATCCCTTTCGGAGAATATGCCAACCAGCTTCCCTGATTCGAGGACGAGGAGAGCTCCAATATCCTTTTCGGCAAGTACTTTTAGCGCATCGTAGACGATGCAGTCGGGCGGGACGGAAAAGACCTCGTGCCCTTTACGGCGCAGGAGAGATTCAACCGTGATGTCCATAGCATTATCCTTCGTGGGTTCCCGATGACAGGCTCAAGCTAAAGAACTATTTCTCCGGCAGACCTGGGAATTCCAAAAGAGAATCCAGTCGGGAATAGGAAGGGGGAATAACTGAAATGTATCTCCGCGAACAATGCGAGTCAATAGAACCCGCATATTGATAAATGGCGGGTCAGATCTGTGGTTACTGATTTGATCAATCAGGTTCCATAAATAAATAGCGTTGATTAGTTTTTGTATTTGAACCGCGAAGACCGCAAAGACCGCAAAGAAAATATCTTTGTGGGCTTTGCGCCTATCATTCTCGCCAGATCATTCATTACACTATCCAATTGCCCGGCAGCCAAAAGAGCAAAAAGATCTTCGCGGTCTTCGAGGTCTTCGCGGTCTTCGCGGTTAATGGGGTTACTAATTTGGTCAAGTCAGGGGCTAAAGAACTATTTCTCCGGCAGACCTGGGAATTCCAAAAGAGAATCCAGTCGGGAATAGGAAGGGAGAATAACTGAAATGTATCTCCGCGAACAATGCGAGTCAATAGAACCCGCAAATCTCACAGTTCCCCCTGCACATCGGCCCATCCCAACCGTTATACTTTGTCTACATTGAAGGCACAGCCACGCTGTGCTGCGATCGTCCCCCCGGCCTGACAATAGAACGAAAAGTCCCTATCGATCCCACCATCCAGAGGGTCGGAGGAGGAGCCAATCATGTCGGAGACATCCACCACAGTTACCGCAGATCACTTTAACTATCTGGCCAGGCGCACGACTCCGGAGGATGAGTTTCTTCGCCGCCTCAAAGCTGCAGCGAGAGGTGCCGGCATCCCGCCCATCTGGATTTCTCCCGAGCAGGGGAGCTTCATGCAGCTGCTCCTGAAGATTTCGGGCGCCAGACAGGTCATTGAGGTGGGCACCCTGGCCGGCTATTCTTCGATATGGATGGCCCGGGCGCTTCCGCCGGACGGCCATGTCCGGACCATCGAGGTTTCAGACCGGCATGCCGGTTTCGCTGAACAGTGGATTTCCAAATCGGATGTGGCGGAGAGGATACGGGTCTACCGGGGAAAAGGTGAAAAAATCCTGCCTGCATTTGAAAGCGATTCCGCCGACGCGGCATTCATTGACGCCAATAAGGATGGGTATCCGTTCTATCTTCGCGAGAGCCTGCGTATCGTTCGACGCGGAGGCTTGATCATGGCGGACAATGCCTTCGGATTCGGGCGCATCCTGGATCCGACCGATGCCGGCTCAGAACCCATGCGCGTCTTTAACGATCTCATGGCCAAAGAGCGCGCCCTTCAAAGCATTATTGTTCCACTGGGTGACGGCCTCTGGTGCGGTATGAAATTATAGGTTTAGCAAACAGCGAATGGGCCCATCGCAGGGAAAGCTCCGTGGCTCCGCTTCAACTCCTGGATAGGTGCAGCCGTGCCCCGACCAGGCAGAGGGGAAGCAACAGCAACAGAAAGGAGAGGTGATACCACAAGGGCATCAGATGCCAATACTGTGCCTGGAAGAAAATACCCGTGGCCAGCAGCAGAAGCCCCAGCGTTATCACCGGCGCGTAGGTGGTTGATCCCGCAATGGAAGCGTTTATATATCCGGCAAGCGCCGACATCACAATGCTGCCGGCGAGCAGCAGGAGAAGCACTGTTTTGCCCTGGATCGAAATCGTCGTATCGGTTGGGAGTAAAGCCAGCTTTTTAAGTGCCGCATTATAGAGCAACCAAAGCACTGACCAGAGGACATATCCTGCGACCACTCCTGCCGCCGATTTCAACATATACTCTCCTTATCCAGCATCCATGGTATCTGATGGCACCTGCAAGGGAGGGCGGTCTGCGGTGCATGCTGTCCTCCAATAAGGAATAGCACAATTTGGGCATTCCTGGCCATACGTTACGGGTTTCGATCACAAAAACCAAAAAAACAGGCATTTCCCTAAAACCTGTATTAGAATGACGGTTTTGGAAAACAGTCTTCGGAAGGGTTGTCGCATGAATGAATTGCCGGGAATTGTTCGAAAATTTAGGGTTACGGCAAAGGAGATGGCTCCGGCGAGTCGAACGGAAGCTCGAATTGCCGCGAATGCAGCCAGGGCCGCGGCAGAGTCGGCCGCCCATAGCCTGGAGGCACGTCAATATCGCGAAGGGTACTGGTGTGGCGATCTTACGGCCGATTCCACGTTGCAATCGGACTACATTCTCCTGCAGATGTGGCTGTATCCGCCGAAGCCGGATGGTACGTGGAATCCGCCCACGCTGCCGAAGATTCGCAAGGCTGTCCGATCCATTGTCGAGGCGCAGCTTCCGGATGGAGGATGGAGCATCTTTCAGCCGGGACCATCGGAAATCAATGCCACTGTCCGGGCGTATGCAATGCTGAAAATGACCGGGACGGATCCGGAGGCTCCGCAGATGCGGAAAGCGCGGGATCTGATCCTTCGGCTCGGCGGTATTCAGTCCTGCAACAGCTACACGAAGATCAACTACAGTTTCTTCGATCTGTTCCCGCGCAAGTACTGTCCTACCATCCCTCCCGAAATCATGATCATACCCGGGAACCTGCTGTACGAAATGTCCTCCTGGACGCGAACCATCATTGTTCCCCTTTCGATCGTGCAGGCAGCTGGTGGGACAAAGCGAACTCCGAACGGCCTGCGCATTGATGAACTCATGCATCCCAGCCGAAAGCTGGCGCTGCATCGCAAGGATCGGATTGCGAATCTGTTCATCAAAGCGGATACCCTTTTCAAGCGCTGGGAGCGCAAAAGCGTCAAGAAGATCCGTGGGCATGCCATTCGGGAGGCCGAGCACTGGATGCTCGACCGGCTGCAATTCAGCGAAGGATTGGGAGCCATCTACCCGTCTATGATGTATTCGATCATGGCAATGGATGCGCTCAACTACGAGCGGGATCATCCGGATCTCCAACTCGCGATCCGGCAGTTTGACGACTTAATGCTGGAGACTGAAGACCGGCTGATTTTCCAGCCGTGCAAATCTCCGGTCTGGGATACAGCCATTGCAAGCTTCGCATTGGGAGAGCTTGGACCGGCAAGCAACTCCGCGGCATTGACGGCGGCCGCGGATTGGCTGCTGACCAAGGAAATTCGGCGCAAGGGGGACTGGGCTGCCAAGCGTCCGGATTTGACGCCTTCCGGATGGGTTTTTGAGTTTGCCAATGAGTTTTACCCCGACATTGATGACACGGCCATGGTTCTCCTGGCGCTGCTGCATGCCAAATCGAGCGAACCTGAAAAGCAGGAGCGTGCCGAACGCAGAGCCGTCCAGTGGTTGCTCGGGATGCAGAGTTCCGATGGCGGGTGGGCGGCGTTTGATGTGGATAACAATTGGCAGATCCTCAACAAAGTGCCGTTTGCGGATCATAACGCCATGCTGGATCCGACCTGCGCGGATATTACGGGACGAGTCCTGGAGTCGCTTTGCCGCCGGGGATTCCAATATCAGGATCCTGCCATTACCCGCGCGATTGATTTTCTTTTGCAGCGGCAGGAATCAAATGGAAGCTGGTACGGCAGGTGGGGAGTCAATTACGTCTACGGTACTTTTCTGGCAATTCGCGGCCTTGTCGCCACTGGGGCACCGCAGACGAGAAAGGCTGTGGCCCGGGGTGCGAAGTGGCTTCGTGAAGTCCAGAATCCGGACGGAGGATGGGGCGAGAGTTGTCTTAGCTATGACACCGAGCAATTCGAACGTGCGGCGAGCACTCCCTCGCAAACCGCCTGGGCGGTGCTGGGCTTGATGGCTGCCGGCGAGGTTGCCGGCACTGCCGTTCAAAGCGGAATTCGCTGGCTTCAGGATCATCAGCGGGCCGACGGAACCTGGGAAGAGTCGAGTACTACCGGAACAGGGTTCCCCAGGGTTTTTTATATCCAATATCATCTATATAGAGATTACTTCCCGATTCTTGCTCTGGGCGCTTATGCGCACCAGATGGAGCCCAAGTAGGCGCTATGCGGGAAACCAAACGTTCCCGGAGGCTCTGAACATCGTTTTTGCGATTTTACGCTCACGTGATAACCCTCACAGACCGGCCGGCTGAGGTTCATCTATTATTCCGACACTTATTCGAGTGTGAGAGATGAGATGTCGGTCATAGCCTTGCCCACTTCGCGTAATCGAAGCGCCATCTAACTCTCATTCAACAAGGACCCACGTGGCCTTGCGGACTGCGACCGTCCGTAAGTCAGGATATGTGTGTCCTGCAACAGGCAAAGGGAGAATGACGAAATGAAAGTAACAAGACGAGAGTTCATGAACTACTGCACCTTGTCGGCGGCCGCACTTGGGCTGACCTCCGGCCTTGGCCCGCTGGAAAAAGCTCTCTCCAACTCCAGCGGCCCGCCCATCATCTGGCTCAAAGGGGCAAGTTGCACTGGATGCACGGTTTCTCTGGCGAACAGGATATCCGGCAGTGCGCCGGTGGATGTCGCGGATCTCCTCATCAACACAATCGACCTCGTTTATCACTCGGTACTGATGGGAGCGGCGGGGGACCAGGCGGTTCAGACCCTGAAAAGCGCATCGGCGGGATCGTTCATTCTGGCGGTGGAAGGAGCTATTCCCACGCAATATAACGGGGCCGCCTGCACCCTCTACACGGAGAAAGGCGTCGATGTCACAGCCTTGACCGCCATCAAAACGCTTGCACCCAAGGCTGCGAAGGTGTTGTCGATAGGAACCTGTGCCTCCTTTGGCGGTATTCCCGGCGCTGTCCCGAATCCAACCGGAGTCAAAGATGTTATGAGCGCCGGAGGTATCGCCACCATCAATATCCCCGGATGCCCTCCTCATCCCGACTGGATTGTGTGGACGATAGCCCAACTCCTGGCCGGCCAGAATGTCGCGTTGGATTCCTTCCGACGACCGACGACATTGTTCGGCGCCACGGTTCATAGCAAATGCCCGAGAAGAGAAACGAACTGGGCGACATCGCTCAGCCAGACGGGTCTTTGCCTCAATAATCTTGGATGCAAAGGCCGGCAAACCTATGGCGACTGCTCGAGCCGCAAATGGAACAACGGCGTAAATTGGTGCGTTGGCGCGGATTCGCTCTGCCATGGATGCACGCAAAGCGGATTCCCGGACAAGTATGCTCCGCTTTTCAGCACAATGGGTGCGCTGCCCAGAGATCACAAAACGATCAGCAGTCCCAGGTCCACATGCACTACCTGTCACGGGAATGATGATTAGGCGCGGAGTCGAATTGGATAACCGTCGATTTGCCAAACAAAACTTTTAGGAGTCAAAGATGTCAATCATTACAATCGTTGATCCGGTGACTCGGATTGAAGGACATTTGAAAGTTCAGGTGACCATTGATGCGGTTGGAGGACAACAGCAGGTCATCGACGCCAGGTGTACCGGGACTCTATTCCGCGGATTCGAAACGATACTCAAAGGGCGAGATCCCAAGGATGCTCCCTATTTGACGGAGCGCATCTGCGGCGTGTGCCCGGTGTCGCACGGCCTGGCTGCCAATCTGGCGTTGGAAAATGCGGCGAACATGCTCATTCCGACAAATGCCAGAATTCTGCGAAACCTTGTATTGGGCGCGAATTTCCTGCAATCCCATATTCTCCACTTCTATCTTTTGTCTGCACTTGATTATATAAGGCCGCCTGCCAGCGCCCCCTTTACCCCAACCTGGGATGTGGATATGAGATCTGATTCAGCTCTTCAGCAGGTCTCCAGTAATTTTGTGAAGGCGATTGCGATGCGCCGAAAGGCCCATGAAATGGGCGCGCTTTTCGGAGGCAGGATGCCCATGCCTCCCGCCTTTCAGGCCGGCGGCTTCACGACCAAGCCCACCAGCAGCCTGATCAGTTCTTTTACTGCTTATCTCAAAGAGCTGATCACCTTTATCAATGACTGTTATCTGCCCGATGCCCAAATTCTGAAAGCGGTGTATCCGGATTACAGCCAGATAGGTGATGGCTTCGGCAATTTTCTTGCCTATGGAGTGTTTGATCTGGATGACAGTTCCAACCCCTCCAAGCTTTTGAAGCGTGGATTTGTGGTCAATACCGCTCCCACGCGGGTGCAATCCGTATCCACGAAAATGATTTCAGAGCATGTGGCCTATTCCTGGTACTCCGATGCTACAAATAGCCTGAACCCGGCAAATGGAAGCACCGTAACAGTGGACCCTGCGACAAAAACCAATGCCTATTCGTGGCTGAAGGCGCCGCGATTAGGAGGAGCTCCCATGGAGTGCGGTCCTTTGGCCCGCATGTGGGTGAATGGCGATTATCGCAATGGAATCTCTGTGATGGACCGCCACCTGGCGCGCGCCCTGGAGACACAAAAGATTGCCTATGCCATGATGGACTGGGTGAAACAGCTGCGAGTCGGCGGTTCGGTGTATACGCAATACACCGCTCCCTATGGCAAATCCGGTATCGGGCTTACCGAAGCCCCTCGTGGAGCGCTGGGCCATTGGGTCAGCACCTCCGCGATTACCGCTCCTACCGCCCCGGCCGGCGGACCGGCCATCGCGAACTACCAGGTTATTACGCCAACCTGTTGGAATGCCTCCCCCAAAGACACCAGTGGAGTGCATGGGCCGATGGAAATGGCGCTGATAGGAACCAAGATATCGGATCCGGCACGACCCATTGAAGTTTTGCGCGTTGTGCATTCGTTTGACCCTTGCCTGTCCTGCGCCGTGCATGTTATGCGTCCGGAAGGGGAACCTGTGGTTGTTGCGGAGGCTGGAATACGATGAGGAGCGAAAGGTTGCTTATCCTGGGAATAGGCAATCTGCTTCTTGGTGACGAGGGCGTGGGCGTACATATCGTTCGCGCCCTCCAGGAAGAGCCGTTGCCGCCCGATACTCTAGCACTTGATGTGGGGACTGCATTTCTTGATTCCATTCCCGAGATGGAAAACGCGGATCGCATCATTGTCATCGATGCCATGCAGGCGGGGCATGCACCTGGAACGATCTATCGGGTGCCCTTTAAAGAGTGTGCCAGGACAGAAAGACTCATGTCCCTGCATGGCTTCGACCTGTCGCGAGCTCTGTTTCTAGCCGGAAACAGTTCTTCCCCGGAAGTGGTGGTTTTTGGCGTAGAACCCGCGCGCATTGACTGGGGGACAGATCTTTCGGACGAAGTGCAGAAGATGCTGCCGGCAGCGGTGGCGGCCATCAAGGCAGAATTCCTATCGAAACCAAAAAATTGATTTTTCGCATCCAGGTTATCTTCCTGATTTCGACTGAAGAAGTACTTCCCGAACCTTGCGCGCCAGCGTTTCAATCGTGAATGGCTTTTGCAAAAAGGGGATAGTAGGGTCGGTAATCATATGCTCGGTATATCCCGAAATAAATAATTCCTTGATGCCGGGGCGCGCTTTCTTGAGCTGGGAAACCATATCCCGGACATCCATTCCCGGCATGACCATATCGGTTAAAACCAGGTGGATGACATCTTTGAATTCCGCGGCAGCTTTCAAAGCATCCGCTCCATTGGCTGCTTCAATCACCTGGTAGCCGCAATCTCGAAGAATTCGGCTGGAGAGTTTACGGACCAGCGTTTCGTCCTCAACGACCAGAATGGTTTCAGAGCTCTTCAGATCCTGGGCGGACTCTCGCTCCTGAGCTTTATTGGCGGCCTCCTCTGAGACCGCAGGCAGATAGATCTTGAAGGTTGTCCCCTGTCCGGGGGCGCTTGCGACATCGATATAGCCGTTGTTTTGTTGAACGATTCCGTAAACGGTTGCCAGTCCCAGGCCGGTGCCGCGGCCGGATTCCTTAGTCGTAAAAAAGGGTTCGAAGATGTGGTCCAGCACTTCGGTACTCATTCCTTCGCCGGTGTCGCTGATAGCGAGCAGTACATATTCTCCCGGGTTTGCACCGAAATGAAGACTGCAATAGCGCTCATCCAGGAGGGTATTGGATGTTTCAATCGAAACATTTCCGTTGCTGTGGATCGCATCCCGGGCATTGACAATCAGGTTGGCGATGATCTGATCGATTTGAGAGGGATCGATCTTCACTTTTCGCAAATTGTTTCCCGGCGTCCAGGATAGGTGGATATTTTCGCCAATCAGACGGAGAAGCATCTTTGTCATGCTTCCGATCGTCTCATTCAAATCCATTACCTGCGGGTTCACGGATTGCTTCCTGGCAAAGGCCAGGAGCTGGCGAGTTAAATCGGCGGAACGCTGGCTTGCACTCCTGATTTCCTGAAGGTCCTGGTAAATGGGACTCGAAGCATCCGTCTGTTGCAGCACGATATCGGCGTTTCCTGTAATCACAAAAAGCATGTTGTTGAAGTCGTGCGCAATCCCGCCGGCCAGGCGTCCTACCGATTCCATTTTTTGCGCCTGGAATAATTGTGCCTTTAATCGCTCCCGTTCCTCTTCCGCCTTTCTGGATTCGGTGATGTCGGAACAGATATCCAGGGTTGCCGCGGTGTCGTTCCACTCGATGGTCTGCGACTTGATGCGCAGCCAGCGGATATCTCCGTCCTTTCGCAGGATTCGGATTACAATCTCTTCGAGAACGCCTTGCCGGTTTGAGGCATGCTGCCGGGTTCCTTCCAAAAGACCGCGATCATCAGGGTGAACAAGGCTCAGGAATGGCAGGGCCATCAATTCACTGCGACTATAGCCGCTGACAACCTCCGCTTGTGCGTTTACAAAGCGAAGCATTCCGTTCTGGGTTACCGCCACCACTTCACCGGCATTTTCCACCAGGATACGATAGCGTTCCTCGCTGGCCTGCAGCTGGCTTTGGGTCTGACGTTGAGCCAGTGCAATTGCAACCTGATCTGCGGCATTTTCAAGAAAGTGAATCAGATCCGGTGTGAAACGATCCTCTGCCATATCGTTGATTTGCAGAAGCCCAAGCGTCTGATTTCCATGGCGTAAGGCCAGTAAAGCGACGGATTCGTACCCTTCCGTATTGCAGCGGTTGCGTGTATGTCCCTGGCGATCCCCATCCGTTGTGCTCTTGAGAAGTTTTGTTGTGGAGTTAGTCCAAAAACTCCCTTTTGCCGTAAAAAAGGGCAAACTGGGATCAAAGCGACCTTGGAGGATGTTTCCGCACATGCATTCCAAAAGAGGCTGGCCAAGCGAATCTCTCAGAATTTGGCCGTTCATATCGCATGAACAAAGCTGTCTTTCCGCTTCGACGAACTTCGAAGGAAAGCCTCTGGTTTCAAAATAGGGATAGTCTTCTCCTTCGCATAGCCGGACTCCGACAGCTTCGCATTGGGTCCATTTCTGTATGAATTCGGTCAGCCCGCGAATCAGATGATGCATGTCGGTTGGCTCATTCAGCAGGCTCAGCAATTTCAGGGTTGTCTCTCGTTCGTGGTGATAGCGCAGCTCATCGGTAACATCGCGGAAGAACCCCTGCAAGATTCTCTCTTCTCCCAATTCCAGCTTGTTGGCTTTGATTTCAACCTGCCGGACATCGCCCAATCTTGTTATCAGCGATTCTGTAATAGTGGCGCCTTCCTGGCTGCTTCGATGCTGCGCGAATGTGCGCGAAACAACTCCGTCATCCTCCTGTCGCCGTGGGTGAAGAATTGCCTGGGGCTTTCCGATCAGTTCCTCTTTCTCATACCCGGTCATCTGCAGAAATGCCCGGTTGCAGTCGAGAAAATGTCCGTTTTCCAGATTTGCCAATGCAATACCTTCGGTGGCTTCCTCAAACAGCTTTCGATAGCGCGTCTCGCTATGGCGCAGGGCATTCTCCGAGTTTTTCAGCGCGGTAATGTCCCGTACAATGCCAACCATGCGAACGGGGTTTCCGGATTCGTCATAATCTGCTTTTGCCAGGTCGGAGATCCAGGCAAGCGAACTGTCTGAGCGAAGAATTCTGTACTCCGATTTGAACAGGGCTTTGTCCGCAATCGCTTTCCGTATCTCCTGCGCAACGCGAAGCGAATCGTCGGGGTGCAGGAGTCTTTCAAAGGCTGCGGCTGTAATTTCGGAACCTTTCATTCCGGCAATTTCGAAACATTCGGGTGACCAGAAAGCCCTGTCATTCAAGAAATCTCTTTCCCATACCCCCATCTTGGATGCTGACAAAGCGAGCCTCAGCCGGCTTTCGCTTTGCTTAAGAGCCTCCTCAATCTCGGTTCTCTTGGAATCTCCATCAAGCTTGTCCATGGCGAAGGAAATATCCATGGCTATTTCTTCCAGTGTGCTGATTTCCTTATCCTGGAAAAATCCCGCCTCTGCAACTGCCAGGTTCAATGAGCCGAAAATCCGGCCTCGGAAGCGAAGGGGAAAGGATCCGCAGGATTGAAACCCGAAATGGGCCGGCCTTTTTTCATAGGGAAGAGCACAGGTTGTGCTGCTGCATTCATTGCATATAAATGGTACTCCGGCCCGTATCGCTTTTCCGGGGTTCCCCTGCCCTTCAGGTCTTTCATCGGCATAATATTCAACGTTGTCCAGAAGCTGCTGTTGATCTCCGGCTTGCGCCAGCGGCATGATGCGCTTGCTCGCTTCGTCCAATTCCCCGATCCAGGCAAAGCCGATTGCGGCGCGTTCAACGATCAGGCGGCAGACTGCCTCCAGCAATTGCTGCCTGGTTTGGCTTCGGACAATGGCCTGATTTACCTGGCTGAGAACGCTGTGCAGTTGATTGAGCCGACGGATTTCCTCCTCGGCCTGATGTTTGTAAAGGGCGATCTCAATTGTGGATTTAAGTTCCCGATTTTCAAATGGCTTCAGAATATAGCCGAATGGTTCTGCAACTTTTGCGCGATCAAGAGTGGAGTCCTCGGAGTACGCGGTGAGGAAGATGACCGGTATGTGAAAATGCCGACGAATCTCCGTTGCCGTTTCGATGCCGTCCATAGCGCCCTGCAACTGGATATCCATCAAAATCAGGTGAGGACGCTTGACTTGTATATGACTCAACGCGTCTTCACCACTGGCAACGCGGCCAATCGGCCCATAGCCCATTGCGAGCAGTCGCTCTTCAATGTTCATTGCAACGATGGCTTCGTCTTCGACTACCAGGATACTTACCGGATTCATAAATCACCCTTGCTACGAACAGTCTCGGGATCTGGAAAAACAATTGTGCTGACTACTCCTGAATCTATTCCGGGCTCAATACAAAATCGTCCTTTCAGTTGATCGGCCAAATTGGCAACTAACTGAAGGCCTAAAGTGCGAGCCTGGGAGCGGTTTGCATCCTGCGGCAGCCCGATGCCGTCGTCGCTGACGCGCAGCGTGAGCATTCGTGGCTCGCTTAAAAAAAACTCAATGGTAATTGTACCGTGACGTTCATCGGGAAACGCATGTTTTAGCGCATTGCTGACTAATTCACTAATAATAAGGCCACAGGGAACCGCCTGGTCCAGGGGCATTCCAATTCTGGATGCAAGATTCTGCAGTCTGACTCGATCGGAGGAGACGCCAAAGGATCCCAAAAGCTGACTGCACAATTCGCTGACATAAGCCGAAAAATTGGTGCTGGCGAAGTTGCCGGATCGATAAAGGACTTCGTGCAAAAGGGCCATTGAGCGCACGCGGTTCCTTGTTTCCTGCAGGGCGAACTGTGCATCCTTCGCCTGGGTACGGCAGGCCTGAAGGTCGAGAAGGCTGGCCACAACCTGCAGATTGTTTTTAACTCGATGATGCACTTCCTTCAGCAGCGATACCTTTTCATCGAGCGACCGGCGCAATTCATCTGCCGCCTTTTTGCGTTCGGAAATGTCGCGGGAAATGCCGATGATCTGCTTCACCTTTCCCGAGTCATTCCGGAGCAGCGTGGTCACGACTTCAGTGGGAACAATTGTTCCATTCTTGCCCAGCTGATCGACCTCATGCATCTGCACGTGGGCGGAAGCGTCCCCTGATTCCATGGCGGCAATCCGTGCCGGAAGGGATTCGGTGACCATCTTGAACGAAGCAGGCGTTAAAACCTCCTGCATGGTCTGTTCCATCACTTCGGCGGGAGTATATCCGCGCAAACGAATCACTGCAGGGTTCACATAGGTGAATCGGTTGAGATCGATGTCGAAGAGCCAGATGACATCACCGGTATTTTCCGAAAGGAAGCGATATCGGGCTTCACTCTCACGGGCCGCTTCTTCGGCCCTTCTCCGATCATCCGCCAGCTTGGCCCAGGAAGCGGCAACGGCCGCTTGTGCCCGGGCCCGGTGCATCGCTTCGCAGACAATCGAGATCATCGTGCATGCGATGACAAAAACAAAAAATCCCAGGAGATCCGCCGGATGCCTTCCGGCCCAAAAACTGGTGGTTGGTTCCATCCACCAGAGCGAAGCCATTGCGGATAAAAATGTCGCCAGCAATCCGGCATAGAGTCCGCCATAAAGAGACGCCAGGATAACGGCCGGGAAAAAGGTGATATAGAGCAGACGGGAGCCCAAGATGCCCATCGCTCCGATGCGAAAGACGATGCCACCAACGACGCAAAGAACCGCAATACCGTACCGATAAGCTGCGCTGCGTGGTTTTGTGAAGAACAGGTTCATTTAGATACTGAATTGAGCGGCCAGAGTATTCAGGCGTTCTGCAAGTGTGGACAGCTCTCTGGCGCTGGCCTGGACCTGTTGGCCGTTTTGTGCGATTGCCTCCACCGCTGCATTGACGCTGGAGATATCCTGCGCAATGGATTTTGAAACGGATGCCGTTTGACCCACTCGATCGCTTGCATCTTTGACGCCTTCTGTTGCCCGGCTGATATTGCCCGCCACTTCTTTGGTGACCGTCGCCTGTTGCTCGATTGCAGCAGCAATGGCTGTGACGATTCCACCGATTTCATTGATCACGCCCACGATCTTTTCGATATCCGAGATGGCACTGCCGGAAGAGGTTTGAACTCCCGTGATTTTGGTTTTGATGTCTTCAGTCGCAGCCGCAGTCTGTCGCGCCAGTTCCTTGATTTCGTTGGCAACAACGGCAAATCCTTTCCCCGCTTCACCCGCTCTGGCCGCTTCGATCGTGGCGTTGAGAGCCAGCAGGTTTGTTTGGGAGGAAATATCGGTGATGGTTTCGACGACCTTGCCGATTTCGCGTGCCGCCCGCCCAAATTCCTCCATCAAAGAGGAGATGCTTTGAGCCTGATTGGAAGCCTGCTCCGTGATGGCTCTGGCTTTCTCAGAGTTGGCCGCAATCTCCGATACGGTTGCGCTCATTTCCTCGGTGGCACAGGCCACAGAGGTAAGATTTGTGCTTGCCTGTTCCACTCCCGAAGCTACGGATGCGGTGTTGGCGCTCATTTCTTCCGCTGCCGCCGCAACCGTTGAGGTGCGGTCCGTTGTTTCCGTGGATCGTGAGGAGACATGACTTGCAACCCCGGTCAGAACCTGGGCTGTTGAGGCAAGAGTGTGAGTTTGTTCCACAATGCCGCCCACCAGTTTCTGGATCTTTTCAACGAACTTATTGAAATATGCGGATAGCATTCCTATTTCGTCTTGCGCGGATGCATCCAGTCTTACGGTCAGATTGCCTTCGCCTTCGGAAATATCTCTTAACGAGGCGGTCAATGTTTTCAGCCGGTTGATGGTGTCTTTGGTGAATATCCAGATAATGGCGATGGTAAATGCACAGATTATGATCGCCGTAGCCCATACCGCAAGTTGGCTCTGGCGCACGTCCGCCGCATCGGATTTGAGCTGGCTTGACATTGCCTCCATTTCCATCGTTACCAGCGCGGAAATCCCGTCCAGCTTGTTTGAAATTGTTGAGAAAAAGGTATTGCCTGAAATCCCATAATTCCCGGTGCGTGATTTTGAAATTATGGTTTTCAGGATATTGTCGGTTTCAACCCACGATTCCGATTTCGAGAGCTCTTTCAGTTTTGTGGAGGTTTCCTTTTTCAAAATAAGGGCCGGGGACGCAAGGTGGGCATCGGTTTCCGCCTTTAGTTTTAGTACGATTGAGAATTCCTCATCGCCGAGCGGCTTGTCTTCGGCCAGAATGCTGGATCCCCAGGCCCGCAACTGACCTGCGCTTTCCTTGGCAGCTTCCAGCAGCGTAAGGCTTGACAGCACCTTTCCGAAACCTCTTGTTGTTTTGGCGTTGGCCGCCCCTGTTTGCAGCTGCAGCAGGGTTTTTATGAATTCGGTATACTGGCGGATTTCCTGTTTGCGCAGGCCTGAATTGGGTCGGTTATACTCGAGGCGCATGGATTCCAGCCTGGCGGCGATATCGGCGCCTGGCTGCTTGGCTTCGTCCGGTATTTTTGCATGCGAGAGAGTCTGCAGGAGTTCGGACATGTGCTGGTCCGTAGTCTTTCGTAGTGCCTCAACCTCCTCGAACTTGCTCGTGCCTGAAAGAAACAAGGCGGTGCGCCCGCGCTCGCGCTGAACATCGTTAATCGTAGAGGATGCAGCTTTGACCAGATCGATGTTGAGCAGCATCGTCTGCATCGTGGTAGATTCATCCAGGCTGCGCCAGATATGGAATGCGGCAAAGCCGATAAACGCAATCAGGGGAACCATCCCGATGATGAATATCTTCTGACTGACTTTTAGGCGCATGAGTCCTCTCCAAGATCTCGGATGTATGTCCTGCGGAACAGCGTCAATGATGCGCTGCAGGATATGCAATGCCCCGAATCCAAGCTGCCTGCTGCTAAAGAACCTGCTGTTGCTTGTGCTGGAAGCACTGTCTTTGATATATCGGCCCGGCTTAGGTGTTTCTTAGGGAATTCCTTGTCCTGGCCAGGGCCAGAACGATGTCGAGTTCATCCGTGTTAGTTCATCCCCAGGGGCATTCGATGCACACGCTGGTGGATCACGAAAATGTAATTTGAATCATTCGGTTCTGCGGGGTATACAGTCTTGATGAGTTCTATTGCGGATTTTCTCTTTCATCATGGCTACAGTCTGATTGTTGCATGGATATTTGCGGAACAGTTGGGTTTCCCGATCCCCTCAATCCCTGTGCTGCTGTCGGCTGGTGCTCTTGCGGGAAGAGGGCGGATGGACTTGACGAGGATATTCGCCAGCGTCGTTTTTGCCGCGGTCGCTGCCGATCTGATCTGGTATTACCTTGGACGGCTAAAAGGGAAAAAGATCCTCAAGCTCTTGTGCCGGATTTCGCTGGAGCCGGATTCCTGCGTACGCAGGACAACGGAGATCTATTTAAAGCAGGGCGCACGGTCCTTGCTGATATCAAAATTTTTTCCCGGACTCAACGCGGCGGCTTCGCCTCTGGCCGGTGCGATCAATATGAAGCTTCGGCGCTTCCTGCTTTTTGATATTACCGGAACTCTCATCTGGTCCAGCGTGTTTCTCGGAATGGGCTACCTGCTCAGCGAGGAGTTTCTGCGCGCTATCCAGGTCGTTGGGATTCTGGCCGGGAAACTGGTGGCTTTGGCAGGGTTGGGATTGGCCGGGTATATTTTCTACAAATATTTCTCCCGCCGGAGATTCGTGCAAAAGTTGCGGGTTGCCCGAATGAGCGTGGAAGAGCTCAAGAGCCGACTGGACGAGGGCGAGCGCCCGGTGATTATCGATTTGCGCGACGCGTTGGATTTCGATGAGGATCCGGAAATGATTCCCGGCGCCGTTCGCATGGATGCATCGAAGGTGGGAAAAGGAAGTGCCCTGTTTGCCCGCCATCGTGAGGTGGTTCTTTACTGCACGTGACCCAATGAGGCGACGAGCGCACGGGTGGCGCTGCTTTTGAAGCGTAAAGGGATTCACCCCGTCCGTCCGCTGGAGGGTGGTCTGGACGCCTGGCGCAGCAAGGGATACCCGACAGTCGCAGGGTCGGATTGACCGAACCTAAGGATATCAACCGTACAGATAATTAGGGCGAAAATAGAGTTTAGTGCCCTATATTGGAATAAGTCGCTGTAGATAATGGATATGTTTCGGTCCTGCCCCAGGGAGAGGTATGGGAATACGGGTAACAATGCTAAGCGAAAATAATGCCTCGATGGGAGATTACATTGGGGAGTGGGGTCTGAGCATTCTCATTGAATCGGATGAAGGGAATGTTCTTCTGGATGCGGGGAAAGGGAGTTCCTGTGTGTATAATGCCGATACTCTCGGCATAGATCTGCGGTGCGTCAGCAAGATAGTTCTCAGTCACGGCCATTTCGATCATACGGGCGGATTGCATGACGTATTGCGTCGGATGCGAAGGAAAATCGAGATAATTGCGCATCCCGATGTATGGCAAGCCAAGTTCTCACTCCGGAAAGGGGAGCAGGGAAAGTATATAGGCATTCCATTTTCGCGTGCGGAGCTGGAAAATCTGGGTGCCGAGTTTGTTCCGAGTAAAGGGCCAGTTCAGATTAGCCGGTCGATGGTAACAACCGGTGAGATCCCGCTGGTTACTGAATTCGAAGCGGTAGACTCCGCTCTTTTTGTTAGAGATGAAGGCGGTTTGCGACCTGATCCGGTAATGGACGACCAGGCACTCATCGTTAAAACGGCCCGCGGTTTAGTAGTGCTTTTAGGTTGTGCGCACAGAGGGTTGGTGAATACTTTGTTGCACGCGATGAGTTTGACCGGGGAAGCGCGGATACTGGCGGTAATCGGCGGATCGCACCTCCTCGATGCTCAACAGGAGCAAATCCTGCAAACCGTGGCTGCTTTGCGCGAGTTTGGAGTCCGGATGATGGGCTTATGCCATTGCACGGATCTCAGAGCAATGAGCTTTTTGTCTCAACAATTTGGGGATGAATTTATTTTTTGCAAGGCTGGCAGTATTGTCGAATTCGATTGAGTATTTGCCGCGGGCCCGGCCAAATGAGGTCGTTGAGGCTTTTCACAGAATAGGATGAGCCGATGGAAGAGAAAAGAAGCCTTCAATGCGCGCGATGTTCGGTGAAAATATGTGAAAAACGGGGAGCTTCAGCGGAAGATGCAGCGCCCTTGCCCGAACAGTATCCGCCCTATTGTCCCATGAAGGTGATGCCGGATGTGTTTGCCGAGGCTGCCGTTGAATACGACAAAGCCGCAATTAAGGAATTTGCCCGGCTGGCATCCGTTCAGGAGTTTCAGTGCTTTGAACGACTTTCGGATGGTATCAGGGCAAAGCTGCCTCGCATCGAAGAGCTCATTCAGTTTGCCAGAAAGTGCAGCTATAAAACGCTGGGGATCGCCCATTGCGGCGGGTTGGCAAGAGAGGCAGCTGTTTTGACGGACATTTTGGAAGAAAATGATTTTGAAGTATTTTCCGTTCAATGCAAGGCCGGTTGTGTACCGAAAGAAGAGATCGGCATCAGAGCCGAGGAGAAAATTGCGGGACCGGATAAGTGGGAGAGCATGTGCAATCCTATTGCCCAGGCCCTGATTCTGAATCGTGCCAGGGTGGATATGGCCATCCTGCTTGGACTTTGCATCGGGCACGATACATTGTTTATCAAATATTGCGAAGTGCCGCTGACGGTGTTGGCTGTAAAGGACAGAGTGCTGGGGCATAACCCGCTGGCGGCTCTGTATCAATCCGGATCCTACTACAGAAGACTGCGCAGCAAGATCGATTGACCGGCATCCTCGAAGGCTCAAAATCCCGTTGCCACGGGTCTTGAGGCTTCGAGGTAAGGTCCAGGTCTATTTCATCTTTTTTATGAATTCGGCAAGAGTTTTCGCCTGGTCTTCATTGAGATCGCCGACCGGCTCTGCATGGATGGTTTTACTTTTGTCCCCTTTCGTAATGTAGGCAACCAGCTTTTCCGCGGTAAAGGATGTTCCCTTGACTGCCGGCAGACCCGCGCCGGGATTGCCCTCTCCCTTGTCGCCATGACACATCGAGCATTTTGAGTCGTAGAGGGCTGCCCCATTTTCTGCAGAAAGCACGAAGGCAGCGGTCGCAATACAAACAGCAACGGCCGCGAGGATGCATAACTTCTTCATTTTATCTTCTCCCGTATCAACAATAGTCCGGGCCCCATCGGAGCCCGGACTGATTTTATACCATATCCACGATCAAAATAAATTCCCGACGCCATGCAAAACTAATAGCAACTATCTGACTTGTTAAAAATATTACTTGCGAACTATCGCAACTAATGATAAAAACAGCCTCATCAGATCGGAAATATTGTATACGCGGTGAACTCACAATAGCGGCTACCTTCATGCGTTACGGAAGGCCAATTCTATTCGCAGTAATGGTATTTGTCATGGCTGCGGCCCTGGGCCGCGCTCAGGAGAGCAAGAGCGAAGCACATTCAGATAATGTGGATCTTCGATGCAGAACCGGCCAAGGAGTGGTAATCTATGGCTTCCAGGAGCAACTGAGCAATGAAGAAGGAAAAAGCCAAAAAGGAACAGCCCGACTGGGAGATCTTCGAGAGACAATCCAGGATCTGTAAAGCGTTTGCAAATCCGATCCGTCTTTTTATCCTGCATCAATTGGGGAAGCAGGACTGGTCAGTGGCGGAGTTGCAGCAAATGCTTGGGATTTCGGTCCCAAACATCTCGCAACACCTTGCGATACTCAAGTCCGCGGGCGTGATCAATACCCACAGGGAAGGGAAGCGGGTCTTCTGTTCTCTCTCAATTCCGGAAGTGAAGCAGGCCTGTAATCTGATTCACGATGTATTGCGCCGCCAGATCAAAGACAGTAACAGTCTCGTGGCCTGATGAGCAAGTGGCAGGCTTCGTGGAGTCTGCGACACAACAGTCAGCCACGGATTTCACGAGCGGCGTCTAGCGCAGCGCAAAATTCACCGCTACCGTTGCGATGACGCGGACCGCCTGACCATTCAGCATCGTAGGCGAATACTTCCAATGACTTACGGCTTCCACGGCCGCCGGCACCAGCACCGGATGGCCGCTTATAACTTTGACATCCGCCACCTTCCCTTCTTCATCAACAGTGATCCGCAGTAGTACGATCCCGGTAATCCGCGCCTTCAGTGCAAGGTCGGGATAGACGACCGGCTGTTTGTAAATCAGCTTTGCTTCCTGAATATCTCCGCCCACGTAGATCGGTTTTGAGACAGCCTTTGGAGGCGGTTCCGGCGGCAGTTTGACGGTTGGAGGCGGAGGCGGAGGAGGGAGAGGATTTTCTGCCAACCCTCCAGGGATTCCTCCCGGCACGCCAACAACCGATCCCGCAGCGCTGCCAATGCTGTCCATATTGGATATAGGGGCGTTTATAGGCGGTGGCGCGGTATCGGGTGGCGGAATGGTTCGCGGCAATTCCTTGGGAACCGAGTATGTCGTGTTGATATCCCTGGGCCTGGTCACAACGCGCGGTGACGGCGGAGGCGGTGGCGGTGGAGCAAAGTACATCGGCGGGGACAGGAATGTTAGCAGCGCGAATTGGGGAAGCGAGTCATGAAAGATCAACGGGATGATCACGACGGCGATAATACCTATCCCGTGAAGGATGATCGATATCACAAGTGTGAGAATCCTTTTCCTCAGAGGCTTTGGAGTGTTTAGAGATTCGAACAACATTTTCTCCTTTCCAGAAATGCAGGTTGCGGATCGGGAGGAGCCTTTTCAGGCCCCTCCCGATTAACCCGCTGCATCTCCTCCTCAGAAATTGATCTTCATGGCGAACTGGATGATGCGCGGCCGGTTCACTGTTGCGAGAATGGAGGCGTCGCCGGAGGCTACATCCACCAGTCCATAGTTCTGTTGAAATGGATTGAATCCGGTGAGGTTGGTTGCCTGCGGACTCTGGAATGCCGGGTGGTTGAAGATGTTGAAAAACTCAGCCCGGAATTCCGCATTTACCTTCTCAGTCACCTTGGTCTGCTTGATGAAAGACATGTCCCAATTCTGCTGGAACGGCCCGCGGAAACGGTTGCGGGAAACATCCCCGACTGCGGCGAAGCCGGTGCACGTCGGATCGCCGGCAGGGACAACAACATTCTGCGAGTTCACACAATTGCCGCCAACCTGGAAAGCGGACAAATTGATGAAGCTGTCCAGTCGATCCCTTACGCTTCCCGACGGAATCACATCGTTCAAATTGTACCCAGGCGCCAACGTAGCGAAGTTCTGAGCGTTAACGCCGGCCGTATCCTGAAGGGTCAAGGCACGGGAGTCGATGATCATAAACGGCGTTCCGGATTGGAAGGTCGTCAATCCGAGGATAGACCAGCCGTTGAAAAGCTTCCCCAGTCCCTGGTTTCGCAGATTCATCCAGCGGGCAAAAGGAAGCTCATACTGATAGCTGACCGTCAATCGATGGGTCCTGTCAAAGTCGGACAGGCCGCGGTTGCTTTGAAGATCCAGCAGGCTGCCGAATTGCGTGTTGCCGTTGATTTCGTCCTGGCGCGTTGAACCGGAGGCATTGTCCATGGATCGCGAAAAGGTGTACGCCCCCTGGAAATAGAGGCCGTTGCTATACCGGTGGCTCAAGCTTAACTGCGCGGAATTGTAAATGGAACTCGACCCATTCTGAGTGAACTGACCGCGTCCGTTCGCCAGTCCCATGAACAGCGACGGAACACGAGCATCGATATTGTCCGCTGTGCTCTGTGTGATGGAAATGCTGCCGTCGGCGTTTTTGATCGTTCCCGGCGTACCATTCGGAACAATGACATTGGCACCGATGTTGGCAGGAATAACGCAAGGAGCCGCGGCTGTGCATATCTGTCCGGCATTCATCGCATTGCCGGGTCCGGGCAGGAATAGACCACGTGTTCCCACATACCCCAGTTCGAGAACCCAGTTATGGGCTATCTCCTGCTGAATCGTCAGATTCCATTGTTGGGCATAGGGCGGTCTGAAATCGCGTACCGCAAAGGTGAAAAAGCCTGATGCTGGAGATCCATCCGACGAATTAAAGATAGGCGCTCCATTCGAACCGTTAAAGGCAACAAGACTTGGAATCACCTGGTCCGTTGGGAGCGGGAAGGCAGAGGTCGGGAGAACGTTTGGAAACGGGTTTTGCGTCGTCACTGAAAGCGGGGCTGCGCTAAGGAGTTCCTGGAACGGCAATCCGCCCGTGGATTGAAGCGCGATCTGATTCGAAACCCGATCATAGAACATCCCATACCCACCGCGCAGGGCTGTCTTATGGTTGCCGAATATGTCCCAGGCAAAACCAAAGCGCGGGGCAAAGTTGCGCCAACTGAAGCATGTTGTCAGGGTGCATCCGGAGACTCCCGGAGTGCCCACATTGGCGGCGTCTTGCGGATGGATAATGTGGATTAGTCCGGCCTCGCCATCATTCAATCCCGCAAAATTGGACAGCACGTTATTGATGTCGTGGGCCGTATCCATGCCCTCCCATCGAATGCCAAGGTTTAACGTCAGCCTCCGCGTCGCTTTCCAGTCATCCTGGATATAGGCGGCGGCGTCGAAGGCTCGAAATGCATTATTGAAAATCCCGGCAGCCCCTTGCGTCGTAATGACATTTCCCAGCAGGAAATTCTGGAATCCGGTCAGGCCGCCAAAATCCCCAAAGGTGACGCTGCCGCGCGACGAGAAATTATTGAACCGGTTCAGTTGATAGCGATCCGTGACCACTCCTGCCCGGAGGGAGTGCTTTCCCATGGCCATTGAGAAATCGTCCGCACCTTCAAAGGTATTGATCGCGCCGCCTCGGTTGTCATTAACGCCGGTTCCAAGTGAGAAGGACCCGCCGCCCTGGACGTTAATGCGATAAGCTGCCGGGAACTGCGAGGAATTGCCTCGCACCGCTCCCACATCACTAAGCAGGATTGGCTCCGTCGGGTCTTCGAGAAATGTGTGCCGGTTATACCCGAATCGCACATCATTCACCACGGTTGCTGAGAACTCCCGCGACCATCCCAGCTTCAGAAACCGGTTGGAATTGGGAAAGCTTTTCGGGAATGCAAGACTTGAACCGGTGCCAAACGGGCGCAGGCTCGTGTAATCCGAGCTGAACCAGCGCCCGGTCAGGCGATCCTTTGTGCCCATCTGCTTGTCGATCGCAATGGTGTACTGATTGTCATCGTAGGTGCCGAGGCCGGAAAGCTGCAGGCTGGACTTGTTGATAGTGCCCATGGAACTCAGCCCGGGCGTCCCCGCCAGCGATGGAATACAAAACTGGCCGTCATTGAAACCAGGACATTTCGAGGCCGGCAGATTCAGGAAGCTTAAAGCCACCGGATCCAGCCCGCTCGCGCCGGACGGCAGACCGCTTGGAAAGAAAAGCGACTGTAGATTTGCTGCCGAGCGGTTGGCCGGAAGCACGGGGATTGTCGTCGCAATCGTGGTCCCGGCGGAAATCCCGGATGCTTCCCGCGTCCCCTGGTAATTCGCGAAAAAGAAGAAATTGGACCCGATTGGAATCGGTCCGCCCAGCGAGAAACCAAACTGATTCTGGCGGAGCACCGGACGGTTCTGGCCATTGCGATTCAGGAAAAAGTCGTTTGCATTCAGCTTGTCGTTGCGAAAGAACTCAAACACATCGCCATGGTAGTGATCGGTTCCGGATTTCAAGGTTACCTGCACATTCCCTCCGCTGTTGCGCCCCTGTGACGCATCATACAAAGAGGTCTGCGTGTTGAATTCCTGGACCGTCTGCGGATTGGGGAGTGGAATCTGATCAAAAACCGGGACGTTCACATCATTGACGTTGATCCCATCAAGCTGGACGTTGTTGTTGCCGGCTCGCTGCCCGTTGACCTCAATGGCGACTTCGCCCCGTCCCAGTGCAGTGGTGTCAGCCATTTCCCCGCTGGCACCGGTGGACAGCGCCAGCAAAGAGAGAAAATTTCGAGTGGCCAGGGGGAGCGTCCCGACATTTTGAATGGTTTGACCGGTGGTCGGTGTCGATAGCTGAACAGCAGCTTGAGCTCCCACAACGTCAACGCTCTGACTCAGTTCTCCCACTTGCAGCGTCACGGTCATACCCGAGACTTCGCTGACGCGAACCTTGATGTTGGATGCGACGGCCGTGGCAAAGCCGGGCATGGTGACCTCTACTTTATAGTTTCCAACCGGAAGCAACGTTGCCGTAAAGCTGCCGGTGTCGCCGGTAACAAGAGTTCTTTCCATCACTCCCGTTTCCTGGCTGGTAATTTTGACGGATGCGCCCGGGATCACTCCGCCGGTCGAATCCTGGACAGTGCCTGTGATCGCTCCCGTAGGCCCTCCCTGACCGAGCGCGACTGCTGCGCACACAATCGCAAGAAGCGATACCCAGCCACACATTCGTATTGTGAAGAGAACCCCGGAAGGGTTTCTCATGCTTTCTTTGGCTACCATATTCATTTTCCTTCGGAAGGGGTGTTTATGAAATTAGATTGCAAAAAGTATGCCAGTTGCGTCGGATTGGAGGTAATCCTTTATTAGGTATGGGTTTATCGAGAATTTCCTGGGGTAGTTGATGGGATAGATTTTGAAAATAAGGTAGAAAATTCGCCTGGCCAATCCAAAATATTGGATTATATTCGGAATAAGGAAACTATAATGACCGTACAGGCTGCAGGCGGCAGCAACACTTGAGGCTACTTGAATTGCGCCCTTTGATGAAGCAGTTTGCGGACATGCTTATGATGTCGGACGGTACAATCTGAGAGGGTTCGGGAGATAGCACATGAAAACTGAATGGCGTTGTTTCTTTCTGATATCGGCATTGATGGCGTGTCTGTCGCTATCCGGCTGCAAGCGGTGGACTGAAACGGGCAATGGTCCGATCAAAACCGTTGTGAACAAGGGCGGGCAGACGCTGGCGTACTCCACTGCCTCAGGCGTTAAGATGCTTACTGCCGGGGGCTTTGCCTTCAAAGATCTGAACCGGAATGGAAAGCTCGATCCTTACGAGGACTGGCGGTTGTCGGCAGATGAGAGAGCGAGGGATCTTGCCTCCAGGTTGGACATCCGGCAAATCGCCGGACTCATGCTCTACAGTGCCCACCAGGCTATACCGGCTGCGGGAGGGAGGTTTGCCGCTACCTACGGAGGCAAACCCTTTGCGGAGAGCGGCGCTGATGCCTCCGATCTGACCGACAACCAGAAGAAATTCCTCACCGAGGACAATCTTCGGCACATTCTCATCACCACGGTGGAAAGTCCGGAAATCGCGGCCCGCTGGAATAATAACGTGCAGGCCCTGTGCGAGAGCCTCCCGCTTGGGATCCCGGCCAATAACAGTTCTGACCCTCGGCATCGGACAGTGGCAGACGCCGAGTACAATGCGGGTTCCGGCGGAAAAATATCGATGTGGCCGGGATCCCTGGGCATGGCCGCCACTTTTGATCCGGAACTGGTGCGACAATTCGGGAAGATCGCGGCGAGAGAATATCGCGCGCTGGGTATCACGACGGCACTGTCGCCTCAAATTGATCTTGCCACGGAGCCGCGGTGGAGCCGCGTGAGCGGAACTTTTGGCGAAAGCCCGCAGCTTTCCGCGGACATGGCTCGCGCCTATGTCGATGGATTTCAAACCTCCACGGGAGATAAGGAAATTTCGGCAGGCTGGGGTTATGCCAGCGTGAATGCCATGGTGAAGCATTGGCCGGGTGGCGGACCGGAAGAAGGCGGCCGGGACGCCCATTTTGCCTATGGCAAATATGCCGTGTATCCGGGCAACAATTTTGCCGATCACCTGATTCCGTTTACGGAAGGCGCATTCAAACTTGCGGGAAGTACTCATATGGCCGCAGCGGTCATGCCATACTACACAATCTCCTATGGTATCGATGCCGCCAGCAAGGAAAATGTGGGCAACAGCTACAGCAAATACCTGATCAGCGACCTGCTGCGCGGAAGGTATTCCTATGACGGCGTGGTCTGCACCGATTGGGGGGTCACCAAAGACGAAGCGGCCGTTACGAGTTTCGGAACCACCTGCTGGGGCTCAGAAAAGCTGACGGTTGTTCAAAGGCACTACAAAATCATCATGGCCGGGGTCGACCAGTTCGGAGGAAATAATGAAGCCGGACCGGTAATTGAAGCCTACAACATGGGCGTCAAGGAGCATGGCGAAAAGCTGATGCGTGCACGCATGGAACTATCGGCGGTTCGCCTGCTGCGGAACATGTTTCGTGTCGGTCTGTTTGAGAATCCCTACCTGGATGTCGCCGCAACCAAGTCTACGGTAGGGAATCCGGACTTTATGAGGCAAGGCTATGCTGCGCAGTTGAAATCGCTCGTGATGCTGAAGAACAGAGACAAGGCTCTTCCCATCCGCAGCCGCAAAATCGTTTATGTGCCAAAGAGGTTCACGCCGGCGGGCAGAGACTTCTTTGGCATGGAAACACCCGCCTCTCTCGCATACCCCATCAACATGGCCATTGTGGGAAAGTTTTTCCCGGTTACCGATAATCCGGCTGAGGCGGACTTTGCCCTGGTTGTCATCAACAGCCCCAATGCGGGCAGCGGTTATGACGGGACTGATGTTTCAAAGGGAGGAACCGGATATGTACCGATCAGTTTGCAGTACAGTCCCTATAGGGCGACCGATGCGCGTGATCCGAGCCTGGCCGGCGGCGATCCCTTTGAACAATTCACCAACCGAACCTACAAAGGCAAGTCGGTTGTCTCGACCAACGCGGGAGACCTCAAGATGGTTTTGGATGCCAGGAAAGTCATGCGAGGAAAGCCGGTCATCGTCATCGTCAATATTTCCAAGCCCATGATCTTCGGTGAGTTTGAGAAAGAGGCAGATGCGATTGTGGCTGCTTTCGATGTCCAGGATCAGGCGCTGATGGATGTCCTCACAGGGGTTGTGGAGCCTTCCGGATTGTTGCCTCTGCAGATGCCGGCAGACATGAAAACCGTGGAGGAGCAGAAAGAGGATGTTCCCTTCGATCTCAGGTGCTACGTGGATTCTGCCGGCAATGCGTACGATTTCGGATATGGACTGAACTGGAGCGGGGCTATCCGGGACAGCCGCACTGAAAAATACAAAAGATCCAGATAGCGAGACGCTGCATTTGAGAAATTCGTGGCGCAAAAGCCACGAATTTCTCAAATTGGACAAAGCGCTTATTTGAGGAAATATTGTCCCCAGACAGGGATAAAGTGTACGGGCTCCTCCGATTGTCCTTCGGGAGGCTTTGGCTTCAGGTATTCCGGCGGTCTAACGATCTCATAGGTCAGGGCATTGGGGGCGCAGGTGATGATACAAAGACCGCAACCTTTGCACCGCTCCGGATTGACGGAGCATTTCTGTTCGCTTGAAGATGCGTCAGGCTTCATCTCGATTGCTTCAAACGGGCAACGATCAACGCATATCCCGCAGCCGGTGCAGGTCTCTTCGTCCACCACCGCCAAAAACCGATTTGGCGTCATCAGATCCCAACGTTTATCCCGTTTTACCGGATAAAGGTTCTCACAGCAGCAATCACAGCAATAGCAGTCTCCCCAATGGACCAGTCCGGCCTCTTCTGCCTGCTTTACAATTTCAAGAGACTCTTCCAGTGTGACCTCTTTCAGAAGCCTGCCGGGCTGATTGAGGTAATATTCGCCCCTGGGCCGGTCAAAGCAGGCAAAACAGGTCATCAGCGGCAGGTCACATTGGTGTCCCCAGGATATCCGGCATCCGCACGGCGCCAGAATTCTGCTTTTGGCGTTTTCAATCCGCAGTTTCCAGTTTTCTTCAGGGAGAAGATCTTCCGGTTTGATATTGGGACTTCGTTCCAGCGCTCCTATGGCCGGCCAAATCGGGAGACTTCGGCCGGTCTTCTTTACGAATTCCTCCCAATGGGTCAGGAAGTGGTACGACCACTCGTTGTAAAAAAAGTCGGCCCAGAGTTCTTTGGCTTTCTGAGACAGGGCGTAAGGTCCGGTGTGCGGTGCTGTGTCGGCGACGCATTCATGATGAAATGCCAGCAGGGTAGTGTGGAAAGCGTATTGAGTTAATCCCCTGGTCAGCATTCCTTTATCCACCAGAACATCCAGCTGTCCGGAGAGATCCTTCTCGCTCAAGCTCAGTCTGTCTGCTAACTCCTTGCAGGTGGCGGGCTCAAACAATTCCAGGCAGATCTTTGCCTCTTCGGCCGTCATCATCTCGGCCAGTATTTTCAGGAAACGCTCGGATTCCCAGACTCCCAGTTTATCAGACAGCTCTTTATAGCTATTGCCCACCATAAGCTCCTCCCAGATGCTATACGGTACATGACAGCATTTTTTCAATCCATGTCAGCCAGTTTTCCATGCCTTCCCCTGTTTTGGCAGAAACGGCAAAAACTCTGGCCGTGGGATTCATGCCGCTGATTATCCCGGGAAAGGCTTTCAGATCAAAATCAAAATAGGGTAGAACATCGATCTTGTTCACCAGGACAATATCTGCGTCTACAAACACGATTGGATATTTGTGCGGCTTGTCATCCCCTTCCGGTATGCTCAAAATCACGACATTTTTGTGTGCGCCCAGATCAAAGTCGGCTGTGCAGACCAGGTTGCCCACGTTTTCGAGAAATATCAGGTCGAGGTGATCCAGGTCCAAAGCATGCAGAGCCTTCTGGACCATGATCGCGTCCAAATGGCATCCCCCTTCGGGGTTGATTTGGATGGCGGGAATATTCTGTTTGGCAATCCGGTCGGCATCGATGGATGAAGCAATGGCGCCTTCTATTACGGCAATTCTGTATTTTTCGCGCAATCGTTCAATGGCTCGCAGAATGAGGCTGGTTTTGCCGGAGCCCGGCGCGGACATGAGGTTGATCATCCGCACATTATGACGGTTTAACAACTGGTGGATGCCTTCGGCTTTTTCCGCATTCGCACCGAGGATATTTGCTTTGATGGTCAATGTCCTGGCGGCCATTATTCCACCTCCATATTCTCGATATAAAGCTCTCTCCCGCCGACGATCTCTACTCGTACGCCATCGCATTTGGGACAGCGATAGTTGCGCTTTTGCAGCGGGAAAAGCAGATCGCAGTCGCGACAGCGCAGTTGCGCGGCAACATGTGTGTAGCGGATTGCGGCTCCGGCCGCAATAGTGTTCTGGCTCAGGAAACCGAAATAGAAATTAACTGCATCCTCAACTACGCCGGTGAAATCGCCAACCACGAGATCGATGCGTATGATCTTATGGGCGTCAGCCTTCTCGGCATTCTGGAGTGCCAGCGTCAGAATCGATTCAACGATGCTCTGTTCGTGCATGGGCGAAACGGTATCCTAATTTTCGGACATGGTTCTAGGCTAGCAGTTTGTCTTCTGCAAGAGAACAAGAAAGTCCGGGTCAGGTCATCCCTGCGTTGTGAACCCCGGATCTGAAGGAGGAATTACCGGGCGCTGGAAGGGCGAAAGAAGCAATTTTCTTTCGCCCCTCCGGCGCTAATAAATGAAGCCCAAATGGCAAGGGACTTCTTACCGACTACACTAAGAAGGGATCGATCCTTCGCCGAATTCGAGACTCCCCTTTTGTTCTATACTTTTCTTCAGGAACTCCAGGTGTTTCCGAATATAGCGCATGAAAAGAATCGCCTTGTCTTCAGCCAGGAAGGTGGCTGTGCCGGCATCGGCGATGGGAACCGGAAACTCAAAACCGCATTCCGTTCCGTACCAGAGCTGTCCATCGCGATAAAACCGGAACCTAACCTTCTGATTATTCTCCACCATTTCCTTAATGGTTCTTGTCTTCAAAGTACTCATCAACCGTCTCCTGTCTCAATGGATTGCAGATAATTCAATTGCGGGCAGGAATAGCCGATCAGGCGGCAAAGTGCCTCATTCAGTTTCCTATATTGAGTTGCCCAGGCAGAAAGGCACTAAGCCGCCATAAAATCCGGAAAGTCGTCCGGGCGGACGACGGTACCTCGAATCAGGATAGAGTAGATGCGGTGCATGTCGCACATAACGGCGCTATTGTATGGAGCAACAGGTCTCCATGTCAAATGCATCCGCGTCGATGCGTCAGGTCATCCTTTCGTTTTGCCCTCAATCCATAAGGAAATTTGCTTTGAGCCAGAAGGTTCTTCCCGGTTCATGAATCCGCAGTTGACTGATAAATCCGGGAATTGGAGCTCCGGATTTGCTCAAGTGCTCGGCATAGGTTTTGTTCAGCAGATTATCGATTCCGGCTGAAAACAATACTGCATGCCGGATCCGGTACCCGCCGTTGATTGAGAAAATGGAGAATCCCGGCGTTGAGCCCAAGTCCATGCCGTTGGCTACAATGTTCCCGGAACCGATGTCTACGCGGTGCTGTGCTCCGACCAGGCGGGCCAGGGCTCCGATGGAATAGGCATGGTTGTCGTAATTCAATCCAATCATGGCTTCGAGCGGAGGTTGCTGGGCCAGCGGTTTATTATCTGTGTCATTGTCGGATCGCACGTAGGCAAGGGTGACATTGCTTTTGAGATTGTCCGTGATCCTGTAGGTCACGTCGCCTTCGGCTCCCATGGTTGTGGCGTCGACATTGCGGGTCAGCACCGGGGCCGGATTCCATCGAATCAGGATGTAATCACCTATTTTGCCGTAAAAGCCCGAAATGGATCCCGATAAGGAATCCGATTTCCAGACGATTCCCGTGTCAAGCTGCGTAGTCTTTTCAGGTTTTGTGGACAGGAAGGCGCTTTTGAGTGTTACCGAGTCCTGGTAGAGCCGCTCCCAGTAGTCCGGAGATCGTTCTGCATGACCCATCCCAATATAAAAGGTACTGCCTCGACGGAAATCGCGCTCGAACCTTGCGAATCCGCTCGGGAGTGCCCTGCGATCTGTCGCGCCCATCGTATCATTCTTGAGCGGTGAAGCTCCCGGGCACATCATGGCATTCACGCACATCCTGTTATCGGTCGCCTTGAACCAATCAGACCGGACACCGCCAATCAGCCGGCTGCGTGTACCAAAGAAATGCGTGATCTCTCCAAAAACTCCGATTTGCGAGAAGCGCATGTCTTCTCTTCGAGTGGATGCATAAAGGGCTGCTGTTGCCTGGCTGGCTGATGTTCCCCCCATGATACTGCGTCCTCTGTGAATGTTGCGCTGGGAGTCCAGCCCAATCACCAGCGTTGTTGTTTTGCTTACCGATAGGGTCGCGGCCGCGCGGCCACCCATCGTCTGACGATCGGGGTTCATGGCCGAAAACATCATGCTGGGTGTGCGCAGGTTGTAGTTGTCCATTACATGGTCTATGTAATTATAAAAAACCTGTGTTTCCAGGCGATCCAGCAAAGACGAAATGTGCTGCCTGTCAAAGCGGAGGCTAAGAGTATCGCGCGCGAACTTGGAGCCATCCATTGTGCGGTCAGCGTAGGCAGCCTCTCCATCGCTTTTCAGGAACGATACGGCAAGAGATGTGTCGGGGCCGGGCGTCCAGCCTAATTCCGCGCTGCCACTCCATTTGGTGTAGAAGGAATGGATCGCTGCTCCTGTACCATCGCGATAATTGTCTGAATGAGAGCGTGTGGCAATTCCCTGAACATATCCTGCCGGAAGCGCGGTTCGCACATCCACCATTTCGTCATGGCGGCCATAGCTGCCCACGGTGCCGGAACTGTCCAGCCTGATTTCCGCCAGTTCCGCACGCCTTCTCTCTCTTTCGAACAGGACCGTTCCGGCCGATGCACCGGGGCCATACAAAACAGTCTGGGGTCCTTTCAGCACAGTAATTCGTTTGTAAACATCAGGAAAAACATAGGCGGTAGGCGGATCCATCCGGCCGCCACAGCCGCCCAGAATCTGCTGGCCGTCCAATAGAAAATTCAGACGCGAGCCGGCCATGCCGCGCAATACAGGATCTCCGTCCGTACCTCCCTTGCGGATGGTGGAAAAACCGGGAACGGATTGCAGATAGTCCGCTCCATCCTGGGCAGGGATGGGTTGACGGGGTGCCCTGGGGTCCGTTTCCACCATCAGTGGCCGGATCATTGCGGGGGCCGTCACAACGACCGTAATGTTTTTCTGACGCACGCTCAGCACAAAATCCACGACAGATGTTTTCTTCTCGGAAACGGATACATTCTCCCGGGCCGCCGTTTCAAAGCCCTCATAGGAGGCCGAAACGCGGTACCTTCCCGCACGAACAGACTTAAAGATGTGCCATCCTTCCTGGTCGGTAAAGGCAGATTCGGTTGTTTCAGAATCCAGGTTTCTGATAAGTACCTCGCCCCCGCGGATAACCGATCCATTCGGGTCTTTCAGGGTCACGGCAATGCTTCCACCCTGCGCGGATTGAGCGGATATGCCTGCAGTGGCGGCAATCAACAAAACAAATAGAAGCGTGATGCGGATAGTCGTATGCATAATGCCTCCGTTTTTTAAGCGAAAGAGAGGGTTCTCTCCTCGCTCCCTCGTAAGGGACGGATCCATTGGAAGTATGATCAGGTACAGACGTTGTCCGCATATCGAAGCGAGTCGGTCGAGTTCGACTATCCCTGATCACGTGTGATGGGCGCGTTATGATTGCAGGCTAAAACTTGGGAGGTGGGGTTGGAACGGGAAGGAATGGCGAGCGCAAAGAAATGGACAGAGGCAAAAGGAGAATTCCAAATACCTGCTTTGGAAGAAGCCCCGAGAAGGCACGCAGAAGTGCCGGCTTCCATGCCTGCGAATGCGGCTGATCCGGAGTTCCTGTCGACATCCGGCAGGTACAGGTTGGACCTTTGAGGCAGCAACTGCAATGATGACCCGGATCACCCAACTTGCACATCGGGCAGGAGCAGACTGCATCTTCAAAAGGCTGGTCCGGAAGCATGGCAATCATGGACATGGAGAAACTGCCCACGAATAGAATCCCTATTATTGCCGCCGTGACATATCTCATCGCTGCTGTCCGGTTACCCGCCTCCGAAGCAGAACAAATATGTTGTGCATTAGATGCGATGAAAGGTCCTGGATCAATTGAGGGGAATACGCAATTGCGCGGGGGCAAAACTACCTAGCGAGATCCAGGCTACGAGTTTGCATTTTGTGAAATTTGCCTCAAAAAGGGCGCCTATTTCTCGCGAATCTCAAGAGATTCCTCCCTCTACTCCAGCGGTTTTTCATCGATCAGTTCTTGATAACACAAATACATTTGGGATTTAATTGCACGTTGAGTAGATCGCCACTACTGTCAGGAGGAGTGATGCAAAATGCCGGGGCCGTACTGGAAAATGTAAAAAAGTACTATGGCAAGATTCTGAAAAAGACCGCCGACCTAAAGAGCAATGCCTGCATGTGCGGAGACTTTCCTTTGGAAAGCCATCGGAGGATCCTGTCCGAGATCGATGATGAAGTCCTCAAGAAATACTATGGCTGCGGCTCCCCCATACCCTCCGATCTTGAAGGTTGCACGGTTTTGGATCTGGGTTGTGGCAGCGGAAGGGATGTGTACCTCGCGTCCAAGCTTGTAGGTCCGAAAGGCTCGGTCATTGGTATTGACATGACCAGTGAACAGATAAAGGTAGCCAGACGGCATCAGGCGCGACAGGCAAAACGATTTGGATTGAAGAAATCCAATGTCGATTTTCGAGTGGGATATATTGAAGATCTCGCTTCTGCGGGCATTGAAGACAATTCCATCGATGTGGTGATCTCCAACTGCGTTATCAACCTTTCTCCAATGAAGGAGAAGGTTTTCTCCGAAATTTTCCGCGTTTTGAAGCCGGGCGGAGAGCTTCTGTTTGCCGATATCTTTGCCGGTCGCCGCGTTCCACCGGCTTTGAGTGACGATCTGATACTGTTGCGGGAACGTTTTGGCGGCGCCATGTATATCGAGGACTTCCGAAGACTCCTGCGTAACGTTGGGTGCATGGATCATCGGATCCTGTCTGCAACCCCAGTTCATATAGGCAATCCTGACATTGAAGCGAAAGTCGGGATGATAGATTTCTTCTCCCTGACCGTGCGAGCTTTCAAGCTATCGTCGTTGGAAGATATCTGTGAAGACTATGGCCAGGTAGCCTGCTATCTCGGCACCATCGCCGATTGTCCGTTCCAGTTCACGCTGGATAATCAGCATACGTTTGAGACCAACAAACCCATGCTGGTCTGTGGCAATACCGCGGCGATGATCAGCGAGACACGGTATCGCAAGCACTTCAGGGTGCTGGGCGATACCAGCATCCATTATGGTCCGTTTGAGAGTGCCTCCGGGGAATCGGACTGCGGGTCCGGCGGCGGCTGTTCCTGCGGTTGATATTTTCGCCTAATGCCATTTGCCTTTTTGCAATTGCCGTTCTTTCGCCCCTTCAGGGCTGCTATTTTTTCACTGTTTTACCAGGGGTTCGCTGCGCTCACCCCTGGCTACTTTCTGATCGCCCCTCCGGGGCTGATATGCATTGCGATTCAAGTTCCAGTCTTGAATCCGGAATCTGAAATCCGGAATCTGAAATCCGGAATCCGGAATCTGGAATCCGGAATCTGGAATCTGGAATCTGGAATCTGAAATCTGAAATCTGGAATCTGGAATCTGAAATCCCGCAAAAAGAGACCTAAGTGGAGCGGAGGCGCGTAAGAATATCCTGCAGGTGCTTTAGGAATACATCTTTCTCAGGTTCGGAACTTGCCGAAACGCGGCTGGTGATTTTCCCGATGTTTGTGGCAGATGACGACCGAACATCCGTCAATTTTTGCTCCAGCCGCACCTTGAGAGCGGCAATTTCCTTTGGGTCCAGATCGAGGGTGTTCAGGTTTTTTATCTGGTAGCTCAGGGAACCGGAAACAGCCTCCATGCACCCGGCCGCAGCCACAAAATACTGGAGGGACTTCTTTGCGGCAGGTTCTTTGTCACCTGGCAATGGCTGAGTCCCGTAGGTCTCTTTGAACTGCTCGTAGATGAATCCGAGATTCATTTGTGCGTTACAGTTGTAGTTCCCCATTTGGGTGACATGCAGGAAGTCTCTGCGCGCGGGTTCCATGTTCTTTGATTCGTAATATAGAAGTCCGGACAGGTAGCGGATTTCCGCGGCATCCGGAAGGAATTTGGCAGCGATATCGACATACTCGCGCGCCTTGACCGGATCGTTCATCAGATAATGGTTATAAGCCTTCAGATAGTGTCCTTCGCCCTGGTAATACTGCGCATCCGGCACGCCCTCGATCCACCTGTGACGCGCGAGTCTGCCGGACAGCATCCGGTCAAGGAGGGCGTTCGATTCCGAATATTCCTCCAATTGCTGCAGCACCAGGCTTTTGCCAAACAGAGCCGCGGCGCTTGAAGTGTCCCGTTTGATAGCCGTGTCGTAATAACGCATCGCGCGTGCATAGTCTTCGAGGATATAGAAATTCAGGTTGCCCAGTCCGACCAGTGCATTGATGTATTCCGGGATAAGATCGACGGCTTTCTCGTAAAAGCTCAAAGCCTTACGATATTGCTTCTTCTGATAATAGTGATCCGCCAGGCATGCATATCCTTCGGCAAACTGCGGATACCGTCTTTCAAATTCCGCCGAATCGATGGAGGTCAGCTTTGCCGTGTTCAGATAGAGAAATAGGGGCGATTCCTGGGCGGTTGGCTGTGGGCTTTGGGAAGAAAATGCGTCAAACCTGGGCGTTGCTTCGAACAGAAGCAGGTTGATATAGCTTTCGAGCGCCGGGTCCTGTCCTCTGAAGATGGGCGCGTTGAGTTTGAGTTGCCCCACTTTTCTTCCATTCAGAATCCACTCTGCCATGATGCCCAGATTTCTCTGATATGCATCACCCGTCCCCAACTCCCTAATGAGTGTCTCCGCTTCAGGGCAGGGGATATCTTCATCGATCTGTCGAACGAGAGTCAGAAAACGAGCCAGCATCAGGTCGCTTTGGATCTCTTTGGCGGGCGCGAGCGCATAGGCTTTTTGATATAGGGATTCAGCCTGCTTCCATGCGTAAAGGTGCGATTCCCGCATTCGGGCATTTGCCTGGGCCACAATTTCGGCAACCTCCGGGCGAATGGCAGGCGTCGCAACAGTGACCGGTTTTGGTTTGCAGGCCATCAGTACGAGGACGGAACAAAGAAGGCAAATCTGAATCAGGGCTTTAGAACAGGACATAGAACTGGCCTTTCAGGATAGTTTTAATAGACGTCGGAGAGCCCAATTTGTTCCCGTATGTATGTATTTCTTGGCGCAAAGCATGTTCTGGAGCGGATTTCCCTGATTTTGCCCGCATCTTTCTTTTTCTGTGTTCTGCCCAATCCCCGGTATCAGCCTGCGAATTCTGCCGATAAGGATGGTGCATGAATAGAACCAGGTAAGAATGCTTCCCGCACCCCGGTGGCAGGCGAAAAGATTGGCTGCAGGGTTTTAGGAGGATATCGATGATGAGGACGCGCAAGATCTATCCCGCAATTATTCTTCTGACCTTTTCATTGAGTGGGTTTTCTACTGAACAAAGGGCTGGGCTTGGTGCGAATGCCGCCCTTCGCTATTGGTCGGCCTTCGCTCAAATGCAGGATGCGGCCATGCCGGATGAACAGGCAAAAGCGCTAACGGCTGTTCTGGAAGGAACAACCCCCTATGCTGACGCGAAATATCGGAGCCTTGTTGAAAGGAACCGGCCTGCATTGGAAGCTATGCTTCGTGGCACCACTCTTCCCGAATGCGACTGGGGTCTGGATTATCAACTTGGGGCCAACACGCCGGTGGAGTACGTTCGAAAGGCATTGGCTTTAGGCCGGTTGAATGTGCTGTATGGCTTTCATCTGTTACTTGCCGGAGAGAAGGACCACGCCGTGCGCACGCTGGCCGGCGGCCTGCGTTTTTCAAGCGATGTGGCGACTGGCGGGACTCTATTCTCGGCCCTTGCGGCGAAGGGGCTCATTATTCAACATCTGGGGGCCATCGAATCAGCCCTGCGTGCGCCGCAGCTTTCTGCCGGCCAGCGCACTGATCTGCTGAAAGCCGTGAGCCGACTGGGTGATGGACCTGATTGGCAATCGGCAATTCGGCGCGAATTGGATCTTTTGAGAGGCATCAATGCCCAGGCCCCGCCGATAATGGCGAAGATCACGCCCGCGTATCTGGAGATTCTCAACAAGCCCGCCGAACTGCCGATGTTGCAGAAACTGATTTCGGACGCGCCTGCGCCTCTGCCGGGCGTTATTCCGAATCCCAGGCGTGTCATTGATGAAAAGCTGGCATTGTCCGATCGGCTCGCAAAAATGCGTTCCCAATTGAGGTAACGCGGATTCGCAAGATGGCCAGGAAAACCGTTTACGGCCGAAGCTCATTCCAAAGCAGGCGCTCCTCGCGATAAGGATCGTCCACAACCCTGCATTGAGCATCCAGTATCATCGTTGCACGCCGGTCGAGGGTGTATGCCGGCCAGTTCGGAATATCCGCATGGCTGGGGTTTTCTGTGTGCGCGAATGTAGCCCAGGCTTTGCTCATATTCCTGGTCGCCTGCCGCAGCTCAGCCTGTCGCGAATCCGATGCATTGGATTCAGGATGGTTGAACTTAAACGGGATCTCGGATGCATGAGCCGCTTTCATCCGGTAGGAAATTCCGGGTGCAACAGGAGTATCGGATTCATAGGCAAATATGTACATGAAAACCGGGCCTGCCCTTAAAGCGGCTTTGCGCTCAGCCATGGTAATCGCGTTCATTCCCATCCATTGAGCGGTTGTGATTGCCACATACAGGTCGGTGGGAGATGCCCCGGGCCTTGATCGGCGATAGACAGCAAGGATTCTGTCCGAGTTGTCCCTATACGCCTCCTGCAGCCTCCGGCGAAGGCCCGCCTCATCCATTGAAAAAAGCTCGGGCATCGAGCGGAACATGAAGAGCGTTTCATCCTTATTCGTCCCGACAATCATTGGGATACCGGCAGACATGGCCGGTGCAGCCGGATCATAGGGGTGGCTTGGGACATGATGCCCATCCACTACCGGGCTGAAGCCCAGTCCCTCAGCCAGCGCCCTGGAAACCGATGTTGTTGGCGATGCGCGCCGGGGAAGTTCCTGCTGCACAGCGCAGAGCCTTTCAGCCGGCAGGGTGAGCAGATTGCGTGCCTGGCTTTCCTTCAATCCGAGCGCATTCAATACTGCCAGAGTGGTTTCGACCGCCGATTCGCGGCTACGCAAGCGCAGGGTGGCGCCGCTTTCTATACTCGCCTTGTGAAACAGGCCCTTCGCCCTGGGAAGCGCGGTAAGGGTTGTGGTCTTGGCGCCGCCGCCCGATTCTCCCCAGATCATGACATTGCCGGGATCCCCGCCGAATTCCTCGATGTTGTCGCGTACCCATTCGAGTGCAGCGGCAATATCCATCATGCCGGCCGCGCCCGACGCGGCATATTCGTCTCCCAGCAGTTCCCCGAGATAGAGGTATCCCATCAGTCCCAAACGATGATTATGGGTGACAACCACCACGTCGTAATCCCGGGCAAGCGCAGCCCCGTCATGAAAGGCATCCTGAGGTGCCACATCGGCACCGCCGTTTCCGGTCGCAAATCCTCCCCCGTGTGAGTAAAACATGACAGGCCTTTTGCTGCCTTTCCCCACGCGCGGAGTCCAGACATTCAGATAGAGACAGTCTTCACTAGAAATGGCCGGCTTCCATTCCTTCGGCCATGCCGGATCCGCCGGCTGAATGGACTGCGCGCCATAGCAGGTGGCATCGTGGATACCCGTCCAGGGCTTGAGTTTCGGTGCGGGTTTGAATCGATTGATTCCGGCGGGTGATCCGGAATAGGGAATTCCCTTAAAGATGCAGACTCCATTATTCCGCATGCCTCGGACACGACCGTAGATCGTTTTGCCCAGGATCTCTTTGGGCGGGGTTTGGGCGAAGGCAACAGCTCTCCGAGAGAAAGAGGTGGATGCCACACTCGCAGCCAGAGAAACTTGTGTCAAAAAGGCCCTGCGGCTCAAAGCCATCGTTATCTCCCTCTGATTGTTCAGGCGATTGTTGTCTACAACCGTTGCTTTTGCCAGCACATTTGCGAACGCCTGGCACAAATGTGCCAGCCGGGGTAGGCGAACTGTGCCTCATTGACAACCCTCCATCCGACACAAAGAGCTTAAAAAAAATGAGAATATTGTCCCATATAGTTGGGCTTTCGATCCGTCGAGAAGGCAAGTGTAAAAGAACGATTACCTTTCTCGAGGAATGATATGAGCGCTCAAAAAGCGGTCCGCACGAAATCCATACTTGGCGTTTTCGCCATACTTGCTTTGTGCATTGCCATGGCCGGCATCGGCCAGTCGCAAAGCAGGCATAACCAGACATTGGGGCTAGGCAAACTTGAGCCGGCACTGGAAGTTCTTGACGGCTCCAAGGTGGATCCCAATGCCACCGCCGATGTGATTGTTCAGTACCTGGATGATGAATCCATTGTGAGGGCGGCGGCAGGAGAAAGAGAACTCCGGCAGGCAGCCAAAATTGCCCGCAAGCAGGCGATTCTCGATGCCGGCGGAAGCGTGTCGAAGGAATTTGAAAACCTGCCGATCGCCGTGGCCAGGGTTCACTTCGGGGAATTGAAGAACCTTGAGAAGCATCCCCACGTGACTCGGATTTCCATCGACCACGAAATCAAAGGCAGCATCTTCAATACGACCACCTCTATTGGGGCCGACCAGGTGTGGAGCGGAGCCTCTACCGGGAAGGCATTGACCGGCAATGGAATTGGCGTTGCCATTATCGATTCGGGCAACGCCGGTTATTCGGATGTTCAGCGCGTGGTTGCTGCGGCGGATTTTTCCCATTCGGGAACAACCTATGATGATTATGGCCACGGAACGCACGTTGCCAGCATCATTGGCGGGGATGGAATCCGCGCAACCTGGAGTTCTCTTGGTGCAAGCCATACCTATAAGGGCGTGGCGCCTAAAGTCAAATTCATCAATCTCAAAGTTCTCACCAAGCTTGGTTCAGGCAGTACCTCGGATGTCATTGCCTCTCTGGACTGGTGCATCGCCAACAAGAGCGCCTATAACATCCGGATCATCAATCTGTCTTTAGGGCATCCGGTATACGAGTCCTACAAGACGGATCCTCTCTGCCAGGCTGTGGAAAGATGTGTCAAAGCGGGAATCGTTGTGGTCGTTGCTGCAGGCAATTATGGCCAGACGGGCAATGGTGCAAAGGCGTATGGAAGCATCCTGAGCCCGGCCAACGACCCTGCGGTCATCACCGTCGGGGCCACCGACACCAAAGGCACCAGCATTCGCAGTGATGATACGGTTGCCAGTTACAGTTCGCGTGGGCCGACGGTGATTGACGGAATTGTAAAGCCCGACCTCGTGGCTCCGGGCAACAAGGTGGTTGCCTTTATCAATGAAGGCTCCAGCCTTTTTGTTAACAATCCGGCCAATCGCGTATATCCCACCGGGCAGAATGTGGATTCCTATGCTTACTTTACATTGAGCGGAACATCGATGGCTGCGCCGGCCGTTTCAGGAACGGTGGCGCTCATGTTGGAGGCCAACCCTTCATTAACGCCGAACCTGGTGAAAGCGGTTCTTGCCTATACCGCGCAAAGGATGACCACTCCCAGCATTATTGAGCAGGGCAATGGCTATCTCAATGCGGAAGGGGCAGTGCGGCTGGCTTCAGCGATCTCGCAGAATTCAAATACCCTGGCCGTCGGGACGCAACTGATCGCAAATCCTTCGGCCGTCAAGAACTACAGCACTATCAGCGGCCAGTCTGTCTTGTGGGGCGACGGTGTTCTATGGGGCGATGGCGTCCTGTGGGGCGATGGCGTCCTGTGGGGTGACGGCGTTCTGTGGGGCGATGGCGTCCTGTGGGGCGATGGTGTTCTGTGGGGCGATGGTGTCCTGTGGGGTGATTCATTGATGAAAATCAAGCAGAACGCTTTTGGAACCGGCGTTCTGTGGGGTGACGGCGTCCTGTGGGGGGATGGCTTTGTCAGCGGGTCCAGTGTCTTGCTACAGGGCAAAGCAAGCACGGGAAAGATCCGAACGGCTACCTCCTTGCAATGGTATCCGGCGCTGCTTGATCCCAATTCAATGGTTGATTCCGGTGAGAGCGTTTTGTGTAAAGGGACAAGCGGTTCTATCTCCGGACTTGTCCTCGGTCCACAGGGAGCCTGGTTTTATCCCTCCAGGTAAAGTAAAAAAACTTTCGGGCTCGGATAGTGCGTCCGAGCCCTTGGAATGTAGCGTTAACGAAATCCAGTCTCAATCTCCTCTCGTGTCCTTCCGCAACCGCTGCGAGAGCCGTTTGAGCGAATTCTCGAAAGGGAGTTCGGCTCCGACGGCCCCCGCGGCGGAAATGATCGTAGATCTTGTATGCGCCGCCTCCGTAGCGAAATACAGCATATTCCCGGAGTCCAGGCAGGGCAATTGCCAGACCGGCCCAATCAATGATTCGAGACAGTCCAACAGCTGATCCCGAATCTGCAGGTCATCACTCAACCAGTTCAAAGCCAGCACGCCGTTGTCAATCAGGCATTTCCGGGCATCCACAATAAACTCCCGCGTCGTGCATTGGTCGGGGAATCGTTCTCCGATATAGGTGTCGATGATGATCAATGAATATCGTGTTGTGCAGCGATGCAGGAACGCGGCCGCGTCATCCAGGTGAATTGCGAGGCGGGGCAGTGAACCGATGCTAAAGTATTCCGCGGCCAACCTCACAACCGCAGGATCAATCTCAACCGCATCCACCTGCAAATGAGGACATGCCGCCATCAGCATGCGTGGAATGGATCCTCCGCCCAGTCCCAGGATCAGGCATGATTGAGGCCGCGGGCAAAACGCGAGTACCGCCAGCATATTACGCGCGTATTCAAGCCCGGGCGTATGAGGAGAAACACTATCCAAGACCGTATGGCGGATTCCCGCTTCAGACCACAGCGTAACCATCGGGCCATTGCTGGTGACGTGCAGCTCCTGGACAAGTCCCTTGGTGCGGTGAAGTGTCTTCATTTTGGGAAACGTTGCGCCGCCTTCCGGCGCGTGCCTGAGTCCGCGGCTCAATTCCCGGCGGCCGAGCACATCATTGAAAAGCGGCCTCCAATTTGCCGTCGATAAGCGATCGTTATATACTCCAGTCAGGTAAACAGAATATGCCAAAGCACCGATAAAGGAGAAAGAGAGTTTTTATTTGAGCGGGTGTGCCCGGAAGCGGGTATGAGGATCGCCGACATGTTGACCGAATCCGTTACGCACTGTGATTTCGATTGCAGTAATCTCCTGGTGAAACTCGAGGTAATCCTGCCGGGAGAGATTGGCGCGATTGCCGGTGTTGTCCAGAAGATCATGGCAGTAATCAGCGGGATGGGTTGCGCCGCGGGACGCGAATTTGAAATTGAGCTGGTATTATCCGAAGCTCTTGCCAATGCAATCCGGCATGGGAGTGCCAACGACCCTGCGAAGCAGGTCCAATGCTGTGTTGCCTGCGATCAGCAGCGAGGCATGCTGATTATTGTTCGTGATCCCGGACCCGGATTTGATCCCAAATCCATTCCGAGCCCCATTGCCGGCCAGAACCTTTTTTCGGCCGGCGGCCGCGGCATCTACCTGATCAATCAACTGGCGGATGAGGTCCGGTTTGAGAAGGGGGGGACCGAAATTCACATGCGCATGAAACCGCTCACCCTCGATAAACCCCTCAACGGCGGGCGGTAGCTTCGGAGGGTTGCACTCTTCAGGCTGCCGGACGCGAAATTGCACTGTCGAAGGGAAAAGACTTCCCGCAGTCGCTATCCTTTCGGAACGCTTTCAACGATTCATGCAACTGCCGGTCACACCGTCTGAGAATCCCGCTTACTTCTTCAACGCTCAACTGGACAGAGCGAGAAATCGTCTCCAGTGATTGCCCATGATAATGAGCTTGAGAGAAGATATGGCGATCCAGCTCAGGCCATTGATGCAGCGCAGCGAAAATTTCCCTGACCAGACTTTCTCGATCCATTTTTGCGACGACGGACAGCATTTTCGATCTCCGTATCAGGAAAGAAGCTCCTGAAAGCCCTTCGTTTCATTCACAACAGCAATCAATACGAATGCCGGTCCCAAAAAGTTGCAACAAAACGCCGGCGCCGAGCTGCGCGAGTCTGGAATTTACATGGATTTATCTTTTGCCGGATCTTGGGCAGCTCCGTGAAATTCGTGGCAAAAAGGCGCCGACGGCCACGAATTTCACGGATTATGCGAACGAATCTAGAGGGATGGGAGCAGAATCTCTTCGGTTTTGGCATTGCGCCCGGCCGCATCCACCGACACAACCTGGTAACGATGCGCTCCTTTGTCCGACAGAGCTTCTTCAAACGCAAATGGAGCTAGGGTAACCTGCGGCTTGTGTATAATCTGGCCCGCCTTCTTCTGGTCACGCCATATTTCGTAATGTGCGATGGGTTCGTCGCCCGCGTAGGCGGTCTGCCATTGCAGCTTAGCTACGCGTTTCTGCCCCTGCATTTCCTGTTTGACCGCTGCATTGCGCGGAGCCGTGAGTGGTTGGGCGGGCGCTTGGAAGTAATTGGTTTTTCCTCCCTTGACAGCACCGGCCAGTTTTTCAATTTCCCTCCGATCAGAGACGGCGAGGCCGTTGGGCTTGATTTGTGCCGCGATGAGATTTTGATTCAACTGGCACGCTTCGGGATCGGAATCGATGTGACCGGTACCGATGATGGCCGTGTGGATTCCAGGTGTGCTCAATGAATATTCAATCAATTGGCGGCTCGGCAGCGTTTTGCTTCCGACGGTTCGAACCACCTGCTCCGGCTTCGAAGTAAAAACCGCGTCTTTTGCATACATCGCTCCGTCGGCAAAAACCTTCATTGCGATCAGGCCCATATTATTGGCCGCAGCGACAGGGATGACATTGTATTGCATGCTGAAATTGAGACGATCATTGGCGTTGATCGCCACCAGCATGCCTTCCAGCGCGCCGCGCGTGTCCCGTTGAATCATTTCCATCATGACCGCAGGAGTCGCGTGTCCCGAAAATCCAATATGCCGGATCAGCTTTTCTTCCCTGGGATTGAGCCCCGTCAGGTTGGTGCCGTCACGGTAATCAATCAACGTGGCCAGCGTGCCGATCGTCTCCGCCTTGGCATCGGTATTGTTGTACCCCTCATAAAGAGCATCGATGTCTGCCGTACTCGAAACGCTATGGAGCAAGACCATATTGAGGTAGGCCCCTTTGGGGTAAGAGCCTCGACCGTCACCAAATATCTGTGAAAGTGTCCGTCGGAGGTCGTCCGCCGCATGCGAGCCGGGCGCTCCGTTGGTTACATTGATCAACCCCTGTTTGTTCCAACCACCTTTGCCGAAGCGAAGTGCGGTTTTGCTGGTCAGGAAGATCGAGCTGCGGAGCCGTTCATTGTATCCCGGCTGGTCGGGAATCAGATGCAATTCACGAAATGCCTTTCCGTAATTCTCCTGGCTTCCGTCGTATACATTGGAAGTGTCGTAATAATTTACTCCCAAGTCAAAAGCCTTCAGGATGATTTTGGTCGGATCAACCCCCGCCGGTGTCCATTCCAAGGATGCCTGCCCGCCCAGGCCGAGCGTCGTGGTTTCAAATCCGAGGCGCCCCATGACGCGCTTTACCGGCTTCAGAGCCGCAGGTTTACCGAAAGTAAAAAAGGGCCCCATTGACAGGCTGGCAGAAGTCAGCGCAACACTTTGGATGAAACGGCGTCGGGAAAACATATTGTCCAGAAGATCAGCCACGGCAATTCTCCTTTTATATCGTGCGTACCTGGGACGCCTGAGCTTTGCAGCCTCTCCAATAGCGGCGACGTCCCCGGAGCGCAGAATAACCCGCACACTCCCGTGACGCTATGGAAGCTGAAACATTGTTTCAGAACAAGAGTGTAGCGTGTACGGAACTTCCTTCCAACCCTTTTCGGCGACGACCGCGCCACTGACTGCTAAACTGCGGGAATCGTCATCTCCTCCGTTTTCGCGGTACGCCCGGCTCCATCTACTGTCACGATCTGGTATGTGTGGACAGCCTTATCGGAAAGCGTTTCTTCAAACTGGAACGGAGCACGGGTTCTTTGCGGTTTGTGGATTATCTGTCCGGCTTTATTGTGATCGCGCAATATCTCGTATCGGACGATCGGCTCATCGCCCGCGTAGGCGGTTTGCCACTTCAGCATGACGGATCGCTTCTGCCCACGCATTTCCTGCGTGACGGCAGGGGTGCGGGCGGCTCCAAGCGCTTTTGCGGCAGCCTGGAAGTAGTTGGTCTTCCCCTGTTTGGCTGTGAGGGCCAATTTTTCGATCTCCCTCCGGTCAGAGACACGGAGACCGTTCGGGGCGATTTGAGCCGCGGCAAAATTCTGTTTCAGCTGGCAAAGCGCCGGATCAGAATCAATGTGTCCAGTTCCGATAATGGCCGTATGGATGCCAGGCGTCGTCAGGGTGTACTCGACGAGTTTGCGGCTGGGCAGGGCTGCGCTTCCCACCTTTCGCACCACCATTTCCGGACCTTTTGTCCAGGTGGCTTCCTTGGTATACATGGCGCCGTCCGCAAAGACCTTCATCGCGATGATTCCCATGTTATTTGCGGCGGCTACCGGGATAACGTTGTACTGCATGTTGAAGTGCAGACGATCGTTCGCGTTAATAGCTACCAGCATCCCGTCGAGGACGCCGCGCGTATCGCGCTGTATCATGTCCATCATCACGGCAGGCGAATCATGGCCCGAGAACCCGATATGGCGAATCAGCTTTTCTTCTTTCGGATTGAGCCCCGTGAGGTTGGTGCCATCGCGATAATCAATCAGCATTGCCAGTGCGCCAATATGTTCGGCCTTGGGATCCGGCCTATCGTATCCTTCGTAAACAGCATCTACATCCGCCTGGCTGCCGATTCCATGAATAAGGACCATATCCAGATAGGCGCCGGAAGGATAAGAGCCCTTGCCATCTCCGAAAATCAGTGACAGGGTGCGCTTGATATCATCGACGGCGTGCGATCCTGGCGCTCCGTCACTCCAGTTGAACATGTCATCCTTTTTCCAACCCCCCTTTCCAAAACGCAGCATGGTCTTGCTTGTCAGGAAAAAGGATCGCCGCCGGGATTCCTGATATCCGGGTTGGCCGGGAATCAGATGCAACTCACGAAAGGCTTTGCCGTAGTAGGACTGGCTCGGGCCATACACGTTGGATGTGTCGAAGTAATTCACTCCCAGATCAAATGCCTTCAGGATGATCTTCATGGCATCGACATCGGCAGGAGTCCACTGCAGCGAACCTTGCCCGCCGAGCCCGAGGGTTGTGGCTTCAAAACCAAGTCTGCCCATCGGGCGTTTCAGTGGCTTGAAATCCGGGTCTTTGCCAAAAGTGAAGAAGGGTCCGATCGAGAGCCCTGCGGACATCACCGCAACATCTTTGATGAACCGGCGTCGGCCATAAGCATTTTCCAGGATATCGGTCACGGGAGTTCTCCATTTCTTTAATAGAGCCCCTGTCTCGGGGAGAAACCAGGGCGTGGAATTCATACCGAAGTGTCGGACAACATTATAGCAAGGATTAATCCCCGGTTCCTCCACCGGGAATGCCATCGTCCTGCTTCCGCCTTTGAAAATCAATAAAAGCCGAAACGCTATGAAAGGGCTTTCGATAACCGCAAAGACCGCGAAGAAAATATTTTTCTAGGCTTTGCGGCCTATCGTTCTCGCCAGAGCATACGCTGGACTCAAACAATCCTGGCCGGGCGCTGTATGGATTGCCACCGGCAGCAAGATGAGCCCAAAAACCTTACTTTGCGGTCTTCGAGGTCTTCGCGGTTCTGTGCCTTCGACAAAAAGCGTGTAGCATTAGCCGCCCCGCGACGCCCAGTTTTCTTGCTCCATGGCGATCCTCTGAACGCATCGATAATTCATCGGTGTATCTGTCGTAACTTGTTGAAAAATATTGAAGAAACCGCTTTGTTCCGCCCAACTGCCAGATGAAGGATCCATATGGTTAAAAAATACCATTTCGAGGCAAAATTATACTGATGTGCCGTCAGATATCTTCCGATAGTCAAGGGGGAGCTCGGGCAGACTCTGTGTGCCGGCGGCTCGGGCAACAAATGTTGGAATAGGGGAGTTTTCGTACGATGTTGCTGTACCATCAGAATGAAGCAGGGGCCGATGTGAAAGCAATGGAAGCCTTTTTATATGAAGGGCTTTCGGCCGATTCGGGGGAATTGAAGTCTAACGTGTTCTATCTGACGGCTCTTTTGAATGCGATTCCTGTCGGAATCATCGTCATGGACCCCGAAACGCATACGATTGTTGATCTCAACTCCTTTGCGCTGCAGTTGATAGGCCGGAAGAAAGACGATTTGATCGGCAGCGTTTGTCATGGTGTGGTTTGCCCTGCCGAGGTCGGCAAATGCCCGATCACCGATCTGGGCAAAAAGCTGGATCATTCGGAAAGAGCGCTTCTTGCCTGCGGCGGAGTGAGGATCCCGGTTCTCAAGACAGTCGTTCCGTTCGTCAAGGATGGGCGGAAGCTGTTGATTGAAACGGTGATTGACCTGCGCTCGCGCATCGAGCTGGAAGATTCACGGATCGCGGCCGAGAAGGCGGAAGCGGCCAACCGGGCCAAGAGCGAATTTGTCGCCAATATCAGCCATGAACTGCGAACTCCCTTGAATGCCATCATCGGGTACAGTGAGATGCTTCAGGAAGAAGCCGTCGATGAGGAGTCATCGGAACTTGCCCGGTTTATCCCGGATCTGCAGAAGATCTGCAACGCCGCCAGGCATTTGCAGAACCTCGTCAGCAATATCCTCGACCTTTCCAAAATCGAAGCGGGAAAGACCACTCTTTCACTCGAGGAATTTGATGTGCAGGCCCTGGCCAATGAAGTGCTTGGGACGGTGAAGCCTGTTGTTGAAAAAAATAATAATGCTCTGACTCTGGAGTGCGAAGGCAATCCGGGCAGGATGATCGCGGATCCGGTAAAGGTTCGCCAGATTCTGGTCAATATTCTCGGGAATGCCGCAAAATTTACCGAGAATGGGACGATCTGCCTCCAGGCCCGCCGCGTTCAGGATTGCGGCCGCGCGTGGATCCACTTCAATGTCATGGACAGCGGAATCGGAATGAGTGAAAGCCAGTTGCAGAGGGTTTTCAGTCCTTTCATCCAGGCGGATGCCGGCACGGAGCGCAAATATGGCGGAACGGGATTGGGCCTCGCGATCAGCCTGAAGCTCGCCCAGCTGATGGGCGGGGGTATCAGTGCCAGAAGCGAAATAGGAAAGGGCACCGCATTTACCATTGCACTTCCGGCAGAAGGCCATTGCGTCTCTGCAAACCTGTAATTCTTCGCCCGCAGCAAAAAAATCCTCCCTTGCACTTATCAAAATGGACAAAAAGGTCGAAAAGGAACCTGAGGAGCAATAAGTTTTACCTTGAGGGCTAACGTGATATCCATCTGTTCCTACTGTCGACAGGTTATAGGCGAAAAAGCGCCCTATGAAAACAAAGCAATCAGCCATGGGATTTGTGAGGCCTGCCTGGACTTTCACATGCCCAAGATCACGGAAATGAATCTCAGTGATCACCTGGAACAGTATGCGGTGCCTGTGATCATGGTGGATGAGGAGGGGCGCGTCATTGGCATTAACAGCGCAATGACGGGGTTCCTGCAGACGACAAGAGATCAGTCTTTGGGGCTGTTGGGTGGAGAGCTTTTACAATGCCGCCACGCCTGTCTTCCGGAGGGATGTGGCCATACCATCCACTGCGGCACCTGCACCATCCGGCAGACATTTACTCAGGCTCGAGTCAAACAGATGGATCTGCTGAATATTCCCGCCTGCCTGGACCGGTTTGATCAGAGACTGCGCTTTCTCATCTCCGCATTCAGCCGCATTGAGTTTGTCAAAGTGGTTGTCGACGAAGTGACTGGAATCGAGCGGCTCTTTCCCGAACAACCCGACATCGCGGTAGCGCCGGCAGCCTCAACCTGCTACGAATCCATCTCTACATAAATGTCTTACATAGGTAAGATAAATACATAAATGAATAACAGGCGCACTCGATTGTTCTGCGCATTCGCTGCACCGCCCTCCTCATGTCCTTGTAAAAAGGCCTTTAGCAGAAGATAGGATTTTAGCCCAAACAATCCTGAAGATTGGCGCGGCAGTTGCATTGTCTTTCATGGCCATCTGGATTCCGGCCGTTTGGTTAGGGTGTGGAAAGATGCTGAATGCAGGGGAATGCCAACTTCGGGGATATCTGACGAGAGAACAAATCATCAAGGGCCTTTGTGCCGTGGCCAGTTTGCTAAACGGCCAGCAGGGAAACCACCACTCATTGAATGCTGTTCTGGGGGCTCTGGAGCTTCACTTCGGCATGAGGCGTGGCACGGTTCTGCTGCTCTCGCCTGATGGGAGTGAGTTATCGGTCGAGGCACTCAGCGATCCGGTCCTTCCGGAACAGGAAGCCATTCGGTATCGCAGAGGGGAAGGCATTGTAGGCAGAGTTTTAAAGACCGGAGTCCCGGCCGTGATTCCGTGCATTTCCAGGGAACCGGAATTCTGTGACCGCATCTATCAGCGCAGGATGGCAGGATCAGACCAAGACGGTTTCATTTGCGTACCGATCCTGCTTGGCCAGGAAGTAATCGGAACGCTGTCGGTGGATTTGACCTCTCCGATACCGGATGCGCTGGAAGACACGCGGCAGATACTTCAGATTGTTGCCAGCATGATTGCAAATGATACACGCGTGCGTCGGGAAGCGAACACGGCACGCCTTGCGCTGGAAGCGGAGAACAGAAGGTTGCGGAGCGTTGTCGCTGATCAGTTCCGTCCCGAAAATATATTGGGGAATTCACATGCCATGCGGGTTGTCTATGAACGGATCTCGCAGGTGGCAGCATCGGATACGACGGTTCTGATTCGGGGTGAGAGTGGTACAGGGAAGGAACTGGTTGCGTCTGCAATTCACTACAATGGCTCACGTGCCAAGCAGGCCTTGGTGAAGGTAAATTGTGCGGCTCTCAGTGAGACATTAATTGAGAGCGAGCTGTTTGGGCATGAAAAGGGTTCATTCACAGGCGCATTGCGGGAGCGCATTGGACGCATCGAGGAAGCTGAAGGCGGGACGCTTTTTCTGGATGAGATTGGCGATTTCTCTCCAAGTGTGCAAGTCATGCTTTTGAGAGTCATTCAGGAAAGAGAGTTCCAACGCGTGGGGAGCAATCATACGCAAAAAGCGGATGTGCGCATCATTGCTGCCACAAATCGCGATCTCGAGGCAGCGGTGGCTGCCGCGCAATTCAGGCAGGATCTGTTTTACCGTATCAATGTTTTTCCGATTTTTCTCCCTGCGCTCAGAGAGAGGAAGGATGATTTGCTGCTTTTGGCAGATCATCTCGTTCAGAAATATGGCAAGAAGATGGGGCGGCCGGTTCGTCGCATTTCCACCATGGCCATCAATATGATGCTTGCATACCACTGGCCCGGCAATGTTCGCGAATTGGAGAATTGTCTGGAGTATGCAGTTTTGTTGAGCACCGATGGCGTGATCCATGGTCACCACTTGCCTCCGACGCTGCAGATTCCTGATGCTGCCCATGAACCCGCGGCCTCCGCGCTGAAAGCACGCATCCATATTCTGGAGAAGGATGCGATCATTGACGCGCTCAAACGATCTGAAGGCAATGTGGCTGCGGCGGCTCGCGATCTGGGCCTCACCGCACGAATGGTCCGATATAAGATTCAGAAACTGGGAATCGATTATCGAAAGTTCTTCAGCCGTATCGAGCCCATGGCGGATAGTGCCGAATGACAAAAATTTCACTTTAGCCGTATTCATCTTCCAAAATTGTCACTTCCGGTTACAGCGCCTCTTCCAGCGGTTTTATCGACTCGACGCTCTTTTGATCTGCCCTCCGCCTTTTGAGCGTGACAAATATGTCAGCGCGGCTTGCGAGAATGAAAGCCAGCATTTGCCTCGAAATTTGCCATAGCAATGCTACGAGGCCGCTCAACCACGCTTAAACAGTGATCAAGAAATACTCGCCCTCAGTTTCGGCAGATTCAATGTCTGTTGGATAGGCTTTGGCATGCTGCGTGCATTATTCACGAGCGTGTAACGGAACAGATGTCCTTCAGTGGGAGAAAAGAGCATGCGAAAAGTAGCGATCTATGGAAAGGGAGGAATTGGGAAATCAACCACGACGCAGAATGTTGTCGCCGGCCTTGCGGAAATGGGCAAGAAGGTGATGGTTGTCGGCTGCGATCCGAAGGCAGATTCAACACGCTTGCTGCTGGGAGGTTTGGCCCAGCGCAGTGTGCTGGACACACTGCGCGAGGAAGGAGAAGACGTGGAACTGGAAGATGTGCGCAGTTCTGGTTTTGCCGAGAGCCTTTGCGTCGAATCGGGCGGCCCGGAACCGGGGGTGGGTTGTGCCGGACGCGGCATCATTACCTCCATCAATCTGTTGGAGCAGCTGGGTGCCTATGATGATGGAGAGAATCTCGATTATGTTTTTTACGATGTTCTTGGAGATGTTGTCTGTGGAGGCTTTGCCATGCCGATCCGCGATGGCAAGGCCGAGGAAATATACATCGTCTGTTCCGGTGAGATGATGGCAATGTACGCGGCCAACAATATTTGCAAAGGCATTCTTAAGTTTGCTGAATCGGGCAAAGTCCGGTTGGGGGGATTGATCTGCAATAGCCGCAAGGTGGACAACGAGAAAGAGATGATTGGCGAATTCGCCCGGAGACTCGGAACTCAGATGATTCACTTCGTACCTCGTGACAATGACGTGCAGCGGGCGGAGATCAACCGCAAGACGGTCATTGAATGGAGCCCTTCCTGTACCCAGGCTGATGAATACAGAAAACTTGCGAAAGCTATCGAGGGAAATACGATGTTTGTTATTCCTAAACCGTTGAAGATTCCTGATCTGGAGAGCCTGCTCATGGAATACGGCTTGTTCAACTGATTGGGCCGGATCATATGTGAAAAAAACCGGATTGTTCAATTCGGTCTCAGAGGTGCATGATGGACGATTTTTCAGCAAAGAGGTTGATGGAGAATCCAGAAGCGGTGCGGGATGAAATGCTCAAGCCTTATCCCGTCAAGACGAGAAGAAAGCGCGCAAAGCAGATTATAGTCAATGATCCGGAAAACCCGCCTGAAATCGGAGCCAATAGCCGTACGGTTCCGGGCATTGTCACGCAGCGCGGTTGTACCTATGCGGGATGCCGCGGAGTAGTTATGGGCCCAATCTATGATCTTCTCCAGATTACGCACGGACCCGTGGGTTGCGGTTTCTATGCCTGGCAATCCCGGCGTAATCTCGCAAGGCCCCAAAAAGGGGAGCATAACTTCCTTCAATACTGCATGACAACAGATATGCAGGAAGATCAGATTGTGTTCGGCGGCGAAAAAAAACTGGCGCGCGCAATCGAAGAGGCTTACGACATATTCAAGCCGAAGGCTATTGCCATTCTGGCCACCTGCCCGGTCGGCCTGATTGGGGATGATATCCATACCATCGCCAGGCAGATGAAAGAGAAGCTTGGCATTAATGTGATCGCTTTCAGCTGTGAAGGATATAAGGGCGTCAGCCAGTCCGCCGGGCATCATATTGCAAATAACGGCGTTTTTAAGAACATTATTGGGCTGGACGATTCCACGGATGATGCGGAATTTGCCATCAATATTCTGGGTGAATACAACATAGGCGGGGACGCGTGGGAGATCGATGAGCTTCTGCGCGAGTGCGGTATCCGCGTGACCGCAACACTGAGCGGCGATGTGAACTATTCACAGGTCGCTCGCGCGCACACGGCACAACTGAACACCGTCATGTGCCACCGCTCAATCAATTACATTGCAGAGATGATGGAGAAAAAATTCGGAATACCCTGGACCAAAGTCAACTTTATCGGCGCTGAATCGACGGCAAAGTCACTGCGCAAAATAGCACGCTATTTTGACAATCCAGCGCTGTCCGAGCGTGTTGAGTCGGTGATCGCGAGGGGAATGGCCGCCCTGAAGCAGGTACGCGATGGAGTCACATCGCGATGCAAGGGCAAAAAGGTGGCGTTGTTTGTCGGCGGTTCGCGTGCCCATCATTACCAGGACCTGTTCAAGGATATCGGAATGGAGATTGTGGCGGCAGGGTACGAGTTTGCCCACCGGGATGACTATGAAGGGCGGCGTGTGTTGCCTGGCATTAGGGTGGATGCCGACAGTCGGAATATTGAGGAATTGCACGTCGAGCCCGATCCCGCCCTCTACAGGCAACGGATCACAGCTGGACAAAAGGGGGCTCTCGAGGCGAGCGGATTCAGTTTCTCGGATTACGAAGGAATGATGGCGGAAATGAAAAAGAACGTACTTGTCATTGATGACATCAGTCACTATGAGATGGAGAAGCTCATCGAAATATATAGGCCGGATATTATCTGTTCTGGAATCAAAGATAAGTTTGTAATTGAAAAAATGGGAATTCCCTGCAAGCAGCTCCACAGCTATGACTACGGGGGACCCTATGCCGGATTCACCGGTGCCGCCAATTTTTATCGCGAAATCGACCGCATGCTGAGCTCAAAGATATGGAAATTTGTCGTACCTCCATGGATTGCCGGCTCACAGCCTGCTGAGAACGCTTCCCGGTCCATACCACAGCAGAACCAGTGATTCCATCCGGACTGGTCGCATTCTAAATCACCGAACAATTGATGCAATTCCAGAGAAGAAGGGATACGTATGCTTGATGCTACACCTAGGCAAATAAAAGACCGGGAAGCCCTGCGAATAAACCCCGCAAAGACATGTCAGCCAATCGGCGCCATGTACGCCTCCCTGGGTATTCATGGCTGCATGCCGCACAGCCACGGTTCCCAGGGATGCTGCGCCTATCATCGCAGCCACCTGACCCGGCACTTCAAAGAACCGGTGGTTGCAACCAGCAGTTCTTTTACCGAGGGCGCTTCCGTATTTGGAGGCCTGACAAACATGATTCAGGCGCTAAACAACATCTTCAATATCTACAACCCGGATATTGTGGCTGTGCATACGACCTGCCTTTCGGAGGTGATTGGCGATGACATTCCAATGATGATTCGAAAGGCGCAGGACGAAAAAATCATTCCAGCCGGCAAAACTGTGATTCATGCGAATACTCCAAGTTTTGTGGGGTCGCATGTTACCGGTTTCAGTAACATGACAAAAGCCATTGTTCAGTACCTGTGCGAGCGGACGGGAAACACCAAAAGACAAATAAACCTTGTGCCGGGATTTGTTGATCCCAGCGACATGCGTGAGATGAAAAGAGTTGCCGGCGAACTTGGTGTGAGTTTGCTGATGTTCCCGGATACCACCGATGTTCTGGATCAACCGCAAACCGGACTCTACTCCATGTACCCGCGAGGCGGCGTTACGATGGAGGCGCTGAAGTCGTCAGGCGACAGCATTGCAACTCTGGCCCTTGGCTTTTTTGCATCCAATGCGGCAGGTGTGCATCTGGAAGGCAAGTGCTCTGTCCCTTCGGCTTCGCTTGAACTGCCTATCGGGATTACCCATACCGATCAATTTGTAGATGCGCTGCGTTCGTGTGCGGAAGTAGTTGTCCCCGAATCGGTAACTCTCGAACGCGGTCGGCTGCTCGATCTCATGAGCGATATGCAACAGTACCTTCATGGCCGACGCGTTGCGATCGCAGGGGACCCTGATCATGTAATCGCTCTTGTGCAGTTCCTTATGGATTTGGACATGAAGCCTGTTCATGTCATTACGGGTTCCCATGGGCAGCATTTTGAGACACGTGTGAATGCAATACTCGGGAACCAGGCCGAACACGCGGCGGTAAAACAAAATGCGGATTTGTTTGAACTGCATCAATGGATGAAAAACGACCCGGTTGATCTGCTTATAGGAAACACCTATTGCAAATACATTGCCCGTGCGGAAAACGTGCCGTTTGTGCGTTTCGGATTTCCAATACTCGACAGGGTTGGACATCGGATGTTTCCAACCGTCGGCTATCGAGGCGCTATGAGACTGATGGAAAAGATGCTCGATGCACTTTTGGATAAAGCGGATCGCGAGTGTCCAGAGGAGCGCTTTGAGTTGGTGCAATAAACAATGATCAGAATGGACACCGAGTCATCGCCGGGAGAACGGGAGCCTGGAGTGCTCCACAGAATCGTACGGGGCAATCATGATAGAACTGCTGAGAGAGCGTGAAGGACAGGTCATTTGCAAGGATGGTACGGATCGCATTGATGCAATAGCTTGCGACAAGGTAAGCCTTTCCGGTTCCGTCAGTCAACGCGCATGTGTTTTCTGCGGTTCCCGCGTCGTACTTTACCCGGTCGCAGATGCAATACACCTGGTGCATGGGCCCATCGGATGTGCCGCATATACCTGGGATATTCGGGGCGCACTCTCCAGCGGTCCCCAATTACATCGCAACAGCTTCTCCACGGACCTTCAGGAACTCGACATTATTTATGGCGGAGAAAGAAAACTCGAGGCAGCCCTTTACGATTTGATCGGCCGATACGATCCGAAAGCTGCTTTTGTGTATTCAACCTGCATCGTGGGGCTTATTGGGGATGATGTCGCGGCAGTGTGCCATCGCGTGTCCCGGAAAACGGGCATTCCAGTTCTCCCGGTTGATTCCGAGGGTTTTAAAGGGACCAAAAAGGATGGATACAGGGCCGCCTGTGAAGCTTTGCACCGGATTGTAGGAACCGGTGATTGTACCGAAATCGGCGATTGCAGCATCAATATACTCGGAGATTTTAATCTCGCGGGTGAAACCTGGATCATTCGCGATTACTTCAAGCGTATCGGGATTGAAGTTGTCTCCTGCATTACCGGAGATGCTCGCGTAGCTGATATTGCGCGCTGTCATGGTGCACGACTGAACCTGGTTCAATGCTCCGGATCCATGATGTATCTCGCCCGCATGATGGAGCGCGATTACGGCATCCCATTCAAGCGCGTTTCGTTTTTTGGCATTGAAGATATGGCCGATGCCCTTTATGAAACGGTTCGCTTTTTTAAGCAACCGGTATTGATGAAGCGCGCGCAGGCTGTGGTGAGCGAGGAATGCGGCACGGTTTATCCCGAGTTGAAACGCTATCGCCAAAAACTGGCCGGCAAAAAGGCTGCCATTTATGTGGGAGGCGCTTTCAAAGCCTTCTCGCTGATCCGAGCGCTGCGCCTTCTGGGTATGCAAACAGCAGTAGTAGGATCGCAGACGGGGGATAGGAATGATTATCGACAACTCCATGAGATTTCTGATCCCGGTACAATCATCGTCGACGATTCCAATCCTCTTGAATTGGCCAAATTCTGCCTGGAAAAAGATGTGGATCTGTTTATTGGCGGCGTCAAAGAGCGGCCGATTGCCTATAAGCTCGGGATAGGTTTCTGCGATCACAATCATGAACGCAAAGAACCGCTTGCCGGCTTTGTCGGCATGCTGAATTTTGCTCGTGAAGTCTATGCATCGGTTGCAAGCCCCGTATGGAAACTGGTCCCAAGACGCGCTTCGGTCTATCGGGAGGTGGCGTCATGACCGGGGCACGTACTTCCATGCCCGTCACGCAGAATGCGTGCAAGCTATGCACACCGCTTGGTGCATGCCTTGTGTTCAGGGGAATCGAAGGTTGTATCCCTTTCCTTCATGGATCACAGGGTTGTGCGACCTATATCCGGCGATATCTCATCAGCCACTTTCGTGAGCCGATCGATATTGCCTCTTCCAACTTCCACGAAGAGAGTGCCGTTTTCGGCGGTTCTGACATTTTTCAGCAGGGCGTTGCCAATGTGATCCGGCAATACCGGCCGGAAATGGTCGGTATTGCCACAACCTGTCTTGCCGAAACCATTGGCGAGGATATGCCCCGGCTGCTTCTCGATTATGCCACACGGCATGGGGATAAGGCGCCCCTGGTTTCTGTTTCGACGGCGAGCTATCGGGGCACCCATATCGACGGGTTTCACGCCGCAGTGAGCGCGGTTGTAAATCGGTTTGCGGCTGGAGGAATCAGAACCAACCGGTTGAACCTGTTTCCAGGGATGGTTTCGTCGGCCGATCTGCGTCTATTGAAGGAGATACTCTCGGACTTTGAGTTCCCCCTCACGATCTTGCCGGATTATTCCGAAAGCATGGATGGGGAAACCTGGGATAAATATGAAAAACTTCAGCCGGGCGGCACGCCCGTGAAAGATATTGTGCTCGCGGGACAGAGTCGGGCCACGGTTGAGTTTGGTTTGACCACGGAATCTGTTCTCACTGCCGGCCGTGTGCTCGACGAAAAATTTGGAGTTCCCCGGCACTTGATTGGCTTGCCCATCGGAATGAAAGAGACCGATAGGTTTATGGGAATTCTGGAGAAGGTGTCCGACCGTTCCATGCCGGCCAAATATGCAAAGCAACGGGGACGGCTATTGGATTCCTACATCGATGGACACAAATATGTTTTTGAAAAACGAGCCATCGTGTACGGAGAAGAAGATCTTGTGATCGGCCTGACAGCCTTCCTGTGCGAGATCGGCGTGGTTCCCGTTCTTTGTGCCAGCGGTGGAAAAAGTGGAATCTTCTCACCAACCCTGAAAAAGGCTGTGCCGGATCTTCCAGCAGAAACAATGATCCGGGGCGATTGCGATTTTGCCGACATGGCTGAAATTGCAGCCGATTGTCGTCCGGACCTCCTGATCGGATCGAGTAAAGGGTATCACCTGGCCCGAAAGCTGGATATTCCATTGATACGCGCGGGCTTTCCTATCCACGATCGGATAGGCGGACAGCGAATCCTCCACCTGGGCTATCAGGGAGCCCAGGAATTATATGATCGCCTGGTCAATGCACTACTGGAAAGAAAGCAGGACCACTCAAACGTCGGGTATAGCTACTTATGATAGACCATTCAAAACACCCTTGCTTTAGCGAAGCAGCCAAGCACAGTTCCGGCAGGATTCATCTTCCGGTTGCACCTCGGTGCAATATGCAATGCAACTTCTGTAATCGGAAATATGATTGTCTGAACGAGAGTCATCCTGGCGTTACCAGCGCCGTGCTCACTCCCGATCAGGCTCTGCGTTATCTTCGCGAAACTGTTGTGCGGCAACCCCGATTGACGGTGGTTGGGCTTGCCGGGCCGGGCGATCCTTTCGCTAATCCAGAGGAGACGATGCAGACCCTGCGGCTGGTCCGGCGCGAGTTCCCGGAGATGATCCTTTGTGTTGCCACCAATGGACTGGCTATCGGACCCTACATCGAGGAGCTGGCATCGCTTCAGGTTAGTCACGTTACGATCACCATTAATGCGGTTGATCCGATCATTGCCTCCAAAATCTATTCCTGGATTCGAGACGGAAAGCGTCCAATGCGGGGAGAAATGGCCGGGGCCCTGCTGCTTCGAAGACAACTGGAAGCCATTTGTGCGCTCAAACGGCACGGGATAACAGTGAAAGTCAACAGCATCATTATTCCGGGAATCAACGACGGGCACATTATCGAAATAGCCAGGACGGTTTCAAAATTAGGTGTTGATTTGATGAATTGCATGCCGATGGCACCGGTCGAAGGCGCGGTCTTTCAAGGAATATCATCGCCGGAACACACCCTAACGGAAAGCATCCGGCAATCCTGTAAAGAGATACTGCCGCAGATGAATCATTGTACCCGTTGCCGCGCTGATGCGGCAGGACTCCTGACTGAGCCGGTAACAACAGAGATGCTTCATCGAATTCAGGCTTACGCGCATGAATCCGGCCGGCAGGATGGTGTGGGAAATCGGCCGTATGTTGCGGTTGCTTCCTGCGAAGGCACGCTTGTCAATCAACATCTGGGTGAAGCGGCATCGGTCCTGATCTTTGGGCAGAATCCTGAAAATCCCGAGGTTTTTGACCTGAAAGAACACCGGGTCACGCCTGAATCGGGCAGCGGAGATGAGAGATGGATTGAGCTTGCAAAGATGCTCGTCGACTGCCGGGTGTTGCTGGTTAAAGCTGCGGGGCCGAACCCGAAGAAGATCCTGTCATCGCACGGCTTAAAAGTAATTGAAATGGAAGGTTTCATTGAGGAGGCTTTGGCCGCGATCTATTCAAAAAAGAACATCCCGAAAACCATGATGCGGCGTTTCGCCGGCTGTTTGCAGGGGATCAGTTGCCGCGGCAATGGAACCGGTTGTGGTTAGGGACTACCCCCAATAAAGGAGAAAAGATGAATAAGCCTTCAAAACACATACTGGTATGCGGCAGCTATCGGCGAGGAACTCCCCAGGGAATCTGCCACAAAAAGGATTCCGCTCAGCTGCTTCAATACTTTGAGGAGGAGATTAGCGATCGGGGCCTCGACGACATTATGGTCTCAAGCACCGGCTGTCTTAAAGCCTGTGATGAGGGCCCGGTGGTGATCCTATACCCGCATAATGTCTGGTACGGGAAAGTAGATGAGCATTTGGCGAGTGAAATCCTTGACGCTCTTGAAAACGACTCTATTTGCGAAAAGAACATTCTGGCGTGAATTGCGCCGCGTACGGTGAAGATCGTATAGATGGATCTTGTATGAAACCATGGTTAATCGATACAACGCTGCGTGATGGAGAACAGGCAGCAGGGGTTGTCTTTTCCCGTGCTGAAAAGGTGGCAATGGCAAAGGAACTGGCGCTTGCCGGAGTACCGGAACTGGAAGTCGGAATTCCTTCCATGGGACAGGAGGAGATCGACAACATCAACGCTATTGCCGATCTGGGATTGCCGACTCGTCTGCTTGCGTGGTGCCGTGCAACGAGGTCAGATCTGAAGGCAGCGAAATGCTGCAGGGTGCATGGCGTGCATATCTCATTCCCTGTTTCGGATATTCATCTGAGGGCATGGCAGAAGAGCCGGGGATGGGTTCTGAGTACTCTGAAACATCTCGTGCGAGAGTTCCGGGATTCATTTGGATACATGACGATCGGAGCACAGGATGCGTCTCGCGCCGACATGGCGTTCCTCCGGGAATTTGCGGTGGCCGCTCAGGAAGCAGGAATGAGCCGGCTGCGGATTACGGATACGGTTGGCGTGCTCAATCCCATGCAGTCGTATGCCCTGGTAAGAGAGGTTCGGGCTGCCACATCAGACTTGCCTTTGGAGTTTCATGCCCATAACGATCTTGGGATGGCAGTTGGCAACAGCATTGCAGCCCTGTCTGCAGGAGGCCAGGCCATTAGCGTAACAGTGAACGGTATCGGTGAGCGGGCGGGAAATGCAGCGCTGGAAGAAGTGGTTATGGCTCTGCATGTCTCCCTTCGGCAAGACTGCGGGATCGATAGGCGGCGGCTTTCCATGCTGAGCAGCCTGGTGGCCCATGCCTCAGGCAGATCTGTGCCGGAGAACAAGCCGATTGTGGGTCCCGCTGCTTTTCACCATGAGTCGGGGATTCACTGTGCAGGTCTGGCCGTGGATAGACGCACTTACGAGCCGTTTCCACCGGAAGATGTCGGCAATTCCAGCTCGGCAATTTTTATAGGGCGCCATTCGGGCACAAGGCAATTGGAATATGCAATAAGGCAGCGCAACCTCCGGCTTTCCAAGCGGCTTCTTCCCAGCTTGTTGACCGAAGTAAGGGCCCAGGCGGCAGCATACAAACGGGCCTTAACCGATGACGAATTCTGTCGCATCGTGATTCGTCTGGGGAAGAATGCCGCATAAATCAATCCGGAGCCCTAGGGGAGCCTCAGTGGGCGCGCGCCTTGCAGAAGGTGGCGAAGGATGTCGCCAGTAGAAAGTGTTGAACAATTCCTTTTAAATTGATAACTCGGAGAAAGGACTATGAGCGATGAAGATGATTTGCGCTATGATTCGGCCGCATAAGCTTGAGGAGGTTAAAAAGGCTCTCGCAGATGTCGGAGTTGCCGGGCTGACAATCACCGACGTGCGCGGCGCCGGACGGCAAAAAGGGCAGGTTGAGAGGTACCGAGGTTCGGAATATAACCTGGATTTAATCTCAAAGATCAAGCTTGAGGTGGGTGTTTCGGATAGTCAGTATGAAGAGGCGGCCAAAGCAATTCAGAAGGCGGCGCATACCGGCGAAGTTGGCGATGGCAAGATCTTTATTTATGAGCTTGCCGACACTATTCGAATTCGGACCGGCGAATCGGGAGATGAATCCCTATAGTGGTAACACAATGTGCTCCGCTTTGCCTCCAAAGAAAGCGGGCTGATTCCTCGATTCCAGGAGTCTTTGAGGTTAGCGCTCAGACTACTGGAGGTCGAGGAACAGCCCGGAATGCTCACCCTGCAAGGATGCAGTTCACTCTGTTGCCGCTTTTTCGTGAAACGTCTCCATTTCAATTTCTTCCATAATACTCTTGCGGTCGGATGAATTCAGCGCAACCTCGAGTCGCCTCAAGGCTACGCGTACAACATCTCTGTGATGAAGCCTGTGGCCAGGCCCCGAAGCGGAAATGTCTCGCCATAACCTGTGCAGAAATTCAACGTCCTCAGGCCAGAGTCGAGGTGGATGAGGTCCCAGGTTAAAGAAGAGCTGCTTTTGCGTTTGCTGATCGAGAATCTCAAGAGAAAGTTGTGGGCGTGGCGGAGGGAGCAACTCCCATGCATCTCCAAAGGCTTTTGCCTGTTCGGACGGGCTCATTTTGGCAGACAACCCCATGACCACCAGGTTTGACTGCAATTGTTGCGCCACTTCCAGGGTGGCTCGATTGTATTCTCGTCCGGGCACGACCAACAATTCTACATGCTTGCCGGCTTTCTCCGCCACCGCAACGACCCTGCTGAAAAGAGTGGCGACCTGGTCCGAAAAAATCTGATCCGCATGCAAGTCATATCCACCCGAACCCTGGCTTGAAAGCCTCTTCACGGTGAGGACGACGATATCTATCTTCCTTGTGTCTGTTCGTACCAGCACTTTTTCGAGGTGATCCAGTTGGTTGGGATTACGGATCGCAACGAGCACATTGCCGGAGCGGGCGTTGATGGATTCCTGCGCCAGAGTTTCGCCGGTTACAAGCCGGAATTTCTCAAGCTCGGGTTGCCGTCCCGCTGCGCCGCGTTTGTTAATGCGTTCGCTGATGACGAAGACAAGAAAAATGCCCACTGTAAATACCGTTCCCCAGATGGTGGCCACCTTTTTGGTTACCAGATTCACGAGTGCAATGGAAAATAGAATTAATGTAATGAATCCCAAGCCCAGGGGCCATTCTCTTCCTCTGATCCTCAGATTCAGCGGAACTTTCCATCCCGGCTCTTCGGGCTTCTTAAAGCGCAGCACGAGAACGGAAAGGCCTTGCATGGCAAAACTCCAGACTATTCCGAAGGCATATGCATCGCCAAGGAGTTGAATGTCTCCACGGGTGAGAAGAATCGTTACAATTTGAAACCCGACAATCATTGTAATGATGCGGGCCGATGTTCCATATTGCCGATGTGGTTTGCGAAACCAGTCGGGTAGAACCTTGTCCTCGGCGATCCGATTCAGAACTCCATTCGATCCGATAATGGCTGTATTGACCGCGCCGGATAGCAGGATGGTTCCCATAACAACCACAAACGCGTGGAAGAGCAGGCGAAGGGGAAGAGGCCCGACGACGTTCATTGCCAGCCCGCCGATAAGATTGTCCAGGTATTTGTCAATCCGCTCGGAATCGGGAATCAACATGACCGCAAAAAAGGAAACCAGTGCGGTGAACATCATGCTGTATACGAAAATGACGACTGCGGCGCGTTTGAGATTTTTCAATTTTGGCGATGCGATCTCACGATTTACCTGCGCAAGGCTTTCCTCTCCGCTCATCGCGAGAACGGCGTGCCCTAATCCGATCAGGACTGCAATGGCGGTTATATTGGGCAGAATCGTACCTTTCAGCCAGCCGACGGCATCATGGCTGAAGCGAATCGTCGATAGGCTTGGAAAGGGAACCGGATTGTACCCTCGGTGGATGATGGTGGCGAGGCACCAGAAAATCAGGATGATCACCATTATTGTGGTTGCCTGCATGATTCTCAACGCTTTCTGACTTGATTCATGCATGCCAATAATGTTTTTCCGCCAGAAATAGAGAAGGATGAGGACCGTAAATAGAGCTGCAAAATACGGGGGGTAAACCTTGATGCCGGGCGTGTGAATCAAATCGGCGGTTTCATTAATGAGTCCTGCAAGATAAAGGCCGGCGCTCACCCCGCTGATCGGACCGGTAAGGATATAGTCAAACATAAGGGCGGAAACGGAGAACTTTGCGAGAGAAGGGCCCAGGGCCTCTCGGACCACACGATACACGCCTCCGCGCACAAACATACTGCAACTTTCCACATAGACAGCTCTGACTGCCGTGGAAAACACCATAATTGCAAGGATAAACCATGGTGCAGACTTGCCGATGAATCCCTCTGCCAAGCCTCCCGCGTAATAGGCTGACGACGCAAGATCACAGAGAACGATGGCCGCTGCCCGCCAAAAGGATATGAAGGCCAGCATTACAGTGGTTGCAACAACGACTTTTGTTGTCTTTGAAGAGTAAACACTAGACATGAATAGGAACTCCGGGAATAGACTGCGCGCAACTGAATCGATTTCTTTCAAAAGAAGGAATTAGTGCAAATGCTATGCCATACCTTCAAATTGAGAGGATTAACTCGGAATCGTTCGAAATTGCCCCGCTATTTGGTGCTGTGTAGCGCTTCGATGTGATCGAGAGCGGGAAAGTGAATTGATACGTAATAGTATATAATAAGAAAAATAAATACATAATTGTAATAGTGTGGCGCCTGCTCCGCGCCGGCAATGCGGCCAATGTCGGGCTTGTGCGTGTCATTATGAGCAGGGATTGCCGGTGCAACCAATTTCCCGGCCTGGCAATGCCCGAGTTTTTGCTTCGTTGCCTGCCTTGTGACGCGATTCGGGACGGGTTCCGGTGCCTCTTCGAATTTTCCTTGAACTCCCAAATATCTCCAGATGCCAGATAATACAAAAATGTATATTGTCTCCACATTTTATACATATAGGAATGAATCCACGGTTGCCCTCCATGTTGATCGGATGGAAATTGCCATGAGTAAAGTGCTTTGTCATATGGAGATAGCGCTAAATTCCGCGAAGTCATCACTTTTGGAACGCAGTTTGCAAAGGGAATAGCCAGCCACCGAACGGGAGATTCATCATGGGTGGCGGGTGGGTGTTTGCCCGATAGAAAATTTGTTGCTCCTTCAGGCAACTGGGAGCGTGACTGCATTTCAAAACAATAGGAGAAAGGCGGGTTCAGCGGTGAAAAAATACAGAGTGCTGGCGCAATTTATTTTTCTGATACTGGTGGCATGCAGCAGTCAGGTGCTGGCGCAGTCGACCATTTTCAATATTCCGACAACGGATACGGTGTCGAAGGGCAAGGCCTATGCCGAATTCGATTTCCTGCCGCAGATACCCGGAGCAGACTCCTCACGGATCTATCTTTACAATCCACGCCTGGTGGTTGGACTTCCAGGCAATGTGGAGGTGGGAGTGAACTTTCCTATAACGAACGTCAGAGCTTCCGGGGATTCGGCAAGCAATGGATATTTTCAGCCCAACATTAAGTGGAAGTTTTACGACAATGAGAAGGCTGGCATAGGAGTGGCTGCCGGAGCGCTGCTGAATACACCTCTGAACAATCGCAGTTCGCAGGATTCCTGGGGTATGCTCTATGGATTGGTCAGCAAAAAGGTCAAGAGCAGCGATTATGGTCCGCGTTTTCACGGAGGTATTTTTGGAGTTGTGTCAGCCAATCAGGATGTTGGCAGTGGTCCGGTCAGCTTTGTCGGCAGACGCGCCGGCGCGATCTTGGGGTACGAGCAGCCTTTGTCCAAACGTATCAGTTTTGTAGCCGACTGGTTCAGCGGAAAGAACAACCTCGGATATTTTACTCCGGGAGTTTCGATCACACTTCCGAAGAACGGCTTGTTGAATGCAGGCTACAGCATCGGTAATGACAGCTATGCGGACAGCAATGCATCACGGAATCGCTATCTCTTCCTCTATTACGGAGTGACCTTCTAGCAGACTTCCGCAACATTTTTCGTGGGATTCGCGGCAGGCTATATGCCGTGAATCCCACTGACCAAACCATCATCACCGGAAAAACAGCAGAGAAATCAGCAGGAACAGCGGAATCAGTATCAGGCATGAATAAAGCAGGTAACCGGCAAAGGAGGGCATTTTGATTCCAGAGTGTTCGGCAATGCTTCGCACCATCAGATTCGGCCCGTTTCCTATATAGGTATTGGCCCCCATGAACACGGCTCCGCAGGAAATGGCATAAAGGAATTTCTGTCCGGCGATAGATGTGGCAAGCGCGCCCAGGTTTTCAATGCTCCCGCCAAAAGCTCCGGTCGCGATAGCGGCAAAGGTGAGATATGTCGGAGCGTTGTCCAGCACGCTGGAGAGCGCTCCCGTCAGCCAGAAATACTGCCAGGAATAATGGAGATTCCATCCGGCGGCTTTCTGGCTCAGAACTTCCAGCGCGGGGACCATGGTGATGAAAATGCCGAGAAACAGAGCCGCGACTTCCGTGATCGGGTCAAAATGAAAGTGATTCGCCTTATGGATGGCGTCGGAGGTTCCAAACCAGCAGAACAGCGCCATGGCGATCATGATGACTTCCTGAATACCTCGAGGCCAGCCGAAATAACTGCTAAGCGGCGCGGCCGCCATGACTCCCAGAAGATACAGCAGGTTTTGCGCTCCATCGATGTGGACATGTCTACGGGGCATCACATCCTCAACCAATGGGCCCGGGGTTTCAAGATCCTCTTTATTGAAAATGTACTGATCAATGAAATTGAACACAACCAGCAATATTCCAACGGCGCAGGCCCATTGGGGAAACAGCTTCAGAGTCCAGAAAAATGGGACTCCGCGCAGAAATCCCAAAAACAGCGGCGGATCTCCGAGCGGTGTCAATAGACCTCCGATATTGCTGACGATGAAGATGAAGAAAAGAATGAGGTGCGATCTTTTCTGCCGACGGTGGTTGGCTCGCATATACGGGCGGATCAGCAGCATGGAGGCGCCGGTTGTCCCGATCAGGTTTGCAAATACCGCGCCCACCGCAAGAAAAGTGGTATTTACGATCGGCGTTCCCGCCCATGCGCCACGGATATGAATGCCGCCTGAGATTACAAACAGAGATCCGAGCAGGATGATGAAGGACAGGTAGTCCAGCATGGCATGTCCAAGCAAAGACGGCTTTTGCCTGAGGACCAATACCAAGACCGGGATCGATATCACCACGCTTGCGATTGCCTTGTTTCGATTGCTGTTCCACCAGCCGGGAATTACCATCGGGAGAATGGCCATCGAAAGCAGCATAGCGACAAACGGCGCAAGGCTCCAGGTGGGAAAAAATGCTGTTTCATTCATTCAATGCCTCCTGCTGTATCCGGCGGAAAAGCTTTGGTCTGAATTCCACCCGATCCGCTTCCTCATATTACGGACTCAAACGCTCACTCTATCCCATAGCACGATGTGTGCCAAAGGGAAAGCCGGTAGGATTATTGTTCAGATCCCCTGATCGGATAGCGGTTTATCTCAGTTTCCCAGAGAAGGCTTTTCCTGCGACACTCCTACAAATCCGTATCCTTCAAGCCCAATGAAATACAAAATAGTCATCCAGCGCAGCGGGACCCTGCCAGATACCGTACTGGGATTGCGATGGATTTCATCATATTTATCAACAGGATGCGTTGATCCGGTTGGGATAGGGATTCGAATATTCAATATTGGTACGGACTTTGCAATGATAAATGCCGGGCAGGAGAATTCGGGGGAGATCGGTGTGAAAAACAACCGAATGCGGCACGGGAACATATGACTGGACCGATATCCGGGGATCTGACTTTTGGCGGCAAAGAAGGCGGACTGTCTCGCATTCATCGTGAGCTCCGCTTTGTTCAACTTTTGTTCGACATCTCGCAGGCTTTGAACAGAAGCCTGAATCTGGAAGAGATGATGCAGCCGGTGCTGACACTGCTCTTCGACTATTTCGGGCAGGTATGCAGTTCCATCACCCTGATGACGCCGGATACCGGTGAAATCGAGGTGGATCTGACCTACGGATTTTCCCGGGAAGATTCATCGAGAATGGGCAACCGGTGGGCTGCCGCGATTGCGCGCAAGGTTGTCGAAACCGGAGTCCCCGCGATTGTTGCCAGCGTTTTAAAAGAGGCGCTCATTCAAGGCAAACCGACCGCTCCGCCAAGCGGTTCCTGTGACAGGCGAGATGCCGTTTCATACATTTCCGTGCCGATCTGCGGAAGGAATGGTGTGATTGGCGCGGTAAGCGCAGGTTGTTCTCTTTTGGACGGCTCTTCCCTCGATGACGATGTGCGTTTGCTGGGGACCGTTGCTCCCTTGCTTGCGCAGGCGATTGAGATACGGCGTGAAGCGAACGAGCGTGAGCGGATGCTTCAGGAAGAAAACTCGCGATTACGGAGCGAAGCTCTGAGTCATTTCAATCCCGCCAATATTGTAGGCAATTCACACGTAATCCGACAAGTTTGCCGTCTCGTGAACCAGGTCGCTTCGAGCCAGGCAAGCGTGTTCATTACGGGAGAAAGCGGAGCGGGCAAGGAGCTTGTGGCAGAAGCCATTCACGTGAACAGTCCTCGGGCGGCAAAACAGTTTCTCACTATCAGCCTGGCGGCATTGTCCGAAGGCGCGATTGAAAGAGAGCTTTTCGGGCAGTCGTCCGGCATCCATCCTGGCGCGAGGGAACGCAAGGGCCAGCTCGAGATGGCGGATGGGGGTACCTTATTTCTAAATGAAGTCGACCGATTGCCGATGTCTGCGCAAGTCCGCCTTTTACGATTTCTACAGGAAAAGGAATTTGAAAGGTCCGGCGGCAGTACCGCGATTCGCGCGGACACGAGAATTATTTCCGCGACAGACAAAAATCTTGAAGACCTGACTCGGAGTTTTCAATTCAGGCAAGATCTGTATTATCGACTCAATGTATTTCCCATTTTTGTCCCGCCCTTGCGCGAGCGCAAAACCGATATCCTGCAGTTGGCGAACCATTTCATCAAGCGCGCCAGCGACAAGTTCGGCAAATCCGTCAGCCGGATTTCCTCGTCAGCCATAGACATGTTGATGAGCTACAACTGGCCTGGAAATATCAGAGAACTGGAAGGCTGTATTGACCAGGCGGTGCTTCTAAGCACGGACGGTGTCATTCATGCGCATCTGCTTCCTCCATCAATTCAGACTGCCGAATCCACCAATACAAGGCATGGTGGGAATCTGCAGGTCTCACTTGCCGCGCTTGAATCGGAACTGATCGTGGATGCCCTGAGGTCGGCGGGTGGAAATGTGGCCTGCGCTGCGCAAGCCCTCGGAATCACCAAGAAGCTGATGCGGCTGCGCATTACCAAATATGGGATTGACCCTCAATCCTTCCAGGCGCGCGGTGCGTAGCATCGCCATTTCGGGGAGAGCGGAGTTATCGGATTCTTCCGAGAAGCCGGAGCAGCCCATCCAGAATGGTGATCGGGTGCGGCGGGCAGCCGGGAATATAAAGATCAACGGGAATCATGGATTCAACGCCGTTGTGTATCTCGGGATGATCTATAAATGGTCCCCCGGAAATCGCGCAAGCGCCGACGGCTATTACAATTTTCGGATCGGGAACAGCCTCGTAGGTTTTCTGCAGTCCAAGGAGCATGTTGTGGCTTACGCAACCTGTAACCAGGATCCCGTCCGCATGGCGAGGCGATGCTACAAATTGAATTCCAAAACGGCCTAGGTCAAATACAACAGTGCTCAGCACGTTGACATCGGCTTCACAGGCATTGCAGCCCGCCGCGCTGACCTCACGCAGTTTGAGCGAGCGACCAAACAGCCGTTGCGATTCGCGCTGAAGAGCCGCGGCCAGCGGCATTTCCCGGCTATTTAGAATCAGATCCTCGCGTTTTCGCGCCGACAGGCGATAGTCCCCGGTATAGGTGATGGCTTCGGACGGACACACGGTTGCGCATTCCCCGCAGAAAAGGCATCGTCCAAGATCCAGCGTCAGTCCATCTGCTCCCAATGCGATGGCATCCGTCGGGCATGCTCCGGAGCATCGTAAGCAGCCGTCGGCGCACCTGGATCTTTCAATCTGCGGTCGGCCGCGAAAACGATCCGGCATCTGAGGTTCCGCATCGGGATAGGCGATGGTGCGCTTTTTCTGGTGCGCGCGCACATTCAGGATATTGGTCATCATTCACCTCAGAGATCGTGTCCGCAATACGACAGGTTTGCGCTTTTATTGCACAGGGGGAAGTCCGAGATTTGCTGGTTTCGCAGCGCGAAGGCGAGCCCGAACCAGTTATGGAATGAGGGGTCCACAATCTTGTAGTGGACGAGTTTGCCGGTATCGTCCGTTGTCGCTATGTGGCAAATCTCCCCGCGCCAGCCTTCCACCAGCGAAACGACCATCGATGCCGGCGACAGAGATCCCGTTTCGATACGGGCGGCGCCTTCCGGGATCGCGGTCAGTTGGTCGCGAATAAACTGAATGGATCGCTGAATCTCAAGCCAGCGAACAAGTGCCCGTGAAAAGACATCCCCCGTGTGCCAGGTGGAAACCGGGATTTGGGCAAAACGGAAAACCGAGATCGGGAAATCGTGTCGGACATCCAGACGCTCGCCGCAGGCCCGGGCCATGGGGCCCACCAGACCGAGTTCTTTGCAGACCTGTTGCGTGATCTCGCCGGTTCCCTCGAATCTCGCGAGCACCGATGGAGATTCGAACATCAGCTCGACCGCGCCGGACAGGTCTTCCGATGCTTTTTCGATCCGGCTCAACAGCTCCTCAATTCGGGATTCCTCAATTTCCACACTGATGCCGCCAGGGCGAATCAATCCGCGACCAAATCGATTCCCGCAAAAGAGAGCCGTCATGTTTAAAAAATCGCCGCGAATCCTGCCGCAGTACGACATGGAGGGCAGATAACCCACGTCTCCGGCAAGCGCTCCGAGATCGCCGGTGTGGTTTGCCAGCCGCTCGAGTTCGAGCGCGATGCCTCTCAGAAAAGCGGGCCTGGCGGGTGCGCGGTTGCCTGACAGCGATTCCATGGCGTGGCAGTAGGCGGTTGTATGTCCTACCGTTGTATCGCCGGCCGTGGTTTCGATCAGATGAATCCTGCGCTTTTCCGGTTTTTCGATCAGAGCTTTTTCTATGCCGCGATGCTGGTAGCCGAGCGAAATTTCCAGGTGATACACATTCTCGCCATGGCACTGAAAGCGAAAATGTCCCGGCTCGATGACTCCCGCGTGAACGGGTCCAACGGCCACCTCATGTACTTCAGCGCCACTGACCTGGAAAAAATCGGTCAGGCCGATAGGTGCGGTTGCACCCGTTGCCAATCCGGATTGGTAGGGTGCGTGGAAACGGATCGGCTTAAGCCACGGATGCCCGGCCGGAATGAGGCCCCATTGTTCGGCAATTTCCCGTTCAAACCAGTGTGCCTGGGGGCAATCGGGCGTCAGGGATGGGTAGGAATTCTCAGCGTCGGTTGAGAGTAGCGATAAGGTCGAGGATTCGTCCCGGGCGATGACGGCAATCAGCCGAATGCCCATTTTTTCCATGGGCCTGCCGAAAAGGGCAGACAGCCGCTCTCCGGCCTGGATCTTTTCCTTCACGGTGCGGCTGAACTCCGACATGGAGAGCACAGGGATTCTCGAGATCGGAACCGTGTCACAATTTCGAATTACACAAAGGGCGCGCTCGTTCATCAGTATGTCCCCAGGATGGATGCAGCCTGCTTCAGCAAATGAAGGAGCGGCCCGGGTATCCAGAGGCCAAGGCCAAGCAGAATCAGCAAAGGCACAAACGCAAGGGCCTTTTCAATGACTCCGGCCTGTTCCTGTGCTGCAACCGGGCTGGGCTTGCCCCAGGCCATTGCGATCGCGTGCCGGAGCGCACCGACAAACACCACTCCGCTTCCGCCCAAAAACAAAAGGACTCCGAGTGTCCAGTGTTTATCCATGGCTGCTTTCAAAACCTGGAATTCGCTCATGAAAATTGCAAAGGGTGCCACGCCGATCAGCGTGAGCAGGCTTCCGAATAATCCGCGCCCCCACACGGGAGCCCCCGCAACCGATCCGGACATCTTCGTCATGTCGTAAGAGCCGTAGGTCTGTCCCAGTCTTCCCGTCGCGAAGAAGGCCAGTGATTTACAGATGGAGTGATTCAGGGTATGGAATAGCGCCGCGAAAGTCCCAATGCCTCCCAGTCCGAAAGCAAGGGTGATGATCCCGATGTGTTCCACGCTGGAATATGCGAGCAGCCTTTTTGCATCGCGCTGAAAGACAATGAAGGCTGCAGCAACAAGAATGGAGATGATACCGAACAACGCGAGCAGCTCGAGGCTCCAGCCCACTCGACCCGTCGCCTTTTCAACAATCGGAACATACCGCAGGATGCAGTAAAGCGCTGCATTCAACATGAATCCGGAGAACATGGCGGAAACGGGGGCCGGTGCCTGGCTGTGGGCATCCGGCAACCAGCTGTGCATGGGCGCCAATCCCGCCTTTGTACCATAGCCGACGAGAAGGCATAGGAACCCCAGCTTCAAAAGCTTCGGATTCAGAATGGAGGCGCTATTCAGTAACTCGGTCCAGAGGAGCGCTTTGGATAGCCCCATGTGGATACCACTCGAAGACATGGCAATGATCAGCGTGCCGAGAAAGGCAAATGCCACTCCGATCGAGCAAATCATCAGGTATTTCCACATCGCTTCCAGGGATGCCCGCTTCCGGGGTATGCAGATCAGGAAAGCCGTAAGCAGTGTTGTTGCCTCAATCCCGACCCACATGATCCCGAGGTTGTTGGAAATCAGCGACAGGGTCATGGCAGCGAGAGAACCGCACCATAATCCGGCAAACTGGCGCAGCCCTCTGGGGGAGATGTGTCCGGCATCGAGTTCCCGGTTGAAGTAGCCGATGGCAAACAGGGAAGCAGCGACGAAGACCACTATCATTACGCCAAGGTGATAGGCAGACAGCGCATCGACATAGACTGCACCGTCGGCGGCCTGGAAAGGACCTCCAAGGAATGCGCGCCCGCTGACGGTGCCGGCCACCAATGCCCAGAGGCCAACGGCGGTACACATCGCCGCGAGAATACCACGGGGCTTGCGCATGGATGCACTGATGGCTCCGCCGGCGCAGGGGACAACAAGCAGTAATCCGATCAGCAGGGCGTTATCCATATCCAGAGCTAACCTTTCAATGAGCTGAGCTGATCGGCATCAATATGATCAAATTCGCGATTGATATGATTCATCGCAATCCCCATTACGAATACCGCCACGAACACGTCCAGCAGAACTCCAAACTCGACGAGAAAAGGTATTTCTCCTACTGCGGTGATGCCGAACAGGTAGATCCCGCTTTCAAAGACAAGATACCCGATGACCTGATTCAGGGCTTTTCTTCGACTAATGACGAGAAACAACCCGGTGAAAATAGTCGAAAGGGCGACCGGTATCTGAAAAGAGGACATTCCCGTCAAGGGCACCGGGATGTACCCGGATAGCCAGATTGCGGCGGCCAGCATGCCCAGGCCGGCAATGATGGAAGTGACATAACCCACGAATGGCTCGACTTCGCGACGCACGCCGGCCTCGCGAATGCTTCGCAGCAGCAGGAACGGGAAGACAAAACCTTTGAGTCCAATGCTCAATAGGCTGAGGATAAGCAATCGTGCAGACAGGCCGTCTTCCCGGGCAATCAGCGTGAAAACACCCAGAAGGATTCCTTGAATGGCAACCGTGCGTACACAGGCCCCCAATTCGCTCAGACCGAGCATGGCCAGGTTGGTGAGGAAGAGCAGCACTGTTACAAGTTCCAGCCATTCATGCATATTCATCACCTCAGGATAAGAATGAGCGCGATCACGGCAATGACCGCGGCTCCCACCAGGAGCTGGGGAATATGGAGTAAGCGGAGCCTGGCCGTTGTGGATTCGATGACTCCAATCACGATTGCTATAAACAACATTCCCGCCAGTGCCGCAGGAATGTCGATCAGCAGATTTCCTGTGCGAACCGGAAGAATGATTCCGACCAGCAGCGCTCCCAGGACCCAGAGTTTCAGTGCGGAGGAATACAGGATAAATGCCAGATCGGGCCCGGAATGGTCCAAGACCATGACTTCGTGAATCATCGTCAGTTCAAGATGTGTATTGGGATCATCGACCGGAATACGGGCGTTTTCCGCAAGGAGGACCGTCATCATTGCCACCGCGATCATGGCCAGCGCAGGACCCTCCTGGAGCCATGTTCCGAGATTCATTCCAGGGATCATGGTGGAGAGCGAAATACTCTGCATCTTGCATGCGATGGCCGCCATACATAAAAACAGGCAGGGTTCCGCCAGGGCAGAAAATTGAACTTCGCGGCTGGCCCCCATTCCTTCAAAAGCAGATCCCGTATCCAATGCGGCTGCCACCGTAAAGAAGCGCATTAATCCCAGCACATAGGCGAGCAGCAGGAGATCTCCCTGAAAATTCAGCAGCGCCTGGGCGCCGCCCAATGGTGTGACTGCAAGCGCCAGCAGAACGGAGGCAAGTCCAACCGTTGGACCTGCCTTAAAAACCCATGAACTCGTATGGCTATAGACGGCGCTCTTGCGAAGGAGTTTGACAATATCGCGATAAGCCTGAAGCAGCGGCTGTCCAGTCCTTCCTGCAAAGACAGCTTTGACGCGATTGATCACGCCAAGGAGCAGGGGTGCCATCAGCAATGCTAAAGCAGGGTGGATTACGGACTGTAAGCTCATTTATGAAACCCGTTTCATCGCAGTTTCCAAAACAACAGGACGGCCAGAGTAAAAACGATATACAGAACGTAAAGCTGAATCCGTCCGTGCTGCATTACTTTCATTTTTGCCAGCATTCCTTCGACACCTTTAAACAGGGGCCGGTAGACATTTTCCCTCGATGTGTCCAACGTAGCGGTTTCAAAGGATGCCGCCGCGGGGAAATAGCCTTTGGGTGCCTTGAACCGCTTGCGTCCATGCTGGAAGACGTTGAACAGATCGATCAGCGGCTGGGAAAAGGAAGAGGCCGTATATTGCATCCGAGCGGTTGGTTTGATGTAGCCGCAATCCCAAACACCCGCCCTGCGTACCGTGCGGCCGGACAGAAGCGCGGAACGGGAAAACACAATCAGGGCAATCAACGCGAGTAAAATCAAAGCGCCAACTGCAAAAGAAATGAGAGCGCCGGAAGCCAGGGACAGCTGCGCGCTGATGGCGGCGGCTTCATAGGGCACAAGATCCTTGAGAACAAATGGCAGCGACCGGACAATCTGAAAACCGGTCAAGCCGACTGCAAGACACCCGGCGGACAGGAGAACCATGGGCAGGAGGAGGCTTTTCTCAGACTCCACTGCATGTGCCGTATGCTCGGAGCGCGGTTCCCCAAGAAACACGATCCCGAATGCCTTTGTAAAACAAGCCGTTGCCAATCCCCCGATCAGAGAGAGTCCCGCAATAATCGCAAGGAGTGCAACCGTGGATCCGCCTTTGAGCAGTGTTGCGCCTTTGAATGCGCCCATGTAAATGAGGAATTCGCTGACAAAGCCGTTCAGCGGAGGCAACCCCGAGATGGCTACCGCTCCAATGCAAAAGGTGGCGGCGGTCCAGGGCATTTTTTTGATTAGCCCGCCAAGATGGTCGATTTCAAGCGTATGAGTTCTGTGCAGTACAGAACCTGCGCCCATAAAGAGGAGGCCTTTGAATATGGAGTGATTGACGATATGAACCAGGCTGCCGGCAAAACCGAGGATGGACAGGACCGGGGATCCAATACTGATGCCGAAGAGCCCTGCCCCTATGCCCGTTACGATGATGCCGATATTCTCTACGCTGCTGTAGGCGAGAAGTCTCTTCAAATCGTGCTGCGCCATGGCAAACAGCACGCCAACAATGCCCGATATCAATCCCAGGGCAATCAGCGCGAGACCCCACCATGCAGGAGGCGGTCCGAGAAAGGTGAGTATGCGCAGAATCCCATAAATCCCGGTTTTGATCATCACGCCGGACATGAGTGCAGACACGTGGCTTGGGGCAGCCGGGTGCGCCTCGGGCAGCCACACATGAAAGGGCAGAATGCCCGCCTTGGTGCCAAATCCGATCACCGCAAGCACAAAACACAATCCGGCCAGATGAGGAGACAGTCCACCCAACTGGGAAAAATCAAGAGTCTCCGAATGAGCTCCCAGCAGAAGAAACATGGCGAGCAGAAAGGCCGTTCCCAGATGCGTTGCGACCAGGTATGTCCAGGCTGCCTGCCGTGCCTGGCTCTTCTCACTTTCAAAGGCTACCAGGAAGAAGGAGGAAAGCGACATGACTTCCCAGGCCAGGAGAAAGAGCAGGACGCTGCGTGCGAGTACCAGCAGCGCCATGCTGGCAATCAGCGTGTTAAAGAAAAACCAGGCAGTGCCGAGAAATCTGGTTTCCCGGTAGGGTCGAAGATAGCCATACCCATAGATAGCTGCGAAGGCGCCCAAGCCGAGGATCGGAATCAGGAATATTGCGGAAAGTCCATCCAGCCCGAGGACAATCGAGCCAAGAGGCATGTTCCAGGGTGCGCGGATAGCGGGAATCTGAGTCCCCCGCAGGGCGTTCAACGCGGGAGACAACACCAGCAGCAACCCGATCACCGGTCCCGCGGCTCCAAGACCGGAGGACATGCGATCGCTGCGGCGGATCAGAAATGCTGCGGATCCGCAAAGAAGCTGTATCAAAACCGCCAGTAAGATCAGGGACATCTCATTCTCTTGGAAAGGGCACTAGGGTAGTCCTTGAATAGCATGACGGGCTGCATCAAAAATTTCATTCCGGGATTCCTGCCGTCTCAGAACCTCTCGGAAATCTTTATTGTTGAGAAGGAAGGCCAGGCGGGAGAGGAGGTGGAGATGCGTGCGGACTGTTTGGCTGATCAACGTGAACAGCACTGTGACAGGCTGGCCATCCAGAGCCGCGAAATCCACGGGGCTCTCAAGAAAACACAAGGTGACAGTGGGCCGCTCAACATTCAGGACAATCGGGTTTCGTGCATGCGGGAGAGCGATTCCATCCCCGATTCCTGTGGATCCCAGCGCCTCCCGGGCCAACAGAACTTCCAGCAGAAACTCCCGATCGACATGATCCGGCAGCCGTAGCAATTCGACTACGCTGCGAAGTACGGAATCCCGGTCGTGGCCGGCCACTCTGTAGTGTATGCCCCCGGCTGCCAACGCCTGAACCAAATCCGGGAGCGGCGCGGCATTGGAATCAGGCTCGCCCAGAAGAGCTGGCGAGAAGCTGGTTCGACCGGCAGCCGCCCATTCCAACAGCTCGGTCTGGTTGAAACGGAACTGCTTGTTGATGCGATAGGCGGGAAGTCCTTTCTGCTCAATCCAACGATAAATCGTTTTTTCGGAGACATTAAACAGCTTAGATGCTTCCCTGACAGTCATCTTCACGAATGACACCTCCAAGCCATATGGGAATGGCAATGGACAAAGATGGACATTCTATGGAATTTGGTCTCATTGTCAAATGATTAGTGTCGGGGCAGATTCCCGGGCTTGAGACGATATCGGAAAGGCTTCGTATGAGAGAGATCCCGAATTTGGGATTCCTGCAATTCTGTGGCTGAAAATTACAAGGGCTTCGGGTTTGGATCCGAAGCCCTTTGCTTGTTCTGCAGCGTTATTGCAGGCTTTACGGCGGGAGCGGCCCAATTAACGAAACCGCCAAATAGAAGTGCTATTTAACCGCACCCTCCGATTTGTTAGCCTCCCCTGTGTCCGACGGTGCTTCTGCCAGGCACAGGGGATATCCGGCTAAATCACAATTCAGACTGACTAACTCCGACTTGTTCTGCTTTTGCTTCAACGGAACTCGGTGTTTCTGAGTTCTGATTTTTTTATAAGGTTCGGATAGGTAGTTGTCAAATGACCCGCAATAAAAATGATGTTTCTACTTGGCCAAAACAGGTATTGAACCTGTCCGATTTGCGTAGGAATATGGATTCAAGATTTGAAGTGCCTCTCAGAACCTTCAAGGAGGATTATCATGGGAATCAAAACTCTCGGCATAATTGGCGCGGGGCAGATGGGCCATGGCATTGCTCAGACGGCCGCGCATGCGGGCTCTCTCAACGTAATCCTCTACGATATTTCAGAGAATCTTCTTCGGAAGGGGCTCGACAATATTGCGAAAAACCTGGAAAGGCTGGTGGATAAAGGGAAGCTGACGCCGGATGAAAAGCAAGTATGCCTGGATCGCATCCAGGTAACGACAGAGCTTCCATCCATGAGCGCCGCCGATTTTGTTGTTGAAGCGGTGGTCGAAATCGAAAATGTCAAAATCGATCTGTTCCGGAAGTTGGATGAGATCTGTCGGCCGGATACTGTTTTGGCCTCCAATACATCGTCAATCTCGATTACGCGAATGGGTGCTGCCACTCAACGTCCCGGAAAGGTCATCGGCATGCATTTTTTTTATCCCGTGCCGGTCATGGGGATCGTGGAAATTATCCGAGGGTTGGCGACATCGTCGCCAACGTTTTATCTTACCAAAGAACTGACCTTGAAATTCGGCAAGACCCCGGTTGAAAGCAAGGATTTTCCCGGGTTTATCTCGAATCGGATCCTGATGCCCATGATAAACGAAGCTGTTTATGCCCTGTATGAAGGGGTGGGAACGGCGCATGCGATTGACCAAGTCATGGTTTTGGGGATGCGTCATCCCATGGGTCCCCTGGCGCTGGCGGATTTCATCGGACTCGATACATGCCTGAGCATTCTGAATGTGCTCTACAGAGGGTTTGGAGATTCGAAATACCGACCCTGTCCGCTTTTGAAGCAATATGTGGATGCCGGATACCTCGGGCGGAAGACGGGCAGAGGTTTTTACGAATATGGTCCCGACGGCACCATGATCAAACCGCCCCAATAGATAGTCGTACACTGTCAACCAGCCTTCAGGCCCTTTTTGTTGCCATGCGTATGTATTGACGCAAGAGCCTTTATTGCATAATCTTCCTTCGCACGGGAACATCCGACAGGTAGGGGAAATGAGCGAAAAAGTCGATCTTGCATCGATCACTCCCGATCATATGTTTGACGGGGGGGATCTGGATTGCGGCTCCGGACTTATTCTTCTGATCCGGGAGAATATGCTACGCGTTCCGGAACGGGGTATCTTTGAAATGCGCAGTTCGGAACCGACGGTAAGAGGAGATCTGCCGCCCTGGTGCCGCATGGTGGGGTTGGAATATCTGGGCTTTATTGAAGCGGAAGGAATGAGCCGTTACTTTATTCGCAAGACAGTCCGTGCCGCTGAACAGAACGAGAGCCTCGAGAAAGATAAGGGAAGAGCGAAAGACTACGAGTGGAAAGCACGCGCTCGTTCCACCGGGAAACTGAAAAGCACCGTCTATTGCCGCAATTTTTCCATTGAGGTGGGCCAGCCGGCCAGTTTTGAAACGACCGACAAACATCCATGTGCAATCGAGTATCTGTTGGCCGCACTTGTGGGCGATCTAACGACCGGTTTTGCTACCGAGTGTTCCAGGAGCCGGATCGAGGTGGACGATATTGAGATGACAGTCAGCGGAAAACTCTACAATGTGTTGGCACATCTTGGTCTCGAGGAAGGGGATCCTTCCGTATCCTCCATTGAAATGAAGTGTTTTGTTTCCTCATTTGCGGATGAAGGGAAAGTGCGCGAGGCTTGGGGCCGAACTGTACAGCGTTCGCCGCTTGCCTCTACCCTAAAAAAGGCTGTGGATATCAAATACAAACTTTCGATCGTCTGAATCCGATCGATTTCATAAGTGTGGCGAACCAATGTTTGAAGTGACTCAGGTTGGAAGCTGGCCCCGCTCAAGGGATCTGCTCAAAGCCCTGCGGGCAAAACAGAAGAATGAAATCACGCGGGAGGCATTTAATGTCATTGCGGATGAGGAAGTACGGCGATGCGTAAAGGCTCAGCTGGACGCCGGCGTGGACATTGTCGTGGATGGAGAGCAGCGGCGTGACAATTTTTATTCATTCATTACGGACAAGGTCGACGGAACGCGCCTGATGTCGCTGGCCGAGATGCTGGATACCGTGGAGGACAAAGCGGGTTTTGAGGAAATGCTTTCCACTCTGGACGTCCCCGCCTCCGCGATCCGAAACCCCACCTGCATCGACAGGCTGTCGCGGCGGGAACCGCTGGCCGTTCAGGAACTGAGATTCCTCCGTCAACTCACAGATAAGCCGGTAAAAATGACACTGCCGGGACCCTACCTGCTTACGCGCTCCATGTGGGTGGGTGCCTTTACCTCCAAGGTTTATGACGACAAGCTGGAAATGGGGAATGATGTCGTGAAGATCCTCCGTGAAGAGCTACAGGACCTGGCGAAGGAGGGATGCGAATTCGTTCAGTTTGATGAACCTGTGCTGACGGAAATTGTTTTCTCCCAGGAAAATCAGCGACGGACCTTCATGTGAGCGACCCTGGCAACCCGCCGTGATGCGGGGTCCGAACTAAAATATGCTGCGGAGCTGCTAAATCAGGTCGTCCAGGGAATCCCCGGTGTTCGAACGGGTCTTCACGTCTGCCGCGGTAACTGGAGCCGCTCTGAGGAAGTTTTGTTGTCGGGGGATTATGAGCCGCTGATTCCATGCTTCAAGGAAATGGGTGTGAAACAGTTTGTACTCGAATATGCCACTCCGCGAGCCGGAGATGTGGAGGTGGTGGGCAAAGCCCTGGCAGATCGCGAAATCGGGCTTGGAGTCGTCAATCCGAGAACCGATGAGGCGGAAAGCGTGGATACCATTATCCGCAATGCCGAACGGGCTCTGCAATATTACCGCCCGGAACAGGTATTCCTGAACCCTGATTGCGGCTTTGGCTGCTTTGCAAATCGATGTGTTAATGACGAGAAGAGTGCCGCCCTCAAAATCGGAAATATTGTGAAGGCAGCGCGCATCCTTCGAGAGAAGTATTCATAAGAGCAGCGGAGCATCCCTGCCCGGCAGCCCAAACGTACATGAACGATGAACTCGATCCACAGGACGATGAGCTGGTTACGGAAGCCCTTCTGCGCGACCTCCGGCAGATACGTGAAAGGCAATGCGGGGTATGCGGGCAGGCAATCTGCGGGCATGAAGCGCTCATGAGTCTGACCATGGGCTTCAAGAATGCGCCGCAATGCGCCGAGTGCCTTTCGACTTCACTGGGCCACTCCAGAGAGACTTTGCGGGACCGCCTGTCTTCTTTTATCACCAGCCGGAACTGTTACAATGAGGGGTGGCTCTGGGCAAACAATGATGAAGGCGTCGCTCCGGGCGCTCTGCCCCAATGCCTCTGGCCGCTATCCATCCCGGAGGCGGATTTACAGATACAGACGACAGAACCTCAAAATAGAAGCAATACTGCAGCGCCCGCCCACCTTGTTTGTAGCGCCGAATGGGATGCCGGCGATATGGGCTGTGGAGATCTTGTGCTGGAACTCCGCAACCGGATGAAAGAAATGCCGTCGGGGCAGATTATGCGATTGTTGGCCACAAACCCCGGTGCCAGGGAGGACTTGCCCTCCTGGTGCCGACTGACCGGCAACGTCATGGTAAGCTGCGACCACCCCATCTACATGATTCGGAAAAAATAGCCAATGGCAGGAGACAGGAGTTGTCTTCTTGATTCCTGGATTTTGGCTCACCGGTATCTCCATAGATCCAAAGAATAGGGAATATGTACTAAAATATTTGCACTAGCCGGGAATGATGTTACATTTAGTCTCAAGTGTTGTATGAGCCCGGCTGGGTCGCACCGTGAATAGTGTCGCGGATCAATCCAAAGGGAATCACCTGCGATCCAGCACGGTTCCCATCGAGCCTCGAATCCTGAGGAGGCCTTCCGATTACCTCTCGCCCCCCGCATGCAGCCATTGATTTTGGAAATCGTGTCAATGAGGTAGAAGCCACCAGGTGCGAAAGGAGCCCCAATGAAAATCAGGTTACTGATTTTTTCCGGTGTCTTTGCTTTGCTGGCCGCATCGGCCGTCCATGCACAAACTTTGAGCGTTGAAGTGCCTTTTGCATTTTCGGCATCAGGCGATAAATATCCGGCAGGGCACTACAAGCTATCACCTGCCACAGGCGACCGGAGCATTCGGATTGACGGTCCTGAAAATCACCGGGGATTCGCAGTGGTGATTACGCGGCTGGCAGCCGCAATCCACACGACTCCCAAAGATGCCCACGTTGTATTTGACAAAGTGGGAGAACAGTATTTTCTTTCGGAAATATGGTTTCCGGATCAGGACGGGTATGACATGCACAACACAAAGGTGAAGCATGAGCATCAGGTCATCGATGTTCCGATCAAATAGATCTGCGACAATTAAGGGCAATTCGTGGAATTGGCGGCAGTTTTTTCCTGCCGCTGATCTCACGAATTGCCGGAGTCGTGGCAGAGTCCGAAAGGGATCTCTGAAACAACGGAGTTTCGCTTTGCGTATCTTATAAGTTCAGTTAAGATATTTCCGGCCGTTTGTCGATGTGTAAGAGGTTGGATGAAATTATAAAACGGCTTGTTGATCTGGATTTCGAACTGGTTGAGGGGATCATTGAACCATCTGGTTGCCATAAACGCGATCGATGGTCATAAGTTGCTGAAAGAGGTTCTGCTGTTTTAGTTTCACCGCTAGTCCCCATCTCCCTCGGCTCTGGCCCGCGCGGAAGATGACCCCAGGCATTCCGGAATCAAAGCTGAACAACCATTTTAGAAGTGTATTTTGGATTCATTGAACCATTCGAAAGGAAGAGGAGAACATGTTCAACGGTAGAAATTCGATTTTGTTTGTTTTGTTTCTGATTCTTGTGGCTGCCCCGATTCTGGCGGCTGGTGGAACCGTTAATTATTCGATTTCAAAGCCGATGTACGTAACCGGAACCGAAATTCCGGCCGGTGAGTACGAAGTAAAGTGGGAAGCCACCGGCACTGATGCCAAAGTTGTTTTCAAGTCCAAGGGCAGAGTGGTGGCGACTGTAGACGGCAAAATCGAGCAGCTCAAAAAGAAAAGCGACTACAATTCGCTGACAGTCGGAAAAGACGGCTCCGGTCGCGATGCGATCAAGGGACTTCTTTTCAGCGATAAGGATGTCACTGTCGTTTTTCCGTAGCTATTTGCGGTTTATGGAGTTCGAAGACGTAAAGACTGGAAGCCTTTCTTCCAGCTCTTTGCGTCTTTGTTGTTTTAGGCTGCAAAACAGATTACTTCCTGAAGATCCTCAGCAGTTCGCGGCTTGCGGCAAACGGGGTTACCTGGCCCTTCTCCACTTCTTCCTGCAGCATTGGCAGCCGGGATGCCACGCCGCTATCTGCGGCAAATGACTCTTGAAGGCCGATCATCACCAGTTCCTGCATCCATTCGAGTGCCTGGTGACTGCGTCGCTGCAGCAGGAATCCGTTTCCCTCCACCAAGCTGCGGTGTGCCAGTATCGTCCGCCAAACTTCCGCGATACCTTCTCCGGCGAGCGCCGAACAGGTTAGTACAGAGGGGGTCCAGCCATCGGCGGAGGCAGGGAACAGGTGAAGTGCGTTTGCATATTCGATGCGTGCTCTTTCCGCTTTGGCTTTATTATCACCGTCGGCTTTGTTGATGGTCATCCCGTCCAGCATTTCGATGATGCCGCGCTTCATCCCCTGCAGTTCATCTCCGGCTCCGGCAAGCATCAGCAGAAGGAAAAAGTCTGTCATGGAGCGCACGGCGGTTTCCGACTGGCCGACACCAACGGTTTCCACGAGGATGTTCTGATAGCCGGCAGCTTCACACAGAAGGATTGTTTCGCGCGTACGCCTCGCTACGCCGCCCAGATGGCCGCGGGAGGGAGACGGGCGAATAAACGCATTTTCCTCGGCGGACAGGCGTTCCATCCTGGTTTTATCGCCAAGAATACTGCCATGGGAGATCGGGCTGGAGGGATCGACGCTGAGGACGGCCACATTCTCGCCGAGATCCCGGATCAGGTGCATGCCGAGTGCGTCGATAAAAGTGCTTTTGCCGACGCCGGGGACGCCGGTGATTCCGACGCGGCGCGATTTGCCGGAGTACGGCAGTACCCTGTCCAGCAAGTGCGCCGCAAGCTCGCCGTCGGAGGAGAGCTCGCTTTCGACTACCGTAATCGCTCTTGCGAGGACCATTCGGTCGCCGCTGAGAACGCCATCAACATAGTGATTGAGCGATAATCGTCTTCGGCTTGAGGGGGATGGTTTGGGGCTTTTCTTCAGGTGTTCGCTCACAGGTTTGAATGTTAGTGCAATTCGCGGAATTCGTGGCGGTTTTTTTGCCGCGAATTCCGCGAATTATGTCGTTGGCTAGGCCTGAAGCAGAGCGGTCAGGATTTTCTGGGCGCATTTCGGGATTACCGAACCCGGCCCAAATACATCCGTTACCCCTGCTTTGAACAGGTCTTCGTAAGCCTGGGGAGGAATCACTCCGCCGACGAAGACGAGAATGTCTTCGCGTCCAAGCTTCTTCAGTTCGGAAATCACTTCGGGCACCAGCGTGGCGTGTCCGCCGGCAAGGCTGGAAGCTCCGAGTACGTGAACATCATTTTCCACGGCCATACGGGCTGCCTCGCGAGGAGTCTGGAAGAGCGGGCCTACATCGACGTCAAACCCGAGATCCGCGAATGCGGTAGCGATGACCTTGGCTCCGCGGTCGTGCCCGTCCTGGCCCATTTTGGCAATCAGGATTCGAGGACGGCGCCCTTCCGCCTTGGCAAACTCATCGGCCATCGCGAGCGCCTTCTGGAATTCAGGATCGCCCTTGCTTTCAGAGGAGTACACGCCGGAAATGGTCCGGTTGACCGCCTGATACCGGCCGTACACCTTTTCGAGTGAGGAGGAAATCTCCCCAAGGGTGGCCCGTTTTCTTGCCGCGTCAATCGAGAGTTCCAGCAGGTTGCCTTCTCCCGTTTCGGCGCATTTGGTCAGAGCCGCCAGCGCCGCTTCAACAGCCGACTGGTTGCGGGCAGCCTTTGTCTGTGCGAGGCGGCGCAGCTGGGATTCGCGGACCGCCTGGTTGTCTACGATCAACACGTCAAGCTGCTCTTCTTTTTCCAGCCGGTATTTGTTCACGCCCACGATGGTTTCCCTGCCGGAATCGATCAGTGCCTGCCGGCGGGCTGCCGCCTCTTCGATCCGCATCTTGGGGATGCCGGTCTCAATGGCTTTGGCCATTCCGCCGAGCGCCTCGATTTCCTGGATGTGATGCCAGGCTTTATGCATCAGTTCCCGGGTGAGGAATTCCACGTAGTAGCTGCCTGCCCACGGATCGACCACTTTCGTGATGTCCGCTTCTTCCTGCAGGTAAATCTGGGTGTTGCGGGCAATACGGGCCGAGAAATCGGTCGGCAGCGCAATGGCTTCGTCCAGCGCATTGGTATGCAGCGATTGCGTGTGGCCGAGTGCTGCCGCGAGCGCTTCAACGCAGGTCCGGGTTACGTTATTAAACACATCCTGTGCCGCCAGGCTCCAGCCCGACGTTTGGGAGTGTGTGCGCAGCGCCATGGATTTGGAATTCTTCGGATTGAATCCCTTGATGAGTTTTGCCCAGAGGACGCGTGCCGCGCGCATCTTGGCAATCTCCATGAAGTGATTCATGCCGATGCCCCAGAAGAAGCTCAAACGGGGCGCGAAGCTGTCGATATCCAACCCTGCGTTGATTCCCGTTCGGATATATTCCAATCCATCCGCCAGCGTATAGCCGAGCTCAATATCTGCGGTCGCGCCGGCTTCCTGGATGTGGTATCCGCTGATCGATATGCAATTGAACTTCGGCATATTCGCCGAGCAATATTGGAAAATATCTCCGATGATCTTCATCGATGGCAGCGGCGGATAGATGTATGTGTTCCGTACCATGAACTCTTTCAGAATGTCGTTCTGAATAGTGCCGTTCAGCTGCTGTGTGCTGACTCCCTGTTCTTCCGCGGCGACGATATAGAACGCCATCACGGGAAGAACTGCGCCATTCATGGTCATCGAAACCGACATCTGACCGAGCGGAATCTGATCGAAGAGGATTTTCATATCTTCGATTGAGTCGATGGCGACGCCGGCTTTGCCGACATCCCCGATCACGCGCTCATTATCCGAGTCATAGCCACGATGCGTGGCCAGGTCAAATGCCACCGAGAGGCCTTTCTGACCGGCGGCGAGATTGCGCCGGTAGAAAGCATTGGATTCTTCTGCAGTTGAAAAGCCCGCGTACTGACGGATTGTCCAGGGCTGCATGGAATACATAGTCGAGTACGGGCCGCGCAGGAATGGCGGGATCCCGGCTGCATACTCCAGGTGTTCCATGCCGGCGAGGTCTTCGGCTGTGTAGATCGGCTTCACGGGAATCCGCTCTGCCGTCATCCAGGGTTGCCTGTTTTCCGAAGCTACGGCTGCAGTTTGCGGGCGAATCTTATAGTCGATTTTTGTAAAGTCCGGTTTCATTGCCCGCTCCTCATTCCAAGTTTGTTCTGCCATTCAGTCAGGGTTTCAACCATGTCGCTTAACACGTGGACGAAACCTTGCACGCCTGCTGCCTTCAATTCCGCAATCTGTTCCTTCGGGTTGCCGGCCACCAGGACCGGAACCTTTACCTTGGAACAGACTTCCAGCGCGAATGGAAGATACTCGGGATCGGAGCTGCACAGAATGATCAAGTTGGCATCTGTCCCCGTGTAGTCTTCGGATTCGGCCATTTCAAACCCCGCACAACCAAAGAAATTCAAGCAGAAGGTCGCGCGGGCTCCCTTCATCTTGACATCGCCGCGCTTGAGCAGGAGAACTTTCGGATAGCGGCCCTTAGTACGGGCATATGCCTCTGTCTGCTGCCGGATGTTTTCAAATGGCTCCGCAATCCGGTACTGGGGAAGCGGACTGTTCATGGAGGCCGGTGCCTCCATCCCTGGAGTCTTTTCCATCAGATTCGGAAAGTTGTTTACTCCAACCATGGATCGACGGCGACCGCTCAGCACCTTTTCACGCGAACCGCGCGTCTCGGCAAGAGCTTTGTCGATGGCACCCGATTTCAGCACCTTGGTGTAGCCGCCGGCAGCCTCTGTTTCCTGGAACAGCTTCCAGGCCGCACGGGCGAGGGAATCGGTAAGAGCCTCGATATAATAGGAACCGCCTGCAGGGTCAGCGACTGCATCCATATGGGATTCTTCCTTCAGAATCCGCTGGATGTTCAACGCGATATGATCGTCAAAACCGAATGGCTCGATGGTCAACCGGCTGCACCCTCCGATTACTGCGGAGAGCGCTTCCGTGGTCACGCGCAGCAGGTTGGTGTACCGGTCATAGACGCTTTTGTTCCGTCGTGCCGTACGGACGAGCATCTGCATTGTGCAGGCATCCGTGTCCTTGGATCCGAATGCGGATACGGCTTGCGCCCAGAGCAGACGGGCGGCGCGGAGTTTGGCGATTTCCATGAAATAGCTTGAACCGACCGCGAAAACGAATTCGATTTCGCGGGCCGCGGCTTCGACCGGCTTGGCTGCGGCTAGGTCCGCGAGGCGCTCAACACCCGCGGCAACGGCACCGGCTGGCTGCGGCTAGGTCCGCGAGGCGCTCAACACCCGCGGCAACGGCATATCCGAGCTGCTGCACGGAGTGAGCTCCCGCTTCATAGAAAAAGTCGGCACGGATGGCGTCGGCCTTTGGCTGAGCATCCTGGCCGAATTCCCAATCGGATTTTGTGCAGCGCATCTCGAGCTGGTCTTCCAGGCCCGCGAGATTTTCCTTGCGGTAGTAGGGGCGGACGGCAATACCCTCTTCCGTCCGCCATACCAGCTTCTTGTCGTAATCGCCGCCCTTGAGGTCCTTGGTAATGACCTGTTCCCACTCGGCTGTCGAAACCGCGGGGAATTCCTGGGCGACATTCAGTGATTCCGGTTTTGGTGCATCAGGCATGGGAGCCCTCCTGCACAACTTCCAGAAGGTAACCGAATGCGGCTGCTTCCGTGGTTTTGGGATGGACGAAGAATACCATCGTTCCACGGGATCCCGGGCGGGGAGCTTTGTCGATCAGTTTGAAGCCGTTCTGTTTCAGGTGATCGAAGGCCACTTGAATATTGGCAACGCGCAGGGCGACATGAGCAAACCCGCCCTTGCCGCCATTTTTCTCGATCTGCTTGGCCACGGGAGATTCGGCATTCAAGGGCTCAATCAGTTGGACCAGGTTGGGGCCGTCGCCAACGCGAAGCAGGACCTCTCGAACCTGGTCTGTGCCAAGCACGTCTTCGCGATGCAGTTCTTTGAAGCCCATAGTCTTATAGGCTTGAACCTGGGCTTCCAGTTCGCCGGGCTTTACCGAAAATGCCACATGATCAAAAAAAAGAAATCCGGGTATTTGCTGTAATTCAGAAGTCATCATTCGAACTCCACTACCACCTGGCCGGACTGAACACTCTCTCCCTCTTTTACTGGGATTGCGGCGATCTTGCCGGGGCCGGGGGCCGTAATATTCGTCTCCATTTTCATCGCTTCCAGGACCAGTAGTACATCGCCGGTCTGCAGGCTTTGACCTACCTGGGCCGCAACGCGTATCACGATACCGGATACAGGGCTGCGGCAAACCTTATCCTCATTGACCGGTTTGTCTGCGGCGGCAGGCGCCTTTGGCGCCGGAGCGGCAGGAACACGTACCGGCGGCGGCCCCATGGCCAGATTCCGCATGAGCGGGGCGGGGGCATCCGGTTCTACAGCTTCAACATCAACTTCGTATGTTTTCCCATCAATCGTAACGTTCAGTTTCACGGCGACTCCTAAATGTGTACGTTATGGGACGCCTGAATCGAAACACGCCCCTGTTGTGACCATGCCCGCGAGCTGAGCAAGCGTATCTGACGGATGTGAACTCGCACTCCGAGATACGCAGCCAGCGCAGCCGATATGGCAAGCAGCTCTTCTTCTGTGATTTCCGGCTTTGCCGGTTCCGGCGGCGGCGTTTCCTGAACCACGGGCGCTGCGGCCTGTTCAACCGGAGCAGCCGGAGCGGCAGGGACTTCGACTCCCGCCGATTCCAACTGCTGTACGCGTTCGGAAAGCGCGGTGAGCTGCGCCTGGACCTGCTCCAGGAGTTCCGCCAGTTGCTTCATTGTTGTCTTTGCCATCATTTCACCTCGGCTCTATAGCGGAATTAATCCGTGTTTTTTGGCCGGCCGCAATTCGCGTTTGGTGTGCAGATATTCCATTGCCTGCGCGATGTGCTGCCGTGTCATCGAGGGCTCGATGATAGAGTCCACAAGCCGGCGTCCGGCTGCTACGTACGGATTGGAGAAGGCTTCACGGTATTTTTCGATCAGCTCTTTTCGCTTCGCTGCCTTGTCTTTTGCCTCGTCGATCTCCTTGCGGAAAACTATTTCGGCTGCACCTTCAGCGCCCATGACCGCGACCTCGGCGGTAGGCCACGCATACACGCGGTCCGCGCCCAAATCCTTGCCGCACATGGCGAGATACGCGCCGCCGTAGCTCTTGCGCAGGATCACGGTGATCTTGGGCACCGTTGCGGCGGAGTATGCGAACAGCATCTTGGCGCCGTGGCGGATGATCCCGCCGTATTCCTGCTGTACTCCGGGCAGGAAGCCTGGAACATCCACAAAGGTCACCAGGGGTACATTAAAGGCGTTGCAGAAGCGGATGAAACGCGAAGCCTTGTTGGAGGCGTTAATGTCAAGTACGCCTGCCTGCGCGCAAGGTTGGTTCGCGATAATGCCGATTGTCCGGCCGACGATGCGGGCAAAGCCGACTACCATATTTTTGGCGTAACCTTCCTGCACCTCAAGGAAATCGCCGAAGTCTACAACGCGCTGAATGACTTCGCGCACGTCATAACCCTTTTTCCCATCTGTCGGAACGATGGTATCCAGCTCGGAGTTGGCGTCGATGTTCTGATCGCCTTCAACCTGCGGCGGATCTTCCATATTGTTCGGCGGCAGGAAGCTGAGGAGCTTCTGGCAGAGCATTACGGCGTGATTGTCATCTTCGGCAATAAAATGAATTACGCCGGAATTGGTCATGTGGGCATCAGGTCCGCCCAACTCTTCCTGCGTGACACTTTCGCCCGTCACGCTCTTGATAACGCTGGGGCCGGTGATGAACATCTGTGCCTGGCGGGTCTGGATAATGAAGTCTGTCAGAGCCGGGCTATAGGCTGCCCCGCCCGCGCACGGCCCGCAAATCAGCGAAATCTGCGGCACCGCACCGGAGAGCATCACGTTGGTATAGAAAACTTTGCCGTATCCGGAAAGGGAATCAATCCCTTCCTGCACACGAGCGCCGCCGGAATCATTTATGAAGATAAAGGGCGAACCGGTTTTCAGCGACTGTTCCATGATTTCGGCTACTTTGATGGAATGGACTTCGCCGGCTGAACCGCCGGAGACCGTGAAATCTTGGCTGGCCAGGTGAATCAAACGGCCGCCCACAGACGCAGCTCCGGTGATGACCCCGTCCGCAGGAAAGCTTTTTCCGGCCATGCCGAAAAGCGTGGCACGATGCTCGGCGAACAGACCGCTTTCCTCGAAGCTGTTCGGATCCACAAGAGTTTGAATGCGCTCTCTTGCAGTCAACTTCCCCTGCTTGCGCTGCTTCTCCAGTTTGTCGGCGCCGCCACCCTGCATGGCCTTAGCGCGCCGTTTACGCAATTCTTCAACTTTCTTCTGCATTGTTTCGTTGGACATGTTTGCGTGACTCCCGTTGGCGGCCTAGGCCGGCGTTACTGTTACGCGATGCGTGTTGTCTTTGAGCTTCACATCGTAAGTTATGGTGGTTCGAACCGGGCCCTTGCCGTTTTCCTGCACGGGTGCGGCTGGTGCCGCCACCGGTGCATTGGGATCTTTACCCAGGTTCTTGGGACCTTCGGCGCGAGTCGAGAAGAACTTTGGTGCCACCTGCGGGAACATCGCGTAGGTGAGAACGTCTTCGTCGGAACCGTTGCAGCCCGGAAGCGCCAATGCCGCTTCGCGCAGCTCGTGCCATTCCGGTTTCAGAAGATCCGCCGGTCGGCAGGTGATCGCCTGTTTGCCGGCTTGCTTGGCTGCGAGCTCGATGACCTCCGGATCACGCGGGCCAATCGTTTCTCCGTAGTAGCCCAGCATCAGATCGGTGAACTCACCGGTCATCACCTTGTAGTGCCCCATGAGAATGTTAAAGACAGCTTGCGTTCCCACGATCTGGCTGGATGGCGTAACCAGCGGCGGGTACCCTGAATCTTTGCGAACCTTCGGGACCTCTGTCAGCACGGCTTCCATGTGTTCCGCCGCCTTCTGCTGCTTCAGTTGGCTTTCCATATTGGAAAGCATGCCGCCTGGGATCTGGCTATCGAAGATCTCTGTCTCCACGCCGGTGACGTTTGACAGGAATTCCTGATAGCGCGGGCGGATCTTGTTGAAGTACTTCTTGATGCGCAACAGCACCTGCTTGTCGATCTTTGCCTCGTAACCGGTTCCTTCCAGCATTTCAACCAGGCTTTCCGTCGGGTTGTGGCCGGGGCCCAGGCTGAGCGAACTGATGGCCGTATCCACGCCGTCCGCGCCCGCTTCGATCGCCTTCATCAGACTGACCATGGTGACGCCGGTGGTGGCATGCACGTGAACCTGTACCCGCACGTTCTGTCCGCAAGTGTCTTTGATGGCTTTGACAAGGTCGTAGGCGGGCTGAGGTTTCAGCAGGGCAGCCATATCCTTGATACAGATGGAATCGCATCCCATCTCGACCAGTCTTTCCGCCAGATCCACGAAGCCTTTGATCGTATGCAGAGGGCTGACCGTGTAGGAAATGGCTCCCTGTGCATGCTTCCCGGTCCGCTTGACCGCGGCGATGGCGCGCTGAAGGTTGCGAGGATCGTTCAAGGCATCGAATACCCTGAATACGTCAATTCCATTCGCAGCTGCCTTGTCAACGAAGCGATCCACGACCGTGTCTTCGTAGTGGCGATAGCCCAGCAGGTTCTGCCCGCGCAGCAGCATCTGCAGCCGGGTGTTGGGTAAAAGCTTGCGGAAAGTGCGCAGGCGTTCCCACGGATCTTCGTTTAAATATCGAATGCAGGAGTCGAAGGTTGCGCCTCCCCAGCATTCAAGGGACCAGAATCCTGCCTGGTCCAGATCCGCACACGCGGGGATCATGTCATCAATTGACATGCGCGTCGCCATGACGCTCTGGTGCGCATCGCGGAGAATCAGTTCAGTGATATCTATTGTTTTGGGCATGTCCGGTTCTCTCTCATAAAAAGCGTTTGCCCCATTTCTCTCAAAACTAAACAGAGAGGATGGGAAATGGTGGAACTCCTTGTGTTGACCGCGGGTCTACAGGAGGGTTCACCCAGCCCTCATCCGATCTGAACGAAGGCATGGTCTCTGGGAGCGGGCGTGATGCATTTACTATTGATCGGCATTCCATAGCGAATTCTGATGCAACTCCTCTGTTTGTACTCATCGTAGCCTGCATGCGGAAGTCAGGAAGTCTACCGACCCGGCCCCACTTCCTTGCATCGGTACGACGCTGCTCCAAAAAGAGCATAGTATTTTCGTCCTAAAGATTCACTAATGCAAGCCAAAAAAACAAAAGAATAACTAATACCAGATAGTGGAATAATCCTCTCCAGCACCCTGATTGCGAAAACGGGCCGCTTCCCCATATCCCCTTCCAAAAGTTTTGAATCCCGGATCTCAGCAGCCGGCAAATCAAAACGAATAACCCTGGGACAACCTTATGATTTCGTCAGGGTTGGGAGATAACTATAGTTAATTGTTTTGGAAGACAGTTTCAGAATCAAGCGGAAGCGGGATCGAAAGCCGGAAGACGCGAAGGCTCATACATTTCCAGGATGAGCCTTCGCGCCGGGCAATGGAGCGAACGGAGCTATTCCAATACATCGTTGATGTTCATTATAGTGATATCTTCGGCTTTGATGGGGATCGGCCATGAGGCGATTATCTTGTCTTCATCCAGAATCTCCTGGGGCTGTTTGCCGGCGTAGCTGATGTTTGTCGGCGTGCCGGCGAGGAGCTTTTGTTTGAAAGCCTCGGCATCCTTGGTAATAAAGACCGCCCAAAAGCCGTTGGACCGCAGGTACTTTTTAATAGTGGTATTCACCTGGTCGCGGGTTAGTGCATCCATCCCTTTGGGTGTGGATGCTAGGAATCCGGGGTCCGGGATTCCGTAGAAGGCGTCGTCCATCCGATAGGCGAGTCGTCGGCTGACGGTATTGCCGAAATTTACATAATAATTTTTCAAATACCCACGCTGGGTTTCGAAAGACTCCGCGGTCAGCCCCTTTTCCGTGAGGCTGGCCACTTCACGCAAGGCAGCGCGAAAGGCAAACAGCACGCGGTCGTGAAGTGTTCCGGGTGCCGTCATGGCTACTGGCCGCAGCCACACTTCAAATATCTGCGACCGTCGGCTGACATTTACGGGCGGTACCTGGGTGGCGTATCCCCGTGGATAGGCTTCGATATAGCTGTAATCCCCATAATTCATTCCCCGTTTTTCACGGATCACCTGGTACAGATGGCTGACGGATGTCCGGTGCTCTCCCAGCCAGGAGTCTGCCAGCATCATGGCGTAAAAATCGGGGTCAGATCGATGCAATGTTATCGGGAACCCGAAGGATACCGGAGTGGATGCCACATTCTTTTCGACGATCAGCACCTTGATTCCGTTGGCTGGAGCGGGCGACGGCTTTGGGACTGTTTCGACGTTTCCGGCGCGGAGCGCATCAAAATCCCGTCGCACCCGTGCCGCAAAATCGGCTTTATAACCGCCCGCAATGCCGACGATGGTATTGTCCCGCGTATAGTATTTTGTATAGAACGCCTTCACGTCATCCAGAGTAATCGCCTCGACCGATTTGACATAACCCTCTTCCGGATGTTCGTACGCGGTGCCTTTGAAGATCTGCCAGTACAGGAGTTCTTTGCTGAGTTCCTCGTCGTTCGAGAATCTCCTGGACTGTTTTACATAATTCAGGGTCTGGGTCTTGATGCGCTTGAAATCCTCCTCGCTGAAACCGGGAGAGACAATCGCGTTCTTGAAAAGGGTGTAGTAGGTTTCCAGGTTGTCCCGGTGGATTTTGCCTTTGAAGGACGTCATCTCCTTGTCGACGGTGCCGTCATATTCCGCGGCGATCGGGTACAGCTTCGAGAGGATCTGCGGATAGCTGTCCTGTTGCGTGGAGCCTTCGGACAATAAGGCCGCGGTAAGGGCTGCCAGCCCCTCCTTCCCCTTCGGATCATTTTGCGAACCGGCCTTGATCCAGATGTTAAGTGCGATGAATGGCGAATCAGGCTCGCTCAGGGTAATGGTGTTGCGCAGTGTTTCGCCTTTACCGATCCTGGCACAACCCGCAATGAGCAGGCAGAGGACAACGGTGATGAAAAGTGCGATGGTTTTCATTGGGCACCTCCTTTTGCGGGAAGCAGTGTTACTGTCGTCCGGCCGGTTTCGACGAGGAATTTGTTGGCTGCAGCCTTGACATCTTCGGCGGTGATTGATTCGAGCGTATGGAAATAGTCTTCAACCGATTCGATTCCGCCGGTGTAGACGGCGAAATCCCTGAGTGCGAAGTCAATTCCCTGTGGTGTTTCCAGTTGCATCAGGAAGCTGTATTTCATGGCGCTTTTAGAATCGGCAAGAAGCTTGGCATCGCAGAGTGTTGTGCGGAAGGTCTCGACCGTTTTGCTGATTTGCTCCCTGATGGCCGGCAAGTCTGCCGCGTTGTTGATCGTGGCGCTAATCATGAGCAGTTCAGGGTCCCGGCTCAGGCCGAAACTGCCCGAGAGAGATTGCGCTTTCTGATCCTGGATAACCAGGCGCCGGTGAATTTCCGAATTCGGTCCGAAAGCGACCAGTCCGAGGATTTCCGAAGCGACTGCGAGCCGGTCGGTTGCACTCCATGCGGGTCCCTTATAGGCGACCGCCACGGTCGGAAGGGTGCGTCCCGGGAATTCCACCGTTGCTTCCCGAGGCGCGGTTTGCGGCGGTTCAGGCTTGATTTCGGGTTTTACATAGCCCGGTTTCCAGGGGGAGTAGTATTTCCGGATCAACTGTTCCGCCCGGTTCACATCGAAATCGCCTGCGAGAAGGAGCACGCAGTTCTCAGGCCGGTAATAGCGATTGTGGAAACTGATGCTGTATGAATATCCCTCGGGCATTGACCGGACGTCCTTTTCGAAACCGATCGTCAAATGCTTATAGGTGTGAACATCAAAGGCGGTGTCCATCAGCTTTTCATACAGATAAAGCCTTGGATTTGCCCGTCCCTGGCTGAACTCGCCCAGGATGGCGCCCGCCTCCGTGCGGAACACCGGCTCCGTATAGCGGAGATTCATGAACCGGTCCGATTCGACGTCTATGATCTGCTCGAGTGAATTGCTGGCGGCAACAAGGTAGTATTGCGTTACATCGTTTCCAGTGGACGCATTCCGTGCGGCGCCAATGCGGGTTGTGATCGCGTCATAGTCGGGATATTTCTCGGTTCCTTTGAACATGATGTGCTCGAAGAAATGAGCATATCCGGACTTGCCCGGTTCCCATTCCTCGCGCGAGCCGGCGCGCACAACCGTGACATAAGCGATCTGTCCCGCTGAACCTGTTTTAATCAGATAGGCTTTAAAGCCGTTCGGCAGGGTTACCAGTTTGTAGTCAAAAGGAAAGATCTTTCCTTTTGAAGGCAGTGCGGTAGAGACCGCCGCCAGCCCGATTATCAGGACCAGAAAGAGAATGACTTTCATGCGGATCTGTTCCTCCTCAATTCAGATGCGGACCGTAAAAATTTGAGTTTACCGCGCGGACCTCTGAGACGCAAAGATTCGAAGCCCCCTTGCAAAATGCCACTAATTTCACGGACCATCAAAAAGCGTTCGCGATAATCCGCAAAATTCGGGACATTGCTTTTGCCCGGGCGATTTGCCGTCAGCAGGTCCAGGGCTTGAATTGTCGGCCCAGAAGGTTTTCGGCTTTGCGTGAATTCAGATGGACATTGCCGATGCGAGGCGGGCCGTTGAGCTCCTCTCTGCGGGACAGCTTCCGAAGGGCTTCCTTCCTGTAGTTGCCACGTCTCAGGATTCGTTCGCCGATCTCGTACAGGCTCACGGGATGCGGGCCGCCAACGTGGAACAGCCCCTCGACTTCCATGAAAAACAAAGAAACTATCGCCTCGGCAAGATCGAGGCATCCGATGCAGCTTCTGTATTCATCGTGAAAAAGAGACATGGGAAGTCCTCGTTTGAGTCTTCCTTCAATGAAGTCGATTGCGCCTTTTTTTCCCTGAATGGAATCTCCCATGGGAAGGCCGATCCGGACGATGGCATGGCGTGCTGCATTTGCAATTTCCTTTTCGGCCAGCATATAGGTTTTTCCGACCACGCTGACCGGGTCCGGGCTGTCGTTTTCGGAATATCCCTGCAGCGAGGCGTTATTGCCAGAGAATACGAGGTCGGCGCTCAAATACATGATGTAACTTGATTCCGAGAACACCGACGCAATGGTTCTTGCGCCGTTTACATTGATGTTGTGGGCGAATTGCGGCTTGGCCTCGCACGCATCGAGATCGCAGACGCCGGCCGCATGCAGCACGTGTGTAGGCTGAAAGTCATCGCGGATCCGGGCAAGCTCCGCAGCGTCGGTCACACAAAGAGAGGATGTATTTCGGTCGTCCGGTATCGTCATATTGGGGGGGCGTATTCCGAATAGCCGGTCGGACGGGATGACGGTCTGGAATTTTCGGTAGATGGGCCAACCGTGGATGGACGTAATCCCGGTAATGAGGATGCGTGCTGCTGTCATCTGGTTCTCTTGATACCCTAAAAGAGCAGAGCCGGAAAATTCCCGGCTCTGCTCTTTCTGCGGCTCAAAGGATCGGTTACTTTTTAACTTTTTCCAGCAATTCCCGATAGCCGTCTTCACCGAGAAGCAGGATCGCCTCGGCGCGAAATAACTCGTAGGGAGCCTGTCCGTTGCTGCACGGCTGCCGGCATAGGCCGCCTTCGTAGAGGAGCGGCGTTTCATCGTCGATCATCAATACGTCATCCTCGATCAGCAGGGGATAGACGCAACAGTAAAACGGCTTTATTCCGGGCCAGCCGAGATTGTTTGCGTTGGAAACAACCTGCAGGGCGCATTTCTTGTCCGATTGCAGGAAAACGCAGCACGTTTGTCCCGGGCGGTCTGGATCGTCAACGCTGTTGGTGCCCAGTTCGCCGTCACCCTGTTCAAACCATATGGATTCATCGTGCCGTTCGGCAGGAATCCGGGCCTTGATGGCATCCTTCCATTCCAGAATGCGCGGCGGTTCGTCGTCTCTGCACCACACACCTCCTGAGCAGCACCTGGCGCCGCAGCGCGAGTCTGCGCATGGCTGAATAGAATCTTTTTTCAGCACTTCAGGGCTGATGCGGATGCCCTTGATGATAAGCGGATCGCTATCCTCCATCGGAAATCCTCCCATTCATTGAGTCATGTGAACGCGGCATTGTACAACAGGAACATCCAAGACTCGAAGGCTCAAACTATTTGTTTCAAGTTTCTCCTGTTCGGGGCTGCCCGGGGGCATTTCGTTAGAAAAGAATAAAAAAATGAAAAAGATGCTTGCCAAAGCAATGATGGGTTGCTATCTTCTGCACTCCTGTTGAGCGGCTTCCCAGTGAGGACGGCGACGGGAGAACAAAATAAATAGCAATTTGGTAAAAAAGTGCTTGTCAAAATAAACACCGGTTGCTATTCTAAAAGTTCCTGCTGCAAATGGCCTTCAGTTGAAGCCGGGATCAGCAACCTTCAGCAAAACGGTCTCCTGGGATTTTAGGCAGGCCGTTCATCTTTGAACTAGCAATCAAGAAAATAGCCGGGAAGAGAATTAAACATTAATACTCTTATCTCGGCTGGCGAGCCCGTCGAAATGTAGTGGAGGCGGGGTGCCTGAAGCCAAGGACTCATAGGTGAGTTTTTGGTCTCCGGCATAAGCCGGATTGATCTTTGACAATCAGATAACGACGGGTAAAAAAGAATCAAGGAACAAGGGGCCATGATAGTGCTCTGAACTTGAGGTCTTGGAAGAGATTTTGAGTGGAGCAAATTTTATGGTCAAGCTACTAAGGGCAAACGGTGGATGCCTTGGCGAAGGAAGGCGAAGAAGGACGTGGTAAGCTGCGAAAAGCCTCGGAGAGCCGCAAACAGGCTGTGATCCGGGGATATCCGAATCTTCTAAAGAGATCCCGAGTAAAGTTGGGAAATCCACCCCTGAGTAAAGTAGGGGGTGAGAGGCGAACCCGGGGAAGTGAACCATCTTAGTACCCGGAGGAAAAGAAAGCAAAAGCGATTCCCCCAGTAGCGGCGAGCGAAGAGGGAAGAGCCCAAACCTATTGCATGTTAAAGACTGCGATCGTTGTGCGATAGGGGTAGCGGGTTGGTGCTGGACGGAGTTGCAGCTCTGTCGGTGAGTAAGAAATCTATTTTGTAGCTGAGCAGTCCTGGAAAGGCTGACCAAAGAAGGTGATAGTCCTGTAAGCGAAACGGAATAGACTCACTGAGTGCCGTACCCAAGTACCACGGGACACGAGGAACCCTGTGGGAATCTGGAGGGACCATCCTCTAAGGCTAAATACTAACCTTCGACCGATAGTGAACCAGTACCGTGAGGGAAAGGTGAAAAGAACTCCTGCTAGGAGAGTGAAATAGTACCTGAAACCGTGTGCCTACAAGCAGTTGGAGGTCCGCAAGGACTGACAGCGTGCCTTTTGCATAATGAGCCGGCTAGTTATTGTATGCAGCGAGGTTAAGTCGATAGACGGAGCCGAAGCGAAAGCGAGTCCGAATAGGGCGAATAGTTGCATGTAATAGACGCGAAGCTGAGTGATCTACCCTTGGCCAGGATGAAAGTAGGGTAACACCTACCGGAGGTCCGAACCAGTGTTGGTTGAAAACAGCTTGGATGAGCTGAGGGTAGGGGTGAAAGGCTAATCAAACTCAGTGATGGCTCGTTCTCCCCGAAATAGCTTTAGGGCTAGCCTTGAAACAATTAATCCCGGTGGTAGAGATCTGGATGGACTAGGGGCCTTACAGGGTTACCGAATCCAACCAAACTGCGAATGCCGGAGATTATAATTTCAGGAGTCAGACTGTGGGGGCTAAGCTTCATAGTCGAGAGGGAAAGAACCCAGACCACCAGCTAAGGTCCCAAAATACGAGCTAAGTGGGAAAGGATGTGGAAACACATGGACAACCAGGAGGTTGGCTTAGAAGCAGCCATCCTTTAAAGAAAGCGTAACAGCTCACTGGTCAAGTGGGTCCGTGCCGACAATATAACGGGGCTAAAGCTCGTTACCGAAGCTGTGGATTACCTGCCATAAACAGTAATGGTAGGGGAGCATTCCTTAGGCCTGCGAAGTTGACTGGCGACAGTTGATGGAGGTATAGGAAGAGACCCTGCCGGCATAAGTAGCGATAATCGCGGTGAAAACCCGCGACGCCGAAAATCTAAGGTTTCCTGGGGAAGGTTAATCCGCCCAGGGTCAGTCGGTCCCTAAGCTCAGGCCGAAAGGCGTAGGCGATGGAGATGCCGTCAACATTCGGCAACCACCCGTGGAGCGTTACCAGCGATGGGGAGACGCAGAAGGATAAGTTGGACTCCGATTGGAAGTGGAGTTTCAAACTGGTAGGGGGCTTGGTCAGGAAAATCCGGCCGGGCACTAACCCCGAGAAGTGATGTCGAGCCGCAAGGCGCAAAGCAACTGATTCCACACTGCCGAGAAAATCCTCTAGTGAGCTTCATGAGTGACCGTACCGTAAACCGACACAGGTAGATGAGGAGAGAATCCTAAGGCGCTTGAGAGAACACTCGTTCAGGAACTCGGCAAATTAACTCCGTAACTTCGGGAGAAGGAGTGCCCATGGTAATTGAAGGCCCTGCGGCTGGAGGTGAAGTGGGTTGCAGTGAAAAGCGTCAGGCGACTGTTTACTAAAAACACAGCACTCTGCGAAGACAAAAAATCGACGTATAGGGTGTGACGCCTGCCCGGTGCCGGAAGGTTAAAAGGAGGAGTCATTGGGGGAAACTCTGAGAAGCTCTGAATTGAAGCCCCGGTGAACGGCGGCCGTAACTATAACGGTCCTAAGGTAGCGAAATTCCTTGTCGGGTAAGTTCCGACCTGCACGAATGGCGTAACGATCTGACGACTGTCTTAACGAGTGACTCAGCGAATTTGTAATACCGGTGAAGATGCCGGTTACCCGCCACTAGACGGAAAGACCCCGTGCACCTTTACTACACTTTAGCAATGTATTTCGGTGCGTTATGCGCAGGATAGGTGGGAGGCTATGAACTGTGGGTTTCGGCCTGCAGGGAGCCAATGGTGAGATACCACTCTTATCGTTCTGAGGTACTAACCTACGCTCATCGACTGGGCGAGGGACATTGCTTGACGGGTAGTTTGACTGGGGCGGTCGCCTCCCAAAATGTAACGGAGGCGCTCGAAGGTTAGCTCAGGCTGTTTGGAAATCAGCCAACGAGTGTAAAGGCATAAGCTAGCTTGACTGCGAGACAGACAAGTCGAGCAGATGGGAAACCAGGACTTAGTGATCCGGTGGTTCTGAATGGAAGGGCCATCGCTCAACGGATAAAAGGTACGCCGGGGATAACAGGCTGATCTTGCCCAAGAGTTCATATCGACGGCAAGGTTTGGCACCTCGATGTCGGCTCATCGCATCCTGGAGCTGAAGAAGGTTCCAAGGGTTGGGCTGTTCGCCCATTAAAGCGGTACGTGAGCTGGGTTTAGAACGTCGCGAGACAGTTCGGTCCCTATCTGTGGTGGGCGCAGGATATTTGAGAGGGTCTATCCTTAGTACGAGAGGACCGGGATGGACGAACCTCTAGTGCACCAGTTGTCGTGCCAACGGCATAGCTGGATAGCTAAGTTCGGTTGGGATAAACGCTGAAAGCATATAAGCGTGAAACCCACCTCAAGATAAGATATCCCCACCCGCGAGGGTGCTAAAGACCCCTGGAAGACCACCAGGTGATAGGCTGGGTGTGGAAGCGCAGTAATGCGTGAAGCTTACCAGTACTAATCGGTCGTGAGGCTTGACCATAAGATTTGCCCTGCTTGAAAATCTCAAGCCTGTCGTTATCTGACGATAGAACGGAAAAAAGGGAAGCAGCGAAGGCTGCAGACCAGAGTTTCCGGTGACACTAGCGGAGGGGTCACACCCGTTCCCATCTCGAACACGGAAGTTAAGCCCTCCAGCGCCGATGGTACTGCATTGGCAACGATGTGGGAGAGTAGGTCGTCGCCGGATTAAATTATAAGTAGTCAGTATTCAGTAGCCAGTAGTCAGAGTAAAATCTAAATTGACTACCGACTACTGGATACTGGCTACCAAACAAGTTTCAAGTTATGGGCTTCACAAACCTGGAGCCTATAACCTGGAACTTGAAGCCAGACTAGAGATCTTTGACAACTAGATAGTGTGTGCGGAAATCTCATTAAACCTTTGAGATTACACATATAACTTGGGTTCGGAATTTATTTCGAATCTTGGTTACCAAAACAAAACCAGTAGATCTTGAACTAAGTTCAAGACTCTCTTAAAGATAATTGGAGAGTTTGATCCTGGCTCAGAATCAACGCTGGCGGCGTGCCTAACACATGCAAGTCGAACGAGAAAGTGGGAGCAATCCTGCGAGTACAGTGGCAGACGGGTGAGTAACACGTGAACAACCTACCCTTGAGAGGGGAACAACACCGCGAAAGTGGTGCTAAAACCGCATAAAATCCTATGGTCGCATGGCTGAAGGATCAAAAGCGTAAGTTGCTTGAGGAGGGGTTCGCGTCTGATTAGCTAGTTGGTGAGGTAACGGCCCACCAAGGCGACGATCAGTAGCCGGCCTGAGAGGGTGAACGGCCACACTGGAACTGAGACACGGTCCAGACTCCTACGGGAGGCAGCAGTGGGGAATTTTGCGCAATGGGCGAAAGCCTGACGCAGCAACGCCGCGTGGAGGATGAAGGCCTTCGGGTCGTAAACTCCTGTCGATGGGGACGAAAGCCTAGCAATAGGATTGACTGTACCCGTTGAGGAAGCCACGGCTAACTCCGTGCCAGCAGCCGCGGTAATACGGGGGTGGCAAGCGTTGTTCGGAATTACTGGGCGTAAAGGGCGCGTAGGCGGCTTAACAAGTCAGATGTGAAAGCCCCGGGCTTAACTCGGGAATTGCATCTGAAACTGATAAGCTTGAGTTCTGGATGGGGTAGTGGAATTCCCAGTGTAGCGGTGAAATGCGTAGATATTGGGAGGAACACCTGCGGCGAAGGCGGCTACCTGGACAGAGACTGACGCTGAGGCGCGAAAGCTAGGGGAGCGAACAGGATTAGATACCCTGGTAGTCCTAGCTGTAAACGATGGGCACTTGGTGTTGGGGGTATTGAGTCCCTCGGTGCCGGAGTTAACACGTTAAGTGCCCCGCCTGGGGAGTACGGTCGCAAGACTGAAACTCAAAGGAATTGACGGGGGCCCGCACAAGCGGTGGAGCATGTGGTTCAATTCGACGCAACGCGAAGAACCTTACCGGGGCTTGAACTGTAATTGCTATACGATGAAAGTCGTAATTCTCTTCGGAGACGGTTATAGAGGTGCTGCATGGCTGTCGTCAGCTCGTGTCGTGAGATGTTGGGTTAAGTCCCGCAACGAGCGCAACCCTTACTCTTAGTTGCCATCAGGTCAAGCTGGGCACCCTAAGAGAACTGTCGGCGAAAAGCCGGAGGAAGGTGGGGATGACGTCAAGTCCTCATGGCCCTTACGTCCCGGGCTACACACGTGCTACAATGGTTGGTACAAAGGGTCGCCAACCCGTGAGGGGGAGCTAATCCCAAAAAACCAATCCCAGTTCGGATTGCAGTCTGCAACTCGACTGCATGAAGGTGGAATCGCTAGTAATCGCAGATCAGCATGCTGCGGTGAATACGTTCCCGGGCCTTGTACACACCGCCCGTCACATCACGAAAGTGGGTTGTACTAGAAATCGCCGGGCTAACTCGCAAGAGGGGCAGGCGCTTAAGGTATGATCCATGATTGGGGTGAAGTCGTAACAAGGTAGCTGTAGGAGAACCTGTGGCTGGATCACCTCCTTTCTAAAGGAAAAGTAATCCACTGGAAGATTTTCAGCACGCCTGTCTAGTTGTCAAAGATCTCTTGATCATCGCCACGAATCGCATTAAAAGGTGCGGTTCGTGGCGTTTTTGTTTTATGCAAGTTCCTATACCTCAAAGACCCAAATAACCAAAGACGTCGTTGTTTCCCGGAAGAATCCGGCTGAAGTGTGCTCGGCTAACCGCCCGCATTGCACCGCGGATCCCCGTGGCCGCCTCAGTTAATAAAACTAATCACATGTCTGTGTCCGATTAGGTTTTATAAGATTCTGATGGAATGCATGTTCGATTTCCCCTATAATCGGGCGTTTCCAACGTAATCATTTTGGCCAAATTGGCCTTTGGAGTGAAAAGAATGGGAATTGAGTCGCAGACTTTGGCGGTCATCCTGGTTCCTTTGCTCGGCTCGTTGCTTATCCCGCTCACAGGCTGGGCCGGGCAGCGCAAGGCAACCGGTTGGCTCGCGGTTCTACTTATAGGCTCCACTCATCTTCTTACGTGGCCATTGCTGGGGCCGGCTGTTGGCGGCCGGGTCAGCTCATTGTCTTTTCCTCTTTACGGCAAGATCGCGTTTTCGCTCAATATTGACGCGCTTGCGGTATTCATGGCTTTCACCGCTTCCCTGCTTGCCACTCTGATCGCCGTCTACTCTCTCGGGTACATCGAGCATGGCGACCACGAACCGGAATACTACTTCATCGTGACGCTGTTTGTCGGTGCGATGATGGGATTGGTCTTTTCAAGGAATCTCATTTTTCTGTATATGTTCTGGGAAATCTCCGCGCTCGCCTGCTGGCGCCTGATCGGCTACTTTCGCGATCCGGAATACATCTGGAAAGCAGACAAAGCCTTTCTCATTACCTTTGGCGGCGCGGTCCTTATGCTGCTCGGCTTTGCTTTGATCTTCACCCAGTACGGAACTCTGGACATCAGCGAACTGCGCGGAAAGGAAATCAGCGGCGTCGCTCTTATCCTTATTATGGCGGGTGTTTTCAGCAAAAGCGCCACGGTTCCGTTGCACACATGGCTGCCGGATGCCGGGGTTGCCCCTTCCACCATCACCTCACTGCTCCACGCCGCCATCCTGGTGAAAATCGGTCTGTATGCGTTTGCACGCCTGTTCTGCAACGGCATGGTCATTCAGCCGAAGGCGCAAACCTGGCTGCTCGGCTTTGCGCTCATGAGCGCCTTTGTTTCAGCCAGCGCCGCTCTGCACGAGACCAATATCAAGCGCCTGCTCGCCTATTCGACCGTGAGCCAGATCGGGTACACATTTCTGGGGCTGATCGTCTTTACACATTATGGATATATCGGGGCGTTGCTCTATATCATGGCCCACGGATTTGCCAAGGGTGGGCTTTTCCTTTGCGCCGGTATTATCGAGCACGGGACGCACACCAAAGATATGACCAAGATGGGAGGCCTGTTCAAGAAGATGCCGATCACGGCAGTCTCCTATTTGATCTGTGCCCTGAGCATTGCCGGCATTCCTCCTATGGTGGGTTTCTTCAGCAAATATTTTGTGATTAACGGCCTTGTGGAAGGCGGCCATTTTGTCATTGCTACGCTCGCTATCCTGACCGCCGTCGTCACACTCCTTTATATGCTCAAGAGCTTTCACGTCGTTTTCCTTGGCCAGTCCCGCGGCGAAGCTCATCACGAAGGCAGCCCCATCATGGTGGGTGTTGTTGCCGTGCTTGCCGTCTTGACTGTTGTCAGCGGCTTTCTGCTGCAGTTTCCATACAGCCTGGTCAAAGTTGCCGATGGACAGCGCCTGGCCAACGTCGTCAGCCTTCTGTGGAGATAGGTTATGAACGCGTCGATGCTTTTATTTGTGCCCGTCATTTTGCCCTTGCTGCTCGCAGTGTTCGTCCTGCCTCTCTTCCGCAGGAACACCAAAATCGGAGCTGGGCTGGTTCTCCTCTCCGTGATTGTGTCCGGGTTGGCTTTCTGGGCGGCTTCGGGTTCAGCGCCCAAGGTCGAGTATTCCTGGGTTGAGATATTTACCCTGAGTTTCAGCCTGAACAGCTGGAAAACCTTCCTGCTCGGATTTGTGTTCTTCTTCCAGTTGATGACGGCGGTTTATTCCTTGGGCGCCGCCCTTCCGGCACGGCCCTACCTGTACCTGTTTGCACTGCTGATTGCCTTCGCTTCATCCTGCGCGGTTCTTCTTACCGACAGCCTGCTGATCCTTCTTGTCGGATGGGAACTCTTCCTGGTGGCGCTGTATATGATGATTCACAGCAGCGGCGATAAGGCTGAGCCGGTGGCGCGCAAAGCCCTGATAATCGGCGGCGCAAGCGACTTCCTGATGATCCTCGGGTTGATGTTCTTCTTTGCGCTGGCACCGGATCATTCCATGACTGCGCGGATAGAGATCGCGTCCAATCCGATGGCTTTCTGGTCGTTCCTGCTGATTTTCCTGGGCGCGGGCGCCAAGGCCGGAATGTTTCCGTTTCATACCTGGATTCCGGATGCTGCTCAGGTAATGCCTGCATCGGGCTTTGCGGCAATGCCGGCGTCGCTCGAAAAAGTTCTGGGCATCTACTTCCTGTTCGTGCTGACGAATCAGATGTTCGTCCTGAGTCCTGCGGCGCGGAGCTGCATGTTTGTTTTCGGGCTTGCAACCGTCTTTGTTGCCATCGTCCCGGCACTCGTGGAAAAGGATTTGAGGAAGGTCCTGGCTTTGACAGCGATCTCCCCGGTCGGATTCATGGTATGCGGCATGGCCGTTTCGGAAGCCGCAGGTTTTGCCGGCGCGCTGCTGTATATGCTGACTCATGCGACTTATAAGTCCGCGATGTTTTTCGCGCTTGGGAATTTTGAGGAAAAGGCGGGAAGCACTACGCTGGAGCGGCTGCTCGGAATCGCGCGCAGTATGCCGATGTCGGCCGCGGCCTTTTTCCTCGCATTTGTGGCTGCCATTTCACTGCCGCCTACCGGCGGGTTTATGGCCAAAGAATTGATATTTGAGGGGGCGCTGGAAGGTGGCCATGTCATTGTGCTGGTGCTGCTTGCCCTCGGAGCGATTCTGAATGTGGCTGTATTCTCGAAGGTTATTGCGGTGCTCTGGGCTCCCGGTTTCAGCAATAAAAATGAAGCAAAGGGAGTATGCATGGTGCCGGCGCTTCTGCTCGGTATTGCCGCGTTTGCAGGCGGAGTTATTTTCCAGCGTGCCGATGGGCTTTTCAGCGCGGTGACCGGAGCGCACGAGGCGGGCCTGCTTGGGAACGTCTGGCATTTTTCGCGGCTGACAGTGGTGTCGCTTGCCATTTATACGCTCGGATTCATGATGTATGCTGCAGCCCGCAGCGGTCGGAAGACGGCGGCGGAGGCCTTCAGCCCTCTGGTCATTTCGCCGGTGCTTGGCCCTGCGCTTCGTATGGCCGATGAAAAAAAATTCGATGCTTATGAGATCGGCGTGAAAGTAGTCGAGTTCATCACCGGCCTGGTGTTCCGGTATGTGGAGCGACTGATCGATGTGGTGGGCGACGGTATCATCGGCGGAGGCCGCTGGCTGTTGCGGCCTGCCCTGAGCGGCGCTCATAACGGTATTTACGGCAATTATCTGTGCTGGGCTGTTTTGGGATTCATTGTTGTTTTGTTCTTCCTGTTTGGATCGGCCCTGCTGGGTTGATCATTGAACTGGTTACGAATTATGAATGACGAATTGCGAATGAAACATTCCGTGCGGTTCAATTCGTCATTCGTGGTTTGTCATTCGCAATTCCTCTGATTCTGAGGTCGATAATGGAATCATACTTAGGCTGGATCCTGCTGTTACCGCCAATTGCGGTTCTGCTCATGCCTTGGGCATCGCGGGCCGGCAAGTGGGCGGCGAACACGCTGGCGACCGTGGCCACAGGGCTGCTGCTTCTCTTTACTCTCCGGCTGATTCCCGTGATCGGGACCGGATTGAAATTTGAGATGTTTGGAGCCCGGTTTGCACTCGACAGCGTCAGTCTTCTGTTTCTTGTGGTCGTTAACGCAGTCGCGTTTGCGTGCATGATCTATTCGACAGCCTACGTCGCCTACCTTGGCGGCCGGGGCAAGTTCTTTGCACTGCTGCTGATCATGGTACTTGGACTGAATGCAATGCTGCTGACGCGCGATCTTTTCAGCCTTTATGTCTTCCTGGAGGTTGCGTCGATAGCATCCTACGTGCTGGTGGCGTTCGGGCTCGGGTACGATGGGATTGAGTCGGCGATCAAGTACCTGCTGTTGTCCGCGGTCGCGACATCGATGATTTTGTTGGGAATCGCTCTGATATATCTGAATACCGGCACTCTCGAGTTCGATGTTCTGAGAGGATTACTGGCCGCGCAGGCAGGGCAGCTGCCGCCGATCTTCCTGCTTTGTGCCGCTCTTTTCATTGCCGGCTTTGGCTTGAAGGCTGCGTTGATGCCCTTCCATGCCTGGCTCCCTGACGCCCACCCGTCGGCACCCGCCCCGATTTCTGCCATGCTGAGCGGCGTCGTGATTAAGGTGGCGGGCGTTTATGCCATGGCGCGCATCTTCTTCTATATTTTGCCGCCCATTGGCCAGGTCCGGAACGTGTTCCTGATCCTGGGAACCCTTTCCATGATTGCAGGAGCGGTACTCGCTTACTTCCAACGTGACTTCAAGCGCATATTGGCCTATTCGAGCATCAGCCAGATCGGCTACATCATGATCGGATTCGGGCTCGGGAACCTTTTGGGATTTGTCGGCGCGCTTTTCCACGTGTTCAATCATGCGCTCTTTAAATCGCTTCTCTTCTTAAACAGCGGTTCCGTCCAGTATCGGCTTCATACCCGCGATATCGAGGAGATGGGAGGGCTGGAAAACCGGATGCCTGTAACCAGCATCACCAGTGTTTTCGGGACGCTCTCAATCGCCGGCGTGCCGCCTTTTAACGGATTCTGGAGCAAGCTGTTTATTATCATGGGAGCCCTCGCGGCCGGGAAGTACGCCATTGCCGTGCTTGCCATCCTGGTCAGCATTTTCACCCTTGGGTATTTCCTCATCATCCAGCGCAAAGTGTTTTTCGGGAAGCTCAACGGAAAGTGGCAGGATATCAGCGAAGCTCCATTTGCCATGTCGTGTGCGGTCATTCTCCTGGCTGCTGCCTGTATTTTGAGCGGAGTGTTCTTCCACTCCGTGACCAGCGGCATTGTGGAACCGGCGGCCATGATTTTACTGGGAGGCAAATAAGATGCTGCTTTGGGTTTTTCTTGGACTGCTTGTCCTTCTCTCGATTGGCTGTTGCGTATTCAAGGACCTGCTGTATGTCGCGGTTGCGCTTGCGGCCAGTTCTGCAATCCTGTCGATAGTGCTGTTCCACTTCGATGCCAATATCGCTGGCGTATTTGAGCTGAGCGTCTGCGCCGGACTGATTACCGTTCTTTTCATTGCAACGGTCAGCCTGACCAAAGACTCCGATATGAAAACCGAGACGCGGCTGCCGATGTATTTCATCCCCCTGTTTGTGCTGATCTTCATCGGCATCGATGTTTTTGTTATGCAGTGGATGGCTCGCTCGATTCTGCCCGGCGGCGTTCCTCCGCAGACCGGTTCATTTCAACAGGTGTTCTGGGAAATGCGAAGCTCCGATATCCTCGGCCAGGTGGCGCTTATTCTTGCCGGCGTTTTCGGAATCCTTTCCCTCTTCCGCCTCACGGGGAAGGATCATGAGCAAATCTACAAATCCATTGCCATGATGGCCCAGTCCCGAGTCCCGGGAAAGGAGAAGAAACATGAGTAATGAAGTCTTTCTTCTTATGAGTTGCGGGCTGCTGATCATGATGATAGGCGTGTACATGCTCATCCTGTACCGGAACCTGTTGCGCTTGATCATTGCCGTCGAAGTTGTTGCCAAGGGAGTGACGCTCCTGTTTCTCGCAGCCGGGATCCATCGGCAGGATATTGGGTTCATCCAATCGCTGCTCGTGACGTTCATTATTGTCGAAACCGTGCTGGCGGCCATAATGCTTGCACTGGCGGTCCGCGCTCATAAGATCTACGGGTCGCTGGACATTCGGAACCTTTCGAAGCTAAGGGGTTAACCATGAACTTATCTATATTATTGGCGCCTCCGGTTGCTTTCCTGATCTGTCTCGCCATTAGTGCGGCTGTGTATGGTTTCGGTCGCCTGGTGGAAGAGAAAGCCACTCCGGTAAAGGGAAAGTATGAGCCGTATGCGTGCGGCGAAAATTACGAGGCTGAGAAATCCGAGTTCGGATATCGAAAATTCTATATTGCGGCCATTTTCTTTACCATCATGCACGTGGCGGTGCTTACCGTTGCCACCGTGCCGGGCGGTGCAAGCGCGTATCGGGCCATGCTGTACCTTGTGGTGATCGCGGCTTCCATTTCCTGTCTGTACGTGGATTTTGACTAACAAATTGCGGGACGGGTCTCCAGACCCGTCAGGGTGCCATATGCTGGATAAACTAAAGACTTGGGCCAGGGTAAAATCCCCCTGGATTCTGCACTTCAATTCGGGCGCCTGTAATGCCTGCGATATCGAAATTCTCGCGGCATTGATGCCCCATTATGATCTGGAGCGGTTCGGAGTTCTGTTGAAGGCCTCTCCGCGACATGCCGACGTTCTTGTCTGCAGCGGGCCGGTGACAAAACAGATGGCCCAGCGCCTCCGTCGCATTTACGACCAGATGCCGGAACCGAAATTTGTGGTTGCGGTCGGTGCTTGTGCCTCCAGTGGGGGAGCATTCCGCGGCTGCTATAATGTCCTGGAAGGAATTGACCAGGTTGTTCCGGTTTCTGCGTACATTCCCGGATGCCCGGTGAAGCCGGAAGCGATTATCGACGGCGTTGCCAAGCTGCTTGGCAGCCTGCAGAAGAAAAGCGCCTAGAGGGAGGTTTGTCCATGACAGAGGATTTTGAAGCAAGGCTGAGAGAAGCGTTTCCGAATTCGCAGGTGACGCTCGGGTCCAACGGCCGCCTGTGGGTTGCGCTGACTCCGGAAGAACTGATACCGGCCGTCGATACGCTGCGCGATAAGCTTTCCATTATCCAGTTGGCGGTCATTGTCGGCGAGGATGTGCGCGATGCCTTCCTGGGCAACTATGTTTTTACAGGTCCCAAAGTGGTAGTGCTGCAGGTTCGGATCAACAGGGAAAACCCCGAAGTTCCCTCGCTTGCCACAATGATTCCCGGAGCCATGGTATATGAACGCGAACTGAAAGACCTGTTCGGCATCATTCCTGTGGGACATCCTGATCTCAGGCGGCAGGCCGTTCCCGAAGACTGGCCGGTGGGCGTTTATCCCCTGCGCAAAGATGTGCAATTTGACCGGCAAGGCGAAGTGATCACACAGGAGGCAAAGTAATATGGATGATTCGACTTTCCGCATTCCGATAGGTCCCCAGCACCCGTTGCTGAAAGAACCGGCAATGTTTAATTTCGATATCAACGGCGAGGAGATCGTTGGTGCCCAGATGAACATCGGGTACAACCATCGCGGAATTGAGAAGGCTTGTGAGAACCGGAACTACTACCAATGCCTTTACCTCCTGGAGCGCATTTGCGGAATTTGCTCGCATTCGCATACGACGGCATTTGTTCAGGCAGTAGAAGAAGTCATGAGCCTGGAAGTGCCGAAGCGCGGGCTCTACCTGCGAACACTGGTATGCGAACTGGAGCGGCTGCACAGTCACCTGCTCTGGCTCGGCGTTGCGGCCCATGAAGTTGGCTTCGATTCCATGTTCATGCTCGTATGGCGCGATCGTGAGCTTGTAATGGATATCCTGGAAGAGATCAGCGGAAATCGCGTTAACTATGCGATCAATACGATCGGCGGCGTGCGTCGCGATCTGACGGATGAGCAGCGGAAGAAGATCCTGAATCTGCTCGATGTATTGAAAAAACGGCTTGATTACTATGCGCAGATCGGCACGACCGAGTCCAGCTTTGTCGGCCGCATCAAAGGCGTCGGAATGCTGCCGGCCAAAAGAGCTGCGGAAATGTGTGCGGTGGGTCCCTTTGCCCGCGCCAGCGGCGTCGATACCGATGTCCGCCGCGATGACCCTTATGGGGCATACAAGGATCTGGAGTTCAAGGTGATCACGGCCGATTCATGCGACATTTATGGCCGCGTGATTGTGCGCGTTCTCGAGATCGTGGAATCCTGCAAGATGATTGAACAGATGCTGACGAATCTTCCGGAAGGGGATATCGTGGCGGCGAAAGTGCCGCGCAAAGCTCCCGCCGGCGTGGCCGTCAGCCGCTATGAGGCGCCGCGAGGCGAAGATGTCCATTTCGTGCGCGGCAACGGCACGGACAAGCCGGAGCGCGTCCGCGTGCGCGCCCCCACGATGGCGAATCTGGAAGCGGCGACCGAGTCGGTTATTGGGGCGTATGTGGCAGACATCCCGATCGCGATCGCTTCCATCGATCCGTGCTTCTCATGCACCGACCGGATGGCGATCGTGCTTCACGACCGTAAGAGGGGCACCCGGATATCGACCTGGGAAGAACTGCGCCGCTACGGGATCGATTGGTACGGCAAGAACAAGGGGATCCGTTTCTGATCCTGGGGGAAATCAATGGAAGTCATTAAACCGCTACTGTATATCCTGGTATTTCCCGGTTTTCTCTTCCAGTGCGTCTTTTCGACATACCTGGAATGGATGGACCGGAAGTTCTATGCGCGCATGCAGAACCGGCGTGGGCCGCTCTACACGGGCCCCAATGGCGTCCTGCAGCCGGTGGCCGATATTTTCAAGCTTTTCTTCAAGGAAGATATTGTCCCGGCGAGCGCTGACCGGTTCATGTTCAGCTTCATGCCGATTCTGGGGCTTGCGGCGGTGATTACGGCCGGGTTGTACATCCCCGTCTGGATGTTTACTCCCTATAACTCATTCGAGGGCGATCTGGTCGTCGTACTGTACTTGCTTTCCATCCCGACCCTGGTGCTTTTCCTGGCGGGCTGGTTTTCTGTCAGCCCTTTCAGCCTGATCGGGGCGACCCGCGTGCTCACACAGCTCTTTGCCTATGAAGTGCCATTTTTCCTGGCCTTGCTGACGCCGGCGGTGGTGGCCGGCAGCTGGAAGATACAGGCAATTGCGGTATACCCGTGGACGAGCGGAGCCTGGTGGGTCATTCTGCTTCAGGTGCTTGCCTTCGTGGTTGCGCTGCTGACCCTGCAGGCAAAACTGGAGCGCGTTCCCTTTGATATCCCGGAAGCCGAGACGGAAGTTGTCGGCGGACCTTTGACCGAATACAGCGGAAAGAAGCTGGCGATGTTCCGAATCCAGAAAGACATTCTGATGCTGGTCGGATCCGCCTTCATCGCCGCTTTATTTCTCGGCGGCTTTCCCGGGGGGATCTTGCTGGGTGGTTTACAGCTATTGATCAAAACCGCGTTCATCGTGTTCCTGCTCAGCGTTGTCCGTGCTGCATTCGCTCGAATCCGCATCGACCAGATCGTTAGTTTCAGTTGGAAATACCTGGCTCCCGTCAGCCTGGTTCAGCTGTTGATTGTTCTTATTCTCAAAGGAAATGGAGTTTTCTAAATGTCCAGGACAGGCGTATTTATTCCGGAGCTTCTAGGCAACTTGGGCCATACACCGGCGACACGCGACTATCCTTTCTCAAAGATCAAAGTCCCGAAGGGATTCCGCGGTACCCCGCAACTGAGGCCGGGTATCTGCCTTGGCTGCAAGGCCTGCGTGCGTGACTGTACCTCGGAAGCGATCGAAATTGTCCTGAAACCGCCAAGTCCTTCCGACCCCCCTCCGGAAGAAGGAAAGAAGCCTGTGAAAAAGTTCCAGATGATTCTCTATCTGGATCGCTGTATTCATTGTGCACGCTGTGCCGAGGTATGTCCCAAGGATGCCATCTACCTCGACGAGGAATTCGAAGTCGCGAATTTCACACGCGATGCTCTTCGGCTGGTTTCCGAATAAAACCTCCGGGTCTTTGAGTCTTCGAGGTCCCTTGTAACCGGCCTCGAAAGCTCAAAGACCCCAATCTCTCTCCTCAAGATGCAACAAGACCTCTCCGCAATCGTTCAAACGCGTCCCTTATTGGTGCTCGGCATGGGAAATCCGTTGCGAGGCGATGATGCCATCGGGCACCTGTTGGCGGCGGCTCTTGAGCCACTCAATGGCGACGGCTTCCAGGCCCATGCCGTTGGCGTTGCCGTCGAGAATGCTATGAGCTGGGTCCGGGAATCCGCCGGCGGGAGAGTTCTCCTGGTAGATGCCGTTTTTGATGAATTCCTGCCCGAAGGGGATTGGGCATTGTACCCGTCCGATCAACTGGATTCCATGTGCCACTCCACGCATTCCATCCCACTTTCCCTGTTGATCGCTTACTGGCGACAGGAAGTGCCGGGCCTCCGGGTCGATTTCCTCGGCATCTCTATCCGCAACAACACGGAAATGGCTCCTCTTTCTCCGGCTGTTGAGAAGACTCTTCACAATCTTGCGGCTTTGTTTGCGCAGAGGTAGGCAGTCGAGGACTTCGCGGAAATTCCAATCTGTCTGCAGATCGGATAATTTTGCCCAAACCGAGTGAATTGAATGCTCAAGGCTGTCCCAGAATTGAGTTGATAAACAGAAGTGATTGCGCAAGTCTAGTCCCAGCGCAAATCATCTCTTTGGATCAGCGGGGGGGAGGCTTGGATGAAAAATATTCTATCGAACCCAGCAGGACTATTTGCGGCAACGGCCCTGATTTCCTTTTGCGGCGCGTGTCTGGGAATTGCTTTTGCCCAATCGGAGCAGCCGGGGAAGATTGTCGGCATCGCATTTCAGAGCGTCAGTGTTGCGAACCTCGAAAGATCCATCAATTATTATAAGGCGCTTGGATTTTCCGTAGTTGGAGAGGCCAATCCACCTTGGGTTAAGGATGATGCTGCCAACCGGCTCTATAAAACTCCGGGCGCGATGTGCCGTACTGCTGCGCTAAGTCTGCCCAGCGGGTCGTCTGGAAAGCCGTTCATGCTTCTGCTGCGGGAGTACAAAGACTTCGACCGGCACAGCCGGGCCGATTTCCCGGCCCGGAACCCTTCGTCCGCTCATTTCGGAATGGTTGTACCTGATGCCGATGCGCTCTGGGCTCAGATGAAATCCTCGGGCTTGTTGCGGGCGCTCTCATGGGAGTCAAAACTGGTTCGCATGCCGGGGCAATCCTCGGGTGGTATTGCGTACGTGATGGATCCCGACGGATTTAACATTGAGATCATCGGGATCAAATTGCCTCAGGCGGCCGGCGAACAGAAATCTCCTCCGGATAAGCCAAGCTTCCATCATGTCGGGCTGGCCGTGCTGAATTCGGCCAAATCGATGGGGTTTTATAGCGGGCTGCTTGGCGCCAAGTTCCCGGCCAAGCTGCCGGACTGGGTTGGCGGCGACTTGTATGACGCGGCTGTGGGCGGACATGGATTCTTCATTCGCCTGATCAATGGAGATTATCCGGAAGCGGCGGCTCCGGCGGCTGAAATGAGGTTTGAGCTGGTGGAGTATCAGAAACCGACGCGGCCGGATGTGGAGGACTATCGTATTTCCGATATTGCCGTCAGCAGCATAGGGCTGGAAGTGAAGGGAATCGATGCACTGTATGCGCGTTTGAAAGCCGAAGGCGCAAATATATGGCCGGCCGAAGGTATCGTGCGGAAGAAGGATGGCGCGCGTGCCCTCGTGGTCCGCGACCCGGATGTAGGGGCTTTTGTTGAACTGTTCGAGAAATATTGATCCGCCGAAAAACGGAGAACACGGATGTTCCCGTGTTCTCCGCATACCTTATGTCCGCTTATACTCCGGAGAGAAGAACAGATCGTGAAATAGGATCGGCTTATTAGGATCATTGATTTGTTTAAAATTCAGCGGACCATGATATAGACCTGCCGGAATAAATATCATGGTCGCTTCCGTGATCACCTGCGTCTCAATGTTCACCCCATCTTCGCTCAAACCGAATTCAACAACTCCGCCGATATCGGGCATGTTGGTGATATCACCCCCCGCGAAGATGATGAATTGATCGAAGTCATGCTTATGGCAATCCTCCACCATTACAAATGGTTCCGTTATGGCCCACCAGCTCATTGAAAACTGTGGATTGCCAAAATCACCCCCGCTCTTTAACCCGAGACGCGGAGCGCTTACCTCCGGGTGCGGGGTCGGCGTTGTTACAACGCCCTTTCTGACATACTTTGTGAACCTCGATGCCTGTGTTGTTTCCATTGGATTACTCCCCGTTCCTGCGAATAGAAACTTGCATGTTGTGCACTGGAGTGGGCTGCTCATCGGAGCAGAAGCCACCACCGGATAAGACAATGAAAAACAAATGAGGAATCAACTGTGGGACCAATATGATTCCCCGCTGAAGCGGATACAAGCAAAAAATACCCGTAAACAAAAAGAACAGGCCGCGCCCGTCTGGCAATAATAATACCCGGGTATTATTGACAATATAATAATACCCGGGTAAAATGGAGGGCGAAAGGGGACGCATGAACGCAAAGACTTGTACGGCATTTGAAGGCATACACTGCGTTGCATCGGGCAATCTTGCCGACGTAGCCAGGAAAGTAAAAAAGGCAATGGATGGAGGGGCCAGCGAAACGGTCCTGATCTTTGACGATTTCACCGGAGAACTGGTTGAGATTGATTTTCGTGGAACGGCCAGAGATGTGCTGCAAAGGTTGGGATCGGAATCGATTGATGCCGAGGTCCGGAGCGAGGAACCGCCACGGGGACCCGGGCGGCCGAAACTGGGCGTTGTTTCAAGGGAAGTCTCTCTATTGCCTCGCCATTGGGATTGGCTCAATGCTCAACCGGGAGGTGCGTCCGTGGCTCTTCGTAGGCTCGTGGAAGAGGCGCGTCGACTGTATCGGGGACGGGACAAGATTCGTCGCGCTCAGGAGGTTGCCTACCGGGTTATGTCTGCCCTTGCCGGCAACCTGCCCGGATTTGAAGAAGCAACAAGAGCGCTATTTGCCGGCAGTGCGGAAGGCTTTGAAAGGTGCACAGACGCATGGCCTTCGGATGTTCGTGACTATGCCCGCCGGCTATCGACCGCGGCATTTCATGGCTAGGAGCGCGGGCAGCACTCGTTTTCCACACTAATGATAATGGCTATCCATCTCGCCTGCGCGAATCGCTACTTTCAATGTGTTTGTTTTTGGCGGTATCGGGCAGTTGTAGTATTCGGAAAATGCGCAGGCGGGATTGTAGGCCATATTGAAATCCAGCAGATATTTCCCGTTATCCAGTTTTTTCAGATCCACATACCGGCCGACCGGGTAGCTTTCCTTTCCGGTAGTGATGTCCCGGAAGAAGATATCCACGGTACCTTCAGTCGATCCCGGTTCGATCAGATGGGTTGCCTCCAGCCGGCAGGGAGTATTGTCCACCATAAATTCAATCCAGCCCACACGTTCGGCTTTCCGTTCATTTCCACGAGTAGACAAGATGATGGTCTGCTCCGGCTTTGGATAGCGGTGCAACTGCACTTCGTAACGGCGGGACAGGTCTATTGGGAAATAGGCAATGCCTTTGAATGTCCGAAATCCCGGGCTTTGTGGATCAAAGGCGATCAGCGCCGGGTAGTTTTGATGTGAAAGCCGAAGTGAAAAGCGACCTGCTTCAATGTAGGAGGGAGGAAGAATCGCCTCATGCTTTGCCTCATCCTTAACCTTGAATGTTGCCTTGCCATCGACACACTCAACCCTGAATTGATCTCCCACCACGGTGATTCGGAGGTGGTGCGGCATAATATCGGAGGAGCGCAACTGCAGATCGTTATCATCGGCACGTCCAACTGTCAGCGTGGTCTTTTCCCCAAAATTCACGCGATCTATGGCTGCCAGGTAAGAATGGATGTTGCTCTTCAGCCATTCCTGCGTCTCAGCGCGGTCTTTTTCAATTTCCTTATTCACCCGCTCCGCCGCACCTTTGTCCAGTTGCATCGGGCTCGCCGGAGGTTCGGTTTTGGTTTTGGCGCAGCCTGAAAGGAAAATGGACCACAGAAGACAGAAACACAGGATATTTTTCATCAGGTTCCTCAAGAAGGATCGCTTTGTCGAATGGAGGAATGATAGCACACTTGAATCGGGGACCGGCTCACGGCAGCGGCGTAAGAATCTGGGCGGAGACGCGCTCCCCGCGCAGCAGAACGTTTTTGCCTTCCGGGATGCAGAGCAGTGCGTTGAGGCCCGCGATGGAATGAAGCCGGCTGCGGCCTTTGAAGACGCCAACCACATAGCCTTCGCCAGGGCTTCTCGATACCATGGCCCCTTTGAATTCCGTCCAGCGAATATTTCTGCCTCTGATATCCTCCGCAAGGACGGCTGGGACCGAGGGAAGCGGATGCCGGGCGATTCCAGCCATCCGCAAAATTCCCGGCAGTGCCAGCTGAAGAAAGGCCATCTCATTGCTGGCAGGCCCTCCCGGCAGGCAGAAGATGGGCCTGCGATCCCATAGTCCGAAGGAGACTCCTTTTCCCGGTCCCATACGAACGTGATGAAAAATTTCATTCCAATCCAGTTCGGCGAGTATACCGACGATGAGATCTCGTTCGCTTCCCCATGCGCCTCCGCTTGTGAGGATGACATCGGCGCTGGTGCGCTTTCTCTCGAGTTCTGTCCTGATGGCGCGCGCATTGTCCCGTACGAGGGAGGTTTCGCACTCAATTCCAAATGAGCGGAGCCAGGACTTCAGCATCACGAGATTGCTGGCATATACCTGTCCGCGGGCAAGAGCCGCTCCCGGTGCGGCTATTTCATCGCCAATGGCAATGATTGCAACCTTGGGGCGACGGCAGATCCGGACTGCAGTAATTCCTCCCGCGGCTCCAAGCCCTGTCAGTCCCGGGGAAATGTAGTCTCCGGTGTGGAAAATGACGCTTCCCTTTTCTACCTCTTCGCCTGACCGAAGAATATTCCTGCCTTCGGATGAATCCGCGCAGACATGCAGCCCTTGCCCGGATATTTCCTCGCAAAACTCAGAGGCGATGACGGCATCGGCTCCCGCCGGAATTGGAGCTCCCGAACAGACTTTTACGGCTTGTCCCGGTTTCACATTGCCCGTGAATTCGGTCCCTGCGTATGCAGCCCCGATCACCTGGAGCAGTACCGGCTTTTCGCTGGAAGCCCTTGCTATATCCGCTGAAATGACGGCGAAACCGTCTTTGAGCGATATATCCGTCAATGGACAATCCACCAAGGCGATACTATCCTCGGCGGCCACGCGATGCAGGCTCGATTCCAACGGAATTTCCTCACTGCCAAGCGGCTGGATGCTGGCACAAACCATGTTGAAGGCATCCTGAAATCCTATGTATCCGTCGCCGGAATCAATCTCCCTTATCCTCGAATCCATGGCCTTTTGTATGCTCCCTGTTGAGCCCGCGAAGGTGTAGTATACACGGTATCAGATTCCTTGATGGCCGGCTTTGAATTTTACAATTTCTTTCGAACTGCTTCTGCATGGGTACGCGGGGAAAGGCGACTATGGCATTTTGCGCTATCTGTGGCCGATATCATGATCCGGGAGTGGGATGCCTCGATGGTACGAAGGATATTTTGCAGGGGGCCGGCGCGATACCTCCGGGCCAACCCGCAAAAGAAGGTTTCAAGCAGGTTGCAGCTCAGGCGGACCGCTGGCTTGTCCGAGTCTTGATCTGGGCACTGGTGGTTATTGTGCTGCTGTTTGTGATTGCCTCGTGGGTGAAGTCGGCATAGCCCAGGCTTTTCCGCAGTAGCGGCCGCAAGGTCATCTGCACCTTGCAGCCGCTACACGGAGACTATTTGCCTTTGTCCAATCCCGCTGCTGCTTTGATTTCCTTCAAATCCTTGGCTGACCGCGACAGAATCTCCGCCGTCAAATCAATATTGTGGGCACCCTGAGAGCCGTCTCTCACCAGGATCGACAGGTTGAAGCGCACATCACTCAGCTTCGCCTTTGCCGCCTCGTCAAGAAGAGACGGGTTCGTCTTGAGTGCCGCGCTTATTGCCGTCAGGTCTGCCTGGAGAGGATCCATGCCTTCCTTATAGGATTTCTGCCATCCCTGCAGCTGCGCGAGGCGCGCCTTGCGGTTGTTGTCCTTGTGACACGTTGTACAGGTGTCATTTCGTTTGTCGGATACATCGGGGTCGTCGGGGCGGATAACCTTCATCAGGTGATTCGTTTCACTCATGTGGCAGCTGATGCAATCGACCGCTGAATGAAAACTGCGAAACTCGTCCATCCCCTTGCCGCCTTTTCCCTGCAACACCGCCCTCTGCGTATGGCAGGATGTACAGAGCGTTTCCGGATCATCCACCAGTTGTCGGGGATACTTGCTGTCGTGAGGGAGATGATGGCAGGTCACACAAGTAATTGTGTTGAAGCTGTCCTTCTGAGCAACATCCACTTTCTTGCCGAGTCTCTTGGCCTTGAACCCTTCATCCGAGTGGCAGCTATAGCAGTCGGGAGATGCCTGCGGTGCTTTGGCGAGCAGGCTTAGCGCTTTGCTGTGTCCGGACTTTTGCCACATCTGATAATTCCGTACGAAATTGCCTCCCGACTGATGACAGGCAATACAGTCTTGTGGGCCATCAGGCTTGGATGCTTCTTTATCCTGGGCAATAGCAACCGCGATGACGCTGGCTGCCAACACAATGACGCAAATGAATCCGGCTCGTTGCTTCATCGATGCGATTCTCCTTCATTCTGAAAAGTGCGGAAATCACCTTCTGTGTCGTTCGTTCAGGGCTTCCAGGACACCCGCGGCTATTTTTCCGGGACGCTTTGCAATTCCGGTAATCGGAGCCTCGCGGCCTCGCGGATCGACCTCGATCACCTTTGTTTTTATCTTAACCGGCACACCATCGTGCGTCAGGCCGCGCAGCATTCCGTCTATCGGAGCGGAGAGGACGGCGTCTCCGATTCTTGCAATCTCCTGGCCTGCAGTGACCTCGTCTCCTATGCGCAGAGCAGTTCGGAAAATGCCTCCAACGGGGGCGTAGACATAACGGTCCCGGGCGTGGCCTCCAATGGTTTGCGGCTCGCCTTCCAGCGGACGAGTCGTGCCCTGCCAGATTACCTTTCCGAGTTCCTCGTTCCACCCTGTTTCTACAGCAGCGTGGACTGTCTTTCCTGCAGTGAAGTTGGGCCCTAGCCCAATGGTGAAGGATGCCAGAGCGATCTGTGTTTCCGGCTGATCGTGTTTTCTCATGCGGGCATCCACCAGGATATCCGGCTTCAGTTTTTCAAGAAGGCTTGTCAGATCCTGAGAGGTCACTGGGATGATGTCTCTGGTTCTCAGCGAAGCGGAGATCATGGCGGGGTCATCCATTCTGATTCCCTGGATGCCTTCCATTTCAACGCTCCCTTCAAAAACCGCATCCGCAAAAGCCATCCCGCGACGAGTGGCGGTGGGCTGCGCTGAATCGTGAATGAAAACGGCATATCCGGCCCTAAAAAGGACGCAGGCTACGGCAGAACCCACATCGCCGCATCCACGAATGAGAACGATGTTTTGCATCTCCGGATCATATCACAGGGATCCGCGTCTGGGATGAAACACAATGACCTCCGGATGAAATATCCCCAAGGGCACATGTATTAAAATTCCCACAGAATTGTCGGCCCTGATTGATTGCCGGTGATAGGGCAGCTATCATCTGAGTGTGATCCAGGTATCAAAAGCAATGCGATTGGTTAACCTTGCCAAAGGTACTTCAAAAAAATGCACATCCATTTTTTTGAGAATCGCAGTTCTCTCACTTCTGGTTGTCTGTTCCATCGCCTGGAAAGCATCCGCAACAGATACAGAGGCTCCCAACCTTTTGCGACTGCGGGCCGCCGCCGGTGCGGGCCTCATGCCCGGTACCCTTGCAGTGGCGGAAGACATTGACGGCGATCAACGGCCCGACTTTATCGCCGCGCGGATTGCGGGCAATGGATACAGGATTGTCATCGCACTCAGCACTCGTTCGGAGCTAACCACTCTGCGCCCTCCCACGCACGTGGATGTAGTCACGGTCCATGTCTGTGACGTCAATAACGATGCGATCAGCGACATTCTTGTGCGCAGCCCTATCGGCTCGACTCCCGTAGCCGTATGGCTGGGCAGGGGAAACGGCAAATTCGAGCCTGCCGATCAAAACCTCTTCCGTGATGAATCCGGCTTCGCCGCGTCGGAAACCGTTCAGGATATTCGCCTGGGATTGGATGGAGAATTACTGCTGAATCCTCCCCAGATAGCTTGTGAGAAACCGGAGGCAGCGGCTCTGTTTGCCGACCCGGACCTGCGTGAGATCCTTGCTGAGCGTCCGGTTGCTGACAGCCTTCCGGGTCGACTTTTCCGCCTCATACCTCGCGGCCCACCCATCATTTCTGCGATCTGAAAGTTTCATTTTACTGCTGCATGGGGCCTTCTGGAGGACACCTCTCGAATAGCTCTATCCGGGCAGTTCCGAACCACCGTACCAGTAATACGAAAAAGAGAGGTAATCATGGGTAATCTTGGTATTCAGGAGATGATTGTCATCTTTGTCATTGCCTTGATTGTTTTCGGTCCCAAAAAGCTTCCCGAAATTGGCAAGTCCCTTGGAAAGGGTATTGCCGAATTCAAAAAGGCCTCCAGCGACCTGGTCAAGACCTGGGAAGAAGAGGTGAGTGCAGAGAAAACGGCTGCAGTGGCCGCAGCCGAGAAAACGCCGACCGCAACTGAAATAGCAAAGTAACTTTCGCTGGCATTGAACGAAGGGATGGAGGTTTTATGTTTGGATCATTGGGTATGGGCGAATTGCTCGTCATTCTGGCAATCGTTGTTCTTATCTTTGGAGTAAACAAAATCCCACAGTTGGGCAAGGGGCTTGGAGAGGGGATACGGAATTTCAAATCTGCTTTGAAAGATACCGAAAAGGAAGAGGAAATACACAAATAGCAATCCCGCCGGACTCCGATAGGCTAATAAGGCCACTCGTTGCGGTAGTTGCCAGGGGGATCGTAGCTGCAGACCCAGACTTCGCGCCGAGGGGTGCGTGCAACGCCGCATCCTACCCTTCGAGAGCTGCGCCATATAATCTGAGTATAGTGTCCGCAATCATCACTGGCGCAGGCATTGGTGCGGTAGCTGTAGTCACGGGATTCGGATTCCCATTCCCGGACAACCCTGGCCGGAGTGGATCCGGGCCCCGTGACAAAGATGTTCTCTCCGTATGGAGTGTTGGGGTTATGGCCGGAGCCATTTCGCAAAATGAGAGTATCTGCCCACTTTTGAGAGAAGGCCGCCAGTTCCGCGGACCATTGAAGCGGCGGCAGGTTTACCCCGGACCGGATGGAATTATGGACCTTCAGTAGTTCGCTCAGCATTTCTGCGGTAATAGTGCTGACGGCTTTGATGCGAGGTCGGGCTTTCGATGTCCGGCTTTTTACGGCTGGAGCGTTGAAGGCTGGATTGGTATAGAGAAGCAGAATCAAGGGCACCCATGCTATGAATCTGCTTCTCCCGAATGTGGGGCTACATCTCATCATAAAACCTGAAATCCGCGCTATAGAACCGCAAAAATATCCAGAATCACGGATGTTTTTTTATCCATGATGATTGCGCTCCCTCCGATCATTCCACGGATCAAGCCTGGTCGGAGTGGAGGCAGACGACGTTCCAGATCGACAGGAAACGGACGGAGTTTTTTCTCCAGCCCCGGAGGGAGGTGTCCGTTTCGCCGCAGCTGCTTTTGCAGCCCCGGAGGTAAATCTCCTCCGCGCTTTGCCAAACCGGGAGGAAGCGATTCGTGCCCCTCATTTCCGATATAGTGCTGCCGAATCATATCCCGCTGCCTTCCCAGGAAGACATCAACCTGAATGTGGGCCCCAACCGATTTGGCCTCTTCGTCTCTGCCTTCATGCTTCCCCTTTCCATGATTTTTGGCAAATGCGATGGAAGCGGACAGAAGCAGACACAGCATCCATGGAATGGTTTTCTTTACAGTGCGTTTCATCTTTCCTCCCTGCCGATTATCTATCCTATATGATCGGATGCGGCGGCAATGTTTTCAGTGAGTCTTAGGTTAAATGCCAACTACTTCAAAATGCAGTGATCCTTATCACCAAATCCGCTGCCTCCTGGACAGGCTTCCGTCCCGGGTGAAAGCACAAAAGCTGCGCAGTATCCTCTTCGTCCGACGAACTCCATGGCTGAGACTCCTGGTATTGTTTTATACTGGAAGCTAAACCTGAAGCAGGCGGGCTGAACATGTTGAATTATCTGTTGGTTGCATTGGGAAGCGCGGCCGGAGGCATAATGCGCTATTGGGCTTCTGGTGTTATTGCCGAGCGTGTTGGCCACAGTTTCCCATGGAACACATTATTCATCAATGTGACAGGATCGTTCCTGATAGGCTTCCTGGCCACTCTGAGTGCGCCGGAGGGACGCTTGCTGCTGGGACCTTCCGCTCGCAGTCTTTTTATGATCGGCTTTTGCGGCGGGTATACAACATTTTCATCCTTCAGTCTGCAGACGCTGAATCTGCTGCAGGACAGGGAATGGCTGTATGCCTGCGGCAATATGATTCTGAGCGTTGTTTTATGCATGATTTCCGTTTGGCTCGGTTACGCCCTGGCGCAGTGGGTGAATCCAACTAAAGGAGTCTGACGTGCATCTTCCCAGCGAGGCAATGCTGTTACGCGTCTTCATCGGCGAAAGCGATCGATGGAAACACCAACCTCTTTATGAAGCCATCGTGCTGAAGGCTCGTGAAATGCACATGGCCGGCGCCACCGTGCTTCGCGGGCCGATGGGTTTTGGCAAATCCAGCCGTCTTCATACGAACAAGATTCTCCGGCTTTCACTGGATCTGCCCATCGTCATCGAAATCGTGGATACGGAGGAGAAGATCAACGAATTCCTGCCCTTCCTTGACCAGGTTATGACCGGAGGCCTGGTCACATTGGAGAAGATTCGAGTGATTGACTATCGTGCCGGCGAGATCGGCAATCAATAGCCGGCTCAATCTGGAATGTCCGGCTGCTTGTCCCCCGTTTTTGCAGTGTCGAGGTCTGACCCGATGTTGAAATTGTTATGGTCTGCATGACAAAGGGTTAATGAGCCGAACCTCCCCCATTTTCTGATACAATATTGCAATCTATCGCCCGGCTTTGGTTAGCGACAAAGGAGACTGCCATATGTGTGAATTCTGCCTGGAACATGGGGAAGGACGGAAATGGTATCTTGAAGCCAAAAATTACGGGATGGATCTGCTGAATGATACGAAGCGGCAGAAGGCATTCCACAAATTCCTGGACAAATCAGCCGCTGCAGGGAATATCCAGGAGCAGATGGAAAAACTCGAAAAAGCGCCGGCTATTCTGAAGCGCATGATCAAAAGAAGAACTGTTCGTACAATGAAAGATTTGCATTACGGACAGATCGTACCGATCGAAGATGTCGAACGCATCTTCGGATTCGTCAATTCGATTATCCGCACATCCTGTTTATGCCGACGCATGAATACAGGGGAAGAGAAGCGCTATTGTTACGGAATCAGCCTGGGACCGGATGGAAAGTTTGGGGATGTGTTTGGCGATCTGACGCATGGCTTCCTGGGCGGGCCTGATTCCAAAGGGAACGAGGTGCTGACGAAAGAGGAAGCTCTGGCAAATTTCAGGGAATATGAAAAGGAAGGGCTTTGTCACAGCGTCTGGACTTTCCTTACGCCATTCATCGGCGGCATCTGCAATTGTGATCGTCCCGACTGCCTGGCTATGCAAATGACGGTGACCCATGGCACGGCGACGATGTTTCGGGCCGAGTATGTGGCCGAGATGAATGCAGAGGCATGCGACGGATGTCGGCAGTGCATGCGCGTCTGCCAGTTCGGAGCTATCGGCTATTCCGCCGGCCGCAAGAAATCGGAGATAGATGCGAGGAAGTGTTACGGATGCGGGATCTGCCGAGCGGTTTGCCGGAAGGATGCGATTCGGTTGACGGACCGGGGAAAGGTTCCGGCGGCTGCGAACCTGTGGTAGCGCGGTTTGAAGTTTTGACGGCCGCTATTTGAACATGGGGATCAGCGTCTGAGCCAACATGATCCCCGCCAATACCAGCAGTATGTATGGCAGCGCCCGTTCAATTTTTTCAAGTCTTTCCGGACTGATGGATTTAACGGGATGTGTTAGCACGATCAAGAGGATCGAGAACCACAAGATCGGTCCCGCCAGCACTCCGACCGCAAAAGCGGGAGCGTCTTGAAACCCGTTAATCAGCCCGGCGCCTCGTGCAATGGCAACGGCACCAGCCCAGGTCACCAGAAAAGTCGGGTTGAGCCCGGCAATACTCAGTCCCAGCAGAAAGCTCCGGCCCACATATTCCCGATCTCTGCTTTTGGATTTGGAATCGTGGCCTCTGATAATCCAGGCCGCAGCAAATGCAGCCAGGATGATGCCGGATATCAGGCGGAGCTGCGGGGCTTCGAGGCGGTAGCGAGACAAGGCGAAGGTGATGCCAAGATATGCGAGCAGCGCATATCCTGACTCGGCCAGAGCGGCTCCGGCTGCCACGAAAAGAGCATTCCGGTTCTGACGGCGCATCCCGTATTTCAGAACAAGCAGCGCAATCGGGCCGGTCGGCGTCATGGATCCGACGAAGCTCAGAATTAGGCCTGCGATGAAACCCGAAATCATAAAATATGGCCCGCCATGGGACCCGTTCTGTGCCGAGGCATGAATTCCGGACGTATGTTTCTCATGGAGACTCATTATAGGAGATAAGTTGTCGGGCTGCGAAGTGCCTTGTGCAAGATTAACGCCGGTTTTCTTTTGAGCCTCAGGTCATTGAGGTTTAAACTCAAACACCTAAGCCAGAAATGGAATTGTCCCTCAGGAGGAAGAACATGTCGCAAGGGCCGCTAACAGGGATCAAGGTGATCGAAATTTCCACTTTTCAGCAGGGCCCGGTTGCCGGGATGAGGCTGGGTGATCTTGGCGCCGATGTTATCAAGATTGAACCGAAGGAGGGCGATCCTGCCCGGCGTCATATGAAAACGATCGAGGCCGATTTTCGTGTCCATGGATACAACTATTATTTCGAGCATGCCAATCGCAACAAGAGAGGCATTGTTCTGGACATGAAAAAGGAAAAGGGCATGGAGATCTTTCTCAAGCTCATCGATTCCGCTGATGTTTTCCTGAACAACATGAGCATTGGAGCCCCCATGCGCCTGGGTATTGGCCCGGATGAGCTGCTTGCCCGCAATCCGCGACTCGTGTATGCGCATGCATCCGGATGGGGGCGCCAGGGCCCGATTGCCAACAGCCTTTCCTTTGACTATACCGGCATTGCCCGATCTGGGCTCATGATGGCTGCGGGTGAGAATGGCACACCGCCAAGCATGATTCTTCCGGGACTTGGAGATGAGATGGGCGGGCTGATGTCTGCCTGGGGCGTAACCCTGGCGCTGTTTGCCCGGGAAAGAACCGGGAAAGGGCAAGTGGTAGATACCTCGCTGATGGGGAGCGTGGTTGCGCTGATGGGTCATCTGATGTCTGGGACGGCAATGCTGCGGCAGGTATTTCCGCGCTTTGTGAGGGCCGCATCGGGGAATCCCCTATACAGTCACTACCGTTGCAAGGATGATAAATGGTTGGCCATTGCCCATCTGGATCCGGACCGATGGTGGCCGAAGGTCTGCGGCGCTCTTGGCCTGGAGGCGTTGATCGATGATGCACGATTTAACAGCATCAAAGCGCGGGCGGAGCATGGGCGGGAGCTGGTAGCCATATTCGATGAAGTCTTTGCCGGCAAAACGAGAGACGAATGGATGCAGATTCTTGGCGAGCACGGCTGCATTTTTACTCCGGTTCAAGACATCATAGAGGTAGTTGATGATCCGCAAATCATGGCCAATCGCTATATGATTGAGATCGAGCATCCGGAATACGGACCCACTAAAACCATAGGATTTCCGTGGGATTTGAGCGATACTCCGGCCTCCTGGAGGCGCGGCGCGCCCAAGCTCGGCGAGCATACGGATGAAGTGCTCCGGGGACTTGGTTACACCAGGGAAGATTTGGCCCGACTTCGCGAAGAAGGAGCTGTTCAATAAAGTTCCCAATGCGGAGAGGCTCGCGACAATAAATTGTCGGGAGCTCTCCGCCTATCCCGCTACCCTGATTGCCTGCTGCCTTTATGAATCTTGCACATAATCTTGAATCATCGGCTCAATTTTTCCCCGATCACCCTGCGGTCCGCGAAGCGGACAGGGAAACCAGCTATGGCGTACTCAATGAGATGGCCAACAGGGTAGCATCGACTCTTGTAAAACTGGGGATTGTTCCCGGAGACCTGGTGGCACTCTGTGCCCCAAATTCTGTTGAATGGCTGGCGTTTTATTTTGGAGTTCTCAAAACGGGAGCTGTTGCCGTCACGCTCTCAGGGCTTCTGAAAAATGCGGAAGTCTTCAACCTGGTTGCGCATGCAAAGCCGCGAATAATCTACACCGATGGATCCAGGCTTGGAACGCTGCAGCCTTTCAAAGACTCCGGCGGCCTGGAAAAGATCATCTGCGAGGATGGAGATCTGGATTTCGCGGCCGTGATGAAAACCGGAGATGCCGCTTTCAGGACCGTGGAACGGGAGCGAAGAGACCCGGTTGCCGTTCTTTATACCGGGGGCACAACGGGTGATCCCAAGGGCGTAATGCTGACCCACGAGGGGATCGACTTTTCCGCCCAGTCCACAACTCTGTATGAGCGATATGCACACTCGGACTACACACTTTGTTTCCTGCCCTTCAATCATGTGTATGGGCAGATATATATCATGAATTCGACGGTGCTTAGTGGGGGCTGTCTCGAGCTCATGCCGGCATTCGATATGGATCGCGTGCTGTGGCTGCTCGATAACGACCGGCTTACCCGCTTTTATGCCGTGCCGACGGTATATACACGGCTGATCGATATTCCCGATGTGGGCAGGAAATTTCAAAAAGTTCGATACTGCTTTTCAGGCGGAGCACCGATGGCTGCCGGCATTCTCAAGCAGTGGAAAGATCTTACCGGAATCACGATCGCGGATGGCTATGGCCTTACCGAGATGATGCCGGTTACGTATAACCATTTTCACCTGGACCATCATGTTTCTGGATCCGTTGGACAGGCTGTATTTGGAGTCGAACTGCAAATACGGGATGGCGAGGGACGCCAGGTTCCGCAAGGGGAGAAGGGAGAAATCTCCGTCAGGGGTACAAGCCTGATGAAGGGATACCTGCATAATCCGGAAGGTACACGGCAGGCTTTCTGGGGCGATGGATGGCTGCGTACGGGAGATGTCGGTATTGTCGATTCCAGGAGCTTTGTTTATATCGTTGATCGATTGAAAGACCTGGTTATCACGGGCGGAGAGAATGTTTATCCGCGCGAAGTGGAGGAGGCTCTCTATACCAGGGCGGAAATTGAAGACTGTGCCGTGATCGGTGTGCCCGACCGGGAATGGGGGGAGAAGGTGGTGGCGTTTCTCATTCTGCGAAAAGGGCAGCACCTCGAAAGGAAAGAACTGAAGGCTTTCCTGGATACAAAGCTGTCGTCCTTCAAAATACCCAAGGAATATATCCTCGTCCCAGAATTGCCCAAAAGCCCTCAGGGAAAAATCCTCAGGAAAGAAGTGAGAAAGATGTACGGCAAAACCGGTGTGGCACTCTCCTGAAATTTTCGGCGGCAGGAATTGCCCGGACGCATCAGAGCGTTGCATCCGGGCGAAAGTGATTTACTGGAATGTGAGGTTGCGCTCGAAGTCGGCGGCAGAGGTTGCTGCGGACTTGGCGGTTTCCAGGTTGATGGTTCCCAGGCGATACAGGTCGCTGAGGTGCTGATCGAAGGTCTGCATTTGATAGTGCTCTCGTCCCTTTTCGATATATTCCTTCAGCATGAATATCTTGCCGGGATCAGCGATGCATTCCTGGATCGTTTTGGTCTGGCGCATGATTTCGCAGGCGACGACGCGTCCCATGCCATCCGATCGCGGCAACAGGCGCTGAGAGACGACGGCCAGAAGCGTTTCGCTGAGCCGTAAACGTGCGGCAGACTGTTCCGAGGGGTCGAATACGCTGAGAATTCGGGAAATCGTCCGCGGGGCATCCGTTGTGTGGACCGTGGATAAAACCATGTGTCCGGTTTCGGCCGCTTTGATGGCGATGTCGATGGTTTCCTTGTCGCGCATCTCGCCGACCAGAATAATGTCCGGATCTTGTCGCAAGGCGGCTCGCAGCGCCTTGGCAAAGTTCTCCGTGTCGGATCCGCATTCACGTTGCGCGATGCTGCACTTGTCGTCGCGATACAAAAACTCGATCGGGTCCTCAATGGTTATTATCTTGCAGTGCCGTGTTCGATTGATCAGGTTGATCATGGAGGCGAGCGTCGTGGATTTGCCGCTGCCTGTAATGCCGGTGACCAGCACCAATCCGCGTTCAGATAATGCGATGTTTCCAATCACAGGGGGCAGGTTCAGGCTCTCGATCGTGGGCAACACGTAGGGGATATGCCTGAGAACCAAGGCAAGGGAGCGCCTCTGGCTGCAGATATTCACCCGATAACGCCCAAGTCCCGGGACAGAGTAGGAGCAGTCATAATCGGTAATGCCCTCGACAAACTGAACCAGATTTTCCTTTGTGCATTTGCGTCCTGCGAGCAAAATTCCGCCGGCAATGGATGCAATCTCGCTGGGAGTCAGCGGCGCGGAATCCGGTGAAGGGATCAGCGATCCCCGGACGCGGATGCGGAAACCGCTTCCAACGGAGATATGCAGATCGCTGGCCGACTCTTCGACCATCATTTTCAGGACATTATTGAATCGCTCAAACGCATTCGGTTTTGATTTTTCGGCTGGAATATTTTCGGCTAACATGTCCCCATCATTATCGACAGATCACGCCTGTTTGATATGCCAAAAAACTGCCTACATTCCCGATTTTGACACGAAATTGCGCGTAATTTCCTTAATGCCGGCAGTTCCAGCCAGCTGCATGACCATTTGCAGCTCTGATTTGAGGCGAGCGTAAACTGCCTGTATGCCCTGGGCGCCTCCCAGTGCCATGCCATACAGGAGAGGTCTGCCCAGTGCGGTCACGTTTGCTCCGAGAGCGAGAGCTCGAAAAACGTCCTGGCCGCGACGGATTCCTCCATCCATGATGATGAGCGTTTTGCCGCCCACCGCCTCGACAATGCGTGGGAGAGCTGCTATTGCCGGGGCAGTATTGTCGATGGCACGTCCGCCGTGATTGGAAACCCAGATACCTGCGCAGCCCTGCCGCACCGCTTCCAACGCCATGGAAGGCGTGAGAATCCCTTTAATAATCACCGGGAGTCCGGCTTCTTTCTGGCAGAAGGCTACATCATTCCAGTTGAGGTCCATTTTGTGTTCGGATGTGGTGCGCGGGTCAATTCCCGGAGTTCGCACTCCGTTGCCCGGACCCAGGTTGGGCGGAGAAATGCCGAGTCGAACCGTACGTTCGCGGTTACTGAAAGTTGTGCCGTCGACAGTCAGGACAATAGCGGTGTAGTCCGATTCTTTTGCGCGGTGAAGAAGCTCGCGTGCGTATTCCCGGTTAGCCGGGAAGTAAATCTGAAACCACTTGGGGCCTGAGGCGGCTTGTGCGACCTCTTCCAGGCTCACATTGGATACGGAGCTGTCGACGTATATGGTTCCGGCATGGCTGGTTCCCTTTACATTGGGGATTTCCCTAAGGGCGTGCGCGAGTCCCTGACCACCCATGGGCGCGGTAATCACCGGGAGAGACAGCGTGGATCCCAGGATGGTGGTGGTCGTGTCCGGTTTCTTGATGCCGGCCAGGAAGCGCGGTTCGATTATCCACTGATTGAATGCTTCCTCATTCTTTCGCATGGTCCATTCATCTCCGGCGCCGCCGGAGATATAGGCAAAGCTATAGGGAGGGAGTATCTTTTTGGCCTCCGCTTCCAGATCGCGAAGGTTGATGACATTAATCGTCTTCTCATTTTTTAACGCCTGATAGGCTTCGACATCCGTGGTTCCGAGACCGGGCGTGGGAGCGGCATCGGGTCCGGGAATTGGCGGTTGCGAATTGTTCTGCGCGGATCCTTGGGATGTTGCGGCCAAGCCTGCGGCCAGGCCGGCACTGGTTATGAGTAGGTCACGGCGATTGAGATCCATAGTTTATCGACTCCTGCAGAGTTTGCCCGGGAGCATTCCCGGATGTTCAGCTAACGAGCCTGCCTCAGTGATGCCATACATCTGAGAGTGACCGAAATCAAGACGATAACCCCTCCGATAATAGCCCAAAAGCCTGGGGCTTCTCCAATTATCAGAAAGACCCAGATCGGATTGAGTATGGGTTCCAATATGGGGATCAAAATGCCCTCGAGGGCGGTTACGTGCTTAATGGCCTCGGAATAAAGAATGTAGGAGCAGCCGAGTTGGAATACTCCTAGTAAAACCAGACCCAGCCAGCCCTTTGCGTTCGGCAGGGATCCGGTCATAAAGGGGATACCGATGAGAAATGTGAGGATGTTGCCCAGGAAAACCGATTCAAGAGGAGAATGGTCCTTCTGCATCCGAAGGAAGATGGCCGTGCCTGCAAAGGCGACGCCACTCAGGATGGCGATGATGTTGCCCCAAAGCCCTCCCTTGGAGAGATCATCCAGAAAGAACAGAAGCATTCCTCCAAACGCTGCGATGATGGTGAAAAGGTCGGAGCGGGTGATCCGTTCTTTCAGGAGCCAATAGCTGAGCAGGGCAACATAGATTGGAGCCGTGTATTGAAGCAGAATGGCATTTGCGGCCGTGGTGAGTTTGGTCGCGGATACAAACAGGATGACCGTGCCCGAATAGCAGACTGTGCCGCCAAGTTGGGCAAATCCCCAGTTGAAGTGCATCTTGCGTCGGAATGCAAGAATGACCAGAGCGGCAATAGCGCTGCGAGCGCCTGCAATGGCTATGGAGTTCCATGGCACCATCTTGATCAGGATGCCGCCCGAACTCCATAACAGAGCCGTTGTAATCAGAAAAACAATTGCTCTCGATTTCATGACTTCATGTATTTGTCTGCCAGTACGCGGGCGCAAAGCCGCGAGATGGAGGCTTGGGGCCGATCGTCCGGTTTTGCGCGCGCCCTGTCCGGCACTTTACCATTACTAAAATTCGCAAGTAGGCTATAATGCCACCGTTTTCATCCATATGGCCAGATTTGTGCACTGATTCTTTGATTTGATCGTAATTTACCATTTTCCAGGAGGTCCCAATGACTACAGCCTTTGAGTTCTTAAAAGCCAATCCTGTGTTTCATCTCGCGACAATCGACGGCGATCAGGCGAGGGTTCGTCCCTTTGGATTTACGATGATCCGAAACGACAAGCTGTACATGTGCACGAACAAGACGAAAGATGTCTACAAACAGATGGAAAAATGTCCCAAGGTTGAGATTTCGGCGATGGGGACAGATGGAACCTGGCTCAGAGTTTGCGGAACAGTTGCCATGGACGATAGTCGTGAAGCAAAAGCCCAGGCTTTTGAGGTTTCGCCCACCCTTTTACAGATATACCCCAAGGGGGCGGACGATGAAATCTATGTCACGTTCTACTTTACCCAGGCGACCGCAACCCTGTATTCATTCAGGGAAGGTCCAAAGAACATTCCGCTCTTTTAGGTAAGAGTTGCGGGGTTTGCGCTCGGATGAGTGGCAAACCCCGTTCTTGTTTTTTGCTTTTGGTACTTTGGGGACACTCACCTTTCTTTCGCTTTTTTACCCTACTTCTCCCCAGGCTGTTTTCCCTTCCTCCTCTTTCACCCTTGATCCTCTGTTCTCAACTTTGTGGACACCCATCTTTCCTCAACTTTGTGGACACCCATCTTTCCTTGCTCCCTGTTCTTCAGCCTCTCGCCTGCCCGATTTGAGTCTGTAACATTTCCGTGAAGCCGCACCGGGGAAGACAAGAGGTAGCAAGGGGGAATGATGGGTGTCCACATTTCCCCATTTCCTTTTTGCCGGGATCCAAGATATGAAATTCAATATAATATTATCTCCATCTCATGCTATTTTCTTTCCGATAGACACACGCATTTCCCCAAATTTTCAAATTCATGGCTTGGCATTTCGATTCTTGGATATCGATTTCAAGGGAGAGAGAATCATGGCTCTGAAGATATCGGGCAAGGATGGATTTTACGGTTGGGTCAATCTGGCGGTAATGTTTGTCTTCAATATCGTTGTTTTCTGTTTTGTCTTGAATGCGTTTGGGTTCTGCCTTCCTTATTGGGTTAAAGAGTTTGGGTGGTCCAGAGGATCCATTTCAGGAGCTCAAACCGTATCTCTTGTTCTAACGGGACTTGCCGCTCCAGTGGTAGGCATATTCCTAATGAGGCAGGGAGCAAGAAAAGCCATTGTCATCGGGAACATATTGACGGCTGCTTCCTTGTTGCTGGTGTCCTTTCAAACCAGTATCTGGGAGCTATATCTTTGGTCTGGCGTTGTAATGGGAATCGGAATGAGCATGGGCGGGATGTTGGCCATGATGACGGTTACAAACAACTGGTTTATCATGAAGAGATCCCTTGCAATGGCCATATCGATGGGAGCCATGGGATTGAATATCCTGATTGGTCCATTTCTTATGTCCATGATCAATCAATTCGGATGGCGACAATCTTACAGGGGGATTGCCATTCTTATATTCGTGTTTTGTGTTGTTGTTCCCGGCATCCTGGTACGCAACAGACCGGAGGATATAGGGCAGGTTCCGGATGGGCCGGCTTCAAAAAGAGAAAGCCTTCAGACACACGAGAATGTGCTTTATCAGAATCTCGATAAGACCAAGGTGGATTTTTCTGCCAGAGAAGCGCTGAAAACCCGTTCTTTGTGGCTGTTAACAATATATGGAACTGTGCAATTCTTCTGCATCAATGCTTTGATGCCTCATCAAGTGGCGTTTTTATTTGATCTGGGTATCGCCCCGAATACGGCGGCAATGGCTTCCGGTCTTCTTACGGCGGTGATGTCGATCAGCAGCTTGGGAATTGGTTTTCTCGGACTCAAATTTAAGATGCGTTCATTGGCCACTGTCTCGATAGTGGTTGGAATGCTGGGATTTGGGACGACTCTAATTGCACAATCTCTGCCGGCCGTTATTGCATACTGCATTATTTTGGGCATCGGGTTCGGGATTCAGGGGATTGCCATGGGCAATCTTTTTCCCGACTATTTTGGCAGAAAAGAGTTCCCCAAAATTATGGGGTATACAACGCCTGTAACCACCATTGGGTCGAGTCTCGGGGCTCCTATTGCGGGGTACATTCGAGATTCTACGGGCAGCTATCTCCCGGCTTTCCAGGTTTGTCTGATCATGCTCGTGCTGGGTTTCCTCTGTATAATTTTTGCAAAGCCGCCCGTACATCCATCACTCAAGGACAATACGAAGCCAGCCCGGCTGGAGACGGAGACTGTGAGTTAACCTATGGAAAGCTAATGCCCAGAGTTGCGGTCGAACCCCAAGACCGTTACCGTTCGGTCACGTTTCGTTTGTCCTGTACCTCTGCCTCGATCGAAACCTCTGGAATAGTGATGATAAGCAGAAATGCAATCAGCGAGGTTATTGCCCCAATGATGAATACATAGCGCAGGCTTGCTTCCAGCGCGGTTCGTATTGCTTGAATGGTTCGAGCAAATAGCTCAGACCCGTCGTTTCCCGATTTGCGGAGGCTCATCTTAAGATCGGTCATGGCAGGTTCGGATAGCAATATGCGTGGGTTCGAGAGCGAAGACAGAATATGTTTGTTAGCGCTTTGATTCAGTTCTTCAGGCAAAGATTTCTTAAGCGTCTTGGAGTACTCCAGGTTCATGGCTGAACCCAGAATTGCCGGGGCAAGCGCATTTCCCATAAACACGAAAAAGAACATGGCGCCCACCGCAACGCCCAAGAGCCTTTTAGGCAGGGCAAATTGTGCGATGAGAGTATTCATTGTTGGAATGGCACCCAGGCCAATTCCGGCTATGGAAACAACAAGATATTCCAGCCATGCCGGCGTTCCAACATCAAAGGTAATAGAAGCAAACATGGCCAGCGTCAAAATGCCATATCCGACAATGTACATAGCTTTGTAACGTTTTGTTCGAGCCAGAAGTATTCCAACGGGAACGCCGGTAAAAGACATAAAAGCGCTGAATGGTGTGGTCCTGTAGCCGCTGAGGGTCGCGCTGGTGCCTTGCACGCCCTGCAGGAAAAGGGGGAAATACATAATCATCGCAAGGCACGCAAAGTAGGAAATGAGAGCCGCGGCTGCTGCTGTTATAAATGTACGGCTTTTTAGGACTTGCGGATCCAGCATGGGTTCAGCGGCTTTTGATTCAATCCACAGGAAAATGCACCAGGATAGGATGGAGATCGCCAGCAAACCCAGGATTGTGATAGATGTCCATGCATAATCACTCCCCGCCCAGGAAAAGGCGAGAATCATGGTGGAGGAAGCTATCGCGAGAAGACAGGTGCCGGCAAAGTCAATCTTGTGCTCCGTCCTTTTGGAAATTGCGGGAATGCCTATGATTATCAGCACTCCGGATATCAGAACCAGCAACACCGCAATCCACAAAAAATAGCGCCAGCTCAACGTGTCGGTCAGCATCCCGACGGAAGCGGGAACAATCATGGCTGCCACGCCGGCAGGAATCTGCAACAGGCCGCTCCATCTGCTTCGTTCGGCCGGCGAATATAAATCACCAATAACCGAAAAGCACAGCGGTGCCAAAGCGCCCTGCCCCAGGGAAATGATCATTCTTGCTGTGATGAAAGAGACGAAATCCCGGCTGATAGCCGCCAGAATTGCGCCTCCCATGTAGAGCCCGAGAGCGGTCAATAACATTACCCGGCGTCCATAGATATCGGAGAGCTTGCCGAAGGTTAGCGTTACAAATGCGGAGGCAAGTGCGGGGAGAGATATTGCCCAGGAATAGAGGTGCATGCCGTTCAGGTCGGCCGCAATTTTGGGTAGTGTGATACCGGATCCGCGGAAGAAGTAGGCGGACGAAAAATAGGTTATGAATATTGCGGCCAGGCCAAGCGCGACCGGTTTTTTATTATCCGCCGAGGACGCTATAGGCTGAAATTGTGCCATGTATCCCTGCTCTTTTCTTTTTCTTCGAGAGTAACCTCAAATCACACAACCGCAAAGTAGAAAATGGGACACACATCTTCTAGCCTCCCATTTCCTGCTTTCCTGATGACTGTGTATTGGAGAATTATCGGGGGGAAGGGGCCTAAAGGTTTGATATCCGCTCGTATTCCATTCCTGCCAGGATCGGATTAAAGAGACAAGAGTTTGCGACCTAGAGCCTGCCGGTAATAAGGGTTTGAATGACCTGAGCGGCCGGAATGACCTGTTTGATAAGTCCTACGGATGCACCTGCAAGGAAATCGCCTTCCTCCAAATTTCCATCAATTTGTGCCTTTCTTGAACGCCTGCGGCCTATGAAGCTGAGCTGCAATGCAATCTCTTTTCCGGATTTCTCCATGTCAGAGAGCTTAAGGGAAAAGCTGGATTTAAGTCTTCTTGCCGGTCCCAGAGACCGCCCGGCAACGATGGTATCTCCATCCTGTGCCTCAATGATTGCCTGCTTGTAGTTTTGATGGGCAATGCACTCGTTCACTGCAATAAAGCGAGTTCCTAATTGCACTCCATCGGCCCCAAGAATCATCGCAGCCTTCATTTGATGGGTGTCCACAATTCCGCCGGCTGCGATGACCGGCAGGGAAACGGCGGCAACTACCTGCGGAATCAAAGAGAAAAGAGGGATTTCTGCCCGACCGATGCGTCCCCCCGCCTCGGCTCCTTCTACTATCAGAAGGTCAACTCCACAGGATTGTGCGGCTATTGCTTGAGATACCGAACTTATGACATGAAGAACTTGAATGCCTGATGAATGCAGTAATTCGGTGTAAAGTCCCGGATTCCCCGCTGCGGTAACAACGATCTTTACCTTCTCCTCAATGGCTAAATTAATGAGAAGGCCGCTATCAGGCAAATCGAGAGGGATATTGACCGCGAAGGGTTTGTTCGTCAGCAGTCTGGTTCGCGAGATCTGAAACCGAAGATTCTCAACGGGATTTCCAGACTCTGCCATAGCGGCATAGGGGCTGATCGTGCCAAGGGCTCCTGCGTTGGAGATTGCCGATGCGAGTGACGCATCGGCAATCCACAACATACCCCCCTGAAGAATTGGATAGCGGATCCCAAGCCGTCTGCAAATACTCTGTTTATCCATGGTCAAGGAAGGCGCGCCCCGGGAACTTGTGCATTTCCGGGTTGGTTCTAATCGGATGAAGGAAGCGGCTTTGGCTCTTGAACCTTCATTTCCTGATCGCAGCACTCAAGCTTCCCTTCGCCTGCTTTTGTGCAGAGAATCTCTGTTCCGCAAACCTCGCATTTATAGCGCTTACCAAGCTGACTCATGATTGCCTCTTCCTTTTACTTTTTTTGTTCCATTGGTTGCCCGCAGCATTTCACCGTGCCGTTGCCGCCGCGCGTTACAATTATTTCCGCACCGCATTTTGCGCATTTATACCGTTTGCCTACCTGGTTTGCCATTATAGATATCTCCCTTTAAAGCTCGATTTCTTTTAGATCCTGGGCAATAAGAAGTTTTGGTTCCGTGACCGACTGAATATCCTCCACAGACAATCCCGGGTAAAGCTCTTTGAGCAGCAAACCCTCCGGGGTAATCTCAATTACCGCCAAGTCCGTGAAGATTTTGTTAACCTTTTTCCGGGCTGTCGCCGGGTAGGTCAGTTCCCGGACAATTTTGGGACTGCCGTCGGTTGTTGTGTGCTCCATGGCGATAAACAACTTCTTGGCTCCGGTCGCCAAGTCCATGGATCCCCCAATGTTTCCTACACCATTCAAACCACGCGAGGGATTCATCCACGACGCGAAATCTCCTGACTGGTTAACCTGGAACGCCCCCATTACCGTGACGTCGATATGCCCGCCCCTAATCATCGCAAAGGATTCGCAAATATCGAAATACACCGTTCCAGGCATTTCCAGAACCGGTTGGCAACTTGCATTGATCAGGTCTTGATCGATGGACTCACCTTCAGCCAGGCTGCCGGTTTTCAGCATGCCGATTTCTGATTGCAGGATAACATCGCGGCCCTCCAGCCAGTTGCTTACTAATGTAGGAATGCCAATGCCCAGATTGACATAGGAATTGTCCTCGATTTCCTGGCTTACCCTTAAGGCGATAATTTCACGAGGAAGTCCTTCAAATTTTTTCAATTTCTTCCCTCCCGGAATGACGAAATCCGTCCTGCTTCACAACAACGCCAGCTATGAGCGAATAATGAGTGTCCCGATTTTTCCCTAAAGGGAGGTGATAGCAAAACTAATTCTTGGGACTTCCACAATTCTTTTTACAAAAATGCCCGGCGTATGGATCGATTCTGGCTTCAATTCCCCCGGAGCAACCAGGCTTTCAACTTCGGCAATAGTTATGCCGGCGGCCATCGCCATTACGTGATTAAAGTTCCATGACGTTTTCCGATAGCAGAGATTGCCCTCCTCATCTCCGACATTTGCGTGAACGATGGCAAAATCAGGCTTGAGCGCATATTCCAAAATACATGTCTGTCCACCAAAAGCCCGCGTTTCACGTTTGGTGCGCTTTTCCTCAATGTTCGTAATGATAGTCTCTTCCACCATGGAGCCAGCTCCAACGGGAATATAGGAGGCAGCAATGCCTGCTCCCGCCATTCGATACTTTTCGCACAGTGTCCCCATGGGGAAAATTTCCAACTCGATCTGGCCGGAACGAACCTGCTGCTCAAAAGGGTGTTGTGCGCCTTTGGTTGCTGAACGGAAGAGCGCGTAAGAGTCAATCACCTTCTTGATTTGGTTATTCCTCAATAGTGCATCGAGTTCATCTTTTGCGCCCAGCAAAGGCCCAGACCCGCATGCCAGGGTAAGATCCTTTGTACCCTTTTCTATAAGGGCTCTCAGCAGTATTCGCGGGACGCCCGCTGCAAAAAAACCTCCAATTGCTACAGTCGCTCCATTTTCTATGCCTGAAAGAGCTTCCTCAATGTCCTTGACGGTTTTGTTCATAAATGAATCCCAGTTAGTTCCAATGAAAAATGGTGTTGCCAGGCTTTCTGCGTTTGGCGTTCAATCACCCGCGCTGATCACGCTTTATCTTGGTTGCAAGCCGCCATTCTAAATCTAATCCCTGCGAAAGCGACATATCCAATCCCTGAATCACAGCCTGTTTGGCGCTTTGCACGACCAAAGGATCCAATGAGGCAATTGTATGCGCCAGGGTTTCCGCTGTCTTGAGAAGCTCGCTTCGAGGGACAATGCGGTTGACTAGCCCCATCTGTACTGCTTCTTGCGCGTTGAGACGCCGCCCAGTCAGAAGCATGTCAAGCGCTCCGGCCATTCCTATAATTCTTGAAAGAGTTTGCGTTCCGCCGGCACCCGGCAATATTCCCAAACCAACTTCGGGCAGACCCAAAATGACATCTGTGGATGCCACCCGGAGATCGCAAAACAGAGCCATTTCTATGCCGGAACCGAGAACATAGCCGTGAAGCGCTGCAATCATAGGCTGGGGGATGCTAAGAAACAGCCTCCAAAGGTCACGTATTATGCGAATTTTCCTCGCTTTCACAACGGAGGGAGCAGAGAGAAATTCCTTTAGGTCTGCCCCGGCACAGAACGCCTTATCTCCAGCGCCGCTAAGAATCACGGCCTTGATTTCATCGTCCTGTTTAATGGCAGACAGGATCTCATAGAGATCGTCACGCATTTGTGTGCTGAAGGCATTCAGCGCTTCAGGCCGATGCAGCGTCACATGGGCAATCGCTTGGTCGGTTTTTTCATAGATTACAGTGCTAAATCCGCCCATCTCTATACTCGGTTCAGTTACCCTTAAACTGAGGTTTTCTTTTCTCACGGAAGGCATTAATGCCCTCCGTTCGATCAAAAGTAGTAAACAGATGAAGATATAGATCCAATTCCAGCTTCAATCCTTGATCGAGCGTCAAATCCGCGCCGGAGTATAGCGCCTCTTTTACGTAGCTAAGAGATAATGGCGATTTTGTTGCCATATCCTGAGCCATTTGAGCGGCAACACCAACAACCGATTCAGGTTCAACCGCTTTATGAATCAGTCCTATGCGACAAGCTTCTGCCGAGTCGATCAAATCTCCCGTAAGGATCATATGCATCGCCTTTGCCTTGCCGATCAGTCGAGGCAGACGCTGCGTTCCGCCATTGGAAGGGATCTGCCCCTTCTGAATCTGATCCAGTCCAAAGCATGCGCTTGCCGATCCAATTCGAATGTCGCAAGCCAGGGCCAATTCAAGTGCCAGCCCAATTGCGTTACCCTGAATGGCGGCTATTACCGGCAGCTTGATTTTTGCCAACGAGTTAACAAAAGCAAGCCCCTCAAGGGGAGTCTTGTCTTTTAGGAGCGTATTCACGTCAGGGTTCAAACAAAGAAGCACCACCCTTGCCTCTTCGTCCCAAGAGACCATCTCGCACAATTCGTCCAAATCCGTTGATGTGCTCGAGACGGCTCCCAGATCGATTATCCGGCAGTAACCAGTTTCTGTATAGGCTGAAGCCATAACAAAGCTTTCCTCACGGGCTGCTATTATGGTCCAATTCTTTTCGCCAGGCTATGGTATTCCTCAGTTGTATAAATCGATGTATCGCTTTCTTTTTTCCTTTGTGGGAATTTGTGGACACCCACGGTTTTTGTGGACACCCATCAACTCTTAGCCTCGCGGCCCCGGCCCGTGTGTTTGAACCGGTCTTTGCAATGGCAGATTGTGCGGGGATGCGGGAAGAGCCGGATTCGGGAAACTGGACAAGGGGATAAGTGGTAATCTTGCCTAACTGAGGGGCTGGAAACAGCCGAAAGAAGGAGCATCAGATGGCAAGAAGACAACGCAGGAATCATAGTTCAGTATTCAAAGCAAAAGTCGCCCTGGCGGCCCTGAAGGGCGACAAGACAATTGCCGAACTCGCCGAGCAGTTTGAAGTACATCCCAACCAGATCACCGACTGGAAACGGCAGCTCCAGGAAAATGCTGCCATCGCGTTCGGGGAAAAGCCCGAAAAAGAAAAAGGGCCGGATATCCAGCGCATGCAAGCCAAGATCGGGCAGCTCAGTCTCGAAAATGATTTTTTAGAGAATGCGCTTATCAAGGCGGGACTGCTGAGCGCAAAAAGATGATCGACCGCAAGGCCAAGATCTCCATAAAACGACAATGCACGTTGCTGAAACTGCCGCGATCGACGGCCTATTACAGACCCGTGGAGGTTCCCCAGTCAGACCTTGAGCTGATGAAGCGAATCGACGAGCTGCATCTTCAATGGCCTTTTGCCGGGAGCCAGATGATGCGAGATTTATTGAGGCAGGACAGCTACAAGGTCGGCCGTCGGCATGTCCGAACGTTGATGAGAAAAATGGGGATCGATGTTTTGTATCGAAAACCCAATACAGCCGTAGGCAGGCCGGGCACCATATCTATCCCTATCTCCTGCGGGATTTGAAGGTTGTTCGACCCGATCAAGCTTGGTCGGCAGACATCACGTATATTCCGATGCGTCGAGGCTTTGTTTATCTGTTTGTCGTCCAGGACCGGTACTCCCGCCGCGTTCTTTCCTGGCGACTTTCCAACACGCTTACGACGGACTTCTGTATAGAAGCACTGGAGGAGGCTATAGCTCTTTATGGCTGTCCTGATATCTTCAACACGGACCAGGGCTGCCAGTTCACCAGTGCCGAGTTCACAGGCATTCTCAAAGCGAATGGAATTCAAATCAGCATGGCTGGCAAAGGCTGCTGGCGCGATAACGTTTTTGTCGAACGGCTCTGGCGCACTGTCAAATATGAACACATATATCTTTATGCTTATGGCTCGATGAATGAAGCCAAAGAACGTTTGAAAGTGTATCTGGAGTTTTACAACGGCAAACGACCGCATCAATCACTTGACGGCAAGACTCCTGATGCGGTTTATTTTGAAACCGTCCGCGAAGAAAAGCAGGCGGCGTAAGTCATGGCTGAGTCGGGCGCTGTGCCTCCAGCCTTCGGCTTCCGGGTACGCGCCCGACATTTTAACTGCGCAAGATTACACTTAATTCCTTTGGGAAGCTGTCCAAACAACCGGAGCCACCGCTGGGAAGGAGAATTTGTGGAATTTATAATTTGTGGACACCCACGATTTTCGGACAGCCAAGAAAATTGGTGGGTGTCCCTATTTCACCAGTTCATCCTTATTACATTCATAGCCGAGGCATGACGGGCTTATTCCCAACCGCTGCCGCTTTTGTATTTGTTGATGACCCCAACTGCCATAATATCGCGTATCTTGCCGCCCCTAATCTTGAAAAGCTCTGACATGGGCATGCTGTTTGGCTGATTCACAAAGTAGGCGGCCGGTTTGATGCTTCCATCAGGCATTTTGACAGTTTTGACACCAGGGTGGTTGAACATGTAAACGCCCCAGGTAACGCCTCTCTCTTCGTCCACAACGGGAGTCCGACGAGGACGAATATTCTCAATTAGTGCAAAAACCCCAGAATCGATTGCCTCGCTGCATATGCCTCGGGCAAATGCGGCGGAGACCTTAGCCGCAGGTTGCTTAGGCGCTTGCTTAGGTTCGTTTGCGGCGAGTTCCGGAGGCAGCTTAGGCCCGGCAGTCCACATCCCGTTTTCAAGGCGATAGCATTCCTGGTGCCACGGGACCAGCTTGCTATTTGATTTCTCGATTGAATCAAAATAGGCGTTGCTGATTCTAATCAGATCCTCTCGAGAAACTCTCTCATTAGGCGCAACAGCCCGACTAAACTCAGCTGGAGGAGTCTTTAGAGTCCAAAGGTTCTCTTCATTCATGTTTCTGACAACAACAGATTCAACCTCCGCTATCTTCCGATCTGCAATCTTAAGACGCATTGACAAAATACAGGGCTTGCCCCCTTCTTTCACCATTCCCACAAACGCGATCTGGCCCGCCTGGGGATCCGCAACATAGAACTTGTAGTCGCTGAGAATCGTATTGGCAGCCCATAGTCCTTCAGTCGGCTTTGTGATAGAAACTTGCTTGGCATTTTCCGTATATTTTGCGCCTGGTGAAAACGGCGCTTTGGAGGCATCGTGGGCAATCATGGCACCTAGATATTGATTCACCAAACCTTCCAGACATTGCCGATTGCACGAGACGCTGTTTTGCCCGAACATTGTGCCAACCAGCAAAAACTCCATCATTATTCCAATGAAGAATCTTCGCATCGCGATCATCCTCCTTTTCCAGGTTGTTTGATTGCTGTCTAATGTACCGCCAAATCCTCTTTGGACCATCATTGAAAAAATATCCGGATCACGAAATCCAACTGCGAGGGGTGAGGCGATTCCGGAAGAAATGGGGGAAGAAAGTGGGTGTCCACAAATGGGTCTTGCCGGTATGATACATCCGAGGGAATTGGATGCATCGAATTGGGGTGATTTCGGACACTCACCGATTGCTGAGGCCAGAAGCACTACAGGCCTTGCAGGGCGTAGAGCATATTATTCATGCCGGCGATATCGGCTGGCCTTCCATCGTCGATGAATTAGGCCAAATCGCGCCTGTTACCGCCGTCCGCGGTAATGTTGACGTGGGGGACTGGGTTCGCCCTTACCCATCGACTGCTGTATTAGAGCTACATGGCCTGTTCTTCTACATCGTTCACGATATCAAGAACCTGGATTTGGATCCACGGGCTGCAGGCTTCGCAGCTGTAATCTACGGCCATTCCCACAGTGCCAGGCAGGAAACCCACGATGGCGTTTTTTACTTCAATCCAGGCAGCGCAGGGCCTCGTCGATTCCATCTCCCCGTTACGGTGGGAATCCTTACGATTGAAGACAGCCGAATTTCCGCTGAAGTCATCCCGCTGGATGTATGACCACCAATCCCTGCAGGTAATAACAGGTGTCACATCTTTTCGATTCGTTCCTTGCTGGTGCAAAGTCATCAATCGCGGGAAGGCCGCTATTCTATGCTGAGAATCAGGATCAGCAGTGCAAGAGGCACGCAAAAGAAGAACAGAAAAAACCATTGATGGATCGACATTGTTTTCTGCACCCCGGTTTCCGTACTGTAAAGCTAGGTATACGATATTAGATGCAGACCGTCTGAATTTAGTTCAAAGAAAATCTTCAGGTTCTGAGGGTTTCCTCGGCTTCCGGCGGCTCCAGCTATGCGAATATAATCGTGTGTATCAGCCGAGCGCCAGTAGCGATCAGGATTGAGGTCAGGAATGCTCCGTCATTTGAAAATGTTCCAAACCCGCTCTCATGCCTCCGGTCCGCTCAGCCATTTGTTGATTCTGGATCTTGCCGATGAAAGAGGGAGCTTTTGCTCCAAGCTTCTGGCCGACTTGGGCGCCACTGTTCTGAAAGTGAAAGCTGCCGAGGCCGACTTTTCGGGGATATCCGATGAGGAATCCTTCCTGTATGACAACTCCAAAAAGTCCGATGTCTTCGTAGATCTCACAACTTCCGAAGGGATGGGTGCCCTCAAATCCTTGCTGAAACAGGCGGATGTGCTTATCGAAACCTTCGACTTCGGCAATTCAGAACCGGTCTGTTTCAAATCCCGAAACCTTCGGCGCCTCAATCCAAGACTCGTTCGCATCTCCATCACTCCCTATGGCAGAACAGGCCCCGCGGGGAATTGCCTGTCGCTGCCCGGTTGCCAGCCATTCCGCACAGCTTCCCTGTTCGCGGCTGTTGCCGCATTAATACGGCTGACCAAGCGCAGGATTACCCGGAAGGGGAGTCATGCCGATATCTCCATCCATGAAGCAGTGGCTTCCATGCTGGAAGGAGAGTTCACCCGACGTTTTGACCCGGATCTGCCAGGTATCGCTACGCCCCCTGACCGTCGGGTTTTTTCGCTGCTCCGATGCCTCGATGGATACATCCAAATTCCTATCCTGCAGTGCTGCGATACTCTGGCGGAGCTTATCGGTCTTGCCCCCGATATAAAAGACCTGCATGAAGAGCCGCCTCTGCCTCAAAGTCTTGAGATTTTCGAAGACGCCGTCGAGAGATGGACCCTAAACTTCACCCGGAGTGCACTGGTAGAGCTAGGCCAAGCCATGGGTTTCCCTTGGGCATCGGTCGATTCCATTGACGAAACGCTTCAAAATCCGCAACTCGAAGCCAGACGTTTTTTTTCGCGAGTCCTGCTTCCCAATGGGAAATTGACTTCGCCTTTTCCCGGTCTGCCCTACAAGTTCAGCGCATTTGCCCCAGCGCTCCTGCAAACACCACCCGCCTCCGACCCGGACGCCCAGGATGGTATTGCTACTGCCCGCATCAGTCGTGCCACTCCTGCAGAAACGCTTGGATCTCCGGGAACCCCAAAGGACTGTTCTGATGGAATGATACTCTCAGGAATGCGCGTGATTGACCTCACACGCATGATCTCCGGTCCCTATGCCACCAGGATCCTTGCCGATTTCGGCGCAGAAGTTCTTAAAATTCAATCGGGAAAGGCTGCCACTGGAGCGGAACGGAATGATTCTCTGCCCTTTGCCATCTGGAATCGGAACAAGCGAAGCGTTAGTCTCGATCTCAACCGCCCCGAAGCGCGCGCGAACTTCCTCAAACTGGTCGCAACCAGCGATGTGGTTGTGGAGAACTTCTCTCCCAGAGTCATGGCTAACTGGGGACTGGATTATGAGCACCTGCGGCTAGTCAAGCCTGGCCTTATTATGGTTAGTATCTCTGCAATGGGACACACCGGACCCTGGAGCAACTTCGTTGGCTTTGCTTCCAACTTCCACGCCTTTTCAGGTATCCAGGCTGCTGCCTGCGGCGCCCAACAGCTACCGCCTCCCGATTTGGGCTATCCTTATGCGGACTTGATTGCCGGCCTGTATGCTGCCCTTGGAGCCCTGTCGGCACTTGAGTTCAGAGCTGAGACGGGCCGGGGCCAGCATGTTGATCTCTCCGCTCTGGAGGCTATCTGCACTCTCGATGCACGGTTCAGCGAATCTCAAACCGCGGTTCGCATACCCGATCTTCTCAATGATCCCTGCCTGCTGGCGCGTCGCTTCTTGGTTTGGCTCAAACACCCGGTGCTTGGAAAAGTGCTCTCTTCCCGAACCCCCTTGTGGGATCGGCGGCGAAAACCCAAATGGAACGCATCGCCCCTCCTCGGGGCCGATGATGGCCATATTTCAGTTCCTGAGATCGGATACGACCCGTCCCCCGAGTAGGGTCATCACCACCTGAATTTCCTTCAGTTGGTCTTCCTCGATCGTAAGCGGGTCTTGGTTCAGCATGATTACATCCGCCAGTTTGCCTGGCGCAAGCGATCCTTTGATGTGCTCCTCAAAATTGGCTTCCGCACCACCCAGAGTGTGTAATCGAATGGCCTCAAGCACGGCAACGCCTGATTGTGGGATGGCCGCATTGCTTTCGGTCCGACGCGTCACTGCCGCATATATGCTGATCCAGGGATTCGGGTCCGCAATTGGGAAATCGGAACCGGCGCCGACGCGCAAGCCCTGTTGAAGCATCGGCTGGAGCGCATAAAGGTGCTTCATATCATCGAACGACACTGCTTGGAGATAGCGGTCCCCGCTGTAGTAGAGGAATGATGGCTGGGTTACGATAACGATTCCCAAACCAGCCAGACGCCGCAGGAGAGCCGGAGGACAGACGGAACAATGCTCTATGCGGTGACGATGGTCCCTGACCGGCCCCTTTTCTGTTGCCGATGCAATTGCATTTCCTGCGGCCTCGACCACTGTCTGCTCTATGGCATGAATGGCTGCCTGACATCCCGCAGAGTGAATCCGCGCCATGACCTCGTTTAACTCTTTCTGGCTCGGGTTCAATCGACCGGTTACCTCATCCGCAATGATTTTTACTCCCCCAAGTTTGAGGTCCTTTTCCTGGATGTGCCTTGACTTGCAATGACTTCGCCTCGCTTCCAGGAAAGTAGTCAGCCCGCTCATCATCGTAACCCGCGGATGCAAAGCTCCCCGGTTCTTCCAGTCCTCAAAACGTTTCCATTGATCGGGGCCATTGACGGGGGAGGCATCCTGGATGGAGGTAATGCCGAGGGAAATCAGCCTGTCGTTGACCAGCCGTATGCCTTTGTCCAGTTCAGCCTCATCCAAAGACGGTATTATGTCCGCCAGAAATCCGCCGAGGCCATACAGGATTCCGTTAGGCAGGCCGGTATCGATGTCACGGTCGATGAAACCATCCGGTGGATCGCCGGTCTCTTCGCCTATTCCAACAATCTCGAGAGCGAGACTGTTCAGAACATGTGCGTGTCCGGATCTGTGGGTCAGTTTCACCGGATGCCGCGGTGCGGCCACATCCAGGTCCCATCGCGTCGGATGACGCTTTTCGGCCAGGTAGAATTCGTTATACCCCTTTCCCCGTATCCAACTTCCTTCAGGATTCTGGCTGCAGGCTTCGCGAACTCTATCTTGAATATCCGCGATGGAGTGAATCTTTGCTTTTGGGGCTAGATTCAGGGAAACGAGAGCCTCAGCGTATCCATGGACATGGCAGTGTGCATCGATAAAGCCGGGGAGCAGCGTTTTCCCATTGCAGTCAATGATCTCTGTCTGCCGCCCCTTCAGCTTTGACAGCAGCTCATTCGGACCTACGTGGGTGATGGTTCCGTTCGCAATCGCCAGAAGCTCCGCTGAAGGACTTGCCGGATCCATCGTGATGACATGGGCGTTCCAGAGGATAAGGTCCGTCATTGTGCTTGTTCGCTGTCGGTAAAGCCGGTCGAAAGCGCTTCCAGCTTTCGCTGAGCCGTTTGCATGCGCTGCGGTTCGCCTACAAACCGTGCGCGCCACAGCAGATTATGGGGAGTAACCGTAGGCGGCACAAATTCGACAACCTCTGTCTGGAACCCGGCAGCCTCGAGCCGCCAGGTTCGATGGGTGTCCACAATTGTCTGGATGAAGCGGCGGCGAATGGGGGCGTGACGTGGAATGCCCAGGTAATCCGCCTGTGCACGGGCACTTGCAGCGGATGACATGGCATTACTTGTGCAGCAAGGGACCAGGAGGAGCTGCCGGGCCCGCGTAGAGATAGTTTTTTCAATGATAGAGTCCGCGGCCGGACCGCAGGCGTGCAGCGCCGCAATAATCGAAGCATCGCGCGGCCATGCCGCCTCTGATTCCACATCCGCCCGGCGGCACTCGATCGGGGTTGCCGATTGGAGGCGTTGAACGGCCAGCAGACTTGCCTGGACACGCCCGGGATCCTGTTCAATGGCAACCACGCTGGCACGACGTCCCAAGGGATCGAGCAGAAGCTTCGCCGCCAGCAGGCCGACATAGGATTTCCCGGCGGCCGCATCTACCAGAACCAATGGAGAGCGACGGGAAAAGCGTCGAAGCTCCCTTTCAAGCTCCTGGAGGATCGCCGCGACCTCGATCGCCTTCCGCCGGTCCTCTATGCGCAGACCTGCCCCTTCGGCTGCAATGTACAGCCGGTCCAGCCATTGCTCAATTTCCGGTACACTGATCATAAAATATCAAGAGCGAAGCCGGGAAGTCGGGATGGCTTCCGGCCGTCAATAGAGTAGCTCATTCCCTCGCCATAATCCGATAAATCGATAATGGCATCTCCTTTCCGGTTCCCCGCTCCCGTTCGCTGTTCCCTTAGATTGTGATTGTAATCCGATTCTCCAACCTGCTATAAGCACTAGGTTTCATATTTCCAATCAACATAAATCAGGTCTGGTGCAGGGACACAGGGGCCGGCCTCTGGCTCCTTTCAATTGGGAGTGGACATCCATGACGATGAATCCGACACAACTGGGATATCCAGCCGAATGGTCTGCGATGACTCCTGCGCAGAAGCGGGAATGGCGCATTAACAGATTTCTTAATCCAGACATTCAGTTTGTGAGCCCGGAAGCAGCGCAACAATACAAGGTAAGAGCGCAACGCGTGGTAGATGCATACAATGTAAAGGAGCCCGATCAGGTGCCCATCATGCTGCCCGTGGGCAATCTTCCTTTGATTCTAGCCGGAGTCAGCATGTATGAAGCCATGTACCAACCCGAAAAAGGCTTCGAGGCATGCAATAAGTTCAACGAAAAATATTCGGAAGAACTGGGTTATTTTGCCGCACCAATGGCTGCTCCGGGAGACGCATTCGAAATACTCGACTACAAGCTCTATTCCTGGCCGGGCCATGGCCTCTCCAGGGAAGCTCCGGGATACCAGTATGTCGAAGGGGAGTATATGAAGGCGGATGAATACGAGGATTTATTCCGCGATCCCTCCGATTACTGGCTTCGGACTTATCTTCCGCGTGTTTTCGGTTCTTTTGAGCCCTTTCGCATGCTGACGCCGCTGACCGATATCCTGGAAATTCCCATGGGGCAACTCATGCCTTTGGCACTTCCCCAGGTGCAGGAAGGGCTTCAGAAACTGATCGATGCCGGCAAAGCGATTCAGAAGAGAATGGCAATAACCGCCCAATATATGAAATCAGGCCCCGCGCACGGATTCCCGCAGACAATGGGCCTTCTCAACGTGGCGCCCTTTGATGCTTTGGGGGACACGCTCCGCGGTACCAAGGCGATCACATTGGATTTGTTCCGGCGTCCGGACAAAATTCTGAAAGCGCTGGATGTGCTGACGCCGATCATCATCCACGCCATCCTCAGCAACCCGATGGCTTCCAAAGCCCTCACGGTGGTCTTCCCGCTCCACAAAGGAGCCGATGGTTGGATGTCCTCCAAGCAATACGACACAATCTACTGGCCGTCTTTGAAGAAGGTCATGGACGCCTTGATCCAGGAGGGAATCATCTGCGTCATGTTTGCGGAAGGGGGCTACGAGAGCCGTCTGGAAACGGTGAAATCTGATTTCCCCAAAGGCAGTGTGGTGTGGTGGTTCGACCAGACTAACATGGCAAAAGCCAAAGAAGTGCTCGGCGATAACTGCTGCATCCAGGGGAATGTTCCTTCCTCGCTTATCGTTACCGGAGAATTCTCGGCGGTAAAAGAAAATTGCCGCAAACTCATCGAATCCTGCGGCAAGGGTGGAGGGTATATTCTCGGAGCCGGATGCGTCGCGGATAATCCAAAACTGGAAAATCTGCGTGCCATGGTGGCCGCGGTAAAGGAATACGGCCGCTATCGTTAATCATTGTCTTTTCTTGGAGGTGGAGCGGCTGCCGCTGCACCTCCAAATGTCCTAGCCTGCAATGGTGGAGACGGTTTTCGGACTCCCGCAGTTGGCCTGAAACAAAGTGTTGATGGATAATCGAGCAAAAGGAGTACGGATCATGTGGAAAAAATCAGAGCCGGAGGAATCCCATCCTCAGCCAGCCCCTGCACCGGCGGCACAGCCGGCAGCATCACCCAAAGCGCCCGCCTCCAGTATCAAAGAGCCGCACGCGGTAATCGGAACCACGGTTTCGATCAAAGGCGATATGACCAGCGAAGAGGATCTGCATATTGAAGGGCATTTGGAGGGGAAAATCGAATCGCGGCGCCATAGTGTTACGATCGGCAAGAATGGGCGCATCAAGGGGGATATCTACGCGAGAATAATCACGATTGAGGGCTCCGTAGAAGGAAATCTTTACGGAGAAGAGCAGCTCGTCGTGCGTCAGTCCGGTTCTGTACGCGGCAACATCATTGCGCCGCGCGTGGCGCTGGAAGACGGGTCGAATTTCAAGGGGAGCATTGATATGAGCCCCAAAGAGAAACCCGCTGCCGCTCAGGCAACGGAAAAGCCGGGCGCCGCAAAGGCAAACTAAATTTAGGCCGGTATGCTACGGGGATCTCAACCGGAATACGCTGTCCATAGTTCTCTCGGACTTCAATCGTTGTGCCAGGCGCTTGGCGATTCGCCTGCCTGTCATATCCTTGAACTGGGACCGGCACGAAATGAAAACCTGAAGTTCTGGTCCCGCTTCAATCCCCGGATGCACATTGCTGATTTGCGTTCCAGCCTGCCGCTGCCGTCGTCGCCTTCAGAAGATGAGGAGTGGGTGGGTCCTGACTGGGGCAAGCTGCTGGAATTGCCTCCGCACCAGACCTGCGATGTCATCCTGGCGTGGGATCTCTTCAATTACCTGGAACTTCCGGCGATATCCAGTCTTGTCCAATACCTGGTCGGCTACTGCCATCGCGGTACCATTTTGTTTGCCCTCATTTTTGATCAGAAGATGATGCCGGATGCGATCAGCCTGTATGACATTGCCGACGAGTCGCATCTTCGGTATGGAATCCTCAATCCGCAGACCCGATCCTGTCCGAGACATCAGCCTCGCGTTCTTTCAGGCATGATGGCAGGTTTCCAGGCCAGGGAATCGTTCAGGCTCAGGAATGGGGTTATCGAGTATCTCTTTGAATACAAAGGCGAACAATAGGGCCAGTGGGGGAAGCCCCCACTGTGGCCCACCATTTATCTGAGCTTTAGGGATTGATCCCCGGCTATCCGATGATTTCGCTGACCTGAAACTGCGGCTTTACGTCTGAGAAATTGACCAGATCCGCGGCCAGCTTGGGATCGTGCTCCTGCAGCCCCTTTTGCATTTCTTCCATCGAATTGAATATCAGGTGCCCGATAGCCATGTAGGGCGAGTCCCCGACTCCCTTATCCACTTCCGCCTTCACAAGTCCATAGGAATCAAGGAGCTTATGAACCAGGGCCATGTGCTTGTTTACGTAGTAATCGTAATCAAATTTCCCACCTTTGCTATACATGACGGATATTCTAATCATTTTCTTCTCCATGCATTTCTTTACCGATAAGGGTCATTCCCAAGATACGCACCGCCGAGCAGACGGAGAATACCACGTTCCTGTGGCATCGACGCTATCAGAATCCCGCTGATAAATGTAAGTATTTTTACGTATTCAAGAATGAGTAGTTTTGCGTATTGCCATATGGCGGCAATTTATTATACGCAATAGGAATTCAGTAATGCTAATTCTCATAAGCAACCATGTAACTTGAATTGCTTGTGCTGGAGCTGTCGCCGAATAATAGTATTGCTCTCATTGTCGGTATGCTTTTGCACTCCCTCCTCTGACGTCTAGCTACAGCAGTCTTTGGTTTTCGCACCATGGTCGTAGGCATCATTGTCGCGAAAGCTCTCTCCTTTCTCCTGAAGACTCGCGACATGTAAGTCAAAGTGCGAAGCTATGCCCCGTTGAATCCTCAGACTGGAGTTGCTCATGAAACTCAAAAAAGTTCCAACAACCGTCGGGCTTGTGTTTCTTTTCCTCCTGGCTTGTTCTCTGCCGACGGGAAGGAGCCTGGCACAGGAGCAATCCTCAAAAGCTGCTGAGCCCGTCCTCTGGCCGCATGATATGCGATATAGGCTGCAGATCGGGGATGCCATCGAGATTACCTTCCGGCTTACGCCGGAGTTCAATCAGGCCGTAACAATCCAGCCGGATGGCTTTATAAATCTTCGTGAGTTGCCGGATTTGCGCGCTGCAGGGAAGACCACGCCGGAATTGACGGAAGCGCTAAAAAAGCTCTATTCCGGTATTCTTCATGATCCTGTTGTAACTGTTCAGCTCAAGGATTTTGAGAAGCCCTACTTCATTGCCGGCGGGGAAGTGGGCCGTCCGGGAAAGTATGATCTTCGCGGCGATACAACCGTGACTCAGGCAGTCCAGATAGCCGGCGGTTTCAAGGAAAGCTCCCGGCACTCCCAGGTTCTTCTTTGGCACCGGATTTCGGATGAATGGACTGAACAGAAACTGTTGGATGTGAAAGCTATGCTGACTTCAGGGAATTTAAAGGAAGATGTGCACCTTCGTCCCGGCGATATGATTTACATACCGCAAAACACCATCTCCAAGATACAGCGATTTATTCCGTCGATGTCCATTGGCTCCTATTTGCCTCGTTGAGTTGGCTGCCCGGCTATTGTCTCCTCCAGCCGCCTTCATTGCCTAACGGATAACACCCAAGGAGAAACTTATGGAAGAATCGATCTCTCGGCCATCGATTCACGGTACGGCTGTTCAAGCCAATCAATATGAGGGGATGCCATTGCCTGGCGGGCGCATTCCGGGCATTCCGTCGGATTTCAGAACGCGACCGGTCACGATGCGCGACTTGCTCGCTGTTTTGTTTCGCCATCTGCGGCTGGTTGTCCTGTCGTTTTCTTTCATATTGGCCATTATTTGCCTCGTGACGTTCCTTATGCCAAGACAGTACGAGTCCGACATGAAGATCCTGGTGAAGCATGAACGGGCAAATATGGTGCTCGCCCCTGGCGCGAATGTGCGCGACCTCAGCCTTTCGGATGTTACGCAGGAGGATCTCAATTCAGAAGTTGAGTTGCTTAAAAGCAGCGATCTTCTTGAGAAGGTCGTCATTACATGCGGGCTGCACAGGCTTCCAGGCGGGTTTTCTCTCCCTGCCGGCTTGACGAGATGGATGCCCGGAGAAAATGACGGAGATTCGCGAGATATGCGCGTCCCCGAGGCCGTGCGCGACCTGGCACAGAATCTCACCGTCGAGCCGATCAGCAAGTCACACTTGATTGACGTGCGCTACCGGGCAACCGACCCGCGGCGATCCATGTTTGTTTTGAGAACCCTGGCCGGCTTGTATCTTGAGAAGCATCTCTCCGTGCACCGACCTCCGGGTGCTTTGGAGTTTTTCCAGCAGCAGGCAAAGCAATACCGGAGCGAGTTGGAAATAGCAGAGGCGCAGCTGGCGGCTTTTGGAAAAAAGGAGGGAATCGTTTCGCTGGATTTGGAAAAGGATAACGCATTGCGCGCGTTGAATAGCCTTGAAACCGAATTGCAGGAGGCGCGGGCTGCTGAAGCGTCACTGGATAAGCGAATAAAGGCGCTTCAAACGCAGGCAGCGGCTACTCCGTTGCGCGTCACTACTCAGGTAAGGACCTCTCCTAACTCATCTCTGGTACAACAACTCCGGACAACGCTGTTGACCCTTGAAATGAAGCGAACCGAACTGCTCACAAAATTTGAACCGGGCTACCGGCTGGTCGTGGAGGCGGATGATCAGATTACACTGACGCGCGAAGCGATCCGCAATGCGGAAACAAAATCACTGGTTGATGAGACAACCGATCTTGACAGGACCCGATTATGGCTGGATGAAGAGCTGGCCAAAGCTCAGGCTGAACGGGCTACCCTGAGGGCCAAAATGGAATCTCTTGCGGGCAGCATCAACGCCGGCAGACAGAATGCCCAACAGATCGGCCGGAAAGGCATCGAATACCAGGATCTGGTCCGGGCGTCAAAAAGCGCAGAGGAAAACTACCTTCTATATTCCAGGAAAGAGGAAGAGGCGAGAATCTCGGATGCCCTGGACCACAAGCGAATTGTCAACGCAACCATTGCGGAGGCTGCAACTCTTCCGGCTTTTCCGTCCGGTCCCAGCCGCTTCCTGTTCTTGGTTCTGGGAGTGCTGCTGGCGTTTGCCGGCAGCATTGGTCTGGCTTTTGCCGCCGACCATATCGATCCTTCGCTCAGAACGGCCGATGAAGTCGAAGCTCTTCTGGGCGTTCCCGTACTTGCCTCCCTTCCCAGATAGCAGTTTTTGCCACCTATTGTGCGCCTATGTTCTTGAGCTTTTTTGGTTTCAGAGAGCAACCGTTTGGAACGACCCCGGATCCGAAATACCTTTATTGGAGCCGTTCCCACCGGGAGGCCCTGGCCACTCTCTACTATGGCATCAAAACGGAAAGGGGATTCATTGCGCTGATTGCTCCGCCGGGTTTCGGCAAAACGACCCTCGCGTTTCAGTTGCTGGAAAACCTCCGGCCCGATTATCAGACGGCTTTTCTGTTTCAGACCCGCTATGGTCCGGGGGAACTGCTTCGCTTTTTATTGGCGGATCTTGGCTATAGAACAGATACCCACGACCTGGCCGAATTGCATTTAAAGGTCAACGAGATTCTGACCGGGTTTGCGCAGACCGGAAAGCAGCTCGTGTTAGTTATAGATGAGGCGCAGAATCTGACCCCTGCAACGCTGGAAACATTGCGGCTCCTTTCCAATTTCGAAAGACCGGACCACAAAATCATTCAGATCCTGCTTTCCGGCCAGAGCCAGCTCGAGGAGAAACTGAAGCGATCCAATCTGGCACAGTTTCGACAACGGATATCCGCAGCGGCGAGGTTGTCTCCTCTGAACCCGGCCGAAATCAGAGAGTACATTGAACACAGGCTTTGCATATCCGGGTATCGCGGCCCATTCCTGTTCAGGTCCGGTGCCCTGGAGCAACTCACCGAAGCTTCGGAAGGGATTCCGCGCCTCATCAACTGCTTATGCTTCAATTCGCTTTCGCTGGCTTGTGCCCGACAGGCGAAAAGGGTGGATGCCTCGATGATGCAGGAAACCATTTCCGATATGCGCCTCAGCTTGCCCTTCCCTCACCACCGGAGCGCCGATGCTTTGAGCCCGGAGGAGCCGGTGGCTTCAAAGCCGATTCTTTCCGAGAGACAGCCGGTTTTTGCTTCAGAAAAACAGGCTTGCGGTGAGGCGCTCCGGACCAACCTCGAGGAAACAGGCACAGATTGTTCCTTTGACAGACTGCGGATTAACCTGTTTTGCGCAAAGCCCCGCCTGCTGCGTCATCCTTATCGAGCCGGCATCGGCTTGGCCATGGCCTTGGCGTTGGTGAGCGCGGGCTACTTCCTGTTCGAGCCAAAGACTGCTCCCCAGCCTGTACCGGTAGCCGTGAGCGCTACGGCTTCCAGTCCTGCCCCTGACTTTTCGGTGACTGTGCAGAAGGGAGAGGCTTTGGGTTCAATCGCAAAAAAATACCTGGGGCGCAGGCTGGACCCAAATCTTTTAAAGGAAATCCTGGTTCTGAATCCCCAGATCGTCACACCGGACGAAATCTGGGAGGGTCAGGAACTCCGTCTGCCTTTGCGGCAAGGCGAATCAACCTCTGCATTGAGCATCCCGGTCTCGGGATCAGGGGTCTATCTCCAGAAACAAGCTCAACCCGGGAGTAAACAATGAGCAAAAACTATGAGCTTTTGCGTGCGGTCAGGAGAGATGTTGAACTGTTCCGGCATGAATCGCCAGCGGAGTGCTCGGCCGGATATGCTCCGGAGCACCACAATGGAAACGGGCACGGACAACCGGAAATACTGAAATTGATAGCCCGCCTGTTTCTGCTTGGAGGCTCGTCCGCTCCTCATGTCGTTGTTTTCTGCCCGGTCGATCACAATGCCTGCAGCAGCGTGATATGCGCACAGGTGGGAGAGTTGCTGGCCGGCCAGGTCGAAGACAAAATCTGCCTTATCAATGGGGATCCTGTTTCTCCCGCACTCGACCATTATTTCGGAGAGAGTTTCGCGGACAGCCACGAAAATCCTGCAACAACTCACTGCGGCGCAAAAAACGGTGCCCATTTGATTCGCGGCAACAACCTGTGGCTTCTATCCGGCGATTTAAGGCCGCCGGTTTCGGATTCGGTGCCCGCCAGCCCGGTGCACCTGAAAGAACGCCTTTCGGAATTGACCGCACAATTCAAATACGTTCTCTTCAATGCTCCCCCGGTGAATGAGCTGGCGGAAGCCCTGGTGCTTGGCCGGATTGCGGATGGTGTTGTCCTGGTCATTGCCGCAAACTCCACGCGCCGCGCGGCCGCGCTAAAAGCGCGGCAGGATCTGGATGCCCTGAATATACGAATTCTCGGAGCCGTTCTCACTCAGCGGGCATACCCGATTCCCGAAGCGCTCTATCGCCGGTTGTGAGGCGGCAGTCTGTTTGACGAAAGCGATTGTGACCCAAATTGATAAGACCGTAGGGGAGGACCGCATGAATGCAACCGCGCTACAAAGTACAATCCCCGGGAATGGCAAAGTATCGCCCTCCGGTGCGGCGACTGGAATGCGTGCGGTGATTCTTGCCGGCGGCAAAGGCACCCGCCTGGCTCCGTACACTGCCAGTTTCCCCAAGCCTCTTGTTCCGCTGGGCGACATTCCCGTTCTGGAAGTGCTGATTTATCGCCTGGTTCAGCATGGCATCACCGATATTACGCTCACTCTTGGCCATTTGGCTGAGCTGATAAAGGCCTACATGCAACACCGTCGATCGCTGACCGAACGGTGTACCTTGCACTATGTTGAAGAACATGAACCGACCGGTACCGCCGGATCGCTTGCTTCCATCCCTGCGCTGCATGAAACATTCCTCGCGCTCAATGGCGATCTTCTGACAAACATGAATATCCACGAATTGGTCAGTTTTCACCGGGACCAACGCGCAATGTTAACGATCGGCGTGCAGAAGCGGGAAGTAAAAATCGATCTTGGCGTATTGGAGTTCGACGGTGGTTTTACCGTGGCACGGTATCTGGAAAAACCGAAGAGCAGCTATAACGTCAGTATGGGCATTTATGTCTATGAGCCCGAAGTGATTCGTTATATCGAGCCCGGCTGCTATCTGGACTTTCCCGACCTTGTGATAAAGCTGCTCAAACACGGGGAACGCGTCTGCGCCTATCCGAGCGATTGCCTCTGGCTCGATATCGGCCGTCCTGACGATTATGCGCGTGCCCAGGAGATCTATGCGGAGAAAAAGGAGGATTTCATACTTGTCTGAATGGCGCATACCACTAAGTGATCTGGACTACGGCGATGCTGAAAGAGATGCGGTGCTTCGTGTCCTCGACAGCAGATGGCTTTCCATGGGATCGGAGGTAGAGGCATTTGAGCATGAATTTGCATCACGGATCGGTGCGAAATATGCCATTGCTGTTGCAAACGGGACGGCCGCTCTGCACCTTGCCCTGGTTGCGCTGGGTCTCAACCGACAGGATGAGGTGATTCAACCGGCAATCAACTTTGTAGCGGCTGCGAATATGACCCTCGCGGCGGGGTGTGTGCCGGTGTTTGGAGATATTGTTGGGATTGCGGAACCGACGATCGATCCGGAACAGATCCGGCTGCGGATAACGCCGCGAACCAGGGCCGTCATTGTCATGCACTATGGCGGCTATCTGACGAGAATGGGCGAGATCCTGGATATTTGCAGCGAGCATAAGCTTGCACTGGTGGAAGACTCCTGCCATGCCGTGGGAGCGCATTATGCGTGCACGGCAGGAAAGGCGAACGGCAGAATGGCTGGCCGGATTGGTGACATTGGCTGTTTTTCCTTCTTCAGCAATAAGAACCTCGCGGTTGGAGAGGGAGGGATGATCACAACTGATCGTGAGGATCTGGCAGATTCCGTTCGCAAGCTTCGCTCTCACGGCATGACCTCTCTCTCCTGGGATCGACATCGAGGGCACGCGTACAGCTATGATGTGACTGCCAACGGTTACAACTATCGGTTGGATGAGATACACGCTGCGCTGGGTCGGGCGCAGTTGGAAAAGCTTGATGGGAACAACCGCCGCCGCAGCGATCTCTCCCTGATCTACAGGAACGAATTGGATCAGATCGCCGGCTGCCGGTTTGCTTTCTCCGACTATTCGGGCGACAGCGCCTGCCATCTTGCGGTTCTGGTGGCGCCTGATGCAACCTGCCGGAATAGCGTTGTTCACGCGCTCAGGGACGCAAGGATTCAAACCAGCCTGCATTACCCTTATATCCCCTGGTTTAAAGCCTTCGAAGCCTTTCGGGGCGAGGATCTGCCCAAGAGTGTTGCCTTTTCTCAGCGCGCGATCACCCTTCCTTTGTTCCCCGGTCTGACGCGAGAGGCTGTTGAAGGCATCTGTTCCATCATCCGCCAGGCATTGGGAGCTGAAGGCAAATAAAGTGATTGATTTGCGACAGGTCGAATTCGCGGCAGGCTGTTTTCAAAAGGAGGGTGATACCTGCTCCCTTCGCTCAACTCTGAGTGAGGCGGTAAAAAGGGTTTTTGACGTATTGCTTTCATTGGCAGGCCTTATTTTGCTTAGCCCGTTCCTGTTGATCATTGGCCTGCTGGTGGTGCGGGAATCTCCCGGTCCGGTTTTTTACCGCGGCCCTCGTGTGGGCAAAGGAGGGCAGCTTTTCCAGATTCTCAAGTTCCGGACCATGTATGAACGTCCCGAAACTCACAGCGGTCCAAGGCTTACTGCGAAGGACGATCCGCGCATCACCCGGCTGGGACGCTGGTTGCGAGATACGAAAATAAATGAACTGCCGCAGTTATGGAATGTGCTTGTGGGCGACATGAGCCTTGTCGGGCCTCGCCCGGAAGACCCTGTTTTCATCGATTCCTATCCTTCCTCCATTCGCCGCGAGATCCTTTCGATGAGGCCGGGGATCACCAGTCCGGCAAGCGTTCTCTATCACAGTGAAGAGGATTTACTGACCAGCGATAATCTAACCGGGAAATATATCAAAGACATCCTTCCCGACAAGCTGCGCCTGGACCAGCTTTATGTTCGCAACCGGTCTTTTACCTCGGACCTGGATACCATTCTGTGGACACTGTCGATTCTCACTCCGCGCCTTTGCCCGGTGAGAATTCCGGAGGGTTACCTGTTTGCGGGGCCGTTGTCTCGCATCGTCCACCGTTATGCTTCCTGGCTGGTATGCGATTTTTGCTGCTCTTTTGCCGCCGTATCCGCTTCCACGCTTATCTGGCGCATCCAGGGGCCTCTGAACTGGGGGGAGAAGTATGTGGTCCTCTTCGCCTTCTGCCTGGCTTTCATTTTCAGCGCATTCAATTACCTGGCCGGATTGCATCGCATTATCTGGTCCAGAGCCAATGCCGAAGACGCGGTTGGCTTGTTTTTTACCGCGGGGGCAGGGACTCTGATCGCCCTGTCTCTCAATGAGGCGCAATCCAGTTTCCAGTGGTTTGCATTCCCGCCTCTTCCATTTGGGATGATTCTCTGTACCGGCCTGTTGGCGCAGAGCGGGTTTATTTTTGTGCGTTATCGATTCCGGCTTCTGACATGGATTACGCAGGGTCGGATGACGGCGTCGGGAAAAAGGCGAGGGATGGGAGAGCGTGTCCTGATTGTGGGCGATGGCGAAGCCTCTCAGGTCGCCAACTGGCTCCTCCGGCGCGACATCTTCCGTCATGCCTTTTCTATTGTGGGAATCGTTGCAACGGAAGACCCGACCAATCAAGGCATGCAGTTGCATGGCAGCCGGGTGTTGGGCGGGATTGGAGATCTTCCTTTGCTTATCAAGGAACATGATGTCCGACTGATCGTATACACGGTTCCCAATGTACTGAAGGGCCTTGAAGAGGCAATCTTTGAGCTCATGGACAGAGCCGGAATCAAGGCTGTCTTTCTGGACGACCTTTTGGCCTATGGGAATGAAAATCGTCCCACGGAGTCCATTCAGTATCTCGAGTGGTCGCAGCATCGTGTGGATTCACTGCCGCAGCACGATCTGCTGACAGGGTTGCCCAACGGGACGCTTCTTCGAGAGCGGTTGCAGCATTCATTGGCCTGCGCCAGGCGCTATCACACAACGCCGGCGCTGCTGACCATCGATCTGGAGGACTCCAGCCGCCTGGTGGACGGGAACCGGATTCATGCCTCACAGGAATTATTGGGACAGGTGGCCAGGCGGCTGGCAGGCTGCACGAGAGAAAGCGACACTTTGTCCTATACCGGCAACTGCGAGTTTGCTTTGCTTTTCGACGACTTGGGGGACGATCTGGCGGCTGAGACCGTGCTCCGGCGCGCCCGGACGCTTATGGCCCAGCCATTCCAGATCAAGGGATACCAATGGCCCGTCCCCAGTCAAGTGCACCTGTATGTGCCTGAAGATAGCCGGATTCACACCCAAGAGGTGACTCGCTGTGACTTATTGACGTATTCAGGAAACTCCGGACATCTCCATGATCTGCAGATGGCGTATGGCCAGCCAAGGTCCCTAAAACTCGCAGGTTCTTCTCTGCGGAATAGCCAATGACGTGCAATTGGGCGATTTTCCCAATGATTGCCATTCCCATGAATCCGGTGGCCTTTATTCCCGAGCGGTGTGCATATGGACGCTGAAGTCTTTGCCGAATGGCTGAGATGCCAGGGCCACCGGGTACTGCGGACTCACAGCAGTTTCTGGTTTGACGCCGGGTTCGGGGCTTACCAGGCCTTTCCCTATCACTGGCTTGTACAGCCCTCCGAGCAGGAACTGGGAAAGATCCTCGTGAAAAGCCGCGCGCTCGCGTTGCGCTATTCCGCACCTCTCGAGAGCCCGCTGGGTTGCATCAGCTACCATGCCGTTTATCAGGCGGCCAAATATAGCCTGGAGATTCTTGACCGGCGCAGCCGCCAAAATGTGCGAACCGGTTTGAATAACTGCAGGGTAGAGCCGATCAGCCTTCGACGATTGGCGGAAGAGGGCTGGGCACTTGAGAAAGACACTGTGGATCGGCAGAGCCGAAAGCTCGATCTCGACGAATCCAGGTGGCACCGGAGGTGCAATCTGGCAGCCAGGCTCCCGGGATTTGAGGCCTGGGGAGCAATAGCGGAAGAAAGGCTGGTGGCATCGTTATTGACCTTTCAAATGGGGGACTGCTGCGAGTTTCTGTCGCAGCAATGCCATCACGAATACCTGGGAAAACGTGTGAATAACGCGCTTACATTCGTGGTAACGCAAACAATGGTGAACCGGCCCGGGATCTCTTTGCTGTTTTACGCTTTTCAGTCGCTGGATGCTTCTCCCAGTGTGGATGAGTTCAAGTTCAGGATGGGGTACGTGGCCAGACCGGTGCGTCAGCGCGTTGTGTTGCATCCCTGGCTGGCGCCCATGGTCCAGCCGGCCCTGGTGGGCGTTCTCAAAAAGCTCTCAATCCGTATGTCTGTACACTCGTTCCTGCCCAAACTGGTTGGCATGCTTCGGTTTTATCTGGAGGGACAGCGTCCGCTGGATCAGCAGGCCTGGCCCGTTTGCCTTCATCCGCCTGGGCAGGTGTTGACTGCCAAAAATTAACACATAGGTAGGATTCAAAAGTTCTGCTTCGATGTTTTCCGCATGGCAGGAGTTTTGCAGATGCGCTCGATCAATGTTCTCATGATCACCCCTTTCTACGCGCCCGATCTTGCGGCGAGTGTTCCGATATTTACCGCATTGTGCGAGGACCTGATTCAGCTTGGCTGTAATGTTTCAGTCATAACATCGCTGCCGACGCGCCCACTGCCAGGTCCGGACATGGATAAAGTATCTCCGAAGCCTCTCAAGCGTGAGGATATCAACGGTGTCCATATTGTCCGGACCCGGGTTGCTTCGGCTTCAAAGGAGTCTTTGTCCCGCAGACTTCTTCATTGCGCATCCTTTGGTCTCTCCGCCACGCTTTCCGCATTCAGGATCTCCCGGCCCGATATTGTGCTGGCTGATGCGCCCTGCTTCTGGACCGGATTTCCGCTGCTCCTTACCGCGATGATAGCGCGTATACCATTTATATACATCATTCACGACATTTATCCCGATGTTCTAGCCAGGCTTTCGATCATAAGAAACAAGCGCATCCTGCAGGCAATGGGGGAAATTGAGCGTTTTTATTATCATCGGTCCGCGCACATATCGGTTCTCACCGACGGCTTCAAAATGAACCTGGTTCAGAAGGGAGTTGCTCCCGAAAAAATTTCAGTGATCCCTGTGTGCGTGGACACCGGTTTTATCCGACCGCTGCCGCGTGACAATGAATTGCGTCGCCGATGGGGGTTGTCTGGCAAATTTGTGGTGCTTTATGCAGGGAATCTGGGCTTGTCTCAGAGTTTGGAGACAGTTCTGACCTCGGCCGGGCTTTTAGCGAAGCAAGAGGAGATCGTGTTTGTATTGGTTGGCGAGGGTGCCGCCAAGGCCGGGCTTCAGCGCAGGGCAGAAGAGGCCGGGCTGAAGAATGTTCTCTTCTTTCCATTCCTGTCGCGGGAACATGTGCCTCTTGTATATTCCCTGGCGGATGTCGGCCTCATCTCCCTCAGACGCGATATCGTGATGGAGTCCATCCCGTCCAAAACCTACAGCATTATGGCGAGCGGGCGCCCTATTGTGGCTACTGTTCATCCACAGACGGATGTGGCGTCTCTCCTTGATGCCGTGCGGTGCGGATTGTGTGTTGCTCCGGAGGAACCTGCCGCATTGGCGGAAGCCATCCTTTCACTATTCAGGGATCCGCGAGGCTGCGAGTCGATGGGAATGCGCGGCCGCGATCATGTGACGGCAAATTATTCGCGAAAGAAAGCCGCCGATCAATACTACCAGGCTATTCAGAGTTCCGCCGGTTTGAAGTGATGCTCGCACGCAATGCTCCGACGTATTCCTATGAAGATCTTGTCTATGCGCTCCATTCCTCTGCAAAGGATAGCGCACGCAACCAGCTTTGCTCGCGTATCCGGGCACTATATGGCGTAAGCAACGTTTTCCTGCTCGAGAGTGCCAGGGAGGCATTACGTCTCCTATTGATGGCTTATAACAGGCCTGGAGGCGTCCTGATGTCCGCCTATACCTGCATTGTTGTTCCGCAGGCGGTATACAGGGCAGGGTATTATCCCGTATTTGCCGACATAAACAGACGTACCCTCAATGTCTCTATCGATACAATCAGAGAGTCGTCGTCCGAGAGAGTAACGGTAGCATTGGCCACCCACCTGTTTGGCATTCCCTGCAGCGTCGCCGACTTCAAGAATGTCTTTGGGAATAAAGATGTTTTGATGGTCGAGGATGCGGCGCCGGCGCTCGGAGCCGAGTTTGAAGGCCAAATCCTCGGCCAGCGGAGCGACGCAACAATCCTGAGCTTTCATTCCACAAAAGTAATTTCCGGGGAGGGCGGCGGCGCCCTTTTAACAAACGACGATGGTTTGGCCGGGAAGATTCGGCTCGTTCTCGAGACATCGGGAACGAATCAAACCGCAGGGATGCCGGCCGTACGTGCTCTTGCGAGGAAGACACTTAGCCTGAGACGCATTTATCCCATCACGCACCTCGGCTACCGAATGCTGAAGCACGAAAAGATGTTTGAGGTTGCGCCTTCCGATGGCAAACGAGCCCGGACGTCATTCCGTTTATGCCCTGATACCTCGGCGCTTCTTGTACTGCGACAACTGGATCGACTCAGTTCAAACCTGAAGCGGCGCCAGTCCCTGGCGCGGATCTATCAGAAAGAGCTTTCAAATCGATGTGATCTGACCTTGATTGAACCGCTGCCGGCATCAGCGCCTGCATGGATCCAATATCCTGTATGGGCTGAAAACAAATGGGGCTTCTATAAACACATGCAGTCCCGTGGAATTGATTTAAGCTGGTCTTATCGCTATTCCTGCCCGGAAAGCTATGGACTTCGCAATTTTCCAAATTCGCACCAGGCGGCCGAGAGTGTGGTTGGGCTGCCGACATACCCTTCCTTGACTGAAGACCAGGCACGGCAAATCTGTCAGGCCGCCAGGTGTTGGCGCTCCTGATAATGAATGACGGTGCCAGGCCATACCGTTTTAATTGAGGCGAACCGTGATGCCCACTACGTCTGGAGACTGTCAGTTGCCCAGTATCCCGGAGATTTCCGAGGGGCTTGCCATGATACCGCCAGAAGGTTTTATCCGGCGATTGCGGCTCCTGATCCGGCGCAGCATGAAGGCGGATCAGGTCAGAAAACTTAAAACCTCCAGCAGTATGCTGTTCGAAAGACTTCGCGGGGTGCTTCGGGAAAGGCCCTACGATGTCGTCGCCTCGCATCCTGGGGAATCAACATCCCTGCAGGCCGGCGACCTTGTCCGCGTGAAATCAAAGGAAGAAATTGGCGCCACACTCAACGAGTGGGGAATACTCAAAGGATGCATGTTCATGCCGATTGAAATGTCACCCTATTGCGGCACTACGCAGCGAGTGTTGAAGCGGATGGAGCGGTTTGTTGATGAACGGGACTATCAGGTCAAAAGATGCAACGGCGTCTTCCTGCTCGAAGGATTGAATTGCAGAGGTACAACCCACTATGGACGCTGCGACCGCAATTGCTATTTCTTCTGGCGTGAGGAATGGCTGGAAAAACTGAATGGTGGTGAGGGGTAACATGGAACTTCAAAACAGTCGCATAGCATTGACGGGTGGGGCCGGATTTCTGGGGACACACGTGGTCCGAGCCCTTCAGGATATGGGTTGCAGGGATGTCTTTGCGCCGACTATCGATGACTATGATCTGACGCATGAGGAATCAGTCAAGAGGCTGTTCAATGACTTTCAGGCCGATGTTCTAATCCATTTGGCTGCGGAAGTGGGAGGCATCGGCGCCAATCAAACCAACCCGGGCAGATTTGCCTACAGCAATCTGGTGATGGGGGCGCTGCTGATGGAGCATGCCCGCCTGGCGGGAGTCCGGAAGTTTGTGACGCTGGGGACTGTTTGTGCTTACCCGAAACTCGTGCCGGTGCCGTTCAAGGAGCAAACGCTTTGGGATGGATACCCTGAGGAAACGAACGCGCCATACGGATTGGCAAAGAAAATGCTCCTTGTTTTGGCCCAAAGCTACCGCCTTCAATACAATTTCAATGCCATATATCTCCTTCCTGCCAACCTCTATGGCCCTGGAGACAACTTCGATCCCGGTACCTCCCATGTGGTTCCTGCAATCATCAGGAAATGCATTGAGGCCAGGGAGCGCGGGATTCATGAAATTGTCCTGTGGGGCGACGGAACACCAACCAGGGAGTTTTTGTATGTGGAAGACTGTGCCGAGGCAATTCTTCGCGCAACTGAACACTATGATGGTGCGGAGCCTGTCAATATTGGGACGGGTATGGAAATCAGCATAGCCGATCTTGCCGACCTGATTGCGGAGCTTACGGAATTTGACGGTTGCATCGTATGGGATGCGAAGCAACCCAATGGTCAGCCCAGAAGGAGTCTCGATACAACCAGGGCTCAGCATTGGTTTGGTTTTCGGGCCAAGGTTGGAATGCTGGAAGGACTGGAGAAAACGATTGATTGGTATCGCGCGCAGCAAAAGGGACGGACAACGAATGGAAACCTGTTCCACTCTGGAGTGCAAACATGAGCGCAAAGGCACTGATCACCGGCATCACCGGACAGGATGGGTCCTATCTCGCAGAGTTGCTGTTGGATAAGGGCTATCAGGTTTGGGGAGTGATTCGAAGGTCTTCTTCTTTCAACACAGGTCGCATCGATCATCTCTATCAGGATCCACATGAGAAGGGGCGCAGGTTGCATCTGGTCTATGGAGATCTCAATGATGCCTCTTCACTCAACCGGATTCTGAGGGATGTGCAGCCGGATGAGGTATACAACCTGGGGGCTCAATCCCATGTAAAAGTGTCGTTTGAGATCCCCGAATATACGGCGGAGATAACCGGTGTTGGCACCATCCGAATCCTCGAAGCCATGCGCGAGACCGCGATTGATGCGCGCTTTTATCAGGCGTCCTCTTCGGAACTTTTTGGCATGAGCCCGGAATCGCCGCAGTCCGAAACGACTCCATTCTATCCGCGCAGTCCGTATGCCGCTGCAAAGGCATACGCGTTTCATATCACTCGCAACTACCGCGAGGCCTATGGAATGTTTGCCGTTAACGGGATTCTCTTCAATCACGAGTCTCCCCGCAGAGGCGAGACTTTTGTTACACGCAAAATCACGCGGGCCGTTGGCCGGATCAAATTGGGACTCCAGGATCGACTGTATCTTGGAAATCTGGATGCCAGGCGGGATTGGGGATTTGCGGGCGATTATGTCGAAGCCATGTGGCGGATGCTGCAGGCCGACGAGCCGGATGACTATATCGTGGCCACCGGACAGAACCACTCCGTGAGGGAATTTTGCGAATTTGCTTTTGACTGCGCCGGGATCCGTCTTGCATGGTCGGGAATCGGGGCCGCCGAACACGCTGTCGGACCCGATGGCCGAACTCTCGTCCAGATTGATCCGAATTATTTCCGCCCTACTGAAGTTGATTCCCTGCTGGGAGACTCCCGCAAAATCAGGGGGAGCCTTGGCTGGAGGCCCCGGGTTGGTTTTCACGAACTGATTCGGAACATGGTAGACAGTGATTTGGAACTGGCTGCCTCAGAAGCGGGGGCCGCCACGGCCGGCATGGCGTGGAGAGACCAGCATAGCGTCGCCTGACGCCACGGTACCCGCTATTATCGATGGGAGCTTTCACTGGGTCTGAATGATACCGATGAGTTACTCGGGCACAAGCACGGATGGCCTGTTTTCAAGATTCCTTGCGGATAACACGCTAACCAAAAAGGCGTCGCTCAGCACCTTGGCGGCCGGTGTGGATTATGGGGCACGGCTTTTTGTCGGATTTGTGATTACCCCACTGCTCGTCGCTGGCTTGGGCAGTTTCTTTTTCGGTACGTGGCAGGTTTTGCAGCGGACCGCGGGAATTGCATCGGCAAGCGGTGGCGCAACCCAGGCCCTGAAGTACACGCTTGCACACGAACAAACCTGCTCCGATTTTGAAGTCAAACGCCGTCACGTCGGTAGTGCGCTGGCAGTCTGTGGCATTTTTTTGCCCATAATTGCTGCCGTCGGGGCCATTCTGTCATGGTATATGCCTGATTGGATAGATGCCCCGGCAAAGCTCGCCATGCATGTGCGCCTGGCTTCCGCCATTCTGGTCATTCAATTGATCACCTCCAATATTGCCATGATTCCCCAACTGGCCCTGGAAGGAGAAAATCTTGGCTACAAGTGTATGTGTCTGTCCTCCGCATTTGTTCTTGTCGGAGGCGGGCTCACCTGTCTGGCGCTATATTTCAAAATAGGAATCCTGGGCGTGGCTGGTGCTTCCCTGGGTACTGTTTTATTGACGGGGCTTGGTTTTCTATACGTTGCGCGCAGATGGGCTCCCTGGTTTGGATGGGCGATGCCATCGCTCAAGGAAGTGAGAAGTTTCCTGGGTTTGGGCGGATGGTTTATGGGCTGGAATGTGCTCACGAATATCATGCTGGCAACGGATGTTATTGTGCTTGGCATGTTTGATTCGGTTGAATCGGTGACGAAATATTCATTGTCCAAATATGCGCCGGAAACGCTGATTACGCTTGTGGCGATTATGGTATTTGGAATCACCCCTGGACTTGGAGGCATCATCGGTTCGCGCAAGCTTGAGAAGGCCGTCCAAGTTCGGGGAGAAATCATGCTGCTTACCTGGCTTCTTGCAACTTCTTTGGGTACCACCGTCCTGATATGGAATGGGCCCTTTATTCAGTTTTGGGTCGGCAAGGAGCATTATGTCGGTCCCATGGCTACTCTGCTGGTCACTTTATTGGCCTTTCAATTTGTCTTGATCCGAAATGACGCCAGTATCATCGACCTCACGCTCTGCCTTCGACGGAAGGTTTTGATGGGAATGTGTTCGGCTGCTCTGTCAGCCTTTGCCGCGGGCGTGCTTGTCGGATATTTCAAGGCGGGAATCATGGGATTGTGTTTAGGGCTCTGTTTCGGGCGACTTATTCTCAGCCTGGGCTACCCTGCTTTGATCAGTCGATTGCTGAATATCTCATGGACCGCGCAGCTTAAAGAGGTATTAAGGCCTGCTTTGACAACAGGCATCATTTTTGGACTCGCGCTTTTCGTATTGCGAAATTGGCCTGTCGGCATTATCGGCAGTTGGATCCGCCTTGGCTTCTGCGTCGGAGCTACATTTGGGCTTGTCTTGATATTTGGCTTTTATCTGGGTCTGTCCCGGAAACAGCGCAGGCAAGTGTGGCGACGTGTTCAAATGGCGCTGGTCACTTCCATCGAGTAAGCAGTTTTGGCGATGATTTCAAAACAGCGATTGGCCGTGTTTATTCCCGGGTTGTATGAAGGCGGAGCAGAACGGATCATGCTCAACCTTGCTGCGGGCTTTGCTGATCGCGGATTGTCGGTGGATTTGGTTCTAGCCCAGGCAGAGGGTCCCTATCTGGACCAAATTCCGGATACCGTGCGCATTGTTGAGCTCAACCGCCGACCTATCAGGATGTGGAGGGCCTGCAGAAGTCTGCCCGCTATGATCGCCTATCTCCGACGCGAGCGGCCGGACTACCTTCTTTCGGCACTGAATGCCAATTTTGTTGCGCTGGAAGCCCGGCGCATCACCGGCATTCCGCGGCGTGTTGTGATCAGCCAACACAATACATTCTCACATCATTACAGGAACCTGCCGGTATGGTATCGCCAACTGATACTTTTGCTTGTCCGCAATTTCTATCCCAGAGCAGATGAGATCGTTGCGGTTTCCAAGGGTGTTGCCGAGGACCTGGCCTGCACGGCTCGAATCCCCCGCACGCGTATCCGGGTGATTTACAATCCTGTTGTGACGCGGGACCTGGCATTGAGAACCAGGGAACCGCTGCAGCATCCATGGTTCGCGCCGGGAAGTCCTCCTGTGATCCTGGCCGTGGGACGTCTGACAGCCGAAAAGGATTTTGGCATGCTTATACGGGCATTTGCCCGCATTGCCGGGGATCAATCCGCCCGGCTGATAATCCTGGGTGAAGGCGAGGAGAGGCCCCGCCTGGAGGAACTCCTGAAAGACCTTCATCTGGAGCACAAGGTGATGCTCCCGGGGTTTGTCTCGAATCCATACCCGTATATGGCCAGGTCCGCTTTGCTTGTATGCTCCTCCCGATCGGAAGGCCTGCCCACAGTGCTGATTGAGGCTCTTTATTGCGGCATTCCGATTGTGTCGACGGACTGTCCCAGTGGTCCGCGTGAAATTTTACAAAAACATGAATATGGTCAATTGGTGCCCGTCGGCGATGAAGCCACTTTGGCCAGGGCGATGAGGGATGCGCTTTCGGGAAAAGCATCCCTGCCGCCGCCTGAAAGCTGGCAACCCTATGCGTCGGAAAAAGTGATCGATCAGTATCAGAGCGCGCTGTTGGGTACCACCCAATTCCAAACTCCGCGATGAAAACGATAGCCTTCTGGTTGTCATTGGCGGTTGTCTTCACCATCCCCTGGGAAAATGCGGTCACGATAGGGGATCTGGGGACGCTGTCCAGATTTCTTGGAATCCTTACCGCAGTGGCATGGCTGGGCTCATTTGTGGTAAAGCCGCGTATCTGCCGCGCACATCCTTTTCATCTGGCCATGTTCGTATTCGTGCTTTGGAATGCGGCCAGCCTGTACTGGAGTCAGGCGGATGACCGGACCTTATTGCATATAAAGACCTATGTTCAACTCGCCTTCCTGGCATGGATATTGTGGGACCTGTATACCACGCGCAAGGCTTTGATGGCTGCATTGCAGGCATATATTCTGGGCGCTTATCTGACCATCGGGGGAACAATCTACAATTACATCAATGGCATGCAGATTGATCCCTATTCCACCGACCGATACTCCGGTGTTGGTCTCAATGCTGTAGAGGTCGCCATTATTCTGACGATAGGTCTGCCCATTGCGTGGCATTTTGTCACCTCGTTGGGCGACGCGCGAGGCAGTCGCATTTTGTGGATGCTGAACTATGCCTATATACCGGTGTCTCTCTTTGCAATTACCCTGACGGCCAGCAGAACCTTTCTCGTGGCCGTCATTCCTTTTGTGTTGTTTGTCCTTTGTACCAGCGCCAGGATAAAGCTGTCCGCCCGCATTTTTATCATAGCTGTTCTTCTGGGAGCCTCCGGTCTTGTTCTTTACTATGCGCCTCAGGCCGAGATAGAACGCCTGGCTACCATCTCCAAATCAATTGCGGCCCTGGATTTCGGAGGGCGCCGGCAGGTGTGGATGGATGCCATGCATTTGTTTGTCGAGCATCCATTCCTCGGCATTGGCAGTGGCGCGCTCCGGGACTCTTCAATCCTCGGGGCCGCTGCGCACAACTCTTTCCTTTCCATTGCGGCGGAGTTGGGGCTTGTAGGCATTTTTATATATGGATACTTGCTGGTTGTTGTTATGCGGGAAGCTGTTTCTCAGCCAAAGGGGCTGTCCCGGCTCTGGATGACGATTTTCGCGATTTGGCTCATTGGATGTTGCACTTTGACCTGGGAGTTTGCCAAACCCACCTGGCTTTTCCTGAGCCTGATTGTCATCAGTGCGAATGTGGTCGACAAACGGTCTCCACTCCCGGCCCCGGGCTCACACCCTCTTCCTTTGCGAAGCGACAGGTTCAAGCCTGATTTGACAATAGCTTGATTTCCACTCAGAGGACGCTGGAAATATTTCAATGGATACCTTTCAGCGCAAGCTCAAACTGGGTTTGATGGTTGATTCCTATACCATCCCCGCATGGGCGCATTACGCTATTGAGCGTTGTGTCCAATCCGGATGTGCGGAGATTAAGCTGCTTATTGTCAACGCTGGGAATCGACATCGTCATGAGGGGTGTCCCTCGAGTCCGCTTGCATACCGCCTCTTGAGCCGGGTTGACGGGAGGGTATTTCGAAGAGAAATGGATCCCTTTTTGCCGAGAGAAATCACCTCTTTCCCGGCGCAGATTCCCTCCATGGAGGTAATGCCGATACGCAGCCGCTTCTTCTGTGCATTGGACGGCTCGACGATTTGCAAAATTCGCAAGTACGATCTGGATGTATTGGTGCAGATAGGTTTTTCCTGTTTGAATATTGCCGGCTTGGCTGCCTCACGATATGGCACATGGTATTACAGGCACTCAGATGACACCCTGGCGCCGAATTATTTGCCGGGCTTTTGGGAGGTGATTAATAACCATCCGGAAACGGGTACTTCCCTCCGAGCGGCCGGAGGATCGTTAAATTTTTCTGGAGCGCTTTGTCGCTCCTGGTATTCTACCTACCCGCTTTCACCCAGCCGGAACAGAAGCTATTATTTCTGGGCTGCCGCCTCTCTTTTGCCGCGACAGATTGAAATGCTGCATCAGATCGGCGAATGTCGGTATCTTCAGGAGGTCCGCAAGAGCAATGCCAATTGTCATGCGGGCACCTCGCACAACTACGGTGTTCCTTCCAATCTGCGGTCGCTGCTGCTATTCGCGAAAATATTTGCCCGGTCTTTCGGCGCGGTGGCGCAGCGCATGGTTTACAAAGATACATGGTATCTCCTGTTCGACGTTGGCAGCGGTTCAAGGCGTGACTATGGGAATTTTCGCGTGATGATGCCTCCAGAAGACAGGTTTTGGGCGGATCCGATGGTTATTCGGTCAGGAGACAAATACTTCATCTTCATTGAGGAGCTTTTGTATAAAGACAAAAAGGGCCATATATCCGTAATAGAGATGGATTGCGAGGGCAACTGGAAGAGTCCGGTCCCGATATTGCGCACGAAAAATCATCTGTCCTACCCATTGGTTTTCCAATGGGAGGACACATATTACATGATCCCTGAATCTCAAAACGCCAATGCCATCGATCTTTATGAATGCGAAAGCTTCCCTTTCGTTTGGCATTTTAAAATGCATTTGATGAACCATGTAAAAGCAGTCGATACGACGCTGTTTCACTACGCGAACAGGTGGTGGTTGTTTACGGCCATGGCTGATCCCGCCGCGGCACATCCGCAAGTGGAATTATTCCTTTACTACGCTGATGATTTTCGTACGGCTCAGTGGCATCCCCATCATCAGAACCCGATTGTATCGGATGCCAGAAAGGCCCGGCCGGCAGGCAGGATTTTTATGGATAACGGCAGGATTTATCGCCCGTCACAAGACTGTACGACGATGTACGGATATGGATTTGATATGAATGAAGTGAAAATCCTCACCGAGACTGAATATCAGGAAACAACCGTGGAATCGGTTCGTCCGCATTGGGGTAAAAAGATGTTGGCCATGCATACGTATGCCAATGATAACGATCTGACCGTCATTGATGCCTTCACAAGAAGACCGAGATTTTTGTTGCGCAGACCGGAAGGGAACCCGGCCGGGCCCAGGTCATGAGAATCGGACAAAACAAATGTAACGGCAAGCGGCAATGGGATCTGGCGATCTGGGGGACTTATCCTCCGCCCTGGGGAGGAATGGGTACGCATGTCTTCCGGTTGCTGGAGTGTCTGCAACGGGAGGGAATCAGGACTCGCGTATACAACCGTGCGAGCAAAGGACAAAATCCTCCCCAGGTGCTATGCATACGTGACAACCAATTATCATGGTTCATAAGGTTTGCGCTGCTGGCGCCGGAGAAGTGCCTCTACATCTTTACGAGCCAGCCTACGGTTCGATTTCTTGCGTTCCTGCTCAAAGTATTCAGGCGGAAACGCTATATTCTTCGCATTGGTGAAGAACGAATCCTGGAAACCCTGGCCAAGGGGCCATGGTTTGCGAAATGGATGACCAGGCTGTCACTTCGACAGGCAGAGCATATAGTTGCCGTTTCTCCACACCTTGCCAACGTCATATTGCAACAGGGTGTCTGCGCGAGCAAAGTGCATGTAATCCCCGGATTCATCGTGCCAACGGATCCTGACACCGAGCCTCCGGCATCGATCATAGGATTTGCGCAAAGGCATACTCCGATTTTGGCTGCGAATGGACAGTTGTGGATCAATGCAAGGGGCCGGATGTACGGCGTGGATCTGCTATTCTCCATTATTCCCAGGATCCTCGAAGACTATCCCTGCGCCGGCTTCCTGTTCAGTGTTTACGATGGCGAAATGCATGAAGACCGGATCCGGCAGCTCAGGAGCTATGTCGAAAAGAGCGGATTTGCGGAGTGCGTTTATATTCGGTCGGAAGAACACGTTTTCTGGCCCATGCTTAAATACACGGATATCTTTCTGCGACCGACAAGGAGCGAAGGCGACAGCTCCTCCATTCGCGAAGCCATCTGGCTGGGAGTGCCGGTAGTGGCAAGTAATTCAATGCCCCGGCCCATCCCGAGTGTGCTTTTTGACAGCGGCGATCCACAGTCCTTTCTTTGTTCGATACAAAAGGTATTAGGGGATCTGCCCGAATACAAACGCCTGTTCTCACACGCGAAAGTGCCGGACAATGCGGCTCCCATCATACAGCTGATCAAGCGAACGCTTAATCCCGGCAGCGGTGTGAATTAGGCTGCAATATTTTCATAAATAAAATCAGGGTTCCTGGCGCCATTCTGAGAGACCATCCCCGCTATGAAGACCGAGGAAATATTTTATCCGGAAGCGCGGTTTGGCAATTTCACCGATATCGATTCCACGATTGCATTCTTCACAAGATTGAACGGCCTGATAAAGATCTCGCATGTGGTTCTTGATGTGGGCTGTGGCAAGAGCACGATTGGCAAGGACCAGGTTTCAATTCGGAAACAGCTCAGAACAATCCGCGGAAAAGTATTCAAGGTTATTGGCATTGACGTTGATGCGGAGGCTCAATCCAACCCATTTATCGACGAATTTAGACTCATCCAGGGGAATGCATGGCCGGTCGAGAGCGAATCGATAGATGTCATCGTGTCCGACAGCGTGCTGGAGCATGTTGAGGAGCCCGAACGGTTTTTCTCCGAGGCGCATCGTGTTTTAAAGGACGGAGGATACTTGTGCCTCCGAACGCCCAATCAATGGAGCTATGTTGCAATGTGCGCGAGGATAATTCCGAACAAGCACCATGCGAAAATTTTGAGAATTGCACAGAATTCAAGAACGGAGGATAGCGTTTTCCCAACGCTATACCGGTGCAATAGCATTCCGAAGATCAGGAAAATGATGATTCGGCACGGATTTTATTGCGTTGTCTACGGGTATGAGGAATCCCCGAGTTATCTCGCATTCTCCAGCATTGTGTATTTTCTGGGAGTGCTCCATCAGAGACACGCCCCCGGGTTTCTTAGAACGAGCATATTTGCCTTCGGAAAAAAACTTCCTGCGCAGTAATGCGGCCGGTTCCGCCAATCCCTTTTATTGGAATGATGGTATGTCAATGAACGCCAGGGTCCATGAAGTAGACCTCCTGCGATTTGTCGCCGCCCTTGCGGTGGTTTTCTATCACTATTCCTTCAGGGGATATGCCGCAGACGGCATGTGCACCATGCCGTATTTGCTTTTGGTGCCACTGAGCAAATACGGATACATGGGCGTGGACCTCTTTTTCATGATAAGCGGATTTGTGATCATCATGACCGCGAAGGGCGGGAGCCTGCGCGGTTTTGTGATATCGAGAGTCGTCAGGCTTTATCCTGCATTCTGGGCATGCTGCAGCATCACCTATGCAGTTTCCATTATTGCACGCGACCCGCAGTATTCATCATCGCTGGGTCAGTATTTCCTGAATATGACAATGTTGAGCGAATTTATAGGTGTGCCTTCGATTGATGGAGTTTATTGGTCGCTTTTCATCGAAATTCGATTCTATGTGCTCGTGGCCATTGTGCTGGCCTTAGGGAAAATGAGCAGGGCCCAAACATTTCTTTATTGCTGGATGATAGTATCGATCGTTTTGGAAGCGTTTCCCGTCTCACGGCTGCTGCAGAATCTGCTGATTGTCGACTACGCGGCGTATTTCATCGGAGGGGCTGCCTATTATCTGATCTGGTCTCAGGGCATTTCCCCGGGCCGAACACTGCTGGTTGCCTCGTCATTGGGCCTGGCACTTTTCCAGTCCCTGGGAAGAGCACGAATGCAGGAAGCGCATTACCATGTTGCAATGAGCGTTTATGGCGTAGGTCTGATAATTGTTTCGTTTTATTTCCTGATGCTTGTTATTGCACTGAAGCGCACGGGTTGGCTGGGGCGGAGAAGCTGGCTGACGGTAGGAGGGATGACCTATCCGTTGTATCTGATCCATCAGAATATTGGTTTTGCAATTATCAATTCCTTATATCCAGGCATCAGTGCTCACATATTGCTGTGGGGTACGGTTGTAATAATGCTATGTGCCGCTTATGGAATACATGCAGGCATCGAAAAGAGGGTGCAGCATCCTATGAAGAGGTGGATCGGACAGCGCATGCCGGACATCGGGCGTCTATTCAAGCATTCATGGGATTATCGAGCGGCACAGGGTGAAAGGTAAAGAGGATTGGCAGGCAAGTGCGGGGCCTGAGGACTGTGGCCTCAGGCCTCCACGCTCTCACTTAATTGACATTCACGACATGCAGGCCGGTGGGAGCTGCCAGTGTGTTGATGACAGCGGATCCCGCCAGGTATTCGTCCAGATTGGTATATCCGCTTGAATTTACCTTGGCTGCATCGGACTGATCTGCGGGATTAAGGCCATGCAGTAATTCCCAGGCATCGGGAATGCCGTCATGGTCGGAATCCTGGCATTGCGTGCCCGGAGCCGGCGTAATCCAGCCGCCGACTTCGGCGGGATCGTCAATAATGTGGCCGGTGCCGTTCTTGACATCGTTTACGACTCGGGCATCTATGGAGTCCCGCCGATTAAACCATGCTCCATCGCAAGTCAGTCCACGATTGTTGCCGACATCGGCCAGCACATCGTTAAAGGCGGTTGTGGCATCCGTGGTCGTGACCGAAGGTGCGGCCACGGGAGAGGTCACCACGAATGTTCGGTACCTGGAATCGACCCAGTTGCTTTCCGGATACGTGTCATTCGGTCGGCTGGGGCCGATATTCCCCTTAACATACGCTTTTGAGTAGCCGGCATAGATTCCTGAATCTGCCGGAATGACAATAAGGCCGCTATTGGATGTGCTGTCGGGTCCCTTCTTGTTATAGTTCCCGATCCAGTTAATGGTGTTGTTTGAGGGGAGAACGCAGTCGTCCTGCTGTTCGGCAAAAGCCCAGTACGGGTTATAGGTTACATTGTTGATAACCTGGGCGGGACCGCAAAGCTGCATCAGTGGAGTGCGTTCTCCGCTATGGGCTATAAGATTGTGGAGTACCGATACATTTTCCGCGCCCATGGTTGTCCCCGCCTCGTTGCCGGCAAATCCACCGATCATGAGGCCTTTGCTATGGCATCCTTTGGAATGCGTACTGCAATCGAGCGCCTCGGAAATCATGGACCATTGGATTGTCGCGTTGGTGACGCGATACCAGGTTTCAATATTTGAGTCCACACCCCAGCTAAAAGTGCAGTGATCGATCAGGATGTTATTGAGGGCAACATTGTTCACTCCGATCTGATCCGCATGGTTTTCGCCCCCGGGACCGGGTCTGACGGTAAGGTATCGCATGATTACATCGTGCGTCCGGGTGGAAAACACGTCGCCTCCAGATGCCTTTCGGAGCGTAATCCCCCCGCCAGGTGCTGTTTGGCCGGCAATGGTAATGTAGGGGTTGCTGATCACGAGTGGTGTGCTGAGAGTGATGAGTCCGCCGACCCTGAAGACGCAGATCCTCGGACCGCTTGCATTCACGCATTCGCGCAGGCTTCCCGTGCCGGAGTCGCTGAGCGATGTTACCTCGTAAACGTGTCCTCCACGGCCCCCGATGGTATTGGCTCCAAAACCCTCCGCACCGGGGAATCCGGATGCGGCAAAGGACGGAGCCTGGAGGAGCAGGAAGGGCAAAACAATCAGCACAAATGCCCTAATAAAATATGAATGTCTCTGCATAATTGGCCTCGTATTAAAAATGATTCGGTGATACCGGTTCCTATTCAAGTCTTTTGATGCTCCAGCCGACATAAATGATGTCCCTTTCTTTGGATATGTTCACCTAACGTTGTTGGCGACGTTTCGCGGTTCTGAAAGTGAAATCAGGCGAGGTTGCGATGTTGCCGGCCGAGTCCTTGGACACTACTCGATAGTGATATGTCGTGCTGGGAGATAATCCGCCCAGGGCTTGGTAATGCGATGTTTGCAAAGTGCTGTTCAGCGTGGAGGCGCTTCCATAAAGACTGGTTGTCCCATATTGTACCTGTGAGGTGGCGCCCTCGTTGGTTGTCCACGATATTGCGGCGCCCGAGTAGGTAATGCTGCTGCTGGCGATCCCGGTGATTACCGGTGGAGTCGTATCGGCAGCGGTCAATGTGGTGAGGGTGAAATCGGCCGATGCTGATTGAACCCCGGTCGATGTTTTGGAGCGCACTCGGTAGTGATACTGGGTGCTGGCATTCAGGTTGGCCAGATTCCCGATGTGACTGGTGACATTACTGCTGTTCGATGCCGTAAGTCCGTAGCTCGTATCCAATCCATAATCCACATTAGAGTCCGAAGCCAGATTCGTATTCCAACTAATGGTGGCGCTATTTGAAGTGAGAAGTGTATTTTGAACATTGGATATCGATGGCGCCGTCTGAGGCGTTGTCGCCGTTATTTCAGCCGAAAATGGACTTTCTTTGAGAGCGCTATCGTATGCTGTGATCGCGATGTAATAGGTTGTCCCGGCCTGAAGGCCTGAAATTGTGTAAGACGTGCTGTTGCCTACAACGATAGAAGTTCCATAGCTGCCTGAAACCGTACCATAATAGAGCTTATAGCCTGCAAGTTCTGCCGATGACACGGCATTCCATGCCAATGTCGCATCAGAGGCAAAAGCCTGCCCAAATACAAATAAAACGGATACTATGCTAAGAAAAACCACACAGGTCTTTTTCATTCTCCCCGTCCTTATGCAATGCCCAGGTTCATAGTGAGAGATTGTGAAATGATATTAGAGGCCGGTGAGGAGGCGGTACACGAGGATCTGTTACTGGAACAACCGCAGGTGCTGGTACTTACACTTCACATTCCAATCTGATTTGCCGGACTCGATATTTGCGCGAGCTTGCACCAGGCCTATCAGAAACGTTCGGTACTACTTCGTTCGTCGTAGACTCTATCGGAAGATAAGCAGCCAATACTGTGCTTTTTGTCACGTTTTTCTTATTTGCAGCGAAATCATGCTCGAGTGGCGGTAAGGAAAATGGAAGTTATTGAGGGTCAGGCAATGTGACGCGATAGCGACAGGAGGAGGGTCCAATGCGAATTCTAATTTCGGGAGGGGCCGGATATCTGGGGTCTGTGCTGACGCCATGCCTTCTGTCCCTCGGGCACAAAGTGCGGGTAGTGGACTCATTGATGTATGGCGGTGAATCGCTGCTTGGATGTTTGGGCCAGGAAAATTTTGAGTTTATTCCAGGCGATATTCGAAAGCAGGACGTGTGTGAACAGGCATGTCACGGAACGGATGCGGTGATTCATCTTGCCGCGATCGTGGGCGACCCGGCCTGTTCCCGGATGCCGGAAATGGCGAAGTCCATCAACCTTGATGCCTCGCTGGCTCTCTTTGAAGCGAGCGTTCAATCCGGTGTGCAGCGGTTTGTATTCTCATCAACCTGCAGCAACTATGGCAAGATGAGGGATCCAGGCATGCCGGCCGATGAGGAGGCGGAATTGCGGCCGGTCTCTCTTTATGCGGAGACGAAGGTTGCGGTGGAGAAAAAGCTTCTCGGCCACCCCAAGGCATGCCCCGCGCCAACGATTCTTCGCTTTGCGACCTTGCACGGGCTTTCCCGGCGCATGCGCTTTGACCTTACTATCAACGAATTTGCAATGGAGCTTTTCACAAACCGCCGGCTCGCGATTTTTGGAGAACAGTTTTGGCGTCCCTATGTGCACATAACGGATGTCGTGGCAGCCATTACCCTGGTCCTGAACAGCCCGGTCGAAAGGGTATGCGGCCAGGTCTTCAATGTCGGCAGCAGCGACGAAAACTACACCAAGGGGCAGATTGTCGACGTGATCCGCTCGTTGCTTGATTTCCCCGTTGAAATCGAAAGAGTGCATAAGAACGAAGATCCGCGGGACTATCGGGTTTCCTTCGAGAAGATCAAAAAAACACTGGGCCTGAATACCCGGCGCAGGATCGGGGATGGTGCGAGAGAAGTTATCCAGGCCATTCACAGCAACGTATTCTCAGATTTCAGGAGTCCGCGCTATCGCAACTGAGTCAGGAAGAGAGGTGGCTTATGTTGATTGAGGTAATAGGCAATGATTACAGCGAAGGCATGCTGGATGCTTCAAAACTGGATCAAATGATACAACTGGGCAGAATTGCCGCGTTTCGCCGTTCGAGCGGATGGGTCGTTGTTGGCAGCCAGCCCATACGCATCAGGAAATCCAGGTATTCCGGCCCGGAGCGAAGAGCCGCGAAACGCATGTCATACCTCCCGGTTAAAAACTCCCGGCGCCATCGCATATTCAGTTGAGCTGCGTCCCGGTTTCTCTCGAGATTTTGCTTTGCGTTCAGGCTCGCATTCCCGATAATAGCTTTATAAACAGATCTACCTTTTTCATGGAAAGCAGTGAACAGCGTACGTCCATTATCATCAGATGATATTCCGGATGTCGTGCGAATCCACATGGCTTCCTTCCAGGGGTTCTTTTTGTCTTTTCTGGGACCTCGTTTTCTGCGTGAACTATATGCCGGAATTCTCGCGGACCCCTCCGGCATTGCTTTTGTTTTTGTGAGCGCAGAGAGCGTAACCGGCTTTGTTGCCGGCAGTGATCATCTTGCTGATTTCTACAGACGGCTGCTGCGCGGGCGCTTATTCCGGTTCTTCCTGGCAAGCATCCGCCCGGTGCTGCGACGGCCCAGGATCATTGGGCGTCTTTTCCGGGCGATTCAGATGCCTTCGAAAGCAAATGTCGAAGCTACCTGCGGCACCCTGATGTCTATTGCCGTCGCTCCCAATGCCCAGCATATGGGGATCGGCAAGCAGTTGGTTCGTGCGTTCCTCGAGGAGGCTGCGCACCGCAACTGCACTCAGGTCAATCTGACAACAGATCGACTTGAGAATGATGCCGTGAACCGATTCTACCAGGAGTTGGGATTCAGCCTTGCCGGCTGGGCCACCACTCCCGAAGGACGGGAAATGAACGAGTACCGCATTCGGATTCCCGTGCCGGATGCATCCCGCATTTTCGATTCCTGCATTTCCTGATCTGCATTCGTTTGATCTGCCCCGGTCTTCTCAGGCGGCAATTGCGTTGCCCGATGAACGATGGAATTCCGCGCGGCGCGGGCAATAGTCGCCTTCCTGCCGATATTTCAGAACCAATAATTGGCCGGCGATGTGATTGAGCAGGGAAGTGCTGTATCGCAAATAATGCCGGCGGCAGTCCATGGGGAACCAATCCGCCTCACTGCCTGCGCCCGGCTTTATTGGATCCATTTCCAAGTTTCTCTTGACCTTATCCCCCTGAATGATGAAGCTTATGCACCAACCGGAGGGGGACATATGAAAGCTGTTCTGGCAACTTTGCTGTTGTGTGCGGTGGCTTTAAGTGCAGCGCCTCAAGTGAACACGAATTGGGCTTACTGGCGTGGGCCTGCAGCCGATGGCATGGCCGTGGGCGATGCGCCTCTGCATTGGAGTGATACGCAAAATATAAAGTGGAAGGCAAATATCCCTGGCCGCGGGCATTCCAGCCCGGTGATCTGGGGCGATAAAATTTTCCTTACCACCGCAGTCAAGATCGGGGCAGCCTCGGAGCCTCCGGCCCCCAAGCCTGCACCCGGAGCCAAGCCGGGCCTGACGACGCCGGGCCCGCAGGTCGAGCATAAGTTTGAAGTGCTGTGCCTTGATCGCAAAACGGGAAAGCTGCTATGGGAGCAGACCGCGACCACCGGAGTTCCTCATGAAGGCTACCACCCCCAATATGGCAGCTTTGCATCCAATTCGCCGGTAACGGACGGAAAATTTGTTTATGCCTTCTTTGGTTCCCGCGGGATGTTTTGCTATGACATGAACGGCAAGCTGGTATGGAAGAAGGATTTTGGCATCCAGATGAAAATGCGCATGTCCTTTGGCGAGGGAATGGGGCCTGTCCTTTCGGGGGATCGGTTGATCCTCGTTTTTGACCATGAAGGAGATTCTTTCATGGTTGTCCTGGACAAGAAGACCGGGAATGAAATCTGGCGAGCCAATCGCGACGAAAAATCCGGATGGGCTGCCCCCCTGGTCTTTGAATTTGGCGGGAAAAAACAAATTCTGGTCTCTGCTTCCAAAAGGGTGCGCAGCTATGATTTTGAAACCGGCAAAGTGATCTGGGAGTGCGGGGGACTTGGGGTCAATGTGATCCCTCATCCGGTTCGACAGGACGACATGGTGTTTGTCATGAGCGGTTACATTAATCCTAATCTGATGGCCATCAAGCTCGGGAGAGAGGGCGATCTGACTGGAACGGATGCGGTTGTCTGGAGCCAGACAAAGGGGAATTCCTATACCGCTTCTCCAGTGCTTTTCGATAACAAGTTATATGTTCTGACCGACAATGGCATGATCAGTTGCTATAGCGCCAAAACAGGTGTTCCCTATTATCAACAGCAACGGTTGCCGAAAACATACAGCTTCAAGGCTTCCCCCGTGGGAGTCAACGGCAAGCTCTATCTCTCCAGTGAGAATGAGGATGTGGTTGTTCTGAAGATGGGAGAGAGCTTTGAAGTCCTGGCGACTAATACCCTGGCGGATCAAATGTTCGTTGCTTCCCCGGCTATTGTGGGGGGTGAGATCTTTCTCCGAGGGCAGAACACATTGTTCTGCATTCACGAAAAATAACGGAATCGGTGACAGACGGCCCTGGCGAGCATCGGATTGTGATGGGGCATGCCGGGGCCGTCTGCCTATAAAGCAAAAGGAAGAGGCATGAAAATCGTTGTTGCAGGCGGATCCGGGTTTATCGGGTCCCACGTGGTGGATGCGTTGATGGAGCAGGGACACGAGGTTGTTATTTATGACCTGGAGGCTCCGCACTATGGCCAGGCATGCGCCTTTGTCCGGGGAGATACCCGGGACATCGATCGTCTATCCCAGCTTGTTAAGAACGGAGACATTGTTTATTTGCTCGCAGCCGAGGCGAACGTAAACAGATTTCTCGAGAGCCCGGTGTTTTCGAATGATATTACGGCCAATGCTACCCTCGCGGTGCTCGAAGCAGCCCGGCGTACCTCCGCTGCGCGCGTAATCCTGGCCTCCACCGAGTGGGTATACGGATCCCTGCCCGATGCCGGCGACGAAAACATTACCGAAGAAACGCCGCCCACGGGAAATCCAGATCACATTTATACATCATCGAAAATTGCCGCCGAGCTATTCTGCAAAAACTATAATGCCCTGTATGGCGTCAATTATACGATCATGCGCTATGGTATTCCGTTTGGTGAAAGAGCCCGCCCGGAAACCGTGACTCCAATTTTCATCCGGCGCATCCTTCATGGGGAGCCAATCACTATTCATGGAGATGGCAGCCAATCAAGGCAGTTTATTTATATCCGTGATCTCGCGCGCGGCAATGCAGCCTGTGTAAACAAGGCGGCGGAAAATCAGATCTTCAACCTGAACGGTCGAAAAAAAATCAGCGTGATTCAGATCGTTAGAACGCTGGAAGAGATCATTGGGAAGAAGGCGACCATTTCTTTTGTGGAAGATCGAAAAGGAAATTTCAAGGGACGGTTTATTTCATCGGAGAAAGCACGCCAATTGCTGGGGTGGGAGCCCGAAGTCTCCTATGAAGATGCAATGCGCGGATATGTCGATTGGTTCATGAAGCACCAGGCGTGAACTGTTATAAAGCAAATCGGGGCCGTAATCGGAATCGGGATCGGAATCGGTCCCTGTTCCAATTCCGGGCTCGCCCCCGGTATTCGGGGTTGGGAGCATGTGGACATGAAATACCCTGTAGTTTGTCTGGAACGCAATACCTCTATACAAAAGTCTATTCAACTGATTGAGCAGAGTTCCTTTGACGTTGCTTTTGTGCTGGACGAATCCGGTACCTACCTGGGGGCCGCTGCCAAGGCGGAGCTGCGGCGACTGCTGATCAGTGGAGCCCAAAGCGAGGAAGGCATCGGGACTTATCCGATGCATACATTCAGGTTCACCCAGGCGGACCTGAAAAACCGGCAAAACGCGGATCAAATGATTTCCGATATGCAGTTGCATGGAATCCGGTTTTTGCCGATCATCAACGCCGCCGGGAAAATTGTGGAAATATTGTCGGTGGAAGACCTGGTCCAGATGCATAACCTTCCCAAAATAGATTCGGGTTCGCTGGAGCCCTCCAGGAGAGTTCTGGTGGTTGGAGGCGCGGGTTACCTGGGGACCGTGCTGACCCAGAAGCTTTTAAGCCGAGGATTTAAGGTTCGCATTCTTGACAGCTTTATTTATGGCCGCCGCTCGCTGGAGCCGTTAGCGGGGGATGAAAATCTAGAAATTATTGAGGGAGACCTGCGAAACATACACACCTGTGTGAGTTCGCTTGCCGAGACCGATGCGGTGGTGCTTCTGGCTGCCATTGTGGGGGATCCGGCATCAAAGGTGCGCCCGACCGAGACGATCGAAACCAATGTGCTGGCCGCCCAGGCGCTGGCCTCGGCCAGTAAACTGCACCATATCAACCGGTTTTTGTATGCCTCGACCTGCAGTGTGTACGGAATTGGTGCGGACCTGCTTGATGAGGCCGCTCCCCTGAACCCGGTTTCTTTGTATGCGCGCACCAAGATTGAATCGGAAAAAATAATTCTGGGCATGGGCGATGAATACTTCAGTCCCACGATTTTGCGCATGGGAACTCTTTATGGATATTCGCCAAGAATGCGGTTCGATCTGGTGGTGAATACCATGAGCATGAAGTCGTTTGTGGATAAGAAGATCCAGGTGTTCGGAGGTCGGCAATGGCGTCCGCTTCTTGGCGTGGAGGATGCGGCTGAAGTATATGTTCGGTGTCTGGAATCGAACCTCCAGGCTGTCGGCAACCAGATTTTTAATGTAGGATCGGATGAGCAGAACTATCAGATCGATCAGGTGGCGGAGATGATCGGATCGGCTCTTGGAGGCATTCCGATTGTCCGGGATGGCTCTAATCTGGATGCGCGCGATTACCGGGTTTCTTTCTCTAAACTAAATGAGGCGCTCGGTTTTACGCCGCTGCAGACCATTGATGGCTCAGCTCGGACGATCTTTGAGAAATTGCAGTCCGGAGTCGTGCGGAATCCCGCCCAGCGGATCTACTATAATCATTATTTTGATTCTGCCGAAGAATAGAAGAGAGGGGGGAGGTGCAACAACCCTCTCCTGAATAGTCATTTAGAGAATTCTTGCTGCCTTTTCAGATTTTTTTGGTGTAAAATTCCGCCTATGCGGTAGGAAGTGGATTCAAGGAGCATCCAACCAGCTGCTGAGGTATAGAAGAAAACACAGCGCCAATTCACAACATGACCCCGATCCAATACGCATGAATAAACCAAACATTTCGATGGCCGAAGTGTCGCTGGAGGACGTGCGCTGTATGCGTATGTTGGGGTTTTAAAGGGAGAGTATGCCTGTACGTTTGTTTGTGGGGAATCTTCCCTACGATGTGACTGAGCCGGATCTGAGGGAGTTCTTTTCATCCGTCGGACCACTCTCGACCGTCATTATTCCGGTGGATCGCGAAACCGGTAAACGGCGAGGGTTTGCATTTGTCGAGTTCAGCGACCCGGCGCAAGCCGAGGAAGCGAGCCGTAAGCTAAACAACCAGCCGTTCAAAGGGCGCAACATTACTATCAATGAAGCCCGTGCACGGGAGAATCGTCCCGATTCCGGACCAAGACCGGGGTATGCGCGGCCTGCGGGAGCGAACACCGGGGCACCTCGACCGGGATTCACACCTCGGCCGGGATTTACGCCTCGACCGGGATTCACGCCTCGACCGGGATTTACGCCCCGGCCTTCGCTGGGCGGACCATCGGATTTTTCTTCAAATCCGATGGAAAATGAGCGTTCGTCACGTGCGGAACGGCGCAGCCGTAATTTTGGCCCGGATGCCAAGCCGGCTCGGAAGCGAAAAGCCAATTACGGACCCAAAACCGAAATGGGATTCAGAAAAGGGCCCATTCGGGAGCGCAACGGAGGCCAGATCTTCGGTGAGTATGATGATGACCACAACGAAGAGACGGATCTAGATTATATGGCTGATTTTAAGGATTCGGACGAAGAAGACGTAGTCTAGAGTCCCGCGCGCGAAAACTGCCAGCGCTTTATTCCGCTGTTTACGCTAAAAAAGAAAGCCTTTTCCGGCTTAAGGCGTAGCTTTGCCTGAAGGTATTCGGACACACCAGGCAAGAGTGTGTCCGAATATCTTTGACCCGGGCAATTGTCCTGCATCTCCCCCAATTCCTCATTCTTACACGCCTGATTGAATATCCCCTCCGGGCTGCCAAAAAACATTGAGACACCGAGGATAAAGCGATATGCTAGGGGCTCATTTTAGGGAATTGTTTTCAAACTCGGGTATTGTATCTGCTGCAAATCGATGCTTTGGTTCGCTGCTTTGCATGTTTTTGGTTTTCCGCTTTGCTTTTACCGGATGCAAATAACCAAAATGAGCGGCCAATTGCTGAATGTCCTGGTGCGGCTTTATTGAACGCCGGCACGCGGGATAAGGAGAAGTAAGGCATGTCAAAAGTTATCACAGCCCAGGAAGCTGCCAAACTAATCGAGGATGGCGTTACGGTAGGCGCCAGCACACAGGGGCTGTCCGGATGGGCTGAAGAAATAGCCATTGCTATTGAAGAAAGGTTCTTGCAGTCAGGGCACCCCAAGAACATCACGCTGATCCACAGCTGCACCTGCGGAGATTACAAGAAGCGAGGAACCACGCATCTTGGCCACGAAGGATTGACCAAAAGGCTGATTTGCGGGCACACATTTACTTCGCCCAATATGATCAGTCTGATCGAACAGAACAAGATCGAATGCTATCTTTTGCCGCAAGGCGTTATTTGCCAGCTATGGCGCGCCATTGCCGGGAAAAAAGTCGGCGTCATTACCAATGTGGGGCTGGGAACATTTGTTGATCCGCGCATGGGAGGGGCCAAGATAACCTCTATCACCAAAGAAGACCTGGTCAAGGTGATTGAGCTGGAAGGACAGGAACTCCTTCTGTACAAGCCGTTCCCGATCAACGTCGCATTGATCCGCGGAACCGTTGCAGATGAAAACGGAAACCTGACGATGGACAACGAGTCGGTCATCATGGAAGCGCTGCCGCTTGCCATGGCCGTCAAAAACAGCGGCGGTATTGTCATTGCTCAAGTCCATAACCTGGCCATGGGCGGATCTTTGCATCCGAAAAATGTCAAGGTGCCTGGTACCTTGATTGACTATGTCGTGGTCGCAAAGCCGGAAAACCACCATCAAACCCAGGCTACCTATTTCAGCCCCGTTCTTGCGGGCCACATCAAGGTCCCGATGGAAGGGATCCCGGCGCTTCCACTGGATGCGCGGAAGATTATCGGTCGACGGGCATCGGCCGAATTGGCCGGCGGGAATGTCATTAATCTGGGTGTTGGAATCCCAGCGGTTATCCCCAGCGTCATCGCTGAGGAGGGGATGACCGGCAAAGTGACGACGACAACCGAGCTGGGCGTTTTTGGCGGAGTCCCCGCGATCGGTCTGGATTTTGGTGGAGCGGTGAATGCCGAAGCCATGATCGAACATGCCTCCATGTTTGATTATTACGATGGCGGCGGGCTGGATGTGACCTTTGTCGGGTTGGCTCAAACGGATAAGAACGGCGATGTGAATGTGAGCCGGTTCGGAAACCGCGTGGCCGGTCCGGGCGGCTTCATCAATATTACCCAGAATTCCAAGAAAGTCGTGTTTTGCGGAATGTTTTCCATCGGGTCGGAAGAGGTAATCGAGAACGGAAAGCTTCGCATCACGAAAGAAGGAACTGGGAAGAAGTTCGTGGAGAAGGTGGATCAAATCACCTTCAGCGGTGCTTTTGCTGCCAAGAGGAAAGCGCCCATCCTGTTTGTGACAGAGCGGTGCGTGTTCAAACTCGAAAACCAGAAGCTGATCCTGACTGAAATCGCTCCCGGCGTCAGTATCGAGAAAGACATCCTGGGAATGATGGATTTCCAGCCGGAAATATCCCCGGATTTGAAGATCATGGATCCGGAGATGTTTATGCCGAAATGGGGACGGCTGCCGGAGATATTGATTCAGCCTTCTGCCCCGGTGTTTGAGACCGGCGAAGAGATTGCCGACAAGCTGGTTTCAACACTGTAAGTCACGGAAATAAAGTAAGTGCGAAACGGAGAGCATCGGGAGAACGGTGTTCTCCGTTTTTTATTTCCGGAGGTTTGCCTGGGTAGCTTTCGCGCCATTCATGAAATTGGTGACGGATTGACCGCTCTTTTCCGCCACGGTTACACGAATTTCACCCGGCGCTTCCACGAAATTTTTATATCCCGATTACCTGAATTGGTAGTAAGGTGGTAGCGCGGCTACCCGGGAAATCACCCAGGAGCAATCGAACAGTCTATTATCTCAAAAGACAAAGGAGGTTTTGTGAGCTCCAACCCGTCAAGAAGACAATTTTTGCAGGCAGGTCTGGCTCTGCCCGCAGCCGGACTCGTAACACCCAACGCGCTGGAATCGACATTTCAAGCGGCGCCCACCAGTCCCAAGGTGGTCTATAGAACCCTGGGCAAAACGGGTCTGAAGGTCTCGGGTGTCGGATACGGCATTGGATTCAAGCCGGTTCCGGAAGTTGTCGCGCGCGCCATTGACATGGGCATTAATTATTTTGATACGTCGCGCGATTATGGCGACAGCGAAGAGATCTTTTCAAAGGTTATCAAAGGCAAGAGAGACAAAATCCACATTGCCACTAAGACCGGCAGCAGAAAAAAAGCAGAAATGATGGAGCACCTGGAAACCAGCTTGAAAATGCTCGGGACGGATTACGTCGACATCTGGCATATGCATGCCCTGGATACGCCGGCTCCGGATGAGGCGCTTGAAGTCATGGCGCAGGCCAAGAAATCCGGGAAGGCTCGCTTCATCGGCTTCAGCTGCCACGATCCGAACAAGATGGCCGATTTCTCGATCAAGAGCAAAATCTTCGATGTCATGCAGACAACCTACAGCTTCCCCATCGGCGGGCGGTACCGGGAGGCGGCAACGAAGAAACTGCAGGAAGCGGGCATCGGCGTGATCGCAATGAAAGTCGTGGTCGCACTCACCGGCCTGAATTTGAAGGGCTTTGACAATCCTCCTGCCAAAAAGGGAGAAGGACCGCTTGCGGGCATAAAATGGGTTCTGAACAATCCCGCGATTGGAACCACGGTCCCGTTTATGCAGACGATTCCGGAACTCGAGATGAACTTCCGCGCCATGTCGGAACCATACACTGCGACCGACGAAAAGCTGCTTTATGTAATGAATGAGCAGATCCGTCCTTCGTATTGCCGCATGTGCTATGAATGCACCGGCAAGTGCCCGCAAGGCATGCCTGTCACGGATGTCCTTCGTTTCCTGGCCTACAATGATTTCGCAGGCAATTACCACCAGGCCGTTGCGAATTTCAGAGGTCTGGCCAAGGAAATTCGAGATGTTCGCTGCAGCGATTGTTCCGAATGTGCCATCAAGTGTCCGAACGGCGTCCATGTTCAGGATAGACTGATTCGGGCGCAGTCGATCCTGGCATAAGCAATAACCTATTCGCTTCAGGCAAATCGGCCCCAGGAAAACATGTGTTTTCTTGGGGCTTTTGTTTATTGCTTTTGCCATATCCCGCATTTATTCCATATGGCGGCGTTTTTAGCCATTCGGTGCATCGTCTCCACTCTTGCCAGATTAAATTTCTTTAGTGAACTCGTTTTCTCTTGGACCAACTTTTCCCTTTGAAATACAATCCGAGAATCAAGGAATCTGCGAAAACCAAACCCTCGGCTGGTTTTTTGCGGCACCACACCTTTGCGGATTCTTACGATCTCAGCCTTAAAAACAGTTACAGCCAAATTCGATAAGCAGAAATAAGCGATAGCGGGAATTTCCAGGTTCTCAGGCAACTCTTTCTGGACGGGAGGATTTCTATGCGTTTCACTGCTTGTGCTGTTTTATGTTTGCTTTTGCTGCTTTCCGCGGCATTCGCCCAGAGCGACAGGGGGACAATTACGGGTACGGTTTCCGATGCCGGCGGTGCCATGGTTCCCAATGCTCAGATCGAGGCTAAGAACACCCAGACGGGGGCTGTTTATAAAGCCGCGAGTTCGACGACAGGAAACTATGTATTGGCCCAATTGCCGGCTGGATCCTATCAGTTGATTGCCACAGTGCAAGGGTTCAAGCAATATGTGCGTACCGGCATTACCGTGCAGGTCGCGCAGACGATACGCATCAACATACCGCTGGAGGTAGGAAATATCACCGAGACAGTTACGGTCAGCGCGGATGCTCCCCTGCTGCAGACGGAGAGCGGCGAACTGAGCCATAACGTGACATCAGACCGGTTGGATACCTTGCCAATGCTGTCGGCGACCGGAATGCGGGACCCGTTTGCGGCAGTGAACCTGATGCCCGGCACGGATGGCTCATCCGGCAATGGCATCATGCGTGTTAATGGAATGCCGGGCTTCACGATGGCGCTCCGTATCGAGGGCCAGGATGCCACTCAACAAATTTGGACTTTGGCTTATACGATGTCCACGCCCAGTGTGGATGCGGTTGAGGAAACGGCGATTCAAACCAGCAATTTTGCGGCCGAATTCGGGCAAGCGGGTGGCGGCATCCTGAACATGACCATGAAGTCGGGGACCAACAGATTGCACGGGAGCGCCTTTGAATACTTCAGGAATGAAGTATTCAACGCAAACCCGCCGTATAAAAAGGCCCCAACCTACGAAAAACCACGCGATCGCCAGCACGATTTCGGATTTAACATGGGAGGGCCAGTCTATATTCCCAAAATATATGATGGCCGCGACAAAACCTTCTTCTTTTATTCCTTCGAACAGAATCGGCTGACAACCAGCAGCAGCGCCAGCTATACATTTCCCACCCAGGCTTTTCAAAACGGCGATTTCAGCGCGCTTTTGGGAAGCAAAATCGGAGTAGACCCGCTCGGGCGCGATGTTTTCGCAGGTGAGATTTTTGATCCTTCAACAACCAAGACTCTGAATGGCAAGACGTTCAGAGATCCGTTCATGGGGTGCGATGGAAAGCATCTGAACCAGATCTGCATGACTTCTGCTGCCTTGGACCCGGTGGCTTTGAAGTATCAGAAGCTCTATCCGACACTCACCAACAGCAACCTGACCAATAACCTGACGGTGGCTTGGCCAAGCAACACCCTCCAGACTATCACCGCTTTCAAGATAGATCACAATTTAAGCTCCAAGTTCAAGATCTCCGGCTACTATTCGGCGAACATCCAGCACGCCGACTATGTCGACGGCCTTCCTGTGCCGCTTTCGTCGGGCAGGGTGCTTACCGAGAAATCCCACACCGTACGGCTGAACGCAGACTATACGATTTCGCCTACGATGTTGCTGCATGTTGCAGGGGGAATGATGCATTTCATCTTTAAGGATCCCCAGACCAACGTTAATTTCGACAGCAACAAAGAACTTGGTTTGCCTGGGACTTTTGCGACGATCGCTCCCAACATGACCATGGATACAACCATGGGAGGATTGCGCACCACAGGCCCGGTGGCCTATGGCAATACCTGGCAAATCAAGCCCACGGCGACCGCGAGTTTTACCTGGGTTAAAGGAAATCACTCCTACAAATTTGGGGCCGAGGCACGTTTTGATTCTCATCCTTCAAATGTGTTTACGCCTGCCAACGGTAATTTTATTTTTGACCCGTCTGAAACTTCGGACCCATATCTTGGGACATCGGGCAATACAGGGCATGTTTATGCCAGTTTCCTGCTTGGCATGTTCCACAAAGGGGAGATCGGGAAGTCCAACAGATTTCACCTCGGCAAACAGGCCTGGGCTTTCTTTGCTCAGGATAGCTGGAAGATTACCTCAAAGCTGACTCTAGACTACGGATTGCGGTGGGATTATCAGACGGCGCTGCAGGAGACTTACGGCCGCATGCCGACCTGGAGTTCGACGACACCTAATCCGAGCTATGGGAACCTTCCTGGAGCCGATATTTTCGAAAAGAACATTACCCACACATACCCGCATGCATGGGGTCCTCGATTGGGCCTGGCATATCAGTTCATGCCCAAGACAGTGCTCCGCGCGGGCGTTGGAATCTCATACGGCCAGACAGGGGCCCTGGAAATGTGGAACCTGCGCATGGGATCCTTTGTCCGATATGGTCCAAACCCGACAGCGGGAAATGCCATCGGTCTTCTTAAAAATGGCCCGAACGTGAGTGGTACTCCCGTGGTACCGGTCTGGCCAAACCGCGATGCGGGACAGGCTCCGGTAGCTGCAGGGTCCGATGTCATGCCTTTGATCAATGATCAGGCCGGACGTCCGCCCCGGCAATTCCAGTGGAGCATCGGGATTCAGCGCGAAATCGCACCTAACCTGAGTCTTGATGTTTCTTATGTGGGGAATCGCGGAGCCTGGTGGAATTCGAATGGGGCCATCACCGATCCCAACCGTGTAACCCCGTCGATTCTTGCTGCGCATAATTTTAATCTCAGCAGTTCCAGTGACCGCGATATGTTGCTTCAACCGCTGAGCAGTCTCAGTGCGGCGGATATGACTGCCCATAAGCTCTCCGTGCCGTTCCCCGGATTTTCAGGGGCAGTGAATCAGTCGATTCGGCCGTTTCCACATGTGGGGAACATATTTGAGATCTGGGCTCCGCGTGGAAGAACCTGGTATGACGCGCTTCAGGTGAAACTCACGAAGAGGTTCTCGAGAGGACTTGATCTCTCGGCCGCATATAGCTGGCAGAAGGAACTCACCATCGGTGCGGAGACCAACGATACTGCGTTTGTGACCGCGTCGGCTGTCAACAATATCAATGACTTTAACTCCAACAAGACGATCTCCGGGCTTTCCATCCCGCATCGCCTTGTTATTGCCGCGAGCTATCAATTCCCCAAGTTGAGTACCAACAAGTTGGTGTCGGCATTGGTTCGGGATTGGACTTTCGGCACCATGCTTACCTACGCCTCCGGCCAGCCCATCATGGCTCCCAGAGCAGGCAGCAGTACGCCCGGCCACGATATCGGCAACTTGCTGAAGCTTTGTTCCGGGATGGGTGTTCTCGGCGGATGCAACGGAAGTTTGTTTAACGGGTCATCTCCGGCCTCGTACGCGAGCCGCGTACAGGGACAGCCATTGTTCCTGATAGATCCGAATTCGAGCTTTGATCCGTTCAAACACTTTCTGCTCAATATGAACGCATGGCAGAATCCTCCGGACGGACAGTACGGTACCGGTTCTCCATACTACGGCGATTACCGGTATCGGCGCCGCCCGACCGAAAACATGAGCCTCGGGCGTCTTTTCCCGATCCGGGAGGGAATGAACCTGTCGATCCGCATTGAATTGATGAATGTGTTCAACCGGGTTCGAATTCCCAATCCAGGAATCGATTTTAACAGCAACAGCACGGGTTGGGGTCAGGCCGCCATGCCGGACGGTACGACGATTTTCGGCTTCGGACGCATCGATGCGAGAGACACAACGAACCAGCGTACAGGTCAGTTCGTTGCGCGCTTCAGCTTCTAGTTCGCCGGTCATCCCAATAGTGGAGCCCCGAAGGATTGCCCGATCCTTCGGGGCTTTTTGGGGTGCGCCCGGTAGGGCGCACGCCTGAGAGACCGAATCAGAAACCACATATTTCGGATAGTGCTACGCCTGGATCTGCTATTTATCAGCACTGCTAGGAAGTCTGGTCCCACTGCGAGCCGTGGAGTTCGGCGGCCTGCTGCAGCCTTTGAATAAAAGCGGAAGGCGGTGGCAAGCCACCGCACTCCGAAGGGCTTGGCCCTCGACAAGTAGCATGCAGACTATCCCATTGCCCGAAGTCTCTGCCCTCCGGGGCGGTCTTTTTCCTATTTGCGCGCGTTTTCTTTTCGACTACAATTTATACATATTATTTGGAACCCACCAGATCTCTCCCCCAATGGGTTCTTTTGCCGATCCCCCCTCGCGGATTCCTGAGGATTCTGAAATCACGGCGAAAAAAAATCTGTAACGCATTAAGACTAGGTAACGGGAATTCCAAGTTCTTAGTTTAGTTCTCTGCCGATAGGAGGAACTCTATGCGTTTCACTGCCTGTGCTGTTCTGTGTTTGCTTTTGCTGATACCCGCAACTTTCGCGCAGTCCGATCGAGGTACAATCACGGGTACCATTTCTGATCCGACTGGCGCGATGATTCCCGGCGCCCCGATAGAAGCAAAAAATATCGAGACCGGTGCCGTCTATAAAACGGAAAGCTCGGCCACGGGCAATTACACAATTGCCCAGTTGCCGGCCGGTGCCTACCAGGTCACCGTTACTGCGAGCGGATTCAAACAGTACGTCCGGACCGGTATCACGGTTCTTGTTGCGCAGACTCTGCGCATTGATGTCAAGCTCGAGGTCGGAAACATTTCGGAAACCGTAAGCGTAAGCGCGGATGCTCCATTGCTGAAGACTGAGAGCGGTGAAATGAGCCACAACGTGACATCGGATACGATGGATAATCTGCCGATGCTGTCTGTGGCTGGTGGCATGCGCGATGCTTATGCATCGATGAACCTGGCTCCGGGCACCTTCCAGGGATCGGCTCCGGGAGCCATGTTCGGAACCATGCGGGTAAACGGAATGCCGGGAGGTACTCTGGCGCTGCGGATTGAAGGGCAGGATGCGACTCAGACTGCAGCCACGTCTGCCGCCGGAATGTCGCAGCCCAGCGTGGACTCCATTGAAGAGACCGCTATTCAGACTAGTAACTTTGCCGCCGAATTCGGTCAGGCGGGTGGCGGTGTATTCAACATGACCGTGAGGTCTGGAACGAATGCTTTTCACGGGAGCGCATTCGATTACTTCCGAAACGAGGCGCTCAACGCAGGCCAGCCTTACAATCAATTCAGGCCGAGAGATCGCCGAAATGATTTTGGCTTTACTGCCGGAGGTCCGGTATTCCTGCCCAAGCTGTATGACGGAAGATCAAAAACCTTCTTCTTTTTCAGCTTCGAGCAAAACCGAAACAATGTATCGTCCAGCACATGGTCTACCGTGCCGACGCTGGCTTATCGCAACGGCAATTTCAGCAATCCGGCCCTCTATACCGGGAAACAGATCGGGATTGACGCCATCGGGCGGCCCATCATGGATGGAGCGATTTACAATCCGAGTACGACCCGATCGGTTGTGGGAACATACGGACAGTATGCCGGCCAGACAGTAACGATCCGGGATCCGTTCATGGGCTGCGACGGGAATACTCCCAATGTCATCTGTCTCGATCCGAGCAAGGCGGCATACTTTGCGCTCGATCCGGTATCGACAAAACTCCAGTCCCTTATTCCCCAGCCAACCACGAGCGATACTTTGAATAATCTCAACCTGAGATATTCGAATGAGACGGTAAATTCGATCTATGCCATAAAGATGGATCACAATATCAGCTCCAAAATAAAGATATCGGGGTATTGGTCGCTGAACGATCAGCATATTCCGTTCCCGGACGGTTATGCTCCTCCGATCACCAGTCAGCGGGATCTGTTTGAAACGTCGCATACCGCGCGTCTCAATATGGACTACACGATTTCGCCGACGATGCTGCTGCATGTGGGCGGCGGCTACATGCATTTCCTCTTCTATGACCCTGTCCCGGGGTACGGAAGCTATGACAATCTCAAGGACCTTGGCTTGCCAGGAACCTTTGCCCCTGTTTACCCAACCATGTTCAATCTCTATCAGAACCAGGGTGGCGGAATGGGCAGCCCGTCTGGCCAAGGCAATTCCATTGGACCGGTGGCGCAGCAGAAGCAGTTCCAGCAGAAGCCGACCGGAAGCGCGACTCTCAGTTGGGTAAAAGGAAACCATTCGTATAAGTTCGGAGGGGAAGTGCGGGTTGAGAGTTATCCTTCGACCGCAACGACTCCGGGCAACGGCTGGTTCTATTTCAATGGAGCTCAAACCGCGCTGCCCTATTTGACCACGACATCCTATAACCAGGGCACCCTGGGATTCCCTTATGCCAGCTTCCTGTTGGGCTCCGTAAACAATGGAGAAATCGGCAAACAGAGCATATTCCACATCGGGAAACACGCCCTGTCTTTCTTCGCGCAAGACAGCTGGAAAGTAACGCCGAAACTCACCATCGATTATGGCTTGCGCTATGATTTTCAGACCTATCTGAAAGAGGGCTATGGCCGCATTCCGAGTTTCGGATATGACACTCCGAATCCCGCATATGGCAATATCCCGGGCGCAGTCATTTTTGAGGGCAGTGGACCGGGCAAATGCAATTGCAACTACGCCGACAACTATCCTTATGCCTTTGGTCCCAGACTGGGACTTGCCTGGCAGTTCATGGATAAGACCGTGCTCCGCGCGGGGATCGGCGTTTCTTATGGCCAAACGGCCAGCCTGGAAATGTGGAGCCTTCGTTTTGGGTCGGACGTTCGCTATGGACCGGCGACTACTTATGGCGGCGCCATAACCCAGCTGAAAAACGGCCCGCCTGTTACCCCGGTATGGCCGAATTACGATCCCGCACAAGCGCCCGCTTCTCCAGGTTCTATCTTCATGACTGCGTTCGACCGTCACGCGGGATATCCCCCGAGACAGATCATGTGGAGTCTCGGAATTCAGCGTGAGATAACAAAAGATCTAAGCCTGGATGTTTCCTACGTGGGCAACCGGGGAGTGTGGTGGAATGCCGGCGGAGCGCTGACCGATCCGAACCGGGTCACACCGGCAATTCTGAAGGCACACAATTTTGACCCGACGCTTGCCACTGTTAGCGATGATTTGGTGCTGTTGCAGCAATTCGACACGCTGACTGCCGATCAGATTGCAAAATACAATCTGAAGGTGCCTTACCCCGGCTTCAAGGGGAGTGTCTCGCAGTCGCTTCGTCCTTACCCGCACTTTGGCAGCATCTATAATCTGTGGGCACCATTGGGGAATACCTGGTACGATTCACTTCAGGTGAAGCTGACCAAAAGGTATTCTCACGGCCTGGACCTGCAGGCCAACTACAGCTTTCAGAAGGAATTGACGATTGGTGCCGAAACCCAGGACACCGCATTTCAGATTAACCCCGCAGTGGTCAACCTGAACGATCTGCGCGGAAACAAGGTTATCTCCGGCATGTCCATTCCGCATCGCCTTGTCATTGCCGGAACCTACATTACTCCGACTTGGGCATCAGCTCCCAAGCTCGTGTCCTCTGTCCTCAAGGACTGGCGTATCGGTGCTTTCCTGATCTATCAGTCTGGAATGCCTATCGCCGCTCCCATGGCATCCAATTTCCCCAACCCGGCTCAGGAACTGTCGCTTTGTGCGCCCATGAGCGTTCTGGGCGGATGCAACACCTCCCCATATTTCAGCGCTCCGGCTTCATTCAGCAGCCGAGTGCCGGGCCAGCCAGTGTTCTCGCGGGACATCAACTCGCATTATGATCCTGCTACCACTGTCATTCTGAATCCGAATGCATGGACTGCGCCGGCTGCCGGCCAGTTCGGCACCGGATCCGCCTATTACAACGATTACCGATATCGACGTGCCCCGACCGAGAATATGAGCTTGGAACGGGTATTCCGGTTCAGGGAAGGAATGATGCTGAGCCTGCGCATGGAATTAATGAACGCGTTCAACCGAACCCGCATTCCAACGCCCTCGAATTCCATGCTGATATCGACTTTTGGCACCACGCCCGGCTATATCAATTCCGCTGGCCAGAGGACAGGACAGCTTGTTGCCAGATTCAACTTTTAGCTAAGCCGGCTTCGCCGGTCAGTGCATCGACTCCGCCCCGGAGGATCGCCCTGGTCCTTCGGGGCTTTTTTCTTTCTTTGAGCCTTTCTACCTTTGGGGTTAAAGTGCGGACATACGATTCTCCAACTTAGGAGGTACTGCATGAAAGTCAGCTGTCTGATCGGAAGCCCTCGTCCCAAGAGCAACAGCGCCGCCATTGCCGCCCGGTTTACGGAAACAGCAGCCGGTTTGGGAGCCCAGGTTGAGACAATTGTCCTGAACAAGCTCAAATACTGGGGCTGCCAGGGCTGCATGGCCTGCAAAACCGTCTCGGATAAATGCGTGGTTCCAGACGATCTGGCCAAAGTTCTGGAATCGCTGAAAGCGGCGGATGTTGTCGTGCTGGCATTGCCGGTCTACTGTTCTGATGTTCCTGGGCAGGTGAAGTGTTTCATAGATCGCACCTATTCCTATATGCCTCCGAACTTTCTGGAAGGCGCCCCGTCGCGTGTCCCGGCCGGAAAGAAACTTGTGTATATTGTTACACAAGGGGCTCCCGTCGATACGATGTTTGCGGATATTGCTGCCAAGTACCCCGAGTATTTCAAACGGTCCATGGGTTTTTCTGAAGCGCATATCATCCGCGGCGTGGGAGTGGGTGGCGGTGGAGCTCTTGGCGTTCCGGATCAGTACCTGAAACAGGCGGAAGAACTGGCTCGTACCCTCATTAAGTAGGCTTGCACCTGCCACGAATTGCACGAATATTGAGGCCTGATTCGGTATAATTCGTGTAATTCGTGGCAAGAAGCCGGTTCGACCAAAAAAGGGGGCCCCATGTCCCTGCGCAAATCCTCACGGAATTGGTTGCTGCTGTTTTTCCTTCTAGTACCCGCCGGATTGAGTGCGGCCCAGGAGAGCCTGACCAGTGCTGAGTTTTCGCGCCTGGTGCAAACCTTCTCCGAAGAGGGAGGCTTTTTCTTCTCCGATAATTTTACTTCCAATGAAGACTCCTACCTCACGGTAGTGGATAGAATAAAAGAGTTGGGCGCTACCGGGGGCGCTTATATCGGCGTAGGGCCAGAGCAGAATTTCACATACATAGCCAGGGTGCGGCCGCGCATTGCCTTTATCGTGGATATCCGGAGGCAGGCAATCATTCAGCACCTCATGTATAAGGCCATTTTCCAGTTGTCCCCGACGCCGGCAGATTTTCTATCCCGCCTGCTGAGCCGGCCCATGACCGGAAAAGCACCGGATCCAAAGGCCTCCATCGATGACGTCATTGCCTATCTGTCCGCTGTCCCTGCCGATCCAAAAGCCTATGCGGAGAATCTCGCCGCAGTCCGCAATGCCATTGAGAAGGATTTTAAAATCCCGCTTTCTATCCAGGATAGCGATAGCCTGGATTATGTATACAGGAGCTTCAGAGACCAGGGATTTGAAATAGGTTTTGACCTCGATAACAGATTGAGCCGGCGCTTCGGCCATCTTCCCGTGCTGCGGGAGATCATCCTCCAGAAGGACCTGAAGGGGAAACGGGGCAACTTCCTTGCGAATACCGAAGACTATGCTTTCGTGCGGGACCTGCACCGAAGAAATCTGATTATTCCGGTTGTCGGCGATTTCGGCGGTAAGAAAGCATTGGCGGCCATTGGAAAGTACCTGCGGGGAAAAGGGTATGTCGTCAGCGCCTTCTATGCATCCAATGTTGAAATCGTCCTGTTTGACTGGGGGATGAGCGGCAACTTCCAGGGCTTCGTCGAAAATATTCGGAAACTGCCGACGAACGAACACAGCCTGCTGATCCGATCCACTTTCTCTTTTTATCGCCATCCGCAGCAACGGTCCGGTTATAGCCTTTGCACCATGCTTCAATATATTTCCGTATTTCTGAAAGACTTCGACGAGGGGCGCTTTCGCGACTACTGGACGATGATCCGGACGCACTATATCGATTGACGATTGATGATTGATGATTGACGAAGGAAACGCGCTCATTCCCAATGGGCCCCGGTGCCTCGCCTGATGCCGCAAAAACATTATTTGAATGGGAACCGTGAAGTGCGGCACGCTCCAGAAAAATCAAAAGCTCCGTGCGATGGTGTAAATTCGTAGCCGCTTTTCAGAATCAGAGGAGTCCCACTTCAATTGGCGATTTACGATTTACGATGGACGATCTATGATTGCGGCTTGTTTGGAGACCAATCGATGCTCCTGTTGATCGTTCTTGCTATTTCCAGCCTGGTGTATGGTGCCGGCGCCGTCACGCCGGCTCTGGCCGATATTGCCAAAGTTTTCCCGGACAAAAGCCGGGAGACCATTCAGATGATTGCCACCGTTCCGGCATTGATGATTATGGTGTCGACGCTGGTCTGTGGCCAGCTTTCCCGGCGGATGCGCAAGAAAACCCTGGTTTTGACAGGTATGATCCTCTACGCCATCGGTGGGCTTTTGCCCGCGTTTTTCGGAGGAATGCCATTCATCCTCATCATGAGGGGAGTGTATGGAGCCGGCTGCGGTTTCCTGATACCGCTTTCCCAGAGCTTGATTGCTGACTTTTTTCAGGGACGGGATCGGGATATCTTCATGGGCTACCGGAGCTCTGTGGCTGCCATCTTTGGCATGTTTTTTACCACCGTCGGGGGGTACCTCTGCGCAATCTACTGGCGCAACACATTTTTTGCATATCTCCTGGTCATCCCGGTCTTCATCCTTGTCCTATTCCGGATGCCTGAGCCCGAGAAAACCCCGGCGCAAGGAACCGACAGCAAAGGGGAACTGACTTCGACGATGTGGTTTTTTGTTGCCATGTACTTTCTCTTCAACGTCTTTATGATGTGCTATCACACGAATGCGTCCTTTGTAATGTCTGCGGCCAGGGTTGGCTCTGCCCGGACAATCGGCCTGATCATGACAATCTCCAACATCGGAGGGATTGTTGCGGGCCTCTTACTGGGTCGAATTACTCAGATGTGTAAGCGCTTCACTCTCGTCGTAGCCCTCGGGTTTCTGGCTTTTGGGTTTATCCTGCTCAACGTTGCCAATACAGCCCTGACCTTTGCGGTTTCCTGTGCCATATGGGGATTTGGGTTTGGGACATTTATTCCGGGAATTGCACTGAAAATTATCGGCAGCGTCCCGAAATCTGCGGCAACCAGGGCTCTGGCCATCCTTTCCTGCGCCCTTGGAATTGGACAGTTTGTTTCTCCCCGCGTATACGCCTATGCCAACTATCTGCTTGGATTAAAAGGACCTCGAGCCTCCTGGACTGTTGCGGCTTTCTGCTTTACCGCAGCCTTTCTGGTGTCCCTGGTCGCCACCCTGAAGGAAACGTGGACACCCACCGACATGGAGGCTTCTTGATTCTACCCGCTACCCTCCGGTTTGCTCGCTACTAGCGCAAATAGCCAAGCCCTTTGCATTCTCGGTTGTAGGAATTATCCAGGTTTTCGGTTTTTTCCGGAAACGATGGGTGTCCACATCTGTCTCCGGAAACGATGGGTGTCCACATCTGTTGATTGCCATTTGTCCTGAAGCTGAAATTGCCTATGTGGCCGGCCTGATTATGACGATCCCCAACTTCGGAGGGATTTTTCGGGCCTTTTACTGGGTCGAATTACCCAGATGTTTAAACGCTTCACTCTCGTCGTAGCTCTCGCGTTTCTGGCTTTTGGGTTTATCCCGCCCAATGCCAATACAGCTCCAAGGATTTGGGTTTGGGAAATTTGTTCCGGGAATTGCGCTGAAATTCAGCGGCAGCGGCCCGAAAGCTGTGGCGACCAGGGCTCTGGCCATCCTTTCCTGCGCCCTTGGAATTGGACAGTTTGTTTCTTCCCGCGTATAGGCGACGGCCAGCTATCTGATTGGATTAAAAGGACCTTGCGCCTACTGGCCTGTTGCGGCTTTCTGCTTTACCGCAGCTTTTCTGGTGTCCCTGATTGCCACCCTGCGGCCCCCACCCCAAAGGCTATGCCTGCAAATAGCTGATTTTTGAGAGTGATGTGGGAATCGGCTTTCGATACCGAAAAAGGAAATTTTCGTGACGGCCTCTGTTTCCTGGCTGTATAATGAATTCTTTTAAGGCCAGGCCGTAAATTGGCATCGATCATTTTCTGCGTGTTTGGAGATCTGGACTGCGCGGTACCGCTGTTCCTGCCCTGATCAGAATCAAGATCGATTCAGTCTGAGGACGCCTTTGATAGGGAGGAACAGTTTAGCTGATGTTGAAATCAAGTATTATCCAGAAGCTTGAGAACATTGTAGGTAAAGCAAACGTACTAACCGCAAAGGAAGATCTGGCCACATACTCGTATGATGGCACTACCACCTGGTCCAATTCTCCTGAAGTTGTTCTCCTGCCGACCTCTGCTGCCCAGATATCCGAGATTCTGAAGATTGCAAACGAGAACCGGATTCCTGTGACTCCACGAGGTTCGGGCACCAACATCAGCGGCGGTTCGGTTCCAATCAATGGCGGGATGGTCTTATGCACGACCAAAATGAACCGGATTCTGGAGATCAATAAGGCAAATCTGACTGCGACCGTGGAACCCGGGGTGGTGCTGCAGGATTTCAACCTGTTGCTTGCCAAGGAAAACCTGTTTTACCCACCGGATCCGCAGAGTTTCCTCAGTTGTACCGTCGGCGGCACGGTTGCAGAAAATTCCGGGGGCCCCATGTGCATCAAGTATGGGGTGACGAAACAATACGTCCTCGGCCTGGAGGTGGTGCTTCCGGATGGCTATATCATGAATCTTGGCGGCTCAACAGTGAAGAACCGCACCGGCTACGACCTGGTTCCTTTGTTTACCGGTTCCGAAGGAACGCTGGGCATCATTACCAAGATAACTCTCCGGTTGATACCGAAACCGGCTGCCCGCAGAACCGTGATGGCGATATTTGATGACATGGTTCGGGCGGGGACCGTTGTGTCCAGGATTCTTGCTGATGGCATTGTGCCCGCGAAGATCGAATTCGTCGACAACTTTGTCATTCGCCGGATTGAAGAAAAGATGAAGATCGGGCTGCCGGTCGATGCCAAGACCATGCTGCTGATTGAGTGTGATGGGTCTGTTGCCGCGGTTGAGAGCGAAGCAGGCCAGATCGTGGAACTGCTCAACAAAGGTGGGGCAAAGATCTCGCGCCTTGCCAAGGATGATGCCGAAGCGAACACCTATTGGAAAGCGCGAAGCGCGGGTTTTGCGGCAATCTATGGTGCTGCACGCACGGTTGTTGCGGAAGACTGCACCGTTCCGCGCGATCGTCTCTCCGATTTTATCGAAAAGCTCGACGAAATCTCCAAGAAGTCCGGATTTGAAATCGTTCTGATCGGCCATGCCGGCGACGGGAACATCCATCCGAGCGTCTTTACAAACAGCCGGGAAAAGGAAGATCTGGATCGCCTGCAGGATACCTTGACTGCCATCTTTGATGCCGCCCTCGAATTAGGGGGGACGCTTTCGGGCGAGCATGGCATTGGATTGGAAAAGAAGCGTCTGCTGGCCAAGGCGCTCGATCCGATGGCCATCTCGTTTATGCAGAGAATCAAAACTCTTTTTGATCCGAACAACATTATGAATCCGGACAAGATTTGGGAAAGACAATGAACGCATCTCTGGTAGAACTCAGCAAATATGAAAAAGAGACAGAACAATGCATGAAGTGCGGCTTCTGCTCTTATGTCTGTCCCGTTTACCAGGAAGAGAGAATCGAGGCTGGGGTTGCCCGAGGCAAGAATGAGCTTGTGAAGAGGCTTATGTCGGGCGAGCTGGAAATCAACCGGGAGCTGGCGGATCGCTTTTATAAATGTACCTCCTGCATGGCCTGCACCGAGAATTGCCCTGCCAAAGCCCCGATTCCAAGGCTCATTGTTGCCGCCAAAGCTGATATTGCCCGAAACATGGGACTGCCATTTCCTCTTGGTCTTGTTTATCGCAGACTATTGCCGAACCGGAAGCTTTTCGGAAAGTTTCTGAGCGCGGCATCGCTGTTTCAATCCGCTTTTATGCCGAAATCCAACGGCATCATTCGCCACATGCCCAATTTCCTGTCCGGGTTGACCCAGGGGCGCCAGATACCTTCGATTGCTCCCAAATTTCTGCGTCAGCTCGCCCCGGAAATCAGCAGGCCAAAACAGGCGAAGAGCCAGATACGGGTTGGGTATTTCCCCGGCTGTATGAATGAGTTCGTTTTGCCCCAGCTGGGGATGAAAACCATCGACTTCCTGACCCGTCAGGGCGTTGAAGTCGTGATGCCCCAGGACCAGGTTTGCTGCGGTGCGGCCGTGTTTCTGGGGGGGGGCGATTTCGAGACCGGCCGAAGAATTGCCGACCGCAATTTTGCAGCATTTGAGGGGCTGGACTATATCGTGACCGATTGTGCTACCTGCGCCTGCACACTGCGCGAGTACCAGCGCTTCCTGCCCGATACGCCGGAGCGGAGAGAAGCCTACGCCCACTTTGGCAAAAGGGTCACGCATATCACCCAGTTCATCATGGATGTAATCGGAATGCAGGCGTCCGCATTTCAAACGCCGGCCGCTCTCAAGGGGAAGAAGATCACCTGGCACGATCCCTGTCACTTAAATCGGCATCTCGGTGCAAAAGAACAGCCGCGCAATATCCTGAAATCTCTGGATGGTGCTCAGTATATCGAAATGCCTGGAGCCGATCGGTGCTGCGGGATGGGCGGACAGTTCAGCCTGTTGAATTATGAACTCTCCAAAAAGATAGTCGAAAAGAAAATCGACAATATCGAATCCACGGAAGCAGACATCGTGGTAACGGCCTGTCCCGGCTGCCAGTTCCAGCTGCTTGACGGAATCGTCCGGATGAAGAGGCCTCAGAAGGTTATGAACCTGATGGATGTGATTGGATAGTCGGGATATCCGGACTCTGGAATCCAGCTAACATCCATATACTCCCCGTTTATTCCTGAGTCCTTCCAGGGCTGCCGCTACCTGAGCGGAGATGGCCCCGGGTTGTGCGGATGCAAAGGGCGTTTGGGGGAGCGGCGCAAAAATATGCGGGTGAATGCGCGCCCCCAGCCGTACCACCTCTTCCATGACCTTCAATGTTTCTGTAAGATCCTCCGGAGTCTCCCCGGGCAGTCCGAAAATAAAGTCCACGATGATCTTAAACCCGTATTTTCGAGCCAGTGCTACGGCCTGCAATACACTGGCAATGTCGTGGGACCGATGGCAGGCGTCGAGCATCCGGTTGCTGCCGGACTGAGCCCCGATGACGATCTCATCGTTTCCCGCAAATTCCTTTAACAGCTCAAGTGTTTCTGGGACAACATGTTCGGGTCGGACCTCCGACGGGAAATGAGCGAATATGATCTTCGTGTTTTTCTCGAGGCTGGAGCGCAGGGCCGACAGCAGTTCACGCATGGATGGCAGATGGATCTGCCGCCCATCCGGGGATCCGTAGGAAAAGGCGTTGGGCGAGAGCAGTCGAACCACCTTGCGATTGACGGAGCGAAGCGATTCCGCCTGCCGGACAATGGCGTCAATGCTTCTGTGCCGCAGTTGTGTGCCGAAAATGTGAGAGGTCTGGCAGTAGTTGCAGGCGAACGCGCAGCCACGCGTAATCTCAATGGGTCCGAACATGCCCCGTTTAGGCGAAAACGAACAGTAGTCGTCGAGCGCAACCCGGCCTGCCGGGGCATATACAGGTTTGCATGGCAGTTTTTCGATAACTCTTTTGAGAACAGCGGGAAAGATCGCTTCCGCCTCGCCCTGAAAAATGATGTCGGCGCCCGATTGAAGAACCTGTTCCGGGCAGGCTGTCGCATGCGGGCCACCCGCCAGGATTGTGATTTCCTGCCCGAACCGCGACCGCAGCTCTCCGATCATTCGATGGGTGTCCACAAATTGGCAGGTAAGAATCGAGAGGGCGACGATGGCACAGCCATGGCGGTTGATGCTGTCAGCCGCCATCGCCTGGAGTTGGTCGACAGACAGCGCCAGGTCGATCTTCAAGTCTTCGAAAAATGGGTCGGCGTCGAGCGCTCCAGCGAGCGCATTGAAGCTATAGCAATTCAGCCGGTGGTAATAGAAAATCAGTGGAATAGCCATACAACAGTCGTCAGTCGTTAGCCGCCAGAAAAACTCCAGTTATGGACGACCGTCTCTATACCCAGCCGCGGAGTTTGCAGGCTTCCGCGACACGAGCAACAGCCACCACCATCGCAGCCGTGCGCATCGGGATTTTCCTCGCTTTTGCCCCATGGGCTACCGTCTGGTAGGCTCGCGTGAGGGTCGCATCGAGAGTATCGTGTACCGCCGATTCCTTCCAGTAGTATGCCTCCCGGTTTTGCACCATCTCCAGGTAGGATCCGATTACGCCTCCTGCGTTGGCCAATAAATCCGGAATGACATGCACTCCCTTTTCGAACAGGATCCGGTCCGCCTGCGGTGTTGTCGGCCCGTTTGCCAGTTCGCAGATAATCTTTGCCTTAATCTTTTTCGCATTTCCGGCGTTGATTGCATTCTCGAGTGCAGCCGGGTAGAGAATCGAAACGTCCAGTTCCAGTACAGAATTGATTTCGATCGATTGAGATCCTGGAAAACCGGTGACCGATCCGGTACGCAGCTTGTGATTCACCAGATCCTTCGGATTGAATCCATCCGGGTTGTAAACCGCGCCGCTCGAATCGGAGACCGCAATCAGCTTTCCTCCTCCCAGCAATTCGCGGTGAAACATGGCAATGCGCTGGCCGGTGCTGCCGAAACCCTGGATGGCGTACGGTCCACGCGGATCCACGCCAAAAGCCCGGCAGGCTTCTCTGACGACCGTGACACCGCCGCGGGCCGTGGCATCGCGCCGTCCTTCGCTTCCACCGAGAGATAACGGTTTGTTCGACATCACGCCGGGCTGATGCTGATTGGTTATCGTTTCATACTCATCCATCATCCATGCCATGGTCTGAGGATTGGTATAGACATCCGGAGCCGGTACATCCCGGTCTATGCCAATGTGCTGCCAGATCGCGCGCACATAGGCGCGGGCGGTGTTTTCCAACTCCCTGGCCGACATTTTGCGCGGATCGCAAACCACTCCGCCCTTGCCGCCGCCCAAAGGAAGGTCTGCCACCGCAGTCTTCCATGTCATCCAGCCCGCCAGGGCTCGCATGGTATCGATGGTTTCATCAGGGTGAAATCGTATCCCGCCCTTCGCCGGGCCGCGTGCGAAATTATGCTGGATACGATAGCCGCGCAGGATGACTGTTTCCCCATTGTCCATCTTCACGGGGAGTGTGAACTGAAACTCCCGTTGGGGCCAAAGCAGCAGATCCAGCGTGGCCTGATCAAGGTTTAATACCTTTGCGGCCGCCCGGATCTCCGTCTGAGCGACCTCAAACGAGTTGTAGGATTGCATTGCCTATTCCTTATTCGGTTGTGGGGAAGTTTCATCTTCCGAGATATCAAGGATGATCCGGTACCAGCAGTTCTTACATACCAGAGCCCGGTCGATTGAAAGCAGCACCTGTTGCCAGGGGCTCAATTCCTGACCGCAATGCGGGCAGTTTTCGAACACCTTGCGTGCTTTCGCATATCCTTTCTTATCTTCTTCGCTGTTTTCGGCCAAAGTCCTACTCCGGTTTCAAGATGACGCCTTTATTTCGATGTCCATCGACCTTTGCCACCACCGGCTTTGCCAGCCGGATGTGGCGTACAAATTGTTTTTCCTCGACCGCAGGGTTGGTGCGAAGCCACTCCCAGTCGATAAAACCATCCTGGGTCATTGAATTCACAGTGAAGTAGCTGATGCGGAACGAGGTAATGTTATGGAAGAAGTGTGAACCCTGGGACGGGTCTACTTCCATATCTTTGAATCCGGCTTCAACAATCACCTTTGCACCCGAGATCTGATCCCATTTTACCGGAATCCCAAGCCACGGGTCGAGAGATCCCCACCGGCCTACGCCGATAAGCAGGTAGGGCCGTTTTTCGTCCACCAGCTTTTCATTGAATTGCGATACCTCATGGGCGGCATCCTTGCTCCTGGCCCGGTTGAACCGGTCCATATCCACAACAACGATATCGTGGATATCATTGGACACGCCATGTCCAAGAACCTGGGTGCTTCGACAAATCAGGCTGTCTTCCGCGACCTCTTCAAATATCAGCGGATCAGAATCCTTGCTCATGCCGAGGGGGCGCAATTGCAGAAGTGCGAAATCTCTCAGTTGATTCGATTTCCTCGACATTGTGACGGCAAATTCCATCTCAACCGGGGCCCCCATTCCCCAACTGCCCATATCGAGCAAAAGCTCCAGGATATGGGGCAGCGGGAATATCTTGTTCTTAAGTATCGGGGCAAAGGTCACAATTCGGGGACCCGATCTGGAAGTTCCCTCGTATAGGGCATCGTTTTCCGCTGAATAGGTTGAAGCCACATGTTGCAGGGATCCGTCTTCTTCGGCGACATCAATCCCGAAGGCCTTCACCTGAACATCGCTCGTTTCGGCCGGCTGTGCCGGAGCGGCGCTCAGGTCGAGGGCGAAGAACTGCGTCTGGCTCGTATTCAACGCCTCCCGCGGCGAGTAGAACTGAAGTATGTGGTTGGGATATTTCGGGCAGAATCGGACCGTGATTCCTCCGTCCACGATGGTTTTTCCCAAGCCGAGCGCTACGGAGACAATTCCGTCCAAGGCTCTTTGTGGCGGTACCGGATAATAGTTATAGGATTTGGCCACTCCGGAGAAATCGGGATAGAAGCGCGTGCCGTGCTGCACTCCTGCCATTTTCTGAACGATGACCGACATCTTCTCTTCTTCAAGCTTGTAGTCGGTGACTTTGAAGTAATCCTTGGCGCACTGGTAGAAAGTCGAGGCATAAACGCGTTTGATGGTCGTCACCAGTTGCCCAAGCCGGACAAATGGATCCGGATGATCGTTGGGGATCATGTAGGTTTCGTAAACACCGGCAAACGGATGATACTGAGTATCTTCGAGCATGCTCGAGGACCGCACTGCCAGCGGCTCCCGGATCAGGTGCAGGAAAGAGGCCAGGTCTCCCAGCAGATCTTCCGGGAATATGCCGCTTTCAATGAACCTTCGGGTGATCTCGGCATCGTCCGTGCACTCCAGCGCAAATTTCCGGAGATTGTTTTCGTCCAGGAAACGGTCGAAAAGGTCTGTCCCGAGAACTACCGCCGGAGGGACCGCGATCTGAATGCCCGCAAATTGACGGCGCACGTCGTAATTGTTGATCAACGTATTCACAAACCCCAGGCCGCGCGCCTTGCCGCCGAGCGACCCGCCGCCGATTCGGGCAAAACTGGTCTCGGGATCAAAGGTGTCTTTCTTGAAGTCGGTAATCAGCCCGCGCTGCTGCGACCGCGTATATGCTCCCAGGGAGGAGATCAGGTCCTGTCGCAGCTCCGCAACTGTCGGGAAATCGGAAACCTTCCTGGGGCGGAGTTTGTGCGCAAGCCCAAATTCCGTTCGAGCCTTCAACCAGTTGGAAAAGTGATTCCGCTCTGCATGAAAACGCACGCTTTCCTCAGGGGCATATTCGAGCTGTTCACGGAGACTCTTCAGATCATTGGCTCTGCCTACTTCGTGTCCCTCGGGAGTTCGAAAAATAAAATCTCCGAAACTGAAATATTCGGTCATGAACTGCCGAAGGATCTGGGAAGGGTTTGGCGAACCCTTCGGCATGAAAGAGAGGTTCAGTTCCTTGGCCTGCTTCTCGTAGTCGGAAGTCAGCGATTGCAGCAGGATGGGAAGCTCCGGGTGTTCACTTCGGATCGCCCTGGCAAAATTGAGCCCGGCGCCATGATCGGGCTTTCCATTGCGCGGAAAATCGATATCGGAAATGACTCCGAGGATGTGTTCCCTGTACGAATCGTAGAAGTGCCAGGCTTCTTCGTAGGTCTGGCAAAGAAGAATCTTGGGTCTCGCTACCGTCTTCAGAACTTTGTGCGAAAGGTTGATCCCCTCCGAAATGAGCCGCTGCGACTGGTTAAGCAGCTCCGTGTACAGGATCGGGAGGAGGGTAGAGTAATAGTGGATGTTGTCTTCGATGAAGAGGATGGACTGGACGCCGACCAGGCGTGTGTCGTGGTCGACATTCATCCGGTCTTCCAGGTGTTTGATGATGCTGACAATGAGCCGGAAGTCTCCCTGCCACACAAACACACGGTCGAATGCGGCCGTGTAATTGTGCGCCTTGAGGTCTTTCAGTTCTCTGCTGTCATAGGCCAGGAGGACGATTGGAATTTCCACCCCTGCCGCTCGTGCCTGTTCCGCCAGCTGGACGGCCGTCATATCCTCGACATGCAATGTCGTCAGGATGAGGTCAAAACGGCGCTCCTCTTTCGCGAGAGTGATCGCTTCCTTTCCGGAAGATACACGCGTCAGTTCAGGGGAATGGCTCAGATTCAGCTTCTGGTATTCATTGCTGATAAGCTCGTCAAATCGGCCATCCTCCTCAAACAGGTAGAGATCGTACAGACTTGAAACAAGAAGAACGTCTCTGATCCTGTGGCGCATCAGGTTCTGAAAGCCCTGAAAGCGCGTTCCGTAACCGTGTTCGATCCAGAGCGGATCCAAATGTCTTTCGGCCATATAGTTGATTCCCGGCTATCAGTATAAAACAAAAGCCACGAATTGCACGCAATACACGAGCCATAAACGGTTCGCTGAAGTCGTGCAATTCGTGGCTGAAGAAGTCCCTAAGACTCGACTAGACCAAGCCTTGATCGATCATTGCATCCGCAACTTTGAGGAATCCGCCGATGTTGGCACCGTTGACGTAATTGCCAGGAGTGCCGAAACGATCTGCACATTCCACGCATGTGGCATGGATGCTCTTCATGATCATGCCCAGCCTGTTGTCCACTTCCTGTTTGGTCCAGGGTAGACGCATGCTGTTCTGGGACATTTCCAGTCCGGATACCGCCACGCCGCCGGCATTGGCTGCTTTTCCCGGTCCGTACAGAACCCTCGCATCGAGGAAGAGGCGCACGCCTTCGAAGTGCGTCGGCATGTTGGCGCCTTCTCCGATCACGTAGACACCGTTCTTCAACAGATTGCGGGCATCCTTCGCGTTGATTTCATTCTGGGTCGCGCTTGGGAATGCGCAGTCTGCTTTGTGATCCCAGAGAGGATTGTAATCCTTGGACCGATCCACCGGTGTGTACACGGCGTTCTTGTACTTTTCGACGTAGGCCTTGATTCTTCCCCTCTTCACGTTCTTCAGTTCCATGATGTATGCCAGCTTCTTTTCATCGATGCCTTCTTCATCATAGATGTAGCCGTCGGAGTCGGAGCATGTGACAACTTTGCCGCCCAGTTGCAGGATCTTTTCGATGGTGTATTGAGATACGTTTCCGCTTCCGGAAACAAGGCAAATCTTGCCTTCCATGGTCTGGTTGCGAGTGGCCAACATTTCGGCGCAGAAATAAACGCAGCCATAGCCGGTGGCTTCCGGCCGGATTAGGGATCCGCCCCAGTTCAAGCCTTTGCCGGTCAATACACCGGTGAACTCATTGCGCAGTCTCTTGTACTGACCGAACATATAACCGATCTCCCGTCCGCCGACGCCGATGTCTCCGGCCGGAACGTCCGTGTTGGGGCCGATATGTCGGCTGAGCTCGGTCATGAAGCTCTGGCAGAAGCGCATGACTTCATTGTTGCTTTTCCCCTTAGGATCAAAGTCCGATCCGCCCTTGCCACCGCCCATAGGAAGCGTCGTCAGGCTGTTCTTGAATACCTGTTCGAAGGCCAGGAATTTCAGAATGCCGAGATTTACGGAAGGATGAAAACGCAGGCCGCCTTTGTATGGGCCGATAGCGCTGTTCATTTCAATGCGGAATCCGCGGTTTACTTGGATTTCTCCCTGGTCATCTGTCCAGGGTACCCGGAACATGAGGACGCGTTCGGGCTCAACGATGCGTTCCAGAATCTTGGCAGACCGATATTCCGGATGCCTGTCCAGAACAAGAGAGAGAGATTCAACAACTTCCTGAACAGCCTGGTGGAATTCCGTTTCACCGGGATTCTTGGCCTGCAGGCGGGACATAAAAATATTTACATAATCAACCATGCTTCGCTCCTTTTAGTGATCAGAATGGCTGAAATTGGGCGTATTTCAGCTTAAAACAATTTTTCAGACAATGATGCCGGGCTACTGCTTCATGCTGATACTGCATTGTCATGAGTGCGCAAGCATACCACAACATGATAATTTCAGATTGCAAAAACAAAAACGGCCACGAATTCCACGAATTTACACGAATCACCGGATAACACGCTTTGTTTGCAGGGATTGAGTGCCAAAGTTAATGAGGATCGCCAATCTAAGATCCGTTGCAGCCAGATAATGCAGCGCAGGATGAACTCGTGACACAGTGCCTCTTCGTACACTGTTCAGCAACATGCCTGTCTCATTGGTCTGGATACAGTTTGATCAAAAAATTCGTGGAATTAGTGGCTGCTTGGCTTCGAATTCCACAAATTTACGCGAATCACCGGATAACACGCTTTGTTTGCAGGGATTGAGTGCCAAAGTTAATGAGGATTGCCAATCTAAGATCCGTTGCAGCCAGATAATGCAACGCAGAATGAACTCGTGGCACAGTGCATCTTCGTACACTGTTCAGCAACATACCTATCTAATTGAGCTGGATACAATTTGATCAATAAAATTCGTGGGAATTCGTGGAATTAGTGGCTGCTTGGCTTCGAATTCCACGAATTTACACGAATCACCGGATAACACGCTTTGTTTGCAGGGATTGAGTGCCAAAGTTAATGAGGATTGCCAATCTAAGATCCGTTGCAGCCAGATAATGCAGCGCCTGAGCTATATGCCTCTCTGCAAAGCCGGAGGCAGCTTTGATTTCAACAATGATCGTCCCATCGACCAGGAGATCGGCGAAATATTTACCCATCCGAACTCCCTTATAATAGATTGGAATCTCCACCTGGCGCTGGTATGGGATGCTGCTCAGAATGAACTCGTGACACAGTGCGTCTTCGTACACTGCTTCGAGGAAGCCGCAACCGAGTTCACGGTGCACCTCCATGGCTGCTCCCACAATGCGATAGGATAGTTCCTTGTTCAGCAACATACCTATCTAATTGGGCTGGATACAATTTGATCAACTAAATTCGTGGGAATTCGTGGAATTAGTGGCTGCTTTTGAGAGCGAAGATTATTCGGTAACCGGGTCATCCCCCCAGAGTCCGGCGATTCGTCGGGCTCCAAGGTAGCGCATCGTATACCACAATTTGCTGAGATCGCTGACAACCACTTGCTTGGCCTTTCGAGCCGCATGCAAAAACTGGTTGTTGCCTATATAAATCCCAACATGCGTCGGCTGGGTACCACCTGAGGAAAAGAAAACCAGGTCTCCAACCTGCAAGTCATCTTTGCTGACTTTCTTTCCCTGCTGGTACTGTTCTTTCGAAGATCTGGGCAGATCAATGTTGAATTTGGAGAAAAGATTTTTTACCAGGCCGGAACAATCAATTCCGCTGGATCCGGATCCCCCGAAACGATAGCGCACGCCGAGCATTTCAAACCCGGCCTGCACCAGACGAATCCTCGTCGGGATATCTTCAGAGTCCTTTACCTCTTCCGTGTCGGCAGGAGCCGGAGCTACCGCGGACATATAGGTTGCCTTGTTCAACGTATTCAGAATGTCGGGCAGCTGCGGTTTTACCGGTGCTTTTTCCTGTTTGGCTTTTGCCGTTTTCGAGACAGGTATGTTCAGGACTTGGCCCGCTTTGATCCTGTTGTTCTTCATCCCGTTGGCCGCTTGAATCGCCTTGGTTGTGATGCCGAAATCCTTGGCGATTTTTCCCAGATTGTCGCCCGGGTGAACCGTGTATTTTTGTCCTGTTTGGGTGGTCTTTTGAGATACACGTTTAGCCCGCTTACGGGCCGAAGTCTTGGAGTATCCGGCAGCCGAAGAGAATAGGAGAACCACAATAACAAACAAAACAGTAATGTAGGATCGTCCCTTCATTATCCTATCTACCAGATTGATGATTGCGCGTTTTCCGAGCCTTCCAGGGGTGGCTCGAAACTGAGTATTAATCGTAATGCCTGCTGCTTAAATAAAAATCATATTTAAGTGCTACCTATCATATTTATTTTCGGCTAAAACGCAAATAAAGAAATCAAAAAATTGAATTTTATTCTATGGATTGTGAAATGATAATTCATAATGCAACGGCGGCAGGTGTTACCAATTTTTACTCAAGCGGCAGAATCATAAATATCGCGGGCATCTGTTCTCCGTCGATGCTGAACTCAACCGGACCCTTTTCAAGAAATCCGAGCGCTTTATAAAACTCCTTTCCTTCGGGCGAAGAATAAACAAAAACATCGGGGAACAGGGCTTTGGGCACCATGGGGCGGATATGGTCGAGCAACGCCCGACCGATGCCGCTCCGTTGATATCCAGGGGCGACACATAGAATTCGGATTTCGTTCAAATCCAGGCCGACGATTCCCAATATCCTTTGCGTATCTTCATACACCGCCACGTAAAACAACCGTGCGCGTTCCTCCATTGACTGCGGCGTTTCGGCTTTCCTTAGCTTTTTGAGCAGACCCGGGGACATGCCCGGATCACTGGATTGGCACGCATGAATGAGCGTGCAACAGGCTTGAGCGTCTTCTGGGCGGAATTGACGGATCATTGGCCCCAGTTTAGCGCAAATTATTCCAGTCTTCGAGTGTCCGGCTCTTGGGGTATACTTCACAGTTCGTTCTGAAGGGTGCTGGTTCCAGGCCCGCCGCAGGAGGTTGCTACCGTGAAGGCAAAGAAACTTTTTATCGTAAGCGCGATGGTGCTTGTTTTTGCTTTAGTGATCTCAGGTTGTGCCCGCCGTTCTTCTCAAGGCGATGTTCTGGAAACCGGGCGGCCCGCTCCGGCTTTCAAGCTTCCGGATATCAATGGCCGACAGGTCGCCCTTGATCAATATCGAGGGAAAGTTGTGTTGCTGGATTTCTGGGCAACCTGGTGCGGCCCCTGCCGCATGACCATGCCTGTTTTGGAAGATCTCCAGAAGGAATTCCCGGACACGATGGTTCTCCTTGCAATCAACCTGCAGGAACCCAAGGATGCCGTCCTCGAATACATGCGGCAACAGAAGTTGAAATCCCAGATTCTGCTGGATGAGGCCGGCACAGTGGGCAGCAGGTATGGGACGGAAGCGATTCCGATGCAGGTATTGATAGACAAGACAGGCGTTGTCCGCGATATCCTGACCGGGTACAACCCCCGAATGGCTAAAAAGCTGCGGGAAGAGATCGCCAACCTTCGCTAAGGTCTAAAGCTCCCTTTTTGGCCGCGCGCCTTACGGGTTGCCCGTCGTTACCCGGCGCAGTTCCTCAATGACAAGATTGGCCAAGGCCCCGATAAATTTTGGATTTAGATTCAGCGAAGGGACGCGCCGGAATTCCGTGATCCCTGCCTGGAACGCGATTCTCCGATAGGCTATATCAATTTCCTGCAGCGTCTCAATGTGGTCTGAAACAAAACTGACAGGGATGGTGAGCACGGCGGTATTGCCTGTCTTGCCCAGTTCCTTCAGGACTTCGCTGGTTGAAGGCCCAAGCCATTTCACCGGTCCGACCTTGCTCTGAAATGCCAGTGTGGACGCATGTCCATTTCCCAGGCGGCTATTGATCAATGCCACTGTCCGGCTGGTTTGATCCAGGTATGGATCTCCGTGGGCAATATAGCTGGCTGGGATGGAATGTGCGCTGTACAGCAAGTGAACCGATTTGGGATCCTGTGAAAACTTCGGCAATTCGTTCCGGATCAGGGCCGCCATGGAGTCGATATAAAATGGATCCTCAAACCATGTTTTGATGGTTGAAATGCGGACCCGGGAGGAGAGCCCGAGTTTCGCATCCAGCAGTTCGAAGTACTTCAGGCAGGATCCGGTTGTGGTCACCGAGTACTGGGGAAAGAGGGGCAGGAGAACCAGGCGGTTGATCTTGTCCTCCTGGATGCGTTTCACCGCTTCGTCGATCGTCGGCTTCCAGCAGCGCATCCCTACATAAACCCTCGAATCGAGTCCTACCGCTCTTAGTGCAGTTGCCAATGCTTCTGCCTGTTTTTCGGTTATCTGGCGCAGCGGGGAGCCGCCGCCGATCTGTCGATATAAATCCCGGGATTTGTTTTGCCGGGTTTCGGCGATCACCCATGCCAGCGACCGGCGGAGAAGGGAATTCTTGATCCGGATGATTTCCGGGTCGGAGAATAGAGAGTAGAGGAACGGCCGGACGTCGTCCAGGGTTTCAGGGCCTCCCAAGTTGAAAAGCAGCACCCCTCTATTCATATCGAGGCCAGGATTTGTGAAGATGGCGGCGGAGCCGCGGCCATCTTCACAAGTGGTTGCGAGTCAGGAATACTAAAGAGTTTTGGAGAAAACAGGCTTATTCTTCGGATTCAGGAGATACTTATCGAAAACCATCCCTGCATTTCGGATAAATATTCGCCCAAGCTGAGTGACGGAAATTGTATCGGACTCTAATGTAACAAGACCATCACGCTGCAAAACTTCAAGTCGCGAGAGAGCATCCGCGAAGTATTCATCAAAGCAAATGTTGAACTCCGATTCGATCTCCTTCTTGTGAAGGACACAGTGGCAAAGCAATTTGCTGATCACGGTCCGCCGGATAACATCGTCATCGGTCAGATGAATGCCGCGCATGATGGGAAGGGCATGGCTGTCGATGGCCGCATTGTAATCCTTGAGATCCCGGAAATTCTGCGCATACACCCGGTCGAGGCCGCTGATCGAGCTGACGCCTAGTGCAATCAGATCCGCTCCTGCCTTTGTCGTGTAGCCCTGGAAGTTCCGATGCAAAGTCCGATCCTTCTGAGCGCGACAGAGTTCGTCATCCGGACGGGCAAAGTGGTCCATCCCGACATAGACATATCCCGCCTGCGTAAAGCGTTCGATGCCTGCCCGGAATATATTGAATTTGTCCATGCCTTGAGGGACGAGTTTTGCGAAGGATCCCTGCTGCTTCTTCAGCCAGGGGACATGGGCGTAGCTGAACATGGCTACGCGATCCGGGCCCAGGCTGATTACCTTCTCAACCGAATCCAGGAAGCTTTCCGGCGTCTGCAGCGGAAGCCCATAGATCAGGTCGATATTGACCGATTCAAAGGCGAGTGCACGGCAGGTGTCGAACAGGGCTTTAGTATCCTCGAAGGACTGGATGCGTCGGACCCTCTTCTGAACCTCGGGATTAAAATCCTGGATTCCCATGGAGAGACGGTTGAAGCCCAGGCGGCGCAGCGTCTGCAATTGGGATTCGCGTGTCACGCGGGGATCGATTTCGATGCCGATTTCCGCATCGGAAGCAATGCGGAAGCGGTCACTGGTATAGCCGAACAGATCTTCGAGTTGTTCGGCGCTGAAGTATGTTGGAGTTCCGCCTCCCCAATGGAACTGGACGACCTGGCGGGAAGTGTCGAGCCGGCGTGAAAGCTGGTCGATTTCCCATTTGAGCCTTCCGAGGTAGGGGATCGAAACTTCATGGTTTTTGTTGATGATGACGTTGCATCCACAGAACAGACACAGCCGTTCGCAGAAGGGAAGGTGCATATACATCGAAAGCGGCCTTGGAATCGTTGCCTCATTCGACTTCTTTAATGCCTCTTCGTAGTCTGCCGGGCCGAAGGAATCCGACCACTCCGGAGCCGTCGGATAGCTGGTGTACCGTGGACCCGCAACGTTGTAGCGATCAAGAATTTCCTGGGTAAGGTTCAGAGTTTGTCCCTGAATCTTTATATCTAGTTGCATATTCAAAATTTATCACAGAAAAGCGCCAATCGAGAGAATTCCGACAAAACAAGACCGGGAATTCTCCATAAACTACTTGGCGACAATATTTCCATTTGCGTCCCGAATCTCCATCGAACCCAGGTTTAGCTTTTCCAATTCCTGCTCAATCCTGGCCCGGTCTCCGACTGCCACGATAACCGCTTCTTCCGGGCGAAGATATTTTCGGGCGGCTTCGAGCACCTGGGATGCGGAAATGCTGTCAATCATTTCCGGGCAGTCATGATAATAGTTCAATGGCAGCTTGTGGACGAAAAGCTGCCCGATGCTGGATGCTGATTCCGGCGTCGTCTCGAACAGTCCCGGCAAGGATCTGGACAATGAATCCTTGGCCGTCAGGAGCTCTTCCTGCGTAACCTCTTCCTGACGTATACGGTCCAGTTCCCGGAAGATTTCCGCCACGGCCGGCGCCGTCACATCGGTTCGAACAGAAGTCCCGACCATGAAGGGCCCCGGCCCGCGCCGGAACACAAACGCGGAATAGGCCCCATAGGTATATCCATGGGTCTCTCTCAAGTTCAGGTTGATTCGGCTCGAGAACAGCCCCCCCAGGGCTGTATTCATGACATCGATGGCCACATAATCCGGATTTGCGCGGGAGGTGCCGATGTGTCCGATGCGGAGCACGGTTTGGGGCGAGTCCGGTTTGTCCACGATGACAATGCGGCGCGCGGGTTTGATGTCAACCGCAGGGATCTGTGAAATGGACCCGGGTCGCGTCCATCTTCCAAAACTCTTTTCCGCCAGGCTGCGCAGTTCCGATTCCGTAATATCCCCGGCCACAACCAGCGCCGAATTTGCGGCGACATACCCGGCCTCATAGAATCCTGTTAGAAGATCCCGTGTCATGGTGCGATTGGATTCTTCCGTCCCGACATCTATATATCCGTAGGGATGACCGGGACCGTAGATCGCGTTAAAGAATGCCTTGGAAGCCAGTGCCCCCGGATTGTCTTTCTGCTGCAGGATCTGCGTCAGCCGGTCGTTGCGGATGCGCTCGATTTCCGCCGGATCAAAGGCCGGGTTCAAAAGAATATCGGAAGCCAGCTCAAAAGCCGCATCGACATTTCGTTTCAATGTGCGGACCGCGACATAGGAAAGATCGGTAGACGATCCGGACGACAGCGAAGCACCAATCTGATCGCAGTCTGCGGCGATTTGCAGAGTAGACCGTTTCCCGGTCCCCTCATCCAGCATCTCGGCTGTGAACGAGGCCACGCCCGGATGGTTCGGTGCATTGCGCTCGCTGCCGCTGAGCACAATCACGTTGGCCGACACTATCGGCAGGTTGTGCTGTTCAACCAGGAGAACCGTTAAGCCATTGGGCAGCCGGAATTCCTTTGGGACAGGAAGACTGAGTGGATGGGATGGGCCTGGGGCCGGAGTCGTTTCCCTCCATTCCTGGCCGGCAATGGGATCCCCATTTTGCAGCGATGCGGTGGGCTCGTGCGAGGATCTGGGGACATCATGCACAACTTTCGGACCGGGTACGCCATACAGGATCACGCACCCTTTATCTTTCAGTTCCTCCTTAGCCAGCCGGCGCAGGGAATCCACCGTAGCCCGTCGATAGCGTTCCAGATCTTTGGCAAGGTATCCCGGGTCTCCCAGGAAGTGATTGTACTGGTTCAGCCGATCCGCCACGCCACCGAACCCTCCAAGACTCTCGAGGCCGCGAATGATGGCGGATTCGATGGTGTTCCGGGCTCTCTCGAGTTCTTCCTGTGTAGGGCCCTCCTGTTGGAGTCTGTCGAGTTCTTTCCAGATAGCGTTTTCAACCTGGGAGGGGTCAATGCCCGGTTTGCAGGTGGCTTCAATCGCGAAGATCGATCCCAGCGCAAGGGACGATTGATGGACTCCGACGTCCTGGGCAATTCTGTCTTCGTATACAAGTCTTTCGTATAACCGGCTCGATTTGCCTCCACCCAGGATTCTCGCCAGCAGGTCGCACTCAGCGTCGGCCTGGGAGAAGATTGCCGGAGTCAGCCATGACATGAAGATCCGCGGCAGTTCTACCTGGTCGGTGACGGTAGCGCGTTTCTGAGCCCCGATGGGTGGTGTTGCAACGGCAGCGCGCGGCACCGGTTTCCCCGCCGGTATTGGACCAAAATATCTTTCCACAAGTTCGCGTGTTTTTATGGGATCGATATCTCCCACAATGGCAAGGCTGGCATTGCTGGGTGAGTAGTACAGCTGGAAGAACTCGCGGACATCGGCTAGCCGTGCAGCCTCGATGTCTTCGTGGGACCCGATAATCGAAGCATAATATGGATGATCCTTGGGGAAGAGTTGATGAAACAGCTCTTCCTGGACTAATCCATAAGGAGCGCCCTCGATGCTTTGGCGGCGTTCATTTCGCACGACATCGCGCTGGTTTTCCAGTTTTTCGTCATCCAGATTTTCCAGCAGAAACCCCATGCGGTCGCTTTCCAGCCACAGGGCAAGTTCCAGCTGGTTTGATGGGAGTGTTTCAAAATAGTTGGTGCGATCAAAATCGGTTGTTCCGTTGATGCTGCTTGCCCCGGCTGATTCAAGGTAAAGGAAGTGAGCTTTTGCCCCGACATGTTTGGAGCCTTCGAACATCATGTGTTCGAACAGGTGGGCGAATCCGGTCAGGCCCGGACGTTCGTTCGCGGGGCCGACGTGGTACCAGATATTTACGGCGACAAGCGGCAGTCGGTGATCCTCGAGAAGAATAACCTCGAGCCCGTTTCTCAGTTGGTATTTTTCGTAGGGGAGCGCTGGGATTTGATTAGTGGTCACGTAAACTCCTATCGAATTAACCTATCCAGAACCAAAATCGACCAAAATCTCATGATACCACGGGGCATTGGATGTTAAATGGCGGGTTGTTTTCGATTGAGTGCAGCGATGGGCGATGCATTTCAAAACTCCATGAAGAGTTATGGTGAAACGGCCGCGGTTCTGGCTTATAGTAGCTTTTTAGAAGCCAGACCGTATCAGGTCGCCGCAACCTATCATGGGGGGGCACATAATGACTATCCTGCGCGATGGCCCAGATCCGGCATCGGCAATGTCTGTCCATAATCATTCCCTTCAGCTCGAGCGCTTGAAATTATTTGAAGAAGCCTTCCGTTCATCTCCTTCGTTCATGCACATATTGCGAGGCCCTGACCTTGTCTTCGAATTTGTGAACGAAGCGTATTGCCGGCTTGTGGGTCGCCACAATCTGATAGGCAAGCCCGCGTTCGAGGTCATCCCGGAAGCAATTCAAAGCGGTTATCGGGATAAAATCACCCATGTAATGGCAATGCGCGAGCCATTCGTCGGACATGAGATGCCGATCATGTTGATCCGGTCGGAGGGAGCCCCGCCGGAAGAGCGATATATCGATCTTACCTATCTGCCGCTCATCGATCCGGACGGTGCCTGCACGCGAGTCCTGGGCAGCGGCACCGATGTTACGGAGCACGTCCTTGCACGGAGACGCGCCGAGGATGCACTGCAGAATTCAAACAAGTACTTCAGAAAGCTGTTTGAGCAGGATGCGGTTGGCATTGCCCTGACCAGGACCGGCGATGGCCAGCTTGTGGCCATCAATCAGAAATACTGCTCGATTGTGGGCTATACGCAACAAGAGATGAGGATGCGCAGCTTTAAATCCATCACGCATCCGGAAGACCTCAAAAAAGATCTTGATAACATGCGGCTGCTGGTCGAGGGGCATGTCCCCAAGTTTACGATCGAGAAGCGTTATATCCACCAGAATGGCTCCATTGTCTGGGTGAACCTGACTGTGGTGCCTATGTGGAGCACAGGAGAGACGGCAGATTTTCATTTGGCGGTGGTGGAGGATATCACTGAGCGGAAGCGAGCCGAGAGGGCTTTGCGGCAGAGCGAAAAGCGGCTGGCCGAAGTTAATGTGATTCTCTCGGCGGTCCTCGACCACACCTACGTTCTTGCGGCTTACCTCGATACTCAATTCAATTTCATTTGGGTCAACCGCGCCTACGCGGAAACCGATGATCACGAGCCGGGTTTTTTCGCAGGAAAGAACCACTTCAAACTGTACCCGCATCCGGAAAACCAGGCCATCTTTCAGCGTGTGGTGGATACCGGCGAGCCCTATTTTGCGTTGGCCCGGCCATTTGAATACCCGGAGCACCCCGAGCGAGGCACCAAATTTTGGGATTGGGGGCTGATTCCAGTCAAAGAGTCGGATGGAACCGTGGGCAGCCTGGTGCTGACCTTGACGGAAGTAACGGAGCGGATCCGGGCAGATCAGGAGAAAGCGAAGATACAGGAGCAGTTGACCCAGTCTCAGAAAATGGAATCAACCGGCAGGCTTGCCGGAGGAATTGCTCACGATTTCAACAACATGCTCGGAGTGATTCTTGGACGGGCAGAAATGGCCCTTCAGACGGTTCCCCCGGATCAGCCGGTTTTCGAGGATCTCAGCGAGATTCAGAAAGCTGCAAAAAGGTCGAGTGACCTGACGCAGCAACTGCTTGCTTTCGCCCGCAGGCAGACTGTCGCGCCGAGAGTGCTGGATCTGAACGCGACAATTGCCGGGATGATCAGGATGCTGGAGCGAATGATTGGCGAGAATATTTCCATTCAGTGGAAGCCGGTGCACAATCTCTGGCCGGTTAAGGTAGATCCTTCGCAGGTAGATCAGATCATTGTCAATCTATGCGTCAATGCACGCGATGCAATTGGCGGCCTGGGGCAGATAACGATTACGACCGGCAATACGACGATCGGTGAAGCCCGCAGCAGTTTTGGCGAAGAGGTTGTTCCGGGCGAATATGTCTGGTTTGCGGTTGAGGATAACGGCCATGGTATGGATAAAGAAGTTCTAGACCACATCTTTGAGCCCTTTTTCACAACAAAGGCAGTCGGGGTGGGGACCGGACTTGGCCTTTCCATGGTCTATGGAGCTGTCCAACAGAACAAAGGCTTTATCGAAGTAAATAGTGAAGTTGGACAGGGGACTGTCGTCAGAGTACATCTACCGCATCATCGGGAGGTGGAGGCGCATGTTGAACCAGCGGAAGATAATGAGCCACAGCATGGTTCTCAGACCATTCTACTTGTGGAAGATGAACAATCCATCCTGACGATGATCGAAAAGGTTTTGAAAAACCGCGGATACACAGTCCTCGCGGCATCCGGTCCGACGGAGGCTATCCAGATTGCGAAAGAGCATTCCAGGTCGATCCATCTTCTGCTGACGGATTTGATCATGCCGGAAATGAATGGGCGGAACCTCTCTGCGGTTATCCAGGCCATTTATCCGGAGATCAAGTGCCTTTTTATGTCCGGGTATACGGCCGATATCATAAATCAGGACGATATTCTCAGTGCTGGCCATGGCTTTATTCAGAAGCCGTTTTCGGTCAAAACCCTCGCCCGCACCGTGGCGGAAGTTCTTGCAGCAAAATAGCGACCGAAGGAGGCAGGATGAACCGTTGGGGTATTCCCGATTGGTTAAGAAAGAGGTCGTAATGTAAAGAGGCTCTGCGATCCCCTGGCTGTTTTCTGGCGCGCCTTCGGCCCTTATCAATCGGAGCCAATTTAGGTAGGTCTGACTTTCTGACGCTGCTTCACGGCTGGGCTGCAATGAACCGGTGATTCATCGATCCTATCCCAAAGAGAACAATCGCTCAGACCTTGCTGCTCCACAATTGGAGCATGCCGCGTCATACCACGATATGGGACTACTGCACTTAGGGCATGTCCAGAGTTCTTGTTCGTATTTAACCCATTTCTGAATTCCCATTTCGCGAATTTTTTTGAGGTTTGGCAGGTATTCCTTACGGTGCAGATAGCTCCCCATATTGATCAGGCCCGTAATACGATAGCAGGGTAACTCGGCACAATCAGTACAACGGGCATCACTCTGTTTGCTCGCCGCGCATGTCCGTATGGCGCAGCTTTGGCAATGAGCTGCAAGCGTGCCGCCGCTGAGACAGCCGTCGCAAAGAAGGCCATCCATCCAACTCGGATCTGGAATTCCCTTCAGCGCTTGCGTCGGTCCGGATGAGAGTCTCTTTGGCTGTTTCATATCCTTGGGCTTGCTATCACTGTGTTTAGCGATGTAAGCCGGGCAGGCTCCGCAATATATTCCGCATGCGCCTGCCAGCTGCTCTCCCTTTCCCGCAGCTTCGACTTTTGATTGTGGATTCGCGATAGCGGTGGTTCCCAAACCAACGAACGTTCCAGTTAAGGCAACCCCGGCCAATTTCTTACAGAACTTCCTTCGGGTAGTGCATTCCTCGTTTGCATTAACCATAGCTTTCCCCTTGGGCCTTTTTCAGTCACCCTGTTGCTCTCAGGCTGTTCTATCGTCCCGAAAAAACCGGCAAGCGTCAGTAGATAATGAAAACTATAAACCGCCGCAGAACTATCATCTACTTAAAACTGTGGGTAACGGCAATCCCCTGTTTCCGATGACCGACCCAATAGCTGGCTTACAATTTTTGTTTATCGAGAAATTCCAGGAGCAGGCGGTTGAATTCCTCCGGCTTATCCAGCATTAGAAAATGGCCGGCGCCGGAGATCTCGTGATATTCCATTTTGGGATAATGAACTTTTGCATATTCTCGATTGACGGTTGTGGAGTGCTCGGTATAAATGCCCAGGATCGGCTGCGGGAAAACACCCTCTTTCCATTGGGCCGGATCCACCATCGCCTTAATTGCTCCCACTGCCGTGGCTTCCGGAGCGCTCAACATCATGGAAAGGATCTTCTTCTGAATCTCGGGCGTTGTTGCCGGCGAAAACATTCCTCGAATCATATTCTCGCGAGCCTTTAATCCGTTCGGACCCGCGAACTGATCTGCAAAAGAGCCAAATTGAGCGGCATTGGTTGGAACCGCCACCATGCCGTCAATAAAAACCAGCGCGGCAACATGCTGCGGGAATATCTGCGCATAATTAATGATTACGGGAGTCCCCATGCTGTGCCCTGCCAGCGCGACCTTGTCGACCTTTGCTTCGATGCGTACGGCTTCGATTGCGCGGGCAAACAGATTGACGGAGAACTTGCCGTCTTTTGGCGATCCGCTCTTTCCATGCCCCGGCAGGTCGAGCGTAATGACTCTATAATTTTTTGATAGCGCAGGAACCTGAAATTGCCACGTGGTCTCATCACAGGTCCAGCCATGTACCAGAATTATTGTTTTAGGCCCTTTGCCCGTGCTGGTCGAATGGATTGATATGCCATCCACCGTCGCGGCATAAAGCGACGATACAGACAAAAGCAAAAGCAGGAACATGACAGGAACACTTTTACGGCTATTCATGATCGTTCTCCGGTTTTTTGTCGCAATGCCGAGGTTTGGAAGATCCACGGCATTTGACTGCTAGTGTAGCCTTCTCCCATCCAATTTAGAACGCCCAAATATCCACTGCCCACTTTTGGGAGATCATTGACACAACTTTTTTTCGAGACCGGTTGGTCGCGTTATCGTTCTATTAGTTATCCTAGGAGGTTTAGTGATGCAAGACAACGGGGTTGAATCCATCGGCCGCAATACAAGATCCTTGCGGAAGTCGAGACCTCGTGTCTCTCTTGATTCCTGAGAAGGGTTGATTTGGAAAGCGAAAATGGATGGTAATGATGAGATAATTGAATTTGGTAAAGCCGCTTTTGGTGGGAAATCCGATGAATGATTCTTATGTCCATGGATATGATTTCAGGGAAGGCATCCGCCTGCAAGATCAGGCCTCCACATTAGTTGAACTCCTGCACGCCGACACTGCCTATCCTGCCGGAAGCTTGGTGCTTGAGGCTGGTTGCGGCGTGGGAGCACAAACCGTCACCCTTGCAAGAAATAGTCCTGAGGCGATCTTTACGTCGATTGATATTTCGGAAACATCCTTGGCTGCTGCAAAACACAGGATCATGGGAACGGATATAAAGAATGTGCATTTTCAACACGCGGATCTCTTCAACCTGGAATTTCCGCCCGAGTCTTTTGATCATGTGTTCATCTGTTTTGTGCTGGAACACTTGTCGCAGCCGCTTGTTGCATTAAGGGCTCTGAAGAGCGTTCTAAAACCGGGAGGCACGATCGTTTCAATTGAAGGGGATCATGGTTCCGCCTTCTACTATCCCAAAAGTGAAGCGGCACAAGCTGCAATACAATGCCAGGTAGAACTGCAGAAACGTGCCGGCGGCAATGCTCTAATTGGGAGAGAGCTCTACCCCCTGTTGCATGGAGCCGGTTATCAAAGGATTACTGTCTCTCCACGAATGGTTTATGTCGATTCCAGCAAACCCAAGCTTGTTGATGGTTTCACACGGAAAACCTTTACTGCAATGATTGAAGGAGTGCGCGAGTCTGCGATTACGGCCGGCATTATCGATCCTCCGCACTTTGATGATGGGATAAAGGATCTTTATAGAACGGCAGAATCTGATGGAGTGTTTTGTTATACGTTCTTCAAGGCTTGTGGCGTGAAGCCGATCCGCGAATAGAGCTACATCCTTCCGCCAACTTCTTCTTTCCCGCCTCGATGCAATTTTTCTCTTTAGAACGGGGCTTCGGAGCTGTTTGCGTTGTGGGCCAGTTGGCAAAATTGAGGCCTTGGGAATCGGGAATAGCGGGTTGCGCCCCGGACTGACTAAAAAGAATCCTAAATATCGGCCTGGCGACAATTTTTTTGCTGATCTGAGGCGGGGGAATGTGAGGTTTTCTGGACCGCGATGGTAAGAGCGGAGAGGGAGGGATTCGAACCCTCGGTAAGGTTACCCCTACACACGCTTTCCAAGCGTGCTCCTTCAACCACTCGGACACCTCTCCAGATTGAAAGCACCGGAAGCGGGATTGGTTGAGATCCCTTGTCCAGCCGCATGATTGTATGTCGCAACTAGAGGTTTCGCAAGTCCTTTGGGTAAATATGACGAGAATACTTACGGGAGGGCCATGCAGCCCCATCGAACTCCATGGGAGCCCATTGGTAAATTTGTGGCCTTTTTTGCAGCCTTCCTAAACCCTAGTCCTTTCGTATTCCACGACTTTGGCTAGAATCTGATCCAGGGTGTGGGTGTTTTTATAGCCGATGAGTTTTTCTATCTTTGAAATGTCGGGGACGCGGCGCTCCATGTCCTCGAAGCCTTCCTGATATGCCTGGTCGTACGGGACATGACGAATTGGGGAGGAGCTCCCGGTGATCGACTTGACACGCTCGGCGAGGTCGTTCATCGAAATTTCGCCATTCCCGCCCATGTTGAAAATCTCTCCGACCGCTCCCGGCTCGTCAATCAGCCGGATGATGCCTCGGACAACATCATCGACATAGGTGAAGTTGCGCGTTTGCGTGCCGTCGCCATAGACCGTAATCGGTTCATTTCGCAGCGCTTGTCCCACGAAGCGTGGAATCACCATCCCATACTGACCGGTCTGCCGCGGGCCTACCGTGTTGAAAAACCGGGCGATGATGATCGGAAGCTGCTTGGTCCGATAATACGCAAGAGCCAGGAATTCATCCATTGCCTTCGAAGCCGCGTAGCTCCAGCGGGCAATGTGGGTCGATCCATAGATGCGGGCATCTGTTTCCGCCAGGGGTACCTGGGAGTTTCTTCCGTAGACCTCGGACGTGGACGCCAGAAATGTCTTCTTCCTGAATTTGTTCGCCAGCTCGAGCACGATCTCCGTGCCGACGATGTTGGTGTGGATCGATTTTAGCGGTTCGTCAATAATGAGGCGGACGCCCACGGCTGCCGCAAGGTGCGCGACCACATCACATATCCCCGTCAGTTCCAGCATGATTTCACGATTCAGGATCGTGTCATTTACAAAATGGAATAGAGGATTGTGGGTCAATGGCTTGATGTTAGCCAGGCTTCCAGTGGAGAGGTCATCGATGACGTAGACTTCGTCTCCCTGGAGCAAGTAGGCTTCGGCAAGATAGGAACCAATGAAGCCGGCACCGCCGGTGATTAGTATTTTCAACTGAGTCCTCCGCGAATCTCTGAATCTAGTCTTTCGGGGTCGCCCCGTCAACAGCGGAGTGGCATTTCCGGATGCTTCTCTGGACTTCGAGCCTTTGAGTCTTTGCCTTTTCTCTTTATAATGGGCCTCCTGGACTTTCATCATGAGCGAACTTTCCAGCTTCACAAACCCGCCCAGGCGGGACGGATCGCGGGCGCGCCGGTATATCGTCGCGACTATTGCATTTCTTTTGGTCTCGCTGGCCGCTACGCAAATTTTTCTGAATATCACTTCCGTGGGGAGTCCGCGATTTGTGCGGATGACCTTCCTGCTGTGGACAATAACAATTATTGTTGTCCTGGCGCTCCTGATCCTGGCGACCGTTCTTGGGCGAAATCTGATCAAGCTATATTTTGAAAAGAAGAGCGGGGCACTGGGGAGCGGATTTAAAACCAAGATGGTGCGCACGTTTATCGTGCTTTCGCTGCTGCCGGCGCTTTTGCTGTTTCTGCTGGCCTATACTCTGATCAGCTCATCCATCGAAAAGTGGTTTCTGAAGCCGCCGGCCCAGATGATGGAAAACAGCCGGCTCCTTGCGGATGAATATTATGCGGAAATGGGAGAGCAGGCGAAGTATTTTGCAGCGAATATTGCCGGATCCCTGTTGCCGCAGGATTTCTCTTCAGAATCCCGCGTGGAAATGCAGCAAAAGTTGAGAAAGCTCTGCCGCGAATATGCACTTGGGGCCATTCAAGTCTACGATCGTCAATCCAGGCCGATTGCGGAATCCGGCTCCGCCCGTTCCAAACCCTGGCATCATGATCTGATGGACGGCCTGGTGCGCCAGGCTATCCTGGGGAAGCAGGATTTCCGAGTCCAGCGAATGACCCCCGGAGACCCCATGCCCGAGATCATGTTCGCCGCGGCTCCGATCTGGGATGCGCAGGGGAAGGTTGCCGGGGGGGTTCTTACCGAAACGGTCCGGCAGCGAAGCATCCAGTTCCGCGTTGATTCGGTTCAGGAAGCCATCGACAAATACAAGCAACTGCAGCAGGAGAAGGTTGCACTCCGATTCAATGCACTGCTCATGCTGGTTCTTGCCACCCTTCTGATCATATTCGCCTTCTCATGGTTTGCGCTGTATCTGGCCAAACGCATTACCGTCCCAATTCAGGCGCTGGCCCAGGGTGCAGCCGCCCTGGCCGCGGGCAACCTTGCCTACAGGGTGGAATGCCAGGCATTTGATGAATTGGGAAGCCTGGTTTCCTCCTTCAACCGGATGACCATTGATCTCGAGGAAAACGAGAAGCGCATAGAGGCCGCCCAGCAAAGCCTGCGTCAGACCAATGCCGAGAATGCCGATCGACGCCGCTATATCGAAACCATTCTCCAGACGATTACCACGGGAGTCATTTCGCTCGACAGCAGCTTTCATGTCAGGACCATGAACCGTGCCGCGATGCAGATGCTGCAGACCGGGGACTCGGTGACCGAGTCGACGCTCGATGCAGTCCTTCAGCCGCAGGCATTCGAAACACTTCGTTCTCTCCTGCAGAAATCCGCCGTTCTCGGAACAGTGGTGCGGAATATCGAGCTGACGTTTTCCGGAAAGGTCCTTCAAATTGCGGCAACCGTGACGCCGCTGGTGGATAACGCCGGTCTAAGGAGAGGCTGGGTCGTTGTTCTGGATGACATGACGGAACTGCTCAGGATGGAAAAAATGTCCGCGTGGCAGGAAGTGGCGAGGCGGATGGCTCACGAAATCAAAAATCCTTTAACGCCGATCCAGCTTTCCGCAGAGCGCATACTGCGAAGATACCGACAGCTCAATGATGGTCCTCGGTTCGGATCTTCCGGACAGTGGGAAGAGGAATTTCAAAAATTCGATAAGCTGCTGTCAGAGTGTGTGCAGGTCATCATCAATGAGGCCGGCTCGTTAAAAAACCTGGTTGACGAGTTCTCCCGATTCGCCCGCCTTCCGGAAGTGCGGCTTGAGGAGGCAGACCTGAATCGAATTCTGGAAGGGACTCTGAGCCTCTATGATGGCCGGATGCAGGGAATCCGTATTCAAAAGGAATTTGATTCAACCCTTCCAAAACTAAAGCTGGATACGGAGCAGATGAAGCGTGTGTTTATCAATCTTTTCGATAATGCGCTGGAAGCGATGGCGCAGAATTCGGGCAACAGGGTTTTGTACCTGCGCACGCGCCGCAATTCCGAACAGGATTCGGTACGAATAGAGATCGGCGATACTGGCCGAGGTTTTCCCGAGGAATACCAGGACAGCCTGTTCCTCCCGTACTTCTCAACACGGAAGGGGGGGACGGGATTGGGGTTGGCTATTGTCAGGCAGATCGTTTCGGACCATCACGGGCACGTGCGCGCGGAAGCCAATGTGCCTTTGGGTACCAGAATCATCATCGATCTTCCCATTTAGACGTTTTCAATCGTCAATCGTCATTCATCAATCGTCAATGCTACAATAGGCTCCTATGACTCGACCGGCAGTCTTGATCGTTGATGACGAAAAGGGTGTGCAAAGCTCCATCCAGGGAATTCTCGAGGATGTGGGGTTTGACTCTCAGGCTGTTTCGTCTGCCGAAGAAGCCCTCGATATTCTGGCCAAAAGAAGCTTTCCTGTTGTGCTCCTGGACGTCTGGCTCCCTGGAATGGATGGCCTGAAGGCACTGGCTCAGATACGGCGCATTTCTCCGGACGCCGTGGTTATTATGATTTCGGGGCACGGCTCTATCGAAACGGCGGTGCGCGCCACAAAGCTGGGTGCTTTTGATTTCGTAGAAAAGCCGCTTTCCCTGGAAAAGACCATTCTTGTGGTGAAGAATGCGCTGCACCAGAATCAACTGCAGGAAGAGAACCGTATCCTTCGTGAGCAGGTCGAACAGAAATATGTGATGATCGGGGACTCGGTCCCCATGCAGGCGTTGCGGCAGCAAATAGCCTTTGCCGCTCCTTCCAACGGCCGCGTGCTCATCTATGGTGAAAACGGCACGGGCAAAGAGCTCGTGGCGCACCTGATCCACCTGCAAAGCCCGCGGTGTGATGCTGCCTTTGTGGAAATGAACTGCGCGGCGATTCCCGAGGAACTGATCGAAAGCGAGCTTTTCGGCCATGTGAAAGGATCTTTCACGGGAGCATCGGAAGACAAGGAAGGGAAGTTTGCCCAGGCGGATGGAGGCACGCTCTTTCTTGACGAAGTCGGCGATATGAGTTCGAAAACCCAGGCGAAGGTTCTCCGCGTTCTCGAGGAACAGCGGTTTACGCCCGTCGGGGGAAATGTCTCGGTGAAGGTGGATGTCCGCGTGATTGCGTCCACTAACAAAAATCTGGAGCGCGAGATCGAACTTGGGAATTTCCGCGAAGATCTCTACTATCGATTGAACGTCCTTCCATTCCAGTTACCCCCTTTGAGAGAACGCAGAGAGGATATCTCCCTCCTTACGACTTACTTCCTGGAGGATTTTGCCCGGAAGTATGGCAGGAAGCCGCCCCTGTTGACCCGCAAGGCGGTGGAAACGCTTGAAAACTATGCGTGGCCCGGGAACGTGCGCGAATTGAGGAACATCATGGAACGCATGGTGATCATGACTCCGCAGACCCGCATCGATATTTATGACCTGCCCGAGCCGATTCTGCAGCGGGCTCTGCCGGCGCAAACTGAACCGGGGGAAGAAAGCTCTCTTCAGGGAGCGCGCGATCGCTTTGAGCGGGAGTTTATTCTTCAGAAGCTGATGGAGTTTAAAGGCAATGTGGCCCGAGCCGCACAGGCCTTGCGCATAGAGCGAAGCAATCTGTATCGAAAGATTCGCCAGCTTGGAATTCCATATTCCGGGCGAGAGAATGGCGAAGCGGATTAGCTCCAATCCATTATTGGGGCTGGAGAAGTGAAAACTGGCGCATAGCTTCGTACGCCGCGATTGCAACGGCAACCGCCAGGTTCAGGCTCCGGACGTGAGGTGTGCGCATCGGGATTGTCAAAACGGAGTCCTGATTTGCATTCAGCAACTCCGGCGGAAGTCCGGTCGATTCGGGTCCGAACACAAGACAATCGCCGGCCTTGTATTGAACCTCCGTATAGGGTTTTCCTGAACGGGCACTGAAATAGAACAGGCGCGATTCGGGGATGGCTGCCTGCAGCGCTTGAAGATCCTCTTCGCGGCGGATGTCCACATAGGGCCAGTAATCAAGTCCGGCGCGGCGTACAGACTTATCGTCGATTCTGAATCCCAGCGCACCAACCAGGTGCAGCGGCAGTCCATTGGCGGCGCACAGACGCGCAATGTTGCCGGCATTCGGGTGTATTTCCGGTTTTAAGAGCGCGATGTGAAGCGTGTTTTCCAATTTCGGATCCGGGATAAATCTGTTTTGACCAACTCCATTGTTCCAACTGACGGGCGAAAGTATATCATGGGATGATTTATTCGGGCGGTCACCAAGGCCGCGAAATCCCGCGGCCGAAATGCGGAAGGCTGTTTTTCTGCTGGAAGCCCGCGGAACAATTGATTACTCTGGACCTTTCACAGGTCAAAGCGAATATGCAAGCCTCGGTGGAAATCAGGAAGAAACTGGCAATGCTGATCGGGAGTTTGATCCGGCGCTGCGTTCAGGAAGCGCGGATGATTCCGCACGTCCTGAATAGGGATGAGGTTATCAATCTGCTGGTTGCCGATCCCGCGCTGTACGAGAGGCTTGTGCTGGACGAGCATGCAGGCAAAACCGAGCTGTCCAAAGAAGATTTGACCGTGAAAGTGGATGTCGCGAAGGAACTGGAGAAACTCGATAAGCTGGAGACCTTCGACGACTCTTTCTGGGACGGGCCGGAGGTGGATCTTTCCCCAGTGATGGATCTGACCAATCAGTTGACCCGAACTTTTGCTGTCTATCTTGGAAATGCCGCCACGCTCTTTGATAGGGAATTTGAGGATTTCATGAACAAATTCCGCCAATCGCTGCAGAGGGCGGGGATGACCCTAAAGGCGGTGGACTTTACATTGGATGATGTCGCAGTTCTCGAAGCCAATGCGATGTCCCATCTCTCATCCGGCGAGTTTCTGCAGGCGTTTACCTTTGACCGGCTGCTTAGTTCGCAGATTATGATCAAGCAGGTCGTAAACCTTCCGGGCGCGGGATTTTCGCTGCGAGAGGATTTGATCCGTCATGGTCTTCAGGATCCTGATCTGGCACCGGGATTGATCCGGTTTATCCTGCGCATTTCCTATGTCAGCCAGGGAGCCTGGCAGGATTTGTTCTCCATTCTGATGCAACTTGTCCACGACGAGCCCGGACTCTTTGATTCAGTCGGAATTTCAGAGTTGATTGAACAGGATGTTGTGTTTTCCTGCAACCTGCTCTGCCGATCGTATGCGGAAATCAGAGAGTGGTCTGCCGCCGAGAGAAGGCAGACCATTGAAAACTGCCTGCAGAATTGATGGATGCAGAAGTCCGTCAGGACTGTTTCACGAGATCGGTGAGATTGACTTCTGTTACTTCCAACACTGATTTCACGCCCATCCGGGCACAGGCCCCATCATAGATCTGCTTTACAGCCTTTTTGGCCTGTTGAAGCTCGAGCAGCTTATCCTTGACCTTAGCCAACTCGGTGCTGATTTCTTTGTCCAGCTGCTCCAGTTCCTCCTTGGCCATCTGCCGGGTCATTTCATATTTATGCTTCTGCTGTTCAGTCAACATTGGACCTCCACGCTAATTCTTCATTTTGAAAGCCATTGTTACCCTGCTCTGGCTGGGCACGTTGACGCCGCCGATGGATGCGGGTTTGTAGCGCCATTTCATTACTGCCGCGACTGCCGAACTATAAAAGATGTTGGGCCCGCTGACGGGGGTTGCCTTTGTTACCTTCCCCTGGTCGTTGATCTGCACATCGAGCACAACGGAACCTGAGAGTCTGGCTCTCACCGCCAGTTCCGGGTATGCCGGACTTGCCTGCATAAGCGGGACTGCCTCAATTAAATTCTTGGCCACCGGTGTAGAGTGCGCAGGTTGGGGGGCCGGAGCCGGAGGCTCGACAACGCTGGCCGATTGTGTCGGGACCGGCTTTTTCTCCGGGACCGAAGGAGTAACAGGAGCAGAATGCTCTGTCACCGAAGGCGGTGCCGTTTTTTCCACCGCTGCAGTTTGCACGGGCGGAGGAGGTGTGGCAACAACGGGGGTTTGTACCGGTTTCTCCTCGCCTGCACTCTTTACAGGGGCTGCAGGGGCAGCTTCTGCCTTTGCATTTGCCGCAGCCGGTTTGGACGGTTTCACTGCGTCGGTCGATCCGGTATTAGGCTTGGCCGGTGCGGCCGCCTGTTTTACGGGCGCCGCGGTCGCAGCCGGCGTTCCCGCAGCAGGGGACGTTGGCTTGGCTACCGGTTGTGCCGGGTTGACGTTCGAGGTTGCAACCTGTGCCGGCGGATTTGAGGTTTCGAGCTTTGTCTGCTGAACGGCTGCTGCCGGAGGTTCCGGATTGACCGGGGACTTGGCGGAGGATCCGCTGAAGAAATAGAACCCGGCGCCTAGAACCACTACCATTCCCGCCACGATGGCAGCCACTAAGGGGAATTTCTTTTGGGGAGCGGCCATGCTGGAACCGAACATTACGGCTGGAGCTGCGGCTGATTGAGCCTCGGCTTTAGCCGCATGATCTTCTTCCGGACTTGGCGTTAGCGGTTCTGCAACAGCTTCCTTTTGCGGAGACGCTGGCAGTGTTTCCTCTGCGGGTGGTGCGGCATTGGGAGCCGTGCTGGCCTCCACAACCTGCGTCTGCCCGGGCGCCATGCCTGCAAACAACTCGTCATCATCAAACAACGGCCTGTCCTGGGCTTGCGGCGGAGTCTGGTCCGCTTCCGTGATAACCTGCTTCAGCAGATCGGTCACAAGCGCATCCAGTTCGTCTGATTGCTGGTTCTTTTTCTGCGCTTCCTGGGCTATCGCCATTTCCTTATCCAGGAAGTCCAGGACTGTGGCTTCATATTGGTCGTCCGCTGCGACAGGCTGTCTGCCTTGGCTGTTCATTTACCAAAACTCCCTAAAGGTGAATTCAAGGAAATTTGACTAAAGCGACTGTTGCGATCCAACAGCACAGGAGTCCGCTCCTTGCTGTTATTCATCGGCGGGGATCGTTGCGGACTTCACACCTGATATATAACAAAATGCAACAGTTGGAGTTAGCGGTGCGATGGTTTCTTTGCACCATGCCGGCGCCAGGAATGCTGCGATACCCCTGGAAGTTCCAAAGATAAAAAAATTTCGTGGAGCCTTCGACTCTTTGAGGTTAAGATTCGCTATAGTATTGAGGCTGCCGCTCTTAAACATTCAACGTCTGGAGAACTCAACTCTATGGACGTCGTAACGCTCTCACGTATTCAGTTCGCCCTAACGATCATGTTTCACTATATTTTCCCCCCGCTTGCCATTGGAATGGGGGGATTCCTGGTCTTCCTGGAGGGAAGATATCTGAAAACAGGCGATCCTCAGTTTGAGGCGGCGACAAAATTCTGGACCAAGATCTTTGCCCTGAATTTTGCGCTGGGAGTTGCCTCTGGAATTGTCATGGAATTTCAGTTCGGAACGAACTGGGCGGCATATTCGAGGTATGTTGGCGATGTTTTCGGCTCCGCACTTGCGGCGGAAGGCATATTTGCATTTTTCCTTGAATCCGGATTTCTGGCGGTGCTGGTTTTCGGGTGGGATAGGGTTTCAGCGCGCATGCATTTCATTGCAACCCTGATGGTCGCGCTGGGATCCATTTTTTCCGCTATCTGGATTGTGGTGGCGATTTCGTGGCAACAGACTCCGGCAGGTTTTGAGATTCACGAAGTCGCTACACCGGCCGGCATTGTCAAAAGGGCGGAACTGACTGATTTTTGGAAAGTCGTTTTCAATCCATCGGCCATGGACCGCCTGGCTCATGTGTTGATTGGCGCGTTTATCCTCGGGTCCTTCTTTGTTTTGAGCATTTCGGCTTATTATCTGCTGAAGAATCGTCATGTCGATTTTGCACGGAAATCTTTCACAACCGCCCTGGTGGTGGCTGCGGTTGCATCGCTGGCGGGGCTGGCCACAGGCGATTCCCAAGGCAGGATCGTGGCCAGATATCAGCCTGCGAAGCTTGCCGCGATGGAAGGGATCTATCAATCCACCGGATCCGGGGCGCCAATTCATTTGATTGGCATTCCGGATTCCAAGGCAAAGACGGTGCGCTATAACATAGAGATTCCCGGCCTGCTAAGTTTCCTTGTGTATCGGGACATGAATAAGCCGGTTCCGGGACTTGATCAGTTTGAGCCCGATGTCCCCCCGGTTGGCCTTCCGTTTTTCTCATTTCATATCATGGTCGGGCTGGGTACCTATTTCATCCTGCTCACGCTTTATGCGGTCTGGTGCCGAGTTCGGGGGCAGTTGTTCAACAAGAGATGGCTCTTGTGGGTCTTTGTTTTTTCGGTTGTCGGTCCGTTTATTGCCAATGAACTTGGTTGGGTTGTGGCGGAAGTCGGGCGTCAACCCTGGATCGTGTATAACCAGCTTAGAACAAGTGCCGCTGTCTCACCGAACCTCAGTTCATCTCAGGTCCTGGGCTCAATCATTATGTTCGGCGTTATCTATTCGCTTCTGTTTGCCGTGTGGATTTATTTGTTAAACGACAAAATCCAGAAGGGGCCGGAACCGGTACCTTTGCGGAATGAGGCATCCTTCCGCGATGCGCTGGATGTGGCTTCCCGGTACGCGGGGCACACTGATTCGCTGACGGAATCAAAGGAATGAGGCATTTTTCTACTGAAGCCTCGTAGGGTGGAAGCAACGGAAAGAAGGGCTGCGCGCGATTTCTTAAGCTGGAGGAGATACCTGTGGATCTGAATACGCTATGGTATGTGCTGCTGGGAGTGCTCCTTGCCGGGTATGCCATTCTGGATGGTTTCGATTTGGGCGTCGGGATTCTTCACCTGGCTGCGCGCAACGAACGGGAACGCCGGATCATGCTCAATTCGATCGGGCCTATCTGGGACGGCAATGAAGTCTGGCTTGTGACGTTTGGAGGCGCTATGTTTGCCGCATTCCCGAATGCCTATGCCACGATTTTTTCCGGATTCTATGTCGCATTCATGATGCTGCTGTTCGCCCTTATTTTCAGAGCGGTATCCATCGAATTCAGAAGCAAGGTGGATTCGGCTGCATGGAAGCGGTTCTGGGACTATTCCTTCTTTGGCGCAAGCGTGCTGGCCACATTCCTTTTCGGCGTGGCGGCCGGAAATGCCCTGGTCGGCATATCCATTAACGCCGAGGGCTCATTTACAGGGTCATTCTTTGATCTGGTGCGTCCCTACCCGGTTCTGATCGGACTGCTTACCGTATTCTTTGCCGCGATGCACGGGGCTATTTATCTCTATTTGAAAACCGAGGGAGAATTGCAGCAGGTGGTGCATCGCTGGATGTGGCGGGGCTTCGGCATGACTCTGATTGTGTACATGTTGGCAACCATGTTTACCCTGGCGGAGATGCCTCAGGCGTTGCACAATTTTCGTGACCATCAATGGTCGTGGGCAATAGTGGTCCTGACGGTATTCGCGTTTGCCAATATTCCCAGGGCAATCTTCCTGGGCCGGCCCTTTTATGCATTCCTGTCGTCATCTGTCACGATCGTCGCGCTGGTGTTCCTGTTCAGCTTTACGTTGTATCCAAACCTGGTGGTTTCGAGCATTTCCCCGCAATATGACATTACTGTTTTCAATGCGGCGTCTTCTCGCAAAACTTTGGGCATCATGGCAATTATTGCTTTGATCGGGATGCCGTTCGTATTGGCGTATACGGCCGCGATTTACTGGGCTTTTCGAGGAAAAGTAAAAATCTCTGAGCATAGCTATTAGGCAGGCCCAGAAAGAAATAGGATTCCTGTAGAAATCCGCGAATTTGTTAGCCCGCTGCCTGGTTTCGCGAATTTCCGAAGCAGATGCTTGCGTGCATACGATGTATGGAATACAATAGACGATTCTGTAATGGCGCCGTACCCAAGTGGCTAAGGGGGAGGTCTGCAAAACCTTTATGCAACGGTTCGAGTCCGTTCGGCGCCTCCAGAAAACTCCTTTAGCACCTTCAATTTACGAACCCTCCACTAATTGCGCTACCCTCAAATTTGGGACCATTTGGGAACAATAAGCATTCCCATCGTCTACAACATGCGTCGGATTGGCCTGCAATGAAGCCCGAGCGCCGGCGTTTCGCCGAACAATTCAGGACACCCATGATTTTTGTCCCCAATGCATGGGTGTCCACTAATCATTCCACTAATCATCCCCAATTTACGAACCCTCCACTAATTGCGCTATCCTCAAATTTGGGAACATTTGGGAACAATAAGCGTTCCAATCGTCTACAACATGCGTCGGCTTGGCTGGAATGAAGCCGGGGCCCGTCGGCAAGGGCGTATCTACAGCCACGATGCTGATGCCGTCGGGACGGCGACGCACCCAGTTCATGCGGGCTCTCCATTTGTCCGGCCGCAGTGATCCTAAAGTCGGGAATTTACTAAGCCGATAATAAATGAACCGGTGAGAAGGTTCTTAGTGTATCCGGGCGGTCGAGGGGACTGCTTCGGGGATAGTTATATGTTGGTGAGAGTAACATTTATTGTTGCAGGCATTATTGCAGGCTGGGCTTTTCCGGCGGCTGCCTGTGCACAAACAACTCCGGATCAGATCCTGGGGATTTCCGAGCCGGACCCAGGCGGCGGTTGGGTTGGCCGAGCGGTGTCGTGGACCAAGGCCGGATTTGATCGAGCCAGTCGAGGCGGCAGTATGTTGGGCTTTTGGGATGTAGGCGCCAGTATTCCTTCGGGTGGATCGGCCGCATCCCAAATAGGCGATCTGGAATTCGATTTTGCCAAGTCCATCGGTAAAAACGTCGAAGCTGCAGGGGCGGTGGTATACAACCGGGAATCCGGAACGCGCTTGAGCGTTGGGTTTTTGGATTACCACTTCTTCGGTGGGATGATCTCATCGCGAGGCAGGATATTTGCGGAAAAGGGATTCCACATACAGGCGGGCAGATTTGATATCCCGTTGGGTGGGGACTGGAAATATTTTGCATCGAAGGACCGTGTCACAGTCGCGCCTCCCTTAACCACCGAACTGGTGATGGATGGTGGCTATAACGATTATGGACTGCGCGTTGTCGCTACGCACGCTTCGTTCAATTACACCGGATATGTATTGCGCGGGTTTGGCGGCGGGAAGGCTGTTGGGGGAAGGATTGGTCTGACGCCGTTCAGCACGCCCTATGCCATGGGAGGCTCCAGGGACCCTCTACTCGAGATAGGTTTTTCCTTTTTATACGATACGGACCGTCTCGGGCTCCCGGAGAACCGGATTGCAGCCTTGGACCTTGGCGCGGGCCTTGGCCGATTCAATGTTCAGATGGAGTATGTTGCTCGGGATAGTTTTTCAGATGTGGACAGATCCAGGATACAGAGAGGCGGATTTAGTCTATCCGTAGCTGAGGATCTGATGAGAATTGGCAAGTTCCCGCTAAAGGTACACGGGCGGTATGAGCGGTTCACCAGGATCGCCGAGGCATCGATTGGGACGGCCGATGGATCTGACCCAATATGCCCTTCGGAGTCTCTGACGCGGCTCGGTGCCGGTGTTCACCTCACCTTCTCGGACCTTGTAATTCTGAAGTCGGAATACCAGCGATTTCCATGGGCTGGCGACGAAGCCCTTTCCAATGAAGGGGTCCCGCGCTCCGCACTTCTTCTGCAGCTTGTCTTTTTGTTTTAGGCATACGAGGAAAATTCGGCGTGATTTCGCTCCAGCCATCGCAAATCAGAAAACTGGCCGGATTTTTTTGGTTTAGCACCCTTCTCTTTGCAGGGCCGCCGGCGTCTACCGCGAAACCGCATCCCATCCGGACAGTGCAGGATTGTCAAAAATGTCACAGTCCGGGAGATGCTTATGGCTGGCAAATTGGAAGTAATAACGAGTGCCGACGATACTGCTATGGCTGCCACAGCATTGAGCGACAGCACCATCCAACCGGCCATGTCGTAGAGGTGTCTCTGCCAAAGGGAATAGTCCTGACCGCGAAAAGACAGATCACCTGCCGGAGTTGCCATAACCTGCAAAGCCCAGCGGAGGATTCAAAAGCCTGGCGGAGCGAGAGCCTTTTCGACAGCATGTTCCGCAAGCAGCTGATTTATAAAACCTATTATCTGATCATGCGAAATAACAAAGGGCAACTCTGTCGCAGCTGCCACTGAGGTCAAAATGAGCGAGCGCGAACGAAGGAAGATTCTACTGATCAATCGAAATTTTCAGCTTCGCCACATTGGCATGTACCTCATCGTCAACGCAGGAATGCTGACTTTTTTCGGATTTTGCCTTTATCTGCTGGTGGGGAGCGAAATCAATGCCAATTTCCTTTCAGCGCATGTTACCTATAAAACGCTTCAGGAGATGCTGCTGCCAATCATCCTGATCCTGACCCTTTTTACGATCCTGGCTTCCTCCCTGATCATGAGTCTGTTTGTTCTTTACTCTTCTCACAAGATCGCGGGGCCGTTGTACCGTTTCAACGCTATTCTCGAGGAAATTGCCGGGCGCAACCTGAGACCGGCCGCTCAACTGCGCGAGCATGATCAGCTTCAGGAGATATCAAGATCCATGGGGAGCGCTCTGGAAACGCTTCGCATTGATCTTGCTGCTGTGCGAAAGGGAGCGGAAGAGCTGCGTCAAAGCCTCGAACCTTCCGCGAATAGAGATGCGATAGAGAGGCTGACACGCATGGAAAAGCTACTCTCGGATTATCGTCTGTAACCAATCCGTGAAATCGCGGCATCTTGTCGGAAGAGCCGGCTCTCTCAGTTGGATTATGGTTTTTTGAGCTGATAGTAGACCGAACGCAGATGTCGTTTCGGTTCATATTCCGGGCATAGCCCAGAAATCGATTCCGTGGACCCGATGATCAGGCAGCCGTCATCGGCCAGACATTTTCCTATGTTGCGGAACAGCCGTATCTTGTCGGATTCCGTGAAATAGATCGCCACATTGCGGCAAAAGACAATATCGAATTTTGTTGGAAAGGCAAAAGGCGAAAGCAGGTTTATTGATTTGAATGTAGCCATTGCCCGGATCTCATCGCGGATTTTCCATATATCCCCGGCTTTGACAAAATGACGGGCGGTTTTGTCGGCCGAAATCCCCCGGTCCATTTCGAGGCGGCTGAATTGTCCGTAGCTGGCCTGGGCAACAACCTTGTCGCTGATATCCGTGCCTAGAATGCGAACATCATAGTTGCGCATATCCCCCAAGGTTTCCTTTATCACAATCGCGGTGCTATAGACTTCCTGACCGGTGGAACAGGCTGCACTCCAGATGCGGATAGGAATGGGGCGGAGCGCCGCTTTGTTCCTCTTGTCGATCAGTTCTGGAAGGATCTTATGCTGCAAAAGCTCAAAAGGAGCGGTATCTCTGAAGAAGGATGTTTCATTGGTCGTGATTGAATCAATGACCTTACGACGCAACTTGTTGGTGGCATCTATCTTTATCTTGTAAAACAGCTCGGTAAAGGTGGCTGAGCCGGTTTCCTGCAGAAGACTGCCCAGGCGCGTTTCCAGGAGATAGGTTTTGGTCTGGTCCAGATGTATGCCGCTGATTTCATATACATACTTGGTCCATACTCCGTATTCTTCTCGAGTTACAGCGACTGGGCTCATCTTAATATCCCCTGACTACAGCGGTGATACGAGGGGCGATCGCTTCCAGCGACAGGACTTCGTCAACTACTTTTGCGTCCACTGCCGCCTTGGGCATGCCATACACCACACTGCTAGCTTCATTCTGGGCAATTACAAAGCACCCATGCCTCTTAAGCAATTTCAGACCGATCGTTCCATCACTGCCCATCCCCGTGAGGATTACAGCCATGGATCGTCCCGGGAAACTGAGCGAGGCAGATCGGAACAGATAATCCACCGAAGGTTTACAGTTGTTTTCCGGCGGATCGTCACTGATCTGTATAACCTTGCGGCCGTCGGGTCCCGGAGCAATCCTCATTTGCTTCCCGCCTGGAGCGATGTAGGCAGTATTGTTGGTTGCCACTTCGCCGTGAGATGCTTCGCGCACGCTGATATTGCACTTGGTCGACAGGTTTTCGGCCAGCGATTGAGTGAATATGGGTGGCATGTGCTGTACCAGGAAAATGGGTACGCCAATATCCCGGGGGATATCCGGAAGAAGCCGCGCCAGTGCCGCGGGGCCACCGGTGGAAACGCCAATAAGCACCATCTCCGGTTTTGCGGCATTTGAAATGCGATTCATTCGCAGTGAAATGTTGTCGAGTGCAGGTGACGAAGTTGGAGAAGAGACAGCCGCGCCGGCCGGCCTGGCTTCCTGTGTGGCTGCCGGTGCCGCTGTTTTTGAGCCCGCACGAATGATCTTGCGAACGGACAGCCGACTCGCCAGCGCTCGAATCCTGGGGGTCAGTTCCGAGACCAGGGCCGCCTGACTTTTTTCAGCATTGCCGGCATCCGGCTTGGTGATGAAATCAAAGGCCCCTTTTTCCAGGGCACGCATCGTTACCTTCGCACCCTGCTTGGTAATCGCACTGACGACAATCACGATTGTGTCATGCTTCATCTGGCGGAGTGAGTCGAGCACCGCCAACCCATCCATCTCCGGCATTTCCAAGTCAAGAGTGACCAGGTCTGGCTGGAGTTCCTGAATCCGCTGCAGGGCAAGCTTGCCTGTACCAACACTACCGACAACTTCCACATCCGGGATCGATGCTAGAGCCTGGGAAATGGCACGCCGGAACAAAACCGAATCATCAACAACAAGAACTCTCAATTTCACTGTCTCGCCTCACTGCCGGCCATTGTCCTAAGAGCTGTGCTTTCCGGCAACAGGACTGTAGCCGGGTCCAGTAGAGCGATCAAACGTTCGCCGCTATAGCAGACGCCAAGCAGATTCCTTCCCTGATATCCCGGCACATTGGAGGGCGGTGCCTGCAATTGTCCCGGTTGAATGGAAATGGTATCGGTAATGCAATCCACCAGCAACCCAACCGGTTCCCCCATTGATTCGACAATCAGAATTCGATTGTCGGGGCCGGAATCAACGCTGCCCAAACTCAGACGCGTGCGCAGGTCTATTACTGTTACGATACGCCCGCGGAGATTGCGAATTCCAACCACCTCGGCCGATGCATGATGCACCGGAGTAATGTCTCCTATTCGTGCCACTTCCTGAACGTGGGAGGCACTGATGCCGAACGCGGCATCCCCCAACAGGAAAGTAATCACAAGCAGAGCGTCGTCAATGTGTCCGTTTACATCTTTTTCCATGAGCATTCTCCCGGGCCAGCTGCGTCAGTTTTTGAGGACTGACGTATATTGCTTGTCCATCTTCATTATGTGCTGAGGCAGCCAGTTCATAAGCAGGTCCATCACTTCTTTCGTTACCGTGGAGTCACCGGAAGCCCAGCGCTGCTGTGCTTCCATGGTTTTGGAAACAAATTTCTTGTGAGCTTCCTGCTGGGATGCCAGGCCTGCATAATGGGCTTGTTCCATCAGCTTCTCTTCAGCCGTGAAGTGGTACTTCGTATATTGCACAAGTTCCCTGAGGATGTTTCCCGTTGCAGCGGATCCTTCACCGCGCTTCAGCGCCGCGTACAGACTATTGATGAGCCCGATGAGTTGTTTGTGCTGGGAATCCATGTTCAAAACGCCGACCGACAGTTCGTTGCGCCAGGGAATCAGCACATCTGCTGCGACGGGCTCCGAGGCAGATCTGGATTGCGATGGCCGCGTTCCGTCCTCTACCTTGAATTTCATGACTCCGTTGTTGAGTTTTTCCGACAGTTGTTGAAGCTCCATTGCCCTGGCCTGAATTCGCTCACTTGCCTGCTGCGTTTCCCTGGCCGATTGCCCGATTCCGGCAACGTCGTTGGCAACGGCTTTGGAAGCCACGGCTGTTTCCGAAACACGTTCGTTGGCATCTCTTACCCCGGTGGATGCCTGCGCAATATTTCCAGCCACATCGCGTGTAACGGTTGCCTGCTCCTCAATGGCCGCGGCTATATTGGAGACGATGTCGCCCATTTCCTGAACGACTCCGCCAATTTTTTCAATGTCCGCCATCGCATTGTCTGTAGAAACCTGCACGCCGGAAATCCGCGCCTTGATGTCATCGGTTGCGGACGCCGTTTGGCGGGCCAGTTCTTTGATCTCATTGGCGACCACCGCAAAGCCTTTTCCCGCTTCTCCTGCTCTCGCCGCTTCAATGGTTGCATTCAGTGCGAGCAGATTGGTTTGCGAAGAAATGTTGGTGATCGTCTCGGTCACCTTGCCGATTTCGCGGGCTGCCTGACCCAGTTGCTGCATCATGGATGCAACGGTTTGGGCTTGTTCGGTTGCCTGACCGCTGATGTTGCGGGCTTTATCCGAATGCGCCGCAATGTCCGCGACCGTAGCGCTCATTTGCTCGGTTGCGGTTGCCACCGATGCAAGATTGGTTGAGGCTTGCTCCATGCTGGCGGCGACCGAAACGGTATTCTCGCTGGATTGATTTGCGCCCAGGGACGCGGTTTCGGCCAGTTTTGACATTTCCTTGGCTGCGGTCATCATATCGTGAGCAATGCCGGAGAGTCCGACGGAGGCAGATGCCACAACGGAGGTATCATCGTGAATCTGCTTGATCAGCGTCCGCTGTTTTTCCACAAAGCTGTTGAAGTGTCTTGCCAGCTGCCCGATTTCATCTTCCGAATGAACCTGAAGGTTCTTCGTCAGATCTCCATCCCCTTCCGAAATGTCCTTCAACCGATCTGTGACATGGTTCAGCGGTCGACTGACATTCCTGGTAACGATGAAGCCCATGAGCAGGCTCAGGCCAACCAGGAAGACAATTCCACCGCCGGCTGTAGCCAACGTAATTGAGGATTGAGTCTCTTCCACTTTCGTCAGCGGCGCCGACACTCCAAATACCGCAACCATGTCTCCTTTTTTCTTGTCCGCAAAGAAGTTCAGTCCCTTGTCGGAATGGCAGACGGAGCATTCGTCTTCTATGGTAGCAGGCACAAAGATGTACATGGTTCGCGTCCCGCCCTCTTTGACGATCTGCTCCAGAGTCTCCTGCTTGGAGTCTGCCTTGAAGGCATCGAATGCTGATTCCGCGAATTTTCCTGCGGTTGTCGATTTATCGTATTGTCCCGGCGTAAACCGATAGAACTTATAGCCCCTGGAGGCCATAAAGCTCTCTGCTTTGCTGTGAAGCATGGAGCGTGATGTTAATGCCAGCGTTGCCAAATGTTCGCGGTGACTCTGCTCAATTTGGGAGGTCTCATCTTTGATAACCAGCCAGCCTGCTATGATCAATACACAAAACAGTGCCACTCCGATTGGAAGCAGCAGTTTCAGCCGAAGACTCATGGGCTCTCCAAAAGCATGTTTAGTGCAAAGACACCGCTGAAGCGAGCATGCCTACAATGTCGTTGACCGGGTTAAATTCTAAAATACTCCACCTGTTGTTTGAGCCTCTCTGCAAGAACGGAGAGGTCCATGGCACTTGCCTGCACCTGCTCCCCACCATTTCGGACTTCCACGACAGAGGCATTAACAGTTGCCACATCCTGGGCAATGCTTTTCGATACGGAGGCCGTCTGTGAGACGTTCTCATTCGCGTCCCGTACGCCGCTGGAAGCCTGCGCGATATTCTGCGCTACGTCTTTGGTCACCGTGGCTTGTTCCTCGATGGCTGCGGCGATGCCGGCGACAAGACTGCCCATTTCGTTCGTGACACTCGTGATTTTTTCAATATCGGAAATGGCGCTTCCGGTGGAGGACTGCACTCCGCTGATCTTCGTTTTGATATCTTCCGTGGCTGCCGCGGTCTGACGTGCCAGTTCCTTGATTTCATTGGCGACCACCGCAAACCCCTTGCCGGCCGCGCCAGCCCTGGCCGCCTCGATGGTGGCGTTGAGAGCAAGCAGATTGGTCTGCGAGGAAATGTCGTTGATGGTCTCGGTCACCTTGCCGATTTCGTGCGCGGCCTGGCCAAGCTGCTGCATCATCGAGGAAATCATCTGCGCCTGCTCCGTTGCCTGGGCACTGATGCCTCTCGCCTTTTCCGCATTCGCGGAGATTTCGGCAACCGTGGCGCTCATCTGTTCCGTGGCAGTGGCAACGGACGCCAGATTCGTGGAAGCTTCTTCCATCCCCGCCGCTACCGATGTCGTGTTAGAGCTGGATTCCTCAGCAGCGGCCGCAACCGCGGCTGCCCGCTCGGACATGGATTTGACGTTCGTGGCGGTCTCGGAGGAGATAGCCGACAGCTCAGTGGCGGATGATGCCAGAGTCTGCACGCCTGACCCTATGTCCTTTACGAGGCGCCGCACGCTTTCCAGCATTTTCTGGAGCGCTCTGGCGAGATCTCCGGCTTCGTCCTTGCGCGAACACAAATCCTGCGCAATCTCCTGGGTCAGATCGCCCTGGGATACTTTATCCAGGACTCCAACGCCCGCAGCAATCGGGTGACTGATACTGCGCGTAATGATCACTCCGAACAAAACGGATAATGCCAATGCTGCGAGAGATACAAAGATAAGTGCTCCCTGAGCCTTGACGATGCTGGCATCCATATTTTCGGATGCTTCCTTCATGCGTTTCGTTCGCCAGTCCAAAAAGGCATTTATGGCTGTTTCCTTGTTCTCCCGGTGTTTCCGACCTTCTGAGGAAAATATGGCGACGGCCTCAGTTTCCTTGCCCTTCATAGAGAGATCCATGACTCGGTTGTTTGTCTCTTTCGAAGCCGCGATCGCATCTTCAATGGCCGCCAGCATGCGTTTTCCTTCTTCAGTGGTGGCCAGGGCTTTCAGGTCCCCCATATCTTTGCGATATTTGGCGCGAAATTCCTCAACAACGGCTTTATCCTTTTCCTTCTGAACCTTATCCTTGGTCGTGGCCACGTCATAGACGCTAAGGAACAGCATGTCCAGGCTGGCATCGACATCCCTGGCCAGAGTTTGTTTCTTGACCTCGGCATCGAGAGTACTCATTCCATCATTAGCCTGCGACAGGCCCCACCATCCCGCGGCGGCTACTACCAGGCAAAGGAGCGAAACAGAACCGAATGCAACGGTGAGACGTCTGGACAGCCTCATATTTGAAATATTGATCATGGTCTTTCTTCTTTCTTACTTGCTTTCCGAATTTGTTGATTGCAATTCTCTAGCCATTCAAAGTTCTGCCGTGTCTGTTTTAAAACCCGGCAGCTGTTTCCTTCTGCCGCGATAGCAGCGTATTGACACCCACCAGCAGCCTGTCCCGATCGAGTTTTACCTGGTATTCATTGACACCGGCTTCTCGTCCCTTTGCCATGTCCTCTTCGGCGGCCAGGGAAGACAACGCAATAATGGGTAAGTGAGCGGTGCGTGCATCTGCCCGGATTCTCTTGGCGAGACCGATGCCTGTCAGACGCGGCATCTCTATATCCGTAACTACGGCCTGCACAATTTCGAGGTTTTGGTTTAGGAGTTCCCACGCGGCTTCCCCGTCCGGCGCGTCCAATACAATGAAGCCATCGTCCTCGAGATATTTTTTGACCTGTGCCCTGAAAAAGTCGGAGTCCTCTGCCAGGAGAATGCAATCCTTGCCCATCTGGGAGGCAACCTGTTTGGGTTCCTGTTCCACCAGGGTTCGCCATTCAGGGTAGACAGACTCGACCAGTTCCGTGATATCGGCGATGAGGGTTGTATTGTCACGAATGATCAGGGAGCCGCAGATGCCTGCCTGACGGTGCGTCACGGTATCGACCACGGACTTGGTCTCAATTACATCGAGAGGCATCGCGCCGAGAAGGCCGACTTCGCGCCCGAATACACGGGAGACAATAACGGCCAGGTCTCTTCTATCTCCAAGCTGTTTGACCTGGGCGGTGTCCGAAAGCGTGACCAGAGGCAGGGAGGTTCCCCGATACCGCATGGATCGGCGGTTTCCTTGATTCTCCACCTGTTCCGGAGTAATACGTTCCAGCCGCAGAACCGAATCGAGCGGCACGGCGCATACTTCGTCCGGAGCATTGTGGAATATAAACAATTGCTGCAGGCTCTCCCCTGTTTTGCTTCTTTCCACTTCTTTTGCCTTTTCAAGCGCGCGCGCGGATGTGGAAACACTGGCCAATTCGGCCTTTTCCGCAAGACCGGCGAGATCCAGAATGAGGGCGACGGTTCCATCTCCCAGGATCGTCGCACCCGCATATTCGCGGAGCGCTTTCAAATCGCGCCCCAGAGGTTTGACGACAATTTCTTCGGTGTTATGGAATGAATTGACGACCAATCCGTAACGCAGCTGTCCGGAATGAACGACCACGATCTCGAGCGCACTCTGAGAGCTTTCTCTCCGTTCTGCCATGCGCTCTTCCTCAAAGTTCTTGATGACCGACGCATCGCCGAAGGGGGTTTCCTCCTCAACTTGCGGGTTGGGATGGTGTGCCGATCGGCGATCCGCCAGTCTGAGCCGACGGTCGATCTCTGTTTGCTTTGTCTTGGGATCCACATATCCCAGGGTTATTCCCAGCATGCGGTCAAAACGAACTAGCGGAATGATCTCATCTCGGAGAAGGAGCACTTCCGCTCCTCCGACCACTTCAATTCGCCGTTTGATTTCTTCCGGACGAATGCGCAGGAGTTCTTCCACGTTGATCTGCGGAATGGCAAAACGTTCCCGGCCCACTGCAACGATCAGCGATGGAATGATGGCAAGAGTAAGCGGCAGCTTGATGCGGAAGAGGGTGCCCTTTCCGACCTCGGACTTGATTTCCACTTGCCCGCTGAGGCGGTCCAGGTTTGTCTTGACGACATCCATGCCTACGCCGCGGCCCGAAATGTCGGAGACCTTGGTTGCAGTCGATAGCCCGGGAAGGAAGATCAGGGCAATCTTGTCCTGGTCGGACATCCCGCGCAGTCGTTCCTGTGTGACCAAACCCTTGGCAAGAGCGGCTTCCGCAATCTTGCGGGCATCAATGCCTTTGCCGTCATCGGCGATTTCCACTACCACCTGGCCGGCCTCATGCCGTGCCTCAATTCGGATTTTACCTACGCGGCTTTTGCCTGCGTGAGCGCGGTCATCCGGCGATTCCACTCCGTGGTCCACAGAATTGCGGACCATGTGGGTCAACGGATCTGAAAGGCCTTCGATCAGGCTGCGGTCGAGTGCAACATCTTTCCCGAGAATGTCGACCTCGATTTCCTTTCCCAGCGAAGCGGCCATATCACGGACAACACGGGGGAACTTGCCGAACACATTTCCGATGGGCTGGAGCCGCGTGCGCATGATCGCGTCCTGCAATTCGGACGTAACCAGGTTAAGCCGCTGATCCGCCATGGTCAGGGCCTGAACGTTGTTCTGGGAAATGGCTGCGCGCAACTGGTTTCTGCTGAGGACGAGTTCGCCCGCCAGGTTCATGAGAGTATCAAGCACTCCTACATTAACCCTGAGAGTTTCGTCCGCATGAGAGGCTGCCGAGCTGTCCTGTCGGGAAGATCTTGCCGGTGACGGTGTGGGCGCGGCGGGGTGCGTCGCTTCATGTACTTCCTGAACCGGAGTCGGGGCGGCTGTTTGCACTTCGACCGGAGCTTCTACCGCAACGGGTTCTGCTTCCTGGACGGGCGGCTTTGATTTTGTCGGACTGGAAAGCACCTGGATCTGGTTCGCCGGGAGTTCGAAGATATTGTGTATGTTGACCGGGTCCACTCCCGTGGCGAATAGAAGCCTTAGCGGAAGCTGGTTCCCGATGGGTTCATCCAGCGAGCCCGTTAGTTCAAAACTGCAATCCAGCACTTCACCGAATTCCTCCAGATCCTGGAAGACTTGAAGAATGTTGCGGCCCTTCCGCTCAACATCATGAATCAGATCAAAGGGAACGGCGTAGACGTATTGGCCCGCCCGCTGCACTCTCTCGAAATCAACCTGCGGCACATCCGCCGTCACGGTGTTGGATTCTGATTGCAGCGTGACCGTCTGACTCAGTTTTCCCTTTTCCTGTGGAGGAAGGTAGGAAGAAACCAGGCCCGTCAAACTCAGCACCAGATCGCCGATGTCGGTGTTTTCCTGATCCCCGGGATTGTTGATCATATCCCGAAGTCTGTCAAAAGCGGCCAGCAGGATATTGGTGACCTCCGCGTTCGGCACGATTTTTTTCGAACGCAGCATATCCAAAACCGTTTCCGCTTTGTGTGCGAGTTCTTTGACCTTCTCGAAACCGAAAAAGCCCGCGCCCCCTTTGATGGAATGCGCTGCGCGGAAGACCTTGTTGACCAGCTCTTCGTCAATATCGGCTCCGCTCTCTTCGATTGTCAGGAGATCCTGCTCGACAGTGGCGAGATGCTCTCGTGCCTCGTTTATGAACTCATTTACGAGTTCGTCCATGTGTTCCTCCCCCTGGCTAGCGCCCGCTCACATTGAGCCGCGAAACCAGACGCATGTTCTGGAGCAATCTGAAAATATCCTGGGAAACTGAAAGCACGCGCAGCGTTCCGCCCTTGGATGAAATGCTGTTGCGTGCAGCAATGAGAAGACCGATTCCAGTGGAATCAAGCATGACGGCTTTTTCCAGATCGAAAGCAAATTCGGAAGCGCCTTGATCCAGCTGCTTTTTTAGATCCGTCTGCAGATCAGGGACAATCGGTGCCGTAAGATCCCCGTCCAGTTTCACCAGGCACTGAGTTCCATTTTGTTCAAGGGTGTAACCCGACATAGTCAGTTTTGCTCCTTTTCTTTTCTCCGCTACGCGACAATCAATTGCGTAGCCTGAACGAACGCTGACTTATTACTTGCAGGCGGGAGGAATAGGCATGGAACAAACAAAGTACTAGATCAACGGTTGCTTTAAGACCGAAAATACAACCGCACGCGAGACATCCTGTGTCCGGAGGGAGACAAGCCACCGGAATGCCTGCAATCCTGCGCAATTCTTCTCATCGGGTAGCCAAGGTCCAAGTGTTAGAGTATTTTACGAGTGGATTAGGGGTGACTTATGTCCATGGATATGGGGAAGGTCTGAGACATTTGAGTGACAAAATTGTAAATCGAAAGAGAGCGCCTATTTGCAGCCACGCTTTTTTTGTGACGGGACACACAAACCACGGATTTTCGAAAAATATTTTTTAGTGATAACCCCGTCAAAATCCGCTTCGTTCGATTCCGTTGTATCGGATGCGTTTAAGATTAAGCGAACTGCTTCGTGAAATTCGAGCCATTTGTGGCAGCAGGGAGCTGCAAATCTGCCGCAAATTTCACGAAGTGTGCCAGATTTTGCTATTGTATTTTTGTGGCAGGAGCGGAGGCGGGGGCACTATACACCATTGGTCATTCAACGCGCAGTATCGAGGATTTCCTGGGCCTGCTGCAGCATTATGAGATTCGGCAACTTATAGATATCCGCTCAGTTCCACGCTCACGGCACAACCCGCAATTCGGGCAGGATACGCTGGCCCAGGCTCTGCGCGGGGGGGGCATGGAATATCGGCACATGAAGGACCTGGGCGGATTACGGCATCCGCTGAAGCATTCTCTCAATGCCGGATGGCATAATCCATCGTTCCGCGGTTTTGCGGATTATATGCAGACGCCTGAGTTTGCCAGGGCCCTGATGGCGCTTGTCGAACTGTCAAAGGAGAAAAGAACCGTGATCATGTGCGCCGAAGCCGTTCCATGGCGCTGCCATCGATCGCTTATTGGAGACGCCCTTGTCGCGCGCGGAGTAAAGGTCTGCGACATTTTCAGCGCAACAAGCGTGAAGCCGCATCATCTGACTGAGTTTGCCCGGGTCGACGGGCTACGAGTCACCTATCCATAAAATCGGCACTTCCCACTTCTTCTCCTAAATCTCACTTTGGGGGGGCATACCCCGATGCTGAATCTTTGCCGGTGCCGACAATATGCAAAATTAGTTACGTCCGCACATACTGCTACGTCATAATGGCAGATGAAACGCCAGGGTAAACGGATGAACGACAATAAAGGATGGCAGAAGGGCCGTCACTGGACGATTCTCTGCCTGTCAATGGTGGGCTCGGCATGTCTGGCTATTCTCGCCGGACAGGATGCCGGCTTCGATCTCTTCAACTATCATTTTTACTCCGGGTTTGCCCTTTTACATAAGCCGTTTGGATATGATTTGGCTCCCGCCCAGATTCAAAGCTTTCACAATCCGCTCATCCATGTGCTTTCCTATTGGACTTTGGCACACCTGTCTGCCAGGTGGGCTGCGGCATTGCTGGGAGCTGTCCAGGGGCTGAATTTCTACTTTGTATTCAGGATTATCCAGATTCTTTTTTCGGAGTCGAAGCTGCTCTATCGTTATGCTCTTGGCCTTATGTGCGCCGGTGCCGGTTACTACGGAATCACCTCAACGACTGAGCTTGGCGCCACCTATGGCGACAATATCATCAGCATTCCGGTCCTGGCGGGATTGCTGCTGATTGCGCCTCATCTGAAAACAGGAGAGATATCCGGCAAAGGGATTGTGACAACCTTTGCCATCGCGGGTTCCCTGGTGGGAGCGGCCTTTGGGCTGAAATCGACATCCGCAATTTACCTTCTGGGATTCCTGCTGGCTCTGCCATTGGTTTTTGTAAAATCCCGGGGCTGCGGGAGAGTTTGTTTCGCCGCTGCAGGTGGGTCGCTCATCGGCTTCTTAGCGACGTATGGATTTTGGGGAACTCAACTGTATCTTTCCTATCAGAATCCGGTATTCCCTTATCTCAACAAGCTCTTTCATTCCCAATATTTCAGTGACAGCAACTTCCTTGACGACCGCTTTTTGCCGCGGAACTGGCAGCAGCTCATTCTCTATCCCTTCTTTTTTGTCCGGAAGAATACGCTGGTCAGCGAGGTTGAGTTCAGAGACGTGCGGCTGGCACTATGCTACACCCTCCTGATTATCCTTGCCGGCAGATGGTGTCTGTCGAATTTTCGTCATCGCGCCCCGGGCGTTACCGGGTCGTCCGTTCCTTCGAGTCCTCCGTTCTCAGCGGACGGCCGGGTACTGGCTTTCCTATCCATATTTTATGTAATTTCCTATGTCAGCTGGATTCGTCTATCCTCGATCTATCGATACCTCGCGGTATTGGAGCTTCTGGCTCCCATATTCCTGATTGTGGCTGTTCGCTATCTTGTCCGGAGAGAAATCGGAATCCTGGTATTTGCCGGTGCCGTCCTGGTCATTACAATCGGAGTTGCACTGCCGATCCATTTTGGGCGCAGCGAATTTGCAGATGACCTGCTAAAGCTGAAGGTCCCCGATATTGAGGACCTCGATAAATGCGTTATTCTGATGTCCGGGTACGAGCCGGTTTCTTACATCGTGCCCTCGTTTCCTGCCACGACACGCTTTGTTCGGGTGTCTTCTACTTTTTCCGCCCCCGGCAAGATTCCATGGGTGGACGCGAAAATAGAGCGGATGCTTTCCGGTTATGACGGAGTTCACCGGCTGCTTTTCCTTCGCAATGCCCAGGAGATCGGGCTGGCTCGCCTGGATACGATGGCATACGGATTGAACATCGACACCCGATCCTGTTACGAAATCGAGTCTCGCGACAAAAGGGAGAATCGTGGGTTCCTGTGCGGGATGGCCGGAAATCCGGTTCGGACAACGGCGAAGCCGGTGCCGGATCTCCTCTACCGTCCGAAATTCGGCCAAGCCGGCGTGGTGGGAATGACCGGCCGTGTTGTGGGCAAATACTTTGATGGGGAAATCGATGGGTTGAAGGCCAGGTTTGTAGACTTATTTTTTGAAATTGACGGGGAGCCTATGCCGATTCTTCGCCGATGGGCTTTGGCGGAACCCAACCGGATTCATCTGGGCCAGTTGAGCCGGAATGGGAACTACCGCATTGTCGGAATTCGCGACTCTGATGCGCCCGATCCGGATACCTGGTTCCCGGTCGATTTTCATTTTCGCGTAGATCTGGGGTCTCGCTGAACCCATGGCAGGATTGCCGCTGTCAGCATCGCGGCCGGTTTAGCGTTTCTTCAGGTCAGAAGCACCTGGAGGCAGAGTCATGTCGCGCAAGACCAATAGGAAACGGATTCGCAGCTCCGCATTTTCCCGCAGGGCTTCACCTGGCAGTGCCCCGGGTACGCTCATTGTAGATCCCAATTCTCCCAGGCCGATCATGCATGTGATGGCGTATGGGCAGGAAAGGGTGGTCGAAAAGGATATCGACAATGTCCAGGCGATACCCGAATTTCTCAGTAAATATCCTGTTACCTGGGTCCGAGTGACGGGACTGGGCGACCTTTCCATAGTCACCCAGCTAGGCGAGCTTTTCGGCATTCATCGGCTTGCGCTGGAGGATGTACTCAACGTCCATCAGCGGCCAAAGGTAGAACAATATAATAACCACTGTTATATAGTCCTCCGGGCTGTCCGGCAAGAGGAGGGGTTTGGCTCCGAGCAGATCAGCATTTTTCTAGGGAAGAATTTCGTACTCAGCTTCCAGGAGCAGCCGGGCAAATACTTCGATCCCGTACTGGATAGAATCAGGGAGGGGAAGGGCCGATCGAGAACCGCGGGGCCCGATCATCTGACCTATGCCCTGGTCGATGCTGCCATTGACGGATATTTCCCTGTACTGGAACGATATGGCGAAAAACTCGAAGAACTCGAGGACGCCATTGTCTCCCAGCCGACTGGCAAGTTTTTCGAGCAAATCCACGAAATGAGGCACGGGCTTCTGGCACTGCGCCGCGCCGCCTGGCCCCTTCGAGAGACGATGAATATTCTGCATCGCGAACCCATTCCGCTTATTGACGAAGAAGAAAGGGTTTATCTGCGCGATTGCTACGATCACGTTGTGCAGATCATTGATCTGCTGGAAAATTATCGGGATGTAACGTCGGGGCTGATGGAGGTGTATCTGTCCAGCATCAGCAACCGTACCAACGAAACAATGAAGGTGTTGACGGTTATTTCAGCAATTTTCCTGCCGCCAACTCTCATTGCCGGGATCTATGGGATGAACTTTGAGCATATGCCGGAATTAAAGTGGATGCTTGGATACCCCTACTCCATAGTGCTGATGGCAGTTCTCTCGGTTGCGATGGTCCTCTATTTTAAATCCAAAGGCTGGTGGAGTTAAAATATCCTGAGTCCCAAGTTATTAGACTGTTAGCGCATCTGTGCGATCAGCACGGTGTCGCCATAAGCAGCAGGAGTGGATCTGGCGATGAATTTTTTCTTGTCGATCCCTTGGCGATAAGAGGGCAACGGAGATAAATCCCAGTCCACCTTCTGGTTGGCACTGGGCAGAATCTCAACGCTGGCCTGACCATCCAGGTATCCGGGAAACACGGCTCTGACCTCATGAACGCCGGTTGGTATGTCTGCAAGACGCACCGGCGAGACACCTACCTGGGAACCGTCAAGGTACACCCTGGCGCCGGATGGCGTTGTCCTGACAGTCAGGTCTCCGCGCTCGAAGGTATCCGGAACGAGGCTGCGGACCACGGAATTGAGCACAAATCCGGATGCAATCAGGAGGATTGCCAGAACCCCGCGAATCAGGATTTTCCCGATTCGATTCATGTGCCGACCGGTCCCATTGGAAATGTCATCCAAGGTCAGAGGCGCGTATTCGAGATCTGCACTGTCCTTTGGACAAAACCGAATGCTGTCCGGATATTCGGTTCCGCAGCTATAACAAACTCGTTTGCGGTCCATAAGAACCTCCCAATCGCCTGTCAGTGGAATAGACTCCCTTTTCCACTTTTGGTGACAACAACACTCGATCAGGAAAATAGCAATTGTCGTGCCAGCTGCGTTATTTGCATTTTTTTGGTCCGGGTCATTTGGTGGTCCGGGGCGAGGTTTTAAGTCCTACGGCTATTGAAAGTGGAAATGGGGATTACAAAAAGTCTGTTTCGGACCTAAGCAAGCACCAGGGACGGGATAAGAGTAAATATAAGTATTTATAGGAGTTTGCACCACATGATTCCCCCTATTCCCGGCTCTTCGCCCCTACCGCATGGTATTCGTGCAACAAGGGTCGGAGATCTGTTCGAGAACAGGTTCCGGTCCTATGAGTATTTGTGTTGGGTTGGCCTGGATGGAGTAATGCGTTGCAGGCGTTTAGTGATTGGTCAGGGAAAAATTCCCTGACCGCTTGCCTGGAATCGGGCCACGCCTCTATTTCAGGGGCTTAGCGAATGCCTATTTCTCCCTTCAATCCTTCTTTTATGGAGTTGGCTGTTCCCAGTTTAAAAGGCCGTTCCAGTTCCTGGAAGCGCTCCTTTTCCTGCTGGGTTATGTCGGCCATGGTTTTTCCGGTCAGGAGAGTGGGCGTGATAAATATGACCAATTCTGTCTGGCTTGTGCTTTGTTCGGTTCGGCGAAATGCATTCCCCACAAATGGCAGATGCATCAGCCATGGAACTCCTCGAAGATCCTCGGCTTTTCGTTCACGCATGATTCCTGCAATCAGGACGGTTTCGCCGCTATGAACCTTGGCCACCGTGTCGAGGTCTCGACGGTCGATTACGGGTTGAGTGGAAACCGAGTCTCCCTGGCTGCTGGAAAATTTGCGGACCTCTACCAATTCGCTGATGCTGGGATTGATGCTCAGGGTAATCTCACCGTCGGCGGAGATTTGGGGGATAATGTCCAGCACAACCCCGATCGGAACGATCAAATTTTCTATGTTTTCCGTAGTTACGGTCGGGCCAATGCTCTGGGAAACGATGGACGACTGGGTAAAGAAAACCTCTTCGCGCACGACTCTGATAACGGCCTTCTGATTGTTGAGCGTTGAAATACGAGGACTTGACAGCACGCGCAACTGTCCCTGTCTGGACAGCGCGTCTATGACCATGCCAACCTTGCCGTTGCTGATAGAGTACTGGGCCTGCCCCAGCGAGGCATTTACGCTCTGGTTCAAAACAGAACCGGTCGATAGCGAGGCTGATGGTGAGGTGACACCCAGTGAAGAGGAAAGCAATCCGGTGAAACCTGAAGTGGGATTGAGAATGGAGGCCCAGTTGACGCCCAACTGATGATCCTTGGAGAGTGTGACTTCAACCACCTTTGCCTCTATCAGCACCTGGCGTTGAATCGATCCTTCCACGGCTTCGATATATTGTGCCGCTTCGTTGAGCGAGGAAGGTTCTGCATGAATCATGACCAGTCCGGCCTGGGGGTTGATAAGAAGGCGACGGCCCTCCGGATCCCGCATTGCTGTTGCGTAGGGAACGGCAGCTTCGTTATTGGTTCGATCCGGTTCTTTTTCCGCGCCGCTGGGGAAGAGAATGCTCTCCAGTCCCAGACGAAGGTCGGTCCAAACCTCGGACGTATTGGCGGTAATGATGGAGCTCTTATTTTCCGAGGTGCTCCCGCCCGAATTGCCGGATTGGTTGTTCCCGCCGGAGGAAGCAGAGGTGCTTGACGAGCTGCCCGTGCCGCCATTCCCGCCGCCGGTTTGCGAGCGCGAGGACATATTCATATCGCGCTTTCCACTGCGCGATGCGGCAATATAGTTCAGATAGAAAAGACGGGTTTGCATTCCTGGGCGAGTAATCCTCAAAAAGCCTCTGTCAAATCGATACTCGAGACCAAGGTCCGGCAGGATGGACTGGAGCGCCTCCTCGAGAGTCACATTTTTCAAATCCATCGCGGGGATAGTTGTATCGATACCGGGTTCCATTACCAGGCTATAGTTGCTGTTCTTGGTGAGAAGCAGAAGCAATTCACGCAAATGAGCATCTTTGAATGTCAGGGAGAAACGGGATTTGGGGTCGCCCGGTCCCGAAGGGGGCTTGGCTGTTTCGGAGGACAATACCAGCAGCTGTACAGCTTTGCTTTGAGGCTGCACCGCCAGCAGCATAAGTCCAAGCAACCCGATATATGCCGAATATCGAAGTATTTTGTGCGAATTCGAGCTCGTTTTTATTGGCATGAATTCCTTTTTCTCCCTGCTCGGTGCTAATGAGATCAAAGCTGTTTGGGCGGCGTGGTATGCCGTTGCGCCGCAATATCGGGTATTAGTTGCTTGCCTGTAACTCCACGGGTACCTGGCCTGGGGAATAGTAATAGCCGCGGAATTTCAAACGAAAAGCCTTGGCCTGGGGGCCATCCACGGTCCCAAGATTTGTAAGCACAACCGGCACAGGAAACTCAGGCAATGCTTCAATAAAAGAAAAAACCTTTGAATATTCGGAAACGACGGTCATCTGGATATCTAGCGAGGGCAGATGCCGCATGGGAATTGCCAGCGGATCCTTCAACTCGGGCCATTGTACGCCGGGCAAGGATGCCAGTCTTTCCATCGCCTGATCTTCTGAAGGGACATAAGTGGCCTTGATCAGCGCGTTATCGATGTCCACGCCAGTGACCTTTAGTCCATAGGATTGAGCATCGGAAGCGAGTGCGTCCGCCAGTGCTCCACTGAACTGCAGCAGTGATTTGCGGCTGTCCACCTTTTTCAGGCGAGAAAGCTCGCTGTCCTTAATCTCCTCAAGTTGGGCCCACTCCTGATCTGAGGCCGGTGCCGGGGCATTTGAGACCAGTGCTACGCCGGCTTTCTTGGCCTGAATTCGATCCTGATAGGCAGACATTCGGTCCAGGAGTGGATTGACAATGGTCAAATGAATGATCGTCGGACCGATGACAAAGATCAGAAGCATGCTGAGCCGACGCTTTTTGGCACTGAAAATTGCTGGAATCACAGCGAATCCTTCCGGGGTGCAGACTCGGCGGATGCGGTTGCTCCTCTTAAGGGTATCGTGCGGCTCTCATTTCCTGCTTTGAGGATTACATGGTCCGGCGTGATATCGACCAAACGCCAATCCCCCAACTGGGCTCCGATCGAGAGTGGTTCTCCGTTGATCAATGCCAGCTTATCTCCCCCCTGTATCAATGCGCCTGTGAAAACGCATTGCGGTTCGGCGGGAGGTGCCGGCTTAGGAACTTCAATCCTTACTACTGGATTTTCAATGACCGATGAAACCTGAGGTGGAGCAATCTTTGTGGTTGTGAACGGGTCTCGGGAAGGCCAATGGCTTGTGGAATCTTCTTCCGGTCCTTCATTCGGCTTAAAGGATTCCATGGCTAGCCGGTCCAGGTTTTCTCTGGAGATGGGCGGGATCGGATCTGGGCTGTCAGGTGCTGCCGCATCCTGTCCTGGGAGTATCGCGGCACCTTCAGAGCCGGGCTGCGAAACACTCTCGTTTTGTATCGGGGCCTGTGTTCTGTTTTTAAAAAAATAGATGTCATAGGCCGAGACACTTGTGAGAGCCAGAGCCAACAGTCCGAGCTGCCATGGACTTTTCATTTGCTTTACTCCTGATGCACAAACGCTGCAATCGCCTGCAACCGATAAATTCCTATTGGTTTATCGACTTCCCGGTAACCGGACTTTATATTAGTTGGTTTTTTCCGCGGCGCCTCAAGGGCTGCAAAATGCCTGATTCGGAACCTATTGCTGTGAAACGGACGACAGGGTTCCCTGCATGGAAAAGGTAAGAAGATTCTCTGCGATCGTTTCGTCCACGGTAGTGGAGTCGGTCAGCTGCACTCCACTCCATGCAAGTTGTCTCAATTTGGGGAACCGCTGCATTTGATCCTGGAACCGCAGAAACAGCTGTTGGGATCGGGAACCGTTGGAGGATCGGATCTCGGCCTTTAGCTTCACCTGCCAGGAGCTTCCTTTTTCGCTTATCTCCAACTCGCTGATGTTCATTTCGGAGGGAGCGGCCGAGGCCATTTCGCGAATGAGTTCGGCAATCGTTTTATGCCTCCCGGAGGACCAGTTATAGGACTGCTCTGTTGCCAGCGCGAAGGTGCGGCTGGACTGGATTTGCTTTGCTTGTTCAGAGCCCTGATCCGCATTCGTCAACAGGGGCGATTGTGTTTTCTCTGCCTGGTCGATGATCGCCACTTCTTTTTGGAGCAGATACGTGACGCCTCCTATGACGGAATAAAGCAGGACGGCGGCACAGGCCAGAGCGGCAGTCTTGGCCCTTTTCTGCCTCTCCATTCCCCATTGTGCCGGCAGGAAATTGATATATTTTTCGAATTGAGTATTCCGGGCCGTGACATGAGGGATATCAACCAGGATAGATTCTGCCGACTCGGCTTCCGCGCCTGTTTTCTCCTTGGCTATCGGAATGACCGGAATCTGGAAATAGGACTCCAGCTGGCTCTTGATGAATCCGGCTTCCTGCGTGGTTCCGAACAGAAATATCTGGCCGATATTTTCGCTGCGAACCTGTTGCTTAAAATACTGAAGCGCTCTGCCCACCTCGAGGCGGAGTTTTTCTATTTCCAACCCGGCCGATATTCCCGATTCCGATTCGCCGGAGCGGCCGATCAGGAAGTGCCTGTCCATGGTCCAGATGTTTGAATGGAAAAGCGTTACGCTTCCTTCATGCTCATTGACTTCCAGCAGGGCAACGTTGTGGTTATCTTCCGTGCTGCAGTCTTTGAGCAGGTGGCAAACCATCTGGGCATGAGAGGTAAATCCGATTACATTATAGTTCTGCCGGGAAATGGCTGCGATGAGTTCGTCGGCTGCCATGCGCGGCAGTTCGCCGCAAAGAACGTATTCCTTGGCCAATTCATCATTTTTGATCTTGCCCGCTGACCAAAAGGAGAAGGTCCCCGCGGTTTCCCATGCGTCAAAAGAGTGCTTCATTTCAAGCGGTACAACCTTTTGCCGCTCTGTCGCGCTCATGATGGGGATCCCCAGGATCTGATGTCTGAGTACCGGGGAATTCATGACAATTGCAATATCGCGGATTTCTGAGGCCGTACCCAAAATATCCCGGATCTTATCCGCCAACATCGGAGCATCGTTGGGTGTCAGGATGCACTCATTCAGCAGATGAACACGGATCGGATTGCGTGTGGACTCCACTTTGTGCAAGCGCACACTGAGGGTTCGTATCTCAAGAATGAGAAAAGGCTGAGTTCTCCGCAATCGACGCAAGGGAATGAATAAATTTTTCATCTCAAATCCGGTCATCGTAGTGCAACAGTTTGATGAACAGTGGATCCTCCGGGGCAATATATCGTTATGGTACGCGTCAGCGCGGGCTGAGGTCCGGCTCCATCGGGATCGGCCTTGATGGTGACCGCATGGATTCCCTGGGGCAATGCCGGATCACCAGCGGACGGGTAGCTATAGGTCCCGGATCCTGAGGCCAGGGATTGAGACTGCATAACTCCGTCCTGAGCATAATAGACAGTGATCTGTCCGCCGGCATGGGCGAATACGGGCGGAGAGACATCCGTGGACAGCGCAAGTACACCCAGATTCATTCCTGAGGTAACATTGTTTACTGTTATTGGCGTTGACGGGTAAACGATATTGTCGGCTGCCGTGTTCAGATCCTGGTCCTGTCCTCCGCTGCGAATCTGGCCACCCGAAAAATCCATTGGCTTACCCCATCCATCGAGAGGCCTGCCGTTGGAATCTACTCCCTCCAGGATGTAGGGGCCGCGCCAGCCGGCACCGACACCGCAAGGATCGAGCGCATAAAGCGGTAATGCCCCGCTGGTCGCCAGTTCCATCAGAGCGGCGTCGGGGACCCTTCCAATATCGCTCAGGAAGCCTGCTCCCGGTGCCGAGGGATCTCCCACAATCGCTCGATAGATCAGTTGCTGTCGCTTTACGGTTGTATCTTCGCGAGTGCTGTCGATCATTCGCACCGCCAGGGGAGCCATTGCACCGGCGACGATCGCGAGGATTGCGATGACGATGATCACTTCAATCAGCGTAAAACCCTGTGCCTGATCCCTGTTTCTCATAGAGCTTATTTGTTAATAGATGCCCCGAATTGATATATCGGCAGCAGAATAGATAAAGCGATAAATGCAACCAGTGCTCCCATGACCACTAGAACCAATGGCTCAAGCACGGAAAAAGCCCGTTTGATGGCGGCGGGTATCTCACGATCGTAGTATTGGGATACTTTTCGCAAGGTAGCGTCCAGATTTCCGCTTTCTTCTCCGGCGCTCATCATGTGCACCAGAAATGGCGGAAACTCGCCGTCTTCGGATAACTGCTGGGATATGGACTTCCCGGCTGAAACTCCTTGCCGCACGCGCGCGATCGCCTTGCCGATTACCAGATTTCCTACCAACCCTTCGACAATGCTCAAGGCGGAAAGAGTTTCGATGCCGGCGGCATAGAGGCAACTGTATATATGCGCAAAACGGGACATGGCAATTTTGCGATTGAGCGGGCCCAGGAGCGGCAAGTGCAATTTGGCCTTATCCAGCAGGAGGCGTCCGCTTTGAGTGCGTTTGAGGCCGAAAATGAGTGCAAAAGGGGCGGCTGCCAGCAAAGGGAGGAGATACCAGTATTGTGAAAATAGATTAGAGGCAACGATGACCATGCGGGTTGGCGTCGGCAGCGGTACATTGAATTGCACGAGCAGCTTCACAAACCTGGGCAGCGTAAAGGTCATCAGGAGCGTCACGATGCCTAGAAGCATGGAGATAATAATGACCGGATAGGTGCTGCTTTGCCTGACCTGCGAGCGAATCTCCTGCTGCCATTCAAGGTGGCCGACCAGTTCTTCCATGCGGGCATCCAATTGTCCTGCGGCCTCACCGGTGGTCACCATCTGGATGTAGTGTCTGTCAAAGATGCGCGGATACTGCGACAAAGCCTCGGAAAAGGACGACCCTCCGGATATGCGGTTAATCAGTCCTTCGATCATGGACTGAAACTGGACGCCGGAGGATTCGCGCGACAACGCCTGCAGCGTCTGCATCAGAGGAATTCCGGACTGTTGATATGTGGAAATATGGATCGTGAAAGCCAACAGCTGTTTGGAAGAGATCTTGACTCGATCCGGTTTCAGCATGTGCCGGCCGCGCATGCGGCTCTGCATCAGAAAAAGCCCCTGCTTCCGCAGCGTTTCGTAAAGAACGTCTTCATTCGGGGCGAGCAGCACGCCGGATCGGTCCCTGCCGCTTTCATTGCGTGCCACGTATTGGAATACCGGCATTTTAGAATCCCTCAAACGTTACGCGTATGGATTCCTCGACATCGGTAACGCCGGCCAAGACCTTGTCAATCGCATCTTCTGACAGCGTCCGCATGCCCTGCAACCGGGCCTGCCGCGCAACTTCCTGATGCGGAGCCTTGGATAGGATCAGGTTCTGGATCTCAGGCGTCACCTTCAGTATTTCATACAATCCGCCGCGGCCCTTATAGCCGCTGAAATTGCATTTTGGGCAGCCTGCCCCATGGTAGTAGTCATGATTGGGCGGCAGTCCAAGCATCTCGAGCTTACGTGGTTCCGGCGCATAGGGTTCACGGCATGCCGGACAAATGCGCCTGAACAGACGCTGGGCAACTACAAGTATTAATGAAGATGCAAGGCTGTGAGGCGATTGCCCCATTTCGACGAGACGGGGGATGGCGCCCGAGGCATTATTGGTATGCAGAGTGGAGAGCAGCATATGCCCTGTCAGAGCCGCATGCACGCTCAACTCGGCTGTTTCACTGTCGCGAATTTCTCCGACCAGGATGACATCGGGGTCCTGGCGCAGAAAGGAACGCAAAGCGGTGGCGAAGGTTAATCCGGCCTTCAGGTTTACCTGGGATTGGCGTATCAGAGGGATTTCGTACTCGACTGGATCCTCGACGGTCATGATGTTTTTTTCCAGCGAGTTCATGAAATTTAGCGCGGAATATAGAGTGGTTGTCTTGCCGGATCCCGTCGGGCCCGTGACCAGGATCATTCCATAGGGGTGCGATAAAGCCTGGCATAAGTCAGTGAAATTGGAATCGCTGAGGCCCAGCTGGGATAGTCCGACAATCAATTTGGATCGGTCCAGAAATCGAAGGACTACATTTTCCCCGAATATGGTTGGGAAAAAGGAGGCGCGTATGTCCACGGTTCGCCTGTCAAGAACGTAGCTGATGCGCCCGTCCTGAGGCTGACGTGATTCCGCGATATTTGCACCCGCCATGATCTTCAAACGTGCCACCACGGCGGGGAAAATGGATCTTGGTAGAGCATTGCCCAACTGCAAAACGCCGTCGACCCGGATGCGCGTTCGCACAAGCTGTTGCTCCGGCTCAATGTGCAGATCGGTGGCCTCTTGCCGGATACAGCGAATCAGCATCAATTCAACTAAGCGGATGATGGGCGCGTCCTGAGCATCCTGCGCCGCTTCGGACGACTCGCCGATATCTGCGGCTGCCCGCGCAATGCAGTCGTCGATGAGCTGTTCCATGGAGCTGGCATGTTCGTAAATTCTGACAACGGCACGCTGCATGGAATCCATGGAGGAGGAGACAGCGTGGACCGTGATGTTGTTGCTGCTTTCAATCTCTGAAATGGTTACGACATCATAGATGTTGGCCATCGCCACGGTGAGTACACCGCTTTGCAATCGCACCGGAACTACATGGCGCTCGCGAGCCATCTTCTCCGGGACCATGGCGATGCACTGGGCACTAGGATCCAGATGATCCAGATCAACGTGTTCTGCTCCAAACTGGTGAGCCAACGCCAGGGACAAGCCGTCCGATGACAGGAACCCCAGCTTGCGCAATATTTCGCCGAGCAGTTCGCCCGTCCGTCTCTGTTGCTGAAGCGCAATTGTAAGTTGAGCCTCGGTCACAACACCGGTGGCGAGCAACTGCTCTCCCAGCAGTCCCTTTCTTGATTCGGTGGAAATCTGTGCCTCAGCCATAGCCTGTTAAGCTCCGGACTGAAAGAGTTTTTCCGTCCGCGCTCTGGATATAGGAATCAGTTGGATTGCAATCACCTACCGAAGCCTGTAGACGATATCGTCGCCACTTGGGGCCAATGTTGTGCCTACCGCAGGCGCTGCAGGGCTAAATGCCGTCTGCACAATGCCATCCGGCCCAGCCGAGAGTACCCAAACCGCTGGATAGGCGGCGCTCCAGTTGCCTATGTTGACGGCATAGCGGTTTCCCCACGGATCTGAGGGAAACGACGATGCATAAGGTCCCCGCCACGAAAGCTCTGTAGGCGGAGCCGGATAGGTCCAGGCGCTTTGGCTTTTGGGTGTGTTGGCTGAGAGGTGATTGGACAAAAGGTCACAGGTGCCGTTAGTTGTGGCGCGGTTCCATATCGTTACGCCTGTTCCGAGAGTGGGAACGTTTCCTTGACTGACCAGCAACACAACCGCTGCAGTCCCGGATCCGTTGGCGGTGGGCATTCGGCCCAGATCCTTATAGAAACTCGCGATGGATGAGCCAATGACCAGGCAATCGTTTTGAGCCCGGGCACGTTTGGAATCATCCAGATGCTTGATCACACTCGGAGTTATGATGCCTGCGAGGATTGCGACCACGGCTATCGCAACAATTACTTCAATCAGCGTAAAACCGTTCTGGTTTTTTTCACTCATGTTTACAACGCTCCTCCTCTATTGGGGTACCTATACGCGATGCAAATAAGGTTGGCGGTATTCCGATGTCATCGACCAATCCGTACACTGTTATCGGCAGTTCCCGGCTAACTGTTAGCGGTACTTAAGTAAATAGACCTTGCCTGATTGGTAATTCCGGGATGCGGTTATCTACTAAAATATTGGTAAAGACCTATTTGAGAAACATTTTTGCGACAAATTCCAGAAGCGAATCGCCGTTTCCCGAGAGGGTCATCCTTACGTCGCTTCCGGGGTCCAGTCGCCGCTCCATCGTAGCGAGTGCGAATTCCCTTTGCCGCAACTGGTCTTCCTGTTCCTTGATTTTGAGCTGTTCGCGCTGCCGCGCTTTCCGTAGGCCCCCTTCGCGAATAAACCCAACAATCTGTTGCAATTCATTCCGATCGAACCAACTGCCGTGATCCCGGCACCAGTCCAGGATAGTGCCGGAACCGGAGAAGTTTTTGTGATTCATCAATTTCCCGCATTCGGGGCAGGGGATGTAGGCGCGCTGTGGTCTTCGCGCGGAGGTTTGCGGAACCGTTGCAATGGGTTCCTGCTTGAATGACAGGACCGCTTCCTGTTCTTCCTCACGCGTGCAGATTTCCTGGAAGACATTCTTTCCAACCCAGAGACCCCCGCATTGAGTGCAGATGCTGATGGCACTTTTCCCCACGTTTTGCTCCCGCAGGCTCGCATCACAGCGCGGGCAATGCTGCGGGCCAGCCTTGGCCGATATTGAACCGATGGCTTCCGCCCCACAGTGAGGGCAATGCCGCATCCCGATCGCAACCGCACCAAAACAGGCAGGACACACGCGAGCCGCAACCGTGGATTTACAATAACTGCATGAGGGACTGTCCGGTGCAACCGCAGCCCCGCAATTTGGGCAATTGAACGCTGTCACTTTCGTGTTCGCTTCCATAGGGATTTCCATCGGACAGTGCGAACAACATCCTTAAAGAATCCGCATTTTTTCACTTCCCGGGTTTGATCCCATTGGTAAATTTTGGCAGGTTGCGAATAGTGAATTGGTCGGGACGAAGATCCGGAGTGAGTTCATCCCACTCAATCGGCATGGCTACCGGTGCTCCGGGACGAGCGCGCGTTGAAAAGGGGCAAATAGCCGTGGCTCCACGACCATTTCGCAGGTAGTCCACAAATATCTTCCCTTGTCTTCGAACCTTGGACATGACCGCTATATATCGATCCGGGTATTCTTTCGACAGCGTTTCGGCGATCTGTTTCGAGAAGGTTTTCATTTCATCCCAGGTGGCTTTTCGAATCCAGGGAGTTTCGATATGCAGGCCTTTCCCTCCCGTTGTCTTGACAAATGGAGTCAATCCAATGCTTTGAAGGAGGGCCCTGATTTCGTGTGCAGCTGCCACGACCTGCTTCCATGGTACGGCCGGATCCGGGTCCAAATCGAGGATCATCAAATCCGGATTGTCCATTTGGTCAATCCGGCATCCCCACGCGTGGATTTCCAGCGTGTCCATCTGGGCCAGCGAGATGAGCCCGGCCACCGAGTTGATGGCAATCCCGGCTTCCTCGTCTCCCTGTTCATTCAGCCGTATGCGAAGAATACTGTCCGGCACTGAGTCGGAGGCGTGCTTCTGATAAAAGCCCTTTTTCCCGATACCCTCCGGGCTGCGCAGAAGCATGAGCGGCCTTTGAGCAATGCGCGGCATTGCCCATTCGGCGATGGCTTCGTAATAGCGGGCCAACTCAATCTTTGTTATTCCGGCTTCCGGATATAGTACCTTGTCCGGATTGGTGATCTTGACTCCGGCAACCTCATGGTTTTGTTTGTTGGCCCCGATTCCTCGGCGAACTATCGGGGCAACCGGCTTGTTTTCGAAGTGCACGTCTTGGGGATCTTTATCTTCGCGCAATCCCAGAAAGGAAGGATGCCGGAGAAGGCCGTCGCGAGTCCACGCCGCAAACTTAACCTGGATGGTCAGTTCTGGATTTACCCAGTGAACGCCGCGCGGGGATATTTCCTTCGGCATGTTTGAGAAAGGGGATTCCGGCCGCAGTAAGCTATCCAGCCGCAGCCTCAATTCCGCCAGTGCCTTGTCGGAATAGCCGGTGCCAACCTTGCCACGATAGATGAGGATTCCGTCATCCAGAGTCCCCACCAGCAGGGCTCCGAACCCCTGTCGAGTTCCTGATGGATTGGTGAATCCACCCACCAGGAATTCCTGGCTGTTGAGGCACTTTATCTTCAACCAATCCGTCGAGCGGCCGGAAACATATGGACGGTCGGCTCGTTTGGAAATAATGCCTTCCAAGGAATATTCGGCAGCTCTTTCAAAGAGCTCTTTGCCGCTGCCCAGAATATGATCGCTGAAGCGTATTGCCTCCGAGCGGCCTTGCAGAATGGCAGCCAATGCCTCCTTTCTTGGGGCGAGGGGGCTATCCCGGAGGTCGAACCCGTTCAGATAAAGAAGATCGAAAGCAAAGAAAACAAGCGCGCCGCCCCCTTTCCCGAGTGAAGCCTGCAGAGCCTGGAAACTGGTCGAGCCATTCGGAAGGAGCACAACCACTTCACCGTCCAGAATGGCGCTTTGGACGGGGAGTCTTGCGGCTTCCTCGGGGAGCCGGCCGAATTTGTCCGTCCAGTTGTGCCCCTCGCGGGTGAAGAAGGAAGCCTGACCATTTTCAATCCGGCACAGTGCACGGTATCCATCGAACTTGATTTCGTGCAGCCAGTTGTCTCCTTCTGGGATTCTCGAAACGAGAGTGGCCAGCTGAGGCCGCACCTTTAAGGGCAACTCGGCTTTCCGGGCTCCTGGAACGGGCTGTGGTTGATGGGGAGGAACCGCCCCTCCGTTTTTCCATTCCGCGCCCTGGGCTGAAGCAATCTGATCCATTCCGCGTCCGCTGACCACGCTTTCGGGCCTTTCCAGAAGGATGTCTCTTTCAGCGAGCGGCGATGCCTCCGAATCGGAGTGTTTTATCAGGAGCCAGTTTTCCTTTGCGTTTTCCCGTGCCGATTGCTTCCCCATGCGAACCAGAACCCATCGGCCGCGCAGTTTTTCGCCGTGAAGCTGGAATTTGAAGTCGCCGCGGCGCAGTCCTTCATGTGGATCCCCTTCCGGCTCCCAGGTGCCTCGGTCCCAGAGCAGAACAGTCCCACCGCCATATTCGCCCGCGGGGATGGTGCCTTCAAATGTGCCATATTCAAGGGGATGGTCTTCAACGTGAACGGCCAGTCTTCGTTCTCCAGGGTCCAGGCTGGGCCCTTTCGGAACCGCCCAACTGAGCAGAACACCATCCAGTTCCAGCCTGAAGTCATAGTGAAGTTGTCGTGCTGCGTGCTTCTGGATGAGATAGTCATTGCCTGGTTTTTGCGGATCACTTCCCTTGGGTTCGGGCGTGCGGGTGAAATCTCGTTTCCGCTGATATTCTTTGAGCCCCATGGATCTCTCCCGGCTTAGGGGGGAGCTCTTAGTATGACAGATATAAGGTTGTAGATCACAGGGTTGCAAGGCTGAAATCCGGAGCGCTCCACTCGGATTCAGGGGCTTTCTGCCTGTCATTTTGATAATGAGTTTTAACTATCTTTAGAAGTATTCCTTATGATAGTATCCCTGCGCTCGTCGTTGGTTCAGATCAGCGGCATAGTTATCCTTACGAGAATGCCAGAGGGCTCGGCTCGTCAGATTGCGCCGCTGCAAACGTAGTATGTGTATAAGATATGGGTTGAAGCCGCCGCAGACAACCGTGTGAATCCGCAGGATATTCTATTAAATTCCGCAGAAGCACCGGCATAGCAAGATTACGGATGGCCATCCCTGTCATGGAGTGTGAAATTGAGCACGGAACAGTTCAGCCCTTTCGTTCAGAGTGATGCTGAAAAGTGCATCGGATGCCGCACCTGTGAAGTGGCATGCGCTGTGGTGCATGCCGAATCAAAGGCGAATACAGCCGGCGCAGCGGCCGGCGTTTTTATCCCGAGGCTTTTCGTCATGGTTACGGACGACCTCTCGGCGCCGGTGCAATGCCATCACTGCGTGGATGCTCCCTGCCGCAACGTCTGCCAGATGTCCGCCATTTCGAGGGTCAACGGTCGGACCGTTGTGGATACCACGCGGTGTGTCGGGTGCAAGCTTTGCCTGATGGCATGTCCGTTCGGTGCGATCGAGTTTGTTCCGTTGCCTGCCGGGACCATGCCCATTTTCCCCGGGGATAAGCCAACGCCGGAAGAATGGAAGACCCGTCGGTTTCACCGGGCGAGCAATTGTGATTTGTGCATTCATCGATCCAATGGGCCTGCTTGCGTTGAAACCTGTCCGGAGAAGGCGCTGGCTCTGGTGAACCCGGCCAAGGAAAAGAGCCGGAAAAATACCGAGGCGGCTCTTGATCTGCTGTTGCAGTCGGGAGTCAATTTAGGGGTTTAACGTTCGAAAAGGAGTCGCGGGTGACTGAGGGATTTAGCCGAATTGATCAGGAATTGTGCACAGGATGCGGCAACTGTGTATCCGCGTGCCCGTCTGAGGCAATCAGCGGCGAACGGCACAAGCCCCACACCGTTAATGAAGAGCGATGTGTAGCATGCGGGCGCTGCGTTCAAGTTTGCAACGGATATGACACGGTGTTTGAGGAACGCGCGACGCCTCGCGCGATACGCATTGAACAGCGTGCGCTACCCCAAGGTTTCGTGGAGCCCCTGTTTGCCGCCTACGATAATTGCCGCATGGTGGAAATTAAAAAGGCCCTGGCGGATCCAAAGTGCGTGGCGCTGGCGCAGTGCGGCCCTGCCGTGTGCGGTCCGCTGGCCGAGGATTTCGGCCTTGCGCCGGGAAGCATTGCTTCCGGGCGTGTGGTGGCGGCTTTGAAGAAGATCGGGTTCCGGAAGGTATATGACTTTTCGCTGGGTGCCGCGATCGCGGTTATCGAGCAATCCCACGAACTGGTCCATCGGCTTCAGGCTGGAGGAATCCTGCCGGTTATCAACTCCTCTTGCCCGGCTGCGGTAAAGTTCATTGAGCAATTTCATCCTGAGCTGCTTCATTACCTCACCACATGCAAATCGCCCAACATGGTTATGGGGGCATTGCTGAAATCACAGGTGGCGGCAGCATTGAAAGTCGATCCTGCGGATATATTCAGTGTATCTGTCGGGCCCTGCACCTCGAGGAAATTCGAAGCCGACCGGCCGGAATTGAGTGCTGGAGGAGTCCGGCACGTGGATGCGGTGCTGACAACGCGCGAACTGGCTTACCTTATTAAGGATGCCGGAATCGATCTGAGCAATATTGCGGAGGCGGCATTTGATTCGGACCTCCCGTCGATTCCGGAGGCTTCAAGCGTGTACTGCAATCCAGGCGATATCGCGGCATCTGTCATTCGTGCCGGGCAGGAGCTTCTTTCCAAATCGGAAGGGGCCGCCGAAGTCAAGTTTTCCGATACCGAAACCGAAGGCGTTCGCACCGCCTCCGTGCAAATCGGCAGCTACAATATTAAAGCGGTTGCCATTACCGGGCTGACGGCGGCCGTTCCTTTCTTTGAAGCGATGAAAAAGGGTACCCACGATGTTGCCTTCATGGAACTGCTCGCATGCCCAATGGGATGCCTGAGCGGTGGAGGACAGCCGAAGGTACTTCTGCCTCAAGATAGAACCGCTACCTATAATGAGCGCGGCAAGTTGTACCCGGAAGGGAAGGGAAGCGGACGCTTGACTCAAAGCGATGCCGTTCAAAGAGTTTACCAGGAAAGCTTTGGCAAGGGTGCCGGAGATAAATCGAACCGGGCACTCCTGACGCAGTATGAGGAACGAAGGCTGAGTAAATAAGGGATCGCGGCGTGGCAGAATCCAAGCGCCGCTGTGGGGCATACGAGATGGGCGTAATAATGATAGCTCCGGAACACTGCACCAACTGCCATTCTTGCGAGTTGGCCTGCTCCCTGTTCCATGAAGAGGAATTCAACCCCGCGAGGGCCAGGCTGGAAGTAAAGACCTGGGATGAAAATACCCATTCTGCGGCAATCATGTGCATGCAGTGCGAGGAAGCCGGATGTATGGCTATTTGCCCTGCAAAAGCCATTACCGAAGACAAAAAGACGGGCGCGCGGCTGGTCAATCAATCCAAGTGCATCAAATGCAGAATGTGCATTCAGATTTGCCCGTTTGGCGGCAATTTCTTTGATTCATGCGGTAACAAGATCCTCAAATGCGACCTCTGCAACGGGGATCCCCAGTGTGCCACTGTTTGTCCTTCCGGCGCCATAACGTATGGCGAGCGGAGTACTGTGAATGTGACGAAGCGGCGGTTGTCCGCCATAAAACTGAAAGCAATTGCCCCGGGAGCGAGACGCTGATGTTCGGCTGGCGTGGACGATTATTGCGCGTAAATTTAAGCAACGGTTCCATTACAAAGGAGCTTCTGGCTCCGGAGACCGCCAAGGATTACCTGGGCGGCCGAGGCCTTGGTTTCTACCTGCACGAGAAAGAAGTACCGGCTTCCATTGAGCCGCTGGATGCGGGAAACCACCTGGTCTTTACTACCGGCCCTCTGACCGGCACATTGGCGCCCAACGGCGGCCGCTATACCGTGGTCACGCGAATACCCACAGCCGAAGCCTTGGGTGCCGTGAGCATCAGCGGCAAGTGGGGCTCCGAACTCAAATTCTCCGGTTTCGACGGCCTCATTGTCGAAGGGCGTTCGAATGCGCCTGTTTATCTCTGGATCGATAATGGCAAAGGCGAACTGCGCTCCGCGGCACATCTGACCGGAAAAACGGTTTCCGAAACCACCGAATGCCTGCTCAAAGAGACCCGCAACGGCGCTGTCGTTTCGTGCCTTGGCCCTGCCGGCGAAAAAGGGGTCGGGGGTTCCGTGATTGTGGGCGACAGCTTTTCCGCCGCCGGGAAGAATGGCGTGGCCGCAGTCATGGGTTCCAAGAACCTTAAGGCCGTTGTGGTGAGCGGAACGGAAGGATTCCGGCTTGCGGATTATCAGCGCTTCCTGAAAGCCGCGAATGAATTGCGTTCCTTTATGAAAACCAGGGCGATTGCGGTCAAGGGGACGCGAGAACATGATTCGGTTTTAATGGCGGACAGCATTGCATGGGATTCAACCAATGTTGATCTCAAGCCTGCGAGAACCCGTGGCTGTTTTGGTTGCGCTACCTCATTCTCGTCCTTTGTTTTGAACGATGGAACGGGGTTGCTGCCGCTTCTTGCCGGAAGTACACCGGGAGAACTCGGCGAAAGCTTGAAGGAATACAGATCTTTTGTGGATCTGGGATTGGACTATGCGGCCGCGAAATCGGCATTGATCGGAGCCAACGGAAACGCGCTGGAGTCAGCGCGCAAGCTGGCTTCCGGTGAAGGATCGGTTCTGACGCCGAATGGAAACGGGACGTCACTCATTGAACGTGGCCCCTGCATGGCGGCAGGCTTTGCGATTTATCCGAGGATTCCCGGTGCGGATGGTCAGGACGAAAATTGCAGCGATTTGCTGAGTATTCTGGATTCGGCAGGTTTATGTCCATTCCTCGGCGCCGGTATTGAGTTCGATGTTATTGCCGAGCTTTTGACCTCGGCTACGGGAATTGAGTTCTCCCAGCAGGATGTTCTGCAGGTAGCACAACGAATCCGTCCGCTTGGACGGTAGTGCCTGAAATTCTGCTTTAGGATTTCACAGGGGGTGAAGAATTGTTTTTGTTGCCCTTATTATTGACTGCGGCAGCAATGATCGGATCGCTCGCCATCGTGATACGAAACTATGGCGGCGTGTGGACGCGCGACTTTGGGACGCTGCCATGGCTGGCAAGCAAGGAAGCTTTGTTTGGAGTCCGAATTGACGGGCTGACTTCCCTGATGCTGCTGGTGATCACGATCGGCGGATTTCTAATCGTCCTCTATTCCGGGCGTTACATCAGCTCCCGGAACCGGGAACATCCGTCTGACCAGGGGCGGGGCCGATATTACTTCTTTATGCTGCTTTTCATTGCGGCCATGATCGGCGTAGTCATTTCGCCCAATTTCTTCCAGCTTTTCATTTTCTGGGAATTGACGACATTGTGTTCCTGGGGATTGATTGCGTTCTACCGCGATGGGGATGCGCTGCGGTCCGCTTACAAGGCGTTGCTGATCACTCATGCGATGGGATTGTTCCTGGAAGCGGCCATCATCTTAATCCATATCAATACCGGGTCTTTTGCCTTTTCCGCGATCAATGAGCTTTCGCCGGCATTGAAGACGACCGCTATTGTCTTCCTGGTTATCGCCGGGATGGCCAAGGCCGCACAGTTCCCATTCTTCACGTGGCTTCCCACCGCGATGGCCGCGCCGACTCCGGCGAGCGCATACCTGCACGCCGCCGCTATGGTGAAAGCGGGAGTCTACCTGGTTTCCAGAATCCTTGTCAGCGTGGCGGTCTTTCCTCCTAAAGTGGCGCTGCTGCTCGGATGTATCGCTATCGTGACCATGTTGACTAGCGTCTTCCTCTATTTCTTCCAGGATGACCTGAAACGGCTGCTTGCCTATTCGACCATCGCCAACCTTGGATATATGTTTCTCGGGCTGTCCATTGGTGCGCTAGGATCCAATCTCGGCCTGCGCGGCGGATTGCTTCACCTGGTCGGTCATTCTTTTACCAAGAGTTTGTTGTTCCTGGCTGTCGGCGCGATTTCGTTCACGACCGGCACGCGCAAGATTTCCTCGTTGAGTGGTTTGGGAAAGAAGATGCCGTTGACCTCGCTGGCTTTTGTGCTCGGCGCGCTTGCAATCAGCGGAGTCCCTCCTTTCAACATGTTTTGGAGTAAGTTCTTTATCGTTTCAGGAGCATTCCAGCTTCACTCCAGTTGGGGGTGGACGCTCGGGTTGCTCGCGTTGGCGGAGAGTGTGGCCGGGTTTGCGTGGTTTATTCACGTGGTGCATAAGATTGTCTTTGGCGCCGTCACTCCGGCGGCAGAAGCGGCACAGGATCCGCCGGCTACCATGGCGATACCCCTGTTGCTACTTATGGGCTTGATCCTGGTTTCGACCGTGTTTGCCTTGCCAATCATTGATCGGCTGGCCGGGGGGTTGGGACGATGACTGCAATGGAATTATTTGCCGGTGCAATGGTTGTACTGGTTGCCACGTCCATATTCACGCTGCTGACCGCGGACAGAAGGAATCTGGCCGGCGGTATCAATTTTGCGGGAGTCGCTCTCGCGGGTGCGGCGATGTTATGGATCTCCGCAAAGGCGCTGATTGCCGGACCAATTGCGTTCGGATTCGGGAGCGTGAGGGTCCTCGGCCTGACGGCGCAGCTGAATTTTCAAATTGACGGATTGAGCGCCATCTTTCTGGCCATGATTTCCATATTGGTCACCGGGTCCGCTCTCTACGGCATCGGATACCTGGACCACTATCGTCATGAAGGGCTGCGCCGGTATTACTTTCCCTTTCCGATATTTATGGCCGGCATGTTGGCGGTTGTATCGGTGTCGGACTGGTTCTGGTTCCTGGTTTTCTGGGAAGTCATGACGCTTGCGTCCTATTTCCTGGTTATTTTCGAGAACGACAACAAAGAAAATCTTTCGGCCGGCTTCATTTACTTTTTCATGACGCACCTGACATCGGCCGGACTGATGATCGCCGTGATGTTTCTGTCGCAGCGGGCGGGTTCTTTTGGATTTGCCGAGTTGCCGCAGCTCTTTCAATCGCTGGCTCAATCGAGTCCATTTGGGCTCCACATGCTGTTGTTCCTGTTCTTTATTGCATTCTCAACCAAGGCCGGGATGTATCCGCTTGGAATCTGGCTGCCGGCCGCGCACCCGGCGGCTCCGGCAAGTGTCAGCGCCCTCCTGTCCGGCATCATGATCAAGCTGGGCGTATATGGACTGCTCCGCATTTTCCTGTGGATGCTGCCGATTTCATCGGCCTCCATGATATGGGGCAGTGTCATTGCAGGATTCGGCGTTCTGTCGATGGCCGTCGGCACTTTGCGTGCGCTGGGCGAGCATGATTGCAAGCGGTTGCTTGCACAAAGCAGTATCGGGCAGATCGGATACATTCTGCTCGGACTGGGCCTCGGGCTTGTGTTCATGAAGGATCATCCGATCTTTGGAGTGATTGCCCTGGTAGGCTGCCTCTATCACATCGTGAATCATGCCTGTTTCAAATCACTGCTCTTCTTTAATTCCGGTTCTCTTATTTTCAAAACTGGAACCCGGAACCTGGATCGAATGGGTGGATTGACAAAACTGATGCCGCTGACGGCAGGATGTGCTGTCATTGGAGCCCTGTCGATTGCAGGGATCCCGCCGCTCAACGGATTCGTCAGCAAATGGCTTATTTATCAGAGCGCCATTCTTGGGAAACCGGCTTCTGTCTACACGCTGTACGCTGTCATTGCAATCTTTATGAGTACGGTCACTCTGGCGTATTTCATCAAGTACCTGGGTACGGCCTATCTCGGCACGTTGCCTGAGCGGTTCAAAACCAGCCCTGTGGGTTCTCCGAAATCGATGGAGATCGTGCAGTTCCTTCTGGCCGCCGCGTGCCTCCTGCTGGGGATCTTTCCCGCCGCTATCGTTTCGCTCCTGATAGGAGTGCTGCAGCCCGCGATGGGAATGGCCAATGCATCACTGGTCCAGGGATCTCTCGGTGCTTTGCCCTGGAAAGGCATTACCCTTGGTCTTGGCGGTGTGACGACAACGGCGGTCAGCCCGGTAGTCATCTTCCTGGCTCTCCTGTTGTGCGCTGCCGTGACATATGCCATTTATCGGAGTGTCCAAGTCGAAAGCCGGCCGGCTTCAATCTGGAATTGCGGCGAGGTGGTTACCGATGAAGCGGTGAGATATCGCGCGAGCAGTTTTTACAAACCGTTCCGCAATCTGATTCACCCGGTTTATTGGAAGCCAAAATGGCCCAAGATTTCCCCCCCACAGCCATTGGCTCGCAGTCTGGACTTCGATCGCTGGCTTTACTTCCCAATAGGTTCAGCCTTTGTTCGCATTGGCAGGACCTTTAGCAGGATTCACAATGGCGTGCCACAGCTCTATCTGCTTTGGCAGGTAATCGGGCTCGTCCTTTCGATCGTCTTCGTTTTCTGGTGGGTGGGAGGGAAATAGATGAATTCCCAAGATTTGACTGCAGCAATTAATGAGAAATGCCCTGGTGCGCTGGTTTCCAGTTCTCAGCCTGATCCTACGCGACTGTTCCTGACTGTCAAACGTGAAAAGATGCCGGAGGTCGCCGACTATCTCTTCAATGCGGAAAAGGCCCGTCTTGTATTGGCTTCCGGGACCGACAAGAGTCCAATCAACGGCACCTATGAAGTTACGTACATCTTTTCGCTGGATCAGGACAATGTCCTTCTGGCTGTGAAGGAAATCGTGGATCCTGGTGATCCGCACATCCCATCCTTGACGAATATCATTCCCGGTGCCGATTGGCATGAGAGGGAAATGCGTGACATGATGGGTATCGTGCCGGATGGACACCCGGACCCGCGCCGTCTGATCGTTTCGGATGACTGGCCGGAAGATGTGTTCCCGCTGCGCAAAGATGTTCCTTACAACTTCAGGCCGCCGCGCGTCACCGAAATCAAGCCTCCGATGCGCGAGCCCAAAGAGCATGAAAAGAACGCAACCATTCTGAGCATAGGCCCGTTTTTCCCGACACTGGAAGAACCGGCGTATTTCCGCCTGTATGTTGAAGGGGAGCAGATCGTCGGTTCCGATTATCGGGGATTCTTTGCCCATCGCGGAATCGAGAAGCTGACCGAGACCGTAATGGAATACAACCAGGTTCCATTTATTGCCGAGCGGATTTGCGGCATTTGCGGATTCGTGCATAGTGCCACGTACTGTATGGCTGTGGAATCAGCGGCGGGAATCGAGATCCCGCCACGAGCCAAATATATACGGGCGATCATGCTGGAACTGGAGCGCGTTCATAGCCATCTGCTTTGGCTGGGGCTGGCTGCTCATTATCTTGGTTTTGAGACCGTATTGATGCAGGCGTGGCGCATCCGTGAACCTGTAATGTGGCTTACCGAGCAGATTACGGGTAATCGGAAGACCTATGGAATGAACCTGGTCGGCGGTGTGCGGCGCGATATCGACCGCGAGACCGGCGACAAGATACTCAAGACTCTCGAGCAGATCGAAAAGGAAACCAAGGAACTTGTCGCCGCCGCAGTCGAAGACAATTCCTTGAAGATGCGCCTGGAAAAGGTCGGCACTCTGAGCAAAGAGGATGCACGAAGGATATGCGTGGTTGGTCCCGTGGCCCGCGCCTCGGGTGTGGCCATCGATGCCAGGAAAGACCGTCCGTATCTTGCGTATCCTGAGTTGAATTTCAAGCCTGCCGTTTATGAAGGATGCGACATCTGGGCGCGAACGCTGGTTCGTGCAGAAGAGACCTTTACTGCCATCGATCTCATCAAGCAGATGATTAACAAAATGCCTCCGGGCGACCTGATGGCGGAAGTCGGTCCTATTCCACCCTGGAAGGAAGGGATTGCGGCATGTGAGGCGCCCCGAGGGGAATGCTGTCACTATGTCATTACCGGCCCGGACAACCGGCCGTATCGCTGGCGCGTTCGGGCGTCGACGTATCCACAGCTCCAATCGATTCCAAATATGCTGGATAAAATGACAGTGGCGGATTTCCCGATTATTGTCGGGAGCATTGATCCGTGCTTCTCGTGTACGGAGCGTGTAGTTACCGTGGATACCCGAACCAAAAAAGTCCGGGTTTATTCGAAACAGGAGTTGTTGGCGATGAGTCAACGGAATTCCGGGCAAGGGAGACGCTCGTGACCCACGTTGCTATCGGCGTGTTCAATATCTTGATAGTTCTGGTTGCCGCTCCGTTTGTGGACGGTATTTTGCGAAAGGTCAGGGCTCGCATTCACTCGCGGCAAGGTCCGCCGCTGATGCAGCCCTATTACGACCTTGCCAAGCTCATGGTGAAGGAAGACCAGCAGGGTGTGAATGGTTTTATCTTCAATGCCGCGCCTTTCGTTTGTCTTGCTTCCACTCTGATGGCGGCGTTGTTCATGCCGATGGGCGGCATCATTCCGCTGGGTTTTGCGGGCGACATGCTTGTGCTGATATATATCCTGGCCATTGCTCCCATTGCCTTGTGCCTTGGGGGCATGGCGTCGGGCAGCCCGTATGCCTATGTCGGCGCAAACCGCGAAATAATGCTGCTGATGGTGGTTGAGCCGGTTCTCGCGGTAACGATGATCTCGATGTCCATTAAGGCTCAGTCGCTCATGCTGTCAAACTGCATTGACCGGTATGTGATGAGTCCGCCGGACATTTCGCTGATTATCGGGGCGATCGCCTTTTTCCTGATTCTTCAGCCTGAGGTCGGTAAAGTGCCGTTTGACCTGGCGGAAGCCGAACAGGAACTCATGGAAGGGCCGCTGATTGAATATTCCGGACGGAAGCTGGCACTGTTCAAGTGGTCGATGTATTCCAAGCAAATCGTGCTGATGGCGCTGATGGTAGGGATGTACTTCCCCTGGCCCAAGACGGGCTCCTTGGTTTTGGATGTCGTCATCACGCTGGTGAAAATTCTCATCATGGCTATTCTGGTTGAAGTCGTAGCGCAGGTTTTCGCGCGCCTCAAGATCAACCAGGCGATCCGTTATTTTGGCATTGTGATTGCCGTTGCGGTGACAGGACTGGTCCTGGCCGTGATGGGGCTATAGAACTCAGGAACACCGATGATACCTCTTCTGAAAGAAGTAATGATTTGCCTGCGGGCCGGCAAAGTGACGCTGCCCTACCCGTTGAAGCCGATGAAGGCACCGCAGCGTTTTCGCGGGCGTCCGAATATCGATGGCACCAAATGCATCGGATGCGGTGCGTGCGCTGAAGTTTGTCCGCCGCGACTGATCAAGGTCACGGACCAGGGAACGACGCGGTGCGTTTCGATGGATTATTCGCGTTGTACATATTGTGCGCGCTGCCAGGAGATCTGCCCGGTCGAGGCTGCGAAGTGCACCGATGATTTCGAAGATGCCACCGCCAACCGCGCGGATCTGACGGTTTCCGTGGACCTGGAACTGGTGCCCTGCAGCACATGCGGTAATCCGTTTATCACCAAACGTATGTTGGCCAAGATGGCCGATGAGTTTTCGCCACCCTGGGTGCAGGAAAAGATGAACATTCCGGATTGGTTCCAACTATGCCCGGACTGCCGGCTGGAGAAGACCGGAGTAGCTCTCGACAGGAGTGTCAAACATGATTAGCTATGCGATCATGTACATCAGCCTGCTTATGATTGTGACCTCGCTGCTTGCGGTGGAATGGCGTATGTTGCCGGAAGCCATCCACACCTATCAGGTCCAGTCGGTGCTGATTGCGTTGATTTTTGCCTTGTATGCCTTTTCGCTGAACAACCCGGCACTGTACTACTGGAGCGGCACGGCGCTTGTCAGCAAGGGAATCATTGTTCCGTGGCTGCTGCGCCGGTATGTGATTCGAGTGCATTCCAAGGAAACTCCGCCGCTGCTGAATATCCTGCCTTCGCAGGTTCTCGGAATTCTTGCGGCGTTGCTCGCCTTCACCTGGGCATTCAATCACCATGCGGATCTGATCATTGTCAAGGAGCTGGCGGGAGAGCCTTTCCGAATGAATTCCGCCGTTGCCGCGGCTGTATTGATGATCGGTTTCTACTCGCTGCTGACCAGGCGAGATGCCTTTAAGATCGTGATCGGCCTTTGCCTGTTGGAAAACGGCGTACACATGGGGCTGATCAGCCTGGCACCTTCAATTCCGGAAACGGCTTTGATTGGCGTAGTCACGGACGTCGTGGTTTCCGTCCTGATGCTTCTTTATATCGTCAACGGGGTTTATCGGTCGGCCGGTTCCCTCGACACATCGAATATTGCGCGTCTTCGCGGATGAAAGGGGACGTCCAGTTGATAGAATCGACGCTTTTAGTCTGGTTATTCGTTGTTCCGGCGGTTGCAGCGCTGGCTGAATATGCGCTCGGAAAGAAGTTCCCCGCGTCGGCCGGAAGAGTGGCACTGGTTGGATCGACCGTGACCTTTGGCATTGCCGTAGAGATGGTATTCAAGCTCTACTATGGAGCCCGGTTGAATGCACTGGGTCATCAGCTGCTTGCTGACCCGCTGGCCGGTTTCGTGGCGTTGATCATCTCTTTCGTGGGATGGGTGACAACCATATTCGCCTACCCCTACCTGCGCTACCAGGTCAAGGAAGGCAAGATTGCCATTGAGCGGCTGCCGGTATACTTCGCCTGGAGTATGGTGTTTGTCAGTACCATGACCGCCGCTACCGTCAACAACAACCTCATTCTGATGTATGTGCTCGTGGAAGCGACGACGCTGGCTTCCGCAGTACTGGTGAGCTACTACTGGAAACCGGAATCCCTGGAAGCCGGGTACAAGTATCTGCTGCTCTGTTCTGTCGGCATCACGATCGGACTGTTGGGCTGCGTCGTTATTTACGCAGCGGCCGTTCCGCTTGTGGGCGGGCATAACGCCATGTTGATCTCCGAGATCGCCAAGGTTGCCACGCAGCTTCCGACGACAGCGGTTTTGATCGGCGGCGTTCTGATCATCATCGGATTCGGCTCCAAGGCCGGACTGGTTCCATTTCATGCATGGCTGCCGGATACCTACTCACAATCTCCAATCCCGGTTACGGCGCTTCTCTCGGGCGTTGCCAGCAAGGTCGCGATTTACGCCGTTGCCCGAATTGTCACCATTTTCTATCCGGGTCACAGTGCCCTGGGACTGTTCGGTGTCATTCTGGGTGCGATCTCAATGCTGGTTGGAATTATTGTTGCCTATCAGCAAACCGATCTGAAACGCATGCTGGCCTACAGCAGCGTCAGCCAGATCGGGTACATCATTTTCGGTTTTGGAATCGGATCCTACCTCGGGTTTTATGGCGCGATTTATCATCTGCTCAATCATGGGATCAATAAAGCCATGCTGTTCTTCCTGTGCGGTGCGCTGACATATTCTTTTGGCACAACGGACATGAAGGAACTGGGTACACGGAAGCACAGCCGATTGATGACGGTCTGCTTTTTTATCGGCGCGCTTGGGATCGGCGGCATGCCGCCGCTGAACGGTTTCTGGAGCAAATTTGCCTTGTACATGGCAGCAGGCCAGGCTCATCTATGGTGGCCATTGGGCATTGCTCTGTTTACCAGCCTGCTGACGCTGGCGGTATTGATCCGTGCCGGTGCCATGGTGTTCATGCAAAAAGATCATGGCGCTCATGCGCATGACCATGAAGCGGCGGTACAGCCTGCGCTGGCACTTGCCGGAGCTTCTGTCGGAGCAAGGGCCGTGGATGGAGCTTCGCTCCCGGTAGCCGATGCCGCGCCGCGCCGCATCCCGTTTGCCATGACTGCGGTTATCGTCGTCATGACGGCGCTGGTTGTTCTCACGGGAATTAACTTCGGGTTTTTGAATCACATCATCGATTTGTCCGTCAAAGCTCTGCTCGGTCAGGTGGCGGGAGGTTAAGCGATGTCACTCTATAAATGGCTCCTGGAAAAATATTTCAAGCGTTCGCTGTGGGTGTATCACGCGAATGCCGGCGGTTGCAACGGATGCGACATCGAGGAGATCAACGCCTTTACGCCCTACTATGATGCTGAACGATTTGGCTTGAGGCTGATAGGGTCGCCGCGTCATGCCGATGTTCTGCTTGTGTCCGGGCCGGTGGCCCGCAATGCGGAATCGCGTTTGCGCCTGCTGTATGACTCCGTTCCGAATCCCAAAATTGTGATTGCCTGTGGATCCTGCGCTGTGGGCGGTGGAGTATGGTTCGATTCCTATCACACTCTCGGCGGTTGCGATAAGGTTATCCCGGTCGATTTCTACATACCCGGTTGCCCACCCAGGCCGGAAGCCATTCTTTGGGGAGCAGCGGTTGCCATGGGATTGGTGAAGGGAAAAGCTCAGCCCTATCAGTATCGTCAGCCTGCGGGCGAGGGTACGGTTGTGGATGCGGCTCCCAAGACCGGCGTTTCTGAAGAACTGGTGCTGAAATAAACGACCGAATGGATGCGCAGCCTGGAATTGATGCGGAACTGCGGTCGAGACTAAAAGGCCGCGTGCTTCTGATCGGCGCAGGCAATACTCTTCGCGGAGATGATGCTGCCGGCCCCGCGCTCATCGACCTTCTGGAGGGGAAAGTGAATGCGGCGCTGCTGGATGTCGGAGAGGTGCCCGAAAGCTATTTTGGCCGGATCCTGGACGCGAACGCCGACACGATCGTTTTTCTGGATGCCGCCAATTTCAATGCGGCTCCGGGCGATGTCGCCATCCTCGAGATGGATGATATTGCCGGTTGCAGTGTTTCCACGCATCAGATGACGGTGGATTTGTTCTTTCGATACATCAAGCAGAACAGCCGCGCCGAGTTGTTTGCCATCGGGATTCAGCCGGCCAGCATCGGGTTTGGTGAACCGATGTGCCCTGAAGTCGAGCAGTCTGTTCAGGCGCTGGCGGATTTGTTGCGGGGCATACTGCCGCCGCTATAGGATTCACGCCCGGGATTTATCATGCCCGGGGCCAAGAAAAAGCAGGTGAACTGATGAACATACTGGTGATTGCGGATCCGGTGAAGTGCATTGCGTGCCGCACGTGCGAGGTGGCCTGTGTGCTTGCCCATTCCGCGCCGGATGCATTGAAAAAACTGGCCGCCGCGCGTTTTACGCCCCGGCTCAAGCTTATTAAAACTTCAAGAGTGAGTACCCCGGTACAATGCCGGCAGTGTGAGGATGCTCCTTGCGCGAAGGTTTGCCCCACGGGTGCCCTCATTCACAGCCACAACTCTGTCCAGGTTGTTCAATCGCGCTGTATCGGCTGCAAGAGCTGCGTCATCGCCTGCCCGTATGGATCGATGGAGATTGTGGTTCGGGAAGCCGTTCTTAGCGAACGCCAGCCTGCCCCGAGTGCGACGCCCGCCGTGGAAGCGTACAAATGCGATCTTTGTATTCACCGTCCCGAGGGGCCATCGTGTATCGAAGTGTGCCCCACCAAAGCCGTGTATACCATCGACGCAAAAGTGCTTTCGGATAAGCTGCAGAAGAAACGTGAGCAGGCGGCAGTTGCTCAAATGTAAAAAGCAAGTAATCAGAATCAAGTAGTCAGGAGTCGGAATGGCAGAAAAAATACTGACTGTATGCCCCTACTGTGGAGCCGGTTGCATGCTCAACCTGGTGGTTGAGAACGGCACCATCCTGGGCGCGGAGCCCGCACCGGGGCGCACCAACCAGAGTGAGCTTTGCCTGAAGGGCTACTATGGCTGGGACTTTCTCAACGATACCCAGCGCCTCACCCCCAGGCTGAAGAAACCGCTTCTCCGAAGGAGCCGGGAGGCAAAGTTTGAAGAGGTATCCTGGTACGAAGCGATCGAATTTACGGCTGGGAAACTGCAAGAGATCAAGCACAAGTATGGATCGGATTCGATCATGCTTACCGGCTCTGCCAGAGGTCCGGGGAATGAAGCCAACTATGTAATGCAAAAATTTGCCCGCGCGGTGATCGGTACGAACAATATCGATCACTGCGCGCGGGTTTGACATGCCCCATCCGTGGCCGGTCTGGCCGCAACTTTGGGAAATGGGGCAATGTCCAACTCAATTCCGGAAATAGAAGAAACAAATTGTGTCTTCATTTTCGGGTACAACGCGGCGGACTCGCATCCGATTGTCGCCCGTCGCATTGTGAATGCAAAGCAGAAGGGCGCCAAGGTTATCGTCGTGGATCCGCGCATGACAGAGTCGGCTCGCATTGCCGATCTGTGGCTGCCGATCCGCAACGGTTCCAACATGGCCCTGGTGAATGCGTTCGCGAATGTGCTTATCCAGGAAGGGCTTTACAACAAGGATTACGTGGCCAAGCACACCGAAGGATTTGAAGCGTACAAAGCCCTTGTTGAGAAGTACACGCCCGAATATACGGAGTCGATCACGGGGATTCCGGCGGATATGGTCCGGAAGGCGATGCGGATTTACGCCGCGGCCCCGAATGCATTTATTCTGTATGGGATGGGTGTGACTCATTACGGGCAGGCGGTGGACGTCGTCAAGGGGCTCTCCGGACTTGCGCTGTTGACCGGCAATTTCGGCCGGCCGGGAGTCGGAATCGGGCCAGTGCGGGGACAGAATAATGTTCAGGGTTCCTGCGACCACGGCGCACTGCCGAACGTGTTCCCCGGTTATCAATCGGTCACGGATGAGAAGATCCGCGCCAAGTTCGAAAAAGCCTGGGGTGTTCCGCAGTTGCCGGGGAAAGTCGGCTATATGCTGACTGAGGTTCCTCACCTGGTGAAGGAAGGAAAGCTGAAGGCTTACTACATCTTCGGTGAAGACCTTGTCCAGACGGATCCGGATGCCGCTGGTGTCCGGGAAGCGCTTCAGAATCTGGAACTGGTGATTGTCCAGGATATCTTCATGAACAAGACCGCCATGTTCGCCGATGTGATCCTGCCGGCGACTTCGTGGGGAGAGCATGAAGGGACCTATTCGACGGCCGATAGAGGTTTCCAGCGGTTCCACAAGGCGATCGAACCGAAGGGGGATGTCAAACCGGATTGGGACATCATCTCCCTGCTTGCGAGCGCCATGGGCTATCCCATGAAGTACAACAACACCAACGAAATCTGGGAAGAAATGCGGGCGCTATGCCCCTCGTTCGCGGGAGTTACCTACGAACGCCTCGAGAAACTCGGCACGATTCAATGGCCATGCCCGACGGAGGATCATCCCGGGACTCCTTACCTGTACAAGGACAGCCGTTTCAATACGCCAAGCGGCAAGGGCCAGTTGTTTGCGGCCGAGTGGCGGGCCCCCCTGGAACAGCCCGACAGCCAGTATCCGCTCATTCTGTCGACTGCCCGGGAAGTCGGACATTATTCCTGCCGTACAATGACGGGGAATTGTGCGGCGCTGCAGGTCCTGGCCGATGAGCCGGGATATATCCAAATTCATAACACGGATGCAGAGAAGTTGGGGATCGAGGATCAGGAACTGGTCTGGGTATCCTCGCGACGCGGCAAAGTGATGAGCCGCGCCTCTGTTACCGAGCGTGTTAATGCCGGTGCGGTGTATATGACATACCAGTGGTGGGTGGGCGCTTGCAATGAGCTGACCATTCACCATGTCGACCCGATTTCCAAGACTCCGGAATATAAGTATTGCGCGGTAGCCGTCCAGAGGGCGGAAAATCAGGAATGGGCCGAGCGCTATGTGCAGGAAGAATACAGCAAGATTAAAGCCCAAATGAACGGCATCTAAACTGCAGAAAAATTGGGGGCATCCGAGGGATGCCCCCGTCCCCAAGTTGATCCCCCGGTCTCTCGGCTCCTGTCTCCTGGAAAATGTGGCTCGCCAATTGCATCGATAGCAGTGGTTTTGGTTTTGAGTTTTCTAGGAGCAACGCTTATGAGAAATCCAATGCCATCCGAAATAGCGAGAATAACGGCGGATGATGCTTTCAGGCGGTATGAGCGGGGAGAACCGATTCTCTTTATCGATTCCCGCAATCCGCAAGCGTGGGAGGGATCTAAAGTAAAACTTCCCCGGGCAGTTCGCATGCCCGCCGATGAGGTGCGCACGCACGTGGTTGGAATTCCTCGCGACCGGATGATGATTCCCTATTGTACCTGACCCAATGAAGCTTCGAGCGCCCGTGTGGCGGAAATGCTGGCGACACTTGGGTTCCGGGATGTCCATCCATTGTTGGGCGGATTTGATGCCTGGATTCAGGCGGGCTATCCTGTTGAGAAGAAATAGCTGGCTTACGTTAAGTATTGGGGGGAAACTAGCTTAGCAAAAATCGGGATGTTTCGATGTTCTCCACTCCGGAACGAAGACTAGAGGCATGCCTGTGCAGGAAGGAAACCGCCCGATCCTTGCGGATTATTCCAGTTTGAGGAATTCAATGGATAGCGGCGGGACGATCAGGTTCAGTGAATGATCCCGGCCGTGCAGCGGCACCTTTTCGGACATTACGCGGCTGGAATTTCCCATGCCGCTGCCCCAGTATTCTTTCCCATCGCTGTTGAGCAGTTCATGCCAGGAGCCACCTGCGGGCACACCCACGCGGTAGTTATTCCTTGGGACTGGCGTGAAGTTGCAGATCACCAGAATGGAGCTCCCGGAAGTTGATTTTCGCAGGAAGGAGATGATGCTATTGTCTGCATCGTTGCCATCGATCCATTCAAATCCTGCCGGATCCGCATCCAGTTGAAGTGCTGGCTCGGAGCGGTACAACCTGTTGATATCCTGCACCCATTGTTGCAGTCCCAGGTGAGGGCCGTATTGAAGCAGATTCCAATCCAAACTTCCATTGTGGTCCCACTCGCGCCATTGTCCTATCTCGCCGCCCATGAATAGCATCTTTTTCCCTGGCTGGGCATACATATAGCCCAGAAGAAGGCGGAGGTTGGCGAAGCGCTGCCAGTAGTCGCCGGGCATTTTTGACAAAAGGGACGCTTTCCCGTGTACCACTTCGTCATGGGATAGAGGAAGGACGAAATTTTCGGAAAACGAGTACAGGGATCGGAAGGTCAGTTCGTTGTGGTGGTATTTGCGATACACCGGATCCTGGCTCATGTAGCGAAGCGTATCGTGCATCCAGCCCATATCCCACTTATATCCAAACCCAAGCCCGCCGACATATGGTGGCTTTGTAGCCATGGGCCATGCCGTGGATTCCTCAGCGATCACCTGGATGTCAGGATGCGCCCTATAGGCTTCCTGATTAAACCGGCGGATAAAGTCGACCGCCTCCAGGTTTTCCCGACCGCCATACTGGTTGGGAATCCATTCTCCGTCCTTGCGTGAATAATCGAGGTAGAGCATGGAAGCGACCGCATCCATGCGCAGTCCGTCGATGTGGTATTTATTCAGCCAAAACAGCCCGCTGCTGATCAGAAAACTTCGGATCTCATTACGACCGTAGTTGAAGATGCACGTATTCCAGTCGGGGTGCATTCCTTTTTTAGGGTCGGCATGTTCGAATAGATGGGTCCCGTCAAAAAAGCTGAGGCCATGTTCATCGTTTGGGAAATGGGAAGGTACCCAGTCCAGAATTACGCCGATTCCTTGCCGGTGCAGGTAGTCGACGAAATACATAAAATCCTGCGGCGTTCCGTACCGGCTGGTCGGTGCGAAGAAGCCGGTGACCTGATATCCCCAGGAGCCGTAAAACGGGTGCTCCATGATTGGCAGGATCTCGACATGCGTGAACCCCGTTTGATGGATGTATTCGGCAAGCTGCGGGGCCATTTCGCGGTACGTGAGCGGGCGGTTGTTTTCTTCCGGAATGCGTCGCCAGGATCCGACATGAATCTCATAAATTGACATTGGGGAGCGGAAGGATTGGCTTGCGCGCCTTTCCGCCATCCATTTGGCATCCTGCCATTCGTATTCGAGGTCCCATACAATCGAAGCCGTATCCGGCGATAGTTGAGAATAAAAGGCGAACGGATCGGCTTTGTCGACGACGTACCCGAAATACCGGGTGGCGATGCGATACTTATACTGGGTTCCCTTGCCGATTCCAGGGAGGAATCCTTCCCAAAGGCCGGAGTTGCCGCGAGGCCGCAATGGGTGGCTGTCACAATCCCAGCCGTTAAAATCGCCTATTACGGAGACCTGCTCGGCATTGGGCGCCCAAACAGCGCAATAGGTTCCTGGCTCGCCTCCGACACTTAAAAGGTGCGCGCCCAGCTTATCATATAGACGAAAGTGCGATCCCTCGTTAAAGAGGTAGAGATCGTCCTCGGTTACGATGCTGACATCGTGGTTGATTCGGGTTGGCTCTGTCATTTTTCCGCCGATCGCATATACGAGGTTCAGGCCCGCCTTTCATTATGCCACGTAAAACGACTACCATTTCTTCATCGTCGTGATCAACCGTTTCCACAATGGAAATCCAACATTAGCAAATAGGTCGGAGGTTGTCTATTCGGGGAAAACCTGGGGAAGACCTGGACACCCACGGGAAGACGGAAGATCTGGCCACCCATGATTTGTTCGGGGGGGGAGTTCGGGGGGGGAGAACCTGGACACCCACCATTTTGGAGAACCTCAGAACCTGGACACCTATGATCTGTTCGGAAAACCGAGCGAGGAGTTTCGGGAAAGATCCCGGTAGAAAAGCTCCGACTTTCGATGCGAGCTGTTGGAGAATACCATAAGAAGAATTGTGATGTTCTTCGTAGTTGATGAGCTATTCGAGAGTATTTTACGCGGGTAGGCAGGCGGACATTGGATTAATCCCGAAAATGCGCTGAGTCCAGAATACTCCGGACTATGCGAAAACGGATCGAGCGGTCGACAAGCCTTTGAACCAATGCCGGTTGAGCCGGTCTGCGAATTCACGCATGTGGGTCAGGCTGCCAGCGGCCAGCAGGAATGTGGAACCAAAATGAGATATGGTTTCCCTCCATTCCTTGGGAACAGCTCCGATGCGATTCAGGATCGGGGCAAGGCGGGCGTCGATGAACCCGGGCTTATCAGAGCGAATCATGCGTCCCGATCGGTCGACCAGATCAAAATATTCGGCTGCGGATATGTCGAGGATGCCCCGTCGGCCGGGGGTGGACTGAATCGGAGCCAGCCAGCTGTCGGAAGCAGTTTCAAGTGGAGAATGATCGAAAGCCGGGTCCGAATCACTGGGTTGAGAGGCTGGTTGCTGGGACAAGGATTGGCGATGCCAGGCGCGGAGACGCTCCTGGATGCTGGCGAAGTCGCTGTCTTCGGGAGTAGAAGCAATACCGGCCCGGACCAGATTCAAATCAACATAGACCATGCAGGCTGTGATAGCGGGGCCATCCAGGAGTGCCTGGCATTTGAAGCGGGATTCCCAGAAGCGGCCCTTGACGATATCCTCCTTGTTGGCCTTGCGCGCGATGAATTCATTGAATTTGGACATGAACCAGCTCAAGCTGCCCAACCGCTTGCGCAGAACAGCAATACGTTCCGGACAATCGATTAATGCCTGGATCTGTTTATCTAGAGAAGGAATGGGTTGTTTGCAGATGCGAGGTTTCCTGGGGCAGAGCTCAAGCCAGCGAGCGGCGACATCGGAATCAGACCAGGAGCGAAGAATGTCGGGTCGAGTGCGCAAGATGGAATGCACGTGGTTTTCCATGATGGCGTAAGCGCATACGTCGATGGCGAAGATGCCGGCAAGATGTTTCAAACGATCGAGAATCCATTTTTTGCGATGGGAGAAGTCCCGGCCGCTAAGCGGGTCATATCCGCAAAGATAAGCTCTGCGGACGCATCGGCTGATGCAGTGATAAACACCTTCCTCCCCTTCGATGACATAGTTGTTTCTTGCCAATCCCATGGTTTGCCTCCTTGCATAGTTACTAATGGCGAACCATGGGAATTGAGCGAAGAAATATTCAAAAATAGTGGGTGTCCAGGTTTACAGTGGGTGTCCAGGATCCTTCTTTGGCTGCAAGAAGTTATTTTACCGGGACGGGATACCGGATATGATTGAGGCGATTATTAAAGAGGAGAGCCAGCATGAAGCCTGAAACATTCAAAGCCATTATCGCCCATGCCATTGACGGCGAAATCGAGGCGTACGGCTATTATCGTGAAGTCTCTGAGAAGGTCCAGGATCCCAATTTGAAGAGTATTTTTTCTGAACTTGCAGGCGATGAAACGGGGCACAAGGAATTTCTCGAAGGGATTCTGAACAAGGGATTGAGTGATCTGAGTATCGATGAGACTGTGGATTACAAGCTTGCGGAGACTTTGGAAATTCCTCCCTTGACGATTGACTTAAAACCGATCGATGGCATCACTCTTGCTATCCGAAAAGAACTGGATGCCATGCAGATGTATACCAAGCTGTCCCAGATTGCTGTAGATCCAGAAGAAAAGAAAGTATTCCTGGAACTGGCCAAGATGGAAAAGGGCCACAAAAGCCGGTTGGAGGATATCTACACAAACATGGCTTTCCCTGAAGTCTGGTAGCCTTCTTCAAGCCGATGTTCAGTGCAAAGATTCGAGATCTTTCCCCCGGATCTTTGCACGCGGCATCCAATCCGGAAGAGAGGTATATGGAATTCACGGCCGAAGAACTGCAGCGATACAACCGGCAGATCATCATTCCTGAGGTCGGAGAAGAAGGCCAGCGCAAGCTGAAAGCATCCAGAGTCTTCATCGCCGGGATTGGCGGGCTGGGCTCCATTTCTTCCTATTACCTGACGGCGGCCGGAGTCGGTTTTTTAAGAATTGTAGACAAGGATAAAGTTGACTATAGCAACCTTAACCGGCAGATCATTCATTGGACCAGTGATATCGATGAATGGAAATCAGTATCGGGATCACGAAAACTGAGGAATCTGAATCCATACCCGACCATCGATGCAATACAGGCGGAAATAACCGGGCAGAATTGTGCTGAACTTGTCGACGGCTGTTCTGTGATTGTCGATGCCATGGACAATATGCGGACCCGGAGATTTCTGAATGCCGTGGCCGTTGCAAAGGGAATTCCATATGTTTACGGCGGCGTCCATCAGTTGGATGGCCTGGCCACTACAATTATTCCGGGCAAGACTGCCTGCCTGGAATGCGTGTTTCCGGAAAGTCCAGCCGATTCGAACCCGACGCCGCCGGGAATTCTTGGCCCCGTGCCCGGGCTGATTGCATGCATTCAGGCAATTGAGACGATTAAGGTGCTCCTGGGTCTGGAGGGTTTGCTGACAGGCAGGCTACTGTGCTTCTGCGGGTATGACATGACATTTCGGGAATTCAAAATCAGCAAAAACCCCGAATGTCCCGTATGTAGTAAAGGGGCTGTCACCGCGACGCCCTGATTTTTTCAGGATTTTCGGAGACCAGCCCCTTTTATTTTGTATCTATGACAGCTTATTTCAGGGCTTTCACGCAATCTGCAACCGCTTTTGCCTGTGCTTCATTGAAACCATTGATTGGATTGGCGTGGGGAGCTTTTTTTCCTGCTTCGCCTTTGGTCAGATAGGTTACGATCTGTTCGGCAGTCATCTTCGTTCCCTTTACCGCGGGCATATTCATGGCAGCCTTGCCTTCTCCCTTTTCGCCATGGCACATGGCGCATTTGCCTTTGTAGAGGGCGGCACCGTCTTCGGCGGCCCAGAGGGTCAGCGAGCCGGCAGCAAGCAGAACTAAAGCTAATACAACGGAAACAGTCTTCATCGACAACTCCTTATATAGTTGGGTATACGTCAAACGACTAAGTTCAATTACTGTTACATTAGTCCGGATGAGAACAGTCCTATAAAGTTGCTAGTTATTTTTTGCCCTTATCATCGCCTTCATCATCTTCAATATCAAAGGCATCCGCAAAATTTTCATCCTCCAGATCGGATTCCCAATCTTCCGCCATGCCGGCTTCCGTCAGAGCATCCATGGCCGCTTCGGAGATATCCTCATCATAGGAATCGACCAGAGGTTCAATTATATCCGTTTCGTGAGGACGAATGCAGGCTGCCGCCATGATGGCGGCAATGAGAATCGGCTTTTCCGTTTTGGAGGATGTGATCAATTTTGCGACGTGGGGCCATGCTTCATCCAATTCCCAGTTGCCCGCAGCCTCGATCGCATTGAAATGGATGTTGGAGTCGGCACTTTTCAGCGACTCCAAGATCTGTTCCTTAAATCCCTGAACAAACCGCATGCAGAAGACAGCCGTCAGCCGCCAATCCATGTCATTGCCGGCATAGGCTTTTTTGATGGCGGCGGAATGCCAGTCCTGGGGGTTTCTCACGGATGATTCAAGCACCGAGCGTCGTACACTTTTGTCGATTTTGACATCCGAATATAAAGCCCTGAATGTGCGCTGAATTTTCTGAACAAATTCCGTGGAGAATGCAGCCGTGTCATCCGGGTCGTCATAGTCCGCGAGGTCCGCTTCTTCCAGGCCGGGCCCCAAAGAGATGGCAGCCTGAGCGCGCAATTCGGGAGCCTCTTCGGATGATTGGATCATCTCCAAAAGCGCATTCGCAATATCTTCATTCAAAATAACCAGATTGCCTGCCAGTTCTGTGGCCAGCAGTCGGCTCGCGGCCGGAGCGCTTCGATCCGCCAGCGTATCGACCACGAGAGCCGCCGCTTCTTCCGGCCATTCCCATGGCGGAATTTCGTTCAGATCGTCTATCTTCAAGCGCAACCTCCCATTAAGCTTGAATTATACGACAAAAGCCTGCCAATACTTCAACTTATAAGGCTATCCCTGTATTCTTCAGGCCATCTAGACTGGATCGGCAAAACCGACGAAAAACATCTCTACTTTGTTGCAGACAGCGACGGCACCTTTTCGAGTGCCCTTCCGAATGCCGGCAGGGAGCGAACAATCGTATCTCTTGGTACCGTCAGCGACAGGCGCACATAACCTCCACGGCCGAATCCGGCACCCGGCACTGCGAGAACGCCCTGTTCCTGCAGAATACGCGAAAAGGCCAGATCATCCTTTAGGGGAGTTTTTAAAAAGACATAAAAGGCTCCCTGGGGTTTTTGCACTGCATAGCCAAGCTTGGCAAGACCATCGCACATGAGGTCCCGCTTTTCCTGGTATGCTGCGAGATCGGTGATTTCTTCCGGCGCCTCCGCCACAACCAACTGCCAGATCGCCGGCGCATTGATGTATCCGAGGATACGATTGGTAAAGTTGCAGGCGTTTGCCAAAGCATCCGCGCCAGGGATCTTGGGCGAAATAGCCAAATACCCAATGCGCTCGCCGGCTACGGCCCAGGTCTTCGACCACGAAGTTGTAATAATGCAGTTCGAAATGGTAGACGCTATTTCGGGGCACTTGCCGCCATCGTAAACGATGGATTTATAGGGTTCATCGCTGATCACCACAATGGTGTGCCCGGCGCGCTGGAGCAGAGATTCCAGCTTTTGCAGTACCGACTCGGAATAGATGACTCCGCTTGGATTGTTGGGTGAGTTCAGAATGATGGCCTTGGTGCGAGGTGTTATTTTTGCCTCGATCGCGGCAACGTCAATGGAGAAATCTTCATCGGTTTCCACCGAAACCATTCGGCCACCATGATTGGTAATGTAAAACTGATAATCAGGAAAGAATGGCATCAGGACGATGACCTCATCCCCGGGATCCAAAAGAGCCTTGAGGGCCGCGTTCATGGCGCCCGCGCAACCCACCGTCATCATCACATGATTCTCGGTATACTCGAGGCCCGTGTCTCTCTGCAAGCGCTGCGCAACCGCTCTGCGCGTGGCAGGGTAGCCGGAGTTCGGCATATATCCGTGGGATCCAGGAGCATTTTTCTCCGCCAAGCGGCGGAACGTGGACATCACACCTTTAGGAGGATCTTCTGCCGGGTTGCCGAGCGAAAAATCAAAAACATTTTCTGCCCCCCGTTCTGCCTTCAGTCGAATGCCCTCTTCGAACATCTTACGAATCCAGGATGAGCGCTCAAGTTGCTGCTGAATCACATTGGCGACGGTCATTGCATGCTCCTCTTTGATGATTTAGCCGTCAATTTTAACACAGAAGTCAGGAGACGGGAGACTCCTAAGGAAGATACTTGGGCATGAAGGATGTGATAACCAGTAATGCAGTAAGGAGGATGATCACAGCGCATGTAATCCAGGCGATAACATTGAATGTGCGCGTGTTTTTATGTGCACCCATCAGATCTTCGCGGTTGCAAAGCCTCAGCATGAAAATGAGAACGAAGGGCAGAAGAATGCCGTTGGCAACCTGGGAAAACAGGATGATAGGTACCTGCTTGCTCTCACTCAGGAGAAGCACCGCCAGCGCGCCAAGAATGATCAGGCCCGTATAGAGGGAATAAAAAGCGGGAGCTTCGTGGGGACGTTTGTCAATTCCCGATTCGAATCCCAGTCCTTCGCAGACCGTGTAAGCCGTTGCCAGCGGAAGGATGCTGGCGGCGAATAGGGAGGCATTGCACAACCCGATTGCGAACAGCGCGCTCGCGGCTTTTCCAGCCAAAGGTTTTAGTGCGAGAGCGGCGTCTGCCGCATTGTCTATCCGCTGATGGCCGCTGATATAGATGGTTGCCGCACAGGCAACAATGATGAAAAATGCAACAATGTCCACGATGATGCAGCCGAGAATAACATCCCAGCGCGACTGTCGATAATTTTCGAGCTTGATCCCTTTTTCAACCACAGCGGCTTGAAGATAGAATTGCATCCACGGGGCGATGGTAGTTCCGACAAGGCCGATGATCATATAAAGGTCGCCGGTACTGAACTTCATGCTTGGGACGAGAGTCCCCATCGCCGCCATCTTCCAATCAGGCTTGGCAAGAAAACCGGAAATCAGATACGAAACGTAAAAAAAGCAGGCGGCCAGGAAGACTTTTTCTACGAGTTGGGAAGTGCCTCGGACCACAAGCAGCCATACCAGGATGGCTCCCAGGGGGACGGATATGAAGCGGCTGACGTGAAATACCGACATGCCCGATGCCAGACCGGCGAATTCAGAAATGGTATTGCCCCAATTGGTCAGGAGCAGAAGTGCCATGAGCAGGAATGTTGTTCGGAATCCATATTCTTCCCGGATGAGGTCTGCCAGCCCCTTGCCCGTGACCACTCCCATGCGGGCGACCATTTCCTGCACCACGATCAATGCCACCGTGATAGGGATCAAAGTCCACAAAAGTGAATAGCCAAATCGGGCTCCGGCTACGGAATAGGTAAAGATGCCTCCGGCATCGTTATCCACGTTGGCCGTGATAATGCCTGGCCCAAGGACGCTCAGGAAGATGATAAAGCTGGCTTTCCACCGCCGAAACCGTTTCCAATTCATATCAAATTACGTATTACGAATGACACAACTCAATATAGCGGAAAAATTGCACCCTGTTTGGCAAATCGTGCTGGCAATTTATTCGTTGATGACCAGCTCCAAGACGTCGTCAGCGGTTACGACCCCGAGAAGGCGGCCATTATCATCCACCACCGGCAGACCCAGCAAATTGTATTTGTGAAACATGTTAATGACGGTCTTCTCATCGGCATGAAATGGTACCGAGATCACAGACTCGGTAATCAGCGAATTGAGCGGAGCATCCCGGTCCGCAACGAGCAGTCGGGCCAGTGGAACCACACTTGTAAGGACCAGACCGGTCGAGACCAGGTAAACGGAGTGAATGCTTTCTAGCGGACCGCTGAAATTGCGCAGGGCTTCAACGGCGGCTTCCACCGTTGCATTTTCGAGCAGGACGATGAACTCCGTGGTCATGAAGCCACCCGCCGTATTCTCCTCGAATCCGAGCAGTTCGCGGACCTCGTTGGCTTCCTCCGCTTCCATGTTCGCCAGAACCTCGGCTGAGGTTTCCGGCGGGAGTTCCTGCAATACGTCGGCCGCTTCATCCGGCGCCATTTCCTCGACGATGTCGGCAGCTTTTCCTGCCGACAGACTGTTCAACAAAGCGACCTGCATGCGCGTAGGAATTTCCGAAACGGCTTCCGCCGCGATCTCGTCATCCAGCGATTCGATTACGGATCGCTGCTCATCGCGGCTCAGTTCTTCGAGAATATCGGCCAAATCCGCTGGATGCAGCTTTTCCAGCCGGTCGTAAGAGATTCGGAGTTTTACGCGCCTTGCGGGGTCGGGCTCGATCAGATTTACAAATTCCCATGGAATCGTCTTGGTCGGCAGAACAGATGTGATGGTGCGGATGCGATGCTTGGCCATGAATCCCTGCAACAGGCGACGCACCGCCGCGGCAGCTCCGACATTGACAGCCAGGATGCGCAGTTCCGTGTGTTTATCGCTTGGCTGGATGTCGAAATCCACATCAATGACCCGGACGACCTTCTGATCGTTTACATCGATGATCTGTTGATCGAGAACGTCCTTTTTGATGCAGATCAGTCCCTCGTCTGGAGCCGAACTTTCTATTTCTATAGCCGGGACACTGGTTTGTGCCGCTCGAACCGAAATGGTGGAAATCTGGTCGCGCGAAATACACATGAGCTTCTTTTGGGGCGTCATCACATGGAAATAGGCAACCTGGAACGAGTTTTGGCTGGGGTTGATAGCCAGATCCACGAGGTGTCCCAGATACTCCCCTTTAGCATCGTGGGTCGGAAGGTTTTCGAGTTCGGTGAAGAAAATCATAAACGCCTCGCGTCACAGGATTTCAACCATCCATAGTACACCAGAGAGCAGGATCGTTATGCTCAAATAATGGCCATGGGAGGCGCTAACTCTATGTTTTTAAGCCTGATTAGTCTAAAATTTCCCGGTGCATATACCAGATGGCTTTCTGACCAACCGGATAGCGGTATCGATGGATGTCATATCCGCTGCGGGAATACTTTGCGCGGCGCGCCGCGCAAAAGTAGACCTGTCCGGCCGTATGGTCCCCGTCATGGGTGTACTCGCTGCATTTGTGTTTGCTGCGCAGATGTTGAACTTTCCCGTGCTGGGTGGAACCTCGGGGCACCTGATTGGAGGAGCCCTTCTTGCCATACTCCTCGGCCCAATGACGGGTTTCCTGACCATGGCGACCGTGATCATTGCCCAGGCCCTCTTCCTGCAGGATGGAGGACTGGTGGCGCTGGGTGCCAATGTTTTCAACATCGGGGCTGTCACTTCTTTCAGCGGATATGCCATTTTCAGGCTTTTGAGCGGAGGCGCTGCACAAGGAAAACGACTTCTTCTGTCCGGGTTCCTGTCCGGCTGGCTGTCCACGATTATCTCGGCGGCGTGCTGTGCACTTCAATTGGGTTTGTCCGGAGCCATTCCGCTGCGAATCGGCCTGACCACCATGACCGGCTATCACCTGGTGGTCGGGATTATCGAAGGAATGCTGACGGCCGGGGTTCTGAGTTTTCTGATCAAAGTGCGACCTGATCTGATGAAAATCGATGGGGCCGGCCGTTTTGGGCTTATCGACTGGGTGGGAGCCGTGGTCTTTGTAGCCATCCCTGCATTGATTCTTGTGCTTGCGGGGAGTTCTGCACTGCCGGATCCATTGGAAAAATTGTTGGTTCTGGCTCCGGCGGCAGCGGAAAACCCGGAGCCGGCCAATCTGTTTTCCTCCGGCCGGTATACGGATTATCTGCTGCGGACTGGAATATTCGTGGTGTTGATTTCCGCCGGAGTACTGGTCAGTTTTCTGAGTCATCGCAGGAGCCATCGGTCATGAGGCATAATTTTATCGACCGCTATGCCTCTCTCGAATCTCCGCTGCACGTTCTGGAGGCGCGCACCAAGCTTTTGGCTTTTACGTCCCTGATTATTGCGGTGTTGTGCATCCCCGCCGGTAAGGGGTCGCTTTTCATCGGCTATTTCTTTGCCACTGCAATCCTTATGGGAATCTCCCAGGTACCGCTCAATTACATTCTTGGGCGTGTCCTGCTGATTCTGCCCTTTATCGTACTTGCCAGCCTGGCCGCGCCATGGAAAGGGTATATGGGAGTCTGGATCCTTTTCGTCAGGGCGATTCTCTGTCTGCTTCTCCTGATTCTTTTAACCAATACCACTCGGTTTATTGAACTGTTGCGTGCTTTGAGAAAACTGGGATGCCCCCAAATTCTTGTAATGAATCTGAGCTTTCTTTACAGGTATCTATTTGTGCTCACGGAAGAGGCGATGCGAATGAAGCAGGCACGGGATTGCCGACGCGTCATGCGTGCGCCATTTTTCCAGGAGCTGAAAATTCTCAGTTCGATGCTTGGAACCCTGTTGATACGCTCATTCGAAAGAGCGGAACGAATGCATGGCGCGATGCTGTCACGCGGATACAACGGCGATTTCCCCGTAGTGTCTCCAAGGAAATTTTCCTGGCATGACCTTGCATTTGTTTCCGGCGTGGCCCTGTTTATCAGTCTTACCGTTATTTTTCATGGATGAAGCGCAGGTTGCTGCGGATGGAAGAATAATATGACCGAATATGCGGTTCGATTGACGAGGCTGACCTATATCTACCCGGACGGTACCAAAGCACTGGACGGAATTGATCTGGATGTCGCCTGTGGAGAGAGAATAGCGATCGTTGGTCCGAGCGGAGCCGGCAAATCGACACTGCTTTTGCATCTGAACGGCGTTCTCACGGGTACCGGCGGCGTCAAAATCATGGGCACCGGTCTGGAACAATCTAACCTGCAGCAGGTCCGGAAGCAGGTGGGTCTTTTATTTCAGGATCCGAACGATCAGCTTTTCTGTCCCACGGTTCTCGAGGATATTGCTTTCGGTCCACTGAACCTTTCGGTGCCGGAGGCTCAAATTCCTCAGCGTGTTGAGAAAGCATTGCGCGATGCCGGGCTCGATCAGTCCTTTCGGTCCCGATCATCCCATCATTTGAGCCTTGGCGAACGTCGGCGCGTCTCGCTTGCTACCGTTTTGGCCATGGAGCCGGCCATTCTCGGGATGGATGAACCGACAAGCAACCTGGATCCTCGAAACCGTCGTCATCTGATCGAGGTTATTTCCGGTCTCGAAGCCACGCAGATTATTGCAACTCATGATCTGGAGCTTGTACTTGAGGTGTGTTCCAGAACGGTCTTGATGGATCAGGGCAGGATATGGGCTGATGGGCCGACCCGTCCAATGTTGGCAAACGAGCCGCTTATGCATGCGCACGGTTTGGAAGTTCCATTAAGCCTGAAGGAGCGCAAGGCGTAGCTTGCAATCTCGTTTTCGGGCTGTAGGTTCTCAGATTCCAGGTTTATTTTTCGGCTAATGCCGTGGTTCCTTCGCACAGCCGCGCGGCATAGGAATTGAAGTTGCCATAGACGCGGTACAGATCCGCCCTCGACGAATCAAGAAAGTTTTCGCAGGACCGCCCCGATTTGGCGACTTTGGAAATATCCGTACGAAGTTTCTGACAGGCGGACAACATATCTTTCATGTTTTGGAGATTTGAAACTTCTCCAAATCGCGCAATAACCGCAATCCCCTCTTCAACCGTCGGCTCGGACACCCTTGAATCTATCTTCGCCGGAGGGGCAGCTGCATTCGGCTGGAGCGCCGGCTTTGGTGGAATGATGACCTTGGCCGAAATGGGCGGCTTGGGTGGGATTGCCGGTTTCAGGGCAGGGATGGAATCGATAATCTGCTTTAGCGCATCAGTCCAGGTTGAGGCATTTCCTTGAGCTTCGGCATCGATCTCCGGATATCGCGCCGCTTCGTAGAATTTCCCGATAAAAATCACACGTTCAGCGGGAACGTGAAGGATGACATCTCCCCCCGTAGTTCCCTTCGCTTCAACGGACATGATTCTAATCTCGAGATTGGCAGGGAAGAGGTGCATCTGGCGATCGAAAACAATCCATGGATAGGCAGCCGACGGATCCTTATCGCCCTGTCCTGCCATGGTGGCCGAAACGGTGCGGAGTTGCGCCCCTCCAATCAACAGGGCTCCATGCTCGGCGAAGTAAGAAGCTCCGGATGACCGCACCGAACGGGGATTTGTGAGGACTACCCAGCGTACAGGTTTTGGACTCAAGGTTTTCAGGGAGTCTAAAACCTGCGACAAATCGGGCTCCGAGGGTGGATCCACGATCACGATTCCGTCATCGGTTGCGATAGCCGCGACATTTTCTCCGCTTTTCAGCGGCATGAAATAACAGTGATCCGTCACCTTCTCAAAGCGTACCGTGGCGGCAAAGGATTTTTGACAGCCACATACAGCCAGGCCAATGATGACTACTGCCAAGACTCGGTTCAATTGAAGTTTCATCTTCACAGCCACCGAAAGAAGTCGGAAATCAGTTTTTCCACAACGTCAATATACCCATTGAAGAAGTGATCACTCCCCTCAATCCTATGCACAGAGGACACGACGGGCAACCGGCTTTCGAACCGATCCAGATTTTCCCTGGAACAAAATTCATCGTTGGATCCGACTATATAGAGCGCTGGTTTCTCGCTGGCTGCCAGGTATCCCATATCGTACATGTTCAGGGGAATGCCAACGCCTATCAGCGCCTTCACGCTTGGCGCCGTATTTCCGACGTCCAGGCCAACCCAGGCGCCAAATGAATAGCCTACCATAATCAGATTGAGTCCCGGGTAGCGTTCCTCAATCCAACGCAGCGCGGCAGTCGCGTCTTCTCTTTCGCCCATCCCCTGGTCAAACTGACCGGTGCTTTTTCCGGCTCCCCTGAAATTGAATCGCAGCGCGGCATAGCCCTGCCGGGCGGCCGCTTTGGCGGCCCGGTATACCACGCGATTATCCATGGTTCCGCCATGGACCGGATGGGGATGGCATACCACAACCGCTCCCCGCGGTTCTGATGCAGGCTCCCGAAGGATCGATTCTAATTGCACGGATCCGGCATCAATAAAAAAAGTGGGCATGAATTACTCTGAAATCTGAAATCCGGAATCTGGAATCCGAAATCCTCAATCCACTACAGCCATAACCGGCGCATGATCGCTCGTTCCGGTTTGTGTCAGCACGACGCACTGGGACATTCGGGCTGCCACGGGTTGGCTGGCGAGAATGTAATCCAGTCGCCAGCCGATGTTCTTCTGGCGCATTCCGCGCCAGGGGGGCCACCAGGTAAAGAGCTGATCGTTATTGGGATCCATTGCGCGGCCGACGTCTACCATGGCTCCACTGGTAATCACCCGCTCAAACAGTTCGCGTTCATCCGGCCTCTGACCTATGACATTGAGCTTGCGCTCTTTCGGATGCACATCCTGGTCGGTGCGCGTCACATTCATATCGCCGCAGAGTATCAGATCCAGCCCCCTGGTGAGGCAATCCATCGTATAGCGTTCCATGGCTTCGAGGAATCGCATTTTGGCTGCGAAGTCTTTCCCGCCGTTTGGGACATATACCGAGGCTACTATAAGGTTGCCGAGACGGAGGGTGGTGATTCGGGTTTCGAAATCAAAATCCGGGTGTTCAAACGTGGGTGGACTCGGGCAGATTTCTTTGCGCACGTAAAATCCAATGCCCGAATAGGCACGCTCGCCGTGCCAATGGCACCAATAGTTTTCGATTTGGCTCAGGGGTTCCGGAACCTGCTCGGGGGTAGCCTTTATTTCCTGCAGGCAAATAATGTCCGGTTGATCGGCACCGATCCATTCCAGTACCTGGCTCTGCCGGGCGCGGATTCCATTCACATTCCAAGTGGCTATCTTCATGGCGAGATTTTAGCACTGAAGGCTGGTGACTGGCGACTGACTACTGTTCCTGGTACAGGTTGTCAAACTTGGTAAACTGTTTACTGAATGCGAGCTGAATGGTACCGATCGGTCCGTTTCGCTGTTTGCCTATAATCAGCTCTGCCATCCCGTTATTTTCCTCAGTGGGGTTGAGCATCTCCTCACGGAAGATGAACAGTACCAGATCGGCGTCCTGCTCGATGGATCCGGACTCTCTCAGATCCGAGAGCTGTGGTCTGCGATGCTCGCCGGTCCTGGATTCCACTGCGCGGCTAAGCTGCGAAACCGCGATCACAGGGACTCCGAGTTCCTTGGCAACTCCCTTCAGGCCTCTGGAAATCTGGGCAATTTCCTGCGTGCGGTTCTCATAACGCTGGGTGGAACCGGACATGAGCTGCAGGTAATCCACGATGATGAGGTCGAGGCCGTGTTCCATGGACAGGCGGCGGGATTTCGAGCGCAGTTCGGGTACTTTGACATTTGCCGTGTCGTCGATGAAGATTTTGGTGTCGGAGAGATCTCCGGAAGCCCGACTCAGGCGGTGCCAGTCATCTTTGTTGAGGTAGCCGGTATTCACGCGGTGGGCATCGATCCTGGCTTCGCTGCAGAGAAGACGTTTTACCAGGCTTTCTTTGCTCATTTCCAGGCTGAAGATTGCGACCGATTTGTGTTTTCGGATGGCGACATGCTCGGCGATATTAAGGCAGAGGCTTGTCTTTCCAAGGCCCGGCCGGGCAGCGACGATGATCAGGTCGGCTGGGTGCATTCCGGCGGTCATCCTGTCCAGGTCCACAAAACCGGTCTCAAGCCCGGTAACAGGGGTCTTTTTATTGGACAGTTCCTCGATCTGCTTGAATACTTCGCTGACTACCGGAGTAATAGAAGAAAATCCGGACCGGAACTGCTGGTTGGAAATCTCAAAGATCGTCTTTTCTACATGCTGAAGAATCTCCTCCGCCGGCTCCTCGTCCTGGTAACTGCGGGCCATTGTTTCATTGGAGATCTGGATCAGGCGGCGGAGCGTCGATTTTTCCTTGATAATCTGCGCGTAGAACTCGACGTTCATGGCGCGTGGCAAACCATCGGTGAGGCTGGCCAGGTAGGCGGCACCGCCGACGCTTTCGAGTTCGTTGGCGCGCTGGAGTTCATCTTTGAGCGTGATGAGGTCGATTGGCCTGGAGCCATTGGTCAGCAGCTGCATCTTCTCGAAAACACGCCGGTGGCTGTCGAGGTAAAAGTCCTCCGGCTTCAATATTTCAAAGACTGTAAGGACAGCCTTATCGTCGAGAAGTATCGCGCCGAGGATGGAGCGTTCAGCTTCGAGATTATTCGGTAATATTCTTTCCAGGCTGATGTCAGGCATGGGTGTGCAAATGACGAATTTCGAGTGACGGATTACGGATTAACAGCAACAAGATGGGGCCGAGCGGCAGATTTGTCAATTCGTTTCGTCGCTCTTTTTCGCGCTGTGTTCAGGGCGGGAGGCATATTACTTTTACGAACGACGAATTACGCAAGCGTGTGCTTCAATTCGTAATTCGTCATTCGTAATTCGTAATTCCTACGCAGTCTCTTCCGGTTCGGCTTCCACGATGACCTTGATCGGAACAGTGACTTCGCGATGCAGGCGAATGGGTATTTCGTACTCTCCGATGGCCTTAATGGGCTCTTCCAGCTGGATCTTGCGTTTGTCGATATCAATCTTGTGGGTAATGAGGAAATCCGCAACATCCAGTGAGGTAACGGAGCCATAAAGGGATCCGCCTTCACCGGACTTCCGACGTACCGTCACCGTAAGTTTAACTATTTCCCGTGCAAGAATGGTTGCAGCCTCTTTTTCGCGGTGATCCCGACGCGCTTGGGCTACCTTTTCCACCTCGGCAATCTTGATATTGCCCGGAGTGGCTTCCAATGCATATTTTTTGGGGATCAGGTAGTTGCGTCCATAACCGGGGGCTACTTTTACAACATCGCCAGTCTTGCCCAGTTTTTCAACATCTTGCTTTAAAATGACCTTCATGTATCACCCTTTGGAAAAATGTCAATCAGCGACAAATGGAAGGATGGCCAGATGTCTGGCACGTTTGATGGCTTCCGCAAGCAAGCGCTGATGCGTCGAGCAGACTCCACTGATTCTCCTGGGCAGTATCTTTCCTCTTTCGGGAATGAAGTGACCAAGGAGCTTTCCATCTTTAAAATCGATGTAGGTAATTTTTTCAGCGCAAAACTTGCATACTCTTTTGCGCCGAACACTAAACCTTCTTGGACCTGGCATAGTTCTTCGCCTTTCTACCTATTAGAATCAGGGGATCAGACCCTGATTCCTGATATACACTCTTTACAGACCTGATGGGGGAGCCTGGTCGGGTTCAAAGCCCATCATAGGCTCGGAAGTTTCCGGGATGGCAGTCGCAGTCGCGGACTTGCCGGATCCCTTCTTTTGCCTGGCCGCTTTGATTTTATCGGACCGCTTGACATCTTCATCAATTCGGACCGAAATAAAGCGGATGATGTAATCCGTAACCCTGAAGCGCCGTTCAACTTCCGCGATCACGCCACCGTCTCCATCAATCGAGAGAACGACATAATAGGCTTCGCGGAATTTCTGAATCTTATACGCCAGGGATTTTTTCCCCCAGTTGTCGACCTTGACCACTTTGCCGTTTTTGCCCTCAACCACGGTCTGAATGTGATTGATAAAGCCGTCCAGCTCCTCGCTGGTTAAAGTGGGAGCGGCAACAAAAACCACTTCGTAATTTCTCACGGTCTTCTCCTTACAGCTTTTGCTTTCAAGCGTTAAAAATCGCCATTGTTTTGGAAACGCCATTATCGAGAATGGATCTCACTGCGTTTCCGGCTTTAGTAATCATCTCATTCAAGTCCGTCTGCTTTTCCGTCGGAAAATCGGAAAGGACGAAACCCGATCTTTCGGCGGGCATCTGGTCTTCTCCAATTCCCATTCGCATACGTACAATCTCGTCGGTCTGCAACAGATCTATGATCGACTCGAGCCCGTGATGTCCACCCGCTGATCCCCGTTCCCGTATCCGAATCCGCCCGAAGGGCAGATTCAAATCATCAAAAACGATCAGGAGATCCTGCGGACTCAGCTGGTGTGCCGTCAGCATGCTTTGAACGGCTTTGCCGCTGCTGTTCATAAATGTCAGCGGCTCAACCAGCAGGACCGGAGTATCGCCGATTCTGATCCGGCAGGTTCGAGAAAGCTTTTCCGTCGACCAGGTGCCGGATCCTTCCCGGGCGAGAGCTTCCACTACCATGAATCCAACATTGTGTCGCGTCCGCTCGTATTGCTGGCCCGGGTTGCCCAGGCCCACAATAACCATGTCTGCCGCTTCAGTTTCCGTTTTGCATCTCCGATACCAAAGCACAGCGTTGGGCGGACCAGGCTACTTCTCTTTACCCTTGGATTCTTCAGCGCCCTCTTCGGCCGGCTTACCCTTCTTGATAACTTCGGGTTCGGCTGTCGTAGCCGCCGTGCCTTCAGCCGGGACCTCTTCCTTCTGCGGAGGAACGATGGTAACGAGGACGACCTCGGGTTCCGTAAGAATCTTGACCTTCGCATCCGTTTGAATATTCTTCACGCGGATGTAGTCATTTATTTTCAACGATGAGACGTCGACCTTGATCGATTCCGGAATATCGGCCGGGTAGCATTCGACTTCGATCGAGCGGGTGACAAGATCCATAATGCCGCCGTCCAGCTTGACACCTGCTGCTTCTCCGACGACTTCCACGTTGACGGTTACGACAAGCAGACGGTCCATCGCGATCTCAAGGAGGTCGGCATGAATCAGATCGCCGTGGACCGGATCAAGCTGATAATCCTTGACCATGGCGTTGCCTTGCTCTGCGCCGTCTACGCTGACAGAGAAAATCGTGTTTTTTCCGGTTTCCGAATGGAGAATCGTTTTTATCGTAGCCGGGTCCACGGAAATCACTACGGGCTGCTTTCCGGGACCATAAATGACAGCCGGGATCTGTCCCGACTTCCGGATGCGTTTATTGACGTTTTTGCCGCCCGGGATCCGCAATTGAGCCTCAATAACTGTTGGCATGAAAATCCAACTCCTTCCTCGGAGTCTTCGGAACTACCGGCGTATCCACGATCCGGAGTTCGAAGACCTATCTAAACAAAAAGATTACTGACACTCGTTTCTTCGTGAATGCTTTGTATCGCGGCGCCCAACAACGCCCCGACGCTCAAAATCCTCATATTCGGCAGCACCTTGGACGGATCAATCGGAACAGTGTTGGTTAGAATGATCTCGTCAATCTGGGCTGACCGCAGCCTTTCGATCGCAGGTCCGCTCAGGATTCCGTGTGTTGCACAGGCAAAAACCTTTTCTGCCTTTTTCTTCCGGAGCGCCTCGACCGTTTTGACCAAGGTGCCGGCTGTATCAATCATGTCGTCGCAGATAAGAATGTTTCTTCCGCTGACATGTCCGACAATGTGAAGGACCTCTGCTTCATTGGGTCCCGTCCGGCGCTTGTCAATGACCGCAAGATCACCGTCAAGTCGCTTTGCAAATGCCCTGGCGCGTTCCACGCCCCCCGCATCGGGAGAGACTACTGTCAGGTTCGGAATCTGCAATTTTTTCAGATACTCGACCAATACCGGGGCTGCATACAGATGATCTACCGGGATATCGAAAAATCCTTGGATCTGTCCCACATGCAGATCCATGGCCAGGATACGGTCGGTTCCGGCTGCCGTAAGCAGATCCGCAACCAGCTTGGATGAAATGGGTACTCTGGGCTTATCCTTCCGATCCTGCCGTCCATAGCCGTAATAGGGAAGAACCGATGTAATCCTTGTCGCAGAGGAGCGCTTGAAGGCATCGATCATGATAAGCAGCTCCATCAGGTTGTTGTTGACCGGGCAGCAGGTGGGCTGAATAAGAAATACGTCCTTGCCTCGGACATTTTCCAGAATCTGGGTATAGAGCTCCCCATCGCTGAATTTGGCGAGATGAATTTCCCCAAGCGGGAGATGGAGGTAATCGCAAATCTCCTTTGCCAGCGCATGATTGGCATTCCCTGAGAATACCTTCAATTCCCGATTCACAACCTTGTATCCGCTGTTCTGCATCAATTTACTCCTGGAGGTGGCGCGAAATGGCTGGGGCGGAAGGATTCGAACCTTCGAATGCAGGTTCCAAAGACCTGTGTCTTACCGCTTGACGACGCCCCAGCAATATATCGATTGCGAATTTCGGATAAGCGGTTACGGATTGATCCGCAGCCACACTCCGCATCCGCAATTTCAGCGCCGGCGTCTACCCGAACATTTTTGGGAAATACTCAGCCCGAGAAAGGGTCTTCGCCGGAAACACCCGCCAAGTCTCTCGCGGTACATTGCGTAAGACAGCGGACGCTGATTCCTCATCAGAGAAGAATCCGAAGACAGAGGATCCGCTGCCTGACAGCAGAGTTGCCGTCGCACCGCATTCCGCCAGGAATTCTTTTGCTTCCCGGACGGGAGGGTAGGCAGTCAGGATCGAAGCCTCGAAATCATTAAAGAGCCCGGTCATTGAGGGCAAACCTGCCCGCACATGACCAATAAAACGTTGAATTCTATGGTCAACTGTCGTGGATGTCAATCCCAAATTCAAAGAACGGTAGGCTTCCGCTGTCGAGACATGAATACCCGGGAAGACAATGACAAGGGGAAGGGAAGGGCAATCTGGCAGAGACTCAATCTTTTCCCCCCGTCCGGATCCCAGCGCTGTCCCGCCTTTCAGAAAAAATGGGACATCCGAGCCCAGGCTGGCGGCGATGGCGTGCAATTTTTCTTCAGGGATGGAGATGTTCCAGAACCGGCTCAGTCCCAGGAGCGTGGCCGCAGCATTGCTGCTGCCGCCGCCAACGCCCGCTCCAGCCGGAATTCTCTTCCGAAGTATTATTTTTGCTCCCGGCGGGTTGTCGATGGCCGCTGCGAATAGAGCCGCCGCTTTCCAGACAAGGTTCTCTTCATTCCGTACATCCGGCAGGTTTTCGCAAACTAATTCAAGTTTTTGAGACGGCTGGAATTCCAGCTCATCGCACAGGTCGGTTGTCTGAAATACCGTTTGGATATCATGGTATCCATCCATCCTCTTTCCAAGGACGGATAGAACCAGATTAATTTTGGCAAAAGAGCGAATGCACAGCGATGTGTCTGTCACTTCCCTGATTTCTGTTTGCGAAGGGTTTCCTGAAGTGATTCCAGTTTTCGGCGTACCTTCTGAACGTCTTCCTGTTCGGTACCGATGGTTACCGATTTTTTCCAGAATTCCTCGGCTTTTGCCAAATCCCCGGTCTTGAAATACAAATCACCGAGATGTTCTTCAATGGTGGGATCGTCTTTGACCAACTCGTCCGCGGCCAGGAGATATTCCTCCGCCTTTTTCATATCGTTCAGTTTGAAGAAAGCCCAGCCAAGCGAGTCAAGATAGGCACCGTTTTGAGGATCGATAGCCAGCGCTTCCTTAACATAGCGAACCGCTTCGTCGAGGCGTACGCCCCGATCTGCCAGCATATATCCGATGTAGTTCAATGCAACCGCATTCTGAGGGTTGACCTTCAGGATGTCTTTGAAAATGGATTCGGCGCGATCGAAATCCTTTTGTCTTTCATAGACGGCAGCCAACTGGATTTTGAGCCGTTCATTATTCTGTTTGTCGGTCGTTTTATCCTCAGCCCGCCGGAGAATTTTTTCCGCATCAGAATAGCGTTTATCCTGCAGGTAGATTTGGCTCAGGTTGACGTAGACCTCGATATTGTCCGGATTGGATTGCAGCAGCTTGGATAGAATCTCGGCTCCATCCTTCGGTTTGCCGGAATCGGCCAGCGTTCGTGCATAGATGACCGCGATCTCAACGTCATTGGGATTCTTCTGGTACAAATCCTTGCCTAGAGGAAGCGCTTTGGCAAAGTCCTTGCCAGTGCGGTAGGCGTTTAACAACTGCGGGTTCGCTCGTTTCGGGTCCGCCTGCGCCATTTCCTGATAGATGGCGATCGCTTTATCGTGGTTGCCCAATTCAAGGTAATCGGCGGCAAGATGCTGCTGAAATACCAGGCGGTTGCTCTTCATCTCCTCGCTTGTTCCTGCCGTTTTATCCAGCAGCGCAGAAAAAACTTTGGATGCTTCCGTATATTTTCCGGTCTCCTCATAGATTCGGCCGGTATAGAAGCGAGCTTCCATGGAGTTGGGATCCGCATCCGCCACGGATTGCAAAGCAGTGAGAGCTTCCGGGAATTTTCGAAGTCCGAATAGTGCTTTGCCACGCAACATCTGAATACTGCCTTCATTGGCCAAAGACGGGTTTTTGGCAATTTCATCGAGTATCTTGAGTGCATCGGCGTTTTCGCCGTTATCGACGAGCGCTACGGCCAGATTCCTGCCAACATTCAGGTTGTTCCCCGTCAGTTCCATCAGCTTTTTGTACAGGGGAATAGCTTCTTTGCTTTTGTTCTGTTTTGAATACAAGTCCGCCAGCAGTGCCAGGCTTTCTGTGGAGTCCGGGTTAATCTTCAAGCCCTTAACCAGGTATTCTATGGCTTTTGCATCATTCCCGGTCCGCTCGTAATATCTGGCTATTTCACGGTAGCCAGTATCTCCCATGCTTGTAAGGCTTTGGAATTTTTCATAGGCAGCGACGCCTTTTTCCGGCTTGTTGAGGGCAAAGTAGGCGCCACCAAGGGCAAAGTAAGCGCGTTCATCTTCCGGCGTGAGTTCCACCAGCTTTTCAAGTTCCTGAATAGCCTTCTGGATGGACTCCTGGGGATTTCCGCGGTCTTGCGCGTGAAAATAGATATTGGCCAGAAGCCAATGGGGATCGGCATCTTGTGGATCCAGTCTCGCCGCTTCCTGAGCGTTCTCAATTGCTTCTCGGACGTTGCCGGATTTTTCCAGCAGAGAGGCAATTTCCAGGTGCACCCCAGGGCTGTTTGGGTTGTATTTCAGGGAGGTTTGCATTTCAGACAGGGCTTTGGGGATATTTCCCTCGTCCTCATACCACTTTGCCAGTGAGAAATGGTAATAACTGGCGGCGCGGTCGACCGTTACCGGCGTTTCGATCTCTTTGTCGAGATTAATCGGCTTGCCGGCCGGGGGGCCAGGAGGAGTTAGCACCCTCTCTTTTTGTGCAAAAATGGGCATACATAAGGACAGCAAACCCAGGCACAGAATAGAACACCTAAGCGAATGTGCGAGACTGCATTTCATAGGCTGTTTGTTTCCTTATCTTCAGGAATCAACTTGCGTGCAACATTATGGCATATGCAGTTCGCGGATTCCAGAGCACTTGCCGAAGCAGCCCGATCGATTTTTCCGGCTTTTTTTGGCTCAAAGTGGGTGTGCCGCCATTAGATATGGGGAGCAAAATGCGTGGCTCCCGGGTATCCACTTACTAAGGAGGCAACAATGAAGAGAGCAAGAGTCGCTTGCGTCCTGGCGCTGTGCCTGGGTCTGGTATTCAGTTCTTTTTCAGTGATGGCGCAGAAGAGCGCGCCGACAGCAACCGAAAAAATCAGCCTGAACACGGCAACCTTGGAACAACTGCAGTCCCTTCCCGGAATCGGCCCGGCGACGGCAAAGAGCATCGTGGAATATCGGACCAAAGCAGGGAAATTCAACCGGATTGAAGAGATCATTAACGTAAAGGGAATCGGAGAGAAGAAGTTCCAGCGGATCAAAGACAGACTGGTTCTCTGATAGGGAAGAATCCGTGGGATTTGTGGCGGCTGTGTTTGCCACGAATCTCACGGATTGGGTTATTCCCCAAATGTGACGATTGGATGGATGCGAACCCAATTTGCCGGCTGTTCGACCGGAGAGGCAAAGGTTTGGATGCGATTTGCCAATGCGATCAGTTCGCCGGATTCGTCAATCAGTCTGTATTGGTCGGATTTCCATTCTGCCGTGAGGAGGTTCAGGTCCATGCCGTGCAGAAGCTTTTTCCGATCGCCTTCCGAAATCACAATGGCCGGCATTTCCGGGAGTAGATTTCGCATGGGAATCAGTTTTTCGACAAAAAACTCACCGGGGTGAAAACGCTCTCCTTCGTTCAGAAGAACGGCATTGTCGATTGTGAATTCACCGCTGCGTACGCGGCGCAATTGGACCAGATGCGCGCCGCACCCGTAGTCGGCACCGATGTCATGGGCCAGGCTGCGCGCATAGGTTCCGGCTGTGCAGGCGAGTTCAAACTCCACCTCGCAGCCGTTCAGGGAAATCAAGCGCAGTCCTTTGATCGTGACCTCTTTTTTGGTGGGCGCCATTTCTATCCCCTTCCGCGCATATTCGTACAAGGGTTTGCCTTGTACCTTTTTTGCGGAATAGGGGGGAAGGGTTTGGGACAGGGTGCCCTGGTATCGCCCAAAAATGGACTGCAGTTTTTCCAGGTCCAGCTCCGGCCGGGTTTCCTCTCCTACCGGCTGACCATCAATGTCATAGGTCGTCGTCGCATATCCGAAATGCATCACGCCATGGTACACCTTGTCGGACGAGAGAAAATAGTTGGTCAGACGCGTGGCTTTCCCCAGAGTGAGGGGAAGAACGCCGGTCGCAAATGGATCCAGCGTGCCGGTATGCCCGACCTTCTTCACCTTGACAAGATTCCGGATTTTTGCCACCACATCGTGGGACGTCCATCCGGCCGGCTTATCTATAATGACTACCCCGTTCACTTCACTCGTCCTTGTGCTCGTGTATTTCATCGATGAGCCTGTCAATGTGCTCGCCATATTCCTGCGATGTATCCATTAGGAAAACGATTTCGGGTACAAATCTCATGCGAATACGCTGGCCAAGTTCGTGACGTACCCATCCGGTCGCGTGATTCAGTGTGGCCAGACCTTCATTCTTTTCTTCTTCCGGGCCCATCAGCGATACGAAAATCCGGGCATGCCTGAGATCGGGACTTACCTGGACGGCTGTTACCGTGACAAACCCGACTCTTCGGTCTTTCATGTCGCGGAAAAGCATCATGCTGACTTCCTGCTGGATTTGCAGTGCCAGTCTTTGTGGTCTTCGAGACGGTTGCATGGTCTGCTTTCTTAAGGATCAATAAACGTGACCTGACAATCGATTAGGAGCTCCGCAAGAGTATCTTCCGCTTCCCGTACAAACTGCTGCGTCACCCGTTCCAGTACGGCATGATCGGCGCCGACAGTAACTGCGGCGAGCTTTGACCGCTGCCATAAGTCCTGAAACTCCACCTCCGCAATGGAAAAGTTTGATCTGGCGCGCAACCGATCTTGCGCCTTGCGCAATACCATCCGTTTCTCCTTGAGAGATTGGGAATACGGCAGGAACAACTCGAGAGTGCAGTATGCTATGGGCATTTGACGAATTACGAATTACGAATGACGAATTACGAATGAACTCACAATTCGTCATTCGCAATTCGTAATTCGTAATTAGAGAGAGGTGGGTTGAACCTTTTCGATGATATACGCTTCGATAATGTCGCCCACTTTTACGTCGGAGAAGTGCTCAAACCCGATGCCGCATTCGAACCCGGATTTTACTTCCGAGACATCATCCTTGAACCTGCGCAGGGAAGTGATCTTCCCTTCGTGAATGACAGCGTTGTCCCGGAGGAGGCGCGCTTCGGAATTTCGTTTGATGATACCGTCGAGTACATAGGAACCGGCGATGAACCCGAATTTGGGCACCCGGAAAGTGTCGCGGACCTCAGCCCTGCCGACATACTTTTCGTGAGTCGTATATTCGAGCATCCCGATCATCGCAGCTTTGATGTCATTGGTCAGATTGTAAATGACCGTGTACATCCGTATCTCGACGCCTTCGGAATCAGCAAGATCCTGAGCTTTTCGTTCAGGCCTTACATTGAATCCGATAATAATTGCATTCGATGCAGAGGCAAGGAGCACATCCGTCTCGGTTATTGCGCCGGCGCCACTATGCAGGATCCGCACTTTGGCTTTTTCGGTGCCCAGTTTATTGAGCATATCCGAGGCGACTTCCACCGAACCCTGTACGTCCCCTTTCAAAATGAGCGGGAGTTCTTTGACGGTTCCTGCACGCATTTGCTCGAACAAAGCCTGGAGGGACAGGCGGGAACTCTTGCTCAGCGACTGCTCACGATCCCTTGCCTGCCTGTACTCTGCAACCTGTCGTGCTTTGGTGGCATCCTTGAATACCTGGAAGATGTCTCCCGCCATCGGCAGATCCTGGAGTCCCTGGATTTCCACGGGGATAGACGGCCCGGCGGAGTCGATGGTCTTGCCGTGATCGTTGACCAGTGCCCTGATGCGTCCATGCACCGAACCGGCCACAAGGGAGTCGCCCACTTCAAGCGAGCCGTTCTGGACCAAAACCGTAGCGACACAGCCGCGCCCTTTATCCACCTTTGCTTCCAGAACGACTCCGGATGCGAGGCGTTTCGGATTTGCCTTGAGGTCCTTCATGTCCGCGACGAGAAGAATCATTTCCAGCAGCAGATCGATATTTGTCTTCTGCTTGGCCGATACGGGAACGGTGACAATGTCTCCACCCCAATCTTCCGCCAGCAATCCCTGATCCGCGAGAGCCTGTTTGACGCGATCCAGTTGAGCCCCGGGCTTATCAATCTTGTTAATGGCTACAATGATTGGAACGTTGGCCGCCTTCGCGTGATGAATGGCTTCAACTGTCTGCGGCATGACGCCGTCATCCGCGGCAACCACCAGAACAACGATATCTGTTGCCTGGGCACCGCGGGCACGCATCATGGTAAAGGCTTCGTGACCGGGTGTGTCAAGGAACGTTATGCTGCGTCCGCGAATCTCCACCTGGTACGCACCGATATGTTGCGTAATTCCACCGGCTTCCGTGGCGGTCACATTCGTTTCCCGGATGGCATCCAAAAGAGATGTCTTGCCGTGATCTACGTGCCCCATGATCGTTACAACCGGCGGTCGGGTTACATGGTCCTCGGGCTTATCCGGCGTTTCCTGTTTGGCTTCGGCTTCCTGCTCAAAGCTGATCACATCGGCCCGGAATCCAAATTCCGCGCAAACCTCTTTCGCGGCCTCAACATCGAGAGCCTGGTTGATGGATGCAAGGATCCCTCTGGATATGAGCTTCTGGATGATGTACTTGGACTTGATGTCCATTTTTTCCGCGAGGTCTTTGATCGTGACCCCTTCCGTAATTGCGATCGGCCTGAAATCTTCCGGGGAAGCGGGTGGTCGAGGCAGCTCTATAACCCTGGCTGCCCTTTCCGGAACCTCCGGCCTGTCCGGTCTCTTCTTCCTGACAAACCTGGTTGGGGCGGCTGTCGGGATTCTCGACGGAGCGGGCCTCGGTGCGACGCGCAGTCCTTTGAGAATTCGATCTGTTACTTCGGGCGTTACAACTTTTTCCGTGCTTGTCCGCATCAATATCTTTGTCTTTGCCTTTGGTACAACAATCTTTTTGGAAACAACTCCGGGATGCGCCGGCGGTTCTGCTGCTTTTGCGGCCTGTGGCGAGACAGAAGCGGGTACGGCTGCTTCCATAGGCCCGGCTGTTTCAGAAACAGGCTCAACAACTGGCGGAGGTTCAGGCGTTGCGATAACAGGAGGAACAGCAGATTCCGCCTCGGGAGACGGCGTGATTTCCTCCGGCGCGGCTTCTGCTTGAACCGGTTCCGGACCGGCAGTCGTAGTCGCGACAGGTTCGGCAACTTCAACCGGAGCCGCCGCGATCTCTTGTTCTAATGCAACCGCGGGAGCAGCCTCTTCCGGGACCGGCTCGACCAGCGGCGCTGCCTCCGGCTTTTCGCCAGGTTTGACGGCGGCTGCCTGATCGACGAGTTCCGCAGCCTCGCGGTCATAATGTTTACGGCCCTTCCGTGGGGCAAGAGAAGCCTTTGGAGAAACCTCTTCAGGCTTGGCTTCGATTATCTTCTCTACCTTGGGGGCCTTCTTGACCTTCCGAGGGGCGGCCGGAGTCGGTGTTGCCGCTGGGGCAACCTGTTCTTCAGGAGCAGGCGCAGCAACTTTCTTGACGGCCTTTTTCTCTACTTTTTTTGCCGCTTCCGATTCTTTCTTCTTTTCCGCTTCCTGGGCTTTCGCTTCGTCCGCTTCCCGCTGGGAGAGAATCTTTTTCCGAATTGTCTCGGCGAAATTCACGTCGATCGTCGCAGTCGGCGAAAATACATACAGACCCAGACGCTTCAGTTCAGCCAGGACCACCTGATTTTTTACTGAACATTCTGTCGCCAGTTCCGCGACGGTAATTTTATCCATTTGCGCAAAGACCTCTATACCGTATGCTTTGAGCTCTTCCGGTAGTTCGAGACAAAGTCAAAATCTTAAACCAGATATGATGCCGTTTGCAACCAGGCACCGACTACAACTTTAGATGCTAACGATCACCGGCCGGGATCCTCTGGACCTCAAACCTGCTTGTCGTCACCCTCTTCCGCAGTGGCCTCAGCTACCTCCGATGCCGCTTCGGTTTCCGGCGTATCTTCTGCAGCAGCGCTGCTTAAGGCATCATTTTCCTCAGACTCGGATCCGTTGGATCCCTCCACAGCTTCTCCGGATTCCTCCGAAGCCTGAATCGCGGTTGGAAGGTCGATGCCTTCGGGAACCTCTATCTCTACCTCTTCAAACAGATCGCGTGCAGCTTCCATGATCTTGGCTGCCGTTTTTTCGCCGACACCCGGAATATCCTTTAGCTTGTCTTCACCCAATTCCAGGATGCGTTCCACATTCTCAATCCCGGCTTCACGCAGTTTTTCGATCATCCGATCGCTGACTCCTTCCAGTTCCGAGAGAGAGGTGGAGGAGGAGGTTAGCGATTCCATGACGCTGAGCACTTCCTGCTTCTTCTGTTCTTCACTCTTTACATCGATCTGCCAGCCAATCAGTCTTGATGCAAGCCGGACATTCTGGCCCTTTTTCCCGATGGCCAGCGATTGCTGCTTTTCCTCAACGATAACTTCCATCCGTTTTTCGGATGCGTCGATAATCAGCACCTTGGAAATTTTTGCCGGGTTCAATGCATTGGCAGCATAGGTGGCCGCGTCATCCGACCACTGAACGATGTCGATCTTTTCTCCCCGGAGTTCACGAATGATGGAGTTGATTCTCGATCCCTTCATGCCGACGCATGCCCCGACGGGATCAACATCCCTGTCGAGCGATGCCACCGCAACCTTGGCGCGGTCGCCAGGTTCGTGAACCGCGCTTTTGACGACGATCGTGCCGTCGTAGATTTCTGGAATTTCCATTTCAAACAGGCGAATCAGCAATTGCGGATCGACTCGCGACAGAATTACCTGGGGTCCCTTGGCAACAGGCAACACTTTGGCAATGACCGCACGAATCCGCTCGCCCTGTTTGTAGGTTTCGACTCGGGATTGTTCTCGCAAAGGCAAAAGCGCTTCAGTTTTGCCGATGTCTACAATGATATCCGGCCCCTCGAATCTCTTCGCGATGCCGTTGACCATTTCGCCGATCTTCTGGGAATACTCGTTGTAGATGTTCTGGCGTTCTGCTTCCCGGACCTTTTGCAATATGACCTGCTTGGCCGTTTGTGCCGCAATCCTTCCCAGTACATCTGTAGGCTTAGGAATCTCTACGGTGTCGTCTATTTCAAGGGTGTCATCAATTTCCTTGGCGTCGGTCAGCGAAATTTCCAGGCTGGGGTTCTCAACGTTTTCCACCACACGCCTTACAGCAAAGATCTCGACCATCCCGGTTTCCGGATCGAACCGGGCATTGATGTCTTCGTTGGTCTTGTAGAACTTTCTGGAAGCAGCCACCATCGCGTCTTCCAGCGCACTGATTATAATCTTCGGATCGACATTTTTTTCTTTGCTAATCTGTTCGATCGTTTGAGCTATGATGTTCGACATAATTTATCAGGACCCCTGCGGCCTAAGATTCAATTCTGCTATCAGATTGGCCTTTTCGATGTCCATCAAGGCGATTCCGACCTGTTTCTCCGGGGCAACTTCAAGCTCCAACCGGCCTTCCGTCACGCCTATAATCTTACCCTTGAAGTTCCTCTGCCCCTGCAGAGGAGTGCGTGTTCGCACTTTTGCGTTCTGTCCCGCGTAACGCTTAAAATCCGATTCCTTGACCAGGGGACGATTCACTCCTGGAGAAGATACCTCCAGCGTATAGCTGAAGTGAATCCAGTCTTCTACATCCAGCGTAACCGAAAAACGTTTACTGAATCGCTCACAGTCGTCCAGCGTTATGCCGCCGGGCTTATCGATATATACCCGGACTATGGAGCGGTTTCCGTCTCCCTTTACTTCAACCAGAACTATTTCCACTCCCAGCGAAGCTGCGATCTCTTCTGCCAGGGTTACAATTCTGGGTTCCAGGGATTGCTGGTCCGAATCCGATACTGCCATTTTACGCCCTAAACAAAAAAAGTGGGCACCCGCCCACTTTGTACAAAAGCAGCATTCGAAGTATACCCGACAAGGCAATAAATATCAACTCCTTGTCGACAAACACAGAAATCGGGAAGAATTGAAGATGCAATGAATCCGCTGCATCTTCAATTCCTCCCGTGAACTATTTTTTTGCCGGCGCGGCGGGTGGTGCCGGAGTTTCCACAAGGTCGGATGCGCCCTTGTCCAGGGCACTGAGGCCATCCGGATCGGCGACCTTCACCGAGGAGTCTCCTTTGATCTGTGCGTAGATTCCATCTTTGCCTGCTTTGCCCAGCGAGCAATCCGCCAGCACCGTGCTCCCCTGCTTGAGGACAACCCGAATGGCGGGTTTATCCAGACCGTAGGTGGAAGGGGAAGAGGGTGCGTCAATCCATTCTTTTACTGGCTTTTCCATGGCATCCAGGATGGCATTGATCCCATCCCATTTCGCCTTATTCTTGGTTCCGGCCACGAACCATTCGCCATTCGATTTGGAAAAGGCAAAGCTGCCTTTGGTGTTGGTCAGCAAGATAGAATCCACATCCCAGCGCTGCACGGATGCCAAAGCTTTATCCCGGATGTCGTTTCGCGCCTTCATCAGCTTATCGACGGTTTCCTTGTCGATAAAAAACAGATCCGGCCGGGACTCGTCCTTGGCTAGATACAGATCCGCCGGAGAGCCGTCCGTGGAGGGCTTTCCGGAATCGCTCTGTGTCTTTTTGTGAAGGCTCGATTTTGGTATGCCAATCACGAGGTGTCTAATCGTTTTGTCCTTGCCGTAAGTAAGGAGAACATCCACTGTTGGCTTATCAAAACCCAGGGTTTTGTATTCTTCGGGAACATCGTTGAAAAATTCCTTGATGCGTCCCATGGAAAGTGTGTTCAGGATTCCTCGAATCCCCGGTGAGTCGGCGGCAACCGTCTCGTTTTTATCAATAATCCACCATCGGTCGTCGCTTGTTTTGTTAAGCCGCAAGTCTCCTTTCGAACTCAACAGGTTCAATGTCTGGACTTCGGGCTGGTCGAAACCGAGGATTTTGTGGTTCCTCAAGTCGTCGGTCTTTTTATCGAAAGCACCTACCGTCGCTGTCGATACCAGGAAGACTTCCTTTTTCCCCGGGATCACGGCATAGGCTGAACTTCCGGTAGGGTTGTTGATTCCAAAATCGATGGCATATTGCTTGCCATCCTTGGTTTTGACTTTCAAGCTTGCCCGGGCCGGGCTTAAGCCAAATTTGACGAGATCGGTCGCGTTCGGATCGACAACATTTTCGCGCCGGATGTTGGAGGCAGAACCGGCGAGCCGGTTCAGTTCATCGGAATCCGCGTCATATTTTTGGGGAGCCGTGAGGATCCAGTCCTTGTCGTTCTGACGCACCGCGCTGATAAGCAGGCTGGGGGATGACAGATCGATCTGCTGAACGGTATTGGCTTCTAACTTCCAGACCTGGTTTTCCGCTTCCTTGGCTTTGGTGCGCTGCTCGCCTCCTTTGATTTCGTAGAAATACACATAGCAGCCGAAAAGCAGGCAGACGACAAACAGGATGAGCGTGCCTTTAAAACGCATTATTTCCTCCGGCGCTTCACGACGACGACGATGCCGGCAATAAGGGCTATCCCCGGAAGCACAAACACGGCAATCAATTGCAGCAGCGACATCTGGCTTTCAGAAAGGACGAGCCGACGATCTTGAGGGGCTTTCGGCCGAATGGAGATCAGGTCTTCATCTTGGGCAAGCCAGCTCACCATGTTAAGGAAGAGGTTCCCATTTCCCTGAAGCGGGAAATAGGCATTGACCGGGAAATTGGATGTTCCCGTGACAACAATCCTTGATTTGGCGGCGGGTGTGCTGGCGGAGGCCGGTTTTACTTCCTTCGTTGCAGCAACGGCAAGGGATAGCGGCCCTTTGAGATCGCTGCCGGGGTCATAGGAAGCCTGTTTGCTGCTCAGGTTTGTTTCTCCCCAGCTGTTCGGGTTGCTCTTGAACAGCGTCTCAACGGTCGCTCCGCCGGGAAGGCTCTTGTCCGGTTCAATGGAACGCGTAAGAGGGAAGAAAGTCATGGCCTTAAAGCGGTCGGTAATTTTGTGGGCTTCGTAAGTTGTGACGAGCGGGATACTGGGGCCGGCGCCCATCAATCTGCCGACGCCGCTGACATCGAGTACCAGGTCGTTATCAACCTTAACTCCCCAGTTTTTCAGGAATGCCTCAAAGGATGGGGCGGGATTCGGGTCTACAAGCAAAAGCAAGCCAACGCCGCCCTTGTTGAGGAAATCAGCGATGAACTGCTGTTCCTGTGCAAAAGGTTCTGTCGTCGGACCGGCCTCAACCAGCACCTTTGCATCCTCCGGCACTTTTCCCTCGGTGGCCAGATTTAGGGTTTCTACCTTGTAACCCTGTCCTTCCAGCGCTTTCTTGGCTTCGGAGTATCCGGTGCGTTCTGTGTCGGACGGATCTTTTTCGCCGTGGCCCTGAATGAAATAGATCTTCTTGGCTTCAGACCGGCCCACCTTAATTATGGCGTTGGTGAGGTCCTCTTCCTGAACTTCTTCAGACCGCTTCTCGATTTTTTCGTTGCGGTTGCCGTAGGAGATAATCACAGTCCCAAACTTAAGCTGGGCGCCGCTGAAGGGATTCTGCACCGTGCCGTATACCGTGACATCATTTTGTTTGGCGACGTCGGGTTGCCGATCCGGGTCTATAAACTCGTATCGAACATGCGGGCTCACCGTTCTATATTCAATCAGCAATTCTTTCAGGGGAGCATAATCGCCGCCGGGGAAAAACGCCTTAATATCAACGTCTTTGGTTAATTTTCCCAATACCTGCGTTGTCTGTTGAGCAAGTGTGAACCGGCCGGAGCCGGTCATGTCGACCCGCTTTGGATGACGCTGACCCACGTAGTTTAGCCCCGCAATAATGGCAATCACCAGGATCAGGGAAATTACATAATTGCTGGCATACTTTGTCGAGCGCTTTCCCAGGGAACCGAGGATCTGCCGGTAGTTGGCGGCGACGCCTATCACGATGAGAACCCCGCCCAGAACTGCAAATGCCAGGTTCCATTTGCTCCAGATGTTGGATATCGAATACCAAATAACCGCAGCCACCAGGAACAACAGGCCTAACGTATCAAGCTTCTGTAGATATTTTTTCATTAGCCTTTCCACCGCATGGACTCAAGTGAACGATAAGCCAGGAAAAGTGCAACGAACGCGAATGTCACGTAATAGATTACGTGCGACGTGTCGATCACCCCTTTGATGAAGTCATCGAGATGACTGATGACCGAAAGGTAGTTGATAACGTCCCGGACAGCGCCCGAGGCAGAAGCGGCGAACACGCTGATCAGCCAGAGAACGAGGCTCACACCAAAGGTCACGATCACGGCAATGATCTGGTTTTCAGTCAGCGTTGAGATGAAGAGTCCCAGCGCAAGGAGTGCCGCGCCGTAAAGAAAAAGGCCAAGGTACCCTGCCAGGATTGGTTTCCAGTCCGGCTGGCTGTATACAAACAGAGACGAAATAGTGACGCCGCTGGCGGCGAACAGAATCAGCAGGAATGTCAGACTTGCCACATATTTGCCCAGGATCGCATGGGTGTTGCGGATCGGCGTCGTCAACAGCAGCTCGATCGTTCCCCGCTTCTTCTCTTCCGAAAAAAGTCCCATAGTCATCATTGGAAGAAGGAAGAGCAGAACCACTGTAATCGTTCTGAACAGCGATTGGGTGACATAGGCTGGGACATCGATCGGCTGAGTGCTTTGTCCAAGCTGGGCCGTGCTCATGGTGTATTGGTACACTTCCCTCAGGTTGCCGAAAAAGATCATTCCTGAGAGGAAGAGAAAGACGGTCAATACCACATAAGCAATCGGCGAGACGAAATAGCTCTTCATCTCCCGCTGCCAGATTGCCAGTATGTTTTGCATTTGGGCCTCTCTAAATAGCTATAGAATGTCTACGCTTCTTCTTTCGTAATCAGATTGATGAAAACGTCTTCGAGACTCATGGAGACGCCACGCAGTTCAAGCAGCCCCCAGCCTTGCGATACAACTGCAGCCGCAAGTATTCTGCGAAGATCGCTGTCCAGTTTGCACTCGACATTGTAGTTGACCGGCGCTCCGGCCGCCTCGCTGCCAACCTCCACATTCAGAACGCCGTCAATTGCCGATAATTTTTCGCGGACGGCGTCAATCGGTCCGTCCACAGTAATCGAGATTCTCTCGGCTCCACGCATCTGGCGGGCCAGACCGTCAGGCGTATCCATGGCGACCACTTTGCCTTTATTGATAATCACAACCCGGTTACAGGTCATGCTGACTTCAGGGAGAATGTGTGTGGAAAGGATAACAGTATGGGCGGAAGCCAGACTCTTGATGAGGGACCGTATATCATGAATCTGTTTCGGATCCAGACCCAGGGTCGGTTCATCGAGAATCAACACCTCGGGGTTATTCAAAAGCGCCTGCGCAAGTCCGACCCGCTGTTTGTACCCTTTGGACAGCTTGCCAATGATGCGGTTCTGAACATCACCGAGGTTGCATTTCCCGATCGCCTCGGAGACCTGGCTCTTGCGCTGGTTTGCCCGAGTTCCTTTGATCTTCGCAACAAAGTCCAGGTAGGATTTCACCGTCATTTCTGGATAGAGCGGCGGATTTTCCGGCAGATAGCCGATGCGCTTCCGTACCTCGATGCTTTCTTCGAAGACATCGTATCCCGCAATCCTGGCTGTGCCCTCGGTAGAGGGCATGTAGCAGGTGAGAATCCGCATGGTTGTGGTCTTTCCGGCCCCGTTGGGGCCGAGGAATCCAAGGACCTCTCCCTTTTCCGCCCGAAACGAGACGTCATCCACCGCCCTGCGACCGTTATAAACTTTACTTATGTGTTCTACCTCGATCACGCCATGCCTCCAGGGATTGGTTTGCAGAGATTTAGAAACAATCAATGATATTGAAAACCAGCCGGTCAGTCAATAAGCCTACCTTTTAAGAAATTAGTGATTTTTCTCCCTAATTCCATGCAATATCAAGAGAAAATAGTACGAAAAACCTGGATTCAAGTTGCCAAAAATAATACCCGATGTTATACATAAAATCGGAACGAAATAAACGCTTTACCGTACAATCCGAACGGAGGAAGAGAGTTCCAACCTTCATAAAACGGGGTATTTATTTTGAAGTATAGTAAAAATCACCTAGCCCACTGAAACTATTCTCGGCATTGATTATCTATAAGAATGTAATTTAGCTCTTGAGTCATTAAAGAGGTCGGGACTAGAACCACGGATCACCCCTAAGTCATTATAAGAGAAGGATTAGTCTGGAGGAATGGGGTTTTAAGAAAACTCTCCTAAGAGGATATTACTCACAATGATTGAATTAGAACAAGAGGATTTCCTGGAAGAAACCGAGTATGACTCGATAGATCTGGATGAGGATGGTTTGGGTCCTTCCGAATCGTTTCCAAGATTAACGCGGGCTAATTATGTCGACAGGGTTCGATTTGCGCGCGTGCCTAACGAGAATCGGCCGGCAGGAAAGACTGAAGAATCAACAGCGTCCGCCGATCCCCTGTACATTTACTACAGGAGCATGAGCAAGATTCCGTTGTTGACCCGGGAGGAAGAGGTTTACCTTGCGAAGAAGATCGAATCCGCCAAGTTGAACACGCTGCGGCTTCTATCGCTAACTCCCATAAACACTTACAAGATAATGGAACTTGCGGACGAGCTGCAGCCAATGGGTGCGCCCTCGGCGATTCCCCAGTTTGGAATCGAGGAAAAAAAGGAATCTGAAAGCGAGGTTTCACTCGAAGAGCGCACGCGACTGCGCATCAAGCAGATACGGCGGATTGTATCCCGTCTCGAGAAACTGGAGGCCAAGTACCGACTCACAAGAGGGGCCTTCCAGAAAACCAAAACTAAGAAAGTAAAAGACTTAAGAAAGATTGAAAGCAACCGCGAGGCGATCTTCACTTCTTTGAAGAAAATAGATTTCTCGGAAAACCAGATCGTGGCTTTGATCGGAAGCCTGGAGGAAGTGCTGCACCAGATGGAAGCCGCGCAGACGGCAATCAAGGCTCTGTCCCGACGCGATTCGCATTCCAAAGCCATGCGCGAAGCCCGCGCTCATGTCAATGGATTGGAAGCACAGTACCTGACCAACACAGAGGAGTTGCGCAAGATTCTGGCGCTGATCAGCGAAAATAAAATAGAGATGCTGCATGCCAAGGATCAATTTGTACGATCGAACCTTCGGCTGGTTTTGAGTATTGCCAAAAATTATTCCTATCCCGGACTGGATCTTCTGGATCTGGTTCAGGAAGGGAATATCGGGCTCATGAAGGCGGTGGACAAGTTCAATTATCGGCTGGGCCACAAGTTTTCAACCTATGCAACCTGGTGGATCCGGCAGAGCATTACCCGTGCCATTGCGGATCAGGGAAGAACCATTCGGATTCCCGTTCATATGGTTGAAGCCATGAACCGCGTATTGAAGGTTGCCAATGAGTTAACCAAGCGTATGGGACGTGAACCATCGGTTCATGAGCTCGCCAAAGAACTCAAGACGCCGGTGGCCAAGGTCACCCAGATCCTGAAGGCTGCGCAGGAACCCATTTCGCTGGAAGCCAGCATTGCGGATAACAAAGATGCGGTGCTGAACAAGTTCATTGAAGATAAAAATGCAATTTCCCCGGACGAAGATGTGATGAAACATAATCTTCGGGAAGTAACCAGCTCCGCACTGCAGTCCCTTTCCCCGCGGGAACAGGAGATTGTGCGCATGCGTTATGGCCTGAACGAAACAGGGAAGGAGTATACGCTGCAGGAGGTTGGTGAGATTTTCCAGGTTACCAGGGAGAGGATTCGCCAGATTGAAGAAAAGGCACTGCTCAAACTACGCAGCCCTTATCGCTCCAACAAATTGCGGGAATTCGCCAACTTCGTAAGCAAGAACTAGGCGCCTGTCTCCCCCCGATTTATGCCTGCGGCAGGATTCAATCCTGCCGCAGGCGCATTATTACCGCACGGCTTTTTTCAAATCACTTCCAGGCACAAACTTCGGGACCTTGTGAGCGGCGATTTTTATGGCTGCGCCGGTCTGAGGATTCCGGCCTGCGCGCGCCTTCCTTTTTGCCACTGAGAAAGTTCCGAACCCTACAACGGTCACCTTCTGACCCTTCTTCAAAGAAGCCGTAATTCCGGAAATAAGCGAGTTGAAGGCAGATTCTGCCTGGGACTTCGTAAGATCCGCATCTTTTGCGATTTTTCCTACAATATCACCCTTATTCAAGAGAGATCCCCCCTTCTGCGTCCTACCCTGCAAATTGGTATGTATCGATGAGATTAACAGGAAACGGCCGTGTAATAGCACCGCATACCATGGGAGTCAAGGTAATTTCAGATCTTCGACACGATGCAGGGGAGGCAGAAACTCATAGGATTATGCACCAGGAAGAAGTAATTTTGAGGTACAACCTGTCATATATGGAAATACCGGGAGCAAAAATGCCGAAATGAGGACAAGCTGACAGGCTGCCAGCGTTTTGCTATTCTGATTCCGGGGGATTTCATGTCGAGAAAGCCGCTTTGTATTGCCTTCCTTTGGCACATGCATCAGCCGGACTATCGCAATACCCATACGGGTGAAACGTACCTTCCCTGGACTCGGTTCCATGCCATCAAGGATTACTATGACATGGCTGCGCTTGTGGAGCGGGCGGGGAACGTGCACGTCATGTTCAATCTGGTCCCGTCGCTCATGGAGCAGCTTGAATCCTACAGTTCCGGCAAGATCAATGAGATTCAGACGAGCCTGACTCGTCGGGATGCTTCGGCACTGGAGGCCAATGAGAAGGCCTTCCTGTTGCGCACGTTCTTCCAGCTTTCTCCTGCGCACATGCTGCTTCCGTATTCCCGCTACCGCGAGCTTTATGACCGGCGGGGTCCGGCCAATGAGCACGGCGACTATTCGGCAGTGATTGGACTGTATACTGCCCAGGATTACCGGGACCTGCAGCTTTGGTACAACCTGGCCTGGTGCGGGCACGAACTGCGCAGCGATCCCGAAATCCGGAATCTCTTCGATAAGGCGCGAGGATTCAGCGAAGAAGACAAACAGCGCCTCCTGGATATTCAGTATGCCTTCATCGGTCGCATTCTTCCTTATTACCGGAAGCTTTCGGAGTCGGGATCTTTCGAGTTCTCGATATCTCCCTACTACCATCCCATTCTACCGCTGCTCTGCGATTTGCGTGTTGCCAGGGAGGCGTTGCCGGATATCCCCTTGCCGCCTGATTCCTTTCGGTATCCTCAGGACGCCAGGGAGCACATAGATCTTGCGACGGCGGAATTTTCCAGGATCTTTGGACGGTCGGCGCGCGGGATGTGGCCTTCCGAAGGAGCCTTGAGCGATGCTGCTCTGGCACTGGCGCGAGACGCAGGACTGCGCTGGCTGGCTTCCGATGAGAGCGTTCTATGGAATTCCCTTCATAAGGAGGGGCGAATCGGCGGGCTGCTGAGTCCGGACAAAAAATACAGCGCCTATCAATGGGGCGGCGGCGAATCGGGTCCGTGCCTGTTTTTCCGCGACCACGCGCTGTCGGATCTTTTCGGGTTTTCCTATTACCACTGGAACGAGAAGGATGCGGTAGCGGATTTCTGCCGACGCCTGCGCAGCATTCACCTTAGTCTTCCGGATGATGGCCGGCATTATATTGTTCCGATCATCCTGGATGGCGAAAATGCGTGGGAGCATTACCCGGGGAATGGGACGGTTTTTCTGGAAACACTGTACAGGGAACTGGGCAGCGCCGATGATCTGCGAACTGTGACATTTTCCGAATTTCTTGATCTCGAGTCGCATCGAGAACCGCTGAAATCCGTTGTCTCCGGCAGCTGGATTTATGGGAATCTGGCGACCTGGATCGGCCACGAGGAAAAAAACCGCGCCTGGGAGCTTATAACGGCCGCGCGCCGTTTCTGGGACACATCGCAATTGCGGAATCCAAACGGAGAAAATGTCAAGGCTGCATTCCGGGAGATGATGATTGCCGAAGGGAGCGACTGGTTCTGGTGGTTTGGCGATGATCATCCGACCGACAATGCCGCGGAATTTGATGCGCTATTCCGGGACCGGCTGAAGAATGTCTACCGGCTATTGGGTGAGAAGACACCTCAAAACCTGGATCAACCGGTCAAGAAAACCAAACCCAAAATACAATATAGGAATCCAGTCCAGACGCTGACCCCACAGGTAGACGGCGTGGAGTCGGACTATTATGAATGGATCTCTGCGGGATATGCGGTTCCAGGAGGCGGCGCCTCCATGCATCGAACGGATCGTTTCCTCGAAAAGATATACTTTGCATACGATCTAGGTTCTTTCTATTTGCGCATTGACTTTGCGCAGGAGAAGATATCAGCCTTTCCCCGGGAGGGCTCGGTGCAGGTGCAGTTTATTTCTCCGGGAGAGTGCAGCTTGATGCTGGAATATTTCGGCGAAAAGACCTGGCGGTGCAGACCCGTTCATTGGCCGATGCCGGATAAGGTGCCCGAATTTGCCGCCAACCGCATCCTGGAAATAGGGCTGCCTCTGGAAGCTCTTCGCATCGAAAAGCCTTCCGAGGTATCATTTTTTATTTCGGTCCTGGAGAATGACCGTGAAATGGAGCGGTTCCCCGAGACAGGTGTACTGACGATACCCGTTGATCCCTGGGGACTCGACTATCAGGAATGGATCGTCTGATCCAGCAGAAGCTATTGTTTTTGACTTAACATGGAGAGACTACGCTGAGCGCCAATCCACTTTCATACCACGACGAAACTGCGGACCTTCTTGCACGCCTAAGGCAACTGGCCAAAAACCTCTGGTGGACCTGGAATCAGGAATGCCAGGAGATTTTTCAGGAGCTGTCTCCCCGCGGGTGGCAGGATCTATATCACAATGCGGTGGCCGTTCTGCAGGACATCTCCGAATATGAGCTCCGCATGCGTTTGAAAGATCCCGTTTTTGCGCGCACGGTAAGGACAGCGCTAGCGGGTTTCGATGCATACATCCATCAGAAGGATACCTGGGCCTTCAATCATGCGCCCGGTCTAATAAAAAAACCGGTTGCGTATTTTACGGCGGAATATGGGTTCCATGAAACGCTGCCGATAGCGGCCGGAGGACTGGGAATTCTATCAGGGGATCATGCCAGATCTGCGAGCGATCTTGGGTTGGGACTCGTCGGCATCAGTCTGCTGTACCGGGAAGGGTATTTCCAGCAGATGATCGATAATGAGAACTGGCAGACCGAATACTACACGCCGCTGAACCCAGAGGCCCTGCCGCTCGAGCCGGTTCTCGACGCTTCGGGCGAGAGACTGGTATGCGATGTGGAAATTGCCGAATCCCGCGTGTTTTTTCAAGTATGGAAAGTGGATGTGGGCCGCTGCCCGATCTACCTGATCGATGCCAATCGTCCGGAAAACGAGCCGTTCTATCGTGACCTTACGCTACGAGTGTACGGCGGTGACAAATCGACGCGCATCATGCAGGAAATTCTGCTCGGTATCGGCGGAGTCCGTTTGTTGCGCACTCTTCACATCCAGCCGTCCCTGTATCACATGAATGAAGGACACGTAGCTTTTGTGTCGCTGGAATTGATACGCGAGAAAATGCTGAACGGGGATTCCTTCCAGGCTGCCCTGGATGCCACGCGCAAGGAGTGTGTTTTTACGACTCACACCCCGGTCGAGGCAGGACACGATCGCTTCAGTCCGGATCTCGTGAAGCATTCATTGCAGAGTTTTCAGCCGCAGATTACCTCCTCGTTCAAGGAACTAATGGCATTGGGACGGGTTGATCCGGAGGACGACAACGAGCCTTTCTGCATGACCGTGCTGGCCCTCAAGACATCCCGGGCTGCCAATGCGGTCAGCGAACTGCACGGAAGGGTGAGCCGCAATATGTGGCACGTATTATATCCCGACAAGTCCGTGGATGAGGTGCCTATTGGTCACGTTACCAACGGGATCCACCTTATTGGCTGGATGAAAGGACCTGTTCGCAGTTTCTGGAGAAACAAGCTCGGACCGAATTGGGACAAGGACATTCATTCCCCTAATTTTTGGGAGCGCATGCTCGACCCTGATTTTGTTACCGATGAAGAGATTTGGGCCCTGCGATATCGGCTTCGAAGAGCCCTGATCGAGTTTACGCGCAGGCGACTGCTCATCCGGCGCAACGCCTTTGGCGACCTGAATGCGTTCGACAGATTGCTGAACCCGGATGCTCTCACGATCGGTTTCGCGCGCCGCTTTGCTACCTATAAGCGGGCTCCATTGGTTTTTGAGGATTACGATGCCATCGTCAAACTCGCGACCAATCCGGTCCGGCCGATTCAATTTATTTTTTCCGGCAAAGCGCACCCTGCGGACAATGAAGGAAAGCGACGGATACAGAAGATTATCCATCTCAGCAAATACAGCGAGATGCGCGGGAGGCTTGTATTTATTGAGAATTATGACGTGCATATTGCCCGTCAAATGGTTTCGGGCTGCGATGTCTGGCTGAATACCCCCCGACGTCCCCTCGAGGCCTCCGGTACCAGTGGGCAGAAAATCATCAGCAATGGCGGGTTAAATCTAAGCATCATGGATGGCTGGTGGCGTGAGGCTTACGACGGTAATAACGGATTTGCGATAGGAGAAGATTCGCAGCCTTCTTCGGTCATTGAGCAGGATCGAATCGACAACATCAACCTCCTCAAGGTGCTGAGCGAAGAAGTCGTGCCATGTTTTTATGATCGCGATGAACGCGGTATCCCGAGGCAGTGGATTGCCCGAATCCGTCGTTCAATGGCTACAATGTTGCCGAAGTTTACAACCTGGCGAATGGTGCAGGAGTATGTGCAGAAATATTACCTGGCCGATTGCGCTGCTCTGCCTGAGATTGAATTGCCAGGTAAGGAATGATAGGATCCGAGCTTTAGCGGAGGCAATCGCATTGTTGTGATGCCCTGGTAATCCCGATGCTTTTCATGTATGCCTGAACTACGACACGATCCAATCCAGAAACGTTGGGTTATTATCGCCACCGAACGGGGACGTCGCCCGGATGACTTTCCGCGCACTGAAGCCGTGCCGCCGGATGGATTCTGCCCATTCTGCGAAGGGAATGAGAGCAAGACTCCGCCGGAAATAACGGCAATCCGAAATGGCAGCGGACCCAATCAGCCCGGATGGGAAGTCCGTGTTGTTCCCAACAAATTCCCGGCACTCCGGATCGAAGGAGGCCTGGATCGCAAGGGACTTGGCGCCTATGATCGCATGAATGGAGTCGGAGCGCACGAAGTCATCATCGAGACTCCCAGCCACTCGCTTCACCTGGCCGATGCGCCGATCGATCATATCCATAAAATTTTGCGGATGTATCGGGAACGTCTCACGGATCTGCTGCGCGATCAACGATTCAAATATGTCCTGATATTTAAAAATCATGGCGCCGCAGCCGGGGCTTCCCTGGCGCACTCGCACACACAGTTGATTGCCACTCCTGTGACTCCGTTGACACTGGTGGAAGAGTTGGATTCCGCCAAGGAGCACTACCGCGATAAGGAGCGGTGCCTTTTCTGCGATCTAATCAATCAGGAACTCGATTCGGGGCATCGTGTTGTGACCGCCGGCGATCAGTTTGTTGTCCTTACGCCCTTTGCTTCCCGCTTCCCATTCGAATTATTTATAGCTCCACGGCACCATCATCACAGTTTTGCAGAGGCCAGCGACGATCTTCTTTATCACCTGGCCGCTGTACTAAAAGATGTCCTCCTGCGTATCAAGAAATGTCTCAAGGACCCACCCTACAATTTTGTGATCCACACCATCCCGAATGTGCAGGCTCGGCATAAGCACGGTTCGGATTGGGAAACGATCGAGCTGGATTATCACTGGCACATCGAATTCATTCCACGGCTGACTCAAGTCGCAGGATTCGAGTGGGGGACCGGCTTTTATATCAACCCCACGGCACCCGAAGACGCCGCGAAATATCTGCGCGACACGGAATTGTGAGCAAATATTATTGCAGAATGTGGACTGTGAATTGCGGATGGCAAGTCTTCGGACAGAGCTTCATGCCATGATCCATAGTCTCCAATCCACAATAGAATGAAAACGAAAAACATGAAGCCTTCAGCAATGAGCAGACCCCAGTCCAAGCTGAATATAGCCATGATCGCCGCAGAGGCTGCTCCTTTCGTCAAGGTGGGAGGGCTTGGAGATGTGGTCGGTGCCCTGCCGAAAGCCCTGAAAAAGGCCGGAGCAAATCCGATCGTTATCATTCCAGCCTATCGTTCCATTGATAAACACAAATTTCGCATCACCCCCTGTGCCTCCGTCCCGGAGTTTGAGGTTCCGCTCGGCCTCCTGACCGAACGTGCCCGTATATTCCAGGGCAGGATTCCGGATTCGCCGGTGGATGTATATCTGGTTGGATCTTCCAGATATTTCGATCGGGATGGCGTGTACGATGACCCCACTACAAAAGAAGGCTACACCGATAACATGCAGCGGTTCATCTTCCTGATGAGGTCGGGGATTGAACTGCTCCGAAGACTTGGAAATCCAATCGACATCATTCACTGCCACGATTCGCATGCAGCCCTTATTCCAGGAATGATGAAGCTGAATTACCGGGATGATTCACTCTTTGCGAAAGCGGGAACGCTGCTGACAATCCACAACATAGCGTACCAGGGACTCTATCCGGTGGAATCGCTTGCCTACGCAGGTATCGATCCAGCGCAATTCTATCCCGCCTCCCCTTTTGAATACTGGGGCCAGGTCAATTTCATGAAAGCCGGGATTGAGCTTTCGGATAAGATAAATACGGTCAGCCAAACCTATGCCATGGAAATCCGGACGAATCATGAGTTCGGAATGGGTTTGGAGGGCGTTTTACATAACCGGGAAGAGGACCTGAACGGCATCATCAATGGGATCGACTATGATGAATGGGATCCGGGCATGGATCCGCTCATTCCTGCGCAGTATTCGAAACGGGATTTCTCCGGCAAGGCAAAATGCAAAACACATGTGCAGCAGCGTTTTGGATTGCCAATCAATCAGGACAGGACGCCAATCATTGGAATTGTCTCCCGGCTTGCGGATCAAAAGGGCTTTGATCTTATTGCAGAAGCGGTGGATGAAATCGCATCTCTGGACCTGCAGCTCGTAATTCTCGGCACCGGGCAGCAGAAGTACCATGATCTTTTGGGACGGGTTGCCTCGAAATATCCCAAGAAAATCGGCTTGCGCCTGTCCTTTGATAACCAATTGGCCCATCAGATAGAGGCCGGCTGCGACATGTTTCTCATGCCTTCCAGGTTCGAGCCTTGCGGGCTCAATCAGCTCTACAGCCTTCGCTATGGGACCGTTCCGATTGTGCGTGCGACTGGAGGACTGGCCGATACCGTGATTGACGCTGATTCCGGAAATGGCACCGGCTTCTGTTTCTCCGGATATACGCCGCGCGAGATGCTGGCGGCCATCCGACGGGCGCTTGCCGCATATGCAAACCCGGATCAGTGGAATAAATTGCGGATTCGCGCCATGTCTCAGGATTGGTCCTGGGAAAGATCTGCGGAAGAATATATGAAGCTCTACCGCGCAATCGCGGATTCTAAATCCATCGCAATCTGAAATCTGAAATCTGAAATCTGGAATCCCCCGCTATCTGAATGCATTCAGCCCGGTAATGGTTTGCCCCAGAACCAGCGTGTGGATATCATGCGTTCCTTCATAAGTTTTCACGGCTTCCAGGTTACACATGTGACGGATAACCGGATACTCCAGACTGATGCCGTTGGCGCCCAGAATGTCGCGTGCATTGCGCGCGATGTCCAGCGCCATGGCGCAATTGTTGCGCTTTGCCAAAGACACCTGTGCGGGTTCGATTTTGCCTTCATCCTTTAGTTTCGCAAGGCGGAAAGCAAGGAGCTGACCTTTTGTAATTTCCGTCAGCATGTCGACGAGTTTTTCCTGGACCAGCTGAAACCCGCCAATAGGGCGATCGAATTGTATCCGTGCCTGCGAATATTCCAGTGCGGCCTGATAACAGGCCATGGCCGCTCCAAGCACGCCCCATGCGATTCCATAGCGCGCCTGGTTCAGGCACATCAATGGCGACATGAGCCCGGCCGATTTCGGCAGCAGATTTTCTTCAGGAATAGAGCAATCCTCAAACACGAGCTGGGATGTGATGGAGGCCCGCAGTGACATTTTGTGTTTGATCTCAGGAGCGGAAAAGCCGGGAGTCCCTTTCTCTACAAGAAATCCACGGACCTCGCCGGAAAGCTTCGCCCAGACGACTGCGACATCTGCGATGGTGCCGTTTGTAATCCAGGCTTTGGCTCCATTCAGAATGTAGCGGCTCCCTTTTCTTGCCGCGCGCGTGCTCATGTTGCCCGGGTCGGAGCCGTGATCCGGCTCGGTAAGTCCGAAGCAGCCTATCTTTTCCCCTTTGGCCAGCTTCGGGAGCCAATAGCGCTTCTGATCCTCCGACCCGAATGCGAATATCGGGTACATGACGAGGGCTCCCTGAACGGAAGCAAAGCTGCGGAGACCGCTGTCACCGCGCTCCAGTTCCTGCATGAGCAACCCGTAGGCCATGTTATTCATTCCGGCGCACCCGTATTCTTCGGGTAAATTGGCTCCGAAAACGCTCAGTTCCGCCATCTCCGGGATAAGGGGCATAGGGAAAGTGCCCTCTTCGAAATGATGGCCCATGATTGGGACGGCTTTATCGCTGATCCACTCCCGAATCGTATCGCGTGCCATGCGTTCGACGTCGGAAAGGAGCTCATCCATTTGATAAAAATCTACGCCGCGAAATGAATTCATCAGGAGCCGCCTTTGGGTTTATGATTTGTTCTTTCCAGGACCATGAAGTCTAATACATCTGCGGAGGGCGCAGAAGTGCCAAGAATCTGATAATATGCAGAGTCCCGAGAGTTTGTCTATGCGAATTTTCTACGTTTGCTGCCTGATATTTGTCGTCGCCACCATTCCTTTTGCGGCACCGTCGCGATCCGCGGAGAGTCCGCGCAGAGGTCTTGTTCCGGCTACTCCGGAATCTGCGGGGCTTCTGTCCTCGCGATTGAAATACATTGATGATGCAGTCATGGAATCCATGGGCGCCCATGAGATCCCCGGCGCGGTTGTGCTGGTGGCCAGGCATGGCCAGATTGCCTATCTCAAGGCATTCGGCAACCGGTCGGTTCAACCCAAAATCGAACCAATGACGGTGGATACGATCTTTGATATTTCTTCACTGACAAAGGTGACGGCCACGACGCCATCCGTCATGCTGCTTGTTGAAAGCGGCAGGCTCAGGATTGAGGATCGGGTCAAGCGATATCTCCCGGACTTCTCGGGGGGCGGAAAGGATTCGATTACCGTACGGCAACTGCTTACGCACTACTCCGGGCTGGTGCCGGATTTTGATCTCTCCAAACCCTGGTCCGGAAGATCAGAGGCGCTGCAGGAACTCTGGAAGGAAAAAACAGTTACCGAACCGGGGAAGGAATTTGCCTATAGCGATCTGAATTTCATTGCCCTGGGAGAAATTGTGCGGGCCGTTTCCGGGAAGTCGCTGGATACGTTTGCACAAGAGCAGATCTTCCGCCCCCTGGGGATGAAAGATACTGGCTTTCGGCCGCCGGCGCATCTCATCGCGCGCATTGCTCCCACGGAACCAAGGAAGAACACTCTGCAATACCTGAAGGGCCAGGCGTCCGAATCCATGGATAAAATGGTGCGCGGCGAGGTTCATGACCCTACTGCCTGGAAAATGGGTGGTGTCGCCGGCCATGCCGGGCTGTTTTCGACAGCCCAGGACCTGGCGATCTACGCGCAGATGCTTCTTGGAAAGGGGACGTATCAAGGAACGCGTCTGCTTTCTCCACTGGCGGTGGATGCGATGACCAATCCGCAATCTCCCGCGGGAGCGCCGCAGATTCGGGGACTGGGCTGGGATATTGATTCCGCCTACTCCGCGCCAAGAGGTGATTTGTTCCGCGGCGGCTATGGACACAGTGGTTTCACCGGCACTTCCATTTGGATACACCCTTCCAGTGAAACATTTGTGATTATATTGAGCAACCGCGTGCATCCGGATGGGGGCAAGGACCTGAATCACCTTCGAGCGGTGATTGCAAACATCGTGGCAGACGCCATTACCGACAGAACGGGCGAATGAAGATGGCAGGTGTTGCGGCTATAGCGGCAGCGCGGGACTGCAGACAAAAAGTTATCCCGTCACGGCAGGATTATGGCTCCTGACCCTGGATTCCGGCTATTGGCAAAAACAGGGGAGCGTTCCCCGGCTTTCGTGATATAAGAGCAACTAGCGTTTTTCGAAGGAATAACACGCACGACGGTATTTGATAAAGGCATGAGAGTGGTGAGGGCATGTCCCCCAGTTGCTCGGAGCATTCAGGAATTGCTCCTCGGATATGAAAAAACGGCAGTCGCCGCACTCATGCGTTTTTTCGTTTACCTTGTAGTTGCACGCTTCCCTGAAACTGGCAAACTTCTCTTGCATCGAGGCTCCTCAATTGTGTGCGAGAGTAGATCTTGCTATGGAGGCGGGATCCTGTCAACACTTTGATGCATCGCATGCCCGGGTGGGACTTTATGACAAACGCCAAAAAGGGACAAGTTCTGATTGTGGATGATGAGGTTTACATCCAGGAGATACTGAAATCCACGCTTGAAGACGCAGGCTACGACTGCCTGGCCGTAGGAAATGCAGAACTGGCCCTCACCTCGCTGGCCGACCGCGAATTCGACCTCGTTTTTACGGATATCCGTATGCCCGGCAAACCGGGGACGGAGCTGCTCCAGGAGATAAAGGCGGCTTATCCTGATGTTGTCGCGGTCATGATCACGGCTGTGGACAATGCGAGCACGGCTATCGAGAGTATGCGTTTGGGCGCGTACGATTACATTATTAAGCCGTTCAACCTCGAACAGGTTCTCATCTCCGCCAACCGCGCCTTGGATAAAAGGCGTCTGGAGAACGCCAATCGGGAATACCAGCATCATCTGCAACTGATGGCTGATGAACGGGCAGCCGAGACGCGTCGTCTGTTTTATTCGATGACCCAGGTTTTCATTCAGCTGCTCGACCGCAAGATCCCGTTCAATGAAGGCCACTCGCTGCGGGTTGCCGAGAAAGCCCGATATGTAGCCCGTGAGCTGCGAATGACCGATGACGGCGTTCGTAAAGTCTACCTGGCCGCTCTTCTGCATGATGTGGGGATGATTCTTGTGGAGGATATGCTCTTGAACAAGCAGGGTGCATTAACCACGGAAGAGCAGCGGCATATTCAAGAGCGCACTGCGATGGCAGATGAACTGTTGCGATTGATCATGGATGATGAGGAGGTTTTAAAGGCTATCCGACACAATAGAGAACGATACGACGGAACCGGCTACCCTGGACGTCTTAAAGGCAACCTGATTCCCCTGGGCGCACGCGTTATTGCCGTTGCGGAGGCTTTTGATGCCATCACCATGGGGCGACCCTACCGTCTCCCGCGTTCTCCCCAGGATGCCCTCAGGGAATTGACTCGATGCTCCGCCTCGCAATTTGACCCGCAGGTTGTCAGCGTTTTCGTCGACCTGTATGACAGGGTTTTCCGGAATCTGAACAAACCTGACCAGGGTACACCGTGAAGTCACACCGGATGCTGCGGAAGGAGGCTGCCCGCATTTGGACTTCAGCAATACGCGCGGTGGATCCGGAATCCGCCCTTCGAGAGCATGTCCGCCGCATCGGAAGCATCCTGCAGATAGACAATCGCCGACTTGATTTAAGCGCCTTCCGGAAGGTATGGGTTTTGGGTGCCGGAAAAGCCAGCGCTCCCATGGGGCGCGCCACCGCCGGGATTCTGGGACGGTATTTGTCCGGAGGTATTCTCGTCACAAAACACGGCCACGGTTTGCCGCTCGACAGATTGCATATTTTGGAGGCGGGGCATCCGCTGCCCGATCCCAACAGCGCAGCGGCAGCTTCACGGATGGGTTCCCTGATTCGCGACCAGGTTTGCGCGGATGACCTGGTCCTTTGTGTTCTTTCAGGAGGAGCTTCATCGCTGCTGGTTTCTCCCGCCAGCGGTATTTCGTTTGAGGACAAACTGAGATGCACGCAATTGCTCCTGAACAGCGGGGCCGACATATACGAGCTGAATGCGATACGCAAGCATCTCTCGGATATCAAGGGCGGCGGTCTGGCTCGGCTCCTGGCGCCGGCAAGAGTCATTTCCCTGATTCTTTCCGATGTGGTAGGCGATGATCTGGGGACTATTGCCTCCGGCCCCATGTCTCCGGATCCGGCTACCTTTGCGGACTGCATCAATATTCTTCAAAGACGCAGGCTTCTTGGCCAGGTACCGCCGGCGATTCGAACAAGACTTGAGCGCGGCGCTGAAGGGGAGATTCCGGAAACGCCCAAAATGGGAGATGCTGTTTTTGCCAATACCGACGCCATGGTCGTCGGCAGCAACGCGCAAGCCTGTGCCTCAGCACAGCGGACTGCGAAAAGGCTCGGATACCATGCTCAAATCCTTACCAGCCGTCTTGAAGGGGATACCGCAGAAGCGGCGCGTTTTCACATGAGTGTGGCTGCCGAAATTGCCTTTCAGCGCCGCCCCTTGCGTCGGCCAGCCTGCTTGATCAGCGGCGGTGAAACCACCGTCCGAGTTACCGGAACCGGCAAAGGCGGCCGCAACCAGGAATTTGTTTTGCACTGCATTCAGCAGCTGTCCCAGCTGCCGGTTCCCTGTGTTGTTGCGAGCCTGGGGACCGATGGAACCGATGGCCCTACGGAAGCCGCTGGAGCGCTGGCAGATAATGATACGCTGGTCCGCTCAAAGCGGTTGGGAAAGGAGTTCCTGCAGCGGTCGATTGAGAACAATGATTCCTATTCGTTTTTCGAGAAGCTGGGCGATTTAATCGTGACCGGTCCCACGCGCACCAACGTTATGGATATCCACATTCTCCTGCTGGGATAGCCCGCTATCTGCGGCTCCTGGCCATAGCTTTCTAATGGCCGGCCGTCTTCTCCTTCGAATTGCATAGCTTTTCCAGAAGGCATTCTGCGCAAAGCGGTTTCTTGGCTTTGCAGGTTTTTCTGCCGTGCAGAATCATCTGGTGGGAGAAAGCGATCCATCGATTCTTTGGAATCTGTTGCATCAGGTCCGATTCGATGCGCTCAGGCGTCTCGGATTGCGTCAGGTCCAGTCGTCGGGAGACGCGGAATACATGCGTATCGACCACAATTCCCTCGGCCTTGCCGAAAGCAACTCCCAGAACGACATTAGCCGTCTTGCGGGCAACGCCGGGAAGCTCGAGCAGTTCTTCCATGGTATCCGGGACAACCCCGGAATATTTGTCCAGAATCAGGCGGCAGGCACCCTGAATGCTCTTGGCCTTGTTGTGGTAAAAGCCTGTTGAGCGGATGTCGTTTTCCAGTTCTTCCCGCGGGGCGTTGGCGTAATCCTTGGGATTGCGATACTTCCGGAATAATTCCCGCGTAACGATGTTAACGCGCTCGTCGGTGCACTGAGCCGACAGAATCGTTGCGATAAGCAGTTCCAGCGGATTGGCATGGATGAGGGCACATTGGGCGTCAGGGAAGGCCCGGTCCAAGCCATTCAGGATTTTCTTGACTCGTTCCGGATGATTCTCGGTTGTGGCGTTTTTCTTTGTTGGCATGGCAGGCATTATATCGCATCCGCTCGATCCAAGTCTTGAGCTCAAATGGGCTGTACTGGGGTGGGATTTGGAATTTGACTTTTGGTGCGAGCGCGTGTTATCAAAATGCCTACTAACTACGAGGAGAATTAGCATGAGCGACGAAACCAGCGTGGGCGAAAAGGCCCTATATTTAATGCTGGGTGCGGCCATCGGAGCGGCCACAGCACTCCTTCTTGCCCCACGCAGCGGAGTGGAAACCCGGAAGCTGATTATGACCAAGGCCCGCGAGGGCGCCGACATCGTTACAAACCGGACAAAGGCTGTTGCAGGGAAGACCACTGAGTATGTGGAAAGAGGTAAAGAGCTTCTGCAGCAGCAGCGTGATTCACTGGCCGCCGCGATCGAGGCAGGCAAACAGGCATACCGGGAAGAAAAAGAGAAAGCATAGGTCAAGATGCACGACACCCTCCTAACGGTATTTACCGGAGTTGTGGCCCTTGCGGTTGTCATCCAGACCATTCTCTTCTTTGGAATGTATAAGGCCATCCGCCAGATGAGTACGCTGCTTGACTCGATGGGGAAGGACCTGCTCAAAAACTTTGCGGCAGTTTCCGCCAAAGTGGATGAGAGTTTATCGACTGTCAGAGACTTTGTGGAAGGGCTAAAGCCGATAAGAGAAAGGCTTGCCGTCACCACAGAGATCATACACGACCGGGTAACCGAGTTGGATGCATTCCTCGCCGAAACCACCAGCACCGCTCGTCTGGAAATCCTGAAAATTCAGGACACGATTCAATCAGCCTCAGAGAAGGCGGAAGAGACAATTGAGTTCCTGCGCAGAAATCTACTTGCCCCCTTTAATGAATTCAGTGCGATTAGTCGAGCCTTTCGAGTTGCCGTGGATGTCCTTTTAAGGCGCCGGAGAACCCCCGGTTCTGCTTTGGATGATGAGATGTTCATTTAGCTGCTGCCCGACGTCCCCCCAGAGTGGATATGGGGGGATGTGGCAGCATTGCATCTTTAGGATAGCAGCACAATCGCGCAGTTCTCCATGCGTCCTGTATCCCGATTCCAGGACTGAAGAATAAGAGGGAAAATGCCAGACCAAAAAGACAAGAATGCAGAACAGGAAAGCAAGGAAGGATTGCACATATCCCGCCGCGATTTCCTGAAGGATGCCGGACTGGTGGTCGGTGCTCCCACCCTGGGTTCCATTGCGGTGACCGAGCTTGCAACTGCCCAGACTAAGAAGAGTGTTCCCGCTGAAAAACCGGCAGGTGCCGCTCCAGTCAAGATCACTGCAGACATGACCACCATCGAACTGACGGTAAATGGTGGAAATACCGGTATGCGGTAGAACCGCATTGGAGTCTGCGCCAGGTGATTCGTGACCAGATTGGCTATACCTCCCCCAAAGACTGGTGTGGTGGGCAGGGAGCCTGCGGTTCCTGTACGGTGATTATGAATGGAAGACCGATTCTGTCCTGCATGACGTTGGCCTGCGAGTGTAATGGTGCCGTTATCGAGACCGCCGAAGGAATTGCCAAAGCAAAGCACCCGATCATTCAGGCGTATATAGACAATAACGCATTTCAGTGCGGGTACTGCACTCCCGGTTTTGTCTGTACGGCCAAAGCGCTTCTGGATAAAAACAGTCACCCGACGGAAGCGGACGTTCGAGATGCTCTTGGCGGAAATCTCTGCCGGTGTGGCACCTATCAGCGACATCCGCTGGCCGTGATGGAAGCTGCTAAAAATCTGAAGCCGCGCGCCTGATTTCCGGAGTCATTCGGTAAGGAAAACGCTTCTATGACGGAGTCCCTAAAACCCTTTCTGGGTTAGGAGCTGAAATGAAAACTTGGAAGAAATTTGCTCATGTGAATGCAAAGACAGTCGATGAAGCCTCGTCGATACTCCGGGCCGGCAAGGCTGCGATCATATCAGGGGGAACGGATATTCTCGGCACCATGAGATTTGAGATTCTTCCGGACTATCCTGAGGTTCTGGTAAACATCAAGACCATTCCAGGTATGGATTCCATCAAGGAAGAGGGCGGCATGCTCCGAATCGGCGCACTGGTTCGATTGGAAGACATTGCCCAAAATGATCTGATTCGGACCAAATACACGGCATTGGCGCAGGGGGCGCACAGAACCGCGACTCCACATATCCGCGAAATGGGAACCATTGCGGGCAACATATGCCAGTTCAATCGGTGTTGGTATTTCCGGAACCCGGATAACCGATTTTTCTGCATCCGAAAGGGTGGCAAGCAATGCTTCGCCATGGCCGGAGACAACCGGTACCACTCCATATTCGGTGCCAAAAGCATGTGTCTTGCGGTGAATCCGAGCGATACGGCTCCTGCCCTCGTGGCTTTGAATGCAAAGATCAAGACCAATAAGCGCCTGATCGAAGCCGAGCAATTCTGGGATATGAAAGTGCCGAGTTCGACTGTGCTGGCCGCTGATGAGATTGTGACCGAAGTTCAAATCCCTGCTCCTGGCGCAGGCGTGAAGAGTGCCTTCATCAAGTTCGCAATCCGGAAATCCATCGATTTCCCGATCGTCAATTGTGCGGCGATGGTGGGGGGCGGAAACGCCCGGGTGTGCCTGAATGCCGTATACAATACGCCCTATAGGTCTCTGCCGGCAGAAGAAGCCATAAAGGGGAAGGCTATCAATGAAGCCAATGCGGATGCGGCTGGGGCCGCTGCCGTGGCAACGGCCAAGACGCTCCCCGGCGAAAGAAACAAGTGGAAGATTCCTATCGCCAAAACAATGGTGAAGAGGGCAATACTCGGCTGCGCCTGATCACGTTCTTGTATTTTCGAATGAGCTCCCTGAATGCGGATATGACCGGTAGGGTCGTACTGTGTTCCCGCTTCGTATTTCCCAGGATTCCAGACTCAATACATCTACACAGGTGGACGTGGTGCCATGTCGGACAATTTTGGTCAGGCATATGAAAATCTGTTGAGTTTCATTCGGGACAATTCCGAGATTGAAATTCAGGAATCGGTAACAAGCATCCCTGAGGATGTGCGCACGGAGTTTTATCTTCGGTTTAATGCGGCAAGAGCCACTTTCATAGAGCACAAGTTCCCGGATTTGCTCAACCGGGCGAACGAGCTGCGACAGCATTATGCCGAGGCAGAGCAGAGTCTGTTCGGCTGCATATCTTGGGAAGAGTCTCCGGAAGCCAGCCGTATCCAGAGATTCCTGCGGAATGTTTCGGATAGCATGATCCGAGAGTTGTATGACCCGCTGTTCGACCTGCTGAAGGGAAAAGAAACAATCGACGGATTTGAGCAGGCCGGTGCCGCGAAGATTGCATCGGTCTGGCCCAACTTGTTTCAAGGCGGGTATGAAAAATGGGTAGTCCTATCCCTCGTAAAGCTGTTGAGTCCGGACCGGATTCTGCGAGTGGATGCAAGGACGTTGAAGCAGGGAGAGCGGGCCAAGTCCGCAGCCTATGCTCCGTGGGATGACGTCCCCATCCCTCAGGAATCTGCCGCTTTTTATTTCACCCAGCCGCGCAACACCATTCTGGCCGCTCCCGATTTCATTATCCAATCGGCAAAGATCAACCGCTTTGTCGGCATTCGGTCTGAATTTGCCGATGGGTTGTATAAAGGCTTGAATCCCAGCCAGGCGAGAGAGTGGCTTCCGCTCGATTCCGAAATTCTATCGTTGCTCGGAAACGGTCCGACATTGGTTTATCTGGCGGATGATCCTCAGCAAATTGCGATGATTGCGGATGTGACGCGATTTTGCCGGCCTGACCTTATTCTATGGTGCATCAACACCCGGGAAATGGAGAAGACCAGGACTCTGGAATTGCTGGTTAGGGCAGACGATCGCATTGCCCCGCGCATCGGAAGCATGGGTATTCTGACAGAACCCTGGGCGGGGCTTATGCCGGATTCGCGTATCCGTTTCCTGGAGGTGGGCTTTGACGCCACGCAGTTACAGGAAATTGTCCGCGTGCTTCTGGCCGCCGAATCGCCAATCGTCAATGAGCAATCGTAAAATGTCAATCGAAGTGAGGCATCATGCCCCATCTTGAATTCTCTGTTCCCTACAATAACGATCCCGCGACTCTGCCGGATATATTCCGGCTGAAAACGCTCAATGGGAATCGAATCCGCGAAATATATCTTTCCGGCCCGCAGGAGTTTTCCGGGTCCGGCCGAATTGCTCCCGAAATGGATTTTGGAGAATTCGCCAATGTGGTTGGATCCATTCACAACGAAGGGATTCGGGTCAATCTGCTTCTCAATTCGATTTGTGAAGGGAGTGACTGGTATTCGTCCGACATACTGAATTCCACCATGAATTACCTGGCGCGCGCTCATGTGGAGCTGGGAGTGGAAGCGGTCACGATCTCAAATCCTCTTTATATCAGGGAGGTGCGGAGACGATTCCCCAACATTGAAATCTGCGCATCCGTTCTCAGCGACATCGATTGTGTTCAGAAAGCAGTGATTTTCAGGAAAGCCGGCGCGGATGCAATTACACCGGACGTGGATATCAATCGGAATCCTGCGCTGCTGAAGCGTATCAAAGAGAAGACCGGGCTGGAGATCAAGCTGATGGTCAATGAAGGATGTCTGTTCCAGTGCGCATTCCGCAAATTCCACTTCAATTATATCTCGCACAAATCAAGAAAGCCGGGAGCCGGCAAAAATGTCAAGTCTGAGGATAATGTTTTCAGCCTCAATTGCATCCAGCTGTCAAAAACAGACCCTTCCCAGATCCTGAAAGCAGGCTGGATCAGGCCGGAAGATGCCGTGCGGTATGCTGACATAACGGGATACTTCAAAATCGTGGGCAGAACCAGTTCCAGGAGCATGCTGCTCAGAGCTCTGAATGCGTACATGAATGAAAGCTGGAATGGTGATCTGCTGGAGCTTATGGCGGGCAATCTCTATTCTGTTGCCATGTCGCACCTGATGCACCTGGATAACAAAAGTCTTGATGAAATCGGGTTTTTCGACAAAGTCACTGCCTGTGATAAGGAGTGTAGTGAGTGTGACTATTGCAGCACCATGGTCGAGAAACTGATCAAGCGCGGCGTCTTCACTTCTTCAAAAATCGAGGACCTGGGATTCCAGGGGAAGCCTGAATGATACCTGAATTCCACTAAGGCATCGATTCCTGATGAATAGGCCATCGGCACAACCGCTATTGGAAAAAATCTTGAACCACAGAAATCCCTCAGAGATAAGCAATCCGATTGAAACGTCTTCACGCACCATGGCGATCCCGTCAGCGATAATTGGGCTGCTGGCAGCTATCTGCATTGCCTTGCCGGCCTACTTTTTCCTCTGGAAAACCTACGCCTGGCATCTGAAGCAACCCGAAACTGTGCAGGGCGGAATCGAGCTTTTGGTCATTTATCTGATTCTGGCTCTCGTGGCGATGGTAAAACGCGTCCCCTGGTTCGCCACTGCCGTCGTCCTCATCCTTTCCATGTTGTATCTTCAGATACATTCGGTTCTTTTAGCCGCTGCGGTGGCCTGGGTGCTGCTGGAATGCCTGATTCAGGTAGGGAGTGCCGTGCAACGGCTTGCCCGGGCAGAGGATGGCCGGAGCCAGGATATTCGGCATTATCTGCTTCGGATGATAACTGGAATTGCAGCGTGGACTTTCGGCGCGCTTCTGTTGTCTGCCTTTGGGCTGGGTACTGCGGCATCTTTGCGCGTCTATTCCATTATCCTCGCCGGTTGTTCCATCGCTTATGCTCCCATGATCCCTCTTTCGGTAATGCTTTCTCGCGGTTTCGAGCGTCTGGGTTCGAGGGATAGGTTTGCCGCGCTGATCGTTGGAGTTCTGATCCTGACTCAATTCGGGAAGGCCAATTACGGCAACGACTATGATTCGATGTGGTACGGCCTGCGGCCGGAGCGTGTTTTGGTAGGTCCGCACTCGCTCTTTGACAATCTCAGACTGATGCATCATGTCTATTATTATCCCAAGCAGTTTGAGATTCTGACGTTGCCGTTGGCTCAGCTGAACCATGGATCCTTCATCATCCCCTTTAACGTGGTGTTGTTTGCGATCTGCCTGCTGGCGATTTACGGGATTGTCCGCAGCCTCGATATCGAGCGCACGCTGGCATTCCTTGTCACCGCTCTGGTTGGCAGTATTCCGGCTTTTTCCAACATGGCTTCCACGGCAAAGACCGATACGATTCAATCGCTGTATGCCTTCATTGCAGTACTGTTTTTATGGAACTGGAGCAAGCATCGGAGCGCTCCCGATTTTTGCTATGGCTTGGCCGCGGTCCTGGGAATGGCTGGAACGAAGATTAGCGCCTATGCCTATGCGCCCATGTTGATGCTTGGATTCCTGGCCACCGGAGTCTGGGTGCATTGCTGCACGGCAAGGAACGGGATATGGAGTACTTCCGATACCATCGGCAAAACGGGGGGCGGCTGGAAATATTCGCCGCTTGTGGCGCTCGGAATCGCCTTTTGTTCCGGTATCGGCTTGATGTCGCGAAGTTGGCTATTGACCGGAACTCCAACCATGCCGGCATTCGTCGACAAGTGGGAATTGCTTGGGCTGACACCGAAGTATCCGTGGAGTGAATCCGGATTTATTTTTTCCGGAGCGCCAATAGACAGCTATAAAGAGTTTTTTCTTTATTGGGGACGACTGCTTTTCAATCCAAAGGCCTATTCGCATTATGTCATGGCCTGGCCCGGCAATGCCGGTTTTTTCTTTGTTTGTGTCTTGCTGATCCTCCTTGCATTCCGTGCTGTTCGCTTCAATCGGCAGATCCGGTTCCTGCTGGCCAGCCTGCCGGTTATGGTGGGCGGCATAATCACCGCCTGCCTGGTGCGGACACCCGATCAGGGTTTTACGGACGGAAACTACTATGCCATCCCGGTTGTCCTGGCAATCCTCTCCATCGCAGGAGTCCTGGCATCCTCTTCCTCAAAAACGAGAACCATCCTGATGGCCGGCAGCATCTGTTTCCTACTGCTGCAACTGCCGATCATGTTTGTATCCCACTGGTCCTGGCATCCGGGGACCCAGCCCTTCCGCTTCGTATTGAATAAGACCCTGTTCGACAGGAAGGCTGAGATTGAGTCCGGTTTGCGAAGGGCGGGGGCTTGGGAGTTAGAGGAATACCTTCAGGCCAATCCTGGCAAAGGGCTCTGCGTGGGGTTTGCGGGTGGCGAAGAGACCGCTCTACATGCGCTCTCCTGCATTCATGAGGATTTTGAACAGACAGCACCTCCGTTCTGGCGTTTGTTTGCATCGCAGGAAGCGTTCCGGGGATACCTGCAATGGGCTCATCCCGATCTCCTGATCATGCCGAAAGCTCTTTCCTATGCTCCCTGCGGTCCGGGAACTCCCATCCGAAGTGTGTTTGAAGAACTTTCAAAAAACAAAGAGGTGGTTCGTGTGGAATCGAAAAATTTTGTGGCACTCGATCTTACGAGACTTTCGCGGAACTAATTTCAATTCGTGAAATTCGTGGCAGTTTTTCTAACCCCTTCCTGCCACGAATCTCACGACAGTCATGAAGCGATTAGCGGACCCTTGTCATGCAGGTGGCAATTATTCCAATCAAGCAAATCGGAATCATCCAATAACCCGCCACGGCCCAACTGTGCGTTGCCGCCTGAATCCGGATAAAGAGGCTTGGCCCGATGTACATTCCAATGTTTTGCCCCAATGCTGCTACGGCCATCCCGATGCCGATCAATTGAGGTTTCGGGGATACTTCCGGCACGGACGCAAGCAGAATGGGAGCAATCGGTCCGCCGACCAGTCCGAATACGATCATATAGGCCGGAATCATCCAGCCCGTAATCGTAAAGGGAACCAGGAAGGTCAGTGCCATCAGGAAGTAGGGGATGGCAACGACCATCTTGCGTTTTCCCAACCGGTCGGATATCCGGCCGCCGCCTGGTCCCGAAAAAATCGAGGCCAGCATGACAAAGGCTGTGATAAACGAGGCGTTCAGCATGATGCCCTTGTCAAACACGCGCGAGTAATGCTGTTCGACTTCCAGGTAGGTGGGCAGGAAAGTACACATAGCCATGACAACCAGGTTGTAGCATCCAAAGGCAATACTGATCATCCAGAAGTCTCGGTTGGCCATGCCCTTCAGCAGGCTCGGAGGCGCTTCTTCGACAGCATTGGCTGGAGCCGGGGCGTCAAACATTTCTTCTGGGCGGGGCAAGCGGAAAAGCAGGGCAAACAGCACAAATGCCAATGCCGAAAAGATAGCTCCTGCCCACCATACGGATTGCCAGCCATAACTTGCGGCCATCGACGGAGCGAGCAAAAGTGTGGCGACGTTCCCGATACCTACGCTGGTGGCCCATATTCCGGTAGGCAGGGCGCGATTATGTGCCGGGAACCACAAGCTGATGGCAAACGGCGCCGCAACCATTATCAGTCCCATGCCAACCCCCTCGATAAAACGGCCGACGAAGAGCATTTGGGCAGTGGGCGCAACGGCGCCGACGGTTGATCCAATGGCAACGGCAGCAACCGAAACGAGTCCGGTGAGTTTGATTCCGAATTTCTTCAGGATGTAGCCTGCAGGGATTGCCAGGACGAATCCCATAATCGAGAAAATGGACATCAAATCGCCAGATTGAGCGCTCGATAACTTAAATGCGTCCACGATGGTGGTCATCACGGGCGGCAATTTGAATAAATTGAGAGGTGAAGCCAGAGTGGCCATATAAAGAGCAAATAGTACTACCCAGGCATATGCCGGTGTTTTTTGCTGCGCAGATGCTCGTTGCTGACTCATCAACCCTCCTTGGTATAATGCGAATTACGAATAACAAATTACGAATTATGGTATGGCTGATCCTTGCATTCGTCATTCGTCATTCGTAACTCGTAATTCGTTTTTATCCGCCTCCCATCTGCGGGAGGATGTGGACGATATCGCCCTCTTTCAGAATAGCTTCCTGATGAACGCTGTTGTTATTTACCAATACTGTGACGTTGACTTCCTTCGGCAGGTTCAGCTTCTTCAATACCTGGGCCGTTGTGGTGGCGTCAGGCACTTCCCATGTCGTCAGCCTGATGGAGTCCTCCGCATGTCGAAGGTGGTGCCTGAGGTGCGCATAGATATTTACCGTGATGCGCATCAATTCATCTCACGGCAGGCCAGGATTGCTCTCTTGATCAGGACTCGAGCAATTTGAACCATGTAGCCATTGCGTTCCATCGGTTTTGCATCGGCCATAGCGGCTTTTCCCGCCTCTTCCGCAATCCCTTCATCAATGGTTTTTTTCAGGATCGCTTCCTCCGCTTTTACTGCACGGTACGGTTTCACTGCGATGGCATTCAGGCAGATGCGTGCGGACGTGATCTTGCCGGCGGCTGTGCTGATCATTGCCGCGCAATTTACGATCGGAAAATCGATAGCCTTTCTGATGGCGAATTTGAGAAAAGCGCTTCTGGATTCCGCCGATGGTTCCGGTACGTGAATTTCCGTGATCATCTCATCCGGGTCCAAAATTGTGGTTTTCGCCACATCGACCTGGAAAAGATCCTCCAGCTTGATCATCCTTTTTGTAGTCATGACGCCGGCGTTCAGGGCGATCAGGGCCGGGGCGGTATCACTGGGATGCACCGCGTAACAACCTCCCTCGACACTGCCGCCCATAATTGAATGGTACCGATTGTCGCCATCAATGGCGTAGCATCGTCCTCCACCTTTCCGAAGGCAGGGGAACCGGTTGTTTGCATTGCGGTAATACCAGCAGCGAATATCCTGGCACAGATTGCCTCCCAGGGTTCCCATCTCGCGCAGATGCGGCGATGCGGTTCTGGCTGCGGCCAGGGCAAGGGCGGTGTATTTTGTACGAATCAAAGGTTCTTTCCCGATGTCTTCGAGTTTTGCCAGTGCGCCGATTCGAAGCACGCCCGCTTCTTCCCTGAAAAAATCGAGGCCGGGAATTGATTTGATGTTGATGAGAGCCTCGGGATACCGGGGCAGGATTTCATCCTTCATTTTTCCCAGAATGTCCGTTCCACCTGCGATAACGCTTGCTCGATTTCCGTATCTCCGCAAAGCCGAAGCCGCTTCGTCGATTGTTCGAGCTTCAATATGCGTGAATTTCCTCATGATGTCCTCCGACTATCTGGTCGCGGCTTCCCGCAGCAGCCTGGCTGCCTGAAGAATGGCCTTAGGATGCTGTGGATAGGTGCCGCAACGGCAGAGATTCCCTCCCAGCGCTTCGCGGATGTCCTGTTCCGTCGGGTTCAGATTCCTGTCCAGGAGTGCTTTTGCCGTTACAACAAACCCGGGAGTGCAATAGCCGCATTGCATGCAGTGGTGTTTGACATATTCCTCAACCAGTGGATGGTTTGCCGCGGCGATTCCCTCGACGGTTTCAATCCGCTGGCCATTGCATTCGATCGCCAGGGTCATGCATGAGAGGATGGGTCTTCCGTTCATGATTACCGTGCAGGATCCGCAAGCTCCACGGTCGCACATGAGTTTGGTTCCCGTCAGTCCGAGTTTGTCGTGGATCAGGTAATGAAGCGTCCAGTCGGATTCAACCTGGAGCTTGTATTGCTGCCCGTTGACCGTGATATGAATCGTTCCTTCCGGTTCGGGCAATATCCCTTGCGGATGTCCGGCCAGGAAGTGTGCCTTAATCGATTCGAAAGTATCAAAGGTGTCCCGGCAGTACGGGCACGAGTACTTCGTCAGTGCAGCTGTCGTATCTGTTTTCTTCTTAGGCATCCCGGTTTCACTCCTGGTTTTTCCCGGTCGGCAGTGGCCACTGCCCGCTACCGACTATCGAAGGGTCCTCAAAAATCGTGACTGCTCGATCCGGCTTTCATATTCCTTCCTGAAATACTTCAGGCTATCCATGACCGGGACCGATGCGGTTTGTCCCAACCCGCACAAAGCCGAGAGAGACATCACTCTTGACAGATCTTCCAGCGCGCCGATGTCCTCGCTTGCGCCTTCCCCATTGGTCAGCCGATGCAATATATCCAGCATAGCCTCCGAACCATCACGGCAGGGTGCGCAACGACCGCACGATTCTTCGCCCAGGAACTCGGTGTTCCGGCACATCATTTCGATAATGTCGCGCGTCTTGTCAAAGACGGTAACGGCGCCGGCTCCCAGGATGCTTTCATAGGCAAGTGGCGTGTCTATGAGTTCGGCCGGTAGAATTCGTCCGCAGGCGCCTCCAACCTGTATCATCTTTGTCTCTGCGGCGGATGCCAGCTCAAGTACCAGTTCCGACAGCCTGCTTCCAAGTTCCAGTTCATAAACGCCGGGCCTGGCCACATCGCCGCTCACTGAAAAGACCTTGGTCCCTTTGCTCTTCTCCGTCCCGAATCCCCTGAACCATTCACTGCCGTTCAGGACGATCTGAGGAATATTCATCAAAGTTTCCACATTATTGATGACAGTCGGTTTGCCCCAGAGGCCCTTTGCCGGAGGGAAGGGGGGCTTGTAGCGGGCTTCGCCTCTGAATCCCTCAATCGAATTCATGAGCCCCGATTCCTCTCCGCACATATACGCGCCTGCGCCTTCGCGCAGCTCAATCTCGAGGTGCTTTAAAAATCCCTTTTTTTGCGATTGTTTGATGGCGTTGAGGACGAGTCCGGACAGGAATCGATATTCCGCTCGAAGGTAGATGAAGGCTTTGGATGCGCCGATCGCCCAGCCCGCAATGGCAAGAGCTTCGATCAGGGTGAAAGGATCGTTTTCCAGGATATACCTGTCTTTGAAAGTTCCTACTTCCCCCTCATCCGCATTGCAGATGAGGAATTTTTCCTTCTCAGACTGCTCTTTGGCCAGCTTCCACTTCAGGCCGCAGGAGAAGCCCGCTCCTCCACGGCCCAACAGCCCGGATTTGATGACTTCCTCGATGACCTGGTCCGGAGTCATCTGCTTCTGAGCTTTTTCAAGCGCCATGAAGCCATCCTGCTTGATGTAGGACCGGATATCCTTGGGATCGACAAGTCCGCAGTTCTTCAAAACGATCCGTTTTTGCACAGCCGTTCTCCTTCAGGTGCCCGGAGGTCCGGACTCCCGGCGGCAGATTAGTATTGCTTGAGTAGTTTCGATATCTTTCCTGGTGTCAGGTTCCCGTGAACATCTTCGTTGATCAGCATTGCGGGAGCGCGATCGCACGCCCCGATGCAGTTGGCCAATTCCAGGGAAAATCTCTTATCTCGCGTCGTTTCTCCGGGTTTGATTCCAAGCGAATTCTCAAGGCTCTTCAGGATCATCTCTGATCCCTTCAGGTAGCAGGGCAGGCTTTTGCAAACTCGGATTACATTGGTCCCGAGCGGTCGTGTGGACAGGTAAGAATAGAAAGTCGACACTCCGTATACATCACTTACCGATAGATTCAGCGAATCAGCGGTGTTTGTCATGAATTTCGGGGACAGGTAATGGGCACGATCCTGCGCTTTTTTTAGGATTGGAAGAAGGTTTCCGCATCGCCGATCCCGCTTTTGCGGCTTAGGCGATGCAGAAGTCATTTTTTTGCCGCGCGTTTTGTCTTCCGGTTGCCCGGCCTTGATCAGGGCGCTGGTGGGGCAGTATTCAACGCAGAGGTAGCAGTCCCTGCAAAAGTTTTTATCGATAGCAACATCGTTATCGACAATGACCTTGGTCTCGAATCCGCGATAACCTGTCCCGAAGACCCGTTTGCCTGCGAGTTCATTGCAGGCGCTGATACACCGGGAGCACAGGATGCACTTGGATAAGTCCCTGTGCACGTAAGGGCTGACATCTTCAATCGTATAGAAGCGCGGGCGCTTTACTCTGAACCGTGGCGGCGCGACTTCGAGGTCCGAGGCAATCCTATGCAGATCGCATTGGGCTGCTCGAACATCCGCGACGCAGGGCCCGGTATGTCCGGCCAGCAGCAGTTCCATCGTTGCTTTGCGTGCGGAGAGGACCTTCGGCGAATGCGTTTGAATGATCATTCCTTCTGCAATGGGCGTATGGCAGGATCCGATCAACCTGCCAGACCCTTCCACTTCGACGACGCAGATGCGGCAGGAGCCTGTAGGGATAAAATCCTTGTGATAGCAAAGTGTGGGGATGCTGATTCCCGCCTTTTCTGCGGCCTGCAAAACCGTCATTCCCCGGTTGCCATCAACCTCCTTGCCATTAATGCGGATTTTTAGGGAGTCCATCATCCTCACCATTCCTTTTCGCACCGGTCCACAATGCGGACTGCCTGCGCATACTCGTCCTCTGCTGGATTGGAAACTGGCCCCGATCATATCCAAAGCTGTCCTGTTTCAAAAGAAAAAACCGTTGAAAGTGAAGGGCGGGAGCATTGTGGCTACCTCAAAATTCATAAAGCCCGTGGCAGATCGATAGCCTCCTTTTAGCCACGGACTTCCCAAAAATAAAAAAGCCCGGGGATGAGAACCAATCCCCGGGCCGATGCCATCGAAACAACTCGACTAGTATTTGTAGGATTTGACGGTATCGATATACGTATGCAGATTATCCGCATTCGCCTCATCGAGCACCGCGCCGTTAACCATATAGTATCCGCCGTCTCCGGCAAGATCATTCAACAGTTGCGTGCAGTGTTCTTTGACCTGCTCGGGAGTCCCGGTTTTCAAGAGAGATGAAGGGAAGTTGCCCGCGAAGCACGCCCATCCCTGGAGATGCTTTTTGACTTCCTTCATATTCGTCTTGTCGAAATACCAGATGGTGCTGCCAGCCGGGATATCGGGATCGGTAATCAGATCCAACCGCTGGTTATAGCTTCCCTCGACAAACAGGAATGGGATCATACCATCGTTAATCAGATTGAGCATGACCTGCTTAAAGGACGGCCAGTACAGTTCCTTGAAGCTCTTCGGCGACATGAAGCCGTCTGCGCCTTTATGCAGCGGGAAAAATACTGTTGGAGCCGCACCCCAGTTATACGCTCCATACGGCATTTTTGTCATGAAAGGGATATTCCGCTCACAGGCATCCAGGATCTCCTTCTTTTTGCGGAAGGTGTCGAGCATCATCGCGCGCGTGCCACGCATGGTATCGCCGATGACGTCAAATGGTGCCTTTGAGAAACCGCCCTGATATTTCGGCAGCCCCAGGCTGGTGATGTTGTCGCTGTCAATTTCTGCGACCTTCCCAGCCCATTCCAGCGCGACTTCGCCGGCTTTCATCAGTTTTTTTAAAGTTTCCTGAATATGAGGCAGACCAAAGGGCAGCATTCCCCACGGAATGAACGGGAGCTCCAGATGGTTCGTGAAGGGCGGAAGCTCCTTCCATGGTTCCAACGCTCCCATGACACGAGGCAGGTAAGTGCGGATAAAATAATCGCTGGGGTCGTTCAGATACGCTCCATACTCATCCGCCTTCATGAATTCCGCTTCAGCGCACTGGTAAGACGTGTTTTCCGGTACTCCGTGGCCCGGCCAGTGATAGAGCTTATAGTCCAGGATTTCCAGAATGGTGCCAGGTGCGTAAAGCCCCGCAGACGCGGTAGCGTCAGGCATGAACTCAGTATGAAATTGCTTCATTGCCTTGCCGAGTTTTGCATAATCGTACATTGCATCTTTGCAGGTGAACCCGGCGTGCAGGAATGGGAAGAAGCCCGTGGAAATAGTCACGGGCACCCGTTTGGGCTTTTTCAGCAGGAAAACGTCAACAAACATCTGAGCGCGTTCCCGGTACGCTTTTTCAGCTTCCGGATTCTTAAATTCGAGGTTCTCGTGGTTTACCCACGCATCCAGCCGCGCTTGACGCTTCTGATCGGGAGATAAACTATCGAAATTATCCGGTTTTGGCATGGTTATTTCGCCCCTACCCATCCCTTGGACAGGGTAACGGCTGCCATGGCGTCCTTGCCGTAGGCATCTGCCTTTGCATACGCGGCAACCTGGTCATCCATCTGCCCGCCGCCGATCATGATCTTGACGCTGTCCCGAAGTCCCGCATCCTTTAGGGCCTGTACGGTGTTTTTCATCGGGTCATAAGCGAGTGTCAAGAAGCCGCTGAGACCGACGACCTGAGGCTTGAATTCCTTTACGGCCTCAACAAATCTCGCAACCGGCACATCGACGCCCAGATCCATTACGTCGAAACCGTTGATGTCCAGCATGAAAACCACGATATCTTTTGCGATGTCATGGATGTCGCCTTCCACCGTTCCGAAGACGATCTTGCCGATCTTTTTCTGGGCGCCCGCGCCTGAAGTGGCAAGCCTGGGCTTTACCAGCGCGCCAACCTGTCGCAGCATTTCGCCGGCCAGAATCAGTTCAGGGACAAAGCATTCACCAGCGGCGAACTTGCCACCGATAATGCCAAGCGCTTCACGGCAGTCGTCCAGAAGACCGAGCGGATCGGCCCCGGAATTCAGCAGGGTTTCAGCAATCTTTACAGCGTCTTCTTCACGCATATCAACGACGGCATCGATTAATTCTTTCGACATAGAGCTCTCCTTTTTTGCTTCCTTTAGTAGAAATTATTCAAAAGTTCCTTGCCAACGGATTATGCCTTGCCGGCCCCGGATGGTGGCCTGTTAAAAACTCCAGCGCGAAATGCTTTGGTATACTTGAGACAATGTCTGTCCTGGTTCAACAAAAGCTCAGTGGCCAGCATTGTGGTTTTGATCTCGTGTTCATTGGGATCGCAAATCGCACTGTCGAGCCCAGCCTGCATGGCAAGAGTCAGGAAGATGCGATTGATGTACGCGCGAGCCGGCATTCCGAAAGAGATATTGCTGAGGCCACAGGTAATGTGAACTTCGGGAAATTCGCTGCGAATAGAACGGATGGTATCGAAGAAGACCATGCCGTTATCCTGCCCGGTTGCAATGGTCATCGCCAGGGGATCGAAATATAGGGAGTCATCCGGAATTCCAACTTTGCGGGTTTCGCCGAGAAGCTTGCGAATGACGTTCAGGCGATCTTCCCTTGTTTTTGGAATTCCTTTTTCATCCATGGCCAGCGCAATCGCGGGAGTCTTGTATTGAGCAACAAGCGGCAGCACGCCAGTCAGGCGGTGCGGTTCAGCGCTGATCGAGTTGATCATCGGGGTTTTCTTTACTACCTTGATGGCTGTTTCCAATGCCGCGGGATTGGCGCTGTCGAGACAGATCGGAGTTTCGGTCACGGCCTGAATATTTTCAACCAGCCAAATGAGATCTTCCGGTTCGCGTTGCGGGGCGGTTCCTGCATTGGCATCCAGCCAGTCAGCGCCGGCTGCTGCCTGGCTCAAAGCCAAATCCTGGATGAATTTCGCATCGCGTTCCATAATAGCCTGTTGCACGCGCTTGCGGGTTCCGTTGATCTTTTCACCAATTATCTTCAACTTGAACTGCTCCTTTCGAGAGAATCTCCTGCCTGCGGCCGGTCCGGGAAAACAGATCGGATGATTCTCAGCTTTACCGCTGGACAATCAAGGGCAGGACTGAAGAACATCGAGTGTTTTTTCAAATATCTAGTGCCCGGATCATCGCGAGCTTTCGAGGGAGGCGCTCAAGAAGCGAAAGGCCACATGAAAGCCTTCGCAGATGCTCCTGAATGATAAGGTGCAAGTTTTATGCCTACAGCCCGTGATTTATAGGACATTTCACGCGTCCACACAAGCGATTTATTTGGGGGTATAGCTATAGATATACCATAGCTTTGGGATTACGGAGCCATGGGCTGGGATCCGAGGGCGTATCGCCTGTTTCTCAACAAACGGGAACGTTGATGCCGACGGGACTCTGGGCCGGACTCAAGCCTTTTTTTGGGGACGATCCATGTTGCATAAAGGCTCCCGGGATGCTCCCCGGGCAGGGAACGAAGTCCACTATGATTTGACTTCTACCGGATCAATACAGTACTCTCAATATGACTCGTTTCCCTAATTTGGAGGTAGCTTATGTTTGGTCTTGGGACTGGTGAACTTATTGTCATCCTTGTGATCGTTATCCTGATCTTTGGAGTCAATAAGATCCCACAATTGGGCAAGGGACTTGGAGAGGGAATCAGGAATTTCAAGTCTTCGCTCAAAGCCGGCCAGGAAGAGCCGCAGAATAAGAACGAGAAGAGTTAACCAGAGCAGCGTCCAAACCGCATCAGTAGACGGATGCGGAACTGCTATCTCCAGTCCTCGTTGAATTCCGGACCCGGTTATTCATGCAGGAGAAACCCCGTTGGGACCGTGGTCCGTTTGGCTGCTGGATTACTTCTACGGCGTCTACACTCCGATGATTTCGGAATCAATTTGCTGAAGAATGGCTTGCCCTTGCCGGGCCAGATCCGAGACCTCTTTACGGCAGTTTTCGGCAAATGCCTTATCTTTCAAGGATTTAATGTTGGCCAGGACGTTATATTGGGCACCTTTTAATGCCGAACAGGCCATCTGAGCGCCCACCGCCGCGTCGCATCGGGCATTCGGATTTCCAACTCTCACCAGAACGCTTATAGCCTGCAGGATCTCAACAGAAATATGCGCTGTGCGCAGTGGAGTTTCTGTAGCTTTCCTGGTAGCCAGTTCAACCGCCTCCGCCCGCAATTTCTTCTGATCCTCCGTTTCCTTCGGAAGCTTCAGCGCATCCATAACGCTGCTGAAGGCTGCCGAATCGTCATCCACCAGCCGCCTCATTGCGTTCCTGGCAGTTGTGAGCCTTGAATGAATCTCGCGCACCTCGGCATCCACTCCTGCGAATTTGCTCCTGCCTTCGGTCAGGCCGGACATCATTTCACCCAGGGCGGCTGCGAGAGATCCGGCAACGGCGGCAACACTGCCTCCGCCCGGGAGAAGTGGGGAGATATCGGCCACGCTGGACAGGAATGCATCGATTCCAGGATTCGAGGCCAGGGATTCCCGAAGCCTGTTTTCCAGAATCTGATCGCTGTTGAAGTTCTCGAGCCGCAGGTAGTATCCCGCTGAATCATCCAGGGCTTTTTGCGGAATCAATCCGACAATCTCGCTGGAAGCAATGGCCACGCCATGGCGCGCAGCCTCGCGCGATACCAGGTCAAATACGCGAAATAAGGGCGTCGACGCGTAATTGGTAAGATTCATGGATACCTGAACCTGCTGCCGGTCCCTGATCTCGAAACCGAGAGCTTTCAGATAGCGCAGACCGCCATCGGCAAAACGGATCGAGCGCGCAATCTCCTTGGCTATCCGCAAGTCGCCGGATCGGAGATAGATATTGTAAGCAACCAGAGGGTGGCGCGCCCCGACAGCCGTTGCGCCGGCCGAGGGGTGGATTTCGGAGGGCCCGAAATCAGGCTTCCTCTCCGGATGCGTTCGAATTTCCTCCCGGATCCCCTCAAACTGGCCCTTGCGCACATAGGCAAGGTCTCGTCGTTCAGGAATGCGAGCCGACTGATCGTAAAGATAGACTGGAACCGAATAGCGTTCGGCGATGGTTTGGGCTACGCGGACGGAAAGCTCAATGCATTCTTCAATGCTTGTGTCGGAAATCGGGATAAAAGGGATGACATCAACAGCCCCCATGCGAGGGTGTTCTCCTTGATGCTGTCTCAGATCTATGAGTTCAATCGCTTTGCCTGCGGCTGATAGAACTCCCTCGGCTATGGCATCCGGCGGCCCGGCAACCGAAAGGACACAGCGATTGTGAGCGGCATCCATTTCCCTGTCGAGAAGAGCAACTCCGGGCACGCTGGTAAAAGCGGCACATAGAGCATCAACGACCTCTCTGCGCCTTCCTTCGCTGAAATTGGGGACGCACTCAATAATCTTGCTCAAGGCTGTTCCAATCTGTTGATAACGACATTTCCCTTCTTGACCGTCACGACACAATGGTTGATGCCAAAAAAGTAGGGCAATTCCCGATAATCCGACACGTCCATGAGAACGATGTCCGCCTGCTTTCCTTCTTCGATGGTCCCCAGCCTGTCCGAAAGGCCCAGGGAGTAGGCGCTATTGACCGTTGCCGCGGTTATGGCCTCGGCAGGCGTCATGCGCATCTGGGTACATGCAATCGCCAGAATGATCTGCATGTTGAGCGTGAAACAGGTTCCCGGGTTGAAATCGGTGCCCAGTGCCACCGGCACTCCCGCGGAGATCAGCTTTCGCGCAGGCGGATATTTCATCATCCCCAGATTGAATGCGGTGCCGGGGAGGAGCGTCGCCACCGTCCCCGCCTGTTTCAAAGCTTCAATGCCGACGTCGTCAATATATTGCAAATGGTCGGCACTGGCGGCTTCCAGCTCTGCGGCAAGCATGGCTCCACCGCTGGGGGACAGTTCATCGGCATGAACGCGCAGGCCCAATCCCGCCTCTTTTGCCGCCTTTAAAATGGTTCGAGCTTCCTCCACGGTAAAATAGCCTTTTTCGCAGAAAACATCGCAGTAATGTGCCAGCCCTTCGCCGACCACCTGCGGAATCATCCTGTCGGTGACCTGCCGAATATACTGGTCTCTGGAAGCGGCATATTCCACCGGGATCGCATGCGCCCCCATAAAGGTCGGGACGATTTCCAGCCGGCTGCGCTCACGGAGTGCACCCAGGACATGCATGCTCTTCAGCTCATCATCAAAACTCAAACCATAGCCGCTTTTGGCTTCGATGGTCGTGGTTCCATGGGAAAGGAAGCTCCTGAAATAGCGTTCGGATCTCTCCAGGAGTTGGCTATGGGTGGCTGCTCGCAACTGTCCGACGCTTTCCGAAATGCCTCCACCTTCGGCCGCGATTTCATCGTAGCTCTTGCCTTGAATGCGAAGGTCATACTCGTCAACACGAGTGCCCGCAAAGATCGGGTGCGTGTGCGGGTCGACGAAGCCGGGAATCGCTACCAAATCCAGCCCGACGCCGTCCAAAGTCTGGTACCGGATTCCGGGTTCTCGAACCGGAAGGTCTTTGGTGGGGCCCACCCACACAATTCGTTCCCCGCGAATCAGGATGGCGCCGTTTTCGATAATGCCAAGGTTGGACATTGAATTGCCTACCCTTGGGATCGGCCCTCCGCCGAGCGTGACGATTTGCGCGATATTTCTGATAAGCAGCATGTGTGACCCCTATTTTGTTCGCCGCAAGGCAATCATCGTTATATCGTCGCTTAATTCGGCGCCCGCGATAAACTCCATTACATCCGAGTACGCACTCTTCAGCATCCCGGCCACATTCAGAGTCGAATGGCGCTGGATGGATTCCGCAAAGCGATCAATATCGTAAAAATGTTCTTCTTTGTTTAATGCGTCCGTCGTTCCATCACTGAATAGAACCAGCGTATCTTCCGGATCCAAATGAAAATCCAGCGGTTTGTAGCTGGTTCCCTCCAGCAATCCAAGTGGTACTCCCGGCACTGTCAGCCTGGTGACGGTATTCCCTCGAACGAGGAAGGGGAAAGGCATGCCCCCGTTAGCAAGTATACCTGAGCCATCCTCAAGATTAAGCCGGCAATATGTTACAGCAATATAATTGCCTGACTGGTATCTGGCTACGAGGTTGCTGTTGAGAAATTCGAGTGCATCCGCGGGGGATTTGCCTGCCGGGAAAAGAGCTCGCAATTGCCCGCTGAAAACAGCTCCGTAAAGTGCTGCGGGGATTGATTTTCCAGATACATCGCCGATTATGACCTGGAGCGCATTGGAATCGCACTCAAAATCATAAAGGTCGCCTCCCACCTCGCGAGCTGGATGATACTCCACCGCCATTTCATATCCGTCCATTTCCGGGGCGGCAGGCGGGAGAATATATCGCTGAATTTCCCTGGCAATTTCCAATTCGCGAGCCAGGCGCTCCCTGCGAACCAGTTCCTTGCGAAAAAGCTCGTTCTCCCGCGCCAGTCGATAAGCTTCCAGTCCGCGTTCCACTGTTATCAGCAGGTCCGGCGGTTCCCATGGCTTGACGATATAGCGAAACACTTTGCAGCTGTTGATGGCTTCCATAAGCACATCGCTGTCTGTATACCCGGTCAAGATGATGCGAATTGCGTGCGGCAGAATATCGAGGGTCTTCCGCAGGAGTTCTATCCCTGTCATGTCCGGCATTCGCTGGTCTGCAATGATGACCGCGACATTTTCATTTTTCCGGGCCAGTTCCAGAGCTTCACTCCCGGAGCCGGCGCTCAAAACGGGATAGCGATGGATGAACGTTCGATGGAGTTTCTGGAGATTGGCCAGCTCATCGTCAACTACAAGAATTGTCTCTTCAGGCATGGTGGTCTATACACTCTATCCCAAACCGGCCGCGGAACGCTATGAATTCATCACGAAGGAATCTTCAACCTGACAGTCAAATTGTAACTGGCGGATCAATACAATGCCAATGCGGCGTAGGTGACGGCGGCCCCGGCACTCAGGTCGGACCATTGCCGGTATTGAAGAAGTTTGCCTCGCGGCTGGTCCATGCAGCGAAGGGTCATATAAATTGGAGGATATCCGCAGACTCTTCGACGGTCGTCTTCTTCGGCGATTGAACAGAACATGCCTTCCGCGTCTCCCTGCTCGATGAAATGAAGAAAAATGCGGTCTTCGCGTTCGACTTTTTGCAGGGACTGTTCGGTGGGACCGGAAGGGTCACCAAAGCGCTTTCCCACGTGAGCCAAATCCGCTCCGGCGATAATGCAGATGCGTCCCCTCGTTTCCTGCATGGTTTCGCGGATAGCTCCGACGATAGCGCTGATCTCGGGGTCTTCCTGAGCTGTTCTGCCGGAGGAATAGATGTCCTGGAAGGAGTTGACCAGGATTGGGACTATCTTGAAGTCCGGCTTCTTTCGCATGATATAGCGCAGAAAGACAACCTGGAATTCAAGCGAGTGCTCATTGCGGTGTGAAAAACCATCCATATACCGATTTCCCACACGGGATTGAAGCCGTGCGACGAAATCCTTGTCCGTTTTGACTGTTCCCAGTGGAGTCTCATAGTCCTTATCGGTTATGGCGAATCGCGCCGGCATCGGCGTGTGACAGGTGCCAAACAGGATGTAGAGATCCGCTTTGGGACTATCGGCAAGTGCTTTGTAGGCATGGGCATAAGTGCTCCCGCCCCGGGTGAAATCAATATGCGGCGAAATCAGCCCGCGCAGCGGCCGTGAGATATCCGGGATGGAATTATTACCGGGACCTTCGGGCAGAGCAAAGAAGTCCTTAATTTGTGCAGAGAGAGCTTCTGGCGTCGCTTCATACGCGGATCCCGCATGGCGCGCCGGGCGGGAAGGAGCGGCCAGATACTGGTCCAGCAAGCCCCTGTAATAGACACTAAAGGAGGGGCTGTCGAGATAATGCTGTTCATCCAGTTGCCGGACCAGGGTTTCCAGCGTTTCAATCGGAAGGATTTCTCCACTGGCGCGGAAGAACTCCGCCTGGATATCGCGCAGCGAATGCTCCCCGTCCATGCGCGAAACGAGGAATAGAAGTGTTTGATTCAAAAAGATGGGTTGCTCGGCAAGGGTTTGTGGATCCCGCACACAAACATATTCCTGATTATTCATTTGGACCGGGAATGCTTCCACCGGCCGCAGGCGAGGATGCTGCAGAGAGTCGGTTTCGGGCATAGCGACTAGGGGTCTTTGCGCAATTCAGCTGCAATCTCCTGGGCAATGGCTCTGGCTTTTTCCAGTTCATTTGGGGCAAAGGAGATTGCGCCGACGACCGGATGTCCTCCTCCTCCGTGGCGCTCACAAAGTGCTGCCAGATTCTGCCTGCGCGGGCGAGGACTCCAGGGATTGGAGCCGACCGAGATCTTGGCTCTGAAACTTGAAAGACTTACTCCGACACAGTAGGTGGCCTGCGGGAAGAGATAATAGGGGATGAACTTGTTGTAGCCCTCCAGGTCGTGGCCGCTGATATCAAAGAAAACAGTGCTATCCGAGCAGTGTGCATGCCGTTTGATAATGTCGATAGAACGCAGATGCCGTTCATAGAGAGGCCGGAAGGATTCCTGGACCCAATCCAGCTGCATGATTTCGTCCATGGATCTCTTCTGGAATTCGCCGATGAGTCCATAGATCCGATTGCTGTCGCGAACCCCTTCAATGACCATCATCAGCTTCATTGCCGATTCCTGGAGTTCCACCGCGCTTTGTGCGCTCACAAATTGTGCGCCATCAATAATATCGGCCCACTTGATCAATTCGCTTAGGCGGCTGGAATCGAACCCGAAGTGCTTCTGGAGCATTTCTACGATGAACTTCGTACAGGAGCGGTAGGTTGGATCGTGGAATTTTCTTCCGCTGCGATCAGCCCGGAAGTGCGCTTCATCCTCAGGACTTAGGAATGCACTTTGATGGTGGTCAAACCACCACGTCAGGCGTGGATCGCTCGAATATTTGAAATCCACGATGGCGTTCTCATCCCCGTCAAACTGCACATCCAGAAATAACTGGCCGGCGCGATGAGCCAATCCCTCATACTGAAATTCACAATTTTTTCGGATGGAGTTTACGTAAAAATTGCTGAAAACAGAGGCCGAAGCCAGCCCGTCAAAACAGTTATTATGAAAGTATACCTTCATTATCCCCATAGAGTTTTGGGCATTGCAGTTCATCCGAACTGATCAGATTCTGCAACGGGGAGCAAAAGAACGGTACACACTACCACAATAAAATCTATTGGACAAGTTTTCATGTTGATTCCTTTTGAGTTGCAGGCACAGGGACAGCCGATTTCTGATTCCGGATTCCAAATTCCTGCCAACCCACTGGGAAACACCGCCATCCCGCCAACGACACCTACTTACCTGCCGGAATCTGAAATCAGGAATCTCGAATCCCTTTCCCTATCGAAAATGGCTGGCGGCAGATTGTTCTCAATGGTATACTTTGCGTTTTATCTTGTGCCGCTCGCTTGGAGTGTGCCCGAATGAAGAGGACGAAATGAGAGAAGGAATTCATCCCAAATATCAAAAGATTGTTGTGACTTGCGCCTGCGGTAACAAATTTGAGACACGGTCTACAAAGTCGGAGATCCGGTTGGAAATGTGCTCCGCCTGTCATCCTTTCTTTACCGGAAAGCAGAAGCTGATTGATACCGCCGGTCGTATTGAGCGGTTCCAGAAGCGCTACGGTTTGGATAAGAAGAAATCGGTCTAGGTCCTGAGATTGTCGATGTCGGACAATAAAGCCAAAGCTTCGCCTGAAGACATACTGGTTGGGGGGCAGGCGGTCATCGAAGGGGTCATGATGCGTACGCCTCATGCCTATGCCGTTGCCGTCCGTCGCGCTGATGGCTCCATAGAAGTCAAAAAGGAGCCCGTCAAGCGTGTGTCCGAGTACTGGAAGCCTCTATCCTGGTTTGTCATTCGGGGTTTTGCGGTCCTGGTTCAATCCTTGTATCTGGGGATTCGAACCCTGAATTTCTCCATCAATGCCTCGATGGCAGACATTGATGAGAACGATAAGAAGAAAAAATCCCAGAAAAGCGAAAAAGAGAACTCGTTTGTGCCGGTTGCCATGTCCATGGTTTTGGGCGTGGCAGTCGCGGTTCTTCTTTTTATCCTGCTGCCCCTTTGGATTACAAGCTGGTTGCGGGGGTATATTCCCGCTGTACACAACTGGCTGGTTTTCAACCTCGTTGATGGCCTGATCCGCGTTATTTTCTTCCTGACCTACATCATTGTGATCAGCTTTCTGAAGGATATCCGCCGTGTTTTTCAATATCACGGAGCCGAGCACAAAGTTGTGCATACCTGGGAAGCCAAGGAAGAGCTGACCATAGACAATGCCCGCAAGAAGTCGACATTGCATCCGCGCTGTGGGACCAGCTTCCTGCTGGTTGTGATGGTGGTGAGCATTATTGTTTTCTCAATCTTCAAATTGAGCGCTTTCTGGGCGATATTCCTTTCGCGCATCGTGCTGGTGCCGGTTGTATCCGGTTTATCGTATGAGCTGATACGTTTCTCGGCTTCGCGATACCAACGGGGAGTTTTCCGGCTGATGGTACTACCCGGGTTGACGCTGCAGCGCATTACCACCAAAGAGCCGTCGGACGACCAGCTGGAAATTGCCATCCGCGCCCTCAAGGAATCGCTGGAGCTGGATGGAATCAAAGCTCGAGAAGAGCAGACAGCCGCCTAGCGGGACACGCCCGCGTCCTTTTGCCTCCATTCCTTTCATGGATACCCTATGATTGACAAACTAAATGCCCTTGAAAAGAAGTTTGATGAAATAACCGCTTCGCTCGCAGATCCTGTGATTCTTGCGGATCAGGCTGCTTATCAGAAGCAGGCAAAAGCCCATCGGGACCTGTATGCCGTGGTGGAAAAATTTCGCGAATACAAGACTGTCCTTCAGGGGATCGAGGATACGAAAGTTCTTGTTGAGTCGGAAACCGATTCCGAAATGAAAAAGATGGTCGATGAAGAGCTGCAGTCCCTGCAGACGCAGGAGACGGAATGCCAGAAGGCGCTGCAGGTTCTTCTGATGCCCAAAGATCCCAATGACGAAAAGAACGTGCTCCTGGAAATCCGGGCGGGAACCGGGGGCAACGAGGCAACCTTGTTTGCCGCGGAGCTATTCCGCATGTATTCCAGGTATGCGGAACGTTCCGGCTGGCGCGTCGAAATCATGGAGGAGCACGAATCTGAGGTAGGTGGCTTCAAAGAAATTATTGCCATGCTGGAAGGGGATCGTGCCTACAGCAAGCTGAAGTACGAAAGTGGAACCCATAGAGTTCAGCGCGTTCCTGCAACAGAAGCAAATGGCCGCATCCATACCTCGGCTGTGACGGTTGCCGTGCTGCCCGAGGCGGATGAAGTCGAGGTTGTGATTAACGAAAAGGATATCCGGATTGATACATTTTGTTCCTCGGGGCCGGGTGGCCAGTCGGTAAACACGACCTATTCGGCCGTTCGCATTACTCATATCCCGACCGGCGAAGTGGTCTCCTGCCAGGATGAAAAATCGCAAATCAAAAACCGGGCAAAAGCGATGCGCGTGCTTCGCTCCAGGTTGTACGAAAAGGCGCTGGAAGAGCAGCAGAAGTCGATTGCCGAAAATCGCCGGAGCCAGGTGAAAAGCGGAGATCGAAGCGAAAAGATACGAACCTACAACTTCCCACAGAATCGCGTCACCGATCATCGCATCGGATTGACGGTGCATAACCTGCCGGATATCCTGGATGGAAATATCAGCGCCGTGCTGGATGCGCTGATTACGCACTTCCAGGCGGAAAAGCTGAAAGAAGCCGTGTAAGCGGCAGAGTGTATTTGGCCGGTGAGCCGCTGGTTCAAATAATCGCGCCTTTGAGGTTTAGACGACCATGCACACGATCGCTACTGCCAAGGCATGGGCAGAAGAGCAGCTGCAGCGGGCGCAGATAAAGTCTCCTCGCCTCACGGCGGATCTGTTGATTGCATTTGTTCTTGGCTGGGATCGTGTACGAGTGATAAGCCACCCGGAAGAGGTTCTTTCACGGGACGCATGGGAACGCCTACAGAGTTTGATTACCCGCCGGACCGGAGGGGAGCCGCTTCAGTATCTCACGGGCGAACAGGAATTCTACGGTCTGGTCTTTCGCGTCGGACCCGGAGTTCTGATTCCTCGGCCGGAAACTGAAATCCTTGTTGAAAGGGCGATCCACTTAATCAGAAACCAGCCCCCTGGCGGAACGCGGTTTCTTGATATCGGAACAGGGTCCGGGTGCATTGCCGCTTCGATCGCGTACGAAGTTCCGGATTGTAATGGTTGTGCGGTCGACATATCGGAGGCTGCGCTTCGGATTGCCCGTGGGAATATGATCCGTCATGGAGTTTCCGGGCGTATTCATCTGATCCGGTCGAATCTTCTCGATTGCTTTCCGCGTGTTCCATCCTTTGATTTCATATTCTGCAATCCTCCTTATGTCGCGCTGAAAGATTGTGGTAGTCTCCCTCCGGAAGTGAGAAATCACGAGCCGCACCGCGCTCTTTTTGGGGGTGAAACCGGGATGGAACTGTACCAGGAGTTGATCCCGGAAGTTCCTTCACGGCTGAGGGCGGGAGGGTACCTTCTGCTTGAACTCGGCGCGGGACAGGCAGACGAAGTCCATCAACTGGCAAATGATGCGGGGTTGAGCGTGGAAGCGATTTTGCCCGATCTGCAGGGAATTCCACGGTGCCTCGTCGGGCGCAAGCTTCCTGGAGTGTTTAATGGATAAGATTCGAGTTGTTGGAGGGAGCCCCCTGAAGGGCTGCGTAGACGTCAGCGGTGCAAAGAATGCGGCACTGCCGGCCATGGCGGCATCTTTGCTTTCTGCTGAGGCGCTGTTCCTGGAAAACATACCGTATGTCCGCGACATTCTGACAACGCGCAGGCTGCTGCAGGAAATGGGCGCGGAGGCAGAAGTCCAGGAAAATGGCACCGCTGTGCTGAAAGCGTCGGATATTCGTGCGCCGGAGGCTCCCTATGAGCTGGTAAAAACCATGAGGGCTTCCATCCTGGTGCTTGGCCCCCTGGTTGCGAGATTTAAAAAAGCCCGAGTATCGCTACCCGGAGGGTGTGCCATAGGCGCCAGGCCCGTGAACCTGCACCTGATGGGGCTGGAGCAGATGGGCGCGAAGTGCGACGTCGTGCATGGATACGTAGAGGCTTCCTCCGAAGGCCTGCACGGAGCCAGTATCCTGATGGATACGGTGACTGTTACCGGAACGGAAAACCTCATGATGGCTGCCACCCTGGCCGAGGGGGAAACCATTCTGGACAACGCGGCTTGTGAGCCCGAGGTCAGTGACCTGGCCGGCCTGTTGCGAGCCATGGGTGCGCGCATCGAGGGAGATGGAACCCGCACCATCCGAATTCAGGGCGTTAAGGAACTGCACGGATGCCGGTATCGCATTATTCCAGATCGCATTGAAGCCGGCACCTTCGCTGTGGCCGCTGCCATTACTCGGGGGGATGTGGAGGTTCGAAACTGCTGTCCGCAGCATCTGATGTCTGTTCTTTCCCAGCTAACTCAGACTGGGGCTGATATTACCACCGATGCAAATGGCTTCCGGGTTCGCGGGAAGGATCCGATCCTGTCAAAAAATGTGACTACGCATCCCTACCCAGCCTTTCCCACAGACATGCAGGCACAGTATATGGCATTGATGACACAGGGGGACGGCAGTGCCGTCATCACCGAAACCATATTTGAGAACCGTTTCATGCATGCGCTCGAAATGATCCGAATGGGAGCGGATATTACAATTGATGGCAGGCAAGCCCTGGTAAAAGGCGGGAAACCGCTGACCGGAGCCAAAGTTCTCGCATCCGATCTCCGCGCCAGTGCGTCTCTGATTCTGGCGGCTCTCGTTGCCCAGGGTGAGACGTGGATCGATCGCGTCTATCATTTGGACCGCGGCTATTGCCGGATCGAACAGAAACTGGCGGGCCTCGGGGCTAATATTGAAAGAGTGAGCTGAACCTTTCATCCGTCACAGATTGACCGATGCCCATCGAAGATTGCAGCCGGCAATCTGTAACCTGCAGCCTTTGAGTATGCTTCCCTTTGCCATCAGGAAACTGCTTTTTTATGCTTATCAAAAAGGAAAGATGAAAATGTTCGGGTGCATTTTTTGCCAGGTGGCGGCTCACGAAAAGCCGGCAAAAATCCTCTATGAGGACGATCAGTGCCTTGTCCTCCAGGATATCAGCCCCAAAGCGCCGGTTCACCTGCTGGTGATTCCGCGCAAGCACATCACATCGCTGAACGATGATCTGGAAAATGATAAAGTGCTGCTGGGGCATATGTTGACGGTGGTAGGTCGCATTGCAAAGGAGCAGGGAATCGATGGAACGGGTTACCGGACTGTAATTAACACAAATGCCGAAGCCGGCCAGACGGTATTTCATCTGCACATCCATATCCTGGGCGGACGAATGCTCCACTGGCCTCCAGGATAAATCTACAACTTAAGTGAGGGAACAACATGCCGAACGAGGAAAGACCGGTACAGATTATTGCGGATCACTCGATCAGTTCTCCGAGAGTATATTCCAACTATGTCCAGGTAAGCGTGTCTCCCCTGGACTGCACTCTTACCTTTTGCGACGTCATCGGCCCCCAGAGCGAAGAGGAAGCGTTGAAAATGCAGAAAACCGGAACTTTGCCCGCGCCGGTGAAAGCGGTGATTGCCATACCGACTCAGATCGTGGACGGGCTGATACAGGCACTTCAAGCTCAGCGGAGCAAGCAGACTGAAGGCGGCAAACCCTCCAGCGGCACTACGGTGCAGTAGAGCGATTGCCGGTCAGGCCCCGGTGAGGCATTTCAATGAGTCCGGTTAAGTTATAAACTTATTTCGACGTGTGTTGGAAGCAGGTGACGGATTCCGGATCCTGCCTTCCAGTTCCTGACTTCCGGCTTCTTGCTTAGGCCTATGGCGCGGATCGATGTAGGAACATCTGGATATGATTACCCGGAATGGAAGCCGAGCTTCTATCCGGCAGATGTCTCCAGAAAAAACTTCCTTCGTTTTTATGGCACGCAATTTCGCAGTGTTGAACTGAACAACACCTTCTACCAGATTCCAAACGAATCCAAAATCAGTTCATGGAGCGCATCGGTTCCGGATAATTTCCGGTTTGTTCTGAAGGCGCCGCGCCGCGTTACCCATAGTGAACGTCTAAGCCTCCCTTCGGATGCGCTTCAATACTTCATCAGGACATCAATGGGACTGCAGCAGAAACTTGGAGCGATTCTTTTTCAGCTTCCGCCATTTTTCAAATGCAACAACGAAAAGCTGACCGCCTTCCTGGAAGCTCTGCCAAGGGAAATTCGGGTCGTCTTTGAATTCCGGCACGATTCCTGGTTCGATCCGTCGACATATCAGATTCTGCAAAACTACTCTGCCGCGCTCTGCATCAATGATTCGGATGAAAAGACAACGCCGATTCAACTGACAACACAATTTACTTACCTGCGGCTGCGAAAATCGCAGTATACGCCGGATGGACGCCGGGAATGGCAGCAGCGGATTCAGTCGTGGGCGGCGCAGGGGATGGAGGTGTTTGTATTCATCAAGCATGAAGGCAATCCCGAGGCTCCCCTCATTGCGCTTGAATTCCAGAAGGGAGCAGATTCGTGAAATCCAGGGCTTCGGCCGTGCATTTCACGAATCCAACATTCCTGTTTATCTGAATGACAGCCCGATTCTGCCTTCCAGGTAATGGAGATCGGTTCTGCTGTAGAGATGGTCGCGAAATTCCATACGAAGTCCAACCCTGTTGGCAAACCACCAGTGTGCGCCTCCGCCAAAATTGATCATGTTGATGTGACCGCTGCGAAAGCCAAGCGAATAACCGAGCGTAACGAACGGAGAAACCTTCCGGTTTCGCTGGAATTGGTACGAGCCATTTAAGGAGAGCAGTCCGATGCCGTTGGAAGTTTCCTGCCATGGGGCGACATATCCCAATTCCGCTCCCGCGCCCAGGCCTTTGTAAAGCAACCCTTCTCCACCACCTCCAAAATGCACCATTCCCAAGTGGCTTCCATTTTGAACCAGCGCTCCCGGAGCGAAAAAGACATACCCCTGACCGCCGTGGCTACCATCCTCGGCATGCGCCAGGGAGGCAGCGAGAAGGAATAGGGATGCAGCTATGACAATTATTAGGTGTCGTTGCATTGTTATTTTCCTCCTGAATTTCTGAAACTTAATGAGGTGTTTTTGATCGGCCGTATTGTCGGCCTATTCTTGAATGCGAAATTGCCCGGGAAATTGGATCAGGGCGCGATTTGTTTTTTTCAGTTGTTGCGGTAGAGTGACCAGGATAACAATCGGGAGGGTACAATGAAATTGTTGATCTGCACGGCACTTGTTTTTTCCTTAGCTTCCATGGCAATGGGCGGCGAGATCTTCGGAACCATCGTGGATGGAAACAAGGCGGTTCCCGAAGGTACCAAGGTGGAAGTAACCGTCGCCGGGAAAACCTTTACGGGAATCATCGACAAAACCGGAACCTATCACATTTTTGCGGCGGAGAAGGGAAAAGGTTTGCTGACGGCCTTTTATAAGGACCAAAAGCCGACCGCCGACGTATTCAGTTTTGAAAAAGCCACCCGGTACGATTATGTGGTCGAGACGGCCGGTGGGAAAATGACGCTGAAAAGGAAATAGACAATGTCGGAAGAAATTGAGAACGAACAGCCTAAGAAGCGGGATATTTGGGAAAAGATCGGCATTGTCCTGCAGTCCAGCGGTGGTCTGATAACGGCGGTAACGGTGGCGCTCATCGGTCTTATCGGCTCCAATTATCTGAAAGACAGGGAGATCCGGGAGGCCAAAGAGCGTGAACGTCAGCAGATCACGGACACTAATACCCGCGTCTGGGTTGAATTGATGAGCAAGCGCGAAGAAGCGGAAAGCGCGCTTCGCAAGGATATGTTTGTTTCCATCATCCAGTCGTTTCTTCGTCCGGGAGCCGCCTCGCTGGACGAGCGCGTGCTGAACCTGGAACTGCTTTCCTATAATTTTCATGAATCTCTGAATCTGAAGCCGCTGTTTGTCTACCTGGAAAGGCAGATTGTCAGTTCGGGCGATTCACAAAAGAAACAGTACCTGGACCGTCTTTACCGCGTGGCAACCGAGATCAGCCGGAAGCAGATGCTGGTTTTGGAAGGCGCCGGACAGAAATTCGATTGCATGATTGATCTCGAAGGTCTGAAAAAGAATCCCGGCGGATTCGCCCTGGATGATGCCACGCTTACTCTGAATGATATTACGCGCGTGTTTTCGCTTCGCGTTCTTGCTGCGGATCAGCAGACACGGCAGCTCAAGGTGCGTCTGGAGATCAAGACACAGGGAGACGGTGGGGCCAGCGAAACAAGCGCAGCGGAGTTCTGGGTGGGATTTTTTGATTTTCCAATGATCGACAACACAAGGCTGCCGCATGATCAGAGAGCGGCCGTGGTCCTGAATGCCTTTGAGGATGGAGCCGCCGATATTACCCTGACCTATTTCCCCGGCTCGTATGCAAGCCTCAAGGAGAAGGCTTCGTACCAGGAAGTGTTCCAGAACCTGATGCGGACCAACCAAAGCCTCTCGAAGGGTGCCGGGAAGTAGCGATTATTTCAGAGCTCTCTGCTCTTTTCCATGTCTTCCGCGGTTTGCTTTTCATAATATAGCCACGCATCCGATACATTAAGGCCTAGGAGATCCCGATGAGGTCCGACCTGGAAGAAACTCTTTCCAAAGTATCCTGGCGGCTGATTCCGCTGCTGTTTCTCTGCTATATCATTGCGTACATTGATCGGATCAACGTAGGATTTGCCGGGCTCCAGCTTCAGAAAGCTTTCGGTGTGGATTCGTCCAAGTATTACCAGATCTACGGATGGGGCTCAGGATTGTTTTTTATCGGATACTTCTTCTTCGAAGTGCCAAGCAACCTCATTCTACACAGGATTGGTGCCCGGATCTGGATTGCCCGCATCATGGTGCTGTGGGGCATTGTTTCCTCCTGCATGATGTTTATCAAAAATCCTACGGGATTTTACTGGATGCGCTTTCTGCTGGGCGCCGCGGAGGCGGGTTTTTTCCCGGGGGTGATTTTATATCTGACCTACTGGTTCCCAGCCCGAGACAGGGCTCGAACCGTGGCTCTGTTTTCCACAGCTGCCACATTGTCCGGCTTTATCAACTCGCCGGTTTCAGGCAAATTGCTCCAGCTCGATGGGCTTCGCGGCCTGGCCGGTTGGCAGTGGCTCTTTCTTCTGGAAGGGATTCCTGCCGTGCTGGTAGGCATTCTTATTTTTTGGGTGCTTCCCGATGGACCCGGGAAGGCAGGCTGGTTGACGGCAGAGGAGAAAAGCCGGCTCATTTCGGAACTCGAAGCGGAACAGAAAGCCATGCCGGCCGGCAAACACCGCCTGGCGGATGCTTTTACCAGCGGTCGTGTTTGGCTGCTGTGCGGCATCTATTTCCTGCTTAATGTCGGAGGCTATGGGTTTGAGATGTGGCTTCCCCAAATCATTAAGAGTTTTTCGGATCTGAGCGAATTCCGCATTGGCCTGCTTAATGGAATTCCATACATTGTCGCTACCGTCCTGATGGTATTGAATGGCCGGCATTCCGATCTCCAGGATGAGCGCCGCTGGCATATTGCCGTTGCTGCTCTGGCCGGCGCTTTGGGATTCATTGCCAGCGCGCATACTTCCAATATGGTTCTTTCGTTGGCGGCATTGGCACTGGCATTTGCCGGCGTCAAATCCATGGTAGGGCCATTTTGGGCCCTCAGCACTGCATCCCTGGGTGGCACCGCGGCCGCTGCTGGAATTGCATGGATCAATTCAGTGGGAAACCTGGGCGGATTTGTTGGGCCTACGGTGGTCGGATATATCAAGACCGCAACCGGCAGCTATGCGGGGGCTGTAACCACTTTGGGGTGTGCTTTGATTATTCTTGCCTGCCTTGCGCTTGCCCTGAGATCGGATAGTCAAAAGCATAAGGAGTCGGTGCTTCATGCTGGGACAAACTGATTGCCGAATCCGGGGATTCCGGGAAGGAAGGCAAGGGAAGCAAGCCCGGGAGACGAGTGGGGGGCGTCTCTGATTTGCAACATATTTCCTCTGTATTCTTGACTTAGGTCAATTACACAGGTTCGCCGTGGGACTAATCTACCAAGGAATAGGAGCTCAATATGACCGATCAAGACGACCGTGGAAGTGAACGAGTTGGGATAGGAAGAAGAAACTTCCTTAAAAGCGCCGGTGCTGTGGTTGCCGGCAGTTCTCTGGGAGCAGGTCTGACCCTGTCTACCGAAGCGGCTGCCGCTGCTGCTGCAGAGGCCCCTTCGACCATCACCAATTTCAGGTGCCCGATCTGCGCCAAGGATTTCAACACCTACGGCGGCCTCAAGGCCCATTTCGCCCAGGCGCATCCCGGACAGGTCCTTCCCATTACCACCAAGCTCAAAGTCAATGGCAAGGACTACGAAGTTCTCATCGAGCCCCATTGGACTCTTCAGCGCACCCTGCAGTTCAAACTCGGTCTTACCGGAGCCAAGCAGATGTGCGACCGCGGCGTATGCGGTTCCTGCTCCGTGAACATTGACGGCAGAACCGTCCTCTCCTGCTCGACCCTGGCGGTCGAATGCGAGGGCAAATCCATCGAGACCGTTGAAGGCATTGCTGCCGATCCCAAATGGCGCTCCCTCATCCAGTCCTACTGCAAGTGGGACGCGATGCAGTGCGGCTACTGCACTCCGGGCTTCGTCGTTTCGGCCAAGGCTCTGCTGCAGAAGAATCCCAACCCGACCGAGAATGACTGCAAACAGGCTCTCGCCGGCAATATCTGCTGCTGCGGAACCTACCCGCGGCATCCTACCGCAATTATGGAAGCCGCTCAGGCTATGGGCAAGGCATAGGAGGAGACACTCATGAAAGGTTTCAATCATACGAATGCAAAAACCCTGGCCGAGGTCAAAACTGCCCTTGCCGGCGGAAAAACAGAAATCATTGCCGGGGGCACCGATCTCATCGGCCGGCTCAAGGACAACATCCTTCCCACGTACCCCGAAGCCGTGATTAACATCAAGACCGTTACCCCGGGTCTCGATTACATCAAGGAAGAAGCCGGTATCCTGAAAATCGGTGCCACCACACGCCTTGCGGATATCACCGCCAACAAGGACATCAATGCGAAATACACCGCTCTGGCTCAGGCAGCTCTGCGCGTCGCCACGCCCCATGTCCGCGACATGGGCACCATCGGCGGCAACATCGCTCAGCTCCACCGCTGCTGGTACTTCCGGAAGCCGGAAAACCGGTTCCCTTGCGTCCGCAAGGGTGGCACGACCTGCTTTGCTATGATGGGCGACAACCGCTATCACTCCATCTTCGGCAACGTCAACAAGTGCATCGCCGTTCATCCCAGCGACGTCGCCCCGGCTCTCATTGCTTTGAATGCCTCCGTGGTGACCAACACGCGCAAGATCAATGCCGAGAATTTCTTTGATGTCAAATTCCCCGGCAACACCGTTCTCGCTGCCGGCGAATTCATCACCGAAATCCAGGTCCCGACCCCTCCGGCCGGTGCCAAGAGCGCTTTTCTCAAATTCGCCATCCGCAAGTCGATCGATTTCCCGATCGTCAACTGTGCCGTGATGGTGGGGGGAGGAGCTCCGAGGATTGCTCTGAATGCCGTTGCCCCGAAACCGTATCGCGCGGTCAAGGCCGAAGCGGCGATCGCAGGCAAGGCTATCAATGAAGCCAATGCCGAAGCGGCCGGCGCGGCTGCGGTTGAAGACGCCAAGCCGTTGAGTGCCACCAAGTACAAAGTCCAGATCGCCAAGACGCTCGTCAAACGAGCGCTCCTGGCTGCCGTCTAGGAAGCCGGAGGCATTGACGCAGGGCATTCGTGCGGTCCATGGTATCGAAGATTTCGCAAATCTGTGATACTCTCTGCTCCAGTCAAAAATTAACTGTTTTTCATGATATGAAATTGCTGCTGAGTGCAATAATTGGAGTTTTCCTGGGTGCAGGCGGCTATACGTTTTTCTACGCCCGCGGGGCATCCTATCTGTCGAACAATCCAGAGGCTTGCGTCAATTGCCACATCATGCGCAGCGAATATGACGGCTGGCAGAAAGCCAGCCATCACTCCTTTGCTGTCTGTGGCGACTGTCACATGCCGCACGATTTCATCGGCAAATGGACGACCAAGGCCAGCAACGGATATCATCACTCTGTTGCCTTCACATTGATGAATTTTGACGAGCCCATTCGCATCAAGACCGCGAATGCCGCGGTATTGAATGCGAACTGCCTGTATTGTCACAAGCAGTTTGTTCGGGAGATAACCGCGCACAGGACAATTAAAGACGAAGAACTTTACTGTGTCCGCTGCCATGACAGTGTCGGGCATGGGCCCAACCGCTGAGGGTTATACCGGATATGAGCAAAAAATACTCTCCGATTATCATTATCGCATTGGTGGCGATCGCGACTGCTGCTGTTCTCTGGATGCGAGAGCAGATCGCCACGCGCAAGGAAGAATCCAAGCAGGTTGTATTCAAAATTGTCGACCTAACAGAGCGGACCGTAGATCCTGCCGAATGGGGAAAGAATTTTCCGCGCCAGTATGATGGCTACAAGCGCACGGCAGAGCGCACCGGTACAAAATACGGCGGTGGTGGATCTGAATCGCTGGCAACGGATAAATTGGTCCAGGATCCCCGCCTGAAGACGATTTTTGCGGGATATGCCTTCTCGGTGGATTTCCGGGCGCGGCGCGGTCACGCGTATATGTTGTCCGATCAGCGCGAGACCAAGCGCGTACAGCTTCCGTTCAAACAGACTGGAGCCTGTCTGCAGTGCCATGCCTCGAACGTTGGAGTTTACCGCAAGGTTGGCCTGGAGAATGGCGCTCCCGGCAATCTCGACGATCCGGTGGTCAGTGCGAATGGCTATATGCAATTGCTGAAGGGCTTCGAAAAAATCGGCACGATGCCGTACTCCGAAGCAACCAAGCTTGTGGAGCATCCGGTGGCCTGCATTGACTGCCACGATCCCAAATCGATGCAACTGCGTGTAACGCGCCCCGGATTTATTCTGGGAATACGCTCCCTGGCGACATCAACAGCCTCGGTGGCGCATCTGCCTTCCATCGAGAAATGGCGGACGAGCAGCCGCGAGGAGCCGTATGATCCCAATACCCTGGCCTCGCGCCAGGAAATGCGATCGCTGGTGTGCGCGCAATGCCATGTGGAATATTACTGCGGACCCAAGGCCACGCTCTTTTATCCGTGGAACAATGGATTGAAGGTCGAGGAAATTGAGGCCTACTACAACAGCTACAAATTCAGTGACGGCAACCGCTTTTATGACTGGAAGCATGCGGAAAGCGGTGCGGAGGTTCTGAAAGCTCAGCATCCGGAATTCGAAATGTGGAGCCAGGGCATTCATGCCCGCAGCGGTGTGGCTTGCGCCGATTGTCACATGCCCTATACGAGGGAAGGGGCAATTAAAATCAGTAATCATTCCGTGCGCAGCCCGCTACTGAATATTTCCAACTCCTGCCAGGTCTGCCATCGTTTCTCGGAAGAGGAAATCAAATCGAGGGTGGAGATCATCCAGGAACGGAATCACAATCTTTTGCTCCGTGCGGAAGATGCTGCCGTCGATCTGATCCAAGCGATTTCAGCGGCAAAGGCATCCGGCAAAACGGATGCGCAGCTGCAGGCTGTGCGGGAGATGCAGCGCAGTGCTCAATGGCGCGTTGATTTCGTCAATGCTGAAAATTCAATGGGATTCCATGCGCCCCAGGAGGCAAGCCGCATTCTTGGGGAGGCCATTGACCTGGCGCGCAAGGGGCAGATTGAACTGTTGAAGTCAGGCTCCTCAAAGTAGGCGAATTCGAATACCTTGAAGGTTCCGGGCTTCCCGGAGTTCCGGAGCCTTCAAGCCCCCCCCCACTTCACTTCTTCAGGCCCCTCGTTGCTACATTGTGGCATAATAGCTACAAAGCCTCATCGAGGGGTATTCGTTAGATTTCTCAGTTTTATCAACGGCAAGAACCAGAAGTATCAGAACAGGGAGACGGATTATGGCCGATCAGGTGGTCGAGGTTTCGCGCGAGGAAGTGTACTATCCTTCACCGGACATTCTGTCTAGCGCATATATCAAGGACTGGAATGAAGTCGCTCGCCGCGCCGACGCAGATTATCTTGGTTTTTGGGAGCAGTGCGCCAAAGAGCTGATTGACTGGCATCGCCCATGGACAAAGGTTCTGGATGATTCAAAGAAGCCTTTTTTCAAATGGTTCGTCGATGCGAAAACGAACATTGTCTACAACGCTATTGACCGTCATTTGAAAACAGCGCGTCGCAATAAACTGGCCCTGATCTGGGAGGGGGAAAAGGGAGAACAGCGAACTTTTTCTTATTTTGCGCTGAATCGGGAAGTGAGCAAATTCGCCAGCGTGCTGAAAGCGCTCGGCGTGCGGAAGGGGGATCGGGTCACCATCTATATGGGCCGGGTTCCGGAACTGCCTATCGCCATGCTGGCCTGCGCCAAGATAGGCGCCGTTCATTCGGTGGTGTATGGCGGATTTTCCACGGAAGCTCTTCATGGACGCATCGAAGACTCGCTGTCGCGTGTGGTGATCACCTGTGACGGGTCCTATGTCAACGGCAAGATCGTCGAACTGAAAAAGATTGCCGATGAAGCCATCCGTCGAGCCCCGATAGTGGAGCATGTCGTCGTCTTCAAACGCACGGGGCAGCCCATCGATATGGAAGAAGGGCGCGACATGTGGTGGCATGACCTGATGGCATTACCGATCGCCGACTGGCGCTGTCCAACGGAGGTGCTGGATTCTGAAGATCCCTTGTTCATGCTTTATACGTCCGGGACAACGGGCAAGCCGAAGGCGATCATCCACACCCATGGAGGTTATCAGGTCGGCGTTGCCACGACCCTAAAATGCGTTTTTGATCTGAGGGATGAAGATCGTTATTGGTGTGCGGCTGATCCCGGGTGGATCACCGGGCATTCGTACATCGTCTATGGGCCCTTGCTGCTCGGCGCATCCGAGATTTTGTACGAAGGCGCTCCGACCTTCCCGTACCCGGATCGTTGGTGGTCAATGGTGGAAAAGTATGGCGTCAATGTGTTCTATACCTCTCCCACAGCCATTCGCGGACTCATGCGCTTTGGTGAGGCTTGGCCTAACCGACGCGATCTGTCCTCGCTCAGATTGCTTGGATCGGTTGGCGAACCCATTAATCCGGAGGCGTGGCGCTGGTATTACAAGAACATCGGGAAAGAGCGCTGCCCGATCATGGATACCTGGTGGCAAACGGAAACCGGCATGTTCATGATTACACCCGTACCATCGCTGCCGTTGAAGCCCGGGTCCGGCACGCGTCCGTTTTTTGGACAGGAGGCCGATATTGTTGATGAGAATGGGAATTCTGTAAAAGCGGGCGAAGAAGGGTATCTGGTGCTGAAGCGACCCTGGCCCGCAATGCTTCGCACGATTTACGGCGACCCGGATCGCTATGTCCAGCAATACTGGTCACGCTTCAAGGATGTATACTTTACTGGCGATTCGGCGCGGTGTGACAAAGATGGATATTATTGGATCATAGGGCGCGTTGATGAAGTGATCAAGGTATCCGGGTACCGATTGGGGACTGCGGAGATTGAATCGGCGCTCACTTCCCATCCCGCCGTGGCGGAGGCCGCTGCCATTGGTTTGCCTCATGAGGTCAAGGGACAGGCCATCCACACTTTTGTCCTTCTGAAGCAGGGCTTCACTGCATCCAAGGAACTGGAAGAAGAACTGCGGCAGTATGTAGGCTCTGAAATGGGACCTATCGCCAAACCCGAGGAAATCAGGTTTGTCGAGAAGTTGCCCAAAACGCGGTCGGGCAAAATACTTCGGCGCGTTCTGAAAGCTCGCATGCAGGGCTTGAGTGAAGGCGATACCTCCACTTTAGAGGAATAGCCCACCCATTGAAAGCCGGCAAAATCGGGTTTGACCTTAAAAATGAAATTCAACTTTTGAGGTCAAACCCGGAATAGCGGGATTTTTGTCAGGGATGGCTGAGTTCGTCGAGATGAGGAATCAGCTGTTGGTAAACTACATCAGGGATGGCGCTATGCCATGATCCGCTCCATTTTGCATACCCGACTATTCCAACGAACAGAATAGCCAGGCCGGCAGCCAGCATCCACGGAGCCAATCGATATCTGCGCCCCAAAGACATCTGCAGTGCGCCTTCGGCAGGGCATACCGCTACGCAATCCATGCATCCCGTACATTCGGCGGAGCGGATGGAAACCAGCGCATCGACTTTCAGCAATGACGGGCAGGCCCGTGTGCACTTCCCACATTCAATGCACCGGTTTTTATCTCGGCGAATTGTTGCCGGGCTGCAGATTGCGGCGATTCCCATCAGGGCGCCGTAAGGACAGAGATACCGGCACCAGAAATTTTTGAAGAAAATGGAGAGGACGACCAAAGCGCCTATCGTAATGGCAGCGGTGGTACTGAGGTAGCGGAAAAAGTGAAGCATCTTAATGTCCGCCACCAGGCCATAGGGGCTCGTTTGAAAGGCCTCGATTGCGCCGGCAGTCATGCCGCCCAAGGCAAACACAAAGAAAGCAAGCAGAAGGTATTTGAGCGACCGCAAAATAGCATCAATCCATCGAGGGAATTCCCAGGATCGTTTGAGCAGCTTCTGGCCGAGTTTCCATAGGAACTCAGATAGTGTTCCAACTGGACACAACCAGCTGCAGAATGCTTTTCGCAGCAGGAAGGAAACGATGAGAAAAGTCAGCAGCAGAAACATCGCGGCGGGATGAATGCCAGGAATCTGTCCCGTGATAACAAGGTACTTCAGATTCATCAATCCCGCGATGGGAAGCCAGCCTTCTACTCCGGGCGGACGGGGCACCTGTGCCGCCTGCCCGCCCGATTCGAAATAGCGCACGAAAAATACGAATTGCACCGCAATCCAGATGTTTAACGCGAGAAATACACCCTGGATCACGCGCCTCATGAACAGGGGTTGCTCTGCTAATTCCGCCATGGTGCGTGATTGCCCCTTATTTTTTAAAGATCTCTCCATATAACCTATCCATCAGGCCATGCAAACGTTCATGCGTTCCGGCCCCAATCTTGTTTGTCTCCACATCCTCAAAGGCCTCGATCATGCGCATCTGTTCGGATTCTGAGAGCAACTGGTCGGCCAATACAAAAAGGATGTCGTTTTCTTTTGAAATATGGGCTCGAAGCAGCGCCGCATACTCCATGGCCGCCCTGGCCCATTGATGAGCCTCTCCCTTTTGCCCGGCGGTTACTGCGTCGGAAGCCTCAACCATGTTCCGAATCAATTCTCTTCCCAACCCATGCTCATGGAGCATGACCGCTAGCGGTCCCGCATCGTGCGGCAGTCCTTTTTTCTCAAGCAGCGGGAACAGGCACTCCTCTTCCTTGCCGTGATGGCAGCGATCTGCGAATATCCGAAGAAACTCCAACAGACCCGAAAGAGTTTCCGCAGAGACTTCCTTCCCTTGTTGAATCTGTTGTGCAGTCTCTTCCAGCGCATCGAGCATTTTTAAGATGGCTTTATGCTCGTCACGAAGTATTCCTGTTGCAGTATTCATATTGCCTCCTTAAGCAGGGGATAGCAGGTTTTCCAACTTTCCTGCTTCAGGTTCCAGGTTGAGATTCAAAACAATCAACCTGGAACCCGTGACCGGCAACAACCCCACCCGTTACACCTTTTCCGAATCCAGTGTCTCTTTTGTCTGCAGTGGCTTCAGGTGCGGGAATGTCCTGAAGAGGAAGATCACCAGTGGAATTACTCCCAGCACGATAATGATGGTGTCCGGGATAATCCTGAACTGTCCAAGAAACGAAACGAATGGTCGTGCAAAGAAGCTCGCATCCCGGGCAACCCATAGCCCTTCCCGGAAACTAGTCCAGGCCTGCGCGATACCGATCGGGAAAAGAGTGCCGAGGGTCATTACCAGGAGGCCTGCATTAAAGCCCCAGAATGAAATTCGGAGCGGGACGTCCGACCAGTGCGTGCGCTCCACCAGGCCACGCCACGAAAACAGAAGCAAAGCGATGGACAGCATGCCGTATACTCCGAAAAGCGCGCCGTGCCCATGATTCATCGTGAGGTAGGTTCCGTGCTCGTAATAGTTCACAATCGGGAGATTGATCAGGAAACCAAATACTCCGGCTCCCAGAAAATTCCAGAAGGAGCTGGCAACGAGGAAATACATCGGCCATTTATAGGAGAACTGCTGACCCTGTTTCTGGATGGAACGGTATTCCATCAGACCTCGAACGACAAGTCCAAACATAGGTACAGGTTCCATACTGGAAAAGACCGAACCGATTGCAAGCCAGAGCGAAGGTCCACCGTACCAGAAGTAGTGATGGGCTGTGCCGAGGATCCCACTAAGGAACACAAGCGCCGCGGTAAAATAGGCAACCCTGAGAGCGCCCTTAGCCGAAGCTAATCCCATTGACACCAGCAGGACCGAAATCACGGCGACCCCGAAGAACTCGAAAATGCTTTCAACCCAGATGTGGACAACAAACCAGCGCCAGTAATCGGCGACTGTCAAATGCGAGCCTCTGCTAAACAGAAGTCCGAATGCGAAGAACACAACCACCAGAATTGCACTGAGCACGTAGAAATTGACCAGACTTTTGAAGTCTGCATCGCCAATTCGAGTGGTGCGATTGCTCACGGCGCGGTATACGATAAACAGCCAGGCCAACAATCCGACAAAAAGCAGAATCTGCCAGAGTCTTCCAAGCTCCAGAAATTCCCAGCCCTGGTGCCCGAACCAGAACCACATATTTCCGAGCATCCCCTTGATCCCTGCAACTTCTCCCGTGAGGCTGCCCACGGCAACAATCAGGATTGCTCCAAACAAGGCCTGGACAAGAATGCCTTGCCCCTTTGGTTCCCGGCCGCCAATGATTGGAGCCAGGTAGATGGCCGAGGCTACCCAGGTTGTGGCAATCCAGAAGATTGCCAATTGCAGATGCCAGGATTTTGCCCAGCTATAGGGAATGAGTTTCCCAACAAGAGGGATATAGAAACTGCCCGGATGCACCGTGTAGTGTGCAAGCAGGCCGCCGAATGAGGTTTGCACCAGGAACAGCAGAATGACCACCAGGAAATATTTTGCGGCTTTCATCTGGCTGGAAGTCAGGGGCATTTCGACGAGCTTCTCCGCAAGGGGAATCCCCTGAGGTTCTCCGTACCAGAGGTGATCATGGTGTACCCAGTAAATGAAGAGCCCCAGCGTAACGAACAGCGAGATGATGCCGGCAATGCTCCATATATAGGTTTGGGTTGTTGCCGCATTGCCGACCGCGCGATCCGGCGGCCAGTTGTTTGTATAGGTGTGATCAGTGTTGGGGCGAAGTGTCGAAGCCGCCCACGAGGTCCAGAAGAAGAACCGGCCTATCTGCTTTCTCTCTTCGGGAGTTGGTATCGTGCCGGCAAGAAACCCATAACTCGTATCGCCGTCTCTAAAAGTATGCTCCCAGTATTTTTCAACGTCGGCCAGAGCTGCAACCTGACCTGGTTCAAGGCGAAGCGAATCCGTTGCCGCATCATAGCGGTTTGTTTTCATCAGTCGTCGCGTCCGGATGTCGACCAGATCGCGTTCCTCTGTGCCCAGCCCGGAATAGGGGCGACTATAGAGGTTTTCCGAAATGCTTTCCTGTACACGCACTCCTACCATATGCAGCGTTAAGGCCGAAAACTCAGCTCCGCGCTGAGAGCCGTGACCCCAGACGCTGCCATGATCCATCAGCCCATAACGCTGGTATACATCCTGTCCGGCTAGAATATCCGCTTTGGTGAAAAGAACGGTACCCTCCGGTCCCACAACCTGCCCGGGATAAGGAGGCGCCTCGCGGTTGGCAAACATGCCGCCGAGCAGGAGCCCGCCCATTGCAACAATGAAACATACAATAGCTGCCGTTTTAAGCGTGTTGGTAGACATCGCACATCGCTCCCTTCTACGGTCGATGGGGGAAATCCCAATAATCCTCTTCAACTGGATTGCTTGACGGTTCTCAGGGGGGCAGGAACCATTGTTAAGATATTATTATTTTCCCGCGCCGTTCTCCAATGACTTCTACATTTTCGAGCAGGCCGGGATCAATATCCTTGATCCGAGTCAAGATTTAGAGAATTTGTGAAGTTGGAAAATCTGAGCGATTCAGCGGGTCGAGGGGGGAGAAAAAAGGGGAGAAGAGCTCAGCTCTTCTCCCCTTAGACAAGTCAATGTCGAGACGACTTACTTGATGAACAGCATTTCCTGATAGGTCGGCAACGGCCAGAATTCATCGGAAACGACGCCCTCCAGCTTGTCCGATACTTCGCGGACCTTGACCATCGAAGGAACAATCATGTCACGCGCGAACTTTGCGTGATCCAGCGTGGATCCTTCAGAATGATGATCGAGCGCTTTCTGCAGCGTATTGATTGCAACCTCAAACTTCTGCACAAGATCCGTCAACTCATCCAGCACCGCGGTGCAGGGGACCTTTCCCAATTCCTTGAGAGCCAGCGCTGTAGATGCGAGCGTGTTCTGATATTTCACTGCTGCGGGGAAAATCGTCGTCTTGGCGATTTCCAGCGTCAGTTTCGATTCCACCGCGACATCCTTGACATAGCGCTCGAGGTAAATTTCGCAACGGCTCTCCATTTCACGCGGGGAGAGGACGTTGTACTTCTCCATGAGGTCGACATTTTTCTTTGCCATCAGGGCCGGAAGCGCGTCAACGGTATTGCTGAGATTCGGCAAACCTCGCTTTACGGCTTCCTTGTGCCATGCATCAATGTAGTTGTCGCCGTTGTAAATGATGGCGCCATGATCCTTCATGATTTGCTTCAGCACGGACTGTACGGCGCCGTTGAGCTTTGAGAAATCGCCCTGCGTCTGCTTTTCAAGTTCGGTGGCGATATAGTCCAGGGATTCCGCCATGATGGTGTTTAATGCGACCAGGGGCCCGGCTACCGACTGACTGGAACCAACGGCGCGGAATTCGAACTTGTTTCCGGTGAATGCGAACGGGCTGGTACGGTTGCGGTCTCCCGCATCCTTCGGAAATGCAGGCAGAGTATCCACCCCTACATTCAGGTAACCCGGTTCTTTCGAGGACTTGGCTCCGCCCTTGGCAATCTGTTCAAAGATATCGGTGAGCTGTTCGCCCAAGTAAATCGAGATAATGGCCGGCGGCGCTTCGTTGGCGCCGAGGCGGTGATCATTTCCGGAATGCGCTACCGTCGAGCGCAACAGGTCCGCATGCAGATGGACGGCGCGAATCGCGGAGGCGCAGAATACCAGGAACTGCATGTTGCTGTGGGGCGTGTTCCCCGGTTCCAGAAGATTTGCCGAATGCGTTCCGAGCGACCAGTTCAGATGCTTGCCCGATCCGTTAATTCCTGCAAAAGGTTTTTCATGCAACAGGCAGGTCATCCCGTATTTTTGCGCCACGCGTTGGAGCGTGGTCATGGTCAGATACTGATGATCGGTAGCCAGATTTGCATTTTCATACACAGGAGCAATTTCGTATTGAGCCGGAGCAACCTCGTTGTGCCGCGTCTTGACCGGCACGCCAAGCTTGTAGAGTTCGCGTTCTGTTTCCAGCATGCATGCCAGGACGCGTTCAGGAATGGCGCCAAAATACTGATCCTCAAGTTCCTGTCCCTTGGGCGGTCTGGCTCCAAAGAGCGTGCGGCCTGCATTGATCAGATCTGGTCTGGCAAAGAAGAAGTTTCGATCGATCAGGAAGTATTCCTGCTCGCATCCTGCCGTGGAAAATACCAGCCCGGGATCCGCATTGCCGAAAAGCTTGAGAATCCGCTGGGCCTGGATATTCAGGATCTGCATGGATCGGAGCAGTGGAACCTTTTTGTCGAGAGCTTCTCCGGTCCAGGAACAGAAGGCTGTCGGGATGCAGAGCGTCGTGCCATTCGGATTTTCCAGAATGTAGGCTGGGCTGGTTATATCCCATGCCGTATAACCGCGCGCCTCGAACGTCGCGCGCAGTCCGCCGGACGGGAAACTGGATGCGTCCGGTTCGCCCTGGATCAACTGCTTTGCGGAAAACTCGGCCAGAACGCCACCTTTGCCGTCCGGTTCAAGGAAGCTGTCATGCTTCTCGGCAGTCTGTCCGGTCAGAGGATAAAATACATGAGCATAATGGGTGGCTCCCTTTTCGATGGCCCAGTCGCGCATGGCCACGGCTACTGCATCGGCCACAGAGATGTCCAGCTTTTCGCCTTTATCAATTGTGCGACGCATCGCCTTGTAAACCGCCTTCGGCAATCTCTCCCGCATCACGGAATCGCTGAATACATTCAGTCCGAACAGATCTTTCGACGGTGTTTCCGAGAAGCTCAATGGCTTTTCTATTGGCTTATAGCTGGTAACGGCTGCAACCGCGTTCATTCGCGAGGTACTCATTTCTTTGGCTCCCTTTCATATCAAGTTAACTACTGCGCCGGCCTTGGGACGATCCGCATCGCAGCGTGTATAAGATTCCATTTACTCTCTCCCGCCTATTTTAATGCAATACAGATGCCAAAAACCTCCGTGATGCGTATTTATCCTATAAACATAATATTATCAATTATATAATCCATGTATGACAAAAACGGGTCAAAGGCATAAAATCTACATAAATGTAATTATATTTTTTTTGTTCCGACAATAATGTTGGAAATGGCGTAACGGGCTTCGCGCCTGTTTTCCGGGCACACATGAAATGATGCTTGCCTGTGCTTCATTGAAACGTGATAGAGTTGGCAGCGCCATGCTCCCGAAACAGGCTGGAAAAGTGCAATCGCTCAACGGCAGATATCCCGTGCTATTGCTGTGTATTGCGCTCCTGGTCTGGATTTGGTCGGGCATAAAGCCGCATGATACGCGCCTGACCTGGGTTCTGGAAACGGCTCCGTGCTTTATCGCGTTGCCCGTCCTGCTGTGGACTTACCGACGGTTTCCACTTACCAACCTGACCTACACTTTGATCGCTATCCATTCCGTAATTCTCATGCTGGGCGGCCACTATTCCTATGCCAGGGTGCCGCTGGGCTTCTGGATGCAGGATTGGTTTGGTTGGACTCGCAACAATTACGACAAAATTGGTCATTTCATGCAGGGCTTCGGGCCGGCGATCTATGCTCGCGAGTTCGTGATCCGCACTTCGCCCCTTCGCAGGGGGAAAGTGCTTACGCTTTTTGCGATAGCGGTGCCGATGGCTATTTCGGCAGGTTACGAAATTGTGGAATGGCTGGCCGCCATTACAAGTCCCGGCGGCGGCACCGAAGCATTCCTTGGGACTCAAGGGTATATCTGGGATACGCAAACCGACATGTTTTTTTGTCTGATCGGTTGTGTTACCGCTGTGATCGTGCTTTCCGGCGGGCATGACAAATACCTCGGCCGTTACCTGGATGAGAGCGGGCATCCAGGACTTGGAGCGTAAGCGAGGCATTCCGGTCAGATGCGCCCTGCGTTATTTCCTTCCAGGCTCTCCATAATCGTATCGGACATAGTCGAAGTCTGCAGATCCGGGTTCCGCCCCAAAGCTGAAGATGGCAATGCGTGCGCCTTTCCAGAACCGGAACAGAAGCCGAAAGGATGTCTTTGTATCGATGAAGTTCTTACCGTCAAGACTATAGTAGAGCTGTGCCGTATCGCCACTATAGACTCCCTTGAACCAGACCTCCTTGCGCGTAAGAGTCGGACCCTCGCCTCCGTTCCACTGTACTCTGCGAACACCCTTATTCTGGTTAACTCCTATCCATCCGAAATCACTGCCACTCATGAACGCAAATCCTGCGCATTGTTCGTCCTTCATCCGGCCGGCATCCATTTTGACTTCGACGGAACCGGTGTTGTCCCATAGCTTCTCGGTGAGGGTATTCCGTGCAGTGCTTAATCCGCTGGCTGGCTGAGCGGTAAGCCTGAGCCAGCCCTGTCGCGCCAAGAGTGACCATGCGGAAGGAACAGGGTTGTGATTCCACTGCCAGATCGGGGAAAGCGTTTTGTCTTTGAATTCATCACTGGTTTGGGGATGCCCCGGGGAATAGTTTTTCCCGACATCAGGCTTTTTCCAGGTATCCACGGGAAGGCCGTTGTTTCCAAAAACCGGCCAGCCGTCCTCGGTCCACCGTATGGGATTCAGGTAGCAGATTCTTCCAAGGTATCCGGTGGATTTGAATGACATGAACCACGTCTCTCCATTATCAAGTTCAACCCACCCTCCCTGATGCGGGCTTCCCTTTGGGAAAACCTCTTTTCGTTCATACGGACCATAGATGTTCCTGGATCGCAGCACTGTCTGCCAGCCGGTATCGACGCCTCCTTCCGGCAGGGATATATAGTAATAGCCTTTGCGTTTGTAGAGTTTCGGCCCCTCGGCGACCGGGCCGCGGTATATTTCCCTGCCTTCATCCAGCAGTTGCGTTCCATCGGTGCTCATGCGATGCAAAATCAGGGGGCCCGCTCCTACCTGGCTATGAACCAGATAGGCCTGCCCGTCGTCATCCCAGAAAGGACAGGGATCTTCCCAGCGCGGAATAGCTTTGACCGTGATTGTTTCAGACCAGGGGCCTGCGGGATTCCTGGCGTGCCACATGAATAATCCATCCTGGGGAGTACAGACGAAGATATAAAACTCTCCGTTGTGATATCGAAGCGCCGGGGCCCAGGTTCCCTGGCTATAGGCCTTCATCTCATCATACTTGGATCCCATGGACAGGCGGTTGAAGACCTGACCGATGATTTTCCAATTGACCAGATCTTTGGAGTGCAGGACCTGTATTCCTACAAAATGGAAATCGGAAGCGATGAGATAAAAATCGTCCCCATTTTTCAGGATGTCCGGGTCAGAGTAGTCGGATTTGAGGACGGGGTTTGCGTAGGTTCCGTTTCCCTGGTCTCCCCAAGTCAGGACCTTGGGGCTCCGCGCAGATACATTATTAAGTTGGACTGAAATCAAAACGGCCGCCATAACCAACAGGACGCATCGTTTCATCGAAAGACCCCTCAAGACGATGTAAGCCGCGGAGTGTCCGTCGGCCGGAGATAGGTGACTTATTACCCGTTTTCGTTGCGCTGTGCAAATCAATCCTACTATATTCTTAGCGTACAATCCCTTGGAGATGAGCCAGTGATGATATTCGGAAAACTATTGCGCATTTTTATTCTGGCGGGAGTGCCGATTCTATTGTCTATGCAGCCGGCATTGCAAAGCAGCCCTGTGCTGCCGGGCCTGCACCTGCCATCAAAATACATGTCTATTCCCCTCCATTTGAATGGCTTCTATTTTGAGACGGCAGCCGGTCGCGTGGTTATCCCCGTTCAGTTGAGTGCAAAACCGCAAGGAAGGCCGCTCGCGTGGGAATCGGAAACGCAGGATGGGAGGAAAATCTCCATATCTGTATTGCCGGAAGGAAGCAACTATTCCGTGCGTTTAGGTGCGCAGCCCGGGGGCGACATCCGCAAGTGGGGATTTGATATCAACGCCGACGGAAGGGAATATTTTACCGGACTGATGGAACGTGTTGTTGACGGACCACAGCAGAATTCATGGGCTGCAGGATTGAAAGAGGCAATGAACCTTCGAGGTCAGAAGGTAGAGATGATCGTCAAACCGACTACATCTGTATATGCGCCCTTTTATCTTTCCTCGCGCGGCTATGGATTGTTCATGAAAACCGATTGGCCCGGGCAGTACGATTTTTGCGCAACCGATCCGCGTCGAGTTCGCGTGGAGTTTGAGGGGCCGGCGCTTGAGTTCAAGCTTTACACGGCCGCGACTCCGGCGGAGATTGTTTCCGCTCACGCCATGGATGCAGGCCCTCCAATCCTGCCGCCGAAATGGATGTTCACTCCCTGGCGCTGGCGCGATGAACACACACAACGAACGACTTACTATGACGGCACTCCGGTGCGCGGACCTTTCAATTCAGAGATGATAGAAGATGTCCTGATGATGCGTGCTTACGGAATTCCGTGTGGTGTCTACTGGATCGATCGTCCATGGGGGCCGGGTCGGCTTGGCTATGACGATTTTGAAGTCGATCCGCAACGGCTTCCGAATTTCGAAGCATCCGTAAAGTGGTTGAATTCGCTGCAGACGCAGATGGTTCTCTGGATAGCTCCCTTTCTCCAGGGGCGCATGGAAAAGGAGGGATTAGAGAAGGGATACACTCTTGCAGGGCAGAAACCAAGTCCCAGCAATTACCCGATGGTGGATCTCTCGAATCCGGCCGCAAAAGCGTACTGGCAGGCAGGGATAGAGAAGCTGCTGAAAATGGGGGTTGCCGGCTTCAAGCTCGATCGCGGCGAAGAGCAGATACCGGATGACGGGCCTTTCAGACGATTTGACGGCAAGTCTATCCGGGAAAACCGGAATGCCTATATGGCTCTCTATGCAAAAAGCGTGGCCGAGATAGCACGGAAATATCGCGGGGATGATTTTATTGCCATGCCACGCGGTGCGTATACGGGCAGTTCACAACATGCAGTGTTCTGGGGCGGCGATATCGGGGGAACGCAATGGGGGTTGCGGGCATCTATCATCGCAGTCCAGAGATCGGCTGTGATGGGATACCCCAATTGGGGTTCCGATACCTGCGGCTACAACGATCAGACTCTCGATCAGGATATGTGCGCGCGCTGGCTCGCATTCAGTTGCTTCACACCGATCATGGAGGTAGGCCCCACGCGCAACGTGGCTTTCTGGAATCTTCCGCGGGAACCCTACTATGACTCCACCCTGATTGCGGTCTGGCGCCTCTATGCGAGGCTGCATCAGCGGCTTGTCGATTATGGTTTTGCCCATGCCAGGGAAGCCTCCCGGTCCGGGCAGCCGATTGTAAGGCCGTTGTTTCTTGCAGATCCCAAGGCTACGGCAGCATGGTCCAACTGGTGGACCTTCCTGTACGGCAAAGACATACTGGTTTCGCCTGTCTGGGAAAAGGACAAACGAAAACAGGAAGTCTATCTGCCTGCAGGCGCACGCTGGCAGGATGCCTGGCGCCCCGCAAATATTTACAAGGGCGGCAGAACCATTACGGTTCCAGCCGATCTCCATCAAATCCCGATCTTTATTCGGGAAGGATCCGGAATTAACCTGGGGGATTTGAATAAAGAGTGGTTGGAATCTTCCACGATTGCAGGACACAAACCGGATCTGAAAGAACTGGAGAAGGGCGTCCTTGAGTGGTTTGACCGAAATAAATAAGGAGACAGGCGTCGGGACGCGGCATTTATCCGCGGTAATTCCATGCCCATGCCAATACCAGCAGGCCCGCGACCAGCCGGTAAATCGCGAAGGGAACAAAACCTCTTCGTCGTACCCATGACAGGAACCAGGCCACTACGCCGTATGCGACAATAAATGATACGACGAACCCGATCGCGAGAACACCCCACTCGTGGGATGTCATCTGGCCGATCCCGATCGGGTTTTCCCCTTTTCCCGCCAGTGATTTCAATAAATCGTACCCCGTAGCCGCAGCCATCGTCGGAATGGAAAGAAAAAAGGAAAACTCGAGGGCGGAGGCTCTCGACATTCCGGCCGCCTGTCCGGCTGCAATCGTTGCCATCGAACGCGATGTCCCGGGGAATACTGCGGAAAATATCTGGCATGCGCCAATCCAGATCGCCTGCCAGAGACGCATCTCTTCCATATGCCAGGTGGTGATGCGGCTTTTGAGATTTCCTTGTCCCGCCTGCTCCGCTTTCGAATTTGCCCTGTCAACAATCCACATAATGACGCCGCCAATCACGAGCGAGCCGCCCATGATCGTAAGACTCTCGAGATGTTTGCCAATGATCTTGGCCAGCAGGAAGGACGGAACTGCTGTTACGACGAAGGCAACGCACGTCAGGCTCAGTGGATGCGTGAACAGCGTGCGATCGCCTCGTTCGCCTTGCGGGAATGTAGCCAGAAATGCCGAGATCCGTTTGCTGAAATAGACGGGAAGGCAGAGTACCGCGCCCAGCTGGATAACGATGGAGTACATTTTCCAGTATCCGCTGGAGAGGCTGACATGCAACAGAGCTTCCGTTATTCGCAGGTGAGCGGTTGAACTGACAGGCAGAAACTCGGTCAAGCCTTCCACAATTCCCAGCAACAGACTCAGCAGGTAATCATTCATGCGCGCACTCTCTTTTTCCGCTTTACGACATGCTTGCTTTCTCGGGCGGATGATTCGGTTTATTCATCCAGCCAAGGCTGTTCCTCACCGATATGCATTACAGCATCGAACTTTGCCGTGAAATAGAGGAAAATGCAAGGAATCCAAAATCCGGAGTCCAAAATCTGGAATCTGGAATCCGAAATCTATATGGAAAGAGACACTCATGTTGGTATCCGAAAAATACAGAACACTTTCGTTGGCTTCTTTGCTGGATAAAGCTTTCGAACTTGGCGTGGCCTATGAAAGAAATTCCGGGAGTTGTTTGCAGTGTACAGCAGCGGCGCTAAGGGAGATTCTCGGCTTTGATGGCATTGTGGTTCAGGTCGCAACTTCTTCGTGCGGCGGGCAGGCTGGGCTTTCGACGGGTGCTTGTGGTGGAGTGATTGGGGGCACCATTGTGCTCGACTATTATTTGGGTCGCCCGGCGGATAAGGTTTCGGCAACGGAAATGCTGCCGGAAGGCAGGGAACAATTGGGCCGTGCAATGGAAGCGGCTCGATGCCTGGGTGACAAGTTTAGCAGTCAGTATGGTTCCATTCTTTGTCCGCAGGTTCAAAAGAGCCTTTTCGGCCGTTCCTTCAACCTTCAAAATCCGGAGGACTGGCTGGCATTTGAAGCGGCGGGTGGGCATAGTGATCCTTCGAAATGCATGAGCGTCGTGGGAAATGCTGCCCGCTGGACTCTCGAGATCCTGATACAAAAAGGTGTGATTGCGCTATAAATGCGGACAGTAATGGAAGATAGTCCGGTGAAGGCGCTTGTTTAGGGATGGGGACATTCGTGGCAATCAGGGCAGTTTTTCCTGTTTGCCGCGCATTTCTCCAAGGAGATCCCGGCTCTGATCTTCAAGTAACCGTAGAGTTTTTGGGCCGCCTGTGCCAGAATTGCCCCCCTATGACGACATTATTTGGAATTCTCTTTGCATTGCTTGCCGGCGCACCACCGGACGCTTTTACCCGTTGGTCGATGGACAAGGCGGTCCAGATGCTGAATACGTCTCCCTGGGCCAGGCAGGAGACTTTCACGCGCGTGATCAGCGGAGTCGGAAGCGGCATTTCCGGCGAGAAGGAAATTTATAATACTTTCTACATTCGGTTTTTGTCTGCTCGTCCCATCCGTGAAGCCTATGCGCGCGTTCAGCAGCTCAATCATGGATATGACAATATGCCGATCGACGAGAGGCGACACTTCGATAAAGCCCAGCGCAATAATCTCGATATGGATATGTCTCACTGGATTGTCGTTTCCATTAGCTACCGCTCCAATGATCCCAATGAAGAAAGCAGCCTGCGCCGATTTTTTCAGAGCGAAACTGCCAAGACGCTGAAGAACAAAGCGTATCTGTCTACTCCGTCATTCCCGCAATTGGAAGTCAGCGAATATTTTCCTCCGCGTGAAGAGAGCGTGGGAGCCAAGTTTGTTTTTCCAAGGGAAGTGAACGGAGTCCCGATCCTTAGCAAGGACAGCGGAAATCTGACGTTCGAGCTTCTTGAATTCTCCGGCGCCAAATCAAGGTTGAGGGCAACTTTTGCCGTCAAGCCAATGGTTGTCGACGGCGAACTCCTCTATTAGTGTTGCCGGGCATGGGGGTGCGAACCTTTTGGCTTCGTGCAGTGCGTTGCTGTATCCAATCGGGCCTCCGCATATATATATATATGTTTTAAGGGATGGTATGAAAACTGTTTTGGCGCTACTCGTTTCAACCTTTATCCTGATCAATGGGGCTGCATTTGCCAAGGATGAGAAGCAGGAACCTGCATTGGAGCAAATCGATGCCTTCGGCATACGGATGCAGGAGGTATGGTCCGTTTCAAATGCGCCTAAGGATGAATCGGTTGCGCTTGTCGTGAATCCTTTCTCCGTTCGTAAACGGGGCAAGTACTACGGCTCGGTTTATGAGTATCATCGCAACGATAATTTCGATGCCCGCAATTTCTTCGATCCGGTTGGAGAACCACTTCCCGAATTCAAGCGAAACCAGTTTGGATTAAGTTTCGGAGCGCTGGTTACAAAAAGGCTGAAAGTGTTTGGCAGCTATGATGGACTGAGAATCATCAAAGGCTCCACGATGCTTTCCCTGGTCCCAACTTATGAGATGAAACGCGGTGATTTCAGCGCCAATACCGCTATTCGATTGATCGATCCATTTACATATGAGCCATTTTCCGGCAATAAAATTCCGGTAGAGCGCATCAATCCGGTGTCAGCCAAGCTATTATCGCTTTTCCCCGACCCTACGCGCGATGATCCGATGCGCAACTATGTCAATAATCAGCCATTTGGAAATAATAACAACAGCATCAGCTCGCGCGTCGATTACGAATTCAGTCCGCAAACCAAGATCTTTGGCAACTACACTATTAATGATGGGAGACAATCCCTTGTTTCCACGCTCCCCTCATTTGGAACAATCATGAATCAGCGGACGCAAAGCATTTCCGCCGATCTGACGCATTCATTCAGCAGCAATAAGGTTTTAAGCCTTCATCTCAGCTTTGATAGAAACACGAGCATTCAGCTTTCGAAGCAGGCCTTTCAGGAAGGGTTGCTGGGTTCATTTGGGATTGCAGGCGTTCGTGCGCTCGATTTAATGGATGAGGGCTATCCGCAAATGGATATTTTGGGATATGCGCCTCTCGGGTTCGGCTTCGGCTTCAGTTTCCCCGGTGCCGGTTTCGCCAATGGTTCGCCGGAAACTTTTTGCCAGAATACCTATGGCTTCAAGGGTGAGTACACCTATGTTCATGGGAATCACACAATCGGGCTCTCCGGGTATTTGAACTCCATTCAGTTGAATAATATGAGGACGTGGGGCTCGAGGCGCGGCCAATTCGGTTTTTCCGGTTTGTTTACAGGGGATGCCTTTGCAGATTTTCTTTTGGGCATACCGTACTCCGCCAGGCGGGGAATCGGGTCCAACCGCTCTGATTTGCGACGAAGAAACTGGCAGCTTGCCGTAAAGGATGATTGGAAGATCAACCGGAACTTTACAATCAACATGGCGCTTGCCTATAGCTATACTCCCTTTTTCCGCTCGACCCAGGACCGGGTTTCCTTCTTTTATCCGCTGCTTTTCGAACCGTCTCCGGATGGGGAAATCGTTGTTACCGGCTCGCACAGGGCTCGTGAGATGGGGCTGAACCTGAATGCGGGCGAGGCCGCCTATCCGGATAGAAACGATTGGGAGCCTAGCCTTGGCTTCGCATACAGCCCGTTCGGCAATAATGCCCTGGTCTTTCGGTTGTCCTACAAGATCACGCACAGCTTCATGAATCCGATTCAAGGCCTGACCTATATCGGCCGCAATTATCCTTTTTTCTATATTGAAAAAGCGGAATCTCCCACAACTCCCGCCTTGAATCTGTCCAATCCCTTTGATTCAACAACTCCGGCGGCCATTACCATTCAAGCGGCTGATCCTCATTTGAGAAATCCCTATGTGCAGAATTGGAACGCGTCCCTGCAATACGAGTTCAAGCCCGGCTGGAGCCTTGAACTTGCCTATGATGGCCAGAAGACGACGCACCTTTTCCGGACAATTCCAGCGAACGTGCCGCTTCCGGCCGCTTATGGTTCACCGATACAACCGAGGAGACCGAACCCCAAATATGGGCAATTCGATATAATGACCAGCGGAGCATCGTATACCAGCCATGCCATCAATGCCCAATTGCAGCGGCGACTCACAGGGGCTTTCTCGCTGCAGACCGGTTTTAACTGGAACCGCGCCCTGAGCGACTGCTGGGGATGGGCGTTTGTCAATCCGAGCAATCCGCGGAACATGGCTGGAGAGCGTTCTACGTATGCTTTCGCGGCTCCGATGCAGTTCAATGTTAACTACATTCTTGATCTGCCTATTGGACGCGGGAAGTGGATCTCCTCGAGCTGGGCGGGCAAGCTGGCCCCGCTCTTTGAGGGCTGGCGGATATCCGGGATTACCACGATAACATCGGGATGGCCGTTCAATCCGGAGGTTTTTGGAGACCCCAATAATGACGGAGTCTGGGGCGACCGGCCCAACCGACTGGGTTCCGGGATTCTTCCGGCTTCCAGACGCACCGTCGATAAGTGGTTCGAAACCTCGGATTTTGTTATGCCTGATTATGATGGCAGCAACCCGCAATGGTTTGGGGATTCGGGCCGCAATATACTGCTCTCGCCTACCGAAAGGAAATGGGACATCAGCATTTTGAAGAGAACCAAGGTTACCGGAGACGGGAACCTGCTGGAGTTCAGAGTGCAGATGTTCAATGCATTTAATAATGTCAATTTCCAGCAGCCGGGGAACTTTCTGGGAACGCCAACTTTCGGCGTTATCTCCAACGCAGAAAATGCAAGGGAGATTGAAGTCGCGCTCAAATATACGTTTTAGCCGAGGGCGATTTTTGCTAATACAATTCCTGAGCCCCGCACTCGGATAGCCTCGCTTACCGCAGGACTTCTTAACCGAAAGATATCCATTTCTTAATCATTTCTTAATAATTCATCTGTATTTTTACCTGCCGAGATGGATATACGACAAGGTTTGGCCGAGGAGTGCGATGGATAGTCAACTGGTTCTGGTAATTATCGTTATTGCGGTTGCACTCGCTTTCGACTTCCTGAATGGATTTCACGATGCGGCCAATTCTATTGCAACCGTGGTTTCAACAAGGGTCCTATCTCCCAAAGCCGCCGTTCTGCTTGCGGCATTATGCAACTTTGCCGCAGCATTCTTCTTCGAGACCAAGGTGGCGTCCACGATTGGAAAGGATATCGTCCACCAGCAATTCCTGGATCCTTACCTCGTAATGTTTGGACTGCTGGGTGCGATCATATGGGATTTGATAACCTGGTGGTTCGGACTACCGACCAGTTCATCGCACGCATTGGTTGGAGGTTTTGCCGGCGCAGCGGTTGCAAAAGCCGGGTGGATTGCGCTAAAGCCGGCGGGGCTGCTCAAAATCATTCCTTACATTGTTATTGCCCCAATCGTCGGACTGGTGCTTGGCCGGCTCATAATGATGCTGGTCTATTTTATTTTCAGGAATGCCACTCCGCGAAATGTGGATCGGTTCTTCCGCAGAGGGCAGTTGGTCTCCGCATCCATTTTCAGCTTCAGCCATGGAATGAATGATGCGCAGAAGACGATGGGCATTATCCTGGCTTTGCTGATTTCGGCAAACCTGCACCCGGCGTCGGCTGCGGGTGCCAAACAGCATGTGCCCCTGTGGGTGATTCTCTCCTGCCACGCCGCGATTGCCCTTGGAACCTATTTCGGCGGATGGCGAATCGTGAAAACTCTTGGAATGAGGCTGACGAAACTGCAACCAGTCGGTGGGTTTTGTGCCGAGACGGGAGGCGGGGTCACCATTGTTTTCCTCTCGCTTTTTGGAATTCCACTAAGCACAACCCACACCATTACCGGAGCGATCGTGGGGGCCGGGTCCATTCAGCGCCTTTCCGCTGTCCGCTGGGGGATAGCGAAGAACATTGTGTGGGCCTGGGTTCTGACGATTCCATGTTCGGCTCTTTTCGGAGCGCTTCTGGAATTTGGGATACGCCCCTTTCTTCACAAATAGGGCTCAGATTGACAATCTTGCCATTTCTTGTCGCAGGAAATTATAATTAGCATATTCTAATAAATCTCCAAATTACTAACGAATTGATTGACCATCCACCGTTCTTGGGATAGCTTATCCCGTTCGTTTTGAAGTGAGTGGCTCTACGTGTGTTTTATTGCGGGCTGAAATAGTGCGTTATTAATTGTTATCTCTCCGCTCTGTTAAAACACTTGTTACCAGGAGAAGAATCATGAGAAGAGGAATCGTCGTACTTTGGGGATGCCTTGCCTTGTGTGCCCTGACCGTTTTGCCGGGGATTCTTGCGGCACAGACGGTTACCACCGGCAGTATTGCCGGAGCGGTTATGGATTCACAGAAGGCAGTGATCCCGGGAGCAGTCATCACCGCAGTGCACGTTCCAACGGGAACGACCTATGAAGCGGTCAGCCAGTCGGATGGACGGTACATCATCCCGTCCGCACGTGTGGGTGGCCCGTATGTGATCAAGGCCAGTGCTGCAAAATTCGGCACACAGGAACAGAAGGATATCCAGATCGCCCTGGGTGAATCCCGTCGGGTTGATTTTGTCCTTCAGCCTGCGGTTGCATCCGAAACCGTAACCGTTACGGCTGATGCGCAGCTGATCGATACTTCCGTTTCGGGTACAATGGCGAACGTGGATGAGCAATCCATTCGTGAACTGCCTTCCATTTCCCGCAGCATTGCTGATTTCGCCCGCACCTCGCCATACTTCAACAATACCGCGGACGGAGCCGACAGAACCGCATTTATCAGCATAGCGGGCCGCAACAATCGCTATAACAACATGCAGATCGATGGCGCTGTTAATAATGACGTTTTCGGCCTGGCGGACTCAGGAACTCCCGGCGGTCAGACCGGTACACAGCCGATAAGCATCGATGCCATTCAGGAAATCCAGTTGGCTGTTTCTCCTTATGATGTGCGGCAGGGCGGGTTCTCCGGCGGCGGCATCAATGCCGTTACCAAAAGTGGAACGAACTCTTTCCATGGCACCGGTTACTTTTTTGGACGAAACCAGGACTGGATGCGATCGCTTCCAGGGATTGCGACGAAAGCGAATCCGACTCCCGCGGACTCCATTGTGGGTACTTTCAGTGATAAGCAGGTCGGTTTCAGCGTCGGCGGGCCAATCGTGAAGGATAAGGCTTTCTTCTTCTCGAACTTTGATTGGGCGCGAAAGAATACTCCGACCGGGTATTCGCTGGACGGTGCGTCGGGTCAGACCTGGGCAAATGCTGCCCTGGTGCAGCAGGTCATCGACGTGGCCAAAAATACGTATGGCTACGATGCCGGCGCAGGCGGTGAATTTTCGCGGCCGAACAACGCCAACAAATTCTTCCTCCGCGGCGACATAAACCTGTCAAAACACAACCAGTTGATGGTCCGGATGAATTACGTCAAAGGCGAATCCTATACCGGCACCATTTACAGCGACTCCTACAAACTCCCCACGAACTTCTACAGCATGACAGATGTCATGAAGTCGTTCGTTGGACAGTTGAACAGCACGATGGGTAAGGTTTATAACGAGTTCCGGGTCACCTATCAGCGTGAGCGCAATGTTCGCGGTGACCAGGCCGGGCAAAAGCCCTTCCCTGAAGTTCGTGTCGATTTCCCCGATGCCAGCTATGTCTATTTGGGTTCCGAGTACTCGTCCCAGGTGAATAAGCTGAATCAGGATATCGTGGAAGTGACCGATGACCTGACAATTGTCAAAGGGAAGCACACAATCTCAATCGGGACTCACAATGAGTTCTACAAGTTTTATAATGCGTTTATCCAGTATTTCTATGGTGGATACCGCTTCAGCAATATCGCCAACTTCCAGGCCGGTATTGCCCAGTCTTACAGCCACAATTTCTCAAATAACTCGAGCGACCCCATCAATGCCGCCGATTTTCCGGTATACCAGTTCGGCTTTTATGCCGGCGACCAATGGCGCGCTCGAAGCAATGTCATGCTGACCTACGGTATGAGAGTGGATATCCCGAGATTCCCGGATAATCCGCACACAAACCCGGTCGCCAGCACGAAATTCGGGTATGGGACCAATATCGTGCCGGCTCCGACGATGTTGTCCCCGCGTGTTGGTATTAACTGGACACTGACCAACGAACAGGGGAAAAGAACTCAGGTCCGCGGTGGCATTGGCTTGTTCACCGGCCGTACCCCCTATGTCTGGATGTCTAATCAATACGGCAATACCGGTGTTGATTTTACCAGCCTTTCCGTTAGTTACAGCTCCAGCAACAAAATCCCGTTTGTGTCAGATGCTCTGAACCAGCCGACCACTATTACCGGTGGCACGACCGGCAGACAGACTATCAACGTCATCGACCCGGATTACAAATACCCTGCGATTCTGCGCATGACGGCCGCCATTGATCGGGAACTTGGATTTCTGGGCCTGATTGGCACTGGGGAATTCCTGTACACAAAAACCCTGAAGGACATTGTCTACAAGAACCTCAATTACGTACCCACCGGTACCTTGCCGGACGGCCGCAGCACGTTCTCGAAATTTGATTCGACCTTGAACGATGTGATGCTTCTCACCAACACCGACAAGGGAAAATCGTGGTCCTTGAGCTTCAAGGTGGAGCGTCCGTTCAAGGCTCTCAGCGTGAGCGGTTCGTACTTCTATGGCCGTTCCTATGGGATCAACGATGGTACTTCGAGTGTTGCGAGATCCAACTGGGCGAACAACCCGGCAGGACTCACTCCCAACGATCCTCCGCTGGCGCGTTCTAGGTATGATGTCGGACACCGGATCAACTTCTCCGCATCCGTGCCTATCAAGCTGTTCAAAGGCTTGAAGAGCAATGCCTCGGTTTTCTTTAACGGACAAAATGGATTCCGCTATTCGATGGGATACAGTTCGGAAGTCAATGCCGATGGCGTTACCAACAACGATCTGCTCTTTGTTCCGTCCGATCCGAGCCAGATTGCCCTTTACAGTTCCACCTCGGGCCAGTCTGCAACCTGGGATCAGTTCAATGCGATCATCGAGAGCACGGCGGCAAAGGATTATCGCGGCCAGATTTTCCCGCGGTATGGCGGACGCGCCAAATGGACGAACCAGATGGATGTTCGTTATGGAATCCGCATTCCCTGCGGCGAAAAGATGCACGCAGAAGCTACGATCGATGTGTTTAATTTCCTGAACCTGCTCAATCGGGATTGGGGATGGAAATACTTCGGGTCCTTCCCGTCGACCAATGTGTTTGGCTACGGCGGCCTCGATTCGACCGGCAAAATGAAGTACAACCTGTCGACCATCAATTCGTCAACCTTCCAGGGCGTTTTCACGCGATACGATCTCCAGTCGCGCGCTCAGGCTCAGTTCGGCGTCCGTTTCGTTTTCTAACGGATTCGACTAGCTTAGATTAACAAGATCCCGTAGGGATGGCTTAATCCGTCTCTACGGGATTTTTTTTGCCGGGCGCTCCCAGGGAACGCCTGGCGGACCGAAGTATCTCCTTTGTATCCTTGGCATAGGTTGCTCCTCAGCTTCACCTCCCAACTCTTAACAGAATATTAATCCCCGTTTCATATCTTCCAAATATTCGTCATGTACCATTCCGCTCGTTTGGTGAAACGAAACTGGTTGGTTTGCTTACCTATGAAGGAGTATCAGATGCGCAAGCGTAGCAGAATTTCGGGTCTCATCTACTGCATTCTGGCGGTGCTTTTCTCCGTTCGAACCATTCCATTGCGGGCAGCAGATGGACCTGCGGGAAATTCCGGGAATGCAGCCATGACTGCGGCAACGATGGCGGCCGAACTCGAAGCCATGAAGGATCGGATTGAAAATCAGCAGAAGCAGATAGAAAAACTCCAGGCGATTCTTGCCCAGCAGGCATCGGGCAACACAAACACAGCGGCTCCGGCCGGCAATGCGAACGCTCAACTCAATGATCTGGAGATTGTCAAAGGAGAGCTTGCGGCCGTGTCCGACAGTGCCGCCCAGGCCAATCAGAGAATCACTAAGATTGAAACCGATTCGACGGCTTACAATAAATCGAATGATTCCAAATTGAAGCAGCTTGGCAACATTTCTTTCGGAGGCGATGCGCGCGTGCGCTTCGAACCCTTTTTTCAGGAAGGAGCCCCCGACCGGAATCGTGAGCGCATCCGGCTCCGCTTCAATGTAACGACAAAGCTTTCCGACGAATTCAATGCCGGGTTCTCGCTGGCGACGGGGACGCTGGATGATCCCGTTTCCACCAACCAGACATTTACCGGTTTTCTCAACCGGAAGAATATCGGTATTGATAAAGCCTTCATCTCCTATAAGCCCAAATATGCAAAATTCCTGAAGCTGGATGCCGGCAAGTTCGCCTTTCCGTGGTACCGGACGCCGATGACGTTTGACAGCGACGTAAACCCCGAGGGCTTTGCCCAGACCCTCTCCTTTGATGTGAAGCCCTCTTCGTCGCCGCTCAGGAATATCACGATTGTTGGTTTCCAATTGCCAATCAACGAGGTCTCCGGTGGGCCGGACAGCTTCATTGTTGGCGGACAGGTTCAGACACAGTGGCGGCTTAGCTCAAAGGCGCGGCTGGCTCTCTATGGCGCCGGTCTCAACTTCCTCCGGACAGATCCATTGGGCGTTGCGGCAGCGGGACGCGTGGCCGGGACTCTTGTCGGAAGCTTGAACAACTCCAATTCATTGCGGCGTAACAGCAGCGGCACCGTAGTGGGATATGAATCCAAGTTCGCGTACCTGGATGCGATCATGAAGCTGGAACTGGACACGCACCCCAAGTTTCCCACCACCATCCTCTTTGATTTCGTCAACAATGTTCGCGGACCCAAGGAGAGAAGCGGCTACTGGGCGGAATTGACGGTTGGACGACAAAAAGAAGCCAAAGACCTTCAGTTTGGCTATACCTTCGCGAGAATTGAGAAGGATGCCGTTATCTCCGCATTTAATGAAAGCGATCTGCGGGCGTCGACAAATATTCGGCAGAACAAACTGCAGATTGCATACATGTTCCATAACAACGTCACCGGTCAGTTCACAGCGTGGATCGGGAAACTGGCCAATCCCCCGTACAACACGGACCTGGTTCCGGCTGGTGTGCGTGCTGCCTGCACGGGATCCGATGTATCCAACTGCCGCGACCCATGGTTGAAGCGACTCCAGTTCGACATTATCTACAAGTTCTAGGGAACGAGCTGAATGAAACCAGCCTCTCATCTGAATAGGAGATTAGAAATGAAAAGAATGATTGCAACTCTAGCTATGCTGGGACTCTGTATCCTCCTCGGCACAGCAGCGTCCATCCCGGCTTCGGCCCAGGGACGCAATATCTCGGTCAAAGGATCCGACACCATGGTTTTGCTCGGTCAGCGCTGGGCAGAGACTTACATGAAGAAGAATGCGGGGGTGACGATTCAGGTCACGGGTGGCGGTTCCGGCGTAGGACTTTCGGCTCTGATCAATGGAACAACCGACATTGCCGAGGCCTCTCGCCCGATGAAGGATTCGGAGAAAGAGCAGTTGATGAAGAACCGCAGCCTTCCTGCCTTCGAGCTTCCGGTTGCTCTGGATGGACTCGCCGTATATGTGCATGAAAGAAATCCTTTGACTGAACTGACGCTGGAACAGTTGAAGAAGATCTACACCGGTGCCGTGAAGAACTGGAAGGAAGTCGGTGGTGCGGATGAACGCATCATCCTGTACGGACGAGAAAACAGCTCCGGCACCTACTCCTACTTCAAAGAGCATGTGCTCGAAAACGCAGACTACTACCCCACCACACAAACACTTCCGGGAACGGCTGCGGTCATCAATGCCGTATCGAAAGACTTCCGCGGCATCGGATACGGCGGGATCGCCTATTTGAAGGGCGTAAAAGCTTTGAAGGTCAAGAAGAACGCATCAACACCGGGTGTGGAACCGACCCTGGATAACGTGCAAAGGAATATTTATCCGATCAGCCGGTTCCTCTATTGGTACATGGCAGGTCAACCCAAGGATCAGATCAGGAAGCTGGCTGACTGGGTGCTCACCGGTGAAGGTCAGGCCGTGATCAGTGAAGTCGGCTACTATCCGTTGCCTGCGGATGTCATAGCCAAACTGACATCTGCTGCGACTCCGGCCAAGGCAAAGCCGGCGGCAGGGAAAAAATAGCGGATATACGATCGAGCAGGACTTCGAAACGTGAAAAGCGATGAGAACAATGCAAACGAATACTGTAAATTCTGAAACCGTTGTGCCGGTCCTGCAACTTCGCAAACGCGGAATCAGCATGCAGAAAGCGCGGGATTGGGCTATCGAGCGCTTTATTCGCCTGAGTGCCTGGCTTTCCATCGCGATCATGTTTCTTATCCTGGTGTTTATTGCCAAAGAAGCTATTCCGCTCTTTTACGAGCCGGCATCGGTCAAGGAAGTGGGGTGGGGGCGCCTCTTTATGCCGCAGAGCTACGGTACTCCCGAGGCGCCCCTGCGGTATTCATGGCATCCCGTATCAACGGAGCCGAAATACAGCTTGATGCCCCTCCTCCAGGGAACCTTGAAAGTCACGCTCGTGGCGATGCTTTTCTCAGTTCCCATTTCCCTCGCGGCTGCGGTCTATACAGCCGAATTTGCGCGCAAATGGACGCGCGAGGTTTTCAAGCCCGTTGTTGAATTGCTTGCCGGCTTTCCGTCTGTAGTTTTGGGATTCTTTGCCCTGATTGTGCTGGCATCCTGGTTTCAGGACCTCTTTAATTTTGATTACAGGCTGAATGCCTTTACCGCAGGGATAGCGCTCAGCCTTGCGGTAATCCCGATTATCTATACGGTCTGTGAAGATGCGCTCTCGGCCGTCCCGCGCAAGCTTCGGGAAGCCTCGTGGGCTCTGGGCGCAACGCGAACGGAAACCACAATCCGTGTAGTCATCCCTGCGGCCATGCCGGGCATCTTTGCCGGCATTGTTCTTGGGTTTGGCCGGGCCATCGGTGAAACCATGATTGTACTGATGGCTTCCGGTAATGCGGCAATCTCCTCATGGCTGTTCACGGACTCGGCACGTACACTTCCTGCCACCATTGCTGCGGAATTGGCTGAGGTAGTTTTCGGAAGCCCGCATTACCGCGTCCTGTTTTTCCTGGGTCTTTTGTTGTTCCTGATAACCTTTGTCCTGAACAGTGCGGGGGCCTGGGTCATCAACCACCTTAAAACTCGGTTGTTGGGAGAATCCTAAGTGAACGATCAGCAGAGACTTATGTTCGATCGGGTGAATCGCTGGCTGACCGCGCTGGCCGGAGTTTTCATTATTGCCATTCTTGCAGTTATGGTTGGGATCATTTTCTACAATGGTTGGGAGAGGCTGTCCTGGAAATTCCTTGCATCCGCGCCTTCAGATGGAATGACCGGGGGCGGTATTTTTCCGGCCATTTTCGGAACCTCGGCTCTGGTTTTTCTGATGACCATCATCGTAGCTCCGGCCGGTGTTTTCGTTGCAATCTACTTCTCCGAATATGCGAACAGGCGATCCTGGTTCTATCATATTTCGCGACAGGCTGTGAATAACCTGGCCGGTGTGCCCTCCATTGTATTCGGCCTTTACGGTTTGGGCTTTTTTGTTCAATTCCTGGGCAAAGGAATGGACCGGGCTTTCAATCATGGCGAAATGGCATTTGGGCAGCCGGCGATTATCTGGGGCGCCCTGACCATGGCTGTCCTGACCTTGCCGGTTGTCATTGTCAGCGTGGAAGAGGCGCTGCAATCGGTCCCGCGGAGCTATCGAGAGGCCAGCTATGCATTGGGCTCCACCAAATCCCAGGCTGTGTTCCGCGTAGTGTTGCCGCACGCCATGCCCGGTGTTCTTACCGGCTCCATTCTGGCAATCAGCCGGGCAGCCGGGGAAGTGGCGCCGATACTATTCGTCGGGGCGGCTTATTACCTGCCGAAGATTCCCACGCGGCTCAATGACCAGTTCATGAACCTGGGATATCACGTATTCATCATGTCCACCCAGTCCCCCGACGTGGATGCGACCAAGCCGATTCTCTATTCCACCGTTTTTGTTCTGTTGGCGTTGACATTCCTTCTGAATGCCGTCGCTGTTGCCATCCGGGCACGCATGCGTGTGGCCCATCGGAGCCTCTAATGATTTCCAGTGCTGCAAACACTCAATTTCAGGGCATTCGTACCGAGGTGCCCAGCCGTCTCTCCGGATCGGAGAATGCAGGGATTCGGGATGTTCGCGTTGCCGTGAAGGACTTTAACTTCTGGTACGGCTCCCGGAAGGCTCTGCGCGGCATCAACATGGATATTTATGCTCGGCAGGTCACATCCATTATCGGGCCTTCCGGCTGCGGAAAGTCCACATTTCTGCGTTCGTTAAACCGAATGAATGATGTAATTCCGAATGTCCGGATGGAAGGTCAGATACTGGTAGATGGGCAGAACATTATCGGTTCGGATATTGATGTTGTGGCTTTGCGTCGGAATATCGGGATGGTCTTTCAGCAGCCGAATCCATTTCCCAAGACGATCTTTGAGAATGTTGCCTATGGTCTGCGCATTAACAACCTGACCAAATCCGCATCGGATAGGGAATCCCGGATAGAGGAGGCGCTGCGCCAGGCGGCCATTTGGGATGAGGTCCAGGGGCGTCTGCATAAGAGTGCCCTGAGCATGTCGGGTGGGGAGCAGCAGCGTCTCTGCATCGCACGTGCCTTGGCAGTGCGTCCGCAGATCCTGCTGATGGATGAACCGGCATCGGCCCTGGATCCGATTTCCACTGCGAAGATCGAAGATCTGATCTTCAAGCTGAAGAAAGACTACACCATTGTGATCGTGACCCATAACATGCAGCAGGCTGCCAGGGTCAGCGACTACACGGCCTTTTTCCTGCAGGGAGAACTTGTCGAGTTCGGACCTACCGACCTGATTTTCACCAACCCGAGAGATAAGCGGACCGAAGATTATATCACCGGACGATTCGGCTAATAATAGGGGAGGACTATCAAATTGCAGCACTTTTTTGAAGAACTGGAAGCCCTGAACGGGCACCTGCTCGAGATGACCGGTTTGGTGGAAGACTCCATCCACCGCAGTGTGATTGCAGTCGTTCAGCACGACGAGACGTCCGCTCACAGGGTATTTGAGAATGAATCCCGCATTAACCAGTTGGAGATCCTGATTGACAATTCAGCAATCCGGCTGTTGGCGTTGCAGCAGCCGGTAGCTGTGGATCTGCGGTTTGTGACGATGTCGATGAAGATAAACAATAACCTGGAGAGGATGGGTGATATCGCCGTCAATATTGCTCAACGCGCGGTATCGTTGTTGAACTTGCCTGCCGTTGTTCCGAAAATTGACATTCCCTATATGGCCCGTCTGGCCGAAGATATGATTCGGAACAGTATTGATGCCTTTATGCGCAAAGACACCGAATTGGCGAAGGAGGTTTTGACCTCGGATGACGCCGTAGATCGTCTGCGAGATGAAATGTATAGCGAAATCGTCCTCTATATGGAGGCAGATTCCAGCAGAATTCATCCGGGTATCGATTATTTGTTCGTCGCAAGAGGGCTGGAGCGGCTGGCCGATCATGCCACCAACATTGCGGAAGACGTGCTTTTTTTTATGCAGGGTATCGATGTAAGGCACCATGCCCAACAGGTTCCTATCAAGGCGTTTTGATGGATCATTCCTCCTTCTGATTTCCTATCCAGTGAAGGCCATTTGTGGTATTAGTTGGAGCGCGAATTGGAGTGACTTATATGCCGAAAGGTACGGTACTTGTTATAGACGATGAACGGGACATCATCGAACTGGTTAAATATAGCCTGGAGAAGGAGGGGTATCTTATCAAAGGCGCCATCGATGGCGAATCCGGCGTATCGGCGGTTCAGCGGGATATTCCGGACCTGGTAATCGTGGATCTGATGCTGCCGGGTATCGATGGCCTGGAGGTTTGCCGTCGGCTGCGCGCAGACACCAAAACCGGTGGAATTCCAATAATCATGTTGACGGCCAAGTCTGCGGAATCCGACCGCATTGTCGGCCTGGAACTTGGAGCGGATGATTATGTCACCAAACCGTTCAGTCCGCGCGAACTGGCAGCGAGAGTCAAGGCAGTGTTGCGTCGTACGGCCGGACAGGCTTCGATTCTGCCGGTAATCCGCCACGGCGCACTTGCGATTGATCTGTCACGGCGCGAAATAAGTTGTGATGGGAAGGCGATTCCTGTGACGGCGTCTGAGTTTCGGCTGTTGCATTTTCTTGCGGATCATCCGGGGCAGGTATTTTCCAGGTCCGAGTTGATTGATGGCGCGCTGGGCAGGGAAATTTCCGTCGTGGATCGCACTATCGATGTTCACATCACGGGATTGAGAAAAAAGCTGGGCTCCTGTGGAGAGTGCATCGAGACAGTTCGTGGTTTTGGCTACCGCTTCAAGGAATAATCCAGGCTAGATCGGCAGGAAGATCGAAAAAGTAGAGCCCTTACCTACCTCGCTTTCAACCTGAATGCGTCCACCATGCAGCTCGATCAGGTGCTTGGCAATTGAAAGACCTAATCCCGTTCCTCCCGACTCTCGCGATCGTGCCGGATCCGTTCTGTAGAATCTTTCAAATATCCTTTCCTGATCGGCCTTGGGAATGCCTATTCCCGTATCCGATATCGATATGACGACGGAATTGTTCTGTCGAAGTGTTTGTATTGTGATCATGCCATCCGGCAACGAGTAGCGTATTGCGTTATCCAGTAGTTCCTGCAAAACACCCTGCAGGAGGCCGAGATCTCCGGATACAGCCGGCAGTCCTTGCGTGGAATGAATTTCCAATCCCAGCTGTTTTTGTGCTGCTTTTACACGAGATGTATCCAGGCATCCCTCGATGATTTCCTCTACCCGAACCGGTTTGAGCTCCGGGCGGAGCTGTCCGGCTTCCATTTGTGCCAGCCGAAGCAGATCGTTGGTCAGTCGTCCCAACCGCAAAGAATGATCGTGTATGATTTCTATAAAGCGCCGTCGATTTGCTTCATCTTCAAGCGCTCCTTCCAGTAGGGTTTCGGAAAAACCCTGTATGGCAGTCAGAGGTGTTTTGAATTCGTGGGAGACATTCGCGACAAAATCCCGGCGGGCCCGCTCCAGCCTCCGTATTTCGCTGATATCGTGCAGTACCATGACGGCGCCTGATATATGCGCGCCGGAACGGATGGGAGTCGAGGTTACGGCAAAACTCCTGGTTCGGATCGACCCGACAACCACTTCTCCATGCATGATGGACTTGCTCTCCAGCGCCTTCCGAATAATGGACAATAGATCCGAGTGAGCGATCAATTCCACGGCCGGCCGGCCCTCCCACATTGATTCCGCAATGCCAGCCGCCTGGCGGAATGCTCTATTGCAGAAGCTTACCCGCTGGTCGGTACCAATCACCACAACGCCTTCTTCCATGCTTGCGAGAATGGCGGCAGACTGGTTTCGCTCTTCAGTCAGACTGAGGATGGTTCGATCCAGTTGCTGCGCAGATTGATTCAGGCTTTTGGAAAGGTCTCCCAATTCGTCATTGCTCTTTTCAATGGGCATCAGTCGGAAATCGCCTTCTGCAACTCGACGGGAAAAATCGGTCAGCCGTCCGATGCGATTCGAAATCCGGCGAAAGAGAAGAAGCGAAAGGCCCCCGGTCAGGGCTAATAGCAGTAGCGAGACACTCCAGAGCCTCCGTCGAAAACCCGCGACTCCTTCGTTCAGACGATAGACGGGAATGGATAAGCGCAGGACTATTTGGGATGAAGCGGTTTCAAATCGCTGGGCAAAATAGACCAGGTCATGTTTGAGAGTTGCGCTGTAACGCACGGCCCGCCCGGAGCCATTCTCAAAGGCATTCCGTATCTCAGGCCGTTCCCGGTGATTTTCCATCTTCGCCGGATTCTCGTTGGAATCAGCGATGACAGTCCCGTCCGACATTACTATGGTGACTCGTACCCCGCTTCGGGACAGCCAGTGAGACCAGTCCGCAATGTTAGCCAATTCAGGAGGCTTAGTGAGAGCCAGGTTTGCAAGTGACTCCAACTGGGAGAACGCTGCCTCCAGATACTCGCGTTTCAGCGCCTGAACGACGTATGTGTCCAAAACAAAAAGAACCACAAGCAACATCAATAGACAAATAAAGCCGATTTTCCAGAAAAGTCGGTTTTTTGGCCTTGGAGTCGACGCCATGTTTCTCATTATCCTCTTGTTGCCGGAGATGTTGCTGCGCGGTTCCTGTGCCCGCCGCAACTGCACGATACTGGACTATTACCCTTTGCCTGCCATGCCAGGAAACCGTGCAGATATTCCTCGGCTTAGGGATTTCCAAATCAAGATTAATCCGAAATTTCAAATATTGAATCCGGAAAATTCATTCTTAATCGAATCTTAATACAACCCTCGTCATATCTTTACATAAGAAGCCTATCATCTTTGTCGGGAGGTGGTGATTTGAACAGGTATATCGTGCTTTGTATCCTTTTGGCATTGATGCTGGTGGTTACTGGTTGCGGTGGTGGTTCCGATTCCGGCGCTGATCTCAAGCCCGTAACGGTAAAGGGTTCGGATACCATGGTTATTCTTGCGCAAAGCTGGGCTGAGAATTATATGAAAGAGCATCCTGGTCTGACGATTCAAGTCACCGGCGGGGGCTCCGGAGTTGGGATTGCCGCATTGATCAATGGCGGAACCGATATTTGCGAAGCTTCGCGTCCCATGAAGGGCGTTGAGCGGGAGCAGGTCAGCAGTCGGCAGGGGAAACCGGTCAAGGAAATCGCTGTTGCTTTGGACGGACTGGCTATCTATGTCAGCCAATCCAATCCAATCAAGGAGCTCACGCAGGCTCAGATCAAAGATGTCTATACCGGAAAAATCACAAACTGGCGCGAGCTGGGCGGCAAGGATACCAGGATTGTGGTATACGGCCGGGAAAACAGTTCGGGTACGTATCAGTTCTTCAAGGAGCATGTTCTGGGCAAAGAGGATTTTGCCCGGGAGGTCCAGACGCTGCCGGGAACCGGTGCAATTGTTAATGCCGTTTCGAAAGATGCCGCATCCATTGGCTACGGTGGCATAGCGTACGCCTCGGGTATACGCGTGGTTCCGATCCGAAAAGATGCAGGCAGTGAACCGTTTGCACCCTCGTTAGCTACGGTAAAGAGCGGGCAATACCCTTTGTCCAGAAACCTCTACTTCTACACAGTTGGCGAGCCTTCCGGAAACACGAAATCCTTTGTCGACTGGGTACTTGGTGCTGAAGGACAAAAGCTATGCGAATCAGTGGGGTATTACCCTATCGTGCAGAAGTAGTATCCGTTCCGATTTGGCGGCGACCGGGAGATATGAGCGACACGGTGGCCTCGTGGGCCATTAAGGGAAGCGCATTTATTGCGATCCTTTCGCTTATCCTGATATTTATCTTTATTGGCAAAGAGGCGCTGCCGGTCCTGACTTCGCACGAGGTTCAGAAAGAGGCTAGCCTTTCCAGGCTTTTCCTGCCTCAACAGGCGCAGGGCAAGGCTGCTGAATTCGACTGGCAACCTATATCGGAAACTCCAAAATATTCGTTGTTGCCTCTTTTCATCGGGACGCTGAAGGTAACCGTCATTGCCGTGCTGATTGCAATTCCACTGGCGGTCGCCGCCGCTCTGTTCACATCGGAATTTGCACCTACCTGGGCACGAGAAACCATCAAGCCATGCATTGAAATCCTGGCGGGCATTCCCAGTGTTGTTGTCGGGTTTTTCTGTCTCATGGTAATCGCTAGTTGGCTTCAAGGTGCCTTTGGCTGGACGTTTCGACTGAATGCGCTGACGGCTGGCATCGGGCTCAGTCTTGCTGTCATTCCTATTGTGTACACGGTATCGGAAGATGCGTTCTCGTCCGTACCCCAGGCTTTCCGTGAAGGGTCCGTGGCAATGGGTGCATCTTCGTGGCAGACCGCATCGCGTGTTGTGCTTCCTGCGGCAATGCCCGGCGTGCTGGCTGCCTGCGTTCTTGGATTCGGGCGAGCCATTGGAGAAACAATGATCGTGCTGATGGCGTCCGGGAATGCACCTGTGATTTCATGGTCTCCTGTCGACTCCATGCGCACTTTTTCGGCGACAATTGCCGCCGAACTAGGCGAACTGGTGCAAGGGAGCCCTCATTATCATGTTCTGTTTTTCATCGGCGCCTTCCTCTTTGTCATTACCTTCGTCATTAACCTGATTGGCCGCTGGTGGGTGGGCAAACTTCAGAAGAGACTGCAGGGGGCGGCATGATTCGTTCGAATTGGCTGGAACGGACCCGGCTTACGGGCGGAGCAATGAAGGGCCTGACAGCTTTTGCCTGCCTGATAATCATCGTCATTGTTGCGATAATCATCGGCAATATTGTCTTGCATGGTACCCAGAAACTCACCTGGGAATTCCTCTCCGAACCACCGAGAGAGCATTTTACAAAGGGAGGCATTTTCCCGGCAATTTTCGGGACAGCGGCGCTGGTTATTCTCATGACGATTGCTGTGATTCCGCTTGGCGTTGCCACCGCTGTTTATATGCATGAATATGCTCCCAAGCGTTCACGGCTGGTTCACGTGGTGCGCCTTGCGATTCAAAATCTTGCGGGAGTGCCTGCGATTGTTTTTGGCCTCTTCGGCGTTGGTTTCTTCATCGAATTTGTCGGACGTGGGCTGGACAAGGGCTTGTATGGAGGGAGACTTGTATATGGTCAGCCCGCAATCCTTTGGTCGGCGCTGACAATGGCGCTGCTTACCCTTCCGACAGTGGTCGTCGCCACCGAAGAAGCGCTGAGAGCGATACCGGCGAGCTACCGGGAGGTTGCCTATTCATTGGGTGCAACACGGTGGCAGATGATTTCGCGCGTTATTCTGCCGCAGGCTGCCGGTGGGATATTGACGGGTGGCATTCTTGCGGTCAGTCGCGGCTCGGGAGAGGTCGCTCCGGTCATGTTTACCGGTGCTGCCTATTCACTGCCCCAGCTTCCAACGCAGCTGCACCATCAGTTCATGGAACTTGGATATCACGTATATGTCATGAGTACGCAGGCGTTTGATGTTGAGGCGACCAAGCCGGCTCTGTACTCGACTGTATTGGTTCTGTTAATGCTCACGTTTCTGCTGAACTTCACCGCGATCCTGATACGGGCTCGCATTCGTAAGAAGCTTCGCGATGGACGATAACATTGAACGGGCACTCAAACCCGAATCCGACCCGCAGCTGTTTTCGGGAATATGTTCGCGGGACCTGCGTGTGCAGTATGGATCCGCCGAAATTCTCAGCGGCATCACCCTGGATGCTCGCAGAGGCGAGATTCTGTCTGTTATTGGTCCGGCAGGCGCCGGCAAAACCACATTTCTGCGCAGCCTTAACCGGATGCTGGATTTGGATCCTGACTGGCGGATTTCCGGCGAAGTTCTCCTGAATGGCCAATCGGTTTATGATCGCACTATTCCCGTGGCTGTGCTGCGACGCAAGGTTGGTATGGTTTTTTCGGTCCCTGTGACCTTGCCGATGACAATTTACCGGAATCTCACATTCGGTCTGAATTTGCGCCAGAACGAGAGAAGCCGGCGGGACGAAAGAGTCGAGAAGGCTCTTCGTGAGGCCTATCTTTGGGAAGAAGTTAAAGACAGGCTCGATGAGCCGGCCGGCAACTTGTCTGGAGGCCAGCAACAGCGGCTTTGCCTGGCAAGAACATTAACTTTGGAGCCCTCGGTACTTTTACTGGATGAACCCTGTTCCGGTCTGGATCCGATTTCGACACGGAGAATCGAAGACGCGCTTCAACAGTTGAAAAAGGACCTCACGGTTGTTCTGGTTACCAACAATGTCAAGCAGGCAGCCCGAGCTTCTGACAGAACCGCGTTTTTTTTGTTCGGCAAGCTTATTGAATTGCAGAAGACAGAGGATCTTTTTACCACGCCCAGAGAGAAACAGACCGCGGACTACATTTCGGGCAGATTCGGATAGTTACTCATGGGAGATACGGTGCAGTATAAGCTGGAGACCAAATCGCTGGACCTCTGGTATGGCAAGTTTCACGCGTTGACTGGCGTGTCGCTGTCTATAAGACCGAGCGCTATTACGGCCATTATCGGGCCGTCCGGCTGCGGAAAATCCACGCTTGTGCGTGTCTTCAACCGTATGAATGATTCCATCCGGGGGATCCGTGTTTTGGGTGATGTTCTTCTCGAGGGGCAATCCATTTATGATCCGCGCATCGACCTGCGGCAATTGCGCAAGCGCGTAGGCATGGTGTTTCAACGCCCTAATCCATTCCCTCTTTCCGTCTTCGAAAATATTGCCTATGGTCCAAAGATCCATGGCCTGGCCGACGGTGATCTGGATGTGAGGGTAGAAAAGGCTCTCCGCCAGACAGGGCTTTGGGATTCATTAAAGGATCGATTGCATGACTCCGCATTGTCTCTGTCCCCGGAGCAACAGCAACGGGTCTGTATATCCCGGTTGCTTGCAGTTGAGCCGGAAGTTTTGCTGATGGATGAGCCGACGTCGGCTCTGGATCCCATTGCCACGGCGCGCATTGAAGAGTTGCTTATTGACCTGAAGAGCGCGTACACAATTGTTATCGTTACGCACAATATGCAACAGGCCGCTCGAATTTCTGATTACACCGCGTTTATGCTGCTGGGGGAACTTGTTGAGGTTGGGGAAACGCAAACCATCTTTACTCTGCAATCCGATCCGCGGACGGAACAGTATATTTCAGGGAGGTTTGGATAAAGATGCAGCGCCACTTCGATGAACAGATTCAAGGCTTGCTGGAAAAACTGGTTCTTATGGGGCGGCTTGCAGAGTCCATGGTCCAGCTTGCACTTCGCGTCCTGATTGAGCGGAATGAATCCCTTTCCCAGGATGTCCAGAAGAAGGAGATGGAGGTCAACGATCTTCAGCTCGAAATTGATGACCGGGCGGTTAAGCTCACGGCACTGCAGCAGCCGGTTGGCAGTGATGTCCGTTTCCTGTTCATGGCTTCTCGCATTGCTACCGAGCTGGAACGCATTGGCGACCAGGCTGTCAATATATGCCAGAATGCACATTACGTCCTGAAATCGTCGCCGCTGAAGCCTCTGGTTGACTTGCCGCGCATGGGAGAATTGGCGGAAAATATGGTGCGTAAGAGCCTTGAAGCCCTGGTCAACAGGGACTGCGCAGCAGCGCGGGCGGTTTTGGAAGACGAAAAGGAAGTCGATCTTTTTCGCGACCAGATCTTTCGTGTGCTCTTGACTTATATGATGGCGGATCCCGGAACGATCGAGCGAGCGCTTTCGCTGATTCTCATGTCGAGGAATTTGGAGCGAGTCGGTGATCATGCCACAAATATTGCCGAGGAAGTCATCTATCTTGTGGAAGGACGCGAGGTGCGGCACCGGCAGGAAATCAAGGATAGTAACTAGTTCGCAATCTTACTGTTCGAGATATAGTTCGTCCGTATCATCATCAAATGCAAAAAGCTCTGCGAATCGTCCCCAGTTGATGGCGCGCTCCAGCTGCCGTTCTGTCCGATCGTGAAAATCGGGGCGGAGTTTATCAAGATAATATTCCTTCGAGACGCGCTGATTATCGTCCTGTTGCAGTGTTTCATATATCCAGCTGATGAGTGGCAACCGCAGCACGCGCCCGGCAAACATCTCTTTGCGTCCAAGCACGCTGGCCTCTGCATATGCCCGGCCCAGGGGCGTCAGCTGCAGGTCCCCCTCCTGAACGTTGACAAAACCGAGTAATTCGCCCGCTTCCACAATTGGCAACAGATCATCCAGTTCCATGACGACATCTGCGGCCAGGCGGTAAATGTCGGCTCGGCCTCCGTCGTCCGATAGTTTTTCCAGTAATCCTGCCAGTGCATTGAGGCGCGCCTGCGGCAGGCGCCGCGTCTTTCCTTTGCCAGGGGCCTGTCCTAATTCCTCCGCCTCAGGGAGAGTCTTCCCTGCAACTGCGGCGTATACTCTATCCACAATTGCCTGGAAGGCCGTATCTTTTCGCTGACGCGGATGCCGCAGACTGACCGGCATTTCGGCCACAATACGGCCCGGATCTTTATCCATGATAACCAGGCGGTCTGCCATGAAAACCGCCTCCTCAATGTTATGGGTGACCATGAGGATGGCTTGAGTCGGGATGGATTTGTTCAGCCAAAGCTCCATTAACTCGCCGCGCAACGCTTCTGCTGAGAGGACATCCAAAGCTGAAAAGGGCTCATCGAGACAGAGAAGCTCGGGTTCAACCGCCATGGCGCGTGCAAACCCCACCTTTTGACGCATTCCCCCCGACAGCTCGCGGGGATATGCCGATTCAAAGCCGTCCAGGCCGACTGTATCGATGAGCTTTACAGCTTTGGATTGACGGGCCCTGCGCTCAACGCCGCGCGCTTTCAGAGCAAGCTCCACATTTTCCTGAACTGTCAGCCATGGATACAATGCAAAAGTCTGAAAGACGATCGTGGCATGCGGGTTGATGCCGACCAGGGGTTGCCCATTGTACAAAACCCTGCCGGAACTTGCCGAATTCAGTCCTGTCAATATGCGCAGCAGGGTCGATTTCCCGCAACCGGAAGGGCCCAAAAGAGACACAAATTCACCCGCTCGAATTCGCAGGTTTATATCTTGAAGTGCGACGAACTGGCGGTTTCCGGACCCATAGCTTTTGTAGATGTCCTGAAGCTCCAGCAGCGCAACGGATGAAGGCGACGCGACGTTTGCGGGCATGTGGTTTACTCCATTCGATATCGTTCTTCCGCCATTCGGTACAATCGACGCCAGAAAAGGCGGTTGATGCTTACGACGGTAAGGATTAATGCCAGTGTGGATGCCAGCAGCAGCGGATAGTTGCCTTTACCTGTCGCCGATGCAATCAATGCTCCGATGCCGCTTGTGGCAAGAGTCCGCCCGCCAAATTGGACATGTTCGGCCACGATACTGGCATTCCAGGCTCCGCCACCGGCGGTAATCGATCCCGTGATGAGATAAGGGAATATCGACGGCAATATCAGGTTGCGCCATTTATCCACCACTGAAAGCTTCAGGAGCGCCGTCGTATCGCGCAGGTCCTGTGGAATTGCCGCGGCACCGGCAATGACATTGAATAGCAGGTACCATTGAGTTCCCATCAGCATTAACACCACCGCAGCGATGTTCAGTCCTCCGGGTAATCGCACCAGCATCAAAAGTAGGACTGGGAACAAGGCCGTTGCGGGTACTGAGGCGGTTATTTGAACCACTGGTTGCAGGATTCCGGCCAGTTTGCGATTGGAACCGATGGCAACTCCAACGGGAACCGTCCAGGCAAGGGCAATGATCAGTGCCAATACGACCCGCAGGAATGTAGTAAGTGTGCCCAGTGCCACGGCAATCCAATCAGCAGAGTGGAGAGCTCTAAGCATCCAGCCCATTTTATAAATGCCAATGAGCCCAACGGACCCGGTTACCACAGCCAAAACGATCAGAGGATAGGACGTGGAGGATTTATTGGTTCGGCGCAGTTCCGTATTCCGGGGTTCCTGACCCAATCTCGAATCCAGCCATTCGACAAAGGGCTCAATTGCCCGCGTTGTCAACTGCTCGAAAAGCCAGGAGCGGGACATAAAATCGCGCACGAAGGATTGTGCGGTCCGTTCTCCTGCAACCATTTCAACCTTGAATTTTTCCGCCCATGCCAGAATAGGCCGCCAAAGAAGCTGATCCAACAGGATGATCGTGAGCACAAGGGCAAGGATACCCAATACGACTGCATGAATATTTCCTGTGCTGGCGGCGGTCTGGAGGTACGCTCCAATTCCGGGCAGCCTGAAATCCCTGGCCCCGACCGTAAAGATCTCTGATGCCATAAGAAAAAACCAGCCGCCGGCCCAACTCATCATGCTGTTCCAGATAAGGCCTAATGCCGAAAATGGGAGTTCAACCACCCTGAAGCGAAGCCAGTGGTTGAGTCTGAATATTTCGGATGCCTCGCGAAGCTCATGCGGCACCGTGGTGACCGACTGAAAGAAGCTGTAGGTCATGTTCCAGGCTTGCGAAGTGAAGATCAAAATGATGGCTGCCAGCTCTGCGGCAAAGCCCTCCGGCAATATGGTGCTCAAGCTCAATAGAACGACCGGCAGGAAGGATAGGATTGGCACACTCTGAAGAATGTCCAGGGTCGGCATCATGATTTTTTCTGCTGTGCGGCTGCGCGCAGCTACATAGCCGTATACCAGCGTGAAAGCCAGCGATATCAGGTAGGCAATGAACATGCGGCCGACAGAAAGAGCTGTATACCAGGGCAAAGCCCATAAGGACAAAGAGATGTTAGGCCCGGAAATCACAGCAGGAGCATGGATGGATACACGGATCCCAATGTACAGGAAAGTTAACAGAACAAGCAGTATGAAGATATCTGCTATGTCGAATCGAGAGGTTCGGAAAAAAGCCGGGCTGAATCGAAGAGGTTTCATGAAAATGATAGGCCTATTTGCTGGATGCTGCACTGTCTGCTCGCGAAACTCGAGGCGAACCAAGCCCAAAGAAAAAGTAGAACTCCATCCCTGCGAATGTCAAGGATAGGATATGGCACCCGGGCATGATTGCGCAGCTGTCTGATGAATTTGCATCGAATTTCGTCGATTTGTTTTAAACTGAGGGGGCTCCAGGAGGAAATCCAATGATTGGCGCGATGAAACGAATATTTTATTGCGGTGCCCTGATTCTGCTTCTGATATCAGGAATCCGGCAGAGCGTCTATTGTCAAACGGCCAATTCCGATAGCCAGGTATTCAAAACCGGGCTGGCGTGGGAAACCAAAGCTCTTATCGGCGATGCAATCGCTTTGGCTCCAAGCAAACATGGCCAGCGGCGAGTGATTCCCATCCTGGGCGGTACGTTCAAAGGACCCAAGATCGAAGGGACAGTGCTTCCAATGGGTGAGGACTGGCAGCTGGTTCGTCCCGATGGGGACACAGAGCTGCAGGCGCGGTACATACTGAAGACAAACGACGGGTATTTGATCCACGTGATCAATCGTGCCCTGCTTCATGTAACCGGCTCCGCGGGAAAGGGGGGTCGGTATATCCGTTCTGTCCTGGATATCGAAGCCCCGCTGAACAGTCCCTATGACTACCTGAATCATGCCGTTTTTCTTGGAACCCTTACGGTTCCGCAGCTGAAGCCGGGCGAAAAGCCATATGTGATCATTGGGGTTTATCAGTTACAGTAGGGCTGTACCTGAATCTGATCTTGGATCAGAATGAAACCAAATCGGTGAGATTAACGTAATGCATGGAATGGATGGGCTCAGGCCCTGACATAGGAGAAGCGATCGATGGAATGGAGAATCGTTGCACTCAATTTCGTTTATGCGATTCTTGGCGTTGCGCTGATGTTTGCGGCCTACCGTGTGATCGACTGGCTCACGCCGCAGGTGGATTTTGCTGAAGAACTGAAGAAGGGGAATGTCGCGGTCGGAATTTTTATTGCTGCTATTTTCATTTCCATCGCTCTGGTAATCGGAGGAGCACTGCATTGATGAATCGGGCGATAAAGGTCACTGCCATCGCAATTCTGCTCTGCCTGGCAGGGACAGGGACGGTACATGCTCAGTTAACCGTTTCGGACCGCTATGACGATGTATTTCGCAAGTATGCCAAGCGCTACTTCGGTCCCGCTTTTGACTGGAGAGTTTTCAAAGCCCAGAGCATGACCGAGAGTAATCTCAACCCCAATGCCGTCAGTTGGGTTGGCGCGCGTGGAATCATGCAACTGATGCCGTCCACTTTCGAAAGCGTCCAGTCCAGGAATCCCGACTTTAAAAATATTGATGATCCTGAATGGAATATCGCCGCCGGAATCTACTACAACCGGCAGCTATGGCGGCAGTGGGGGGCCGGGGCGGCCACCACAGATCGCCCCCACTTCATGTTCGGCAGCTATAATGCCGGTCGATCCACCATTTTGCGGGCGCAAAAAGTAGCCCTTGGGAAATCGCTTGATGAGCAGTTGTGGCTGAACATCCGGAATGTTGCTCCGGATGTCCCTGGCTGGCGGCATCAGGAGACGATCAACTACATCCAGCGGATCCAGTTCAGCCTTGAGAGGATGGACGACAAAGGCCGCGTCACCCGGAAGTAATTTTTTACGTCAAATCATCATTCGTAAATCGTCCATCGCAAGAGGCATTGTGCTACCATAGCACTCCGTTAACGTACACGAACAAGGAACGGTCATCCCCAGTCTTCCAGAAGAAGTGAAGAAAGGACCTGTATGAAATCGGATACCTCGAAGCTGCCTGTTCTGGAAAAAATCGGCTACAGCTTTGGCGATGCGGCGGCGAACTTTGTTTTTCAGACCATGATTCTCTTTCAGCTCAATTTTTATACCGATACCATGGGGATTGCCGCCGCCATCGCAGGATCTCTGCTTTTGGTCGGCCGGCTATGGGATGGGTTCTTTGATCCCATGATGGGAGTCATTGCCGATCGGACCAACACCCGTTGGGGGAAATTCAGGCCGTGGGTTCTTTGGTCTGCATTGCCCTGGGGCGTCGTGATGATTCTTGCGTATACCACGCCGAACTATACAACGATGGGCAAGATAATATGGGCCTGCGTTACCAATATCCTCCTGATGACGCTGTATTCCATCAATAATACGCCTTATTCCGCGATGACCGGCGTAATGACCGGCAATGTTAATGAACGTACGAGCCTTTCCTCCTATCGTTTTGTATCTGCCATGATTGCTCAACTGATCATCGGCGGGTTCACCCTGCCCCTGGTAGCGAAGTTCGGTCAAGGCGACAATGCAAAAGGCTGGCAGATGACGATAAGCCTCTGGGCTGTCGTATGTGTGATTCTGTTCGTGCTTACTTTTGTCACCACGCGAGAACGCATCCAGCCTGATCCGCATCAAAAAATGGATGCGAAGAAGGACTTTGGAAATCTGCTCAAAAACGGCCCCTGGATCGCAATGTTTATCGTCACCCTGGCTCACTTTATTGTTGCGGCAATGCGCGGCGGCACAGTTTTGTACTATTTTCAGTACTACGTTAACCATGACCGGCTGTTCGGCCTGCTGCAGAGCCTGGGGTTGACACAGGCGGGGAGCAGCGGCATTTGGCACAGTCTGCTCAATACCTTCGGATTGATTGTCGATGCGGATAAAAAAAACGTGGCATCGGTGGGTTTCAGTCTCTTCAATATGTCGAGCCAGTTTGTAACGGTGATCGGCGTTCTGTGCGCTACAGCCCTGTCGATGCGGTATGGCAAGAAAGCGGTGGTGCAGGTTGGATTCGGTCTCACAACCCTTTTGATGGCGGCATTCATCTTCCTTCCGGCGGACGCTGTCGGGGCAACCTTCGCATTGGAATATCTCCGCGCTCTGGCTTACGCTCCAACCATCCCGCTGCTTTGGGCAATGTTTGCTGATGTTGCCGACTATGCCGAATGGAAGACGGGCCGTCGCACCACCGGAGTGATCTATGCAACCATCATGTTTGCTTTGAAGACCGGATTAAGCCTTGGCGGTGCGATGGCTGGATGGCTCCTGTCATGGTACGGATACAAGGCGAATGTGGCGCAGACATCCCAGGCACTGTTGGGCATTCGGATGACAATCAGCATCTATCCGGCTGTCTTCTTTTTGATTATTGTAATTTGTCTGTCCTTTTATGGGATCAGCAAGCAATTGAATATTCGGATTCAGGATGAACTGGCGGAACGGCGAAACAAGGTACAGCCGGTTGCCGGCTAACAGTTGAAAGAGATGCCCTCGAAAGCGACAGCATTCATCTGCATTCAAAGCGCTCTGAGGAGTCAGGAGATCCGATGAAACCCAGAACTAAATCCAGCAAAAAACAGAAGCCGGCCTATCTGAATCCTGCAATACCTCCAGAGCGCCGGGTGCGCGATCTTCTGTCGCGCATGACGCTGAAGGAAAAGGTCGCGCAGATGCTCTGCATCTGGGATAAAAAATCGAGCACCATGCTCGATGCGCAGGGGAACTTTGATCCGCAGAAAGCAAAAGCCTCTTTCAAAGATCGCCTGGGGTTGGGACAGGTCGGGCGCCCCAGTGACGCCGGCGGCGGCAGGAATGCAAGACAGATGGCGGAGCTGACAAATGCCATTCAAAAGTTTTTCCTGGAAAACAGCCGACTGAAAATTCCGGTGTTTTTCCACGAGGAATGCCTGCATGGTCATGCCGCCGTGGATGGGACCAGTTTTTCACAGCCGATAGGCCTGGGCGCCACTTTTGATCCCGAACTTGTGCGCAGGCTTTTTGAAATGACCGCCGAAGAGGCACGCGTGCGGGGGACACATCAGGCTTTGACCCCCGTGGTGGATGTTGCACGCGAACCACGCTGGGGGCGTGTCGAGGAAACCTATGGCGAAGATCCCTACCTGGTTTCCAGTATGGCCATCGCCGCCGTCCAGGGATTTCAGGGGGATGCTTCATTCAAGGATAAAAAGCACGTCATTGCCACACTCAAACACTTCGCAGCTCACGGTCAGCCCGAATCAGGTACCAACATCGCGCCCGTGAATGTATCGGAGCGGATCCTTCGCGAGGTGTTTCTGACAACCTTCAAGCAGGCAATCAAAAAAGGGGGAGCCATCAGCGTAATGGCTTCCTATAACGAAATCGATGGAGTGCCATCGCACGCAAACAAGTGGCTGTTGCGGGATGTATTGCGCAAAGAGTGGGGCTTCAGAGGATTTGTGGTTTCCGACTATTTTGCCATCCGGGAATTGAACGAGCGTTCCGGGTTCTTCGGCAACTATCTGGCCGAAGATGGGAAGCAGGCTGCCGCACTGGCTGTGAAGGCCGGCGTCAATATTGAGCTTCCGGACGCGGACTGCTATCCACACCTGGTGGAGTTGGTCCGGAAAGGTGAAGTGAAGGAGTCCCTCCTGGATGAGTTGATTGCCCCCATGCTGCTGTGGAAATTTAGGCTTGGACTTTTTGAAGATCCCTATGTTGATCCGAATGAGGCGGACCGCATTGTTGCCTGCGAGGGCCATCGCGAACTTGCCTTGCAGTCGGCCCGCAAGACCATCACGCTTCTCAAGAACCAGGATAAGGTTGTTCCGCTGGATGCAGCAAAAATAAAGACGATAGCGGTTATCGGTCCCAACGCCGATCGGGAACTCCTGGGCGGATACAGCGGGAAACCCCGGTACGGAACAACCGTTCTTCAGGGGATTCGCCGCAGGGCTGGCGCGATTGAGGTTTTGTATCACGAAGGCTGCAAGATCACAATCGGCGGATCCTGGCAGCAGGACGAGGTTGTTCCAAGCAATCCTGACGATGATCGCAAAAGCATTACGGAAGCAGTGGAAGTTGCAAAACGCGCGGATATTGTTGTGCTTGCGATTGGCGGTAATGAACAGACCTCGCGCGAAGCCTGGGCGCTGAACCACATGGGCGACCGCACGTCGCTCGAGATGGTTGGACTCCAGGACGAACTCGTCGATGCGTTGGCTGCAACAGGAAAGCCGATTGTTGCATTGCTGTTCAACGGCCGTCCACTTTCCATAAGAAACCTGACGGAGAGGGCTGCGGCTATTTTTGAATGCTGGTATCTTGGCCAGGAGACGGGTACCGCAGTTGCCGAGGCGCTTTTTGGAGATATAAACCCGGGCGGCAAGCTTCCTATTACGATTCCGCGGTCGGTTGGACACCTGCCGGCCTATTACAATTACAAACCCGCTGCGCGCCGTGGATATCTTTTCGACGACGTGCGGCCTCTATATTCCTTCGGGTTTGGCCTTAGTTATACGACTTTCCAGTTCGGTGCGCCGAGATTGGAAAAACAGGTGATCAAAAAGAACGAATCCACGGTTGTGCGCGTGGAGGTGACAAACAACGGCGCGGTGGCGGGTGATGAGGTCGTTCAAATGTACATCCGCGACAAGTTCAGTTCCGTTACGCGCCCGGTCAAGGAACTCAAAGGGTTTGGTCGAATCTCCCTGGAACCCGGACAGACCGAGACCGTGGTTTTCGAAATCACGCCGGAGCATCTGGCCTTTTATGATATCAACATGAGATATGTGGTCGAGCCGGGCGAATTCGAGATCATGACAGGGAATTCCTCTCGTGATGAGGATCTGCAAAAAGCGATTTTGAGAGTGAAGTAACACAGATTGTGCGGCGGAGAACCTGGAAGCTTGAAAGCCCGGTTCGAGAGCTTCCGGGTTCTCCGCTTTTTTGCTGCCTTGCATTGCTTCAAGAACTTTGTGGGTTGACGGTATCGCGCTGCAGAAATCGGGCTCCGGCCAACCAGAAAATTCCGGCGAGCAGGAACATTACCCCCACGATAAAAGGTATTTATTCATATCCTTGTACCGTTCGTTGAGCGGGCTGAGGATGACCGCTGCCGACTCGTGACAACGACTTACTATTCTAGACGGAGCTATTCTGTGGGACAATGAACGTTTCCTGTGGATACACGATTTCCTGGAAGGAGCCGGCATGGACGATCTTGAGAAAATCAGAGGTGAAATAAACTCCGTTGATGAACGAATACTAAAGGCTTTGGCCGACCGGCGCAAGTTGGCGGAAAGAATCATTGAAGCCAAGGATCAGCTCGGATCGCCGATACGCGATGCCGGCAGGGAAGAGCAGCTGCTTGATGGACTGATTGCCAAGGGGCGCGGCCAGGGTCTCGATGCGCATCTCGTTACACGAGTCTTTCATGAGATCATCGATGATTCAATCCGTTCCCAGCAACTGCATCTTCTCGATTATGACAAGTCGGAATTGAAGCGTGTTGCCTTTCAGGGGATCGAAGGGGCTTATAGCGAATTGGCCGGGCGCAAGTATTTTTCTCCCTATCTCGATAAGACTGTTTTTGTCGGTGTCGATACACTGGAGCAGGTTGTTAATGCTGTAGAGGACGGCGATGTGGACTATGGGCTTGTTCCGGTTGAGAATACGGCGGCTGGCAGCATTAACGAGGTATACGATCTGCTGTCGATTGCCCAGCTCTCCATTGTGGGTGAAGAGGTTTTGCGTGTGGAGCACTGCCTGCTAGGTCTCGACGAGGTCCCGCTGGCCAGCGTTCGGCAAATTTACTCCCATCCCCAGGCGCTGGCGGAGTGTATGAAATTTGTGGCCAAGCTTCCAAATTGTCAGGCGATGCCCTATACGGACTCGGCAATGGCTGTCCTCAAGGTGAAGGATGCCAAGGATCCGAGTGTCGCGGCCATTGCCAGTGAGGAAGCTGCAAGGTTGTATGGTTTGAAAGTGATTCGCCGGAATATTGAAGATCAGCAGAACAACTATACGCGGTTCCTGATATTGGCGAAGAAACCCGCGACTGTGGACCTGCGAATTCCCTGCAAGACATCGCTGATCATGGCAACGTCGCACGAAGAGGGATCATTGCTGCAAGCGCTAACCCTGTTGCACGAATATCAGATCAATCTTTCGAAACTGGAAAGCCGTCCAATTCCGGGCATGCCTTTTCAATATATGTTCTACCTCGATTTCGAAGGCAATATCGGGGAGGAGAGAATTGCCCGAGCTGTTGCTCAGCTTCGCTCGGCAACCACTTCGCTGAAAGTGCTTGGCTCCTATCCGGCGCAGCATCGGGCCAAGACTTCTCCCAGGGTTGAGGTTCTTGCATCGGGTGCTGCAGAGCCGGAGGAGGTTCCCGAGCAGGCTCCGGCCAAGAAAGAATCCGGCAGCTATAAACTGGCGAGCCGTGGGCACAAGCCGGATGACACCATCATATCCATCGGTGGTGTGAGGATTGGGGGGCCGGGGTTTGTGGTCATTGCCGGCCCATGTGCCGTGGAGTCGAGAGAACAGATCCACAAGTGCGCGCGCTATGTGAAAGAGTGTGGCGGACAATTGTTGCGGGGCGGTTGTTTCAAGCCGAGAACAAGTCCCTACAGTTTTCAGGGGATGGGCTTTGAAGGGCTGGAGTTGTTGGCTGAGGCCGGTAAAGAATATGACCTGCCTATTGTGACTGAAGTTCTTTCGCCCTCGGATGTGGAGCCGGTCTCGCGATACGCGGACGTGCTGCAAATCGGAGCACGCAATATGCAGAATTTCAGCCTTCTGAGCGAAGTGGGCCGGTCCAATCGCCCGGTGCTTCTCAAACGCGGGATGATGTCGACGATGGAGGAATTTCTGAGTGCGGCCGAGTACATTCTTGATCGGGGCAATCACCAGGTGATCCTGTGTGAACGGGGCATCCGGACCTTTGAGACCGCTACTCGGAATACGCTCGATCTCGGCTCTATCCCTATTCTGAAAAGTCTGACACATTTGCCGATCATCGTGGATCCGTCGCATGCGGCAGGCAAAAGAGATCTGGTCATTCCGCTCGCACTTGCCGCGCACGCGGTAGGGCCTCACGGATTGGTCGTTGAAATTCACCCTGAACCGGAAAAGGCGCTCAGCGATGGTCCGCAGGCCTTGCGCTTCGGACAATTTGCCGATCTGATGCGCAAAATCTATCAGGGTTAGTGTTTCTGCAAAACTCGTTGACCTCAACCATAGGAATGGAGGTGCGGATGGCATTCATCCAGGATTCCGACAAACCCGAAATCAAACGGGCTTTAAGTGAAATGAAATCGGAGGTTACGCTCAGCTATTTCACCCAGGAGATGGACTGCGATTATTGCAAAGATAACCGCGAGTTGTTGGAAGAGCTGTGCGCCATCGAGGACAGAATCAAACTGCAAGTGTTTGATTTTAAAGCCGACCAGGAAATGGTCTCGAAGTATAAAATTGACAAGGTCCCGGCCACCGTAGTGGAGAACGGGGTCGGGGTCGGTATTCGCTTTTATGGCATACCCGCCGGATATGAGTTCTCGTCATTTCTGCACAGCATCATTATGGTTTCGCAGGGTGATTCGAACCTGTCTCCGGAGAGCAGGCAGCTATTGAAGGAGATAGATGTTCCGGTTCATCTCCAGGTTTTTGTTACCCCTACCTGACCGTATTGCCCGGCTGCGGTGCAGCTGGCGCATCAAGCCGCCATGGAAAATCGACTGATTACGGTGGATGCCGTGGAGGTTTCGGAATTTCCGCACCTGGCTCAGAAATACAGCATTCGAGGTGTGCCGAAAACCGTCATCAATGAGAATCACTCCATTGAAGGGTCTGGTCCTGAGGCGGCATTCCTGAACAAAATTCTAGCCGCAGTTAAGTAAGGCCTGGAAACCTGGACACCCATGATTTGTTCGGAAAACCGAGCGAGGAGTTTCGGGAAAGATCCCGGTAGAAAAGCTCCGACTTTCGATGCGAGCTGTTGGAGAATACCATAAGAAGAATTGTGATGTTCTTCGTAGTTGATGAGCTATTCGAGAGTATTTTACGCGGGTAGGCAGGCGGACATTGGATTAATCCCGAAAATGCGCTGAGTCCAGAATACTCCGGACTATGCGAAAACGGATCGAGCGGTCGACAAGCCTTTGAACCAATGCCGGTTGAGCCGGTCTGCGAATTCACGCATGTGGGTCAGGCTGCCAGCGGCCAGCAGGAATGTGGAACCAAAATGAGATATGGTTTCCCTCCATTCCTTGGGAACAGCTCCGATGCGATTCAGGATCGGGGCAAGGCGGGCGTCGATGAACCCGGGCTTATCAGAGCGAATCACGCGTCCCGATCGGTCGACCAGATCAAAATATTCGGCTGCGGATATGTCGAGGATGCCCCGTCGACCGGGGGTGGACTGAATCGGAGCCAGCCAGCTGTCGGAAGCAGTTTCAAGTGGAGAATGATCGAAAGCCGGGTCCGAATCACTGGGTTGAGAGGCTGGTTGCTGGGACAAGGATTGGCGATGCCAGGCGCGGAGACGCTCCTGGATGCTGGCGAAGTCGCTGTCTTCGGGAGTAGAAGCAATACCGGCCCGGACCAGATTCAAATCAACATAGACCATGCAGGCTGTGATAGCGGGGCCATCCAGGAGTGCCTGGCATTTGAAGCGGGATTCCCAGAAGCGGCCCTTGACGATATCCTCCTTGTTGGCCTTGCGCGCGATGAATTCATTGAATTTGGACATGAACCAACTCAAGCTGCCCAACCGCTTGCGCAGAACCGCAATGTGTTCCGGACAATCGGTTAAGGCCTGGATCTGTTCAGCCCGAGGAGGAAGGGGTTTTTTGCCGATGCAGGATTTTCGGGGGCAAAGCTCAAGCCAGCGAGCGGCGACATCGGAATCAGACCAGGAGCGAAGAATGTCGGGTCGAGTGCGCAAGATGGAATGCACGTGGTTTTCCATGATGGCGTAAGCGCATACGTCGATGGCGAAGATGCCGGCAAGATGTTTCAAACGATCGAGAATCCATTTTTTGCGATGGGAGAAGTCCCGGCCGCTAAGCGGGTCATATCCGCAAAGATAAGCTCTGCGGACGCATCGGCTGATGCAGTGATAAACACCTTCCTCCCCTTCGATGACATAGTTGTTTCTTGCCAATCCCATGGTTTGCCTCCTCGCATAGTTACTAATGGCGAACCATGGGAATTGAGCGAAGAAATATTCAAAAATAGTGGGTGTCCAGGTTTAGGGCCTGGACAGAATTGAAGGACGCTGCTGGGCGCCGGTGAATCGCTTCAGTTCCATTTCCTCAAGTAATACCGCGGGAGCCGCGACGCTGACAGGAGTTTCCGCTCCCGGCGTACCCATCAGACGATTCGCCACTACAATGGTATCTCCGGCGGCCTGAATGTGACGCAGCGACCGAACCGCAAAGCCGGCCGGATTCACGCCGCGAATCAGCTCTTCCGAACCATCCGCAACATTGACCCTATAGACGAGAAATGGAAAAAGCCCGTTTGATACGGGGCCGAGAGCCTTGATCACGATGCCATAGGATAGTCTTTCCTCCCTGCATAACCGAATCAGTTCCTGTTTGAGGTCCGAATAGCTCTTCCCCTTTTCCGCGGTCAGGATCAGGTTGCTGATGGTCGCCGTCTCCCGGCCGGGGAAGCCGGACCGGCCATGCCCGTTGGATTGCAGATGGCCGGGAATGGGTCGGCGAGCCATCAGAAAATCAGTGAGAATTCCCGATTCGACGAGTGAAACACGTTGTGCGGGAACTCCCTGATCATCGATGTCATAGCTTCCGATCAGAGGCTCATTGCCAAAACGGTCCATGGCGGGGTCATCGTAAACAGAGATATATACCGGCAAAATGGGCCTATTCATACGATCCAGAAGATCGCTCGTGCGTGCGGCCTGCTGCATCCGGTCCGTCATCGGGCCCCGCTGACCGGTGAGATTTGAAGCCAGGACACGGGCAAAAAAATCGGGGGATGCGGTCCCGGTCAAGAGTACCGGACCGGAGTAATCCTCCTTCAAGAGAGGGGCCGCACGAAGCTGCTTCATCTGCTCAGCCATTTCCTCAATGGAAGACTCGATTTTTTTGGCTGAGGGAAGTGCATTGAAACTTCGGGCGTAGAATGGGATCGATTGTGTGATCTGCATGCCGTCGGCAGCCTGCGCACTCGCCTCAATTTCAACGATAAGCAGCAGGGAAGGCTGCAGGACATGCGTCCCTTCGCTATTCACAAGATATCGATGAGTAAGACGCAAAATCATGCCCACTCGCGATTTCTGTATTTCGGGATACAGCTGGAACAGGCGGGACCAATCTCTCAAGCGCTCCTGCATTTCAGCGGTGTTGAACTTGAGATTCTGCCGAGCCTTTATCGACTGAAGCGCTTTTTCCTTTGAGAAATCCGGGGTCTGGTCCTCCTGAACCTTGTTTTGCAGAAAGGCTCGTTTGCGTGCCAGCATCTCCGCAGACTGTTTGTAGGCGGCATCCGTTGCCAGCCACAATGAATGTCGGAGTTCCCGATAGTCATTGTCCACCGCGGTCTGGACCAACTGTGTCCCGGAGGATTCGCCGCGGCTCGATAGGAAGTCCGAACTGTCGAGCTGATAAGAGCCCACCCGAACCTGCGCCTGCATTACGCGCTGCCGTACGCACTCCCAGGATGTCAATGCTCCAAACGTGGCCTGCCCGGCATACTCTTCTTCGTCCATCACGGTGTATTGCACAAAATAGGGCTTCCCCAAATCCTTCAACTGGAGTTCAGCCATGGAGCGGCTGAGCTCGTCGCTCATTGCGTTCATGACTGCATCCCCACGGGGCGACTGATTCTGTCCAGAAGCGACAGGAGCCAGTGCGAGACACAGGAAAAGCAGGCCAAATATGGATTGCGCGAATCGGATCAGTGTCTTCATGGCCGTCCTCCCTCTGGTGTTGCCGGAGGCGGCGGCAGGATGGGCAGGCGTTCTGCCGATTTCGGCTTTTTCTGAACCTCGATCTGCGTGGTCAGAATCGCGGGGGCGACGGCTGATACCGGGACCGATCCGGATTCGGCTCCACAGAAGCCGTTGAAAACTTCCTGTCGGTCTCCCGCCGCCACGATCTTGCTGAAAGAAGTCAAAGGCGTACCAATCAGGTCCACGCCACGGACCAGCTCGTCCGGGCGGCCATCCGCATATATACGGTAAACCATAATAGGAGTTACCTGGAATGCCTGGGGGCTGGAGCGGCTCGTTGTAGTGAATCCGCCGGAGATGTCGTCGAAGAACAGCCCGAATGGTTTGCCCTGTTTCTTGACCTCTTCAATCAGCATTTCACGCAGGCGTGCATTCGAAACCGACCGGGATGCCACGACCATGAGATTGCCCTGGCGGCCGGCCGGCCGGTATCCGGGGGCTTTGCGTCCATGGCCATTGGATTGAGCAAATCCGGGAAGGGGAAGGCGCGACATCAGGAAGTTTTTCAGGATGCCGTTTTCCACGATCGGGACCGCGTGGGCGGCGACTCCCTCGTCGTCAAAGGGATAATAACCGTTCAGATCGATCCCGACGGATTGTCTTGAGGTCGGGTCGTCGATAACGGAAAGGAATTCGGGAAGCACGGGCTTGTTGATTTGCCTGCTGAAGGTCTGGCCTTCATCATCGTTCTTTTGCCGCTGTCCTTCAATCCGATGACCAAAGATTTCGTGGAAGAAAACGCCGGCCGCGCGGCCTGATAAAATTGCCGGTCCGGTGTAGGGTTCGATCATGGGAGCCGAGCGAAGTGCTTTTAGATCTTTGGCGATGCGCTCGACCGCATTGTAGACAACGGCGTCTTCAGGCATTCCCGATACGGACAGCGCATCAAAGGCCTCGAATCGATATAACTCCATACCATCTTCGGCCTTGGTTCTCCCATAGATACCCAGTCGAAATGACGGTTTCCCGTATTGAATCGACGTGCCTTCGCTATTCACAAGGTATTTGTTGGTGGCGGTGGAAGTGAACGACACGGAGCCCTCGAGCAATTCGGGGTATTGGGCGAAGAGCGAGGAGTATTTTCTCGCCCTGTTTTCCCAGTCGCCTGAATTGACAGGAACGCTGGCCAATGGAAGCGAGGCTGTCTGGGCATTCTCCAGGGATAAATCGGACGAAATGTTGTCCTCTTCCACTTTGATCGCACGATTGGCCTTTACCTGGATCCAACGCTCGACAGCCGCCTTGTATCTGCGATCGGTCTCCAGCCAAATCACGCTTTTCAGAGCGTAGACGTCATCCTCGATCGGCATGATAACCGGATCCGAGTAGGCAGGGGCAGAACTGCCGCCGCGAGCCCCACGGATCTGGTGAGTGTTGTCGAATCCATAGTCTCCGATCCGAACTTCGATATCGAGGTAGCGGGCATGGCTGGTCCGGCTGGAACGCAGTGCACCGAGATTGGCATCGATGTTCGTGCCGCTGAGATCCGTCACTTCATAGGATAGAAAGTAGGCAGGGTCGCTTTGCGTGCGCAGAACTGCCATGGCCCGGTTCAATTCATCCCGGAGCACCTGCACAATGAGGTTGGAAGCCGGTGCCGTTGCTGCTGCAGAAAAGGACAGCGCCAGCGCACAGAGAATAGCCAATGTCGCGGCAGCATATGCTTTCATCCACACACTCCTTTTGGATTGGCAGTCAACGGTCCCTAGGGCAACTGCCTCGAATAGCTATCCGCGAATGAATTGGTTTGTTCGCCGTTCCAGATCAATGGTGGAACTGGGCTGCATCCCATAATTGTGTCCCGGAAAAACCACGGTATTTCCAGGGAGCGTATAGAGCCTGGTCTTCACTGACTGCTCCAGTTGATCCCAAGAACCGCCCGGGAAATCGGTTCTGCCGATTGATCCCACAAACAGTGTGTCGCCGGTGAAAACCATGCCGTCAGTGTACAGGCACATACCTCCTGGCGTGTGTCCTGGTGTATGAATGACCTGGAGCGCTATGCTTCCGACCTGGATCTGCTGGTTGTCTGCGACCAGGATGTCCGCGGGCGGCGATTGCTGGGCCCCGAACATTTCCAGCATTTCGCGGGGAGTAGACTGAAGCTCAGGGGCATCCAATTCGTGGATGATTATTTTGGCGCCGGTTCTGCCGGCCATCTCCCTGTTGCCCATGGTATGGTCAATGTGGTGATGCGTATTGACAATATATTTGATCGTCAGGCCGTGAACGGCGGCTTCCTTGAGAAGAAGATCCTGTTCCGCAGACGGATCAATGAATAACGCTTCCTTGGTCTGTTCATCTGCCACGAGGTAGCTGAATATATTGAAATTCCCGACTTCGAATTGTCTGACAAGCACTTTGTTTTCTCCGGTTAATTTTGGTCTGATGCCCTCACCATCATACTTGACTCAGGTGTTTTGAGCCAGCGCAGAGACTTTGAGCCTTTGGAGCGTATGCGCCGTCGAGTCGAAATTAGGTTTTAAACCGAGGATCGATTTCCACCTGGTATCCGCTGGCGAGGCGATTCGTTTCATTTGCCATCCCGACAACCGCCATGAGTTCGGCAAACATTTCCTCCGTCATTCCTGCCTTTCTTGCGGCGGCCGTGTGCGATGCAATGCAGTACCCGCACTGGTTTGTGGCGCTGACCGCGAGATACAACATTTCCTTCACCAGCGGATCCAGTCTGCCCGGTGCCATGATTTCCTTGATGCTTTGCCACGTCCGCTTTAACGTGGCAGGATCGTGGGCGAGAGCTTTCCAGAAATTGTTGATCCAGTCCACTTTCCGCGTCGCCATAATGTCATCATAGATTGCGCGCACCTCGGGTGAGGCATCGCGGTATTCGACAAGTCCCCATGTGGCCATACATCACATCCTCCTTAGTCTGAATTCCTTGGAATACAGTGCGATAGACGAGGTGTTGTTTCCAGGGGAGAATTGCCGGGCAGATGTCAGGATAGACCGACTCCATACTAACTGCTAACAGCGGACGCTGATTTCTGGTACTATATAACGCTGAAGGAAGATGAAATGAGCATTTGCTATTCTCTTTACTATTACCGCTCATATAAGACCGACCCCTGAGGGCCTCGTCTTTTCCTTTCTTCGTCGCATTCAGAACAGAAGAGAAAGAACGGCTCACCAGGGAAACCGGTGGGCCGTTCGTATTTTTGGGGAGAATTTTTATGATCGTCGTATGTGAGGCAAAGGCCACAGAGGCGCAGATCCAGGCTGTGGAGCAGAAAATTAAGGACGCCGGCCTGCTCGTGCATCGGTCCGATGGTACAGAACACACGATCCTGGGTGTGGTGGGTGATCGCAATCGACTCGACATCGGGTCCTTTTCCCTAATGCCGGGAGTTCGCGATGTAGTCCTGGTTTCCACGCCCTATAAGCTCGCAAGCCATGAGTTTCACCCTGAAAACACGGTAGTCCGTGTCGGCGAAAATGTCCTGGTGGGCGGGATGGAGGTGGCCGTGATGGCCGGGCCCTGTGCTGTGGAAACGGAGGAGCAAATTGAAGCCAGTGCGGAGATGGTGGCGGCAAGCGGAGCGCAGATATTAAGAGGAGGCGCTTTCAAGCCGCGGTCATCCCCATATTCCTACCAGGGACTTGGGCTTGAAGGACTGAAACTTCTGCGGAAAGCGGCGGACCGGCATGGACTGGCGGTGGTTACGGAAGTCATGACAATCGAAATGATTGATACCGTTGCGCAGTATGCGGATCTCCTTCAGGTCGGTGCCCGCAATATGCAGAATTATCCGCTGCTGACGGCCCTCGGGCATGCGGGCAAACCGGTTCTCCTGAAGCGGGGTTTGTCTGCAACTATCCAGGAATTGCTGATGAGCGCTGAATACATCCTGACAGAAGGGAACCCGGATGTCATTTTGTGCGAAAGAGGCATTCGCACATTTGAGACCGCCACACGAAACACGCTGGATCTATCAGCGATTCCCGTCGTGAAGCACCTCTCGCATTTGCCGATTATTGCGGATCCAAGCCATGGCGTGGGAACCCGTCGATTCGTCGCCGCCATGGCCAGGGCAGCTGTGGCCGCGGGCGCCGATGGTATCATGGTGGAAATCCATCCTAACCCCGACAAGGCTCTGTCCGATGGGCCGCAATCTTTGACCTTCGAGGAATTCGGACTCTTGATGAATCGATGCCGCATTATTGCCACAACTCTTGGCCGGCGGCTTGGCAAGGCAAAATAAACGGAGAGATTTGAAATGAAAATCACGATTATCGGGTGCGGCTTAATCGGAGGATCTCTGGCGCTGGCTTTGAAAAGAAGGCGGCCGGATTATTCGATCGCCTGCCTTGATCTGCCTGAGCGCATTCCGGCTATACGGGAGGCGGGGGTGACGGATCAGGTTGGGTCCATGGATGATTTTTCTGCCCATATACCCGAAAGCTCCATCGTTGTTGTGGCAACTCCTGTACAGTCTGTTTTGGGCGTGATTGAACAGCTCCGTCCATTCCTGCGCGAAGGCACCATTGTTACTGATGTGGGGAGTACCAAGAAAGCAATCATGGCAAGTGCATGCGGGCTGCTCCCTCCCGGGGTGCACTTTATCGGAGGGCATCCTGTTGCGGGATCGGAGCGTTCCGGCGTGGAGGCCGCAGACCCGCTTCTGTTCAGCGATCGCGTTTATGCGATCTGTCCCTATCCGGATACGCCACCCGATGCGCTGATTACCCTGATCGGTCTAGTTGAGAGCCTCCTGGCAATCCCCATCACCCTGGATCCGGAAGAGCACGACCGTATCATGGCGATGGTCAGTCATCTTCCCCAGCTCATCTCGGTCGCCCTGATGCAGACTGCACGTGCGGGTGATGCCGAGCATGGCATGCTGGATAAAATCGCCGGCAGAGGGTTTCTCGACATGACACGACTGGCGGCATCAGATTACTCCATGTGGAAGGGAATCCTCGACACCAACCAGGAAGCGATCAGGCAGGCAGTTGATCGTTTCGGCCGGACGCTTCTGCAATTGAATGGTGCAATGTCTGGTGGAGAAATGGCGCTTGCCTGGGAACAGGCAGGACGGCATCGGCGCAAAATGATGCCGGACAGCCTGAATCGGCCGCGCAAACATGATCTGCGCAGTATGGTTGATCGCTATGATAAGCAGATACTCTCGGCCCTGGGTCACCGCATTGAAGTTGTGCGGAAGATCGGGAAGATCAAAATGAACCAGTCGACACCTGTCGTGGACCCCGATCGTGAAAGGCGCATGATGGCTCCTCGTCAGGAATGGGGAAAATCACTGGGCCTGCCGCTGGAGTTGGTAGACGAATTATTCGCCGTCATCATGAAACACAGCTCCCGTATCCAGTCTGCCGGGGACGGACCGAAGGAAGACAAGTGAGGGCTACAGTGGCTGAATAAGGCCTTGGGGCCGGATTTTTGCTGCCTTTTTGGCTTCCAGGAAGCGTACATGCCGCCTAACAAGACGGAGCTTCTTAGAAGCCAAAAAGAGGCCGAAGCTCACTAAAACCGGAAAGTGTAGTTGAATTTAAGGCGGAAACGGGTTTGGGCAGATTCAAACCGATCCAGCTGATTTTCCTGCCAGCCGTGGTTGAGCACAATAAAGAACTCGTTTCCCGGCTTTAAAATCCATCGAAGCCGGCTCTGCAGCCCCACATTCCTTGACTCCGTATCATACTGAACAAAATTTGCCAGCGAGATGAAAGGGGTGAAGGCATAGTCCAGACGGTATGAAACCAGGCTCGTGTTGAATTTGCCTTCCTTCAAATCCAGCCAGTTCTGCTCAATACGAAATGATGTGGTGAAGTGGCTGTTTTTTCTCCATGTAATCTCGGCATCGTAGCGCCTGCGGGGTCCGGAGAAAAAGGATCCGGTGCCAAAGCTGCTCATGATGGAGAATGGCCGGCCTTGCGAACTTACAAACATGATGGTGTTCAGATTGAAATCGTACTTGCCGGTCGGAATGGTGATTCCTTCGTGCTCGCTGATCTGCCACGGGTAAAAGAGCTGTTCTTTGGAATGGGTGAATTCATAGCCGATCATGTCGCCGCTATTCATGTGCCACTGAAAAGGGGTCACAACCAGTTGTTTGGTTTCCCAGTCGCCAAAGGTCGTGCTGTAATAGTCATCGTAGGAGAACTCGAATGACATCTGCCGTATGTTCCAGAATTCCGGCCGCGGGGCATATTCGCCGCTTACGGATGAAATTCTGACCCCCGTGCGTGGTACAAAGCCGAGGCCCGGATTATAGTTCTGCCCGATATTCATCCACTTATACTGAAGCTGGACCAAATCGTTCGGATACGAGACGACGCCACCATACGCGGCATCACGCTTGTCGACGCCGGTTGTCCTGGTTTTGGTTCCAAAGAGCATCAAACTGGCATTTTTCCCCTTGCCGAGAAAGTTGGAGGTCGCCAACTTCAGATCGATGCCACCCATCTGGTTCGCTGTCTCCCCTGTGGGATCTCCATTGGTGAACATGGCTCCGATGTAGGATTGATTCAGGAAGTTTGCCTTTATCCGCCCGACGGCAAGGTTCTTGCTGGCCAGTTGGAATCCCGGTTTGCCCGATCGGTCGGGTTCCTCGAATCGGCCGGTTTGGACATCCAGCAGCCCGATATCGAATCTCCCGATCTTGCCGGTCAGTTTTTCTCCCACACGCAAGGGAACCTCGTAATAGTCGCCGGTGTTCATGGGATCGCCGACCAGCCCAATGCGCCTTGAAAAAAATGGTATCAAATCCCCGCCCATGTCGAAGCCGGGAGGCCCATCGCGCGGGACCTTGGCAAATTCGAAAATGCCCGCATCTTCGAGGAAGAAGGAGCGTTTCTCTGGGAAAAAAAGCGCAAACCGCGTCAAGTTGACCTGGCGGGTATCCGTTTCGGTCTCCGCAAAGTCCGTATTGATCGTTGTGCTGGAGACAAAATTGGCGGTCAGACGCCAGAAAATGTCCGCGCCGCCGCTGATCTTTGAGTTCAGCGAATCATCCGTTATCGCGCCGGATGGAGACAGCATGTTCTTCCTGGCAATGTCTCTGGTAAAGCCTGTGATTCCGTAAGGCTTGATGTCGATGCCGATGCCTTGCGTCAGGTTTTCGATGCCGGTGATGTGCCCCGCCTTGGATGTCTGGAATAGCTTTGTGTCCAGCGTAGGCGAAGCCCAGCGGGAAGTCTCTCGTCCGCGGGCAAGAAAGCGCGAGAGGTTGAATCCCCATTCCGTCAGCCTCGGATTGAACCCGATTGTCTTAAAGGGGATCTCGAATTCCGCGCTCCATCCCTGGTCGTCCGTGGAAGTCCGAACGTTCCATATTCCATCCCACTCCAATGCGGCTTCCTGATTCTCCGTCACACGACCATCCAGGAGCGCTCCCGCCGGGTTGGTTGAAAAGAAATAGGCGTTGCGGTGGTCATGATAGGTATCGAGTATGATTTCAATATTATCGTTGTCCATTAAAAAGGCATCGCGCTTCATCTCGGTTGCCACCACCTGCTTTGGTAGCCGATCCGCGCAGCGGACTGCAACGTAGAGCGCATCCTTTGTATATGCGACCCAAACCTTTGTCTGCTCCGATGGCGGTTCGCCCGGACGCGGTTCCACCTGGGTGAGGTTGGGTATGGATGGGCTCTCCTGCCAGGCCGGCTCATTCAAAATGCCGTCAATTTGAATCTTCCCGGACAATGGGCGCACCCGGACCTTGTTGTCTTCCTCGGCAAAGACCGGCAACAGGAATAACGAGGCGTTGAAGACGAGAGATGAAAAACAGATAAAGACTGCTCTGGCAAAAATGTGCATGGACCTTCCTTTTGCAAAGCGTGATAACTTCAAACTGCAACAAAAGCGGGTTTCATATCCAAGCCTGGTCAGCTCGATACACTATTACGCACGGTTTCATTCGTGTTACAAACGTGAAAGGCGGTCGCAATAGTATCCTATCTCAGATCGGCAAGTGTCGTCCCAGGCTGCATAGGGCAGAAATAGTCATGCGCAGGGGCGCTGCCGCGATCCAACATCTGAAGGTATACCCACAAGTTATTTGTAATCAGCGCGGTTTGCGCAATGCGGCAGGCAGGTACCGGACAAGGGAATATTTTTTTGCTTGACAGATATTACAAATAGCAATATAACTATTTCATTTTGTGATAGGGCTGAATTATGAATCTAGGGGAAAAGATTCGGTACATGCGTGAGCTGGAAGGAGCGTTGCGCGGGTTAGGGCGTGAAATGACGCAGTTGGAAGTCGTGGATGCCATCAAGAAAGAGATGGGGAAGGCGATCAGTCAGTCTTATCTTTCCCAGATTGAAAGCGGTCGACGTCCACACCTCACCAATACCACGAGACTTCTTCTGGCCCGTTTCTTCAAGGTCCATCCAGGCTACCTTGTGGATGATCCTGAAGGGTATCACCCGGAGTTGCTCTCGGATCTGCGGGCGGCAGAAGACAGGCTGGATCTGTGGCTCGTAGAAGGGGCGGAGCGCTTCAGTCGCGATAACGCGCTACACACAGCGTTGCTCGCGCTGGCGCGGCATTCCGACAGCCGCAAATGTCTTTTGCTTCTGGCGGACATACTGGATACGCCGGGACTGTTTGAGCGGCTGTCCGAAGTCCTGAGTTCTGCGCCGGAGCGAAAGAGTGACAGCTCCCATGCTCCCAATGGTGGGACCTCCATATCGCGGAGGCGTGATCGATGACATGGCAAAATTTTTATCTGTTCTGTTTTCTGGTTGGTTTCTTTTGGAGTCTTCTGTCGCTGTTGATTGGGCATCTTCATATCAATCTCCCGTTTCATGACGGGGATTCGGGCGGGTTTTTGCATCATGGTGCGTTGCATCACGGCGGAGGCCTCCATCATGGGGATGTCTTTCATCACGGCGGCCATGATCTGGCACATGGGGATCATGTGCATGATGCGGCCAGTTCGGATCGCATGCGTGCGGCCAGCGTTTCTCCTTTGAATCTTGGAACAATTGCTGCTTTTTTGGCCTGGTTCGGAGGAGCGGGATATCTGCTGACGGCCTATTCACCCTTGTGGTTTGTATGGTCGCTGCTGCTTTCGATCCTGACCGGCCTGGCGGGGGCTTCCGTGGTTTTCTGGTTCCTGGCCAAAGTCCTGGTTGGGCGGGAGCGCAATCTGGATCCGGCGGATTATCGAATGACGGGCGTTCTGGGTCGCGTTTCGAGTTCAATTCGCGAACAGGGGACTGGTGAAATCATCTATTCGCAGGAAGGGACGCGGCGTACCTGCGGAGCCCGCAGTGAGGATGGGAAGGCGATCGCAAAGGGGACCGAGGTGCTGGTCACGCGGTACCAGAACGGGATCGCCTATGTGCGTCCATGGGATGAGTTGTCAAAATCGGAGTAATACAGATCGGATCATGAATTCAACGTTATAGGGAGGATCTATGCCGACGGGAGTTTTTGTGATGGCTGGTCTGATGGTACTGGTCATCTTCATTCTTCTTGCGCTTTTTACGGGTTTATATCGGAAGGCCGGTCCGCATGAAGCGCTTGTGGTGTACGGGTTCCGCGGAACAAGGATCGTTAAGGGGCACGGGACGGTGATTTTTCCCATGGTGGAGAGCTGCCGTGAGCTCTCGCTGGAATTGATGTCATTCGATGTGGCTCCAAAACAGGATCTGTACACCAAACAGGGTGTGGCGGTCACTGTGGAGGCGGTTTCCCAGATCAAGGTGAAATCGGATCCGGAGTCCATTCAGACCGCGGCGGAGCAGTTTTTGACCAAGACGGAACAGGAGCGCGAAGCCCTGATTCGACTGGTGATGGAAGGGCATCTGCGCGGCATTATCGGGCAGTTGACGGTTGAGGAAATTGTCAAGCAACCCGAAATGGTTGCCGACCGCATGCGGTCCACATGTGCTGAAGATATGAACAAGATGGGCCTTGAGGTCATCTCGTTCACGATCAAAGAAGTGAAGGATCAGAACGAGTACATCACAAACATGGGTCGCCCTGACGTCGCAAGAATCAAGAAAGATGCCGATGTTGCAACGGCGGAAGCTGAACGGGACACGGCCATCAAGCGTGCCGAAGCGCAGCGTGCCTCGGCGGTAGCAAAGGCTCAGGCGGACCAGGAACGCGTCCTTGCCGAGACGCTTTCCCAGGCAAAGCAGGCGGAAGCTGAACGGGATCTGGCCATCAAAAGGGCGCAGTACCTGGAAACCACCAAGCGGCAGCAGGCAACGGCCGATAAATCATATGAAATCCAAACCAACGTTATGCAGCAGCAGGTAGTCGTCGAAGCCGTCAAGATCCAGCGGGTCGGGAAGGAAAACGAGATCAACGTGCAGGATGCGGAGATTGAGAGGCGGGAGCGCGAATTGATCGCTACCGTGCTCAAGCCGGCGGAAATAGAGCGGCGCAGGATTGAGGCTCTGGCGAACGCGGAAAAGCAGAGGCTGATCGTTGAAGCCGAAGGCCGCGCGGCCGCCATCCGCGTCCAGGGTGAGGCCGAAGCCGATGTCATTTTCAAAAAAGGCGAAGCGGAAGCCAAGGCTATGAATGTCAAAGCGGAGGCCTATCAGGAATGGAACCAGGCTGCCGTGGTTGACAAGTTGCTCAGCGGGATGCCCGATGTTGTCCGTGCATTGGCATCGCCCCTGGCTAACGTCGACAAGATCACTATCGTCTCGACCGGCAATGGAGATTCCGCCGGCATGCATAAGATTACCGGGGACATTACTCAAATTGCGGCCCAGGTGCCCGCCCTGTTCGAGACGCTGTCCGGAATGCAGATTTCCGACTTGCTGGGCAAGGTAAAGGAAATAGGCAAAGCGAAGGCTAAAGATAAGGACATGGCAGAAAATAGGGATAAGACCACCTCTGCCGTGTAATAACCATGGGGAACACTCTGGAGCGAGTCGATACGCTCCCGGCATCGCCGGGAGCGTGCTCCGGAGGAAAGGAGTACTGCAATGGGATTGCTGGAGAGAGTTACAACCCTGATTCGGGCCAACCTGAACGACTTGATCGATAAGGCGGAAGAGCCCGAGAAGATGATCAAACAGGTCATCATGGATATGGAAAATCAACTAATCCAGGTGAAGACGCAGGTCGCGGTGGCTCTCGCCGATCAACATGTGCTCGAAAAGAAGCGCAAGGAAATTGAACAAAAGGCCGCGGAATGGCTGCAGAAGGCAGAACTGGCTGTGGATAAGGAAAAGGACGACCTCGCGCGCGCGGCACTGGAACGCTCGGTGGCTCATCAAAAAATGGCGGAAAGCCTCAAAACACAGGAAGCGGACCAGAAGGCACAGGCAGAAGTCCTCAAAGGCTCCCTGAAGCGATTGGGGGACAAGCTGGCTGAAGCCCACAACAAACGCGATCTTCTGATTGCGCGGCACCGCAGAGCGCGATCGATGAACAAGGCGGGAGAAGCGCAGGCGGGATCAGAAGGCAAATCCAATCTGGATCATCTCGAAGAAGGAGTCCTGCATACCGATTCCATGAGCCGCGCGAAGACTGAGTTGATGGGAGACGACGTTGACGACAAGTTTGCCTCGATGGAAAAAGAGGATGAGATCAACAAGATGCTCTCAGAATTGAAGGCGCGGCGGCGGCTCTAGGATTCGGGATTCCAGATTCAGGATTTTGATCTGAAATCCTGAATCTGGAATTGGAAATTCCGCCCGCTATTTGTTCGGCATTCGTATTTGTGTGAATCCCGTGATGTTCACGTCGTGAAACATCGGCGTGCGCGGCGGCAACAGACTGGGCTCCAGAAATTCCACGTCAAAGCTATAGCCGCGATCGGGGGGCGAATATACATTTGTGCAGCATTTATACGTCCCTGTGGCCTGCCGGTTGAAGAACAGGCTGACAATGGATCCCTTGTAACGCAGACTCCTGCCTCCCCAGTTTTCGAGATAGCGCAGGAAGTTGTGGACTCCCCCATCGGTGCCGAAATCTCTCTTGTCGACATCGGCCATATTGATGTTCGGAAAAGGGACGCCCTTGCCCGCAATCACGGCCATTCTGTACCACGAATCGCTTGCGACGCGTCCTCCCGGGTTGTTGGGACTGGAAAAGGAATTGGCATCGTTCCACGCATTGGAAAGAAGCGTAACGGCGTCTGCAATCACGGAACAGGCTCGATGGTTGGAGTCAAACGCGCCGGCGGCATTGTAGTTTCCGTGCACATATACCGGATTTTCCGAGGCGATGGTCAGCCCATAGGGTATTCCGTCCGAATCGCTGCCCAGGTCGAAGGTTTGCCCGTTTACAAGTTTTAAAGCCCGCCGGAAGAATATAGGCCGGTTTTTTCTCGCCATAGCCGCTGTTACGCTGCTATAGGTCCAGGGACGGGCATTGCTATCCAGCGGGGAAATACCTCCGGGAGCCTGTGGTGTTTCCCCGTAGGTATCAAGACTTTCGTTCTGATTAACATCTTCTCCTGTTTCCAGGGATCCACTGGGAGCCCCGTTTGCGACATCTCCCGGATTCACGAAATCCTCGTGGCCGTACTCTCCGGTTTCCTGATTGGCAGCATTCCGGTTTGTCCGTCGATCGGAGAAATACACCACATAGCCGGTTTCATTGATGGCACTTGTGCCGCTTCCAGCAAGGGTCCCGCGGAACCAGCGGGCGAGATTATTAACATCGAGCTCGATGTAATGAATGACTCCGCCCAGATAGATGCGGCCATCGCTGGTAGAAATATTGTCTCTTGCCACACCTTCCCGCGTGTCATAAAGCGCGTTGGGCCAATACTGATACTGCTGGTTGGATGAACCTCCGCAGGGGCTTGTTGCAGGGCTGTCCTTCAACCGCTGAACCCTGATGATGGAGTTGGGGTTGAATCCGGAGCAGCCGGATACTGCCGTCAGATCCCGGCCGGAGAGTCCAAAGGCCAATATTTCCTGGGTCACGTCGTGCCAGACCTTGTCGCTGTCCTGCAACTCAATCTTGATATACCCGCCGACAAGGGAGGTGCCGTTCGGACTCCTGAAATCGGTATCGGAGTTTCTTTTGGATTCGCCGATGAATTGCGATCCAATCCCGAGGGGATTGACAAGGTGTACCGGATTCGCCGTTGTTCTGGTCGGCAGAGAGTTGAGATCGGAGGCTTCATCGGATAACAGAATCCTCAGGCTCGCCAGGGAATAATAGCGTTGGTTGTATACCTCGGCATTGGTGGTGTTTTCATTGGAATTCTGGGCGGGGCGTCGAATCAGATCTATCGGCTCGGCTTGCATGCTCACCAGCGGAAGATCCATTCGCCGTGCTCCCGTATCTCCATTCCGGATATTTCCGTTATAGGAACCGATGGAGATATTGGTCCATCCGGTGTTTTTGGATGAGCCGAGAGTCCCGGTCAAACTGCCTTCCGTGCGCGCGAGAGGTCGATCCGCGCCGGGGGATGTAATGACTTTGACAGTCCCCGTGTAGTTGCTGTTGGTGTTCCATCCGTTGTTCAAATTTGTTCGGATCACTTCGCCAACGGCCGTGACACGGTCTTTCATGGTAAGGATACTTCCATTGCCCTCCGCCAGAAACAGGTTGCCGTTGGTATGGACGCGTCCGCCGAAATCAAAATTCGGGCCGGCAAAGAAACTCAGGTCGGTTTCGGAGAATATGCCGAATTGAAACACCGGGACTTCAACCGTCTGCAGTGTGCGCCGCATCCTGACCTCTCCCCCGGAGACGGTTCGTGCCGTAACGGTCATTGTGAATGGAGTCATCATCCCGACAAGTCCCTCGTAGGGGCCTGTGGGGACAGTCCGGTTGTCCGCTTTCGGCTTTCCACTGCTCGTCGTAGGATACTGGATTTGATATCCGGATCCACCTCCAGGCGAAACATAGCTTGTATAGGGCAAACTCGGCGGAGTGGTAGTCAGGGCCGTGATCTGCGCGACGGTAGGCGAGTAATTTTGGTTATACAGGGTACCGAGACTGGCGGTGAGCTTCTCCAGGCCTGCAAGTGCAGCGTAAAAGGAGCGGTTTTGATCCCGGTCCACGGCCATCAGATTCTGATCTGAGTTTACTGAAAGAAAGAAGCCCTCGAGTAATACACCCAATAGTATAAGGATCAGCAGCGCGCTGATGAGGGCAACACCCGACTCGTTTCGTATCTTCATATTTCCCTCACGGGTTATCGATAACGGTCCATAAAAGACAGACTTCGAAGGCTGACCTGGGTTCTCAGACTTCGGCGCATGAATTCATGCGAATCCCGAGTTCTTTCACCCGATCGTCCGGAAAGAAGGATGTTGGCCTTGCGAATCTGATTGTTTGAATTGGGGGCTACCGGGGAATCAATATCTGTTGGATTTGTATCTCCATCCACCAGGTCATAGGTCAGCTGCAGATCCTCCAGGACAAGTGCGATCGGATGTCCTGTTCCGTCATTGATTCTGCGGATCAGTCGAGGTTTGTCTGCATCAAACGTGTAGTCCAGGTAGTATGTGATCAGCCATACGCGGGTGGCCGTTGTCGGCGGAAACACCCCCGCATTCTGGAGCAGGGAGATCGATCCCTGGGGCGCATTGGGCTGATTCAGGTTGAGAGGGTCCCCACTTCCAAAATTAATGGTCTGACCTGCAACGGAGGTAACATATTGCAGCGTGCTGCCGTTTGCATTGCTCAGCGCGATCAGATCCCCCTCTCGAATCGCACCGTCAATTCCCGATATCTGCGTCTTGGAATCAACGGTGATCTGGGACGCGCCTCCCGAAATGCTGATGGCGGTGAGTGGCCATTCGTTCAGCGGGATGAGACTGTCGGCACACAGGATGTTGACAATATCGGTGGGCTGTCCATTCCATGCCGCGCCCAGGCCTGCGCCCGGGTTTACTGCGGCCAATGTTTCTGAGGCAAAGTGATAATCCGATCCGGGAGGACCTGGACGATGAACCGGCTGGGCGCCCGTTCCGGAGGGGATGGGGATACCGCCGGTAGGGATGCCCCAGCCTGCCGTCACAAAGTCCTTTACAAGAAAATTCATGCCGGCGCGGAGATTCTGTTCAAGGTCCGTTGCCAAAGCCGCCTGTTCGTTCAGTTTCAGGCTTCCGTTCAACGAACCCAGCGTTCCGGCCAGAATTATGAGCGCGATTGCCGAGGCAATCAGCAGTTCCACCGAGCTTATTCCATGTTCTTCTCGCATAATGCCTCTATCGCCGGGCTTTGGCTGCGATACCGCAGCCGTGATCAAGCAAAAGGCGAAATGTAGGAAGTCAATTGATACTGATGCTGTGCGTTGCCGGCCCGATAGCGTACGATGACTCGAATCTGCCGTAGATTCGAACTGATATTCCGTATCTCGATCTCCCTGGAAAACCTGTCTGCCGTGAGGATCTCGTCATCCGTCGTCCCGAAAACACCGTCCTTCCCCGGGAGTGTTTCGAGATCGCCGTCGTCGTCTGTATTTACCAGGCCGTCGTCGCCTGGCGCGCAAATCGGCTGCGGGCCATCCAGGAAAATGCCGTCCGCGGATTGACCGACATTTTGGATATTGTCCCAACTCGGGATTTTCCGCGCATCCCGGGCGGTAAACACACTTTCCATAGCCTCCGAGGCTTTTTCTTTCGCCATCTGATGATAATGCGATCCGGATACAAGGAGCATGCCTTGCCCAAGCGCGGAGGCAAGGGCAAGAAGCCCGCCGCTCAGGATGGCCAGAGCAATCAGCGCCTCCACAAGCGTGAATCCGGATTGTGTCGTGAGTGGGTGCTCATTGATTCTCATGTGTTCCTCTTCAGGGAATCCATTTGTCTCCTGCCCATCGATAGCTTTTGATACGCCCGGTCGATCCGAGGACCGTAACGGCCCGTGCCGCCTCCGGGTGTTGATCAATGCCGAGGAAGACAGTGCCGCTGACGGGATCACCCGATTCGTCGATCAATGTTCCCTCGGTTGAGAAAATCAGCTTGTCTGCGCTTCCGAAGTCGATCGCGCTGCTGTTGCCAAAGCCGTCCGGAGTGTCTGACCCGATGCTGCTGAATTTCCTGAATTCGCAGTGACCATCAAGCGTGGCCGTGGCAATCAACGTTTTTGTATGAGCCGGTTCTTCAATACGCAGGAGCTGAATCTGATTGGTCGAGTTGAATTGCAGCTCGATCAGTCGACGCTGAGAAATTGCCAGTTCTCTCCCGCGACGCAATTGAGCGATCGTTTGATACATCGCCTTGTTTGCCTTCAGACCCGGCATAATTCCATTCATGTTCAAGACTGCAATCCCGCCCAGGACACACATGAACATGAGGCAGATAGCTATCTCAATCAGGCTGAAACCGTCGTCGCGATCCCTATTGAATGTTGACACGTTTTTGCTCCAACTCTGGCCCGCCCTGCCAAGCTGCGGGCATGGTTGTTGATGCACTGACATATTCCGGTCAGGTGTTGAGGATGGCACCCGGGGGCCCCAACACGCGCAATCAAAAATATGCCTACTACTCCATATGCCCTTTATCGGTATCGAGTGTTTAGAACATTAATTCTTTTTTCTGGAATGATTGGCAGGGGTGAAAACTGGGGATTCAGTCCGGCAACCCATATGCGGGCTTTCCTCGCGAGCTTGGAATTTGCCCTCTCAGATAAGACGCAGGAAGCAGGTATTTTCTTTACATAATGCCGGGGGTAATTTTATGATCAAAACAAACTTCCTAATTCGGCGTGCGCTGATCGGGACATTAGTAAATTATCATCATCGGATACCCGCCGGGAGTCAAATGAATACTATGTATGAGATGCAGCCGGATATCCACAGCTTGGGACTCTTCCATTGATGGTCAGAGCCTATACCGGGACAATCCCATAAAATAAAGGGAATAAGCAACTTCGATACATTTGATTGCCCGTCGAACGATCATCCTGTATTCTATATCCCGCTGCGTGTCATTCGCCTCCCTCACCTGACCGCGATCGATGAAATTTGCCCATTATAGTAAGACGTATGGATTGAGCATTTTCATTACACGGAGAAAAATATTTTTGTGGATCAAATCTCCAATACGGAAAAACCAGTTGCCGGCCGATGTCTTTGTATTATGATGAATGGATATCCCCCATGGCTTCGAGGTTTCAGAGATTGATCTATTTCGGGATGTAGAGGTTTCCCGCAGGTATGACTTCCGACAAAGGTCTCATCAATGCTGTCTCCAGCCTGACTGAAGAGGTGTCTGTAAAGGACTTGCGCCACGATGCCCACAGGGAAAAGCTGGAAGCGGAAGTGCTCGAGATGCTGAATAAGCACTCGTCCTCATTATCACGCTATGCTATTGCCATGACTCGTGATCGCGCCATTGCACAGGATGGTATCCAGGAGGTTTTTCTGCGATATTTCCTTATTCGGGCAGATGGACAGCAAATCGAGAATGTACGTGCGTGGCTTTTCCGTGTTTTGCGCAACTATCTGGTGGATTGCAAACGCAAAGACTATTCCAGGGCATCCATGGACCTGGAAGCCGCCGCTCAGGTAATCGACGTCCGGCAGGATTTGGAAGCTGCATACCAGCATCATGAGAATTTCCGCAGGGCTCTCTCGGAGCTTTCTCCGCGGGAAAGAGAGTGCATGCAGTTGCGTCTTGAAGGCTTTGGGTATGACGAGATCGCGCAAATGCTTGAAATCCGATCTGGAACGGTCTCGGCGTTGCTTGCACGAGCATTAAGAAAGATGCGTCACAGCAACCTATTTATAAGGAGTTCAGAATGACTTTCCCTCACATCTGGCTGCATTTGTGGCAACACCCCGGCGAGCGGCTGCTTATCGCCTATCATGACGGCGAGGTTAGTGACAAAGTCCGGGCGCGTATCCATGACCATCTCCAGCGCTGTTTTGAGTGTCAGTCAAAGGCAGCTCAAATCAGTCAGGAATGGACACACCTCTCAGCTCTGAACGCCGCAATTGAAACCGGCATTTCGAAAGCCGAACTGGCTGAAAGTATGCAGAATACCATTCGAATGGCGCCGGGTTCGGATGATGCCAGGAAGCAGATGGCGGCTGTGCTGGAGGTTTATTTGGGGAAGCGGGCGGCGGCGGCCGTCCTTACCGGGCAGGTGGCGCCCGGCGCACACGCATATGACGGGCTGGAATCTGCCGATGCCCTGCTGCGGACTCTGCTTGGGAAAAAGAGCGCGAAAGCAATTGAATCCAGATTAGTGCGGATCAAAGGATCGTCCATATCGTGATCAGGAATCCTGGAAGTATCAACAAGGTGCACACGCCGATCGTGGACGGCATCCTTTGGGTTACCGCTGTTCACATGATCGTCTGCGGCGTCATTTTCCTGCTCTGGCGCATTGAGGGCAATAACGCCCGAATCGATCTGTTTTTTCAATACCAGGGCAGTCTGTTCTTTGTTCTTTGTGCCGCCGCGGAGTTGCTCCTTGCCTGGACCTCATTTCGCCAGTTTTCACGCGGCGAGCCAATGTATACCGCGTGGCTTTTCATTGTGCTCGCTTCTCTCTATCGCTTCATTGGATATATCTTCAGCCAGATCCTGTGTACCGAGTCCTACTTGAATCCTGTTTATATCCTGTGGGGTGCCCGGAATGCGGCCTACTATCAGGCATGCAAGCAATTCGGATTGATCCTTGGCGGCCCGCTTAGCATGGCGATTCTGGCGGTCGGACTCTTTCGGGTCGTGAAGATGCTGCGGAGACTTCGCATACTCACCCGCCTGCGGCCAATGGATATCCTCCTCATTTCCGCCGTCATTGCTTTTACCTTGCGACAGATCTATGAGATTGCGAAGGAGATCGTTGGGCTGTACGCCCCCTATGATCTATACAAGATACTGGCCTGGCCCAGCGATCTGCTTCTCTGCGTACTCCTTCTGGAGGCGATATTGATTCGGCGCTCTGCCGTTCAGACGGGCTGGGGATTACTTGCCAAGTCCTGGGGGGCGTTTTCCGTGGGGATTCTGTTTACATCTCTCGGAGATATCGGATTATGGGCTACTACCAACCATAACTATATTCCCTGGCCATATAGCTCCCTCACCTGGTTCATATGGTTTTTGGCTAGCGCGGCCTACGCTCTTGGCCCGGCATATCAAGTGGAAGCATGCCGGCACGCCTACCGCGAAGCCAAAGCAATTTCTATCGGACCGTCAACACCTGCTTCCGCTCCAGAGTGAGGTAATCATGTCCAGTGCAGACGCCTCGGGCTTTGTCGGGCGACAGTCGCGAACTGTCGCCAGGGCACTTTCATTGACTTTTCTCCTGTTGCTGCTGAGCGCTTTGTTGCCTGAGGCTATGGCGCAGGTGGATCGCGGCGGTGTTGTCGGGCGAATAACGGACCGTAGCGGGGCAGTGATTCCCAAAGCGCATATAGCCATTGCCAGCCTGGAATCCGGCGCTTCGAATGAAGCCCTTTCGGATGATACGGGGTTTTATGCGGTTCGCAATCTGCCGGCGGGATTGTACAAGCTGACTGTCGAGATGAAAGGATTCAAGACCGCAGATCAGCCCCGCTTTGCAGTTCCCGTAGCCCAAACAATTCGAATCGATGTTTTGCTGGAGACCGGCGAGATTCAGGAGACCATTTCCATCACATCGGATCTGGCATTGCTGCGATCGGAAGATTCCCTGTTGGCGACCGCCATCGAGGGAGCGGTAATCAGGAATCTGCCGCTCACCATTTCCGGGGGGCGCCTGGTGGAGAGCTTTGCTTACGCGCTTTCACCTGCCGTGGAAGGGAATGGATGGAGTTCTCACATTGCAGGGGCTCCGGCATTTACAAAGGAAGTGTTGATTGACGGCCTCTCCGCCACGTCGCAGATTCAGGGGAACGTTTTTGAATCGAGCCCCACGATGGAATCGATTCAGGCATTCAGCATTCAAACCGGCGGGCTCTCTGCCGAATATGGACATGCCGGCGGCGGAGTATTCAATTTTGCACTGGCGCACGGAACCAATACGTTCAACGGCGGCGCCTATTACCTTGGCCGCAATGAAGCGCTCAACGCCAATACCTGGATGAATAATTGGCAGAAGAGCCAGGACCCGAGAAATCCGCTGTACCAGCGGGCAAGAGACCGACAACTGGTTTTTGGGGGTAGTGCGGGCGGGCCGGTTTTTCTTCCTGGCTTATATGATGGAAGAAGCAGGACTTTGATTTTTGGCGCCTTTGAGCATTTCCGACAGCAGCAGACACAGGTAGGGGCGTTGAATCGAACCGTGCCGATTCCGGAATTCCTGGACGGGGATTTTAGCCGTTTGCTGACCACTACGGAGATTGCCAGGGATGTGCTCGGTCGGGCTATCTATGCCGGCCAGATTTTTGATCCACTGACGATGCGCCGGGTCGGCAGCAGCTGGGTGTCCGATCCCTTTCCGAACAACCGCATTCCGCTCAAACGAATGAGCGCTGTATCCGGCAGGGTCATCGATCTTTTCAGGGCACAATACAAACCGATGATCGAGGGGGTGTTGACCAACAACTCTGCGGGGCCGCAATATGAAAGCCCATGGTTTCACCAGAGCCAATTGACTCTGAAGGTGGATCACACGATAACGCCCGCACTTAAATTGACAGGATCACTCATCTGGACCGAGCGGCCGAGAATACTGCTGGATCAGGGCGGCATTTGGGATCCTCTTGCGCCTGAAGCAGCCGGCGGTCCTCTGGCCCGCGCGCGAAAGCAGGAAGTCACCAGCCGCGCGTTGAGACTGACGGCGAACTGGAATATCAGCCCCAATGTGGTGGGGACGGGTTCGTTTGTCTATAACAGGTATCGAAACCCGAGCCTTTCGGCCCAGGCGGATGGTAAATGGCAGTACTATCTTGGGCTTCAGGGCTCCACCGGATCCGGCCTTTTTCCGGAGATCAGCTTTGGGTCTGCGGTAAACGGAATCAAAACTACCGACGTCGGCTATGGAAGCTCCAACTATTCCGTAGCCGAAAATTTCGTAACCTCCGGAACGGTGGATTGGATTCACGGGTCTCATAGCATAAAGATTGGCGGCGAATTCTGGGGGCAGCAGATGAATAGCCATGCCGGTCTCGATACCTTGAACTTTGGGTTTTCCTCCACGCAAACAGGTATTCCCGGCTATTCATGGTCCAATCGCACGGGATTCGGCTTTGCCAGTTTCTTCCTGGGAGAAGCGGAAAGCGGAAGCAAGACGGTTCCTTTCGACCTGTATGGCCGGAGGAAATATGTGGGTATCTTCTTTCAGGATAACTACCGTGTCCGCAATGCCTGGACGCTCAATATGGGTTTGCGGTGGGAACAGCCACAGCCTTTGAGAGAAAAATATGGGCGTTGGGCCAGCTTCAATCCCGAGCTCAAGAATACGAATCTGAACGTAGCCGGCGCGTTGGAATTTCTGGACAGCCCTGGAGACACCTTCGAAAAGGTGCGGGATTGGAAGGAGTTTGGGCCACGAATCGGGACGGCCTATCGATTCAATAGCCGCTTTGTTGCGCGCGCGGGATATGGGATCTCCTTCATTGCTCCGGGAATGAATTACTGGAGCGGCGTCCCCTATGGTTTTGCTCCTGGATATCGCGGAACGAATCTTCAGAAAGCCACGCAGAATCTGCCCCGGTTCAATTGGGATAGTGGCTATCCTGATAACTATCAAGCTCCGTCCAAAGACTCCAATTCCCTGGTGTATGGAATGGTCTCCATTGATCCGCGCAGCCTCTTTTCCGGATATGTTCATCAATACAATTTCGGAGTGCAGTTCGAGCCCGGCAGAGACACGATTGTGGAAGCGGTATTCATGGGCAATCAGGGAAGGAGGCTGCACAACGGGTCATTGCGCCGCAATCAACCGCGCAGAGAGTCCTATGAGAATCCTCTGGTAGACCCATGGGCCTGGGTGTGGGATGCGGATAGTGCATCGGCCGCGGGCGTGGCTTACCCATATGCCGGATTTTCCAATTTTGCCGGCGTTGCGCTTCAACCCTACCCCCATATCGCTTCAGAAACAGGCGGGCCGGTCTACTTTGCGGGGACACCGGCAGGATCCTCAGGCTATAAGGCCCTGCATGTGTCGGTTACGCGAAGATCCTCCAGCAATATGTCATTCCAACTTTCCTATAGCCTGTCCAGGGCGGTCGGAAATGCTGAAACAGGATTCGATGAGACATGGGATCCGAGTGGTGGCATCCAGGACATGTATGATCTGTCGGAATCTGCGCGAACCGTGGTCAGCTACGATCAAAAGCACATATTCAAGGGACAGATCTCGATGCAGCTCCCTTTTGGGAAAGGCCGCAGGATTTCTGCCGGGACCAATCGCATTCTGAACTCGGTCATATCGGGGTGGAACATTACGGGCATTTTTCGATACAACTCGGGGAATCCCCTGGCGGTCTATTCCAGCGTCTGGTATCCGGGGTGGGAGGGGGCTGTATACGCCAATTTTGATCCTCACGCCGATCTGAATGGCCAGTTTGACAGCACGCGGTTCAATCCGAAGGTGCAAAATGCACCGGCGAATCGATATTTCAATCCGACGGCATTTTCCAATCCGGGTGGGCACCAATTGGGCAATGGGAAGAGGTTCTACGCGGAACTGCGCGGTTTTGGATATGCCAATGAAGACCTGGGGTTGATCAAGAACCTCAGGATTGCAGAATCATCAAAACTGCAGTTGCGGGCGGAATTTTTGAATGTCTTCAACCGGCATCACTTTGCCGACCCGAATACCAACTTAGGGAATGCAACAACGTTTGGCTATGTAACAACCGTTACCGGGACTCCCAGGGTTGTTCAGTTCGGGGTAAGAATGGAATGGTAATCCATTGACTGCATTGTGTCGGCCAGGCGGATAAAAAACCATAATCTCCAGGTAATACAATGGCGCCGCCATTTCCGGCTAATGCCGCGGATTATTTGCAAAAAGGCGCGCCCCTCGACAAATAGTATGCGGCATCAGCTGTCCCGGCAGCATCAGCGCCAATTCAGAGCCGAAGACTCCATTAAAACGCCATCCTCATCTATTAGGGCACTCTGAGCTATAATATTGGCTTTATTAAAGTAGAATAAGATGGGTGATGCTTTATGACGTCAGAATCTCCTCGTCGGCAGATTTTCTTCGATCCTTTTCAAAAGCGCTGGTGGCGTTGGCGCCAGGCCTTTTTTGTCATTGCTCTTATTCTGGCCGCGCTGATTGTGGCGTTCCTTCTGAATGTATTGAACAGGCCTCGTCTTGCCACTCTGGAGCTCCCTTATCAGGGAAGGATTTTGCACGCGATCCCGGAATCTACCAAATCCAAGCTGTCTATTGCGGAGCAGCGCAATCATCGGCTTTCCCGAATGATTGCGCGCCTTGATAACCTGAATAAAGGGAAAGAGATTCCGCCCGGGCAACACCCGGTCGATACTTCGATCAATGAATCGACGGCGCTCATGGTGGCATTTTTCGTGAACTGGGATACACCCAGCCTGACCGCTTTCCGCGAGCACCACGACAATGTGGATGTGTTGGTGCCGGAGTGGCTGCAGTTAGCGGACCGGGGCGACGGCAGCGTCATTATTAAGGATGAAGAGGAGAATGCCCGAGCTGTCCGCGATTTTATCAAGCGGGAGCAGATTGATGTGAAGATCATGCCCCTCCTGAATAACTTCAATGGGCAGGTGTGGCAGGGCAACCTGGTCGCACAGGTTCTTGCCTCTCCCGATTCGAGACGGCGGCTCATAGAAAATGTCACTCTGTATCTGAAAAGGAATGGCTATCTTGGCGTGAACGTCGATTTTGAGGATATTCCGCGCGCCACTCAGCCGCATTTGCGTACCTTTATGCGCGAACTGTATGAAGCGTGTCGCGCGCAAAACCTTCTTGTCTCCCAGGATCTTCCGGCGGCATCTCCGGATTTTGACTACAAGTACTATGCGGGCGTCAACGATTTCATCGTACTGATGAATTACGATTTGCATTGGGAAACATCTCCTCCCGGTCCGGTGGCTCCTCAGGACTGGTTTCTGAAGAACGTTCAGAAACGGCTCGAGGACATTCCGTCCAACAAACTGGTCATTGCTCTGGCCAACTATGGGTATGACTGGACGGAATTGGGCGGCAAGAAATATGAATCCATTCCGCTCTCGTTTCAGCAGGCTATGCGAACCGCTGCGGAATCGGATGCCAATCCGGAAATGGATCCGGATACGTTAAACCCCACGTTCGACTACTACGATGAACACCGTCGGATTCATCACGTATGGTTTCTGGACGGAGTTACAATTTATAACCAGATTTCGGAAACAAAGAAATTTTCCCCGCGCGGCTATGCTTTGTGGCGACTCGGATTGGAGGATCCAAGCGCATGGCATGTCTTCAGCCGGTTCGACACGGAAGAAAAAGTTGCCGAGCGTATGAAGCTGCTTACCTATGGCTACGATATCGACTTTAACGGGTATGGCGAGCTTCTCCGTATCGAAGAAACGCCCAGGACGGGCCAGCGAACCTTCAGGCTCAATCCGGATTTGAATTTGATTACCGATGAAGCATTCCCCAGGATTCCCCTTGGGTATCTGCTCGATCGCCACGGCCGGCACCCAAAGAAAATGGCAATCTCGTTCGATGATGGACCTGATCCGCGGTACACTCCGCAAATTCTTGATATTTTGAAGGAGTACAAGGCGCCCGGCATTTTTTTTCTGGTCGGACTGGCAGCGGAAGAGAATATCGGACTGGTCAAAAGGATGATTGCTGAAGGACATGAGATAGGGAACCACACCTTCACGCATCCAAACATCGATGGCAGTTCCGTGCGGCAGGTTGAAATCGAGTTGAATCTCACGCAACGCCTGTTTGAATCTCGCTTGGGGATTCAGTCGCTGTACTTCCGGCCTCCCTACAGCCTCGACTCCGAACCGGAGGTGCCTTCCGAAGTACAGTTGTTGGAAGTTGCCCAGGCGATGGGGTACCTGCTGGTGGGGGAGCGTCCCGATGCGCGAGATTGGGAGTATGTTCGCGATCCCGATCGCATCGTCGAAGCGACGCTCAGCGATGCGACCCGCGGGAATGTCCTTCTTTTGCACGACGCTGGAGGGGACCGGTCTGCAACCGTGCAAGCCCTGCCGAGGATTATCACCGAACTGCGCAAGCGCGGATACGAAATCGTATCATTGGCCTCTTTGATCGGCCGTACTCGAGCCCAGGTAATGCCTCCTATTCCGAGTTCCGATTTGTGGAGAGCGCGCCTTGATCTGATTGCATTCTGGCTGTTCGGGGCGCTAAACAGGACTTTCCAGTGGCTGTTTATTATCGGCATCATTTTTGGCATTGGCCGATTCGTTTTTATTGGAACGCTTGCCCTGATCGAGGAGATCATTCGTCATCGGGAACGCTATAATGATTCATTCACTCCCTTTGTCAGCGTCATTGTCCCGGCTCGCAATGAAGAAAAGGTAATTGTCCGGACCCTTGCCGCACTGCTGCATTCCGAATATCCCAGCTTTGAAGTCATTGTGGTCGATGACGGCTCAACCGATGCTACGGGAGCCGAAGTCAAACGCGCATTCGGTGGAGATCCTCGCGTGCGTTTGTTCCAGCGGGAGAACCAGGGGAAGGCGGAAGCGCTGAATTATGGGATCAGCCAGTCCAGGGCGGACATTGTGATCGCCATGGATGCAGACACGCTCTTCCAGAAGGACACAATCCAGAAGTTGGTACGACGCTTTGAGGTGCAGGAAGTAGGAGCGGTGGCCGGCAATGCCAAGGTCGGGAACAGGATCAATATGCTTACACGCTGGCAGGCGCTGGAGTACATCACCTCGCAAAACCTGGACCGGCGTGCATTCGATGCACTCAACTGCATTACTGTTGTTCCCGGCGCCATTGGGGCCTGGCGGCGTGAGCTGGTATTGAAAGCCGGCGGATTTACCAATGACACGCTTGCCGAAGATACGGATTTGACAATTGCCATTCGCCGTATGGGATACGACATTGCTTACGAGGATAAAGCTATTGCGTATACCGAGGCGCCGCATAGCCTTCGCAACTTCCTGAAACAGCGATTCCGCTGGAGTTTCGGAACGCTTCAATCCGTCTGGAAGCACCGCGACACGTTGTTTCGTCGCCGCTATGGCTCCCTGGGATTCATCGCACTTCCCAATATTGTGATCTTTCAATTGCTGTTTCCGTTAATTTCGCCATTGATGGACCTGCTGGTCCTGATGTCCGTCGGCATTTACCAGCTGCAGCGCTACTATCACGGCAATTCATATAGCAGCTCAAATCTTCTGCGGCTGGCCGGCTATTACCTGATGTTTCTTGCGATAGATTACCTTTCCTGTATTGTGGCATTTGCCTTGGAACGGAAAGAGGATTGGAAATTGCTGTTCTGGTTGCTTTGGCAGCGCCTTCTGTACCGACAGGTCATGTATTACATTGCCATTAAATCCATGCTTGCTGCTATTCGCGGCGGCGCGGTTGGTTGGGCCAGGGTTGAGCGCAAGGCGACAGTGGTTCTGCATCAATGATCCAATGAACAGAGCCTCCCGGCAGTGTGCGGGTGAGGAGTAATTATGACCAAACTGAAGTTCTGCCTGGCTTTGGCCGGACTGACTTTTCTTCTGTCTTGTTCTCCCGTTTCCCGAAAAAAGGACGAATACAAAATCGCGCTGGTCCCCGCCCGGTCCGGACAGCATGGCATCTTTGTGATCAATTCCGACACCACGGGGGGGAAACTCGTGACGTCGGATGCGACTGCCCAGTTGCGAACCTCCTCCTGGTCTCCTGATGGGAAAAAGATTCTGTTTTTTGCCGCCCGGCATGAGGATTCCCAGATGCTGACCAAGTATCGCATGCCCATGCATCTTCCCCTGTATTGGATGGATGCATCAGGAGCTAACCGCAATCGCCTTCTCGATTTTCCTGTCAGCCGTTTCGAATGGTCACCGGACAGCCGGCAGTTGCTGGTGGTCTCAGCTTATGAAGACCCGGCGCATGATGATTTGGATGTAGTGAGTGCGAAGAGACCTCCAATGAGCGCCGCCTATCTGGTCAATCTGCGGACGGGTGAAAAGAAACGCGTTACCGGGTTTGGTCAAAACTGCTATGGATCGTTTTCGCCGGATGGGACGCGCCTGGCGCTCAGTTTTGGCAATGAACAGAGCACGGAAATTTACCTTGTGAGTCTCGACGGACGTCATTCGAAGCGTGTGGATGAGGAATCGCAGGCCATCGATATCAAACCGGTTTGGTCCCCGGATTCAAATCGGATTGCCTACATCAGCATTTCTCCTCAAGCGGAAGGGGGCGTTTCATCCGCCTGCGTTGTCAATGCGGATGGTACGAACAGGAAACATGTGGGGATGATGCCGGCGCAGGAGGTTTCCTGGGCTCCTGATGGGAAGGCTCTCCTGGTTCAATCGCCCGGTGGGTTGGCTCTGGTTTATGTGAATGACAACCGAACCGTGAATCTGACCGGAGGAACCATTGAACCCAAGGATGCCGTTTTTGCGCCTGACGGCAAGGAGGTCATTTTCCGGTCTCCCCACGAAGGGGATTGGAATTTATACGCGGTTGACGTGACTACATTGAAAATACGCAGAATCACAGGCCAATTGACGGCCTCGATGTTTTGTCTTTCTCCGCTCCAGTGAAGGAGTTCCTTTATAGCCGATGCCGGAACGGCATCGGTAGATTCCCATAATTCGAGGCAATGGAAATTACTTCCGCGATACAAAGGGACAGGTTGAGCGATGGCCCGGTTTCCGATCGGTTTCCCTCGGCCTTCTTGCTTTTTCCCGGTAGGTGGCGCTTCGGTACGGCAGATTTGCGAACCCGGGATTCGTGGGGATTCGCGGATGTTCGCTGCGAGCCCCCACGAACTGTTTGATTCTAGTAGACCCCGTATTCCATAGCTGCTTCGGTCATCGCACGCAGGTTGTTTGGATCGCCCTTATCAATGCTTGCGCCTCCGGTCAGGATAAAGCCGCCGCCTTCGCCGCAAACTTCAATCAGTTTCCTGCAGTATTCCTTGACCTCTTTAGGCGTGCCCGTGATCAGCAGCGATGCGGGCACATTGCCGGAAATGCAGGCTACATCTCCCAACACCTTTTTGGCTTGGAACATGTCGGTCCGGTCAAAATACCAGATGACCTTGCCGCGTGGCAGGTCCTTGATAATATCGAGGCGGTTGTCATATCTACCTTCTGCAAACAGCAGCGGAACAGCACCGTCCTCAATCAGTCCAAGGATGACCTTCTGGAAGGTCGGCCAGTAGAACTTCTGATATTGTTTGCTGGACATGAACGTATCGTCTCCCTTGTGCAAGGCGAAGAAGACGAGCGGAACTCCGGACATATTGATGCCATCCAGGCCGACGTCAATATTCATTTTGACGATCTTGTCCATGGCCTTCAGGATATTGTCCGGTTGGCGATACATGTCGAGGAGGATGCCTTTGGTTCCTCGCAGCGTGTCCGCAAGAATATCGAAGGGGGCGTGGGACTGGCCGCCAAAAAACGACGGGTAACCTGCTGCCGTGGCCTCATGATTGAACTGCATCATCGGGCCCATCCAGTTTGCCGTTTCAATCCCATAGTCAATGATAGCCTGGTAGGCCGCCCGGACTTGCGGCATGACCGCAGGGGTCAGGAATCGATTGGCCATCCCGAGAATGAATGGCGTTGGGGAAAAGTTCGCAAACGGCGCAAGGGCTCCGATGCTGCGGGGGAGGTAACGGCGGAGGCAGAAGTCGCTGAGATCTTCAAGGAATAGATCGTATTCGTCCGCTTTCATGTACTCGCCTTCAACGAATTGCGGCATGGAGGCGTTGTCCGGCAATCCGTGGCCCGGCCATTTCAGGTTGAGCACGTTGATCATTTCTGATGCTTTTGACGAACCCACCATCATGGGACTGCTGAATGTATCCGATTCAAAATCCGCCAGGAATTTCCGGTAAGCCAGGATGAGGCGCTGATTGTCGTGCATTGCCTCTTTCAACGTCATCCCGGAATAATAGAGAGGAAAGGATCCCGCCGGCAGAATGACCGGTACACGGTCGGGCTTTTCCAGCTTGATGGCCTTAATAAACCGATTGACCCTGGCCTGATACTTCCCCTTTGATTGCTCATTTGAAAACTGCACGTGCTGGGGATTCAACCACCGTTCGAACCGCTGTTCCCGTTTCAGTTCCGGCGTCAGTTTCTCGTCCATTTTGTTAACTCCTGTGTGGTCGTTTCACAACGTTTCGTAATAGGATAGCCTGACTATCAATGTGACCCGATGATACAGGCAGCCATTGTAAACCTGAAGGGCTCAAAGATTCTAAGTTTTCCGATGGGGGTGGGTATGAAAGTCAGAGGGCAGAGCACCCTGCTGTTGCTGGTTTGTATGTTTGCACTGCAAGGCGCAGCCCGCAGCGCACAGAATTCGACAAACACCGGAGGCTTCTCCGTGGAGCCCCCCACCCTGACAGCACTCGGTTTTGACTGGAGAATATCAGGAGACGATAATCGCAATGCGCGCGTTGAGGTTTCCTATAGGATGAAGGGGGAGTCGCGATGGCGTCCTGCGCTTCCTCTCCTGCGGTTGCAGCATGAACAGATTGGAGATCCCGTGGGCCCGGGATACCCAAAACCGCCGGCGTCGGACGGAACAGGGTATGTCAGCCCCTTCCACTATACCGTTCCCAACATGTTTTCGGGGAGCATTCTGAATCTGCAGCCCGGGACCGAATATGAATGCCGGTTTGTTTTATCCGATCCGGATGGCGTTAAAGGTCCGTCGGAAAAGAAGGTCTTTGCACGTACGCGCACGGAGCCGCAACCCGCCAAAGAAGGGCATGTATATCATGTCTACCCGTATGGGTATAAAGGCCCCAAACAGGAACCCGCCTTTGTCGGGCTATTGGCGGCCTATTACGCGGGATCGAATCACTCCGATCATGCGAATTCTTTTGGCCCGCGGGCCCAGGCCGGGGATACGATCCTTGTGCACGCCGGACTCTATAAAGACAACCGCTTTCATTATAGCGGCTTTTATCCGAATGAAGCTGCCTATGGGACTCCGTTTGACGGCACATACTATCTGACCAGTAAAGGGACCCGCGATCGACCGATTGTTATCAAAGCCGCTGGAGACGGCGAAGTCGTTTTTGACGGAGATGGGTGCCAGACCCTATTCAATCTGCTTGCGGCCGATTACAACTATTTCGAAGGGATTACGGTTAGGAATACGAATCTTGCCTTCCTGGTTGGCCAGAAAAACATTATCGGGGCGAGCGGCTTTACCTTGAAACGCTGCCGGCTGGAAAATATCGGGCGCGGCGTTCAGGCGGATTGGTCGGGCTCGAAGAACTTCTTTATTGCCGATAATACCTTCATCGGCCGGCATGATCCGAAACGGCTCCTGAGCTGGTGGTGGCAGGAAGTGTGGGGCAAATTTGAAAATTTTCCGGCCGTGATTACTTCGGATTATGCCGTCAAGGTGTATGGGCAGGGACATGTGGTGGCGCACAACTATGCCAGCGGATGGCATGATGGCATCACGGTGGCCACCTATGGTAATCCGGATGGCACAGCCCCGGATGGAACTGCTGTCGCAAATGATGACCGCGTGCCGATGTCGATCGATATCTATAATAATGACATCTCCAACACCGCGGATAACTGCATCGAGTCCGATGGAAGCGCGCGAAATACGCGCGTTTTCCAGAACCGCTGCTTCAATTCCACAGGCGGAGGCCTGAGTTCCCAGCCCATTTTTGGCGGGCCGAACTATATATTCCGGAACATCGTTTACAATACGACAACCGGCGGAGCCATCAAGTACATCGACACGCCTTCCGGAATTCTGGTGTATCAGAATACATTTATCGGGGCGGCGCATGGCACGACTTCGGCCTCCAACCTTCATTATAGAAACAACCTGATTTTGAGCGATGGCTGGTTTGATCCGGCACTGACCATGACGACCTTTACCAACTATTCCAGTTCCGATTACAACGGATTTCATCCGTCGCCGGGAGGGAAGGTGGCGTTTGAGTGGATATCACCTCCTTTCGGCCGGTTAGCTGATTATGCGAATAAGCTTGAAGCCCGGCAATATGGATCGCTGGCGGAATATAGCCAGGCCACGGGACAGGATAAACACAGTGTTCTGGTTGACTATGATGTCTTCATAAACGTGAAAATACCCGATAAGGATGATCCGCAACGACTCTACCGGCCGGATGAGTGCGACTTCAGATTGCGCCCTGGCTCGGCGGCCATTGATGCGGGAATGCTGCTGCCGACCATCAACGACGATTATGCGGGGAAAATGCCGGATTTGGGTGCGTACGAGACAGGGAAACCATTGCCACATTATGGGCCACGATGAATTGATGGGAGCGAGCAAAGCGGAAACTTGGAGCGCTGCAGGCAGTTTTCGTTTCGCATTGCGAAATTCGTGGCACTTTGCTCTTTTGGGTATCGGTCAGACGGCGCGATTGTATAATGGAGACTATGCAAATAGAAAAGTATTCATTTGGAGTTGGAGACAGGTTCGGGTTGGAAGGCGCCGCGCAATTAAGAGCGTTGCAGAAGGCGGCCGCAGCCGGAATCCGCGCTGTGCCGGTGTGGAACAAATCGAATCGTGAACATGCGATTGTGGGAACCGCACCGGAATCAACCCGCGTGGAAGCCGATGACGCCGTGCGGGTCACCGGGTGGAAGGACTCCTATTATGTGGATGCGGACCACATTACGATGTCCACCGTGGAAGGCTATCTTCCCTGTTCCGACTTCTTCACCATTGATATTGCCGATGCAATCGGCAAGCCGGCCGAAGGCTCTTTGAAATCCGCTTATTTCAATGCCATGGTTCCCCATAAGGGATCGCACGCGATCCCGGGGTTGAGCCGGCAAGTGGAAATCACCGACGCGGTTCTTGAGAGTTTTGCCGCCAATTACCTGAGCGGCATTGCAGATGCCGGTGTTTTGTACCGGCATATCCGGGAAAAGATGGATACAGACCGGTTTGTTACGGAAGTCTCCTTTGATGAGGCGCGCACGCCGCAGACTGCGGTGGAATTATTGCTCATCCTGATAGGCCTGGCGCATGAAGGAGTTCCGGTCCAGACGATTGCTCCAAAATTTCCTGGAGCTTTCCTGAAGGGAGTGGATTATGTCGGCGACCCACAGCAATTTGCCCGGGATTTTGCAGATGATCTGGCGGTGATTGCCTATGCGGTCAGGAATTTCGGACTCCCGGGCAACCTGAAGATGAGCATCCATACCGGGAGCGATAAGTTCAGCCTGTATCCTTTGATATGCAGGGCCATCCGCAACGTTGACGCCGGGGTTCATCTGAAAACCGCGGGAACCACGTGGCTGGAAGAACTGGCTGGTATTGCTGCCTCCGGCGGAGCCGGATTGGAATTTGCAAAACAGATCTATGCGGAATCCTATGTGCGCTGCGAAGCGCTGTGCAAGCCTTATGTCGCGATCATCGATATCGATCCCTCCAGACTTCCGGCGCCTGAGATTGTATCCTCCTGGGGGCCTGAAGAATTTGTGCTTGCCCTGAGACATGATCAATCCTGTGCGAAGTATAATCGCCATCTGCGCCAGCTTTTCCACATCGGGTTCAAAATTGCGGCCGAGAAGAAAGATCGTTTGACCGAACTCATCAACGAAAACAAGAAGATTGTTGAGGAAAATGTTACTACGAATCTTTTCGAGCGACATATCAGACCTCTTTTTGGAATCTGAAACTGGGATCTGAAAATCATAATTGATAATCAGATCAGGAACAGGCCTCAATGATTTATTTCAGCAGTGGTTCACGAAATAGCACGTTGTCTGCTCATGCCGTCCGACAGGCGTTATCGGATGCCCTGGCACAGCTAGGCAAGAAAAAGCGCGTGCTTGCGGTTCCCCCCGATTTCACGAGATTCCATTCCCAGGCGGGACTTCTGACGGAAATGGTCTGGGAATACTATGGCGAATCGCTGGTGGATGTCCTGCCTGCCATCGGCACGCACTTTCCGATGACGGATCAGGAGATCCGGACCATGTTTGGCAATGTGCCGCGCGAACTGTTCCGTGTTCACGACTGGCGCGATGGATTGACCACGCTGGGAGAAGTGCCGGGTTCCTTCATAAAGGAGATCTCAGAGGGCCGAATAGACTATTCCATCCCGATCCAGGTTGCTCAACTGCTCGGAGAAGGCAATCATGACTTAATTCTTTCCATCGGACAGATTGTTCCGCACGAAGTGATCGGCATGGCCGGGTATAACAAGAATATCTTTGTGGGGGCCGGAGGATCCGAGGGGATTAACAAAACACATTTCCTCGGGGCCGTCTACGGGATGGAGCGCATGATGGGGCGCGCGGATACTCCCGTACGAAAAGTTTTTAACTATGCTTCTGAGCGATATGCGCGCCATTTGCCGATCATTTATGTTCTAACGGTGGTTGCCAGGGACGAGAGAGGAAACCTTGCGATCAAAGGACTCTTTATCGGTGATGACGTAGAGTGTTTCCGGCGAGCGGCGGAGCTTTCCGCAGAAGTAAATTTTCAGATGCTTGAGACTCCGATTCGGAAGGCGGTCGTATACCTTGATCCTTCGGAATTCAAAAGCACATGGCTCGGCAATAAAAGCATCTATAGAACAAGGATGGCGCTTGCGGATAATGCCGAGCTTATTGTTCTTGCTCCTGGTCTTGCAAGATTCGGAGAAGACGATCGAATTGACCAGCTGATTCGCAAGTACGGATATGTGGGTACGCCAAAAATATTGAGGCTGGTCCGGGAGCAGCAGGATCTGAGCGAGAACCTGGGAACGGCTGCCCACTTGATTCATGGATCCTCGGAAGGCCGGTTCAGCATCACTTATTGCCCCGGAAAACTCAGCCGGAGGGAAATTGAAGCGGTCCATTTCCGTTATGCGGATCTGAACGCAATGATGGAGAAATACAACCCGGAAAAGCTGAGCGAGGGGTTCAATCGATTACCAGGCGGCGAGGAAATCTTTTTCATTTCCAATCCTGCACTCGGCCTTTGGGCCCATCGAGATCGTTTTGAGCCGATCAAAGACCAGGATTCGGAATTCAAAGCCGGGAATAGGTAAAAGATCAGGACATAGAGCAATAAATTTTAGGTCTGAGATTGGAAATCTGAAATTCGTCCGGAGGAAACATGAAGGACAAAGCGGATATCGGGATGATCGGGCTAGCGGTTATGGGCGAAAACCTTGCCCTCAATATGGAAGACAAAGGCTTCACGGTAGCGGTGTACAACCGCACAGTGCCCGGCGTGGAAGAAGGAGTGGTTGAACGGTTTACCGGCGGACGCGGCGCCGGGAAGAACTTCATCGGCTCTGCGACCATCGAAGAGTTTGTACGCTCTCTTGCGGTTCCGCGCAAGATCATGATGATGGTAAAGGCGGGGAAACCGGTCGATGAACTGATCGAGCAATTGTTGCCGCTCCTTGATCCCGGTGACATCCTGATCGATGGAGGGAATTCGCACTTTCCCGATACTATTCGCCGGACAAAATATCTCGAATCCAAATCCATGCTCTTCATCGGCACCGGCGTTTCGGGAGGGGAGGAAGGTGCCCTGCTCGGACCTTCGATCATGCCTGGCGGGTCTCCCGCCGCGTGGCCTCATGTAAAGCCGATCCTGCAGGCTATCGCCGCAAAGCTGGATGATGGCACGCCGTGCTGTGATTGGGTGGGCGAGGATGGTGCCGGCCATTTTGTAAAAATGGTCCATAACGGAATTGAATACGGGGACATGCAATTGATCTGCGAGGTCTATCAGACGATGAAGGATCTCCTCGACATGTCTCCGGACGAAATGAGTGAAATATTTCGAAAATGGAATAAGGGAGATCTGAACAGCTACCTTATTGAAATTACCGGCGATATCCTTGCCTTCAAGGATGCCGATGGAATGCCGCTGGTAGACAAGATCCTGGATACGGCCGGTCAAAAGGGAACCGGAAAGTGGACCAGCGTAGTATCGCTGGACTTGGGGATTCCGCTCACCCTCATCAGCGAAGCTGTGTTTGCGCGCTGTCTCTCCGCAATGAAAGAGGAACGCGTCGAAGCCTCGAAGCTGCTTCATCCGCCGGTAAAGCAATTCAAGCGAAAACGGCAGGAATTCCTGGCAGATCTGGAGAAGGCGCTGTATGCGTCGAAGGTTGTTTCCTATACGCAGGGTTTTGTCCTGCTGCGCGAGGCGGCAAAGGAATTCCATTGGAACCTGAATTATGGCGCTATTGCAACCCTGTGGCGCGGCGGCTGCATCATCCGGTCTGTCTTCCTGGCCAAAATCAAGGAAGCCTTTGACGCAAATCCCAGCCTGTCCAATCTGCTTCTGGCGCCTTTCTTCAAAGAGCGAATCGAACGGTCGCAGAAAGCCTGGCGGCGCGTTGTGTCCGCAGCGGTTCTCAATGGCGCCTGGGTCCCTGCACTTTCCACCGCGCTGAGCTATTACGACGGGCTTCGCAATGGGAGGCTGCCCGCGAACCTGCTCCAGGCTCAGAGGGATTATTTTGGGGCGCATCAATACGAACGCGTCGACCATCCCCGTGGGAAATTCTTCCATACGAATTGGACGGGGCATGGTGGTGATACGGCTTCTTCCTCCTATACCGTCTAGAAGCTGCCGTGAATTAATCGGACCATCACGAATAGAAAATGCGGAGTATACAATGAGCAATGAGCTGAATATCCCTTCGCACGGAGCATTGGACCTGGTTTCGCTCGGGGCCCTGGTGCATCGCCTGGATCCAGGCATTATTCCATTCCGAAAGGCAATGTCCTGCCAGATCCATGTGAGCGGTGGGGAGTTCAATGTGGCCGCCAACCTGGCCGATTGTTTTGGAATGACTACAGGGATTGCAACCGCTATGTCGGAATATCCGATCGGCGATCTGATTGCCGAACGCGTCAAAGCCATGGGTGTCCGGCCCTTTTACCGTCGGTTCAAGCATAACGGCGTAAATGGTCCGAACATGGCCACCGTTTATAGCGATCGAGGACACGGCGTTCGCGCGCCGGTGGTTTTCTACAACCGCTGTAATGAGGCGGCAGCGCTGCTGCAACCGGGCGATTTTGACTGGCAATCGATTTTTTCCGGCGGTGTTCGCTGGTTTCACAGCGGCGGCATTTTTGCCTCTTTGTCCGAGACAACCGGAGCCTTGATTGCCGAGGGGATGAAAGCCGCGAAATCGGCGGGAGCGGTGACAAGTTTTGATCTGAATTTTCGCGAAAAGCTCTGGAGCATTTGGGGCGGCCAGCAGAAGGCGGTCGAGGTGGTCGCGCGGATTGTCGAAAATGTGGATGTCCTGATCGGCAACGAAGAGGATTTGCAAAAGGGACTGGGAGTGCCGGGACCGGAGGTCGGTGCAAAATCAAAACTCGACCCAAGTGCATTTTTCGGGATGATAGAGAAGGTCATCAGGAAATATCCCCAAATAAAAGCCGTGGCTACGACCTTGCGCGAGGTCCATTCCACAAGCCGACATAGTTGGGGCGCAGTCGCATGGGTCCAGGGCAAGACATATGTTTCGCCGACCTGCGAACTGGATATCTATGATCGAGTGGGTGGAGGGGATGGATTTGCCAGCGGATTTATTTATGGGCTGTTGGCCGGGGAAACGCCTCAACAATCGGTCAATCTGGGCTGGGCACACGGTGCATTGCTGACTACATTTCCGGGCGATACATCCATGGCGACGCTGGATCAGGTCAAAGCCTTTGCGCAGGGTGGGTCTGCACGCATCCAAAGATAGAGTTCCCATCGCTGGTCGTTCATCGCGTACCTGCGGATGAGCGACCAGCGACAAAACGAATTCCTAAAGCTTCACATCCTTCTTAACAATGTCTTCAATTACATCTGCAAAATAGTCAATTTCTTTGGTCGTCAACGAAACATTTACCACCGCGCGAATTCCGTCAATGATGCCGTCCGGATGCTGGGAAGGAGTTACCACGATTCCCCATTTGTCCAGCAGGTGATTCATCAGTTTTATCGTGTCTATCCCCTCGATGCCGAACGCGGCCACTCCGCACGATTGCGTTGGATCAAGACTTGAATAAAAGCGCACCCGCGGCAATTGACGCACACGGTTTGCCCAGCGTTCCTTCAGATAGCGAATGCGCGCCGATTTGCGTTCAATGCCGATGCCTTCATTGAATGTAATGGCCTCCGCGATAGCAATGCGGTTGGCATGGGTCCGAGTGCCAACGTCCTCAAAGCGCCGAATATCCTTCGGGTCATCTGTCCATGGAGGAGTCAGCGGCCAGACCTTGGATATGCGATCTTTGGGAATGCGTACAAACCCGTTGCCCGGAGGCGCCATCAGCCATTTGTGCAGGCTGGCTGTATAGTAATCGCAGCCGAGGTCCGCCAGCTTGAAGGGAATATGCATGAATCCATGGGCTCCGTCGACAAGGACCTCGATTCCCTTCGAATGCGCCATGTCCGAAATCCTGCGCACGGGTGACATTTGACCGGTCCAGTGCGTCATGTGGCAAATGTGGATCAGCTTTGTCTTGCTCGTGATCTGCTGCTCGACGAGCTTATGGAAAGTATCGAGCGGCACGGGCGGAGAGGGAAGAGGGACAATTTTTAATACAATGCCTTCCCTTTTTTCACGCTGTTTCCAGGTGGCAAGCAGCCTGGGATAATCCTGGTTGGTTATCACAACCTCATCCCCGGGTTTCAGATCCAATCCCAGAATCGGAATCTGACCTGCCTCCGTGCCACCCCGGCATATCACCAGCTCCTCGGAGTCGCACCCCAGGTGCGTGGCGAGCCGGCGCCGGCAACTTTCTATTTCTTTTGCGAGCAAATTGATTGTGTGCGCGGCGGCATCGGCCGAATATTCGTTATGTCTGCGGACTGCATCCTGAACGACGCGAAGTCCGTTCTGGATGGTTCCATTATTCAGGTTGACGATGTTGCGGTCTTCAGTGAAAGCCTGTTGAATTGCAAACCAGTAATCTTCGTTGACAGCGGCCTGTTCGGGAGTTAAGCCTGAAATTTCCTTTCCCGCTGCGGTCAGCATTTCGTAAGCAGCCGAACTGCTCAAGGTTCCAATGCCGACTGCGCAACTCCGCAAGAAACTGCGTCTATCCCACATAGGGCCTCCCTTTCGTATATCCTTAGGATGTGCTCCCAGTATAACCGAAAGGGCCGTAAATCAGTGAAACTCCCTATCGAGACTCGCGTAATTGGGATTTATATTATTTTCTCCTAATGCGTACGCGAAAACCGACATTGAGTCTTGCGTAAAAATACCCACGTGCTACCATTTTATTGACCCCCTGAATTACAGCTGAAAAAGCTGGTTTGCAGCAGGTAGGTTGCTCGCGCCCCCCTCTCCAAACATGCGCACAGCTTAAGGCCGTTTATGTCGTCGATTGGAGTTTTCCTGTGAAGGGATCTGTCCAATTGGCTGCTCTCCGGTGCCCGGTTCCCCAAAAAAACTGCAAGGGCTTTGGTTGTACAACCAAAGCCCTTTGTTCGCAGCAGGCTCTTAGCAGCAGGTCAATGCAGATTTGGTGACGGGAGCAGCCCCGGTTCAAGGACTGCCTGATAAGCGGTTGTTGCTCGCGCTTCTTTGAGTTCCTGATTCAGGACCCTGTTGAGCATCTCGTTTTTTGCAGGGCCTACAATCAATGGATCCTTTTCTCTCATATCTCGCAAATCCCATCGGGATTCGACACTCAATTGGTGTCGTACGCTGAGATGTATTTAATAATCAAATGTCCTGTGGAGCAATTGGCTGAAATACGCAAATTACTATAGGTAGTTATATGCAGAGGCTATGTCGGAGGCAGGCATTGCCCGCTTCGAACCGGCGATTCAGCTTTCCTATGATTCCGGTCCGAAGCAGATAGAAAAGATGCTATTCCTTCAAATGCACGGACAGGATCAGGTTCAGCGGGCCCGGTCGTGGCGGCGAAAATTCAGCATTGACGTCGATCGCCGTTAATCCCAGCCCATCCTTCTTTTTGCTCGAGCAGGGAATCTGGAATTCGTAGAAGGTTGAAGAGAAGTCCCCGCTACCATTGGCCCTCACCTTTGATTTGACCGCTGATGATGGCCGCACACAAACGCCATCGTAGACGTTTTCAGCCATTTTTATAAAGGATTTCACCCTTGCGTCTTCAAGGGTCTCGCTGACACGAGCGGCGGGCATTGTCGATTCGATTTGTTTGCTCCCCTTGGATGCATTGCCGGGGGGCGTTTGAGCAAAGATAGGCGCAGTGAGCTGAAGAAAAAGCGCGAGATGGATCGGTTTTAACATGGGCGAATGCCTCCCAATATACGGATGGCCGAGTTGCTCAAATATCAAAGGCCGGTTGCTAGTGTCGGCTATTCTATATCAAATATTGCAATAGTGGCAGAAGAAGGACTCTCATCCGGAACGCAGATGCTTTCGGTTACGAATGGAAACGGTCATCGGCCTTTCGCCGGTCAGCTCCGCAGTTGTCAAACCAGCCGGCGCGACTGCCTGGATGGGCGTCAAATTCCGGAACGTATGGCTTTATGTCAAGCAGCTTTGTGCCATCCACCATGTCGATTCCGGCGATATGAAGCGTGCTGCCTTCTCGGCGGATAAGCCGGACAACCGACAGTCCGATCGGGTTTGGCCTGCTGGGCGAACGGGTCGCAAACAGGCCATGCTCCCGGGTGTCACGATACGGAATTACCTTGGGTGTGAATGGGCGAACTCCATCCATCCAGTAGATAAGCCACAGACGTTCAAAGCCCTCGATATCGTCCAATGCCGAAGCATACGGTTCAATCAGCGTAATCCGGCCTTCCACCTCTTGCGCATAGGCCGATTGGATTGGAGTGCCGGCCGGTTCCGGGAATGGAGTTTGGATTACTCCAATGACCCGGGCGGCGATTGGGGATTCGGGATCTTCTTTCAAAGGCATGGATGCCGGCTCCACCGGTTGCCAGGAAATGGCTCAGATTGCTGATTCGCTTTGTAATTCAACCTTGAAGAACCCATAGGGCTTCAGGATCCTCAGGAATCTCTTGTTAACGTGAAATGCGCATACTCAGCTTACGGACCGCTGATCCGAAGCTCGGCGTCCCGCCTGCTTCGCTGACAATTCGTAGAACTCGCGCGGAATCGATTACCTGGATTCCGGAAAGAATCGTGACGCCACGCTTTTCGAATGGCTTGCGCAGGAAGGGCGTACTGGGGCCGAGAATTGCCACCTCACGTGCATTTCCGCACAGATCCAGAATGCCGTCAATGGTCCGGTTGAGAAGGGTGGTGCCGGAAATAATGACTGCCTGGCATTGCGGAATCAGATCCGGAGCCGCCGTGTCCGGCAGAACTCCAAGCTCCGGAATCGGCTGGCGCTCGAATACGTGCAGGACGCGCGATTTCTTGGTGATCTGATCGATCAGCGGTCCAAAATATCCGATCATTCCAACTGCATCACTGGATCCAATCGACAACTGTTCCAGAATGTCTGCCTCGAGGGTTTGTTCGGAAGGGGCAATGAGAGCATTGACGGTTGCGAGGCCGACGGCGCATGCCGTTTCATCATCCTGCTTGATCCAGGAGATCAACTCCGATGCCGGGCGTCCGGCAATTGTGCCCGCTTCCGCAAGCACCGTGCAGGATTCATATTCCTTCTCGTGCAGCGTAAAGGCGACGCCACATCGCCCATTGTCCAAGGCTACAGCCGTATATCCAAGCCCGACCCTGACGTCGGTTACAGTTTGATTGTGTGCAATTTGCAGAGTCTCTTCATAGATCTGATCAACAAGCATGCCTGGCTCTCGATTGCTGGGAATTATCGTTCGCGTGTTTTCTTTCTTCCGCGTAAAAGGGGCCTAGTGAGAGCACTGGCCTTGATGTGCATGGCAGGAATCATCCATGCATAATTCGGCCAGTTGGTTTTCCCTGAACAACGCAATATTTTCCTGAATCGTCTTTGCTCCCGCTCCGAAAACCCGTATCCCCATCGCCTGCAGTTTCATTAAGGCACCCGGCCCAATTCCGCCGACGATCATGGCGTCGATCTCCTGGCCGCTCAGCGCCATCACAGGATTGCAGTTCCCATGCTGGTGATGTCTGTTGCCGTTTTCCAGTCCTAACGTTTCTTTCGATTCGGCATCCACAATAACGAAGGCGGGGGCTGAGCCGAAATGTCCGTATACAGTGCTTTCCAATCCTTGGTTGATCTCAACCGGAAATCCTAACTTCATTACTTGTCCTCCATCATTTGACAGAAACGATATCACTCCCGGCTGTTGAATGCGCGGGAAGTTTTCCTTTTTTTAGGCCCCCAAAGCAGCGGAATATCCGAATGGCTGCAAGTTTACCCGGACAACTTTTCGTAGGGCCACATGGCTATTCCGCCATCCAACACCCTTACGTTGCGGAAACCGGCGGCTTTCAGGACCAGGGATGCTTCATAGCCGCGCAGCGATACCGCACAATAGGTTATGACTTCTTTGTCCATCGGTATTTCGGCGAGCCGTCTGCGCAGAGCGCCCAGGGGGATCAGCGTTGATTTTGGCAGATGCATCTGCGAATACTCCTGCGGAGAACGGACATCGAGGAAGAAGAAATCCTCTCCGTTTTCGATCTTGTGGAGCACGGATTCGGCCGAAATTCCGGCCATGTAGCCGTCCCTTTTATTGCGGGCCACGTTGGCGGCGGTTATCAGGTTGTCCATCGCGGAGGCATAGGGTGGTGCGTAGGACAGATCCAGGTTGGCCAGTTGATCCAGCGTCATTCCCGCCGAGATCGCCGTTGCCGCGACATCGATGCGCTTAGCTCCCTCTCCCGGTCCGGTCAATTGAACGCCCAGCAGTCTGCCCGTTTTCCGATCGGCCAATAGCTTGATCAGCAGAGTTTTTGATTCAGGCATGTAGTGCGCTTTGTCGGCGCCGGGAGCCATGGCCGTAATGTAATCATATCCCAGCGCTTTTGCTGTGCGTTCATTCATCCCTGTTTTGGCAACGCAGTAGTCGAAAACTTTGCATATCGAGCTTCCCAGGATTCCAGGAAAGACCTCGTTGCCGCCGCAGATGTTCAAAGCGGCAATGCGTCCCTGCTTATTGGCGGTGGAACCCAGCGGGACATAACAGGGAGTTCCGGTCAACCGGTCCAGGCATTCGACGCAATCGCCGGCCGCGTAGATATCAGGGTCGGAGGTGCGCATGTGATCATCCACCTGGATTGCGCCGGTTTTATCGCCGATGGCAAGCCCGGCCTGCCGGGCCAGGGAAACATTGGGCCGCACCCCAATGGCGAGGATAACCATATCCGCCGGCAAATCGCCCTTATCGGTTCGCACCACGGAGGCAAATGCATCATTTCCATCGCGGGAATCCAGGGACAGCGCGCGTGTGCCGGTCAGTATCCTGACGCCTTTGGATTCCATGTATCGCTCCACCAGGCGTGCAACTTCCCAGTCAAGCAGACCCAGTATCTGTGGCATCATCTCGACAATGGTCACGCGGCAGCCGTGGGTTGCCAGTGCTTCGGTCGCTTCCACTCCAATCAAGCCACCACCAATGATGACCACATCCTTGGCTTTGCCTTCGGACAATACCGACTTGATTCCCTCCGCATCATGGACTCCATGCAGCGTGAAAACGTTCTTTTTGTCCACGCCCGGGATAGGGGGGATTATCGGTGATGCGCCTGTGGCCAGAATGAGCCTGTCATATGGAAGCCAGGATTCCGCCCCGTTGGTCAGGCTCTTGGTGTGCACCTGCTTTCCTGCACGGTCAATCTCCGTCACCTCAGTGTGGCTCTGGACCTTCAGGTTCTTCACGTTCAGGAAAAACGCCGCATCGCGCACGACGCCGGCCGGCGTTTCCATGAGTTCTCTTTGTTCCTTGATTGCTCCCGAAACGTAGTAGGGAAGCCCGCATCCCGCATAGGAGAGAAAGGCTCCCTTTTCTATGACCGTGATATCTGCATCCGGCCTCAACCGCATAATTTTGGATGCGGCTTTTGGTCCGGCGGCTACACCTCCGATGACAACAATCTTCATAGCATTATCCTGATGAATGGTCCTGCGGGTGCGAAGGCCTGAAGCGTGAATATTTGCCTTCGCGCCCTGTGACCGAAATGGTTTTTACTTTCCGGTGGAACAGGATGTTTCCCTCTTCACTCCCAGTTTGACCAGTATGTCTTCCATCAGGCACCAGCGGGTGAGGGAAGACTGGAATAGGTTTGCGCCCACGAAAGCCGTGAACCAGAGCCAGTTGGGATTGACCCAATGGGCCAGTCCAAGGCTGATCAGGATGAAGCTTCCGGCCATCAGGCGTATCAATCTTTCTACAGTCATAATGTCTCCTTACTTTCTATGCAGTTACCGCCGGGTTTGGCGGCATGGGGTGATGCTTCAATTCCCGGCGACGCATCATGTAAAACAGGACCGGTACCGTCATTCGGCTGAGGAGAAGGGATGCGACCTCTCCGGCCATCAACGAAATAGCCAGTCCCTGGAATATCGGGTCAAACAGGATTACGGCGGAGCCCACGACTACGGCGGCAGCGGTCAACAGCATGGGGCGGAAGCGCACGGCACCGGCGTCGATTACCGCCTGCTGCAATGATTCGCCCATACTGAGCCGCAACTCAATGAAATCCACCAGAATGATCGAATTTCTGACCACAATTCCTGCTCCGGCGATGAATCCGATCATGGAGGTTGCGGTGAAGAATGCGCCCATTGCCCAATGGCCGGGAAGTATGCCAACCAGCGAGAAGGGAATGGCCGCCATGATAACCAGCGGTGTCTTAAAGCTCTGAAACCAGGCTACCACGAGAATGTAGATCAGGACGAGAACGGCTGCAAACGCAAGGCCCAAATCCCGGAACACTTCGTAGGTAATATGCCATTCTCCATCCCACTTCATTCCGAGCCGGTTTGTTTCCGAAGGCTGCTGCGCAGTATAGGTCTGGAGACGGTAGCCCTCGGGCAGTTTCATTTTTGTTATCTGCTCGTCCATGTTCAGAATTGGATAAACAGGGCTTTCTTCGCGGCCTGCGACATCTGCCGTTACATAAACGACGGGCATCAGATTCTTGTGATAGATGTTTCTTTCGCGGGAGGATTTTTCCCAGTATCCCAACTCTCCAAGCGGTACCAGTTTGCCGGTGGCCGATGAAACGCGGAGCCGGGAAAGTGATTCAATGCTGGAGCGCTCGCCCAACGGGAGCCTCAGTTTGATAGGAACATCCTCTGCTTCATCCGCCGCATGCAGCAGTCCTGCCTGTGCTCCGCTGATGCCCAGCGCAACCGCCTGTTGTGCCTCGGCAATTGAAACGCCCGCCATGGAGGCTTTCAGTCGGTTGAAGTGGAAGAGCATTTCCGGTTGCGGATCTTCGACATACCAATCCACGTCGACTACGCCCGGAGTTTTTTCCAGCATTGATCGCAGCTGGGCGGCCAGTTCAATCTGCCGATCGTAACTGGGCCCGTATACCTCTGCCACCAGCGTCTGCAATACCGGCGGGCCAGGAGGAACCTCCGCCACCTTCATGCGGATGCCGTACTGCTCAGCTACCGGCTTCAGGAGATCCCGTACCCGCCGTGCTATGGCATGGCTTTGATCCGATCGAGCTCCCTTCGGAGTGAGATTGACCTGAATATCCGCTACATTCTCTCCGCTGCGCATGTAGTAATGCCGGACCAGTCCGTTGAAGTTGAACGGCGAAGCGGTTCCGACATACATTTCGTAATCCGTAATTTCCGGCACCTGATTCAGCTTGACGGCAAGCGCGCGCGTGGCGGCTGCGGTCTCTTCCAGACTTGTGCCTTCCGGCATATCTACAATGACCTGGAACTCGCTTTTGTTATCGAACGGCAGCATCTTGACGATGACAAATTTGAAATAGACCGTGCTCATGGCGGCGATCAGCAATACAACGACCAGGCCCAGGAACATCCACTGATTTTTTGCGTTGGCCAACAGCTTGCCCATGAACCATCGGTACAAACGGGTCGTGCGGTCTTCCGTTTCACCCTCGTGGTGACCGACATGAGATCCGCGCAGGAAACGCAGGGCCGCCCATGGCGTAATCACAAACGCCACCAGGAGAGAGAAGATCATGGCCGCGGATGCCCCGATGGGTATTGGGCGCATGTAGGGGCCCATCAATCCACGCACCATAGCCATCGGCAGAATGGCCGCGATGACGGTGAAGGTTGCCAGAATGGTCGGATTTCCGACTTCATCGACCGCTTCAACTGCAACATCGGTGAACGATCGATTGCGGTTCTCAGGCATCCGTTTGTGGCGAACGATATTTTCTATGACGACGATCGCATCATCGACAAGGATCCCGATAGAGAAAATCAGCGCAAACAGCGTAATGCGGTTCAGCGTATATCCATAGAGCAGGAACACGACAAGCGTCAGTGCCAGGGTTACCGGGATCGCTACCGCTACTACTCCCGATTCCCTGAATCCGAGAACCAGCCAGATCAGGATCGTTACGGAGATGACGGCAATCATCATGTGAAGAAGCAGTTCGTTGGATTTTTCCGCTGCCGTCTCCCCGTAGTTGCGGGTCACCGTCATCTGCAGCGAAGCCGGGAAGTTGTGCGCGCGGAAACTTTCCGCTCTCCTGAGAACCTCTTCCGACAGCACGACCGCATTTTTGCCTTTTCTTTTGGCAAATGTGATCGTGACTCCGGGAATCAGATCATTGCCGATAGCCGCACCAATGCCGGTACTGGAAGGGAGGCCGGCAGAGGCGCTGGCCGTCTGCGGGATCTCGATTCCCTTTGCTTTAGCGGATGGTCCGGGCGAGAAGAATACATATTCCGACGGCTCTGCCGGGCCATCCGAAATGGTGGCGACATTGCGGAGGTAAACCGGAGCATTGGACTGAACTCCAACCACCAGGTTTCCCAGGTCATCGCTATTTTTAAAGAAACCGTCCAGGTGAATGGAGAAGGCTTCATTATTGTGAGTGACGATGCCGGCATGCGTCTCGCGGTTCTCCATTTGCAGTGCGCCCTGAATTCTGGAGGAGCTGACACCGTAGGCGGCCATCTTTTCCGGATCCGGTTCGACCAGCAGGGTGCGTTTCTGCCCGCCAATCAACTGCGTTGCCGATATGTCCGGTATCTGCTGAAGTTCATTGCGTAACTCGGCAGCTGCCCGACGGATCTGAAATCCGTCCAGTTCCCGACTCCAGAGCGTAAGCGCCAGGAATGGAACATCATCAATGGATCGCGGTTTGATCAGGGGTTGAGAGGCGCCCGGCGGAATCAGATCGAAATTTGCGAACATTTTCTGATTCAGACGGACAATGCTCTTTTCCTCGTCCTCTCCAACATAGAAGCGGACAATTGCGACGCTCGAGCCCGGGCTTGATGTGGTATACACATATTCCACGCCCGGAATTTCCCACAGAAGACGCTCCATCGGCCGGGTGATCCGTGTTTCAACATCTTTTGCGGATGCACCGGGGAATGAGACCATCACATCTATCATCGGCACGATGATCTGCGGCTCTTCTTCCCGTGGTAGAAGCACTACAGCCGCAATTCCCAACGCGATGGAGGCGATCAGGAAAAGGGGAGTCAGCTTGGATTTGATGAAGGCGTGAGCCAGACTGCCTGCGATTTGGGGTTTGCTCATATCCGGATCTCCTTAACGTTCCACAACCGGAATGCCATCGATGACCTGGTCGCTCAAAGCGGCCACGATTTTTTCTCCTGAGTTGATGCCGGAGAGGATCTCAACGCGATCCGCATCAAAGGGAGCAACCTTTACAAGGCGGAAATGAGCCTTCGCCATGTTATCCACGACAAACATGCCTGTGAGTTGCCCGGTCTGTCGCACAGAGGCGCGCGGAGCAAGCAGGGCATCGCGCGTCCCTGAGGGGACTTCTACTTTTACGAATTGGCCACTTGGCATTGAAGCACGGGCCGGGAGATCTACTTTGAACTGAATGCTGTGGGTTCCAGGATCCGACAGTGGGACGATCTCTGAAACGCGTCCTTCACCATCCGAATCAGCCATTCGAAGACGGACTGCCGCACCGATTTTAAGGAGATGGGCGTGTTCGGTTGGGATATCCGCCACCACCTGTGGCTTGTCCGTGGATTCTATGACTACCAGGGGAGTTCCCGGAAAGATAGCCGTACCGGGATCCACCAGTCTCTGGACGATTCTACCCGATGCGGGAGCCTGGATTTCCGTCCAGCTCAAAAGAACATCCGTGCGCCCGGATTGAGCTTTTGCCTGCGCTATCTTCGCTTCTACCTGTCGGATGCGATCGTCCGCTGCGGATACCATCGCCTCGCGTGATGCCAGCTCGGCGGTGCTCGCGTCGCGCCGCGTCCGCACTTCATCGAGTTCCTGCGGGGAAACGGACCGCGATTCCGACAGCTTTTGATATCGGGCGAGAGTCTGGTTTGCCAGCTCGGTACCTGCTTTTGTCGCCGCCTGCATATCCAACGCGGCCTGGCGGGCTTTACGGGCTTCGGAGAGAGCTGCCTGTGCTTCGTCGACCGCAGCCTGCGCTGCCGCCTTCTGGCTCTGGGCATCCCGTGCATCCAGGGTGGCCAGGAGCTGATCCTTCTTCACGATGTCGCCGACATGAACGTGCACCTGTCTGACAAATCCATTGATCTGTGAGGAGAGTGCAATGCGATCCCGCGCCTGAACAGTGCCTGGTGCCTGCACCACTCCCGGAACCGATTCATAGCGCATCGAGAGCGTAGCCGCGGGCACCGGCGTCAGGGTCGCTTCCTGTTTGGCCACCGGTTTTTCACTGCAGGCTATTTGGATGAAGAGTCCTGAAACGGCAAATAGTATTAGTAGCTTGGATTTCATGTTTTGCCTCGTTGTCATAAAAATCTGGATGCTGTGCATTTCTGAAGCTCCGCTTTATCTGGTAGCTACTGCAGATTCATGGCCGGCGATGATGGGCTCAGGATGCCGGCGGCAAATTCAACCTGTGCATAGCTGACACGCTGGCGATAAATCGCTTCGGCGAGGCCCGTGCGTGCCGCGCTGCGCGCGGCTTCCGCGGAAAGCAAATCGGTCATGGTGGCCAGCCCGGCATCATACCGGTTTCGCAGGATACGAAGCCCTTCTTCACTCTGAGCCTGTGCTGCCTGGGCTGCGGCAACCTGCTGTTCGGCCGCCCGGTACTGAATCATAGCCCTGCGAAGCTCGAGCGCCATGGCCGAATCCATGGCCGCAATCTGGCGCTTTTTCTGTTCCAGACGGTGACGGGCGGCCTCAAGCTGTGCTGCATCGCTCCCGCCGGCAAACAGATTCCAGCGCAGCGTAATCCCGGCTGCCCAGTTGCTGCCGCCAAACTCGCTCATGGAAGGATTGTCCATTTCCCACGTGGTATAACCGGCAAGAACCGGGAGTTTCTCCTTGGAACGAGCGTTGACCGCAAGCTCCGCCTGGCGAAGCTCGGTCAGTAGATTCTGATAATCCGGGCGATTGCGTTTTTGTTCCGAGAGAAGCGCGTCTTCCAACGGGAGCGAGATGGCTTTGATGGTCAAAGGCGCTGTCTCGCCTGTCTGCGCGGTCAGTGCTTCCCCCATGACTCTGTTCAGCTGTGCCCTGGCAGCCTCCAGTTGTCCTTGAGCTTGGATCTCCTGTTGTTTTGCCGTCGACAGGTATACGCGGCTTCGCAGCAGATCCGCCTCCACGGCAAGTCCGCTATCGACCCTGGCTTTGGCCTGTTTTTCTATCGATTCCGCAGAGCGCAAAGCCGCTTGTGCCGTTTGCATGGCATCGCTCGCAAGAGATGTGACATAGTAGCTGCCAAAGAGATCCAGCAATACCTGCCTGCGATGTTCCTGCGTTGCCTGGTCGGCCATGTTTATGCCCAATCGCGCCTGCTCACGGCGGTTGGCTGTCCTTCCGAAATCCCAGATGTTCTGTTGCAGGGTGCCTCGCGTCTGCAGATTGTCGACAGAATCGGGGTTATTGAGCGAAGGAAGTGCAAAATTGGCGGCCGTGAATTTGCGCTGGGTCAGCAGCGTGCCGAATACGAACACGGGATTGTCGCCCGCGAGATAGGATTGCTCGAAATCGATGCGTGGCAGGTATCCGGCTCGCGTGGCCGCGTATTCCGAACGGGCTGCATTCTGGCCAGGGGCATCCACCGCAAGGTCCGGGTTTTTTGCCAGAGTGCGCGATACTGCTTCCGAGAGCGAGAGCTTCTGCTGGGCGCTCGCAGAAAAACTGACAAGGAGACCGATAAGAACCAAAGCCCAAATTGTGTAGTGAGTTTTATTTTTCATAGATCACTCGCAAGGTATTGCTATTTCGCTTTAGCCGACAGTGCTGTGGACGAATGGATTGCTGAAGCCAATTTCTCTCCCTGCTTCAGCCGGCGATACAAAATAGATCGCATCATCGAGCAGGCCTCGTGGATTTCAGGATCTGCCAGCCGGTAGTAGATCTGCCTGCCGTCCCGACGCGAGTCCACGATACCGCTGTGTGCGAGCAGAGTCATATGCTTGGAGAGGTTCGCTTTGGACAATTCAAGCTCCTGGATCAGATCCGCGGCAGCCGCCTCTCCTTCCTTAAGCCGGTCAACGATCGCCAGGCGCTGCGGGTGGCCCAGCGCTTTGCAGATTTCACACTGCATTTCAAAGATCTTCAGGAGCAGCTTCTTGTTTTCTTCAGATTGTTTCATAGTTGTAAGGTTTCCATGTATGGAAACAATGTAGAGCGCAGAATGAATTCTGTCAATACAAATTTTCCTCAGGCTCCGGAGGAGAGGGAGGGCACAAATGGCATTTCTGGAGCCTTTGAGTTCTGGCAGCTATTGATATAATAGCGTCAAAATGCCGGTAGTGACATGCCCGGTTCGAAAGGAGCTGTTCCCGATGGCCACAATTTCTGCAGTGTTAAATCCTGAAGCCCAACGAACGCCGGCCTCTGAAGGTTCCGGTGCGGGAGTTCCCTCGTGGTCGATGGCGCCGCGTCTGGATACCTTGAATGGGAAAACCGTGTACCTGGTGAATCAGGGCTTTGGCGGGAGCGATGTTTTCATGGAGCAGTTTCAGGCATGGTTCGCGGAGCACATGCCGACGGTAAAAACGGTCCTGAGACGCAAGACGGGGTTTATATTCAGGGACGACACCTCCGATCTGTGGAAGGAAATCAAGGAGAAGGGGGATGCCGTTATTTTCGGCGTGGCGGGCTGACCGGGCTGTGTTACGGCGGTCGCCGGATGTTGCCGCACGCTTGAGCTGAAGTACGGAATTCCTACCGCGCCCCTTTCAACAGTCGAGTTCGAGAGTGTTGTTCGTGAGGATACGGACTTTTACGGGGTGCCTCTGCGATTCCTGTACACTCCGCACCCTGTCGTGTCGATGCCTCCTTCGTCATTGCGCGGATATATCGAAGGGAAAAATCCGATGACAGGGAAGCGCCTGGTTGATGAAGTGTTGCAGGCGCTGACAACGCCTTATTCGGCGGAGGAAAGCAGGAATCTCACGGTGGTTCGACCGGTTCCCTCGCGGGAGCGCTTTTTGCTCGCGGACAGCGAGGAGAACCTGCAGCGCCTCTTTCTGCAGAAGGGGTGGAGCGACGGGTTGCCCATTATTCTCCCGACAGAAGAACGCGTTGCACGCATGCTCGCAGGGACGCGTCAGCCTGCGGACAAACTGGTCGGCAAATCGTTCATGGTGGATACGCAGGAGAATTTGCGCGTGTCCGTGGAAACGGTGGCTATTGCGGCCGTGATGGCAGGAGCCATGCCCGAGCATTTGCCGGTGCTGTTGGCTATCGCATCAACCGGTCAACCTGCCATTCAGCCCTCGACGCTTCCTTTCGCCAGCGCTATCGTGGTCAATGGCCCGATTCGCAACGAAATTGGCATGAATTGCGGGATGGGCGCCCTGGGGCCTTACAACCCGGCTAATGCCGTTATCGGGCGGGCGTGGACGCTGATGAGCATCATATGGGGCTATGCCCGGCGCAAGAGAACCTTCTGGTCGTCCCAAGGAAACAACTATTCCTACAACAATCTTTGTATGGCCGAGAATGAAGAGCGCAGCGTCTGGGAGCCATTTCACGTACGTAAAGGGCACAAGCGGGAAGAAAGCGTCGTCAGCCTGTTCCGCGGATGGAATCTGATCAACAGCATGGGGGCGGCCGCGCGGCGTTCGTGGGGCGATGAAGTCAAGCTGCAGATGCAGGCGCTTCCTGCCCTCTATTCCGGCGCCACTCTGATACTGGATCCAATGCTGGCGAGAAATCTGAAGGAATTGGAAGGATTCCAGACGCCTCTCGATATGGGGCGATGGATTTCGGAAAACATCAAAATGACGGCGCAGCAGTTCTGGGCCAACGATATGATCGATATGCTTGTCGCCCCGCTTGCGATGAGCGGCGTTCAACCCTACGCATCCTGGAAACAGCTGCCAGGGGATGCGATGATCGCACCCTATCATCGGCCAGATAAGGTAAACATTCTGGTAGTGGGGGGTGAGACCAGCCCCCTTTGGAAAATCTCTGATTTTGATTGTACGGCAACGGCGTCGATTGACCGGTGGCTGGCCAAGGCTCCGGCCGGCTCAGACAATGCGGGCGGCAGTAGCGAGGATGTGGCCGGCGCTTACGAAAACCATTGATTTCGGTGACCATCGGGGGTTCCAGGATGCTTCAAGCATTAGGAGCCTTCGATGTCCCAGCGCGTTAATCTGGTTGGCAGAGGAACGGACGAGCGAAAACTACAGGGTAGGAAATAGCCAACAAGCTAAGAAGAGAACGCATACTGCGGAGGCACGCGGATTGAAGCAATTGCCTTCATTCCGCGTGCAGTAGGGTAAGTCCTCGCTTGCACTCAAAGAAGATCGTATTCCGCGAGAGGCCACCACTAAAAGCCGGAAGCTCCTGTACTCAGGAATACCAGCATGCAAGCCATTCCTTTGCAGGCACCCAGTCCGACTGCCCGGAAAGGATACTTCCAAAACTTCAGAGAAAGGGGAGATTACAGTTTCACTACTTCCGTGGCCTGCAGACCCTTGGGGCCTTTTGTTACGGAGAACTCGACTGTGTCGCCCTCGTTCAGAGAACGGAAGCCTTTGGCCTGTATTGCAGAATGATGAACGAATACGTCATCGCCGGATCCGCGGCTGATGAAACCATATCCCTTTTCATTGTTAAACCATTTTACTGTGCCTTGTTCTTTCATTTTTCCTCTTTACAATTCCTTGAGTTGTTATCGAATCGGATCGCATGCATTTGGTGCGACTCCGGGATCCGGGCGGGAGACACCATACTCTTCGGGGTCTGCTATCGGCATGTTATACAAGCTGGGCAAACACCTGAGTTACGGGGACTATACGCATTAGAGAATAATAACTCAAGTGTTTTGTAATTATACAAACGGATAATTTTCTAATGTTTATCTCTGATCATGGCGCCAAATCGGGCCGTTGGCTTTGCTCCTTGTCATAGGTCCTAGGATTATTGCATGTCAGGGAGAACGAAGGGTTTGCGGCGGTTCCGAAGAAAATCCCAGATTTCAAATTCCAGATTGCTATAGAAAATCTGAAATCGGGAATCTGGGATCCGAAATCCTAAACCTCCTCACGCAATGAGCAGCAGTCCGCCGTCGTGCACCATGACCGTGCCCGTGATATGGTTGGCGGCCGGAGAGGAGAGAAATACGCAAAGAGCCCCGATCTCGATTGGTTCCGCAAAACGATGCATCGGCATGAGGTTTGCGAATTTTTCATAGGCATCGGGCGGCAAATCCTTATCAAGGTCGGAATGCGTAGGGCCGGGAGCGATGGCATTCACACGAATTCCGTAGTCGCCGAATTCAATAGCCATATTCCTCGTAAACATGTCCAGAGCCGCTTTGGACGCGTGATACGATGGCATTGGATGCGTTCGGGCTCCTCCGAGGGCCTGTCCTCCTATGGATGAGATGTTGATGACGCTTCCGCCTTTGCCGGCACTCATCATGTGAGGGACGATTTCGTAAATCATATACGCCGGTCCATTCAAGTTGGTGTTGATGACGCGGTGCCACTCCCGGAGGTCTTTATCTTTTACGAATTCGCATGCCGCGGATGTGCCGGCGTTATTCACCAGGATGTCCACCGAGCCGAACTGGGCCAAGACATCTGCGGCCGCATTTTTCACGCTGCCGGCATCGCTCACGTCACAGGGAACGCAGAAGCAGCGTGTTCCATATTGCCGGATCGCCTCTGCGGCTTTCTCGCCGCTTTCCCTATTTCGGCAGAGTATGGCTACATTCGCACCGCTTTGAGCGTATGCGACACTGATGCCGTAGCCAATGCCCCTGTTTCCTCCCGTTACGATAACGTTGGCGCCCTGTATGGAAAAGGCACTTGTCATGTTTTGAATCGGTGCTGACTTGATGACCATGTTTCTCCTCTCGCTCGAGTCTCTGCGGTTGCCCGGAATGGTGCCAGTCTAATATGGCTTTTGCCGCAATGCGAATGTTTCTTTCAAGCTGCAGTCCGCGTGGAGTGTAGGGTGGCAATTGGCGATGCTGTCGAAGAAAAAGATGCATACGGCGACGATGAACAGGTGCAGCGAAAGATACACGTCATCAAATTCCAATCTCAATGATTGGGCCGTGCACTTATCCTAGTCGAGGTCTACTTGTGGGGGCGCACCTTTGCCTGGAGCATTTCCATGCAATAATCCTGGATTTGCATCACGTCGTGAATTGCCGCGATTTTTTCCAGCACCATCGCATCGATGACAGGGTTTTCCGGTTCCATCAGATAATCGCAGATCACATGCAGCGCGGCGTAGAACTCGCTTTCCTCGATAAATTCATCGAAGATCCGAAGATAAGCTCCCTGTTTTCCTGTCTCCCGATCAAACACAGATCGGAGTTCATCCAGCCGTTCGGCAACTTCCGGAGTTTCAATTGGACTAGCATCTCTTCCCATGAACAGATCATATACTAAACAATGTCTTGCGCTCAACACCGGCATGCGGGCGGTAAACAAATATTAGGGCCATTGCCTTACGCTCTTGAACCATAGCGCTCCGGCGATTACCATGCCTGTATCGGTTACAGTGAGAAAAGCCCTTCGGGGAGGATTGCTTTGTCCGGTTCGGCGACTACACTCTCTCAAAACCTGGTTCGCGTTCTGCGGCTGCTTTCCATCACGCTGGTGCTTAGCGCTCTCGTCTGGCTTGGCACTCAAAATTACCTGATATTTCACAGTCTTACCGAGTTGTTCAGCATTATCGTGGCGGCCGCGGTTTTTGTGATTGCCTGGAATGTCCGGGATATGATCGAAAACGGGTATCTCCAGTTTCTCGGGATAGCGCTTCTTTCTGTTGCAGGCATAGATTTGGCGCACACACTTGCCTATAACGGGATGGGCGTATTTCCCGGACACGGTCCGGATCTTCCCACGCAGTTGTGGATCGCCGGGCGCACGCTGGAATCGGTCAGCCTGCTGATTGCTCCCACTTTTCTCTCGCGACGAGTCCGGCCGCTGCCGATTCTGGCAACCTATGTATGCATTTCTGCTGCTGTTTTTCTGTCAACTTTTGTATGGACCATATTTCCCGCCTGCTACGTGGAAGGGCAGGGATTGACGCTTTTCAAGATATATGCAGAGTATGCGATTTGCCTGATCCTGGTGTTGGCAATGGTGCGGCTGCTGTTTCATCGGAGCAGCTTCGAACGTCCAATTCTCGTATTGCTTTGCGCCTCGATTCTCGCAACCATCGTTTCCGAACTTGCCTTTACTCAGTATGCAAATGTTTATGGCAATTTCAATTTGACCGGGCACCTGTTGAAGGTTGTATCGGTTGTCTTTATCTATAAGGCTCTGGTGGAAACCGGTTTCCGACGCCCTTATGCCCTGCTGTATCGCAGTCTCGCTGAGAGTGAGCAAAAATTCCGGTCCGCCATCGAATCAAACATGATGGGCGTTGTCTTTGCGGATCCGATCACCGGCGAGGTTGCGGAAGCCAACGACGAATACCTGCGAATCATCGGCTGCGCCAGGGCTGACCTTGAAGCGGGGAAAATTAACTGGAAAAGGTTCACTCCCACGGAAATTCTGCGCAGCGAGGAAGCCGAAATTGCCACGGTGATTTCCGGTCGCAAGGATTTTAACTCGTTTGAGAAGGAATATGTTCGGCCGGATGGCACTCGAGTGCCCGTAATCATCGGGGGAGCCTTCCTTGATGGCACGCGGAGCCTCATGGTGGCGTTTGTGCTGGATAATACCGCACGCAAACAGGCGGAGGAAACGCTGCGGTCCTCCGAGGAGAAGTTTGCCAAGGCCTTTGCCCAGAACGCGACGGCCATCGCCATTACCGATATGGATGGCATATACATCGATGCCAATGAGGAGTTTGTCAGCCTTTTTGGATACAAGCGCGCGGAGCTTCTTGGGAAAAGTGCATTGGATCTGAATATCGCGCGTGACATCCAGGCCAGAAAGAGTGCTTTTGAAGATTTAAAAGCCAGGGGATTCTATCGAAACCGGGAATTCAGGGTGTGGAACCGGGCCGGTCAGGAATTTGTGGCACTTTCATCCGCCGATGTCATCACCCTTGATGGCCGGCAGGTGGTTCTCGCAAGCACGCTGAATATTACCGAACGGAAACAGGCCGAGGAGGAGCTGAGAAAGGCAAAAGAGGAACTGGAATTACGGGTATCTGAAAGAACCAGGGAATTGGCGCACAGGGCGGATCAGCTTCGGGCCGTCGCCGGCGAATTGACATTGGTGGAGCAGCGGGAACGGAGCCGCCTGGCAAAAATCCTTCACGACCATCTCCAGCAGTTGCTTGTGGCCGCCAAGTTCAGAGTCGCTGTTTTGGGGAGAAGCGCGGACGAGGTTGTGAAGCTGGCCGGCAAAGAAGTGGAAGAGTTGATTGATGAATCGATAAAATCCTCCCGGACTCTAACGGCTGAGCTGAGTCCTCCAATCCTTCATGAGGCGGGATTGAATGAGGGCTTGAAATGGTTAGCCCGGAGGATGGTGGATACGCAGGGACTCTTTGTTGATCTGGAGTTGCAGGATATAGGAACAATCCCGGAGGATTCGCGGATATTGCTGTTTGAATCGGTCCGCGAACTGCTTTTCAACATTGTGAAACACGCCAGCGTGCGTTCAGCGATTGTTCATCTGCGGCGATATGATGACTGCCTCCAGATCATTGTGTCCGACCAGGGAAAAGGTTTTGATCCTGCCTCGCTGCCACCTGCCGGCGAAAAGGGGAGAGGGTTCGGGCTTTTTGTAATCCGGGAGCGGTTGGAGTTGATGGGCGGCCGGTTTGAAATCCAGAGCAGCCCGGGGCAGGGAAGCCGGTTCATTCTGATCATGCCGGTAACATCTCCCGCCTCCGCCATGCCCGATCCACCGCAGCAGGAGGTTCCACCGGAGCCGCAGCCAGTAACGACGAACCATGCGATCCAGGAAAAGAAGATTCGGGTATTGCTCGCGGATGATCATGCTGTTGTGCGTCAGGGTATTGCCAATCTGCTCGAGGACCAGCCGGATATCGAGATCATTGCGCAGGCTTCCGACGGCCAGGAAGCGGTTGATCTTGCTTCAAAATTGCTGCCCGACGTGATACTCATGGATATGAGCATGCCGAAACTGAATGGAGTGGAGGCGACGCGGCTGATCTGCAATGAAAGACCGGCGATTCGCGTCATCGGATTGTCCATGTTTGAAGAGGCTGAGAGGGCCCAGGCGATTCGAGATGCCGGCGCCGTCGATTATCTGACAAAGAGCGGGCCCGCCGAAGTTCTGCTCCACTCGATCCGAACCAGCGTTCACTTCCCGGCCACCGGGAATGCCGGTGATTCGCCGGCACGAGCCCATGTGACGCCGGATCCGGTGGAACAAACCGTTTAGGCAAACAGATATTCCAGTCCCGTCCGGCTAGCGGAGTCCCGACGATCCCCGTAGCTCTGCTGTCTTCGATTGGGAGTGCAAATCAAACCCCGTCGGAAGTATCCGAGATCCTCTGGTAGTAAATCTCATAGCAATAGTTGCAGAGAGTGTGACTCGTTCTGGGAGGAATGCGCTTTACCCACTCGGGGACCCAATCCCACCTGCCTTTGACAGAAATGTTTTCGATGCGCCGGCAATGCGCGCACTGGTGGATCATGCCATGAACATCCGCATATATTTTTACATCAGGATCGTGTGCCGGCCTTGTGGCAGGGTCGTGGGGACGTGCCAGGATCGGAGAGTTTACGACCAGCAATCCCTTGCCGGAAAGAGGATATACCAGCATGGCAAAGCGCCGATAGGTTTCCGCGCTTGAACACTCGTATTCGTAACTGGCCGGGAATCGATCCTTCAGAGGAGAGGCATTCAACACATTTTCATAAAGCGTGCGGAAAAATGAGTGCAACTCGGCTGGGATCGAATCAAAAATTGGACGCCCAAGCCCCCAGCTTCGGGAAATGTCAGGCTCTCCAGCGTTCTCCTGCGCAAACCTGAACCACCCGGGATTCATGTAGGACAGGCATAGATCTGGTGAAAGCCCGTAGACCGTATCTGTCGTGGTCTCCAACTCGTTCAGGTTCCGCAGCGATTCCCTGAAATCAGGCGCTATGATTGAAGCTTGGCGCTTTTGTCTCGCATTCATTCTGAATATCTATCACATATCACTCGGTAAACAACCCGAATTATTGGGCGCGGTATCATTACCCAAGATATCCGGATGTATTCATTCTGCCGCTAGCTCTTCTGCCCATCAAGAACCTTTTGGGCTTTGCTGTAAACCTTGTCCACGCCGATCAGCGTATCATTGTGAATTGCCTTATAGAGAGTCTCCATACGAGCCTTTGCTTTCGATGCATCCTCTCCGCCCATCAGTTCCGCGATCGCATAATACAGGATGGCTTCATCCACGCTTTTCTTGTTGTCATAACAGAGTGCGATTCCATAATAGCCCTGACTATACCTCTCTGCTTCGAGGGCCTTTTCAAATTCAGTGATGGCCTCCGTAAATTTGCTCTGCTCCATCAGAGCGCTGGCAATAACGTGATGGCATGCCCGGCGCACTTTTCGCAGTTGCTCCTGGGCATTGGCATCCGCCGGCTTCGCGAGATCCGCCGATTTCAAAGTAAGCTGTGCATACTCGGTGGCTTTGGCAAGATTGTTTTTGCTGTAGAAAAACATCATGTATTCGTGGCGGAGCATGTAGTCTGCGCTGTATTCGGGAAGGCCGAAGAGCTTATCAGTCCATTCGATCATCTTGGACCGATTGTCCGCTTTTTGGTAGCACCCCTGGATTTGTCGGGCCAGGCTGGCAGAGGGGGTGGATTGGTATACGATTTCCAGGCACTCTCCACAGCGCTGATATTTGCCCAACTGCATCGAGACATCGCCGACAAAGGCGTAGACATTCTTGTCGTTCGCATTGGCTGCCAGCCATTTCTCTCCAAGAGAAGCGGCCATATCATATTTTTTGTTCTGGAAGAGGGCTTTGAGCAGGTCCATGTAATCATTGCGGACATACTCTGTCAGCGCTGATTTGGAGTATGCCTTGTTGAAATCGAGCAGTTTCTCCGCACGCTTTTCCGGATCGGGTTGCTGCGCGGCGCTGTAATAGGCAGTGCGCTCATCTTCAATCATCTTGATCCGGTCATAATTCTCATTGGAAATTCGCTTGATAAGAGGTGATTGCGGGTACTTTTGTATGAAATCATACAGCTTTTCCGCGCGCTTTTGCGGATCGGCTTCCCGCATCGCGGCATCAAAGGCGCCGGATTCCTCATCGCTGATAGTATAGACAGATACCTGGCTATTCGACGCTTGATCGTCGAAGGCACTGGCATTTGCATTGCTAAGCCCAGCCACAACCAGTCCGCCAAACATCAAGAGCAGGTGCGCCAGCATGCTTTTTATTTTCATGATCGAATCTCCGTTCAGACTCAAGCATCCAATGATTTATTAGAATATTATAAATACCATCCGCACTCCGGCACCAGAGTATTTTCGGGGTCTTGCCGAAAGGAGTGCTTAGGATCAGCGCTAACTTCGCGTGATTTAAGCTTTCCCCGTGATGAAATGGGATTTTTCCTCGGTTCGATCTCAGGATTTGCCAGTTCCGGGATTCTGCAATGTTCGTAGCAAATCAAGATGTCCGGTTTTTATAGCAAATGAAATGTCCGGTTTAGTTATTTGGGATTTTTCCTAAGCTGTGGAGGGCGTAGCCCGGAACGGCTTAGGAAAAAAGACCGCGGCCCCGTCAGGCCGCATTCTTATTGCTTCGTTTCACAGCTGGCTGATTCAAAACCTTCCCGTTGGAATCATAACGGCCCAGCACATGGGGACCGTAATGAAGGCTTATTGTTTCATCCAAATGCCGACAGACAAGCACTCGGCATCGAGCCATGCTGAAGCGAAACTTTTGTGGCTCGATCTGCATACAGATTTTCCCAAGTTTGACGGTATTGTCGTTACCCACATCTCTTTCCTCCTGGTGGGAGAAGATCTTATCTAACTCAGAACGAGTGCCAGAATAGGGCACAAAAGCGTTTCCCATCTGTTGTGCCGGAACGGTAAAGGTCTTGTTGTGGAAAGGTATCCACTCTTTACGTAGGAACTCATTTGCAGCCTCCAGTGTCTGGATTTTCTTTAACCGGAGTTCCTGCGGCAGACGCCCTTGCCAAGTTCCAAAAAACCGTTCACACCGCCCTCTAGCCTGCGGCGAGTTAGCAGGTATCGTTTCAATCCCCAATTGTCCAAGGGCCCTGGCGATTTGAGTCTTACGTGTACGATCGGGTGGCCCTCCCGCAACCGGAGTGTAGAAGAAATGGCTTCCGCGATCCGAATACAGGGAGCAAAAGATGCCTTTCTTCTCAACCACTTCCTTCAACCCGGCCATTACCGTCGCTGTGCTCTCCTGATCGACCAGCTGTGCGTAATACACCGCTGACGTGGCGTCATCCAGAATTGCTACTAGGTCGTGGTGTTGTTGGCCCTCCAGCCAGCAATGCGTGCTGCCATCCACATGGAGCATCATGCCTGACAATGGTCGCCGAGGGCGCTTTTTCCGGTGTTTCCCTTTCTTGCGACTCTTGGCTACCAATCCCGCCGTTTGCAGTGCTGTCTTGACCCAGGTATAGCTCAGATCGACATCATGTTCCTTATGCAGCTTTTCTACGAAATGACGAACATTGAAATCGAAGTACTGCTCCCGATAAAGCCGAAGCACTTTCTCCACTGTTTTTAACGGAACACGTTTTGGACTCGGCCGCTTTAGCCTGCGATCATAGAGCCCGTCGTAACCGTGTTCCTCATATCGTTCTCGCCATCGCCTCATTGATCGGTCCGATATCCCGATGATCTCGGCTGCCTGGCACCACAGTATTTTTCCACTCATTGCCTGCAATATCACTGATTGTATTTTCAACGCCCGCTCCAGTGCCCGAGTCGGATATAGCCCCATCGCTCCTCCTTTCGCGATGGCACTTTATCTCACTCAGACCTTTGCACCGGACATTTCACTTGCTACAACCACCGGACAGATCATTTGCTTACCACAGTTCCGGGATTCTGCAATTGACAGAGAAGCAGGAAGGAAATAGAGTGTGTAACTATTGGAGGAACTCCCATAATGGATCTAAACCAATGTATATGTTCCGGCAGAAATCTGGATCGGTTTCTGCGCCCAACCATCCTTGGATTGCTGGCCCAGGAAAAGACGCACGGCTATGATCTCATTCAGCAGTTGCAAAGGCTGCAAATGTTTTCAGCGATTCCTCCCGATACCAGCGGCGTTTACAAAATCCTCAAGTCAATGGAAGAGGAGGGGTTGGTTTCCTCCAATTGGGAGTTGGGAGATGCCGGACCGGCAAAGCGCAGCTATGCCGTAACCAAGGATGGAGTTGCCTGTCTGCAGCGATGGACAGAGACTTTGACGCACTACCGGGCGCAAATCGACGGCCTGCTGAATGCTCTGGGGAAGATTCCGGGAGGCGGCAGCACGAAAAATTCCTGCTGCAAAAAAAAGTGAGGATGCCTGAGTGGGCTCGAGCTGATTCGGACTGAAGGATATCGTTTATGCGGACGAGAGAGTTTATCGGTGAAGCCTTAGGTACCTTTCTGCTGGTGCTGTTTGGTTGCGGATCGGTTGCCGTTTCGGTGCTTTTTAATGCCCACAGGGGCTTGATGGAGATTGCGCTGGCATGGGGCATAGGCGTTACCCTTTCCATTTACCTGACGCGGCATCTTTCCTGTGCACACCTCAACCCGGCGGTCAGTCTGTCCATGGCGTTGAGCGGCCGAATGGCATTTCGCAAGCTCCCGGTCTATGTGACCGCTCAATTACTCGGAGCGTTCCTCGCGGGCTGTATGATTTATGCCCTGTTCTCGTCCTCCTTGACGGCTTACGAAACGACGCATCAGATCGTGAGGGGAACGGCTGCATCGGTGCAGACGGCGAAAATGTTTGGCGAGTTCTACCCGGACCCGGGAAGTGCTGCGGTGGTCTCGCTTCCTGTTGCAATTGGAGCGGAGGCCCTCGGCACCTTTCTCCTGGTGCTGATGATTTTCGCCCTGACGGAAGGGTGCAATGTCGGTCGACCGGACAATGCTCTGGCTCCGGTTTTCATAGGTTTGACCGTTACCTCGATTATTTGCCTGGTCGCGCCGATCACGCAGGCCGGGCTGAATCCTGCGCGCGATTTTGGCCCCCGTATGGTCGCATGGCTTATGGGGTGGAGGGATGCCGCATTGCCCGATCGCGTGGGCGGTTTCTTCCATGTGTATATTCTGGCTCCGCTGGTCGGCGGAGTCCTCGCTTCGCAGTTCTTTGTTCGTATCCTGGAGCCAGCGATGAAATCGGGAGCCGATGCCGGCAAGTGCTGTGGCAGCTGCGGAAAAAGTGAAATGGAGTAATTCATGAAAGTTAGGCTAATACTGGTCGGCGGATTTCTGGGTGCCGGGAAGACAACTGTGTTGCGTGAAGCTGCACGGCGTCTGATCGGGGATAAACAAACGGTTGGACTGGTCAGCAACGATCAGGCGCCCGATCTCGTGGATACCGCCACGCTGATGCGGTCGGGAGCCGAAGTGCGCGAGGTGGCGGGAAGCTGCTTTTGCTGCAATTTCCCGGGGTTCATGGGCGCTGTGAAATCGCTGGCTCAACAAGGCGCAGGCATAATCCTGGCGGAGCCGGTGGGCAGTTGCACCGATCTGTCCGCAACCATTCTTCAGCCGATCAAAGACAAATATCCTGAAATTGATCTGGCTCCACTGACGGTTTTGGTGGATCCGGAACGGGTCCGGGAAGTGCTGCAGACGAAAAATTCCCTGATGCATGAGAATGCTCAATATATCCTTCGCCTCCAAATGCTCGAGGCGGATAGAATATTGCTGAATAAGGTAGATACCCTGAGTGCAAGCGAGCGCATGACCATGCTCCATTTCCTTCGCGAGTCCTTTCCCGAGTCATCCGTAGATGCGATTTCCGCAAGGACGGGAGAGGGTTTGGAAGCCTGGCTCGCCGATGTTTTTAGCGGCAAAAAAGCCGGCAGCCACATTGTTGAGGTTGACTATGACCGATATGCCGAAGGAGAGGCAGTCCTTGGCTGGCTCAACGCTGCGATTGATCTGGAATCTGTCGATGGCCAGGTGGAATGGGCGAAGTATGGCTTCCGACTCATGAATGACCTGAAGGCATCATTTCAAAGCCGCAATGCGGAAATTGGTCACGTTAAACTTATGATTGAATCGGGCGAAAGGGAATGCACGCTCAACCTGACGCGCCTGGGCGGATTGGTTGCCATAAACACGGAGGACGCTTTTTCGGGAACAAAGGCGCGCTGTATTCTGAATGCCAGAGTTCAAATCTCGCCCGTCGAACTGGAGACAATAGTGAGGGATGCAATAGGTGGTTCCGCAAAAACCGGTGTATCCGCCGCCGTACAGTCATTGCGATGTTTGATGCCGGGCAGGCCAAGCCCGACTTTTAGGTATACAACGATATCCTGATCTCGGGGTGATCGCCGCGGCGGCCAAACGGGAAGAATCTTTATGTTTGACCCGAGGTATCATATAAAATCATAGAGTATGTCCAAGCTTATTGTGCTTAGCCGTTGTAAAGATAAGGCGCGTGTTTCGGCTATGGCCGGGAAATGCGTGGAATCAGGCTTCCGCGTCGTCATGACGCCTCCGCTGTACCATATTCCTGAAAGCAGTCCCCTGTGGGATCAACTGGCGGCCTGCGGTCCGATCTCCGCGGTCTGGAGTTCGCTGCATCCTCGCCCGGCAAAATGGCTGCTGCATCGGCACGGACTTCGCGGTGCTACCTATCGATATGATGCCTATGATTCCGCGGATGCCTGTTTCGCGGCGATGGCTGAGATGGCCGCCGATGCCAGTGCATCGAACGTACCTGCGGATAGCGTCGACGTCTTGCTATCGGCAAACAGTGTCGATCCTGAAAAATTGAGATGGTATCCGGTTGTTGACAAAAGTCGTTGCGACGAATGCGGTCAATGTCTCCAGTTCTGCCTGTTTGGCGTGTATACGCGCAATGAAGCTCAGGCAGTGATTGCCAGCAATCCGGATGCCTGCAAGACCGGCTGCCCGGCGTGCTCGCGAATCTGCCCCAAGGGCGCGATCATGTTCCCGCTCTACTCCCGCGATCAGGCCATCTGCGGCACTCCCGGGGTGTTCATGTCGCCGGATAAAAACTCGCGCCGTATGTTCTATATGCGGACCAGGCAGGCTTGTCCGGTGTGCAAAACCATTCCTTCGGGATCGGCGCCGAATCGAGAGGATACCTGCCCGGAATGCGGCAGCCCGTTTGCGCCACCCAAGTCGCCCATCCAGGATGATATTGATTCCTTGATCGACGCTCTCGACACTCAGGTATAATCTGTCCGCATGTCCACACCACGCGGTTTCCCCATTGTCCTTACGGCAGACCGGATGTTGATGGCCAATTATGCGTGTCTGTTTGACGCAATGGTAGCGGCTAGCCAGACAACAACGACGCCGCGTATCGTTCTTGAGAGTCTTCTGATGCCCCGGCCGTCATCCGGCGATCTTGCGGCCGTATGTGCGCCGCTTGGCTTACGGCGCATTGAATCCGCATTGTGCCGCGAGGGAATCAGGTCCATTGCGGTGCACCCGGATCGCCTGCAGGATGCGATTGGGCCCGAGACCCGCATTGTCGGCATTGCGACCGGCGAACCACTGGGCAAGGGCATGAATTCATCAACCATGATGGCCATCGCGGGCGGACAAATCTGGGCTCGCGTATTCTTTGAGCAGGTCTACGCAAAGGTGAAGAGGCTTGCGCCACAGGCCTCCATTGTTATCGGCGGACCCGGTGCCTGGCAGTTCTCCCAAACACAACCGCGGGATCTGACCATCCTCAACGGTTATTGCGAAGGCAACATCGCATCCATTTTTAGGCGTCTTTTGGATAGTCCGCGGCCTTTGGGAGTGATAGAAGGAGACCAGCCCGCAGATATACCTGGCATCATGGGTGCGGCGTCCATGGGAGCCATTGAGATGAGTCGCGGTTGTGGGCTGGGATGCGAATTTTGCACCATCGCCCATGTGCCAATGAGGCACCTGCCCCTGGAAACGATCATGAATGACGCCGAGGCAAATCTTCGCGGCGGACAGAGAAGCTTTTCGCTGCTCAGCGAGGATTTCTTTCGCTATGGTGCGCGCGGTGTACAGGTTCACCCCGAGGCATTAATCGACGCTCTGCGGCAGATCCGGAAAAACCCGGCAATCAGACTGCTTCAAATCGATCATGTGAACGTGAGCTCGATTGCACAGTTCAGCGATGATGAATTGAGGGAAGTTCATCGCCTCCTGACACTGGGGCAGCGGCACGAGTTCCTATGGGTGAATATCGGAGTTGAAACGGCATCGGGAGGGCTCCTGGCAAGGAATGGCGGGAAGGCGAAGATGGCAGGATACCATCCGGATGACTGGTATGGATTCACGCAGCAGCAAATGCGCAGGCTGATTCGCGCCGGTTTTTTCCCACTGGTTTCAATCGTACTCGGATTGTCGAGCGAAGAACCGCGCGATGCGGAGCTCAGTCTCCGCTGGGTTCAGGAACTCCATGATCAGCGGATGTCAGTGTTTCCGGTGATGCTTGCTCCGCTGGGTCCAGGGGACTCGTTGCCCCGGCTGAATCGCCTTCATTGGCAGACGGTCATTGAATCCTATCGCCTCAATTTCAGATGGGTGCCGAGACTGGTGTGGGACAATGAGCGAGGTTCGGGTGCACCGGCTTTTCGCAGTATTGCCGCACAGATTATCGGAAAAAGCCAGGTTGTGTGGTGGAATGCCGCGTTCAGGCTGAAGAAGAGAAGGGCTGAAGGATGACGGCACAGGAAGCCCTGAACCATGCGGTGAAGATGCTTCTGGCCGAGATGGGGCCGGAGGGGCATTGGCAGGGCCGGCTTTCGTCTTCGGCGCTGGCGGGAGCTTTGGCCATTATTGCCCTGCATTTGAACGGAAATTCCGGGGACAGGGAACGCATCGACAAAGGCTGCCAATGGTTGGAACGGACGCAGCGCGAGGATGGAGGGTGGGGTGATTGCCCAAAATCCATCAGCAATCCTTCGACAACGATTCTTGTACTTTCGGCCTTTCGCATCACCGGCAGAGGAGACAATTCCCGTGCGGCAGCCTATCTTCACAAAATCCTGGGCGATGATATCGCTGCAGGCATTCGCCGAATTTATGGCGATGATCATACCTTCTCAGTCCCGATTTTAATGACCTGTGCAGCGGCTGGCCTGGTGTCGTGGGATCAGGTCCCGCGACTGCCCTATCCTCTAGCCGTGATGCCGCAGCGCCTCTATAAAACGCTTCGGCTGCAGGTGGTCAGCTATGCCATGCCGGCACTGATTGCGGTTGGGCTGGTGATTGACAAGCGGCGCGGGCAGAGCCTGTTGGGAGCCTTCGTCGAAAAGAAAGCTCTGAGAATTCTGGAGAAGCTTCAGCCGGAGTCCGGCGGATTTCTCGAAGCGGTTCCATTGACCGCTTTTGTCGCGCTGTCCTTGCTCTCGATGAACTCCAGCGGATCCTTATGCTCCGGGTCCGCACTCAAGGTTTTGGAGCATGCGCTGTCCTTCTTGCGAACGCTTCAGCGCCCCGACGGTTCCTGGCCTATCGATACGAACCTGGCAATCTGGGTCACCTCCTGTGCGGTGAATGCCCTGAGCTCCGCGGGAGTTGAAACTCCGGCATCCATACTGGAATGGCTCGCCGGGAATCAAATGCAGAGGGTTCATCCCTTCACGAATGCCGAACCGGGCGGTTGGGGATGGACCGATCTTAGCGGCTCCGTTCCTGATGGCGATGACACTTCCAGCGTTTTGCTTGCGCTGTCCGTCAACGCGGCCCGGGCAACTGCCAATTCGGTTCATACGAACGATCCTTTCCTCTCCTATCGCAAAAAAGGTCTTCGCTGGCTGACGAATCTTCAGAATGCGGATGGGGGGTGGCCGCCATTCTGCAAGGGCTGGGGCAAGCTCCCTTTTGACCGGAGTTGTACCGACATAACTGCCCATGCCCTTCGCGCTTTGCTCGCCAATGGCCAAGGTGATAGCATTTCCGTTGCCAGAGGTTTCAGGTTCCTTGAAAAAATGCAGCATGAGGATGGGTCCTGGACTCCGCTTTGGTTCGGCAGTCAGCAGACTCCCGACCTTCGGAATCCCGTTTTCGGTACTGCCCGCGTTCTGATGGCATTTGGTGAATTCAACCGGACGGAGCGGGCTTGCGAGTCCGGAATCAATTACCTGCTGTCTTCCCAGAATGAAGATGGCGGGTGGGGCGCCGCTTGCGGAGTCGCTTCAATGATACAGGAAACCGCGCTGGCCGTTTCCGCCCTCTCCTTCTTCAGGAAACAGGGGAAAGTGAGCGCCGTAATTCTTAAAGGAATCGGGAGATTGACGAAGTTTGTTGAGCAGAACGGGTTGAGCGATGAGCAGCCGATAGGGCTCTATTTTGAAAAGCTCTGGTATTCTGAAAGGCTGTATCCGATGATTTGGACCGTTCAGGCTTTGGCGCAGTGCAAAGGGTAGTTTTAAATGTCGATCAAGCTGGACATGGATGAAATAGACATCAAGCAAGTGCCGCAGGAGGCAGCCGTTCGCGATGCTATTCGTTCGCTTGGGCTGGAGATGGCAGCCGCCATCGAGTCCATCTCTCAGGGAGTCCTGCGCGAGAAGGCGGTCGAATTACTGACCCGTTTGAATCTTTCCTATGACTACATCGGCTTTGCCATGGTCTCCCTGAGCAACGCGTATTGGGCAAATGCATTTGCATCGGTTCCTTTCTCGCGCCGTTTGCTGCTCCTGCCTCATTGCCTCCGCTCCTCGACATCCTGTACTGCTATCTATAGCGGCGATAGTCTTGTTGGTGCCCACTGTTCGCTGTGCCCGATTGGGGATATTCAGTCCCAGGCGGAGAAGCTTGGCTATAGGGTTTCAATTGCGGAGGGAATTACCTCCGTCACGACAAGCGCTTTGGAGCGGGAGGCGGATGCCATCCTGGGCGTGGCGTGCCTCGATTCGCTGGAAAAATCATACGGTCGCATTGCGGAATGGGGCATTCCGCACATGGCAATTCCATTGCTCACAAATGGATGTGTCGAGACCGAAGCAGATTTTCCCGAACTGATGCGTGCGCTTTATTTATGGGAATCAAGGCCGACAGCGTCCTATCAAAGCTATATACCGCTTCTTCGTTTTGCCAATCAGCTGTTTGATCGGGATTGGATCGATGGCGATTCCGATACCGATTGTGTTGCCCAGGATTGGCTGCGGATCGGCGGGAAACGGTTTCGTCCCTTTGTAACGCTGGCTTCTTATGTGGTTCGCGCTCACGGCCTGGATGCTTTGAATTCGCGAACAATCCTCGAGCCCCTGATTCCGGAGTCTGTCCGAAAACTGGCGGTGGCTATAGAGGTGATGCACAAAGCGTCCCTGGTCCATGATGATATTCAGGATGAGGACACCATGCGCTATGGCCGCGAGACGCTGCATCGAACGCATGGCGCGCCGATAGCCATCAACATTGGCGATTACCTGATCGGAGCCGGATATAAACTGATTGCCTCGTCGGGGGCTGATCTTGGCTCCGAAGCCAGCGCCGATATATTCGGCTGGATGTCACGGGCTCATCTGGAACTTTGCCGCGGACAGGGACAGGAATTGCAGTGGATGCGCAAACGTCCGGACGTTCTGTCGCCGCTGGATGTCTTGCGGTGCTATCGAAAGAAGACCTCCCCGGCATTCACGGCGGCACTTTATGTCGGCCTCCGCGCATCCGGCCCGGTGGAAGACTCCGATCTGCTGATTCAGTATGGGGATTACCTGGGCGAAGCGTATCAGGTTCTCAATGACCTGGACGACTGGGAAGACATCAATAACAAGAGTTCTGTTGGCTTGGATGCTCAGTCCATGCGGCCCACCGTGCTGCTCGCCTTTGCCATGGAGTCGGCCGCGGGCAAGGCGCTGAGAAGCGCTTTCTATGGCCGGGAGGGCTCATTGCCGGTCGGCGAGATTTCGGCGATTTATCGCGATTCAGGATCATTCGAAAAAGCCGAAATGCTTTACGCCAGGCTTCGGCAGCGGGTGCTTGCCTCATCCGAGGCATCTCAGGATCGGTCACTCAGCCAGTTGCTTGGTTTCATTGCGCGCGTCGTGCTTCCCGAAAGAAAATCCACATGAATCAGCTCCTCGATGCACTGCTGCTGGAGGGGACCCAAAGTCTCAGTTCCGGTCTAAGAGAGCGGGTCGCGGATTATGTGCTTTCACAGCGCAGCGCGGATGGCGGCTATCCGGGCCGCCGGGGAAACTCGGATCCCTACTACACGGATTTTGCCCTGCGAATATTGTCCCAAACTCGATCCGAAGAGGTCGGTCATCCCGCCACCTGCCTCTATGCCCAATCGGACAACGATATCGGCGATGTTCCGGAATGCCTCAACCGGATATCTATTGCGACGCTTTGCGGCGCGCCTATGCCGCGGCATGCCGGTGCCTGCCTGGATCGTCACCGCCTCAAGTCGGGGTCTTTCTCCCGTTCGGTCGCCTCTTCGGCTCCCAGCGCATACTGTACGTTTCTTGGCGCTATTTGCGAGGATATGCTCGGTTTGTTGCATCAGGTGTCAGTAGACTCCCTTGAAGCGGTCTTGAATCTGCAGCAATCCGATGGTGGATTTATCGATACGGGATCCGACGACAACTCGCAGACCAATGCAACGTCCGCGGCGGTGACTTACCTTCTTCGAGCCATCCTGTTCGAATCTCCGCTGACCGGCGAGGAAACAACCGATCTGGAGAACAAAATAAGCCAGGCCGCAGACTACCTGGTCCGAATGCAGTCGCATGACGGCGGTTTCCTGGCTCATGCAAAGGCGCCGTATCCGGACCTTCTCTCCACATTTACCGCTGTGACCACGCTAGCGGCCATGGATCGAATCCATCAGATAGATCTCAAAAAACAGGTTCGATTTGTCGGATCACTCGCCGATGCCTGCGGCGGCTTCCGCTCTTGCATAATCGATGCAGAGCCGGATGTTGAATACACCTACTATGGTTTGGGCTGCCTCGCCATCGTCGCCGTTATTGTCCAAAGCCGAGCCTGAGACCGCAATCGATCTTTATTGCAATTTTGCGCTAATGCTTCAGCGGGATATACCGATGAGAGAAGAATCGGGATAAAGATATGGACTATGCTATTTCATTAAATGGCGTCATGGCCGCGCAACGGACGATGGAGCAGGCCGCCAGGCGCGTAGCCACCCCCCAGGCCACGACCGACTATGCCGGTGAAATGGTCAATATCAAAGAATCGGAGCTTGTCGGGAAAGCCAACTATCGAGTCATATCGGTTGAAAGAGACGTTGAGCACTCCCTTCTCGACCTCTTTGCCTGATCCCTTCCCCACATAAACTTGACAAATCTACTCCGAAACGCAGCCGAGCATTGGCGGTACCCTGCAGGCGTGCCCTATTATCAGGAAAGGTTTTCCCCGGTCGGGTTCGAAAACGATTGGTAGAATTGCAAATGGTGTGCGGCTACCCTGGACGGCGCAAATACCTGTTCGAAGCGGCACTTGAGTTTCTGCCCGATCGTGCGACTCCAGGTCGGATCGCCGAGGTAGCGGGATGCAAGCGCAACCATAGCGTTAGTATCCTTCGGATCTACAATGCACTCGGATATTCCCACAGATTCCGCGCCGGCATTATAGTGAGATTCCGGATGGTTGCGGACGCTGATCACCGGACATGCTGCCGCCATTGCCTCGATTTCCGACAATGCTCCAGGGTATGGATGCGATGCAAGATAAAAATCAAGCAGAAGCAGGAGTGATGGGATATCGGTACGCGGTCCAAGCAGGCGTACGCGGCTCGATATTCCCGCTTCCTCGAGGAATTTCTTTATCGCGCGATCATTTCCGGCACCGGCTATCAGGTGAAAATGGTTGGGGTGATGTTCGAGAATGCAGCGCAGTGATTCGAGGAACTCAGGATTTTCTATCTTGTACAGATTGCCAAAAGTGCCGGAGACCGTTGCCTGTTGTGGTATCTGCAGCTGAGATTTCGATAGCCTCGCAGCCTGCTTTAAGCGCACATCCATATCGCTTGCCGGAGGGATGACAACGGATGGGATCTCCAGCCGGGTCCTTCTCTTTCCATTTTCAAACATATGGATCGCGCCATCGAAGCACGGAAGGTCCATCTCCGAGGCGTGGTTCACGCTGATGAGTCGGCGCGCCGGCCGCAGCAGGGCGACAAGGGCGGTAACCATTTCGGACATACTTGCGTGTACGACGAGCACGTCCAGGTCATCTTGCCGGATACGCGCGGCGAGAGTATTGGCTCGTGCCAGGAAATTATCATGAGCCTCGTGAATATGGACTCGCGCTTTCCGTATGTTGCTAAGAAATTCCTCAGGACCGCTTTGACGAGGATGATTCCAATTGTGAAACCATGAGGCCGCCCATTCCGTGGTGTATATGTGTGAATCGGCCGCCTCCGTCGCAATTTCATCCGTCAATGCCCTGATCAGCTTTGTAGGAGCATGTGTCGGATTAAGCAGGCCGACCAGGTGGCCGATGCGAAACCTTTCTGGCAAACGTTCCGGGAGTTGCAGCGGCAAGGGCCTGGAATTTCTCACTGCCGCTATAGGCCATTCGTGTGCGCAGTGATTTACTTGAACAGCGGTTTCCGGATCGTGACAACCTCGATACATTGCGGCCTGGAGGAACTCCAGCGAGCCGGCAGTAGATCCTGCCTGCCAGGCCCGCTTCGCCAGGGCAAAAGCTTTGGTCCCCAAATCGTAGCTTTTCTCACAATGATCGGCGGCAACCATCCATTGCGAATTAAGGACGGAAGATTCAAAGCGCTGCAGGTTACAGCACCGCTCCAGGAACACGGCCGCGGCATCCCATTGACCGGCGCCGGCGGCGCGCGTTGCTTCTTCGTACATCACTTTGATTCGATCTTCGTGCCCTTCCATCAGAAGATTATCAGTTCTGCCGCGTTAGTTCTCTGACGGCTTTGTTACATGATCAATGACGATTACGTCCGCAGGTGCTTTGGTCGAATCCAATTTTAACCCGAGCCGCTGCTGGATCGCGGTGAATAGATCCGGTGGTTCATCTCCCGATTCCACCGGCGGAGCTCCTCCGACACCGGGAAACTGTCCTGGATCAGGGGTGAATCGGACCACAAAGTCATATTTCTCAGTCAAAGCGGTTTGATCCACAACCGGCTTTTCCAAGATCGTCTGGAGCACGCCGGCGACTTCCGCCATGGTTGCGTTTGTGACATTCAAGCTCATTAAGGGCCCTGTAAAAAACAGGCCTGGAAGGCTGTTCGGATCGCGCGTGCTTTTGCTGAACTTTGGTCCTCCCTTCAGCACGGTGAGCGCGTAGACCGAGAGTTCTTTTTTGTCGCGGTGAAATTTGAGCTGGAATCTGTCGGCCAGAAGTTTCTGAAGCATTACCTTCATTTGCTCAACATTCGGCTGGCCCGGAGTATCCGGACGTCCGGTGATGTCGTATTTCTCGGATTCAAGCCAGGCCGGCGCATCCGTGATCTGCCGCGCGTGAAGTCCATAAGCCGTCATGATGATATCGCTTAATGAAGTATTGATGGTGATTACCTCGGAGCCTCTTGTTGTAAACAGCTTGCCTGGTCTCGCAGGATCGCTTGGCTTTATGGTTGCCACCTCGAATGCGGGGTTGGCATTAGCGGCCATCCGTCGCGGGGGAGGTGGAGGTTCGGGAATAGCCCATGCTGTTTCCGGCGTTGCACGGGACAAATCCAAAGGCATTGCCTGCCCACCCTGGGACCAGTTGCCTGTGATTGACTTGCCATCAGAACTTATCTTTCCCTCGTAGTTGCCATTTATCGCAATAATAGCCAGTTTGAAAGTTGATCCATTCCAGTTGACTGTGTTGGCGGGTATCGCCGGCGATTGTTGGTCAATACTGTAAAAATTGGCCTTCAGTTTATCCGCTTCGGACGACACCTCGATCACGATCCGAAGCTGCCCATTGGGTGTTTTCAGAGCTCCCTGCCACTTGCCTGTGATTTTCTGTGCATCAGGGATTTGAAGCGCGCTGACAGGCAACGCGGCCAACAGGATGACAAGAACGATCCATTTTTTCATTGAGTGCCTCCAAAGAGAACGCTTTCCGGCATGGAGCGAAGCTCCATTACGTCAGAACACCGGCAGTTTACCGCTATAGCTATTATCAATACGTATGCATGGGGCAGAAGGGTCATGGAATTATTGCACCGAAATATTGGTTATCGATACGGTGCTGCCCTTTGCTTTGAAAGAAATAATCACCTGATCCGAAATATCATAGGTTTCGCTGAAGGTTTTTATCGTACCGTCCGTATATCTGATCGTATCGCTAAACCAGTCGGCCCGGTAAAGTACAAAGCTCTCTCCGGGATTCTTAATCTGATAGCTGAAGGTCAAGGTAATGGTCATAGGGACAGACGGCGTCCAGGCGATGCTTCCGATCGATTCTGTCGCGTCGTTGTCCGAGACGGCTAATATGGAGGTTGGCGTGATGGTGACCGATGACCCGCCCAGCTTGATTGTTCCCAGGCCGCCTTCCGGACCGCCAGGAGTGATGGCGGAGCTATATGTAGGGGTAAGTGTTCCGGCGTGAGCCATTGTGCATGCAAAAGTAATGGCCGTAAGAAAAAATATCGTGCGCCGCTTAATGGATATCATGATGCCTCGCTTTCATTCACGTCCGATGATCGCTTAATAATACGACCGCCGACCGTCTTTCGATTCGACCTTCAACGGAATAAATAAACCCAAATGCAAGGTCAGGCAAGCAGGTCTATGCGTAACTCCCCAAATTGCCCGGAGCACAGAGTCCGCATCCTGCTATTGGAACATGGCACCGGCAGGCTCAGCGGACGGCTTCAGTCTCGCCAGTATCGTCGAGCGGACGCGCCGGACCCATGATTACCGGAGCTTCCGCCGGATATGCTTCCGAAACTGACCCTGATTCCAGGGGCTGACCTTCCGCGTCCGCTGAAACCGGGTGGTCCAAAAGCAAGCCCATGCGTCGCAGGTTGTGCTCGGCTTTGAAGCGAAGACATTCCCGGATCAGCGAACGCGTCTCCTCGTCATAGCGGAAGTAGTCCATTGCCAGCGCCGGATCATCAATGTACCAGCGGTAGAAGCGGTCGAAATCCTCTATAGGAGGAGCCGGCTCGTAGCGTCCACAATCTTCCCGCAGCCACCACTCTGTAAAACCATAGTCCAGATGGTAATTCTCATAAAGAGGCGTTCCAGGATAAGGCACTGCCACACCCAGGATGCCGAAACTATCGACCAGAGGCGCAATCCTTTCCATGAACCGGAGAGTGCGCTCCAGAGCGGAGGGGGTTTCCCCGGGAAAGCCTGTCATGAAATTGCAGACAGTCTCCAGGCCTTCCGCCTTAGCCCACTCCAGTGCGAGGTATGCCTGCTCGGTTTTGAATCCCTTTTTGACCTTTGCAAGCGTTTCGTCATCGCCGCTTTCGACTCCGAAGTCTATTGCGGCCAGGCCTGCGCACCTCATTTCCCGAAGTAGATTCGGACTGACGAGATCGACTCGAGTCGTGGCAATCCAGCCGGGTTCAAAGGGGAGGTCCCTGCGCATTGCCTCCGCCAGTTCGTGAATGCGGGACATATCTGCCGTGAGGGCATCGTCCAGGAAATGAAAAAACGTACACCCGGTCCGTTCGTAGTGGGCGCGCATTTCGGCGACGACTCCCGCAGCCGACCGGTACCCGAACGGCCGTTTGCCCACCTGTTGCGTGCAGTGGATACAGCGGCCGGGACATCCGCGGCTGGTCAGGATACTGCCCGGGATTGGGCTGGTCTCCAGCAAGCCGTAATCCCGCGGATCGAACAGCCGCCTGGCTGCTGCGGCGGGAGGCAGAGCGTCGAGGTCCTGGATAAAGCGCGGCGTGGCATCGCCGCAGAGCAGACCTCCCGCATCCCGGTATCGGATGCCGTGGATCGACTCAAGCGGCCTTTGCCCCTCAACCCAGTCCACTACCTGCACCATGCTTTCCTCCGCCTCGCCCAGGACCACCAGATCAAAGCCATGGCAGAGGGGTTCGTCAGGGCGGGCGGAAGCATGTGGCCCGCCTGCAACCAGGAGTGGAAATCTTCCGGCAAAGCGCTCGGCCAGCCGGTAGCTTTCCCGAACTCGTCTTGTATACAGCCCGAAGGCTATGATCTCCGGTGAAAAACCTTCGGTCTCAGACAGGATCCAGTCCGAGTCGTGAAAGAAATGCCGGGCCGCAGCATCGATGATCCGCACCTCGCAGCCTCGAGCCAGCAGAGCGGCGGCTATATAGTGAAGGCTGAGAAGGGGCGCATCCAACCGCTCGGGTGCCGGAGGGTTGATGATCAGTACACGTGTCATGAAAGGGTCCCCGCTCTTCTCCGCCTGTCGTGCATTCGAGCGCAAGCCGCATTGATTTTGCCGGGTGGCTAATGCGTTTCCAGCCTGCACGTCGAGCCTATCGAGGTTACATCGGATGCAGCCTGTCACGATAGTTGAATGTGGTGAGCCTGCCGGCATTTTTTTGATTAGTCCTGACGGATTCCGCCCGGCTCATTTAGCCATAAATTTCTGCCAATCCGGTGTCATGATATGGCATGATCCTGGAATGCAAACACAAACAACACCTGCGGTTCCGGCCTCCCGGAACAATGGACGTTCCCTGGCTGCGGCCGTGATGTGCATTCTGGCTCTCTTCGTTCCCGGCTTGGGCTGGTTGTTGGCAATTGTCGGAATCTTCATGCTCCGGCGCTCGTCATTTAACTCCAGTACGCGATGGATACTGGGCACAATGGCACTGGGGCCAAAACTCCTGTTTGTCGGAATCAAGGCGATGACCGCTCCGCCCGGACTGAGCTTTGCAATCCAGCCCTCGAATCTGACGACGTCATCGGTGCTCTGGGCCTGGACAGGCCTGATGATTGGATTAGGCGTGATCTTCCTCATCCCGAAACGACGTCCGGAACATCCCGCAAACGAGCCGCTTCAGAATAAGCCCAAATACGACTGGCTTGTCCCCATCATCGGCATCGCTCTTATCGCGGGGGGCGTGGTGCTGCTGCTAGGTCTGCTGGACGGGTTTCAGCGAATCGATGATCTGGGTCATGGGCGATGGGAACTCCACCACGCGGTAAAGGGCAAAGTGGCGGAGTTTTCAGGCGGCGACGTGGCGGCCATTGTTGTCACGGAGCGACATCATTCTCGCAGCAGCAATGATTACGCGGTTGAGTTCGGGTTGAAGGACGGACATTCCTATTCCGTAACCGCACGATCGTCCTTTGTCATCGACGAATTGCGGAAGTTCGCGACAACGGCAAACCTGGAACCGGGCAAGCTGCAAGTCCTACCCTACAGGCGCGCGCCCTGGAAGAACGGCAGTTCCGGAATTACGTTGAAGGACTGTGTGGGCGTCTATGAGCTATCCGGTCCAAACGCGCGCCAACATAGCACGGTCGAGTTTTGGCTGGAAAATGAGCGGCTGATGGGTAAGGAGACTGTCGACGATGCCGGACAACGGCACGTCCGTGTGCTGCGCAATATCAAGCTGGATGAAACCGGTGAGGTCGAATATCAGCCGGCATCCTATCTTGAAGCGTCCCGTCAGAAGGAAGAAAACTTGATCAGAATCTCCCTAAGCTGGTCCCCGCAAGCCGAGACGGGCAAATTCATTCCGGGCGGATTCGAGACCACCGGGCAGAAATATCGAAAGCGATGAGTCTTCTTGTGAGAGTTTCTATCTGTTCATGCGCGGGTTCGCGCAACTACAATCAGGAACACGGCTATTTCGAATCCAGTTCCCAGCATTTAAACATGTCCTTATAAAACTGGGGCTGTTCGAAATCCGGCTGCATGAACATGGAATGTTCCCTATAGGCGAATGGGCCATGTTCATTGGCTTTCAACCCTGCCATCATGGTTTGCATTCGGCTCTGTGGTATCGAAAACATCATATCCCCTTCTTCAGTGAGCGCGCGCTGATATTCCCCGGGGTCCGGCAGAACGACCCAATATTTGCCCGATGTCATTGGGTTCACCACCGCCCATGCACAGGATGGAGGAAAGAAGTGCCCGCCCACCTGCGGCACATCCTCAATTTTCATCGAGAGCAGCAGCGCTCTTAACTGGCCAGGTTTTGCCCACAGAATGACGACATCGGGAATATAGGTGGCTTTTTTCAAAGGGGCCGTAACGATTCCCGTATACTTGCCGTATTCAAAACAATCGTAAGGATGGCTCTGTATCTGAACGGATTCGGGTTTTTTTACCAGACCATAGGCTATGGGAGCTGCCGGACACCAATGATCCTCCCGCAACATGGCTACGGTTGCCCCTTCGCGCCGCGATAAGGCAAAAGCCTGGCATTGGGCTATGTGTTGGTTGCGATCTCTTTTCGGCCGTATCGCTTCTTTGGGAATATCCGACTCCTTCTCCAGCATCTTTACTGCAATCGGAGAGGTTCGAAGCATAAGTGAATATTCCAGTTCTTCACCGTATCTATTGAATTCCTCCATGGTAACCATGAGATCCTCCTTCTTTCCGGTGGTTTTTGGTGTTTTGGGAAAGCCCATGCGACCTCCAATGCTCGCTATTTGCGTATCCCATTTTTCTATAGCCGAAATAAGGTAGTATAGGGAAAGACTGGCAGGCATATTTTGCGCACCAGTCGTCCCATTCCACACCATGTGGTTTTCATGATCAAGATGAATTGCATCATGATCAGCAAGGATGGACAAAGAACGGCTTGCAATGCCCTGTTGGCGTTGCAATGACGGGAAGAAGGCAAACCTGTTTCAAAGGAGAAACCCGAATGAAACGGATTGTAGTTGCTATCATCGCGACGATGGCGTGCAGTTTCGTCCTTTCGAATGTATATGCGCAGAATGCTCCCAAAGTTTTGCTATTCATGCGAAATGCGCAAAAATCCGGCGACCTGGAATATATGCTCAAGAAGGAAGCCGGGGTGATGAAGGATACGTTGGAAAAGTCCGGGTATAAGGTTATTGTTGCCACCCTTGATGGTTCCCCTGTTGCTGCAGGGTCTACAACGGTGAAGGTCGATACCAGGCTGGCGGATGTGAAAGTAACCGAATACGCGGGATTCATCCTGCCATGCCTGGCGGTGCCATCCTATCCTGCACCGCCGGAGGTGTCTGCAGAGGCAATCACTCTGGTTAAGAATGCCGTAGCCGCAGGCCGGCCGGTTGCCGCGCAAACCGGGTCGCTTTGGACTCTGGCGGAAGCAGGGCTTCTAAAGGGGAAGAAATATGCCTACGCCATGGAAGAAAAAAGCTCCTATTTTGACGGAGCAACATTTGCAGGGACCGGAGTTGTGGTGGACGGACTCATCCTTACTTCCGGCATCTGCCCCTACATGGCGCTTAAATCCAAGGACAAAGATGGCACGGAGCAGCTTGCGCTTATGCTCGCCGAGGCCATGAAAAAAAAGAAGTGACTATCCCTCAAGTTCTGGCAGACTCAGTGAATGTTTTTGATGGACGAGTATTCAAATGGGGACCTATTTAACTGGAGAGTGCAGTCCCGCAATCCTTCCAGGATAATGAAAGGAAATTTGTGTCATGGCTGATTTAGCTGGAGTAAACGGAACCAGAAAAGATTTCAGGGTTGTCGGAAAGCCGAACCTTCCGGGAGTCCTGTCCTGGTCGCAGGCAACGGGTGCTGCAAGATTCGGAATTGACTATGCCGTTCCAGACATGCTTCACGCCAAGTTTCTCCGCAGTCCTTATGCGAACGCGCGCATCAAGAGTCTCGACATCACAAAAGCCAAAGCCGTTCCAGGCGTTGTGGATATTGTTACCTGGGAAGACGAGGACATGAAGAAACTGAGCAGCGGTGGCGACGGCGGCTTTTTCATGGGACCCAGCCAGGCCTTCCTGGACAATCTGGCCGATCAGGAAGGGGCCGAAGTGGGCGTTATCGTCGTGGCAGAAAATCCAGATATCTGCGATGAGGCGCTGCGGGCGCTCGTTGTGGAATGGGAAGAGTTGCCCTTTGTTGTGGACCTGCGCAAAGGACGAACCGGGGATGCGCCGGTCATCCGACCGCCTTCGCCGGCCGGGAAAGGTGGCGGTGGATTTGGAATGGGCGGAGGCAATAATCCTCCCAAGAAAGGCAATGTCAGTTATTCCAATACCAATGACGGCGATGTCGAAAAGGGTTTCAAGGAAGCGGACCACATCCTCGAATATGACGTGAACACCTCCGCCTTTGCCGGTCATATCCCCAATCCTCTGGGCACCGTTGCCTGGTGGTTCGATGATCCTCTGCACGGAGAAGGCAAAAGCCTCCAGATAGAAGGGGTTCCCTGGGGACATGATCAGGTTGCCGGCATGAACCGCGTGTCGCCCGACAAGGTTTTCCAGAACTGCATGTTCGTAGGCGGCCGGTACTGTGACTGGGGCATCCGCAAATCGCAGCAGATCACTCCGCTGCTCGCCAAAAGAGCCGGCCGACCCGTTCGATGCGTCAACACCAGGGCGGATATGTACGATTTCAACCTGTGTCAGCGTTACGTGCATATGAAGATTGGATTCAAAAGCAACGGCCTGATTACCGCCATAGAAGATTTTTCAATTGCGGATGGTGGGATTCGTGGAAGCTCGATGTTCGGGAATACGATGGATCAGACCTACGGGCCCTATTTCACCACCAAGTGCCTGAACGTCAAACAGAGCATGGAGGTCGTGGACAGCAACACAGGAATGATGTATGTCAGCGGCCAGCACAATCCCATGGGCTGGGATACACTGATGGTTGGCATCTATCTGATTGCCGAAAAGCTCGGCAAAGATCCGATCGAAATCGCGACGCTGAATCTGCACGGGCCGACATCTCAGACCGACACGAATCCCGTACCCAGCTATGAGGCCTGCGTTGCGGCTGTAAAAAAGATGATGAACTGGAACTGGCATCAGACGGGCGCCAAAAAGCTGCCGGACGGCCGTATGCATGGAGCCAGCTTCCGCTACAATCAATGCCCGCGCCATTCCGTATCGGGATACAACCCCAAACTCGAACTCCGCAACGGCATCGTGCACCTGCCCTCCAAGGGTCCCATCATCGGCCACTATGGCCTGGAAGCCAATGCCATGGTCGTGGCGGAGGAACTTGGCCTGGAGTTCAAGGATATCCGCATTGATCTGGATCACCACGAAATCTACCGGCCGTTTGGCGGTGGCAGTGACGGATCCACGGCATCTTCCTGGGCGGTCAAAGAGTGCGCCAACAAACTGAAGAAGCTGATCCTGGAAACTGCCATCGAGGAGGCAAACAATCCTCCCGCTCCCGCCGGCTTTGGCATGGGTCCCGGCGCCAAACAGGCTCCCAATCCATTCAAGGGCCTGAAGCCTGAGGACCTCGATATGCAGGGCGGCAAGGTGATTGTCAAAGCCGATCCAAGCAAGGGCCTGCCGCTGGCGCGCGCCGTCCAGGCGAATCTGTTCGCAACCTATGCGGGAAGACCTCCGCAAGCTGTCTGGTCTCAAAGGGGAAAAGTTCTGGATGCCATGAATGTGGCTACGTGCGAGGTTGCAGTCGACACCGAAACGGGAGAAGTGGAAATCCTCAGGTTTGGAGTCGTTGCGGATCCCGGAAAGATCATGCGGCGGACATCGCTGGAAAGCCAGATCGATCAGGTGATGGATTTCACCAAGGGGTGCCAGTTGCAGGAAGAATTTGTTTTCGATGCAAAGACCGGCCTGCGGCTCAGCACAAACATGTTTGAATATAAAAAGGTCAGCATGCTGGACATGCCCCGTGTGGACCTGGAGCTTCTGGAAACGCGCGCCAGCAATGCCTGCTACGGCGGCAGCGGCATCAGCCATTCCCTGGCGAACACGCATCTGGTTATCATGGCCATCCACAACGCCATCGGCAAGTGGGTGGAATCGCCGGCCACGCCGGATAGGGTTTTGAAAGCTCTCGGTAAAGCATAAAATAAAAACCGTTGATGTGTGCGGGTTGGAGATCCAATCCGCGCGCGTCCGCGGCAGGTTGTATCCGGGATCGGGGAGTCAGCCCGGGCTTGGCTCCGTTTGCCCTCATTACTCCACCGTAATCTGCTTGATCTGGTTCACGAATATCTCCTGAACAGAGCCATTCAGCATTTCAATCCGCAGTTTTCCCGACGCAGGGAGTGCTTGATACAGGCACTTTGGTGTTCCATCGGTTGCCATGACCGGCCCCACGCAGAGGGAAACGGGGGCTTTGGCTCCTTTTCCTGGAGCATAAGGGCCATCCCCGGAGGAATAGCTGGCCAGGAGCTTTTCATAGGCTTCTCGTGCCTTTCGGTACTGCTGCGTGTCGGTATTCTGTTGAACCTGCGCGGAAACATATAAGGACAGGGCTAAGACCGTAGAAAGAACAAGGAACACAGGCGTAGCTTTTCCTTTCATGGCTTTCTCCATGTGAATAGTTGCTTGTAAGTTTTACGTTGAGATTCCCGGTTCGGTTGAGAAATATTACCGAGTGCTCAGTTCATGGAATAGGTGCTTCCGGTTCCATACGTCTGTTCGCTGATGAGAAAGCTCAGGTTTGTTTTCTCGGCGCCGTCTTCAGGCCAGATTTCGGCATAAAACACCTGGCCGGAAAAACAGCCGAGAGCCGACCATTCGCCTTTGGTAGAGATCAGTCCGCGATATCCATCAAGGGAGATCTGCCGTTCCTTTGCCCCGCCAAAATACATGTCTGCGGCAATGCTGACGACTTTGTGCCTTTCCTCGTGGGACAGGTCTGATTTGCCGGTCAGGAAGATAAAACCCCATCTGAAGTCTGTATGCATACGCGACTATTTATACATTACCTTAACGGAATTGAAAACACCTCTAAGCCCGCAACGCCATGCCCAATGCCATGAACTTAGTTGCCATTGCCGTTCTTTCGCCCCTGCCCGGGGCTCCGTCTTTCCTGATCTTATTCCAGGGGTTCGCTGCGCTCACCCCTGGCTACAATCTGCCGCGCCTCCGGCGCTGATTTGATTGCAAAATGGTATGCAGCATCAGCCGGGACGGTGGTGCTTCCAGCGCGCATTTCCCAAAAGGGTCGTAACCGTTGAGGGCTCCGGGTGCGGATTGTGCTGCACTGCTGCGCATAATTGTTCTGAGCTCTGCGACGCGAGCGAGGCACCACCCCCGGAGGGCCGAAAGCAAGTAGACATAATGGAGTGATCGGTCTCTAGCATGTAATATCGTGGGTTACAGCTGAAGTCGTGGTGACGAAGCTGCAGAGCCATAAAACATGAGGAGACCGATCATGGCAGATTGTATCACTTGGGTAGGGATGGATGATTCAGCAAAAAAGATAAACGTCGCAATTTTTCGCGGGCAGGAAAGTAACCCTCGAGAAGAACTTGTTGTATCAAACGACAGTACGGGGCTGGGTCGGTTAGCGAAAAAGCTAAGGGCATTTGAAGATGACGTACGGTGCGTCTACGAAGCGGGCGTTAATGGATACTATTTGCAGCGCTATTTGGCCAAACATGGGATTTCTTGTGAGGTTGCGGCCCCTTCGTTGACTCCGAGACGAGCGGGGAAAAAAGTAAAAACGGATAAGCTGGATGCGAAAGCCTTGGGCAAATTGTACCGAGCGGGAGAACTAACATGTATTGTGATCCCGCAAAAAGAACAGGAAAGTCTGCGAGATCTGGTGCGTGCGCGAGAAGACGCATTGGAAGACCAGCAGCGAGCACGGCATCGATTAGCACGGTTTCTGATGCGACGTGGATTGAAATATCCGCAGGGCAAGAACTGGTCGCTTGGGCACCTAAAGTGGATTAAGAGCCTTGTGTTTGAGGATGATGGGGATCAAACAGTACTGGAGGAATATCGACAGGCGCTTGAGCAACAGACGGAGCGGTTGAAAACATTCCAGGGAAAAATCGAGGAAGTTGCAAAACAGCCGAACTATCAAAAGCGAGTCAGCTATTTGATGGCGCTAAAAGGTGTTCAGGTTCTGACGGCGATGACGATTATCGCAGAAGCGCTCGATTTAAGACGGTTCGTCGATGCGCCTTCGTTTATGGCCGCTATTGGGGTGGTGCCTTCGGAAAGCAGCTCAGGTGAACTTGAAAGACGGGGAAGGATAACCAAAACGGGAAACAGCCACCTACGTAGGGTGCTGATCGAAAGCGCCTGGCACTACCGTCATTCTTCAGTAGCTGGCAAAACTCTCAAGAAACGACGAGAGTGTTTGCCGGCAGAAGTTATCGAGATTGCACAACGTTGCGATAAGCGATTGAATCAAAAATTCCGACGCATGCTCAACCGAGGGAAAGAAAGACAAAAGATCGCGGTTGCGGTAAGTCGAGAATTGGCAGGATTTATCTGGGCTATCGGTCGTGTTGCATGACATAAGGCACCAGCTCTTGCAGCTATTTTGTTCTTCAATGGATTAATAACGGAAACATTCGGTTAGTGAACGGAACAGGAGATCGAGTTCCAGGCTTCGAAAGGAGAAACCTCGACCTGGCTATGTTGGTATGGGAAACCAGAATCCACGGAAGTAGAGTGAGGCCGCTCCCGATGAATCAGTTGTCATGCGTGCTTATCGACCCGCGAATATCAGATTGATTATCGTCGCTGTTGCCAACTCGATCCCCTGTTCTTTTTACTGGCTGATTTATTTATGAACCGAAGAAAACCAAAATGAACGAACAAGGAACGGATTGATTGTACTTGACCGATCACTCCATATCAGCCAGGGGTGAAGCGAAGCGAACCCTGGATTGGAATAGACCCGTAACAAGCCCCGAAGGGCGAAAGAAAAATGTCCGAAAAAAAGTAAATGACATTGGGCGCGACGCCAGCGCTCCCGTGCGAGGAGGACTTATTTGCCCGGAGTCCCCGAAGTTGCCTGGCGAATCGAATACAGCCGGTGCTCGGTTCGCAGCAGCAGCCGATCCCCGGCGATTGCCGGTGTTGCCAGTGCCATATCTTCCAGCAGATTCGTTTGCTTTAACTCAAACTTATCTCCTGCGGCCACCACGTAAGTCTGCCCCTCTTCGTCCAGGAAAAAGATCTTGCCGTTATAAGCCCAAGGCGAAGCGGTGAACGCTGTTGCCGCCGGATCAATCCGTGTTCGGTAGGTTGTTTTTCCGGTTTTTGCTTCATACCGGCTCAGAATTCCGGTTTCGGTTATCGAGTAAAGCGCGCCTTCATAAGCCACAGCCGTAGGCAGGTACGTTCCACCGCGCGGCTCGGACCAAACCACATATTTGTTTGCTCGCTCCCCCTCTTTCAACGATATGTCGCCATCCGCTCCCGGACGAATCGCAAACAGGGGCCGTTCCCGCCCCCCGTTCAGATACAGCAGGCCGTCGTAAGCGTACGGCATAGGGATGGGCCCTCCCGACATTCCGGTCAGTATCCACAACTCCTTCCCCGTCAGATCGTAGCTGATCGCTTTGCTCGGTCCCACGGTGACTATTTCGGTCCGGTCAGCATGCCGCCATACATAGGGCGTCACCCACCCCGAACGCGCCGGCGTGGGTCCTTTCGCTCTCACATCCCTGTTCTTTTTCCAGACTTCCTTGCCTGTCTTCTTGTCGTAGGCTGCGATGAAGGGCTGTTTTTCATTGTCGTTGACGATGACCACCAGATTCCCCGCCAGTACTGGAGAACTTCCTGTTCCGAAATCCAGATAGATTGGCAGCGCCTCCTGCGGGGCCTTCCACAGGCTTTTTCCCTTCAAATCAAATGCGTATAGCCCGAGGTTTGCAACATAGACATAAACTGCTTTGCCATCCGTTACCGGTGTTTCCGAGACGAAGCTGTTTTTGCGGTGTCTTCCGCCCGGTGGCCTTCCCGTATGAAATTCCTGTTTCCACTCCACTTTCCCTGACTTCAAGTTCAGGCAATATAGAAAATAGTGCAGCACTACTTCCTTGGGGAGTTCAATATCCCGGGCCGTCAATTTCTCGAGGACCTGCGCTTCTGTGAGCCCCTGCTTCTCCAATTCAGCCGCATACTCGTTGCTATATTCCGTTCCGATCTGCGGCGGTTTCGATGTGCCTTCCGTAATTGCGGTTGTAACAAAGACTCTTTCGCCTGCAACGATGGGCGACGACCATCCACGCCCGGGAATCTCCGCTGCCCAGTCAATGTTTTTCGTCTTCCCCCAGTTGTCCGCCAGCCGTGCTTCCTTGCTGACCGGATTTGCTTCCGGCCCTCGAAACTGCGGCCAAACCGGTTCGGAAGCGGCAACTGCTCTCGCCGCCAATAGACATGCCAGCCCCGTGGCGCCCCAAAAATGACTTTTCATACTATTTCTCATAGGTTTCTTCCCGCAATAATGGCAAGGGGGATGTTCTATCATCATACCGCCGCTGGCATGATTTGACCGAGACAGGAAGAAGATGGGGGCGAGCAGATTTTCACTCCTGTCTTCTTCCTGTCTCCTTGTTCGCCGGCTCAGTTGGATTACTGGTGATCCCGGAGGACCTTTCCTGTAGCTTTATCTTTCCAATAAGCCCGCTGCTGAAGCGGCCAGTTGAATGTAATGGCCTGGTTGGGGCAATCAGTGGCGCAGCAGCCGCAGTACCAGCACTCATCGGGGTGCAGGACGACTGGAGGCATCTTGTCTTCCGGGTTAGGAATGAAGACGTCCACCTGGCAGACTTCCACGCAGTGGTTGCAGCCGGTACAGGCATCAGGATTGAAAATCACCGGATTTCCCGGGCTGATGATGTTGGGTAATGCAAAAGTTTCTTTACGAGGCATAACAATTCTCCCTATTTTCTTTTATAGACTCCGGTGTAGTCCTTGTTGTTGGCTTCATAGTTCGCTTTCAGATTGCCCCAGTAGTTCAAGGGGAGTGAGCCCGTCTTAACCTGGTTGTTCTCCAGCTTGACGGTAACGAACTTGTTCCACTCCGGCGGGTCTATATCGGGATAATCGATTCTGAAGAAGGGCAATGCGCGGCTGCTGGCTTTGCGAGCCAGCGATGCATGGATGACAATTTCCGCATGGGTCAGCAGGCTCAGGTCTTCGATGCTGCGCATGAGTTTATGCGGATCGAGGGCATACAACCTGGGCACAAAAACTTCCCTTATTTCTTTCAGAGAATCCAGCCCGATGTTCATCATGGATTCCGTCTTGTATTCACTGCACCAGTACTGCAGGGTGCGCGCAATACCGGCGTGCAGTTCCTTCCAGTCGATGCCGTCGTCGCGGTTTATCGGGGCGTAGACGCGGGCCTTTTCCAAAGCGATCTGGTCTCGGGATATGTTGCCTGCGGCTATTTCCCTGACGTAGGCAGCGGCTTTTCTGCCGGCATAGCGTCCCGTCGAAGCGGCATAGCTGTGGTCACCCGCGGAGAACATGGACTCGCCGGCAATGTACAGGCCATCGAGGCTTGATTTCAGGTCCCAATCGACCACGGGGCCGCCGCGGCCCGCGGACAGCCAGTTGGATGGGCTGGTTCCTTCAATCAGGTTGTAGTTCATCAACAGATGTTTGGCGGGATCGAAGCCGCCTCTTTCATAGGAATTGATGATGTTCCGCGTGCAGGATTCCTCGTCCAGCATCAGTTTCCATGTGACGCGGCGCTCGACCTCGGACATGGCAGGGAAGTCGCCGAAAAAGGGCAGGGCATAAGTCCCATCCTGGACACCCTTGATAATTTTCTGCCAGTTTTCCGGAGAAGGTCGCATCGCGCCGCCATCGGGCCATCCCTGCAAGGGCCAGGGCAATTTTTTACCGTTGGCATCGACCTGCTGGATATTCTCGAAGCTGGCATCGCTGGCCCCGCCGTACCAGGTGTGCTTGAGCCCTGTGCCGAGCCCGTGCGGCATGGTCTGTTCCATCAGGGTAAGCTCGGCGCCGGCCTTCCATGCCATTGCCATGCCGTCTCCGGTCTTGGTTCGGGAGCCGGGGAATGTATTGTAGCCGGCGAGTTCGGTATTCAGAAATCCGAGGGAATTGCTGCCTGCGCTGGACAGAATCGCAGCCTTTGACTTGAAAATCATGAACTCACCGGTACGGTTGTTAAATCCCGTCGCTCCGATGACTCTGGCTCCTTGGACCCCTCCATCGGTCAGCAGGCTGGTAACCATGACGCGGTCATAAATTTTTACGCCCAGTCGCTGGCACTCTTTCTTCAAAGCGGGCTTAAATGTCGTTCCCCAGACCCGGACCGTCACTTCGGTGGCATGATTGGGGCTCATCCGCGGCGAAAACATTATCTTGTCGTCGTAGCGGCCCTCGGCGCCCAGGTATTCGTCGTTGGTGTCCCGGATCTTGCCGCCCATCTGTTCCATTTCAAGCAGCGTATCCCAGTCCTCACGGCATTGAATCTGCGTTCCGATGCCATTGGCGTAGGAAACGGGGAGCGCGTCGGTCGGCGGATCGCCGGCATGAACCGGATGCTCCACCAGCCGCTTCGCCCAGTCGTCGGGATCGACCTTGGAATGAGGATTGGCCGGCGTGACGCACCAGTGGTCGCAGCCCGGGCCTCCCGCCCCGCTCCTGATGGTATCCGCCTTCTCCACCAGGGCCACCTTTACACCGGTCCTGGCGGCGCTGATAGCAGCCCAGCACCCGGCGATGCCTCCACCGATAATCAGTACATCGGTTTCGATTTCCTGTTCCTGATCGTAGCGAATGGGATAGGGCCAAGGTGTTGGCTTGCCATACTTTTCCAATAAATCCTTCCATTTGGTCATACTGCAGCACTCCTTTCCGGCTCCTAATTACTTGGATTGTTCCAAAGGGTTCTCACGAGGCTTGAAGTTTTTGTCAAACCGGTTCGGCATGCGGCCATCGGTGGAGATATAGCGGCGTTTGATGAGCCACTTGCCATTTTGTTTGACCAGTTCACTGTCTTCACGTCCCTGCTCGGCCACCTGGGGCAGCTTGCCGATCCCCTCGTCCACTATTCCAGTCCAGATCACATGCGCCTGGGCTGAATTGCCTTTAATATCGATAATCGGGTTGGTGAGCAGCATGTGCATGCGGCGGCCCGGTACCGGCGCCGGTTCCTTCGGATCCGGGGTCGGATTCTTGTAGAGCTTGGCAATTTCTGCGCGGCCCTTGGCTACGGTGCCGTCAACGTCAAGCAAGGCATCTTCGGTGAAGTACTGGGAAAGCTCATGAGCGTTGGTCCGCGAGAGATCATAGTAATAGCGCGTCAGGAGATCCTCGATCTGGACGCGATCAAGAAGAGTTTGCATGGTAACCTGCTGTGCCGACACCGGCTGTGTCAAAAAGATGAGCAGGCATGCCGCGATTGCGGCCAGCGCGAAAATATTTCCTGCAGAACCGATGATTCTGGATCGATTACTGGACATGTTGGGTTCCCCCCTCAAATGGTTGCGAGCCACGGATTCTTGTTCTGGATTCTGACGTTATTTACTAGCAGTTGGTCACATTATCAACAATGAAGTTACAGGGAGGCCACTATTCTGAGCCGGAAATCTCTGAACTGGATCAGTCCGCCACACCGTAATCAGACAACCGGCAACGATCGATAGAGCAAAAAGAACGGGAATTGATCCAAACTCTGAGCATAAATCGCTGCCGGGACATCCAATAGTCAGCTAGAATCAAAAAACCAAATAACCTGGAGCAATGAAGGTAGGTATGTTGGCTCTCGTGCGACGCTTCCGGATCTCTCTTGTACTGCTTTTGCTCTGTCTGTCTCCTTCATTTTCCCAAAAAAGGAAAGCTCAGGAAACAAAGTCCGGATCGACCTATCGAGTCCCGGTGAATGTTGTCCTGGTGGCGGCAACCGTTACAGATAAGGAAGGGAATCCGGTCACGGACCTGGCTTCAAAAGAATTCAGAATCTTCGATGATGGGAAACACCAAACCATTCAGACGTTCGCTTTGGAATCATCAGAAACAAGCGGCCCTGAATCGGAGTTGTCCCGTGATTTGAGCCGCAACAAACCGCTAAGTGAGAAGAACACGGTAAGTCCAAGATTAATCTCCATTGTCATCGATGATCTGACTGTTTATACGCCGCTGCATTATGCGGAAATCGTCAAGGCCGTGAGGGATTTCATAACCAGTGATGTCGGCCCGAATGATCATGTCGCGATTTTGTCGGGATCCCGCAAGGCACAGTTTCCTTTTTCAAATGATAAGACGCTCCTTTTGGAAGAAGCCGACAGTCTCTTGCGAAAGCTGAGCCTTGATTGGAACTTCCGCTTCAAACTAGATACATGGGGCAATGTTGATATCGAATCCCAGTACCGCGCATTGTCAGATCGTGTTGCATGGGGTATTGCGCATGATGAGCCTCAGTACATGAATGCATCGATAATCACGAGAATCATGGCCAAAATACAAAGTCCGATGGCTGAGTATCGGACTCATTGCCTGATCCAAACAATAAAGCAGCATCTTCGGGCTTTTGGTCATTTTGACGGCGCCAAACAGGTTGTCCTCTTTTCAGATGGATTTGTTGCTCTGCCCTCAACCGCGCCCGCCCAGGAACTGCAGGAGCTCATTGATCTGGCGCTGCGCTCAGGAGCGCGCTTCAACACAATCAGTATTCGAGGGGCCGAAAAACGCGGAGCTTCAGCGGACGACAGTGGAATCGTTGATAGCTGGGTACAATGCGAACAACAGATGGATGACAAAATCGATCAGGAAAGTGTTCTTGCGAAAATCGCTTCGGAAACAGGCGGCCAGTTTTTCTTTGCCAACAATAACATGTCCAAAGGACTTCGAGATGTTGCGACGCATCAATCCCGCTATTATGTTTTAAGCTACTCCATCCCTCCGCATGAAGCCGATGGTTCCTATCACAAGATCACTCTCGAAATTGCGCGGCCGGGTCTTCTGGTCAGTTATCGCAAGGGCTATTACAGCCCCCGGGAGGAGCTTACCTATGAAAACCGGAAGAAAGAAGATCTCCTGGCAGCTTTGAGTGAGCCCGGAAATATGAAAGAAATTCCGATGACGCTTGCCTACAACTATTCCCAGGAGCCCGATTCCAATTACTCGGTTTCCATTATTACAAACGTCGATCTGCACGGTTTGCGATTCCTTGAGGAAGGCCAGCGAAGGGAAAACCAGCTGAGCCTTGTTCTGGTTGCCTTCGATGAATACGATCACTACGTCAGCGGACTCGAAAAGGTTATCGATTTCCGCCTCCAGGCAAACAGTTATGCCAATCTTCTGCAACGAGGCCTCCGTTCAAGAGTCGAACTAAAGCTTCCGGTGGGGCGCTACAAAGTCAAAGCGGTCGTGCGCGAGGATGTCCAAGGGAAAATGGGCTCAGTGACCAAGTCGGTGGAAATTCCATGAAAAAGCGAATGGTGATGGTTCTTGCGGCTTTCTGGCTGTTGGCGGCACAAATGCAGAGCAGCCCTGCCCAAACTGAAAATTCATCGAAATTTCGAGTCGACGTCGACCTGATAACGGTTGAAGTCACTGCCGTGGATAAGAGCGGAACGCCTGTTGGGGGTCTTCGGAGAGAGGACTTCCAGGTTTACGAGGAAGGCAGGAAGCAGGAAATCGCTAGTATTGATGAGGTAAAGACTGACGCCGGAGTTTCATCGCTGGCAAAATCTCCTATCATCGTTGACGAGCAACATCGAGGTAAAACCGTATTGATTGTATTCAATGACGCTCTGATTGCTCCGGAAAATATAAAAAAGTCGCGCGAGTCAGCTGCGAGATTTGTTCGAGAGCACATGGGGCCCCAGGATTTGTTTGGAGTGGCCGTGTTTAGTACCTCCATGAAGATTCTGCAAAACATGACCACAGACAGAGAAAAAGTATTAGCAGCTATCGGCCTTTTTGCCGCATCGAATTCAGCCGGAATGATATATGCCGATCTGTACAGCTCACTCGAGCAAATCAACTACTCATTGGCTCATCTGAAGGGCAGAAAGAATATCCTGATCTTTTTGCAGTCACGCTATTTCAATCCCAATAAAAGCGATCCCAATGTGTTGGGCTATGGCATGCAATTCTCCCGCTCCGGGAGCAACAGGAAAACTCTTGAATCTGCGAGGCGGGCGAACGTTGTCTACTATACGATCGATACAGTGGGTCTTGCTTCAGGCGATGTGGACCAAAAATGGAGAACAGATTATTTGGATTTCCTGACTCGCGATGGCGGGTACGCTATTTCCAACACCAACAACATCGATGCAGAGCTGGACAAGCTGGACCTGCGGCTTAGCAACTACTACATCCTGGGATTTCAATCCGGCGATCGCAAACATGATGGCGCATATAGAAAGCTCGAAATAAAAACAAATGTCAAAGGAATGTCCCTGAGATATTTGCCGGGCTATCAAGATCGAAGTCCTGTCGATGTTTTGACAAGTTCCAGGCAGGAACAATCACTGTTGAATGCACTGGCCAATCCTGGGGCCGCGGCACAAATTCCCATGACTTTCCGCCCATTCTACTTCTTCGATACGCCTAATTCCGCAAGAGTCCTGGTTTCAGCGCGAATCCAGACGGGCGGAATCGCGCTGAAAAAGAAGGACGGACAATGGACCGCGGATCTGAATGTGATGGGCGCAGCCTATGGCGAGGATGGCAGCGTGGCTGCCAGGTTCAGTGAACCCCTTCCTGTCCGCGTTGAGATCGATAGGGGATCGGAGTTTCGGAAAGGAGCTCTCCCTTACAGCAACTACTTCAAACTGCGCCCGGGAAAATACCTGCTGAAAGTTGCAGCTTCAGACGGCTCCGGGAATATCGGGTCGATGGAGCAGTCGCTCGAAATCCCCGTGCCCGGTCAAGGCGTCGGCATCAGCAGCCTGGTATTGGCTGAGCAGGCCACTCCGTTGCCTGAATTGATCCGGAATCTGCAGACTGAAATGCTGGATGAAAGCGATCCCCTTGTTTATGCCGGGATGCAGATCAGTCCTTGCATAGAAAATAGGCTGAGGGCAAAGGGGACGGCCGCGGTTTACTTCAGAATCTACAACCTGCCTGGCGGGATGGCTTCCCTGGATTTGGTTGCAAGGCCCAGGCTTGTCGATGAAAAGGGCAGTCAACGGGTTCTTGATCTGGTTTCCCTGAGGCGGAACTCCGTGCTGGTCGGGAGGGATATGGCTGCCGTGGCTATCAATCTGCCTTTGACAGCGGTCGGTGCAGGAAAATATCGGCTGGTTCTGGAACTTGCCGATTCAAATGGCGGGAAATTGGCCGATGCTGCAACCGAGCTGGAACTTATGCCCTAATCCTGCCGAGAGATCATTCATCTTCCTCGTCATAAAATCGCGCCTCGCCCAATTCCGCATAATATTTGCTCGGGAGCTTGGAATCGTAATGCATATCAGCCCCGGAGGGACCCGGTAGGGGGCGATCAGAAAGCAACGGTTGCTTCGATCCCATTCTCATGAATTTCGACGGCCAGAAGCCCGGATTGGCCGAATACTGCATTTCCTCCGTCCAAGATTGGGTTGTCAGCGAGCAATGGTTTCCAATATCTCTTTTATTGTTAGTAGGATATAAGGAAATTGTATGCATTGTTACTTAAATCACGGTCATTATGCTATTTAGCAACTATTCTGTGTATTCATACACAGAGTAGTTGAACATTGCCTCTTTTGGCGCTAGATTCTTCTCTGGTTTGAAAAGGCTTTGCCGCCGATAAGCGAAAAGTCTTCTGATAAAACGGATTTGGAGAGAATCAATGGTTCAGCTCGACGCGAAAAAACGGATTACGGTCACCATCAACGATCGGGAAACACAGGTTTATGAAGGACTCACTATTCTTCAGGCGCTGCTTCAGGAGAATATCCACGTGCCGCACCTCTGTTACGATATCCGCGTCGAACGTTCCAATGGCAACTGTGGCTTGTGTGTAGTGGAACTGGGCCCTGATGGCAGGGAGGTCAAAGCCTGCCAGACTCCGATTCTTCCGGGCATGACTATCAAGACAACGGGTGCCAAACTGGAAACCTATCGGAAGATCCGGCTTGAACAGCTTCTGTCGGATCACAATGCAGATTGTGTGGCTCCCTGTGTGATGACATGCCCGGCCAATATTGATATTCAGAGCTATCTGCGTCAGGTGAGCAACGGGAATTACGAAACCGCTCTTAAAGTGATCAAAGACCGTAACCCTTTTCCATCGGTTTGCGGCCGGGTCTGCCCGCACCCATGCGAAGCCTCCTGCCGCCGCAATCTTGTGGATACGCCGGTCGCCATCAACCACGTCAAACGGTTTGTGGCTGACTGGGACATGGCTCAACAGGCTCCTTGGACGCCGCGAAAGGCCGATCCGAGCGGCAAAAAGGTTGCCGTTGTCGGTGCGGGGCCATCGGGTCTCTCGGCGGCTTACTATTCTGCGCTCAATGGGCATGACGTCATTGTTTTTGAACGTCAGCCTCAACCAGGGGGGATGATGCGGTATGGCATCCCCGAATATCGACTTCCGAAAGCAACGCTGGACAGAGAAATCGATATTATTCGCAGCCTCGGCGTGCATATTGTCACCGGGAAAGCTCTTGGCACGCATCTGCGTCTGGAGGACCTCCAGCGCGATTTCGATGCCGTCTATCTTGCACTGGGTTCCTGGCGTGCGTCTCCGCTGCAGATTGAAGGAGAAAACCTCGAGGGTGTGCGACTCGGCATTCACTATCTCGAACAGGTCACCAAAGGCATCGATGCGCATCCCGGCGAGACGGTTATCGTTCTGGGGGGCGGGAACACGGCCATTGACTGTGCGCGCACCGCGTTGCGCCGGGGCGCCCAGAAAGTGAAGCTTGTCTATCGCCGTACGCATGCGCAAATGCCGGCAGAGGAATTCGAAGTCCGAGAGGCACTCCGCGAGGGCATTGAGATGGTATTTCTGGCGGCTCCCGTGCGGATCACGCAGAACAGTGCCGGGAAAAAGGAAGTTCATTGCATCAAAATGTCTTTAGGAGAAAAAGATCGTTCCGGCCGCCAGAGACCGGTTCCGGTTGAAGGGTCGGAATTCCTTCTGGAAGCGGACTCCGTCATCGGCGCTGTGGGTCAAAGCACGAATACGCTTTTTCTCTACAATGATTTCCCGGTGCGTTTGAACAAATGGGGCGATATTGAAGTAAATCAAAAAACCTCCCAGAGTTCGGGCGACAAAATATTCGCGGGGGGGGATTGCGTAACGGGCCCGGCCACCGTAATCCAGGCTGTCGGAGCCGGGAGGCGCGCCGCTGAAGCCATAAACTCGTTCCTCACCAAGGGATATGTTCGCGAGGAAAATACGAATTACTGTTGCAGCCGGGGCACGCTCGAAGATCTTCCGCGCTGGGAATTCGAAGAGATGCCGCGAATGCAGCGCGCACCGATGCGCACCATCGAGGATGAAGCGCGGCTTTTGGATTTCAGAGAGGTGGAACTGGGTCTGACTGAAGCAGTAGTCCGGGAGGAAGCGAAACGCTGCCTCCGCTGCGGCTGTAGTGAGCGCTATTCCTGTACTCTGCGCAAAGAGGCGCGCTCGCATGGAATCCAATACGTAAAACCGATGCATGAGCGTCCGAGTCTGCCGCTCGTTCACGATCATCCGTTCATCATTCGCGATCACAATAAATGCATTTCCTGCGGTCGGTGCGTGGCGGCATGCGCTGAGATCGAAGGCCCGGATGTGCTCGCGATGCACTATAAAAAAGGGCGCCAGCTGGTCGGGACCAAGAGCGGTTTGCCGCTGCGCGAGACCGATTGTGTTTCCTGCGGCCAGTGTGTCAACTCCTGCCCCTGCGGAGCCTTGGAATATCGCAGGGAGAAGGGACACGTTTTTCGTGCCATCAATGACCCGGATCTCACCGTTGTCGGCTTCGTGGCGCCGGCGGTGCGCTCCGTGATCACCCAGACTTTCGGCGTTTCTCCCGAAGCGGCCGCGCCTTACATGGCCGGACTGATGCGGGCGCTTGGCTTTGATAAGATATTTGATTTCTCCTTTGCTGCGGATTTGACCATCGTGGAGGAAACGACCGAGTTTCTCGGGCGGATTCATTCAAACGAGCGATTACCGCAATTCACCTCGTGTTGCCCCGCCTGGGTCAACTTTGTGGAACGCCGGTATCCAGGCCTTATTCCGCATCTTTCGAGTTGCCGGTCTCCGCAGCAGATGATGGGCGCGACGGTGAAGAACCATTTTGCCGGGCTAGTCGGAATACCGCGCGAAAAGCTGTATGTCGTATCGATCGTTCCCTGTCTTGCCAAAAAGGTTGAAGCGGCACGCGCGGAATACGCACCGGGCGGCATTCGGGATGTCAATGCGGTCCTTACTACCACTGAAATGCTCGATATGATCCGGTTGACGCGGATCGATCCTGGTAGTGTTCAACCCTGCGAATTCGACGACCCCTATCGCCGGGTTTCTTCCGCGGGCGTTCTGTTTGGAGCCTCCGGTGGCGTTTCCGAGGCAACGCTCCGGATGGCCTTTGAGAAACTGACCGGCGAACCTCGACCTGAAGGACCGGTCTTCGAGGAAGTCCGAGGGTTTGCCGGCGTGAAGGAAGCACTGGTGGAAGCGGGGGATGCGAAGATTCGTGTGGCTGTTGTTTCGGGACTTCACAATGTGGAGCCGATTATTGAGCGCGTTCTCGGAGGCGAGGATTGCGGCTATGACCTTATCGAAGTAATGGCCTGTCCCGGAGGCTGCATCTGTGGCGCCGGCCATCCCATTCCCGAGAAGACAGGCGCTCTCAGCGAACGCCAAAATGTTCTGGTTACCATTGACAATCAGTCATCGCTTCGACGTTCTCACGAAAATCCCGACATACTGAAGCTGTATACGGATTATTACGAAGCTCCAAATTCGCCGCGGGCACATGAGCTTTTGCACACCCACTACGCTCCTTTCCGCACAGGACCGGAAGGGAAATTGCGAAATGCGCAGGATTCCGCTTTTGTAGTACACCAGCTGCGCGTTTGCATTTGCGACAGATGCAAGGCTATGGGGTCCGAAGAACTGTATAACGATCTCCAGCTCCGGATCCACGGACTCAAGATGACCGAATTCCTTGAGGCGAAATCGTTCCGCATGGGGGAGTCGCACAATGGAGACGAAATTTTCATCTCCATCGACGGCAAGCGCGTTGCGGTAGACAAACTCGGAAATCTCTACCGCTCGTTGCGGGAGATTGCGCCGCTTGCGCCGCACTGGTACACCTCACGTCCGTAACTTGGGAGTGGGACAGCACCATTGCGGCAGCTTTAGCCCGCAGAATCTCAAGATTGCCTGTGACCAAACGGATGTGTCCGATATTCCTTAAAATACTTTAGTAAAGGTGGCCGCATTGGTTTCGGATTGACCATTGGCCGTTACCCTTATGGTTCCGCTTGCAGCTGTGGTAGAAAGCGAAAAATTCTTCAATTCCGCGAAGACTTCAAGGTCCACGTTTCCAAGAATAGCCAGTTGACCGACGCCGCCAGCCCGGAGAATACCATTGGCATATACTCCATGGAAAAGGAAAGTTCCAGGAGGGCTTAACGGAGCATTATTGGCATGGGTGACTCTTAAATACCCTTTGATGTAGGGGCCCTCAATCCACATGCCCAATTCGCCGTTCAGCGGAATGCCGCTGATGGTCGTGGAAAAATCATAGGAACAGGGTGCCGCGCTCAAAGGCAGCGAGGAGAACAATCCATTGATATCCGTAATAGCGATTCCCATGATAGGAACATTGGATTGTATCTCAACCCGGCCGCGCATCCCCTTAATTTCGGCAATTCTTTGCCAGATATATTCTGCCATGTGATAGTTGGGCCCCAGATCGGGAAGTGTAACCGGACTACCCAGCGGCGTATTCGCTTCGCTATAGGCCTTTAGTGTAATCACGGCCGGTGTTGCATTCAGGTTTACCAACGCCATCGCCAGGGTAGACATGTCATCCGATGTCAGGGTAGCGCGATAGAACTCGGATGAAGGCGATATTCCTACGCTTTCAGAGATGGTGCCTGCAGAATGTACGTAATAGGTGAGATTGCCTTCGATGAAAGACTTCTGATCCATTGTGTCCGCAACAATGATGGCAAACCCTGCTTCCACGCCTCCCGGCAATGTTATCTTGTACGATTTTGTCTCTCCGGAAGATAAGGAAACCGGCAGTTTTCCGCTTGAAGGCGTGACCCCATTGATCAGAGGATTCCACGGCTTTCCGCTATTCTGGTATAGCTTCATGATGCCGGAATAGCTGCTGATACCGCGATTGGTGACAATAAGGACAGTTTCATAGCCACCGCCCGCGGCCAACTGGCCGAAAGCCAAATCCTTTTGTGGATTAAGAACTTGCGAATTTGCAGTTCCACTGGTCAGAAATGCGAGGATCAAAAGAAGCCGAATTTTCATAATGAGTGTCCACCTTTTGTTGTTGCATGCCATGCGTGGATACCATGGTTGTTTGCATAGGGAAAACGTTGCCGACACAAGGGGCAGTCCCGAAACCAGTACCATAAAGGCATGCTCTTTTGTTGTAAGAAGCCGCATTTTATAACAATAATAAATTTGAATGTCAATGCGATACAATCTGCTGGGACAAAACGATAAAGCATTTAATTACAATAACTTCAATTGTAAACAATGACAAAGAAAAGAAAGAAATGTCATGAAATATATTCAATAGGAAATTAGTAATAATATTGAGGATTCTTACTTGGAAATTGTTCCAACCGCTACCCACGTATTTCCGAATCCCTGCTGACCAGTGCCCGGAAAGGTATTTTGCAGAGGGTTCGTGGCCGGCGGCTTTGGGGTATGGGAACTTCTGACAGAGATCTTTGCTGTGTAAAGGACCTGCGGTATTAGGCCGGACGCTCTACTTCGCGGAGTTTTCTTCATCAATTTGACCTATACAGCGGTAAAATCGCCCAACAAAAGTCAAGAGGGCAGCGCTAGCGCAAGGGATTGAGCTGTGTCTCTATTACTCATATAGGATGCAAGGATTGATCTATGGTTAAAAAAGTACTCCTTTTTACTGTTCTGGCATTATTTTGCGGATTCCTGAGCATGTCCGCGCGTCCATCGTTAAAAGAAATCTGCTCCGCTTCCGATAATGTGCTGGTGGTGTTCATAGCGGGGGACTCTCGTGACGCAAATGCCATAGACATCGAAGACCTTTCCCGGTGGAAGATCAATGGGGAGCCGGTATCCGGAATCGAAAGATATTCAACCAGCGCAGACCTCTTCGACCACCGAATTTACCTGAAAACCTCCAAGCTACAGGAAGGCAAGCGATACCGGGTGGAAACGCCCTATGGAGATAGGGATTTTGATTTTCGCGAGAGGGAAATATTCTGCGAAGCCATCAAAACCAATCAAGTGGGGTATAGTGCGAAATCCACGCGCAGGTATGCCAATTTTGCCATTTGGCTTGGAACCGGAGGATCCGGCAAAATCGAAGGGGCACTGCCTGCGTATGAGGTGTGGAATGTCCAAACCGGAAAGGCAGTAGCAACAGAAACCTGGAGGAAATTGGTGCGGATGCAGGTTCGGGCGACTTTGTATATCGCATCAATCTGGCGGGCGTTCCTGAAGGGGGACCGTACCGGATTACTGTCAAAGGATATGGCAGTTCTTATCCCTTCGGCGTGGGTAGCCAGTTTTCCAAAAAGCTGGCATACACTCTTTTTAGAGCCCAGTACTTGCAGCGTTGCGGTTGCCCGATACGCAAGCCCGATATTCGGAAGAAGCCGTGCCATACGCTGATTTACGATGTGAACGGACCGATCGGCGAAGCAAATATTGACGTAAAAGGAGACGAAAAAACATTCCGCATGTATGGAGGCTACCACGATGCGGGCGATGCCGATCGGCGAGCTTTCCACATGGCCAACCCGATCATCAATCTGATGGTTTATGAAGCATTCCCTCGCTATTTCACGGATGGCCAATTCGATATCCCTGGAAAATTTGACGCCGACTATAACATTCTGGGCTATACCAATGGGATTCCGGACGTTATCGATGAAGCCGCATGGGGGAGCCTGGCATGGGAGTATTTGCAGACTGATGATGGAAGCATCCATTTCGGAACGGAGACTCGAGGATACGCGGAACCCTTTGCAGCGCCCCTCGATCAGGACAACAAGAAATATGGGACTGTAAAACTCGACGACCGTGCAACCTGCGCCGGCGCGGGTTTGTTCATGCATTTGGCTCGCATAATCAAACCGTTTGATGCCAAAAAGTCGGCGGATCTGGCGCAGCGGGCGGAAAAAGCAATGCAATCCGGGGGCGCAGTTATGGCTGCACCGGAAAGGCTGTACTTTTACATTCAGCGATATCTTTTGCGCAGGGAAGAATCCGATCATCAGAAGGTCAGAGAGCTTTACCGAATAGCCGGCGGCTTGAAGGATAATCTGTATGAGACGCCGGGATATTCCTTAAACGATGCCAAGTTTGACAATCCCGCGTATATCCTTTCCTATATCGTGGAGAAGAAAACCGCGACCGATCCGGAGATCGTCAATTATTTTAAAAAGGCGATCAAGGATGCAGCCGATGCCAATATCGAGGAATTGCGTCGGCATGCCTATCCGATCGGAAATAATCCAGATGGAAAGGCGTGGGGGCACAATGTGCGGCAGCCGCAATATGCTGCGGCTTCTTTGCTGCAATGGATGCTATCCGGCGATCAAAGATATTTTGATGCAGCTTCGGAATTAATGGATTATAAATTGGGATTGAATCCCCTGGGCATCAGTTATGTTACCGGGCTGGGATTTCATCAGGTCCACAATATCCACGACCGCGAAAGTGCCTATACGATGTCGCTCGGACAAGGGCCCAGACCCGGCATTACGGTTTTTGGCCCGGGCGTTACCGGATGGAACCGCGGATTGGCGGTTATACCTCCCGTAACCGCATTGTCCAAGGAACGCCAGTATGTGGATGACAGGGAGATGATATCCTTCAACGAGTTTACCATTTTTGAAACCATGCATTACGATGCGCTCTATACAGTTATCTCCGGCGGTGGCAAATGGAATGGCACTGATCCTTTTGCCGAACGAAGATAAATCTGTAAATCTGGAGATAAATCTGGACACCCACTGTACTGTAAACCTGGACACCCACTATTTTTGAATATTTCTTCGCTCAATTCCCATGGTTCGCCATTAGTAACTATGCAAGGAGGCAAACCATGGGATTGGCAAGAAACAACTATGTCATCGAAGGGGAGGAAGGTGTTTATCACTGCATCAGCCGATGCGTCCGCAGAGCTTATCTTTGCGGATATGACCCGCTTAGCGGCCGGGACTTCTCCCATCGCAAAAAATGGATTCTCGATCGTTTGAAACATCTTGCCGGCATCTTCGCCATCGACGTATGCGCTTACGCCATCATGGAAAACCACGTGCATTCCATCTTGCGCACTCGACCCGACATTCTTCGCTCCTGGTCTGATTCCGATGTCGCCGCTCGCTGGCTTGGGCTTTGTCCCCGAAAATCCTGCATCGGCAAAAAACCCCTTCCTCCTCGGGCTGAACAGATCCAGGCCTTAACCAATTGTCCGGAACACATTGCGGTTCTGTATTGCGGTTCCGTAAACCTGGACACCCATTGTTTTATGCGGAGCCCTGAAAGCATCCCTGGAAATGCCCATCCAAAAACATATTTTGTGAACACAAAAGAGAACCACCATGATTACGCAAAGGGAACACGCCCCGTTCATTGCACCGTAATCTAACGCTTTGCAGTCTCGTCCGTTGCAGACCGTCACCGGGAATTTGGATCCGTTCTCTGTATCATTGCGGGGAAACCGAGCCATCGGCTTCTCATAAGCTTCTGCCACCCAAACTGCATCGACAATCCCGCACGGTCGGTCAAGCTTGACTTTGTCGGAATTCCTTACAACTTTGCCAGCAATGGCCGTAGGATTGTAAGTAATTGACTGTAATGGTTTTACATAACGAGTGTGCCTTTTTTTGAATATTTTTCCTAAGGGCATAGTAGATTTTTCGCAACCAAATGTCGGAGAAACTTACAGATCCATTTTATGTTCGGGAATAAATATAAGTAAATAAACAACATATAAAACTGGATCATTTATTGCATAGAAGTTACGTGAAAAATAAAAATCCAAATAAGGGGAGGATGTTCTGCCTTTTTGGAAGATCTCACTGGCGCGCCATTGACGCGGGCCGGTGTTAAACTTTGGGAGGACGTCAAAATTCTATGCGAAAGATAACTTCAGTTACAGTTTGCTTTATGGCAGTACTGTTGCTCTGCGGAGCATCTTCCATCTATGCTAGCACAATTTTCCTAGCCGGATCGGAAGCTGCCAGTTACCATCATATTGCTGCCTACACTATCCCGGTCTTCAAGCAGCTGCAGGGGACCTCGACATTACCCGTGCTGGTAATCAAGGATTTCTCATATGCCGGTTACGCTACAGGCGGAGTGCCGGTTGCTTTTGTAACTTCACTTGACGGCGTAACCCTGAGCGATTACAGCGCCTTGTTTTTCGCCTCACCGGGGACATGTTGCTCGGACCCCTATGCCGCTCTTGGCACACACGGTGCAGAAGTAGACGCTTATGTGGAAGCGGGCGGGAGCCTCTACGTGGAAGATTATCAGGGCGCTGCTGCCTGGAATCCGATCATTGGTCTGGATGTTCCCGCTTCAGCTATCACCAGTGGAGGAATGGCAACAGGACCAGGATGCTATGATCCCGGTGTATCCACAGCTAACGGATTATTGTATGGGTTTGCCCCATCATACAGCCTAGGCTGCTTCCAGCATCAAACGTATGATCCTACATATTGGGCCGCCGCCGGCTATTTTGCGTTTCAGGTCTCGGGCTCTTCGTTTAAACCAGGCGATTGGATCACCATGGCAACTGGGTTCACCGAACCGTCAAAGGAAGTGCCAGAACCCGCCAGCGTGACATTATTGCTTCTGGGTCTTAGCATGACTACGGTTGCCGTTTATCGTAAAAAACGCTAGGTAAAATTCAGACTCTTCTACCAAAGGATGTTTTATTGGTAGGTATCACGCGATCGAGTGCATCCGAATCACCTAATAAACGGTGGTTCCGGTGGTTTGGACAGCTTTTGTAGGAATTAAGCGTAATCCGCAAGGTTATTAGTGAGACGCCGAGCGAAAACAAGGCGTCTCACTTAGCTTCAGTTTATGCCGCAGGCTTTTCTGCTCCGGCGTCCTCGAATAAGCCGCATCTAGGGTTCTGGTGTCAAGAGACCGATGCGGCCGGATGGTATTGTAAAACTCCCGATACTCATTCAAATGCATTTTGCGTCATCCCTTGAACTGTAATCATGAGGGCATAACTGCCCATACTTAATCGTCTGCCAATGCCGCTCCGCAAAGACTTTGGCGCCAGCGCCCTTGCCATCCATGCTGACCCTGATGCCGTTCAGCATGTGTAGGTCAGTGCTGGCAAGCTGGCTGCCTTCGTCCGTTTGAAGATCTCCGGCCTCCCATAGCGATTAGTAGAGACTGAGAGACTGGACACCCACTATTTTTGAATATTTCTTCGCTCAATTCCCATGGTTCGCCATTAGTAACTATGCAAGGAGGCAAACCATGGGATTGGCAAGAAACAACTATGTCATCGAAGGGGAGGAAGGTGTTTATCACTGCATCAGCCGATGCGTCCGCAGAGCTTATCTTTGCGGATATGACCCGCTTAGCGGCCGGGACTTCTCCCATCGCAAAAAATGGATTCTCGATCGTTTGAAACATCTTGCCGGCATCTTCGCCATCGACGTATGCGCTTACGCCATCATGGAAAACCACGTGCATTCCATCTTGCGCACTCGACCCGACATTCTTCGCTCCTGGTCTGATTCCGATGTCGCCGCTCGCTGGCTTGAGCTCTGCCCCAGGAAACCTCGCATCTGCAAACAACCCATTCCTTCTCTAGATAAACAGATCCAGGCATTAATCGATTGTCCGGAACGTATTGCTGTTCTGCGCAAGCGGTTGGGCAGCTTGAGCTGGTTCATGTCCAAATTCAATGAATTCATCGCGCGCAAGGCCAACAAGGAGGATATCGTCAAGGGCCGCTTCTGGGAATCCCGCTTCAAATGCCAGGCACTCCTGGATGGCCCCGCTATCACAGCCTGCATGGTCTATGTTGATTTGAATCTGGTCCGGGCCGGTATTGCTTCTACTCCCGAAGACAGCGACTTCGCCAGCATCCAGGAGCGTCTCCGCGCCTGGCATCGCCAATCCTTGTCCCAGCAACCAGCCTCTCAACCCAGTGATTCGGACCCGGCTTTCGATCATTCTCCACTTGAAACTGCTTCCGACAGCTGGCTGGCTCCGATTCAGTCCACCCCCGGCCGACGGGGCATCCTCGACATATCCGCAGCCGAATATTTTGATCTGGTCGACCGATCGGGACGCGTGATTCGCTCTGATAAGCCCGGGTTCATCGACGCCCGCCTTGCCCCGATCCTGAATCGCATCGGAGCTGTTCCCAAGGAATGGAGGGAAACCATATCTCATTTTGGTTCCACATTCCTGCTGGCCGCTGGCAGCCTGACCCACATGCGTGAATTCGCGGACCGGCTCAACCGGCATTGGTTCAAAGGCTTGTCGACCGCTCGATCCGTTTTCGCATAGTCCGGAGTATTCTGGACTCAGCGCATTTTCGGGATTAATCCAATGTCCGCCTGCCTACCCGCGTAAAATACTCTCGAATAGCTCATCAACTACGAAGAACATCACAATTCTTCTTATGGTATTCTCCAACAGCTCGCATCGAAAGTCGGAGCTTTTCTACCGGGATCTTTCCCGAAACTCCTCGCTCGGTTTTCCGAACAAATCATGGGTGTCCAGGTTTTTGCATTGGAACCAAATTTGTTATTCTGGATTTTGGCGGGATGTTTAATTTGCCGTAAGTCTTTTGTTTTCATGGAGCCAGCGCCCGGACTTGAACCGGGGACCTACTGATTACGAATCAGTTGCTCTACCAACTGAGCTACGCTGGCCTATCCTGCAGATAATCTTGAAGCAATACGCCCGGAGAGATTACCACGGACCGGGCATTCCGTAAAGACTGGATAGCTTTTTTGTCGCTGAATTATCCTAGCCCTTTACAGCTCAATAACCAGTCCGTCATGCGCGATCTCCAGCGCGATCTCGTTTCGCCGGCGAAGCACCTCTTGCCCCAAGTGCGACAACACCATCCGCTTGGCCCCGAATCGGTCAAGGTTCTCCGCAATGCGGGGATAATCGAGATGCATGTCAAAACGAGATTCGAAGAAGCTGCACTCGCAGATGAATAAATCCGCACCCTCGGTATGGCTCAACAGGTCCTCGGTCCAGCCACTGTCTCCGGAAAATACGATCTTTTTCTCCGCCGATCGAATGGAATATCCATACGATGGAGAGCTTTGCATATGCGGCACCGGGAAGCAGTGGATCCACAGCCCGTTCATTGTCAGCGCTTTGCCCGGCCTGATCTCAATGAACTGCAGTTCAAACGGAAGCCTTTCTTCCGCCGAGTCGGCGTACATGGCCCGGTATAACTGCATCACGCGCGCTTCCACATGGGGAGGGCCAACGATCCGCAGAGGCGCGGTGCGTGGCTCCACATACGTGTAATATAGAAAGAGAAATGGCAGGCCCCCAAAGTGATCGCCGTGAAAATGAGTCAGAAGAATGGTGCCGATCGGAGCAGGCGACAGATTATGGCGGCTCAACGACGTCAGAACACCCGGGCCGCAATCGAGCAGAATCGATTCCGCCCTGCATTCGATGAGATACGCGGCCTGAAATTGCCCGCCCGCCGAAAATGCATCCCCGGAACCCAGAAATACAACGCGATCCAGTTTCATATCAGCAGTATAAACATTCGTGGAATTCGTGGCAAAAAAAAGCAAAAACAACCACTGATTTTGCAGGTTTCACGATACAATTTTCCGTTGCGATGAAAAGTGAAGAACAGCTCCTGAAAAGAAAACTCCTGCGCAGCGTCGGGCAGGCTATTGCCGACTTCAAAATGATCGTCGAAGGCGACCGGATCATGGTCTGCCTAAGCGGCGGCAAGGACAGCTTCACGCTCCTCACACTGTTGCATGATCTGCAGCGCCGGGCGCCCGTGCACTTCGATCTCCTGGCCGTCAACCTCGATCAGATGCAGCCCGGTTTCAACGCCGCCGTGCTCCCCGCCTACCTCGAAGCCAACCGGATCCCGTATCGCATCGTCCGCAAGGATACCTACTCCATCGTCAAGCGAACACTGGCCCAGGGCGAAACGTACTGCTCTCTTTGCTCGCGCCTGCGACGGGGAATCCTGTATAACGTCGCCGTTGAAGAAGGATGCAGCAAGATTGCGCTCGGTCATCACGCTGATGACATCATGCAGACTTTCCTGCTCAACGTCTTTTTTGAAGGTTCTCCGCGGGGCATGCCGCCCTATCTTCGCAGCGAAGACGGCCGCAATACCGTTATCCGGCCCATGGCCTATTGCTGGGAGTCGGACATCGAGCGGTTCGCCGCCCTTCAGAATTATCCGATTATTCCCTGCGGACTTTGCGGATCGCAGGAAAACCTGCAGCGCAAGCGCGTTGGCCGGCTGATTAACGATCTGGAGCGGGAGATTCCCAATATCCGCAATTCAATCCTGTCGGCTGTTGGTAAGCTCCATGGCGAAGCCGATTCGGAGGATGGATTTGAAAGCAAAGATTCGGCTCGTACTATTTGATCTCGACAATACTTTGTATCCGCAATCCTGCGGATTGTGGGAGGAAATCGGCAATCGAATCAACCTCTACATGATCGAACGCCTCGGCATGAATGCGCAGGAAGTCGGCAAAATGAGGCAGGATCTCCTGGCGGCTTTTGGGACCACGCTGAATGCCCTGCGCCGGTATTACCCCGTTGATCCGAGTGATTTCCTGGACTTTGTTCACAACATTCCGCTGGACCGTTATATTCAGTATGATCGAGAGCTCGATCACATGCTCGATCGACTGAATCTCCGGAAAATCATTTTTACTAACGCCGATGCCAAACATGCCCGTCGCGTTTTGCACCGGCTCAGAATCATGCGGCACTTCGAATCCATCATCGATATTCACCTGCTCGAATTTCTCAATAAACCCGATCAGCGTTCCTATACCAAAGCCCTCGCGCTCATCCAGGCGCAACCGGAGGAGTGTCTTTTAATTGAGGATTCCGCTGCCAACATCGAGGGAGCCCGCAAGCTGGGGATCAGGACTGTGATGGTGGGCGGACAGCCTGGGAGTCATGGCGCGGATTATCACATCGAGAAAATCACTGACCTGGGAGGTATCGCGGATTTCCGATTTGCGATTTCGAATTGAATCGCCTGGTTTGGAATTTGCAATCCGCAATCCCTAAACTCTCAGTCTTCACCCGGCAGGTATTTTGCAAATTCCCGCGGCGGCTCGGTGCGAAAAAGCAGATTCTCCCCTGTCACGGGATGCTTGAACCCCAACAGGAACGCATGCAGGCCAAGACGGCCAAGCGGGTCTTTGGTGCTGCCGTAGGCTTTGTCGCCGACAATCGGGTGCCCCATTTCCGATAAATGCACTCGAATCTGGTTTTTGCGCCCGGTTTCCAGCGTCACTTCCAGCGCCGTAACTCGGCCCGCACGCCGCAGAACCCGGTAATGAGTGATCGCCAGCTTCCCTTTGCCGCTGTCCTCGGTGGAATGCATTCGCAGCGATTTGTTTTCCACCAGATGGCTGCGGATCGTCCCGCGCCCTTTCTCAACACTGCCTTCCACGATGGCCCAATATTTTCGTTGAATGTCGTGCCGCATGAAGATGCCCTGGAGCAGCGACTTGATTCGCTCGGATTTGGCGAAGACAAGAATCCCGCTGGCGAATTTATCCAGTCGATGCACAATGAACAGCCGTTGACGCTTATCGCGTTGCTGCAGATACTGGCGCAGATAAAAGTAGACCGTCTGTTCCCGTTCGTCCTCCGTGGCTACTGTCAGCAGGCCGACCGGCTTCGAAATAATCAGGATGTCGTTGTCTTCAAAGAGGATAGAAAGACCGCCCGGGAGCTTTGCGGGGGCTCGACGCGGCCCGATTTCCAGCGTGTCCCCCCGATGGACTTCGTGCGTGCCAATGCTGCAGGGCTGTCCGTTGATGCTAACGCGCCCCTGCGACAGCATTTGGCGCAGAGTTCTCCTGGAAGCTCCTGGGACCAGGAGCAGCAGAGCATCGAAAAGGGAACTGGAGACGGAAGCTACGGTTTTCACCTAGCCTTGGTTGCAGACCAGCATCCGGGTGGAGTCGGCAAAACGAACCGTAATTTTGTTCGGAGCGGTAAAAACTTGCACGCACCCCAGGCCAAACGTGGCGTGTTCGATCCAATCGCCTTCACCAAAGCTGCCCGACATGCTGTATTTCTTGTGAGGCTTTGCAGAAGCTTCCTGCATAACCTCTTCCCAAGATTGCCGAGTTTTCTTGGTGGTGGTTTTTTTCGCCGCACCCTTCTCGGTTTTCTTGGAAGCGGTTTTGGCGACAGGCTTTGTGGCTCTGTAATTGTGTTCACCGTTGCAGGTGTTGCATCGAACGCGGCGCGGTTTGGCACCCTCCATTGCCACGACAGCATGGGCCAGAACCATTCTGCATTTAGTGCAATAAGCTTCGACGTCGGAACCAACAGCAATTTTGCTCATTTGGATATAATACCACAGCAGATGCAAATCCCTAACCCAAAAACACGGAGAGGCGGTATAAAAGGCGGAGAATGCAGAAATAATGAATCGCCGGCAACTAAACCTTATTTAAAGCCTGCGTATACCAGAGGATACCGAGAATCGTCTTGGCATCACATATTCCTCCGGTCCGGATCAAATCCAGGCATTCGCTCGGCGAATATGCCTCAACAGTGATGTGCTCTCCCTCCTCGAGTCTTTGCCCGCAGGGCACAAGATTTTTGGCAACAAAAAAATGGATGGCCTCGTTGCAGATTCCTGGCGTTGTATAGAAAGTTGTCTGGTATTCCAGCGTTCCCGCCGTATACCCGATTTCCTCTTCCAGCTCGCGGGCAACGGTTTCCCTGGGCGGCTGGCCGCTGTCCAGCTTTCCCGCAGGCAACTCAAGAATAAATTTACCAATAGGATACCGGAACTGGCGGATCAGCATGATCCGGCCGTCGTCCAGCACGGGAACCGCGGTCACTCCTCCAGGATGAAGCACCACCTCCCGGATTGTGGTTCCGCCGGATGCCTGACGAATGGTATCCACATGCAGACCGACGATTTTTCCCTTGTAGATCTCCTTGTGGTCCAGGATTGCGGTTTCCGGGTTCTTGAGTTCCATGGGTGTCCTCCATCTGGGATACTACAGGATATGCGGAGGCAGTTGCAGGTTTTTTCTTTTTGAACAGGGACTCTGGGTTAAACTGTTTTTTTCGACACGAATGCCCCAGGGAAGGCCGGAGGATTCGTGACTAGACTGGAGAGGCTTCAGGTCATGGATTCACTCAACGAGCTTGAACAGATGCTGGGTCCCGAGGGGCCGATTGCTGGGAGCCATCCTTTCTACGAGTATCGGCCTGGACAAATCCAGATGGCAAAGGCCGTCATGAGGTCGATCGACGAAAGCCGCCACTTATGCGTCGAGGCGGGAACAGGAACCGGGAAGACGCTGGCCTACCTTGTTCCTGCAATCTTCTCCAACAAAAGAGTAATCATTTCTACCGCCACTAAGAATTTGCAGGAGCAGCTCTTTTTAAAGGATATCCCCTTCCTGGAAAAGGCGCTGGGCCGTAAACTCTCCGTCTGCTATATGAAGGGGCGCAGCAACTATCTCTGCTGGAACCGCCTGGAAGAAATTGAAGGCGGGGCGTATCTTTTCTCACCCCACGATCCGGAATACCTGAAGCTTATCCGGAAATGGGCTCAGCAAACCAATACAGGGGATCGAGCGGAATTGTCCGAATTGCCGGAAGATATTCTGCTGTGGCACCATCTTGATGCACGCCGCGAAATATGTACCGGGCAGAAATGCCGCAATTTCGATGCATGCTTCGTCACACGAATCCGGCAGCAGGCCCTTCAATCCGATATCATCATTGTGAATCATCATCTCTTCTTCGCGGACCTGGCGCTGCGGCAGGGCGATTTTGGATCGGTTCTCCCGGACTATTCGATCATCGTTTTTGATGAGGCGCATGAACTTGAAGATGTCGCGACACAATATTTTGGAGTCATGGTCAGCAATTACCGCGTGGAAGAACTGGCAAGAGACACCGACCGCGTGTTGAATGAAACCGGTGCCTTGTCCAGTTTCCTGTCGGAGCAGATTGCCCGGCTGCAGGAGCGCGGTAAGGATTTCTTCGGGCGATTTCATGGCAGGGAAGGACGGTACGTCCTTCAGCCGCTGGGGTCCGGATCGGCGGTTCGACGGGGATTGAACGGCGGAGATCTTTTAAGCGAGGCTTACAGCGGACTGCGCACGCAACTGGAAGTGCTTCGGACCGCGCTGAAGAATCTCTCGGTCCAGAGCGATAGCATCGATGCGCTGAGCCGCCGCTACCGGGAACTGGCAGATGATCTGGGAACTATCCTGGAATCGGACTCCCGGGAACATGTGTTCTGGTGCGAGCTTCGCGGCCGCGGAGTCTTTTTGTGGGCATCCCCCATCAATATTTCGGCAATCATGAAGGATCGGCTGTTTTCTTTTGTTGATTCCGCCATCCTGACATCGGCAACCCTGTCAACCGGAGGCAATTTCCAGTTTGCAAAATCCCGGCTGGGGATTGACGAGGCGGACGAACTCATCGTCCCTTCCCATTTCGATTTTGCCAGCCAATCGATTTTGTATATCCCCAAGAACATCCCGGAACCGCGGGAGGAAGGATGGGTGCGGCAGGCGTCGAAGGAACTCGAGACCATCCTCGAAGCAAGCAGGGGGCGGGCGTTCCTGTTGTTTACCAGCTATAGCCAGATGGAACAGGTTTATCAGTCCTTGAAGAACAGGCTGCCGTTTCCACTGTTGATTCAGGGCGAAAAAAGCAAGTCTGCGCTGCTTGAATTGTTCCGGAGAACTCCGAACGCCGTCCTTTTTGCCACCAGCAGTTTCTGGCAAGGAGTTGATGTGCAAGGAGATCAGTTAAGCTGTGTCGTCATCGACAAACTGCCGTTTTCGGTGCCCAGCGATCCGGTCGTGGCTGCCCGTATTGCCCAGATCAATGAATCAGGCGGGAATGCTTTTTATGATTACCAGATTCCTACCGCCACGATTCTGCTGAAGCAGGGGATGGGACGCCTCATCCGCAGCAAGACGGATCGCGGGATCCTTGCGCTCCTGGATAAGCGTATCCTTACCAAGAGTTACGGCCGTATGTTTCTTCGGAGCCTGCCTCCCGCTCCCGTTACGAACGATTCAAAAAATATCTGCAACTTCCTGAGGGATTGAGAATCTATCCTATCGAACTTGTCATGGACTTGGAGCTCTCAGAGCCGGCGGCGCAAAAAAGACCGCAAAGGCGATGTGCAGGTTTATTGACAAGTGGTTGCTGCGTCAATAAAATAGCTCGGTTAGCAATTGTGCATTCTTATTTGTGAGAACTGCAAGGAGGCTCCATGCATATCTCGTCCAGGCATTTTGTGTTGATAGGTGTTTCTCTGCTTTTGTTGATTGCGATGACTCTGCCTGCTGTTGCGCAGAACCGCATTTTCCAGGGCAAGGTGACGGATGACAAAGGGCAGCCCGTGGTGGGCGCTCAGATCACCATCCAGGCACTGGATTCCAAATCCCGCGTATATACGACCAAGTCCGATAAAAAAGGCGCCTGGATTTACATGGGGATCGCGGCCGGTGAATACCGCGTTGTTGTTCGTGCCAGCGGGTTCAGCCCCGATTTCAAACAGCCTTTGTCCGCTACAATTCAGGCTCCGACCAATGTGGACTTTTCGCTGAAACCTGGCGCCGACGGCAAACTCGCATTCGAGTATACCGACCAGGAGCGTGAACAGTTGCAGAAGGAAGCGGAAAAAGCCGAAAAGAGAAAATCGTTTTCCGCGGAAGTGCAGACTTTATTCGATTCGGGTTTGAAACTCGCGGCGGAAGGAAAACACGAAGAAGCCATTGCCGAATTCAAGAAAGCTCTTGAAAAGGATCCGGAGCAATCCAACATCCTTGGCAACATGGCGGATTCCTATTCAAAGATGAACAAGAATGACGATGCCCTCGAAACATACAAGAAGGCCATCACGGTCAAACCCGACGACGCTGCTCTGTATACCAACATGGGCGTGCTGTTGAGCAAAATGGGGAAGAACGCCGAATCGCAGGAAGCGTTTAAAAAGGCCGCCACCCTGAATCCGGGAGCTTCGGCACAGAACTTCTATAACATCGGCGCGACCCAGGTGAACAACGGCAAGACCGCGGAAGCGGCGGAATCATTCAAGCAGGCCATTGCTGCGGACCCGAGTTTCGCCGAAGCCTATTACCAGTTGGGTATGTGCCTGTCCGGCAAGACCGAAACCATGCCGGAAGCCATCAAAGCGTTTGAAACCTACCTCAAGATCGGGAAGAAGGCGGATCAGATTGAAACTTCCAAACAGATCATTGATGTGCTGCAGAAGTCGGTAAAGAAGTAAGTACACGCGGCGCAGGATTATTGCCCCGGTGCATGCAAAGGAGAGATTCCAGTGCGCGCACCGGGGCTTTTTTTTGCCTATAGCCATGGCCTGCCAGGAGCACCGACGTCCCGGCGGCAAAGGCCTGTGGTGGATGCAAATTTGCTCTTGCTGGCGAGATGCAGGGCGTGCGGTGGTCTCCCGCCGTCAACTCGGAGCGTCTAGTCTAATTGTCGACACCAGCGAATTGATGCGGATATGAATTGATGGGTGTCCAGAATTTGAAATTTGATATGAATTGATGGGTGTCCAGAATTTGGATGGGTGTCCAGAATTTCTCTCCAGAATTTGCAGCGAAAGGCTTCGCCTTCGGTAGGGGATCCGGCTTCATTCCAGGCGATTGGTGGCAGGATTTACTGATCTTCTTCCTGATCTTCGGAAGAAGCGAAGAGTTCTTCAGCACGCAGGCATCCCACATCGGCGAGATTCTGCAGTGCCGCGAGTGCGGACTCGGCGACGATGGAATCGTCATGCTTGGTCAGTTCGTAAATCTTTTCAAGCGTGGAATCTTCTATCTCGTTGGGTCGGTGCCAATAAGCTACGGAAAGCTCGGACAGAGCCTGCGCCTGAATTTCCGCATCATCGTGGGAAGTCAATTCAAGCAGGGCATGCAATGAACGCGTTCCTCCCTGCTGCGCAATCGCGCCCAGGGATTCGATGATCCATTTGCTCATCCGCCCGGCATTCCTGCTGGCTCCCTTGCTTTCGCCGGCCGCTTTTGTAGCACAGCATGACTTCAGCGCAGGGAGGAAAAAATCGACCGCGGCATCGTCACCGATTGAACCGATCGCCTCAATAATAGCGATCTGCAGTTCCTGGGCTCCAAACCCTTTCAGCTGCCGGGCTTTCAGAAAAGCTGTCTTGAGGGGTTCCACGAACACCCGGTCCGCCATGGCTCCCATGCAGTAGGCCGCGAATTCGCATTTCTTGATGTCGTCGCTTGTGAGAAATGTGAGCAGGGGCTGATGGAAACGCTTGTCGCGAAGCACCCCGATCCTCGGAATGATTTCAAAAAGGTCCTCGATATCACCTGATTCCATCACCGCAAGGCATTCGCGGATCATATCTTCAGAGAATCGTTTCGGTTTCTTTGAGCGCGGATTATCCAAATCAACCACTTTCGACCGGACCTCATCCATGTAAGTTATTCAGGATGCCAGGGATTCCCATTATACGATGGCAAACCAGGTTTTCAACTCCGAAATGGCATACTGTGAAAAATTACACGGTAGGGGAGTTTTGAGCCCCGGCTTCTTCCGTGCCTTTACCCAGATATTTGTTTTTGCAATCTTCCGAACAAAAATAAAGAGTTTCCTTCCGTTTCTCCATCCGGATGGCCAGGCGCGAGTCCATGTACATGCCGCAGACGGGATCTTTGACCATGTTATTCGGGCTTGCTGCAGGGCTTTGTCCTTCGGCATTCGGCCTGGACGGGCGCAGTACCTTCGAGAGCAAACGCTGGAGAAGCCAGAGAAGGAAAACCAGGATGAAAAAGCGAAGAAATAACGTTGCCATAATGTTATTGGCTTCTACTGAACAGATGCCTTCAGCTTCTGGATTCGCTGTTCCAGTTCCGCTTTCTGGCTGTAAGTGGGATCGGTTCGCAGCAGATCTTCCCAAATGGAAATTCCGCGCTTCACATCCTTTTTGCCTTCGATCAGCACAATCCCCTTGTTGAATTTCGCCTGCGTGAAGCCCGGATTGTATCGCAGAACGTTATCCAAAATCTCCAGCGATCTATCGTCCTGGCCCATGTAGTGATAACAGGTAGCCAGATCCGTTTCGACGCTGGGGTCCTTGGGACGGAGATTCAGGCTTTTCTGATAGAATTCCGCGGCTTTGGGATATTCTCCGAGATCATAATAGAGATTTCCCACCTGCGCGGGATAGTCCGCGTTTTGAGGCTCTCTCGACATCAGTTGCTCGAGAGCCTGGATTCGGCCCGCAGAATCCACCGGCGGATTGTTTGCCGGCATTTGGGCCTGGGCTGGCGGCGCCTGTTCGCGCTGCGCCGGATGATCGGCTCCGGGAAATAGAAATATCCCGGCAGTCACTGCAAGTACGGCAACGACAATGCCAAAGATGAGGTTCACCGCAAATTTGCTTAGTACCATAGTTGTTAATCTTACGAACCGGCGGCGAAGGAATCAATAACCGAATAGTAGTCAGTAGTCAGTAGGCAGTAGGCAGTGGGCAGTGGGGAATACTAATTTTCGAGGATAAGGGTGACGGGACCGGAATTCGTTAACTGGACATCCATCATGGCTCGAAATTTGCCTGTTTGGACATCCGGAACAAATTGCCGGACAATATCTACAAACTGGTGATATAGCTTTTCCGCCTCCGCAGGCAGAGCCGCTTCAATATAAGAAGGACGCCGTCCTTTTTTACAATCTCCATAAAGCGTAAATTGGGAAACAACGAGCAACTGTCCCTTTACCTCCTGCAGGCTGAGATTTAACTTGCCTTCGGGGTCGTCAAACATTCTCAGTTCAACAATTTTCCTGGCCATCCAGTGCAGTTCTTTCTCGGTATCATTTCTCGAAATTGCAACAAGCGCCAGGATTCCGTGTCCAATGCGACCTACGCAATTGCCGTCAACCACAACCTCCGCTTTTGCCACTCTCTGCACAACGGCTCTCATACCGGCAGATTCTGGAGTGCTTTCCCGAATTCGTCAAGTCTATCCTGCCCACTACCCACTGCCTGCTGCCTACTGACAATTGACACTTACCCACCTTAAAGTGTATATTGCCTACTCGTATAGGCTTATGACATACGCACAAAACGACAGACGAGACTGCAGGTATGCCAGCCCGCTCCAAATGTGGGCAGTGTCCTCCTCCAGGATTGCTTCGTTGGAGGGGGCGAAAAGGTGAATCCTGATCTTCGGAACCTGATAGCCCTACAAGACCTGGAACTGAAGATCGCCAGTCTGCAAAAACAAGCCTCCGAAATTCCCAGCAAAAATCAACAGCTCGAGAGTGAAATTCAACGCATCCGTGCGGAACATCAGGATCGCGTTACGCATTTTAAAGATCTCGCCAACCACCGGCGTACCCTTGAAGGACAGGTTGATCTGAATCGAACCAAGCTTTCAAAATTGAAAGATCAGCTCATGACGGTCAAGACCAACAAGGAATACACGGCCATGCTTCACGAAATCCAGATGGCGGAAGACGCTATCCGCAATGAGGAAGACAAAATTCTGGAATTCATGGAAGAGATGGAAGGGATGGAAAAGCAGTTGAAGGGCGCGGAACAGGAAATGCAGAAGAATTGCGCCGCAATCCAGGAAGAGATCAAGAAGGCCGCGGATTCCATTCCGGCCATCGAAGCCGAACTGACGCAGCTGGGCGGGCAGAGAGGACTGATGGAATCTCAGGTCGGAACCGAACTGCTGTCCAGGTACCGGCGCATCGCCGATGCAAGGAAGGGGATTGCCCTGGCGGAGGCAAAGGACGAGCTCTGCAGTGCCTGTCATGTTCGTATCCGGCCCCAGATGTATGCGGAGTTGATGCGCACCGAAAGCATTCACGCCTGCGACAGCTGCTCCCGCATCCTTTTTTCCAGAGAAAACACCTAATTCTTTTGTGTGGTTCACAGGTTTGTGGCAAAACAGGGCAAAAGCCGCCATGAATGATGTGAATGACCACTGAAGCCTTCTTATGCGAAGTTTTTGCCTGCTTTTTTCCGCACTTCTATTATTCCCGGCGGTCTCCATCTCCCAGGATCATCCAACGCGGATTGCATCCGTTCAGTTCGAGGGGAATGAGCTGGTCAGCACCGCACAGCTCAAAATGGCCTTGCGGTATTGTCGGGAAGGGAATTCCTATGTTGCGGCATTACTGCCGAACGATTTGCTCCAGGTAGAGAAAATATACCGGGATGCCGGCTTTCTAAAGGTACAATTAGGATTACCGGATGTTCGGATCCAGGCGGCCGGTGAGGAGAAGACAGCCGTCATTCGAATCACGGTGAAGGAAGGGCCCCGGTACACAACGGGAAAATTGGCGGTAAGGGAAACAAAGGCGATTGCCGCGGAAACTCTTATGCAGCTATGTCCTCTCAAGAAAAATCAGCCCTACAGCCCGGATAAAGCGTCTCAATGGCAGGCCAGAGTTGAGGATTCCTTCAGAGCGCTGGGCTACATGGGGGCGCGCTGCCCTCTGCGGGAATCCATCAATGAATCGGGACGGACTGTCGATTGCACGATGGAATGTGCGGAGGGGAAAATATACACCGTCGGCAAAATCAACATTATCAGTGGCGGTGCCGTGAATCCGCTGGATCTGAAAAAACGTCTTTTCTTCAGCGAGGGGGGGATTTTCAATCCGGAAATGCTTTCCCTCACCCTACAGTATCTCAACCAGGCGCGCATCTATGAGCCTATCTCCGATTCCGATGTCGATATGAAAATGGACGATGAAAACGGAATCGTGGACATATCGCTGCGGGTTACTCCCCGTGCGCATTGAGGAGGTGCCATGCGCATTCACCCTCTGATCGCCAGCGTTCTCCTTTTAAGTCCGATTCTGTCCGTATGCAGCCTTCAAGCCCAGGATGCCCAAACAACCATTCGCGCCGAGGTAGCCCTGGTCAATGTGGTTTTCACCGCGGTTGATGGAAAGGGACATCCCGTCCACGGACTGAAGGCGGAGGATTTTCAGATCTTCGAAAACGGAGTCCCCCAACAGATCGAGTATTTCGACACGCTTGGAAAAACAAGCGATGTCCCGCTGACGATTGCCCTGCTTATCGACACCAGCGGCAGCGTCAAGAACAAGCTCGATTTCGAGAAAGCCACCGCCTCGGAATTCTTCAAAGAGGTGCTTCGTCGCAATAAGGATCTTGCGCTGATCATCCAATTCGACGCGGATGTGAACCTGGTTCAGGATTTTACCCAAAGCCAGAAAGAACTGCTGAACGCTCTCGAGAGCCTCCGGGCGGGAAACAGCACGGCTCTCTATGATGCGGTATTTCTCGCCGCGGACGAAAAACTCAAAGGCGAGGTCGGCCGGAAGGTCATGGTCGTCATTACCGACGGGGATGATACCTCCAGCAAGATGAAAAAGGAGGACGCCATCCAGGCTGCGCAGAAAAATGACGTGCTCATCTATGGCATCGGCGTGCGTGGGGATGAATCGACCAATTTCGGGGTGCTGAAAAAGTTTGCCGAGGAGACCGGGGGCGTCTTCTTCTCTCCACGCGCCAAGTTCACCGAAATCCAGGATGCCTTCAAGGCCATCGGCGAGGATATTCAAGGCCAGTACAGCCTGGCGTATAGCGCAACGAATAAGAAAAAGGACGGATCCTACCGCTCGATTGATCTGCGCTGCAAAGTGCGGGGCGTTCGCGTCCGCGCCCGCAAAGGATACTACGCGCCCAAATCATAATTGCCCGCACCCGGGGAGACGCCGGAATCGCCCCGGATGCGGCTCAAATCCTTCCGCTTAAAAACATTCAGGTTTTCCACTCATGGTCGATATGTACTGGGAGACGCAAATATACAATGCAGGATTAGACCATGAGCGTTCAGTCAGAAAATACCGCAGATTTGATCATCCCGGTTCATAATCAGTACGCCTATACGCGCAATCTTATTGAAGGCATCTATCGATACACGGATGTGCCATTTCATATCTACATCATTGATAATGCCTCCACCGATGAAACAATCGATCTGCACAAAATCTATACGAACCGCATCACCATTGTCCGCAATCGCGAGAATCGCGGCTGGTGCGGCGCCATCAACCAGGGCATTTCGCTTGGCCAGAGTCCCTATGTTGTTCTTATGAACAACGATATCGAAGTTTCGCAGGGATGGCTGGGAAACATGATTACGTTTTTGAACACGCATCCGCGCATCGGTGCGGTCGGGCCGCTGAATTCAAGCCCGGCCGACTGGCAGTGCGTGGAGCGCGTACGTGAAACCCTGGTGCCCCAGATACCCAAGTTCCTCACCGAGGATCTGCACGAACGCAACCGGATCCTTGGCTACCATTTTCGCCGTGCCGGAATCCTGGTTGAAGGAATGCTCGCCTTTTTCTGCGTGGCGCTCAAGAGAAGAACGATCGATTCCATCGGCCTTCTGGATGAGAATTTCAGCCACGGCGGAGATGATGATGACTACTGCCGGCGGCTTCGCAAATCCGGATATGTCCTGGGGCTTTCCCTGGATACCTACGTTCTTCATCACTCGAGCCTGACGGCCAAAGCCGTGTTCAACAGCGAAGAGCGGGGCGAGAATCGAAAGAAGAATCTGGCGCGCCTGAAAGAAAAGCACCCGGAATACTATTGATTCAAAATTTTTGATTCCAGACTGGGAGCGCACCGGGACAGCCTGCGTCTCTCGCAATTGCCCTTCTTTCGCCCCTTCAGGGCTCCAATTTTTTCGCTCCTCTACCAGGGGTTCGCTCCGCTCACCCCTGGCTACTTTCTGATCGCCCCTGCCGGGGCTGGATGAGGCGCGGTTCCGGTGCTTAGTATATAGATGGAACAAAGATCCAGCGCCGGAGGCGCGAAAGATAGTAGCTCCGGGCGAGTTTGCGAGCCCGGGGTTATATTACGGAATCTGGAATCCGGAATCCGGAATCTGGAATCTGAAATCTGAAATCGCGTCTCGCCCGCTCCCTGTGGATTACGGAACATACATGTACCCTTTGCCGCGAAGGCTCACAAAATGTCGCGGTTGTTCCGGTTCTTCCTCGAAATACTTTCTCAAGCGAACAATAAAATTATCCACGGTTCGCGTCTCCACTTCCGAGTGATATCCCCAGACTTTTTCCAGGAGTTCGCCGCGCGTGAACACGTGGTTCGGATGCGTCGTCAGCGTTTCCAGCAGGCCGGCTTCCAGTGCGGTCAACTGCAGCGGCCCGCGCGGGCCGCTGCCGCTGAGTTTCTCGAGATCCACCGAGTAGCGGCCGATGACCAATGGCTGCGGCGGAGGCGTATTAGCAGCGTACCAGGTTGTGCGTTCGAGCATCCGTTCGACTCGCAGCAGCAATTCGCGCAGGTGAAACGGTTTGATCATGTAGTCGTCGGCGCCCATTTCGAGCCCGTGGATGCGATCCTCGATAGCCGAGCGCGCGGTAAGCATGATAATCGGGAGTCTCTGATCGCGCTGGCGCAGCTGGCGGGCAACTTCAAACCCATCCATTTCCTCGATCATGAGGTCGAGAATGATCAGGTGGAAGGGTTCACTGGCGTGCATCTGGAGCGCTTTTTTCCCGCTCGGTGTGGCCTGGACATCATATCCATCCTGTTCCAGGTTGAATTGAAGCGGTCGCGCCAGATTTAGTTCATCTTCGACCAGAAGAATGCGTGGTTTCATAATCGCTCAACAGCGGCCTGAAGCAGGCCTCGAATTCTATTTTTCCGCTTGCGCAACCAGGCTCTTTCGGGCCGGGAGACTCCAATATTTCCGGAAGCGGGGCAGGCGCACGCTGAAGGTGGATCCGCGGCCGATCCCCTGGCTGGACACCCATGCCTTGCCTCCATGATCTTTTACGATATTGCGAACGATATAGAGTCCGAGCCCTGTGCCGCGCACGCGTGATTTCTGTTCTTCCGAGCTTCTCCAGAACATCTTGAACACGTTTTTGAGGTCTTTGCTTCTGATCCCATCGCCGGTATCGATGACATCGAGCCGGCAGCTCCGCAGGTCCCGGTGCAGGCGAATCCGAATTTTGGAGTCCCTGGGCGAATAGCGTGCCGCGTTTTCGAGCAGGTTAGCCAGGACGACGCGCATGGCTGCTCGGTCGATGGCAACGCGGGCATCTCGTCCCTTTTCCAGAATGATGGTGCGGCCGTCTTTCTCGTAGAGATGCCGGTCCTCGGTGAGGACCTCTTCGAGGAAATGCCGCATGCTGACGGGTGCGAGTGTATATCGCCCGCGCATTTTCTCAATGCGCGCAGCTCCGAGGATTCTGTCGATCAGCGTGGTGAGGCGCTCGGTGTCGTCGAGCATCATGGCCAGGTATTCGCGCTTTTTCTCCGGCGAGAGTTCCCTTATCGCCATTGTTTCGAGCGCCAGTTGAATCGAGGCGACCGGCGATTTGAGTTCGTGGGTCACGTTGGAGACAAAGGCACGCTGCATTTTGTTGAGGCTGTGTTGTTTGACGTAATAGATGAAGATGACGGTGGCGCCGGCCAGGAACAGGGTCAGCAGGAGAGCCCCGACCAGCATCGGGATCCAGCCGAAGCCGTCCACCTCGACGTGAGTCCGCAACCGCTCCGCCATGGCGCGAAGTTGCGTATTTTTTTCGATGTACCACCAGATCCACACGACCATCAGCAGGATCCAGAGAACCTGGATGGAGAGGAAGATGGTTACCGGGTGGTACAGCCAACCCGTCTTCAGGCGTACCTTGGGCATCGCGGTCCTGAAACGATCGAGCGTCTATCTAAGTGGATGGTGTTTCGGGCGTGGGCTGCAATTTCCGGAGGATACTCACGATCTCCTCGCCGAATTCCCGTACACGCCATCGGCGCATCCCGGGAATGCCGGCCAGTTCATCGATGTCCGCGGGAGGCGCTACAGCCAGATTCTCCAGCACATTAGCCGGAAAAACAACTCCCACGTGCAATTTGAGCTGGGCCGCCTTCTCCTGTCTCCAGAGGCGGAGCGCTTCCAGCCGGGATTTGGCGGCGCGACTGGGAGGCTTCCAGCTGTTGCGCGGCGGTTGTTCGAGAAACGACGGGTCCTGGTTGCGAGCTTCCGAGATCGTCTTGAGAATATCGGAGGTAAATTTTCGCGCGACTCTGTAAGAGATCCCCGGTCTTTTGAACATTTCGCGCGGGGATATGGGCGGCCGATGCACGAGGTCGATCAGTACCGAGTTGTTCATGACCTTGAAAGGCGGGACGTCCAGTTTTTCCGCGATTGTGTCGCGCAGCAGGTAGAGGGCGCGCAATATCACCTGGTCCTGCAGGGATAAATCACGGCTCCCTTTGATCCGCCGGAATCCCTCCGTATCAAATTCCTTCTCGGGACGCTCGATGGCCGCGGCGGTTTCGAATTCTTCCAACGCCCAGCTGAGCCGGCCCTTCTGCTGCAGATCATTTTCCAGCACGTCTCTCAAGCGCAGCAGGTGATGCGTGTCCATGGCTGCATACTCGAGCTGCTCCGATTCAAGCGGGCGATGCGACCAGTCGTCCCGTTGTCGCCTCTTGGAGTGATAAACTCCAAGAATCTGCTCCATCAGGGCTCCGAGACCGAGAAACTCATAGCCAAGCAGCTGCGCGGCGACATGCGTGTCAAAAATATTGACGAACGAGAATCCGTAATCTCGGCGCAGGCAGTGAACGTCATAGCTTGCCGCGTGAAAAACCTTTTCTACGGAAGGGCTTGAAAACAGAGGGCCCAATTCCTTCAGATCCGTCAATGCCAGCGGATCCAGAATCGAAGTGTCGGTATCCGTGGAAACCTGGATCAGGCAGACCTTTTCATGGTAGTGATACAGGCTGTCCGCTTCGATATCGATGGCCAGTCTTGGGGCAGCAAGGATCGACGGAAGCACTTTTTGAAAGTCTTCTGCGGTCGAAATAACGGCATACGGAGGCGGCGAAAATGTTGCAGCCTCATCCTTGGGAAAACATTCCATATACTTACACAGGGTAGCAGAATAGGCCCTCAAAAGTGAACCAAGTTCGTGTGGCTAAAGAAATTCAGAGCAAAAAAGCAATGCAGGCCGCGGATTTCACGAAGATCACTGGAAAATTATCCTAAATCCGGATGCCAAGGAGTGATCGGACGGAAATGCCGATCAGATAGGTGATGCCGACGGCGAGTGCGATCAGGATCAGGTTGGTCAGCGTTCGTTTGCGGATATCCATGCCGGAGAGGAACGCGAGGGTGATCGAGACCAGCAGGATCATGCTTCCTCCGCAAATAACGGACGGGAGCGCGGTCTTGGCTCCGAAGAGAACCGGCATCATGGGGAAGGAGGATCCGATGAAATAGCTGATGCCGACGATGATGCCCGATTTGAATACGGACTCGCGGCGATAGGAGTTGCCCGTTTCTCCCATGAACTTCGCCTTCTCATCCTGTGTTTTTCGAACTTCCTCTTCTGAGCTCAGCGCGACATAGGCGCCCGCTCCCATCGAGATGGCGCCGGCAACGGCGGTAGTCAGCCCGGCTACCAGCACCAGCGAGTTCTGCCCAAAGCTGGCGAAAAAGCCGCTGACCGCGCCAAGAATCTCGACCATGCCATCGTTTACTCCGAGGAAGATGTTCCGGACACGATCCGGGTTGATGATCCTCTCCTTGACGCGCGTGACGACCATGTCTTCGTGGCCGAATTCGTCTTGCAGAACCCCGCGCACGGCCTGTCCCAGCGGTTCATCTTTGTATCGCTCCCAGACATCCAGGTATTTCCGGACGCCGAAGACTTCGATGGCTTCCAGCACAAGATCGATGGCGGGTGCGCCGAAAATCCGGCAGACCAGGACGATGAACCAGAACTTGAGCCGACGGAACAATCCGAGGTTCGGGAGTTGCAGCTTGAAGAAGTGTTGCCAAAAAGCGAAATGCCGGACTTCGACCGCTATCAGTTCTTCGAGCACCTTCTGCAACTCTGCATCGCAGATCGAGTGGAGCTTGCGGTACAGGGAGAGGTCGAACAGCTCATCGAGGATGAGGGTGCGTGCAAGACTCAAATCGGATTTGCGTGCGCTGTCGTTCATGGTCCTCGCAGAAGCCTGTTTATGAGCAAGGCCGGGAAGCCGCCATTTCAACGGCCGATCCCGATCAGATTGTGTGCCTCGAGAGCTTTCGCAGTCTCTGGATAATGGCCTCCAGTGTCTGGACGGCTTTATCGACTTCCTCCACCGTGTTATAGAAACAGAGGCTGAAGCGCAGGGAACTCTGGACGACCTCGGGGCGCAGTCCCATTGCCATCAGCACATGGGATGGATCCACGGATCCCGCGGAGCAGGCGGATCCCGTGGATACCGCGATGCCTTCCAGATCCAGCGCAATGACAGCGGCTTCGCCTTCAAGCCTCTCAAAAGAGATGTTCAAAATGTTGGGCAGCCGCGGTTCCAGGCCGTTGATGCGTGCGCCGGAGATCTTTTCCGTAGCGATCTTTTCGAGATGATCGCGCAGGGCCGCCACGCGTGTCTGCATCTCCGGCAGGCGCTCCCGCGCAAGACGGGCGGCCGTGCCCAGGCCTGCGATGCCCGGAACGTTTTCAGTTCCGGCGCGGCGTTTTCTTTCGTGAGAACCTCCGGTCATGAATGGAGAAATTTTGGTCCCCTTCCGGATATACAGGACACCGATTCCCTTGGGGCCGTGAATTTTGTGGCCGGAAAGCGACAGCAGGTCCACGCCGAGAGTGTTTACATCCACGGGAATTTTGCCCACGGACTGGACCGCGTCCGTGTGCAGCGGAATGCCGTGTTGGCGGGCAATCCGGCTGATCTCCTCGATCGGCTGAATCACTCCCGTTTCATTATTCGCATGCATGACAGAGATGAGCAGCGTGGTTTCACGGACCGCTTTTTCGATTTCTCCAGGATCGACGCGGCCGGAGGAATCGACCGGCACATAGGTAACCTCTGCGCCGGCGGCTTCCATGGTTCGGCACGTGGTCAGGACCGCGGGATGCTCGATTTTGGTGGTTATAATATGATTGCTGGGGCGGCGCGCGCTTCGGAAAATTCCCCACAGGGCAGAGTTGTCCGATTCCGTTCCTCCGGATGTGAATACGATTTCGCGCGTGTCGGCGCCGATGAGATCGGCGACGGAGCGCCGGGCATTTTCGATGATGCCCCGGGCTTCCTGGCCGAAGAGATGAACGGAGCTGGCATTTCCAAAAGTTTCCCTGAAACAGGGCAGCATGGCTTCGATGACCGATTCGTCTACTCGGGTCGTGGCGCTATTATCAAGATAAATTCTCTGTTTCATGCCGTTTAGAATATCATATCAGTCGTCAGCCGCCAGTAGCCAGTCGATAGGAACAAGATCTGTCTATCGCGAAGGCTGGCTGATGACGGAAGAATAACTGGGGGATCTATGACGACTTCGGGGATCGTGACGTTGTTGACGGATTTCGGATTGCGGGACCATTTTGTGGCGGCAATGAAAGGAGTCATGCTTGGTCTGAATCCGGGCCTTGCCTTCGTGGACATCAGCCATATGATTCCGCCGCAGGATGTTTTTGGCGGAGCATTCCGGTTGGGACAGGTCTGGTCTCTCTTTCCCCCAAAGACGGTTCATCTTGCGGTCGTGGATCCGGGGGTGGGGACTGCGCGGAGAGCGCTGGTTGCCACCGCGGGCGGTCATTTTTTCGTGGCCCCGGACAATGGAATCCTGAGTTATGTCATGGACAGTCAGGAGGATTTTACCGCCTGCGAAATCACGGCGGACCACTATTTTCGGAAGCCTGTAGCCAACACCTTCCATGGCCGGGATATTTTTGCTCCTATTGCGGCATGGATCAGCCGAGGCATTCCGCTGGAGCAAATCGGCCCGCGCATAGAGGATCCGGTGCGACTGAAGATTCCCGCGGTCAAGAAGGTGCGCGAAGGCGTGATCCAGGGCGCCATCCTGATGATCGACCAGTTCGGGAATGCGGTCACGAATCTGCGGCCGGAGGATGTGCCGCCCAAATCAAAGATAATTTTGACCGGGCAGAGGGAAGTGGCGAACTTCCGCGGGACATTCGCGGAAGGGGCGCCCGGGGAAGCGTTTGTTGTTCCAGGGTCGTGCGGCTATCTGGAAATCTGTGTGAAAAATGGATCCGCCGCATCCGCACTGGACCTGAAGCCGGGAGCGCCGATCGGCGTGATGCCGGCGTAGCCGGAATTTCATACTATGTTCCAGGGCTCATTGTTCCAATCGGCCAGGAGAAACTCCAGCCTGCGTGTAGGACCCGCGGGGTGGAATTACAGGGATTGGGAGGGGATCGTCTATCCCGGGACCAAGTCCTTGGATCCGCTTGCATTCCTTTCCGAGTATTGCGATACCATCGAGATCAACAGTTCATTTTATGCGCCGCCGCGTCCCAGGGACACGGCATCCTGGGCACGACGTGTGAAGAACAATCCGGCGTTCAGATTCACCGCGAAGGCATGGAACAGGATCTCGCACGAAAACAGAGCCGGGGAGGAGTCGGCGCTGAAAGCGGATTGCGAGGAGGTGCGTCGGTCGATGGATCCGCTGGTGGCAGCGGGAGTGTTGGGCGCGCTGCTGATTCAGTTTCCCTGGCGTTTTCGCCATGCTCCGGAGCAGGAGGAATACCTGGACCGGCTGTTTCGGCTGCTGCCCGATTTTCCGCTGGTACTGGAAGTGCGGCACGGGAGCTGGGACAAGGAATCCTTTTACGAGTTCCTGCGCGAACGGGGTGTTGCTTTTTGCAATGTGGATCAGCCGGTAATCGGCGATTCGCTGCGTCCCGATGCCAGGGTCACCGCGCGGCTGGGATATTTTCGGCTGCACGGGCGCAATTACGGGAACTGGTTCAAGGAGGATGCCGGACGGGATGCCCGCTATGACTATCTGTATACGAAGCAGGAAGTGAAGCAGCTGGCAGCGCAGATAAAAAAGGTGCAGCAGGGGACGGAGGAAACCTACGCCGTCACGAACAATCACTTTCGCGGCCAGGCGCTGGTAAATGCCATGGAAATACTGGAAGAGCTGGACGGGCGGGCGCCGGACGTGCCGCCAATGCTCGTCGCGGCTTATCCGGATCGCTTTCGGGCGGCGGGACCGGAATCCCGGAAGTGATGAAGCCCGGGGATTTACGGGAGTCAAAAGATATTTCAATATCTGGGTAGATTTTTTCTCTCGTCAATGGTATAAAACTTCCTCTTTGCAGTTGTTCCGCAAATGCCGGGGTAGCTCAGTCGGTAGAGCAACGGACTGAAAATCCGTGTGTCGACGGTTCAATTCCGCCCCCCGGCACCACACAACTCCCTGATTTCCTTCCACTTACAAATTCCATTTTCCTGGTCTCAGGTTGTCGCATGATGCCTTGTGGGTACATTGTGGGTAACTATGCTGTTTCTCCTGACGATCGATCTTTGCGCGCAGAATTTCTTTTCCTTCAGTCAACCGCTTCGCCTCAAAATGGAATTTTTCCCGGCATCGATTTGCTCTTTTCCGATGATCACGAAACCGCAACAGTTCTTGTACAAGTTGTCACGGAATCACTTCCAACGGATTAAAGCGAACGTAAGCAGAGAGGCGTGAATCCCCGGCATCCATGTCCGTTGCGGCAGAGAAGACGATACATTCCTGCCCCGCGAATGTTAAATAGCACTGAGGCCGATCTTAGTCCTTGCAGTATGCGATAATGGCATCCTTCAATTCTTTTACGCTTGCGAACCCCAGAGCTGCAGCGGCTTTATGGACTCCCTGCTGAACTTGTGCGGGTAATGCCGAAATGCTCTTCCCACGACAGTCTGGCTGTCCTGGCGTTCCCGCAAACCTCAAACCTATCCAGTAACTGTAAAGAGTGCTCGCCACTGCAGCGCGTTCGGAAGCGTTAAGCTGCCCGTTATACACTCGTATGGCGGCAAGATTTCCCGTAAAAGGCTGAGAAAGACAAGCTGGGTAATCGCCTGGACCACCAATATGAAGCGCAAATCCGCCGTCGCTAACGGAGTTGATGTTCGTGTTGGACGGAGCGCTGACAACCTGACCATCGACCAGCCTCCGCTCTAACGTAACGCCTTCAATACCCCAACTCATCGTGACAACCTCCACATCACTAATGCCAGGTGATATGGATATGTCCCCCGATGCATTGCTATTTCTTGCGATAGCGATGAGTCCTTGATATCTGTAATTGGCAGACATTCCAATCCCGTGCGTGCCATTGCATGAACCTTCCCATCCAATTACGCGGGTGTCACTCCCATCAGGGGCCGTATTGCTAAGCACAATAAAGAGCGTCCCTGTCGGTGGAACATGCGGAAGAGCAACCAACACGTTGGTCCCGTCGAATTGAAGTACCGGGCGATTCCTACCGTTGATAACCGCCGTCGTGAGCGTAGGGCCGTTGGCGGTGATTGGTGTCGCGTCATAATGGTTTGTGGTTTGGTCTCCCCATTTAGTGACTATGCTATTTACGGCATTTACGTCTTGGTCTGCACTGAAATCCACCAACATTTCGGGTGTTTGCGCCTGTGCAGTAAATCCGATGATGCTTAAAGTGGCAAAGCCACAAAACGCACTAAGCGTGACGAGGCGGAGGAGTTTCATATAAGTGTCCCTTCTATCTTTGGTGACGTGAATATTGAAATTATAGGATATTGCATCGTGGTATTCAATAAACCTTTTGATTAGAACCAACGGCTTTCGAGAACTGGTATCTTGACGAAATTGTCTGTTTTTGTCCCGATTCCGCCAGCGGGTCACATGCGCTTTGATCGAGGGTGCAGGGGCGATGCTGGGGTAGCCCGAAATGGGACTCCTGTCCTCAAATCGAGCGCGCCGCGGGCTGTGGGTAAATGGTGGGTAACTGCGCGGAGATGATGACACTTCATGAACAGGATGGAGGGAAGGAAGGCTTCTCGCCTCCCCGGTATTCGTGCGGGTGCATCCTCAATGCCTATGCAGATTAGTGAAACGCGCCTTGTACGGAATGAAGATCCGCATGTCGACGGTTCAATTCCACCCCCCCGGCACCACCAAACAAATCGGGCTTTTCAAGATGCCATCCCGGAGCGATCTCACCGCCAGATATTGAAAAATGGGATGGCGGGAGAGCATCCTTATTTCAGGTAGTACCTCGATGGACAGATTTTGGAAAGACAGGAAATCAGAAACAAAAAGGGGAAGCAGGTATGGCTTCGGATTATGCAAGCCGGCGCGCGCAGGAAACTCGCGCCCGCCTTCAGGCGACCTCCTATCCACAGGATAGCGTTGAAAAGTATTGCAGTCTCGTCGAACGTATCGAACGGGACATTCTGCCGCACGAAGTAATCGTGAACAACCAATACACTCATTGGTTCGAAAAGGGAGAATTCGAGAGAAAAGACCTTTGTCATTTCCTGACGCAATTCTCCGTTTTTTCCAATTTTTTCATTGTGGCGCAATTGCTGAAAACCATCAATGCGCCTACCCTGGAGGCGATGCACGCCTCAAAGGAAATATTAATGAACGAATTGGGAGTTTCCTTTCACAATCCCGAAAGGAAATCCTCGGATCGCAATGCCTCTGGGCAGCATAAGGCAGAACCATCCGAATTTGAAGGTACGGTGGACGGATCTACTTTTTACTTTGCTGCGGCTCATTTCGAGTGGCTTCTACACACAACCACTCACCTGGGTCTGCAATTCAAAGATGTCGGGAAGCGAAAGCACGGATCGAAAAGCACACTCTTTTTCTGCGATGAACTGGCAAGAATCTATGCCTCTGAGGATGCCAGCACAGCGACGGGCGCCAGCTTTGCAGTTGAAAATTGGGCCGCTGCAGGATTCTGGAAAGAACTGATCGGCGGGTTGCGCATATTTAAAGCTCGCGAATGCCCCGGCCTGCCCCTCGGCTTTTTTACCTGGCACGATATGGTTGAAGACCAGCATGCCAAACACACCTGGGAGGAACTCGAAGGTGAATTTTTCAGCCACTCGGATATTGACACGGAGAAGTTCATCCAAGGCGGGGTAGAAATGCTCAATGGGGTCCTGACTTTCTGGAGAGGGCTCGATTCAGACCGAGTGCGGCAGGACGAGATACGAAAACTCGCATCTTAGTCCGGCCTTTTGCAGCGAGCCTTTCATTCATGGGCACCTGCGGTTGACAATGCCTTCATACCGGCCAAGTTTACCCAAATAGACACCCGGGGCGTCAAGGCTGTTGTGCGCCAACAAACCGAATTTCCGCCCCGGGTAAGGCTGTTTGTATCTCTGTCCGTTCAGTTGAAGTATCTTTGCGCTCTTTGCTGGATCCACCTACTCTCATTGGTTCTAGATTCGCCTGAAGCGAAGCTCCCTTTTTCCTGCCTGGCATCCTCCGTAAAAAGTCGACCAACCCGCTGCAAGTCTTGTTAACAGGCCTGTGCTATTAACCCCCAAATTAATGGAGCATCTTACCCATATCGTGAATCCAGGCTGGCATGTGTCGATTCTCTGCGTCCCATGTCCACCTGAGCTACAGGCCTGTCCGGAGATAACTAACGCAGGTTGGAAGTTGCAGAGCAAGAAGCATTGAAGCAAATAGCGGCAGCTGCCGACACCGTGACGATCATCACAAGTTTTAGGATTGGGTCTGGTCCACAATTGTTTTAGGGGGGCTTTTAAAATGAATTTTTATGCCTTGCCGTCGGCCATCACTGCAAACAAGATAAGGTTGTTCGCTGGGCCGGGCACAAGGCAATGGCCGCGCTTTACGGTAGCGGATAAGTCTTCGCACATGAACGTTGTCTCGGGCTCCGGGTTTGAGACTTCCCTGGTTAATATATCTCGGGGAGGAGCGCTGCTGCGGACCAGGGCCCGGATTGCGTCCGGCACAACAATTTCTCTTCATTTTAGAATCGCGGAGCAAGACATACCACTTTCCGGCTTCGTTCTACGCTCCACTATTTCCGCCTCAAACAAGCCGCCGCGTTACGAGACTGCCGTGGTTTTCAATCGCGCGCTGCCGATTTTGGATTGTGAACTCCAACCATCCGGCATTAACTCCAAAACCCTGCCAATACTGCCTTCCGGAAGCTTTTTTGGTTTCGAGGAAGCCTGCCGATACGAAATCGATGCCGACTCGGCAAGGATTGCGTCTTTTTTGGCTATCAATCTCTTCCATCCTGAGGATACGAAACAGATGCAGCGGAGCGAGTTGAATAATTGGTAAGGCTACACAGGAAGTGTTCCATTCTGACCTTATTTTGCTGATTGATATTTCGGCATTATCTCCGCAAACGCTACAGGATAATTCCATCGCGACTTCGAGGGACTCAAGGTATTTGTACATAGCAGCCGGGCGAGCATCTGTAGATAATGGTGTCATAGCGTCGCATAGAAAGCACGACAACCGCTCCGGCTGAGGCAATATGGTGAAATTCCTGGTTGCCATGAAACGAACTGTCGCCATTCTCTCCGTGCTGTTCTGCCTTGGGGTGCAAGCCCAGGTACCTGAAACCTACGTGTTACGCGAGGCGGTCTCGAATCGCGTGACGATCGTCTACACGCGAGCCATCCATTGCGACGACCAGAAGCATCTGTCCCACGTGCAGGACTTCTTCGAGAACGGACAAATCCAGATGGATGCCTTCTACAGCTCCTTCGACAAACGGGTGAAGGAGGATTATCAATGCAACTACCGCTCGAATACCAAGGAAGGGCCGTACACGGAATGGTATCGGAACGGCCAAATGAGATTCGAGGGCCGTTTCGCGCGGGGCAGGTTGAACGGTGCAAGCACCGCTTGGTATGAGAACGGGCGGAAAGAAGCGGAGGAGCCCTGGCTCAACGGACAATTGCACGGTCGGGTCAGATACTGGTCCGAGAAGGGGGACTTGCAGTTCGATTCGACATTCAGCCACGGCATGAACCAGCATCGAAGGCGCGTCAGCTATCGATATCTATCATACCTTCCAAAGGAGTACGAGGCGGATGGCGTCAGGAAGTGGCCGCTGGTCATCTACCTGCACGGAGGTTCGGACAGGGGGACCGATCTGAACAAATTGTACTCGGCCGGGATCCCCGATCAGGTATACAGAGGGCGGGAGTTCCCGTTCATTATGCTCGCCCCGCAATGTCCCGATCATCTCAGATGGTCAACCGATGACTGGTTCGAGACCTTTTACAAGGAAGCGACCACCCTATACCGAATCGACACTGGCAGAGTCTATCTGACCGGGCCGAGCCTGGGCGGTTCGGGCACCTGGTACATCGCCGCCCGGTATCCGCGAAGATTCGCGGCCATCGCTCCGATCAGCGGATTCACGAGTCATCTCGATTACATCGATAGTAACATCGACAAACTACTCGACCTGCCAGTGTGGGCCTTCCATGGGAAGTTGGACACTGTCGTTCCGTTCGAAGAAACAGAGCGAATCATCAGGAAGATTGGGGGAGGGAACCGGAACCTGAGATTCACGGCCGAACCGGATCTCGGCCACTGGATCCACTGGCAGGTCTACCCGGGCAAGGAAATCTACGACTGGCTCCTGCGATACGACAGGCGATCGAGGAAATGAATAAAAATCCACTGCTACGCTGCATTTAAGCGGGATTTTCCGTCTCAGTTTTATCTTGAATATTCAAAAGCACCGATATCACACCTGCCCGACCGGCTCCGCCCGCGTTCGTCGGTAGAGATAAGCGCACCGTTTTGATCTGAACAGCCAGCAGGATTGCCTCCGTCGATTGCAGGACTGGATGGCAGCAGTGCATGAATGAAAATATTTCCTCCATTTTGCTTCAACGGTTCCAGCTTAGGGTCGGTCTTTGATAAGTCTCCTGGCCCATCCAGAGCACAGGTTCCATCTGAATCGATGTTATAGCCTTTTGAAACCATTGGAGCGTCACAGTTGGTACCAGAAGAACGGTTGCCTATTATTGTATTTTTAACAGTTAGTCGGTTTGTTCCAGCGCGTGGGGAATAAATTGAGCTGCCCGTAGCCACTGCCGAGCTTTTATTCATCCTGGTCCCACCCGTTGAACCGGTTTGTACGTCATTGCCGTAGAATGTGCAATTGGCGATCGATGCATTACTCTTGATGTAGATGGCACCACCATATCCACTACCGCCATCACCCGCATCACCCGTATTGGCCCACCCAACAATACGACCTGCAAAAACGGGAAATCCCGTCATGCCGCCCGAGCCGCCTTTCGCTTGATTCCCGGAAAATGTGCTGTTGACCACTTGAAGCTCCGCTGTGGCATACACCGCTCCCCCATTGCCGTTGCCCCCGGGATAGTTTCCTCTCCTTCCTACTCCGCCCACAGCAGAATTTCCAAAAAAAGTGCTGTTGGAGATAACCCCTTTCCCTTTGGTATACAGCGCGCCTCCCAAACCATGCCCGCCAGACTCGTGCTCGATCGGCTTCCCGCCTAGAGCTTGATTTCCCGAGAATGTGCTTCCGACAATATCGATGCTTCCGCTGCTGTATATTGCACCGCCATATCCATCCCCGCCCGTCGTTCCGCCATAGTGGGGGCCGGTCCCTGCGTGTCCTCCGATCACCCGATTGTCCGAAAACGTGCAGTTGACAACGGTCACAATACCCTGATTGTTGTATAGGCCTCCTCCAACGGCCCGGCCGCCACCCTGAACGAGCGGAGGAGTTTGTGGGCTTGCTTCAAACATTCCGATGTTACGGCACTTTGTGATAACAAGGTTGCTCAGCGTAAATTTGACTCCGGGATTGATGTAGAAGGCGCGCACAGCTTCATTGCCGCTGATTATGACATCTTTGGTCCGCGGCCCGTGAATTGTTACATCTCTGAGAATCATTAATGTCTCACCCAGCGTGATCGTTCCTCTTAAGCCGGGTGCGAAAACAATGACATCACCGGATGCGGCGGCTGCAAGCGCTTCGCGCAACGAGCAATCGGAATCGCATGCACCGTCATTGCTGTCGGTCAGTTTAGTTACCGTAAGCGGTACGGAACGCGCTGGTGCTGAATGAGACCACTGAATCGAGATTGCGGCTAAAGCGATCGCGCTCAGAAATAGTGTCCCGATTACTTTGCTTTTTCTGGTTTGAACATGCGCATGCATTTTTCCAATCATGAGAGGATCTCCTCGATGTCGAAAGCAGGCCTGTCGCGATGAAAACCGTCTGGAACAATATTCCTATTTATACGAACTATCACAGCCAAAAGCAATGGGGGTTATGCAGGTTCCTGCATTAGTGATTACCGCAGCCGGGCATACAGACTATTAACAGACTCAGGCATTCCTGCCAGGCATTGCGGATACCATGCAGGGGTAACCGGAAATGTTGCCTGAGACTTGATCCTATCCGCTGATAATGGCACAGTGAAGACTTGAGAATGCGGGGGGGCGACAGGCCTATATTATTGTTGCGCGCGCAGCGCATTTCGGTTAGGTTACCCCTCCTTACCAGAGAGGTTTTAGCTGTGGATAAAGTTCAAGGTCAGGCGGAGTTCAAGGTCGGTGACAACGTACGGTTTACTGTCACCGGAACCCCGGTAACAGTATTGGGCGTAGAGCGCTTTCGCGCCCCGGGCCAAATGCGAATAATCTATAAGATCAAACTTCCCGACAGGACAGTTCGAGCCGCAAGGCCGAGCGAGCTTGAGCCTCTTGAGGAATCCAATCCTGCATCCTAACCAGACAGCCCTTGCCGTGGCTGATTAGCGATATCCCACTGGGAACGTCCCGTCCCGGCCAATGCCGCATACTATTTGTTCTGAGCCCTGCGACGCGAGGGAAGCACCAGGCCCGGAGGGCCGAAAGCGAGCAGCCAGGGGTGAAGCGCAGCGAACCCCTGGTAAAGATAAGCGTGGGAAAGGGCTTTGAAAGGGCGAAAGATCGGCATTCTGCCGCCCCTTCAGGGTTATTTGCCGGCCTAATCCAATCCAGGGGTCCGCTGCGCTTCACCCCTCATGTTTTATGGCTCTGCAGCTTCTGTCACCGCGACTTCAGCTGTAACCCACGATATTACATGCTAGAGACCGATCACTCCATTATGTCTACTTTCTGATCGCCCCTCCGGGCCGGATATGCATCGCGATTCCTTGCTCCTTGAGCAAATATCATCCAGCATCGAGACATCGGTATTCCAGTGGACCCCGCTTCATTCCAGGCCTTCGTCATATGTCGGCGGAGCTTTGGCGCCGCCAGCTTCAGATTCGTTCTTGCGATATATTGATAAACGATAAATATATATTGATAAACGATAATGTGTAAGCTAGGATACAACCATTAAGACTCTTGACGATCAAGCGAGCCAAGGGGGACCAGGTTTTCACGAAGGAAAAATAGCCGCTCATTATCCAGGGTGTTCATTAGACCCGGTGGGGAGCCGATTCTACGCCAGTGGTCTGATGTAATATTGAATAACCATACGCGCGTAATCGGAGTGCAGGCATTATGAAACGAAGCCCAACGATATTTCTTCAGATAGTAGTCGTGCTCATCGGTATTGCCGGTCTTGCCGTCCTCCTTGGGGAGCCTCGCATTGAGGGCAGGAATGCGCACGCCACGAACTTTGAGATTTACTTCAAAGATCCGTTTTTGGCATACGCGTATATAGCCTCTATTCCCTTTTTCGCGGCGCTCTATCAAGCATTCAAACTGTTGGGGTATATAGGACGCAATGAGGTATTTACACAACGGTCTGTGAGAGCCTTGCGGATTATTAAATACTGCGCGATGGCCACGGTTGGTTTTATCATCGTGGGCGTAGCCGGCCTCTTGCTAAACGATCCCGAAGAGAAGCCGCCTGCCATTTTCATGGGTATTATCACGACTTTTGCCTCTTCCGTGATTGCCGCTGCCGCGGCTGTGTTTGAGAGACTTTTGCAAAGCGCCCTGGATATAAAGTCCGAAAACGACTTAACGATATAGCGAGACCCGCATGGCAATCATCATTAACATCGACGTCATTTTGGCGAAGCGGAAGATGAGCGTAACCGAGCTTGCCGAGAAGGTCGGTATCACGATGGCAAATATTTCCGTGCTGAAGAATGGCAAGGCAAAAGCGATCCGGCTGTCGACTCTGGAGGGGATTTGCAAAGCGTTGGAGTGTCAGCCCGGCGATATTTTGGAATACAAATAGCGCGGAAAATATTCGCATATCGCAATTAGCCCGCAGTCATCCCGATAGTGCACACTACCGGCGGCACCAGTCATTCCGTGCCTCCGTGTGTTCATGCCTGGGCAGGCCTCCATTGGGCTGAGCCATTGCCAAATCTATCCTATGGAATAATCCGCGATTTCATTAGAATAGGCGTGAATTTCGAGTGCTGCCTTTTTTCGGTGTCAACCCAGGACAAGACAATATTCCAGGAAAGCGGCTGAAATGGGAATCACGACGGATGCAGCGGTTTCATCTGTTCCAAGATCGGTTGAAAAGCCCTCTGCTTATGCGTGGGTTATTATGGCGGTTCTTTACCTGGCCAGCCTGGCATCGGCGCTCAACCAGTTCAAAGTGCCTCCGGTGCTGCCGATTCTGATCCGCGCGTTCAACCTGAGCTTGAGCAATGCCGGTATGTTGATGTCGGTATTTTCCTTAACAGGCTTTCTGTTGGCGCTTCCGGCAGGTTTTATTCTGCAGCGGCTGGGGCTCAAAATAACCGGCCTGATTGCCGTCGGTGCCGTATTTATCGGGTCGGGCCTCGGAGTGTTTTGCAGCACGCCAAATGCAATGCTGGCCACCCGTTTCATAGAAGGGGCTGGAATCGGGTTAATAACCATCATGGCTCCGGCCGCAATCTCCATCTGGTTCCCAGCAGAAATGCGTGGCACTCCACTGGGATTGTGGACGACGTGTATGCCGGTGGGAAGCATCATCATGTTTAATCTGGCCCCCTGGATGGCGGAACTGGGCGGCTGGCAATTCATCTGGAAAGTGGGCGCGGCCTCTTCACTGGCGGCATTTGTTCTGTTTTGGGTTTTCTTTCGAATGCCGAAACCGGAAGAGGCCGGTGCAAAGCCTCTATCAAGCGAAGCAAAGCCTGAACATGAAGTGCCTCCAGCCTACGGAAAGGCAATGGCAAATGCCGGCCTCTGGCTGATTGCCTTGCAGTTTATGTGTTTTAACCTGATCTGCTTTGCCTTGAATACTTATTATCCGACCTTCTTGAATACCACCCGCAATTATAGTTTGCCGGCGGCATCGTTTACATTCAGCCTGTGCACCATTGCAGCTGTCTTTTCGCAGCCGCTGGGCGGCTATCTCTCGGATCGACTTGGAATGCGCAGGCATCTGATTATCGTCTCTTCGATCATTCTATCTGTGATATGCATGTTCGCTTTTATTGCGACGGGATGGATGATTCCGGTCCTGACTTTTGCGTTGGGCACTATCGCAGGGACAATTGTCCCCGCGACATTCGCGGCGGTGCCCGAGATCATGGTGTCGAGGCAGTCGGCCGGATTGGGCATGGCTGTGCTGGCCATGGGACAAAACCTGGGCATGTTCATCGGGCCAATCCTGTTTGGCCGATTTGTCGAGTCAATCGGTTGGACGGGGGCCGGATATGTATTGGTCCCGGTGTCCGCAATCAGCGTGATCGCAATTTTCCTCGCGAAATTCCGATAATGGCTCCGACCGCTACCCGATCTCCGATTGAATCATTTATCCGTTGGCTGATGGGACGCCAGCCGTGACCGTACCGTGGCGGCATATCGGTTGTTGGGATCCAGTTCGAGGTACTTTTCATAAATGGGCCGCGCATCGGCCATTCGCTCCAGTTTGTAATACAGGTCGCCGAGGTTGGCATAGGCGATGGCCCGGCGTGGATCGACTTGAATCGTCTTCTGATACCAGGAAATGGCGTCCTCATATTTGCCGAGGCGATAGTATAAATAGCCGACGTTGTTTGAAGCCAATGCGTTTTTAGGCTCCATTTTCGCCGCTGCCAAAAATTCTTCCAGCGCCTCATTGTAATGTTTTTCCTTGAACAGCCGGTCGCCCATGTCCAGATGGCGCGCGGCTGTATCCACAACCTTTGTTGTAGCGGGTGGAATGCCGGAGATCTTGCTCTGCTCCGACATGGCGGCGGCGAGCTGCTCTTTCAGTTTTTCGTTGCGAGCTGTTTTAGCCGCGATCTCTTTGCGAACGCGGTCCAGTTCTGCATTAAGTCGAATTGCCTCCTGATCGAGCTGGGTGGAAAGATCGCTGAGCGCCTCCGCCTCGGCCCGCAGCTCGAATATGAATTCACCCCCCTCGCTGCCCGGAAGATTGCCAAACGCGGGTGTCTGGAGCGACAGTGCCGAGACGCCCGGGCCAACATAGGAAGCCAATTCTGCCGCGCTGATAAAGCCATCCGAATTCAGGTCCGCCCGTCCTTCAAGGCCCTGCAGGACTGTCCAGGTGAAAACGGAATGGCCGTTGGGCCCGTTGTCTGCGACTTCTTCATTGGCGCCGCCGGCGGTTAACATTTGCCGTGCCGCGCGCTTTGATACTTCGCGTATGTAGTTGTTGACGGCTTGGCCTCGCGTGATGGCGAGACCGCTGTAGCAGGAATCCATGACGAAAAACACATGCTTGGCCGGAATCGATTCGGAGATGTCCTGAAAATTGGTCATCGAAATCGACTGGCCCTGGAAATTTTCCGAGTCGGCTTCATAAGGAACGATATAGCCCAGATCGCGCCCACTGGATAATCGCCGCGTCACCCCATGCCCCGCAAAGAAGACGAAGACACGGTCTTCGCGCTGAACCGCTTTCGGATTGGACAACGTGTCGCCGAGAACGGACAGTATCTTTTCCCGCGTCGCCTCTTCGTTGATCAACGAAATGATGTGATCGGGCCGAAAATGATACCGGCGTGCAAGGATTTCCTTGATCCCGTTGGCGTCGTTGACGGCGTAGTGAAGCTTCGGCCACTTCAGGTAATTGTCAATTCCGATTACCACCGCCCAGCTTTCGCGATAAAGCGTCGCTGGAGGCAAAGCGGCGCCTGCGGAGGCCTGCTCGGACTGAACGGAATCGCCGGCGAATGTGTGGCCGTCCCAGGCAAAGAACTGATAGCCGTCGTTCTTAAGCGTTTCAATGATCAGGGGCAGCGCGTCGATGGTTCTTTCGTGAATGTCGTGCAGAAGGATGATGCCATGATTGAGTTTTCGGGCATCTCCGATCACCCGGTTCGCAATGGATTTGGCGATTGGATCGGCCCAGTCCTTCGAGTCGACATTCCACATCACCGACTTCATGCGGTGAGCCTCGACGGCAGCCAGCACCTTGGTGTTCTGGCTGCCATACGGCGGACGGAAGAGCACCGCCCGCACATTCACAACAGACTCCAGCAGACGGTTCGTCTGGTCGATCTCTGTTGCAATTTCAGCATCGCTCATCTTGGGCAGCAGAGCGTGGGAGAATCCATGACTTCCGACGGCAAAGCCCGATTCCACGACGTGCCGTGCAGCCGTTGCCGCGCGTGTAGACTGAATTCTGTTGTGTTTCAGAGAAGCGAGATTTGTGCCGAGCTCGAAGAATACCGATTTTACCTGGTATTTGTTCAGCACATCCAGAATGCGATCGGTATATCGCGGATGCGGCCCATCATCAAAGGTCAGGACAAATGTCTTTGGGGGCAGCCTGGTTCCGAAGATCTCGAGATCGGAATCTCGCCGCGTTTCACTTTGTTTCCCGATTGATTGGATACGTCCCGCCTGCGTTTCATACTCTTTCAGGATATCCTGGCGTTTGTATTTCGTACGCAAATACGCGATATACTGCTCCCAGGCTTCGCGCCGCACGACTATTCCGCGTGTTTCAAAACGGCCGAATATCTTGTCGAGTTCCTTTTCATAAAGAGACTGAATCTCCGCGAGCGCTTTTCGATCGGTGTCCACGCGGGCTTCCAGTTCCGCCTTCAGAGGTGCGGAACTGCGAAGGCCGGACAAGGAGTCTGCCAGGTCGGAGAGCAGGTCACGGAAGCTGAGCTTGTCGGCGTCGTGGAAGTCCGGTTTGTTTTCGACGAGATCGAGAAAATGGTTGATGTGGATAAGCGGTTTCGAGAAATCGCCCGCACCTTCGATTTCCGTTGTCAGTTCGGCGGAAAGGCTGGAGATGGCCGCATGGTTTTCCTGGAAGATAATCCGGCCAACAAGCGATGCCTGGTCGGATTGTACGTCGGAGGGAGAATCCGTGCCTTCCAGAAGCACGATCATTTTGCGATAACGGCCGACGATGCCCAGGGCTTTCTCCAGAAGCGGATCGGCCGCTGTCATCGGATTCGGAACTTGATCCGTGGCAGGGACCGGAGAGGTTTGTGAAACGGGCCCCGAGGACTTGTGCGCAGTTCGGTAAAGAAGCCACCCCATCAGAACCGCGACAGAACATCCCAAAAGGAGAACAGATTTTTTAGACATCGGAATCAAAACCTATGCATACGTTTTATTTTCGAGGATTGCTCCGCGTGCGAAGTCGCTGCCCGTCGAGCGCCGCCCTGGTCGGCGAGAAAAGGGAAACATGGAATACGTTGAGGTCGACGGTGCGTCCGGGAGGAAGTCCAAACATATTCGTATCGAGTTTATATTGTCTTCCGGCTCGTTGGGTCCATTCGGCATATGGGCTGAAATTCTCCAGTTCGGGTTCTCCCGTCTGGACATCCCATAGCGGAATCGGTCGTACGCGGTCTCTGATGAGTCTTGATAACTGATCGCATTGGCGTTCCGATGAATCCTGATCGCAGCCGGTGATATCGCGCCAGTGCAGGTTTGCGTTTCTCGTATAAATCACCGGTTTCTTCTTCAGGATGCGGACTTCATCGAGGGCGTCGAGTAACCGCTGCCTGCGGCTCGACTGCGCCGCTGCATTTAGTGGCGGTGAATCCGATAAAAACCACTCGACATCGATGGCAATGAAGGCGGTATGTGCCCGCTCTGAACCCAATGCGGCGATTCCCTGGCGTACCTGCCATCGGCCGCCGCGCTTCGGCTGGGCCCGTAGCGCACCCACACACTTGCCGTCGCTATTGCGGACAGGTTTGGAAAATGTCGGGCAGACCTTGTCATCATAGTTTAAAAGAATGTAGGCGGCGGTAGCCATTCCGCCCGTCTTGCGCGCGCCTGAAAGTTGCGCCGTGGCAAATTCATTTCGACTCCGCCCGCCCCATGCTTGCACCACGGCAAATCTTTGTCCTGCCTCTTTCATTTGCAACCAGACCACGCGCGAGACCGGACCGGTGTAAAAATCGAGATCGACTCCGAATCCGGTGTTTGTATTCTCTGCGCGAAGAGGGCCCGCCACGGATATCGCTATCAATAAGGAAAGAATCCGGGCGTACATGCGGGCATTGGACATAAGAGCTTTCCCTTTGGATGATGGAGCGATTCCAGCATCGCCAATCACGGTCCAAGGGTTGTGTTGTTTGTTGTCAGTTCGAAGCCAGCGGCTTTAGCGCTTCATGCTCCTATACGATTTTAACTCTCCTTCCGGCATGCCGCCGCCGCTGGTAACAAGACGATGGCTGATCAGCCAATGACCGTTCTGTTTGACGAGTTCCGTATGGTCCAGGCCGTATTCCGTAACACTTGGCGGGCTGATCAGAGTTTTGGATTCCACGCTGCTCCAGAACATGTCGGCCTTTGCCGTATTGCCCGTTACCACGACTTTGAGGTTGGTTAACTGCATAATGAACAAACCTCGCGGTGGGGCCTTGGGATCCTGCTTTGGCGGCGCGGCGGCGGAGCCTCCCGATGCCATCACGTAGAGTGCCTTAATTTCCTCCGATCCTTTGGCGACGATGCCGTTGACATCCAGGACGCCGTCCTTGGCAAAATATTGGCCGAAATTGAAAGAGCTGTTGCCTATGTGCGAGTAGTAGTCCGCCATGAGGTTCTCTATGGCTGCGCGGTCTATCAGCGCGGCGACTTCGGGTGATTGTGCGGCCGGAGCGGTTTGTGCCTTTGCGCTGGTTGTGATGCAAACCAAAGCGAGAAAGGATAGCACCAGGAAACCAAATAGTCTGTTGATCGCGGAAGTGTTCATCTTTCTACCCCTCAATCGGATGTGTGTCTGTGTCATCGGGAAAGGACCTGACCGGTCCCCTAATGTTGTATCACGTTTGGGTTTATAGAAATAGTGGATGTGGATAACGGCCGTTGGCGCTCCCGGTGGGAATTGCTGCTGAATTTTCGGGCTTTTGCGATACTCATTGCGCATTAACTGCCGATAAAGGAAATGACCGGAGGAAAAAGGCATTGCGTTATACTCAATACCTGGTGTTTGAGCTGGGATCGGCCTGCAATCTCGATGAGGAACACAAGGGGCGCTGCCCAAGCTCCGACAGCGACAGGTACGGATCGCTCGACACATCCCGCGAATTAACCGATGCGATGATTCTGCAGGCTGCCCGGGAAGCCCATGCCATGGGTTTTTCTGGACGGATCGGCTTTCACTACTACAACGAACCAACCACCCAATGGGATCGGCTTCTGGCTCTGAAAAGCGAGATTGAGCGCAGGATTCCGGGCCAGACCTTTGTGCTCTGGACTAACGGCCTCAACCTGCACAAACTCAAGGAAGCTCCCGCTGCCCAAAAGCCTCATTTTAAGGACATCGTTATCAGCAATTATTTCAAAAAGGACTGGTCCTGGGTTGCTCCCTATTGCGATCGTCTCCAGATAGGCGATGGGCTGCTGGATGGGCGTAAAAGACCTATCCGCCGGGAAACAGATTCCGTCTGCCTTCGCCCCTTCAATGAAATGATTTTTGACAATTTTGCCAATGCGCATCTGTGCTGCGCCGACTGGCAGGGAACAACCAATCTGGGAAGCCTCTACCGAGATTCGTTTGCTGAAATTGCTGCGCGTTTTTTGCACATACGGTCACTGTTGACGCTGACGACGCTGGATTCTCCGGAACGCCCGCTGGGAATTCCGGCAATCTGTGCCCGCTGCCGGATTAAGGAGTCCGGGCTAGCCAACCTTGTTCCTGAAGTAACCCAAAGACTATATAATGAGCTTGTCGCTTCAAAAAACAGGACATGCGCATAGGCCTCCCTGCCTTCGGAGTTGAGCGCGCTGATTGCCGCGCACCATACTCAGGTGACCACTGCTCATTGATCCGGGAGAGATGGATCGATCATGGGACATGCGATCAATTATTGCGGAGCGCGCCCGGTCAACCTCCCTTTGCCGGAGCCCGTTGCTTTTGTGCTGGTTCGCAATGAAATGCTGCGCCTTCCGTTCCTGCTGAAATATTACCGGGACATCGGTGTTCGTTCCTTCGTCATTCTGGACAACGATTCCGGAGACAACACCCGAGAGTATCTCCTGGCGCAGAACGATGTTTTTCTATTTGAGACCAAAAACAGCTACGCCGAGAGTGCCTGCGGATTGAGTTGGACGAATGACCTCCTAAACCTGCTGTGCGATGGCCGGTGGTGCGTGGTGGTCGATGCCGACGAACTGCTGGTTTGGCCCGGGAGCGAAAACGAGAGCCTGCCGCAGTTTACCGATCGTCTGGACGCCTGCGGTGCCAAGGCTGCGGTCGCGGTCATGATCGATTTCTATTCCGACCAGCCGATGGATCGCGTCGTTTATCAACCGGGAGCATCGTTTCTGGACGCAACCCCCTTCTTCGACCGCAGTCCCTATGGTTATGTAAAATGCCCAATCCCGCCTGGGGTTCAACTCTACGGGGGCGCGCGCGTGCGCTGTTTCTGGAACAATCGCAACCGAAGCTTTGTTCCGTCCACGATCAGCAAGGTTCCCCTGATTAAGTGGCAGAAGGGCTATCGATACGTGCTGTCAACCCACAATATGACACCAGAGCTTCCGCTGGCGCCCATGCGCGCTGGATTGCTTCATTTCAAAATGCTGGGCGATTTTCTCGACCGGTGTCGCGTGGAGGTGCAGCGCGGCGAGCATTTCGGGGAAGCGCGCGATTACAAGGCGTATCTGGAGGTTATGGAGGAAGGCACGGTCTGCTTCTTTGATAAGGATGTATCGCTGCGCTATGCCGGAACGCAACAGCTCCTGTCTTTAGGAATCCTCAGCGACCGCTACCCATTCGAAGACCTCACGGAAATCAAAGCCTGAGAGCGTGTCCGGCTTTATCCATGCAGGGGAATGCATACAATAAATGTTGTTCCCTTTCCGGTTTCGGTTTCGAATCGGATGGTTCCGGAGTGTTTTTTGGCAACCACATTATAGGCAATCGACAGCCCCTGTCCCGTGCCCCTGCCAACCGACTTCGTTGTAAAGAATGGATCAAAAACGCGTGCTCGATGACTTTCGGGAATCCCTGTGCCGGTATCCTGGATTCGAATTTCGGCCATTTCTCCTTCGCTTTTTGTTGTGATCCGGATGAGTCCACGCTCCCTGGCTCCCTCCCCTGCTTTTTCGCCAATAGCATGGGCCGCGTTGACGATCAGATTCAAAACAACCTGGTTGATTTCGCTGGCAATGCAGTCGACCAGAGGGAGATTGGAATCTAGATCCAATTGCACTTCAGCGACATATTTCCATTCATTGCGAGCCACCGTCACCGTTGTTTCGATCGCCCGATTGATATCTGTCGGCACTTTCTCGCCGATATCCGGGTGAGAGAAATCCTTCATGGCACGGACAATTTTGGTGACCCGCTGGATCCCATCGATGGATTGGCCGATGGCTTTGGGAACCTCGTCCCGATAATACTCCACATCCGAGGAAGCTCGCGCCTCCTCGATCTCTTTACATGTGCCTGGCCTATGTTCCCGTGCTTCCGTAGATGCCGCCAGTTGTCCTATCTTATCGATCAGCTTGAGCAGATCCGCGAAGGCCTCCTGCAGGAAATGGATGTTATCTCCGACATACTGGATGGGCGTATTGATCTCATGGGCAATCCCCGCGGCAAGCTGTCCGACCGATTCAAGCTTCTGAGCCTGGTTCAGCTGTGCTTCAAACGCGAGCCGCTGCTCTTCAAATCGCTTGCTCTGCAGCGCGCTGGCCAGAAACTGAGATGCGGTCCACAGAAGATCCGAAACATCATTGTCCTCTCGCCAGGCTTTTTCGGACTGCACCGCTTCAAAGGCAACAAACCCATGCAGGTTTGCTTCATAGTCAATAGGAATGATGAGGGAGGATTTGGCTCCCCTGTTTTCAAAATATCCTTTCTCGATGCTGGCGGCACGCGGCAATTCCATTGTTCTCGGAATCCAGACGGGCACGAGCTTATTCAGTTCGCCGTGCAGCCAGGGCAAAACGGCTGAGAAGTTTTGATCCTGTGCTTCAGCGGAGGCTTCAATTCCCGGGGCAGTCCATTCGTGAGTGATATGCATCTCGAGTTCACCGCCGGTGAATAACCCGATGTAGCAGCGATCGGCTTCAATAAAGGAGCCCAGCGTTTCCAGGGCGTGCGTGATACTCTGATCGAGTTGATGTATTTCCCGTCCGACAAAATCCGCAGAGACCTTCGCAATGAGGTTTTCGCATTTCAGCCGGAATCCCAGGGCTTTTTCCGCTTCTTTGCGGTCGAGAATTTCCTTGGAAAGCGTGGCATTGAGTGCTTTCAGCTGGGTTGTCCGCTGGATAACCCGCTGCTCCAGATCCTCATTCAGTCTTCGGATCTCCTTTTCCGCGTTCTTTCTGTCGGTGATGTCTTCCCAAATCCATATGGATCCATCTTTGGGACTCGCGGCATCCAGTGCATTTCCTTCCAGCCGGCACCAGAACGAAGCTCCCGATCCTTTGTGCATCTCGAGTTCAAACGCTGCTTTTTGTCCTTGAGCAAGAACCGGGTAGGCGATCCGCACGGTATTTTCAAAGGAGGCTTCATCTATATAAAGCTGCCTAGTGGATTTTCCCAGGACCTGTTCTTTTTCAAATTCAAAAAGCTCCAAAAACCGGGGATTGATCCACTCGATAATGCGATCCCGCACAAATGCAATCCCCACGGTACTGTTGTCCAGAACAATGGATTGCAGCTTGCTGAATTTCTTGAGCTCATCCTCGGCGCGTCTCTGATCCGTGATATCGGTGACGAATCCCTGAATAAACAGGGGCTTCCCCAATTCGCAAACCATCGCCGCACTGATTGATACCCAGATCCTTTGTCTGTCCTTTTTGTAGAGCTCGATTTCCTTTCTCAGCACTTCTCCATGCTCGAGGATTTCATAGAGGTTCGCATCTCTGTCTTCGGGATTGACATACAATTGACTGGGAAGATCCATATTTGCCTTCAGTTCATCCTCGGACTCATACCCGAACATCCGAACCAGTTCCGGATTCGCTTTCAGGATATGTCCCGCAAAAGACATCTGGAAAATGCCTTCCAGAGCCTTTTCAAAAATGAACCGGTATTCCTCCTCACTCCCGCGCAGACCCTCCATTGTCTGCTCCAACCTGTCGGTCATCAGGTTAAAGGTTTGTGCAAGCTTGCCTATCTCTTCATGGGAATGAATATCCATTCGCTGATCGAGGTTTCCGCGAGCAATGCTCTCTGCAACCGTGGTCATCTGGCGGAGGGGCCGGGTAATTGTCCATGCGGCAAAAGTACCCAAAAGCCCCATCAATACCGTTATCAGGAGCCCGGCTATGCCCATAATGGCGACTTGGCCTTGTGCCAGTCTGTTGTATTGACTGCTTTGCCACATCGCAAGGCCGACAAGCGCCAGCGAGGTAATCAAAACGCTGCCTATCCCCAAAAAGGCAACTTTGGCATTCAGGCTTATGTTCTTCGGATGGAGGCGATCCATGCGCATCTCCTTGATTATGGGGCTCTATGAGTGCGTCCCTTTAGGTGCCCTTGGAGACTTTAGAACCAGAGAAAGCCAGATTGTGGGCGAGGCCGATATCTAAGATCGGCCTTTCCTGTCTTGCACGGCAACGTCGGTCATAACGGCCGTTCCAGAGGATCTGGAATGGTGGTCTTTCGCAGCAGCTTTGAGAGGTAGTCGGTATCAGCCCGGGATTTCAACATTCCGGGATAGCTGCCGTTTAGGACCTGACTGTTTGCTGTATGAAGCGCTGTCAGTGGGCAAAAGGAATTGCGTTCATGCATGACAGGATTGTGATGATAGGCCGTCGCTTCGACAATCGGATCCGGCAGTCCCCATAATCCCAGAAGATACGCTCCGACCTCCGCGTGGGTCACCGACAGGATCTGTTGCTCCGCCTGCCACAGCGGAATAGCCTCGTTTCTGGCAAGTTTTACGGACTGCTCATGTTTATCGGTAAGCTTGCAGGCAAGCATCAACTGTCCGATGTCGTGCAGTAACCCCACCGCAAAGGCATCATCAATCGTGCTTTTGCCCGCCTCTTCTCTCTCCGCAATCGCCTTTGCGATCACCGCGGTGGATATGCTGTGTTCCCATAAAGGCTCGATGGCAAATGAGCTGGTTTCGGGCGGAACGAACTGGGAGAAGGCATGCAAGACGAGGAAGAGGTGCTGAATGCGTTCCAGTCCCAGATAGCTGACGCCATCTTCCGGATTGGATATCCGGCGTCGGAGTCCGAAAAATGCCGAGTTCACAAGCTGAAGGATCCTGGCTGTCATGCTTGGATCGCGTGAAATGATCTGACTCACCTTGGTAACGGAGGGTTCGGGCGATTTCAGCTCATCCGCCATCTCAACATACAGCGATGGCACGCTGGGGAGCGTATTCATTTCGGCGATGATGCTTTCCAGCCGGCTGTCTTTCAGTAAAGCTCTTATCCCAATGGCACCGTTGATGATTGCTTTCAGCGTTTCCGGGTCGCATGGTTTTGAAATGAACTGATGCGCGACGCCCACGGATTTCATAATCAGTTTGGCGTCTGCATGTCCGGACAGGACCATCCGAATAACATTCGGATGCCTTTTCATTACCTCGCACAACAATGCAGCGCCATCCATTTCAGGCATCCGCATATCGGTGACAATAATTTGTATAGGCTCTTTCGCCATAACATCCAGCGCCTCGGCACCGGACAATGCGCATAGGATATTCCATTCATTGCGCATTCCCCGAAGCATGCGCCTCAGGCCTTCAAGGATGTGAGATTCGTCATCAACAAAAAGTATCTGCTTTTTCATTTGTTCGTCTTGCGGTCAGCCACGGATCTTTCCGGCCGACAAGTTCGCTCCCAACACAGAGATATGCCTATTACGGCTTATTGTTTATCGGCATCTTCCGCCTCCGGGAAGAGCAAATATTTGCATGGGTGGGTTAAATATATATAAATAAATTGTTTATGAGATTGTTAGTCAAGGGGCCGATTGGGAATGTGGAGGTTCCTGGTCTACAATAGGTGTATTTTTGAGACTTAAAAGCCGAATAGTAATGGTGGAGGAAACCAGATGAAAAGAGCGTCAGGTCTCTTGTTCACGCTTATCTTGATATTTGCTGCCCCGGCATTTGCGCAACGATACACCGTCTTTCCTCAATTTGCTTCCGGAGGAGGCTGGTCAAGCGTGCTCTTTTTCACCAATCAGGGTATAGAAAAAGTGTCTTCCGTCACGGTCAGTTTTCTGGGCGATTATGGCGATCCTCTGCCGGTTGCCTCAAATCTCGGCAGCAGCAGCCAATTTGTGTTCGACCTTAATCCGGGGACAAGCCAGAAAATAGAGATCACTCCGCCCGCCGATCTGGTTACCGGCTATGTCCTGGTAGAATATCCATCCTATTCCGCGCCGGTTCGTGGAAGCCTCGTTTATAGATATGAATCGGGCGGAACGGTGCAAGTAGAGGTGGGGGTTGCACAGCAGGAGCAGGGAAATCACTATTCCTTTCCTGTTGAAGTCAACTCGTCAAAAAACATAAATACGGCCATCGCCCTGATCAATCCAATGGATTTTAACGACGGCGTGGACGAGACGGTGGTGGTGACTTTGATCAACCCTGATGGCAGCATTCATGCGTTGACGACCGTGCCGATGGAAGCAGGGTTGCACATTTCTCAATACATCGATCAGGACGGACTGTTTCCCGGTCTCGATAATTTTACCGGGACTATCAGCATCTCCAGCCCATTGGGCCTGGGCGTCCTGGCCCTCCGCCAGGACAAACAAGCGTTTGGCGCAATCTCAACAGACACAGGTCCTATCCTGGGGCCTTTCGCCGTAAACGCTGCAGCCACCAAAGAGAATGAGCCGAACAATAACACGGCCAATGCCCAGTCCGTTGCCAGTGCAACACTGATATCGGGCACCATAAGCACCTCATCGGATGCGGACGTATATAAAATTCAAGGCAATGCCGGTGATATCCTCTCGGTGATCTGTACCACGCAAGGGCTGACATCGGATCTGGATTCCTATCTCGTCGTGCGTGACAGTGCCCAGAACCTGATCGCTCAAAATGATGACAACGGGCTTACGCCACAACTTTATCCAAGTATGGATGCTTTCATTCAGTTGGAGCTGCCCGCGGATGGCGCGTATTACATAACAGTAACCGATACTTCCGGCAACGGTGGTTCCACGTATACCTATAAGCTGCATGTGAGATTGCAGTGATGCCAAACCATGGCATGGCGCGCGTCCGCCTTGCCGCAATTGTCTTGAAACCCTGCATTCATAGGGGTATCGTTTCTACTTTTTGCGTTTGTATTGCTTGAGAATAAGGAGTCAGAAGGGAGTGCAAGTCGATATATCGGATGGTAGCAAGGACATATCGGCATCCCTGATCCGAACAATCTTCCACTTTGCGCGTGAATTTCGTTTTGCGATCTGCTTCAACGACCAGTCTGAATAAATGCAGCATCGACGACCCCGGCGCGAAAGTCTAATGAGGACCACCATGAAAAATCGATTTTATATCTGCTTCGCCTGCCTTGTATTGCTGTCCCTCTGTGGGTGTGGCGGAAGCGCCGAAGTTGAGCGGAAGCAGGCGCAGGCTGCCATGGAGCAGGCAAAGACCTATCATGCCGATAATTATGCTTCCTCCGATTTCGAGAAGGCCCAGACGGCCTGGGATCATGCCCAGACAGCCGAAAAGGAGAAAAAGACCGATGGCGCCAAGGTTCTTTACACCAGTGCCAAGATTTTTTTCGGTAAAGCGGCCGATATTGCCAGGGCCAAACAGGAAACACTGACCCGCGAACTCGATGCCATGCGGGTAACAATCGGCAGCAACCTTGATCAGGTGAAAAATGATCTTTTGACCCGTTCAATCTCTGCGGCCCAGCGGAAGCAGGTGGATACCATCGTGGCTGAAGTTGAAAAGGATAAAGAGGACATCAACAAACTCGTAGATCAGCATGATCTTGTGAAGGCGGTGGCGACAGCCAAAAGTGTGCAGACGAAAATCTATCATGCACAGTTGATCCAGGCGGGACAGAAGATCAAGTAGGATCTGCATCCTTCATTCGCGAAATTCGTGGCGGAAGAGAATAACCAGCCACGAATTTCGCGAATTCAGTCGGTGCTTTTACCAGGCTGGATTTTGCTGACCCGCTTTGTGCCTGTCCTCCAACCCTTCGTTATAGATGGTCCGCTTCTTGAAGTACCATCTCCCTTTGATCTTTATCAGATCATCTTCATAGTGGCCAAATAATCCCAACACCATGGTGCGCCGATCGGCCGTGTTGTTTGTTGCTTGGAACCAATAGGTCCGGGCTTTTGCCGTATTTCCCTCCACCTTGATGACCTGGTTGGTAATGAAATGGCGGGAGGCCGCCGGCCATTTGCCTTTTTCAGCGGTCTGCGAAGGATTATAGGTGCCGGAGGCCATGAACTCGTAGAGAGCCTTTCGGCCTTTGATTTCGCCTCTTGCCCAATTCAGCGCCCCGTCCTCGGCAAAAGTGGAGGCATACGTTTTGGCATCCTGAAAATCCATGGCAAACAGGTATCGACTCTGCAAATCAATAATGGCGGCACGGTCTTCCGCATAACCGGCTGCCATTCCATTGACGGCAGACAAGGTGACCAGCAGTGAACACAATAGAAGCGCGGCGCAAGTTTTCATATCGGAGTCCTCTCCTCATGTGTGATATCCATACACTAGCAGGCGTTTTGTGGCAATGCAGGATTTTAGATTCCAGATTCCAGATTCCGGATTCCAGACCAAGACCGGGGAGTATTCCGGGCGTGCTGCCATTCCGGCTAAAGCTGCATATTATTTGTCCTAATTCCTGGGACGCGAGCGAAGCACCAGGCCCGGAGGGCCGAAAGCAGGTAGCCGGGGGTGAGCGCTTTTTGCGAACCCCCGGTAGGAATGAAGCATAATAGGAGCCCTGAAGGGGGCGAAAGAACGGCAATTGCGACAAAGCCAATACCATTAGGCAATAGCGGTCTGGAATCCGAAATCTGGAATCTGGAATCTGGAATCTGGAATTCCGCAAAAGCGGGGCCTCGACAAACGATTACCTTTACGCGCCCTCCCTCACCAATTCCTGCCGGGGAGCCTTTCGGGTGGCACCCGGTCCCGTTTCAGGTACCAGTCGCCATACCAGGAGAAACGTCAGGGCAAAGGCCGCCATTTGCGCGCCAAAATAGGGGTAGTAGTTGGGGGTGAAAAGATCGATCAGTTTTCCGGAAAAGATCGGATAAACGAAAATCCCCAGATTCTGAAATGTGAGGATCATGCCAATGGCCGAGCCGGCAACCGAAGGAGAAAGCTCCTTGAGTTCGAAGGGAATTGTCAGGAGCAGCGGCGCAATTGTTCCCACTCCAAAGGGCATGATCAGAAGGATGATCGTCAATGCAGGCCCGAGAAAACTGCCTTGAAGCAAATTGCAGAGTCCACCGGCGATGCACGCAATCAGGATCGCCGGCTTGCGCGATCCAAGCCGGTCGGAGAGGGTCGGCAGAAAGATCCCCGCAAAAACTCCGGAGAACAAGGTGATGGATACAATCTGCCCCGCCAGAGCTTTGGTCATTCCGTATTTGACTTCGAAGAAGCCAGGGATGTGGCTGGACCATGCGTAGGAGTGGCCAAAGAGCAGGAACGCCGCGATGCTCAGCATCCAGACCGTTCTCGATCGCAGCACGAGGCCGAAGCCTTGCAGCACCGTAGATAGTTTCGGAGCCGGCCTTTCTCCCAGGATCCTTTCCTTTACCAGGACGATCCATGCAATGGCCAGCAGGAACGTCATCGCGCCATAGATCATCGTGATATGACGCCAGCCTCCTACAGCGGGCCCGATGACGCTTACGCTGAATGCCATCGACAAGGCGGCACCCAGCGAGGAGCCGGCCGACGAGAATCCATTGACCATTCCAAGTCGGTTGCGCGGGAACCACTGGCTCAAGACGCGCGGGAAATTCGGTCGCGTAAGGCCCATGGCAGCGCCGAACAGAAACATGGCGGCTATGAACTCGCGGTAATCACTGGCCAGCCCCCGCAGCGTTCCGCCCGTGGCGAAAAGCAGCAGACCGGCAAAACCGGTCCATCGGACGCCGAATCGGTCACTGATCAAGCCTCCCATGGCTGAGAAGAGAAGGGCTCCCAGGCCGATCATACCCCACGCTGTTCCAACCTGCATCGAAGTCAGGTTCATTTCCTTTGCGATGGTCGTCAGAAAGGGAGGGATGCATGTCATCGCCAATCCAAGAACGGTGCTTTGAGCGCAAAGGACGACGGCAAAAATTACCCAGGAATATCCAACGGCTTTGTTGTTTTCCATACGGGTCCCAACAAAAAAGGGTTCGGGTCATTCACTCGGTTTTGGGGCTGCTTTGGTGACACTCTTTTACCACACAAAGCGAACGGCCGGGTAAACAATTGCAGAACGGACCACCATTCGGATCACAAAGAGTTGCTTGAATATCAGCGGCTCCGCGGTTAACCTCGTTCCACAAATCCCGGATTTCTACGAATCAGATCTTGTGCGAAGGCAGGAGGAGGACTTATGCAATCCAACTGGTCCGAGTTGAACCGCGAGCAGAAAAGAGAAATCAGAATGAAGCGCTGGCTGGAGGGAACGGACATTGTATTTCGCGATCCCAGGGCGGAGAGATTGTATCGGGAGCGAGTGACTCGGCATAAGAAGGCGATGCTGTGCGAGATTCCGGATCGCGTGCCGGTGTTGCTGCCTACCGCTCATTTCCCGGCCTATCATGCCGGCTACACGCTGAAACAGGTGATGAATGACTATGAGGCGATGGAGCGGGCCTGGCTCAAATTTCTCGAGGACTTCCATGACGACATGGATATCTTCCGGGGGCCCGGCGAAGTGCATCCCGCTCCTGCCATGGAAGCCATCGACTATAAAGCGCTGAAATGGCCGGGGCACGGGCTGGGCGATGAAGTGAACTCCTATCAGTTCGTTGAAGAAGCCATTATGGAAGCATCGGAGTATGATGCCCTGCTGAAGGACCAATCGGATTTTTCATTCCGGTACCTGATCCCGCGCACGGTCGGAGCCTTGAAGCCGCTGAACAACTTTCCTCCTCTTAATACCATGATGAATCTGTTTCTGACGGTGGCCTACCCGTTCGAGGATCCGAATATGCGAGCGGCATTCCAGTCGCTGATCAAGGCCGGCGAGGAGATCGAGAAATGGCGGAAGCATATCAGGGCGGTCGACAAAGCTGCGCGCGAGGCCGGGTTCCCCTCTTCGTTCGGGGGCCTGGCTATCGCTCCCTTCGATGTAATAGCCGATTTCCTGAGAGGCACCAAAGGCGTGATCCTGGATATGTACCGATGTCCCGACAAGCTGCTGGAAGCTATCGATCGGGTGACGGAGATTACCATCAAACAGATTCTGTCGATGCTGAATGCCACCGGTGGCTTCAATGTAACATTCCCGTTGCACAAAGGGGACGATACATTCATGTCGAGGAAACAGTTTGAGAAATTCTACTGGCCCTCGCTCAAGAAGGTAATGGATACACTGATCGAAGAGGGCATCTATCTTCGGATGGTTGCTGAGGGCCGGTACAATGAACGCCTGGAGTATATCAGCGATTTCCCCAAGGGATGGGTGAACTGGCAATTCGATCAGACGGATATGGCAAACGCAAAAAAGATGGTGGGCGACAAATGTTGCATCTCAGGGAATGTACCGGCATCCGTGATCATCACGGGAAGCGCCAATGACGTCAAGGAACGTTGCCGCCGGCTGATTGATATATGCGCTCCCGGGGGCGGGTATATCCTTGCCGGGGGAGCTTCCGCGACAGAAACGAATGCCGAAAACCTGCGGGCCTTTATGGAAGCATCCCTGGAATACGGCGTGTACTGATCATTGCCGGGAGTTCACGGATCTTGGATTTCAGATTTCAGATTCCAGATTCCGGATTCCGGACTATTGGATCCGGAAGGAACTTGCATTCTCATAGAAGGTCTGACCGGTCGCGGGATTCATAGCCCGGCATCTCAGGCGGTATTCACCTGCCGGTAAGTCCTCGGTGACCTTAAACGAGACAAATGGTTTCAGATTCATCTCCGCGCCGGGAGTCAGGATAAACGAACCATCCGCGCCCATGCTGTAGACTGGAACCGGATCCTTATCCGGTATTTCCAGCCATAGCTTCAGCTCGATCGTGGCTACCGATGACGCCATGTTTTCAATGCGGAACTGTTCGAGCGAAACTGTTTCTCCATAAGTATACAAGGCATTGCTGAAGTTGAACTGAACATCCAGCAGCGGGACCTCGCTCCCTGGTTCCTGGGCTGAGGATTTCTCCATTCGCGTAAGCAGGGAAAAAGGCTTGATCTTTTCCTCCAGGATGTCTCCGGTGACCGGGTCGATCATCCGGGCGCTGAACTTATATATTCCTCCCGGCATTTCATCGGGGATGGACAGGACTTCAACCGGGCCGAAGTTCTGGCTGCTGCCCGGAGTGAGGATATAGCTTCCGTCGGCGCCCACGTTGCCGATGGATATTGGAGAAATGCCCGGGGCGGCCAGCCATGTTTTAATTTCAACGCTGCGCGAATGCTCCGAAGGATTGGATACACGGTATTCCCTTGCCGAAATCGTCTCCCCGACAGCGTAGTTTTCCTTGCTCATCTCGATATTCAACGCCGCGCGGCCCGCGGTATGTCGGTTTTCCCGGGATATGGCAAGCGCCTCCTGGATCCAGGATCCTTCATCCACATCCAGATCGGCGGCATCGGATTGCGTGAGGAGTTCCCGCCTTTCCGAGGAGGATACTTCTGATCTGGCCGGTGGTGACGAGGAAGTTTTTGCCGTGGCGGAACTCCCGCTCCGGCTGACAGGAGTTTGCCGGACATACTCGCGCGGGCTGGCAGAGGAAATCTGTTTCATGAATGCGCCCATCAGGAGCAGCGCTGCAACCATCCTGAGCCGCGTAGTCACGCGCGGCTTGACCAGGCGTAGGCCGACCCGGTACTTTCCGGATTCTTTGTCCCGGGTGGACCACTGAACCGTGGCGGAGGATTGGAACCCTGCACTCGTCACGCTTACGACTGAGCCGGTTTTCAAGACATCCCTGTCCACCAGGACGCCCAAGCCGCCCCGGCTAAAATCCAAACTTTGCCCGGAGATGCTAAAGGGCCGGCCGTCTCGACTTGCCCCGGTCAGGACAACTCCAATGTGGAGGTTGGCTCGGACATTCTTTCGTATGCTCTCGTAGCTGGTGGCCATGTCTTCTGTTTCCTTCCTGCCGCAATGGAGCGGGTCGCATGTCTGCAACCCGGGCGGCCCAAATCGGTGCGCGGTTACTTCCCGTTAATCGCGGATGTCATCAGAGCCTGGATTTCCGGCAGGCTGAGCGCGCGATTGTAGATTCGAAGCTCGTCAATGATGCCTTTGTAGTACTGGGTGCTGTTGCCGGCGCGGCCTATCACGAACATCGTCGGACTGGCCAAAACGGGAGCTATCGTTGAAGTGCTCATCAGCTGGCCATCCAGATAGAGGTTGTGTATACGCCCATCGAAGGTATAGGCGAGGTGATGCCATGTCTTGGTGGCCGGCTGCACCCCGGCAACCAACCAGACATTTCCGTCCTGCATGGCACCAATAAGGGAATCCTTAAAACCCGGCTGCACGGCAGCCCGTGGCGAATTGCTGAAGAGCGCAACGATCGATTCCGTGTCCGTGACTTTCTGGGTCGTTCGCCACCAATAGGCGATTGTTTGTTGGGCGCCCGTGGCCGGCAATCCACCGCTGGGAGCCAGGGCATAGGAGTTGTGTCCATTGAAAGAGAGTGCTTTCCCGAATTTTGCGGTGGTGCTCCAACTTCCGTTAAACAGAGTCGCCGTTCTTCCATTGCCGGAAGCGTCCGCAGTACTGGTTCCGGTTCCTTCGTCAAATCCGTATGCCGCCACCAGGCCGGTCAAAATATCCATCTGGTTGGTGGTCCGAAAAGTGTAATCGGAGGATGTTGACAGGTTGCCTGCCGTGTCCCGGGATTTTACCCGGAAGTGATAGGTGGTGTTTGCCGTCAGATTGTCAAGGGACTGAAGGTGCGAAGCGGTCATGATTGAGGACAACGCGCTAACAAAGCCGTAGGTGGTGGTTATTCCCCATTCGACCTGGCTGTCCGATGATTCATCGGTCGACCACGTCACAGTGGCGGTCGTGTTTTTGATAGATGTGGTTGTCACCGAACTGATGACAGGCGCTTTATTGTCGAATGTAACCGACAGGCCGGCGGTGCCCTTATTGCCGGAGGCATCCTTTCCCGTGACGGTGATGGAATTGCTGCCGGGCGCCAGTGTTATACCGGAGACGGACCAGGCGGTTGTTCCGGTTGCGCTCCCGCTGCCGCCGGCGCTGTTTGACCAGGTAACCTCCGTAACGCCGACATTGTCGGAGGCTGTTCCGCTGATATCCAATACAGCCGTATTGGTTGCATAGTTCGCCGATGTGGTTGGCAAACGGATGGCCACCGCGGGCGCGATATTGTCGGCGGTATAGGTCACCTGGAGCACGGCTGTTGCCGTGTTTCCGGCGGGATCTTTTGCGATCACTGTTATGACATTAGTTCCGGCAATCAGCGCAATATCCAGAATGGACCATGAGTTGGTTCCGGCTGCGATTCCACGGCCGCCTCCGCTGTTTGACCATGAGACTTCGCCTATTCCCACATTGTCGGAGGCCGTGCCGCCGATACTCAGGGATGGCTTGTCCGTACTGTATGTCCCCGCTGTGGTCGGCGAGGATATGGAGATGAAAGGGGCTGTTGTGTCGATGGAAGGGGGCGTGTAGTTAGCGATCAGCGATGCGCTGCCTGCAGATCCCGATATGTTATTGGCCGTGACGGAGATGGTGTTTGCTCCTGCCTGAAGCGGGACTCCCTGAATGGTCCAGGCGGTAGTGCCGGCGGCGGTCCCCTTGCCTCCGCTGCTGCTTGCCCATGTGACAGACGCAATCCCGACGCTGTCGCTGGCCGTACCGCTGAGACTCAGAGTCTCGGTTATTGCGTTGTATGTCGCGGCGGTAGTCGGTGAAACGATCGATACGACCGGGATGGAAATTGTTCCTGAAACAGTTGTCGTGACCTCATTGGAGAAACCGCTTTCCTGCCCACTCGTGCTGTATGCAGTGACTGCGAAGAAATAGGTTCCTGGCGGCAGACCTGCAAATGTGTAGGTGGTGTTCTTGCCCACCACAATCGGCGATCCATATTTCCCGGAGGCCATGCCGTAATACATCTTGTAGCCCGCCAGATCCGATTCGGTATTTGGATCCCATAGCAGTGTAATGTCTTCCGCAAAGATGCATTGAGGCATTGCCAGAAAGAGCATCATCGCGATGACAGCAAAAGCGGCAGCCGCAGGGCGCACGGCGGCTGTCAGCCTTGCCCCTATGCCTGCGCCAGGAAAATGAACCAAAGCGGGAGAATGTCTCATGGTTCGGCCCCAGTCCTATCGCTTGCTACACTATTCCGCAATTGTCGGAAGGTTTTGTTGTGGATGGATGCAGGAAGTGCGACCCTCGATTTGGCGCCCATGCCTGTTCTCGATGTTCAATGTTGAGACCACAGCCGACGGATCTGAGCTCAGTTCCAGAGAGGAACTTCTGCGCCACATGCCTCAATGGCTATCAACGTCTGCTTTCGAAAGGTGTGATCTCTGTCACAAGTTAGAGGCTTTCTTCTTATTTAATCACCAGGGAAGCCTCTGTTCAACCCACGAACCTTCCATGCTTAGGCACCTGCAGCTATGCTTCCAGCTTCTGAAGCGCCGCGCTGGGCACACGCGTCATCGTGGTCAGTGCTTAGTTCCCGGGGGGGCAGAAAGCCTAAGCGGGATTCGACAGTTGTTATTTTGGAAGCAATAGCTATTCCACTGTGTCGGAGGATGGAGATTGGCCGCGATTCCAGGACGCAAGTGATTTAGATAGAATACATTGCCTGAAGCCCGAATTCGAGAGTCGGAGGATCCAGGTTCATCAACTCTGTAAAGCGGACAGACAGCCAAATCTGAATCCAGACTTCGTATTTTTGCCAAGCCGTGGATTTCCAATAAGCTGAGGCCATTTTTTTGGCTGTAAACCGGGACGACACCCGGAGCGGCCCGTTTCTCAAAAGGGGCGCATCCAGAGTGAAAGTCAAATTTCATAATGACCCTAATCGTCAGCGCCGATATGCGCTCTTGGTTACGGAGACCTGCTCCGGCGCGTTTACTGAGGAAGATCCGCACGGCTCAGTCCAATGAAAATCCTGCACGTTACCACAGATACAAATTTTGGCGGAGTTCAGCAATGCGTGCTTGGCATTTGCCGAAATTCCGCGGTTCAAGGCCATCCGTTTGCGCATCATGTCCTGCGGGTATCTGCCGGAGGGCTTGAAGACCACTTCAGAAAATTCGCCGCGGTGCATGAGGCCGGAGGCAATTTTGGGAATGCGGTCTCGGTTATTGGTGCGATTAAACCGGACATTGTCCACATGCACATGCCCGGGGGCGAATTCCCTGATTATGCGGAGCGCATTGTTGGAATCGGCGTGCCGTGTATTGAGAACGTTCATTGCGTCAGGGGAGCAACTGCCCGCGAAGAGGAAGTCATGCGGGCGCGGATTGTTAACTCCCGGTATGTTCACAGCCTGCAGAATAGCAAAGAACGCCTCCACATCATCCCGCATGCCATTGATGAGGATGAATGGTCGGTGGTTCAAGGGGAGCAGGTGCGGCAGCAGCTCCTGTTATTGCGAGAGAAGGATCTGAATATTCCGCTCGACACCCTCGCCATAGGGCGAATTGGGAACATAACGCCGTGGAAGAAAGTGACCGATTTTGTCCACGCCGTGCCGTTGATTTTGCGCACAACCAGGAATGCGCCTGCTTTCATGCTGGCGGGAGCGGTGCATGAAAACCCTGCCTATGCAGGCTCAGTCCTGCGGGCTGCAAAAATGCTCTTCGTCGAAAACAGGATCCGATTTTTGTGGAACATACCGCAAAAGTTTGTTTTTCTTGGCATGCTGGATGTGTTCCTTTACCCGACTTCGCGCGAAGGGTTCTGTATAGCCGCGATTGAGGCAATGTCCATGGGACTTCCGGTCATTACGTATGATGACAGCGCAATGCCCGAAACGGTAACTCCAGAGGCGGGGATGCTGGTGCCCAAGGGAGACATTGACGGATTGGCAAAGGCGGCAGTTTCGCTTCTGGAAGATCGTGCGTTGCTCAAAGCCAAATCGGAGGCCGCGCGAGCGCTGGTTCTTCAGCGGAATATGCCGACTGCAGTTTTTGGTCAGTACGAACAAATATATGAACAATGCGCCTGATGATCAGACCGGAAGCTCTCTGAAGCTGCGGATCAACTATCTTGCCCACCTGGATCCCTATATCTATGGGGGCGGGGGAGAGCAGGTCATGCGCCAACTGCTGGATGCGGCAAAGCGCAGGGGGCACGATATCAAGATAGCTTCACGGGATGGTTGCGATCTGCACGAAAATCCGGACTTGTGGTATCTATGCGATGTGTATAACTGCCCCATGAACCTGAAGCGACCGATTGAGTCGCTGGTGGATTCGGTTATTCGTGGGAAGCTGCCTTATATCCACCACGACAATGCCTATGTAGATCTTTGCCGACGCGACAATCTTCCCTGCAATGGAGTTGGAGTCAACGGGCATGATTGCCACGTCAAGCCGGGTCTTTGTTCTATCGCACGGGCAAAGCCGCTTTATGCGAATGCGATTGCCTGCTCGTTCCTTTCACCGCTTCACCGGGATGTTCATTCCGGCGCTTTAGGAAACGATGTGCTCCCGAACGAAAAAACCATGCTGTATCTTCCCGCCGTGGATGCAGAACGGTTTCGCAACATGAAGCTCAAGCGGGATATTGCGCTGCTTAGCTATGGAGGCCAGGGCGAGGCTAAAGGCTATCACAACATCATGCAGCACTTCCCGCGGGGGAGCGTTATTTTTATCGGGGGGCACACTCCGGATCTGGTAAAAGAAGGAGATGGACACTGGCTGGGTGCGGTCCCCGGCGAGATGATGCCAACCATTTTGAATCGGACGCAGAATTATATCCACGTGCCGCGATGGCCGGAACCTTTTGGTCTGATTGTGGCGGAGGCATCCTTGTGTGGCTGCAACATTATTGTGAATGACAGGGTCGGAGCAACTTCCTGGAAGCTCGATCTCAAAAACACTGCCATCTATGAGCGCACGGCGGATAAATATTGGGAAGAACTGGAAGCCAGGCTCGGGAATACAATGCACTAGGACCGGAAGGACGATCTTTCGGCGGGAAAATACCAATGAGCAATGCGGCAACTGTGGAATTCCGTTTTCTTGAATTGAAGCATTATGACAACACGCCTCACTTTCAGCGGTTTTCGAAAGAGCTGGAAACGCGCAAGGCGGAGTGTACGATCCTGCTGCCCAAGGGAATTTCGGATCAGGTCCTGTTTGACTCCTTTTTGAACCATGTGCTTCAGGCGCTGGATAACCCGCGATATATGCCGATCGCACGGTTCTGCGATGGCGAATACAGCTTCTATTCGGGTAAGACGACAACGACCTGCTGGGGAGAGCGTCGCAGCAGCCTGAAGAATGACGGCGTAGAGAGGCTCCATGTCGAGGCTCTTCGAACGATTTACGAGAATGGAGTTCTATGTCCGAACCTGAATCTCGTATATCTGGGGCTTCAGTCCAAGTTCACGGATTTCCTGGCTCAGCATGGCATGCCGCTGCGCAACTATGCCCCCTTTTATTTCGTGTACGCGCTGCTGGTGCATCCGATCTTTCTTCGACGTTTGCAGAATTGCCGCGTCGCTCTCATCACCAGTTTCAAGAATAAGAATTCCGATGCCATCATGAACACCCTTCAGGGCATGGAGATTCGGGATGTCCGCTGTTTTGAGATTCCGGAATCAGGCGTGGCACACGGCAATTTCGATCTCCATATCGACGAAAAAATCGATATTGCCCTTGTAGGCGCGGGGATCGGCGCTCCGCTGGTTCTGGCTCGCCTTGCGCAAAAAGGTTGCGTGGCGATCGATTCCGGTTTTGTCTTCCACCTGTGGGATGGCACCTTCGATCGCCATGAGCGGCTGTTTTTGAATTACGATCCGAGATAGATTTTAGATTCCAAATTCCAAATTCCAGATTCCAGATTCCAGATTCCAGACTAAGCCCACTGGGAGCGCTTCCACCCGGGCTAATGCCGCATATTATTTAGAAAAAGTTGCGCCCGAATGGGAACCGTGGAGTGTGGCAGATTGCTGCCGCCCTGGAAAACCATAAAAGCCAAAGGCGATGGCATCCTCAGCTGTCTCCAAAAGGGCTTCATCCTCGACAAATAATATGCGGCATTAGCTGCTCCGGCGGCGCTCCCAGTGCCGGTGCTTCCGGTCTAACGAATTTCAATGGAGGTAATCCTGTCGTTGAAGCCTCGCAGATTGGGAACATCTCTATTGAATGTTCTGCTGGCACCGGAGAAATTTTCATTCTCATAGATAATGATCCGGGCTCTGCCAAACACACGTATTGAGGAGATCCGGTCGTTAAAGCGATCCCTTACATTTCGTATGTTTCCCCCGGTTTCAGCGCAGAACCTGTCCCCGCGATAGTCCTCATCGGTATAAAAACAGGCTCCGTTGCGCGGTTCGTTGCCTCTGCCCCAATTGCCGTTATCCCGATCGGAAGGGCGTCCGCCAAAGAATCCACCGCGGCCTCCGAGAACCTGGAACGAGGTAATTCTGTCGTTCCAGCTGCGCAGATTGGGAATATCATTTGTGAAGGTCGTGCTTGGCCCGCCAAAATTCTCGTCCTCAAAAACAACAACGCGGGCTCCTCCAAAGATACGCAGCGAAGAGAACCTGTCGTTGAACCGGTCTTCCACATTGCGCCGGTTATCTCCGGTTTCTGCGCAGTAGCTTTCGCCGCGATAATTTTCATCGGTATAGAAGCAGACACCATTGCGGGGCTTGTTGCCGCGATTTCTGGCTTCGTCGTCAAAGGGTCGGTCTGAGCGACGCCCGCCAAACAAGCCTCCCGACTGGCGACCTCCCGAAACCTGGAAGGACGAAATTCTGTCATTCCAATCCCTCAAGTTGCTGATATTGCTGGCGAAGGTTGTTCTGGGGCCATTGAAATTGTCATCTTGGTAAACGACGACCTGGGCTCCTCCAAACACCTGGACGGAGGAGAAGCGGTCGTTGAATCGATCTCCGAGATTCTGGCGGCTTTCGCCGGCGTTAACGCAATAGCTTTCGCCGCGATAATTTTCATCGGTGTAGAAACAGACGCCTTCGCGCGGTTGGTCATTCCTGTCCCCGAAGCGGCCTTGGGCATTCAGCCGGGATGTGCATAGTTGGATCGAGCCAAAAAGAACCAGGATTACGCAGGCGAATCTAATCAGGCGTTTCATATAAGTTATTCCTCCGCTTCTGCATATATAGTGATGACGGAGCGTCATTTCGTTCACTCTTATTTGCGTGTACCTCAAATTTCCATGATTCCACATAAGGCGTGGAGTTTCATGGCGATCTCCTGAAGCTATGGTATCAGAACAACGGGCGCCTGCCAAAATGCAGCCTTTTGCCCCGACGAATCGGTAATTGTAACCTGGAGCTTATATTCTCCCGGCGGCAAATTGCGGAGTGGGAGGTCGAACTTGACGGGCATGGTCTTGAGCCGATTGTTCAACGCTTCGGTAATCAGGATCGGTTGGGTTTCGAATGTCTTCGTCTGTCCCTGGTAGAAGCTGACATAGGCAACAAGCGGATGGGCTGCATCCGCTCCCTGTTGATACGCCTGCAGGTATACATACATGTTTCGTTCCCGGCTGAATACGCGCGTAACGCTGGGAATCAGTTTCTGCCCCTCCTGCACAAGCGGGTTAACCGAGTCGTTCAATCCTTTGTCCTTTGACGCATTGAATAACGCGTCACGCAGCTCAACGCGCTGGCTGCTGAGAACCACGGAACTGATAGGTATCCGTTTGTCTTCCTTGTTCAGGTTTGGAATGACAAAGGACATTTCATAAGTTCCTATGCGGCCCGTTTCTGCATCTCGGGCCAGGAATTTCAGCCGATACTTGCCGGGAAGCAGTGTAAATCCGGTATCGTACTGGATCGGCCGTTTTGCCAGCTCTGAGGCCGTGGCATCGCTCAGCTTGATGTCCACCTTATCCCGTACATTGGAAATAGTTACGCCATATTCATCTTTGATTTCGCCGATAAAGTCGAGCAGCGTGCGGTCGGCTCCGCCGCGTTTAGCCAGGACCAATTCCTTGCCGGGGATTTTGACAATCAGCGGCACAAAATACTCTGCCCGGTTCAACTGGAAGTAATCCACTTCCATGGCGATCGTAAGATCCGTAACGGGATCTTCCAGCATCAGGGCATCTTCCAGTTGGCGTTCCTTTTCTGCGGCGGTGAATTTGCCAAACTGTTTACGGGCATAATATCCCTGCCTGTAGTCGAGTGATCCCGCGATGCCGTTTTTCAACGCCACTTTGATGCGGCGGAATCTGCCGTCGAGATTCTGGTTGGTGGTGTAATAGCCGAGAATGTAGTAACTCGAGATGGCGTGTTGCGCCTGGGCGATGCCGCGAGAGAGGTCATTGTAATCCAGCAGCGCTTTGCCGCCGGTATCGGAAGCCAGTGCCCACAGGGTATCCTGCGAGTGCTGGAAACTGCTCATCATCGCGGCAGCTGCTGCTCCGGAGTACATCCCTGCTCCGCCGCGCGCGCTGCGCGTGGCATCTCCCAATGGAGCTTCCGCGGTCAGTCCGCGAGCGTCGATGGGCCAGAACGATACTCCCGCGCGAACGGCGGCGTTGATGGTTGCATGCAGTTGGGCCTGGTTGTCGACGCCGTTCAGCCGAAGGCCGCTCGAGAAGTACACCAGAGCCTTCTTTTCACTCAATGAGGCGAGCATTTTTGCTGCCGTCTGAAGGGCCGACAGCTGCCGGTCGGTATTGAAGATATTGAATTCGCTGTCGTCCTGTCCGAAGGCGGGTCCGGAATCGGCATCAGCCAATATGTCATCGGAATTCTGGTCTTCCCCAACCGCAAGCGTTTCGATGATGGTAAGGATACGGTCTCGGTCCGCGGTAAAATCCTGGAGAACCCGGACACTCCCGCCATCGTACATCATGATGGCCATCAAATCGGCCTTCGTCATCTGGGTTCGGACAAATTTATCGGCAGCGGAAAATGCGCGTAATTGGTCGGGAATCGGCATGGCTCCCATATCGAAGTAGAGCACGAGAAGCCGTCGGTCATGATATCGGATCTTTCCTGCCGATTCCGCTGCGATCTGTGAACGCGGATATCTTGCCAGCGGCACCGCCCGTGTCGTCAATGGTGGAGGGGGCGCGGTGGCTGCATCCTCGAGCTTCTGATGCTCAAAGACACTGATGTCCTGTGGTGCGCCATCTTCGGTGATAACAAAATCGTCCGACTTGAGTCCTTCGACGGGCGCTCCGTTTTTATCCGTTACCGTAACTGTCTCAATTACAAGTTGGGTACTGACCTGGAAGGTCGGCGCGGACTGTCGGCCTGAGGTATTCTGTCCTACCTGTTGCGCGTAGGATCCCAATCCGGCAAGAGCGATCAGGGCGATGTGAATACAGGCCAGCGGAGAAATGCAGCGCTGCCGGAGTGCAAGCTTAGATCGATCCTCACGGGCAAAGCTGGGGAGTCTGAATTTCAACACTAGAATCTCCATCGAACGGTTGTTTGGACGTTGCGCATCGCGTTCGCCGAAAGGGGTAATCCGAATTGTGAGCTTCCCACGGTTGTGTTCCAGGATGGGAAGGTAACATGATTGAGTGCGTTGCTGGCATCTACGCGCAGATCGAGGCTGGTCCGGTCACTGGTGCGGAACACGCGGCCCAGAGAAGCATTCAAGGTAAACTGGGAAGGGCCGGTAATGGTATTACGCCCTGCATTTCCCCAGTGTCCCGAAGACGGAGCCTGATATGCCGCGGGATTCAGATGCAGGCCTGCGGGTGCCGCATACACATCCGCGCCCGTGTAATCGGGACGCACAGGACCGGTTACGCCGGTCCCGGCAACCGCCGACGGGTAGACCGGGGTTAACGGGAATCCGCTGGCGACCGTAACCTGGCTTGAAACCGTCCATTCCTTAAGAAGAACTCCTCTCCAGCCTTTTAAAAGGGTCCCGCCTGCGGCGCCCATTCCAGAGGTGTATTGAAACTGGATGTTGAGCTGATGTCGCTGATCAAAGGACGAGAGTGCCCGTTCGGCATTGAGATTCTTCCAGTCTTGCGCGATAAAGAGGGACCCGGTCTGGCCCCTTCCGCCTGGGGCTGCATTGTCGAGGGATTTCGAGTATGTGTACTGAGTGGATGCGCTGATGCCGTTATGCAGGCGACGCCGCAGCTGCAATGAACCCGACTCGCGGGTCGACATTCCGTTGGAGGCCAGATAAATGAAGCCTCTGGGGCAGGACGGGCATGGATTCACAGCCCCTGCGGGATATGTGTTCGGCAGAAACTCCTGGAGGGCATGCTTGCCCCTCGTGCCCTGGTAGGCGGCTGTCAACTGCAGGGCCCCCGGCAGATCCCGCTGTACCGACAGTTGCCAGATGTGCAGGTATCCAACGCGCAGATTCGGATCGACGGCAAAGGTGTTCGCCGTATTGTTCGGCGCTGCATTGAATCCGTTGGCCAGCGTGAGCGGGTTTGAGGCTGTATTCTGCTGGCTCAGGCTTTTCGATAGAGGCGATTGCTGCGCCATCTGTGTCGCGATTGTTTGGTATGGGGAGGAATTGTAATAGATTCCATATCCGCCGCGAATGATCATCGAGGACGCCGCCATCGGTCTCCATGAAAAGCCGATTCTCGGTTGGACAGCTCGATTATCCGCGTTGAGCAGCGAGTCTCTGTACATGGCGCCGGTCAGCGAACCTGTGGGGGATGTGCCGAGAACGGGGGCCACGGCCGAGAAATCTCCCGCGATATCCAGGTTGACAATCCTGCCGCGCAGTTCGGAGACAGGCGACCAGTATTCCCAGCGCAGTCCGATGTTGAGTGTGAGGCTCGGGCTGACGCGCCAGTCATCCGCAATATAGGATTCGTAGGAAGCGGAGCGGAAGTATTTGTCCGCGTTTCCGTATGCGATCGAAACCGTATCCGGTATTCCCAGCAGGAAACCGGCAAAGTCGTTTCGGGCTCCCGGCAGCAAGACAGCAGGCGCAGACCCCAGGGTCGACATCCCGGTAAAGGTGAAGGACCCCCGTGGATCCTGCTGCGCAATGCTATTGACCTGGTGCCGCCGGTATTCGATGCCAAATGACAGATTGTGTCGGCGGCGATTCCAAACGATTCCGTAGGATAAGGCGCTGGTCTGATTGTGCGTCGATGCCGGCACCGCATCTGTGAGCGGCGTCAGTCCGCTCAAAAAAGACAGCGTTGGGGGGCCCCAGTTTTCCGGGTCCTGGTTGTTGCCCGCAATCCCTGCCTGGCCGGAGACATTTTCACGATTTCCGAAAAACGAATGAGTTTGGATAGCCTGTCGACTGAATTGATATCCAAAGTTTCCGAAGAAACGCTGAGTAAAGCTGTGACGCCAGTTTGAGACCAGGTTACTGCCAAGCGAGCGGTTGGTGTTGAGAAAACCCAGGAGCGTCGGATTGTCGTTGCGTGCGCTCTGAAGTGAAAAGGTTCCGGATACCTGGTCCTTGCGCCGGATGGTTTTGTTCATATGCGCCTGAACGGCATCCTGGCGTGTCGTGCCGACCAATGGTTGCTGGTAGTTGTATCGCGTGCTGCCTGTGAAATTGGGAAACGGGTAGAGGTTCAGCAGTGCTTTCGCCTGCGGGCTGATGCGGTCCGCGGTGATCTGGTTGCCCTTGAAAGGCAGGCCAGTGAGTGGATCGAAAATCAGGCCTGGAGCCTGCGACAGGTCGCCATTTCTCTCGGCCAGCGTTGGAACAAGGCCGCTCTCAGTTCGGGCATTTCGATTTCGCGTGAACTGATATCCGACAAAAAAGGTGGGGCCATTTCTGATAAGGTGGGGAATGCGCAGAGGCCCGCCAAAGGAGAATGTGCCCTGCAAGCGGTTATAGGCAGGTTTATCCGTATTCATGCCGGTCAGAGAATAGGACCGGGCATCGAGCGCGGAGTTGTCGATCATGATGCCAAAGTTGCCGCCATAAAGAGATCGAATCCCGCGACGCGAGTTGCCGAACGACTGCCTCAAAGAAAACGGGGAGCTTGCCCCATTGTTGGATGTTCCATTGATCAGAAATCCATCCGCAGCTTGTTCATTCAAATCAGCAGGGTTTTGTGTCTCGTTTGGCTGCGCGGGAGCTGTATTCACATTGGCCTGCGCAGGCACGGCCGCCCCGGTCGCATTTAGGTTGGCGCGCTGAAATGGAGAGGAAGTATTGACCGATGCCGCCCCTTTTGCATTTTTTTTGGAAGTATTCGCCGCGGGAGTGCTGGATGCCGCCGCAGCCGGTGCAGGGGATGGAGACTCGAGTTTTTGAAGCCCTTTGATCTGATCTGTTGGAAGCAGAAGCATTTCCCATTTTCCTGCCTCCATGCCCGGCCCTATCGTCACCTCGCGCTGCATTGAAGAGAATGCCAGCATTTCAATCCGAATATTCCAGATGCCGTCTGCCAGATCAGGGAATCGGTAATTGCCCTGTTCATCCGAAATGGTGGCCTGCTTTTGCCCCCCCTGCGTGGCGGTGACGACAGCCCCTGGAAGCCCCGAACCATTGAAGAGTACCTGGCCCCGGTATTCGGACGCACTGGCCGAAATGGCAAAGAAAGCCAGGGAAAGCCACGTAAAGCAGTAAATTGAAAGTCTGAATAATAATGATGGCCTGTACATTCAGTTCTCCGAAGGCTTTTCAATGCTTTCAATCACAAGCATTTCAACCGGTGCTTTTTGTGATTCAAGCTTTATTCCCAATTGTTCCTGGATAGCCGTGAAAACGGACGGTCCGTTGGCATCGGGGGCATTATCGGGACGCTGCATTTCCCTCGACGGCTCGACCGGTCCTCCCGGGCCTCCGCCGAGACTCTGTCCCGGATCCGGGGTCCACTCCAGCGTAAAGTCATAATTTCCCTGCAAGCCGGTTTTATCAATCACCGTTCGGCCCAACTGCTGGGAAAGAAGGCGTGCCAGATTATCCATTGGTATGGATTGCGCGATAATCTGACCACGGCCGACGCGCATGGAGGATCTCCGTGGACGGTTACCGTCTTTCCCCTCGGCCGGATCCTCTTTGGTTTCTTTGAATTTTGGTCCGCCCTTCGCCAGCGTCATTACATAAACGGCGAGCTCCTTTGTTTCCCGGTGGGTCACCAGATGAAATCGTTCTTTCAGAAGATTCTGCAGGCGCGCCCGCATCTTTTCTGCCGCTTTGGCCTGATCCGCCGGATTTTTTAAGCCATCGGGGCCGGCTGCGCTCGCATCGGCCTTTGCCGCGATGTCAAAACGATCTGAACCGATCCATCCCGGTCCCCCGGAAATTTGTGATTCCCGAACATCATAGGCCTGCTGGATCAGCAATTTAGCCGTTGCGCCATTGATGTTTATTGCTCCGGGCGAATTGCTGAAGCTGATCCCCTGGGTGTTCGGATCGCTGGGCTTGATGGATGCCACCTCAAAGGCATCGGATGCCTGGGCCAATACGGCGGCAGGGATAAGCCATGACAGGATTAAAATCGCAAAAACTCTATGCATGAATAACTCCATAATATGAACAGATCGATACGATGAAAGCGCGCAATAGCCAATACGTGCCCGGACTGAGGTTATTACGAATGACTTTTGTTCGAAGTTCCCATAATTGATTGATTTTAGTCTGCAGACCCATGTGATCCAAGCCGTATTGACCATCTCCGGCATCCGCCCCCCTGGAGTGGGGCCCCTCAATATTTTCTTTGATTATTCTTAATGAAGTATTATTTATAAAACCTATGAGACCAATAGTCGGAGTAACTATATTCCTGTTTTGCCTCACGATTGCAGTCCCTGCAGGCATGCCACAGTTGCGGAACCTGAGCAATTACGGGCAGGATTGCATTAATGTCGATCAGACATACTTTGCCCTTCACGACAGCGGCGCGGCCGAGTTTGTGTGGGCGTCGGAATGGACGCATCTTTCAGCCAACAACTTTCCCGAGAAGATGGTCATGCTGATTTGGCATTTTAGAGATGGGTCCAAGGCATACTCTCGGGTTATTGATCAGTTGGGCGATGCGGGGGGGAGCACCGGCTACTACCTGGCCGGCAAAGCAACCAGCCTGAAGGATGCCCATGACAAGACGATTCAGCCGATGACACGCGAAAACTATCCGGTGAAGATTGAGCTCTTTGTAGGCGATTATACCGAGTCAAAGGGATATGTTCCCGAAACTCTGGTGGATAATGCCTGCCTGGTTGCGCAGAAGATTGATATAAACCATCAGTATTTCTTTACCCCGTGTGAATCCGCGGAAAAAGCCAAATAGCGCGAAGATATACGGCAGTTCTGTCCAAAGCCTGAGATCGGAAATGTCCGAAACTCCGGAACAGCTTCGATCGATGACTTTTGGACAAAATGATCTTATGCTGAAGCATTGGCCGGATGACGGCCTGCCAGGAATTTGCCGGAAAGACAGGAGCATTCATGACGTTTTTGGGGAAGCTTTTGGGTAGAAGTAGCCTGGATGATCTTCAGGAGGTCTTATCCAACCTGGGTTTTCTCGCGGATGCCGAAGCCCAGACGGCCGAGTTCTACAGACTGTGTGCGGATGCAATGCCGGAGGAAGCGGATATGTGGAATTCTCTTTCCGCGCAGGAACAAGTTCATTCCGGGAATGCCATGAGAATGGCCGACAGAATTTCAAATAAGCCGAAGGACTACAAGCCGGGGATTTCGTTCCCGACCGTGCAAATTCGGATGTTTGCCGTTGAGATGCAAAGGCTTGTAGAACAAATGAGGGGAGGCGAAATACCCAGGGACCGATTATTCTCCATGGCACTGGAGATTGAGGACTCCGCGATCGAAATCAGCTACGAGAAAATTGTAAAAACGGAAGATCCGATTTTTAACATGCTGGCGCGCCAGAACGATCATGAGTCTTCGCAACATAAAGCTGCAATAGCCGAAAGGATGAACACCTGGAACGCCGGCGTCTCGCATGAAACGTTGAACGCGGAACGTTGAAACGTTCCACGCTCCAACGTTCCGCGTAAAGCATCCATCAAATAATTTTCGCTCTATCCCGCCTCCAAAGAGTTAGAATCAGGGCATTCGTCACTCTGGTACAGCGTCATAGCGTTCAAAATACTGTGGGATCCATGTAATCAAAACTATCCAAATGGAGACATGGGAATATGCAGCCAGCGACACAGGCAAAAACTTGGGCAGAAATGACATGGCAGGAAAAGCGCGAGGAACGATTCAAGCAGTGGCTAGCCGCGCCGGGCGTGAAATTTGTAAGCGAGGAAGCCGAGAAGCTTCATAAAGCGCGGGTGACGCGCTTCATCAAAGCGATAAAGATGGAAGAGCCCGACCGCGTGCCGGTCATGCTTCCGACCGGTAGCTTTCCGGCGTATTACTCCGGGAGCAGCTTTTACAAAATCATGTACGACTACAGCGAACTGAAGCGGGCCTGGATTCAGTTCATGGACGATTTTGGGGACATGGATACATTCATGGGGCCCGGTCTGATTCCGGCGGGCAGGATCATGGAAGCCCTGGATGTCAAAACCATGAAATGGCCGGGGCACGGCATCGGCAAAGACGTTACGATGCAGCAGATCGTTGAAGGGGAATACATGAAGGCCGATGAATATGATCGGCTGATGCTGGATCCAACGGACTATAACCTTCGGGTCACCCTCCCCCGGACAACCGGACTTTTCGAGCCATTCAGCAAACTGCCTCCTCTGCGTATGCTGATGGGAGGAGCCAACTGGGTAGCTCTTCTCGCCAATCCCGAAATAAGAAAAGTGTTTCAGACCCTGATGGACCTCTCCGGTGAATTCATGCAGCACCAGGCAGCCATCATGGAAGTCAGCAACGCAGCCCAGTCCAGGGGATATCCTTCGATGTTTGGCGGGATCATGGCGCAGGCGCCTTACGACTATTTTGCCGATATGATGCGGGGCACCAAAGGAATCGTAACCGACCTGTACCGTCAGCCGGAGAGATTGCTGGAAGCGATCGATATCCAGCTGCAGCTAACCATCCAGACCACGATCAAGAATTTCCCTATGAGCGGCTGCCCGGTATGCATGATGCCTCTGCATAAAGGGGACGACACGTTCATGTCGGATAAGCAGTTTGACAAGTTTTACTGGCCTTCACTGCAGAAACTCTTCATCGCAATGATAGATGAAGGCCTCGTTCCGTTCCCTTTTGCCGAGGGGCGATACAATAACCGACTGAAGCTGATCACCGACACGCCGAAGAGCAGTGTCGTATGGTATTTCGATCAGACCGATATGGTGGAGGCAAAGAAGGTCCTTGGCAACACATCCTGCATTGTCGGGAATGTACCGGCATCGCTCGTAATGACGGGAACTGCCGGGCAGGTAAAGGAAAACTGTCGCCGCCTGATCGAGACCTGTGCTCCGGGAGGAGGCTACATCCTGGCCGGGGGCGCGAGTATCGACAGGGGAAATGTTGAGAACCTGCGTGCCATGATGGAAGCTGCTTACGAGTACGGGACCTACTGATATTGTGAGTGGAATTCGCGGTCCGAAAGCCGTTGTGCCTCGGTCACGAGTTCCACCTGTTTCAGCTATTGGGTGCTGACGGATTCGCGCGTGGGGCCATAGCTGGCCCCATGCACGGTTCGCTGCGAGATGAACACCCACCTTCCGTTTCGTTTTTGGTAGATGCGTTCGAACCATACTGCAAACCATGCACGATCCGGATTGCTTCCCCGGAGCGTTGCCGTGTACCGCCCATAGGAAATTGCGACATCCTGGTGCATCTCCACTTGGGCAGAGTCGAAATTCCAGGCCAGGTACTGCTTGTTTTTGACGCGTTCCAGGAATGCCTGCTTTGTATCAATTAAAATGGATTGTCCGCCTCGAGTCCATATGTCTCCGTGCCACATCAAAAAGTCGTCGGATGTGTTTGCATCAAAGAATGAGTGATCGCCGGCAAGCACCGCTTGAGCGAATTTTTCGTCCAGTGCGATGATCTCCGCTGCCTCGGCAGATGCAGGTTTGTATTTTTCGGGAACAGCGTTAGCTTCCGGAAGGCCGGGCACATAAGTGCTGGCTTGAGCCTGGGAGACCTGGGTTGGATCGATCCCTGCGGGAGACGGATGCGGGCCCCAGACAGTACGGTGCGAGAGCCACTGCCAGCGCCCATTCCGCTTTGCCCAGACACGTTCGAACCAGATGCTCGTAAGTCCGGGGGGTGTGCTGGTGTCTCTGTTCTTCGGCATGAAGAGGCTGACGTAGCGACCCCATGTGATGGCGAGGTCTCCGTGCATTTCGACCTTCGGCTGGTCCAAGTCATGGACAAGGTATTCCTTATCCGATATTCGTTTCAGGAAGGCTTCCCTGTCGTCCTCAATTCCTCCGGTTTTTTCGCCTCTGGTCCAACCGTCCCCGTGGCGAAAATGGAAATCGCTCGAGAGCACCGTTTGGGCAAAAGCCACATCTCCCGACACCACGGCCGATTCGATTTTTCGTTGCAGTTCCAGCACTTGCTCCGAATCGTTGGCAGGCGGTTGTTGAGCGAAAACAAAAGAGAGCGCGAGGGTGAAAAATGCAAGCATGGAAATCCGGGGCACGTGTCTGTTCATACCTTCCTTTTTGATATGGATAAACAATGATCATCTCTCGAGGGTTTCCCGTCAAGCTTTGCCGCACAATCTTGGATTTTAGGATAAGAAATAAGTAAAAATCGGACGACAGGCCTTTTATAATTGCGCGCATGAATGAAAACAAACTAGCAGGGGCGGGGGGGACTCCCGGCGGCATCGGCCAGTTTTTCGTGGGAGTGTTGCTGGTAGGGATTGGGGCATATCTGATGCTGAACCAGGTTCAGGTTACAACGTCCTGGGGACATCTATGGGGATTCAGCTCTTTTGGCCTGAGCCTGGTGCCCTTGCTGATCGGGATTGGCGTACTCTTTTACAACGGACGGTCGGTTGCCGGCTGGGTCCTGACGGTTCTCGGCTTCGGGATAATTCTTGCCGGGATACTTGTGAACATGGACATCTACTTCAAGCCGACATCGCTGTATAACACGCTGTTCATGCTGGCCATGCTGGCGGCTGGCCTTGGGCTCATCGCCCGTTCTCTCCGCGCGTTAAAATAGGAAGGCTGCGTTATTTCGCGGGAGATAGGAGACGGTCGCGGTTTAATGCGTAGCTATAGGCGAGATTCAGCGGCAGCGTCCAGGGCAACTGGACCCGCGAACGCCGCAAGCGCTTTGCGATGCTTCTCCATGAATAGAAGCGCTGGTTTGCCTGCCGGTAACCCTGCAGCAGTGCTTCGGGTGTCATCTGTTTCGGCTGGAATACGACATCCGCGCGGCCGTTGTAGCGAGTCCAGTCGCGACTGAGGATCCTTCCCTCCGCATCGAGTCGTTCATACAGGCGAGTGCCGGGAAATGGCGTCAATATGTTGAACGTGGCATTCTGCACGCCGGCGGCCTCGAGAAAATCCAGGGTTTCACTGAATATGGTTTCAGAATCTCCATCAAAACCGAAGACAATGCCCGCTTGTACCGAAATGCCGCATGCATGAATGCGGTCGATGGCTTCAGCGTACCGATGAACGCGATTAAAGTTTTTTGAAACGTTGTCCACGCTTTCCTGGGAAATTGATTCAAGTCCGAGAAAAAGCTGCTTGCACCCGCTGCGGGCGGCCAGTTCCAAAAATTCCGGGTCTTCTGCGGCGTGAATGCTTGCCTGGCTGCTCCACCATTTGTTGTGCGGAATCAATGCCCGGAACATTTCTTTTGCATACTCGATGTCGGATGCAATGTTGTCGTCCCAGAGGATAATAATCTTGCCGCGAAAAGCGGCATATTCCCTTGCAACTGCCTCGACGGGGCGCTTGCGAATACAACGCTTATACATGACCGCCAGGGTGCAGAAATCGCAGCGAAATGCGCATCCGCGTGTAGCGAACAGCACTCCGGATGTGTAGTCGCGTCTGTGAAATAGATCTTTCCGGGATTCCGGGACCTGGTCCAGCGAGGGCGGGGCTGTGCAGGAATAGCGATTGTGAAAATAGCCGTTTTCAAAATCCGCCAGGAATTGAGGCCAGAGCATTTCGGCTTCGCCGACAAAGATAGCATCTCCATATTGCTGGGCTTCTTCCGGCAGCAGTGTGACATGCGGCCCCCCGAGCGCTACCGGAATTCGCCGTTCTCTGAATCGGGATGCAATATTGTATGCGTGGGGCGCGCTGGGCGTGTGGAAAGTGATTGCGACAAGATCGGCGTGCACGGTGAAATCGATCGGCTCTACCGCCTCATCCACGTGCCGCACCGTCCAATGCGATGGCACAAATGCGGCCAGATACGGCATTGTTATCTGCTGGAAATTCAGGACACGCGATCGTCGAACCTTGTTTATGTCCGGGGAAGAGGCCGTGATCAGGAGAAGAGTTGGACCGTTCGGTGTCAATTTCACCGGCTCCCGAGTATGCATTCGGTTGGATGAAAGCCCGATTCCCGACTTCAGGTTCCTTTTCGGGACAACCCATTCTATGATAATGAGGGCTAGGAAGATCCTTAATTTTGGCTAATGATCGGGCGGAAGTTGGTCAACGGATTAGGAGCGATTCATGAAAATTAATCTTTATAGGGCTACTGCAAAACTCCCGCTGCCATGCCTGGGCATGCTGTTGGTGATCGGTCTGGCGGGCACCAATATTTGGGCACAGACCGGTTCTCAAGGTGGAACGAGCGGACAATCCGCGGCCGACCTCAAAGCTGTCCCAAACCGTCCGACGTTCTCAACCACCGGCGAAACAGTGCAGAAAGGTGTTTTTGAAATTGAATATGGCACCGAGCTTGCGCGCGGCCACCAGAATTTGAACGGACTGCTGAAATTTGGTCTCTTGGACAATCTCGAGATCCGTTTTGCCAACATCCCTGTTACACGTGATGATGAGGTTTCGGGCCTTGGCGATTCCGGAGCAGGATTCAAATTCCGTTTTACGGAGCAGAAGAAAGCTCTGCCGACCATCTCGTTTCTGTATGGGATAACAATACCGACGGCAACGAATGAGACGGGAAGTGCCGGGATAGGACACTCCGCTGGTCTGCTTCTCAGCAAAGATCTCGGCCGGCATCACCTGGATTTCAACGAAAGCATCCAGTGGACTCCCCAGTCGGAAGCCGTGGGATTCGACCATAATTACTTTACGGCCGTTTCCTATTCCATTTCGTTCAAGGAGAAGTTTGGCTTCAGCGAAGAGATTGCGGGGTTCAGCCGGACGCACGCTGATGCCGCGAGTCTTACGGTCCTTCAAGCCATAACCTACAGTGTAAAGCCGCGGCTTGTATTGGATGCGGGCTTTTATGTCGCAGCAAAAGGGGCTCTGCCCAGAGCCACCTTTTTTGCCGGTGTGACCTATTCCGTGGCCGATCTTTATCCCCACCATCGGCACAGCCACCACTCGGCCTAGGAGCGAGTGGCGTGCCTGCGCGAGACTTTGTGGCCGTTTTTGCCCCGGAGTCTCCAGGCTATTTCAGAAACTCGCGCGGGATGCGACCGCTGACCGGGTTTTTATAGTGGAAAGCGGGCTCCACAATATCCGGGAAGGCATACTGTTTGGAGCGAATCGGCCGATCGGGCGGAAAGTCCTTTGCAAAGCGGTTGGGGGCTGCGGCTCCGCCCAGACCTTGTTGAATGCCTCCGCCTGGCACATCGCGTCCGCCGGGCGTGCGGCTGCTTTGATTGTTCACGCGCAATCCGGTTCCGATGCGAGCCCAGCCATTGCGATAGGATGCATTAAAGATGTGATGGAGATCCTGAACTCCAAACTTCCATTCCCCATTTTCTTTGACAGCTGTGTTTTCATAAATTCCACCGATCCATGACCCGGAGGATCCATCCGCGTTGCCGCCGCACTGAAACAGGCGCAGGCGTGCCCTGGCGCTGTTTCCATCTTCCGAAATATGAATAACAGGCTGAGTGAGTTGGTGAATAGTAAAGAAATCCGGAGTCCTTCCTCCCAGCGGTCCGCGCAGATTCAATATCTTCCGGATGCGCTCCGGTCCGACATAAACGCCAACTCCGGTAATCTCCTTGGACCCGGAACTTGCGAATGTAGCGGCCATTGAGTCCCAGGCGGATTCGTCCATGAAATATCCATAGGAGCTGTTCAGATTTTCCACCGCATCCACTGCAATGGCTGAGTCGAGTTTGTTTTCCAGGGCGGCAATGATGCCTTCGATACTCTTGGCGTCCGGGAGCGACACTGCAGGACGCAAGGATTCACGTGGCTGGAGTATCAGCTGAACACGCGTCAATGCTCCTGACGAGTAGCGAAGAGGCTTCCCGGTTACGGGATGGACATAGTGGAAGGCAACGGTACAGACCTGCGGGTAGCTTTCGCAGGATTGCATAGGGGGAGAGTCCGGCGGGAATTCGCTGACTGGAGCCGGCGCTGTTTTCGCATCGTTTGCCCAACCCTTGTCGTAATCGGTTGCCATCCTCGGATAATAGCGGATGGCCTTTATCTTCCAGTTGCCGTCCTGTTTGATGAACTCATTTTCGTAGGTGCCCTCTTCCCATTGAGCATATTCGCCATTGAGGCCGAGCATACTCAGCTGAATCGTCCGGGCTCCTGCATGGTGTCCATCCGCGGCGATGGTGACAACGGTGGCCAGGTTGATGTGATCGAACAATTCTCCTTTGCGAAGAGGCGAGGGGCCATAAATCACCTCCAAGGCACGGCGGATGCGGTTCCTGCCGGCATATGCTCCCCGTTGTCCGCTTTCGAACGTGCCGTCCTCGGCGAATAGGTCCGCAACGTCATCCCACATTTTGCGATCCAGGTAATATCCATAGCTGTGCTGGAGGTTTTGCACCTGCGTCTCGTCGGTCAAAATGCGGATGCGTTTTGATAGTTGGGCAAGAGGGGCAGGCTCCGGTTTTTTCAAAGCTGCGGTGGTCAACGTCTGCAGGGCGATAGCCGGAATCGTGACTCCCACGTGTGCTGCTTCGAAATGATAAGCGATATCCCATTTGGGCGGGGCTTTGTGCCCGTACTCATCGTAGGCACCACTGTATTGCCGGAAATAATTCAGGCGGCTGATTTTCCAGACGCTATTCTGCAGACTGTATTCATTTTCATACACACCCCCGGTCCAGGAAGCGGCGGATCCATACTTGCCAAGCATGGCCATCTCGTGCCATGTCCCTTTAGCCGTTTTCCCATCCGCACCAAGCGTAATGATGGGCTGCAAGAGCAGGTGCGAATTCAACTGTCCGTTTGCGATCCCCGGTGCTATCCGTCCGGCCTGGTCCATGAAATATTTGCGAAGATTCAGCCTTCCTTTGATTGTTGAAGTCTGGAACTGGCCGACCGCGTTTTCGGCAAAGAGATCCGCCAGATCCGACCATAGCCCAAATTCCATGCAGTGACTGTATGTGTGTTGCAGCCGCTTTACCGCGCGGATGGCCTCTTCCGCCTGTATGCCTGATTCGAGGCGGGCAATCCGTTTCTGTATCGGTTCGGGGCTTTGCGCTACGGCAGGTTGAACTGCATTCATCGCCTGCGCGAGCGTCGACAAAATCGCAATTATCAGGATGCTATGGGTGACCCGGGCCCTGGGCTGCATGAATCCTCCACGAAGTCTTACTGTTTCTGATTTTTGAACTGGATCAGTTCAAAACAGTTGCCGGCGTTGTCGCGGACAAAAGCAAATACGACGCCGGCAGTGTCCACCGGCCCCATCGCTATTTCCGCTCCCTTCGATTTCAGTTCTTTGACGGCGGCCTGTGTATCGGCGACCTGGAATGCAAATTGGCTGAGTCCATTTACGCGAAGATCTGCCGAAGGATCGCGGCGGTAATCCGGAAGAGGTTTGGCGCCGGGTACCTGGAATAATTCAATATGGCAGTTGCCTCGGCCGATCAGCGCAACCAGCATCCCGTTATTGGTGGCTCCGCCCATTCGGGACACCACTTCGAAACCGAGCATCTTTTTATACCATGCAATGGATTCCTCGAGATTCGGCACGCTGATTCCCACGTGATGGTACGAAATCTGGAAACCGATACTGCTTTCCTGGGCTATTGCGGAAGCCGCAAAAAATGTTGAGAGCACAACAAGCATATGCGCGATTCTTTTCATTCCACCAACTCCTTATGTGCCGGAGATTCCGTCTGCACATACTACGCCAGGAATTTCGCTTATTATCACGAATTATTCATACTGGGAGCGCCAGGGAAGCAGCCTCGCCCCTGCCGGCGAGACGCCTAAGCTGCATGTTATTTGCCCAAGGAACCTTGGAAGCTCTTTCTCGCGGTTATCTCTACCAGGGGTGAGCGCAGCGAACCCCTGTCTATTTTCTGACCGCCCCTATGATTTGTATTGCAGCATTAAGCGAGGCGCCGGTGTTCGCAGTAGCGGATTTTGGGGAACCCTGGACTGTCGCGCATGCGACGATAGTTGGTTGGCATTGAAATCCAGCGGCCAACCAATAACATGTTGCATCAGGCAAGAGTAAATGCAGGGCAGGTCAGATTTCCATTTCGGCTGCATGACGCGGCATTTTGAAAAGGCCGACCATGCCGAGCAGGACGCATCCGGCGGCTATGACCCAGGCGGCATTGAATCCGAGATTCGTGGCCAGGGCGCCGATAGCAAAGGATCCGGTGGAAATGCCGCTGTCAAATCCGAGGTAATATGTGCTGACGGCCATGCCTCGTTCATCCTTGGATACGAGGTCGACGGTCAGCGCCATGGTTGCCGGTTGCGCACTGCCGAATCCCAGGCCGATAAACGCCGCAGACAGCATCAGATGAAGCAGGGAGTGAGCAAATGGAAGAATCAGCAGTCCTGCTGAGATACAAATCAGCCCCGGGACAATGACGAAGATGCGGCCGCGTCGGTCGGAAAGGCGTCCTGAAAAGGTGCGGGATGCCATGAGGGCCAGGGCCTGAATTGTGAAAAAGAGGCCGGGATTATCGACGCCTCTGTGCCGGGCGAAAATGGCGATGAAGGCAAGGATGGGCCCAACCCCCATGCCCAGGCAGAAGGCCATCCAGGCCGCCGGGAGCGCTGGTCTGGAGACAATGCCCGTCTTGAATCTCCACGCCGGTGCAGGCCCCGTCCGTGGCGGCCGGTGCTCCTTGACGGGAATCGAAATGAGAAAGGCTACACAGGCCAGGCTTGCCGTCAGAAAGAACAGGTGCTGCATACCGGTAAACTTGACCAGGAGAAATGCGAGCGCCGGTCCTCCCAGCAATCCTATATCCATTGCGATCGCATAGTAGCCCATGGCCTCGGCGCGCCGGCGCGGCGGAGCGATGTCGGCAAGAAATGCGCTCGAAGCGGTGGAATAGTTCGAGAGACCGAAGCCGTGGAGCGCCCGGCCGAGCAGGACCAGTGGCAGGGATCCGAATAGGGCATAGGTGAGATTTGCCAGGGTATAGCATGCCGTGCCAATCAGAACCATCGGGCGGCGACGCCAGGTATCGGCAAGCCAGCCGACAAAAGGGCGAAGCAGAAGAGCCGTGAAAGCAAGCATGCCGGTCACGATGCCCGCGCGAAATTCGCTCCCTCCACGCGATACCACAAATACCGGCAGAATCGCACTGGCCATCTGAGCCCCCACCGCGTTGACCAGATTTGCGCTGATCACCATGATGAATGCTGTCGTAAACAACCGTTCTTCGGGTACGGCCCGCGCCATTTCCGCACTGCTCTGCATCGCTATCCTCGTGTATCAGCCGAAACTATACAGGAAACTTCGGCATCTCACCAGAATCCGAATTTATTATGACCGTTCGGGATCAGTAGATGGTTTTCGCCATCCGTCCATTGCGCTATCATTGAGGATCCCATGGAAGGTGTAATGTATTTTGAGTCTATTCGCCTGAATGACAAAATTGTTGCGCCGGCATTGTTTCTCGCGCCGATGGCGGGGATAACCAATTCCGCCTTCCGCCGTCTCCTGTCCGATTTTGGCGGCTATGGCGCGCTGACGACCGAAATGCTTTCGGCCTCGGCATTCCTGCACGAGAATCCCGCTACCTCTCCTTTTTCCAGGCGACGCGATTGTGAAGGCCCGGTGATTTACCAGTTGCGTACGTCGGGGGAGGAAAATATCGAGGCGGCTTGCGCCAAGCTTGACGCGCAGCATCCCGCAGCCATCGACATAAACCTGGGATGCCCTGCGCCCGAAATTCAGCATCAGGCGTCAGGCGCCGCTCTGTTTCGGGATTTTGGGCGTTTGAAGATGGTGATGAATCGTATCCGCGCATGTTATGGCGGTACGCTGACGGTGAAATGCAGGCTCGGAGATGATCCCGAACGTTGGCGGGAGCCTTTTGTCGATCGATTGAAATTGTTCGAGGACTCCGGCGTCCATGCGATTACGGTGCATCCCCGCTTCTCCTTCGAAAAACTCAAAAGGCGCGCGCGCTGGAAGGAATTTCCATGGATTGCTTCCCAGACGCGCATCCCCATAATCGGGAATGGAGATATTCGTTCTCCGAAAGATGTGACGAATAATCCTGACTTTTTTCAGCCTCTTTCCGGTTTGATGCTAGGCCGGATTGTTGCCGAAAAGCCGTGGATTTTTCGCGAGTTCGCAGGCGATCCGGTCCCGGAAATCAACCATGCCGAAATCTGGGATCGCTTGTATCGATATATCCTGGAGGATCTGCCTCCCGAGCGCGCCATTGGGCGGCTGAAGGAATTCACCGCCTACTTTTCGAACAACTTCTTTTTCGGGCACGAGCTCCACCGGCGATGTCTGAATGCAAAGAATGTATCGGAAGCCCGCGATGCCGCCATGGGATTTCTTGAATCCAGCCCCAGACTCTCCGGGCTCCACGAACCCTCATGACGTTGGCTTGACCGGAAAGCAGCCGGGAGACCGCCGGGAGCGCATGAAGCGTTTTGTTGTCTAAGCGAGTCAGGAATGCTTTTCAATGAAGGAGTCAATCAGCTGCCGGGCAATACTGACCTTGCCCGGTAGTTGAGGCATGTTATCGACCCTGTACCATCCGGCTTCGACAATCTCCTCTCCGTCGATTTTGATTTCTCCCGACTCGTATTGAGCCGTGAATCCGATCATCAGGCTGTCCGGGTAGGGCCAGGGCTGGCTTCCGAAATACCGTATGTTCCTCACGGCGATCCCGGTTTCCTCCATGACTTCGCGGTGCACTGCGGCCTCCATGCTTTCTCCAGGTTCAATGAATCCGGCGAGAACGCTGAAGAATGCGGCAGGGAATCTGGCGGACCGGGCGAGGAGCAAAGTGTCGTCCCTTTCGATAAGAACGATAATTGCCGGGGAAAGCCGAGGGAATTCCAGTCGATTGCATCCCTTGCATTCCTTGGCGCGTACATCCGTTCGCGGTGTCAGCGTCCGCCCGCATTTGCCGCAGAACCGGGAGTTTCTGTCCCATTCGATCAGGTGGATTGCGGTCAGCGCAGCCGTATACAGATCGTCCTCAATACGACCAAAGAGTGTGCGAAGATCTTCGAGCAGGAGTCCTTGGGGAGGGTTGTCCGCATCTCTCAATTCCGCGGCAAAACAGGGTGCGCCCTTGAAGGTACCGATGCATAGCGGAATGTCTACTGTGGTGCCGAGATCTTCCAGCTTGTCGGTAAGCGGAACTGTGGCCCCATTGCCATCGGTTCTCACCAGCAGACGGTATCCGGAAAAGAGGAACCAATTAGATCGGGATGGCAACGGGTCGGGCGGATTCACGGATGCTAAGAAACCTTCGGGCATGTTTGTCCTATCTCCAGGAGCTTGTCCCAATCGTAGGTGGTAAATGTTTCGTGAAGCGAATGATCATCGTCGACAGCATTGAACGTGTGGTTGGAATACAGCCGCCCTGCAACGTTTCGAACCGCTTCCAGCGGGACCACGTCATCCTGGAGACCGTGGAAAATGACAATTGGGATTTGAAGGGTTTTCCCGAGGAAGGGCTCGTAGGAATCCAGGTGCAGCGCCGGTGCGAGGAGGACCAGCTTTTTGACCCGGCCTTCATTCTGGCATGCATAAACGGCGGCCATAAGCCCTCCGTAGCTGGATCCAACCAGGATGAGGTTGTCTTTCCCTGCAAGAAGCTCGTTTAACTTCTCCATTCGCTGGGAGAAGGGACCTTCGAAATTCTCGATGATCATGTCGGGATAACGCTGGCGAAAAAACACGCCTTTAGTTCCGTGGCCGGTGCTTTCCAATCCATGAATAAATACTCGCATCATATCCATGCTCTACTTATGCCATGGAAAGGCGTGGATCACACTAGAAACTTTTCCGGCGATGAAGGAGATATCAACGGCAAGGATTGGTGATGAACTGTTTGTATTAGGTGAATGTAATCCGATACGGCGCATAAATTCGGAATCCTTCATGGTTTATGGACTCTTTGATCATACAAAAATGTATCAAGTATGGCCTGTATTGCAGAATATGTAGGAATATCGGTAGCGGACTTTCATCGCACTGAAGTCAGTCAATCCGCCTAACAATTTGGAAAATAGATAGTTATGGGAAGGGTATCGCAAAAGTGATTGCTTGCGCCGAAATTGGCACGCGGTTTGCAATAGGTATTTGCGTGTTTACATTGGATCAAATTTCTTTGAGGAGATGATCATATGTTGAAGCGGGTTGTGAGGCGATTGGCCGTTCCCTTTGGGACTGTGGTTTTCCTGCTGGTTGTGTGCGGGATCGCCTCGGCCCAGAGTAACGGCCCGACCAACAAGGATTTGGGTGACAGCATAAATATTATGTGGATGCTTCTTGCGGGATTTCTCGTATTTTTTATGCAGGCCGGCTTTGCCCTGGTGGAAACCGGCTTTACGCGGGCGAAGAATGTCTCCCACACCATGATGATGAATATGATGGTTTTTTGTATTGGCGCCGTTGGCTATTGGCTGCTGGGATTTGGACTGCAATTTGGAGCGGTCAACCATACATGGCCGGCAATACGCGGATTGGCTGAGTGGGCTCACTCTCCCACGACGCTTGGGGATTGGACAGGGTATCTTGCCACGCCACTGCTGCATTTTGGACAGCATGGGATAATTGGAGGGTGCGGCTTTGCCCTTACTTTGTCAACCGGTGGCATCCTGGCATTCTTCCTTTTTCAAATGGTTTTTATGGATACCGCGGCAACGATCCCCACAGGGTCAATGGCTGAGCGGATGAAGTTCAGTGGTTTTGTCCTGATGAGTTTATGGGTCAGTATGATTATCTATCCCATTGTCGGCAATTGGGTGTGGGGTGGCGGCTGGCTGCAAAACATCGGACGATCCATGGGATTTGGAAATGGAGCGGTCGATTTTGCCGGGTCGGGCGTTGTCCATATGATCGGCGGCTCCATCGCTCTCGCGGGGGCCATTGCTATCGGGCCACGTATTGGGCGATTTAATAAGGATGGATCTGCAAATGCCATGCCGGGCCACAATATTCCGATGGGCGTTCTGGGAACAATCATATTGTTCTTTGGATGGTTTGGGTTCAATCCCGGATCCTCGCTGGCATTTCTTGGAACAGGGAGAGAATTGGCTGTTCTGGCTGCTGTCAACACACTCCTCGCAGGCGCGGCCGGTGGCGTATCCTCCATGCTTTACATGTGGTGGTTTGGTCCGACCAAAAAGCCCGATCCGGGCCTTTCGGTCAACGGTATTCTTGCAGGCCTTGTAGCGATTACTGCGCCCTGCGCATTCGTTTCATCCAAGGCAGCTGTGGTGATCGGGCTTATTTCTGGTGTCCTGGTCTGCCTGGTAACCTTTGCGCTGGAAAAAATGCATATTGATGACCCGGTTGGAGCAGTGCCCGTGCACTTTGCCAACGGATGCTGGGGAGTCTTGTCCGTTGGTATTTTCGCAAACGGGAATCCCAATTCAGCAGGATGGAATGGAGTCTCCACCCCGGTTACCGGTCTTCTGTACGGCGGTTCTACGCAAATTGTGGCGCAAGCGTTCGAGGCGGTATCCATCTTTGTGGTGGTTGCAGGTCTTTCGTATGTGTTCTTCAAATTGCTGAATGCCGTCAAGTTGCTCCGATCGAACCCGGCGGATGAATTGACTGGTCTCGATCTGCCGGAAATGGGCATGCCGGGCTATACCAACGTCGATGTGGTGATGCCACATGGAACCCTGGCTCGTCAAATGCCTTCGAAGCATTCCATGGCCAAGATCGCAGCCACTATGAAGGGGGTATAAAATGAAAAAACTTGAAATTTTCATAAGGGAAGAAGCCCTGGATGCTGTGAAAAACGCGCTTCAGGCAATCGGTATCGTGGGGATGAATGTTTTCGAGGTGCGTGGTCACGGCCGCCAGGGTGGTGTAGAGCTTTCCTGGAGAGGAACGTCCTACCACATGGATCTGCTGCCTAAAATGCAGGTTAATGTCATTTTGAGCGATCACAACGTGGAAAAGGCCATTGAGACCATTACTGGTGCCGCGCGAACAGGGAAGGAAGGGGATGGTTTGATTTTTGTCTATCCTGTAGAGGATGTTGTCCGAATCCGAACGGGAGAGCGCGGCAGGGAGGCACTGATGTATCCCGATGATATCGATGTCCGGCGGGGCGAAAAAGCGCCAAAGGGATGATCGTACAATAATGTATGGAATAAGTGTATAAGTTGCAAAAAGGTAGTGTTGAAAAGGCCGGGAACAGTTCAGAATCGCTATTCCCGGCCTTTTTTTTTGCCGGCCTGTCAGCCTATCGTTGGGCAATGGTTTGAACCTGGTGATCTCGTTCATCCTGGGCTCTCAGTTCCTTTTCGAGCCTTATTGTCGGGACTTCTGCGTTAGTCCCATGGATGGAAATGCTTGTCAGAAAGTGTTTATTTCCATATTTGTTGAAACGAAGCTGCCCCTCTTCAAAATCAGTGCCCGGTCGTGTGGCCAGCAGGCAGATCGCCCCTCCGTTTTTAGAATGGATTGCAACCAGGGATCCCTGGGCGGCGGCACCCGATTTCATCTGGAAGACATATTCGCCGGCCGGCAGCGGCTGGTCTCCTGCGTAGAATTCAAAGGGGACATTGACGCGCATGGTGGTTCCTGTGCCGGCAAGTGCAAAGCTCGAAAAAAGAGTGCAGATGGCAACAACACACAAAATGATCGAATTCTTTCTCATGGCTCCTCCAGTTGGTCCGGCGGTTACCCAATTCCCCCCTGGGTTTCGGTGTTCCCGCTCTTTTCACTCTCATAGACGAATAGCGTTGGAGGGAAGTTGTGAGGGAATTGTGAGGAATTCGTTTAATCAGGCTGGCGGGATTCCAGCCGGTTAGTTGGGGCCTGTGTTGATGCGGTGTTGCTTTAACGCGGCGTAAATGGATTGTGCAAGCTCGGATTTGGCGAATCCAATCACCTTGGTGCCCTTCAACCCAAAAAATGACTGCAGGTCTTCCATGCGGTAATGCTGCACGATGGGATAGTGGGCAAATTGAGAGAGTATTTCCGAACGACTGGATTCGGACAGATCGACGGTGATCAGCAGGAAGTGCAGTTTGCTTCGACTGCGCGCAAGATTGTCGCGTCCGACAATCAGGATGCGGGCCCTTCTTACGAACGGGAAAAGTCTTTCGGGTCCTCGTACGGGGTTATTGGGAGAATTTTCCTTCACAGCAGCGGTACCTTTCCCTTTCCAAATACACTATTGTAGGAAATCAACGCACGTGACCTTATTGTGCAGGATCCGGACCCTATTGCCAATGAAAGGAACGAAGTGGACGGAAAAATATCGTGGGATTTTCCGGCAGCCTTTTGGATAGCCAATACCGTCGAGCTGCTGGAACGGGCCTCGTTTTATGCTGTCTTCATCACTTTTACGCTGTACCTCTCAAATGTTGTCGGTTTCAATGATGTCGAGGCCGCCTGGCTCTCCGGATTTTACTCGGCCGGTGTCTATTTCCTGCCGCCGTTTACGGGAGCGTTTGCAGATAAGCTCGGGTTTCGCCGCGCGATGCTCATCGCTTTTAGCCTGCTTTCTCTCGGTTTCTTTGCGCTCGGTGCCATTCCCCACAAATTGACGGTTGTTCCGTCAATCGTGATTCTCATCATCGGGGGATCCTTCATAAAGGGGCTTATCACGGGGACCGTTGCCAAGACTTCCACTCCAGACCAGCGCGCACGGGCGTACTCCATATTTTATGGCATCGTCAATGTGGGATCCTTTTCGGGCAAATCCATGGCCTATCCGCTGAGACTTAACCTGGGGCTGGAATCCATCAACTACTTTTCCGCAATCCTGTGTTTTATTGCCGTACTGGTTGTCTTTCTCTTTTACCGGAACGTCAGCGCCGAAGGGGAAGGGAAGAGGTTGAAGGAGGTCTGGACCAGCCTGCTCCGGGTCCTGCGCAATCCTCGACTCGTAACACTGATTCTGATTGTGTCCGGGTTCTGGATGATCCAGCATCAGATGTACGCAACCATGCCCAAATACGTAATCCGACTGGTCGGGAGGGACGCCTCCCCGGAGTGGATTGCAAATGTCAATCCGGCGGTGGTCGTACTCTGTGTTGTGGTGATTACGCAACTCATGAAAAAATCCGCCGCTGTTACAGCGATGAATATTGGCATGTGCCTGATGCCATTTTCTGCGCTCTGCATGGCGTCGAGTCCGTTGCTGGAAGCGAAACTGGGGTCTCCTGTGTTGCTTCCGTTCGGTATCGCCGCGCATCCAATTACAGTGACGCTTATTGCCGGTATTATTCTCCAGGGGTTGGCAGAGTGCTTCATCTCTCCACGTTACCTCGAGTTTTTTTCCAAGCAGGCTCCCAGCGGCGAGGAAGGCTTGTATCTGGGATTCGGGCATTTGCACTCCTTTATTGCCAATTTCCTCGGTTTTGGACTCTCCGGGTATCTTTTGACAAAATATTGCCCCGATCCGAAAACAGTAATTCCGGAACAGATGGCTACGGCATATGCCCATGCCAATTACATCTGGTATTACTTTGCCGCAATCGGGCTGGTGTCGGCAGTCGCGCTGTTTATCTATTCAAGGATGACGCGGAGGATAGATCAGAGGAAATCTGAATTCCAGAATTGACGATTGCAGATTTGCGATTGACGATCGTACCCGCGCGCTTCCCACGGTGGTTCACAATCGTCAATCGCAAATCGTCAATCAAAATCACCAGCCGGATGACATGCCGTAAGGAACTGTTCCGAGCACGGCTTCAATCTGTCGAATCTTGCCGTCTTTGATTTTGAAAATCTCGGCAATGTTGAATGAAAACGGCTGACGGAAGGTCGGCGCAACATCGGTCAGTTTGCCGTCGGGCGTGTTGGACATTTTTGCCACACTGCCGTCATGGTCGAAATATCCCCATCCAAAGGCGAGGCCAGTCACCGGATCCGCAATGAACCGTCGTTCGCGTATATCCGTGACGATAACGGAGAATCCCGTGTCAAATTGGGCTTTGCAGCCCATCCATTGCATCGAGCCTTTGGGTGCATCGGGGTTGTTGGACGTTATCATGCCGTTTTCACGGCGCTGGCAGTCCGGGTCAAAGGAAACATTCTTGCCGCTCTCTTCCGTATCCAGCCCGGTAAAATAGCTGTCTCCGATGCGGATGAGGTCCGGTCGGGCCGATCTTTTCGCTTCCGGGATGGCTTCCATCATGAGCGGATGAGCTTCTTTGTGGATCGTCCCGGTGGGAGTGCCTTCCGGCATTCCGCTGCTCAGGCTTCGCACTATCAAGGTTTCGATTTCGGAAATCTGTTTGCCCATTTCCACTTTGAGGCGCACGGCGAACCAGTTGTTGTTTCCATTTTCATTAATTCTGCCAAGCAGCCCGACCTGGCCGGCCTCTTCATCCAGAACATCGACGCGGTATGTCGGCAGTGCCGATGCTGTCTGCCACAGCCCATCATTCAGGTTTAGCCGCACACCGTTTTCCGTATATTTCACGTTTTTCGTAACCGGCAATTTGGAGGCATTGTGGGCGACCACGGCATTGAGATAGGTTGTCATGAAACCTGCCAGACATTGACGATTACAGTCCACATTTGGGGCGGCATTGCCGGCGGCGGTAAACAGCAGCATGGCCACTGCGATGACCGGAATGATTCCAACACGTTTCATTGTTTATCCTTTCTTGAATGACTTGTGATGAATTGGGAGCAAAACCCTTCGACAACCCCCACTTTATAGCCAAGCATGGCTTCCACAATAAAGAAAATTCATGTGCGGTGCAACGTGTGCCGGCTTATGTCGTAGGTAGATTAGGGGCAAATGTGATATGTACTAGGCCCGACGCGGCTCTATCTAGTGAAAGGATGAGGATATGATCAGGAACAGGAGTTTCAACTACGCAATCAAACTTGTGTTGTGCGGTGCCATCGTGTTCTGCGGCGCACAGGTACTCTTAGCCCAGTCGGCAGCGGAAATATGGAAAGACACTGCGGCAGGCTTGACATGGGCGGGCAAAGACAACGGCGTCGATGTAAATCAGGGCCAGGCAAAAGAATACTGCACGGCACTGCGTACGGGCGGATTTTCTGATTGGCGTCTGCCGACCATCGATGAACTTGAGAATCTTTACGACAGGAACTCGAAGAAGAGCTACCGGGTCAAGGGAACGATTACGCTGAGCGATAGTTGCGTCCCGAGTTCATCTCTCAATCCTTCCGGAGAAGTGTGGAATTTCTGTTTCAGCTACGGCGGCAGAACCCTTACACGTGCCTCCGGACATGGCAGCGGCGGACGTGCGCTGTGCGTGCGGAAATCGGAGTAACGAAGCTGGTGGGAGCGCGGCGGCAGTAAAATTCCGCCGCGCTTTTCACAACCCTTGAGAAGAGGCCGGAGGGGACTGGCTTATGGATGTTTCCCAGGCAATTGACGAGAGAAAGAGCATTCGCGCTTTCAAATCAGATCCGGTTCCACAGGATTTGCTGAAGGAGATCCTGGGATCGGCGCTTCGGGCGCCCTCCTGGGCGAATACCCAGCCTTGGGAATTTGCGATTGCGACAGGCAAACCCCTGGATGAAATCCGGGCAGCATTTCTGGAAAGCAGTTCGACCAGCCCCTCCTTTGATGTCCCACGGCCTCCGGAGTTTCCAGAGCGCTATGCCGCCAGAATACGAGTGCTTGATAGACAGAATCGCCTGGTTACTCAAAAGGACTGGGAATCGCGACGCGTGCAGAACTTTCGCCATTTTGGCGCCCCGGCGGTTATCTATCTTCTGACGCGGCGGGAGTTTTACTATCAAGCCAAAGGCCTGAATGTATGGGCCCTGTATGATTGTGGTGCTGTGGCGCAGAATATCATGCTGCTGGCGACCCGGCATGGCCTGGGAACCGTTGTTCAAGCCCAGGCTGTTGCCTATCCGGCCATCCTGAGGAAAATTCTGGACATTCCGGAATCCAAGGTGTTTTTCCTCGGCATTGCCATCGGATACCCGGAATGGGAGAATCCGATCAACCAGTTCCGAACGGAAAGGGAGCCGCTGGATACTATTTCCACCTGGCACGGCTTCCAGTAATCTGGAATTCGGATCTGGAACCCGCGGTAATTATCGCCGCCATGTTGTGGGCACTAAGTTATCTCTGGCATACCGTTCCAGCTTGCGGCATAGATTGTCGGCCGCGGTAAACTGCTCTTTGGCCGTCTTCATACGCCGTTCCTTCTCGGTCGACGAGACATTTTCGCTATCGGCCATTTCCAAATACTTGGCCCAGTCATCGCGCAAGCCCCCAAATCTTTGAAAGACGGCGCGCCACCACGACTCGTCATGCCCGCCTGGCCTGTCGCTCTGCGGCGGCAGCTCGTCGAATGCGAGAAGGCTCTTCTCAATGTCGATGCTGACTTTATAATTGGCCATGAAGTCCATCCCGACCAGTCCCTCGAATTCATCGGATGGCATCGTTGCAATGGTTGCAGGCAGAAATTCGGATCGGGCATCGCCGACCCGAACCGAGTCGACGATGGAGAGAATAGCCGGTGTGGACCCCCCGATCCCTCCTGTCATGATTTTGAGCCTGGTTTCCGGATCATCAAGAAGCCCCAGGCGGTTTGCCAGCGAAGGGGTAATCATCAGTCCGGGCGACCCAGTGTCCAACAGCAGATCGGCTTTGACCGAATCATTAAAGGTCACTGGGATGATAATTCTCCGTGATCTGCCTTCGAACGCCCGGTAAGAAACCTCAACGTGCTTCAGCCGGACAATATTGATTCCATTGGTACGAGCTGCTGGCTGAGCGACCGGTTCGGCTGTATTCTGCAGCTTTCGCCGGTCTACCTGGTCGCGGTACTGCGCGGGGACTTGGGCCAGGGTGTCGGTCATGTGGACCGTTCCCTCTTCATCCACCCACTTATAAAGGTCTGCAAATACCGGTTGTGACAGAAGGATAAGGGAAATGAAAAATACGGTTTTTCTCATTCCCATCATATCGGCAGGTTGAGAGAGTTGGCCGAGATATTATCCGAGAAGAGGATGCATCGTCGCAAGGGCGCGCCGCCTAATGCCATTTACTCTCTCGCAATTGCTGTTCTTTCTCCCTTTCAGGTCCCTTCGGGGCTCAAAGAGCCCGGAAGGGGCGAAAGAAAAACGCTCGAAAAAAGGCGAAAAGCAATGGGCAGGATGCTGTCGTTCCTTGACCCAATCAAAGCGAAGGTCAGCAAAGCTTGTCCACAATCTCCTTGGCTTTGGCAGCTTCAGGCGCATTGGGGTACAGCTGCAAAAACATCTTTAGCGCGCTGACTGCCTTGTCGGCCACGCCGGTCTTGTAATAGGCGAGTCCTTCATAGTAATGCGCATAAGGATTCTTCGCGTCCAGGCTGATAGCCTTTTCCAGCTCTTTCAGCGCCTCGGGAAACTTTTCCAGCTGGAAGTAATAGACACCCCTGTAAACGTAAACATCAGAAGCGTTGTTGCTTTGACTTCTTGCCGCTTCCAGATTCTTCCATGCATCCTCATACTGCTTCAGTTCCAGGTGCGTTCGGGCCAGCGCCAGATTGATCTGGTATTCGTCCGGAACCGCCGAGCGTGTCCGCGGATCGGCCTGGCTTTGTTTCACCTTCAGCAGAATATTGAGGGCTTCATCGTGCTTGTCCTGAAGCAGAACTGCGAGGCCGAGGAAATAGCTGTTGGGCGTATCCTTTGGATTGCTTTTCAGTGCTTCTCGAAAAGCGGCTTCTGCCTCTTTGAACTGACCTGCATCGTAAAACTCCACCCCTTTTTTCGATTGAGCGGATATCTGTGCGGGTACCGATGCGAATACCAGCAAAAGAGAAAAAGCCGGAATGCGAAATGATGATAGGTTAACTTTCATGGGGCCTCCAGTCTAAAATCCTCAGGTTAATTGCACTAGCAGATTCTTATATAAGATTGAAAATTTCATTGGCAATGCGCGAACTCGAAGTATTGCTTCATCCGTTGGAATTCGCTCTACCTCGGATTTGGGGCTTTTTCTAACCCCTCGGCATCCATAACTATTGACATCATTCGTTTTCCTTTGGTCGGACTCCGGGGATTTGTTTGACTTGACTCGCCAAAAGCGTTTCCTTATTATCCGCCCATTGTCATCTTCATGAATATAGACACGTACCCATCTCTTTCAAAAGGAGGTCGCGAATGACTACGTGGCATGATTATTTAAAAGAAGAAGGTCGGCCGCCCAGTTGGCCCTATCCTGTCCGGTTCGGCGAGGAGCAGGAAATCGACACGGATGTTCTGGTCGTCGGCGGAGGCATTGCCGGCTGCTGGGCTGCAATCAACGCAGCGAGGCAAGGATTGCGCGTGGCATTAGTTGAGAAGGGGGACACCGTCCGCAGCGGCGCAGGCGGACCGGGTTGTGACCATTGGTGTGATGCGCCGGCGAATCCGCTGTCCCGTGTTTCTCCCGATGCATGGGCTGAGCACATGGCCTCCCGGCCATATTCGAATGGCATCGGCATTCAGATTCAGTGCCGCGAGGATTTTGATACCTTGCTTGAAATGGAGCAGATGGGCGGGAAGATCCGGGATGTTGAGAATGAATATGCCGGAGCCGAGGGCCGCGATGACAAAACCAAGTTCATGATCTCTCCCCGCTACGGCACGATTCACAGTTATCTGCCCGATCCTCATATGGGCGAGCCGAATTTTAATCCGCCTGAAAAGCGGAATAATGTCGTCATTCGCGTGTGGGGAAGCACTTTCAAGCCCGCTTTGAAGAAGGAATGCAAACGCCTGGGCGTGAAAATCTTTGATCGCGTGATGGGCACGAGCCTTCTGACCGAAAATGGGATCCAAGGTGGGCGCGTGGTCGGTGCGACGGGTCTCAACAGCCGAACCGGTGAATTCATGATTTTCAAATCCAAGGCGACCATCCTTTCCGCTGCCGGCGGCGGTTCGCTCTGGCTCATGAGTATGGAATTGGGCGGCTATTCGAGCATGCACTCCCGGACTATGTCCGGAGACGGTACCATCATGGCGTGGCGAGCGGGTGCAGAGCTGACCAAGATGGAAGGGACCGGAATGATCATGATCGCCACCGGTCTCAAGCACAAGTGGTACAGCGGCGCCGGCGATGCCAGCTACGAAAATGTTCCGCTTGTGGATGCGAACGGCAAAAGGTTGCCCTATCCGATCCAGGGATGGGTGGATGCCGGCGCCATGGTTCCTGCCCCCGGAGTTGAAGCAAAAATCCGCGAGGGCATCATGAAGGGCGAATATGAACTCCCGTTTTATGGGGATTTTCCCGCCATGCCTGACGTTGAGAGACGGGCTACCTGGAATTTGATGCTGGGTGAGGAATCCACGACGCGCGTCATCATCGACACCTACAACAAGGCTGGCTTTGATATCAGTAAAGATCTGCTTCAGAGCTACAAGTTCATCGAAGGCCAGAGCATGCCGCAGTGGCGTGATGTCGGGTACGGCGGCGGGCTCCTGGTCGACTGGAACCTGCGAACTACACTTGAAGGACTGTATGCCGCCGGCACGCAGATGTTTGCTCCTGAAGATCATAGCCACGCGGCCTCCACCGGACGTTATGCCGGGCGCAAGGCGGCTGCTTATGCCAAAGAGGTCGGCCCCTCCAAAATCTCGCGCGACCAGATCGAAAAAGAGAAAGCCAGGGTTTTTGCCCCGGTCAAGCGGAGCGGCGGGATAGAGTGGAAAGAGCTGCACTCCGGCCTTGCCAAAGTCATGCAGTATTACGTCAGCGAATTCAAAACGGAGCGCCTGTTCAACATGGGGCTGAGCGCTCTGGAGAAAATCGAAAAGGAAGAGGTCCCGTCCTTGTTTGCCCTGGATCCGCATAAGCTGATGCGTACGATGGAAGATCTCAGCATGCTGGAATTTGCGAAGATCATCATCTACTCATCGCTTGCACGCAAAGCCAGCAGTATGCCTTTGAATTTCCAGAGAATTGATTTTCCGACGATCGATCCGCCGGAGTGGGACAAGTTCCTCACCATCAAACTGGAAAACGACAAGGTGAAAACCGGAGCGAGGCCCCAGAACTTCTGGGGCAATATGAAGGAAAATTACGAGGCTCATAACAAAGACTACACCGGTGTGTATCAAGGCAAATAAGGGAGGCTACCGTGGCAGATGCAAAAATATTTGCAATTCCAAACATCAATACCCCGAACAGTCCGGTGCGATTCAATCCGGACGTCTGCATCGGGTGCAACACCTGTGTAGAAACATGCCAGATCGATGTCTACATTCCTCACCCTGTGAAGGGTAAACCGCCGATCATTCTTCATCCGGAAGAATGCTGGTATTGCGGCTGCTGTGCCAATGACTGTCCCACTCCAGGGGCGCTCGAGTTCAATTGGCCGCTGGCACTGCGGGGATACTGGAAAAACAAAGATACGGGGAAAATCACGATGCTGTAGCTTTCGGCATGAGCGGATAGTCGGTAGCCAGGCCCCCCTGGCTACCGACTATTTTTATAACCTGCCAAGCAGATTGCGGGCATCCTGCAAATCGGCAGTTTCAAATCCCTCCTTGAACCATTCGTATACCTCCTGTAATTGTTGCCGGCCTTTTTGTCTCCGGTCCGTATGCTCCCACAGCTTGGCCATGCTTACTGCGGCGCGGAGTTCAATGGATTTCGCCTGCTGCCTGCGGGCAATTCGAATGGACTTTTTAAAATGGGCTTCGACATCCGATAATCCGCGGCTGTGAAGGGAGCCCTTTTTTCCCGAAATCATTTTCCGGAGGAGCAGTTCTCCTCGAAGGCGGTGGATTTCGGCCTCATGGTAAATCAGCCCCGTCTTGGCGGAGACATCCAGAGCTTCATCGATTGCGGCTATCCCATCGTGAGGTCTTCCCGCATCTCCAAGAATTTCGCCGAACAGGGCCAGCACATAGGGTGTGATGTTGGTGGATCCAATCTCCCGGTGTGCGGCCAGAGCCTGGTTGGCTTCATCAATCCCTTCACGCCCACGCCCCAGTTTAACCATTGCCCACCCCAGGATGACTTGCCAGGGTGCGAGCCATTGTTTCGGGAAACCGTTTTGGCGGGCAGTCTGGAGTGCGCTTTGCGCATGATCCAGCGCTTTTTGGTTCTCCCTCCGGGCTGCATGGACGCGCGCCAGTGCGACATCGCTGAAGATACTGCCTTCCGTATCTTTCATTGCCATGGAACGAGCCAATGTATCTTCGAGCGATTTTATGGCCCGGTCAGGGTAGCCCAGGTTCCACATCGTCCAAGCTCCATAAATTCGGCTTACCACAGTGGGGCACTGATTCAGGTGCTGAAGGGCTTCCGCGAATTCTCCGTGATCCATCAGGATGATGCCGAGAGCATAATGGGCTTGAGTCAGGATCGATGGATCCCTTTCCTTTTGCGCCAGCTGATACAATCGCTCGGCAGTTTCCCGGGCGGCGACATAGTCCGCGCGGATCCAGCTGTAGTTCCAGAGTCCCCACAGCGCGGAGAAGAAAAGCGGAGTATTGCCGGAACTGCGCCGCTGGTCCAGTTGCCGGAAAAGGTCCATGGCCCGGTCAAAGGCCCGTTTCATTTCCGGGGAGACAAGCCCCTTGGTGGCCAGCAGCGAGGATCCCAGCGCAATCTGCAGGCTGAGCTCGATCTTGCATCTTTCTGTTGTAGCCGGAATGGTTTCCAACAGCTGCAATCCCCGCTCCGCAAGTTCCTGCGTCTCTCGTCCCGCGTATCTCCAGTTGGCGTTAGCGGCTGCTTTTTCATAATACTGAACCGCTTTTTTGGTTTTCCGCCCCAGGTCGAAATGCGCGGCGAGCCGCGCTGCGAAGTCTCCGGACTGGCTGGTGGTCATCTGCTCGATTTGTTCAGCAACCCGCTGATGAAGCTGGGCACGCCGGGTCTCGGTTAGAAGCTGATAGCAGATATTCTGGTAAAGCACATGACTGAAGCTGTACCGGGCCTCACGCTTTCCTCCTGAAGTGGTGCGGATGACGGAGGGCAGCAGAAAGAGCTGTCGCCTGGCAAGGCTCCTGCAGCGCAATTCGACCCGCTCCGGTTTTTCTCCCGCGATGGCAGCCACTGCACTGGCCGAAAAATCTGATCCGGCTACGCTTGCCACTTGCAGAAGGTGTTGTTCCTCTCGGCTGCAACGTTCAAATTGCTGTTCAATGATCTGTTGAATGGTGGGAGGAACCTCGAGTTCCGCTCTTTCCAGGGGAGTATCCAGAATCCACGATCCATCCCGTTTTACGATCAACCCGCGCGACACCAGATGTTCCAGGAGGTTGATCATGAACAATGGACTGCCTTCGGTCCTGCGATGAATCCACGTTGCCATCTCTGATGGGAAACTATGATCTGGAAATTCATGCGATATATATTCCCTGACTGCGCTTTCGGGGAGAAATGCCAGGGACACCTCCTGGCAGAGATTGTGCGCTTTTAGCTCCTGTGTGATCCTCCTTAAAGGATGATCGCCGGTCATTGTTTCGGCCAGACGGTAGGTTCCGATCAACAGCAGCCGGGACGCCGACCGGCGCTGTGACCAATAGGAAATTAGATCAAGCGTGGAGTAGTCGCTCCAATGCAAATCTTCCAACACCAGGATTAGAGGCATCTCTGCCGTTAACGCCTCGAGCGCTTCAGCCATCTCCCGCAACAAGCGTTCGCGCGAGGCGCCAGAGGTGGTGCGGCGAAGGGCTCGCAGTTGAGCGGCGCTGACCAGCGAAGGCATCTGTATCAGCCACAGGGGGGCGTGATGGCCCAGCGTGGAAACAATGGTCTTGCGCTTGGAGTTGTCGCAGAGCCCGGTGAATGCTTCCGCGAATGGCATATAGGATTCGCCGGCTCCATGTGTCTTGATGCATTGTCCGCGCGCGATCCAAATACCATTGTCCAAGGATTTGAGAAATGCGTCGATCAGAGTTGTCTTTCCAATGCCCTGTTCGCCGGTGACGAAGGCAACCTGACGAATTCCGTTCTTCGATGTTTCAAGCAGTTGCTGCAACCGTGCCAATTCGGATGCTCTTCCGACCAGCCTCGTGGTTGAACCACCGTGCGCAGTATTTGCAGGGATCGAGCCGGTACCCGGATCTCCGTTTGCGGGAGGGTGGTCCATCTTGCCTATGAAGCGATAACCCCTGCGATGCGCCGTTTCAATATACTTGGGAGTCTCTGCCGGGTCTCCAAGCACTCGACGTATCTCGGCTACGCAGTTTTTTAGCGCTCCATCGCCGACAAAGCAATCTTTCCAGAGGGCATTCAGCAATCGTTCCTTGGTAATCATCTGGCCGGGATGCATTACAAGATATTGTAGAAAGGCAAACGATTTCGGCCGCAGATGGATTCTCTCATTTCCCCGCCAGAGCGATTCGCTAGTGGGGTCAATCGTAAACAGATCGAACGTAATCGGCTCGAGTTTTTCCATGGCCTGTATGCAAGATAGCGGTTATTCCGCCTGGCACCGATCAAAGCTCTGCTGAAAATTATCCGGGGCATTATAGCACTGTGCCTCTGACGGAAATTGGACAGAAATTGTACCGCAGCAAAATGATTGGCCGCCGCCGTCCATGCTATCAATGCCTGTACCTTGACCAATGTCATATAAACCAAAGTCCAATTCGGTAAAGAGGAGGATGTAACACATGCGTTCAGTGATCCTTTCGGCCTGTTGTCTGCTCCTGATGGCCGGGTTTGCCTTCGCTCAGAGCACGAGGGGTGCTATTACGGGAACAGTTCTTGATCCTGCGGGGGCGGTAATCCCCAATGCCACCATAGAAGCTTCCAACGTGGAGACCGGTGCAAAATACCGGGCTGCGAGCAGCGAAACCGGGAACTATACGCTGTCGGAGCTTCCCGCGGGCGCGTACCAGTTGACTGCCACAGTCCAGGGATTCAAGCAGTATGTCCGGACCGGAATTACGGTGATCGGGTCGCAAACCCTGCGTATTGATCTTCCCCTTGAAGTGGGGAATCTTGCCGAGGTTGTGACGGTTGAAGCCGATGCGACACTGCTGAGAACCGAGAGTGGGGAGATAAGCCACAACGTCAGCACAAAGAAGCTCGATGATCTCCCCGTCGTCGGCTTCAACCAGTGGGTTCGCGACCCATTGGCTGCAGGGAGATTGATCCCCGGAACCAGCGTTACCCAGATGGCTATCTTCCGTGTGAACGGGGCGCCAAACTTTACGCAATCCATGAGAGTGGAAGGCATGGAAGCGAACAATGCAACTTCCATTGGGACCACAAAAGACTCTCAACCGAGCGTGGATGCACTTGAAGAAGTGACGATCTTGACCAGCAATTATTCAGCAGAGTACGGGCAGGCGGGCGGCGGGATCGTTAACATGACCACCAAGTCGGGCACCAGCGAATATCATGGCAGCGCGTACCTGTACTGGAACCATGAAAAATTGAACTCAGCGCAGCCCTATACCGGCATCAAGGCAAAGAGCAGAGTGTTTGTTCCAGGCTTTAATGTCGGCGGCCCTGTCACTATCCCGGGACTTTGGGACGGGCGGCAGAAGAAGATGTACTTTTTTGTGAATTTTGAAGCCTCGCGTAGAACTCAGATGGTCAATACTTCGTGGACGATGCCCACCGACAAAATGCGCAACGGTGATTTCAGCGAAGCCTACACCGGCAAGACACTCGGCATGGACGATTTCGGGCGTACGATCAAAGAAGGCCAGCTATATGATCCGGCAACAACCCGCACGGTAAACGGCATCGCGGGATACCGGGATATGTTCGTGAATAATCAGATTCCGGTAGAGCGGTTTGACACGGTTGCACGTATCGTTCAGGACCGATTTATCCCGCACGCAACGGATCAGACCAAACTAATCAATAACTATTTGGATCCATGGCCCTATCCTGGCCATCAGAACGTTCCATCCGCAAAGCTTGACTGGTACATCAGTGCTCATTCCAAAATATCGGCGTACGGCGCGAGTTTTGAAGGAGTGGCTCGAGGGGGCGATGACGGGATAAAAACCCCTCTGACCAATTTCCGGCCCACCAACACAAACTCCAAAACGCTGCGGTTGAGTTTTGATCAGACTCTGTCCCCGACGAAGCTCCTGCATTTGCAGATTGGCTTTCATGGCTCTGTCTGGCCGGATTATGTTCTTCCGGAATTCGATCAGCTGAAAGAACTCGGCCTCAAAGGATCCTATAGCAATCGATTCCCAGTACTGGGTGGAACGGCCAGTACGACTCGAGGAGGGCTGGGAACAAGATTGGGCGCTGCGGCCGGCCCGACAACACAAAGCGATTCACATATGGAACGGCCGGAGGCGGCTGCCAGTTTCACCTGGGTCAAATCCAACCACACTCTCAAATTTGGCGCGGAAATGAGATTGGACGGATTTCCGACCATTATGTTGGACAATTCCTATGGTGTTTACAATTTTTCCACCAGCCAGACCGGGCTCCCCTCGACTTTCGGGAAAAGCTCGCAATTGGCCGGGGGATCGATTGGGTTTGCCTATGCCAGCTTCCTTCTTGGCATGGTGGACAACGGCAACATAGGGGTTCCGAGTGCGGTGCGGCAGGGCAAGCAGTCCTGGGCATTCTTTGCACAGGACAGCTGGAAGGTGACCCGCAAGCTGACATTGGATTATGGTCTGCGATACGACTATCAGACATATTTGCACGATACGTACGGTCGCATTCCGAGCTTTTCTCCAACGACGGCGAATCCCAATGCCGGTGGCCTTCTAGGAGCCATGATCTTTGAAAGAAATGATGTGAGGTTCGGCAGGAATTATCCGTTTGCCTTCGGGCCACGGCTGGGGATTGCTTATCAGTTCCTTCCCAAAACCGTTCTGCGCGCAGGCTGGGGCATTGCCTACGGACAAACCGCAAATGAAAACCGGACCTCTTTGGGGAACGGATCCAACAATCCATTCAGCGCACCTACGGGCAGCGGAACTGCGGCGATGCTGCTTCAGGATGGCCCTCCGACTCCGGGCATGTGGCCGGTATATGATGCGGGCCTGTTTGTAATTCCGAACAAGGCAGCCCAGGCGGTTTCCGCCGTCGACGGAAATGCCGGAAGGCCGCCGCGGCAGATCCAGTGGAGCATTGGCATCCAGCGGGAGATCTATAAAGACCTGGCGATCGAAGTCTCCTATGTCGGCAACCGTGGCGCCTGGTGGGTCAATGGAAATCTGATCAACGTCAATGCGCTGACTCCGGAATATCTGCAAAGCAAGGGACTGGATGTCACGCTGAAGACTGATCGTGACCTGCTGACCTCGGCCCTGAGTAGCGCTGCGGTTCAGGCTCGCGGATTTAAAGCGCCTTATTCGGGATTCCTTATGACCCAGACTTTGGCCCAGTCCTTGCGACCATTCCCGCAGTACGGCAACATTACCTATCGTTGGGCTCCACTTGGCAGAACCTGGTATGACGCGCTGCAGGTAAAGGCCAGCAAACGGTTTTCCCATGGCTTCGACTTCACCTCCACATTTACCTGGGCAAAGGAGCTCATGATGGGCTCCGAAAACGAAACCGGCGGGACCGGCGGCGGAGCGGTGAACAATGTTTTTGACCGCAGAACCAACAAGTATCTGTCGTCATTCTCCCGGCCCTTCGTGTTCATGTTTGCTGGGAACTATCGACTTCCCAAATTGAACATTTATAAACCTCTCTCGCTTGCCATCAGCGGCTGGACGGTTGGAGCTATGGTTCAGTATGCAAGCGGAACGCCGATAGCGGCGCCGGTTGCTCAGAATGCGCTCTCTTCGGTGCTTTATATGAGCACCTATGCGAACCGCGTTCCCGGCCAGCCGCTCTGGACAAAGGATATCAACTGTACGACTTGCTTTGATCCGAACAAGGACTTCGTCCTGAATCCTGCTGCATGGTCCGACCCTGCACCAGGCACGTTTGGAACCGGGGCCGTGTATTACGACGACTACCGGTCAAGGCGAGTGCCCGCCGAGAGCATGAATATTGAGCGGATCTTCCATTTCAGGGAAGGGATGAAAATCAGCCTGAGAATTGACTTTCAGAATATTTTCAACCGCACGAATGTTCCCGGACCCTCATCGACAAATGCGCTGTCCACGCAGACGAGGGATACCAGCGGCAAGCCGACCGGTGGATTCGGGTACATCAATACCGCCAATCCTTCCGGAGCGCGCCAGGGACAGGCAGTCCTTAAGTTCCAGTTTTAGGCAGGAAGGGGGCAGCATTCGCTGCCCCCTTCACGCTGCAGGCCTGGGTATTCAAAGCTGACGAAAAAGTGTGATCCGGCTCGAGTATTCCCGGGACCTTTGTCACAACACAGGAATCGGCCCCAGGTCCTGCTCGGCTTGTGCAAGTAACGCCTCCCAATTCCCGGGCAACTGGATCTCCGTATTTCCCAGAAAGGTGACGCCAGCCAGCCACATGGCCAGTGAAGGATGGTCTCCGCCGGCGCAAATAAAATTGATGTTTCTGGAGTCGGTCATCAAGGGGATTCGCGGTGGCAAATTGGACATATCGACCTTCAGTGCGGCCGCAGATCGCTGCACATCCGTCCGGTCCTTTATTTCCTCCGCAGTCGCAAAAAGAACTTCCGCCAGATGGGCCCGGATCTTTTCCTTCGTCCATCCGATCTTTGCCATATTGCCGCAAATCATTGAATTGTAGAACATGATGCCGGGGGAGCCGGGAGTTGCGCTGTGGCTTGTCGTCCAGATATTTTTCATTACGGCGGCCGCCCGGAAGAAGCTCTCCTTCATTTCGGTTTCGAAATTCGGTTCATCTCCCGAGCCCCTGTGTACAAAAGGACGCAGGCCGCCCAGGAAGGTGATGAAAAAGGTTGCCGAATTGGTGCCCTTGGGGCGTTTGTATTTGTCTTCCGTGAATGTGGACCAGCCTTTGGGAAGACTCTCCTCGTTTTCCGCAAAACACAGACCGGTGAAGCGCATTTCCCCGTATTCCGCAATAGTTCCCTGTCCGGCCACATGACCGCCGACATTCATCAGTACAAGCGAAATGCACCGGCCGATGGCTCCGCCTGCCGGATGGTTTGGATTTGGGCCGAAAAGACTGAAGCGGGAATTCAAGCGAATCTGTTTTGCCACGGACCCATTGACGCAGATTCCCTGATAAGCCCCACCAGAACTGGTCATCAGCGTATTCTGTTTCTCGACGATAGTCTTGCACACGGCTTCAGCCACCGGCATATATTCCGGGCGCCCTCCGGCCATCGCCATACAGGTCGCAAGAACTTCATAGGTGAGGATGCCCTCCTTGGGCGCCACCTTTCCGGATCCTCCGCCGACCTTCTCGTCCGGGCTATGATCCGTTCCCGTCAGTATCCAGTTCACGCGGTTTCGAGTGGGCGGAAAAAGGGCTAGCCCGTCACTCCAGTTTTTCTTCAGGAACAGGTAATTGGCCTTTGCCAGCGCATCCTCATAGTCCTTTCCCGTAACTTCCACGGGTGCTTTATTGTAAATTCCTTTCCTATTGTTTTGAGGCTGCCATTGAGTCAGGGCATGCACAATCTCAGAGTATTTTCCCTTGATCGGGCTCAGATCGCTGTCGACAAGGAATAACGGGTATTCAAATACAACCCAGGGTGCTTCGGCCGGGAGTCCTTGGCCCATAATGGCCTGACGTGTGGCGGCCATCAACTCCTTGCGTTGAATGATGACGGTGGGAATTCCGAGTTTTTCCAGTTTTGCAGCGGCACCTCCGCTGGCGGCAGCGCACGACCCTCAACCCGCGTTGCCGATAATAACGGCATCCGGCTTCTTTGCCGCCACCAGCTGAATAACCCTGTCCTCGCTGATTTGAATCCCCATTGGGAATTCCTGCATGGGGATGAACCGGATGGAAGGGAATTGCTTCTTCAGGAGCTCTTCAATATATGGCATTGTCCGGTGAGGCTGCCATTTTGTAGGATCCACAGCCAGTTCCGCGATGATTTTGCCATTCAGGTCTGGCAGGCGCGGGGCGAAAAGATGCGTGATTTCCTGCGCGCCGGTGGGGTCCAGAAGCGTGAGTTTGGCGCCCGGCGCAGCTTCGGCCGCAGCCGCGGCTCCAGATAGCGCCGCACCGCCGATGGCGGAACTGCTCTCTTTGAGGAAACTCCTTCTCGATATCTCCGGATCAGGTTTCATTGAACAACCTCTCAACGCCAATGGGATGTGCCGTCAGCTATTGGTATCAATAATGCTTCCCGTCCCAAAGAGCCAGCAAATCCGCGGCGAAATCCTGAGCTCCTAAATTCTGCCCAGAGCCTTCAGGACACGATCGGGAGTTGTCGGATAGTCCAGTACCCACTTGCCGGTCGCATTGAAAATGGCAGGGGTGGTGACTCCCGACATGCTGGCGCCGATGTTTTCCCCGATTCCGTAGGAACCATAGGCGGCGTATCCCAGGTGGCTCTCGTTAATCAGACATTGCGCCGATGGGTAGTCGTTCATTGTCCCAATGTGATAACCGACCAGATCGTAATTCAGCGCAACTCCGGTTCGCGGGCAGAACACATGCTCTTCCATGGCACTCCGGCTGAGCCCCATGACGGAACCGCCGTATTGTTGCGCTTCCGCTCCTTTGCGGTTGAAGAGATGTCCCACGTCATTGACGCAGACGACTTGGGTTACATCCACCATTCCGGTTTCGGTGTCGACTTCGACTTCAATAAAGTGGGCTTGCCGGGCCATTGCATACATTTCCGGATCCGGTTTGCCGTCGACGGTCAGCCCGTACAGGTTTCCTGCCACGGGATGGGATATAGGTGGATCAAGAACCCACCAGGGATCCGCTACTTCACGCACCGTTCGCCTGTTTTGGGGATTGGCTTTTTCAAAAATCACACTGTCTTTAATATCGAGCTCTTCCGGCTTCAGATTCGGGAATGGTGCGGATTGTGACGGAGTCAGGAACACCGCAGGCTTGGGCTTGGTTGCATATTCCAGAAGCTTTTTCCTGATTTCCCTTGCGGCCAGGATGAGCTGCGTCGTGATGTAATTTGTTCCGAAAGAGCCTCCGGGCTGCCAGAAGTGAAAATTGCTGTTGTCGGACCGGCGTTCCTGGATAACGGTATCCTCGTATTTCAGTCCGATTTCTGACGCCACACTCAAACGGGCGCTCGACTCCGTATCGATTCCCATATCGCAGCGGACCGCAATAATGGCAGCTTTGCCTTCGCGCAATGCCACGCACGCGAATGAGATGCCCGGTATGGGAGCATGCCAGTGCCATTCGTTTACGTGGATGAATCCCATGCCGTGCATCTTCCCGTTTGAGAGTTTCTTTGTCCCGGGGGCGTGCCATTTCCTGTCCCAGTCGATAGCCTTTTTCCCTTTCTCGATTACTTCCTTCAGGCTCCATCTTTCAGGGAAACTGTTTTCTTTCTGGTAGCGCGTCACCCAATCCCAGTCATGTCCATTGCATCCGTCGTTTTTCAGTGCCACCAGAGTTGGGTCCAGACCCATTTCCGCTGCCACGCGATCAAACATGACATTGTGCGGAACGCATGTATGGGCACCATGCCGGAAGCACATATTGTGTCCCTTGTTGATCAGAGCCCACTCCTGGGTTCCCAGGATGTTCGGGATCTTTGTGCTGACGTGCGTCTTCTCGACGGCAGGGTTCCGGATTCCCTGCATGTGCCAATGAAGGGCTGTAATAGTCCCGTCCTTTTTGGCGCCGACTTTGCATTTATAGATGCCGGCATCGTCGCCGCCGCAATAATAGCCGCTTTCATCCCAGAGCAGCTTTACGGGCTTTCCGCCGGCTCTCTTCGCAACAATGGCGGCAAGCCGCACGAAAGCATAGGAGTACGCCAGCCATGAAAATCCGCCGAACCAGGAACCCTGGTAAGGCATGGTAACCGTAATCTTGGTCCAATCCGCAACGGGCGGCAGTGCTTTTTCACGGATGGTATTCGGAGTTGTCAGTACCGCCTGGGGAAGGTCCTGGTGGTGAACCCACAAATCCAGGAATTCGCCCCTCCACTGGGCAACGCATACAATCGGTTCGACTCCGGCAGTGGTGTTCCTGGCGCGCGTAATCGTGTAATCGACGACCTTATCCGCCTCCGAAAAGCCCTGCTCCACATTCCCAATTTCAGATCTGTCAGTCAGAATAGTGTTAGGTTCCTGGGCTTTCGGATTCAGCCGCTTTACTTCCGGCATGACTTTGGGTGCATCCGGCTTGAGCGATTCCGCCATATCAAGGATGAACGGCGTTTCCACCCAATCGATTTTTAATAGCCGGAGCGCGCGATCGCAAATTTCTTCGCTATCGGCCACGACAACTGCGCCCATCGGGTGTTCGAAGAAATCCGCGGTTCCCGGCAAGGTCAGGATATTGTAATTGCGGGACACTTCGAAGTACGGCCCGTTTTCGTTGTCGAAGGCAATATCCGGATCGTCATACTTGAGTATGTCGCGAACGCCTACAAGAGCCAGAGCCCTGCTGGTGTCGATGCTCTTGATTCTTGCGCTGGCGTATGGGGAGAGAAGTATCTTGGCATACAGCATTCCGGGGAGTTGTACATCTCGAGTAAAGACCGCCTGGCCGCTGACTCGTTCAAACGCATCCTGCCGAGTCATGGTCCGACTCAATTCCGCGCCGTTTTCCGGCACCTTCCACGTCCATGGTCGATAGTCCACTGTTGCCGCCTCCGAAGTTGTTTGCCGGATTGTACCCTATTTTCGAATCCATCGGACTTGTATTGAATTAACCCCCTGGTCCGAAACATGGATCGTGACTCCGCGATTCTCATAGCGGGCAATAAATGCCGGATCCAGTTCGGCTCCCTGCTGCAGTCCTTCCACGGCAAAGATCTTATAGCTGCCCGGAGGAACGGAACTGATGAAAAAATTACCGCGCATGCCTGAAAGCTCGACGGATCGGTAGAGTATAGTATTCTGCCGTCTTGGTGGATCGGGAACCAGCACGACACGTGTTGACCACAGTTGTTCGACTGTTGTACTGGGGCTGATTCCGGTAACCAAACCTGAAATTCCACTCGTTCTTTCTGCAAGAATGATCTTAATAAAGTCGGGGGACTCCGCTCCAACGTTGATGATGCCATCGTTCATGATGCTTTTGGAGCCGACCTGTATGTCCTCAATGGTCCCGGGAGCCGAGATGGAAATGCCGTATCTGCCTGGCGGTACGCCGGGAAAAGTAAAGTCCCCTTCATTACTTATGGGCGCAGATTGCGTTGCTCCATAAACGAAGGATGGAATTCCTTCGCGCGGCTGCAGGCTGACCCGTATGTATTGGATCGGCAGGCCAGAGAAAATCGCGGTGCCGGATTTCGGAAAAATCACCTTCCCCTTAATATTTACGGAAAACATTGCAATTTGCAGATCGTTAACATCCTTATCGCGTACGTCGATAGAGACACGTCCGCCGAGGTATTGGGGCATATTGGGTCGCCCTGGATCGCTTCGAACATTGGGCTGAATCAAAGTTGCGAAAAGAGTCCAGGACCCGGGCGCGACACCCATAAGCTCGAATTCCCCGGTTTCAAAGTTCATTCGGCTGGGGGGTGAAGACGATGTGGGCATATCCAATTCGTTCGAATCGCGTGCTGCAAGTGTAAATGTAGGCAACATGCGGGAACCTGTGGGGGATGAGGGCAGATCGATCACCTTGCCGTGAATGCGATAGGTTTTCATATTCTGCACTTTGAAGTTGATTCCGGCTGCATCTGTGCCCGTGATACGTACCGGTTTCGATTTTTCAAATTCGGTTGTTCCAGGGTAGAACGTTCGGACAAAATCGGGTGCCATGACGGGGCCGGACCGCTGCATCCATTCGCATACGATGTAATATTCGCCCGGACCGAACCAGAAGAGCCGGAAATCGCCTCGATCATCTGTCTGTGCGGATGCATGTGACTGAAACGTCCGGCGGCCATTCTGAAAGCCCACTACCCCCGCATATACTCGCGCGTTTGCCACCGGAGATCCCTTTGAGTTGGAGATTTTTCCGCTGATGGTGGCTCCTCGTTCGAGAGTCAACTCCATCTGCTGAGGAGCCTGGCCTTCCTGTATGAAGACCGTCGTCAAAACGAACGAAGGCAAGCTGGTATTTCTTGGGGTTGCGGATCCAACATATCCGTCTTTTTGAACTCGCAGGCTATATTGCCCCGAAGCGAGGCCTTGAAATGTTGCATGGCCGCTCGTGTCTGTCGTGGCGTTGGTTTCGGGTGGCATCATGATTTGAGCAGGAACGGGGACACTGTTGGACACGGTTCTGACTTGCATCGGTCCCTGGAGTACAACTGTAGCGCCACCAATGGGGCGGTTGCCTGTGTCCACCACCGTAACATCGATTGAGCCGTCCTTGCCGGCCCATGGCAGTGCGAAGGACAGTGCAGAAAACACAAGAGCAAGGATCGGTACCATCTTCAGTCTACGACCCGCCATTTTATGGTTCCTCCGTGCAATGGAATATAAATTTCTGTGTGAAAATTTCCCGGATTATATCAGGAATCCTCTTCCAGTAGCGAAATCAGCAAAAATAATCCACCCAATTTACGGATGGTTTCCAGCGGCTGCTTGACGCGCCATTCTGTCGAACCGGCACTCCGGCAAACTCTGTTCGAAAGTGCAAGACGGCGGTATATTTCAGGAAGGGGGTGGATGATGAGCCAAGTTCGAGTACTGGTCGGCACACGAAAGGGTGCGTTCATTCTGACATCCGATGGAAGCCGCAAAGAATGGCATGTCGATGGGCCTCATTTTGGAGGCTGGGAAATCTACCACGTCAAAGGGTCTCCGGTGAATCCTGACAGGATCTATGCTTCGCAAACGAGTGGATGGTTTGGGCAGATCATTCAGCGCTCCGAGGATGGTGGGAAGCACTGGGATCCGCCAGCCGGGAATCGAATCACTTCCGATGGCGGGATGCCCAAAATCGAAAGCAATAAGTTTTTATACGAAGGAGAGGTCGGAACCCACCTGTGGTATGACGGAACGGCTCGGCCGTGGGAGTTCAAACGGGTCTGGCACCTCGAGCCTTCATTGAATAATCCGGATGTTGTCTATGCCGGAGTCGAAGATGCCGCATTGTTCCGAAGTTCGGACGGTGGGTGCTCATGGCAGGAGTTGCCCGGATTGCGTGGCGCGAAGGGACATTTGTGGCAGCCGGGTGCAGGCGGCATGGGGTTGCATTCTATTGTGTTCGATCCCGTCAATCCCCGACGGTTCTACGTGGCAATTTCCGCTGCCGGCGTTTTTCGCACCGATGATGGGGGAGAGACATGGCGGCCGATAAACCGTGGCCTGAGGTCGGCTTACGAACTTGCGGATTCCACTTCGGATGTGGGGCATTGCGTGCATCGGATTGCCATGCACCCATCCCGTCCGAATGTATTGTTCATGCAGAAGCACTGGGATGTGAACCGGAGTGATGATGCCGGCGAATCGTGGCACGAAATCAGTGGGAACCTTCCCACCGATTTCGGTTTTCCCATCGAGATTCATGCGCATGAACCGAATACGATTTATGTTGTCCCCATCACCAGCGATTCTCTGCATTATCCGCCCGAAGGAAAGCTGCGGGTGTACCGAAGTCGGAGCGGCGGCAATGAATGGGAAGCTCTTTCCAATGGTCTGCCGCAGCGCGACTGCTATGTGAATGTATTGCGTGAAGCTATGTCCGTCGATTCACTGGATCCTTGCGGGGTTTATTTTGGAACCACTGGCGGGCAATTGTATGTGTCCTCCAATGCCGGCGATGACTGGACAGCGGTTGTGAGGGATTTGCCTCCCGTGCTTTCCGTGGAAGCGCAAACACTCAACTGAGAGGGGATGCGATGATAAAAGTGGTGCTCCCGTTTCATTTGCGAGAGCTTTCTCGTACGGGAGAGATGTTGTCGTTTGAACTCGATGCAGAGCCGACATTGAGTGCGGCATTGGATGCAATCGAGGATCACTACCCGGTACTCAGAGGCACGATTCGCGATCACGTGACGAAAAAGCGGCGTCCATTTATTCGCTTCTACGCATGCGAAAGGGATTTCTCGAATGAGCCGCCGGAAGTATTGTTGCCGAATGATGTGGTGTCGGGAAAGAAACCGCTTCTGATCATCGGCTCCATAGCCGGCGGCTGACAATCGGGTGTCCTGAATCCGGTACCCGGGATCATGGACGCACCCGGCCTTTCCAATCGTCCGGGCCGGCATATTCGTAAGTGTGGATGGTATCGGTCGGAATCAGCTTGACTCGTCGCGCGAGCCCGTTGGAGTCGCGTTTGTCCGGCTCCGATTCATAACGAACGGCACGCCCCCGAATACACCGCCCCTGCGCATCCTTTTCCAGGATGATTGCGCCTTCCGAGTTAAATTCGGTGACGCCTTCGGGTTGGAGTCGACGCCAGCCGGTCATGATTCCGTTGGGAGAATAGCTATAGATGTCGCGCCAGTCCTTTTTTGCTGCCAGCCGAAAATCCACATAATTCTCCCGCCATTTGACCTCCACGACTCCGGGGAAAATCAATCGGCTTATCAGAGTTCCATTGAACTCCTGAAGGAGTCGCCATTCAAAGTCCGTCAGCGCGCCGGACTGAACCATCTTGACGCGCAAGTGGGGTGTTTCCACATTCTCCGCCACGCCAAACTGCACAAGCTTCTTTCGAACCTGATCCAAGGCATCTTTGGATTCAATATCCGCGGACCGATACGACGTCCCAAGGTCGGAGGCATTGGTGCGCCAGAGATTGGGATTCCGCATTAGTTCGGTGAGAGCACGTTGAATGAATTCCGATGCTGCCAGATTCGATTTTAGGATCTTTCTTTGCAGGATCTGGGACTCTGCCTGTTTGGCATCCTCCACCGCCTTGGATGCCGCCTGTATGGCTCCCGGCTCCCCCTTATCCGTCTTTTCGAGAATGCTCTGGGCATCGAGAAAAGCCTGATGCTGTTTCCGAAAATCGGTGGCCACCTGGATCAATGCGGCAAGTTCCTCGGGCTTGAACTGACTTTGCAGAAAGCGGGAGGCCCAGGTGTTTGCACCGGGTTCGAGGAGGTCGAAAAATCCAAGCCAGTTGGTTATGGAAAGCTGGCAACTGCCGGCTCCGTAGCCAATATCCACCGGCTGGCCGTCAGCTCGATAGGTTCTTGATTCATTATCCAGCGAATAGTAGGTGAGAAAGGCCGGAGGCGAATAGTAGACACCATTGTGAACAAAAATGCCGATGTCAACGCGGTTGGATTCCAATGTGGGATTATCTCCAATCGGTTTCCTGGGCTGGTAGGGGATTGTTATCTCGGCTACCGACTGCTCCGTATTCAAATAATCGATCTTGATACGATTGGAGTCGCCGCGCAGGATGGCCCAGTGATATTTGAGTGGCCGCTTGTTTACATCCCGACTGCCTTCGGCGCTTATAACCAGCTTGCGGCTGTTGCCGGCTCCACGGAATACGCGTGCCATAACCGACGGCGTGTCGCCCAGGTGTTCCGTGTATCCGGGCTCAAAATAATCCACTCCATTGACCGGTGCCTCTTCCTTGACAACTCGGATGACGGCTATGGGGGGGAGATTGGAGAGAGTGATGCCATGCGCCATTTCCACCATTGCAAGAGCGTTTACATAGTCTCCCGAAAAGACTGATGGATGCGCCTTGCCCGTAAGGTAGTCTTTGGTTCCGGACAACTGTTTGCCGGTTACCCGCAAAATCATTTGGATGGTAGGCATCAGCAGGCCGGACTGTATCAGTTTCTTTTTCACCTCCGGATGGAAAGCTGCCAGGACGTAGGGCAATGCCTTCATGAATGGCTGATCCGTTCCTGAAGAGCCCTGAGAGGTGATCAGGTAAGGAGTGTTGGTCGGGAGGAGATCCCCGTATCCGCCCGAGCCGTTGTGGCCGGGGTCATGATCCATGTGTTCGGGATAGATGTAGAGGTTGTTTGCGGCATACTCGGCAAACAGAAAGAGGAGTCCTCGCGGATCGGTGTAATAGCTGCGCACATTGCTTCCACTCGATTCGGGAGGCGCCGAGGTCGAGGAATTGCCGAAAACGACAAATGGGAGAACCTGCTGCTGCCGGCCCCAGTGTTGACGGGCCTTAATTTGCTCCTCAGTGTACTCGACTTTCTGAAGCTGTGGGTAAGGCGCAAGGTCCAGAAGGGAATGGCCTCCGTCCCTGTTGTCATAATAGTCGCCGGTATTCCCGGCCGCCGTTCCATTCGCGTACCATTTTCGAAGCAAGTCGCCGATTTCAGTCCCCTTAGGCGCAACCGGTGCTTCGGAAAGGGGCGTCAACTGCTCCCGCTGCCCAATGCCATACAGGCAAAGGCTGCCCAGGAGAAGTCCCCCTGCAATCAACAGCGCATAAACCCTGCTTCGATTTTTCATCCGCCACCTTGTTTGTTGATATCTCCATCATTCAATATTTCGGCGCAAAAGGCCAGTTCGAAGGATTGCGGGAAACTGAAATCCGGAATGTGAAATCTCCCCTAGGATTTTTTGGTAACTTCAATTATACTGAACAAGCTTTAGTTCTACTAATATCGGGCATTCAGCCATGAAACATGCGTTTGGGGAAAAAATTCGGGAAGTCAGGGAGCGCAAGCATCTGACGATGCGCGAGGTGGCCGAGAAGGCGGGCGTATCCGAGAGCCTGATTTCGCAGATCGAGCGGAACCGGATTTCTCCGGCCATTGATACGCTGCTCAAAATTATCGATATCCTGGAAATAGACCTGGATTTTATCTTCAGGGACTTCAAGAAAGACCGCCCCGTGAACCTGGTCCGGGCTGGTGAAAAAAAACGTGCGGTCATCGATGGAGTAATATTTGAGCAGTTGTCGCATACATTCCCGACCTCCGAAGAGCACGCCATCGAAGCGTATTTCCTGGAGATCCCTCCCGGCGGGAAGAGTGGAGATGACGAATATGGTCACATCGGCAAGGAGTTGGGTGTGATCGTGAAGGGGAAAGCGGAGTGCACGGTCGGAAACCAGATCTATAGCCTCAAAGAGGGAGACAGCATCTCTTTTTCAGCCGATTCCCCGCACCAGATCCGGAATACGGGGAATAGGCCGCTTCGGGCTTTTTGGATCATTACGCCGCCAAAGCGGCTGTTGGGAAGAAAATAGAGGTACCGGACAGCGGGTAAGTTCGGCGTATTCGGCGGCAGTACTTATAAGGAGAATCAAATATGTCCAGACCAATGACGTTGGGGGAGAAAATTCTGGCTCATGCAGCCGGGGTTAAATCAGTAAGTCCGGGCGACATTATCCTGGCGAAGCTGGATCTTTGCATGGGGAATGACGTGACGGCGCCTTTGGCCATCCAGGCTTTTTACGAGAGCAAAGGCACGAAGGTCTTTGACCGCAAGCGTGTTGTTCTTGTGCCCGATCACTTTACACCCAACAAGGATATCAAGTCCGCCGAGCAGGCGAAGATCGTGCGCGATTTCGCGCATGAGCAGAAGCTGCTTTATTACTGGGACCAGGGTGAAGTCGGCGTTGAACATGCCCTATTGCCCGAACAGGGGGTTGTGGTGCCGGGCGATCTGATGATCGGTGCGGATTCCCACACGTGTACCTATGGAGCTCTGGGCGCATTCGGAACGGGAGTGGGGTCAACGGATCTTGCTGCCGCGATGCTGACCGGCAAGGCGTGGTTCAAGGTGCCGCCGACGATCAAGCTTGTGTTCAAAGGGAAATTGCCTGCGGATGTTACCGCGAAGGATCTGATCCTGACGGCAATCGGGCGTTTGGGTGTTGAAGGGGCCAATTACCGGATTCTCGAAATTACCGGACCGGTTATCGATAAGCTCTCGATGGAGGGCAGGCTGACCATGTGCAACATGGCGATTGAAGCCGGGGCAAAGACAGGGCTTATCCCTCCGGACAAAATTACCCGTGCCTATGTGGAAAAGAGAGCACAGCGCAAGCCGCGCTACTATGTCTCCGATCCCGAAGCAGAGTACGAGCGTATCGAGGAGTTTGACGTTACCGGGATGGAGCCGGTTGTTGCCAAACCGCACCTGCCGTCCAATGTCGTCCCTGTATCAAAAGCCAAATCGGTTATTCTCGATCAGGCGGTCATTGGATCCTGCACCAACGGTCGGATTGAGGATTTGCGCGAGGCTGCCAAGGTGCTCAAGGGAAGGAAAGTGAGCCCGCGCGTGAGAACGATCATCATGCCGGCCACGCCGCTGATTTATCGTCAGGCCATGAAGGAAGGCCTCATGGATATTTTTATGGCGGCGGGGTGCATTATCTCGCCGCCCACCTGCGGTCCATGCCTGGGAGGGCATATGGGTATTCTGGCCAAGGGTGAAAAGGCTGTAGCGACGACAAACCGGAACTTTGTCGGCCGCATGGGGCATGTCGGCAGTGAGGTATACCTGGCATCGCCGGCTGTGGCTGCTGCATCTGCAATCAAAGGACGCCTGGCGCTGCCGAAAGAGGTTCGCGGTGCCGACTGGAAACAGGGGGTGAAAAAGTGATAATCACAGGAACGATTTTTAAATTCGGCGATGATGTCAACACCGATGAAATTATCCCGGCTCGTTATCTCAATACGAGCGACGCGAAGGAACTGGCCGCGCATGTGATGGAAGATGCGGATCCCGAATTTCCGGCAAAGGCCAAGCCTGGCGACATTATCGTTGCGGGCAAGAATTTTGGGTGCGGGTCTTCCCGTGAACATGCTCCGCTGGCAATCAAAGCTGCGGGGATCGGATGTGTGGTGGCCGAGAGCTACGCGCGCATCTTCTATCGCAACGCCTTCAACATCGGGCTGACCATTATGGAGTGCCCCTCGGCAATCGCGGAGGCGCAAACCGGCCACGTGCTGAGCGTCGATACCGCGACCGGGCAGATCAAGAATGTCACGTTGGATCGCCAATATGTTTCAAAGCCGATTCCGCCTTTCATGCAGGAGTTGATTGCTGCGGGCGGCTTGATGGAGTATGTGCAGAAGGGGCTGATGAAGTAGCCGGCCGATAGTCATCAAAGGGCGGGATTTTCATATCAGCCGAAAATCCCGCTTTTTCCTTCCACACACCGCTCGCAATTCCCGCCTTTTTTCACTACAATCGAACGCAAAACAAACAGGAGGCATCGTGATCAAGTCGTCAATTACGCGGCGGGATGTTCTCAAAGCCGCGGCAGCTCCGGTAGTTTTTTCATTAAGCAGGAACCTTCAGGCCAATGCCGCCGAACCGCCGCCGAACATTGTGTTCATCGTGGCGGATGATCTGGGGTATGCCGACCTTTCCTGCTACGGTCGGCGCGACTATAAAACTCCCAATCTCGATCGGCTGGCTGCCGGGGGGATGAAGTTTACGCAGGCTTATGCCAATTCATCCGTGTGCTCGGCGACTCGAACCGCTTTGATTACGGGCCGGTATCAGTACCGGATTCCGGTCGGACTGGAGGAGCCGCTGGGCATGAAAGAGGTCGGCATTCCGAAAGGGCATCCGACGCTGCCATCAATTCTGAAAAAGGCCGGCTATGGAACAACCCTGATCGGGAAATGGCATTTGGGGAGTTCGCCGGAATATCTTCCGACGAAATGCGGCTACGATCATTTCTGGGGGTTCCGCGGAGGCGGGGTGGATTATTTCTCGCACAAATTCGGTACGAAGAAGGAAGATCCCACCGATCTCTGGGACGACGATCAGAGAATTGAGCCGAAAGGCTACCTTACGGATCTGTTGGGAGATCGCGCGGTAAAGGTCATCAGCGACTATGCAAAAGGTAAGAAGCCTTTCTTCCTCAGCCTGCATTTCAATGCGCCGCACTGGCCATGGGAAGGGCCTGGGGATGAGGAGGTCTCCAAAAATCTGCGTTCGTTGTATCACCTGGATGGAGGTTCGCAGAAAACCTATGCGCAGATGGTTGGGCAGTTGGATTTGCAGATCGGCCGTGTGATCCAGACATTGAAATCCAGTGGCATAGCGGACCGGACGATCGTCATTTTTACCAGTGACAATGGCGGGGAGCGCTTTTCTGACCGCTGGCCCTTTACCGGCATGAAAACCGAATTGCTGGAAGGCGGGCTGCGGGTCCCTGCGCTGGTGCATTGGCCGGGCCATATCCGTCCGGGCAGCGTTACCGACCAGGTGGCCATTACAATGGACTGGGCGCCGACGCTGCTTGAGCTGGCCGGAACGCGCCCTGATCCGGATTATCCTTCCGACGGTGTGAGCCTGGCTCCCGTGCTGGTCAAGAATGGAGCCCCTGTACGGCGAAAGCTGTACTGGCGTTACAAATTCAACGAACAGCGGGCGGTCCGGGATGGAGATATGAAATGGCTCCAGATGGGGAACAATACATTTCTGTTTAATGTCGTTGATGATCCGCTGGAAAGAGCCAACCTGAAGGACGTGCAGCCTGAAGTGTACAAAAGGCTGGCGGCCGATTATGCAGCATGGAACGCGACCATGCTGCCGGAGGATCCAAAAGCCGCCTCTGCGGGCTGGACTGCGGACCAATTGGCCGATCACTATAACGCAAAAACGAAGTAATTGAGGATTTGCGATTTGCGGAGGCTTGGAGTATTTCTTCGAGCCTCCGCGCTTCCACGTTGTTTCCTACCTGCCGCAGCAGCGTTTATATTTTCTGCCACTACCGCACGGACAGGAATCATTTCTGCCCGTTTGTCTGCCATCACGAATACCCCGGTCGCGATTGCGGATCCAGGCCATGACATTGGATGGCGGCCTTTCCTCGCGGAGTTCAGCAGCCATGTAGTCCATATAGGGGGCTATGTGCCCGAAGAAGCGCTTGTATCCGGGGCACAGGTAATTCAAAGGGTATTCTTCAGTACTTGTTTTGACAAAACGATGCTTGGGGCACTCTCCATTGCAGGCAAACAGGAATTTGCATTCTTTGCACTGTCCCGGCAATCGTTCCGATTTGTCCTGTCCGAAGCGGATTTGGTCCGGCGAGTGTGCGAGCTCGGCGATGGAATGGTCCAAAATATTGCCCAGCTTATTTCGGGGATAAACAAAATGATCGCAGGAGTACAGATCGCCGTTATGCTCCACTACCAGTGCTGTTCCGCAGGAGCGTTGAAAGACGCACAGTATCGGTTCTGTGGCAAACCATGCGGATAATGCCACATCAAAAATCTGGACATAAGTTTTCCCGACGTCGTTCCGGACCCATTCATCAAAAATGGAACAGTAGAACTCTCCCCACTGCAATGGTTCAACGGACCATTCCGAAACCGAAGCGGGTAAAGTAGCATCGGGCGGTATCAGCGACATGCCTTCCGGCCCCGGCTGAGCGGCAATGCGTTCCACGGCTGGTATGAACTGAATAAACCTGCTGCCGATCTCCTTCAGAAAACGGTAAACCTCCAACGGTGCATGGGAGTTGTCTTTTTGAACCACCGTCAGCGTGTTGAAATCCACACCGTTTTTCTTGAGGTATCCAAGGCCTCGCAGGACCTTCTCAAAGGTTGCCGCACCACCCTTGTCCCGGCGATACCGGTTGTGAATCTGCGCCGGTCCATCGATGGACAGTCCGACAAGGAAGCTGTTGCGGGCGAGAAACTCTCCCCAGCGATCATCCAGCAGAACGCCGTTTGTCTGGAGTGTGTTTTCGATTTGTCTGCCATTGGCATATTTTTGTTGAAGCGCCACAATGCGGCGAAAGTAATCCACTCCCAGGAGGGTTGGCTCTCCGCCCTGCCAGGCAAAACTGATGGTTGTGCCCGGTTGCGATTCGATGTATTGACGGATGTAGCTTTCCAACACATCTTCCGGCATGCGCCAGTCGCGCAGTTGCAGCTTACCGGGATAGAGTTTTTCCTTCTCGAGATAGTAGCAATAACTGCAGTTCAGATCACAGATTGGTCCGGCCGGTTTGGCCAGTATGTGAAAAGTCCTGGATAAGCGCGGATCCTGTTCCCCCATGCCGCAAATAGTACCTATTTTATCTTTTCTCCGGAACGATTTTGACGAGTCTCGTCGAGAGAAATGTTGTGGGAATCCAGTGTCAGGCCGAGAGCCCGCTCCAGAGATGTTTTGGCCTTGGCATACACGCTCCTGGCAGCGACTTCAGTCGAGCGTGCCTGCGCCAGGTAGCTCTGGTACTGCATGACAAGAAGGTTTGTGGAGACTCCATTTTCATACTTCTCCGTCTCGATCTTCAAAGACTGTTCCTGGAGCTTCCGTGCTTCCACTGCGGCATCATAGGCGCCGCGCGAGCGATTTACGGCGATGAGAGCGGATTCAACCTCTGCGCGGACCTGATTTTGAAGCTGCTGAAAACGAATCTGTGTCTGGCGGAACTGAATCGCATCACGGGCATAATCGGCTTCGGCGATGCTGTTATGAAGGGGGAGGCTGAGCTGCAGTCCAACCCCATAGCTTGGTTTTGCGGATTGGAGCAGATTCAGGAATGATGTCCCCAATCCTCCCAGCCCGGATGTATCGCTGAAGGCCGCGCCCGGCCACCTTGGATTTGCATAGCCGGCGAGACTGGCGTTCTGGGCCGAGAAAACCAGGTCGAGTTGCGGACGCAGCGCGCTTTTGGCTCCTTTGAGCGCAATTTCGGAATTTTCCAGCTGTAATTGCCCTTCGCGCAATTCAGGGCGATTTTTATAGGCGATAGATATCATCTCCTGAATCGGCTGGGTATCCTCTCGGGCAGGGATTGCGATTGCTGTTGTCGGGACGATGCTGGCATCCCGGATCGATGAATCCGCTGTCCCGCGGCGCGTAAGAACATTCTTGAGGACCAACTCCTGCTGCAGTTCAAATCCTTCCGAATTTGCCAGGTCCTGACGGCTTGAGGCCATCTGTGCCTGCGCGCGCACCAATTCAATGGGAGCCAATACCCCCTGATCCACTTTGGCTTGGTTGTCGCTATACAGCTTCTGGACGAGTTCCAGCGTCTGACGTTTGACCTGGACGTCTTCCTGAAGTGTTACAAGATCGAAATATAAACGGATGACGCCGGCCACTGTTGCAATCACCTGCTGCTTGAATACAAGATCACTGACCGATTGATTGTTTTTTGCGATGCGGACAAAACGTCGGTTAACCTCGCTTCCGAATCCGCGCAGCAGCGGTTGCGAAAGGTTCACGGAGAAATTGGATAGAGTGAATGGATTATAGAAGGTATTCATCGAGTTGTTCTTCACGGAGTTCACGTTATATGCCGCGCTGAACAAAGCTCCCGTGGAGAAGGCCTTCTGAAATCCCATGTTGCCCGACGAAGAACGGCCGGTCAGCATATCACTGCCACTTACAGCCAGGCTGGTTTGAGCCGTATTCTGGTGTTGAAAGTTTAAGGCTCCCGATAGAGTCGGCTCGAAATTCGGAATGGCCGGGCCGCTGGACAACGGTATCGATCCTGTAATGACCGCACTGGATGATGAGGCAATAATGGAGCTGATTTCGGGTATGCTCGTGGAAACTGCGCTTGAAGAAGGAGAACCCGTTGCCGGCAGATTCAATATCGGGCTGGAAGGGCCTCCCACTCCTGCCGGAATTTCATTGATGGAAAATGAGAATCCACGCAGTGTTCCTCCTCCGTTGGTCCGCAGCAGGTCTGTCGATGCAATGGATCGGTTAAAGCGCTGCAGTTCCACATCGAGATTGTTCTCAAGCGCGAGCTCAATGGCATCTTCCAGCGAAAGGGTCAGTTTGCCTTTGCTGATAAGCCCTTCAATGCGTGAGGAATTCTCAAAAGAAACCGGCGGGGCCTCCCTGGCTTCATAGGAGCGATGCCATCGCTCCCAAAGCGATCCACGATCCGCCTCTGTTTGGGCGGAGGCTATCCACGGGAAGAGAATCAGACAAGTAATCAGGATTGGTTTTTTGCGTACGAACATATTGGGACCTGCTGCTCCGGATGTTACGGAATCGTCATGCGTTTTATGAAGTCGACCATCGCGCTATTTCGCGCCGGCTTTGCGGACCGGGCGGACCACAGCTCCCTCCACGGTATCGTCTCCCGGGTTGACGATCAGATCTTCTGTGCCGTCCAACCCGCCGAGAATCTCGATTTCCAGCCCGCTGTCATTCCCGATCTGAATAGGCTTCAGGTGCACCTGCCGGGCATCCTGCGAGTGTGATCTGGCGGTGTCGGCCGGCAGGTCCGCAGCAACCGCTACCCGGAGTCCCTTGCTGGAGGTAATCAGGCTGTCACCAGGGATTATGAAGGGCGGCTCCAAGCGCGTGTTTTCCAGCTGAACCTGAACAAACATGCCGGGCAGCAATTGACTGCCGGGATTGGATACCTGGATTTCGGTCAGCATGGTGCGGGAACTGACATCAATAGCATTTGCCGTCCGGACAATACGGCCCTGGAACTTGCGGTTCGGAAAGGCCTGGGTTTGGATATTGGCAATTTGTCCTGAGTGTATCGCCGGGGCATTGACCTCCGGGATGTTGACCAGGACCCTCAATACGCCGATCTGCGCAATTCGAAATAATTCGGATCCTTGTGCGCCCGCAGAACTGGCGGAAGCGCCTCCGGGACCCATGCCGATGCCCAGCCCAAGGCTGCCGCCGGAGCCGGAAATCAGGGCTCCCGCGTCAAAGTTGCGAACCGTGATAATTCCATCAAAAGGAGCGCGGACCTTTTCGAAGCTCTGCAGCGTAATCAGGCGATCGAGGCTGGCGCGTGTGGCTTGAACGTTCTGTTCCGCCGAGCCGATGCGGGCTTCAATCGAATTCACCGCGGCGGAGGTGCTTCGGAAGTTCGTTTGCTGCTGATCGCCTTCCTGGCGCGAAATCGCACCATGCTCGACCAGTACCCGGTATCTATCCCAGGTGATCCGGGCAAGCTCCATCCTGGCCCGAGCTTCGTTCAAGTCCGCTTTGGTTTGCTCATGTTGCCTTTCGGCTTGAGCTACCGCAGCTTTCGCCTGGGCAACCTGTTGATCCAGTTCGGGAGCTTCGATCTCGGCCAACAGCTGGCCCTGTTTGACGCGGTCGCCGATATCCACTAGCCGCTGCTTCACATAGCCCGATGCGCGGGCATAAATAGAAGCTTCCGTCAGAGGCATGGTATTTCCAGGAAGTGTCAATGCCGTCGTTTTCGATGCGCGGCGGATCTTGGCCACGCTAACGGTCGGGATAGTGTTTTCCGCACGCACGGCCGAAGCCTCGACCACATGCTGACGATTGCGGTACCGTTGATATCCAAAGGCAAAGAGGGCAATAACTGCCAGCAGGATAATGCCGACGATCATCGTTATCCGCAGGGGGGATGATTTCTTTTCTTCATTCATGTTTTGTATCTCGCGCGGTATAGACGCGCTCATCAAATTCTATTTCAGCTCTTCCACAATTCTCTTGTCCAGATCCGATGGAGCTTTCCGACGCAGGTAGCTGTAGATGATTGGTACAAAGAACAGGGTTGTTATGGTTGCCATGATAAGTCCACCGATCACGGCGCGACCCAGCGGAGCGTTCTGTTCTCCGCCTTCGCCATAGGCAAGCGCCATCGGGAGCATGCCGACGATCATTGCCATGGCGGTCATCAGCACCGGGCGCAGACGGATGAATCCTGCGGTAAGCGCAGCCTCCTTCGCTCCCGCAAACTGATCGCGGCGAAGGTCATTAGCAAAAACTACAAGCAGGATGCTGTTGGCGGTTCCCACTCCGATGGACATGATGCATCCCATTAGCGACGGGACGTTCAGTGTGGTTCCTGTGACAAACAGCATCCAGAGAATTCCCGAAAGCGTTCCGGGGATTGCCATCAATATAATGAATGGGTCCAGCCATGACTGAAACGTTACGACCATGAGCAGATATACAAGCAAAATGGCAAACAGAAGTCCGAAGCCCAGATTGAGGAAGGACGTTTGCATGGTTTCAACCTGCCCTCGGACTTTAATGGATGCGCCGGGAGGGAGCTTCGGCTCCACTTCCTTTACAATGCGGTTAACATCTTCGGCAACTCCGCCAAGATCACGCTGATCATTGCCGGCATAAACATCAAAGACCGGCTGGACATTGTAATGATTGACGATCGACATGGTTGTCGATCGTCCGACCTGTGCAAGGTTTTGCAGAAGCTGCGGGGCGGCCGTTCCGGTGGTGCTTACTGGCGTGCGCTTCAGTGCTTCGAACGAATCCAATCGGTATTGAGGCGTTTGCGCCATGATGGAGTAAGTGACACCGGTCAACGGGTTGAGCCATTGATTGGGCGCAACCTGTCCACTGCCGCTGAGAGAAATCAACATGCTGTTGGCAACATCACGCTGGGTCAGCCCCACCTGTCCGGCCTTGGTGCGGTCCACATCCACGGTGACGGTCGGGCTGTTCATTTGCTGCCGCAGCCGCACGTCTGCTATACCGCGGATTTTTTTGATCTTGCTCTCGATAAGTTGGGCAATCTGGTAGTTTGCTTTCAGATTTCGCCCGGTTATCTGGACGTCGATAGGCGCGGGAATTCCGAAGTTCAGAATCTGGTTGGTGATGTTCGCGGCCTGGAAATAAAAGGTCTCCTCGGGGAATTTTTCGCGCAGCCTTTCGCGCAAAATTCGCTCGTATTCCTGAGTCGGACGCTTCTTTTCCGGTTTAAGCGATATCAGGATTTCCCCATCGGCGGGTCCGATTGTAGAGATATCACTGAAAGCCATGTTTATGCCGGAAGTCGGGAGGCCGATGTTATCCAGAATTGTTTTCAGTTCATCGGCCGGGATGGAATTGCGGATTTCTTTTTCCACTTCGCCAAAAATGCGTTCGGTTTCCTCGATCCGGGTTCCTTCCGGAGCCAAAACATGCAAACGCATCTGGCCCGAATCCACGTAGGGGAAGAAGTCCTCTCCAACCATGAAAACCAGCTGGAACGATCCTGCAAAAAAGAGCAGAAACAGGCAGAGCACGATGGCCCTGTGCCGGAGGCACCAGTCCAGCGCATGCCTGTAGCCGCCGCGCATGCCCTCAAAGAGCTTCTGGAATCCACCATGGATAATCCACAGAATTCCTTTGGATGAACTGCCTCTCTCTCCTTCGCGGTAGAGGGCTACTTCAGATGGCAGCATATAGTGCACCATCGTGGGGACAAGCGTCAGGCAGAGAAGATAGGAGGCGATCATTGCAAAGACCACGGCCAGTGCCAGCGGAGTGAAAAGATACCGTGCAGCGCCTTTCAGAAGCAGCACCGGCACAAATACAATGCATATGGCCAGCGTTGAGACAAAGACCGGAACCGCGATTTGCTGAATCCCGTCCATGATTGCATGGGTCAACGTCTTTCCGAGAGCCAGGTTGCGGTGCATGTTTTCTATCGCTACCGTCGCGTTGTCTACGAGGATTCCGACGGCAAGCGCCATTCCCCCGAGCGTCATCACATTGATGGTCTGGTTCATGGCGCTCAGAACTACGAGCGATGTAAGGATCGAAAGCGGTATGGATGTGCAGACAATCAGCGTGCTGCGCCAGCTGCCGAGGAAAAGCAGGATCATGAGACCGGTCAGCAGCGTTGCAATCAAGGCTTCTCGGACAAGGTCGTTGATAGCGGCACGCACAAACAGAGATTGGTCGAACAGTTCGGTCATGTGGAGTTCTTTGGGCAATCCCGCCATGACCCGCGGAAGTTCATGCTTTATTTCGCGGACGATATCCAGTGTTGAGGCTGCCCCGTTCTTGAGCACGGTGAGCAGTGCCGCACGGCGTCCATCCATTCGAACGATATTGTTTTGTACTGAGTTTCCATCGCGCACGTGCGCGACGTCTCGGATATAGAGCGTTGCCCCATTGACCGTTTTGATCGGAAGGTCATTGATGGCGGGCACTGTCTCGGTGCTGCTGTTCATCCGCACGTAAAACTCGCGGTCGCCGATTTTTGCAGTGCCTGCCGGCAGGATAAGGCTTTGCTGGTTGATTGCCGTCGAAACATCCGAGGCTGAAACCCTTTTTGCAAACAAGGCCTCGGGATCGAGGTCCACCATGATGGTGCGCATTTTTCCGCCGTATGGCATCGGCACGGATGCTCCTTGCACCGTGGCCAGCTGAGTTCGGATAAAGTTATTGCCGTAATCGGAAATCTGCGCTTCGGTAAGACTGTCACTGTTCATCCCCAGTTGGAGAATCGGGACGCTGGATGCATCGTACTTGACGATCATGGGTGGGAACATACCGGGCGGGAGTGTTCTTAAGATCGTCTGGGAGAGTGCCGTGATCTGGGCGATCGCCATCTCAATCTTTGCGCCCGGCTGAAAATACATCCGTATCAGCCCCATTCCGCTATAGGCGGTCGACTCCATGTGCTCGATATCGTTGACGACCGTGGTCATGCCGCGCTCGTGTATCGTCAGCACCCGATTGGCCATCTCCTCCGGGGAGAGTCCTCCGTAGCTCCAGATTACGGTGGCAACCGGGATATCGATATAGGGGAAAATGTCTTTGGACGTATTGATAATAGCCATACCGCCAAGAACGACGATCAACAGGGCGAGTACGACAAACGTATAGGGACGCTGCAGCGCGATTTTAACTATCCACACAGGGGGGACCTCAATTAACAAAACAGCAATAATATGACGACTCCGACTTCCCATTCCAGGCAAATTCATGAGAATTCATTGGCCTAAATGATTCCTTAAAACTTTGTGTCCTGCCGTCTTTGCGCTATTTTGGTCAGGTTTGGCGGAACAGGTGATTCCAATTCCGCACTCCGAATTGCAAGGAGTTGCATGATGAAAAGAGGAATAGGTGTTGGTCTGCTGGCTGGTCTGTGCTTCCTGCTCTGCTGTGCGGAAGTTTTCGCCATCGGGCAGACGCGATATATACAAAACGCTCCCTCTCCGGGAAGCTTTCCTCTCATACAAAGGAATCTTGCGTCAACGCTCTGGGTGGATTCTGCAGATTGGCCGGGAGTGATCCGGGCGGCCGGAGACCTGAAATCCGACCTGGCCCGGGTTTCGGGCAATGATGTCCCTCTTACTAGTAATATTGATCAAATTTCCAATGCCGTCATTATCATAGGCACGATCGGCAGAAGCAAGGTGATTGACGACCTGGTCAAGTCAGGCAGGATCGACGTATCGCAGATCCGGGGGAAATGGGAGTCTTTTTTACTGCAGGTTGTGCCGGCGCCGTTGCCGGGTGTTCGCAATGGCCTGATTATTGCGGGCTCCGACAAACGTGGAACGATCTATGGAATCTATGACCTTTGCGAGCAGATCGGAGTATCTCCCTGGTATTGGTGGGCGGATGTTCCCGTTGCGCATCAATCCCGCCTGTTTGTAAAGGCAGGAAAATTTCAGCAGGGAGAGCCGTCCGTCCGATACCGGGGGATTTTTCTAAATGATGAATCCCCGGACCTGAGTGGATGGGTTGCCGAAAAGTTCGGCTATGTGCCGACCAGCGAATACCCTCCTATTCCGGCAAATGTCGCGAATTACAACAGCCAATTCTATGCGAAGCTTTTTGAACTGATTCTCCGGCTGAAAGGCAATTACCTATGGCCGGCGATGTGGAACAATGCCTTTAATGAAGACGACCCGGAGAACCCCAGGCTTGCTGATGAATACGGGATTGTTATGGGGACGTCGCACCAGGAACCCATGCTGCGCGCGCAAAAGGAGTGGGATCGACGCTATCGCAAGATATTGGGAAACTGGAACTACTACAAGAACCCCGATGTGCTCCAGGCATTCTGGCGGGAGGGAATCCGGCGCAACCGGAACTACGAAAGCATTCTGACAATCGGGTTGCGAGGGGCTGATGATACCCCGATGATTCCCGGCGGCACCGTGGCTCAAAGCATGGCACTGCTGGAAGAGATCGTCGGAGTTCAACGCAGGATGATTGCCGAGGAGATCAATCCCGATGTCAATCGAGTGCCTCAACTCTGGTGTCTCTATAAGGAAGTGCAGGAGTATTACAAGGAAGGACTGCGCGTTCCCGACGATGTGACTCTTTTGTGGGCGGATGACAATTGGGGCAACCTCCGACGGCTTCCAACGGAAGCTGAACGAAAGAGAACTGGCGGCGCAGGGATTTATTATCATTTTGATTATGTCGGCGGGCCGCGTAATTACAAGTGGATCAACACAAATCCGATTCCCAAGATCTGGGAACAGATGACGCTCGCGAAGGAATACGGTGCGGATCGAATTTGGATTGTCAATGTCGGGCACTTCAAAGGGCTGGAGTTTCCTATCGAGTATTTCATGCATCTGGGCTGGAATACGAAACAGTGGACGAACAGCAATATCGATGAATACACACGGCTTTGGGCGGTTCGGGAGTTCGGGCCTGCCTTTGGTCCGGCTGCTGCAAAGATCATTGCGCAATACGGGAAATATAACGGCCGCAGAAAGCCTGAACTGCTTGAGCCGACAACATACAGCCTTACCGATTACCGTGAGGCGGAAAAGATGGTTGCGGATTACAAAGCTATCACTGCCAGGGCAGAAGCGGTTTTTGAGAAGCTGCCGCAGGCAGCGCGGGATGCCTTCTACCAGCTTGTCCTTTTTCCCGCCAAAGCCTGCGCCCAGGTAAATGAACTGTATTTTGCCGCCGGCAAAAATGCCTTGTATGCGCAACAGGGACGAGCCGCGACCAATGACATGGCAGATCAGGTTGAATCACTTTTCCAGGCGGATGCGGATTTGATGAATGATTTCAACCATAGGCTGGGCAACGGCAAGTGGAACCACTTTATGGATCAGGTACACATTGGGTACACGATCTGGCAGGACCCTCCCAAGAACGTAATGCCGCCCATCATTCGCCTCCAGGTGCCCAGGGAGGCAGGCATGGGCATTGCTGTGGAAGGGTCCCAATCGGCCTGGCCTGGTTCAACCGGAGATCCATCGCTCCCCGAATTTGACGCCAACGGGGTATCGCGACACTATTTCGACATCTTTAACCGCGGAGCTTCCGCGTTCGGATTTACCGCGACTCCGAGTAATCCCTGGATTTCCATCAGTGCGAACCAGGGGGTTGTGGAGAAGGAAAAAAGGGTGTGGGTGGCGATTGATTGGAACAAGGCTCCACGAGGTTCAGCCTCCGGCAGTGTCAGGGTGACGCGGGAAGGAGGGGAAAGTCTCGATGTTAAAATTCAGTCATTCCGCGCGTACTCGGCAAAAAGCCCAATTCGGGGAGCCTTCCTCGAGGGAGACGGGGTTGTTTCCCTAGAGGCTGAACACTATACCAGGAACATACCGGCAGGCAGCGTTCGGTGGGAGAGAATACAGGATTATGGGAAGACTCTGTCCGCGATGACGATCATGCCGGTAATATCAGGCAGCGTCTTGCCCCCGCAGGATTCTCCCCGCCTGGAATATGGTATGTACCTGAAATCGGCGGGAGATGTGACCGTCCGGATTACATTGGCGCCCAGCCTGAATTTCGCGCCGGACCGGGGAATACGAATGGCGGTATCGTTTGATGACCAGCGGCCGCAGATCCTGGAAGTTCTACCGCCAGGATTTGATGCCAGAAATGGAAATAGGGAGTGGGAAGACTCGGTGAAAAATTCCGGCCGAATTGTCCGCTCTGTCCACAGGATTGAAATGGCTGGATATCACACCCTGAAAATCTGGATGGTGGATGCCGCTGTCGTGCTGCAGAAGATTGTTGTGGATTGCGGTGGCCTGAAGCCAAGCTATCTTGGCCCTCCTGAAAGTCGTCGCATTGACCGGTAAAGCACTGCAAGTCGTGTGCGTAGCTAAGCCTGAAAAGATATGCATTTGCCCACTGTCACCGGGAACGCCGCCATCCCGGCGACAACAGCGAGGTGAAGGCGGCGGCGCCTTTGCCGGTGAGACGCCAGCGGTCTCGGTGGTCCGTATTGCTTCAAATTGCATTTTATTAATGTTTCAGATTTTCGCTTTCAGTGCTTCGAACCTCGCATCGGTAATGATAAAGTAGTCTTCATTAAAGACGGTTATAGCGAGTGTTGAGTCGGTAGTGACTATTGGGCCGAAAGCCTGAATTTAGTTGCGGCGATCGGTTTCCTGGATATATCTTGGCAACAACTATGAAAAAACCCTGCACATTTCGTCGTTCCATTTGTGTCTTGACGTTTCTCTGTCTTCTGACTGCCCTTGCGCCGGCGGCCCTTTGTCAGACTGCTCAGGATTGCCTCATGTGTCACAGCAACAATGGGCTGACCATGAGCAAAGGTGGAAAGACCACCTCCATATTTGTCGATGCGGCAAAATTCAAAGGCTCGGTCCATGCGATGTTTTCCTGCGTGGACTGCCACGTCGGTCTTAGCATGAGCGACATTCCGCATGCAAAGGTGATCAAGCCCGTAAACTGTCGCAAGTGTCACGAGACACCAAATTTTGAAAACAGCATCCACGGTGTTGTTTCCGATTGCAAGTCTTGCCACGGTTCGCACGACATACTGTCTGTCAAAGATGCAAAATCCGTGGTCAGCAAAGGCAATGTTTCGGGTACCTGCGGTAAATGCCATGAAGAGGAACTCCGGCAGTTCTCGGATTCTGCTCATCGCAACGTCCTGACATCCAGGGATAGCAAGTCGCCGACTTGCACCGGGTGCCATGGAGCGCACAACATCGTTCCTGGCGAGAGCCGGAAGAATGAAGCCGCCATCTGCCTGAAGTGCCATTTGAATAATCCGGATATCCTCAAACAGGTGGGGTATTCCCCTGCATTTATGGCCGGCTACAGTAAAAGCGTGCACGGGGCGGCCCTGGCGGCCGGTAACCAGAAAGCGGCTACATGCAGCGATTGCCACGGTGCGCACGATTTGAAAAAGGCCAGCGATGCCGCCTCCATGGTCAATCAAAGGAACATGGCCCAGACTTGCTCGCGGTGTCACTCCGAGATTGGAACCATTTATAAGGAAAGTGTTCACGGGACGGCGCTGGCGCGCGGGAACATGGATTCGCCCACGTGTACGAGCTGCCATGGAGAACATGAGATTTATGGTCCGCGCGATTCCCGATCCCGCGTGGCTCCATCCAATGTGTCGGTACAGGTTTGCGGATCCTGCCACAACTCAGTGCAGCTGAGCCAGAAATATGGTTTGCCCTCTCAGCAGTTCAATAGCTTCCAGGATAGCTATCACGGGCTTGCCGCGAGAGCCGGATCAGTGGAAGTCGCGAATTGCGCCAGTTGCCATGGTGTTCACAACATCAAGCCGTCTTCGGATCCTGCCTCCACGGTCAACAAAGCGAATCTCGCCGCCACGTGCGGACAATGCCATCCGGGGGCCGGCAGCAATTTTGCCAAAGGGCCCGTTCACGTGATCATCAGCAAGGATTCAGATGTTCTCGTCCTGTACTGGATCCGCATTATTTACATCGTCATGATCATCGTGGTTGTTGGTGGTATGTTCCTGCACAACGCGCTCGATTTTATTCAAAAAACAAAATATCGTTTCGCGGTGCGGCAGGGACTTATCCATCCGGAACACGCCGGGACCCGGCACTATGTGCGCATGACTCTCAATGCGAGACTGCAGCACGCGGCGACGCTTATAAGCTTCATTCTTCTTGCGATTACCGGGTTCATGCTCAAATATCCTGATGCCTGGTGGGTTGTTCCTTTCAGAGAGATGAGCGGCAAGTTCTTTGCGATACGCAGCCTCCTGCATCGGATAGCTGCGGCTGTGCTGATGGGAGTCAGCTTCTGGCATCTGTTCTATCTGATGAGCCGGCATGGTCGCGGATTCCTGCGTGATATGTTTCCCAGACTGAAAGATCTTGCGGACGTTTGGGTGAATCTCGGGCATCTTACGGGACTTTCCAAACGCAAGCCGGCATTTGATCGCTTCGGTTACCCGGAAAAAGCGGAGTATTGGGCGCTTATCTGGGGCGTAATCATCATGAGTGCGACCGGGCTGGTGATGTGGTTTGACAATTATTTTATCAGCCGGCTTACCAAGCTCGGATGGGATATCGCCAGGACGATTCATTTCTATGAAGCGGTTTTGGCAACGCTGGCCATCGTAGTCTGGCATTTCTATTTTGTGCTTTTGAATCCGAATGTTTACCCTATGAGCACGACCTGGCTTACGGGCAAGATCTCGGAACACGAAATGGAAGAGGAGCACCCTCTGGAGCTCGAGCGGCTGCACTCTGAGGAATCCGGAGACGACAAAAAGTAGGGATTGTGAAATTCGTGGCAGGCAACTGCCACGAATTTTACGCAGGGCTTTCACTGGTTTTTGAGAATACCCAGAGTGCGGATGCGTTTGTGAAGATGGGTCCGCTCGATCCCGAGCGACCGGGCTGCCGCCGATATATTCCATCCGCAATCCTCCAGGACCTGCCTGATGCGATTCCTTTCGGCGTTCGCCCTTGTTTCTTCAAGGGCCGGGTTGGCCATGCTGCCGGTTTGAAGACGTATTTCCATTGGAATTGCTTCTGTGCCAATGCTCTCGGAAGCAGTCAATATCGCCATCCGTTCGATCACGTTGCGCAGTTCCCGAACATTTCCAGGCCATCGATAGCTTCTCAGCGATACCCACACATCTTCATGAATTTGTTTTGGCTTGAAATTGTTGCGTCTGCAGAAATCCTCCAGAAAAAATTCAGCCAGGGGCCGTACGTCCTCCATCCGTTCCCGCAAAGGAGGAATACGCATTGGGACTACGCTCAGGCGGTAATAGAGGTCTTCTCTGAATCTGTTGCTCTTTACAAGCACCGCGAGATCTCTGTTGGTCGCGGAAATGACTCGTACGCTGACCGTTAGGGTCTGGCCACCGCCAACACGCTGGAATTCTCCTTCCTGAAGAACGCGAAGCAGCTTGGCTTGGGATGTCTCGTGCAGGTCCGCTACCTCATCCAGAAAAATGGAACCGCCGTCGGCCAGTTCGAACTTGCCGCGCCTGCTGGTGGTCGCTCCCGTAAAAGCGCCTTTCTCATGGCCGAACAGTTCGCTTTCCAGCAGATCAACAGGAATGGCGGCGCAGTTTACCTTGATGAATGGACCGGAGGCAAACGGACTGCTGCGATGCAGATGGGCTGCTATCAGTTCTTTGCCGGTTCCCGATTCTCCCGTCAACAGAACGCGGGCATCCGAACGGGCGACCTGCTCCGCCTGTTCCACAATCCGCCGGAAAGCGGGGCTGGCGCCGATCATCGGCGGCCCCTCTCCTATCATTTCGCGCAATCGGGCATTTTCCTGTTTCAGGGCATCCTGTTCCAGCGCGTTCTTGAGAGCAAGAAGAAGCCTGTCGCGGCTGAGCGGTTTTTCCAGAAAATCAAAAGCACCTGCCCGCGTGGCGCTTACCGCATCCGCGATAGTTCCATGTCCGCTGATCATGATTGCGGGAGATTGTCTGCCGTTCTGTCGCAGTGCGCGGAGCAGATCGATGCCGTTGCCATCCGGCAATTTGACATCCAGGAGATAAGCATCCGCCCAGAAATCGTGCAGATGCGCATGAAAATCTGCGGCCGTGCGGCATATCAGTACCGAATATCCGGCTCCTTCCAGAACCATTCGCAGCGAAGAGCCGATGTTCTCTTCATCATCCACGATCAGGATTTTCCTGGCTGTCAATTTTTTTCGCCTCCTGCCGGGAGCACCAGCCGGAATCCGGCGCCTCCCAGTATGCCATCGATCAAGCTCAGATCACCTCCGGCCAGCAGGGCATTCTTGCGTGAGATGGACAATCCCAGACCCATGCCGTTTTTCTTGAATGAGATCGAGGGCTCAAACAGAGAATGACGAGCCTCTTCGCTGACTCCCGGGCCCGAATCATGGACTTCAATAACAGGGCGTCCACGATCAGAGTCGGTAATCGTGCGTACGATACCATCGGATCCGGCGGCCTCTGCAGCGTTTTCCAGAAGATTGGTGATAATTCCCTTTACCTGATCGACATCAACAAATGCTGTGGGCAGCGGGCTTTTCTCCATGTGCTCATAGTGCACATCCGGATGTCCGACCTCCAGAAAACGAATGCGTTCTTTTACCAGCGCCATGAGGTCGATCTGGCTCGGGTTGAGGTGCGGTTCGGAAGCGAAGGCGGAGAACGCGTGGACTCTGCGTTCCAGGCTTTCTACCTCATCGATGACGATCTGGGCGGCCTTTTCCTGGAATGCTCGATTTTCGGGCGGCGTTCGGGCCAGTATTTCCTCCACGGTAAGGCGAATGGGTGTCAGCGAATTTTTCAGCTCATGCGCCATTTTCCTGGCCAAAGTCTGCCAACTTGCAATCTGAGTCAAATAGACGAGCCGGTCTCGATTCCGGCGCAGTTGTTCGGCTGTGTGGTTGAAAGCTTCTATGGCCCGGCCGATTTCATCCGTGCTCTTGCTGCGCAGCCTTGCTTCGAAATCTCCGCCAGCAAGCCGATGCAATCCTGCCGTCAGATCGGTGATCGGCCGGCTGATTCTGTTTGCAAGATAGACGATGGCCGCAAGTGCCAGTATCCACACCGCAGCACTAAGGGAAATCAATGTATAAAGCAGACCTCTGCGCAAGTCGCGCTGCTGCATGTTTCCCACTTGCATGCGCGCCTGCCGATACTGATGGGTCAGGACCTCCATTCGGATGCCATTCAGGGGCCGAGTGAATACAATTACCTGAGCTCCGCGCCTCAGCATATAGTCTATTTGACTTCCATCGCGTCCGGATAGTTCGCACCGATCGGAGTCAGTGCTTTCCCAAAATCGCTGTATAGCCACAGCGGCGGATTTGTCGGGCTTAATGGACTTTCCTGTGATGAGGCCTGCCTGGGCGTCTCTTTTCAGATCCGCGCACGAACTGCGATAATACTCTCGGGCAATTGCCTGCATGGAGCGGGACAGGCGATCAAGGTCGTCTGTCCCGATGTAGCTGAGACTGTGTTCGATCAGAGCGATACTCATCCATAGAATGGCAGCGGTCGGGAGAAGTGTCGCTGCAATAAAGACAAGGATGAATTTGATTCGCATATCCAGCCGCTGAAAGGTCAGCACTTCAGCATATCAGCGCGCGGCCGTTGTTCTGGCGCTCGAACGATACCCGAAGTGCCGACAGATGAGAGCCATTACCTGAAATCCGCTATCCGGAACAATCCGCTGGCGGCTTCCATGTGAAAGGGCGCATCAACTTTTTTCCGTCCGAAAACATCAATTAAGCCGGCAAGCGTCAGCGAAGAGTGCTCCTGAGCTTCCGCACTTTCACTGCTGCCCTGCTCCGAACAATCAAACTTTAATACTAAAGAAAGCCGTTCCGGAATGGCCCGCACAGGAATTGCGATATTTTCAAGACACCAGGATTCAGCCGCCGGAATGGAAAGCCGTGAAATGGATTGCCCGGATCGATTTTGCATCACGGAGTATTTTTCCTCCCAGAGATCATAGCTGACAGTGAATATCTCCCTCGTTATGGTAACCGGCTTCCTGGCATTTTCCGCAAATGCAGCCAGAGTCATTGCGTAGGTAACGCTGGATCCATTTTGCAGTTTTTGTAACGCTTGGCCTGTGAGGAAGTGTACTCCAGGGGCAATTATATGGATGGAATCCCCCTTACGCTCAGGCTTAATCAGTGGTGACTGGGCCACGGCTTCAGCAAACAGGATTCCCAAAAGGGCAATCAACAGGAATTGGCGCAGGCGGTTTGGCATGGCGGCCCTCAATTCCCGAAGCCGATCATAAAGACCGGCGCAACATCATGAAGTCGTATGGGGAAAGCGAGAGATACGAACATGTGCCGCGATACCAGGCCGAATCCAAATCCATGCCTGACTTTTGAAAACTGCCCGGAATCCCACACTGTGCCAAGATCATAAAAAGTCTGGAAATGCCGGTATCGGTATTCCAGAGATCCTTGCGCGGCGCGTGTTCCGCCAAGCGGAGCCACATCAAACTTATTCCACCCGCGCAGCGTGGAACTGTTGCCGAAAACGAAGCGCTCAAACAGGGGCACATTTCCGTTTGCGTAGCCGCCTCTGAAATGAGCTCCGAAGAGGTGTTTCCGGTTGGCGATGGTATAGTCTCCCGTAAAAGAGTGACGTGTATATACCAGATCGCTGTTCAGTATCTGCGTGGCACTTCGAAGGCTATAGGCCACCGACAGGTCCTGTCGGTATTCTCCAAGGTCCGGTAGTGCAGGGCTGTATGCAATATCCGCCGTAGCGGAGTAGGCCGTCAGCGTGTGCAACTCTGGGTATTGAAATTGAAGCCGCTGAAAACTCAGTCCCGCCGCCAGAGACAGCCCGAGTTTTGAATGAAACGAAAACGACGGCGCAAAATTCTGGCGTGCGCGGTAGATCCCGGGGATATCGGGGCTTTGCGCCAGGGCTGACTCCGTGGCCCGGTTGAATTTTTCGTGGTAGGTGTCGAAATCCAACCGCAGACGAAGCGCGTCGGTTCCGACCTTTCGGTGTTCATAGCGAAATCGGTATCCCGCCTCGCGCTCGAGCAAACGGTCCGCATCGTTGACGAATCCAAAGGTGAAGACGTTATGATGCGTTTCAATCGGGATCTGCAGATCTCCACTAAAACCTTCTTTGGAATGATAGACGAGAAGCGGGAAATTGGCGCCGATGAAATGCGCAGGGATCTTCTCCACGCAAAACACAACTTTCACGTGATCGGGCTTCTCCCCGCGTTCAACCTTCAGGTCGACGGTATATCGCCTCAGTTCGCTTCGGAGTCGCGCAGTGATCTCGTCGGCAGTTTTTTCGTTATACTTTTCGCCCACCATTTTTTGCGCATCATCGCGCAAGACATTGCTGATGGCGGTATCTGCAATGCCGCTGAATTCGATCCCTTCCACCACGTAGCGCTCGTTTACATTGGTTTCAGGCTTTTGGCTGTCGGATCGCGAAATACCGGGGAACAACAAAATGAAGAGAATTGTGAACAGCTTTTTGTTTTTCATGCCTCCCGAGATTGCACGAGCCATGCCAGTTGTTAAGTTGTTCATATTATTCGAGATAATTTTTCTGTGCCTGTGCGGACTGGTCACAGGTGTGCCGTTCATCCAACAGGTTATCGTATTTGGTCCGAAGCCCAAAGCTCCCAGGGTATGAGTATAGATGTCAGGCTGAAGGCAGCGGTTCAATGTAGACGCGGTTTTTGCCTGCCTTTTTGGCTTTGTACAGATTGGAGTCGGCGCGGTTTATCACGGACTCGGTATCATCTCCGGGGCGGGCGAGTGTGCCGCCGATCGATATGGTAACCTTCAAGGCATCCAATTCCGATTGCTCCACGAGAATACAGAATCGTTCCGCAATGTCTTGGAGCGCATTGGCCTGGATGTTGTGAATAATTGCCACAAATTCCTCTCCTCCCCAACGGCCCACGGTGTCGAAAAACCTGGAATTGGCATCAAGCGTTTTCGCAACCATTCTGAGGACGCGGTCCCCAACCTCATGTCCATGTTTGTCATTGATCGGCTTGAAGTCATCGATGTCCATGAACAGAATGCCGAAGGTCCATTGCGCCCGGCGGAATTCCTCGAGGTGGGCATAGATCTGGGTTTGAAGATAGCGCCTGTTTGGAAGACTGGTCAGTGGATCCAGCAGGGCAAGCTCTTCCATTTTTGCCAGTCGTTCCGCCATCCGTGCGTGGCTCGTGCTATCTCGAAAGACCTCCACTGTGCCGGTTATTTTTCCGGAAGGATCTTTCAGCGGGAACGTCCGTACATGGACAGGGATGCGTGCTCCGGTTTTGTGAAGAAGAAATACATCGGCTTCGTGCACATCACTATTCAGGGCGGCGAGCCGCAAGGGACAGCCATCGTGGCACAAGGAACCTCCGGCAGCATCTATGTGCATCAGGACATGATCGCCGCAACGCTTCCCCAGCACCTCCGATCCATCGAATCCGGACAACTGCTCCGCTCCCTTGTTCCAGTAGACGATCCGTCCTTCCATGTCTGTGAAATAGATTCCGTCGGTGAGATTGTCGAGCAGATCACGGCAAAAATCATATCGATTGAGCATAGTAACTTTATACCAAATTCCAGATTGCCCGTAATCAGGAATCGAAATCAGGGCCTTGGTTGTCCGGGTGCAATATTCAATTGACTATTTCCTTCATTTGCTTTACTTAGGAACAGGAATCATTGCCCTGGTTTTACTGGATTCGTTTAGTATGGCCAGGGGGGCCGTGGGATTGTTTGCAGAGCCCTTTGAATTACTGATACGGATATTGCCTTGACAAGAACAGTGAATCGCCGATTAGTCCTCGAAAATGCAGCGTATAAGCTACATCTGGAAATGCAGGTTGAGGAAAGAGCCCGGGCTCTCAACGAAGCATTGGAGGATCTGAGCGAAGTGAACGGTGCAGGCATTGAGACGCTGGCCATGGCACTCGACCTCCAGGATCAGGGAACCAGCGGACATTCCCGAAGAGTCGCGGATATGACGCGCGACATTGCCCGGAACCTGGGCATTGTGAGCGAAGAACTGGAGCAGGTGGAACTTGGAGCGTTACTGCATGACATAGGCAAACTCCGGATCCCCGACAGCATCCTGTGGAAGCCTGCCGAGCTGAACACCGGCGAATGGCAGATCATGCGACGCCATCCGCGCTACGGGTACGAGTTTGTAAAAGAAATAGAGTTCCTGCAGGGCGCTGCGGACATTATCCTCTCGCATCATGAGCGATTTGACGGAAGCGGCTATCCGCGAGGCTTGAAGGAAACCGAAATTTCACTGGGGGCTCGAATATTTGCCCTGGTCGATGCCGTGGACGCCATGGTGTACGACCGGCCGTACCATCGCGGGACAACATTCCCCTGTGCCTGCGAGGAAATCATCCGCCATGCCGGGACTCATTTCGATCCCGATTTGATTGAGCCGGCTCTCTCCCATATGGAAGGCAACCTCGATCTGCCTAACTAGCGTTTTTTTGTTTTCTTTTTAGCGACCGAATACAGGTGGTAGAGGCAATCAGGGCCAAGCAACTGGGCTGCCCTGGAATGAGGCAGTACCATGCGTCCGGATAGGATCAGCTCGCGGTAACGATACTTCTTTCGCATGATTTCTGCTGCTTCCGCGCGTGTCAGGTCTTCAGGGTCCGCCATAAGTTTTATCCGCTTTCAAGTATACAAGCCCACCGCGATTTTAGATACGCCCCAAGAGGCGATACCAGGCATATCCCAGGTATTCGTGGTAAGCCCATTGAAGATGCAGAAAATTATCCAGCGATGGATGTGCAAAAGCCTCGAGGTACTTCCCGATCTCTCCCTGCGCATTATGGTCCGCGTGGTGCTGCCGAACCCAATAGCAGGCGGGCGCGGCTACGGCATTCATATGAAGCCTGCCCGCAACCCCCATGGCACGCCGGAGATCACATGCCTGGGCGACCAGGATAAATGGGGCGGAACCGATCAGCTTTTTGACTTCCACCAGATTTTCATAGGTGGTCTGGGACCGGCCTTCAACAATAAGGTCCTGGTCTGTCACTCCCATCTGCTGAAGAAAGTCGGACATTGCTGCGGCAACCGGCCTTTCCCCTTCTCGGAGGACACCACCGGAGAGGATCAGTTTTGAGCCGGGACTGAGCCTATAGAGACGAAGTCCTTCCGTCATGGTGGCAATAGTCTGTGGCGAAACCATCGTCGTGATGGGAAATCCCTTGTGCTCCTCCGCATAGCCGGCCAGAACGACAATCCTGTCAATCCGCGGGGACGCAGGCGGCTTCAGCATGGGTGGGTAATCACTTTCGAGCTGCAGAATCAGGTATTCTGAAATAGGCGAAAAGAGGAAAACCAGGAACAGCAGTCCTGCCAGGACAAGACATCGATGGCTTGCTCGCAGGTATTTTCTCGAGCAGCTCAAAATTATTCCTATTGCGAACAGGAGCACCATAATTCCGAGTGGGGACAGGGTGATTTCAAGGGCTCTTTTCAGGAAATCCATGCTCGCTCTCCGTTTTTATAACGAAAAACCATTATAATCGGATTTTTGACCGGCCTGCGTGCACAAAGACAACAGGCTCGCTTTATATCTTTGAGACTTCAGGTTAACGTTTTTGCTGCCTCGTGATATTCTGCAGGAACACTATGGAAACAGCCAATCGCACCAGAAATATTGTGGTCATCAGCCATCAGCCGGAATTGGAAGATATCGTCCGTAAAGCCGCAGCCAGGTCTGCGGAGGTGGCCTTCGCCGCAAACGACGCCGAAGGATTTGAAAAGATCAGGCAGATGCGGCCCGATATCATCATTCTGGGCCCAATGCCCTCCAGGGCGGATTTGCAGCGGCTGCGCGCGGAGATTCGTTCCGGGTGGATTTCCCATCACTCATCCCTGCTCGTGCTGGAGTTTTATCCGGACGAAAATGCCCACTGGACCATTAGGGATGAAAATGGGGATGCCGGCGAGCTTGCATTCATCGATGCTTCATCGGGACCATTGCTGCCGGCGGAGGATCTGGTCCCCAGTCTTCAAGCGATTCTGCTTCGGAAACTGCGGGAGCGGGAAAATCAATTCAAGAACGCGATGACGGACCCAGACAAATTCTGTCTTGTCTGGGAGCAGATACCTGGGCCGGGAGCTTTTGAAACACGCCAGGAGTCGGTGCTCGAGAATGCGCGCAGAGCGGCTCGAAGCGGAATGGTTTGCGCCATGAGCATCACCGACAATCCCGGCGGCAATCCCGCGATTGCCACCGATATCCTGTGCGCCGAGATCAAGAAGTCCGGTATCGACCCTCTCGTTCATATTGCATTTCGGGACAGAAGCAGAAATCAGGCCGAAAGCCTTCTGTTTCAGTTGGCGGCTCTCGATATTCACAATGTGCTGATCCTGACGGGAGATTACCCCTCCAATCTTGGGTTCAAGGGGAGATCTAAACCGGTCTTCGATCTCGACTCGGTCAATGGCCTGAGGCTGGTTTCAGAAATGAACCAGGGATTGGAAAGAGATATTCTGCGAAAACCGATCCGGCTTGCGCCGACCAGTTTCTTTGCGGGCGCCGCCTTCTCGCCCTTCAAACAGTTGGAAGCGGAAGTCATGTGCCAGTTCTATAAACTGGAAAAGAAAATTGCGGCCGGAGCGGATTTTGTTATTACCCAGGTCGGGTACGATGCCCGCAAGCTTCAGGAGTTGACGCAGTGGTTGGGGACCAGGAATCGACCGATTCCCGCCCTGGCAGGGATTTATGTGCTTTCTTATCCGGTCGCGAAGACGATGCGGGACAACAATATTCCCGGATGTGTCGTGACCGACAAACTCCTGAGTCAGATTGCCGCGGAGGCTGAAAGCAAGGATAAAGGTAAGCAAGCCCGGCTGGATCGCGCCGCAAAGATGTATGCCATTGCGAAAGGCCTTGGCTACAAGGGCGCCTATGTCAGCGGCCAGGGTCTGCCTTTCGAGAGTGTGGAATACATCGTATCCAAGGGCAGCGAGCTTGCGCCCAACTGGTTGGACCTTGTGCGTGAGTTCGATTTTCCGCAGAAGGGCGGTTTCTATTATTATGAGCAGGAAGCGTCCACGGGTTTGAGCACCGCGGTGACTGCCCGCAGGACACAACCGCCTAATCAGCCTCCGATTTACCTCTTGTCGCGATTGATGCATGCCCTGCTTTTCGATCCCAGGAGCCTCCTGTTTAAACCGATGCAACGGCTGATGAAGGTTATTTCTGCATCGCCGACCTTCTGCCGGATCTTCCACTGGTTCGAACGCTGGAGCAAGAGCACGCTCTATACCTGTAAGGACTGCGGTGATTGTGCTTTGTTCGATGTCGCCTATCTCTGTCCGGTTTCGCAGTGCCCCAAGGATCAGCGCAATGCTCCCTGCGGCGGCAGCTATCAGGGATGGTGTGAGGTATACCCGGGGGAAAAGCGCTGCATCTGGGTGAAAGCCTATGAAAGGCTAAAGGCGCAAAACCGGGAAGACGAGATCGGGAAATATCTTGTGCCGCCCTGCAATTGGGAATTGCATCAGACCTCGTCCTGGATCAATTACTTTCTGGGCAGAGATCACAGCGCCAAGATTCGCGGAATTAAGCCGCCGGAATGATTCCAGATTCCGGATTTCTCGAATCGGAAATCTGGAATCTGGAATCTGGAATCATCATGGAAGAAGCAGCGGCGGTCTGCGCCCCGAGGCAGGGTTTAGATAATGAAACGGGAGATCCACAATTTTCGGGAAGGGAGGAAACACGACTCCGCGCAATGGCCGATCAGGCGGGAAAGATGAACCGATTGATGTCTTTGGCGGGTCGATGGAGCCTGCCGCGCGCGCCCATCCGCCCCTTGCCTGCGCCGTGAATACATAATCCAGATCCATGGCCGCAATTTTCCAGATGCCGTCTTCAAGGATGGTCTTGTTCTCATAAATCCCGCCCAGCCACAGGCCGCTTCCACCGGAGACTCCGCCGAGTTGAAACAAGCGGGTGCGTACCTTGGCGCTCTGCCCATCTTCGGAAACGTGAATCACCGGCTGCGTAATCTGATGAGCCGTAAAGTAGCCGCTTGGATGTCCGCCCGGGTATCGCAGCTTGAGGGATTGTCGTATTCGCTCCCGACCGACATACGTTCCGACATAGGACAATTCTTTCCATCCATCCTTTGCAAACAGGTCGGCCGTTTCATCCCACATGTAGGAATCAATGTAATAGCCGTAGGCGTCCACGATATTTTCGGAGGCATCATAAGCGATGGCTCTCTTCAGTAATCGCTCCAGTTCCTCTACTTTCTTTTGAAGCTCCGCGACTGAATGGACGAGTGGGGCGTGGCTGATCACTGCGGCAAAGGGCTTCTTCTTTGGTTTTTTCCCAGAAAGACTCTCCGGGTATTGCGGGGCCTGGAATGTCACCGGGTTGTCATAGTGAAAGGGAGGGATAAAAAAGTGCGGATAGGTTGCGTAGACTTTTGTCGGAGGGCGGTCGGCGGGAAATTTTTTGTTGGCACCCGCGGCCGGCTTCGCATCCCGTGCCCAGCCTTTGTCATAATCGGCGGCGAAGCGCTCGTATACATGCATCGACTTAATCCGCCATACGCCGTTTTGCCGGGCGTAGGTGTTTTCAAAGACACCTTCTCCCCATTCGCCGTTTGTTCCGTGTTTGCCCGACATGATCAATTCGGTTCCACGAGCTTTTGCGGTCATGCCGTCGGGTGCGACATCGACGATGGTTTGAAGCTGCAGGTGATCGTTCAGCTCTCCTTCCTTCAATCCAGCCGTTCCGAACTGATCCAGCGCGCGCCGGATGCTCGCTCGTCCGACATATACTCCCTGCTGTGCAAGTTCCATCGTTCCGTCAGGAGCAAAGAGGTCCGCAACGTCATCCCACATTTTACGGTCGATGTAATATCCATAAATGTGCTGCAGGTTTTCCACGTCACTTTGGCTGTTCAGTCGCTGTGTCCGCGCAATCAGTCCATTCAGCTCTGAGCTCATTGATTCGATGCTGCGTGGAGTTTCCTTGGTGGTGGATCCGTTTGAGCCCGGGATTGGAGTGCCGGCCCGTTTGGGATCATAGTGCATCGGGATAAAGTCCTGGTCAATCGTCCATCCCGGTTGATCATAGCGGCCGCTATACTGAGAGTAGTAATACAGGTCCTTGATTTTCCAGGTTCCATTCTCGAGCACGTATTCATTTTCGTAGATCCCGCCGGCCCAAATAGCAGTTTCGCCATAGACGCCCAGCATCGAAAAGACACGCCATCGACCTTTTGCGGTCTTTCCATCGGGCTCCAGTGTTATCACAGGCTGGAGGATGATGTGTGGATAAACCATTCCCTCGGGGAGACCGAGTTTGCCCTTGCCGATGTCATGAAGGTAATGCTTCCGGATACCCTCTCGAGTGATATTGCCGGGCAGGAAATAGCCAATCTCTTTTTCCGCAAACAGGTCCGCAAGATCGTTCCACAATCCGTATTCCGCATAATGGCCGTAGGCCTGCTGAAGGCGTTTGACGGACCTGACTGCCTCTGCCCGTTCCAGTGCAACCTGGAGTTGGGTGATCCGCTGCTGAAGACCGGAAAGAGTCGCACGATCATCTACGGATTTCAGCGTCGTGCCCAGGAGCATGCACAGCCCCAAGGCCGAAAGAACGTATCTCATTCCAAAACACCTCTTGATCGCAGAACCATCCAGCAGCCAATTCGAAGGCGCAAGGCTTGCCCGGCATTCAATTCCTTCAGGTTATGTATAGTCTTTTATAGACCGATGTGTTCTTCGGCTCAACAAAGATATGAGATGTCGTGTGGAAATAAAAAAGCCGCTGACAGGTGCAATGCTCCATACCCATCAGCGGCAATAAATCTAGAGGGAGTTCTTGGACCAGCTGATCATGCGGAATTGTCTCTGGAGGAGGTTCTTTTCAAGACATCCTTCGTCAAAATGAACTTCAGGTGTCCCCTGAACCTGAACCGTTTGTCCAATAAAGGATCCATAGAAATTGCTTGTTCCAACCAGCTTCAGCGGCGCACTGGGGGCATACAATTCCACAAAAGCCGAGGATCCCCCGGCGATTTTCGCTTCGCTAGTCCCCGCATAGTTGATGGTCAGGCGGGTCGGATCTCCATTGAGATTCACAACGCCCTGTCCACTCAGATCCAGGGAGGTTTTCACAAATATGGTGGTGGTCGTGTTCAAATCGCCATTGATTTGAAGGCTGCCAGTGGCCACCTCTGAGATCGAATCGAAATAGTATGTGCCAGGATTCAGTGCCAGAACACCATGGGCTCCGATCGTGACGGTGCCGAAGCTTCCCGGGTTGAGGGTAACGGTGCCATTCTTTGCCAGAACGCTTCCCGCGCCCGGGGTGAAAGTCGGGATCGGGGGGAAATAGCGAGGTTCAGGCAGATGGATGATGCTTCCGGTGACCGTTGGGCTGCCGGAGTAGGTATAGGCTCCGGTCGGACCGTAAGCGACGTCACCCTTGACCTCGACTCCGGTACCGTTGATTGAAACCGATCCATTGGAGCCAACCGATCCCTTATTCCCTATATTGGATCCGCCATAAGGGCCCAGTTTCGGATCGTAGCTGTCGACCAGCACGGTTCCACCGAGATCCAGTGAATCGATTCCCCAGAGAGCTCGGTCAAACAGAGCATTCCCACTGTTCTCAACAATAGCTGTGATCTGGGCTGTTCCGAGAGGATTGTTAATATTCGATCCCCAGTACCCGACACTCTCTATTCTCCAGCGCTCGATGGCCGAAGTGTAGGATATAAACGTTGTCGGGTTGATGAAATTGGCGGAACTGTATTTCAAAAGCGTTGCATTCAGGGCATACGCTCCTGTGTTGGTGGTACTCGCCTGTAGGCTCTTGTTGTGGAACTGCGTGGTGAAGCTTGAAGTCGTGCTGGAGCTCGGATAAACCGACGAAGCGCTGCCCTGGCCTACCAGCTTCACCTCGGATCCGCCATAGCGGACGGGAGAATAGGTGGTGTTATAGTCGCTGGCCGGAACCCAGGGAGTGTAATTATTGACGAACCATGCGACAGATTGTTGTACGCCGGCGTTGGCTACGTAATTGGCCTGTTCTCCATATTTATACGAAGAACTGGCTTTCATCTCATTGTTGAGCGTAAAGACAAGCGCCGTGGACAGGATCCCCATTGCCATCAGAAACATCAGGGTGGCGACAAGGGCTACTCCACGCTCATTCTGGTTGCGATCATTTGTTTTTTGCATCATGAGGTTACCCATTGAGAGACTTTGGCAGGAGTCGGGGGAATGTGGTTGAAGCCGCCATAGTGCTGGTTCTCATATAAAAGTGCAGAGGCTGCCATGGCACTTGGGATCGATATTCTGGAACCCAGTTCGACATCCTGGAAGCTGTTGCCGCTTTTTACGGTGCTGCGCGCAGTCATGGCTATCGTGGCGGCAGTCACAATGCTACGGCTGTCCGTCGTGATGGAGAACTGAACGGAATTTGGTTTAACATTGCCGACGAGAACCACGGCTGGATTTCGCGTGGCCTGCGTTACGGGGGTAATCGAGCGGGTTATCTGGTTTGTCCCCGAATTGTAGATGTATTCCACGTACTGCACGGTTCCATCTCCGTTGATATCTCCGAAGAAGCGAAGCGATGTCCCCGTTTGGGTTGAGCTGGGGCCAAGACCGGCGGAATAAACTCCGGTGCTGAAGGGGACGGCAAATAGCCGAACCGGTACATTGGCTGCGTGTGCCGTGCGGAAAACGCCGGTGATGGTAGCGGTGCCCACCGCCGTCAGTGCCACGAGCTCGTGATTGGTGCCGGTATCGACATCGACATAGTCTCCGACCCCAAATCCTGTGACGTCGCCCACTGAAACTGCCTGGGCGCTCGAGGAACTGCTTACGGCAGCAGACAGTGTGGTACTTCGATCACCATGAGACCCTGCCTGCGCAATTTCCGTTGTCATCATTTCAAAGGCGGCTCGAATTTCCTGGTTGGAATCGATGCTGCTCTGTTCCGTGGAATGCTGTTTGGCTCCCAGTGAAAATAATCCTACGGCGGCTCCCATGACCGGGATGAGAACGCATATTGAAACGAGCATTTCCATTACGGAGAAGCCGCATTCCTCTCTTGAACCTGCCTGGTGTTTCATTCCCTCCCCCTTGATTTCCTATTGCGTTTTCTGTGTTACCAGCACTGTTGTAGGGGCGGTACCATTTTTGAAACTCTTGGTGCTGGTAACCGAGACGATAATGGTTTTGCTGGTAGCCGAACTATTGATCACTTGCCACTGGCGCCTGTACAGGGCCCCAGAGGCTGTTGTTCTGGCTCCGGAGCCGTTCAGATAATCGGCGTAACCGGTAACCACAGAGGAAGGATAAACGCTACCTCCCTGAGTCAATCCCGTTCCAGTTGCCGGATAGGGTGGCGCTACCGTTACGTTCGTTGTTGTATCTGTAAACGAAAGCCCGGATAGTTCTTCCATTTTGTCATGTGCCGAAGCGGTCGTTTTTCCCGAATCCCTGCCAAAGGTTTTGCTCCCCACCACACAGAAGGCCAGTACCTGCGCCATTGCAAGGAGTCCAAACAACAGGATCACCATGGCGATCAAGGATTCCACTAACGATATTCCTGCCTCTTCCTTTATTGCTTTTTTCATAGGCTGTGCCCCGCGACCTATTGATTAGTCCATGCGCTGTTCTTGTAGCGCATCAATTGCACTTTCCCGGAAAGGGATACGGTTACAGCGTAATTGGCATCCAGGTTGGATAGGTAGATCGCGCGGGCTCCCTCTGTCGGAATGCCGCGAGAGTTAAACGTAACAGTGGTTGCCGAAGTAGTGGGAAACCCGGTTGGGGCAGGGCTTGAGGTTGCCTTGAATTCGATATGGCTGTCGGCAACACCGTTGCCAAGAGCATTCGAGGGCCCCTGGATCTCAAAAGTACCACTGGACGGGTTCCGTTTTTCTATACTCCACTGATTTGAATCCAGATCGGCGGAAAATCGATAGCGTGTCATCTGGGAGGCGGCACTGAGTTTGGCATAAGACAGACTTGAGGCGATGCTGCGGGCATCAGAAAGCAGCTGCAGGTCCTTCATGCTCGACGTAAGCATGGGAATCGACAAACTGGCCATTATCCCAAGCATGCCAACAATGATGAGAAGCTCAGTGACGGAAAAGCCTTGGCTGTTTTTTAACACTTTGTATCTATGCATATAATCCACCTATGCGGATTTCTGGGCCGATTTTTCCGGCTGCCTGTATTTTGGGAATATAACCCCTCGTTCCATATCGCCGGGGGCGGACATCAGGATTAGAGAAATAATGTGGAGAGGCTGTGGAGCGCTGCCCCTTCCCGCTATCTGTTCCCGGTCCCTGTCCCGAATCCCACTGGTCCAGTTATCGAATATCGTATCGGAATGCCGAATCCAGACAGTGACGATGGTCACCTAAACGAGGGAATTACTAAGAATGCCGGGGAGGAGTGGATGGGTGAAATCGGCGGGCGGTTAATTCTCCCTGAGAGTCTCGAGCGGTTTGTGATGGAGCACTCCGCGGCTCGCAATCCATCCGGTTACGATGGCAAGGCCTGCAGTGGCAACAATTGCTCCGAAAAATGGGATCCATTGGAAAGAGAAATCTGTTTTCAATAGCCTGCCCAGAAGATAGTGGGCGGCGATCCCTGCAAGAATGCCTCCGACAAAACCCGCTGCCGAACCCAGGATCAGGAATTCGGCAGACTGTATTCGTACAACCTGGTGGCTCGTTGCGCCAAGCGTCTTCAGCAGAACAACCTCACGTATTCTCTGGTGCCGGGTTGAAACCACGCCGGCTGCCAGAATGATGATGCCGGATGCGATAGCGAACAGGGCAACAAAGCGAATGACGAGCGATACTTTATTTAAGAGATCCTGGACACGTATCAAAACCTGTCCGACATCGATGGAGGTCACGGTGGGAAACTGGCGGAAAAAGGAACCCTGAAATTCGGCCACGCGGTTTGCCGGCAATCGCAGGCCGCCAATATAGGTGGTAGGCAGGCCGTTAAGACATCCCGGGGAGAAGATGAATTGATTGCCTGTTCCCGGCCGTGAAAATTCGGTCTCCCGGATGTTCGCGACCTTGCCCTGCACGATGGATCCTGCGACGTCGAATTGAAGAATATCGCCGGTGCGGATTTTCAGATGTCTTACGGCATTTTCTCCCACTGAAATCAAAGGCGTATTGTAGGGCGGGTGCCACCATTGTCCCTCGATAACCCTGGTATCTGCCGGGATGGACTCACTCCAGGTAAGCGTGAATTCTATCTGGTGGTATCGACGTTCTTCCTGGTTTTCCTCAGTCTGCTCCGGCGGATGGCCATTGATACGGAGCAATCGCGATGAAATAGAGGGAAACAATGTCACGGATTCGATGTCTTTTTGTTGATGCAGGTATTCCGAAACAGGCTGCCGGTCCCTCTCCGTCACTCCGAGCAAAATGACATTGGGGAAGTCGCCTGGGGCGCCCTTCAGTATCTGAGATATCAGCGAAGTTTGTATAAAATAGATGGTGAGGATGAAAGCCACTCCCAGTCCCAGGGTGGCCATGATGCTTGTAGAATGAGTTCCGGGCCGGTTCAGGTTTTTTATGCCGTGGCGCAGTGCAATGGATGGGAGGCGCGGGACTCTTTTTAGCAGTGCCAGAAGAGTCCTGGCTGTTGCCGCAAGGACGAGAATGCAGCCGGCCAGTGCGGCAAGAAAAGCAAAGCCCCAGCGCAGGGATTCCGCGAGCCAACTGGCTGCCAATCCGATGCCGCCCACCAGGATTATTCCGGATAAGGCCGGCAATGGATCTTCCTTCATTCTCTTCAAAAACTCCCATCTGGCCGCGGGCATTTCACGCAGGAAAACCCTCATCGGACGGACTCTCCTAATTGCAAGCAGCGGTGGCAGCAGGAATAGCAGCGTTGTAAAGACGCCAATGGCAAAGCCCTGGAAGGCCGCGCCGGGTGCGAGTTCCAGATTTGCCGGCAAATCAATGAGGCCATTGAGCAGTTTGGGAAGGAGCAGCTGCACGAAATAGCCCAGCCCGGTACCGATCGCGCTTCCCAGGACTCCTAGCGCCAGTCCCTGCAGCAGGTAGATCCGAATGATCTGGCTCGACCGACCGCCGATGCACTTGATAACGGCGATGCTGTCAAGTTTCTGGTCCAGGTAGGTGCGAATGGTTGTATAAACCCCAAGTCCGCCTACCAGCAGTGATAGCAGACCGATCAGGCTGAGGAAATTCGCTGCCCGCTCCAGGCCGCGTGTAACCGAAGGATTCGGGTCCCGATAATCCGTAATGCGAACACGTCGTTTGATGCCGGAAGCAATAATCTTCTTCGCTTCCTCCAACTGGAGTCCTTTTGCGGGGAGGCGGTACAGAAAAGACTCGGAAGCGCGACTGCCAAACTGGATGAGCCCGCTGCGCTCCAGCGCCGTACGAGTGATCAGGATGCGCGGGCCGAGGTCGATTCCCACGCCGATTCTGTCAGGTTCCGATTTGAGAATGGCTGCAATGCGCAGGCGTATCGAGCCTACCTGGATTTCATCTCCAACCGCGATGCCGCAGCGTACGAGCAGGTCCTGGCTGACAAGCGCGCTGCTATCGGTCAGGGCCTGTTTTAAAGGAGCCTGCGGTTCCAGTTCGACTGTTCCGTAAAATGGATAGGAATTTGGATCCACAGCTCTGAGGTCCGACAAAACGGGAGCAGCCGTTTTCACGGGTGAAACCATGGAAAGAGTTTCCGTAATGCGAGTCAGCCGGGCGCCTTGCCGCGCCAGCGATTCCAGAATCTGAATATCATTTTGCCGGGGGAGGGAATTCAATCGGACGACCATATCGGCCGCAATCAGTTCCCGGGCTGATTCGTAAATGGACCGGTTCAGTCCTTTGCTGAAGCCTTTGAGCCCTGTCAATACGGCAACTCCCAGAGCTATCGCGGCGATAACAAACAAAAAGCGCTTCCAGGCTGGACGGGTTTCGCGCCAGGCCATCCGGATTTCAAATTTCATGATGGCCTCCGCGACGCGTGTGGTGGAACCTGTTCATCGATTATCCTGCCGTCGCGGAGAAAGACAATCCGGTCCGTGAGTTCGCTGAGAGTACGATCATGCGTGACGATAACCAGCGTGGCTCCGCTGCGGCGATTGAGCTGCAGCAGCATTTCCAGGACGAGGCTTCCGGTCGCACTGTCCAGGTTTCCAGTTGGCTCATCGGCGAGCAGCAGGGAAGGGCTGCAGGCGAATGCTCTTGCCAGCGCTATACGCTGCTGCTCCCCTCCGGACAACTGCGCCGGATAGTGGGAGGCGCGGGATTCGAGTCCGACGGCGGCGAGCAGGTCCCCTGCCCGGGTTTGCATGTTCGCAATATTGCCGCGCAGCTCCATTGGAAGGAGGATGTTTTCCTCTGCGGTAAGAGTCGGGATAAGATTATAGGACTGGAAGACAAAGCCCAGCTTTCTGCCTCGTAAAAGGGCAAGCTGGTCTTCGCTCAGGCTGGTAATCTCTTCTCCGTCAATTCGAATGGATCCGGTCGTGGGAGAATCGAATCCGGCCAACAGGCCGAGAAGAGTGCTTTTTCCACTGCCGGAAGGACCTTCAATGGCAAGAACTTCTCCTTTTGCGATCGTAAGGTCGATGCCCTTCAGGATTTCCAGCGTATAGGAACCCGAAGTGAAGGTTTTGGTGAGATTTCTTATTTCAATCATTCCTGGTTCTCCCAGCAAGAACATGCAATCCTGTTAGTCTATACTAGAAGTTAGAGGCACGAAGCCCGAATTTAGTGGACGGATATGGAGCCTGAAGTGATCCGGAATATTTCCATTGCCTTGTTGTTGTTCGCCTGCTGCAGCTGCGGGTCCAGGAATGACGGGAAGAAGGAAGCGGGCGCAATGCCTGCGCCGACGGCGCTTCCGGAAACGGACACGCGCCCGGCTATAGTTGCCTTCGGTGACAGTCTCACGGCAGGGGCAGGCGTGCCTTCCGAAGACAACTATCCGGCAAAGCTTCAGACCAAAATTGACGCGGCCGGGTATCGATACCGGGTTATTAATGCGGGGGTGAGCGGTGAAACCTCCTCTCAAGGCCTTGCCCGCATCCAGTCGGTCGTGGCGCTTCATCCGGCCATTGTCATTGTCGAGTTCGGAGCCAATGACGGCTTGCGCGGAATGCCCGTGGCTGCAACCAGCCAGAATCTCATGGATATCGTCGATAATCTGCAGTCGACGGGCGCAAAAGTTGTGCTGGCCGGGATGCAGGTCCCTCCCAATTATGGACCGCAGTTTGCGGGGGCTTTTCGCGGAATCTTTCCGATGGTAGCGCAGAAACGGAAGGTCCCACTCATCCCATTTTTCCTGGAAGGTGTGGGGGGGCATGTTGAGCTTAACCAGGAAGATGGAATTCACCCGACTCCGGAAGGCTATGACATTGTCGTGGAAAATGTGTGGAGGATTTTGAAGCCGCTGTTATAGGGATGTGGAATTGGCGGCGCAAGACTGCGCCGCCAATTCCACAGTGTTGAGTTACCGCGATCCCAGTTTCAAAACAATTCCTGCCGAAAACCGGAAATTATTCTGGCGGTCATCCCGGTAATAGTTGCCGGTATCAAAACGAGTCATCAGCCAGTCTGCCTGGGCAACACGTACTGCAACGGATTTTGAAATATCAATATCTACACCGGCTCCAATAACTGTTGCCAGTGCCCAGTCGGAAGTGGATCCAAATCCAACTTCGCGAGAGCTGGCCCGTGCCGTTCCGATGAGAAAATGCGCAAACGGAGTGATAGAGCCCGCTCTATAGGAAAGCTTGGGGCCGACCATGAATGTGTGATGGTCGATTTTGATGTTGGGAATGCTGCCGAATGCATCTTTGAAATGCCCGTAATGGCCGCTAATATCCCCCTCAATGCCGAACCAGTCCGTGATATTGCCGGTAACCGAGGCGTTCCATCCGTTGAGGTTAAAACCTTCCGGGTTCGCGCGCAGGTAGGAATAACCACCAAAAACCTCGACCGGCGGATACTCCGTCTGAGCCGCCGCCACCAAAGGAATCGCCAAAAGGAAGAGAAAACCGAATAGCACTCTTTGCATACAAACTCCCATAGATGAAAAAACAATCCATGCCGAGCCATTGAGCCGGTCGGCGTCACACCTCCTGACTGATTGGATTCCCTTGCGTCGAGCAGTGTTCAGGGGAGATGCATTTTAGGGGATGGCAGGCGGGTCTCGTTATATTCCGCGGCTATCGCGGTCGCCCCTTGTATTTTGAATATTTCCGCGGTGACCACATACCGCTTCGGCGCGTCCCCGACAAAGTGAAATGGATAGCAGGTAACCAGGGTAACGGAAGGGCGGGCTGTTGGGGCCAGCAGTCGAACATCGGTGGGGGTGACAATATTGATAGCCTTAACGCGATAGAAAAAACGTCCCTTTAGTGTTGTCAGTGTAATTATTGCGTTTTGAGAGATGTCTTTCAGTGGACGGAAGAACCCGTCCCGGTGTCCCGCGATGCCAATGTTTCCGGACTGGCCTGGAAATGCCGTTCCTTCTATATGACCAACGGCTCGATTCAGCGTCCGGTCATCGGTTCCCTGCAGCAGCATGACAGATAGATCCAGCGAGGGTATCTCGAGCCGACCCAGGACCGATTGGGGCAATGGCGGTGTCGCTGCCTTAAAGGCTCGAAGGCGCTCCTCTGTCCAACCTTTATCCACAGGCGCTGCCATGGGGGCCAGGACTGCGCCCTGAAGGATGTTTTCTCCTTCGGCGGATTCGGAAGGCATTCGAACCGCCGGAGCATTTCCCAGGCCTAGCAAACGCGAGGCAAATCCGGGAATCGAAGGCGTTCGTCCCTTGAGCTGCTGGTCAAAGGAGTACTGTTCAAATGACTGGTAAGAGCAGGTGTAGAGTACATTGCCCCCGTAATACAAGAGCGCGAGAAAGCCCGCGGTCATCAGCAGTCGGTCCCATCTCATCTTAGTCATTATAATATCGGGGTCGGACCGATCCAAACTCAGCCAGGGTAATTGCCCTTGCCCGGGAGTGAATCGAAAAATGTCAGGCTTGTTTGCCGAAAACAAGGCTCCAAAATGCGGCTAGGACATGTTTTTGTGAATATTTTGGTGGTATGTTGTTGATTCAGAAAGATTTTGCTGGGTCGGGCCCAGGCTTTGGGAGGGAATGTGAGATTGAGGATGTATCAGGTGGATGCGTTTACGGATAGAGTTTTTGGAGGGAATCCCGCGGCTGTTTGTCCTCTTGATGAGTGGCTTCCAGATGCCCTGATGCAGCAGATAGCCATGGAAAATAACCTGGCGGAGACGGCTTTTTACGTCAAGTCCGCGGAGCGGTTCGCTATCCGCTGGTTTACACCGGAAACGGAGGTGGATTTATGCGGGCATGCAACGCTGGCAACGGCCTATGTCATATTTAACATTGAACAATTTCCCGGCCGCTGTATCGAGCTTGATTCCCGAAGCGGAATATTGCGTGTCCTCAAAGAAGACGATTTTCTGACTTTGGATTTTCCGGTCGATCAATTTGAAAAAAGCGATGCCCCGGCGGGCCTGATAGAGGCGCTCGGATTGGCTCCGCTCGAAATATACAAGGGCAGAACCGACTATATGCTGGTGTACTCAACGTCGGCGCAGGTTGAAACCATGAAACCGGATATGCTGCGCGTTGCCGTTGTCGAAGCCAGAGGCGTAATTGTGACTGCTCCGGGCTACCGCGACATAGATTTTGTCTCGCGATTTTTTGCGCCGCAGAGCGGAATTCCGGAAGATCCCGTCACCGGCTCCGCCCATACGACCCTGACCCCCTATTGGGCAGGACGCCTGGGAAAGAATGAACTCAAGGCGATGCAGCTTTCAAAGAGGCGTGGATCGCTGCTCTGCCGTCTGGAGGGGAATCGTGTGCGGATATCGGGTCAGGCTCGCCCATTCCTGACGGGGCAGATTGAATTGTAAAGCTCCCGGTTTGATTTGCCTGCCTAAGCGCAATCCTAATTCCCGGACAGGCCCTTAGTGTGCGCCAGGGCCCGGGCCACTTCTGGATTGTGGCGGTCGTGCAAAGTAAATGATGGGAAGAATCAGTACAAAAAGTCCTCCGAAAATCTTCATCAGATCCAGGAACGAAAGCATGGTTGCCTGGCGTTGAACCATGCCAAAAAGCATCGCGTTAGCCTTCTGGGTTGCGGTGACCGCATCGGCTCCGCCGGCTATCATCGCTCCGCGGATCTGGTTCATCATCTCCTGTGTTTTGAGTGCGTAGGGCGTCACATGAGTACCCAGGGTATTGGTATACATTTGACGATGACGTTCCAGCAGTGTAGCCGCCGATGCAATCCCAATGCTTCCACCGATGTTCCTCATGAGGTTAAAAATGCTGGTGGCATTTCCCATTTCCTCTTTGGGAATTCTGTCCATCGTAATGGTTGTCATCGGCACAAAAAGCATGCTCATGGAGAGACCCTGAATGAATTGAGGCCAGAAGAAGTCCCAATATCCGGCATTCAGATTCAGAAATCCGAACCAGAACAAGGTGAACGCGCAAATAACGATGCCTGTGGCAAGGATTTTTCGCGCTCCCACCCGATTAATCACCAGTCCCACAATGGGGGTACAACAGAGAGAGCCTATTCCTCTTGGAGCCATGGCAATACCCGATTCCAGGGCCGGGTATCCGAGAAGGGTCTGAAGGATGATCGGCAGTAATACCAGGCTGCCATAAAGCACGAATCCCACGGTCGTCATAACCAAAACGCCAATGGCATAGGTACGATCCTTGAAGACTCTGAGATGGATGATGGGATTTTTGGCGTAGATTTCATAAATGACAAAGGAAACCAGCATTATCACGGTAACAATCGCCAGCGTCGTGATGAAATCTGAGGTAAACCAGTCTTCCTGCTGTCCTTTATCGAGCATGATCTGAAGTGCGGCCATTCCGAGCGCCAGCAGTCCGATACCCCAATAATCGATGGATTGGGCCTTCTTGCGAAGATATGGCGGATCGAAAACATACAGCTTTGCCATTATCAACGAGATAACGCCTACCGGTATATTGATGTAGAAAACCCAGCGCCAGCTATAGGTGTCGGTGAGCCAGCCGCCCACCACCGGTCCAAGTATGGGTGCCGTCACAATGCAGACTGCCCACGCAGCCATCGCTTTGCCGCGTTCTTCAGGAGGGAAGGCCTCCAGCATGATGGCTTGGGACAACGGCTGCATGGTTCCGCCGGCTGCCCCCTGAATGATGCGGAAGATAATGAGCGTCGCAAGGTTTGGAGCCAGGCCGCATACAAAGGAAGCAATGGTGAATCCGGTGATGGCCATCATAAGCAGCCGCTTGCGTCCGAATTGCTGTGCCAGCCACCCGGTCATCGGCAGAATAATGGCGTTGGCCACCAGGTATGAGGTCAGTGTCCATGTTCCTTCTTCCACGGTGGAGGACATGGAACCAGCAATATGAGGCAGCGATACATTGACGACCGTTGTGTCTAAAACTTCCATGAAGGTGGCAAATACAACGGATAGCGAGACGATCCAGCGGTTTACCTGCGGCACTCCTTCAGTAGTCATTCCCAATTCCCACAATAAAGAAAAAATCAAATGATATCGAAGCCACTGGAAAAATCCTAAGCATTTCGGCTTTCCTGGCGGATGCTCCAAAGGCGCGCCCCTGCCTCAATTCGTTTGTCAAGGAACGCCAAATTCCGAAATGGCGGGAGTTGGTGTTGGGATGTCCGAAAACCTGATACGCGGGTATGCTAAAATCCCACGATGGAATCCATTGTTACCGTAATTGGCGCCGGGCTTGCAGGATGCGAAGCAGCCTGGCAGGTTGCCCGCCGAGGGGGAAGGGTTCATCTGTATGAAATGCGGCCTGCGGTTAACACTCCCGCGCATCGCACGGACAAACTCGGCGAGCTTGTATGCAGCAATTCGCTGAAATCCGATCTTCCAGGTACGGCGCCTTATCTCCTGAAAGAGGAACTCCGACGGATGGGCAGCCTGCTTCTGCACGTTGCTGATCAGACACGAGTGCCTGCAGGCCATGCGCTGGCTGTGGATAGAGAAAAATTCAGCGATATCATCAGCCAGGAGATATCCAGTTCGCCGAATATTCAAATAATCCGGGAGGAGCTTCGGCAGCTTCCGGACAGCGGAGTCACAATCGTAGCCACCGGTCCTCTGACATCGGAGTCTCTCTCTGAATCAATCATCCTTTTTGCCGGATCTCAGAACCTGTATTTCTACGACGCGATATCCCCGATTGTCGACGCGTCAACACTTGATCAATCCAGGCTGTTTGCCGCATCGAGGTACGGCAAAGGCGGGGAAGATTATCTGAATGCTTTTTTTTCGAAGGATGAATATACGCGGTTTTACGAAGCGCTCATCAGTGCGGAAGCCGTACCATTGCATTCATTTGAACGTGCGCGATATTTTGAAGGCTGCCTGCCGATTGAGGAACTCGCGCGCAGAGGGGTCGATACCCTGCGGTTTGGTCCGATGAAGCCGGTGGGTCTTATCGATCCGCGCACGGGAAAGCGTCCCTACGCCGCACTGCAATTGCGAGTGGAGAATCTAATATCCGATAGCTATAACCTGGTCGGATTTCAGAATCACCTGAAGTTCCAGGAGCAGAGGCGGGTTTTTCGGATGATCCCGGGCCTCGAGCATGCGGAGTTCCTGCGATTTGGGCAGATCCATCGGAATTCCTATATCCATGCGCCGCGTTTGCTTGCGCCCACCCTCCAGGTAAGGACAAGACCGGATCTGTTCTTTGCCGGGCAAATCTGCGGCGTTGAAGGATATGTGGAATCGATTGCCACAGGCCTGCTTGCGGGTCTGAACGCGCTGGCCTATGCGAGGGGTCGGGCAACCTCCGCTCCGCCCAAGTCCACTGCCTGCGGCAGCCTTGTGCATTATGTGTCTTCGGCGGGGCTAAGTTCCTTTCAGCCGGTCAATATGAGCTTCGGGCTTCTAAATGAGGGAACCGGCCTGACTTGGGATCACATTCGCGACAAGAAGGAGCGTCATCGCTTGCAGGTCGAGGAAGCTCTCAAAAACATGGATTCCTGGCTGGAAAGTTGCGGCAGCTAGGAGCTTATCCCGATTTTTGATACGCTCGTGGGCTCAGTGCATTTGGCGATCGTTGGTGTTCCGAGGAGGGAAATGGCCGAGAATCTGAGTTACTGGATTGCGAAATATCTCGAATACCTGCGCATCCAGAGGAATGCCTCCCCGCATACGCTTCGAAACTACGAATCCGATTTGCAGCAGTTTCTTTCATACCTGACCCACACCCCTGAAGGCGAACCGCGTCCGGAGCCTGATATCGACCAGGTGGATAACCTTACAATTCGCGAGTTTCTCGGGATTCTCTATCAAAAAGGAAACAAAAAATCCTCGGTCGCGCGAAAACTGGCAACCGTGCGTTCCTTTATGAAGTTTTTGACCACGAAGGGAATCCTTCGCACCAGTCCTGCCAAGAGTGTCTCCTCTCCGAAGTTGGAAAGCCGTTTGCCGGACTACCTTACCATTGATACCGTTACGGAGCTTGTCGAGGCCCCGGATACCGCTTCTGATTCGGGGAAGCGTGATAAAGCCATATTGGAGCTTTTGTATGGTTCCGGATTGCGCGTTGGCGAACTGGTTGGGCTGAATCTTGGAGATCTCAGTATCCACGAAGGGCTCGTGCGGGTTGTTGGCAAGGGTAGAAAGGAGCGGATTGTCCCCTTTGGAAGTCGAGCGACGGAGGCGCTGCGGGATTACCTCGATGTGCGAGGACGGCATCTCAGGAAAACCCCGGAGACTCCCGCAAAAGCGAAATTTCCAGCGGAGGCGGTTTTCTTGAATTTGCGCGGAGGAAGGTTAACCGCGCGAAGCATCGGAAATATTGTTAACCGGCATGTCGCCCAACTGGCCCAGAGGCTGCGAGTGCATCCGCACACGCTTCGGCATACATTCGCGACCCATATGCTCAACGCCGGCGCGGATTTGCGCGCCATCCAGGAACTGCTGGGGCATGAGAGTTTGTCAACGACTCAGAAATATACCCATGTTTCCGTGGAGCAGCTTATGCGCGTTTACCAGTCCTGTCATCCACGGGCGCGAAAAGGGAAAAAAGCAGCCGGGAATCTGGCAGATATACAAAATTCAATTTCATGAGAATGCGCGCAAATTGCCAGCGGCGCAGAGCATGTTACAATCACCTGGCCGGCGCAATCATACCAAAAGAGGATTTCCAGTGACTTCCAAGCGTCTGTTTCTCATCGACGGCATGTCCCACATTTATCGGGCATATTATGCCATTCGCAACCTTAGCAACAGCAAGGGCATGCCGACCAATGCCATTTTCGGCTTTACGTCCATGCTCCGAAAGCTCATTCAGGATCAGAATCCCGACTACATCGGAGTGGCGCTGGATCTGGAGGGGCCGACGGTTCGTCACGAAAAGTATCAGGAATACAAGGCCACGCGGAAGCCCATGCCGCCGGATCTTGTTCAGCAGATTCCATACATCCTCAAGGTGTGTGAGGCTTTTTGTGTCCCTGTCATCGGCCACGAGGGCTTTGAGGCCGACGATGTGATCGGTACGCTTTCGCTGAAGGCGACCCAGCAGGGACTTCAGACCGTTATTGTTACCAGCGACAAGGATATGTTGCAGCTTGTCTCAGATTGCGTTGTGGTGTTTGATGCGGCGAAAGACACAATCCTCGATTCCCAGAAGGTTCAGGAAAAACTCGGCGTGCGGCCGGATCAGGTGGCGGACCTGCTCGGACTGTGGGGCGATGCCTCCGATAATGTCCCGGGTGCTCCAGGGATAGGCGAGAAGGGCGCCAAGGAGCTGATCCAAACATACGGCACACTCGAAAATGTCCTGCAGAACTGGGAAAAGGTAAAAAGGAAGACTTATCAGGAAAGTCTGCGCGACAATGTGGATCTGATAAGGATGAGCCTGGAACTCGTCACCATACATCGGAATCTGCCGATCGAACTTGATCTGCCTGAGCTCGTCCTGTGTGAACCCAATCGCAAGGCTGCGTTTGAGCTATTTTCCGAAATGGAATTTAAGGGCCTGATGCGCGAGTTTCTCGACGAACAACAAGCTCCGCAGGAGCCTTTGAAGGGGAATTGGCTTAGCGACAGAGACTCTGCCCGGTTTGTCGATACCATGGGAAAGCAGTCGCGATTGTACATTGATCTTACCCATGCGCCGGATCTCCTGGGCCGAAAGACAGCCATTGTTGCGTGCGTTCAGGGCGACTCCGGTGACGCGGTTCTCGTCGATCTTCGAAAGGAATCCCAACTGGCGCAGTGGCGGAGCCTGTGCATGAATAGTGCTCCGAAGCGAGTCTGCTGGGATGCCAAACTATACAAGCTGTCGCAGGAGAGCTGCGGCGTGCAGGTTGGTGAGACCCCGGATGACGTCATGCTGATGGCTTTTCTCTCTTCCCCGAACGCAGGAGATTACAGCCTGAAGCAGTGGGCTTTGGATCTTCTGCATGTCTCGATCGAAGAAGAAAAAGCCCGAAAGCAGGGATCCTTGCTTCCGGAGCCGGAGATATCCATAGAAGGATCCTGTCGGCGGCTCGAAGCTGTGCGACGGCTCCACGAAATATTGGGTCCGCGCATTGACGAACTGGGGCTTCGGAAGCTCTATCAGGAAATTGAGCTCCCGCTGGTTCCGGTGTTGGCCGACATGGAGAATACCGGGATAAAAGTCGATCGCAAGATGCTGCAGCAAATGTCTTCCGAGATGGAAAAGCAACTGGCTGGACTTACGGAGAGTATCTACAAGGCCGCCGGTATGTCTTTCAACATCAACTCTCCGAAGCAGTTGGGTGAGATACTCTTTGAGAAGCTGAACCTGCCCATTTTGAAGAAAACCCGAAAAACGGGAGGCTACAGCACGGACCAGGCGGTCCTTGAAGAGCTGGCTCAAACATATGAATTTCCAAAACTTATCCTCGAGTATCGCCAGATTTCCAAGCTGAAGTCCACCTATGTCGATGCCCTTCCCGTTTTGATTCATCCCAACGACGGGCGGGTGCACACATCCTATAACCAGACCGGGGCGGCAACGGGACGGTTATCGAGTTCCGATCCGAACCTGCAAAATATTCCGATCCGCTCTGAGCTGGGCCGCCTGATTCGGGGAGCATTTGTGGCTGAAAAGGGAAGCGCCCTGATCTCCGCTGATTATTCCCAGGTGGAATTGAGAATCCTCGCGCACCTTTCCAGGGATGAAGTGTTGCTGAGCGCTTTTCGATCTGGAGAGGATATCCACGAGCGGACGGCACGAGAGGTGTTTGGCGAAGAGGCGATATCCAATCCGTCGGAGTGCCGTCGCCGCGCCAAGGTCATCAATTTCGGGATTGTTTACGGGCTGTCCGCATTTGGACTGTCTCAAACGCTGGGAATTTCCAGAGAGGCGTCACAGTCATTTATTGATGCCTATTTCAGGAGATATTCCGGCGTCCGGGCCTGGCTGGATAACACTATCCAGGAAGTACGCCAGACCGGGGCCGTGCGAACTCTTTATGACCGGATTCGACCTATTCCCGACATCAACAGCAAGGATTTCAATCTCCGGCATTTTGCGGAGAGAACGGCGGTAAACAGCCCGATTCAGGGGACGGCAGCCGATATCATCAAGATTGCTATGATTCGTATTCACAAGCGTTTGCGGGAGCAGTCCCTGGCTGCAAAAATCCTTCTCCAGGTTCATGACGAGCTCGTCATAGAGGTGCCTGAAACGGAAGTGGAAACGGCACGTATCCTTGTCCGGGAGGAAATGGAAGGAGCCGCTGAGCTGCTGGTTCCCCTGAAGGTAGACCTGAATGTAGCCGACAATTGGATGGATATGAAATAATACGGAACCTAAATCCCGTATTGACGTGTAGAACAGTGTAGTTCGGGATCTGTGGATGCAATGGAGCTCCAACAGAAGCCTGGAGGAAATGAGATTGACTTCCGAACTCCGGGAAGAAGTCTTGCACAGCATTGATTTAGAGGTTTCAGACGCGCCGACGAGCGACAACAGTCTGGTCCGGGAGTTTATCGCTGGGAATGATGCGGCTTTCGGGCAGCTAGTTTCGCGCTACAAAGACTCGATCACCAACTATCTCAATATGATGGTCGGTGATTACGACACAGCGGTGGATCTGTGCCAGGAGACCTTTCTGCGCGTCTATCGCAACATCCATCGCTATAGCAACATGTATCAGTTTTCCACCTGGATCTATCGCATTGCCACGAATTTGGCCATAGACGAGATCCGGTACCGCAAGCGCCGGGGACGCGTTTTTTACAGGAATATTTGGGGTAATCGCCAAAAAGCTGAAAAAGAAACTCCTGAGTTTGAGCTGACCGATGCCAGGCGTGGGCCGCGCGATGAAATGTTGCGAAAGGAAAGCAGCCAGGTATTGGGAGATGCAATCCGTTCTCTGCCGGAGAAATATCGGACCGCGTTCATCATGAAGGAAGTACAGGAGCTTCCGTACGATGATATTGCAAAAGCGCTGAATTGCTCCGCGGGTACCATCAAATCACGGCTCCATCGGGCAAGGGAGCTGCTCCAGCGAAAGCTGGAGAGATATGTCGAATCGTAAAGCACCGGGTCGAGACAAAGAAAACGTTCATTGCGTAGACTGAATTTGCTATGGATTGCCGCAAGTTTCACAGAGATTTAGACGACTATCTGGACGACGGACTCGATTTTGCTGGCCGTTTCGGAATGGAGCGCCATGCACAACAGTGTATCGGGTGTGGCAAAGCCATGGCTGATGCGCAGCGATTACACCGGCTGGCTCAACAAATCGAACGCGTCAAAGCCCCTGACAATTTCGAGTCGCGGATTCTGGCTGAAATCGGAAAGGAGAAGTCTCGCAGCGGGTTCTCCCTGTTCCGTCGGTTCTGGTTGTATGGAGTTGACTTCCCATCCGCTCGAAAGCTGGCATTGGCATCTTCTTTTCTGGTTATGATGGGCATCGGAATCTTTTACCTGTACCCCGTTTTCTTCGGCACCAGCCGCCCTGCCGGTACGCCTGCAGTCGCTTCGCAGGAACCTGCAAAAGCAATCCAGATGGCAAAGCCTCTGCCTGTTGCCGCACCGGCGGTGGAAATGCCGGCGAATCGTTTGGCTGTTCCGGTGGTGGCCAAAACCTCACAGCCTGTTCAAGAGCCTCAACCTTTGAGCCCTGGTGTTGAGCAGATGGTGGACAGGGAAGTGGGTGAGTCAGACTATGTGGAATTTCAGGTTATGGGGCCGGATAATCGCCCGGTCAGCGTGCGCTGGCCGAATAAGCCGCGGTTGCGGTATGGCCAGACTCCCGAAGAAAACTTTATCCGGAATGTAAGCCATTGAAGATCATGGCCGGGACAATGTCTGCCAATTCATTGTTAATCCGGATTTTGACCTGCTGCTCGCTCTTTGTTTTTACTCCGCACACCCTTGCCGGGAATTTTCCCCTCTTTTTTATGGGATCCGGACCGCAGAAAACGCAAAGCGAGGAATCGCGGCCTACACTGGTTCGGGTCAACATCGTTTCCAAATATCATGGCCCCAAGGATACGGTCGAAATAAACGGCAAACTCGTGACCGAAAGCCCGATCGTTATCCAGTCGCTTTCTTCGACCGGAATCGTCCTTGACCTCAAAGGAAACGTCATGACTTTCCTCGGATATCGCTGGCTCGATGTCCAGGGTCACGACTTGACCATTGAAGTATCGGGTGCCGGGCAAAAATGCAAAGGCAGGCTGGTTGGCATTGATCAGCGGAATGGAGTGGCGGTTGTCAAAATGATTGGCGGTAAGCTGCCGAAAACTCTCATCTGTGATGAATGCGCGGTCAAAGGTGGGACTACGGTTATGGCGCCGGTGTCTCCAAGATTATCGCAATTGCGAAAAGCCCAGATTGTTTCGATAGGGGCGGGAACAACGGATCCGGAACCAGGCGAGTGGATCATTACCGTGGATCGTCCTTTTCCCGACATAGGGCAGCCGATTCTTACGGCCGATCATCGGGTGCTTGGCTTTATTGCCAACCAGGATCCGTTGGGAATTCGCAATACGGTTTACCCCATCTCCCAGCTGCTTGCATCTGCGGAGAAGATCATCAAGACCGGAGCGGATATTCGCGCAGGCTGGCTTGGACTATATGTGGTCGATTCAAATCCCGTATTCGGTTCAGGCGTTCTCGTCCTGCGGGTGGAGCCCAATAGCCCCGCCCAGGAAGCCGGTCTGGTCTCCGGCGATTTTTTGCGGACGTTTAACGGTGAGAGGATCCGCAACAGCAGCCATTACATCCAGCTTATCGAGGGATCCTCCATAGGGTCTAAAGCGAGTATTGAAGTTTTTCGCCGCGGGAAACCCGTAATGCTCAGTGCCATGGTTGCGGCTCGCAAAACCCAGCCCAGCCTCGGAAGACTGTCTTTCAGCATGCAGGATTCAGTCGGTCTGCCGGTTTCCAGCCTTATTTCCGAACCAGCTCCTAGAAATCAGCGCCTGCTGATTGGCGTAGACACCATCCTTCTGGATGAATCCCTTGCGGAATCTCTGCAGGTCCCGGTGCAGAATGGGCTGCTGATCCTCGATATACAGCGCAATTCGCCCGCGGATCTTGCCGGGATGCAGATTGGTGATGTGATTCTTTCCATTGACGGGCAACCCATCACCGATGGTCTCGAGTTCGCTTCCTTCCTGCAGACACATGCCTGGGGCAATCAGGCAATTATTCAGGTCAACAGAAAGGGAGTCGAACACACGCTCCCTGTCCAACTCTCCAAATAAGCAAAGTGTTTTGCGGCCATTTACTGTGCATAAGGGCGTAGCCGATGCTATCATTTTGCTAATTTGTATGAGTAGAAAAATGGAGGAGCGAAACGGCATGCGACGATACTTGATGGCTTTGCTTCTTACGACGGGCCTGCTGGCGGTAGCTTCGTTTACGGCTTTTGCCCAACGTACTCCGCTGAAGCCGGGATGGAATTTATTCTCGCCACAACAGGATGTTGAATTGGGCAAGCAGGTATCTGCGGATGCCGAGAAGACGCTTTCAATGCTGAATAATTCCCGCGTGGACGATTATCTGAATCGCCTGGGGAAAAAGCTGGCTGCGGGTGCTCCCGGAGAGAAATATCCCTACCAATTTAAATGTGTGAATGACGCGAGTATCAACGCATTTGCACTTCCCGGCGGCTTTCTCTATGTGAATCGGGGAACCATCGAGGCCGCGGATAATGAAGCGGAGTTGGCGGGAGTCATAGGCCATGAGATAGGCCATGTGGTATTGCGTCACGGAACAAACCAGGCAAGCAAACAATATGTTGCTCAGGCTCCTCTTGCGATACTCGGTGGCATACTTGGAAGCAAGTCGTTCGGGGCAGTCCTGGCACAGATCGGAACCAAGTTTGCCGCAAATTCCATTCTGTTGAAATATTCCAGGGATGACGAACGCCAGGCCGACTTGATGGGCGCGCAGATTTTGTTCGATACCGGCTATGATCCGAAGTATCTCGCAACCTTCTTCGAGAAACTCGATACAAAAGGGCGCGGGACCGATTTCTTCAGCAGTCATCCAAATCCCGAGAACAGAATCCAGAATATCAGTGCCGAAATCAGCAAGCTTGGAATGAGCCCAAGCGGAATCGGAAATGACCGGGAATTCCAAAATATACGTGCCCTTGTGAAATCTCTTCCTCCAGCTCCGAAATCCAGTCCACAGCAGACACAGGATTCAGAGCCGGCGCCGCAGGGGCAGCCGGCCCGTCCGGCCCTTCCGTCGAGCCGGTTCCAGACTTATGAGGTCGACAACCTGCGAGTACGGCATCCGGATAACTGGAAAGCCTATGGAGAGAAACAGGCGTTTACGCTCGCTCCGGATGGCGGAATTGTGCAAGCCGGCAATAACGAGGCTTTGGCGTATGGCACTATCATGTCGGTGCGCACTCTTGGTTCCGGCAGCCGGCCAAGCCTGAAAGATGCCACCAATCAACTGACGCAGGACATGCAGAGCTCCAATTCTGCAATGCGCCTTTCGAAGGATTTGGGCCAGATCAAAGTAGCGGGGCAAAATGCGCTGTCGAGGATGTTCGTGAATAATTCTCCGGTCGGAGGGCGGGAGACCGACTGGATTGTGACCGTGCTTCGCCCGGAAGGATTGGTTTACTTTGTATTCGTGGCTCCGGAAAATGAATTTATCAACTATCAGCCGGCGTTCAAACAGATCCTGAATTCGGTTGCCTTCAAATAAGGCGCTAGATTTACGCAGTTTCACGGTGAATGTGCAGCTTCGCTTCACCATTAATCTCATGGAGTGAGCGGAAAAATTGGGCTTAGAGCAGGAATAGAGGGATGAGTCCGGCAGCCGCCAATCCCACCAAAAGAATGAAAGCCTCGCGGCCGGCGTCGTGACTGCCAAAGAAATAGGCATATGTCCCTTTGGCGAGGTTGTTGCTCGTGGTCGCGAGAATAATAGCGCCCGCGCTCACATTCAACTGGGCGGTTATCCCGGTAGCCTGGGTCATGCTCATGATAAACGGATCTACATCGGCGAATCCGACTATCGCTCCCAGCAAATAGGCTCCCCTGTTTCCCATGTAGGAATACACCAGCCTGGTAAACACCAGAATGACGATGAAGATGGCAGCAAAGAAAAATGCTGCTCGCATCTCCAGCGGATTTTCATGCTGGTATTGACGATGCAATTCCTCGTGAGGTCCGTCAAGGCGGCGCGACCATAACAAACCGGTAACCCCCGCGACTACAGCCAGGCTGATAAAGGGGATGGCCAGTATCCGCATCAGTTCCCAGTTGAAGATTCCGATCAAAATTGTCAGCCGGAGATACATGAAAGCAGAGGCCATGAGAATCGATCCCGAAAACAGATGGGGGTGTGTTTCGCGAGTGGACCTCTTAGCCAGCGCCACTGTTGTTGCGGTCGAGGAATAGATGCCTCCAAGAACTGCCGAGAGTTGAATCCCGCTTCCTTTGGTGAATTGCAGCAGCAGATAGCTGCCGTACGAAACCGAGCTGACCGCGACAACAATCAGCCAGGTTTTAAATGGGTTGATTTGAAAACGCCCGAATGACTGATTCGGGAGTACCGGTAGAATTACAGCAGTCAGCAGCAGGAATTTTGTGAAGGTGAGGATCTCGTGTGGGGCTATGCGCTTGGTTAATCCCTCCAGTACATCCTTTAGCTCGAGCAGAAGGATGCTGGCTACCGTGAGAGTGGTCGCGATCCAGAAAAAGTCGTGATAAACGAGCGGCCCTACCAGGTATGTGATCAGCCCGGATAGTTCGGATGTCACGCCCGGCATTTGATCTTCCAATGGCGTAGTGACTTTACGCCAATAAGAGAGCATCAGGAATCCAGCAACGGCCAGAAAGCCCAGAACAACAGGCCATATCTGTTTCCCAGCCAAAAGGGCAATCGAATAGCCAATGAGCGCAATGAGCGGAAAGGTGCGCACTCCTCCGAAGGAGTAGTGGGTTTCATTGGCTTTGTGTTCCTCTCTCTCCAGGCCAATGAGAAAAGCCAGGAAGAGAACCAGAACAATTTTGATCCCCTCAGTGGGCAGCAGCTGAACAAACTGATCAAATAGCATGTTGTCGCCTTGGGGTCGAACCTTTGGAGTTCCGTGTCTTCAATATGGACTTTCCCGGGTCCGACCCCTGTTCTACTAATACATTTTGAAGAAGAGAGTTTTGCCGCGCCCGGTGGCGCCGCCGGTATCCGGATCAAATACCATCACCGGCTTGGTGTCTTTCTGAGAAACGGCAAAGCCCACCCAGCCTTCCATCGAACCGCCGGGTTTCACAATGCCTGCCAGCGCAGGCTTGGGAACCGTCAGTGATACCCGGTCATATTCCGTCAGATCCGCGCCCGACAGCAAAACCCACTGCAGCGGTTCGGTTCCGAGATCAAACGACAGGTTGTCGCTGACATAGCGCCCCTTGAGTTCGAACTTGACGCGTGCCAGCACGTAATCAAAGCCCGCTGCCGGCGCCTTGACATTCGGATCCGCCGCCTTGAGCTGTTCAAGCGCCGCATTGCCGCGAACAGTTTCAAGTACCGTGATCGTGATGTCATAGATGTTGGTATACACCGACCCGAGTTCGACCATCGATTTCAGCGGCACCTTTACGGCAACCGGATTCGTGGGCGTGTTCTCCTGCGCCATGACAGGCTGGAGGCATGCGACCAATCCCAACAGCGCCATTGCAGCTATCATTAATCTGTTTTTCATGTGATCGTTCCTCCTATCTCCAGAGATCCACGGACGCGCTGCCCGCATAGCCGAAATCGCCGCCTGACCAGAACGTGTTCGTCCCGCCGCCGGTTACCACGATTTCGAGCGAATTGGTCGGCTCGCCGCTGTCCTTCGAGGCCATGAATGATGTGTTCCTCGCCGGCACCGCACCATCGCGTTTATAGCGGGAAGCCGGCACCACGGCGCCCATGCCCTGTTTGTACCAGGTGGCATAGGGCTCCACGCCATCCTTCGCCTGCTTCAGCGCATCGGCATTCTGCGACCAGTACAGCCAGCCAGGGGTCCCGGTGTTGTCTGCCAGCCATTTGGCAAAGGCTTCCTTCGTCGCAAAGCGCCCGATGTTCGCTACGTCGGCTGCCACAATCGGATCGAGCACCAGTGTTGCCTGCGTCGTCCCGAACGAGAAGAAATGTTCCAGCCAGCCGCGGATGACTTCATGCTGCGGCAGCGGCGAGTACCAGGCGATATCGTTGAAGCTCCAGCCGCTGAACAGGCTGACCACGCTGTCGGACTTCTTGAAACCCTTCTGTACCGACAACGGATTCCATCCTGCCGGCAACCCTTCTTCCGTTTCCGGGAAGCAGAGGTTGTTGTAGTTCAACTGGTTCCCCTGGCTGCCCAGGTAGGTTTCTCCCGGTTTCCCGGATCCGCCGAGGTTCTTGGAGATCAGCGTCCAGCAGCGGCCGATGGAGGAGTTGGCACGGTTGTTCGGACCCAGCGCTCCGATGCTGGTGTTCATGCCGATTTCCTTCACCACCGGGCCGTTGACGACGACCATGCGGGCAAACGACGAAGTCGAACTGAACATCGAGGTCAAACCCTTGGAGGCAATCGCCAGGATCGTGGGGAAGTATTCCGGTTTGGCTCCCGCCATGACGGCATTCACGGCGACCATTTCCACCGTGTAGTACCAGGCTTCATGGGGAGGAGAGGGACGCATCTGGCCGACCCATTCATCCGGCTTGCGGCTGGTGGCTTTCAGCATTTCCGCCACCTTCTGTTCGGTCGGGAGAATGATCGGGTTGCCGTCGGTGAAGACGTGTTCGTGGAAGTATTCCAGCAGGTTTTCCGGCGTGTCCGGAGGCAACAGCCTCGGGCGCGCATCTCGCTTGAGGAAGCCGGCTTTGGCGTCTTCCGCCGACAGAGGCTTCGTCAGCGCTCCATAGATCTGCTCCAGCATCGGCTGGCCGCTGTTCGGATCGTTGCCCTGCACATACTTGTCGCAAAGATCCCGGGGTCTGTCGGTGATGGGATGCGGCGTATAGGTGATCCGCATGTTCGGAATCCCTTTTTTGTACGAGATCGTCGTTACCAGCTCTTTGAAACGCGCTGTGATCATCGGTACCGCGGGGATGCCCATTCTTTCCAGTGTCACTGCATGGCCGACAACTGCCGGCGAGCAGCTGCTTCAATGCCCCACCAGGACGATGGCAGCGGCGGCTTTCTCTTTGGTTTCCTTCCACAGCGCCGGATCATCATCCATGTATCCGCCGAGCTTTTCCTTCACCACCCACGTGGTCTTCGGATACTTGGCTTTCAGCGCCGCAAGCAGCGCTTCAACGAAAGGTTTCGTGTTCGGGTATTTCGTATCTACGATGTAGACTGTTTTGTCGTCGAGCGTCGCCTGGCGTTTTGCCATCGGAATCTTGCGGATTTCAGGCTGGATGCCCCGCGGATTCATCACGACGATTTTCGCCGCATCCGCTGCCCATGCACCCGCCGCTAAAAAGCTCGCGATCAAAACAATCGATATGCTGATTGCTCTGAGTTTCATGTATCTCTGCCTCCATACTCCTGATTCGATCTAATCAACATTTTTTTGGGTTATGGAGCCCTATGATACCCCTGTTGTTTCATCCTCACTAAGGATTTCGATTCCAAAACGGGTCGGACAGGGACCGAAACAGGATTGGTATGATTGGCTGCCAAGGTGTGCCGCGCGGCACGCATTTCACAAATAAGCGCAAAATGTCCCGGCTGTAGTAACATGATGGGATGCCGACGGCGATCCGGGATTTTAAAGCATTTAACCTTCAACACATAATTGCTCTGGCCGTCATTCTGGGTTTTTGTCTCCTGATAGCGTTCAAAGCGAGGTCCAGTCGTATTCGAAAGTGGTTGGGACCGCTGATTGGATGTCTGCTGATAGGCTATGCCGCAGCTTTATATATTCAGCAGGGTTTAACCCACTCTCTTGCCTGGCGGTATTCGCTGCCCCTGGACCTGTGTAATCTGATCCTGGCTGCGTGCGCTATTTCGCTTTTCTGTCCGAACCGGTTCCTTACCGAGATTGCCTATTTCTGTGGATTGGGTGGCGTTTTGCAGGCAACGGCCACGCCGGACCTTGTTTCAGGATTTCCTTCCTGGGATTTCATTCAATTTTTCTGGGGACATGGCGTGACGTTGACGGGGATCATTTTTCTCGTTTCGGATGGTCGATTCAGTCCCAGTCCCAAAACCATACTGAAGATGATGGCCGCTTTGAACCTGTATGGATTGGTCGTAGGGATCCTGGATTGGGCGATGGGCTGGAATTACGGATATCTCTGCCGAAAGCCGGACGCTGCGTCATTGTTTGATGTGCTTGGCCCATGGCCGTGGTATTTATTGTCTGTCGAGGCGATTGCATTTGTATCGTTTTGGTTGCTATATCTCCCGTGGCATTTTTCACGGATTCGAAGCCGGGACCGTGCAGTGACAGCGGATCATTCCTGAAGAGGCGGGGCGCACGTATGCAGAACAGCAGGGAGTTTACACTTAGGGCAATTGTGGTGGGTGTTGTATTGAGCCTGGCCATGGCCGCCGCAAATATGTATCTTGGGCTGAAGGTTGGGATAACCATCAGTGCGAACATACCCTGCAGCGTCATTGCCCTGATACTCTTTCACACCATAATGCGCACCCGCTCGGTGGCGGAGGTCAATCTGTCGCAAGCCACAGGTTCCGTCGGAGAGGGACTTGCCGCAGGTGTCATTTTCGTGTTCCCGGCGCTTGTATTGTCCGGCGCTCTAAAGCCATTTGCCGCGTGGGGAACGGCGGAATATGCCACCGTCACGCTGGCAGTTCTGGCCGGCAGCATATTAGGGATTGTTCTCACCGGGTTTCTTCGTCGTCCCATGGTTGTGGAATCCAAGGAGCTAAAATACCCCGAGGGCGTGGCTACCGCCGAAATCCTGAAAACGGGAATGGCCGCGTTCGGAGAAGGGCGTCGCGAAGGGATTCGCAGCGTCATTGCCGCCTTTTTCGGCGGGTTTGCCGTGAAGGTTTTATCTTCGGGGATCTCTGTTTTTCAGGAGACGGTCTCGGGTGCCTTTCGCCTGGGGAGTGCCGTTTTTCGGTTGGGCTCGGATGTCTCGGCTGCACTTGTCGGCGTTGGCTTCATCATTGAATTCGATGGTGCTGCGCTTGTAGCGCTGGGCGGCGCACTTGCCTGGCTCTTTTTCATTCCTCTGTTTACGGCATTGCAGCACGTTGCGGGAGCACCGGACGCGGCCGCATCAGCCATGTGGGCGAACCAGGTGCGATACATCGGGGTTGGAGGCATGACCATTGGTGGCTTGTGGTCCATTGTGAAGATCCGGGGACAACTGGCTGCCGGCATTCGATCTGCGGTCGTGGGGCTGAGCGAAACCAGGACTGCAGACGGTGCTTCAGGCGAGTCCCGTGAGACCGACCTGCAGAGGGGAACGATCTGGTTTTTCATCATTACCGGAATCCTCATAGCGGCCGGAATATATTTTTACAATGTGAGTCCGCTCGGAGCAGGGATCGCGACCTTGTATACAGTGCTTGCGGTTTTCTTCTTTGTGGCGATTTCCGTGTATATCGTTGGACTGATCGGGAGCACAAATCAGCCCGTATCCGGGATCACGATTTGCACGTTTCTGCTGGCCGCCGTCTTTCTATTTGCAGGGCGACTGGCAGGTGCGGAAGCGGTTCGCACCATTCTGCTGATTTCAGGCGTCGTTTGCCTGGCTGCGTGCCTTTCGGGAACGGCCGCGCAGAATTTCAGAACAGCCATGATTGTCGGCGGGCAACCAAAATCCCTGCAGGCCGGATTGATCATCGCCGTGGTTGCGACATCGCTTCTGGCCGCGCCGCTCATGGCTTTCCTGGACAGGGCATTTGGAATAGGGTCGGATAAGCTGCTTGCTCCCCAGGCAAGCATGTTTTCCGCTATGGCCAAAGGCCTGTTCATGGAAGGGTCCAGTTTGCCCTGGAATATGATCGGTTTCGGTGCTGTGTTTGCGATTTTTCTGATTATCCTCGGGGAATATCTGAAGCATCGCGGATCCAGCTTTGGGATCAGTCCCATGGCTGTTGCGGTGGGGATCTATCTCCCATTTACCACAACGCTTCCTATTCTGCTCGGCGGAATTGTGCACCTTCTGGTCAGCCGGAAATATAAGGGTTCTTCAAAAATGGAATTGGCCATTCAGACCGGGACGGTGGTATGTGCCGGACTGGTTGCGGGGGAAGCCCTGACCGGTATTTTTCTGGCAATCCCGATTGGGCTTGACGTACAACTACCGCTCGCATTCATCCGCTCGGTTCCGGCAAGGGATATTCTATCGGTCCTGGTGCTATGTCTGTTGACTTGGGCTACCTACCGGTCGATTGTAAAGCAAACCGAAAAAGGGTAGAGACTCGCAGAAGACTTCGAGCTCTTGTCTCCTTGAATGATGAGAATAAAATTAACGATTTGGTCCGTTCATGTTAGACAAAATAGTAGTGCGCGGCGCACGCCAGCATAATCTCAAAAACATCAGTGTTGAGATCCCAAGACACAAGCTTACGGTTGTTACCGGGCTGTCGGGATCAGGCAAATCCAGTCTTGCGTTCGATACGATATATGCGGAGGGTCAGCGGCGATATATAGAATCGCTTTCGGCGTATGCCCGGCAATTTCTTGAACGAATGGAGAAGCCGGATGTCGACAGTGCCGAAGGTCTATCGCCGGCCATAAGCATTGAGCAGAAGACAACAAGCCGCAGTCCGCGCTCAACCGTGGGAACGGTGACCGAAATCTACGACTACATGCGTCTGCTGTTCGCTTCAATCGGAAAGCCCAATTGCCATATTTGCGGCAAGCCAATTTCGCATCAGACTGTCGAACAGATCGTGGATCTGGTTGCTTCCTATCCTGAAGATTCGCGCGTGATCATCCTGGCGCCGGTGGTTCGGGATCGGAAGGGAGAATTCAAAAAGCTTTTTGAGACCTATCTGAAAAAAGGCTATCTGCGCGCGCGCGTCGATGGTGAGATGCGCGAACTCGAGGAAGATATCCGGCTGACCAAGAATCGCAACCACAGCGTCGACGTGGTTGTGGATCGAGTTCTTATCAAGTCCGGCATCCGGCGCCGCCTGGAGATGTCGGTGAAGGCTGCGCTGGAACTGGCAGAGGGGCTTGTGACGATATCCGCGGTTGATATTGAGGAAAAGCTCTTTTCCGAGCGGCAGGCATGTGTCGACTGCGGAATCAGCATCCCCACCCTGGAGCCGCGGTCTTTTTCCTTCAATTCCCGGCACGGGGCATGTCCGGAGTGTCAGGGCATGGGGACTCAGTTGACCGTCAATCCGGATAACCTGATACTCGATCCCGATCAGCCCATCGCAAAACTGAAGTTTTCAATCGAAAATGCCAGAATTGCCGCCCACTTGCACGAGTCGCTTCTCCGGGTAACGCGTAAGCATAAAATAGACGGCAAGACTTCATTCGAAAAGATTCCAGCCAAAGTCAAAGAAGCATTCTTTTTTGGAAGCGGCGAGCCCGGAGGATTCTGGGGAATTGATCGGTGGCTGAAGTCCGTGCTTGAAACCGACTCGAATTCAAACCTTCAGGAGGAAGTGGCAAAACTCTTCTCTGTAACCGACTGTGCTGCCTGCAAAGGCGCTCGGTTGCGCCCGGAAAGCAGATCCGTCAAGATCAACGACCTGTCGATCTCGGATTACGCCAGGCTTTCGCTGGAAAGTGCGGAGAAGGCATTTCGCGAAATTCAGCTTTCAACACGGGAATTGAAGATTGCCGGGCAGATACTCCGGGAAATTCAGGATCGCATGGAGTTTCTGCTGAATGTGGGCGTTGGCTATCTTTCCCTGGACCGGCCCGCTTCGACGTTGTCCGGCGGCGAGGGCCAACGAATCCGGCTGGCAACGCAGATCGGATCCAAACTTCGCGGCGTGCTGTACGTCTTGGACGAACCTTCCATCGGACTTCATCCGATCGACAACCGGCGTCTGCTCAATACACTGGCAGATCTAAGAGATTTGGGGAACACGATCCTGGTGGTCGAGCATGATGAGGAGACGATGCGGAGTGCGGATTACATTGTGGATTTAGGCCCCGGCGGCGGACGCGCTGGCGGTGAGATTGTCGCTGCCGGCCCAATTGAGGATGTCATGAAGGCCACGGACTCCTTTACCGGCAAATACCTGACCGGCGAACTCCGCATCGACTATCCGGAAAAAAGAAGAGAAGGGAATGGCAAAAGGCTGGTGGTAAAGGCTGCCCAGCAGAATAACCTTCACAACATTGATGTGGAATTCCCGCTCGGGCTTTTCATCTGTGTTACCGGAGTTTCGGGGGCGGGCAAGTCCTCTCTGGTCGGAGATATTCTCTACAGTGTCCTTTCCAGAAAGCTGCACCGGGCTTTGACGAACCCTGGTCGCTATGGAGAGATAACAGGGATGGAGCACCTGGACAAGGTAATCGAGATTGACCAGTCACCCATCGGGCGAACGCCGCGTTCAAATCCTGCGACATATACGGGCTTGTTTACTCCCCTGCGCGAGCTATTTGCCATGCTTCCCGAATCGCGAATCCGTGGTTACAAGGCGGGCCGATTCAGCTTCAATGTAAAGGGTGGACGGTGTGAAGCATGTCAGGGCGATGGCCTTCGACGGATTGAGATGAGTTTTCTTCCCGATGTCCACGTACTCTGTGAAACCTGCCAGGGCAAGCGCTATAACCGTGAGACGCTTGCCGTGAAATACAAGGGATATTCCATCGCAGATCTGCTGGAGATGAATATCGGAGATGCCTACTCGCTGCTGGAGAACATCCCGGCCATTGCACAGAAGCTGCAGACTCTAAATGAAGTCGGCCTTGGATACGTCCAGCTGGGACAGTCCGCAACCACGCTTTCAGGCGGCGAGGCCCAACGGGTCAAACTGTCCAAGGAATTAAGCCGGCGGGCAACAGGCCGAACGCTGTATATATTGGACGAACCAACGACCGGATTGCATTTCCATGATGTTAAAAAACTCCTCGATATCCTGAACAGCCTGGTGGATATGGGCAATACCGTTGTCGTGATCGAGCATAATCTGGATGTAATCAAAATGGCGGATCACATCATCGATCTGGGGCCGGGCGGCGGTGAACATGGTGGGAAAATTGTAGCAGAGGGAACGCCGGAGGAGGTTGCGCGATTGGATGTGTCTGCAACGGGGCAAGCGCTGCGTTCGGTTCTTGGCCGCCAGGCAATAATCGGGAATCGAAAATGGGATGCTCGAAGGAAAAATGAAAGTTAATGAAATTTTTTTCAGTATCCAGGGCGAGTCTACCTATGCGGGGCTTCCTTTCGCTTTTATAAGACTTAGCGGATGCAATCTTCGCTGTACCTACTGCGATTCGGAATATGCCTTTTATGAAGGCACCGAGATGGCTGTTGAGCAGATCCTTGACAAAATCGAGCCATTTCCCACGCGGTTCGCTCTTGTAACCGGCGGAGAACCGATGCTGCAGGAATCGGTTCATGCGCTTTTCCGCGCACTACTGGATCGGGGATATGTTGTGCTGCTTGAAACCGGCGGCCAGATCTCGCTCGCGGATGTGGATCCGCGCATACATAAAATCATGGATTTTAAATGCCCCTCCAGCGGGATGGAAGTGCACAACCGACTGGAAAATGTGCTGTGCCTTACCCGAGCGGACGAAGTGAAATTTGTGGTGGGAGACAAGGAAGATTTCGACTGGGCATGCGGTATGATCCGCCGCTATGATTTGATATCCCGCGTGTCTGCCGTGTTGTTTTCTCCGGTGCATTCGAAAGTCACCAATGCGAATCTGGCTGATTGGATATTGCATTGCGGATTGCCTGTACGAATGCAGGTGCAGTTGCACAAGATCGTCTGGCCCGATATTCAGAGAGGTGTTTGACTCCATTCTGGAATCTGAAATCTGGAATCTGAAATCTCCTATGACCTGGGATATTCTGAGCAAAATCCGGCAGAGAGTGCGTGAGGAGGAGGGCGTTATTCGCAAGCCCTCGCCTCTCCGGATCGCCTTGTGCCATCCGGCTCCTTACGATGTCGCCATGAGCTCGCTCGGATATCAGACGATCTACCGCGAGATAAATCAACATCCAGACTGGTCGGCTGAGCGAGCGTTTGCTCCTGAGGATTCTGCCGAACACAGGAAAAATCATGTTCCGATCCTCACCTATGAATCGGAGACTCCGATTGCAGATTTTCCTGTGATTGCATTTTCGATTGCCTATGAACTGGAGTTAACCGGAATACTGGAGGTTCTTGATTTGAGCGGTATCCCGCTGCTCCGGCAGGACCGCACTGACAGGCATCCGCTTGTTATTGTGGGTGGCCCGCTGACAAACTCGAACCCATTGCCCCTGGCTCCATTTGTCGACTTGATTCTTCTCGGTGAGGGCGAAGAGCTTATCCACACATTTCTGGAGGCCGCCGCTTCGGAGCAAGGAAGGGAGGCTATCCTCGGCAGGCTGTCCGCTGTTCCGGGCTGTTTCGTTCCCGGTATGACGGAGGAGCTTCCTCCGATAGCCAAAGCCCCTGATTCCAGGCTGCCGGCCTTCTCTCAAATCCTGACGAAGAATACCGTCCTTGCTTCAATGTTTCTTGTGGAGCCGGAGCGCGGCTGCTCCCGCGGCTGTAATTATTGTGTGATGCGCCGAACAACGAATGGAGGAATGAGGCTTGTTCCTTCTGCGAAAGCTTTCTCGCTCATTCCGGAGAATGCACGACGCGTCGGCCTGGTGGGGGCGGCAGTAACCGATCATCCCGAAATAAACGATCTCGTTGCCAGGATTGTGGAGAGTGGACGCGAGATTGGGATTTCCAGCCTGCGAGCAGATCGTCTCAATGATGATCTGGTGAAACTGCTGGCGCGGGGCGGATATCGAACGTTGACGACCGCATCGGATGGGGCATCGCAGCGTCTGCGGGACATGGTTCAGCGCAAAACAAGCGAACATCATCTCCTGCACGCCGCGGAACTGGTTCGGAACGCCGGGTTGCACCGATTGAAGCTTTATGAGATGGTGGGTCTTCCGGGTGAAACTATGGCCGACATTGAAGAACTGATTCGTTTTTCCCTGGAGCTTTCCCGAATAGCCCCGCTCTCACTGGGGATCGCGCCCTTTGTTGCCAAGCGAAATACTCCACTCGATGGAATGCCCTTTGAATCGATTGGTTTGCTGAATGCGAAGCTGGCAAAGATCCGGTCGGGATTGAAGGGAAAAGCAGAGGTGCGCCCAATTTCCGCCCGCTGGGCGTGGGTCGAATATATGCTTTCCCAGACTGGGGAATCAGCCGGATTGGCGGCAATGGATGCATGGAAGGCCGGCGGCAGTTTCTCTGCATGGAAAACGGCCTTTGAACGGCGTGAGGTGAAACCTTTCCGGTACCGTCCCGTTTTCGATGGAAGCGAGACGGGCCAAAACATCCCATGATGAGAATAAACTCTATTTTGAAATTCGTCGTTTGGGGATTCTGTACTTTCGCTATTTCTTCATTCATGGCTGTTGCCGCCGAGCAAAAGCCCTTTCACGATGAAGCCCAGTTGGTTATTTCTCTGGCAGGGAAGGAAATCGGCCAGGAGAAATTTTCCATTCAAGCTTCCGGCGATTCTATTCGGAGCAGTTCATCTTTGAGTTTTCGTGATCCCGCCAACAGCAAGCAATTGATAAAGCTGGAAACGGAACTGGTAATGAACAGCCTTTTTGTCCCGGTCAAATATCAGTTGCGGACGGAGGTAAACGGGCAGAAGGGCATAGTTCGTGGAAGCTTCGAGGATAAACAGGCGACTTTCGAATACGCCGTAGCAGGTGTTCCTCCCAGGCAAAGTGGGTTGCTTGTCGGAGAGCAATATTCAATTCTGGATACAAACGTATTCCATCATTTTGCATTCATTGCCAGGCTGTTTGATTTTCAAAGCAAGGTAAGCGTGCAGCCGATGGAAGTTGTGATTCCCCAGGAACTGCGAAATGGATTGCTCCAGGTCCGCGATGCCGGGTTGGATAGCGTCTCCATTCGCGGGAAAAAACGGAATCTGCATCACCTCAAAGCTGATTCGGGGTCCGCGCAGATAGACCTATGGGTTGATGACCAGCACATTCTTTACAGGATTGCTTTACCCTTGAAGCACATTGAAGTCACCAGGAATTAGTCTTTTGTCTCGGAGGCTGTGGCGATCGGGACTCCGTCATCGGGTTATCGGTAATAGACCTTTTTGCTCAAATTATCCGGATCATGCAGGTAATCATTCAGCAGTCGGATGACATTGCCAAAGCTTCCTGCCTCGTCAACATCCAGCCAGTTCAGACGCTTTCCATGTCGGGCCATCCACCGGGCGACGATCTCCATTTCCCGGGGATCATGCCTTCGCGGCTCTTTGCTCTTACCGAAAAAGATCCTCCGGATTCTTTCCCGCAATTTGGCAGCCGCGGATGTCCCCAGCCGGTTTAGCTGCTTTCCGATGAAACAATTCTCTCGCAAGAAATAGAGCGTGGCTGCTTCATAATCGGTTTTGCTTGCCATCAGGATGATATTCCGTGGACCATGCCGCGGGATATCCCGATGCACCTCGGTTTGCAGGTTAATCACCGGTTTCAGCCTGCGAATGAGGCGCATTTCCAAAAGCAGGGCTTCCACCTCATTTTTTGTCTGACGGACTTCGATGCGATAGAGGCTCTCATGGATTTTTTGTATTTTGGGCTGCTCCAGCGCACTCGATACGAAATAGGAGCGCACTCGTTTTCTCAGGTTGCCGGACTGGCCGACATAAAGGACCCGATCGGTTCGATCCTTCATGATATAAACGCCGGGGGATTCCGGGAGTTGTTTTAGAAAAATCAGATCAAATTCAAAATGCCCGAAATCAATGGTCTTCTCTGCGCCGTTGACCCAGGTTTGCAGCAGGCCGATCTCTTCTCTGTATTCCGCTGGTATGCGATCCAATAGAAGCGGAACGCAGTCGGAAATGAAACGGGCCATTTCTTTGGGATCGCTATCCTCCGGCACATGAATATCCAGGACTGATGCCAGGGCGTTGGGAGACTGAATCTTTCGATGGAACAGACGGCTTGCCATCAGGCCCAGCGAGAGAAACTCTCCCGTCCATTCCGGAATGCGGCTCTTTGCAAGAAGTTGATTCAGCTGATGCAAATCCCGTTTACCCCAGGCAAAGAGCACCTTTCCCTTCGTCCTGTCCAGTGCTTCGACGATCGCAGCGGCGCTTGTGGAGCTGTCAAATTCAAAACAATGGCCTGAAGTGCAATGGATGGCGCCCCGGCAGTGCTTTGTCCTATGGGCGGCTTCTATGTAGAGGAATGCAGAGTCTGTATCCCATGTCCGGATGGGTGGGGCATCCCGGATGTACCAAAGACCGTTTGCATGGTCGAATCGAGGGTCTTTCCCGATCAGTGCCGCCATAATTTTTTCCGCAGATGCATGCGCAGGGGAATGGACTTGCATAATTTCGGCCAGAATTGTATCAGCGGGCAATGGTTTTGCGGCAGTTTTAAGAAAACTATAAGCACGATCGCGCATCGGATGCTATTTTAAGGCCAATGAGTTCTAAAAGCCCACTGTTTCAAGGGATTCCGGGCCTCTGTAGCGCGGCGGGCAATGAGGGGTCCGTAACGACAAATCTTGAAACGCAGGAAGGAAGATTGCGTAAAATGTAAGTCGAGTACAATGTATTGGTACGGAGGACTTAGCGATGAGCAGCGAGCCGAATGATGGCGCAGGAAACGGTGGAAAGCGGCTTTTTAGTGTTTTAATGGTTTTGTTTGTTCTTGGTTTGGGCATAACGATTGGAACATTGATTTCCTACCGCGTCGACGCTACAGGACCGGGGGACAGTCAATTGCAGATGCAATCGGATGGCAAGCCGGTTGCTGGAGGCGCAGTTCTGGCGCTATCTCAGGCTTTTGAGGAAGCGTCCAGCCGGATAGAACCGTGTGTTGTCAACATTAATACGGAGGAAATTGTAAATCCGAGCCCAAACCAGGATAGCCAGACGAACGACTTTTTCCGTCGTTTTATGCCTGGACCTTATCAGTTTGAGCCACAGATGAGGAAGAGCCTTGGCTCTGGCGTCATCGTCGATGCAAAAGGATATATCATCACCAACAATCATGTGGTTGAGGGCGCAACGAGGATAAAGGTCAGCCTAGCGGGCGGTGAAGAATATACTGCCAAAGTTATAGGCACCGATCCGGTTTCCGACATCGCCGTGATTAAGATCAGTGGGAAAAGCGATTTCCCGTTTGCCAAGATTGGCAACTCCAAAGGCACCAAAGTGGGAGACTGGGTAATTGCGGTTGGTAGTCCCTTCGGCCTTGATCAGACAGTCACGGCGGGGATTATCTCGGCTATCGGGCGGACCTTTGAGCAAGGCGAAGGGCCTGGCGATTACACGATGTTTAATGATTACCTCCAGACAGACGCCTCGATCAATCCCGGTAACAGCGGCGGTCCCCTGGTGAATATGAACGCTGAGGTTATTGGGATCAATAGCTTTATCTCGACATCTTCACGCTCAAGCGCCGGCGTTGGGTTTGCCGTTCCTTCCCATCTTTTTGTTCGCGTTTACAACCAGATCCTGCAGGCTGGAAGGGTAGCCAGAGGCTATGTGGGCGTGCAGATGAACCGGATGCCGCTGACTCCCGCGATGGCAAGTTTCTTCGGCGTAAAGCAAGGCGCGGGAGTGCTGATCACACAGCTGACGGATGAAAAGGGAGAGCAGTCCGAAACCGGACCTGCCGCGAAGGCTGGATTGAAGCCGGAAGATGTGGTGGTTGAATTTGACGGAAAGAAGATAAAGGGTGTCCAGGATTTCCGAATGGCTGTTGCCAATACGCCTCCAGGGCAAAAAGCCAGGGTGAAGATAGTTCGCCACGGCCAGGAAAGGGATTTTGAGGTTGTGGTTGCTGAGCGGATTTTCGAGCGTCAGGAGCAGACAAAGTACAGCTTCGATGAAAAACAGGACAAGCCCAAAAATGAGATTGGCCTTGTCATCGACACCATTCCTCCGAGATTAGCCCGTGATATGGAAATCTCCGGTGGAGCATATATTCAGACGGTGAAACCAGGAAGTCTTGCTGACGACGCCGGATTGGTTGCAGAGGCGGATGTAATCGTTGCATTGAATGGGAAGCCGATTACCAATGCCCAGGATTTGAACACTGTGGTAAAGGGTATGAAGAGCGGCGACGCCATGGTGCTGAAGTTGATCCGCGCCAATCGCGACGAAGGCAACCATATAGTGCCCGAGATTTTCTATACCAGCATTATCAAGCCCTAACCTGTTGGCTTATCGGATTTTGGGGATTCGGCATGAATGCCGGATCCCCGGAGCCTGCGGACCATTCCTGGATTCTGCTTTCATTCCCAATTCTAGATTTTCCCGCCTGTTTGACTTTGCGGACATCGATACTATAATCTTTTCCAACAGCTATTTACGCTCGTGGTGTAAACGTGTGCGCGAATCGAGCGGACAGGAAGTATTGGTATGCCGGATGCAAGCGATTTTCTATTTAGCGAGCGGAACCAGGAAATCCTAAATTGGGTCATTGCCAATTTTGTCGTCACCGGAAGACCGGTAGGATCCCGCAGGATTGCCCGGCAGAGCAAAGAGCAACTGAGCCCGGCCACCGTGCGCAATATTATGGCAGACCTCGAGGAGAGGGGGTATCTGCATCAGCCGCATGCCTCCGCGGGACGCGTGCCCACGGACAAGGCATATCGGTTCTATGTCGATTATCTGCTGAAAAGAGAAGACCTTTCGCCGCTGGATCGCAATATGATCGAGCGGGATCTGCGGCTGGATGACAATGCGGAGCACTTAATGGCCCGCGCAAGCCAGGTACTTTCGCGGATATCGAAGAATGTCGGAATTGTTGTCTCTCCTCCGATCAGCCGAGTAGCCTTGGAACATATTCATTTTGTAAAGTTGGCGGACAACAAGATTCTGGTCATCCTGGTTTCCCGATCGGGAATCGTCCAGAATCGGATCATTTATTATAAAGAAAACATACTTCAAACCGAGCTTGACCAGGCAGCACGCTATATAGTCGAAAATTTCCGCGACAAAACACTATCCGAAATCAGGACACAAATCCTGGGAATGATTCAGAAAGAGCAAGCTTTATACGACAGGTTCATGCAGAGGGTAATTGCCCTCAGCACTCAGGCCTTTTCCGAGTCGGAGGGGGAACTGGATTCCGAGGTTTATCTGGATGGAGCCTCGAATCTAATCAAAACCCCTGAATTTTCCGATATTAACAGGATGAAGCTTCTGTTTGAGACCATTGAGCAGAAGAGTCGGTTAGCCGCTTTGATTTCACGCTGTATCGAAGGAGACACCCAGGAAGTGCGAATTACCATTGGAGCGGAGAACGCACTTGCGGGAATTGAGGATTGCACCCTGATTACCTCCAGATATGTGGTGGATGAGAAAACCCACGGGTCTCTGGGGATTCTGGGGCCCACTCGAATGGAATACGCTCGAGCCATTTCGTTGGTGGATTATGTTGCGAGGTTGTTTGGACGAGTGCTCGAGACAGGAAATCAGAAATGACGTTTAGAATGTATCAGCATCCTTCCGACGTGGAAGGAGAAAACCCCGTGAATGGATCTGAAAACGAGGAGAGTACGGTCGAATCTGTGGCCCCTCCGACGGACCCGCAGGTCCAACTCCAGGCGGATTTGAAAACGGCCAAGGATGAAGTCGCAGAGTGGCAGGATCGATTTCTTCGCAAAGCTGCGGAGTTTGAAAACTACAGGAAAAGGGCGGATAAGGAAAAGGCCGATATCATGATATCGGCGAAAAGCTCCGTTCTGCTTGAGTTTCTCCCGGTGGCCGATGCCTGTGAGCGGGCTTTGAAAAGCCTGACCGATAGTGTGGCCGCCGATTCTGCCAGCCTGCAGCAATTCAAACAGGGCGTTGAACTGCTCTATAAACAGCTGCTGGACACGCTAAACCGCACCGGGGTTGTTGCGGTCGAGGCTGAAGGGAAACCGTTTGATCCACACATGCACGAGGCGGTGTCGCGTGAGGAAACATCTGATGTAGCAGAAGACACGATTGTCAGAGAACTGCGCAAAGGCTACATGTTCAGAGATAAGCTTCTTCGCCCGGCTCAAGTCATTGTTGCGGTTCAACCGCAAGGAAAAGACTAGACACCCTGATGAGCAAAATCATAGGCATCGACCTGGGAACAACGAATTCCTGTGTTGCCGTCCTTGAAGGCCCCTCCGTCCAGATTATCCCCAATAACATCGGAGGCAGGACGACTCCATCGATTGTCGCTTTTGCTGAAAAGGGAGACCGGCTTCTCGGGCAGATCGCTAAAAGACAGGCGGTTACCAATGCCGCCAACACGATCTATGCCGTGAAACGGCTGATGGGCCGGCAGTTTGACTCGCCGGAAATTCAGAAGATAAGGTCCTACCTGACCTATGCCATTGCCGCTGCCGCGAATGGAGATGTGCGTGTCTCGATTCGTGGACGGGACTACAGCCCACCGGAAATTTCGGCGATGTTGCTTCAGTATCTGAAAGGCTCGGCAGAGGATTTTTTAAACGAACCCGTTACTGAAGCGATCATTACGGTTCCTGCCTATTTTGACGACTCCCAGCGACAGGCGACAAAGGATGCCGGACGCATCGCGGGTCTTGAAGTACGTCGCATCATCAATGAGCCGACCGCGGCGGCGCTGGCCTATGGTTTGGGGAAAAAAGACCGCGAGCGGGTGGCTATTTTTGATCTGGGCGGCGGAACCTTCGATGTATCCATTCTCGATATTAACCAGGGTGTCTTTGAAGTGATTTCCACCTGCGGCGATAGTTTTCTCGGCGGTGAGGACTTCGATCGCTGCATCATGGATTGGATGATCGCGGAATTCAAAACTGAAACCGGCATTGATCTGAGTAAGGATGTGCTTGCGCGGCAGCGTTTACGGGAAACGGCGGAAATCGTGAAATGCGACCTTTCCAGCGAGCGCGAATCACGGATCAACCTTCCCTTTATCGCGGCAGACGCGAAAGGCCCGAGGCATTTCGATAAAGTTTTGACCCGCGATTGCTTCGAACAACTGGTGCGGCCGCTGATTGAAAGAACGACGGCATTTTGCGAAAAGTCATTGGCGGACGCGGGGCTGTCTCCCAGGGATATCGACAAAGTTATTCTCGTCGGCGGCCAGACCCGTACTCCCGCAGTCCAGAGGCATGTTGAAAAGATCTTTGGCATGAAGCCTTCTCTCGAAGTCAACCCGGATGAAGTTGTTGCCGCCGGGGCTGCTCTTCAGGGCGGAGTCCTCCAGGGAGAAATCAAGGAAATCGTGCTGCTGGACGTCCTGCCGCTTTCTCTGGGCGTGGAAACGCAGGGCGGGCTCTTTACCCGGGTCATTGAACACAACTCAACCATTCCGCTGAAAAAAACGCTCATATTTACCACGGTGGCGGACAATCAGACCGTGGTTGAGATCCATGTCCTGCAGGGAGAACGGGAACTGGTTCAATTCAACCGATCTCTGGCAAAGTTCAACCTGGTTGGCATCATTCCCGGACCTCGAGGCGCGGCGCAAATTGAAGTTGCGTTTGACATGGATGCCAATGGAATCCTGAGCGTTTCCGCGAAAGATGTATTTTCCGGCAAAGAGCAGGCGATCCGAATCACTCCGTCGACAGGGTTGAGTAAAGAAGAAATAGACAGAATGGTTCTGGAAGCTAAGCAGTTCGCGGATAAGGATTTGAAAGCGCGAGAAATCGCCGAATTGAGGAATCGCATCAAGGCCATGGAATCGGCTGTCGCCCGAAGTTATTCCGATCTTGGCTGGCTGCTTGACGGCACCGATCAGGCAATGATAAAAGAGGCGATTCAAAGAACGAAGAGTCTGCCGGCCGAGGATGTGAATGCGGACTCCCTGCGAGAGCTTTTGGCGAGATTGGAAGAAGGCGCAGGCAAATTGTCGGCGGCCATGTATAGCGTCCCCGGAATGGAGGGGTTAAGGCCCGTAAATCCGGGATCCGGCGACGAATCGAACGCTAGTGCGGACAGGCTCATGAAATCTGCATTGGACGACTTGACTTCGAAATCTTAAATTCCGTCATAGTGATAGTGATGGTGTGGTGATATTGGGGATTTTCATTGGCTAATAAACGTGACTATTACGAAGTCCTTGGCGTGGCCCAGGATGCTTCGGATCAGGAAATAAAAAGCGCTTACCGTAAGTTGGCTCTCAAATTTCATCCGGATAAGAATCCGAATGACAAAGGAGCCGAGGAAAAGTTCAAGGAAGCCGCGGAAGCCTATAGCATCCTGAGCGATTCAGAGAAGCGTTCCCGGTACGACCGATACGGCCACAGTGGGCTGCAGGGTGGTTTCGGCGGGTTCGACCCGAACACCTTTGGAGACTTCGGCGACATTCTTGGCGAATTCTTCGGGTTTGGCGACATCTTTGGCGGACGCAGACGCGGTGGTCCGGAGCGTGGCTCCGATCTCCGGTATGACTTGAAGATTTCCTTCCGCGAAGCGGCATCGGGCCTAAAGACCAAAATCAAAATACCCCGTCAGGACACCTGCGGCGCCTGTGAAGGCAGGGGAACTCCCAAGGGAAAGAATCCTGTCAGCTGCCCTACATGCCACGGTTCGGGACAGGTTCGCTATCAGCAGGGCTTTTTTTCGATCAGCAGAACGTGTAACCAGTGCAACGGTACCGGGCGTGTGATCAATGAGCCTTGCGAGACATGCCAGGGAAAGGGTCGAGTTCGCAGAGAAAAGGTCCTGGAAATACGCATCCCTGCGGGCGTGGATAACGGCGCCAGGCTCCGCATCCAGGGAGAAGGTGAAGCCGGTCTCCACAATGGACCATCCGGCGATCTGTATGTCGTCATCTACGTGGAGGAACATCCGTTCTTTCAGCGGCAGGGAAACAACATCTACTGTCAGGTGCCAATAGGGATCGCGCAGGCTGTTCTGGGTTGTGAAATTACCGTTCCTACTCTGGAAGGTGAAGAAAAGCTCAAGATTCCCGAAGGTACTCAGAGTGGCTCCGTATTCCGTCTGCGCAATAAGGGGATCGTCAGTCTCGGCGAAAGAGGTCGTGGCGATCAGTTTGTCACTGTTAATCTTGTGGTGCCCACAAAACTGACCAAAGAGCAGCGACAGGCCTTCGAGCAGCTGGCTAAGGTCAGCAAAGATGACGATCTGATGCAGGAACGGAGCATCTTCGATAAAGTGAAGGACATTTTCGGATAACCCGCCGATGACCCGAAGACGATTTTTTGTCCCGCGGGAACTAATCTCCGGAAACTCAACCACTCTTCCGCATGCACAGGCACATCATCTGAAGGATGTATTGCGAATGCGATCCGGAGACGTCGTGGAAATCTTTGACGGAGCCGGGTCGGGGTACGAAGGCCGAGTTGAGATCCACGGTACGGAGGTATCGATTGGCGGACTGATACCGATAGAGACCGCTGGTTTTCCCTTTCGTCTGACACTGGCTGCAGCTCTGATCAAACCCGCCAGGTTTGAGTGGATTCTGGAGAAGTGCACCGAATTGGGCGTAGACGAAATTATCCCGCTAAGAACCCGCTGGAGTGATGCCCGGATTCCCGAAGATAAAATGGAATCCCGCATGGAGCGCTGGCAAAAAATTTTGACGGAGGCGTCCAGGCAATGCAATCGCCTTGCCGCGCCGAGTCTTCGAAAACCGCTCAATTTCCCCGATTTCCTGGCATTGGATGATTTTGCGGAGTCCACCAGGATCCTGTTCTACGAAAAAGCCCCGGAACCCTGGCAGTCCGAAAATGCGGCAACGGATCGGACTGTCGTCTGCATTGGGCCGGAAGGGGGATGGGATGCGGCCGAGGTCGAGCAGGCTCGCAATGCGGGATATCTTGTATCCGGCTTGGGTCCGTGGATTTTGAGAGCCGAAACTGCCGCCGTCGCGGCGGTTTCAATTATTCAACATCATCTCAATCTGCTAAGCAGACGATCCTGATTCCCGGACACTCTACCGGGGATTCTCAACTATTTTGCCTGCCGGCCTTTCCGTTTATAATGCATTCCCCATCCAAAGGAGGACGCGTGTTTCAAGTACGGTGGATATTGGCGGTGTTGTTGGTATCGATCCCATGGAGTGCCTCCGGGCAACAGCGTCCGCTCAGAACGGATGATGCTGAACTCCTTGAAACCGGCCGCGTTCGGGCTGAATTCGGCGCGGAATTCCTGCAGGGGCAGCATTACACTTTGTCCGGCCTTGAAGGGGATTTGACTCGCCTGGGCGTTGCCAGCGTGCAGGTAGGGGTTGGGGATTATGCGGAGTTCAAGATCTCGGGCGTGGCGCGGGATATGCTTTCTGTTTCCAATAGAACGGCGCAACCTGCCTATCCGCCAAAATTTTCCGGGAATTCCACGAGTGATTTTGGAGATTTGATTCTCGCAACCAAGCTGAAGCTTGCGGGCGAAAAAAAATTTCGTCCGGCACTGGCGTTCAAGTTTGCCGTGGAGCTTCCCAACGCCAAACATGACAGCGGCCTGGGTACGGACGAAACGGAGTTTTACGCGAGCTTCCTGTTTAAAAAAAATGTTGGCCGGTGCCAGATTCTGGGAGACCTTGGTTTTGCAATTCTGGGCAACCCGGTTCTTGAAGACCGACAGACGGATCCTCTTACCTATGGCGTGGCAACGATCATTCCCATATTGAAGGGCGTCAACCTGGTTGCCGAGGTCAATGGGCGCCAGGGGCCGCCAAGAAGACTCGGTAATGAGAACCTGTCCCAGGCGCGCGCAGGAGTCCAGTTTTGGACAGGCAAGATTCGCTGGGATCTGGGTGCGGTTGCGGGCCTGATGAAATATGACCCCAAATCGGGCGTCGTCGTCGGAGCCACCTACGAATTCCAGGCTTTTAAGCGAAAAGAGCCGGCGGTTAAAATACAAAGATAGCGGCCGTCCAATACCAAAGCGGGGGACGGGAAGATGCAGGAGTTCATGGATAAGGCGGAACCGGTTATTGTGGCAAGGGCTTGGACCGATAGTGAAGCGTCCGTAATCAAGAGTCTGCTCCAGAGCTATTCCATACCCTGTCACTATTCTTCGGAATTGCCGAATCGTCTTTATCCCGTTGGCGATGAGGAGGGTGGACAGATTCGACTTTTTGTCCCAGCCTCACTTGCTCCGGAGGCGCGGCGAATTCTGGCTGAGCATCGACGCCATCCGGCAAACCTCCGCCTCGTCGACTAAATCGGGGTCGGTCCGAAATTATTTATTATTGTTTTCTACTGGGCTCGATTTCAGGCTTTAGGCATGTGCATGCGAGATCTGCCAGAGCCTAAAGTGCAGATCTGATAGTTGGGACAAAAAATCCATTCTTTAGGGGTTTTTTTGTGGCCTTTTTCGATGATCGGTCTAAAAAAAATGAATTTTCCTCGGCCCGGTCCCAGAGTTCCGAGAAGAAGGTAGTTGCGGCGACGTCGGTGGTCGCGGCGATATTTCTGACTGCAACCAAACTCTTCATTGGGATTTTGACGGGCAGCCTTGGGATATTGGCGGAAGCGGCGCATTCCGCACTCGATTTGGTTGCCGCTGTGATCACGCTCTTTGCCGTTCGCGTCAGCGACAAACCGGCAGACGAGAGTCACCTGTACGGACACGGAAAGATCGAAAACCTCAGCGCTCTTGCGGAGACACTTCTTCTTCTCCTTACATGTGTCTGGATTATCTATGAGGCGGTGAAGCGTCTCTTCTTCGTCACCATCGATGTTGATCCGAGTTTCTGGGCTTTCCTGATCATGGGTATGTCGATTGTGATCGATTTTTCCAGGTCACGAGCGCTGGCTCGAGTAGCCAAGAAATACCGCAGCCAAGCGCTGGAGGCCGACGCTCTTCATTTCAGTACGGATATCTGGAGTTCGGTAGTTGTAATCTGCGGACTGATCCTGGTCAGAATCGGGGAGTATCGCGGCGGAGACAAATCTTTATTTGAGCGTGCGGATGCTATTGCCGCGCTAGTTGTTTCTGCAATTGTCATTTGGGTCAGCTATAAGCTCGGGAGGCGAGCGGTAGATGCCTTGCTGGATCGTGCCCCGCAGGGTCTGGCGGCGCAAATTTCCCGGTCAGTGCAGGAGATCCCGGGCGTCCAGCGCGTGGCGCGCATACGAGTCCGCGATGTCGGCAATCATGTTTTTGTGGACATGGCCATGGAGGTTCCCAGTTACCTGTCTTTCGAGGAAAGCCACGAATTGACGGAAAAGGCTCAGTTCGTGGTGCGAACGATTTCTCCCGAAGCGGATGTGGTGATCCATACTGAACCGACCACGGAAAGCGAGGGCATCCTGGAAAGGATCCATGCCGTCGCCTCCAGCGAACATGTTTCCGTCCACAATGTGACGACCCACTGGACCGAGCGGGGGATATGGATTGACCTTGATGTCGAGGTTGATCCCGATGTCAGTTTCGAGCAGGCACATGAGCAGGCATCCAATCTCGAAGCGCGGATCCGCGTGGAGTTGGCCCGGATAAGCGAGTCGGCGCCTATCGCTGAAATATGTGCACATATAGAGCCTCGCTCCGAAGAGGCTGGCGTGGGATCCCCTCTAAGCGAGGATGAGGCGCAAATCTACACCGTGCGCGTGCAAGCCGTCAGTGCGGAATTTTCCCAAAGCTGCGGCTGTCACGATATTCAGTTGCATAGAGTCGACGCCAGAATTTACCTGGCATTTCATCTGCTGGTGAATGCGCGTGCTTCGATTGCCGAAGTTCATGAGATTGCGGAAGAGGTTGAAAACCGGCTTCGCCGGGAATTTCCTGAACTCGGTCGTGTGGTAATCCACACCGAGCCCGCTTCCGCCGAATAGCCGGTCCGCAGAATCTGAACCGAGTTGCGAAAGACGGCGCTAATCCAGCGTCTTATGGAAGCGAATGGCGCTGAGCGCAAGAATGAGGACTCCATAGATGCCCAGGATCAGCATCTGGGGCCACAATACCGAAATTCCCACTCCTTTGATAAATACGCCGCGAACAATTTCCATGAAGTAGCGGATTGGGTTTAAGTAGGTAAGGTATTGCACGATTAAGGGCATATTGCTGATAGGAAACGCAAAGCCGCTCAGCATAAATGCCGGAGTCGTGATGAAGAAAGACCCCATGTTGGCCTGCTGTTGCGTATTGGAGATGGTGGACAGATACAGACCGGCTCCGAGACTCGGCAATAGATAGAGCAGAGCGCAGAACATCAGCAGCAGAAAATTACCGCGGAAGGGAATGTTAAACCACAGCAGCGCAACTGCAGTCACTATCATCATATTGACCAGCCCGACAGCGGCGAAGGGGAGGGTCTTGCCAAGCATGAGCTCAATCGGCCGCATCGGTGTCACCATCAACTGCTCCATGGTGCCAATTTCCTTTTCGCGGATAATCGCCTGTGCGGTGAGCATCAGGGTCAGCATCAGAAGAAGGTTCGCCGTGACTCCTGGTATGAAAAAGTTACGGCTGCGCAGATCGGGATTGAACCAGACGCGTGTTCCCGACACGATCTGGCCTGCAACCGGCCTTCCATCCGGATTTCGCAGCGTCAACTGGATCATCTGTTGATTCTTGGATGGATTCAGTGCCACATCCGTGCTAAAGCCGGCAATCACCCCGGCGGCATAAGCAGAAATCAGCGAAGCGGTATTGGAATTCGTGCCGTCCAGCAATACCTGAACCTGAGCCGTTCTGCCCCGGGCCAAATCGCGCGCAAATTCCGGAAGAACAGCAACAACCGCATGAACTTCGCTTTTATCGAGCAGTTGTTGAACATCCTCCTCGCTTTCAGGCAGGGCCACAATCTCGAATCGTCCCGATCCCTCGAATCTGGCACGCAAGGCACGGCTTTCCGGCGTGCGACTCATGTCGCGCCATGCAATGCGGGCGTGGTCGACATCGAGCGTTACCGCGTATCCAAAGATCAGTAACTGGATCAGCGGTGCAAGAAACAGCATCCCGCGCATCTGTGGCTCTCGCAGGGTTTGAATGAGTTCTTTACGCAAAATGACGCGGATGCGCTCCCACATTTTTATGCCACCCTTTGGCTTTTCAGTTTACGTATCGCCAGCCAGAAAACGATCACTGTGAATATAGCCATGAAAACGAGTTGATCCCAGATGATGGAAATCCCTCCCCCCTTCAGGAAGATGGATTTCAGTGCGGAGACAAAATAGCGGGCGGGTATCACCAGGCTGATGATCTGAAGCACTTTGGGCATGGTGTCAATCGTGAATACGAAGCCGGAAAGCAGGAATCCCGGCAGGAAGGTGCTGAGCATGGCCTTTTGATAAGCCTCTACCTGGGTTCGTGCCCCGCAGGACATATAAATGCCCCAGAACAGCACGCCGCAAAGGAAAAGTGTGGTGGACAGAGCCAGCAGCAAAATGCTGCCGCGAAATGGCACATTGAAAATTGCCAGCCCGACGACCAGCGCCATGACCGAGTCGGCAAGACCGACAACAAAATAGGCCAGCATTTTCCCAACCACCATTTCCGCAGGCCGCAGAGGGGTGGAGAGAATTTGTTCCATAGTACCCATTTCCCATTCACGGGCGATGGTTAAAGATGTGAGTTGGCCTGCAAGAATCATCAGGATGACTGCAATCAAGCCCGGCACTACGAAATTTCTGGATTGAAGGGAACTGTTATACCAGACACGCATTCTGGCATCGACCATGGGAGTGGTTCGCATGACCGGGAGCCTTTGCGGCCGGACCTGGGCAGAATAAACCTGTACCACGCTTTCCGCATAGCCCAACGCGATGCCCGATTTATTCGAATCGCTTCCATCAACCAGGAGTTGAACGCTGGTGCCATGGCCCGAGGCTATATCTCCTCCAAATCCGCGCGGGATCACGATTCCGATCAGGATGGAGTTTTTGTCGATCCCGAGCTCGATCTGTTTATAGGAATTAGCAAAACCACGCAGATCAAAAAAGCGGGACGCCTGGAACTGACGGGTGAGGGCGCGACTGGCTGCCGTGCCGTCCTGATCATAAATCAGCGTCGGGATCAGGTCGACGTCCAGACTTAGCGCGTACCCATATAGCAAAAGCATCATAAAGGGCATCGCGAGAGCCAGCGCGAGACTGCGTGCGTCGCGGATGATGTGATGCAGTTCCTTGAGAAAGACTGCGCGTGTGCGTCGGTAAATCATGCCAGCTTCCTCTCCTCCTCCTCAATCAAAGCCACGAATACATCTTCGAGCGAGGGCTGTATCTTCTGAAGCCGGTGGATGTCAATTTTCTCTGCGGAGAGTCGTTCGCGAATAGTGGCTACCCCTGTGTCGTGCTCTGATACGGCCACATGGAGGCCTCCTCCAAAAACCGCGACTTCAAGGATTCCCGGGGCTTGTTCCAGCGCGCGCATGGTTTCCAGCGGCGCGGAGGTGTCCAATTGGAGCAGGACCTGCGTGCTCAGGCCGGCACGCAATTCAGCCGGTGCTCCCAGCGCGATCACGCGCCCTCGATACATCAGGGCCAGTCTATGGCAATATTCGGCTTCGTCCATGTAATGCGTACTGACGAATATGGTGTGGCCCGTTGATGCCATCTCGCGGATCAGGTCCCAGAATGAGGCGCGCGCGATCGGATCCACGCCTGAAGTCGGTTCATCCAAAAACAATACCGGTGGATCGTGCAATATGGCGCAGCCGAGCGCCAGCCTCTGTTTCCAGCCGCCGGAGAGGGTTGCCGTCATTGCATCGTGCCTGTCCGTCAGGTTTGCCATTCCCAGTACGTATTTTTTGCGTTCTTCACGACGCTCCTTCGGGACACCGTATAATCCGGCGAAGAAATCGATGTTCTGCTCGACGGTGAGATCGTCGTAGAGAGAAAACTTCTGCGACATGTACCCGATGTTGCGTCGGACCTGCTCCGGTTTGATCGCTACGTCCAGATCGCCAACAAGTGCCCGTCCGGATGTCGGCGTCAGCAATCCACAGAGCATGCGTATGGTCGTCGATTTGCCGGCTCCATTGGGTCCCAGGAAGCCGAATATTTCCCCTTTCTTAACCTGAAGAGACACGTGGTCCACGGCCACAAACGGCCCGAATGACTTGACCAGTTCGACGGTTTCCACTGCCCAGCCGCTCATTGTTTGGCCTCCTCCGCTTCAGCCGAGCGGACCCCCTGAATAAAAACAGCCTCCATGGAGTCTGCCCCCGCCGCATGCTTCAGCGCCTCCGGTGCATCGCAGCGAATCAGTTTTCCCCGATGCATCAGACCCACTCGATTGCACCGCTCCGCTTCATCGAGATAGGCTGTTGTCATCAGTATCGTGATTCCATCCTTGAGCAACTGATACAGAATGGCCCAGAAATCGCGTCTGGATACCGGATCCACTCCGTTCGTCGGTTCGTCGAGAAACAGGATCTGGGGACGGTGCAGCAGAGTACACATGAGTGCTAGCTTCTGTTTCATGCCGCCGGAAAGCCTTCCTGCCTGCCGCTCCCGGAATGGCTCCATGCGCGTCATGCGCAACAATTGGGCGGTAAGCTCTTTGCGTTCCGCTCCGACAATTCCGAACAGGTCCGCATAGAAGTCCATGTTTTCCTGAACGGAAAGATCGAGATAAAGCCCGAATTTCTGGGCCATATAGCCGATCTGGTCCTTTACCGCCTGTGGATCGCGCGTAACATCGTGACCGGCCACATTGGCGGTTCCTTCCGTCGGATTCACAAGTCCACAGAGCATGCGCAGCGTCGTGGTTTTTCCCGCACCGTCCGGGCCGACGAGCCCGAATATTTCGCCGGCCTCGATCGACAGGTTGAGATGGTCAACGGCGATAAGCTCTCCAAACCGACGCGTCAGTTCCTGTGTCTGGATGATCGTACCCATCCGCTACTCCAGCGTAATGACGGCATCGGCCGGCATATTTGATTTCAGTTCGTGCTGCCGATTGTCCAAATCGATCTTGATCCTGTAAACGAGCTTGACGCGCTCCTCTTTTGTCTGGATCTGCTTGGGCGTGAATTCGGCTTCGGATGCGATGAAACTGACTTTGCCCTCGTAGGTCTTTCCGGGATAGGAGTCGGTTGTGATCTTTGCCTTGGTGCCAAGTTTTACGCGGCCCAAATCGGTTTCGTTGATATAAGCCCGGAGCCAGGGATGATCGATATCACCGACCGTAACGACGGTGGTTCCCGCAGCCAATATTTCTCCTACATCAGCAGCCTTGACCAGTACCACGCCATCCACCGGCGATATGGCTATAGTGTCGGAAAGCTGCGTTTCGATCAGCGCCAGATTGGCTTTGGCACGCTCAATTTCGGATCGCCTGAAGGCAAGATCCTGCTGGCGACGTTTGATTTCGAGTGCGTTGGATTCGGCCATTTTGAGAGAGGCGCGAGCCCGCTGGACCTGGGCTTGCGCCGCCGCGATCTGTTCGGCTCGTGGGCCCGCTATTACCAGCGACTGCCGCTCCTTTGCCTGTTTCAGCGCAGCCTCCGATCCTTCCCAGCGGCTGCGATATTGGTCGTATTGCGCGGTTGAGATATCGTCGTTTTTATAGAGAGACTGCGCACGATCCCAGTCCCGTTTGGCTCGTTCATTTTCGGCCTGCGCGGAATCAACGGCTGCTTTTGCTTCCTGTTTTTCCTGCGGCCGCGAGCCGTTTTTCAATTCCTCAAGCCTGGCTTCGTTGGACAGGATGTCCGCTTTGCGCTGCTCGATGTCGGCGGCCAAATTCTCTTTTTGCCAGGCCAGCGATGTTTCGGATTGGGCAAGCTGGGATTGAGCCGAATTCAATCCTGCCGTCTCCCGTTCTTTCTGGGCCAGCAACTGGTCGCGATCGAGTCGGGCGATGATCTGTTCTTTCTTTACCACATCTCCTTCATCGACCGTGCGTTCAATCAGTTTCCCGGCGGTTTTGAAGGCGATATTGACCTCCGTCAACTCGATGTTTCCGGAAACTGCAATCCCATTAGCCTGATCTTGACTCGATCGCCTGGAAATGAAGATATAAGCGCCGGCAATCACTACAACCAACACGATTACGATTGCTATTCTTTTTTTCATTCGATTCTCTCGATTTTGGATTTCGCGTTTTCGGTTCTCTGTACCCGGACGGAAAAATCGGCTATTTCACCGTTCCTCGGACATTCCCCATTGCCTGTTCTAAGTCAATCCGTGCAACATTGTAGTTATAGAGTGCCTGTACCTGGTTGTCGCGAGCTCGCTCCAGACGCGTTTGCGCATCGGTAACCTCCAGGCTGTTTGCCATCCCCGCTTCATAGCGGCGGCGAGCCTGGGCCAGTTCATTTTCCGAAAGATCCAGGCCTTCGCGAGCCACATCAACCTGTTCCTCTGCCGACCGCAGTGCGTCAAGCGCAAGACGAATATCCAACTCAATCTGATTTTTCAGATCTTTGGTTCGAACTGTCTCTGCGCGGTACTGGGATGCGGCTTCCGTTCTTCTGGCATCCCGGCGGCCACCGTCGAAGATAGGGATGCGAAGCGTCAATCCATAGGTTCGAGTGGGTAGTGAGCTGTCAAAGATGCTTGAGCCTATCGATCCATAGTCGCCGAAAAAGCCGAGAGATGGCAATCGTTCCAGTTTCGTGGCGCTTGCCGAAAGCCGGGCGCTCTGTTCGCGTTGCATCTGCGCTTTAAGATCCGGCCGCGAGCTCATCGCTTGCGCCTTGGCTTGCTCCAGCGTGATCTTGTCAACGGGGAGATATCCAAGCTTGTCGGTTAATTCCAGATCGATGTCCATCTGCACATTCATGGATCGCAGCAGCTGCAGATGTGCGCTGCGTTTTGCGTTTTCAGACACGAGCCGGCGCTGTTGATCATTCGCCAATTGCACTTTTGCTCGTGTAATTTCGATGCCCGTACCGGTGCCCGCTTTCTTTTGATTCTCTGCCTGCTGGAGTACCGCCTGGGACAAGGCGATATTGGCCTTGGCCGCTTCGAGATCCGCATCCGCGCGAATCGCGAGAAGATAGGCGCGAGCCACTCGGCCGGCCACCTGTTCCTGCGCATTCGATACATCCGATTCCGCGGCGGATACTCCCGATTTTGCTGCCTGAAAACGGCGAATGGAGCTGAAGTCAAAGATGCTCTGGGAGCCGCTGATGCGCGCATCGGTTACGCCGAAGGGGCCTACCAGCGAGGGAAAAGCAAAGGAATAGCCCGGAATGGTCGGGATATCGAATCGAAGGCCGTTGGCACGAAGATTCATCGTCTGATTTCTGTACGTCAAAGACGACGATATGTCGGGCAGCAACGCAGCCTTTGCCTGGCCGGAGCGCATCCTGGCCTGTTGCAGGGCTTCGCCGGAAAGCTGTATTTGTGCATTTCCCTCGGGAGCCACGGCAATTTCAACGGCTCTTTTCAGGCTCAGTACCAGTGGTGCAGACTGACCTGTGGCTATTCCCGGAATAAGAAGAGAGAAGAAGAGGACCCACGCATACTTCATTGGCTCACCTCAATTTCATTGTCTGCTGCTGCTGTTCCGCGCAACCCGCTGCTGACAAAGGCAACCAGCATCCTGGAAATGGACAGCGTCGATTCCTGCGCGCGGTCCGGAAATGTTGCGGGCTGGGCTGTCAACGTCTGCGCCATCGCGCCGATCACGAAACGCATCTTCCAGCGCAATTCTCCTTCCGGCACATCAGGCAACGCCTTGTGGAGTGCTGACATAAAGCGCGTAATCATCGGTAGAAAGTGGCGCTGCGCGATTTCGGGCATCATCCCGTCCGATATCATTCTTCCCGTAAGCTTTACGAATTCGGGGCTTTTTTCCATCAATATGGCCGGCGCGATCAGGGCTTCCATTATCTTTTCAACGGAGGGCGGGGCCGGAGCCGCCTCTGTCTCAAACTGGTCAAGGAGCTTTAGCCGTCGTTCGTTCAGGGGACCTGCTTTTCTAAGCACCAGCTGATCCAGCAAATCCTGCTTCGAGCCGAAGTGATAATGGATGGCAGCCAGATTCACCCCCGCCTCGGCAATGATATGACGCAGCGATGTGGCCGAATATCCATTCTCGGCGAACAACCGTTCAGCCGTATCCAGGATTTTTTGCTTCGTTTCATTCATACGTATGATCTAATCATGCGTTTGAATTAAATGTCAAGAAATTACAGCATTGCTGCCGGTTTTTGATAGAATTTGCCCGTTCGCAAAGGGGTAGAAAAACCTTTAAACCGACAACGGTTACATCCCATGACCTTCACCGCTTTAACCATTGCAGGTTCTGATCCCTCCGGAGGTGCCGGAATACAGGCCGACCTGAAGACCTTTCACCAGAGAGGGGTGTATGGGACAAGCGTCCTTACATTGATCACCGTGCAGAATACCTTGCGCGTTTCTTGCGTCGAAGTATTATCTCCCAGGCTTATTGAAGAGCAGTTGGACGCGGTGCTGGAAGACGTGCCTCCCGGGGCAGCCAAGACAGGAGCTTTGGGCGGTCCGGAGGTTGTAGAGCTTCTTGCGCACAAAGCGCGCAGCTTTTCATTCCCGCTGGTTGTGGATCCTGTCATGATCAGCAAGCACGGGCAACCTCTGATGGCGGAGCGGGCGAGATCGGCGTTTGCCAGTCTATTGCTGCCCTGTGCCTCGCTTGTTACTCCGAACTTGTTTGAGGCCGGTGAACTCGCGGGCATTGCGGTATCTGATCTTGAAAGCATGAAAGAAGCTGCCAGGCGAATAGCCGACAAAGGCGCTCGCGCGGTGCTGGTCAAAGGTGGGCATCTGGAATCGGATGCTATTGATGTACTCTACGCGGAGGGTGAGTTTTCTTTGTATCGATCTGCCCGGGTATTCACTCCGCATACGCATGGGACCGGGTGCACATTTTCCGCATGCATTACGGCTGAACTGGCCAAAGGGCTGACCCTTCGGGATGCAGTTGAAATCGGTAAGAGGTTTGTAACGAAGGCCATCGAAACAAATCCCGGGTTGGGCAAGGGATCCGGTCCGGTGAATCACCATGCTGTTGTTTGAGATCCGAGCTGCAGTTTTTTCCGGTAGACTCACTTCCGGGTATGGAGAGGAATAGAATGAGCGAGACACGCAAATTGCCTGTAAAAGCATATCAGAACCCGGGTTTCCTGCATGGCAAAGATGCACGTCTTGTTCGAATCCTCAGCGAATATCTTGAACCGGCGAGCCGTCTGAAGTGGCAGCACGTAAAGGACACAATCGTGTTTTTCGGATCGGCGAGGATACTTCCCCGGGAGCAATCTCAGCGGCATCTGGATGACTTGCGAGCGCAGCTGAATGCCCCGCAGGGCAATACCCGACCTGCGCCCGAGGAAATGGAAAGGGCGGAGAAGTCTGTATTGCTGTCACGCTATTATGAGGATGCCGCAACACTGGCTCAACTGATTGTCAGCTGGGCAAAGACTCTGGATGGCGGAGCCAAGCGCCTCATGATCTGTTCCGGCGGAGGGCCGGGAATCATGGAAGCAGCAAACCGTGGTGCTCAGGAGGCTGGCGGTCAGTCGATAGGGTTTTCGATCAGCCTTCCGATGGAGCAGAAGATCAATCAATTTGTCCCGGAAGAGCTAGCCTTCGAATTCCACTATTTCTTTATGCGCAAATTCTGGTTCGTTTATCCGGCAAAGGCCCTGGTTATTTTCCCGGGCGGGTTTGGCACTTTGGATGAGGCTTTCGAAGTACTGACGCTGGTTCAGACCAAGAAGACTCATAAGCAGATGCCAGTCCTCATCTATGGATCAGAATACTGGAACGAGGTGCTCAACTTTGATTCGATGGTTCGATGGGGAACCGTTTCTCCGGAAGATCGCAATCTGGTTCATTTCTGTGACGACCCTCATCAAGCTTTTGAATACTTGAAAACCGAGCTGACAAGACTTCATAGACTGTAGTTTCTCGCCGGACTGTTTCCGGTTTTGCATTGTGGATCTTATAAAGGATCTTATGGAAAACCGGGAACTGGGAGCGATGAACCGGGAACTCACAATGGATGACTTTCTGCTGGAGCGAAAATATCCGGAAGCGCCTGCCTCGCCGAAAGACCATCGGCATGCGACCGAAAGAGACCGGGACAGGATTTTACACAGCGCCGCCTTCCGCCGGCTCCAGGGAAAAACGCAGGTTTTTGGTATCGGGCAGGCGGATTTCTATCGTACGCGTTTGACTCATAGTTTCGAGGCGGCACAGATCGCGCGGGCAATAGCCCAAAACCTGATCTTCGAACAACCGCTGCTCCAGCGTTGCCTTGTTCCAGAGTTGGCGGAGGCGGCGGCGCTTGCGCATGATTTGGGGCACCCTCCATTTGGTCATGCCGGTGAACAGACGCTGGATGCGTGTATGCGGGAGGTCAGTCAGCGGGCCAGACTCACGGGCAAAAGGGCTCTCCGATTTGAAGGGAATGCGCAGACCTTCCATATTCTGGTCGCTGCAGAACCGAAGTCCCCTTCATATCCCGGGCTAAATCTGACTCGGGCCACATTAGCCGGTGTCCTGAAGTACCCGTATGAGCAGGAACCGCGAAACAACAAGTTTATTTTTGCTTCTGACATGCCTTCCGCCCGTTGGGCCCTGGACAAAGGAAGCCCGATTCTCAAGGTCAAATCCAAAAAGAAAAACCTCATCCCCAAGACCTCCATAGCCTGCCAGATCCTGGACTGGGCTGATGATTGCGCCTATTCCGTGCATGATGTCGAAGATGCCCTTCAGGCGCAGTTCCTGCACCCGGGGGACCTCGACCAGGTTCGTTTTACGCGTCGAGTGCATGCTCACTATGAGGAAGCGCGTGAAGACGAAGAAGCTCCGACGTTGTCGATCGTGGAAGTGCGCGATTGCCTGGCTGATTTGAAACGCAGGATTCTTCCCTCGGATCAGGGAGATGAGCGGGCACAGCGCAAAGCTGCCATGCGCAATATCCTAAACGATCTGATAACGTCTGTATCCGTGGAGGCCTGCAGCGGCAGCCATCGTGCGGATTTTTCGTGGCAATTGAATGTTCCGGGCGAAGCGAGAATTTTGTCGCTGCTCTGCAAGTCCGTGATCTGGGAAGCAGTGATTACCGACCCTCGGGTTGCCGCCATGAGCACCAAGGGAAGAGAAGTGTTAAGGGATTTATTCCAACTGCTCATGCAGGAAGTCCTGGAGAAGGAGAGCGTGGCGCTGTTTCCCCGATACTATCGACCGATCATTGAAGAGTGCTTCGGGGGAGGGCAAATGGAGGCAGGTCGCGCTGTGTGCAATTTCCTGGCACTCTTGACAGATATGGACGCGCTAAGGCTTCATGCCCTCCTGCGCGGATCCAAAGCATCTTCCGTTTTCGATTTTATCTGAGACGGGGTTCCGGCTGCCGGCCGGGGATTTGCCTGTTTCCGCGTTGATCGGGAATGCACATTTCCAGAGCGAAGCAGCCCACCACTTTGCCGCCTCATATACCGTTATCGGCGATTTTTCCATCCGTACAAGCCCTTGCTTGACCGCCTGCGCAATAGACCTCACTCCGGGTTCTGAATAAATCCAGGTGAAGGTGCGTCCGAGTTGCCACAAATAATGGACGTCTCCGTTGCCCACCAGCGGTTTGCCGGTCCTGGCGGCAAGGGCCTCCGCGCGCCGGTTGAAATCAAGGCCGCGGATCTGGAATCCGGAACATTCAATGGCATCAAAAAGATCGAGGTTTCTTTCCAGCAATCCTCGCAGGCAGATGCTTCCCGGGAAAAACGGATGCGGCGCGATAACCATCGTATCCTCCCTGGATCGTGCGCGTATCTTCCCTAGCGTATTGAGCTCTTCCGCCTTTGCATGAAAATTGTAGACGAGTGTATGCCGCGTGCGTTCTGCCGTGACCTCCATCCCAGGGATCAGCGTAATGCCCAGGCCCTGGGCATAATCAGAGAGTTCTTCGGTCCACACGTCTTTATTGTGGCAGGTAATCGATAGGATCTCGTATCCCAGCCTGGCCGCGTGGGAGAGGAGTTGGTGTGGAGTATGCCCGCAGAAACGGTAATCGGCCGGGTCCAGGCTGCAGTGCGCATGCAGTTCTGCTTTCCGCCAGCGTTTCCCCGATTTCTCCACAAAACTCAATGCCCAATTCCTCCATCCCTGCTGATTACTGGCGGCAGGTAAAAACTATAGCAGTTCCATGCAGCTCCGGCAATTTGGCCCGATCGGCAGATTGGCTTCTTATCGGCTGGAGTAGTTGATTACAAAAGAGAAAGACCGAGGATCGCCGGTTGCTGAATTCGGATGCAGGACTGGAACCACTAAGCATTGACACCGGCCGATTGCTCTTATAGGCTTCTAGCCTTCGATTTTACTGCAGGATACTATTAAAGAAGAGGGTGATGCCGACATGTCTGAACTCAAACTTCCGTCCCGTTCTGAAGATTTCTCGGAGTGGTACAACCAGCTTGTAATCCAGGCGAAGCTTGCTGATTATGCTCCAGTGCGCGGTTGCATGATTGTCCGGCCGTATGGCTGGGCCCTGTGGGAAAATATTCAGCAGTATCTGGATCGCGCCTTCAAAGCAACGGGTCACGTCAACGCTGCATTCCCGCTTCTCATTCCGCGCAGCTTTATCGATAAGGAGAAATCGCATGTCGAAGGTTTCTCTCCGGAGCTGGCAGTGGTTACGCACGGCGGCGGAGAGGAATTGGAAGAGCCGCTTGTTGTGCGTCCGACTTCAGAGACGATCATCGGACATTCCTTCTCCAAGTGGATTCAGTCCTACAGAGATCTCCCGCTTCTGATCAATCAGTGGAACAGCGTAGTGCGGTGGGAATTGAGAACAAAGCTTTTCCTGCGCACCCTGGAGTTCTTCTGGCAGGAAGGGCATACAGCGCATGCAACGGCGGAAGAGGCTGAGGCGGAAACCCGCCAGATGCTCGGTGTCTACCAGGATTTTGCCTTCAATGAAGCCGCCATCCCGGTAATACCCGGGCGGAAATCAGCTTCCGAGAGGTTTGCCGGAGCCAACGAGACATACTCGATTGAGGCGATGATGGGGGATGGGAAAGCCCTGCAGTCCGGTACATCGCACAACCTGGGGCAGAATTTTGCCAAAGCCTTCGACATTCAATACCTCGACAAAAGCGGAGTTCTGCAGCATTGCTGGACTACCTCCTGGGGCTTGTCCACCAGGTTTATCGGCGCCATCATTATGGTCCATGGCGATGATCAGGGTTTGATTCTGCCGCCACGCCTGGCACCCCATCAGGTTGTGATTGTTCCGATCTTCAAGACAGACGAAGAGAAAAGCAAGGTTACCGAAACGGCCCGGGCTGTTCGGAATGAGCTTGTGGCTTCGGGTATTCGAGTTGTGCTCGACGAGCGCGAGGGGCTTACTCCCGGCTTCAGGTTCAATGACTGGGAGATGCGCGGCGTCCCCCTGCGTATCGAGATAGGGCCCAAGGACGTTCAGAAGGAGACCGTGGTTCTGGCGCGGCGCGATAAGCCGGGCAAAGAAGGGAAATCCTTTGTAGCCCAGGCGGGTTTAACCGAAGCTGTGAAACAGACACTGGAAATAATCCAGAAAGCCCTGTTGGAGCGCGCCCTGAATTTCCGCAATGCAAACACAGCGGATCCCAAAAATTATGAGGAGTTCCAGTCGGTTGTTGAAAAAGGCTTTGCCTCTTCTTACTGGTGCGGCAGTGCAAAATGCGAACAATCGATCAAGGAAGCCACAAAAGCAACCTTGCGCTGTATTCCTCTGGAGCAACCAAACGAAAAGGGTACCTGCATCTTTTGCGGACAGCCTGCAAATGAAAAAGGGATCTTTGCAAAAGCCTATTAGCCATAGTTACGAATTACGAATGACTGCACAATGCGCTTTCAATTCGTAATTCGTAATTCGCAATTCGTAATTCGTAATTCGTAATTCGTAATTCGTAATTTTTTCAGCCGGGGACGAAATAATGCTCTGGTGGACATTGCGGCAGCTGAAATCCCCTGATCCCGACATCCGGATAAAGACGGTCAGGAGTCTGGGTGCTGACAAAAACCGGAAGGCTGTTCCGGCTCTTGTGGAACTCCTTCAGGATGAAAATGCCGATGTGCGTCTCGCGGCGATCAACGCCCTGGAAACCATCGGTCACCCTGCCTCCGCCGACCCTCTCGTGAGTGCGCTCAGCCGATCCATCAAAAATACCGATACCGGACTGGCGGCTGAACATGAAGCGATCGGGCGAGCATTGGCCTCCGTGGGAACGGCAGCCGTCCAGCCGCTCATCCAGGCTCTTGAGTCCGGAGAAAAGGAAACGCGGCGCAGGGCAGCCATCACCCTGGGAGTGATAAAGGATGCTGCGGCCATTGAATCTCTCGCGGGAAAGCTGGAAGACAGCCGTTCAGAGGTGAGGAAGGCGGCCGCGATATCGCTTGGTCAGATCGGAGAGGCGCGCGCCGTCGGCGCATTGGCAAAGGCTACCGCGAATAGAGATTATGAAACGCGTCTTGCTGCTGCGGAAGCGCTTGGCCTGCTGCAGTCCGAACAGGGAGTGGAGGCTTTGGTTAAGGCTGCATCCGATTCCAATGAAGCTGTGCAGGTTGCCGCTATCAAAGGCCTTGGAAGAATAGGAGGGTTGCAGGCTGCCTCATGCCTTCGATCCGCGATGGCTTCGGCCCGAAAGGCTGTTGCGGATGCCGCGGCCTCTGCGTTGAACTCGATAGTCCTGTCACCTGAAAATGCGGAACAGCGGGCGGAAGCGGCCGTCTTGCGTGGCGATTTCGATGCAGCCGTGCGTGAAGGGCAGGTCGCGGTTCCCGCGCTTATAGTTGCGATGGGATTCAAAGATACGCAGATGCGTGCACAGGCAGCCAGGGCTCTCGGGTCTCTCATGGCTGAAGCCGCTGTGCCTTCCTTGCTTGCTGCGCTCAAAGATCATACTGCGGTGGTCCAGGTGTCTGCCGCGCAGGCGCTGGTCAGCATAGGCGAAAACTCGCGGTCGGGACTGGAGGAAATGCTGTCTCATTATGACGCATCAACCGTGAAGCTTGCCGCGATTTCCCTCGGAGAAATCGGATCGGCGGATTCTGTGCCGGCACTGGCGCAACTGATTTCGGAGAACGCCAGCGTGCCGGCCGAATATCCGGATCTATTTGATGCCGTTAGTGCTGCGGCTGACAGTCTCCTCCGTATTTTCAATTCATCGAGCGCTGGGATTTTGCGGCCGATGCTGGATCAGTTGGTCCGGTTGCCGGCCCAGGTGTGCCTTGTGGGACCCGCTCCCAAAAGTATCGAATTGACCGCGATACGGAATAAAGCCGCCTATGAGATCGAAAGTCGTACATAGTAACCTCCTCCATGTTCCGGCAGGCGCGATGGGGCGCTCTGCGTTATTGTGAATGGCGCCTGTGCCTGTACAAAGCCAAAGCTGGCGCGTACCCTGAAAGCGGAGATGGAGAGTCAGGAACAAAATGTATCGCTTGGTTCTTTGGTTTTTTCTAGCGCTCCCCGCATACCCGGATGCTGTATCCGCAGCGTTCCGTACTTCCGATGTCCTGGATAGAGTGCCCAATCGAACCACGGCAAGTGAGTTGGCGGATGTCTGGCTGCGCTTCCATGAAAGCGATCTATGCCAGGGATTGGAGGCCGCTTTTGTCTTCCATGAAAAACAAATGGTCGTAAACGGGACAATCCTGGATGAAAGAAGCTATGAGCGATTCCAGGATATGCTCCGACCGCTGGGTCCGTCCTATGAGATTGAGCTGCACCTGGATCATCCTCAAAAGGAGGGCAAAGGGGTAGACCGGAAGGACGAGGAAAAAGAGAAAAACAAGGATAACGATCCGCCGGCAAGCCTGTGGGAGAATTATGAACTCCGGTCTTTTCTTGGAGACCCTTTCGCCCGCGCGCGCGATCGTGCAAGTACCAACGAGGACTTCCCATTTAAATATCCTCCGCCGGACGAGATGTTGAAGCAGCGGCTTCGTATCTATGCCGAACAGATACTGGCGTGGAATAGTGAGCTTGAAAGGTATGCAAAACACATCCCTGATCTGGTGCGGATGGCCACCGATACCGGTTTGAAGCCGCCTCTGCGTTTGCGGGCGTATGCGGCCGCAGCGGCTCATGCAAAGGAAGTGGACAGGCTGGTGGGGAAGCTTCGGGCAAATCTGGAGCCTGCCTTCCCTCGCTTCCACAAGATGGAGCGAACGCCGCCGCCCGAAAAAGGGAGTGTGGCTGGAAGGACGATCACCGATCGTGCCGTCGGAATTTCAGAGTTTGGGGAATCGATATCCTTGCGTGTGTATCACTTTATTCATCCGGAACAATATACCGTTGGACTTGATGAGCTGCGCCGGCCAGGTCTTCTTGTTTCGCTGAAGGATTTTCAGGCTATGAATGCAGACTTTATGAAGGCGCTGGCAAAGGCAAAATGACAGAGTTCGGTGGGTGAGGATTCGAGGAACGGATAACTGAATATGGGCTGGCAAGCATCCTGGATCGGGAATCTGCAAAAATTCGCGACCCTGGATGAACTCAGGAATTCGAGTTTTTTCGCTGAACATGGCGAGGCGCTTGAATCCTATCTGGAGACTCCGCAGGTTTTTTTCCACGAGAATATACAGCCGCGGCTGCGGTCATTCCTTCGAATTGCCCAATGGAATATTGAAAAGGGGAAAAACTTCACGCGGATTCTCGAGAAATTCCAAAACCACGAAATTCTGAAATGGGCGGATGTGATCGTCCTGAATGAAGCGGATCTGGGAATGGCTCGGTCCGGGAATCGAAATGTGGCGCGGGATCTGGCGGAAGGACTGGGGATGCACGCGGTCTTTGGTCCTGCATACTATGAGCTTACCAAGGGTGTCGACGATGATTTGACCGCGCAGGGAGAGAATCGCGAGGGCCTTCAGGGGAACGCGATTCTGAGCCGCTATCCTATCATTGATAAATGCGTTGTTCCGCTGCCGGTTACTTTTGAGCCCTATGAGTTCAAGGAAAAACGGTTTGGTTGGCGCAACTGTCTTTGGGTTCGGCTGCAGCTTGGTACTTCAGATCTCTGGGTGGGGGCGGTGCATCTTGAGCTGCGCAATACACCGCAATGTCGTTGCCGCCAGATGCAACATATCCTGCGGAGACTTCCATTTTCAGGAAAAGCGGCTGCCATTTTGGCGGGCGATCTTAATGGGAACACCTTCGGGCGGGGCACAAAATGGAGAACTGCGAAATCGGTCCTGCGGTTGCTTTGCAGTTCGCCCGAGAAAGTAAAAACTGAGTTGCTCCATCCCGAAGCCGGATGCGAACCGCTGTTCACGGCCGTGCAACAGGATGGGTTCTGCTGGGCCGGGCTGAACTCCAATGACGAGACAGCGCGCTCCATGATGGATTCCCTGGAAGAGTCGGCCCATCTTCCTGATTCTCTGCTACGATTTATCAGGAGAAGACTGGAAGCCTATCGGGGCTATTTGTGTTTTAAGCTGGATTGGATGTTCGGAAAGAACGTCCAGGCATTGCGCGGCGGAGAGATTCGCGATCGGCAGGCTGGCGAGCTTTCGACAAATCCTGGAGTGGTAAATGGGGTAAATTATGGCCCAGACCGAATATCCGATCATCTGCCCATTTACGCGGATATCGATCTGTCGTAATTTACATGCACGTAGAGGGCGAAATTCGTGCCGGCTTTTGCCGCGAATCTCGCAATGAATCGGATTCATGGGCCCAGCGAGAGAATCTTATGAGTCGAAATGAAAGATTTCTGAAAGCGTGTCGTGTCGAAAGCACGGATTGCACTCCGGTCTGGTTTATGCGCCAGGCTGGGAGATATATGAAGTCTTATCGGGATCTTCGTGAAAAGCATAGCCTTATTGAAATGTTTAAGACTCCGGAGATTGCGGCGGAGGTTACGCTGCAGCCGGTGAAGGCTTTTGAGGTGGATGCCGCCATCATTTTTGCAGACATCCTGCTTCCGCTGGAAGGAATGGGGATACGTTTTGACTTTGCTCCCGGCCCCGTGTTCGAGAATCCATTGCGGAGTCCGGAGGATGTGCGCAACCTCAGGATCTGCGATCCGCAGCGCGACCTGGGTTATGTATTGAAGAGCCTTGAGATGGTTTCTTCTGAACTGAATGGCAGGGTTCCGCTGATAGGATTTGCCGGAGCTCCGTTTACTCTTGCAAGCTATGCGATTGAGGGGGGCGCATCGTCCAATTACCTTCTAACGAAACGGATGATGTATCACGATCGTCCATCCTGGGATCTCCTGATGGATAAGCTTTGTGAGAGCCTCATCGCCTTTCTGAAAGCGCAGGTTTCGGCCGGGGCGCAGGTTGTTCAACTTTTTGACTCGTGGGTGGGTTGCCTGAGCCCTTCTGATTACAGGGCTTTTGTATTGCCGTATACGCGGAAGATTTTTCAGGCCCTAGAGCAGGCCCGTATTCCGTCCATTCATTTCGGCACAGGAACCGCAGGGTTGCTGGCATTGATGGCTGAAGCCGGTGGTGATGTCATAGGAGCCGATTGGCGCATTGGATTAGGGGCTGCATGGCAAAGCATTGGTTCCGGTCGTGGCATTCAGGGGAACCTGGATCCGGTTTTGCTTCTCTCGGCTCCCAAGGATGTGCTTATTCGGAAAGCAGCCGAAATCCTGGAAGAGGCAGGCGGAAAACCCGGGCATATCTTTAACCTGGGACACGGAATTCTTCCGTCAACGCCCGAAGACTCGGTTAAGGCGCTGACGGATTTTGTGCACGAGCGTTCCGCTGCGAAAAGAACCTAGTCGAAGACAACCGTTTGAAGACTCGTAATCTCGATTGTCTTGCCGCACCGGGGGTTTTTGCAGCGAAGCTTGTCGTCAAGGCGGATTCTGTAGTCGCGAGCCTTGGCAAATTTCGCCCGGTCCCGTTCATCCGCTCCTGGAGGAAGATGTGACTTTTTTGTTCTCCGACGCCATCGAATGGGATATTCCATCGACTGCCGGCATTTCGGGCAATAGATTGTGGCAGGTACCGTTTCGTCTTTTTCGTTATATAGATCGCGTTCTTCCATAGCGACATATTATAAGGCATTTGCGTCCCTATAGCAGGAACTTGATGTAAAATATGTTTTGTACGGTTGATGTTGCAGCGGGCGCGACCATCCCATTCGGGGAGACTACAGGCGGGTTATGGGTTTATTTGACAAACTGTTTTCATCAGATTCCGGACCTTCCGAAAGGCAGATCCAGCGAGCTCTCAAACAAGTAATACAGACCCATGGAGAGGCGGCTACACGAGTGGGGGCTATGGAACGGCTGGCCTCCTGGCGTACTCCGGAAGCGGCAGCGGCACTGCTTCGTCGGTTCACGATTCAGACTCCTCAGGCAAGCATGGATCTGGACGAAAAGCAGTATGCCGTGAAGCTGCTGGCGGAAATGGGGAGTACCGCGGTAGATCCGATTCTTACGTTTCTGAAGGTGGAGCCGGATGTCACCTTCCCTGTGAAGGCCCTGAAGCAGATACTGCCTTCAGAAGCATTTGTCCAAAATCTTGTGGATGTGCTGACCGAGCTATCAGCCGGCTATACGCGATGGCCGGAGGCGAAGGCAGTTCTGATTGCCAACCTGCCCGACGATGCCTTCCCTTCAATTGTCGACACTGTTTTCCGCTTCATAGAAGACGATGACGATGATGTTTGCATTGCAGCCATTGATTATCTGGCCCGCAACGGGGATGAAACCGCCCGAGAGAAACTCCTGCAGACATTCCTTGAAGCCGAATCGAGGCCAAGGGTGCGCGGACGAATCCTGGATCATTTTTATGAACGGGAATGGCCGGTCAAGGGATACCGGAAGAAGGTAGAGGAGGCGATTGCATTGCCTTTCTATCTGACCGCAAAAGGGACGGTAAAGCGCAGGACAAGTGCCGTTCCGGAAATGCTCTGATTCCAGGGAACGCCGGCTTTTGCTGAAGCTTCGGCCGCCAAGACGCATCGCCTCCGGCAGGGATTAGTGTTCTCCGAGGAAATCTTCCAGGATCTGGTTGAAAGCCTGAGACTTATCAAGATAAATGGCTGACCCCGTTCCCTCGACTACTTCAAGACTGGATTTCGGTATTTTCCCCTTCATATATTCCCCAACCGCGCGATTCTCCGGCGAAGTGATAATCAGGCTTGGAACGGGAACATGCAGGAGCGCGGGTCTCCGGTCTCCGGTTACATAATCAAAAAAGAGAGACAGCGCCGCGGACAGAGGCGTTTTCATGCTCGACTTGATGGTTTCGCTCACCAGGATTTCCGGCGGGCGTTGTTTGAACATGGATCGAACGTATTGTTCGGTTCCCTTGGCTCGGTCATCCTCCAGGCCCAGCACAAGCCGCCGGGCCTGCTGCAAGGTCATGGTGCCGGGGAAATCGTCCATTTTTAATAGGGCCGGGCTGCCTTCAACAAAAACCATTTTTTCTGGCTTCAGCGATTCCGGGCTGGATATGTAATCGAGGAGCGTCAGGACTCCAGAGCCTGCGGCGACAAGGTAGGAGTGCTCAATCTTTAGCGCTTGAAGAAACGCATGCAGATCGGCCGCGTGCTGCTGATAGGTGTTTCCCGATTCTGTCTTGGTGGTCAGTCCCTGGCTGCGCGGATCCAAAGCGATGACACGGAAGCCTCTGGTCGAAAAATAGGGGATCTGTTCCTTCCATATATCGGTTGTCATTGTCCAGCCTGGAATCAATACCAACACCCGGTCTCCAGTTCCCGTGTCCAGGTAATGCATTTTTATATCGCCGACCTCGACCGAGGCATCTTTCCATAGTGGCTTGTCCTTTTCCTTGCCCAACGCGCACATGCCGGAGAGTATCCAAAGGAGGATCCAAACTGTCGAAACCGTCTTCTTATTCATAGATGCCTCGTTTCCAAGATTCAGATACAGGATACAGGATGCAATAAACCTGAAACAGGATCAGTCCTGGCGACTGCTTTTGCGCGAGGGTTCTCTTGAGCGGGACGCTTGCACCTTTTCGTCCCATCCAATACAATAGAAACCGCTCACGCAGAAGTTGCGCAGTGGCGCCGTACCCAAGTGGCTAAGGGAGAGGTCTGCAAAACCTCGATGCAGCGGTTCGAATCCGCTCGGCGCCTCCACCTTTCCCAAAATCCCCAAAACCTGCAAATATTGGCTTTCAAGCGGGATTGCGTTCGGGAACAGGGTAGTTTACCGATAGATGGACGAATTCCGTAGCACAAATGGCAAACCTTTGCCATGATGATGCGACTGCAATTGCTCAGCGCAGTGTACTTGATTGTAACAACCGGTATTACTCCGACGTAATTAATCAGCGAAACGGGTTTTGCAGTAATCCCTTGTATGTCGCCTGAGATATCGTGGAGGTATCTGGGTTGCAGGAGCAGGGAATTGTCCACAGGAGATAGGGTAACCCGCTATGATTCGACCTATCATTACCGCTTTGTTTTTCTTCGCAACGCTCGGAATTAGTTCCGTTCAGGCTCAAACTGTCACATTTAAAAGATTTGTATCCTTCAAAGTAGTGACAGGGATTGATTTTTACGCTTCAAACCGCCAGACGATCGCTCCGTATGAAAAACCGGCTTCTGAGGCAATTGCCCGCCTGAAAAGCCTGTTTGGAACGGAGTTGCCGAAAGGTGCGATCTTTATCTGTTCGACTCTCGAACAGAAAGATTCGCTCTATGAGCCCATGATTCTGAAAAAGGGCTATAGCTGGACTTTGATCGCTACGACACCGGATGTGCGGATTCAGGAAAATATGGCGCGCATGAAATCCCAAATGGGGGGAGCTATCCCCGCAGAAATTCTTGCCCGCATTAAAAACCGCCCTCCGGAAATGCTTGCGGAAGCAGAGAAGCAGTCGGTAACAAATGTTACGCAGCAGATTGCTTATGCCGTTTTACAGACTATGCTGGATAAAGATTTGAAATTCCGGTCCTCGCGTCTGGATGACATGGGCAAAAGTCCGCTGCCTGACTGGCTTGATATAGGGATTGCATCTTACGCCAGCGGCGCTCCTCTTAATATTACATACCTCCAGCAGCACCTTGACCAGACGTTTCCCATGGAGGACGTCGTCGCCATGTCTCGTCCATTTGTCGCATCTTCCTCGGACCAGAACGGGTCAGGCGGTCGCGGTGGAATGAGCGGCGGACAGGGTGGACAACAGGGGGGCGGGATGCCTCAAGGGATGCCTCAGGGGATGCCTCAGGGAATGCCTCAAGGCGGGTTTAATGGCCGCGGGATGGGCAATGGCAACTTCGGAGGCGGCAACTTTGGTGGCGGAGGCAATTTTGGCGGAAACGGCGGTTCCCGCAACGGCGGCCAAAGAAATCTGCCCAAAGATGAACAAGATCGAATGCTATTTGACGGACAAGCGAGCACGTTGTTTGCCTTTCTCGTTGAAAAAGCGGGTATTGATAAGGTTCGAGAACTGGTCAAGCAGGCTGTGGATGGCAAAGAAAGCCGCGAGTTTGTCACTCGGGACGACGTGTTGGGAAAAGATTTCTCGAAGATAGAAGAGAATTGGTCTTCATGGGTAAAGACCCTCAAAGCGCCCCCAACCCAATTTTCCAGAGGGCAGTTTTGATTCACTAACTGAAACGCGAGATCTGGCACTATGGCAAAGAAAAAAAATAACACCTTCACGATTTTTGCGGCTGCGCTCATCCTGTTTGTTTTCGTTGCAGCCGGGATTCAGCTTCAGCCTGCCTCGGCACAGGGGCCCGGTATCAGCACTGGCAAAGCCAGTGATCGTCCCCCCGTTTCAGACGCAGCGCCCGTGAATAAAATCGCCGCGTATAAAGTCGGAACGGAATCAATTCAGAAGGAAGTCATTCTGACCGGTGAATTGCGTGCAGCACGCTCGACGTCTATTGCCGCACCGGATATCCGGAGCAGTTTTTCCAATATGGTGACCTTCCTTGCCCCCGAGGGATCCCAAATCAAAAAGGGAGATCGGATTGTCGAATTTGATGATTCCTCCCTGATGAGCAATAAGTCGGAAGCCGAACGGAGCCTTGATGAGGCCCAACTGAACATCGAGAAGACCAAATCCGATCTTGAGGCCCAGCGTTGCGACCTGCTGAATTCGGTTTCTCAGGCGCAAGCGCAGGTGAAGCAGGATGAGCTCTATGGAAAGATCAGCAAAGATCTTCTTCCCGGCAATACATATCAGAAGTACCAGCTCAATCTCCAAAAGTCGAAGTTGGCTCTGGATAAGGCGAAAGAAAGCCTTGATAACTTCGAAAAAAGCTACGCATCGCAACTGTCTCTGGTTGAAATCAACCGGTCTCAGGCGGAAATCAATTTAAAGAAGATCAACAGCGATATGACCCTCTTAAAAATCGATGCTCCGCAGGACGGTATTCTGATCTACGGCGACAACTGGCAGAACAACCGGAAAGTCCAGCCCGGCGACACGCTTTTCCATGGTATGGAAGTAGCCAGTCTGCCCGATCTCGAGAGCATGCAGGTTGTCGGATATGTCTATGACACGGAATACGGTGCCCTGCTCACCGATATGCGCTGCCTGATCAGCTTTGATGCGGTGCCGGGCGTTGAAATCGGAGGAAGAGTTGTTTCGTTGACCAGCGTTGCATCCCGAAAGAACTTCGCCTCTTCAAAGAAGGTCTTCCAGGCTGTAATTCAGCCGGACAAGCTTGATGTTCAGCAGTTGAAGCCGGGAATGACGGCGCGTGTCAGAGTCCCGTTGATTTTGGCAAAAGGTACGCCTGCTATCCCGCGCGAATACCTTGGATACGACACCCAGGGTCGCAGTTACGTTATAAAGGGAACGGAACCGAAAACCGCAGCCCAGCAGTTCGTTCAGCTCGGAGCTGTTGGTGATCGCTTTATTCAAGTTGTCTCCGGCGTATCGGCAGGCGAATCACTGCTTCCAGTACAAAGATAGCGGGGAGGATATATGACAAAGCAGAAATGGATTACGGTTATAGTACTGGTACTGCTCATCGCCGCCGGCGTGTATTGGATGGCCAAATCAACGAATGTTTCCGCAAACATCAGCGACAAGGATCTGATCACGGCGCAGCGCGTCAATTTTCCTCTGATCATCAGTGCGACCGGGACACTAGTGGCCGAACGCAGCGTCAGCATCACTCCACCCCAGGTTCGAAACCAGCGGCGGTTTAAGCTGACCCGCATGGTGGAGGAAGGGACTTCGGTGGCCGAAGGAGATTTCCTGATGGATTTCGATACTTCGGATATCGCCCGGAGCCTTCGCGATGAAACCGCAAATTTCCAGCGTGTACAGGAAGATCGGCAGAACAAGCGGTCTAATTCCGATATTAACCTGAAAAACCTCAGGCTGAGCCTGGAAGAAGCCAAATCAAACCTCCAGAAACTGGAAATGAAGCTGGCTTCGCAGGCAGAAGTGATCAGCAGCATTGAGGTTGAACAGACCAAAATTCAAAGGGACGCAGCCAAGACTAACGTTGAGTTGCTGGAGAAGAAGCTTAAATACCAGACCAACAGCTCACAATACGACTTGCAGATTTCCCGCAGCAACGAGCGGCACTACCGGGATCGAATGGACAGTTTGATGGACGCTATGGATTCCTATACCGTCCGTGCCCCGGTAGCCGGTGTGGTGATTTACAAACGCGATTGGAACAACGAAGCCAAGACAATCGGCAGTAACGTTTTCGGCATGGATGCAGTGCTGGAAATCCCGGATCTGTCCACCATCCGGGCACGGGTCTCCGTGGATGAAATCGACTCCGGGAAAGTCAAGATCGGTAACGATGCAAACATAACGGTGGATTCAGTCCAGGGAAAAACATTTACAGGTAAAGTGGTAGGCATTGGATCCATATTGAAGCAGGCATCGTTTGACCGGCCTCAGAAGATTTGTGACGCCTACGTGCAGCTTTCAGGCGCAGATATGAAGCAGCTGCGCCCGGGAATGAATTTAAAAGCACAAATCCAGGTCGGGCAATATTCAAAGGTTGTTGTCATTCCCCTGTCCAGCATTCAGGAAAGAGATGGCCGATCCTTTGTTCAGGTATGGAGAGAGCCTACCAAGACTTTCGAATGGCGTGAAATACAGCTGCGAACGAACGATGGCCTTACGGCAGTGGTGGAATCCGGTTTGAACGCCGACGAAAAAATTCGGGTAAAACCGAAAGCATAAGTCCTGAGGTGATGCGAAATGGTATACCACGAAGAAGAAAAAAAGCCCCGCGGTTCTATGATGAAGGTTGGGCGGATTGTTGGATTGATTATTCTCATAATTGCCGGAATATGCCTGTTCCAGTTCCGAGATAAGATCTCAACACAGCTTTCAAAAGTTCTGGCCGCTACCGAGGACGATCCTATTCCTGTGACAAAATTGAGCCGTCAGCCGTTTTTGCTTACGGTTCCGTCAACGGGAGAAGTCGTCGGACTCGAAACCACGCCGGTTCCCACGCCCAATACACCCTCAGGCAGCTTGAAATTATCCTGGCTGATCAAAGAAGGTACGTTTGTGCGCGAAGGGGATACGGTTATCCGGTTCGACAGCACGGATGCCAAGCTGAGCCTCGAGAAGCAGCAGAATACCCTTCAGGCGAATCAGCAAAACACCAACATAAAAACGCTGAAACAGACGACCGACGAAAAGACGCTGGGCATCGACCGCAAGACCGCTGAGATGCAATACGACTATGACGTGACGGTAATGCCCGAAGATGAGTCGATTTTTTCCAAGTGGGATATCATCACTGCGCAGGCGGATGCGAATTACGACAAGGAAAAGATCGAATTTCTGAAGAGCAAAACCAAAACGCAGCAACGCATTGCAAGGTCCGATCAGCAGATTCTCTCAATCGAGCGGAACAGGGCCCAATCGGAAGTTCAGGTGCTTCAAACTACATTGAGTTCCCTGGAATTGAAAGCCCCCAAATCAGGCCTGGTCTTGTACCGGAGAGACCGCAGGCAGGAGCCGCAAATCGGAGATGAGTGCCAGCCCGGACAAGCACTGGTCGAGCTTGTGAACCTGGATATCCTCCAAGCCCGAATTTACGTTCTTGAAAGAGACGGGGGAAGCCTTACCAAAGGGCAGCCGGTCGTCATTAAGCTGGATGCTATTCCTGAAAAAGAGTACCACGGCACGCTGCGCAACGTGGCAACTGTGGCGGGAGCACTGGAGCGCAACTCGGTCCTTCGATATTTCACATGCGATGTTTCGATCACGGATGCCGAGAAAGATCTTAAACGGATCCGGCCCGGCATGAATTTGCGAGGGGAAGTCGTTCTCGAAAAGTACGAATCCTGCTTTGTCGTTCCTTCGAGCGCGGTTACGGTCAGGGAAAAGGAGCGGGACAGTCTGGTTTACGAAAAGAAGGGCGAAAAGTTCATTGCGAAAAATGTGAAGACAGGGCTCAGTTCACACGGTGAAGCCGTTATCCTGAGCGGAGTGGATGATGGCGCCCTTATAGCCCTCAGGAATCCCTTTGAACAGCGCAAACTCTATCTCCCGGATTTCAGTAAAGGATCCTCCAGTGGAAATGGCCGTATGGGCGGTATGCCTCCCGGAGGCGGCATGATGATGATGAGGGGTGGGCGCTAGCCGGATCGCGCATACATAAAATATTGGATTGATTCTGACATAGCTGCTTCTGAGAATATGAGGTCAGATTTTATATGATATCAGCAGAGACAATGATTGGCGCTTTGGCCAGCCTGGGACGACACAAACTCCGTTCGTTTCTGACCATGCTTGGGATGATCTTCGGTGTAGGTGCCGTGATCGCGATGCTTTCGATCGGTGCCGGTGCGGAACACGAGAGCCTGAAAATCATCGAAAATTTCGGAATCCGAAACATCATCATTCAAGCCAAGGAATTCAAAAGCGAAGAGCTGAAGCAGATCCGCACCGAATCACTCGGAGTCAGTCTGCGGGATGTCGATGCGCTCGGAACAATTCTGAAGCCGAAACCGCTCATTTCTGCAAGCCGGTTGGTCAAGACTTATCAGATCAATTCGGAAAAAGCGCGCAGCGACAGCCGAGTTCTTGGCGTAAGCAGTACCTATCCGATCATCCAGAATCTGAAACTGCTGCAGGGGTCTTTTTTCCTTCAGTCAGATGAGCAAGCCAACGCCCAAGTCTGCGTCCTCGGAATCGTGGCCAAGCAGAAACTGTTCGGCTTCGGGGATGTGCTGAACAAACAGATCAAAATCAATGACATCTGGATGACCGTTGTCGGGGTACTGGCTGATTCCGTCGTAGATAAACAGGAATTCGAAGGAGTAAAAGTCCAGAATCCGAATAACGATATTTACATCCCGATTACTACCGCGGTCAGAAAATTCGACACCGAATCAATAGAGAACGAACTGAATGAAATTGTGGTTCAGATCGGCCCAGAAGCTAATATCAAAGAGCAGGCTTCTACAATCAACAATCTCATGTCGGTTATGCACCGATATGTGGATGATTACTCAATCGTTGTCCCTGAAAAGCTCCTGGAACAGAACCAGAGGACGCAGGGGATCTTCAATGTCGTAATGGGTGCTATTGCCAGTATCTCTCTGCTGGTCGGCGGCATCGGGATCATGAACATCATGCTCGCCTCTGTTCTGGAAAGAACCAATGAGATAGGATTGCGGCGTGCCATCGGTGCCAAGAAGTTCGATATCCGGATGCAGTTCATGGCCGAAGCTATTGCTATTAGTCTGGCGGGCGGTTTGATAGGAGTTGCGCTAGGCTATGGTATTTCGAAAGCCGTGTCTGTTTTCTCCGGATGGAGCACAATCATTACAACCGGATCCATTGGGTTGTCCTTCGGAGTCAGTTCGCTTATCGGTCTGATTTTTGGAATTTATCCGGCCGTTCAAGCTTCGAACCTGGATCCAATCGAGTGTCTGCGATATGAGTAGTCGTACAATTGTGATTCTACCGGAGGGCATGGCATAGACGCCTCCACTGGAGAGGAATTGAGCAATCCCGGTTCCGGAAGAAGACGCCTGAAGAAGTATGAAGTAACGAACCTGCTTTTTTTCCTGGTCCTCATTGCGGCCCTGGTCGTCCTGGTTACCTTTGTATTTCGCTATTATGGGACCAGAAATACCGGGGTCGAAGAGGAAGCGGATTCCGGAGTGGTTTCCGATTCCCTCAGCCCGGCTTCGGATGTCGGAATGTTCTACCTGGGAACAAAGCTGACCGAAACATCACACCAATACCATAGCCGGCTTGAGGTTCCTGTTACAGACGACGGACTGTTGAAGGATCTGTTTGATCTGCCTGGAGTCGAAGAACTGACTCTTGACCAGAAAATTATCGTGATTCGAAAGAGTTCCAGTTCCAGGTGGGAAGGCATTCAGCCCGGCGTACGTCGAATCGTAAAAGCTCATCTGCATATCCACTATTAGTTCGCCTGCCAGCCTCACAAATCTACAAATGAGGCTGGCATTTTTTTGTTCTCGCAGCACTGCATGTTGGAGGGTTTGACCGCCCGCAGCAATAGTTCCGAAATAACTGGGGGAACTCGTGGGTTTGCATTTTTTCCGCTTTATCCTGCCTTGGCGCTCAGTTTAGACTGCTGGGAGCATGTGCCGAATTAGGCTATATCGTGGTCCTTACGCTTTGATCTGGCCTGCAAGTGCCTTGCGAGCGGCATGTCCCAATTCCCGGACATGAAAACAGGAGGAAGTGCTATGAACCGAGCAAAAGTATTTACGGCATGCCTGTCGATCCTATTCGTTGCAGCGCTGGTCCTTTCAGGTTTTGCGCAAACACCGAAGACACAGCCGAACCCTATGGTGCTGCTGGATACTTCCATGGGCGCTATTAAGGTTGAGCTATTCCCCGCAAAAGCCCCCATTACCGTTAAAAACTTTCTTGATTATGTCAATCTTGGCTACTACAACGGCACCATCGTTCATCGAATTGATTTCGTGATAGGCATGGGTGGCTATACCGAGAATCTGATGGGCCGCCCCACGCTGCCGGCTATCAAGAACGAATCCAAGAATGGCCTCAAGAATCTGCGCGGGACTCTGGCGATGGCCCGCTATGACAACCCGGATAGTGCCACTTCTCAGTTTTTTATCAACCTGAAGAACAACGCGCATCTCGATCCCACCGGGACTGATTTTGGGTATGCGGTTTTCGGGAAGGTGCTTGAGGGAATGGATGTTGTGGATAAGATCGCGGCCGTGAAAACCGGGAATAAGGGGCAGTTTTCCAATATTCCGCTGCAAAACATCGTGGTGAAATCAGCCGCTGTCGTGAAATAGGCAATACCAAGGATACCCGGTTTCTTATGCGTCTGGCGCTTTTCGATATAGATGGGACATTGATAACCACAGGGCATGCGGGGATGAGATCTTATTACCGCGCTCTGGATTTTTTATTCAATGTATCCGTGGATGGCCAAGCCATTAACCCGGACGGGAAAACCGACCCGCTCATTGCCAGGGAACTGATGGCTTGCGCTAACCTGGATCATCAATGGTCTGAGACGACGAAGGATGCGCTCTTCTCCTCCTATTTGACTTTCCTGGGCGAGGAAATGGCCAAGGCAAGGATGGAAGGGTTGATTCGTATTCTTCCCGGCGTAGTCGATCTGCTCGAGCAGCTCTCCCGGCAGGACGACTTTGCCATGGGGCTTGTGACGGGAAACCTCGAAAAGGGAGCCAGAATAAAGCTTGAAAATGCAGGGCTTTATCAGTTTTTTCAATTTGGCGGATATGGATCCGATGCGGAGAACCGAACAAGCCTGACCCGAATCGGCATTGAGCGAGGGATCCGGTTTGTCTCCCCAGCCAGGGTTGAGGCTACTTTTGTGATTGGGGATACGCCACTGGATATTATTCATGGACGCGCGGCAGGCGCCAGGGTAATTGCTGTTGCCAGTGCAAGATACAGCCTGCAGGATCTTGAGTCGCATAAGCCGGATTTGCTGGTACCTGACCTGACGCAGGCTGAGGCGATTATTGAATTTATGCGGGCCACAGCGTCATAGCATGTTAGATTAAGTCCCAGCGGCAAGGTACTTGCTTCCATTAGCATGGATCAGGGAAAGGACGGTTGGGGCGTTGTGGATCTTTTCTCATAAGAGTTTTCTGTAACAACTTGGCCTCCTCCCGTAACTGATTAATGAGCATGGTGGATTCGGCAGATTCGGACCTGATCGAGAGCACGCTCAAAGGGGATCAAGGAGCTTTTGCCGAGTTGGTGCGTCGATACCAGGCGGCTGTGTGGGGAACCGTCCACAGGATATTGGGCAACTCGTCGGAAAACGAGGATGCCGTCCAGGAGGTTTTCCTTCGAGCCTTCAATGCGCTTCGCAAATTCGACCTCAAGCTGCCCTTCGGCCCCTGGGTCTTACGCATCGCAACAAACCACTGCATCGATCAACTTCGGCGGAGAAAAGGCCGGAAAACCCAGCTTTGGTCGGAACTTAGCGAGTTCGATCAGGAGCGGTTGCTCAAAGACCTTTCCAACGAAGGGGATTGGGGGGCATCCAGCATGGAGGGCAGCGATAAATATGCGCAGGTTGCCCAGCATCTGCTGGAGGGGCTGAATCCCAAATACAAAGCCGCATTTGTATTGAGGGAAGTAGAGGATAGGCCTTACGAAGAGGTGGCGGCAATGTTGGGCACATCCGAGGTGGCGGCCAGGGTACGTGTTTCCAGAGCTAGAGTTGAACTGCAAAAAAAGTTTCGCGCCTATCTTTCGGGCAATAAGAGAAAGGAGCGAACATAAAAATATGAGCATTTGTGAACTGTTTGATAGATATCGGGATAATGAACTGGGTTCCAATGATCGGAAGCAGTTCGAATTGCATCTTGATGGTTGTGAGGAATGCCGGGCCAGGAACCTGCTGCTCAATAACGTCGTTGCTCTTCTAAAGAGCGAGGAAATTCGGCCGTTGAATCTTGCGGACCAGATTGCCCGCAAAGCGTTTCAGCCTGAAACCAGCTGGGCTTCCGACGTTATTTCCTGGCTTCGCCCGGTGCCTGCATTGGCGGCTCTTTTGCTGGTCGGGGTGTTCCTTTCATCCCTATGGCTCATGACGGGAAGCCGGCCTGTGAGTGCCTACAACGAATACGAGACTCTGATGGAAGAGGCGGATGCCGGACATATCCAGGCTCTTTCCCAAAGCACGCTGTCGAAGGCTCATAGCGAAAACGATCTTATCCTCTGGCTTGAACAGGAGGGAGCTTCACAATGACCAACCGCCCTCGAGCGCTGGCTGTCCTGATTGCCGTTTTTTTGTTGGGGTGCGTGATGGGAGCCGGAGGCATGTACCTCGGATTGAGTCATTCAAGAGGCGCGGATAAGAGGTTCAGCCAGAATTATCCTCCGGGACCGCCGCAGGGCCGGCAGAGAATGAAAGAACTGCTGGAGCTGACGCCCGATCAGGAGGCGGAATTCGGAAGGATTATGGCAGAGTCTCGGAAGCAGATGGACGACATTCGGGCGCAGGATCGGCCTAAAATCGAGGGGATATTTTCCGCTCAACAGCCGAAGATTGAGGCCATATTCACCGAAACCAACAAAAAATTGATGGCGGTTCTCAACCCGGAGCAGCAGAAGAAATTCGAGGGGCTTTGGAAGGAAATGAACTCAAGACTGCGACACTCCCCCTTTGGCGGCAGGGATGGCGGCAGGGATGGTGGCAGGGGGATGGGAATGCCTCCACCGCCTCCGCAGCAGCACTAAACGTTTTGCGGGGTCTTCCCATTGGGGAAACGGACGGGCGGATCCTTTTACATGTCATCTGTTTTCAGGGCTTTGTGAAAAAGAGAAGAGGTCAATAGTTTCAGAGCCTCAGATTTTGCCACCCAGCGATAAGTATCTGGGGAAGATAGCATTGTCCCCAAATCGGAGGCGTGGATTACGCCCGAATAGACTAGACCGGTGATTTGGTTGGTTGTGATGCTGTGCCGCAACGAACGGAGAGGCCGAAGCGGGACCGCCGCTCCAACAATTCCTTCGCATATACTCAACGCAGCAATTTCTGCCACCTCAGCCTTGCCCAGCCTTTGCCAGGGAATAGCCCATGATCCTGGAATCAGGCGATCTTTGCTCGCCGCCGAAACGAGTATCTTTCCTGCCCATTCCAGAACGACCAGGACAATTGTCACTTTTCTGCTTTTCTGGTTTTTCCAAACTCCCGGAACGCTTGTCTGAATTCCCATTTCCCTTGCCCTGCAAAAGGCCAGGACCGGGCAATCCGAACACCCTGGTTGACTGGGGGTGCAGACCAAGGCGCCAAGCTCCATCATTGCCTGGTTGAAACTGGATGGGTTTGAGTGAGGGACCAGTTCGGACATGGTATCCCAGAAGTGCCTTTCCGCGACTTTCCCGGTGATCCCATGCAACCGTGTCAGTACGCGCCGGATATTTCCGTCCACGATCGGCAAGGGTTGGTTAAAGGCAATGGAGCAAATGGCCCCCGCCGTATATCTTCCAATGCCGGGCAGAGCCATGACCTGGCTGAAATCTTCAGGGAAATGCCCATAAGTGTCCCTAATCTTCCGGGCGGCTTTCAGTATATTTTTTGCGCGGCTGTAATAGCCGAGTCCTGACCACAGCTGAAGGACTTCTGCTTCCTCGGCTACCGCTAGTGATTCGACATCAGGGAAACGATTAAGAAAACGCTCATAATAGGGCAGGACCGTGCGTACCTGCGTCTGTTGCAGCATGATTTCTGAAATCCAAACCCAGTAGGGATTGGTGCTTTTGCGCCATGGAAGATCTCGATGGTATAACCGATACCAATTCAGTAGTTTCCGGCGAAAATGTGATATGGTTTTTTTGTCATACATGTGTTATACACATCCTCTAGCAAATTCCGCAGGATGGAATATAACGCAAATTGGTCATTGAAATACAGTTGCAAAAAGACTACGCTATAAAAAGCAAGTTCCTACGTAAGGACTGATGAAATTTCGCATTATAAGGAGTTGGGAATTGCCTCGAATTACAAAAAACAGTAAGGCTAAAAGTCACAGGGTACGTCCCCGTTGGACAAAGGAAGAGGTATCTCTTCTTAAACGGCTCTATCGCACTCACAGCAATGCGGAAATAGCCGGAATCCTCGGGCGAAAGGTATCCTCGGTCGTATTCAAAGGCCACAGACTTGGTTTATCCAAGGGCGCTCGCAGATTGAAAGAGATGGGGCGCGAAAATATCCGGCGTCGATGGGAACCCTTGAAGCACAGGGGAACCGCGCGCAAAGTCCGTACCGCCCAGGCCCGATCCAAGCGGTAAGGATTTAATGCATTGATTTCGCTATTTGAGCCCGCAGGCTAGGGAGCAGAATTGTGCAGGAACGTACAATCTGGGAGACCATAAGGCTTCAGGGAAGCGAATTACTGGATAAGCTGAAGCAGATCATCCACGAAGGCAACGCACGACGGGTGGTTATCAAGCAGGGAGACAACGTTGTCGCCGAGTTTCCTTTGACCGCCGGAGTTGTGGGTACCTTGATCGCGCCGGTTCTGGCCGCAATTGGGGCTTTGGTTGCGCTGTTGAAGGATTGCACCATCGAGGTCGAGCGAGCGGTCGCAGGCAACCAACCTCCTCAATCCGCCAATTCAGGGCAGAACTAATACTGACCGTTGAAGCACCGGGATAGCCCATCGTGGAAGGCTATCTCTGTTTCTATTGGGATATCCTGCCGGTATTGATCCTCACTTCGCCTGGGCTGCAATAGCCTTCTTGATTCGGCAATTACGAACAGAACACCTTAGCCATAAAGATCCCAGTTCAATCGGTCGGGACAGGACCAGAATTAACTCCATTCCATTGTTTTTCCATGTATTCCCCATTCAGGCAGCATTTTTCGCGTTTGGTGAAGTCCGGAAGCTTTCCGGTCTCTATGAAAACACCGCGCCGTCAATGAATCTGTAACTAATTTAATTTGTTGAGTTATTAGGATTTATCCTGGTTGCCGGGCGACAGCATCCTAGAGCCTCCATTCAGCGTCTGCACACGAATTCCATTTTGGAAAGAACGAAACAAGGAGGGGGATGGCCGCATCTTATAAGGTAGCATGATACTGAATTTCAATATAGAAGGAGCTCGGGATGGAAGAACGCGAATCCATGTTTCAACAGATGATCCGTGAGGATCGATCCAGCCGGGAGAGCCGGCACTGGAAAGGTAAGTTTATCGAGTACCTTGAATTGGTCAAAAAGGATCCTGGGCTGGCCAAGCTTGCACATTCCAGAATATATGATGTTATCCTCGCTGCCGGTGTTGCGGATATCCACGAGTCTGACAATCCCCACGTCCAAAGGCTTTTTAAAGATGAGCCTCTGAAAGTCTACCGGTTTTTCTCTGACCAGTTCTTCGGAATTGAAAAAGTGGTTGCGAAAATTGCGAGGTATTTCCATTCCGCGTCGCTGAAGGGGGAGGAGAGTCGGCAAGTCCTGTACCTCATGGGGCCCGTCGGGTCCGGTAAGAGTTCGCTGGTAGAAAAACTGCAGCGGGGTCTGGAGGAAAGTGGGCCATTTTACGCTATCGAGGATTGCCCGATGTCCGAGGATCCTCTGCATCTGCTGCCGCGTCATCTCCGGAAAGAATTCGAAAAAATGCTTGGCGTCAAAATCGAAGGAGACCTTTGCCCGGTCTGTCGGTTCAGGCTAAAGGATCAATATGGAGAGCGCTATGAGGAAGTTCCGGTCGTGGCCAAATCGTTTTCAAAGAGAAACCGCGTGGGGTTAGGGGTTGTTCCTCCAGTGGATCCCAACAACCAGGATACCTCTGTGCTTATCGGGAGCGAGGATATATCGAAACTGGATAAGTACTCGGAAGGGGATCCCCGAGTGCTTGATCTGAATGGTGCCCTCAATGTGGGAAACCGGGGAATGGTGGAGTTTATCGAGGTATTCAAGAATGAAACCGAATACCTCCATGCCATGATCACCGCAACGCAGGAGAAAGTCATTCCGGCTCCCGGGCGTCATGGCATGGTGTATGTCGATACCGTGATTATGGCGCACTCCAACGAAGCGGAGTGGCAAAAGTTCAAATCGGATCATACGAATGAAGCCATTCTCGACCGCATTGTTGTCGTCAAGGTTCCCTATAATCTCCGCCTTTCCGAGGAGGTGAAGATTTACCAGAAAATCCTGCACAACTCGGATTTTAGGGCACACATCGCTCCCCATACCCTGGAGATTGCTTCGATGTTTGCCATTCTTTCCAGGCTCACTCCAACCGCGAAGTGCGATCTCATGACGAAACTCAAGCTTTATAACGGGGAAGAGGTAGTCGAAAAGGGAAGAACGAAAAAAATTGATATCCATGAGCTGCGGGATGATGCCAAGAGCGAGGGCATGAATGGCATTTCCACCAGGTTTATCATGAAGGCACTGGATGACGCCCTGTCCGACAATATCAAGGGAAACTGCATCAATCCAATCAGTGTGCGGGAAGCCCTCATTATGAGGACCAAGGAAGAAGACCTGCCGGATGACACGCGAAAGCAATACCTGGATTTCCTGCAGGATGTTCTGCACAAAGAATACCTGGAGATCCTTGAGGGCGAAATTACGAGGGCTTTTGTTTACTCGTACCAGGAACAGGCGGAATCGTTGTTTCAGAATTACCTGGATCATGCCGAAGCCTATGTCAACAAGACAAAGGTGAAGGATCCGAATACCAAGGAAGAGCTCCAGCCGGATGAAAGCTTCCTGAAGTCTATTGAGGAGCAGATTGCCATTATCGGATCTGCAGCGGATGGTTTTCGTCAGGAAGTCATTGCCTATCTTTGGGCATCAAGCCGCAGAGGGGTGAAGGTCAGCTATCAGAGCTATGAGCCGCTGAAAGAAGCGATCGAGAAAAAGCTTATGACCTCGGTGCGGGATATCAGCCGCATTGTTACGAAAGCGCGCACCAGGGACGAAAGCCAGACGGAGAAATACAACGTAATGGTCGAGAACCTTCTTTCCAATGGATACTGTGAGAATTGCGTGGATGTAGTGCTCAAGTATGCGGCCAACAACCTGTGGAAGGACTAGGCGCGGCTATTGGGTTTGATTATGTGGGAAACGATATTTCGTCCATACCGTGCTTCAGATGCGGAGCACAGTGATCGCTCAGCCGGCGACCGAATGCGTCATCGCGAAAAGGTCCGGCAATCTATCCGGGAGAATATAGCCGATATCATTGCGGAGGAGTCGATCATCGGCAGAGAACGGGATCGGATCATCAAAGTTCCGATACGAGGCATCAAGGAATATCGATTCGTCTACGGAGAAAATTCGACCGGAGTCGCTCAAGGCAGAGGCGATCTGGAGCCGGGGGACATTATTGAGGATAGCGCGGATCCGGCGAGAGATGGAAAGGCTGGGAACCAGCCGGGCATCGATTACTACGAAACCGACGTCACGCTCGATGAACTGATAAATATCATGTTCGAGGATCTCGAATTGCCTGATCTCGAGCGAAAAAAACTGCGCGAAATTGAATCGGAGCGGCAGACGCGTCGCAAGGGCTATCGATCGGTCGGAATCCGTGTTCGACTGGATAAAAGGAGAACTGTCAAGGAGAAGATCCGCCGTCGATTTGCTGCACAGAAATCCACCGACAGAGACATTGGCGAAGCGAATGAGCGTTTTCCCTTTCACGAAGACGACCTGGTGTACCGCCATGTAAGCGCCGACATTCGAAAGGAATCGAATGCGGTTGTGTTCTGCCTCATGGATACCTCCGGTTCCATGGATACAATGAAGAAGTATCTTGCCCGCAGCTTTTTCTTTCTATTGTGCCAGTTTGTCGGGACCAGGTATCGGAATGTGGAGGTGGTATTCATTGCGCATCATGCGCAGGCAAGCGAGGTGACGGAAGAAGAGTTCTTCAGCAAAGGAGAGGCCGGAGGAACGTTGATTTCTTCTGCGTATGAGCGAGCGCTGGAGATAGTGGCCGCCCGATATCATCCCTCGCTTTGGAACATTTATGCGTTTCACTGTTCCGATGGCGATAACTTTGAAGCGGACAATGAAACTGCTCTGCGCCGCGCGCGGGAGTTGTGCGAAGTGTGCAATCTGTTTGGGTATGGGGAGATTAAGCCATACGGACATTTTTCCTATTCGAGTGAAAGCTCGATGATGACCGTGTTCCGAAGGCTGCAGGCTCCCAATTTCCTCACAATCCGGATTGAACGAAAAGAGGACGTCTATCCGTCGTTCAGAACCTTCCTGTCAAAGGACCGCGATTCGGCTGACCGGATGAACGCCTAGGAAAGAACAGGATGAGCCACATATACAGCATTGAGGATCTCGAAGCCTGGGACTCCCGGATACAGGATAAAGTGCGGGAGTTTGGATTGGACTGCTATCCGCAGCAATTCGAGATATGCGATCACAAACAGATGCTATCCGCCATCGCCTATTCGGGCGTACCTTCCCATTACCCGCATTGGTCCTACGGCAAAACCTATGAGAAACAAAAAACTCTCTATGATTATGGGGTTTCCGGGCTTCCGTATGAAATGGTGATCAACTCGAATCCGGCCCTTGCTTACCTGATGCTGGACAATACCCTGCTTCTTCAAATTCTGACAATGGCCCACGTGTACGGCCACAACGACTTTTTCAAAAACAACTTCACGTACCGGAGCACACGGGCTGAATACACGATCGATGCATTTAAAGCGCATGGAGATCGCGTCCGTCACTATGTTGAGGATCCGAGCATAGGGCTCGAGAATGTTGAAAAACTGCTCGACGCGGCTCACGCCATTGCGTTGCAGTGCCGTCGAAATCTGGCAATACGAAAACGTTCACCGGAAGAAGAGCGAACCGTCCTGACCGAATCGGCCTTTCCGCCCGCCGATCCTTTTCGGTCGGTCCATCGTCGGAAGATATCCTCAATTCCCGACCTGGACAAAACTCCTCCTGTCCCGGATGAAGACCTGCTCCTCTTCATCCGGGACAACAACCATCATCTGACCCGGTGGGAGAAAGACATCCTTACAATTGTTCATGAGGAATCTCAGTACTTTATTCCGCAGATCGAAACCAAGATCATGAATGAGGGTTGGGCCACATACTGGCATAAAAGGATCCTGGATAGCCTGCGATTGCCGGAGTCGCTCCACCTCGAGTTCATCGTCCGTCACAATCAGGTTGTCCGACCTTTTGAAATGGGGCTGAATCCCTATCATGTCGGATTGGCGGTCTGGCAAGCAATTCACCGGAACAGCGGCGGCTCAGATGATCCGGATGATCGAACCGGGGATACGAAGCTGTTTGAAGTCCGCGAATCGGACCGGGACTCTTCTTTTCTCCGGCGTCATCTTACCGAAGAGCTGCTGCGCGAACTGAAGATCTTTGAGTATGAGAGCCGAGGTGATTTGAAAATCGTCAAAAATATTGCGGACAAAGCCGGCTGGACACAGGTAAAGGAAGCTCTGCTGAAAAACATCGGCATGAATGCCGTGCCCGTTATTAAAGTGGATGATGCCGATTTTGGACATAACCATACGCTTTACCTGGTGCATTATCACGATGGCAGGGATCTGCAACTGGAATATACCGAAAAGACGCTGGTTTATCTGAGCCAGCTATGGCATGGGGAAGTTGTGCTGGAAACCGTGATAGACGGGAAGCGCTATATGTTTATTTATGGCGATGGAGGGTTTACAAAAAAAGCCCTGCGCTAGAAGGCAGGGCTTTTCAGCCTGACGTTAAACGCCTTCTATTCCATTGCGTTCTTCAAACGGGATTCCCGGATCAATTTATGCCATCGGGATTCCACCACCAGAAACAGCGCCGGGATCAATAGCGAGCCGTCCCGCGCAATTGTCTTCCAGGTGATCCGGTCGCCAAATCCAAAGCATCCACAGTTGGTCTCGATGCCGCGGGCCAGCGTAACGGATAAAAGCACGATGAAAAAAAGCATGAGGGCAGAAGCGGCTACGGAGGACCACCGTATCTTCCATCCAATCAGGATGAGGAGACCCAAAGCGATTTCAAACCATGGGAACCATGTGGCGATGGGAAAAATAAACCGATCGGGGATAAGCTTGTAGCCGGTGAGGGCTACGGCGAATTGGAGCGTGGCCTGCACCTTCACGTATCCGCTATAGATGAAAACCACTCCCAGTGCGATTCTGCACAGCCAATGAAGAACTATTCTCAGCGTCGGGTTCATTTCAGTTTCGATCGATAAATTGTTTTAGGCCAATATACGCCATGCGCCCTTCAACTCTTTGCGGCTGTTTGCCTTTCACATATACAAACCAGGTAGGTGTGGATTGTATCGGCGGCTTTTGCTGTTTCCCCAGCAGGATTTCCCTTTCGATCGCGGTATTGATGCTTGGGTCCATCATCATTTTCTTAACTTTTAAAAGCTCTGTTTTGCTGAGAGCTTTTGAGAGTGATCGTTCGAGATTTCCGTCCTGCGCCCACTGGGCTTGATCCATGAAGAGGACATCGTAGACCATCAGCAGTTTCTGACGGCCAAGACGTGATACGGCCTCCGCGTAAAGAGCGGCCTGGCGAGAGAATCGATGTGTCTGCAGCGGGTATTCATGATAGATCAGGCATACCTTGCTCTGGCTGGAGTAATCTGCAATAAGCCGTCGCATCACATCCAGGTATAGCTCTCTGCAGGAAGGACACTCAAAGTCGGAAAAGACTTCGATCCGTACCGGCGCATCCAGCGCACCCATAAGTACCTGGCCGGAGGCTTGGGCGAAAGACTGTGCCGGGAGCGATAGAATGAGAGCAACCAGCAAAGCATAAAATGTCCAGTTCAGTGACCTTGGAAACAAGCTGTGTCGTTTGCGCATTTTTCCAGTCCAGGCGGAATGGTCCGCTATTTCACGATGGAGTCGATAAACTGCTTCAAAATGTCATAGGTGACCACACCTTCGACTTTTTGCTGTTTTCCGGGATAGCTGATAAACATCGTCGGAGTGGATTGTATATCCCTCTTGGTGCCGAGCAGAATTTCTTTTTCCAGGTTTGTCGTGATGCTGGCGTCTTGCGTGAGCTTTTTTATTTTCTGAAAATCCTCGCCGGCCACCGCTTTTGAAACGCTCAACTCCAGGCTGCCGTCCTTAGCCCATTGCGCTTGATCATTGAATAGGGAATCAAATACCGGCAGGAGTTTCTGCTGTCCCAACTGGCCCGCCGCTTCGGAATAGCGCGCGGCCTCCCTGGCATATTGATGCATCGGTAATGGAAATTCGTGATAGATCACGCACACCTTGTCTTTGCTTGAATAGTCCTGGAGGACTTTTCGTATCGTATTCAAGTACAGGTCCCGGCATGCAGGGCATTGAAAGTCGGAGAACACTTCGATTCGTACCGGGGAATTAAGAGATCCTCCGAGCAACTGTCCGGGAGGGGCATCGTCAGCCGGTCTTGCCGGCAAGGACCATAATGCAAAACATGCAAGTACTAGCGATATGGCAGGAAGTTTTCGAAGCATATTCTGTCCCCAAATCAAATCTTTTCAACGCTTAGGATATCAATTTATGGCGGGACAGACAAACGTTTTGAGATTGCGCCGGAGAGCGGAAGCGGCCGACTATTTCTTTACGCAGCGCAGTCTGAACTGAAGCAGGTGTTCCGGCTTGAATTTGCGGCGCGACCAGCGGTATCCCTGCTCGAAATGAACGCCGATCAGGAAGTTCGTGAGGTCACTCTTACAATATTTTACGCGAGCTTCGCAGCGGTTGTTGCCCGGAAACTCGAGGGTGACAAGAGTCTCCGCAGGAACGGGCGATTCGCTCTGCAGGCATGCTCCCGAGGGGGATATGTCTTCCAGGATGGCCCATTCGTTGCAGGCGGAGCCGGATTTGGAGGCCCATTCTATTTTGACTAGATCTGCACAAAGCTCTCTTTCTTCTGATCTCATGTCTAGCCTATCGGCAAAAGCGTATGATTGATTAGCCTGAATCCGGGCTATCCTGCTTTCCCCAATCCGAGAAATGTCTCTTCAAAGAGCGTATCAAAACTGTCAACCAGCTCACGGCGGGATGATCTTCGCAAATTGTCGGTTTCGGGACGACCAATCATAGGCCGCTGTGTCATTTCCTCGAATAGGATCAGTCTGGCCGCATCCTTTCCGCTCCCTTGTTTGGGCATTCGAATCCTCTCCTGCCGATAATCAAAGATCAAGTCCTCGTTCTGTTCCTCGACGAATGTCCACCCTTCGCGGACACTGAGGGACGCCAGCAGGGCAATTGTAATATTCGGGTATCGGTCGGTTACTTTTCTATGCAGGAGCTTTGCGTTTTGAATCAGTTGTTGAAGACTCAGCCGCAGGTCGGTTGTGTAAGCCAGCCTTGTTAATTGTTTGATGTCTCTGATTTCGGAAATGCTGTGTTTGTTTTCGCAGCGCTGCAGGATTTCTGCCCCGACATCCACGGGAGATCCCATATCCAGCAGGACGTGTATAAAAAGGGTCCGTTCGTTCGGTTTCAGTAGGTTGAATGGTGGGCGCCGTATAAACCGATCGATGGTCTGGTGCAGAGCCTGTTCGGTTTCCACTCCACCTGCCTGGAGTTCCCGGACTGTGGACTGGAATAGAGAGGCTACCTGGCGCCGGTTAAAGTGGCGAAGGTACACGAGCACTGTTATCAACAATGCCGCCATTACCGCAATCAGCGCATACATCATCTGGAACGCCTCTGCCCGGAGGGAAGGCACCGGTTTCCACCGGTGCTTTCCGGGATCAGGCTGTAGTGTCGAGTTTTGCTACTGGATGGCAGCGAGCGCTTTGCCGTAGTCAGGTTCCTGGGCAATTTCAGGTACCTGTTCCGTATAAATAACTTTGCCCTGTTCGTTGATGACAACGATGGCGCGTGACAGCAGTCCCGCCAGTGGCCCATCTACCATACGAACGCCATAAGCGTCGCTGAAACTGGAATCCTGGTATTCGGAGCCGGTGACGACATTGTTCAGTCCTTCCGCGCCACAGAATCGCTTTTGAGCAAAGGGGAGGTCTCGCGAGATGCAGACAATAACTGTATTGCTGAGTTTGTCTGCTTCGGCATTAAACCGTCTGACAGAAGTTGCGCAGACAGCGGTGTCGATACTCGGAAATATGTTGAGTACCACTTTTTTGCCTTTGAGTTCACTCAGCGCCATTGGTGACAGGTCCGCCTTGATAACCTTGAATTCCGGTGCGTTCGTGCCGACTTTCGGTAAAGATCCTGCAGTGTGAAACGGATTTCCCTTGAACGTAATTTCTGCCATAGGTTCTCGCCTCCTGGAGTCATTGAGGTCACGGCCCAAAAGTGTTCATTGTCCGCCAATCCTGTTTTGCAATCTACGGCCAAAATCGACTTCCGGGCCTGATGCTCATTATTCTAAGATATATTAGATTGAAGAGGTCAAGGAGTGAAGCCGCAATGGCCGACTATTACGAGATACTTGGAATCAACCCCGGCGCCGAAGAAAAGGAGATTCGAGGTGCTTACCGCAAACTGGCGAAGCAATATCATCCGGATGCGGGAGAGGGCTCTTCTGCCGAAGCATTCCGTTCGGTTCAGGAAGCCTATGATATTTTGAGTGATCCCGAGAGGAGGAGAGAATACGACAAAAGACTGTATTCTGATTCCCAGGCGTCTCCCGATTCCCACATCCCGAGATACTCACACCCGGCAGCTCACTTGGATATTCGGGATGTAATCAACTCCAGGAACAAGTCGGCAAGGCCCGGCGAAATGCGAAGAACCTGCTACAGCGTGGTTGGTCTTGATGATCAGTGGGAAGATCTGAGGGATCTATTCAAGCGGGAACTGGAGAAATAACGCGGCAATTCGGGAGATTTATGGCAAGAAGCCTGCCATAAACCTCCTGAATTGCGCAAAGTGCGATGAGCTTGCCGGTTACTAGAAGGAATCCGAGGTGTTCAACCGCTCATCCATCATATTTTCCTCGGGATTGCGCCCTGCAATGAAGTCGCCCGTGATCATCTCCTTATAGCCCATGCCGGGGCCGACCATCGGATAAACGCAAGCATCAGGATCAATCATAACTTCAAGGAAGGCTGGTCCCTGGAAATCGGTGAATTTTTTCAGCGTTTCTTCCAGCGAGGCTTTATCGGATGTCCGGACCGCGAAGGCAAATCCGTCGGCCTCGGCAGTTTTGACGAAGTCTTTCTGCCGGAGGGATTTGTCCGACCCCGAGAATCGATTGCCGAAGTACAGCTTCTGCCACTGCCGCACCATTCCGTCTCCCATGTTATTGAGCAGAAGCACTTTGATTGGAAGGTTATAGGTGGTGGCTGTTTCCAGTTCTCCCAGGTTCATCCGCATACTGCCGTCGCCATCCACGTCAATGACGAGACGTTCGGGAAATGCCGCCTGTGCGCCAATGGCTGCCGGAAGGCCAAACCCCATAGTTCCCATTGATCCGGAGGTTAGAATGGACCTCGGTTCTCTGAAATCGAGATACTGGGCGGCCCACATCTGGTGCTGGCCTACGCCTGTGCAAACGATTGCTTCCCCCTTGGTGATCTTGTTCAGGCACTCGAGTACATCCTGGGGCTGGATAGCATTGTTCTCTCGATCGTAATTGCGGACATGTTGTTTTTTGAGGTCATCCACGTGGATCAGCCATTTGGAAAAGTCCTTCTTGAAGCTTTTTCCGGCGGCCAGGAGATCGATCAGCGCTTCTTTCGCCGACCCGATATGTGCCCAGGTAACGGTCTTGACCTTGCCGATTTCGGCGGCATCAATGTCTATATGGGCATGGTACCGTGCTTTGGGAGCAAACTCCTGCACCTTGCCGGCCACGCGATCGTCAAATCGTGCTCCAATAGTGATGAGGAAGTCGCAGTCCATGACGGCATAGTTGGCATATGCCATGCCGTGCATCCCGAGCATGTGGAGTGAGAGATCCTCGGTTGTATCCAATGCGCCAATTCCCATCAATGTGGTTACGACTGGGATCTTGAATTCGTGGACAAATTCACGGAGCTGGGGCGCGGCATCACCGCAGATCACGCCGCCGCCTGCACAGATGAGCGGGCGTTCACAGCGGCCGAGAAGATCAAAGAACTCTGCGCAGTCCTGTTCGGAAATGCGAGCGTTCGATAGCGATTGCATGCGGTTTTCATATCCGCGGAAATGACAGATTCCTTCGCCTTTGAATGTTCCTTCCCAGTTTTGAACATCCTTGGGCACGTCAATAACGACGGGGCCTGGGCGGCCGCTTCGGGCGATTTCGAAGGCCGTTCGAACGGTAGTTTCCAGCTCCTCCGGATCCTCGACGAGGAAGACATGTTTTGCGCAGGAACTCATCAGGTTGAATACGGGGGCTTCCTGGAATGCGTCTGTTCCGATCGCGGCACGGGAGACCTGTCCGCTGATCAATACGACGGGGACGGAGTCTGCCATGCAATCACGGATAGGAGTGACGCTGTTGGTCGCTCCGGGTCCTGAGGTGACGATGAAAACACCCACTTTGCCGCTGGCCCGCGCATACCCGGCTGCCATAAAGCCCGCGCCCTGTTCATTGGCGGGCACAATAAGCTGTATTTGTTTGTCCCGGCAGGATTCATGTTCGACGTTGAAGCGAAAAATGGCGTCATAGGTCGGAAGAATTGCCCCTCCAGTGTAGCCGAAAACGGTGTCCACTCCCTCCTGCGCCAGAACCTGGATAATCATCTCTGCACCCGTCATGCGTTTGCCTGCAAGCGGATGGCGTTGGTTTTCTAGTCTTGCGTTCATGGTTGATATCCCTTTCCTATTCAGTTTATCTGGCAGTTGAGACCGTTTCCGTATCAGGTGACTTGGGCGCCAGGTTGCGATGCAGTGCGACCTTTCCCGTCCGCACCATCTCATCAATCCCATAGGGCCGCACTACATCCAGAAATGCTTCGACCTTGCCCGAATCTCCCGTGACCTCAAAAACGTAATTCTCCGGTGTCGCCGTGACGACGCGGGCGCGGAAAATTTCTGCTTCGGTCAGGAGCGTAGTTCTTTTTCCCTCCGGGGCACGAACGCGCACCAGGATCAATTCCCGTTCGACGCAATTTGCATCCGTCAGATCCAGTGCTTCTACTGTGTCCGGAATTTTTTCTACCTGTCTCAAAATCTGCTGGGCGAGAAGTGCCTCGCACCGTACGACCATTGTTATTCTGGAAAGGCCTTGGTCGGAGCTGCCGGCTACTGTGAGACTTTCAATGTTGTAGCCTCGTGCGCTGAAAAGTCCCGCAATCCGGGACAAAACGCCGAAGCGATTTTCAACGAGGATGGAGAGCGTCCTGGTACTCTGCGGGTTAGTGATGCTGGATGCCTGAAGGGTTCCCATTGTGTCTGTCTCCTACACTCAAATAATAATGGTGGCAAAACAAAAAAGGCCGTCAGCCCGGTTCGGGTGACGGCCTCTGATCCCACGTTGTGGCGCCATCATCCGAACCGGGAAACTCCGGTAAGGATGCTTACATTAATTACGATTACGATGCCTACAGCGACGGGCAGAAAAGTATCTCGAAGCGTATGAACTGAAATCTGTAAGCCTGGCGAGCACATGCCCAACCCGTCCTCCTGATATGCTCTTCTTCTGAAGAGTATCGCCAAATCTAACAGGGACAATTATTTTCTGTCAATCAAAAACTCCAGTGCTGCTGCCATGATTTGCTCGATGGGGCTATCGGGGGCTGGCAAGCGCTGATGCTATAATTAAGATATGACAGAATCGAATAACGAATCGACGGCCCGGTTGGCGGGGGCATGGAAGAAGCACGAAAGGCGGTGGAAGGATAACCGGTATGTCTATGCGGTGGTGTCCCGTCGAAGCCGCGGAGTGTCCGTTGGAGTAAACCTGAATCCTGGGAAGGAGTGCAATTTCAATTGCGTTTATTGCCAGGTGAATCGTGCCATCCCTCCACTGATCCGGAGAGTCAATCTGGAGATTCTTTCGGACGAACTGAATCGCATCCTGCAGGCGGAAAGAGACGGTTCCCTGTATGACGATAGTCCATTCGACATACTTACAGAGCCGGAAAGAGGGGTACAGGACATTGCTTTCTCCGGAGATGGCGAACCAACAACCTATCCAAGATTCATCGATGCCGTTCGAATTGCGGCAGAAGCCCGGGAAAGGTTTTCGCTGGCTTCGACAAAACTTGTCCTGATAACGAATGCCGCTTACTTGAACAAGCCGGTCGTGCGTGCCGCGCTGGATATCCTGGATGCCAATAACGGGGAGATATGGGCCAAGCTTGATGCCGGGACAGAGCCCTATTTCGGCCGGGTCAATCGTCCGAATGTCGGCTTTGTCCGGGTGTTGGAAAACATACTCAAAACGGCGCAAATTCGACCTGTGGTGATTCAGTCTCTCTGGTTCAGGATTGAAGGAATCATTCCGCCTGAAGAGGAGGTGGAAGCCTACTGTGAAAAATTGCGGGAACTGCTTGCGCGCGGGGGCAAGCTGAAATATATCCAGTTATATACCATTGCGCGGGATCCTTCCGAACGCACGATGGCTGCACTGTCCCACGACGAACTGGATAGGATTGCCGCTATCGTCAAATCCCGTATCCCCGTTCCCGTCGAAGTGTTCTATTAGGTCGGCGGGTTGGTGCGCGTTATGCAAAATTCGGAGTAAAAGAGGATGGAGCGGCGGTCGGCATTATGCAAATTTGAGAGACCCGTGGTTTGAACAACTTGCAGGGAATATATCTCCAATCTAGAATAGATCTATTTATCGGAACGGACGGGGATTGTGGAACTGCTGTTGATCAAATACGGTTACGTGCTTCTATTCCTCGGCGTCATGGTTGAAGGGGAAGCTTTTCTCCTGGCGGGGTCTTTTCTTGCGCATCGCGGCATCTTCCATTTCTCCACGGTTCTTTTCATTGCCATTGTTTCAAACTGCGTAGCAGACCAGGCCTATTACATGGTCGCGCGGACACGCGGCCGTGCCTGGCTGGATAAGCGCTTCGGTCGTCATCCCCGATATAAGCAGGCTGTAAGCTGGATGTCCCGCTACGCAGACTGGCTTCTTCTATTTAGCCGATATGCATTCGGCTTCCGGATCATCATTCCCGCCGCCTGCGGCGCGTTTGGAATGCCGGCCGTCCGGTTTTCAGTCATAAATATCGTTGCCAGCATTATCTGGGCCATTCCCATGGCGTTGCTGGGCTTTTACCTGGGTCATGCTGCGCAGTCCACCCTTTCCGGTGTTCACCACTATCAATGGTGGATCATGGCCGCCCTGCTCGCTATGGCGATGATTGTGTTGTTGATTCGCCATCTCCACAGGACGGAGTGGATCGAGGATCTCAAGACCGTCGACTTCCATACACTGGTCCCACTGCTGATCGGCTTTATGGGGCTTATCAACATTGTCTCCGCAATCCTGCCCCGATCCCATGCATCTCTTCAGCACATCGCTTCATGGCTGCCGCTCGAAGTTACACAACGAAGTCGACCGCTTATGCTGCTCGCGGGAATTGCGCTGCTTCAGGTTACGCGAAGTCTTGCCCGGCGGAAGGAGGCGGCCTGGTATGTGGCCGCTGTGGCCCTTTCCATATCATTTCTTACCCACCTTACTCATGCGCTCGATTTTCACCACTCCGCTGTTTCCGGAGTCCTCCTCGTTTATCTTTTTGTAAATCGCAGGCGGTTTTATGCGCGCAGCGATCCCGGTTCCGTCCGGCTTAGCTTATGGATGGTGCCGGTGTTGGGATTTGCCGTCTTTCTCTATGGATATGTGGGTCTGAATCACAGAATTCAGCAGTACCGATGGCAGAATGGGGCGACGCCATTAACCGAGTCCTTTCAATCCGGCATTCTTATCCGGGATCCCGGCGTTGATCCGATCACTCACGGCGCAGCAAGATTTCTGGGATCGCTGCAGATCGCGGGCTGGCTGGCCCGGTTTTATCTGATGGTGATGCTTCTCCGACCGGTCATCCTCAGGAAACGCCAAGAGGCTTCATTCGATGCCATTCGGCTGATTTTCAACGCCCACAGCCGCCATTCCTTATCAGCATTTGCCATACAGGATGACAAGCATCATCTCTTGCTGGCTGATAAAGATGCATTGGTTGCCTATGCCGTCCGTGGAACCGTTGCCCTGGCTGCCGGCGATCCCCTGGCATCCGATGAGTGCTTTGTCCGGAGCGTTCAGGAGTACCTGTCGTATTGCGGACGGAATGACTGGACTCCGTGCATCTATGAAGCAGCCGAAGAGCGTTTGCCTGTCTACCATTCGTTGGGGCTTCGCTCACTGAAGATGGCGGAAGAGGCGGTACTTTCCTTGCCGGATTTTGGCCTGTCCGGAAACAAGCGGGCCAACCTGCGCGCGATGGTAAATAAAACGGCGAAATCCGGAATGGTTATTCGTGCCTATAGCCGCAGACTTCAGGTAGAGCCGGATATTGATGAACAGCTTGAAGAAATTTCGCAGGAGTGGCTCACCGAAAAACGGATGGGTGAACTGGGATTTTCTCTTGGACGGTTCTCGCTCGAGGGTTTGGATCAGATCCCGGTATTCCTCGCGGTATTGAATGACCGGGTTGAGGCGTTTTGTTCATGGCTTCCCTACCGGTCTGGGCAGGCGGTGGTACTGGACTTAATGCGAAAGCGCAAAGATGTAGTCGCCGGGACCATGGATTTTCTATTGTGCCACGCCTTACTGCAATTGAAGGAAATGAATTATCTGGAGGCCAGCCTCGCCAATGCTCCCCTGGCAAGCGTGACGCCGCCCACGCGTCCGCTGGAGCGCGGCGTTGCCCTGCTCTTTGAAAATATGAATGCCTTTTACGGCTATAAAAACCTGTTCCAGTTCAAAAAGAAATTTGCTCCGCGCTGGGAAGGCCGATATTTGATTTATCCAAAAGGAGCGGACCTTCCGCGAGTAGCCTATGCGTTGGCTGGGGTGCATAGTTCGGGCAGCCTGCTTCACTTGATCATGAGGAAGTAACGAATGAAAAGCATGTTTTGTCTGCTATGGATCTTCATCGGTATCGCGTCGGCTTTCAGCCAGGACACCATTGATCTTCGCGGCAAACCTCAGGAACTGCACCTGTCCGGACGCAAAGGCGGAACGCCGATTGTCCTTTCGAGTGGCGATCTTGGCTGGGCCGGGCTCGTGGTGCATGTAGCGGACTATCTGTCGGGCCAGGGCTATTATGTCATCGGATTCAATACTCGAAGCTACCTGGCAAGTTTTACCAGCAAATCCAGCACGCTGTTGCCTCAGGATGTGCCGGGCGATTATAGAAAGCTGATCGAATACGCAAATCAGTCATCCTCTGCAAAACCTATCCTTGCCGGCATTTCAGAGGGAGCGGGGCTCTCCGTCCTTGCTGCCTCAAAACTGGAACTGAAAGAGCGTATCCAGGGGGTCCTTGGACTTGGCTTGCCGGACCAGAATGAACTGGGCTGGAAGTGGCAGGATTTCACGATCTGGATCACGAAGAAAACTCCCCACGAGCCGGGCTTTATGGTGGAGGATATCATTGGCACGGTAACACCATTGCCATTGGCGGAAATACACTCTACTCACGATGAGTTCCTTCCGCTTGAAAAAGCAAAGGCGATGTTCGCGCTAGCTGGGAATCCCAAGAAAATGTGGGTTGTCGAATCTGCAAATCATCGCTTCAGCGATAATCGCAGTGAATTGGATCGATGTATCCGAGATGCGCTGGATTGGATTAGGAACCAGAGATGAATCGTGAAATTCGTGGCAAAAATGCACCATGAATTTCACGATTCAGGCTATTCGCTTTGCCGCATCGAGTTCAGAAATGCCTCGAAGCTGGGCTGCCACTTGGCTACCGTGCGCTCCGGTCCGGTGAGCTTAATAAACCAGGGGCCACTTGCCGTTTCTGCAATTGCTCCAAGCAATCTCTCTCCCGTTTTGGCGCTGCTGCCGCTCTTCATCATCATCCCCATTGAGCTGGCATAGGTTCCCTTTACATCAACAGTGGTTACCACAAGCCCGTTTACGGTCTTGTGCAGGATCTTTGCGTCGGTGACAGGCTTCCCGTTGGGTCCCGAGAATTCACCGATCCAACGGTCAATGTTGGCCTGAGGTGCACCTCCCCCGCCGCCGAAATAATAGATAATAAGTTGGGCATCCTCGGAATCCCCCTGGATGCGCGGCAGCTTGTATTGGGATTGTCGGCTGGAAGATGAGGGCGTTTCGACAATCCACTCCGTCGGAGCCGTAAATTTCAGCCCGGTCGATTTTTCGGGAGTTGCTGCCGTGCTTGCGCCGTGAGCCGCCTCTGGCTTTAGCTCTGCCGATGCTGATTCCTTCTTTTCCTCCACCTTTGGGGAACAGCCCGCGAACAACAGCACAATTCCGGAGAGAACCACCAGCAAATATTTCTTTTTCATAGTTTCGACCGATCTGCGGTTAACCCGCAACGATGTTGATCAGCTTTTTGGGTATTACGATCACTTTCCGGATCGAAATTCCATCGAGATACTTCTTCACTTTGGGATCCTGCAACGCCACCTGTTTTACCTCCTCCTCCGTCAAGTTGACGGGAACAGTCAGGCGGACGCGGATCTTGCCGTTAATCTGCACAGGCATCTCGACTGCACTTTCCTGCAGATATTTGGCGTCAAATGCAGGCCATGACGCATAGGCAATCGACTCCGGATGCCCAAGTGCCTGCCAGAGTTCTTCGGAGATGTGCGGAGCCATTGGCGATAGCATAAGCACAAACTTTTCCATGCACTCGCCCGGGCGTGTTTCCTGGCCCGTGAAATAATTGACAAACTCCATCAATCGGCTGATAGCCGTGTTGAAGCTCAGACTCTCCATATCCTGCGTAACCGATTGGATCGTCTTGTGAAGCACGCGCATCTGGTCTTCCGTCGGTGTTCCGTCAGATTTGACTTTGGGGCTCAATTGAGCCGAATCTGCCGATTCGTCCATGATCATGCGCCATGCGCGGTTGAGGAACCGGCTGATCCCTTCCACTCCCTGCATGCTCCAGGGCTTTGTTGTTTCGAGCGGTCCCATGAACATTTCGTAGAGCCGCGTCGTATCGGCGCCGTATCGCTGGAGCGGCACATCCACGGGGATCACGTTCCCTCTGGATTTGGACATCTTTTCGGTTTCGCCGGCAAGTTCTTCTCCGGTCTCCGCGTGAAGAGCTTTACCTTCTTCAAAGCGGATTTGTGAATAGGGCACAATTCTGCCCTCCCCGGTCCGGTATGTGATCGACAGGATCATTCCCTGATTTACGAGCCGATGGAAGGGTTCCATGGTGGATACATGTCCGCGATCGAAAAGCACCTTATGCCAAAAGCGCGAATACAATAGATGCAATACAGCATGTTCGGCTCCGCCGACATACAGGTCTACCGGCATCCAGTAACGCTCTTTTTCCGGATCCCATGGTCTCTGCGTGTTTTTGGGATCGCAGAAACGCAGGTAATACCAGCAGGAACCAGCCCACTGGGGCATTGTATTGGTTTCGCGCGCATAATGGCGGCCATCGCGATGTACATGGATCCATTCCGTTGCTTTCTCCAGCGGACCTCCGGGCTTGCCGGTGGGCTTAAAATCTTCCATCTCGGGCAGCAACACCGGAAGTTCTTCGGGCGCAATCGCCCGGGTCAAACCCGTAAACTTACCTTCGGAATCGAGTTCATGCAGGATCGGAATCGGTTCGCCCCAATAGCGCTGACGACTGAACAACCAGTCTCGCAATTTATACTTAACGGCGGCACGTCCGATACCCGCCTGGACGAGCCATGCGTTTATTTTCGCCTTTGCCTGAGGCGTGGGGATCTGGTTCAACGAGACTTCGCCATTGGCAGACTGCATGCCTGCGCCATCTTCAGTAAAGGCTTCGGGAAGCTCGCCAATCCTGCTTGCATAGAGATCCGCGGGGCAGCGCATCTTTTCCAGCCACTCCTTGCCCGGCGCAACAACAGCCTGTATCGGGAGATCAAATTTGCGGGCAAATTCGAAGTCTCTCTGATCATGGCCTGGGACCGCCATGATGGCACCTGTCCCATAGCTGATCAGAACGTAATCGGCTATCCAGATCGGGATCTGTTTTCCATTCACAGGGTTGGTCGCATAGCCTCCCGTAAAAACGCCGCTTTTTTCACCGCGTCCCGCAATCCGGTCTTCTTCGCTGGTTTCCGCAACTTTCTGGCGGTACTGCTCCACCTGCTCTTTATGTTCATTCGTTGTCAGGAGATCGACCAGGGGGTGTTCGGGTGCCAAGACCATATAGGTGGCGCCGAAAAGAGTATCGGGCCTCGTCGTATAGATGCGAATGGACCCCGGCTCGGGTTTTTCTGGAAAGCCGGATTTCTTTTTGGCGGAAGACCAGGCTCCAAAATCTTCCGGCTTTCCAATGTAGAAATCCACCTCCGCCCCTTCACTCCTGCCGACCCAATTCTTCTGCATCTCGCGAATCGCGTCCGGCCATTGAAGGATATCGAGATCTTCTAAAAGGCGATCGGCATAGACTGTTATTCGAAGCATCCATTGGCGCAGGAGTATTCGTTGTACGGGGTGATCGCCTCGTTCCGAGCGCCCGTTAATGACCTCTTCATCGGCCAGGACCGTTCCGAGCGCTGCACACCAGTTCACTGGCGATTCCGCCTGATAGGCAAGACGGAAGGAGTCCTGGTATCGACGGACTTCCGCCTCTCCCCGGGTGCGGATGGATTCAGGGATTGGCAATTCGGAAATCGGCCGGCCTTTGCCCGTGCGCTCTTTCCCATTTGGATCTACCCAGCGGTATTCGCGGTCAAACCATGTGTCAAAAAGGAGCAGGAAAATCCACTGCGTCCACCGCATGTAATCCGTATCGGTGGAGGCGAATTCCCGGTCCCAATCATAACTGAAGCCGAGGCGTTTGATCTGACGGCGGATATTCGAGATATTCCGTTCCGTTGTAATCCTCGGGTGCGTTCCAGTATTGATTGCATATTGTTCCGCGGGAAGCCCGAAAGCGTCGTAGCCCATCGGGTGCAGGACGTTATAGCCCTTCATTCGCAGGAAACGGCAGTACATGTCGGTTGCACTGTAGCCTTCCGGGTGGCCGACATGCAGTCCCTCTCCGGAGGGATATGGAAACATGTCGAGAACATAGCGCTTCGGCTTCGAACTATCATCCGGCGCATGGAAAGTATTCCTCTGTTCCCAGAATTCCTGCCACTTAGCTTCGATGGAATGGGGGTCGTATCCTGCCATCTGAAATCATCCTCCCGTAAACGAAAGAGAATAGCGAGCTTTGACCTATATTTAAAGAGATAAACGGGTCCTGCCCCAATGTCCTGGGGAAGGCGACTTCAATACGCTCCTCAGCAGAAGTGCTTTGCTCCGTCAGTCAATACGTCCGGCGGCGTAGTAGGGCGATGTAGGAATCTGAGAACCGTTATCCGGCTCCAGCGTGACAACGACTGCGGTGGCATTAGCTGCATCCTTGGGCACGGGAATCGTCAGGAGCCCTGTAGGGCTTGGCTGAAACAGGCCGGCGGATATTTTTGTCGTGGGAGAGAAAAACCAGAACTGATACACCTTTCCTTCCGGTGCGGCCGGAAATTTACCTATCAGGAGGCATTCCTCTTTTTCAGTATCCCAAACGGCCGCTGCAGAAAATGGAGGGGGAGCCGATTGGACAATCAGCCGGGCAATTCGGGATCCCGGCTTTGCGATGGTGCCCATCACACGCTCCAGATTTGCAGAATCCGCTTTCTGGATGTCCATCCTGGCGCGCAAATCCCGAAAATCCGTTTGTGTCGACGAGAGATTTGCCTCCAGTTGCGTGGCGGCATCCTGGGAAGATTTCCACGCGTAGGCCGCCCCAAGTGCCAGGACGAGCAAGATAGCCACCAGAACCCACGGGAATAGATTCGAACGGTCTTTGGGCGGTTGCGACAATATTGGGGCGGGAGATGGCAATTGTTTTTCAATTGGGCGAGCCGGCTCCGGTCTGCCTGCGCTTGTCCGAGGTTCGCGCTCGATGCGCGCGCTGAGCAAATCCCTGATATATTCTGGGACGTCGGCCTCGTCCGCTGCAATGCCGATGGCTGCCACGGTCTTCTGGAACTTCCGGCATTCGGACTCGCAAACGGAGCATCCTTCGCTGGTGTGCAGTTCAAAGCCGTAGGCTTCCCGCTGAGTCAAAGCACCAAGTGCATAAAGGGCCGCCAGTTCTCTTAATTCTTCCGTTGCTCGATCGTGCTTCACCGTGCCCCCCCATCGCGCCCTTGTTTTTGCAGCAATGCTTCACCGAGTCTGGTCAATCCCGAGCGGATATGCACTCGTACCGCGCCTACCGGTTTACCAATATGTGCGGCAGCTTCGTTACAGCTCAGGCCCCGGTAATAGGTTCGCTCCAGAAGTTCCCATTGCACCGGATCCAGGGCTTGCAACGCCTCGCGCGCTGCTTCCTGCTGCTCAGGAGCGACCGTTAATGAGGCATTCTCGGTTCCTCGCGTGGAGTCCCACTTTGTGCGTTCCCGGTTATTCCAATGCAGCCTGCCCACAGCAATATGATGCGCTGCATTGGCCATCCATTCGATCGGCGACATAGATGGATCGTAAGCAACCGCCTGATTCCAGATCTGTGTATAGATATCCAGCAGCGCTTCTTCGGCGGATGATCTCTCACCCAGAATCCTGCATACGATGCCGAATACAAGCCGGTTGGTCGCATCATAAAGGCTCAGGAGTGCAGGCGCTTTGCCTTGCTCGATTTCCCGAATCAATGCCAGTATGACTTCATTGTTGAGCGTATTATCGCCGGCAGCCTGAGTTTTCTGTTCCAAGATTGTCCCCAAAAAATGGTGAAAAATATGGGTTTGCGCACCTGAACTGCCTCATATTACACCATAATTATCGAGAACTTTGAAAAAAGCAAATGACGCTGCCGCTATTTCGATTTACATGGATAAACGCTTATCCAGATAGCTTGCCAGGCGGCTCAGCGGATGCGCGGAAGGGGCATCGGGATTGGATTCAAGCAGGAGTTGACGGTCTCGAATCGTACGTGGGACGGTGGGATCGGCGGGAATGGAAACGACCAGTTCGATACGGACTGGATTTGCGGATTCCAGGTACCTGGAAGCGACGGCGCGCAGGTGTTCGGCTAGGGAGTCTCCGACCTGCTTTGTCCGGTGAGGGTTTGCCTGGTTGATAACCAGCAAAAACTCACTTTTATCATGAAGCTGGCTCAGTACTTTGATCGTTGCATAGGCATCCATGACCGACGTGGGTTCAGGAGTTGCAATAACCAGAAGATCGTCCGCAAGACTTGCGAAAAACATGACCACATCCCCAATGCCGGCGCCGACGTCGAACAGGATTGCATCGTAGCGATCCTCGAGCTCTGCAAGAACTCCCTCGAGTCTCCTTGCCATCCCTTCACTGAATGCCGTTCCTTCCGGAATGCTGGATCCGGCAGGGATCAGATCAAAGCCATTGAGAGTCGGACAAACAACTTCTTCCGCCGGCTTTACCCCATGCAGTGCGTCAAAAATGGTGAACTTTGGTTCAATCCCAAGAATGATGTCGAGGTTGGCCAGTCCCAGGTCCGCATCGATCACCAATATTTTCCGGCCTGACAAGGAGAGCGCTGCCGCGACATTGGCAGTTATAAAGGATTTGCCGACGCCTCCTTTTCCGCTGATAACCGCAATGCGGCGAGCCCTCTTTTTATGATCCATTCGCATCTCCCTCGGGCTTCATCTGCATCAGGGCGGACCGCTCCTGTTGAGAAATCAGCGTTGTGTCCGGATTTCGATAGCACAATCGTCCCCGGCCAGACCGTTTTGCGCGGTACATTTCGTGATCCGCTTCAGACAAAAGATCGGCAGAACTGATCGGAACCGTCGGGTTTGTCCAAACCAGGCCGGCACTTGAAGTGAGCTTTATGGCATTTTCTTCAAAAGGTATCGTAATGGGATTTAACCCGGAATGGATTCGTGTGGCAGCCTGGATTGCGTCTTCAGGGCTGCATTCCGGCAGAATAACCGCCAATTCTTCACCGCCAATCCGGGCGGCCGTATCCATTCCTCTCATGCTGTGCTTCAATTCGGCTGCAATTGTTTCCAGGACCTTGTCCCCTGCACTGTGGCCGTATTGGTCGTTGACATGTTTGAAATAGTCAATGTCGATCACCATGAGGCCGCACGATCTTCCGGTCCTCAAGCTGCGGTTGATTTCTCTGATAAGGACGGCATGAAAGAAGGTTGCGTTAACGAGCCCGGTCAGTCCGTCGTGAGTGGAAAGATCGCACAAAGCATCGATAATGCTTTGGATCTGCATTTCGGGATCCTGGATTTTCAGACGAGGATCCGGTCGGCCCGCGTTCTGAAGTATGCGTAAAGCCGCAGTTAAATTGAGCTTCTGGCTTTCAATGTTATTTCCGCTCATCGTGTTCCGTACGGTCCTCTTCCCGTATAACTATTCGGCAGAAAGCAACGTTTCGGCAGCAGTTTTCAATACACAATACTCCACTTCGCGCAATTTGGGAGGGTGCCGCTGAATAATCGCCGAATAATCATGCCTGTCATCGATTGCACGGAGTTGCCTTCTAATATACGACATTACATTACAGGAGATTTCAAAATGTAACCCACGGAGTTGACCCTGCTATAAATATGCCATTTGTGTTGCAGTTGGATCCTGCATCTTGCATAGTCAATACTATGACACAGATTAAGTTCTTAGGCGCAGCCGGAACGGTCAGCGGCTCTAAATTCCTGGTCGACACGGGAGAAACCCGTTTTTTGGTAGACTACGGCATGTTTCAGGGTCCAAAGCCGCTTCGTCTTTTGAACTGGGATCCTCCTCCCGTCAAGCCTTCCACCGTGGATAATGTCATTCTAACCCATGCCCACATCGATCATTCCGGAATGCTGTCGGTGCTTGTGCGCGAGGGATTCCAGGGGAACATCTTTGCCACTCCGGAGACCGCAGAGCTGTGCGAAATCAGCCTTCTTGATGCTGCCCATCTGCAGGAGGAAGATGCGAAGTTTGCCAACAAAATGAAATTCAGCAAACACAAACCGGCTCTGCCGCTGTTTACAACGGAAGATTCCGAGAATGCAGTGAGGCATCTGCGACCGCTGGATTACAACAAACATGCTGAGTTATCCGATGGCACGAAATTCCGGTTCAGGGATGCGGGGCATATCCTGGGATCGGCAATTGTCGAAGTGGAAACCACAAACCACGGGAAGCCGACGCGCATGGTTTTTTCCGGCGATCTCGGGCGCTATGACGCATTGATTCTCCGGGATCCCGATCCGGTCTACGAAGCAGATTATCTGCTGCTCGAATCGACCTATGGCGATCGGGTACACCCGGCGGAAGACCCGGCGAAGGAACTTGGATCTGTCATCAACGAAACAGCCAGGCGGGGCGGCATGCTTGTCATTCCATCCTTCGCGGTTGGCCGAACGCAGACGCTTCTTTACCTGATGCGGGATATGAAATCCCGCGGAGTCATTCCGGATCTTCCCGTTTTTGTGGATAGTCCGATGGCGCAGCGTGTCACGGAAGTCTTCTGCCGGCACATAGACGTTTTTGATGAAGAGGCAAAAGCAATCTTTCAAAAAACCGGGGAATGCCCGGTGCTTTGCCCGAATCTCCAGTTCGTACATACGCCGACAGAATCGCAAAAAATAAACGACATGCGTTTTCCTGCCATTATCATCTCGGCCAGTGGGATGGCGACGGGCGGAAGAATTCTGCATCATCTCAAATACAGGCTTCCGGACCCCCGCAATACCATTCTTTTTGTCGGTTATCAATCGGTTGGAACGCGCGGACAAATCCTGAAAGATGGTGCTCGGGAAATAAAGATTCACGGAGAGATGGTTCCGGTCCGGGCAAGAATCCAATCCATGGAAGCTTTTTCCGGACATGCGGATTCTGTGGAGATTATGCGCTGGCTGAAGATGTTCAAGGCGCCGCCCAAGATGACTTTTATTGTTCATGGCGAGCCGGATTCCAGCAAAGCACTTGCGGACAAGATTCAACGCTCCCTGGGCTGGAATACCCATATTCCCGAGATGCTCGAAACCTATAGGCTCTAATTCCAAAGAACCCGGAGACTGGACCGGTTTCCGGGTATTCATTGCCACCTTTGTGCGGTTGATATGAGACCAGTTCGGTTTATCCACACCTCCGATATTCACCTCGATACCAGTTTTTCGGGTTCAGGCTTTCCTTCCCGTCTTGGAGATCGGAAAAGAGAAGCTATTCGAGGCACGTTTCGACGCATCATCGACGATGCCCGAAATCATGAGGTCGATATCGTTCTTATTGCCGGCGATTTCTTCGAATCGGAACGTATCACCGCGGATACATTTGAATTCATCAAACGACAGCTTGCGGTTTTGAACTCGACAAAGGTATTCATTGCGCCGGGCAACCATGATCCATTTGTTTCCGGGTCACCCTATCGGGACGATTCCTGGCCACCCAATGTCCACATCTTCAATTCGGAGGAATTTCAGTCCTTCGAAATCCCTGAACTTGGAGTTCGGGTTACAGGCTTCGGATTTGCTCACCACAATCTGGAGGAGCGGTGCTTCTCAAAATTGCCCATTTTGCCCAAGGATCTTTTTAATATTGTGATCGCCCACGGATCTGACATCAGCCGGGTTCCCGCAGGCAAGTCCAAGCATGGACCGTTTGAGGTCGGCGAAATTGCAGGGAAGAATGTTCAGTATTGTGCACTGGGGCACTATCATCAACAGCATCGCGTTGAAAACACTCTCGACGGCACCGACATCTGGTATTCCGGGATTCCCGAGGGAAGAGGCTGGGATGAAGAGGGAGATTGCGGGTACCTGTTCGGGGAAATTCTCGATAGCCGATTGAAGCTTGAAAGCAGGATTTGTAACCAATATCCCCTGATCACGTTGACGGTCGCCTGTGATGCGTTTTCCACGCGGGAGCAGATTCTGGACGAGATTCTTTTGTATCGCGGAAGCATTTTCAGTTCGAACACTATTCTTCGAGTACGGCTGACGGGGTCGCTGGATCCTAAACTGGATCTGTCGCTCCCCGAGCTTGAAGAGAGGCTGGTTGGAGAGGCTTTGCACATTCAATGGGATGATCAGACGCATCCGGCTCTCGATTTCGAGTCAATTTCGCAGGAAAAGACAATTCGTGGTCGATTTGTCCGCGAGATGAACGAACGCATCGCGACCGCGTCCGCAACAGAGCGCGACGTGCTGGAACGCGCACGCTTGTACGGCATTCAGGCGCTGAGTGGGCGGGAAGTGAGGTTGCGGTGAATCTCCTGCGCAGTCACATCCTTGGATTCGGAAAACTCCAGAACCGCGTATTTGAATTTGTAAACGGGCTCAATCTCATTTTTGCTGCGAATGAAGGAGGGAAGTCTACGCTGCAGCGCTTCCTGATCGCCTCGCTGTATGGCCAGTTGCGCTCAGATTTGAAAGTGCAGCGCCGAATGGACCCTTGGGTTGATCAGTACAAGCCGTGGCATGGGACCGAGTATGGAGGCATAACCTGGTGCCGGCTCGTGGACGGCCGGGAGGTGGAGATACACAGGGCTTTTGGCAAGGATGAAACCCGAATCGAGATTCGCGCATCATCAGGCGAGGATATCACGCGGCAATATGAGCAGCAGCGGAATGGCGAAGTGCTCTTTGCCCGCTATCATTTTGGGATGCCAAAGGAGCTTTTCGAATCCATTGCCGTGATCCGTGAGAACAGGGCTGCAGAGATCCAGGGATACGAGACGATTCGGGACAGGATCGCGAATCTGGCGCACTCCGGGGATGAAGAGCTTTCAATCCGCCAAAGCCTGGCAAGGATTCAGGAAAAGCTGGATGCCATTGGCTCTGATCGCGCCCCGACTAAGCCTTACAAGCAGGCTTTGGATCTGGTCCAGGCTTTGCGAGACGAGCAGAAGGCTCTCGATCTGAGGCGGGATCAGTTTCAGCATTGGGTTGAGGACCGCAATCGAATTGCGGCCGAGATTGCCAGGCTGGAGCAGGATCTTCAGGCTCTTCGTTCGTCGCTTCTTCGTGCGCGCAGACAGGAAATGTCCGCGAGAATTGAGTCCATGGAGGGTATTCAAAACGAACTGACCCTGCTTCGATCTACCATTGAATCTCTGGGTGGACGCGTGGATTTTCCGGCAGATCGCCTGGGTGAACTGGACCAACTCCTGGGCGCACGGGACAGTATCGCAAAACATCTGGGCGAGATCAGGGTGGAAAAGGAAGCGGCGCAAACACAACTGGATGCTGCCCGTTCGCAAAGGGAATCGCTTTCCGCCTATGCGCCCATGGCTGCCGGAGCGGATGCGGAGAAAATCACAGAATGGTTTGTCAGTTACCTCAGCATTTCTCTGCAGAAGGATGGTCTGCAAAAGACTCAGAATCGGCTCAATGATGAAGCCATCATACTTGAGAAACGTTTGTCGGAATTAAGCCCGGCATTTTCCAACCAGGGGAATGACTGGGAGCGCATGGCACGTGAAGCCGCCGAAGATGAGCAGCTTGTGGCGCAAAACAGCGCTGCTCTCAATGCCAGGATCCTGGCGGAAAAGGCCAATCTTGCGGCTGCAGAGAAAACCACGCGAAGCCGAAGAATTCTTGGGTGCGCCCTTTTGCTTCTGGCCGGAGCCTTGCCGGCAAGTCGGGTGATCGCGGGATATAACCGGTACGCCCCGTGGCTGGATGCCGGGGTTGCCCTGGTAATCGGGGCCGCTGCCATCATCTGCTTTGCGGCAGCCTCCAGATCGGTAAAGGTTCTGCGTAGCCAAGCGGCCATGCTGCGAACCCTCGATTTTGAACTCGACAATCTTCGCGAGGAAGGCAGTAAGAAAAGAAGCACATTTAACGAGGCGATGCGGACATCAGGGTTCCAAAAAGCCGATGATTTCCTGTCCGCAGCCAGACGGTCAGATCAGGATCGGCAGAAGCTGGCCGATCTTCGGATTCGCCTGAAAGAAGCGGAGCAGCAGCGGGAGCACCTGCAGGAACAATTGCTGGAGCTTTATCAGAAGCTGAAAGATGGCCTTGGAAAGGCAGGGATTTCCTGTTCTCCCGGCAATCTGAAATTTCAGATTGATCTTTTCCGCGCCAATCTCCGTCGGTTCCGGGAACTGGATGCCGGTTATGCCTCATGTGCAGAGAAGACCGAATCTCTGCGATCCAAATACGATGAACTTGCGGAAGAGCATAGCCGGAAATGCTCGCGAATAGCGGAGCTGCTGGAGCAGGCACAGGTAAGGGATCCTGTCCAATTCAGGGAAGCGTGCGTAAAGCGCCTGAAACTGCTCGAACTGCTCGATAGGGAAGCCTCCCGCAATCGCGAGTATTCCCGATTGACAGAGAACCTGACGCTGGATCAGTGGAAGGAACAATTGCGGCAGTTGATGGAACTGGAAGAACCGAAAATTCCGGAATCGTCAATTGCAAAAGCGGATACAACCGACGCTGAACCTTTTCTGCCCTATATCCCGACGATACCGGAAATGGAGGAGCAGGAGAAACGTCTGCGGTCCCTTCTGTCAAGCGCCCGGGAAGAGCATGCCGGTGCCGTGGAGCGGGTGAAACAGGCTTTTCAAAACTTCCGCCCGCAATACTCCATAGAGGAAGATCTGGCGATTGCAGAGCGAAATGCAAACGAACTCGAAAAAAACCGACTTGCATTGGAAATGGCTCTTGATACCGTAAACAAGCTCTCGCGGCAGCAGCAGGAGGTTTTGGCTCCGCAACTGAATGCAGCCGTCGAGCAGCGGTTTCTGCGTTTGTGCACGGATCGCTACGAGGAAGTGAAGATCGATCCCGATTTTCAGGTATGGGTTCGTGAGATTGATGGCGGAGAGCTGAGGCTGGCAGAACATCTTAGCCGCGGCACGCAGGATCAGATCTATTTCTCCATGCGTTTCGGCATCATGGATCTTGTATCGAATAGCGAAGAGCCTTGTCCAGCGTTATTGGATGAGCCCTTTGCCGCCTATGATCTGATTCGCCTGGTGAATGCTTTCGAGGTCCTGGCAAAGGAAGCGGAAACACGCCAGATTATTCTCTTTACATGCCGGGAAGACCTGTTGGACCTGGGGGCGAAGCTCGGCGCAAATGTAATCCATCTGTAGAACGCTCGGCAGGCGTGCGGAATTCGAGGCAAAACTCTCCGGATTCTGCCGCGAATTCCACCAATCCTTTAGCTATGTGCTTCGCGCGGTGAAGCTCGAACGGCTCGGTCGTATGCCCACGAACGAATGTGATCTACCTGTTCACGCATGGTTTTGGATAGAGGGATGACTCCGATCGCCGCCTGATGAAGATCCTCAAAGGAGATTTCCTTTTCTTTCAAACGGACCTGGGTTAGTGCGGATACTACGCACTGCTCGATTTCGGCCCCGGTCCACCCTTGTGTGATTTTTCTCAGCCGATGAAGCTGCAGCGGTTCGGGATCCACTCCCCTTTTTTGCAAATGGATGCGGAATACGTCGCTTCGTTCCTCTTCAGTAGGGAGGTCAATGAAGAATACCTCATCGAATCGACCTTTTCGGATCATTTCTGCTGGCAGCAAGTCGATGCGGTTTGCGGTCGCCGCAACGAAGAGTCCTCGCGTCTTCTCCTGCATCCAGGTGAGAAAGAAGGCAAAAATGCGTCCCAAATTTGAATTGCCGCCGCTTCCCGCATCCCCCGTCAGTCCCATCTCAATTTCATCAAACCAGACCACCGCCGGCGCAACGGATTCGACCGTCCGGCAGGCCTCAACAAAAGCCGCGTCAGGATTTCCATGCCGTCCCGAAAAAACCTCGCTCATCTCAATGCGATACAAAGGGAGACCGAAGTAAGACGCGGTAGCCTTTACGGAGAGACTTTTGCCGCACCCGGAAACACCCATGACCAGTATTCCCTTGGGCACGATTTCCGCGCTCAAGCTGTCACGCTCCAGAAAGAGCTTTCGGCGTTCCAGGAGCCAGGATTTCAGATATTCAAGTCCGCCTACTTTGTCCATGCCGGTGCCATCCGAAATGTACTGTATGAGGCCGGTCCGATTCACGACGAGCTTTTTTTCCTCAAGCAGCGCCTGGATGCAGTTCTCATCCAAGGCTCCGGTTATGGCAAGTCCGCGTCGAATGGCATGATGGGATTCTTCCAGCGTCAAGCCCTGCAGTGCTCTCGCGATCGCGAAAAGAACGGTCTCGCTTTTGTCGACACGGGATCCGCTCGATGCGATTTTTTCTGTTTCCGTCCGGACAAATGCGAGCAGTTCATCCAGGTCAGGGGCATGGAGATCGACAAGAGCAACCTGCCGGCTCAATTCTTCCGGTACTTCGCGCAGCGGGGACGTAATGACAAGGTATTTGTTCGTATCCAGACAAAGCGCATAAAGATCGCGCAGCTTCCTGCGGATTTGCGGATCTTCGCGCATAAACTGATGGAAATCCTTCAGCTGGAATATTCCGGGTTTGGCATGGGAGCCAATGAAATCGAGGACAGATAATGGATTGAGCTTCTCGCTGGACTGGCGGTCGGGCGTTGCGAGTCCCGATGTCAACGACCAGCTCCATACCGGTATGCCGGTTGGGAATAATCTATCCGAAATTTCCAGAAGGAGCCGTTCAACCCGGCCTTCCTCGGGCGTGCAAACAAAGATCAGCGGCCGTCCTCCCTGAAACATTTCTTTTAGCGCGAGATATGCACGGCTTTCTGTTGCGATCACTTGTGGTGTCATCATGAAAGCATTTAATCACGGATCGTGGCGGAGCGCATGGATAAAATCTTGCAGCAGCACGAGTGGGCGGGTTAGCCTAGAGTCATGCAAACAGCCATGAGACGCTATTGGGTGTTGATGCTCGGGGCTCTGATTATTTTTCAGGTCCGTGCTCAGCAAAGCTATGTGGAGTCGAATTATGCAAAGCACGAATATCGAATCCCGATGCGGGATGGGAAGAAACTGTTTACTGCAGTATATGAGCCTAAGGACAGTTCACATCCATATCCAATCCTCTTTACGCGTACTCCCTACGGAGTAGCTCCGTATGGGAAGGACCGGTATCCCGCATCTCTTGGACCTTCGGACCAGCTCGCCAGGGATGGCTTTATTTTTGTTTACCAGGATGTGCGCGGGCGGATGATGTCGGAAGGGGAGTTCATCAATGTAACGCCGGTTAAGGACAAAAAGAGCCGCCCCGGAGAGGTTGATGAATCCAGCGATGCGTATGACAGCATTGATTGGCTGATCCGGAATATTCCGAATAACAATGGTCGTGTTGGGATGTGGGGAATTTCCTATCCCGGTTTTTATGCGGCAGCCGGAGCCATCCAGGCCCACCCGGCACTGAAGGCGGTTTCTCCGCAGGCGCCCATCGCCGATTGGTTCATTGGCGATGATTTCCATCATAACGGCGCACTGTTTCTGACCCATGCATTTGGATTTCTCTCAACTTTTGGGCGCCCGCGACCGCATCCGACCGAGGAGTTCGAAGCTCCATTCCAGTTTCCTGTTCCGGATCAATACGATTTTTATCTGAAGATGGGTCCATTATCGGATGCCAATTCGCTTTATCTGAAGAACAAAAGCTCTTTTTGGAACGAGCTGATGCGGCATGCCAATTATGATGGCTTCTGGCAGGAGAGGAATCTCAGACCCCACCTGAAGGATATCCGGCCGGCTGTCATGACGGTGGGAGGCTGGTTTGATGCGGAAGATCTTTTCGGCACTCTGGCCGTCTATCATTCCATCGAAGACTGCAACCCCGGCAATTTTAATATCCTCGTAATGGGACCGTGGTACCACGGCGGCTGGGCGCGTTCCGACGGGAATGCACTCGGACGTGTGGGTTTCGGATCGGATACTTCGATCTTTTATCGCAAGGAGATCGAGTTGCCATTCTTCCGGCATTTCCTGAAGGAAACGGGCGCTCCTGATTTGCCGGAGGCATTTGTTTTTGCGACAGGGAAAAATGAGTGGAAGAAAGAGGTCCGGTGGCCGCCGAAGGGAATCGACAGGAAGCTATATTTGCGCGCCAATGGAAGGCTCTCATGGGAACCTGATTCGGGAGATATTTCCAACCGTTTTGACGAGTATGTCAGCGATCCCGATAATCCTGTGCCCTATACCACTGAGATGACCACACGCATGACCAGGGAATACATGGTTGGAGATCAACGATTCGTGTTCCATCGTCCCGACGTTCTTACCTATCAAACCGAGGTATTGGCGGAGGATGTTTTGATTGCAGGTCCGATCCTGCCATCTCTGAATGTTTCAACATCCGGCACTGACTCGGATTTTATTGTTAAGCTCATCGATGTATATCCGGAAAACGCAATGGATCATGGCCCGGGCACCGGTGTGGACCCGATGGCCGGGTATCAGCAGCTTGTTCGCGGGGAGCCGTTCCGGGGAAAGTTCCGGAATGACTTTTCAAGGCCGGAGCCCTTTGTCCCGGGAAAGGTCACGCAGATTCAGTATCGAATGCCGGATGTATTTCACATGTTTCGGAAAGGGCATCGCATCATGGTCCAGGTGCAAAGCACATGGTTCCCATTGGTGGATCGAAATCCGCAACAATTTGAGGATATCTATAAAGCCAAACCAAAAGATTTCAGGAAGGCAACTCAGCGGGTTTTCCGGTCCCAGGAATTCCCTTCCTACATTGGACTCAACCAGATAACGGAGCCATAGAATTCAGGAGGCTTTGAGGAAACCTCGAAGCCTCCCAAGCCATGGACCTAGCGGAAGACGAGCCCCAGGCGAACGATTAACCAGTTATTGTTGCCGGAGAAGATGTGATCGCGAGCCTCCATCCGCAGTCCAATACGCTCACGAAACCACCAATGCGCTCCTCCGCCGATATTGCCTCCGGTGAACCCGGATCCTTCCCCGACGGAGGCCGCGGTTACGCCGGCGGTGACAAAGGGCACAAAGCCTTTTTGCCGGTATGGACTTCGTAGGAACTGATAAACGCCATTCATCGATACCATTCCGGCTGCGTCATATCGCGAAGCCACAATCAGAACCTCTCCATTCACGCCCAGGCCGCTTCTAATCAGGAAATCCGCGCCTAAACCAAAATTCCCGCCTGTCTGATTGGAATTGTTCGGAAAAAAGCTGGCTCCCCAGCCCACATAGCCATTCCATCGATTTTTAGCCGGCGAGTGGTCTCCATCTTGTGCAATGGCGGATCCTGCCACAAGGGATAAGCTGATGACAAAAATGATCAAGGATTTCATGGATCCTCCTTTTTATAAATACTTCTCAGGCAGGAATGCGAAAAAATGGGATGAATCGGCTCAAAGATTTCCGATTGAGTTGGAGGATTTGGGAATGGGGCGTGGACGAATCACCAGGAACGTGTCCTGATCTCCAGGCACGATCCTAGCGGAGCATTGCCCGGATGGTGTCGAACAGGCCTTTCAGGGAGCTGAACGTGTCATTCACGGCACTGGCTTCGTAGCCGCTGTGAACCATGCAATTGGCGCAGCGGGCATTACCCGATTCGGAGCCGTATTTGTTCCACTCCGTTTTTTCCAGGAGTTCTGCATAGCTCTGGAAATATCCCTCCTGCAGCAGGTAACACGGCCTTTGCCATCCGAAAAGGCTGTAGCTGGGCATGCCCCATGGAGTGCAGGCATAATTGCGCACCCCCATCAGGAATTCAAGAAAGAGCGGGCTTTGGTTGAATTTCCAGGATTTTTTCCTGTTTCCGAGAATCTGCGAGAAAAGCCGGCGGGTTTCCGTGGTGCCCAGAAAGTGCTGTTGATCAGGGGCTTTCTCGTAGGAATATCCGGGGGACAGAGTCATCCCTTCGACTCTAATTCCCATCATCTCATCAAAGAATGCTCGCATGCTGTTTGGATCGGCATTGTTGAACAGGGTGGTGTTGGTCGTGACTCGGAAGCCGCGACGAAGCGCTTCCCGAATTGCCTCCACGGCAGTATCGTACACCCCATCACGGCAGACGGACCGGTCATGGAACTGCTTTTGCCCATCCAGATGGACATTGATGGTAAAGTATTTGCTTGGTTTGAAGATGGAGAGTTTTTCTTTAAGGATAAGGCCATTGGTACACAAATAGACGTATTTCCTGCGATCCACAAACCCCTGGACAATCTCGGCGATCTGGGGATGCAGCAGCGGTTCTCCTCCCGGAATACTGATCATCGGGGCGCCGCACTCCTGAGCTGCTTTGAAGCATTGCTCCGGCGTAAGATGCTGTCTCAGAACATCCGCGGAATACTGGATTTTTCCACAGCCGGCACAGGCCAGGTTGCAGCGAAACAAGGGCTCGAGCATAAGCACGAGTGGATATTTTTTCTTTCCCGACAGCTTCTGCTTGAGAACATAACCGGAAACCGCCAGCATTTGTGAAATCGGAACGCCCATTTTTTTCCTTTCCAGGATGATGATCCTAGCCTATACACCATCCCACCGCAATAACGAACCCGGCTTGCATCGTGAAGAGAAATTTCCAGCTCCGCAGATGGTGGACGTAAAAGCTTCTCCGTGATAGCCTTCGCTATCATGAAAGCTCCAATATTTGCAGATGGTGCTCTTGGCCTTATTGGAAATACTCCTCTGGTTCGCTTCCAGCGAATTTCTCCAAATCCTAATGTAGAAATCTGGGCAAAGATCGAGTCCGCAAACCCTGGCGGATCCGTGAAGGACCGCGTCGCAAAGTCCATGATTGAGGCGGCCGAAGCGGCGGGAGATCTTACTCGAGACAAGGTAATCCTCGAAGCTACAAGCGGAAATACCGGGATAGGACTGGCTCTGGTTGGAACCGTCAAGGGCTACAAAGTTCTTTTGGCGATGAGTGAAGCCGTCAGCCAGGAACGTTGCCAGATTCTCTCGGCGCTCGGCGCCGATTTCCTGCGAACGCCCGCACGACTCGGAACCGATGGGGCGATTGAGGCCGTTTACCGCCTGCAAAGAAAAGAACCAGGTAAATATTATATTCCCGACCAGTACAACAATCCTGCGAACCCGTTGGCTCATTACAACGGAACGGCTTTGGAGGTCTGGGAGCAGACAGGCGGCCGAATTACCCATCTTGTGGCCACGATGGGAACTTCCGGGACACTGATGGGCATGAGCCGGCGTCTGAAAGAGCTGAATCCTGAAATCCGGATTATGGGAGTGGAGCCGTATCTCGGACACAAGATCCAGGGGCTTAAAAACATGAAGGAGGCCTACCGGCCCGGCATCTTTGATCGGAAATGCCTGACGGAAAAGATCAATATCAAGGATGAAGATGCATACGCGACGTCACGTCTGCTGGCCCGGGAAGAAGGCTTGTTTGTTGGAATGAGTTCCGGAGCCGCCGCCTATGTCGGTCTTCAACTGGCAAAACAGCTGTCGCATGGCGTTATTGTTGTGATCCTGCCGGATGGCGGAGAGCGTTATCTCAGCACTACTCTTTTCAGGACATCGGTCGCGGTAGCCCGCCGTGAGCCGAAACTCGAGCTGTACGACACTCTGACCAGGGCACAGAGAGTCTTTCAGCCGCTGATTCCCGGGAAAGTATCGATGTATTCCTGCGGACCGACAGTAAATGCGGAACCCACCCTGGGTTTGCTTCGACGGGTTGTGGTTGGCGATAGCCTGCGCCGCTGGCTCGAATATTGCGGCTACGACGTCAAGCATGTCATGAACGTGACGGACCTTGACGACAACACAATCCAGGAGTCCATCAAGCAGGGGATTTCGCTGAAGGAACTCACGGACAACTATGCCGATGAGTTTATGGATTGCCTGGAGAAGCTTTCCGTAAAGCGTGCCTGGAAATATCCGAGAACCTCCGAACATGTGGACGATATGGTCGCGTTTACGCGGCAGCTCATGAATAAGGGATATGCCTATGAAAGGCTTCGCAGCGTTTACTTTGATATCGGCAAGTTCCCCCGGTATGGGGCGCTGAGCGGTTTGAATCTGTCGAAAATCAAAGTCGGTGCTACCGTCGATCTCGATGAATACGATAAAGATGATCCGCGGGATTTTACCCTTTTCAAGCGCGCCACGCTGGCCGAGATGGCAAGAGATATTTTCTATGAAACCGACTGGGGCAATGTGCGGCCCAGCTGGCATGTGCAGTGTGCGGCCATGTCTACGCGATTTCTTGGTGAGGAGTTCGATATTCACACCAGCGGCAGCGATATTCTCTTCCCGCATAACGACAATGAAATTGCCCAATGCGAATCTTTGTATGGCAAGGGGCCCGCGCGATACTGGGTGCATTCCGAACTCGTGCTGGCCGGGGGACGAAAGATGTCGCGGTCGTCTGGCAATGCCGCAACCCTGAAGGATATTCTGAATCTGGGATTCAGCGCCCGTGATGTCCGCTATCTCCTTCTCTCCACTCACTACCGTCAGCCATTGTCCTATTCGGAGGAAAAACTGCGAGCTGCGCGAGCCGCACTGAATAGAATCGATGCCTTTGTCGGAAAGCTGCGCCGCTGTCAGGAGGGCGGCGAAACCGATGCGATACGGGGAGTCACGGAGGAAATGCTTGTATCGTTTGAATCGGCAATGGAAGCGGATCTGAATGTGCCGATGGCCCTGGGGGCGGTTTTTTCATTCATTCGGAAGGTGAATCAGAGTCTTACCCGCGAAGGCATTTCCGCGAGAGATGCAGCGCTGATTCTGGATGCTTTCGGCAAAATCCACGCTGTCCTCGCTATCGTCGATTTTAATCCTGCCGGGGCCGAAACCGAAGACCCGGAGGTCGAGGCTTTGGTTGCAGAGAGAGAAGAGGCGCGCGATCGGAAGGATTATGACGAGGCTGATAGAATTCGAGAAGATCTTAAAAAGAGAAATATCGTACTCGAGGATACCGCCTACGGTACCCTTTGGTGGGTGAAGAACTGAATCGCGGTTACAGGCTGCAGATCGAAATTCCATCTTAGTCCGCGGCCTGCAACCGGCGAAATAATTCAGACAACTAAAGATTTGTAACGACTTCAAAAGCAGGCGGATGTTCAAGATGCTTCTTCACGAGACATCCCTCTGCCGCCTTCATTACCGCCGAAGTGTATTGGCTGGGAAAATCCGGCGGAAGCTGAATAACCTGCTTCACCTTTGTAACCATTTTGGTTGCCGGATCCCGATCCAATGTTTGGATTAGCTTGATCCCTTCTGTCGGAATTCCGCGTTTTTGGCAGAATCCCGCAATATACGCGCCCGCACATGTTGCCATCGACGCGAAAAACAACTGGAAGGGAGTAGGCGCGGCGCCCTCTCCTCCGGGTCGGGGCTGATCGGTCTCAACTGTAAAGGACTCGAACTGGGCATTTACCCGAGCCCCTCCGGGAAAACTGACAACCATTTCCATGGGAATAATCCTCTCTAAGCAATTGAATTGCGGCATCACGGCCGTTTAGTGCGGCAGCCCTCATCCTCCACCACTGTCTTGTGCGCAGTCGCCGGAACCGGAGGCAAATGTAGAAAGCAATTCCTCGAGCTTCCGGCCGCTGCATTTCGGGCACTTAATTTCTTCCCTGTCTGATGATTTGAGTACAAGCGCCTCAAATTCGGCGCCGCACTGCAAACACTCAAATTCATAAAGGGGCATGGCATTTCATCTCCAGTCAGGCCGCACCATTTTACCACCGCCCGCCGGCAGACAGAATGCAAACGCAATTAGAGCTTTGGTATACTCAAAAGAACTGGCGTCCTCTCGGGAGGAACAATATGCGCGTACTCATCGCAGATCAGTTTGAATCGTCCGGCAGGGAAGGCTTGATTTCTCTGGGATGCGAAGTTTTATACCAGCCAAAGCTTAAGGATCAACCACTGCTCGAGGAGATGCAGCGGTCAAAGCCTGATGTCCTGATTGTTCGTTCGGCTAAAGTTACCGCGGATATGCTTGCGGTTGAACCTCTCAAACTCGTTGTTCGCGCCGGGGCGGGGTACAACACTATCGATGTCCCTGCAGCTTCAAAGCGCGGCATATTCGTTTCCAACTGTCCGGGCAAGAATTCCATCGCCGTTGCGGAGCTTACGTTTGCCCTGATTCTCGCTCTGGATCGTCGAATTGTGGATAGCGTCATTTCTCTGCGCGCCGGGAAATGGAACAAGGCGGAATTTTCCAAAGCTCGCGGTTTGTTCGGTCGCAGACTGGGGCTGATTGGTGTTGGGCAGATTGCACAGGAAGTAATCATTCGAGCAAAGGCATTTGGGATGCCGGTCGCAGCCTGGAGCAGACGTCTCAATGTGCAGCAGGCGATAGACATGGGGATTAGCTACGTATCCTCTCCGCTGAAACTGGCGGCATGTTCCGATATTGTCAGTGTCCACATTGCGCTGACGGAAGAAACACGCGGAATGATCGGTTCCGACTTTTTTGCCGCCATGCATCCCGGCTCGTATTTCATCAATACTTCCAGGGGAGAAGTTGTGGACCAGGCTGCGCTCCAATCCGCAATGGTGGAAAAAGGGATTCGCGTGGGATTGGATGTTTATGCCGGCGAGCCTTCCTCCGGGACGGGGGAGTTTGATGCATCCATTACAAGGGAACCCGGATTCAATGGAACCCATCATATCGGAGCATCAACCGAGCAGGCACAGGAGGCTATTGCGGCTGAGACCGTTCGTATAGTCAAAACCTATATGGAGAGCGGCGGAGTGCCGAATGCCGTAAACCTGGCTCAGCGCACACCGGCGACCTGTGTCCTTGCGGTTCGGCATTATGATCGTCCCGGCGTTCTGGCGACTGTGCTGAATGCGATCAGTACGGCAAGGATCAACGTCCAGGAAATGGATAATGTAATCTTTGAGGGCGCGGAAGCCGCCATTGCAAAAATTCACCTGGAGCGAGAACCATCTCCCGAAATGCTTGAGGAATTGATAAAGGAGAATAAAGACATCCTTGAGCTGAGTGTCATTCCAATTGGAGTCGCTTAGCTCCTTTTCGCGTGTTTTGTGTTTTAGAGAATTCGCAGGTAATTCTGCGGGAGCCATCCGTTCCAGCCGTTGGGAAGGCTGACCTGATACCACCCGCCTGCTGCCCCGAGCACACGGACCTTAATCCCCTCATGGATTGTGAAGACCGATATGTTTTCCTGGCCTGGTCCGCTTCGGACATCTGCTTTTTGTTCAATTACAATTGCCCGCCTGGAATAATCCCTTTGGTAGACCTTCCATGCCAGTGAACCTGCGAAAAGAATGAAGAGAATTCCGAAAACCAAGGAAGCGATAACCGCCCGCTCGGCATTCCGAGATTTCAGCGTCAGGTAGAGTGTAAAGAAGAGATTGGCGCCCATAAACAATGCAAGAACGAGCCAGCTTTGCTGCCGGATGGATAGGATGTCTTGTATTGAGGCCAAAAATCGAAAGGGAAGCGGATCCGGAGGAGTTTCGATTCGGTCCACAATCATCAGGTTGGCAAGCTGCAGATTCTCCCGCACATCACGGTCGGCCGGATTCAGTTGCTGCGCCTTTTCCCAATAGTAAATGGCATTTCCCAATTTCTTCTGTTTAAAGCAGGCATTGCCAAGATTGTAATAAACGGCGCCATTTTCCGCGCCCGCATTCAATATCTGAAGGTAGTACTGCTCTGCCGCCGCATAGTCGCTCTTCTGGTATGCCGAATTGCCCTGGGCGTACAGCCTGGCCAAAGCATCTTCGGCTGAAGACCCGTAGCCTGACCATAAACATGGGAAAATCAACAACCAGCCAACCAGAAATACTCTGCCTGTTTTCATGCTCTCAACCGTGATGTAGAAGTAGAAGTGCTATTCCTTTCCAGGTCATCAACATTGGCGCGGATTCGCGCCATCAGTTCCCGAATTTTTTCCTCGGAAGCGGAAGCACTGACGAAGCGCCCAAAGTCGCATTCCTGCAGACAAGCCATCGTTTCCTGAATGGTGCCGGGAGGTATGGATTTCTGAGCAAGCGATCGTTCAAGGTTGTCGCCGGTCAGATCGATTTCGGTCAGGCTGAACCTGTCCGAGATATAACCGGATAGGGCGGCGGCTGCTACATCATAAAATCGCCGCGGATCTTCTTGGGCGTCTTTGCCTGCGTCCCCCAATCGCTGCAGGGCCATACGCCTGGCCCTGCGGTTCCGGAAGGATGCGGAATCCAGCAAAAACCGGGATTGCCTTTTCTGATTGATGATCAGCCCTGCATTGACTGCCAGAGGGATGGCTGCAAGAATGAACATCCAATAGCTGCGATGAAAGGGCGTTCCTTCCCGTGGCAGGATGTCGGCATTCAGCTTTATGAAGTTAATGTCTGTCCCTCTTCGAACCAGATCCTGCTTGTCGCTTCCGGATAAGCCGGAAATAGTGTTTTCTGTTCCGCGCGCCACAGTGAGATCGATGGCTGCAGTCCTGACGGTTTCATACTTTTCCTGTTGTGGATTGAAAAAGGAGAAGGCAATTTCGGGAATAGTCTGCCGGCCCGGAGCTTTAGGCACCAATACGTATTCCCATGTCTTGCTTCCCCCAATCTGGTCTTCCGCCGAGGGATGCATGTTATCGGTGTGCTTCGAAGAATAGACAGTCAGGTCGGGTAATCCAGGGAGCGAAATGTCCGGGATCATCTTCAAATTGCCCTGGCCCTCCAACTTCACCTGCAGGGCAATCGCCTCTCCGGTCGCAACTTGATTCTTATCGACACTGCTGCTCAGTCTATAGGACCCCACTGCATTGTTGAAATCGGCTGGCCGCCCGGAGGAAGGGAACGGCTTGACGTCCAACTGCAGTTCCTGAGTCTTGCGATACAGTGTTTCCGGACGGCTGAATACTCCAAAGACGCTTCCTCCAGCCTGAGCGGATATTGCAAAGATGCTGGAGGGTATCCTCAGTTTGCCGGAACCGTTTGCGAACAGGGCTTGCTTTTTTATCGTGAAAACCACGTACTCACGCCCGTTAATCACCTGGTGCGAACCCTTGGGATTCTTTTCAACTTCGAGATCCTCGACCCAGAATCCCGATAGCGGCGGATTTTCCTGGAGTTGGATCCCGCTGATTCCGACTTGAGTGTATAGACGGTAGGACAGGGTGACCTGCTGCCCGGGGTATGCAGAGTTGCGATCAAGCTCGGCTTTCATCAGAACGGTATCGGCGGCGGGTCGGCTGGGTGCAATATCCTCATCTTCGCCAAACGGATCGAATGGATTCAGCGGAGCCGGCGTGCGCTGTCGCTGTTGGGGGGCGCTGCGAGGAGTGGCCGAGGTTACGCGGATCGGAAGCGGTTGAGTTTTATAAACCTTTCCGCCGACCCGAACCTCAACCGGATCTATGGTGAATTGCCCCTCTTTTTCCGGAATCAGAATGTAGATGAAGCTTTTGCTGCTGTTGGTCCTGCCGTTGATCCATTGGAATTGCGAACTCACGTTAGGGCCGGAAACGATCCGGAATTCTTTCAGGGATGTAAACCTGGGGGCTTCCGCATCTCCACTGTCTTTTCCCGAAACTGTAATCGAAAGCTGGAACTGATCCTGAACGCCGACGGAATCGCTGCCAATAGATGCCGTTACTTGTGTGTCCTGCGCATAGGCGAATCCTGCAAGAGCCAGGAAGATTCCAATAACAACCGGGAGTCGTTTCATATTCAGATTATTCAACTCTGCCATCCGCAATCTGCAATCCTCGATTAGTTTTACCAGTCTTTGCCGCCTGCCCTCGCCGTAGCCCGGCGCTCAAGCATTTTGCGTTGCTCCTCTTTTTCCTGATTCTGAACTGCGTCCAGCAACTGCATGGCCTGATCTTTGCTGATGGGTTCGTTGTGCCGAGCGGATTCACCGGACTGCTGGGGCTGATTTTGAGCCTGTTGCGTCCCCCCGGGATTTTGCTTCTGCTGCGGCGTTTTTTGCGAGTCCCTGTTGTCTGAAGATTTATCTCTGTTTGATTTTGATGAGTTCTGCTTCTGGTTTTTATCCGATTGCTGCTGCTCCTGTTGCTGCAACTTCAGCAGTGCCAATTCCAGGTTATGTTTTGCATCTGCATCAGAGGGATTCAGCTTCAGCGCTTGTATATAGGCGTCGGACGCGCCCTTGAAATCGTCCGCTGAGAACAGGGCATTGCCCGTGTTATACCAGCTCTTTTCCTGGACTGTCTTGTCTCCTTTGTGAATCGCCTGTCCGAGTATCTGCTCTCCTTCCTTCCACTTCTTCTGTTTGATCAACGAATTCCCAAGGTTGTAAAGTATTTCAGGCTGGCCGGGGGCGTCTCCCTGCGCTGAAAGATATGCCTTTTCGGCGTCCTCATATTTGCCCTTGTCAAACAGGCGATTCCCTTTGTTGTTCCTGGCCGCAGGCGATTCTGCCATGCAATCAGGCGCGAAAGCCCAAAGGATGGTCCATGCCATGAGCAGATAAACTTTTGTCATGAATCCAGATACTTTCATGAATGAAGCTGCCTGAGTCTGCCAATCCACGATCTTCCGGACCGGCGCTTTTCGGTGAGCCAGGCTTCTCCTATCAGGAAAAGAATGGCAACTGCCAATGGATACTGAAACTTGTCCTCGTAATTCTGAAACAGCTTTGATTCCAGCTCTTTTTTCTCCAGTCCGCCGATGTCGGAGGCCAGCGCGTCTATTTCATTTTCTGAAGTGGTCGCCCGGAAATAACGCCCGCCTGTCTGCGATGCGATTTCGGCGAGCGATCTCTCGTCAAGGCTGCTTACCACAACTTTGCCACCGGGATCCTTTCGGTATTCTACAATATCCCCTTTGGAGTCTCGAATCGGGATCGGCTTGCCTTGAGGTGTTCCGATCCCTACCGTATAGATAACGACGCCTGCCTCCCGGGCTTTCCGGATGGCCTGCTCGACCTGTCCTTCCAGATCTTCCCCATCCGTGAACAGAACCAGCACCTTGTACTTTCTTTCCTTTTCAATGAATGCAGAGGTCGCCGTTTCAATCGCGGAGGCCAGCGAGGTCCCTGGCTCGGGAATCACTCCCGCATTTGCCACGTCGAGAAATAATTCCATCGCTCCCTGGTCCAGAGTTAAAGGACACTGTACTATTGCCGCCCCTGCAAACGTGACAAGCCCGACGCGGTCCCCTTCCAGCTTTCGAAGGAGGTGGCGAATCTCGCCTTTGCTCTTTTCCATACGGTTGGGTGCCACATCCTCCGTATTCATGCTATAGGAAGTATCAAGTGCCGCGATGAGATCAACGCCATGTCGGTGCACGGTTTCAAGCCGCGTACCCCATTGCGGACGCGCCGCAGCGAGAATTCCAAACAGGAAGAACCCGAGCAGGAAACACGCTCTCAAAACAGCCTTTCCCTGACTGTGCTGATCCGTAAGCCTGGGAGCCAGTACGCTGCTTACTATCTTCTCAAGCTTGCGTCGACGCATGCGGAATGCCCAATAGAAAAAAACGCCAAGCGCTGGAATGGCCCATAACAGATTCAGATATTCAGGTCTGGCAAATTGCATATCAGTAGTCAATCGGCAGTGGTCAGCCGGCAGGGGAGACTGCCGGCTGACCACCACGCACTGCCTTTAAGGTATTTTCCCGAACCGGGTAAAGCCGGCAATGGTTCCAAACAAAACAAGCATCAATGCGGGCCAGAGAAGGCCGGCAAACCGTTCGTTATAATGCGTGTAGCTTTTTACCTTGATTTTAGTTTTTTCCAGCCGTGATATGTCTTCGAAAATTTTTTCGAGTGAGGGCCTGTCGGTGGCCCGATAATAAAGTCCCCCGGTCATTTGGGCGATCTGTTTGAGCGAGGCTTCATCGATTTCCACTTGCATGTTTGCATAGATCCTACCGTACACCGGGTCATTTACGGGGATTCTCGCGGTTCCGGAAGATCCAACCCCTACCGTGTAGACTTTGACGCCAAGCGCGCGGGCCATGTTGGCTGCATCAAGCGGCTGCACTTCGCCCCGGTTATTCACACCATCGGTAACAAGGATAATCACCTTGGATTTGGACTTGCTGTTGCGCAGGCGATTGAGGCCGGTTGCCAGTGCAGTTCCGATGGCCGTTCCATCCTCGATGGAACCCAACTCTGCATTATCAAGTACGCTATGCAGAACACCGTAGTCTATCGTCAGGGGGCAGCGCGTAAAGGCTTTGGCGGCAAAAACCACGAGACCTATCCTGTCATGCTGCAAGCCCTCGACAAATTTATTGACGACGGATTTGGCGACAAAAAAACGGTTGTGTGGTTCAAAATCCTCGGCTGCCATGCTGCCGGATGCATCAAGCGCGACAATGATATCGACGCCTTCGGTGAGGACCTCCTCGGATTGAGTGCCCCTTTGCGGGCGGGTCATTGCGATGATCGCCAGAACCAGAGCAAGCATATTCATCCCGAACAGGATGTGCCGTACATAAATTGACCAGGACGATTTTGTCCCTTCAAGTGCCAGCGTGGATGCAAATTGAAGACTGCCCTGGCCGTTTCGTACACGCCGGGCGTACATATACACAAGGAGCGGGATCAGGAGAAGCAGCCACAGGAAGCCGGGATTTGCCAAATGCAGCACTATGTCTCCTTTGCTTCCTTGAGCATGGGTTGAGTTTCATTGACGGGCGGTACCTGTCTGCCGGCGACCAGATACCTGCATAGCTTCAGAATGCCTTGAGTTTCGTTTATTGTGGTGTCGTGTTCCTGATCCGTGGGCACATACTTTGCGAATTTAACAAGGTCGCAGTGCTGCAAAAGGGTCTCAACCTTTTGCAGATCCTCAGCTTTACTCTCCGGCAGGGAGTTCAGGACCTCCATGATTTCCGAAGTCGTTTGTTCCGAAGCATGAATGCGGTAGCCGGCTTCGAGCATGGTTTTCGCAATGTTAGACAGGCGTACATAATAAGGTTTTACGCGCGCTCCAGTCGGTCTCCCTTCTTCCATTAATGCGCGCAACTCGCTTTCGGCTATATCGAGTATATCCTTCGGCGGCAGTGTCGGGATGGTGGGCAATTTCTTCCTGCGCCGCTTCCAGAGAACCCAGATCAGGGCGGACAAAATCCCCAGGGCGACGATAATGCCGATCCATAATCCCCAGCGGACAGGTTCCGGCATCTCTGCCTGCTTTTTCAGTTCGCTCAGATTCCGATCCTTTTCAGATAAAACACTTCGAATAGTTATTCTGACCGGCGTGCTGTCTATCGTGAGGAATTTGCCTTCGGGTGAGCGGACCTGTACTTGAACAGACGGGAATTCCAGCATCCCCGTCCGGTAGGCGGCAGCGGTAATACGAGCCTTGTAATGGGCTGACTCGCCCGTCGTGCCCTGCTTTTGCGTTGAGGGTTCTGTTTCAAATCCCAGGATGGTGAAATCGCCCAATTGTTTTCCGAGAACGGGCTTTTCAGCCTGGTAGCCCGACGGCATGGAGATGTCCATTTCCAGCGGGATCGCGTCTCCCACGGTAGCCGGCTGCGGGGAAGCCTTGATTTGAATCGTTAGTCCCGGAGGAAGAGCGGACCGGGATTGATCGGGAATTTGCGGCTCCGCAGTCCAGGCTGCTGGTGCAAAGAACAAAATTGCCAGTATCAGCAGCCGCCCCATCAATAAAGCCTCTGTGTTGAGTTCCGACCATCGCTGATGCAGCACGAAATCACCTGGCCTTTTGAGCCCGCTCCTTAAAAAATCGGATTAATGAAACGTCGTAAGGCTTGCCCGTTTCTATAGTGACATGATCCATTTGATGGGAGTTGAAGAGCTTAAAAAGCCTTCCCTGATTTTTCTCCCAATTTTCCCGGAAAGCGCTGCGTACCCAGGGCAGGGAAGTATCAATGCAGGCGATTTCCCCGGTCTCGGCATCTCTTAGTTCGACAATGCCCGCGTCGGGCAGCTCTTTTTCCCTGGGATCGATAATTTGAATGATAACGACGTCATGTTTTCTGTTGGCGACTTTCAGGGATTGCTCAAATCCCTGATCGAGCAGATCGGAAATCAGGAATACCACTGAGCGCTTGTGAATCACGAGGTTCAGATGATCAAACGCTTCCTGGATTTGCGTGCCCCTGTGCTCTGGTCTGTAAAAGAGCACTTCTCGCACCACACGCAGTACATGAGTGCTGCCCCGGCGCGGAGGGATAAACTTCTCCACTCGATCTGTAAAAAGAATAGCCCCCACGCGATCGTTGTTTTTTATGGCTGAGAAAGCGATCAAGGCGGAAATCTCGGCAGCGATTTCCGATTTGGTTTTGTCCACCGAGCCAAAAGCGCCCGACGCGCTCATATCGACCAGCAGCATGACCGTCAGTTCGCGTTCCTCCACGTAGCGTTTTACGAAAGGACGGCCAGTTCTCGATGTGACATTCCAGTCAATGGATCGGATGTCGTCGCCATGCTGGTATTCCCGGACTTCATCGAATTCCATTCCGCGACCTTTGAAGACAGAATGGTATTCGCCCGCCAGGGACTCATTCACAAGGCGATTGGTAGTTATTTGTATCCGCCTGATTCTGTTAATTACTTCCTTTGGCAACATAGTCAAAAATTACGAATTACGAATGAACTCAGATACCGGAGGCTGATTCAATGTTTCATTCTTCCATTTGTTTGTCACCGGGCTCAGAAGCTAAATAGTTCGGATGATGTCACTGCCCGGATTTTTGTTTCAATTCGTCATTCGTCATCCGTAATTCGTAATTTTGTTACGGGACTTGGACGGCATCGAAAATCCTGGTAATGACAGATTCCGGAGTAACCTCCTCGGCCTCGGCTTCGTATGTCAGAATCACTCTATGACGGAGGACATCCATGCCTACGGCTTTAATATCCTCCGGGGTGACATATCCGCGACCCTTGATGAAAGCATGGGCGCGCGAAGCCTGTGCGAGGTAGATCGTGGCTCTCGGCGAAGCCCCGAACTGGATAAGGTCTTTGATATCCAGCTTGAATTCGTGCGGTTTGCGAGTCGCGAATACCAGTTGGACGATATAGTCCTTGATTCGATCGTCCATATAAACCTCTTTGACGACCTCCCGCACGCGGACAATGTCCGATGGCGTTACCACTTTTGAAACAGAAATGGGATTATCCTGGGCCATCAAGTCCAATATCTGGCGCTCTTCCTTCTGGTCGGGATAGTCAATTCTGAGCTTGAGCATAAATCGATCGATTTGAGCTTCTGGTAGCGGATAGGTTCCTTCCTGTTCAATCGGATTCTGGGTTGCAAGAACCAGGAATGGTTCTTCCAGCGGGTATGTTGTTTCTCCGATGGTTACCTGTCTTTCCTGCATGGCTTCGAGCAAGGCGCTTTGAACCTTGGCTGGAGCTCGGTTGATTTCATCCGCAAGAACCAGGTTGGCAAAGACCGGCCCTTTCTTGGGCGAGAATGTGCCGTCCTTCTGGTTGTAGATCATGGTTCCGATCAGATCTGCCGGCAGCAGATCCGGCGTGAACTGAATACGCTGGAATTTGGTGTTGATTGCCGAGGAAAGAGTCTTGATCGCAAGAGTCTTGGCCAGGCCGGGGACCCCCTCCAGCAGGACGTGGCCTCGTGTGAGCAGGCCGATCAGAAGGCGCTCGATCATGTATTTCTGACCGACGATAACGCGATGCACTTCGCCGATCAGTTGTTCGACAAAGCCACCCTCGTTTCTGACTTTCTGGTTGATCTCATTGACATGCGCAGCAAGTTCCACGGTGCCCTCGATTGGAGTTTAATCCTTAAGTATTTGAAAAAAATCATATTAGTGAACAGCCCACTGCAAGTCAAATATCCCGGCCAAAATAGAAATGCCACGAATTACACGATAATTCGTGGCATTCGTGGCATTTTTTTACGGACAATAGTCCGGGCTACCCTTTGTTCAGCGATGTTAGGAATTCGGAGTTGTTTTCCGACTTTCGGAGTTTATCCAGAAGCAGGTCCATCGCTTCATCAATCGAGAGCGGGTTCAGCACCTTCCGGAGGATCCAGATCTTGTTAAGGTCGGAGCCATCTACCAGGAGTTCTTCCTTTCGCGTTCCGGATCGGTTGATATCGATGGCGGGGAAGATGCGTTTGTCCACGAGTTTCCGGTCGAGAATAATTTCCATATTGCCGGTGCCCTTGAACTCCTCAAAGATCACGTCATCCATACGGCTTCCCGTATCAATCAGTGCGGTGGCCATGATGGTCAGACTGCCCCCCTCCTCGATCTTTCTGGCTGCTCCGAAAAAGCGCTTCGGTTTTTCCAGGGCATTGGCATCGACGCCGCCCGATAGCACTTTGCCACTTGACGGGACGACGGTGTTGTAGGCGCGCGCCAGTCGCGTGATGCTGTCGAGCAGGATGACCACATCTTTTTTATGCTCCACAAGCCGCTTTGCCTTTTCCATGACAATTTCAGCGACCTGGACATGTCGCGAAGCCGGTTCATCGAATGTGGAGCTGATGACTTCGCCTTTGACCGATCGTTCCATGTCGGTTACTTCTTCCGGGCGCTCATCGATCAGCAAAACAATCAGATAGATTTCGGGGTGGTTTGTGCTGATCGAGTTGGCGATATTCTGCAGCAGCATGGTCTTGCCCGTTCGGGGTGGAGATACGATCAGGCCACGCTGACCCTTTCCGATCGGGGTAAAGATATCCATAACGCGGGCAGAGAGGTTTTCCCGGATGGTCTCGAGACGGATTCTCTCCTGTGGATATAGCGGCGTCAGGTTGTCGTAGAAAATGCGATGCCGCGCCTCTTCCGGTGGCTCGAAATTAACCGCGTCGACCTTTACCAGGGCGAGATAGCGTTCACCTTCATTGGGCATGCGAATCTGCCCCGATACAATATCGCCGGTTCGAAGGTCGAACTTGCGAATCTGCGAAGGGGAGATGTAGATATCATCCGGGCCAGGCAAATAGCTATAGTCGGGAGACCTCAGGAAGCCATAGCCTTCGGGGAGGACTTCAAGCACCCCTTCGGAGAAGATGAGACCATGTTTTTCGGCCTGAGCCTGCAGGACGGCAAAAATGAGATCCTGCTTAACCATTTTGCCTGCCTCTGCAATCTTGTATTTCTTGGCAATTTTGGACAGATCTTTAATGTTGAGGGCCTGCAATTCACTAATGTGAAGTTGTTCCCCTTCCTTGTCCAGTGCTTCCTGGATGGTGATCTTTTTATCGCCAGGAACGTTATTCAACCGGGTGTCCTTGTCTGCCATGTTACTCCTATTTGGGATGAGATCTGAGCCGGTGCATGCTTCTGAGTGGATTCCTTACCACTGGAGAACTTCAATCTACACCTGGCTTAAGAAAAATACCAGTTCATTCTCTCATTGAACGATTGGATCAGATCAGGCGGGATTGCAGAGGCCGGGTTCCCCCGTAAACATGATCCACCGAAGGATCGGGACCCGGCCTCTACCGGAATGGATAGCTGCTTGTTTACTTAATGCCCAGATCGGCTTTAGCCTTAGCCAATACCTGATCAAGACCGTCCAGAGTGTTATTGTGTCGAGCTTTGTATAAATCCTCGAGATATCCCTGTGCCTTTTTTGCCAAATTCTTATTCAGCACCACACATCGGGCGAAGGCTTCAATGGCGCCTTCCGGATCCTTTGTCTGCCACTTGGACATTCCGATATAGTAATGTGCATCTTCTCTTGTCGGGTCATTGGCGGCGACTTTTCCATAAAGATCCATTGCCTTCGCATAATCTTTTGTCGCATAAACGCTGCTGGCAATCACGCCGTAGGCAAATGCCCTTGTTGCCTTCCATTGGGCTTCCGGAACGTTGGGCGGCACCTTGTCGCCGTACACTTCCATGATTTTGGAAAGCAGTTCGGTTGCCTTGGGAACGTTTTGCTTCTCGATATACACCTGCGCCATCTGAAGCGCTGTGGCATACCCCTGTTCCATCGGAGTGTCTGCCATTATTTTCTGGGCATATTCCAGATATTTGTCGAGGTTCTTCATGCCCAGGTTTATCCTTGCCAGAAGATCGAGAATTTCTTTATCCGGGCTGAGCGCATACAGCTTTTCCGCCGCTTCCGCCGCCTTGGGGAGGTTCTGCGATTGGTAATAGGTTGTGAGCAGAGCCTGGTAAATTGATTTCTGGGTGGGCACGAGCTGCTCTTTCATGAAATCATCAAATCCAGGCGTCACACCCTCCGGAATCGCTGCTTTCGCAACTTCCGGAGTCGGCAGCGCCGCCAGCAATGCCTCTTCCATCGCAATGGCTTTTGCCCAGTCCTTTTGAGCCAGGAGCGGCTGGGCGCAGGCCAGATAGTCGGCTGCGGCAAATGGCAAAATTTTCGAGACGGGACGCGCTTTTATGAATGCGAGCAAAGCGTCGGCCCGCTTCTGGACATCCGCTTCTTTTTTGATTGCGTCATATTGGGGGAAGTCTTTTTTGTACTGATAATCAGAAATAGGCGAGATCTGCGCAAATAGACTGGCACTTCCACCCAACATGAGAACCGCGACAGCCAGAGCGGCAATCTTTCGGATCTGTTTTTGAGTAATACAGGTCATAGGTATTTACTCCCTGGAAAAATAAAACATTCCCTCAACGACAGTTCTGATTGTAGTCGTTATGCGTTCAAGCCTCCGACGAGCGATTCGGGAACCATTCTCGCCAAGTTGTTTTGAAGTTAAGGTTCTAATGGACAGGGGCAGTCTGTCAAGGCAAATCCGTGCAAAGCAGAAGTAGGTTGTTGGTTACAGCGCGCGGGGACTTTGTGGTTCATTTGGAAGGGCTCGAGCGCAATTTTGTAAGCAGCCAGCGATTTCCCGGATACCAGCGCATGCGTCGGAATTCATATTGCCCTGCGATTCTTTCCCCGGCAAAGGACACGCGCAGGATTTTCGCCGAAGCCACCTCGATGTGCGCCTCTCCGCGATCCCAAGGCGAAACCCGCCCCATGCCGAAAGCTTCTTCTTCATAGTGATGGCTGTCGATTGAATCCAGGGAGTAACTCTCCCGTTCAATTGCAAGTCGGCGGTCTCCATCCCGCTGGGGAGGTTCCTTTAGCAGCGACCACGATCGGAGCACGCCATTCTGCTCAATCCGCAAGTCATAGTGCGAACGACCCGTCCTGTGCTGGTGAACCACAAATCTCGAGGCCTCGGCTTGCATCAGGGCGCTTGCTCCCGCGATTGAAATGTGACAGTATTTTGGCCTAAATAGCCATGGACATCCAAGTCGAATCTAATGGAGATCGCCGGATCGTTTACATCAGGGGGAAGGTTACCTTTGAGTACTGTCCGGTCCTTCAAAGCAGGCTCGATTCCGCAGTGGACGATACTGTGCGGGAGGTCGTCATCGACTTCAAAGAAGTTCCATTTATCGACAGTTCCGGAGTTGGCGAAATACTGCGACTTTATAAACGGATGCGGGAAAACAATGGGGAGGTCGTTCTAGCGAATCCAAATCAAAAGCTGCTGGACCTCTTCTCGATGTATCGTTTTGGCCAATTCATGAAAATCCGCACAAATCCAAATCCGGAATGAATGAAAATGCATCTAAATAATTTTAGTCTCAGGTGATGAGGCATTTATGCGCGGGATTTTGCACCGTCGAATTCTTGCAAGTACTTCTATTACAACAGTTATTATGATATTGACCCTGTGTTCGGGCTTGTTCGCATTTCAGGGGCCAAGATTTGGAAGAATGCGTCCCGGAGTGGCACCGACACCCGCGGCTCCTTCGGAGTCGCAGCCCCCGGGTAAGGGCAGCATCAAAATGCGAGTCGAGGAAGGGATGGTGACGGCGGATGTCACCGAAGCCTCGCTTCAGGATGTTCTTCGCGAACTGGCGGAAAGGACAGGCGTTGTATTTGAGGTAAGGACTCAGGAAAACCCGACTGTCTCCATCCATATCCAGAATGTTCCTCTGCCCGAGACCATCCAGCGAATTGCCTCCGGGAGCAACCTGATGTTTGAATATGGGCAGGGCGCAGCGGCCGACCGCATCACCATCGTTCACATCTATCCCCGGACCGTTCAGGTGCAGCAGCCCAGCCTGCTTTATCTTGGGACAGGTGTTGTGACCAAGAACAATAATATGGTGGAAACTCCGGAGCAGGCATTGCAGATTTTGACGGCAAACGCCAGCATCGAAGACAAGGAAAAGGGGATCGAAATCCTCACCAAAGCAAAGAGCGAGGCTGCCGTGAAGGCGCTGACGAGCTGTATGACGGATCCGGCGCCTGAGATCAGGGCTGCCGCAATCGAAGGTCTGGCTGCCATGGGTTCTCGGGAGGCCATGCCGAATATCCTGAAAAGTCTGAAAGATGAGCACCCCGGAGTTCGTCAGAGCGCCATAACGGCGATTGCGCTGCTGGGTGATATGAAGAATGTAAGAGATTTGAGACCGTTGACCTTTGACAAAGATGCCAGCGTCGCAGGTGCGGCCGAAATCGCCGTGCGCAAGCTGTCGTCTTCCGTGAAAAAATAGGAATAATGCCTTGATCAAATCTATAGCACTGTATTGCATCGCTATTGTCGGCATGGCTTTCCCGGCGGCCGGCCAGGCTCCTTCGAGCCAAATTCAATCCAGAGTTGATGCCGTGGTCGTAAAGGCGTATGAAGCCGCTTCCGTGCAATTTCCGTGCAAAGCGAAGTCCGGGGGCAGCCCCAAAATGGTGCGGTGGCAGGATGTGGCGAAATGCGTGAACTATGCCAATGACAGAGTGGACTGGGAGGATATATCCCGGCAGCTTCAGGATATAAGGAAAGAATTCCGTGTCCAGGCCGAGGAAATGCTCAGTCTAGCCGAAGCCTCTCTCGCTTCCCACAAGCTGTCATTTGATAAGGTCTTTATCATCAAAGATGAGCGTGCGCTTCTGCCCTTGTCGAATTCGCTTTTGAAGTTCCTCCCGGAAGGGTCTCTTCAGGATCTGCCCGTTTTCGAAAAGGCGCTGAAAAAACAGGTGGGGACATTTGCCGGACTCTATTCGTTCGATAAATCCGGAGAGCTTTCCGGCAACCGAAGCAGGCTTGTGCTCTTTCAATACAACGACCTGAAGGGGAACATTCACAGTGCTGCGGAAAGGCTTCTGCTGGATCAGTTTGGTCTTCCCTGGAAAGACGCAAAGTCTCAGCCGGGCTTCCGTCTCCCCGCTGACAAAATTTCCCTGAAATAGCCCGGGGCGGACCGAAATAACTACAGGAGTGCAGGCAATATCAAAGGGCTTTCCATAACCGCGAAGACCGCAAAGACCGCAAAGACCGCAAAGACCGCAAAGAAAGCGTTTTTGTGAGCTTCGCGCGTATCGTTCTCTGGGCCTTCCAGGTAATTAAGAAGCCGATGGAACGTTCACTCAGCTTGAGATAGGTAAGCAAATGGGTTCGGTGGACCATATTCATCATGCTCACTAATTGCCCTGCAGCAAAATGAGCCCCAAAGGTATTCTTTGCGGTCTTGGAGGTCTTCGCGGTTCAAATATTGTATGGAAACCAAGTTTCCCCCCCCAAGCCGGTCAAGTCAGGAGAATATAAGGGCTTATCAATGGCTTAGGCTCGCAAACAGTAGTTGTTTCGATCCGACACTAACGCTTGGAATACCAGGAGATTTGGCGAGCGATGCCACGGAGGATTCCTACATCGCCCGGCTCCAGGCCGGCTCTTCCCATCATCTGACGCAGCCTGAGCATCATGTGCTTGGTATTTTGCGGTTGAAGAAAACCGATATCCAGCAGGGCATTTTCGAGTTGTGCATACATGGCTTCGACCTGTTCAAGCGCGGCCAATTTAACGACACGCGCAGGTTCCCGCTTCAGGCTTCCCATCCGCAGTTCGTAACTCAGGATCATTACCGATTGAGCGAGGTTAATGCTGTGGCCTCGATGCGAGGTTGGGATCCGGATTAACATCTGGCAAAGCTGCAGGTCCTCATCGACCAGTCCCGTGTCTTCCGGCCCGAACAGTATCCCAACTTTCTGTTTGTCCGCGTGCGCCAGTATCTGCGGAATAGCGGTGCGCGGAGCATTGGCAGGTGTTCGATAGCCACCGCTTTTTCCGGTTGTGCCGGCCAGAAAACGAATTCCTTTCAAGGCACTTTTCACACTCGAGCAGATCTTGGCCGAATTCAGAATTTCCTTTCCGCTTTTTGCCATGCGATAGGATTCGTCATTGATCTCACATTGCGGGGCTGCAAGGATCAGACTGGTTAACCCCATGTTGAACATGGCTCTTGCGGCAGAGCCGATGTTCCCAGCGTACTTGGTATTGGCCAAAATTATCGATACATTGTTCAGAGACATGCGCGTACTCTAAAACAGATCGAGTGGGACCATCCAGCTATTTCGTAACGCGGATGGGCATTTTTGACTACGATGACAAGTGAATTCCATTATGAGAAAATTGCTCGAGGTCAGGATCTAAGGTTCGTGGAGGAGCCATCGTGAGACATTGGTATCTCTGCCTGGTATTCCTGCTGCTGTCGGTAAATTCTATAGCCCAAAACAAGGCGACGTCGCAGCCGGCAGCCCGATCGGCGGCCGCAGGAGAACTGCCGCCGGAGCAGATCATTGAGCAATTTGCGAGCAAGGAAGAGGAATTCTATGAGGCGTGGATGCAGTATGCATACGTCCAGACAGCCAATATACGAGTTCTTTCCGTTGATGGCGCGCCACAAAAAGAAAGCGAGACTCTCGTCTATGAGGTCATCTTCAATGATGACGGTTCTCGGGAGGTCCAGCTTGTGAAAAGATCCGGCCGCTTGCGGTCCGTGACCCTGTCTCCGGAAGATGTGGAAATATTTCAGAACATCAATCCTTTTGCCCTGACCAAAACCGAACTGCCTCTTTATACCCTCAAATACGAAGGCAAGGAAAAAGCCGACGAACTGGACTGCTATGTTTTCTCGGTTTCGCCCAAAAGCACGAAAGGCGGGCGGCTCTATTTCAAAGGGAAAATCTGGGTGGATGACAAGGATTTACAGGTAGTCAAAACTGTCGGCAAGGCCATTCCGCAAACGAGGGAAAACCAGTTCCCCGAGTTCGAGACGATTCGTCAGGTGATTGATGACAAATATTGGTTTCCTGTATGGACGCATGCCGACAGCAAGCTTCGATTTCCCGAGCAGGAAGTGCGGATAGAGGAAACAATCACTTACGGAGACTACAAGCGATTTGGGTCAAAGGCGACGATCCATTTTGGGAACATTCCGGAGGACAAAAAGTAGGCGCGGCCCTGTGCCGGCGCCTGTTATCCAGCCAAATGGAATTCGATTTCGCGCACGTCGCCAAAGGAATCGATCATATACTTTTTGAGTTTGTTGACGAGCTTCTTCTCTGCGACTCGGACCGCTTCGCGTGAGATGCCATATCTGTCGGCAATTTGCTGGAGCGTTTCCGGCTCATCGGCGATGAGCCGTCGCGTCAATATCTCACGTTCCCGTTCGGAGAGAGTTTTGGAAAAATCGGCAAAACGTTTTTCCAGCATATCCCTAAACTCGCCCTGGGCGATCTTTTCATCGACACTTTCCTCCATGAGGCGCAACGTATCGATGTAGCGCGTATCGCTATCGTCAGATCCCAGAGGGGCATCGAGTGAGATGTCGGGCCCGGCCATCCCCTGCTCCACATCCTTCAACTCATCTTCATCAACGCCTAGATTTTCGGCAAGCAGCTTGGAAGTGGGTATGATCCCTTTCGCTTCAAGTTCCCGCTTTTCCTTGTTCAGGTTCATGAGGATCTTGCGACGCGCATTGGTGGTTCCGATCTTTACCATGCGCGAATTATCCAGCAGGAACTTCAAAATATAGGCTTTGATCCACCAGGCGGCATAGGTGGGCAGCCGTGTTCCCCGCAGCGGATCAAAGCGTTTGACCGCCTGGATTAATCCCAGATTGCCTTCCTGAATGAGATCCAGCAAGTTGCGATATACTTTGTGATAAATCATCGCAATCTTTACCACAAGCTTCAGGTTGGAGGTCACCAGCCGGTAGGCCGTCTCCCTGTCCCCTGTCTTTTGATAAAAAATGGCGAGTTCGTGCTCTTCGTCGCGTCCCAAGGGCGTAAAGCGACTGATCTCAGACAGGTATCGTCGAAGCGGGTCATACTTTGCGATTTCCGTCGTATCCGTCTTCGGGATCTCGACGTCCTCAAACGATGAATCGGAAAGGCCTTGATCCTCGCCGTTGGTATCTTCCAGTTCCATCATCATAGAATCCATTATAACTTCCCAAAACAGGCAAATACTACCGTGATATCACTGGACATGACCGGCTATTTGTCGGATCTTTTGAAGTGGATGTCCCATGGCTGTTCTGCAAAAGGAGGTAGTATGCGGTTTCGTACGGGTATCTGGTTTTTTCTTCCCGCTCTGATAATCCCCTCTTGGATTCTTGCCGCCGAGAAGGGAAATGCCGTTGCCGGTAAACAGGTATTCAGCCGTTGTGCAATTTGTCATGGCGATTCCGGAGAGGGAAAAGAAGCCATTGGCAAAGTTCTTGGTGTCACCATGCCTCATCTTTATTCCAAAGAAGTCCAATCTCTCGATGATGCAACCCTCAAGAAGGTCATCACCGAAGGGAAAGGGAAAATGAAGCCGGTCAGCATTTCGGAACAGGAACTTACCGATGTAATCGCCTTCATAAGGACGCTTAAGAAACCCTAGGAACGTGTCCGGGAAACGGAATCCGAAGACGGAAGTCAGGATAGAATAATTTTTCATTGGCTTCTGTCCTCTGATTCCAGCGGGATGTCCGCGTCTAACCAAACAACTCCGAGTGTTCCATGTCCCGGTTGTCCTGCTTCTTTTCCGATCCCTTGAGTCTTGTTCCCAGGGACGAAGCACTCGGCAACATCATGGATGCCGACGACTGAACCGTGATGATTCCGGTAGATTCTGCCGCACGAAAATCATTCAACGCTGTGTATTCGACGATTCCTCGGTAATTTGGCGCGGAGGATACTCCGAACCAGGCATTGCGTCCGCTTTTCTTGGCCAGGTACAGGCACCGGTCGGCCAGCGCGAGAACCTCCTGCCATCCCAGGGCATCCGGCTCATGCTTGAAAAAAGGCCAGGATGCATATCCGCCGCTGCAGGTAAGATGGATGTTTTGATCCTGCGATACCGCGAAAATGGCGGCTTCGACATTCTTCCGGACTCGCTCGGCCAATCCCGTCGGGTCACTTCCTTTGGGATTCCGGGCAATGACAAGGAACTCCTCTCCACCCCAGCGCACAGTAGTATCGGACTCGCGGACTGCAGACCCTAAAACCGCTCCCATCTGCCGCAGTACCCTGTCTCCGGCATTATGCCCGAACTCATCGTTTACCTTTTTAAAATGGTCGATATCGATGACCAGGAATGTAATGCTTGCGGTCGTATCTTCAAAGCCCTGCCACTCCGCTTCTATCGGCTGAGATGCGCGACGCACTCGAGCCATATCCTCGAGAATCGAGAATTCAAGATACCTGCGGTTTTTCAGGCCCGTCAGCGGATCTGTGATGCTGAGTCTTTCCAGATCTGCATTTGCCATCGCCAACTCGATGGTGCGGGCTGAAACCAGGCTCTCCAACTGTCTCGTACGCTTTCTCAAATGCTGCATTCGCCACCGCATGCCAATAAAGATCGCGGTAGCGATCAGGACCACCCAACTCACCAGTGCCGGCCATGTTCGCCACCAGGGCGGCTGAATCTGGAATACCAGCCTTGCCGGCTGGCTCCATGGGCCTGATCCGAGCCGTGCCCGCACTTCATAAGTGTATTTCCCCGGGGGCAATCCAGCATAGTGCGTATTGCGCTGTGCGCTATGCCACTCGGTTTCGATTCCATTCAGCCTGGCGGCATACTCTATCTGCGATTGATGCAGGAAACTCAGTGAGGCAAAGTCCAAATTTAGAACATTGCAGCTGCTCGGATATTTGGGTGTAGCGGAATCCCCCTGCGGGAGAATACGATCTCCAAGTTGTGCCGTCAGAATAACCGGCATCGGGGCCAGGCTGTGCTCAGAATCCGTTTCACTGCGGTACATGCTGAGGCCGGAGCTGGTTCCCACGAAAACAGATCCATTGGGTTCAACCAGATAGGCCATGGCATCGACGTCATCGCCTGCAAGGCCGTCTCCCTTTGAGAAATGGACCATCCCTTTGGGCGAAATGATGTCAATCCCTTTGCCCGTGCCCACCCATAGGTTGTTGCTCAAGTCTTCGCCGAGCAGATAGACCTTTGCCGAAGACAACCCGTTAGCGCGATCCAGATGCTCCCGAATCCTGATAGTTCCATTGCTTAATTCAAAACGGATTATTCCAAGCGGCTCAAAGTAGGAAAGCCAGAAATCTCCGGAACTCAGTTCTGTGATATACGAAACATGATTTTGTTTGAATCCGTTCGCGCGCGTGAAACGGCGCCACTCCGACCCGATTCTCAAAAGCAGTCCGTGCTCTCCGGTTACCCAGAGACGATTCTGGCTGTCGCGCAGAATATACCGAAAGGTTTCCTCGGCCGTTCCATCGGGCACTTCTTCGCGAACGAAGTTATTCGTTTCAGGCCGAAAGCGTAATAACCCGGCGCCGTCGGTTGCTGCCCAGATCTGGCCTTCGGCATCCTCCCGCAAACAGAGAACGCGCAGGCCTGCGACGCCCGAATTGCTGTCATATTTGATCAGTTCATTGGTCGCCGGGTTGTAGCGGAAGATCCCTGCGGGGACAAGCCCCATCCATAAGCGACCCTTGCTGTCCTCCTGGATTTGGCGCACAACCGTCTTCTCGGTTCCAGGGAGAACCTGCCAGCCTTTGGATGTCGCGCGACACAAGCCCTTGTCCGTGGAAATCCACAAATCTCCGCGCCGGCTGCGATAAATGCTCCAGACGGTCTCGCTGGGAAGCCCCTGAGCACGTGTCCATGAAGTCCAGGATCCGCGGCCTATCAATCGATGAATCCCGATACTTGCTACCCACAAGGATCCTTCGCGATCCTCGAATACGTAGCGGGTCCAATCCGTGGGCAGCCCATCCTCCGGGTCGAAATGCCTCCAATTATCGCCCGTTCTGCAGCTCATTCCCTCATCGGTGGGAACCCATAACCTGCCGCTTCGGTCGATTGAAAGGAGGCCTCTGGATGAAACGGCTGGAATGCCGACGCTTTCATCGCGAAAATCGGTTGATCCCGGCAGGAGGCAAAACAGCTTGCGCGCGCTTTGCGCCCAGATCCTTCCGGAATTGTCCGCCGCGAGGGATTCGATCATTTCCGGATTGGATGGACGGATCGCATATTTTCCGGTGACTCGATAATTTTCAATTTTGGCAACAATTCCTTTTACAGAAGCATACACGGGTCCCGACGGGTTGTTTGCGGATACAATCGCGCTGACTGAACCCGCCGGGAATCCCGGCAGGCGGTGAAAACGTCCATTGCGTTGGAAATATAAACCGGCTTTGTGTGCGACCCAGATGACGCCCCTGTCGTCGCGGGCGATTGCATTGCACGGACCCTCCGGCAGACCGCTCTCGCCGGCGGGCACTGCTTCAAATCCAATGCCTTTCCGAACGGCGAGGCCTTGAGGCGTGCAAATCCAGAGGTCTCCCTCGGGTGTGGCCAGGAGATCTGCAATCCAGGTGGATGGCAGCCCCTTGGATGAATCATAGCGGGAGAATCGTTCCCCGTCGAAACGATACAATCCGTCCTCTGTTCCGACCCACAGAAACCCGATCTTGTCTTGTACAATTCGGCGGACGGCCAGGTTATCGAGGCCGGAATTTGCGCCATAGCTGTGAAACGGGAAGAGCGAGCGTGGCAGGCCTTCCGACTGGTCAAGGATGAGCGGAAGTCTCGAGCTGGAGCCACTTTCCTTTGGCGCTGCTGTTCCGGAGTTTGAGGCAAGGGCAATGCTCAGAAGCAGAATCCCCGCGATGCAACAGGGCACATTTCTGATAAAGCAGACACGGAGACGGGGACATTTCGCTTGAACAGCACGAGACATCGCCCTATATCGGATCATCTATAGCTCCTGCCGGAGTACCTGTAAGCGTTCGATTCTCTTTTCGGCTAATTCCTGCTCCGACATGAGTATAGATAGAATCTCGCCTGTATCCCTGGTGATATTTGCAGGAAATTTATCAGCGGGCTTTTATCGGAAAAATAGAACCTTGGGAGTCTCCGAGCCGTCGGAGCGACGCAATACGTCTTTCGACTCCACAAGGTATCCCGGTTGGAAATTCCAGATTACCGAACAAATATCGCCGGGATCTGTTTTCTTGTGGTATGCGGAAATCGCCATGCGGGGGCGCCATTGCTTGCAGGTCAGTTTTGAACCCAGCAAGGCATTGCGTTCGGCGCCTTCAATGTCCATTTTGATGAAATCAACGCGAGGCAGTTTCAGACTGCGAACCAGATCGTCGATGGTGATGAGTTGAATGACCTCGTCTTTGCCTGTGTTTTGCTGGAAAGAGACGCTGTGCGAATCGCCAACCGACGAAAGATGAAGCGGCAGCGTACTGTTGCTGTCCCAAACGCCCTTTTCAACCAGAATGACCTTGCCGTTTTTCAACGCCTCCGCGAAGTTCCGCCGGAAGGCAACGATATTCGACTTTTCCGGTTCTACGGCAATTACCATTTGTGCCCCTGCGAGAAGAGCCACTCGGGTGAACCCGCCAATGTGTGCGCCGCAATCGATGACGATATCCCCGTTGGACACATGGACGGACGGATGGTCGTATACTTTTTCGACCGACTGTTCATGCTCGAGGTGTTTGATTACAGCCAAGCCTGGTTTGGGAATCCAGAGACGGCCAAGCAGCGTATCCCAAAGCTCCAGGCCGGCCTGCTTGTCTTCACGGATGAGTTTGACTTCCGCAATGGTTGATACCGATGATGCAAGAAGCACGGCTAGGGAAGCCCAGATAATGAAACGCCCCGGAATCCGGTTCATAATTTCCTCAAATACTTTCTAAAGATCGCTCTTCCAGCGAAATATCGCGATACAGGTTTTCAACTCGGGCTGAGCCGTATTTCTGTTCAAGCCGCCGGATTACAAAATGACCGCGTGCCATCTGCTGAAAATGCTGCATGAAGGCGACGTTGATGGCTCCCCCGGCAACCGCGCCAATCAACGGGATTGCTTTGGCTGCCATTTCGTCCGTGATGACCGCGCTGAACCTGGAGGCGATCGTGCTGATAAAACGGACAATTGGCGGGGCGCCCTCTTCGGCTAATCCCCGTCTCCCGATAAAGGCAGCGGCTTGAGATATCGATTTTGCCAGTGCCGAGCGGACAACCCAATAACCTTCTTCGACCGAATCATCCCAGGAACTTCGGCCTCCAAGTGCAAACACTTCCAGGCAGGAGAGCTTGGTTTCAATGAGTGTGATGTCATGTCCCTCGCTGCGGGCGATATCTGCAATCGAGCGGAGCATGATGGTTGTCGAGATTGGAATTTCCAGTGCGGCCGCGGCGATGCCTGCAGCTCCGCCGGCTATTCCCGTGCCGGCCACCAGAATCTTATGCAGCCCATCTCTTGATCTGGCAGGCTTTGGAGAGCCCAGCGTGCTGATTGCAAAACCGAGGCCCTTGAGCAGCGCACGGCGTGCGATATTCGTAGCTGTTCTGTTCAGCCCGGCAGGGAGGGATTTCAGTGCCTGATCGACAGGTTTGCCCACAAGGTCCGCCAGCCGGGCGGCAAGGCCAGGGTTCTCCAGTCTTGCTTTGGCGATTCTCAGATCGCGTATATCGGTTGGGCTGAACTCATAATCAAAATAGGCCGTCATCTTTTGAAGGCGCCGGCTGCAAGCCAGACTGCGTCTTGCAGCTTTCGCGAAAGGATGCTGTCCGCATCCCGGAATATGGATTATCAGGGTTTCCCTATGCCTTGGTGTTCAATCCTCGTCCCACCATGAGTTCCAGATCTTCCTGCAGACTTTGCAGGTCTTCCTCGTGCTCGACTTCCTGCTCGAGAATTGTCAGCGCCATATTGTACGTCACCATATCTTTATCCTTTGTGACGTCCATCAGGTTTTTGTAGGTTGTGATGGCGCATTGTTCTCCCGCGATGTTCTGTGCAAGCAGAACCGATACATACGGATCTTCGGGGGCATCGTAAGCACACGGGCTCAGATTGAACCACTGTTGAGGCGTGGCTGCCGGCATGCCGCCAAGCTGCACAATGCGGGTTGCCAGCAGAGTTGCATGCGCGAGTTCCTCCGTGGCATGGAGATTCAATTCTGCCGCCACCGCATCCTTCATCGGGCCTTTAATCACCTTGGCTCCGAGCCAGTATTGATAGTAGGCAAGCCATTCACTGGCAAAGGCTCCGTTCAAAAGCTTCAGCAGTTCATCTACATCCATTCCAACTATTTCTCTGCCTCGTGTACCCATGTGCCTCCTCTAATTTTCAATGAATGCAGTCAAACTATATCACTCGATCATGCCAAGAATAACCTTGAAGAGCCGATGGCCTAAAGAATCTCTTCGGACAGTTTAGCAGGTGCGCCGCCATCTCATTCAGCATTTCCTCTTGTGCCGGATATCCAGTTATCTTATAAGTACAAAGTTTAGCGTCAATGAAGAGAAAGAGAGCGGCGAAATGCACCATTTTCAGTATCAGGGCGATGAACTCTATTGCGAGAATGTTCCAATTCGTGACATTGCAGCGAAGGTGGGAACCCCTTCCTATATATATAGCAGTGCGACATTGAAGCAGCACTTTACGGTTTTCGACGGGGCCTTCCAGGGTATGCCGCACCTGACCTGCTACTCGGTCAAGGCAAATGCGAATCTGGCAATCCTCGGATTGTTTGCTTCTCTCGGCGGTGGAGCCGATATCGTGTCCGGCGGCGAGCTGTTTAAAGCGCGTCAGGCGGGTATTCCCGCGAATCGTATCGTCTATTCCGGAGTAGGGAAAACAGAAGCCGAGATCGACTACGCTTTGCGCGAAGACATCCTGATGTTCAACATCGAATCCACTCAGGAACTCGAGGCGATTAATGCCCGCGCTGCGCTGATGGGCCGGACGGCCAGGATATCCTTGCGCGTCAACCCGGATGTTGATCCCAAAACGCACCCCTATATTTCTACCGGGCTCAAAAAGAACAAATTCGGAATCGATATCGAACAGGCATTGGTTGCCTACCAGATGGCAAACGAACTCGACCATATCGAGATTCTTGGCATTGACTGTCACATTGGAAGTCAGTTGACCGAAATTTCTCCGTTTATCGAGGCTCTGAACCGACTGAAACTGCTCGTAGCGCGCCTGGGGCAACAGGGGATAGGCATACAGTACCTCGATCTCGGCGGTGGATTGGGTATTTCCTACAATGAAGAGGCGCCGCCGCATCCACGCGAGTATGCAGAGGCCGTCGTAAGCGAACTCCGCGATCTGTCCTGCACGCTCATACTGGAACCTGGCCGCGTCATCGTGGGGAATGCCGGAATGCTGTTGACCAAGGTTCTATATACGAAAAAGACCGAAGCCAAGGAGTTCATTATTGTCGATGCCGGGATGAATGATCTGGTGCGCCCAAGTCTGTACGGCTCCTACCACGCGATTCAACCGGTTGAGAAGAAGCAGCGCGAGTCGCGCACCGTCGATGTCGTCGGCCCGATTTGCGAATCCTCTGATTTCATTGCCCGGGAACGCGCTCTGCCCGAGATGCGCCAGGGTGAATTGCTGGCGGTCATGAGTGCCGGGGCATACGGATTCTCCATGTCCTCGAATTACAACATGCGGGGACGCGCTGCGGAAGTGCTTGTTGACGGCGACAAATTTTATGTGACCCGCGAGAGAGAATCCTGGGAAGATCTGATCCGCAAGGAGTCCGTGCCGGGATTTATCAAGCAAGCGGCGAGATAACGCGAAACATTTGAACCGCCTGAGGCTTACCGGGAGCGATGCCGCTCCCGGCAAGCAAAGCTTTACGCCTCCAGATGATGCTGGAGGCGCTCCAGAAGCGCATTTTTCGACATAGCTCCTACGAGCGTTTCGACCGGGTGCCCCTCCTTAAATAAAATCAGAGTCGGAATGCTGCGGATGTTAAACTGCTGCGATATCGTCGGATTCTGATCCACATTGATTTTTACAATTTTTATCTGACCGGCCTTATCTTTTGCCAGTTCCTCCAGAACAGGAGTCGTCATTCGGCATGGGGCACACCACTCGGCCCAGAAATCCACAAGCACAGGCGTAGATGTTTCCAGGTCTTTTTTAAAGCTGATGTCGGTGCCGGCCACAATCCACGGGAGCGAACCCTTGCATTTCCCGCAAATCGGAAGCTGGTCGGGCTGGGCGGCGTGAAGCCTGTTTTTTGCCCCGCATTGCGGGCAGACAGCGATCGGATCTTCCATTTCTTTCCTCGAATCACCGGATAATAAAGTCATGCTTTGAGCATTCCTGTGAGCCTAATTCCCGGATACGCGTCTAGTCCTTCAAGATGTTTCGGAGAATAAACAGCACGTTGGCCGGTCGTTCAGCGAGTCGTCTCATGAAATAAGGATACCACCGCTGACCGAAGGGAATATAGATTCGGACTCTGTATCCTTCCTGAGCCAACCTGGCCTGCAAATCCCTGCGGATACCGTACAGCATCTGGAATTCAAAACGGTCCTTCGGGATATTTTGAGTCCGAGCGAATTTCTCCGTCGACTGGATAATGGCCTCATCGTGTGTCGCGATTGCATTATAGGTCTTGGCCTGGAGCAGTTGCTGCATGAGTTGTACGAAATTGGCGTCCGTTTCCTGCTTTTTTCGAAAAGCGATGGTTTCCGGTTCCAGGTAGGCTCCTTTCACGAGACGGACGCGGATGCCTTCCCGAATAAGGTCACGGATGTCCTTCCCGCTGCGATAAAGATATGCCTGAATGACCGTCCCCACGTTATCCAACTGTTCGTGCACCTTCCTGACAAGATCCAGCGTTATTTGGGTGTATGGACTATCTTCCATATCAACACGGATAAAGCTCCCCGTTTCGCGTGCGCGCCGGACAACCTGGAGCAGGTTTTGATGCGCGAATTCCGGATCCAGTGCCAACCCAAGTTGAGTCAGTTTGACCGATACATTGCAATCCACTTTTTCGTCGCGGATTCTGTTCAGGATTTCCATGACATCCCGGCAGGCTGCCAGAGCATCTTCCCGCGTAAGAGTGTTTTCGCCGAGAAGATCCAGGGTTCCGGCTATGTTTTGAGCGTTGACCTGGCGGACAGCCGCGATGGCTGCATCCAAGGTTTCGCCTGCAACAAAGCGGGATGCTGTGTTCCGGAAGAACTTGAATTTGAGAGCAAAATTCTTAAACCCTTCTTTATGTGCAAGGAAGAGCAGGAATGTACGCAGCACGAGGGTTCCTCCAAGTGTTTGGATTGTATCAGAAAACAGTCATCAATCGTCAGCCGTTCGTTGTCGGTAGGAACGGGGCATTGCCTATAGGGACCGATATAAGGGGAGACTTGCGACTGCTTTGTTGACGCCGGGGCAATCCCAGCATAATATCGAAGCGAAATGATTGTCGCACTATTTCCTTTGCCGAATGTTGTATTGTTTCCTAAAACACCGGTGCCTCTCTATATCTTTGAGGAGCGCTACCGGACTATGATCCGTGAAGTCCTGGCCGGGAACAAAGAATTAGTCATTGGATTATTGCAATCCGGTCCGGAGTCCGGCTATTCCTCCGTTGCTGCGGTGCACGACATTGCCTGCCTTGGCAGAATTGAAACCTGCGAGGAGCTTGAGGACGGCAAATACAACATCGTTGTGGTCGGAGTTCATCGCGTCCGGATTGTTCGCGAAATTCAACACTCCCCCTACAGGCTGGTCGAAATCGAAATGCTCGATGACGGAGTCGAAAGCGAGAACGCCCTGGAGATTCTGAACCGGCAGAATCAACTGAGTGGCATGTTTGCCAAATTTACCGAACTGGCCACCGGGTTAAAGCATCAGGCAGTGGAATTGATGCCGCAGCTGGATTTTGAATCCCTTGTCAATATGGTGGCCATGACGCTGAATCTGGATACGGAACAGAAACAGGCTCTGCTGGAGATTCCAAACCTGCTCCAGAGGTGTGATCTGCTGATCCCAATTCTGCAGCAGCAACTCGAGACGCTGGTGCTTGTTCGTAAATTCGAGCACATCAAGCCTGAAAACCCGAATCTGAATTGAAGGGATAACAGCAAGGCCTTTGTCAGGCATGTAGCGTCCCCCCATTCTATACAGGAACCGGGATCTGGTGTCCGATATATTTTCTTATGGTAGAAACCTCCGGTAAAGAAAAGGGAATCTATCCCGCATATGATGTTGAGCCATTCTCGAGTGTCCGGGAATTGTTTTTAAACAGCACCCGGAGATATAAGAGAAGAGTCGCTCTGCAATACAAGAAGGACGGACGTTGGATTCCAATCACCTACGACGAACTCCGGAATGACGTGGAGCGAATTGCCTGCGGACTTGCGGCGCTCGGCCTGCAACCTTCAACCGGAAAGCTTGCCATCGTCGGCGATAACCGGCCGGAATGGGCGGCCGGCTATCTTGCAGCTGCGTGTATTGGAATCGTATGCATTCCCATCGATAAGGATCTGAGAGAAACGGAAGTCTACAACCTGCTGCATCTCTCCGGGGCTCAGGCGCTGATTTGTGACGATAAACATTTGGCTGTCGTCCAGGCTGTGCGCTCCAGGCTCCCAGGCCTTGCCTGCATCATCAACATGGACAACACGCCCTGCGAAGGCGTGATGCCATTTTCTGAGCTAAGAACCCTGGGACAGGCACGGATGGCATCCGGAAAAAATGACTTCGAAGAGGGATCGATTGATCCGGCGCAGCTTCTTTCGATTCTCTTTACCTCCGGGACCATGGGCAATCCGAAGGGAGTGATGCTGACGCACGCAAATGTCGCCTGCAATATTGTGGATGCCAGGAAGTGGGTGGATCTTCGAGGCGATGACCGGTTTCTTTCCATTCTTCCAATCCATCACAGTTATGAGTGCACCGACGGGTTTCTGTTGCCCCTTTCCGCGGGAGCTACCATTTTTATCGCGGAAAACCTGCGCCGCCTGGCCGAAAACATGGCCGAAACCCGTACCACCGCAATGCTCGGAGTTCCACTCCTCTGGCATTCCATCTATAAGAAAATTGAAGCGGGAATGGCTGAGAAGGGAATTTGGAAGGTGGACGCTGCCAAGAGACTGGCCGGTTTTACCGAGCGATTCCTGGGAATAAACATCCGGCGCAAGCTCTTCTCGCAATTGCATGCCCGATTCGGAGGATGTCTGCGCATTTTTATTTCCGGCGGCGCAGCCATCGATCCATCTGTTGCACGAGGCTTTAGAGAACTGGGGATTGAGTTCCTGCAGGGATATGGTCTCACCGAATCAGCCCCTATTATCACGGTTAACAGAAATCGGGCTTTCCGGGATAATTCCGCCGGACTGCCGCTTCCAAGCGTCGAGGTCGGGATTGCAGAGGATGGCGAGATCCTGGCTCGCGGTCCCAACATCATGATCGGCTATTACAACAACCCCGATGCAACGCGCGAAGCGCTGGAAGATGGCTGGCTGCACACGGGAGATCTTGGCTACGTAGATGATTCCGGATTTTTGTACATTCAAGGGCGAAAAAAGTCTGTCATTGTCACGCCGGCCGGAAAGAAGATCTACCCTGAAGAGGTCGAAGCCGAGTTGCTTAAATCGCCCTGTATTGCAGAGTGCATCGTATGCGGGCACGTTGACGAAGCGGGTGAAGAGATCGTTGAAGCGATTGTTGTTCCTGACAGGGAGCATCCTGCCTTCGGCGGCCTGGATGAAGCGAAGATTGAGAAACTCCTTCAGAAAGAAATAAAGGACCGTTGCCAGAAGCTGGCATCATTCAAGCGAGTAACAAAAATTACAGTGCACTTCGAGGAACTCGAGAAAACCACGACGAAAAAAATAAAGCGCTATCTCTATACCGGCAATGTGTAGCCCGGAAACAATTCTCAGCAGACAGGGAGAGAGGCATGGCTCAGATCGAGAAACCCGAAAACCCTCGCGTTGCCTTAATCACAGGCGGTGTCCGTGGAATCGGCCGGGCTGTTGCTCTTGAGCTCGCGCAGCGCGGTTGGACCGTCGCGGTCTGCTATCGAACGAATGCCGATGCCGCGGCCGAATTTGAAGCCAAGCTTCACGCCATTGGTGCCAATGCCATGGTCCTGCAGGCAGACGTTTCGCTTCCCAAGGGTGCGGAATTGCTGGTTCATCAGGTCGAAGATGCGTGCGGCCGTATTGATGCGCTTGTCAATTGCGTAGGCCGCTATCATCGCATTCACCTGATGGAAGAGACCCTCGAAACCTGGCATTCAGAGTTTGATAATAATCTGCATCCGGCTTTTTATCTCAGCCGGGCTGTCGTGCCCGGAATGATCCAGCGTAAATGGGGGCGTATTGTTCATTTCAGCATGGTGAATGCGGACCAACATGTCGGGCAGCCCTACGTCACGGCTCACTATATTGCCAAGATCGGAGTTGCTGTTCTTACGAGGTCTCTTGCCAAAATAGTGGCTCCGCACGGAATTACCGCCAATATCATATCTCCAGGATTCATCGATACCGGAAACATCCCGCTGGAGGAAGTGTCCCGCTCGATAAAGGGGATCCCTGCCGGCCACATGGGAACCGCAGAGGATGCTGCCGGCGCGGTACTGTATCTGCTGAGCGACGCGGCCTGCTATGTAAACGGTGCGAATATTCAAGTAGGCGGCGCCTGGGGAATATAGCTGCGCGGAATTTCAGGCTCCAGATTTCGGTAAATGGAATCTGGAACCTGAAATCTGGAACCCTTACCGAACGACTGTTCCGATGCGTTCCCAGCGGATGCCGTCAGGACCTGAAGAGAAGTACACCTGCCGGACTTTGCCGACCAAATCCGTCAACGGCACAAATCCGAACTGTCTGCTGTCGTAGCTGTTCTGTCTGTTATCTCCAACCATATAAACAAAGCCATGCGGGACCTGGGTATCCAGGCCATCGGCCATTGTGACCGTTTCCCCGGGAAGGGCGCCAATCCGCTTTATAAATCTCAAGCTTCTGTCGTCGGGATAAACCAGGATGGCAATGTCGCCCTTATGGGGCGCCATGCGATGATAGGCTGTCTTATCAGCCAGGACGCGGTCTCCTCTTTTTACCGTGGGTTCCATACTCCCGCTTGGGATGACGTAGGCTTCCAGAATGTCATTTCGGACATACTCGATGACTGCGCCCATTGCAAGGACCCAGCCGAGGAGCCACGCTGCCACATAAAAATACCAGCGATTGTATGCCGCGGGTTGAAAGGCATCTCCTGCGCTCGAAGCTTTTTTGTAGGCATCGATGATGGCCGCGATATACACGGCGATGACGACCGTTACCGTGCAAAAGGCGCCGGCAAGCACCCACCTGTCCGGAAGCAGCACGGACCATCGGAACCCGAGGAAGTGCAGGACCAGGATAATGGTGAAATAGCTTGTGCCTTTGATCAATTCGCCGTTGTAGATCTGCCCCAGCCCCGGCATCGCCAGCCCCATGATCGTTGCAAGCCACTTGTTTCTTCTGCCGGTCGCATTCCGCTGCTGCATTGTTTCCTCCTTGTGTTTGCGATCAATACGCAGGAACCGTGAAACGGTTCCCTACCGGCACGTGGAAGGGGAGAGAAGGATTAATGCGATCCGAAATCCATTCCAGATGCCCAGCAGGAGTCCTGCCGCAGACAGCGTCACTATCGCAGGCTTTGCAAAGAGGAGTGCGTGGATGCGATCCGCTCTGCGCATTGCCGTGGATTCATAGGCGCGGACGCTGTTCATTACCCGGTTTACGAAATCACCGGAGGGGCTAAAAATGGTCATAATTTCTTCCTCCAGGCTGCGTATGCAGCAGGAATCGCAGCCTTTCGCGGGCTCTGGATAATCTCGATTTTACCGTTCCAGGAGAAATTTTGTGACTCGATGCAATCTCTTCAGGCGAATCTCCGAGGATGCTTTGAAGAAGTGTCTGCCTGTATGGATCGGGCAGATGTGCAAGAGCTTCGCGGATGGCTGCAATCCGTTCCTTTTCACTCGCCGCCTGTTCAGGAGTTTTTCCGTTCGACTTGAGATTTGGCATATCCTCAATCGGAATGCCCGAACGGTTCTTTTTTCTCAATTCGCTGATGCACCGGTTTCTGGCCGTGATGAAAAGCCATGCGGAAAATGGGACTCCGCGTCGAATATCAAAATGCCGGATGGATCTGTAAACGCTCAGAAAGACGTCCTGGCCGAGATCTTCCACGACACGGTCGTTGCCCATCAGTCGATAAATGAAATTCAGGAGTTGCGCGTGATATTTCCGTACGAGCAGCGCGAATGATTCCGTATCGCCGGACTGAATACTCTGTATTACGTCGTTGTCATCCAAGCAGCGCATCCTTTGCAGGTCGAGACACAATACTTCCAAACCGCGTGCACGAACTACAAATACGCAGGGGCGGGAAAACGGTTCCTGGAATCAGAGCAGGGAGATCAGATCCGAAAACAGGGCGAAGGCGGTCTGATCAACAGACGGGTTATTTTCCACAATTGCAAGTTCCCGCATCGTGTCGGTGTTGAGGATAAGAATGTTGCTTAATCCTCGTATTGCGGCGAGCGGATCAAATATTTCCAGTTCCTGCAGCTCGACCTTGCCGACGACTCTGCCGCCCTGTCGGTACGCTCGTGCTACCAGGCGCAGGCGCCGATCGCGACGCACTGCCGCGCGAACAATGCGACCGGTTTCCTCGGTAATGATGCTCCGCTCGATGTCCTTCGGCTTGACGCTGCCTCCCATCATCGCCTGTATCAGGATAGAGAGTTTGGCCGCCGAGTCCCACCCCTCTAGGTCCAGGCTGGGGTCTGCTTCGGCAATTCCTGCATCCCGGGCATAATCCAACGCTGCCTCAAAGGAAGTACCCTGTTCCATTTGGGTGAGGACATAGTTGGTTGTGCTGTTGAAAATGCCCCGAAGCGATCGTATGCGCGTTGCCGGCAGCGTCTGCCGCACCAGGTTGAATACGGGGGCGCCATCCATGACGGTGCCTTCGTACAGGAACCGGACGCCGCGGAGGCGGGCGAGGCTCGTAAGCTGCCGGAAGCGTGTCGCCACCGGCCCTTTATTTGTCGTAATCACATGGAGCCCTGCGCCGAGAGCTTCGCGGATGTAGGTGGCCGCCGGCTCGCCGCTCAGGTTCAGAACACTCATTTCAAACAGAACGTCGGCTCCGCATTGACGAATAAAATCTGTGTGGGAAACCACGGCAGGCCCGTTGTTGAATTGGTCCAGATTGGAATGTCGTTTCCAGGATCCGAGAATTTTTTTGATCGGGAGCCCCTCGCGGTCAATGGCTGTGCCATGATTCTGAGTCGCGATCCCGGTGAGTTTCCACTCGAGCCCGTACTCCTTGAGCAGCCATTTTCGCCGATCGATCAACAGACGTGCGAATGCCCGGCCAACATGTCCGAATCCGATAAAGGCGAAATTGATTTGTCGAGGTTCTTGTTCCATCAGTCATCCGATCCTTAGGTTCATTCAGTGCCTTGCCCGGCGTGTTCACTTCTGCCCGATATTACACCTGATGGCCGATTGGGGAAGACATGAAAATTCTAAAAAGTATGTCGGAGGGGGAAATGTCCGGAGTTTCGTGCAATTGGTGGTAAAAAGGAGCTTTAAATCGGCTACGGATTTCCCGGAATTCGCAATATCGCCGGATGGTACTGGAAATATAATTAGTATTTTCTAACTTGATTTTCACCTAATTTTCACCTATCTTGGCCGCATGATTCTGGTGGGAACAAGCGGCTTTCAATATCGAGATTGGGTATCGGTTTTTTATCCGAGGAATTTGAATCCGGACTTCTGGCTGCGGTATTACGGTCGGCATTTCAATTGCTGCGAGATCGGATTCACATACTTCCGGATTCCCGAGGTTTCCGCTGTCCAGCAGATTGCGGATGAGACGCGCGGGGCGGTGCAATTTGTGCTCCGCCTTCCTGCCCGGTTATCTCAGGAGCCTGTGGCCGACGTAGAGTTGGCCCGGCGTTTCTGCAGTGCCATATGGCCCCTGAGGGAGTCCGGGCAGGTGTCGGGTGTTCTGGCCCAGTTTCCGCCTGGATTTGATTTCATTCGGGACAACTTCGACCGGGTGTGTCGGCTCCGGGATTTACTGGAAGGGGTGCCTCTGATTGCCGAATTCGGCTGTCCCGACTGGAATTCGTCCAGAGCGGCAAAACATCTGGCTTCTGCCCGCGTGATGCTTGCGTGTGTGGATGGGGGGGCCAACCTGACGGAAAAGACCTTCTACTGTGCTACGGCAGGAATGGCGTATATCCGCTTCCAGGGCCGCAATCAGTCCAGGTGGCTGAAAGGGGATGGATCGGCCCAGCACGATTACCTGTACAGCCGGGCGGAACTTGCCGCCGTGGTGCCGGAGATCCGGCGGCTGGAAGCGGAGTGTGAACGGGTCCTGGTCTTTATGAATAATCCCTGGAGGGGCCAAGCGGTGATCAATGCCCGCATGCTGCTGGAAGAACTGGGGATTTACGATTTACGATTGACGAATGGAGCAAGACACGTCGCTTTTCAATCGTCATTCGTCAATCGTAAATCGTAAATTGAAATCATGGAACGAGAGATCATCTATCTGACGGTAAACAGTTTTCCTGTGGCCGTAGAGCGGGTAGTTCATCCAGAACTGCGCGGGAAGCCGGTGATCGTGTCGCCTTTGGGGGCCTCCCGTTCCGTTGTAACAGCGCTTTCGGGTGAAGCATGGAAGGCGGGCGTCCGCAAAGGGATGGTGCTGGCAAAAGCGATGCGTTATTGCAGAAGCGCTATTGTGCTTCCCCCGAATGAGTCTCTCTATTTGAGGGCATCCCGTGCGATTTTTCGCGTACTGGAGAGCTTTTCTCCTGTGCTCGAACCGTCCGGCCATGGGCATGCGTATCTAGATATCACGGGAACCGGGAGACTTTTCGGACCGCCCCGCGATACGGCATGGAAAGCCCAGAAGGAGATCCGGCAACGGCTGCGATTGGACAGTTCACTTGGAGTTGCATCCAATAAGATGGTCAGCAGAATCGCGTCGGAAGTTGTCGAGCGCCCGGCCGGTCTGCAGGATGTTCCGCCTGGAGATGAGTCGTCGTTTCTTTCCCCTTTGCCGGTACGGTTTCTTCCTGGCATTGGAACCCGGACCGAAGTTCAATTGAAGGATCTCAACATTTGCCTTATCCACGATATTGCGGCGATGGATCCGGCGCACCTCTCGCTGGCTTTCGGGCGGTTTGGGATTGTGCTGCACCAGCGTGCCCTGGGAATTGACAGCACACCGGTAAATCCTTTGCGGACGATTCCGGCCCTGGACGTGGAACGGGTGCTCCCGGAAGACAGCAATGACTACGACTTGCTGCGGCGTGTGCTGTTCGACTTGTGTGAGGAAGCCGGGGAACGGCTTCGTGAAAGAAAACAGCGAGCCGGACAATTGGAGTTGGGTGTTCTGTATGCGGATTACCGGGACGACGGAAACAAGTTCAAGCTGAGCCCACCGATACAGTCTTCTGCCGGGCTTTATACTCATGCGCTTACGGGGTTGGATCGAGTTCTTCAGCGGCGTACACGGGTGCGACGCATACACCTTCGTCTGACGGATCTTTCCGCCGGGTCGATTCAACTGGAACTGTTTGCGGATCCGAAACCGGTCCGCCAGTCGAAATTGGAATCGGCGTTGGATAGTTTACGTCAACGTTTTGGCAAGGCGGTCATCAGTCGGCAGTCGGCCGTGGGTCTCAATACGGTCTGATGCGTCACTGCCTACTGCTCACCGCCCACTAACGGCTATGTTCACACACCTTCACGTACACTCCAATTTTTCATTCTGCCGCGGAGCCGGCAGAATTGAGGAACTCGTGGATGCCGTTTTAGCGCGCGGCATGTCATCGATGGCGTTGACCGACATCAACGGTGTGTACGGACTGATCTGGTTTCTCCAGCAGGCCGCGGAGCGCGGTTTGCGCCCGATTGTCGGTGCGGAGTTGCGGACAACCCAGGAGCATGCGACGCTGCTGGTGCGGAACCGGAGCGGCTATGAAACGCTTTGCCGCATCATTTCCCGGTGTCAGTTTGATTCCAATTTTTGTCTGAGCCGGATGCTGAAAGAGAACAGGGAACATCTGATTGTACTCAGCGATCAGATTCCGCTCCTGCAGTCGCTTGGGAAACAGGATGGTACTTCGCAGCTTTTTGTAGAATTAAGCAACCCTGCGATTGAAGCGCCGCTGATCAAATTTTCCCGCGAAACCGGGATCCCTCCGGTTGCGACCAATGATGTCTATTTTGTGGATGCAGCGGATTTTGAACTGCATCGGCTTCTGCGCGCCATTGATCTGAATACATCGTTGTCGCGAATCCCGCCCAATGAGCTTGCGCGAATGGACAGCTGGCTCAAGCCGGAATCCGACATGGTTCGCCGGTATCCACACCTCACCAGGGCTTTGGAAAATACAGAGCGCATTGCCGCGGATTGTTCTTCGGATCTCGGAATTGGTGCCTTTGTGTTTCCGTCCTTTGACAGTCCGGAATCGGATACTTTTGAGCACCTGAAAGAAGAGTGTTATCGAGGGGCGGAGCGGAGGTATGGCGAGCTGTCGGATTCCGTGCTGAAGCGCCTCGATCACGAATTGAAGATTATCAAAGATAAGGGCTTTGCCACTTACTTCCTGGTGGTACGGGATATTGTGCGGCAGTCAAATCGGACGTGCGGCCGGGGGTCCGCCGCTGCGAGCCTCGTTGCCTATTGTCTTGGGATCACGCATGTGGAGCCGGTGACCCACAATCTCTTCTTCGAGCGTTTCCTGAACGAAGGGCGCTCGGATCCACCCGACATCGACATCGATTTCCCCTGGGACGAGAGAGATGCCGTCTTCGATTATGTTTTTCAGAAATATGGTGCGGCGCGAGCCGCAATGATTTCGAACCATGTCGGGTTTCGCCCCCGTGCGGCCACGCGGGAGATCGCGAAAGTGTACGGATTGCCGGAGCAGGAGATCAAAGCGGTCACGCAACGCATGGGGTATTACTGGTCGCTGTCTCACCTGCAGGACATGATCGATCACCAACCCGTTTACAAAGACATGGAGTTGAAAGCTCCCTGGCCCGAAATCATTCGTCTCGCCGGCAGGCTGAAAGGATTTCCGCGCTACATGTCGGTTCATTGTGGCGGCATTGTGGTTGTACCCGACAGAATTGATCGGTATGTCCCGGTGCAGCCGGCACCGAAAGGGGTTCCGATCATTCAATGGGAAAAGGACCAGGCGGAAGACGCCGGTCTGATCAAGATCGATCTGCTCGGAAACCGGTCGCTCGCGGTCATTCGGGATGCTTTGGCCGCCGTTAAAGAGAACCACGGTGTCGAAATCGACTACGATCTATGGGACCCGACTACGGATGCCAAAACCCAGGACCTGTTTCGCCGGGGGGATACAATCGGAGTGTTTTACACAGAATCTCCCGCCATGCGCCAGCTCCAGCAGAAGTGCGGGACGGGAGATTTCGATCACCTTGTGATTCACAGTTCGATCATACGCCCCGCTGCCAACAAGTACATTCGTGAATACGTGCGCCGGTTGAGGGGAGGCAGTTATGAGCCGCTGCATTCCATCCTGGATGAAGTGCTGCGGGAGACGTACGGGATCATGGTGTACCAGGAGGATGTTTCCAGGATTGCAATGGCAATGGCCGGATTCGATGCGTCCAATGCGGATCTGCTTCGAAAGATCCTTTCCAAGAAACGGGCCGGCAGGAAACTGGAAGATTACCGGGAGATGTTTTTTGCAGGGGCGGTTGAGCGTGGAGTTCCGCGGAATATCGTTGAAGAAGTCTGGGAAATGATCATGAGTTTTTCCGGATATTCGTTCTGCAAGCCGCACTCTGCTTCCTATGCGCTGGTGTCCTACAAATCCGGGTATCTGCGCGCGCACTATCCGGCGGAGTTCATTGCGGCTGTTCTGACGAACCAGGGTGGATACTATTCTTCTTTTGCGTATGTGTCCGAATCCCGTCGCATGGGATTGCAGGTGCTTCTTCCCGATATCAACGAGAGCCGCAAAGCATACTGGGGACAGGGGCGGACCGTACGGGTCGGGCTCATGCAGATCAAAGGTCTTCGCGAAAGTGCACTCCAGGCGGTGTTGGCGGCGCGCGGCAAAAGCCCCTTCCGTTCGCTCGAGGATTTTCTCTGTCGCGTGGATATCGATATTTCCGACGTAAAGGTTCTGATCAAGGCAGGCGCTTTTGACCGCATTGCCCAGGGGGCGACGCGGCCGGCGATGATCTGGCAGGCACTGTCGTGGCATGAAACACGGATATCGCGCCGTGCGGTGACCCGGTCTCTATTTCACGATATGCCGCAGGTGGTTCCGCCTCGGGTTCCGCAGTACAGCCCGCGAACCATTTTAGAACATGAACTGGAGACGCTGGATTTCCTTATCAGCCGGCATCCGCTGTCGCTCTACTCCCAGCAACTCTCGAGGATGAGATATGTCAGAGGCAAAGATCTTTGCCGGTATGTCGGAAAGCATGTCACGACCATCGGTTGGTGGGTGACGGGAAAACTGGTTACGACAAAGGATGATGAACCGATGGAATTTATCAGTTTTGAAGATACGACGGCGTTGTACGAGACCGTTTTTTTTCCAAAGGCCTATGCGCGGTTTTGTCACATTTTGAACCGTTCCCGGCCTTATGTGCTGACCGGTGTAGTTGGCGAGGAATTCGGAGTTTGTACCCTGACTGTTGATTCCGTCCGGCTGATTTAGGCTAATCAGTGGAATCTGTCATGAACTTCGCCAATTGGTTCTATCCTCAAAGGAACCTGATGCCCTGCGCGAGTGGAAGGTCTGTGGACCAGTTGATGGTGTTGGTCTGGCGTCGCATGTAAGCCTTCCAGGCGTCTGAACCGGATTCGCGCCCGCCCCCTGTTTCCTTTTCACCGCCAAATGCCCCCCCGATTTCGGCGCCTGAAGTCCCGATGTTTACGTTGGCAATTCCGCAATCGGACCCGCGCGGAGAGAGGAATTCTTCAGCCTTTTGCAGGCTTCCCGTGAATATTGCACTCGAAAGTCCCTGCGGCACACTGTTATGCAATTTGAGGGCTTCGTCAAAGTTTTCGTATTCCAGGATGTAGAGAATCGGGGCAAAGGTTTCTTTTCGCACAATGTCGGTTTGTGTGGGCATCCGGACAATTGCGGGCTCCACGAACTGCGAGCCGATCTCCGGGAGACGCCTGCCTCCGCAAAGGACCTGGCCGCCATCTGCTTCGGACTGCTCCAAGGCCAGGAACATCTCCTCGACGGCTTCCGAGGTAACCAGCGGTCCCATCAGTACATTCGGATCGAGCGGATTGCCGATGCGCACCTGTGCATAGGCCTGCACAAGTCTGTCAGACAAATCCCGGGAGATGCTCTTGTGGACGATAATCCGCCGCGTCGAGGTGCACCGTTGTCCTGCGGTTCCAACTGCACCGAACAGGATGGCACGGATGGCGAGATCGAGATTGGCCTCTTCCGTAACGATAATGGCATTGTTTCCGCCAAGCTCGAGGATTGTGCGACCAAACCTGCGCGCCACGGTTTCTGCAACGTGTCTTCCGATGGCTGTAGATCCGGTGAATGAGATCAATGGAATCCTGGAGTCATTCAGCATATGCTCGCCAATGCTCCGGCCGGCTCCGATGACAAGATTGAATATGCCGCGCATGCCGTGATCCGCCATGACGCGGTTTGCGATGTGCTGCACGGCAACGGCACACAACGGTGTCGGCCCGGCGGGTTTCCACACCGTGGGATTTCCGCAGACTCCCGCAATGGCGCTGTTCCAGGACCAGACTGCAACCGGGAAGTTGAATGCCGTGATCACGCCGACGACACCCAACGGATGCCATTGCTCCATCATACGATGGGCAGGACGTTCGGAAGCCATCGTCAACCCATACAATTGACGGGATAGCCCGACCGCGAAATCGCAGATATCAATCATCTCCTGGACTTCGCCATGGCCCTCCGCCTGGATCTTTCCCATTTCCAGGCTGACCAGATCCCCAAGGGGTTCCTTCAACTCCCTTAATGCATTGCCAAGGTCACGAATCAGTTCGCCCCGTTTGGGCGCCGGAATCATGCGCCAGCTTTCAAATACGGAGGAGGCTTCTGCCATGATCTGCTCATAGGCGTCAGGCCCCGCCTGTATCACGCCGGCAATGGGATCCCCGCTTGCAGGACAATAGGAAATAAGCTCCTGTCCTTCGGGATCCGAGATCCAGCGATCAGGTCCGGAGCAGGCGCCTGCATTCACATCTTTCAGAGAAAGCTCTTTCAGAATCGCCGAAGTTTTCGCAAGTTTTGCCATGGATCCTCCCCTCTAAATACAAATTTAGCTCCGCCGGGCCCAACCTCAAAGCCGCTTTGCTAAATTCATGGAATTTAGTACGAAAGAGGTCGGAGTTGACGCGGCGGCCACCGGTCGCCGCCCTTCGAAGGACTTCGCCCTCGACAATAGCATGCAGCCTTAGTCGGGGCGCCGGCGCTCCTCCCGGTACGTCCAATAGGTGTCGGAGTTTCTTTGAGCGCTTTTTGTGTTAAGCTTTTTGCCTGGTTTGCCCAAAGCAGGGAGGAGGAATGGAATGCGAAAACCTCTATTATCCGTTTTCTGTTTGTCGCTGTTATTTGCCGTTTCATGTTCACAGGAGTCTCAAATGAATGCACCGCAGAAGGATGGATTTAAGGACGCGGCTCAGTCTCCTGCCGCCCCTGCCTGGATGCAAGGGGCGGCAGGCAAGCTCGAAGCCGCAATGACAAAACAGTTCGGCGAATCTCAGCGCGCACGCATACAGCGCGGATTGAAGCAGATTTCGGAATTCTGGCGCGCTTCCGACGGTGATCAGGCGGCGTTTGAGGAATTCGTCGGCAAAAACTTTGCCGGCGATCAGACCGCTCTCGATACCATGTTTGGCCGGTTTGAGTACCTTCTGGAGAAGACCTCCGGGCACATGAATGAAATCAACCGTGAATTGCGTCAGCAGACCGATCTTGATTTGGGCCCGGTGCAGCCCTATGACGAAATCTTTGCCGGCTATGATCCTTCCGCGCATTTGGCTGAGGATTGGTACAACAACAAGCTGGCCTTTGTAGTACTTCTGAATTTCCCAATGACCACGCTTGATGAGCGTTTGACGCAGGGGGAGAAATGGACCCGGCGACAGTGGGCAGAGACGCGCCTGGCTGAAGCCTTCTCCAAGCGAATTCCGGCCGATGTCAACCTGGCAATTTCAAAAGCGGGTGCTGAAGCCGGACACTACATCTCCGAATACAACATATGGATGCACCATCTGCTCAATGAGCAGGGGCAGCGGTTATTCCCTGCGGAATTGCGCCTGTTGTCCCACTGGAATCTGCGCGATGAGATCAAATCAGATTACCGGGATCCCCTGCAGGGCCTTGCCAAGCAACGCATGATTGAAAAGGTAATGGAGCGTATAGTAACCCAATCAATTCCGGAAGCGGTTGTGAACAACCCTCAGGTGGATTGGAATCCTTTTTCCAATGATGTCAAACCTGCGGCGGAGAAGGATTCAAACTATGCTCCCGCAGGAAAAACCGCCGCAAACACTCCGGAGCCCAACACGCGGTATCGTCATCTTCTTGAGGTTTACCGTGCGGCAAAACTCATGGATCCGTACTCGCCAACCGCTCCGAGCCTGATTGCGCGGCGATTCAATGAAGATCGGCAGCTTCCCGAAGAGCGTGTACAAAAAATGTTTGAGCAGGTGCTGTCGTCGCCGCAGCTTGCCCGTGTCGGCGCTCTGATTCAGAAGAAACTGGGCCGTCCGCTGGAACCATTTGATATCTGGTACGACGGATTCAAGCCCAGACCGAAATATTCCGAGGCTGAACTTGACGCGGTGGTTTCCAGGAAGTATCCAACGGCTGAAGCCTATCAAAAGGACATTCCGGCGCTTTTGGGAAAGCTGGGTTTTGCACCGGATAAGGCCAAATTTCTGGCGGATAACATTGTGGTTGATCCGGCTCGTGGCTCCGGGCACGCAATGGGAGCTGCCATGCGGGGGGCGAAAGCCCATCTTCGGACGCGTATCGAAAAAACAGGGATGAATTACAAAGGCTTCAACATTGCGGTTCATGAAATGGGACACAATGTGGAGCAGACTTTTTCACTGAATTCGATCGATTATTACACTCTCAACGGCGTTCCGAATACCGCATTCACCGAGGCCCTTGCCTTTGTATTCCAAGGGCAGGATATGAAAGTGCTGGGTTTGGACTCTCCCGATGCCCAGGCCGAGGCGTTCAAGGTGCTGAACGATTTCTGGGCAACCGCCGAAATATGCGGGGTGAGCCTTGTCGACATGCAGGTCTGGCACTGGATGTATGACCATCCCCAGGCAACGCCGGAACAATTGCGCGATGCCGTTCTTCAGATCTCAAAAGATGTCTGGAACAGGTTTTATGAACCGGTATTCCATAAAAAGGATGTTGTGTTGCTGGGTATCTATTCCCATATGATCGATTCATCGTTGTATCTTCCCGATTATCCGATCGGACATATGATTGCGTTTCAGCTGGAAGCGCATATGAAAAAAACCGGCAAGATCGGTCCCGAATTCGAACGCGTAGCCCGCCAGGGGCGCATCGCCCCTGATTTGTGGATGAAGGGGGCGACCGGTTCGCCCGTGGGGCCCGAGGCTTTGCTGGCCGCTACGGAAAATGCGTTGGACGCTGTGAAATAGGGTTGTCGGATTCCGCCGAAGAAACGAATATTCAGATAATTTTGCAACAACCGATTTCAGGAGGTGCTGAATGAAACATTGGGTGGTAGTTTTTGCATGCCTTGCGGTTTTGATTAGTGCCGGGTGCAGCAAAGAGTCCAAGGCCCCGGAGGTTGCGGCCGTAACAGTTGATTCAGCCAAACTGCAGATGTTCCAGCCGCTACCGGATGCGGTGATTTCGAATTCAAATGCCATTACAGAGGATAAGGTTGTACTGGGCCGCCTGCTTTATTTTGAACCGCGGTTGTCCAAAAGCCAGACGATTTCCTGCAACTCCTGTCACCTGCTCGACCGGTACGGAGTCGACGGAAATCCTACGTCGGACGGGCACAAGGGAGTGAAAGGGGATCGCAATTCTCCTACTGTCTATAATGCGGCCGGACACTTTGTTCAGTTCTGGGACGGCCGGGCGGCCGATGTTGAGGAACAGGCGAAAGGTCCGGTGATGAATCCGGTTGAAATGGCCATGACCTCGGAGAAGCAAGTGGTCGCGGTGCTGAAGTCCATGCCCGAATATGTTGATGCATTCAAGAAAGCTTTTCCCGAAGACAAGGATCCGGTCAACTATGGAAATATGGCCAAAGCCATTGGCGCATTTGAGCGGAAGCTTGTGACGCCCTCGCGCTGGGATAAATTTCTCAAAGGCGATGCCCAGGCATTGACCAATGAAGAAAAGGCCGGATTCAATCTGTTCATGGAAACCGGATGCCAGGCTTGCCATTCCGGCTCCTATCTCGGCGGGAGCATGTATCAGAAACTGGGGTTGATAAAGGAATACCCGGAAAATTCGGACCCTGGCCGCGAAAAGGTGACAAAAAACCAGGTGGACCACATGCTATTCAAAGTCCCGGGATTGCGCAATATTGCCGAAACCAAGCCCTATTTCCATAGCGGAAAGGTCTCGACGCTGGATGATGCCGTTTCCCGGATGGCTGAATATCAACTGGGCAAGACTCTGTCTGCGGGACAGGTGCAATCGATAGTGACATGGATGAAGAGTCTGACCGGCGATGTCCCGGCTGATTACATCAAACCTCCTGTGCTTCCGAAAAGCACAAGCAAAACGCCCAAACCGGATATGAATTAGCCTGGCCGTATTGCATGGGGCGTCATTCGCGGCCAGCGGGTGCCGCATATTTGCCGCGAATTCCATTACTCTCAACGATGTTTTGTAAAGACACTGGGGCTCGAAGAATTCTTCGGGCCCTTGTTTTTTGGGAGCGATATTGACCCGCGAGGGGGATCAGGCGCACGATAAAGCAAACCCAATCAAAAAGTGAGGGATCCGATGATCATCGGGATACCGAGGGAGAGATGGGGCGAGGAGCGCCGGGTTGCATTGACGCCCGCAGGTGTTCACTCGCTGTCAAAAGCAGGTCACGTTGTCATCGCGCAATCGGATGCCGGTTCGGAGTGCGGTTTTTCCATGGAAGCCTACCGGGAGGCGGGCGCTTCCATCGCTTTTTCGGCCGAGGAGGTATTTGCCCGCGCGGACATCATTGTCAAAGTAATGCCGCCGACCGTCCCGGAGTGCAACTGGATTGGCGAAGGCAAATTTCTTTTCAGCGTCGTACATCTGGGCTCGGCAAATCCGGAGGTACACCGGTTGCTGCGAGAGCAGAACGTCATCGGCGTGGGGTTGGAACTGATGGAGGATGATGATCACGACGTGCCTGAGGTTACGGCTATGGGGGAGATTGCGGGGATGCTGGTTCCGCAGATTGCTGGACGCTTCCTCGAGACAACCTACGGGGGAAGAGGTGTTATCCTGGGAGGCCTGCCGGGAATTCCCGCCTCTAATATTGTCATTGTTGGGGCGGGGAACGCAGGGCGCACCGCTGCGCGCGTGTTTCTGGGCTATGGAGCCCGCGTAACGGTTATGACCGATAATATGAAGCGTCTGCGTGCGGTGGACTCCAGCCTGCCCGCATTTGCCAATACAGCCCTCGCAACTCCCTATAACCTCGAGCGCTATCTCCGGACGGCCGATGTGCTGCTTGGTGCGGTGTGGATACATGGGCGCAGAGCGCCGCACGTTATTTCCGAGGCCATGGTCCGAAAGATGCGACCTGGCAGTGTAATCGTCGATCTGTCCATCGATCAAGGCGGTTGCGTGGAAACCAGCCGCCCGACGACGCTTTCCGACCCCATATTCAAGAAGCACGGAGTGATCCACTATTGCGTTCCCAACATTCCCTCCGCCGTTGCGCGCACCGCTTCCCATGCACTCAATAATGTGATCGTGCCTTTTGTCGAGGATGTGGGGGAGAAGGGTATTGACTCTTTCCGCGAGAACTCTGCACTGCGAAGAGGCGTTTACCTCTTCTCCGGCCATTGCACGCACGAAGGATTGGCCGGATTGCTGGGTTGCGATTACTGCGGGCTTGAATCGCTTTTAAATGATACGACGCGTGAGGAGTGACCATGGCTACCTCAATACCGGAATTGGATCAGAAGCGCGCCATCGGTCGGCGAGCCACCTGGCTGGATAAGTATCTCGAGAAGCGACGCACGGCGGCCGAAGCCGTGCAGGTGATCCGCAGCGGGGACTGTGTGTACATCCACCCTGGATGTGCAGAACCGGAGCAACTGGTCAAGGCGATGGTTGCTCGCGCCGGCGAACTGCAGAATGTGAAGATCATTCATATATTGACGCGCGGTGGTGCGGACTACGTCAGACCTGAAATGTCTGGCAGCTTCCGACATGTTGCCCTGTTTTCGGGTGCGAATGTTCGAGAAGCCATCAATGAGGGACGCGCCGATTTTGTGCCGATATTCCTGAGCGAGATCGAATCGCTGTTCAGCGGCGGAAGCCTGCCGATTGAGGTAGCTCTGATCCATGTTTCACCGCCGGACGAACATGGTTTTTGCAGCTTTGGCGCCGGCGTCGATACAACGAAAACCGCGGCAGAGTATGCGCGTACGGTTATTGCCCAGGTCAACCCGAAGATGCCGCGGACACTCGGCGATTCGTTTATTCACTTGAACAAGATCCACCACATTGTCGAAACTTCTGAGGAATTACTTGAATTTCCTATGGGCGAAGTCTCCGATATTGCGATGCGGATCGGCCGCCATATTGCCGACCTTATTGAAGATGGTTCAACGCTACAGCTTGGGATTGGTGAAATACCGGATGCGGTGTTGAACTACCTGACCGAGAAGAAGGATCTTGGCATTCACTCGGAGATGGTAAGCGATGGTGTCATTGACCTGATTGAGAAGGGAGTCATTACCAACGAAAAGAAAACGCTTCATCCGGGGAAAATTGTGATCGGGTTCGTGCTTGGTACGAAGCGGCTATTCGAGTTTATCCACAACAATCCCATATTCGAATTCCATCCCAGCCAGTACGTCAACGACCCCTTTGTGATAAGCCGGAACGAAAAGCAGATTGCCATCAATTCCGCCATCGAAGTCGATCTGACCGGTCAGATCTGCGCGGATTCCATTGGGATTCACTTTTACAGCGGAATCGGCGGACAGGTCGATTTCGTGCGCGGTTCAGCTCGCAGCAAAGGCGGCAAGCCGATCATCGCCTTGCACTCAACCGCCGTAAACGATACCGTCAGCCGAATTGTGTCCTACCTGAAACAAGGAGCCGGCGTGGTCACATCCAGGGGAGATGTGCATTATGTGGTTACCGAATTCGGAGTGGCATATTTGCACGGGAAAACAGTTCGCGAGCGATGCCGGTCGCTGATCAACATTGCGCATCCGAAATTCAGGGAAGAATTGGAGCGGGCCGCGCATGAGCGCAAATTGATGTAGGAAGCCGGGTTCGGGGGGGATTCAGAACGGATTGATGCCGAATGACAAACTGAGGTTTTCAATTCGTCATTCGGCCTCTGTGATTCGCAATTACTTCAAATCCTGCGCAGCCCTGTCCATGATACGCTGCTGAGCGGCAGGCGTCATTTTGGAACTTGCAAAAATCTTATCAAGCTGTGCTTTGGCGGTGCTCGCCACGGCCCCATGAATGGCATAGGCCTTTGCAAAATTCAGCATGGCTGCATCCAGCTTCCTGGATTGCCAGTAGCTCATTCCGAGCGCGAAATATGCCTGATCCATTCTCTTGTAATACTTCACTGCATTTTCAAGATTTATGATGGCCAGGCTGAACTGATTCTTGGCGTAGGCATCCTGCCCTACAATCCCGTAAGCGACCGCATAGGCGCTGTCAGTGGCGTTCTTCCAGGCCTGAGCATCAATATTGGCAGGCTTCTGTGCTTTCGGCAGCAATGCGAGGCACTGCTTGGAGTATTTCACGGCCTGAACCATGTTCTGGCTGGCGGCGGCTTTTTTCATCGCATCCATGAGAACTTCGATGTTGTCCGGATCCGAAGCAAGCACCTTTTCTTTCCACTGGAGCGCTTTGGCGTCATTTCCCAACTGCTGATAAGCCTTTGAGAGCGCCATGGCCAGATCTGCGCTCGGCTTGTTGGCATAGGCTTTCTCGCCAAAAGCCGCGAAACCTTTCATGTTTCCGGTTTCTGAATAGGCCGCGGTCAACGCATTGACCGTAATGGCGTCACTGGGGGCAACATCTGCAAGTTTGTCGCCAAGAGCGATGAGCTGATTCCATTTTTTTGCGTTGGAAAGCTCAACAATGACCTTCTGTCCTTCGGCAATCATGTTGGGCCGCAAGCCGTTCTTGGGCTTTTCTTTAAGGAACGCCACGATCATGTCAATCTTCTTGGCGTCGTCCTTCTCGGCCTGGACATCCTGGAAAACCTTGTACTCCTCTTCCGTGTAATCCTGTGCTTTCACAATCTTTGGCGTAATGACCAGACACGCAGCGAACAGGATGGCAACAAGTGTTTTGGAAAAGGGGGAATTCATAGCATAGCCTCCTATATTGATGCGAAGGAAATGCGTCAAGGCTCCTCCGCTTGATAATGTGGGCGATTTTATATCAAAAGTCTGCCGTAAACAAATAAATGAATGGATGTTGCTGTTTGGATTTGGTTATCCTTCCGGATATGTTCATCCAAGAGGTAGAGTTTGAAACCATAGATCTGGAAGATGAAGTCTTTCGAATCAGCGAAGGACTGGATTTGCCCGCCGTTCAAGATTCACTGCGCGAGATTGGTCAATTGAATCCGGTATTGCTCTGGAGGCGGGGTTCCCGCCATAAAATTGTTTGCGGGTTCCGTCGTATTCGCGCGCTGAGAGGCTTGAGCAAATCCAAAATACTGGCTCGTATTCTGCAAGCGGACGAATATAGTGCGGTTCAAGCGTACTCGATCGCGGTGCGGGATAACCTATCTCATCGGCAGCTCAACCCGCTTGAGAATGCCCGCATTCTGCATAAGCTTCACAATGAATTCGGCTTACCCGACACAACGATAATTCGCGAGTACCTGCCTCTTCTTGGCCTAAGTCCGGCCGAACATGTTTTTCGGAGTTATCTTCTTCTGCATCAGATACATCCGGGTCTTCGACAATGCCTGGCAGATGGTCGATTGACTCTTTCCAGCATTGAATCGCTTGCGGGTAAATCACCGTCGGTACAGAACAGCTTCGCAGTATTGATGGGGAAAATCCGTTTGAGTGCAAGCCTGCAGAAAAAGCTGCTGGCATTGCTGGACGATCTCGCCGGAGTCGGGGGAGATAGTCCTCGTGGTGCATTAGATAGAGAGGACGTTATTGAAATTACCGGAGATCAGCGTCTTTCCCCTTTTCAGAAGGGGGAGAGAGTTTTTGAGCTTATCTATCGCCTGCGGAATCCAAGGTTGTCGCTGGCGCAGGAACAGTTTCAGGAGAAAAAGAAGAGGCTTGGTTTGACCGGCTCGATTCGCGTTTCCGCGCACCCGTTTTTCGAGGAACCTGGATTGCGCGTAGAATTTGACGCTATCAATGCCGCAAGATTTCGAGAACTGGTAGCGGCGCTTCAAGAATCTGCCGATTCTCCAGAGTTTGAAGATTTGTTCAATATTTCGTGAAATTCGCCGAGATTTGAAGCTCAGGCTGCCACGAATTCCATGCGACGCAAACGAGATTATGGATTCATACAAGCCGAATCGGGTGCTGGTTCAAGATCGATCCTGGGATGACAGCGCCACCCACGAAATCCTGGCAAGGCTGCCTGGAGTTGAAACCTCGACCTTTCATGACTTTGAGTCGACAGCATCTGCCTCCGACACCGGATATGCCAAGGATGCGCTGATCCTGATGCATTATCCCGGGAAGTTTTTAAAGCAATGCCAGGGATCGGGAGCCGAAATCTGTTGCAACTATTACGTGGTCAGTTATGCATGGAATTGCCATTTCGAGTGCACCTACTGCGTTTTGCAATCATATCTAAGCAGCGAAGCGTTGGTAGTCTGCACCAATATAGATGATCTGATTTTGGATGTAAGCCAAACGCTGGCGCAGACGCCCGATCACCGTTTCCGGATTGGAACGGGTGAACTGGCGGACTCTCTGGCATTGGATCACTTGACGTGTTTCTCACGCCGGCTTGTCCCGTTTTTTGCCTCTCTTCCCAATGGAATTCTCGAGTTGAAGACCAAATCGAACCAGATTTCCAATCTGAAGAATTTGGACCATGGCGGCCATACCGTTATTTCCTGGTCCATGAATTCAAAGACTATCTGCCGCCATGAGGAACTCAAGGCAGCTTCATTTGAAGAACGTCTTGCGGCTGCCGTCCAATGCCAGGATTGGGGCTATCGGATCGGTTTTCATTTCGATCCAATCGTCTGGTACGAAGGGTGGGAGGAGGGATACCGGAGCGCCGTTGAAGAAATCCTTCATACAATGAATAAAACACGGATTGCCTGGATAAGCCTTGGAGCGCTCCGATTTCCTCCACGACTGCGCGATATGGTGCATCAGCGCTTTCCAAAATCAAAAGTGCCGTTTGGCGAGTTTGTTCCCGGACACCACGGGAAAGACAGATACTTCAGACCTATACGGGAAGAAATCTACCGCAAAATGCGGGAGTGGATAGCCAAAGAAGCCCCTCAGGTATATGTTTATCTGTGTATGGAGAACCGTTTTGTTTGGGAACGGAGCTTTGGGGAAGCCCCGCAGGATACCGCCCGGCTTTCTGATTGTCTGGATGCCCGCGTCTTTCCGGCCTAATTCTTGGTAAATATTAAATATCAACTCTTTATGTTGATTGTTTATATAAAGCAAATCTCACTAAATCGTGCGATGGGTATAATTTCCCTGGAATGTTTGTCTCACAGCCGTCGATAAGAGTTGCGGAGAAATAAAAAAAACGCTCTATGTCCACGGCGGAAAGCATCTTCAGGCAGCTGTCCAATAATCCTCTCGGCGCGGTTCTGCGCCCTTCGCGCATCCTGATTGCTGATGATGAGGTTGTTGTCCGGGAGATTCTGGCACGAAAGCTGGAAAGCCTGGGCTATGCCTGTGAATGCTGCGCCAATGGTCGTGCGGCCCTCGATCTGTTGAGCAAGGGCAAATATGATCTTATCGTGGCAGATATTCAAATGCCCGAGATTGGCGGTATTGGCCTTCTCAAAGAAGCCATGCGGATCTCACCCGACGTCGCGGTTATCCTGGTGACCTCGGTTATTGATATTGAAGTAGCCGTGGATGCCATTAAGGATGGAGCCTACGATTACATAACCAAGCCCTTCAGTCTTGAACAGGTCTCCATTTCGGTTTCCAGAGCTCTTGAGAAACGCCGACTCCTTCAGGAAAACCAGAATTATCAGCGCACGCTTGAAGAGCAGGTGGCAAGCCGCACCAGACAGCTCGAGGAGGCATTGGGCGTTCTTCAACAAACTTACCATTCCACCCTGGTGGCCTTAAGTAAGGCGCTGGACAGCCGCGACGCCGATTCCGACGGGCATTCTCTACGCGTTACTGTATATACGAAGAAGCTGGCTCAACGTTTGAATTTGAGCGAATCGGACATCCGCATCGTGGAGCAGGGAGCTTTGCTGCATGATATCGGCAAAATTGGCATTCCTGATGAACTGCTCCGCAATCCCGAAGAGTTGACCGGGCGCGAATGGCTATTGATGCGGCAGCATCCCGAGATCGGCTATAGAATTCTATCCAGCATCAAATTTCTGACCGGAGCTGCACAGGTTGTCCTGCATCATCACGAGCAATATGATGGGAACGGCTATCCCCAGGGGCTGAAAATGAACGAGATTCACATCGGCGCCAGTATCTTTGCCGTGGCCGATGCGTTGGATCGTCTGACGTCCGAGGGCCAGCGGGAAATACCGATGAGCTTCGAAGAGGCCATTGCCGAAATCCAAAAGATGTCGGGGAAACAACTGGATCCGCGGGTAGTCGAGGAATTGATGGTCATTCCGGTTTCGGAATGGGAATCGTTGCGTCGCGAGATGGCAGCAAAAACGAAACGTTCTGATTTTCTGAATGTAGGCAGTGCCCGGTAGCTGGAATTGAGCGGTATAACTCGGATTAGCGGAGGGATTTCTTACTCCGGAGTCCTCCTCCTGTTTTCACGTCCCAACACAATATCTATTTCCGATTGGACCTTTCGGTCTGATGAATGCAAAGCCAGACAGATCACCAAAAATACTGCTAAAAGGGTTACAACAAGACCGAGCATCGTCCACTCTCCTGCTTCGCGGATTTTAAGATTCCGGCATTATAGACCGACAAAATTGCCCAAAGCAATGAATTGCATTCATGTTTCCTTGACGGTCCCTCCGCCATTTGCCAGCACCTCTCAGCGATCCTAAGTTTTTCTTTTGCTATACTTGCCTGCGGACCGCTACTCATATAGGAGCCACATGGACGAGAAAAAGGTTCACGCCGAAAAAACTATGGGCATCGTAACCGATCCGGTATGCGGGATGCAGTTTGCTCCAGAGAAGGCCGCGGGGAAGTTTGAGTATAAAGGTCAAACCTACTACTTCTGCAATCCGGGGTGCATGGCAAAGTTTCAGGCCGGCCCTGAAAAATACCTGGGTGCGCCGGATACCGCCGGACTGGTGGCGCTTCCGGTCACCGATCCGGTATGCGGGATGCAGTTTGCTCCAGAGAAGGCCGCGGGGAAGTTTGAGTATAAAGGTCAAACCTACTACTTCTGCAATCCGGGGTGCATGGCAAAGTTTCAGGCCAGTCCCGAAAAATACCTGAGCATGCGGGATGCGGATATTGCGGCAGAACCCCCACTGCCCGGGATGCGGTATACCTGTCCCATGGATCCCGAAGTGCTCCAGGACAAGCCGGGCCCTTGTCCGAAATGCGGCATGGCGCTGGAACCGATGGAACCGCTGCCTGCATTTCGTACGGAATATATTTGTCCCATGCACCCGGAGGTTGTCCAGGATTCGCCCGGATCCTGTCCGATCTGTGGAATGGCTCTTGAACCTCGCACCGTGAGTCTCGATGAAGCGGAAAATCCCGAGTTAACCCTGATGAGGCGCCGGTTTTGGATTTGCCTGCTCCTGGCAATTCCGGTTTTTCTCGTCGCCATGGGAGAGATGGTTGCAGGTGTCCACCTCCGTTGGAGTGTCTGGCTTCAGTTTGCGCTTGCAACCCCTGTGGTACTCTGGGGTGGCTTGCCCTTCTTTCAACGCGGCTGGGCTTCATTCATCAATCGCAGCCTGAACATGTTCACGCTGATCGCCATTGGCACCGGAACCGCGTATGCCTACAGTGTCTTTGCGACGTTGTTCCCGGACCTATTGCCTTCATCATTCCGTGGGCATCATGGAACTCCGCAAGTCTATTTTGAGGCATCCGCGGTCATCACAACCCTGGTTCTGCTTGGACAGGTGCTCGAGCTGCGGGCACGAAGTCAGACCGGAAGCGCCATCCGAGCCATGCTTGGTCTTGTTCCCACAACAGCGCGCATTGTCAATGAAGATGGATCCGAGAGGGATATCTCTCTGGATCAGGTCCACCCGGGCAACCGGCTGCGCGTGCGCCCCGGAGAGCGCGTGCCTGTTGATGGAACTCTCCTGGAGGGAGGGAGCTCTATAGACGAGTCGATGGTAACGGGCGAGCCGATCCCGGTGGAAAAGTCGTCTGGAAGCTCCGTTACAGGCGGTACCATCAATGAAACCGGAACTTTTATCATGCGCGCGGATAAAGTCGGAAGCGATACGCTCCTGGCACAAATCGTCCGGATGGTCAGCGAGGCACAGCGCAGCCGTGCTCCCATTCAACGGGTGGCGGACCGCGTTTCCTCCTGGTTTGTCCCTATTGTCGTTCTTATTTCATTGGCGACGTTTCTGCTCTGGGGCTTTACCGGTCCGGAACCCCGAATGGTCTATGCACTCGTGAATGCGGTGGCCGTCCTTATTATTGCGTGTCCTTGCGCTTTGGGGCTGGCAACTCCAATGTCCATCATGGTCGGAACCGGGCGTGGCGCAGGAGCCGGCGTTTTGATCAGGAATGCCGAGGCGCTGGAACTGCTCGAGAAAGTGGATACGCTTGTCGTCGACAAGACCGGAACGCTTACCGAAGGCAAACCGCGGCTGACCTGCCTCAAAGCCTGTGGCGGCTGGAGCGAACCCGATATGCTGCGTCTTGGTGCGAGCCTCGAACAGGGGAGTGAGCACTCACTGGCAGGAGCCATTGTGGCAGCTGCCAGGAAACAAAACCTCGATCTTTCTGTCGTGAATGACTTCCGCTCCATCACGGGTCAGGGGATTGTTGGAACTGTGGACGGCCATGCCATTGCGATCGGGAACAAAGCACTGATGGAGCAATTAGGGGTCGATCCAGGGCCATTCGCTCAGGCTGCGGATGAAGAGAGGCGAAAGGGACAGACCGTGGTGTTCGTCCTGATCGACCGGACTCCGGCAGGCTTGCTTGGCGTTTCAGATCCAATCAAGGAATCAGCGCATGATGCCATCCGGGAATTGCATGGCCAGGGGATTCACATCGTCATGCTTACCGGAGACAACAAGACAACGGCAGATATCGTTGCACGCCAGTTGGGCATCGATACCGTGGAGGCGGAAGTCTCTCCGGAAAGAAAAGGAGAGGTTCTGAAGCAGTTGCAATCCCAGGGGCGAACAGTCGCCATGGCCGGCGATGGGATCAATGACGCTCCGGCGTTGGCCCAGGCCCACGTGGGGATTGCGATGGGGACCGGGACCGATGTCGCGATTCAAAGTGCCGGCATTACGCTTGTGAAAGGGGATTTGCGAGGCGTCGTTCGCGCGCGGAAACTCAGCCGGAATACGATGCGAAACATCCGGCAGAATCTTTTCTTTGCCTTTGTTTACAACATGCTTGGAGTTCCGATTGCGGGCGGAATTCTGTACCCGGTGATCGGGCTGCTGTTGAATCCGATGATTGCCAGCGCGGCCATGACATTCAGTTCGGTATCTGTGATCAGCAATGCGTTGCGGTTACGAAAGACAAGTCTGTAACGTCCAACGTCTAACGTCCAACGTCCAACCTACTCCGGCGTATGCCAGACGTAGATGTTTTTGGCGACTCCGGGCTCGAGCGCAATTTCGGTTTCCTCACATTGAACCACGTATGCCGGCCACTTCTGAATGAGTTTCATGGGCATTCCGGGGGAAACTCCCAATGCGGACAGCTTCAGCAGCCGCGAATGCTCTTTGGTGCTGAAATAGGCGATTCGAGCAGACTCGCCGATGCGCAGCTGGTCACACGAAACAACGATTGGCCGCAATTCATCGCGGGCTTGCCTGCAGCAATCCCCCTCCGGGATTGGGCGGTTATGCGGGCAATACCGTGGATGGCCCAGCAGAGTGCAGATGGAATTGGTGATCCCTTCCGCGAGGAGATGCTCATATTCGCAGGCGGCGATCTCGCTTTCGTCGACGTGTGCACCCAGGGCGTCACAAATCAGCCGTTCAGCCAGTCGGTGCCGGCGGATGATCTGTTCGGCCATTTCGCGCCCTTTGGGAAGGAGCCGGACGTTTTTATCGGCGTCGATCGACAGAAGTCCTTCCTCGCTCAGGCTTTTGATCAAAGCATCCGTGACCTTTATCGGCGCATTCTGCGTCACACTTTCAAGCGATGCCGTTCCCTGTTCCTGCAGAGTCCAAACTGCCTCAAGAACCTCAGTGACCTCTTCAGGCGTTCTGTTTTCCATAATTCCGACCTGTTCGTTGTGATTCATGCAATTGGGACCTAGTAAAACTGAATGTTAAAGGTGCGAAGGATCCAACTCAACACAGCGCCGACGCCGATCGCAAAAGGCACGATAAATCCCGTGATCGCAAGTGCTCGCTTCACACCCTGCTCCTTGATAATCACGAGGAAACTGGCCACGCACGGGACGAACAGCGTGATGACCGTAAGGCTGACCACAATCTGCTGTCCGTTCAACAGTCCTCTGCGCGCCAGATCGTAAAGCCCTGCGGCTCCATAATCGCGGCGCAGGAAACCGAGGAGAAATATGCCGGCCGCTTCTGATGGGAGGTGGAGCAGTCCGGAGAGCAGTGGTGCCATTCCGATTTGCAGCCACTCCAGCAGACTGTGCGTTTCCACATGAACGGCGTCCAGCACAAACAAAACCATTGTGCCGACGAGGAAAAGAGGAACCGCCTCTTTCAGGTACCATTGAACGCGATACCAGGTTTTCAGCGCGACGTTCTTGAATTGAGGTACACGGATCGGCGGTATCTCAAAAATAAACTCGCTCGGCTGCCCTTTGATCAGCTTGGAGGAGAGAAACCCGACCAGGAGCAGCTGGGATGCAACCACCGCCATGACGGTGAGTGTAGCTTTCTGAGAAAAACCGGCTGCGATTCCCATCATGACGCCGAGCTGCGCGGAGCAGGGAATACCCAGTGCGAGCAGCAGCGTGGCGATGAGTCGTTCTCTTCTGGAACTCAGAATTCGGGTAGACATTGTCGCCATCGTACCGCAGCCGAAGCCCAGGACCATGGGGAGCACGGCTTTGCCATTCAGTCCCAGCAGCCGCATCAGTCGATCCGACAGAATCGAGAGCCTAGGCAGATATCCGCTGTCTTCAAGCAGTCCAAAGGCGATAAAAAATGTTCCCACTACGGGCATCACAATGCCGATGGCGTAGGTCAGACCTACCGAAACGATGCCGTATTTTCCTGCAATCAGCTCTGCAAAAAAGCCGGGCGGCAGCAGGCGTTGCAGGAACGGGATAAAGTGGTCGCCAAAGAGCACCTTTTCAATAAGTCCGACGAGCGTCTGCGCCCCCGTATAGCCGACAAATTCATACAGCAGCATCAGCACGCCGAATAGTATCGGGATGCCGGTGGAGGCCCGCCGCGTCATAATTCCGATTTCATGGACAAAGGCCCGGCTGCGGGACAGGAGCATTCCAAGCGGGAGAATCACGGGTGCAATCAGCATTAAAAAATGAATGACTTCGGGGATAATTCCGTATTCATAGCGTCCGGATGCATTTTTGCCGAGCAATAGGCTGCGCAGCAGATCGGCTCCAAAGTAGCCATGCCCCAGCCATGCGTCTGCCCATCCTACCACGGCCCGCGAGATCATCGTAAAAGGCGTTGGGATGCGCAGCATTCCACCGAGTTCATTCCACACGAACAACACCAGCCCACAGATCAGAAATGAGAGCCAGAACTTTTTGCTCCCGCTCGATTCCTCCACAAACCGGCTCGTCCTCTTTCTCTTGAATAGAGGAGCCGATTTTTCAAGCATGCGGTTTCTGATCTCGCCAATTTCGTGAACGGCATTGCCATGGCCGGCGGCCCGATATTTTTCTCCGAATTCCTTTAGCTGCGCAAAAGCTTTTGATCCTGCGGAGGCTTCTATCGTTCGCGCGAGTTCAATATCTCCCTCAGCCAGCCATTCAACCGATAGAAGAGCGGGGGCCGGCAGTCCGCGTGCGAGCATCGGAACTTGGGATCCCTGGGCAAACTCCGAAAGGAGATTGCGCGGTGGTCTTCCGGCACTCTGAATCGCGTTAAGAAGCTGCCGCCTTCCGCGCGAATAGATGGCCACCGTTTCAATGACCGGAATGGAGAAATAGGAGGACAGTCCCTGGGAATCGATCTCAATGCCTCGCTCTTCCGCTTCGTCAATCATGTTGAGAACAAGGATCATGGGAATGCCAAACTCGGCAAGTTGAGAGGCAATCAGGAGTGTGCGCCGCATGTTTTTGGCATCCGCTACCTGAATGATGAGGTCCGGTTTTTCCCTCAACAGAATTTCGCACGCGACACGCTCATCCTCGGATTGCGGAACAAGGCTGTTGACTCCCGGCGTATCCACGATTTCATAGTTGACGCCGGCAATCTGCATCCGTCCACGCGATACCTCAACCGTTGTTCCCGGGAAGTTTGAGACCAGTACGTAATTTCCGGTTAAAAGTCTGAAAATAACGGACTTTCCTACGTTGGGGTTGCCGACCAGAACTACTTTCTTCGAAAGAAGGGGAGTATCTTTCGCCATCTATTAAATCTCTTTCTTGAAAACAAATTTCAATCAAACCCAAGATCATACCAGAACCCGGCGGAATGGAAAGAAAAAAGAAAGCGCTCTGTCTCCTGTCTCCTGCCTCCTGTCTCCTTTTCTTATTCCTGGGAGTGATGAAACCACGCAATTATAATAATTCCTAGAGGTGACCCTTGGAAGAAAACCGGAAACGATGGGCGGAATTGCTGGAAGCTATCGGGAAAGATGAAAACATCCTGTGTCAGGGTGGTGGATCGGATGCCATAAAAAGGCAGTATGCAAAAAAACGGCTGACAGCCCGTCAGCGTATAAAGCAGCTGATTGATCCCGGGTCCCATTTTTTTGAATTGGCAATTTTTGCGGCCTACCAGATGTACGAGGAGTGGGGGGGCGCTCCCTCTGCCGGTGTTATCACCGGCATCGGCCAGATTGCGCAGCGTCCATTCATGATCATCGCGAATGACGCTACCGTCAAGGCAGGCTCGTTTTTCCCGATGACGGCGAAGAAATTTCTGAGGGCGCAGCGTATCGCAATGGATAATCGATTGCCGGTGATATACCTGGTGGATTCCGCCGGCGTATTTCTTCCATTGCAGGACGAGGTTTTTCCCGACGAAGACGATTTCGGTCGCATTTTTCGAAACAATGCGCGCCTGTCGGCGATGGGAGTTCCGCAGATAGCGGCCATCATGGGGAGTTGCGTGGCCGGCGGGGCCTACCTTCCGGTAATGTCTGACAAGATCCTGATGACAGAGGGGAGTGGTTTGTATATCGCCGGTCCATCGTTGGTCAAGGCCGCAATTGGTCAGGATCTCAGCGGGGAAGATCTCGGAGGCGCGCGCCTCCACGCCGAGCTTAGTGGCACGGTGGACTTTCGCGAGAAAGACGATGGAGCCTGCATTCAGAGAATTAGGACCCTGGCCTCAATGATGGGACAGTCGATTGGCTCGCCTTTCAATCGCATCGAACCGAGGGAACCGTTGCATCCGGCCGAATCGATATTTGATCTGATGCCGGTGAATCCTTCGCGGGAATATGATGTTCGCGCGATTATTGCCTGCATTGCCGATAATAGCGAGTTCACCGAGTACAAATCGGAGTACGGGAAATCGCTGATTTGCGGCTATGCACGCATTGGCGGTTGGGCGGTCGGAATCGTCGCCAACAACAAACTGCATCATCGGGAGCCTGGGAAACCGGTGGAGGTCGGCGGCGTCATATACGCGGATGCAGCCGACAAGGCGGCGCGATTTGTCATGGACTGCAATGAAAACCGGATCCCCCTGGTATTCATGCACGATGTCAACGGGTTTATGGTAGGCCGGGACGCGGAAGTCTCTGGAATCATCAAGTCCGGAGCAAAGCTGGTTAATGTCGTTGCCAACAGCGTTGTGCCGAAAATTACGCTGATTCTTGCCGGGAGTTATGGAGCGGGCCATTACGCGCTATGCGGGAAAGCCTATGATCCGCGATTTGTTTTTGCATGGCCCACGGCTCGCTATGCAGTCATGGCCGGAGCTTCCGCGGCGCGCACGCTCGCGGATATACGTGTTCGCCAGGAGGAACAGAGGGGCCGGCAGCTTTCGGAAGATGAGAAGGAACGCATTCTGACCGGCATTGCGGCGCAATATACCGCGGCATTGGATCCTCGCTATGCGGCTGCGCGACTCTGGGTCGATAAGATAATTTCTCCACTGGAAACGCGACAGGCCTTCATCCTCGCGTTGGAGACAGCTGCCCAGAATCCTGTCTTGGAGACATTCCAAACCGGCGTACTTCAGGTTTGAATCGCGACGTCACCTCCGTTTGACTGTTCTTGCTGCCGCCGCCCGCTGCCCGGTTTGAAACCATAAGTAATCGTGAGCGGTATTCCGGCTTTGGGATAAACTGAAGAGATGAACCGGACCATTCTGCATGTGGATATGGATGCATTTTATGCATCGGTTGAGCAGCGCGATCGACCCGAGTTACGGGGCAGGCCGGTCATTGTCGGATCCGATCCCAAAGAAGGAAAAGGCCGGGGAATTGTCGCGACCTGTTCCTACGAAGCGCGCAAATTCGGAGTGCACTCCGCGCAGCCTATATCCAAAGCATGGAAACTCTGCCCGCAAGGAATTTATGTTCGGCCGGATATGGAGAAGTATGCACGGGTTTCCGGGCTCATCATGGATATTTTCGGCGACTTTACCGACCTGATTGAGCAAGTCAGCGTTGATGAGGCTTTCCTGGACGTGACAGGGAGCGAGAAGCTCTTTGGCGATGGACCCACGATTGCCAGGAAGATCAAAACCAGGATCGGGCATGAACTGGGGCTGACGGCCTCTGTTGGAGTTGCCGCCAGCAAATTCATTGCAAAAGTCGCATCTGATCTCGAGAAACCGGACGGACTTGTTATCGTGAGACCGGGAGGGGAGAAGGAATTCCTGTCGCCGCTTCCCATACGCCGGCTTTGGGGCGTGGGACCCAAGACCGAAGAGGATCTGAAGCGAGCGGGGTTGCAGCGGATCGGACAAATCGCGGATTTATCCCATAGTGAGCTTGCCGTTCGCCTGGGAAAAACGGGAGCCCACTTGTGGCAGCTTGCAAACGGGATAGACGACCGGCCGGTGGTCTCTGCGGAAGGATTCAAATCAATTGGCCATGAGATCACTTTCGACAAGGACACATCGGATGCCGGTTTGCTTCATGCCACTCTTCTTGCATTGTCTGAAAAAGTAGCCCAACGGCTTCGGGCCAACCAAACGCGGGCCCGGACAATTACGGTCAAATTCCGGGAGGCGGACTTCTCGACCTTCACCCGGCGGATCACCCTGAACCCTTCGGTGAATACGGCAGAGGAAATTTTTCCGGTTGCAGACAAGCTTTTACAAAGCCTTTGGCGTGAAGGATTGCTGGTTCGGCTGATTGGTATATACAGCAGCAACCTCGAAGTTGAGACCATTGGGAAGCAGATGTCGTTGTTGGATCAACCCTCGCCGAAAAACCAGAAGCTGGCATCAGCCATGGATAGCATTACCCAGCGCTTTGGCGGCAAAGCCATTACCCGTGCCGCCCTTGTCCATAAAAAGTGAAAAACGGAGCCAGACCCCGATAATTTGAAAATTTTGTTCGCGTTCTCTGGAATTTTCAGTTTTTCAGGGTCGGACCCCGTTTGTATCTCGTGCTATTATCATGGTTTTGGCATTTGGAGTGGGAAATGTTGAAAGCGGTGCTGAGGGCGTTGCTTCTTGCCTGCATCTTCCTGCAAACGGCTATCGGGAATTCCGATGACAATGCAGTTTATGCGTCGAGACGTGCATCCCTGATGAAAAAGATCGGAAACTCAATCGCGGTTCTCCAGGGAGAGCCGGATCTCAGGTCTTACACCGTCTTTCGCCAGGACAACAGCTTTTATTACCTGACGGGCGTTGAAACTCCCAATGCCAGGCTGCTTGTGGATGGCGTACGCCGTCAATCTATCCTCTTTCTGCCTGAGTTGGACAAGGAGCTTGAAGGCTGGGAAGGAAGGCGGCTTATCCCCGGGGTGGAAGCGCAGAAGACTACCGGAATGGATGCCGTTTTGGAGAGCATGCAGTTCGGGGAAGAGCTGGAAAAGCGTCTGGGGAGCCAGAAATGTCTGTATACGCCGATGTCTCCCAGCGAGACATCCGCAACCAGTCGCGACAGAGCGGTGAGATTTGAAATAAGCCGCAAGAGTGATTTCTGGGATGGACGTTCCAGTCGTGAAGCGGTTTTTGAACAGGTCCTGCAGACGCAATTCAAGCTGACATCGGTCAAAGATCTTTCGCCAATTTTGGATGAAATGCGGCGCGTCAAAGACTCGCGGGAAATCGACCGACTGCGCCAGGCTGGTCGCATTGGTGCTCTTGGTTTGAAGGAATCGATACGGTCCGCAAAGCCGGGCATGTTCGAATACCAGGTGGCCGCCATAGCCAGGTTCGTTTTCCTCTGGAATGGGGCATCCGGGGATGCTTTCTATCCGATTGTGGGATCGGGACCGAACTCGTGCCTTTTGCACTATGGCGAGAATGCGCGCAGGATGGAATCCGGAGACCTCGTCCTGATCGATTACGGGCCAGACTACCAATATTACCAGGCAGACGTTACCCGCACTTTTCCGATTTCCGGCAAGTTTACCGGAGAGCAGGCGAAGGTCTACCAAATCGTGTTGGACTCGCAAAAAGCTGCGCTGGAGAAGATCAAGCCGGGAGCAACTTTCAGCGATCTTGAGGGGACGGTCCGTGATGTGCTCAATCGCCATGCCTATGCGAGATTTCTCAATCACGGGGTCAGCCATTATGTGGGAATGGCTACGCATGACGTTGGAAGATCCGTGCCATTTGAACCTGGAGTGGTGTTGACTGTTGAACCGGGCGTGTACATGCCGGATAAGGGTATTGGCATTCGTATCGAGGATACCGTCCTTGTAACCAGGGACGGATACGAGGTTCTTACAGGGGAAGTGCCGAAGGAAATCGCTGATATCGAGCGGTTGATGACAGAAAAAGGGTTGGCGGAAGCAATTCGAAATTGATTGAACAGGATGCGGGGAGCCGGAAGCGGAGAACCCGTGAAGGTGCTGACATGATAAAGATCTATCAAGAACGGGACAGGGCCAAACTATTCGCCCGCCTGGAGAGTCGCAAAAGCCTCGTTGCCCATGACATCGTGGGCAGCGTACGGCAGATCATCTCGCAGGTGCAGAAGGAGGGCGACCGCGCGGTTCTGAAATACACGGAGCGGTTCGATAAAGTCAAAATGAATGCCAGGCAAATGCGCGTTCGCCCTCAGGCATTGCGCACGATTGCCAAAAAGGCGGACCCGCATCTCCTCATCGATCTCGAAAAGGCTATTTTCAACATCCATGCCTACCATGCGCGGCAGATTCAGAAATCCTGGGAATTCAGCAAGCGCGGGGTTGTATTGGGGCAACGTGTTTTGCCTTTGGACAGCGTTGGCGTTTATGTGCCAGGTGGGAGTGCGGCATATCCTTCCTCTGTCCTGATGAATATCATTCCCGCCAAAATAGCCGGTGTGAAACGCATCGTGGTCGTAACTCCGCCGCACACCTTTCAGCAGAATCCGGTGATAGCCGCGGCGTTGCACGAACTAAATGCCTCCGAAGTATATCTTGTTGGCGGCGCGCAGGCTGTCGCCGCACTGGCATATGGTACGGATACGATTCCGCGCGTCGATAAAATTGTTGGCCCCGGGAATGCATATGTCACGGCTGCGAAACGGGAAGTATACGGTCAGGTCGACATCGACATGGTTGCCGGGCCCAGCGAGGTTGTGATTCTTGCGTCGGCCGAATCCAATCCGCGCTTTATTGCAGCAGACATGCTGTCCCAGGCAGAACATGATGAAGCCGCCTGCTCCATTTGTTTTACCGACTCCATGCCGCACGCTATTCTCATCCAGCGCGAAATAGAGAAGCAGATGGCATCTCTTTCAAGAAAGGAAATTGCCAGGAAATCGATTGAAAGCTATGGAGCCGTTGTTGTGATGGACAGCTATCTGCAATCAACGCAGTGGATCAATGAGATTGCTCCCGAACACCTGGAGATTTTTGCATCCATACCAATGTCTGCCATCGACAAGGTCCGGCATGCCGGATCGATTTTCTATGGCGACTATTCTCCGGAAGCGGTCGGGGACTATTTTGCCGGTGCGAATCATGTCCTCCCGACAAGCGGAACCGCGCGGTTTTTCTCGCCACTTGGCGTGTATCACTTCCAGCGCAGAACCAGCATTATCCGGTATTCGAAAGAAGAACTCTCCCGTACCTGGAAATCGATCGATGCCCTTGCCCGTTCGGAAGGTTTGGACGCCCATGCCCGGTCGGTCACCATTCGACAGGAATCCGGGGAAGAACCATTGGATGAGGAAGCCTAGCCGTGAAGAAGAATTCGCCTTTATATGGAGTGAAGCCGCAGGTTCTGAAGGTTCCAGCTTACACGCTGCATGCGTATGATGCGGAGGTGAAGCTCAACCAGAACGAAAACCCCTATGATTTCCCCGACGATCTTAAGGAGGAGACCTACCGGAGGTTCAGGAATCGCCAATGGTCCCGCTATCCGGACTTTATTCCCGAGTCGCTGCACAAGCAGTTGGCGGATTTTGTCGGCTGGCGGCCCGATGGCGTTCTCGTCGGGAATGGATCGAACGAACTGCTGCAGGCAACCTTAACCGTGCTCATCAAAAGTCGGTCAAAGGTTGCCATTCCTGCTCCGACGTTTACGGTTTATCGTTTGATTTCGACTGTATTGGGTGCGGAAGTTGTGGGCATTCCACTGAAGGAGGATTTGGCCTTTGACGTCGATGCCCTCATTGACAAATCCATAGAATCGGGCGCAGGCGTTTTGATTGTCAATACTCCGAATAATCCGACCGGTGCGGTTTTGAGAGGGGAAAACCTGAGACTCATCCTGGATCGGTTTCCCGGACATGTGCTGCTGGATGAAGCCTACTATGAGTTTTGGGGGCAAAGTGGACTTGAATTTCTCAAAGACTATCCGCGACTGATTATCACGAGAACTTTTTCGAAAGCCATGGGAATGGCCAGCCTGCGGGTGGGTTATATGCTGGCGCATCCGGAACTGACCACTCAGGTTGCCAAAGCGAAGCTGCCCTATAACGTCAATCAGTTCAGCCTGACCGCCGCCGAAGTTGCTCTCGAAAATATCAGCCGCTTCCGCCCGCCCATCGAGGCTGTTCTGCAGGAGCGAGATCGGCTGGTTCGTGAACTCGGCCAAATGCCGGATCTCAAGGTACACCCGACCGAGGCCAACTTCTTCTTGATCGAGGTCCCGGTTGAGCCAAAACTGGTTTTTCAGGATTTGTTTGCCCAGGGTATTCTGATTCGGGATGTTTCGTCTTACCCGATGCTGTCCAAGTGTCTGCGGATCAGTGTCGGAACACCGGAGGAAAACAATCGACTTTTGTCCGCGCTGCGTGCGTCCTTGAGCGCAAGGGTCTCACCCGCATAGACAGCGCCTGGAAACTTACATGAAAGCACGAACTGCAACCATAAAGCGCAACACCAGCGAAACCAATGTTTCGGTAACCTTGAATCTGGATGGGACAGGACAAAGCAATATAGATACGGGCGTTCAGTTTCTGGATCACATGCTCAATCTTTTCGCGAAACATGGGATTATCGATCTGGATGTTTCCTGCAAGGGGGATCTTGGCGTCGATGCCCACCATTCGGTTGAGGACATCGGTATCTGTCTTGGGACGGCATTGGAACAGGCCCTTGGGGACAAATCCGGTATTGTGCGGTTTGCGCATTCCTATTTTCCAATGGATGAAACGCTGGTGCGCGTTGCGCTGGATCTTTCAGGCAGACCCTATCTGGTTTATAACGTGAAAGTCGAGCGGGAACACGTGGGCGCGCTGGAATCGGATCTCATCGAGGAGTTTTGGAAGGCGGTTGTGACTCACGCGCGGATCTGCCTGCATATCGAGATGCTGTACGGTCGGAACACGCATCACATTTTTGAAGCTATGTTCAAGGCTGCGGCGCGGGCGCTGAGCATTGCGACGCGTGTTGATCCGCGAGTCCAAGGCGTTCCGTCGACGAAGGGAGTTATATAGATTGGCCGATCTGTCTGAAACGATAATTGTGGATTACGGCATGGGCAATCTCCGATCCGTGGAGAAAGCACTGGAGTCCGTTGGCGGCCGACCCCTGATCTCAGGGGATCCCGATGTGGTCCGAAAGGCCAGGCGGCTGATACTGCCCGGCGTGGGCGCCTTCGGCGATGCGATGGATAACCTCCGTCGTGATGGGATGGATGCTGCCGTGCAGGATGCGGTAGCGTTGGGGACGCCGCTGTTGGGGCTCTGCCTTGGCTTGCAACTGCTTTTTACCGAAAGCGAGGAATTCGGAAGGCACAAAGGCTTGAACCTGATTCCGGGAAGGGTGTTGAGATTTCGGGACCCCGGATTTCGGGTGCCGCATGTCGGATGGAACCAAATCGAAGGGACGCAGCCTGATCTGCTGCTCCAGGACATACCGGAAGGCAGCTATTTCTATTTTGTCCATTCCTATTATGTAGAACCGGAAATGCCGGAAGATGCGCTCCGGTGGACGGATTATGGCCACCGATTCTGCTCCATTGCGTGCAGGGACAAGGTCTGGGGCGCACAATTTCACCCGGAAAAAAGCCAGGATGCCGGTAAGAAGCTCCTGAAGAATTTTCTGCAGATATAGCCACGTGTCTTTTGAACAATCGTGAATCCATGTGAGGAATGATGACTGATTTTGAGTTGATCCCGGCAGTGGACCTGAAGGGGGGCAAGTGCGTCCGGCTCCAGGAAGGAGTGGCATCCCGGTCGACCGAATACAGCAATGACCCGGTGGCCATGGCACTGCATTGGGAGGAACTGGGTGCCACGCGACTGCACCTTGTTGATCTCGATGGAGCATTTTCCGGCGCCGCGGCACATCTGGAGATTGCGCGGTCCATTTTCAGCGCGCTGAAAATACCGGTCGAATTCGGCGGCGGTTTGCGGACGCTCGAGCAAATTGAAAAAATACTTGAATTGGGTGCGCAAAGGGCAATTCTGGGCACTGTCGCCGTAGATCATCCGGAAATCGTGGCGGAAGCGGTGAAGCGGTTTTCCTCCGCATCGATTGTAGTCGGTATTGATGCGCGTCAGGGAAAGGTGGCACTGCGCGGCTGGGTGGATGTTACAACCGTGGCGGCGGCTGAATTGGCGCGGCAGATGAAAGATCTCGGAGTCGAGCGGATCATTTATACCGATGTTGCCCGTGACGGAATGCTGAGCGGCGTGAACTACCGGGAAACGGAGGCGCTCTGCATTGAGGCTGGAATCAAGGTCATCGCAAGCGGCGGGGTTACAACGGTGGAGGATGTGCGTACGCTATGGGAAAGACGCCGGCGCGGAATTGAAGGCGTGATTCTTGGCCGCGCACTATATGACCAAAAGATTGACTTCGCGGATTTGCGGAGTCAATTGCTCTCGTGGAGATAGCGCAAATTTGAGCGCCCGGCTTTCAGATCCCCGAATGGAAATTCCGAAATCTGGAACCGGAAATCCGAAATCCTGAATTGGAACGTTATGCTAGCAAAACGAATTATACCCTGTTTGGATGTGCGTGATGGGCGTGTGGTCAAAGGAACGCATTTTGTGAATCTGGTTGACGCCGGCGACCCGGTCGAAACGGCCGCCCGATATGACGCCGAAGGCGCGGACGAATTGGTGTTCCTGGATATCACCGCATCATCCGACCGGCGGGATATCGTTACCAGGATGGTTCGCGCTGTTGCCGACAGAATCTTCATCCCGTTCACTGTGGGCGGCGGATTGCGCACTATTGAAGACATCCAGGCGATCCTTCGCGCCGGGGCCGATAAGGTGTCGCTGAATACCTCGGCCATAGAGAATCCCGATTTGATCAACGAATCGGCACGTTATTTCGGCTCGCAGTGCATCATCGTTGCAATCGATGCGCGGCGGATCCAGCCGTTTGATCCGGAAAATCCGCGGTGGGAAGTAACGACTCACGGAGGAAGGGTGACACGCCCGATCGAGGCGGTTGCGTGGGCCGGAGAAGCGGCGGAGCGCGGCGCGGGAGAGATTCTGCTCACATCCATGGATTGCGACGGTACTCAGGCCGGATATGACAATATTCTGAATCGCAAGATTTCAGAAAGGGTGGATATCCCCGTTATCGCATCCGGTGGCTGCGGGACTCTGCAACACATTGCGGACGCGTTTATTGATGGGAAGGCGAGTGCGGCGCTGGCGGCCTCAATTTTCCATTTCGGGCACCATACGATTGCAGATGCCAAGAGAGAATTGCGGAATCAAGGGATTCCGGTGAGGTTAACCGAATAGACTGGGAGTGCGGCAGCTTGCTGCCGCCTTGTAAACGCAGGCATAGACAGATATGAAAAAAATTGAAGAATTGAAATGGGGTTCGACCGGATTATTACCCGCCGTTGTTCAGGATGCTGCATCCGGAGAAGTGCTCACCGTGGCTTACGTGAGTCGTGAAAGCCTGGCCAAGACGATGGAAATCGGCGAGACGGTTTTTTACAGCCGAAGCCGTCAATGTCTCTGGCACAAGGGCGAAACCTCCGGGAATACGCAGAAAGTAGTGCAGATCATTACGGACTGTGATTACGATGCGCTTGTCATTAAGGTGAACCCGAAGGGTCCCGCCTGCCATACCGGCGCCCGCTCCTGCTTCAACGACCCGGTTCTTGGCGATTGACGATTTGCAATGGACGATGAGACAAGCGGCCAGGGTATCTTTCATAAATCGTAAATCTTAAATTGTTCTAAACTGCTATAATCGGGTTTATACGGGAGAATATATGCAGGACGTCATAGGAGTAGTCCTAGGCGGAGGACAAGGCCAACGTTTGTACCCGCTTACCAAGTTCAGAAGCAAGCCTGCCGTTCCACTCGGCGGAAAATACCGGCTCATCGATATCCCAATCAGCAATTGCCTGAATTCGCGCATCAACCGGGTGTTTGTTCTGACGCAGTTCAATTCCGCGTCACTGAACAAACACATTGTTCATACCTATAGTTTCGATATGTTCAGTGGAGGATTCGTCGACATCCTCGCCGCGGAGCAGACGCCGGATAATCCCGACTGGTTCCAGGGAACCGCGGATGCGGTACGACAAAGCATCAAACACCTGCTCCCCTACACTCAGGCAAAATACATTATTGTGCTGTCGGGCGATCAGCTCTACCAGATGGATTTGCGCCGCATTATCAGCTCCCACATAGATCAGAAAGCAGACATCACCGTCGCGGCCATCCCTGTGACGGCCGAATCCGCTCCGGGACTTGGGCTGATGAAGGTGCAGTCCGATGGAAGAGTCACGGAATTCAGAGAAAAACCGAAGCCGCAGGAATTGCCTGAAATCCGGTTCTCAAAACGAGCCGACGGACGTGACTTCCTGGCCAGTATGGGAATTTATGTTTTCCATAAACAGACGCTCATAGATCTGCTGATGGAATCCAAAGCCATCGACTTTGGAAAGGAAGTCATTCCTCAGTCAATTCATTCGCGCCGGGTGCACGCTTTTACCTTTGACGGGTATTGGGAGGACATCGGGACCATACGATCCTTCTATGAAGCCAATCTGGCCTTGACCGATACCTCACCGAAGTTCAACTTTTACGACCTGGATGCGCCCATCTTTACGCATCCGAGAAATCTCCCGGGATCCAAACTGAATAATTGCAATGTCCATCATTCAATCATTTCTGAAGGATGCATATTGAATGGAGCCGATGTTAAACACTCCATTATCGGCGTCAGAAGCAGGATTGGCGGTGGGACTACCATCAAGCACTCGATCATCATGGGTGCGGACCGGTTTGAAACGGTCGATGAGCTTGAAGAAAATGCATCGAAACGCATTCCCAACATAGGGATCGGGAATCACTGTACGATCATCAACGCCATAATTGATAAAGAGGCGCGAATCGGCGATAACGTCTCCATCATTAATGCCCACAATCTGCAGGAAAAGGACGACGAAAACTACAGTATCCGTGATGGGATTATTGTTATTCCCAAAGGCGCATTGATCAAAAACGGCACCGTCATCTGAGCTTCATGAGTGAATTACTGACTGGCGCACATGTATCGATCGCCGGAGGCTTATATAAAGCCTTCGAACGCGGCACTGCTCTGCAATGCCGCGCTATCCAGATATTCCTGAAAAACAGCAACCAGTGGAAAGCCAAACCGCTCACGCAGCCTGATTGTGAATTATTCAAGGAAGCGCGCAAAAACAGCAAGATTGTGAGTGTTGTTGCCCATGACAGCTATCTGATCAACCTTGCATCGCCTGATCCCGAACTTCACCGCAAGTCTCTGGCTGCATTTGCGGAGGAGTTGCGCCGCGCGAATTTTCTGGGCGTACCATACCTCGTAATGCATCCCGGAGCGCACACCGGGTCAGGGATTGCGGCTGGCATTTCCAAGGTAGCAAAATCCCTGGACAGGGCATTAAAGGAAGCCGAGCCGCCGGTACAGATCCTCCTGGAAAACACAGCTGGCCAGGGCAGCTGCCTCGGTGATCGATTTGAACAACTGGCCGGCATATTGGAGAAGCTGAAATCTCCGGAGCGTGTAGGAGTCTGCCTGGATACTTGCCACCTGTTTGCCGCGGGCTATGATATTCGCACGCGGGATGGGTATGACCGGACGATTCGCGAATTCGATCAAAAGATCGGAATTGGCAAAATAAAAGCATTTCACATGAATGACAGCAAAAAGGATCTTGGCAGTCATGTGGATCGCCACTGCCATATTGGCCAGGGATATATTGGGCTCGATGCCTTCCGCTTTTTGATGAACGATAGGCGCTTTTCTGCAATTCCGAAAATATTGGAAACTCCCAAAGGTTCCGGTATTGAGGAGGACCTGATGAACCTTGCCACTCTCGCCGGCCTTGCGAAAAGATAAATGGCGTTGATCAGTTTTTATATTTGAACCGCGAAGACCTCGAAGACCGCAAAGATTTTTTGGCTCATTTTGCTGCTGGGCAATGAGATAGTGTGATGGATAGGAAAGAAGTTGCGCATCATATTGTCGATTCAGCAATCCATACAGCGCCAGGATTGCTGGAGTCCGTTTATCAGCGGTGACTAATGTATGAAGCATCAAGGATGGAATCCAGGGTATGATCTGGCGAGAATGATAACCGCAAAACCTGCAAAAATATTTTCTTTGCGGTCTTTGCGGTCTTCGCGGTTAATGGGGTTGTACTAATTCGGTCAAGTCAGGAGACCCGTTCCACCGGTGGATAGGGCTAAGGCTCCCGGAGTTTGCTGTGGCGGTAGCCGTAGAAGAGGTAAATCGCGAGGCCCAGGAGAAGCCATGCGCCGAAACGCGTCCAGGCCTGTTTGGGCAAACCCTTCATGACAAAAAGACAGGCCGCAGCACTTCCCAGCGCGACAGGCCAGACAAACGGCACGCGGAATGGCCGTGGGCGAAGCGGGTCCTTATAGCGCAGCACCAGCACGCCGATCGATACCAATGCGAACGCAAACAGAGTCCCTATATTGGTGAGATCATAGGTTTCTGCCGCGTCGCCAATGAGCGATGCCAGCCCCACGGCGATGCCTGTTATCAGCGTGGTGACATACGGGATTCGATGCACCGGATCGACGCGAGCGGCCCACTTCGGCAGTAAACCGTCGCGTGCCATCGCAAAGAAAATGCGCGGCTGACCGTACTGAAACACGAGAAGCACGGCAGCCATTGAAATGGCGGCTCCGAGGGCGACGATCCATCCGACTTTCTGGTATCCCGCTACCTGGAGAGCGCGAGCCAGAGGATCGGCCACCGCCAGTTCTTTGTACGAGACCATTCCTGTCAACACCGTCCCGACAATGACGTAAATAACCGTGCAGATAGCTAACCCGCCAAGAATGCCGATCGGCAGATTTCTTTGAGGATTCCGAGTTTCTTCTGCGGCTGTGGAAATGGCATCGAACCCGATATAGGCGAAGAATACGATTGCGGCACCCTGGTGGATTCCCCTGAATCCATTCGGAGCGAACGGGTGAAAATTCCTGCCGTCCAGGTGCATCAGGCCCGCGATCACGAACAACGCAAGCGCAATCAGCTTGATTCCCACCATTATGTTATTGGCCGTGGCGCTCTCCCTCGCGCCGCGCAACAGGAGCCAGGTGATGAATAGGACTATCGCAAAGGCTGGAATATTCACCAAAATGGGAAGGCCGAAAACTCTCGGTGCGGTTTGGAGTAAGCCATGAATGGATGGATCGGCGCTAAGCAGCGCCGTCCGGTATCCAGTCGTCAACCACTGAGGCAAATCGATCCCAATACCGCGAAGCAGCGTGCCAAAATAGTCCCCCCAAGATATGGCAACCGCAACGTTGCCGACCGCATATTCGAGGATCAGATCCCATCCGATGATCCATGCGACCAGTTCCCCCAGCGTGGCGTAGGAGTACGCATAAGCGCTTCCTGCCTGGGGAATCATGGATGCGAGTTCGGCGTAGCAGAGTCCGGCGAGCGTACAGACAGCTCCCAGCATCAGGAAGGAAAAGATCAGCGCCGGTCCCGCGCCGGCGCGGATGACATTTCCGGCCGCATCGACCTGTCCCGCGGCAGCAGTGCCGATCGCGCCAAAAATGCCTGCGCCAATGACCGCACCAATCGCGAGCATAATGAGATCGCCGGCACCAAGCGAACGCTTCAACCCGTGCGGCGATTCCTCGTTCGCGAGCAGATCTGCAATCGGCCTTCGCTTGAGGATTTGCATAGCTGTTTGGAGATTCCAGATTCCAGATAAAGCCGGAGCTATAACCTGGAATCCGAGACTAAAGCGTTTTTAATTTCGCGTACTTCTCCATCAGAGTTTTCTTGCCGACGCGGCTGAAGGTGACAACCAGCTTGAAATCATCTCCTGACCGCTCCTTGCTGAGCACGATGCCGTCGCCAAACTGTTCATGCCGCACACGGGTTCCGGTCTTGACGCCCGATCCGCTTCTGGGCGCTTCCGCTGTCTTTCCGGAGAAGCGTTGCCTCTCTTTTTCCTCGATGTAGGCTTTCAGTTCAGCAATCGTTTTGGGTCCCGCCTGAGGCTGTGGCTCTTCCCGCGTAACGCTGCTTTTGGGGCGGTAGACAATGCCAGCTTTATACGTATCCGTTTCTTCGTAGAGGCGGTTCCGCATTTTGGGGCGCTGATCAAAATACTCCGGTCCATCGTCGAGCCCCTCAACCAGATCCGAAGGCATCTCCTTCAAGAACCTCGACGGCTGGGCTGGGAATCCCGCCTCGGGTCCGTATGCCTTGCGGAAGGGGGTCCAGGTGATGAAGAGTTTTTCCTTGGCACGCGTAATGCCGACATAGCAAAGCCGTCGTTCTTCCTCCAGGTCCTCATTGGATCCGGAAGATTGTGAATGCGGGAACAGGCCTTCTTCCATTCCGGCCAGGAATACAGTCTCGAACTCGAGCCCCTTGGCGCTATGCAGCGTCATCAGCGACACGCGGGAGTTCGGATCGAGATGATCCAGTTCCGATGATAGCGCGGCGCGATCGAGGAATTCCGCAATCGTCTCGCCTCTTGTTTGCGATTCGCCGGCAGCCCGGATCAATTCCTCAATATTGGCCAGCCGGTTTTCAACTTCGGCGCTGGCCTCTTGCTTGTCCAGCATCTCTTTGTACTGGATGTCCTTTACAATCATCTCGAGCAGTTCGCCGATTGTGGATTTGTCCAGCATGGCCGCCCATTTATCCACGAGTTCCTGGAATCGCAGCAGCGCTTTACTGGTTCGGCCCGGCAGTTGCGGATCTCGCGCTTTCTCCCGAAGCACCTGCAGGATTGGAATTCCCTGTTCCAGGGCTGCGGCGGTGAGCATATCAATGGTAGTGCTCCCGATGCCGCGGGGCGGAGTGTTGAGGATGCGCAGAAGCGCCACATCGTCTTCGGGATTGAAGATGACTCGCAGATACGCCAGCAAATCCTTCACTTCCATCCGCCCAAAGAAGGCGACACTACCTACGACGGCATAAGTAATTCCTTCATTGGTCAGAACGTCTTCAAAATTCCGGGAAAGAAAATTGGCCCGGTAGAGAATTGCAATATGGCCGCTCGGCTGATCTTCCAGGATTGTTTTGATCCGCCGGGCAACCCAGTTGGCCTCGTCGCGCGGGCTTTCGATGCATTTGCAGGTAACCACATCGCCGCTGTCGTTTTCGGTCCAAAGGGTTTTCCCTTTGCGTTCCGTGTTGTTTTCGACAACTGCGCCGGCTACACGCAGGATATTTCCCTTCGAGCGATAGTTTTGTTCCAGCTTGATGACTTTTGCGCCCGGGAAGTCCTTTTCGAACTTGAGTATATTCTGAATATCCGCACCACGGAACTTGTAGATGGATTGATCTTCGTCGCCGACGACAAAGAGATTCTGGTGCGACGTTGTGAGCAGCCGCAAAAGCTGGTATTGCGGACGGTTCGTGTCCTGGTACTCATCGACGAGGATGTAGCTGTACCAGTCGCTGTAGTATTTCCGCAGTTCGGGGATCTTTTCCAGGACCGCGACAGACTTGAGGAGCAGATCGTCGAAATCGAGCGAGTTGGTATTCTTCAGCCGGCTGTTGTACTTGTTGTAAAGGGTCTGCACGTGCTCGGCAATATCCGATGGAAAGACCGTGGGATATGTCTCCGGCGTAATCCCGTGGTTTTTGGCAAAGCTGATACGGCTGATGACTTCCCGAGGCGAAAGATCAAGATCCGGCTTGTTCAGTTCATCCAGCGTCTGCTTGATCAGGCGTTTTTGATCGTCTGTATCATAGATGGAAAAATCGCGCTTATATCCGAGATGGTGAATTTCCCGTCGCAGCAGCCGTACGCAGAAAGAGTGAAATGTAGATATTAATGGTTCGGCGGTGCGGGCGGGGCCTACAATTTTTTGAACGCGCTCCCGCATTTCCTTGGCCGCCTTGTTGGTGAAGGTCACCGCCAGGATGTTCTCGGGACGAGCCGCCGCATTTTGTATTAAGTATGCAATTCGGAATGCAATGACGCGGGTTTTCCCGCTTCCGGCACCGGCAAGAACCAGCGCCGGGCCGCGTCCATGTTCAACCGCAAGCCTCTGCGGGGGATTTAAATTAGCCAATATGTCCATCCGGTGAATCCTATCATGCGAGCTCCGGAGAACACGGGAAAAAGCAGAGACACTGAGGAAAAATATTATTTTTTTCTTCGTAGTCTTCAGCGTCGTCCATTTCTTTGGTGCCCAAATGAGCAAATCCCCTTGACAGGAGATTAAGAAAAGGATTAGTCATAAGTTGCTCTGTTCCTTTTTTCAACCTCGAACTAACCAGTTCTGAAGGCGGCATTCGCCCGCCTGTAGGTGTCTCAGAACCATTCTCTTCATTCCGCAAGGAGATCAATATGGGACTAGATTGGATGCCGAGAGAGCATGGGAAAAAGGATCACAGCAGATTCGGCCCGGAGCATTGGGGCGTGGATTCCCCTTGCGTAGTATATGAAAAAACGCCATTGAAGGACCCGAAGGGGAATGTCGTCCCAGGGCTTTTTGTGGCCTGGATTCGGCTGAACAACCCCGCGCAATACAATTCCTATACAACCGAAATGGTGAAGGGCGTTATTGCTGGATTCGAGAATTCCTCCGTCGACCGGGAAGTGGTTGCGGTCGTATTTACCGGGACCGGACCTAATGCCTTCTGCACCGGCGGCAATACCAAGGAATACTCGGAATATTACAGCAAACGACCCGAGGAGTACGGCGCGTATATGGAGCTCTTCAACAATATGGTGGACTCCATTCTGATGTGCAAGAAACCGGTTATCTGCCGTGTAAACGGCATGAGGGTGGCCGGTGGCCAGGAGATCGGGCTGGCTTGCGATATCGCGGTGACATCGGATTTAGCCATATTCGGGCAGGCCGGCCCGCGGCATGGATCCGCTCCCGTTGGAGGTGCCTCGGATTTCCTGCCCTGGTTCCTTACCGCTGAAGATGCCATGTGGAACTGCATCAGTTGTGAAATGTGGAGCGCCTACAAAATGAAGGCGAAAAACCTTGTGTCCAAGGTTGTTCCTGTTCTCAAGGACGAGAAGGGGGAGTGGGTGCGGAATCCTCAAATCATAACCGATACCTATGTCCAGAATGGGGAAATCGTTTATGGCGAGTATAAAACCGGTGATGATTTGAAAAAGGCGCGCGCCTGGGTAAATGAAAAGCTGAAGAACAACGATTACGATTTTTCCCTCCTCGATGCCGAAGTAGACAAAATTGTCTGGACCTTTGCAAATCTCTTCCCCGGATGCCTGATCATGTCTATTGATGGGATCCGGAATAAGAAGAAGTTCTTCTGGGATCAGATCAAGAATCCCAACCGGCACTGGCTTGCCGCGAATATGATGGGCGAAGCCTTCCTTGGCTTCGGCGCGTTTAACACCAAGAAGATAACAAACGCGGATACCATCAACTTCATCAAATATCGTCAGCTCATCTCGGAAGGCGCTCTCGTCGACGAATGGTTCATGGAACAGGTGTTGGGAGCTCCTCAACCAGCAGGCAGCAAGAAATAATGCTTGGAGTGCGGCGGCTTGCTGCCGCCTTTGGGCTTTGCCTTCACGATTGTTGTGAAGGCGCAAGCAAGCCTGCGCACTCCAAGAACCTTCCAGGAAATGGAGAAAAGACATGCCAGTGACCGCTGAAGCATATGTTTTGGAGACTCCGAAGTCCCCATTGGTGCGCCGTCCCTTGCCGATTCCGGCTCCCGGACCGACTGAAGCTATTGTCGAAGTGATCGCCTGCGGGCTTTGTCACACAGACTTGGGCTACGCCGATGGATCCGTGCCAACGAAGAAAGGAACTCCCATCGTATTGGGACATGAGGCCGTTGGGCGCGTTGTTGAAGCCGGAAAATATTTTGAACCGCTGGTTGGCAACATTGTTCTGGTGCCGGCCGTGCTTCCTTGCGGCGAGTGCCCGTTTTGCAAAGCGGGACGAGGGAACGCATGCCCGAATCAGAAAATGCCGGGGAACGATATCGACGGTGGATTCTCAACTCACTTCCTTGTGCCCGCCCCTCCGCTGATCAAGATCGGCTCGATGGACAACCCGGCCGCTCTTTCGGTGGTGGCGGATGCCGTGTCCACCGCATACCAGGCGATCCTTCGTGCCAGTCTCAGCCCGGGTGATGTCGCAATTGTTATCGGGGCTGGCGGCGTCGGAGGTTTTGTAGTGCAGATTGCCAGCGCACTCGGGGCGCGAGTTCTTGCCTGCGATATCGTTGTCGAACGGCTGGCTTTGATTGCCCAATATGGAGCAGAGCAGATTATCAATCTTGCAAACCTGGATCCGAAGGAACTCCGCAAGCAGGTGCGAGCATTTGCCAAAGGCGCGCCCACCTTCCAGTACAAGATTTTCGAATGCAGCGGCAGCGCACCCGGACAGGTAACTGCTTATGGACTCCTCGAACGAGGTGCGACGATGCTGCAGGTGGGATACACGCCCACGAAAATTGATGTGAGGCTGTCCAACCTGATGGCGTTTGATGCAACGCTGCATGGAACCTGGGGATGTCCTCCGGAAGTTTATCCCGGAGTACTCCGTTTGATTCAGGAGGGAAAGGTGAAGCTGGATCCATTTATTGCTTATGGCCCCATGTCCAAGGTGAATGATTATCTTGCCGACATGGCTGCCCACAAATTGGAGAAGCGAATGGTAATGGATCCGCGTGCGTAGATTGTGATTCCGGATTGAAAAAGCCAATTCGACCTCAATCCGGAATCCCGATCCATAATCCGAAATCCAATAGTAGCCAAGGAGTCTTTATGCCCACAGAAACTGCTTCGCCCGTTGTAAACATCAGCCTTCTTGAAGAGGATACGCTGCTTCGCCTGGTGCTCGATAAACCAAAAGGCAACGTGCTTTCGATGGAGATGATGAAGGCACTCTCCGAAGCGCTTTCCGCTCATGCGAATAGCCCTCGCCTTCGCATGGTGGTTATTCGCGGGGCGGGGAGTCATTTTTCTTTCGGGGCTTCAGTGGAAGAACATAAAAAGGATCAGGCTCCGGCCATGCTCGCCGGGTTTCATGCGATGATTCGTCAAGTGGCGTCCTATCCAGTCCCTGTTGTAGCTTTGGTGGAAGGGGCCTGTCTTGGCGGCGCATTTGAATTGGCTCTTGCCTGTCACCTTGTTTTTGCCGCTCCCAGCGCAAATTTCGGATGCCCGGAAATCAAACTTGGAGTTTTTCCGCCGGTTCTGGGCGCCATCGGTGCCCATCGGCTGGGGGGCGCACTGGCGGAAAGGATGATTCTGACCGGAGCGACAATCGACGCCGCAACGGCGGAGCGGGTGGGATTTGTCTCCGCTCTGTTTTCAGGCGGGAGCCTCGATGAAGAGATGCTCGACTGGTACCGCAATACTCTGCGTCCACTGTCTGCTTTTGCAATTCGCCAGGCTGCGAAGGTTGCGCGCACAGGCTCCGGCATCCTTGTTGCACTTGGTGATACGCTGGATAGTCTCGAGCGCCAGTATGTGACTGAAGTGCTGGCGAGCCATGATGGCAATGAAGGGATCATGGCTTTTATCGAGCGCCGCAAGGCTGTCTGGGAGGATAAATAGGCCTTTTGTGGGATTCGTGGTTAGAAGCTTTTAACTATGAATCCCACGAATTCTCCTTGACACTCCTCGGCGTGCTGACTACTCTATCGGTAACCAATATCGGTAACCCATGGCGCCGAGTGTTGTATGGAAGAAAACATCCAGAACAATATCCTGAAGATCCTCCAGTCCGCCAAGTCCGGCATTCAAATGGAAGAACTCGCCGAGCGACTGAACCTAACCCGCCACACTGTAGCCAAATACCTGGAAGTACTTCGCGCAGAGGGAAAGATCCACTACAATCAAGTCGGCCGCACTAAACTTTGGACCGATATTTCGGCAGCCATTACCATCCGATTCCTTGGGATGGACGACCTCGAAGACATCCTTCGCATTCAGGCAAAAATCGTAGGGGAGCAGGATTCCGACAAGGAGAAGCTTGTCTCCCTGAAAGATACAACGGTTTACCACCTGCAGCACGGTGATCCGTTGATGATCCTGGGGGCGGAGATCGACCAGAAACTGGTTGGTTTTGTGATTGGGGAAGTCCGGCGCTGGGAATTCGGCCGGTCTGAAATGACCGGCTGGATCCTGATTTTGGGCGTTGATCCTGAATACCAGGGGAAAGGCGTGGGCCGCAAGCTGGGGGCCACGCTGGTGGACCATTTTCGGAAGAAGAACGTCCGGAAGATCCAGACTCTGGTGGAATGGCATGATGGCGATCTTATTTCCTATTTCAAGTCTTTGGGCTTTAGCATGATTCAAATGTTGCCCTTGGAGAAGGAAATCTAGCCTTCTCCAACGCAGGTACGCTTAGGGGCTTTGTGCGACCTTGGAGCCGGAGTGCCGGCGTCCCGCCTATTATTTGCCTAGGGCGAAGACCTTGGAGTGCGGCAGCTTGCCGCCGCCTTTAAAAGACCACAAAAGAGTGAAGGCGGTGGCAAACCACCGCGCTCCAAGGTCTTTGCTTCCGACAGACAATATGCGGCATCGGCGAGGGTGGCTGTGCTCCGGGCTTTTCCGGCGGGATACGTGTCCAAACAGGGGGCTGCAGAATGAGGTATGGGGAGACAGGGTTTAACCTGGAAATAGATCTATCCAGAGGGAGCATCGATCGTGTCGAAACAGATCCCAAACTGACCGAAATGCATCTCGGAGGCTTGGGAACAAGCACCAAGATTCTGTGGGATCGGGTCCCCCCTGATACGGATGCTTTCTCTCCGGATAATCTTCTGATTTTCAGCACGGGTCTTCTCTGCGCCACTCCGGCGCCCGGTGCGAATCGTACGATCGTTACGACTTTTTCACCGCAGACGCTTTTTACCGCCTACTCCATGATGGGCGGATTCTGGGCGCCCGAATTGAAATATGCGGGCTATGACAAGGTCATTTTTCGCGGCAAGTCGCCCAACCTCGTCTACATCTGGATCAATAATGATAAGGTTGAAATACGCGATGCAACGCATCTGCGAGGCAAGGGTGCCAATGAAACGGCGGAGGAGATTCGCCGGGAACTGAAGGAACCTCGGGCCCAGGTTGCGGCTATCGGGATGGCGGGTGAACACAGGGTCTACTTTGCTTCGATCGAGCAGGGACGCTCAAGTGCAAGCCGTGGCGGGATTGGTGCCGTTATGGGTGATAAGGGCATCAAGGCGATTGCGGTTCGCGGCACCAAAGATGTCAACCTTGCCAAGCCAGCGGAATTCCATGGGCTTTGCCAGCAGGTTCTCCAATACATCAGGGATCGTGAAGATAAGCCGATCCCGGGTGTCATGCCGATTCTTGCCGGTCTTGGTTCGCCGCAGGAAATGAAGCTCATTGATGAAGAGTGGCACACCACAAACTTCATGTGGGGGAATTCCCGCACGCGCCGCAAGGACTTCTGGACGAAGGAAGTCGAAAAGAAGTGGGAAGAAACACAAACTGCAGTCCGAAAGCGATTGATCAGCTGCTACAACTGTCCGATGAAATGCGGCGCGACGATCGCGGTGCCGGGCATCTCCACGTACATGATGAAATGCTTCACAAAACTCACCTACACGATGGCAGCGTATGCAGACCTCGACTTTGGTTTCAAAATTGCCCAACGGGCTACGGAGTACGGCGTTGACGGCTTTTCCGCGCCGCAAGTAATGGCTTTTGGGCTCGAGCTGCTCGAAGCCGGCATCCTGAAACCTGAGCAGTTCGAGGGGATGCCTTCTGACAACGAAGGCCGATTCTATTGGCTGCTGGACCGGATCGTCCGGCGCGAAGGAATCGGAGATGTCCTTGCCAATGGAACTTACTGGGCGGCCAAACAGATCGGCAGTGGTGCCGAGGAATTCGCTCATAACAACATCAAGAAGCAGGAGCAGCTTCCGCTTAAACTCGGGATGCTGAATCCCGTTTACTTCCTGATGTATTCCACAGGGGAGAAGATCAACATTACCCAGATCGAAGGACAGTTCCCGCAGGCACCCTTTCCGACCATCCAGGAGAGGGAAGATTTTGTAAAGGACTGGGTTCAGGTTCCGGACAACCGATTCAAGGAATATGTCCTCAAGTGGGAGATGCGCGGCGAGTACTCCAACCCCAATTACCCGGATGTTGCAGCGAGCTGCGATATCGTCGACTGGCAGGAGATGATGCACTACGTCGATGATGCCATGGGCATGTGTGCGGGCCTGTCTTCATTCCCACTGAAGCCGCCGTACCATATTCACAACTACCCATCCTTCATTTCCGCAGCCACCGGAATGGATATCGATGAAGCCGGGCTGATGAAGATTACAAAGAGAAATCGCACGCTGCTCAGAGCCGTAAACATCCGCAAAGGGATGAGAAGATCCGACGAAGTCCCGCCCGAAGACCACTGGAAAAAGCGTTTTCCCGAACTGGAGAAACAGCTGCTCGATTCCTATTACAGTTTTAAGGGCTGGGACGAACAGGGCATTCCCACCCGGGAGTCACTGAAAGAACTGGATATGACGTACATTGCCGACGACCTGCAGCAGAGAGGGATTATTCAAAATGGGTAAAGTCAGGAAAAAAATCAAAATGATCCGGATTGACGCGGACAAATGCAATGGCTGCAGGGCCTGCGAAGTGATCTGCTCCGCTTTCCACGCGACGCCGAAATACAGCAGCAACAACCCTGCGCGGTCGCGAATCCGGATGATGCGGGATCCTCTGCGCGATGTGTTCATCCCTGTGTATGCCGGAGAACATGCGCCCGCCGAATGTATGGGCAGAGATGTCTACATCATTGACGGAAAGGAGTATGACGAATGCGGCTTCTGCCGCGCTTCCTGCTCCTCCAGGGATATCTTTCGAGAGCCGGATTCTGGCTTGCCGCTGAAGTGCGATATGTGCGAATCGGATCCGCCGCTTGCAGAACCGATGTGCGTGCAGTGGTGTCTCAACAAGGCACTGATTTACGAGGAGCGGGAAGAGGAAGTCGAGGAAACGGAAAAGCCACAGGAAATGGAAATCGGCCTTGAGGCCCTGGCCAGGAAGTACGGATTGCAGCAGGTGATGGACGCCATCGCTCGAATGTCGAAGAAGGGCTAAAGCAGGGAACTCCGCCGTCTCGGTGGGGCTCGCGCAAAATAGGAATGCAAAGTGGAAAATGTAGCCGACTACAAGGAAATCGTCGATAGCATACGCGCCCAGGGCGGCGAAGCCTTCAAATACTGCTATCAGTGCGGACTGTGCGACACCGTTTGCCCGTGGAACCGCGTTCGCTCTTTCAGCATGCGCCGTCTTATCCGTCAGGCAACATTCGGACTGACGGAAATTGAAACCGAGGAAATCTGGCGCTGTACAACCTGTGGCCGGTGTCCCCAGCGGTGCCCGCGAGGTGTTGGAATCATTGAAGTCGGAGTTGCATCCCGACGTGTTGCCACTGAATTTGGAGTTTTTCCGAATTCCGTTCGTCCCATCCGCGGTGTCAGCGCAAGCCTGAGCGGCGTCGGGAATCCACTCAGCGAGGAAAGAGCCAAACGTGCAAACTGGGCCTGGGGCCTGAATGTAAGCCTTTTTGAAGAGGGCATGGAACTCCTGTATTTCCCCTGCTGCTATCTCAGTTACGATGCGAGGCTAAAAAGAGCGGCCAAATCCACAGTCAGTATCCTCAATAAGGCGGGCGTGAAATTCGGTATCCTCGGCGAGCAGGAAAGCTGTTGCGGTGAAAGCATCCGCAAGGCCGGCGACGAAAATTTGTTCCGTAAACTGGCCAAGGAGAACATCAAAACCTTCATCGATGCCGGCGTGAAGAAGATATTGGTCTCATCCCCCCATTGCTATCAGGCCTTCAAGAATGAGTATGCGGAATTCAAGGTTCACTTTGAGGTTGTGCATATCAGTCAGTTTTTATTGGAACTGATGGATTCCGGAAGGCTTCAGTTGAATGGAAGCCTGGAGGCATCGGCTACCTACCATGATCCATGCTATCTCGGACGGCACAATGGCATTTACGAACAGCCGAGGGAAATTCTGAAAAGGATTCCCGGGCTTCAAGTGCGCGAAATGCCGGATGCCAGAGTGGACAGCATGTGCTGCGGGGGCGGCGGAGGACGAATCTGGATGGAAACGCCGAAAGGAGAGCGGTTTTCCGATCTCCGGTTGGCACAGGCTGTTGAGACTGGAGCCCGGACTCTGGTTACAGCCTGTCCTTACTGCATTACGAATTTTGAAGACAGCCGAATGAATCGTGATGACAGCGATGCGATTGAGGTGAAGGAAATCACCGAGATTATCGAGCCACTCATCTAGCGGGGCCGGAGAGCCAGCTGGGGCGAAAAGGCATTGGAGACAAAGCAACGTGGCAAATGAAGTGAGGTTGAGCCCAAACGGTAATTACGGAGATGTCATGGTAGTGGGCGGCGGAATCAGCGGGATTCAGGCTGCCCTTGACCTTGCCACAGCCGGCTTCAAGGTTTACCTGGTTGAGAAGTCTCCCACCATTGGCGGGCATATGTCTCAACTTGACAAGACATTTCCTACCAATGACTGCTCGATGTGTATCGAATCTCCTAAATTCGTGGAGTGCAGCCGTCATCCGAATATTGAGATCCTGACCTACACGGAAGTGGACAGCGTCGAAGGCAAAGCCGGTGATTTCAGGGTTACCCTGGCCAAGAGGCCTCGGTATGTTGTTGAAGAGCGCTGCACCGGCTGCACGGTGTGTGTCGAGTATTGCCCGGTCAAATACCCTGATCCCTTCAACCAGGACATTTCCTCCAATAAGGCCATCCACATATATTTTTCGCAGGCTATCCCGCTGGTTACGTATATAGATGACAGTTGTCTATATCTTAAAGAGCAGAAATGCACAATCTGCACGAGCGTCTGTAAAAACAACGCGATCGATTTCCATCAGACCACAGAAAAGATGGAGGTCAAGGTTGGCGCCATCATCCTCTCCCCTGGTTTTGAGCCGTTCGACCCGAAGCTGCGCGAAGATTACGGTTACGGCAAGTATGAAAACGTAGTAACCAGCCTGGACTATGAACGGCTGCTCTGTGCCACCGGTCCCTATGAGGGAGAAATCCGGCGCGTGACGGATAAAAAACATCCGCACAAAATTGCATGGGTTCATTGCGTCGGATCCCGCCAGGTGATTCCCGGCGGGCGCAGTTACTGCTCCGCGGTCTGCTGCACCTATACTCAGAAGCAGGTGATCCTCACAAAGGACCACGACGCGGAGGCAGAGTGCACCATTTTTCACAACGATATTCGATCCTATGGAAAGGATTTCGAGCGCTTCTACCAGAGAGCCGAAAAGCTGCCCGGTATCCGGTTTATCCGGAGCTATACGTCCATTGGAAAGGAAATTCCCGGAAGCAAAAACGTAACAATCCGCTATTCCACGCCGGATGAGGGAGTAAAAGAGGAAGAGTTCGACATGGTTGTGCTTTCGGTCGGATTGAATCCTCCCAAAGATTTCCAGGGTTTGGCTGCCAAGTTTGGCATTGATTTGAACAGCCATGGGTTCTGCCAGACAGATCCTGTGAATCCGATGAAGACCTCGCGCCCTGGCATCTTCATCAGCGGCGCCTTTCAAGGGCCTATCGATATTCCTGAATCGGTTGTGACTGCCTGCGGCGCGGGATCACAATGCGGGGAACTCCTTGGGTACCGCAGGGGCAAGCTTGCGGAGCAGAGAGTGTATCCGCCGGAACGGGATGTCTCCAAGGAGGAACCCAAAGTCGGCGTTTATGTGTGCCACTGTGGCGCCAACATCGGACGGGTCGTCAATGTTCCCTCTGCCGTTGAATATGCATTGAGCCTGCCCAATGTTGCTCACGCAGAAGAGAGCCTCTTTATCTGTTCGACGGATGCCGCGCAAAGACTTGCGACCTCCATCCGCGAGAAAGGACTTAACCGCGTCGTGGTCGCAGCCTGCACTCCGCGTACGCATGAACCGCTTTTCCGCGATACGCTCCGTGAAGCAGGAATCAATCAGTACTTCTACGACATGGCGAATATCCGGGAGCACTGTTCGTGGGTTCATTCCAAGGAAAAGGAAGATGCGACGCGAAAGGCCAAGGACATTATCCGAATGGCCGTTGCCCGCGCTACTCACCTGGAACCATTGCAGGAGTTTGATCTTCCTGTGAATAAGAAAGCCCTGGTGGTGGGCGGAGGGCTCGCGGGGATGAGCAGCGCGTTGAGTATCGCCAACCAGGGATATGAAGTGTACCTCGTGGAAAGAGAGGAAGACCTTGGCGGCGTTGCCCGGAGAATTCACTACACACTGGAAGGCTTGGATGTTCAGGCCTATCTCACGGGAATTGTCAGTCAGGTATATCGACATCCTCTCGTTCACGTCTATACCGGCACAACAATTACTGAGAATGCAGGCTATGTCGGAAATTTTGTTACCACTCTCAAGTCCAGAGGCACAATTTTGCGCATTAAGCACGGCGTCACGGTGCTTGCCACCGGATCGGATGAATACAAGCCGACTGAGTACCTGTATGGACAGAACGACAGAGTGCTAACGCAGCTTGAACTGGAAGAGAGAATAGCGCGAAATGATGAACGCATTTCCGGCGCTCAAACGATAGCAATGATTCAGTGTGTGGGCTGCAGGCAGGAGGATCGCAATTATTGCGCGCGCATCTGCTGCAGCCATGCCATTAAAAACGCTTTAAAACTCAAAGAAATCAACCCGGCCGCGGATGTCTATGTCCTTTTTCGGGATATTCGCGCGTATGGCTTTCGCGAGGACTATTACCGCGAAGCATCCAACCGGAATGTGCGATTTATCCGCTACGAGGCAGATGCAAAGCCTCAAGTGGACGCTGTTGAGGAGAATGGCCGAAGCGTACTGCGGGTGACGGTGCCGGATCCCATTTTAGGAACAGAGCTTGGGATCGACGCCGATGCGCTCGTATTGGCCGCGGCGGTCATTCCCTCTTCAGGGAATAAGGAAATTGCTGCGCTGTTCAAGGTTACTTTGAATCCTGACGGGTTTTTCCAGGAAGCGCATGTCAAGTTGCGCCCCGTCGATTTTGGGGCCGAGGGCGTGTATTTGTGTGGGACTGCACATTACCCGAAGCATATTACCGAAGCGGTCAGCCAGGCTTATGGAGCTGCAGGGCGAGCCGTTACATTGCTCTCGCATGACACTGTCACGGCTTCGGGATCCGTGTGTGATGTTAACGAGGACCTGTGTGTGTCGTGCGGCGCCTGCATCACCGCGTGTACCTATGGTGCCATTGAGTTTTACCAATCGGAAAAGGGGCGGAAGGCAAAGGTAAATCCTATCCTCTGCAAGGGGGATGGGCTTTGCAACACAAAATGCGCAACCGGCGCAATTGTTCTGAAGCATTACACGGATGAGGCCATTATTGATCAGATCGATGCTGCGCTTTTTGTGGCATAAGCGTTCCAACGTCCAACGTGAAATGTTAAGTGAGGGGCCAAAATGAGAGCAGAGGCCAATTTTAAACCAAGGGTTATTGGTTTCGTATGTAACTGGTGAGCGTACGGCGCTGCCGATCTCGCTGGAGTCTCCAGACAACAATACGCAACCGATATCAAACTGATCCGGGTCATGTGCAGCGGACGTGTCGATCTGGCATTTGTCTTCCGTGCCTTCTCCAATGGATCGGACGGTGTATTCATTGGCGGGTGTCACCTGAACGAGTGCCACTACATCACCGATGGCAATCACCACGCATATGCGATGGTGCAGATTTGCAAGAAGATGCTCGGGCTCATCGGGCTCAATCCTGAACGACTGAGGATTGAACAGGTTTCTGCCGGCGAGGGGATCCGGTTCGCTGAAGTCATGAATGACTTTTCAAGGACGCTGCGCGAGTTGGGACCCATCGGGGCTGGCGAAGGAATTGAAAAGGGAGCACTGCGGTTCAAGCTGGAAGCAATTACGAAATTGATTCCATACATTCGGTTGGTGGAGAGGGAACGTCTGCGGACGCGCTGCAACTCAGCGGAAGAGTATGAGGCCTACTTCGGCAGTGAAGGGGTGATGCGGCTCTTCGAGGAACTCATTGCAGAGAAACTGACGATTGCCGAGATCCTAGCCCTCCTGAAAGAGCAACCACGATCGACTGGAGAGCTTTCGGGAATTCTGGGGATGCCTGCCCCGGTTGTTGCGAGGCATTTGAATAATTCCGCGAGGCAGGGCCTGACGAAATTTGACGAGAGCCAAAAGCGATTCACGATTCCAGACTTCAGATTTCAGATCAACAGGTCTTCATCTGAAATCTGAAATCCGTAATCTGAAATTTGAAATCTAAATAACAGGACATATGGACAACGCAAGGATTGAGGAAATTATCGGGAAGTATCCGGACGATTCCGGTTCGCTCATCCAGATTCTCCTCGAGATTCAACGCGAGAATCGATGGCTTCCAGACGAGGCTATTGAAAAGGTCAGCCTTAGGCTCAAAGTGCCGCTCAGCCGGATTCAGCACATTGTGACCTTTTATAAGGCTTTCAGCCTCGTCCCGAAAGGCCGCCATGAAATTCATGTGTGCACGGGTACAGCCTGCCACGTGCGTGGCGCGGCGCGGCTGCTCGATTCCGTGCAGGATCTGATCGGAGTCGGCCCAGGAGAAACGGACTCCGAATATCGTTTTAGCCTGGAGACTGTGGGCTGTGTCGGTTGCTGCGCACTGGGGCCTGTGATGGTAATCGATGGTGACTATCACGGAAAGATGTCCCCGTCGAGCTCTCAAGAGGTGCTGAAACATTACGAGTAAGGATTGTGTATGCCAAGGCTGAATACGCCCGATGAACTGGAAGAGTTCCGGAAAGAGCTAATCGCCAGAGACAATCCGCAAAAGGCTTGTATTGCCGTGTGTACTGGAACCGGCTGCATTGCGTTGGGTGCCACTGCACTTGTCACAGCCCTGAGAGGTGAGATCAGAAAGAAGGGATTGAATACGGAGGTTGTCGATCTTCGGGAAACGGGCTGCCCGGGCTTCTGTGAACGCGGGCCCATCATGGTGATTTACCCTGAGGAGACCTGTTATGTACAGGCGCAGGCCAGGGATGCGGCAGAAATCGTATCTGAAACGATTGTAAACAGGAAGGTCATCGATCGACTGCTCTATGTGGATCCCATTACCAGCGAAAAGTCGGTTCAGGAATCAGAAATTCCTTTTTACAAATATCAACGGCGGCTTCTCCTCGGAAACAACATCAAACTTGATCCCAAAAGTATCGACAGCTATTTCGCGGTCGGCGGCTATTCCGCGTTGATGGAAGCCTTATTTCAAATGACGCCGGAGCAAATAATTGAAGGGGTAAAGTCATCCGGATTGCGTGGCCGCGGTGGTGCCGGATTTCCGTCCGGGTTGAAGTGGGAATTTGCCCGCAAGAGTGCGGGTGACATCAAGTACGTTGTAGTGAATGCGGACGAGGGTGATCCGGGCGCGTTCATGGATAGGGCGCTGCTTGAAGGAAATCCGCATGCGGTTCTGGAGGGCCTCACAATTGGCGCGTATGCCATCGGCGCCAATGAAGGCTACATTTATGTTCGACAGGAATACCCGCTAGCCGTTGAGAATGTCACGATTGCCATTAAGCAAGCCAAAGAGTATGGCTTGCTTGGAGAGAATATTCTCGGCAGCGGCTTTAATTTTTCTGTTCATGTGCATCGGGGGGCAGGGGCGTTTGTCTGCGGTGAAGAGACGGCGCTTCTCATGTCGCTTGAAGGAAAGCCAGGCGAACCTCGTCCCCGGCCGCCATTCCCTGCCGTAAGAGGACTCCACGGAAAACCCACCAATATCAACAATGTTGAAACATGGGCCAATATTCCGCTGATTATCAACAATGGTCCGGAGTTTCTTGCATCGATCGGAACAGGCCGGAGCAAGGGGACGAAAATATTCTCGCTCGTCGGCAAGGTAAACAATACCGGCCTCGTCGAAGTACCTATGGGGATTACTCTGAGGGACATCATTTACAGGGTAGGCGGTGGTATCCCCAAAGGAAAGAAGTTCAAGGCGGTGCAGACCGGCGGCCCCTCCGGTGGTTGCATTCCCGAACAATTCCTCGATATCGGGGTTGATTTTGATGAGCTGGCAAAAGTGGGCGCCATCATGGGATCGGGCGGCATGATCGTGATGGATGAAGATACCTGCATGATTGATGTCGCCAGGTATTTTTTGGATTTTCTAGCCGAGGAATCGTGCGGCAAATGCACGCCGTGCCGGGAAGGCATCCGGCAGATGCTCAAAATTTTAACGAACATCAGCCAGGGGAAGGGCAAAGAAGGGGATGTTGAGCTTCTGGAGGATCTGGCTGAGACAACAAAGCTGGCATCGATGTGCGCGCTGGGCGGAAGCGCTCCGAACCCGGTGCTGAGCACGATTCGCTATTTCCGCGACGAATACGACGCGCACATCAAGGGGAAAAAATGCCCGGCGTTTGTCTGCAAGCAGCTGGTTTCCTATTGCATTGATCCGGAGAAGTGCAAGGCCTGCATGATCTGCCTCAGGAAATGTCCGACGCAGGCGATTGGCGGCGGTAAAAACCAGATTCACGTGATTGACCAGGGAAAATGCAACAGCTGTGGGACCTGCTTTGAGGTCTGCCCGTCGCGTTTCGGTGCGGTCCGTCGTTTATCCGGCGAGCCGGTTCCTCCTCCCATTCATGAAGAGGCCAGGATGCTGGCCAGGGAGACACGGCCGTGAACGATATCTTCATAACGATTGATGGGAAAGAAATCCGGGCTAAAGATGGGATGACAATTCTTGATGCTGCCCGCGAAGCTGGGATTTCCATTCCGACACTGTGTCATCACGAAAAGCTGGAAGCTTATGGGGCCTGCCGTGTCTGCACGGTGGAAGCGGAAGTAAACGGGCGCATCAACTATGTTGCAGCCTGCGTCCGTCCGGTGGAGAACGGATTCGTGATTCGAACGAGATCGGAAAAAGTGAACCGGATCCGCCGGGTTCTGCTGGAGGAGTTGATGGCGCATGCGCCGGATTCGGCCGAATTGGTCAGCCTTGCTCAGGAATATGGGGCAGACAGGAATCGTTTCGAGAAGGAGGCGTCGTTCTGTGTTCTGTGCGGGCTTTGCGTCCGCTACTGCACCGAAGTGAAGCGGTTGGATGCGATTGGGTTTGTGGACAGGGGCGCGCATCGATCTATCAGCTTCATTCCGGAACTGGCAGCGAAGGAATGCTGGAACTGTAAAGAGTGTTTTCCTCTCTGCCCGACGTCGGCTTTACAGGCGGCCTATGTATTGACGGAAGCATTGGCTTCGTTTAACCGCGAATGACTGCTGAACATGGCAGATCCCGCGGAAAGGACCAAATTTCTGGAGGGTAAACCCGTGGAACTTGATGGAAAGGTAGCAATCGTCACAGGGGCAAGTCTCGGAATCGGCAGCGCATGCGCACTCGATTTTGCCAAAAACGGCGCCAACGTTGCCATCAACTACCGCAAACACGATGCGGAGGCGCGTGCAATCTGCGAACAGGTCGCGGCCATGGGACGCCGGGGATTGGCAGTGCGCGCCGATGTTGCCAGTTTCGCGGATGCCCAGGCGATGGTGGCCAGCGTTCTGAAAGAATTCGGCCGCGTCGACATTCTCGTCAATAACGCCGGAGTCAACCGCGATGCGGTGATCTGGAAGATGACGGAAGAACAGTGGGATGAGGCGCTGGATATCAACCTCAAGGGCTACTTCAACTATATCCGCGCGGTGGCGCCGCTGTTCAAGGAGCAGGGGAGCGGCAAGATCGTGAATGTGACGTCGATCAACGGATTGCGCGGCAAGTTCGGCCAGGCCAATTACACAGCGGCCAAGGCTGGGATCATAGGACTTACCAAGACTGTTGCGCGCGAGTTGGCAAAGTCAAATGTGAACTGTAATGCGGTCGCTCCGGGGCTAATTGAAACAGATATGGTCAAGCAGGCTCCCGAGGACGTGCGGCAGAAAGCCATGGCTGAAATCGTGCTCGGAAGAATGGGAACTCCGGAAGAGGTCGCGTTTGTGGTGACGTTCCTTTGCACCGAAAAGGCGCGGCACATCACGGGCGAAGTGATCAAGGTCGACGGTGGACAATACATCTAGCCGGCACGTCGGCACTCCCGGTGGCACGGAGATTTGTGAAGGCTGATCGAACGCGCATGCAGTAAACGAAATGTGATGCCGGCGAGACGCCGGCGCTCCGGCCAATTGGCTGGGACAGGAGGATGTGATGAAGGACGCTGTTGTTGTCGATGCAGTTCGCACACCCGTAGGGAAATATGGCGGCGTACTCAAGGATGTCCGCTCCGATGATCTCGCGGCACTCTGCATAGCGGAAATTACCAAGCGCAATAATCTCGATCCCAACAAAGTTGAGGATGTGATCTTTGGATGCTCGAATCAGGCTGGCGATGACAACCGGAATGTTGGGCGGATGGCCCTGTTGTTGGCCGGATATCCTGTTGAGGTGGGAGGCCAGACCATCAACCGTTTGTGCGGATCGGCGCTGAATGCAATCAATAGCGCCGCGCAGGCGATCAAGGTTGGCGAAGGGAACGTGTTTATTGCCGGCGGCACAGAGTCCATGACCCGCTCGCCTTTTGTCTTCCCCAAGGCCGACTCTGCATTCTCCCGTGATGCCGCAGTTTATGATTCGACCATTGGCTGGCGTTTCGTGAATCCGAAGATGAAAGAGAAATATGGAATCGAAGGGATGGGTGAGACGGCGGAGAACGTTGCTGCGAAGTACGGCATTACTAGGCAGGAACAGGACGAGTTTGCCCTTAAAACCCAGCAGAAATGGGGTGCGGCTTTTACTGCCGGCAGGTTCAAAGATGAGATTGTCAATGTTCCGACAAAGGGAGCCAAGAAGGGCGAGGTTATCCTGGTTGACCGGGATGAGCATCCGCGGCCTGATGTCACCATCGAGCAATTGGCGAAACTGCCGCCTGCATTCAAAAAGGACGGGACTGTCACAGCCGGCAATGCAAGTGGCGTGAACGATGGCGCCGCCGCAGTGCTGTTGATGGATGCACAGACAGCCCGGGAACTTGGGTATGCCCCGATCGTCCGCGTTGTTGCCAGCGCGGTGGCAGGCGTTCATCCATCCTTTATGGGCATGGGACCGGTGCCGGCGACGCGCAAGGCGCTTGAGCGCGCGGGATTGAAGATTGGGGATATTGATCTGGTTGAGCTGAATGAAGCGTTTGCAGCCCAGTCGATCCCTTGCATCCGTGAACTTGGGCTTGATCCGGCGAAAGTAAATGTCAACGGTGGGGCCATTGCGATTGGGCATCCATTGGGGTCCACGGGAGCACGGATCTTTACAACGCTTGTCCACGAGATGAGGCGTCGAGGTGCCCGCTATGGTCTGGTCTCAATGTGCATCGGCGTTGGCCAGGGCATCGCAACAATTGTGGAGAGAGTCTGAATATAAATTCCAGATTTCAGATTCCCGATTCCGGATTCCTGATCTGAATTTGTGAAATCTCGAATCGAAAATCTGAAATCTGGAATCTGAAATTACTTCGGTGTCTATATGAATGGTCCGCTTAGTGATATTCGAGTGCTTGATCTTTCCAGGGTGTTGGCGGGACCGTATTGTTCAATGATTCTGGGGGATCTTGGTGCGGATGTCATCAAGGTCGAACGCCCTGGTGTCGGCGATGAGACTCGCCATTGGGGGCCGCCGTTCGCAGCGCCTGGAGAAAGCGCCTATTTCCTCTGTGTCAATCGCAATAAGCGCAGCATCACCATAGACATGAAAAAGGCTGAGGGCATTGCGATCGTGAAATCGCTTGTCCTCAAATCCGATGTCGTCATCGAGAACTTCACTCCGGGAACCATGGATGGGCTCGGCATCGGATATGAGACGCTGAGCGCGATCAACCCACGCATCATTTACTGTTCCATCACCGGCTTCGGGCCCGATGGTCCCTTTAGTAACCGTGCAGGCTACGATCTGGCTGTGTCTGCGTTTGGCGGCCTTATGGGTATTACAGGCGAGCCCGAGGGGCCCCCGGTTAAAGTGGGGGTAGCGATCACGGACGTTACCACGGGTATTTCCGCACAAGGCGCCATCTGCGCGGCTCTGTATGCGCGCGAAAAAACAGGGAAGGGCCAACGGGTTGATTTGTCGCTGTTGGAGACGCAGGTCGCGGCGCTGGTGAATATTGCAAGCTCCTATCTGGTTTCCGGGGATATCCCCAGGCGCTGGGGGACAGCGCACGAAACCATTGTCCCGTATCAGGGGTTTGAAACCAAAGATAAGTACGTGATTGTTGCCGTTGGGAATGACCAGCTCTGGAGCCGATTTTGCAAAATCATCGGAATGCCGGAATTGATTGATGATCCACGATTCAAGACGAATCCGCTGCGTGTCAGGAATCGCAAGGAGTGCATCGGGATCATCGCTCCTATCATGAAGACACGCCCTCGCGATGAATGGGTTCAGTTATTGAACGAGGATGCAGTCCCGTGCGCTCCGATCAATACGATGGACGAGGTGTTTCAGAATCCACAGGTGCTTCATAGGAATATGCTGGTGGAAATGGATCATCCGAAAGCCGGAAAGATCAGGCTGGTAGGCATTCCGGTCAAGTATTCGGAATCGAAAGCGACTGTTCGCATCCCTCCGCCTGTTTTGGGGGAGCACACGCGGGAGATTCTTGCTGATGTTTTGGGCTTTAGCGGCAGGCAGATTGAAGAGCTGAAATCAGATGGAGTGATTTAGGGATGTTTCATTTTTATCTGCGGCGGAACCCTTGGAGTGTGCAGGCTTGCTTGAGCTTTAGTAATGTGTGCGATAAAGCACTGTTGAAAGGCGGCAGCTTGCTGCCGCACTCCAAGGCGCCTTCGGCGCAAATTCATCAAGGAAAGGACACTTAGATGGCTGCTACACAAGCGTCTAGCGTTCAGGAGGATGTTTGGATTCCGACATGTTGCGGCCAGTGCTACTGCATGTGCGGTATCCGTGTTCATCGGCAGAACGGAGTGGTTACGGAGATTGAAGGAAATCCGGAGGCTCCCACGGGCCGGGGCAAAATCTGCGTCAAGGGTCTGGCCGGGACACACCTGCTGTACGATCCGTATCGCGTAAACTATCCCCTGAAACGAACCAACCCGCAGAAAGGTCTCGGCGTTGATCCGAAATTCGTGAGGATCACTTGGGAAGAAGCGCTTGATACCATTGTCAAGAAACTGAAGGAATGCCACGAGCGGGATTCGCGCGGCGCCTACTTCCAGGCCACGACAACACAAGCTTCCGAGATCCGGTATGCGGTCACCGCGTTCAACAAGGCTTTCGGAACGCCCAACTACTGGGTGTCCGGAGGAGGGCTGCACTGCGGAAACGGCGCCCATTTCATGAACGGCATCATGCACGTCGCCTGGTCAATCATTCCCGATTTCGCACACTGCAACCTGCCCTTGAATTTCGGCTGTTCGAAAGGGCATGGCGCCGGGCATACCGCCATCCAGAATGCCCAGCAGGCCGCTGACGCGCGGGCGCGCGGAGCCAGGACGATCACATTCGATCCTATGCAGAGTCCGCAGGCGTCCAAGGCGCATGAATGGGTGCCGATCCGTGTCGGTACCGACGGAGCGCTTGCTCTCGGGTTCGTGAATGTATTTCTGAACGAACTTGGAGTCTGGGATGACGAATACCTTAAGTACAAGACAAACGGGCCCTATCTGGTCCGGCCCTCGGATGGCCGATATATGCGGGACAAAGCCACCAATAAGCCGCTGGTTTGGGACCTGGTGGACAATTGTCCTAAAGTGCACAACGATCCCTCGGTGACGCGTGTTCAGTATGAAGACACGGCGCATGATGTGGCTTTGCTGGGAGTATATGAAGTTGATGGCGTGAAATGCCGTCCTGCGTTCGAGCTCCTCAAAGAGCACGTCAAAAAGTACTCGCCCGAATACGTGGAGAAGATTACCTGGATCCCGGCGGCCACGATCCGCCGCCTGGGAAAAGAGATCGTTGAATGTGCCGAGATTGGTGCTACGGTAACGATCCAGACGGAGCAGGGACCGAAAAAAATTCCAAAGCGCCCGATAGCAGCGCACTTCTTCAGAGGCTCCCAGGGGCACGTCAATTCCGGGTGGACCTGTCTCTCCATTGATATGATCAACCACATCCTGGGCGCTGCCGATACCTACGGCGCCGCAATGGGTTTGGGCGCGGCTGTTACCGAAGGCTACAAGCCTACGGGCAAGCCCTACCAGATTCCATACCCCGATGAAGATGGACTTTTGGTTGCAAAAGCCTGGGTCTATGACCACGTTCCGTACCCGCTGCGAGTGCCCAAAGCGCCGACGCGACTCGACCTGCACGATATGTTCCCTACCTCGATCTACAATGCGTTCACTATCATGAATGATAAGTGGTTCGACATCCTCGACCAGTTCAAAATCGGCTACCGTCCGGACGTCATGGTCAATTTCGGGTCCAACTCGGTTATGACGATGGGGAATGCGGAGATCGTGACGGAGAACTTCCTGAAGAAGTTCAACTTCATCTTTTCCTTCCAGCTCTACCTCACGGAATTCGAGGAAGCGGTGGCCGACATTGTGTTGCCGGATACCTGCTATCTCGAGCGATACACCCCTGCCGTGAGCTTCCCCTCCACGTTTTCGCATCCGCAGGGGGAGGATGATTGGGGCTGGACGATTCGGCAGCCGGCAATCAAGCCGATGTATGAGCGGCGCGATTTCAACGAGGTGCTGATGGAAATCTGCAAGCGCCTTGACATACTGCCGAAATATTACAAGGCGCTGAATGATATGACGGTGATGCGCTACGGCGGGCCGTTCAGTCCCGAAAACAAACTGTGTGAAGACGGGAGCCGGGAGCATACGTGGCCGGATGTTGTGGATCGTCTCCTGAAAGACCGGTTCGGGCCGGATCATGGATTGGAGCACGTCAGCAAGACAGCGGTCTTTACATGGCCAAAGCGCAAGGAGGACGTGTACTGGAAGTGGTTCAACCCCTCCAGGGTTCCGATCTATTTCGAGTATTTCATAGATGCCGGCGAACAGATCACCAAGATTTGCAGCGAGTACGATCCGGAGAAAAAGTACATCGATCTGAACTGGGGTGTTTTTAAGGCGCTTGCGGATTGGTTCCCCTGTCCGACCCACGGTCACGACAAGCCGGAATACGATATGAATGCGTTTTACTGGCGCCCTGTTACCCAGTGCAATTCCATGACGCAACAAAACCCGTACCTGGATGAGATCACCCAGGAAGATCCCAATATCTACGGTACCCAGATGCACCGGAAGACCGCCGAGGAGAAGGGGATCAAGGACGGCGACTTTGTTTGGCTGGAAAACCCGGAGGGCAAACGGGTCAAGGGCTGGGTTTCGCTGAGCGAAGGAATCGAACCGCACCATGTGGCCATTGCCGCCATTGGCGGCCACTGGGGGAACTACATGCCGATTGCCAAAGGCAAAGGGGCATTTTTCAACGATCTCGTCATGATGGATGGGGCGCACACGGATCCTCTGACCTTAGGCCAGGACATCTGCGTCCGGGTGAAAATCTATAAGGCGTAGCTTGCCGGGAACACCGGCGTCTCGCCGGCGTTCAGGCCGATGGCTTTGGACAATTTTATTTGGAGTTGAATATGGCACGTTACGGAATGGTCATTGACCTCAAGAGATGCTATGGATGCTATTCCTGCGTCATGGGATGCAAACAAGCGAACCATACGCCACCGGGCGTGTTCTGGAGCCGTGTCCTGCGTGGTGAGGTAGGGACGTATCCCAATTCTGTTCGGCAGGCGCTGCCGGTGCTTTGCAATCAATGCGAAGAACCGGATTGCATGAAGGTCTGCCCTACGGGTGCAACCTACCAGACAGAGGATGGAATCGTCCGGATTGACAAAAACAAGTGCATTGGGTGCAAGTACTGCATGATGGCGTGCCCGTACGGCGCGCGCTATTCGGTAAGCGAGTACAAAAGCTATTTCCCCGAAGGGCTTCCAGTCAGCGATTATGAAAAGTTCTGCATGAAGGCCTGGGAGGAGAAAAGCGGAAACGGCGTTTCTACGAAATGCGATTTCTGCTTCGATCGACGCGCCGGGGGAAAGGAACCTGCCTGCGTGCAGGTCTGTCCGGGGAAGGCGCGGGTTTTCGGCGATCTCGACGACCCTGAAAGCGAAGCATCCTATCTCATCAAGACAAAACGCGGTTTTGTCCTGCGGCCTGAGGTTGGCACCGAACCTAAAGTCTATTATCTGCCCCCGAGGTAGTTCCGTGCGGTACCCGGAATTTGGGCACAATTGCTGATAGGAGAATTTTATGGGATCCGTGAAATTGGAGGGCCAGGTCCAGGTGGAGTGGCGCTGGCTGATTGCCGCGTACCTCTTTCTGGCCGGCGTCGGCGGCGGAGCTTACCTGGTGGGTGTTGTCGCTGATTGGGCGGGCGGTGCGGACTGGATGAGCGTTTCCAAGATCGGAATCACACTGGGCCTGCCCTGTGTGCTCCTTGGGACGATGTTCCTGCTTTGCGATCTTGGCAACCCTTTCAATGCCTGGAGGGTCTGGATGAAACCGAAGACCTCATGGATTGCCAGGGGAACGATCATCATTGTCCTGTTCATGATCTTTGCGGCCATTCACATGGGATGGCTGGTATGGCCTTTCCCGGGCGCACTGGCTGAGGATGCATCGGCACGCCACATCGTGGGCGCCCTGGGCGCTGTTTTCGCGTTTCTTACGGTGATTTACACGGGGCTTCTGCTCGGGTATAGCCAACCTATTTCTTTGTGGCATACCGCCCTGTTGCCGGTGCTGTTCTTCATTTCGGCGGTATCGGCGGGCATCATGGCCATCATGCTGATTGGAGGAGGCCTGGGGGTTGCGGCTACGCAGTTGGAGTTGTTGGCGGGCATAGATGTCTGGATTCTGCTGCTCGAGATGTTTGTGCTGGTTGTGTTCCTGTACAACGCCTATAGAACGGTGGAATCCAGGTACTCCGCCAGGCGTGTTCTTTCGGGAGCGGTTGCGCCGGCATTCTGGCTTGGAGTCATTGCCTGTGGATTGGTGATCCCGTTCTTCCTGGAGTTGAGTGGAGGACATGGAATGGCCGGCGGTCTGGCTGCCGTGCTCGGGTTGTTCGGCGGCCTCTGCCTGCGGTTTACGGTGTTGGCGGGGGGGACGCTCAGCCCGATCATTGCGGCCGGATATGAATTTGCCCGTGTCGCACGCCCCAAGGATCCCATGCCTGCAATGGGGAAAGTGCCGCCCAGCTAACTAAAAGCAGTAGTCAGTAGCCAGTAGTCAGTAGTTATGCTGACTACTGGCTACTGACTACTGGCTACTGACTACTGGCTACTGTTTTATGTTATAGTTTTACCCGATGCCCGAAATCCATATTCCCGAGCTGCTGTATCAGGAATTGATCCGGATCTGTGTGGATGCACTTCCGCACAAGGCATTCGGACTCATTGGCGGCAAAGATCCCTATCACCCATCCACACTCTACCCTTGCAGAACAAACCTCCGGAACGAGCCTGAGTGGAAATCGCTATTTGAGTCATTCGGCGACTTCTACAAGGATCCGGACCTTGGTTTCGTCATTTCGCACCCTGAAGTGAAAACAATCATGGAGCAAATGGATTCCATGAAGGAATCTTTTGTAGGGGTTTTCCATTCCCATAGGATTCTGCGCGCAGAGCCTTCGGAAATAGATATCTTTCTCAGTTCGGATCCCGGGCTGTTTTCCTATATCGTTTCGGTCGTTAATCCGTCCAACCCTGAAGTCGGAGTTTTCTCTATCAGTAGCGGGAGCTACCAGAAGGTCCCGATCGTCCGATATCAGATTTCCTAGGATTCTTGATATGCCCAAGTCAGACCAGCTGAAGGCAATTTTTGCTCCTCGTTCAGTCGCAGTAATTGGTGCATCGGCTAAAACTCACAGTCTTGGCCGCGCTGTTTTCGCGAATCTTCTTTTTGCCGGGTACAGCGGTTGCGTCTATCCGGTCAACAGTAAAGCCAAGAGTATCCTGGGCGTGCGCGCATACCCGACCGTAATGGACGTGCCGGATGAAGTGGACCTAGCGGTGGTGCTGGTTCCCGCCGGCTATGTGCCGCAGGTACTCAAGGAAGCAGGGCGGAAGGGATGCAAAGGCGCGATTGTTATCAGCGCCGGCTTCAAGGAAGTAGGCGGAAATGGCATTGAACTCGAGCACCAGTTGCAGGCTGTGGCGCAGGAGTATGGAATGGCGGTGGTTGGCCCCAACTGTTTTGGTGTCATCAATACAGATCCCGCGGTATCGCTGAACGCTACCTTTTCGCGAAATTTCCCCCTGGGCGGCAAAATCGCATTTATCTCCCAGAGCGGAGCCGTCGGCGTTGCAGCGTTGGAATATGCAGCGGGTGAAAAGATCGGTTTCTCCAAATTCATCTCCATCGGCAATAAAGCGGACATCTACGAAAACGATGTGCTGGAGGCGCTCGCGGATGATCCGAACACTGATGTCATCTTGATGTACCTCGAGGCACTTGAAAACCCGAAGGAGTTTGTCCGGCTTGCCCAGCGTGTTTCCGAGAAGAAGCCGATCCTGGGAGTGAAATCAGGGAGAACCATAGAGGGAGCCAAGGCGGCCGCTTCGCATACCGGTGCACTCGCGGGATCGGATGAGGTCTATGACTCGCTCTTTGCTCAATGCGGCGTGCTTCGAGTCGATACGCTCGAAGACCTGTTCCGGTATGGAATGTCTTTTGCGAATCAGCCGTTGCCGAAGGGCAACCGTGTCGCCATTGTGACCAATGCGGGTGGTCCCGGGATCATGGCGACGGACAACTCTGTCCGCCATGGATTGAAGCTGTCTGAACTTGATGCAAAAACCAAGTCGATCATGATGAAGGATTTGCCTCCGACCGTCAGTTTGAATAATCCGATCGATCTTATCGGAGACGCGGATGAGTCGCGGTATCAGTTGGCCATGCAGGCGGTACTGACCGACGATAATGTGGATGGCGTCATCGTTATCTGCGTTCCACAGATGCTTACGAATCTGCAGGCAACCTCGAAAGTGATCGTGCAGCAGGCTCGGTTTTCCAACAAGCCCGTGTTTGTCGTGTATATGGCAACCGGTGATATTGAGGCGTCGCTGAAGATTCTCGAGGAAGCCCAGATCCCGCACTACCGATTTCCGGAGGATGCGGCAAGATCGCTCAGCGCAATGTCCCGGTACGTGGAGTGGCGTTCGCGGCCGCGCACACAAGTCAGGCACTTCGAGGATCTTCAGCCTGAGACCGTAAAGAAGATCCTGACCAAGGCAAAAAGGAGGGGCGCCGATTCCTGCCTGAGCCCGAAGCGCATGCCGTGCTCAAGGCATATGGACTCCCCATGCTGAAGTCGAAGATGGTGCAGAATGCGACAGAAGCTATAGCCGCGGCGGCGGATATCGGTTTCCCGGTTGTGCTGAAGATTGTTTCGCCCGATATCATCCACAAGGTGGATGTAGGAGGTGTGCGGCTGAACCTGGAGTCGGAAGGAGATGTGAAGGAAGCCTACGAAGACCTGGTTCAGCAGGTCAAAGCCGCGAAGGAGAACGTGGAAATCTGGGGTGTGTTGGTTCAGGAAATGGTGCGCGGCGGGAAGGAAACCATTCTCGGGATGAAGCGCGATCCGCACTTCGGGGCGCTGCTTATGTTTGGATTGGGCGGCATCTACGTTGAGGTTCTGAAGGATGTTACATTCCGGATTGCGCCGATCCGGGAGCTTGGTGCGCGGCACATGATTGAAAATATTAAGGGGATCCGGCTGCTGATGGGATACCGCGGTGAGCCACCATCCGATCTGGATGCGATTGCGGAATCGCTGTCGCGACTGTCGCAGTTGGTAACCGATTTTCCGGAAATTGAGGAGATGGATATCAATCCGCTCATCGTGCTTCCAGCCGGTTCCGGTGCGCGCGTCGTGGATGCGCGAATACTCATTGGAGAAAAAAATTCATAATTTCGGATTTCCAATTTCCGAAGAAATCTGGAATCCGAAATCTGAAATCTGGAGAGGCCATGACAAGTAGACGAGGATTTGTAAAGACCCTTGCAGTTGGGAGTGCTGCAGCAGCATCGGCGGGTTCGCTTTTAGGGTTGGCCAATCCGCTGGTACAAGGCGTTTCAAAAGAGACTTCCGATGGAAAGTCCAAATACGGCAAGTGCCTTGTGAAACTGCCCGTTCATAAGATGGGGGAGATGTCGATGTTTTCCGCGGGAGCCGATATTCTGAATGGCTTTCCCTGCAACATTATTTATGCATTCGGACTGAAGGTTGGGCAACTCGGGATGTCCACCGAGCCGCATATTCATGATCACGATGAAGTGGTTTATTTTATCGGATCGGATCCCAAGGACATCGGAACGCTGGGGGCGGAGGTTAACTTCAAGATCGGACCGAAAGGGCAGGAGGAAAATCACATCTTTTCCGTATCAACGGCGGTCGTGATTCCGAAGGGCGTGTGGCACTGTCCGATGGAAACGCTGAAATTCCAGAAGCCGTTTCTGTGCATGGCGGTATCGCTGACCGAGAAGTATGAATTTCATTATGCGGACAAGAAGCCGTAACGGCATCGCCCGCCCACAGATGCGTCACTCACTCCAAATACAAAGAGCCGCCTGACGGCGGCTCTGGATTAACCATTCGAGAAGTGCGGGAGAATTAAGTTACTGCTTTCTGCGCCTTAACGCTAATCCCAGCGCTGCAATTCCAGACCCGAGCAGAACAAGGGATCCTGGTTCCGGCACGGGGTTTGTGGTTTGGGATGAGGTGACCGCGCTGACATCCACATCGATTTCACTTAATGTAAAGTGACAGCCTATCCCTACATAAAGTTCCTGCTTGTTAAGAAAGGTATTCAGGTTAACGCCTGATAAGCCGCCTACCTGGGAGCCGTTATAAAGGAGCTTATTATTCTTGATGTCCATGGTAAGAGTAAAAGGAACGGTCTCTGCTACATCATAGCCGGCAATGACTCCGGTTGCCCCATTCTTGGAGCCATTGAGCCAGGAATAGTGATCACTATTAAAATCGAGGAAAAGATCGATCGGCTTATATTTGTCAGTATCACCGTACCCCTTGATGGTGATGGTGAAAGCACCAATGTTGTTTATATAGCTGTCGTATTCAAACTTGCCATTTGTGTAGGCGCCTGCGGGTCCCGCATTGGGGAAATCAAACTTAGTGCTCCACCACTCCGGGTAGATCCCTGAATTGTCGATGGTTTTTGTTCCGGTCCATTGTTCATGAAAAGACATAGTGGTTGCAAAAACAGTACTCGATAAACCAGCGCAGAACAGAAGCAAACAAAAAACTACTAGATACTTTTTCATATTCTCTCCCTTTAGTGCAAAGTACATTGGAGAGAAATGCAAGAGACCGGCCCTGTTTACAATTGGTTGACAGGTTTGAAAAAATATATGTAACTTGTTGAACGGATGGTGTTTAGGCGAAACCAATTGTCAAAGAATGTGAAGGCAATTGTTCGCTCATTGAATGATATAGGTGAAGATGTAAAGAGGACTTACAAAGAGTGATATCAGTGTAAAACCCACCGACGCCGCTGCAGCGCTTCCAATAAAAATCAAGTGCCTATTAGGATCGCTGATTCTTGGAGTGTAAGAAAAAAGTCTCGATAAACCGGGAGCCCGTTAATAATCCCAGCGAGCCTTGCCTGACGCTATCCTCATCGTAAGATGACACCGCATCTGCCTGAAGCCTGGGCGAACGGATGGCTACCGGCACTGCTTCACGCGTGTGATTGCCATGGGCAATCGGCGTCGGGTGATCCGGCAAGACAGCCACTGTAGCATCCCACCCCTTCTTTTCGATTCCTTCCAGCACGCGCTGGATGAGCCTACGGTCCAGATCTTCGATGCAGCGTATCTTCAACGGAAGATTCTTTTCGTGCCCTGCTTCATCCGGCGCTTCCACGTGGATATATACGAAATCGACATCCTCCAGCGCTTTCAACGCAGCGTCGGCTTTTCCCTCGTAATTTGTATCGTAAAGTCCGGTCGCGCCTTCAACATTGATCGGCTTCATGCCCGCGTAAATAGCCAGACCTTTTATCAGATCCACTGCGGTGATGGCGGCTCCTGAAACCCCGAATCTTTGTGGGATGGTCTGCATCACGGGCTTTTTCCCGGGTGCCCATGGCCACAAAGAGTTGGCCATCTGTTTTCCCTCTTGCCTGCGTTTCAGATTCACCGGGTGCTTTTCAAGAAACTTCTGGGATTCTTCAACCATGCGGTTCAGCAGTTCGGCCGTCTCCCGACCAGCGGCAGTGATCGGCTTGACCATGAGGTCCTTCCAGGGGGCCCCGACGTTGTCGTGGGGAGGGAAGCACTCGAGCATGAATTCACCTCCCGGCACCACAAGCAGATGGCGATAGCTGAGACCCGGATACACACGGAGATTCCATTCTTTGAAATGCTGCTGGGCATCATTAATGAGAATACGAGCCTCTTCGGTCGTGATATGGCCCGCGGAGTGGCTGCGAATTTTGCCGTCTTCGATGCAGATCAGGTTGACGCGCATTGCCATGTCATTCCGATCGAGTTCAATTCCCAGGCTGGCGGCCTCAAGCACACCGCGTCCCTCGGTTCCATGAAAGAGCTCGGTTGCGTTGTATCCGAGCACGGAAAGGTTGGCGATGGCGGATCCGGTCTGCATGTCCGGTTCAATCGTTCGGAACAGGCCTGTGCATCCTTCGCGCGCAATGCGGTCCATGGCGGGCTTTTTCGCCACCATCAGCGGGGTTTTGCCATCCAGTTCAGGGATGGGGTAATCGGCCATTCCGTCGCCAAGAAAAATCACGTATTTCATGATCAGCCTCTGAATTGCAGATTGCAGATTTCAGATTTCAGATTTCAAATTCCAGAGAAAAGCGCTTACTGGTTTTTCATATGGAATCGGAAATCTGCAATTGGAATTTACACGCCATATGTTTGGGTCAGCAACCGATGGAACGCCGCATAATCGTTAGGCATGTTCTGATAATTTTCCTGCTTCTTTTCTACTTCTGCGAGCGTCGCGGGAACCTCCGGCGAAAAGCCAAGTAATCGCTCGATCTCCTCCGGGAATTTCGCAGGGTGCGCCGTTTCTACGGAGATGGCAATTGAAGAAGACGGATTTTTGTCGAGATAACGTTCCAGTCCCAGCCAGCCAACCGCTCCGTGCGGCTCGAGCAGCAGCTTGTGCTGTTGCCAGGCGCGCTGAATCGTCTTGCGGGTATCGTCGTCACTGACGCTAGTGGCCCACAGTTCCTGCTCCATCAGGGCCATGTCCGGCATCTCGCGAACGCCTCCCGCTTCGTCCATCCAGCCGCCGAACAGCGCGATTACGCGCGCGAAATTGCTCGGGTGCCCGACGTTCATCGCATTTGAAATGCAGGAGCGCGACGGGACGATCTTTTCGTAGCGCCCGGATTCCATGAACTTTTCCACTTCGTCGTTGGCATTCGTTGCGATGACGAGTTTTTCGATCGGCAGCCCCATGCGTGACGCCAGAAGTGCTCCCATCATGTCGCCGAAATTGCCGGAAGGGATCGAGAAAATCACCGGTGCACCGGCTTGGGCCAGACGGACATAGGCGTATACATAGTAAACAATCTGTGGAAGCAGTCGGCCAATGTTGATGGAGTTGGCTGACGTCAGGTGCATGTGCTGCAGGCTTGGATCCGCAAATGCCTGTTTGACCAGTGCCTGGCAATCGTCGAATTTGCCGGCAACACCGACGGCCGTGATGTTTTCTCCAAGCGTGGTCATTTGCTTTCGCTGCCGGTTGCTGACTTCATCCGGCGGAAACAGGACCATGACTTCCACTCGGGGAATTCTATAGAAAGCGTGTGCCACGGCGCTTCCAGTGTCGCCGCTGGTCGCGGTAAGGATTACGAGCCGGTCGGTTGCCTGTTCCCGAAGGGCCCCGAACATCTGGCCCATCATACGTCCGGCAAAATCCTTGAACGAAGCCGTTGGTCCGCGATCGAGGCGCATGACAAAGCGCTTGTTATCGACACTTTCCAATGGGACTTCGTAGTCGTAGGCACTGCGGCACATCTGTTCAAGCCTCGAGTGCGTAAACGTATCCTGCGTGAATTTGCTTAAGACGGCAAAAGCGATTTCCGGATAGGATTTGCTTTTGAGTGCATCTAATTCGCCGGAAGCGAAGCGGGGAATAGAGATCGGCAGGTACAAACCCTTATCGGGAGCTTGTCCCTGGATCAGGGCTTCCGCCAGGTTGACTTTCGGAGACTGCCGATTAGTGCTTTCTAGGTACATCATTTTCCCCCTCAATGTCCAAAACCCTACCATTATACCTGCATGCTCTTCTCTCCCAATATCATTTTAAACAACCCGCGTATTCAGCGTACTCCGCGTCCTTCCGCGGTCCTAATCCATGAAAGACTCCCCTTTCTTGAATTTTCCAAAACCATGCGCTTGAACTGCGGTTTTGGGCCGAAGTTGAACAAGAAACCAACTTCATATTCAGTCGCCTTGAGATAATTGAGCAGCTGAGCCTCGTGTTCCGGAATGAGTGTCCCGACGGTTTTTAGTTCCGCTATTATTGCGTCATTTACAACCAAGTCAGCCACATATCTCCCAATGATCACATTTTCGAAACTGACTCGAATAGGGAAGTCCTTTTGGATATTCAGCCCGAAATCCTTTGCGGCAACCACCATTGCATTCAAATAAACGCGCTCAAGGAATCCAAATCCAAGAGTTGCATAGACCTTGTAGAAAAGATTTATGAGGTGGCCGGTTGTTTCGGAATGCTTCAGTTCCATATGGACAATGTTTCGTTGAGGAGGGATTTATTTCACGGGACCGCTGAATACGCGGAGTACGCTGAAAACGCGGGAGAGGGCGGCACTTATTCTTTTAACGGATGGAGGGTTTTCTGTTAGAATCGCATCCCTGCTCGCGATGGGTATTGGTACTCGCGGCTGCAAAAATACTAAAGGAGCCATTGAAGTCATGACCAAAGCACGTGAAAAAGTTACCTTGCCATACCTGTTCCAGAAAGTCGAAAAGGGTGAGCCGATCACCTGGTTGACCTGCTACGATTTTCCTACCGCCTACCTCCAGGAACAGGCCGGCATCGAAATGATCCTCGTAGGCGACAGCCTTGGCATGACAATGTTGGGCTATGACACCACCCTGCCGGTCAAGATGGACGACATGATTCGCCATGCAGCCGCCGTTCGCAGGGGAGCGCCGAATGTTTTTCTGGTCGGCGATATGCCCTACATGTCGTACCAACCCAGCAATGAACTCGCCGTACTGAATGCCGGACGATTCATGGCGGAAGCCGGGTGCGATGCGATCAAACTGGAAGGCGGCGAGGCCATGGCGCCCCGCATCAAAGCAATCGTGGATGCGGGTATTCCCGCGATCGGACATCTCGGCTTGACTCCACAATCCGTTGCCGCCCTCGGCGGATTCAAGGTACAGGGCAAAAACGCCGCGCTTGCCAAGAAAATTGCCGATGATACCAAGGCGCTCGAAAAAGCCGGTGCCTTTGCCGTTCTGCTTGAGCTCGTTCCCGATCGTCTTTGCAAGCTGATCACGGAACGTTCCGAAAACTGCATCATCATGGGATTGGGATCCGGTCCCCATGCGCACGGACAGTTGCTGATCTACCACGATATGTTTGGCCTCTTCCCAAAGTTCAAGCCCAAGATGGCTAAAATGTTTGCCAACGCTGGCGAAGTCATTCTGAACGGTCTGAAGGAGTATCACGACGAGGTTAAGGCCGTTAAATTCCCAGCGCGCGAAAACTGGTTCACGATGCCTGACGAAGAATTCAACAGCCTTGAAAACCTCCTCAAAGGAAAGAAGTAGGAGCGTGTTGTCCAACTCGTCAAGTCGTAATTCGTAACTCGTAATTCGTCAATGAGGTTCTATGTCTTACGCCCAACGCACAAACCATCTTGCGCCCGAGGGTGCTTACCAGGTACTAGCCAAAGCAGGAAAACTGGAGGCGGCCGGAAGAGACATCGTCCATTTTGAAATCGGCCAGCCTGATTACGAAACCTTTGCGAATGTCAGCCTTTCAGGTATTAAAGCAATCAGTGAAGGGAAGACACGATATACGGATCCGGCCGGAGTTCCCGGCCTTCGCAAAGTAATTGCCGAGGATATTGGTCGCCGGCGAGGTATTGAGATTCACCCGGATGAAGTGGTGGTCAGTCCGGGAGGCAAGCCGAATCTGTTCTTCCCGACGCTCGCTTTGGTGGAACCGGGCGACGAGGTTATTTATCCGAACCCGGGATTTCCAACGTACGAGGCCATGATCGGTGTCGCAGGAGGCGTGCCTGTTCCTGTGCCGCTTCTTGAGGAGAACAGCTTTTCCTTCGATCTGGCGGCCTTTGACAAGCTCATCAGCAAGCGCACAAAGCTGATCATTTTGAATTCGCCGAGCAATCCTACCGGGGGTGTCATTCCGGACGAAGATCTGAAGCATATTGCTGCACAAGCCCAGAAATATGACTGCTGGGTTATGTCGGATGAGATTTACGCCCGGATTGCTTACGACGGATTGCAGGTCTCCTCAATTGCTTCGCTCCCGGGAATGAAGGATCGGACGATTATTGTGGATGGCTTTTCCAAAACCTATTCCATGACGGGATGGCGTCTTGGTTACGGGATCATGCCAAAGCCGCTGGCGGAGAAGGTGGGGTTGTTGCTCACCCATTCGCTGGGGTCCACCGCTCATTTCACGCAGTTTGCCGGGATTGAAGCGATCATTGGTCCGCAGGGAATGGTGGACGGGATGGTAGAGGAATACCAGCGTCGCCGAAATATTATTGTCGATGGATTGAACCAGATACCCGGGATGACATGCCAGCGGCCGCAAGGCGCATTTTATGTTTTTCCGAATATCAAGGGAACTGGAATGACATCCAGCGACCTGGCGAATCTGATTCTCGAAAAGGCTGGAGTTGCGCTGCTCCCGGGATCATGCTTCGGGCAATACGGCGAAGGCTACCTTCGTCTTTCGTATGCAACATCAATTCCGGTAATTGAGGAAGGGCTCCGGCGGATTCGATCCGTTTTTTAACCGCTGAAGACGCGGAGTACGCGGTAGACGCTGTAATGCAGCGTACTCCGCATCTCCAGCGGTTCTACTCGTACCTCAATGCCTCCACAGGGTTCATTCGCGAAGCTCTCAGAGCGGGAATCATCCCGAACGTCAATCCAACCAGCAGCGTTACTCCAAATCCCAAAATAATCGCAATCGGCGGAATCTGAATCCGTATCGCATCCGTGAAAAACCGGATCGAATAAGGCACTGCCGCGCCAAGCAGCACGCCGACCAACCCGCCGCCGCTGCTCAGCATCAAGGCTTCCACAAGAAATTCGGTCAGGAGGACTTTTCGCTCTGCGCCAATTGATTTCTTCAGGCCGATCTCTTTGGTGCGTTCGGTAACGGTGATCAGCATGATGTTCATGATGCTGATGCCGCTGGCAACCAGCGAAATGGTAGCTATCACGAGAAGCACCAGCGTCAACCCCAGGCTGATTTTGTTTGCAGCGGTCAATATCTCGGCCAGGTTATCCAGCCGGAAGAGCGATTGGTTTCGGTGCCTCCTGGTGAGGAGATCTTTGATTTCGGCGGACACCTGCGGAACTACTTCCATCGTTTCTGCAGAGACGTAGATTTGATCCAGCGGCTCTCCCGGTTTGAAATAGCGCATGACCGAGATCGGGATGATGGCGCTGTAGTCCGAGATTTCGGTCTGTCCGAATGTGTTGACTCGTTCCTTGAAAACGCCGATCACGGTAAACTGAACGCCATAGAGCGTGATAGCGTTTTTCCTGTGAAAGGGATCCGCTTCCAGCTTTTTTGCGAGGAGTTCCGTGACCAGGCAGACTTTGTTGCGGGATCGCTCGTCATTGTCGTCGATAAATGTTCCGTTGACGATCTTGATGTTCCGTACCTGCTGATATTCCGGCGTCGTGCCGATCAGCGACACGCGCCGGGCGACGCCCGATTCGGTGTAGGTGGGGTGCCCCGTCATGACGGCGACTGCGTTCTTCACCCCGGGCACGGCGGTGATTGCGTTCAGGTCATTCATGTTCAGGAGGTCCGCAAGGGACCGCGCGCGCATAGCCGAATCAACGGATTCATTCGAGATAGCGATCAGATTAGTGCCGACGCCGCGAATCTGTTCAAGGGTGTAGTCTCTCCCGCTGATCCCGGCAACGATGACAAGTACCAGCGAAGCGGTTCCGATAACCATGCTGAGTGAGGTCAATACGGCGCGACCCCAGTTGCGCAGCAGCGCCTGGTTCGCAGTCTGGAAAATTTCAATCAGCGGAAATATCGATTTCATATCTCGTAATTCTGGAAATTTCTGACAGATTTTATGATTTGTTGAGCACGTCTGCCGGGCTCAATATCACCGTTTCCCCTTCGCTTATTCCACTCAGGATCTCAATTTCCTCGGTCGTCAGCAGGCCCAGCGAGACAGGCTTTGCCACAGTTCGCTCCCCTTGGGGTACCAGTACGGATGTCTTTCCGCCGGAATTGAAGATGGCATTGCGGGGCACAACCAGTGCGTTCGGCTTCTGCTCGGTTGTGACTTCCACCCGCACGTTGAGGTTGGGAATCAAGCCTGCCGGGCCGCTGTCGATGGAGCATATCACCTCACCGACGGAGCGATTATTCAGCGCAACAACCTGTTCCGCTGGTTTTTCGACGACTCCGGTCCAGTGTTCATTCGGCATGCCATCCCATTCGATGCGGACCGGCTGCCCCTTCCGTACGCGGCCCAGATCCGGTTCATCCACATAGGCACGCAGCAGAACCTTTCCCGGTTTGTACATCTGTGCCATAAGCTGCCCTTTGGGCACAAAAGCTCCCGGTTTTACAAGGAGGGAATAGATGATTCCCGATTTGGGCGTGACAACAGACTCGGCAAGCAATTGGCTGTTCAGCAAGTTCACCTGCCGGGCAAGTTCGTTGATGCGTTCCTTTTCCAGTGTCTTGTCTTCCGCGGAGTAGCGGGCGGTCATGTCTTGTTTTTTTTGTTTCAGTGAATCGATGCGGCGTTGGAGCAGGTCCCGTTGTTTGCGCAGATTATCCACCGCCATACGCGTTGTGGCCTGTTTAATCAGCAGAGCTTCCTCTGTGGCGATGTCTTTACCGAGTTGTTCCAGCTGCAAGCCGGTTTCCGCGATTGACGCATCCACCTCGTTGAGCTCTTCCCGTGACGGACCTGTCTCCACGGCGCGGGCTTGCCGGCGGGCGGCAAGCAGTCCTGCAGTGGCTTCGGCAAGGGCTGTTCTCAGTTGTTCTGCATTCAGTTTGAAAAGCAACTGACCTTGCGCCACTTCAGCCCCTTCCTTTTTCTGAATGGAAGCGACGAAGCCGTCAACCGGGGCATACACATCGCTGCGTTCTGCCGGCTCGATGATGCCGTTCGTGTTCACAACCACACGAATATCATGCCGAACGGCTTTGGCAGTTATATACGATGGAGCGTCGGTGTGCTTCGATAAGATGAAGCATCCTACAGCAGTTCCGACGACAATAATGACGATAACAACAATCAGAACAGGGCTTTTCCGTTTCATGCCCCTAGTATACACGAAATTTTGATTGGTAGGCTTGCCGTGAAGCTGTCTTAACCGCGGAGTACGCTGAATACGCGGCCTTTTGAGCCTTTCCCGTGTACTCAGCGTCTTCCGCGTACTCCGCGGTCCTCTCTACTTGAGTTTTGATCGTAACTGCTTTACTTCATCGGATTGTTCGAGCTTTGGATTGATTTCCAGAGCTTTTTTCATGGCGACTTCTGCCGCTAGGGTATTTCCAGTGGCAGCGCTGACAATGGCAAAGTGCAAATGGATATCCGCGTTGTTTCCCGCGGAGCGCGAGGCGCCTTCGAGAATTTTCAACGCTTTGTCGTCCTGCCCGGCCAGGTGATAGATCCACCCAAGCGTGTCGGCAACGGGTGCGCTCCCTTTTGCCAGTTCGTAGGCTTTTTCCGCCAGGGGCAACGCTTCCTGCGGGTTATTTTTTCGCGCAGCCAGCGCATAAGCCAGGTTATTCAATACAAGCGCATTGTCGGGCACAAACTCCTGAAGCTTGCGATAGCGTTCAATCGCTTTGTCGTATTCCCCTATGGTTTCGTAAAGCTGCGCTAGCAGTAGATGATAGGTTGCGATTCTGTCATCGCGTGCGGTAGCTTCCTCCAGGGCTTGAATAGCGCCGGCCTTATTTTCTTTGGCCAGTCGTACTTCCGAGCGCAGAATCGCCTTGATGGTGTCTGGATGGATTCCCGCTTTGTTATAAGCTTCAACGGAAATGCCGCGCAGCCGACGCTTGCTGAAATCGACCGGCAGCTCCGTTTCGAGATCGATTCCCTTATCGATCTCCTTTGGAGTCAGAGATGTTTTTCGAAACGGGGCACAAAGAGGATCCCCGATGACAATGGTCTGCCAACTCAGGTAGGGCATGGACAGGTAGTAGGATTCAACCAGGTTGAACCCGGAAAGATAGGCGGGGAAGAGAATATTGGGACGGATCGTGGCTTCCAAAAATGGCTCGGAAACATGCCCGGCTATTCCGGTAATGCCATCCCGGATGAAATCTGCCGCAAGCGATTGGGGAAAGCCGGAATCCTCGATTTTCCAATCGGAGGATTCCCTGAATGTCCGGGCATCTGAACTGACGAACATGCCGGCCAGAGCGCCGGGAACAAATCCGAATCCGAAGTGCCGGATCCGGATCGCCGGATCATTGGATCCCCAGGAGTAGTATCCAAGCACATCCTTGGTATCCATCAGCACTTTCGGGCTGGTTTCCAGTGTGACCCGCGCGCCGAATCCCATTTTTCCGAGCAGGTCGGCAGTCTGCTCCAGCCAGGCATCCCCCTTCTTCGAAGGAGCGCCCTGTGCATCCAGGAGAATCTTCCCTTCTTTTGACGGGGCGGCTCCGCGATCGATCAGCCCGCGAATCTCGGCCATGTTGTATCCGTCAAGACGGCTGACAAGATAGATATCCTGTTCGGTATGACTGAATTGCTTTGCCTGTGCGACAGGCGTTTCGCCCAGGAAATAGGGATTGCTGATCCTTCCGTTGATGGGCGTGGCCTGGCCGACCATCCTCCGGTACAGGAGCGCCAGTTCGGAGTCCGCGCTGGCCGTGTTCCCCTCCTGACCCGTGGTTCCGTTGATGCGGATAGGAATCCCCTTGGTCAAAACTATGTAGAGAATTCGATCCTGGGCAGAATTCCGCATTAGCCATGTCGCAACGGGCGAATGGATCTGCCGATCATAGTCCTCACGCGAGATTACTTCTTCGAGCGTGGTTTTCACCCGCAGCAGATTGGATTTGGGAATGCCGCGTTTCTGGGCATAGTACATTCCTATGTCCAGGGAGTCCGGGCTTGCCTCATTCATCACCACAAGCACGTTGTCTGCTGTTTGAGCAAACACGGAGGCACTACACAAAAGCAACAGGAAAGCAATTATAAGTTTTCTCATTTGTTATCGATCATAACCCAAAGACTGAAAGTCTTCGAGTCCTTTAAGCTGCGCATGCAATTTTGACGGAACTCCCGGTTCAAAATTCTCATTAAATTTCCGGAACTATGGCATGCTTTCAGACCGATAATATAGCGGGGAAATATATGTGCGGAATTTGTGGATTTCTATATTTTGATGACAGACCGGTGGACCCGCAGCTTGCCCAGCTCATGTCTGATGAGCAGAAGCATCGTGGCCCAGACGAGTCCGGCGTTCACACCGGGAAGGGTATTGCTCTCGCTCATAGACGTTTGAGCATTATCGATCTCAGTTCCGGGCAGCAGCCTCTCTGCAATGAAGACGGGACTGTCTGGATCAGCTTCAATGGTGAGATATATAACTTCGAAGAGTTGAATCGGGGGCTTACTTCCCATACGTTCCGTACCCGCAGTGACACCGAGACCATTGTTCATCTGTATGAGCAGCACCCCGATACCTTTGTCTCAATGCTTCGGGGCATGTTTGCCTTTGCGCTTTGGGATGAGCCGAAGCGAACGTTGATTCTGGCCAGGGATCGCGTCGGCAAAAAACCTCTTTATTACTATCTGAAGGACCAGAAGCTGGTCTTTGCTTCCGAGCTCAAATCAATTCTCCGGCATGGCGGTCTGGATTTGAGCATTGATGAACAGGCAGTCAGCGACTATGTCTCCCTCGGGTATATCCCTGCACCCAAATCAGTCTATAAACATATCCGCAAAATCATGCCGGGGCATTTTCTGAAGGTCACCGGGCAGAGTGTCCGGGAAATTTCCTACTGGGATTTCAAATTTCAGGCGGAGCCTTCACTGACCGAATCGCAGTGGATTTCCCAATTCGTTGAACAATTCGAGGAAGCGATACGCGTCCGCCTCATGAGCGAGGTCCCGCTGGGAGCGTTTCTTTCCGGGGGGCTCGATTCTTCTGCTGTGGTTGCAATGATGAGCCGGATCCTGAGTCAGCCGGTTCGTACCGCAACCATCGGCTTTGATGAAGATGCGTTCGACGAATCCGGATATGCGCAACAGGTTGCCGATTTTCTGAAGACGGACCACTACAAACGCAATGTCACGGCGGAAACCATTCCCACAATTGAGAAGCTTGCCTGGCATTACGACGAACCCTTTTCCGATTCGTCCGCACTGCCGACCTATTATGTAAGCAAAGCTGCGCGCGATCGTGTCACCGTTGCACTTAGCGGAGATGGCGGCGATGAAAATTTTGCGGGGTACCGTCGTTATGCCTTTGATGCAGTCGAAAACAGCATCAGAAACTATCTGCCGGCATCTTTTCGTAGGATATTCTTTACTCCCTTGGCCCGTATTTACCCCAAAATGGATTGGGCTCCGCGGTTTTTGCGGGCAAGGTCGACTTTTCAGAGTCTCTCGTATGATTCGGTTCAGGGATACTTTGAAACCATGTCGATGTTCCGCCGAGATGATAAACCCAGGGTTCTTTCGGCCGATGTAAAGGCCGCGCTCAAAGGCTATTCCACGCTGGATCTCTTCCGGGACTATTGCGCTCGGGCCGGGACAGATGACCCTGTATCCCGCATTCAGTATCTCGATATCAAAACCTACCTGACGGATGACATCCTGACGAAGGTGGATCGGGCCAGCATGGCCGTATCGCTGGAAGTGCGCTGTCCACTGTTGGATCACAAGGTCATGGAACTGCTGGCTCGTATGCCGTCGTCGCTGAAGCTTCGGGGCAATACCGGCAAGTATCTTTTCAAAAAGGCAATGGAGCCGTACCTTCCGAGTGAAACGATTTATCGCACGAAGATGGGCTTCGGCATTCCGCTGGCTGAATGGTTCCGCAATGGAATTCGCGAATATGCGCGCGCGTTCATTGTTGAGCGGGAAGATCCATTTCTATCGACGGCCTTTGTGCGCCAGATCTGGGATCAGCACCAGGCCGGATATCGCGATCGTTCAACGCAGCTTTGGAACGTGCTGATGTTCCGCCTCTGGCACAGCAAAACAGTATCTCAATAACTCCGGGATCTGAACGGCGCAGATTCACTGAATCCTTTGCGCTTTTTGAGGCAAACCCTTCTGTTTTTGCCTCTCGTTGCCGATAAGAAAGCCCTATGTACGAAAAATTCTTTGGTCTCCGAGAAGCCGCATTCAACCTGACTCCGGATCCTTCCTTCCTGTATCTAAACAAGAGAAGCAGAGAAGCGCTGGATCTGATCCTGTACGGCATAGAACGCCGTGAAGGCTTCGCCCTGGTTGTCGGGGATGTGGGGACAGGGAAGACCACCCTGTGCTGGGCGCTTCTGGAACGATTGGCGCAAAGAGACATTCGCACAGCTCTTATTCAAAACCCGATGCTTTCCGAGCTCGATATCCTGAAGTCTATACTGCAGGACCTTGGTGTCCGACCGGAAGGAAATATGGAGCCGAGTGCTGAGCCTGAGGAATCCCTGAACGTCTTTGACACGGACTGGATGAAGGGAATGACCAAGAAACAGCTGCTCGACAGGCTGAACCTGTTTCTTGCGGCTCGCGCGCAGGAGGATGTATTTACCGTATTGATTGTGGATGAAGCGCAAAATATTCCAACGACCCTATTGGAACAGCTGCGGCTGTTATCCAACCTGGAAACTGCGAAAAAAAAGCTTCTTCAAATCATCTTTGTCGGCCAGCTGGAGCTCAATCAGAAGATGAAGATGTCTTCACTGCGCCAGCTGAATCAGCGGATTTCTGTAAGATTCGAGACCAAAGCTCTCACCAAAGCCGATACCGAGTCCTACATCCGGCATCGATTGGCGGTTGCCGGGGCTACTTCCAGGCTGCGTTTTATGCAGAGTGCTTTCAGGGCAGTCTGGCGTAAATCGAAAGGCTACCCCCGCCTGATTAACCTGATTTGCGACCGAGCCTTGCTTGCGGCCTACGTTGAGCGTTCGCTTGTAATTACGCGAAAGCACGTAAGGCGCGCGGCAATGGGGCTGAAGGGCGAAGAAATGGTTTCGCGCTTCGCGTCGGGGTGGCTTCGAAAAATGGTTCCCTACGCGGTTCCGGCTTTCATCCTGATCTGCATCCTCTGCTTTATTGCCTATCGCGGCCTGGCGCAGCATTAGCGGTATTCGCTATTTGACTTTTTCCATATATTTTATTTATAATCCACAATATATGGCGTACGGACTGTCCGTTGCCACAATATTTGCCTTAAACCATTACCCCGGATCCTTGGCCTATGCAGGTACCGGTCATTCCTGATTTTCTCACGGAAATAACGAAGGGGAGGCGAGAGTTCCTCTCGGTTCTTACCCTGGAGCTGCAGCTTAAGCTTCGTTCCCTATATCAGTTTGTGGATTTTTGCCGCGAATTGCTCGAGGAAGTGCAGCGGGACTCGGCGGCCGAACAATGGCAGCGAGCTTCTGACAAGCTGGAACAGCTGTGCGTCGAAGCGGACAGCTGGGGCTTCAGCGCCCTGTACGAAATTGCCCAGGGTTTGCGGATGATGCTGATGAATGCCGGCGAACGTGCTGCCAGCGCAGGTTTCCGCGATGCATTGCGACGTGGCCTGAAGATGCTTTCAGCTCTCCTGGATCAGTGTGAAAGCGATTTTAGCTGGCGTCTGGCCACGGCGGATGTCCTGGACTGCATCAAAGAAGCTTCCGAAAATTAGCGCTGTGCCCCGTTGGCGTGGTCAGCGCATATCCGACGTTAAAATAGCGGCGATTCTCTCCCCGGACTTTCCATCCCATAAAGGAGGGATATTTCCTTTCTTGCCTTTCCCGGAGAGGATCTTCTGGGCCTCTGTTTGCAGCAGATTCATATCTCTTCCCACGAGCTTGTTGGTTCCAATGGTAACCGTGACCGGGCGCTCGGTATTTTCCCGCACTGTCAGGCAGTGCACTCCAAGGAACGTGGTTTCTTCCTGGATGCCGCCGGAATCCGTGATCACCAGCGAGGCTTTTTGCTGAAGCCCCAGGAATTCCACATAGCCGATTGGATCCACAAATCTGAAATTGGGGGACAGGCTATTGAGGGACAGGTCCTTCATCATTTGCCTCGTTCGAGGGTGAACGGGGAAAATGATCTCGATCCCAGCCGCTATTTCATTCAACGTTCCTAGAATTTTCGTTAATTCCTTGGGATCGTCCACGTTGGATGGCCGATGCAGAGTCACAAGCACATAAGGATTTTCCGCCAGTCCCGCCGGAATTTTTGCATGGGGCAGCAGCCGGATGACCGTATCGATCATCACGTTGCCTACGAAGGAAATCTTTTCCGGAGCTACTCCTTCCCGTAAGAGATTCTCGTCGCCATCCTGGGATGGGGTAAAAAGATAATCCGCCACACGGTCGGTCAGGATGCGGTTGACCTCTTCCGGCATTGTTCGGTCGAAAGATCGAAGCCCGGCTTCGACATGTCCAATCGGAACGAGGAGCTTGGAGCACACGAGGGCGGCGGCAATCGTGGAATTCACATCCCCGTATACGAGTACCACCTCCGGTTTGGTTTCAAGGATGACCGGTTCGAGACGAGACATGATTTCGGCTGTCTGTTGTGCATGACTGCCGGAACCAACGCTGAGATTGTAGTCCGGTTCGGGGATGCCCAGCTGCTGGAAGAAAATATCCGACATGAAGGCGTCGTAGTGTTGTCCAGTATGAACAAGTATCTGCCGCACTCCACAACGGGCGAATGCCGCGTGAACCGGCGCCACTTTCATGAAATTAGGTCGTGCTCCGACAACGTGAAGTATTTTATTCATGTCTTCTCTCTTCGGTCTACGCCCGCAAAAACATAAGCCTTCGCAAAATGGCCCAAATTGAGCCGCAGTTTGACTGAATGGGCAAGCCTATTCTGACAGGCAGCCGTATTTCAACTGCAAATTGGCATTCTCAAGAGCACCGGCCGCTTTTTTTATCTCTGCAATCAGTGGAATCTGTGGCCAAACTGCCGATATGGTCTGTGCTAGACTATGGCGGTCGTTCGCTTAGTCTCCCCGGAAAGGACTCTTACATGAAAATTGCGGTTGTTGGACTTGGATACGTTGGGCTCCCTCTCTCCCTGCAGTTTGCCCGAAACGGGGTGGAAGTGCTGGGCTTGGACGTTGACAAAGCTAAAGTAGACGCTCTCAATGCCGGAAAGAGCTATATCAAACACATCGAAGCTTCCGAGATCGCCGAAATGGTGAATGCCGGGAGTTTCAAAGCGTTCACAGATTTTTCGCAGGTCGCCAAAACCGAGGCTGTTGTCATTGCGGTTCCAACCCCGCTGAACAAAAATCGCGAACCCGATATCAGCTACATTGTTGATACCGGTAAGGCTATTGCTCCGCATATGAAAAAGGGTTGCCTGGTGGTTCTCGAATCGACGACGTACCCGGGGACGACCGATGAAGACCTGAAGGATGTGCTCGAAGCCGGATCAGGAATGAAAGCCGGCGTCGACTTCCACCTTGCGTTCTCACCGGAACGCGAAGACCCCGGCAATCCGGACAGCAAGGTTGCGCTGATTCCAAAAGTAGTCGGCGGATTGACTCCCGAATGCCTGAATAAGGCGGTTGCCCTATATGGCAAAGCGATCAAAACGATTGTTCCCGTGTCTTCCTGCCGGGCTGCCGAAGCGACCAAGCTGCTCGAAAACACATTCCGCGCAGTCAATATCGCGCTGGTCAATGAGCTGAAGGTCGTTTATGACGCCATGGATATTGACGTCTGGGAAGTGATCAATTCCGCTAAGACAAAGCCGTTTGGCTTCATGCCCTTTTATCCTGGTCCCGGATTGGGCGGGCACTGCATTCCGATCGATCCCTTTTATTTGACCTGGAAGGCAAGGGAATACGGGCAGCACACAAGATTCATCGAGCTGGCCGGCGAGATCAATACCTCGATGCCCGAATATGTTGTAAATAAGGTCGGTGAGGCGTTGAACACGCGGAAGAAAGCTCTGAATGGGTCTGAAGTCCTGATTCTTGGTATTGCATATAAGGCAGATGTTGATGACGATCGCGAATCGCCGAGCTATGTTTTAATGGATCTATTGAAAAAGCGCGGCGCTCAGGTCAGCTTCTACGATCCTTTTATTCCTGTGATCCGTCCTTCCCGTGAGCACGGGCATTATGCAGGATTGAAGTCGGTGAACTGGTCTCGTGAAGAAGTATCGAAGTATGATGTGGTTCTGATCTCGACGCAGCATGAAGCCGTCAATTATCAGGAATTGGCGGATTGGGCGAACTGCATTGTGGACACTCGCAATGCCATGGCCGGCATCAAAACCAAACCGGGCCAGGTCCTAAAATCGTAACCGCGGACACACGCCGACTACGCTGGAGGACGCGGATATTTATCCGCGTCCTCCGCGTAATCAGCGTCCCTCCGCGGTCCCTCTTATGTGGTTTTCCCAATTCCAGGCGGAACGAAGAGTATCCTCCAGAGTTGTTTCTGTTTTCCACCCCAGTTCCCGATTCGCCAGAGAAGTATCCGCGTAGACGCAGGCAATATCTCCGGGTCTTCGAGGATAGATCTTGTAATTGAGTTTCTGCCCGGTAGATTTTTCGAAGCTCTGAATGATCTCCAGAACAGACAGTCCCTTGCCGGTCCCCAGGTTGAAAACCTCGTAAGCTTGCTTTGCCCGGGTCCCAATCAACCGCTCAATTGCTTTTACATGCGCCTTGGCCAGGTCGACGACATTGATATAGTCGCGGATGCCGGAGCCATCCGGCGTGTCATAATCATTGCCAAAAACCCGCAAATGATCCCTGACTCCTGCGGCCGTCTGGGTGATGTAGGGAACAAGGTTTAGCGGTGTTCCTGACGGAAGCTCGCCAATCAATGCCGACGGATGCGCCCCGATCGGGTTGAAGTAGCGAAGGGAAATGGCTTTCAATCCGCTTGAAGCGGCTATCGTGTCCCGAATTATTTCTTCAGAAATTTGCTTGGTATTTCCATAAGGAGAGGCAGCCGGCTTTATAGGCGATTCTTCTGTCACCGGAAGCTCATCCGGCTGTCCATATACAGTGCAGGAAGAAGAGAATACCAGGAACGGGATGCCAAATTCCTTCATCGTTCGGAGAATATTCAGCAGCGAAACGAGGTTGTTTTCATAGTACTCAATCGGCTTTTCCGTTGATTCGCCGACTGCCTTGTATGCCGCGAAGTGGACGATTGCCTTTAGGCCTTCGTTCCTGCGACAAAAATCCCTAAGCCGCTCCAGTTCGCATAGATCGAGTTTCTCAAACCCCGGACGAACCCGTGTGATCTCCTGGATCCCATCGAGCACTTCGATCCGCGAATTCGAAAGATTATCGACAATGACCGGTTCATAGCCGCTTTGAATCAGTTCAACTGCGGTATGAGATCCTATATACCCCGTTCCCCCTGTAACCAGTATTTTCATATCAGCGTCCGTCAGCGTATGTCAGCGGCTAAAAATGTTTCAGCGCTGGCCTCCCCAAAGGGTAAACATTAAATCCCAGCTTAAATAGCGCCTCGTGGTCCAACAGATTCCTTCCATCAAACAGAAACGCGGGCTTCTCCATCGACTTATAGATCTTTTCCCAATCGAGCGATTTGTAGAGTCCCCATTCAGTCATCACTGCGATGGCGTGTGATCCCCTTGCCGCCTCGTACGGATCTTCGATATATTCGAGGTTTTCGGAAAATTGTGCAAGATCGATCCGCGCATTTTCAAGCGCCTGTGGATCCGTGATCGCAACCTGCGCCCGCTCTTCCAGCAGTTTCCTGGTAATGTAGATAGCCGGCGACTCCCGCGTATCACTGGTATCTGCTTTGAATGCAAACCCGAACAGCGCGATTCTTTTCCCTACAATGGTATTGAACATTTCCCGGATCATCGTCCGCACAAATCTGGCTTCCTGGAATTCATTGATATCGAGGACCGATTCCCAATACTGCGCAACATCGTGCAGCCCGTAGGATTCGCAAATATAGACCAGGTTCAGGATGTCTTTTTTAAAGCACGATCCCCCGAACCCGACGCTGGCGTTAAGAAACTTGTTGCCGATCCGTGAATCCATGCCGATTGCCCGCGCCACTTCCTGCACGCTCGCATCGGTTTTTTCGCACAGAGCGGAGATGCTGTTGATGGAAGATATTCTCTGCGCCAGGAATGCGTTGGCAACAAGCTTGGATAATTCGGCGCTCCAGACATTGCTCGTCAGAATCCGCTCTCGTGGCACCCAGTTTGCGTAAATGTCCACGACCTCCTGTCGTGCTTCGAGGCCGGACGGAGTTTCACGCGATCCAATCAGCACGCGATCAGGTTCCAACAGGTCTTTAACGGCGGTCCCTTCAGCCAGAAACTCCGGATTGGAAATCACTTCAAACTGAGCCTTCCTGCCGCTGCCGTTCAGGATGTTTTCCATTGTTTGAGCCGTTTTTACGGGCAATGTGCTTTTTTCAATGACAATCTTGGGGGACTTGGATTCGCGAAGAATCTCGCGTGCAACCTTTTCCCAGTACTGCAGATCGGCTGCCCTGCCGGCTCCCTCACCGAAGGTTTTGGTGGGAGTATTGACGGAAACAAAAATAATCTCTGATTCTCGAATTGCGGCATTGATATCGGTGGAGAAAAACAAATTCCTTCCGCGGGCGGCCTGAACAACATCCAGGAGCCCCGGTTCATAGATCGGCAGACTATCTGTTTGCCAGGCATTTATGCGCGATGCGCTGACGTCAACAACATGGACCTTATATTGAGGGCACTTCATGGCGATGACTGCCATGGTGGGGCCTCCGACATATCCGGCGCCGATGCATGCAATCCGTTTTGAATACATAGTCGTCTCACCCATGATCTTCCGGCTGGGAGCGCCGCCGTCCCTGCCAATGCCACATATACTATTTGTCGAGGGCGAAGCCCTTCGGCTTTTACGATTTTCAAAGGAGGCAGCAAGCGCTGCACTCCATGGGCTCCCATTCGAGTACGCCTTTGCCGGCGAGACGCTCCCAGTGGGGCCTCCAGGCACAAAATACTTTTCTAAGCTCTTCTTGCTGCCGATAAAGCATTGAGGTTAAACTTGAAAAATCCTATGTTCAATAAAATTTTGGCGTCTCCTATCCTTGTTCGTGTACTTCCGTTTGCCCTTTTTTGCGGTCTTACTTTGCTCCAGGGACGTTTCGGCGATACCTCCCAATATTGGATCTACGCTCTCAAGACATTATTGGGCGCATGGATGATATGGATCGTGCGACCCTATATAAAGGAAATGCGCTGGAATTTCTCATGGGAGGCAGTGATTGTCGGCATTGTCGTTTTTCTTGCCTGGGTTGGCTTAGACGGTCACTATCCACTGTTGGCATCGCGCACAGGAACTTTCAATCCGATCAAAACCTATGGTGCCGGTTCCGCACTGGCCATGTTCTTTATTGCGGTGCGGACACTCGGATCATCCCTGGTAGTACCTCCTATCGAAGAGGTCTTTTACCGGTCCTTTATCTATCGCTATCTGTCAAAATCCGATTTTCTGCAGCTCCCTCTGTCTCGCTTTGACCTGAGGTCATTTTTGATTGCCGGCATTGTCTTTGGCGTCGGCCACTATGAATGGCTTCCCGGAATTTTGTGTGCTTTTGCCTATCAGTGGCTTGTGATACGCAAAGGTCGTCTTGGAGATGCGATGGCTGCCCACGCGATCACAAATTTCCTTCTGGCACTCTGGGTTGTTACGCGCGGGGCTTACATTTTCTGGTAAGAGATCAGCCTATTTCGGTATACCCGGCGTAATCCTCAATACTATGGAAGATTGCATATCCGGAGCAGGCTCCAAGGCCGGCAATCAGAATGTCGGTAATTCCTGCTGATCTTGCCGGGATGAACGTCTGAACGCACTCGATTCCCGCAGCCAGTAAAACTGCCCAAAGGATTGTTGCTTTTCTGGGCCATAGGGTAGTGAGCAGCCCATAAATCAATAATCCCGACATGGCATCATACAATGCGGCCCCGGTAGTTTGATTGTAATACTCCACCAGTGGAACCCATTCAAAGTGAGAGCGCGCTGCGAGATGATAGGGACTCAGGCCCTGGGCGATGATAGCCAGATTCATCACTGCGAATCCCGCGGCCGGTCTGGCCAGCGATGGTTTCGTTCGAGCGATCGTGATTCCGCATACGACTCCAAGGGCATTCATAAACAGATCGCGAACGGAAGGAGCATGCGATTCAACCAGAAACTGCATGGATTCGAGGATGAAAGGAAGAGCCAAGGCCAGAAGAATGATGCGATATTTCGCAATCCGTCCTGCCAGCGCTCCCAGAATGCCGAACTCGGCCATTTGAATCCATTCATCCTGGATCGGCATTCCCTTTTCCCAGGGGTTGGTCCAAAGCTGTCTCAAGCTGGATCCGAAATGGGACACATCCATTGTGAAATCAAATGGCAGAAGCATCCCTGCTCCCAGGATAAAAATAACAATAAAAAAATAGGTGTCCTTGATTTCGAACAGGGTCCCCGAAAACAGGTCGGAAATGCCCTTTCCGAACAGGCAGGCAATGATTGATCCCGCCATCGAACCGAGGCCGTTATTCAAGGCATCCGTGATATCCGATAACCTGGACGGAATAGCCAATTGCGCGACCTCGGCCAGAATTCCCACGGTCAGACCGAACAGAAACCACCCGCCGATTGTCGTCAGCTTCCGTTTTCCTCCCAGCCACAGGGTTCCGAAGAAACCCAGCGGCATAGTGAGCAGGACATTGCTTACCATATCGGGAATACTGTGAATCCGTCCGCGTTCGGCATCCCAGAACGGCAGAAGGCTGAAGTGCGACGTCGAAAAGTTTGCCAGATCAAAGCTGAAAGGGAACAGCGCTCCGTAAAGGACCAACAGGAGAGAGAGAAGAAAACCGTAGCGGTAGAGCGTGAATGGACGCATGTTCATTCCCACAGGTTGCCCATTTTGAAACAAAACCACAACCTTTTTGTGAAATTCGTGCAATTTGTGGTATCAATCACAGCCTGATAACCAATAACTCCGATAATGGAAGCGTTGGTTCGGAAAAGTCCATTAAAACGGAGTGCAACATGAAGGCAGCCATTTCGACGCGAAGCTTGAAAATATGTGCGGTTCTGTGGTTGGTGTTTGTGGCCGGATGCATCGGATCTTTTGCTCAGGATCTGTCCGAAATCAAGGCATCCATCAAAGCAAAAGGGCAGAAGTGGGTTGCCGAGGAAACCTCAGTTTCCGTTTTGCCGGAAAATGAGAAAAAGATGCGTGTGGGATTGATGAAGCCCCACCTCACCGGCAAGGAAAAGCTCTTATCTGCCTCCGCGCCCGCCACGGGACTTTCTTCCGCCGTTGATTTGGTCAGCTATGTCACTCCGGTGAGAAACCAGGGTTCCTGCGGAAGCTGCTGGGCTTTCGCGACCACGGCTGCCCTTGAATCGCAGCTTCTGATCAAGAACAACACCCCGTTGACCGATGATAACCGAGCGGAACAGATGCTCGTATCCTGCAGCGGAGCAGGTAGTTGCAGTGGCGGATATATCGATTCCGCATCCAATTATATCCAGGCTACCGGACTCCCGACCGAACCCTATTTCCCGTATACAACCTCCAATAACGCCTGTTCCAATGCTGTGACCGGTTGGCAAAATGATGTACAAAAGGTCGTAAAATGGTCGTGGGTAAACACCTCGCCGGCGAATCTCAGTGCATTAAAGACGGCGCTCGCCACCTATGGCCCTCTGGTGACCACCATGGATGTCTATGCCGATTTCTTTAACTATGCGGGCGGAGTTTACGAATACAGCTCCGGCGCATACCAGGGTGGGCATGCAATTCTAATCGTGGGTTATACGGATGATCCTTCGGTCAATGGAGGGGGATACTTCAAGGTTAAAAATAGTTGGGGCACCGGGTGGGGGAGCGGCGGATATTTCCTGATCGCCTATTCGCAGCTGAACAGCCCTGTCTATTTTGGGGAGTGGTCCATAGCCTATTCGATTCCCGATCTTCCGGCTGCCCCGGCGGCGCCAAGTTCACTGGTGGCCTCGGCTGCAGCGAGCACACAGATCAATCTTGGTTGGGCTGATGGTTCCGTCAATGAAGACGGCTTCAAGATAGAGCGCTGTTCCGGTGCAGGGTGCAGCAGTTTTGCCCAGATCGCCACGGTCAGCTCGAATGTTGCCAGCTATAGCGATAAGAGCGTCGCTGCGAATACGACCTATTCTTACCGGGTGAACAGTTACAATACGGGAGGCAGCTCTTCCTATACGCCTACAGCATCTGCGACAACACCGGCTCCGCAGCCTCCCTCCGCCCCGGGCAGCTTATCCGCGGCCGCCGCATCGGGTACGCAGATCAATCTCAAATGGGCAGACCTGTCATCCAACGAAAGCGGGTTCAAGATTGAGCGTTGTGAAGGTGTTGCCTGCAGCGCTTTTTCGCAAATCGCAACCGTTGCCGCCGGGGCTACCAGCTACAGCAGTGCCGGTTTGAAGTCGAACACAAGCTACAGCTATAGGGTTCGCGCCTATATCACCGGCGCCGATTCGGCATACTCCAATGCTGCCAGCGCCACAACGCAATGTACCTGCAGCATTTCGCCGACAAGCAAGAGCTTTGCGGCAGCGGGGGGATCGGCAACCGTGACTGTGACCGCGCCTGCAGGCTGTGCCTGGACGCCGGTAAGCAATGCATCCTGGCTTACTATTCAGGCCCAGAGCACCAGTTCATTTACCTATACGGTTGCGCCTATTACCGGAGCCCGGCGCACCGGATCCATTACGATTTCCGGGCAGACCCACTCGGTGACGCAGGCCAAGAAATAGACCGATTCCTATCCGCAGCAGTAGAGAGCAGCACTGCCGAGACGCACCTGCTTGAACGAAGAAAGGCCCCAGGCAAATTGCCCGGGGCCTTTCTTCGTTTAGGAAGCCCGGATCCTCGCCGGATCGGGCGCTTTTATATAATGCCGGGGATGAATCGATAGCGCACGCGGGCGGCGTAAGCGTCGTACTCTTTGTTAACACGGCGCAGGTGATCTTCCTCCGTAACCGCACGCAGGAAATAAAGCATGGACCAGGCAAACATCGACAGAATGGCCCACAATCCCGCAATGGGGGATTTGGCGAAAGCCGTGCCAACGATAGGGAATGATCCTATCCACCAGGAGAGGTTTTTGCTGATGTAGGCCGGGTGCCGAACAATGGCATAGGGACCGCGGCTGACGATTCCGCGATGAGTCAGGTTGCTGGCCCTCCATCCCAGAGCGACGGATGCAGAGGCATAGACCGCCATCAGAAGCAGCAGCAAGGCATCGAGGATGACGTGAATCGTCGGATTCTCGAACTGAGGGAAATCGCTTACGGTAGATCCAAGGATAAAACCCGTAATAAGGTTGAACGGAGGGTAGCATGCCAATGCGGCACTCCAGCCCAGAAGCGTGGGTTCCACCGAGCGAATCTCATTTCGCAGCAGCGGCAGCTCGATCAGATAGCCGAAGGTAAAGATCGAGACATCGACGAAGCAGATAAGCTGCATGAAAAACCAAAAACCATGGCGCTCGAGCAATACGAATATGCCGCTTTGAAAAGAATTGCCTGCAAGCAGTACGGCACCGTTTTCGAAGGCGCCCTGGGAGAAAGCCAGGAGCGATATCGTCATCATGGGCGCGAAGAAGGCCTTGAGCAGAGTTGACAGGGCCGCGATCCGATCTTCCGCCGCCAGTCCATTACGAATGAAGGAGCCGGGGTTGCGGACAAAGGCAAGGGCTATCCTGACAGCGCGCAATGCCTTTGCCGTTCCCGCATTACGAACGGCAATAAAATAGGCAGCCAGCAGAAGGACATAAATGGTTGCCGCGGACCAAAGGAACTCTTCAGCGGTAAACGGCAGGCTTTCCGAACCGTACAGCTTGCCAAACTGAGCCCGTGTGTAGTCAAAAGGAGCATAGCGGTAGGCGGCACAGGAAAGCACGACTACTGCGGCGGAAGCAGCGAGTCCCTGCATGCGCAGCGCAAAGGAAGATGGTTCGATAATAGGAAGCGCGGATTCGTTCACTCCAGGCACATCGTCTCCAGGCATTGATTAAGCAATAAACCTGCCGAAAAAAAAAGAGCAAAAGCCCTTTTGTTTTTGGGCTTTTGCTCTTAGGTAGATCGAGAGCGATTGAAAGATCGGTTTTAGGATCGGCGACGAAGCTTGAATCCGGCGCCCACCAGGGCCAAGCCGATCAGAACGAGAGAACCTGTCGCCGGTTCCGGTACCTGGCCGCTGGATCCGGTTCCGCTGGATGCCGTGCCTGACGAGGAGCCAACATTTTGGGAGTACAAGCTTCCGACTTTGCCTCCGCCTGCCGTATTGGTGAAAACAATCTGGAGGTGTACTCCATCTGTGGAAATATTCAGAGGCGCCGAGAAGTCAATATCATAGACAAAATCAAAGGGCGATCCACCCAAGGCAACATCGGGATCAATGTCCCAGCATCCGATTCCTTTTTGCCCGCCCGCGGTTTCCGAACAGTCAAAATTATTTGCGGAAAGCTGAGTGTTAAGGCTTACCAGATCAGTTGCTCCCGGGCCGTTAGCAGTGCCTGATGCTGAGGTGAAATCTATTCCTAGCCCTTTGAGGGCAAAGGCTCCCAGGAACTGCACGCCAGTCCAATCGCCGCTAGGCGTGCCTTTGAGTTCAAATTTCAGCGTATCGGCGTCAAGTTTCGTGAAAGTGAATGTGACGCCCTGAAATGTAGCGTCATAGACAGGAAGGGCGTACAAGCTTGAGGCCATGCTGATCAACATTAGCACAACGAGCAATCTGATTTTCATATCGTTCTCCTTAATTCCGTACTGATATATGCAATTTAGTGGCCATAATTGCAGTAGATGGATGCTTTGGTAACGGTCCGGTATGTGATTGAAAACATTTATGTTAGTCTCCCCCCACGCAGCAATTCAAAAAGGCAGCTTATTCGGGTACCCGGATTGTAAATTACGTTTACATATTATCGCCTGCGATTTGAAGACAGAATTATATAAGTGATTGATAATAAAAAACATATGCGCTTTGTGGGGGCAAAGTCGAAAAATGTCGAGCTTTTTTACAATTTAGGGAGATTTTTCAAATTCCATCCACAAATTTTTCATTTCTGCCTGATCTCCATATATTCCGGGGTCAGAGACAATCTATGTGATTCAATTCAAAGCAGATGCCGATAGGAAAGGTGTTATCAAAAAAAGGATGGAACGATATGAGGAAGCCTCGACTTCTTGTCTTTGCAGTTTTCCTGTCGGCATTAACCGCAGCTCCGCTTATGGCGGATACCGTTAAATACCAGTTTGCTAACGGCGGATTGGGAGCTACGGCGGTATTTACAATTTCGGGATCCAATCTCTTTGTGACACTCTCGAATACGGGATCCGGCGATGTGCTCGTTGAAACCCAGGTTCTTACAGGCCTGTTTTTTAACATTTCCGGCAATCCATTGTTGAGCCGGACCTCGGCCTTGTTGGGGCCGGGCAGTTCGGTGCTTTATGATCCGCAGGGACAGCCTGTGGGAGGTATTGTCGGGGGGGAGTGGGCTTATAAAAACGGCTTGGCCGGGGCTCCAAATGGCGCGAATGAAGGGATTGCCAGCGCCGGCTTTGGTCTTTTCGGTCCTTCAAATCTCTTTCCCGGTTCAAATCTTGCCGGGCCGGACTCGGTAGGCGGCGGGGATTATGGCCTGCTTTCATCGGGGGATAACCCCGGCACGGGAGCAAAGGGGAATATCCTTGGCAGTGGAGGATTGATCAAGGACTCTGTTATCTTCACGATGGGCAATCTTCCGACGGGATTTCAGCTCTCAGACATTTCCAATGTCAGCTTCCAGTATGGGAGTGCCCTGTCTGATCCGAATTACCCCGGTGTGCATTCTCCTGAGCCTGCTTCGCTGCTGCTTCTGGGTACGGGTTTAGCCGGCCTTTGTCTTTTTGCAAAAAGAAAAACCTGTTCTAGTGCTTCAGCGGCGATGGCTGTCAGAGTGCATGAATTAGGGGACGAGATACAGAAGCAATAACACAGGGGCAAGAGGGGATTGGCTGCATGGAGCGGATATGATAGAAGCTAAGCACCGGAGTTTTTCGAACAGGAAAACTTTTTGGTTGTCGATTGCAATGATCTTGCAGCTATCCGCGATTCTGGTTTTCGAGTATTGGCAGCGAATCGAAGCTCCGAACGAAGAGAGGCGGTATATTCTTCACAACGCCATACTGAATGGCGAGGCTCCCTATCAATATCGGTACAGAATCCTGATCCCTATTGCCGCCGATACCTTAGCCCATGTTATTCAGCACTTTGAGCTCGCAAACAATCCATCGAAGGGAAGCGAGCACTATTCAAGGCGCGCATTCAACACCGCTTATGTGATTCTGAATTGGATTGCATTTGCGGGCTTTCTTGCCTTCCTCTACCTGATTATTCGTCAATGGTGGGAACCAGTCTACGGACTTTTCGGAATTGTCTTCTCTACCGTCATTATCTTTCTAACATTCCGCGACCACTACTTCCATCCATGGTCCTTTTGGGAGGCCATGCTGATCGTGTTCGGAATGTGGCTGGTGTTGCAAAAACGATACTGGCTCTTGTTGCCGTTGATGATTGTTGGAGCACTCGTCCGGGAGACAAGCGTTTACTTGCCGCTCGGGTTTCTTATTTATGCATTTCCCACGCCGCCTACATTAAGGAGCCTTCGTACAGGCAAAATATTGCGCTTTGCCGTGGGAGGCTTGCTTTTATGGGTAGTGGCCTATGCCATTGTGCATTTGGTTGTTGGATACAGGCCTTCCACCTTTTTTGTAGCTACTGCTATTGCGGGCAATTTTAGAAATGCAACCTATGCGGCGGGGATTAACTTTCTGGTAATAGGTCCAATTTTTGTATTTATCTGTAAGGGCATATTTCGTTCAAATCGTTTTTTGCAAAGCTTTGCCTTAGCCTTGGTGCCATATATGATGCTCTTGGGCGTTATAGGCTATTGGTGGGAGGTTCGTTATTGGCTTCCGGCTTTGCCTGTTTTGGTTAATTGTCTGCTTGTCGGCGCATTTGGTATGGTTAATCCTTCAGCGGTTAACCAGGAGCTAGCGGCTCACAGACAATAACAGTTTGGTGTCAGTCCGGGTGAGGATATAAAGGCAAGATGAATCTGGAACAATACCGTGCCAGTGCCAACGAAACACATCGCACAACAGACCTCCTGCGTATTGTGCCCAAGAACCGGCACTCAGTGCTTGATATCGGTGCACGGGATGGCTATTTTTCCGTGCTTCTCAAGCAGTATTTTACTGAAGTGGTCGCCATGGATCTGCAGAAGCCAAGTTTTACGCATCCTGGTGTTGTTACGATCCAAGGAGACGTAACGTCCCTTCAATTCCCGGACAATTCGTTCGATTGTGTGTTTTGCACCGAAGTATTGGAGCACATTCGCGACCTTGAGCTTGCTTGCCGCGAGATTGCGCGAGTTGCCAGATGTGAAATTGTTATAGGTGTACCATTTAAACAGGATATTCGCTTTTGTCGAACTACGTGTCAGACATGCGGGAAGACAAATCCGCCGTGGGGGCATATCAACAGCTTTGATGAAGAGCAACTTGCCAGGCTATTTAATGGTTTAGCAGTTAGTTCCAAATCATTTGTAGGAACAAACAATGCCCGGACAAACCGCTTTTCCGCGGTTCTCATGGATCTCGCAGGAAATCCATGGGGGACATATGATCAGGAAGAACCATGCCTTCACTGTGGTTCCAAGTTGATTTCGCCGCCTGCGCAAAGAACACTGTGGTCCAGAGCCTGTTCTTCGTTAGCAGCCAGAAGCAACGAGATTCAGCGCCTTTGTTCGCGCCCGCATGCCAATTGGATCCATCTGGTGTTTTCCAAGACCTAGCCCGAATTCCGCTGCTCCAAATGGAACCATAGCAGCAAAAAGAGTGGTCGTACCGTTCCGTTTGTAAGCATGTGTCATCGTGATTTTGATAACCTAAAAGGGGATCAAAAAATGGGAGTGATAATGTGAACGGGACTCACCGCAATTGGTTTTGCCGATATGGTTTTAGATTACCCGAATAAATCAAAAAGGATCGGCCGGGAGGATCATGATGGATCAGTAGATCGACGTCACATTCAATGCAATATCGATGAAAAGACCCTACTCCTTTGCAGGAGTTCTCTCCTAACAATGTTGGCAGCGGCCGCATTTCCAGACTCGTTCCAATGGCCTTTGTAGGGAATCGTGTTGAAGAATCCCCTTAAGGAAGTATGTGTTACTGTCGAGTATTCACGCATAGGCTTGCCAAGATCTAGGAAGTATACTCCTTGACGCGCGGCGAAATCCGCGTAGCGTTGTGTTGCGTAATCAAAACTGGCAAGATGGTTTATTTGAAGAAATTGCTCCCGCTTGGCCTCGCGGGGATCTTCGTCAATATCACTGCCAATTTGGATCAGCCAGAATTCAACACCATGCTTGCGAGCCTCAGCTATCATGCGGCCCAGGATTGCTTCAGTAATATTCCAAGCCATTGCCAGTTCTGAGGTTTTCGGTGGCAGATAAGGCCATATGCGCATTAACTCGTCAGGTTTGGGCTTTTCCTGAGTAGAGGGAGTGGTTTTGGACCATGCTAAAGCTTTCTGCCATCCTGTTTGCTGTGCGGCGCGGACCAGTTGAAGTACACGGAACTGGTTATGAAGGTCGCCAAATACCTTGTGCCAAAATTTGCTATTCGAGCCAATTTCCTCAGGTGGGTTGTTTTCTGGATCAGGGATTAGGTCCGTGCCCTTCATGGAAAAAAACGGCAGGTTATCCATAGATTTGGTCTTTCGATAGCTATTGGGTACTGTAAAGCCAGAAACGAAAACGGCAATGATATTGGGGTGGAATGCCCAAATCCTATCATTAAGCGATAAATACATTTGCGACAAGGCGTACCCGCCGACTCCAAAATTCAATACTTCTACTCGGCCCTGCCCAGAGCCTTTCATAGTTCGATCTAGTGCCTGTTCCATAACCTGCGCCATTGTCTCTTCCAAGCGGACTTGCTGGGCGGCCACCATTGAGTCTCCCAATAGGGCCAGACGAATGGTGCCTGCCTGCGATTGAACTGTGCGCTCGCGGTCCCGCATGCCTAAGCTATTGATACGAACATAGTTTTCGCCCTCTTCGCTAGTCCAACCCTCGGCATTTGGCCGAAATACGGTATAAAGGATGGGGTGGGGCTCGTATAAAGATGGCTCAAACTTAAGACCTGATATCCGAATACTAAGTTCAATCAAGCCTATGATGAGTAGACATACGGCAAAAACAAGGGTGCAATCCCTAGAAATTTTCATATAGAAAAGGATTCGCTTCATGGCGGCCGGCCGCCATCATCAGTGCCACAAAGATAGTGGAGACCACAATTGCCATGCCGGCGGACCAACGAAGCCATCGAGGCTCAATTTGGGATAACATGTCAGGCCACTGTTTTCGGGCCCAGTCCCCCAGTATGGCAAGTGCAGCAAAAGGTAAGGCGGCCCAAGCGTGGCCGTTGGGCGGGGCCATTGCTAAGGCTATTCCCTCAATGAAGTTTTTATATCCTGCCGCCAACCCGACGAGCAGATGGGCACCATCGGCGAATGAAGACGCCCGGAAAAAAATATTCGCGATGGCTACTAGGTTGTAAGTAAAAACTGGACCCAAAATGGCGGCAATTTTGGCTGCGGAGGCATGGGATTTAAAATATCGCTTGCGATAGGGCAATGATAGGACGTCAAATGTTAAATAGGCTGAATGGATTATTCCGAAGACCAGGTAATTACTTCGGAAACCATGCCACAGCGCTATAAGCAACATGTTGACAGTAAGGCTTATAACAAGCCCGGAGTTTCCCCATTCGCGCAAGGCCATTCGCAGGGGCATGAAAACATAATCTCGCAGCCATTCGGTAAGGCTTATGTGCCAACGCCGCCAAAACTCAGAGATGTTGGACGCTGAGAACGGGTGATTGAAATTTTCCGGGGACTCTATTCCGAATAGCAATCCAATGCCAACAGCGATATCGGTCAGCCCCGAGAAATCAAAATAAAGTTGAAGCGGAAATAGGTAAAATGCCAGCATGCTTGGTGCTGCTGATGATTCACCTGCATGCGCGAAGCCATAATTAACCAGCATCGCAAGCGTATCTGCAACGGCAATTTTTTTTAAAAATCCCAGAAGAATGCGCTGGCTACCTTTCCACGGCTTTGGTGACCAACCTTCCCGGTCGGCATATGTTTGAGGCAGAAATTCATGCGCGCGCTGAATGGGTCCGGCAACCAAATGAGGAAAGAAGGCGATGAACGCGGCAAAGCGAATTGCACTACGCTCGGGTTGAATCTTACCCCAATGCACATCAACTATGTAGCTTATAAGTCGGAATGTATAGTAGGAGATTCCCAAGGGTACAGCAAGGGCTGCATTAGGTGTGAGTAGTACCCTGAGCTTAAAAAAGCAGATGAATAAAATGAAGGCGCCAACTGTGGCGGTGAACAAGAGCGTTCTTTGGTTGGCGGAACGCAAACGATCAATTTCCAAAGCCGCCCAATAGCAAATGCCTGTTGTCGCCCCCAGAACCAAGGCCATTCCTGCATTCCATGTGCAGTAAAACGCGTAGGAAAAGATAAGCAACAATGCAGGTTTGTAACGGACTGGACTTATCCAGCAGATAGTTGCTGTAATAGCTATGAAGAAAAGGCCAGCCAACGAAATAAACGGCACTTAATGTATCCTCTCACTTGCCGGTTTTACGCTCAATTAATACAAGAAGGTCTCCCACTTTTTGCATTCCGGATACTTCCGCCGTTGTAAATCGAACCTTAAAAGCCTTTTCGATTGCTACAATAAGATTTATATGTGTAAGGGAGTCCCAGCCTGTGACATCGCTTGCCGTCGTTTGTGGCGACACGCATAGGTCAGGATTATCGAATACCTTATGGAAAACTCCCTGCAACAGTTTTTCAATTTCTATTTGATTCATTTGATTATTGCCTATTTTTCAATATTTGTTGAACTGGGTTTGTCTATCGCCTTTACAAATGTGGTGGAATGCAAATATGCATTTGTATCCAGTGTCCATATCGACTGACCCTCCACATTTTCATGCGTCTTCAAAAATCCAAATTGTTCAAAAAAATCCCGTACCATTCCATTTTTCGCTGTGGGGATGTACTCACCTCTAACCATTGCTAAGCCGCGCGCCCTTGCCTCCTCGAATATAAAATTCATGATGTATTGCTCTACGCCCCGCTTCAGTACGCGGCAGCTCATAAGCCAGTCGGTTATTACAAATGTTCCCGTCTCGGCCTCAGTGCGCGCCACAACTATTGAAATAAGCCCATGATCGCCGAAACGGTCGTTCAGGGAGGCAATGATGGGCAAACAGTTTTCATGCTCGTTCGCCATCGATTCACACTGCGCTGATGTATATCGATGAGTGGTCAGGTTGAACTGATTGCTCCGCTGCAATAACTGAACTATCCTTGGTAGCTGTTCCTGCGTAAAGCGGCCTATTTTAATCTGCATGTTAAGCGATTGCAGAAAATCCTCAAAACTTGCGGCATCTGCTCTTGCCATCTCTCGTTGCGCTTCAACCCGATACAACTCAGTTCTTTGTCCGTCTTCAATGGAATGCGAACTGGTTTCAAACAGATTAAGATCACAGATTGCCCGGACATACTCCGAAGGATCCTCCGGAAGCTCGGGAACGATTACTGCGGGAAGCATTTCGCGCACAAGGTTACGTTCGAAAGGATTGTCATCCAAGAATACCATTGAATCGAGACCAATATTGAGTGCTTTCTGAATGCGTTCAATATTGGCAGCTTTATTGTCCCAGTTTGCCACAAAAACCGTAATATCGGACAGCTTTAGTACCATCGAATCGTTTTCTTCAAAAGGCGCAACAGCGTTTGCATACTCATTTTTGCTGCAAACGGCGAGCAAAATGCCCCGGTTTTTTAGTTCACGCATAAAACATTGGAAACGATAGAAATCCTCCCCTGCACCATGAGCACTGATGCTTATTCCGTGGACGCCCTCATCGCCAATCACTCCCCCCCAAAGCGTGTTGTCCAGATCCAGAATCACGCATTTCACCGTGCGGCCCCGCATTGAAAGCACCATATCCACGATATTCTTTGCCACCTGTGGCATAAGCTCAGGAGCACAAAAGGATTTCGACATCGTCCAAAAGCGTTCGTCAAACCAATCTCTTCGTCCAAACCAAGATGCCAGATTTTCGATGTCCAGCAATAATACATGCCGACGGCCTGTAGCCGCTTCCACAATTGAGCAATTAAGAGAAGAAACGATTCTTGTTAATGAGGATGGAGCTTTTAAATCATAATTCCCGTATATGCGTTCAACTACGGAGGCATAATTGGTTTGGATTATCTGGGCTTCGCAGTTATCGTGGATTGCATCCCAAATTCTGACCGTTTTGGCCAAAATTTCTTGCATGAATGAATCATTTGAGGACTGGTAATATTTATCGCGTAAGCCCTGTGCTGAGTCCAGAATAACAACGAAATCAGGTTTAAATGCATATAGCGCGGATGCTTTGTTCAGCGATTCAAATTCTGATCCGTCAAAGCTGCCCTCGAAAATCTCAGCTTTGATATTTGCGCGAAGGAATAATGCCCGAAGCAATGGCGTAAATTGCTGGACTGCATTATCGCCCAGCAATGCCAGCCGGATGACAGGCCAGCCTGCAGATTCATTTGCTAGACGTGATTCCCGAAGTAGCTCTGCGTAATCAAGATGGTTATTTGTCATTTATTTATATTCGGCAAATGATAACCCATAGTTATCGAATTTTCTAAACGATGGAAGGATTTTTCAATTTGGAGTATATCGCCTTTGACGATGGATAGAATAAACCGGCTGCTTGCCATTGAACGAGAAGCCAACGATCTGGGAAATGGATCTCGCTCAAAAAATGCGCCTATAGCACTGACAATCCATCAATGAACTTCCAGAGATTAGGTTGCTTTTTCATCGCTCTTCCAGCACGGGGACTGGGATGCTCTTGTTGAAAAAACAAGTTTTTTCCGGATTGTTTTCACCTCTGTCGGCAATCCATTATTGGGCAAGGGACAGCCTGTGGGAGGTATTGTCGGGGGGGAGTGGGCTTACAAAAACAGCTTGACCGGGACGCCAAATGGAGCGAATGAAAGGCGGCGGGGATTATGGCCTGCTTTCAGCGGGGGATAACCGCGGCACGGGAGCAAAGGGGAATATCCTTGGCAGCGGAGGATTGATCAAGGATTCCGCTATACTCACGATAGGCAATCTTCCGACGGGATTTCAGCTCTTAGACATTTCCAATGTCAGCTTCCAGTATGGGAGTGCCCTGTCTGATCCGAATTACCCTGGTGTCCATTCTCCAGAGCCTGCTTCGCTGCTGCTTCTGGGTACGGGATTAGCCGGCCTATGTCTTTTTGCAAAAAGAAAAAACCTGTTCTAGCGCTTCTACTTTCCCGTGATTCTTGTGGATCTCGCCCGGGAAATTCTTGGGGAATATATGGCTGCGAAGATCGGTTATGACCGCCCCAGGCATGCCGTACCTCCGCTGGGTTTAGCACCAGACACCAATAAAAAAGGGATGCAAACCATTGCATCCCTTTTTTGCCATACCGCACTTAGGCTATTGCCTAAGTTACTAGCGGATTTACTTTTTTCCGAATCTTCTGGCCAATCCAAGTCCTACCAGTCCGAAACCGAGCAGTGCTACCGAAACCGGCTCTGGAACTGGGCTCAACTCTTGGTCAAAACTGGTTGTTCCTTCGCTGGCGTGGAAGATGTTGGCTCCAAGCGCAAGCGAGAAAGGTCCAGTCAAACCGGTAACCGATGCTGAGGAGCTATAGGCAAAGGCGCCGGCATCGAAATAGGGAGTTAAGGCAAGCGGATTGGTGCTTCCGCTTAAAGCAAGCTGTGAATTATTCTGATCCAAGTACCATCCAAAAATAGCTTGCCCACCGTTTGCAACCGTTCCGCCAACATTAAGTGATGCGGCGAAGTTGCCGTCTGCAGGGACAAAGTCTGTTTCAGTAAACCACAGGTAAAGCGTTCCACCAGTCTTGCTTTTGTTCACGCTGCTAAAATCCATGTATGGAGATATCGCACTTCCCTGTTCAGGCTTGGTAAGACCAGTGCTTACATTAATTGTCCACACACTTCCAACCGCGCCTACATAGGTAACAACACCAACGGCCGAATTGGCATCGAGACCGCTTCCATCCGCTACTATTACCGGAGCCAAGGCATCATTGGGATCATCCAACCAGAGAGTTGGGGTTGCAAAAACCGATACGGTCATGGTCACCAACAACAACATAGCTAACGAAAATACTCTTTTCATCACATCCTCCTTCAAAGATTGCGTTGAGCGTCGCCATGTTTAATACAATATCCGTGCCAAATCTCCATTTTCTGAAGTAGCAATGACAATTATCTGTGTAAAGCATTGAAAACAAATGAATAACATGCGCAAAAATAAAAAACGTCGGTCCCTGGGATATTTGACGGCAGCCTGCGTTTTGTAAAGCTTGCCGACAGGCTTCGTAAGGTATTCCGACAGACACTTTTTCTGACCGATGCACCGACGTTTTGGGCACTATTCACTTGGTGCCTCCTAATCCCAATATCTGCCTGGCCTCTGAATTTTTGCCCAAAGTGGCATCTATACTCACTGCTTTGACCATCGACTCCTTTGCTTTGGCGCTTTCACCATTTTTAGAAAGCGACAGGCTAAGATGATAGTGGAACAGAGAGTTATTGGGATCCTTTGAAGTGCAGAATTTGAACAGATCTATGGCAGAGCGGTGAGCGCCTTTCTTGAAATATATCCATCCAAGTGTGTCCGCAATTTCTGCCGAATCAGGCATTCCGTCTTTGGCTTTTTGCGCGAAGGCAAGCGCCTCATTCAGGTTTCCTCCGGTTTCACAGATCAGCCAAGCCATGTTGTTGGCTGCCACTGCCAGGCCTGGATCAACTTTAAGTGCGCTGGCATATTGGGATTTTGCCAAATCATCTTTCTTTTGGGCTTGATAGATCATCCCCAAAAGCAGATGGCTTTGGCTGGATTCAGGGCCGGATTTTAGTTTATTCTGCAGTTCTGCTATGGCTTTGTCATAGGATTTCTGCTTTAGAAACAGCCTGGCCAGGAAGGAATAGGCCGCAAATCTGTTTTTGTCGAGAGAAAGTGCCTTACGATAGGACTCCTCTGCCTTAGCATAGTTTTTTTGTGCAGAATAAACCTGTCCCGCAATCTCATAGGCTATGGGAGAATTGGGAAACTGCTGAAGGTACTTTTCGATTCGCTGCAGTGCTTTTTCCGGCTTTTTGTTTTTTAGGTAGATGGTGGAAAGACCTGCCAGGGCATCCATATTTTGAGGATCATTTTTTAGCGCTGATTCAAAAGCTGTTTCTGCTTTTGAATCAGCGCCCAAGGCCGCATTTGCCGTGCCCAGCATATAGGCAATGCGTGAGTTGTTCGCGTTGAGATTCGCTGCAATTTCCAATTGTTCAAGGGCTTCTTTATAGCGTGCATCACCCAAAAGGGCGCCGCCAAGCAAAAGTCTGGCTTCTCCCGAATTGGGATCTGCCTGCAGTGCCTGCTGGGCGTAGCGGATCGCTCCTTTATTATCCTTTTTTTCCAATCTGATCCGCGCAAGGCCAAGCAATGCCGGGGAATATTTATTATCCTTCCGGATCGCCTCACTCAATTCTACCTCTGCCTGGCTGGTGTTTTTTTTCTGTAGATAAGCCATGCCAAGGTAGTAGCGCGCATCAACCAATTGAGGATTACTGGCTATGGCCTTTTGTAGTTCTGCAACGGCTTGATCATTCTTGTTCGAAACCAGATATATTTTCCCTTTTACAAGCAAAGCATTGCCATCTTTAGGATTGGCCTTAAGCATATCTTCCGCGATTTGAAGGCTTTTATCATAGAGCTTTTGGCTCAGATATAGCTCTGCAAGTCGTTTTTTCAGTTCCGCATTCCCTGGGTTTTGTTTCAGAATTGCCTCATAGTTCTGAATGCTTTTTTCAGGTTTGCCGATGCTTGTGTAGAAGCTTGCCAGGGACTCTCTGCGTGTTACATTGCCAGGATCCGCCTGGACCGCCTTTTGGTAGGCCTCTTCTGCTTTGGGATAGTCTTTCTGAAAGGCATAAACCTGCCCAAGCAGCTGATAAATGTCCGGTTGGTGATTGGTACGACTCAGTTGTTGGTTTAAGCGCTGGATCGCTTTCTCAGGTTTTTTTTGGTCCAGATATATTCGGGTCAACGCCGCCAGCGCATTCATGGAATTGGGATCGGCCGCAAGCGATGCTTCGAACTTGAGTTCTGCTTGAGCCTGGTTGCCGGCACCCAAATAGGCCAATGCAAGTCTATATAAGCCCATGGCATTCCGAGGTTCGCGTTTGGTAAATTCCTCGAGCTCTACAACAGCATTTTTATAGTCTCGCTTGCTGCCGTATGCACTGCCCAGTATCAGTCTGGAGGAAGAAGCGGTGGGATCCAGGCTGGATGCCTGCTTGGCATACTGAATCGCTGAATCCGTATCGCCTGAGTCCAGTTTGAGTTGGGCGAGTGCGATAAATGGTTGAACAAAGCGGCCAGCAGTTTTGACAGCCTCGCTCCATTCCATCTCTGCCCGCTTTGCATCCTTTGTTTGGTATAGCGCAACTCCCAAATAATACCTGGCTGATGATGAGGATGGATTGGCGATAACCGCATTTTGCAGCGGAGAGATTGCTTCCTTGGGTTTTTGATGATCCAGTAGAACCCGCCCCTTCAGCAAAAGGGCATCGCTGCTCTTTGTGTCCCTCTTGAGCATTTCGTCCGCAATGGCGGTTACTTTGTCATAAGCCTTTTGCCCCAGATAAATCTGTCCGAGCGTAAATCTTGCGGAATTGTCGTTGGGCTGATTTCTAATAATCGTTTCAAGCGTTTCAATGCTCTTCTCAAGATTGCCCGTTCCAGAATAAAAGCTCACCAGATTCAGCTGTTGTGAGATGTTCTTGGAGTCCAGTTGAGCTGCTTTTTGGTAGGCCTCTTCTGCTTTTGCATGGTTATTCTGTGCAACATAAACCTGGCCCAGAATTTGATAGAGCTTTGCCTGTGTGGGAGCCAGGGCAATTGCCTGGTTCAGCTTTTGAATAGCTGATTCCGGTTTCTTTTGGCTGATATAAAACCTGGCAAGAAGGGACCAGGTATCAATGTTTGAAGGATCTGCTTTGATTGCCGCGTCGATCTGAGCTTCAGCTTGAGCCGATTTTCCTTGGAGTGCATACAACTGACCAAGCGCTTGAGAACCGGCGACGCTTGAAGGATTTCGTTTGGCAAATCCCTCCAATTCAGACAGTGCATTTTGAAAGTCTTTTTTCTGAAGGTATACCCTGCCCAGAATGAGGTGGCCTTGATCCAGATTGGCATTGAGAGTTATTGCTTGTTTGGCATCCGCCAATGAAGTTTCGGTGTCTCCTGAGACCAGCCTAATTTCAGCTCGGGCTATGTATGCATCGGCCATGGTGGGATCGCGCCGAATTGCGGCAGATATCTCTTCGTCCGCGCGTTGCGTATTGCCCGTCCGAACGAGAGCGATCCCCATAAAGTAGTGTCCCCATGCCGATGCCGGAAATAACTTTACAACGCTGTCAAGCTCCGTAAGCGCCTCTGTTGGCTTATCTTGTGCGAGAAGAACTCTTCCCTTTACAAATTTTGCCTCGGCATTGCTGGCGTCCAGTTTGAGTATTTCATTTGCCTGCTGGATGGCTTTGTCGAGTGCTCGCTGACTTAAATAGACATTTGCCAACCGCTTTCGTGCAAGAATTGACTTTGAGTCCGCCGATAGAATCTTTTGATATGCTTCAATCCCACGATCAATCTGCTCGGAGGCAATGTAGAAATCCGCCAGCAAAAACCCGGCTCCCTCTTTGTCGGGATGGGTACTTCCGATCTTTGAATACCACTTTTCTGCCAGATCGTATTTCTTATTCTGGAGATAAAAGAACCCGAGCGCCGCATTGGCATCTCGCGATTTAGAGTCGATGCCGGCTGCTTTTTGATATTGCTGCTCAGCTTCCTCATTGCGCTTCAGATGCATGTAGTAATTCGCCAGCGCAAGGCGAGCTTCAACCGACCCTTCATCCACAGCCACGACCTTCAGGTAGATATCCTCGGCAAGCTGCGTATGAAGCTTGGCTTCCTGGTCTGCCCCGGTGTCAAGATAGGAGGGGACGAGTCTGGGTTCTCGTTCAAACCATAAACGCAGTTCCTCAATGGAATCATTGAGGTGTATCAAGCCGGAGTACGAATTGGCTTGAAGAATTAGAGCTCGGGTATTTTTCGGTTGTTTCTTTAGAATTGTCTCTGCTTTGGCTCGTGCATCTGCGAGCCTATGCTGGAGAAGCAATAGATTGCCGACTTTGAGTTGGGCATCCAATCGGTTTGGATTGGTGGTGATTACTCTTTGGTACTCAGGGAGCGCATCTCCGAAGTCTCCCACCGCTGAATAAACCTGGCCCATCTGGTAGTGAGCCTCTTCTGACTGTGAATCGCGTTTGAGCGCATTTCGAAATTCCAGAGCCGCCTCTTTATACTTCTTTTCTGAGAGATATTTCTTCCCGCTTTCAATATATTTCTTGGGATCATGAGAACATGAAGCCAAAAGAAGGACGGATGCAATGAGGCAAAGGAATATTCGTTTCATTTCAGATCCCCCAAAGTAGCGTTAGATACACAAATTCCACAGACCTTCATGAAGGTTTCTGTGGAATTTGTGTATCTGTCAGTTAACTAAAGCTTTGCCAGCGTCTGCTTTGCTTCTTCCACTCCGGGAAAGGAAGCACTTAGTTTTAAGGCCTGTTCCAGGGCGGCCTTGGCTTGTGGCCTGTTGCCATTCTTGTAATAGCTCATTCCCAGGTGATATTGATAAGCTGCATTCTTTGGATCCTTGCGAACGCAGCTTTCCAGCATGTCAATGGAAGGTTTGTATGAACCCTTCTTATAATAAACCCATCCCAGTGTGTCCTGTATATTGGCGACATCCGGGAATCTCTCTGACGCAATTCTGGCCAAGCGCAGAGCCTCGTCCAGATCGGATCCAGAGTCTGCCAGTATCCAAGCCAGATTATTTGCAGCTACAGGCGATTTGGGATCCGCATCTAGCGCTTCGCGGTATTGGAATTTCGCGGCTTCACGATCGTTTTTCGATTCCAAGATTGACGCAAGAACCAAGTGGGCTTCTACAGAACGCGGATTTGCCTTTAGTGCATTCTTTAGTTCCTGGATTGCCTTATCCGCGGAATTCTGAATCATGTAAAGCTGTCCCAACAAACCGTAAACGCCCAGACTATTCCTGTCGAGTGATAATGCCTTTCGATAGGCTTCCTCTGCTTTGGCGTAATTTTTCTGATAAACATAGACTTGTCCTAGAAGCTGGAAAAGATCGGCTCCGGGAGATTTGGCTACCTGCTGGTTTATAACCTGAATCGCCTTGTCCGGTTTCTTTTCATTCATGTATTTGTTGACATAGGCCAAGGTCAGGCTGTGCATTGCCTGCGGATTGCCGGGTGATTTTTGGTTATATTCCTCGAGCTCCTTGATCGCACCAGAGAAGTCCGCCTTGCTTGCAAGCGCATTGCCGAGGATCAGGTGAAGATTGTTCATCGACGCATCGGCCTTCAGCCCCTCCTGTGCAAAGCGAATGGCGGCGTCGGGATCTCCGCTATTCAGCTTTAGCTGGGCTAGTGCTAAATAGGCGGGGGCAAACTTGTTGTCAATTTGAATGGCTTGGTTCCACTCGCTTTCGGCTTGAGCTGGTTTCTTATCCTGAAGGTACGCTGCTCCCAGCATGAAGCGCGATTGCGCGGAGTTGCCCTTCGTGCCGGCCGTTGATTGAAGCTCCTTTGCCGCCTCCGCTCCCTTATTTTGGCTAAGGAGAAGCTGTGCCTTCAGCGTTTTTCCATCCGGATCTCCGATCTTGATGATCTCGTCCGCCAGTGGCAATGCCTTATCATAGGCCTTCTGGCGAATGTACAAACTCGCAAGCCCCTTTTTAGGGCCGCTGTTTTGCGGCGCCAGCTGAGCGGCTTTCCGGTACAGTTCCTCGGCCTTTGCCGGGTTGTTCTGCATCATCTGCACGCCGGCCATTCCAGTCAGCGCTTCCACATTCTGCGGATCTTTTTCGAGGATTTTGCTGAACAGGGAAGCGGCTTGAACCGCATTTCCCATGGCGAGGTTTGCCTGGGCCAGCGACTTGATTGCTGCCGCATTGTCCGGATAGCGCTTGACCAGATCCTCGAGAATCTTGGACGCATTGGCATAGTCTCGCTTAGCCGTATAGGCTTGTCCCAGAATCAGGGCTGCATCCGGCAGGGCTGCGTTGATACTCAACGCTTTTTGAGCCAGTTGCGCGGCCGCGTCGGAATCTCCAGAATCAAGCTTCAATGTCGCAAGCGCAACATAGGGGAGAACAAATCTTCCTGCCGTCTTGACGGACTCCTGCAACTCGGCCTCGGCGCGTTGCGGGTTCCTGGCCTGCAATTGCGCGATGCCGAGATAATATCGAGCCACCGGTGAAGCGCCGTTCAGATTCACTGCATTCTGCAATTGGCCGATGGCATCCTGAAGCTTGTTTTGAGCCAGGAGAACTCGTCCCTTTAAAGTCAATGCCTCCGCGCTCTTGGGATTCTTTTGGATCATCTCGTCTGCAGTCGAGAGGGCTTTGTCAAAAGCCTTCTGGGAGATGTAAAGGTCTCCTAAAGCAGTAGCTGCAGCCGTATTCCCCGGATTTTCCTTCAAAATGCCTTGCAGCGTAACGACACTCTTATCCGTCTGGCCGATTGTGGAATAAAAGCCTGCCAGAGACAGGCCGGCATTAGGGTTCTTGGAATTAACGGAAGCAGCCTTTCGATACTGTTCTTCCGCTTTTGCCGTATTGTTTTGGGCCAGATATATCCGTCCAAGCAGTTGATAGAGCTCGGGCACATTGGGATAAGTGGCAATTGTTTGGGTCAACCGGCTGATCGCTTTGTCGGGAGCCTTTTGCGTCAGATAGATGTTGCAAAGGCTTGCAAGGCTTTCCAGATGAAGCGGATTTGCTTTCAGTGCCGCTTCAAACTGCGCTAATGCTTTATCCGCATTTTTCTGATTCAGATAAACCACTCCGAGGCGATATCGTCCGATCGGGTTGGCGGGTACTTTGTTGGCGTATTCCTCTAACTCCGGAATGGCGGCTGTGAAGTTTCCTTTAACCGCATAGGCACTTCCCAAAATCAGCTTTGCATCCAGGGCACCGGCATTCTGCGTCAGAGCCTCCTGTGAATAGCGAATCGCTGCATCCGCATCGCCGTTGTCCAACACTACCTGCGCCAATGCCAGCTTTGCCTGCAGGAATGACGGATCCAGCCGTGTTGCCGCTGTAAATTCCGGCTCTGCCTTTTGCGTATTGCGGATCTGCAAATAGCCAATACCCAGGAAATAATGCGCCGCCGAAGAGCGAGGCGCAGTCTTGACTGTGTTTTCGAGCTGCTTGACAGCTTCCTCGGGCTTATTCTGTATCAGAAGAATACGTCCCTGAACCAGACCCGCCTCGAAGTCCCGCGGATCTTCCTTCAGCAACTCACCCGCCAGCTGGGATGCTGTATCGAAGTTTTTCTGAGACAGGTAAATGCCGGCAAGACGCCTCTTGGCGACTGCAAATTTCGGATTTGCCGTCATTACCTGCTGGTATGTCCGGACCGCGGTTTCCATTTTACCGGTCCCGGCATAGAAATCGCCGAGCATGATTCCAAGGGAGGGTTCCTGCGGGTTCTGGTCTTTCAGTTGAGCGTAAAGCTGTTCAGCCTGGTCAAGTTTCTGCATCTGCAGAAAGCAAAAAGCCAATGCCTGGTTGGCATCGATCGATCGCGGATTGGAAGCCAGGGCTGCCCGGTATTGTTGTTCTGCTTCCGGCATGCGTTTGGACATGAGATAAAAATTGCCCAGGGCCAGCTTGGCTTCAATGGAGCCGGCATCCTGATCGCACGTCTTTTTCAGGGTTTCTTCTGCCAATGGATCGCGCCTGGCTTCCTGAGGCATGGCAAATACGAAAAAGGCCGGCAGAAATTTGGGCTCAACCAGCAGGGCGTTTCTCAACGCCCCAATGGACGCATTGAGATCAATTTTCCCCACATAGCTATTTCCCAGGAGGATTTGTGCCCGTATATTCCGAGAATCCTTTTTTTGAACGGCCAGGGCTTTTGATGTGGCTTCCTCGAACTTGCGGTCGAGAATAAGAAAATAGCCCGCCAGGATCTGGGCTTCGATGTTTCCTGAATCCAGTGTTGCCGCCTGAATAATGGATGGGCCTGCATCCGAGATGTGGCCCAAGGCGAGATAGGTCATTCCCATCTGGAAATGAGCATCGGCTAGTTTGGGATCTGCCTTCAGGGCATTCCGGAATTCTATCATCGCTTCGCTGTATTTCTTTTCCTGCAGAAACTGCTTTCCGCGTTCAACGGATTTTTGCGGACTTCGGGAACAGGCTGCCATCAGCAGGCAAAGAGTCAACAGTAGGCAAATAGTCCTTTTCATATTCTTCCTTTGGAATGCGGCAGCAAACTGCCGCTTTGCAGGTTTACGGCGAATAGATTGATCATCGAGTTTCTGGAAGCCGTTCGAAACTGGGAGCACCGGCGCCCCGTCTAATGCTGCATACTAATTGTTCTGAGCCCTGCGACGCGAGTGAATCAACAGGCCCGGAGTACCGAAAGCAAGCAGCCAGGGGTTCGCTACGCTCAACCCTGGCTTGGATTAGACCCGTAACAAGCCCCGAAGTTTAGGCAGAATGCCCGATCTTTCGCCCTTTCAGGGCTCTTTCTCGCGCTTATCTCTACCGGGGGTTCGCTGCGCTTCACCCCCGGCTACTTTCTGATCGCCCCTCCGGGGCTGATATGCATCGCCCAACCTGCTACTTGGGCAAATAATAGGGAGCGGTAGCTGGCGGCATCAGCGCCGTGGAAGCGGACACGCTCTTGCCGGCGAGACCCCGGCGCTCCCGGTTCGTTCAATGGCCACTATTCCGGCAAAAAACGCCCTAATTGCGGATAGAGCGATTTTACAAAATCCGTTCCGTTCTGTTCTGCCAGCATTTCGGCTTTTGGATCATTGCCGGCTACGGGGCAAATAACGCGGACCAGGGCTGCGTCCGTCCGATTGGTGCGCAGGGCATCTAAGACCGTATAGATCTTTCCCCAGTATTCGCTGGCTATCACTCGCCCGTGGCTCTGATACCAGTACAATACCACTTGTTCTTCCATTCCCTTCGCGATGATTATGCGGTTGATTTCAATGGAAGGAAGACCTTCCGCCGAAATAGCAATATGTTCGTTTTTTACAGGATTCCAACCCGCGCCAGGCAGGCAATTCAGCGGAGAATGGATGGTATCGCCCTCCCGCTGGCTCCGGTAATACCCGATATAAAGCCCGGCGGGAAGCGATTCGGAATTGTAGTAAGTACGGTTGATGTAATCGTCCACACCCAAGACCGCCAGGACATTGGAGTCCATATCCGGAGACTGGCGGCCCGACCAGTTGCCAAGCTGCATTGGCAGCTCGGAGAGCGATGCCCGAATGGGCACCTCCTCCGGCCGCGAGGCGTGCGCGATAAAGGCAGATGCCGCCACAAGAACCAGACAAAGTAAAATTAGTCGAATTTTCATAGTTTTAGGGTGCGCAGGCTGCCTTTGTTTTTGGATGGGACCCGGCAGCCGCGAAGCTATTTTCTATCCGCAGGTGCGAACAAGGCAATCAGTTTATACAAAATAAACATCATAATGAACGCGATGACAAAAATGGCCCACCCGGCGGAAGTATGGATGAATCCATGCGCCGCCTCCGCTCCATAGTAATGCGCCGCGATACCGGTTCCCGCGACTCGAATTCCATTCGCCACAATAGCGATGGGAATCGTGCCAATGGCGAGAACCAGCCTTACCCATATGCGGGAATCGATAAAATATCCATAGACGATTCCCAAGGTCAGCAAAGAGATTAGAGAACGGATTCCGCTGCATGCTTCGGCAACTTCAAGACTGGTGTTCGCCAGGTGAATGACATTTCCTTCACGCAAAACGGGTATCTGCGTCGCAATCAATGCCATTTCACCGAAACGCGAGGCCAGCAACTGAAGGGGAAATGCAATCTGGTTGAAGATAATGGCCGGAATGGGGATCATCAGAAGCAGGAACAGAATTGGGAGGAGCAGAATCTTTAAATGTCTCCATCCATACAGAAACAATACGGCACCTGCGATAGTTCCGAGAATGGATATTCGGGTTAAAAACAGCTCCGATCCCAGCACGCCTGCCAGCAGGCTGCCCATGCTGCCCAGGACGATCACAATCCCCCAAGAATTCGGGTGTTGCGGCGTTTCCTTTAATTCATTTCTGCGCTCCCAGACAAAATATAGAGCAATCGGAAGAATCAGAAATCCATGGGAATAGTTTTCATCAATGTACCAGTCCCGCACGAGTTTGGCGATGACATGTTGATACAGCCATGCAAAGCAACCTGCCAGCACCACAAACGCAGCCAAAGTCTTTTTGTCTAGTCTCATCAGGGTGTCAGAATCACTTTTGCTATACATTGTTTGTATTTGGAGAGTCTGCGCTGAGACGCTTCCTGTGGATAAGTCCTGGCCCTCACATCAATCCGAGTCTGCAAAGACCCACTTTTGCCTGCCGGTAGCGCCGTCGTCCCGGCTAATGCCACATAAACTATTTGTTCTATGCCCTGCGACGCGAGTGAAGCAACAGGCCCGGAGGGCCGAAAGCAAGTAGCCGGGGGTGAAGCGCAGCGAACCCCCGGATTGGATTAGACCAGTAACCAGCCCCGAAGGGGCGGCAGAAGGCCCGATCTTTCGCCCTTACAGGGCTCTTTCTCGCGTTTATCTCTTCCGGGGGTTCGCTGCGCTTCACCCCCGGCTACTCTCTGATCGCCCCTCCGGGGCTGATATAAAATAGAGCATTAGGCCGTCTCGGTTTTCTAGCCGGCGCGCAACCTGGCTTTATTCCTGTCTAAAGTCCATATCGGGCCATCAGATCATAGAGAGTAGGCCTGGATATGCCGAGCGATTTTGCTGTCTTGGATATGTTTCCGTTATTATCCCGCAATGCGTTGGCCAGAATTTCCTTTTCCAACGCTTCTTTGGCTTCCTTAAGCGTTGATGCGGCTGATCCCGATGCTCCCCCCGGGACTTCCAGTTCCAGTTCAGCCGGGCCAATGGTCGGTCCATCCGCCAGCACCAATGCCCGTTTTACGCGATTCTGCAATTCCCGGACGTTCCCAGGCCATTCATAGCGGCGCATGGCGTCGAGAGCGGCTTTCGAAAACCTCTTCGGCGGCATTTTTAATTCTTTTGCAAATGCCAAAGCCAGATGTTCGGCCAGCTGGATTACGTCATTACCCCTTTGTCTTAAGGGGGGCAACGCCATTTTGACTACGGCCAAACGAAAGAAAAGATCTTCTCGAAAGTGGTTTGCTTTGACCTCAGCCTCCAGATTCTGGTTCGTCGCTGCAATCACCCGAATGTCTACTGGAATTGGCTGTCTGCCTCCGATGCGCTCAATGACCCTCTCCTGCAGAAATCTCAGGATCTTGACCTGGAGTTCCGGAAGGAGATCGCCGATTTCGTCAAGAAAAAGGGTTCCTCCATTGGCATACTCCACCTTGCCTTTTCGCTGTGCAGAGGCTCCCGTAAAGGATCCCTTCTCATGGCCAAAGAGCTCGCTTTCCAGAAGCGTGTCCGGGATGGCTCCACAGTTTATGGCAATAAAGGGACCGTTTTTCCGCTGGCTCAGGTTATGAACCGCATTGGCAACTAATTCCTTGCCTGTTCCACTTTCTCCCGTAATCAAAACCGGAATGTCCGTGGCCGCAACCTTGCGAACGGTTGCGAAAATATCCTGCATTTGAGGGCTTGAACCGATGATTTCTTCAAACGAAACTCGATTGGCGAGGTTCCGCTCGTCGATGTTTTCCTTTTCCAGTTCGAGCCTGCGGTAAACGCGATGCAATACAACCTTGAGTTCGTCGAGGTCTACCGGTTTCGGGAAAAGATCATGCGCCCCTTTATCGATGGCAGCCAGGGCGTTGGCTCGCTCGGAATTTCCGGAGACGATAATGACCTTTGCCAGGGGATTCAACCCAAGCATTTCTTCCAGCGTCTGCAATCCCTCAACGGCTTCCCGTGGATGAGGTGGGAGTCCCAGATCGAGCAGGGCGACCGGGATCTGTTCCTCCTTGAATACTTCTAATGCAGCCGGTCTGTCGCCCGCCGAAAAAACGCTGAATTCATCACTCAGCGCCCACTGAATCTGCTTTCGGATCTGTTCGTCATCATCCACAATCAGTATCTTCGGCAATACACTTTTTCCTGTTTTCATCTTCCTTTGGACTGCCGCAGGCAAATCGCTGCAATGTGGCCCAGGCTATCTTCTGAGCCTTGCTGGTAATAGTTCGATTTCTATAGGGTGCGAAAAATCAAGCTGACCTTTGTTCCTTTCCCTTCCTCGCTGTCAACCGCAATGGTTCCCTGGTGGGCTTCCATGATTTTCTTGGACTGAAAAAGCCCGATGCCCAATCCACTGCTTTTCGTTGTATGGAACGGAAGGAAAAGCTCCTTTTCCAGAAACTGCCGGCTCATGCCTTTGCCGTTATCCTCGACCGATACTTCAATGTGATCTGTTCGCGCGGCAGATCGAATGATTATATATCCATCTTCCGAAATTGCCTCCCTTGCATTCAGAATCAGGTTCTGAAGCACGCGCTTGATTTCTTCGGCATCGATGGCGGCAGGAGGCAGATCTTCAAGCTCCAGTTTCAGATACCTGGACAGCACTCCATTAAGACTATCGGCGACTGAGCGCACAACCTGATTTAAATCCGCAGGTTTTTTATCGGCTGCCAGGGTGCTTGAAAAAGTTTTCAGGCTGTTGCAGAGACGTTTCATCTTTTCTGCCGTCTCATAAACCGATTGGAAGGCGTCTTTCTGAAATTCCGGGTTGTTTTGATGCCGGGGCGCATTCTGCGCGATATAGGACAATGTCGAGGCAAAATTCTTCAAATCGTGCAGGACAAAGGTAGAAAAATTGCGGAAGGCTTCGTCTTCCTTGGCCTCCACCAGCGTTGCCAGGAGATCCGATTTATGAAATTCGCCGGCTGCGTGACCGGCAAGAGCCCGGAGAAATTCCTTTGCTTCATAATCGTAGGGGTGCCCGCTGCGATCGGTCCCAACCGCAATCACACCTACAATCCGATTGCTGGAGAGCAGCGGGACCAGAAGGGAAGCGTGCGTCCTCGCGATGAACTCCCTTGTTTGCGCACGGCCTTTTGCATCTTCAAGGTCGCCGGCGGCTATGGGTTCCGAAATGTCCAGTATTTCCTCAATGATTCCTGATTCCTCTTTGCCCAATGAGTCTGAAAGGCTTCCCATCGCGCTGAGCAGAGCCAGGCGATTGGGATCCCAGAGGCGGACCCAGACACTGACCTCGATGGCGCCAAGAGCACGGTGTACGATATCGGCCAAGGCTGCTGCGGCTGTGGGCAAAGGGTCGATAGACCGCACATGCTCAGTTGCCTCCAGCCAGAACCGACGGTAGTCATATCTTCCGGCAAAAATATTCCTCCGGATCCAGGCTCGCGTCTGATGCCGGAATCCTGTCCCCAGGAAGAGCGTGGTCAGAGCCAGGGCCGATAAAAGGAAAATCAGAGCTTCCGTCGGCAGATCGACGCCGCCCCAGCGGCTCGCTAGACGGGCAATCAGGCTGGAGGCAATCAGGTAGATTCCGATGCTCAGAAGGGTAATGGAACTGTAGATTGCGCCGTGAGATACCGCAAATCGTGCTTTCCCGGAGCTTCGTTTCCAGGACAAGGTGATAAGTCCTACCGATATCAAAAGCATCGTGTGGAAAAGGCCAACCGCACTGGTGAGAATAAAGCCGCTCCGCGGGGAGAACAGCAGCACCTGAGAACTCATGTAGATGATCGAGGCATAAAGGGCGCCGACTCCAAGAAAAAGGAACTTCAGCTCCCAGCGTGCGGTTTCGCTGGCATTTCGAAGCATTTGCTCGATCAGGGCAAGTACCAGGACTGCGGTTATAAGCAGGAACAAGCCCGATAGATAGCCCGGGATTCCCAGCGAAAAATAACCCTCCGGGGCCTGCAACCCCTCTTCTTCCGAAGGATTGACGAAAAGCAGCAGCCCGGAAAATAGAAGCGCCAACAGGCATACCGGGATGAAATACTTCTTTTTGGCGCGGCCATTAAGACTGCCGATAGCGATCAGTCCGCCGCTTGACGCGAGAATAATGAATGCAAAGGATATCCGGAAACAATCCTGGGTGGAGCGGCTCAGTATATCGGGCCCGAGGGCCTGAACGGCAGCAGAGAGGCTCGCCGGCAGCAGAAGGTAGAGAAGCTGCCGAGTCCCTTTGCCAAACCGGGGCGATACCGCCAATAGGGCGGCCAGTCCCAGGGCAACAACGGATGCTATTCCTTCAATCCAATGAATCATTATCTGTTTACTTGTGCCTAATTATGTTCGTTCTTGCCGGCGAGACGCCGGTGCTCCCAGTGGGATTCTAACCTGCTCCATCGGCTATGATCAGGTTTGTTCAGTTAGAGCTGTCTCCTCGCGTCCGTATCAGTTCCGTGAAATTGTCACGAATAAAAATCTCTGCCGGTGCGTCATGACTCAAAAAGCCAAGCGGGCTCGAAGTTCGGCCATAGGCTCCCGACTGGAAAATGGCAAAAAGGTCGCCGATGTCGGCTTCCGGCAATTCGGCATTGCGAGCCAGCACATCTAATGGAGTGCAGAGCGGGCCAACCACCTCCACCTTCTCGACTGAATCCGCACTCAATTTGTTGGCAATGGCAATGGGGAAATTGCGCTTAATGGTTTGGCCCAGATTGCCGGATGCTGCTAGATGATGGTTCATTCCTCCATCCAGGATCAGAAATTTCTTCCCCCGGGATACTTTAATGTCGTTGACCCGGGCCAGGTAGATGCCAGCTTCCCCGGCAAGGTATCTGCCGGGCTCAATAATGAGTCGCGTCTTTTCAAAGCATTTGTTTTCCCTGAAGGATCCCATCATGTCGATAAGACCCTTTTTGAGCAGGTCCATGTCCAGTGGCTTCTCGCCCGCAAAATACGGGATGCCCAATCCACCACCAAAATCGATGGTTTCCGGACCATATCCCAATTCCTCGGCGAAACGGCCTGCAATTTGAAGCCCCTTGCCATACTGTCGCAATAGAGTTTCATGATTGAGGATCTGAGTCCCGCTGAATAAATGCAGACCGCTGAGGTGAATGTGCTTTTCGGCAATGGTGGCCCTAAGTACTGCTTCCATCAGTTCTTCATCAATTCCAAAGGGCGTTGCTTTTCCGCCCATGCGCATGGCTCCGCCCTCGGCTTCTTCTCCGGGGTTGATTCGAATCGCGACATTCATTACAACGCCCAGGTTCTTGCTGATGCGGCCGATTCGCTGAATTTCAAGCATCGATTCCGCATGTAATTCACCAATGCCTGAACGAATTGCCTCCTCGATCTCTGCTTCAGTTTTTCCCGGACCTGCAAAGAGAATTCTCCCCGGCGTGCAACCGGCGTTTAAGGCATGATGGAGCTCGCCGGAGGAGGCGATTTCCAATCCGCACCCTTTGGCAAGAAAGAATTTGATAATGAGAGGGCTGGGATTTGCCTTGATGGAGTAGTAGATCGAAAATTCCTGGGGATAGGTTTCGCGCAAAAGACTGAAGTTGCGCTCCAGAACACCCTGATCATAGATGTAGAGTGGCGTTCCATAGGTTTTGACAATATCCGTTACCGGGATATTGCCAACGGAGAGGCATCCATCCTTGAGCCCAAAATTTCGCTGGATCAAATCTGCCGCGGAGCTCATCGCTGCAATCCCTCTCGTTTGCGGAGCGTTGGATAATCCACCTTTCCGCTGGATGTCTTGGGAAGCTCGGTCAAAAGCTCAATATGTTTGGGTATCATATACCGAGGCAATTTCTGGCCACAATGCGCGATGAGATCGTCCGTGCTTGGAGCTGCACCATCTTTGGGAACAACAAATGCCTTAATGGCCTGGCCCAATATTTCATCGGGAATGCCAATTACGGCTGCCCCACGCAGTTTGCCACTCGAGAATAGGGCCTCCTCAACTTCTGTTGGGCTAACCCGGTATCCAGAAGATTTGATCATGGTATCTCTGCGTCCGATAAAATAGAGAAAGCCATCTTCATCCATTTTGACGAGGTCCCCCGAGTAGCAGACTCTTTCGCAGTCACCGAGTTCTTTTGGCAACAGAGGATTCGGTTTCAGGACTCTATCCGTATCCTCCGGTCGTCCCCAATAGCCCATGGAAACAGTAGGTCCTCGATGCACGAGTTCTCCGATTTCTCCGGGCTTGCACAGTTCTCCCGCTTCGTTGATAACCAATATTTCGCAATCCGGAATTGCCTTGCCCATGGATGTGGGGCGCCGATCCGATTCATCAGGCGGCAGGTAGGTGGAACGGAATGCCTCGGTAAGCCCATACATGAGGAATATCTTTGTCGTCGGCAGTGCCCGTTTGAGTATTGCCAGAACTGCCTGCGGCATGGCCCCGCCCGTATTGGTAATGTAACGCAGATCCGGCAAAGGCTGTTTCTCCAGAGTCGAATTTGGCTGCGATAATAGGCTCCACAAGGTCGGTACGCCTGCCAGTCCGGTTATTTTTTCCTTGAGGAGCATTTGAACGATTTCCCGGGCAAACACAAAATTGATTAGGACAATAGTCCCGCCTTGCTGGATCGCGGTTGTCAGTTGATTCAGTCCCGCGTCAAAGCTAAACGGGAGTGCTGCCAGGATGCGCTCCTTTTCCGTAATGCCAAGGTAGGTGGAAACGATGGAGGCTCCGGCCATAACATTGGCATGACTCAGCATGACGCCCTTGGGTTTGCCGGTCGACCCGGAAGTATAAAGAATAGCCGCCAGGTCCTTGCTTATGGACGATTCCCTTAGCCCGCCCTGCGCTGCTGGCGAAGCGGTCTGATCCCACTCGAAGACTTGCAGCGGAAGATTGGCTTCGGGTCCATCTCCGGTAAGAACGATAAATTTCAACGAAGGAATGTCCTTCAGGATCTCGATCAGCGAACCTAACTTGGCTCTGGAGGTAATCAAGCCGGTCATCGAGCAGTCCCGGACGATGTGGCCTACCTGATCCGGAAACAGAACAGCATTGATAGGAACAAATACTCCTTCCGCCTCGGAGATGCCAAAAATGGATACAACCTGGGCAACGGAAGGCTCCAGGTATATGCCGATGCGATCCAGCCGGTGTATCCCCGCCGAGCGCAGTATTCCGGCTAACGCAGATGCCTTTTCGCTGAGTTGATTGTAGGCAAGTCTCTCGCTACCATGGACCAAGGCTTCTTTGTCGGGATAGCGTTGGGTACTGGATCGCAACATGTGATGAACCAGGTAATCCATTTTTCTACCTCTCCGATAGGGGCTGATGGATGGAACACTTAATTTCTTCGAGTCTCCGTAACGCCAGCTCGACCGTCAGTAGCCTGGCCCATTGTGCGTCGTATCCAAATGCAGACTGTTTGGATTGTTCCAGGAATGCGCGAAGATGGTCGTATTGAAGCATCGAGGCCAGCTTCATGGTCGAGATATCCAACGTATCCCGTATCTTTGCATCCTGCCACAGTCTTAATCGTGCCGGTGTTTTCGATTGCGTCTTGTGTACAGAGCGCTGAACGCCTGCTTTTGCCAGTATCTTCCTTGTTACTTTCCCTGCATACAAAGGAATGATAGGCCAGAATCGATACAAAGTGCCTGGCGACACCGGCAGTGCCGGGTATCCGTGTTCAAGAGGGAATTCGGCCAATTGCCTGTCAAACAAAGCGAGGTATTTTCGCACAAATAATCCGCGTCGTCGCAGCGCAGGATTCGTACGGAGAATTACCTCCAGAACGGAGCGGAATATGAATGGAGAAAGGCAAGGCCAGATTCGGTCTGTGCTGCTTGCTATACGTCCCTGCCAGCTCTGCATTCTCATCATGAGGTACAGGTTGTCCATTTGCAGGCTGTTTGGAGCCGATTCCAGTCCCTTGTTGGTGCGCTTGATGACTTCCGTGAAATGGTCGGCCAGGCTAAAATCGGCCTTGCCGGAGAAGAGGCCTGAATCAAAACTGCCCGCCGCAAACCGCAGCCTGGCAATCTTCCCTGCATCAATTTCTTTAGCGTCTCCCAAATGCGGAAAGAGAAGCTCCCACCAATAGCCTCGGGCGAGCTCACCGAATGATCCGTTCAGGCTGATATCGAAATTGGCCGATAGGGTCCCATGAACCTTAAACACTCTGCTATATTCCACCGCATCATACTCACCGTCGGTCAGGGGCAGAACTGGGGTGACCTCCGAAACAATTCCTTCCATTGCCGGGTTTAAATGGATGTGCGGCAGTCCTTTTAGCCCGGCGAGTGCTCTTGATATCTGAACATCGGGGCTTTGCTCGGAACCGGTGACGACGGTGGTCAGTGGCATTGCGGACGGCAAGAGGGACGCCAGCAGAGCGCGGGAATCGAACCCCCCCGTCAGATCGCACAGCGGGCGGGCATAAATGGAGGATATTCGTTTCCCTATGACAAGGAGTTCCTCATGCAATGAATCCAGTGCGGCAGCATCAGAAAGAGGTTTGGAAGCAAAGGCGCTCAGATCCCAATACCGATGAGCGCTTTGAGGTCTGCCGTTCCGGTAAAGTATTCTTGATGCCGGGCCCAGCTTGCGTATGCTCTGATGCAGCGAGCGGTTTTCATAAATGATTCCGGTGCCCAGGAATTCTGCCAGTGCTTCCATATCGAGGGAATCGGCTCCAATGGATGCGAGAAGCAGCGATGAGCTGGATATGGCGGTAATTCCGGGCCATGATCGTGAAAAACAATGGAAGCTGCCGATTACGTCCGTCAGAACACTGACCTCATTTGTCAGCTCATTGCCGTGTGCAATGGCAAAGAAGCCCTCTAGTTCCCGATGCATTTGTTCCGCGCCGATTTCCAGGTAGCGTCGAAGGAGTGCTTCTTCTGACCCGCAGCCATACCCTGAACTGTGGAACCATTGCCCGGCGGGAAGCAGCCAGTTTCCCGTCTCCTGGTCCATAACCAGTTTAGGGCTGGATCCATTAATTCTCGGGAAGATTGCGATTTGCGTGTTTCCGGTTTTATGTTTCGACGCAGGCGCATGACCCGTTAGCAACTGGCCTGCCTGAACAAGCGATTCAAAAATCGATTGACTGGAATTGGCCAGCTTCGGATCTGCTGTAACGACCAGGAATAGGCTCATGTTTTTTCTGAGGGAAGAAACCGCTTTGCTATTATGAAGTTACTTTCTTTATGGTTCGCAGTGCCTTTTCATAGACTTGGGGATATGGCGCGGTGACCTTATCCCAAGTCCGTTCACGACTAACCCAATCTCGACCCTGCTGGCCCAGGGTTTTTCCAAGTTCCGGATTATCCAAAAGCAATTCCAATGCTTTTGCCAGAGATTCTTTACTGCCGGGCTCAAATAGCAGCCCGGTTTTGCCATCCCGGACGAGCTCCCGATGCCCACCGATATTGCTTGCCACGAGAGGCTTTGCCATAGCCATGGCTTCAAGCGGCTTGAGAGGCGTAACCAGTTCGGTCAGGCGCATTGAGTATCGTGGGAAAGCGAGTATATCGGAAAGGGCATAGATGGCGGGAATGCGTTCATGCGGTATTCTTCCAGGGAATTGCACCTTTCCTTCCAGGTTCAGGCTCCTGACTTGAGCCTTTAGTTTCTCATCTTCTGCCCCGCCTCCAATGAGAAGCAGAACTGTATCGGACCGACGCATTGCAATAGTTTTGAATGCATCGACCAGCAGATTCAATCCCTCGTAGTGGTAAAAGGATCCCATAAAGGCAATGACCTTTTTGTTGTAAAGGTCATATTCCTTTCTCAAAACCGCATCGGGCTCGCATGGTTGGAATCCAGCAATGTCAATCCCATTACCTATGATGGTGATTTTGTTGGAGTCGATGCCGCGGCTTTCGAGGTCCTGCTTTAGTCCGTTACAAATGACCATTACCTGAGATGCTCGTCTGCAGGCCCAGGTCTCCAGAGCACGCACGGCCCTATATTTGAGAGAATTCTCGCGGTAAGTCCCCTGATCGACGCCTGCATCCTCCCAGAATGCCCGGATCTCATAGACAACCGGTATCCCAAGTGATTTACCCACAGGAAATGCAGGCATGCAGTTCAGGATGGGTGAATGAGCATGGATCAATTGGGCCTGTGCTGTCCGGCAAACCTGGCGGCAGCGTTTTGACAGAATCCTCATCAAATTCAGATCTGCAGCGGGGCCAGGAATACCTCCATGGATGGAAGGAGATCTGTAGTAGCGGATGTTCTCAATATCCTCAAAGGGCCTCAGTGCCTCATTGGCTTCGCGATTATGCCGGGGAGAGGTTAAAGCAACAGGACAAAGACCCATTCTCTGCTGGGCTTCCAATAAATTACGGCTCCGGAATGAATATCCGCTATGCAGGGGCAGACTATGGTCTAGCAGGTGAAGAACATTCATATTATGAACCAAAGACATATGCGGCCTTATTGTGTTTGTGCCGTGATGCATTTTTGCAGAGGATCACTATCCTTTTACACCGGAGCGCAAGTATCGGTAAATTTCAACCAGTCTGTCGCGCGACAAAAAAAACAGGCACATGATATATGCTACAGCGCCGACGGTTACCTGCAGCGCTAATCTGACGGCATGGGAGTCCACCGTGATGACCTTTGACAGAGATACAAATGCGATAATAGCAATACATCCCCAAAGAGCTGGCTTAACCGATTCAAAGTATTGCTGAGGTTTTAGCTGCATTCGCTTTAGAGAGAGCGCGAATATTGGCAAAGTGAGTGGTGGATACGCAATTATCCAAATCCAGGCGATTCCTTCTATCCCCCAGCGGCTGCCAATGACGAAGGCAATCGGTAAGACAATCGCTGATAAGATAGACATGTTCATCTGAAATTTTGATTCGCCGGTAACAAATAGAATCTGCGGAGGCAAAGCGGATATGGAACGAAAGGCTGCATACAGCCCTAGAAGCCGCAATGGTACGATCGCTCCAATCCATTCCGGGCCGAGGGCAACATGGACGAAATCCTCGGCTACAAATGCTATGCCAACTGAAATAGGAAAGGTTACCAGGGAAAGAGATTCGGTTATGCGAAGAAATCTATTCCCCAGACTATTCAGATCATTTTGAAGAGAGGAAAAGTATGAAGGAGTAATTTGTCCTATTGTTGAGCTTATTTTGTTGACTGGTACGCTTGCCAGATCCCATGCAAATGTATAGGGTCCCAGAACTGCTTTGCCGAATAGTCTACCCGCAACCGCGAAATCCGCATTCGACTGGATATACCAACAAATGCGGGACACCAGGACATGGCTGCTATAGGAAAGTGCTGGACGCAGTGTTTGTAGTGAAGGGATTCTGTATTTTACAAAGCGCGATTTAACCAAAATTCCTGTTGGCACAAAAATTGACGCCAGCGATCCTATGACCAAAGTCCAATAGCCAAAATGCAGAAGTGCCAGAATAATCATCAGAATCGATTGAGACAAGACTTGAACGGCTTCCGCAATCGAGAGTAGCCTGAACTTGAGATCGCGCGATAGAAGCGCTGAAGGCACTACTTTGAATGCACTGATGATATAGCTGGAGCTCATAATAACGATGACTCTTGCCAATTCCGGAGTTCGGTAAAAGGCTGCTACCGGGGCGGCAAGAAGGCAGGAGATGAGGAAGAAGAGAAACCCTGTTAAAATGCTGATGGTATTGAGCTGTTCCAACTGTTTGTTGTCGAGGGTTCTGAAAACTATTACCGCCGAGCCAAGTCCCAACTCATTAATGATTGATAGAAAGCCCAAGTATGCACTGGCCATGCCCACCAATCCATAATCTGATGGTGTCAGCAAGCGCACGAGGACCAGTGTTGTCGCCCAGCTGACGACTTGTATGATCCACTTGACGCTGCCAACCCAGGCTACGCCTCGAAGAAAGGCCCTATCAATGGAATTATGTCTATTACGATCAATTATTGCGCTATCGGGTGTTTGCAAGAAGTATCATCCGGTAAATATTGTCTAATAGGGTTATATTGAATTATTGGGTCCGAGATAAGCGCCAAGGGTAATTCTGTTCCATACGAAACTGTTTCATCTGTGTTTGATCTGGTGAGACCATGTAAACAATCGAGCCAACGGATTGGCATTCTATTTAACTTCGATTAGCAAAAATCCCATAGTGGAATGTCTTAGCAATGTCATTAGCTATTCAAAATCCTTGCACGAGACCATAGCGGGAATTTGGGAAGAAGATTCTGGGAGATATTTGCATTATCGGTTCTTCTTGGCTTCCACTGTATCTTTCCAAGCCTAGATGTTCTTGGTGCAGTAGTATAGACAATGTGCTGAAAGCAAAGCCTGCGAAGAGGGCTAGGACGCCTAACTTGAATTATTGCAACGGCATGTTCTTGCGGCGTTGCTCAAGATAACTCATCCTTGCCTGAGAATAGGTGGATGTTGCTTTTATGCCTTTTAAAGCGCTGTTTAAATCGTGTGAAGTTTGAAAAAGGACAATATGTTTGCATGTGCAATGAGAATGATAGCGCGCATTTTTCCACATCAATACTTATACGCCCAGGTATGGCGCCCAGAAGCGCCATCGGTGATGAATATAAACACGCCATTTAGAGAATCAAATGCCAAAGCGTGAAAGGCAAGCGTGCCAATGGATCCTGAACTCGAAATCATTGCTTTATCTGTCCATTGTTTTGTTAAAGGGTCATATGCAAAAAAATGACCACTTTGCACGCCTCCTCCAATGACCTTAGACCGATCATTCCATGCCCATCCGGTCTCATTCAATATTGTTGGCGCATTGCTCATTGCAGTGATCTCGGACACTGTAGAACTTGACCATGAGGATCTATTTAGATTAATCTCCCAGACGCGTACAGGCGAACCAGATTTTATCCAATAAAACTTATCATTGTATGGACAATACACAAGATTCTGAGCGTATCCCATAGCGGGAATATCAACCACTTTTATGTCAGTTATTGAATTGGTTGACGGATTGAAAAACGATAATTTTCTTTTATCATATGGATCAAGAACAATAACCATTCCACTAATGGGGTCATATTCAGATGAGGAGTAATATATCCAGGAGGAATTTGCTGAAGCAGAGCTGACTGACCATGATTTTGATGATGGGCTATATGTCATTACCTTCGGTGTAGTGACGTAATTGGATGGATCGAAAGAAAGATTGTCGCCCTGATTTGGGTTCATAGTCAACATGACCAGTTTGCCGACATTCGAAGCATAGGATAGCATATCATATGTATGCCTTGACATTGGGAAGCCGGTGGAGGTCCATATGCCATTTGCTCCGGCGTTTGCAGATGTCATTGATGCAATGCTAGTTCTAGAATAATCAGGTGTCCAAGTAAGATCGGATGAGGCATCGAGTTTAAGGCGCGCAATGTAATCAGCCATGGTCGCAGAATGGCCACCGCCAAACATTAGCATGGATGCATGGTCACTACTATATACAAATCCTGAATAGTCGGTGATGCTGTTTTCATTGATTCCGCCGGCTGGTGTTGAGTTTAGTGAATACACACCCAAATCCAAAGCGCTATTGGATTGAAGGTTAGATAATATGGGGTTGGGCGAAAAACGCGGCACTATCCCCCATATCGGCGTATTGTCAAATCCACTTCCCTCGACAGTTGCCCAATTGGTAGACCCCGTCAGTCTTGACCAAGCCGCAGAGGCTCCTGCCGCCGAATGGTCCACCGCATATGCTATTGCCGGAAGCAGGTTGCCCCAATAGCCGGTAGGCGCTTCAGATGCTATTCCTGCGCTGCTGCCCTGTAAGGTATTTGTATATGCAGGTGGCGGCGTAAAAGTGGCATTCCAAACCTCTGGCCACGTCCTATACCACGTCGTGGGATCCAAGCTTATCCCATTTGAAATTTTTATGCTATAATTTGAAGCATAAGCAAATCCATACCCATTTGAGTCTCCTAAAATGCCGACTATACCGCGATAAAGCCAATCCCTTACCGCATTAAAGTTTGTCATGGATGCCAGCGGTTCTATGTCGGAGCCAAGCCCCATGGACTGCATCCAGAAGTGCTGCATCCAGGGAGAATTTAATCCCGGGCCATATCCATCGAGATTGCCACTGGCGCCATATTCATATATATAGCCGATTCCAGTTCCGCCGAGGGAGTTGATAATCGAAACCCAATAGGCGACATTATTGGAAAGCAGCGTAGCATAATCAGAAGCAACTGCATCTCCTGTGGGTGCTATGCCGACGGCCTGAGATATGGTGCGGATATTCCACGCTGTTCCGCGAGTCTGGAATGTCAGTATCCTGTTCAGCCCAACGCCGCCTCCCCCGTAGGGAGTATAGATTGCTGTCGATTTCATCAAATATATCAGCGAGGTTTGAAGGAGCGCTGTTTCATAATGCCAGTAATCGCCAGACAAGATATAGGCTAGGTATCCCTCCGATGGATGATGATTCAGTTCCCAGGACAGCGATCCTGCTGAATAATTATCGGCTGCGAGCGTTGTATTGGGATAGCTGGATGGCTTAGGTGGTAAGCCGGAAGCAGAATCCTTCCAGACAATTGGATAGGAATTCAGTGCAGAACTATTTGCCAGAACTGAATTGTAAGCCCGTGAATCCCCGGTTGTCGCATAGAGCGCATCCCATAGGGGCAAGAGACCGATCTGGTTTTGAAAGCCAGCCGCGCCCATGCTTTGGGTGAGGCCCGCGCGACCCATAGGCGCGTATGTCTGGACCAATGCGTTCAATGTCGCGGCGCTGGGACTGCGCTTCCAATAGTTTGGGACCAGTTTTGTGGATATCAGATAGGTCGGATCATGCTTCGGGACGACCTGAGGATTCCCGCCGATCCATCCTTCCGCCGTCCACCGTGTATGGGCATAATGAGTAAGAGCGGATCCGCTATTACTAAAGACAGTAGCCCCCCCGATGATCACAGTCGGTACATAGGATTTATCGTTTGGAGTTACATCAACATAGCCATTTTCGACAATTGCCCGGATCCAGATTCGCCCATGTTTATACAGGCGGACATAGAACCATACTGCAAGTGTTGGATCGCTGCCTACCGGGCTTCTGTAATGGCATTCAACCATGAGCGGCCCACTGATCCAGGTTCGAAATGGGCTGGCAAGCAATGTCGTCAAATTGACGGTACCGATATTGCCAAGTTGTACGGAAGCAGAAGGCGCGGCGGCCTGAATATCGGCGGAGGTCAAATCAGCGCCGGAAGGCGCCGAAGAGGAATTCGTCACCGGCAATGGAATGGCACTTCCGGAAAAATTGGATTCTCCCGAGACGATGGCATGTTTCACGCTGCCGTCATTCCATCGTCGCTTGACCACGACCTGCGCACCGTTTATAGACGGATAGCCTGGAATATCGCCGGCCTTGAATGCCAGTCCCACCGTGTAGGGGAGTAAACCGGTTTGAGTCGAGGTTAATTGAACCGGTACAAGGCCTGACGAACCAAACCTGAGCACCTTTGGAGGCGAGAGTTGAGCCTGCGAAAGTATCGGGAAACCTAATAGGGCGCTAATTACGCCTAACATCAGGACTAACTTAAAGGTTTGGCGGCTCATGCTTGCTCCTGCACTCTGATTCACGACAAATAAGCCAGTGTCGGGCCCAAGGCCCTGACGTCAATATCGTCCTTTTGATACATCTCTTCAGCCGAAATATGGGACGAAGCATGATTATTCGGCAAAAAGCTGGCATAGATGGTGTGGATCATCACAATTATGACTCTTGGATTATGCCGGACTCAGGATCTCGCGGTTTTTTCAGTGGCTGTCAGTCTGGTAAGATGCGCTGCAAGTGTTTTGGCTCCATTTCTGCGTGAGAAAGCTTCTGCCCTCTGCGGATCCGGCACAGGATGCTGCTTTGAATAAATTTTATTCAGGAAGTCCACCAGTTGACAAGCGATATTATTCTGATCGGCAATGTCGGCCATGGTGGTTCCGCCCACTTCATTGAGAAGCCTGGCGGTATCCCCGCTCTCTGAAGTCAAAGCCAGAATCGGCTTTCCAATGGCGAAGTATTCATATACTTTGGCCGGAATTTGATGATCGCAATTTCGTGCTTGAAAAAGCAGCATGCCATCCGCATTCATGCATTCCTCAAGCGATGATCTATAGCTGATCTGTGGCTGAAGTGTCACGATATCATCAATTTGGGCTGCGTTGAGGATTGCCTGGTAGGATGATTCCGATCCGGAGGCTCTCAATTCCACCTTCAGCTTTTGGGAACTGATTTGGCCGGATTTCTTCAGTTCCGCCAGTGCCGCAAAGAAGGGTCGCGGATCCCGCTCTTCAGGGTATATCAGGCCATTATGTACTAGATGCAGGGGGTACTCCTTGTCCGCTCCAGAATTGGTGGATGAAATGCCGGAAAAATCCGAGCGGTCAAAACCATTGGGGATTACGCATGTGCGATCCGGATGAAGCGAAGGATAGCGTTGAAGGTACATCTTTTGAGCGGAAGGTGCGGTAAAAATCATCAGCGACGCATATTTTGCTGCCTTTCGTTCTATCCAGAGATATGTCTTGCGAACAGTTTTGTTTACAGGATAGTTGTCCTCGGTCATGGAGTCGCGAAGATCCACGATCCATGGCTTTGAGGTGAGACGATGGAGTAGATAACCGATGAGTTGCGCGCTGGCGATTGGATAGGTGCTGAAGATGGCGTCGGTTTGTTGTTGGCGCATGTGGCGCATTGCAGCTGGAACCGCCCCAATAGTCCACCAAACCCATGGATCGGGAAGAGACAAAAGACGCGAATGGCGTCCCCTTATCGATAAATGACGTTTGGAATCCAGGGCAAATGGCCTCAAAACCGTAACATTTTCAGGTATCTCTGCCAATTGGCCCTGATCCGTTTTTTCATAGGCACGCGGATGCGCCGTGAGAACGGTTGGTTTCCACCCAAAATCCGGGAGATAGCGGCAGAATTTCAGCGTTCGCAAAATTCCGCTGCTGCCCGATTGCGGCGGAAAGTGAAATGCAACCATCAAAATGTTTTTCATGGAGGATGAATTATTCTGAAGCGCGTAAAACCCGGGATACAGTTGTAGAAATCAATGCCAGATCATTCCTTTTGAGGCTTTGATGAACGGGAAGGAAGATCAAATTGTCATAGAGAAAATCTGCCTCCGGATAATCCCCTCGAGTCAGGCTCTCCGGGCGGACTCCTCCCCATGTTACAGCTGGGATGCCTTCGGCTCGCATCCGTAAATGGGCATCCTTGAATCCCCTAATATGGAAAGGCAACACCCACGGGCAAACACCCTCGTCCAACTCAGGATATAGGAGGGTGATCCGTCTTTCAGTTCGGAGTGCATTGGATAAAAAGACGTAATTTTCCCTTCTCCGCTCCATTATTTTGTCAAAATCCATATGGCGGTAAATCCAGCGGGAAATTCGTGTCATCGGCATTGTTGCCATATCTGCGCTAAAATCTGAACCTGTTTCCGAGATCTTCTTGAGTTCAGTCTGCGTTTCCCGCGACAAAAGCCGATTGCGGAGCAGTTTTTTTACAGTCCTGCCGGCACTGGCCAATGCACCCTGTGATCCGGGCTTTCCTCTGCGGGCCGAATAGGAAAGGAGATCAAGGGTTGCCTTCATGGTATGCATGAAATCGTCAAGCTGCCACTGAATCGGCAGATCGATCGGGCTTCGCATGTGGAGCAATGCACCGTCATATACCGGGAGCTGTTTTCTCAGGCTGAATATACGGACATCACCCGGGCCTTCCCCCAATGGGCCCTGACCTAATCCTCCCAATTGATGGGCACAGTCTTCAATGAGTTTGGCTCCCCGGCTGTCACAAAGCTTCCGGATCTGGTCCATTTGTTGTGGAAATCCAAAATAATGAACTGCCAGGACGAGGCGGGCATTTCCTTCCAGCTTCCTCTCCAAATCGTCTATGTCCGCTGCGCAATTTTCTTGAATTCCATAATAGACAACTCTGCACCCGTATGCCGACACAGGTTCAACGGCTGCGCGGCAAATATAGCTCGGAAGTAATACGGTGGAATTCGGATCAATTTTCAACAGTTTCAGAGCGCTGTAGATTGCATTCCGTGCCAAATAAAAGTGATAGGTGGAATTCGGATCAGGAAGGGAATTCCGCCATTTCAGGAATTGCAGCTGAAGGAATTGATCCTTTGGGATGCTAAACAGGTGGCTCTGCATGTTGTCTTGCACTTTTTATCCAATCCCGGATTGTTGCCGCAATGGGTGCGCGGAAAACATCGACGTGATACATATCCCGAACATCTTCGGTCCATTGCAGGTGCCAGGTCCTTACCTTCCCATAAAACTCAATAACTTCAATTTCTTTTTCTGCGAACAGTCGCTCCACTATCTTTTTTCTCATCAAAAGTGCAGGGGAAAAGCCCTGGATGGTCTCGTCATACGCGGTCTTTAAAACTATAAGCATCCCTTTACGCGACAGGCAGAGATCGCTTGCGATAACACGACCATTCAGTTTCAGCTGATATACTCGAGCCTCGTCGGTGGATGCAAATGTGGCCATCAAGTCCCGATAAAATCGGCCCTGAGTGTTGTCTGACGAAATAGCTGTGCCTTCCTTGCCCTTCCAGCCTTCGCTCTCCATCCTCCCATGCTCATTCACGCACCCGGCCATTTGAGGCGGGTCTTTCTCACAGCACAGTTCTATATTTTGACCCTCCTCTCCAATCCTTCGAGCCTGCCTGTCCAAATTGTGCTTGAGATTTCGGCTTCGTTTATTCCAGTAATCCTCAAATTGTCCCTCAATCTTTAGCCGTGAAGTCTGGATATAATCCATGAACCGCACATCGGAGCTGTCCGAGGTCCTTGGCAGGCTGCAGTAGGCGGGGTCCTGCTGCAGGATGCTGATCTGGATGGCATAGCCGGGCAAGGACGCCATGAGTTCTTTGATTGCGGGAACGCCCACTTGCGCGTGGGAGCCCATAATCAAGCCAATGGGTGCCTGGGAGGGTTGGAAGGTAGACCACAGTCCTATCTTGTTTCTTTGAATAAGGCACATGCAAGCGCCGGGTTTAGATGCAAGCATCACCGTATTTGATGCAAAATGGCGAAGCAGCGCGGCAATGAATCGGGAATCCAGCAGAATATGATTTGCATCGCTATGGTTTAGCTGATCCCATTGCTGGCGCACTTCTTCAAATCGTTCCAGGGCATTGAAAACCTGCCACACGCTTTTATTCATATAAGAATTGTTCCAGAGAAAATGTATGGCTCGAGAGAACTCAAAGACGTTCGTGAGGAATTACTGTTTTTCTGTCAGAGCAGTCAACGTCTGAACGGCTTCCTGCTTTATGGTTTCCGGGGCTGGCAAGGTCAGCAGCGATTTGAGGATACTGACCGCGCGTTCCTTCATGTCTGTTTCTTTATAGGCAGCAGCCAGTTTTATGTAGGATTGATAATTCTGCTTGTTCCAGTTAATGGATGCCTCGAGATCACTGATGGCCAATTGGAATCGCCGGTTGCCAACCGCATGCTCCAGCAGGATGCTTCCTCGAATATAGTGCGCAATGCTGAAATACTCCGATTGGTTGGGATTCATCTTTGTGTAATCAGGCCTGTCGATAAAGTAATCCATTTGTGATACGGCATAGGCATAATTGCCATCCAGATATTCAAGAAGCCCTGGATAGAAATGTGCATTGAGGATTTCGCCGGTACAGGGCCCGGTATTGTAATGTGTCATTCCTCTCATTGCGGTTTGCCTTAAGTTGGGGATCCGAATGCCGGAGCGGTCTTGCTCTGCATGGACAGAATGGATCGTCAAAGATGCGATCAATACAATACAACCGACAATCAGGAAGGATGCACTGGCTAATTTGTTTAGTAGATTCATACTTTTTCCGGGTTGCCCGTAATAGTGAGTTTAAGCGCGCCTAGCCTTACCTTGAACCATATCGGAGATGGTTTGCACCGAGGCAAAATGCTCAGGCGTTAGATCATCATCATCCACGTGAACCGCAAATGCATCTTCGATAAAGGCTACAAGATCCAGGATTCCAAGGGAATCGATAATGCCCGTTTCGAGAAGTGGCGTGGTTTCATTTATGGATTGCTTTCGCGCCAGCGGAAAGTGGGTCCTGATAAATTCTATGGTCCGCAAACTGATGTCTTTATCCATTTCGTATCTATCTCAAAAGAGTGAAAAAGTTCGGAATACATCAACTGTCACGATCCCCGTTCACAAGAAGGAAACTCAAGTCGATAAGTTTCGATTCCCCGGAATCGGCTGCCAGCTTGCTCTGGTAAACAACGATGGGTGAAGTGTTGCGCAGGTAACACCCGGACTTAAAACCAAGCAGGGAAGCGTTCTTATTTGTGGATTGCCAGAAAGAGGCAGACTGCATTCCAGCATTCCGCAGATATTCCCAAAGCTTGATGACTATATCAGAGCAGAGATCTGTTTCCGGGAGAGAAAATACCTCGTGAATGGCGGCTTCATCAGATGTGAAGCTAACAATGGCATAGGCCACCAATCTGCCTGCCCGTCTGAACGCGAGAACGGTATTTTGCTGCAAAGGAACTTCCCGATAGCGCCAATTCAAATATTCCGGCGGGCGGTCGGTGAAGACATCGAAGGGCTTCAATGCCATGGATGCGAGGTCGGAGAATTCCCCACCTATGACGCCTTCACTTTTCTCCAGGACTATTTTCGATGATGATCGTAATCTGAGGTCTGAAAGCCTAAGGACAACATTTCCGATCCAACCGATGGGGGCGGAGAGCGCAGAAACCGGAATCAACCTGTTTATTCGATTGCTTACATTGAGCGGTTTTGCAAAACGGCCCAAATCACCAAACACCGGGATGCCAAGACGGGCATATATGGCAGCCATGGTTTGGCTGGGAAAATCAATGCAACAACAGATCCGGGATTTGTCCGCGGCTTCAAGAGACTCTCGCTGAAGTTTGAGGGCCGGTCCGAGACTTCGATAGGATCGATCCATGCAGAAATCAGCCAGGATCCAGCATGGGCGTTTCTGTCCTTTGATGCTCAAAGTTCTTGGGATGGCGGCCGATATTCCCGCCGGTTTGTCCAGCACAGTATCCCAGGCAATCCATATTTTTGCCGCGCCGGCTGGATTTTGAAGATACAGCCAGTTGTAGCGATCGTCGTTGGAATTTTCGGTCAGGTTGTCGTGCAGGAAGCGAACAATGAGACTGCGATCGGATTGCAGGTCCGCTTCCCGAATGATTATTGCCATACTCTATGCCGCGGCATGCTGGATCGGATGCTCTGCATCGATGACAGTGCCGGCTATCTCCTGACGAAGCATGACCTTTAGCGCTGCGGTGACGGCGATCAGGTGATAGGGAAGTTCAAAGTACTCCATGTTTACAAACATACCGTTGACCGCCCAGCCCATAAGTGCAATCTGGATCATGTCTGAATATTGAGCTATCCATACAAGTTGAGGGTTTCCTTTGCTCTCCCGTTTAAGTTTACAGCAACTTAGAAATGTCAGAACGATCATGGCGATAAAACCACCAAATGCCGGGAAACCGTGGCCGGCCAATATGCCGAAATAGATATTATGGGTATCCCATGCCTTACCGTATTTTCGAACAAATTCCGGGTCATAGCGACTGAGGGTTTCCGTTGTAAAGAAATTGAATCCTCCCCCTACCAGCGGACGGTCCAGAACAAGTTTCCAGCAGAATTTCCAGTTGTCCAGGCGCGACATTGCTGAGCTGTCGGCTTCATAATCGATGGTGGTGCCGGTCCGTTCGGTCCAGCGCTGCGGGAGATATCCAATCACTGCCAGGGATAACAAAACAGCTAAAGCCGCTGAAAGTATGCGATGCTTGCTCTTGATGATAATCAAAGCGAGCACAACGGCCAGTCCCACAAAGCTCCCTCTTGAATAGGTAAACATAATCGCGGGAATGGTCAGAAGAGCACATACCTGCAATCCACGTTTCAGCCATTGACGCGTTTCGGCTTTGGCGAGGTACCAGAACATGGGCAACACCATGCACAAAGCGAGGCCAAGATTATTGTTGGCGCCGATGATTGAATTTCCGGGACCCCAAACCATGAACTGCCCCTGTGTTGCGAGACTGAAGATCCCTCCTTTAAACCCATAAAAGCCGAGCGACAAGGCCACAACAATTAGAAAAATTTTGAGTTTTCTGCGGTCTGTCAGAAATGCGGATATGACGAAGGACATCAATATTACCTTGGCCATATCCTGCCACTTTCCCCAAGCTGCGTCAGGGTAGAAGGCAAAAAAGCTGGAGAGAGTGAAGAAGAGAAACAGAATCAGCATGCATTTCATCTCTCTCTCTTTCAGGGCCGCAAGGCTGCCGTTTCGTCTGATTATTATGCCTGCCAGGACGGATAAGGCTGCGAGCTTGGCGATGGGAGCGGTCTGCGCGTAAGACCATGCCAGCATGTGCGGATACATGTAGCTGATCCAGGCATAAACCAGTATTCCATAAAAGGGCTGAAATACACCTACCGGAAGGCTCAGGAATACAATGGCAATGATCAAAAAGTCGCGCATGATCCCCCGGATTGATAGAGATTTAGGTAAGTGTTTACCATTTTGTTGAGCGAAAAATTCTTCTCGATGAAATTACGTGCGTTTTCCGCATGAGAAGCCCGCATTCCTTCCGATCCTTTATACGATGAAATACTTGCTGCAAGTTCTGCCGATGCCGCGACGGGGACGATCATTCCCGTCACATTGTGCTCGACGACTTCGACATTCGCTCCAACGGGAGTGCAGATCACAGGGAGCATACAGGACATTGCCTCGAGAAGCGTATTGGACATCCCTTCCGCATAGGAAGTCAGGAGAAATACATCGAACAGCCCGTAGAAGTCCAAAGTATCTTCCCTATACCCCGTTAGAATGGGCGTGGGGCCGTCTTGCCACCCGCGGATGAGTTTTTCCAGTGAGCTGCGATTGGGGCCTTCCCCAACGATAATGAGGCGTATGTTATTTCCGGACTGATTGAGCAGCCGGACTGCCTCTATCATGCCCTCATGGTCCTTAACAGGATCCAGGCGAGCCACTGTTCCCACCACAAACTCACTGTCCTGGATTGCAAATTCCTTGCGCAAGCTTAAGGATGAAGTTCGTCGGAATTTTGCCGTATCCACGCCATTGTGAATCAGCGTTATCTTTTTCCTGGGGATTTGAACTGTTTTCCAGAGCCATTCATAAAGGTTTGAGGATACTGCCACAAAGCGATGGATTCGATGCCCCGCCAGTCTGCGCAGGAAATTTCGGCGCTTGTTTAATCCCTGGGGGTCCTGGATGTCCCGACCATGTTCGCCGTGAATCAGCGTTACGGATGGCGTCGTTATGGCTGCAAGCACGCCGTCAAATGCTGCCCAGTTTCTGGTATGGACTATATCGAAATTCTTATGATGCAGTAATTGGCAAAGCCTTCCCAGCGCTCTCAGATCATTACCTTCCCGCTTGTGCAATTCATGAACTGGGATCGGGCGGGCAAGCCGCTTCAGAAATTCGCCGCCCCTGGTGAGCAAGCATAATTCATGCTCAAGATGATCCGGTGAATGATTAATGATGTTTACAATTCCATTTTCGAGCCCGCCGGCCGAAAAGGCGTGAAGAATATGAAGAATCCGAATTCTATCTGAGGCCACCGGTGTTTACCCGAAATGTCTTTGCAGGAAAAATACAAAACGAAAAATACTCGGATCGGTTTGCCAGGGTTGTCCTCGTTTCAGCTTGTATGGATGAGTGCCAGTGCTGTTAGGTCCCGTGATCATAGTGAACGCGCATTTATAGCCCGTTTTGCGGGCCGCTTCGACCACCTCATCCGAAAAATCGTTTTTCAGGCCGTTGGGGTATGCCAGGAGCAATGCATCATTGCCAGTGCGTTCTCGAATTTCCGATCTGGATTCAACCAGCTCTCTGATGACATCGGTCTGTTTTTCCCTTGCGAGGATGGGGTGCGTGCAAGTATGGGAACCAAAGGCTATCCCCGACTTCTTCATCTCGATTACCTGATTCCAGGAGAGCATAGGAGCTTTGAACGGCTCAGGAATTTCCGGTGCCAGCATGTCCGTCACTTTCATGACATAGCCGGATCGCTCCTGGGCCCTCATCCCTTTTGCGCGCCGAATGACATCCTCCAGAGTAAGAGAGGGATCTCGCTTCGTTGCAAAACGGAAGCTGTCAAAAACATGATCATGCCAGAGCTTCTGCTGGTTATCGAGGGCGGAGGTTGTCAGAAATATTGTTGCCGGAATCCCGTGTTTTCTGAGGATAGGGAACGCGAAATCATAATTGTCGCGATAGCCGTCATCGAAAGTAATGGCAACGGCATTCCTCGGAATGCTGCCCCGGGCGCTCCGGTCCACCAGTTCTTCCAGATCCATAACTCGATAATGTTCCTTCAGGAACAGAACCTGACGTTCAAATTCTCCCGGGGGAGTTGGTTGGAAAAATGGATGGGGATCGGGCGAAACTTTGTGATACACAAGCACCTGGTACCGATGTCGGTTTTTCGGGTACTCGAGAACAGGATTCAGAATATCGTCGAGACGAAGTTTTGTGAAAAGGCCTGCAACAGATCGCTTCAATTGGATCCCATGGTGTTGAAGTCACTCATTTGCCTGTCAAGGGAACGGTGCCACAATTCAAGCATCAGAAAGGTCCAGAGCACATCGCCATAATAGACCTTGCTTTCTGTCTGATAGCGCGTCCACAGCCATTCAAGCATGTCGGGGCGGAGATAGCCGCGCTGGCGGGCGGCACCTGAACCGAGAATATCGAAAACAAAGGTATGCAGATTCGGATCTTCAAGCAACCAGGTACTGAAGGGCAGCCCAAATCCATGTTTTGTCTTGGTCAGAATCTCCCGGGGCAAAATCCTGCTCATGGCCTGTTTGAACAGGTACCGCAGCTGCATCCCCTTTACTTTCAGTGCGGATGGAATGGTGGCTGCAAATTCCGCCAGCCCCGGATCCAGGAGCGGATACCTGGGAACGGTTCCCGCCAGTTCGGCCATTACTGTTACTTTACGTATGTCGTTATCCGTAATCGTTATTTTCAAGTCAAGCTGAAGCCAGCGGTTCAGATCTTCGGTGGCTACTGCATTCCGGAAGTGCTTTCTGGCGACAGCCAGGGGATCAATGTCTTTGAGATCGCATAAAAGGGAATTCGAGAACAGCTCCGCTCGATTGACTGACGAAATGAAGTCGTAAGAGAAGTAGCGATCAGGCAAAGGGATATTGGCCCTGCGGATATAGCGCTGAATGAGATCCAGTTTGTCGATCTTCAGCAGGCGGGAAGATCCTGCGACCAGAGGCTCCAGCGCTCCTTTGCGGATAAACCTGGGAATCCAGTGATAGCGCTGGAACAGCCTGTCACTTCCGTATCTTTGATTGCCGCCAAACAGCTCATCTCCGCCATCACCGGCGAGCATGTGGGTGACGCCATTTTCCAGGCCTGTTTTTGAGCAGAAGAAGGCTGGAACGATAGATGAATTGCCGAATGGCTCATCGTAGACATCGTAGATACGAGTCAGAAGACTCAGGATATCGGCCGGCTTTACAAAATATTCGTGGTGATCCGTTTTAAAATGTTTTGCCGCAATCCGGGCGTATTCGATTTCGTTATATCGCGGATCTTCAAATCCAATGGATATGGTTGTGGGAGATGCCTGCGTGATTTTCCCCACCAGTCCGCTTACCGAACTGCTGTCGGTTCCTCCACTGAGAAAACAGCCGATGTGCTGCGAGTTGTCCATGACCTTTGACGATCGGGCCACGGCCGATTCGATGGCCTGGTATGTGCTCTCCTCCCAGGCTTGCTGATTCCGCCCTTTGGTTTCCTGGTAATTCAAGCCCCAGAAGGGCTGCGAAATCGAATCTGGATCAGAGGTTATCCAATGACCAGGCTCCAGCCGCGAAATCCCTTTGTATATGGTGTGTGGAGCCGGGATGCAGGTATATTGGAGGTATTCAAGAATGGATGCCGGCTCCACTTCAGGCTTACGATCAAAGAAGGCATTCAGAAGCCGCAAATCCGATGCCATGCCGAATCCCTGAGATGTTTTTTGGTATACCAGCCTGCGCACACCGAAGTGATCTGTCCAGGCCTTCAGCCGCTTTTCCTTGTGGTCATACAGAATAACGCCGAACCATCCTCGAAGCTCCCTGGCAAACGCTTCGCCCATTTTTTCGTATCGATGCGCCAGATATGATGCTGGATTTTGATTTGCTTCGGCAAAATCCTCGCCGGACCCGGAGCCGAGGAGATCTGTGTAGCAGATCAAATCGACTGCATCAGAGCTGTAAACAAAATGCTCCAGACTGCAGTCTCCCTGAATCAGCAGGAAATAGCGGTCCCCGGCTTTTATCCAGCGATTGTCATGGCTTGCGGAGACACAATTCTGTTTCCATTGTTGGATGCGGTGGTCGGGAATTGGTTGATTTGATGGATTAGGGACAAATGCGCTTAGATGAATCAAGAGTAGCTACCTTCAATCAAGGATGGGAGATATTGGTTGCCAGTAAACCAGGGGCGCTGCCGTCACAGCTAATACCGTCCAGGCCTGGAGGGCCGAAAGCAAGTAGCCGGGGGTGAAGCGAAGCGAACCCCCGGTAGAGATAAGCGCGAGAAAGAGCCCTGTAGGGGCGAAAGATCGGGCATTCTGCCGCCCCTCGGGGCTGATATGTATCGCATCCCAAATTCCTTGGGCAAATAATGTGCAGCATTAGACGTCCCGGCAGCATCAGCACCATGGCGGAGGCTACGCTCTTGCTGCCGTCCCGCCGGCGCTCCCAGTCAGTACCTTTTCAAATACCCGCATCTGGCCGAGAGTGGTTTCGCCCCAACCGTATTGTTCTGCATATCTTCGCGTTGCATCGCGATTCGACCGGCGAAGCAAGAGCTCTTCAAATGTCCGTGCAATGGTCTCAGGAGCGGAATCTTCCAGCAACAACCCTGCCTCGGGAGCTGCTATTAATTCCGGAGTGCATCCAACCTTTGTACAAATGACGGGAGTCCCGCAGGCGAGGGATTCAAGCAATACATTCGGCCAGCCTTCACGGCTGGAGGCCAGCACAAAGGCATCGGCCGCTCCATAAAATTCCTGAAGACGCTCATGCTCTATCGTTCCCAGGAAGCGGACGCGATGGGATACCTTTTGCTGTTCCGCCATCAATTCCAGTTTTTTGCGCTCAGGACCTGCCCCTGCAATCATCAGGGTTGTATCCGGAAGCGATCTTAACGCTCCAATGATATTGTCCTGTCGCTTTAATGGCACCAGATTTCCAACGGACAGCAGTGTTTTGCCGACCAAGCCAAGTTTCTTGCGCAACTCCTCTCTGTTCTGAGGTGGTTTGAATTGGCTGAGGTCGACTCCGTTCCGCAATACCGTTATCTTGTCCCGCGATATTCCAAGCGCAGCGAGAGTCTCCTTTAGCGAGGTACTCACGGCGATGACAGCCGCTGCGCTGGTGGCGGCCCACCGGATCATCTGACGGGCAAAGAAATATTTTGGTATCAGGTTGATGTCAGTCCCCCTAGCCGTAATCACAAGGGGCTTTCCAATTGTCCTGGCAAGGATGGCCGCTGCCACACCGTCGGGATAGAAATAGTGGGCATCGATAAGGTCAAAATCGTAGCCATCTTCAACGATCTTTTGGAAGCGACTTCTTACCGCAACAGCCATTAGCCAGGGTGCCAGAGTCATTCCTATTTTCGGAACGAGTGGGTATCTTGGATGTGCGATATCGATGCCATGTCGGACTTCACGCCGTGGCACCTTGGCGAAGCTGCCATAATTGCCAAACCGTTTTCCAGCTGTAGGGAACCATGGAACCGGCGCCAGGACACGAGCCTCCGTTTTGCTTCCAGAAAGAAGTTGTCGCAACCGGTTTTCTACAAAGATTCCGTGTGTGGGTCTACTGGAATCCGGGTATAACGTGGAAAAGGTCAGAATCTTTATTGGCAAATGGTTAAACTCGCCTGAGTTGACAGAACATTTGATCGAATGCGGAGAGATTGGCTTCCCACGAATAATGCCGCTTCAGATGATCAAGGCTGTCTGCGATCTGTTGCGATGAAATGGGATGATCCAGATAATCAAGAACCTGCCTGGCAAAATCAGAGGGATGGTCCGCCACCCGTACCGGAATCCCCTTGAGTGTATGCAGCCCTTCAGCGGCGGCCCGGCTGGCCACCACAGGCAATCCCGATCCAAGCGCTTCAAGAATCTTGTTTTGGATCCCCTGTGCAATCCGCGTTGGAACAACGGCGACGCTGGCTTTCTGCAAATAGGGAGCAACATCCGGGACCGTGCCAGTGACAACTACACCCGGCTGTCCAGCCAGTTTTTTGACTGCAGGTGCTGGATTGCTTCCAACGATATAGAACTCAATATTTCTGGACTTCCTGATTTGGGGCAGAACTTCCAGTGCAAAATACTGTACGGCATCGATATTGGGGTAGTAATCCATTGCGCCAACGAAAATCGCCTTGGGATTGGACCGATCAGGAGAAGACGCGACGGTTCCATTCAACTCTATGCCATTCTGGATAAAGCTGATCTTGTTGCATGGATCGGACAGGTGCCTGGTTTCTCTCGGGGAGACAAACACGGAGCGGTCACATTTCTGCACCATATCGTTTTCAAATACAGAGAGACGATCCGCTTCATATCCATAGAGCCAGCGGCAATAGGCTGGTTTGAATTTGGCATATTGTCGCCACTTTGCCGCATCTGAATCGACAAAATCCAGTACCTTGGGTGCCTTCTCCGCAAGCAACGCATAAGGTGCCATGGATGAAGAGTAGGCAAATACCAAGTCAATCGGCTCCTGATGCAACATCTCTTTAACGGCAGCATGCATGCGGGCATCATCGTAATAGCCGAGTGTCCACGGCTTCCCATTTATCATGGAAAACATAGCTTTGAACTTCTGGCAATTGGCGCGGAGAGGAATGAGTTCTATGTGCTTACAGTATTGACCTAATTCCGAGGCATATTTTTGCTCGTCCGGGCTGTCGCAAAAAGCCAGAAGGTGAATCTCGTGATTTTTGCTGAAATGCCTGATTTCATTGAACGAGCGTATCTTATCTCCTTTGTTTGGCGGATAAGGCACTCGATGGCAGAGGAAAAGGATTTTGGACACAGATTACACTAAATGGTTTGCAATGATTGGGCCAAAGGTGTTGGCAATGGGAAGTGGAAGCTTGCGCCAGATGCGAATGCTCAGCGAGAACTTGGGGTTGAGCGGGGATGTGTCTGGCAAAGTCTTTTGACGGACAAGCGCATATTGATATGGAAGATCCGTCATGACCTGCCCCCAACGCTTTTTAAAATCGAAGGAGCCCGTGCCCTTCTTGCTGCGGCCGAAGTCAAAAAACTTGTAGCCATTTTCGCAGCCATATTTTATAAGCGACCAGTACATGAAGTTGTTCACGCCAAGACGGTTATATTCCCGAATGGACCCCCCATAATAGGGAATCACTTCATCTTTATAAAACAAAGTCCAGACCGCCGAAACCAACTTGCCCTGTGAATGCACGGAAAAGATACGGCAGTTATGCCCGAATTCTTTCAGTCCGTTTGCGAAAAGCCGTTTAGAGAATACGGGCGTGCCCAGATCGCGGACGCTTCTCGAGTAAACCGAATAAAATTCGTCAACTCCAATTGCGTTGGTCCGGAATTCCAGTTCGTTCTTGATCCCTTCCCGGCATTCCGCGCGCGTTTTTCTTGGTATTGCCAGAAGATTCTTCTCGGGGTCAGAGAAGAGTTCCTGCCGGAATGTTACATATAGATCTTTGACCTGCAGCTCGGTATTTTTGATGTCGTTTTGAAAATTGCGCAATTCAAGAAACCGCACGCTATCTTCTTCTGCGACCCGCCGGGCTTCCATAAGCAGGCTGACGGAAGTTGCCTCATCGTCCGCGAGAATGCCTCCGTAGGCAGCCTGTGGGGTTGAAATGAGCATTCTGCCGAAGAGCCGGCTTGAGACCAGGAAAAGCGGCAAAATACCTCGGATGCGGCCGTTTTTTTCTCTTATTAGGAGGTGACGCGGCTGGTGATTGAATGAGGATTGAATCATCTTCTGCCACTGGCTTAGATGAAACACGGTTCCTTGAGGATGGGCATCGATGTAATCGTCCCATTGCCGCCACTCCTCTAATGACAGCTTCGCCCTCTCAGTCACAAATTGGCTATCAGACACAATATTTGAGACCCTATTTTGTATTTATCAGATTATCGCTGCATTGCGCGATTCGGAGCAGACGCACTGCGCGCAGCGCATCTCCTATATCGGCGAGGGAGTTGATATTATGTAGCAATCAGTTGAATCGAATCAAGCTACGTGAAATATTTGTCAAAAATCAATTTTTATTGACGGACTGCGGCTGCGGGCGGTAGCATAAATCCTCTCACCAGTAAGCTTTTTCTCCCTTCCGCCGATATACACATTTGATATGAGGGATACAAAATGAAAATTCTCCTGCTCACGTTTTTTGCAGCAATACTTGCTGGGGTTCCCGGGTTAGCCAATCAAGCCCCACCGCCGCCTGTCATTTCTGCTGATTTTGTCATCGGCCTGGAAGATGTTCTAGCGGTGAACGTCTGGAAAGAGGCGGAGCTATCGGTAAAAGAGGTTGGCGTTCGGCCCGATGGAAAGATCAGCCTCCCGCTGGTTGGCGAGATCCAGGCGAACGGACTTACGCCCAGGCAGTTGCAGGATAAGATCACGGAGAAGCTCAAGGAATTTGTCGCTTCGCCGACCGTAACGGTCGTCGTATTAAAGATAGCTAGCCAATCGGTCTCCGTTGTTGGTCAGGTTGCCAAGCCTGGAGTTTATTATCTGGGATCTCCTTTGACGGTGCTTGAGCTGCTTGCGCGCGTAGGCGGATTCAAGGAAGAAGCCAAAGTAAAAAAGATACTGGTTGTTCGGAAGGATGGGGGAAAAACAATCAACTTTCCCTTCAACTTCAAGGAAGTATCGGATGGCAGAAACCTTCAACAGAATATCGTTCTCAAAAGCGGGGATGTGATCATTGTTCCATAAAATTAGACCTTCAAATCGTTTAGCTTTTGGAAACATGAAATTGTGGCTTGGCCTGGCCATTCTTCTATTCAGCGCTCCATTATGCCCGGCCCAGGAACCCAACGATACGACGCTGGATAACGAAGAGCCAATTCCTATCCCGGTTCAGGATACGGAGAATCAGAAATCTCTAGCCGCAAAAACCTTTGTCGATGATGTTTTTCAGAGCGTCCGAAACAGTTGGGGCTTCTCTCTGAGTGCCTACCAGGCGTATACGACAGATATCTCCCCTATGTATGGGCCAAGGGAGTCCTCTGGAATTTCGGCTGTTCTGCCAAGAACATTCTTTAATGCCGGCAGGAAAAAATCCAAATTTCATGTAGATATCGGAGCGGGGTATCGCTATTACGAAAGACATCGGGATTTAAACAGCTGGGATTATTATGGGGACGCGCAGTATTCGTATCAGATGTCCAAGCGGACATCTTTCCAGATTACAAACCAGCTTACATCCTCTTTCAATGATTCCTGGTCCTTCCTGTCACTTTACTCTCCATTGCATTATGAACCCAGCTTTTCAAATGAAGTGCTCTTTAATAGGCAACGGATAACGCGAAACTCCCTTCAGGCTGCTGCTGATTTCCGCCTGACGAAAAAGGCCCAATTTGGAGTTTTTGGTGGATTCAATTATTACAAGTATCCGCAGCAAAATTTACGAAATTCTAATGCCTTTGATGTTGGTGGGCGCTTTGAATACGAGTTTACGAAATGGTTGCATTTTTCCAGCCAATATTCCACCTATCTGAATTACGTTGACGAGCAATCCCGTGATGCTCAGATTCATCGCCTCCAGCTGGCCGGCTTTGATTTTCGATTGAGTCACTCTTGGAGTTTATCTGCCAGTGGAGGGGTTGAGTATACAAAATATCAGAACAGGAATCGCTTTGGCGAAAGCGTGAGTGGCGGAATAGGGTATACATCGAGAAATACCATGTTCAGTTTGACATACCAGCGGGGCTTTACTTCGGCAATAGGCATTTCACGGCTGATGACCTCCAACATTGCCAGCGCCGAATTGGGCTATCGGATTACACCCAGGATTAGCGCTCGATTGCAGGGCTATTATTATCGAAGCACCGAACAGGATTATGACGGATTACTGAAGACATTTTCCGGTGGCGGGGGCTTCGAATTTGTTCTGCTGCGGGATCTCTTCCTCAGCGTTAACAGTTTTTATCAGAATCAGCAGGCGCGCAATTTCTCTGTGGACGGTTTGGGATTGAACCGATTCAGTGCCTACGCAGGATTGCAGTATGTTTGGCCGTCCCGAAAGCGCAGCGACTATGAACCTCCCATCAGGAATATACAATGAAAGATTTCAGAAACCTGGAGCCATTAGAGTACTTAAAAATATTGTGGCGGAGGAAGTGGTACGCACTGGCATGCTTTATTCTGGTGGGTGCCGGTGCCGCCGCATACAGCTGGCGGACTCCCAATGTCTATAAATCGGAAGCCAGGATTCTCGTTGAGAATGGCCTGATTTCCCAAGATTATGTACGGTCCGATCATACGAGTCCCGAGGAGCAGATTGCCGCCATCCGAGTTCAGATCCAAAGCCGGAGTTTCCTCGAGCGCATGGTGACGGAATTCGGACTCTTCGGGTACGGGAACGACAAAAATTTCTCCATGGATTATGCCGTTACAGGCATTGGCAGAAACATCCAGGTAGTGAGTACTGCCGGAAATGTCTTTTCGATATCCTATGCCGCCCCCGAGGCGCAACAGGCGCAGCAGATTCTCCGGCGCATTGTCGAAACGCTGATCACTACCGGCAATTCTTCAAGAAAGAGCCGGGCAGTGGAAGCGGATCAGTTTCTTGATGAGCAATTGCGGCAGACGCAGCAGAACCTGGCGGAGCAGGAAGACAAAATCAAAAAGTTCAAGATGGAGCACCTGGGGGAACTCCCGGAGCAGGCTGCGACCAACATGAATGCGTTGAGCGGAGCGAGGGCGCAGTTGGCTGCTGTCGAGAGCGCTCTTCAACGTGCCAGGGACCTGTTGAAGCTTTTGGATATGCGAAACCAGGAGCAGAAGCGGCTTAGCACTCTGACGCGTGACCTTATCGCTCCCCCGCCATCAGCTCCGGCTAAAGCCGCCAGGAATGTTGTGCCACCGAATCCGTTGATTTCGGCCAAACAGATAGAATTAAACAACGCGCTTGTCAAATATACCGCCAGCCACCCGGACGTCATCCGGCTCAAGAGGGAATTGGAGGAACTGAAGCGCATTGAGGAGGCAAGGGCGGCAGCCGATACGCCGATATCCACTGATGATAACGCAGCCGTGGCAAAGCCTGAGAGGGTGATTACCGGGGCAGAATCCATGTTGGATGTGGAAGCGGCCGAACTGAGAATGGAAAACGAAAGCATCAGAAATGAAATAGCCAAACGCGAAAAAGAGAAAGAGGGAATTCTGGCGGAAATCAAAACCTACCAGGGCAAGCTGAATCTGGCTCCGGCATTGGATCAGATGTTTACCGCGCTTTCTCGAGATTATGAAGCCTTGAAGCAGCAATATGCCAATCTGCAGAGCAAGAAGTTTCAGTCGCAGATGACCGCGAACCTGGAAAACAGCAAAAACAGCGATACCTACAGGGTTATGGATGAACCGAACATGCCGGAAAAACCCTCCTTTCCCAATCGAATTCAGATTATCTGGATGGGAATTGGTGTCGGGTTCGCTGCCGGAATCGGCGCGGCATTCGGCCGAGAGTTGCTGGATTCCACATTAAGCAATGAGGATGAGGTGTCCTTTGCCCTGAAGCTTCCGGTGTTGGTGACCATCTCCGAGATACCCGCGGTGAAGGCGGGCCGGGCAATGAAACTAATTGGAAAAGGCAAGCCGGCGTGAATAAGGCACAAGTTCTGAGTCAAGGCTGTCGATAACACATCTGCGGGGTCGCACGACCTCTTTACATGGGCGGCAAAAATGCCGCGGGACCAATGAGCGAAATATTCGACTTTCTCAAGAAGACTGAAACTGAACGAAGGAAAAAGGCAATAGTGCCTGAGCCGGCGATTGCAGAGCCTTTGCCTGAACCCGTTGAAGAATTCAAACCGGAAGTCACTCTTGACGTGATGCCACCTGCACAGCTTCCGGTGGATGTCGAAATCTGTGAAACGGACAGGTTTGATCTCGCGCTCGCATCGCCGCAAATCAGAAATGTGCTGGAGCCCCTTACGGTAGCAGGCGAACAGTTCCGGCTTTTGCGCTCCAGGCTTGGGTTGATGCAAAAGCAGCGCGGTATCAAGACGGTACTTGTTACCAGCACAGTTCCGGAAGAGGGGAAAACCTTTACGGCTTCCGGGCTGGTCGGTGTGTTTGCTCAAGAGCCGGGGAAGCGAATACTCCTGATTGATGCCGATATGAGAAAGCCTCGATCAGGTGCCGGTTTTGGCATCAATGGAGCAGGGGATACCCTCGGTCTCTCTGAAGTGTTGCGCGGAAACATACCTTTCAACCGGGCTATTCTCAAATCGGCGAATCCCGAATTCTGTTTCCTGCCATCCGGGCCACTTCCCTCCAACCCATCGGAATTGCTCGGGTCGCAGCAGTTTGAGCGTTTGCTGAAGGCTGCGGCGGAAAACTTTGACTTTGTGATTGTCGACTCTCCGCCAATCCTCTCTCTGTCAGATACTAATCTTCTGATCCCTCTCTGCGATACCGTGGTTCTTGTTCTGAGAGCGAATTCCACTCCCGCGAAGCTTGCGGCGCAGGCAGTGGATCGAATTGGACGCGACCATATTTGTGGCATAGTCATCAACCGCCAGAAACGGGTTTCCACTTCCCGTTACTATTACCAGTATTACTACCGCAGTTCTCAAAAAAACGGCCAGTAGTCAGGATAGCCGCCCACGCGACATGTCAATAAAATGTGGGCCGGCTCTCCAGCGCCGTCGATGACGGTCCGCCAGGTCAGAGTATGGGCTTCGCTAATGATGAACACGGATCTCATTTCAGCCGACAAAAAAATCCTGAATGCGTTCAGCATTGACGTAGAAGACTATTTTCACGTTGAAGCTTTTGCAAAGCATGTGTCGCCCTCAGCCTGGTCCGGATATCAACTGCGGGTTGAACGGAATGTCGACAATATCCTGGATCTGCTGGCCGCGCACAATACCACCGCGACTTTTTTTGTCCTTGGCTGGGTTGCCGAAAAATCCCCTGCACTGGTGCGCAGGATTTCAAATGCCGGCCATGAGATCGGCTGCCACAGCTATGCCCACCAGCACATCCGGCGCCTGACGCCCGAGCAATTTCGCGAAGATACACGACGTTCCCTGGGGCTGTTGACAGATCAGGGTCAGAAACCTGTTCTCTGCTACCGGGCGCCAAGCTTTTCAATTGCCCGGGATACGCTGTGGGCGCTGGATATTCTCGTCGAAGTGGGCATCCGGATAGACTCCTCCATTTTTCCCGTGCATCACGATCTGTATGGAATGCCGGAATCAAGCCGATTTCCCCACTGGCGAAACCACATATTGGAATTTCCCCCTTCCACGATGCGGAAACTAAACCATAACATCGGAGCGGCTGGCGGCGGGTATCTGCGTCTCCTGCCGTATGCAGTTACGCGCTGGGCGATCCGCGAAATCAACAATGTCGAACGGCAGCCGGCCATGGTTTATTTTCACCCCTGGGAGATCGATCCGGATCAGCCGCAAATCGACGCTCCTTTAAAGTCCAGACTGCGGCACTATACGAATCTGAGCGGAATGCGAAAGAAGCTGGAGCATCTGCTTGCGGACTTCCGTTTCGGAACGGTTACGGAAGTTGTTCAAAGGCTGCCATTGTATTCAAATCAAACGCCCGCCCTGAGTTCCTAGAAGATCAGTACCTGCCGCCATTTCTAATGGGCACGCCTGACCGCTTTGCGCAGAAGATGAACAAAGAGCAGAGTAGGGGGCATGCGCAGATAGTGTGAACGAACGTAGAGAAACCATCGAGCAAACCCTGCCCCTGGAGTATTGGCAACCGGTTCCAGCGGAGTGAGCGCCCGGGATACGGCGTGATCCATTATTTTAAGAGCCATTGCCGGTGGTGATCCGGACTCTGCCCTGATCCGTACTGATTCCGGTATTGGCGTTCCCAATATTTTCCGTGTGTACCGAAGTGCGTAGAACAGGGGACGCAAGAGGCCCAGCGTTTCTCCTCTTGAAACCAGATCATCCCAGAATCCCGCCTGCAGGTCAAAGTATCGGAGCAGATCATCCAGATCGGTCAGATCTCTCAGACCACCGGCAAGATCTCCATCCTGGAATAGATGCGCGGCCGAGTGCAGAACCATATCGGCCGAAGAGAGCGTCCGAAAGTATGTTCCTTCCATTGGAGCAGCTGCCTTGAAAAGCAGATCCGGAGCAGGGCGAAGACGGCCGGATCGGGGCAGGATTGTGTGATGTACGTCCAGGCAGGTCTTTCGCACACCATGTCGTAATGGAGGCAATTCGTGCATCCATTGCCTGTAATATCTCTGGTCATAGGGCTCGAGCTTAATGTGCTCCCACCCGTTTTGAAGCAGCGCTGTTTCAACCCTGTCAATTTCGCTCAGTGGGACCATTATGTCGAGGTCGGAGTAGAGTCGTCCTCGAGCAGGCGGAAGTCCGCGGGTTACATAAGCTGCACCCTTAAGCAGGATTGTCTGCCTGGCCATCGGCCCCAACACACGCTCAACCTGCCTCACCTCCCATCGCATGATGCGCTCGTGTTGATCCGCAACGACTCGTGCGGCCAGCAGATGCTCGCGTACTGGCGCGGCAATCTGTCCGCTTTCTGTCTGGTCTTTGAGCAAAAACGAAAGCCGGGATAAGACATTGGAATGCCGGGCCATTCGAATACACCTGTCCCATTCCGAAAGGCTGAAATCCCCGGCAGCTTTCGGATCACAGAGGGCTTTTATCAGAAGATTTGCTTGTTCTGCCATATATGCCCGCTATAGGGATGCAAGTTGCGCTACTGCATCATCGAGGTCGCTGTAATAAAACTCGTAAATATTGCATGCCTCAATCAGGTTCGCCATGGTTTCAAACCCGGCTGTTCCCAGCAGACTGTAATTAAAGGCGTTCTCGCCCATCCTCAAAAACGCCCTTGATTTGGGTACGGGCGTCACTTCGGTGTTTGAATCGGGCTTGTAGGCCATAAAGAGTATTACAGAAGGTCTCGCAAGCTCGTTCGCTTTGTCGACGCATTCTCGGGGCGGACGAATGTGCGCAACCGTGCCTTCCGGGTCATGCCAGATAGGGCCGATTACCGCTTCAGGCGCATAGTTTCTGATTATTGGGATAGAGTCATTCTTGATGCTGATGGGTCTGGCCAATGGTGCAACGCGAGTGTCCGTCAGCCGGATAAGAGCCAGTTCATCTGAGAGAAGCCTCCAACCACGGAATGTCAATGCCGCGGCAAGAGTGCTTTTTCCCGCTCCCGGGGATGCGGTTAGAAATATGGCCTGACCGTTACGTTCCAACACAGCCGAGTGGATAATAAGATACTGATTTGCCTGGGAGGATATACACCAGTTGAGCCCCCATTCGAATAGTGGATACGAAAGGCTAATGGGAAAGGGAAAAAAGAAAGATTCGTTCTGCAAGAGAAAGCGGACCTGCGGTTTCCACCATCGGCGGAGGCCCTTTGCCCGTTTCACCGAAATATGGAAATCGAAGAATTCCTTTTGTGGATCAATCGCATAGTCCCAGTACAGGGTTTGCAGGGGCTGGATAATTGCAGGGATGTCCGTATGAAGTTTGATCGAAAAGGGGCCGGATTGAAATGGCAGGCCCTGATCGATCAGCAGGCTCTTCAGCTGTGAATAGGTAGCTTCGCCGATCTTCACTGCAACTCAAGCTCTATCAATGATGCATTGCGAAGATGGTGGATTATCTGAGGGAGAAGATCCCGTCGAGCCGGATCCTTCGGAAATCCCAGTGCGGCTGAAATCTGTTCAACCGTCGAAGGGTTCTTTTCCAGATAGCTCAATACCTCTCCAGAAACCGCATCCAATAGATGCGTATCGCCAGATCCCGCATTATAGAAAACGTATTCATTCTGCCATTTTCGATAATGCAAGCGAGACCCGCTTGATATTTTCCAGACTTCGTCTGCGAACGGGGACATCAGATAAATTATTTGGCGTCGTCAGGATGATGCGAAAAATGGGTTGCTGACATTTTGTCAGAATGCGTGTACTTATCCTCTTTCGCCCACGCCGGTTTGCTTTTTAGAGTCAATAGGATAGGTACTGCCGCGATCCCGGCTTTGATGATCTCCCTCCGAGTCCCTGTTGGTCCTTCTTTAGCTGCAACGATTTCCTCGTCAAGTCCAGGCGCAGCCACCTTGCCCGCTTTTTTCTCGTGTTCTTCCGACATCAGGGTGCACTCCTTTACAGCCTGCTAGGTTTGTTGTGCGCTCGTAACGGGGATACTTCGGCTGCAGGCACTTCCTCCTTATCGTACATCCGCAGTCAAATCTTCAAAATGAGTGAGGGTAAATTATTCTAAGCGCAAGGATGCTTAGGTGTCAACTTTTCTAAATTTCCTATTCTGCTTTCTTCTGGGATAGTCCCAGTCCGATCAGACTGGCGGCAATAGCAAAAAGCAGGCATGTATTCGTAAAGGCAAGAAATCCCTCGTAGGAAATCCTGAAAACCGGCCCTGTAAACCTCGTTGCAATCCAACCGATCCAGCCCAATAAAGCCAACAACAAGAAGACTTGACTTGCCGTGCCGTAATTTTTCACTTTGTCCTCCAGGATAGAGAGTGTGGTGCGATTTTAGATCTTGTCCCCTAATTGGGCAAACTGTTTTAGGGCAAATATATGGGCATGCATTGGGTCCCGAATACCAAACCCACAAGGCCCGGAGCGAAAAAATTACCTGGGCCCCGTAAAACCATAGAGATTTGCCTCGCAGGGATTGAATTCGTCTGTAAAGTCTGGCCCGGCTAACGCCTTTCCGGTTCGGATGTTTCTGATATTTTTTGCATCTATTCCCAGTTGAATACGAATCTGTTGCCCGGTTCGTTGAGTCTCTCCCTCGCTGTTTTTTACAATGGCGAGCACATACCGATCGCCATTTCGCCAAAGCAGCGATTCCACAAAGGGCAAATTCGTCATTATACGAGGCGGCACTCCCAATTCCTTCAGCGTGTTTCCTATCAGCGTACGCCACTCTTGCCCCGGACGATCATTCCGCCAGTGTTCATAAGCCAGCGGGGTCAGGTTTAGGTAAATTGCCCTGCTGTTTTGGATTTTCTGTTGCGTGCCTCTTTCAAAAACAACCAGTGGTCCTTTGTGCAGAGACCCCGGATAGGCTCGAAGCCGATCCTGAAATGGTTTGTTTCCATATTCCGCGTCGATCTCGGTCAATCCTCTCCCGTCCAGGTATCCCTTGGACTCGTCACGGACAATTCCGAAGAGATCATCCAAAGCCCCCTGTTTGCGTCCGCGTCCTGTGTCTGTCAGTAAGCCTGTAAGATCGTCCGCGATCAGAATTCCTCCGGATTTTACAAATGACCTCAGTGCTTCAACTTCAACGTCGGAGAGGCAAATGGTCTGTGGGAGGACGATCACCTTAAAACGCTGATTCAAATCAATCTTTTTTTCCTGGACGTCCAGATAGCTTATGAAATCATACTGATACCCCAGATCCTCGAGCAGTCGGCACCACGAGGAACGGAGATGAGCCGAGGACGAATTCTCATCATCAAGGCTGGAGGCGCGATTGGGCCAGGTACTGCCATGGGTTATGCTATCCATTACCCACCCGGCCCGAATGCTGGGATGCGAATAGTAAATCCCTATGGGATCGGTCTCGAGATGGGTGTCCGGATTCACGATAAATTCGCTTGCCGGGCCCTGAATTTCGCGAAAAACCGGCGCAAGTTCCTGGATTTCCTTTGTCAGCATTCGCTTGCCGGTCAATGAATCGGTGCGAAACCAGCCATCCGGCCAGGCAATCCCAGCCTGATCGCCGTGAGCCAGGCGGTACCAGAGTGTCCAGGTATCTCTTGTGACTGAACCGGTAATATTATAGGTCTGAACATGTGGGCGCCGCGGACGATTCCAGAAAGACCGCAGCAATTCATCCGACCCCTCCATCCATTGAACCGCCCGGCTGAGATAGGCATAGTCGTAGCCCCCGTAGGCCGAGGGTTGTTGTCCGCCCACAAAGCCTGCCGGAATTCGGGGATCCAGCTTATTTGCATACTGGGTCAGGTCAGAGAGAACCTTCGCAAACTGATAGTCCATAAAATGGCGCCACTCCATCCAGCGCGAAAGATTCCAATTCGCGAAGGGAGGAGAATTGGCGGATTTGCGGACGTCTTCAAAGCTGACCGGTTGGACATCGTTGAAAGATTCGTAGGATGTACCCCAAGACGCATTTAGTCGCGCAATCGTGCCGTAGCGCTCGGAAAGCCATTGGTGATACCGGGCAATGGATAGCGGGTGAACGTCTACCTCGGCAGGAGAGTTGAATGAACCCAGCGAGATCTCATCATCGAAGGCGTATGCATAAGCAAGTCCCTTTTGCGTGGTGGAAATATTAGCGCGAAGCAGGTCTTGTAATTCCTTGATGACGTTTGGGTCGGCAAGACTACGGGGGCGAATGAGTAAATCGCGTTTTCCGGTTACCTGGGGGCGCAGCGAGTTGGAAAGATAAAGAATGCCTTTTCCTGCGGCGTGGTCGACATAATATGGAAAATTGTTCTTGATTGAAAATTTGACGAGTTCGTCCTCGCCGTCGCCGCGGTCAATATGGAAGGCATGGAGCCCCGCTTGTTCGTAGAGTGCTTTGTCGCGGAGAACGTCAGTCTGGTACTGCCAGACGAAGATAATAAATCTATTCCACTCCGGCCTTTGGCGGATGGATGGAATAAGTGCTAACGATAAAAGCACTGATAGGATGATCCGCATTTGAAAAAGATTCTGCCACTAATTGCACGAATTACACAAAAGGAATAAAAGGAATATGGAATTCGTGGCTAAAAGGCGAGCCAGCGGTACAGGAGATATTTTCTAATCTCAGACCAGGTTTCGGAGCGGGCGGGGGAGGAATTGAAATCGGGTTTCTCCGGCATGGCAACGAATGTGAGCTGAATCCCGCTTTTGCGAAAGGCACGTCGGAAGACGAGGGCCACTCTTCGCAGGTGTACCGGCGAGGAGACTATCAGCAGCGATCGTATCGACAAATCGCGGCTATATCGGGCAAATTCCCGGGCCTCCGTCCGGGTACCGAAAAATCCTTTCCGAATCGGGGTGCAGACCGTGTCCTGTCGATCCAATCGCACAAAAAAATGCCGCTTTTTCGGTGGGATTCTTTCTTTCTGGTCGTCAAGCCCTCCATCCGATTCAAGCCCCAGTTCGCCATATTTCCGCCACTCAAACCTGCCGATGCTCAATACCAGCTGGGGGGCATACCCGAAGCGCCACATCTTGATTCCGTAAGTCTTTCTCTCCTGCTTGCCTGCCAGGACAAAGATGCAGTCAGCCGGCCTTGGGGATTTCCCTACATCCAGATAGTCGTAAACAGACTGGGCAATTCCTGATCGCAAACTCACGGCGCCAATGGTACCGCTTGCGACGGTTTAGGGCAAAAGAAACTTCCATGTTCTTATTGACATGGTTTGTAATAACTACCTAGAATAGACACTCCCTCATCCACAGTCTTGAAAAACTATTGGCCGAGCCTCCTGATGGCAGCAGTGCACAAGGGTCCGGCAAACATGGCCGGGCGCAACAATTTCTCAACAGATTCGCGCTCGTTTTGTCGATAGAGTAGCCGTACGTTTATTCAGGGTCGATAGCGAATTCTATGTGGCGATATCTGGCATTGCGGAAACTTGGGGCGGTGTTTGCCGAAACGCTGCTGATCATGTGGTGTGTTTTCGGGGCGTACTATGTCCGCATCGGCAGCTCGCCATTTATGCCCGGCGCCCCTAAGCATTTCATGCTTCAGGCGCTTCTGGTTGCTGCCATCTTTCAACTTTTCCTGCACTTAAACGATATTTACGAGTTCCGTCAGGCGCGTGCCTCTAAAGAATACGTCATCCGCATATGCCAGGCTCTTTTAATGGCTACTCTTGCGCTCAGTGTGCTGAACTTTGCGGCTCCCGATGCCATGCTTGGCCGGGGAGTCTTCGGCATCAGCCTTCTGCTGAGCACAGTCTTTCTGCTCATCTGGCATACGATCCTCCGGCTTTACCTCGGGATCAGAACGCCCCGGACAAACCTGTTGGTGTTGGGGACCGGGAACCTGGCGCGTGAGGCGGTTCGGGAAATCCTGAAACACCCGGATCTGGGAATCAAGGTTGTCGGGTTTGTTGGCGATAGTCCCGAACTGGTTGGAGTATCCATCGTCAACCCGAAGGTGATCGGTCTTTATGAAGATCTCTCGGATTTGGTTGCCAAGCACAAGGTCGACCGAATTGTGGTGGGATTGCAGGATCGGAGAGGGAAGCTTCCCATCAAAGAACTCCTCGATTTCAAAACGCGAGGCGTTGCTGTCGAGGAGGCTACTACCTTTTATGAACGCGTGGCTGGAAAGATCCCAATTGAGAATCTGAAGCCAAGCTGGATGGTATTCAACAGCGGATTCAGTGTTTCCAGACGGATGTTGACCGAAAAACGGATTCTTTCCGTGCTCATCTCGGCCATAGGGCTCCTGTTGCTTTGGCCGGTCATCCTGTTGCTCATGATCATGGTCAAACTGGATTCGAAAGGACCGGTCTTCTATAAACAGGAAAGAGTAGGTCAGGATGGGAAGAATTTCACTCTGATCAAGTTTCGGTCCATGCGTCAGGATGCTGAGACTCAAACGGGGCCTGTCTGGAGCACCGAAAACGACCCACGGGTCACCCGTGTCGGCCGAATCATGAGGGCGACGCGTCTTGACGAGTTGCCACAGCTCTGGAATGTTCTGCGCGGCGATATGAGTCTGGTCGGGCCACGACCGGAGCGGCCTCACTTCGTACAGCAATTATCGGAGTCCATCCCGTTTTATCCACTGCGCCATGTTGTCAAGCCCGGAGTTACCGGTTGGGCCCAGATAAACTATGGCTACGCAAACACGCTGGATCACACGGTTGAAAAGCTCCAGTACGATTTATTCTACATTAAGAATATGTCGTGGGTTCTGGATGGCCTTATCCTGATGGAAACGGTAAAAACCGTATTGGTAAAAAAGGGAAGTTAGTTGAGAGGCAGTAGGCAGTAGCTAGTAGGCAGTGAGATCGGATTGGTCTGAAGTCTGCAGGAAAATTACTTCGGCGGTTGGAAATAGTCGGTAAAAACAAATCAGGGCAGACGCAACAATCCTGCTAGGGAATTTCCCTCACCGTTTTTTCCCTAGCCGGATTCCTCTCGTCTGCCCCTTCGAACAACTGCATTCTAGCACACAATCCTGGTTGGCAATTGTTAAAATTCTGTGACTAATTGTTACGTTGCGAAGGCAGTGTTCTTTGAGCTGCCGATTACGCGGGAAGCTTGATTGTTGTTGGAATGCCGAGGGCTGCCGCGTTCTTTGCGATGCGCCTGTCGTAGCTGAGAATCTCCAGCGCGGGGAATACCCGGGTGAACACCAGTGCTGTTGCCAGGTGAATGGCATCCAGTGTTCGTATGGGTTCTGAGGGGAAGAATCGGCTTGCCCGCATCCGCACTTCTTCGCAAATCTCCATCAGTACCCACCCCGATTGCGCCCTTGCCAGGAGTCCACGCAATTTTTCGGCGTCGCTGGCAGTCAACACACCTTGAATCTCTCCTCTAATCAAAGCTCTTTCCGCCTCGAGAAGCGTTAAGCAGGATGTTGCTACCGATTGAGCGTTGTCAATGTGCGACTTCACTTCTCCGGCCGCAGGTTCGCCCAGCAGCCATGCCAGGAGTGCCGAAGTTTCAAAATAAATGGTTCTCAATCGCCGGATTCCTTTCGGTCATTTTCCAATATTGACTTCACAGTCCCAACCGGATTCCGAAGGCCGGGAAGAGCAAGAGGCTCCTTGCCTGCCAATGGGAGCCTTATGGATCCCGATTCCGCCCACGACAGCAGCAGCGGATGAACAGAGCCGGCAATGTCAGGCCGGGTATAGGGTTCGTGCAATTCTGCGACAATATTGTTGCGATCAGTGACAAGAACGCTGGCACCGCCGCGGACCTCACGGAGATAAGAGCTGAGGTTGTTTTTAAGCTCCTTGACGCCGACGGTTTTAAGAGGTTTTTTCATGGAATAATAGTAGCTACCTGTAGCTACTATGTCAATGGCTGGAGCGCTCGTGCTTCCGGCAACGAACCTTCCGAGTCCTAACGAATGAGTATTTGAGGTGTTTGGTGACGACCGTCACCACCTAGTTTCAAGGAATCGTCGATATTCCCTCTGCTCCATAAATATTGAAGAGGGAATATGAAAAACAGGCGTTTCCTTGATGGCTTCCTTCATACGCTGCCGATTCTGCTGCTTCTTTTCTGCTGTTCTGCCACGGCTTTGGCCACGGATGTAGCACTGGAATGGGATGCAAGCTCTTCCTCAGGCATCACCGGATACAAGGTTTATTACGGTAATAGTTCGCACACGTACGGCGCTCCAATCACTATCGGAAACCAAACCAATTACACCGTTTCCGGGCTTCCTAATGGGACCTATTACTTTGCGGTCACCGCCTTTGACGCAATCGGGAACGAGAGTGATTTTTCCAACGAAATTTCCCAAGTCATTGGTGCCCCTACAAATAAATGTGACCTCAATGCGGACTCCTTGACAAACGCGCTCGATCTTCAATTGCTCGTTAACGTCATCCTATCAGCCGGCAGCGGTATCTATGACCTCAACGGCGACGGTTCCATCAATGTTCTCGATCTTCAGCTGCTCAACAACGCCATTTTGACTCAGGGGAGCTGCCAATGAGCTCCCGCAATCAACGCTCTCTTACTGCTCTTCCTGGAAAAAACCACTCTGTGAAAAGGTCGGATATGGATAGGAAATACAACTATTCCGCATTTTTCGCGCTGTTAATGATAATGCTGACATTTTGCAGCACAGGCGCGATGGCACAAACAGCTGCCGTGACAGTCGGGACTGCCTCGGGACTACCGGGCGCTACCGTTACCCTGCCGGTTGCGTTCACCGCTGGCACCACCAGCGTAAGCACGCTCCAATTCGACCTGGCATTCTCCGCCTCCGTGACTTATTCGGGTACCTCTTCAGGAGCGGCTGCAACCGCTGCAAACAAAGAGGCTCAAGGCAATGCGATCACGGGAGGCGTGCGCATCCTTGTCTTCGGGCTGAACACAAATTCAATCGGGTCCGGAACCGTTGCCAATATTCAGCTCACAATTTCGGGAAGCGCCTCGGCTGGCACCACTCCGGTCACAATCTCCGGTGTCGTAGCGTCCGCGTCCAATGCCACGGCTGTTACAACAACCTCAACTAACGGCAGCGTTACCGTTCAGGCCACGGCTGACACAACACCTCCAACCATCAGCAGTGTGACTTCCTCGAGCATCACCAGCGCAGGGGCGACGATTACCTGGACCACCAACGAAGCGGCTACCACGCAGGTGGAATACGGGACCACTACCGGTTACGGCACCATTACCCTGAATTCTTCGCTGGTAACCTCGCATTCCCAGAGTCTGACCGGTCTGACGGCCGGCACGTTGTATCACTATCGCGTCAAGTCCAGTGATGCCGCCGGCAATCCGGCAACTTCCGGTGATTACACCTTTACAACCTCGGCGGCTGCGGATACCACGCCTCCAACGATCACCAATGTGACCTCTGCCGGCATCAGCAGCACAGGTGCAACCATTACCTGGTCCACCAATGAAGGATCCACCACACAGGTGGAATACGGAACAAGCGCGAGCTATGGCAGCAGCACAACACTGAATGCCACGCTGGTAACCTCGCATTCCCAAAGCCTGAGCGGCCTGGCCGCCGGCACGGTGTATCACTATCGCGTGAAATCCAGCGATGCCGCCGGCAATCCGGCAACTTCCGGGGATTGCACCTTTACAACCTCGGCGGCTGCGGATGTCACGCCTCCAACGATCAGCAATGTGACTTCTTCCGGCATCAGCAGCACGGGTGCAACCATTACCTGGACCACTAATGAAGGAGCCACAACACAGATAGAGTATGGAACGAGCGCGAGCTATGGCAGCAGCACGACCCTGATTGCCACGCTGGTGACCTCGCATTCCCAAAGCCTGAGCGGTCTGGCTGCCGGCACGTTGTATCACTATCGCGTGAAATCCAGCGATGCGTCGAGCAACCCGGCAACATCCGGTGACTATACCTTTACTACCACCACCACACCGGATACCACCGCCCCGACAATCAGCAACGTGAGTTCTTCGAGCATCACAAGTTCAGGGGCAACCATAACCTGGACCACCAATGAAGCGGCCAACACGCAGGTGGAGTATGGAACAAGCACGAGCTATGGCAGCAGCACCACGCTGAATGCCTCGCTTGTAACTTCGCATTCCCAAGGTCTGAGCGGCCTGACTGCCGGTACCCTATATCATTACAGGGTGAAATCCAGTGACGGTTCCGGTAACGGGAGAACATCCAGTGACTATACATTCACTACGTCTGCCACGCCGGATACAACCGCTCCAACGATCAGCAGTGTGAGCTCATCGAGCGTCACAAGTTCAGGGGCAACCATAACCTGGACCACCAACGAAGCGGCCAACACACAGGTGGAGTATGGAACAAGCACGAGCTATGGCAGCAGCACCACGCTGAATGCGACGCTTGCAACCTCCCACTCCCAAAGCCTGAGCGGCTTGACCGCCAACACGCTGTATCACTATCGCGTGAAGTCCAGCGATGCGGCCGGCAATCCGGCAACGTCGGGCGATTACACATTTACGACATCTGCCTCGCCGGACACAACTGCTCCAACGATCAGCAGTGTGAGCTCATCGAGCGTCACAAGTTCAGGGGCAACCATAACCTGGACTACCAACGAAGCGGCCAATACACAGGTGGAGTACGGGACAAGCACGAGCTATGGCAGCAGCACTACGCTGAATGCGACGCTTGCAACCTCCCACTCCCAAAGCCTGAGCGGCTTGACCGCCAACACGCTGTATCACTATCGCGTGAAATCCAGCGATGCGGCCGGCAATCCTGCAACATCGGGGGATTATACCTTCACCACCTCCGCCACTCAGGATAAAACAGCGCCGGTCATCACCGCGGTGACGGCTACAAGCATTGCCAGTTCGAGTGCGACCATTACATGGACCACCAATGAAGCGGCCAATTCGCAGGTGGAATATGGAACGAGCGCGAGCTATGGCAGCAGCACGATGTTGGATGCCACGCTGTCGACAACGCACTCGCAAGGCTTGAGTGGGTTGACAGCGAATACGCAGTATCACTATCGCGTAAAATCGAGCGATGCGGCCGGCAATCCGGCTATTTCCAGTGATTATACGTTCACCACGTCCATGGGGAAAGATACAACGGGCCCCGTTATCAGCAACGTAGCCGCAATCAATATCACAGGTTCAGGCGCTGCTATCACATGGACGACGAATGAGGCCGCGGACACGCAGGTGGAATACGGCGCCAGTGCAACCTATGGCAATACAACGAACCTGAATAGCATACTTGTGGCGTCGCACTTCCAGACCTTGGCAGGTTTGGCGGCGAATACTACCTATCATTACCGCATCAAGTCTGCGGACGCGGCGGGCAATCCTTCGACCTCTGTGGACTACACTTTTCAGACTGCCAAGAGCGGGGTTCCCCCAGTTATTAGCGATGTCACGATAACCGGTATCACAAACCGTAGTGTCACCATTAATTGGACGACGGATGTTGTTGCTAATTCCCGAGTGGAATTCTGGCGGGCCAACCAGCCGGTCGGGCTCTCGGTAATTAATGATATGGCGACGACGCACTCGCTGACGATCAATGATCTGCAGAAGTCGACTCAGTACAACTTTAGAATCAAATCCGCCGATCCGGACGGGAACCAGGGGGTTACACCAGAATCGACATTCACAACAAACAGTCGCGGAAAGCTCCTGGTGGCGCTGCCTCTTTTCACCTCTGCCAACTCCAACGAGGTGAGAAGCGCTGCAGGGAATCAGACAATGTTTGGTCTCGCGCTTGCCAATATGAGCAGCACACAATCAGACCTCACCTTTACAGCCGTCGATAGTAATGGGGAACTGATCACGGGCCCCGATATTGTGAACCCCGCGACTTCTCCGATTGGTCCAGTTGCCAGGATCGCTATTATGGATCTGGATATTTTTGGGAAAGGCTTTGCCAATGTCACCGCGAACGGCTGGATCAGGGTGGAGAGTGACAGTTCCGATGTGGTGGGTTTCTACCTCGGGTTTGATGAGGACAACAGCGAAATGGATGGGGCAAGCTTCGGGTATGCTCCATTCCGGGATGTGATCCTGAGCGAAATCGTGCCGGCAGGGTCGACAAAAATCAACCTTGCCAATACCGAGCCTGGCAGCGGAATCGTCACAATCGACCTCATGAAGGCGGATGGAAGCGTGAGAAGTTCCCAATCCCGCCCCGTCAATGGGAATGGCGCTATCGTGGTCGATCTGTTTGGCGATTTGTTCACGGGATATCAGCCGGATCCGAGCGACTATGTGCTCATTCGCTCCCCGAAAGGACTGCAATCCTTCGAATTGATGACGCCCGATGTTGGTGACATCGCTTCATTGAGCGGACAGGATCGAAGTGCAGGTGGAACAGTTCTCTATTCACCCCAGTACGCCATGGGTGGTTCCTATAAAACAAGTCTGTCGATTATCAACCTGGATTCCCGACCGGGGCTGGTTACTCTTCAGCTGTACGGGGGAGATGGGGTCCAGATCGGTTCCAGTAAAGAGGTTGTGATTGGAGCCCAAGGCAAAATCTGGATTGATGATCCCTCATTCTTCGCGGCCCTGGATTTGGAAACGACTACCGCCGGATATGTTCGAATCGAGAGCGATGGAATCCGGTTGGCTGGGTCCACAGTCTTCGGAAACATGAATGGTCAATCCTTCGCTTCGTCACTGCCACTGGTCTACAGTTTAAGGAATTCCATCACCTACAGCCAGGTGGCTTCCAACGACATGTACTTCACCGGTGTTGCGGTATTGAACCCCAGCCTTGCCAATGCCAATGTGGTTATTCAGTTCGTTTCCGAGAACGGCCAGGTGATGGCTCAGACCACCCAGACACTGCCCGGGATGAACAGAATAGCTCGGCTTGTAACCGAACTTTTCCCATCCATGGCAGGACAGAATGGAACATCCGGATACATCCGCGTGATTGCCGACAAGCCGGTTGCTTCGTTCGCCCTATTCGGCACGAACAGCCTGTCGGTACTGTCCGCAATACCTGGGCAATAAGGGAACAGATAGTCTGTCGTCGGTCGTCAGTTGCCAATGCGTTTGCTGGCGACTGACGACCGAAATCCCGGCCTCCGCAATCAATCCTCATTCCGGTTTCAGTTCAATCATCTCCTACCCCACCGCTATATCTAAAATCATAAATTTGGAATCTGGAATCCCATATTTATCGCGCTACGATGTATATGGATTGGATTGATTACGCACCCGACCCAACCCGGTTCAACGTGAACTCACAGTCGGTTGCCCCTGTAACGCTGAATAAAGCAGTTTGAGTCGACCGTTATGGCAGACCCAGTCACTCGCTTCCCGACAAAATCAAAAATTCTCTTTTCTCCAGCTGGCATACGGCCCTGGGAGGGCTTTATGACCGGATGGCAAGGAGCTGTGAATGAACTCCGCAGATCAAGAGGGTTTAACGAAATGGCTCAACCGAATCCGAGCCCTGGGATCCGGATTTGAAGGGCATCGCTATCTGGGGAAATGGCTATTTCTAAGCACAATGATAGGGATCGTAGCCGGGTTGGGCTCGGTTGTTTTTTTCTCCGCGATTGATTGGTGCACAAAACTGTTTTTGGGGAGGATTGTAGGCTACATTCCTCCAGGCCCCATCGGAGAAGGCTCACCTGTTATTTCACCCATGGCACATCCCTGGTTGCTTCCTTTGATCACCGCTCTCGGCGGGCTGCTTTCCGGAATCATAGTGTTTAGCCTGGCGCCTGAGGCCGAAGGGCATGGAACCGATGCTGCCATTGAAGCGATCCATAAAAGGGGAGGAATCATCCGTGCGCGGATCCCTTTGATTAAGTTAGTGGCCTCGGCGATTACCATCGGTGCTGGTGGATCCGGCGGGAGAGAAGGTCCGGCAGCTCAAATATCGGCCGGATTCGGGTCCCTCATGGGTAAATGGCTGAACCTTGACCTACAGAACCGGCGCATAGCCGTTGCGGCTGGAATCGGGGCCGGGATCGGCGCTATTTTCCGGGCCCCTCTCGGAGGAGCTTTGCTTTCCGCCGAAATACTGTACATCCACGATCTGGAAGTCGAAGCTCTAATCCCCGGATTAATTGCATCGATAGTCGGCTACAGTATTTTCGGTGCTTTCTTCGGCTACACACCCGTGTTTGGTGCAATGCCACAGATTGGCTTTGATCAGCCTATCCAACTCATTTATTACGCAATTTTGGGCGTGGTCTGCGGATTAGTAGGGATTCTCTATTCAAAATCCTTTTATGGTACCCACGAGATATTCCATAGAATCAAGCTGCCCCGGTGGCTGAAACCCGCCATTGGAGGTCTCCTCGTTGGATTAATGGGTCTTGTCCTTCCCGCATGTCTGCACATGGGTTATGGATGGATTCAGATCGCCATGGGCCCAGACGAGAAGCTCCTGCCGCTCTGGGTTGTTCTTGTCCTGCCGTTCGCGAAGATCCTGTCCACCTCTCTGTCCATCAGTTCGGGAGGATCGGGAGGCATTTTCGGACCCGGAATGGTCATAGGCGGAATGCTGGGGGCTTCCTTTTGGCGCCTGTTCCACCCGATTTTTCATGGTATGCCCGCAAGCCCGGCGCCGTTTGTCATCATCGGAATGATAGGAATGTTCGGAGGAATAGCCCATGCTCCTTTGGCTGTTATGCTGATGGTAGCAGAAATGACAGGTAATCTTTCGCTGTTGGCGCCTGCAATGATCGTGGTTGCGATTTCGACCGCTATCACGGGGAACAACACGATTTATCGCAGCCAGATTCCCGACCGGGCAAGTTCGCCGGCGCACCGCGTCCGAATGAGTTTTCCGCTTCTTTCATCTCTGCTCGTACGGGACGCATTGAATTCATGCAGCACCATTGCTGCCGGCCTCCCGATCAGGGCGGCTGTTTCAGTCTTGGATCATGATCCGGATTCAGGAGCGGTTCTGCTGGACAACACGGGCAGGTTTGTTGGAGTTCTTTCATATCGTCAGTTGGAGAAGCTGCCACCTGAGGAGGTGGCGAATGCGGTCGTTGACAAGATAGTGATCAAGGACTCCGTTGTATTGAAACCTGAAGAGCGCATGGATGTTGCACTCGAACGGCTGACTACTGCAGGATTGAGTTGGGCACCCGTGGTGGAGGCAGGCAATCTTGTGGGCAAGCTTACGGTCAAAGATGCAATAACAGCTTACCGGAACACTCTTGAGCGAAGCATTCGCCGGACCAACTCACTTCCGGGCAACACCATTCTTTTTGAAGCTCAGCTGAAATCTTCATCTCCCCTGACCGGAAAGGCTCTGCGGGATGCCGGGTTGCCGCCGAATACACTGGTCGTTTCGATCATGCGGGAAGGAGAGACGGTATTCCCTCATGGCAATACCAGTCTCCGGCAGGGAGACACAATAATAATCATGGCGGATCCTGCCAGCGAAAGGGCTCTCCGCGAATTCCTGGGTGACCTCAAAAGGGCCGGCAGCGATTCTCCATCGCATATGAAAATGTAACCCTGCCTGCGAGAGCAGAGATCCCTAAAAGGTAAGTATGTGCCAGTTTTGCTGAATGAGATCAGTAAAGGGTTTACCCATATATTTCACTTCGATTCCCATACTTCTCAGTTGCTCCGTGACACCATAGGAATCCGTGCAAGCTTGGCATGCCTGTATTTTGACGCCGTCCTGCAGCATTGTTTTTATTTTGGCCTGTAGACTTTTGTCGCCAGCCAGCAAGCGCGCAGAAGGCCCCCATACGATCAGAGTTATCTCATCGAACCATTTCTGTTTTTTGGCATTGCCGGTATACATAAAACAGACTTGATGGGCGACCTCCGGATCGCTGCTGCTCCACACGACCGCCAGGCGGCTAATCTGTGGAGCCTTTTCCTGTCCTCGAGCGAAGCCCGAAAGGAGCAAGGATCCAAGCATCCCAACCATCACTGCCACCCCAAGAATCATATATAGCTTTCTCATTAAGCACCTCTTTGGCGAAGATACAATGCGAGAACCTAGCTCTGGCAAACCCCAATCCCACGCCTTTTCAGCATTGGCAATGACTTGCTTGTCAGATCTGAATTCACTGCGTTTACATTAGTAGATCTGCAACACTGGGGCAACCAGCGAATAATGCCCTTCAACTGGCTTTTCATCTTTGGATTGGGTGTCTGTATCTATTTGGATTTATTATGATTAGATGGAGCGGGAAACGAGATTCGAACTCGCGACTTCAACCTTGGCAAGGTTGCACTCTACCACTGAGTTATTCCCGCCCATTCAAAAGCAGCGTCAGGATAATAACCAAACCCATAATAAAACTCAACCAGAGATTGAAAAAAAACTGCCTGTCCGGGAAGGGCACAACCTGTCTGGGGGGAATGCAGACAATGCTTCAAAATGCATTGCGGAAGAGTGTGACTGTATCGCGAAGAACAGACACAATATCAAAGCGATAGGCATAATGCCCCATATCCTGCTCGGCGATGAAGTCCTCTGCCGCACGGCGCAGGATCTGTTGTTTCTGCCAATCCACGAATTCCCAGGGTTCTCCGAACTCACCTGAGCTTCGGGTTTTAACTTCAATGAACGTAAGAACGTCCCCTTCAAATGCAACGATGTCGAGTTCTCCCGAACGGCTGTGGTAGCGGCGGGCAAGCACATCGAATCCCTCTTTGAGCAGGAATCGGCACGCAATCCGTTCCCCTCTTCGCCCCTCAAGCAGATGCTTTGGTAGCATAGATTGTGCCGTCCTCTTACATGCTAATCTCAGATCCAAGGCCAGGAGGGCAAATACCATGGAAACCGCTGACCACGCTGAGTACGCTGGGCGAATAGCTTTATCAGCGTGTGTCCGCGTAAGTCAGCGGTTCACAGATTGTTTCAATAACTGCGGAGATATTTCACACGCGCTTCCAGCGGACGCCTTTGGGAGTGTCTTCCAGCTGGATGCCTTGCGAGGCAAGGGCTTGGCGGATACGGTCCGCTTCGGCAAAATCCCGGCGCTTGCGCGCTGCCTGCCGAGCCTCAATTTGAGCCGCAATCTCTTCGTCCAGCAGTTCGGGCTGGCCGCGTAGAATGTTCAGCACACCATCTATTTCCTGGATAAACTCATGAGCAATCCGGGCATCCCCTCCGGAGAGAGCATTCTGCGAATCCTTCTGGTAGGTGGTTCGCACAAAATCAAATGCTGCTGCCAGTGCCGCGGAGGTATTGATGTCGTCGTCCATCGCCTCAACAAAGCGCTCGCGAGCGGCGCTGATCTCGGCGATGAATGCGTCGGAGGGTTCCTCCGGTTTTGATTTCTCTTTTACATGGAGGGCAAAATCCTCCAGTCGCTGGATGGACGCCTGGGCTTGATGTAAACCGTCATTGGTAAAATTCAGTTGTTTGCGATAGTGCACAGACAGCAGAAGATACCGGATGGCTTCCGGGGAGTGCCCTTTGGCAAGCAGATCCCGCAATGTGTAGAAGTTCCCTAGGGATTTTGACATCTTTTCCCCTTCGACAATCAGGAACTCCGGATGCACCCAGTAACGCACGAAGGGCTTTCCAGTGGCGCCTTCACTTTGTGCGATTTCATTTTCATGGTGCGGGAAGATCAGATCCACTCCGCCGCAATGAATATCGAATGTCTCGCCCAGATATTTCATACTCATCGCCGAGCACTCAATATGCCAGCCGGGGCGTCCGGGGCCGATTTCCGTTTCCCAGAAATCCTCTCCTTCTTTCCGTGCCTTCCACAAGACAAAGTCTCTGGCGTTTTCTTTGTCGTATTTATCGGAATCCACGCTGACTCCGGTTTTTGCTCCGCTGAAGTCGGCCTTGCTGAGTTTTCCATAGCCGGGGAAATGAGAAATGCTGTAATACGCAGATCCGTCCTTCTTATAGGTAAAGCCCTTATCTTCCAGCGTGCGGATGAGTGCAACCATTTCAGGGATGTGATCGGTGGCGCGCGGCATGATATCCGGTGGATCAATGCGAAGCGTCCGGCTGTCTTCAAGGAACGCCTCGGTATACTTTTCCGTATACTCCTTGAGTGATACGCCCTGGTTGCGTGCGTTCTGGATTGTCTTGTCGTCGACGTCCGTGATATTCATCACGTGGATTACGCGGTATTTACGGTATTTTAAGTACTTGCGCAGAAGGTCCTGAAATACGAACGTCCGGAAGTTACCGACATGCGCGTAATCATAAACGGTAGGGCCGCAGGTATAAAACCGGACGACGCCTTCTTCCAGGGGATGGAATTCTTCATCCGTGTTGCTGAGTGTGTTATGCAGTCTGAGCATAGTCGTCTCCCGAATTAGGAATGGTGGAGAGATCGGAGAGAAAAAGCAACACAGAATTCACAAATTTCACAAAAACTATTCAAATTACTGAGGAGTATGAAGCGAATGCGGAATATAGTAGTGAAAAGAGTTTTCCCTGTGCTCTTTGCCATCGTTTTTCTGGCGTCGGGCAGCCTAATGGCGCAGGCCGGCTTTGGGTTTCGCGCGGGCGTCACCGCCGATCCTGATCAATTTCACTTCGGAGTGCATTTTGTTACGGACCCGCTTGTCCACAACCTGTCGTTCAGGCCAAATCTCGAAATCGGCACAGGATCGAGTCGCACATCGATTGCGGCTAACCTTGAGTTCGCCTATCGGATCCCCATTCCAAAGGCTTCATTTGCGCCTTACATTGGAGCCGGCCCTGCCTTGAATGTCTATCGGTATAAGGGGGGCGGGTCCGATACCGGCGGCGGGTTTAACGTCCTTCTGGGGTTAGAACACAAAAACGGGCTTTTCGGAGAAGTGAAAGTCGGTGCCATCGACAGTCCCGAGTTCAAATTCACGATAGGCTTTACGGTTCGATGAAATCGGCAGTCCCGATTCCCCGATTCGGAGCAATCGGATATCTCCTTGTTCTGCCAGGAGCGTTGAAGCGATATCCATTCCCTGGATCTCTTTCACCCTGTCGGCTTTCGCTACCAGCAGAAAACTCCGATGTTGTTGCGCAAACCGGAGAAGCGAATCCGGGTCGTCCAGCTTCTCCTGAACCTGGTATCCGGTATAGTAGAGCAGTGTGTGGTGAAAGAACCGATAAGTTATGATCGCCTCACCCTGCTGCCTCAATTCCAGAGCGCGAAGGGCGATGTCCCGTGTCGAATGATAGGCGCCCAATACCGGAAAGGCGAACTGTGCCAATGCCAGCACGATCAATATACCCTGCACCATAGTGGCTCTCATTGCCTGGAGGCATCGCCCTCGCATCTTCAACGCAATTGAGAATATTGCCGGGACCACAATGGCGACGGAAATCAGCAGCCCCGTTTTCCATGCTCCTCCATATTCCCTGTCGAATGCCAGCGGGGCTGCAACCGCCATGCCCAGTGTAAGTATAATTTCCACAATGGCGGAGGTTTTCAGTCGAAGACCAGTCGAAATATTCGATATTGCAATTCCAAGAATCAGTGCCAGCGGCGGAAGGGAGGGCAAAATGTAGCCGGCCAGTTTGGAATCGGAAATGGAAAAGAAAAGAATCGGGAATACAAACCAGCAGGTCAGAAAAACCATGCGGCGATCCCATTCTCGCCAGCGGCGGATTTCCTTCAAAAGCGATCTTGAAAACAGCAACGGCAGCCAACTGGTCCATGGGAATAGCAGGCCCAGCAGCACGGGAATATAATACGCAAATGGCTGTGAGTGATGGTGAATGTCCGTGGTGTACCGCGCCAGATTATGATTGATAAAAAATGTGGCAATAAAGGCAAAGCCATTCTGTTTGAATGCGAGCCAGAACCAGGGAATGGAAACCAGCGCCGTGATGATTGTGCCAGGAAGGATCATCCATGTGCGAAAAAGACCGCCTCGTTCGTCGAGGTACCACACACACAGCAGAATTCCGCCGGCGAGAATGATAGCGACAGGGCCTTTGGCCAGGACTGCCAGGCCTAAACAGGCATAGGCAACCAGGGTTCTGAGATAGCCCGCTTTCCGATTTGCCGAGTCAGAACCCGACAGCAGGATGGCAAAGAAGAGCGTCAGGCAGCATGTAAATGGCATATCGGTGGAAGCGCTGCGGCCAAACCCGATGAAGCCTAAGCTGGTCAATAAGGAGGCAGCGGCAACGAAACCCGCCCGTTGCGACCAACGAGATACGCCGAGCCAGAATATCGCAAAAGAGGCGATCAGTGCACATAATGCAGATCCGATGCGGGCGGCCACTTCATGATTTTCAAAAAGCGAATAAAAGGGGATGGCAATCCAATAATAGAGCGGGGGTTTTTCGAGCCAAGGTTTTCCCTCGAGCACGGGAGTGACCCAATCTCCGCGGTTGCCCATTTCTTCGGCAATCCGCGCGTAACGGGGCTCATCCGGACCGCACAGGGGAAGTGATCCCAGCCGGAAAAACATCGATCCGCAGGCGATCAGGATCAAAAGCAAGAGAGAGGGAATCAGGTGTCGCACGCGGCGTATCTAACCATAATTTGATCTTTTTGTCATGCTTGACGGCTGCTGGAGAGCCGTTAAGCATGACAAAAAAAGAAGCCAGAAGAACGGATGTCCTTCTGGCTTCTGTCTACTGACTTCGGATTACTGCTTTTTAGTACATTCCGCCCATTCCGCCGCCGCCCGGAGGCATTGCGGGGGCTTTTTCCTCTTCCTTGATCTCGCTGATCAATGCTTCGGTGGTCAGAAGCAGAGCGGCGATGGAAGCGGCATTCTGCAGGGCAGTACGGGTCACCTTGGTCGGGTCGATGACGCCGGAGGCAACCAGATCTTCGTACTCCTCGGATTCAGCATTGAAGCCGAAAGCGGGGTCGGAATTCGCCCGGACTTTTTCGGCAACGACGGCGCCTTCATGGCCGGCATTGACCGCGATCATCCGCAGCGGTTCTTCCAGGGCACGACGGACGATGCTGATGCCGACGGCTTCGTCGCCGCTCAGTTTCAGCTTGTCCAGGGCCGGGACGGTGCGAAGCAGGGCCACGCCGCCACCGGGGACGATGCCTTCTTCAACCGCGGCGCGGGTCGCATGCATCGCATCTTCCACGCGGGCTTTCTTTTCCTTCAGCTCGGTCTCGGTTGCTGCACCGACTTTGATTACCGCTACGCCGCCGACCAGCTTTGCCAGTCTTTCCTGCAGCTTTTCACGATCGTAATCGGAGGTCGTTTCTTCGATCTGGACGCGCAGTTGTTTCACGCGGCCTTCGATGTCGGCATGCTTGCCGTTGCCTTCGATAATCGTGGTGTTGTCTTTGTCGATCGTGATCTTCTTGGCGCGACCAAGGTCTTCCAGGCGTACTGTTTCCAGTTTGATGCCGAGATCTTCGCTGATGACCTTGCCGCCGGTCAGGATCGCGATGTCGTCCAGCATGGCCTTACGTCGATCGCCGAATCCGGGAGCCTTTACCGCAGCCACGGCCAGCGTTCCACGCAGCTTGTTAACCACGAGGGTTGCCAGCGCTTCGCCTTCAACATCTTCCGCAATGATCAACAGCGGACGGCCGCTTTTTGCTACCTGTTCCAAAAGCGGAAGGAGATCCTTCATGGAACTGATCTTCTTCTCGTTGAGCAGGATGAGGCACTCGTTCAATTCAACTTCCATTCTCTCCGGATCGGTTACGAAATAGGGAGAAAGGTAGCCGCGGTCGAACTGCATTCCTTCTACAACTTCCAGGGAGGTTTCGATCGATTTGGCTTCTTCAACCGTGATGACGCCGTCTTTGCCTACCTTCTTCATGGCTTCGGCAATGATTCCACCGATGGTTTTGTCGTTGTTGGCTGAAACTGCGCCAACCTGGGAAATCATTTCGCCTTTGACAGGCTTGCTGAACTTCTTCAGCTCTCCAACCGCCGCTTCCACTGCCTTTTCGATTCCGCGTTTCAGCGACATCGGGTTGGCACCGGCAGCCACGTTCTTCACGCCTTCGCGGAAAATTGCCTGGGCCAGCACGGTCGCCGTGGTCGTTCCGTCACCGGCAACGTCTGAAGTTTTGGAAGCCACTTCGCGTACCATCTGGGCGCCCATGTTTTCCGTTCCGTCTTTCAGCTCAATCTCTTTCGCGACGGTTACGCCATCCTTGGTGATGAGCGGGGACCCGAACTTCTTGTCGAGTACTACGTTGCGGCCTTTGGGACCGAGCGTGATCTTTACGGCGTCCGCGAGTTGGTTGACTCCGCGGAGAATCGCCTGGCGGGATTGTTCGCCATGAATAATTTCCTTTGCCATATCTTCAACACTCCTTATCTCGTTTAGTAGGTGCTAGTTACTTTCCCAGAACCGCGAGGATTTCATCTTCCCGCATAATCAGGTAATCCTGGTCGTCGATTTTGATTTCCGTTCCCGAATACTTTCCGAAAAGAATCCGGTCGCCGGCTTTCACATCCATGGCAGCGCGCTTTCCGTCATCCGTGACTTTTCCGGGACCCGCTGCAACAACTTCACCTTCCATCGGTTTCTCTTTTGCAGTGTCGGGGATAATGATTCCACCTTTGACGACTTCCTTCTCTTCCACGCGTTTTACAAGAACACGATCGTGTAACGGCCTAACATTCATACTAAGGTCTCCTCTCTTTGGGCTTTTTTTCGCTTTTAGACCTATCCAAAGCTTATAAGTTGAACTCGCATCGCTTAGCACTCACCCGAGGCGAGTGCCAATAGTATAAGAGCGACTTTTTTATTGTCAACCTAACGAGGAAAATTTCTCTAAATTATTAAAAAATAAAACCTTGGAGTGCGGCAGTTTATTTGTGATGGTTGTGGTTGAGGCTTTTGACCTTCTTGGAGAGCGTATTACGATGGATCCCCAGGCGTGCGGCCGTTCGAATCAGGTTGCCGTCGTTGCGCCGCATCATTTCCGCAATGAAGCACTTTTCAAACTGTTCTGTAGCCTCCGAAAAGAGGATCCCTTTTTCAATCATCTCAGTGCAAAGCACTTCCAGGCGCTCCTTGAGCCGCAGGGGCGGCTTGCGTTCCTGATCGCTCATTGTGCACTCCTGCTCTCATTCCACGTCTGGAGCACTTTTTTATATTGTTCGTTGAACTGATCTTCCAGTTTTTGAGGGACTAGATGAACCGCCGCGCGTGCGCCTGCCAGCAGAAAAGGAGCCAGAACTGAGTTTGCCATCACTCGATCCCGGATAGGAAAGGCAACGACTCCAATGACAATGATGGAACATATGGCCCATCCGCGCAGCAACCCAAAAACGCCGCCAAGGAGCCGATCGATCCATTTGATCTTGGCTGCCTTCAGAAAACGGTTCACTATGAAGGAGATAATTGCGCCTATCAGGATGCATCCAAGAAAAATAATCAGGAACCCGATGAGGTTGGCGACCGAGTCGTTTCGCGCGAATTCAGAAAACCATCGCGCCGGGACTCCATAATAAATGACAGCCAGGATAAAGCCGCCGATCAGGGCCACCAGGCTGGTAATTTCACGGACCAATCCTTTAAGCACGGCAAAGCCAATCGAGATCAAAACAATGCCGGCAAACAGGAAATCCATGAACGTCCACTGACTTAGCATGTGCGGTCTCCGGCCTTCTTGTTTCAAGAGAGAAAGGTATTCTACGGGATTTGCTGCCACGAATTCCACGAATTATCACAAAAGCTTTTGTGATAATTCGTGGAAGGTAAGACAAAGATTTTGAGGCGGCGTTATTGCAGTACTTTTCCGGTGAGGAGGCGATAGGCTTCCATATATTTATCCATGGTGCCGCGAACGACTGATTCAGGAAGCTCCGGACCCGGCGGCCTCTTATCGAATTTGATCTGTTCGAGGTAATCCCGTACGTATTGCTTATCGAAGGAAGGCTGGCCCTGTCCCGGTTTGTAGCTGGCAAGGGGCCAGAATCTTGACGAGTCGGGCGTCAGTACTTCATCGCACAGAATGATCTGTCCCTGATAGACTCCAAACTCAAACTTCACGTCCGCAATGATGATTCCCTTGGTCAGGGCATATTCAACCGCACGGTTGTATATCTTAAGCGTGAGCTCGCGCAGCTTGCCGGCATCTTCCTGCCCGATGATCTTCGCAGCCTCTTCAAACGAGATATTTATGTCGTGGCCGGCTTCGGCCTTGGTTGACGGTGTAAAGATCGGCTCGGGAAGCCGGTCGCATTCCTTCAATCCGGCCGGAAGCGCAATGCCGCATACCGATCGGCTTTCCTGGTATTCCTTCCATCCGGATCCGGCAAGATAGCCGCGTGCAACGCACTCAATGGGGAACATATCCGCTTTGACCGAAAGCATGGAACGGAGGTGCAGGATATCCCGATGCTTTTGCAGATCCGCGGGGAATTGGCTGACATCGGTGCTGATCAGGTGATTGGGCACCACATCGCGCATCATATCGAACCAGAACTGGGAAAGCTGCGTCAAAACTGCGCCCTTCATGGGAACGGGCGTTGGCAGTACCACGTCGAAAGCCGAAATCCTGTCGGAAGCGATCAGTAGAAGGTTGTCGCCGTATTCGTAGATGTCCCGAACCTTGCCACGGCGCAGCAGTTTTACTCCAGTCAGATTGGTCTCGGTTACGAGTGCCATAACACCCCCAAATGAATTGACGATTTACGATTGACGGTTGACGATCGTAAATAACCGTCAGTCAACAATCGTAAATCGTCAATCGTAAATCGTCAATTACGCGATGGCTTGTTCTTTGGGTCGGAAATCGACGCCAAGGATCTTGGAAACTCCCGGTTCCTCCATTGTGACTCCATACATCGATTGGGCGGTTTCCATAGTGTTCTTATTGTGGGTAATTATTATGAATTGCGTGTTCTTGCTCAGCTCCGATATCAGGCGAGCAAACCGACCGACATTGGCGTCATCCAGCGGCGCATCGACTTCGTCCAGAACGCATAGCGGACTCGGTCTATAGCGGAAGATGGCGATCAGCAGGGCCAGCGCAGTCAGCGCCTTTTCTCCTCCGGACAGGAGGAGTACGTTCTGCAGGCGTTTTCCGGGAGGCTGCGCGATGATATCGATGCCGCTATCAAGGACATCTCCTTCATCAAGCAGCTTGAGATCGCATTGACCGCCGGCAAAGAGAATCTGGAATACTTCCTGGAAGTTCTGCCGAATAGCTTTGAACGCTTCCTCGAACTGTTCCACCGATCGTTTATTGATTTCCGCAATGGCTTTCTGCGTGTCGGCGATCGATTTTTCGATGTCAAGCCGTTGGCCGTTGAGGAACTGGTATCTGTCATCGAGTTCCTTATATTCTTCGAGCGCGCGCATGTTGATGGCGCCGAAGTTTTCAATAATCTTGCGGAGCCGGTCATGGCTGTCCGCCACTTCGGAGTATTCCCGGGTCCAATCGGTATCCTGAATCTCGGCCACCAGCTCGGCGACTGACAGATGGAATTCTTCCTGGCAGCTGCGTTCAAGGTGTTCGAGATCGCTCTCCAGTCGCGTTTTTTCGATCTCGATCTTGCTTCGGGTATTCATGGCGTCTTCACGGCGCACATGCAACCGGCGAAGCTCTTCTTCAAAGCCCGAGAGAGATGCTCGCAGCTCAAGCATCTGCTTCTGTTTTTCTTCCAGATCCTTTCCCGCTTCCTGGATAAGACGTCCGCATTCCTCAATGCGTATGCGGATTTCCTGCTGGGCTTTTTCCAGTTCTCCGATTCTCTTTGTGGCGAGGGCCGCTTCGGAGCGGTTGACCTCGGCCCGCTTCTGCGAGTCTTCCAGTTCCGCCGCAAGGCGCTTCAAATCCGCCTCCATGCCGTTTTTCCGTTCTTTCTTGACGGCATGCGCGGAGGTCATGGTGGCGAGCTCTTTTGACAGCATTGCACTGTCGGTCCGCAGGGATTGCAGCCGGGCATTGAGCTCATGCAGTTCTTCATTGCTGCTTCCGCTGCGCAATTCGATTTCTTTGATTTGAGCGGCCGCTTCTACCAGCTTCGCTTCCAGACCGATATTTTCTTCCGCCAGCTGCCCGAGCTCAGAAGTGGCCACATGTTCTGCCTGGGCGATTTTTCCGAGCTCGGCCTCGAGCCTGGCTATTTCCTGGCGCTTTAGAGCTGTCTCAACTTCCAGCTTGCGGGATTCGGCCGTGAGCACTTTCAGCATCTCCGCATTAGCTGCCTGCTCCTGCTTGAGATTTGCAATCTCTCCGCGGGTTGCCTGGATTTTTTCCTGCAGGGCGTTCAACTTTTTCCCCAGCTCGCGTTTTTCGCGCTTAAGGGCTAGGAATCCCGCCATCGATTTGCGCTCGCCCACTGCGGAGAGCGTACCTCTTGGCGAGTAGGATTCACCCGACAGGGTCAGGAAATTTGCGCCGGATACATTTTCCGCCACGCGGAATGCGGTGTGCAGATCTGCGACCATGATGGTTGAAGCATAGTCCGGCAGGGCGCGCTCGAAGGCGTTCTTGATATCCGGCGTCATGTGCAGCAGGTCATCGAGGTATCCCACGACTCCGTCGCCGCTGATTTGTGGCCGCCGCACGGCGGTCTCGTGACGGCTGTGTCCGTTGCGCAGGGTCATGAACGTGCATTTTCCGGCGCCGATCTTTTTCAAACGGTCGATGCTGGTCACCGCATCGTCGCGGCTGTCGACAATGATGTATTGCAGCGGATCATTGAGATAATCTTCGAGCGCCACTTCATAGGCCGGGTCTGCCTCGATGTGATCGGCGAGGGTTTTGGCCTGCGGCGCATCCTCCCCGGGGATTCGCGTGGACAGGAATTTCTGAACGCCCTCGGAGTAGTTGCTTCGACGCCGTTCGACTTCTTCAAGCGATGAATAACGGTGTTGCATCAGTCCGTGTTCGTTGACCTGCTCCTGGAGTTCATTCGATAGCTGCTCAAAACGCGACGCCAGTTGCACGCTTTTCGATTCGCAATCCTCACAGTTTTCTGCAACTTCCTGTTGCCGTCTTGTCTTGGCCTCAAAATCCTTGCGCACCTGGTCGAGTTCGGCGGCGCGTGCCGTGCGCTCTTTTGCCTTTGCCTGCGTTTCGTCCTCGAGGCGAATCGTGCGTGCGGCAATGCGCTCGATGCTTTCCTGGCATCGGGCCTGCAGGTTTTTAAGATCGGAGAGTTTTCCTGCCCCGGTCAGCAGGAAGGAACGCAAATCGTCGATTTTGCCCTCGGTTTCGTGAATGGCTTCCTGAAGGACTCCGCTCTTTGCCTGCTCGGCGTCAAGAGATTCCTGATCCCGCGTGATCTCTTCGGCAATGGTTTTGGAGGCATGGGTGAGCCGCTCAATTTCGTGCTGCGTCAGCCCACGGCGCTCTTCAATGGCTTTCTGTTCCCGGTCGAGCTCACCGCCGCGGGAAATCAGTCCGAGACGCTGTGTCTCTTGGTTTTCCAGCGTGTTCTGCGCGTTTCCGGCATCTACCTTCAGCGCGTTGAGCTGCTCCCGGCTTCGGTTGACCTCTTCTTCCTGAGCCACGCAACCCTGCCATGCCGTTTCACGTGCCACCTCTGCCGTCGATAGTTCGGAGAGGATAGCCTGCTCATCATCCTGCGCGTTGGCAAAACGCGTGGAGCATTCCATCAGTTTTGCCCGAAGCTGACGCTCTTCCATGCCAGCCTTCAGCCGTTGCACGGACCGCAGTTCATCGCGCAGACGATTATAGCGGCGTGCTTTCGCAGCCTGCCGGCTGAGGGAATTCAACTGGCGAACGACTTCTCGAATGATGTCCTGCGCCCGCACCAGGTTCTGCTGCGCGAGTTCAAGTTTGGTTTCCGCCGAAAGCCGCCGGCTTTTAAACAAGGTGATACGAGCGGCTTCTTCTATAAGGGCACGGCGTTCTGCAGGCTTGGAGCTTAGGATCTGTCCGATTCTGCCCTGCTCCAGGATTGCGTAGGAGTTGGGTCCCAGGCCGGTTCCTTCGAAAAGAGATTGAATGTCCTTCAGGCGGCAGCGTTTACCATCCAGGTAATATTCGCTTTCGCCGGAGCGATAGAGTCTGCGGCCGACTGTGAAACCATCCGGGTTCAGTTCCGGAACGCCCTGGATTTCGATCGGGTTGTCAAGGGCAAGGGTGAGAATGACCTCCGCGTACCCGGTGGGCTTGCGCTTCTGGGTGCCGTTGAAAATAACCCCTTCCATTTTATCGGTACGCAGGGACTTGGCGCTTTGTTCGCCAACGACCCAACTGATGGCGTCCGAAATATTGCTTTTTCCGCAACCGTTTGGTCCAACAATCGCGGTGATTCCTTCATTGAAAGGAATGTGGGTACGATCGCAAAAGGACTTGAATCCAACGAGCTCCAGTTTCCTGATATGGTTCATTGCAGCTTTATTCTCCTGAACAAATCAGCGTTTGCAGATTAAGTCAGTGTTGGTCCGCGTTCTTCTGCGATTCCGCGTCCGTTGGCGCTACCAAATTCAGGTGGAAAAAATTCGCCACCTGCCGGTCGTAGCTCTTTAGATCTTCTCCGTTCATGACATGCGTTCGTGCCGTTTTGAACGAAATGATTTCCTTCTGAGGCTGAATCCTGTCATAGATGGCCGTGGTCAGTTCTGCCAGGCCCCTATGGTTTTCCCCATTAATAAAAAGAATGGTCCGGTCTGAAAGCGCCTGGACAGGAACATCCGCCTTTCTTGCAGCCGAAAAACGGCGGATATGAGCCAGCTTAAAAAACTGAAAGGCTCCAAGATCGACCAGCCTGTTATCCACGCCGAAATCTTCCGCAATCCGGTAGCCCAGGAAATCGGCGGGCGATTCGTAGGCGCCATCCGCAACAATCGCGCGCACCTCCGGACAGTCTCCGGCGGCCTTCAGGGCTGATAGAGCTCCAATATCCGTACCCCAAATACCCAATCGCTTCCCATTGCTTTCGGGCCGGCCTTGGACAAGCTTTATTGCCTGCAGCATGTCCCCTGTTTCAAGCAAGCCCAGCGTACTCGCGCCCTTTGGAACTGCTCCGTTGCCCCTCTGGTCAAATGTCAGCAGGTTGAATCCGCTTTCGTGAAGTGCGAATGCCAGGCTGAGTGCATCCGCCCGGTTCATGCCATAACCCGGAGCCAGGATGATTGCCGGAGCACCCCGCAATCCCGGTATCCACCATGCTGCCAAATCTTTACCGTCATTTGTCGGTACCGTCACATCCAGCGAGGGTAGCGAATAATGAGACGGGTTTGCTGCTTCCTGCACGGCGGGCGGGTACGAGATCTTGTAAACCATCACTCCCAAAATCACAGCCACGCCAAGAACCAGGATCAGGAAGGCAGGGAGAATCGTTCGGAAAAACCTTCCAAAATGCACGTTGGTCGTCTGATGCCGTTCCATATCAGCCCGCAATAAAGGTATAACTCCCTGCGAAGGGCAAAACCCTGAGTTACCGGAGAGCTCGAATACGGACGTCACTATAGCATAGGGGTGTTCGGGGAGGCAAAGAAAAATCACAACATATCGTAGGCATTGCTCTTCATAACCACTACATCTTGAGTGTGTCGCCAGGTTTGGAGAAATGGATTTTCAGGTTTCGTAAGTCCTCTGGGGTGTTGATATTAGCCAGATCTTCATCGTCAAAATTGCCCTCTTTGGGCTCGACCCATCGCACCACAAGGGAATCTTCCAGGAAGGTACGAATCACTTTATTGTCGCCCCGAGTCAGCGCTCGCTCCACCGCCTGAAGGCAGGTTCGGCGATATACGGCGCATAAAGGGTGCGCAATGCCGTCAAGAGTGCGCGGAATAACTGCATCGAAACCCTCTGCCATGGACAGGAGCCTGCGCAGCAATGGTGTTTTCAGGTTTGGGAGATCGCAGGCCAGCAGCAAATACAGGGAATAGCTGCTCGCAAGCATTGCGGACTGAAATCCGGCAAGAGGGCCGTTTCCCGGGAATCGATCTGGAATGATGGGAAAATCAAGGAACTTATAACAGTCCGGGTCGTTAGATGAGATGAGGATTTGGTCTGTGACCGGAGATACGCGATCAATGAGCGTCTGGATTAGAAGCTTCCCATTTACTTCGAGCAGGGCCTTATTGCAGCCCATTCGGCTGCTTCGCCCTCCTGCCAATATGACCGCGCAGATGTCCTTTGGCTGCATGCAGAGAAAATTAGGCCACGGAAGGGGCAAAGATCAAGCGCGAAGATGGGCGGTATGCCCAACGTTCAACGTTCAACGTTTGGTTAGTTCTGATATAATTTGCGCTTTTGAAAGGTTGTCTTGATGAAAAGAAGATGGTTCCTGGCGGCACTTGCCGCGCTCGCTCTTCTGCTTTTCTCCTTAGCGGCTTCAGCAAAAACAGAACTCATGAAACTCGAGGATGTCCGGCCCGGAATGAAGGGGATCGGCAAGACCTGTTTTCAGGGGACCAAGCCGGAGGAATTCCAGGTGGAAGTCCTCGGAGTGCTGCAGGGGATCAACCCTGGAGCGAGTGCTGTGCTGGCGAAATTCAGCGGGGCATCTCTTGAAAAGACCGGCATATTCGAAGGCATGTCGGGCAGTCCTGTGTATATAGATGGAAAGCTCCTGGGCGCGGTTGCCTTTTCGTACTCGTTTGCCAAGGAGGCTATTGGCGGAATCACCCCCATCACCCAGATGGTGGATGCCTTTCAGGAATCCGTCGGATCATCCACTGCTCCCAGAAGTGTTCAGAAAAGTAGCCGTTGGAATTATCACTTGCCGCTGCGTGCCGGTGAACTGAGTGCCAGAGAGCTATCGCTTGCTCCTGCTGAATTCAAGCAGCAGCAACCGCTCGCTGCTTTTGGCGGGCATGCACTGATTCCGATTGCAACGCCCTTGAGTCTTGGAGGTTTTGATCCGGAAACCCTGAAGGTTTTTGCCCCGCAATTTCGAGCCATGGGGATGTCATTGATGCAGGGGGGCGGTGGAAGCAGCCCCAGCGCAAAAAGCGTTACCACCCTGCAGGATTCTTCGCCGCTTGAGCCGGGTTCCAACATCATCGTACCCCTGGTGCGCGGCGATCTGGATGTATCCGCCGGAGGGACCGTAACCCATATCGACGGCAATCGGCTGTATGCCTTTGGGCACAGCATGTTCAACCTGGGTTTCACAGAACTGCCGATGTATAAGGGGCGGGCAATCACGGTTTTCCCGAGTCTGGAGAGCTCGTTCAAAATTCTCGAAACCGGTGAAATGGCCGGAGCTATTCGCCAGGATCGGGGAATGGGCATCTACGGTCTAGTGGGGGAAAAGCCGCGGATGATTCCATTGACCGTGCACATGACAACGAGCCGTGGAGCCAAGAAGGAGCTCCGTTATGAGCTGGCGCGTGATCCGTTCCTGACGCCGCTTCTTGTCAACCTTACGATATACAATTCGGTCGTTGCCTCAGAACGAGCGCAGGGCTATGCCACGCTGCAGGTCAGGGGAAAGATCAAAATCAAGGGAGAGCAGGAAGTTGTGCTCGACAACAGATTTTCCTCAGATGGCAATGCTCCCACTTCCGCATCCATGTCCATTGCCGTGCCGGTGAATTATCTGATGTCTGCCGGCTATAAGAATTTGGATCTGGAATCGATCGACCTGGATGTTTCTTCAACGGAAAACGACCTGACGGCGGTGCTTGACTCCATGCGCTTTCAGCGGACCGAAGTGCGGGCGGGTGAATCGCTAAACCTGGATCTTACGTACAAGAAAGGCAACGGCGATGTGATCCAGCAAACGTTTCCCATCAAGATACCTGAGAATGCATCTCCCGGACCGCTGACGATGCTGATTGCGGACGGCGCCACAATTATGGCGCTGGATGAACAGGAAGAGGGTGAAAACCTGATTCCGCGGGATCTCACGCAGTTGATCAAGTTCATCAACAATCTTCGGAAAAATGACTATTTGTACGTTCGGTTTTTCCGCCAGGAGCCCGGTGCCGTTGTAAAAGGAGAGGGGCTGCCAGGATTGCCACCATCGATTCTGTCGATTCTCAAGTCGGAGCGAAAGGTAGGTGCCATAACATCCATTCGCACATCGACTCTGATGGAATTTGAGCTGCCAAGAAGCGACTACATGGTCACCGGTGCCAAGGCACTCAAGTTAACGATCAAACCCTGACCTCGGTTTTGTTCCCGGTATAGCCGGGAACAGTTCTCACGTTGAGTCTTGCAAAGGAATTGCGATGCGAAAACTAATCGCGCTGCCGATCATTTTTCTTGTTGTTGCCATTGCCGCCTGGGCGGTTACTCCACAGTTTTGGGAGGATTTTACGCCGCAGGATCTGCTCAAAGGTAAACTCGATCACGTCTCGGTCACGCCGGACGGCAGGCTTTTCCTGGCTTCCGATTACGGCCTTCTATATGACACCGGGCAGCCATACATTTTCTCAATGGTCCGAGACAAGGCGGGCAACATCTTTGTCGGCACCGGCGATGAAGGAAAGGTATTCAGGATTGACCCGCAGGGGAAGGGAAGCCTCTACTTTCAGTCCAAGGAGCTTGATATCTTTGCGATGGCACTGGATAGTGCGGACGTTCTCTATGTGGGGACATCCCCGGATGGGAAAATCTACAAGGTGACCGGCCCCAACCAGGGGACGGAATTCTGCGACCTGGATTCAAAATATATCTGGTCCATGATCTTCGATGCCGCCGGAGATCTCTATGTCGGGACCGGATCGAATGGAACAATCTATAAGGTGGATAAAAGCGGGAAGAAGAATACCTTCTACACCTGCAGCGACAACCACGTGGTGACCTTAATCCGCGATAACAACAGCATTCTGGCCGGTACGTCTCCGGGAGGCTTAATTGTCGAAATCAATTCGGAGGGCAAGGGTTTCACTTTGCTGGACTCTGCGCTGGAAGAAGTGCATTCGCTGACGGTCGATCGAACGGGAACCATTTATGCGCTGGTTTCCTCTGCCAGAGGACTGAATACAGCTGCGGCTTCAAAAGCCTCAACCACCACAAAGGAATCCACCGCTACTGCTACGGCCACAGTAACAATCGAGTCGGTGATTACGGTGCCGGATAAGGCAAAAGACACAAAGGCCCTTTCCCTAACCGGAAGTGAAAAGGATTCGGCCGGGGCAAAATCGGCCGTATATGCCATTACTCGAAGCGGGAGCATTGAAACCATCTACAGTTCCAACGAGCAGATGGTATATGACTCTGTTCTTCGGCCGGATGGATCGCTACTCATCGCCACAGGACCCAAGGGGCGTCTCTTCTCCATTGATGCCGCCAAGCAGGTGACCGTTCTTTCGGATACGCCCGAAGAGCAGGTGACCAGGCTTTTGTCGGCGGGGGATGTGATCTACGCCGGCGCAAGTAACCAGGGCAAGGTTTACCGGTTGCTGCCGCAGCGGGCTCAGACCGGAACCTTCGAATCGAATGCCCTGGATGCAAGAATTGTGTCCTCCTGGGGTAAAATATCGTGGCGGGTTTCGAATCCGGCGGGCGCAGGGATCGAGATTGCCACCCGATCGGGAAATACAGACAAGGCGGACAATTCCTGGAGCGAGTGGAGTTCTCCCTACTCCAGCCCGGGACAGCAGATCACAAGCCCGCGTGCCCGTTACCTGCAATGGCGAGCCACCTTTAAAAAGGCATCAGGATCGCCGGCAGGTTCATCTGCGGATATGATCGAAAAGGTACAGATCGCCTATTTGCAGCAGAACCTCCGTCCGCAAGTGACCTCCATCGATGTCCTGCCCTATGGAGTGGAGCTTCAGAAGCAATCGTCGCTGACCATCGTCAGCATGGGGATTGTGACGCCCTCCTCAACTTCCGACGGCAGATCGCTGAACTCTCCGCGGGAACGCAGCAGAGAACGGCAGCCGCTTTCGCCTCGACAGGTGCTGACGCCGGGAGCTCAATCCTTCACATGGCGAGCCACCGATGATAATGAAGATACGTTGGAATATTCGCTGTTTTTTAAAGGGGATGGCGAGTCAGAATGGAAGCTGCTCGAGAAGAAGCTCACCGATACTTTCTACACTCTGAATGCGGCGGCGCTTCCGGACGGGACATACCGGGTAAAAGTTGTCGCCAGCGATGCCCCGAACAACCCCTATGATAGGTTCCTGATCGGAGAGTTAGTTTCTGATCCGTTCGTAATCGTGAATTCCACTCCGAAAATCGAAATCACCGCAAACAAGGTGGTGGGAAAGAAAGTAGAAGCGCAATTCCGCGCCAGCGTAACAACCGGTAGAATTGCCACTGCCGAGTTCTCGGTTGATGGGGGAGAGTGGAATCTCCTGTTTCCTGTGGACGGAATTGCGGATTCGGCCATGGAAGAGTACAAGGTGACTACTGCCGAACTTGCAATCGGGGAACACCTGATAGGAATCCGAGCCAGTGATGCCGATGGCAATACCGGTACGGCCAAAATCGTAACCAAAATTCCGTAGGCACCGAAGTCGCGGAAAAGGGCGGAAAAATAGGCGTATCTTCTCTGACTTCACCGTAGCAGGGAAAGTGACAATTAGTTGCAAGATGGGATTCTTGCGTGTATCGTCTTAGGGTTAATCCGTAAAGGATGTGTGCTTTTCATCAAATCAGTTGAGATAGCTATGAAAATAAACTACTGGAAAACAATTTGTCTTTGTTTGGCTGGATTTGCAATTTTCTTTTTGGCCCTGCCCGCGTTGGCTGAGACCACGCTGCAGGTCAAGTGCCTTGATGCATCCGGTGCGCCGATAAAGGATGTAAAGGTTTTTGCCATTCCGATGAAAAACCCGCAAAAACCCAAGGATAAGAAATCCGATGCCCAGGGTGTGGCGGAATTTGCCAAGCTGGAAGACGGTGCATATCGTGTGGTAGGACGCAAAGAGGGTTTGGCGCCCGCGCTGTATGAATTTGCGATCTTAAAGGGAACTGCTGTACCGGTCACACTCAAGCTGCAGGCCGGCTCTCCGGAAGCCAAGCTTTATTTCGAAGATGATCTGGGCATGAAGAAAGCCGAGGCAACCATGGGGCAGGCACTTGAAGCGTATAAGGCGCAGAAAATGGCCGATGCCGAGAAGTTGTTTACGGAAGTTCTTTCCCTGAATCCATCGAGTGCCGAGTCGCTCTATTACCTTTCGGTAACGAAATTGCAGTTGGGCAAGTATGAGGAGGCTGCCGCCGGACTGGACAGAACCGTAGAGGTTGCCAGTGCAATGGCTACGCTGCCGTCGCCCAACCCATCCGGACCGAATCCCTATGAGCAAATAAGCCAGAGCGCTCAAAATGTGAAGAAGAAGATCCCTTCTATCCGGGCGGAAAGCGCATTGCGTGCGAAGAACTACGAGCAGGCGGTGAAGGACTTTTCCGAGCTGCTTAAATCGGAACCCAATAATCCCGATTTTCACGCAAATATGGCGATCGCTCAATACAATTTGAAGAATTTCGATGCCGCGATTGCATCTATAGATAACGCCATCAAATTGAAGCCCGGCCAATATGACGACATGAAGAAGACCATTCTCGCCCAGAAGGAGAGAGGGCTTCTTGAAAAGGCTCAGGCTGATCTGGACGAAGGAACCAAGCTTCTTCAAGTCGGCGACGCCGCGGCTGCTCTGAAGAGATTCGAAGATGCCAAGGCCCTGGTTCCAGTGGATAAGCAATGGCCGATCTGGAGGCAGATTGGAAGAGCCCAGTCTAAGCTGAACAATCCCGAGGCCGTGACTTCCTTCAAGAAAGCGCTTGAATTGGCTCCTGCCGACAAGCAGGGCGAGGTTCGCAATGCTTTCGCTCAATATTACCTGGATCAAAAGAAGTACGATGAGGCTCTGGATACCATCGTAGATCCGAAGTCGTCCGAAAGCCCGGAAAAGGTCCTTCTCGGCTTGGCAAAGACGACTGCCAGCAAAGAACCAAAGATGGCCAAAGCGGCATTGGAACGCGTCGTCAAGATTAATCCGGACAATATGGATGCAGCCTTTGATCTGGGTCAGTCCTATTACGCGGACAAGGATAACGATCCCCGTGCCAAAGAGCTTCTGACGAAATTCATTGAAAAGAGTCAGGATGCGGACAAAGTTCAGAGAGCGAAGGATATGATCGTTCTTATCAATCGTCGGAATAAATAGGCGACGATTAAATTCGAGATAAATAAGGGTGCAGGAGAATGTTGCCTGTGCCCTTTTTTATTTGTGGCTTACCGGGATCGACGTTGCCCCGGCGGCAAGCTGACGCATTCCACGGTTCCCATTCGGGGGTACCTTTTTGCAAATAATATAGGGCATTATCCGGACAGCGCTCCCTGTCCTCGGTCTTTATCTGGAATCCGAAATCTGGAATCTGGAATCTGGAAGTAAAATCCCTGCAAAAAGCATGTGGCTGCTCTTCGCTAGAGTTGCTTCCTTTTCATTTCACGCTCTCGGCGTTGAAATGGCGTGTCGTGTTTCTTCAATTGCCGGTACCCATACCAAAAGGCGATGAGGGCAATGCAGAGGAAAAAATACCGATACTGGGGCTCCAGAAACGATATCCCAATGAGTCCCAGACCGATTACGAATGACAGCAGGCTTGTACCTTTTTCTGCAATCCATTCCCAGATCATGAGGCACCCGTCCCAAAGTGGTTAAGAGTCTGCGGTTGGTGCAGACCCCAGGAGCATATCCAGCTTTCAGGACATGCTCCTAAGTGCCCGCAGTATACATCAATTTGAGGATGCTTTGGATCGGGTCTTTCTCGGAGCCCGTGTGGGCTTGCCTCCCGAAGGCTTTCTCGTTCGTTTCGGCTTGGGTTTGCGGACGGGTTCGTCGGCAACCTCTTCCAAAATTTCCACCGGTTCCTGCTGGATGGGGAACAGGGGTTCAGTGGACGACTCCGATTCTATTGGCGCATCCTGTTCCATGGATGGCTCAGCGATTTCTGCCTGCACCTCCAGGAAGGGTTCCGGAAGCTCGGTTTGCAGCACGGGCTCGTGGCTCCGTTCGATGCCGTCTGCCTCCGGAATGGGTAGTTCCTGCATCGGTTCCAGAATCTCCGCGGGCATAGCCTCGCCTGACGGTTGTTCCGGAGCCGTACGCGGGAACCGTTCGGCGGGATAAATCCTCAGGATGCCCTGCCGGTTACGTTCTACGCGGAGCAAGCCGTCTTTATGCGCCTGCCGGACCAGTTCGTAGGTGCTGGAAAAGCCATATTGCCTTTCGTCAAACGGCGGCTGAAGAGAACGCAGGAACTGTTTGAAGGTGCGCAGGTACATCGGCCAGTGGGGCTTGGCCTTTGAATCCCGCAGCAATTCCTCCAAAGCAGCGGTTGCCTCCGTGCCCGATAGCGTGGAGGACGGTTGCGGCGCGGGCGCAGCCTGATCCCCAGCCACGGTGGTGTCAGAAACAGGATCCGATTCCGGTACCGCGGCAACGACCACCTGCGGTTCCGATATTTCTTTGGTCCCTTCAGTTCCTTCTTCCGCTATATCCTTCAATTCGACGAGCAGGCTGCGATCGACCTGCTTCAAATTGACAAACCCGGCATCGGCGAGTTTCTGGATGAAATCGCGGAAACTGCTGACTCCGTAGTCTCTTTCGGAGAAAGTGGAATCGAGCTGCAAAAGCGTGCTTTTGAGGAGCCCCAGTTGAGGCGACACTTCACGATCGGATAAAACTTTCAGGGCGCGGCGAATCAACGGGAGAGTGCTTTCCAGGGAAGAGGTGCCCGGGATTGGCGCCTTGCCTATAGATCTACGCGCGATAGGTTGTATGCCGACGAGGTTTTCATAGGAGATGAATTCATGGCAGTTCTTTTGGAGTATCACGCTTGTAAACTGCCGACCGCCAACTACGAATACCGTCTTGTCATACTGTTTCAGTTTTTCCACCAGCGCAATGAAGTCACTGTCTCCTCCGACAATGACATAAGCGTTGATGTGATCCCTGGTGAAGGCCATTTCAAGCGCATCCAATGCCAGAGCGATATCCGCACCGTTTTTATCCCCTCCCGGTGTCAAATTCCTCTGCACCATCTGTACGGCGTGCTGCGTCATGGCTCGACTGAAGTCTTCCGCTCGTTTCCAGTCGCCATACGCAATTTTGGAAATGACCTGTCCTTTTTCCTTGATGGCTTCCAACACTGTCCCGACATCGAAGTTGCGATTGAGGGATTGTTTGACGCCAATGGCAATGTTATCGAAATCGATAAAAACTGCAATTTTCAAACGTTCTTCACTTGAGTTATCCATAATGAACCTGTTGATGAACTATCTATTTAGCTTACATCATTCCGGGAACGCAGAAAACTCGGAAAAGGCCACAAGTATGCGGAACGTCAATGCTCTTCGCGCTTCCGCAGTTCCATCGGGACTGTAGGCAGAAATAGAATTCCGGCAAAGTTGATTACCAGGTAAAGGGCCGAGGTGGCCAGCGATATGAGAAGCCCCTGGTCTCTAGGTACTCCGACCAGTGACAGGGCTTCAACGTATAGCCACTCCCGGAGGCCTATGCCTCCAAGTGTGATGGGAAGCATGGTCCCGATTGCTATCAGCGGGAAGAGCGCCGAAAAGGCGATAAGACTGACGCTATATCTCGCTGCAACGGTTACCTGCTGAAATACCCACAATACAAGGCCCGAATAAATGAACGAATACACGGCAATCCGCAGCGCCGCTCCCGGGCTCAGGGTGCTCACGGCCAATGCCTGATGAAAATCGGCGATTGTCTGAAGAGCCTTCTGCAACAGCGTCCCGCTCCGGGGATCGAGGAGCCTGCGGTAAAGCCGGTCTCCCTTGGAGACAAGCAATAATACAACAGCGATTGCCAGCCAGGATATAGCGTATACGCTCCAAAGCGGAATTCCTCTCCAGGCCATCGGAGCCAGGACAGTGGCAATGGATCCGTAGACCAGCAGCGAAATCAATCCTGAAGCCCTGTCCAGGAGGACGGATGCCAGGCCGATTTGCAGCGGTTTGTTATTTTTTCGCCCGATGATATAGGCCTTGATAACGTCCCCGCCCACCAGCGAGGGCAGCCCGATGTTAAAGAACATACCCGCAAAATACACCTGGACGAAACTGCGATAAGTTCCCTGCATCTGTAAAGATGCGGCGAAGATTCTCCATCTCTCCGAGCACAGCAGTTGCCCTGCCCAGCAAAGAAGGCACAGGAGAATGAGTGATATTGCACTAAAAGACTTGAGGTCTTGGCTGATTTTGGATATATCGACAGATATAAAGACGAGGGAAAGCAGCAGCAGCGTTACCAGGAGTTTGAGGCTGTGTACCATGAGCCCGGATTTTTTCATATCGCGCATTGTACTCGTTTTCGGTCTCCTTCAGCCGGTTAATGCTGAGAAAAATGAGTTGGAGCCAGACAGGAGAGCCTAATGGACCTCGCGACGGCGGAAATGTGGATGCGAGAAGCGCTTGCCGAAGCACGAAAAGCGGAGGCGGCAGGAGAAGTGCCCGTGGGGGCGGTCGTGCTTCTGAACGAAAAAATAGTCGGGCGTGGGCACAATAGTCCCATTAAGCTGAAGGATCCTACGGCTCATGCCGAAGTCGTTGCATTGCGCCATGCGGCCAAAAGTAATATGAATTACCGCCTCCCGGGATCCATCCTGATCGTTACCATCGAGCCTTGCATCATGTGTGTGGGGGCGCTCATTCAGGCGAGGGTCGAAGCGGTAATCTATGGTGCCCCGGATCCCAAAGCCGGGGCCCTTCATTCCCGATACCAGATGGAGCAATGGGCTCCACTGAATCATTCGTTCCAGGTTACCGCCGGAGTGCTGCAGGAAGAGTGCGCCGAAATCATGCGGTCCTTCTTTGCCGTTCGCCGCTAGGGGCGCGTCTTGATTCGCAGACGCGCTCCCCGGCTACGGTGAATCCGCGCTATCGGACGATGGTGCCGATACGTCGTGGATTGATGGAGCTGATTTTGTTGAAAATATCGAAAATGGATATCTGCGGATCCCACGACCAATAAACAATCATCGGCGTTCCAATGACATCCTCCATCGGCACAAAGCCCCAGTACCTGCTGTCCAGGCTGTTGTCGCGATTGTCTCCCATGGCAAAGATGTAATCCCGTCCAACAACGTAGTAGGATGTCTCCTTGCCGTCGATCCGTATCTTACCGTCCGCCATTTCCGCTGAATGCCCCTCCCTCTGGATGAAAACTTGCCATCCGGGGAATGTCTGGGCATTGAGAACCAGCGTCATTCCTTTCTGCGGGACCGTGATTGGACCGTAGTTGTCCGCGTTAAAATTGGCTCCGTTCGGGAAAATGTTTGGATTGCGGTAATCCGACGGTTCCGGTTCCGGCCGAAGGAATTTGCCATGCGGCGGCAAAGGCGTCTTCTTTCCGTTTACCGTAACAACACGCTCGTCGATTCGGATAACGTCACCCGGCAGGCCGATACAGCGCTTGAGATACCAGGTCTGGCTTGGTTTCTCTACCTGGTCCCTCGGGCCGGGCCAATCGAAAACAATCACATCTCCCTGCTTGACCCGGCGAAATCCGGGAACGCGAAGATGGGGGATGCGGATTGATGTCAATGGAATGGTGTAGGGTGTGGTGCCCCCATAGATAAATTTGTTCACGAACAGCCGGTCCCCGATCTTTACCGTGTCCTCCATGGATCCGGTTGGAACTTCGAAAGAGGCCAGGACAAAGCTGTTGATAATGAGTACCGCGATGAGGGCGTAGAGAACATCGCGAACGAAATCAAGGCCCTGGGATTGCTTTTTCACGGGCGACGGATTCTTTCCCATCCGAACACTCCTTTTCTGGTTTCCGGAACAATAATACGCGGCAACAGCGATTTTGGTTCGGGAAAAGCCGTCGGACCCTCCTGAAGGCAGCAACCCAGGAGGCCGCAACTACAGGGCATTGACCGATGCCTGCGGCTTGAAGTCCAGCGCTAGATCCAATGCAGGGGCGCTGTGAGTAATCCATCCAATCGAAATCAGGTCCACGCCCGTAGCGGCAATTGCCTCTGCTGTCAGGGGTGTGACCCCGCCGGATGCTTCCGTGATAGCCCTTTTGCCGGTAATTCGCACCGCTTCGGCAAGTGTGGCAACCGGCATGTTGTCGAGCAGGACGGCATCGACCTTTTCCTTGAGAGCCTCATCCAATTGCTGGAGTGTGTCGACTTCCACCTCAACTTTGACCATGTGGCCGACATGGCGGCGGACCCGCTGAATTGCTTCTGAAATGCCCCCCGCGACAACGATATGGTTATCTTTGATCAAAACGGCATCATCAAGTCCGAAGCGATGGTTTGATCCTCCACCGGCACGCACTGCGTATTTTTCAAGAGCGCGGAGCCCCGGAGTTGTTTTTCGCGTGCAGACAACCTGCGCGGAATATGCGGAAATCCGTCGCACAATATCTCGAGTCACCGTGGCAATTCCGGACAGACGCATAAAGAAATTCAGGGCGGTGCGCTCGGCTGATAGAATCGGGCGAGCCGAGCCACGAATAACCGCCAGCGTGAATCCCGCATCAACGTCCTGACCATCAGGAATCAGCGCTTCGAAGGTCAACCCGGCGTCAAGACAATGGAAAGCGCATTCGGCAATGTGAATGCCGGCCGTGCGTCCGGGACCGCGCGCTTCAATCAAAGCGAGCGCCGTGTCTTTTGACGAAACGATCGCATCTGTCGTTGCGTCTCCGGCCCGGCCGAGATCCTCCAGCAAGGCGCGGCGAACGGTTTCTTCATATAGAATCGGGTATGGAGGCAGAAGATGCGGGATAGAGTTATAGGTCATGGTCAGCGCACCGGTTTCGATCCAATTTCAAGCATTCGCTGCACAGCCTGCCGTGCACGATCGGCGATCAGCGGATCCACTTCGACAACGTGCTTCATCGACTGCAGGGATTCGAGAATTTTTGGCAAGGTGATCAGTTTCATGTGCGGGCAGAGATTACAGGGACGAACAAACTCGATGTTTGGATACTCCACCGCGACGTTGTCGCTCATTGAGCATTCGGTGACCATCAGCACGCGGCGCGGTCTGCGAATTCCTACCTCATCGATCATGCCTGCCGTAGAACCTACGTAATCGGCCTCGGCCAGAACATCGGGCGGACACTCGGGATGCGCAAGAATAACGATTTCAGGAAATTGCTCTCGATAGCTGCGCAGATCTTGCGCGGTGAATTTTTCGTGGACTTCGCAGTGGCCCTTCCACAGGATCACCTTTTTTCTGGTCTGGGAGGCAACATAGCGTCCCAGAAATTCATCCGGGAGGAAAATGACTCGATCGGAATCCAGCGATTCTACGACGCGCACGGCGTTGGCAGAAGTGCAGCAGATGTCCGACTCCGCTTTAACAGCCGCTGAGGTGTTTACATAAGTGACCACCGGGACGCCCGGATACTGCTGCCGAAGGAGGCGTATGTCTTCCGCCGTAATGGATGAAGCCAGCGAACAGCCGGCCTCAAGGTCGGGGATCAACACCGTCTTGCTCGGATTCAGCAGCTTGGCAGTCTCGGCCATGAAGTGAACTCCGCACAGGACGATGATATCGGCATCAATTTTGGAAGCTTCGCGGGCGAGGGCCAGGGAGTCTCCCGTTATGTCCGCAACACCGTGAAAGATCTCCGGCGTCTGATAATTATGGGCCAGGATGACGGCTTTGCGTTCGTTTTTCAACCGCAGGATGGCCGAGACATACGGGGCATGCACCGGCCACTCCATTGCGGGGATGATGTGGCGCACGCGCTCGTAAATGGATGCGGTTTCCTGCAGGATATCCGGAGTCAAAACCGGCGTCCTTGCACTTGTGTTTTCTTCTTGTTTCTTTAATTCCACCAGCCTAACCTCGTTATGCTCATTATGAGCATATATGGGGGTTAAAAAACTGGCCCAATTTGGGGCCAAAAACTTATACTAGGCTTGAGCATAAGGGATGTCAATGTTGAAAAAGGATGACGGTTTTCAGCAGACCCTTTGCGGCTGGCATGCAACAGTCTTCAGCGACGCTATTAAAACCAGAAATTATGCGAACGGGCTCGTTTGAGTATTCTGTGCACATAAGCCCGTGTTTTGGGAAAATCGACCAGTGAGAGATAGTGATTTTCCGAAGACATGCCGGCCGCGGGAGGTTCGGCCAGGGCGCGTTTCAGCCATGCATCGGCTCGGGATTCCCCGGCGTTGTAGCGAAGAAGCGCATAGAGTTCGGGGTGAGGCGAATTCCTATAATGCTCCAGCGACTTTTGAAGATACCAGCAGCCTATTTCCAGATTCAGCTCCGGCTCCAGAAGACGCTCGGTTTCCAGGGGCGGGAATCCTTTATATCCCGAGAAATCGGAAGCTGCGGCAGGGGTGATCTGCATCAGGCCCACCTCCCCGGCAGGGCCACGGATTCCGGAGCGGAACCAGCTTTCTTCGAAAATCAGCGCCTTCACAAGATAAAAATCAACGCCGTGGCGTGCTGCCGTCAAGCCGATGATGTCATCATATCGGGAGGTGTAGTATTGAACGCCCATCGCCGCGATCGCAGCGAGAAATACCAACGCAAGAATGAGTAGCCGGACGGACGTTCTTTTCACGGTCTGAAGAGTATCATGAATGGCAGCGATAAATGAACTCGCCGATGCAACAGGAGTACAACACCCGATAGCGCTACATTTTTTCCAGGAGAGCTCTTTTCTTTACCTGAAATTCGGATTCCGTGATGATGCCGCGATCGCGAAGCGAGGCCAGTTCATCGATCAGTTGTGGAATAGATTTGGATGGGGCTGCGCCGGGCCGGGAATTCCCAGTGTACATTTCCCTTTGCCGCACGATTTCATTCTTGAAATCCAGCGGGTGAGATAGAAAATCGAAGACAGTGGTACCCTGTTCGCTCGCGGTTTCCAGCCCGACATCTCCGTATTTCCAGATGCGTCCCATGAAACTCTGGTTGTGGAACACGTTGTTTATTTTGTCCAGCGGGGCATCAAATGAGGAAGTGGAGAATACGCCTTCCTGCTTTACAACTCGACGATCGGTTAAAACGTATTCCCGACGGTGCCAGGCCAGATATTCCCAAACGAGATAGAGTAACGGGACCAGAATGAACAACAGAAACCACGCCCGCTGGGATATATATGCCAATCCGATGAGTACCGCCAGAATGATGACATTCAATAGTACCGGCCGGAACAATACAAGCCAGTGTTGTCGCGAAAGAATAACCAGGTTTTCTCCCGGCAACAGTTGTTCTTTACTAAACGACATATATGCCCCTCCTTCTGAATTTATCAGGAGGCAGAATGGCGCATTTGTATAGCCGCATATACACTTCAATTATTGCCATTCTGTCTCCTGTCATCCGTCTACTGTTTTTTCTTCTTCCGCCAGTTGTCCCAATAGGCCTTCATCCGTGCGGATCTTTTCTGCCGTTCCTCTTTTGTAAACCGAGATGATTTGCGGGAGCGCGCCGGAGCAGCTGTTTTTACGGCAACTCCGGATGAGCGTGTGGATCCGCCCCGGATCTCACGGGCAATCTCAGCGATTTCCTCATCCAGCCTTTTACGCTGGTTTTGTAGCGATTCCAGCGCCAATTCCAATATCCTGCGACGGTCACTCGGCATAAGATATCCTTTCATCGAGCTGTGTATTACTTTTCATTGTAAGTATCGCCCGATGCGCAAGTCAATACGGGATTGGATTGGGTTAAGAAACTGATAAATAACAGCTAAACATTCCTTGGGGTGAGACGATATGTACATCGGATTCACAAGTGCATATGCGTGGGGCGTTCGTGTTAGGCGGAGAAGCGCTCGGTTAAGATTACACGGGTGAGGGGACCGCCTGTCATGTTGCGTCCCGCGCGCCACATTCTGCACTCCATTCCACACTATCCATCAATATACACTGTTAGCGATCCTGTGCATTTATATATACATCCTAAGGCTGGGAAGAGGATGCTCCTAGCTTCTGCGTTTGAAGCCGGGAAAATACTTTCTGAGCAGTAGCCAGAAATACGTTGTACTGGCGCCCACAATAAACATGATAATGACGTTGCTTTCGAGGGTTGGCCCAAAGACTGTATGCCTGTAATAGGCGCAAATGGCTCCCATGACAAAGCTCAGGCCAGCCAAAAAGGCAGAGAGTCGGCCACTTGGTGCAGTGCTTGTCCTGATTCGTTCCCATGCCAGGCAGACCAGGTAGGAGGATGAGCCTGCCGCAATTGCCGGCAACAGCCAAGTATCCACTGAAAAAATCATCTGCCCCCCCGCGACCGCTAACGAAATTGTACCATTTTGCGCGAACCGAGGTGGTTTTGGAGGCAGGTTATCCGCCGGAGTGCTATAATTGAATACCATCCCCAAGGAGTGATTATGGAACAATTTAAAGCCAGCATGCTTGACCTGATCATACAGACTTCGACCAATCTTCCGGCGGATGTGCGCGTTGCAATGTCGGAAGCCATGACAAAAGAAACAGCAGGGAACCAATCCTCTTCGGCTCTGGATGTGATTGCCACCAATATCGATATGGCAACAACCTGTGTCGGCGCCATCTGCCAGGATACCGGAATGCCGACGTTTGAGATTCACACGCCTGCAGGCGCGAATCAGGTGGTGATGCGAAGGCAGATTGAGGAAGCGGTTGCTGAAGCAACCAAACTGGGCAAATTGAGGCCCAACTCGGTCGACTCGATCACAGGCAAAAACAGCGGGAATAATCTCGGTCCGGGAACGCCTGTGCTGCATTGGAATCAATGGGAGAACAGCGACGAGATTGAGGTCAAGCTCCTGCTAAAAGGGGGCGGATGCGAAAACATGAATATTCAGTATTCCATCCCGTGTGAACTGCCGCACCTCGGCCGTGTCGACCGGACACTGGATGGTGTACGAAAGTGCATTTTGCATGCGGTGTGGCAAGCCCAGGGGCAGGGATGTTCTCCCGGGGCGATAGGAGTCTGTATCGGCGGTGATCGGCCCGGAGGATATGCCTGCGCGAAAGAGCAGTTGTTCCGCCCGTTGGATGATGTCAATCCGGATCCGAAATTGGCGGACCTCGAGCAATACGTCATGCTCACAGCCAACACGCTGGGGATTGGCACCATGGGTTTCGGTGGCGGTGTATCCCTGATCGGTTGCAAGGTTGCCTCCCAAAACAGATTGCCGGCCAGTTTCTTTGTCTCCGTGGCCTACAACTGTTGGGCATTCCGCCGTCTGGGAGTTGTTCTCGATGCCAAGACCGGGGCCATCAAGCGTTGGCTCTATCGCGATCCGAATCAGACTCCAAAAGGCATGGGGACGGCCGAGGGATTCCGCCTGACCGGGAAGGAAATTGCTCTCAAGGCACCGATCTCCGAGAGCGAGATTCGCAAACTGAATGTCGGAGATATTGTTCTTATCAGCGGTGAAATGTACACAGGCCGGGATGCGGTTCATGCCCACTTAATTAAAAATCCTGCGCCGGTGGATCTTAAGGGTGGCGTCATCTATCATTGCGGCCCGGTTGTTCTGAAAGAGGATAGCGGCTGGAAAATGGTGGCCGCCGGTCCTACGACTTCCATTCGTGAGGAACCTTACCAGGCTGATATCATCAAGCGGTTTGGACTGCGTGCCGTGATAGGTAAGGGCGGTATGGGAGCCAAGACACTTGCCGGTTTGGAGGAGTCTGGCGCAGTGTATCTGCAGGCCATTGGCGGCGCAGCTCAATATTACGCGCGATGCATCAAGTCGGTGAAGAATGTGTACCTGATGGAATTCGGTATTCCGGAAGCCCTGTGGAATATAGAAGTCGAGGACTTTCCTGCCATCGTTACCATGGATTCACACGGCAAATCGCTTCATGCGGATGTGGAAGATGCCTCCGGCATCCTTTTGTCCAAGCTGGCCGATCCCGTGTTTTAGAAAGTCGGCAGTGGGTAGTGGGAAGTACCCACTACCCACTGCCCCTTGCTGTCATCCCTTTCCCGGCAGTAAAATCATTGCCATGAAAATTGTTGATATCTGCGGCGTTCCATTGGATCTCGGAGCCGGAAGACGAGGTGTCGACATGGGCCCCTCCGCTTTCCGCATTGCCAACATCGGTCAGCGCATCAGCAAACTCGGGTATCAGGTCAACGATCTGGGAAACATACTTGTTCCGATTCCTGAGCTTATCGGGGTCCAGGATCAGAGAGCGCGGTATGCCCGGGAGATCGGGGCGGCGTGCCAGGCTCTTTTCCTGAAGGTTCGTGAGAGTGTATTGGCTGGACACATCGCCTTGAGTCTTGGCGGCGATCACAGCCTGGCTGCCGGCTCCATTGCGGGAACGGCCAGTGCCATGCGTGAACGGGATCGTCCCCTGGCGCTTCTGTGGGTTGATGCTCACGGCGATATGAACACGCCCGACTCTACCATCAGCGGAAACGTGCATGGCATGCCGCTGGCATGTGTGCTCGGGCAGGGGCCGCCGGAACTTGTGAGCATTGGAGACTTCAGTCCCAAAGTCAGCCCCGCCCGGTGTGCTGTTGTCGGACTGCGCAACCTCGACGAGCGTGAAAAGGAACTGGTCCTGCAATCTGGTGTCCACGCCTATACGATGAAAGATATCGACCGGCATGGAATGGCCGTCGTTATGGAAAGAGCGCTCGAAGCCATATGCAGCGACGGGGCTGCCCTGCATGTATCATTTGATATGGATGGAGTAGATCCCTCCGTCTCACCGGGAGTGGGAACTCCGGTCCGGGGAGGATTATCCTACAGAGAAGCGCACCTGGTAATGGAAATGGTGGCGGACAGTCAGAGCATGGTTGCGCTGGATGTTGTGGAGGTCAATCCGATTCTCGACCACCAGAATTCTACCGCCATTCTGGGCTGCGAGCTGATTCTGTCGGCGTTGGGCGAAAAGATCCTGTAATTCGGCCGCAAGGATATCCGCGATTTTTCGGGTGAAGTTGCGGGCTATTTCTTTTCGCTCGCGATTCCTGTCATCGGCACAAACCGGACACCGATTGTCGCTCGACGGATAATTCCCGATTTCTCCTTGGTCACCACGATCAGATCCTGCCTCATCGAACCGATTGGAATCACTAGCTTCCCACCCTCCTTGAGCTGATCCATCAGTGGCTGCGGGATGTCCTCAGGGGCTGCCGTGACGATTATTCGATCGAAGGGAGCGCATTCGGGCCAGCCAATATATCCGTCCCCAACACGATAATGGATGTTTCCATACCCCAACCTGGACAGAATCTCTTTAGCGCGTTCCTGCAACGCCGGCAGAATCTCGATTGTATACACTTCGGGCACGATGCTGGCGAGAACCGCGGCCTGGTAGCCGGAACCGGTGCCGATTTCAAGCACCCTTTCGGTTCCACGAAGATCCAATGCCTGCGTCATGTATGCCACGATGTACGGCTGCGAGATCGTTTGCCCCAGAATTAGCGGCTGCGCATTGTCTTCGTATGCCGAATCTATCAGTTCTCGGGGAACAAACTCGTGTCTGGGGACCTTGAGCATTGCCGCAAGTACCCGCTCATCGGTGATATCCCTTCTCTGAAGCTGTTCTTGAACCATCCGCTGGCGGCGTTTTGCATACTCGCTTTCAGCGGCCGGGTTTTCCCGTTGTGTCTTCTGTGCTGCAACAAACGGATTCACGGAGCATCCTCCATGACAAAAAGAGAAAAATGGGCTGACCAGGAGAACGATGATGATCTTTGGGAAGGTGGGGGCCATGTGCTGCCTCCTCCATTCTTCAATTGTACCGCCACGAACATACGGCGATATAGAGGCATGTGGGATGGCTTTGCGAGCCCTGGGATTCCAGATGATTTGTGAAATCGGGGCAGCCCTTGATTTCACAAATCATCTCGGTCCCGTTCCTAGACAGTTTCCTGGTTCAGCATATTTTCCTTCTGCTGCCACAAAACATGCGTGAGCCCGACCTTGTATTCATGCGGATTGTGAAGTCGACGGTGGCTCTCGTGCAGGTGCGCCAGTTGGTCCATCCGGTGGCTGCGAATCTGATCCAGCGAAGGAAATTCTCCGACCTTCTGCCCGGATACGACAACAGGCTGAAGCAATTCTACCCGCTTGTCCGAATTCAATCTTTTACGACGCAGCGGATTGTTGGGATCGATGATGAGCACTTCCGCGCTGCGCAGATCTTCGGACTGGTCGGCCAAAGCATCGGCATCCATCAAACCGTCCCGGTCATGAAATCGGACCACCCTTTTTGCGCCGGGATTTGTCATTTTCTCCGGATTGGAGCTCAGCTTGATTTTGGGCCGGCCATTGTGCTCCACCATTTTGTAAATGCCGCCCAAGGCACAGCCTCCGGGACCGGATCCGGTTACAAGATTTGTGCCGACGCCCCAGATGTCGATTTTTCCGCCCTGCGCCAGGATGTCAGAGATGATAAATTCATCCAGTTCATTGGAGGCGACGATCTTTACGTAAGGCAATCCTTCATCATCGAGCATTTGACGGGATCTGGCACTCAGGAACGCCAAATCCCCACTGTCAATTCGGATGCCTGCAAGTCGTCGTCCTTTGGATTCAAGCTCCTTCGCAATCTTGATGGCATTCGGCACACCACTTTTCAGCGTGTTATAGGTATCGACAAGAAGCGTGCAATCATCCGGAAACGAATGGGCATAAGCCCTGAACGCATCAAGTTCAGAGCCAAAGGCTTGTATCCAGCTGTGGGCATGGGTGCCACGCGCCGGAATCCCGGCCATTGCGGCGCCGAGAACGTTTGAAGTGGCATCCGCGCCTCCAACATAGGCCGCTCTGCATGCACTCAAAGCGCCGTCGGGCCCCTGCGCTCGACGCAGCCCGAATTCGATGACGGTGCCGTGATTGGCGGCTTCCCATATACGGGCTGCTTTGGTTGCCACGAGAGTCTGAAAGTTGACGTGGCACAGCAGAATGGTCTCGACCAGTTGGCATTCCATCAGGTTGCCGCTAACCTGTACGATTGGTTCATTCGGGAATATGACGGTACCTTCCGGAACCGCACGGATATTGCTGCTAAAACGATAGGCTGCAAGATATTGAATGAAGTCCTCCGAAAAAGCGGGCGCGCCCGTCGAGGATTTCAGTGATCTCAGGAACTGAAGATCATCTTTGCCAAACGCAGTGTCCAGGACGGCGCGGACAGCATCCTCAAGACCAGCGGCAATTCCATACCCTCCGTTGAAGGGGTTGTGCCGGTAGTAGAGGTCGAAGGTTGCGGTGTCGGCTGCTTTCCCCTGTTCAAGATAGGCTGCCGCCATTGTCAGTTCGTAGAAATCGGTAAGCAAAGCTCTCGTAAACACGTTATCTCTCCTTGAGTCGGCAGTCGGCAGTATTCAAGTCAAAGATTGGTAATCTCTATTTGTCAACTTAACCACCCATTGCCCACTGCCCACCGCCCACTAAATACTGACTATGGATGCAATCGGCATTCGCCGGCCCGTTCCGAATGCCCGAGTCGTTACCTTCAATCCAGTTGCAGCTTGCCTTCGCTTGTATTCATTGATATGAACCAGGCGAGCGACTTTTTCGACGACGCTCCGTTCATAGCCGTCGGAAATGATTTCATCCAAACTCTTCTGTTCTTCGATCCGCAGGTGCAGAATGCCATCCAGAATTTCATATGGGGGTAGACTGTCCTGGTCGGTCTGGTCTGGTCGCAGTTCCGCTGAAGGAGGGCGTGCGATGGCGTTTCGTGGGATGATTTCTCTCTTTCTGTTGATGAACCCGGCCAGTTGGTAGACCATCGTTTTGGGCACGTCCGAAATCACGGCCAGGCCGCCCGCCATATCACCGTAAAGGGTACAATACCCGACAGATAATTCTGATTTGTTTCCTGTACCAAGAACGAGATGTCCGAATTTGTTGGATAGGGCCATGAGGATGGTTCCGCGAATCCGTGCCTGCAGGTTTTCCTCCGTTTCATCCGGAGAATGTCCTGCAAATAGGGGTGCCATGGAATTTTCGAACTGATCGAACAGCGGGCGGATGGGAATGGACTCGAATCGGATTCCCAGGTTATTTGCCAGCGCGCGCGCATCGTCGAAGCTTTCCTGTGCGGAGTACACGGAGGGCATGGACACTCCCATTACATTCTGCGGTCCCAATGCTTCCGCTGCGATACAGGCTACAACGGATGAATCGATGCCGCCGCTGAGCCCGAGAACCGCGGTAGTAAAACGGCACTTGCCTGCATAATCCGCGGTTCCCATGACAAGGGCACGAAAGAGGTCCTGCAGCGGTTCCCCCATGCGGTACCCCCTGTCTTCCTGTGTTTCTGAATCGACGATCAGGAGGTCTTCCTCGAAGCTCTTTCCTTGGGCGATTACATTCCCATTCTTGCCAAGAACGAGGCTATTGCCATCGAAGAGGAGATCGTCATTTCCTCCGACCAGGTTGACATATACGAGCGGAACTCGATGCTTCTGAACGTGATCCTGCAGCATCTTGTATCGGAGTTTCGGCTTGTCTATCTCAAACGGCGATGCCGAAATGTTGATGAGCAGGTCGGCTCCTTTTTCAATCAGGTTCCGTATAGGATCCGTGGCGTACAGAGGTTTGGGCCAGAAGTCCTCCGAATTCCAGGCATCTTCACAAATCGAAATTCCTAGCGTGCGGCCGCGGAAGCGCACAACCTCCACGCGATCTGAACGTTGGAAGTAACGGTCTTCATCGAAAACATCGTAGGTCGGGAGAAGCGTTTTGTGGACAACCGCCTGAACTTTTCCTTCGGCGAGAAAGGCTGCAGAATTGTGGAAATCGCGACCTTCTTGGTTCGGATTGCGGTCGACAAAACCGAGGACGACACCCATTTTATCTGTTTGGGATGCAATGTCCTGAAGTGCCTGAAGGTTCAGCTCGACAAAACCGTGCATTCCAAGCAGGTCGCGCGGTGGGTACCCCGTGAGGCACAATTCCGGAAAAACAGTGATATCTGCATGCAGAGACCTTGCCTTTTTCATGATTCCGAGCACGCGGTCGCGATTGCCGCCAACATCCCCGACAACCGTGTTTACCTGCGCCAATGCTATTTTCATGCAAAAAAGATAGCACAAGCGCTGCCTGGCGATGCAAGTTTCAAGTTTTCAGGTTTTGCCATCCACGCTGCTGCGAGGAGCCACTGCAAAATCAATCGCGGAGAGTCAGTTGACGGAGGTCAATCTGGAAGCGGCGCAGCAACGCCTGCACCTCTCTGTTCGACAGGCGCTTCGTCCGCTGTATCTTCCGCCTGTTCTTCAATGCGGACGGCAGATTCTTCATGGCACTCAGATGCGCCCAGATCATGATGCCCAGGGTTCTTACCCAGCCCTGGGAGGCAACCAACTGTCCTGAGGCTCCCTGACCCTTGGATGCGGCATACACGTGCCACAGAACACGGCGGATCGACCAATAGGGATTCGCAAGAAGCAGCGGGAGTGAAAAATTCTTCAGGGCGAGAAGCAGCCGGTTGCGTTCCACCAGCATTACTTTGAGAGGGGAGTATACTCCGGCCGTTGCAGAATGAAGGTGATGCACGACGGCTTGGGGTACATACCAGGCTGTCCATCCAAGCAGACGAGCTCGCATTCCCAGGTCGGCATCGTCGCCGAAAGCAAAGAAGCTTTCATCAAATCCCCCCGTTTCCTCGAACAGGCGGCGGTGATACAGTGCGGCGCATGCGTCAGGCCAGAGTATTTCTTCATCTTTATCGTATTGCCCGGCATCGATTTCCATGGTGCCGCGCCCGCGGTTCTGCCCATCCCAGTAAATAAGGTGGCTCACCTTATCGATGACATTGGCCGGATCGACAAATAGGATTTTGCTCCCCAGCATTCCAATTTTGTTGGCAGCATCCCCGTGACTGACCAGCCGTTCTATCCAGTCCGGCTCTGCTATTGCGTCGTTGTTCAGAAGCGCAATCCATTCTCCACGGGTTTTTGCGATCCCGAGATTATTGCCTTCGCAGAAGCCGGTGTTTCTTTTGAGAAAGAGCGGTTGTGCCTTTGGGATGCGTTCGGTCCAGGCACGAATCAGCTCCGTGCTCCCATCCGTGGAGCCGTTGTCGACGATGATGAATTCCAGGTTTTTCCAGGTTTGTTTCTCAAGCGAGCCAAGGCAGCCCGGAAGAAAGGAAATCCCATTCCAGTTCACCACAACCACGCTGATCAGGGGCGTTTCGTCCATGAGATAAAGTTTGGTGCAAGTAGCTGAATGCAAGAAGACGGAAGACAGAAATCAGAAATGGATTCTTTACTTCCGGCTTCCGGCTGCCTGCTTCTTACCACTGTCTTCCGGAAAATATTTGTGCCATGTAGTCGCTGATTCAAAAGCATAGGCCGCCCGGAGCACGGTCATTTCATCAAATCGCCGGCCGATCAATTGAAGGCCCACCGGGAGCTTTTCTTTGGTAAATCCGCAAGGAACAGAAATGGCAGGCAACCCGGACAGGTTTCCCGGACGGGTTAACCGGAGCATTGCCGTGCGAACTTCTTCGCGCGTTCTGCCGATTTGGGTGTCACGATCGCTCATCGGCGGCGCTGCGACTGGGAGCGTCGGCCCGGCGATCAAATCCACCGACTCGAATGCCTGGTCGAAATCGCGGCTGTAAGCAAGCCTGTCCTGTATCGACTTAATGTAGGCCGCGGCTGTCATTCCTTGGCTTTGTTCCAGCCGGGATCGTACGTCTTTCCCATAATCTCCGGGCCTGGATCGAAGCCATTTTTCGTGGAAGGCGTACGCTTCAGCTCCGGTGATATCCGCCGCGATGCGAGCGGTCTCCTCTGTTCCTTTCAATGTGACTTCGCAAACTTTTGCTCCCAGTTGCTTGAACTCGCCGATGGCGGTCAGCACACACCGGCGCACTTCGGGATGAATGCGATCAAAAAAGTATTGCCGTGGCACGCCAATCACCAGGGACCGTATCCCGCTGCGAACTGCTCGAATCAGGCGGTTGGTATCCTGCTCCAGCGTCAGGTCGGCAATGGCATCAAGCAGAATTGCTGCATCCAGAACACAGCGGCTGAGTGGACCTGCGTGATCAAGACTTGACGATAGTGGGATGACGCCGTTCAACGAGACTCTTTCATAGCTGGGCTTGAATCCAACGCATCCGCACGCCGCCGCCGGGATACGAATAGATCCGCCCGTATCGGTTCCGAAGGATGCGAGTGATTGCGCGGAAACGATGGAAGCGGCGCTTCCCCCGCTGGATCCGCCCGAAATGTGGCTGAGATTCCAGGGGTTGCATACCGGTCCATAGTGCGAATGCAGGTTGGTGGAGCCGAAGGCAAACTCGTGCATGTTGGTCTTCCCCAGGATGATGCATCCGGAGTCGAGTAGCTGGTCCACGATCACCGCATTGGAATCAGGGATAAACCGGCTCAGCACTTTGGACCCCGCGGTGGTGGGGATGCCCTGGGTAAGGAAAAGGTCCTTTAAGTTGATCGGGATTCCATGGAGCGCTCCGCGGTAGGTGCCCTTCATGATTTCGCGTTCCGCACGCCGAGCCTGGCTTAGAGCTGCCTCTGGCGTTACCGTGATATACGCGTTGATAGACGGCTGAAGCTCTTCAATCCGCTTCAGGAAGTACTTCGTGAGCTCGACGGGCGATACCTTTTTGTTCCGAATCAGTGGCGCCAGCCGCGCGATTGTTAAATCACTGTTGTTTCCCATGGAGCTATCCATAGTACCAGTTGTTGGTGGTACATGGTTAGTGGTTCCTGAGGCTGTGCTACTCTTAGTTTGATGGAGAAGGACTTCCTTGCACTGGAACATGAGATCACGCAGTGTCGTCGATGCCCTCGCCTGGTCGAGTGGCGGGAGCGCGTTGCCTGCGAAAAGGTTCGCAGATATCGGAACGAGGAGTATTGGGGAAGGCCAGTGCCGGCGTTTGGCATGCCCGATGGCGCAATGGTAGTAATCGGGCTGGCTCCGGCAGCGCACGGAGGTAATCGGACCGGGCGCATTTTTACTGGGGACCGGAGCGGCGACTGGTTGTACGAAGCCCTGCATGCTTTTGGTTTTGCCAATCAATCCTCGTCTGTCGGCATCCGGGACGGATTGCAATTGCGCGATTGCCTGGTAACCGCCGTCGCTCGCTGTGCTCCACCGGAAAATAAGTTATTGCCGTCTGAGATTGAGAACTGCAGGGAATATCTTCTGCATGAGCTTCAACTGGCCGGCAACAAGAGAGTGGTTGTGACGCTGGGGCAGGTCGCATTCCGCTGTTTTCTCCGGCTCTGGCGGGAAAGCGTCGGCCTTCCCGCGCCCGCAAAGCTCAAATTCAGCCATGGAGGAGAATGGAATCTGCCTGGCGATGTGGTTTTGATTGCTTCATATCATCCAAGCCAGCAAAACACTCAGACCGGAAAGCTGACGCGGCCCATGTTCCACTCGATCTTTCGTCGGGCTCGGGAAGTTATCAACAATGCGCGAAGCTAGTGGCGTGCAAAGGATGGACGACAAAATACCGGCGCAACTGGAATCGAGGATCGAAGTATCCGAAGGATTGGCCATTTTCCGATTCAGCCTGGAACGCGATTTCCTGTTTGCCCCGGGCCAGTATGCGACTTTGTGGCTGACCCATGGGGGGAAAACGATCGCGCGTCCCTACACGGTTTCTTCCTCACCCTCTGAAAAGCGCTATGTTGAGTTTTATATCAACCTGGTAAAACAGGGGACGCTGACCCCTTCCTTATTTGAATCCGAAGTCATTGAAGGGTTGCGCCGCAGAGATCCCGGGACAGTGGCCGCTATTACCGGGCCTCGCGGCATTTTCACACTGGATCCTGCCGATTTACGCGACCTTGTTTTTGTGGCCTCGGGAACCGGTCTGGCGCCGTTTATCAGCATGATCCGCAAGCTGAATGAGGATTATTTGCACGCCCCCGAACTCTTTCTTCCGCGCAGGATCTATTTGATCCACGGCGTCAGTTATCCAAGCCACCTGGGTTATCGCGAGGAATTGGAGAAGCTGGCGGCTGAGAGTCTTGGGGATGCCAATCGGAAGCTCTCGCTCGTTTATCTGCCGACTATCAGCAGACCTTTAATGAACCCTTCCTGGACAGGCCTGACAGGGCGTGCGGAAACGATCCTGGAACTACCGGAAAGTAAAAAACGGGAGGCTCCGGATCTCGCCTGTACAGTGAAAGAGATGCTTTCAACGCTGATGTGTCCGGCAACGCATGCGGTTTATGTCTGCGGTCATCCCGGCACCGTGGATATCGTTGTCAATACTCTATCCGGGCGCGGTTTCCTGGCCGATTTCGATATCAAGCAGGAAAAATACTATCCATAGCGGTACCGGGAGAGCCGGAGTCCCTTGTTCAGGCCTGAGCGATTTCCTTGACGATGGCATCCGCGGCCTGAGCAGGGTCCGGAGCCTGCATGATCGGCCGACCTACAACGATGAAGTCTGCACCATCGCGGATGGCCTGTCCTGGTGTCGCGACACGCGACTGGTCTTGCGTTGCAGATCCGGCCGGCCTGATTCCCGGGATTATGTATCGCAGCGCATTTCCGAATTTTCGGTGAAGCATCATCAGTTCGCTGCTCGAGGCTACCAGTCCCGGAACGCCTGCTTCCCTGGCTGTGGCGGCAAGGCGCTCAACCCACTGTTCTACTGCGCCCGGGATTCCCATCCCATTGATATCTGTTTCGGAGAGACTGGTCAAGGCCGTAACGGCAAGAATCATGGGTGGCGCTGCAGCGGATTTTGCCTCCTGGCAGGCTGCCGCCAGCATCTTGGGGCCGCCGGATGCATGGACAGTCAGCATCTGAACTCCAAGCCTGCAGACAGATCGTACGGCGCCGGCAACGGTGTTCGGGATGTCATGAAGCTTTAAATCCAGAAATACCTTCTCGCCGCGATCACGAATCTCCTGGACCAGGCGCGGTCCTTCGGCCGCAAAAATTTCCAGACCAACTTTGAAGTAGCCGACGTGACCGGACAGTTGTTCTACCGCTTTAATGGCCGAGGCCCGGTCCGGGACATCCAGCGCCACAATCAGTCTTGAACGAGGATCACTCATAGGGATGAAGGCTCCCGATAATTTCGTTGATGTCGTCTATCTTGTGCGAACGGCAGTACTCCTGCAACCCGAGCGCGATGCGCTGCGATGCATCCGGCTGATAAAAGTTGGCGGTTCCGACCTGAACGGCGCGGGCTCCGGCAATCAGAAATTCCAGGGCATCGTTGGTGTTGGCAATACCGCCTACTCCAATGACCGGTATCTTTACTGCCTGGCAGGCTTCCCAGACCATGCGTAATGCCACAGGTTTAATGGCCGGTCCGGATAAGCCTCCGGTCATGAAACGGAGTCGTGGGCGCCGTTTTTCCACATCGATGGCCATGCCTACAAATGTATTGATGACCGAGATCGCATCCGCGCCTGCATCTTCGCATGCTTTGGCAAACTCACGAATGTCGGTTACGTTGGGTGACAATTTGACCCATAGCGGAAGGTGACGGGAAGCCTTTTTGGTTTCCGCCGTTATCGTGAAGGTATCTTTGGGATTTTTGTTGAAGTGAAAACCGCCCTTTTTGACATTTGGGCACGAGATATTGAGCTCCAGCGCCTTGACGCCGGGACAGTCATTCAGGAACTTTGTGACCTCCAGATAATCACTGAGCTCGAATCCCACGATGTTTACGACAACGTTCGTATCGTAGTTCTTCAGCATCGGGAGTTTCTTGGTCACGAATTCCGTTGCGCCTATGTTTTGCCAGCCGATGGCGTTGAGCATTCCGGAGGCTGTTTCATAGACGCGCGGAGGAGGGTTCCCTTTGATCGGCGTCATCGAAAGCCCTTTGACGACGATTCCGCCCAGTGAGTTGAGATCCATGAGATTGGCAAATTCCAACCCGTAGCCGAAGGTGCCGCTGGCAGTCAGGACCGGATTTTTGAATCGCACTCCCGCGATATCCACGGCAAGATGCGGAGCTTTGTATGTTTCGGTATTGTTCATAAGTGGTTGGCCTCAAAGACGCAAAGATTCAAAGAAGTCCACGGAGACTTCGAGTCTTCGAGGTTTGTCATTGTCAGTCCTTCAAACAGGTACGGTATCCCAATCAATCAGACGGCTGTTCATAACGGGACCGTCCTGGCAGACGCGCAGGAATTGAGTCTCTCCATTATGATCTTTGCTGCCCACCACGCATCCCAGACAAGCACCGAGTGCGCAACCCATCCTCGCTTCGAGGCTGACCTCGCATTGCACATTCGCCTGGGCTGCGATTTGATGCACAGCCTTCATCATTCCCCATGGTCCACAGGTGTAGATGCGAACGGATTTCCGAGCGTTTTCCTTCAAATACTTAGCGAGCGGCTGGGTAACAACACCGCGCTCGCCGAAGGAGCCGTCTTCCGTCGTATAGTGGGTGGGCATGCCCAGTCGTTCAAAATACTCGCGCAGAACCAGGTCTTCCATTCTTGCGCCGCCATAAAACAGAATCGGTTGTACATTCTGGGCCAGCAGTCCCTGGGCAAGCAGAAACAGAGGCGCGATTCCGACGCCGCCCGCGACCATGCAGGCGGTATCCACGCGATTCCGCAATTCGGACGTAATCTGGAATCCGTGCCCCTGAGGGCCAAGGCAGTCGAGCATCTGGCCCGGACGCACCTTGGTCAGCTTGGTCGTTCCGGCTCCGACATCCTTGATCAGCAGTTCCAGCCCGTCAGGCTTTCCGCTGCGCGCACTTCGATGAATGTTGAAAATGGTGAAAGGGCGGCGCAACAGCGGATTTTCGTCCACTTGTTCCACGCACTTCAACATGATGAATTGACCCGGGCGTACGAGGCGCGCCTGTTCAGGCGTGCTGACGGTCAGCAGGTAGTTTCGAGCGCCGAGATCCCTGATTTCTTTTACCTTAACTTTTTTATCTAGCATTCCAATTCAGTATAGGTTGTAACTCGACGTTTGCAACGCCTTTTTCCGTGTGATATCATCGCCGCGCAATTGACGAAAGCACCACTTGGCAGCGCGAAAATCCAATGAAAAAAATAAAGGGTAAGCTCCTGATGACGGCCGCAGAAATGGACCTTGTGCTGGCAAGGATCTCGGCCGAGATAATTGAAAAACTGGGCCCGAGCGACGAGTTCGCTATCATAGGAATCCGTCGGCGTGGCGTGCCTTTGGGCCAGCGACTGTGTGCAAAGATAGAAGCGACTCTCAAACGTCCCGTTCCCTTCGGCATCCTGGATATTACCTTATACCGGGATGACCTCACAACCGTCAGCAACCGACCCATGTTGCGGGAGACGTTGATCGATTTCGACATCAGCGACCGCAGCCTTGTTCTGGTGGATGACGTTTTGTACACGGGGCGGACCATTCGTGCGGCGCTGGATGGACTGGTGGACATGGGCCGCCCGAAAAAGGTCCAGTTAGCCGTGTTGATTGATCGCGGCCACCGTGAGTTGCCGATCCAGGCGGATTACGTCGGCAAGTTCATTCAAACCGATGAGGATGAGATCGTCGAAGTTCGGTTGAATGAGGAGGATGAGGAAGAGCGTGTTGTCCTCGTTAAAAGACCGATGCCGCCGCCGGCTGTGGTCGAGAGCGTGTAATGCGTTAAAATCGGAGGCGTCCCGCTCGTTCGCCAGTTTCTTGGGACATAGGCCTGACCGTACTCAGGTACAAAATCAGGCATCCGCGCGGGAAGTTCCCGATTTGTGATTTTGTAGACGGTTTCATTATCGTGCGGCCTGACCGCAGGGGAATGTCATGGCATCCCTTAGCCACAAAGACCTGCTGAGCGTTGAGCAGCTTTCCGTAGATGACGTCAATCTCATTCTTGATACCGCTGAAGCTCTCCGGGAAGTTTCGGCAAGACCGGTCAAAAAGGTCCCCACACTTCGTGGGAAAACCGTCGTGAATCTGTTTTTTGAGGCATCCACACGGACCCGATCCTCTTTCGAACTGGCTGAAAAGCGTTTAAGCGCCGATATCCTGAACTTTACGGCTTCTGCGAGCAGCGTTACCAAAGGGGAAACGCTGTTGGACACTGCCCGCAATCTCGAGGCAATGGCGCCGGATATCATCGTTATTCGTCACGAGTCGGCCGGAGCCCCGCATCTTCTTGGTCGGGAATGTCGGTCCTCGGTCGTCAATGCCGGGGATGGCATGCACGAGCATCCGACCCAGGCACTCCTTGATGCTCTGACCATCCGAACCTACAAGAAGCGGCTGGATAGACTGAAGATCGCCATTATCGGGGACATTGCCCACAGCCGCGTCGCGCGCTCCGATACCATTCTGTTCCATAAGATGGGGGCGGATGTGTGGGTTTGCGGCCCGCCGACGCTGATTCCCTGGGAATTCGAAAAACTCGGCTGCCGCATAACCGGGCAGATGAACGAAGCCATTGATGGGGCAGATGTCATCATGATGCTGCGCATGCAGCTCGAGCGGCAGAATGAAGCTTTCGTTCCTTCGACACGCGAATATTATAACTTCTACGGCCTGACCCGGGAACGAATGCGTCTGGCAAAAAAAGATACCATTGTCATGCATCCTGGCCCGATGAATCGGGGAGTTGAAATTGACTCCGACGTGGCGGATGCGGACTACTCCGTTATCTTGAACCAGGTTGCGAACGGTGTCGCAACCCGCATGGCTGTCCTATATCTGCTCTCCGGAAATGCCGGATTGAAGCTGAAAAAAAATACTCGTTGAGCGCTTATGCAACTGATACTGCGTCAGGGACGAATCGTCGATCCATCCCAAAAATTGAACAAGGTTGCCGATCTGGGCATTGAAGACGGCAGAATCGCCGAAATATCGCCCAAAATCCGTCAGACCGGCCGCAAGGAAATTGATGCGCGCGGGCTGCTCGTGCTTCCAGGCTTTATTGACATGCACGTTCACCTGCGGGAGCCGGGTCGCGAAGATTCGGAAACGATCGAATCCGGGACGAATGCGGCTGCACGCGGAGGTTTCACCGCCGTGGCTTGCATGCCAAACACAAATCCGGTCAATGATTCGGAAGCGGTGACATCCTTCATCCTGCAGCGGGCGCGAGAAGTATCGAAGATTGCCGTTTATCCCGTGGGTGCCATTACCAAAGGAAGCCAGGGGAAAATGCTTGCCGAAATCGGCGAGATGTATCGTACGGGAATTGTTGCGGTCAGCGATGACGGCCATTCCGTGCAGGATGGCCAGGTCATGCGCCGCGGAATGGAGTACTCCCGCCTGTTTAATCTCCCGGTGATCGATCACTGCGAAGACAAAGACCTCGTGGCCGGCGGCGTGATGAACGAAGGGTACTATTCCACGCTTCTTGGCATGAGAGGCATGAACCCCGCTGCGGAAGAGATCCACGTTTTGCGCGACGCAATTCTGGCAAAGCAGACTGGTGCCCAAGTGCATATCGCCCATTTGTCTACGCGCCGTTCTCTTGAAGCCGTTCTGCGTGCAAAAAAAGAGGACAAGGCAAAGATCACGTGTGAAGTCGCTCCGCACCATCTGCTGTTGACCGATGCGCAGGTGTCATCCTACGACACCAACATGAAAATGAATCCGCCTCTTCGTTCTCAGGACGATGTGGACGCGCTTGTGAAGGGAATTGCCTCCGGCGACATCGATGCGATTGCGACCGATCATGCGCCCCACAACATTAACGACAAGATGGTGGAGTTTAACCGGGCTCCCTTTGGAATTGTTGGGCTTGAAACCGCTGTTGGTCTGATTCTCGACCGTTTTGTAAGAACCGAGATCATCACCGTTGAACGCCTGGTTCAGCTCTTTTCGACAAATCCAGCCCGTATTCTGCATCTCGAGCGGGGGACGTTGGCTGAAAAATCGTGGGCGGACATCACGGTTCTCGACCCGAATCTGAGCTGGCAGGTGGATTCTCGGCAGTTCCTTTCCAGAAGCCGCAATACTCCATTCAACGGCTGGAAATTGCGCGGCGGGCCCGCGATGACAATCGTGAAGGGTAAAGTCGTCTGGTCCCTGTAGGCGTCAGCGCTTCCCGGAGGCTGGTTTCTCGGGGAGCGTTTGAATAATCTCATCCGGCCTGCCGAAGCCCTTTTTGCGGGCATACTGTTCCAGCGCGTTCGGATCTCCACGCAGCTTCTCGATTTCCAGCATCCTTTCCGCGTTTTCCTGCGTCAGACGATCCACGCGCATACGCTGTTCCTGCAATTCGAGACGGGCTCTCCGGAGATCTCTGTATCCGCCCGGTCCCATAAAGCTGAGGATCAGAATTACCAGTACCGACAGGATGCAGACCAGGTAATAGAGCTCTTTTTTATGGGATGTGTGACGTTTTGAGTGTGTCATCAGATATTTTTCAGTGAAGTTTCATTCAACAACTGCATAATACTCATGTCCTATGCACCATGCAATGGTTATCGATTTCAAAATGATAGTTTAGGATATTGAAATGAACGAAATACTGGTATTGAGCACCGCCGATACCGTCGAGCTGGCGCAAAGGATTGCTGCCGCCCTGCTGGATTCGGATGAAGCCGCCTGCGTGAACATTATTCCAGGGATTCGATCCATCTATCGCTGGGAAGGGAAGGTGTGCGATGAGACCGAGTTCCTTCTCATGATCAAATCCACCTCTGAAAAGTTTGATGCCATCAATGCGCGGATTCACCAACTGCATACGTATAAGGTACCTGAAGTCATCGCGATCCCGATAGTTGCCGGGGATTCTACCTATCTTCAATGGCTCGGCAATATGGGGCGCTGATCCCATTGCGCCCCTGATTCCGATCGTTTTTCATCAATTTGCCGGATATAAGCCACGGGCTGTGCAAACTACCCGTGTATGAAAAGAATTATCGCTACACAACTGCAGCGCAACCGTATGCTTCTGGCGCTGGCCAAACAGCGATCGGAGCAGGTCCGGATTCGATGGCGCACGGCAGAATGGATTTCCTGGGAGTCCGCAAATCCATACTGGTTCGAACGGGGAGAGAAAATCCAGTTCCAGTTTCGTTGCCAGGGGCGATTGCTAAGCTATTGGGTCGGCACGATAAAGCAATGGCCGGGCGGAATCTCCGTGTCACTGCTTGATGCCGCCAGTCCCATTGCTGAGATTCTGGAAATGTTTTGGGAGGAAAAGGATTCCGCCGCCTTGGATCCCCATCATTTGTGGAAGGTATCCAGGCAATGGCTGGCAAAAGTATTCCCGGGATATCGAATTCTGCGTGCAACCAGAAGCTCAGACCTTTCTCTCACGCTTTCAGGCGCATTCCTGCGTGTGTTATTCCGGCATGCGGGGGAAAGCCGTGTGCTGCTTGCGGCCGACGAGGATTCAGCTGCCGATATTCCACACGCGATCGGGCAAGCCTTGCGGTACCTTTCCGTCTGTGGCATTCCCGCAATGCCCTGCGCGATGGGAGTGTATTTTCTGGTGCCCGCCGGAGCTTCGGCCGGCTTGCTGCATCGATCCCGTTTTCTTGACAAGAGTCGAATCCGGACGGAGATTTGGGAGTATGAAGCCGCGCCCGATTTCCCAGTATTTTCCAAGGCGCCTCCCCCGCGACCGCCTGAGGAAAACAGGGATTTTCGCTGGCCTGTACTTGGCCCGTTTCGATGGAGTGCTCAATTGCAGAGCGTCCTGGATCTTGCTCCGGAACTTATCCGACGCTATCCGCGATTCCATGATTACGATTCGTTGAGGCTGTGGGGGCTCGAATTTGCCCAGGTTGCAGGACAGGAGCGCGACCGCATCTTCTTTGGCGTTGGGCCCCATCGGATCGAATTGACGGATGAGACTCTCGACTCCCTCAACGATCTGGTTCGTGAAATACTTTATTTTCGTCGGGCGGATAGTCCGGATATACGCCACCCCTATTACCGGCTTCAATCAGAACGATGGCTCGAGGCTTTGATCCTCGAGAGTATTCCGCAGCTTTTTCCCGAATTGGCGCCAGAATCGGTGTATTCGCAGATCCCCGTATATCTCGGGCATGACAACGGGCGAATCGACATCCTGGGTGCGGACCGAAATGGTACGCTGGTTGTCATGGAGCTGAAGGTTTCAGAGGATCCTGATCTTCCGATACAGGCTTTGGATTATTGGGGCCGGGTCATTCAGCACAATGAGAGCGGAGATTTCGAACGGCGCGGCTATTTTTCGGAGACTCGTCTCACGCGACGCCGGCCGCGGATATATCTGGTGTCTCCCATCTTTTCATTCCATGACACGACAGAAGTATTGCTTGGCTATCTCGAACCTGACATAGAAGTTTGGAAAATCTCGGTTAACGAAGACTGGCGCTGTGGAGTGAAGATCATTCAGAGAGTAAGAGTCCGGGAGTGAGGAGCCAAAAGGGGGCGTCTCCTATTGGCTCCTCGCTCCTGACTAAAGCAGTACGCGGTCATTGCCGAGACGGCGAGTGAAGCGGTCGCGATCCAGGTATTCCAGCAGCGGAATCGCATGCTTTCGCGTGATATCGAAGAGTTCCTTGAAGTCAGCGACGCCGAATTTGCTCCCCGGAGTGAATTTGCTTCGAATCTGTTGCTTGATGCTATCCATAGTCGCCCGATGATAAACGACGTCTTCGGCCACTTTGACCAGGATCTTTTCCTTGATCATCCAAAAGAAAATCCTTTTGGTTTCTTCCGGATTCGCATCCACCAGGCTCAGCAGATCGGTAAATACCGGAGGCTGAAAACCCGCTTTCTGGAATATGGCTTCGATTTTTTCGCGGATCTGGTGTCCTTCCGCGGTGAGTTGAACCTCGCGGCCAAACAATGAAATGGTGTCTTCCTGGAAAGCGATCTTTCGTTTTTCGACGAGCGCGTCGAGGCAGAAGCGGAAGACTTCAAGGGGCAGGTTGTCAAAAATCCGCTTGCGGAGCTCTTCCTTGGATATCCCCTTTTGCAGGGCGTTTTCCTTGTGAAAGGCGGTGACCTGGGCAATCACTTCTTTCTTCAGAGACTCCATGAGTGCCGGCACGACAAGAATGGGAGATGGTGCCTGAACCATCACTACCTGTCCCGATTTCGCAAGCTCCGAGCAGATTTTGACGAGTTGCGGTTCGGGAAATCCCAGCAGGGAGTTCAATCGATTGAGATCCATGGCCTGATGAACATCGGCTTCCAGTAATACGGGGATTTTTTCCTGCAAATTCCCTTTGTCCAGCCGCTGCAAAGCGGCGAGGGTTTGCATGTCGGTGCTTTTGTGTTTGGAAGGGTTCGGATGCAGAATGATTCCGCCGCCGATCGTGATCGTCGGGGAGAACTGCCGAATGATAAACGCGTCTCCATGGAGGCAGAAAACCGGTCCATCCAGCCGGAGTTGTGCGTACCCGGATTGTCCCGGCAGAAGAGTGTCCTGCCCGATGAGGGCGACGCGGGCCAGAATTTCCAGCGTTCCCTGATGAAACCTGACTTTGACCAGGTTTTTCAGCGGTTTCGCGGTTGGAAGAAGCTGTAAACGTACATCCAGAATTTGGGTTGCCTGGAAAAGATGCGGGACGGTGATGACCATGCCCCGTTCCACCTGATCCAAATCTACGCCCTGAAGGTTTACCGCGGTACGCTGGCCGGCCACGGCGCGACCGGTCATATTCCCGTGGACTTGAAGGCCGCGAACCTTGGTGGTCAATCCTCCGGGGATTAACTCGACTTCCTGATCTTTTTGAATCTCGCCGGAGGTGAGGGTGCCGGTCACAACTGTGCCGAACCCACGGATGCTGAACGAACGGTCAACCGGCAGCCGCAGGAGTCGGTCGGACGGCCTCGAGGGGATCGCAAGAGACAGATCGTGGATCACCTTTTTCAGGTTTTCAATCCCTTGGCCTGTCCTGGAGCTGACGGTGACGATCTCCGCGTTTTCGAGAAAGGATCCGATCGTTGTCTCGGCAATCTCATCGCGAACCAGTTCCAGCATTTCCGGGTCGACCAGATCTGCTTTATTGATTACCACGATTCCCGTGCGAACGCCGAGCAACCGGCAGATATCGAAATGCTCCCGCGTCTGGGGCATGATGGATTCATCGGCCGCGATCACCAGTAGAACAAAATCGATTCCACCGACGCCAGCCAGCATGTTTTTAACGAATTTTTCGTGTCCGGGCACATCGACAAAACCGACCTGCACATCTCCGAGGTCCAGGTGGGCAAATCCCAGGTCGATCGTGATGCCGCGAAGTTGTTCTTCTTTCAGCCGATCGGGATCGACCCCTGTCAGAGCCCGAACCAGAGCGCTTTTCCCGTGGTCAATGTGTCCTGCTGTCCCTACGATTACGTGTCTCATGATTGGATGCATATCTTAATGCAAGTGGAAGCCAGAAAAAAGGAGCAAGGCGCAAGAAGCATGGAGCAAGAAGATCCTCCCCACTTTCTGCCACACTTCTGCCATAACCTCAGGTAATATTATGGCCCTGGAGAAAAGATAGACGATGCTGGATAATTTATCGAATAAGCTGCAGAAAATTCTGCGAAACCTGACGGGGCAAGGAAGAGTTTCCAGCCGCCACGTAGAAGAGGCCGCCCGGGAAATACGAAACGCGCTGCTTGACGCGGACGTTCATTTCAAAATTGCCAAGGATTTCGTTGAGCGCGTCAAACAGCGGGCTTTGGGCCAGGAAGTTCTCGAATCTCTGACTCCCGGCCAGCAAATTATCCGGGTCGTGCGCGACGAGCTCATTGAATTGCTGGGTGGATCGCAGACGGAGCTTCAATTTTCCAAGCAGCCGCCCAGTGTGTTTCTGATGGTTGGGCTTCAGGGATCCGGGAAAACGACCAGCACGGCAAAGCTGGCTCACTGGCTTACTAAAAACAACCATACGCCGCTGCTGCTGTCGGTGGACGTCTACCGTCCTGCGGCCATTGAACAGCTGCGCGTATTGTGCGAGGCCGCTCATTTGGGTTATTTCGATGTCCCTGGGGATATGGATCCCGTGTCGAGAGCGGAGCAGGGGTTGCGACATGCTCGCAACAGCGGCTACGACGTTGTGCTGATCGATACCGCCGGCCGTCTCCATATTGATGATGAGATGATGGTGGAACTCGAGCGAATTCGGAAAGCAACGCCACCGGTGGAAATCCTTCTGGTTTCCGATGCTATGACGGGACAGGACGCTGTTCGCAGCGCGAAGGAATTTCACGAACGTCTGGGGCTGACAGGCGTGATCCTGACGAAGATGGATGGCGATGCGAGGGGTGGTGCCGCGCTCTCTATCAAGTCGGTGACCGGACAGCCGATCAAATTTGTCGGAACCGGCGAAAAAGTGGATGCTATGGAGCCGTTTTTCCCCGACCGCCTGGCTGGCCGCATTCTCGGCATGGGCGATGTGCTTTCCCTTATTGAGAAAGCGGAAGAGTCCGTGGATAGGGAGCAGGCGGCTGAACTGGCCGAGAAGATCCGAAAAGATGAGTTTACCCTTGATGATTTTCGCGATCAATTGCGGCAGATCCGGCAGATGGGCCCCTTGGATCAGATCCTTGGGATGCTTCCCAACATGGGGCCTCTGCGTGGATTGAACCAGATGAAGGTAGATGAGAAGGAGCTGGTTCACATCGAGGCAATCATCAATTCGATGACCCCGGAAGAGCGGCGCAACCATTCGATTTTGAACGGCAGCAGGCGAAAGCGGATTGCCCGCGGATGCGGGAGGCCGGTGAATCAGATCAATCAATTGCTCAAGCAGTATGTGGAAACGCGCAAGATGATGCGCAGCTTGAGCAAGGGGATTATGCCTCGCCTGATGCGCGGGATGAAATTCCCTCAGATGTAGATATTGATGTAGATTGAAGAAACGTCCCGGATTTTGTGAAATTTTGGGAAATCAGCGGGCAAAGGGCTGTTCTTCATCAAGTTTTTTGCGGATAAGCGTCGAAGTTTCTCGTGATTTCGCGCACAATGCAACCTTAGGATTTCTCTGGACTTAGTCGGTTACGACCGGTCGGATCGTCCTGTCGGACAGTGTTCCCCAGTTGAATCCGATTGCGTTACATGCAAGAATTGTTTAGATTTAAGGTCTTTTATTACGAGGAGGAGTTTTGCTTAGAATACGTTTGACACGCATGGGGGCAAAAAAGAAGCCCTTTTATCGAGTGGTAGTGATGGAGCAAAGGCAGACTCGAGACGGGAGTTTCGTTGAAATCCTGGGTCATTACAACCCGAAAACGAATCCTCCTATTGTTGATCTCAACATGGATAGAGTTCGTCATTGGCTGGCATGCGGCGCACAACCTTCAGAGACAGTGCACTCCCTGTTGAAAAAGGCCGCTCCCCCTACGCCCGTGGCCGCCAGCTGAGACCTTCTTTCCCATTGCTGAATCCGGATAGCGCCCGAGTTCTATGTGGTTTAGAGTGGTCTCGGAGGAGAGGCGGAGATGAAAGATCTAGTCGAAATGATTGCGAAAGCGCTTGTGGATAACCCCGAGCAGGTTGTGGTTACCGAAGTTGAAGGTGAGCAGACTACAGTTCTGGAACTTCGCGTGGCGCCCAGCGACCTTGGCAAGGTTATCGGGAAGCAGGGTCGAACCGCCCGATGCATCCGAACGCTTCTCGGAGCGGCAGGCATGAAGCTCAAAAAGCGGTTTGTTCTGGAAATCCTGGAATAGTGGAGCCGGACGCACCGCCTTCTTATATTGCAATCGCCCGAATCGCCAGGACCCGAGGGAACCGCGGCGAAGTCCTGGCCGACTTGTATACGGATTTTCCCGATCGTTTCAATGAGCTCGAAGAGGTATGGCTGGAGTTCGCAGACGGCCACAGGCTTCGTATCGCCATTGAAGATACCTGGGAGCATAAAGGGCGGATAGTGCTGAAATTTACCGGCGTGAACGATATCAGTTCCGCCGAGGCCTATGTGGGCTGCTGGGTGCAGGTTCCATCCGATAAAGCGATGGAACTCCCTGAAGGTACATATTTTGACCATGATCTCATCGGATGCGGCGTCAGGGATACCGGCGGCAACGAGCTGGGAGTGGTTAAAGAAGTTCTTCGGATTGCCGGAAATAATCTGTTGGTGGTTAAGGGACCCGATAGAGAATACATGATCCCGGCCGTGGACAGCATTTGCATCCGGATTTCGATTCCGGAAAAAAGAATTCTGATCGATCCACCCGAAGGATTGTTGGACCTGGGCAAATGAGGTTTGATATTATAACGATTTTTCCCGAACTGTTTGCGGGCGTTACGGAATGCGGAATCATTCGACGCGCCGCCCGGTCGGGGCTGGTAGATATCCGCATCGTCAATCTGCGGGATTTCACCAAAGATAAGCATCGATCCGTAGATGATCGTCCCTACGGAGGCGGTGAAGGGATGGTGTTCATGCCCGAGCCGCTATACGAGGCGATTGAGTTCTGTAAGGGGCAGGAGAGTGGCCAGAATGGCCAGGTAGTACTCCTGACCCCCCAAGGTAAGACTTGGGATCAAAAATTAGCTGCGGAATTTGCTACAATTCCGCATCTAATGTTGGTTTGTGGCCGATACGAAGGAGTGGACCAGCGGGTTATCGACAATCTCGTGGACAGAGAAATCTCGATCGGGGATTTTGTTCTGTCCGGAGGGGAGATTCCGGCAATGGTCATCCTCGATTCGGTTGTACGGTTGATACCGGGCGCGCTTGGATGCTCGGAATCGGCCGTAAACGAGAGTTTTTCAACGGGCTTGCTGGATTATCCGCAGTACACGCGGCCCGCCGAATATAGAGGACAGGCTGTTCCGGAGGTCCTTCTCTCGGGAGATCATGCAAAGATTGATAAGTGGCGTAAAGAACAGGCCCTTGAAAAAACCAAACGGGCCCGTCCGGAGCTGATAAAGGAATCAGCCCACAATTAAGGAGTATTTGTCATGGATTTGCTACGGGCAGTCGATAATTCCCAAATTCGGACCGATCTTCCCCGCTTCCGTCCAGGAGACACGGTACGTGTTCACGTAAAGATCAAGGAAGGGGACAAGTACCGGATCCAGGTTTTTGAAGGTGTCGTTATTGTTCAGAAGAATAACGGCATTTCGTCAACCTTCACAGTTCGGAAGGTTTCGTTTGGATATGGCATCGAGCGTATTTTCCCTCTGCATTCGCCAATTATTGAAAAGTTGGAAGTGGTGAAGAGCGGAAAAGTGCGCCGAGCGCGGCTGTATTATCTCCGAGGCCGCCGCGGCAAAGCTGCCCGGTTGAAAGAGGTAGGAAGAATCGAGCGCGCACCCGAAAGAGCAGCCAAAGCCTAAAGGCGCCAGCTCTGGGAGCGTTCAAGCAATTCTTGCCTTGTTATCGGCGGACTTCGGATAGTTTGCACCATATTTGATTGCAGGAGGGCATGGTGGCCGCTGATAGCAAGGCAAAATTTCTTCAAGACGCCGAAAGATACGTGCTCCACGGTAAGGTTCCGCAGGCTATCGGCGAATATCTCAAGATTGTAAAGTTCGATCCCAACGACGTTCTCATACTCAATACCATCGGCGATCTGTACCTGCGGCAGGGCAAAAGCACTGAGGCCAACCGGTACTTCAATCAGGTGGCTGAGAACTACGTTCAGAACAACTTCTTCCTCAAAGCAATCGCCGTCTACAAAAAAATCCTCAACGCCGACCCGAACAATCTGGATATCAACTCAACCATGGCATCGCTTTATGCGAAGCAGGGTTTGAGTATCGATGCGAAAAACCAGTATCTGCGCCTTGCGGCGCTGTTTGAAAAAGAAGGCCGGGCGCGGGAGCAGATGGATGCCTACGAGCAGGTGGTTGAGATCGATCCTTCCAATGCTGCTATCCAGCGAAAACTGGCCGAGCTTTACCTGGCTGAAGGAGCCAGTGAAAAATCGCGCTCCCATTGGATCGGTGCCGCCCGTGCAATGGGGAAAGCCGGTAATATCCAGGGTGCCGCGGATTCCTACCATCATGCGGTTCTTCTCAATTCGCAGGATGTCGAGTCCATGCGAGGCTATCTGGACTGCTGCCTGAAGCTAAGCACGCCTGTCCCCGCGCTCAACCAGCTCAAGCAAGCCGTCGAGTCGGCTCCGGACAACCTGGATTTCCGGGAACTACTGGGGCAGGCATACCTTGCCAATCAAGATCCTGAATCGGCGGTTAAGGTCTTCCAGACAGTACTGTCGATGGATGACTCGAGATACGGCAATTTCTTCGACGTTGCCAAGTCCTATTTGGAACAAGGCGAATATGATCGGGCAACCTCCTCCCTTGATGATATCGTCCCCATTCTGATAACGCGCAGGGAGACCGAACGTGCGGTCCAGTTCTATCAGGATGTTCTACAGCGCGAGCCCGGCCACATCCTCACAATGGTGAAGCTGGCATCTGTCTGTTCTGCTACCGGCGACCAGATTCGCTATGTAGCCCTGCTGGACAGCATAGCGGATCACTATATCGAGAAGAAAAGCCCGGCGGAGGCGTTGGAGTACCTGGAAAAGATTCTCCACGCAGACCCCGAGAGCGCAAAACACCGTAGACTTCATCGGGAGATCTTTGCCGAAGTCTATCCGGATACGCCGTATGTGGCCCCTTCCGAGCCGCCGGAAATCAGCATTGCTCCCGGATCTCCCGTGGAGCGACGAGAGCATGCGGCTCCCGAAGCCAAAGTTTCGCCCGAAATCGTGGAAGCCGACCTGCTGCTCAATTACGGCCTGAAGGAAAAGGCGCTGGGTCTGCTTCAAGGCTTGGAAATGCGCGACCCCTATGATAGGGAAGTCCGTGTTCGCCTGGTTTCCATATTCAAGCTCGAAAATAAAAATACCGAAGCTGCCGAGCAGTTGTTGCTTCTGGCGGTTCTGCATCGCCGTTCCGGCAATGAAGAGGCGGCGTTGAGCTGCCTGTCCGAAGCAAAGCAACTATCTCCTGACGTTCAGGAATATGAAAAAGATCTGGATGGATTCGCGCGCCGCAGCGGCATTGAGCCGGAGGCTCCCGCTGCTTCGGGCGAGATGCAGCATGGGGAAGCCGAAGTTGATCTTTCGTCAGACCTGCTGGATATCTTTTTCTCAAACGATAAAGCGGAGGGTGAAGAGGGCGAGCCGGACCAGGAATCCCTGGATGCGCATGGATCAATACCCGAAGCCTACCCACAGGATTTGTCTTCGGCTAGCGCTGCCAAATCGCTTGAAGAGCAGTTGCAGGAAGTCGATTTCTACATCCGCCTCGGATTCAGTGAAGAAGCTCTCGCCAAGTTGAATGAAATAGCCAAAATCCATCCCACCGATTCTGAGGTCATTTCACGATACGAAAAGTTGGGCGCGCCGGCGCCATCTGAAAACCCCATGACAGTATCCACTGTCTCGGAAGAAGCTCCCCTTTTCGGGAAGCATGCCGAACCGCCTTCTCAGGATTTGAGCGGAGTCTTTGACGACTTGGATCTGACCGAGACTCTCGACAACCTCGATGTATTCAGCGCAGATAAATTCGAAATGCCGGAAGAAAGACCCTCTGCGCCGACCCCGATGCCGGCTTCTGCCGGTTTCGCGATCGTCCCTCCGCAGGTTATTGCTACACCGGCTCCAGTTCCTGCTCCTGTTTCGGCGATCGACAGCACTCCGGCCAACGAAATGTTTGCGGATCTGATGGAGGAATTCGGCGCGGTCTCCGATCAGGAAGTGCTGCGGGAATCGTTCGAGGACCATTTCAGCCTGGGAACGGCATACCGCGATATGGAACTGACGGAAGAGGCGATCAAAGAATTTCAGTTTGCCTTGAAAATTGCTGATCTGAAGAAGGAAGGATCGCGTATCATTCAGTGTTGCGGCATGTTGAGTACCTGCTACCTGAAGAAGGCAATGCCCAGTTCAGCCCTTCGATGGTGCCAGACCGGATTAGGAATTGTAGATATTTCTTCCCACGAATCGATGGCGCTCCGCTATGATATGGGAATCGCGCATTCAATGGCCGGTGATCGGGATCGGGCACTTGAGTGTTTTCGTCAGATTTTCGGGATCGATCCGGGCTATCGCGATGTAGCGCAGAAGATTGATGAATTGAAGGCCTGCGGATCGACAGGCCCCAAGAGTGGTTCTGAAAGGCATGCACCCTAGAATTACAGATACTCCTCCCGCAGAGACGGATCCAAAGGGTGGGAGTATTACGCTTGCCCGAATTGTCGGGTGGCTGTGGGTCTCCCTTTATTTCATCTATATTCTGGCCTCATTCGAGCTTGGAATGCTCCTGCTTTTCATGCCCTGGATGAGGTCCTGGGAAAACAACTACCTGCTATACCTGTATCCCCAATTCCGGCCGCTGGTCTCCAATGCTTTCTTCAAGGGCTTTGTTATGGGGCTGGGTATTGCCAATATCGCGATCGGGATTCACGAGGTTGTACAAATCAAGAACAACTGGAAAAGAAAGCACCCTTCCATCTAGGCGTCCGCTTTTCTACTACATTACCGACCGGAAGCGCCTGTCCGGAATGTCCCTGATGGCGTGTATCCACAGAGCCATAGAGTGTGGCGTCGATTTTGTTCAAATCCGGGAAAAGGATCTGGATGACCGCACGATTTTTGGATTGACGCGCGGGGCGCTGGCCCATGCAAACCTGACGCAATGCCGCGTCCTCGTAAACGGCCGCGCCGATATTGCGCTGGCAGCCGGGGCCCACGGAGTTCATCTTCCTTCAAAAGGCCTTCAGATTGATGACATCCGCAAATGGGTTCCGGATGATTTCCTGATCGGGGTCTCGGTCCACACTCTGTCTGAAATTCGAAGCGCATGCGCTCAGGGTGCGGACTACCTGCTGGTCGGACACATTTTTCCAACGGAGTCCAAAGCGGGCTTTGGGGCGCCGCTCGGTTTGCGCCGGCTGAGGAATGCCTGTGCCGCTTCCAATGTGCCAGTTCTGGGACTGGGCGGCATCACCCCGGAGCGGAGGGACTCTGTACTCAAAGCCGGTGCCGCGGGGATTGCCGGCATCGGTCTGTTCCAGGGAAAATCGCTTCCGCAATTCCGCTCGTAGAGACCGATAACGTGGCCGTCCCGGCTAACGCCGCAATTCAACAAGCTGCCAGTTTGCCGTTTACTGAAAGGGAAGCTCAATCTCCCGATGCTCCGCATCGAGATAGTGAATGGCAATGCTCCCGCCACAGTAACGAAGCAGCAATTCCTTCAACTCTTCCGCCGCCTGCTCCAGTTCATCGCGACCGATAGAGGACAGCATTCCATCGACATTGATTCCAAGATTCCGTGTTTCCGGAGCGAGCTTGGAGAAATCTCCATTTCTCCAATTCCAGCGTCTGCACAGGATTCTGCCCGTCTTGCGATTTACATAAATAACCTCGCCAGGGTCCGGGCGCTCAATCTCTTCGGGTTTGAAGATGGCGGCGAAGGTCTCGTCCCCGGCGGCCCGTCCCAGGGTCACATCTCCATCCACGCTGTTCATGTCATCTCCCCCGCAGGGGATGATGTGGCGAAGGCTGATAATATTGAAAATATCGACTGCGGGAGATATGGACCGCACCGGTTTTCCTGCCTTGACCTGCTTGGCGAGAAACACGATGGAAGGAGTGAACTTGTTCGGATTCGACCCGAACTGCCGGTAGGCATCCCTCCATACCTGCAGGCGGGGATGTGTCGCCAGATCCATCGCGGGATCCTGCAGCATCCTTTCCGCCTCCTGCCGCAACAGATTCTCCAGTTCGGCGGAAGGGCGGCTGTTATCAATGCCTGCGGCTGTTACGATTCCACGGCAGAACTGCGGAAACATCTGAAATACGGATTCTTCAATTCGAAATAACATCAACGCCTCCATGCAGGATGCAGAGGATAGGATACGGAATCCGGCATCTTGTCTCTATGGTTTTTCGGGCTCAGAAGGCTTAACCACCTTATCGTAGATCCACATCAGAAGCGTGGTCAGGACCCCTACTCCCGCAATCACGAACCAGAGTTGATGTGGACGGTGCAGCACATCGCCGAAATAATTCACAAGCCGTCCGCCGATCTGGCCTGCAACCACGAACCCGATGGCAATCGGCAGAAAGGAAAATCCCATGAATGTGCCTTGCTGGCCGGGCGGGGCCAGCCGCGACACATACTCATAATAACGCGGGGACTGAACCATTTCTCCGATCGCCAGTATAACCAGGGCGACGGTGGCATACACCGGCAGCCCTTGGATCGGCACGGTCCAGGAGCCAATATGCAGCGTGGTCTGGATCTGCCAGCGCAAATCGCAGACGGCCAGGATCAGCCAGGACAGGCTGGTGATGAGGATCCCGGCGGTCATAGCCGCGAAGGGCCTGGCTTTGCGCGTCAGATAGCTGATCAGAATCTGGAAGAGAATAACCGCGAGCGGATCCACCGTGGTCAGCAGATCGACATCGGCGTTGGCGTTCACATATCCCCGGATGAAAAGCGGAAGCGCGATAAACTCCTGCCAGAACATTACCCAGAAGCCGGAGAAGATCAGGAGAAACGTCATGAACCGGATATTCCCCAGGACCACAAACATGTTTCGAAAAGCCTGGGCAAGGCTTGCAACCTGCTTTTCCACAAGGCGGTCCGGCTCTTTATAAAAAAAGAGAGTGGCGAAAAACATCAGGAGAACGCTGACAGCTGAAACGCGAAAAACATTTTCAATGCCGATGGTGCGCCGGACGGCAAAGGCTACAATCGGGCCCAGAGTGCCGCCTATGTTCACCAGCGTGTAGTAGATCGAATATCCGAGCGAGCGGACATTTTCGCTGGAGGCCCGCGCCGTGGTGCCGACAACGCACGGCTTTACGATGGCGGGGCCGAGGGCCGGCACGCAGAGTATCAGTTGCACGACTACCGCGAGCGGCAGGGCTTGCTTCAGAGGCTCCATCCATGAGGCGGACAGAGAGCCAAGCAAAAAGTAACCGAGCGCCAGGACAAGGTAGGCGCCGGCCAACGAGCGTCGAAATCCGAGCCGGTCGGCAAGAGTCCCTCCGATGATCGGCAGGAACCAGACGACTCCGCCGAAAAAGCCGATCATCTCACCGGTTTGTTGTTGGGAGAACTTGAGCGTTTCGTTCAGGTAGATGGCAAGAACTGCATTTACCCCGTAATAGGACAGGCGCTCGAAAAGCTCTGTGATATTGGCCACCCAGAAGGTCGACTGAAAGCCCTTTCGGATTTCCTGGAACCGCTGCGCTAATGCCACTGTGCTGCTCCTTTGGAATATTTTCAGCCTACCTCATTTTGCCCAAATTGCGAATTACGAAATTGTTTAATCTCAAAGCAGAGCGCCGATGCGCCTCGCTCTAGGAAACTCGGAGGCTCTCCGTGCAATTTGTGGAAATTCGTGGCCGCTTTTCTGCCCTCTTCGGGAACGACTGTCAGCAGATTCTGGGGAGTTGTTCTCCGCTGAGGGTATCCACGACGCGGGTGGCGCCAATGCGGCTTCGCATCGTTACGAGTCCAGGGTTGTCATGCATCACGGTCCCGATGATGCAGGCCTGCGCCCCCAGAGGATGACTTCGCAAAAGCTGCAGCGCGTGTTCGGCCTGGTTCGCGGGTGCGAAACTGATGAAACGTCCTTCATTCGCAACATAGAGAGGATCAAAGCCAAGAATTTCGCAGGCTCCTTTTACATCCTCGAGGAGCGGAATGGCGGCTTCTTCAATTTCAATGTGCAGATGAGCGGCTTCTGCTATTTCGACGAGAGCGCTGGCAAGTCCGCCGCGAGTCAGATCCCGCAGGCAGTGGACTTCAATTCCTCCGGAGAACAGAGCGGACACAATGCCGGCCAGGGGGGCACAATCGCTCAGGATTGTGCTTTCAAACTCCAGCCCTTCGCGGACGGCCATGATGGCAATACCATGCCTGCCAATATCGCCGCTCAGGAGGATGGCATCTCCGGGCTTCACGCTTATGGGCGAAATCGGCTGCCTGGATTCGACAACACCGATGCCGGCGGTATTGATAAAGACTCCATCCCCTTTGCCCCGGTCTACCACCTTCGTGTCCCCGGTGACCAGTTGCACGCCCGCTTCGCGGGCGGCGCTGGCCATCGATTGCACAACCCTCCACAGGGTATCCATGGGAAGGCCCTCTTCAATAATAAAGCCGGCGCTCAGATAGAGAGGGCGTGCGCCGCACATGGCGAGATCGTTGACGGTCCCGTTGATGGCAAGCGTCCCGATGTCTCCGCCGGGGAAAAAGAGCGGATGGACGACATAAGAGTCGGTTGTAAAGGCGAGCTGTTGTCCCGGCAGCTGGAAGACCGCGCCGTCATGCCGCGATCCCAGCAGGGAGTTCCCAAATGCCGGCATAAACATCTTCTCGATGAGTTGCTGGGTCAGCCGGCCCCCGCCGCCATGCGCGAGCAGTACATTCGGATATTGTTCAATCGGGATAGGGCAAACAAATCCGCCCGGCTTTATAACAGAATCCATGGCAAGGTCCGTTCAGTGAGTTCTTCGTCGGTATTGATAATAGGCCGCGCAGGCTCCCTCAGAGGAGACCATGGTGGCGCCTAATGGATGCTCCGGAGTGCAGCGCGCGCCGAAAGCGGGGCACTCGTGCGGCTTCTTGATTCCTTGAAGGACCAGCCCGCTCATGCATTCGGCCGGCTCATCGGCGGTGTGTTGAGCCACTCCGAAACGCAGCTCTGCGTCAAATTCTGAATATTCATCCCGGAGGCCCAAACCGCTCTGGGGGATCTCTCCGACCCCACGCCACTTTCGGGGCACGACATGGAAAATCTCGCGGATCAGCTTCTGTGCCGGAAGATTCCCCTCTCTTCGCACGGACCTGGAGTACTGGTTTTCGACGGCGGCAAGCCCTTCCTCGAGCTGGTGAATGCACATATAGATTCCCTGAATGATGTCGAGCGGTTCGAACCCGGTCACAACAATGGGAACCTTATACTTCTGCGCGATCGGTTCATATTCCGTGTAGCCCATGACCGCGCATACATGGCCTGCCGCCAGAAACCCCTGGACTCGATTTTCCGGTGAAGAAAGAACCGCCTCCATGGCCGGAGGAACCAGGACGTGGGAAACCAGGAGAGTAAAATTTTTAATGCCCTGCTGCTTGGCCTGGAAAACCGACATGGCATTTGCCGGCGCCGTAGTTTCGAATCCAACCGCAAAGAAGACGACCTCACGCTTCGGGTTGTCGATGGCAAGCTTCAGCGCATCGAGCGGCGAATAGACAATACGCACATCCCCGCCTGCGGCTTTGACCGTCAGCAGGTCCTTGGAGATTCCCGGTACGCGAAGCATGTCGCCAAAAGAGCAGAACAGGACGCCCGGCATGGAGGCGATCTCGATCGCCTTTTCGATCAACTCCACCGGTGTGACACAGACCGGGCAGCCGGGGCCGTGAACGAGCGTGACATCGGACGGAAGGAGTTCATCGATGCCGAACTTCACAATGGAGTGCGTCTGCCCTCCGCAGACTTCCATAATGGTCCAGGGCTTTGTAGTGATGCGCTTCAGAGCCTGCGCATAACTTTGCACTGCCTTCGCATCGCGATATTCGTCGATGAATTTCATTGGTTGCCGCTTTCTTCCAGTTCGGCCAGCTCACCCATTTCGCGCAGATACCCGAACACCTCTTCGGCTTCCGCCTCGTCGATTGTGCTGATGGCAAATCCGACATGGACCAGGACGTAATCTCCGACCTTGGCCTCCGGCACATAGGCAAGGTTCACCTGTTTGTGGATTCCCCCAAAGCTGACTTTGCCGCTGCGGAACACCGGATCGGTGCCGTCGATACTGATGATCTTTCCCGGAACTGCCAGGCACATAATGGATTCTCCTTAAGCTTCCTGCTCCATCCGGAGCGCCGGCTTGCCCTGTTGAGCACAAGCGATATTGTGTGTCTTGCCGGTACCCGTTCTTTACTGTTCTCTCCTAAGTATACGTGAGGCGGCGGCAATTTGCCCGAGCGAGATTCCTCCATCGTTGGGCGGAATTCTCTGATGCCAGTACGCCCTGAACCCGGCCTTCTCCAGCTTGTTCACTGTTTGTTCGAGGAGGAACCTGTTCTGGAAGCAACCTCCGGTCAGTACCACACGCTCTTTCCCGGTACGCCGGGCGACGGCAAGGATCATCTCTCCAAGTGCGAGGTGAAATTTTCTCGCGATCATGGGAATCGGAGTGCCGAGCTCAACGTCGTGAATGATGGCGAGCACCAGGGCTTCCCAGTCAAGGGACATTCCTGAATCATTGGCCTGTCCGATCTCAAACGGGTAACTTTGTTCGACCCCTTCCCGGGAGACCACGTACTCCAGTTCCATGGCGGCCTGCCCCTCGAATTTCATTCTCTGCCGGAGGGCGGAAAGAGAAGCGACTGCGTCGAACAGGCGCCCGGCACTGGTCGTCCAGGGAGAATGGATTCCTTTCTGAAGCATTTGGGCCAGCACCGGGAGTTCCTGTTCCGTGAACGCGTGGAGCGGCGCCAGGTTAACCTTTTCAAAAACGTGTTCACCATAAATCTCGTAGAGCAACCCGAGGGCTGTGCGACGCGGCTCTCGAACGGCGGCTGCGCCTCCGGGCAACCGGAATTTCCGGAAGGAGGCGACGCGGGTGAAGCTGGTGGAGTTGGTGAGAAGGAACTCACCCCCCCAAATCGTCCCGTCAAGACCATACCCTGTGCCATCCCAGGCTACTCCCAGGACCTCTCCTTCAAGTTCATTCTCCACCATGCAGGCGGCAACATGGGCATAGTGATGTTGTATCTCGATTACGGGTGGTCCGATTTGCCGGGCAAGCTTCGATGACATGTAGTCCGGGTGCATGTCGCAAACAACCCGGACCGGGTCGACTTGATACAGACGGCGAAAGCTCCCGATTACATTACGGAAAGCTTCGGAAGCCTCATTGTTTTCCAGGTCTCCGATATGTTGGCTGACGAAGGCATTATCCCCTACCGACAGGGCGATGGTGTTTTTCAGGTGTCCACCCACCGCCAGCAGGTTCGGCTCCAGGCCCTTGCAGCGCAACGGAAGCGGCGCGTATCCCCTGGCCCGCCTCAATACCAACTCTCGGCCGAGCACGAGGCGCACAATGGAATCGTCGACATGCCGCACAATGGGCCGATTGTGAACCAGGAAAAGGTCCGCAATAGCCGAAAGCCGCGCCAGCGCCTCCCGTTCGTCGATGCAGATGGGCTCGTCGGAGAGGTTTCCGCTGGTGGCAACGATGGGAAACCCGAGGTCCCGCATAATCAGATGATGCATGGGAGTGTAGGGAAGCATCACTCCGAGATAGGGATTTCCGGGGACTACCGCAGGCGATAGGGTCCTGGCGCGTGCTTCCTTTTGCTCGAGCAGTACGATGGGCGATTCGGCCGAGCATAAGAGCCTGGCCTCAAAGGGCGAAACAACGCAGTCGTCCAGAACTCGCTCGAGCGAGGGGTACATCAAGGCGAAGGGCTTTTCCTCGCGGTGCTTTCTTTTGCGCAGCTGCTCCACCGCTTCTGTATTCCTGGCATCCGCAACGAGGTGGAATCCCCCAAGCCCCTTGATGGCCACGATTTTTCCACTTCTTATTGCCGCCACCGTTTCGATGATGGCATTGTCCTGTCTGGACAGAACCTTTCCTGTTCCATCCCACATTTCCGGGACAGGACCGCATACGGGGCAGGCGTTTGGCTGAGCATGAAATCGCCGATCGGACGGGTCTTCATATTCCCTGCGGCAGTCCGGGCACATTTCAAAAAACTTCATGGATGTATTCGGGCGGTCGTAGGGGAGGGATTCGATAATCGTGAACCGCGGGCCGCAGTGGGTGCAATTGGTGAACGGATAGCGATAGCGCCGGTTAGCCGGATCGAATACTTCACGGAGGCAATCGCCACAAGTCGCAATGTCCGGGAGGATGAGGGCTGTCTTTGCCCCGGTCTGCTCGCTGTTCCGTATCTCGAAGCCGTCGAAGTGAATGGGGTCCAGGTAGGAAAATTCGAGGCTTTGAATAAAGGCCGGAGTCGGTTTTTCTTTCTGCAGGCGAAGGAGGAAGGTGTCCAGAAGGTCCTTTGCGCCTTCCACTTCAATAAACACACCTTCTGTCGAATTCAACACCCAGCCGGGCAGCTTCAATTCCGAGGCAAGCCGATACACGAAAGGGCGAAACCCTACTCCCTGTACGGCGCCGCGGAGGGCGATGTGCATTCGGCGAATCACTGTCCGGAAAAGTCCTTCTTGTTAAGCCAGTCGCACCATTCCGGGATCCCTTCACCTGTAAAGCAGGAGATCTCAAATACCCGGAGAGATGGATTGATCTGGAGTGCATTCCTTTTCAAAGTATTCAAGTCGCAGCGCAGGTGGGGCACAAGGTCGATCTTGTTGATGATCAGCACCGTAGAATTCAGGAACATCGCGGGGTATTTCAGCGGCTTGTCATCCCCTTCCGTGGTGCTCAGGACAACAACCTTCAGCGCTTCCCCGAGGTCGTAGTTTGCGGGGCACACGAGGTTTCCGACGTTTTCGATGAATAGCAGGTCCAATCCATTCAAATCGAGTTGGCCGAGGGCATCCTGGATGAGCTTCGCATCGAGGTGACAACCCCCAAGGGTGACGATCTGAACGACCGGGACTCCGTATTTGGCGACTCGCTGGGCATCGAGGTCGGTTTGGACATCCCCCTCGATAACCGCAAACTTCATCTGTCCGCGCAGTTTCTGGAAGGTGGTTTCCAGGATGGTCGTCTTGCCCGCCCCTGGAGAACTGACGAAATTGAGAACCCCAATGCCGCGCTCCCGGAAAATCTCCCGGTTGCGCCCGGCAACCTCCTCGTTCTTTTCCAAAACCTTTCGCTCAATCGTAATCACGCTCATGGCGTCCCATCGCTTTCGTCTGCCATTTCGATTTCCACGACCTCCAGCTCCCGGCCGGAAATCAGTTCCAGGTTGGTACTTTTGCATGCCGGACAGTAGAACTCCATTTCGCTGACCGGGAACCGCTGCCGGCAGTCCCTGCATTCGGATGTCAGGGGTACCTGCTCGATCTCGAGCCTGGCATCCTTCATCTCGGTGTCATGGATAATGGCACTGAAACAGAAGTCCAGCGAATCGGGGACAACTCCGGAAAGCTGGCCGACCCGGATGCGAATGATCCGGACACTGGCTTCACCGGTCTCGGGCACTGACTGCTGAACAATTTGCAGGATGTTCTGTGCGATTCCTAATTCGTGCATATGGGTGTGAACCTGTCAGACAGGCCTAGCATAACACATGGCTTCACTCGTTCCCAGTTCCCGCAATTTGAGGTTTTTGGAAGGCGCTTGTATCCCGGGTTGGGTTTCCTGCATCCTGTATTCAGGAGGGAACGCCATGATAACGTCTCCCAGACTCACGCTCAGTGATGCCAGGATCATTCTGGAAGGTTCCGAAGCCAGGGCTAGGGAAATCGGGGTCGACATGGATATCGCGGTGGTGGATGACGGCGGGCACCTGCTTGCTTTTGTCCGAATGGACGGGGCTCGCCTGACCAGCATTGACGTTTCCATAAACAAGGCCTTTACCGCTGCCTGCGCCCGCCGGGGTACCCATGAGTATGCCGCGGTAGCCGGAGCCGGGGGGCCATCCTTTGGGATGCATACTTCCAACCAAGGCCGCTTCATGATTGTTGGGGGAGGGCTGCCGCTATTCATTAATGGAATGATTGCCGGCGGCGTGGGATGCAGTTCCGGTTCCCCGGAGCAGGACCGGGAGGTTTCCCAGGCAGGGATCGACCGATTCCTCCAGTCCATAGCCCGCTGATCCGGCAACGCCATCGGCTCCGGGACTCCAGGACCTGGAGGACGCGGACTCTACTGCCTGTATAGTTGTAGAAACGGTCCCCTGGGTAAAGGCGGAGGCCTATATCACAAATTTCCCCATGTGACAAGGGTCACATTTTCGCTAAACCTATGACACTAAATTAGTAGTTGATCAAGGTTCTGCCGGATGCTAGCCTATTTCCCATGTTGAGCAACTTCAGAGAGACGAAAACCGGAATCTTTCATTCGAGAGTACTGCCGTCTCTTTCCCCCGCGAAATTCGATTTATCAGCTTGAACCGAGTTCTGCATCTTCCGCCGGGTTTTGGGGAGGATCTCTTTGTGTCCTTTGAGGAGGGAACGTGTTTGACAAGGCATGTAGGATGAATCGGAGGCGTCTCAGGGGATTGCGAACCATTGCAATCCTTGCTGGGTTCGCCTGCATCATTCATTTTACCCATAGGGAGTGTGCAAGGAATGCTGACCGTCCCTGGCTATGTTCCACTACCGGAACCAGCGCGAACGATGTCCATTCACCCGGCCTGGAGCCGGCGGCAGAAAAATTCCACGCCACCGCCTATAGTGTTACGGGTCTTACCACCTCTGGAGTCCCTGTAGTCCCGGGTTATGTTGCTGCCGATCCCAGAGTTATTCCGCTTGGATCGATGATTTACGTCGAAACTCCTTTCATGAGTGGTATTTACCAGGTTATGGATACCGGCGAGCTTATCAAGGGCAAGATCATCGACATCTTTATTCCCAGCTATGAGGCCTGTAAGGACTTTGGCAGGAGGATCGTAAAGGTCAAGATACTTCGCTACGGTTACCAGGATGAGCCTGTGGAAAAGGCGAAAAAGCGAACAATCTAGCCCGATTGGGGATATCCGAGGTTCAGTTACTCATAGACTCGAAGGCTCCGGACGGAGTTCTTCGAGTCTTTTAGTTTTAAGCGCAGAAACTACCCATAACTTTTCTTTGAATCTGAAACCTGCGGGCGCTAACTTAATCAAAATAGAAGGGGGAGAATTGCCGGCGCTTCAGCCGGTATTCCAGCCAAAGGAAGAAGGGAAAAGATTATGAGATTGAAATCCCCGGTATGGCTTACTGTTCTTGGGTTGCTGCTGCTAAGTACCGCCGCCCTGGCTGATCAGATCGTCCTGAAAGATGGAACGGTGTTTTCGGGCAAGTTTGTCCGTGGCGACGTTAATGTGGTGGAGTTTCGGATTCTGGGCAGAACGGAGAGCTTCAAAGTGATAGATGTAGCCCAGATTATCTTCAAAGAACCGGAACTGGAGAACTCCGGCCGCGTTGCCAGAGTTCCGGCGTCCCCAGCCCCGCCCGCCCCTTCAAGTCAATTACCGGGACGGACCATGACCACAGACATTCCGCCGGAACCTTCGGAGCCTGCACCGGCTGTAGCCGCTAATCCCAGGACCCGCAACACCGATGTCGGCTACGCTGCATCGACCGGAACCCGGAAGGGAGATGTGACCTTGCCCGTCGGCACGCCGGTGACAATACGGACATCCACAAACATCGATACCGACAGAAACCGCGTAGGGGATGTATTCGAAGCAACCCTGGAGCAGCCGATTCTCTTTGGGGATCAGACTGTGTTTTCCAGGGGAACAACGGTAAAGGGACGGATTGCCTATGCCCAGGAATCGGGCAAATTGTCCGGGCAAGCGCAGTTGATACTGGAACTCACGGAATTGGTTAGCAATGGCAAGTCCTATTATTTGAGGACATCGGATTATACGGAGGCAGGTGCCAACCGTGCGAACCGGACGGCTGCGACGGTAGGCGGAACGGCGGCTCTGGGTGCCATCATTGGTGCCATCGCAGGAGGCGGAACCGGCGCTGCGGTGGGTGCGGCCTCAGGCGCTGCCGTTGGAACCGGCGTTCAGGTGATGACGCGCGGACAGGTTCTGCGAATCCCATCCGAAACGATCCTGGAGTTCCGGCTCCAAGCTCCATTGAGAGTGGATTAGTTGTTACTGGGAGCGCCGGCAAGCAGCTGCGCCCCTTGCCGGCGAGACGGCTAAAGCAAGCATGGGAACCGTGGGATGCGGAAGCTTGCTGTCGCCTTTGAAAAGCACAAAAGGTGAAGGCGGTGGCAAGCCACCGTCCTCCGCTGGGCTTCGACCTCAACAAAATTGCATGCAGCATTGGGCAGATTTTACTGCTCACCTGCAATTAGCGCTCCCGGCCGAACCGGCAATATCCGCGAATCAACTCTGGAATCGAAAGCCTTAAGGCGTTATTTTGTAAAGGTTGTGGCGTTGATCGCCAGTCCGGTTTTTATCCCTGGAGAGGCCTCGTGATTATCGAGAGCATTAAAGCTCGTCAGTATTTTCTCGAATTGTCGGTTCTGGATGAAACCGCCTTCCCGCTGGATCGGGCGGCACTTGCTCTGGGACTGGACGAGTATCCTGACCTCAACATCCAGGCTTACCTTCGAAAACTCGATTCCCTTGCTGCCAGTGCGGAAGTTCTGATCGGCTTGGATCGCAATCCGGTCAATGTGATTGAAGCCATCAACGAGGTGCTGTTTGTTCAGGAAGGCTTAAGGGGAAATGCGGAGGATTATTACGATCCTCGCAACAGCTTTCTAAATGAGGTGCTGGATCGTAGGCTGGGCATTCCAATCTCTCTCTCGGTCATTTATATAGAGGTGGCGAGGCGGATCAGTTTTCGAATTCGGGGCGTCGGATTCCCTGGTCATTTCCTGGTCAAGCATTCGACCAGCGATCGCGATATTGTTATTGACCCGTTCAATATTGGCCGGATTCTCACGGCAAATGATTGCCAGGAGCTTTTGGACAAAGCTCATGCCGGCGGCGCGTCCATGAGCCCGTCCTTCCTGCATCCTATGGACAAAAGGTCGATTATTACCCGCATGCTGTATAACCTGAAGGGAATTTACACTCAGAAAGAGCAGCACCAGAAAGCTCTGGCCGTTATCGACAAAATTTTGCTGCTCAATCCCGCAGTTCCCACTGAAATTCGGGACCGCGGGCTTCTGTATATGCAGACCAGCCTGTTTGCCAAGGCTCTCGCGGATTTGGATTTTTACTTAAAACATGCGGTCGGGGCGGAGGATCGCTTGAATATCGAAAACCACATCAAAATCCTCAGGAATATCGTTGCTGCCAGCAACTAGGACCATCTCACCTGCAAATATTCAAACTCAGACTTCGGAAGACAGGTCATGAAGTCTTCTTTTCCTGCGATTGAATGACGATAAACCGGATGCCAAGCGCAATCATTGCGGTTGCGAGGAAGTAGGCGGCGTTTGAGAAAAATCCGTTGCTGAGGGCAATCGCCTGGTACCAGATGAGATTCCATCCCAGGTACAATTTCGATGCATAAATTCCGACCAAGATAAAGTAGGGAAGCCCCGCTGCAATGAGGAGGAATCTGTCGAAAAGGCGGTTCCCGGCTCTCCAGTTGCCGACCGTCGCCCACGTCCAGGCAGGTAGAATGAAAAAGAGTGAAGCCCAATAGGGGTTGTAGAATAATGACAGAATGGCAGCGGCCAGCAGCAGCGCCAGGAGAACCGTCTTTGAGGTATGGAATTCCGGCTTCGGCAGGCTTCGGAAAGAAAACCGGGCGATAATAAACAGAACAATAGCTACAAAGAAGGCCGTCCCCAGAATCCCTCCCAGAACACCCCATCGAGGACTATCCAGGATGGGATCTTTGAGTGTTGCCGGGTAAAGGGTGTAGATCGGAATCAGTCGCAGGGCTCGGGCAAGCGCAATCAGGGGATAGATCACCCAGAGAGGTATTGCCGTGCCCAGGAAGGCGAGAAACTCCCGACCGATGCCCGCCAGATTGAGCCCGGCGGCATGATTTGTCAGAAAAAACGCAAAAACGAGCACCAGTGGTGCAAACGAGATTATCTGAAGGAAAGTCATCACTCCCGAGCCTATATACCGGGTTCCCCAAAACCTGAATGCATCCGGCGTGTTTTGAGGGATAGTGCTCATTTCATCCAGCGAGCGCACGATTCTCTCCGCCGCACGGCCGTAGGTTCCGATGCTGGCTGGTTTGAGATTCTCGATTGTATCGAATTTGGAATGGTAAATCTCGCGCTCGCGTGCCTTATCCCTGGATTCGCTTCCTAGATTGATAGCTGGGATACCCTTGCTCAGGAACGGGCCCTGATCCGCCCAGGATATATAGAAGGCACGTTGCAGGAATTCCGAAAAACCGGAGGAGCTTTGTGCCGGGAGCCCCTGAGACTCCGCGGCTTGGCGCGCTAGTTCCCGCAGCCAGGGAGAGGTAAAACCCTTCGATTGCCCGGTTTCTCCCAGGCAGAACCGCTCCAGATCTCCAATCCCCACATGATCCAGGGAAAGCACGGCCGCAATCCGGCCCCGATCCGGGTAATTGTCGGCCAAATCCCTGGCCCCGAGCATTCCCCATTCCTCGCCGTCGGAGAAGATAAGGAGCAGACTTCTGCGGGTCGGACCCGCTGCAAAGACGCGAGCCAATTCCAGTAGTACTCCCACTCCCGAGCCGTTGTCCATGGCACCCTGTGTCGTTGTTCGCGCGGTATCCAGGTGAGCGATCAGGGCCAGGATTTCCGTGGATTGGCCCTGTTTGAACGCCAGTATATTTCTTCCAACCTGCCTGCGCCTGGCGATACGGGCATCAAAATGTGTGTAGGTAAATGAATATCCCAGTTTTTCGAGATAATCATGAATATAGCCGGTGGACTGGCGGGATTCGAGGCTTCCAAGGGTACGGTTTGGGAATTGCGTTACAATATCGCGGATGAGGCTATGTGCGGCCGACGCGTCGAAGGATAGCCTTGTTTGCGATAGGGATGGCTCCTGCGGCCGCGTTGAAAAGAGCAGCGGAGCAGTAATCCACGCAAAAAGGATGATGGCAAGTGCAATGAAAACGATCCTGCTCTGACTGGAGTTCATAGGCCCTCCGGAAACACTTCGAGTCTAACATATCCAAAGGGCTATTGACGATTTGCGATCCATGATTTGGTACACTATCAGGAGGTTGTCCCAACTATCGGACAGGTTTTTGGTTGAGGGAATAGTGCTTTGGAGCCCCAGAACTCCAGGTTTTTATCCATATCGGAGGCTGTAATGACCATCAGTGAAATGCTTCTTCCGGAATTTGATCATGAAATGAAAGTAACGCGGAATCTGTTGCAGCGGGTTCCGGTGGAAAAGGCGGATTGGAAGCCGCATCAGAAATCGATGCTGTTGGGGCGGCTCGCAGGGCATGTCGCGGAACTTCCTGCCTGGGCCGGCAGAGTTGTGACCACCGAAATGATCGATATCGGTCCAATGGTTGCCGGGCAATATAAACCGTACATCCCGGAATCCCAGGCGGATTTGCTTGAAAAATTTGATCAGAATGTAGCCGAAGCCAGGCAGGCTCTTGCCGGCGCAAGCGATGAGCATTTCGGCCAGTCCTGGTCGCTTCAAATCAATGGCCAGCCTGTTGAGTCCGGCACGCGGCTCCAGATGATCCGGCTTATGTCCATGAATCACCTGGTTCATCACCGCGCACAGCTTGGAGTGTATCTGCGGTTGAATGAAGTTCCATTGCCGGCAATGTATGGCCCCTCGGCCGATGAACGATAGACTTGTTTCCATTCACGGGATTCGCGGCAGGCTTGAGCTGTTGCCTTGCCGCGGCTTCCGCAATCCAAATGAATCTTTCAGGGAGAGAGTGCAATGGGTAGCCCCGTGAAATTCCTGCGAATCGGTTTTCTTGTTTTGGTAGCAGCTCTTATCGTTGGACAGTTCATCCGGATAGAAAAAACAAACCCTTCCACACGAAATGATGCATCCCTGGATGCGTCAGTTAAGCCTATCCTGCAACGGGCTTGCTATAACTGCCACTCCAATGAAACAGTCTGGCCCTGGTATTCAAATGTAGCTCCCGTTTCCTGGCTGGTGGGAAGTGATGTAAAGGAAGCACGCCATGCGATGAACTTTTCTGAATGGGGCGATTATCCTGCCGATGTTCAATCTCATATGCGCAAGCACATGGTGGAAGAGATTGAGGAAGGCGCGATGCCTCCCTGGTATTACTCGATGATGCACAGTGCCGCCCGTTTGAAACAGGAAGATCGGGATAAAATAAAATCCTGGGCAACCGCGAATGCGGCTGCGCCGGAAAAGCACTAAAAGCTTGCGCTGATTCCCGGGCACACTCTGAGCCGGATTATGTTTGCGGCATTAGTGGCGGAATAAGGCCTTGATTGCCACCGATGCCGCAAAGGTCAAGAAGCAAATTTGAATCTATTGAAGTGCGGATGAAGCGGTGCCGATAGCCTTCAACAGTTCCAGCTTTTTCTGAAAGACCGTCTGCTCTGCATCCAAAAACGCCATTTCCTTCTGATGGAACGCCGCTCGGGATTCGTTCAACGCCTGGGCCCCAATTTTGCCGCTTTCCAGAAGCGCCTCGTTGACACGCACCATTTCACGGGCGGCCTCGGCATCGATTTGAGCCAGTTCGGAAGCTCCTCGAGCAATTTTCAATGCGCTCAGGATTCGTTCAATGCTAAGTTTCAGTCCTGACTTTTGTCCCTCCAGTTTGTAGCGCGCTTCAGATACTTCCTGCCGGCTTTGGGCTACTCTCGAGCTGGTGCGGAATCCATCAAAAACAGGAACCTGCAATGAAAGTCCTATGAGAAAATTGTTCCGGGTGAAAACGTTAAAATAATCCTGATAATTGTTGGTTCGGCTGAATAATGCATATTGGCCGATGATGTCGGCCTTGGGCAGTCTTTCTCCTCTTTCGGCCTCAACGTGAAATTCCTTGGCTTTGACCATGGCTTCCGATTGAAGGATTTCCGGCGTGCTTGCGAGAGCTTGCCGGAACAGCGCATCTCCCGGGGATGCAAAAGCGGAATTTTCCAGCAGCGGTTCTGCCGTTTTGACTGATAACGAGGCTGCCAGTCCCGTCAATTCGCGAAGCTCCGCCTCGGCGAGGTTTCGTTGCTCTTGAGCAATCAGGAGCTGTTGTTTTGCAGACTGAACCGCTGTCTGGGCAATCTTCACCTCGACCGGGAGCACGCGTCCCGCGTCTGACAGTGTTTCCGTCTGTTCCCGATCCTTCTGGACCAGCTCAAGCCGACGGCTCTCAATTTCAATGATCTTTTGCGACTGGTGAAACTGGTAATAAACCAAGGCGGTTCTTGCCGCCAGTTCGTTCCGTGCGGACTCAGCTCCCAGGCGGCCGGCCTTTCCGGATTCCTCTGCCTCGCGAATAAGGTTGGCATTCTTTTTGCTGAAAATAGCCTGGCTGGCGGAGACCTGGAAGATGGAGGGCGATGCTCCTTCCATGCTCAACGGCATCCCATTATTGTATGCGAGCCCGGTGCCCGTAATGACCTGCGGCCGATTCAGAGATTGTGTTTCACGGATAGCCTCGCGAGTGCGAACTGCCTGAGCTTCCGCTATGAGCACTTCCGGAGAGCGGGAAATGGCCATGCGGACCGCCTCCTGCAACGTGACCACTTTCGATTCTCTCTGAGGCTCAGCGCTAGGCAACGCAGTCCAGTTCCCGCTCGCTGCAATAAAAAGCGCAAAGCTGATCAGGCCAAACAAAGATCGATATCTATTCATACGAATGCCTCAGTCGATTAATTGGACTCTGCTAAGCCGCCGTCTCGCCTAATGCCGAATATTATTTGTTCTGAGCCCTGCGACGCGAGTGAAACACCAGGCCTGATATGCATTGCGATTCCAAGTTCCTTGAGCGAATATCATGCGTCATCAGGCGTCTCGCCGGCAAGGGCATAACCGCTTCCATGGCGCTGCTGCTGCCCGGACAGCGGTGCTCCCCATAGACTTCGCGCAACAGGGCTTGTAGCCGCATTCGGACCCCGGGTTCAAAGCCGTGCTTTCGCCTTGTCATATTCGGGGTTGAATGCAAGAGCTGACTTAAAGGCTTCGCGAGCTTTTGCCTTGTCTCCCTGTGCGAGATAGCACTCTCCCAACCAATAGTATACTTCCTCAAACGATGGGTCGGCATCCGTCAATAAGCCGGTGACAAGGGTATTCAGAGTGTTCAACGATTCATCAAGATTCGTCCGCAGGCGAATCGAGGCTGCGGCAACCAGCAGACGACTTCCTTTGGACTCCGCATCGAGCGCGAGCGCCTTTTTTGCATTCTGAAGCGCTCCGTTGAAATCCTGCCGATCGAGCAGGAATGCGGCCAGGTCCTTGAAGGACGCCGCATCTTTCGGGAAGTCAACCGTGGCTTGTGAAAGCTCTTTTTGAGCCAAATCCCATTTCTTGTCTTTATTGAAGATCGTCGAGCGGGCGAGATATCCCTTCAATGGGTTTTGCCTGGCAATATCCTGGGCTTCGGCATTCGCCTTGTCCTTGCCTCCGCCGAGCATTCCCGGGGCTTCCAGGTAATACTCAAGAAGATCGAAGCGGACATCCATGTCATCGGGGGAGATGCTTTTTGCCGTCTCAAATGATTTCAGAACGCGTCGAGCCAGGCCGGCGGCTGTGAAGAAGATGGAGTGGGATGCTTTTGCACCATAGGCTCTTCCAAGCCATAGGTTCGTCAGGGCAGATGGCTTTAATTGAACCGCCTTCTCCATTTCCCGAACAGCGCCATCCCAGTTCCGAATTTTGAGATAGGCTTTCCCAAGCCAAAGGTGAGCCTTATAGTCATCCGGCGAGCTGTTCTTCAGTTGTGAAAATGTTGAGGCCGCCTGCCGAAAATCTCCTTTTTCATACAGGCGAATCGCGTCGTCAAGACTGGCGGCCGGTGTCAACAGCATCAATAATAAAAGAGTCAGCATCTTCATACGTTTGATTATACCTTTAGATTCAGGATGAGGTGTACGGCAAGCTTTGATTCCTCCATTCTATTGGATGATGCCAGGCGGCCTTTCTCTCAAGCCGTTTTTGAGAATGCCAGATTCAACAGCACCGGGTTGCGATTTTGTTTGAATCGGATAAAGGATAGCCTATGCTACCGGCATGTTGATGATTGCCGCGGCTTTGGATGAAGAACTGGAGACGGCCCGCTCGCTTTGTGTCCATGTCGAGAAGATGGCATTTGACAGGGTTAAGCTCTGGAAAGGTCTCCTGGGGGATGAACCGGTTGTTTTGATGAGGGCCGGCGTCGGTCCAAGAAAATCAGCGGAGAGATTGATGGAAGCGCTCCAGGTTGTGCAGCCTTCCCAAATTCTCGTTGTCGGCTATGGTGGAGCGCTGGCCCCTGCGCTAAAGCTGGGCTGTATTGTCGGGATTGTGAAAGCGACTGCTCTGAGGTTGAATGATCGTTCTCCCGGTTGGGATCACTGCGAAGTTGAAGGGGAGTATGCGCTGAAATCAAACACGTCCATGATAAAGATTGCAGAGGCTGCAGGCTTGAGCGCCTGCATGGGGGATACGCTGACTTCGGCGCATGTACTTGGAAATCCGGTGCACAAGCAGCTTCTGCATGAAAGATTCAGCGCGGCGGTCGTGGATATGGAAACGGCCGCTTTTGCTCGTGTGGCCGGGTTGAAGGGAATACCGCTAAGTTGTATCCGCGTTATCAGCGATGAGGCGGCAGACAGTTTCCTCGCACCATTTTCCTATGACCCGTCGGCAGGCATTCCTGCGCGAACCAAGCAACTGCTGGGAACCGGAATGGTGGAAACATATCGAGAATGGAAAACCCATTCTTCCATTGCGAAGGATTGTCTTAGTCGCTTTTTATCCAAACAACTAAGCCTGACATCGAGTCTTGAGATTCGAGAGTAGAAGAGCGTCTCTCGAATCTCAAATCTCAATGTGAAGTCGACTATTCCATCCTGATTTTGGCTGCTTCGATATAATAAATCTTTCCTACCAGGTTGAACTCTTTCTGCTGCAGTTTGCCGGATACGCGAACCTTGACCGCCTGGGGCGGCTCTTCGGCTCCATCAGGAATCGTGACCCAGATATAGTCACTTCCCTTGAAAATCTTAAACATCTTGAAAGAGGAGAGCTGTGTTTTCGTTTCAGCCTCTCCGATGACAACAACATCCTGGCCAAGCTTGGAAGCCGCAGCTTGATTGAGTTCACTAATTGCAATGGTACCGGAAGGAGTTGACGAACAACCGAAGGAAAGCAGAAGCACTATCCCTATGATAGTGGCCGCATAAAGCTTTTTCATCCCAAGCCTCCTTAAGTGCCTGATTTGTAAGGAAACGCTGCAATGCCTGGGCGATTTTACCCTTAAGGGTAGGCTTAGGGCAAGAATCCTCCGCAAAAATACAATTGGGCAAAGACAAAAGGCAGTTTGAGCCCAGGACAGGCTTTTTTGCCATGAATTTCGCAATACGGTCTTGCGGAGTGGTACACTGCGAAGGAATCTTTCAAATGGCAGGATACCTATGGCTGAAGACCGTTTTGCTGGATATTCGGGAAGTCCGATTAAGATCATTTTGTTTTTTGTTGGATGCATTATTCTTGCGGTTTTTGCGCAGGGAATCTTCCGTGCGGGAACTACGCCTTCCATCAAGATTGTGCCCGGAATGCCAGTTATCGGCAAACGGACGCCCGTCAGGGTGGAAGTATCCGAGCCACGACGCGGTTTGACGCATGTTACGGTCGATCTGATTCAAGGGGATAAATCAGCCCGCCTGGCGGATAAGAACTATCCATTCGCATCGCAATTGGCGTTTTGGGGCGCAAAGACATCCCAAGATATTGTTCAGGTCGAAGCAGGCAAACAGACCCTGTCAGAATTAACGGGTGGGACGGCAACTATTCGTGTTACGGCCGAAAGAGCAGGGACTTGGCTTCGTAGACCAAAACCGCAAGTCGAAGAAGTCGTTCTGCCCGTGCGATTGACTCCTCCGAGCATCCAAATCACATCCATCCAAACCTACATTTCCCAAGGCGGTTGCGAGATTGTCGTCTACCGAGTGGGCGAGTCAGCCGTCAAGGATGGTGTCCGCGCAGGTTCGTGGTGGTTCCCTGGATTCGCTTTACCCGGTGGAGGCAAGCAGGACCGATTTTCCATATTCGCGATCCCGTATGACATGAATGAGCCGAAAGCAAAATTAGTTGTTGAGGATGCAGCCGGGAATTCTGCCGAAATAGGATTCATTGATAAGTTCTTCCCAAAGCCTTTTCGATCCGATGATATGGAAATCGGCGACGCTTTCCTCAATAAGGTGGTTCCGGAAATCCTTTCGCAGACTCCGGAGATGAAAGATCGCGGCAATGTGTTGGATAACTATATTGCTATCAACCGGGAGCTTCGCCAGAAGGATGGAGAGATCATAAAGTCTCTCGCGCAAAAATCCGCTGCTGCCTTTTTGTGGACAAAACCCTTTTCAACGATTCCAAATGGCAAGCCAATGGCGGCCTTCGGGGATCGGAGAACCTATTTGTATCAGGGGAAGATTATTGATCACCAGGATCACCTGGGACTGGATCTTGCGGTCACCAAGCAGTGTCCGGTCCCCGCTGCCAATGATGGCGTGGTTCTGTATGCCAGGTATTTCGGGATTTACGGGAATGCCGTTCTGATTGATCATGGGTATGGATTGCAGACTATTTATGGTCACCTTTCTTCAATCGCTGTAAAGGAAGGGCAGAAAGTTGCCAAAGGGGATGTAATCGGCCGGACCGGGGAAACGGGTTTGGCGGGTGGCGATCATCTGCATTTCTCAACGATTCTGCAGGGGCTTCCGGTAAATCCGAATGAATGGTGCGACGGGCACTGGATCCGCGACAGGATGGCCAAAAAGCTTGGCGCTGCGTTCTCATTTTCCGCTCAGTAATCGCGGTCAACCCGCACCTCCGATCCATTAATCTCAACATCGGGCCCGGCCTCGGTGTTGAAATTATTTTATACTTTATAATATAAAGTACTTGACGATATTGAATGAGCTGTGACATGCTGATGGTTGTTGGAGGCGCCTGCCATGAGTCTTGATCCGCCAAATGTTCAGACTGCGCGAGAGAATCTGCTGTACATAAGAAGGACGCTGGAGGCTGCCGGACACTTGACGGCGGTTCCAGGGAAGGGCTTGATTGCGGCGGGCTGTATATCCATCGTCGGCGCCGCTTTCAATGCCTACGTCACAGGAACGCCATGGGCGCATGGACCGCTGCCGCGGACAGCGCTTGCTACCTGGGGAGTGGTTCTCTGCCTATCACTGGCAATTGTCTCTTGGGGCATTTACCGGAAGAGCCGGCTGATGTGCACTCCCATTCAGCCGCCGCTTTTGCGAAAGCTATTGTGGAGTCTCTGTCCGGCGCTTTTTGTAGGTGGGGTGCTGACTCACCTTGCCATTCAGTCCAATAACCTGGATTGGTTGCCGGTTATCTGGCTCGGCTGCTATGGCGCTGCCGTAACAAACGGCGGGCAGGTATCGGTATCTGCTGTCCGCTATATGGGGCTGAGTTTTTTGGTTGCGGCTGCAGGGGCCGCCATCTCACCGCAGGGAACGGGGCTTGCCTGGCTGGTGCTTGGATTCGGCTGGTTGCACGTGGTTTATGGCATTTACATTGCCCGGAGGTACAATGGTTAAGAAAAGCGCGCCTCGGCCCACACCGAATGAGCTGGATCCGATCATTCATGAACGATTGCGCCTCGGCATTTTATCTGCCCTTGCGGTACAGGACTCGTTGACCTTTACCGAATTGCGGGACATTTTGCAGACGACCGATGGAAATCTGAGCGTTCAGGCACGACGGCTGGAATCCGCGGGGTATGTTGTCTGTGACAAGAAGTTCGAAGGGCGCAAACCCAAGAGCACCTATCAACTGAGTCCGACCGGCCGCGTTGCGCTGGAAGGATATCTCGAGACACTGGCCAATCTTCTGCCTGACCTCAATCGTGTGCGACACTCAGGCGAGGGACGGCTTCATATGCACCCGCTGGCATCCCACAGTTGATTCAGGATGGAGGCGTCCGCTGGGATTGTTTTGTGCATTTGCTTTATAATACAAAGAACTTCACGGATGGATGATTATGCATTCCATACAACACGTAGCAATCATCATGGATGGGAATGGGCGTTGGGCAGAACAGAGGGGCTTGCCTCGCTGGAAGGGGCATGAAATGGGCGCCCATGCGGTACGACGAATTTCGGAGGCTGCCTGCCGCCGGGGAATCCCGATCTTGACGCTGTTTGCATTCTCGAGTGAAAACTGGAAGCGGCCGTGGAACGAAGTTCAAATCCTTTTCAGCCTTTTTCTTCGATATCTTGCTACCGAACGGCAGAACCTGCTCCAGCAGGATATTCGCGTTTCTGCATTCGGCCGCCGCGATCGTCTACCGCTTGGTGTGGGAGATGCTCTGGCCTTGACGGAGTCCGTCACTCGGGAATGCACGCGCCTGCATCTCCGGATCGGTCTCGATTACGGAGCACGCCACGAAATTACCGAGGCGGTACGGATTCTGGCGCGGGACGTTGAAGCGAAGAAGCTGAGCCCGGAGAGCATTACCGAAGAACATTTGTCGCGGAATCTTGGGGATGTTCCTGATCCGGATCTCATTATTCGGACTGCGGGAGAGCGGCGTCTTTCCAATTTCCTGCTTTGGCAGGCTGCCTATGCGGAGTTTTATTTCAGCCCGAAGCTGTGGCCGGATTTTGATGACGAGGATCTGGAATGCGCTTTGATGGACTACCGCTCGCGAACGCGAAAATTCGGCGCTCTGGCGACTGGAACCTCCGGTTAAAACCACAGGGAGCGCCGCCGTTCCGGCCAATGCTGAAGCTCTTCGGCTTTTATCGTTTTCAAAGGCGGCAGAGCAAACTGCCGCACTTCCACGGTTCCCAATTTATAAGCGCCATGGAATCGGCTACTTCCGTGGCGCTTCGGGGTCATTCCAGGCCAAGCCGAGGAGCAATGACTTATTCCAGTCAGTTCATTCCGCAACGCGGTTTCGGAGAACTCCAACTCCCGGGATATCTACTTCAATGATGTCTCCTGATTTGATTCCAGGCGTATCACCGGGTGTGCCCGAATAAATCACATCTCCCGGGGACAGTGTTATGTACTGGCTTATGTGGCTGACAATCACGGTGGGATCGAACAGCAGTTCGCTGAATTGACCGGACTGGGCGACCTTGCCGTTCAGTCTGGTTTCGATCCGTCCATTCCTCCAGTCGAAGCCGGTTACAATTGCCGGCCCAAAGGGTGCGAAGGTATCGCTGCCTTTGGCTCTCCACCATTGAAGATCGTTTTTTTGCCAGTAGCGCTCGCTGACGTCGTTGCCGCAAGTAAAGCCGAAGATGCGTTTCTCGGCTTCCGCAGGGGAGACATTCCTGGCTTCCATTCCCATAACGATTACCAGCTCTCCTTCAAGCTGCACGTTTTGTGCGTCGACCGGGATCCTGATTTCCCCCTCCGGTTTCAGAAGAGCCGAGACCGGAACAACAAAAATCTCCGGCTTTGTGGGCGCGGTTCGCTTCTGTGCTTCGAGATGGCTTCTGTAGTTCAGCCCGACCGCGAGGATTTTCGAGGGTTCGCAGGGCCACAGCAGTTCCAGTCCCGGCAGATCTCTTGAACGTCCTGTTTCAGAGACGGATGCTCCAGGAAATGGCAGCCCGGTGATCTCCAGGACCTTTTCTCCTTCCACCCTTCCGTAAACAGTCTTGCCTTCCTCGCGATAGCGCACAAATTTCATTTCAGTCCCCCTTTTCCAATTGTTTGAGGGTGCCGAGCATTGCGGGAAATAGAGATCGGATTGATACCGGATCCTGCACGAAACTCAGCACGAGATGATTAGGGCTCATATCGTAAAAGTACCCCGGGTGAAGCAGAATATGGTCTCGCCGCAGAATCTGCTCTGCAGCGGTTTCTTCTTCCAGCCCCCGAATATTGAGGGTGACGTAAAAGCCCCCTTCAGGCTTGGTATAGCTGCAATCTCGGGATTGGACCAGGAACGACTCTGCGGTATCCCAGCACTCTCGGATCCGTCGCGCAAAATGGGTTCGGATATCTTTGCCGTATTCGAATATTGCCGGGGCGGAGGCTTGAACAATCTCATTTACCGGCAGGAATGTATCGGAAATCAGTTCCAGAGCGCGCAAGGCCTGCCGGACTTTATCCGGATCTCCCGAAACCGCCATCCATCCGAATTTGATCCCCGGCAAAGCAAACATTTTCGAAAAGCCGTTGAGCGTAAAGGTGAGCGGGGCGGCACAATCGATCGGGCGCGGCAGCGGCTGGTCTCCTATCAGGAAGTCGCTGAACACCTCATCGCTGATGATGGCAAGATCGTGCCGGCGCGCTACCTCTGCTAAAGCTGCCAGCTCATCGTAGGAAGCGACGTGTCCGGTTGGATTATGCGGTGAAATCAGAACGATGGCTCGTGTCCGCGTAGAAATGCATGACTCGATTTCATCGATATCGAGATTCCAGTTCTGCGATTCCTTCAGCCGGTAGGGAACAAGCTTTACGCCACTCATTAAGGCGATATAGTCGAAGAGGGGATACGATGGGCATGGGCAGAGAAACTCATCTCCTTCATCGGCAAGAAGCTTGAAACAGTACCAATAGGATAGGCTGGTTCCCGGTGTAATGAGGATGCGCTCCGTGCTGATGTCGTGCCCGGCGTTCCTGTAGTACTGGGAGATGGCTTCACGCGCGGGGGACTGGCCAAATGAATCCGGTCGGTATACCTGGCAGCGCCGGGAGCCCTGCACGAGTATTTCCTCTAGAATATCCTGCGGAAACAGGAAACCCTGATCATTGATATTTCCGGATATAAGGTCCTTGATTTCGTCCCCTTGATCCTGCAATTCGCTGCGGACCTTGTAAAGGACATTTGATTCACCGTGAAGCTTCGACGCGATTCTCGAAAACATATTTTTCCAGTGATGATTCCGAATATGATGAAAGTTATCTATTTAAAATAATCGTAATTGATGTCGATGTAACTGTGCCACTTTTCCGGGACTTGATGCTCCGGGAAAATGGCTTTTACCGGGCAAACCGGCTTGCATGCGCCGCAATCAATGCACTCGTCAGGATCGATGTACAGCTGGGCAACCTTTGCAAAATCCGCCTCATTTTTGCGGGGATGGATGCAATCCACGGGGCAGACCTCAATGCAGGTTGCGTCTTTTACATTTATGCACGGTTCTGTGATGATGTACGTCATAGACTATACCCCCATTCCGTTCTATTTAGACATCCCAATAATAGGAATGCAAGGCATCTGCGATTAGGAATCGCTCGCAGTTTTTCTGGGTGGGAGCGAGAAAAAATCGCGGTAATTGTCCGGCAGGCGTGATGGCCGATGCCGCCGGTCGGTTATAACATGCGCGGTATCTCCCGTAGCCAGCAGGTGGTTGTCCCGCTTTCTTCGGATTTCATAGTGATAGCGGATGACCCGATCCGTTGCTTTGGCCAGAGAGGTTCTAACGATGATATCGTCTTCGAAGCGCGCGGGTGACTTATACCGGCATCCCGCCTCGGCTACCACGAGAAAGCGGTTGGATTTGGATTCCAGTTCTGCATACTGAAACCCCTTGGCTTTGCACCAGGCGTTTCGTCCGACTTCAAACCACACAAGATAGTTGGCATGATAAACGACACCCATCTGGTCGGTTTCCGCGTAACGCACATTCACCGTTGTATCAACAAATTCCTGCAAAGCCGCTTTTGGAAGCATGTATTTCCCTGCCATCCTCGAAGGCCGGGCATGTTTCGTCCCGCCTTCGAGAATATGGATGTTGGCGATTACTTCTTTTTGGTCTGGTCGGCCACTTGCTGCACGGCCTTCTGGATTGCATCCTGGTCACCGAGGTAATAGTGACGGATGGGCGTCATGTCGTCATTGAACTCATAAACCAGCGGAACTCCGGTGGGGATGTTCACTCCGACGATCTCTTCATCAGGAATGTTATCCAGGTATTTCACCAGAGCGCGCATGCTGTTGCCGTGGGCGGTGACAATCAGACGTTGGCCGGACTGTACTGCCGGCGCGATGGTTTGATGCCAAAACGGCAGAACACGCGCGACTGTGTCCTTCAAGCATTCAGCCAAAGGAATATCCTTCGACTCCAGGCTGGCATAGCGAGGATCCCGGGCGGGAGATCGTTCATCATTCGGATCCAGTGCAGGCGGTGGGACATCGTAGCTGCGGCGCCATAACCGCACCTGCTCTGCCCCGAACTTGTCAACCATGGCAACCTTGTTCAAACCTTGCAGGGCGCCATAGTGACGCTCATTGAGGCGCCAGTGATTGTGGACCGGAATCCACATCAGATCCATCTCTTCCAGTGCAAGCCAGAGAGTTTTAATGGCCCGCTTCAGAACAGATGTATAAGCAACGTCAAAAACAAATCCCTCTGATCGCAGGACGCGTCCTGCTTCCATGGCCTCCTGAGTCCCTTTTTCGCTGAGTTCCACATCGGTCCAGCCTGTGAACAGGTTCTCCCTATTCCACACGCTTTCTCCATGCCGCAACAGTACTAACTTTTTCATGAGTGCCTCCGCTTCTAAAACCCTATAGATTAATCCAATTGGCCGATTCTGTCACTGGATCTCCGAATTATCATGAGGTCGGTTGCCGTGGTGTGCTAATGTCAGGGTAGGGGGATTACCTAAATGATTGGTGAATTATTGGATCGCGATCGAAGTGCCTTGGTGATCATTGATGTTCAAGAAAAGCTTTTTCCGCATGTTCACGAATCCGAGCGCCTCCTGGCGCGAATCGATCTGCTGATCACGGGAGCCAGGTTGATGGGCGTGCCCATTCTGTTGACAGAGCAATATCCCAAGGGGCTGGGACCCACCATCCCGCAGATCCGCGAATCCATTCCAGAGATTCAGCCATTGCCCAAGATGGATTTTTCTTGCGCCGCGGGGGACGCTTTCCGCGAAAAACTCGCCGCACTGCATCGTGATCAGATCATCCTGACCGGGATTGAGGCGCATATTTGCGTTGCGCAAACCGCGCTGGATCTCACGCATAAAGGGGAGCGCGTCATTGTTGCCGCCGACGCCGTATCCTCGCGCCGGCCGTTCGACGTCAAAATTGCCTTGGGGCGTCTGAAACAGAGTGGGTTAATGCTGAGCACCGCCGAGTCTGTTGTATTTGAATGGTTGCGCCGCGCGGGAACCGATGAATTCAAAGCCATCCAGCCCAAACTCAAAACCCTGTAATTTCAGGTTGCGGCTCTTTGAATATAGGAAGCCTACTTCTGCCCAATCCTGAATATTTTGGTTTCGGGAAAGCGCAGGGCCGTGGCGAATCCAAAATAGGCCAGCCCGTAGACGGACAGAACGACAGCTCCGGAAACAAGCGGCGGGACCGCTGCCGTCCATATCTTTATAGGGAAGGCAAGAGATCCGGCTGCAATGGCGATTCCCCAAAGCTTCAGGATATCTGGATAGTGCAGGCCGGTTTTTCCTATCTTGCGGTTCATCGCTGATCGCAACAGCGCAAACTCGATCCAGGCTGCCATGCCCGCGGAGACGGTCAGTCCGACAAGCCCAAACCGTGCGGGAATACCGAACCACCTCGGTGCGGGGAAGGCAAGCAGCCAGCCCAGAATGCCGGTCAGCAGAACCCTCAGGGTGGCAAATCTCAAAGGGGTCCGGGTGTCGCGCAGAGCCCAAAATGCGGAGGTATACAGGCGGCCCAGGGTGGAGGCGAGCAGCCCGACTGTAGATCCTGCCAGCACGATCCAGACATATTCCACATCATTTCTCGTGAACTTTCCGGTCTGATAGAGCAGTGCTACGAGGCTGTCGCCGAGGGCCAGGAAAGCGGCGACCGATGGAATGATAAAGAATGCCACACGCCGCATCGCTCCATTCAATCTCGTCCGAAGGGCGGTTGCGATGCTCTCGCCAGTTCCGGTCTGGCTGGCCATTTCAGGTAATTCGGCATTGGAGATGGACATTCCAAAGAGGCTTACGGGCAATAGATAAATTGTTTGGGCGTAGGCAAGCGCGGAGACTGCGCCGGCGTTGGGCAAAAGACTTGCCAGCGTGACATCTACATAGCTGCTTACCTGGTTTACTCCCCGGCTGGCAATTCCCGGAATAAAGTTGCGAATTACCGCGCGAACGCTGGCAGACACGAGGTCGAACTGGAATCGGAATCTGCCTGCCAGCCGCAGCACGGAAGGGAATTGAATGCCGAATTGCAGAAAACTTCCGACCACGGATCCCCAGGCCACGATCTCCGCCAGGGGAAAGAGTTGGCGCGTGCCGCCAAACCCAAGGAGCGCGACAATCATCGAAGCATTCCAGAGGACAGGCGCTGCGTAGGGGAGAAAGAAATGCCTGTGGCTATTGAGTATTCCAAGACACCATGCAGAGAGCACCAATATCCCGACACCGGGAAAAAGAATGCGCACCATCCGGATTGTTAACTCGCGCTTTGCCCCCTCGAACCCCGGGGCAACAAGATCGATCAGATAGGGCGTCCCGAGCACCCCCAAGAGCACAAGCACAGCCATCGACAATGCCAGGATGGAGCCAACAACCCTTGCGACGCGGTCGGCTTCCTCTTTTTTACCCGTAGCCATCAGGTTGGCATATACCGGAATGAAGGACGAGGATAATGCGCCCTCACCAAACAGGTTCTGCAGCAGGTTGGGTATCTTCAGTGCCGCCTTGAAAGCATCCGCCGCATCGGAGTTGCCGAAATAATGGGCAAAGATGCGTTCTCGCACAAGGCCGATGACCCGGCTGAAGAGAATGCCTGCCCCCACGAGGATGGCGTTGCGGCTCGATGTCCTTTTTTTTAAAGGAGAGGCTTTTTGCATGAGGTTTTGGCCTGGGGACCCGGTTGTGTCGTCAGCGCAGTTTGAGGGTGGATAGAGCTATCAGGGCCAGGATGCCGGCCACAATCCACAATCGGATGACCACCTTGGTTTCGGCCAGACCTTTATGCTGCATCTGGTGATGCAGGGGCGCTCTCAGGAACAACCGCCGTCCGAGCCACTTGATTCCGATCTTGTCTTGTATTTGAGAACTGACTGCTTCGGCTACAAAAAGCCCGCCCAATATCACGAAGAGCATTTCCTGCTTCAATACAATGGATAGCACCGCCATGCATCCGCCCATGGCAAGCGCTCCCGTGTCTCCCATAAACACCTGCGCAGGGTAGGCATTGAACCAGAGGAATCCGATTCCGGCGCCGGTAAATGCCGAAGCGAAGATTGTCAGTTCGCCAGCTCCCGGCAGGAATGGGTAGTTCAGGTATGGAGCCCATCGGGCGTTTCCGAGCAGGTAGCCGAATACACCGAGTACTCCAAGCACGAACATTGAGGGGACAATGGCAAGGCCATCCAAACCGTCTGTGATATTGACTGCGTTGCCGACGACCAAAATGAAAAAGAATACGATCGGGAAGTAGATCCAGGGAGAATCAAACAACGGCGCTTTCATGAATGGAATATAGAATGTGCTCATCTGGCCAGACGGCAGTGGAGAAAAGGGACTGGCGAGATAGGCGACCAGGATGGCGGCAAAAGCTGCCTGGAGAACAAGCTTCTTCGATTCCGAAAGACCATGGTCTCCCGATTTTGCGCGGGTTTTGGCTTTGTCGTCAAGAAACCCGATGAAACCGAACCACGCCATTCCCAGAAGTACCGCCAGCAGGTATCCGTTTGCCAGGTTGCACCAAAGCAGACATGAGAGGAGGACGCAACCCGTAACCACCGCTCCGCCCATCGCCGGCGTTCCGGCCTTATCCGATGCGGATGCCACGCCGGTATCCCGCCATTGATCCACCAGTCCGTGCCGGTGCAGATACCGTATGAACATGGGAGTAATGACAAGTGTTAGGATGATGGCGGTCAAAGCCGCCCCGATTGCCCGGGCCGAGATATATTCGACGAGGCGCAAAAATGAAAATATTTCAAAGCGAGGGTGCAGGAACCTACCAAGAAAATAGATCATTGGGCGAGTCTCTTTTCTTTTCTCCCGGACACAGATTCCATAAGTTGTCGGTACGCTGCCTTGATTTCAAACTGTGGAGCAAAGTCGGTGGATGTCAGGATAAACTTGGGAACCTGGGCCTCGAGAAGCTCCAGATGGCGGACCTGTCCTCGATCAACCAGGTAATAGAGGCCGCGAAGCACAGCCGCACGCACTTTCCAAAAGCGCGTGTCCCACAATCCAAGAAGAGCGGGCAAAGCATCCGTTTCCCTGCCGATTTTGCCCAAAGCCTCCGCTGCAGCCACACTCACGTCGATGGTCGTGTCCGTAAGAAGACTCAGAAGCGCATCGATGAATTTGTCGGGAGAGGAGAGCCTGGCTCCAAAAAAGGCGGTAGCCCGCGCCGCTTCCGCCCGAACCTCATAATAAGGATCCTGCATTCCAGCCAGTAGCGCATTTTCGACATCGGGAGTGATTTCGTTTAGTCGTACGAGAGAGGAGATCACATTTCGCCGAATGAACCCAACCTGCTCGAAGTCGCCTCCAAAAGCCCTTTTCAGCAGCGATGTTCGCTTCCTGTCATTGAATAGCGTCAACAGCGCCGGAATCTTGTCTTTGGCATGAAGCAGGCCCAGGAGCTTGACTCCGACATTTCGCTCCTGCCAGGCGGGGTGAATCAGGAGAGCGCTCGCCCTGTTTCTCAAATATTCCTGATCTTCAGCCCGTGCAATAACGACATCGGGTTTGTAGGCGGATTTTTGTTTGATCGCTGCTTTTTCCAGCAGCATCAAGAGAGCCCTGTTCCCGGGAAGAGGAATGCTATGCGCCGCGCTGTCCTTGGGAGAAGGATTCAGGCCGGCAGGTATTTCATTTCCTCTTACCAGCCGTTCGATATGAATCAGCGCATCCTGGTTGAGAAATGAGCCGCTGCTTTCCCGCATCTTCTGCAATCGGGATGCATTTTGCAGCAGGGCCATGATCTTGTCCGCGAGCAGCCTTCCATCAACCCATTCGGAAAGTGCCCCGTCAACCGGCGCGATTTGTTCGTAAAGGAGCTCTGCGCCTCCGGCCCGTTCCATGGCCCTGGCATTCATGACCTGGTGGTCGCCTGGCAGATTGGATTTCGGGATGATGATTGCGGGAAGTCCCATGGCGGAAATTTCGTTCAGGCTTCCGGCGCCGGCCCGCGCCACAACGAGATCACTCATCGCATAAAGAAGCTCGATATCGTGAAAAAATGCCTGGTATGTATAAAAGCCATCGATTTCCTTGCGCTGTTGCTCGCTGTAGAGCTTACGCAGGCGCGCTTCCGTATCGGCCGTGGAATTATATTCGGCGCTCTTGAACAACCCTACTCCGTGAACGATAAATATCTTATCCCGGTAAGGATGCAGATACTGGAGCGCATCCACCAAGGCCCGGTTGATGGTCCGGGATCCCTGGGATCCTCCAAAAACCAGGATAACTTTACGTCCCTCGGGTATTTTGATGGCGGATCGTTGTCTCGCTTCTTCGCGGCTGACGCGAGAGATTCGCCTCCGCAATGGATACCCGACCACCACTCCGCTTTCGGCGAAATAAGACAGCGTTTCCGGGAAGGTTACCAGTACGCGGTGGGCAAAGCGGCCCATGACCCGGTTGAGCTTGCCTGGGACGGCATTTTGTTCGTGAATGTAGACCCGCGAGTTCAAAAGGTGCAGCTTACGAAGGATGGCGGCAGCCATGATAACCGGCGCGGACACATAACCGCCGGTTCCAATGATGATCTCCGGGCGGAATCGGACCAGAATCAGCAGGGATTGCAGAACTCCGATTGAGAGATGAATTCCGAACTTGACCAGGTCTGCGGAAATGCCGCTGGGGAATCCTGAGGCGTGAACGTACTTAATGGGAATGCCTTCGCGCGGCACTACCTCTTCTTCCACTCTGCCGCGAACGCCCACGAATAAAAAGCGAGTGTCAGGCGAAGCAAGGGCGGACCCTATCGCAAGTGCCGGATTAACATGCCCGGCGGTGCCACCGCCAGTTAAAAGAATATGATGCCTGGTCGTCTGCATTCCAAAGATGCCTAGATGCCTTCAGAGTAAATCGCCCCAAACCCACAGTAATCTACCAAAAACGTTGGGGCAATACACATTTTTTGCCTTGGGCTTTATCCGATTTTTACCGGGATTTCCTGCCGCCCTTCCAAAGCCACCATACAAAGATTCCGAGGCACGAAACTCCGGTCAATAATGCAATCCAAAAGCCTGGATTCTCTATGTCCATGATGTGTCCTGTGGAGTTTAGCAGGAATTACGGAATAAGGAGTTGCGGTAATCACAAAATTTTGAAAAACTTCGACTTTAGACCATTTGGGGGACCCTATGAATCCTACGCCATGTCTTACCGACATCGATGGAATTTTAGTCGGCCACCACACCCTGCGCAAGCGCCCAACCGGGTGCACGGTCATTACGGCAGACAAGCCCTTTGTGGCCGGCGTTGACGTGCGGGGAGGCGCCCCGGGCACGCGGGAAACAGAGTTGTTGAAACCGGAGAACAGCGTGGATCAGATTGACGCCATTTTTCTCTCCGGTGGAAGCGCCTTTGGTCTCGAAACGGGGGCTGGAATCTCTCGCTTTCTCGAGGAGCAGGGCCGCGGGTTTGATACGGGTGTGGCCAGGGTTCCGATTGTCTGTGGTGCCATTCTATTCGATCTATTGGTCGGCGATCCGCATATAAGGCCGGATGCCAAAGCCGGTTATGAAGCAATGCGTTCAGCGCATTCAGGTCCGGTCGCGGAAGGGAACGTTGGCGCCGGCGCCGGCGCAACTGTTGGGAAGATGATGGGACCGGAGACCGCCATGAAGGGCGGCCTCGGCTCCTGGTCGGTTACAATTGCGGGGGGATTGAAGGTTGGCGCGCTGGTGGCGGTGAACGCGGTCGGGAATGTCATTGATCCCCAAACCGGCAAGACTATTGCCGGTGCGCGTCGCAAGGATGGAAAGGGTTTTATCGACGCGATAGAAGAACTTCGAAAGGGTAGTCTGCCGCTTCCTTTTCGGGGCAATACGGTGATTGGTGTTGTGGCGACCAACGCCAGCCTCACCAAGGCCGAATGCACGAAGGTTGCCCAGATGGCACAGGATGGATTGGCACGATGCGTGTACCCGTCACACATGCCATGGGATGGCGATACCATTTTCGCCGTCAGCACCGGCGCCTGGCGAGGAAGAAGAAAAGTGGAAGTAGGGATCATCGGAGCGCTGGCCGCAGAGACAATGTCGATGGCCATTCTGCGAGGCGTGCGCGAAGCAAAAACGTGGGGCGCTTATCCCGCCACAAACGCTTAAGCCTGGGAATCATAAACATTGAAAGACAATCCAATCTCTCGAGTTCCTGCGATCGTTATTGTCAGCATGCTGGTCTTTGCGGGCGCGTTCGGGCAGGGAAAGCCATGGATTCAGTTCGATAATATCAGCAAAGATGCCGGGACGGTCCAACAGGGGGATGTTATCAAGCAGGTTTTTACGTTTGTCAATAAAGGGGGCGGCACTCTCGAAATCGCGGGGATAGAGCATTCCTGAGGATGCGAAGCCACTTTGCTGTCAGCGAAGAAAATTCCAGCCGGGAAAAGCGGTCAGATTGAGGCAAGTGTAAAGACGGATGGTTTCTCCGGGCCGATATTGAAAAGAATTGCGGTCGCAACCAACGATCCGCGCAATCCGAGCATTACGCTATCTATCAAGGCTACCGTTGATCCCGAAATTGCGATGTCGGATACGGCAATCTTCTTTGAAAATATCCCGGTGGGCAAAGAAGTTATTCGGGAAATTATTATGACTATTCCGGAACCAAAGCCCATCAAGATTCTCTCCGCGATTTCAAAGGATCCGAACATTGACGTCAGGCTTGAGGCTGTTCCGGGAAGCAATGGCAGGAAAATCCGGCTGATTGCGACGCAAAAGGCTCAAGCAAAGCCCGGACATCATTATGGCACGATCATTGTAAAGACCAGCAGCCGACGGACCCCGGAAATTACAATATACGAACGCGGTCTCGTGACAACGACGGGGAAGTAATTCTGTTATGTTTTTGTTGATTGGCTTACTGGATATCGCCACACGATATCCAGAATCAAAAATCCTATGTTGAGATTTTTTCGATCTTCATTCATGCTGCCGGCAATCGCTTTTTTCCTCTATTTGTCCGGGTGCGCAACCTTCCTCGGCCAGTGGGACAGCTACGATTATTTAAAGCAGATTGTTTCGCATCAGTTGTCGGCTCTGGGATTCGGCCGGCCCGCATTTCTTGGCTATAACATATTGCTATGGGAGATTGCCAAATCGATTTTCCACCTCGGGCCTCTCCAAGTCGAGGTTGTGATCATGCTGGGAACGATCGTGATTGGCGTTATTGGAGTAGTGCTGTTTAGGCAGCTCGCACGCCAGTTGCTTTCTCCCTCCGCTGCTCGACTGGCGGTACTGGCATTCGCGATTTCGCCGATGTATGCCATCTATTCGGGATTCATCATGACGGAAGTCCCGATGCTGGTGGCATTAATAGCGGCTGCGCTCATCCTGTGGAAGCCCGACGGCCGATATCCCGTTGTGAATGAAATTGTGAGTGGTTTGATTTTTGGATTGGCTGTGGGCATCCGGGAGCAGGCTATTACGATGGGAGCTGCATATCTCTGGATTCTCTGGAGCCGGCCGGAAAGAAGGAAATCTCGAATCGGCTCGACGATTATCTTTGGCCTGGCTGCGGCCGTGGCAACGCTTGCTCCGGTGGTCGCATTCTACTTCCTGGATCCAGCCGGATTTATTGAGCACACCAGGGTGTGGCTGCATGCCATTCCGATGGGTCATTTGCAGGTTTTGAACAACATCCAGGCAAGCCTCCTGTGGACGCTTGCGATCTGCCCAGCCTCCTGGCTGGCGCTGGCGATTGCGGGCTTTCTGCGGCGCAGGAAGCGAGCAGAGGGCTCTCCGGGCAATTTGATCGCAGGTCCGTCGATTCCCAATGGCGTTTGGGGGTTCGTAAGTGCCGTGGCGTTGCCAGTGATAATGCTGTGGCGGGATGCGGATGTGCAGATTCATCCAAGGTATCTCCTGGTTGCGATGCCGGGAGTCCTGATCTTTTCTTCCCATATCTACGATCGATGGATAGCTTCTCGGAAGGGGCTTTTGTTTTGGGCTGCGGCACACGTGTTGATGTTCGGCCTGGCCATTATGGTGCTTCATCCGTATTTCCAGAATCAGGCGCAGAAAATGCAGAGTGCTCGGGCAATCCGGGATGCAGTTCCCGGCGAGGCTTTGCTGATTGCAGGAAACTACAGTCCCATGCTGGATTATTATCGAGGGATCGGAGTCCGGCCAAAGTGGCAAATACTCTGGTCGGGCTGGGACTGGAATCCAGCAGCTGCGGAGAATACCATCCAGAAAGCATGGGCGGATCAAATCCCGGTTTATTTGAGCGAAGATCCATTGGGCTGGAGGTATTTCGAGACCGAATACCTCCACTTTCACCTGTTCATGAAGAATCACAGGAGAGAACCCATTACCTCCCGCTTCTACCGTATCTACCCATAACCGGGGGCTGACTTAAACAGCCGATTGCTACGGCAGAAATTTTTCCGGGTGTTTGAGCTTTTCGGGCAGATAAGTGTCGATCACATAATTCAACCCATGTTTGGCCAGCGCCTGTTGTTCCGCGCGAACTCCCATGTGAAGCATGTGTTCAATGGCATTGACCCAGTCTTTATAATGTCGGATAAAGGGGTCATTTTTAATCGCATCCTTGGCGCGTTTGATGTCGACATCTTTTAGCGGGTGAGTAGGCAGTTTGTAGTCGACAATATCCTTGGGCGTTATCCCGAGAAATCTCGCCTGCGGGACGCAGAAGAACTCATTCAGGTGGGCCGCGTTTCCGGATCCGACCTTCAAGGTTCTATAGATATTGGTAATCCCGTAAGGATCTCCATCGACGAACACATAGACGGGAATCTGTTTGAAATCCGCGAGGCGGCGAATGAAGCGGCGACAGGCCCGTGTTGGGACTCCGCCCATGCTGACCAGAATGCAATTCGCTTTTTTCCAATAGTTATGCTTTACCAGCCGCTGGAACATCCCCGCCGTTTCAATGACAAGGATGAAATCGGCATTGGTTTCAAACTGCAGCTGTTCGACAGAAATAGGAATGCTGTAAGCGCCGGATCCAAATTTTGTACAGTCGATTCTAAGAACCTTGCCGGTGTCGCGATCGTGATCAATGACAAACAGGCGGCCGGCAATATCGCCTCCCTTTTCTTCCGGAATGAAGCCTAACTGTTCCCGATTGACTCCGAAATAGGCTTCCACGTCATCCATTACCGTGTCCGATTCGGGCTGCTCGCTGAAACGCGCTTCCTCCCAGTTTTTAGAGACATAGTACGCCTCTCGTTTTGTCGCGATGTCATCGCTCTCGATGAGCTCTTTGGACAGGGCAACCATTCGCAATGTCTGGGCGAAGGTTTTGACGGTGTTGACCGTGAGGGTCCGCTCCTTTTTCTGTCCGGTCATTTCAAAGAAGCCCCGCTGCGGCTGGTATTTAACATTGGACAGAGAGCGGACTGGAAGCTTCATCGTGGGCTTCTTGCGCGCCATAATCTTGGTATGGATGTCTTTTGCGGAGGACTGGATGGCGTCCAAAACAGGCTTATCCGTCGTATTTTTGGCTGGCTTGTTTTCGGATTTGGTTTTCTTGGGCATTGAAAAACCCCGTATGTGCGATTAGGAAATGCTGCCGATTGCGGCATTAATCTTCGATTCTATCCTTGGACCGACTGCGCTCCAGAACGTCCTTGAGTGTCAGCACCAGGTCCTTTTCGGCTTTGTCGCTAAGTCCAAGGATTTCCCGAAGGGCGATTCCGATGTGGGGGATGTACTTTTCTATATATGATTTTTTCTTTTCTTCATCCACCGCCCGGCGATGTGCCCGGATATGCATGGCAAGCTTGCGCCCGCATTCCTGGAGGGCCAGGCGCAGCTCCTTCATGATTTCCGGATAGCCTGCGACCGCTTCTTTGCTTTCAGAGGTGAATGGAACCCAGGCGGATGCGATGTGAACGAACAGCACAACCGGCCCCATTGGGAGCGCCCCTTTGGATTGGGACAGTCCATAGCTGCGCCAGTCAATTCCAAGCACCGCTTTTGTGATCGCGCATCCGGATTGCTGGTACTGAAGGGGAACACGGTTGGCGAAACGCAGAAGATCGACCAGGTCCTCGCGGCCCAGGCTGCCTCCGTAGGCCAGGCCGACCTCGACCTGGAATGGATTTCCCCTGTATACAGCAGGAGTTCGTGTGATTGCCGTGTAGAAATCCGCTTCGATTTCCTTCTGGAGTCCCGACAGGATCTGATCCTCGCCGATCGGGGACAGGCAGTTGGTTGCCGGGCTCATAATCTTGACGCTGTTGATGGCTTTGAAGAGACGTTCGGCTTCGTTAACCACGATGGTGTGCGGGTTGGCATTTGGGCTTAGAGAGGCCGCTTTGCAGATTTCGGCGGCAACTCGATTGCTCACGCGCGAGAAGTCCCGCTGTAACGCCGCGCTGAGTTGCCGCGCCGGCGTTTCCTTCATCATGCGAATCAGAACACCCAGTTCCACTCCATACGGATGCGGCTTGATTTCGTGGGGCTCCGGGGGGAGTGTGTCCGATCCGCGCTGCAAATGCAGGGTTTCGGGCGTATCGGGCGAAGCATAGAATATTTCACAATGAGGATTGGCGATGGCGGTCTGGCGAATGTAGTCGTCTACAGAATGCCGCCCTTTTTTGTAGGTGCCAATCAGCTCGATCTCCACCTTGGTACCATGTGGCGGTTCCCAATCGATAACCTTGTCCGTAATGATTTGAGGCGCATTCTTTCGTGTGTCGATCTGAATCTCGTAGTAATGGGCCGGTTTATCGTGGCCCGTGCGCGACGTGACCACAATGGATTTTCCCGTCGTCAGCAATCCATACATCCCTGCGGCAGATATGCCGATGCCTTGCTGGCCGCGAGCCTGTTTCAATGTATGGAATTTTGACCCATACAGCAGTTTCCCGAAGATTTTCGGGATCTGCGCTTTAATAATTCCTGGACCATTGTCTTCGACCGAAATCCGGAATCGATCCTCAGCCAGTTGCTGGATGGTTACCCGCAGTACCGGAAGAATACCTGCCTCTTCGCACGCATCCAGAGAATTGTCCACAGCTTCCTTGACTGCCGTCAGGAGCGCCTTCTGAGGATTATCAAATCCCAAAAGATGGCGGTTCTTGCTGAAGAATTCCGAAATCGAAATTTCCCGTTGACGCGCAGCCATGCTCTCCGCCGTCTGGCGTGCTTTGGGCTTCGCGGCTGCATCCGGGATATTGTCCAAATCCAATGATGATTGCTCTGGCACGATGACCTCTGGGTTTTAGAAAGGTCAAATAATAGAGAATACAAAAGGTCATTTCAAACCTATAATCGGATTTCATCCGGACGAAGCGCGGCAATGAAACCGCCAGACAGAAGAAACGGCGATCCATACCTGGAGTAATCTATAACCATGAAATGGATAATGGCTTGTATTGTTGCCTTGCTCTTTGTCATCCCCCTGAAAACTGAGGAGATCTCGATGCCCGACCTGTCCCAGCTTGAAGCAATGACGGCACGGTATGCCCCCGTGGACATTTCTGCTGATATTTCAAGCCTGCCGGCGGGCGAGCGACAGGCCCTCGCCGAACTTGTAAAAGCCGGCTTGATTATGGATTCGCTGTTCCTGCGCCAGGTTTGGGCGGGCAACCATTCTTTGCTTCTGGATCTGCTGAAGGATGAATCCCCGCTGGGCAAAGCGCGTTTGCGCTATTTCCTGATCAACAAAGGGCCCTGGTCGAGACTTGATCACAATCAGGCCTTTATTCCGGGAGTCCCCGCCAAGCCGGAAGGAGCAGGATTTTACCCGGAGGGATCAACCAAAGATCAGATTGACGCGTGGATGAAAGGGCTTTCTGCGGCTGATCGAGCTCTTGCCGCCGGTTTCTTTACCGCAGTCCGGTATCCGGCAGGAGAAAGGACCGACCGGTTCATCACGATACCATACAGCATCGAGTACCAGGGAGAATTGGAAGTCGCTGCCTCGCACCTGCGCAAAGCCGCATTGCTTACCGCGCAGCCCAGCCTCAGGAGTTTTTTGGTTAAGCGCGCGGCCGCTTTTTTGAGCAACGATTATTATGAAAGCGACGTAGCCTGGATGGAGATGGACGCAAGCATTGAGCCTACCATCGGTCCCTATGAAGTGTATGAAGATGAATGGTTCAACGCCAAAGCCGCATTCGAGGCTTTTATTGCCATTCGGGATGATGCTGAAACCGCCAAACTGTCCAGGCTGGGATCTCACCTGCAGGAGATTGAGAATAACCTTCCGATGGACCCCGGATATCGAAATCCGAAACTGGGATCCTTGGCCCCCATCAGCGTCGTCAATGAAATCCTTGCTTCGGGAGATGGAAACCGGGCTGTCCAGACGGCCGCGTTTAACCTTCCCAATGATGAGCGGGTGGTAAAGGAAAAGGGAGCCAAACGCGTCATGTTGCGCAATGTGCAGGAGGCAAAATTTAGGCTCGTGCTTGTCCCGATTTCCCGTCTTGTGCTGCCCGCAGCGGATCAAAGGCGCGTCTCCTTCGATGCGTTCTTCACCCATATTGTGATGCATGAGTTGATGCATGGCCTGGGTCCGCACCAGATCAGCGTGGCCGGCCAGGCAACCACGGTAAGGCAGCAATTGAAAGAGACCTACAGCACTATTGAGGAAGCCAAGGCGGATATTTCCGGACTCTTTGCACTCCGGTACCTGGTGGATAGAGGCGTGCTGGACACGGGTTTGCGGACGAGCATGTATGATACCTATCTCGCATCGGCCTTCCGATCGATCCGATTCGGAATCAACGAGGCGCATGGTCGAGGGCAGGCAATCCAGTTGAATTTCCTGCTCGATTATGGTGCTGTGATCCTTGGGAGCGAGGGCACATTTGCGATTAACCCCTCGAAGATTGGGGATGGCGTGCAGGCGCTGACGCGGGAGTTGCTGACGCTTGAGGCGGAAGGAAACTATGAGAAGGCAACGCAGTTGATTTCCCGGTTAGGTGTGGTTCGCCCTGAAGTGCGCAAGGCGCTGGACAAGTTGACCCTAATTCCGGTCGACATCATTCCCAGCTTCACTACCGCCCGTGAACTGGAGTCCCATTAGCGAGAATCGGGCTGCCTCAACCATTTTGGCCTCAATGGATCCTGTGAATCTAAGGCTCGCTCAGAGCCTTGGATTCGATTTTAGGACTGTTTTATTTCCTCCCTAAACCAGGTTGGGGTAATTGGTGATGATGCCGTCGACTCCCAAGGCAACCATTTTGCGAATGTCCTGTTCGTGGTCTACCGTCCACACCAATATTGAAAGCCCATTTTCGTGGGCGGAATGAACGATGGTTTCGGTGATGAGATCATGGCGGATTGCGAGTCCATCGGCCGGAATCAATCGAACTGCCCCAACCGGATCTTTCCTATGCCTCGACAGCAGAAGCACCGTGGAGATTGAATTGTCCAATTCCTTGATTTTTCCAATCGACGACGCACTGAATGAGAGGATCTGCACTCTCCGTTCCATCCCGCATTCATAGACAAGCGAGATCAGCTCCGATTCCAGCGTCGGCGGATATCGTTCCGGATCCTTTATCTCGATGCAGCAGCCGGCTGTGGTGTTGCGCAATAGTTCCAGAACTTCCTTAAGCGTAGGGACCTTCAATCCCACGTATTGCGGCTTCGCCTTTTTGCGATTGCGCCGGTTGAACCAGCTCCCCGCATCCAGGGCTTTCAGTTCGGGCAGAGTCAGCGTGGCGAGCTCTCCTTTGCCGTTGGTGGTGCGCCTTACATCGTGATCGTGCATGGCCACGAGCGTGCCGTCGCGGAGCCGGTGAATGTCGATTTCCACCGAATCCGAGCCCATTTCGAGGGCGAGCCGGCACGATTCCAGTGTGGTCTCCGGTGCATACCCGGATGCGCCCCTGTGCGCGATTACCTGTACTCTCTTTTCCGAAGCTGAAGTCATCCGATCCTCCTCGAAAATTCTGTTGAAAAGGTCCCGCGAAGTCAACGAAAGGCGATCTATAATTCTGGCAGGAGCAAACAATGGACGAATTCAAAATGAAGCCGATTGGATATATCCGGTCGGAATACACGGACACAAGCCAGGTCCCGAAGGGACTGGGAGCAAAACACACAATGGAGGGAGTGCTGGAGGTCTTGCCGGAATTCGAGGCGGGGCTTCAGGATATCGACGGATTTTCCCATCTGATCATTCTCTGGGTTTTTCATAAATCCGCCGACTTCGAGCTGGTTGGTAAAACTCCGACAGACGGCCGGGTGCATGGTGTCTTCTCCACCCGGTCCCCCCGCCGGCCCAATTCGATCGGATTGACGAATGTCGAACTGTCGCATCGCGAGGGACGATTCCTTCATCTGAAGGGTATCGATATGCTGGACGGGACTCCGGTTCTCGATATCAAGCCCTATACATCGAGCATCGCGATGGGCGATCTGCGCCGCGGTTGGCTGGAAGAGGCGGAGAAACGCTCCAGGGAATAGAGTATCTCGATTTTCGTGACTCGAATTTAGTCTCAATTCACCGTATGATAGATCCTACTGTAAGGAGGTTGATCAATGCCTGGAACATACAAGAAGATAGAGATTGTTGGAACATCAAATGTGGGATTCACAGAAGCGGTTCAATCAGCCATCGCGGAAGCATCCAAAACAATCCGGCACATTGACTGGTTTGAGGTGGTTGAGCAGCGGGGAAATGTCAAAGATGGCAAGGTCGCGGAATACCAGGTAGTCCTAAAGGTTGGTTTCAAAATCGAAAGCTAATCAGGTCATTTCAGACTTCAGATTCCGGATCGGGAATAGTTTTCCCAATCTGGAATCTGAGATTTGCAACCCGCATAGTCAGGACTGCCCATGAACGCCCCCCCTGTCCAGAGCAAGATCCAAGAAAACCAGCTCGTACGCGGTTTGCGATTGTTCGATGCCACAACTCTGATCATGGGAAGCATGATCGGATCCGGCATATTCATTGTTTCGGCCGACATGGCTCGCAGCCTCCGATCTCCGGGTCTGCTTTTGATCGCCTGGGGGATTGCGGCGATCATGACGGTGCTGGCGGCGCTCAGCTATGGTGAGCTATCGGCCGCCATGCCCCATGCCGGCGGGCAGTATATCTTTCTACGCGAAGCTTTTGGGCCGCTATTTGGCTTTCTATATGGCTGGACATTATTTCTCGTTATCCAGACCGGAACGATCGCTGCCGTAGTCGTTGCATTTTCCAAGTTCGCGGGCCTTTTTGTGCCATGGATTTCTGTGTCAAGGGTTCTGATCCCTCTGCCGTTCGGCTATCACATCACCAGCCAGCACACAGTGGCGATCCTGGTGGTGGCGCTTCTGACCTACGTGAATTGCCGCGGTCTGCGCCAGGGTGCAGTGGTGCAGAATATCTTTACCGTTGCTAAAATCGGCGGATTGCTGGTGCTTGTCGTGATGGGACTGCTCTCCCACGGAAACATGACGGCTGAGAAGGAAAACCTGGTTTCCTTTTGGCCTTCATCCATCAATCTGGCCATGCTTGCCGTACTCGGAGGTTCTCTCGTCGGGTCTCTCTTTTCTGCGGACGCCTGGAATAACGTTACCTTTACGGGGAGCGAAGTCGTCAATCCGAAGCGAAATCTGCCCTTGTCCCTATTGATTGGTACAGGGTCGGTATCGCTGATTTATATTTGCGCAAATGTTGTTTATTTAAAAGTTCTTCCCCTTTCGGCCATCGCTTCGGCGCCTGAGGATCGGGTCGGTACCCTGGCGGCACAAAGCCTGATGGGACCGTGGGGCATGACCTTTATCAGCGTGGCCATCCTGATTTCAACCTTCGGCTGCGCAAACGGACTGATTTTGGCAGGAGCCCGAGTTTATTACGCGATGGCTTCCGACGGTCTTTTCTTTGAACGCGCTTCACGCATATCGTCTCGAAGTCATACGCCGGTTTTCTCTCTGATTATTCAGGCTGCCTGGGCTTCACTTCTGGTCCTGAGCGGCACCTACAGCGATCTGCTGGATTATGTCATTTTTGCGGCACTGCTGTTTTACGTTCTAACCGTCAGCGGACTATTTGTCCTGAGGAAGAAGCGGCCCGACCTGGATCGTCCTTATAAAGCATGGGGATATCCCGTATTGCCCGCCGTATATATCCTCATGGCTTTTCTTGTCATGCTGGATCTGCTATTTGTAAAACCGCGTTTTACCTGGCCGGGTCTGATCATTGTCCTCACCGGCGTCCCGGTGTACTTTTTCTGGAAAAGCAGAAGAAGCAGGGGATGAGGTCGATTTACGATTGACGATTGGGGAAACAGGGCGATAATGCGGTCTTTCGTGGCAAAGGGTCTGATCGTAAATCGTGGGTTTCGATGAATCAGCTTAAATCCAGAATATTTACAGCATGGTGTTGGACCGGATGTGCCTTGAGTACTGCATTCTGGGGCTCGGTATCTGTGCTGAGCAGTTTAGCTTCCGGGAAGGGATCCCTGCAGCATTTTTGTATGCGGAGATGGTCGAAAGATAATCTCTGGCTTAGCCGTGCCCGCGTTGAAATTGAAGGCATCGAAAATATTGACCGCACCCGTCCACAAATACTGGTCGCAAACCATAGTGGGCTTCACGATATCCTCTCGCTTGCCGCGTACCTGCCCATTCAATTCCGCTGGATAGCGAAAAAATCGCTGTTCCGCGTGCCCTTCATGGGATGGCACATGCGTCGTTCGGGATATATTGCCATTGATCGCGAGAACCCGAGAGAGGCAGCAAAAAGTATTATTGAAGCTGCTGCTATCATCCAGGGGGGCGTGAATGCCATTGCCTTTCCGGAAGGGACGCGCAGCAGGACGGGCGAGCTGGGCAAGTTTCACAGCGGGGCATTTGCGCTCGCATTGCGTACCGGCGTGCCGGTCGTTCCCGTATCACTGGATGGGAGCTATCGCGTCATCATTCCGAGAACTCTGCAGGTCAATCCAGGAGTGATCATACGCATAAAGATCGATCGTCCGATCGATCTTTCATCATATGCAAAAGCGGAGAAACACCGGTTAATGGAGGATGTGTTCCAGATCATGAGCCGGAACTGCGAAATCCTGAGAGCGCGCCAGCAGGATGGCGAACAGAAAGCAGACGCTATCTTTCGCTGGGTTCACAAAGCTTCGTAATGCGCCGCGACGGATTTCCCGACGGCGCTTTGCACATCTAGGTCAGCTTGTTGCCACATTCAGGGCAGAATTTGGTGCCTGCTTCCGCCTGAGTCCCGCAGCGAGCGCATTCGAGTTTGGGGCGAAGGTTCTGTCCGCATTCCGGACAGAATTTTGCTCCCTGGGTGCGCGCTCCGCAGTGAGGACAAAGCGCCACCGCTTCACTGGTCACATCGATATCTTTGGTAAGATCCTGGGATTGAACTTTGGTGCGCAACTGTTCAACCGTGTATTGGGCTTGCGCGGCCGCCAGTTCGGTTTCAACGTTCGGCGCGCATTCGTAGCAGAGCCCCCGTTTGCCATTCCAGCACATTTCCTGGCAGACCCATTTCGCACATTTCGGGCATTGTCGAAAACGGGGCTTCGTTTCTTCAACCGCTTCCCTGAATGCCTTGTCATGCGCCGGCCCCTGGATTGCACGTTCTATCTCATAGGCTCCACTGCTGACATGTCCGAATACTCCGCCAAAAATGTTGCTGGCCGCGCGCAGCGCGCTTCCAGCCAGCCCTGTAACGGAAGCCTTGAATTCGCTCATGTACCCGTTGCCACAGCGGTCGCAGAAGAATTCAAACTGATATCCTTTATCGGTGGAATGGTCAGAATGGTTTCGTGTGAACTGAATCAAAGACATAGCGTGCATCCTTTGTAAATGAGTCGGCCCATTGTAGCAGGTAAAATTGCAAAAAAATCACGAATTTCGCAAGGAAACATCGTGAGCCGGCTGAATTCCATTCATCTGCACTTTGAGTCCCTGCGTTTCCGGAGTTAAACTCTAGAAGCGTGACCTGGAATCAGGATATACCGTGCGCAGGGATTCATTCTAGCCAGGGGATCAAACATGCCACCCATCACAAAACTCGGGTTCTCAATGGAAAATGCAGACTCTTTCATCCGGCGGCACATCGGCCCTCGGCCTGAAAATGCAGCCGAAATGCTTGCGGAACTGAATCTTTCCGAAATGGAAGAATTAGTTTCGGAGACCATCCCGCCCTCAATCCGGATTCCGCAACCGCTCCGGATTGGCGAAACACTGTCGGAATACACCATGTTGAGCCGACTGCAAAAGCTGGCATCCATGAACAGGATCTTCCGATCGTTCATCGGCATGGGATACCATGACTGCATTACTCCTCCGGTTATTCAGCGCAATATCCTCGAGAACCCGGGCTGGTATACGGCCTATACTCCCTATCAGGCTGAGATTTCCCAGGGACGGCTGGAGGCATTGCTCAATTTCCAGACCATGGTTTGCGATTTGACCGGGTTGGAAATAGCAAATTCATCATTGCTGGACGAAGGCACTGCCGCTGCGGAAGCAATGACCATGAGCCATGGACTCAGCAAAAACGGTTCGAACCGTTTCTTTATATCCGAGGCCTGCTACCCGCAAACAATCGAGGTGGTTCGGACCCGGGCGCTGGCGCGTGGCTTCGAATTGATCGTCGGAAATTATGAGACCTTCGATTTTTCCAGTCCCGTTTTTGGGGCGCTCCTGCAATATCCCGCGGATGAAGGCTCGGTCTGCGACTACTCCGAATTTATCCGCCGGGCCCACGATTTCGGCGCACTTGTAACCGTTGCCGCGGATCTCCTCGCTCTCGTCCTTCTGAGGGCTCCCGGGGAATTGGGTGCCGACATCGCGGTAGGGAGTTCTCAGCGATTTGGTGTTCCTTTGGGCTATGGCGGTCCTCATGCGGGCTATTTTGCTACGCGCGATGCTTACAAACGGCAGATGCCCGGCCGTATCGTTGGCGTGTCCCGGGATTCTAACGGGAAGCCGGCATTGCGGCTTGCTCTGCAGACCCGGGAACAACACATTCGGCGCGATAAGGCCACAAGCAATATCTGTACAGCGCAGGTGCTGCTTGGTGTCATGGCGAGCATGTATGCGGTCTACCATGGTCCGGAGGGCCTCCGACAAATTGCCCGGCGCGTGCATCTCTTTACTTGCGCCCTTCGCGATGGATTAAGGCGCCTTGGCTATGCACCGGGACCCGATGCATTCTTTGATACGCTGCGTGTTGAAACCGCTCCTCACGCGGCGGAACAAATATTGAACCGCGCTCGTGCCCGTGAGATCAACCTGCGGCAGGTGAGAGATGGAGTGATCGGAATCAGCTTCAATGAGACGACAAGCGTGGACGATCTGGCGGACCTGCTGCAGATATTTTCCATGGAGGCATCCCTCCCGTTTAGCGTTGAGGAATTGTTGAAGGAAGCCTTGCCTGCGATTCCGGAACCTCTCGTGCGTGCCAGCAGCTTCCTCACCCATCCGGTATTTCAACAGCACCATTCGGAGACCGAGTTTCTGCGATACCTGCATCGTCTCGAAAGCAAGGATCTTGCTTTGAATGTGTCGATGATTCCCCTCGGCTCCTGCACGATGAAGCTGAATGCGACGGCGGAGATGATTCCGATCACGTGGCCGGAATTTTCCAGAATCCATCCATTCGTCCCAGCCGATCAGGCCGAAGGATATCGGGTTTTGTTCAGGCAGTTGGAGGAATGGCTGTGCGAGATTACCGGCCTTGCGGCCGTGTCGCTGCAGCCGAATGCCGGGTCGCAAGGTGAATACTCCGGATTGCTTGTCATCCGCAAATACCATGAGAAGCAGGGGGAGGGACATCGAAACATTTGCCTGATCCCCGATTCCGCGCACGGGACAAATCCGGCCAGCGCGGTAATGGCAGGGATGAAGGTTGTTGTGGTCGCCTGTGACGAAAACGGCAATATCGATGTAGGAGATTTGAAGAAGAAGGCGGAACAATATCGGGATACGCTCGCGGCGTTGATGGTTACATATCCATCAACGCACGGTGTTTTTGAGGAATCCATCCAGGAGATCTGCGCAGCCGTGCATGCGGCCGGCGGCCAGGTATATATGGACGGAGCAAACATGAACGCGCAGGTAGGCCTGTGCCGGCCGCTTGAAATCGGAGCGGATGTATGTCACTTGAATCTGCATAAGACCTTCTGCATACCGCACGGCGGCGGAGGACCCGGAGTTGGTCCCATTGCGGTCGCTGCACATCTGGCCGGTTTTCTGCCGGGTCATCCTGTCGTTTCTACGGGCGGGAGCGAAGGCATTGGACCGGTTTCCTCTTCTCCCTGGGGGAGTGCGAACATATTGCCGATTTCATGGGCATATATCTGCATGATGGGAGCACGGGGACTGCGGGAGGCGACCTGTTATGCGATTCTCAATGCCAACTATGTGGCCAGGCGGCTCGACCCTCATTACCCGGTCCTGTTCAAAGGCCGGAATGGCTTCGTAGCGCATGAGTGCATTGTGGATCTTCGTCCTCTGAAAAAGAGCGCAGGAATAGAAGTAGAGGATGTCGCAAAAAGGTTGATGGATTACGGATTTCACGCGCCAACCATTTCCTTCCCCGTGCCCGGCACCATGATGATTGAGCCGACGGAGAGCGAGTCCCTTGAGGAATTGAATCGGTTTTGCGACGCCATGATTTCAATTCGGAAGGAGATTGCCGCGATTGAAGAGGGGAGAGTGCCTTCTACTGACAACCTATTAAAGAATGCGCCGCACACGGTGGAATCGCTCTTGAAGCAGGAGTGGCCACATCCTTATTCGCGCGAGCAGGCTGCATTTCCCGTTGCATGGGTTCGCGAACGCAAGTTCTGGCCCTCCGTCGGCAGGATTGACAATCCCTTCGGCGATCGCAACCTGATTTGCCTGTGTCCTCCCATTGAGGAGTATGCGGAGCCATAGACTGGGAAGATCTGCCGGCTGGATGCAAGGGCTGCGGTCTCTCCGGACTAAAATGCCTGGCCGATGCTGAAGAAAAAGGCACCCCGGCTTTCCCCTGTCCTGCGGTCGAGCTTGAATCCATAATCAAAACGAATCGGGACGAATTTGATTTTGAGTCGAAGCCCGATTCCGGCCGTCTTGCGCAGGCTAAAATTGAAATCGGAAATGCGCGGGTAGATGTTTCCGATGTCCACAAATCCTACTCCCTGAAAAATACTGACGATGGGGAATCGGATTTCGTTGTTGAAAAGAAACTGCGCTTCTCCTCCAACGGGCCGCTCCACCAGTTCGCCCGTTTCCCGATCAGTTTCAAATTTGGTAGGGCCCAGCATGTCCTGCTTGAAACCTCGCATCGTCGTGCCGCCACCTGCAAAAAACCGTTCTGGAGAGATAACTTCCTGGTTATGGCTGAACGCGGTGGTCAATCCGAGGCGCAGAGCACCGGCATATACAAGAGATGCCGGCAGTCGATTTCCCTCCTTATCCTTCACCGGTTTTCCCAGGTACTTGTCCAGCGGGACATAGCGAAAATACTGTCCGGAATACCGGGCGAATCCTGTTTCCGATCCGAGCCAGCTGGGGCCAAACTCAAAGCTGTGGGAAGTGAACTCTCCGCGCGTTGCGTCCAGGATACTATCGCGCGTATCTCTCGTCACCGTCGCAACCAGGCGTGAAACAGGAGCGCTGGACTGATAGAGCGTGGGATCCGGAGGAAGCCCGTCCCACCTTACGTAGTCATAGCGATAGCCGTAGTCGAAAACATACTTCCGGGCAAGCGCTTTTTCCCGGAACAGCGCGAATCCGACCCGTTTTGCGTCGAAGGCAACGCGAGTTTCCTTTTGCACAAAAGCTGTTGCGTCCAGCTTAAGAAAGTTGTTGGTGACAAACGGCTGATTGTAGGAAATGCGAGCTTCCTTCAGGTTGGAGTCGTAGCGCAGCTTCATTCCAAGGGAGGACGCGCGCCCGAATACATTGAGATTCTGGGCTTCCAGCAGACCGCCAGGGCCGCGGTCGGTATCGTAAAGGACTCCGTACTGCAGGCGGTAGGGGCGAGCTTCGCGGACGCGAATGCGAACACGCATATTCTTTACAGCGGAATTCAGTGTGGAGCCCGGCAGTTCTTCGTTCTGAAAATCCACCGATGTGTATACTCCCGTGGTGTAGAGCCTTTTTCGAGTTGTGTCGATCCTGTTCAGATCGAGCACGTCTCCAATTTCGAAATCCAATTGGCGTTGGATGAAGCCACGGCTGGTGTCTCTGTTTCCTTCAATCTCAATCTCCCGGATAATGGATTGCCTGCGCTCCGTGATTTGGAATGCAACATCAGCCCGTGCGGCTTTGGGTTCCTGCAAAACACGGTAGGTGACGGATACGTCGTTGTAGCCCTTGCCGTGGTACAGCGTTTCCAGCGCGCGCATTGCATCCTGCATGCTCTTGGGGTTGTAGATGCTTCCGGTGGATGTGGGAATCACACTCCATAGCTGGTCGTAGTCAAAGGCTTTATAGCTTTCGAATTCCAGATCGCCCACCTTAAAGAGTGGACCTTCCTGAACCGGGATGGCCACTTCGCCCGTCCCTGCTTTGGGATCGAGCTTCGGTTTGGGAAGAGCAATATTTGCCTGAAGAAATCCGCGTTCACGGTAATACTGTTTGATATAGTCGGCTACCTTCTGCGGATCCGCGTAAATGTCCAATTCAAGATTTGATTTGTCCAACGCATTGATCAGTTCGGTCGCGCTGATTCCCGAAGCGTCCGGGAAGAGAACCGGTATTTTGGAAAACTTCGTTCCTGGTTCCACTACGAAATGAACAATCTTCCGATCCGCCTGAGTTTCAACCGCATGAGTTATCTTGGCCTGCAGATAGCCTTCGAGAAGCAGTTGCCGGCGGAGGGTGTTGACGGCATCCTCCAATCGTTCGATGTCAAAAACACCGTTTTTCCAGTCAGCCTCGACCTGTTCCCTAATTTTTTGTGATAGCGCGAACCCCTGATAGGAGAATTCCAGAATAGGACCAGGTTCGATGCTGATATCAAGGCTGACGTTTTTGTCCTGGGTTTCGCGCTGAAGCCGAATATTCGCTTCCAGCCGCTTCTGATCGGAATAAAAGGCGTGAAGTCGGTCCAGTCCTTTCTGAACCTTCGGGAAATCATACCTGTCGCCGGGTTTGACCTTGAATCTCTCCCTCAACTTGCTTTCAAATTCCGGATCCTGTCCGCGAAACTGAATGGAACCGATCGTAAACTTGGTCTGGGCGGTCCGCGATGCTCGCGTGGCTGGCGCGCCGCCGAACCGGAGATCGTGGCGGAATTCCGCCCGGTAACTGTTGTCTTCCTGCTTCGTTGCCTGCGTGGTGAGCGTTCGGGTTATCTTGTATTGTGCGGCCCAAATCTGCTTGCCGCTGTTGACCAAGTCCATGGAATAGGCGAGGCTCAGCTTTCTCGTGATATCCTCGCCTATCGTCAGTCTTGCTCCCAAATCCGATTCCGATGCGATCAGGCCTCCGGGATCCAACCGGAAGGTGCTCAGGTGCAGGGCTTGGCGGGCTTCCCGCGTGATTTCCTCTCCGGCCTGCCCGGCCACCAGCGCCAATGCCTGGCTGCGCGCAACCTGTTGAGTGCTTTCCGAACTAACCTTGCCCGTCAGGAGCAGAGAAAGAATATCGGGCTCAGGGAGCGAGGGCTCTGAACTAAGAATCGTGGAAAGTCTTTCCGGGGGGCCGGTCAAACGAAGAGTCACCGTATAAGGATCCACTTTTGTTTGAGCTTCGATATCCAGTTCGGGTCTGATTTCGGATTGATCTGTGAGAGTAACGGTTCCGCGCTCGATATAGTAGGTCCGCTGGTTCATTACAATCTCGCCTCCTTGATCCAGCGTGACCCGGCCTACAAATGAAGGCTGATAGAATGATCCCACCAGCCGAATGTTTGCGGATGCTTCAGCTTTGGCGATGTTGTTTTGAACCAGCAGGGGGGCAGAAGTCCGCATCGCGACATTGAAACGGACCCGCTGCAGTAAAGGGTTGGGTGCGGTGCTTCCAATCATCACCCGCTGGGATCTCAGGAAGCTAAGCAGAGATCCGGTGACGGCAAACGGTTCACGGTAAGAGCTCTCGAGAATACGGACTGTGCCTCCTACCAGGATGTTTTCATCCGAAGACGTAATTGTTAGGTCCGCGTTGGCTGCCGATCTCAACCCATCGGGGAATTCCAGGAATGCGTCCTGGACCGCGGCTTTCAGGTTGAAGTTGTTCAGTTCCCGATTGTCATATCCTATCGTTCCACTTGCTGTCAGTGTTCCGCCATTGAGTGTGCTTTTGAATTCTCGAAGGGTGATTCGATTTGGGGCAAGATCGAGTCCCATTCTCAGTGAGTCGGCCACAACGCGCGGTTCCCTCATTGTGAGCCGGCCCCCCGTCATTTCCGCTACTCCAGAAAGACTGGGAGACCGGCGGTTTCCTCCGACGGCGATACGGACCAGCATTTTGCCTGCGGTTTTCAGATCCTTCTCCATGAATGTAAGGAGTGCGGCGTCGAAACTGCCGAGAAGCCGCAGATTCAGCGGCCCCTCCGGAAGAAGACTTGCGGATCCGGTGGCCTGAATACTCGTCTCTGTCCCTGTGAGCGCCAGCTTTGAGATGGTTGCGACTCCATTGCGGACAACAATGGTGGAGGCATCCTTTTGACCCAGCGTCATCTCGTTTACTTTGAATCCCAGTTGCCGGAAGACAATATCCGCATTGACCGAGTCAAGATTCATGCCGGCAGCCTGTCCGGAAGCGTGCAGGGATATGAATCCTTCCACGCCCTGAGGCAGCAGTCCGGCCGCCTCAGGTTGAAAATTGACGATGTCTGCTTCCAGCTTGGCCGGGCCTTTTTTTTGCGGAAAACCTATGGGGATACGGTTGGGAAGAAGCCCAAGGGGCAGTTCTCCTTTGAGCGCCAGGGAGCCCAATCCCAGCCTTGCTTCCAGGCGATCCAACACCAGGGATCCATTGGCGAGACTGGCCCGAAGAAGAATATTCGATATTGGCATGGCAACGTGCGGTACGCGGATGTATCCGTCATCCATGGTGATCAGTCCGGACGCGTTGATTTGCTTTGCATTGCCGGAAACGGAAAGGTTCAGGTTAACGGTGCCGGCAACGGCCAAGCCTTCCTGCCGGGGCAAAAAAGCCGCAGCCTGGGCCAGATCGACCTGACCTTTTAGCATCACGGTTCCAGGCGCTCCCGTTTGCTCCATGGGTACGCTTCCAGATACCAGCAGACTGGAATTGCCGCTCACAATCGTGGCAGGTTTGAGAATGGCAATCGATTGGTTTCGATATTCCGCCTCGAGTATGCCGTCCGTATGCATTTCCAGGTTCCCGGAGCGCAGGTCCAATTTTTGAATCCGAGCTGCAAAATGGGAATCTTTGATTGCATCAAGATTTCCATCGCTGTTCAGTGTTGCAGCGATGGTGCCTGTAACCGGCTGTTTGTTTGCGGCTGTCAACCCTAGCAATGACACATCCGTATTTTGGATGTGCATCTCTGCGTCAAAAGGGTATGGCGAGAGCGTGCCGATGTGTGCGGATGAAGAGATGTTTATTTGCGGTGCCGTCGCATTGATGGTTGCATGGTTGTCCCGCATTGTTGCCAGGACAGTGATGGGGCCGATCCTGCGCTCGCGCACCTGTATATTCCCGGATTCGAGTTTAAGATCTATCACGGGTTTTTCGAAGGTCCCCTGACCGGACAGGCTCAGGTTTATTTTTCCGTTGAGAATTTCAGTGCCATGGAACTGATGCTGTTCCCAAATCAAGTCCTTACCGTTTGCCCGAATCGCGAACTGCCCCGAATTCAGCCCATAGCTGAAGGCTGCGTCAATGTAATTAGTGTCCGGATGCTGTGCGTCTCGGATAAACCTGAAAGGATTGGAGCGAATCTCGTTTCCCGATACCTGCAGATTTGTTTCAAACTGACCCAGCGGTTCCTGATAAATGCTTAGCCCGGTTCCTGCGATGCGAGCGTAACCGGTGAGGTTATCCACTGGACCGTCCAGGTGCAGGGTGCCGTTCAACTCACCTTTTGCGGGAATGCTGCTGCCGAGAATGGGGAGGATCGTGCCGGCCGGTACGCGGCTAGTGGATGCGTCAAGTTGGAGGCGGGCCCTATTCCTGCTGAAGGCAACGGTTCCCCGGGCTTCGATAACCGAAGCATCCGACAACGCGACGGAGCCTCGGAACTCAACTTGAGAATCCTTGATGGCAGTATCCGCATCCACTCCCAAACCCTTTAGATTGCCGGCCTGTAGAGAGGGGCTATGAACAGTGGCCGAGATAAGGGGATTGGCAAGTGGGCCGGAAATACTGGCGACGAATTGTACGGGACCTACCAGTTTCATGCCCACCAGCGTTGGATCGGGGTTGCCGATAAATTCAGAAACAGATGATAGGCTGGATTCGATGTTTGCGCTGTCTCCATGGACCGCTGCATCGATGGTTTTAAAAGAGACCATCGAGAAACTGCCGCGCAGCCGAGTGCCGACAATCGTTGCAGCCTGCAAAGCTCCCGTCATGCGTCCCGCGCGCATTTCTGCAACAACATTACCCGAAACTGGAAGAATGTATCGTCCTGGATTTCGGCGTGTTGGGCGCAGATCCAGATTGGCTCTGCCATTCAGATTGGAAACGCCCAGGGGGCCATCCCAATTCATTGAGATTTTCCCGGTGCCCCGGCTGGCAAGATCAAACGACGGGTGAATGAGCCTCCATGCGGGGTAAAAATCAAAATCCTTCAGAGCAACATCGAGATGATTCACCCCGTGATTTGACCCAGTAATGAGGGTTCCGGCACCTTGCAAAGATCCCTGTGGAAACCTTAGCTGAAAATCCCGCAGCAGGATACTCCCGTCGTTCAAGGTTGCGCGAATGCTGGAATCGAGCCCGATGCCTTTGTAGCTTTCTGCCGTGACATTGATTCCCCGGATGCTTGCCTGTATCTCCAATCCCGGGATTGGGCCCGTAGCGTGAACGCTGCCCGTCAGCTTGCCTTGCCAACGCCGCCCGATAGCAGCGGTGGCTGCGAGATCCTGTAAATCGAGATCGGGGATCAGGTGCAGATCGATCTGCGGATTTGAAAAGCCTCGGATTGTACCCTTTGCCGAGAGAATCGAATGCTGTGATGAAAGCCGGGCCAGGCCTATTTCGAGGGCATCGCGCTTCAGTGATCCCTGAACTTGAATGGAGTCCATTGGGATGGTCTGATCCCTGGTCTGTATGAATCCGCCTCTCTGCGTTGAGTAATCCAATTGGTGATCGAGCGTGGCTGGATTTCCGCTGATGCCAAGATGCCACACGGGCAGATTCAAATCTGTTTGCTGACGCCGGTTTTCATAGCGGATTGAACCGTTATCTGCAGAAGCGCGCACAATCAGGTATCGGGCTGTCGATTCCGCTTTCTTGACGCTTGTCGGCAGATTTGTTCTGTCATCCTGTCCAACGTAGCAATGAACTTTGGGCGCAGTAATCTGCAAATCCTCTATCGTCAGCAAGCCGCGAATTGTGGAAAGAACTCCCAGCCTGGCATATATCCGGGAAGCCCGGAAAAGGGGAGGGAGGTCCGGGGCGGATGTGGCGCGGATGGTTGCATTTTCCAGAGTAATGCTTTGCTTGAACAGGTTGAGCTTCAACCTGGATGCACCCAATTCCACGTTAGCATTATGGCGGAGATATTGGTTTGCTTGGTTGAGGAGCAGCCGGGTGACGAGCGAAGTCTGCAGCAGGAAGTGGCAGCCGAATGCGAGGAGTACGACCGCCAATATGATTATGGATAGAATCTTGCGCCAATGCTTTTTCATCGTGCTCCCGGGAAACGCGTACCGGATCAATTTTACTTATAAACAAATCCGATGACTAGGAGCACGTGACCTCGACAAAGCCCGAAGACTCTTCCCGGAGCCTTCGGGCTTTCGGACCCAAACTTAGTCACCATCAATCAGATTGCCGAAATTGCCGAGAATACTCCCCTCTTCTTTTCTTCCACCGACCGATGCAGCCTTTACGATTCTATCGGCGAGACGGCTCAGGGGCAGCGACTGGAGCCACACTTTTCCCGGGCCGGTCAGGGTGGCAAAGAACAATCCTTCTCCACCAAACAAAGCCGATTTGATCTTGCCGACAAACTGAATGTCAAAGTTCACGCTGGGCTGTAATGCCACGATGCATCCCGTGTCGACGCGCAGGGTCTGGCCTGCGGCAAGCTCCAGGCTGTGGAGCATCCCGCCTGCATGGACAAAACACAACCCGTCTCCTTCGAGCCTCTGCATGATAAATCCTTCTCCGCCGAACAGTCCCACTCCGATTTTCCGCTGGAACGCGATTCCTATGGATACGCCCTTTGCTGCACAGAGGAAGGAGTCTTTCTGACAGATGAGTGTTCCTCCCAGCGTAGTAAGATCCATTGGAAGAATCCGGCCGGCAAAAGGGGCCGCAAATGCGACCTGTTGCTTGCCGCTTCCCGAGTTGGTGAAAACTGTCATGAACAGGCTTTCGCCGGTGATAATGCGCTTTCCGGCTCCGAGAAGTTTCCCCATCAAACCCGCGGATGCGCTGGATGCAGATCCGTCTCCAAAGATGGTATTCATTTCAATGCCCGGGGTCATATACATCATTGCGCCGGCTTCGGCGACCGCACTTTCCCCTGGATCCAGCTCTACCTCCACAAACTGGAGATCCTCGCCGAAGATCTTGAAGTCAATTTCGTGAGCGACTTTTTCTGGAGCCTTGGGTATCGGAACCGGGACCGGGCTTGAACCGAAATACGGGGCGAAAGACTCCACCTGTCCCGCTGGAACCCAATCCTTCATTCCAACGGCGAAAACATACGTGTTTGCCTGCACGCTGCCATTCTGAATATTGGCGATGACCTGCTGTATGCTCACCGGGCCTATTTGATTGCCACCGATCAACATGTACCATTGCTGTAAATCAGACATGCTAGCCTCCCTAAATCAGGAACCACGGGGTTGTGTTTCCGGAACAGAACTGTGCTTTGATGGAATGCGCTGCCAATCAGGAATTTTCTGCGCCTGTTCCGTCAGGCGCACTGGTCGAGCTTTTTTTTCGTGAGAAAAAGGAGCGGAGGTTCAATTTTTCCGCTCCTTTTTCCGCGGATTCTTTCACGATATTCAGCCATCGACGGGCCCATGCATACTCTGTTGCCAGTATGGCCAGCCCCACAGGAATGACAACCAGGGCAGGCCCCGGCAGAACGATCATCGCGACACCAATCAACAGCACTGTCATTCCGATGATGAGTATTGCGATTCGTCGGGCATATCTCAACATATTCAGTACCGCAGTTTCCTTTTGGCCTGCACGGGAATGCTGAATGGATTAATGCAGCAGATGCAGGCGCGAAGCAATTTTCTCAATTTCATCCATCGCCCGGTTCATCTGAGCTATGGCTGCCTCCAGCGGTTTAGGCGTGGTCATATCCACTCCCACCTTCTTCAATAGCTCTATCGGATAGTCCGAGGCGCCTGATGAGAGAAGATCGATATAGCGCGATACCGCGCCTTCCTCTCCCGCCAGCACCCTTTCCAAAATAGCCGCGGATGCCGTGAATGAGGTCGCATATTGATAAACATAAAAATTGTAGAAGAAATGAGGGATATAGGCCCATTCCGCCTTGATTTCATCGTCAATGACACAAACCCCTTTGTCGTGACCGTAATATTCGCGGGCGATAGATTCGTAAATCGAATTCAGAAGGTCTCCTGTCAGCGCGGTTCCCTGTTCTGCAGTTTCATGCATTTTGAGCTCAAACTCCGCAAACTGCACCTGTCGGAACACCGTGGCGCGTGCGTTGTCGAGATAATTGCCCAGCAGGGACAGCCGCACTTCATCCCGGGTTTCGAGCTTCAGCATGTGATCCAGGAGCAGCGCTTCGTTGAAGGTGGATGCAACCTCTGCAACAAAAATGGAATAGTGCGAGAGCGCATAAGGCTGCGCCTCGTTTGTGAGGTAGCTATGCATTGTATGTCCCAGTTCATGGGTCAAAGTGCTCACATCATCATATTTCCCGTTGTAATTCAGAAGCATGTACGGGTGGACATCATAGACGGATCCATTGGAGTAAGCGCCTGATCGCTTCCCATGGTTGTGGTATACGTCAATCCAGCGGTTTGAAAGGGCTTCACGGGCTATTTTTATGTATTCCTGACCGAGAGGCTCCAGCGAAGCCAATACATGGTCAACAGCTTCATCGAAGGAATAGTTGAGTTCGAGTTCTTTCACGATCGGCGCATATAGATCGTAATAATGCAATTCATCCAGGCCGAGCAAGCTCCCGCGGAGCTTCAAATACCGGTGCAGTGTATCGATATGTGCGTGAGCCCCCGCGATGAGGCTTCTATAAACGGATACGGGGATGTTGTGACTGTCCAAAGATCGTTCCAGGCTGGAGCCATAGGCGCGGGATCGACTGAAAAACATGTTCTTGCGCACTTCCGCCGCTAACTGTGCCCCGATCGTTCTTCTATAATCGTTCAATTTTCCCAGATATGCGGAGAATACTATTTTCCGGTTTTCGCGGACCGGCGAGCGTCGGTGGAGGCTGAACGATGCCGGATCCAGGCGGACGGAAGCTCCATCCAGCTCCACCTCCGGATAGGGGAAGTCTGCGTTGGTGAAAACATTATTGATGCTTGCGGGCGAATCTGCCATCAGGCCGGCTTCCGCGATAATCTTCTCCTCGCCTTCACTTCGCGTGTGGTCCTTTTTCCGCAGGATGTCGTCGAAAACATGCCGGTATACGGCCAATCGCGGCTCCTGATGAATAAATTCCTCAATCGCCTTCCCGCCCATTCTCAGGATTTCCGGATCGATAAAGGAATCCAATGCCGAAATGTCGGACGCGATCTGCCCCATTTCCTGGTCCATCGCAAGATATCCGGCATCCCGCGTGTCCAGATCCGATTTCATGCTGGCATAGCAGGACAGTCTTGTGCACTCCTTATGGATGTGGTTTACCAACTCCAGGCATTCCAGCATCTTTGCCGGAGATTCCGAAAGCTTTCCCTGGAATGGTGAGATGGAGGGAAAAGAGACGACGAGTTTTTGCTTTGCTGCGATCCATGCTTCATCATCCGCGAAGATTTCTGTCAAATCCCACTTGTATTTATCCGGAATACGGGCTCGCTCCCGCTCTTTCACAAAGATGTCTTCCATATCAGCTCCTCGGCTTTGGTACAGGATACAGGATAGGACATTCCGGATACAGAACCATTCATTCCAGATAACGAAGATCATGGCCGAATAGTTCCCGCAAACCCGCCGGTTCCCGAATCCGCTTCTCGTGCCATATTTCCATGGTACACTCGCCCTGTATATAGATCCAAAGGGGGTGCCATGCCTGAAAGCAAAACCAGTCAATATATCATCACGGAAATGAACCTTCCGGAATTCAAGCAGAAGAGCGATGCTGCGTATCCGGGGAAGGCCAATCACATCGCCTGGCTTGATAAGTCCGTTATCCCGGGAGCTTTCTATTGCGAATGCCTGTGGTTTCAGGAGGGTTCTGAGGCCACCCGCGTTGAAGCGCATGTCCACGATTTTGATGAGGTGATCGGCTTTTTTGGAACCAATCCTGACGATCAGCGCGACCTCGGAGGAGAAATCGAATTATGGCTGGATGGTGAAAAGCACACCATCACCAACAGCTTCATTGCCTTCGTTCCAAAGGGAATGGTGCATTGCCCTCTGAAGATCAAAAGAGTGGATCGGCCTATTTTTCACTTCACCACGGGACCCGGAGGCAGTTATATCCGGAAGGATCTTCCGCAGAAATAATGAGCGTAAACAGGAAGAAAGCCGGGGGCTGGATCCGAAAGACCGTAAAGCGCGGACCTAACGGCCGGGGGATCTGCCGTTGGTGTGGCCACGAGGTTCCAGCCGGCCGGCGGACATTCTGCGATGAGCAATGCGTACACCAATGGCGATTGAGAACGGATCCAGGCTATCTGCGCCGGCAGGTGCTCGGTCGAGATCACGGAATCTGCGCGATATGTGGATTGGATACGATCGAATTCTACCGCAGATTGCAGATGATCCCGTCTCGCAAGAGGAAGGCACTTTCGAGCCAGCTTGATTTGCATGGGAAACGAAGAAGCTTTTGGGATGCAGACCATATCGTTCCAGTCGCTGAAGGCGGCGGCGAATGTGACCTTTCAAACCTGAGAACGCTCTGCCTCTGGTGCCATCAGGAGCACACCGCCCAATTGCGAAGACGGCTGAAAAAGGCTCAGGCGGAACTGGCGAGCACCGCTGTCCCGGCGGCAAGCGCGCGGATACTTCCACGACGCTGATGCGGTTGAGGCGCCTAATGCCGCGTATTATTTGTTCCGAGCCCTGCGACGCGATTGAGTCCCCAGGCCCTCCGGGGCCGATATGCATTGCACTTCCAAGTTCTCTGGGCAAATATATGCAGCATTAGGTAAGAAGGCGCTCCCGGTGCAATCCTTTGGCGTATTGTTTCAGGGTTTGCTGGCTCCTTCCTCCGTTCGACGAGCAAAAAATCCCTTCCGGCCATGGACTGTAAAAGATGGATCGACGGTCGTAACGCTCAAATTATGCCAACGGCCATCCTGGGCAACATTCGTGTAGTAATTGAGCACATAGGCCGCGCGAAGCTCCTCGGATACCTTGTTGAATGCTTCCCGCAGTTTATTGATGTTTTGAATGAAATAGGCCCGGCCGCTGTTGACTTCGGCGAATTGCCTGAGAAGCAGCTTCAGGCTGTCCAGTTCGAGTCCCGCGCCGGATCCAATCATGTAAATCGGGTAGCCAAAGCGCGCTGCGGCGTTGAGGGCCGCCGTGCCGGACAGAGTCCCTGCCGTATCCTGGCCATCGGTAAAGCAGACGATGGCCTTTCGGCCGGGTTTCCCCTCCAGGTATTTCATGCCCGCGATCATGGCATCGTAAAGCCGCGTCATGCCATGTGCTCTGGAGTGCTCGATTTCTCCGATGAGGGCTTTCCGGCTGTCGGTGTTCTGCTCAAAGGTTTGCAGTTCCGAGTTGAAGAGGATCAGCAGGACGCGATCCGCAGGCTTCAGGCTGTCGAGGAAGGTAATCGCCGCCTCCTGAACAGTACGCAGGGAAGGGCGAATGCTTTCGCTCAAGTCGACGAGAAGCACAACCTGCAAGGGGACTTCCTGGCTGTCCACCCGGTCTACCGCCGCAGGCATTCCGTCTTCCAAAAGGTTGAAATCCGTTTTTCCAAGATTTGGGATCAGCTGATTTTCCTGGGACACCGTAAGAAAAACCTCGACGAGCTGGCTTCGGACGGCAAATCTGAATGTTTCCTGTTCCTTCTGTTGTGACGGAGCAATGCGCGGCCCTGCCAGGATCAGAAGAATATAAATTGCCGAGGAAAGGCTGTGTTTCATGGCTCCAGGATTTCTTTCTCGAGAGTATTGTATCCTTTCAAACTACGCTTTGAAACTGCGGCGTTTGGCCGGGAATGGATGCCATCAAGCGCCGGGGGAGCGGCAGGAACATGCAATTCAGCCTGATTCGGATAGCGGCATTTGTTGCGCCGGAACAAATCAGTTGCTATGATCGAAATATGCTTGGAATTGATGCGCGGGTTGCACGATATACATGGACTGTTCTGCTGATTCTACTATTGGCAGCGATTGTATATCTGATCGGGCAGACGCTGTTCATCTTCATTGTCGCCCTGCTTTTCGCCTATTTCCTCTGGCCGCTGGTGAACTTCCTCGATCAGCGACTCCCGGGAAGATCCAAACTCCCTTCGCTGACCATTGTCTATCTGGCGCTGATAGGAATTCTTGTCGTTATTGGAGTAGAGGTAGGTTCGCGCATCGCGATACAGGCGAATGCTCTCGCGGTGAGATTTCCGGAATTGATATCCAAGCTGGAACAGCCGGTCACTGGTGCCGGGATTGGGAAAAAGATTGTCGGCGAGATTCAGCAGCAACTGGCTTCGCATTCCCGCGAATTGATCCTGCCGATCACTAATGCGGTCATGAGTGTTGTCTCGCATGCGGAGATATTGTTGTTCATTGTGCTTGTTCCTATCCTGAGCTTTTTCTTTCTGAAGGACGGAAGGAATCTGATCACATCGACACTGAATGGCATTAGTGAAGGTCCCAGCCGCGAGATGTTTCGGGAAATCACGGACGACCTTCATCTGCTTTTTGCCCAGTACATGCGCGCTCTTGTCCTGCTTGGCCTGGCCACATCCGTAACTTATGCAACTTTCTTCAGCATCATAGGGCTTCCGTATGGGTTGCTGCTTGGCGCCATTGCCTTCTTTTTTGAGTTTGTTCCTTTGGTGGGGCCGCTAACATCCGCTGTCATTATTTTGCTTGTGGCAGGATTGAGCGGCTTCGGTCACATTATTTGGATCATCCTGTTTCTGGCTGGATTCCGTTTGTTCCAGGATTATGTGCTATCCCCGCTGCTGATGAGTTCCGGTACGGCGCTGCATCCCCTTGCGGTCATCTTCGGTGTTCTTGCCGGGAGCCAGATCGCCGGAATTGCCGGTGCATTCCTGTCTGTTCCCATATTGGCGACACTCCGAATCATTTATAGACAGCTCCAGAAAAAACAGACCTTGTTCTACGATCGCAGTCCCGGGCAGTTCTAGAACAGGCTCCTCGCCCAGGACATACTCCTGAGAAACACTCCTGGATTTTGATCCGCTCGTGCCCCGAGCTTATACCATGTGTACAAGAACAGGCGATCCGGCGTTGTGGTTCTTTTTCATGCGGCGAAAGGGTAGAATCCTTCGATATGAAACTGATCGATAGTCTTTATGCGTACCCTTGGAAAGGGAATGACAATAACTGCAGCTCCTATGTGCTTTCCGGTGTCCTCAACGATGGGAAGCATGTAGTCGTAGATCCCGGTCATCTCGTAACACCCTATTACCGGGAAGCCGGGTTGGACAGACTGCTCGAAGAGATGCGCCGGGATGGATTGGATACGGCATTGATTGGAATGGTTGTCCTGACCCATGGCCATCCCGATCATGCTGAATCCGCCATCATTCTCCGCAACGAATTTGGAGCCATGGTTGCGATGCATGAGTCGGATGCTCCCGCCTATTCCGGTATGGGGGGTAAGGTGGATGTTTTTCTGGACGAGGGCACTCTCGAACTTGGCGCGGAACCGACCACGATATTGCAGATCTACCACTCCCCTGGTCATACGCCGGGACACATCACCATTTACTGGCCTGCGCACCGCGCTCTGATCGCCGGAGACTGCATATTCTATCGGAGCACCGGCCGGTCGGATTTGCCGGGAGGCGATTCGCGCATGTTAGGGCGGACTATTGAAAGGCTCGCAGAACTGGATGTGGACTGCCTCCTGTGTGGACATCCATATGGCCATCCAGGGATCATTCAGGGTAAGGAAGCGGTACGGGATAATTTCGGATACATCAGGAATATCCTTTATTGAAGCTGAAAGGGACAGTTGTGGAAGAAGAAAGAGTAAAAAGCGCTCTGGAGCTTGCGATGGAGCGGATATCTGCTATGCCTGAATTGACTCCGGAGGAGATTGCGGCGCAAAAGGAGAAACAATATGGCCCGCTTGGCGAGGCCCTTGCCGGCAGGTATCTGAGTGGCCTGGTTAACGAGGATGAATTACCGGAGCAGATCGAAAAATTGCCTGTGGAACAGAGGCTGATTGTCCGGCGCGCTCTGATCTCGGGCTTGTGTCGCACGCTGCAGCTCGAAGGGGATTTGAGGTCGGCGGAGAAAGCATTGATCGGATTGCGCCATGCGGTTTCCCCGAAAGCCTCATACATTGAGAAGGCTGCAGAGGACTACTGGCTGATTGTTCGCGAATTGAGTCAGGAGAAAGAGAAGCAGTCGGCTGCAATTGAGGCGGCCGCTTTGAAGCCTCTGGGAATTGGGGGAACGGCCGTGCGCTGCAATCCGGCGGAAAATCTCTATTGGACCGAGGAATTGAAAAAATTGCGGCAGCTATTCGAACCCCGGCTGAAAAGTCTTCGGCTCGGCTTGTTGCAAGAGCTTCAGAAATCCTGATTGGGGATCTTCCCAACCGCCTCATTCGGCTGTCCCCCAAAATGCCGCCGGAAAAATGAAAGGATTTGAACTCCCCCGCGTATTAGACCTGTGAAGGCTTATTTGCTGGAAGGTTGTCTATGAATATTACCGAACTCTTCATTCGACGCCCGGTGATGACGACGCTGGTAATGTTGGGGATCATCATTTTTGGAGTCGTTGGATATCGTACTCTTCCTGTCAGCGACCTCCCCAATGTGGATTTCCCGACCATCCAGGTCAATGCCGGGCTCCCGGGTGCCAGCCCGGAGATGATGGCAGCTTCCGTCGCGACTCCGCTGGAGCGGCAGTTCTCCACCATTTCCGGCGTCGATTCGATGACTTCGTCGAGTTCACTGGGATCCACGCAAATCACTTTGCAGTTTTCGCTCGATCGGGATCTGGATGCCGCAGCGCAGGATGTTCAAATTGCCATTGCAACGGCGCAAAGACTGTTGCCTCCCGGGATGCCGACACCGCCAACCTTTCGGAAAGTGAATCCTGCGGATCAGCCGATCCTTGTCGTCTCCATGAATTCCGAGACCATGTCGCTTTCCACGCTGGACAACTACGCTGAAAATATGATTGCACAGCGTATTTCCATGATTTCCGGCGTTGCGCAGGTCAATGTCTGGGGTGCGACCAAATATGCGGTACGCGCTCAAGTGGATCCGAATCTGCTGGCGGCTCGCGGTATTTCCCTGGGCGAAGTCGAGGCTGCAATTAATCAGCACAACGTCAATCTGCCCAGTGGTACTTTATGGGGGCCGAGGCAGGCTTACACTGTTCAGGCCACGGGACAGCTTACCAGCGCGGAGCAGTATCGCGCCCTGACGGTTGCCTATCGGAATGGCACTCCAATCCGGCTGGAAAGCCTGGGACGCGTGATTGACAGCGTTCAAAACGACAAATCGGCAGCCTGGTTCTGCGATTCCCGATCTGCGGCACGCTCCATCATGCTGGGTATTCAAAAACAGCCGGGAACCAATACGGTTGCGGTGGTGGACTCCGTGAAAAGTCTGCTTCCCACCTTCCGTTCGCTGGTGCCACCCTCGGTAAAGATGGATATCCTGCTGGATCGTTCTCTGTCAATCCGCGACTCGGTCAACGATGTCAAATACACGCTTCTCTTAACCGTCATACTTGTCGTCTTTGTTATCTTTCTTTTCCTGCGCAATATCTCCGCTACCATAATCCCCAGCCTGGCATTGCCCATGTCGCTCATTGGCACATTCGCCGCAATGTCCCTGCTCGGCTACACCCTGGACAATTTGTCTTTGATGGCGCTGACCCTGTCTGTTGCCTTTGTCGTGGACGATGCGATCGTCATGCTGGAAAACATCGTGCGCCACATGGAGATGGGGAAAGAACGCTTTACAGCGGCTATCGATGGCGCGAAGGAAATCGGATTCACCATCCTTTCGATGACGATTTCGCTGGCTGCTGTCTTTATCCCAGTTTTATTCATGGGCGGAATCATGGGAAGGCTTTTCCATGAGTTCGCGGTTGTGATTATCGTAGCGATCCTGATTTCGGGCCTGGTGGCGTTGAGCCTGACTCCCATGATGGGGAGCCGAATCCTGAAGCCGGAGTCGGAAAACAAGAGCACCTTCTATCGAGTTACGGAACGCGGTTTTCAGGCAATGCGCGATGGCTACGGCTGGACTCTTCGCGGTGTGTTGAAGCATCGGTTTATCACCCTGGTGGTCGCGGTCGGGACGCTTTTTGCAACCATGTATTTATACGGGTTCGTGCCCAAGGGTTTTGTCCCCAGCCAGGATCAGGGGATGTTGCAGGGCAACACCGAGGCCCCCCAGGATATTTCGTATGAAGGGATGGTTCAGCTTCAGCAGCAGGCCGCAAAAATAATCAGCTCCAGCCCGTACGTGGATGCATTCATGTCGAATGCAAATGCGGGGAATGCGGGACGTTTCATGTTGCGCCTCAAGCCTCAGAGCGAACGATCCGTAACTCCGGAGCAGGTTATTGAAAGCCTGCGCCCCAAACTGAACGCGCTTCCATCGATCAGGACATACTTGCAGAATCCGCCCCTGATCCGCATCGGCGGCATGATGACCCGGAGCCTGTACCAGTTCACCCTTCAAAGCCCAGATCTTGACCAACTCTACAGGGTTGGCTCGGATTTTGAAAAACGAATGCGTTCCATCCCGGGGTTGATCGATGTTTCCAGTGACCTCCAGCTCAACAATCCGGAAATCACGGTAAAGATAAACCGCGATTTGGCGGCGTCTCTGAATGTGGCTCCGGATTTGATTGAAAGCACCCTGTATTCCGCATATGGCTCCAAGCAAGTGTCCATGATCTACACCTCGACGGACAACTACTACGTGATTCTGGAGGTGCTGCCTCAGTATCAGCGCGACCCAAATGCGTTGGGCTTGCTTTATGTGAAATCCAGGGCCGGCAAGCTGGTACCGTTGAATCAAATTGCTACTCTGGAAACAGGGGTTGGCCCGCTGAGCGTTGCCCATTATGGACAATTCCCGGCGGTCACCGTGTCATTCAACCTGCAGCCAGGAGTCTCGCTTGGTCAGGCGGTCGATTCGATTGAGCAGACCGCACGTGAAACGCTTCCCGATGGTGTGACGACGATGTTCCAGGGCATGGCAGCAGCATATGCATCTTCGTTAAAAGGCATGGGGACGCTGCTGATACTGGCAATTTTAGTGATTTACATGGTTTTGGGCATCCTTTATGAGAGCTTTATCCACCCGATCACGATCCTGTCGGGCTTGCCTTCAGCCGGATTGGGGGCATTGGCAACCCTGCTGGTGTTTGGGCAAGAGCTGAATATCTACTCGTTTGTCGGAATCATCATGCTGGTGGGGATTGTGAAGAAAAATGGAATTATGATGATCGACTTTGCCATCGAAGCCCAGCGTCAACGAGGTTGTTCTCCCGCGGAAGCGATCTATGAAGCATGCCTGGTTCGATTTCGTCCGATCATGATGACAACGATGGCGGCCCTGGTCGGAACTCTGCCGATCGCCCTTGGCGTTGGGGCCGGGTCGGAAGCGCGACGTCCCCTCGGCCTCGCCGTAGAGGGAGGCCTGCTGGTTTCACAGCTTTTGACTTTGTTTATTACGCCTGTCGTTTACGTTTACCTGGAGCGCGCGGGACACCTCTTTCGCAAAGGAAAGGGTGGCGGCAAAACAAATGTTGTTCCCGAACTCGTAGGGACGGAGGCACGGTAACGCGGCCTATTGTTACGGAGGATTGGTTATGTCGAATATTGCGGGGAGGCGTGGATTTGCCCGACGCATGGGGTTATTGGTGTTTTGTGTCTCCCTGCTTTCATTTCTCTGGCAGGGTTGTACAAAAACCGCAGCAACCCCGGAACGTTCCTCCAAGAAGGGCATGGGAGCAATTCCCGTTTCGGTTGCCAGGGTAGTCAAAGTGGATGTGCCCGTGGAGGTGCATGCGGTAGGCAATATTGAGGCGTATTCCACCGTGGCGGTGAAATCGCAGGTTAATGGGGAATTGATTAAAGTACTGTTTCGCGAGGGACAGTCTGTGAAAAAGGGAGAGGAACTGTTCAATATTGATGCCCGCACCTATGAAGCTCAATTGAACCAGATTCAAGCCAATCTGGCCAAGGATGAAGCCGCGATGGCCCAGGCAGAAGCCAACCTGGCCAGGGATACCGCCCAGCAAAAATATGCGCAGGCGCAGGCTACACGGTATGCGAATCTTTATGCAAAACAATTGGTATCGAAGGAACAGTCGGACCAGATGAATTCCAATCTGGATGCTATTTCCGCTGCCGTACGCGCGGACCAGGCGTCAATCCAAAGTGCCCGTGCCGGCATGGATGCGACCAGGGCGGCCGTGGCAAATGCACGGGTAATGCTGGGATATACGCGAATTCAATCTCCCATCAGCGGCCGGACCGGAAGTATTGAGATTCAATCCGGCAACATCGTCAATTCCAGCTCTACCCTTACGACCATCAATCAAATCGAACCGATCTATGTGTCTTTTTCAGTGCCGGAATCCCAGCTTCGCGCTATCAGACCGGGACAGCTTGTAACCGCTTCGACCGGGGATAAATCAGGTCTTGAGGAAAAGGGGGCACTGGTTTTCACGGACAATGCCGTGGACGCTGCCACTGGGACAATCCGCGTAAAAGCTGTGTTCCAGAACTCGAAGCATACGCTGTGGCCGGGCCAATTTGTGCAGGTAACGCTGCGGCTCGACACAAAGCCCAATGCGCTTCTTCTGCCGGCTCAGGCTGTACAGACTGGCCAAAATGGTTCCTTTGTTTTCGTTGTAAAGCCGGACCGGACGGTGGAATCGCGTCCAGTGGTCGCCGGGATGCATGTCGATCAGAATATTGTAATTGACCAGGGCCTTGAACCGGGAGAGACAGTCGTAACCGAGGGGCAGCTTCGACTTACTGTTGGAAGCCACGTTCAGACGGGCAATCCGTAGGGATAGCTTGGAGCAGGGCCGAAGCGGGTACACGAGATAATTCTGCGCACTATTCAGCCATGGCAACTGTAAATGCGGTAAGAGGGCCGATTGATCCAGGCATGCTCGGGGCAACCCTGATGCATGAGCATATCTTTGTTCTGTCTCCGGAAGTGACCCAGAACTATCCGGAGAGCTGGGGGGATGAGGCGGTCCGCATCCGGCACGCAGTGGATCAGCTGCGCAGCTTAAAGGCTGAAGGAATTGATACAATCCTGGACTTGACCGTTCTTGGCGCGGGGCGTTTCATCCCAAGGATTCAGAAAATTGCCGCTCAGGTTGATATCAATATACTGGTTGCGACCGGGCTGTATACCTTTGATGCGCTTCCCCTGTACTTGGAGTCACGCATTCCCGGCGGACGGTATGATGCCTGCGAATTTATGATGAAGCTGTTCATTCATGATATTCGCGATGGAATTGCCGGAACCGGAGTGAAGGCTGCGGTCCTGAAATGTGCCACGGATCGGCCGGGGGTTACCTGGGGAGTGGAAAAGTCTCTGCGCGCTGTGGCCCGTGCGCACTGTGAAACCGGTGTTCCAATTACCACTCACGCGCATGCGGGGACCCGGTGCGGAATTGAACAACAGCGGATATTCGAAGAAGAAGGCGTAGATTTGGAGCGGGTTGTTATCGGGCACTGTGGAGATACTACGGATTGCGATTATCTCGAGGCGTTGATACAGAAAGGATCCTATCTGGGGATGGATCGTTTTGGAATCGATTCGATCCTCTCTTTTGAAAAGCGCGTGGATACGGTCGCCCGGCTGTGTCGGAAAGGGCTGGCAGGAAAAATGGTTCTTTCTCACGATGCGGCATGCTTTATTGACTGGCTCGAAGAAGCACCTATGAGGACGGCACTTCCTAACTGGCACTTTGGGCATATTCCGAAGGATGTGATTCCGGCGTTAAGGAATCTGGGGGTAACCGACAGCCAGATTCGAACCATGCTTATTGACAACCCTCGGGCCATATTTGAACGGGCGTGCAGGTGACGGGCAGCGAGTCCTTCTCCTTTCGGAAAAAGTACTATCGCCCTGCATGCATCCGCTGTATAAAAGTGTAAATTATCAGCTGATGATTGAATCCATGGAAGCACGATCAGTTTGAGAGGAGAATTTTGATGAAGAGAACAATCGTCGCTTGTCTGTGCCTGGCTGTATTGCTGGTCATGAGCCCCCTGTTTTCCTTTTCGCAGGATGCCAAATCCGCCGGAAAAGTAATCCAGCTTCCGCCGCCCCAGACCGACGGCGGCAAGCCTTTGATGCAGGCCCTCAAAGCAAGAAAGAGCACCCGGGGAGGCTTCGGTCCGGAAGAAAAACTGTCAATGCAGACTCTATCAAATCTGCTTTGGGCGGCAGATGGCGTCAATCGACCCGAAGGGAATCACCGCACGGCCCCTTCCGCTGTTGATTGGCAGAATATTGATATCTACGTTGCAACCGCCGATGGCCTTTTCCTTTATGATGCGCCAAAGCATGCCCTGAAAGTTATTCTTGAGCAGGATGTCCGAGCCAATTGCGGACTGGAAGGGGGCGCCGGTCCTATGAAACAGGATTTTGCCAAGACCGCTCCGGTAAGTCTGGTTTATGTAGCGAATCTGGCAAAGACAAAGACCATGAGCTATGGCGGAGAAAATGTGGGATTGTGGTGGAGTTCGGTTGGTGTCGGAGCCATTGCTCAGAATGTGTATCTGTACTGCGCGTCCGAAAATCTGGCTTGTATCCTGCGAGCCATGGTGGATGCCGCAAAAATCACCGAAGTGTTCAAGCTTGGACCGGATCAGAAGGTGATGTTGACTTCTACTATTGCGCAGTTTAAGAAATAAGGTTGGGTTTCGCCTTCCCATTCGCGAAATTCGCGGCGGAAACAGTCGCGAATTTCGCGAATGAAAATGCGTATCTCCTTTACAGCCGCCGCCACCAGGAATAGTGCTTCTCGTGAAGCTCATCCATTCCAGGCATCCTGTAGAAGACCGTCTCCTCCCCGCCTGAGAACCAGAAACCACTCTTGATAGTCTTGTAGCTCATGTAATCCAGGTTGGGATTCAGGCTTACCGTTTTGGTTTTCTTGCCCGAGTCTTCTCGGAGTTCCTTCAGTGCAGTCGGCAGGTTGGTGGGATTCACGTTAGGCAGCGGGCCCGTGTGGTATGCATGTACCGCGTTTTCCTCCACAACCGCATCCACATCTATGTCATATCTTGTAAAGAAGATCTTTGGCGCGCCCTTGGACCACGTTTCCGAGGTAATGTAGTGCCCAAAGTGACGTGGGTCCAGGTTGGATGCGACCAGAAGGCGCAGTGGGCAGATCTCCTGGTAAAGGCGCGTTTTTCCTTCGGCATAGGAAGGTTCCTGGCTTCTTTCCAGACCCAGTACTCCGCCATCGGTTGTGACGAGGTAGAGTTTCTGCAACGCTGAAAACTCCACGTGCTCGAGCACGCGATAGGATTTTACGAATTTCGTCCGTTTGGGTCTGCCTGGTGCGTTGGATTCCGCGCCTTTCAGATAATCATCGAGCCGAAGATAGGGATGCCTGAAGTTTATATCCACTTCGACAAAAATAACCTTGCCTGTAAAATGGCGCGGGCTGCCGATGGAATAGTGCATCCCGAATTCCTCGGGTGTAAGCTGCGATGCTACTAGAGCTTCATTCGGGTATAGTATCAAGTAAAGATGCTTCGCGTAGTCCGCCATTCATCCCTCCTCGTGAAAGATCAATGACTACAATTTCTTGTGTCAATTTTAGCATGATCGTGATGGAACACGAGATAGCTAGTTTTGACTTTATTGGATCAGGATTCCCTAAATGCCCTCTATCGCATGAATGGCGGCCACCTGTTTCTCACGGACACGTTTCTAGTAAACCCCGTATTCCTTAGTGAAATCGAACATGGCCCGCAGGTTTTCCGGCCTGGCCTCCGTGACGTGAGCGGCGGCATCCATCATGAAGCCTCCGTCCTGGCCCACATAATCGATCAGGTTCTTGCAGTAAGCCTTCACATCATCGGGTGTGCCCGTTGCAAGCAACGAAATCGGCACATTGCCCCGAATGCACACGCGATCCCGCAAGACATCTTTGGCCTTCATCATATCGGTGGCTTCAAAACGATAGATCACCTTGCCGGCAGGAATGTCTTTCATGGCTTCGAGCCGGCTGGTGCATTTCCCCTCAACAAAAACGTAGGGAATCAGGTCCGCGTTAACCAGCGCGATGATCAGCTCGCGAAGTGTCGGCCAGTAGAATCGATCGAATTGCTGCTGAGACATAAAACCATCCAGGCCTTTATGCAGGGCAATGAATACGAATTTGCCGCCTGATCGGCGCGCCCCGTTGATTCCGCGCTCAATTTCCATCGGCAGGAGCTTCTCGCAGGCTTTGATCACCAGTTCGGGCCGGCGGAACATGTCGAGCATCATCCCCTTGGTCCCGCGCAGGAAGTCGCCCAAGGTGTCGAACGGAGCCTGGGTATAGCCGCCCGCCTGTGTGAAGAAGCCCTCCGCCCTCATTTTCTTTTCATAGCGCTGGGCATAGGTGTTATGCCGCTTGAATTCGCGGCCCGCTTTCTTCAGCGTATCGAGGAGCGCCTGCATTTCCGGTGAACTGAAAAGAGAGACGATCCCATAGGACATGAAGCTGGTCGGGCTGCTGAAGGGAGGCAGATTGCCCAAGGCCTGCAGCGAACCGGAAATTCGAGGCCAATATCTTCGGATGACAAAATCCATCGGATCGGAGAGAAAATGGTCATATTCCTCGGCCTTCATATATTCTCCCTCCACAAACTGGAAGGGTACGTTAGGTCCGAGCTGGTTTCCGGGCCATGCCATCTGTTTATAGTCAAGCAAATCCAATACGGATGCGGGCAGAATGGTCCCAAATGGACTTTGTACGAGGTCCGGCTCGAATTCGAGCACGGCGCGCAGGTTGATGTCATACATTTTGTCCAGGTCATACATCATTTCCTGGAACGTGCATCCATAAAGGCGGGCAGGGAAGAAATAAAACGAAGCGGTAATTGGTACGCGATCCGGCTTGTTCAATGCCACAACATCCAAAACGCGTTTCTCACGGGAACTGTATAGAGCTTTTTTGTTTTCCTTCATATGTCCCCCGAATAATATGCGGCTGAAGGACAGTCACACCGCTGCCCGCGGACATGAATCGATGCGCTACCCTTTGATTATTTTCGCCTTTGAGGTTAATAAAGCTTTTTCAGCAGCCAGGCCATGTTTTTCCCGAGAGTCTTCATGGTAGCGATTCCCTCGGCATCTTCCATCACTTCGCCTGGATTTCTTCCTATTCCCATATTCCAGTAGTTCGAGCCCGGAACGATCATTTCGCTGATTAGAAAAAGATAATTCATGCTCGAAAATGCATGATTGGACCCGGCTCTGCGAACGGCCAAAACGCCCGCTCCAACTTTCCGCCGCAGCACATTTCCGTTAGCCCTGCCAACCATGCCGAACCGTTCAATCAACCCTTTTAAACCGGCCGTGATATCCGAGAAATATACCGGCGATCCCAGGAGAAGGCCTTCCGCTTGGCTAATCTTCTCGAAATACTCATTGAGCGGATCGGCTTCAATGGTGCACTTCATGTTTTTCTGCTGCATGCATCGATAGCAGGCAACGCAGCCGCGGATCGGTTCACGTTCCGACATTTGCACCAATTCCGTCTCAATGCCCTCTTGCCGGATCTCTTCCAGAACCGTGTTCAGCAGCAGGTATGTGTTTCCTTGCTTTCTCGGGCTCCCATTGAACGCAACAACTTTCATCGAATCCCTCCTTAAAACGCGCTCTCCCTTATTCCACCGGAGTGGAATTGGAGTAAAGTGCATTTCCGAATACGGCATACATTACTCCATTTCCGCGGGGAAAGGGCATCGGAATCGGACTGGTCCGGGCATCCCCTATGACCTTTCCCGTTTATAATGACCCGCCCACAGTGTAAAATAGGGACCAGTCGGCCTTAATAGTCAAAACATCTGGGAATGATGATGACAAGGGCAGTTGCGTACAGTAGAAATCTGCTATGCGCTGAATCCGGCGATGCTATACCTCGCGGAATTCAGGATGAACGCATGAAGCAGTTTGCGGCCGACCATGGGATCGAAATTGTGGGCTGGTTTGCAGACGATACGAGTGGAATGAGTATTTTAAAAAGACCTGGAATTCAAGCGCTGCTGGCCTGTGACCGGACATTTGACGTGGTCCTTTGTGAAAGGGCCTGGGCGCTTTCGCGATCCATGACGGATCTGGAGCCTTTTTTTCAAGAACTGGATCGCCGGGGCCTGAAACTGCGGTGTTCTACCCTATTGTGGGACCGCGTTTCGCAGCAGTGCCGTCGTCGTTCCGAATCGCTGCCTGTTCTGCCAAGGGTGCCTTCCGTGCCGGGTACTTCCGTTCGATCCCACCGTTATCATGTTGCAAGACCAGTTCGGATGAACTTCGCAGGTTTGGTTCATCAAAAGCAGTCACAAGTTGTCAGCCATTAGCTGTCGATGAATGGAACGTCCAATGCTGTACGGACGATTATCCGGGACGGTCGATTGCTGTGTGTCCGTAAACACTTAAGATAATGATCTGAAGCGAGGTAAAACATGCCACCCCTTTCTGAAGCAACCCGACCATTAATGTGGAACATTTCCCAGGTTTGGGCAATGTACACACTATTTGTGATCGCGCTGGCTATTTTCGCCTGGGGCGTCTACCAGCGTATTGAGTTCTGGCGAAAGGGGAAGAGTGACGGCGAACGGTTGGCCGATTGGGGAAAGCGCTTAGGGATTCTGCTGCGCGAGGTTTTTCTTCAGAAGCAGGTTCGCAATTCGGCATTTCCGGCCATTTTGCACTGTTTTGTCTTTTATTCCTTTATTGCCCTGGTTGTGACAACTCTGATCATCATGATCCAGTATGATGCGGGGCATCTGCTCGGGATAGAAATCAACATATTCAAAGGCTTTGTATATGTGTTCTTCTCGGTTGCCTCGGAACTGGGAGGGTTGCTGGTCCTTATCGGCGTAGGAATGGCCGCATACCGTCGTTATGTGCGCAAGCCTGAGACCGTCCCCAACACAATCGAGGACGGGCTGGTTTTGCTGATGATTGCCTGCATGGTGGTCACGGGCTATTTAGTCGAAGGACTGCGCATCGCGGTTAATGGGGATGCGTGGAAAATGCTCTCCCCGGTAGGGGCAACGCTTTCCGGCCTTTTTGTCGGCGTGGAGCCTTCCATCGGCAAGACTATTCACCGATCCCTGTGGTGGATACATACAATTCTGGTGATGAGCTGGATTGCCCTGATTCCGTACACGAAGTTTGTCCATCTGCTTTCGCTGCCCACAAACGTCTTCTTTTCAAAGCTGAAGCCGAGGGGCGAATTGCAGCGGCCGGACATCGAAAAGCTGATGGAAAGCGCCGATGACGCCGAGCTCAAAATCGGATTGCAGACGGCGGAAGAGTTGACCTGGAAGCAGCGCATGGATCTCGATACCTGCGTTTCCTGCGGTCGCTGCGAGGAAGTCTGTCCCGCTTACATGGCGGACAAGGACTATTTCACTCCCCGCCAGCTTGTGGCACGCATGAAAAAATCTCTCAATGACGTCGGGGAGAGAAAAAATGGAGACGGTCAGGAATCTGCGGAAGTCCTCGACATTGTAGGCAAGGCATTCGATGAGGAGTTTATCTGGCATTGCCGGACGTGCGGTGCCTGCATGGAAGTCTGTCCCGCGCTGATCGATCATGTCGATACCCTGATGGAAATCCGCCGCAATGAAGTGCTGATCCAGGGACGCATGCCGGAAGAAGCCGGACGTGCGCTTCGGCTCTATGAGACAAACGGGAATCCTTTCGGTCCACAGTCTGAGCGTACGGATTGGATTGAGCAGATGGGTGTTCGCGTGGTCGGGCCGGGAGAGAAAGTGGATGTTCTGTACTGGATCGGCTGCTGCGTTACCTTCGATCCGCAAAAGCATAAGATTGCCGAGGATCTCTGCGCGCTCTTGACCAGATGCGGCATTGATTTCGGGGTGCTGGGAGACGACGAAAAATGCTGCGGTGATCCGGCTCGCGTAATGGGGCAGGAAATGCTCTTTCAGCAGACGGCGAAGGAACAGGTGGAGATTCTGAAGCAGCGTGAATTCAAGGTCTTGCTGACCGGTTGTCCGCACTGCTACAACGTGCTGAAGCATGAATACAAACAGTTCGGGGGCGACTTTAATGTGGTCCACCATAGCGAATATATCCATGAAATGATGTACCTGGATATGCTGAAGACACAGTCCGGCCCCGCCCGGAAGTTTGTATATCACGACCCGTGCTATCTCGGCCGCTACCAAAGGATCTTTGATTCGACGCGCGAAATTCTGAAGACAATTCCTAATTCCCAGGTGGTGGAGATGAAAAATCGCCGGGAAAAAAGCCTCTGCTGCGGCGCGGGCGGCGGGCATTATTGGATGGATCTCAAACGCGGCGAGCGCATCAACAATTTGCGCGTAAAGCAGGCGCAGGCAGCCGGTGCCGACACAATTGTGACGGCATGTGCCTATTGCATGCACATGCTTCAGGATTCAGTGAAACTGCTGAATTGCGACGAAACCATGCGGGTGATTGACGTAGCCTCGCTCACTGCGGCCAGTCTGGAGCAGCCCAAAAAATAGCACGATTTCTATCCGTGGGATTCGCAGCCTTATACGCTGCGAATCCCATACGAATCCCCCGATGAAAAAGAACAATCGCAGATTGATCCTCGCCATGGGCTGTTATGGAGCATTAATCCTGGCGGCATTGTACCTTCTCCTGCCCGTCAGAACCTCCAATGACCGGTTCATTCTTGTCACGGTTCTGCTTGTTTTTGCTCTTTTAGTTGTTAAGACCCTTGCCCATTCCCGCGAGGATGAATAACAGCGTATCCGAGCATTTGCCTATTGAACGTTCCAATGCTCAGACACGTTTCAAGCCCTTGCACTTTGCCAGATGAACCGCGCGACCAGTTTTGAAGAGCGCTGTCAGTTGATTCTGTTGCAGGGATGGGCTATTTTGACCTTTTACCGGAAATCGAAAGGGGACTTATGCCTACAAAACTGAGAAGTGCCACGACAACCGAAGGAAGGCGAATGGCCGGAGCTCGCAGTCTCTGGCGCGCAAACGGAATGCGCGAAGACCAGATCGGGAAGCCGGTGATTGCCATCGTCAACTCGTTTACACAATTTGTCCCCGGACATGTTCATCTGCATGAGATCGGGCAGCAGGTAAAACGGATTATTGAAGCACAGGGTTGTTTTGCTGCTGAGTTCAATACCATTGCTATCGATGACGGGATTGCCATGGGGCATGAGGGAATGCTCTATTCCCTTCCGTCGCGGGAACTGATCGCCGACAGTGTGGAGTACATGGTCAACGCCCATATGGCTGATGCCATGATCTGCATTTCCAATTGCGACAAGATCACTCCGGGCATGCTGATGGCTGCGATGCGGCTGAATATACCCTCCATCTTCGTTTCCGGTGGACCGATGGAAGCTGGCATCGTCGGGTCGAAGCGCTACGATTTGATCGACGCAATGGTTCTCGCGGCCGATCCCAGCGTATCCGACCAGGAGATTTCAACGCTGGAAGCGGCCGCCTGTCCGACGTGCGGATCATGCTCCGGCATGTTCACTGCGAATTCCATGAATTGTCTTGCCGAGGCGCTCGGAATGGCCTTGCCTGGCAACGGGACTATCGTGGCCACACACAGGAATCGCATCCAGCTGTTCGAAAAGGCCGCTAAACGGATTGTCGAGATGGCCGTTGCGCGCTACGAACGGGACGATATCTCGGTTTTGCCGAGGTCCATCGCAACGCGGCAGGCCTTTCTGAATGCAATGTCGCTGGACATTGCGATGGGCGGATCGACCAACACGGTGCTGCATTTGCTCGCAGTTGCCCGTGAAGCGGACGTTGATTTTACGATGTCGGATATCGACCGTCTCTCCCGGAAGATTCCCGTCCTGTGCAAGGTGGCGCCCAGTTCGTCCTACCATATGGAGGATGTGCACCGGGCCGGTGGAATTATGGCCATCCTGGGAGAACTCGAGAGATCCCACTTGATTGATGCCTCCGTCGGGCGCGTGGATGCGCCAAGCCTGAAGACTGTTCTCGATACGTGCGATATCACACGGGCGACCGTATCAAGCGAAGCGCGCCATATGTATTTGAGCGCTCCCGGGGCAAAAGGGCGAAACCTGGAGCTGGCATCCCAGGATGCATTTTATTCGGAGGCGGACCTTGATCGAAAGGCCGGGTGCATTCGTGATCTTGCACACTGCTATTTCAAGGACGGTGGGCTGGCAGTGCTATCCGGAAATATTGCCGAAAACGGGTGTATCGTAAAAACAGCCGGCGTCGATCCGTCCATTTTTCAATTTACCGGCACTGCCTGCGTATACGATTCGCAGGAATTGGCTATTGAAGGGATACTGGGAGGCGAGGTGAAAGCCGGGAATATCGTTGTTATCCGGTATGAAGGACCCAAGGGCGGTCCCGGCATGCAGGAAATGCTCTACCCCACATCCTACATCAAATCCATGCACCTGGGTGCCCAGTGCGCCCTCATTACCGATGGTCGTTTTTCGGGAGGGACATCAGGGCTTTCAATCGGACACGTTTCCCCGGAGGCGGCAGCCCAGGGCGCGATTGCACTGGTTCGAAACGGCGATACGATTCGCATCGATATCCCCGGCCGGAAAATCGAACTGGCGGTCAGTGATAAGGAACTTGCCGATAGACGCGGTCAGGAGCTGGCGAAAGGTTCTTCTGCATTCAAACCGAAACGCTCGCGGCAGATATCAACGGCTCTCCGCGCCTATGCTCTTTTTGCAGAGTCTGCGGATAAGGGGGCGGTCAGGGTTCTTCCCAAGGAATAAGGGACCCGCAGTTTTGTGGCGCGAGGACTCGAGGGTTTGAGCCTCGCGCCTTTGTGTTTTAGGCAAAATCAGTCCGCCGGATGGCGCTTCTCAAATTCATCCGCTGTCATGAACGGCTCGATCATGGCTTTGGCTTTCAGTTCCTCTGCATATTTTCGCGTTGCCGATTGCTGGGCCGCCAGTTTCAGCTGCTGTTGGATCATCGGCTTTATCTCTTCCAGCGGACGTTTGCCTGCGGGCTTGATGTCCATGACATTTACAAGGTGAAAGCCCTGGGGGCCTTCGATAACCGGCGTCATAGAGCCAGGTGCCGTTGAAAATACCGCTTCTGCAAGTTCTTTAACCGTAATCTGCGCTTTTGCAATCAGCCCGATATCTCCACCTTTGGGCGCCCCTGCGGCAGCCTGTGAGTTCTTGTCGGCGGCTTCGGCAAAAGTAATTTTTTTGGCTTCAATATCGGCTCGAATACTTTCGAGTTTTTTTCTGAGCTCTGCCTTTTGTTCAGGCGTGCTGCCTGGATCTGCCTTAATAAAGATCTGTGCCAGGTGCATACGTTCCGGCACACTGTAGGGGTTGTTGTCATAAGCCCGCTGCACTTCCTCGTCAGAAGGATCGGGTATCTTATCGGCTACTTTTTCCAATACCTCCTGGGCGCTCAGCGTTTCCTCAATGGACTTTCTCAGTTTCTCCTCATTGGAGTCGTGTTCAGCCAGCGCTTTTTTGAATTCCTCCATGCTGGGAAAGCGCTTGGCGAACGAGTCGAATTGCTGATCAATCATTTCCTTGGGTACCGATATATTCTGTTTTCTGGCTTCGGCCCTCAGCAATGTCGTAATGACGAGATTATCAATCGCTCCCTTGAACAGGATGGCATTGCGCTGGTTCTGCTGATCCGGCTTTAACACAATCTGTTTTGCTAAAACTTCCATGGCCGCCATTACCTGCTTTTCGGTAATGGGTTCGCCGGAAACTCGAAGGACAACCAGATCAGACTCTGCGTTTGTTGAGGCTGCAGCGGCGGCCGCGACAGGATTGGCGGGAACCGTGAGTCCGGGAGCCGCCGGCTTTTGTTGAGCCGGGATCGCACTGCAAAGGGCCAATAAAAAAATGACTGCAACTATTCCAAGCCGTTTAAACATATCGGGGTTCTCCCATTCCGGAATTGCCGCAAGGTTTTCCCGCGGCATCCTGAAGCAGGTGAAATTCTCCGATGCGCTGTCCCCGATGTCAAGCTGTGGAATCAGCCGGGGCCACAGGGCGTTCCCGACCGCATTAACAGGTCATGACAAAGGGAGGTGGAATAATCGAAAAGGAAAGGTTATCTTGATACGGGGAACGATATAGTGAAAATGCTCTGGGTCGCATCCATTCTTGTTTTTCTCTTGAATCTGCCATTTGGGTATTGGAGATCCCGAGTGCGCCGGTTTTCCGTGCAGTGGATCCTTGCGATCCATGCGCCAGTTCCGCTTGTCGTGGCTTGTCGGATACTTTTGGGCCTGGGCTGGCACCTGATTACGTTCCCCGTCCTGATCGGCGCCTTTTTCGCCGGACAGTTTACAGGCGCCAGACTGCAGAAACTCCTGCAACACAGCAGCCAGTAGCCAGAATTCATCCTGGCCACTGACTCCGGTCTTTCGTCTCCCGATCTATTGATTGATATCGATGGGCGTATCGCTCAATATTTCGCCGCTGATACCTACGATCACGCAACTGATAGGCACTTTTCTCTTTGCCCGGCCGGCCGCGTCCACCACATGTCGCAGCAATCCCGAGCAGCAGGGAACCTGCATGATCATGATGCGAATGGATCGAACCTCGGCCTGGTCAATCATCGCCACCAGCTTTTCCGTGTATACCTCCTGCCTGGAATCGAGCTTGGGGCAGGCAATCGCGAGCGTTCGTCCTTTCAGGTAGTCTCGATGGAAATCGGCGAAGGCAAAAGGCACGCAGTCGGCGGCAACCAGCAGGTCCGAATCCCGGTATTGCGGGGCCTGGGGCGATAGCAGATGGAGCTGAACGGGCCAGTGTGAGAGTTGCGATGGAGTTTTCTGATTGTCGAGAGGCTCCGGTGAAACCGCAAAGGAGCGATTCATGGATCCCGGGCATTGTCTCGGCGCAGCTGCCTGCACTTGTTGTTCTGCAAATTCAGACGGAAGATCCACGGGGATCTTGTTTTCGCGAAGATAGGAGAGGGCTTGATCCAGGTAGGTAAGCTGGCGATGGCTTTTCAGGTGCTCGAGGTGAGCCAGGAGAACATTGGGGCCCTGGCGAATGATGTTCTTAATGACCACGAGCTCGTTATACGGTTCTGCCTCACGGTTTTCGATTTTGATGGCATCTTCAGGACATGAGCTCAGACAGGCTCCCAGCCCGTCGCAAAGCAGGTCTCCCACCAGTCGCGCTTTGCCATCAATAACCTGTAAGGCACCTTCCGGGCATGAGCTCGCGCACATGCCGCAGCCATTACATTTTTCCTGGTCGATCGTAATTATATTCCGTCTCATTGCTATCTCGCTTTCCCTGTTTGTTGCCGTTCACCGTTCCAATCAGTACGACGATATATTGCGATGCCTCGAGAAAAAGATCCTTGATTCAAGTCAAGAAACACAAAAGAAAGTTTCGAGCTTCAGATTTGTGCCGGTGAGGCTTTCAGTTATACTAGCCGAAAAAACAGGTTGTTTGACAAATTGATTTTTCACAAGGACCCCTATGCAAGTTATTTTTCTCTTGGTTGCCCTGGTTTCGGGAATGTTCCAATCTGCAGTGAAGCCGATGAGCCAGGATACGCTGAAAAGCTACCTGGAAAAAAACCAGGCGCCCTTTGATTTTGTTTTGATAGATGTGCGCGGCGTCAGCGAGATCAGCACCGCTATTGGAAGCGCGGCGTGCAAGCCGTACAACATCGTGTGGCCGGATCAGTTCAAAGACATCAAGGATAAAGTTCCCAAGGATACTGCCATCGTGGTGTATTGCCGCAGCGGCAACCGCTCCGCGAGGGCTGCAGCCTTTTTGGAGGCTTCGGGATATACAAATGTCTACGACGCAGGAGGTTTCATGACCTGGAGCGGCCCGACGGTTCCTCCTGCCGAAATCAAAGCTTCATCGCGACTGCCTGAACCATCGATGCGGGCTGCCAAATAGCAGGCGCTTTTTTTGTGCCGTTTTCGGAATTCGTGCCAACTCCAGGCTGCTGGTCTGGCACGAATTCCATGAATGACGGGAATCGAGCCCTATTTGCCCATCCGGCTTTGCACCTTCCGCCAGGACTCCGTAATCAGGAAACTCTCATCCATATTCTCCACCATCCGCTCAAACTTCTGCATCGGCACCGCAAACGTCAGAGCGTTTGGATCCACTCCAGGTCTTGCGGAGACATCAAACATACCCAATACAGCGCGTGGATGATCTGAACGATATTCCACCAGGGGATACTGAACGATCGTGGCACACCCTGCTCCCATTGGGCAAAAAACGCTTTCGTTAGTCGGTTCGTCGTAATTGGCAAGAGTGAAGAGTCCGGACAAGACATCGGGTTGTGCGAAAAAGACCACGACCTGTGGGTCGTCCGCCTCTTCAATAGCGTCCCAGCGTTTAAATACGACGTTGGATGCCGGAGCCTTGAACATAGGAAGCACTTTCATCAGTTCGGTTACGAGTTCCGGCGACTTCTTGTATCGTTCGCCCTCCACTTTGCCGGGAATGCCGCACGAGAGAAAATATTCAAAGCCCGGCATCAGGTTCTGCGTAAACCCCAGATAGCGCTTGCCTCCAAAACAGGCGACCGATTTTGTGTCAAAACACAGGGACTGGCCCTGCCGGACCGCCGCCAGGTTTCCGATAAAACAATGCATTCCCTCCTCAGAGAACCTAACCAAATGGGTTTCTCCCGGCTCATCTGTGTAGTTGAAGACAATCGGGAGTTCGGCATCGGCGAAATATTTCTTCCAGCGTTCGATGAACTGCTCTTTCAGCCCTGGTTTCATTTTTCAGCCCTCCTGCATCGTGTGGATATAGATAGGCCTTATATTAAACCAAACAGGAAGGCATTGCGAGGCTTTGAGACTGGAAGACATCGATGTAAACTCGGTGTCTCGTTCCAGAGAGGCAAAATGGATACAGCAACCATCAATATCGTTCTTCGCATCCTGAGGCGGAAAATACGTGAATGGAAAGTGCCCGCCGTGGGATTGGTCGCCGAGCAGGCCGCGGATCGTCCTTTTGAAACACTGATCAGCACGATACTTTCGCTGCGCACCAAGGATAAGGTTACCGAAGAGGCGTCTCGAAAGCTTCTTGCCAGGGCGCCAAACCCCGAAAGCATCCTGAAATTATCGAAGCAGGAAATCGAAAAGCTGATTTATCCCGTGGGATTTTATCATACGAAGGCCGGGAGCATTATTGAAACATGCAAGATCCTATTGCGGGATTATGGAGGGGCCGTGCCTCGTTCCATGGATGCCTTGCTTGAGCTTCCGGGTGTCGGCCGGAAGACTGCAAACCTGGTACTGACGATTGGCTTCGGTGATTACGGCATTTGCGTCGACACCCATGTACACCGGATTTCCAATATCTGGGGATATGTGGGAACCAAAACGCCGGATGAAACCGAATTTGCCCTGAGAGAAAAACTGCCCAAACGACACTGGAAGACCTATAACGATATCCTGGTGACCTTTGGGCAGAACCTGTGTGTTCCGGTATCCCCGTGGTGCAGCAAGTGTCCGGTGGCTGAGCATTGTGCCCGGATTGGAGTAAAAAAATCCCGGTAGCCACGAAGATGCGGAGGCCCCGGGTTGTTGGGGCCCCGTCTATTCCGCGTTCATCTGCTTGGACCACGAATCCTTGAGGGAAACGCTTCGGTTGAAAATCATCCGGTCCGGTCTGGAACCGGGATCCACGCAAAAGTATCCCTGCCTTTCAAACTGGTATCGGCTACCCGCAGAGGTTCCCGCCATTCCGGCCTCCATGAATCCCTCCAGGATTTCCAGCGAGTTGGGATTCAGCTTGGTCAGGAAGCCATCGCCCTCATCGGGATTCTCAGCGGTGAAGAGGCGATCATACAGGCGGAATTCCGCGGCGGCCGAATGTGGCGCGGATATCCAGTGAGACGTTCCTTTCACTTTACGGCCGTCCTTGGACCATCCGCCCCTTGTTTCCGGATCATAGGTGCATCGCAGTTCAACAATGGAGCCAGTGGCAGGATCCTTGATAACTTCCGTGCAAGTGATGTAATAGGCGTATTTGAGCCTCACTTCACGACCGGGCGCCAGCCTGAAGAACTTGCGGGGCGGGTCCTCGCGAAAGTCATCCTGTTCGATCCAGAGTTCCCGGCTGAAGGGTATCTTCCGTTTGCCTGCGGCCGGATCTTCGGGGTTGATGTCCGCATCGAGCTCCTCGATCTGCCCTTCGGGATAATTGGTCAATACAACCTTGAGCGGTCTTAGAACGGCCATTGTGCGTGCAGCACGCTTATTCAGGTCCTCGCGCAGGCAATGCTCGAGCAAGGCAAAATCAACCGTGCTGTTTGCCTTCGCCACGCCGATCCGATCGCAGAATTCCCGGATCGATTCCGGCGTATAGCCCCGTCGCCTCAGACCGGCCAGTGTTGCAAGCCTGGGGTCATCCCATCCGGTCACCAGTTTCTTTTCCACCAGTTGCAGCAGTTTCCGTTTGCTCATCACCGTATAGTTGATGGCAAGCCGGGCGAATTCGATCTGGCGCGGATGATGTATGCCGAGCTGTTCGAGAAACCAGTCATACAGCGGTCGATGATCTTCGAACTCGAGCGAACAGAGAGAGTGGCTGATTTCCTCGATCGAATCTTCGAGGCCGTGGGCCCAATCATACATGGGGTAGATCTTCCAGCGATCCCCGGTACGATGATGCGGTGCATTCAGAATTCGGTACATGACCGGATCGCGCATGTTCAGATTCGGGGACGCCATGTCGATTTTTGCGCGCAGCACCCGGGAGCCGTCCGGGAATTCTCCCGCCTGCATTCTTTCGAACAAATCAAGATTTTCGTCTGCGCTGCGATCGCGATACGGACTGGGTATTCCCGGTTCCGTCAGGGTGCCGCGATGGATCCGGATCTCCTCCGCACTCTGATCATCGACATAGGCATTTCCGGCCTTGATCAGTTGTATCGCCCACCGATACATCTGCTCGAAATAGTCAGAGGCATAGCAAAGGCGGCTGCCCCAGTCAAATCCAAGCCAACGTACGCCATCCTGAATGGCATCAATGTACTCCTGATCCTCTTTGGTCGGATTCGTATCGTCAAAGCGCAGGTTGCAGATCCCTCCGAATTCCTGCGCGATCCCGAAATCGATGCAGATCGCTTTGGCATGGCCGATGTGCAAATATCCATTGGGCTCCGGGGGGAAACGTGTGATCACCCGGGAGAATCGTCCTGCGGCCAGGTCGGCACGTACCGCTTCACTGATGAAATTTGAACTGACGGCTTCAGCCATGAAACTTCACCTCCAATTTCGTAACGCGTACAGGATACAGGATAGCGGGGCCACGGAAAACACGGAAGAAACAGGAATGTGCCGAATCGATGGCGGTGGTTTCCGCAGAGCCCGTTTTCATCTCAGAAAGTGTGGAGGGTTCATGGGGATTTCCAGGACCAATTCCACCATGCCCATTCGTTGTCCGCTCTGGAGCCATGGCGCCTGGTAAACGAGCTTTTTGATTCCTTTTTTTTCGATCGTATAAATATTCGATTCCCCGGTTTCCAGCAGCTGCCGGAGCCGGTTGCGCGAGGGCTCCGAATGGCAATCAAAAAGGCTCTTTCCAATCAGATCCCTGCCGCCATCCTTTCGGTACGCCTCTACCGCCCGTTCATTCATATCGATCACGGTTCCCTGAAGATCGCAGATCGTGATCGCTCCCTTGAAATCAGTAGTCCAGTCTATATCTTTCAATTCCGGTTCTCCTGTCGCTGTAAAAAATCAGTCCTGCCGTGTTTGTAGCGGACGATAGATGCAGACCGCATACGCTTCAGAATCGATCGGTTTCCCCAGTTTGTTCAACGCCGGTTTGAATTTCCATTGCAGCAAGGCATCCGTGACCGACTGGTTGAATTCATCGATCCCTTTCATTATCTCGACCGCCTGAACTTTTCCCTGTACTGAGATGCCCAGTCGCGCGGTAACGGCGCCTGCAAATCGAAGGGTTGTTTCCGGGTAGATGGGGTCCACAACAAAATTAGGCACGGGCAATGACCAATCAGGTTGGGAGCATGCGATACTCCGGCTCATCGGAACGATAAAGTCCCGAAAATTGAACACGATGATGGCGCTTTTGCTCGTAGAGCCCGAATGGAATTGCCATTGGCTTAACGCTTCCCGAACGGGCTTTTCAAATGGCGCCTCGGAATGAAGCAGCGATATCCGGTTTTCCGACTCGGGATGGAACTCGACAAGCGCGACTAATGTGCCTCCGCGAAAGGCGTCGGCCGGGTATGGCGGGTCCGCGATGCCGGGCGGGCCGACAACCTGGGACCAAAGTAGAAGAGTAAGAAAAAATGCATTCATCTCAGGCCTGCCTCCAAAGATCCAATGCCAATTGGAAGTGTATCGCAGATCGTCCTGGGAAAGAATTGCAGTGACGCTGGTGCGATCAATCCCGGCAAAGACGGGAAGTATCCTGCCCAGCAGTTAATTCAGGCCGGCGGCCAATGGACTGAGAGCTTTGGATTTGTCCAAAGGGATTCCGATTGAACAAAATCCGGAATCCCCTCCCTGAATATACTTATTTTTTTTCGCTCCCATCTTATACAATCAGGCCTACTGACGACTGATAGGGAGGTTGTATGAAATATAGAGTGGCTTTTCTCTTTTCTCTTTTTCTTCTAGTCGCGATTTCGGGGTTTGGACAGGAACCGCCCTTTTCCTTTCTTATGCTGACGGATCCGCAATTTGGGATGTATGCCGCAGACAAGGAATTTGTTCGCGAAACCGCGAATTACGAATTCGCCGTGGCCAATGTCAATCGGCTAAAACCCGGATTTGTTATTGTGCTTGGCGATATGACGAACAAAACGGGAGATCCGGATGAAATACGAGAGTTTCTGCGCATTTCAGCAAAGATCGATTCCTCCATCCCGGTCTATTATGTGGCGGGGAATCATGACCTCGGCCGTCAGCCTAGCGGCGAAAGCCTTGCGGCATATCGTAAGAACTTTGGGCGCGACTATTACTCTTTCCGGGCGGGTCCCATCTATGGCATCGTGCTGAATTCAGCGCTCATCATTGATCCACAAAAGGCCGAGACCGAGTATCAGGAACATATTGCGTGGTTCAAAAAAGAGCTGGAGGCCGCAAAAGCGTCCGGAGCCGCCAACATTATTGTCTTTGAACATCACCCGATTTTTCTCGATAACGTAAACGAGCAGGATCAGTACGGCAACTTTCCCATGGAGCGGCGGAAGCTGGTGTTGGATTTGATGCACAAAGCCGGTGTGCACTATGTATTTGCCGGGCATTTGCACAAAAACGTAACCGTGCGGGATGGAGACATAGAGATAACGGCCGTGGGGCCTGTGGGTATGTCCTTTGATGGCGACGGGTCCGGAATCCGGCTTGGCAATATTACATCCAAGGGGCTCAAGCATCAGTACTATGGCTTTGGAAAAATGCCGGACACCCTGGAGATAAAATAACAGTCATCGTTGTTGTCGGCCGGCCTTCAGCAAATGGTCGATCGCCGACGATTCCCATTCCATGAGAGGAGTAATTCATGCGCAAACTGATGATCGCCGCAGCTTTGATGTTCACATTCAGCATATCCGGTCTCTCCGGTTTTGCACAGGAAAAGCCGGCGGATGCTGTGGCCGATGTGCCGGCGTTGCATGCGTTCCACGAAGTGATTGCCAAAATCTGGCATGAGGCATGGCCGAAAAAGGATACGGCGCTGCTTCAGCAACTGGCACCAGGGGTAGAGAAGGGAATTGCGGATGTTGCTGCCGCCAAGCTTCCCGGGATCCTGAGAGAGAAAAAGGCTGCCTGGGATGAAGGCGTAAAAAAACTGCAGGCAATAGGAGCGGATTACAAATCGGCGGCTACCGCTAAAGATGATGCCAGGTTGCTGTCTGTCGCCGAAAAGCTCCACAGCCAATTCGAAGCGTTGATGCGAGTGACACGACCGGCTATGAAAGAACTGGACGATTTCCATGCTTCTCTCTACATGCTGTTCCATCACTATCTGCCGGCCTACGACGTTCAGAAGATCCGTGCATCCGCGGCGGAGATGAAGCAGAAGATGGTTGCGCTGAACACCGCGAAGATCCCGGAACGGTTTAAGCAAAAAGATCCGGAATTCCAGGCGGCAAGAAAGAAGCTGTCTGCGTCGGTGGATGGGCTCGAAGCAGCGCTCCAGACAAATTCAGAACAGAAAATCAAGGCCGCCGTTAACGAACTGCATTCCAACTACGAAGCTCTCGCCGGCATATGTGAGTAGGATAATTTGCAATGTGCGGTTGGCGATTGAAAAGCTCATTCAATCGTCAACCGTAAATTGCAAATCGTAAATTTCAAGGGGAATCACAATATGAAATCATATGTTCCTGCAGCTGCGATCAGCATTCTTCTACTAGTAGGCGTTCAGGTGGGTTCGGTCCCGCCGGTTTCAAAACGATTGTCTTCCTTTGATCCTCAGGTAAAAGAACTGCTTTCGAAAATGACTCTGGAAGAAAAGATCGGCCAGATGACTCAACCGGAGCAGGGACCGGTTTTAAAGAATCCCGGCGATATGCAAAAGTACTTCATCGGATCGGTTCTCAGCGGGGGCGATTCCGATCCTGCCGAAGGCAACACGCTGAAGGCCTGGACAGACCTGTACGATAAAGCCCAAAACGAGGCGCTGAAAACAAGACTGGCAATTCCGATCTTGTATGGGATCGATGCCGTACACGGACATAGCAATGTTCAAGGCGCCGTGCTATTTCCTCACAATATCGCGCTCGGTTGCACGCGCGATAAAGCTCTGGTCGAGAAAATCGGGCGTATCACCGCGGAGGAAGTGAGAGCTACCGGGATACAGTGGACCTTCAGCCCCTGTGTAGCCGCTCCACAGGATATCCGCTGGGGCAGAACCTACGAGGGATTTTCTGAAGACCCCAATGTCGTGCAGGAATTGGGTGAAGCCGCCGTTCGCGGCCTGCAGGGAACCGATTTGAGCGATCCGCTCTCGATCCTGGCATGCGCGAAGCACTTTATCGGCGACGGCGGAACGTCCGCCAGCAACGCACCGCGTCCGGGCATGCCTTCGAATGCAAAACCGGAATTGTGGCTGGATCAAGGCGATACAAAGGCCGACGAAGCTACATTGCGCCGCATCCATTTGCCCGGTTATATCCGCGCGATCCGGTCGGGAGTTGGCACCATCATGCCTTCTTATAGCACATGGAATGGAGTTCGCTGTTCCGCCAGCAAGCGACTTTTGACTGAAATCCTGAAGGAAGAATTGGGATTCGAAGGGTTTCTTATTTCGGACTATAACGCGATCAACCAGATCAATCCCAAAGATCCGAAGGGAGCGATTGCGATATCGATCAACGCCGGGATGGATATGGCGATGGTGCCGACAGAATATCGGGATTTCTTCAACAACCTGAAGACGCTTGTCGGGGAAGGCAAGATTCCGATGTCGAGAATCGATGATGCCGTTGCTCGAATTCTGCGTGTCAAATTCGCAATGGGGCTGATGGACAAGAGCCGGTCTCCAATGGCAGACCGGAAACTCCACAAAAACTTCGGATCGGCCGAGCACCGCGCAGTAGCTAGAGAAGCGGTGCGAAAATCGCTGGTTTTGCTGAAAAACGATCAAAAAACACTGCCGATTTCCAAGACAGTCGCCCGAATCCACGTTGCGGGAAAAAATGCGGATGATATCGGGAATCAGTGTGGCGGGTGGACCGTGCTCTGGCAGGGGAAAAGCGGCGCCGTGACGCCCGGAGGGACAACGGTGCTGCAGGCGATCAAATCTGCGGTTTCAAACCGAACCAAGATCACTTTTTCCGCTGATGGAACCGGGGCGAAGGGTGCTTCTCTGGCAGTGGTGGTGGTGGGCGAACGCCCCTATGCCGAGGGCGTTGGAGACCGGTCCGATCTAGCGCTGGATGCCGACGACGTGAAGGCCATCGAGAATGCAAAGAAGGCGGGTATCCCGGTTGTTGTGGTTCTCATTTCCGGCCGACCGATGATCATCAAGGACGCGCTGCCTCGAGCAGATGCATTCGTCGCAGCCTTTCTTCCCGGAACGGAAGGGCAGGGTATTACGGATGTGCTGTTCGGTGATTACAAGCCGACTGGAAAGCTATCGTTTACCTGGCCAAAGTCCATGGAACAATTGCCACTCAATATCCATGTTCCTAAAACGAAATATGACCCGCTCTTCCCGTATGGCTATGGCTTGAGCTATTAGTTGCGGGAGTGCCGCCGTCCCGATCAGGCTATTTTATGCTTCCGTGGAGTAGGATACCTCCATGCGGCGAATGGCAACGCTTGCTATCCACAGAACGATGGCTGTAAGCGAGAGAATTCCGAATATGGCTCCCGTACGGGAAACCGGGGCTGCCGGGTTGAGCAGTAGTTTCAGCAGCCCGGGCATGTCGGAGTCCATCGGTGCCGGGACGGGGCACAAACACTGGAGGTAATACAGCACGCTCAATTTCTGGAGAATTTCGGGGAGAAACCCGTTGATAGCCTCCCAAACCACCAGGACCGCGGCCGGAATAATGGGATTCTTCATCAACAGACCTGCCGCGAGGAAGACGCTGCCATAGCCCAGGCATCCCAGCACAGCGGCTGCGACATACCAGAACGCATGGCTGACGCCGGCGGTCTGCCAAAAGGCATGGACTTCCACCGGGTCATGCATCTGGAGCAGTATCGTAAAACACAGAAGAGTGCCTCCGCCAAAGATTATGGTGGAAGCGATCAATCCGGCTCCATATTTGCCCAGGAGCAGCACCGTGCGGCGAGCCGGTGCAAGGAACCAGAAATGCAATGTGTGGTCGAGTATCTCGCCCCGAAACAGATTCATGAAGATGCCGAGGCATCCGAAGAAAATGGCCAGGCGCAGATAGAAATATTGGAAAATACCGGCAAAGACGGCGCGGTCTTCTTCGAAATCCATGAGCGGATGCACCCGCCTGGACACGAGCTTTCCTTCATCGAAATCCAGCGTTGCTTCGCGGCGACCGTCAAAGTAGCTGAGGGTACGGTGCTGGACTACTTCATCGATGAAACGCGTGGACGCCCTGTTTACGATTGTAAGAAACTTGCGTTCATCAACGCTGGCCTGGAGGTCGAATAGGGACGAGTCCAGTTCCTCGCGCTCGCCGCCCGCACTGGCGTGTTTGACAACAATGCGTTTGATTTTGGTGACGGTTCCCAGGTCCACCTGGAGATACTTTCGAGGCGCGTTGGAGCACCAGCGATCACTGACCCCGCCTTTGACGCTGCCGTTGAAAGCCTTCTCCGGGCCTTCGGAGGGGCTGCAGGGAGTGCTGCCCGTAGCCGGCTTGTTGAGAGCCAGGTTGACGGAGTCGCTGTCGCCATACACTTCGAGTTCATAAATTCGTGCGGCTGGATCCCCGTTGTAGGATGGTACCCTCACATTCAGCCTGACGAATCGGGCCTCCACAACCGGCTCAACCTTGTGCGAAGTAATGCCGCCGTTCTTCCCCTGAACATCGATCTTGTTGTATTTGGGCCATTCCTGATCCCATGATGCCTTGCCGATTCGAGCAATAATGGCTTCGGCCGTTTCCCCTTCGCGAATGCTATCCAGCTGGGCGGGCTGTACGAGCCCCGTTTTTGAGGAAAGGCTTTGCCGCCGTATCTTCAACTGGATTCCGTGCGCAAAAAATGCCAGGGCTGGTATCAGTGCAAGACCATAGACCCAGAACCCGCGCTTTGAAAAGAAAGCGCGCCTCAGCTCGATTTTGGTAATTGTCCATGCCTGCTTTATCCAGGACCGGTTTTCCACTAGCGTCCCTCTCCAATCAGGTATTCGTATAGCGCGTCGACGTTTTCATCCGCGGGAATCACGCTGTCAATCGTGTGCCCATCCAGGGCAATCCGGCCGATGGCGCGCGAGAACTGCTGGCGATCACGTGTCATGACCATCAAGCCCAGGCGATCCTCGTTCAGGCGTACCTCGGTGATGTGATCTTCATTGAACAGCAGTGCGGCCACACGCGATGCCTCCCGGCAACGGACGAGGTATTGGCTCGGGTGTTCCTGGATCTCTTCCCGCACGTCGCGAATCTTGCCTTCGGCCACGATCATGCCGCTGGAGATCAGTACGACCTGGTTGCTGATGACGTCCACTTCCTGAAGGACGTGGCTGGAAAGAATCACGTGGCGGCCCTGGGCTGCCCAGGCATGGAAAAGCGCAATCGTCTCTGCGCGCACCAAGGGATCCAGTCCATTGAGCGGTTCATCCAGAATGAGTATGTCCGGTTCGTGAGCGATAGCCTGGGCGAGCCGGACTCGCTGCCGCATCCCTTTGGAATATGCGGCCATTTTCCTGTGTGCGGCCTCAGTCAGGCCCAGCCGCTCCAGCGCCTTCCAGGCCTTTTCTTCCGCTTCGGCTCGCGCGTATCCGTAAAGAAGCAGTCCTGTGGTAATGAAGCTGAAGCCCGTTGCCCAGCGAGGAGCTGCGTCATATTGAGTCGCATATCCGGTAATGCGCATCAGGTGTTCGGGATCCTGCGGCGAAAGCCCTCGTACCAGTATGGAGCCGTCATCGGGATGTATAAGCCCGGTCATCAGGTTCATCAGAGTCGTTTTGCCAGAACCGTTGGGTCCCACAAGGCTGGTGATGCCGGGAGGGATGTTCAATGACACGTGATTGACGCCCAGGACATCCCCGTAGAACTTCGAAACCTCGTCAAATACCACCATGGGCTGGGTCACGAAACCACCTCTACCGGACGGAGTTTCCGTTCAATGACAATAATCAGCAGAAGGATGATGGCAATAATCATGGACATGCATGCCGCTACACCGGGACCCGGTTTGGGCTCGACACTAAAAAGCGCATACCAGATCCGCCTGGATACCCAGAGCGGGCTGAGCCCGTTTCCCCAGGTGACGCGGAATATGCTGTTGATCATTTGGGATAGACCGCTCAGGATGAAGAAGAATCCAAGCACCAGTCCACCGGAGACCGCTTTCATTCGAGCATATGCGGAGCTGGCCATTGCAACCAGGCTGACCAGCAGAATCCACAATGCAAAACCGACTACCAGTCCCAGGCCAAGTCTCCAATTGGAGAAGAGCCAGTCCAGCCCTGCAATCCCCACTTGCATCCCGAGGAGCAGTAATCCTGGTACGATGGTGACCAGCGATAGAAGGCCGCCTAAGGTTAAGAGCCGGGCCAGTGCATAGTCCATTCGGCTGAGCGGTCGACTGAAATAAAGCGGCAGGGCGTTGTTTGCAAGATCGGGCGCAATCAGTCCCGGCCCTGTCATCGCGGCAAGCAGGACGGCAAAACCGGATTGGACATACATGAAAACCAGGAAGAAGTTGCCGTTGACCTGGATGAAGTCCTGAAATTGCCTGGCGGCGCTTTTCAGCAGCTCGGCATGGTTGGTGAGGTAAATGAATATGGCGCACAGCAGCGGCCAGACCATGGCTACCACCATGAGGAGAACGACAAGACGCTGCTGAAAGACCCGTTGCCATGCGAAACGAGGCAATACCATGAAGCGGGACCAGTGTGAATTGGTTGGCCCCTGGTATCGCTGGTATCCTCGTTTATAAACGGCCATTATCCCTCCTGCCCCCCGGCGCGGCTGCTTGCAGCACCGCGCTCCTATCTTGCGGCTGCGTTTTCCCCGGGGGTGTGCTGTATATGCCCCATGGCTTTCAGAAAGATTTCCTCCAGCGTATCCCTGCGGTAGGTAAGCTTTCTTACCGAGAGGTCCTGGCGGCCAAGCAGGTTCCACAACGCCTGGATCTCCACCGCTGGCGGAAGAACGATGCGCCAGCGCCCGCTTCCTTCCGTAACGCCTTCCGCACCGATTTCGGGGAGGGTGTTCCGGAGGTTGTCATCATTGCCGTAGACTTCAAGTTCGACGAAAGACTTGTTTGAGCGGCGCTCTTCCTCGAGATTGCATTCGTGCACGATCATTCCATCCTTCATGATCACTACTTCATCGCAGACCTGTTCGACGTCACGCAGCAGATGGGAGCAAAGCAGGATGTTCATGCCCTGTTCCTCCCTCATCTCACGAACAAGCCGGAGCATGCGTTGGCGGGCGGATGGATCGAGCCCATTGGTAGGCTCATCGAGAATCAGCAGTTCGGGTCCGTGCACGATAGCCTGCGCCAGCTTGGCCATTTGCTTCATTCCCAGGGAATAGGTTTTCAGTTCGCGGTAGCGGGCCTCACCCAGACCGACGTGGAACAGAGCTTCGTGCGCTTTCTCCAATGCAACTTTGCCGGGAAGCCCGGAGAGTTCACCCATGAGGCGTAGAAAGGAGACGGCGGTCAGGTTTGCGATGAACGAATCCGTCTCGGGCATGTAACCGATCCGCGTTCTGACATCGTGCATCTGGAGACGAGAATCGAATCCGAGTACTCGAATACTTCCTGCTGCCGGCTTATGAAAGCCGAGCATGGTCAGAATTAACGTGGATTTGCCGGCTCCGTTAGGTCCCAGGAGTCCGATGGCTTTACCCTGTCCGGAAATGCCGAGGCGGCAGGAAATGTCCTTCAGCACTTCCCGCCGCCCGAGTTTCACTCTCAGATTTTCCAGTTCAACAACTGCAGAAGTCATTTAGAGCATACCCGATTGTGCATTTGCCTGAGTCGAACCCGTGTGTGCGGGGTCCAGACTCCTCAGTAGCAACATATTCATTACCATTCCCGTTAATCGAGTACGGCTGACGGCGCGAATTTGTTCCGTTAATCCGCTGAATGCCACAAGAATCGGATCCCGCTCGGCCACCATTTTCTGAATCAATGGATTGGGGATCAATGCCTCGAGTCCCTGGAATGCTCCGCTCGTGTTCAACCAGGCAAATCCTGAAGGATGCAGCCCGACTGAGACCGGCAACTGCTGTCGGAATGCGGGTGACCACGGCAGCGACGATCCGCCGTTGCGGTTTGCGATCGCTTTCGCAGCCACGCCTCTGCTGGATCCGGCCACAATGTAGCCTCTGTCGTAGGTCCATGTGACGGAGACCGGCTGATCAGAGGGTTTCAGGGTCGTCCACGTGCGTCCATCCACGATTTCCTGCTCAATGAGTATGCGTTCGGTTCTGCCCGCCCTTTCCAGTTCGGCGTTCATGAAGGTTGCAAGCTTGCGTATCGTTGCCTCCAGCGTGGCCTGATCGTTTACGATGCCCGCCATAGTCCACACTGGCCCGCTGGTGGATAATCCGTTCAGTGAAATAGCCGATTCCGTTCCCAGTGCGCGTGCCAGGTCATTGGAAAAGTCTATGCCCATTCTGGCCTGGGCTGCCGCAAATTCGCCCTGGAATGTTGGTGATATTTTCGTCAGCTGCGCCGTCAGTTCCTGGAACAACTGTTGAGGTTCTCGCGTGGACATGTATAAGGCGGCGATGCAGTCGCTTGAAAGATATTCGGCTGCACCTCCTGACCCCGTGCCTGCCAGAAATGACGCGATGCCTTCGCGCGGCCCGTTGAAGGAAACAGCGATTTCATTCTCCTCAATTCCTGAAGCATTTCGCTGTTCCAGGAAGAGATGCTTGACCTTTTGCGAAGCCAGCGCTTTGTTCCCGCCGGTGAAGCTTTCTGAGAAAATCGACTCCATGTCGATTCCAAGAAGCCATGCCGCTCCGTCCATATAGCGCGATGCGATTTCCTGTGCAAAAGGCGTGCCGCTGCCCTGGCCCATGTGGGTGATCAGCCATTCCAGGTTGACGGCTGAATTCGACGCTGCCAGCAGGCTATCGTTCAGCTTGTATGGAAGCGCGTCGCCTCCGCTGGTATTAAGGCTGTTTAATATGTTGCTCAGCTCCTCGCGCTTTCCCGAGCGTACTTCCGCAATCAGGACCGGCACGGTTGATCCATTTACACAGATTCCGTACACGATCTCATCGCCGAGGAGCGGAGTGACCGACTGGATCTTGCCGATGAGTTTTTTCAGTTCCTGTCCAGCCCCGGCATTCCACCACTGACTGAAAGCGGGATTCTCAGCCGATTGCTGTTCTGCAAGCGCTACAGCCTGGTTGATCGTGTTGCTCAGGTTCGGAACGGCTCCATACACGATCATGTTTGGAGGCATGTACTGAAGCAGGTTTGACTGCGTTTTTAGCAAGGGCGACGGCATGGAGGCCATCTGTTTTTGAATGTGCGCAAGCGAGGCCATTACTGCAATGTAGTTCTGTGCGTCCGGACTCCATGAAACCGCATCCTGAACGGAACTTGCCAACGCCGGGTTGGATGCAGCCTGTTGTCCGGGCGTGAGGAGCACATTGGTGTTGGGTTGTGCCACGGCAACGGAGCCTTCAACCACCGAAACCAGCGTGCCGCCGAAGCCTGTCGATACGGCGAATATGGTTCCCTTCACCGAAGCGACCGAGTCGCGAGTCTCCACGCGGAGGTGGCCGCGATGCTGCTTGGCGGCCTGCACGATGACGTCACCGCGCTGAAGGCGAATGGATTGGCCGCTCCAGGCCGCGTGAACGGAAAGCTCGGTTCCTTCATTGATTTCAACTCGAGATCCGTCTCTCAGCCGAAGCACGGCATGGGTTCCAGGCCCGGTGCGGACCACGGCGTTCTCGGCAATCGGCGCGCCTACCTGCAGCATACCGCTGGGCACCAGGTAGAGAGAGCCCTGCAATGATGCTACGGTGGCCCTGGGGCCGCCGGGAGCCATCAGATTGTCGAGATTGTCGCGTCCGACATAGACCGCCATCAGTAATACGGCGGCGGCGATGGCCCATTTTGCCCATTTCTGCCAACCGGGTTTCTGCCGTGCAGGCATGGGAACAACATTCCCTGCTCCCTTGAGGGAGGCAAGTCGTGCTCTGCAGGCAGGGCAGCGTCCCAGATGGTCTTCCAATAACATCCGCCGATTGGCGGCAAGCTGTCCGTCAAGGTAGTCGTGGATTTCGGATTGAAATTCTGAACACAGTGCACTGGACGGATCTTCCAGGTTCTTTCGCACTCGGGCTGCCGCATCGGCGAGCTGTTCAGGGCTTACATCTTCATTTTTGATTGCCTGTAGGGCTTGTTCCAAGCGATCTTCTGACATTGCCGACCTCCGTTATCGCTCCATCTCAGTCTGTAGATTTTGCCGGATACGGTGAAGCCGAACCGCAATTGCATTTTTGTCCTGACCGAACATTTCCGCGAGTTCCCCGTTTGTCATTCCCTCGACATAGCGCAGCAAAAACATAATGGCATCCGACGGATCCAGGGACGCAATGGCGCGCCTGAGTTGCTCCTTCAGAAATGCGGAGCTTTCCCTGGCTGCAATGGAGGATGCTGTGTCGAGCTGAATCTCTCCATGGGAGATCCTTCGCCGGAGCAGATCCAGGGCGGCATTTGTTGCAGCCCTCCGAAAATATGCTTCCGGGTTGTGAGCCGATTCATGCTGGCTCCCCTGGTTCAGTACACGGAGAAAAACGGTTTGGAGGGCGTCTTCGGCATCTGCCGTATTGCCGGTTACCCGCAGGGCAGTTCGATACACTGCGGCGTAGTAGCGTTGATAAAGATCGGCAAATTCCGTTGACGAAGTCATAGCGAATGATTGTGTGCTCATCAGGTTAATGGCTGTTTCCATATCCGGTTGCCTCAACCCACATGACGCACGAACCTGCCAATTATTACACAAATTCAACAAAACGGGTCCGCCCCCATTTTATTGACCCCGTTTCATGATATGGTAGGGGCGTATTTCTAAAGGTAAACCCTTGTATTGTTCAAAGTACGGAGGAAAGTCAGGCATGAAATTGCGCACAGTAATAGTTGCGTTTCTGTGCATAGGCCTGTTTTGCTGTCTGCAGATAGGCTATGCGCAAGCAAAAAAAGCCGCACCGGCGAAAAAGGCGGAGCCGGCAGAGGCTAAAATTACGGTATTAAATCCGTTGGGAACTCCGCCTCCGATAAAGTTAAAGACGATGGCGCCGCGCCTCGATACCCTGGACGGCAAGACCTTATACATCGTTGATGACGGGTTTGTGGGAGGGGATAATCTCCTGCTTGAAATGGTGGATTGGTTTAAAGCCAATTACCCCAAAACCACCGTTGTTTTCAAAAGAAAAGGTGGCGGTGGATTTGACTCGGAAGATCCGAAGCTGTGGGCCGAGATGAAAGAGAAGGCCAATGGGATCATCATCGGGATGGGCCATTGAAGCCAGTGTGCGCCGGCAGTTGTCGGCCACTCCGTGAATTTCGAAACCAAGATGAATCTGCCTGCTGTCCCTCTCGTTCTTTCCGAATTCTACGAACAGGAAACTGAAAAAGCACGCAATGACGGGCTCCCCGGCCTCCGGACCCAGTGGGTTCGTGGCCCGGTGTGGGGAAAAACGCGCGAACAGTTGCGACGTGATGTGATTAACGGCAACAACCCGATCACCGGCAAGCCGGTCATGCAGGAAATTGTCGACAAATTTACCAAGCCCTTGACCGCCGATGAAAAGAAGACCGGTGAGATTAATCGTACCAAGGGACCGGCGACCTTTACGGATACGCCGGACAATCTGCAGAAGATGTTCATGGATAAGCGCATGACCGACTTCATGCCGATCGTTCTGCCGACGGCCGCGAAAGTCGATGACATGCTGAAGGGAACCAGTCACCGTCCGGATGAAATGGTTGGCAAAATGTCGCCGACTCAAACCGGTACTTATTTCGAAGACTGGACATATACGGTAAAAGACGTTGCCGTAAACGCTGTTATGGCTGGCTGCAAGCCGGAATATATGCCGTTGCTGCTGGCTGTGGCCGCTACCGGAAAGGAAGCCATTTCCGTTTCCGATAATTCGTTTGTCGGTGCGCTGGTCATCAATGGCCCTATCCGCGATGAGATCGGGATCAATTATGGTATTGGCGCCATGGGGCCATACGCTCATGCCAATACGACAATCGGAAGAGCATGGAGCATTCTGTCCATCAACCTTGGCAATGGCGGCAAAGTCGGAACGACCTACATGGGGACCGTAGGGAATCCGATGAACGCCATTAACATTGTGTTTGGCGAGAATGAGAAGGAATCTCCGTGGGAACCGCTTTCGGTTCGAAAAGGCTTCAAGAAGAACGAAAACGTGGTCAGTCTGTTTGAAGGCTGGGGCGTTCTCTCCGCAAAGAACTGGCGCGCGAACAACTGGGGAAAAGAAATGAATTTCCCGCAGATCATCAAGGACATTTTCAAAACCCAGGCTCCATTCCTTTTTGGTGCCACAGCCATTCTTAGCCCGCCAATCGCAAATTTCGTGAAGACTGCAGGGTACAACTCTGTTGATGACTTCAAGAAATTCCTGATGGCTCCGGATTCCCCGGGCGGTCAGCCCTGGTTCCAGCCGAACGCTATGGAAATTATCGTTACCGGCGGTACCAACAACAATTACTACAGTATTGGCGGTTTGCAGTACAACAAGACCGTTCAAATCGATAACTGGCGGTAACTCCGTCGTCAGGTGCCGGTCGTTTTGTCCTCAGTCGGCAGTAGGTCGCAAAACCTGCTGCCGACTTTTTTTGTCTGTCCCGCCTCAAGACTCCAGGTCGTTTTTATTCAAAATAGTGTAAATGCATTAGTAAATGTATCAATACAATGACTTGGTTTTATATGCGAAATAATCTGTGGAAATACATATAAAGTATTTGTATGCATTGTTTTAGTGAATTGTTTTCGCTGGATATAGCCAAGATCCTTCGCCAATTATTCATTGATTTTTGGTTTAAGTTATAGAAATATTGAACCCTTTTGCGCGCCTGGGGATTCAGCGAGATTTTTTTTGCAGCGTATTCTGTTGTCAAGCGCCTCGGGTAAGGGAATGTGTGGTTGAATGCAGTAGCAATTACTTCAAGGAGAAGTGAGGCATGATTGGGAAAAGGGCTATCTTCTTGTTTGTGTGTGTACTGTTGCTTAGTTTACTGGGCAATAGCTACGCACAAACAAGCCGTGGAACCGTCTTAGGCGTGGTCACGGATCAGCAGGGTGGCGTTGTCGCTGGAGCCACGGTAGAGCTGACCCGGACGGAAACCAATTCCACCCGGTCGGAAGTTACCAACGAGGTTGGAATCTTTCGTTTCGACGCCGTGGATTTAGGAAATTATGATTTGACCGTCAAGATGACGGGCTTCAGCACATTTGTGGTTAAACAGATCAAGGTTTCCGCCAACCAGACGGCGGCCGTTGATCCAGTTTTGGCCGTGGCGACTGAGAATGTAACCGTTACGGTAAAGGGCGAGGCTGCAGAGGTCCAGCTGAATGAAGAGAAACGCGGGACAAATATCACCGAGCGATCCCTGGCACAGCTGCCGATCAGTGGACAGGATTCCACGAACCTGATCCTGCTGCTCCCCGGCGTTACGACTAACCAGACAGGTGTTGGCGGCGGTGTGGGATCGGTAAACGGTGCCCGCGCCCGTTCAAACAACTACATGATCGATGGCGTGGAAAATAACGATATTTCGGTTGCCGGACCGGGCCTGATCCTGACCAACAATGATGCGTTGCAGGAAGTGGCCATTCAAACCTCCAATTTCAGCGCTGAATTCGGACGCGCTGGCGGCGCCGTCATCAATCAGATTATCAAGTCGGGAACCAACAACCCTGCCGGTACTTTGGCCTGGGTTTACCGATCGCAGCGTTTGAATGCATCCACTCGCACTCAGCGGCTTGCATATGTTCCCGGCAGCGGCAATCCGCTCAAGCCGGTATTCAAGGAGAATATCCCGGCTTTCACCTTTGGTTCTCCTGTCGTCATTCCCCACATTTACAATGGAAAAGACAAGACCTTCATTTTCGTTGCTGGTCAGTGGGACCGTTATTCGGATGGCGGAACCCAGGCAAGCTACCGCGTGCCCACCGAGGCTGGGTACCAGGTATTGAAACCATTGGCGACCACCTGTGCCAATGTGGCGTCCTATCTTGGCTTCCTGGGTAGTTTGCGTGGCAATCCGGCCAACAGTGCGTCCGCGTACAGCATTGCCTTGCCGGCCAGCCTGGCTTCGACTTCCTGCAGCGGCGGAGCCCGCACGGGGCAGACCGTGGAAACCGCTATTGCAACCTTGTTTGCGCCGACCGTCTATCTCAATAACAATCATCAGATCCGGTTTGACCACCAGATCTCCAATAAGCAGTATTTCATGGTTCGATGGCTCTACAACCGAACGACGAATTCTCCGGATTCCATCGGCTTCACGCCGGATTTCAGTACTCTCTATTCGGAAAAGAGCTTTGGTGTGGCCGTGAACCATACCTACATGATTTCGAATCACACAACGAATGAAGTCCGATTCAACTTCCAGAGGGTGAATTTGGGATATCCCCTGGCAAATCCCGAATCCGTAGGCAATACGCTGCCGCAGATAAGCCTGACCGGATTATCTTCCATTGGAGTCAGCAGCACGTATCCGCAGGGGCGAGTTTCAAACTCCTATCAATACCAGGATACGGCCACCACAATCAGGGGGACTCATTCCATCCGCTTCGGTGGAGATATTCTGCGCCAGCTGGCAAGACAGCAGGCGCCCTTCAACTATCGTGGCACAGCTTCCTACTTCTCCACCTCCAGCAGCACCCTGGTGCCTGGCGGTGTGACAAGCATGGCAAACTGGATTGACGATTACGCCGGCACATCCAGCGGTCCTGTGTCGATAACATTTGGCAGCGGAATCTACTATCCGAATCTGTTCCGTTGGACTCTGTTTGCCCAGGATGGATGGAAGGTCACGCAGCATCTCACATTGAATTACGGAATTCGCTACGAGAATTTCGGGCAGCCCGCCAATAGCTTCAAATATCCGGCCTATACAGGCAACACGCCAGGCGCCATTACAACCTCGACCAAGGTAAATCCGGATAATAACAATTTCGGGCCCAGTTTCGGGTTTGCCTGGAATCCGGATCCGAAGAGTGGCTGGCTTGCAAACAAACTGCTTGCCAAGCTTTTTGGCAAAGGCAAGCTGGTGGTTCGTGGCGGGTATCAGCTTACCTATGATACCTGGTACAACAACCTTCTCTCAAACATGGCGGCCGGTTCACCCAACGCCTTGGCCAATGTTCCCGTTCCATCCTCGTCGACGGCGGCAACACCTAGAGGGCTAAGCAACCTTTCGGCTGTTCTGCCATCCCTGGTTCCGACTGCGGTCGACGATCTGTCCAGTGCTTCGTCACAGTTTGACGCGAATATTCGCAATCCGTATACGCAGCGCTGGTCACTGGGCATTCAACGGGAGATTTTGGGGAAGACGGTACTTGATATTGCCTATGTGGGTTCGGTTACACGGAAGCAATTCAGGACCGTTGCGATGAATCCCTATTTGCCCAATGCGGCTCTGAACGGATTCGGTTCCCGCATAGTCTCAACCATCGGTGCTCGCCAGATCCGTGCTTCGTTCGTGAATGGCAATTACAACTCCATGCAGCTGGGTATTCGCCGCAGGTTCAGCAATACTCCGGTGGGTGGACTGTCTTTCGACAGTAACTATACCTGGTCACGGAATATGGATACCGGGACCGAGACCTTTGCTACGAACGGTTCCCCGCAGAATGCGTCCATCTCTCCCATCCTGGTTGAGCGTATGGGGCTGAGCGGCAACATCGACTACGGGCCATCGGATAACGATCGACGTCATATGTGGTCGACATCTTTGATGTGGGATATTCGCGGACCCAAGAGCGGAATCCTGGGACAAATTCTGGGTGGGTGGAGTACCGCCAGTACCCTTACCTTCCGTTCGGGAGTTCCTTACACTGTTCTCAATGGATTTGACCGAATGTATGAAGGGGGAGCGGATGCGACCGCACTGCGTCCGGATGTAGGAAATCCGAATGCTCCCGTGGACACTCGCGCCGTTACCGTTCCGGTTGGGGCTGCATCGGCTTCCGCCTGCCCTTCGGGGTTGCGGGATCTGAATGTCACAGCCAGTGCATCGAACGGCTATGGTTGCACGACCTCCGATCAGGTGCGTTGGATTGCCGTTACTTCATACAGCGTACCCGGAGCAAACACGGCTGGGAGAAACAGCGTGTATACTTCCGGTTATTCCAGCGTCAATCTGAATGCCCTGAAGACTTTCCGGTTTACCGAAAAGGTCAGACTGGAATACAGGGCGGAAATTTTCAACCTGCTGAATCATGAGAATTTCGATAGTCCCGGATCTGTCACCAAGACGGTTAACGGAACCGGAGCCGGACTATTTTTGAACTTCACGCAGATCAGCGGCGGCAGTCGAACAATGCGGATGGGATTGAAGCTGCTGTTCTAAGATCTAGCCAACCTCTGAAAGCAGAAAAGCCAGCAGTTATTACTGCTGGCTTTTTTTGTTGGTGCGCCCGGCAGGGCGCACTCCCAGGAAGTGAAAGTCTTCTACCGGCCCGGTCAGCGGAACTGCTAGCCGGACGGCAAGGGTGTCCATCGCGAGGTGGAACAGGTAATCTTGGAAAGGTATCTTCGCTTCGATGGTGAAAGAGACGCAGCAACAGAGGGATGAGAAGCCCAAAGCCCCTTGAGGAAGTAGCGGGCGGAACTCGCGAGTTAAACCAATGGGAGCGTCGAGCATCACGGCAGGGGAGGAAGTGACCGGACCGGGGACAACGCAATTGACGGAGGCAGTGGTCGAACGCGGCAACATGCGGATGGGGTGATGAGTCCGATTTTTGATCCAAGCTTTTCCGGGTCTAGCTACGGATTCCGTCCCCGTCGAAGCGCGCATCACGCGGTGAAACAAGCGCGTGAATATGTGCGCGATGGTCGGCGGTGGGTAGTTGATTGCCTTCTTTCGCCCCTTCAGCAGCCCGCCCACCGGTGGTGTTCCAAACATCAAGGGAACTCGATTTATTTTTTGCTTTTTCTCTGTTTAGTTAAATACTTGGAACAAATATAGTTATGATTCCCGATTTGCATCGAGCGCCTTAGGAGGGCTCCAATTTTTTCGCTATTCTACCAGGGGTTCGCTGCGCTCACCCCTGGCTACTTGCTTTCGGCCCTCCGGGCCTGTTGCTTCGTTCGGGTCACAGCGCTCCGAACAATTGGAACAAAGATCCAGCGCGAGGTGCGAAAGATAGCAGCCCCGGGCGAGCTTGCGAGCCCGGGGGGTATATCCGCAGCTCCAAAAGCCCTCCTAAGGAACTGCGGGTGCTAACGCTGGGTCGGCTGGATCTTGGGATACACGATAGCCCATAGATTCAATTCGTTTTATAAGGTTCTTCTTATAGCGTTGTTTATACTTTTGTGCCGCGTCAAAAAACACCGAGGAATCATAGGGTACATTGAAGGAAACAAGGTGCCATAGTATTCGTGCAAGCTTATCAGCTTGTCATCTCTACCTTGAGGCACGGCAATAAAGATCTTTGTGGGATGAATGTCAATGCCGGCAGCATTTGGGTTTAGCACGGGAGTGTGGTTAACCACTCCCGTACTTTTGCGTTTGTTATTACTTTGTTTCCCGGTGTATTTTTTCTCCTGCATGCAGTTTTCCTTTCAATGGCAGGAGGTTGGTCCGGACGTTGAGATAAGTAATAGTCTCCTAAAACGGGATCACTGTCGGTCAGTGTCACCAATGTTTTGGCCATAACGACCGGCCCCATGCTGAAGGGGCGAAGGAAAAATGCCATGGCATTGGGCGAGACGCCGGTACTCCAATGGGCTCCGTTGCCTGACTTGTCGCGACAAAATAAAAACGGCAGCAGGTGACGATACCCGCTGCCGTTTTTCACTGCCTACTGCCTACTGCCTACTGATTACTGGCTACTGGCTACTGACTACCGCCATTTATCAATCTGAATGGACTGACCAGGCCTCATGCCGCCCATCATCCAGTAGTTGTTGTTGGTGCCGCCAGTGACGACGACGCTGAATGCGCCGCCCATCATGCCCATGCCGCCGCGTCCGCCAGGTCCACCGGGGCCGCGACCGGCAGGCCCGCCGGCAGGAGCGCCAGCCGGAGCTGCAGGGGGATTCACAGGCGCCGTTACCCATTCCGTGAATTTTTCGGCTGTATCATAGCCGGCATCTTTCACGAAATTGGCAATAGGCGGACTCAGGACGGCGATCGTCCCGAACATGGGATCCTGCTGGTTGAAAATGTCTTTGATGATCTGGGGATAATTCATGTTGGATCCCCAAACATCGGCTTTCCAGTTTTTCGCGGAAAGAATACCCCAGCCCATGAACAGGGTGACGATATTCTCATTCTCCTTGAATCCGCGGCGTACGGCCAGCGGCTTGAATGGAGAATCGCGTTCGTTTTCGGCAATGATAGGGCTGACATAGTTGTGGGCATTTCCTACGGTGCCCATGTAGGTCGTCCCGACTTTGCCGCAGTTCCCGCCATTGATGGACAGCAGGTTCCAGGCTCTTCCGATCGTCGTATTCGCCTGGGCATAGGGACCCACGGCGCCGATTTCGTAATTGAGTTTGATTTCGTCACGGATGGGGCCGTTTACGACGGCACCGGCCATGAAGCCGTTATCGGACACATTGACGCTCGGCGAACCAGTCGAACCGAGTGCCAGGATAACCGGGAAGTATTCCGGTTTGGCACCGGCCATAACGGCGTTAACGGCGGCATCTTTGACCGTATAGGTCCAAACGTCACCAGCTTCGGAGCCCGGGTTCATTTTGCCAAGAAGCTCGTCCGGACGGTGGCTGGTGCCCTTCAGCATTTCTTCAACCTTCTCTTCGGTCGGAAGAATGATGGGCATGAAATCGGTCATTCGTTTGTCAAGGAACAGCTTCTGGAGTTCATCCGGCGTGCCGGTGAAAGTGGCCGGGCCTTTATCCACCTTGATATCCCCGGTCTTCTTTTCCTCGGCGGTCAGAGGTTTGGTGAGTTTTTCGATGATTTCTGGCATCACCGGTTTTCCTGTTACCGGATTGAGGCCTTCAATAATCTGTTTCTTGAGCTGTTCGTTGGTTTTGCCCCAAACCGGGCCACGGAAATATTGAATGCGGAGGCCAGGCATACCGCTGGTAAGAGCGACTTCGGCTTCCTGTTTGGCGAAATCAGACAGGATGAGAGGGATTGAGGGTTTCTTGAAGTTGGATTCGATGTCAATGCTGAGGCGAACCGCCCCAGGCGCGCAAACACTTCAATGACCCAGCCCGATGATGACGCCGTCAGCCTTCTCATTGAGCTCAGCCCACAGCTGTTTATTGGGCTGATCCATTGAAGGATTTCTTTTGTTGACGATGGTGGTTTTGGGATGATTTTCCTTGAACCACTCCGTCATGACTTCCATCAGGCGTTCAGTTCCGACAAATCCCGTGTTCACCAGATAAATGGTTTTGCCGTCAAGCGTATCCAGGCGCGGTGCCTGGTTCTTGAGGGTAATCGGGGGCGGTGTACCCATCGGACTGAGTACCGTAATCTTGGCCACGGCCACCGGTTTACCAGCCGGAGCTGCCTTCTTTCCTTGCGCATAGGTCTGAATGCTCAGTGCAGAGAAACTGAGACAAAGACCCAGGCACAAAATTGCAATTACTGCGGTACGCAACTTCATGCGTGATTCCTCCGTGTTTTAGTTAAATTGATGCCACCATAGGGTAACTACGTCCCAGGGGTGAGGGAATTTCATTAAAACTGCTGCGGGCCAGGCAAAACATGCGTTTTGTGGCCTTGCGGAAACACAGACTCTAAATAATTGTTTTTTATGAAGTTAGAGTCTTGCGACAACAGAAAGGCCGCAGAACTGAATCGGGATTCCCGATGCCGTTCTGCGGCCTTCCCCGCCGACTGCCGATTATCGACTGTCGACTACTTCCAGTTATCGACCAGTTCACCCCGGCCGAGACCAAAATCGGTCACAAACCAGGTGGTCTGCCCGCCACCCGCTACAACCACTCCAACCCTTTGGAAGGGCTTGATCAGTGTGTCGGGGGGCATCTTCTTCTGGGATGCATAGGGTTCGAGTCCCTGAATCGCCATGGTTGCAAACATCGTCGAGATCACGCCATTGCCCCAATAGGACGATACGGTCTTCTCGATATTCTGAGCAAGCCACTTGGACAGGTCTTCTTTGCTATTGAATCCCTGGGCATCCTTCATCAGGGCTGCCACGGACGGATCCATGATTACCGTGCCGCCCATGCCGGACAGCGATCGCATGTAATCACGCATCAGGAACTGTGGAGGATATCCTCTTTGCACTTCACCCACGCTCGAGATATAGGACCAGCCGGTCGCCACTGTCACAGTGCTGTCGGTCGGCTTGTTGCCCATCTGTACGTGGACAGGATTCCATCCTGCGGGCAGCGCTTCTTCGTTTTCCGCGAAGCACACATTGTTGTATTGCAGGTTGCTTCCCAGACCGCTGAACGTCGTTTTTCCGGAGTGCAGATTTCCGGCGGTTTTCGACATCAACGTGAAGGATCTTCCCAGAACCGCGTTCACTTCATTGTGCGGTCCCATGGTGTTCAGCCCGTAGTTCATCTTTACCTGGTTCCGTATCGGACCGTTGACAAGAATCATGTTTGCCATGGAGCTTGTCGAATTTCCGAACGGAAGTGCGGTTGCCAGGGCCAGGATTAGGGGGAAGTGTTCCGGTTTTGCACCCGCCATCACGGCGCAGACCGCAACCTTTTCGACTGTGAGGTTCCGCTTTCCGCCCGGCCAATTCAGTTCTTTTACTTTATCGGTGGGTTTTCGGCTGGTTCCCTTCAGCATTGCAGCGACTCGTTCTTCAGTCGGAAGAATGATGGGATTATAGTCGGTCCAATCATTATCCTTGAAGACTTGCTGCAGTTCATCCTCGTTACCGGGAGGCAGAAGCCGTGGCTCAACTTTGGCTTCAGGAGGCTTTCCCGCGATCTTTTCCTTATCAGTCAGCGGCTTTGTAAGATTGTCGATGATGGCCTGCATCATCGGCTTGCCGGTCAATACATCTTTGCTTTCAAAAACATACTTGTGGTGAACAGCCTTCGGCTGTCCGGCTACCGGGAACGGGAATCCGACATAGCGAATCGGCATGCCGTTTGTATATTCAAAATCATACCCGACCGCATACCTCACGATATTGGCAGCAGCTGCGCCTGAGGTCGGAATGCCCATCAACTCGAGACTTCTGCAATGTTGGCTCACGGCCGACGTGCAGCCATCTCAACCCGATATGCCGATCAAAGCGGCATTTCCATTCTTTTTGATCTCCGCCCACAGCGGCTTATCGTCTGTGGTGTACGATCCGGCTTTTCGTTTGATGATGATTTTCACACTGGGCATGTTTTGAGCAAACCAGGCCTGCATTTCCTCAAACACGCTGTAGGCTGCCTCGGGGCCGCCCCAGTTGATATCGACCAGGTACAGTGTCTTCCCCTCGAGCGTGTCCAGGCGAGGAGAAAGTGGTATGCGATCCGCCATCTTGCTTTCGATAGCGGGATTCAGCACCGTAATCTTGGGCTTGGCGGTGGCCTTTTGCTGTGCCTGCACGGGTGCAAAGCCGGCAAATGCCACTGCTGCCATGATCACGACAGCAATGCATGCTAAGAGTTGCCTATTTTTCATTTTCCTTCCCTTCCGATGCTATAGATCGGGTATTACAGTGGATCCCCACTGTACAACATGACTCCTAATATTTTTGCTGTTTTTAGCACAATCAAAGGTTAGGGCACAAGCGCTAAAGCATTTGTGATCCCAGATTTACCCAGTGGCAGGGAGACATAGGAAGACAGCGAGCCGGGATCGTTCTTCAAGCGGGAGCTGTGATTGGCCCTTTACGCCCCCGGGGACAGCGGTTGGTGACGGATCCGTTTTTCGGCTGTCTGAATCAGGGCGCTCAACCCCTGTCGTTTAAGCGCGCTGACCGCAACCGCTTCATAGCGCCGGCAAATCCCGTCCATGACCGCCGGCTCAACCCGGTCGGATTTGTTCATGACAACCAGGCGCGGAACCGTGTGGAGCTCCAGGTCGTTCAGGACGCGATTTACCGCATCCATCTTTCTCTCAAGGCCCGGATCCGAAGCGTCCACGACATGGAGCAGCAGGTCCGCATCGGACAATTCCTCGAGGGTAGCGCGGAATGCGGTCACAAGATCCGGGGGCAGATCGCGAATAAATCCGACCGTATCGGTGATGATCACGTCTCCCTGCTTCGGGAAACGCAATCGTCGCGAGGTGGGATCCAGCGTAACGAACATCTGGTCGGCGGTGTCGATCTCGCTTTCCGTCAGGGCATTGAGCAGCGTGCTTTTTCCCGCGTTCGTGTAACCGATAATCGAAAGCACTGGCAGGCCCTGGCGATTGCGCCGGTGCCGGCGCACGCTGCGCTGTTTGGATAACTGCTGGATTTCTTTTTCAAGGTGACGAATCCGGCTGCGTGCGCGCCGTCGTCCTATTTCCAGAACCGTTTCTCCAGGGCCGCGGCCCCCGATTCCTCCGACCAGTCGCGACAGCCCGGCATCTTCCTCGGTCAGCCGGGGAAGCGAATACTTCAATTGCGCCAGTTCCACCTGAAGCTTACCGTCACGGCTGCGCGCGCGCTGTGCAAAGATGTCGAGGATCAACTGCGTGCGGTCGACGGCTTTCAATCCCGTGGTATCTTCGAAGGCGCGCGCCTGGTTGGGCTTCAGGTCGATATCGAAAATGGCTACATCCGCGCCGCGCCGCATTGCGGCCAGGGCTATGCGCTGGAGTCGACCCTGGCCGACAACCGTACGCGGGTGGATCTGGCCTCCCGCGAAGGTCATGACTTCCGCAATCTCAACCCCTGCAGCCCGGACGAGTTCGGTTACCTCTGATCGGGCCGCTTCGCCTGGAGTGATACACAAGACCAGGGCCCGTTCATGGAGTGTCTCCTCAGCGCTGTGTTCCGTGGTGCGCGAGAACTCGCTTTCGAGCGCCCGGATTTCCTCTTCGAAATCAAACTTCAGATGGTAGATGTCGCGAGCTTCGATCTTTCGGAAGGGTTCCGATTTCAGATCGCCATCCGTGATCGGAAGAATGTGCGCCAGTTCGATCCTGCCCGCGTCCCCCTCGTTCGTGGCGTGGATAACGGCGATCAGATCCAGGCGCAAAAGGGTGAGATCGTTCAGATCATCCTGCGTAACCGGCTCGCCGCGCAGGTGTGTATGGACAAGACGGAGTCCGCGAAACCTTCCGGTGCCGCCCCGAAGCCGGCCGATGTCTGGCAGCTCAAGGTGCGTGGCATCCCCGAGGATCACATTTCGAATCATACCGTCTCTGGACAAAAAAACGCCGACCTGGCGGCCAAGTTCCCTGGAAAGAGCGGACAAGTATTTGGCCAGCTCCGGCGAAACGACCTGGTCAGGCGCGACACGCCGCCGGAAGACGCGCTCGAGAGCGCCGCGCTGCGATTGCTTAATTCCTAGAGTATTGCCGTCTATCTTGTGGATGAGAACGCCCCTTATTGAATAAAGCCTGATTATACCAGTTCCCGCATAAGGATCCTTCTTCTAGTGGCAGGGTTGAGCAAATTAGCAAAATATTTTCGCTCAAAATGACAGGAAGCCATTGGATATACGAAAGGAGTATCAGGCCCATGTTGTTTCGAGTCCAATCAGCGGCTGTCTTTGGCATCAAGGCATATCCAATCTCAGTGGAGGTGGACCTCAGTTCCGGGCAAAAGCTGGATTTTATGACGGTCGGGCTTCCCGATACTGCGGTTCGTGAGAGCAGTGAGCGCGTACGAGCGGCTCTCCGGAATTGCGGATTTGTTCTTCCTGCCCAGCGGATAACGATCAACCTTGCCCCGGCGGATCTGAAAAAAGAAGGGTCCGGGTTTGATCTTCCCATGGCAGTAGGGATCCTGGGGGCATCCGGGTGTGTCCGGATGCAGAATCTGTCGGCTTACCTGTTCATGGGTGAACTGTCTTTGGATGGATCGATCCGGCCGGTCAAAGGCACCCTGTCCATGGCATCGATGGCCCGAGAAAAGGGACTGCAACACCTGATTGTGCCGGAAGCCAATGCACGCGAGGCCGCGGTGGTAGATGGCGTACGCACATTTCCCGTGCGGTCGCTGGCCCAGGTGGTCGATTTGCTCAATGGCAAACAGCCCTGGATCCCGCTGGCGGTGGATCGAGAACAGCTTCTTGCGCAACACAGCCATTACGATGTCGATTTCAGAGACGTGAAGGGGCAATACCAGGCCAAGCGCGCGATGGAGGTCGCGGTGGCTGGCGGGCACAATATTATTTTGATCGGGCCCCCAGGCTCGGGAAAAACAATGCTGGCGCGTCGGCTACCGACAATTCTTCCACCGATGTCTTTTGATGAGGCGATTGAAACGACCAAAATACATTCTGTAGCCGGGCTGCTTTCCAATCAGGCCGGGCTGATTGCCATGCGCCCCTTTCGCGCTCCGCATCATACCATTTCCGATGCCGGCCTCATCGGCGGCGGCACAATGCCACGGCCCGGAGAGGTAAGCCTGGCGCATAACGGCGTGCTTTTTCTCGACGAGCTTCCGGAGTTTCATCGCCATGTCCTGGATGTGCTGCGACAGCCGCTGGAGGACGGGGAGGTCACAATTTCAAGAGCCGCAATGTCCCTGACGTTTCCCGCGCGGTTCATGCTGGCTGCCGCGATGAATCCCTGCCAGTGCGGGTATTTTGGCGATACGCAGCACGACTGCACCTGCACGCCGCCGCTGATTCAGCGATACCTGGCAAGAGTGTCCGGGCCTTTGCTCGACAGAATCGATTTACATATCCAGGTGCCGGCCGTCAAATACAAGGAATTGGCGCAGGATGATAAATGTGAGGAGTCCACGGTAATTCGTGGACGCATCCTGGCCGCGCGGAATGCTCAGTGCAAACGACTGGAGGCTTTTGGCATCTACTGCAACGCCCAGATGACAGCGCGCACGATCCGTCGTTTTTGCAAGCTGGATGCCGAGTCGGAAAAACAGATGGAGAATGCCATCACAAAGCTTGGTTTATCCGCGCGCGCGTATGACCGCATTCTGCGCGTCTCCAGGACCATGGCCGACCTGGACGGCATGGACAAGATTCTTGCCCGCCATGTCTCCGAGGCTATCCAATACCGCACGCTCGACCGCACCTACTGGCAGTCGTAAATAGAAGTAATCGCGGTTTTGCCGAAAAATGTGAAAAAGAGAGTAGGCGATTTCCACTCTCTTGCGTTCTTGCATATTAAGGGGCCAAGCTGTGCCCAAACGACGCGTGGTTCCATAAGTGGAAGATTGGCGGGACGCATGGAAAAACATCCAAGGAATGAACAGGAGTTGCTAAGTCTTTTCCTATCGGCTTCATCAGATAAGCCAAGCTTTTGTTTGCTTCGACAGCGCAGGCGGCCAATGATCTTGGCCTTTCCCAGCGAACCCTGCAGCTATGGGTTGAGCAGGGTTGTGTTCTCGCTGTACGGAATGGCAGGAAATACCAAGTATACCTTCCGGACGTGGAGCGATATATCGTTAACTGCAATGATGAAACTGTCCTGCGGGACGACACGCGCAATTCGCGTATTTCGCGAAAGAAACGCAATCCACGAAATTAGCGAAATCCGCGCTAGACAGATTTTCACTTCCGCCATAAAACTGAGTTCACGATCAAGAATTTAGCTACAGCAATAATTAAGCTCCGGCACTAATCCGGCGCCGTAGAGCGGCCCGCTTCTTCTGGGATGGCATAGTGTCTTGTGAAGCGAAGCTTGTGATGTGAATGCCTTTGATAAGCAAAGCAAAAGCAGGAATCTCGCAAAATGGCAATTATCAGTTCCTTAAAGGCTAAGGAGAGAGACATGAAAGCATTCTGGGTTGGCCTTGCGCTTGTTCTGTTTGGTTGCAGTGCCCTTGCTCAATCGAGCCTGAGAATTGATAAGCTCGAACGGAAAAATATCGAGGAAGCAGGCACGACCGTTGGTTACAGCGGGTTGATAGAAGGAACAACCGACAATCCCGATCAAATAATCTATGCGCTGGTTCATGAGCCGCACCTGAAGGCCTGGCGGCTTTTCCCCGCGACCATTCACGAAGAAGGGGGCGCGTATCGATGGAGCGCCCTGTGCCATTTCGGCAAATCGGATGGCACCGGGATTGGTGCATCCTATCAAGTCCGGGTCATGGCATTGGACCGGAGCCGGGCCCTATCCGAAGGCTTGCCCGCCAAATTGTCTTCCACCACCCTCAAGTCAAACGTGATTGTCCTGAAACGCACGAGATAGCGCGGAGAACTGGGCCATGACAAAACGAATCCTACTCATTCTGATTGCATTCCTGACTTTTCCCATCGCGACAAGAACCGCATTTATTGAAACCGAATTAACCTATGACTGCATGAATGCGCAGGGGATGTATTCATTTGTTCCCTATCTGGGCGGACTTGGACAAATCAACCTGGTGAACGGAAATATTGTTTTCAGCAGGCCGTTGCCGACGCGACCGGGCAGAGCCGGCTTGAATCTGTCCCTGTCATTGGCCTATAACAGCAAGATCTGGACGCGAACCGGCACCACGCTGATGGGGTTGTCCGAACTGGGAAGTTCCGTGGGATTGGGGTGGCGGCTTGGCTTTCCATACCTTGTCCAAGGGAGATCCAGCTATACACTTGTCATGTCAGACGGCAGTTCGCACGAGATAGCCGATTATGGACGCGGCGACTGGAGGTCTGTCGATTCCACCTATATACGGCTGACGCCGGGCAATCCGAATGTGGCGACGATGGTCGGAGGCACAAAGCTGTTTTTTGGAAATACCGTGGGGGCCAATTCCTACGCAACGGAAGTTCGGGATCGAAACGGAAACCAGATATTTGCAACCTATGTGCCCGGCACCGGGAAACTGGCCTCGATTGACGACAGCCTGGGAAATTCATACGACACAACGACCTACCCTTACACGGCTGTGCCGCAGATGACTTTCTTCTATGGCGGGGATGGATTTCTCAGCAGCATCCGGGTGATGCATGCGAGCTATCCCATATGGATTAATTTTCAATACGCGACACCGTCGCTTTCGCCGTCCTTCCCGTCTCCTTATACGGTTCAGAGCCCGGGCCCCAATGAAAAGGTGTTGAGTTCGATATGGATGGCGGGAATTAATGGCGGAGGCTTGAGCAATACACGTCTCGGACAAGTGTTTCAGTACAATCAGTTTGGCGAGCTGGCCGTCGTGACCGACTCCGTCAGCGAGTATGGCTATGATTATAATACCTATCAATGGACGCTGATATCCACCTCGAGCCGGGACAGGGTCGCCTATTCTTATGGAACAAACAGCATCTATGATGGCGGCACTCCAAACTGGCGTCCCCAGAGAATGGTGTCTCAGAAGACGGAGTACGTTAACAATAATGGGACGACAACCAGCACCACCTGGTCCATCAGCTACAGCGTTGACCAGACGAAATCCAACCCCTCTTCTGTTGAGGTAGCGGCGGATATCGACGGGCGAACCATTTATAACCTGAACTACACCTCATCGGGAGCAAATTGGTCTGACGGCATGCCGACCTCGGTCACGCGGAAAACCTATAACGGGCAGACTGTTTTGAGAACCCAGAGTTATTCCTGGAGTCAGGACGATACGCTGAAGACTTTTGTTCTGAACCCGCGAATTACGTCTGCCACAACCACGCTGGACGATGGGAAAACGACGCAAACGGCAACGACCTACGCCGCCGACGGGACCGGCAATGTGAAGGAAACCGTCGAAACCGGGTTCAGCGGTTCGGTGCTTCGAAGAACGGCAATGGAGTACTGGCACGAGACGCATCCGGAATATGTTGCGCAGGGATTGACCAACCTGGTGTCGGCCGTATCGACAAGAAACGCAGGTAATGTCGAGCTGACCCGGACACAGACCGCCTATGACGAATATGGCGCTTATCCTTTAGTGGCGATGGCCTATAATCCGGTTAATCACAATTCCGGATACTGGACGGCATATTTGACGCGGGGAAACGCGACCAGTGCGGGAGCGCTGTACAAGGAGCAGTCCCGATGGATTATGTCTCATGCCCAATATGATATCGCTGGCAATGTGGTGAGGAAGGTTGATCCCAAAGGCAGCCAGTCCACGATTTCCTATACCGTCGGTCCCTATCCGGCCTCGTCGACCGATGCGCTGAATCACACGACGCAGTACCAGTGGGAGAGTTTTCTTGGTACGGCGTGGACCGGGAATCTGTATTCGACGACGGACCCCAACGGCGCCCAGGTTACCAATGCCTATGACGGGCTCAATAGAAAAGTAAATCAATCGGCGCCGACCGGAAATTCGTATTTTTCTTATGATGATCAGGATTACCAAGTAACCACCAACAACTCATCGGGTTATTCCTATTTTGACAGCAATCCTTCGGGCAACACGATCAAAACGCAGAAGGAGATCCCGTCGGAAAACAGCATTTATGAAAAAGCGGACTACGATGCTCATGGCCGGGCCACGAAGAAGTGGCTGCCCAGCCGTGGGGGCACGGCGGCGTTTACGACCTACAGCTATGATGTGCTGGGCAGGATTACCAGCATAAGCCCGGCAACGGGCGGCCAGATAACGTATCAATATGTGGGAAACGTAACCACAGCGACCGATCAGGAGGGACGAAGAAAAAGGACGGAACACAATGAGTCCGGGCAGATTCTAAAGGTGATCGAGGAGGATTCCAACGGGAACTGGGGACCTGAGACCGTATATTCCTATGATATTCCGGGCCGGCTGATACAAATCCTGCAGGGGGTTCAAGTGAGGACCTATGGATACAACAGCCTGGGCAGAAAGATAGCGGAAACCAATCCCGAGAGCGGAACGGTAACGTTTGTCTATGATGATAACGGGAACGTGACGCAGAAGACGGATGCCCGGGGTGTCGTCACGGGCTACAGCTATGATGCTCTGAACCGGTTGCTGGTTACGTCCTATTCGGACGGCACTCCATGGTCACTGATGAGTTACGATGAATCGAGTTCGAGTCTGATAGGTCTGATAACAAACGGGCAGGGGCGAATGACGAGCGCCTGGACGGTCAACAGCAGTCTTCAGATTACGGGAGAGAGTGTCGGTTATAGCTGGAGCTACGACCAGGGAGGCCGGGTGACGCAGCAGATCATGCGTATGGACTCCACAAATTATCCTGTAAACTATAGCTACACGCCGGCTGGCTGCGGATGCTCGAAGAAGGATCTACAAAGTATGACCTATCCTGACGGCAATGAGATCACATACACGCGCGATCCAATCGGACGAGCGACGGGAATAGTGGATACTGTCATTTCCGGGACAAGCCGAACCTATGTCACGGATGTCGACTACGCGCTGGTGGATGGATCGGTTTCGCTGATTTCTTACGGAACCAGCTCGGAAGAACATGTTACGGATAGTTATGGGAGGCTTTCGATCATCCGGATAACGGTTCCGAATAGCATGTGGGGGACTCCCCACGAATATGACCTGAATTATTCGTACACGCTATCCAACCGGATCTCTCGGGTCGACTACACGAAAAAAGATGCTTACGGCAATAGCCTGGAATCGAAATGGTCGACGTATGGGTACGATCGATTGGGGCGGTTGTCGGCGGAAACTCTGCAGTCGGCGAACGGAACAGAGTGGAGCAGCAACTGGAGCTATGACAGGTACGGGAACGTGAGTGGGACCGCCAATGACCAGAACAACCGGCTTGCAGCGTATGCATCTTACTATGATCAGTCGGGCAACCAGCTTCAGGATGCAGCCAATTCGTACCTTTACAATGCCAACAGCCTGATCAGGCAAGTGAATCGCACGTCGGATAGCGCGTTGCTGGGAGCGTACCGGTACGATGCGCTGGGCCGCAGGGTGAAAAAGAGCTGGAACTATTATTATTATGGGGAACAGCGCTCGGTTAGCTATTCGTATGTTTATGGGAACGGGAATGAAATCCTTGCCGAATACAAGGTGGAGAGCGCGTCGTGGCAGACGTATGAAAATACATATACGAACAATATCTATATGAACTCGGCGCTTGTTGCGCGGCGCACCAGGGGCTATACGAACAACAGCTTTGGCTACACGGTGGTGGATAATCTCAAATGGCCGGGAAGGAATCACCGGCAGGAGGAGGTTGTTACAATCGGAAGCCAGATCGTTGATAGCGGCTTTTATTCCAGGGCATTTGGTTCCGGCGGCTCGGATCAATATCCCGGCCACAAGGTGGATGAGGAGACAGGTCTGAAGGACTTCGGTGCCAGGTACTACAATACCTCGCTAATGCGATGGACCTCGCCGGATCCTTTGACGGCGCACATCTACGACCCGCAGTCGCTGAACAAGTACGCGTACGTCAGAAATGATCCTCTAAATAGGGTTGATGCGGATGGAAAGTTTTGGAACCCGCTTGGATGGCTTGGTTCCAGCGAATACAACCCTCCAGTTGATTTTAGCGATTTCATGGCACGAAGTGCACTGTACTGGTATGCCTTTGCTTATAGCATGCAACCGCCTCAGCCAGTAATACAGATCCCAGCGATTCCGGCCGATCCTGTGAAAACACTCGTTGATTCAGGTGAATCGATCGCAAAATCATGGGTTAGTGACATCAGCTCTGATTGTGGGTCCTTTGTTATGGGACTTTTCAATTCGATATACAAATATCAGGGAGAGTACTACGCAAATCAGCGTTTTTCAGACTTCCAGCAATTTGATTATAATATTGTCTCACACCCTAACCAATTCCATCATAAATGGCAAGAAAATGCCACGGCCACTGCAAATCTGGACACGTGGACCATTGATCTCTGGAAACCGGCTTTTGATCCCGCGGTTTTCTTGTCAGTTGAAATGGGGGCAACAGTTTTACACGAGGGCATTCATATTGGCTTAAATAGTGGAGATATTGCTATCGCCTCAGTATTGGGATGGGTTAGTAATCCGCAGAAATCATTGGATGAGAATACGCTTGATGCAAGTGGCTATTGGGATGACAAGCTAAGGGAGCATTGTCATGGAACGAACCTAAACTAATGGGAAAATGGTTTTCCTAAACGTCGGCGAATGCCGGCCAGTTACGACACCCGTTACACCAACCGACAATTGCCTTTTTAGGAGGAATTAATGAGTCGGCCAGCTCTATACCTTTTGTATTTATTGTTTGTCCCAGTCTGTTTAGGGCAGACAATAACGGTTCGCATCATCGACGTAGAAACTGGGAATCCATTGCCAAGTCAGCGAGTTTCAATATCTCTAATGTATGAAAAAGAGGATAAAACTCCTGCTAACTACATATCGCCTGTCATCCTAATTACGGATGACAAAGGAGCCGCTCAAATTAACTTTCCTTCTCCCGCACCAAGGTATGTCAGTTTTCTCGTTGCGCTAAGTTCTAAGTGGTGGCAGTCAGACCGTGACCAGCGATTTATACTAAAGACAAGAGAATTGGTTCAAAAGGGGGTGGTTAGGAGGATGGTGAGTGAGGGAAAGAATGAGATTGCCCCAACAGCAAACCCGAGAGAAATGATTATTCTAACTCGGCGCCTTGAGTATCCCTAATGCAAGCCTAGTCTCTACGCGGCATGGATGGCTTCCTACAGAATTCGATCGCGTAGCGCAGGCTTGATTCCGTTGCGCAAAAACCAGCTTACGTCAGAAATGATTCTGATCTGGTGGATTCAGATGGTCTCACTGGGAGTGGGTTCAGTCCATCGGAAACCTGTTAAACAAAGTGTTTGGCCCTCCGGAAGACGAGGGAGGCGGTGCATGGGCATGATTTGCCCAACCGCGCAATTTGGGCCCGGTTACGTTTGTTCCAATAAATCCTCTTGGCCTCGATTTGGCTTCTCTCTTTTACTGTCATTATTTCAGGAGTCTTTCCAACAACCTGCAAAAGACCTCTACCGGTTTGTGGCTGCCTAATTCCCAGTGATAGATCGTGCTCGGATCCACTCCGAGTTTTGCTGCCAGCTTCCGTTGTGACAGCCCCAGCCTTAATCGGTGCGTTTTCAACTTCTCCGGAAATGATTCCGGCTGCGGTAGCGGGTCATATCCAAGGAATTCAATGATCCGGGCAACGAACCGTATTTCCGGCTGCGTGTGTTGCTTCTCCCAATTGTGAATGGTAGACGTATCAACTCCAATTTTCTCCGCGACTTCCTTCTGAAGGAGCTGCAGGTCCAATCTTCTCTTCCTAAGGTGGTCTCCTAAGCTATTGATTTGCTTAGGGTAATGCTTGGATAGCGGTACCTTCGCCTTTAAGGTTAAGCTGCAAAAAGGCAACGCATCTATGCCAGTGCGGGTATTTTGGCGATACGCAGCACGACTGCACCTGCACGCCGCCGCTGATTCAGCGATACCTGGCAAGAGTGTCCGGGCCTTTGCTCGACAGAATCGATTTACATATCCAGGTTCCGGCCGTCAAATACAAGGAATTGGCGCAGGATGATAAATGTGAGGAGTCCACGGTAATTCGTGGCCGCATCCTGGCCGCGCGGAATGCCCAGTGCAAACGACTGGAGGCTTTTGGCATCTACTGCAACGCCCAGATGACAGCGCGCACGATTCGTCGTTTTTGCAGTCTGGATGCCGAGTCGGAAAAACAGATGGAGAATGCCATCACAAAGCTTGGTTTATCCGCGCGCGCGTATGACCGCATTCTGCGCGTCTCCAGGACCATGGCCGACCTGGACGGCATGGACAAGATTCTTGCCCGCCATGTCTCCGAGGCTATCCAATACCGCACGCTCGACCGCACCTACTGGCAGTCTTAAGGGACGTCCCCTTCGTCCACCTTTTTTGAGAAAGGGCAATTGCTCGCTCCTCTGTATTCCTGTTAATTCGTTACACGGAAAATGTCGATAACCCAAGCGGGTAAAGCCTGACAAAAAATCAGCAGCACTGAGTAGGCGACCTCCACTTATTTGCGTTCTTGTATTGATGAAGGCATAGCTATGCCTTAGCAAGTTTTGTGGATCCTGGCGACAGCCACTGCTCATACGCCCTCTCGGGAGAAGGCAAGCATGATTTACCTCAATTTGGTCTTCAACCTGGCGCTGCTGGTGGCGCTCAGCATCATCTCCGGCTTCATTGAAAAACATAAGCCCCAAAGGGGACGATTGGCTGAGATTTTGCAAGGCATGCTCTTTGGTGGTGCCGCAGTTGTGGGAATGCTGAGACCGCTGGATTTGGGAGCAGGGCTGATCTTTGATGGACGATCCGTAATGATAAGCCTATGCGCCCTCTATTTTGGTCCCTGGGCGGCGGTTGCCGCGGTGGTGATGCCCATAGGCTGCCGGGTATGGATTGGCGGTATGGGGACGGTGATGGGAGTGCTAGTAATTCTGTCCTCAATGAGCATTGGCATTGTCGCACATTTCAGGGTCAAACCCGAATCGGGCGTATCCGTCAGAACTCTTTACATCTTCGGCCTTGCGGTGCATGTTGCCATGATTGCGATGATTTTTGTGTTGCCTGCCAAATCCATCCTGCCGACTTTACATAATATTGGTCTTCCAGTGATATTGCTGTATCCCCTAGCTACCATTCTTGGCGGCAAGGTTCTGGCCGACCAGGCATTTGCTTCACGCTCGGTGGAGGAGCTGCGCAAAACCAAGCAAAATCTCGAAGTGACTCTTCAGTCCATGGGGGAAGCAGTCATATCGACTGATCCAGAAGGTCGGATCGTCCTTATGAATCCGGAAGCGGAACGCCTCATCGGCTGGTCCAGTGAGGCCGCGCGTGGGAAAAATTTGGCGGAGGTCTTTAAGATCAAGCATACCGATACGCAGGAGGCTGATCTCAATCCAGTAGAGACGGTGTTGCGCACGGACACAACTTCCGGTTGGGCGAATCACAGCATACTTGTAGCGAGCGACGGAACGGAACGGCACATTACCAGCACTGCTGCCCCTATTCGTCATGAAAACGGAGATGTGAGCGGTGTGGTGCTGGTTTTTCGAGATGTGACCGAGACCTATCGGACTCAGCAAGCCTTGCGGGAGAGCGAAGAAACATATCGTCGGTTATTCCAAGACCATGCTGCGGTCCAAATGATCATGGATCCTGAAACAGGATCAATACTGGATGTCAATGAGGCGGCCACCCAATACTATGGCTGGCCCCGCGAGCGCTTGATGCAAATGAATATCCAAAACATCAATACGCTTCCGCCTGAGGACATTCGCAAAGCGATGCAGAAGATCAAAGATCAAAACCGAATTCATTTTGAGTTTTGCCATCGCCGGGCGGATGGCTCCATTCGGGATGTGGAAGTGTTCAGCAGCCGCATTGTGACGACCGGCAAGGAGGTCTTTCATTCCATTGTGCATGATATTGCAGACCGCAAGCGAGCTGAAGTCGAGCGAGAGCGTCTGCTTGCGGCCATTGAACAGGCGGGCGAAGCCGTCTGTATCACAAATTTGGATGGACGCATCGAGTACGTTAATCCCGCTTTTGAGTCCGTGACGGGCTATACGTGCGCAGAAGTGATCGGCAAAAATCCGCGCATATTGAAAAGCGGCGCGCAAAATAATGAATTTTATCGCAATTTGTGGAAAACAATCACCTCCGGCAAAACCTGGAAAGGCGAATTTATCAACTGCAAGAGGAGCGGTGAACGCTATGCGGAGGAAGCCACGATCTCGCCGGTATGCGATGCTTCGGGCAGGATCATTCAATTTGTTGCGGTTAAGCGCGATATTACTGAGCATCAGCAATTAACAGCCCAACTGATGCAGGCGCAGAAAATGGAGTCCGTGGGGCGTCTGGCGGGCGGTGTAGCGCACGATTTCAACAACATGCTGACTGTGATCCTTGGACACACTGAGATGTTGCTGGCCGAAGCGGAGCCGGGATTGCCGCTGCATGCCGACCTAAGCGCCATCCAGGACGCTGCCGGGAAATCCGCTCGCATTACTCGCCAGCTTCTTGCTTTTGCCCGCAGGCAAACCATCGTTCCAAAGATTCTCGATTTGAACCATACCATCGATGGGATGCTGAAGATGCTGAGGCGCCTTATCGGAGAGGATATTGAGCTGGTCTGGCATCCGGACTCTCAGTTATGGCCGGTTCGAATGGATCCCTCGCAGATTGATCAGGTGCTGGCTAATCTCTGCGTTAACGCGCGCGACTCTATCAATGGCATCGGTAGGATTACAATCGAGACAAAAAATATCGAGCTTGATAGAGCATTGGATGATACCCAATCGGATTTTCAGCCAGGCGAGTTTGCAATGCTGGCAGTAAGCGACAGCGGCTGCGGGATGAATAAGGAGACGCTGACCCAAATTTTCGAGCCGTTTTTTACTACCAAAGAACTGGGACGCGGCACCGGTCTTGGATTATCCACGGTATATGGAATCGTCAGACAGAATAAAGGCTTCATCAATGTTCATAGCGAACCAGGGAAAGGAACAACCTTCAAAATATATATACCTCGGGAAATGAAGCAGGAAGAAATCGAGGTTCGGGAAAACACTTTGAGAGATAGTGAACCTCATGGAAGCGAGACGCTTCTGCTGGTCGAGGATGAGAGTTCAATTTTGAAACTGGGGAAAACGGCGCTTGAGCGGCTGGGGTATATTGTGCTGGCGGCTGAGACACCGCGGATGGCGATTCAACTGGCCGAGAAACATGCCGGCACCATTCAGCTATTGATAACAGACCTAATCATGCCGGAGATGAACGGCAAGGAATTGGCGAAGAGGCTAAAGATCGTTCGCCCGGATATCAAATGTTTGTTTATGTCCGGCTATACGGATACTGTCATAGCGAATCACGGTGTTCTGGAGCCAGGGATACATTTCCTTGCAAAACCATTCAGCATACAGGAATTGGCTACTAAAGTGAGGGGTGCTATTGAGAGCAATCCGATGGCCCATTCAAAGCTCACAGATGCCTGAAGTGCGGATAAGAAGACAGCGACGGTAAGAGCGCGAACGAAAGTCTGGAATCTGCAATCTGCACTGGAATCTGGAATCTGGAATCAGAAACCCGCGACACCTTGGAAAGATTTACCTTTCCTGATTTTTCCTGCATTATACCAGCGTTATGGCCCGGCAATCATTTGATGAGAAACTGGCCCGACTAAAGCGGCTCGAGTTGGAGAACCCGTCTCCAGACGGGCTCCTTGAGTTACGCCAGGCATTGGCCGGTTCCAGCAGTCTATTGGCTGCAAAAGGAGCGCGGATCGCCGCCAAATGGGGCTTGCGCGATCTGAAACCTGAGATTGCTGCCGCGTTTCATCGATATCTTCAGAATCCCGTCAAAACGGATCCCGGCTGCCATGCCAAACTGGCGGCGGTTGAAACCCTGAACGCTCTTGATTGCCCCGACGCTGATGTGCTGCTGCGGGGCATTCGTCACATTCAATTGGAACCTTCTTTTGGCCCGCCCGTCGATACGGCTGAGCTTCTGCGCGCCGCATGCGCCTTCGGGCTGTACCGCCTGGGACATCCTGAGCTGTTGTGCGAAATGGTTACCCTTTTGATGGACAGCAAGACCGCACCGCGGCGTGCTGCGGTCAGAGTTCTTACGGATTTGGGTCGCGAAGTGAGCGAGATGCTGTTGCGGATGAAGGCCCTCCAGGGCGACACGGAGCCCGAAATTCTGGGCGATTGCCTGAGCGGCTTATTGGCCATTTCTCCGGCACGCTCACTGAAATTTGCCGAGCAGTTCCTCGAGGCGGAGGACCCACAGGTCGCGGATGAGGCCGCCCTGGCCATCGGGAATTCCCGGCTCAAGGAAGCCTTCGGAATTTTGCGGGATTTCCGGGAGCGCAATGTCCTGCCATCGATCAAGCGTACCCTGCTCCTGCCGATCGCCCTGACCCGCAGCAATGATGCTTTTGCCATGCTCCTTGAAGTCCTACGGAGCGAGCATCGGGATAACGCCATTGCGGCGATTGAGGCTTTGGCCGTGTATGGCATCAACCCCGACAGCCGTGAGCAGATCCGAATCGCTGCCTCTTCGCGCGATGACCGACTGATCCGCGAAGCTTTTGAGAAGAGAATTGTTCAGGGCCTGAGATAGTATAATTGTCCAAGGATCAAACAAAGGAGATGTTGCTATGCTAAAGCTGCGATACCACGGACACGATTGCTGGGAATTCGACGATGGGACTCATCGGGTATTGATCGACCCATTTCTCAGCGGGAACCCTCTGGCCGATGTCACGGCGGATCAGTTTACCAGACTGGATGCCATCCTCGTGACTCATGGCCATGGCGATCACCTGGGGGACGCCGCTGCCATTGCAAAGAAAACCGGAGCCCTTGTTGTATCCAATTTTGAAATTGTCAATTACCTCGGTGCCCAGGGCTGTAAAGGCCATCCGATGCATATCGGCGGCGGCCACCAGTTTTCCTTCGGCCACGTAAAACTGACGGTTGCCCATCACGGTTCCTCCGGCCCGAACGGCGAAGCACTGGGCAACCCCGTGGGGATCGTGTTGACGATGGGCGGCAAAAAGGTGTATCACGCCGGCGATACCGGCCTGTTTATGGATATGCGGATGATTGGCGAGGTCTGGGGTCCGCTGGATGCCGCATTGCTCCCGATCGGGGACAACTTCACCATGGGCATCGACGACGCCGTTCATGCAACCGGTTATCTTAGGGCCGGGGTCAATATTCCCATGCATTACAAGACCTTCGATGTCATCAATGCCGACCCGGATGAATTCGTCAAAAAGGTCGAGGCGGCAGGGAGAAAAGCGGTTGCCGTTAAGCCGGGCGGAGAGTACGTCCTGCAATAGCGCATCGGCATTTTGTCAAATTTTCTATGCTGTGCATGGGATTTGCAGCATGGAAACGCATTTGATAACCGTGATTTATCAAGCATTTGGTTGCCTCAAAGCAGTATGCCAAGCGATGAAAGCCACTCGCACTCCGGCTTGAATCACTTGAGTTCGTCAAACTACAACAAGGAGGATCGAGGAATGAAGCGGCATACGACTGTGTTTTTCATTGCAGTACTGTGCCTGTGCCTGTTTTGCAGTTACTCGATTTTGAGCGGCCAGGCTCAGGTGAAGACTGCGGCAAAGAAGTCTGCAGAATCCGTTATTACGGTGCTCAACCCCTTGGGCACGCCACCTCCGCTGGAATTGAAGCCGATGGCGCCTCGCCTGAATACCATGGATGGCAAGACTATCTATCTGGTTGATGACGGATATCCCGGATCGGATAATCTGCTCTTTGAATTTGAAAAAGGATTCAAAGAAGCTTATCCGAAAACAAATTTCCATTATGTGAAAAAAGCCACATTCATGGCTCAGCCGGATCCCGCGCTGTGGGCCGAGATGAAACAGAAGGCCGATGCCATGGTCATCGCCCTCGGGCATTGAAGCGTGTGTGCGCCTGGGGTCACCAGGCTTTCGATCGACTTCGAATCCACCATTAAAAAGCCCGCCGTTCCCATCGTGGTTTCAAGTTTTGATAAGCAATTAAAGGAAGTTGCCTTAACTGCGGGGATGCCGGGCATGCGCATCCAATATATCCGCGGCCCAATTTGGGGAAAGACGCGTGAACAGTTGCGCCGCGATGTTGTTCTGGGGAACAACCCGCTCACCGGCAAGCCGGTGATGCAGGAAATTGTCGACAAACTCACCAAACCGCTATCCGCGGAAGATCAGAAATCCGGGCAGATGGTTCGCGACAAGGGACCCGCCACATTCAGTGGCACGGCTGACGAACTGCAGAAAGTGTTTCTTCAGAAGCGATATACCGACTTTCTGCCTGTAGTCATGCCGACGGAGGAAAAGGTCAATGAGATGCTGAAGGCGACCAGTCATCGCCCTGACGAAGTGCTTGGGAAGATGGGGCCGACTGCTGGCGTCTTCGAGACTTGGACCTATACGGTCAAAGATGCTGCCGTCAACGCGGTGATGGCAGGGGCGGCGCCGGAATATTTCCCGATTATTCTCGCGATCGGCTCTACCGGAATGGAAGGCATTTCCGTTTCGGATAACGGCTTTGTATCCGGTGCGGTCATTAATGGTTCAATTCGCGATGAGATCGGATTGAACTATGAAATCGGTGCCATGGGGCCCTACGCCCATGCCAATACAACCATTGGACGAGCCTGGAACCTGCTTTCCATCAACGGCGGGAACTGCGGCAAGGTAGGGACGACCTATATGGGGACCGTCGGAAATCCCATGAATCTGATCAACATCATCATTGCCGAAAATGAACGGGATTCTCCATTTCAGCCGCTCTCCGTCAGACGCGGCTTCAAGAAGAATGAAAATATCATTACTCTGTTCAACGGTTGGGGCGTCCTCTCTGCCAAGAACTGGGCCGACAACGTTTGGGGCACACAGATGAACTACCCCAAGATCATCAAAGATATTTACAACTCGCAGGATGGTTCGCTGTTTGGAACGTTTGCGGTTCTGAGTCCTCCAATCGCCAATTTTGTGAAGGATGCCGGGTATGACTCCGTCGAAAAATTTACGGATTATGTCAAAGCCGGATCCAATCCCAACCCGCCGCCACCCAACAGCGGACAGCGCTACGCCGGCGGAACCTTCACCGTAGTCGTTACGGGCGGATCGAACAACAACTACTTCAGCATGGGCGGCATGGTGCCAAGCCAATCCGTCCAGATCGATAAGTGGAGATAGTGAAACCTGTGCAATTCGTGAAATCAGTGGCGCCTGGAACTCCTTCCGCCACGAATTTCACGAATTGCACAACTGCAGATCAAGTCACCCGATAGGAATCAGATATGAGCTTGATAAAAATAGTCCTTATCCTTGCCTGTTCTACAATCCCCGCACTGGCGCTGGCTCAGGCACCCGGGAACGATAACCCATTTTTCAAAGAGAGTTCGCTTCCATACCACGCGCCGCCATTCGACAAAATCAAAGATCCCGATTATCAGCCGGCCATGGAAGAGGGAATGAAACAGGAGCTGGCGGAGGTGGAGGCGATTGCGGGGAATACTGCGCCTCCAACATTTGAAAACACGATTGCGGCATTGGAAAAATCCGGCGCGTTGCTGCGCCGTGTTGCGCGTGTTTTCAGCGGCATTACCCAATCCAATACGAACCCTTTGCTGCAAAAGGCGCAGACTGAGCTGGCTCCGAAACAGGCGGCGCATAACGACGCGATCAACCTCAACGCAAAGCTGTTTCAGCGCATCAAGACAATCTATGATGACCGCAACCGGTCAAAGCTGACAGCGGAGCAAAAATACGTAGTGGAGCGCTACTACAAGGAATTCGTTCGTTCCGGTGCACTTCTTTCCGAAGCCGATAAGACAAGCCTCCGCGCCATCAATCGAGAGGTTTCGGAACTGTCCAACGAATTCCGGAAGAAGGTTCTTGCTGAGACAAATGCCAAAGCGCTGGTGGTCGACGATGTGACGCTGCTCGAAGGGCTGCCTGAAAGCGATATCGCCGGTGCAGCGGAGAAGGCCAAAGAGAAGAATCTTGCCGGCAAGTGGGTGCTTGCGCTGCAGAACACAACGCAGCAGCCGGCCATGGCCTATCTGAAGAATCGGGATACGCGCGCGAAACTCTTTAAAGCCTCCAGCGAGCGGTGTCTTGGCGGCGAAAACGATACGACGTCGATCGCGGCCCGCATCGCTCAGCTCCGGGCGCAGCGATCGCGGCTTCTGGGATACAAAAATTTTGCCGCCTATGGCCTGGAGGAGCAGATGGCGAAAACACCGGAAAATGCCATCCGGCTGTTGACCGATATTGCTCCGGCCGCCACCGCCAAGGCCAGAAGCGAAGCCGCCCGCATGCAGCAACTCATTGACGGACAGAAGGCGGGCTTCAAGCTGGCTCCGTGGGACTGGCAGTACTATGCCGAGCTGGTGCGCAAGGCCGATTATGACATTGATGAACAGCAGCTTCGTCCCTACTTTGAACTCGAGCGCGTCATCCGCGACGGAGTTTTCTTTGCGGCAACAAAGATGTATGGCATCACATTCAGGGTCAGGAGTGATATTCCCGTTTACCATCCCGATGTAAAGGTGTGGGAGGTCTTTGACAAAGACGGCTCGCCGCTGGCTCTGTTCTATGGCGATTATTTTGCGCGCTCCGGAAAAGCCGGCGGGGCGTGGAGCAGCGGATTCGTCAGCGCCAGCAAACTTCTTAGGACCAGTCCCGTCGTCACGAACAACCTCAATATTCCCAAACCGGCTCCGGGTCAACCAGCGCTTCTGACTTCGGATCAGGTCGAAACCCTGTTTCACGAGTTCGGCCACGCATTGGCCAGCATATTTTCAACCGCAACCTACGCGGGCCGAATGCCGCGCGACTTCGTCGAGGTTCCGTCCCAGTTCAACGAACATTGGGCCGAAGATCCGACCGTGTTTGAAAACTATGCCAAACATTACAAAACCGGCGATGCGATGCCTAAGGCGTTGATTGAAAAAAAGAAAAAGGCCGGAACCTTCAACCAGGGATTTGCGACCACCGAATATGCGGCGGCCGCACTGATCGATATGGAGTGGCATCTGCTGGCAGCCGATTCGCCGCTTCAGAATGCGGCGGAATTCGAGAAAACCGCCTTGGCAAAATACAAGGTCAACCTGGACGAAATCCCACCGCGGTATCATACGCCATACTTCTCACACATCTGGTCGGGCGGATATTCCGCCGGCTATTATGCCTACCTCTGGAGCGAGGTTATCGACCAGGATGCCTACTATTGGTTTAAGGAGAAGGGCGGATTGAATCGCAAGAACGGGCAACAATTCCGCGATAAGATCCTTTCCCGCGGTGGACAGATGGATTCCGCAGAGATGTATCGGGCCTTTCGCGGCCGTGATGCCAGTGTGGAGCCGCTGCTGATTGAACGCGGGCTCAAGCCTGCGCTCGAGTCGCCGCGAACAGGCAGGGGTCAATGATATCTTTTTTGTCGAGTCTGCGGCGTTAGTCAGAACGGCATTGTTATAACCCAAACAGGAGACGTGTTATTACAGCGGACGGTGGAATGCCCGCAATGTACGACAAAACCTATAAGAAAAGATAAACGCAAAATTGTCTGATTCGGTATACAAAGATCAATGCGGCATCGAGGAATCCTCAAAACCCGCATTGATCTTTGTGCGCCGTCAGGATGTGATCCTGAGTTTGAACGGCGCCGCCTGAAACCCACTTCCTACCCTGCGATTTTCCGCCTTTTCCCCATTGGACAATTCTTAGCTATGTGCAATACTTACGCCGTCTGAGAAACGGATTCATCTTTTTCGAGGACCCTAAGCAGCGTTCTGACCCAGAGGTTTTTTCTGATGGAGAAGAGAATCGGCGTTATTGCAATACTCGTCAATGACAAGTCGAGCATCCCGCAGCTCAATACCATCATTTCAGCCTACAGTGATATCGTGCTCGGCCGACAGGGAATGCCTCTTCGCGATCATGGCGTCAGTGTTATCTCCCTCATCGTAGAGGGGACTACGGACCAGATCGGCTCCGCTACCGGCAAGATCGGAAGGCTTAAGGGAATCCAGGTGAAATCCGTTCTCACGAATTATAAGGAGAACGACCATGATTTCGGCGAGCAGGCATGAGAAAGAAAAGGGCTTCATTGACCGCGACAAACTCTATGGACTTCTCGAGCAGAAGAAAACGGCTGCTGGGAATATAGACGAAATCCTGAATAGGGCGGATCAGCTCAAGGGATTATCACTCGATGATGTCGCATCGCTTCTTGTTGTCGAAGATCCCGTGCAGATCCGGAAGATCATGGACTGCGCGCACCGCGTCAAGGAAGAGATCTACGGCAAGCGGCTGGTTCTGTTCGCCCCCCTTTATACCGGCAATGTCTGCGACAACAACTGCGTTTATTGTGCCTTTCGCAAGAGCAATACCTCGCTGAAGCGAAAAATCCTCGACATGAAGGAGATCGAGCAGGAAGTTCGTACGCTCCTCCTTGAGGGCCATAAGCGGATCCTGCTGATATGCGGGGAGAGCGCACAGAACGATACGGATTACATGTGCGAGGCCATCCGCACTTCCTACGCCGTTCGCGAAGGGAAGAATTATGTACGGCGCATCAATCTTGAGCTTGCGCCAATGGAAGTGGCGGATTTCGCCAGGCTGAAGGCGGAAAAGATCGGCACGTACGTTTGTTTCCAGGAAACCTACGACCCCGTGATGTATAAGAAATATCATCCAAAGGGCGCTCCCAAATCGGATTATGAATATCGTGTTACCGTCATGGATCGCGCCATGGAGGGTGGCATCAGCGACGTCGGCATCGGCGTGCTCTTCGGGCTTGCGGATTACCGGTTTGAAATCCTGGCAATCATGGAACACGCGGCTCACCTCGAGACTCTGTACGGCTGCGGGCCCCATACGGTAAGCTTCCCGCGCATCGAGCCGGCGGAAAATGCGCCCTTGGCCGCGCATGTGCCGCAGCCGGTCAGCGACGCTGATTTCAAGAAGATCATTGCCATCATTCGCATCGCTCTTCCCTATACCGGAATTATTTTGAGCACCCGCGAAAACGAGGAGATGCGCACCGAGCTGTTCAACTATGGCGTGAGCCAGATATCGGCCGGATCCCGTACCAATCCCGGTGCCTATAGCCATGATACCGGCACCGGGAGCCAGTTTGCCCTTGGAGATCACCGCAGTCTTCAGGAAGTTATCAACTCCATTGTGGAGAAAGGATACATCCCCTCATTCTGTACCGGCTGCTATCGCAAGGGACGCGTCGGGAATGATTTTATGGATCTTGCCAAGCCGGGCCTTATCAAGCAGTTCTGCATGCCGAATGCAGTGTTCACCTTCAGGGAGTACCTGAATGATTTTGCTTCGCCTGAGACAAAATCGAATGGAGACAAACTGATCAGGGAGATCCTTGCCGGGCTTGACAGTAATGATCTGAAGGAACGCATGGGGCAGGCGATCGTCGACATCGACGGCGGTAAAAGAGATATCTACTTCTAAGACTGGGCGCAATGCTGGGAGCGCCGCTCATGCGGGAGTTCCCAGCATTGCTTGATCGCAAATTCAGGAATGCTACACGGGCTCGCCGGAAGCCAGCCTTTTGCCCATCTCGAATGCGAGCCGGCAATCCTCAGGAAAAACCTCCGCCTTTCGTTTTGCCTTTTTCTCCGGATCCCAGCGCGGAGCAAAAACCTTACTGTAATCTTCGAACTGGTAGGTATCGTAGCTGCAGAGCGATTCGCAATTCCCAAATATCATTTTCAGGATAAATTCGTTTGCCTCAATCCGTGCAGAGAAGCCGCGCTCTTTGGCCATGGCCTCATCGGCGCCAAAGGTATAGATAAAGCCTGTCCTGATTTTGCCCGGGTAGATGGATGCCGGAGGGTCCGTGTAGGTCAGGAACGGGAACTGAAGGCGTTCCTGGAACGACTGCATCTCTCCGGTCACGGTTCCAAAATAAATCGGGGATCCCAGCAGGAGGACATCAGAGGCCAGGATTTTGTCCAGCAAGGGTGACAGGCCATCTTTGAATCCGCAGCGGCCATAGCTGGCGCCACCTCGTGTCTTGCAGGAAAAGCAACTGATACAACCACGGAATGAAAGGTCATAGAGATGAACCAACTCGGTGGCTGCCCCCTGGGATGCCGCTCCTTCCAGGGCTTTCTGCAGCAATGTGGCGGTGTTCCACTTTTTCCTTGGACTTCCATTAATGGCCAGTACTTTCACGGTGTTTTCCTCCATGCATCCAATCGGTTTTGTTTGTGCCCATATTCCTATCTGATGGAGGTTCTTTTTTCAATTCCTTGATGGGGCGTAATTCCGCATAACGTCTAACCTGCTGCAAAGGCGTGCATTCCGTCGGCTTAAAAAATACCCATTGATCCCGCGTCGTATATAGGTATATATGTATTCACATGAAAAAATTCAGTATGAATCTGCCGGAAGATCTTCATAAGCAGCTGAAACACTGGTGTGTGGACAACAATACCGAGATGGGTGAAGTGATTCGACGTCTGATCGAGTACTTTCTATCGGAGGAAGGGAAGAAGTCGAAGCACTCCAGGAACGAAACCGTGTCTGATTTTCAATCGCACCGCCATGATCGGTGAGAAGATCCGGAATCGGGAATCTGGAATCCATCCTGCCGGGATTTCAATCAGCGACATTCGTTGATATGTATGGATTAGTTTCGGGTTTCGCTTAGGCCGAACTGCCGAACAACGGCGTCGAATTGCATGCGCATCTGAGGCGTATCGTCCAGGCATTCGTAGCCGCAGGTGTTGCACGGCTTCTTTTTAGGACCGAAGCCGACCAGCGATCGCCGCCATTCCACCAGAGAACTATTGGCAAAAGCCTGGTAAATTGTCCGGTCTTTACCAAGGCGATCGATCAGGTAGGGGGCATGTTCGGGTATATCCGACCGAATATTGCAGCAGGGAACGACGGTCCCGTCATAATCGATGTACAAATGCTGAAACACGATCAGGCACGGTGAATTCCGCTCATAGACTTTGGGCAGCGTTACGGTTTGTCCGCGGTCAATGCCGATTTCCGCAAAATTTCTGGCGTCAAACGTGACTTCCATTCCCTCATAATGGACCTGTGCCAGATAGCGGATTCCCTGGGATGCGGCGATCATCTTATAGGGCAGTCCGAGGCTTTTCAGTTTCTGAATCATTCGGAACAGGACCTTGTGGTCATCAAAAGGCTCTTCTTTGTTGCCAAGATAGACCTGGACCCGTAGCCGATTCAACCCGGCATCTCTGAGTTCATCAAGGTACTCGCGCTTCAGGTAATCGCCATTGGAGTGGGTGGAAAGACAGGCTTTGGGCAGCGCCTGGCGTGCCTGACGAAGACGAGTCAGAATAATTCGATCAGCCAGCGGCTCGTTGTACCGGCTATAGGTAATGACTTTGTCGTAATCGATGGCCGCGAGTTCATCAAGAACGCGCAAATACAGGCTTTCGTCCATGTATTTGTTTTCGGATCGGCGATCGATTCTCGAATTCGGGCAAAACCAGCAGGTGCGGTTGCAATAGGTAAACGTCTCGATCTCAATCTGATTAACGGATGCCTTGAACAGAGCCTTTGCACGATCCGGTGCAAGTTCCCTGGAGAAATGCTCGACTGTAAAACGAAAGGTACCCACGCTATACGCTCCCTGCTGCGCATCTAATCGGCACAGCGGCTGGAATCCTGTCGGATTATTTCCCTTCCCGTGTGGAGTTATCTTTCCGGGTTTCCCGTCTCCGCGGCTTCTCCTTCCTTCTTCCGCGCGGCGAAAACAAACTTCTGCAGCGCCAGGGCAACGAGTGCAAGGCATACGCCAAGGCCGACAAATGACATGACGCGGTACAACTCTCCAAGCCTGGCAAGGTCGTGGATGAAGCATTTCACGCTGGTAGCGACGAGCAATCCCAGGGAAGCGATACGGGCCGACTGGTTGCGGAACATAATGCCCACGGCCAGCAAGGCAACGGCGAACAAAGCCCATCCCAAGGTATAGGTGAGATCCTGTGCGAGCGTTGCGGAGAAGTTAAATGTGATTGTAGGGCCGATGGAATAGTAAGCGGCGATTTCAATATTCAGCAGCAGAAAGAGCAAAATGACCGCGCCACCAGGGGTCAGCTTTGAAAGGGAAATCGAGTCGGAAAGAAGCCCATCCTTTGTTTTTGCCAGGAGCCGACTCCCGACAATCATGGCTGCGGCCGACAGGAGGTAGGTGTACAGGTACCAGTTCCAGATTCGAATATCACTTCGTTCCGCATAGGTAAGAACGAAAGGATTCAAAGCCAGGCGGACAAATACAGCCGTAAATAGTCCAGCCGCCGTGTAAAGCAGTCCTTTGTGCGGTATTTTTCTGTATAGCCAGGACAGTGCAGCGCCCTCCAACGCCCATCCGATGGTGATCCACTCCTTTTCAAGCTGCAGAGGTATCGCCACTGTAATAAAGGCAAGCGCTGCTCCTGATACGAATGCAAGGCGTCCGAGCGCACGGCCAGCGCGTGGTTCCATGCGCAGCAACCGGAGCACAAGGCTGCCCATCAGGAGTGCCTGCAGGACCGGTAGAATGCCGATGAAGCCTTCCCAGCCTGCCTGCAGCATGGCATGCCTGGCCTGGAAGAAGAATGGAATGCTAGCCAGAACGGCGGCCAGATAGGGTTGCACCGATCTTTCGGCGCGACGGCCCAAAAGGAGAGGGTAGGCGATGAACAGAAGGTATACCGGTGCAGCAAAGAGCAGTTGTTGCAGCCAGAACTCAGGTCCGGCATGCCCGAGAATCCAGAATGTAACCGCGATGGCTGTTGGGAAGACCGCAATCAACACATATTGATGACGGCGTGGCCACGCGAGAGCCATCAGAGCAATCAGAAACACCATGTGAGCCAGGAGCAGGTACCCGACGCTGGGAACTCCGGGTTGCATGGCTGCGACAATCGTCGCAACTTGCGCCATAAACAAGGCAATGGCAGTGGTGACCGAGTATGGATCGGAATCGGTGCTGGTCCGCCTGGCCAGGTAGATCCAGATAAAACTGAAAAGAGAAAGCCCGGCCGCACACAGGATCGCAATACCCGGCCAGGGATAGACCTTTGCAGTGACGACCCAGATCATCAAAACAAATGCGGACGCCACCATGGCTGCCCTGTGAAGCTCATCGCGCCTGAGGTACAGGGCGGACATACCAATTGCCAGATCGAGAATCAGAAGGACGCTGAACAGCGGCCATGGCGGGATGGCCAGAGATGCCTGCGTGGCCAGGAACGCCAGGAACAGGTGCCCGGTCAATCCGAGGAAAACGCCGCTTTCCGGAGTTCCCCCCGGCGATTTCTTCTGCAGCCATATGTTTCCTGCCAGGACGAACAGGGCAAAGCTTCCCATCACGATCAGTGCCGGAATTAAATCGCTGTCCAGTGACAGGCTGCGCCATAGTGAAGCAAGGATAAACCAGGAAAGGATCATTCCGACAAGAGCCACGAGGGGCTCCCCATGCCATAGCAGTCCAATGTTCAACAGGAGCAGGAGCACTGCCAGTCCCCAGATTGCGGCGGAGGCCATTGTTCCCATCGACAGGAAAAAAAGAAGGGCTATGCTGAGCAACAGAAGCAGCGGCCCGGCCACTTCGGGCTGAAGCTTCTTCTCCCATCTACGCGCGAGCGCGGGCACGGCAATATACACCAAACCGAAAATGGAAAAGATGGCAAGCCCTGGAATCAGGCGGTCGGGAGTCAGATACATGCCGGCCCACAAGGCTTCGGTCAATAGCGCAAAGACCGCGGCAATGAAATAGGCGGGCCCTGTTTCCGCGAGGATTGCATATCCGGAAACGGCGAGTAGAAGAATCAGCAGAACCCCGAAAAGGATCGAGGGATTTGCGCATGCCGGCTCCATGATCACGAGTGCCGGAAATGCAAAAAGAATAACAGGCGCCGTAAACACGGCCCAGCGGCCTGCATCATGGAATCCATGGCGGAGCCGCTGAGCCGCAAGCGGGGCGAAGAGATAAAGGAATGTGAGAAGAACCAGGAAAACAAGCAGGGATGGCCATGCGCTGCTTTCATAGGAGCGCCACAGCCAGATTGCCGGAATCAGCAGCGTCGACAAACCTCCAACGAGGTGCAGTATCTCGGGGCCGCGTATCGCTGCAATGATGAAAAGGCCCGCATCGAGAAGAAGGAGAAAGCTGAAGAGAAGAATATAGCGGTGTCCATAGGCCGGGACTGCTGCCAGATACAGATTGAACAAGAGCGGCAGCAAGGCCGTGATATTGGCAGTCTGGCCATACAGCGAGATCCATCCCTTGTTACCCTGGCCACGACCGAAAGCGGCAACGACGAAGGCCAGTATTGGAAAGACCAGGAAAATACCCAAGGCAACCGGGAGTTGGGCATCGGTAAGAAATCGGATCACCCAACCCCACTGATAGAAGACGGTAAAAATCAGGCTGAGAGTCATCAAGAGAGGCCACTTCTTTTTCGTGGCCACCCATGCCAGTCCCGCGTTTAATAAAAGGAGATAGGCAAAAAGCGAGATGGGCTTGTTTTCTCCCGTAGAAAGAAGGGCAGGGGTAGCAAACCCGCCGAGGAGACCAAGCAGGGCGATGAAGGCGGAATCGCGCCGTATGGAGAGCCATACCGCGATGGCCGTAACGAGGACCATCAGGATAAAGGCGGGGATGGCGCCAACCAGGTCCCAGAGAGCGCGCGCCGCATAGAATGTGGAAAACAAAATTGCTATCGCGGATGCATCCATGGCGTTGGCGGTTACCGGATAGCGGCGTGCAGCTTTGAGTTCACAAAGCGCCAGAAGCCCGATGCCGATGATGATCCCGATGGTCATGCGAACCTTGGGCATCAACCAGCCCTGATTGATCGAATAGCGCAGGAAAAATACAACCGCCAGCAGCAAAGCGACGCCGGCAATCCAGGAAAAGAGCTTTACCCCCACCAGGCTTTCCCAATCGAATTTGGGCAGTTTCCTGAGCGCAGGTCGGAGCGGGATGGCTGCTCCCGGAGGTTGTTTCTGGACCTCAGGGGCATGCGGTCCAGTCACGGCCGCTGAGATGGGTTGTGCCACGGGCACGGGCGGGGGGGATGGAGGCGACGGAGGCTTCGCGGCCGCCGGCTTCAGAATCTGCGGTTCGACTTTCGGTGCTGCTTCCGGGGCAGCTGTTTTTGCAGGCGGTGGAGCCGGCTCTTGGCGTTTTTCGATATTTTCCGGCGCTGATTCAGGCCTGGGTCCGGAGCTAAGCTCCCTCACAGTGCGGGACAACCCCTCGATCCGGTTTTGCAGAAGCGCGAGCTGTTCTTCGAGGAATCGCATCTGTGCGGAATTTTGGCTTACTTTGGACCAGAGGACAGCCAGGAAGACTGCCAGTACTATCAAGAGTACGAACATAGCCTGCTCCTGTTTGAAATACTGTCTGGTATGCGGGGATTATAGCACCAGTCCCGTGTGGAGAATCGGCTATCACGAATAAGTCTTGGAGGTAATATGGCGTGCGGTGTGGTTGGGTCAAGACCGCGGGCCGCAAGGGGACGCGGATAAAAATGTTATTCCGCGCTTCGCGCAAGAGGATGCGGTGGTCGATAAAATAGCGGTAACGGCAAAACCGGGTCGTCGGATCTAGGCGACGATCTTTTCCACTTTGTAGGGCCGGTGCACGAAGTAGGCTTCATCGCGGTCCCGGGATATCTGGTAAATGGCATCTCTGCAGATGGAGCACTTATCGAGATGCTCCAACACTTCGAGTTTTTCATCGAGATTCAGCTGTTTGTCCAACAATTGAACTAGCCGTTTGAAGCTGCATGTACTCATGGTCCCTCTCCGTTCTGTCTTTCGCTGCAAGTTTCCGGCAAATGCAACCTGTTTGAATTCCTGAATGGCCTTGTCGCGAGGGCGAGATGCTTGACGTGCCCTGACGTCAATTTCATTCAAGCGCCAAACACTTTCAGGATCAATTCGCCAAACTGCTCAACTTGGTGTAGGTATCAGTAGCCAATCGATGCTACGTATTTCTACGTATCGGCAGGGATCCGGAATAATGTATTTAATTCATCGAGTGAAAATTCTCCCCATGTGCCTCCCTACGAAGCCTGCTTTTCCTCTAGTGGATTGGTTTGATGCATCATGGAATCGATCGCTTCCACGATCTGTTCCACGGATAATGTATCTGTGTTAAAGCTGATGTCGTAATACCTCGGGTCATCGAAATCCTTTTTGAAATGGTAGCGGATAAACTGGCGACGGTCTGCATCCCGGGCCGCCAGATCCGCTCGAACTTTATCCATCGGCCATTGGAGTCGTTCGCATTCCCGGTGCAATCGAATCTCAAACGATCCGGTGATGCGTACGTGCAGTCCCTGGTTCGTGTCGCGCAGCGCGAAATTGGCGCCGCGCCCGATCATCACGGCTTCACCGCGGGATGCGATCATTGCCAGTGTTTTGAGCAGTGACTCGTGATACTCCTCCAGACCGAAGGGAGCGCTTTCGGGCATTCGTAGAAGACGCAGGATAGCCTCATGCATGAGCCCTTGCGATTTCTCATCCAGTTGACCGACCATGTCCTCCCGAACATGATTGTTCTGGGCGATATAATTTAAAATCTCCCGATCAAACACGTGCCATTTCAGGCGCGCGGCGAGTTTGGTCGCTATTTCATTCCCCAGACTTCCTTCATCTCGTGAAAGTGTCAGGAACCTGTACGAAGATTTTCCGGGAGTTCCCGATTCGGATTCCCGTTTCCCGCGATGAAGCGCATTCCACAAACGCATCTGGCGTTCCGAAATGCGTGCCGTAACATCTGTTTGTGAGTGATCCATGATTCCCTCCGTTTTGCACCTATATGCAAGCCGAGATGAAATTCAGAAGGACTCGAAGTAGAGGGGGAGACTTTGCCTCCAGTTACTTCTATTTTAGGCCATCTCGCGTCGCATTGCCCTTGTTTTTGGAAACAATGACGGCGGCAGTTCGGCTCCTCAAGATTTTATGTATATACGTATATAGGTATGGAGTATTAGGCACTGTCATTGTGAGTCAGGAGGCGAGGAAGCAGTTAGTGTGGATATACTATGGAGCAAAAGTGCGTGGGAGAATGATGTTTTGGGGGAAATGCGATAGCGGCAGGCTGCAGTGTCCGGCCGGGCATACCAATACACCTCAGCCGGGATGACCGCAAGAATCGAAGAAGCTCGCAGACAGCAGGCGTGCGTTTTATCTGCGAGCTCCTGACGGATTCATAGATTTACTAAAAACTTTTATCGGGATGCAGCGCCTTTGCCTTTGCCAAAAGAGCTTCCTTCGTCTCGGCCTTTTCCGGATCCTTCTGGCAAGAGTCTGTCGGGCACACGGACGCGCACATCGGATCGTCGTGGAATCCGATGCATTCGGTGCATTTCTCGGGCACTATATAATGAAAATCCTGCGAAAGAGCGGGCAGTGTCTTACCGTTGAGTTCATAATCTTCGCCGCCGGCGTAAATCGCCGCATTAGGGCATTCGGGCTGGCAAGCACCACAATTGATGCATTCTTCGATGATCTTAAAGGACATTGTTTGAAATCCTCCAACAAATATTTAGTCCTGAATTTTCTGCTGCCGTGTGAATTCTAGCACGGTTCGTCAATTTGCGCTTGATAATTTTATGATGCGTTTGCACTAGTGCCCGCGCTGTGATATTTCACCAACGGAAGCAGACTCCTGTGTTAGGCTACTCAGGAAGCGCTGATGGATTCGGAGGTTCATATGAAAGCTGCGTTGCTGCTTGCTCCTGAGAAAATTGTCATTGAAACCGCGGCGGAACTGCAACCCGCGGCGGGTGAGGTTTTAATTCAGCCCGCCATTGCCGGAATCTGCGGAACCGACATTTCGATTTTTGCGGGCCACCGCTCGGTTCCTTATCCATTCATCCTCGGGCATGAGCTGATGGGCCGCGTGGTTGCCTTGGGCGAGGGGGTCACAAAATTCCGTCTCGGGCAACGCGTTATTGTGGAGCCCAACTATCCGTGCGGAAAATGCGCGCTCTGTCGTTCCGGTCGTGGTGCCGTTTGCGCGCAGAAGATCAGCATGGGTGTCAATGATCCAGGTTGTTTTGCTCAGAGAACGCTGGCGCCGGCTGAATTTGTCTGGTCGATTCCGGATGGGATTTCCGATTTCGATGCCGCTACCATCGAGCCGTTAACGGTTTCCATGCACGGGCTGTTGGTATCCGGGGCCAAGGCCGGGGATACGGTTGCAGTCCTTGGATGCGGCGTTGTAGGTTTGCTGCTGGTACATGCCGCGGCGGCCGCGGGAGTGCGCGTGATCGCGCACGACCGGCTTCCCGAGAAGCAGAAGATGGCGGAAAAGCTCGGTGCCATTATTCCTTCTGAATCGGAGGATATCGGTCGCTTGTGGCTGGCGGAAAACGTCAGTTCGGTTTTTGAGTGTGCCGGCGTAACGCCCACCGTGGAACTGGCTCTGAGTGCAGTGCCGCGCGGGGCCCAGGTGATTCTCCTGGGGCTTTCATCGACGGCCGCCAGTTTCTACCCGATGAAACTGGTACGCGAAGGAATCAATATTCGCACCTCGATGATTTATGATCATCCGTCCGACTTTGAATATGTCATTGGCATGGTAGCCAAGGGAGCGCTGCATCCGGCAAGCGTTGTCACCCACACATTTCCTTTGGGAAAACTGGGAGAAGCCTTGAAGTTTGCCGGCACTGGCGGAGCGGGCAAGATTCACATTGAGATTGCATAGCAATTTTCCGAAGGAGGAACGGCCGTGTTCAAAATTCTACTCATCCATGGACCCAACCTGAACATGCTGGGAACGCGGGAACCGGAGGTGTATGGAACATTGACTCTGGACGAAATCGATGCGCGGATGAAAAAGCTGGCAGCGGAGTATGGGGCGGAGGTTCGCACCTTTCAATCCAACAGCGAAGGAGCGCTGATTGATGCGATTCAGGGTGCCTACAAATGGGCAGATGGAATCGTCATCAACCCTGGAGCCTACTCGCACTACTCCTATGCGATTCGCGATGCCTTGTCGGCGGTCCACCTTCCCGCCATAGAAGTGCATCTGTCCAACATTTACTCGCGCGAGGGATTCCGAAATCACTCCGTCATTTCTCCGGTGGTTGCGGGGTGCATCGCGGGTCTTGGGATTCGCAGCTATACCAGCGGTATTCTTGCTTTGATAGGGATGCTGCAGGACAGGAGTGCCGACCGGAAGGCATAGAACGGTACCTTTTGAAGCCTGAAGGGTTACCGGAATCCGGGAGGTTTCGTGTTTTGGTGTGGATAATTGGTGTATATGTATATATGTATGGTTGAGGGAAGGCTACAGGCGGCCGCTTTCCCGTAAACAATCCAGGATCAGCTTTGCGACATCTTCAATAGAAAGCGACGATGTGTCGACGGCAAGATCGGCCTGAGCATAGGACGATGCACGCTGTTCCAATAGCTTTTCAATCCTCTCCCGCCGATCGCCCTGCTGCAGCATTGGCCTGTCTTCTCCGGATCCGGCGCGCGCAATGATGGTGTCAATGTCGGCGGTGAGATTAATAAGAATCCCGCAGCCTTTCAGCTTTTCCAGATTCAGCGGGTTTACGATGGTCCCGCCGCCGGTTGCGATCACAAGGCCGCATCGACTCGCGAGGCGTTCCACCAGGGCGCATTCCAGCGCTCGGAACGCCGCTTCGCCCCGTTCCGCGAATATCCGTGGAATGGAGATCCCCTCTTCCGCCTCAATCGATGCATCCATATCGAGGAAGTCATATCCGACAAGCGAAGCCAGTTTTTTCCCGACCGACGATTTGCCCGTGGCCATAAAGCCGCATAGAATCAGGTTCCGCTTGTTTATTGTCATTGTGAGCGTTCTCTCTTCCGACGGCCTGCGCCTGGGAGCATGTTCGGGGATCAGGATATGCCTCCAGTGCGGCGCGTCCACCCGATCTTTATATAAGACCGGTATTGGAAGCTAAATGCCGCAGGCCTCCGGCGCTAAAACAGGAATTCCAAAAGGCAAAGGACTTCTGACTTACTACTCTAGAATCCTGCGAGCGATTGTCCCGTTCCGCCTCTGCGCGCCTTGACCATTTCCGCGATGATCGACAACGCGATCTCTTCCGGCGATTCCGCTTTGATATCGAGTCCAATAGGGGCGTGCACCCGCTTCAGCAGTTCTTCCGGGATTTTATCCTCATCCCTGAATCGGATGAAGCAGGCTTTGATGCGTCGCCGGCTGCCGATCATGCCGATATATTTTGCCTGGCTGTGTATGACCTCCCGAAGACAGGGTTCATCGTATTGATGACCACGCGTGATCAGTACAATGTAGGTATGCGGCGTGATTTCGATCCCTCGCAGGGTTTCTGCCATATCCCCGGCCAGAACTTCTTCAACGTCCGGGAAGCGCTCCCGGTTGGCATAGATGACCCGGTCGTCAATCACCGTGGTGTGGAATCCAAGGATTTTGGCAAACTTTGCCAGGGGAATGGCGAGATGTCCGGCTCCGACGATCACGGCTTTTTGAGTTGCCGGGATGACGTCAAAAAATACCTCTGCCTTGCCGCCGCTCAGATCCAGCGGTACGCGACGGCAATCCTCTTTCTTCAGTCGAATCTCTGCTTCTTTGAGAATGGCTTCGATCAGTTCCTGGTTGGAGATGCTGCCACCGCAGGGAACACCACCGCGAATCATGCACTTCTGTCCGAGCATCACATCCTGCAGGCCTTCCACCCCAATGACCGTGGCGATGACCGCTTCCGTGCCTTGCTCCTGCACCTCCACCATCTCGCCGGCTAATTTTACCGAGACCCGGTTGCCCGGCTCCTGCCACCACGGATCCACGAATACACTCATGACTCCGCCGCACACCGCGGGGCTGTTGGATTCGATATCATCCATGAGTTCGACGGTAACCAGCGCCGTTTCACGCGAACGGATGACCTCAACCGCTTTGCGAACTACCTCCGCTTCTCCGCATCCTCCGCCGACGGTTCCCAGAATTTCTCCGGAGGTGGTGACAACCATTTTTGCTCCCACTCCCCTGGGAGTTGAGCCTAGTGTTGAAACTATCGTTGCAACGGCCAGAGTTTCATTTTCTTCCAAGAGCTGCTTTACTTGACGATACATTTCCAATCTTCCTTTGACTCAGTTTTCCCTAAACAAAGCCCTGCGGAGGATCTTGTGCCCGCGTATTCCCCTGCAAGAGAACCATAATCAATACATGATCCGAACTCATTGAGCCAGCGAAAAAACTTGGTGAATGTGTGTTCCATAGCCCGCAGCCCGACAATGCTTCCTTTTATGCCGGATAGGTATATATGTATGTATCTATATCGCGGATTCGGATTTCAGATTTCGACGCTTCGGGTTGACCATCTGTTCCGACTATGCTCCGGTTCTGCAAATCCGTTGACTGCCGGAGCCGGGTATGTCAGCATAAAACGTTTGTGCAGAATAGCTTTAGTACGAGTTGTTTGCGTAATGAACGGGTATTGAATAGGTTTCGCTGATACTGCGATTATAGGACGTCTTCCGGATTTTGCTTGCCAATTTTACACTTCTTCGATGTTGCGCAGGCTTCCCATGTGACATTACCTGGAAAGGAAATGCAATGAAACGTTTTCTCAGCATTCCGGTCACAATTCTGTTGTTTGGGGTGTCCGCCCTGGCGCAGAGGCCTGGACAATCCGCGGCCGGGTCAGAGTATTCGTCCGCTTCAAGTCAGGCTGGCGCAGCTTCGGCCATGTCTGCCGCCGATGTCGGCGACATGCAAAATCCTTTGCTGGGAGGCATTCCAACCGGGAAACCCACTGGAGGGGTCATTCCGATTTCCTTGTCGGAGGCGGTGAAGAGAGGTTTGAACTACAATCTTGGCGCGGTGTTGAGCGATGAGAAAGTTCGCGCCACGGGTGCGGCGCGCCGGATCGCGCTCAGCCGCCTCTTGCCCCAGGTGAGTGCCGGTCTGACCGAATCCCAGCAGCAGGTCAATCTCGAAGCATACGGATTCTCCGGGTTTCCCGGATCCAAAACGGTTGTGGGCCCCTTTAATGTTTTTGATATCAGGGCCTCCGTCAGCCAGACGGTTCTCGATTTTTCGGCCTTGAATCGTTATCGCGCGGAAAATGAGAATCTCAGAGCCGCTCAACTCTCCAAAATGGATACACGGGATCTCATTGTTTATGTGGTTGCCAACCTTTACCTGCAGGCCATTGCGGACAGCAGCAGGATTGAAGCGACGCGTGCTCAGGTTAAGACGGCCGACGTCCTTCATCGGCTTGCCATGGATCAGAAGGCGGCCGGTGTGGTGCCGGGAATTGAGGTGCTGCGCGCCCAGGTCGAGCTTCAGGCTCAGCAGCAGAGGCTCATTGTGGCGGAGGACATAGCCGCGAAAGACAAACTGGCGCTGGCGCGTGCCATCGGCCTGCCGCTCGGCCAGGAGTTCACTCTGACCGATGGTATGTCCTATGTGCCAATTCCCGGAATGACGCTGGACGAAGCCGTACAACGCGCCTATAAAGAACGGCCGGATTATCAGGGCGCGCAGGCAAAATTGAAATCCGCGGAACTGGATCGCAAGTCCGCCAGGGCACGTCGCTATCCTACGGTAGGCTTCAGTGCCGACTATGGCATCATCGGGCAAAGGCCCTGGGATTCCCATGGAACGTTTTCAATAGCCAGCGTGCTGCGAATTCCGATCTTCCAAGGTGGAAACATTCAGGCGGTTGAGTGGCAGGCGGAAGCCCAATTGCGGCAGCGCCAGGCCGAATTGGAGGATCTGCGCGGCAGAATCTACTACAGCATCCAGACGGCTTTTCTGGATCTAAAGGCGGCCGCGGACCGTGTCCAGGTTGCGCAAAGCGCAATCAAACTGGCCGATGAACAGGTCCTGCAATCGCAGGACCGATTTCGTGCGGGAGTAACGAATAACGTCGAGGTGGTACAGGCTCAGGAAGCGCTCGCGACTGCCAGCGAAAATTATATCGCCAGTCTCCAGGCTCATAGTGCAGCCAAACTGGCGTTGGCAAGAGCTATTGGCATTTCCGATACTGAATACGAACAGTTCCTGAGAGGAAAGTAAAATCAATGAACCGAGAACTGATGGAGAAGGAAAACACGGGAACGGAAGAGAAAAGCAATTCGCGTGATTCCAAAGCCGGGCAGCAACCAAGAACATCGAAACGTTTTCTTCTTATATTGATCCCCTTGATTCTTTTAGGTGCCGGCTACTGGATTTACGAAAATTATTTTGCAAATCGCGAAACGACGGATGACGCGCAGATTGACGGGCATATCAACCCGATCGCGGCCAAAGCCATGGGCCATGTTACTGCTATCAGCGTTGAAGATAATCAATTCGTGAAAGCGGGGACGGTTCTGATTCAGATTGATCCCACGGACTACCAGGTCGCGCTCGAGCGAGCAAAGGCTGAACTGGCCGCAGCCCAGTCGGTCCTGGTCTCGGCACAAACCCAGGTGCCCATGATATCCACCACAACCTCTAGTCAGACAAACCTGGCCGGTGCGGGAGTCGAACAAGCGGAACAGGCAAGGGCTGTTGCGTTGAAGGATGTCGATACGGCGAAAGCCAGACTCGATTCGGTTCAGGCGCGAGTTCGTGAGATGGAAGCGAACTATATCAAAGCAACGCAGGATCTGCAGAGAATGAAGCAGTTGATCGACAAAGATGAGATATCCCGGCAGCAATACGATGCAGCCGTTGCCCAGGCGGATGCAACTCGCGCATCGCGTGATTCGGCACAGGCTGGAGTGGAGGAAACGGTCAAAGCTATTGCCACCGCGCAGGCTCGTGTGGCGCAGGCGGAGGCCAGGATAAAGGAGGCAAAAGCCAATCTCCAGGCTACGCAAACGGCACCGCAACAGATTGCGATCAGCCGGTCCGCTGTCCAGACGGCCCAGGCCAGAGTCAAACTGGCTGAGGCCTCTCTGCAACAGGCCGAATTGAACCTTCAATACACGCAGGTGAAGGCGCCCATTGACGGTATTGTGAGCCAGAGACGCGTTGAATTGGGCCAGTACATCCAGGTCGGTCAATCATTGCTGGCACTGGTGCCGCTCCACAATGTTTGGGTAACGGCCAACTACAAAGAGAATCAATTGAAATATATGCGCCAGGGACAAAAAGCCTCCATCACGGTGGATGCCTACGGTGGCCGCAAATATGAAGGGCATGTCGACAGCATTGCTGCCGCGACGGGTGCCAGGTTTAGCCTGCTTCCTCCGGAGAATGCGACGGGCAACTTTGTCAAAGTGGTGCAGCGTGTGCCGGTTAAAATCCTGATCGAGAGAGGCGAGGACGAGACGCACCCCTTAATGCCGGGGCTTTCCGTGATCGCTACCGTTTACACAGAAGAAGACCAGGCAAAGGCAAAAAAGTAAAAGATCTGAATGCGCAAAGGCCTCCTATCCCAATGGGGGCTTTTGCGCCGCTGTTCCGTAGTACTTTGATTCAGAACTGTATCCTACCCGCCCCACATTCCGCGAAGGCAGTCCTGCAACCCTGGAGACATCACTCGATATTCCGGGTAAAATAGGCTCGTATAAGACGAATACCCAATGAATCCATCTGTGGAGGTGTTTATGTGGCGATGGCATCGCATGGCGCTTGTCCTATTCACGATTACTGTTTTCCTGACCGGCTGCAGAAACGCGCCGGAGCATCGTTATCCCCTGAAGGGAAAGGTGGTCAGCGTTGACAGAGAGCATCGACAGGCAACGATCGCGCATGAAAAGATACAAGGCTTCATGGATGCCATGACAATGCCATTCAATATTCATGAAGATTGGGCTATCAATGCTTTGGCTCCGGGCCAGGCGGTTGATGGAACGCTGGTGGTGCGCGGCGATGAATCGTGGCTGGAAATCCTCAACATAAGCAAATCAGATCAGGGTAGTCCGGAATCGGCGGGCCCCGGACCCAAGGCTGGAGAGGAGGTCCCTGATTTCACTCTCCTAAACCAGGACGATCGGCGTATTCAACTCCATCAATTCCGTGGTCGCCCTCTTCTCCTTACATTCATCTATACGCGATGCCCGCTCCCGGACTATTGCCCGAGAACAAGCAAAAATTTTTCCGAAATATACCAGGCACTGAGATCCAAACCCCAATCGGATCAGAAACCGGTGCTTTTGACCATCAGTTTTGACACCGAGAATGACACTCCGGCGGTCTTGCGTGAATATGCGGCGCGCTATATGCACCCCACCAATTTCAAGGACTGGGGATTTGCGACTGGATCCCCGGAGGAGATAAAGAAGATAACCGGCTATTTTGGACTTCAGTATCGGCCTGAATCCGGACAGATCGTTCACTCCCTGGTGACGGCGCTGATCACGCCGGAGGGGAAGATTGCGCAATTGTACCAGGGCAACCAGTGGAAACCTGCGGATGTGTTGGCCATAATGGGGAACTAGGCGCATGTCCCGGTGATCGGATGCTTAAAGTGAAGATATCGGAAGAAATGATACGGCGGCATGATGAACTCGTCGAACGGCTTGATGCGTGGTCTCACGCAATTCACGCCCGTTATGCCGCACACATGCGCTGCGGGCAGGGATGTGCGCAGTGCTGTCACGGACTCTTTGATATTTCCATTTATGATGCATTACGCATAGCCAAGGGATTTGCGGCTCTTTCCGCGGAGACAAAGGACACTATTGCGGAACGAGCATCAGCTATACAGGCCATACTGACAAAATCGCAACCGGATCTGCCGCCACCCTTTTTCCTCGACGGACTGGCGCCGGAAAGAATCGATGCGATTGCGGATTTCGTCGGCAGCGTGCCCTGCCCATTTCTGGATACCGGCAATGCATGCCTCATTTATGAATTTCGACCAATTACGTGCCGCCTTGAAGGCATTCCAATGGTGGACTCGCATGACGGCCTCTTCAGCGACTGGTGCGAACAGAATTTCCGCCAGGGTGTTTCCGAGGAAATGCAGAATAATCTGAGGCTCGATTACTATGAGATACAGGCGGTCGAGCAGGAGGCCGCCGTGTTTATTCCATCCGTCATTTACGCAATCATAAACGGACAATGGTCATTGTATCCCGACCGTTAATACCATGAATCCCTTATCCTCGTTCCATCCGGTTGTCCGGAGCTGGTTTGAAGATCGATTTGCGACGCCGACTGAGGCCCAGACTCTGGGCTGGCCCGCGATAGCGGAGAACCGGAATACGCTCATCTCGGCACCCACCGGGTCCGGGAAAACGCTGGCCGCATTTCTGCTGTGCATTGATCGCCTGTTCCAGGCGGCGATTCGTGGAGAACTGACCAATTCCGCGCAGGTCGTGTATGTCTCTCCCCTGAAGGCGCTTTCAAACGATGTGCATAAAAACCTTTCCGTCCCGCTGCAGGGAATTTCCGAGAGGGCAAAGGCCGAGGGGCTGAAAGTGCCGGAAATACGAATCGCCCTGCGAACGGGAGATACGCCTGCCTATGAGCGTCAGATGACGGCGCGGAAGCCTCCACACATCTGGATCACAACGCCTGAGAGCCTCTATATCCTCCTTACGTCCGAGAGCGGGAGGCGCGGTCTTTCCGGAGTGCGTACGATCATTCTGGATGAAATACATTCCATTGCCGGCAGCAAACGGGGGGCGCATCTTTCGCTATCCGTGGAGCGTTTATGCCGTTTGGCTGGGGAGCCCGTAACAAGAATCGGATTGAGTGCAACGCTTCGGCCCATTGAAGACGCCGCGCGTTTTCTTGTCGGGACCGGGGAGCTGGATTCCGAGGGCCGTCCCCGCTGCACCATTGTGAATGCCGGGCATCTCCGACCGATGGATCTGCAGCTCGAGATGCCGGAAGGCGAACTCGGGCCGATTGCAACTCACGAGTTGTGGAATGAAACGTTGACAAGGGTTGCGGATCTTATCCGCGGGCATCAGACCACGCTGGTTTTTGTCAATACGCGACGGCTGGTGGAGCGCGTGTCCCACCAGTTGTCCCAAAAGATCGGCGAAGAGAACCTGGTGGCGCACCATGGCAGCCTGTCGCGCAAAACCAGATTAAAAGCAGAAGAACTGTTGAAGCGCGGGGAAGTCCGCGTCTGCGTGGCAACATCCTCACTGGAATTGGGAATAGATATCGGTGCCATCGACCTGGTATGTCAGCTCGGCTCCCCAAGGTCTATCGGAGTGCTCCTGCAGCGCGTCGGGAGGTCCGGTCATTCACGGAATGTCTTGCCTAAGGGGCGCATATTCCCTCTGACTCGAGATGAACTGATTGAGTGCGCCGCGCTTGTCTATGCTGTTCGAAAGGGGGAACTGGACAGACTCTCGATTCCGCCTTGGCCGCTGGATGTGCTTTCCCAGCAGGTTGTTGCCATGTGTGCCGCGGAGGATTGGAAAATCGATGAGCTGTACCAGACAATCCGCGGTGCATATTCCTACAAAGATTTGCAGCGTGCCGATTTTGACAGGATTGTGAAGATGTTATCCGCTGGAATCGCCACGCGACTGGGGAGAAGGTCCGCTTATCTGCATTACGATGGAATTCATGACACCGTATCGGGACGCCGCGGTGCCCGGATTGCTGCCATCACCAGCGGCGGCGCCATTCCCGACAATGCCGATTATGATGTGATCGCCGAGCCGGACGGAACTTATGTCGGAAGCGTGATGGAGGACTTTGCCGTTGAGAGTGTAGGCGGCGATGTTTTTCTACTTGGCAATACGTCCTGGCGCATCCGTCGCGTGGAGAAGGGGCGGGTTTGCGTGGAAGATGCGCAGGGCCAGGCTCCCAATGTTCCGTTCTGGATCGGTGAAGCTCCCGGAAGAAGCCGTGAATTGTCGCAATTGGTGTCCAGTGTAAGGGAAGGAATCGCGCAGCGCCTGTCCGATCGGGAAGAATGTGTGGACTGGCTGGTAAAGGAAGTTGGATTGTCGGTATATGCGGCTGAACAGGCATATGAATACATCGCGGAAGGGAAGCGTGTGTTGGGGATGGTACCGACCCAGACCCACATTGTTGCGGAACGCTTCTTTGACGAGGCTGGCGGCATGCAGCTCGTCCTGCATGCGCCATTTGGATCAAGGATCAACAAAGCGTGGGGACTGGCTTTACGCAAGCGATTCTGCCGCAGCTTTAATTTCGAGCTGCAGGCATCTGCGACGGATGACGGCATCAACCTTTCGCTTGGCCCGCAGCATTCTTTCCCCATCAATGATCTTTTTGTTTTTCTCAGGGCGCAGAAACTGGATGAAACTCTGATTCAGGCGGTGCTGGCTTCACCCGTATTTGTGACGCGCTGGCGTTGGACTCTGACGCGATCGCTTGCTCTGCTGCGCTTTTCGGGCGGCAAAAAAATACCGGCCCCTATCCAGCGGATGCGCTCGGAAGATTTGCTAGCCGCTATATTCCCAGCCCAGGCAGAGTGCCAGGACAACCGGACGGCTCCGGATGTGGAAGTGCCGGATCATCCCCTGGTGTTTGAAACGCTGCGCGACTGCCTGATCGAGGCGATGGATATTGAAGGGTTGCGGGACGTCCTGGAGAAAATGGAAAAAGGTGAGATTCAGTTTTCTGGCCGGGACACTCCCATGCCTTCCGTGTTTTCGCACCAGATCCTGAATGCCATGCCCTACGCTTTCCTGGATGATGCACCGCTCGAGGAACGTCGAGCGCGCGCTGTTATCCTGCGCAGGGCTCTGCCGGAAAGAGCGGATGATCTGGGGAAGCTGAATCCGGATGCTATCCGGAGTGCGGCAGAGGATGCCTGGCCCGCGGTTAGAGATGCCAACGAGCTTCATGACGCATTATTGGGGCTCATCATCTTTCCGGAGGATGAACGGAACCGGCTGCCTGCAGAGGCCTCTTCATGGCTTTCGCTGCTTGTCCGCGAAGGGCGTGCTATTCGCTTTTCGGCGGGCCACAGGTATTACTGGGCTGCGATGGAATCGCGGGATCTCGTCGAAGCGGTGATGCGTGGGGACTACCATGAAAACCATCTGGTTCCAATCGTCAGGGGATGGATTGAAGTCAGCGGTCCCGTCACCGTATCGGATTTAAGCCACCTTCTCGGATTTACGGCGGGCGACATCAGGACTGCATTGGCCACGCTTGAAGGCGAAGGCCTGGTTCTGCAAGGCCATTTTCAGGAGCGGCTGGAAGCGGAGTTCTGCGATCGACGTATCCTGGCGCGGATTCATCGTGCAACCATTGCCCACCTTCGAAGAGAGATAGAACCCGTTCCGGCGGCCGCTTTCCTTCGGTTTCTTTTCGAATGGCAGCATGGCATGCCGGAATCGCGGCTGGAAGGGGTACACGGAGTCCTGGAAATTATTGAACAGCTGCAGGGATTTGAAACGGCTGCCGCTGGCTGGGAATCCGATATTCTGCGCACAAGAATGCAGGAATATGACCCCTCCTGGTTGGACAGCCTGTGTCTTGGCGGCGATGTGGCTTGGGGAAGATGGCGGCGACGGGCCACGCAGGCGGAAAACCCTGCGCGCCGGCCGGGCCTGACCCGTAGCGCTCCGATCGGTTTGGGACTGCGCGAAGACATGCCATGGCTTCTGGATGGTGTCCCTGCGGATGAATCGGCCCTCTCTGCCGTTTCCCGGGACATTTTGGGATTTTTGCGGGATCGTGGAGCATCTTTTTTCCCGGAGATCATGGCGGGCGCAAAGCATCTTCCATCCGAGATCGAGGAGGGACTCTGGCAGTTGGTAGCCGCCGGACTTGTCACGGCGGACTCGTTTGCCGCACTGAGATCTCTTGTCAGTGGTGAAGCCAAAAGAACGGAGCATCCAAGACGCAGGCGCCCGCCGCGACGAACTCGTGAGGGGCGCTGGTCTTTGTTGGAGATGAGGGGAGAAATTCCATCGAACCGGTTGGAACTGTGGGCGCAGCAGCTCATACGGCGCTACGGCGTTTTTTGCAGAGAACTCCTGCAAAGAGAATCCGCGGCTCCACCGTGGCGCGACTTGTTGTCGGTATTGCGCCGTTCAGAGGCACGGGGAGAAATCCGCGGAGGCCGATTTATTGCGGGCATGAATGGCGAGCAATTTGCCCTTCCGGAGGCCGTGGAATCACTTCGTGCGCTACGTCGGAAGGATGTTCAGGGCCAGTTTCTGCGCGTCTCAGGATGCGATCCTCTGAACCTGGCAGGCATATTGACTCCGGGGCCGCGCATTCCGTCCCTCCCGGCGAATCGCGTGGTCTATCGCGATGGCGTTCCAGTGGCGGCCATCGAGGGCGGAGAGACGCATATACTGGTTCAGATGGAGAGTCGAGAGGCTTCACTGCTGGATCGCCTGCTGGACCCCAGGCCTTTACCGCATTCCTAGAAGCGCGCCAGAAGATCAGGATATGCTGCGCGCTTGAGGCTTATGGTCAACCAGAGATGGGCTGATGTAATGCTGGCCTGAAATGGCCATGTGAATTGCCATCAGCAAATCATCAAAACTGGAACCCTTCAGGACATACCCGGAGGCACCGGCTTCCATTGCCATGGCCACACAGGCCGGATCTTCCAGCATACTGTGGATGATGATTCGCGTGCCGGGAGAAAATGAATGGATCTCCCGGATCATCTCGAGCCCATTCATTTCCTGCATCCGGAAATCGCTGATCACCAGATCCGGTTTTTGCGCTTCCGCAAGCTGCAGGCCTTTCCTGCCATCTTCTGCCTCGCCGACAATGGTAAGGCCGGGCTCTGACTCCAGCAGCCCGCGAATCAGCTCTCGCAACATCCCGTGATCATCAACGAGCAATATTCTGGTCATACATTTGCAAACACTCCGCCTGGACGGCTACACCGAACCCACCGGCAGTTCGGATTTTCCGACACAGCGTCGAATGGTGGATGTCAATGCATCCACCGAACAGCCCTTGCTTAAATACGCGACCGCTCCGGCTTCGAACATGGCGTTTGCCTGTTCTTTTTCATCAAACATGGATAATCCGATGACGCGCACTTTCGGCATTTCAGAATGAATGACCCGCGTTGCCTCAATGCCGCTCATTTTAGGCATGCCAAGATCCATCAGGATGACATCCGGATTCAGGCCGCGGGCTTTCTCAATGGCTGTCTTGCCGTCTGTTGCTTCTCCGATAATTGTCATATCCGGTTCCTGCCCGAGAGAAGTAGACAGCCCCTGCCTCATAACGGCGTGGTCATCGACAATCAGCAGTCGGATCATGCCGGCAAGCAGCCTGTCGGATCTGGAGATTTCTTCGGCCAGCAGCTGTGAATCCGTGGTTGCAGAACTCGCGGCTGCAACCGGCATGTGAATCAGCACGCGAGATCCTTTCCCCGGAGTACTTTCGATGCTAAGTCTTCCGCTGATCAACTCCAGCCTGTGGCGGATTCTGAATAGCCCAAGGCCTTTCTGTTCAGGAACGAGCGGGAAACCGGGGCCCTCATCTACGACTTGTATTTCGACCATATTCTCCGAATTCCGTTGTACCAGGAGTTCCGCGGATTTGACCTTGCCGTGTTTCAACGCGTTCAAAAGGAGTTCCCGGGTTGAGTCGAAGAGGAGTACCCGTAGGTTTTCATCGATCTGGCTGAAGTCTTCTCTCATCTGTAATCGGACGGAGAAACCATGTTGCGCCGACATATAGCTGACCAGCCATTCCATTCCGGTCCGAAGCCCGCTTTCGTGAATGATAGGTGGCGTCAATTCCGATGCAAGCGAACGTGAGGCCTCCATGGCTTCCGCAAGCATTGTCTCAATTTCCAGTGCTGCGGCTTTTACCGGCGGATTGTCCACCCGGTTTAGCGAAGCCGCGCGGTACTTGGCGCTGGCCAGCAGTTGCTGAAGGTTATCATGCAGGGCCTTTGCCAGACGGCGGCGTTCATTTTGTTCGCTGACAATCAGGGCGCCCGTCAGGCGGCGCAGTTGAGATGCTTCCTCGGTCAATTCGTTTGTGCGCTCCTGAACCGCCAGTTCCATTTGCCTGCGGGACTCCTGCAGGGATCTCGTGGCATGTTCGCATTCCTTCATGAGATCGCGGATCCAGCGTTGTCGTTCCCGACTCCTGAACGCGGGCAGCAAGGCGCTTTTTATTGCAGCGTGCGTAACCGGATGGTCCAGAATGAACAGGTTCCCCAGTTCTTTGGCTGCCTGCGCAGCCAAAGGAGCCTCCACACCCGTTGGAACGGATAAGATGACTGGAATGTCCGACCAGTCCGGCTGAGCCTGCAGCGCCTGAGCAAGAAGTGGGTTTGATTCCGGCGCAAGTATTTCGCTGCCGATGAAGACAGCTTCAGCCTGGTCGGAAATCATGGCGCACAGCTCAGGCATGTCCCGGCATACAATGGCCTCCGCCGATTGTGACGCCAGCGCGCTTTGGAGAACGCGTAAATCATCATTGTCTGCAACGCATGCCAGGACGGATCGCTGCACCTGTGTTGATATTCTTTTTGACATATGAATCCTTCAAATCAAGGAATGAATGAAGATTCGAATAGAAATCGGACCTCGATGAAATGAGCCAAAATAGGGGGGAACTGAATTGTACCAATAAGCAAAGCCGAAGTCATTGCATACTTAAGAAGCCGGATGCCGGAAAGCCGGAAATGACAAGGCTTTCCCGATCCCAGATTCCAGGCCTCCTGACTTCAAATCTATCGCGTCACTTTTAAAAAATCCAGTTCGGTTTGTCGGCGATACAGTCCGATACAGTCTCGTAGATCCAGTCCTGCAGACCATTGGCCACATAAAATCTGGGCGAAAGAAGATCCTGCTCCGAAGTGATCAGGTTTTCCTGCAAGGCGAGTCGAGCCACTTCGGTGTGCGGATAAATGCGGATACCTACGCTCAATTTCATGCTGTCCAGATTGAGAGATTCGGCGAACATCAGGCTCTGCCGCACGGATTCCTTTGTTTCGCCCGGTCCGCCGAGCAGAAGGAATCCCATCGTTCGGATGCCAAAGCGCCGCAGTGACTGGGATGCAGCAATAATTTCTCGTTGAGCGAAAGGCTTCCTCATTCCCTGAAGGATGTTCTCGGACCCGCTTTCGAATCCGAGGCTGACTTCTTTGCATCCTGCCCGGGCCATCATTTCGATAACCCGTTCGTCAAGACCGCCAGGGAAGAGGATGCATCTCCACGTGATTTCCAATCCCGCCTCCAGGATCCTGGTGCACAATTGTCTCGCATAGGCAGGCGGCAGATTAAAGGTATTATCGACAAAATAGAAATAGCGAAACCCCTCCTCGACCCAGCGGCTCATCCACGCCACGATGGTCTCCGGAGAGCGCCAGCGAACCAACTTGCCCTCGATAGTCGGCGTGGAGCAATAACTGCAGGAAAGCGGACAACCACGTCGGGTTTGTACCGGGACTGGAGCGTCTTTGGCGCCGGTCAGGGAGCGAGCCAGCAGGGAAGGATCGGGGAGAGGGAATGCATCCAGTCCCTTGGTAAACAATCGTTTGATCGGAGCCGGCTTGCCTTTCTGAAAAACCCCTGGAATATCGGTGGCATCTTCACCCTTGTCAATGCGTTTGAGAAGCTCAGGGAAAACGGCTTCTCCTTCCCCCTGGATGCCCATTTCGGCTCCGAGATAATCCAGGATGGGTTGCGGAAGAATACTGAATCCAGCGCCGCCGAGTACGATCGGAGCATCCGTGGATTCACGGCACCAGGTGACTGCATCGCCAGCCTGATCGAGAAGAAATCTGGTATTCCGCATTCGCTGATCGTCGATATTTCGCACTGAGAGGCCGATGGTTTGCGGCTGAAACTGACGAATGCATTCTGCAACAGCCTCTCGTGGAGACTCTGTGGTCATCAGGTCCAGGAGGCGCGTTTCATGGCCGGCATTCTCGGCTGCGGCGGCCACACAAGCCAGCCCCAGTGCGGGGACTCGGATATCAACATCTTCACGGTTGCCGGATATCATCAGCACTCGCATTGTCACTCCTTTTGGGCCGCGCCTTCCAGGATCGAAACCAGGCGCTCGACAAGCGGCCACTGGGTATCTTTCAATTTTCCCTTGGCTTCGGGCAGCGAAAAAAAGCAGGCACGATCGACTTCCGGGAAGTGCTGCCGGATTCCTGATCCGGGTGGCCATTCCATTTCAAAAGTATTGCTCCGAATCGGCTGCGATTCATCCGGATTGCCCTCGAAGGCCCATGCATGGACGACCTTGCCGCTCTTCTGCCGGATAGATCCCAGTTCGAGAAAAGTGCCGTGTGGTTTGATCCCCGTTTCCTCTTCGAACTCCCGAAGTGCGGCAGCCAGCAGAGATTCCCCTTCCGGCAGTTCGCCTTTTGGAATTGTCCAGTGACCATCATCTTTTTTCCGGAAGAGCGGACCGCCGGGATGAGCAAGAAAGACCTGGGTCTCTCCATTATGGAAGCGATACATGAGCAATCCGGCACTGATGCGCATGTTTTTAGTGTACCAGAGGGGACGGAATCCAGATCTCGGATTTGGAATTCCACTCTTTGATTCTCAGAAAAGTTTCGCGCGGATAAGCTCGCGATTCAAATATGAAATGTTATCCACGGAAATGAGCTTAGGGCATTCCACCTCGCACGCATAGGTATTGGAGCAGCCTCCAAATCCCTCCGCGTCCATTTGGGCGACCATATTCGCCACGCGCTGCTTGCGTTCCGCGTTTCCCTGGGGGAGCATCCCGAGGTGGGCGACCTTGGAAGATACAAAAAGCATGGCAGAGGCATTTTTGCAGGCAGCTACGCAGGCGCCGCAGCCAATACAGGCGGCGGATTCAAAGGCAGCCTCCCCGACAAGCTTGGGAATTGGGATTGCGTTGGCATCAGGTGTGCCGCCGGTTTTAACGGCGATGTAACCTCCGGACTGAATGATGCGTTCGAAGGCGGTGCGATCGATGACCAGGTCTTTAATCAACGGAAACGCCTTTGCCCGGAAGGGTTCCACGACAATGGTATCGCCGTCCTTAAAACTGCGCATGTGCAATTGACAGGATGCGACGCCGCGCAGCGGTCCATGCGGCCTCCCGTTGATCTGAAGGCAGCAGGTTCCACAGATGCCTTCACGGCAGTCGCTGTCGAAAGCGATCGTATCCTCTCCTTTGCGTGCGAGTTCGAGGTTGAGAAGATCCATCATTTCCAGGAAAGACATGTCGGGTGTGACATTCGAGAGTTCATAATTGACCAGCTTCCCCTCGCTTTTCCCATCTTTCTGGCGCCAGATTCTGAGAGTGATACGCATCATTTACTTATAGCTCCTTTGGGAAGGCTTTGCATATTCGAACTCGAGCGGTTCCTTGTTCAGCCTGGGAGGGTTCCCGGTCCCCTGGAATTCCCACGCCGCAACATAGCCGTAATGCTCATCATCCCGTTTGGCTTCGTTTTCATCGGTTTGGTGTTCCTCGCGAAAATGCCCGCCGCAGGATTCCTCGCGATGAAGCGCGTCCTCGACCACAAGTTGTCCCAGTTCCAGAAAGTCGGCCAGGCGTTGAGCTTTTTCAACTTCCTGATTAAAATCTTCCGAACTTCCCGGGATCCGAACATCGCGCCAGAATTCCTCTCGCAATTTCGGGATCAGGTCGAGTGCCTTTTTTAAGCCGGATGCATTCCGGGCCATGCCGCAGTATTCCCATAAAATTTTTCCGAGTTCTTTATGGAAGTCATCGACCGCCCGCTTCCCGGGCAGATTCATCAGTTTATGAATGGCAGTGGCAACCTCCTGTTCCGCATCTCTAAAGGCGGCATGTGCGCTATCGACTGCCGGGAATCTGCCGGTTGCCAGGTAGTCGCCTATCGTATACGGCAGGATGAAATACCCGTCGGCAAGCCCCTGCATCAGGGCGCTCGCTCCCAGTCTGTTGGCACCGTGATCCGAGAAGTTGGCTTCTCCGATCACGAACAATCCAGGGATCGAGCTCATGAGGCCGTAGTCCACCCATAGGCCTCCCATCGTGTAGTGAAGGGCCGGGTAGATCCGCATGGGTGATTCAAAGGCATTTTCTCCCGTGATCTGTTGATACATGTCGAAGAGGTTTTCATATTTTTCCACGATCCAGGATTTCCCATGGCGGGCAATCGTATCGCGGAAATCCAGGTACACCGCCACTCCGGTTGGTCCGACTCCCAGGCCTTTGTCACACATCTCTTTCGCTCTGCGCGAGGCAACATCGCGTGGTACCAGGTTGCCGAAGGATGGATAGAGCCGCTCCAGGTAGTAGTCTCTGTCGGCTTCCGGAATCTGGCTGGGATTCCGTTTGTCGCCTTTGGCTTTGGGAACCCAGATGCGACCATCATTGCGAAGGCTCTCGCTCATCAATGTGAGTTTGGATTGGTGTTCACTGGAAAGGGGAATGCAGGTCGGGTGAATCTGGGTAAAGCAGGGATTCGCAAAATAGGCGCCTCGCTTATAGGCGCGCCAGATCGCGGTCGCATTAGACATTCTTGCGTTGGTCGAGAGATAAAATACGTTGGAATAGCCGCCTGTAGCCAGAACCACAGCATCTCCGACCAGCGACTCGATTTTTCCGTTCAGAAGATTTCGTATAACAATGCCTCGCGCCTGTCCATCGATGACGACGAGGTCCAGCATTTCTCTCCGGCCCAATAGCTGCACATTTCCCAGGGCAATCTGTCGGCTGAGGGACTGGTATGCACCCAAAAGCAGCTGCTGGCCGGTCTGGCCGCGAGCATAGAACGTGCGGGAAACCTGCGTGCCTCCAAATGAACGCGTTTCGAGGAGGCCTCCATACTCGCGGGCAAAGGGGACGCCCTGGGCGACGCACTGATCAATGATGCTGCCGCTGACCTGGGCCAGCCGGTAGACATTTGCCTCGCGGGAGCGATAGTCGCCGCCTTTGACCGTGTCATAGAAAAGGCGAAAAACGCTGTCTCCATCGTTGGCATAGTTTTTGGGTGCATTGATTCCGCCCTGGGCGGCGATACTGTGTGCGCGACGCGGGGATTCGTGATAGCACAGCGCCGTTACCCGGTATCCCAACTCTGCCAGGGATGCTGCCGCCGAGGATCCTGCCAGCCCGGTGCCTACGACGATGATGTGATATTTTCGTTTATTCGCGGGATTTACCAGCTTCATGTTGAACCGGTATGAATCCCATTTTTTCTCGATAGGGCCTTCCGGAACTCTTGCATTCAGGTCCATTGTCATCGAGCTCCCTTCAGAAGGAAATACAGCGGCATGGTTGCAAATCCAATCGGTATAAACAGCCAGAAGATGACCGCGACGGTCTCAATGGCCATTCGCCAGATGGAGCGAATTCCAAGCGTTTGAAAAGCCGACTGGAATCCCTGGCGCAGATGGAATGCAAGCAGCGCCAGGCAGGCGATATAGAAAACATCGTACAGAGGGTTCTGGAATGCAGTCTGCACGATCAGGTAATCCGAAACCTCTTTGCCGCCTGTAAAGCGCATGGGAACCCAAAAGCTTTTCAGGTGCACTACCAGGAAAAGCAGAACGAGGCTGCCTGACAAAAGCATGATCCGGGAGAACAGATCACTGTTTTCCGAAGCATGACGGACTTCATAGTTCTTCGGGCGCGCGCGGTGGTTGAAGAACCAGAACTGGATGCCCCAAAAAATATGGATACAGAATCCCGCAAAAAGCCCTATCTCAATTGTCCGGATCAGCAGGCTGGAAGCATTGGCGGTGGCGTAGGCATTGAATGCCAGGCCGTCGTCGTTTTTGAATAGCAGTAGATTCCCTGAAATGTGCACCACGAGGAACGCGCATAGAAACAACCCCGTGATTGCTGAAACCAACTTTTGTCCGATCGATAATCTGTAAAGAGCGACTGTCTTGGCCATAGTCTTTTTCCAGGAGGGATGCAAAAACAATATCACGGAGAATTCTGGGAGGGAACCCTCCTTTATTATTTATAGGCAATTCGATCTTGCGATCAAGAGATTCATTTGGAAATCTGTAGCCGGCTCCCATGCCCCCGGGCGAAAAATTCCACAAATCGCCTGGGCAATGGCGTCTTCTGACTGCAAATGGTTGAAATATGGACAAGAACGCACTAGGCTCTTGGCTTTTACGGCAAAATCTTCTGAAGGAGCAAGTATGAGTTCTTTCGCAAAGAACAGTTGGCGCAGGGGTGTTCGCATCCTCGTATGGATTGTGATCAGCGTGCTCGGCGCGAGCGCACTCGGTGCGGTAGCCTTGAACCGACGCGAGCCGATCAACGCAATGTGGATCATCGTTGCCTCGGTGTGTGTTTATCTGGTCGGTTATCGCTTTTACAGCCGTTTCATTGCGTTCAAGGTCATGCAGCTGGATGACACGCGAGCCACTCCCGCGGAAAGGCTGGAGGACGGGCGCGATTTCGTTCCGACGAATAAGTGGATACTCCTGGGTCATCATTTTGCCGCTATCGCGGGTCCTGGCCCGCTTGTGGGCCCCACGTTAGCCGCACAGTTGGGCTATCTGCCGGGCACGCTGTGGCTGATCATCGGAGCCGTTCTGGGTGGATGTGTACAGGATTTTGTTATTCTGTTTGCTTCCATGCGACGAAACGGAAAATCGCTGGGACAGATTGCCAAAGAGGAAGTCGGGCCCATTGCCGGCCTAACGGCCCTGTGCGCTATCATCTCCATTCTTGTCATCCTTCTTGCTGTTATCGCGCTTGTTATCACCAACGCGCTCAAATCAAGCCCCTGGGGAACTTTTACACTTGCAATGACCATTCCCATTGCCCTGTTGATGGGAGTGTATCTGCGGTACCTGCGTCCGGGCAAAGTTCTGGAAACATCATTGCTGGGATTTATCCTGGTGCTTGCGGCCGTCGTCGGCGGGCAATACGTTGCCCGAGTTCCAGCCCTGGCGTCCATGTTTACGTTTGATGCCAGACATCTTGCATTGATGATTATCGCCTACGGATTTGCCGCGTCTGTTCTGCCGGTCTGGCTCCTCCTTGCGCCGCGGGATTATTTGAGCACCTTCATCAAGCTCGGGACAATACTGCTGCTGGCCTTGGGGATACTGGTGGTTCACCCGACTCTTGCCATGCCTGCTTTATCGCGGTTTGTGGATGGCACGGGCCCGGTTTTTTCCGGAAAGATATTTCCGTTTGCCTTTATCACGATTGCCTGCGGCGCCGTCTCCGGCTTCCATGCTCTTATCTCTTCCGGGACAACGCCCAAATTGATCATGAAAGAGAGTCAGGCGCGCCTGATTGGATATGGTTCAATGCTGATGGAATCATTCGTCGGGATTATGGCCATGATTGCGGCTTGTGTGCTGCAGCCGGGCATCTATTTTGCCATTAACAGCCCGGCAGGAATTGTCGGTACCGATCCGGTGGCGGCTACAGCCATGATTTCCTCGTGGGGATATACGGTCACGCCTGCGGATATGCAGCATCTGACCAGTCTCGTCGGAGAACAGACCATGTTTGCGCGCACGGGCGGCGCCCCTTCGCTCGCGGTGGGAATGGCCCATATCTTTGCCAAAACGCTTGGAGGCAATGCTCTGACTGCCTACTGGTACCACTTTGCCATCATGTTTGAGGCGCTGTTCATTCTTACAGTGCTGGATGCCGGAAGCCGTGTGGGCCGGTTTCTGCTGCAGGATCTTCTCGGGCACGTCTGGAAACCGATGGGACGCACAAGCTGGTACCCCAGCGTTCTCCTTTCCAGCCTGCTCATTGTGTCCGGCTGGGGCTATTTCCTCTACCAGGGGGTGATGGATCCCCTGGGAGGCATAAACAGCCTTTGGCCCTTGTTCGGGATCGCCAACCAATTGCTGGCGGTCGTGGCGCTGTGCGTGGCTACCAGCATCCTGATCAAAATGAACAAGGCCCGGCATGCCTGGATTACCATCATCCCGATGCTATGGCTTGTGCTGGCGACTCAGACCGCTGGAATTCAGAAGATCTTTCATCCGGATCCGCGGATAGGATTTATCGCTGAAGCCAATCGGTTGACCCATCTGGTCGAGGCCGGGAAGGTTCCTGTAAATCAGGTAGCCATGGTTCACAGGCAAATATTCAATAATCGTCTGGATGCCGCGGTGACAGGACTTTTTGCAATCATGGTGCTGGTGATTCTCCTTGATTGCGCCCGCGAGTGGCTTGCTATCCTCAGCCGACGCAAGGTGCCGGTTCTGTGCGAAGCGGAGTACCGGGTTACGGCGTACGAATAGGGGGCCTATGCAGCTGATACGAAAATGGTGGAACCTGCTGGCGCAGATAATGGGAGAGGGCGAGTATGCGCGCTACTGCGAGCATGCAAGGCTGAAGCATCCTGGAGTGCGGATACAGACCGCCGGCGAGTTCTATGTCAGCCGACTGAACGAAAAGTACTCCCGTCCGCACCGCTGATGCTAAAGTGGCTGCCGCGTCGCGGCAGTAATTGTCTGGAATCTGGAATCCGAAATCTGGAATCCGGATTCCGGGCCGTCCCGCGTTCCCGATATTATGCGGGGCAAAAGTGATCGGCGAGATTCATCAGATTTTCAATAATCAAATCGCAGCCTGCCGCTTCGAGTTCTTCCCTGGGGCGGAATCCCCCGAGTACTCCGCAAGTGAGGGCCCCCGCGGCCTTGCCGGCTTGAATATCGACCCCGCTGTCTCCAACCATGGCCGTTTCGGACGGCGAGGTCCGGCAGATCTTCATTGCTTTTAAAAGAGCTTCGGGGTCGGGTTTGCGTTTTTCAACACTGTCGCCTCCGAAGATGACGCGGAATCGATGTCCAATGCCCAGGCTGTCCAGAATGCGCCGCGAAAACTGCTCGGGCTTATTGGATACGACTGCGAATTGTGCCCATGAGAGGCGGTTTAAGGCATCCTCGGTGCCGGGGAAAAGGCAGGTCTGATCCAGGAGGTGTCGTCCATATTCTTCGCGGAACAGAGCCATGACCTTTTGAACCAGATCCGCTTCCGGTTCACGCTTTGCCGATGCACTGATGGCTCGTTGCACAAGCCTGGGCACGCCTTCCCCTACAAAATCGGCTATGCACGATTCCGATAAAACCGGGAGCGACACACGCTGAAGCGCAATATTCAGAGAAAGGGCAATGTCGGCGCGTGAGTTTATCAGGGTCCCGTCGAGGTCGAATATGAAAAGACGGCATGGATGCATTGCAGGAACCGTCATTTAGCTGCCCAACAGCATCAGAATGTGTCCCAGTTCCGGCAGGATCAGGGATTCCGTGGCGAGTTTGCAGGCCCTGGGACTTCCGGGGAGACAGAAAATGATTTTGCCCTTGATGGTACCAGCCAGGGCGCGAGACAGCATGGCTGCGCTTTTTACCTGCGGGTAGCTAAGCAGCATAAAGAGGGAATTGAATCCCGGCAGCTCCTTGTCGAGCATTCCCTGCACGGCTTCTATCGTTACATCCATTGGCGACAGGCCGGTGCCGCCGTTTGTAATGATGGCCTGCACCTTTTTTTCCCTCGTCAATTCCCGCAAGGTAGCGCGCAGCACATTGCGACTGTCGGGAATAACCTTTCGCACGTGAACCGTGTGTCCATTCTGTTCCAGAAGCTGCTGAATCACGTCCCCTGATTTGTCCGTATCCAGCGAGCGGGATGTGGAAAGGGTGATGACTGCCACTCCAACATTTTGTTCCGATTTTTTTCTGTGTTCTGCGACCGAATCCGCCAGTTTCCTTTCAGCCATATCCATGCCCTCCGGGCTTGTTTATTGTACTTGACGACGCACCTTCAGAGAATTCCTTTTATGTCATACAAAAATGAATTCTGCCGAAGCCCCGGTCGGACGATAAGCAAAATATGAAGGATATAGTGCGGGAACAACGACTCGATTCTGTGATGGCGCGCGATGTGGTTAGCATCGATATGGATCTCACTTTGGGCAGCGCGATGGAATTGTGCGCCTCCCGACGAATTCGGCATCTTCCCGTTGTTGATGAGAATAAGTGCCTGGCAGGAATGGTAACTGATCGGGACCTTCGGTACTTTATCAGTCCCAGGATAGGAACGCTGTCTGAAAACAATGCGGACCGGGCGACCTTAAGCCGGCATGTCCACCAAATCATGACGAGGCAAGTTATTTCGGCCACCGGCGATATCAGCCTGTCGGAAGCGGCACAATTGATGCTGTCCCATGGAGTCGGTTGTTTGCCGGTATTGGATGGGGATCGACATGTTATCGGGATAATCACGACCGTCGATTTCCTACGCTTTATCGCCAAGAGCGAATAGCTTTAAACCTCCCTTCCGATGCCAATTTGCCCAGTTGTGGCAGCCAGGAGCGCCGTGCGGCATCCGAAGCCTGACTCTGTTTCATCTAAGTCTCTGTGCATGCCGAAGATACAGCCTTGAAGCGGTTTTCGGGATGCTGCGATCAACATATTTAAAGATTCTGTCGGATTTGAACGAAAAGTACCTAGACAGGATTTCGAATGAATACTTCTGTGTGCACATCTCCTAAACCCACACCGTTCTCAGCGAACAAAAGCTTTGAGATCCCAAGTATTCCGCTTGTCCTGATCCGGATCATCCGCGCATTGGACGATGACAGCAGGACTGCCCGGGAACTCGAAGAGCTGATCCTGCATGATCCGGCGCTTTCCGCGCGGATTCTGCGGCTCTCCAATTCCGCGTTTTATTCATTCCGGGCTGAGGTAAAGACAATATCCCATGCAATAACGCTCCTTGGAATGAACCTGGTGACGAGCCTGGCCATCGGCATTAATATCTTTGATTCCTTCACAAAAGGTGCCAAATCGGAAGCGGCCTTTATCAGCGGTCTGTGGACGCATTCCTGTGCGGTCGCTGTCCTGGTTAAAGAGATATGGACTCGTCGCAGCGGCAGGGCAAAAGAAGGGGAGTTTGCATTTTTATGCGGCCTGCTCCATGACTTGGGGAAGGTTGTACTTTTTAAAACCTATCCGGGCCATTACAGCTCAATATTTGCCATTGCGAAATCGGAAAATGACCCGTCAATTTCAATCTACGAACAGGAAAATTATGGAGCCGATCACGCAATGATTGGCGAGATGCTTGCAAAGCAATGGGGATTTCCTCCCGAATTGGCAACTGTGATCCGCAGACACCATGATCCGTTGGCACTGGAAACGCCCATGATCAGTGCGGTTGCGCTGGCTGACCTGTTGGCAAAGGGATTAAAGATCGGCTATGATGGCGATGACGGCCTCAGTGAAGGCCTATCCCAGATTCAATCGAAACTCGATGTGACGGAATCGGAATACAAACACCTGACGGAGTTTGCCGTTCAGGAACGCGAAAACATCGAGCGCTTTTTTAAGATTTCCTCATAGCATCGAGACGAGGCTTTTCATGGAGATAGAGGAAAGAATCCGCAGTCAGATAGAGGCCATCCTGATCAACGATGCGAAGAACTTCTCGGAGATCAAGAAAATGGCTTCCGCCGACGAGCCTTTGGAAGCGGATGCGCTTGCCGATGAGAGGAATCTGTATCATCGAATCATCAACAGCTACCGGAACGCGGTCAGCGAAGTCAATAAACTTCTCGAACAGAACATAGGTTCCCTCTCGGGATTCTACCGCATTGTCGAGAGCATTAAAGAGAAGGCCGATTTTCAGGAAATATGCTCACAGATTGTTGACTGCACTCTGCAGGACTTCAATGGCGATTACTGCAGTCTCCTGTTTCCAGACAGCGATGGCACGCTCTGCCTTGAGGGGATCCGCGAGGATCGCAAGTTTATCCGCATCCATTCCTCAACAAGCCTGCTGGGAAGCAAGAAGTTCGAGCAGGAACTGTCTCTCATGGCTGCCGAAGCCGGGTCGGAATGCCTGAATATACCGGACATATACAAAGAAGAGCGATTCATGTCCGTGGATTTTCCCGCGGTCGTCCGGTCCGTTTTGTGCCTGCCTATTCTCCTGAGCAATACGCCGGTTGGCTTTCTTGTGCTCAGCCATTCGCTCCCGAGCTATTTCCATGAAAACCACATCCGCGTTCTCAAAATACTCGGAAGCCTGGTTGCCCACTTGAGATTCCTTCACAAAGGAGGGAGCCTGCTGATTCCTGCAGCAGCGCCTTCCGTGATGCCTGCCGATGCCCAGCATCCTCCGGAGGTTTACTCCGTCGCGCTTCTTGAATTCAGCACAGAAGATGTTTACGGACGGAAGCAGCTCCTTCCACGCGAAGCAGTTCGGGAGATCCGCCTGCGGCTTCAGAGCGTATTGGAGGGGAAGGAATCGGTGCTGTTCAACGGAGAAAGGGAGTTGCTGGTGTTTATGCCAGGCGTCTCTTCCGAGATCCTGCCGGCTCGCGTGCGCGTTTTGCGCGAAGCCTTCCATCAATGGCAGGCGGATCGGATCGAGGAGCGGAACAAAATTGGAGTCAATCTGGGGTTTTCAACCTGCGAAGGTGAAGAAGACCTTTCCCGCACACTTGAGATTGCTTCGATTGTGATGCATCCCGAATCTGACGACGAATAAAAAGGATTGCCGGGGGTAATGCTTCGGCAAATCTAGCTGCAGAATTTGTCCAGGACCGGCTTGAAATGCAGTGAGCCCTCCAGAATACCTCGTGAAATACGCTGAACCCGCTTTTCCTCGGTTTCGTTGCAGAATGCCCGCGTCTCCGGTTCATCCAGGATGCTGCTGAGACGAACCATGTGGACCATTTCATGGGTAAGGATGTAAACAAAAAACGGGTAGAGGTTGGTGGTCAGTTCTTCCCGATGAGCCGCCTCCAGAATGCTGCGGTCGTTCAGCTCGATTCTATAAAAATCAAAAGCCCGGTTCCGGTTGACTCGCTGCAGGCAACGGACTCGGGCTAGTGTAGGTTCCGGTAATGGCTCCCAGCCGTGATCGGCCTGGGTCAGGAGATCGAAATGCAGTTGCTCCCATCGAAACGGTGGAATGCAGTAGTACCCGCTGGTGCGTTCCTCCGCTTCATCCATAGCCTGAAAAATCAGGCTTCTCTGAGGGGTGGAAAACTGCATAGTTCCGTGCTCCGGAATCATGTTTTGCTTTCGGTGCTCTTTTCGGCGCTCTTAGTCTCGGGCGCGCTCTTGGTTTCGGTTGCGCTTTCACTGCTCTTGGGTTTGTCTGCTGCCGGGCTTGAGGATCTCCGGGCATAATCCGTGAGATACCATCCGCTTCCTTTCAGCTGGAAGCTTGAATGACTGATCAGTTTCTCTACCCTGGCCTGGCAAAACTTGCACGCAGTCAACGGCTCATCCGTGATCTTCTGAAATGCCTCGAAGACCTCGCCGCATGTTGTGCATTGATACTCGTAAATCGGCACTGGCCACACCTCCGTCACAAAATTGAAAAGATAATATAATACCCGGTTTGGGAGACGTCAAATGCCGGACTTGGGCAAAAAGGGCCGATCCGGGATGCCAGATAAGAAATCGGTGGCCGGCCAATGGACTCCGGTCACCGATTTTGCAAAAATGGCGGATTTTCCTAATCCGTAAATTCAGCAACAATGCGGGAAGGGAACAGGTTTGCCTGGAAGGCATGGTCGAAAAGGGTTTGAACGGCAAGCCGTCCCTCATCGCCATAGGTCAGGGTTCTTTCGTTTACATACATTCCGACAAAGCGGTCGGCTGTTTTTGTGTCCAGATCCCGGGCAAACTGCATCGCGTAGGCCAAAGCTTCCTGTCTGTGATCCAATGCGTATTGGATGCTCTCCCTTAACAGCCTGGATATCTCCCGGATATCTTCTTTCCCGATATCTCTTCGGATGACGTTGCCGCCCAAAGGCAGAGGCAGTCGCGTCTTGTCGTACCACCATTCTCCCAAATCCACAATTTTATGCAAATGGTGCTCGGCATAGGTCAGCTGTCCTTCGTGGATCAGTAAGCCTGCGTCAACCTTCTTCTCTTCAACGGCGGCCATGATCTGGTCAAAGGGGATAACGATGCTCTCAAAATCGGGCTGAAACAGCTTCAGCGCAAGATAGGCCGTTGTCATTGTGCCGGGGATGGCGATCTTCTTCCCCTTCAATTGATCCTGACCCCACGGTTCCCTGGCTACAATCATCGGGCCGTACCGATCCCCCATGCTGGCTCCCGAGGGGAGCAGAACATATTTGTCCGCGATGTACGCGTAGGCGTGGAATGAGATCGCCGTGATTTCGTATACGCCGTTCAGGGCCTTCCGGTTGAGAGTCTCGATATCCTGGAGTGTATGGCTGAACTGGAACTTGCCGCTTGGAATCTTTTCCTTTGCCAACGCATAAAACATAAAAGCATCGTCGGAATCAGGGCTATGTGCGATTCGAATTTCCATTTTTCACCTTTCTTACTGGCTTGCGGGGATTGGCGCGGGTCGGCATACGAACCGGTGCAATGGCGCCGCCACAGGCCTCAAGTTCATCTGCATGCTACTTTGTGTGTCCAAAAATCTCCGTTCGAAAAAACGTGACCAATGCTTCTTTCCGTATCCGGTCCTTGGCGTGAAGCGGAATGAGGCTTCTCAACGGCCATTTCAGAAGCGACATTTCATAATCCATGGTCAGGCCGCCGCCACAGAGGTACCACGCATACAGAAGGCCGAACAATAAGCCGGGAGGGAGGAATCCCTCGTTATTGTTGATGGTAATCCGGTATTTCAACGGATCTGCGCGATCCTGCGTCATCCGGGCCAGCTTTAAAAAAGTGTGGAGCTGCAGGTCGTTCAGGAAACAATTCCGCTCGGATGCCTTTTGGAGAACGATTTCATAGGATCGTGCCCCGTGCTGGTCAATCCAGCGCCGTTGATCAAGATGCTGATAGCGACCCAGCAGGGATTCTCCCAGGGCCACCAGGACGTCTTCCCGGATTTTCGATGGCAAGCCCAGCAGATCCGCGTGTAGTTTCAGGTATTGATCGCCCGGGTCATAATACCCAAGTACGTTATCCCATTCAGTGTTGCGGTTCCAATCATGGGCAGAAATAATGACAGCGCCCCTGAAATATTCGAGATGGGACGGCCGGATGTCCCTATTTTCCCATGCCAGTTCAATCAGAAACTCCCGCAGGCCGGGTGGCTGGAATTCCTTGCGCTCCAGGCTGTTCTCAATCGATCGGAGGTAATCACAAAGGACGATCCCTCGATGGTTAGCGGGCTTCTTTGAGCATTGATCACGCAAGCCTGCACGGGACGATTTCCTTCGCCTGGGGATATGCCTCAGCGAGTATCCTTTGCGATTCTGAAGGCAGCGGTCTGCATATAAAAGTGTGCGGACGGCGAGCATAAATCGTCTCGCGTCGTGGTGAATTACCTGCGTTTTCTTCTCATGTTCCGAAGAAAAGAGAGTGGCCTCCACCGGACGGTAGCCCATCGATTCCACACGCGCCCGATCCATGTGAATCGGGCTTTTCCCTTCCAAGGCGTAATTGCGCAGAATGTTCCCGGGGATGCGTTCCAGGTTGGCGCTCAATACCACGTCAAACAGGCCTTCAATTCCATCCGGTACATTACGGTCGTAAGCTTCGATTAATTCCGAGACAAGGAAACCGCGGCCCTGGTTTTTGAGTGAGATATCTGTCTCTCCCTCCTGAATCCAGGAATTGGCGGCGAGCACCTTCAGTGCTCCGGTGTTGGCGCGGATGGCAGAAGTAATCGGTTCGAGCTGCAGAATCGGGATAATGCTGGTATACAGACTGCCTGGTGCGTAGATAATCAGATCGGCCTGCCGGATTGCATTCTGCACGGTTGAACTGACAACCGGCGCACTGATAAATTCGGCGGTCACGCGATCCACGGGCGAATTACGCCGAATTCGCGCCGATTTGCTTTGACCGTACACTTCGACGCCGTTGGCATAAAGGAATTTCAGTTGCCCGGGTGCAGCTGTTGCGGCATGTATCCTTCCCGGCGGAGTCCCAATAATGGCGGCCACATGATCGATCCCCGCTTGTATCTGGCCCAGACCGGGTGCCCGCTTTGTTTGGCCGCGGGCCTTCAGGAATATCGCTGACGCGAGGAGGAGATTTCCCATTGAGTGTCCCGCCGGGACAATCGTCGGGCCCTTGCCTCCAGGGGAAATGTGTTTGCCCAGTTCCCGCAATGCGGCGGTCATCGATTTAGGACAGGCATTCCTGAGAACCGGCGCCGCCACAGCCAGCGGGTCTTCCAGCCATCCTGAGCCAAGGTGGCCATCCGGAAATCTATAATTAAACAGGTTGTGAATCAGGCGGATCAGGTCTGCTGCTTCCGGCTCATGCAGATCGTACCGCCGTTGAAGATTCGCTGGTTGGATTGAGGAAAGCAGGAGCTTTCGCAGATCTCCGATGCCTATCAGCGGGAGGGATTTCAGCAGCCGGCCCGTGGAGCCGCCATCGTCTGTCGTACAAACAACGATATGCAGGTTCGCAAATTCCTGCTTGATCCCGACACAGGGCTGATCCGGCCAGTCTGCCATCTGGGAATTGCCGCCCACAATCGTGGATAGACCCGTTCCGCCTCCGAGTATCGCCACACGGATACCTCGAAGATCGAGATGCATGGCTTCTTCGGCATAGCCCTGTATGTCCGCGGATGCATTGGAGGCAATTGTTCCGGTCAGCAGAAACTCGACGAGATGTTCAATCGGGGTGCGGGAGGCATCGGGCTGCCAGGATGCAGTCCTATGCAGTTCGGACAATAATCCTATCGAGGGCGTAACCTGCATGACAACCTGCTCTAGGATTACAGAATCCCTTTTTTGAAGGCGTACGATACTGCCTGTGCCTTACTGTGCAAATTGAGCTTCACAAGGATGTTTTGAATGTGGTTTCTGGCAGTGAAATGGCTGATTTCCAGCTTTTCCGCCAATCCCTTGGTTGAAAGCCCCTCAGCAAGCAGGGTCAGTACCTCGATTTCTCTGCTCGATAAGGTGACGGAGGGCCGATTCGATGCCGTGTATCCGTTATCGCCCATCCCCCTGCCTGCAATCGATTCAGCACTGATGCTCGGACTTAGCGAGTGGCTTCCCAAGTCGGCCATGAATCGATCCAAAGCCATCCCCGTCCTCTTCTCTTTGGTGATATCCCGGACGATATGGGCAAGAAATGGGGTTGAGGCATCAGGAGGAGATATGATGCTTATGTTCAGCCAGATTGGTTCGCCTTCGCTTGTGCGGGTACAGACGTCAAAATTCTTCTGGGGAGAGCCTTTCAATCCGCCTGCATGGATCTTGCAGTGTTGGCTGCAAAGGGTCTTTTCCGGTGAGGTCTTGCCCTCAATGACCTGATAGCACTCGCGATCCAAGACATCGCTTTCCGAATATCCAAGCAGTTTCTCGGCTGCTTTATTCCACCGGACGATATGCTTATTGGCATCAACAATGTAAACGCCGTCCGCAGTGTTACAGAGAACGTCAAAGTATTCACTCTCGCGCATGCGTGCCTGCTCCCCAAATGCAACGGATCGCTAATAAAACGACAACCGAATAATTGCTACAAAACTAAACGACTAGTATATAACAGGCCGCGCTCTACCCCCAAACACCCCAAGCGCTAATTGATACCGCGAAACTTCGACTGTAGAATCGCGATCTTTTCCTGGAGAGAAGGCTCTGGGGCCTTCGGTCCGGTTTCCTCCGGTTTCTCCTGTTCCTGGATTTTTTCCGGCTTTCGAGTTTCCTTGTCACGCTGACGAGGCTGCCCTTCAGGACGTCTCCTGGGTGGTTTTTGACGAGGGGCAGGAGATGGTCTTCTTTCTGCAGCAGGTGGAGCGGGGACTGCTTCCGCGCCAGCGGTTGACGCCGGAGCCGCTTCTTTGGTTCGAACGGGTGCGGCGGGCCTTTGCGGCCGCCGCTGCTGCTTCTTGCGTCTCCTCTGGATGGCGGGGAGCAATGCCTTCATCGATAACCCGATGCGCTTGGTTTCCGGCTCAACAGAGATGACTTTGACTTGGACGACATCGCCAACCTTAACCGCTTCGCGTGGATCCCTGATGAAACGGTTGGACATCTGGCTGAGGTGCACGAGACCGTCCTGGCGAACGCCGATATCGACGAAAGCGCCGAAATTGGTGACGTTGGTAACCGTTCCTTCCAGCGCCATTCCCGGCTGCAGATCGGACATCTCCTTGACATCCGCCCTGAATTTGGGGATTTTGAAGCTCTTTCTGGGATCGCGTCCGGGACGCAGCAGCTCTTCCTTTATATCGTGGAGAGTCGGCATTCCGACGGTTTCGGTCGCGTATTCGTCCAGCTTCAGAGAGGAAATCAGCTCTCTATTTCCGACCAGCTCCGAGACAGCCACGCTTACTGTTGCGGCCATCTTCTCAACGATCGGGTATGCCTCCGGATGCACGGCTGTGCGATCCAGCGCATTCTCTCCGTCGGTAATACGGAGGAAGCCCGCGGCTTGGGTGTAGGTTGCTTCATCCATTCCGACGGCGGACATGATTGCGGCGCGCGACCGGAATGGTCCCTGAGCCGTTCTGTATGCGACTATCCGTCGGGCGAGTTTTTCATTGAGACCGGAGATGTAGCGCAACAGCGATTCGCCAGCTGTATTGACGTTGGCTCCCACCTTGTTCACGCAGTATTGAACGGTTTGCAGCAGGCCGCGGTGAAGCTCTTTCTGATCGACATCATGCTGGTACTGTCCAACGCCGATCAGCTTGGGATCGATCTTTACCAATTCCGCAAGCGGGTCTTGCAGACGCCGAGCCAGGCTTACGGCACAACGCGCGGAGGCGCTCCAGTCAGGGAATTCCTCTCGGGCAATTCTGGAAGAAGAGTAGATAGCGATGCCAGCGTCGTTTACCGCGGCTATCAAAATATCACCCAGATTTTCTTCCGAGACAATCTGGTGCATTGCCGTTTCGAGTTCCCTCGCGCCGGTACCGGTACCAATGGATATGGCCTGTACGTTGTATTTCCTGATCAGGTCTCGAATAATTCGGCTTGCCTCGGCCATAACCGAAGCAGGGGTGTTTTCCTCTGCGGTAGTGGCGGCAGGCTCGGGCACGGCTTCCGGCTCGGGTGTAGCTTCAACGGGCGCTTCACTTGCGGGCGCGGATATTTCCACAATCAAAGGCTCGACTGGCGCTGTTTCCATTACAGCGGCACTTTCCGCAGGCTCCGATGCCGGGGTATTTTCGACAGCGGTTTCCGGTGGTGCCGTTTCTGTTCCAGGAACCTCCACCGCCGATTCGGCCGCAGGGGCTTCAACGCTGGCCTGGCTTTCCGGGACATCTTCGGACGGGGCTGGCGCGGGTGATTCCACTACCGCCGGTTCAGCCGACTTCTTCTCCGGCCTGGCCGCAGGTTTGGCGGCGGGGGTAAAACGCACTTTAGCGCCTTCGAGGTAGGCTCCCGCTTCATTGACAACCGCGATGCTGCATTCATCGCCTTTTCCCCAATCGACTCCCATCACGATGATAGGCCCGGCAGGCGGCGAGAGAAGCAGGTTTGCGAGGTTTTCCTGGAACACCCGGATCGCTTCTCTATCCGCGCGCTCCTTGAGTTGCGTCCGCACTTCCGTTTCGATCAAGGACCGCAGGATACGGTTATAGCTTTCCCGTACCGCGGCTTCCAGAATTGGCGCAAAAACCGATTCCTTGTCCTTAAGGACGGTATTCAGCAGGAATTCGATGGGTTTGGTCGTGTCCCCTTCAATAGAAGAGATAAGAATCCCTTCTTTGCAGCCGCGGCGTATCGCCAGTACACGGTGGGAGGGAATCGATGTGACGGATTCCTTCCGTTCGTAATACATGTTGTATTTTGTCTTCTGGCCCACTTTCGCCGGCACGACATTGGAAACTACCTGGCCCTCATTCCACAGCATTTCGCGTAGAGCCTTGCGGTAGCCCGAATTTGCCCAGACCCACTCCGCAATGATGTCGACGACACCCTGAAGTGCCTGTTCGCGCGTGGCAACTCCCTTGGCCGGGTCCACGAAAACGTTGATATGTTCATCAACGCCCCAGGCGTCAGCCTCTTGATTCCAGAAGTATTCAGCGAGCGGTTCCAGGCCTTTTTCCAGAGCCTCGGCGGCGCGCGTTTTTTTGCGCGGCCGGAACTGGTGGTGCAGATCGTCCAGTTCGGCTTTGGTAAAGCAGCCTTCAATCTTGGCCCGCAGCTCGTCGGTTAGTTTGCCTTGTTCCGACAAGGATTTGAGAAGTGCAGCGCGCTGGTCGTACACTTCGCGGTAATAGGCCATGCGTTCCTGGATTGATCGGACCTTTGCCTCGTCCAGCCCACCGGTTGCTTCTTTCCGATAGTGGACGACGAAAGGACCGGTGGCCCCTTTTTCAAAAAGAGATATTGTGACGGCGACAGAACTTTCCGGTATGGAAGTTTCTTGAGCGATTAGACCGATGATAGCAGCATCCATGGGCGTTATTCTTACCGAGGTAAACTATAGATTCAACCTGTAATTCGACCTTAAGCTATACAGCATGCCACGAATTACAGGAATAATCACCCATTTTGAGAGGTTGAATTCATTCTGTACCCGTCAATATCGTGGGCTAAAAGGTCAATGGCCACCCAATTCCAGGGAATGGCAGGGTTCGTCGCGTGGTGCCTCGGTAATTGGGGGTTACCGATCTTGTCCGCGGTTCCCTCTGTGCATTGTTAAGCTGGGATGATGTGAAATCAAGCTCATTAAAGGCAAATTTGAGCGGCTTTTTCAGCTCAAGATCAAATTGGGTTCCGGGTTCCAGCACCAGGTCGCGTCCCCGGGTGAAAAGGATGGTCGCCAGTCCCGCCGCTGCACCGGCTCCGGCACCTATGGCCGCCCCTGTGCCTCGTGCGGCTGCCGCGCCGATGATCGCACCGGTACTGGAGGTGCCAACCACCGTCCCCGCATCTTCTCCTTTGGAAGCCCCGGCCGCAACGGTTTCAGACTTGCGGTCCAGGCTTTCATCCCCCGGGCCATGAAGTCCTTTGAAACTGGCCACCAGCTCACGTCGAACGCCATTCGGCAGCAGAACGTCGTCGATGCGGATGGCAAGTCGCCCTTTCCCTTTGATTTTTCCGGGCCTGATGACATCGGTGACGGTGCCGCGGATGATCGAGCCCCTTGGAATTACCAGGCGCTGCTGGATCCAGATAGGATAGGTTGTATCGGCATAAAGGGTATCTCCAACCTGGCTGCTCTTTGTATTCAGATAAGCGGTCAGAATGATGGGAATCACGGTTCCCTCAGGAACAACCATCTCGAAATCGGTTTCCTTGATTGACGGTTCCGGAGATTGCGGTGACCCGGACTGCGGGTGGGAGACTGATGTCAGCAGAACAACCGAAAGCAAAGCAAGGACGAGTCTCTTGGCGATCATAAATATTCCTTTGCGTTTACCTGGTCCGTATGCAGGTTTTTCTAAATCCTTAGATGGATGGATCCCGTTCCAGTCTCAAGATTTTTTGATATTGTAACTCTAAAGGGGGAAGCTTCAAAAATTCTTTCAAAGCCGGCGGCCGGATTCAGCAGATTGGCATCCGGCGGATTTCCAGCATTTGCCTAAAGGACCGTTTGGTAATAAAATGTCGTTTCACAGTTGCTTTCATACCCCTTAACAATTCTGGCGTCGTTCCGATTTAGCATCACGCAGCTGATTGGGTTTTGAGATAAAATCGGACCTAATGGGATTGGAATGATTTCAAATCAGGATACCAAATCTGGCAGCTCGCAATCCGAACCGGTTCGTCTCGGTACGGCGGACAATATTCTGCGCCGTTCCAATCAGCCGCTCAGCGTGTTTTTCTCACCCAAAACCGTTGCGGTTATTGGTGCGACGGAGACAGCTGGAAGCCTCGGCCGCACCGTGTTGTGGAACCTGTTCACCAATCCCTTTGGTGGAACTGTATTCCCGGTGAATCCAAAGCGCTCGAGTGTTCTCGGCATCAAGGCTTATCCGAGCGTTGCTGCAGTTCCGGAGAAGGTGGATTTGGCTGTGCTGGCGACACCTCCCGATACGGTTCCGGGACTGATTTCGGAATGCGTGGATGCCGGAGTTCGGGGCGCGATCATACTGTCTGCCGGATTCAAGGAAATCGGCGAGAAAGGGCTGAAATTGGAGGAGCAGATCCGGGCCAATGCCAGCCGTGGGCCTTTGCGCATTATCGGGCCGAACTGCCTCGGCGTCATGAGTCCTATGACCGGATTGAATGCGACCTTTGCCGTAGGAATGGCGCGACCGGGAAACGTTGCCTTTATCAGTCAAAGCGGTGCCCTATGTACGGCCGTGCTGGACTGGAGTCTTCGGGAAATGGTCGGGTTCAGTTGCTTCATTTCGATTGGGTCCATGGTGGATGTGGGCTGGGGCGATCTTATTGATTACCTCGGAGACGATCAGCGAACTCGAAGCATCGTAATGTATATGGAATCGGTCAGTGATGCCCGCTCCTTTTTATCCGCGGCCCGTGAAGTGGCGCTTACGAAGCCGATTATTGTGATAAAGGCTGGACGCACAGAGGCAGCCGGGAAAGCGGCATCGTCGCATACGGGTTCGTTGACCGGCTCGGATGATGTGTGGGAAGCGGCATTCCGGCGCGGCGGCGTACTGCGCGTCAACAATATTTCCGATCTCTTCGATATGGCTGAAGTGCTGGCCAAACAGCCGCGGCCAAAGGGGCCGAGACTCGCCATCATAACCAATGCCGGCGGACTCGGCGTGCTGGCGACGGACGCGCTTATCGGCAGTGGGGGTGAACTGGCGAGCCTGGCTCCGGAATCCATGGATAGGCTGAATGAATTCCTTCCGCCCCACTGGAGTCACAACAATCCCATCGACATTCTCGGAGATGCTTCGCCCGAGCGATACGTCAGCACGGTAGAGGTGGCGGCCAAGGATCCGAATACGGATGGAGTCCTGGTTGTCCTTACTCCGCAGGCCAATACCGACTCGACGCGGACCGCTGAACAGCTAAGGCCGTTGGCCAAACTCGACGGGAAGCCGATCCTGGCGAGTTGGATGGGGGGAGCGGATGTGGCGACGGGTGAAACGATTTTAAACCGGAGCAATATTCCGACATTCCCTTATCCCGATACCGCGGTGCGCGCGTTTAATTACATGTGGCGCTACACCTATAACCTGCGCGGGTTGTACGAAACCCCCATCTTATCGGAAGCCGCGGATTTTGGGCGAGGCCGCATATCAGCCGGAGAACTCATACTCCGTGCGCGCGGCGCTGGACGAACGCTCCTGAATGAATTTGATTCCAAGAAGATCCTGAGTGCCTATGGAATTCCGGTGGTTGAGACACGGATCGCATTCAGCGAGGAAGAGGCGATCAGGGAAGCGGCTGCGATTGGATATCCCGTGGTAGTCAAGCTGGCTTCGCATACGATTGCCCACAAGGCGCAAGCGGGCGGTGTTCGGCTGAATTTGGCGGATGCATCGGCGGTGCAGAAGGCGTACCGGAAGATCCGGGACAGAGTGGCGGACAGCTTTGGATCGGAGCATTTCCAGGGCGTTACCATCCAGCCGATGATCCAATCGGATGGCTTTGAGATTATAGTGGGCAGTACGATAGATCCTCAATTCGGCCCGGTGTTGCTGTTCGGAGCCGGCGGACGCCTCCTGGATATTTACAGAGACCGCGCTCTCGCGCTGCCACCGCTTAACGTGACGCTTGCCCGCCGAATGATGGAGCAGACCCGAATTTACGCGGCGCTGAAAAGCAGCCGGTCCGATATCAATTTTACCGCCTTGGAGCAGCTGCTGGTGCAGTTCAGCCTGCTGGTCGTGGACCAGCGGTGGATAAAGGAAATCGATGTGAACCCGCTATTGGTATCGACGGAGCGGATTCTGGCTTTGGATGCGCGCATCATCGTGCACGGGGCTGATGTGGATCCGGAATCGATACCGCAACTGGCGATTCGCCCGTATCCGACACAGTATGTGGATTCCTGGACGATGCAGGATGGCACGCCTGTCACGATTCGGCCTATCCGGCCTGAAGATGAACCGCTCATGGTTCGATTCCATGAAACGCTGTCGGAGCGAAGTGTGTATTTTCGCTATTTCCACGCCATGCGGCTGACCCAGCGAATTGCCCACGAACGCCTCACGCGAATATGTTTCATCGATTATGAGCGCGAGATCGCGCTGGTCGTTCTGCGGAGAGATGAGATTACAGGCGATCAGGAAGTTCTTGCCGTAGGCCGGCTCATCAAGGTGCATGGCACGAAAGAAGGTGAGTTCGCAGTTCTCGTCAGCGACAACTGGCATCATCGAGGGCTTGGCATTGAATTGCTGAAGCGGCTGGTCGACATCGGGCGTGAAGAGAAGGTGACACGCATATTCGGGGATATCCTGCCTGAAAACCGGGATATGTTGAGAATCTGCGACAAGCTGGGGTTCCGTCGCCACTACGTTGCCGAAGATGGTGTTGTTCGCGCCGAGATTGAATTGTAAAATTTACAGCCGGAGCTATGAGACAGAGAGCAACCTGTTTCCCGGCAATTATTGATCGCATCGGAGATTTGATATGGATTTGACAACCAGATACCTCGGACTGAATCTACGGACACCCCTTGTGCCATCCGCGTCCCCCCTTTCGGACGACCTGGACAGCATCAAGCGAATGGAGGATTGCGGCGCTTCGGCGATCGTTCTGCACTCGGTTTTCGAGGAGCAGGTGAAGGGTGAAGTAGAGGCGGTGCAGCAGCACCTGGCATTCGGAACGGACAGCTTTCCCGAAGCCTCATCATTCTTTCCGACTCCGGCCGAATTCGTGACCGGTCCGGACGAATACCTCGCGAAGGTCAGAGGCGCCAAAGAGGCGGTGCGCATTCCGATTATTGCGAGTCTTAATTGCGCCGCAATCGGAGGTTGGGTCGACTATGCGAAACGGATTCAGCAGGCCGGAGCGGATGCGCTCGAGCTGAACGTCTATTGGATTCCAACCGAGATGGATAAGACTGCTGCGGAGGTGGAACAGTCCTACGTCGAAATTGTCAAATCGGTCAAGTCGGCAGTAAACATTCCCATTGCCGTAAAACTCAGCCCGTTTTTCAGCAACATGGCCAACTTTGCCAAGCGCCTTGACGAAACCGGCGTCAACGGCCTTGTATTGTTCAACCGCTTCTATCAACCGGACATCAACCTGGATGAGCTGGAGATTCAGCCGAATATCCACCTGAGCTCTTCGCAGGATATGCGTTTGCCGTTGCGGTGGATTGCCATCCTGTATGGACGCATCAAGGCGGACTTGGCTGCTACTTCGGGAATTCACTCGGCTCAGGATGTGCTCAAAATGCTGATGGTCGGCGCTGATGTCACAATGTTATGCTCGGTTTTGTTCAGCCGCGGTCTTGGCATCATTCGCGAAATTGAAGCGGAAATGGCAAACTGGCTTTCGGAGCATGACTATCAATCGCTGCGGCAGTTGCAGGGAAGCATGAGCCAGAAATACTGTTCAGACCCGGCCGCATTTGAACGGGCGCAATATATGCGTGCCATTATGTCCTATCGTCCTGCCTAAGGGGATCCAGGAAGGTTCAGGGCAATTCGCAGCCCGCGGTGCTCGATGCGAATTGCCCGAATCTCCATAGCAGGCTTTCTTTCCTTCTACAATTCGCCGCTCTCCAAAACTCCGTTTATATAGCTTCGAAGAAGATACCGGATTCCATCTGTTTCGATGGTAATGGCTCCCTCGTCAATAGTTGAAATCGGCCTTATTCCCCGTTGAAGCAGACGGTTTAAGGTCTCTTTGGCAGGATGGCCAAAAGGGTTGTTTCGCCCTACCGAGAGAATCGCCCAACGCGGCTTCGTACGGTCCAGGAAGAGATCGGAGGTTCCGGCGCGGCTCCCATGATGAGCGACCTTTAGAAACTGGCAATTCAACGAGTCCGGCTGTGCAAGGACTGCCGCCTCTCCGGCCTTCTCGAGATCCCCGGTCAGAAGGATCGAAAAATGGCAAAGCGATAGCTTCAGCACCAGAGAGTTTTCGTTTGTCGTGCGGAATAGGGTAGCCGCAGGCGGGTTCAGGACCCGAATGTCAACTCCGCCGACCTGATCGTCAATTGCGGCATGAAGCTGTTTCATCGGCACCTGCCGCTGGACCGCAAGAGTCTGCAATTCCGAAAGCATTTTGTCCGGACCCGCGCGCGAATAGCCGAAGCTGCCGACATGGAAATTACGCATAACTGCTGCGATACCCCCGGCATGGTCCATGTCCGGGTGCGAAATCAGCACCCTGTCGATTGGATGGATCCAATACTGCCAGAGATACCGGCTTACAACCGCTTCCCCGATGTCGAATACGTAAGCATCCTCTTCCTGGGATGGCGGATGTCGTATGCCTCCGGCATCCAGCAACCAGGCTCTCCTGTCTGGAAACCGGATCACAATGGAGTCTCCTTCGCCAACATCCAGGAAAGTGAGGCTTAGGACGCGGGCGGACTTCCCCCATGGTGCCACTCTGGTACCGGAGCCAAGGGCGGATGCCTTGGGCAGGCGATCGCTTTCCGGGATTGATCCTAATGCAAGAAATGTGAGAAATGTCGCAATCCCGACGCATGCAATCCAGAATCTTCTCCATTCAAAGAAGGACCAGCTCAACAAAAGCAAAATCCCTCCGAGAACCCAATGCGCCGATGGCGTCGGACAGCGTTGCCAGGCTCCCGGAATGTTTGCGATCCACGAGGTGGTGTTGAGCAGCAGTGCTGCGAGAAAGCCAGCCAGGCGCAGCCATAATGGTCCAATCCAAGGTAATGACATGGTGCACGAGGCTGCAACACCGGCTCCCAGCACAAAGGAGGACAGGGGGACGATCACAATATTGGCAAGCGGCGAGATCCAGCTCATACGATTAAAATAGAAGGCTAGCAAGGGCTGAAGCCACATCTGTACCGCCAGTGACGTAATAAGGACGCTCGTAATTGCGAGCCAGGTCCTTGCCAGGGCGCGGATTGCCATGCGAAGCATCAGGGAAAAGATTGCGGGCAGGGAATCTGCCGCCGCCTCTATGAGTATTTCGCATTGTATCTTCAGGTATCGTCCGATTCTGTGCCATCGGCCCGGCTGAAGAAACATGCGATCAGGGTCGCAGACGGAAAGCAGGGGATGAAAGACCGGGTGAACATAATTGCTGATTGCCGAAACGGCGGTCATTGCGATCGCCAGGACAGACAGGAATGAAAGCTGGAATCCGGTCTCAAAGAGCCATGTCGGCTGCATCGTCAACAGGATTATTGCCGAACTCAGCAGTATGTTGGTCGCATCGGTTTCCCGGAATATCGCCCTGCCGATCAGATACAGCAAAAACATCCAGAGGCATCGGCTGATGCTTGCCTGAAAGCCGACCACGCAGGTGTATAGCAGGATAACGAAAAACACGAGTAGATAGCAGATTCGCTCAGGGATACGTCCCCATTTCAGAGCTTGAAGAAGTACGCCTGCCAGCCATGCGACATGAAGCCCTGAAATCACCAGTACATGAAAAGTTCCGGAGTTCTGAAATACCTCCCGGGTATTGTTCGAAAGGTTTGAATAATCACCGATAATCAGGCTTGCGAGGATTGCTGCCCGCTGCCCCTTTTCGATTGAGACCAGCGGCTCCAGGCTTTTGTGTACGCGCGTTCCGATGCTATTGGCAATCTGCGTCCATGGATCGATGCAGCCCCCCGGAATGCTTTCAAACAGCCGAGTGGATTTGATCTTTCCAACCAGAAAGACTCCGCGACGCGCCAAGACTCCGGCACTGTCCGCAGATCCTGGATTATTAAAATTGCGCGGCATATTCCAGGTTGCCCAGCCGCGCACCCGATCTCCACGCATCAGCTTGATCCGCTGTTCCTTTGGTTTGTCCGTCTCTGCAATCCGCACGATTGCCTTACCTGAACAGACAACCCATCGATCTTTGTGAAGGAAAGCGTGCAAATCGATGGTGATGACATTCTCTTCGCCGCGTATCTCGCTTTCCTTGACAACACATCCGTCTGAAGAAACCGGTTCTTCCAGTTGCAACATATGTTTGGACAACCGGCTGCGTATGTCCGTCTCGGGGAATGCATCACGACAGACAATGGCCAGAAGAAATCCGCCCACTGAGATAGCCGCAAGGCCGAGGCCGAAACATAGAGGAAGTCGATTCCTGCGGAGAGACAGAGCCGCCGCTCCGATCAGACACACATCTGAAGCTACGATCCCGGGAAAGCAATAATTCCGACTAAGAAGCGACAATGCGATGCCCAGGGCGAATGAGCACGCGATCATGGTGAGCGGCCGGTCGGAGTGACGATTCAGGAAGGATGCATGACGATCGCGCGCTTTGTCGGTCAACGTACCCATAAGAACGCACCAACCCGCTGCCGGATTTGTAAACCGGGATCAAGGAATCGTCAGTTCCTGACCAACTGCACGATCGTTTCAAAGTGATAGGTTTGGGGGAAGAGGTCTAACCCCTCCACTTGCGTGATTGCATACTCGGCAGGAGAGATGGCTGCCAGATCTCGGACGAGGGTCTGCGGGTCGCAGGAGACATAAACTATCTTGGGTGGTGCCAGCTTTACGATCTGGCGCATGACCTCCGGTCCGGCACCGGCGCGAGGCGGATCCAGCACGATGAGGTCATAGGAATGGGGATGCGAATCCAGTTGGGACTGGAGCCATTCCGAGACATCGGCGCATACTACCTGAATATTTTGAAGCTTTGCGCCGGATACATTTCGCAGACAGAGCCTGGTGGATCCGGGAGAGTTTTCGACTGCAGTCACTGCGGAGAAATGTCTTGCCAAAGGCAGCGAGAAGAGACCCGCTCCGGAAAAAAGGTCGAGAACTGCTCCCGAGCCCGCAGTTGCAGCCGCATCGCAGACACGTGAAACAAGTTCGGAAATCATAAAGTCATTGGCCTGAAAAAAGGCGGATGCCGTGATGGCGTAAACGTATTCGCCGACCTTTCTCCTCAGAATGACATCGTTTCCGCCTCTTGTTCCGAAAAGAGGCGTGATTCCCTCCTGAGCAGAGGGCATATCGCTGTAGGCGGTAGCCCAGGTATTCTCTTCCTCCGAGCAGGCGAGATCCATTTCCTGCGGCCGAGTCTCGGTATCGACTTTGAGCTTGAATTGCCTGACAGCGCTCAATGCCTCGTTGAGGGAATCCCGGAATAGAGGACAGTTTTCTACGTCTTCCACGTTGTGCGATCCTGGCCGGAAAAAGCCCACGGAGGCTCTCTGCCCGGCTCCTCTCAGCTGTATCCGGGCCCTGGATCGGTAGCCGAACGGCTGTGGACAGGCGAGCATGTCGATTGGAAGATCAAGAGTTTGAGGGAATCGATGATGAAAAGCCTCTTCGAGGATAAGACGTTTGGCTTCCGCCTGGCGTCTGTATTCCAGTTGCTGCCAGTGACAGCCTCCGCATTTTTCAAAGTGCGGGCACATCGGAACGATGCGTCCCTTGCCGGGCTTTAAAATCTCGACAATCTCTGCGCGTATAAAAGTCTTCTTTTCCTCCACCGCGCGCACCAGGAGGCGATCTCCGGGAACGGAGAACTGCACAAAAACCACTTTCCCCTCGTGCCTGGCAAATCCGGCCCCGCCGTAAACCAGTTTTTCGATCGTGATTTCGAAGCTGCCGGAGCTCTTGCCCTGTTTCTTCATGTGGAGACCTGTGTGACGGATTTCAACTTCGGTGCGATTTCCTATAAACGAAAGATGCTCAATTCGCCGATGCCAAAACTGTTGTGAATTTTATTGCGAAAAAAGTTGGCCCGTATTTTCTCAAACGTTTCCTTCGGCAGATTTTTTTTATATACCTTTAGCTCTCTTTTGGCTTCGGTTTCCCATTCGAGCATCTGCTCAGCGGAAATTGAAGCGCGGAGTTCGTTAACCAGGAGATCGTCGATAATCGCAAGGTCCCGCTCAAGGCTCTCCGAATCCATCCGCCCGCTGTTTTTGAGATTCTCGGATACCTCTTCGAGCCTTGTTCCAACCCGATGAATTCCTTCCGCGCTGCTTTCCTGTAATTGTTTCGTCTCGAGGCTTTTTATCTCACTGATTCTTTCGGCGATGAAATCGATCGCAGTTTTGACTCCCGGTTCATCCGCCTTGCTGCTGTCTTCGGTTTCAGCGCGGTCTTCCAGTGCTTCGCCCACATGGGATTCCAGATGACCGGCATATTCCGTCATCACACTGTCGTGGCAATATGCCAGCGTACTCACTTTTGAGCTGCCGCGCTGACGGGATGTGAACCCGTCCATTGCGATATCGATGCCGCGGAGTGCCACCTGCAAAGGGATTCCAGCATCTTTCCACGTGGCGATCAGTCCCCAATCCATTGGAGATATCAGGAGATGCTTTCCGCGCCTTCGGACAAAATGCTCTTCGATTTCGGTAAAGTAGTTGTAATAGTTCATATCCGGTGAATGGATTTTGCCACAAATGAAGCAATTTCAGGAGTCAGAAGTCGCCCAATCGGTACCGGCCTTTTTCATTGCAGCACTTCGGTTACGAGCGGAGGATGAGGTTCCGGGCTCGGGACCACAATGAAATCGATACTGCCCAAAGTCTGTCCATTTTCTGTTTCCACTTCGACCCGCCATTCTCCCGGAGTGATTCCTGCCTTGTAGGTATATCCCCGGAAACCGCCTTCACGTCCGCCCACTCGGATTTCGAATCGGATCGGATCAGGTTTGGACCATCCATCGGGCGTCTTTTTGCTCCACACGTGATATATCGGAACCCCCCGAATCTTATTCGGAGCAAAAATCGCCGTATAGCAGTAGACGCGTTCTCCTTTGGAATAGCAAAAAGGATTGTCCCATTTTCTCCAGAATCGGTAGATGGGGGGCTCGACATATTTTACCGCAAAGCCCTCGCTGGTGCGTGTAACCTGGTGGTAGATGCCCGCGGATTTGAGCGCAAGCGGAACGGGCGGGATCAGATTGGCAAAGTAGAGGATATTGACCACCAGGAAAACGGCAAAGATCCACGCCCCGAGCTGGAGCATTCTCCTGCGCCATTGCAGCGGCTCGGGAAGCAGCCCGACGGCAAAAACTCCCAGGCTGATGATCAGGCTCAGAAAACCTGCCAGCACGAAAATCCACATGCTCACTTTTGCCAGGAGGACCGGCAGGAAGAATGCAAAGAATGAGAACAGGCAGAAGCAGTAAAGAACGGCAAGAAGAACCTGATTTTTCAGCCGCTCTTCCAGAAACTCATTTCCTACCCAAAGGAGAACAAGCAGGAGAAAGAAAAACTGAGTTCGCGAGAAGGAAGCGCTTTTAAAATAAAAAATGACATAGCTGGAAAAAAGGCCGCCAAAACAGAACTGCATCGCCCACAGGAGTCGAGGTTCAATTTTTCGGATCCATCGGGCCGGTTCCTGCCCACACTGCCGGCGCAGGGTGAGGATAATCATGGCCGCTATGATGGTAAGGTAAAAAAGCAGGATGATGTTGTCGATGACGCTGTCGACCCGCGTCATCGTAAAGGAATCCCAGATGAAACCCACGCCGAATATGACTAGACCGGTGTGCTTTTCATGTTTCTCATAAAACGCTTTGAGCTGCGATCTCAGCGATCGTTTCTTTTCAACGGGTGCGGTGGAGCCTGGATGCATGGTGATAGCCATACTGAATTATGTGAAAACAGCGAAACATGCAACGTCCTGGGTCACATGCTCTGCCAAATCATGGATGTAAAGATTCGGGTTTATTCTGCGAACTATCCTCTGAACGGGCAACAATGCGGCCGGATTGCACACCTTGTGCGAGCGCTTCAACCACGCGCGCATCATACTTGATGCCGGCGGAGGCTCGTATCATTCCAAGAACCTGATCCACTGGTGCGGGATCCTGATAAATCCGTGTTGTTGTCATTGCATCAAAGCAATCTGCAACGGCAATCACCCGGACAACCCGCGGGATGGTTTGCCCCTTCAACCCGCAGGGATATCCCTTCCCATCCAGCCGTTCATGATGGTGCCGCACCGCTTCCAGTGCGGACTCCAGTTGCGGAATGCCTTCCAGCAACTCGCATCCACGGAGCGTGTGTGTTTTCATTACCGCATATTCCGCATCAGTGAGAAGAGTCGGTTTGGCCAGAATCCGGCGGTCGATGGCAATTTTTCCAATGTCATGAACCAGCGCCCCTACGCGGATTTGTTCGATTTCATCTTCCGGAAGACCCAGAATCTTTCCGATTTCAACGGAAAAGCGGGTCACGCGCTCAGAATGTCCTTGGGTGTGAAGATCCATGCTGTCGCTGGCACAGGCCAGGGCCCGCAGCGTTTCAAGCAGAGCATCCCAGGACTTTCCCGCGGCATGGAGCAACTCGGTTCTGGTCTGCTGCAGCGTCATGGCAGCAAAATCCGGGTGGCTATTCCCGTTGGGAACGCCATTCTTTCTCCGTTCGAAACCGGAATTTTCTGGCTGGGATCCCTGGCGGTTCGGAAAAGATTCGAAACGATTCGACATACAAAGCTTTACAACCCGTCACTGCTATACGCGGACAGGTGCGGATTATCGGTGCGCACCTGTCCGCGCCATTTCCTAGTGTTTGAAGTGGCGAATACCGGTGAAGATCATGGCAACCCCATGAGCATCCGCTGCCTCAATGACTTCAGCATCACGGACAGATCCTCCAGGTTGAATGACCGAACGGATACCATAGCCTACAGCGGTTACCAGGCCATCCGCGAATGGAAAAAATGCGTCCGATGCCATGGAACTCCCTTCCAGTGGAAGAGTTGCTTTCATGGCTCCCCATTTAACGGCATCCACGCGGCTGGTCTGGCCGGCCCCAATTCCAAGCATTCTCATAGCATCCGTGAAGACAATAGCGTTCGATTTTACATGCTTCACTACGCGCCATCCGAAGAGGAGCGCTTCCATTTCCTCTTTGGTCGGTGCGCGTTTGGTTACCACCTTCATTTCCTCCGGCCTCAGCGAATACATATCGGCATCCTGAACGAGGAAGCCCCCGCCGATTTGACGGTGTTGCAGGGTTATGGGGGTCTTTCTGTTTACTTTGAGGAGGCGGAGATTCTTTTTCTGCTTCAATAGGGCAAGCGCGTCCTCTGCAAAATCGGGTGCGAGCACGACTTCCACGAAGGTTTTGTTCAGCTCCTCCGCCGTATCCCGATCAATCGCCCGGTTGAACGCGACAACCGAGCCGTAAGCCGACACGGGATCGCTGTCTCGGGCAAGCGTGTAAGCGTCAACGAGCCTGTCCGCCTGAGCCATCCCGCACGGGTTCGTGTGCTTTATGACAGAAGCCGCGGCTTTATCAAACTCGACTACCAGATTCCAGGCGGCGTCAGAGTCGAGGAGGTTGTTATAGCTAAGCTCTTTTCCATGAAGGACCTCTGCTCCCGCTACGCCGAACATCGGATCATTGCTCCGGCGATAGAGTGCCGCTCGCTGATGGGGGTTCTCTCCGTAGCGGAGGTCGGTGATTTTTTCCAGGGCGACCACCTCCGATGCCGGCAGCCCGCCGGTTTCTTTTTGGGCGCCTTCGGGGGACCAGACCCTTTCGGCAAACCATGCAGCAATGGCACTGTCGTAGGATGCTGTTGAGGCAAATGCCTTCTGCGCGAGGATGAACCGGGTCGTATCGCTCAGGGCTCCGTTGTTCTTGCGAAGCTCTTCCATGATCCATCCATAGTCCCGCGGGTCGGTGACCACCGCGACACCCGCGTGGTTCTTCGCGGCGGACCGGATCATGCTGGGGCCCCCGATATCGATCTGTTCGACAACCTCCTCGTAATGCACCCCTTCTCGGGCTGCCGTCTCCCGGAACGGATAGAGGTTTACGATTACCATATCGATAGGTTGGATATTTTGTTCCTTCATCTGGGCCTGATGCGAAGCTTTCCCTCTGATGGCGAGCAATCCACCATGAACTCGCGGGTGCAGTGTTTTGACCCGTCCATCCAGAATCTCGGGGAAGCCTGTATGCTCCGAAATGTCCACTACGGGGATCTTCTGATCGCGCAAAAAGTTAGCCGTACCTCCGGTCGAAATGATCTCGACGCCCATTTCGTAAAGCACTTTTGACAACTCGGCAAGTCCCGATTTGTCTGAAACGCTGACCAAAGCTCTGTGAATGTGGACCACGCATTACCTCCCGGGTAAGTGGGTTGAATCCACAGTATACGCATTGCGATTCCGGAAATCAGCAGTCGCTTCAGGTTTGTTTTGATTTGAGCGTTTGTCTCGTGTCGGACGGCGCCTCTTTTTCTGCTTGACAAATCGAAATATCCAAAATAGGCTTCTCCCAAATCTCTAGTATTTTGTCTTAGATAGCCGGATTTGCCTTTCGGGGCGGTGCTTGATGTGTACGCCTGCCACGGATGGCGTAAAGGTGTCGTCAGGTTTTTACAGGGGAATGTATTTATGGGCAAGATTACGGGCACAGTGAAGTGGTTTAACAACACAAAGGGATACGGTTTTATCTCTCAACCGACAGGAGCGGATGTTTTCGTTCATTACAGTTCGATCCAGGAAAAGGGATATCGCACTCTGCGTGAAGGGGAACAGGTAGAATTTGATGTGAAACTGGGGCCCCGCGGTCCACAGGCAGAGCATGTGGTACGGATGGAACCTCAAAAGCACGAAGCTGCCGGCTAGCGATTATCCGCGGTCGCGGTAAATCGAATCGCATCTTCATCGACTGCGATTGTAAAGGCGACAGTCGCGCATCCGTATTTCTCCTGGATGCCACGAGCTTGCGTGGAAATATATTTGGCAAATTGAGCATAGGATATAGGTGTCTCTCCTGACTCCGACCGCTTGATCCGCAGCAGTGCGGCATAGAGAAGCTTCACTTTCTCCTCTTCGCTCTTAGGATCCGAAATCGAAATGCGGACCGCTTCGACCGGCGCAGTGCGCGCCTTGGCGTCGGATTGTGTTGCTGCTTTGGATTCCTGCTTGGGCTCTGCTCCCATTTCCTTGGCTTGCTGAGTTCGTCGCCATAGATCCCTGTATACGTAATAGCGTGTGATCAGGGTGTTGAAGCGAAACCGTTCGGAAAAGGTCAGGTCGCTGCTTTCCGAAAGTTTTTTTACCAGTTTTTCGACCCGGAATTTAAGATCATCCGGCGGCTTTTTGCGGTTTCCGGAAAAGAAGACGTGGTATTCGATCTTCAGTTGCCGAAGCCAATTATCCAGATTTGACAGGTCTTCGTCGTGCATAGTCTCACTAATCCCCGCACCGCCGGCAAGGGTATCTCAGATCGTCCCTGTCGCCGGGATTGACAGGCCAATGCCGCTGTGTTGAAATGCCCGCATGACAAAACCCGACCAGCAGAGTCTTTTCAGACAGATACCGGCAGTGGATCTGCTTCTTTTGCGTCCCGCGATCGCTTCCTGGGTCGAGCACACCAGCCGCGAATTTGTTGTCTCGGAAATTCAGAAAGCGCTTGAGGGCGTGCGCAGCCTGATCCGCAACGACAATATCTCCGCCGAGGATATCTCCCCGGAAAAAGTCGAATCCGTCCTTATCGATGCTCTCAAAAAACGTCTTGTGCCAAATTTGAGGACGGTTATCAATGCAACTGGCGTTGTTCTCCATACCAATCTCGGACGTGCCCCTCTCTCTTCTGCCGCTCAACAGAGTTTATCGGCATTTTCCGTAAATTATACAAACCTAGAATACGAAATTCTGACCGGAGAGAGATCCCACCGGGACAAATTGATTGAATCCCTGCTGCAGGAAGTTCTCAAGTGCGAAGCCGCCACAGTCGTAAACAATAATGCGGCTGCGGTTTACCTCATACTGAACGCACTGGCGTCGGGGAAAGAGGTTATTGTGTCCCGGGGAGAACTGGTAGAGATCGGCGGCTCGTTCCGCATTCCCGATATTATGCTGCGCAGCGGGGCCGTTCTGCGTGAAGTGGGGACCACAAACAAGTCCCGAATTCAGGATTACGCCGAGGCAATAGGACCCAACACGGCATTGCTGCTGCGCGTCCATCCAAGCAACTATCGTATGGTTGGCTTTACCGAAAGGCCCGACCTGCCCGCGATGGTGGAACTGTCCCGCAAATCGGGGATTCCGCTTGTGGAGGATATCGGGAGCGGTTGCCTGGTCGATCTTCGTCCTTACGGGATTGTCGATGAGCCGCTTGTACATGAGAGCATTGCCGCCGGAGTCGATCTTGTCTGTTTCAGTGGCGACAAGTTGCTTGGCGGCCCGCAGGCCGGTATTATCGCGGGCTTAAAAAAGCTGGTGGATCCAATACGGCGGAATCCCCTGATGCGCACTTATCGGGTCGAGAAGCTGATTTACGGGGCACTGGAAGCTACCCTGCAGAGCTACCGCTTTGGCCGAGCATGGGAGGAGATTCCGGTCGTGCGGATGATTGCCATGACGCAGGAGGAATTGCGCCGGCGGGCGGTGGCCTTTTCCCGAAGGCTGAGAAGCCAGCTGCCGCGGGATGTACGCGTCACCTTGATTCCCGGCGATTCGGTGGTCGGAGGGGGTTCCTGTCCGGAATGCCATCTTCCAACCACGCTGGTGGCTGTTGAATCCGAGCGCACGAGACCCAACCTTGCGGAATCAAGACTGCGGGCGCAGGATCCTCCAATCGTCCTGCGAGTGGAGGAAGACAAGCTCCTCATAGATCTGCGCACGATTTTCCCATCGCAGGAACGAACCCTGATGGAAGGCCTCTGTCGAGCGTTTCAGACTTAGAGTTTGCCGGAGGTTGACCTTCGTCCTTGTCAACGGGCCCGCGCGCCAGCAGCTAAATTTATACGTTATTCGTGGGCAGGCGCTAAACAACGGAGAAGGTAAGCCGCGCAGTCTCTCTGTCCGCATTATCCAGGCGCACACGAACCTTGGATCCCAATTGAAAACGCCGCTTCCTTCGTTCCCCTACAAACGAGTGGGTCTTTTCTTTGTATTCGTAATAGTCGTCTATCAGGGTACCTGCAGGTACAAAACCTTCTACATAATGATCCAGCAATTCCACAAAAAAGCCCTGCCGGTTTGCCGAAAGAACCGTAGCCTCAAATGCCTCGCCGATTTTGTCGGCCATAAATTGCACTTTCTTGATTTTCTCGATTTCGCGTTCCGCTTCGTTGGCAACACGTTCACGGGTAGACGTATGGATGGCGATTTCGGGGAGTTGCGTCTTCATATGTTCGCTCCAGCCGGAAGGACGGTGTTCTCCCAAGGCCGCCTTCAGGAAGCGATGGACCATTAAGTCCGGATAGCGTCGGATCGGAGAGGTGAAATGCGTATACTCTGCCGTTGCCAGACCAAAATGCCCCACGTTCGTTTCGGAGTAGCGCGCCTGCATAAATGAACGCAGCATCAGGTAAGCAAGAAACCGTTGTTCCTGCTTGCCTTCGAGCTGTGCGATAAATTTCTGGAAATTTCTGGGCTTGTACTCTCCATCCTGTTTCTCAAGCCTGTATCCGAGTGCCAGCGCGAACTCCGCGAATTCATCGACCTTTCCCGAATCGGGTTTCTCATGGATGCGATATAAAGCGGGACCGCCGGAGGCGGCCAGTTTGCCCGCCACGCATTCGTTTGCCAGAAGCATGAATTCCTCAATGATCCGGTGTGCAACATTGTGGTCGGCAGGGACAATCCGCAGGACTTTTCCGTTGTCACCGAATTCGATATCCGCTTCCGGCAAATCAAAGTCAATGGAGCCTCTCCGATATCTTTTTTTCGATAGAATCCGGCACAATTCCTCCATCATTTCAAATAAAGGGATCAATTCCGAATAGCGGGCCATCTCGCCAGGATCACGGTCTATGAGGATTTTGGCAACGGAGGTGTAGGTCATCCTTTCCCGGCTGCGAATCACGCCATTCACAAAGCGCTGCCTGATCACCCGGCCCTTGGGGTCAACCTCCAACAGAGCGGAAAAAACCAGCCGGTCCACGCCCGGCTTCAGGCTGCAGATCCCGCTGGACAGCAGCGGTGGCAGCATTGGAATGGATCGGTCCGGGAAATACACAGAGGTTCCCCGCGCGTAAGCATCAGAATCAATTGCGGTCCCTTCTTGAACATAATGGGATACGTCGGCGATATGCACAGAGAGAAGATAATTTCCTGATTCGAGCTTCTTGAGGCCCACCGCATCATCAAAGTCCCGGGCCGTTTCGCCATCGATGGTTACTACAATTTCGTTGCGGAAGTCTTCCCGTTCCACATATTCCGCATCCGTAACGCGATTCGGCATTTCCTCTGATGCGCGGATGGCTTCGGGCGTGAAGTCGACCGGCAGCCCGAACTTATGCACAACGATTTTGTATTCGATCTCCGGATCATCCGGGTACCCCAATACCTCAATGATGCGGCCGGTCTGATTCCTGCCGGTTGTCAGGGTGATTTCCACCACGACAATCTGACCATCCTCGGCTCCTTTTATGCTTTGCATTGGAATTCGGATCTCGTGAAACAGCCGCGAATCGATTGGAACGACAAAGGGGAAGCGCGGGTGCGCATAATAGCGCCCGACGATCGTCGGGTGCTTCCGTTCCAGCACTCTGACGACAGTGCCCTCCAATCTCTCTTTTTCTTCACTCCGATCGATACGGCGTCCGCGGGAGTTTCTCCGGATTGGTTTCTTTTTGGTGGCCACCTTTACCAGGACGCGATCTTCATGCAGCGCATCCTCCATGTTCCTCGCCGGGATGAAGATGTCCTCCTTATGGACGCTCCGGTCATCGGGGATCAAAAAACCGTATCCATCGCGATGACAGCTCAATGTGCCGGCAACCAGGTTTTCCCTGGCCGGAAGCGAATAGCGGCCGCGTTTGATGCGGTGAATGATTCCATCGGCATCCAGATCGTCCAGGTACCGCTGCAGACTTCGGCGCTCGTCACTTTCGAGATCCAGTACGCGAACCAAATCCCGGAAAGTAAAGCTGCTGGCTTTGAGGGAGCGTACAAACTGCAGTGCCTTGTCCTTTTGAAGTTGTGTCAGCATGCGCGCTATTGTGATTCTCCTGTCCGATGTGCATCCGGTCCGCCGCTGGCGGGCGCCTGCGGCTCATGGATGCGGCCTCGCGTCACCGCATTGCGGTCTGATCCAAACTCTAAATTATAAAGTATTATGCGAGAAGGCTTGCTACAATTCAGCAGCCATGGATACGACCTTACCGCAATTGGGACCAGTTTTGCGAGAAAGGTTCGGGTTTGAAGCATTTCTTCCCGGGCAGCAGGAACTGATGCAGGCAGCCTTGTCGAGGCGGGATGCCTTGGGGGTGATGCCCACCGGGGGCGGGAAATCCCTGACCTACCAGCTGCCGGCCACGATTTTACCCGGAATCACGCTCGTGGTTTCGCCCCTGATTGCACTGATAAAGGATCAGGTGGATGCGTTTAATCGCAAAAACCGCGGGCTGGCTGTGGCCATTCACTCCAATCTGTCCGGTCATCAGGTCCGCGAGTCTCTCGCCCAGGCTTCCAGCGGGAAAGCCTGTTTGATCTACGTGGCTCCCGAACGGTTTGAATACTCCGGTTTTCGAGAGAGGATTCTCGCGCTGAAGCCGGGACTTTTTGTTGTGGATGAGGCCCATTGTGTAAACCAGTGGGGATATGATTTCCGACCTTCCTATCTGTCCCTGGCCAGTATGGTAGAAGCGCTTCGGCCCGCTCCGGTATTGGCGCTGACTGCTACGGCGACGCCTGCGACGCGTAAGGAAATTATATCCAGGCTAATGCTTCAGGATCCGTTGCTTTTTGTGGCTCCGTTTGACAGGCCGAATCTCCGTTTTGAAGTTCACCGCTGCGAATCAAAGGAAAAAATGAGGCGTCTTCGGCGCATCTTGAAAATGGCCGACAGAAGCGCCTCCCATATTGTCTATGTGGGCCGCCGGAAGGATGCGGAAGCCATCACGGAGGATCTGAATGGCGATGGGTTTAAAGCTGTCGCTTATCATGCCGGAATGAGGGCGGATGCGCGGCATCGGGCTCAGGACCGGTGGCTTTCCGGCGAAAACCCTGTGGCGGTTGCCACCGTGGCATTCGGGATGGGAATTGACAAGCCGAATGTGCGAACCGTTATCCACTTCCAGCACCCGTCATCGCTGGAATCGTATTACCAGGAAGCCGGTCGTGCCGGGAGGGATGGAAATCCTGCGCGCTGCATTATGCTTTACAGCGATCGGGATGTTTCGCTATCGCATTTTTTTATCAAAAACCGTTATCCGTCGCCGGAACAGGTGATGCAGGTGCTCGCGCTGATTTCCCCGGAAGGAACGACTCCAGACGGCGTCCGGTCCGTGGCGGATCTGAGTGATGAACAGTTGAATGTCGCGCTCTGGCTTCTTGCAGAGCAGAAGCGAGTCTGGCGCGATGAAGAGGGATTATTGCGGCGCAGTACGGATGCGCGGATGAGCCCGGTTTCCTTTGCTTCGCTCTACAACCGCAAAAGGGCGGATTACAGACGCCTGGACGAAGTGATTGGATATTGTGAAGACGCGGCCTGTCATCGCAGTCACATCCTGCGCTATTTCGGAGAAAACCCTCATCGGGAATATCGTTGTGGCAATTGTTCAGCCTGTGCCGGCCAGCCCTCGGAGGAGAGCTTGGCGGCTATCGATGATGAAATTGCCCGGATCTATGCTTTAAATCGAAAACTGTTCGATCGAAAAGATCGGAAGATATCGCCGAGACAATTTGCCTCCTTCCTCGCCGGTCGCGACAAACGAATTGGTTCGGTATGGGCCGACTTTCCCGGCTATGGCGCTTTCCGAGGTATGCCTGTTTCCAAGCTGGAATCCCTGGCTTTCAAGGTCCTTGGGAGTAATCCGGATGCTGTTCCTGGGCAATTGAAGGTGACCAGAGTTTCGGCGATGGATTCTCCTGCGGCCAACATAAAAGCAAGTGCGGGCTCGGCGCCGGAGATCATTTTATGGCAGACCGAAAACAGATTTTTTACGATGGGCGAGCTTTCCAATCGGGAGGTAGCGCGAAAGACGGGAATTGCCATTCTCCAGCTATATGCACAGGCGGAGGCTCCGATTGCTCCCTCCAATGCCGTGAACATTCTTCGCGGCAGGTTGAATAAGAGTACGCATGGTTTCAGAACCCTGAAACAGTATGGTGCCGAGCGCAACCGGGAGTATGACGCCATACTTGGAGATGTTCTGGCGATGTGGGCGAAGGGCTATCTGCGGCTATGTCCTGCGAAGAATCGCAGACTCGAACTTGCGGAAAAGGGAACGGACGTATTGGAAAGAGAAGCCGCAAAACTACAATGCGCTGGACAGTCATAAGGGGTGCAAATGGCGGGAAAAAGCCAGTCCGGTATTACTTTTGTCTACCAGGTGTTCCTCTTAGTGATCTTGTTGCCCCTGCTCGCCGCGGAATGTTCCGCAGCGGAAATTTCAAAACGGATTCAGGCGAAGGCGATCCCGGCGGTTTTGTCGACGGATTGTGGCGTGGAAATCGATGATCAATGGGCGCTGACGCACATGCTGCTGAGCCCGGAGATTGAACTGAAGGCTGTCTTGGCAAGTCATGCGTCCTCCGTAGGATTTTCTCCGGCAACCAGCGCAAGGAAAGCCGCTGAAGTTATCGCGCATGTATTTCCGGCTCGATCAGCGAAGCGAATTCCGGTCATTGCCGGTTCGCCGATTCCTTTGAAGAAGCCTGCAATGGTCCAAGGCAATGCGGCCGCTGAAGGTCTGATACGTCTTTCATCGGGATTTACGAAAGCAAACCCCCTTACGGTTTTTCTGACCGGGGCTGGGACCGATGTTGCGGCTGCAATTCTCAAAGATCCCTCAATCGTTCAGAGGGTAACCGTGATCGCAATGGGTTTTGACGACTGGCCTGGCGGAGGGGATGTTTTTAACGTCAAGAATGATCCACTGGCATGGCAGATCATCCTTGATTCCGACGTGCCGATTGCTGTGGGCAGCAGCGCGTTGACATCGCGCTGCCTCCGGCTCACACGAAAGGATGCTTTTGCATTGATAGGGCCCCATGGCCCAATCGGCAAGTACCTTTATTCCATCCTGGATGACTTCATGACTACCCAGCCGGAAACTGTTGCCAAATATGTAGCGCCCGAAACCTGGGTCGTGTGGGATGAAGCCGTCGTTGCCTACGCCCTGGGTATGGCGCGCGGCAAGGATGTTCCTCGGCCGAAGTTGCGGCCGGATCTGACTTTTCAACATCCGCAGACCGGTCGCCGAATCAAATGGCTTACCGAGATTGACACGGCGCGATTCTGGCGAGACCTGACGCAGAAGATGGATGCACTTACCAGGAGCGCAGATACACGCGGCTTTTAACAAGCCGAGGTTATTTCAGCAAAAACCACTTTCCGCCGCCGTGTTCGACGGCGCCGCCGCTGTCGGCTGAATAAAGCATCAGAGGCTCTTTATCCTCTTTCGAAACGGCAAAAGCTACCCAGCCTTCCAAGGAATCTCCCGACTTGAGGCCTTTCCGCAGCTCCGGCTTTGGCGTTACAACCGAAACACTCCTGTAATCTTCGCCATTGCGAGAGTATGCGGTAAATTCATCGGGCGAGAGCGGATGAATGCAGGTGCCCGGAACTCCCCTGGCAAAATATTCATATCGAATGCGGGCCAGCAGGTACTCGGTGCCGCTCTTCGGAGGTGTATTGGTGCTGCTTGCTTCCTGCAGGCGTTTCCAGGCCTGTTCGCCGCGGATGACCTCGAGCAGGGTTATTTTCATGTCGTATAGCTCATGCGAGGTGTATCCTTCGCCGCATTCGATGATTCCGGACATAACCATGCCGGCCGGCGCCGGATCGCTGGGGCCCGACCCCTTGATCTGAGCCGATGCAGGGGTGTATGCGGCAGCAAGCAGTATAAGGGCAATGAATGATCGTACCGTGTGTTTCAAGAATCCTCCTTGAGTGCAATCCCCAATAATAGGGCATATCTTCTATTTTCGCGTCAATTTTTCCAGATTCTGAACAACGGAGTCTCGATGTGTGCCGGCCCAAAAAACTTTTCCGCACCTGGGGCAGGATTTGAATGCTCTCTGAGTTTCAAAAACAAAAGGAGGAACGATGTCGCGCACCGATTCCGGGGAGACATCCTGCAGGGCGTCATTACAGGTCAGGCATCTGGTCAGAAGGGGAGGCAGTTTGTCCGGATTCAGCGTGGCAAATACCTGTTGAATTTGGGATGGAAGATCCTGACTTTCGAGGAAAATGAATCTACGCACCGCTTTGCGGACGAGAAGCCGTGTGTCTCTTGACAGGAGTATGCGCTCTTCGCTGTTTGAGATCCGAACCAGTTCATCATCGGAGAAATGGTTGGAATAGAGAACGTCAAATCCCGAAATTCGCAACCATTTTGCCAGTCGCCCCAGCATTACATCCGCGATAAAGCGCGCGGGCCCCTGTTCCTTTGCAAAACAGAGGCCCTTTCCTGCAATCTGTTGGCGTCGGCTTATAGTGGCCTTTTTTCTCGATTCGGAGTTACTCATTCATTTCCGAAAGAGCGGTGGCGAGCTCGAGCTTTCTTAGCTTTCGGCAAGCCTCTTTTTCAGCAATTCATTCAAGACCTGCGGATTGGCCTGCCCCTTTGTTTCCTTCATGACCTGGCCGACCAGAAATCCCAGGACCTTTGTTTTGCCCGACCGGTACTCTTCCACCTGTTTGGAGTTGGCCGCCAGGATGCCATCAATGATGACGTTCAGGCTGGACTCGTCACTGACCTGTACCAGCCCCAGTCGTTTGATAATGGCTGTCGGCTCTTCACCGGTACGAGCCATTTCCTCAAACACCGTCTTGGCGATCTTTCCGGATATCTCTCCCGAATCGATGGTGCGGATGAGCGTTGCCAATTGTTCCGCCGTGACGGGGGACTCATCAATCTCTTTGCCGGCATTTTTCAGTGCGTAGGCAAGATCGCCCATAACCCAATTCGCCGATGCCCGTGCATTCGCCGACTGTTTCGCGCAGGATTCAAAGTATTCGGACATGGCAGGGGAGGACGTCAGCAAAAGCGCATCCTCTGACGTCAGGCCGTAACCATCCATGAACCGCTGTATCTTTGCGCCGGGGAGCTCCGGGAGCGCAGCTTGAATCTGGGCAACCCACTCCGAATCCAGTTTCAGTGGCAGCAAATCCGGTTCAGGGAAATACCGATAATCGTGGGCTTCCTCCTTGCTTCGCATCGTAAAGGTGCGTTCCTCCGCTTCATCCCACAACCGGGTTTCCTGAACGATCTGGCCGCCTTCGGACAAAACCTGCGTCTGCCGCTCGATTTCGTATTCCAGAGCCCTTTGCAGAAATCGGAACGAGTTGAGGTTTTTTATCTCAACCTTTGTTCCAAGCTTTTCCGCGCCCCTGGGGCGAAGGGATACGTTGGCATCGCACCGGAGACTGCCTTCCTCCATATTTCCATCGCACACTCCAATGTAGATCAGAGTTTTTCGAAGGTGCGTCATGTAATCGTAGGCTTCCTGGCTGCTGCGAAAGTCGGGGTCGCTTACGATTTCAATTAGTGGAACACCGGTTCGGTTTAGGTTGACGTACGATTTGGTACGCGAATCCGGAAGTCCTTCGTGAATGGACTTCCCCGCATCGTCTTCCATGTGAACGCGAGTAATGCCGAAGGATTTTTCCTGGCGATTGACGACCTTTCCGGTTTCATTTCTTTCGCCGGATAATATGGTGACAACGCCATGCTCTCCCAACGGGAGGTCAAATTGCGAGATTTGATATCCTTTGGGGAGATCCGGATAGAAATAGTTTTTTCGCGCAAAAATCGAGGTTTCATTTATCCTGCATCCCAGAGCGATCGCCGCTTTAACGGCCATCATTACGGCCTCCCGGTTCACCACCGGCAGAGCCCCGGGAAGGGCAAGACAGACTGGGCAGGTATGGGCATTGGGCGGCGCACCAAACTGAGTGCTGCAGCCGCAGAAAAGCTTGCTGCGCGTGAGCAATTGCGCATGTACTTCAAGTCCAATTACGGGTTCGAATTCCATAAGTCCATTATAGAACAGCAGAAATCGGCCGAACGTTAAGAATTTTGTCAGGCCGGGTGTTTTGAGGCTGCGACATAAAAATAATGCAAACAACGACAATTCCCATAATACAGGGATTCACGGCATCTTCCTATCCCGTCCGCAAATTATATTAAACATTATACTTAAGGCGATAGATTTATCGAATCTTTTCCTGGCACGGAAACTGCTCCTATATTGCCGGCGATGCAATACGACCGGCACTGGGGCAAGGGGATTCGAGGGAAACCGGTTCGAATCGCGCTGCAAAAGGGGATGGTCGCTGAAATGACCTGGCTAGGGCTTCACGCAATTCAGGGGATTTCGGTGGCCGTTCCCGCACTCGCCAGAAATTGCCCAATCATCGCGGCGGCTCTATGCTGAAGCTCCTCGAGACTATCCATTCCTTCAAGCCACTGTGTGGTCTTATCCGCGCGAAACCATGTAAGCTGCCTTTTGGCATAGTGACGGCTCTGCAACTGTGTATCCGCGATAGCTTCCGCCAGGGAGAGACGATTTTCCAGATAGTCGATAGCCTGCTTGTAACCGATTGCCTTGAACGCATGAGCAGTGCCGGGGAACTGTGCCAGTAGAAGCCGCACCTCTTCGATCAATCCGTTTTCAAACATCTCATTGACGCGCCGGTTGATTCTGTCATAGAGCTGATCGCGTGGGATGTTGATTCCAAGCTTCAGCCAGCGATACCCATGAAAGGCATCCCGCGGCTGCTGTTGCCACCATTCCATGCTTTTACCCGTGAGGAGGAACACTTCATAGGCACGGATAATGCGCTCTCCATCCGCGGCAGATATTTTGGCCGCGGAGGAAGGGTCAACCCGCTTCAGCCGTTTATGCAAAAAAACAGATCCCTTGCGCTGGAGGATATTTCTCATCCGCGCGCGAAGTGCTTCGGACCGTGAAGGCCCCTCAAACAGCCCGTCGATCAGGGCCCGCAGGTAAAATCCGGTTCCTCCCACGATAAAGGGGACATGGCCTCGTTCCTGAATTCCGCAGATCACATCGCGCGCCATGCGTTGATAATCCCCCGCCGAAAAATCCTGATCCGGCGTTTGCACATCGATCATGTGATGCGGGACGGTAGACTGGTCGGATTTTGTGACTTTGGCTGTTCCAATATCCATGCCTTTGTAGATTTGAAGCGCATCACAGCTGACTATTTCCCCGTTGAAAAGGGGTGCCAGCGCCAATGCCAGCCGGCTTTTGCCCGAGGCCGTGGGGCCAACGATTACAATTCCCGGTATATCTCCCGACATTGTGTTTCTCTAACCAAGCTTTAGGTAGTAACGAATGCAGGCAATCAGAAGAAATACGATTGCAAGGACCAGGATACCTAACAATTGTGACCGGAATCGATCCATTTCGTCGTAGATTCCAAGCTTACAATTCCAGATCTCTCGAATCTGAAACTCTGAATTTGAAGTCAGTATGCTTTCCGCAGCTGCACGCCCTGGAAATAATGCTTGATGATTTCCTCATAGCTCCGGCCGGCGCGAGCCATTCCAAATGCTCCGACCTGGCACAACCCGACTCCGTGACCGTATCCGCGCCCATTAAAAGTGAAGCTGGCAATGGTGCCGTCCGGGTTGTATTCGCGCTTGATGGTAAACAAGGTATCCCTCAGCCCTAACGCATTGCGAACCTTATTCCCATTAAGATCAATGGAGCCACGGCTCCCCGTTATCAGGATGTGCACGGCTCTTCCGGAGTCGCCGGTTTTGGAAGGCGCCAAGTCTCGGAATTCGCCAATGCCCCCTGTCATCCCGCGCAGTTTCTCTGCCACCGCGGATCGCGTCAGTGTGGTGTTCCAATTCGCGACCGGCGAATAGCGATCACTCGATGCCCCCGCAGGATTCAATTCCGCTTCCAGAAAATCAATGGCTCCCTGGGCATTGATATGAAAAACTACCTTCTCATTGCCGATGATGCGGAGGCTGTTTACCGGTGTTGTTCGTCCGACGTCCAACCGGAAAAGGTACGGATCCTCGGCAAATCGAAATTCCTGGGTTTTGCTGCCCCATTTGACGTTAATGGAGGAAACTGCGGCGCTTTCATCCCTGGCTGTTCCAGGCGAAACAAAAATGCCCTTTCGCAGGACATCCGGGCGGGCGAATTCAACCCATCGCGATAACGCGGACAGGGCATCCCCCTTTCGTATCGGTTCATTGGGTCGCACGGTGTTATCAGCCTGCGTGCGCCACAACCCGCTTTGAATAAGATAGGCCAGTGCGGGACGAGCCGTTTCTGGGACGGCATCGCCATCCTTCAGATTGCCGAGGAAATAGTCGACATCTCTGGGTGAAATACGTTGTTTGATTTCCGCGCTTCCAAAAAAAGCTTCCACCGCATACTGGAAAAAACCGGCCCGCGTGCGCACATCCGGAGAGCGGTCGGGATTATCGATAATGGTTGTCCTGGCTGCCAGCTTGACGGCCGTTTGAACCCAACGGACAATCTCAGCCTTTTCGGATGGAGCGGTCAGAACTTCGGGAGTCAGGTCTGCCCGGGATTTGTTCAGGCCCAAAGTCAATGCAAGCTCGAGATTTCGATTTGCCAGGCTTCCGTCATCGGCAAGGATGGTGTTGTCCAGGGCATGTCGTCCGAGGATGACGGTTTCGCCCTTTTCCGGGCCGCTTTCAATGGCGCAGAACACGCTTTTGAGGTAGGGAACCGGCTGGGCATCAAAAACATTTGCGAAATCCTCTGTGCGTCCGCCGCAGGTCGACATGAACATGGCATCAATTACTTTATCCTGGTAATAGATGGCGAGTCCGAAAGTCTGGCGCACAGCCTCGCTGGTTGCCGATTTTTCCGATCCCACGCCTTCATACACCTGTGTCCGTGTATCGTCGGTGAGATCGAATCCATCGGCTTTGTATTGGCCGAGATGGAACAACGCATAGGTTCGGGCAGCGATAGCCTGGGCTGACAGCGCAGCGGCCTCTGGATATGCACTTGGGCTGATTTCGGCGGGGACTACACCCAGAAGATATTCTTCCATTCCAAGCTGATTAACCAGGGTCATTCTGCCGCTTTTGTTCAAGGCGAGATCGAGCATTCCCCGGTATGGCTTCCCATCAATGGAAATGAAAAAATTTGAAGAGGATGGTTGAACGAGAAAACCGGCTTTGCTCAGGCGGAAAAAGCCGTTTGCGCCGCGGACGGCGATCGTTGGACCGCCTCCCGCAGAGGTAATAGCATCCTTGACGATAAAGGAATCGGAGTATCCCAGTTTCTGCAAAGTCTTCTGAAACTGCTGCGCATCATTCTTGGAGGGGAAAGCGCCCACTCGTACCTGAATCCAGCCTGATGCCGAATTTTCGTGAATGACCACCGGTTCCGAGATGTCTCCGGACAACTTCTCTTTCATTTCTATCGCCGGGTCCATCTTGGCGAAGGCTGCAACCTGAATGCGATAGACGGAAGAATCCTCACTGACCTCTTCCTCGATACGCACGCGGATTTCGCCCTGGATCAACTGCCGTGAAGATTCCGAAACCTTCTCCGTCACATAATAATCGCCTGGCGAAGTAATCCGAAGTTCCCTGGCATCGGTGGTAAGCCCAATCCGAATCAAAGGGCCGGAAAGACGTACTTCAACCGGTACCGGGGCATCTGCCGATGGCGGATTCAGCGGTTCGGTTGCTCCAGCTATCCTGCCCTGATCGGTTGGGAATGGCGTTGTCTGAGCCGGCTTGTTCGCGGGGATCTGTGTTTTTGCCGAGGTTGATGCGGGTGGTTTCAGAACAGGCGGTGTGACCTGGGCTCTATGCCGTCCACAGGCGGCAAACAGCAGAACGGTCGCCATGAGCACTGCAAACGGGCGCATCTTCGATCTCGGTTCACCTGCATGCAGCCGTTCGATTTTGCACATTACGGTTCGTTGTAAGAAAGCACAAACTTGGCCCCGAGGTGGTCACTGGGAAAGCCTTTTGGCAGCGGCGGAAATGGATTGGAATCCATGATTGCCTTCAGAGCGGCAATATCCAAGGCATTGTTTCCGGATGACGCAGAGGCTTCGATGCGGGCGCCGGAATAGCGTCCATCTCGGTTGATGTAGAAGACGATGGTTGTGTGTCCCTGCGAATTCTTCAGATGCGACGGGATGAACCACCTTCCTTTGATCCGCTCCTTGATCATGTTGGCATATTCGCCCAAAGGAAATCCCTTGACGTCGGGTCCGAAGAAGCCGCTTTCCGGGCTTTTGATTGCCTGCTGCTCGCTATCAAATACCTTGACCGCATCTTTGGCCGGAGGAACGCCATTCGGAGCCTGCTTGATCCCGTCCGGAATAGACGAAGGAGCATTGCTGTTCGCGGTTTCCGTGGCAGTCGGCGTGCCGGAGGGCGGAAGGTTTCCAGGTCCTTTCTTTCCAGGGTTTGGATCGGCCTGGGCTGCAGGCGTCGCACCCAGGGGAGGCTGGGTTGCATTGCCGACGGGAGAAGTGGCCGGGGGCGACTCATAATGCGGCGGCAAAATGACTGAAGGCTTTGGGTCCTGTCGCAATTTTGGAATAGGCGGAAGATTTTCTAGCGCCTTCTTTTGTTCTTCACCCCAGCGCAAATTGATTGGAGGCAGATTGGGAGTTTTCCCGCTCCAATCCTTTGTATATTTTTTCAGTGTCGCGGCTGATGGCTGCACCATCGGAGTGCTGAGAACGGCAACCGTGCGCCAATCCTTGTCCTCTTCCTCCTGCCCCTGCGGACTAAACAGATTGGTAAGGGCTGAAAGTGGACGGAAACGATGATACATGCCACCCCGCAACAGCTGCGGATACTGAATCAGCAGGAACAAAAGTAAAAAGTGCGCAAAACCGCTGACGAACCAGGACACAAAAATGCGCTTGGTAGGGGTTCGTTGCTGATTTCGGGAAATGGCAAAGTCGAACATCAATACACTCCGCCCAAGGCGATGACCAAAGTATAAGGAAGGTGGCTAACCCCTGTCAATTTCCCGTGCCTGAGCCTTTTCAGCCTGGGCCAGAATTTGCAGAGCCAAATCTAGAGCCTTCCGTCCTTCTTCTCCTGAACACTCAACCGGCTGATTGCCGCATACGGCACCGATGAAAGCAGTTAGTTCTTCTCTCAACGGTTCTTTACGTTCCGGAGTCAACTTCCGGTTAACAATTTCCGGGATGCCACCGCCAAGCCTCGGGTTCAGACTGAAAACGGCAACTTCCTGCCGGGTATAATCCACCGATATATACTCATTCTTGTGGAACAGTCGCAGTTTGCGGATCTTTTCCATGGATACGCGGCTTGCGGTGATATTGGCGACGCAACCGTCTTCAAAATGAAGCCGAACGTTCGCGATATCAATCCGGTTGGACAGAATGGCAATGCCGACGGCATCCACGCGTACCACCGGAGAGGGGACCAGCAGCGAGATAATGTCGAGATCGTGGATCATGAGATCCAGAATAACGTCAATATCCAGGCTTCTCGGCGAAAAAAGCCCCATCCGATGAGCTTCAAAAAATCGAGGCTTTTGCACAATTTCCCGCAGGCGCACGACTGCGGGGTTGAATCGCTCGAGATGTCCGACCTGGAGCACGCGGTTGTTGTCCCGCGCTACGCGGATCAGACTATCTGCCTCTTCCAGAGTGTGGGCAATCGGCTTCTCCACCAGTACATGCACCCCCTCCTGCAAAAACTTTTTGCCAATTTCGGCATGAAGGATCGTGGGGGTTGCAATGCTGACTGCATCCACTTTGCCAAATAGATCAGAGTACGATGGAAATACCTGAGTTCCGAGCGGCTTGGCCACCTCTTCCGCCCGGCCCGGAAAAGGATCCACCACGCCGACCAGCGTTGCCTCCGGCATGGAGGCATATACGCGGGCATGATGCTGGCCCAATGATCCGACTCCGACTACTCCAACGCGGATTTTTCCCATCAGATAATTCACTCCATAATCGATTTATTGTTGACGATGGACGATTGAAAAGGCCTCAATCGCCGATCGGCGCAAATGCCTCGACGGCAATACCATGATCATCGGCGGTCTTTCGGAATTTGTCGCGATCGAATACCAGCGTTCGACCCGCATCGATAGCCAGTGCCGTTGCACCCGCAGCGATCATAGTTTCCAGTGTCGAAAGTCCGACGACCGGAATATCAAAACGCATGTCCTGTTTCGGCTTGCTTGCCTTGATGACCGTGAGATTTTTCCGGTGAACAAGTTCGCCGGCTCTGGTAATCACGGCATCCGTGCCTTCCATTGCCTCCACCGCTACCACGGCGCGTTCCCGCACCACAATAGTCTGGCCGATATCCATCGAGGCGATCTTGTGCGCAATGGAACGCCCGTATTCAACATCGGAGGACTCGTCCCCGTTCAGGCGCCTGCGGGTCAGCGGTCCCTCCACGGCCAGGTACGGTTTCAGCAGCGTGGTGGAGTCGATGAGTGAGATCCCGGATTCTTCGAGAACTCGAGCTACTCCACCAATCAGCGCATCGGTGTTCTTATGTTTCAGCCCTGCCAGCATTCGAATCATGGTCAGATCCGGAAAGGCTGAACCAAAGATCTGCACATGTTTGACCTGGCCGGCCATCATAGCTTTTTGTACGCCGGATTTGCGAAAAAGCCGAACCAGTTTACCCAATTCTCCCAATCCAAGCCAGTGAACAGGATAGCCGCAGTCCGCTATGTCGCTGAACGTTTCCTCTTTGATCGCGGCAACAATCACGTCGATCCCTTGCTCCCGGGCAGACTGGAGCACCAAAAATGGAAATCGGCCATTTCCGGCAATAAGACCATATTTGTCTGGCTGCGACATAGACCTCGTGGATTTCAGATTCCAGATTTCAGATTTCGGATCTCGGATTTCAGATATGGAATTCTTCTACCGAATAAATCCTCTCTCGGAGCCCTCGATGAACTCGATCAGAGTGGCAACTTCGGATGATTTCCATTGAACTTCTTTTGCCTTTGCCAGTGCCTCGCTTGTGTTCAGCTTGGAACGGAAGATGGTTCTGTAAACCTGCTTGAGTTCCGTAATCGATTCCGCGGAAAAACCCTTGCGCTGCAAACCGATAGTGTTGATTCCGTAAATCTTGGCTTCATTTCTTGCCCCCACGGTTTTGATATAGGGCAAGGCATCGCGTGTCACTACGGAAAATCCGCCGATAAATGCATGTGGCCCGACACGGCAGAACTGATGAACAGCGGAAAATGCGCCGACCGTAGAGTGATCTCCGACGGTGACATGCCCCGCGAGTGTGCCGGCGTTGGCCATGATTACATTGTCTCCGACGATGCAGTCATGGGCGATATGGCTATAGGCCATAAGGAAATTATTATTCCCGATGACCGTGACCCCATGTCCCCCCTTGGTTCCTCGATTCAGACTGATAAATTCCCGGAATACGTTATCGTTACCGATCTTGAGGAAGGTAGGCTCGCCTTTGTATTTAAGATCCTGCGGATCCGTTCCGATGGAACTGTGGCTAAAGAAATGGCAGCGTTCGCCAATCGTGGTCCAGCCATGAACGTGTACGTGCGATTCGAGGATAGTATCCGCCCCGATTCGAGTTTCAGGGCCGACGATACAATAGGGGCCAATTTGGGCCGTTGATGAAATCTCGGATGAACTATCTATAATTGCCGTGGGGTGTATGGGCATGTCAGGTACGGATCTCCAGTCAAATGCCGGGAGCAGTCAGGGGCGATCCACCAGCGAGCAGGAAAGCTCGGCTTCGACTGCTATATTGCCCTCGACCAGACCTTGGCCCACCATTTTAAAGTAGCGGTCACGGTGTTTCAGAACCTTTACCTCGATCCTGAGTTGGTCTCCCGGTACGACGGGCTGTCGGAATCGACATTTGTCGATTCCCGAAAAATAAACCAGCTTGGAGTTTCTGCTCTGGTCGCCGCAAAGAAGAAGAACGACTCCAACCTGGGCGAGTGCTTCGACGAGGAGCACTCCTGGCATAACGGGATGATCTGGAAAGTGGCCCTGGAAAAATGGCTCATTTATCGTGACATTCTTGAGCCCAATCATATACGTTGAGCCATCGGTCTCGAGGATTCGATCTACAAGCAGGAATGGGTAACGCTGGGGCAGTACCTTCAGGATCTCGAGGATTTTTAAAGTCGAAAGACTACTTTCCATCGGTTCTTTTGGCGATGGCGTCAGGCCATCCCGCTCCTGACGCCATCGGCTTTCGTATCTGTTACTTTTTGGGAGCTGCAGCGGCCGGAGCTTTGGGGGCTGCTGGTGTTTTCGGGGCACCGGCACCATTGGCCTGGTTATAGGCCTTGATGACCTCTTCGGTGATGTTCAGGGAAGGATCCACATAAGCATCACGAGTAGAGTTGAAAACAAGAACGGCACTCAACCCCTTTTCCTTCGCAACCTTTTCGATGATGGGTTGCATTTTCCGGGCCAGGTAGTTCGTCATTTTGACGCGCCTGTTCTCGATATCTTTCTGCGTATCCTGCTGGAAACGCTGCAGGGCGGTCTCTTTTGCCTCGATCTGGTCTTCGAGTTCCGTGCGCGCTTCTTCCGTCAACTTGGAGCCCTGAACGTTCAACTGGTTCCTGAGAGTCTCCGCTTCCTTCCGCATGTTGTCATTTTCCGAGTTCTTGGTGTCCACGTACTTCTGGATCTCGGAAACCATGTTCTTTCCTTCATCGCTGGTCAGAACGGCTTGTTCCAGGTTTATCCATGCGATTTTGGCTGCGCCAATAACGGCGGGTGCCGCCGGGGCAGAGGTTTGCGAAGCGGTCTGTGCCATGCCAAGAATCGGCAACGAGAGGGCGGCGAAAAGAATGCGTAGCATTAGTCGACTCATTTGACTCTGTTCTCCTTTGAAATTCAACCCGGAGCGGGGCCGAATTGAACATTCGAGTTGCCCTGGAGCTATTTCCGGGCATCGCTTAAAGGTACGAAATTTACTACAGTTCCAGTCGGGGGCAAAGCGGAATCAGAAGCTCCGGCCCACGGTGAATTTGATATCCTTGCGCGGCTCTCTCACGCTCATGATGCTTCCGCCAACGTTGATGGACGTATCCAGAACCATCGGGTTATAGGCAAAAATCAGGCGGAAAGGCGCACTGACAACCGGAAGAACAAACTGGATCTCCACGCCGGTCGAGGCTCGGAATGATCGGTTTGTAGACTGGATCACATCCACTTTGCCGGTGCCGAATTTTCCAAGAGCGCTTGCGTTTGTGACTCGGCTGATTCCGGTATCATAAAAGCCGGCCATGGACAATGGCCCCGCGATCGGAATCCGGTACTCAAAATTGAATACTCCCACCGTGTCGCCGCCGATCGGGATGACCGTTTTGGAGGATGCGGGCAGGCCCGTCTTCAGATCGATGATCACATTTCCATTGGCGTCATATTGGGGCGTTGAGCTGATCGCCAGCGGGCTTACGGAGCGGATATCAAACCCGCGGATCGAGTTCTCGCCACCGATATAGAAGCGATCGAAAAACGCGATGGCCGATCCGCCATACGCATGGATGTATTGGCCCAGGAGGTTGAATCCCAGCGTATTGCGCCCGTGGCTCAACCATTTGTCCGGGATGAAGTGGCGAATTTCAAGAGTCGGCCGGATCATCTTGAAGTCCCCACCCAGCGCACCCCCGGAAACCGCAGTGGACAAAGTAAGGGCGGTTCCCCTGGTTGCGTTGAAGTAGGCGTTTGTCGAGTTATAGCTCAGAGTTGGCGTAATCTCGCTGCGGATAATACCATTCAGTGCCGCAGTCGGATCTGCGCCTGGGGTAAAGCCCACCAGTTGACCCAGGGCGTAGGACTCATATCCGGAAGCAATGCGGCTGATCCCGATCTTCTGGTAGGTGTAACTGCCGCCGAAGGTCCAGAGCGATCGGCCCAGGCGCCGGCTGAGGTTCAACGTTGTCCCGGTCGTCTTCTGAGTAAAAAGCTCTGTCGGGTTGCCTGAGGTGGATACCAGTCCATAAGTGCTGTAAGTGTCGTAGCGATACCGCTGATTGAACAGGGAAATACCCATGCTCCATCGCGTATCCAGCAGGTAGGGTTCCGTAAAGGAGAGCACAAAGTTGGTTGTTCGGGTGCCTCCGGTAATACTCAACTCCAGTGTTTCTCCGCGTCCAAGGAAGTTGTTGTCCGAATAATTCACGCCGAGGAAACTGCCGGATATGCCGCTGACTCCACCGGTAAAGCCGATCGATCGCTGGCTCTTCTCTTTGACCTTAATCCCTATATCCACCATCCCGGTTTTATCATCCGGTTTTACTTCGTAATCTTTTTCCTCGATCTTGTCAAAGAATCCCAATTGGTTCAGTCGCAGGATCGAGTTGTCCAGCAGCGCGCTGCTGAATACACGCCCTTCTTCGATGGCCAGTTCTCGACGGATCACTTTGTCACGCGTCTTCGTATTCCCCTCAAAATCAATGCGCCTGACAAAAAACTGCTTGTCCGGCTGAAAATTGAGGATCAGATCCATTGTCTTGTTCTTGGGATCGAAGCTCTGTTCGGGAATGTAGGACCAGTTGATGTAGCCATAAGCGCCATACAGCTTCTTGACCTGCTCCAGCGTGTCCTTGATTTTCTTGGAATTGACGATATCTCCCTTTTTCAGGCCAAAGCCATTGGCAATCCCCTCGCAATTGAACAGTGCTCCACAATTCTGGACTTCAAGCTTGCCCAGCCTGTATTGGTCGCCGGCGTCAATCGGGATTTCGATGAAAAACTGTTCGCGGGTTTTGCGGATCATCGGGATAACACCGCGCGGTCCTTCGAATATCCGGGTCAAAGGCTCCCCGATCTGAACTTGCTGATACCCGTGTTCCTTATAGAAGGCCTTGAGATTGGAGTCGATATCGTAATCTAGTTTTTCCTTGTGATACTTATCCATGCCTTTGAACATGGTAAACAGGCCGTGCTCTTTGGTGAGTTTCAGGGCGGATTTCAGTTCGGCATCCTTGTAGATCTTATTTCCAATAAATCGTATCTGCCCGATGCGCACCTTGGTGCCCTCTTCCATAACAAAGCGGACGCGAACGCTGGAAGGGGGGATATTCTCGATTTCGGAGTGCACGGAGCCGAGCGGTTTGCCGTTCTGCAGCATCAAGTCCTTCAGAACGCGTTCTGCCGCACGTATCTTTGACGGGTCGTATTGGCTGTCAACGGTAAGCCCGACCTTTTTTTCCTTGAAAGCATCCAGGATGTTGGATTCCGTAAACGACTTGTTGCCCTGGTATTCAATGGCACGGATCAGAGGCTTCTCTTTGACGATAAATACGACAATCTTCCCGGTGTCCCCATCTTTTTCGTCAATCGAGATATTTTCGAAAAAGTTGGCTTTGTAAAGAGCCCGGAGATCATGTCCCAAACGGACTTCGTCGTAGGGCTCGCCAGGCCGGGACTGGATGTAGAAACGGATAGTGTCCTCGGGTATTCGCCGATTACCCCGGATATCAATTCGCTCAATGGTTGTTCCTCTGAGCTCCTGCGCAAAGGCCGCAGGACCCAATAAAAGGAATCCGAGTATGCAGACTCCGAGCTTTATCGTTTTGCCCATCTATCCTCCACAGCCGCTGATAGTGTCAAAATAAACCCATATCTTAGATAAAATGGGTCTTGAAATCCAGCGCGAGTCCATTGAGGCCCCTATCATAAGCTTAAAACATAAAAACGGACAGAGCTTCCGCCCTGAATCCGCGGAGTTTCCGACCTAATATAGACTCCACACAGATCCGAGTGTTCATTTATTTTTTTTGTGGGCGGAGGGTCTTGATAGAGCGATTCCGTTATCCCAGTCTCTCCCCGGATTCAATAGGCTCTCCGCTATGGATGTAGTAGAGATCATCTTCCTTCAGATAGATTTCCAGCGTGGAACTGGGTTTGATCCGATTCTGGATAATGCCTTCCGAGAGAGGATCCTCGACATATCGCTGAATTGCCCTTCGCAGCGGGCGCGCACCATAGGATCGATCATGGCAGGTTTTGTTGACAATCCATCGACGCACTTCGGGGCGAAGCGTGATGGAGAGCCGCTTCTGCTTCATGACCTCATTGACCTGGTTGATCAGCAGGTCCACGATCTTCTCGAGGTCTTCGTCGGTCAACGATTCAAAGAGAATGATCTCATCCAGCCGGTTCAGGAACTCCGGGTTGAAGATCCGTTTTACCTCCGAGTGAATCAGTTCCTCTGTTCTCTTGGCATCTGCATCCGTGCCGGCCTGGAATCCAAGATGGCCGCGTTTTTCGAGAAAGCGGGCTCCAATATTGGATGTCATGATGATAATGGTGTTTTTGAAGTCGATCGTGTTGCCGAGAGAGTCGGTCAATTGCCCATCTTCAAAAACCTGCAGCAGAATGTTATAGACATCCGGATGCGCTTTTTCGATCTCGTCCAGAAGGAGGACTGAATAGGGGTTTCGCTTGATCTTTTCGGTCAGTTGTCCCCCTTCTTCATGGCCAACATATCCCGGCGGAGACCCGATCAGCTTGGAAACGGAGTGTTTTTCCATGTACTCCGACATATCCAGTCGGATCATGGAATTCTCACTCCCAAAAAGAAATGCTGCCAGGGAGCGTGCCATTTCGGTTTTGCCGACGCCCGTCGGGCCCAGGAACAGAAATGAACCAACGGGACGCTTCGGAGATTTCAGTCCCGCGCGCGATCGCCGTATTGCTTTGCTCAGTGCGCTGATCGCCCGATCCTGGCTGACGAGTCTCTTGTGGAGTTCTTCCTCCATCCGGAGGAGCTTGGACATTTCCTCCTCATGAATGGAAGCCATCGGTATGCCGGTCCACTTTGCGATCACTTCCTCGATATCTTCGCGCGTCACTTTCAGTGAAACCGGTGTTTTCAGCTTCCATCGTTCCCGGATTACCTGGAGATTTTCCTGTTCGAGGTCCTCCTCCAGCCGATATCGTGCCGCCTGCTCAAATTCCTGCGCGGAAATGGCATTATCAATTCTGCCATCGATGACACGAATGCGCCGCTGGATATTGACCATTTCATCCGGGACCGATGTCGTTCGCAGCTTGACTCGTGCGCCTGCCTCATCAATCACATCGATAGCCTTGTCCGGCAGGTATCGATCCGGGATATAGCGATTGGTCAGATAAACTGAGGCCTGCAGGGCCTCATCCGTGTATTTCAGCTGGTGGAAGGCTTCGTATCTTTCCTTGATACCGGTGAGGATGCTCACGCTTTCCTGCTCCGACGGCGGAGCTACCTTGATTGCCTGGAAGCGTCGCTCAAGGGAGCGGTCTTTTTCTATGGAGCGACGGTATTCATAGGGAGTTGTGGATCCGATACACTGGATTTCGCCCCGGGATAGGGCCGGCTTTAGAATATTGGCTGCGTCCAGGGAGCCTTCGGCGGATCCCGCTCCCACAAGGGTATGAAGCTCGTCGATGAAGACGATGAGGTTCCTGTTTTCAACAAGCTCCTTCATGATCGTTTTCAGACGCTCTTCAAACTGGCCGCGATATTTCGTGCCCGCGACGATCAGGGATATATCCAAAGCTAGAATTTTCTTGTCGGAGAGCTGAGGCGGCACCTGGCCGTTAACAATGCGCTGTGCCAGCCCCTCCACAATTGCCGTTTTTCCTACGCCAGGCTCCCCGATCAGAACCGGATTGTTTTTGGTTCGCCGGCAAAGAATCTGAATCATGCGCTCGATCTCATTTTCCCTGCCGATGAGCGGATCGAGGGCATCATTGCCTGCGGCTTCCGTCAAATCTCTGGAAAATTCCACCAGGCTCAAGGGTTCCTTTGACTTGTTCTGAGGATGCTTATCCGATGACCCGCGACTCAACTCCTCACGAATCATTCCTGTCCGCAGCCCATGTTCACGCAGAATTTCCGCGGCAATGGACCGTTCTTCGCGGAGCAGGCCAAGGAGGATATGCTCTGTTCCGATATGCTTGTGGAAAAGACGTTCGGACTCTTCCGCCGCAGAATTCAGGACGCGTTTGCATTCCTCCGAAAAGGGGAGATCCACCGAGGTGGAAACCTTTTCACGAACAAGCGTACGCCCCTCAATCTCTTTGCGGATGTCCTGGATGGTCGCATTTGTTCGCGGGAAGAAGCGAGTGGTCAGATTCTTGTCTTCTCGTATCAGTCCCAATAGCAGGTGCTCGGTCTCGATACACGGGCTGCCGAACTGACTCGCCTCGTATCGCGCGAAGAATATTACCCTTCTGGCTTTCTCTGTATACTTTTCGAACATACTATGGCGTCGCACCCTCAATTCTAGGCTTTATTATACGGATAGACTCAAAAGGCTGGCAAGAAGCAATCTGAATGGCGAATTCAGAATGATGCGTTATGGATTGAAGAGGAAGATCACTCGTCATTCGCAGTTTAGTTTGCCCTGTTCCAGACGGCAGACCCTGGAGCACAGATGGGCGAGTTGAGGGTTATGTGTGACGATGATGGATGTCAGGCCGTGCTTTGCATGCAATTCGCGGAAAAGCTCGCCGATTGCCTGTCCCGTTTTCGGGTCAACATTCCCTGTAGGTTCGTCCGCCAGCAGCAGGCAAGGTCTTCCTACCAAAGCCCGTGCAAGAGCAACTCGCTGCTGCTCACCCCCGGACAGTTCCCCCGGCCGGTGATGAGCTCTTTCTGCCAAACCAACGTCCTGCAAAAGGGCACCCGATCTTTCCGTCGCCTCCGGCGCGGACACTCCGCGGATAAGCAGCGGCATCATGACGTTTTCGAGGGCCGTGAACTCCGGGAGGAGGTGGTGAAACTGAAACATGAAGCCGATTGTCCGGTTTCGGAAATCGGATAGCTCGGGTGGTGCCAGGGTGAGAATGTCATGATCCAAAATACGAACACATCCCTTGTCCGGTCTGTCCATGCCTCCAATAAGATGAAGCAGCGTACTTTTCCCCGAGCCGGAAACGCCCGTAATACCGATCATCTCCCCGGGTTCCGCTGCCAGCGAAAGGCCCGAGAGTATTGTCAGTCGTTGACTTCCTGATGCGTATTCTTTGAAAAGGTCTTGGACATCGAGGAGCTTACTCATATCGGAGCACCTCGACCGGGTCCATTCTCGCTGCGCTCCGAGCGGGATAAATAGTGGCCAGGTAGCTGATCACAAGAGCCGTGATGGAAACAAGCACCGAGTCCCAGATCCTCACGTGAAAGGGAACGTATGGAATGCTGTAAATCTCGGGCTCCAGCCGGATGATCTGATAGGTATTCAAAACCCAGCTGATTCCAATCCCCAGAACATTTCCCAGTATCGTCCCAATGATACCGATGATCATCCCCTGCATCATAAAAACGCGGTTTATGGTTCGGGGCGTGGCGCCCATGGCTGTCAGGATTGCGATGTCGCCCTGTTTTTCGAGCACCATCATGATGAGGGTGGTGACCACGTTGAGCGATGCGACAAAAACGATCAATCCGATGGTCAGGAACAGCACGAGCTTTTCCAGCTTGAGCGCGGAGAAAAGAGGCTTGTTCAATTCAATCCAGGTCGTTGTGATGAATCCTTCGCCCGCCCGTGAGCGGATGTCATCGGCAATGGCCTCGGCACTATCAAGATCGTCGATTCTGTATTGAATAACAGATACCGCACCTGGCGGGAGCGCAAAAAGCTTGCGAGCCGGAACCAAATTGACATATGCCCAATTCGAATCGATATCCCACAATCCTGATTCAAATATTGCGGCAACGCGCAAAGTCTTTTCGGAAGCGGTCATGCCCAGCGGAGTCATCCGTCCAATGGGATAAAATACTTTCAGCGAGTCTCCTTGCCTGACGCCCAGCGCATGTGCCATTTCCTTTCCTATCAGAATGCTTTCGAGAGGAATCGGCATGTCCTCTCCTGCCGGAGGGGGAGCGGTTGCGAGCGCCTTCGGATTGGCGGCGATGATTCGGGAAAAAAAGTCAGATACCTGACCTTCCTGTTCCGGATCGACCCCTTTGATGGAGGCGCCCTGGCTGCGCGAAGGCCCGGATATGAAGACCTGGTTGAAAATGGCCGGTGCCGATCCTGTAACGTGTGGAACTTTTCCGATCCTGCGCAGTACTTCCGGCGGATCCTGGATGGAAGTGCCGTCAATGCGAAGAAGATTCACAGCTGAAGTCGCGCCAACGATTTTGTTCTGGATATCTTCTTTGAAGCCGGTGGAGAGGGCCAGGGCAATAACCAGTGCCATTACGCCAGCGGTGATTCCCAGGATGGAAATGGCCGAAATGACCGAGACCATTGTCTGTTTGCGTTTCGCGCGGAGATATCGCAAAGCAACGAACAGCTCGAATTTCATAGGCGCTCTGAGAACGGGTGCTGTCGGATTCGGGATGCCTTAAAGGCGCAAAAGCAGTGGTTCCTTGAGCTTTTGTGCCTTTAAGCGAAATGCAAACTTATTCTTTCGGCTGTTCCGGGCGCAGCAGCGGAAACAGGATGACATCACGAATGGACTGAGAATCGGTCAAGACCATGGTCAGCCGATCGATGCCGATACCTTCCCCTGCCGTAGGGGGCATGCCATAGCTGAGAGCCCGCACATAATCGGCATCCATCTCGTGAGCTTCTTCATCTCCCTGGTCGCGCGCTTTAAGCTGCTCTTCAAAGCGGGCTTTTTGCTCCGCCGGATCGTTCAACTCCGAGTATGCATTGGCGACTTCCATTCCCGCGATGTAGAGCTCGAATCGCTCGACGGTAGTCGGGTCATCCGCTTTTTTCTTCGAAAGAGGCGAGACTTCGGCCGGATAGTCATAGACGATCGTGGGCTGAATGAGATGATCCTCCGCAACCGTTTCAAACAGGATAGCCTGCAGTTTTCCCGGGCCGTCTGTTGGTTCGAAATGGGCATGCAGGGAGGTCGCAAAGGCGCGGAGCTTTTCCAGCGATCCGAAATCCTCTTCCGTAGGAGCCGGAACTGAATCGGGCCAGAACCGCGAAATTGCCTCCTTCATGGTGAGGCGTTGCCAGTTATCAAAGTCGATCGTGTGCTCTCCGAATGGTACCTTCCTCGAGCCCGTGATGACCTCGGCGAGATGCGTCAACAGGTCCTGGGACAAATCCATGAGATCCCGATAATTGCTGTACGCCTGGTAGAATTCCAGCATCGTAAATTCGGGGTTGTGTTGTGTCGAGATCCCCTCGTTCCGGAATATGCGGCCCAATTCGTATACACGGGGGATGCCGCCGACGATGAGGCGCTTCAAATAGAGTTCCAGCGCGATCCGCAGATAGAGCTCAATGTTTAGTGCGTTGTGATGCGTATGGAATGGCCGAGCGAGAGCTCCGCCTGCGATGGTTTGCAGGACCGGCGTTTCCACTTCCAGGTAGCCGCGTTCATCCAGGTAATTTCTTATTTCCCGTATGATTTTGCCGCGCTTGACAAAGACGGAACGGACTTCGGGATTTACGATGAGATCCACGTAGCGTTGCCGGAAGCGCATTTCAACGTCAGTGAGCCCATGCCATTTCTCAGGCAAAGGCAACAGGCTTTTCGATAGATGATGCACTTTGCTGGCTGAAACGGTGAGCTCGTTGGTATGGGTGCGAAAAATAGTCCCTTCGGCGCCGACAATATCTCCAAGATCGAACAGCTTGAATAATTCGAAGTTTTCGGGGCCCACGAAATCCTTGCGGATATAAACCTGCAGCCTGTTCTCACCGTCGGAAACATCCAGAAAACCTGCCTTGCCCTGCCGACGCATGGATAGAATTCGACCGCAGATTTTGACGAACTCTTTTTTTTCCTCGAGCTCGGGGCCGGTGGCTTCGCTAAGCGTTTCCCGAATCTGGCCAAGCGTATGGGTGTACTCGAATTTGTGCGGGTACGGGTCATAGCCCAGACGCCGGAGTTCTTCCAGCTTCAGATGGCGTTGTTCCAAGAGGTTTGTCCGGTTTTCCATTTACTCTTTCGCCCCTTTATCCTTCAGATCGTTCTTAATGCTGTCCAGAATCCCATTTACAAATTGAGCGGATTCCTGGGTAGAAAACTTCCTGGCAATCTCGAGCGCCTCGTTGATGACCACCGTCTCGGGAGTCTTGCCTCCCGCGAGAAACTCGAAGACTGCAAGCCTCAAAACGTTTCGGTCCACGGCGGCCATTCGACCCAGACGCCAGTTCTTTGTATGCTGCTGAATAACCTTGTCGATTTGCTTGATTCGCTGGACAGTCCCGTCAAACAACTGTTCGGCAAACTCCCGCACTTTCGGCGGATGCTCATTCATCTGCCAGTAAGTGCGCAGAATTTCATCCCTGGAATGCTTGCCGATATCGAGCTGATACAGCATTTGAAGCGCGCATTCACGCGCAACCCTACGAAGTCCCATCGGTACACTTTACCCGGATCTGCGAACAGACGATCCTACAACTGCTTTATCAATTGGACCATTTCGATGGCTGTGACAGCCGCATCGAACCCTTTATTGCCGGTTTTCAGTCCCGCACGATCCACGGCCTGTTCCATGGTATTGCAGGTAAGGACTCCGTTTATCACAGGAATGCCTGATTCCAGTCCGATATGTCCCAGCTCTTTGGTAACCGTGGAGGACAGATAATCGAAGTGAGGTGTTTCTCCCCGCAAAAGGGCGCCCAGGCAGATTACGGCGTCGTATTTTTGCGAAAACGCCATTTTCTTGGCGATGGAGGGTATTTCAAAACTTCCCGGAACCCAGGCAACACTGATATCGTCTGTAGAGGCTCCATGGCGTTCCAGTGCATCCATGGCTCCGGAAAGGAGCCTGTCGCTAATTAGTGAGTTGAACCGGCTGATAACGATCGCGAACCGACTACCTTTCGCATCCAGCTTTCCCTGGATAATTCTGGCCATTCCCGTATCTCCCATTTGTAAGGTCTAAATTCTGCAAGAGAGTGTCCAACAATACAAGCTTTTAGTGGACAGCTATGGTTGGCCGTGCCGGCATATCTGATTGGCAATAACCTTTACCGCCGGCTGCCGGCCGCCTGCTGACGACTGAGTTTGGAAAGAAGCGCGAAAAAGTCGCGAGCCGTCCGGCCGCCTGGGTAAACCGGTACACCCAAGTTTTGAGACAAATCGGCGGGCGAAAGATCGTCCATCAGAATACCGTCAATTCGGGATACGGCCTCCTGTGGGATGATAAGAAAATTGCCCAGGTCCACCTGCTTCAGCGCCTTTTTGAAATCTGCTCCGGCCAGCAGTCCCGCGACCGTGATGCGACTGCCCATGAAACGATTCTTTACTTCGCACACTTGTATCGAAGCCCCAAATCTCGAATTGAGCTGCTCCATGCAAAGCTTCAGCGTAGGGAAAAATAGTCGGCCTGTGGCGACCGTGCCCTTTAGCCCGGCAAGGGATCGCCGTCGCCGAAAGGCCGCATCGAACTCATCGAGGAAATTCCGAACCATCCCGATGCCATCCTCGATTTGGGCGAAGTCGTCGTAATGATTCGAGTTCGGGAGATCGGTGCCGGACTGTATATAGAACTCGTCGGCAAGGTAAACGAACGTTTTTCCGGTCTGTTGACGGAACCGTTCCTGCCAGGGAGTTACCTGATGGATCAGTGATCGGCTGAAAACAGGGGTGACTGGAGCAAATCGATCTTTGATGGTTCCATGCTCAGAAAGGCCTAAGGGGACAACGGCAACAGACTGGACGCCGGGATAGAGTCTGGATAAATCCGCAATAGTTTTTTCCAGATTGGCGCCGTCGTTAATTCCCGGCATGAGGACGATTTGGGCATGAATGCGAATGCCGCCTTGAATCAGTTTCCCCAACTTTCGATCCAGATCGTCGACTTTCCTGCGGCCCAGCATCCGGGTCCGCAATTCCGGGTCGGTGGCGTGGATTGAAACATAAAGCGGTGACAGGCGGTGCTCTATGATTCGATCCAGTTCCGGATCCCGCAGGTTGGTAAGCGTGATGTAATTTCCGTGCAAGAACGAAAGCCGATAGTCGTCGTCCTTCACCCGAAGTGAGGGCCGGACGTCCGGCGGCAGCTGATCGACAAAGCAGAAGAGGCATGCGTTGTTGCAGGTGTGGGTGCGGAAATCCTCCACCTGAATCCCCAGCGAACGTTCTGAAAGCTCCAGGCGAAGCAACTTCTCCCTACCCCCCGCTTTTCGAATTCGCATTCTGATGCGATCATCGGAAAGGCAGAATTGCAGGGCTAATTCGTCCGGTATGCGATGACCGTTGACCGTCAGAATTTCGTCGCCAGGCTCGATCCCGACGTCTTCGGCGGCTGATCCTGCTTCTACCTCGACAATCCTAAGACCTTTTTGAATCATTTCCGGATCCCTGATACGACGCAATAATCTTCACCGACTTAAAAGCGTAGTGCAGGCCGGAGGCGAGTGTGAAGGCTAAAGTGGTATATACGACCAGCGGGAAAGCGAAGATGGCCACCTTCATTTCGAAATTGGCAAGCATGCAAACTCCAACGGTCAGCAATTGGACGGCCGTAGTGCATTTGCCAATTATGCTGGGAGGAAAACTCGAATGCTGCGTCTGCAAATGAATGACAAGGACTGACAATGCGATGATCAAATCGCGGCTGATGGTCAAAACAGTAAGCCAGGTCGGGATATGAAGGACCATCGGTACCGACGGGATTGTCAGGGTGACGAAGGCGGCGGTGAGCAGGATCTTGTCTGCCATAGGGTCCAGGAAAGATCCGAGAACCGTCTTCTGTTGCAGTTTCCGCGCCAGCAGTCCGTCGAGCCCGTCCGTTATTCCGGCAAGGAGAAAGACGATGGTCGCCGACTTGGGGTAGCCATAGATGAGAAGAATGACGAAGCAGGGGACGAACAGCATCCGAAGAATCGTCAGTTGATTTGCATAGGTCAGAAGCAAGGCACAACTCCTTGTATATCCACGAAATAGCTTTATACACCTGCTGTCAAGGTCGGCAACCCCTATCTTACCGGGTTTCTTCCAAATATTGAACATAAGCGTGAAGGAGGTCGATAAGCAATCTGAGCCATCAGAGAAACCTCTAACGGGGTGCATAGAAAGGATTTTCGAATGTCACTCTCTGGAAGATTGGAAACAATGGATTTGCCGGAGGTCCTGCAGTGGGTCACCATCGGCAGGAAAACCGGATCGCTTGCATTTGTCAAAGATAAGACAAAAATCCATCTGTTTCTCCAGGAAGGCAAAATCATATCTTCCCGTTCGAATGATCCCACCAAGCAATTGGGCCAGTTTCTCCTCTTTCAGGGCAAAATAACCGAGCCTCAGTTGAAGCGTGCGTTTGAGCTTCACCTGCAGACACGAGTGGTTTTGGGAAAGATACTCGTCCAGGAGAAAATGGTTTCCCAGGAGGAAATCGAGCAGGCGCTGATTACCCGCACCGAAGAGGTTATCTACGACCTGTTTCTTTGGGAGGATGGCTATTTTCATTTCTCCTCCAGCGGCTACAATCTAGAAGAGCTGATCTTAATCAAGGTCGACATCAACTCACTGCTTTTTGAAGGCATACGGCGCAAGGACGAATGGAAGAGAATTCGGGCCGTATTTCCCAACAATGATGTAATACCCGCGCTTCTTCCCAAGGTTGATTTGAAGAGTGCCAGCCTCACGCCGATGCAGAAGAAGCTTCTGTATCTGATGACTCTGAAAAAACCGATTTCGGAGATCATTCTCGAACTGCATGGATCCGATTTCCTTGTCAGCTATGAGCTCTTTCTGCTTTATGACATGAACCTCATCGAGGTTCAGGAAGCCATCCGTCCGCTGCCGGAGCCGGAAAGCCCGGCCAGGCTGTTCAACAAGGGATTGGAGTTGATGCAGGAGCATAAATACCTGGAGGCCATTGAGGCTTTCCAGGAGGTGATCCGGCTCGACCCTCAAAACGCCTGGGCCTCGGAGCAGATCGAGCAGGCGGAAAAAGCTCTTTGCCAGGAGTATTACCGAACCACAGTCCCGGCTGGCAAGATCCCCTATTTCCTGGTCCCGGAATCCTCCCTGACTCGTCACAATTTGACGCATGAAGAAGGGTTTGTGGCTTCCCGCATCAACGGTACCTGGGATGTGAAATCGATTGTAATGTTATCTCCGCTGAGAGAACTGGAGATTCTGCAGGTAGTCGATAAGTTGCTTCGAATGGGGCTTATAGGTTTGAAATAGGGGTGTTTGAGGGTGCCCGCTTCCTGCAGGAATATTTGAGGACAATGCCGGAATATTCCTTCCCCCGAATGTGGGGACACGGAGCGAGAGCTCTAATCTTACTCCGCACCCCCACGGGGGAATGATGTCTTTATTCTGAAGGGAAGCTGAACTTCATGCCGGCCACAAAGTTTGCGCGCAGGGCCGGATATCCGAATACTTCCTCGTATTTCCTGTTGAGCAGGTTGTTGATTTTTCCATACACCTCAACGCCTTTGGGCAGTCTATAAGAGAAACCCGCGTCGACGCGCGTATAGCCCGGGTTGTTGAAGAAGCAGGGCATACCATAGGAACACGCCGAGAGGCCCAATGACGGGTCCACATCCAGCGCAACTCCCCGAAGATATGCATTCGTATTGAGTGTCAGATTTCGATAATGCCAGGTGACGTTATAGCTTCCGGAATGCCGCGGACGGCGGACCAGCGGCTGCCCAACCGTGTAGGGAGCGTTTGCCTGGGAGGCTCCATCCAATGCCAGTACCTCGCTGTCGAGATATGTGTACTGACCGCCGAGTTCCAGCGATTGCAGCGGCTGGAATCGGAATGACGCCTCGAGGCCCTGGGCTTGCGAATTTTTCAAATTTGCTGAGCGATAGGAGCTGAGGTTGATCATCGATCCACCCAATGTAATGATCTGGTCCTGGAATCGATTATAGAAGTAGGTAAAATCGACCACGGTGCGCGATGCAAACAGTCTTTGTTCAACGCCTGCGTCAAAGCTGATGCTTCGTTCCGGTTTCAGCCCGGGGTTATTGGTGAATGCGAGTTCAAATCCGTCGGGCGGACGAATCCCGGTTCCAAAGCTGCCGTGAATTCTTGTGCCGCCAAGCTGTCCTTTGGAATCACCATTCTGGACAAGGTAGGCAACCGAAATACGCGGATTCACTTTGACAACGGATGTGGCCGGTATGTAAGGACGGGAGCCGTAACCATCGGGCGGGAGCGCTCCAGTTCTCAGATTATCAAATCGGATTCCGGTGATCAGGTACAGACGGTTGGAAGGACTCCATCTGTTTTCCAGGAAATAGCCGAAGCTGGTGCGTGGGAGCAGGAAGGGATTGTACTGGCTGTCGGAAATATAGGTGTGCCGGATCTGTTCACGGTTGAATTCAAACCCTGCGGCCAACGTGTCGCGGCCGGATAATGCAATTTCGCTCCGTGTATTGAAAATGCCGCGAAGGTTGTTGTTATTCGAGTCGCCCCACTGCGTGTGATAGATCGTGTCATTGGTCGCAAGACTGGCAACGGTCACTTGCCGGACTCGACTGGAGAGCTGTTCCGTGTAGCCGAACTGATAGCCGAACAGATTCTGCTTTCCCCTGGATACGGTGTCGATTCCATAAAAGAAGCCGTTGGGGTCGGAACCATAGGGGCCGGGAGCTCCGGAGTCATTGGCATTTCCGAAAAAGTGAAAATCAAATTGCCGTCGTGTGCCCTGGCGATATCCAAGGCTGAGGAAGGCGCTCTGATTCCGGTAGTTGTCGTTGGCCACGACTCCGTCCGAATCGACGCGAGAAAGATTGTAGGCCCAGCTGAATCCTTTGGTGAGACCGCTTCCGCCTGTCGCAAAGCGGCGTGTCGAATAGCTTCCGCCTTCCGCCAGGGCTGTAAAACGCGCGGGACCATCTCCTTTGCGGCTGATGATATTGATGACACCGGTCAGGGCATTGGGTCCGTAAAGAGCACTCTCGGGGCCGCGGGTAACTTCCACCCGCTCGATTCCATCTGCCGGAAGCGAGGCCATGTCGAAGCTGCCGCCGAATTCGTTCAGCTCCATACCGTCAATCATCACTGCGTTGTACTTGGATTCGCCTCCGCGAATGAAGACTCCGGTAACTCCGCCGTGGCGCCCCGCCTGGTTTACTTCGATGCCGGGAATTCCGCGTACAACCTCAAAGGCATTCTGCGCTCCACGATCATCGATTTCATGCTGGTCGATGAGACTGACGGAAGCGCCGATTTCCGGAACGAGCGCGCCGCCGAGGGCGGCCGAGACCACAACCTGGGATACGAGAGCGCTGAGTTGAAGGCGGATATCCTTCTTCACAACCTCATCTTTACGAAACTCAACATCGACGGACGCACTGGCAAGTCCCGGGGCATTGGCCGAAATCTGATACTTGCCTTCCTGCAGCCCTTCAAAGCGATAAACGCCGCGAGAATCTGCCTGCCGCTCATCGATCGCTACCAGCGATCGCTTCAAGCTGACGCGTGCTCCGGGCACAACCTGCCCTCCAGGATCCGAAACCGTTCCTTCCAATGTGCCGGCTTGAAGCAGGTTGAATGCAGCTGCGCTCAAACACAGGAAGAATAAAATCGCAGTTTTACCAATTCTCATTGAAGCACTTCCTTGTTTATGATCGGAAGGACTTCGACTTTACCGCCGGGGAGCGGCCGAACCGAGAAGTCCAGTCCGAATATTTGTTTCAGATTCTCTTCCGTCAAGACATCACTAACCGGCCCTTTGTGGCGAATCTGACCTTTGCTCATCAGGATGGCAATGTCACAAAAGGTGCCCATCAGATTAATCTCATGGGATACCACAAGCGTTGCGAGATTCCTCTCGCGTGTGATTCTTTGAACCAGGCGCATGAGTTCAACCTGGTAGTTGATATCCAGATTTGCGGTAAATTCGTCAAGCAGCAGAATCTGGGTTTGCTGCGCAAGTGCGCGGGCAAGAAGAAGGCGCTGTTTCTCGCCTCCTGAAATTTCAGATACCTTGGAGTCCAGGTACCTGGTCAGCTGGGTCATCTCCAAAGCTTCCAGCGCGATTTCCTCATCGCGCGTGCTTTCAAAACCCAGCAGGGAGAGATGCGGCGATCGGCCTTGTATCGCAAACTGAAAGACTGTCTGGTAGAGATAAACGCCGCCATTTTGGGGGACCATAGCGATGTGCCGCGCAATCTCTTTTCGTTTCATGCTCGCGAGCGGACGATTTCCGTTGAGTAGGATCTCGCCCGAAAGCGGAGGCACAATCCCATCCAACAGCCGCAGCATGGTTGTCTTTCCGGATCCGTTTGGCCCGATAATTCCCGTAACGGTTCCGGGCTGCAGCGCAAACGAGACGTCCCGAAGAATCGGTCGATGGTAATCGAAGCTGACATTGCGTGCCTCGAGCATAGCGTGTCCCTCGCTCATGATGTCGCTCCTTTTCGATGCAGGAGATAAATGAACAGAGGGGCGCCGCAAAGGGCGGTGACAATTCCGACCGGCAGTTCGGTGGGCGAAAGAACGGTTCTGGCCAAAGTGTCGGCAAGCAGAGTGAAGATGGCCCCGAAGATAAACACAGTCGGGAAGAGAATCCGGTTGTCGCTGCCGAAGATCATGCGAGCCATGTGCGGGCAGATCAGGCCTATATACGCAATGGGCCCGCTGACGGAAACAACCGCGCCGGTAATCAATGAAGCGATCACATATACGCAGGTACGAATCCGCTTCACCTCGACTCCGAGCACCATGGCATCGGTCTCACCCATCCCTATCAGGTTCAGGCTGTGCGAGAAGAGATAGAGCAGAAACAGTCCGCCGAAGACCAGGGCGGTGACGGGGTAGATGGACGCGTCGACCGGACGGCTCAGGTCGCCAATCAGCCAGTAGAATATTCCGCGGATGTCGGCCTGACTTGTGCTAGTGAGAAGAAAGACGTTGATGGAGGACAAAAAAGAAGCGAGCACAATGCCCGCCAGCAGCAATCGCTGAGAGCTCTCACTGGAGCGGTAGGATGTGCCGGCTATGATGTAAACAGCCCAAACGGTGAACACGGCGCCGCCAAATGCGGCCAGCGGGCGTGCGAAGATCAACCCGCCACCGGCTGCGGCAAAGCCGAGCCAGCCGGCAAAAAGTGAATACAGGATTGTTCCCATGGAAGCGCCGGTTGAAACGCCGAGAACATAGGGATCTGCCAGGGGATTCCGGAGCAGCGATTGGAAAGCCGCCCCCGCCGTTGCCAATGCCGCGCCCACCAGTGATCCCAGCAATACGCGAGGCAGTCGCACGGAAAAAAGCACGGCTGCCAGCGGATCCCCACTGGTGTCCGCTCCAGTGACCAATCCCGTGATAAGTCGAACTGAGGTGCCGACCGGGATGCGAACGCTGCCTATGTTTAGCGACAGAAGTGCGGCCAGGAACCAGATGCACAGCAAGACAAGACTTGCAAAGAAGATCCTGCCCCTCGAGAGGCGATTCATTTAAAGCGCTCCGGATGAAGTTTTTGTGCCAATTCCTCAACCCCGTCCAAAAACAACGGAGAAGGATGTTGTAGAAACTCTCCCAGGAAGAAGACCTTGCCTTCCTTTACAGCGCGCAGGTCTTTCCAGCCGGCCATTTTTTTCAGGTCAGGGATGGGATCGCCTTTGTGCTCCACGGTCAGAATGACGTCGGGATTGTTGACGAGGACCTGCTCAAGGCTGTATCGCGGATAGAATTGGTTGATACCCGCGGTTATGGAAATGACGCCCGCCAGGCGAATGGCTTCAGTCTCAAAAGTGTCCTTGCCAGGCGCCAGCAGAGGATCGAACCAGGTGATAAAAAAGGCGCGGATTGGGGGGAGTCCCTCGATCCGTTTTTGTACCCTGTCCAGGCGGGCTTTCATTTGAGCCAGTAGCTGGGAGCCCTGGGCCGAGCAGTCGGTAACGCGTCCGAGTTCCTCCACAGACTGGAAGATCTTTTCGACGGAACGTGGCGCGGATACAAAGACGGGAAGTCCGAGTCCGGCGAGCTTCATCACGGATCCTTCCTGGTTTCCTGCCGTGGAGGCAATCACCAGGTCCGGTTTTGCCGCGAGGATCATTTCATAGTTGGGATTCAGCAGATCGCCGATCTTGGGTTTGTGTTTGGCGGCTTCCGGCCAATTGCACCATGTCGTATTTCCAATCAGGCGATCCTGGGCACCCAGCAAATAAAGAGTTTCCGTGACATCAGGGGCCAACGAAATAATTCGAGTCGGGTGCCTGACAATCGAGACCTTTCTGCCGATGCCATCGGTGTAGACAACCTTTTCCAATGGACTGTCTTTAGGCTTGGGAGGATGATTCCGACTGCATCCGATTCCGCCAATGCTGACAGCAAGCGCAAGCAAAAGCGCGGCGATGCCGCTTCCGAAAATACGCGACGAATCAATGGAGTGGAAATTTTGGGGAAATGGCTTGCTAAGCGGCATTTCAGGTCTCTTTCTCACGAAGAGCCGACTGAAACTGGCGAACAGGCAGGTTTCCTGACTAACGGGTCGTCACCGGATTTCTCGCCTTCCCCGTTCAGTATCTGCAACGAGTGGCGGGCGCTTGAATATTGCTACTAAGGCCGCAGAATCCGGCTTTCCGATTACAGTGGCGGGACCGTGTGGGATTTGCACCCACTTCCCTTTTACCCCCCTATGGGGCACCGTGTTCGTATTTCAGAGATCAATAAAAAGAAGCATACATATATCACCGCAGGCATTTGTCTGTCAAAGCAAACTAAAGGTCTTGTTGTTTGCGGACCCGCAAGTCGCAGGATGCCCGTGTAACCCGAAAGCAACTGTTCAAAAAGAGTACCAGGTGCGCTAGACTTCGCCTTTTGCCGAGGACTCTTATGATCAAGACAATCGAATGGACTGAATCCGGGGTGGTCATGCTGGACCAGACGCTTTTACCCGGCGAGGAAATTTATCACACCTATACAAGTCATTCGGAAGTTGCGGAAGCGATTCGAAGCATGGTCATTCGTGGCGCTCCGGCAATTGGCGTGGCTGCGGCCATGGGAATAGCTCTGGGAGTGAAAGTCGCGGACCCCAAAAGCATTTCAGAGCTGGACTCGATCTTTGAAAAGATATGCCACGATATTCAATCTACGCGGCCGACGGCTGTAAATCTTTTCTGGGCGGTTGAGCGCATGAAGGCTGTTTACCGGCGCGAACATGCAAAGGGTATTGATGCGGCAAGGTCGGCACTGATCCGCGAATCCGTGACGATGCACTCGGAAGACATCGAAGCGAACCGCGCCATCGGCCGTTGGGGGCAGGAATTGATTCCCGGCAAAGCACTGATCCTGACTCACTGCAATGCGGGCGCGTTGGCAACGGCGGGCTACGGGACGGCATTGGGTGTTATCCGGGCGGCGGCTGAAGCAGGCAAGGACATCCAGGTCTATGCCGATGAGACGCGCCCATTTCTACAGGGAGCGCGGCTGACCGCATGGGAACTGGAGAAGGACCGGATTCCGGTAACGGTCATAACGGATAATATGGCTGGGCATTTCATGCAGAAGGGGAAGATCGATTGCGTTGTTGTCGGCGCGGATCGAATTGCGGCAAACGGCGATGTAGCCAACAAGATCGGTACCTATGGCGTAGCGGTTCTCGCGAAGGAAAACGGAGTGCCTTTTTATGTCGCCGCTCCTTTTTCAACCATGGATTTATCCATCCCGGACGGAAGTCACATTCCTATTGAAGAGCGAAATCCGGATGAAGTGCGCAAAATCAAGGGGATCGACATCACTCCGGTGAATATGCGTGTGGCGAACCCCGCCTTTGATGTCACACCAAACCGCTATGTGAGCGCGATTATTACCGAACGGGGCGTTGCCCGTCCTCCGTATGGCGAATCGCTGAAAAAACTCGAAAAGATATAAGGATTCCGGAAGTATCCTTGAAATCAAGGTGTCGGTGCAATGCTCGTATTGGGAATTGAGTCTTCATGCGACGAAACGGCGGCCTCGCTTGTCGAGGACGGCCATACCGTTCTGTCCAATGTTGTGGCATCGCAGATAAAAACGCACAGAAGCTTTGGCGGGGTGGTGCCTGAACTTGCCAGCCGCGAGCACCTGCGCAATATAGGCTATGTTGTCCAACAGGCCTTTCGGGAAGCCGGCAAGAGGCAGGAAGACATCGATGGCATCGCCGTGACTCAGGGACCAGGGCTCATCGGTTCACTCCTGGTCGGCGTTTCCTATGCGAAGGCAATGGCCTTTTCAATCCGGAAGCCGCTGGTTCCTGTAAATCATACCGAAGGCCACATTTTTTCCGCTTTTATTGAGAACCCACAGATCGAATATCCACTGTTGGCGCTTGTCGTTTCCGGCGGACATACTTCGCTGATTTACTCCCCGGAGCCTGGCCACTACCAATCGATTGGAAGGGCCAGGGACGACGCGGCAGGAGAGGCGTTGGACAAAGTGGCAAAATTTCTTGGCCTTGGTTACCCCGGAGGGCCGATCATCGATCGGCTTGCCGGCGAAGGAGATGCGCAAAAATTCCCTTTTTCAATCCCGAAGATCAGCGATGGAAGCCTCGACTTCAGTTTTAGCGGATTCAAAACGGCAGCCCTGCGTTACATCCAGCAATCCGGCATCCAGCCGCGACGTCCCGGCTCAAAAATAACCAGACCGATACTGGATCTTGTATCCAGCTATCAGCAGGCAATCATCGATACCCTGCTGCGCCAGACTCAGAAAGCTGTAAGTAAGCTGCACCCGCGTTCCATCCTGCTGGTGGGCGGCGTGGCTTGCAACAGCCATTTGCGCGCGGCTTTCAAGCGCGTTTTCGAAACAGAGACGGCAAAAAAGGAATATGAGATACCCGTCCGCGTGTATTATCCCAGCCCGATCTTTACGACCGATAACGCTGCCATGATCGCAGCCGCGGGTACGCCAAAACTACTCCAGCCAGTTTCCTTTGACCTTCAACTGAATGCCTTTGCCGATCTCCGCCTCTGCTGATTGGCGTCGGGTTGCATGCGCATATTTCTTTAAGCGACGCCCCAAAGCCGCATATTAGCCGAGAGTTGATTCAATTTTAAACCAGCGGCGGAGGTCGGTGGCGGAGACACGCTTGCGGGATTGAATGGATTTGCGCCATGCCAATGCACGCGGCAGGGTACGAAGCAATAGCGGTATGGCTCGAAGCGATGCATGCTCCCTCAACAGAACGTAGGACAGCGCGGCCAGATCACGTATCGTGATCGGTATCAGGAAACGCAGCCAGGTTCCTCCATCCATATTTTTTGCCCGCAGCAGGAATCGGTTCTTAAAAGAGTGCATGTTGACGATGTCCGGATAGGTCGAGCGGTTTTTCGGAAGAACCTGCCTGGCATGATAGGCAATTGCATCGGGAACATAAAGGCATTTCCAGCCCAGCCATAACGCTCGCCACGCCAGATCCGCATCCTCCCGATATGCAAAAAAACTCTCATCGAAGTATTCCGCTTCGTAGCGGAGATCATCGAGCATGGTTCGACGATAGAAAGCTGCTGCACCCGAGGCTCCGAACACATATTCCATTTTGTCGAACTGACCCTGATCCACTTCGCCGGAACCTCGATCAAAATGACGCTGGTTTGGCGTGAAATACATGCCGGTGCTGTCGAGTATTTTCTGCGCGGCTGATTGTTGTTCCGCATAGGGCAGGGCTGTCTGGCGAAATAGTTTGCCGGTTGCGGATCCGGCCTCGGGATGGAGTTCCATTTCACTCACAATGCGTTCCAGGAAATCGGGGGCCAGAATCACATCGGGATTCAGCACAAGCGTGTAATCGGAAACCGTTTCCCGGATAAGCCGATTATGGGCTTTGCAAAACCCCAGGTTCTCCTTGGAAAAATTGTAGAAATCCAGCTGATCCTGGTGCGCCAGGATGATGGCGTGGGTGGCGTCCCGCGATGCGTTGTCCCATATCGATATCGAGAAATCCCGAAATGTCTGAGCTTTCAGACTCTGAAGGCAGGATTCCAAATATCGATCCGAGTTGTAGGAAACAATATTGACCGCTACCCGCGACCGCTTCATGCCGTGACCTTTCCCGGCCGGGATATGGTCCGGGCGGCATTCCAGTAGGCTCTGGCTGAGGCCATCCTGGAATAGCCCGGTGCCAACGGGAATGCGATGGAAAGCGCGCTTCGGAGAAGCAGTCCAACGGTCGCCAGTCTTCTCACCCGGGCTGCCGAACGCGTTCCATGATGCTTGAAAAAGTACCGAATCTGATTGCGATGAAATGATTCCAGGAATTCCTGCCTGGATAATCGCTTCAGACTGTGCCCCCCGTGATGCAGGAACCTGGCTTTCGGCTGATATCGAATGCGGCCTCCCTGGGTGCGAATCCTCCGGCATAAATCCACATCCTCGAACCATGCTGGATAGAAGCCTTCGTCGAAACCGTCGATAACCTCCAGTGCATCCCGGCAAATCATCAAACAGGCCGCGGCTGGTTGATCCACGTCTATTTCGGTATCGTTGTCGATATTATTGGCTCCGGTCCAGGGGTTGGATTTCCATATCTCATCCAGAAAAAGCGATTCGGCCGCCACACTTCCGATGGTGGGGAAGGCACGGACATTGAATCCGGTTTGCGGACTGCCGGATAATCCGATCAGCCGGCCTCCCACCGCCCAGAGGGCATCATCGGCCTTAAGCGTTTTCTCCAGCTGGCTGATTGATTCTGAGTAACATTCGATGTCGGGATTGAGAAACAGGACCGGGTCGCCATTGCTTACGCTCCACCCGAGGTTATTTGCGGCTGCAAATCCCATGTTTCTCTCATTGCGAAGAACCAATACCGAATTTTGCAGACTTTGGGCAAAGTGCAGGCTGTCATCAGTGGATGCGTTATCCACGACGATTATCTGTGTCTCTGCGGCATTCTTGAGTACAGAACGCACGCATCGCTCCAGCAACGGCCCGGAATTCCAGTTTACGATGACAATGGATATCACGGTTTATTTTTTAACCCGGGAGTTTGCAAATAAAAAACCATAACCGTCAAAACAAACGAAAATACAACCTCAAAAATACCGAATGATGCCCTTCCGGTTCCATGAAATCCAGGCGTGCCATAGCCTCCGATCTGAGGATCTCATGCCAAAGGTGTTGACCTGATCGTCTCCACATCGGCCGCATGCCTGCCCTTGCCCTTGCCATGGTTGGAATCAGCAGCAGCGTCTCGATAAGCCCGCGCAGGTACGAACCCAGCCGCCAATGAGCCGCGACTCGTAATGCCCAGGATAGCTGCATGAAAGCAACCATTGGAAGGGATCTCAACAGGATAGTTCCAGGAAAGCTTTTGAGCAGCAGCAAAAGGGAATTGCGCGTCCGCAGCCGGACTGCAAGGGAGGAAAATTCTCCTCCACTGGTTCCGGATCCAACATGAAAGACCTGTGCACGCGGAAGATAATAACCATAATAGCCCGCAGCCTGCAGCCTCAGACCCAGATCGACATCTTCGAGATATGCGAAAAAGCGTTCGTCAAAGCATCCAAGCTGAAGCAGTATGTCGCGTCGATACAGGGCGGCGCATCCCGAAGCGGAAAAAATCAGACATTCCCGGCTGAACTCCGGCCGGTCAGGGAGTTCTTGCCCGCGCCGATACCCGATGCCTGCGCGCAGGCAGCAGTCGCCCGCACTGTAGATTCTATTGCGATGAGTAAAATCCAGAATCTTGCAGGTCAGGAATGCGGCATCGGCATGCGATTGAATCCCCCTGGTACATTCCGCAAACCAATTGGGCGGTAGTTCCGTGTCATTGTTCAGGATGGCCACCCATTCGCCCCTGGCTGCATGTATTCCCACGTTGACGGCGCCGGCGAAACCAAGATTCCTTTCGTTCTGAATTGCGATTGCCTGATTGGCCCGGATTACCTCGATGGAGTTGTCCCGCGAGGCATTATCCACCACGATGATTTCCAGACTCCCGACGGTCTGCAACCGAAGTGATTTTAGGCATCTGTCAAGAAATCCCGAGCCGTTGTGGTTTGGGATGATCACCGAAATTGTCGGCAAATTCGTTGTGGAATTCATAGATACAAAACGGGTAGTCTATTGTTTCACGCGAGTTCGTTGCCGTGCCTCTTGTCCGCAGCAAAAAGCTAAATCCCAGCTGCCGAACAGGAAGAAAACCACGGGACATAGAATCCATCGATCATTATATCTATTTCGTCGGACACGTTACATGAAACTATCGATAGTGATCCCTGTCTATAACGAAAAGACGACAATTCTTGAACTCCTCAGCCGCGTACAGAAGGTGGATTATTCGAAAGAAGTGATTGTTGTCGACGATTTTTCAACGGACGGCACCCGGGAGATCCTCCTGAAGATAGCAGCTGCGGACGACCTGAAGATCCTGCTGCAGCCGAAGAATCAGGGGAAGGGTGCAGCTCTGAGAGCAGGATTTGCCGCCGTTACCGGCGATATTGTTGTTATTCAGGATGCGGATCTGGAATACGATCCCGCGGAGTATGTGAACCTGATTCAGCCTATCCTGGCCAATAAGGCCGATGTAGTTTTTGGCTCCAGGTTTCTCGGCGGACCGCATCGTGTGCTCCTCTTCTGGCATTCGGTTGGGAATCGGGTCCTGACAACCCTGTCGAACATGATTACCGACCTGAATCTGACTGACATGGAAACCTGCTATAAAGTATTTCGCGCCGATATCCTGAAGAAGATATCGTTCCGTGAGAACCGTTTCGGATTTGAGCCGGAATTCACTGCGAAAGTGGCAAAGGCCGGCTGCAAAATCTACGAAGTGCCTATTTCATACAGCGGCAGGGATTATTCAGAAGGGAAGAAGATCGGCTGGAAGGATGGGATTGCTGCAATTTACTTCATCCTCAAATACGGACTTTTCAACTAGTGCCGGGGTGCCCTTGGCCGCTTCCATGGCGCTGCTGACGCATATTATTTGCAAAGAAAACTGTGGAGTGCAGAGCTTGCCTCCGCACTCCACAGGGCTTCGCACTTGACAAATAGCTTGCAAAAACTCCTATCCACAGCCTCGCAGCCTCACCGGGGGAGTTAGGCCAGACAGATTTAATCCCGATTAGAATACAGTGGCAGGGATCATCAGAAGGGACGAAGATCGGCTGGAAGGATGGGATTGCCGCAATTTGCTTCATCCTCAAAGACGGACCTTCCCAGATCTGAGATCAACCGGCTATTGTTTCTGCAGCAATCCCGCCACAGACTTGAATACCGCCTCGACTTCCACTGCATCCATGCACGTGGGCTCTTTGGGGCAAACGGCTCGGTAGCAGGGGCTGCACTCAAAGCTGGAGATGAGCTTATTTCCGCGACCATACAACTCGATTTCCTGATGGCACGTGGGACCGAGCATGACCACCACCGGAACCTTGAGGCCGATCGCAATGTGCATGGCCAGCGTGTCTCCCGTGACCATGAGGCTGCAATTGCCAACAATTCCGGCAAATCTGCGGATTGGGTTGTCATTCCCGGTGTTAATGACCGGTTGCTGCGTTGCCGCGGCGATTTTCCTGTTCCGGTCAATTTCTCCCGGCCCGCCCAATAGTAGTATCTTGGCGCCAAGTTCCTTTGCCAGCCGATCCGCTAGTCGGATATATCCTTCTTCCGTCCATTTCTTTGTCGCGAAAACATCCCCGGCGCCGGTATTCAACCCGATTTTGAGATCCCCGGGGCTTACCCCGAGCGATTGAAGATACCTCTCACCTTCCCGGATTTCGGTGGACAAATCGGGCAGGATGTATTCCTGAGGATCATCATAGGGAAGCCCCGCACAGTCAAACACAAGCTCCGGGTAGGTCTTGGTGTTGGTGCGGAATTTTAGAGAATCATCGATGCCAAGCCTGTAGGCGTATTCGGATTCCGTGTTTAGGCAGATGGTGTGTCCCATCGGACTTATGCCGAAACCGATCTTTCTCGCTGCGGCGATTTTTGCGGCCAGGGCAGTGGCTCTGGGTTCCTTGTCAAAACAGTAGAGTTCATCAAACGTCTCCATCTCCATTTGCAGAATATGGTCGGGAGTGTAGGGAAGGAGCCGATCGATGTCGGAAATTCCCTGAAGCATCGGCACAACATTCGGTTCAGTCAGCCATGTAATGTGGCAAATGGGATGCTTGGCCCTCAGCCCGCGGAGCAATGGAGTTGTTCTCAATACATCCCCCATGGCTGCCAGTTTAATAATCAATACTCTCGTCCCGAAGGGAGAGCAATAAGGGCAGCCATCGCATTCCCTACGGAACCGACAGGGTTTATGACCAAGAAAGTAACGGCAATCATCACGAATATTCATGGCTCTGTCTCGACGATCTCAAACCGGCACTGCGCAGCCGGAGCCAAACAAAAAGCAACCAGACAAACCGGAATGGTAGCAGCAACAATTTGAGCCCTAAGGATACCAGAATCCGAGTTGAATGGCTCGATTGGATGCCCGGCAAGGGATGCGACTGGATTTGAATCCTGTGTGAAAGAAGGGAGAGCCATTGGCGCAAATTGAAAAAAAAGCAGTCGGATGATTCGTTAAATATCAAAATCCTCCGAGCTCCAAGCAAAAAGGCGAAAACCTTCACCTTCCAATAGCTGGGGTCTCCGGTCAGAAAGAGTATGGCAGCATCGAAATGGTGTCGCCTCAAAGTGCGAAGATGCCTCCAACTGTCGCGGACTTCAAAATGCGGGAGGATCGTCTGCAGCATCGGGTCGCCGCGGAAGGCGTTTACTATTTCCGGTTTGTTGCGGCAGAAAAGCGTATAACACGGATTGCCGAACAGAGGTTTTTCTTTCAGCCTGCGCAAAGCCTCCAGCACATGTGGAGGTTCTGCGGATTGGATGATGAGGATTTCTTCCGGCGTCCTCCCCGGTTCTGCATAATCCCAGTGATCCGTGGGAAGAGGGTGTTGCAGCCGGAATAGGGCATGGCGGATGTATGCCTTCCAGGTAAGCCGGAATTCGTTTCCGTCCCCGCTTCGGATATAGGTCCTGGCAGCCTTTATCCGGGTACTCAAACGTTTCCATCTGCGAAAACGCTTTTCCCCGGTCCAGAAGGCGAACGCTTCATCAAAGGGATTTCCGCCAAGCTCAGGAACGTTGCGATAGTATGACGGTGCAAATAGCGGTAGTACGGTAAGCCCCGAAATCCCGCTGTACGACTGTTTGTTCTTCTCGTCGCATAATACAAACACTTCCGGATCAGTGTATGCGCCGGATTCGAGAATCTGCCGAGCCTTTTCGAGAATCCGCTTCGGGGATGCCGTTTCGATAAGAAGAACGCGTGTCATTCGATTCTACCTGAGCCCTGCTTCGATTGCCCGCTGGCCTGGACGGGCTGAGAGGAAGCGATCATATGCTGATATAGAGTATCCAGTTTTTGTGCTGAACTGTCCCAACTATAGAATTCCTCCACTGTCTTCCGGCCTTCTTTGCCCAAACGGCGTCTTCGGGCAGGGTCCCTCAAAAGGGCGATTACGCTTTTTGCCAATTGTTCCGGCGTATCCGCAACCATCAGGTTGCGCTCGTGCTCAAACTGCAGCCCTGCGCATCCTACCGATGTGGTGACGACTGCCATCCCCATTCCCCAGGCTTCGAGGATCTTTCCGCGAATGCCCACACCCAGCCGAAGTGGGACCACATACACGGCGCTGTCCGCCATATACGGGCGAATATCCGGGACAAATCCGGTGACTTGTACTCCCGGGATAGAGGCCAGCGCGGCAATCGATGCCGGCGGGTTGCTCCCCACGATCAGCATCTCGATTCCGGGAACTTCCTTTCGTATGACCGGGAGAACATCCTTGCAGAAAAATAACATGGCTTCAACATTGGGCAAATGTTGGAAAGCCCCGACGAAAATCAGGCGCGGATCATCCGAAAGCCGGGCGGGCGGTGAAAAATATTCGAGGTCAACCCCCGTGCTTATGACATGAACCGGAGTGTATGGTGCGAATTTCTTCAACTCCCTGGCATCCGGATCGGTCATGCAGATCACGGCATTCACCTTTTTTGTCAGGTGTATCTCCCGATCAAGAACCTGGAGATAATTGTAGAACCAGCGCATTTTCAGCACTGGGTTGGATTCCGTTCGCGCCCTGCGCGCACATGCCGCGAAATCTACCTCATGCTTTGTCAGGAGAACGGGAATCCCGCTGGCACGATCGGCATAGACGCCCATTTGCGTATACTCGAGATGAACCAGTTCGAAATCGCGTTCTTCAAGGAATCGATCGACAGCCTGCAGCATTTCCGGCGTTAAAAACTCATCAAAGGGCTCGTAGGGAAAAATCTGCCAGCGAGGCGGATGAGAACGCCGCATGGCGATGATCTCCTCGCAATACGGTTCCGCTTCAGGCAGGAAATGGATCTCTTCATCGGTTTCGAGAAACGTGGCAAGCGTGATTCGATATCTGGTGGCCATGCGTTTCAGCAATTGCAGCATGCGCCCTGCCCCTGCATGCCGGCCGGTATGCGGCAGATAGGCCGTTACCCAGAGCACGCGAGGTTTGCCTTCTGACTTAGACCGTTGGCGTCCGCGAAAAAAAAGCGCCGGCCTTTTAAAGAGATTGAATACCTGTCGATCGGTACGCTCGGATCGGAGTCTTCCCTGGAGCCTTTGGGACTCGACCGATGGAATTTTGCGAACCGCCTGGAACAGGCCGCGCCACGCTGCCATTCCGTGATCACGCGCCAGGCGGTAGCAATTCCACGGGAGAAAAAAACCGTGTGACAGCAGCAGAGGCCAGCTGTGAATGTTTTTCCAGATGAAAAGATACTGGTTGCGAAGAACGAGTGCCTGAAGTTGGGACTTGTTGAAGCGGCGTGCCGTCGAGGTTCTGTGTTTGTGATAAACAATCGACTCCGGGGCCAGGAGAACTTCCCATCCAAGCCTCCAGGCTTGATACGAGATATCCGTATCTTCAACATAAGCCGGCGAATAGATGTCGTGAAATCCGCCCAGGGCCAGAAATTTTTCGCGATGAAATGCGGAGGAACCGCCGCCTGCCCAGAATACGGGGTACAGGGGGCGGTGGTTTTCCGTTTCTATCGGGAGATGCGCATAATCAACCATCCCGCGGCGGAATTCCGCCGTGGTTTTTCCCGTCTCTTCCCGTCTCTTTGCCGTATCCTGAAGAAAGATCTGGCTGGAAACCGCAAAAGTCTTCGGTCCGAAACCAGCCAGCAGCGGACCAAGAAAACCCGGATCTACCACCATGTCGTTGTTAAGGAGAACGATGATATCGTTTTTTGCAGCCTGGGCTCCGGCGTTGTTGCCTTCGGCGAATCCGATATTTTCCTTCAGTGCAAGAACGCGAATCTGAGGATAGTTAGCTTCAATGTATTGAACGGAGTCGTCCGTACTGCCATTGTCTACAACCATAACTTCGTGCGGACGACCATCCCGCCGGACGGCTTCCAGAATGGAAGGGATTCCTTGTGCGAGAAGATCTTTGCCATTCCAATTCAGGACAATGATGGAGGCAATGTCGGATTTCGGCGGTATGTTCGATGGTCCGTCCTGCTGTGAGGTTCCTGCAAGACTGCAAATGAGGTTGAAGAAAGCAATCGTCAGCCATACCGCCAGCAGAACCGGAAGCAGCAGTACGGTAACGACAAGGAATAGCAGTGCACGCAATCGAAACAGCATATTGGGAATACATGGAACGCGGATCAAGCGTGTCCGGGAACCGAATCTGTCAGCGATTCATCCTGCATCGCGGGTGAAATGTAATTCTCCACTTCGACATCCATCCGCATCATGCCATAAATCAGACTTTGCGATCCCAGAGTAAATACCAGAGCGTTATCAATCCAATCGCATTGGTCGTGACGCAGGATGCTTCCTTTGGCGACCGCGGGCGAAATGGAGTAACTGCCGGGCGCCAGGTCCGGGAATTTGATCGAAAAGTCGCTGGTTATTATCTGTCCTGCTTTTCCTGAAGGGAGGGGGCGTCCCGCATAGGACGTGTTACAACTCGATATCTCGACGCCCAGCCGGTCGCGCATTGTATACCCTATGATTGGCCTCTCAATATCCTGCTTGAGTTGAACGGAAACGCGGATGATGGCCGTTTGCCCCCCCACAACCTGCGAAACTGTTTTTTCGGAGCTGTCGAGCAATTCAACCCCCAGAATCAGCGCCTCGCCATTGCCAAACCGGTGATCGATGTTGGGGATCGTACGGGCGACCGGCATTTCCTTTTCGGCGCGCAGCTCTGCCATGCCTGGGATCGCAGTCCCATCGAAGCCGCCGTATTTGCGTTCCCGTTCAAACATCAGTGCACGATATTTCTGTACAACCACATCCGGTCTTCCGTCCTCGAGAAGCCGTCCGCCGTCGAGGAGTATCGCCCGGTCGCAGAACTTTGTAATGGCTTCCAGGTCATGGGTCACGAAGACGGTAGTCTTCCCGCTATCGCGCAGAGAATTCATCCGGTGCATGCACCGGTGCTGAAAAATCAGATCGCCAACGGCCAGCGCTTCATCTACAAGAAGAATATCCGGGTCGACATTCACGGCCACTGCAAAGGCCAGCCGCATGAACATCCCGCTGGAATAAGTTTTGACCGGCTGATCGATGAAGTCGCCGATTTCAGCAAAGGCGGCGACCCGATCAAAGCGCTTGTCCATCTCCCGCGTGTCCAGACCCAGGATTGCGCCATTCATATAGACATTTTCACGTCCGGTGAATTCCGGATTAAACCCTGAGCCCAGTTCCAGCAATGCGGACACTTTTCCAGAGACCAGGCAGTCTCCGAGCGTCTGGCTCATGATGCCTGCGAGGATCTGAAGCAGCGTACTTTTCCCGGACCCGTTCTGTCCGATGATTCCCAGTGTCTGCCCGGCTTCCAGTTCGAACGAGATATCTTCCAGTGCCCAGAATTCACGATGCAGCTTTGTCGATCCGAATCCGACCAGTTCGCGCAGTTTGTCCCACGGGCGATCGTAGATTCTATATTTTTTTGAAAGGTGCCGGACCGTGATCACTGCCATTAGAGGACATCCACAAATTCGCGCTTTGTTTTTCGGAAAAAGAGACCACCCACCATGAAGATCACAACCGATACGGTTGTCAGGATAGCCAGAATTTTCATGTCGGGCATTTGCCTGCGAAGCAGACAATCCCGGTATCCCACGACAACATGGGCCATGGGATTCAGCCGGATCAGAATCATCAGCTTGGCCGGAAACCTGTCTGCCGTGTAAAAGATAGGCGTAAACCAGAACCAGAACGTCAGAATGACGGTGAGAACCTGGGAAACATCACGCACAAAGACGTTCAGGCTGGAAACAAACCAGGAGACACCCAGAGTAAAAAGCATGAGCATCAGGAAATAAACCGGGACCAGGAGGATGAAAATGCTGATCTTTCCTATCGTAAAGAAAATAATGACGAGTAGAATCGCAAACCCGATCAGATGATTGACAAGCCCGGCCAGTGCCACTGCCAATGGCAGGATTTCGCTGGGAAACAGCGTTTTGGTCACCAGGTTGGCATTGTCGATAAGCACGGTGCTCGATCGCTGAAGCGTGTCCTGGAAAAAGAGCCAGGGAAGGATGCTGCAGAATAGAAATAAGGGGAAATTATCCGTCCCTGTTTCCGGCTTGGGCACCTGTTTGAAAATGATGACAAAGACAAAGCTATAGCTGACCAACAGCACAATCGGATGAATGACGCTCCAGAAAAGGCCCATAAAGGACCCGATGTACCGCGCCTTCAAATCCCTGATAACGAAATTGCGGATCAGGCTCCGCTGAAGATAGATCTTCTTCAGAAAGTTGGACAGAATAACCCATGGAATCATGAAAGGGAGCGTTCTCCCGTCTGATTGCATATAGTGCCTCGTGCAAGCCGCGAATTATAAACCGGGATGGTCTTTTGAAGAAGCCAGAAGTCAGGGGAGAGGCGACCGGAGCCGGGAGACTATTTTTTTACCATTCTTAAGAACAGCCGCTCGTATTGATCAATCACCGCATCCCAGGAATATACCGAATGGATCCGATCCAGCGCTGCTTTTTTCAATTCCTTGTGTTCGCTGGGGTTATCGGCGACCGACTGGAGGCATTGACTAAGGGATTCCACGTCGTTTCTGTCGTACAGAATCCCGCATCCGCCGAGAGTCTCGGAATTTTCCGGAGTGTTGTTGGCAATGATGAGATTTCCCTGGCCCATAGCCTCGATGAGGGCCGGGTGGGTGCCGCCGACCTCGGTTGCGTGAATGTAGCAGAAGGCATTGGCCTGCAATTCCCAATAGCCTTCCCCATATACAGTCCCCGGGAACAGGATCCGCGGGTCTTGGGTTTCCCTCACTTTTTGAATGTATTGGGCGGAGTAGGGCGCATCTCCAACCATCACCAGCTTCCGTTGTGTCCGGATCTTTTCGAATGCTTTGACGACAAGAAGAGGATTGTTTTCCGGTTCAAAGCGGCTAACGTACAGAAAATAATCTCCCGGGCTCAGTCCGAGCCGATCCAGGGTTGCCTGACCCGCAATTCTGGCGGTTCTTGCTCCATACGGGATAAAAACAGATTCGGTTTTGTATTGTTCCCTGTAATAACGTTCGATCACCCTGGCATCCGTTATGATCTCACTGGGAAAGCAGGTGGAGAGATACTCCGATATCCGGTAGTAGGCGCGGCCGAGCCAGTTCCATTTTCGACGCATCCGTTCGATTCCGTCCACGTTGACGGCCACGGGAGTGCCGAAAATGCGTGGAATCCACGCAAAAATGCTGTTTGCGGCATTGCAGATCAGAATAAGGTCATAATTCCGAAAAAGCGAATGAAGAACCGACAGAAAGGTGTGAACAACCGTATCGGTATACTTCATTTGCAGCGTTGGCAGAACGATGACCGTGGCGCCGCGATGCGACTTTACGGTTCCGGGCACGTAATGGGATCGACCGTAAACCGTAACTTCGTGGCCCCTGGCCACGAGCCCCGCTGCGCATTCCTCTGCAAAGGTTTCAAATCCGCCATAGTTTGCAGGAATCCCGCGTGTGCCGAGAATTGCTATCTTCAATGGAAACCGTATATTTCCGGGTTAGAGCTCTGCCGGGCCGGTCGAAATCGCTCCATTCGATCCGGCTCGCTGTAAATCCGTCTCTGAAACCGCAAATGCGTAAGGCACGCTCATAATGAAAAGGAACAGTGTGAGAACTTCCGAGTCTCCGAAATTATATTCAAACATTCCTGCGACCAGGAGTGCCGCTGAGGCGGCGAGTGCAGCCGTGGAGGCTGTCAGCGCTTCTCTGCGAAGGCTGTCATCGCCTGGGAACTGAACGCTTTTTGCAAATCGATAGCATCCCCACGCATCCCAGGCGAGCCTGCACATGAACCAGAGCCAGATTGCCAGGCCAGGGAGGCCGGTCTCAGCCGCAATCTGCAAAAAGTTGTTGTGCATGTGCTGGTATAGCCAGCCCGGGTACTCCTTTTCTTCTTCCTGGTATTTTGATGGTGTCGAAATCAGACCGAGAACCCGCTTCAGCCAATCCGGGAAATGCTCGACATCTCGGTATTTCAGCGCTTCAACGCTGACATTTTTTGGGCCGACTCCAAGCCATGGATGGTCTTGGATCATATGCAGCGCTGTCATGTATACATGAGAGCGTGGATCGCTTGTATCGACGATCGATTGGATCCTTTGTTTGACCTGACCGGGAGCCAAGGCATACAAGATCAGAATAGAGGCAAGCAAAAAGACAAATGCGCGTGGACGCCTTAACAGGACCAGGACGACTATGCCGGCTATGGCGCCCATCCAGGAGTTCCGAGTCAGTGAAAGAAGGAGCGCAAGGACTATAAACACGCCGGCCGGGATCACCCATAGATGTCTTTGTATGCCGTTGCAGAATGCATACGCCGTCAGAAGCACCAATACCAGCATGAGCAGCCCGGAGTAGGTCATCCACTGACTCATGAACCCTGAGATTCGATGGAGCAAATCTCTATCCGGATTGGCTGCGAACTGTGCAAGACCCTTCAGGGAGGAAACGACCGCAACAAAGAAGATGGCTTTATAGACCCAATCCGTTCGGCCGCGTCCGCGCATCAGAAGCGGAACAATCGGTACCAGTAGAAATAGAAAAAACTTCTTGGCTCCCTGCATTCCGAGCGTGACGTTGTTGGACGCCAGAATGGTGATCAGCGTCCAGATCATGAAAGTGATCAGCGGCGCCAGAATCTGCATTCCGGGAGGTATTGTGCCTTTGTATTTTTTGAGGACCCAGATGAATCCCAGGATGGCGACGGCGAGCAAAGCCTGAGATGCGGCGATTGAAACAAGGACGAGCGAGATGCTGCCTGCCAGGGCAAGGAAGGCGACCCGTTCGGATCTATTCTGCAGAGAAGGCGGAAGCAACTTTCCAATTGTCTGGCTGTTGAGCATAGGTAGACCGCTAGGAAACTGCCGATTTTTGGAGGAGAGAACTGCAGAGCTTCTCGGTCTCGGAAATTTTGCGCTCGATCGTGAACTGCTGCTCCATCCGGTCCCTCCCAAGCTCACCCATTCTTCTGGCCTCTTCCGGATTTTCCACCAGACGCTGGATCGCACCGGCAAGCGCTATGGGATTGCCAGGGGCAACAAGCAAACCATTGTGGCCCTCTTGAACCAGTTCCGGGATGCCTCCCACGCGGGTGGCTACAATCGGCAAAGATGATGCCATTGCTTCCAGTATCGCGGAAGACAAACCTTCGGAAAGGCTTGGAAGAGCAAATATATCAAACGATTCTACAAATTGGGAGGTACTGGCATGAAAACCCGCGAACTCGAATATGTCTGCCAATCCACGTTCCTCCGCGTACCGGCAAAGCTCCTCACGACAGACGCCATCCCCTACAATTACAAACCGGACGCGTTTTTTTACATCCGGGATCAAACTTGCGGCCTCGATCAGGTATTGCAGTCCCTTCTCCGGGCTCAAATGAGCCACGGTACCGACAACCACCGGGACATCCTGCGAACGTTTGAGTTCTCGAGTTCGTCGGGGATAGAGCGATAAATCGATTCCCTCATAAATGGTACGGATTTTCGAAGCCGGGATGCCGCAGACCTGGAGTTGCAGGCGAATCGATTCGGATATCGCCACCACAGAGTCGATCCCCCAGGTATATTTAAAACGAGTGAAGAAATTTCTGTGTAACGGGAAGTTGACCCTGCGGAAAACAATCTTTGCACGGGTTGGGACAAGCTGGGATGCCAAAGTTCCAAGCAGCATGGCCCGTGGCGTATTAAAGGCAAGAACGTCGGGATGGACCTGCTTTAAAATACCAAGCAGGCGGAAAAAGGAAATTAGACCGAATTCATTCCGGATTGCCGCAGGATGGACAGACAGCCTCATTTCCCGGGCTCTGGTTTCCAGCAATGTGTTGGGATGGCATACCAGGTGAACCGTGTGGCCTTTTTCGTGCAATCCTTCCAGCAGAGTAAAGAGCTGACCCTGCCCTCCTCGCCAGACACGCTCCGTATCAACAAAAAGAAATGAGAACATGATCCCATGCTTTCAGCCGACTCTGGACAGTCTTGTGAGGAGAGCCGTCAAAAATAGTCAATCGAGCAGAGGTTGTTTGCCTACTGCTGCACAGCTTCGGGACCGCTGCGGTACCACTCTACAACGCGACGCAGGCCGGCTTCCAGCGTGGTGGCCGGGGTGTATCCCAGCATAGATTGGGCTTTGCTGATATCGGCCACAGAGTCCCGTACATCGCCTTTTCGGGCGGCTTCGTAATTCGGTGTGATTTGGCTGTCGAGTATGCCGTTCAGCTTTTCTATCAGCTGGTTCAGGCTCGTCCGAGTTCCACAACCAATGTTGAAGGCCTGTCCTGCCACATCCGAGCTCGTTGCCGCTCTCCAGTTTGCATCCACCACATTGGTAACAAACGTGAAGTCCCTTGTCTGCTCACCATCCCCATAAATGGTAGGCCGTTTCCCAGCCAGCATGCAGGTGCTGAATCGCGGGATAACCGCTGCATATTCGGATTTGGGATCCTGTCTCGGGCCGAAAACATTGAAGTAACGCAATGCTACCGTTTCCAGTCCATATAGGCGGAAGAAGAGCCGACAATAGTCTTCTGCAACAAACTTGCTGAGCGCATAGGGGGAAAGGCATCGCCCAATGCGTTCCTCTTTTTTGGGGAGATTCGGTTCATCTCCATAGACCGAAGAAGAGGAGGCCGCTATAACCCTTTTTACTCCGGCTTCCCGGGCAGCCATCAGCACGGACATGGTTCCATTGATATTGGCAAACTGCGTCGCGACGGGATCATCAATCGACCGGGCGACCGAAGGAATAGCCGCGAGATGGAATACAAAGGAAACACCGGAGAAAGCTTCCCTCAGCGCCTTCGTTTCATTGATATCCATCTGCAGGAACTTCAGGCGGTCTCCTGCCTTTTCGGATATCTGAACAAGGTTTTGTTTTCTCCCCGTGCTCAGGTTATCCACGATGATGACAGAGAAACCCATGCCCAAAAGGTGCTCTGAAAGGTTGGATCCAATAAAACCCGCCCCGCCTGTTACCGCCATCTTTTCCATGGTTTGTCACCGCTCCATTCTGTATCCGGTTCCGCTGAGGCCGCGCAGCATCCTATCAGAGAAGGTCTGCGAGGGCAATTCAAAGCAATCCAGAGGCTCGTCTCAGGATTGCGCATCCACGTTGGGAATCCTCTGCGTCATTTCGTATGCCAAACGGGCCGATTTGTGTCGTCCGCAGGGATTGTATCGGCCAAACATGTGATAGTATTCATGTTTATGCGAATTCGTTTATTCAGCAATCAGATCGAAGCACATTTAACCCCCTTTATTGGCAGGTTTGTGGCCAATGTCTGCACTGGGATGGCTGCATCCCTTAAGCTTCCGGAACCGATCCGGGATCTGAGCTACGATATTGATGGGGAAAACGTCCATATCGTGGTCAATCAGGCTGCCGTGCCGCTAAACCTGAGTAATGGGTTTTCTCGCATCATTATTCTTGATACGGTTCGGGGAATGTTGCGCCACCTTAAAATGGCAGATCCTAACGGAACTATCCGGATCGAGATCGACCTTGAGGCGGTATCTTGAAGATTGATGCATTATTTCGAGCGCAAAAGCGCGCCGGTGTTTTGCATAACCGAAACTGTGGCTCTTCAATTTACCCAAAAGTTTGGACCGGCTTTGGCATCTCGGAAAACAATTCACCCCTAGCGGTAAGCGGCGGAGGATGGAATGGCCCTGTATCGACATCTGCGGTCCGGTAACGCTGTGGCTCTGCTTGCAGCCGCAATCCTGCTATCAATCGTGCTACAGATGGCGTGGGCGCAATTTGGCGATGAGCGCCGCCGGACGGATCGAAGCACCATTACGCTTCCCGGCGGATCCACGGTGGAATTCAAGTCTGTTGAATCCAAATCCATTGGCCAGACCGAAGCCTACAGCATCTTCCTTCCTCCATCCTTTTCAAAGGATTCGTCCCGCACGTTCCCGGTTGTTTATTTTCTTCACGGCCTCAACAATGATGAAACAAGCTGGACCGTGGAGCGTTACGGGCATGTGCAGAGCACGCTCGAACAGATGATGCTTTCGGGAAAAATTCCGGAATTCATCATGGTGCATCCGCGGGGCGACAGCAGTTTCTACTGCAATTACCTTGATGGAACCCGTCGATACGAGGATCTCATTGCGCAGGAATTCATTGCTTTCATGGAGACGAATTACCGGGCGGCCAGAGGGCGCGAGAACAGAGCTATTGCCGGGACCTCGATGGGTGGCTACGGCGCGTTGAAGATAGCCATGAAATATCCTGACCGTTATTCCGCCGTCGTCGGGCAGTCCCCCATTCTTTTTCCTGGAGCCAACCCGCTGGCGGTTTCTGAGGAGGTTAAAGCTTCCAGATTCTATTCGTTCTTCGTCAACATGATGACGCCGATTTTCGGAGACCCTATTCGGCAGGATGCTTGGGACGCCAATAATCCGCTGATCCTGGCAAAGACTCACAAACTGGATGGGTTGAAGATTTATTTCGATTACGGGACGGATGATCGCTACATTCCTATGACCCACCTGGATGAGGGCGCAAAGGCCCTGGATCGAATTCTGACCGAATCCAAAACAGCTCATATCTTCAAAGTGCATCCTGGAGAGCCGCACGGATGGGCGCTCATCGCCGCCCACCTCGATGAGACGCTGCCTTTTCTGTCTCAGACATTTAAAAAATGACACCGGATCCTTTATCCGAAAACCAGTCATTGCCTCATAGCGCTTCGGAGTTGAGCGCTCGAATTCGCGATAAGGCCGGCCGCCTGGGCTTTTTCAAAACAGGAATTACGGCCGTCCGCACTCTTCCCGATCCAGACCATCTCGCCGACTGGCTGATGCGCGGATTCCATGGAGAGATGCGCTACATGGAAAGACAGGCCGCAAAACGCATGGATCCCGGCCTGGTGATGGCCAATGCCCGATCAATGATCGTGGTGGCCATGAATTACTTTTCAGGGAATGTCCCCGTCAAGGATCCGCTAAAGGGGAAAATCAGCCAGTATGCTCTGGGAGGTGATTACCACACAGTCATCCGCGGCCGCCTGGAACTCCTGCTGAAGCATATCCACGATATTCAGCCGTCTGCGGAGGGGCGATGCTATGTAGATACGGGCCCCATTATGGAGAAGGTATGGGGATCGCAAACCTCCGTGGGATGGATGGGCCGACATACAAACCTGGTTGCCCGTAACTGTGGATCCTGGTTCTTCATCGGTGTGATTCTGCTGAACATTGAATTGGAATATGATGATCCCGCAGGCGATTATTGCGGGAACTGTTCCCGTTGTCTGACTGCCTGTCCGACCGGTGCTATCGTTGCACCCCACGTTGTGGATGCCGCTCGTTGTATTTCCTATCTGACCATTGAATTGCGCGGATCGATTCCTGTCCATTTGCGGCCTCTGATCGGGAATCGAATTTATGGATGTGATGACTGCCAGGAGGCCTGCCCCTGGAACAGGTTCGCTGTCAGGACAGAGATACCCGAATTCCAACCGGTTAAAGGAAATATCGCGCCTGATCTCGTGCCTCTTCTGCGGATTACCAAAGATGAGTTTGCACGCAAATTTGCCGGAAGCCCAATCCTGCGGGCAACCCGCGATGGATTGGTCCGGAATGTGGCGGTTGCACTGGGGAATTCCGGAGCCGTTGAGGCTATACCTTCTTTGCAGGAAGCGATGAGCGATTCGAGCCCGCTGGTTCACGAACATGTCGAATGGGCCCTGAATCAAATATTCAGGACCGGATCCCGGGGATAGAAAACGCGGCATCATTTGCGAGGTGGAAATAATAAGTGAAATAATTCTTCAATATTGGTTTTGCAAATTTGGGGGAACTTGAACCTGAGGGTAAACCTGTAAGGCATTTGGGCCGATAATAGTTGACTAGAATGGCACGAAATTTTTACCTGGATCCAGCGACGCGAAAAGTGCTGCCTGAGAGGCGTAGCGGTATCGACCGCAGAGCGCAAGCCTCGCTCTGGGCCACATTATCGGGCCCGTTCCACAGAAGGCGCAGCAAAGGTCGCAGGAAGACGGACCAGGGGGCTTATGTCGATATTTATGATTTTCGCACCTGGCTTATCACCACGGCCGTGCTGATTCTCTCGGCCATCGATGCCGTGATGACCGGGTTGCATATGACAAAAGGAACCGCCACGGAATTGAACCCTGTCATGGATGCCATTATTCAGCACGGGGGGCTGCCCGCCTTTTATGGAGCCAAAGCCGCGATGACCGTGATCCCGCTGGCTGTGATTTTTATTCACAAGGAATGGACTCTTGGCAAATTTGCCGCGCGACTCTGCCTTTGGGCATACACCTTATTGTGCTGCTACCATCTCTACCTGATCTTCGCGCTTCACAAAATCTAGGAGCCTTTCCGACCTGCGCCCAAAGCATTGAATGCGGGCGCAGCCGTTTCCTCCAATTGTCGAACCATTCCGCGGGGAATCAGCATCGTGGGCAGACGCTGCTGATATGTGTACCATCTCGCTGATAGGCGCAAAAATGAACTTGGGATGGCCATCATTACTTCGATAATATGAATGCGGGAGGAAGATTGAATGAAAACCGGTTTGCGGCGAAGCGCCCTGTATGTGCCGGGCGATAGTGAAAAGATGCTGCAGAAAGCGACCGAAATTTCCTCGGATATGCTTCTGCTTAATTTGGAAGACGGGGTTGCCGCGTCGAGGAAAGATGCCGCCAGGGAGAATATTGCAAATGCGCTGCGGACGATCGACTATGGAGAGCGCGAAGTGGTCGTCCGAATTAATGGCCTTCACTCGTCCATTGGCGAGAAGGATCTGATGGTTATAGCCCTTTGTCGTCCGGACGGGATCTGCCTGCCCAAAGTGGAAGGCTCATCCGATATCATGCAGGCAGAGAAGATACTGCTCGAGGTGGAGCGCAGCCACGGGATGCTCGAAGGAAGCATAGGGATCCATGCGATGATTGAGTCAGCTTCCGGAGTGTTGCGCGCAGCCGAAATCGCTGCCTCCTCGCCGCGGATGGCCTCGATGATTTTCGGATCGGCCGATTATGTTGCGGATCTCCATTGCCAGCCCGGTCCGGATCGCGCAGAGCTGCTTCTGGCGTTGCAGATGATCGTTACGGCGGCCAGGGCTTCAGCGATTGATGCCATCGACGCTCCATGTTTTGACATTCACAATGCCGACCTGCTTGAAAAGGAATCCTGCCAGGCGCGTCGTCTGGGATATAGCGGCAAGAGTGTGCTTCACCCGAACCAACTGCCGATAATCAATCGCGTGTTCGATGTTACTCCCGAAGAGATTGCATGGGCTGAGAGAGTTATTTTTGAACTGGATGCGGCCGAGAACAGGGGGAAGGCGCTGACCACTTATGACGGTCAGCTGCTGGATAACCCCCATCGCGCTGCTGCAGAGCGCATCCTGAGCCGGAAGCTGAGCTAATCCAGTATAAAAGAATTCTAATGCCCGTTTATTTTCAGCGTTTTGTGACTTCAATGTAGACCGGCCGGTCGTGGTACACTACCCGCTTGCATTTAGAGAAAGGGAGGGCGTCAGTTTCAGATGAACAGATTCCAAGGGACCGATCAATACATCCTCAGTGATGCACTGAAAGAAATAGTCAATGCGGCGATTGTTTTGCAGCGGCCGCTGCTGTTGAAAGGAGAACCCGGTACCGGAAAGACTCAGCTTGCCCAGGTAATCGCGGAAGATCTGAAACTGCGTCTCATTCGCTGGAATATCAAATCGACATCAAAGGCCACTGAAGGCCTATATGTGTATGATACGGTGCAGCGATTGAACGATTCGCGTTTCCATGACAAGAATGTTTCGGATATCAGGCAATACATCAAATTCGGAAAACTGGGCGAAGCGCTTCGCGCGGATGAGCAGGTGGTGCTCCTGATCGACGAAATCGACAAGGCAGACCTTGAGTTCCCCAACGATCTGCTTTTTGAGCTGGATCAGATGAGTTTCGACGTTGTCGAGACCGCGGACCATTACAAGGCCAAGCATCGTCCCATTGTCGTGATTACAAGCAACAGTGAAAAAGAGCTGCCGGATGCATTCCTTCGACGGTGCCTTTTTCATTACATCGAGTTTCCCGATTCCGCGATGATGGAGAAGATTGCCAAGGTCCATTTCCCGAATCTTCGACATAATCTGATTTCGCAGATCGTGGCAAGATTTTACCTGATTCGCCAGCGGCATGAGCTTAAGAAGCGTCCCTCCACCAGCGAGCTTCTCGACTGGATTCAGGCCATCATTGCCGGCGGGATCACGGAAGATGAGTTGAAGAAGCGATTCCCTTACATCGGCGTCCTTTTGAAGACCGAAGAGGATGTGGCCAAAGTATCAGTGCACTAGGAACGGGCATCCACGATGGGTATGTTTGTCAACTTCTTCCAAAGACTGAGAAATCGTGACGTTCCGGTTACGTTTAATGAGTGGCTATTGTTGCAGAAGGCGCTCTCGGAAAATCTGGCGGACAGCTCGCTGACGCGCTTCTACTATCTCGCCCGCGCCATCCTCATCAAAACTGAAGCCCACTTCGACAAATACGATCAGGCCTTTCTGGAGTGTTTTGGCCACATCGAGTCCGATGACGAGCTGATCCGGGAAATAGAGGAAAGGCTGCTTCGCATTCCGCCGCTTGAATTGACAGAGGAAGAGAAGAAGGTTGTAGAGGAACTCTCCTTTGATGAAGTTCTGGACCGGTTTCGCGATCGGCTGCAAAACCAGGATGATGAGCTCCATATGGGCGGGAATCGGGCCATCGGTGTAGGCGGACGCTCTGCATACGGCGCATGGGGATACAATCCGGCCGGCGTGCGGATCGGGCAGAATGAAAGCCGTCATCGCAGTGCCATTCAGATTGCGGAAAAGCGCAGCTTTCAGAATTACCGCGATGACCTGGCGCTGGATACGCGATCCATCAAGACCGTGCTGAGTTATATTCGGCAGGTTGTGCGTGAAGGCCCAAAAGATTCACTGGATGTTGACGGGACCATTGATGCTACCTGCCGGAATGCGGGCGAACTCGAATTCATCTGGGACCGCGCGCGCAAGAAAAGGATCAAGCTGATGCTGCTCATGGATGCAGGCGGAACCATGAATCCGCATGCTGAACTGGTCAGCCGGCTTTTTTCCGCCGCCAAAGACATAGTCAAGGATCTGCAGTTCTACTATTTTCACAATTGTGTTTACCAGGAGCTGTATACCGATATCTGGCAGAACAAAGCCATTCCTACGAGGATCGTGCTGGATCAGGCGAAACGCGATTACAAGGTAATCCTGGTAGGGGATGCCTACATGGCGCCCAGCGAACTGCTCAATAAGAACGGAGCGATCGACTACTGGTATCGCAATGACCGCCCTGGAATCGAATGGCTGATCGACATCCGCAAGCGTTTTCGAAAAGCGATTTGGCTCAACCCGGAGCCGCAGCAGTGGTGGTCGTCCGTTCCATCCACGCGGATCATACGGAATGTTTTCCCGATGTATGAACTGACGCTTGAGGGGATGCGTTCAGGAGCCCGCGCGCTGATCAAGCAGTAATATGGCGTGAGCCGAATCGCGGCTGCTTTCCCGCCCACTCCTCTCCACAATTCCAGGCATTGCACGCGCAAGCCTTTACGCTAATTCCCGGACACCTGCTTAAGCGGCATTGGGGGCGATGCGGAAAATAGCCGTATAGTGAATGGTTGCCAGGCAGCGTTCCGGGGCAAAGACCGCCAGGTCCAGTTCCACGAAATGATCCCCTTTATGCTCGAACTTGCCCTGAATCCTTCCACGGGTCTGAACGGTGCATTCCTCTTCCTGGACGTGGAAATGCTGTACTCGGCAGGAAACATCAATCCATGCCTGAATCGAATAGTTGGCGGCCAGAATCTGGCCGCCACGGCTTAAAAGCCACCCCGGGTGCAGTATCTTTTCGTACAGCGGATGAAGATCCCTGATCGCCTTCCGACAATACTGCCAGTGAATGTTCCAGGTGAAGTCGGATGAAACCGGAACAAGGCTGTCGCCGGCGTGCAGGGATTCCAGGGATATGGGGCGGTGCAATTTCGCCCGACTGGCCGGGTAGTCCTCCGGGCGTGGTTCGGCTGATGGCGGCGCTGGAGGCAGCTGTGCCGTCCCAATGCCGCACAGTACTCCCTGGCTGTTGGATGACTGATAGTGAATCAGCATCGTGCCGTCCGAGGCAATGGATGTGACGGCGCCCCCGATACGAATTTCCTCTCCTTCGTAAACGGGCCGAACAAAGCGGACTTCCGCAGAGCCACGCTCCAGCCAATCCCGTCCCAATTGTTCGGCGAGGGGGCGTGACATGTATGCGTACATCGACATTCCCGAGACAAGGCCGGCGCGAAAGCCGTGGTGGCGGGCATAATCATCATCCTGGATTTTGTTGTCGAAATGGGCGGGTTCGATAGAAGCCCGGACTCGATGCTCCGGCAAAAAGGATCCTGCATCCAGAGGCATTTCGGTTGTCTCCATTCAATGGTGAGGAAATGCCAATATACGGATACAAAATAGCATAAAATAAATATTCATTCACGCACAGACGGCAGCAAATGATGCACTCTCGAAATTGCCGCCAGATATAGTTCCATTTGCTTTTACCGGACTTGCTTTGAAAGGGGAATCAGGTACTATGGCATGCATTGGATGGGGCATGCGGCGTGCCTCCCGACTGTATGTATTTAGCGAAAGGACCTTATGTCTGAATTTGACAGCATCAAGCCCGGACTGACCTCAGAACAGATGGTGACGGTGGACGATTCGCTGGTGGTGACCCATACCAAAATGCCGGTTTTATCTACTCCGATGATGATCAGTCTGATGGAGGGCGTTGCAAAGGACCTGGTACAGAGTCTGCTTCCGCCCGGGTTTACGACCGTTGGTTACGAAGTCCACATAAAACATAAGGCGGCGGCTGCCCTGGGATCGCAGGTAAAGTCATGGTGCAGGGTGCTCGAAGCCGATGGCCGAAAGCTGTTGTTTGAAGTGCGCGTGACCGAAGGCGACAAAATAATCGGTGAAGGGCAGCACCGGCGCACCATCATTCCGAATTGAGCCCCCGCGTTCAAGGTGGCGATGGTGCGGGTGCCGCAGCTCGAGAGCCGGCCCCGGCCATAATCGTGAATGTCGGCACTAATGCTTGGTATTTCCGATCAGGCAGCTCGCAGCAAAGCCCACAGTGAAGGTGGTGGCGGTTCCGATCAGAACATACCAGGTAAATGCGATCGTGCTGTAATGCCACACAGCGAGCATTGAAATCAGGCCTGCCGCCATCCCGATCATCGAGCCCTTCTCATTGGCTTTCCTGGTAAGCACTCCCAGGAGGAATACGCCGACCATGCTTCCGTAGCTGATGGAAACGATAGTCAAGCCTCGTTCCAGCACGGATTTCATGCCGTGCGAAAGCAGCGTAACGATCGCCAGAAACGCAAGAACAATGCCCCAGGCAACGGTGATCCATCTCGAGATACTGAGCTCTTTCGATTCAGAGGCTCCGGATTTGATAAACGGCCGATAGAAATCCACAACGGTTGTCGATGCCAGCGAATTCAAAGCACTGCTCAGGTTCGACATCGCAGCGGCGAGGATGGCGGCAATCATCAGGCCGGAAATCCCATGGGGCAGGTGCCGGACTACAAAGGTAGGGAAGATGGCATCATTGGAAGCCGGAACCGCTTCTCCGGGATGGTACTGATAGAAGCTGTAGAGCATGACACCGATTATGAGAAACAGGAAAAATTGCACGAAAACGATAAATCCGCTCGAAATGAGCGATACCTTGCTGTCGCGCTCATTCCGGGCGGCCAGGAGTCTTTGAACAATCAGCTGATCAACGCCATGGCTGCCAATGTTAAGGAACGCCCCTCCGATAATGCCCGCCCAAAATGTATAGGATAAACGGTAATTCGTGTCGAAATTCAGGAATACAAACTTGTGCCCGGCATTGGCCAGAATGCCGTTCCACCCGCCCGGGATCAATCCAAGAATTACGAAGAAGGCCACCAGTGTGCCTCCAATGTAAATTCCAAGCTGAATCACGTCGGTCCAGATGACAGCGGTCAGTCCGCCTTCAAAGGTGTAGATTAGCGTGAGCGCGGTAATGATGACGATCGACCAGATATCTCCGGTGCCCAGGACGATGCTTACTACCGTTGCAATTGCCAGAACCCGCACGCCCTCAGCCATGCCACGCGTTATCAAAAACATACTGGCGGTTGCATGTTTGATAGTCGGTCCAAAGCGGCGCTGCATCAGTTCATAGGCCGTATACATTTCGCCTTTGAAATAGGATGGGATGAATATCAGGCAGATAAGAATGCGGCCGACGATGTATCCCATCACCAGTTGCAGGAAGGTGAAGTTGCCCGCATAGGCGATTGCGGGAGTGCCAATGATGGTAAGCGTGCTCGTTTCCGTTGCAACGATGGAAAGCGCGAGCGCCCAGGCCGGCACGTTCTTGCCGCCCAAAAAATAGGTGCGCATCGATTGCTGCTGCTTCCGGAAATGGACGCCAAAGAGTGTGATCGCTACCAGGTACGCGACAACAACAAGCCAGTCCAGCCAATTGAAGCTCACCGCTACTCCCGTAGAAAAGACTGATGTTATTCTGTGCCGCCGGGCAAAAGGCTCCCGGTTCCATACCTGGACTCCAGCCGCGGGAACTCGCCCAAGTAAAATCGCGAACTGTCAGTTTATGATTCAGGCGGGTGCGGTTCGAAGCACCGTCGACAGCGTGCCTCGTAGATGTCGGCTGCACCGACAACGACACGTTCATCGCTTTGGATCAGTCGCTGAGTTCGGTTCGCAGGATTTCCACAACGCACGCAGATAGCCAGAGTTTTCGTAATATATTCCGCAATGGCCAGCAGTTGGGGCATGGGCTCAAAGGGACGGCCCAGGTAATCCTGATCCAGGCCTGCGACAATAACTCGCTTGCCCATGTCTGCGAGCCGGCTGCAAACCTGAACAATGTCCTTGTCGAAAAATTGTGCCTCATCGATTCCGATGACTTCGGTTCGGATATCGATCAGATCCATGACTTCCCTGGAACTGCTTACCGGCAGCGAGGCAATTTTTTGCTCGCTGTGTGAGACGATGTGGTTTTCAGAGTACCGCGCGTCGATTTTAGGCTTAAAAATCTGGACGCGCTGGCGGGCAATTTGCGCCCGTCTCAAACGGCGGATCAGTTCCTCGCTTTTTCCGCTGAACATACTTCCGCAGATGACCTCGATCCACCCCAAGTTGCCTCGAATCTGACTTTCCATAGGACCCTACAATGAACCATCAAATAGATTTGATACCGAAGATATTGGCCGGATTTCCCCTGAATCCGGGCCGTTCTCATTCAAAGCGTATGACGTTTTTATCTTGGGGTGAATAACCTTTCCAAAATCCATGCCGAAAATCAACAAAATGTTTGGAAAGTTTTCAGAAGAGAAGATGATTCGTTTCATTTTCGGCAAAGACAATATATCCTCAACCGGAAACCATGGGTGTCCCCGAGTCGGCCCGATATGCAGTCGGCCGGCGATTTCGCGCAATGCCTCTTTCAGGAGATCCGAGATGCCGAGTTTGTTTGATCCGATGGAAATCAACCAGCTTCAGATCCCAAACCGATTTGTCCGTTCTGCAACGTTTGATAATCTTGGCCGGAACGGAAGTGTCAGTGAGGCCCAAATAAAGCTCTACGATACGTTGAGCCAAGGCGAGATAGGCCTCATTATTTCCGGGGGGCTGTTTCCCACTCGTGATGGCATGGGGACCGAGGGCCAGTTGAGCGTGGAAACGGATGAAGATATCCCCTCGCTGCAAAAGCTTGTACAAGCCGTGCATGCGAATGGAGCCCTCATTGCCGGACAGATCCTGCATTGCGGATTCAGAAGCCGGGAGGCGGTGACCGGCGTTCCGGCGGTGGGACCGTCGGCGGTGGTGGATCCGGAGTCTGGTGCCAGGGTTCGTGAACTGGGCGTAGACGAGATCCATGGAATGATTGATGCCTATATACAGGCTGCCCGCCGCATCGCGGAAGCAGGATTCGATGCCGTTCAGCTTCATGCCGCCCATGGCTGGTTTCTCAGTGCATTTCTATCGCCCGTCATGAATCAGCGGGAGGATGAATGGGGCGGGTCCCCGGAAAACCGTGCCCGTTTCCTGCGGACGATATGCCGGGGTATTCGCCAGGCGACCGGACCGGATTTCCCACTTTTGCTCAAGCTTGGGTTGAAGGATTATCACCCTCAGGGCAAAACGCTGGCCGAGGGACTTGCCGTGGCAAAGCTCCTTGAGAAAGATGGAGTGGATGCTATCGAGGTAAGTGAAGGAATCGAGGAAAAATGGGGACACCATATCCGGAAGGATGCCCGGCATCCTTATTATCTGGAGGAATGTCGCCAGGCACGGCCAATCCTGGAAAAACCTCTGATTCTCGTGGGAGGGATGCGGGAGTTTGCCGACATGCAGGCCGTTCTGAATCAGAACGTGGCGGATGCGGTTTCTCTTTGTCGGCCTTTTATTCAGGATCCGCATGTCATAGCAAAATACCGAAGAATGGAAGTGACCGGCTCGCTCTGCAGATCCTGTAATGGCTGCGGAGAAAGGATGATCGAAGGGCATTTCGGCTGCGTTTTGAACCGGCAGGATTAAGGCGGCTATATAGCCAAACGGCTCCGAATCCGTATCGGACTGGCGTTGGACTGTCGTGGCCGCATGATAAAATGATATACCTGCAAAATGGGCCAACATGATAAGCTTATGCCCTTACACCCCTATAAAAGGAGAATTTCATAATCGTGAAGTCCCTGATTCGATTTGCCATCGCAACCCTATTCCTGGCTTCTGCCGGAATCTGTTATTCCCAAACCGCCGCAAAACCAAAACCGGCCGCTTCTGCGGAACCGGCGGCAAAAGCGCAGCCGAAGGAGGCTTCGAAAGAAGCGCCCAAAGAAGTCGCCAAGGAGGCTGAGGATGAAGCCGTTCCTCCAGCCGGTGCAAATGCGCTCTTCCCCGCCGTGGTAGCCAAGGTCAACGGGAAGGCCGTGTTGGGCCGGGACCTGGAACAACTGGTTCGAGGAGAATTGGCGCGGATTGGAAGCCCGGAGTGGAAAAACCTGCGGGAGGATTACCGTGGTCAGCTCACCTTGGAGGCTCTTACCTCGCTGATCAGCACCAAGCTGTTGTATCAGAAGGCCGTTGCCAGTGGAGTAAAGGCAACAGATCTCGAAATCCAGGCCGAGATGCAGAAAATCAGCAAAAACTTCCAGAGCGATGCGGAAATGAATGCGGCGCTGGCAAGTCAGCAAATGGATCGGGCGGCGCTGCAAAAACAGGTTGCACAGACCGTGGCCATCTCCAAATTTATTGAGGAAAACGTGACCAAGAAAGTCGCGGTCACGCCGGATGAAGCTGGAAAATACTATGCCGCGCACCCTTCCGATTTCCAGCACCCGGATATTGTTCGTTCCAGCCATATCCTGATCCGACCGGCCGGAGATACTCCTGAACAGGATAACCTGGCCAAACAACGGGCGGAATCCATCCTGGCTCGAGTAAATAAGGGGGAGGATTTTGCCAAGCTTGCGCGGGAAAATTCTGTGGATAGCTCTGCGTCCCAGGGGGGGGACATCGGGTTCAACACAAAGGACAGCCTTGCGCCGGAATATGCGAACGCAATCTTCTCGATGCCCGTCGGCTCGGTAAAACTTGTAAAGAGCAGCTTTGGCTATCACATCATCAAAGTTACGGACAAAAAGAAGGAAGGTCTGTCTACGCTGGACGAAGTCAAGGATCAGCTCACCGCTTTTCTTAAGGACCAGAAAGGGCAGGAGGAGCTGACGAAGCTGGTAAACCAGCTGCGCGATCAAGCGAAAGTGGAAATACTGATTCCCGCCGGCCAGCCGTTGAATTAAGTCGCTTCGCATCGAAGGCTCAAGGATTTGCCTCTTTGAGCCTTCGACCCGCGTTTGTTTCTTGTCCGATGGCCTCACCGAAAGCGCAGGCGAGTGTCGACCAGGGTTTCGGATTCCGAATAATTGGAATTCCGGAAAGCCTGGCAATTCAAATATTCTATTTTGATGGACCAATCCAGACGGTTTGGATATTTACAAACTCCCGTATCCCCAATTCAGATAGTTCCCGCCCATAGCCCGATCGCTTGATTCCGCCGAAGGGTAGCCGGGGATCGGACGCTACCATGCCGTTTATAAATACCTGTCCTGCCTCAATACGTCGTGCAAGCATCCTGGCCCGGTCAATATCCGAACTCCAGAGACTGGAACCCAGACCGTAGGGAGTATCATTGGCAATCCGGATTGCGTCTTCCTCATCCCGTGCCCTCATCATGGCAGCCACCGGACCAAACAGCTCCTCGCGTCCTGCCGGCATGTCCGGTGTCACCCCGGTCAAGACGGTTGATTCATAATAATAGCCGGTCCCCGTCCGTCGTGCGCCGCCGGCGAGCACGGTGGCTCCCATTCGAACGGCTCCCTCGATCTGACGATCCAGATCATCGCGGAATTCATCGCGTGCCAGCGGTCCTATTTGGGTAGCTCGGTCCATAGGGTTTCCAATCTTCAGGCTACGCATGGCTTCAACGAAACGGTCTTGATATTCCTGAAATACACGATCGACAACGATAAATCGTTTGGCGGCGATACAGCTCTGACCGGCATTCTGCGTTCGTGCCCACAATCCGATCCGCAATGCCTCATCAAGATTGGCATCCTCAAGCACAATGAAAGGGTCCGAGCCGCCCAGTTCCATTACCGTCTTTTTCAGCGCGCGCCCCGCGCACGACGCGATCTGCTGCCCTGCTCCCTCACTCCCGGTGAGCGTGACGGCCGAAATTGCCGGGTGCTCAATCAAACCGGCGACTTCCGCGCTCCCAACCAGGACCGTCTGAAAAAGCCCATCCGGGAATCCCGCTTCCCGAAATACCTGTTCGATCGCCAGCGCGCATTGAGGGACGTTGGAGGCATGCTTTAAAACAGCACCGTTCCCCGCCATCAGCGCCGGAGCCGCAAAGCGGAATACCTGCCAGAAGGGGAAATTCCATGGCATGATCGCAAGGATGACTCCAAGCGGAGTGTATTGGATATAGCTTTCCGATGCGTTTGAGCTGCGAGGCTCGTCCTTGAGGAATCGTTCCGCGTTTTCGGCGTAATAATCACAATTGAATGCGCATTTTTCAATCTCCGCCTCCGACTGTACGATGGGCTTGCCCATTTCCGCCGTCATGATTTCCGCGAGTCCGGTTTTATTTTTTCGCAATACGGAGGCGGCATTTTTCAGCAGAGCACTCCGTTCGGCATAGGGCTTCGATCTCCATGCGAAGGCGGTTTTGTGGGTTGCCTGAAGTTTTCTTTCGATCTCAGGGCCGGAATGCGGCTCGTAGGACCTCATGATTTCTTCTGTCGCAGGGTTGATCGAATGAATGACTTTTGCGCTCATATCGGACCTCATCGATACCAACCATCATACTGCCGATCAATGCGGTTCCTAACCGCAAAGAGCTGTTGGGAAATGGAATTTGTGATTCAGGTTGAAGGATCGCCTATGATATTTTGAGATTCGCATGGAAACGATTGCGCATTGGGTTTCGCAGTATGGATACACGGCCATTTTTTTGCTTCTGGTTTTGGGGATCGTCGGGCTTCCGGTTCCGGATGAATCGCTTCTGACCTTTGCCGGGTATCTTGTCTATAAGAAGAATCTGTCGTTATTTCCCACGTATCTGTCCGCATTTTTCGGGAGCGTATGCGGCATAACCATTAGTTACATCCTCGGACGAAGCCTCGGACTGTATGTCCTGCATCATTATGGCAGGTTCTTTCATATCACGCAGGCCCAGATCGATAAGGTGCATGCATGGTTTGATCGATTCGGGACGTGGACCCTGGTGGCGGGCTACTTTATCCCGGGAGTCCGCCATTTTACGGCTGTTGTCGCCGGCAGTTCCGAGCTGAGCCCCCTGCATTTTGCTTTATTTGCCTATTCAGGCGCTTTACTCTGGATAACAACCTTTATCAGCCTTGGGTATTTTTTTGGAGATGAGTGGTCCCATGTGCTGAAGCAGGTGCAGCACCATCTCGATATTGCTGCCTGGGGTGCTGTTATAGTCATAGTCTTCTGGTTGATCTGGCGATTTCGGAAAAGAGCTGCCAAATGACTCTTCAGACAGAAAAGACCGGCCTGCGAAGAGATCTTGGGTTATTGCAGGCATCCGCTTTAGCTATTACCGACATGATCGGAATAGGGCCGTTTATTACGATTCCCCTGTTCCTGTCTACCATGGGCGGACCACAGGCCATGATTGGGTGGTTTGTCGGTGCGCTGCTGGCATTCTGCGATGGGCTTGTCTGGTGTGAGCTGGGTGCGGCAATGCCGAAGGCCGGCGGAAGCTATTACTATCTGCGCGAAGCCTATGGGCCCAGGGGAATGGGGCGCTGGTTTTCGTTCCTGATTGTCTGGCAGATCATCTTTTCGGCGCCTTTGTCGGTGGCCAGCGGAAGTATCGGGTTTGCCAACTACTGCCGATTTATCATGCCGCAGCTTTCGCCTTTGAGTGTGAGAATTTTGGCTGCATGCATCCCGATCCTTTTGGTCTGCCTTCTCTATCGCGGCATACGAGAGCTGGGAAAGCTCTCGGTGATACTGCTTGCGGGAGTACTTGCGGGATGCTTCTGGATTGTGGCGGTTGGATTGCCGCACATCAATATTGACCGTTTGACCGATTACCCTCCGGACGCCTTCAATATCAACTGGGTATTCTGGGCGGGCTTGGGCCATGCCACGCTGTACGCGCTTTATGATTACTTCGGCTACTACAATGTCTGCTATCTGGGGGAAGAGATACGGAAGCCCGAGAAGGTCATTCCCCGCGCGATTCTGCTCTCCATCTCTGCGGTTGCCCTTTTATATATTCTGATGAGTTCTTCCATCCTCAGCGTTATTCCGTGGCGCGAGGCTCGTGAAAGCGCCTATATCGCCTCCGCGTATATCGAAAAGCTGCAGGGGAGTACTGCCGCGCATGTAATGACCTTTCTAATGTTGTGGATCGCTTTTTCGTCTGTGTTTTCGCTTCTTCTGGGCTACTCGAGAATCCCCTATGCAGCTGCGGTGGATGGAAATTTCTTCCGCATCTTTGGCCGACTGCATCCAACCAAAAATTTTCCGAACGTTTCGCTTGTGATCCTTGGACTCATTGCCTCGGTGTTCAGCCTCGGCAAACTGCCGGATGTTATCGGCAGCCTCGTGGCGACTCGTGTGCTGATACAGTATCTGCCGCAGGCCATCGGTTTGTTTGTGCTTCGGTTTCGTGCCCCTGAAATGAATCGGCCCTTCCGAATGTGGCTGTATCCCGTGCCCGGGATAATTTCTATTCTGGGGTGGTTGTATATTCTGTCGACCGCCGCCATGAAATCTCTGATATTTGCCGTCGTCGTTCTGGCGGTGGGATCCGCAGTCTTCCTGATTCGATCAAAGCTCCGCCATGAATGGCCCTTCGCCGGTTCAGCGCCTCACGTCCAACGCTAACGTCGGCCGCGAGCCTTATTTGGAATTTGCCGTGCTTTTCCCAAGGCTCAGCATATTTGCGAAAATCCGGAATGCGCCCGGGACTCCGGCAGGAAGCTGGCGGAACCAGGAATAGGCGCTATAGATGTAGTGGCCATTGCCGTATTTTGCGTAAAGCATTCCGCCTTTCTTGGGCTCCTCGCCGGGATCATTTCCCGACAGCAATGGAGTATAGTGGGAATCCCATGAATTCATAAAATAGAGACCACGCTCCTGTACCCAATCCCGGAAATCCGCATCGGTGATTTTGTTTGGTCCGGAGAATACCGGATTGGCGGTGTCGAGGATTTTGATTGGGGAATCCTCGACCGTGATGCGATCCGATTCCGAAACACTCATAGGGTAGGGGCCATAGAGAAACGGAGACCCCTGGCTTCCACGAGCCGGCCTCTCCATCGGGCGCACATATTGAACAACCAACGTTCCGCCTTCGGCAACATAGTTCAAAAGGCGTCGATTGTTGGCTCTCAGGTCCTCATTCACGTTGTAGGCTCGAATCCCCGTGACAATCGCCGCGAAACGGCGGAGATCGCCGTAAGCAAGGTCGGATGCCGAAAGTGTCTGAACCTTGATTCCCAATTGCTCAAGGGCATTGGGGACGTCATCTCCGGCGCCCGGAATGTATCCGACCATGAGCCCGGGAGCAATCCGTATATCGAATCTATCGATCTTGGATTGCGCCGGAATGTAGAAATTCCTGGTCCAGTTTTCAGGATAGGAAATTGTATGGTATCCCCGCCGGTACTCCTGCGTCCCGACACGCGCCACCGCTTCAATGGAGTGGTTTCCGGTTTTGATCCCTGCCGGGGAGCGAACCTTGAAGGTCGTTGTATAGGTTTCACCCTTTCGAGAAAGCTCGAAGTCTCTTTCCAACGGCTCTACTTTCCAGCCTGCGGGGGCGGCAAGCGCCAGGGTTCCTCGCACTCCGCTCCCTTGATTATTCAGAACGGAAGCCTGGAACTCGTGGACGTCCTGGCTGCCGGATATTGGAGCGATGACTACCTTGGGGTTCAATGCAATCGAAAGTGCCGGTACGATCTGAAAATCCTGGAAATCAGATCCTCGGATAGGGTCTCCGGCCTGAGCCATCCCTTCCGCATCGATAGCGATTTCGTTGCCCTGGAACAGATATCGAACCTCCGTCTTCAACTCAGATGGGCCAAAGGGTGCGAATTCGTCCTGCTTACGCAATATCCTATAGCGGGCCTCGGAGTTATTCTCCAAGCTCCAGAAGGGTTCGGTAACACCTGCGGCAGGAGATAATTCGAAAATGCCTGCCATGACCAATGATCCTCCTCCGGGGATCTGTTTGCTGGAGGGGCTATCCACGGCAAAGGAAACCTTGCCTTTATCACGCGTCGATACTGCACGCACGCCGGAGATGGAGACAGATTCAGAGCCCTGATTATAGAAATACAGATTGAACGGTTCCTTTTCGCCCGGAACAGCCGCAAGGTCCTGCGTTCTAGCTATAAGGAGAATCCCCAGGGTTGCGTGAACCGCATTCTGGAAATCCCGGAGTTTTTCGTGCAGGGCATCCAGCAGTATCGTTCGCGTCGAATCAGACAACGCCGATGAATCCACTTTCTTGATAAGCCGGTCTATATGCTGCACTCCCCGGGCTGCCGCGGGCGCACTGCCTTCAGGATGCGCATACCGAAATGACTGTAAGGCCTCAACCGCACATTGCTGAATGGCCTGCAGGTCTTCCTTGAGAAAGCTCGCCTTGTTCTTTTCATCACCGGCCAGTTCGTAGATTGCATTGAGTGAAGTATCGATGGCATCAAAGAAACTGTTTCCCGCCGATCGTGTTCCTTGCGCTGCCGCAGTCAGCCTGAAGTATTCATAGGACCGCCCCGGCTGTGATGCGGTGGCGCCATTACCCTGAGTGCGATGTTTGCTATATCCTTCGCTGGCTATCTCCCGGTAGGACAGTCCTAGTGCAGGGCTATAATCGCCTACAGGGATGCGGACAACCCCGTCCTGTGAGCCTTCGGTGGCCGGAGCCATATCCGCGCTCATGCTGCTTACATACAGCTTTTTTGACTTCCAGGGTTGGAGACCTTCCTTTATTTGCTGCGGAAATCTTGTCGGATCGGCCGCAGCCCCGAAGGCTTCGCGCGTCACTATGCCTGCCGCCTGGTGATGTCCATGCCCGTCCGCCGCATTTCCCTGGAATCTCGATAAAATAATATCCGGGCGGTACTGACGGATAAATCGAACCATCCCCTCCAGAGTTTCTTCGTGCCCCCACTTCGCAAGCGTTTCCTCCGCGGTTTTGGAAAATCCGAAGTCGACGGCTGTTCCGAAATAGAGATCAACTCCGTAATATCTGCATGCCTGGAGCAATTCTCCCGACCGCACAAGGCCCAGCTCCTCATATTTCTCGTTTCCGAGAATGTTCTGGCCTCCCTCTCCGCGGGTCAGGCAAAAAAGAGCGGTCCGCGCATGAAATTTCCTTGCGAGCCACGTCAGGGTTCCCGCGCTTTCGTCGTCCGGATGGGCGGTGGTCTGAAGCACGTGCACATAAACGGGCAGCTTTTCCAGCGCCGCCAGGATACCCGCGGTCCCGCGCTCCTCTGCAAGTGGGTATGTATTTTGATTTCCCGCGCGGGAGCCAATAGCCGCCGCCAGGATAAACAGGAGGATCCACAAACGAGTTCTCATGTGACACCTCATTAAGCCGGGCTACAGATGGACGACATGATGCGCAAAACTGTTGATATTGATCGCGGATTTTACCGCCGTAAGCAAGGATGCGCCGTGGCGGGCATAGAAATGCTGGATTCCCAATTCCCGCTCCTGCAGAGTCTGCCTGGGATAACAATTGTTCAGGATGAGATTGACCGCGTCGGAGAGAGCCGATGCCCGTGTCCCTTCCAGCCGGATCAGCTGCGATTTGAGGTGCTGGATATTATGCTGGATTTTCCGACGGGCCGTCTCCAGGGCCTCCGCAAGCGGAGGCTCGACGGATTGCAGCTCCGGTTTGATGTCCGACAAAACTCCGTCCAGGCGTATCTGCAACGATTCGAGCGTGGCCGGAGCCTGGGAAATGCCGGAATTCCGGACGGCCTTTTCCATGACTGCCGAATGGCCATGAAAGCAATCCTGAAACGAAATCCCCAGCCGGATCATCTCGCGGCTCGTTTCGTTTTCAACGAGCGTGAAGCTGTCGCGCGGCCAGATAACTGGCATGGGGCGACCATATATCTGGTAGAGAGCTTCAATTTGGGCAAAATAGGCCAACTCGGAGGACCCCCCTACATAGGCCACCGTAGGGAAAAGGTGATCCTGAATGATCGGTCGCAAAAGAACATTGGGACTGAATTTTTCCGGTGTTCGGGCCGCACAGTCCACAAGCTCATCCATGCGGAATTGCCGGCCGGAATTCTTCAGTGAAAATGCCTGCTCTCGCTGCTCGATCGCCCGTCTTTCGCCATCTTCCATAAAGAAAAGAACGGTCGAATTATCGAGAACATTCACCTGGGCATGAAAGCCGGAATTTTCCAGTTCCCGGTTCCTGCTCAGGAGTGCGGAACGGATTGATTCCGCGTTGTGGAGAGCCTTTTGATATATCGAGGCGGTTAAGCGTTTCGCTTCAGGCGCGTGCGGATCAAACAGGATAAGCCCGGAACCGGGGAGCGACTTGGCCAGCAATTCCCCGAAGGACTGGCCGAATGTGGTGCCCGGCCTGCATGCGCTTACCAATTGAAGGCGGACTTCTTCCTTCCAACTGTTCTCAGGAATGCCGGACAAAAACTCCTCAATAGCCAGATGGATGTTCTCCGGAAACGTCACCGAACCTGTCGGGCCCGTTGGTGGTTCCTTGAAGAGAATTTCCCTGAAATCAACGGTGCGCAAGGAGGAATTGGTATCGAGCAATGTGCAATGCGTCACTTCCGCCAGATCGTGATCTTCCGTATCCATCCAGAAAATCGGAACTGCGGGAATTCCTCGAAGCCGCAGCTCATCCGCAAGCCGCACGGCAGTCAGCGCTTTATAGATCGTATACGACGGCCCGGTGAAAAGGCCTACCTGCTGTCCCGTCAGGATTGCCACGCAATCCGGGTTTTTCAGGTCGTTGATGCGGTCCATGGTGACGTCATCACAGCCATAGGAGCGATTCTGGATTTGCAGAATGGCAGCAATTTCGGCCCTCGGGAATTGGACTGTTTCAAGTCCGGTTCGAGCCAGAGACTCGATGCTCTGCAGGGTTGGGGGCCGTTGGTAAAAGCGCAAAGAAGCCGGTGCGGATTGAAGGTAATTCAAGAACAGCGGGGATTGTCGTGGAATCTGATGAAACGGAATGTCAGTAAATGTCGCCATATCAGTCGTCAGTTGCCGGCCGCCGTTAGTCCGTGTCGTCGACGGCATGATTTAGCATAACACTGCACCATGCCGTCGAACGAGCTTTACTGTTGATGCCGACTACCGGCTGCTGATGACCGACTACTATTTCTTGTACTTTCGTTCACGGTAATTTGTAGCCTGGGCTCCCGCCATGCCAAGCAGCGCTTCCACCTTGTTCGGCAAACCGAAAAGATTGATGAACCCTTCGGCATCTTTCTGGTTGTAGACGCTGTCTTCCGCGAATGTCGCCAGATCTTCGCGATACAGCGAGAAGGGAGATTTTCTGCCGGCGATGATGACGTTCCCCTTGTACAATTTCAGCCGAACGGCTCCGCTTACCCGCGCCTGGATGGTGTCGATGAAGGCATCCATTGCATAGCGGAGCGGCGTGAACCACTGTCCGTTGTAAACGAGTTCCGCATACTTTCCGGCGAGTATGTCTTTGTAGTGCAGGGTAGCCTTGTCGAGGGTCATGCTCTCCAGTTCCCGGTGTGCCGCGAGGAGAAGGGTTCCGCCGGGAGTTTCATAAACCCCGCGCGACTTCATGCCGACAAGTCGATTTTCCACGAGGTCGATGCGTCCTATCCCGTGGGCGCCTCCAACCTTGTTCAGCGTTTCGATAATTTCCACTGAACTGAGTTTTTTCCCGTCCACCGCGATCGGATTGCCATTCGCGAATTCGATCTCGATATACTGCGGCGTGTCCGGAGCTTTTTCCGGAGATACCGTCATGACATACATACTCTCTTCAGGCTCGGCCCAGGGATTTTCCAGGATGCCGCCTTCGTGGCTGAGGTGCCAGAGATTACGGTCTTCACTGTAGATTTTTTCCTTGGTTGCCGTAATTGGAACTTTGCGATCCTGTGCATAATCGATTTCGTCTTCGCGCGATTTGATGTCCCATTCACGCCAGGGAGCAATGATCCGCAGCTTGGGATTCAGGGCTTTATAGGTAAGCTCAAACCGCACCTGGTCATTGCCCTTGCCCGTGCAGCCGTGCGATACCGCATCGGCGCCTTCCTGTTCCGCAATCTCCACCTGTCGGCGTGCAATCAATGGGCGGGCAAAAGAGGTGCCAAGGAGATATTTTCTCTCATAGATCGCCCCGGCTCTCAGAGTGGGGAAGACGAATTCGGAAACAAACTCGTCCCGAAGATCCTCGACAATGCATTTGGAGGCACCGGTCTTGATGGCCTTTTCTTCCAGCCCAGTCAATTCACTCCCCTGTCCGACGTCGGCTGCGAAGGCGATGACTTCCGCGCCGTAGTTCTCCTTGAGCCAGGGAATAATAATCGATGTATCCAGACCACCACTGTATGCCAGTACTACCTTTTTTGCTTTTGCGCTCATTGCTGAATCTCCAATCAGCCCTCGTGCGGGCCCAATGCAGTAACCAATTTCTTTAAGTCGGCGGCCCGGTCTTTGGGACAGACAAGCACCTTGCCGTATGCTTCCACTATTATCAGATCTGATACTCCAAAAGCGGCCACCGTCCCATTCTGAGCATAGATGACACAACCGCTTGAATCCAATGCCACGTGAGAGCCCTGCGCGATATTTCCCTTCGGATCGGGTGGAAGGGCTCTTTCCAGCGACGCCCAGTTTCCAATATCATCCCAAACAAATTGTGCCGGGACCAGCCTCAGGCCGGATGTCTTTTCCATAATTCCGAAATCAATGGAGATGCGGGGCAGAGAAGAGAAGATTTCCGATATCTGCGACTCCGTGTCTTTTCCCGACAGCAAGGGGCGCAACCCGCACAGACCCGTATATACCTCAGGCATATGCTTCTGAAAAAGCTCCAGAAGAATTCGATTGTTCCATAGAAACATCCCGCTGTTCCAGAAATAGTCTCCGGATGCCAGGAAGCGGGCGGCTGTGGGCGCATCCGGTTTTTCAACGAACCGGATGACCGGCCAGGCATCCGCTGCAATCTCCGGCTTTTGGGCTAGAATATACCCGTATCCTGTTTCAGGGCGCGAGGGGGGAATGCCGAAAATAACGCCCGCCGCTCCTTCCAGATTATCGAGCCCTTTCCGGATTGTGGATCGATATCCCTCTGCATCGCTAACGAAATGATCCGCGGGAAGTGCCAGCATGATTCCCTTGGGATCCCGATGCTCAATGTGCAGGGCGCAAAAACCGATGCAGGCCGATGTGTCGCGACCAACCGGTTCGACCAGAAAATTCTCCGGAGGGATTTGCGGCAGCTGTTGCCGTGCGATATCGAGATGCGCCGCTCCAATGGATATCAGGATTCTCTCCCGCGGAACAATAGGTTCGATTCTCGAAACCGTATCCTGAATCAGTGAACTGGAACCCAGGAGCTTAATGAAAGGTTTAGGAAGATTGCTTGTGCTGAGGGGCCAGAATCTTTCGCCTCGCCCGCCTGCCATTATCACTGCATAGAGTGCCGTCATTGTGTGACCTTCCTGTTAGCCCAAGGGGTGGAATTTTAATGGAGATGAACCTGTTTTCCTATGGAAAAAGCAGGCGGTGTGAAACCACCGGAAATGTCGATTCCCGGATCGAATGCGCAGGGAGCACCGTGGCCGGCATATCGGCGTTCTTACCAAAAACCAACCGAATGGGCGGAGTCGTGACTTTACTGGACAACCTCCGCGAATTGGTAAAAGAATGTGAGCGCATCGGTCGCGGCTTTCAGGTTCTGGCTCAGGGATAAATGGGTATCAGCTGGATGAGTGTGGGTCAGAAATGGGCTGATGAGCAGGTACGAATTCGGCAATTTTCGGTTCAGTTCAATACTTTCCTCAGCCGGAATCAGGTCGTCATAGGTTCCGTGAATCAGGAATACAGGGCAGCGAATTTCCTTCAGGGCCTTTTCAGGATCGAGTTGAGGATATATTCGTAAAACCAGGTAACGTTCAATTTCATCCGTCAATTCCTGATCTGTTTGTGTTTCGGGCATAGTTGCCAATCCGTACCATCGTGTAGCCTGCGACGACATCCCGGCATGAGCCGGCGGGACTGTTTTTTGCAGCAGCAGATCGGTGAGGACGTCGCGCAAAAAGAGTCGCTCGTTGGAGTCGGTAATCATGTCCAACGCGGATCGCATGATGATCCACTTTGCATAAAACCGCGTTGGATAATAATTCGAGCGGGATTCGGGAGCCGCAGCAAACCAGTCTTTTGTGCAGCGCAGCAGGTCTGAATAAGGTCCTATTGCCGCGACAAATCCAAGCGTGTCGCGAACCTCCGGTTGAGCCGCCGATATCAGGGCGAGCGTTCCCGAAAAGGAGATTCCCCCAATGCCGGTTTTTGTAATGTGCAAACCTTCCTTGAGTCCTCGAATTTCGCGGAGCCAGAACAGGATTTGCCTGATTGGCTCCGGCGATATTTGGAAATCCCTGAATTCCTTGATGTCCGGCGTAATGACCAGTAAGCCCCTGGACGCCAGGACCCGCGATAAGGCAACCGCCCGCGGGTGGTAGCATCCGAGTTCACTTAAGCCGGCAACAAGAATGACGGCAGTCGTCGGTTGGAATTTCTCGGGCGAATAAAGCAGGGCTTCGTATTCCGAGCCATTCATGGAGCCGTGCAGCTTTACCTGTTTGACCGGAAGATCCTGCCGGTTTACTCCGGATGCCAACTCCTTTATACCCAAGGCAAGGCGGATTGCGAAAATGGCGTGTTTGCCCGGGACCCAAAGCAGGGTCAGCACAATCAACATCCCTGCGGCTACACTCCATTTGTGCTTCCGGACAATCGACAGCATGGTTCCCTCTGCAAAGTTGTGCATTGTAGCATGCCTGACAAAAAACAGGGATGTGGGACGTCCCTGTTTTTAGCTGTGTTATCCTTAGGCCGAACTTAAGGCGGAGGAAGCATGTTACGTTTGTGTGAGTTCCGGCGCGCGGCCCATCAACTTCAGGAGAAACTGGTGGGGGGAGTACTGCGGCGAGCATCGCAGCCGGAAGATCAACAGGTGATTTTGACCTTTGAGGTTTCCGGAGGAAAAGTGCACCTGCTCATTTCCACAAGCCCGGATTATGCGCGCTTCTGCTTGACAGCGTTGCCGGAGAAAACGCCGCCGCCCGGTTCGTTTTGCGAGTACCTGCGTGCTCACCTGCATGGGACTCGCTTTAGCGGAATGGACATTCGAGATGGGGATAGGCAGGTCGGGATCCGGCTTGACAGGGGCGAGGATCGCTTCACGCTCGTCTTCTCAATCCTTGGAGCCCGCACCAATCTTTATTTGCTTGATCAACAGTGGAAACTAGTGCACTCCATGCGATCCCTGGAAGATACTAGGCGTGAGCTGAAAATTGGCGATTCCTGGGTGGATCCTCACAGCATTGCGCCAAACGAAGGTACGGACAGGTGGGAAGATGTCCCGGATGCCGAATACCTGGATGCAGTTTGTGACGCCTATGATCACCTGGAAAGAAAGGATCGCGGTCAGGCACTGCTGCGGAGGATCGAACAGGCGCTGAAGAAAGAGCGGTCTTTTCTCGATCGCAAGGCGGTTCATTTGCAGGAAGACCTGGGAGAGGCAAAAAAGGCGGAGCAATCCAGGCACATCGGCGAGTTGCTGAAGGGAGTTCTGCATACGATTCAGCCGGGAGATGAAATCGTCAAGGCGAGGGATTATCAGACTGGAGAGGTTGTGGAGATCCCTGTCGATCCCAGGCTCTCACCCGCGGCCAATCTGGAGTCGTACTTTGCCCGGTATCAAAAAGAATCCCGAGGCGTGATTATGATCGAGCAGCAGCTATCCGAACTCCAGGTCTCTCAGGGAGAACTCAACCTGATCGCTGAGCAGGCGCGGCAGGCCGGGAACGGCGAAATGCCGGATGTCGTGACGTTGGAGCGGATCGCCGAATTGCCCCGCGTGCGACGGCTCCTGCAGCGTACATCATCGCGGCGGAAGCCGGGAGGTGAGCCCGCTCGTCCCGTTAGCCAGAAAAAGGACATACCATCCAGGCTTCTCCCCAAAAAATATCGGACACAGGATGGTCTGGAGATTTGGGTGGGACGAAGCGACGAGGGGAATGATTATCTGACAACGCGCCTTGCGCGAGGCAATGATCTCTTCTTTCACCTTGAAGGGTATCCTGGAAGCCATGTCATATTGCGAACCGAGGGTCGGCCGGATCCTCCGCCAAAATCCCTGCTGGATGCGTGTGAACTGGCCGTGCATTTTTCTAAAATGAAGAACGCCGGGAATGCCGATGTCCACATGGCGCACATCAAGGATGTAAAAAAGCCCAAAGGTGCCAAACCGGGATTAGTCTATGTGAGAAGTGGCAGAACCATTCATCTTCGTCGTGATGCCAAACGGCTGCAGAATATACTGGCATCCAGACTTGATGAGTAGATACATTGGATCTTCCAAGCAACGGAGAATTTCAATGGGCGATGCAGAGGGAAGCCGGAGACGAATTGCCTGTATCAAATGCCGCTATTACCAGGTTACCTGGGATGCGAGACAGCCATACGGCTGCAAGGCTCATGGATTCAAGGCGCACCGAAATCCGGCATTGATTGTTTATGAAAGCTCGGGGATTGAGTGTCAGCTGTTTGAGGAAAAACCGGCGAAGGATTCGTAAAACCCGCGGCAAGTTCATTGCCGCGGGTTTTTCCGGACTGAGTGGATCTAGCTTGCGCTTTCTTCCGTTGTAGCTGCCGTAGAAGCAACTTCTTCCTGTGCTCCAACCATCCGCCGTGACCATGCCTTCAGATCGTCAAAGAGCGAATAGATAACCGGCGTAACCAGCAGCGTTAACAAAAGGCAGATCGCCTGGCCGCCGATGATTGTTACCGCCATGGAGGCGCGCGATCCGGAACCGGAGCCGCGTCCAAAAGCGATCGGAAGCATGCCGGCGACGATTGCAATCGTCGTCATCAGAATGGGGCGAAGGCGGACATGGTTTGCCTGAATGATGGCGTCATGCCTTTCCAGCCCTTGTTCCACAAGCGTGTTCGTGTAATCAACCTGCAGAATCGAGTTCTTTTTCACGATCCCGAACAGCATCATCAACCCGATCGCGCTGTACACATTCACCGTCATGCCAAAGATGATGAGCGCAAACAGACCGCAGGGGACGCTCAATGGAATGGAGGTCATGATTGTGAGCGGATGGATGAAACTGTTGAACTGAGAGGCCAGCACCATGTAGATGAAGATGACCGCGAGAATCACAGCCATTGCAAAATCACTGGATGCCTGGCTGAGAATCCTGGCTCCGAACCCGGCCACCGCCGTATACCCGGGCTTCAAGCGCATCTCGTCGATCTTTTGCTGAACCGCCTCGTTTCCCGCCTGCATCGGAATCCCATCGAGGTTGCCGCTGATCGAAATCTGGCGCTGTCGGTTATACCGGTCAATTCCTGCGGGTCCCGGTTCCTGGGTAAGCTGGGCAACATCGCTTATCTTAAGCGGTCTTCCACCCGTGCCGGGAACAAGCAGATTTCCCATGGATGACGGATCGTTGCGGAATTGCTCATCCAATCGCAGCATGACGGAGAACTGGTCGTCACCTTCTCTATACTTGGAGACTTCCGATCCTCCGACAAGCGTCCGCAGATTGGATGCCAGGGAGTCGATCGAAACGCCCAGGTCCGCCGCGCGGGCACGATTGACGTGCACGCGAAGCTCCGGGGCCGTCGGCTCGAAGTTTGTATCCGCATCCACGATGCCTGGAATCGTGCGTACCTTGTCCAGCAACTGAGTTGTGTAAGACTGGAGTTGCTCGATTTCCGGTCCCTGAATCAGGTATTGGACGCGGTTCATACCGCCGCCCCGGCCGCCGCCCGCGCTGGAGGATCCCGAAAGATCCGTGCCGCCGGAAACGCTGATTCTTGCGCCCGGATATTTTCGGAGATACACGCGAGCTTCGCGCATCAGGGTCTGCTGGGAAACTTTCCGGCTGTCCAGTGGCGTCAATCCGACATAGATGTTGGCAGATGCTGCATTGACGTTTGAAAAAACCGTCTTCACTTCGCGCATCCGACGGATGTCTTCCTCAATCGGCCGGATGTATTGATCCGTACGCTGGAAGTTGGTCCCGCGCGGAAGGCGGATGTTGATGCTGTATTCGGATTGGTCGTCATCCGGTACGAGTTCCTTACCAATTCGGCCGAAGAGGAACCAGGATGACAGGACCACCGCTGCCGCAATCATGACGATAACGTAGCGATGATGCAGGCTCCAGTTGAGCATTCTGCCGTAGGAGCGGTCGATGACAGCGTAGAAGCCCTGGGATTTGGATGTTTTATGGGCGGTATCCTTCGCTTTCAGCCAGTGACCGCAAAGCGCAGGAGTCAGCGTGAATGAAACGAACATGGACAGCAGGAATGCCGCTGCCGAAACGATGCCAAAGCTGTAGAAATATTGGCCGACCTGACCCGTCATGAATGCAACCGGAAGGAAGATCACAACCAGTGACAGTGTCGTGGCCATAACCGCCAGCCCGATTTCGCTTGTAGCTTTGGAAGCAGCTTCACGCGGTGGAACCTTCTTTTCCTCGACGTACCGGAATATGTTTTCCAATACCACGATCGCATCGTCGATCACGATACCCGTTGCCAGAGATAGCGCAAGCATGGTCATGTTGTTCAGGGTGAAATTAAACCCCTTCATGATCGTGAAGGTCCCGATAATGGAGACAGGAATGGCGACCGCTGCGATCAGTGTGGACCGGAAATTCCGCATGAACAAAAGTACGACGATGCTGGCCAGTAATCCGCCAAAGATCAGGTGGTGCTGGATTTCTTCAAAGGACTTGCGGATGAAGGTAGACTGGTCGCGCGTGGTTTGCACCTTTATATCGGGTGGAAGCGTGGACTCGATCCGCTTGAGGCGGGTCAATACATCATCCACCACTTCAACCGTGTTGGTTCCGGATTGTTTCCGGATCATCAGCGACACGGCATCGCGTCCATCCAACCGCGCAACGCTCTTGGGTTCCTGAACAGTGTCGAGCACGCGGCCGATATCTTTGAATGTGATGACCGATCCATCCTTGTAGGCGATGATGATCTTGTTGAAGTCATCGACGTTCTGGATGCGCCCCATGGTACGCAATGCAATTTCCTGGGGGCCCGACAGGAAGCTTCCTCCGGGGATTTCCACATTCTGCCGCTGGACTGCCATGCGAACCTGGTCAACCGTTAGGTTGTAGGCATTCATGCGATCTTCATTCAGGAGCAGTTGAATTTCCCTGGGCCTGTCACCGGTGAACGTGACTTCTCCCACGTTCTTTACGGTTTCAAGAACCTGCTTGATGTTTTTGTCGACGATCTGGCTGATTTCTTTTTGCGATCGGTCGCCCGAAACCGCGATCGTCAAAATCGGGTTCGCATCCGGGTCCATTTTCTGGATCACCGGTGGAAGCGTATCCAAGGGAAATTGATTGACGATGGTGGCCACTTTGTCGCGAACATCCTGAACCGCAGATTCGATATCGCGCTCAAGAGTGAATTGGATCATTACCTGCGAATTCCCTTGGGAGGAACCTGACCGCAATTCGTCAATTCCGGCAATGGTGTTGACGACCTCTTCAACCGGCTTTGTGATCTGGCTTTCGATTTCTTCTGCGCTGGCCCCCGGCAAGCTTGTCCGGACAAACACCATGGGCATGTCTGTCTTCGGCATCAGGTCGAGACCGAGCTGGCTATAGGAAGCCAGCCCGAGGACCACAATGGCCGCAGACATCATGAAAGCAAATACGGGACGCCTAATGCTGACATCGGCAAGCTTCATGGCCGGCCTCCCCGCTTACTTTCAGAAGGGCCTCTGCCCGGGGCAGATTCCGGATAGCTTGGCGGCAAATTTGAGGCTTGTGAAGTTTTTACCTTCACTCCGGTTGCCAGCAACGACAGATTGCTGGAGGCAAGCGTTTCGTCCCCCTTTAGACCGCCCAGGATTTCAAACGCGTCACCCACGCGTGTACCCAGCGTAACCGATTGCTGACGAGCCACTCCATTCTCAATTACATAAACATTGGAGACGCCCGCTAGGCGTGAAATGGCCTCTTCGGTAACAGCCAGGACATTTTCGTCGCGATTCGTATAGATGACCCCTTTGGCGAAAAAGCCCGGTTTTAACCGACGGGCACCGTTGTCGACCAAAACTTCAACGGAGAAGGTACGGGTAGCCAAATCCACGGAAGGGCTGACATAGGCAACCTTGCCCTTAAACTTCAGATCCGGGGAGGACTCGACCACAAATTCCACAGCCTGGCCGGTTCGGACCAAACCCGCATTTCGTTCCTGGATGGCCGTTTTCACTTTAAGCGGATTCATCTGAACAATGGAAACGACGGCAGTATTTTCGCGGATAAATTCACCCTGCTGCACCAGCTTTTCGGCAACCTGGCCGGCGATCGAGGCGCGAATGTCTGTGTCGCGCATCTTCTTTTCCGCAAGCTCCACAGCGTGGCGTCTTTCCTGCAGCGTTGCCTTCAGGCTTTGAACAGTTTCAAGAGCGGCCTGCAGATTGGCCTCGGTCACCTTTACCTTCGTTTCGGCAGTGTCGAGATCGGCCTGGGGCAGTAGATTCTGAGCCCGGAGCCTCTGTGCGCGTCTCAGTTGAGCCAACGCGTCATCCCGGTTGGCTGTTGCCAGCCGGACGGAGGATACCTGCTCGTCTGGTGGCGGCTCTTTGAACCGCACTCCGTCAATCCCAAGCTGCGCTTCGGTCTGTTTTAGCTGGCTTTTCGCTCGCTGAAGCGCCAAATCAAGTTCCGTCGGGTCAACTTTGGCAACAACCTGCCCGACCTTTACCTCGCTGCCGAGTTCAACAAGCACCTGACGAACGACACCGGCAACTTCACTGCTAACCTTTGCCTGGTCCGGAGATACCAGAGAACCTGCGAGATCCACTTCACGTTGAACTGAAATCCGTCGGACTTCGGTCGTCTGGACCTGAACCGGTGCCGCAGGTCCACGTCCAGCCCCCATTTTGCCCATCTTGCCCGGAGGGCCACCCTTTGTATTTCCATTACTTCCGGTTCCACAACCGGCAGATACCACAGCGAGGACAAGAAAAGCAGCTATTGCTGGCCAGGTTAGGCGCTGGATCGCCATTTTGGTATATGTCTTCATGATCACCATTTTCGTGTAAGCAACTAAAAGGCAAAAAAATACCTTATGCGCAAAGCGACACTATGATAATACGCTCGTCAATAGCTTCTGTGTCAGTCCGTAGTCAGTGTCAGTAGACAGCGGGTAATGGACAGTGCGGGGCGATCACTTCGCTCCCTACCCCTACTCGCTGCCGCTACTTACTGCCCTTGACCCGCTAAAAGGCGCTTGTGTCCGCAGGGAGGATGCCGTAACATGAGCGTTCGGCCTAAAAAGAGCCGTGACGGGCCTCGGGCCCTGTGCAATATAACCCTCGAACCATGTCAGGTCCGGAAGGAAGCAGCATTAAGAGGTCAACTATATGTGCAACAGGATCCCCGAGGCTCGGCCCATCTTCTTATGCAATATCAAGTTCTTGCTCGCAAATGGCGTCCCCAGAATTTTCATGATGTTGTAGGTCAGGAGCACGTTTCCCGAACGCTGCTGAATGCCCTGCAGAGCGGACGAGTCGCTCACGCTTTCCTGTTTTCCGGTCCGCGCGGATGTGGAAAGACCACCATGGCCAGGATTCTTGCCAAGGCGCTGAACTGCCATGGCGGGAAACTGGGGGAACCGTGCGGGCATTGTGCTGCCTGTACCGAGATAGTCGCGGGCAACTCCATTGACGTCCTCGAAATCGATGCCGCATCCAAAACAAGCGTAGACGATGTCCGGCAACTTATTGAGCAGTCAAGGTATAACCCGGCACGGGATCGGCATAAGATCTTTATCATTGATGAAGTCCACATGCTCAGCAATTCGGCATTTGCCGCGTTGCTGAAGACCCTGGAAGAACCTCCGGCGCACGTTGCGTTTATCATGGCGACCACGGAGTACCACAAGATCCCTGCAACGATACTTTCCCGCTGTCAGCAATATAGCTTCAAGCTTATTCCATATCCGTTGATCCTGTCGCGGCTGGACGAAATATCCAAAACGGAGGGGATTCAAATAAGCCATGGAGCCCTGGAACAGGTGGTTTTTTCGAGCGGCGGCAGCATGCGGGATGCAATGTCCGCTCTCGACCAGGTAATCGCTTTCAGCGGAAACCAGGTCGGGGATGACGATGTCACAAAACTGCTCGGACTGGTGGCTCCAAGAGTTCTCAGTCAGACCGTTCGTGCCATCGCTGCAACCGATCTGCCGGTTCTGCTGAGGGTTGTCGCAGAACTTGTTGAATCCGGGCAGGATCTTACCAATTTCTGCCGGCGGCTTTCCGGACAATTTCGCAATCTCATGGTTCTGAAGGCCGGGATTGCGGATCCTGCACTCCTGGGAATTCCGGAGAGCACGCTTCCGGAATTGCGGGAGCAGGCGGAGCTTTTCTCAAAGGAAGACCTGCTGCGGCTCTTTGATGCCTTTCAGAAAATTGAGACCGGGATGAAGTATGCGACCCAGGTCCGGTTCCAGATGGAAATGGGACTCATTGAGCTGGCTCAGATTGCGCAGCTTCGTCCGCTTGAGGAACTGATTTCCGAGTTTTCTGCCGGTGCCGCTGGCGGAGATCCGAGGCCGCCCGCCGGGAACACTCCGGGAGGGGCTGGCCCGGGGAGTGCGCGAATTCCGAATCGAGCGCCCGAGCCTCCGTCCCGACCTGCCGTTTCGTTGCCGCAACCCGGTCCTTCCAAGCCGGAAAGACTGGAGTCGGAGACTCCTCAAGCACCTGCAACCGCGATGACAAACATGCCGGACCATGCCGGTGACTCCGGAGAACTCCTGCCAAGGATCGCGGCGGCCGTTGAAAGAGGATCGCTCGAATCCTGTCTCCTGGGATTTGCAGGTGCCCGTGCGGAGGGATCGCGCGTCATTCTGGATCCGGGGAAGACAAGCGAATTTGCCCGCCGGTTGATTCGGGACAACCTGACCGACATTTCGCAGGCGGCTTCCAGAATATTGGGGACCGCTGTCAGAGTGGAGATTGGAGAACCGGAAAAAAAGGCCGCCCCACGGCCCGAGCCTGAGGTAAAAACATCTCCTGCTGAAGAGAACCTTCTGGAAAAGGTTAAAAAAGAGCCGGTTGTCCGATCCTTTCTTGACGTCTTCCCCGGTCCTGTAAGGGCTGAAAAAATAGATACATGAGCGACTACGCGGAGCCTATCGAAAGACTGATCGATGAATTCCGCAAACTGCCGGGCGTGGGGCTCAAGAGCGCGCAGCGGTTGGCCTACAGCGTGCTGCGCCGCCCGAGAGAAGACGCCGAACGCTTGAGCCGCGCTATTCTTGATGTGAAGGACAAAATCCGCTACTGCTCCCGGTGCAACAATTTTTCTGATCGGGACCCCTGCAATTTCTGCAGCAGCGCCGGAAGGTCTGCCGAGATCATCTGCGTGGTTGAAGAGCCCAACGATATTCTCGCGATCGAGAAAACGCGCGAATATCACGGACAGTATCATGTCCTGCACGGGGTTCTTTCCCCCATAAACGGCATGGGGCCCGAGCATCTGATGCTGAAGAACCTCCTGGAACGTTTGCGTGACGGAAATGTGAAGGAGATTATTCTGGCAACCAATCCGAATGTGGAAGGAGAGGCCACCGCGATCTACATCGCCAAACTTCTGAAGCCGATTGGTCTGAAAGTAAGCCGCATTGCACTTGGCGTGCCGGTGGGATCTGACCTTGAATTTGCAGACGAGGTTACGATGTCCAAGGCCCTTGAACACCGCCACGAATTGTAACAAGTGACGAATTGTCCATTCCGCAATTCGTCATTCGTAATTCGTCATTCGTAATTCGTCATTCGTAATTCGTCATTCGTAATTCGTAATTTTCTAATGGCCTCCTTCAATCCAGACCTCGCCATCTTCGTAAAACTCTTTTTTCCAAATCGGAACAATCTGCTTGATGGTATCGATGGCAAACCGGCAGGCATCGAACGCCGGGCCGCGGTGAGCGGAGGCCACCGCAATGACAATGCTGCATTCGCCAACTTCCATATGTCCCAAACGGTGCACGATGGCAATATCGCGAATATCATATTCGCTTCTGGCACGGGAGCCGATCTCCTCGATCTTTCTTAATGCCATCGATTCATAGGCGTCATATTCGAGAAACCGCACGGCTTTATTCCGGGCATTGTTTCTGACCACGCCATCGAAGACGATTACGGCCCCATCTTCCGGTTTTTGAAGAGCTGCGACAACTGCTTGGATGTCGATTAGATCTCGGACAAGGCTGAACACTTTAACCTCCGCTGACAGGCGGGAAAAAGGCAAGCTCATCCCCGTCTTTAACCGGAGATCCCGGTCGTGCAAACTCGGTATTGAGTGCAATCATGACAGAGGAGCGGTGTTTCTCGAGAGCGGGAAACCTCTGGACGAACAGATTGAAGACGGAATTAACATCCGTGACCACAGCCGCATCTGCGGTCGTTTCCCTCATTCCTGTGATGTCGGCCAGAGAAGCAAAGAAAAGAACCCGGATACTCATCAGTAGAGATTCACAAAAAGTGAGCAGATTTCGTCAATGGTCTTCTTTACACGAGCTGTCGCATTGACGTGATTGGCGAAAATACTAAAAACAAGATTCCGGCCGGATTTGGTCGTTATATATCCGGACAGTGTGTTGACTCCGTTCAGTGTTCCGGTCTTGGCATGAATCGAGCCCCGGACCTCATTGGCGGAAAGCCGGTTTCTGAGCGTGCCGTCTGTTCCGCTGATGGCCAGTGTGTCGAGGAATAAATCGAAATAGGGGCGTTTTGACAGAAACTGAAGCAGGGAAGTCTGGAAGCGAGGCGTGACGAAATTTTCCCTGGAAAGACCACATCCGTCGTTCAGCCGGATCTTTTCGCTGTCGACGCCGGCATCCACCAGAAACTCCCGAACCACTTCAAGCCCGTCCTCGTTTGTCCCTTTCCCTTTGAATTCCGCGCCCAGCGTCCGAAGCAGCATTTCCGCATGCAGATTCTGGCTTCTCTTATTGATAATCTGCAGGGCACGAATTAACGGAGGGGACTGGTGTTCCGCAAGCAGATTCCATCCTGCGCGCTCGTCATCGGAGACTTCTCCTTCGTGCAGAGCCGAGACATTGCCGCGCACCGAAATTCCATGACGTTCCAGCTCTTCCTTCAGCATGGTCGCCGCTACTTCCGCCGGCCTTTCCAGAAGGACATAATTGCCGTACGTTTGGTTGGCGGGCAGCACTCCGGAAACAACAATAGTTCTTGTTCCGGGGATCAGGCGAACGTTGATCGTGCGTCTGGATTTTTTGCCGCCCGTGACGCCCAGGTTTCGGATATGGAAATAGGAGGTTCGCGGCTCAACGTCAATGCCGACAAGCTTGTTGCGCTTGCCCGGATTTGCATATACCCAAAGTACATTGTTATTGATGCTTAGCGCATTGATAGGAGCACCGTACAGAGATTTGAGATCTCGCGACGTCCAGCCCTTGCCATAGCTTTTCAGGTCGAAATAGCTGTCGTCCCCAACGACGTCTCCCTTGATCCTCTTTACTCCGGCGCTCTGCAACTTCTCGGCAAATTCGCGAAAGACTGGTTTTTCGAGCAATTCCCCATACGGATCGGTCAGATTTGGATCCCCGCGGCCAACCAGTATCAGATCTCCGCTGACCGTACCATCCGGATCGACGGCTCCATTTGTATACACGCCCGTTTTGTATTTAAAGTCAGGACCCAGTTTTTCAAGCGCGGTAGAGGTGGTTACGACTTTGAGAACGGATGCAGGCAGGAAAGTCTTGTCGGGGTTTACCTCGATAAGGACCTTCCCATTGGATGGATCAAGGATTTGCATGCCCCAGTAGGCGGAACGAACTCCGGGGCGTTTCAGATACTGAGAGATTTTGGTCTGAATGGCTTCCAGCGGATCGGCCCAGCCAAGAACCGGGCAAATGAAGCAGACCAGAACGAATAACATGGTCAGTTTGCGGGAACGCTTTGACAACCCTAAATCCTCCCTGCCTGAAATCGGAACATCGACTGTTTCCCTGATCGGCCGAAATCGTTCATTCAATTAACATCGGCGCTATCATAGCACAGCATGAAAATTCTATTCAATTCGCACAAGCTTCCAACATCAATTTATACGCATATTTTGCGACGATGTTGCAAAAACGTGGATTAAACGAGGATTGCATCGTGCAGAGGGACGTTACCTATCCGGCCGCCAACCGCAATGAGGACCTGACCCTGGATTTTGGAGGGCGGTTCCAGCCTGACTTGACCGAAATAGTAGCCCCATTAACCGCGAAGACCTCGAAGACCGCAAAGAAAATATTTTTGCAGGTCTTGCGGTTATCGTTCTCGCCAGATCATACGCTGGATTCCATCCTTGATACTTCATACACATTGCCCAGCAGCAAAATGAGCCAAAAAATCTTTGCGGTCTTCGAGGTCTTTGCGGTTCAAATATAAAACTAACCAAGGCCATTTAAATGCTGCAAAAACGTGGATTAAACGAGGATTGCATCATGCAGAGGGACGTTACCTATCCGGCCGCCAACCGCAATGAGGACCTGACCCTGGATTTTGGAGGGCGGTTCCAACCTGACTTGACCGAAATAGTAGCCCCATTAACCGCGAAGACCTCGAAGACCGCAAAGAAAATATTTTTGCAGGTCTTGCGGTTATCGTTCTCGCCAGATCATACGCTGGATTCCATCCTTGATACTTCATACACATTGCCCAGCAGCAAAATGAGCAAAAAATCTTTGCGGTCTTCGAGGTCTTCGCGGTTCAAATATAAAAACTAATCAAGGCCATTTAGATGCTGCAAAAACGTGGATTAAACGAGGATTGCATCGTGCAGAGGGACGTTACCTATCCGGCCGCCAACCGCAATGAGGACCTGACCCTGGATTTTGGAGGGCGGTTCCAATTGGTCCGGATCCAGAATGGCGGCATATTCCAGTCTGGCGAGCGGTTCTGTTCCGACAACGCGGGATAGCTCGGCCAGGATCTTCTTGGAATTGGTTTCTCCCGCCGTTATTGCGTTTTGGGCAGCCAGCAGGCTGCGATAGAAGACAACCGCCGCGGCCAATTGGGTTTCATTCAAAAGCCGATTCATTCCAGAGTGGGCCAGTCCCGAAGTCGCGCGTTCAGCGGGGGATATCACAACCTCCGTGCTGATGTTGAGGTCGCGGACCATTTTTCTCAAAATGGCCGCCCGCAGGGCATTATGTTCGCTATAGAAGCTGTATGCCGGCTTGGTCAGGTGGAGTATTTTGAGGGCGCCTGTCCCGACCCCCTTGAAAAGGGAAGGCGGCAGTCCGGCCAATTCGCTGCCCGATCTCTGAACTTCTACGTAAGTCGCGAAATTGGGAGGGTATATCTCCTCATCATTCGGGGCGAAGACGAAGTCCACATTTTCCCGGCGAAGAATATCCACATCGGCCGTGATGTCGCGCGGATACTGCTCATATTCCTCCTCGCCGGCAAATTCGAGACGGTTTACAAATATTGAGACAATGGTCAAATCCGCCATGCTTCTTGCAGCCTGGATCAAACGGATATGCGCGGGGGTAATGGCTCCGGCAGTCGGAACCAGGCCGATCTTAACGTCGGTAACAAGCGTTTTGGCCGTGATGGAGGCCATGCGCGAAACCCTGTTCACTATTTCCATTGGTGGAATGATACGGGAATGTGCCGGTACGATTCAATAGAACATAGGATTCGGGATGGAGTTATTCAACCAATCGCACGGCGGACGGATCGGTGCAATCCAACAGAAGGGATCGAATGGATTTATGCAAAACCGGGTGGATCAGATCCGGAGCGATCTGTGCGAGCGGCTGCAGCACAAATTTGCGATCCTGTATCCGCGGATGGGGAATAATCAGTTCCGGATCTTTCATTATGAGCGTATCGATGAGCAGGATGTCCAAGTCCAGCGTGCGAGGAGCATTCGGAAATGTCCGCACCCTGCCGCCCGATTTTTCGATGTGCTGACATTGGCGCAACAATTCCAGAGGGGCGAACCGCGTTTCCACCGCAATCGCAATATTCAGAAACCAGGGCTGATCCAGGTAACCGACGGGTTCCGTTTCAAAAAAAGAAGAAACGAGGAGGATTGAATTCTGCTCGGACAGGGATTGCAGGGCAAGTTCCAGGTTTTCTTTTCGATTGCCAAGGTTGGACCCGGCGGAGATGTAAGCTGTCTGCATCTGGTCTCCTTCAGGTGCTCAGAAAATGCTCTCGGGGCGTTTCAGGTTTCCGAAACTGCCAATCCCCTTTAGAGTGAAGGAAAAACTGATCCGGGACTCTGTCCGGAGGCCCAGATCATATTGATTGAATTCGAGGGCAACGCCGCAGCAGTTCCACATGTAATTTACTCGCGTGTTGCTATTCAGGAGCTGCCCCGTCTTCAGATTGTAGCTGACGGTGAGGCTGGAGGAGAGGCCGTGGGATGCCGCGCCATATCCAATCTGTCCGGTTACATGATTGCTCGCATTCACGCCTCCCTCCTGGATATTTGTCCGGAAATAGGAGCCCGAGAGAGAAAAATCTTTTTGTGACCAGGAAATGGAAAGGATTTCATTTCGCCAACGCTGAAGCCTGGTATCGTAGTCCACGCGGACATCATTGTGAATTCCGTTGCGCGGCGACAGTTGAAATACGGCGCTGAGGGGTGATCGTGAGCTCGATGTCTCCGTCTGGTAAAAGCCCGTGACTGTGTCCAGGGGGTAGAACGCGTTGACGCGACCTTCGCGGAATGCGCCTCCAAATGTGGGGTCAAAGTAAAATTTCTGAATCAATCCAAAGGCCATGAATTCGTGATTCTCGCGGTGACCGTCGGCTGCAGCCCGATTCCTTGAAAAGCGGTTTATGACTCCCACCTCGATTTCATTCGTGTTGGCAATGGCATCCTGTTCATCAAACCGAATGATCTTGTCAAAATTGTCGATTCCGGTTATCCGCCTGTAGCGGGCGTAGGGCTCGACGTCATGCTGCATTTCACCGAACCAGGGTGCGGAGAAACTCCCTTCGATGACAGGCGTTCGCAACTCGACACCCAGCTCGGCATAACGTCTGTGCAAACCCTCGTTTGCTACCCCGGAAGGGGAATCATCTGACAGCCGCGCCCCGTAGTATGTTTCCCGCAAGCTCATGGTTGGAATGAGCGAAAAACCCAAAAACGAGGGAAGGCGGACCGACAAGCTCGGAAAAAAATCAAGGCGCTGAACCAATTGTGGCGTCTGCAGCGTGTTGTCCACGCGGTATATTCCGTCCAGCGAAGTCCTGAAGCTTAGGGTAAACGGCGACCGTCCCAGGGACGCTCCCAGCGAGCTGAATTCCAGGGAAGGAAGTTTTCTCACGATCATTGAATGCTCGGGGAATAAAACCTCCTGGCGTTCAAATGCGATATTGGTGCTCAGGCTGCCATGATTCCTGGTGAGGAAGGCGGTTGCCTTTTCCAGGGGAACGGTTGCGGACCTGAAATCCTCCGCAAAAGCCTGTCGAAACCTGAAGTTGGATGTGATGTTGATCTTGGCGACTGCACGCCAGTCGTCTTTCAATTGGGATTCGCCGTCGACCGATAATTGCACGCCGCCCTGATCCAGCTTGTCCCGGATGCCATAAGCCTGCAGGCTAAATCTCGTTTCCGGGTTTGGCCTGGCGCGAAAGAACCCACCCACGGCAAGTCCCCTCAGCGTGAAATAGTCGCCATAGATCAGCATGTCGGCGCTTCTTCCGAGTGTCTGATACCAGCCCTCGCTGATCAGCCTTCCCTTGGAAGTCGAGTTGCCTGTGTGAAAGGGAACGAAGCCACTGTTGCGCTCCTTCTTTTCCAGAGGCATGACCATGTAAGGAAAATAAAAAACCGGGATGCCCTTTATCCTGAAGGTTGTATTGTGCAGGCTGGCTGTGTGATCCACGCGCACGTTTGTGCGTGCAGCGCCAAAGCTCCATTTGGGTTTCTTTTCGAGACAGGCGGTAACGAGGCCGTCCTCAATTCTATAGGTGTCATCGCCGGTCTTCAGAATTGTTCGCCCGGAAATCGAGAACTGTCGATCGGTGTACCCGGATGCATTGTAAAAGACTCCTGTTCGCGTTGTGAAATTGAATTCTGCCCGGGAACAGGTCAGCCATTGCTCCTTCTGGCTAAACCGGACCTTGCCCGTGATTGAACCTTGCCGCGAATCCGCATCATACTGGGCCTCATCTCCCGAAACCATAAAGTCCTGGAAGGAAATCTCAACATGCCCTCTTGCCTGGTATCGCGTTTTTGCGATGCTGTCCTGGAAATCCGAGGTTAGCGTGACGGTTCCATCTCTATATGGGATGAGTGTGCGTACCTGATCCTGCAATTTCGGATCCTGAACTTGAGCCGCCTTGACCGGCGATGGTGGGATGAAAACGGCTGCAATAATGGCCAGGAAAATCGGCAGTCGGCAATTGGCAGTCCTGAATAAAAAACGCACAAGCATCTCCTGAGATAGAACCGGCATATTCGCAGCCCTTAGTTTGTACACCTTTTCATCAAAAAGGATCAAAAAAAAGCGGCGCGGGATGGTATTACCCGGTTCGGAGCGTCGTGTGCCACAAATTCGCGGATATATTCCTGAAGGCTTGACACAGCCACTCACAGGTATTAAATAGCTCCTTCTAAATTAGAAGGAGGATGGATTTATGGCCGGCAAGCAAGTGATTTTCAGTGAAGATGCACGAAGCGTCATTATGCGCGGCGTCAACGCACTGGCGAACACAGTCAAGGTGACTCTGGGACCTCGTGGTCGGAATGTCATGCTTTCCAGAAAGTATGGATCCCCCATCATTACCAAAGATGGTGTTTCGGTTGCGAAAGAAATCGAGCTCAAAGACAAGAATGAGGATCTGGGTGCACGGATGGTGCGTGAAGTGGCCAGCAAGACTTCGGACCTTGCCGGCGATGGAACGACCACTGCCACGGTGTTGGCGCAGGCCATTTTCCGTGAAGGGCTGAAGAATGTAACGGCGGGTGCCAGCCCTGTGGGGCTGAAGCGCGGAATTGATCTTGCGGTCAGTGAAGCGGTCACCGAACTGAAGCGCGTCAGCAAGAGCGTGAAGGGCAATAGCGATATCGCGAATATCGCCACGATATCCGCTAATGGCGACAAGCGGATTGGAGATCTCCTTGCCAAAGCGATTGAGGAAGTCGGACAGGATGGAGTCGTCACGGTTGAAGAAGCCAAGTCGATGGAAACCGAGCTTGAGGTGGTTAAGGGGATGCGGTTCGATCGAGGCTATCTGTCCGCGTACTTTGTGACGAATCAGGATCGGATGGAATGCGTGCTGGAAGACCCGCTAATCCTGATTTATGAGAAGAAGATTTCGGCCCTGAATGAACTGCTGCCATTGTTGGAAAAGGTGACGCGCCTGGGCAAGCCTCTGCTCATCATTGCAGAAGAAGTGGAAGGGGAGGCTTTAGCCACGCTGGTTGTAAACAAAATTCGCGGATCCTTCCGGTGTGCCGCGGTCAAGGCTCCCGGCTTTGGCGACCGGCGCAAAGCGATGCTCGAGGATATCGCCGTTCTGACCGGCGGCAAATTCCTTACCGAAGATCTTGGCCTCAAGCTGGATAAGGCCCAGGTAGGCGATCTGGGCCGCGCGAAGAGCGTTGTGATCGATAAAGACAACACGACAATTGTCGAGGGTGCCGGCAAAAACAGCGAAATCGCCGGCCGCATCGCGGCCATCAAGCGGCAGATCGAGGAAACCACTTCCGATTACGATCGCGAAAAACTCCAGGAACGCCTGGCCAAGCTTTCGGGCGGAGTTGCCGTGATCCGAGTCGGCGCAGCCACCGAGGCGGAGATGAAGGAACTGAAGGCCAGGGTGGAGGATGCGCACCATGCAACCCGCGCTGCTATCGAGGAAGGGATTGTTCCGGGCGGTGGCGTTGCATTGCTCCGCTGCCAGAAGGTGGTGGAGCAACTGAAACTGGAAGGGGATGTAAAAACCGGAGCTCAAATTATCCAAGCCGCGCTGGAAGCGCCGCTCAAGATGATTGCTCAAAATGCCGGGGTGGATGGCGCCATTGCGGCCTCGAAGGTTCTCGAAAAAGAAGGGAACTATGGATACAACGCTGAATCCGGCGAATATGGCGATCTGGTGAAACAGGGAATTGTCGATCCTACGAAAGTTGTTCGGGTGGCACTGCAGAACGCGGGATCGTTGGCTGGAATTCTTCTGACCACCGAAGCCGTCATTACGGACCTTCCGGAAAAGAAAAAAGCCGCGGCTCCCATGCCGGAAGATTACGAATAATCTGCGGTAGCCTGCACTTTGAAATTTCGTGGAATTCGTGGCCAGAAAAGCGATTCAAATTGGCCGCGAATTCCACGAGCCTAACGGAACAGGTCGGTGTGGTCGAGCATGCGTTCGAAGAGTCGAAACTGAACTCTTGCCCGTATCTTGTTCAGATCTCTTGGCTCCCCCTCTCTTAACGCAAAATAGGTGTCTCCCCGAAGGTAATCGGCCAGAAATCGTACGCCCAACTCAAGAGCCATCACTCGGGGAGCATCCCCCATAAGCTGAAGCTCGCGCGGCCTGCTGATCTTTGTTGATTGTAGGAACCCTTTGGCAAGCGCTTCCAGAATGGGTCGCTCTACGGATATCTTTTCCAGATCCGGCTCTCTTTCCCCGGCCACATTCACGAGCGACCGCACCATGTCGCCCCAATCGCTCAGCCAGGTGTGCGGCATAATCGTATCCAGATCAACAAGGGATTTGACCTTCCCTGTCTGCATGCTGAAAAGAAAATTATCGAGCTTGGTGTCCCCGTGAACCACAACCTGCTTCAATTCACCTGATTTCAGTTTATGGGCCAATGTCAGTCCAAATGATTGTTGCTCGAGTGCCAGGTCGATGCATGCGCGCAGATCGGAATCATTTTGCCGTCGATGATATTCCGCGGAGTCAATGTGGACCAGGAAGTGATGTTGTGTGCTCGCGCGAAGCAGCGGATCCGAGGGAAGGTAGGGTTCGGCTTCCTGATGCGTGCGGCACTCAGCCAGGACGGACAACAACTGGTTATAGTATAGTTCCGTATTCCTGTAACCGGGCAGCGGAATCTCAACCTCGGAGATATCCATGTTTGCCGTCAGGTTTCCAAAGAGGGCAAGTCCGCGCCCTGCCTCTTCTGCTATCTGCAGACGCGCATGTGCATCCGGAATCTGATGTAGATTCTTGTAGGTGCGTGCCTGAAGAATCCTGGTCATCATGCGCCAGCATTCACTGCCGCCGACACCGCTGACGTCCAGGAAGTCTTTCCCATCCCTGGTCTGAATGAGGCGAATTGTCTCCCATTCGGCATCTCCGAGTACTCCTGCCTTTTGTGCCGCCCGCTGAGCCTGGATACATGCAGCCATCCCTTTCATGACCGTGTGGGGCTGGGTGAAAACATCGGGATTCAGCATCTGGAGGAGATATTCCGATTTTTGCCGGCCGGCTGTGACGAGGTAGGTGTTTTGATTGATGTTGCCTTTTTCCGGGAAGTCCTGGATTTCAATAGGATCCGGAAGATCGAATTGCGAGGCAATAGACCGGGCTCGCGACAGCGTGGAATCAATCGTGTGCGTCATGGCTCGCAGTATACCGTAAGCCGTTCGTTGTTTCGCGTTCGCATTCAGGCTTTTCGAGTCTTTGAGACAGGCATGCTGCTTGAGCGCCATCTTGCTGTCGGCCTCATCCTCCACGTATACTGAAAGGTACAGATGAGTATGCGTGGAGGAACAAACACTATTTCCCCCCTAGAATCTTTTGGCAGTACCCCCAATAAGGCGTAAGATTTAGCTTCTGCTGTGAACTATTTGTTTGGGCCTGATCTGCCGAAAAGGCAATAGAGAATAGCCCCGGGCGTTGAGCCCGAGATGGATTCACGCCCGGGGCTATTTTCTCTTACCTTCTCCAGCCTGGCTTATCGCGAATGAAGGTTGTAACGGGAATTTTTTTAAGACCATAAAATGGAGGAACACACATCATGACAATCAAAGTCGCCATTAACGGATTCGGTAGGATCGGCAGGAATTTCGTCCGATGCTCCATGAACGATCCAAAGCTCGAGATCGTCGGCATTAATGATATTACCAAGCCGGAGGTTCTGGCCCACCTGCTGAAATATGACTCCGTTTTGGGACGATTTGATGGGACGGTGGAACTCAAAGCCGGAAATCTCCTGGTGAATGGCAAGGAGATCAGAATTTTCAGTGAAAAGGATCCGGCAAAGCTGGATTGGAGTTCACTGGGCGCTCAGGTTGTTGTCGAATCGACCGGACTGTTTACGGAAGGGGAAAAGGCCAAGGCTCATTTACAGGGTACCGTAAAGAAAGTGGTGATTTCGGCGCCGGGCAAAAACGTGGATGGGACCTTCTGCGTCGGTGTCAACATGAACGATTACGATCCCGCGAAACACCACGTCATTTCAAATGCATCCTGCACAACCAACTGTCTGGCTCCTCTGGCCAAAGTGCTTGATGAAAAATTCGAGATCGAATCGGGTTTCATGACGACGATTCACAGCTACACGAATGATCAGAATCTTCTGGACCTGCCTCATAAGGATCTTCGCCGTGCCCGTGCGGCCGCAATCAATATGGTTCCGAGTACCACCGGAGCCGCAAAGGCTATTGGACTGGTGCTGCCGAGGCTGAAGGGAAAGCTGGATGGACTTGCAATCCGCGTTCCTACTCCGAATGTCTCGCTTGTGGACCTGGTCACCGTCGTTAAAGCAAAGGTTACTGTGGAAGACGTCAATAAAGCCTTGAAGGAAGCGTCCGAAGGCGCATTGAAAGGCATTCTTGGATATTCCGAGGAGCCGCTGGTTTCGAGCGACTACATGCAGAGCTCGGTTTCGGGCACCGTGGATGCGATGGAGACAAAGGTCAACGGCAACCTCGTCAAGACCCTGGCGTGGTATGACAACGAATGGGGTTATTCCTGCAGGCTGCGCGATATCGTAAAGATTGTCGGCGAAAAGTAAGCGAGGGATAACCGATGGCAAAACTGACGATTCAGGATTTGGATTTGCAGGGGAAACGGGTTTTTGTACGAGTGGACTTCAACGTCCCGATCAAAGACTCGAAGGTAACCGATGACCTGCGGATTCGAGAAGCGCTTCCGACTATCCGATACGGCATCGAGCAAGGAGCTGTTCTGGTTTTGGCTTCGCACCTGGGCCGGCCCAAAGGCAAGCCGAAACCGGAGTATTCCCTGGCCCCCGTGGCCGAACGATTATCAGCGTTATTGGGCAAGAAAGTCCAATTTGCAAAAGACTGTATTGGGCCGGAAGCCGAGAGCGTTATTGCGGCAGCCCAACCCGGGGATGTCGTTCTTCTTGAAAACCTCCGATTCCATGCGGAGGAAGAGGCGAATGATCCCGGGTTTGCCAGGCAGTTGGCTGCCTTGACTCCCATTTATGTGAATGACGCATTTGGGAGCGCGCACCGGGCGCATGCATCCACCGAAGGCATTACGCGTTTTGTGAAGCAGTCCGCGGCGGGCTTCCTGATGGAAAAGGAGCTGCGCTATCTGGGCGGCGCCCTGGAAGCGCCGCAGCGGCCGTTTGTAGCCATACTCGGCGGAGCCAAGATTTCCGACAAGATTGAGGTCATCGAAAATCTGCTGGGGAAGGTGGATCAGCTGCTGATTGGCGGAGCGATGATGTTCACGTTCCTGAGGGGGCAGGGGAAAAGCATCGGCAAGTCACTGTGCGAAGAGGATAAGCTCGGCCTTGCGCGCGACTTGCTTGCCCGAAGTCAATCCCATATGTCACTGCCGTCGGATGCCGTAGCATCCACGGGGATTGAGGATGAACAATCGGCGCATGTGGTTCCTTCCGGAGAGATTCCTGAGGGGCAAATGGGATTGGACATCGGCCCCAGAACGGTGGCGGACTATTCCGCAGTCATTCGCGCGGCAAAAACAATCGTCTGGAACGGTCCGATGGGGGTATTTGAAAAGGATGCTTTCGCTTCAGGGACCATCGGTGTCGCCAAGGCGGTGGCCGATTCCCACGCTGTATCCATCATCGGTGGCGGGGATTCTGCTGCCGCGGTAGCCAAGGCGGGCCTTGCCGATCGCATTACACATATCTCAACCGGAGGCGGAGCATCTCTGGAATTCCTGGCCGGACAAGTTCTGCCGGGTGTGGCCGCGCTTACGGAAAAATAGGGCAATGCAGGAAATGGGATGCCGGTGCAGGATTTCACCCGCCTCGGCATCCGTAACAAAGGATGGCCAAAAATTGAGCAACACGAAGAGAACTCCAGTGATCGCCGGAAACTGGAAGATGCACAAGACAATTGGCGATGCTCGGGCCCTTGCGCGCGCAATTAGGGATGGAGTCGGGCAGGGGACGGCCTGTCAGGTAGTGATGGCCCCGCCGTTTACCGCGCTGGCCGCGGTTCGCGAAGCCATCGAGGGGAGCCCGATTGTTCTTGCCGGCCAGAATGTACATTGGGAATCCAAGGGTGCGTTTACCGGCGAGATCAGCCTTCCCATGCTGGAGGATTCAGGCTGTGGGATGGTTGTTATCGGGCATTCAGAGCGGCGACAATATTTTGGGGAAACCGATGCAACCGTGAACCGCAGGGTGCGCGCTGTGCTCGATTCCACCCTGCAGCCTATCGTCTGCATTGGGGAGACTTTAGCCGAACGAGAATCCGGAAAGCATCATACTGTAGTGGCGAAACAACTTGCAGGCGGACTGGATGGCTTGACACATGGGGGTCTCTTGCGTATTATTCTCGCCTACGAACCGGTGTGGGCAATTGGTACCGGTCGGACGGCATCCCCCGAAATAGCCCAGGAAATGCACGGAATGATTCGCGACTGGCTTTCCGAAAACTATGGGGATGCAGCGCAGGAAGTTCGCATTTTATATGGCGGCAGCGTCAAACCGGACAATATTGACGCGTTGATGCGGCAGCCGGATATCGACGGCGCACTGGTTGGTGGAGCGTGCCTGGAAGCCGAAAGCTTCCTGCGCATAATTCATTTCAAATCCTGAAGGCCGGCGGAAAGTAGGTTCCAAACTTATATGCTTCTTTACTACGCTATTGCAACGCTGCACGTTATTGTCTGCGTCATACTGGTGTTGGTTGTGCTGCTTCAGTCTGGAAAGGGCGCGGATCTCGCCGGTGCCTTCGGCGGAGGATCTACCCAAACTGCATTCGGCAGCCGCGGTCCAGCTTCCTTTTTGTCGAAAATGACCACAGCCGCAGCCATAGTCTTCATGCTGACCAGTATTGGGCTGTCCCTGATTACGACCAAAACGGAGTCCAAATCGGTTTTGGAGACGACTAAGCAGCATAGTGCGGCTCCTGTGAAAAAGGCTGCTCCTGAAGCGACTAAGAGCGCGCCGGTCGCAACTCCGACTCCGGAACAGATCAACCAGAAATTGGAAGAATTGAAGCAGAAACAGCAGCCGACGCCGCCGGCTCCGGCTCCTCAGCCTGCTCCGACGTCAGCCCAGCCGAAACCTGGAAAATAGCAGCAAAAAACAGTAGATTTTCGGGTTCCTGTCCCGTAGAGTTACGTCGGTCGTTTTCAGACGACTCCGTATAAATGCCGAAGTGGTGGAATTGGCAGACACGCCATCTTGAGGGGGTGGTGAGGAAACTCGTGGGGGTTCGAGTCCCCCCTTCGGCACCATTCGCACTTATTCTCAAAAACAAAAAGGCTCAGTGAGCTAAAAATCACTGAGCCTTTTTTCTTACCCAAGTCGCATTATTTCTTTTCGGTATCGCGCCGAGACTCGACGCTGCAGGACTCGGACATTCAGGTCCGAATTCCCGCTGCGGGTAGAATCCATTTCATCAGTGCCAGGTATCCTGCAAAGATCAGGAGAAAAATCAGCCAGCCGGGCATTTTCATGCTCCTTTCCTTCCGATATTATCGACAACTTTCCGCAGTTTTTCATTTACTTGTTGAGCAGTGGATTCCAGGGCTGCATTCCCCACAACCGAGAGCATCTTCGCAGCATCCACGGCTGCTACGAATGTCTTTCCCTCTTTTTCATAGACGATGACATTGCACGGAAGAAGCAATCCTATATTGATCTCCTGCTGCAAGGCGCCATAGGCGAGCGGAGGATTGCAGGCACCCAGGATGATGTAGTCTGAAAAATCGACTCCAAGCTTTTCCTTGAGCTTGTCTTTGATGTTGATTTCGCAGAGCACGCCAAAGCCTTCGGATTTCAGCGACTCCCGTGCCTGCTGAACGGCCGCTTCAAAACCCATGTCGACGGCATGCCCGAACCCATATGCCATATCCAGTACTGCGCTGACATTTTTATCCATAATGATGTCCTCGGAGCGCTCTTCACTCGAAAACACTAATATAATATCGCGTGGCTGGCTACGCCAATAGCGCTGCGTTATGATGGGGCAAACTATATGGAGGATCTGTGGCTCAATATCCTGTTGCTGTATTGAAATTCGGCGGAACTTCCATGGCCGATGAAAGCTGCATCCGCCAGGTCGCCCAAATCGTATTGCGGAAGCAGTCTGCGGGATACCGTGTGGTAGTTGTGGTTTCTGCGCGCGCCCGGCAGACGGATTCCTTCATCAACGAGGCTCGGGCTTTCGCGGCAAACCCCTCTCCCCGAGAGGTTGATATGCTCCTGAGCAGCGGTGAACGCATCAGTGCCGCGATGCTGTCTATCGCGTTGAATGCATCAGGCTGCCGGGCAGTGGCCCTGAGCGGCTCGCAAGCGGGAATCATTACGGACGACAATCATACCAATGCCAGAATTATTGAGATCCGGCCCGCGCGTGTGATTCGCGCCCTGGACGATGGGTGCATCCCGGTTGTCGGCGGGTTTCAAGGCGTCAGCTTCAACAAGGATATCACTACGCTGGGGCGGGGCGGTTCGGATGTGACAGCCGTTGCGCTGGCCTCCGCTCTTGATGCAGAAGTGTGCGAAATATACTCGGATGTCGATGGTGTCTTCTCCGCGGATCCGCGCCTGGTAGAAAAAGCCGGGCGCCTGGATGAACTGTCCTATCAGGAAATGCAGGAGATGGGCGAGGCCGGGGCCCGTGTGCTGCACCCGGGCTCCGTCGAATTTGCCAAGATAAAAAAGACGATCATCCATGCAAAGAGCACAATGGAACCGGATGGTGCCGGAACAATCATTCGGGATCTCGAAGGGCGGGTAAAGCCCAGAGTCGTCGGAGTGGCGCATGAGGAGAAAATTGTCCTGTTGCAGGTTGAGGAAGAGAATGGGAATGAAATGCAGCTTCTCTGCTCGCTTGCGGATTTTTTCGAGAGCGAGGCATTGAGAACGAAACAAATATCCTTTCATCCGGGACCGCAGGGGCATCTTTGCGGAAGCCTGGTTATCCCGGAGAAAGAGAACTATCACATTGACTCCGTGCTTGACCGCACGCGAAAAATCTTTGAGCCCAAAGTCAGAATTCTGCGCAATTGCTCCGCGGTGTCTCTGATCGGCACAGGGATTACGGACAGGCAAAACTATCTGCTCGATTCGCTTGTATCGTTGCGGGAAGCGGCGATCCCCGTGGTCGGGCTGCAAACCTCGTCGTTCCGGATCAGCTTTTTGGTTGAGCGTTCCCGCATGATCGAGGTCGTCCGGATTTTCCACCACCGGTTCATCGAGCCATACATCGGGAACGTTCGTGATTTTTGAAACAAAAAAGCTGCCGGGCAATCTAATCCTGCACGGGAGATCAATATGAAAAGACCTGAACATCAACACCGGGCGATTCTGATACTTCTCATGGTTTGGGCCTTTGTCATGGCCGGATGCGAACAGAGAACGATCAATCAGATCATGGCGGAACCCCATCGCTATGCAAACCGTGACGTCGGAGTTGTCGGTACTGTGACGCAAAGCATTTCGGTGCTGGGAATAGGCTTTTATGAAGTGGATGACGGGACTGGAAGGCTATGGGTGTTTTGTAGAACCGGAGTCCCACGCGAGGGAGCGCGCATTGGAGTAAAGGGAAGGATACAGGATTTGATCAATATCAAATCCATGGTTAAGAAAATCCCCGAACAAATAGGTTCGGGATTGGTTATGGTCGAGAGCTCGCATCGAGCAAAATAGTTTTCGAAAGCTGCCACGAATTTCGAGGTGCCCCGGTCCCCGAAATTCGTGGCGTTTTTTATAGCGTCACTTTCATGTCGCAGCTTTTGCCCCTATCCGCAATGCGGCAGTTGAATTCAAGCTTATATCCTGCGGTTTCAAATTTCCCGAAATCCACCTGGTAGGCGATATCGCACAGGATCTTCTGTTCTTCAGGCGTCAGTTCTGATTCTTTCCAGGCTTCGGCAAGTGGGCATCCCTTCAGCCTGAGAAGCACGAAGTCCATGTGTTCCTGCACAATCTCGTGCCCAAAGGCATCCATGTCGGCATTTCCATCTACAAAGGCAATCGCCAGTTGATGCAAGTCAGGGTGTTCAATTCGTGTCTTCAACTGCGCTCCCTTTTCCTGCCCCCTGGCATAAAGCGCTCGCTTCAGGATCCCGGCTGCCTTTTCGCTGCCCACTTCCTTTGCAAGTTCGCGATAGATGTGGACGTAAATTTTTGCCCGGTTTTTGAGTTCGGTGATCAAGACGGATAAATTCTGGTTCATCTGATTTCCTTTTTGGTTGGTTTTTGTAAATCTGAGCCTTGCCGGAAGCTGAAAGCCGGAGTCAACTCAGCCGGCGGTGCATCATTGGCATAGCGTACATATTCCAGGAAAAGCCCCGATGGAGGGGCTGTGAGTCGAGCAATATCCTCTGGCCCGAGATGCATGACATCTTGAGTGCGAAGCTTCCCCCGGCCGACCTCCACCAGGACGCCGACGATTCGCCGCACCATTTTCCACAGAAAATGAGATGCGCCGATTCGCAGCAGGATCAGGCTGCCATGCTCTGCAAGTTCACAGCGCGTCACATCGACGCGCGTGCTGGGTGGGTCCTCTGCCTTCTCGCGGTAGGCCGTGAAATCGTGCATCCCATGAAAAAGGCGGAAGGCTTCGCGCATTGCCTGGGTGTTGAGACGGTCTTTGATCCACCAGACAAAATGCTTGCCGAAGGCAGAGCGCTCGGTAGCTATCTGATACAGATAAAAACGCTCTTCCGCATGATGTCGTGCATGGAAACGGGCATTGACCTCTTCCAGCGCACGGACGCTGATATCCGCCGGAAGCCTGTCGTTGATCTCCTGCCGAAGGAGTCCCGGTCGAACGATTTTGGATGAGCGTATATGGGCTACCTGGCACAGGGCATGCACTCCTGCGTCGGTCCTGCCCGAGCCTGCTATTTCCATTTCCGGCCCGAGCAATGCCCCGGCGGCTTTTCGCAATTCACCCTGCACCGTTCTGGCATTTGTCTGTTCCTGCCAACCGCGATATCTCGTTCCTTCGTATTCGACGATCAATTTCCATTTAGGCATATAGACGATGGCTCGATAGACTTTCCGCCCCGATTTCTCGTACCAGGGGAATGCTGCAATTCAGATGGGGGTTCGGATTTTCGAATGGGAATGAAAACTCGTGTTTCGAAGGATGCTGAGGGAATCCCTCTTTGATTGGACTCAGTCTCTTCGACAGCCCAATTCTCTCCGGGTATCTTGAAATCGGGAAACCGGTTGAATTCATATCTTCGAAAATATCATCAAACCGGTATCCCGACAACAAGATCGGCGTCAATTATGAGATGGTCAAATTATCCGTGACGCTGAAAACGTTTGGCACCAGGCGAGCGGCCATTTCGGCCATCTGTCGGTCCAGCGCGTTATCAACCTTGCCCTCCAATGTTATGGTACCGTTTTTGACAATGATTCGAATCGGGGCTATGGCCCGGATGGCATACTTTTCGAATCCGGGTCTGCCGAATATGGCGCGGTATGTCGCCACCCGGATGGAGTTATCGAAAGTTGACAAAGGGAGAACCTCGATGTTGTTAATGACACGACCGACTCCGGCGATGCCTCGAACCACGGCTTCGGCATCGGATTTGAGTGTCGGGCGCGTAACCTGGCCTGTCAATGTAACGTTGTTTGAGCTGTCAATCGTGAAACTGAGCATGTCAAAAACGTCATAGTAGGGAAGCATCAGCAGTTCATGCCGCACTGCATTGCCGAGTGTCCCCGCCTGATTGGGAATCGACGACATTCCGATTCCGGCAAAGCTCAGCAGGAATACCATGAGCGCGGTCCTGAAGAGCACGGGCTTGATCCTTGTTTTTGTTTTCATAGCCGCCTCCTGTATCTTTACAGCCTTCACTAGTAATAGATGAGTGAGAGGCTCGAAAGGTTGTGTCCGGACCGCACTTATTTCGGCTCCGAATGAATTGGGAGAAACGACCTCGATGCAGCCCGGAATTAGGGGCCGGCGACTGTTATTGATTTGAATCCTGGTATATCATGTTTCCCTGAGTCGCGCAGGTTTTGACGTTTTTCGTATGGTATGCCAAAAATGACGAAACAGTCGGATAAGTCAGGTAGAGTTTTGGATGTCGAGACCGCACTTGCCCATGTGGATGGAGATCTCCCGCTGCTCTCCGAACTTGCCCAGATGTTTGTCGAGGACTTTCCCCGTCTGGCGGAAGATCTTCGCGAAGGAATTTTGCATTCCGACTTTTCCAGCGTTGAGCGAATAGCGCATACGCTGAGAGGACGACTGGCGTTTTTCGGGATCGGGGCGCTTCGTGACCAGTTTTCGGATTTGGAAAGAATGGGTCGTGATCACGATCTGACAGTAGCGCTAGAGCTGCTGACGGACATCAAGATCGGAATGGACCCTATTCTGCTGGAATTCGAACAATTGATTCATGATCCGGGACGAGAATTGTAGAGTGTTCCGGGACACTAAACGAATCAAGCGGAGCGCTGGTTTCAAATATCCTGAAGAGTTCGGCAAAGATAGGTTTCAGACATCTCGCGCTAAAGGCAGAACATGACCGGTTCCAATAGAGCCCGCGGAGGATTCCTGCAGAGTCTTTTTGCCGCGGGGAAGAAATCGGAGAATCCCTCCATCCTCTCATTATGCCGCATCTACAGCGTGTTGGCAGTGGCGGCGACCATTCTCATTTCCATCTGCTCCTACCACAATTCATGGATATGGCAAGGGAAGGGATCCCCTGGCGCCCTGGACGCAAGCCCCATAAGTTTTGTGCTGAACTGTCTGGGTTTGGTAATGCTGGCGGGTGCGCTCATTTACGGATTTAAGATTGCGAGGCAGGCAACCCTCGATGCGCACAAAAATGTGGATCTGCTTCAGGAAGCCAAACAGCGCACGATGGAAATAGCTGCATTATACGACACGCTGCAGGATGTCACCGAAAAACAGGAACTGACCGTTCTGCTTCAGACGATCCTGGAGAGAGCCAAAACGCTGGTAGCCGCTTCGGGTTGTGCCATCTTTCTTTATGATAAGGATCGCGACGACTTTGAAATAGCGGTTGAAGTCGGAGTGGGAATGCCCATTGGAACGCATGTATCCCGCCACGAGGGCCTTGCCGGACGTGTCGCCGATATAATGGAGCCGGTGATCGCCAACGATTACCAGTCCTGGCCCTATCGCTCGAAAAACCTTTCCAAGCTGCCGATCGGGGCAGCCGCCTGCGTGCCGATGATCCGCGGTGGCGAGCTGATTGGAGTCCTGGGAGTCCACGAAGTCGAGGGAAGCATGCGTGAGTTCACTGAGGCGGATGCACGCCTGTTGTCCCTTTTCGCTGATAATGCAGCCGGGGCTGTGCACACAGCTCGGCTTCTGGATGCGCTGCAGAATTCCGAGGCGCGATTTCGGATTGTGGCGGAGTGTGCCACGGACATTGTCTACGATTGGGATTTGCCGGCTGACCACGTCGACTACTTCGGTGCGTTTTTCGAACAGTCTCGGAAGGAAAACAAGCGAATGCCGCGGAGTCGACAGGAATACTGGGGAAGTATTCATGCTGAAGATCGGCCCCGTATCGAACAGGCTTTGAAAGATCACTTTGAGAAGGAGACTCCCTTTTCCGAGGAATACCGGGTTTCCGATGGAAGAGGCACTTACCTCAGTGTGGCGGATCGCGGGGCTGCCATCCGGAATCAGAAGGGCACTCCAATCCGGCTCGTCGGCGGTGTGAGCGACATTACTGAACGCAAATACGCCGAGCAGATGAAGTCCGACTTTGTTTCATTCGTCACACACCAGTTGCGTACGCCTCTCTCCGGTATGAAATGGATGCTGGAACTGGCAATGGATAGCCTGGAGGATCCGGCGGAGGTCCGATCCTATGTCGAGGATGCGAGGCTGGCTACCGATCGACTCATAGGCCTTGTCAACGATCTGCTTGCGATATCGCGCCTCGAGAGAGGAAAGCTCCAGCTTTCTTTCCGCAACCTCGATATTGCCGAAATTACTCAAAGCGTGGTCGATGACCTCATGCCCATGTCGAACGAAAAGGAACAGATGCTTTCGCTCGATATTGGCCCTGGATTGCCGCCGGTTTATGGAGATGCACAGCTGCTGCGTCAGGCGATTCTCAACCTTGTCTCCAATGCCGTGAAATATACTCCCGCGAAAGGGAACATACGGGTTCAGATCGGAAGAGACAAGGATCAGGTGCTCTGGTCCGTTAAGGACAGCGGCATCGGAATTCCGAAATCTGATCAGGGCAAGCTTTTTGAAAAGTTTTATCGGGCAGGAAATGTTTTAAGCGTTGAAACCGAGGGGACGGGGCTGGGTCTTTACCTTGTCCGACTAATTATGGATCGATTCGGAGGAAAGGTGTGGTGTGAATCCATAGAGGGAACAGGCTCGACCTTCCTCTTTATGCTTCCTCCGGCTGCCTAAGAAGGTATGTATGAAAAATACTCGTGTCCTTTTAATCGAAGACGACAAGTTTTTGCGGAAGGCCTGTGAAGCAAGTCTGAAAAAGAGAGGCCTTACAATTCTAACCGCAGCGGATGGAGAAGAAGGCCTGGTGCAGGCTCGCGAAAATGATCCGCACCTCATCCTCCTGGACATGCTGATGCCAAAGCTCTCCGGCCTTGAAACTCTGGAGGCTCTGAAGAAGGATGAAAAAACGCGCGGCATACCTGTCGTCATACTTTCCAATTCGACGGACACCAAGGTTCAAAAAGCGACAGCGCTGGGAGCTGCCGGGTACCTGGTCAAGGCTTCCCTATCGCTGCAGGAGCTTGGCGATAAGGTGATGGCGTATCTTGAGGGAACCGCTTCTTCGAACGAATGATTGCCTCGCAGCGAAAAGGAGGATGGTCTGACCAAGTCTGAGTTTCCTGTTACGGCGGCCATACGTTTTTTAAGGGATAGGAATGTTGTATTCAAGCAACATCTTTATCGATACCAGGAGCACGGCGGAACCAGCGTGGGCGCGGCCGAACTGGGATATCCGGAGCATATCCTGGTCAAGACGCTCGTCATGCAGACGGAAACAAAGCATGGTCTTCTCGTTCTGATGCATGGTGACTGCGAAGTGTCGACCCGCAATCTCGCCAGGCTTCTTGGCGTGAAATCGGTTGAACCATGTGATGAGAAAACGGCGGGAAGGCTCACCGGGTACATGTTCGGAGGAACCAGCCCGTTCGGAACCCGCGCGGCTCTCCCTGTTTATGTGGAGAAGACCATTTTTGATCTTCCGACAATACTGATTAATGGCGGCAAGCGCGGTTTCCTGGTCGAATTGGATCCACGCAGGATAAAGGAAATATTGCCTGTTACGGAAGTCGAGGTGGGGATCCCGAAGTAAATTCACATGCCCTTGTCACAAATCTTGCAAGCGGGCGCAATATCAGGAGGTGGCGACTAATATGTCCAGCATCATTATCGGAATTTGCGGAGGAACCGGCTCAGGCAAGACCACGGTGGCTCAGAAGATCATCGCATCCATTGGTGAGGAGAACGTTGCCTATCTGCAACAGGACTCCTATTACCGCAACCTCGGGGACATGCCGCTTGACGTCCGGCATCAGGCCAACTTCGACCATCCGGATGCCATCGATAACGAACTGCTCGTCAATCACCTGGAAGCGCTGCGAGCCGGCGAATGCATCGAGCGTCCGATCTATGATTTTGTAACTCACTCGCGCAAGCCTGACACTATCGCCGTGCTGCCGTTGCCGGTCATTATTGTCGAGGGAATCCTGATTTTTTTCGATCCGCGTTTGCGGCGCTTCATGGACATCAAGATTTTTGTGGATTGTGATCCGGATATCCGATTTGTCCGAAGGCTCAAGCGCGATCTGCGGGAGCGCGGTCGCAGCGTCGATTCTGTTATCGAACAGTACCTCACCACCGTGCGGCCGATGCACCTTCAGTTTGTCGAACCGTCTATGCGGTATGCCGATATCATCCTTCCAGAGGGAGGATTTAATGAGGCCGGGATTGACCTCATTACCGGCAAAATTCGTTCCGTTCTGGCAAACCACTAAATCGGCGGCGGCTCCGATTGGCTAGCCGAGTTTGTTCCTGGCCTGTAGCGTGTCGGCGACTTTTTTCATTCCGAGTGATTCAAGCGTGCTTCTCTTGGGCCATCCGTTTGCCTGGTTCCACCCCTCGAATTCGTAAAATCGAGTCTTCCAGTCTTCGACTTTATTCTTGTTCAAGGTGCGGCCCGCATTGGTCCCATAGGACCATTTGCCGTTTTCATATACCGGGAGAATGTGCGCTTCGGACGGTTTGGTGTACAGATACTCCGGGAATACTTCCTGGTTACGGTGTCTTCCCTGCAGCACCCAGATGGATTTATCCAGGTTCCATATCTTGCGTCCGATTTCCATTCCGTCGGCAAAGGAGATATTTTTTCCGGTCACTGCATTATAGAATTTCGGTTCTGCTTCCGGCGTGGCGCCCACTCTGTCAGGAGTATTGTTGGTAAAGAACATCGGCCAACGCCAACCGCAGAAGCCCGTACTGTCAATCCAGAACCTCTCATAGTGCCGGTGCCATGCCACCTGTTTGACTTTGTGATCGGAATAGATTCCTGTGGAGCCTTCGCTGTAATCCATCATGAAAGGATCACCTGCATACGGAATCATAGTGGCGGCTACCATCTCCACGGCCCTTTCGGCGGAGAGATACGGTTCAACCTTTTCCCTGATCATCGCCGTGGGCATCCAGTGCAGGGGATAATTGAAGCTGTGCATCATAATATCGCGCTCTCCCAGGAGCGAGCCATAACCCCATTCCACTTCAACCCTCGGGTCGTAGTGTTCCCAGGACCCCCAATAGGCCAGTGAAAGCAGGCCGCTGGCAAGGTCCTCTTCATATCGCCCCCATTTGATGGCGGCCCTGGCCAATCCTTCGCTCAACGCATCTCCGATCCCCTCGCGCTTTGCGATCCTGCGCATCAATGCCTCGACGAATTCCAGTTTATTGAATTGCTCGAAAGGCAGATCGCATTCAATCTGCTTCCCGCGTCCAAGGACACCGAGTTTATACAATCCCTGCAGGTAGGCAATCGGGCCGTGCAGATGCCAGTGATTGATGCCATAGGCATGCAACAGGTCCGTCGCTTTCATTTTGTCGATCCGCGGGCCGTCCAGACCCATGAATGTTACGGTACCTGCGCAGGTCGCCTCATTGCTCTTTCCCCCGGCCAGGCGCATACGACAGGCCCTTGGGCATGATGCGCATGCCGCGGCGCGTGCCGGCTCCAGCGGGACCGTTCCATTGTGAGTATTCCCGCCGCTGGGAGCCCCGTTGAAAAGCATGAAAGCTCGCGGTTCCATTTTGAGATCCTGCGGATTATCCACGTCCCACTGGAATTTGTTGAACCACCTCCGGGCCTCCATCAATGCCTTGGGATCAGCAATTGGCACACTGCCCGTGCCGATGACGCTGATGGCTTTGAGTTTTTTGGATCCCCACACTCCGCCGAATCCACCTTGCGCGGCGCTGCTGCCGGCTCCATGCACAATGGAGGCAATGCGGCTTTTGTTTTCCCCCGCCAACCCGATGCAGGCAATGGCCGGGACCTGCGTCGTCTGCCCTTTATCCAAATCGGCCCATTCGCCGTAGCGCAAGCCGGGAAGCACGCGCCGTGCAATTTCCTCCTGCGTATCCACCACGTCCATTCCCCACAGGCTGCCGGCATCTTCGAACGTGACCTTGTCGTTGAGAATATTAATCCAGACGGGATCCGGGGAAACTCCTTCAATGACAATGCCGTCCCACCCCGCATATTTCAGTTGAGCCGTGAACCTGCCGCCCCAGCTGCTGCGGTTAAACCATTCGATGGGATAGTACATTGGAGCCAGCCCCTGCACTTCGCATCGTCCGGAACCGGGGACAAATGTGCCTGAGAAAGGGGCTGTCATGATGGTGATAACATTTCTCGGATCGAAAGCGTCAAAGGGCAGCTGGCTGCCGACCAGGTCGAAGAAAACCGCTGAGCCTATTCCATGGCCGCCGCCGAATTCCTCGTACTTGGCCGTATCGATTATGCTGACCGCCTTGCCGGTCAGATTGAGTCTGAGAATTTTTCCGAGATATCCGCCTGTCATATCGGTCACTCCTGTGGGTTTTTCAGCTATTGAAGCGAGACCAATGTGTAACAGGTGGCAACAAGTGTCAATCGCATTTATGGGGCATGGATTCCGGTTTTTTCTTTCGAGCATTCAAATTTGAAGAAGTTTTTGGCAGAATTTTTTTCAAGTATGTGTACAATGACCTTGAGACGCATTGCCCAAGCTCAAACGGGGGATCCAACCCCTGACTATCTCTCTCATGTTAAAGGAATGGAAGTCATCACCACAGGTCAAAGCTAAGAAAGGATGCGGTTGTTCATGGCGCTGAGATTTGTTTTTGCTTTTCTGGGGCTGCTTTTCGCTTCTTCTGCCGCCGATCTTCGCGCCTGGTCCATACCCACAACCCGCGTTCCAAAGCTTCGCTCAGCCGCATTCATTGTAAAGGATCAGCGCACCGGGGAATCCCTTCTGTCAAAACGGGCGGAAACCGCAATGCCGATTGCCTCCATCACCAAACTGATGACTGCCATGGTGGTTCTGGATGCAAAGCTGAACATGGAGGAGATAATTACTATCGAGGAGGCAGACAAGGATATCCTGCGTTTCAGTCACTCGCATCTTCCGGTTGGAACTCAACTCACCAGACGGGATGCCTTGCTGATCGCGCTGATGGCATCCGAGAATCGCGCCGCCCATGCGTTGGGCAGAACCTATCCCGGCGGCATTCACGCGCTTGTGCGGGCAATGAATGAGAAGGCGAAGGTTTTGGGCCTCAGCGAAGCGCGCTTTGATGACCCGACCGGGCTTTCGGACGAAAATGTTGCGTCTGCTGCAGATCTCAGCAAACTGGTAGACGCAGCCTGCCGATATCCTCTGATATGCAATTTCACCACGCAGCCTGAAGTAACGCTTGAGCAGGGGCGGAAAAAATTGAAGTTCGTCAACACGAATGCGCTGGTGCGCAATCGCAAATGGCAGATCGGTCTGTCCAAAACCGGCTATATTGAGGAGGGCGGTCGTTGCCTGGTGATGCAGACGCTGCTGGCCCGGCGGCCGGTTCTGATTGTCCTCCTGAACTCCACTGGGAAGAACACCCGGTTGGCGGATGCCAATCGCATCAAGCAGTGGATGGAAGCTTCACTGCCTCAGCCAAAACCTCAGAAAGCAAAGCTCCGCAATAAAAGCCATCGCACACGCCGTGCCTGATTGCAGCGATCGGTCGAAAGGTGCGAGGCTTATGACTCCCGGCTTCTTTTCTTTATTTTCCTCCTGAAAAGAGTGGGCTATAGTGGCCCTTTACTTTTACTCCTTTTCCCTACGCATATCAGGAGGGACCTGACGATGATTGATCCAATCAATGTTCAGCCGGCGGAATGGTCTTATCCGACTCATTATGGCAAAGAGAATGTGGTAAACGCAGATGTGCTTATCCTGGGCGGCGGCATTGCCGGCTGCCATGCGGCTGTTCACGCAGCCCGGCGTGGCGCAAAAGTCGTTGTAGTGGACAAAGGAGCGGTGATACGCAGCGGTTCCGGCGGCGCGGGAGTCGATCACTGGCACGCGGCTTGTACGAATCCGTGCTCGAAGGTGACTCCGGAAGAGATGATGGAGATCGTCAAAGTATTCGGGGACTACTCCTATCACGAATACGGCAACGGCATTACCTGTTATATCCAGTGCAAGGAAAGCTATGATGCACTGCTGGACCTCGAACAGATGGGCCTCAAGGTTCGCGATGTCGACGACCAGTTTGCCGGTGCGGACTTTCGCGATGAAAAAACCAAGCTTATGTTCGCCTACGACTATGTGAACAGGACCTGTATTCGCGTCAATGGCGGGGCAAAGGTCAAGGTCGCACTTTACAACGAACTCAAGCGGCTGGGAGTTCAGATCTTCGACAAGATCATGGTGACCAGTCTGCTTAATGAAGATGGAAAGCCGGGCGGCCGCGTTGTTGGAGCTACGGGCGTAAGCATCCGGACCGGGGAGTTTTATGTGTTCAATTCAAAGGCAGCGATTCTTTCCATGTCTGTCTTTGCCGGCCAATGGGTGTTTTCCACCGAAATTGCCGGGTTCAGCTCAATTTTTAATGATCCCAACAATTCCGGCGACGGCACTGCAATGGCCTGGAATGCCGGTGCGGACCTGGCCTTGATGGAAAGGAGCGGCCGAGGACTGTCGAGCGGCTTCTTCCGCTATCCTCCGTATGGAACGGGAGACCATAACAACACCTGGTTTGCCTGCTCGATCGTCGATGCCAACGGGAAGGAAATTCCCTACGTAGATAGGGAAGGGAACATACTGAAAACGGTGGCCGAGCGTTACCGTCCGGCACCCGGACAGAAATATTTTATGTACGGTCGCATGGGGCCTTACGCCATCTGGGGACCCGGGCTTATTCCCGATCTGTCCGAGCGCATCGCCAGGGGCGAATACGCCCTCCCTCTTTACGCCGACTTGCCGGGCATGCCCGAGCATGAGCGTCGCGCAATCTGGGGCCTGATGATTTATAACGAGGGCAAATGCAGCATTATCTACGATAACTACTGCAAAGCAGGATTTGATCCCGACAAAGATATGCTTCAATTGCCGGTCATGCCTCCAGAGCAATACGGACGCGGGCCCGCCTGGGAAACCTACGGGCCTCGCCAGTGGCGTGAAGGCGCATTTGGCGGCGGAGGGGGAATCGTTTTCGATTGGGACCTCAAATCTTCCCTGGACGGGCTTTACGTTGCAGGCAGCCAGCAATATTCCGGCGGTACCCATGCCCACGCCGCCGCAACCGGCCGATACGCGGGCAGAACCGCCGCTGCTTATGCCAAACAGGCGTCGCTGGGGGCTGTGGACAGAAAGCAGGTCGAATCGGAAAAGACGCGCGTATACGCACCGGTGATGCGCAAAGATGGAATCGGCTGGAAAGAACTGCGCGCCGGGCTATGCCGCGTGATGCAGGATTATTGCGGCGAATTCAAGAGCGAGAAGGTTTTGCAGATGGGATTGCATTGGATTCGAAGCATCCGGGAAAGCGAAGCTCCCACCGCCTATGCCAGGAATCCGCATGAGCTTTGTCGCATCCTGGAGTGCCACACTCACATGACGGTTGGCGAAATTATTATGCAGGCTTCCTTGGCGCGCAAAGCCAGCAGTGCCCTGCTGGATTTCAAGCGGCTGGATTATCCGGATATGGATCCTCAGGAATGGCACAAGATCGTAACGATTTGCCAGGACAACAAGGGCGTTAAGGTCGGTGAATTACCCATAAAATATTATCTCATGCCACCGTATGCACCCAGCTTCGAGGAAAATTATCGGAAGCATAGCGAGCTATAGGGACTCAATGTTCCGGAGGTTTTGATCATGTCAGAAAAAGCTTTGTTAGTGGCCAATCCCTCATCTGCCTGCAAGGCCATTATTTTTGATGCCGACCTGTGTACCGCGTGCCTGACCTGCGTCGATGTGTGCCGTACAGATGTATTGATTCCGAGTCCGCAGGCCGGGGAACCCCCCATTGTTCTGTATCCGGATGAATGCTGGTTTTGCGGCTGTTGCGTGGCGCACTGTCCTTGTCCCGGGGCCATTCGCATGGAGCACCCATTGAGCCAACGGGCAGGTTGGAAACGTAAAGAGACCGGGGAACTCTTTCGCATCGGGATGAAGAATCCGCCGCCGCCCAATACCAAGCCACCCGTCTGCTGAATTGACGATTGACGATTTGCAAAAGTTGCAAAAAGGCGTGCCCGAGTGGGAACCGTGGAGTGACGCAGCTTGCTGCCGGCTTTAAAAATCAATAAAGCGAAGGTATGCAGCGCCCTTATTCTCCGGTCTTAGTCTGGAATCTGAAATCCGGAATCTGGAATTTTGCAAAAAGCAGGCGGCATTAGCGAGACGCCGCCGCTCCGTGAATACCTACCTGATATCGTGTTCGCGCTTATAGGTTTCCCAGTTGTTTTTTAGCTGCAGGAATTCATCAAGGTTCTGGCAGAGCAGGAAGGGGTTCTGTTTCAACTCGTAATCAAGCGTAGAGTGTGGCATCTCTCCGGCTCCCCCGTAATAATCGTGCCCGGGGAAAACCATTATTTCTGCCGGTAGACTGACAATTCTCTTCAGGGACTCCCATTCCTCCGCGGCGGAAGAGCCCGGGAAGTAAGTTCCCGTTCCTCCCACTTTCCCGCAGAAAAGAAGATCTCCCGTCAGCAGTCGTTTTTCAAAAAGGTAACACAAGTGCCCCGGGGAGTGGCCTGGAGTAGCGAGAGCGATGATAGATCTGTGGCCAAGCCGCAGCTCCTCTCCATCGTGCAGATTCGTTGCGTCCGGCACCTTTTCATTTGCCCCGGCATGGATCGAAGCCCCGGTGATCCGGCTGAGCTTTGCGGCCTCTCCCATATGATCGGTGTGGGCGTGTGTGATTAGAATCCTGGTGATTCTCAGATTGCGGGCTGCTGCCGCGTCCACAAATCCCTCTGCCTGGAATCCGGGATCGACTGCCGCCGCAAGCCCACTCGGCACATCGCCCAGCAGATAGCAGAAATTCCTGTCGCCGCCAGGTTGCAGCTGGAGGAAGCAGATTTTGTCGTCGCAGTATTGGTGGCGAATTTTCATTCCGGATTCCGGCATGGAGGGTTACCTCGCGGACAGCATTCCAGCATGATATGAAAATAGATACACTAACTCTTTCAGAGTCGACAGGCTCCCGGAACAAAAGAATGGCAGGGAGAAGCCCATTCGAGGTCGAATGGGCTTTATTTTCTAGTAGTCGTTGCGTGGGCGGCGTTCGTGGCCGCCACGATTGCCACCGCCTCCGCGCTTTCCGAATTTGCTGCGATTTCGGTCGAATCCGCCGCCCGATTCTCTCGGTTTTTGCTGGCGAGCTTCGTTGACAGTGAGCGGGCGTCCATCGAGGTTCTTCCCGTTCAGCTGGTTGATGATAGCTCCCATATCTGCCTCGGGTGGGAGTTCGACAAAAGCAAATCCGCGGGAACGGCCGGTTTCCATGTCGCGCATCACCCGGATGTTTTCAACCGGAATATTCATACTGGCAAAAAATTCGCTCAGTCCTTCATCCGCGATGTTAAATGACAGATTCCCAATAAAAAGCTTGTTCGGCATATGGCCTCTAATCTGGAAGTTGACTTGAAAAAGGAAAGGGCCGGCCTTTTCCGGATCTCTCCAACGGTTGTTTCATCCGATGTTTTCTTTCACACAATGCCTGTGGATCAAATGTAATGCTGGCGACAATGCGTTCCGCGGTTCTTCTTCAAACCAGGCGAAACTTACTAACAGAGGCTGCTCCGTATCAGGGGAGATATTTTCTTAACCGTTCGGCACAAAAAACTTATCAGATACCAAAATGGTATCTGATCGCTCGCACTGTTACAAGTCAGGAAAAAGATACCTGAAAAAATGTGAGACTCTTTTCCGCTTAGACAGGATGATCCCCGGGTTGAGAACGGCCTCACCCGCTCCTAGGAATGGACGTGGCCCCGAATCAGGACAGGCAGTCGGCAGGCACTTTCCAGCAAATGGCGAGCGCCGGCCAGCCGTTCGGCCGAAATGTCGCTGCCGGAGTATCCAGGAGCGGTAATGAAGAGCGTGTCTCCGGATCGGTCCAGCCGGAGTTTATTGACACGCGTGCCGTGCAATCGGTCAAAAGCGTCTGCAAGCCTCAAAATGCCGCTCAACAGTGTGATGGAGGCAAACTGCCGGCTGGAAATACCCGACAACGCCTTCTGGTCCGGACGCGGGAGTGCTCCTCGGTGAAAACGGACGACCAGCGCCACCTGTTGGAGCGTATCGGAATCCAGGCCGGCCGGCACCGCGATTTTTCTGATCATCCGGCAAGATGATTTCTGATAGCGCTTCTGATCCCCGATGAAACCGACGGTCCGGGAAAACGCGGCCGCCTCGAGGATGTCTCGCTCGCGCTTTGCCTCCTCTCCGGCAAGATGCATCGATGAAAGCCCGTCGTAAATTTGAAGCGATAGTTTTGCGACATGTTCCGATCGGAAGATATCCGGGTCCCGGAAAGAAGCCCATGCTCGAAAATGCGCCAGAGCCGCGTCGCGCGTCTGTTCCGGTTTGGGGAGGTCTTCCCTCCATGCGAACAATCGGGATTCCCTGCCGGTCATCTTAGCATGGTATTGCCGGCGCCTGTCTTCGATGGCGTTCATCAGGCGCTGCCGCCAGGGATTGTACTTTTCATTGGCCGGCACGGCTTGAATGGCCAGGGCCGTGCGCCATAGAACATACAGGTCATGCATCTCGCCCAGCAGGTCCTGCAGTTCTCGCAGTTCCGGGCCCCAGCGTTGGTGCCGTGACGGCAGGAAGTTTTCAACCGTATACCTGAATTTTTTCAATGCAAGGCGCACTCGATGGTATGCAGCCTGGCTTCGGTTGTGCAAAGCCTGCCGGTGAAACGCTTTCAGGTCCATCCATCGCTCAAGTGCCAGATGCTGAAAGACGATCCCTTCCAACGGAATTGTACGGGTGCGTGGTGAAAGTAGTCGCCTCCATGCGGCCCATTTTTTCTTATTAAAACTGGAAACGGCCGCCGCGGCCTCCTGCCTGTTTTGTTGCTCCAGAGGCTCCATGTATGATTGCAGCTTCGCGGATACGAGGTCGGGCTCCGGGGAAAGGCGATGCACCCATGCCAGCATGACTTGCATATCGCGCAGGGTTCCCAATTGCCGAAAAAGCCATTTGCTTTCGGCCTTCATTTGCTTCCAGGCAGGATCGGGATCCAGAGCCATAAACCCATTGGCAATCGACCGACACCGGCGCAACGCAACACGCAGATCATGAACAGAGGTCGGATCGAAATCCCTTCGCACCTCATCACATTGTTTTGTAACTGCCGCCATCCAAAAATCGAGGCCGGCGGCCTGGACTCCGATCGGACCCTCTGCGGGGAGGTTGTTCGGCATTTATCTACAATAGAGTACCGGATCCGGTCCATACAATGCATTTTCTCGGGAAAAAGGTGTCGGGAATTTGGCTATTATGTGAAAAAATATAGGGTTTGTGCAGGTTTGGCACTGCCAGGCTGTAAGATCACTTAGAGGGATCCATATGAACTATTCGGAAAAGGCCGTTATCCTTGCGCGGGGATTGGGGACGAGGATGCGGAAGTCGGACGAAACCGCCGCCCTGGATCGGCAGCAGACGGCGATAGCAGACTCAGGCGTGAAGGCGATGATTCCGATTGGGCGGCCCTTCCTGGACTATGTGCTGAGTGGGCTGGCGGATGCCGGTTATTCCGAAGCCTGCCTGGTTATTGGGCCGGAGCACCAGATTGTGCGGGATTATTACCGGGAAAATGTGCCCCGGCGCATCCGAATCCGGTTTGCCGTTCAGGAGAAACCCCTGGGTACGGCCGATGCAGTCCTTGCCGCCAGGGAGGTTGTAGGCAATGATCTCTTTCTCGTCATCAATTCGGATAATTACTACCCCGTGGATGCACTGCGTGGCTTGAGAGAATTGGGCCGTCCCGGTCTCGCACTTTTCGATCGCGACCAACTCGTGGCGGGAAGCAATATCCCGGAGGATCGCGTGGGAAAATTCGCAGTAGCAAAAGTGAATCCGGCCGGTTGCCTCGAGCGAATCTACGAAAAGCCGCTGCCGGAGACAATTCGCTCGCTCGGTAGTCCCATTTATGTCAGCATGAATTGCTGGATGTTCTCGCCGGTGATTTTCAGCGCCTGTACGAGCATTTCTCCCTCGGCTCGTGGTGAACTGGAATTGACCGATGCGGTGCAGTATGCAATCGAGGTTTTGAAAGAGCCGTTAAGAGCACTGACCTATACCAGCCCGGTGTTGGATTTATCGAGCCGTTCCGATATTACTGCGGTGGCCGACAGACTTCGGGCGGTAACCCCCAACCCATAGACTTGCCGCGTGCAGTCATAAGCGTGTACGATGCTATCCCTGGATAATTGGAGAGACAAATGAACTCATTGGAACAAAAGCTGACAGAACTTGCTGAAAAAGTTGCGGAGAACAATATCTGGCGTCAACGGAAGTGCTTCAACCTGATTCCTTCCGAAAATACGCCATCCCTGTTTGTAAAACTCTGCGAGATCAGCGATCCATCCGGTCGATATGCGGAGCATAAAACCGCGCTCAAAAAGGAAATCGAGTCGCTTACGGGAACGGGAGCATTGAAAGGGGACCAGGTCTATTATTACCAGGGCGCCGATTTCATCTACCATATGGAACAACGGTTGAAATCGGAATTTTCGGCATTTCTGGGCGCTACCGAGGTTGAATCGAGAGCCGTTAGCGGCCAGATGGCCAATGAAATCGTCTTCAAAGGCCTTGTTAAATTCCTTTCCGCAAATCCCGAGGGGTTTCCTTCATTGAGCGGAACCGGGCGCCTTCAATGCGTCATGAATAATGATCTCAATTACGGGGGACACCTGTCGGCTCAGCCGTACGGAGCGCTATTCAATTTCGCAGAAAGCAACATCGTCAACTTCCCGATCAGCCAGGCAAATCCCTACAAGACAGACATCGACAAGGCTTTGGCTTTATTAACCAAGAACCGCCCGGCGATAATTGTGTTCGGGAAAAGCATGTTCCTTTATCCGGAGCCCATCCGCGAGATCTGTGCCTGCATCGAAACCATCCCGGATTATCGGCCTTTGGTCATGTATGACGGGGCTCATGTTCTCGGCATCCTCGGGCAGCATTTCCAGGATCCACTCGTCGAAGGGGCCCACGTGGTGACCGGCTCGACCCATAAGACATTTTTCGGCCCGCAGCGAGGTATCATTGCATCCAAGCTGCCCGACGGCGCAGCCTATAAAAAGCTCTGGACCGAAATTGTGGCCCGGACATTCCCAGGATCCACCAGCAACCACCATCTCGGGACTCAACTGGCCATGCTTGCCGCTACTATTGAAATGAACGCCTTCAAGGACGCATACCAGGCGCAGGTCTTGACCAATGCAAGGGCTTTTGCAAAAGCCTGCGCAGCGGAAGGCGTCCCGGTGGAGGGGGGAGAGGCGGACGGTTATACGCGAACGCACCAGGTTCTTATCCGGCTGAATTCTTTTGGAGATGCAAAGGAAATTGCCTCACGCCTGGAAGCCAACAATATTATTACGAATTACCAGGCGTTGCCCGGTGACGAAACCTTCTATCGCCCGAGCGGTATTCGTATGGGCGTTCAGGAAATGACCCGGTTCGGAATGAAGGAGCCCGATTTCGCGACCCTGGCCAGGTTTGTTGCGGATGTTGTGGTGCGCAAGAAAACCGTTGCCGGCGATGTCGCCGGATTCCGCGCGGGTTTTTCCGAAATGCAATACTGCCTGACTCCGGAACAAACTCAGCGGATTCTGCCCAAAATTTTGGAAAGCATTTTCCCTGCATCCTTTTCCGGTTTTGCAAAAGTCTAACCCGACTCTTGCCCTCTGTTTTTTTAGCGGAGTATCCTGCAGGCCTTTCCCGGTACAACCGGGAAAGGCCTGCATCTGTTTGCACCCTCCTTGCCGTATTCCAGTGAAATCCTTTAGACGCTTAGCCTTACATGTACCAGTGGACGCCGAGGCATAGATTCAGCGCTACAAATCGTTTTTCTCCCCGTTCGTGACGTCATTGGCACGGCTAATGCATACGCTATAGGCCTGCTGCGGAGTGAGGGGCTGAAGCTGTTTTGTTTATTCCGGAGGTTTTATGAGAGTTGACAATGCCTTTGTTTCACAGTCGTTGATTGAGTCGTCTAAACCGATAGAAAAGAAAGATGTTAGCGATATTCTTTCCCGCAATGGCGAATCCATGGGAGACACGCCGGCATTTTTCCCGTCGCCATTCGGATCCAGCGGGACCTATTCGCTTTCCTCTTTGAAGGCAGCTGTTGACTATCATGCCAAATTTTTGACGGTGGCCGCCAGCAATACGGAAGCTGCCAATCATGCAGGGAAGATACCGCAGATGCTCCTGGATCGGTTGAAAGCGCAGTAGAACAGGTATCGGTAAGCCGGGATCAGGAAAAACGCACGCCGCTGGGGAAGATTGAGCGGCATTGGATGCCCCAAATATCGTCTTTCCGGGTCACTATCCACAATGCCTGATAAGTTGCATAGCGGGCTTCTCCTCCCTTATGCATGCTGAGCTGGACCTCAAAGTGGACTTTTTCGTCACAGTTCTGTCTCATGGCGCAGGAGTCCAGCGTAACGTGGGTCCAGCCTTCCGAGGCCAGCGATTGGAAATCTATCTGGAAGGATTCCGGTTCGTATAAAATCGTAACATCATTGCCTGCTATCTGGATGTGCGGATAGTGCAGTGTTCTCCGTCCTGCCTCGAGATCGCGCGCATTGAAGGCTGCAAAGAACTCGTCTATCGGTTTGCGTGCTTCGGCTTCCCGTTCCGATTCCTTCATTCCGGCTGCGCTGATATAGCCCATCAGCAGGGACAGGCCTCCAAGAACGCCCAGGGAAACTTTTGCCGTTTTTCCCCAGCGGGGACTGCTTTTCTTTTTTTCCTCTTCCGGATCCTCTACTTCCTCAACCATACCCCGTTTGACCTCCTTCGGTGTCACGCGGCTCCCACACTAGCTTGTCCGATGGACGTATTTTGGATCCGGACCTGCCTGCAGTCAATCTTTCAATATTTTTTGCAAGCAAAAAAAAGGACGTGGCCCTGTTAAGAAATCAGGGCCGCGTCCTTTTTAGTCGGAAAGCCGATGCGGATCAGCCGGCTTGTTCCTGGAGGTATTCCTCATATTCCTCGGAACTAAGCAGCGATTTGAGCTCTTCAGAGTGAGCAAGTCGTATCCTGACCATCCAGGCCTGTTGATGTGGGGACTGGTTGAGCAGTTCGGGGCTTTCCTCCAGCTTCGCGTTGACCTCGATAACCTCGCCCGCTACAGGGCAGAATACTTCGGATACTGCCTTGACCGATTCCACTGAACCAAAGGGTTCGCCGGATTCAAAAGTGTCACCAACTTCCGGAAGGTCAACATAAACAACATCTCCTAGTTCATGTTGGGCGTAATCCGTTATTCCGATTGTCCCGACATTGTCCTGAACTGAAATCCATTCGTGATCTTTGCTATATAGATAATCCTCGGGATACATACGAAGCTCCTTCGCAGTGACTGGTTCCGCAGGGCTCACTTTAGCGGTGGCTTCCTGTAGAACGGGGTTGGGACAACGTGTGCCTTCGCAGGCTTCTCACGAATCACGACGTCAAATTCGGTTCCCACGGCCTTCCGGTCGATGGGGAGATAAACCAGACCAATGTTTTTCTTAAGAAAAGGAGCAGGGCTTCCGCTGGCAACGCTTCCAATGCGGAGCCCGTCGATTTCCACAGGGTAGTGGTCTCGGGCAATGCCCCGTTCAATCATTTCAAAGCCGACCAGAATTCGCTTGAGTCCGGACTGTTGTTGCCGCAAAAGTTCATCCCGGCCGATGAAATCGCCTTTATCGAGTTTGCATATCCATCCCAGATCGGCCTCAAGAATGGAGGTTGTTTCATCCATATCGTTGCCGTACAACAACAGCTTCGCCTCGAGTCGCAGCGTATTACGCGCCGCCAACCCTACGGGTTCCAGTCCCGCCGGTTTTCCGGATTCCATAATCCTGGTCCAGACGCGCTCCGCGGCGTCGGGAGCACAATAAACCTCAAATCCATCTTCCCCCGTGTACCCGGTGCGGGAGACGATGGCCTCCACGTCGGCAAAAATGCCACGCGCGAACCAGTAATACTTCATTGCGGAGAGGGGGATTGGAGTCAGCGGTTGCAGGATTTCCCGGGCTTTGGGGCCCTGAATGGCCAGCTGCGTGAATTCATCGCTGCGAAAGCGAACCTCTGTATTGGGCAACGCATGATCGCGGATCCAGGCAAAGTCCTTTTCCTGGTTCGATGCATTCACACAAAGGAAAAAATGGTCCGGCGCCATCCGGTAAATCAGTAAATCGTCGACGAAGGCGCCCTTGGGTGTGGTCAAAGCGGAGTATTGGCACTGAGAAACGGCAAGGCGATTCAGGTCATTGCAGGTTAGTTTCTGGAGCGTGTCGTGAGCGCTCGGCCCCTGCACTTCCAGTTCGCCCATGTGGCTTACATCAAAGATACCGGCGCGTGTTCTGACGGCCAGGTGTTCAGGCAAAGGGCCCGCATATTGGACCGGCATGTCCCAGCCGGCAAAATCCACCATTCGAGCCCCTAATTGACGATGAATCGAATTCAGCGGCGTCTTTTTAGGTATCGAATTCATATGAAATTGCTTCCTATTTAAGGGCGCTCTTAGAATCTAACAGCCTGCTTCAGGCGAGTCAACAGGCGTGTATTTGGAAGGAGCATTTACGGAAGCAGCCGGGGAGTTCGCCGCACGAACGAGCTGCGGCAGTGTGCCGTTTTGTGCGGTTTTCCGTTATCCGTCTTGCGGATCGGCAAGCGATTTTTTTCGCTTGCCGCGGGTGGCCTATTGAGCCGGGGCGCGAATAAACACTCATTGCAGATTTCGCAATTTGCGAAATCTGCGGCAAAAATGTATCAAGCGGCCGCAGACTTCACAAATTGTATACATCCTGAGTTGCTTTTCGCGGAGCCTTCAATGGGCTTCGAAGGCTTAATAATCGGAATTCGGTATTATTGAGCGAACTGAAAATCGGCAGACAGCTGAGTGGTACCCCAGCTCATAATAATGGTTCCGCCCTTGGGCGTTCCCTTCAAATCGAGCGTAAACATTTCTACCGGGCTGCCGACCGCTTCCTTTTTCATGGGAGCCTGGGCCACATCTTTGGTTGCATCGTGCTGTGTGCCCCACTGCCCGGTTTGAGAATTGAAGGTTATTTCATATTTGTCGGCATCAACTTTTTTGAGGAACAGGCTGTAATTTCCTTTGGGGAGTTTTACTGAGCCGAATGTCAAATCAACCGGAGTGGATAAAATGGTGGCTTGGTTCATACCCATTCTCCAGGATTGACCAACCGGGAGCTGGGCGAGCATGTCGCGTCCTTTCAGCGACGGGCGACCGTAGTCTACAGTAATGAGGCCGGCTCCTGCCTTCAGTTCGGCCTTGCCTCTGGTTCCCTGGGCGAAGCACGACAGGGCAAAAAGTACACAAACCGCAAATGCTAGAACTTTCTTAAGAGTCATCTGTCCGTCTCCTTGAAGGTATGTGAACGTCACTTAGAATATCAGGTGACCCTTCGATCATCAATTGATTCGGTTTCCCGCGGCTTTTAAAGATTTCTCCAATGCGTTGAAAGAAAATCCGCTTTGCTATCGCCGGCCGCCTCCAAATTGACATTGACCTGCCCGGATTCTACATAAACAGTGGATGCTTGATCCGGCCGGTCAGGCTTATAGAAGGTTGGAAAGGCTCCGGAATTGAGCGTTAAGGGTTTGCAAACCACACTTTACGCCCGGAGCTGGAGCCTTCGGAAGGTGTCACGGATTTGATATGAATGAGCAGCATGAAAAACTGAGAAGTCTTCCGCTATTGCCTATCAAGAACAGTGTTCTGTTCCCACAACTGTTTATGCCTCTTTCTGTTGGCAGGGGCATATCGATTGCCGCTGCGGAGGAATCCCTACGGTCGGAAGATAATGAAATACTGATTTTTACGCAAAAGGATGCATCGACGGAAAAGCCCGGCCAGGAGGAGTTGTATACGGTCGGGTGCCGGGCCGCCATCAAGAAGATTGCCAAAACGCGGTCTGATCATATGGAGGTCCTGGTTCAGGGAATTGAGCGTGTGGTGCTGATCAAACTCGAGCAGTCGCAGCCCTTTCTGAAAGCAAGAGTCCGTTCTCTCCCGCTTCCCGAGGATAAAGGTCCTGAAGTCGAAGCGCTGCAGCGGTCTATTTTGGAAATGGCCAACCGGATGATTTCGCTTTCGACGCCGCAGACTGCCCAGCAACTCGGACAGGTTGTCGAGAGCGTGGAAGAGCCGTTGAACCTTGTCTACCTGCTGGCTTCGCTGATAGGGCTTCAGGTTGCCAAGGAGCAGGCACTGCTGGAGGCTATAACGGTCCAGGACGCTCTGCGCCTGATGCACGTCCACCTCAATTACGAAGTGCAGGTTATGGAACTGCGGTCCAAGATCGCCAGCGATGCGCAGACGGAGATGGGAAAGGAACAGCGGGAATACCTTCTGCGGCAGCAGCTGCGGGCTATCCAGCAGGAACTCGGGGAAAAGAGCTCAGACAAAACGGATGTGGAAGGACTCCGCGAACGCCTGAAGAACGCGGATCTTCCTGATCTTGTTCGTAAAGAGGCGGAGAGGGAACTGGACCGGATGGAGAGAATACCCTCCGCGTCTCCAGACAGGAACGTCCTGCAATCCTACCTCGAACTGGTACTTGAGCTGCCCTGGAAGAAGAAATCGGAAGATACTCTGAATATAGCCGGAACGCGCCAGATTCTGGATGAAGATCATTTCGACCTCAAAGATGTGAAGGAGCGGATCCTCGAGCAACTCGGAGTATTGAAGCTCAACCCTAAAGCAAAGTCTCCAATTCTCTGCTTTGTGGGACCTCCCGGCGTGGGCAAAACCTCGTTGGGCAAATCAATCGCCCGCGCCATGGGCCGTCCGTTTGAGCGCATGAGCCTGGGTGGAATGCACGATGAGGCAGAGCTGCGGGGTCATCGACGCACCTATATCGGCGCAATGCCCGGCGTGATCATTCGCGCTTTGAGGCGGGCCGGCACCAATAATCCGGTCCTGATGCTGGATGAGGTGGATAAGCTTGGTCGCGATTTCCGCGGGGACCCTGCGGCGGCGCTTCTGGAGATTCTCGATCCGGAGCAGAATCACACGTTCCGGGATAATTATCTCGATCTGCCGTTTGACCTCTCCAACGTCCTGTTCATTACCACGGCCAATGCGCTCGAGACCATTCCGGAGCCGCTGCTGGACCGGATGGAAATCATACGACTGCCTGGGTACAGTGAAGAAGAGAAGATCGAGATTGCAAAGCGATATCTTATCCCCAGACAGGTGGCTCAAACCGGATTAAAGGCGGAAGACTGTGCAATTCCTGATGATACGCTGAAACGGATCATTACGCGCTATACGCGGGAAGCCGGTGTGCGGCAACTGGAACGGTCTGTAGGACGACTCATGCGCAAGGTGGCGCTGCGGTTTGCGGAAGGAAAGACTGAGCCGGTGACGGTACTGCCATCGATGCTGAACGATTTGCTCGGGAGTGAGCAGAGCGTGTTTGAGCAGGGAAGAAAGCAGTTGCCGCCGGGTGTTGCGACAGGCCTGGCATGGACTGAAACCGGCGGAGATGTTTTGTACGTGGAAGCAGCGTTGCTGCCCAAGGGGCGCGATCTGATTTTGACCGGGCACCTTGGAGATGTGATGCGTGAATCGGCTCACGCGGCCCGGAGCTATATCTGGTCTCATGCCGACGAGATTGGAATCGATGCTCGGCAACTGCAAACGTCCGGGGTCCATATCCATGTGCCCGCCGGAGCCGTGCCCAAGGATGGACCATCGGCCGGAATCACTATTATGGCCGCGCTTCTGTCGGTTTATACCAAGGTCCCTGTTCGCCGGGATACCGCCATGACGGGTGAAATTACTCTGGCCGGACTTGTGCTGCCGGTAGGGGGCATCAAAGAGAAAGTGCTGGCGGCCAGACGGGCGGGACTCCAACGGGTCATTCTTCCGAGAGAAAACGAGAAAAGTCTTTCGGATCTGCCGGAACATGTGCGAAACGAAATGCAGTTCGTTCTTGTCGAGAGTGTCGCGGAGGTCATCAGCGAACTCTTTCCTCTCACCGAATCGAAGCGCATAGCCTGAATGGCGGCGCCCAACCTTATGAGAAGTTTGCGGTGCTTCAAACGCCGCAAACTTCTCAGTGCGATCAATCCAGCCTGTCAAGAACAAGCAAAATAAGTAGAGCCGGGAGGTATAAGGCCGATACCAGAAACAACCGGCGCGCCGAAGACAGGCTGCGCGTGCGGGCGAAGTGAATTCCAGACAGCAGGAACAAAAGCCCCAACGCAATCGCGCCTGCCGGATATATGCTGCCTGCCATTCCCATTGGCCACAGGAAGAGAGAAATAATCATCAGTGCGATGATAAATGCGACGGCCTGCCTTCCGGTTCTCTTCCCGCTCATGTCTACAACCGATAGAACCGGCAAGCCGGCTTTCCGGTAGTCATCGCGGTACATCCATCCGATTGCGTAGAAATGAGGCATCTGCCAGCAGAACACAATGGCAAAGAGAACCCAGGCCCCGGATGACATTGATCCGGTTGCTGCCGCCCATCCCATGACAATCGGCAGAGCGCCAGGGATGGCTCCCACAAGCGTGCACAGCCAGGTTTTGGCTTTCAATGGCGTGTACAGGAAAAGATAGCAGGCGAATATGATGGCTGAGAGAAGACTGGTGAGGTGGTTCACCAGCATAAAAAGATAGATGAGCCCGCTGAGAGAGATAAGAAATGCGAAAAGGAGGGCATGCCCCGACCGGAGTCGTCCGGAAACGATGGGCCGCAGCGCAGTGCGATCCATCAGAGCATCGGTGTGCTGCTCAGTATACATATTGAATGCGCTGGCCCCTCCCGACATCAGAGCTGTGCCGATCAGCGTATGGAATAACAACGCAACCGCGATGGAACCATCGGATCCGGTCCAAAACCCGACAAAAGTGGTGAAGAGAACCAGCAGGGTGAGTTTCGGTTTGGTCAGCTCGATAAGATCGAAAGTCCTGTCCCGGAAGATACGGGACGGTGATGCGGATTCTGCCGCGGGACAAGCTTTCATTCAGCAACTCCAGACCAGGGGATACCCGTAACCGAGATGATCCCAATATACGGAATGGCTATTATGGCGTCAAGCAAGCGTCCGGGTTTATGGCCTCATTTGGATGCATTTCCGATTTCCTGATACAATGCGACAAACGGGAGGAAGCATGCTAGCCGAATTCAAGAATGAACCGGTGTTGGACTTCAGCCAGGAAGGGAATCGAAGGAATCAGGCGGATGCTTTAGCGCTCATTCAGTCCCGATTGGGACGTGAATATGATTTGATGATCGGCGGTGAACGACTGAAATCAGGGAAGACCTTCCGGTCTATTAATCCGAGCAAAAAAAACGAAGTAGTCGGTATCTTTCAAAGTGCTACGGTTGATCAGACAATGCATGCGGTCGACGTGGCCTTGCAGGCATTTGAACGGTGGAAGCGAGTCCCGGCCGGTGAAAGGGCAGACGTTTTGTTCCGGGCCGCCGCGATTTTGCGCGACAGGCGTTTCGAATGCAATGCGTGGATGATTGTGGAGGCTGGGAAGACATGGATTGAGGCGGACGCGGATACCGCGGAAGCCATTGATTTCTGCGAATTCTACGGTCGGGAAGCGCTGCGGTACGACGAAGTCCAACCCATCACCAAATACCAGGGAGAGAATAACCAGCTTTGCTATATCCCGCTGGGCGTCGGTGCGGTGATTCCGCCATGGAACTTTCCCTGCGCCATCATGGTTGGGATGACTGCCGCGGCGTTGGTAGCGGGCAATACGGTGGTGCTGAAGCCCTCTTCCGATTCGCCAGCCATTGCCGCATTCTTCATGCATATCCTCCCGGAGGCAGGCCTGCCTCCGGGAGTTGTCAATTTTGTCTCAGGGAGTGGAACCACGGTCGGGAACACGCTGGTGGAGCATCCGAAGGTTCGGTTTGTTGCTTTTACCGGATCGAAAGAAGTCGGATTGCATATCAACCAGGAGGCAGCCCGGCCGAGGCCCGGGCAAATCTGGATCAAACGCGTCATAGCCGAGATGGGCGGCAAAGATTTTATTATTGTTGACGAAGATGCCGATCAGGAAGCGGCTTTGACCGGCGTTGTTGCCAGCGCATTCGGTTTTCAGGGACAAAAGTGTTCTGCCTGTTCGCGACTGATCGTGCACGAAAAAATATACGCAGATTTTGTCCGGAAGCTTGCAGACAGAGTTCAGCTGCTTCAGGTGGGCCCGGCCATGGACCCCTCGAGCCACCTGGGGCCCGTGATCAACGAAAGTGCGATGAAGGGCATCCTTCAATACATCGAGATCGGGAAGCAGGAAGGACGACTGGTTGCCGGAGGCGGTCCGGCGCCGGGTGATGGGTTTTATATACAGCCTACGGTTATCGCCGATGTCGATCCCAAAGCACGCATTGCGAAAGAGGAAATTTTCGGACCTGTACTGGCGGTGATAAAAGCAAAAGATTTGGATGAAGCGATCAGAATTGCCAACGACAGTGAGTATGGATTGACCGGAGCGATATATTCGAAAGACCGGATGCATATTCAGCGCGCCAAGGACGAATGCCACGTCGGGAACATGTATGTGAATCGTAAATGCACCGGTGCGCTTGTGGGCGTGCACCCGTTCGGAGGATTCAATATGAGCGGGACGGATTCAAAGGCGGGCGGCCGGGATTACCTGCTGCTGTTCACTCAAGCCAAAGTGATATCTGAGAAAGTCTGATCTCTGTGGAATGAGCGGCAATTTTCCAGCTTTTTGCCGCTCATTCCACGATCCTGCTATTTTTCGATTGCCATCTTCATAAAGACCAGGCCGGTCAAGAGTTTTGGGAAGAAGTCCGTGGATTTCTGCGGCATGCGCTGGCCCGAGGACGCAATCTGCTGCATCTGTTCTGCTGTCGTGGGATTCAGGAAGAAAGCAGCCTGGTAACCGCCCGCATCCACCATTTTAATGCACTCCTCGCGTTCGCGGACGTAGTCCACATGAGCCTGGGACGCAAGCTTCGCGGCATCGATCCCAAGGGAGCGTTCCAGAAGCAGGGAATGGAGAACGCTGACATCGAGTTGACGCTCGGATCCTGCCGGTTTTTTAAGACGCAGAATATAGAATTTTTTCTGATCGGCAGGATAAAGCCCGATCACGTTGTCCTGTTCCCCCTTTTTCATCTGGGCCCACAGGGCGGATGCGGAAGGAAGCGGTTCGACCGCGAAGAGGTCCTCGATACCGTTGAGGAAGCCGGTCGTGTCAAAGGCGGGCAGATCGCGAATGAGCCGGTGCGTCGGCAGGATTGTGACGCCGTCCGATGTATTGAAACAGGTCACCAACCGCTTGTCGAAAGACTCCACCGCCGCAGGTTTCCAGCCTTTCTCCCTGCATTCGCGCATGAAATTCACGGAGGTTTCGAACCGGTGATGCCCATCCGCGATGAAAAGGTTCCTGGACTGCATAGCGTCCTGAATCTCTGCCAGCGCGCTGGAATCGGTTATCGCCCAGATCCGATGGATTGCATCGTATTCGTCCTTTACTTCGATTTCAGCAGGCCTGCCGGAAATGGCCTGTTCCAGGATGTGGTTGACTTTCAGTTTTTCATCCGCGTACAGCATGTAGATGAAATCCTCATTCCCTTCGGTGCTGCGCATGAGCCGGAGGCGATCCTGTTTGGGTGCGGCCAGCGTGTGTTCATGCGGGATGATTCCCGACCCGGCCTTTTCCAGGTCAAGCAATGCAATCAGTCCCCGCTGAATCCTGGTCTGCCCCTCGACGACATACTCCTGGTAATAGGCATACATGGAAGGAAGGGCATCCTGGGTCAGCACCTTATCGGCGATCCAGTCATTGAATGTTCTGCCCGCATCCGGGTATGGAGTCTCAGGGTTCAGGTTTTTCTCCCGATTCAGGGTGACTCTTACCGCGTTGTAAGGTGAGCGCTGATAGTAGTCGTCCTGCATTTCGAGTGTTGTCTTGTCGTAAGGCTGGGTGACGACTTTATTAAAATCGCCGACCGCTTCTCGGCGATAGCGCAGTCCTCTGAAGGGGTATAGAAAAGCCATGCGTCCTCCATTTCCTAGAAGGGAAGGATCGAGGGATCAAAATCCCGGAATGTAAACTGTATAACGATGCCCTTTTATACCTGTGTCCATTTGTCGCTGGGAATCAGGCCAAGGGCGGAAATAACGGAGGCAACCTTGGCGCGTGCCCCATCCGAAATTTTCACCAGCGGCAGTCGGTAAACTTCCTGGATCTTGCCCATCATTGCCAGCGCCGCCTTGACGGGAATTGGGCTGGATTCGACGAAATTTATCTTCATCAGCGGGTAAAGCGTACGATTAAGAGTGCGCGCTTCGTCCCATTTGCCATCCAGGCACGCTGCTGCGAATTTTGACATCAGTCCGGGAGTTTCATTGGAAGCCACCGAGATGATTCCATGCCCGCCAAGCGCAATGACCGGCAGCGTAAGCGAATCGTCGCCCGAAAAGATTTTGAACCCTTTGGGGGCACGCGTGCAGATTTCACCTATTTGAGAGATATCGCCGCTGGCTTCCTTGACGCCAGCGATATTTGGAATCTCTGCCAGGCGGAGAAGGGTATCGGGCAGGATATTGGATCCGGTCCTTCCCGGGACGTTGTACACGATGATGGGCAAGTCCGTGGATTCGGCAAGGACACGGTAATGCTGGTAAATCCCCTCTTGAGTCGGTTTGTTGTAATACGGGGAGACGGAGAGAATTCCGTTCACTCCGAGCTTCTTGAGTTCTGCAATCATTGCAACCACTTTTGAGGTGTTGTTGCCGCCTGCACCCGCGATAATGGGGACGCGGCCCGCTGCTGTGCGAACCGTAATATCCACGACGTTCAAGTGCTCATCGTGATTCAGCGTCGGGCTCTCTCCTGTCGTTCCGCACGGGACGAGGAAGTGGATCCCCTCCTGAATCTGCCAGTTGACCAAGGACTCCAAAGTCTTTTCGTCGACTTTGCCGTTCGACAGAAATGGTGTGATCAACGCAGTGCCGACGCCCTGAAGCTTTTCGAGAGTGCCCATAATACCCCTTTGCAGATTCGTGATACCGAAGTGTGAAATTGAGACTATTGAATCCCGACGATTTGCCGGAATACCTGCCGGAAATCGTAGCAGCCCTTTCGACCGGCAATCCAGCGGGCGGCCAAAACGGCTCCTTCGGCGAACCCCTGTCGGCTTCGTGCCCGGTGTTCCAGGAGAATTGTGTCCGCTTCGCTGTCGAAACCAATCACGTGGGTGCCGGGGATTGCCCCGGCGCGAATACACGCGATGCTCAGGTTCTGATTGTTTAAGTGCGGCCGCATCAAATCCAGGAGGTTGAGTGCTGTCCCGGAAGGAGCGTCCTTTTTTGCCCTGTGGTGTTCTTCCGAAAGAAACGCATCATATTGCGGAAGCATCCCGATCAGGCGGGCCGAATTCGATACTATTTCGAAGAACAGATTCATGCCGATGGAAAAGTTTGCGCCATAAACCAGGCCAATGCCGGAGTCGAGAACAATCTTTTCCACCTTGCTCTTCTGGTCCATCCAGCCGGTTGTGCCGATTACCATATGGACGCCGGCACGTGCGGCAGCTTCGATGTTGGTGATGACGGCATCCGGCTGACTGAATTCGATAGCTACGTCCACCCCTTCCATGGAAGCGGCGGTGATGCCGCGACCTTCAGGATTGTCGTTGATATCCAGCTTCGGGCCGATCTCCATCCCTTCGCGCAATGCGATGGATTCCACAAGCCTGCCCATTTTTCCATATCCAAGCAGCGCGATCTTCACGGGACCTCCTGACGAACGGGCTGACCGTTCCTTACTCAAAAATGTGTGGATCGACTTTCCGGAAAAATGCGTCATGCAGGTTGCGCACCGTGTTCGGGAGTTGATCCTGGTCGATAACGAAGGTGATGTTGATTGCGGACGCGCCCTGCGAAATCATTTGAACCTTCACATCCTGCAGCGCGCCGAAGACAAGGTTCGGTACGCCCGGAATGTTCCGGAGATTGTCGCCCACGCAGCACACGATGGATTTAGACCCTTCGACATTGGCTTCGCCGATCTTCTTGAGATCGGTAATGATATCCCACAATTTCGAGGTGTCATCAACCGTCAACGACACCGAAACCTCTGAGGTGGAGACCACATCGACCGGCACCTGGTAATGGTCGAATATTTCAAAAATCTTTTTGAGGAAACCGTGGGCCATGAGCATTCGCGTGGACGTGACATTGACCACCGTAATGCCGCTTTTGTAAGCGATTGCCTTTACAGGATTCTCGCAGGGAGGCGCTTCGTCCGTAATCAGAGTGCCTTCCTGGTCCGGCTTATAGCTGTTGAGCACGTGCACAGGAATTTTTTTGCGGACAGCCGGAATGATTGTAGCCGGGTGCAGGACTTTGGCGCCGAAATAGGCAAGCTCGGCTGCTTCGTCGAATGAGATGGCCTTTATTCTGCGCGCCTCTTTGACCATGCGTGGATCCGTCGTCATGATCCCGTCAACATCCGTCCAAATCTGGATATCGTCCGCGTCGAGAGCGGCTCCGACGATAGCGGCGCTGTAATCCGAACCGCCACGTCCGATGGTTGTGGTGATGCCGCTGCGCGTGCGCCCAATGAATCCCTGGAATACCGGAACTTTCCCCGCCTTGATTACAGGGCGGAGGTGTTCGACGATTGCGGGATCAGTTTGGTCAAACAGGACGGCGGCGCGCATATAGTTGTCGTCCGTAATAATGCACTCACGCGCATCCATCAACTGCGCCGGGATTCCGTTCTTTTCGAGCGCCTGCGTAAGAATGGCCGTAGACAGGCGTTCGCCATAGCTCGCGATGGCATCGGTAATCCTGGGCGTCAATTCCCCAAGGGCGGCGAGCCCTTTGACGAGGTCGCGCATCTCTTTGAAGTATGTCTGGAATATTTCCGCTTCGGTTACCGCGATTCCCAGTTTTTGCGCTTCCTTGAGGTGCTTGTCCTTTATCTTGGTAAGCAGATCGAGAGCTTCCTGCCGTTTGCCTTTTGCGGCGGTCTGCGCTGCCTCGAGCAGGGCATTGGTCGTTTTTCCCATGGCTGAGGCGACCACCACCGGCTGTTGTTTGATTCTGGCGCCGATGATTTCGGCAACGCGGGTCATGGCTTCCGCATCCTGTACGGATGTCCCTCCGAATTTGCAGACTATCATGATCTACTCCAGCATTCCCTGAGCTTTGAGCAGTTCCGCATTGAGGATAGATGCGCCGGCAGCGCCGCGAACTGTGTTATGGCCCATTAAAGTGAATTTATAGTCGAGAATCGAACACGGTCGGATGCGTCCCACGAGCGTAGCCATGCCATTGGCCCGGTTCACGTCGAATCGGGGCTGCGGCCGGTCTTGGGCTTCCATCACAATAAATGGTTCCTGGGGCGCGCTGGGGAGCCGCAGTTGCTGCGGCACGCCGGAGTAATTTTTCAATAGTTCCGCGATTTCCTGCACGGAAGTTTTCTTTGCCAGTTTGACTGAAACCGATTCGGTGTGTCCGTCTTCCACCGCTACGCGATTGCACTGGGCGCTGACAGGGAAGTCCGCAAGATCGATGGTCTTGCCATTAAAGGTTCCCAGAATCTTTCTCGTCTCGATTTCTACTTTTTCCTCTTCGCCGCCGATGAAGGGGATGACATTGCCCAGGATATCCAGCGAGGGAACACCCGGGTAGCCGGCTCCGGAAACAGCCTGCATGGAAACCATGAAGACTTTTTCAATGTTGAATGCTTTGTGGATGGGACCCAGTGCCATCGCAAGGAACATCGTGGTGCAGTTTGCATTGGTTACGATATATCCTTTTGCTTTCCGATTCTGGCGCTGAATAGGAATCAGTCCAAGGTGATCATGATTCACTTCCGGAATGACAAGCGGGACATCTTCATCCAGTCGGTGGTTTTTTGAATTGCTTAAAACCACATAGCCGGCTTTGGCAAAGTCATCCTCAATAGATCCGGCAACCGATGCATCCAGTCCTGAAAACACAATGCGGCACTTCAGATCCGGTGTGCAGGGACGGACTTCAAGCTTGCGGACGTTGTCTGGAACGGGTGTGACCTGCTTCCAGGAGACGGCATCTCCGTAAAGTTTTCCTGAAGTTCTTTCGGAGGCCGCGACTTCTGTGACCTCAAACCAGGGATGGTTTTCCAGCAGTTTGATGAATTTTTGTCCAACGGCGCCGGTTGCACCAAGGACCCCCACCGGGATTTTTGTGCTCATTGCAGATTCCGCTCCTATCATAGTTGAAAGAGTCGCATTTTCGCACAACCGCGTCGACGTCACAAGCCAGTAATCAGTAGCCAGTAGTCAGTAATCAGTAATCAGTATCGAAATATTTTGGATCAAAAAGCTGAGCGTTCATTTATTACGGGTAGGAGGAATCCCATGAATGCTAGAGATTACCAGGACCTACTTGCATGGAAGAAGGCTCTCAAGCTGGTGAAAATGATTTATCGGGAAACGCGTCTCTTTCCGCCGGAGGAAATGTACGGGATTGTATCGCAGCTTCGACGCGCATGCGTTTCAGTTCCCTCCAATATTGCAGAGGGTCAAGGCCGAAAATCAAAGGGGGAATTTTTGCCTCATCTGCGAATTGCTCTGGGCTCACTTGCGGAGGCCGAAACCCAAATTTTAATCTCTCGGGAACTTGGATATCTTTCGCCAAATCAAGCACAGGAACTGTTGTCGCTGACATCCGAAACAGGAAGGTTGATTAACGGATTAATCAAAGAATTACGCCTCCGCGGTATCGATGGACATCCTGACTACTGACTACTGACTACTGACTACTGAGCAATCTCATCCAGCGCCCGAGGCACATGATAGGAAAATATATTCGATAGAGATGATATCTCAGATAAAACACTCGAGGGAAACCAGTGCCGGTAAACCAGGGTTCGTCCCAACTGCCGGAGCTGTTTTGAGATGCTACAAGGTACTGAATTCCCTTCAGCACTCCGGGATCATTGGGACCGTAAATGGCCATTAGCGCCATCGTCCCCCACGCGGTTTGGGAGGGCGTGGAAGGTCCTTTCCCTTTCTGCGATGGATATTCGTAACTGTCCGCCGACTCGCCGAAAGATCCATCCTCTTTCTGAACGCTTCGAAGCCATTCGCCGGCTCGCAGAATCCAGGGCTGGGTCATATCCACTCCCGCAGTTTTCAGCCCGCATGCGACTTGCCATGTTCCGTAAAGATAATTGACGCCCCAGCGTCCGAACCAGCAACCTTCGGGTTCCTGTTCGAACTCGAGGAACCGGAGCGCGCGCTGAACCGCGGGATGATCGGGACCGCAGCCGAAGTGCCCCAGGCACTCGAGCGTGCGCCCGGTGATGTCCGGGCACGACGGATCCTGGATCGCGTTATGATCGGCAAACGGCACATACTCGAGGATTGGGCGATTGATGGTTCTATCGAATGCGGCCCATCCGCCATCTTCGTTTTGCATTGCGAGAATCCATCGAATGCCGCGCTCCACGGGAGCTTTGCCGTTGTTGCAGCCGGAACGCAGCAAAGCCATGGTCACCATGGCGGTATCATCCACATCGGGGTAATAGGAGTTGTTGAATTCGAAATACCAGCCGGACGGCTCGACTGGTTGCTGGATGTTTGCTTTCCAATCCCCGAAATCTTTGCACTCTTTGCTGACCAGCCAGCGCACCGCCTGTTGCATTGCCTGGCTTTCCTGGTTGAAGCCCGCTTCGCAAAGGGCATAGGTGGCAATGCCGGTATCCCAGATGGGGGAGAAACAGGGTTGCAGTCGAATGTTGTTGGATTCCTCGATCATCAGCCGATCCAATTGTGCGGCGGCTTCTTTGACGCGCGGATCGTCCATGGAGTACCCGAGACAGCGCAGGGCGATAATAATATAGACCATGGGGGGGAAGATGGCGCCGAGACCGTCGGATCGTTGGCCGTCGGCCCGCTTCAGGATCCACTCCTCAATTCGCTGCAGGGCATTGCGGCGCAGCGGCTTCAAATTCGTTTTTTCCAGCAGCTTGAGTCCCTTGTCGATGGCCAGGAATAGATTTTTCCAGCTCAACAGCTCCTTGTCGAAATCAATAAACGGCCGGTGAACATAATCATGGCTGACATACAGCTCCATGATGCTGCGCGGAGCCGGCAACTGGCGGACGGGCCGGTAACTCGAGACGACCGCCAGGGGCATGATCATGGTGCGGGACCAGGCGGACACTTTATCGAGATGAAAATAGAACCACTTGGGGAGGAGGACCAGTTCCGGGGGAATGACAGGGATGGAGTCGTAATGCATTTGGCCGAGGGCCGCGAGATAGAATTTTGAGTAGGTGTTGCATCGCTCGGCCCCGCCCAGGGACAGGATAAGCTCGCGGGCTTTTTTCATGTGCGGCGCATCGATGCTGTCACCCATCAGTTTAAGGGCAAAATAGGCTTTAACGGTTGCGCTCAAGTCGGGTTTGCCGCCCGGGTACTGAATCCAGGCTCCGTCCGAAGCGCGTTGCTGGGTCCGAAGGTAATTGGCTATTTTGGGCAGGCGGGGATCGTTTTCCTGTTCGATGATAAATTTCAGCAGAATATATTCACTCTGCAGAATGGAATCGCCTTCCAGTTCTCCGCACCAGAATCCCGACTGTTGCTGCAGGGAAACAAGGCAATCGGTGGCGCGGGACAGTGCCGTCCTTATGGAATCAGGCGCGGGATTCAGGCCGCCGATATCATGAGATTCCGTTCTGTCCGGCAAATCGGTTTCATCCACCGCTAGTCTCCCATTTGATCTCATTTCCGATCCCTCCCGCTGGACATCCTGAATCCGGCGTTGACCTCTATGTTATCGCAAAGCCAGACCGGGGATGAAACGCATTGCCATTGCTTTCAATGCAACGGACAGCTTTTCTGCGCCGGCCAGGTGTATCGGTGAACGGAATACATCAAATTGCTTTTGTACGATCCTGTCCAGAATTCGTTCATAAATCTGGATCATGGCCCAGAGTGCGGGTCTGCTGGAGGGTTCCACCATCGGGATAAGCTTGCGGGCGCTGGCATAATATTCTCTTGCCCGCAGCGTCTCAAACTGCATGAGGCTGCAGAAGCGGTTGTCGAAAACGCCTGAATGAAGTTCATCTTGCGTATATCCGAATTTGCGCAGATCCTCCAGGGGCAGATAAATCCGGCCTCGTTCCGAGTCTTCTTTCACGTCGCGCAGGATGTTTGTGAGTTGAAATGCAATGCCGCATTCTTCCGCATGTTTCATGGCTTGCTGCCCGGTGAAGCCGAAAATTTTCAGGCAAACCAGTCCAACAGCGGAGGCAACGTTGAAGCAATACTTGTATAGCTCCTGGAATGTCTCGTATCGCGTAACGGTCAGATCCATCTCTGCACCGTCGATCACCCAGTGGAAATAATCCGCGGGGATTTCATATCTTCTGGCTGTATCCAGAAAGGCGGGGAAGATGGGGTTGCCGTCGGTGGCTCCGGAAAAAACCGCATCGAGTTGCGTGCGCCATTTGCGGAGCATTTCACATTTTGCTTCCGTACTGTCCGCTCCGTCGGAAATATCATCGCAATAACGCATGAAGGCATAAACGGCACAAAATGCCCGTTTCTTCTCAGGAGGGAGCACGAGAAAGGAATAATAGAAACTGCTGCGGCTATTGCGCGCGACTGCTTCTGCGGATTTATAGGAGGCGATCAGTTCCGGTCCCATGGATCTCTCTGGAACACTAAGGGAGTTCCGATTATGGCGTCAAGGGATAATCGCTATTTTGAGGTCCCCGTTCCGGTTCAACAGCCTTTCCAGAACACTGCCCAGGGCACTGAGTTGTTCTTCTCCGGTGATGAGTTTCTGGGCATTGATTCTGCCGCGATGAATCGCATCCAACGCTTCCCTGATATGGCGAGGGGTGTGATGGAAGTTTGCTTTAATGGTGATTTCGGAATAATGGATAAGGGTGCTGTCGAGCGGGATATGCGTGCCTGAAGGGCATCCACCGAAAAGGTTGATCGTGCCGCCGCGCCGGACCATGCCCATGGCCTGCTGCCATGTTTCCTTGAGGCCCACCGCTTCAATAACCACATCCGCTCCACGCCGGCCGCTGGTTATTTTTCGCACCTGCTCGACTACATTGGATTTCGTGGAGTCAATGACAAAGTCGGCCCCCATCATTTCCGCCATGTTCAGTTGAGTGCTACGGTTGCCCAGGGCTATGACGCGCGTGCCCATCGATTTGAGCGCCTGCACAAACATGAGTCCGATGGGACCCACGCCGATCACAACGACAGTGTCTCCCTCCTCGACGCCGGTTTTTTCCACGGCGCGAAGAACGCAGGCGAGAGGCTCCACCAGCGCCGCTTCCCGGAAGCTCACATTATCGGGAAGTATCAGAAGGTTCTGGCGCACAATCGGTTCTGGAATTTTGATGAATTCGGCATAGGCGCCGTTGATGAACTGCAGGTTTTCACAGAGATTGGCGAGGTGTCGCTCGCAGTAGAAGCACTCGTTACAAGGCCCGGAATTTGCGGAGACGACGCGCATGCCGGGCGAAAAACTTTCCACTCCCTCTCCGACTTCCTCTACTACGCCCGAAAGCTCGTGGCCGAACACGGAAGGCGGAACAATCATGCGTGCATGAAAGCCCTGACGATAAACCTTCAGATCCGTTCCGCACGTCAACGCCGCTTTGATCCGCACCAGGACCTCACCCGCTTCAATCCTAGGGATCGGGATCTGCTCGATACGGACATCACGCTTTCCGTATAGAACGGCTGCGGTCATCTTGTCTCTGGTAACCTTCATCAATTCTCTCATGGCTGTATCACGACCTTTAGCGAATGCTCAGAGGGATGAGACGCCAGGTGAATCCCTTCCGGGAGCAGTTCCAGTGCGAATCTGTGGCTGATCAGCCTTGCCACATTGATCTTCCGTGTAAAAATCATGTCGGCTGCTTGCTCCTGAAGCTCAATGGAGGCGCTGTAGCTTCCGATAAGCTTCTTTTCTTCGACACAAATGCAGGAAGCGTCCACCGGGATCATTTCGCCGGGTACCGTCTGTGCAAAGAGCAGCACGCGTCCCCCTCGCCGCACGATCCGTTGGGCATCCTCGATGGCTCGAGGGCTTGCCGCTGCCACGATCGCCAGATCCGCGCCGCGGCCTTCGGTCAATTGCCCGATGGCTTCGCTGACGTTGTCTCTTTCCGGGTGCAGCGCCATGTGGGCTCCAAGCTCGCGTGCAATATCCAGTCGGCTTTGCAGGAAATCCAGCCCGATCACGCGTGCTCCGGCACAAACGGCTGCCTGCATCATCAGCAATCCCACCGGACCTTGCCCGTATACGACGACCACTTCTCCCGGCTCCAGAGCTGCTGTTTCCAAAGCTTTCAGGCATGTGTTGAGCGGTTCCAGGAAACTGGCTTCCTCGAAGCTTACATCGTCAGGAATCAGGATGGTTCCCCGTTCAACAATCCAGTCCATGATGCGAACGTACTCAGCAAATCCTCCTCCCGAAGGCTCAAATCCGGCTGTCGTGCCGGTGCGCCGGTAGAATTCGCATTGCGAAAACAGCTTCTTCTCGCAGTAGAAGCACTTCTGGCAGGGGATATGGTGATGCGTCGAAACCCGGTCGCCGACTTTGAAACGGGTTACGTTGCGACCCGTTTCCACGATGGTTCCCGCGATCTCATGCCCAAATATCCTCGGTGGCGGCACAAGTCCGTATTCGATCTTCTTCAAATCGGTCCCACACACGCCACATGCCTGTACGCGGAGCAGAACCTCTCCATCTTCTATTGGAGGGACCGGCACCATCTCAATGGAAATATTGGATGGACCCCGATACACCGCCGCCCTCATCTTCCGCCCATTCAAGCCGGGCTGCGTTTCTTTTGCCATCGTACTCCGAAAATCTCCCATCCGTTTGCCGCTGCGTCAGATCGTCTTGATGTGCAGGTTCGATATCCGGTCCTGCGCCGAATCCGGTTGCCATTGATGCTGGAAATATTCAACCGCTTCCCGCAGGGCATTTTCGGCCGGCTCCGGATTGTATCCCAATTCGTTGCGAGCCTTCTCGCTGCTGATAAACATCTTATACCGGGCCATCCGTACTCCTTCGAGGGGAATCATCGGTTCCCGCCGAAGAAGCGTGCCCACGAAAAAGTTTTCCACCACTCCGGCCACAAATGCGAGCGCCCAAGGAATCCGGAAAAGTGGCGTGTATTTGCTGCCGCAAATTCTTGCAAGAGCCTCGAGTATTTCTTCAAGACTCCAGTTTTCTCCGCCCAGTACGTAACGCTCTCCTACGCGACCGTTGGTCTCCGCCAGGAGATGTCCTCGCGCCACATCCTCTACTCCGACGATATTCAATCCTGTTTCAACATAGGCACGCATCCGCCCTTTGATGAATTCCTGAATGATCCTTCCGGTCGGGGTCGGTTTTATATCCCCCGCACCGACAGGCGTGGTTGGATTGACAATGACCACGGGCAAGCCGGATGCGGCAAATTCCTTGGCTACCTGCTCGGCCATGAATTTGGAGCGTTTGTAATGCCCAATCATGTCGTCAAGCTTGACCGGGCTATCTTCATCCGCAGGAACGCCGTCTTTTCTTAACCCGATCGCTCCCACAGTACTGGTATAGACTACCTTCTCTACTCCGGCTTCGCAGCAGGCTGAAAGCAGGTTGCGTGTGCCGCCGACATTATTGTCGTAAATATCCTGGGGATTGCGCGCCCATAATCGATAATCCGCCGCGACGTGATAGACACGGCCACATCCCTGGACGCATCGCAAGAGCGACATGGGATCGCGGAGGTCTCCAATCGCAACCTCGCAGCCAAAGGCCTCAATGTTCGACTTCCGGCTGGAATTACGGGCCAGAATTCGTACGCGGTCCCCCCGGCGGAGGAGCTGTCGTACCACATGGCTTCCTACAAAGCCGGTGGCCCCTGTCACAAATGTGAGCTCTTCAGACATAGCCCCTGTCTTCCCGCTGCGAGTACCCGCTAACTACCATTTTTCGCAGTTCTTCCCCCGAAATTTGTGAAAGTACTGCCCCAAAGTCTATACAAATACCCAACTATAGCCCAAGCGCATGGTTTTTCCAATAATCCTAAAGGATTCAGTGGAAATTTCTTTTCGATTTCTCGTCGCGTGATTTATGTTCCTGAACTGTCTTAATGAGTTCCTCCGGAAGGGAAAATTCGACATTTTCGATGATATTCCCGGCGGTTTCCACCCGTGGATAGCCAAGCTCATTCAGATACTGAACAACTCTTCCAACAAGGCCTTCGGGGGCCGATGCGCCGGCCGTGAGTCCGATGATGTGAATGCCTTCAAGCCAGGAGGGTTGGATGTCTTCCGTGTTATCAATGAGATAAGCCGGTACGCCGGTACTGCGGGCCACTTCCACCAGGCGGCGCGAATTGGAGCTGTTGGCAGATCCTACGACCAGAATCAACTCAGCCCTTTGTTTTTGTGACAGGTCCAGGACCGCGCTTTGGCGATTCTGGGTCGCATAGCAGATGTCCTCTGAACCAGGAGCAATGATACTGGGAAATCTCTGGCGGAGTCTCTCGACCAGGAAACGTGTTTCGTTCAGACTCAGGGTAGTCTGGGTAAGGTAGGCTATCTTGGATGGATCCGGTACTTTCAGCCCTTCGACCTTGTCCTCGGGGTTGAGGACTATTATAGATGTGGGCGCCTCTCCAAGTGTGCCGATGACCTCGTCGTGGTCTGCATGGCCGATCAGGATGATCGTAAAGTCCTGGCGTGCGTATCGTATCGCCTCCCGATGCACCTTGGTCACAAGGGGGCAGGTCGCATCGATGACCTGCAGGTTGCGGGCTGATGCAGCCTCGGTGACATCAGGCGAAACGCCATGCGCGCTGAAAATGACACGGCTGCCGATCGGTACTTCGTCCAACTCATTAACAAAGATGATGCCCTTGAGATGCAGTTCGTTGACGACGAACTTGTTGTGTACGATTTCCTTTCGAACGTAGATCGGTGGACCGTATGCCTCGAGGGCAAGATTTACGATATCGATGGCTCGGACAACTCCCGCGCAAAACCCTCTCGGGGACGCCAGAACCACCTTTTTCTCCTCAGCCGTTGTCCTCATGTTTTTCTCTCGCAAAAAATTAAGGATGCAGGAGTTTCAAGGCAAGATGCAAGCATTCATTGCAGCTTTTGGCTTGCGCCTCCGGGAAGAAGCAGGCGACAGCGGCGGGTTGGCGTCAGAAGCCGGGAATGGCGACATAAAGCCGTTCCAAGGCCCCATTTCCTGCTATTCTTTTGTGTAAATGATTGGTTTTTCGGCTTGCAGCGAGGGCTGGTAGCGCTACAGGGAATCGAACCCTGGTTTGATGGCTGAGAACCACCCGTCCTGACCCCTAGACGATAGCGCCACAACCGCAAGATACTACCAAACCGTCCCAAGGACGTCAACGCCTTGCATAGGCTTGATACCAAATTTACTCATGCGAGCGACGAATATTCCGGGGACAGCCGATATATGAACTGTGATTGTAATTGGGGCACATTTTTGTTTTGAACGGCTTGCCGCTGTGCAATAGAATGGGCAGTACTCCTGAAACTCCCTACCGTTTCAGGCTCCCACATCAGTCCACAATAAACCCGAGAGATCCGTAGGGGGGCTTACGGGAATGAGGAAACAATCACTGTGAAAATCCATGAGTTTCAAGCCAAACAGATACTCGCGCAGTTCGGTGTTCCTGTTCCTCGTGGGGAAATAGCCTCCAATCCCTATGAGGCTTACGAGTCTGCGTCCCGGCTGGGCGGTTCCGTCGTGGTAAAGGCGCAGATTCATGCCGGCGGACGCGGGAAGGGGGGCGGCGTCAAACTGGCATCCTCGCCTGCGGAAGCGGAGGAGATTGCGCATAAGATGCTCGGGATGACGCTGGTGACCCATCAGACAGGGCCGGAGGGCCGTATTGTGCGGCGGGTGTTGATCGAGGAGACGCTGGCGATAAAGAAGGAGTTTTATCTGGGGATTATCATGGATCGGGGCACACGGCGTCCGGTCCTTATGGTGTCTCCGGCTGGCGGCATGGATATAGAAAAGGTTGCTGCCGAGACGCCGGACCTGATCTACAAGGAGTATGTGAATCCGTCGGTCGGCCTGAGACCGTTTGCGGCCAAAAAGATGGGATTCAAACTCGGCTTGAGCGGAGACTTGCTGAACCAGGCGATAAAAGCCATCGAGTCGCTCTATCGGGTTTTCGAGGCGGTTGACGCGACTCTTGTCGAGGTCAATCCATTTCTGCTTACGGAGGGGGGCAAACTGTATGCAGCCGATGCCAAGGTTGGCTTTGACGACAATGCGCTATACAGACACAAAGATATTGTCGCTTTCCGCGATTTCTACGAAGAAGATCCCCTCGAAATAGAAGCCTCCCGGCACAGCATTAATTACATCCGCCTCGATGGGAATATTGGGTGCATGGTTAACGGTGCCGGCCTTGCCATGGCAACCATGGACATCATCAAGCTGGCGGGTGGGAGCCCGGCTAATTTTTTGGATGTCGGGGGTGGCGCGACCGAGGCTCAGGTAAAGAATGCCTTTAAGATCATACTGGGCGATGGCAATGTCAAAGCTGTCCTCATCAATATCTTTGGCGGAATCATGCGCTGCGATATAGTCGCCAGCGGTGTCGTTGGCGCCGCAAAAGCCATTGGGATCAAGGTCCCGGTAGTTGTTCGCCTGGAAGGCACAAACGTCGAGAAAGGGCAGGAAATACTCCGCACTTCGGGGCTTCAGTTCACGGTGGCGGAGGGAATGAAGGATGCCGCAGATAAAGTCGTTGCGTTAGCCAAGTAAGGAGGTTTCCATTGTCCATCCTAGTCGATAAAAGCACGCGTCTGGCGGTACAGGGAATTACGGGGAAAGAAGGTTCTTTTCACGCACTGCAGTGCAAGGCTTACGGCACAAATGTTGTTGCCGGCATTACGCCCGGCAAAGGGGGAACCTCTTACGAAGGCATCCCCATTTTCAACACGGTTGAGGAGGCGGTGGAAAAGGAAGGGGCAAATGCCAGCGTCATCTTTGTTCCTCCTCCATTTGCGGCCGATGCCATCATGGAATCAGCATCCGCGAATTTGCCTCTGGTTATTTGCATCACCGAGGGTATTCCGACTTTTGACATGGTGCGGACGATGACCGTGCTCGCCGAATCCAAGAGTCGCCTGATCGGGCCGAATTGCCCCGGTGTCATTTCACCCGGAAAATGCAAAATCGGGATCATGCCGGGACAGGTATTCAAGGAGGGGCATGTGGGACTGGTTTCCCGCAGCGGCACCCTGACCTATGAAGCCGTGCACCAGATGACGACCAGAAATATCGGGCAATCCACCTGTATCGGGATTGGCGGGGATCCGATCATCGGGACCAGCTTTATTGATGCCCTGACCATGTTCAATAATGATCCCGACACGCACGCCATTGTTATGGTTGGCGAGATCGGCGGCACGGCGGAAGAGGAAGCGGCCGATTTTATAAAGGCGAATGTCAAGAAGCCTGTGGTAGGGTTTATTGCCGGAAGAACGGCGCCTCCGGGACGACGGATGGGGCACGCCGGTGCTATTATTGCCGGCGGCAAGGGCACTGCAGCCGAAAAAATTGAAAAAATGCAGCAGTGCGGGATTCACGTTGTCCTGAGCCCGGCCGATATCGGCGAAGCAGTTTCAAAACTATTATAGGAGAAATTCGTGGTAGAGCAGACACTAGCGATTATCAAGCCCGATGGGGTTGCCCGCAATCTTGTCGGGGCTGTCATTCAGCGAATTGAAGCGAGCGGATTGAAGATCAAGGCCATGAAGATGCTTCACCTGTCGCAGAAACAGGTTGAAGGCTTTTATGCCGTTCACAAGGAAAGACCCTTTTTCGCCAGCCTGACTGCGTTCATGGCTGAGGGGCCCGTCGTTCTCATGATTTTGAGCGGCGAAGGGGCCATTCTGCGCTGGCGTGAACTGATGGGCGCAACCGATCCCGCCAAGGCGGCCGCGGGCACCATCCGAAAAGATTTCGGTCAATCCATTGAACGCAACACCACACACGGTTCGGATGCCCCGGAAACGGCTGCATTCGAAACCGCCTACTTCTTCAACCAACTGGAAACCAATTGACGAATGACGCTGGATGATTGGCGATGGCTTCATGCTTTTGAAGACCATCGTCAGTCATCCAGCGTAAATCGTCATTCGTAAATGCCGCCTGATCCTCTAAAATCAATAATATGAGTACTGGGAAAGTGCTGATAGCCGCGGGGGTCGTGCTTTTGCTGTCCGGCCTGCTGATAAATTATTCGCATCTGTTTTCGAACCTGGGCCTGGGTCGCCTCCCGGGGGATATCCGGGTTCGGCGCGGCAGCTTTTCCTTTTACTTCCCTGTGACAACCTGCATTCTCATAAGCGTCCTTTTCACTCTAATCATGTACATTTTTCGCAAATAGAAAGAGTTAACCATGGCCAGCAAAAACAATCCTTCGGAGAAATCAATACTCGACGCGCTGCGAACCGTCCAGGATCCCGACCTGCACAAAGACATTGTCACGCTCAACTTCATCAAGGATCTGACGATCGACGGCGGCAAAGTTTCGTTCACCATAGAATTGACCACTCCGGCGTGTCCCGTGAAGGACCAAATGCAGCAGTGGGCCCGTGAAGCCGTGCTCAAGGTGGAGGGGGTGCAGGAAGTGGACATCCGCATGAGCGCCGCCGTATCCCGCGGTACCGCCCCTGCCGGCAAGCAATCCATCGAAGGCGTTAAGAATATCATTGCCGTCGGAAGCGGAAAGGGAGGGGTCGGAAAAAGCACCGTCACCGTCAACCTTGCGGTCGCTCTTGCACAGACCGGAGCCAGCGTCGGCCTGATGGATGCGGATATTTACGGACCCAATGTGCCGCTGATGATGGGAATCACCGGTCGCCCCTATGCGGTCGAAGATCGGATTCAGACTCTTTCAAATTATGGCGTTCGTGTGATGTCCATGGGCTTCCTCACCAGCGATGATACGCCGCTGATCTGGCGCGGCCCGATGCTTCACAATGTCATTCAGCAGTTTCTGCGTCAGGTCGACTGGGGCCAACTGGATTACCTTCTGATCGATCTGCCGCCCGGCACCGGCGATGTGCAACTGAGCCTGACCCAGACCGTTCCGTTGATGGGCGCAATCGTGGTCAGCACTCCCCAGGATGTCGCATTACAGGACGCTCGGAAAGCTATTCTGATGTTTCGGCAGGTTCGAGTCGAGGTCTTGGGCATCGTTGAGAACATGTCCTATTTCCAGTGTCCCAACTGCAACGAACGCACCCATATATTCAGCCATGGCGGAGCCGCGGAGACTGCAAATAAGTTCGGAGTGCCTTTCCTCGGAGAAATTCCTCTAAACATGTCGGTCCGCGAAGGCGGGGACGCAGGGAAGCCTGTTGTGGCTGTGAATAGAGAATCTCCCGCGGCAAAAGCATTTCTGGAAGTAGCCGAAAAAGTAGCTGTTCAGGTGAGTATTGCGAATTTGAGCAACAGCAACACGATGATCATTGAATAGCGACGATCGGGTTTTTAACGCAAATGGGCCGGGAAAGCTAAATTCCCGGCCTATTCGCATAAGCTTTTTATAAGCTCTCAGGCTCTCGCGGCCTTCAATCCTATTGGACCACCAGATAATCCGTATCCTTGAGACGCGGCAGGACCGGGACGCTCTTGAACACCGGATCGAATTCGAAATTTGATTTTCCCAGCCGATAGAGAACGAGTTCCGCGATGATCAGTCCCTTGAAATTTCCCTTGTAACGGCTGTGCACCTGCGGCGCATTGAGCAGCAGGCGCGAAAAATCCAGGTTGTCGCCGGTGCATCCGGCATCTTCCAGCCCGGGAATCTTTTTGCCTTCCGCATAAACAGCCTCTCCCCATTTGAGCGGATCGATCGACATTTTGACGGCTTCCCGCGTCCAGTAGGTGGAAACCGCCAGGCCGGAAATCAGGCGACGGGAAAGAGGGCTGTCTTTGTAAGTTGAATCGCAGCTCTTGTCTCCCAGTCCCAACAGGATGGCTTTGGAACTGACCAGTTGCAGGTTCGTTCTGTCGTCAGAGGATTTCCCTCGATTCCTGTAGGTGATGGGTCCCTGCAAAAAAACAGGCCCCGTGGCATAGATGCGGCATCCTGTATCGGTGGCCACAACCGGTTGCTTCAGGAAGAGGGTTCCGCGCACAAGCAGATCTCCATCGCATACGATCTCCGCGGTGTTGGTGAAATAGGTTTTTTCCTGAGCGAGCCCGATGCCGCTGATAGCGGGGGAAGCGCTGGAAGTTTTGACATACTTGATTTTTGCGCCTGATCCCGCAGGGATGTCAAATCGCGCTTCCAGGGTTGCGACATCCGGGGCTCCGATATAGACATTTTTCTTTTCGATCACGGGAGCGGGCGCCTGCTTCTGTTTTTCCAGTGCACGCAGATATTGAGCAAGGGATTTTGACTGCAGCGCCTCTTTATACTGGCCTGGAAGCTTCGAGCCGGCGGCGGCGAGATCCAGGTTGAAATCGGCTTGAGGTACGATGATGCTCTTGCTCATTTCGGCCGTAATCCAGCCGGTTTTGTTCGGTTCACCGCCGAAGAAATCGCCGTAGATGTGTCCTTCAAATGAGCCGAATTTGCCGCCTCCGGCTTTGTTGCCGAAAAAGTATCGATCTCCGTAACCGAAATCGGTGACGATGCTGGATCGGATTTTGGCATGGCAGGAGATACAGGTGGGCGTGCGAACGGCCAACGCCGGTTCGTATTCCGTAATCGCGGGATTGGCCCGATTACCTTTTGTTGCCTCCCCTGCCAGAGGGTTTCCGGATAAGGCAAATAAACATGCGAGAACAAATGCAGTGGAAAGCAATAAAGGCAAAACTGGTTTCGATAGCCGGCATATCTTCATGGTATCCATCCCCGATTTTGAAGTGAAAGCACCTTAGCACAGTTCCGGCTGCGGTGAACACGGAAGAAAGCAGAATGCACGGAATTCTCAGGCGACAGTTTCCGTGCTCTCACTTTTGCGCTCCATGTTAATATGACGGGTGCAGACCAGGTGTCCGATAGGCAGAACCTTCCGGTCAATAGACGTGATTCGCCGCATGTCCCGCCTATCGGTTACAGCAGCTTTGATACAAATCAATTAGGGGCCATTGCATCATGAAAATTATCGTTACTGAGAGAATTGCCGATGAGGGCGTAAATTACCTGAGCCAGAACGGGTTTGATGTTGATGTGAAATACGGTATTTCCCAAAGCGATCTGCTCGGAATCATAGATCAATACGACGCAATCATAGTCAGAAGTGTGACCAAGGTGGATCGCGCCCTGATCGATAAGGGTGTGAATCTGAAAGTTGCGGGAAGAGCCGGCAATGGGATCGACAACATCGATGTGGACCACTGCACAAAGAAGGGGATCATTGTCGTCAACACCCCGGAAAGCAACACCATGGCTGCAGCGGAACTTGCTATTGGAATGGCATATGCTATTTTCCGAAACATCGCGCAGGCAAACTCCGCCGGGAAGAAGCTGGATTTCCGGAGAAACAAATTCCTGGGGCAGGAACTCGACGGGAAGACGGTTGGCATTATCGGCCTCGGCCGTATCGGATCCATCGTTGCCAGAAAACTGATCGGAGCCAATATGCGGGCTGTTGCCTATGACCCGTACATTACCGATGACAAATTCAAACGCAATGGCGTGGAAAAATGCCAGACGCTGGATGAACTGCTGGCCCAGTCCGACCTCATCACCATCCATACACCCAAAACCACCGAAACATACGGCATGGTTGGAGAAGAACAGCTGAAGAAATGCAAAAAGGGTGTGAGGCTCGTCAATGCGGCCCGAGGCGGCCTCATTAACGAGAAGGCGCTTTACGATGCCATCAAGCGCGGCCAGGTGGCTGGAGCCGGCATCGATGTCCTGGATCCCGAGCCGGGCTACGACAAGAAGCCGGAAGACCAGACTTATAAAAACCCGCTGCTCGAACTGGACAGCGTCATCATTACCCCGCACCTGGGCGCTTCCACGGAGGAGGCGAATTACAACGTCGGGACCGCTATCACCAAGCTTGTCGGCGATGCACTGAACGGTGAACTGGTGGCTGCCGTCAACATGCCTCCGTTAAAACCCGGCGACCTGAAAGAGCTCAAACCGTATATCGATCTGGCGGAGATGTTGGGGAAAGTTTATTACCAGGCCGAGAAGGAAACGGTGCAGAGGTTGGAGGTCGTTTACAGCGGAGACCTGGCCGACAAGGAAACCAAGGTCATTTCGCTGTCCTTCCTGAAAGGCTTCCTGAGCCCGATCGTTCCGGAGAAGGTGAACTATGTCAACGCGGAGCTGATTGCGGAGAACATGGGCCTCCAACTGACGGAAAGCAAAAATTCCCATCTCGACAAATACACCAACCTGATCACGGTCAAATTCATCACGAAGACCAAGGAATTGTCGATTTCCGGGACGGTGTTTGCCAAGGAAGATCTCCGGATTGTCGATTTCTTCGGCTATAAACTCGATTTCGAACCGGCACCGTATGTGATTGCTATTCAGAATATCGATATGCCGGGTACCATCGGACGCGTGGGGACGCTGCTCGGCGCAAACGGGATCAACATTGCAGCCATGCAATGGAGCCGGAACCAAAAAGGCGAAAAGGCTGTGTCTTTCGTCAGCGTGGACGGGGAAGTGAGCGAATCCGTTCTGATGCAGTTGAGTCAGCTGGAAGGCGTATTGAAAGCATCCATGCTGCGGTTGTAATTCGGACGAGGTTTTCTGCCACGAATTGCACGCAAGGTCCGTGCGGTTCGTGGCAGACTTGTCTCAGGGCTGTTTTTGAAAGCGCCGTTTCATGCGAAGGAATGGTCGCTCCAGCCCATAGAACGATAATGCTGCAACGGCAAGAACCGTACTCCACATCCCCGCCACCTTCAACAGCCGCGGCCATCCAAGTCCTTCGAAGTAGGCAAAGATCGGGTAATGCCAGAGGTAGACTCCGTAGGAGACACTTCCAATCCATACCAGCGGGCGGAAGGAAAGCACCGCCTTCAGCGCAGGCGAACCCGGGCTAATGGCCAGAAAAATCAAAGCGGCGGAGCCGAGTGCCATCAACGTATACCCCGCCAGGAACATGTAACTGTCGTTCCACTCTGAACTGAAGACCATCAGAAGTCCGGGGATGGCAATGACAGCCAGCGCACCGATTGCGACCGGCCTGATCCTGATGCCGCTTTTGAGTATTCCGAAGGAAAGCAGCAGACTCAGCAGACATCCTGCCAGTAGTGAATCCGCGCGCGTATCCAGGCCGTTATAAAGGCGCATGGCACCGGCGCCGGCCTTCCAAAGGACCACACGGCACGCAATGGATGCAAGCGTGGCAAGACCGAGAATGGACACCAGTTTTCCCGCGGAAGAGCATCGGCGAAGCAACAGGGCCAGGGCTATGGGCCACAGGAAATAAAACTGCTCTTCGACAGAGAGCGACCACGTGTGGGCGAGGGCCGAGAGGTTAAAGTCGGGAGCCAGGGCGCGGACCCAGTTGGAACTGTAGAAGAGGGCGATTCCCGCAGCCTTGAGACGCTGCGGCAGCGCCACAGGGTTCAGCGGCAGCAGGGTTGCGATGAGCAGGAGTGACAACGCCGGAAGGAGCCGCAGTGCACGGCGCGCATAGAAATTCCTAAAGTTAATGGTTCCCGTTTCCACCCACTCCTGCACAAGAATCGTCGTGATCAGAAAGCCGCTCAGAGTGAAGAAAACATCCACCCCCAGGTATCCCCACTGCAGATAGGGAATCTTCATGTGAACGATCATGACCGCGACGACGGCAAGACCGCGGATGCCATCCAGCATCGGGGTATATCGCAGTGAAAAAGGGAGTGTTTTGGGACGATCCATTACCCGGGCTGCACTCGCACGAAAAAGTACCGTTGATGAAAGTGCGGATTATAACCTGATTTCAGCCCTGCACGGGCAAATTCTGCGCACACTCCGGCTGTTCGCCGTTGCAACTGAAAACTCGATGAGTCGTGAAGTTGAGGACCTTGGGTAGATACGAAGCGGCAGAGGGATGGTCGAAACGGGATCTGCTCACTCCAGGTATTTGTCCGCGGCCAGGCAGAAAAGTGCTCCCAGCAATCCGACCGTAGCACCCAAGAATAGCCCGATGGCAAATATTACCATTGTGGATTCTCCGTCCATTTAGCTGTTTCAATGGAAGCATGAAGCTGCAGGCAAGACAATCCGTAGAAATACCTACTTGATCAAAGACCCAAGCTTTTCCTACCGAGTACACAATGGAATGAGGTTCCACAGCGGTTTCCTGCGGTTGTGCCGCTGGGAAAGGCCGTTTTGGTTTGGGTGGTCGGTATACCAATTAGCATTGCGGATAAAGACGCTTATGTAGAAATGCTTCAATACATGACATCCAACGGCGATCTCACCTGCGCAATTAATGGTGTGAAGGTGAGGGACTTGGGTAAATACATCTTTGCCGCCCCATTCCAATTTGTGGATATGGATACAACCGTCGGCGTTTATCTAGTCTAAACTCCGTTGCAAGCAGGACTGCATGTAATCGACATGCGCCTCAATACATTTGATTTGGAAGGCAATCCTGTTTCCTTGTTGCTTGGTTATGATCTGACCGTTCAAGGCAGCAAACAATAAATTGCAAAATTACGAGAGGCCGCTTCTCGGAGTGGCCTCTTTTTGGGACGATCCTTGCCTCAATGCCGTAAGTGCAAGTAAACGCATGTATGTGCAGACTTTACCTGCACCCCCCGGTCTATTGTCTGGAATCTGAAATCAAGTGGTTGGAATCAAGAGGCTTGGGCGATGAGCAAATCCAGGATACCCTGCGCTTGAGCCATGGGCCCTCAATAAACATTTCAAACTGGATTGAAAATTATTGCGTGAAAGGAAAGGGCAAATAATGACGAAAATAGTGAGCGCGACTCTTTGGATCTGCTTGCTGCAGATTACAATTGGACAAGCCACAGCCAAGGATGTTCCTGAGGCGCATATTCAAGCTATCGTTCTGGGATATCCCTTAGCTGCCTCAATAAAGAATTTCAACGCTGAATTGGTGGAAGAAGGGTCTGGCAAAGATTATTCGAAGCAAATAAGTATCAAAGAAGGCCTATTAAGCGCGATTGTTCCATTCGGATACTATATCCTACGAATCAAAGCGACTGGTTTTAGCTGGCATGAAGAGCATTTGAGCGCTATGCAACCGCAGATATCGTTTCGTATCTTTCTCTCGATAGCCAGAATATCTGATGGGCCGGTTAGTGTATGTCAGGGAAGGATTGTTCCATCTCCTCCTGAAAGTGCCAAATTGTGGGTCCGCTTGTTACCAATCACCGGCAACAAATACTACGCTGAAAATGAAGTGATCGATGGAAAATTTATTCTGACTGGACTTCCATTTGGAGAATATGTCCTGGCCATCATGAAGGGAACTGAATCTATATTTTTAAAACAGGTGACCATGTTGTCGTCCACGGAAGTTACCATTAGTTTGCCGCATTCTCCGCAATGACCGACCCAAGAGATAGCGGTTCTCAGTGATGGATAAATCGTGACACATGCCATTTACGTCAAAAATGATCCCGTGAATCTCGTGGATCCAGACGGAAGGATTTTGCGTCTATCAAAATCCAAATTCGGGACACCCAAGATTCATCCCCAATTCATGGGTGTCCACAATTTTTACCAGAGATGCTTGTTGGCAAAAGCGCGGCCGGATCCGGACTTGAGATACTGCTCGAAGGCGACGGCGCGCTGATCGTCGATAAAGCGAATTGCTGCAACAATACGCCAAGGGGCATATTTTGAGGTGTGGCGTGAACGGCAGCTATTATGGGCGGCCAGGCGCCGGCAAAGGTTTTCAGTCAGCCCGACGTAGCGTTGTCCCGGGCATGCGATGCTTTGCAGAAGGTATACATATTTCATGCTTAACTAATGAAGTGGAGGAGAATTGAGCCAATAAAACTTGCAGGAGCGTTGTCTTCGACAGGGCATGTTTGGCGGTAGGGTCCGCCTTCGCGGCGCTTCGGCGGACAGCCTTCGCTAAAACTCCGGCTGGCCAGCCGGAGCTTTAGCGAAGGCTGGTGGAGGTGGCGGGAATCGAACCCGCGTCCGACAACCTTCGATCAATTGAGACTACATGTTTATTGAGTCCGTTACAGATTTCGCGATCGAGTCGTACGAACTCACAGGGACGCTTCCTCGCTAACTTGTAATCTTAGCCAGGTCTACAAGTTTGAACCTGGCGCATCCCACTGCGGTCGTCACGCTCCCACACCATGGGCGGAGCATGGGGTGACGGGCCACCTATTAGGCAGCCATCGGCAACTGTTCGTTGGCGATTAATTGTTTTCCTAGAGATTATTCCGAGATCCAGGTACTCGGACATGCCTCAATTGTCTCATGATTACCGTCGAATCCAGTTCACCCCCTCATGATATGTACCTATTAATTATAACGCTCCAACGCACCCAGTCAAAGCAGGATCGCGTTTTGGCCAAATTCATTTGTCTCGCGCGCTTCGGCTGGGGTAATCTCGTCTCATGAGTCTGAACATTTTGCTCGTACTGCCGGTTCGCGAAGGGAACAATCTGCAGATTGCCCCCGACCTGGGAATCATCATTTTGGGAACAGCGCTGCAGAAGCATGGCCATGCGGTAACCCTGCTGGACTGCCCCAAGGAAGGAATGAACTTCGCCGGCTTTAAGGAGTTTCTGAAATCGAGTTCCTTTGACATCATTGGGTTTCGCTGCTACAGCCGGGATCACAACTACGTCAAGCATCACCTGAAGATCGTTCGGCAGGTTTGCCCGAAGGCAGTGACGCTTGTCGGCGGCCCTCACCCATCCGCGCTTCCGGAGTTTGTCCTGAACTCCATGCCCGACCTCGATTTCGCCTGGAGGTCCGAAGCGGAAATCGGGCTGCCGAAGCTGGTTTCTCTCATCGGGAAGCACGGGAGGGAAATCCCGGAGAGCTTCCTGCTGGATATCCCGGGATTGGTCTGGCGCAGCGTTGCGCAGCAGAAGATCATGCTCAACCCGGTCGGCTTTACCGAGGATTTGGATGCCTTTGGCATGCCAGCATGGGAGCTCATCAAGCCCGATACGTACCCGGGTTTTATCTATAACGAATACTATCCTCTCCTGACAACGCGTGGCTGTCCGTATCCATGCATTTACTGCAATACACCCGGACTGTCCGGCAAGAAGCTGCGTCATCGCAACCTCGACCGCGTCATGGAAGAGCTCGCGTTTCTGAAGAAACGCTACAACATCACACGGTTCAGCATCGTCGACGACGAATTTACCCTGGATCAACGGTACGCCTCGGAATTCTGCGAGCGTGTTATTCAAGCCCAGTTCAACCTGAAATGGGACTGCCCGGTGGGATTGCGGCTGGATTCATTGAATCCGGAACTGCTCCGGCTTATGGAGACGGCCGGGTGCGAGTGCATTGCCGTAGGGATTGAATCCGGCAGCGAAAGAATGCAGCAGGTTATTCAGAAGAAAGTCACGGTGGATACCATTCGGAGGCAAGCCCGCATGGTTGCCGCAAACAGCCGGATGAAAATCATCGGATACTTCATGCTTGGCTTCATGGACGAAACGGAGGCGGAGATCATGGAAACGATCAACCTCGCCGTGGAGCTCCCGTTGAGCCGGGCAAATTTCAGTATTGTGATACCGGTACCCGGAACTGCGCTGTTCAACGAGGCGCTCCGCGAGAACAAGCTGTCCCTGGATTCCATCAATTGGGATACCTGCACGACCGAACAGGTTTCCTTTGAGCGGAATCATCTCAGCAACAAGCGCCTGTTTGAACTCTATCGGCGCGCGTATATCCGGTTTTATGGCCGGCCGCGGATCATGTGGCAACTAGGCAGAGAAAGCCTCGTGAATACTCAGGTCATATGGTCCAGTATTTTGAACCTGAAAAGGCTGTTTCGCCGAAAGCCTCCCGATGCCCATCTCCCCCTGTATATTCGGGAAGCCGGGGTGTAACCTGTTTTCAATCCCCCCGTCGCGCCATACAGATGCTTGCGACTGTGTGGGCGCGTGCGATATGATCAGCGCTTATGTACAAAGGCCGCCGTATCACTGTGGTTATTCCCTGTCTTAACGAAGAGCAGGGGATTGCCGAGGTCCTTTCCCGCATGCCCTCGCTTGTGGATGAAGTTGTCGTCGTCGACAACAACTCCACGGACCGCACCGCGGAGGTGGCCAAAAGCTACGGCGCCCGTGTCATCCACGAAAGCGTTCGCGGCTATGGCCGGGCCTATAAGACCGGCTTGCTCCAGGCGCGCGGCGACATCATCGTCACTCTGGATGGAGATCAGTCCTATCCGCCGGACGCAATCTCATACCTGCTGGAAGCGTTTCTCCGTTCTCACGTTCGTTTCCTCTCCGCTTCCAGGTTTCCCGTCAAAAACAAAGAGGCGATGTCGATCAAGCACTGGTGGGGAAACAAACTTTTAAGCATGGCCATGTCGGTGCTCTTCTTCCGCTGGGTCCGCGACTCCCAATCCGGGATGTGGGTGTTCGAGCGCGCCTGCCTCAGTGATATGCACCTGGTCAGCGACGGAATGGCTTTCAGCGAAGAAATCAAGATCGAGGCAATCACCAGCAGGAAGATAGGCTTCAAGGAAATCTACATCGACTATTCCAACCGGATGGGGGAGATTAAGCTGAATCCCTGGCGAGACGGATTTACCAATCTTTTCTTCCTCCTGCGCAAACGATTCAGCATCGGACTTGGCCCGGCACCGGCAGTGCATTTTGCCGATACGACGCAGGAGAAGCAGGGGTGAAATCCCGCCCTGCAGTCCCCCTTCAATCCGCGAATAACCCGCGACAAGGCACTTGTCCGATCTGCGCCTCCCGGATGTTGGCGAAGCGCCCGTCCGGCATGGATCGACTTTTTCACCTGGCCACCGGCAGTTTTGACCTTTTCCAATGCTCTCAGTGTCACTGCATATTCCTGGACCCCCTGCCGGCATCATCGGAGCTGGCGGCATTCTATCCGAGAGAATATTGGTGGGCTGGCGCGGAGTCGGGCGCAAGCCGCCTGAAGCGTGCTTTCCTCAGTCTCGAGAAAGCCTACCGGGAGTTTGTAACGCGGGATCATGCTCGCTTCGTGGAAGAATGCGCCAGCGGGCGACCGCGAAGCGAACGCCTTCTGCTGGATATCGGTTGCGGCAACGGGACCTTCCTGCTGGCAGCCGGGTCACGCGGCTTCACTCCGCATGGGATGGATGTGTCCAAGCGCGCCGTTGAGATTGCTCAAAAACAGACCGGGTGCCCGGTGCGGCAAGGCGAGATCGGCAGCAAGGTCTGGAGTGGGGCGAAGTTTGACTTTGTCACCATGTTTCACGTCCTGGAACATCTTCCCGACCCTGGGATGGCGCTGAGTTTTGCGAAAGAGCTGTTGAAGCCAGGTGGTTTGTTGATCCTTCAGGTGCCCAATGTATCCTCCGGGCAGGCGCGCCTGTTCGGAAATCGCTGGTATGGGCTCGACGTTCCGCGCCACGTGATCAACTACACGCCCAAAGCGCTCGCACACTTGTTGCGGCAGGAAGGATTCGACTTCCGCCTGAGCACACGGTTCTCGCTGCGCGATAACCCGGCGTCCATAGCTTCCAGCTTGGCTCTCTGGATGGATCCGATCCATCGCAAAGGCATGCGGCTGGATTCGAATGCAGTCCTGGGCGGCGCGATTGAGATGGCATATCTGGGGATGTTTCTGCTCTCTCTTCCGGCTGCATGGCTGGAAAGCGCGATCGGGGCCGGTGGGACGATCTGGGCCAGCGCTCGAGTTCGATAGATTTTGGAAGCCCCGTCAAAGAAATCGGGTTTCCGGACAAAAATTAGGGTAGGATGATCGTTGCATATGAGAAGCCTGGCGCAGTCGAAAATTCTGATTACGGGAGCGGGCGGATTTATCGGCAGCCATCTGTGTGAGCACTGCCTCATGGCGGGAGCCCATGTCAGGGCACTGGTACATTACAATTCCCGAAGCGACTGGGGGATGCTGCACGATCTTGATAAAAAGAGCCTGAATTCCATTGAGGTGATTTCCGGGGATCTTCGCGATCCGGAATGCGTTCGCAAAGCGGTACACGGCTGTCATCGGGTGTTCCATCTTGGCGCGCTGATCGGAATCCCCTACTCTTACGTGAATCCTGCGGACGTTATCCATACTAATGTTCTGGGCACGCTGCATGTTCTTCAGGCCAGCCTGGAATCCGACGTGGAACGAGTCGTTCAGACTTCCACTAGTGAAGTCTATGGCACGGCACAATACGTCCCGATGGATGAAAAGCACCCATTGAATCCGCAGTCTCCCTATGCCGCGTCCAAGGTCGGAAGCGACAAACTGGCGGAGAGCTTTTTCCGAACCTACAAGCTGCCGGTTGTCATCGTGCGGCCGTTTAACACCTACGGACCACGCCAGTCTCCTCGCGCGGTCATTCCTGCTATCATCATACAGGCCCTGCGATCACGTCGCATTCGGCTGGGCAATGTGGAAGCAACGCGGGATATGACTTTTGTGAAGGACACGGTGCGGGGCTTTATGGCCGCGTCCTCGGCGCCCGATGTTGAAGGAGCAACAATTCAACTCGGCTCTCAGACCGAGCATTCCGTGCTGGAACTGGCACAGGCTGTTGGAAAAGTATTGAAGAAGAAACTGATCATTGTTGAGGACTCGAACAGGCGCCGCCCTAAAACGAGCGAAGTTGAACGTCTATTCGCATCCAATGAAAATGCTCGGATGCGGCTGCGCTGGCAACCGGGATTCACCTTGGCAGAAGGCCTGGAGCAGACGGTGGATTGGTTCCGGAGCCGCGCGGATTCATATAAAACGGATTATTACCACGTATAGCCATGACTTCAGATGCACGCATTGTGATTGTGCTTCCGGCATACAATGCCGCGAAGACTCTTGAAAAAACGTACGCAGACATTCCCAAGGATAAGATACACAAGATCATCCTGGTCGATGATGTCAGCCAGGATCAGACTGTCGAAGTCGCCCGGGCGCTCGGTCTGTCCGTGGTGATCCACGTTCAGAACCGCGGCTATGGCGGTAACCAGAAGACTTGTTATCTTGAGGCCCTCAAGGAAGGGGCCGATGTTGTCGTCATGCTTCACCCCGATCACCAGTACGATTCAAAACTCGTGCCGGAAATGGTTGCTCCGATTCTCGACGGGAGGGCAGACATGGTGATGGGCTCCCGCATCCTAAACGGCCGTGCGCTTGAAGGGGGAATGCCGTTCTGGAAATTTGTGGCCAACCGCTTCCTGACGATTGCCGAGAATATTCTCTACCGACGCAAATTTACCGATTGCCACAGCGGGTTCCGTGCCTATAGCCGTAAATTGCTGACCACGGTTCCGTTCCTGCTGAACTCCGACGATTTTGTTTTCGATTCTCAGATGATTGCCCAGGCCGTTTATATGGGCTTCAATATAGAGGAAATTGCCGTGCAGGCCCGCTATTTCCCGGAAGCCTCCAGTGTAAATTTCAAGGTAAGTACGATCTACGGATGCAAAACGGTTGGCGTGATGCTGGGCCTGCTGCTGCAGCGCATGGGGTTGAGGCATTCTCCGATTTTCGAGAGGAAACTGGAGGATGTATTGAGCCGGCATTACCACGAAACCGTTTTTCGCCGCTCCTGAGCAGAGAGATCACCCCTGGCCGCTACTAGGACTGCTGCAATTCCGGCTAATGCCGCACATATCAGCCCCGGCAGGGGCGATCAGAAAGGTTGACAATCATTCCTGCGTTGGGTCGAACCAATCCAGCCCCGGCTTTTTGGGGGAAGTTTGCGCTGGAAGCACCGCCATCCGGCTGATGCCGCATACTATTTGCCCAGGGAACTTGGAATCGCAATGCATACCAGCCCCGGCAGGGGCGATCAGAAAGTAGCCAGGGGTGAGCGCAGCGAACCCCTGGTAAAGATGGGCGCGAGAAAGAGCCCTGAAAGGGCGAAAGATCGGCGCCTTCTGCCGCCCCTTCAGCAGCCCGCCCACCGGTGGTGTTCCAAACATCAAGGGAACTCGATTTATTTTTTGCTTTTTCTCTGTTTAGTTAAATACTTGGAACAAATATAGTTATGATTCCCGATTTGCATCGAGCGCCTTAGGAGGGCTTGTTACTGGTCTAATCCAATCCAGGGGTTCGCTGCGCTCACCCCTGGCTACTTGCTTTCGGCCCTCCGGGCCTGGTACTTCTCGCGGGACGGCGGCGGTCTTGGGGGTCAGGCTTCATCCGAAATGCGGTTTTCGAAAACAGGAGCTTTGAACCGCAGTGCCAGCTTCTCAATCAGAGGGACCAGCTTCCTTGCGGCAAGGCCGTTGACTACAAAACTACCCAGAATGAACGGCAGTCGCGGCCTGGGGGCAAGGCAGTGCACGCAATCCGGATACGCATCAATCCTGCCGTCAATATGTGCCTGACGCAGTTTCTGCATCTGCGCGTTATTCCAGATTTTTACCAGCGGTTCGTGGTTGGCATCCCCAATGGGTTCTCCACGCCACATATAGCAGCAGGGAAAAACGCTTCCCTTGTGGTTGACATACACGGGGCCCTGCCACAGATGGTGGCAGGGATTCCGGCGCCTGCTGCCGGCTTTTGAACGGGGAATCGCTGTCCCCGTGAACTGCATTTCATCTTCTTTGATGCGGACCTGATCCACGCCGGGAATCGACCACATTTTTCGAAAAGCGTCGACTTCGGACGCGTTGTCCTTGAGCCGAACCATTTGTATGATTGTGAAGGTTTCGGCCTTCAGCTCCTGCTTGAGCGACAGAAACTGCAGAATTTTGTCGCGCGTGTCTTCAAAAATGGCGCCTCTGCGGTATTTCTCGTAGGTCTCCTTGGTTGCGCCATCGAAGGCGAAGATGATGTAATCCAGCCCCGCTTCCAGCAGTTTCCTGTTTCGTTCCGGATTGTTTATCGTGCCATTGGTGGAAAAACCCACGCGCAGGTCCCGTTCACGGCAGAATCGAATCATGTCGAAAATTCGGGGGTTCAGCATCGGCTCGCCGCCGCCGTAGGGCACGATAAATTCCAGGAAGTCCTTCGATGCATCAACGACCTTTTCAAAAAGGGGCAGGGCAATGTCTGCCGGCTCAAATTTGACGAGCTCTCTCGGACACATCGGGCAGGAGAGATTACATTTCCCGGTGGACTCCATCAGGATATACTTGGGCCCGCCTGCGACAAGAGATTTGCCTGCGAGATAGCTCCAGGAAATGGCCAGGCGGTTTTTGTAATGCGACAGCAATCGACTCATACAACCATGCGCGGAGTCCGCTGATGTGAAATGGGCACTCCTTTAACGGACATGAAGCTATAATACGCCCTTATGAAAAGCAACAACAGTATTCCTGACCCGGCCGGGATGATCGATAACGGGTGGATGACGATTCTCCTGCTGGCCGCACTTCTGTGGGGCCTGAATCTCGTCTGGCTCGTCAACGATACCCGTCCTCCGGTATGGGATATGGCGCTTCACCAGACCTACGCGCTGGGATACCTGGACCATTCGCCATCTCTTCACTACTGGGAAAAGTCAGGAAACTATCCTCCCTTTGTGCACCTGGTGATGGCTTTCCTGTTCCTGATTCTGCATCCGGGGCCGCATATCGCCGCACTCGCCAATGTTCCCGCAACCATTCTACTGCTTTGGGCTGTCTACCATTTGGCTCGGGATTTGGCTGGCCGGGAGGCAGCCGCCTGGGCTTGCGCCCTCACCGCCCTTATCCCTTATCTGATATGGATGTCCCGGGAAACTATCCTGGATTACTGGCTTTCTGCGTTCTTTGCCGCGTTCCTTGTGCTTCTTCGCAAGACCGAGGGCTTTCAGTCCCGGCGATGGAGTCTGCTGCTGGGTGTGCTCCTCGGGCTGGGGATGTTGACGAAGTGGTTTTTTGCCGGACTGGTTTTTTTTCCCATCTTGTACGTTGTTTTGAGGAATCGCATTTGGAAGCATCCTGACCGCAGTCTCCATTTTGCCGACACCCTGATCGTTGCCGGCGTTCTGGCGGCCGCATGGTATCTGCCCAACATTCCCCGTCTGATTCAATACTTCCCGCAGAATGCGGCCATTGGCGCACGGGAAGGGGAGCCACCGATCCTATCGTTCCAGTCGCTGGTGTACTACCTGCGCCTCCTGGAGGGGTATCAGCTCTTTGCTCTTCTTTTTGCCCTTGTATGCCTGGCGAGTTTCTTTGTTCTCAAGAAGCGCTTGATCCAGGACTGGAAGTTCCTCGTGATCAGCATCCTCGGGGGCTGGGCAGTGATGACGCTGTTGCGCACCAAGGATCCCAGGTTCACGATGCCACTGCTGGGTCCTATTGCCGTGATTCCCGGAATCTGGATTGCATCATGGAAGAAGACTGCGTTCCGCCCGGTGATGAAAACGGTACTGGTGCTGCTTCTCTGTTTTCAGGCGTATGCGGCCAATTTTGGCGTCGCGTGGCTCCCGGAGCGCGTGGTCTTGCTGAAAGGATATCAAGGCTCCTTTCGCTGGGACTGGAATCTGTATCTCCAGAATTATTTCGATCTGCTTGGAAAACCGAAGAAAGAGGACTGGAAGCAGGATGAAATCCTGAAAAAACTTGCCTCTGATTCGGCGCAGAGAAAAGTGGAGCCGTCGGTGGCTATGGTTCCCGACCTGCCATATTTCAATGAAGGAAGTTTTACTTTATATGCCAGGATGCGGGGGATTTCCGCGCGTGTGGTGCATCTGCAATCCGGTGATCGCGGATTGGCCTCGTTCGACGGTTACAACTACGCGGTCATGACCGAACGCGCACAGGGCGTGAATTGGACCACGGGAGCAAGTGCAGGATTAAACGAAATAATTACCGGATCGCCCGGCATCTTTCGTCTGGTTCAGGTCTTTACGCTCCCTTCAGGCGACGGCGCAAGGCTGTACTACATACAGCGTTAGGCGTGTGGCGATTTGCCGCCTGGTTTTTCTTGCCTCCAATTACTGCGCATTATTCGACAAGTGGCTGATCCTGCAAGGTGTGCTATGATGACGCCATGTACAAGGGTCGGCAAATTACAGCACTGATACCTTGCCCGCACGGTGTCTCCGATATCCGGAGTATCCTTCCCCAGGTCCCATCTTTTGTAGACGAGGTTATCGCGGTCATGGAGGGGGATGCCGGTGGGCATAAACCGGATCTGACAGATCTTGGCAACGTGCGCACGATATCGGAGCAGGTGCATGGCGCGGGGCGCGCCTATCGCGCCGGTCTGGCCCAGGCCAAGGGCGATGTGATTGTATCGCTCGATGCCGACCACTTTTTCCCCGTGGATTCCATTTCCTACCTTATTGAGATTCTGCTTCGTTCGGACGTGCGCTTTGTATCGGGATCCAGGTTCCCGCTGGAAGACAAAGATGCCATGTCGCTGAAGCATCGACTGGGAAACCGGTTTCTGAGCCTTGTTTTTTCTCTGCTCTATTTCCGGTGGGTCTCCGATTCCCAGTCCGGTCTATGGGTCTTCGAGCGATCCATCCTGGACGAGGTAAACCTTGTCGGTGACATGCTGGAGCTATGTGAAGAATTGAAGATAGAAGCGATACGAAATCCGAAGATCGGGTTCATGGAGGTCTATCTGGATTTCTCGAACCGCAGTGGGGAATCCAGGCTCAATCCCTACCGCGATGGACTGCATAATCTGTTGTTCATGTTCCAAAAGCGCTTTACGAGGCGCCGTACGCCTCTTTCCGGGACAACCGATTCCGTCCCTGATCCGCGCTCCGTTTGAGGCCGGAAGCAACTTCCTATCGAGTGCAAATCTGAACATCTCCCCAGCCGATCCAATCTCCCGTGGAATCTCCGGTATCCGCGCTGGCCTGCAAAACGATCTCCCCCTGTTTTCCGGCATAGTTTTCCAGGTCGAGGGAAACTTCAAACCACTGGCGGTCTTCCCGTTTCCTGGCAGGATCCAGCCGGTGTTCCATCAACAGAAACTCGCCTTCACGAGAGCGGAAATAGACTCGGGCCATAGCTCCATCTCCCAGGTCAAAAGGCATGGCCAGTGCAAATGCCAGTGTTGCATGCGCGGGGATGAGCATCGGCCGCAAGGGGACCTTGGCATCGGCCTGAAGGATGATGGCTTGGCGCTCCAGTCCATTGCGTGCAAATGCCATCGTCTGGATCCCGGTGGATGGAGGTTGTCCGGGCGCTGTCACCGGCGGCATGAGATCGATCATGCCGGGCTTTGGACTATTGGCGATATGTTCGCTGCAGCCCGAAACCAGGCCTCCAAGCAGAAGGATCCCCGCCAACAGACGACGGGCTGGGAACCTCCAATAACTTTGACTGGCGTACACAGATACAGCCTCCCATGCGTATGACCCGTATATCAAGGTCAGGGCAACAGGCAGAAATCAATCCAGGCAGCGCGCGACTTCTCTGCAATTCCCTGGACCGTGCTCTCAAACTCCAACTCCGAAGCTCCCTCGATCTCACCTGGGAGATCGACGATAAAGCGTTTATCTGCTTCAGCCGAGGTCGCGAGGTGGCTGAAGATGGGACTGGATTCTCCGCGAGCGTTGTGAAGCTTGATCGAGAACATTACCGGCTGCGCCAGCCCGTCTTTCATATTTTCCTTGAAGGCCCCAATGCCAAAAGCCAGTCTCCCCCTTCGGGGCAAATTCACTTTGTAGGAAATGTGCATCGGGATATCGCCGATCAATGCAAGCTTCCTTGTGCCGGCCCGTTCCAGAATCGATGGATAGGGCAGGGACGATCCCCGATTCGTGGATACGGCTTCCGGAAGCTTCTCGGAAAGGACGGATACCTGGTATACCTTCAAGCTTTCGAGATTCGAGGAGGAAAACGAAAACGGCAACAGTCCCCAGTGGACCGAGTGAAATCCCGCGTGCGATGCACGATCAAGAAGACGGATGGGCCAGCTCGGCCTGTAGTCGCGCTGCTCTACTTTGATGAGCATCGATTCCAGATCTTTGCTCAGATTATAGGGGCAGGCCAGCTCCGGAATCAGGATCAGGTCTCCACCTTTGACCGGAGGCGCTCCCAGGTTCGAGCTTATCAGCTTATAGGATGATTGGTCCATGTAATGACGAAAGCCCCATTCCCCGCCATACCAGATATCTCCCGCCATGCGCCCATAGGAGGACCGCATCTCGGAGGCGATTTGCCGGTAAATTTTTGCGAATTGATAGTCGGAGAGGCTCAGTGCCGCGCCCTGGATGGACGTGGCGGCCAGCAAAATGACCAGGGCGACCCGTCGAAGGGAAGCCTGCCCGGGCACCGCTCGTGTGACAAATATTGCGAGCGGAGGAACCAGCGGCAAAATATAGCGTGCTGTCGAGGTATAAAAGATGACGATGCAATAAAGGAAAACAAACAGAAACCAGGCTGCCAGGAAAAGGCCCTCCGCATCTCTCTCCTGGTTTGTCTTTCGGGCAAACCCGGTGATTCCCGATAGAATGAGTTTTGCGGAAACAACCACAGCGGCGCAGAGGAGCAGCACCAGCAGGCTTTTTTCGCCAAATGTGTACTGCGGGGCAAACACCTGAACGATCACCGCCGAGATCAGAAGTGTAATGGCAATGATGCGGCCTTTGAGCCAGCCCGCGCAAAGAAGCAGCAATCCGAGCGGGAAGAGCGTGGTGCCGCCAATATAAACAAATACGGCAATGCCCCGCTCTGCAATTTGGTATGGAGTGAAGATGCCGCGCCCAACGGCGTAGGCGGCGGTGTTCGAGGCAAGGAAACGTCCGTAATGGAGGTATCCGAGTCCGAACCAACCTATTATAAAGAGGATCGGCAATACGCACGCCAGCACAACCCCACGGTCAAACTTTCCTTTAAGCCATGCGTAGAGCGCAAACAGCAGGACCAGGCCTAACGATTGATAGGCCGCGAAGGATGCCGCCATGGTTGATAGAATGCACAAGGTAAGGTATCGCTTCTTTTGAGTAGAAATCCACAGGTGGAAGCCGGCAAGGGACGCAAGCCAGAAGGCGAGCGCCGGAACGTCCGACATCAACGTATGAGAATTCACCATTACCGCGGGCGTTGCCTGAATCAACAGCGCGGCTAGCAGAGGATATGGCGTTAATGCACGGGCAAGGCTATACCCGGCCAAACCAATGATGATGGGAAACAGTGCGAAGGCAAGATGAAGCTTGGCCTCCTCTCCCCAGCGGTCCGGAAGGGAACTGTTGGCTAAGGCGATGTAATAAGGAACAAAAGGAGCGTGGGAATTGGAGCCGAGATCCTGCGCCAGCCTGCCCTCAAAAACATACGGCATGTCTTGTGGAAACAAGGGCTTGTGGGAAACATTCTTTGAAATATCGTAATAGAAACAATCATCGAGGTGCAGCGGCTGACGGAGAAAGGGCAAAGACAGGAAACAAGCCCACAGAATGATGATAGCGCGCGAAACGCGGGGGCTGGGTTCGCTCATTTTTGTGGCCGTAGTTTTTCGAAAAATGCGACGATTTTTTCCCGGATCGGGAGCAGCCTCCGCACTTGAAGCCCCGTCAGGAGAAACGCCGCCGCAAGGCTGGTGAACTCCGGTTGCACCAGGCTGCAATTCCGGCAGGTGGGTATCTGATGCGCCGAACCGTCGACATGCTTCTTCCGCAGCGCAACCATTTCCGGCGAATTCCAGATTTCATCCAGGCTTTGAGTTTTGAGGTCTCCTACCGGAAGCGAGTTATAGCTCCAGCAGCAGGGGAATACAATTCCGTCAACCCGAACCACAAAGCTGCCGCGCCACAGGTGGAAACAGGGCTTCTTCAAGGCGGCGGGGTTGTCTTCCAAGGTGCGGGGGATCGAGAATTCCTCTCCCAGGACCAAATTGGGTTTCAACCGGACCTCGACGCCCTCCGCCTCCCACATATCTCTGAAGGCCTTGATTTCGCCCTGGTTGTCTTTGAGGATCACCATCTGGATCACGCAATGGGTACGGGATTTCATTTCCCGTTTCATCCGGAAGAAAGACAACAGGTTGGCGCGAACCTTTTCGAATTCGGCGCCGGCGCGGTACTTTTCATAGATCTCCTTGGATGCGCCATCAAAAGAAAAAATGAGATAGTCGACACCGGATTCCAGGAGTTTCCGTGAGTTGCTTTCATTCAGCAGCGTACCGTTGGTGGAAATCAGGACATTCATGCCCTTGTTTTTGCAGTACCGGATGATCTCGTATATCTGGGGATTCATGAGCGGTTCGCCCAGATTCATGGGGACCACGAGCTCCAGGTATTTCTCTCCCTGATCGATGATGCGCTTGAAAAGCTCGAGATCCATGTTGGAGAGAGAGGGAACGAGCTGCTCCCGCGTGCACATGGGACAGCGCAGGTTGCATTTTGTGGTAGTTTCGACGCTGATTTCGACCGGGTTGGCGGAACAAACAGGCTTGCGGAGCAGGTAGTCCCGGAAAAGTCTAAGACGATTGAGCGCTCCACCGTTTGGCATCGGAGGCATTTAATACAAAGCACCCTGCGATGTCAATTATGATGTCGGGCGGCTGAGGGTGAAGCCCTCGTATAAAGTGGGGGACCAGGCGTTTTTGTGGAGGCTTCCATTGGGCTGGAAGATTCATGGGAGCGGATGCTGAGCGCAGCTTTTTAGGGCGAATTTCGTGGATTTCTGACTTTTTTTGAAAGTAGTTCTTGACTCAAAGACATTTTCCGGAACAACATAAGGATTACCCTCCGAGGGATAGGTATCTCTTTAGGGGCCGGTATGTGGTTCGGATGGGTAGCCCGATCGATGGGGCAGCCCGGGCATGGAGTAAGTTCTGTAAATTCTTACCCGAATATGTAGTTTTGGGTTGCAGAGTCTATTTTTGCGTGCTAGATTTAAAACTTTGCCAATGCTGGCGTAGCTCAGTCGGTAGAGCAGCTGATTTGTAATCAGCGGGTCGGGGGTTCAAATCCTCTCGCCAGCTCCAGTATAAGGGCCGTAAAAGAAGCTGGATTTGGGATTTGCGGAACCCGGTTCGGAGGCTTAACCGGACGGAGGCAGAAGGGTTAGGCCGGCTCACCTGTAAGCTCCCTGGACTCCACTTTGGCGGATGACCAAAGCATTGCAGAAAGTTCCCATGCCTTGCAGATGTTGAATAGCCTTTGCTGAAGCTTGGGCGGGCAAGCCTGTCGAAGCAGAATGAAGGCGAGAAGATCTTTGGAGAGGTGGTCGAGCGGTTAATGGCACTGGGCTGTAAACCCAGCGTACTTAGGTACTACGGAGGTTCGAATCCTCCCCTCTCCACCAGTTTTTCTTGAAGCTCCGGCCGGCCAGCCGGAGTCTGAAAAACTGTCCGTCAAAAAAGGCGGAGCATTTATTAAGCGGGAGTAACTCAGTTGGCAGAGTCATAGCCTTCCAAGCTATTGGTCGCGGGTTCGAGTCCCGTCTCCCGCTCCAGCCTATGCCAAAGGCTCCGGCTGGCAAGCCAAAACTTAAAGAAGGATTGCCTGTCGTAGTTTTGTTTTGGCTGGCAAAACAATTTGAGGATCTGCCCACGTAGCTCAGTCGGTAGAGCGCGTCCTTGGTAAGGACGAGGTCACCAGTTCAATCCTGGTCGTGGGCTCCATCGAATTTGCCGGATAGCTTGATAGGAATTGAAAAGAGTTATTAATATTTAAAAAAATTAAAACGACCCGGAGCAGAAGCCAGGAGAATCTAGTATGGCCAAAGAGAAATTTGATCGTAGTAAGCCGCACGTAAACATTGGGACAATCGGACATATCGATCATGGGAAGACGACCTTGACGGCTGCAATCACGATGGTGTTGCACAAGCGGGATCCGAAGATTGCGGTGCGGTCGTTCGATTCGATTGATAATGCGCCGGAAGAGAAGGAAAGAGGGATCACGATTGCGACGGCACACGTAGAATACTCGACGGGGAACCGGCATTATGCGCACGTGGATTGCCCTGGGCATGCGGACTACATCAAGAACATGATCACGGGAGCGGCGCAGATGGATGGTGCGATCCTGGTGGTGTCGGCGGCGGATGGCCCGATGCCGCAGACGCGGGAGCACATCTTGCTGGCGCGGCAGGTGGGCGTACCGTGCATCGTGGTGGCGTTGAACAAAGTGGACATGGTGGATGATCCGGAACTGCTGGATCTGGTGGAACTGGAAGTCAGAGAGCTGTTGACGTTCTACGAATTCCCCGGCGAAGAGATTCCAATTTGCAGAGTGAGCGCGCTGAAGGGAATTGAAGGGGATCCGGACGCGGAGAAGCAGATCCTGGAGCTGATGGAAGCGGTCGACAAATACGTACCGATTCCGGAGCGGCAGATTGACAAGGCATTTTTGATGCCGGTGGAAGATGTCTTTACGATCTCCGGACGCGGGACAGTGGCGACGGGAAGAGTAGAGAGAGGGAAAGTCAAGGTTGGCGAGGAAATCGAGATCATCGGAATCAAGCCGACCGTGAAGAGAGTTGTAACGGGCGTTGAAATGTTCCGGAAGCTGCTGGATGAAGGGCTGGCCGGAGACAACGTCGGGTTGCTGCTGCGCGGAACGGACAAGAAGGACATTGAGCGCGGGCAGGTGATTGCGCAGCCTGGAAGCATCACGCCGCACACGCATTTCAAGGCGCAGGCGTACGTATTGACGAAGGAAGAGGGAGGGCGGCACACGCCGTTCTTTAATGGGTATCGTCCACAGTTCTATTTCCGGACGACGGACGTGACGGGCGTAGCGGAGTTGCCGGAAGGTACGGAGATGGTGATGCCGGGCGACAACGTGAACCTGACGATCAAGCTGATTACCCCGATAGCCATGGAAAAGGGATTGCGGTTTGCGATCCGTGAAGGCGGCCGCACCGTGGGTGCCGGCACGATTTCTGAGATATTGGAGTAGTCCGGGACAGCCATGCGAGACATTATTAATTTGGAATGCACGAAGTGCAAAAGCCGCAACTATACGACGACGAAGAATAAGAAGACGACGACGGAGCGGCTGGAGTTCAAGAAGTTCTGTAATCGGTGCCGTGCCCATACGCCGCACAAGGAAACGCGTTAGGCGTGAGGGGCTGGTTTCCGTTACGAGGGTTGTACACAGGCCAGTAGCTCTAATTGGCAGAGCGGCGGTCTCCAAAACCGCATGTTGGGGGTTCGAGTCCCTCCTGGCCTGCCATATTTGGGATCCGCCGTTCCGGGTGGGACCCGACAGGCCGCGTGAAGAATTGCGGAGTTAAGCAATGAAAGACTTTTTCGAAAAACTGAGGGCATGGTTTAAAAGTATTATCGAGTTCCTCAAGGACACGCGAAAAGAGCTTTACAACGTATCGTGGCCATCGAGGCGTGAGGTTACCGGAACGACGTTCGTTGTGATTGCGTCGGTGTTTTTCTTCGGATTCTTCCTTGCGGTAGTGGATTTCTTGGTTGGTAACGGAATGACCTTCATTCGGGGTATGCTGGAAGCACGCCCTTGAGACCGAAGCATGGACAATTCGAAGAAGTGGTACATTATCCATACATACTCCGGGTATGAGCGAAAAGTTGCGGAAAGCCTTATGAACCGCATCGACGCTTATGATCTGGGGGAATGTATCGGTCAGATTCTGATCCCCACGGAAGACGTGGTCGAGACGAAGAGTGGGAAGAAGATTGTTACCACAAAGCTGACGTTTCCCGGATATATCCTGGTTGAAATGGATATGACGGACAAAGCCTGGCACATTGTGCGGGGCACTCCGAAAGTCACGGGATTCATCAGCACCGGAAAGAAACCGACTCCTCTTACGGAAGAGGAGATCAACGAGGTGGTCAACCGGGTTTCGGTTACGGCGGAACAGCCGAAGCCGAAATTTACTTTTGATCGCGGCGATTCCGTCAAGATTACCGAAGGTCCTTTCAAGGATTTTACGGGTGTGGTTGAAGATGTGAATCCCGACAGAAATACGCTGAAGGTCATGCTCACGATCCTGGGCCGCGCAACCCCGGTGGAACTGGAAACGGAGCAGGTAGAGAAAGCGTAGAAGCGAGAATCGGCTTTGCGGCCGGTTCGATGGAGCTGTTCGATGGCAAAGAAGATTATTGCAAATGTGAAACTGCAGGTGGCAGCAGGAAAAGCGACACCGGCCCCTCCGGTAGGATCGGCGCTGGGTCCCCATGGATTGAATATCATGGATTTCTGCAAGGCATTCAATGCCAAGACCGCCAAGCAGGAGGGGCTCATTATACCTGTTGTGGTGACTGTCTACAGTGATCGTACGTATTCCTTCATCACGAAAACTCCTCCTGCCGCAATTCTGCTGAAAAAAGCTGCAAATATCGCGAAGGGCTCGGGTGTACCAAACAAAACCAAAGTGGGTAAGGTTTCAATGAAGGATGTGCGCGAGATCGCTCAGCTGAAAATGCCGGATCTCAATGCAGCCAGCATTGAAGCAGCCATCAGGATTGTTATGGGGACTGCCCGAAGCATGGGAGTGGAAGTCGAGGGGTAGGTCGGGGCCGGGTTTTTAAGGATCGGCCTCCTAACAACGAGGTGTAATGCAATGCCGAAGGCAGGAAAAAATTATGTAAAGGCTGCCGCCGCCAGGGAAAGAAAGCTGTACCGCCTGGATGAAGCAGTGCCTCTGCTGAAGAAGATCGCCTACGCCAAATTCAACGAGACCGTCGAAATCAATATGCGCCTGGGAGTCGATCCCAAGCATGCGGATCAGATGGTGCGCGGCACGGTGGTGCTTCCAAACGGATTGGGCAGAAGCAAACGGGTTATCGTAATTGCTTCCGGGGACAAGGTCAAAGAGGCGAAGGACGCCGGGGCCGATGAAGTCGGAAGTGAAGAAATGGTTGAAAAGATCGCCGGCGGCTGGATGGATTTCGATGCCGTGGTGGCGACACCCGATATGATGCGCAGCGTCGGTAAACTTGGGAAGGTGCTCGGGCCTCGCGGCCTGATGCCGAACCCGAAAACCGGAACTGTAACTTTCGAAGTCGGAAAGGCCATCAAAGAAATCAAAGCTGGAAAAGTGGAGTTCCGCGTCGACAAAACTGGAATCATCCATGCGCCTTGCGGGAAGATTCAATTCGAGGAAAAGAACCTGTTCGAGAACGCCAAGGCGTTGATCGAAGCCGTTATCAGGGCAAAACCTGCAAGCAGCAAGGGCAAATACATCAAAAGTATTTCGATTTCCTCAACCATGAGTCCCGGGATCTGGGTGGATGAAGCCTCCATCGAGACTCATGCTTAATAATACCTGGTAACTCCAGCAATTCAGGCTAGGTGCCCAAAAGGTTTTTTCATCATGAATAAAGAGGAAAAGCAACAGACGGTAGCATCCCTGGGCGAACAGTTCCAATCGATCTCAAGCGCCTTCTTGATCGACTATAAAGGCTTGAAGGTAGTAGATGTGACTGAGCTTCGCCGAAAAATTAGGGAAATCGATGGTCATTACGTGGTGGTTAAAAACACCCTGGCACTGCGAGCCGCCAAAGAAACCAAAATGGAGGCACTCGAACCCTTCTTCACGGGTCCGACCGCAGTGGCGTACCATCCCAGCGATGTTGTAGGAATGGCGAAGTTGCTGACGGATATCAGCAAGACTAATCCAAACTTCACGTTCAAGGCTGCGCTGGTGGAAGGCAAGGTGGTTCCTACGACGGAAATCCAGGCATTAGCCTCGATGCCGTCCCGAGAGGTGATGTTGAGCAAACTGGTCTTCCTCCTCAAGGCGCCCTTGCAGAGACTTACTATGGTTCTGAAAGCTCCAGTACGAAACTTGGACTTGGTTTTACAGCAGGTCAAAAAGTAGGGAGTCCAGAAGAATCGGCAATTCATCTCTACTAAAATCCTATAGGAGTAAATGATGGCGATTACAAAGATTGAAGTAATGGAATGGATCGATCAGGCAACGATGCTGGAAATTTCGGACCTGGTAAAGAGCCTTGAAGATAAATATGGCATCAGCGCTGCCGCTGCCATGCCGATGGCCATGCCGGGTGTAGGCGCTGCCGCCGCAGCCGCTCCGGTCGAGGAAAAAACTGAATTCAACGTGATCCTTGCCACCGTTGGCGACAAGAAGATCAACGTGATCAAGGCCGTCCGCGAAGTCACCAACCTCGGTCTGAAAGAGGCAAAGGACCTGGTTGAGGGCGCTCCCAAACCGATCAAAGAAGGCGTCAGCAAGGAAGAAGCCGATTCCATCAAGAAGAAGTTCGAGGAAGCCGGCGCAACCGTTGAGATCAAGTAAATGGCGGATATCGGATTGGGGATTGTGGCCAACTCCCTCAATCCTCAATCCTTAATTCGCGTTGGAGAACACCAACAAAAAAAGGCGGACGCCATCAAAAACAGATTAGCCAAAGCCGGCGCAACCGTGGAGATCAACTGATTGCGGACTTCGGATTGGGGATTGTGGATTTACCCCTGACTCCGCAATCTGCAATCCGCAATCCGCAGTAAAGATCGCCCCAATATGAGGTCCATTATGCGACGACCTTCAGATTCGGGGAAACAGAATTACTCATCTTTCGCTCTCAGGCGGATAAAGGTCGAAGTGTGCCTTTCCGCTTTTTATCCCTTGTTTTGGGATCTCCCCACATCGAAATTTAACTGAGCTTTTCGAGGTAAATTTTTCAATGACCAATATCAGCACTTCGAATGTGTATCGGGATCGCATGGATTTCGCCAAGATCCATACAAGCATACCAATTCCGAATTTGATCGAAGTCCAGAGGAAATCGTATCACCGGTTCCTGCAGATGGATGTCCCTCCCGTGGAGAGGGAGGATGTCGGATTGCAGGCGGTGTTCAATTCGGTTTTTCCCATCAACGATTTCCGCGGAACCTCCTCCCTGGAATTTGTCGAATATTCGATCGGCAACTGGCAGTGCAAATGCGGAAACCTGAAAGGGCTGAATTATCTTCGCGCTGCGTGCGCCGAATGCGGCAAAGCCATCGTCAATAGCCCCTATAATCCCGAAAGCGGCAGCTGCCGACACTGCGGGGCCAAAAACGAGGTCGAAAGCCCTCGCTGCGAGTTTTGCGGCGGCACCGTCGAGCTGAGCGTCAAGTATACGGTAGAAGAGTGCCAGGAACGTGGGATGACTTTCGCGGTGCCTCTCAAGGTGACGGTTCGCCTGGTCGTCTGGGACAAGGACGCTGAAACTGAAGGGAAAAGCGTTCGCGATATCAAGGAGCAGGAAGTCTACTTCGGCGATATCCCCCTGATGACGGAGAACGGAACGTTTATCGTCAACGGCACGGAGCGCGTTATCGTCAGCCAGTTGCACCGGTCGCCGGGAGTTTTCTTTGAATCCAACGCCGGCCGTACCTTCATCCTCGCCAAAATCATTCCGTACCGCGGTTCCTGGGTCGAATTTGAATTCGATCAGAAAAACATCCTGTACGTCCGCATCGACCGGAAAAGAAAATTTCTTGCCACCACATTCCTGCGGGCACTGGGCCTTAACAGCGACGCCGAAATACTCCGCATTTTCCACGAACCGGTAACCATCCGGTGGGAAGACAAGAACATGTTCCGGAGTCTCGGGCGCGATCTCATCGGCTCCAAGGCTACCGATGAAATCAAGGATCCGAAGGGGAAAACGGTCCTGGTCGCCAAAGGGAAGAAGATCGTCGAAGGGCTCTACAATCAGCTCGTGAAGGCTGGCGTCAAGGAAATCAAGATTGATCTCGAATCCCTGGAAGGCGCGCTGTCCATCTCGGAAGTGATCAACCAGGAAACGGGCGAAATCCTCATCGAGTCGAACTCAGAGGTAACCTCGCGGACGATCACCGTGCTGACCGAATCCAACATCCATTCGCTGGAAGTTTTCTTCCCGGAACGGGATGATACGGGCGCGACCCTGTCCCAGACCCTGAAAAAGGATCACATCAAATCGCAGTCCGATGCTCTGATCGAGATCTATCGGAAGCAGCGCCCCGGTGATCCGCCGACGCTTGAAACGGCCACGGCACTGTTTGAGGGCATGTTCTACGATCCGCGCAAGTATGATTTTTCCAAGGTCGGCCGTCTCAAATTCAATATCAAATTGGGACTGAATACGCCGCTCGAACAGCGCACGCTTACCGCAGAAGATTTCTATGCCGTCATCAAATATGCTCTGAGGTTGACCCGGAACATCGGGAATGTCGATGATATCGACCACCTCGGCAACCGGCGTGTCCGCGCCGTCGGAGAGTTGCTGGAAAACCAGTTCCGGATCGGGCTGGTTCGCATGGAACGGGCCATCAAGGAAAAGATGTCCGTCCATCAGGAAATGACTACGGCCATGCCGCACGATCTGATCAATGCAAAGCCGGTCATGGCATCCATCCGCGAATTCTTCGGCAGCAGCCAGTTGTCCCAGTTCATGGATCAGACCAACCCGCTGTCGGAAATCACGCACAAACGCCGACTGTCGGCCCTTGGCCCGGGCGGATTGAGCCGTGAGCGGGCGGGATTTGAAGTCCGCGACGTACATCCTACGCATTATGGGCGCATCTGCCCGATTGAGACGCCGGAAGGCCCCAACATCGGTCTGATCTCTTCGCTCAGCTGCTATGCGCGGATAAACGAATACGGCTTCATTGAATCGCCTTATCGCAAAGTGAAAACCGGGAAGGTCCTCGAATTTGTGCAGATCGTATTCCCCGGCGACACACATTTTAAGGTGAGTGAGCAGGTCGAAAAAGAGACGGTGGAAAAAGAAAACCGCCGCATTGAAAATTCCGGAAAACGTCCGGCTCTCTATGATCCCTACTCCTTCTACCAGACTGCATGGGAAGCCGAGGAATATACAATCGCGCAGGCGAACGTTGAACTCGGGGATCACGGCGAAATGCAGCAGGAACGCGTGGATGCCCGCAAAGCCGGTAACTTCGTGCTCGTAACGAAGGAAGAAGTCCAGTATATGGACGTTTCTCCGAAACAGCTGGTCAGCGTTGCCGCCAGCCTGATCCCATTCCTTGAACACGATGATGCAAACCGTGCTCTCATGGGATCGAACATGCAACGCCAGGCCGTTCCTCTGCTCCTGGCGGAAGCGCCCTATGTCGGAACGGGGATGGAATACATCACCGCAAAAGACTCCGGGGCCGTCGTTATATGCAAACGCGCGGGGATCGTCGACAGCGTCGATGCCACCCGTATCATTGTTCGCGTCGAAGGCGATAGTGAGAACGGGAAGTCGGCTTACCGGGATGCCGGTGTCGATATCTATACCCTGACCAAGTTCAAACGCTCCAATCAGAATACCTGCATCAACCAGGTGCCACTGGTTCGCAGAGGCGACAATGTAATCCGCGGCCAGGTGCTGGCGGATGGACCTTGCACCGATAAGGGCGAGCTCGCCCTCGGACGCAATGTGCTGGTAGCCTTCATGCCGTGGCGCGGGTACAACTTCGAGGACGCTATCCTGGTCAGCGAAAAACTGGTCAAGGAAGACAGCTATACCTCGATCCACATCGAAGAGCTGGAAATTGAAGCTCGCGACACCAAGCTGGGCCCCGAAGAAATTACGCGGGATATCCCGAATGTCAGCGATTCCAGCCTGCGCGACCTCGATGAAAGCGGCATCATTCGCATCGGCGCCAAAGTCCGACCGGGTGATGTGCTGGTCGGGAAGGTTACGCCGAAAGGTGAAACGCAGCTTTCGCCTGAAGAGAAGCTCCTCCGAGCCATTTTCGGTGAGAAGGCCGGTGAAGTCCGCGATGCCTCGCTGGTAACACCTCCGGGCATTGAGGGGACTATCGTCGATGTAAAGATCTTCTCGAGAAAGGGCGTGCCGAAGGATGAGCGCGCGAAACAAATCGAGCGAGAACAGGTCGACAAGATGGAAAAGGATCTCAACGATGAGATCCGCATCATCAAAGAAGAACGGAACAAGCGCCTGGTCGACATTTTCAGCGGTGAAACGCTTCCGGATGATGTTATGAGCCGGTCCGGCGAGGTTCTTATCAAAAAGAAGACCAAGCTGACCCGGTCCATGCTCCAGGAGCTCAGCTCCACGGAACTGAACAAGATCAAGAATGATTTCAAGGCGGAAAAAGAGGGGAAGGTTTACGAGAGCGTCAAGAAGCTCGAAGAGAAAACGGAAAAGCAAATCCAGATTCTGAAGAACCTTCACGAAGAGCAGCTTGGGAAGCTTCGCCGCGGGGACGAACTGCCTCCGGGTGTCATCAAGATGGTGAAGGTCTATGTTGCGATGAAACGCAAGCTGTCCGTCGGCGACAAGATGGCCGGACGCCATGGGAACAAGGGTGTCATCGCGCGCATTCTGCCGGAAGAAGATATGCCGTATCTGCCCGACGGTTCGCCCGTCGAGATTGTGCTCAACCCTCTCGGTGTGCCATCCCGTATGAACGTGGGACAGATTCTCGAGACTCACCTCGGGTGGGCGGCCAAAGCACTCGGCCTGTATTTCTCGACGCCGGTGTTTGATGGCGCTTCCGAATCGGAAATCAAGGATATGCTCCAAAGAGCCGGTCTGCCGGAAAGCGGCAAGATCGACCTGTTCGATGGTATGACCGGTGAAAAGTTCGATCAGAAGGTCACCGTCGGATACATCTATATCCTGAAACTGTCGCACCTTGTTGATGACAAGATTCATGCCCGCAGCATTGGTCCGTATTCGCTCATTACCCAGCAGCCGCTGGAGGAAAAGCCCAGTTCGGAGGCCAGCGATTCGGAGAAATGGAAGTCTGGGCTTTGGAAGCTTACGGTGCCGCCAATATCCTTCAGGAATTGCTGACGGCGAAGTCCGACGACATACAGGGCCGTACCAAGATTTATGAAGCTATTGTGAAGGGCGAGTCCCACTTTACGCCTGGGATTCCCGAGTCTTTCAACGTGCTCATTCGCGAATTGCAGAGCCTCTGCCTGGATGTGGAACTGATTCAGAAGCAGAAAGCCCGGCGCGCGGAAGCCGTGACCGAATGATGATTTGCGATTGGCGGTTGACGATTTGAAACAATCGTCAATCGTAAATCCGCAATCGTCAATTATTTGGTTAAACCAAGGGACGTTGAACTAGAGACGAAGAGATTAAAAGCGAAACCTCATACAAAAATTGGGGGGGCCAATTGAGAAGTTTTAAAGATGTAATGGAAAAATCGGATTTGAGCACTGATTTCGACAGCATTCGAATCAGCCTTGCGTCTCCGGAAAAGATACGGGCATGGTCGCGCGGTGAAGTGACCAAACCCGAAACGATCAACTATCGTACTTTCAAACCGGAAAAAGACGGACTCTTCTGTGCTCGGATCTTTGGCCCGGTTACAGACTGGGAATGCTTGTGCGGCAAGTACAAGCGCATGAAGTACCGGGGCGTGGTATGCGACAAGTGCGGCGTTGAAGTCACCCTTTCGAAGGTGCGCCGTGAAAGACTCGGCCATATTGAGCTCGCATCCCCTTGTTCGCATGTCTGGTTCTTCAAAGGATTGCCCAGCCGGATCGGCCATCTACTCGATATCAGCCTCAGGGATCTGGAACGAGTGCTCTATTTTGAAGCCTATGTCGTGATTGATTCCGGCGAAGCGCCGGTCAAATCGGGCGAACTCCTGAATGAGGAAAAATACCGGGCATTGATCCAGGAATTCCCCGGCAAATTCAGGGCGATGATGGGTGCGGAAGCGATCAAGGAACTCTTGAAGAGAGTCGATATTGAAGAGATCGCGGATGAACTGCGCGCCGCCATGAAGACGGAAACGTCCCAACTGAAGAGAATCAAGTATGCCAAACGGCTGAAAGTCGTGGATGCTTTCCGCAAATCCGGGAATAAGCCGGAATGGATGATTCTGGACGTCATCCCGGTCATCCCGCCCGAACTGCGCCCCCTGGTCCCACTGGATGGCGGCCGATTTGCCACATCGGATCTGAACGACCTCTATCGGCGCGTCATCAACCGGAACAACCGGTTGAAAAAGCTGATGGAGTTGCGTGCACCCGAAGTCATCATCCGCAACGAGAAGCGCATGCTGCAGGAAGCGGTGGATGCGATGTTCGACAACGGACGGCGCGGCCGCGTGCTTCGTGGTGCCAATAACCGCCCGTTGAAATCCCTCAGCGACACGCTCAAAGGGAAGTCCGGACGATTCCGTCAGAACCTCCTCGGAAAACGCGTCGACTATTCCGGCCGTTCGGTGATCGTAGTCGGTCCCGAACTGAAGCTGCATCAATGCGGTCTGCCCAAGAAAATGGCTCTCGAGCTCTTCAAGCCGTTCATCTATAACCGGCTGGAGAAGGAAGGACATGCTGCGACCATCAAGGGCGCCAAGGAAATGGTCGAGCGGCAGGAATCGGTGGTGTGGGATATCCTCGAAGAGGTTATCAAGGATCATCCGGTATTGTTGAACCGCGCTCCGACGCTGCACAGACTCGGTATCCAGGCTTTTGAGCCGGTGCTGGTTGAAGGGAAAGCCATCAAGATCCCACCCCTGGTCTGCGCCGCGTTCAACGCCGATTTCGACGGCGACCAGATGGCCGTACACATTCCGCTTTCGCCGGAAGCCCAGATCGAAGCATCGGTGCTCATGCTGAGCAGCAACAATATTCTCTCGCCGGCGAATGGCCAGCCGATCGCCATCCCCAGCCAGGATATCGTGTTGGGTTGCTACTACCTGACGAAGGCGAAGAAGGGGACCAAGGGAGAAGGCCGTGCGTTCGGTACGTTCGATGAAGCGATGTTTGCTCTCGACAACAGCATGGTGGAACGGCTAACTCCGATCCGGTATCGCTACACCGGCCCGTTGATGGATCTGACGACGCAGTATGACGATCAGGCCGTGATGCGCGCGGAAGTACGCGATGTGAAGAACGAGTTCGTTAACACCACGATTGGCCGCCTTGTCCTGAATTCCATTCTTCCCAAGGGGATGCCATTCGTCAACGGTCTGCTGAAGAAAAAAGGTCTGCAGCAGCTCGTGAACTACTGCTACCTGCAGTTCGGTCTCGACACTACCGTCAAAATGCTGGACGACCTGAAGGACCTCGGTTTCCTGCATGCGACCAAGGCAGGGATCTCGATTGGCATCGATGACCTGGTCGTGCCCGAAAGCAAGGCCGACCTTGTTGACGATGCGCGTTCAAGCGTGATCGAGGTCGAAAAGCAGTACCAGGACGGCGCCATTACCGACGGCGAGCGCTACAACAAGATCATCGATATCTGGTCGGATGTTACGGAAAAGGTATCGGATGAAATGTTCCGCAAGATGGCCCAGCAGGATGAGGGCGGGTATGAATTCAACCCGATCTACATCATGGCCGATTCGGGCGCCCGCGGCAGCAAACAGCAGATTCGTCAGCTGGCCGGCATGCGCGGTTTGATGGCCAAGCCGTCAGGCGAAATTATTGAAACGCCGATCACCGCCAATTTCCGCGAGGGGTTGACGGTGTTGCAGTACTTCATTTCAACGCACGGCGCCCGCAAGGGGTTGGCGGATACGGCGCTCAAGACGGCCGATTCCGGATACCTGACCCGAAGGCTTGTTGATGTGGCGCAGGACGTCATTATTTCCACCCAGGATTGCAGCACATTGGATGGAATCTATGTAACTTCGATCATTGAGGGCGGCGAGATCATCGAGCCTCTCCGTGACCGTATCGTGGGACGCGTATCGCTTGAAAATATCAAGGATCCGCTCACCGGCGAGACAATCTGCGGAATCAATGATGAAATTACGGAAACCCTGGCTGCCGATATTCAGGCGGCTGGCATCGAACGGGTCAAGATCCGTTCGGTGTTGACCTGCAAAGCGAAGCGCGGCGTTTGCATTAAATGCTATGGTCGCAACCTGGCCACCGGACAACTGGTGGACCTTGGCGAGGCCACCGGCGTTATCGCGGCGCAATCCATTGGTGAGCCCGGTACGCAGTTGACGATGAGAACCTTCCACATCGGCGGCACGGCGAGCAGAACGCATGAGCAGTCGACCGAAGAGTCCAAGAATGAAGGTATCGTCAAGTTCCTCAACATCCAGCATGTCACCAACCGAGACGGCAACCTGGTTGTGATGAACCGCAACGGTACGCTGATCATTGCCGACGAGGCGGGACGCGAGAAGGAACGCTACTCCGTAGCATACGGCGCCATTCTGAAGGTCAAGGAAGGGCAGAAGATCAAACCCGGCCAGATTCTCGTTGAATGGGATCCGTATTCCTTCGCGATTCTGACCGAGTTCGGCGGAACGATCGTGTTCAAGGATATCCATGATGGCATTACGGTCAAAGAGGAACGTGACGAAAACACGGGTCTCGTGCGCCAGGTCATCACGGAGTCTCCGGACGAGAAATACCAGCCGCAGATCGGCATCAAAAACGACAAGGGCAAGGTGGTCAAGAGCTACCTGTTGCCATCCAAGGCGCATCTCTGGGTCGACAACGGCGAAGAGGTGTTCCCCGGAAGCATCATGGCAAAGATTCCTCGCGAAACGCGTAAAACCAAGGATATTACCGGAGGTTTGCCGCGCATCGTCGAGTTGTTCGAAGCCCGGAAGCCGAAGGAAACCGCGGTTATCACCGAAATCGACGGCGTGGTCAAATACGCTGGGTTGGTGCGCGGTCAGCGGAAGATCGAAGTTCATCACGAAAGCGGCATGATCAAGGAATACCTGCTTCCTCGCGGCGTGCATATTAACGTGCAGGAAGGTGAGTATGTCCGCGCCGGTGAGGCCTTGATGGATGGTCCGCGCAACCCGCACGATATTCTGCGTGTACTGGGCGAAAAAGAACTGCAGAGCTACCTGGTGAACGAAATCCAGGAGGTGTATCGTCTGCAGGGCGTCAACATTAACGATAAGCACATCGAGGTGATCGTTCGCCAGATGATGCGCTGGATCAAGGTTGAGGAAGTCGGCGATACGGAATTTCTGCTCGAAGAACAGGTGGATAAGTTCCGATTCTACGAAGAGAACGAACGCGTTGAGGCTGCCGGTGGAGCGCCTGCCAAAGGCCGGCCACTACTGCTCGGCATCACGAAGGCTTCGCTCTCGACCGACAGCTTTATTTCAGCCGCATCCTTCCAGGAAACCACCCGCGTTCTGACCGAAGCCGCCATCAGCGGAAAGGTCGATTACCTGCGGGGTCTGAAGGAGAATGTGATCATGGGACGCCTCATTCCCGCCGGTACGGGAATGGAGTATTACCACAATATCAAGCTCACCGAGCAGATGGTTCCGATGGAACCGGCTGAAGCGGAGGGCGGTGAACCGGATCTGGAAGCCGACCTTCTGGGTGGGAACCTGGATCTCGACGCTGTGAAAAATAAGCGCGCCGATTTCGGCTAATATAGGTAATCGGCAATAGCCATCAAACCGCGGATTTTCGGGTGCGTCCTGGAAATCCGCGGTTTTTTATTGGTAGGCCATTTTTTACTGGAATCCGTCCTGCTGGGAGCGCCGCCGTCTCGGGGGCAAGAGCAGGTTTGCATCCACCACAGCCGTTGCCGCCGGGACGACTAATGCTGCATATAATTTGCCCGAGGAAGCTGGAAGCGCGTTGCATCTCAGTCCCGGCGGGGCGGTCAGAAAGTAGCCGGGGGTGAGCGCTTTTTGCGAACCCCCGGATAGCATGAAAGTAAAAAGAGCCCGGAGGGGGCGAAAGACATTTTCGTTCCTCCACATAACCTAAGGTTGAACATTGGAGAGGGGTTCATTTAACCGTTTCTGTCGCCCTACCCGGGCTCTTTCGCGCGCTAATCTCTACCGGGGGTTCGCTGCGCTTCACCCCCGGCTGATATGGAGTGATCGGTCAAGTACAATCAATCCGTTCCTTGTTCGTTCATTTTGGTTTTCTTCGGTTCATAAATAAATCAGCCAGTAAAAAGAACAGGGGATCGAGTTGGCAACAGCGACGATAATCAATCTGATATTCGCGGGTCGATAAGCACGCATGACAACTGATTCATCGGGAGCGGCCTCACTCTACTTCCGTGGATTCTGGTTTCCCATACCAACATAGCCAGGTCGAGGTTTCTCCTTTCGAAGCCTGGAACTCGATCTCCTGTTCCGTTCACTAACCGAATGTTTCCGTTATTAATCCATTGAAGAACAAAATAGCTGCAAGAGCTGGTGCCTTATGTCATGCAACACGACCGATAGCCCAGATAAATCCTGCCAATTCTCGACTTACCGCAACCGCGATCTTTTGTCTTTCTTTCCCTCGGTTGAGCATGCGTCGGAATTTTTGATTCAATCGCTTATCGCAACGTTGTGCAATCTCGATAACTTCTGCCGGCAAACACTCTCGTCGTTTCTTGAGAGTTTTGCCAGCTACTGAAGAATGACGGTAGTGCCAGGCGCTTTCGATCAGCACCCTACGTAGGTGGCTGTTTCCCGTTTTGGTTATCCTTCCCCGTCTTTCAAGTTCACCTGAGCTGCTTTCCGAAGGCACCACCCCAATAGCGGCCATAAACGAAGGCGCATCAACGAACCGTCTTAAATCGAGCGCTTCTGCGATAATCGTCATCGCCGTCAGAACCTGAACGCCTTTTAGCGCCATCAAATAGCTGACTCGCTTTTGATAGTTCGGCTGTTTTGCAACTTCCTCGATTTTTCCCTGGAATGTTTTCAACCGCTCCGTCTGTTGCTCAAGCGCCTGTCGATATTCCTCCAGTACTGTTTGATCCCCATCATCCTCAAACACAAGGCTCTTAATCCACTTTAGGTGCCCAAGCGACCAGTTCTTGCCCTGCGGATATTTCAATCCACGTCGCATCAGAAACCGTGCTAATCGATGCCGTGCTCGCTGCTGGTCTTCCAATGCGTCTTCTCGCGCACGCACCAGATCTCGCAGACTTTCCTGTTCTTTTTGCGGGATCACAATACATGTTAGTTCTCCCGCTCGGTACAATTTGCCCAAGGCTTTCGCATCCAGCTTATCCGTTTTTACTTTTTTCCCCGCTCGTCTCGGAGTCAACGAAGGGGCCGCAACCTCACAAGAAATCCCATGTTTGGCCAAATAGCGCTGCAAATAGTATCCATTAACGCCCGCTTCGTAGACGCACCGTACATCATCTTCAAATGCCCTTAGCTTTTTCGCTAACCGACCCAGCCCCGTACTGTCGTTTGATACAACAAGTTCTTCTCGAGGGTTACTTTCCTGCCCGCGAAAAATTGCGACGTTTATCTTTTTTGCTGAATCATCCATCCCTACCCAAGTGATACAATCTGCCATGATCGGTCTCCTCATGTTTTATGGCTCTGCAGCTTCGTCACCACGACTTCAGCTGTAACCCACGATATTACATGCTAGAGACCGATCACTCCATTATGTCTACGATCTTTCGGCCCTCCGGGCCTGTTGCTCCACTCGCGTTGCAGGGCTCGGAACAAATAGTGTGCATTAGGCGGGACAGCGGCGCTCTCAGTGGGGCCAGTGCTGCATTAGGCGGGATGGCGACGTACCCAGCGCTTTACCGAAAACCAGATCGCAATAGTCAGGGCAATCCCCATGTATCCATCCACTGCATAATGCCAACCAAGGATGACGGATCCGACCTGGATAAGCAGTGCATACGCTGCAAAGATATAGCCCAACCATCGGCGTATGTTGAATGCCAGCAGGGCATAGAGAGTGGCAATCGCAACGTGAATGCTCGGCATCGCGGAAATTCCGCCAAATGGAAGCCATGTCCCCTGCTGATAGGCCTCCCACAATCCTTCCTGGTTATATACGGCCTTCAAAGGCGTTTCTCGATCAATTTCAGAAAGCCTTTCCATCAGGGGAGCATAAGGACTATCTCCGCTTTTGACGACTTTGGCATAATAGCAGGGTCCGACGCTGGAAAAGAGCGTGGCAAAGCCCGAGCCCAGCACAATCCAGGTGAGAAGTGCGGATACAAGATAGCAGCGCCGCAGATCGCGCCGGCGCGTCCAGGCCATCCACAGGCATGAACCGGTGAGAAGAATAAACCAGGCCATATAAGCCTTATCGATAATACGGATGAGCAAAGGGTATTTGAGGAGAAACCTCATCCATTCCCAGGCCTGATGTCCAAAATGAAGGCCGGAATCCAGCTTCATCAAAGTGGAATCCCACTGGAACGGGTGAACCAAAGGGAGGCTTTGTTTGAAGCTGACAAAAGCACTGTTGAAGGGCGCGGCCAGAAGAAATATTGTGAGAACGCTTGCCAGCGTTCGCACGTCAAGATACCGTCGGTATGCCTTCTGCCGGAAATTGATAAGTATGAATAGGCCCGAAAATACAATCGTAACCCGGGCAAACGCCTCATAATAAAATTCCAGGTGAATCCTGTCGCGAATTCCCCAAACCGCATGCACCGCATAAATAACGGCGATGTATAAACCAACGATGACTATCAGCGGGAGGTTGTCTCCGAGGATTGAGGGGTCTCTCCATGCCCGTTTTGCTGAGAGCATCTCCCTTGCAGTCAATATGGATGATCCGGAATCCTGCCGGGTGAGTTCAGGATAAGTATTGCTGTTCATAGGAATCGGTTGTCACTCAAGCGCACAACTTATTATGCCGGTACATCGAACTGCGCCCCGGAAAACTGGGGCAGGCACTTAAAGCGCGCAGCAAATCTTTTAGGGTCCTCTCCACGATGAATGATATCGCCCTCGTTGAGCCCGCGAAAATGTGACGAGGCCATTTGCAGATAGGAAATCTCTTTCGGATTGAATCCCATCATGCGGGCTGCGGTGCAGTCGACCGCAAGCAGATTCCTGCCCATAATGACGGCTCCAACCTGCTTGGCTTCGCCCATAATGGGACCATCTCCTTCCATTCCGATGACTCCATCGATGATGGCATAGTGCACGGGAACCGTCAGATTGAGATCGACAATGGAATTTTCAATCCCTTTCAAATGCAGCAGATTTTTGGGCCAGCCGTAAAAAATGCCGGGCAGGGTTCCAAAGAGATTTTTCATCGATAGCGTGACCCCTACCCAATGATGCGTTTTGAGTTTGGGCATGCTGATGACAACGTCTGCTTTGGCAACCGGCTCGGCCACGTAGAAATGGGGAAGCCCGGTGTAGGGACCCCTGTTTTGAATCCGGACCGCAGGTCCGTGATTCAGGTCGATACGTCGGATTCGCGGATCCAGGTTTTCCTTCAGAATCGGATTGTACATGGAATACCAGGGATCCCGTCGATGCCCGGCCGCTTCGGCGACCACTACTTCTCTGGCCCCGAGATTGAGGCATGCCTCTGAAATCTGCTGAATCAGGCGCACATCCGTATTGATAGGGTGCCCCTGGTGAAACTCCACAAAATTGGGTTTGAGAAGAACCTTTTTGCCTTGGACCGTCAGCTTGTCATCGATCAGGACGCGGGCAAAATCCTTGCGAAAATCGCGATTCAGATCCGGGACGGAAAGAACTGTAACCGGCTGCGATCGGTGTGAACAGCGGGTCGCGACGCATCCCAACATCGAGATCCACAGGCCATGCAGCGACCAGCGCAGGAATTCCCGTCGGTTCATACGGTCAGCACCCTTTTCCCGGAAAGCGCGATGAGTCCAAGCGCGGTATGTGCAAGATTCAGATCCGCATTGTCGGAAATCCCGATCGTTGCATGGATCAGTTGTCGCAGGTTTTCAGCCTTTTTGTGAAACCGCGCAAAGCAGAGATGAACCAGCGCTGAAGACAAAAGCGAATGAATTTCGGGAAGAGCCTTCTCCAGCAGATCCAGATTCCTATCGCGGAGTTCCGGATTATAGTCGGACATTGCCAGGAGCGCGAGAGCGGTAGTATCCCAGAAGGGCATCAGCGTATGGTTGAAAACAACCTTGTTGCCGTAATTCCAGCCACCTTCCCGGATGCACCGATTCTCCAAAAGCTTCCGGCCTTCGAGCGCGCGAGGATGTTGACCCTGGCCCGCAAGCTCCAGTGCCAGCAGTGCCCATGCCGTGGGCTCCACCCATCCGAATGTCTGGTCCACCCATGACCAGCCTACCAGGTTGGTGTCGATGTCATTGTTTGGAGATGACGCTACGCGTGCTGAGCGAAAATTCAGGATGAAATGAATCGCCGAGTCTCGGTCGGCATTCCGTCCCAGGCGGTGCATTGCAATGGCGAGGAGCGGTGTTGTCCAGAGACCTTGATCCGGGAATTCACGGTTCAGCCCGATGGATCCGTCTGGATTCCGGTTCTCCATAATCCATTGCACCAGCGGTTGGGCTCCTTTGCCGTCTCCCGCCGCGATGTATGCGAGAAGCATCAGCAGAGTCGGCTCGGAAGACGAGGGATTGCCCGGTGCGTAAGGTACGCCACCGTCCGGGTTAAAAAGACTCAGATAGCTTTTGGGTTGGAGTTCCATCTCAGATCAACTTGTTGTATGGCCGCTGTGTTTTTCCATGGATCCTGGCGAGATCCGGATTTGACAATAGACTTGTCGGCAAAATCCATAGGATTCAAAAGAAAAAACAAAACCAGTGCCTCAAATAGAAAGGGCGGCTTCAATGAGCCGCCCTTTCCTTTGCAACAGATGGGACAATCGGTTAATTCTAGCTGCCGGAGCCAGCTCCTGCCTTACCAATCGGATCGCCAGCGATGCAATTGCCGGCACCGCACTTGGCCGGGTCAGCACTTCCTGCTTCGCCCATGTAGCGAACGGCCTGATCGGCGCCAATTCCGTAGTTGTATCTGCCGGTCGAGTCGGCTGTCAGCGGTTCGGCGAGGAAGGATTTGATGGTGGCATCAAAATCGGTCGCGCCGGTTACAGTCGATCCCTCGGTATATTTGAAGCCATTGAAGCCGGTGGCTGTGAATCTGTCGTCCAGGAATTTGCCACCGACCAATGTTGCGAGGTTCGCATAGCTCTGGTTGTTTACGGCCGAATAGGCCACTTCGGCGGAGCCGATGGTACGGCATCCCTGGATGGCGCCCGCTTCATTGGCGGCCATTCTGGATGTCAACATGCTGGGGACTGCGATCGCTGCGATGATGGCGATAATCGCCACGACGATCAAAAGCTCGATAAGTGAAAAGCCCTGTTCCTTTTTCATGAACTCCATCTCCTCTTCTCTATTTTTGGGGGACATTCATTGCGTTACCGGTAAAATCATTTGCAAAACCCGTGCCAATCCTGATTGAGAGCAACGGAAAAATCCATAAGTGGCTTAAGCCTTGCAAATGCTTGCTTTGCGCCACTGTTACATTTTTCGTCATCTTGCCTTTTTGGCTTTAAAGATTATTGCGTGCTGGTTTTCATCACTTGGTGTGTTGGAAATCAGCATTTCTGTTCAAATAACAAATGGATAAGGCGCCAAAATCGCCAACTTTTTTTTCGGGATAGCAGCCGTTCGGAAGCGAAGGACAGAGGAGACAGGAGACAGGAGACAGGAGTCAGGAGACAGGAGACAGGAGTCAGGAGTCAGGAGAGAAAGGGAAGGATAAGGTACCGAGAGGCATTCAAGCTGCAAGTGGTATGGGATTTGGAACTAGGGAGTATATTGGAACTGTGTGCGCGGGCAGGAATGGGTCGACAGAATTACAGAGTTGATTTTGGAATTAGTCAAACGAGAGCGGCGGATCCAGCCGCGATTAGGGGCGGAAACTGCTGTATCTGCGGAGTCCGATTTGCTGTCTCCTGTCTCCTGACTCCTGTCTTCTGCCCCCCCGTGCTTAATACTTGATTTGCAGCGCGTGAAGCTTGTGGCGCAGCGAACCCTTGGTCAGCTTCAATTTCTGTGCGGTCAACGTTTGATTCCCATCGGATTGCTGAAGAGCCTGCAGTATCAGACTGCTCTCGACCTGGGCCAGGAATGACTCAAGATCGAAAGGGCCTTCGGGCAATGTAAAGAGATCGCCTTTGATCTCGCTTGCCTGGGTGCGGACATTGTCTGGCAGACGGTCGATCCGAATTTCCGCGCTGGTTTCCAATGCTACGGCACGCTCGATGGTGTTTTCCAGTTGCCGCACATTTCCCGGCCAACTGTAGGATTCAAGGCACCTCAGAGCTTCGGGCGATATCCCGGTAATTCTTTTCCCCGAATGCTCCGCATAATTGCGCAGAAAATAGAAGGACAGCAGCCCGATATCTTCCGAGCGCTCTCTCAAGGCCGGAAGGTGGATATTGATTACAGCGATTCTATAGTACAGATCCTCCCGAAACGAACCCAGGCGGATTTGTTCATGAAGGTCCTGGTTGGTAGCGGCGATCACGCGCACATCGATGGGGATCTCGTTGGTTCCGCCCAGGGGGCGCAGCTGGCGCTCCTGGAGAACGCGCAGGAGTTTTACCTGCATCGCGGGGGTCATGTCTCCAATCTCGTCCAGGAAGATGGAGCCGCCGCCGGCTGCCTCGAAGAGTCCCTTCTTGTTGGCATTGGCTCCCGTAAAAGCGCCCTTCATATAACCGAACAATTCACTCTCGAGCAGCGTTTCCGGGAAAGCGCTGCAATTGATGGAGACGAACGGTTTTTCCTTCCGGCTGGAGGCTTCGTGAATGGCGCGGGCAACCAGTTCCTTTCCCGTGCCGCTTTCTCCCGTGATCAACACGGTGCTGTCCCCCATGGCAACGGTGCCGATGGTTTTATAAACCTCCACCATTTTGGGGCTCTTGCCCACGACATGACTCCCCTGCAAAGCCTGGAACAGTTTCTGGCCTTGCCGGGCCTCGATCTCATCCGCGGCGATGACGGGTTGCGGCTGCCGGCTCTGTCTTTCCTTCAAAGCCCGATGGACAATAGTCCGGAGCTCATCCATTTTGAAAGGCTTGGTGATGTAATCGTAGGCACCGTGCTGCAGCGCTTCTATCGCGGTTTCGGTGCTGGCAAACGCGGTCATCATGATAAAGATGGTGTCGGGCGAAACCTGCCGGGCTTCCCTCAGAAGCTCCACGCCGGAAAAGCCCGGCATGCGGATATCCGATATGACCACGTCGACTGTACGGGACTGCAGAATGGACAGGGCGCTCTGCCCGGTTCCGGTTCTCAGGACTTCCATCCCTTCATCCCGCAAAACCATTTCGAGGATCTCGATAATATTCGGCTCATCGTCAACGATTAAAATGACTGGCATACCCTATCCTTTTGCGGCCTGCTCCAAGACCTCCGCTGCGGAGGCATTGCTTTCCAGCGGGAAATTCAGTACAACGCTCGTGCCTGATCCCTTTTCACTTTCGAACGATATCTTCCCCTGATGATCTTCCATGATCTGAAAGACGATGCTGAGCCCAAGCCCCACGCCTCCGGCAAAGCCTGAATGGAATGGCTGAAAAAGCTGTTCCATTTCTTCCCGACTCATTCCGATCCCGGTGTCCTGAAAAATGATCTGCGCGGAATCCTGGGGAGTTTTGCGCAGACGGATGGTCAGGCTTCCGCCGCCAGGCATTGCGCGGATGGCATTCTGCGAGAGATTCCAGAATACCTGGTTCAGCTGGTTGATGCTGCCGCTGATGTGTACCGATTGCGCCTCGATGTCCAGCTTTAGTGAGTGATTCTCCCGCAGTTGAGGACTGTTGCGCAGAAGGGTAACGGAGTCTCGCAGTACCGGAACAAGGTCCAGCGGTTTTTTTTCGTACTTTCTCGGGCGGGCATAACTCAAAAAGTCCTCAACGAACTGATTCAACCGATCGCTCTCGCGAATCAGGATATCGAGAAGTTTTTCATCTCTGGGCGGGAGGCTGGTGCGGGAGCGCAACAGCTCCACCGACCCGCGCATTGCGGTCAGTGGATTCCTGATCTCATGGGCAATTCCCGCCGCCATTCGGCCTACGGCGGCCATCCGGTCTTTCAGGCGAACCTCTTCTTCCAGACGGTTGATTTCAGTCAGGTCCTGGAAAGAGATGATGTATCCGCGCAATACCTGGCTCTGGTCAAACAGTGGAGAAACGCTGAATCCCAAAAAGCGCTTTGTGCCATTGGGCATGGCGATCCATTCCTCATGGCGCAGAGGTTTTGCGTTTCGGCTCAGATTGGACTGCAGGATCTCGGCCCAGAAGCTATCCCCGATCAGCAGTTGGATATGCTGATCGCGCATTTCATCGGGCGGTCGCCCGGTAAGCTCGCCTGCCGCCGCATTATAGACCGCGATGTAACCATGCAGGTCGGTGGTGATCAAGCCGCTCCGGATGCTGGTGATAATGTGTTCGTTCAGCCGCTTCAGCTGCGTGACCGAATCGATTTTTTCCTTCAGCTCGCCTTCGATGAGTTTCAGGCGCTTATGAAGGTAGGTGCCCAGGTAGGCTATGGCCCAGAATCCGAGGACATGGGCGGCAATGCGGAAGACTGCCTGGCTGCTATCGCCGCCGATGCCGCCAATAGACAGGTAGCGCAATTGAATGGACAGGATGATCCCCGCATAGGAGATCATGCTCAGCGCGGCTCCTATCATGCCGCCATTTCGCCCCAGTGTCAGGGTGCAGTAAATGATGATCAGAAGGTAAAACGAGACAAAAGGGCTTTCAATGCCATGGGTATAGCCGACGAGAATTGTTGTCAGAATCAGATCGGAGGCAATCTGCAGGCAGAGCTGCAGCATTTCATTGCAGCGTATCCGCCACAGGAGAAGGAACAGGATGGCGGCTGAAATGGCAAATATGTTGAAAAAGCTGAGAAATGGAAAGGCGTTGATATGATCGGGCAGAAGGGCCAGGCGATTGGCAAAATTCAATCCCAGCAGAAGCGCGATTGTGCGCAGGACAATCAGCTCAAGCAGTCGTCGTCTGAGATCTTTGGTTGTTGCGCCGGGATGAATTTCTGAGTTGGACTCCATAGGCCTTTGATCGGCAACCGGCAATTGTGCTCAAAAGATGAATTGGCAGTGGGACACGGGAATCGCATCCCACTGCACGGGGACTTTCTGTTTCTAACCGCCGGAAAGAACCTGGATCAGCTTGAACAGAGGCATGTACATGGCGATGACAATTCCTCCCACTACCACACCCAGGAAAACCATCATGATCGGTTCCAGGAGGGTCAGCAGGTTTGCCACCACGACGTCGACCTCTTCCTCGTAATAATCCGCTACCTTCACAAGCATCGTATCCATTTCGCCTGTGGACTCGCCGACTGATACCATTTGCGTAACCATGGAGGGGAAGAATCCGGACGTACGCATCGGGTCGGCCATGGTTCCGCCGCCCTCGATTTTCTGGCGCAGGTCGTAAATGACCTCTTCCAGGATGGCATTGCCCGAGGTCTTGGCTGTAATGTTCAATCCTTCGAGAATCGGGACGCCGCTCGTCATCAGCGTCGCAAGCGTTCGGGTAAACCGGGCGACCGCAATTTTGCGGAGAACCTGGCCCAGCACGGGGATCTTGAGCATGAACCCGTCCACGACAAGTCGTCCTTTAGCTGTCTTGTAGTAACTGCGCAACGCGATGATGCCCAGGATGATGAAAACGATGAAGAAGATGGCATAGTGTTCCATGATCCTGGAGAGGGTGATGACAATGCGCGTGAGCAGCGGAAGCTCGACATTGAAACCCTCGAACAGGGTTGCAAATACGGGAATGACCTTCCACAGGATCAATGCCACAACTCCGATGGCCACCGTGAGGATGGTTGCCGGGTAGATCATGGCGGAGCGCAGGGCCCGCTTCAACTTCACGATCTTTTCAATGAAGGTGCTGAGGCGCTGGAGAATTGTATCCAGGATGCCGCCCGTTTCGCCGGCCGCAATCATGTTGGTATAAAGCGAATCAAATACCTTTGGGTGGCGTGACATGGCAGCGGACAGGGTGGCGCCCGATTCCACATCCATTCGAATCTGTTCCAGGACCTGTTTGAATGTCGGGTTTGAGTGCTGCTGCCCAATAGCATCGAGCCCCTGTATCAGCGGAAGCCCGGCGTCGAGCATTACGGAAAACTGGCGCGTAAAGATGGCGACTTCAGTTTGAGAGACCTTCTTCTTAAAGGAAAAACTGAACGAAGGAGCTGTCTTTTCCCGGATCTGGATAGGCGAGATCTGCTCTTTCCTCAATACAGCCGCCAGTGCCTGGGCACTGTTTGAAAACCGTTCTCCATTGATGCTTTCGTTGGTTCGGACGTTTCGTCCGCGAAATACGTAGACTGGCATGACCTTACCCTTTCAGAATCAGCGATGCATACCGCCTGCCGGCTCGAGTCGCTGCATGCGCTGAGCAGCAGATTGAACGTTGGTGCCGACTCCCCTTTGAATGAGATCCTGCAATTCATCCGCGTTGGAGGATTTGTTCAGAGCATCTTCCATTGTGATCTGCTTGCTTAAAACCAGCTGCGACAGGGATTGATTGAATGTCTGCATTCCATATTTTTCCTGACCGGTCTGCATGGAGCTGTATATCTGATGGATCTTGTCTTCACGGATCAGGTTGCGGATGGCTGTGGTCGGGACCAAAATCTCCATTGCCATGCTGCGCCCCGTACCATTGGCGCGAGGAATCAGCGATTGGCATAATATCCCTTCCAGCACCATGCTCAATTGCGCGCGTATCTGCGGCTGCTGGTTGGAAGGGAAGATATCAACAATTCGGTTGATCGTAGTGGCGGCGCTGTTGGTGTGAAGCGTGGCCAGCGTAAGATGCCCGGTTTCTGCAATCCGCAGTGCCGACTCTACCGTTTCAAGGTCGCGCATTTCTCCGATGAGCACAACATCCGGATCTTCACGGAGGGCAACGCGCAATGCGTCCGAGAACGAGTGGGTGTCCGCGCTGATTTCCCTCTGGTTGACAATGCAGTTTTTGTGAGGGTGCAGAAACTCTATAGGATCTTCGATCGTTAGGATGTGCTCGTGCCGTTCGCGATTGATCTTGTCGATCATGGCGGCCAGCGTTGTCGATTTTCCGCTGCCGGTCGGCCCGGTCACCAGAATGAGGCCGCGCGGCTTGTCGCACAGCTTTTCCACCACCGGCGACAGATTGAGGGTTTCAAATCCTTTGATTTCGAATGGAATGATGCGGAATACCGCGCCCACGGATCCTCGCTGGGTAAACACATTGGCGCGGAACCGGCACAGATCTTTGATGCCGAAGGAAAAATCTATTTCCCATTTTTCTTCGAACTGGTGCTTTTGCCCATCGGTCATCACGCTATAGGCAAGCCGTTTCGTATCGGCAGCGTTGAGATATTGGTCATCGATCGGGCGCAACGTTCCGTCAACTCGGATCTGAGCCGGGGAATTGGTTGTAAGATGCAAGTCCGAAGCCCCGGATTGAATGGTTTTCTGGAGCATCTCGGGCAACGTGCTCATCGTCTTCTCCTATAGGTGAACGGTTTTGAATACTTCGATTCTCTGGTTTCTGCAGTAACCGGGCTCACAAATATTGCACTTTTCATCAGGCTATGACGGTTTCGCGCAGTACCTCATCCAGGGTTGTTGATCCCGCCTTTATTTTTGCCAGTCCACTATGCCTGAGCGTGAGCATGCCTTCTTCAACCGCTTTACGCCGGATTTCCCTGGCCGATGCTCCGACAAGGATCAGTTCCTGAATGTCTTCTCCTATTTCCATCACCTCATACATACCGATTCGGCCCTTATAACCAGTTCCATTACAAGTCTTGCAACCTTCGCCTTTAAAAGTTCTCACCGTTTTGGCGTCTTCCTGCGAAAAACCGGCATTGGTAAGGGCCTGGATGGGCGTTTTGATCTCGACTTTGCAGTCGGGACAAATTTTGCGAATCAGCCGCTGGGCGCAGATCAAATGAACCGAAGTGGCAACCAGGAATGGTTCGATTCCCATATTCAGAAGACGTGAAATGGTTGAAGGCGCATCATTGGTATGAAGACTGGAAAGAACCAGATGTCCGGTCAGCGCCGCCTTGATGGCAATTTCCGTGGTTTCGAAATCGCGTATTTCCCCGACCAGGATGATGTTGGGATCCTGGCGCAGGAAAGAGCGGAGCGCCGCGGCAAAGGTCAAGCCGATCTGTTCCCGGATCTGAACCTGGTTGATGCCACGGAAGTTGTATTCCACCGGATCTTCGGCGGTCATGATGTTGGTTTCGGGTGTATTCAGTTTGTTCAAAGCGGAATAGAGCGTAGACGTTTTCCCGCTTCCCGTCGGCCCCGTTACCAGAACCATGCCGTAGGGTTTGGCGATGGCGGTCTCGATCTTCTTCATCGAAGATTCCTCAAACCCGAGCTTGCTCATATCCAGCGGCAGCACATCCCTGTCCAGAATACGAAGCACGATTTTTTCGCCAAAGAGAGTCGGGAGTGAGGAAACGCGGTAATCGATCTCCTTCTTTTTGCCGTCAAAGGTGGTTCGTATCTTGATGCGTCCATCCTGGGGAAGCCGCTTTTCCGAGATGTCCAGCTTGGCCATGATCTTGATGCGCGATATGATGGCGTCGCGCAGTTTCAGTGGAGGATTCATCATGTTGTAGAGGATTCCATCCACTCTGAACCGGACCCGGAAATCCTTTTCATACGGCTCGACATGGATATCGCTGGCGCCCTTTTTCAATGAGTCCGACAGGATCAGGTTGACGAGCTTAATGATGGGAGCGTCTTCGCTGGAACGCTGCAGTTCGTCTAACGATATCTCCTTCCCGTCATCGATTCCCTCGAGGTCCAGATCAACGCTGGTCTCCTTGTCGACCTGGGCGATCTGCTCGTAGACTCTCTTCAACTCAATGGAATGGGGAGTGCCGTAGTATTTCTCCAGGGCCTCCGTGATGGAGGCTTCACTGGCAACCACCGGTTCAACATTGAAACCCGTCATGAACTTGATGTCGTCCATGGCGAATACATTGGTCGGATCTGCGCTTGCAACAGTCAGCGTGCTGCCTACACGGCTCAGCGGCACCACCATATACTTTTGTGCCACCTCCACCGGGATGAGCTTGATGACGGCCGAATCAATCTCAAAGTAAGTGAGGTTGATCGAGGGTACGCCGTATTTTTTGCTCAGCAGCGCCGTAATATCATCATCTTCCACAAATCCCAGGTTGATGAGGATGGAGCCCAGACGGCCGCCGTTCTGGCGTTGGTGCTTCAGCGCAGTTTCAAGCTGGTCCGTTGTTATGAAATTTTCTTTAACCAGCAGTTCGCCGATTTGCGTTGGCATCGCTTATTTTGACCCATTCATTAGCAAGTCAATCGTTGTTATCACGAACAGCAGAATGCTGATCCAGCCGTTGATTGTGAAAAACGCTGTATTGGCGCGGCTCAGGTCTCCCGGTTTCACAAGACTGTGTTCATAGGCCAGCAGCAGCCCTACCAGCACCAATCCCGAATAGCTGACGGCCCCCAACCCTTCTCTCCAGAAAAGAAAGGCAAGGATTCCCAGCATTACCAGATGCAGTCCGGCCGCAATCCAAAGTGCCGCTCCGACTCCAAAGCGCTTTGGGATCGAATAGAGCGCTTCCCCCTGGTCAAATTTGACATCCTGGCAGGAATAGATCACGTCAAAGCCGGCTACCCACAGGGCAACAGCCATCCCCAGAATAATCGGTGACAGCGAAAGAGATCCCCGCAGCGCTATCCACGCGCCTATGGGAGCGCAAGCCAGCGAAACGCCCAGAAACACGTGCGTCAGCCATGTGAATCGCTTCGTATAGGAATAAAAAAAGACGATGGCAAGCGCCACCGGACTCAGGATCAGCGACAGCCGATTCAGCCTGGATGCTGCAAAAATCAGCATCGCCGAGCTGATAACAATGAACACCGCTACGAAACCGCGGGTAAGCAGTTTCTGCGGGAGTGCCCGATTGAGCGTGCGCGGATTCCTGGCATCAAACGGAAGATCCACCAACCGGTTGAATGCCATTGCCGCACTGCGTGCACCGACCATTGCCACCAAAATCCATCCAATCTGTGCCGGTTGGGGAATGCCCCGAGCCGCCAAGAATGCACCTAGAAAAGCAAAAGGAAGGGCAAAGATCGTGTGCTCGACCTTCACCATTTCCAGAACAATTTTCAATTTGCTCAGCAATTTGCTACCTTACGGTTCCCCTGGCCCGCCTCCCCCAAAAAAGGTTTTTCGGAGGGGGTAGACCGGTTCCACCGCCTATCGCTCTATAGTTATCGACACAAATGCGCATTTAATGAAGCAGTTATCACTTGATACCTGCTTTGCGCAAAACAGGGCTAACTATATAACGGTCTTAGGGCCATTTGAGCCAAACAAAAAACAGGGTATTTTGGGGTGGCAGATTGCACTGTTCCCGGCAGCGACGGAATGATCCGGTCAGGAGTCGTTCGCCCGGCCGATGGGTTGAAATGCTTTTTTGGCAATCGGAGCCGGGCAGTCCTATAATCATGAAATGTCAGATGTTATGAAAGCCGTTGTTCCCGGCCGAATGGTCGGAATTTTGGGAGGGATGGGGCCGGAAGCTACTCTGGACCTGTACCGACATATTATTAATCTCACTCCGGCAATTAAGGACCAGGATCACATCCCTGTCCTTATTTACTCAAACCCCAAAATTCCGGATCGAACGGAAGCCATCGCGGCAGGGGGAGAGAGTCCTTTGCCATATATGATTGAAGGGGCAAGGGTACTTGAGAAAGCGGGCGCCGGGATTATTGCCATGCCATGCAATGCCGCCCACTATTTTCTTCCGCAGCTTCAACGCGAGGTGACTGTTCCGTTTCTGGATATGATAGAGGAAACGTGCCGGGAAGTTCGCCGGACTCTTCCGCATGCAACCAAGGTCGGCCTGATTGCCGCCCTGGGGACCGTGCATAGCGGTATCTATCATCGCGCTTTTGCCAGGGATGGGATTGAGGTGCTGATCCCATCGGAGGCCGAACAGCAGAAGATCCATGCTGCGATAGGGCAGGTTAAGGCCGGGGAGCAGAATCGGCTGACCCGCGAAACATTTCAATCGTGCGGCCGCCGGCTGATAGAGGCAGGTGCGGAAGCGGTTATATTGGGGTGTACGGAAGTTCCATTGGCTTTTGAGCCTAACGAGGTGGGCTACTTCAGTATCGATACCACAAGGATACTTGCCGAAGCCGCCATCGCCTGGGCCCTCAGCGAATAATTACGAATGACGAATTACGAATGACGAATGTCCGGCAATAGAATTTGCTTCATTCGTCATTCGTCATTCGTAATTCGTAATTTGGCCTTAGCCCGCTGCAATCGCAAACACGATCGAAAGGACATCTTTGTCTGCTACCGGCGTTTCACGGTTGGACAAAGTGCGGATATCCTTTATAGGGGAGGTCAAGGCCGGGGCGGAAGCGGTTATATCGATACCACAAGGATACTTGTCGAAGCCGCCATCGCCTGGGCCCTCAGCGAATAATTACGAATGACGAATTACGAATGACGAATGTCCGGCAATAGAATTTGCTTCATTCGTCATTCGTAATTCGTAATTTGGCATTAGCCTCCTGCAATCGCAAACACGATCAAAAGGACATCCTTGTCTGCCACCGGCGTTTCACGGTTGGACAAAGTGCGGATATTCCTTTGTAGGGGAGGTCAAGGCAGGCGCGGAAGCGGTTATATCGATACCACAAGGATACTCGGCGAAGCCGCCATCGCCTAGGCCCTCAGCGAATAATTACGAATGACGAATTACGAATGACGAATGTCCGGCAATAGAATTTGCTTCATTCGTCATTCGTAATTCGTAATTTAGCCTTAGCCCGCTGCAATCGCAAACACGATCGAAAGAACATCTTTGTCTGCTACCGGCGTTTCACGGTTGGACAAAGTGCGGATATCCTTTATAGGGGAGGTCAAGGCCGGGGCGGAAGCGGTTATATCGATACCACAAGGATCCTTGCCGAAGCCGCCATCGCCTGGGCCCTCAGCGAATAATTACGAATTACGAATTACGAATGACGAATGTCCGGCAATAGAATTTGCTTCATTCGTCATTCGTAATTCGTAATTCGTAATTCGTAATTTGGCCTTAGCCCCCTGCAATCGCAAACACGATCGAGAGGACATCTTTGTCTGCTACCGGCGTTTCACGGTTGGACAAAGTGCGGATATCCTTGTCATTCAGATAAAGATTCATGTAGTGCGCGGTTTTGGGCGAGAAGAACCGGCTGCTGGCGTCGGGGAAGCGAGCCTTAAAACTCTCCAACACCTCCGCTACCGTCTTTCCCTCCAGCTCTATTTCTGACTTCAATTCCGTATATTGCCGAAGCGGCGAAGGAATCCGAACCGTGATGCTCATCGATCACCCTCCTGATACCAGGGAAAACTATCATGAAATTTTGTCCGGGTCATGGGAAAAGCCGTCCCGGAGGGCAACGCAGGGAACAATTCTGAACCATGGATAGGTGGAGTTTGATCAATTGCTTTGACAAAGCTGTAAAATAAATTGACAATAAATCTGCCTGGACTGTTAAGAGGGAATACACATTGACTGAAAATCAGAGCGGGAGCATGAGGAAGCCAAGGCTGGCGCTTTTTCACGGCGTCAGGAACAAGCTGCTTGTTCTGATGATTGGGCTTTCTTTGGTGCCGCTGATCGGGATGTCTCTTTTCTCCTATTACATTGGGAGGAAGCAGATCGAGGATCGGATCACCTTATCGCTTGGCAAGATGGCGCAGGACACGGCGGATAAGGTGGATCTGATGCTGCGTGGGCGAAAGGATGAGATTCGTTCCATGGCAACCACGTATCCCTTGATATATCGCGATGGGCGCCGGCGCGATCCGGGCAGTTTGACTTATCTGCTGAACAACTACTGCTTTTACCATGAAGTCTATGACCTGCTGATTGTGTTGGATACGTCCGGCAGAATCGTAGGAATCAACACCGCGGATCGGTATCTTGTTCCGCTACCCTCGGACAAGCTTTCGAAGCTCATGGGGGAAAACATCTCCGGCTTCCCGGAAGAGCAGCAGTTATTCATGTCCTCGGTGACCGGGCATAGTTATCACCACGACTGGTACCAGTCCAAGATGGTTCAGAGTGTTTACGATTACAGGAAGGAAGATCGAAGCCGCCAGTTCAATATTGCGCTCTCGGAGCCGATCAAAGACCCGGCGACGCACGAAGTGGTAGGCGTCTGGATCAACATTCTGAACTGGTCCTATTTCCAGAATATTCTCGACAGCGTTGAAACGGATCTTGCCAACCTGGATTTGAGGACCGGGTATGGCTTCATGTTGGCCAAGAACGCGGACACCATTATTGCCCATAAATACAGGGCGAATCGAAAAATGGATGAGAATGAGAAAAGACCTGCCGGGCAGGACTTTTATAAAACGACGCTGATCGAGAATTATGGTCTTCGCGATGTGCACGACGCCATCCTGAATCAGGAGCACAATTCGGCCTACGATCTGAAGGGGAGCGGGAAAATTGCCGGATTTGCTCCGATCGACGACACATCCTTCGGCTGGATTGTCGGCGTCGAAATTGACAAGGCGGACATATTCCGGCCCGTCAAGGTATTGAGCTATTGGTTGTTTGGCGCGGCCGTGCTGCTGGCTTCGCTGGTCGTGCTGTTTACTTACCTGATTGCAGAGGGAATCACGGTACCGCTGAAAACACTGATTCGATCCGCTTCAACGATTGCCCAGGGAAATTTCAGGGAACGTGTCCCCATTCGCTCCTCCGACGAAGTCGGAATCCTGGCCTCGACGTTTAATGATATGGCCCGGGCGCTCTCCGTGCGCGAGGTGCAGTTGCAGGAGTTGAATCGCAATCTTGAGGATATGGTTCGCGATCGAACGGTGGAGTTGGAGAACTCGCACGAAGCACTCAAGCGCGCCTACCTGGATCTGCAGAGTGCCCAGGAGCAATTGGTCCAGACTGAAAAGATGGCGTCCCTTGGGCAGCTTGTGGCCGGCATTGCGCATGAAATCAAAAATCCTTTGAATTTCATTTACGGGAATACGGGGTTCCTGGCTGATTACACGCAGAAATTGCAGGTCCTGGTCGAGTCATTTGAGAAGATGCCGAGCATTTCGGAATTGGATCAAATGGAAATGGCCAAGATGAAAGAGGGGATTCACTATAACTTTATCAAGGATGACCTGAAGATCCTGATTGATAACTTCACCGAGGGCGCGCGGCGAATCAATACGATCGTGACCGACTTGCGGACGTTTTCGCGGATGGACACCGATACCGTGTCGGAAGTCGACCTGCACGCCTCGCTGGAGATGTCGCTGAATCTGCTGCGCAATGCCTATAAGAGCCGGATCGAGATCCACAAGGAATATGGTGACATTCCCAAAATACCGGGGTATGCGGGCAAGTTGAACCAGGTCTTTATGAACCTTCTGTCCAATGCATTTCACGCCGTGCAGGGAAAGGGAGATGTCTGGATTCGCACGCGCTGCAATGACGGCATGGTGGAAGTTGAAATTGAGGATAATGGCGTCGGGATTCCGAGAGAATATATGAACCGGATTTTCGAACCCTTTTTTACGACCAAGCCGGTAGGTCAGGGGACCGGGCTCGGATTGAGTATCAGCTACGGAATCATTGAGCAGCACCAGGGCAGGATCCACGTGACGAGCGTTCCCCAGAAGGGGAGTTCCTTCATCGTCAGCCTGCCGGTCAATCGGGAGAAAGTTGCGTGAATAAGCGAAAGTATGAGCTGTTGCTTGTAGATGACGAAATGGCCAATCTGCAGAAGCTTCAGCGCACGTTCATGGCGCAGTACGGCATCCACCTGGCGCAATCCGGGCAGGATGCGCTGGAAATCCTGCATAAAACCCCAATTGATGCGATCATCACGGATCAGAAGATGCCCAACATGACGGGCATGGAATTTCTCGAACTGTCGCAGAAAAGCCATCCCAACGTGGTACGGATCGTATTGACCGGTTTTACCGATGTGCAGGATCTCATTGAAGCCATCAATACGGGAAAAGTTCACAAATATATCACCAAGCCCTGGGAGCCTGACGATTTGCGCATGGCCGTCCAGGATGCTCTCGAGAAGATGGACCTGGTGCGTGAAAACGAACGGTTGGCTACCGAATTGAAGCTTGCCAACGAACGGTTGCAGACCGAAAACATCATTTTGCGGCAGGAGGTTGAGAAGCAGGCTTTTTCAAAGAACATCATTCACGGCAGTCCTGAAATGGAAAACATCCTGCATCTGCTGCGCAGGGTCACCGGGACGGAAACAACCGTTCTTATCCAGGGAGAAACCGGAACCGGCAAGGAACTCATTGCCCGCTTTATTCATGGCGAGAGCAATCGCCGCGACCAGATATTTATCCCCGTCAATTGCGGCGCCATCCCAAGGGATCTCGTCGAGAGCGAATTCTTCGGGCACGCTAAAGGAGCTTTCACCGGCGCCACTCAGGAGAAAAAGGGATATTTCGAGATGGCAAACGGGGGGACCATTTTTCTCGACGAAATAGGAGAGGCGCCGCCCGAACTGCAGGTCAAGCTGCTGCGTGTCATTCAGGAAAGTGAAATCATGCCGGTCGGCCACAACCGGCCGAAAAAGGTGGATGTGCGCATCATCGCATCGACCAACCGGGATCTGAAAGCGGAGGTTCAGGCAAATCGTTTCCGCCAGGATCTGTTTTTCCGCATCAATGTTTTTTCCGTCACCATTCCCCCTCTGCGCGAACGAAAGAAGGATATCCTTCCCCTTGCGGAATTCTTTCGGCAGCAGTTCTCCAGGAAGTTGAACCGCAAAACCGGACCCTTCAGTGAGGAAACCTGCGACCTCCTGATGGCATACAATTGGCCGGGAAATGTCCGAGAACTGCAGAATGAAATTGAGCGTGTGGTGCTTTTGGCAGAGGAAGACAAAAGCATCGGACCAGAATTCCTTTCGGATCACATCCGACAGCGGCACCGGTCCGTACCGCTCTCTGAAGGAGATCTGAAATCTGCCATCCGTGTGCTGGAGGAAGATATGATCCGGGAAACTCTGGCCAGGCTGGGTCAGAACAAATCCCAAACTGCCCGTGTCCTCGGCATCAGCCGCCAGTCCCTCATCGAAAAACTCCGCCGCATGAGCTAAGAGCGAACCGCCGACATCTCGCTGCATATTATTTTTCGAGGGCGAAGCCCATCGGAGTGCGGTGAATTGCCATCGCTGCGGCAGCTTGCGGCTGTACTCCGCGGTTTTGGCAAATAAATAAGGCGGCATTGGCCGGGCCGGCGGCGTCAAATTCTATAACTGTTGATAATACGCGGGTTTCTTTGGCTTGCTCCAGGTGTAATATTTTTGGACATCCGATAAAGTATTGAAAACAATGCGATTGTTGGCTGATAAAGCCAAGGTGTCCAAAATATGTACAGTTGAATGCCTTGGGGTCTGGTTGGGATATTTTGTGTAAATTATTCATTATAAACAATATATGGATTTTTATTCGGTCTGGCATTCGATTTGCAACTGTACAGTTCGGCGGCAATGGAATGGCGCCAATGAACTGGAAAGGAAAAGGAAATTTATGCTGGCGATCGAATCCCAACCCAACGAAGAACTCAATGTAGCCCTTTTGAATCGCTGCATGTCCAACGATCCGGATGCATGTAACGAGCTTTTTGCCCGATACAACCGCAAGATTTTCAATACCGCGTACCGCATACTTGGCGAGGAATCGTCTGCGGAAGACGCGCTTCAGGAGACACTTCTGAATGTATATCGCGGGATATCCCATTTCAGGGGCGACAGCAAGGTATCCACCTGGATCAGCCGAATTACGATCAACGTTTGCCTGGGTATGTTGCGCAAAGGGAAGAATCGGCAGTTCGTGGAGCTGGAAGACGATATCGCCAGGGATCTCCCCGCGGAGTCTACGCCATTCACCGATCCGCTGGCCCACACCTCGCTCGAGGAATTGCGATCTCTCGTTCATGAGACATTCCATCGCATGTCGGAAAAGCAGGGGATTGTGGTTCGGCTGCACGACATGGAAGGGCACACGATTCAGGAAATAGCCCAGATCATCCACTGCCCGGTTGGCACGGTCAAGTCGCGGCTCTTTTATGGAAGGCAGGAATTCAAGACAGTGTTTGGCGCCCTGGCCAACGGAGGGTTCCGGCCCTCATCGGAAGTGATCAACTAAAGCGCAACCCGGGAGCGAGGCCATTTGCGCCTCGCGCCTCGCTCCCGGGCGTTGCTTTTCCCGAGGACCCATCCGCAATCGCTTCCCGCCCGTCCGCATGCCCCCCCCAACATCCCCAATTGAGAATGACTCTTCGCATGATAAAATAAAGGGCTTTTATTCCGAACCGTCAGAGGTTTCCGATGCATCCCGTGAATCCCAGAGCGCAGCAGAATCATGCAGCAGAGAGAATCAAGCAGCTATATCTGATACCGGATCAGTTCAACACCGGTTCTGACTGGATCCCCTTTTTCTGCGTTGAAGCCAGAATCGACTTCAACGATGTGCGGACGGGATTCAGGGAAACTGTAAGCCTATGCAAGGCGCTGGAGATTTATTCGGACAATGCGGACCTGCTTTGGACCGATGACATGATTCGGAATATCGACCTTTCCAGGACGAGTACCTCCGTGCCGGAAGGGGTTCGCCTGGGAATCCTGCCCCATTTTGTGAATCCGAATTTTCTTGCCCAGATGGAAAATCAGTTTGTCCAATATCTGTTGCGCTCCTATGCGGCGAGGATTTTCCGGAATTTTGATTTAAACGTTTATTCTCTTTCGGGAGAATCGCGTGCGGATTTCTGCTGGCGGTGCCTGGAGCTTTTTGAAGGCAGTAAGCGGTCCGAGCTCGACAAGCTTCACGAGGTTTTTAACCGCATGCTGGAGCAGGCCAAGCAGAAATACCTGGGCAGAGTCGAATCCGGTGCGCTGGAGCCTTCCAAATCGGAGTCGCGGAACCGGGATATTTTTACGCGGTACTCGGATCAGATGACAGAGCTGTTCAGTTCTTCCGGGCTCCGGCTGCGGCCTATGCCGAACCTGCCTCCGCAGGATTCTGCGGTCCCCGAACTGGAGGAGCGGCTGACGGCGCTGGAATGGGAGGCTCGCCAGGAGATATCCCGGCTCACCGATTCGTTCAACGAAAAGGCCAGCGCAATTGACGAATACATCCTTCACCCAAATCTGAAAGATATCCATTTTGTAAGAAGCTGCATCCTGTGGATGCCCAAGGATATGGTCTAGATGCCTTCAGAGAGAGTTGCAATTGCGATGAGCGGCGGAGTAGACAGTTCCGTCGCCGCCGCCATTCTCAAGGAGACCGGTTACGATCTGGTAGGTTTTTCCATGCAGCTCTGGGACCAAAGGCGGAGCGGCGCGGAAGCGGCTTCGGCACGGTCCGGCGGATGCTGTTCCCTGGAGGATTTCCACGATGCTCGGGAAGTGGCCGCCCGGCTGGGCATTCCTTATTATGTGGTCGATTTCGAGAAGGAATTCGAGAATACCGTCGTCCGGGACTTTGTCGACAATTACCGGAGAGGGCTCACCCCTTCTCCCTGCGTGCTTTGCAATTCGCATATGAAGTTTGATCGCCTCGTCCGCATGGCGGAGGATATACAGGCCCCCTGCGTGGCCACCGGGCACTATGCCAGAGTCACGCTCGATCAGGAAACAGGCCGGTATCTGCTGTGGCAGGCGCGCGATAAAAACAAGGATCAGTCCTATTTCCTGTTTGAGCTGAACCAGGCGCAATTATCCAAAGCCTTATTCCCCCTCGGAGATCTCGACAAACAGCAGGTGCGCCAGATTGCACGCCGATATGATCTGCCGGTGGCCGAGAAGGCTGAAAGCCAGGAGATTTGCTTTATCCCGGATCAGGATTACGCGTCGTTCATTGAGCGTTATGCTCGCGAAATGACTGGCGAGCCGCTGGAGTTTCCTGCCGGGAATATTCTCAACTCCAAGGGACAAATTGTCGGCAGACATCCAGGGATTCACCACTATACAATCGGCCAGAGAAGAGGGTTAGGCATTGCCCATGCGGTTCCTCTCTATGTGCTGGAAATCCGTCCCGAGGACAATACCATTATTGTCGGAGCGCGCGCGGAACTGAACCGACAGCGGTGTCATGTGATCCGACCCAATTGGATCTCTATCGCCGCGCTGGATGCGCCTATGAAGGTTCATGCCAAAATTCGCTCTCGCCATAAGGAAGCCTCGGCGACAATTGTGCCCGCGGAAGATGGGGTGGTGGAAGTTGTCTTCGACTCTCCCCAACCCGCGATAAGTCCCGGGCAGGCATGCGTTTTCTATCAAGCCGACAAGGTTGTGGGCGGCGGGTGGATTCGACGGGACTGACCATTGACGATTGACGGTTAAGAGCTTTTTTCTTAAGAACGAAATATGGCAAAGCCCCCTATGCGGATTCTGATAGTTGCCGGAGAAGCCTCGGCTGACCGGTATGGTGCGCGGCTTGTGGAAAAGCTGACACAACTCGCCGGCCCCGGCGCCATTCATTTTTATGGGACCGGCGGCGATGCCATGCAGAAAGCCGGAGTCCAGCTGTTTTGCCATGTACGAGAACTGGCGCATATAGGGATTCGCGAGGCTTTTTCCAGTTTTCGAACCTATTATCGTACCTACCGACGGCTTCTGCTTGAATCCTCGAAGCAACCTCCCCGGCTTGCCATCCTGCTGGATTTCCCGGATTTCAACCTGCGATTGGCAAAAAAACTGAAACGACAGGGCATCCAGGTTATCTACTACATAAGCCCGCAGATATGGGCCTGGCGTAGCGGCCGCATCCGGGCTATTCGGGAGTATGTGGACAAGATGCTGGTTATCCTGCCTTTCGAAGAGGCGTATTACCGGGAGCGCGGTGTTGAGGTCGAATTCGTAGGACATCCGCTGCTGGAGGATTTCCATCCGGACTGCGATCGCGAATCCTTTGTCCTTCAGCTTGGTTTGAATCCGGCCCGATATACAATTTCCATATTAGCCGGGAGCCGCAAAAAGGAAATCGATCACATCCTTCCAGTCCTTCTGCAGGCGGGGAAGCGGTTACTGAAATCCATTGACGCGCAATTCGTCATTTCGGCGGCTCCTACCATCAACCCGGCTCATATTCGCACCGTGATGCGCGCTGAGCTCCAGGGCGATCCGAATGAAGACCGGTTCCATCTCTCAACACAGGATTCCAGAGATATACTGGCGAATTCCGATTTTGCCTTTGTAAAGAGCGGAACCAGTTCCCTGGAAGCGGCGCTGGTTGGAACCCCCTTCCTGATAGCGTACAAGATCTCCCCCTTGAGCTGGTTTGTAGGCTCCATTCTGATTCGCAGTTCCATGAAGGGGCTGGTAAACTTGATAGCGCAGGAGAAGATTGTACCGGAGTTGTTTCAGAGCGAGGCGGAACCGGATCGGTTGGCTCAGGTAGCGCTGAAATACTTGTTGGAGCCCGAATGCAGTGCACTGATGCGTACACAGTTGGCCGGAATCAGGGAACAACTCAGTACCCGTTGCGCCTCGGATACGGTCGCGGCCATAGTGAGCAGCTTCTTAAGGGAATGAACATGCGCAACAAATCCATTCTGATGTCTATCCTTCTTCTGGCTTTTGCGGGCACAGGTTTGCCAGGCTATGCGCAGGCGAAGAAAGCTGCTTCCACGATGCCGCGTATAGATATTCAGAATTACAGGATCGAGGCGACGCTGACTCCGGACAGCCACGAAATCAAATCCGTCACAACCATCGCTTTCAAGCCGATTCAAGCGACCGATCACATTGTCTTCGAATTGAGCGAAAATCTCTCGGTTCAGAGGGTGCTCAATTCCAATGGAGTAGAACTGGAATTCGGTCAGGACGAGATTGGTCCAGGGTATCTCTCGATCCGTTTTCCGAAGGCGCTGGATGCCGGTTCGGTCATTACCATTCAGATCGAGTGCCAGGGCGGCTTCGATCGCGACCGTTACAGCCGCATGTATACACGGGATGAAGGCAGTGCCTACATCGGAATGGAAGGGACATACCTGATGTATTCCGCCAAGTGGTTTCCGGTAAGCCAGTTTCTGGTGGACCGGGCAACCGCGACGGTGGAAGTGACCGTTCCCCTGGGGATGACGGTTATCGGACCGGGGACGCAGATGCCCGTTGTCACAAAGGGCATCAACGAAACGTTCGGATGGGTTGCCAAAAATCCTATTCTTCCGGGCTCCGTCGTGGCCGGGCAATACACGCAAAAGAAAATGCAGTTCGGACAATTGTCGATTGAGTGTTTTTCCAAAGACAACAAACCGGAGGCGATGCAGCCAAGTGCGGAAGCGCTGGCCAAAATCCTGGACTACTACCAGAAGAACTACGGCTCGCCGTCTTCGGGTAACAGTTTTCGCCTCGTCGAAGTGGATGAGGCATTGGTCAAACAATCCGGGATGTTGGGGACGATCTTCATCACGCGAAGGGAGTTGGCTCAATCGACGCCTCCGGTGCGCGAACTGGCGCGGCGCGCGGCCTACCAGTGGTGGCAGGAGACAGTCGGAATCCAAAGCGCTGACGACCTTTGGCTCGTGGATGGAATGGCGTACCTTTCGGCGGCTCAATACCTGGGCAAGAACGAAGGAACCGCGGCATATAAAGAGGAAATTGACAACCTGGCGGTGCTGGCCCTGAAATTCGAAAACAAGAGCGCCGTCCGTGGCGGGCTTGGGTTGGGCTATCGATCGGAGCGATACGAGTCTGTCGTCGCTGGAAAAGGCGCCTGGGTGCTCAACATGCTGCGCGGGATCATGGGTGAAGCGAACTTCACCAAACTCCTGCAGCAGTATGCGCACGATTTCTCCGGGACTCAGGCAAGCACAACCGCCTTCCAAAAGCTTTCTGAGAAGATATATGGCAAGGAACTCGGCTGGTTCTTTGCCGAGTGGATCGACACAATCGGCGTCCCCACGCTGCAGACGGATTATGTGGTTTTTAAAACGGCCAGCGGGTTCCGCGTCTCTGGCACCGTCAAGCAGGATCGCGACCTGTTCAGGATGCCCGTCGATGTATCCGTTGTCAGCAACTCCAAGGAAGAGACCAAGACAGTCGAATTAAACGGCAAGTCAACGGCCTTTGACATTACCACATTTACTATGCCGCAAAAGGTTGTCCTGGATCCCAATAACAAACTGTTGAGGGATTCCAAAGAGCTGCAGACGTCCGTTCAGCTCTCCATCGGCAACGATTGCAAACAGCGCGGCGATTTCGTCGAGGCAATCCGTGCCTATGAAAGCGCTCTGAAACTGGATTCGCATCGATCTATTGCGCATTACAGGCTGGCGGAGGTTTTCTATGAACAGTTCAATCTCCAGTCGGCTGCGAATTCATTCCGCGACGCACTGAATGGAGACAAGGACCCGAAGTGGGTCGAGGTCTGGTGCTACCTCTACCTGGGGAAGATATACGATATCCTGGGGCAACGCCAGAGGGCTATGGCGGAATACACCAAGGCAATCAACACAAAAGACGACACAAATGGAGCCCAGGCGGAGGCAAATAAATGGCTTGCGGCTCCTTTTACGCGCGAGCGAACAACGATGGGTGCCGAGGGCCATTAGTCCGCCTCGGATAGGAATCCGGTTTTGTTTGATTTCATAAACTTGATTTATTTCTAACTTTCTATGCATTCCTGGAAAAAGTTTGCACAAAAAACCCGCGTGCCGGTTGGAACGGCATTGGGTGTCGTTTTTCTGTATCTTCTCTATAAACAGGGGCCTTCGGCTCAGTCCCTCCTGGTTGGAGGCGTAATCGCTTCCGCCGGCGCCCTCCTGCGTCTCTGGGCAGCCGGACACATCGAAAAGGGAAGAGTGCTTACCCAGGGCGGGCCGTATGCCTTCACACGGAATCCGCTTTACCTGGGATCATTTTTCATGGCATTCGGACTGATCATCGCCGGGCAGGGGTACTGGCTGCTGCTGCCATTCCTGGCTTTCTTTGTTGCGTTTTATTTCCCTGTTATGAAAGCCGAGGAGCAGGAGCTCTACAATGGATACGGGAGCAAATTCCTGGATTATTCTAATAGAGTTCCAATGTTTGTTCCCGGATTTCGCAGATCCGGACTAGATCCCTCCGCCTTCCGCTGGTCCCGAGTTGTTCGCAATCGGGAACACCGTACAGCCTTCGGATTTGCTGTGGCGATTGCGCTCCTCGTAGCTTTGAAATTTCTAAGATAGAAGTTTCTTCCATCTTCTGCGGGCGGATTACCCTGAAGCTTGGGGCTTCAGCCTGTTAAATCTACGTTAACCTGTCCGAATCGGGTATATTCGCGTAACTTTTTCGCGCCCGCGCGTATATCCAGAATGATGAGACGATCTACTATCAGGTTTATCGTTCTACCCATTCTGATTGTTAACACCCTGCTGATCTGCCTTCCGATAAATGCGCAGGTCCAGACTTCCATTATCGGAAAAGTTGCCGACTCCAAGGGTGTGCCCATCCCCGCCGCGGGAGTTGTGATTTCCACTCCCTCCGGCAAGCTGGCCGAAACACTGACCGAGCTGGACGGATCTTTTAAGGTCGAGGGTTTGCCGGCAGGAGTTTATCAGCTGACGGTTGATATGGTCGGATTCCAGAAGGCTGTGAAAGACGGAATCGACAGTTCTGCTGAGACGAGCCGGAACCTGACGGTGCAGCTTGAATCGCTTCCTCGTCCGCCTGCGCCGAAGACGCAGCGGGCTGCATTTGCCAAAACGCAGGAATCGCAAACGCAGCAGGATACGCCGGTTTTCCAGACGGCTGAGGTCACGACCTTGCCAGGGCTCAGCCAGTTTCAGGAAGATCTGTCGAGCCAGGCCGGCGACACGACGGCGGCTTCGTCCCGTCAGGACAGCATGCTGTTCATCAGTGGGAATACCGCCAATCTCGATTCCGGCAACTTTGGGGATTCCGGTTTTCGAGGTCAGATGATGGATGCCGCGCGGTCCATGGGATTTCAGATCCAGGAATTCGGTCCCGGCGCAGAAGGTGGTTCCGGCGGCGGTGCCAGTTTCAGCGGCTTTGGAGGTATGGGCGGCGGCCCGGCCGGTGGCATGATGGGTGGTGGCCCTGGAGGAGGGCCGGGTGGTGGCGGTCCTGGGGGCGGTCCCGGTGGTGGCATGGGGATGCCTCGGATGGGCCGCGGCAACAACTTCCGCCAGCCGGCAGTCGAGGGGAGTCTGTCCGAGACATACAGTAATTCCGCTCTCAATGCCCGCAACTATTCCCTGACCGGCCAGACACTGCCGAAGCCTGTCCAGATCCAAAATAACTTCAGCGTGACTCTGGGGGGTGTGCTCCCTTGGTTTAAGGCCAAGAGTGCCGCAACCCAGAATGGGTCCACGAATGCCAGAATGCGCATCAACAGCCAGCCTGGCTGGAGTTTTACCTATAGCGGAAGCCGGAATAGAGGCGCACAGGATGTACTGACGACTGTACCGACCGACCTGGAGCGCACGGGCGATTTTTCCCAAACGTATGCGCAGGCATCGGTGGTGGATGCGATCACCGGGCAGAGATCCGTGGTCATCCAGCCGGTACAGCTTTATCTGAATCCGAATGATGCCGCAACCCGCTTCACCAAGATCACCGCAATCGACCCGATTGCCGCTCAACTGTTGAAATATGTTCCGCGGGCCAATCTGCCCTGCAGTTCAACCGGGCTTTGCACCAATAATTACGCACTGGAGCGCAGTCTGCCTTCGACCTCGGACCAGTTTCAGGGAAGTATCACCGGGATCCGCCTTTCGTCCCGGGACAATATCGGTGTGAATTACAGCATGCGCCGCGGCGACTCGCTGAGTGCGGCGACTTTCCAGGGACTCGATACGACCCGTTCCAATAAAGGCCAGAACATCGGGATCTCGGGAACCCACCGGTTCCAGGCGCGACTCATCGGTAACTGGAGATTGACCCTGAATCGTACGCGCGTCGAATCGAACAATGCTTTTGCGTATCAGAATAATGTTGAAGGTTTGCTGGGAATCGCCGGTGTTTCTCAGGATCCGATCAACTGGGGGCCTCCGACCATCGGCTTTACAAACTATGGAGGGCTGTCACTGGCGGCGCCCACATTGACTCAGAACCAGACGTTCGGCTTTTCCGGCGGCATTAATAAGATCGGAACCAAGCACTCCATCCGAGCCGGCGTCGACATCAATTTCTCGCAACGGAATTCCCACAGTGACTCCAATGGTCGCGGCACCTTCAGTTTCACGGGCTACGCTACCGTCCTTCTTGATGCAAAAGGACAGCAGGTTTCAGGAACAGGCAGTGATTTCGCCGACTTCCTGCTTGGGCGGCCTTATTCAACTTCGCGAAGGTATGTCGATCCGAGCGTGGATTCTCATGGCAACAGCATCTATCTTCGGAACCGAACCTGGAATATCTTCATTATGGACAACTGGAGAATCAGTTCCGGGCTCACACTGAATTATGGACTGCGCTATGAATATACCGGGCCCAGTTATGAGAAGTACGATCGCCTCGTAAGCCTGGATACGAATTCTGATTTTTCCTCCATTGCGCAGGTTTTTCCGGACGAAACAGGTCCTTTGAGCGGACTGAGCTTTTCCCGATCCATTCTCAATGCCGACAGAAACAATGTCGCGCCCCGCATCGGGATTGCCTGGCGACCGAAACCCAGATCCCCTTTCGTTTTCCGGGCCGGCTATGGAATTGGCTACAATGCGGGCGGATTTGGATCCATCGTAAACCAGCTTGTCAATCAGTCGCCTTTCGCGATCAGCCAGACGCTGGCTTCGGACCGGTCCAATCCCTTGACGCTGCAAAACGGTTTCCCTGTGAACCCGTCGTTGAGCATCCTGAATACTTTTGCGGTCGACCCCCATTACCGGGCTTCCTATGCGCAGCAGTGGAACCTGGACATTCAGTCACAGCTTTCGAAGCTATATGTCCTGACGGTTGCCTATAGCGGAAGCAAAGGAACCGGATTGGATGTCATGCGGGCGCCCAACCGGAGCAGCAGCGCCTCCCAGTTCATTTACCAGACCAACGGTGGTTCATCCATCTATCACGGTCTGATGGTCCAACTGTCCCGCCGGTTTTCGCACGGGTTCAACATCAGCAATTCATATACGCTTGCGAAGAGCATCGACGATACCTCAAGCGGTGTAGCTCAGAATGACGCTAATCTTTCGGCCGAGCGTGCTCTGAGCGGGCAGGATCAACGCCACAATTTCCAGTCAAACTTTGCCTATGAATTACCTATCGGGCAAAACCGCATGTTTTTTGCCGGCTCCTCCGCCAAATTGCTCAATTTCATCGCAGGCTGGAGTTTCAACGGGAATGTGTCGCTTGCAAGCGGTACGCCCCTGACCGCTCGCTATGCGAGCAGCAGCGGCAGCACATCAGGATCCGCGTTGTATAACGCATTGCGGGCGGACGCCACCAACATTTCCCCGGCGCTTTCACGGAGCGAACGCAGCTGGTTGCGATATTTCAACACTGCTGCTTTTGCGATTCCTGCCGGCTCTTTGGGCACGGCGGGCAGAAATACCATTACCGGCCCCGGTTCGTTCATGATCAACCTTTCGGTTCGAAAAGGTTTCCGCTTGGATGAGAACGGCCGACGCCTCGATTTCAGCTGGCAGGTTCAGAATCTCCTGAATCATGCGAATTGGGGAGGCGTAGGTACCACGGTAAATGCATTGAATTTCGGACAGGTGACGAGCGTGCGCGCGATGCGAAGCATGAGCATGAACCTCCGCGTTCGGTTCTGATCGGGAGTTCCGGTTTTATTTCAGGATGAGGTCATACCCGGAAGACAGGAGAGACGGCAGATGAATGGGAATAGACCCGCGTCGGTTAGCCCCTATAGGAAATTAGTTCATGGCATTCCTGCATCCTGCATTCTGCATCCCGCATCGGTAGCTTTTTTTTGCTTCATCTTCTGCCTGATCGGATATGCCGTTCCCGGTTCGCAGCCCAATCCGGATCCGCAACAGGTCGCTGTTCCGCAGCGAACTCCGACATTTTCGATCGAAGCTGCCATGGTGGTTGTGGATGTAACCGTGCGCGACGGCAAGGGCAAACTCATTCCTGATCTCAAAAGAGAGGATTTTCGGATATACGAAGACAGCAAACCTCAAAATGTCGTTACCTTCTCCGCCGAGAAGGTGGCGATTGGATCTGCTCCAGAGCCGGCCCTGGCCGAGGCGAAAGTGGAGAAGCCGGCAGAACCCCCAGCTATCATCAATATGAGTTCCAGTGCGGGGCAGCCGGTCAAAAAGGAAAATCTATCCGGCAAGCGACTGATGATTTTGTTTTTCGATCTGAGCTCGCTCGGCACCGAGGAATTGATCCGGTCGGTAGATGCCGCAAACAAATTTGTGGCGAAGCAGACGGGCCCCCAGGATCTCATGGCGATTGCGACCTATAGCAGTTCGCTGAGTCTGGTTCAGGACTTTACCAATGACCGCGATCTTGTTCTCAAGACGCTGAAAAGCATTAGCTCCACTGACTCGGGAGACAGCGCCTCGGCCGACCTGAGTGATACCAGCAGCTCCGATGATGTATTTGTTCCCGACACCGTTCAATTCAACGTTTTTAATACCGACCGTCGGCTATCGGCGCTGGAGACGCTCGCAAAAATGTATCGGGAGTTCCCGGAGCGCAAATCGCTGATTTACTTTTCCAACGGCATTTCGACAACGGGCGTCGAAAACAATGCGCAGATCCGGTCCACAGTGGACAATGCAAACCGGTCCAACATGTCGATCTATACGGTAGACAGCCATGGTCTTGTTGCGCTGCCGCCGGGCGGTGACGCATCGCAGGGCAGCGCGGGAAGTGCAATGTTCAATGGCGGAGCCATGGGGCGGCAAAGATCAAGTCTGATGGGATCGCAGGAAACGCTGATTACGCTTTCTCATGATACGGGCGGAAAGGCGTTCACCGATAGCAACGACCTCAGCCTCGCACTGACTCAAGTCCAGAAAGATACGAATGTCTATTATGTTCTGGGCTATTTCAGCTCCAATTCAAAAGAAGATGGAAAGTACCGCAAGATACGGGTTGAACTGGTGAAGCCCGGGCTGAAGATAGAGCATCGCCCCGGCTACTTTGCGGCAAAGGCTTTCGGTCAGCTGACGCAGCAGGAGAAAGATCTGCAGATGTCGCAGGCCATGACCGTAGACCGGCCATTCGTGGATGTGCCCCTTATCTTAGAGGCGGATTACTTCCGGAAAGATAACGACACAACGCTGGTGCCGATTTCCATCGAGCTGGATGGCGACGGCCTGAAATTTGAAGAGAAAGGTGCCAACCGGGAAGGGAAGTTCGAATTTGTTGCCCAGGCCACTGATTCAAAAGGGAAGATCTCCAGCGTAGCCCGGGATATTGTGCAGCTGAAGTTGCCGGCCGAAAAGTACGAGCGAATCAAGGCCGGCGGCATCTTTTACTCAACAGGATTTCAACTCCGCCCCGGACCCTATACGTTGAAATTCCTGGTGCGAGATAATGTAACGGGAAAACTCGGCAGCTTTGAACAACCGATTGAGGTTCCGAAGATTGATCTCAAGAGCTTTCAAATAAGTTCCATTGTGCTCGGCAACCAGCTGGCCAATACACGTCAGTCCGATCCCACGATAACGCACCAGGGAGCGATGCGGCGATTCCAGGAAATGATTACGGGTTATGACCCTCTTGTAACAGGGGGCAGAAAGGTGGTTCCGAGCATCGGCAATGTGTTTGTAGCGGGGCAAACCGTGTACGTCTATTTCCAGGTCTATGGTGGCGCCGAAGACAAGGACACGCAGAGACCATGCATCCAGGCGGACCTGATACTTCTCCGCGATAAGACCAAGATTCTTGAATCTCAGCCGCAGTATGTCCAGCAGTGGACTCGCGCGAGAAACGCTCCCGGCTTTAGCCCAGGGAACGGAGGTCGAGGCACGGCGCCGCCGGGTGGAATGGGTTTCCCGGGTGGTGGCGGACCTGGAAGAATGGGTGGTCCGGGAGAAGGAATGGCGGGGATGCAGGGAATGAACGATCGCAAAGGTGAAACGACGGTCGCCATTTCTCTTCCGCTGAAAAATCTCAAGAGGGGAACCTATACTCTACAGATACATGCACGCGATGCCATCGCCGATGTAAACCGCTTTGTGCGTGTTCCTGTGGTGATTCAGTAAAGGGCGAGCGACGTTCCATTGTCGCAAGGACTCCCGGGCCCTTTTCGAGGCCCGGGCGCGAGTGGGAAATCGAAAGCGGGTTCAGCTTCGTGGATTTTGAGGCTGCGATGCGAGCGTCAATTGCGCGTTGATGCGCATGGACTTGCCTTGCACTACATATACCCGCTGTGAAAATGAGGCATATCCTGGTGCCCGCACTTCCAGATTATATGTGTCCGGACGCAGCCAAACTGATTTCAGCTTGGACGCTTTTCCGGCAAAAGCTCCGTTGATGAATACATCCGCGTCTTTGACGTTTGTTGTTAGTTTAACCTCTCCAGATCCCGCGTGAATGTCAGGATAAACCGCGTAGGGCGGTCCGTATACTCCATACCAACCCCAGTAGGGGTAATACCAATTCCAGGCTCCAAAGCCTGGACCCGCGATCACCCTTCCTCCGAACCGACCGTGAGCACTGGCAGGCAATGCAATCAGCAGGACCGCAAGCAGCAGACCGGTGATCTTTAGAGTCTTCATGTTCTGTCCTCAACTTTCCCGGTACTCTTCTCGAGTGCCTTCAATATATTAGATTCCCTCGGGATGCGTTTGTCTCAATGGTGAGACCGTCGAGAGATCTGTGGCAGGGATGTGTCTCCAGGCTCATGTAACAATGGCAGCCCCGGGCGTATACCATATATAGGTAGGGATGGTTGGATGGGATGAGAATCAAGGCAGGGAAATTATGGTCGGCGATCTGCTGATAGTTTTGGCGCTGTTGCTTGTGATATGCCTGGCTTTTGTGGACTCCTGACTCCACCGCGGCATTCTTCGTGCAAGCTGAGAAACTCACCGCAAATGAAATAGGGTTAGTCTGTCGAAGCACCCGGATAAAAATCAGTGGAAGTTGTCGCTGCCCCTTGAAATCGCGCGCTGATGAATAAAAAATAATTATTAATAACATCTCATTTGGGGCTATATTGCAATCGATGATCAATCCGGTTGAATGATAAACGGCTTCTCGGGTCTGCATACCGGCAGATGCGGCCTGCATGCGATCTTCCGGGAGAGCCAATGAGCGGATCTGCTAATTCGGAATCATTAAGCAATAACGGGAAATCAACCGCCACCAATCCGCTCAATAACCCGATGTGCAGGCTATTGTTGTGAATTGTCAAGATACTGCTCAAGGAAAACAGGCTGAAGAGACGCCGCAGCGGAGTGAATCGAAATTCAGACTCCTCGCACAAACCGCTGAAAAACTTCTTCGATCCACGGATCCTCAATCGGTTGTTAATGAACTCTGCAATGATGCCATGCAATTCCTGGACTGCCAGATATTTGTCAACTATTTGGCCAATGAGGGTACAAACAGCCTGCATCTGAATGCCTATGCAGGGATCGAAGAGAATCAGGCAAAAGGAATTGAATCGCTTGATTATGGGGTTGCAGTCTGCGGGTGCGTTGCCCAAAGCGGAGAACGGATTATCGCGGAGGATATATCGCATGTCCTGGATACGCGAACCGATTTGGTGCGATCCTATGGTGTCCAGGCATACTGCTGTCATCCTTTAAAAACCCATGACCGATTGATAGGGACTCTCTCGTTTGGCACGAAAAGTCGCCCTCAGTTCAGCGACGCCGAAGTCGAAGTCATGCGTACTATTGCCGACCTGGTTGCGGTGGCCATGGAGCGTGTCCGCGCGGAGAATTCTCTGCGCGAATTGAATTCAACCCTGGAAAGGCGAGTCGAGGAGAGAACGGCCGAGACAACGGCATTAGCTTCGCAGTTGCGGGAACTGGCATCCGATTTGACTATGACCGAACAGCGCGAGCGTCAGCGCCTGGCCAAAGTGCTCCACGATCATATCCAGCAGATGCTGGTGGCCGCCAAACTGCAGACCACCATGCTTGTTAACCGGCAGCCTACGGAAAGCATGGCGGCCGCGGCACGGCTCGTCAGTGAGCTGCTCGATCAGTCGCTGGCCGCTTCACGTACCCTGACGGCTGAGTTGAGCCCTCCGGTTTTATATGATGCGGGACTTGGGCCAGCGCTCCAGTGGCTCGCAAGGCATTTTTTGGAAAAGCATGGACTCAATATTGATGTGGAATTTGCGCCTCTGGCCGAGCCAAGAACCGAGGATTTGCGCATTTTCCTGTTCGACGCTGTGCGCGAGGCCTTATTCAATGTTACCAAGCACTCGGAAGTGACGAAGGCGCACATCAATGGTTTTCGAGGAGCGGAAGGCCGGATCCACCTCGTAATATCCGATGAAGGGAAAGGATTCAATCCAGCAAGCCTTCAAGGAGGAGGTCGATCGGAAGGGTTTGGCCTGTTCAGCATCCAGCAGCGCATCAAGCATCTGGGCGGGCAACTGGAGATCCACTCCGCTCCGGGCAAAGGGACTCGCCTCACCCTGGTCGGGCCAAAACCGGATCTGTCTCCGCAATTCGCGGATGCTGCAATTAGGCACGCCTTCAGCGAGGAGCCGACAGCGAGAATTCCTGCAGCAGGCAAAATCAGGGTGTTGCTGGCCGATGATCACCACATTATCAGGCAGGGATTGGCCGGATTGCTGCGCATGGATCCGGATATTGAAATCGTTGGAGAAGCAGCGAACGGAGCTCAGGCCATCAGCCTGACACGCTCGCTTCTTCCTGATGTTGTGGTCATGGATGTGAGTATGCCCGTACTGAGCGGGATAGAAGCCACCGCAGAGATACACCGCAGCCTTCCGGAAGTTCGGATTATCGGGTTGTCCATGCACGAGGAAGGGGAACTATCCTCTGCCATTCGTAAAGCCGGAGCGTGTGTCTATGTGACCAAAGGAGGCGCGCCCGAGGCATTGATCAAAGCGATCCACTACGCAGCACGAGGCAAGAACATAGCGGATTCCAAATTTCAGATAAAGACGAAATCTGGAATCTGAAATCTGCAATCTGGAATCTGGAATCTGGAATCTGGAATTATTAGGACGGGGCGAATCACAAGCTTTCGCCCCGTGAGAGAAAAAATGAAGTGGTGTCGAGTGCTAATACTCCGTACCCTTGATTTGGTTCACAAATATTTAGGGCTTAATGAAGCAGCAGCGTGGAAATAAGGAGTTGCGCGATGATGATCTTGGCAACCATGGAGGCCGGATACACCGTGGTATACCACACATTGGGCAGATCGGTGTCGGTTTGCTGATTGGCATATACGAGGCATGCCGATTGCGTCTGTATGCCCGACATCAGTCCCATAACGGCGGCCATTGGCAGTTTCAAGTACTTATAGCCGATCAGGACCGTTGTCATCGTAATCATGGTAGTGATCGCGATGCCCGCCACAATCAATCCCCACCCGCCTGATCGGAAAATTGCACTGAAGCCGAAGCCGGCTTTTGTCCCGATTGTCGAAAGAAAGAAAACCAATCCAACCTGCCGCAGAACCAGGTTGGCATTAAAGGGCATTTCCCAGGTAATCGGGCCGGTTCGTTCCAGCCGCCCGAGAATCAGTCCCATCACCAGCGGTCCACCGCCAAATCCCAGCTTAAAGCTCAGTCCGTGGGAGAGTGGAATCGGGATCATGCCAAGGAAAACACCGAGGACTATTCCCAGCGAGAGTGACAGATAGTCGGTCTCCGTAATCGATTTCAGCGAGTCGCCGAAATATTTTGTCGCGCGTTCCATGTTCTCCTGCTGGGTGAGAACGCGGATACGATCTCCCATTTCCAGAACCGTGTCGGGTGTGGGAACGATATCGATGTCGCCCCGGCGCAGGCGGGTGATAATGGCATGCAGCTCATGGGTAAGATTCAGCTCGCGGATTGTTTTTCCGACGACAGCCTTGTTCGACACAAACATTCTTCGATAGCGAATATTGCCAAGTCCCGAAGGAAGATGTTCCGATGCGAGTTCGCCAAAAATCAGTTGAGCCCGCTGCAAGGCAGCGCCATCGCCGGCGGCAACGATGTGGTTTCCCAAGCCCAGAACGGTCTGAGACGTGACAATTTCGGTATTGTTGCCTTTCCGTATGCGGGTGAGTACGAAGCCGCACTCTCCCATAGGCGTCAATACTTCCTCCACCGTTTTCCCAACGATTGCCGGGTTTGTTACATTAAAGGTGCGGCTGAAGATAGTCTCCTTTTCCGATTCCTTTTGAGCCGCTACCGATTCCCGGGCCGGATCCACCTTCAGAATTTTGTTTGAAATGAAAAACAAAAGGATGACGCCGAAAACGCCGAAGGGATACGTTAATCCGTAGGCGACCACCGGGCTGCTTGCGTAGAGCTCTCTGATTTCCGGAGAAAGGTTGGTCGTCAGGTTTTTGGTTGTTTCCACCGCCGTAGCCATGGCGGGGGTACTTGTCAGCGACCCGCAGAAGAGACCCGCGATGGTCGGGGCAGAGAGTCCCATCAATTTTCCTGCCACGATCGAAGCGACGCCTCCAACCGCGAGGATGATGGTTGCGATTATGCTGAAACGAAGCCCCCGTTTTCGGAATGAGGCAAAAAATCCATGACCGGATTGAAGTCCCATGGAGTAAACAAAGAGAACGACACCGATAATATAGATATGGTCCGGCAGGCTCAGCCTGCGATCCAGGGCGCCGAAAAACATTCCCACGAACAAAACGGCAGCCACGCCCAGTTTCAAGCCGGAAATGCTGATGTTGCCGACGAGATATCCTAAGCCTATGATGGTGAACAAAAGTAAGAGCGGGTTTTGCGCCAGTATATCCAACAAGGTTTATCCCTCGGCTTTGCAATCTATGGTTATGAGGAATTCCACTATAGCATAGAGGCAAAATCAATTTGATAGGGAGAATGGATGGCTCGCCGCGCCGTGTTTTGTCCATCTTCAGATATATTTTGGTATTTTTATTGCGCCTCTCTTTGTAGAATCTGCACAAATCCTGTGAAAGACTGATGTTGGCAGCCATTATAAAGGCGGGAAGGAGATCGCATGGGACAGAATCAGGCAGGGGGAACTCAGGCAGGAGGATACAAAACCATCGTTTACGTTATTTGCATGGTTGCGGCCTTGGGCGGACTCCTATTCGGGTTGGATCAGGGATTTATTGCTAATTCGCTCGATACTCTGACGGAGCACTATAAGTTCGCCGTACACGACAAAGAGAGCTACTCCGCCATCCTCGCTACCGGTGGCATCTTCGGCGCGCTTCTTTCAGGGATTTTTGCCAGATTTCTGGGCCGTAAGCGGAGCCTAGTTCTCGCAGGCCTTATCTTCACGGCCGCGTCGGCTTATTCGGCGCTGCTACCGCCGCTTCCGGTTTTGTCGGCCTGCCGTTTTGCGTTGGGATTTGGCGTCGGAATTGCCTCCTTTATCGTGCCCCTTTATCTGTCCGAGACGGCACCCGCTGCAATCCGCGGTGCAATGGGCACGCTCTTTCAGTTGCTGATCACCATCGGCATCTTCCTGATTGCTTTGAGCAATGTATTTATCGCGCGGGCCTTCACCAGCACCGCGACCTCATTGCCCATGATGTTTCTCACGGTAACGCTGTTTGCGGCATTGATGTTTGCGGGCAGCTTTATCCTGCCTGAGAGTCCGAGATGGCTGATGCTCAAAGGTCGGAAGGATCAGGCGATCGCTGTTCTGCGCAGAACGCTGAATACCCAGTCTGAAATCGACAGGGAAATTGGAGAAATCGAAGAAGCTCTTCATGGGCCGCAGGGAGCAGGCATCGGCATAGTCTTCCGCGGCTATTTCCTCAAAGTTCTCGTTGTCGGAGTTCTGCTCCAGGCGTTCCAACAGTTGGTCGGCATCAATATGATGATCTACTATTCGCCGACTATTTTCGGATACGCGGGCATGAAAGGCCTGCTCGCCATGATGACGGTGCCTACCGTCAACATGCTGTTCACCTTTCCCGCAATTCACCTGGTAGAGAAATGGGGGCGCAAAAAACTGCTGTATGTGGGAGCCGTCGCAATGCTGGTTACCATGGTTGCATCCGGCATGGCTTTTCACGCAATCGGCGGTATCTCCGACCCTGCCCTCATCGGCGGAGCGCCCAAAATGGTGCTGCTGGTTTCGGCCATTCTCTACATTTTCGGTTTCGCCGTTTCCTGGGGGCCGGTCGTATGGCTGGTTTGCTCCGAGATCTTTCCTCTGGAAGGACGCGAGGTTGGGATGACAATCACCACCATGGTGAATTGGACATTCGCGGGTCTCGTCATGGCCAATGCGCTCTCGTTTATGAATGCATACGGGAATGCGTCCATCTTCTATGTCTTTGCGGGATTCTGCGTTCTCTCGATCTTCTTTGTCGCTCTGTTCGTTCCTGAGACAAAGGGCATTACCCTCGAAGAACTGGAACTGAATCTTAAAAAGGGCACTCGGCTGAAGGATCTGGGCACGCGCCAATAAAGAGTCCACGGTAAGCGACGCAGCCCGGCCGACGAGACCGGGAATACCGAAAACTCCCTGTTTCATTTGCATGGGGATCGCTGGGGGAAGCATTTTTTTCATATTTCAGGAATTGAAAAGCAAATTCCTTTAGTATCCGTTTATCCGGCGGGACCTGATGGATCGGGACTCTGCGTTTTTCCCCTGGGGCAATGAGAGACGACCGGTCGGGCATATCGAGTGCAGAGCCCAACCGATTTGTGCCTGGCCCGGTGCGCAACCCGAAAAATAAATCTCAATTATTCAATGACATGCAGTAAAGGTCCGGAGATATTTTACTGCAGCTAGTCCGTTGTTCCCATGTCTGCATCCGAATGATAATGCAGGTGCACTAGAGAGATTTTTTCGAAGGTGCCGGATCAGGCAGATTCCCTATTTCGGGCCATAAAGTTTTGCATGACTTGAGCCGATCTGCAGAGTGATTACCGGCGCTTGTGATGCCGGTCACCTTTTCGTGCAGGGAGTCGGCCCTGCAAGTTGAAGGCATTGCAGGCAGATGGATTTTACGAATCCAGCTGCCCGCAATGCCTTTTTTTTTGGCCCAAACAGTATGGATGGCACATGGGACAGACTCTTGAACCTACTCCGGAAAGAAATTTTCTGGATTCCCACAGGGTTCTGATCCAATCGATTGACCCGCTCGATCGTGTGACGCACGAGTCGGAAGAGGAATTCCTGCACATGGGCGGGCGCCTGCAGGAATTTGTCTACAGGTCCAGGGAAGCTGCCGCAAAAGCCAACACAATCGCTTCCGCGATGGGCGGATCACTGCTGGAACATGCCATCGAAAGCCTGCGCAAGCTGAAAGATGAAATTCAGCGGATGGAGTCCGGTACGGGCCAGGGCAAGGACGTACTCAACACAATCCTGGCACGCTTCCGTGGGATACGCCTCCATTTCAGGCAGCTTGAGCGGATCACAAAACAGATCGACATCATATGCGTGCTCCTGAAAATCGAAAACGCTCGATTTGAGGAATCCGCGACCGGTTTTCAGACTGTGGCCGACAACTTGAAATCGCTGGGGAATGAGATTCGCGCCAAATCCATGGAGTTGGAAGAACGCTCCGCCTCGCTTGACCAGCTGATTCATCGAAACCTTGCGGATATTTCGCAAAATGAAAAACGGCAGGCGGGGGATGCAAACCCTGTTTTGAACAGGATTCTCTCCAATCTCGGACAGTTGGGCAGCAAGCGCGAATTATCCTCCTCGATGCTGGGAGAGCTTTCGTCGGAATATCAGACCATTGCAAGGCACATCAGCGATATTGTGGCTTCCCTGCAATCGCACGATATTACCCGGCAGCGAATTGAACATGCCACCGACGCTATTCGAAAAACCGGCTTGCCCGCGGAATGCGAAGCTGCGACCCATGACGATATTGCCTTTATTTCGGACGTAAGCCGGATTCAGTCCGTACAGTTACGGCTTGCCAAGGATGATTTTGAGCAGGCTGTAGCCAGACTGAAACAGAATCTCCTTGCGCTGGTTCAGGAAATCAATTCAATCACGATGCAGGCCAGGAAACTGGCCGGCCAGTCCGAAGCCGGCGGCACTTCTTTTCTGGCGGATCTGGAAAATGGCCTTGATTCCATCGTCGATGCTTATTCCGAATATGCGTCGATTAACGGCCACATTCTTTCCTCCATGAGCTCAGTCGCTGATTCGGTGGAAGAGATGGCTTCATTCACCGATGACATTCAGAGAATCGGCAAGGGAGTAAAAATCAGCGTTCTGAACGCGAGTCTGAACGCTGCCCGGATTGGAAAGGACGGGATTACTCTTGGCGTCCTGGCAAAGGAGACGCGGCACCTTGCCTCACAAACCGCGAATGAGATCGTCGAAATCACAGAGGCGTTAAATGGTGTTACCGGTCTTGCCCGGAGTCTTTCCTCAAGCAATACCGAAGGCACGAAATGGACCCGCGATGCTGCCGCCGCGTTTGGCAAAGAGATCCGTGAGATTGTCATGGGCATGCAGGCTGCAGATGGGAATGCAGACAAGACGCTGCAGGAAATAGAAGGCCTGGGAGGCTCGCTGTTTACGGATGTCTCCGACGCCGTTGGGCAATTCCGATCTCCGGCATTGCTGATTGGCGAGATCGAGAAGGTCAGCCTTGCTATTGACGACCTGGTTGCAGGTTCACGCCTTGTGCTTCCGGAAGGATTCCAATCTTCGAGAAGATCCGAGATCGAGGCAATGGAAGCCTCCTACACGATGCAGCAGGAACGGGACGTTCATCGAAGCTGCCTGGAACCTTCGGGCGATAGCGAGTGCCTTTCCGTGGAGGTTGACCCGGGCCTTATGGATTCGGGCGGGGCGGACGACCTGGGCGACAACGTGGAGCTCTTTTAGGAGCTGGAGGGAATATGGAGCCTTCAGAGAAATATGAGGTGATAGCGCTGGAGGGAGAACTCGTGATCCAGCGTATCCAGGAGATAAGGCAGCAGGTACTGACAGCGTTTCAACGCGCGGGCAGCCTTGAACTGGATCTGTCCGGGGTCACCGCGATCGATACAACCGGGCTGCAGCTTCTGTGCTCGGCGCACCGCAGTGCACTCAAAAATGGTTCAAGTTTTCGGATTACCACTCCGGTCCCTGCTGCACTGGCAAGCGTTTGGCGTGGGTTAGGGCTCGAACGCGAACACGGTTGTGTCCTCGATCGGAATGCGACCTGCCTATGGAAGTCTGGAGAAGTCAGATGAGCAAAACCATCATGAGCGTGGATGACTCTGCAAGCGTCAGGCAGATGGTCAGTTTCACACTGAAGGATGCTGGCTATGACGTCATGGAGGCTGTGGATGGGCAGGATGCCCTTTCAAAGATAGCCGGATCGCCGGTGAATCTGGTCATCACCGACTTAAACATGCCGAACCTCGATGGTATCGGGCTCATCAAGGCGCTGCGTGGAATGCCGGAGTTCAAGTTCACGCCCATCGTCATGTTAACCACGGAATCCCAGGCCGAAAAAAAGCAGGAAGGGAAAATGGCCGGGGCTACCGGCTGGATTGTTAAACCGTTCAAACCTGAACAACTCGTTGCTGTTGTGAAAAAGGTGCTCGGATGATGGATCGTCACAGGGAAGCATTCCGGGAGGAAGCGGGAGAACTCCTGGGCGAATTAGAGAATTCGTTGCTTGAGCTGGAAAAGGAACCTGACAACCGCGATGTCATCGGCAGCGTTTTCCGCGCGATGCACACGATCAAAGGATCTGGGGCTATGTTCGGGTTCACCCAGGTTGCCGCCTTCACGCATGACGTGGAGACCATCTATGATCTGATCCGAAATGGAAAGCTTCGGGTGTCAAAAGAGCTTATTGACCTGACGCTTGCCGCTTGCGATCAGATCCGTGGGATGATAGACAATCCTGAGAAAGACTGCTCGTCTGATGAAACCGTTTCCTCTCTTGTCACTGCCTTCAGGAAAATGCTGCTTCCAACAAGCGAATCCGCCACGGGAGATGCACCCAAAGCGCAGCCTGCCACAGCGGCGGAGTCGGCGGAACGTACCTATCGAATTCGGTTCCAGCCGGCGCTGCAGATTCTCGCCAATGGGACCAACCCCCTGGGATTGCTGAATGAACTGAAGATGCTCGGGGAATGCCGCGTGATAGCCCAGACGGAAGCACTTCCTGTGCTGGACGATCTCGATCCCGAGATGTGCTATATGCACTGGGATATCATTCTCACAACCGAGAGGGGCATTAATGCCATTAAGGATGTCTTCATATTTGTTGAAGACGATTGCAGTCTTGCCATCGAGACGATCAGCGAGACGGGATCGGTTGATCCGGCCGGAAGTGTCAAACGGATCGGCGAGATTCTTGTGGATCGTGGCGATATATCCACTGAAGAATTGATTCGGTACCTGGAAGCGCAGCCGCGCCTTGGCCAGATGCTGGTCGAGGGCAATGCGGTTACCGCGGACAAAGTTGCCGCTGCACTGGCCGAGCAGGATCAGTTGAAGGAGGTCCACCAGAAAAAGGCCTCGGCCGAGCAGGCCCACAGCATTCGTGTCCCGGCGGAAAAGCTCGACAGCCTCGTCAATATGGTGGGCGAGCTCGTCACGGTTCAGTCGCGCCTCACGCAAATTGCCAACAAACAGGGGCATCCGGCACTGCTGCAGTGTGCGGATGAAGTGGCGCGCCTTGTTGCGGAATTGCGGGACACTACCATGAGCATCCGCATGCTTCCCATCGGGACAACCTTCAGTAAGTTCAATCGCCTGGTTCGCGACCTGGCATCGGAATTGAAGAAAGAGATCGTTCTGGTAACAGATGGCGGGGAGACGGAGCTGGATAAGACCGTCATCGAAAGATTGAATGATCCATTGGTTCATCTGATTCGCAACAGTATAGATCACGGTATCGAGAGGCCCGAGGAACGACTCGCACAGGGCAAGCCGGCGCAAGGGACCATAGCCCTGTCTGCGGCCCATTCGGGAGCCAGCGTGGTTATTCAGATCAAGGATGACGGCGCCGGTTTGGATACAGAAGCCATCCGGGCGAAAGCCATCGAAAAAGGACTCATCACGCCTGATGCCCAAATGCAGGAATCAGAACTGTTTGCGCTCATTCTGGCCCCCGGGTTTTCGACGGCTGAAAAGATAACAAATATCAGCGGCCGGGGCGTTGGCATGGATGTGGTTCGCCGAAACATCGATGCGTTGCAGGGATCCATCGCCATTGCGAGCACAAAAGGTGTGGGAACCATCATCACGCTGCGCCTGCCCTTGACTCTGGCCATTATCGACGGTCTCCTGGTGAAGATTGCGGAGGATCACTTTGTGATGCCGCTTTCCGCAATCAAGGAATGCGTGACTCTCCAGCGCACGGAACGGGATCGTGCGATGGGAAAGAACCTCGCTACGATTCGAGGGGAACTCGTTCCCTATATTCCGCTTCGAGAACTTCTCAATATCGAAGGCAAACCACCGGACCTCGAACAGATTGTCACCGCCGAAATCGATCAACGATGCGTGGGTTTTGTTGTGGACCAGGTGATCGGACAGCATCAGACCGTAATCAAGACTCTGGGAAGAGCCCTGAAGAATATTGAGGAAATCTCCGGGGCTACGGTTTTGGGCGAGGGCAATGTGGCTCTTATTTTGGACCTGCCCAAGCTCTTGAAAAAAGCGGAGAGAGCTCCGTTGTCTATGAGGGTGCATTAAATGGCTTTTACGTTTTTTTTCCGCGACCTGACTTGTCTGGAACTCGCAATCGAACATCTGCTTCCGCACGTTACCGGTAGGAGCAGGATACGCATATGGGATGCGGGTTGCGCAATGGGCCATGAGCCATATACGCTGGCCATTCTCCTCGCGGAAAACATGGGGCAGTTCGGCTTCCGAAATCTGGAGATTCACGCATCGGACTATGATGCTCCGCTGCTGAAGACTCTGGAAGCCGCCACCTATCCGATGGAAGAACTCAAACGCGTTCCATCGGAGTATTTCAGAAAATATTTTGAGCCGCTGAATGGAAACACGGAAAGCTACCGTGTCGTTGAGACCCTCCGGGCCCGAATGAAAATACATCATCACGATTTGCTCAGTTTTTCTCCAGTGCGAGACAACTTCAGCCTGGTCGTTTGCAAAAACGTGCTGCTGCATTTCCAGAGTTCGGAACGCGTGGAGGTTATCAAAATGTTTCACAAGGCGCTGGAACCGGGCGGGTTGTTTGTTACAGAGCATACTCAGAAGCTTCCCGAAGAGGCCGTGCCCTATTTCGAGCCCCTCGTGGCGGATGCGCAGCTGTATCGCAAAATCGAGGTACCAGTATGCGTCTGATTCGGCTGGAGGGAAAAAACGACAAGGTGTACACCTGCAACGTTTTTCTCATTACAGGCGAATGGAAACGCTTAGAAGACGTAAACACTCTGATAGATGTAGGGGCGGACCCTTCCATCCTGGAGACTCTGGATCGAGCAAATACGGGTGTTGGAAAACGAAAGGTTGAGCGGGTGATCCTGACTCACGGACATTCGGATCATACCTCTATCCTGCCCTTGATCCGCCAAGTATACAACCCGGAAGTTCTGGCCTTTTCTCCATATCTCGATGGAGTCGATCGAGTGCTGTCCAACGGGGAAAAGATACGGTGTGGAGACCGCGACTTTGAAGTCGTCCATACGCCGGGCCATACGGAGGATTCCATCTCGCTCCTGTGCGAGGAGGAAGGCGTGATCTTTGTGGGTGATTCACCGGTGATTATTCACTCGGTCGGAGGCACCTATAGCCCGGATTTTGTGGCCACGATGAAAAGGCTTTGCACCCGGAATATCGAAAAGATCTATTTCGGCCATGGCAATCCCGTTTGCCAGGGAGCCCGACAGCAATTGACTGATTCGCTGAGAATAATTCGCGAGAGCATACGTCTGCATGCAAGTCTGCAGAAAGGAGGTGAGCAGGCAAAGGAACAGGATCGATGCCTTTGCCCACCGGAAAGCGCGACCGTTTACAAAGGAAACAGGTGAGTTTAAGTGAATAGGAAATATAAAAACAATTAGGAGAGTCGATTACTATGCCAACCAAGGTTAATGGTAGGATCACCGGAACCACCCCTCCCCCGGTGCGCCCCAAAAAGCGCCTTGATCCTGAAATGAACGGCATCGCTGAGGGTGTTGTCTTTGAAAGAGTTTGGGACTTGACCAATGAAATAAAGTCCGGAAACTTGAATGCCAGAGCCGGTATTGATGACTTGGTAGGCCAGGATCGGGAAATCCTGGAATGCGTCAACCAACTTATCGATGGTATTGTTCAGCCTCTGAATGTCGCTGCAGATTATGTGGAAAATATATCGAAAGGCGAAATCCCGCCCAAGATTACCGACACGTATAATGGCGATTTCAATAAAATCAAAAATAACCTGAATCAGTGCATCGACGCGGTCAATAACCTTGTGGCCGATGCGGGCATGCTGTCCAAAGCGGCTGTTGATGGAAAGCTTTCAACCAGAGCCGATGCCACCAAACACCTGGGTGACTATCGCAAGATAGTCCAGGGAGTTAATGACACGCTCGATGCGGTAATCGGACCTCTGAATGTCGCCGCGAAATATGTCGATCAGATATCAACGGGCGATATCCCCGCGAAGATCACCGATAGTTATAACGGCGATTTCAATGAAATCAAAAACAATCTGAATCGTTGCGTCGATGTGGTGAATGCGCTTGTCGCGGATGCCGTCATGCTCGCCAAGGCTGCGGTAGAGGGAAAACTGGCGACACGCGCGGATGCATCGAAGCACCAGGGCGATTATCGGAAGATCGTCCAGGGCGTCAATGATACTCTGGATTCCGTTATCGGTCCGCTGAATGTTGCGGCAGAATATGTAGACAGGATTTCGAAGGGCGATATCCCGCCGAAGATCACGGATAGCTATAATGGTGATTTTAACGAAATCAAAAACAACCTCAATCAGTGCATTGACGCTGTCAGCGCATTGGTTGCCGACGCAGGCATGCTCTCAAGAGCCGCCGTTGAAGGGAAGCTTGCGACCCGTGCGGATGCGTCAAAACACCAGGGGGACTTTCGAAAGATTGTCCAGGGCGTCGATGATACCCTGGATGCAGTCATCGGCCCGCTGAATGTTGCCGCGAAATATGTCGACCAGATCTCGAGAGGCGAGATTCCCGCGAAGATCACCGATAGTTATAACGGCGATTTCAACGCTATCAAAGATAATCTGAATCAATGTATCGATGCGGTCAATAGCCTTGTTGGCGATGCCGGAATGCTGGCGAAAGCCGCGGTTGAAGGCAAGCTGGCAACGCGTGCCGACGCTACGAAGCATCATGGTGATTATCGCAAGATAGTGCAGGGTGTGAACGAAACGCTGGATTCTGTTATTGGCCCGCTGAATGTGGCGGCGGAGTACGTCGATCGAATCTCCAAGGGAGATATCCCGCCGAAGATCACCGACAACTACAATGGCGATTTCAACGAAATTAAAAACAACCTCAACCAGGCCATTGATGCGGTCAATGCGCTGGTTGCGGATGCCGGTATGTTGTCCCAGGCGGCGGTCGAAGGTAAGCTGGCTACACGAGCCGATGCTACCAAACACCAGGGAGATTTCCGCAAGATCGTCCAGGGAGTCGATGACACGCTGGATGCGGTGATTGGTCCGCTGAATGTTGCCGCCGAGTATGTCGATCGAATCTCCAAAGGAGATATCCCGCCGAAGATCACGGACAACTACAATGGCGATTTCAATGGAATCAAAAACAACCTCAACCAAGCCATCGATGCGGTCAATGCGCTGGTTGCGGATGCCGGTATGTTGTCGCAGGCGGCGGTCCAAGGCAAGCTGGCAACGCGCGCCGATGCCACCAAACACCAGGGAGATTATCGCAAGATCGTCCAGGGCGTCGATGACACGCTGGATGCGGTGATTGGTCCGCTGAATGTGGCGGCCGAGTATGTCGACCGGATTTCCAAGGGAGATATCCCGCCGAAGATCACGGACAACTACAATGGCGATTTCAACGAAATCAAAAACAACCTCAACCAGGCCATCGATGCGGTCAATGCGCTGGTTGCGGATGCTGGTATGTTGTCCCAGGCGGCGGTCGAAGGCAAGCTGGCTACACGAGCCGATGCTACCAAACACCAGGGAGATTTCCGCAAGATCGTCCAGGGAGTCGATGACACGCTGGATGCGGTGATTGGTCCGCTGAATGTTGCCGCCGAGTATGTCGACCGGATTTCCAAGGGAGATATCCCGCCGAAGATCACGGACAACTACAATGGCGATTTCAATGGAATCAAAAACAACCTCAACCAGGCCATCGATGCGGTCAATGCGCTGGTTGCGGATGCCGGTATGTTGTCCCAGGCGGCGGTCCAAGGCAAGCTGGCAACGCGCGCCGATGCCACCAAACACCAGGGAGATTATCGCAAGATCGTCCAGGGCGTCGATGACACGCTGGATGCGGTGATTGGTCCGCTGAATGTGGCGGCCGAGTATGTCGACCGGATTTCCAAGGGAGATATCCCGCCGAAGATCACGGACAACTACAATGGCGATTTCAACGAAATCAAAAACAACCTCAACCAGGCCATCGATGCGGTCAATGCGCTGGTTGCGGATGCCGGCATGTTGTCCAAGGCGGCCGTCGAAGGCAAACTGGCAACACGAGCCGATGCCAGTAAACATCAGGGAGATTTCCGCAAGATCGTCCAGGGCGTCGATGACACGCTGGACGCGGTGATTGGTCCTCTGAATGTGGCGGCCGAGTATGTCGACCGGATTTCAAAGGGCGACATTCCGCCGAAGATCACGGACAACTACAATGGCGATTTCAACGAAATCAAAAACAACCTCAACCAGGCCATTGATGCGGTCAATGCCTTGACCGGCGATGCCGGAATGCTCGCCAAAGCGGCTGTCGAAGGCAAACTGGCAACGCGCGCCGATGCCACTAAGCACCAGGGGGATTTCCGCAAGATCGTTCAGGGCGTGAATGACACGCTGGATTCCGTCATCGGTCCGCTGAATGTGGCCGCCGAGTATGTCGATCGGATTTCAAAAGGCGACATTCCGCCGAGGATCACGGATAACTACAACGGTGACTTTAACGAAATCAAAAACAACCTGAACAACTGTATTGACATCATGAACAACCTGCTGGGTGAGGCTGCCCAAGTCATTACGGCTGCAGCTGACGGTGCGTTGGATAAACGCGCAAATGCAGATCTGTTTGTCGGTGGATGGAAACAGTTGGTGTCAGGCATTAATGAGATCATCACCAATATCGTGAATCCATTGATGGTCACGGCTGATTACGTAGACAAGGTCAGCAAGGGAGTGATCCCGCCCCAAATCACGGATACGTACAAAGGCCAGTATAACGTCATCAAGAGCAACTTGAATGCAGTGGTCAAGATGATGAGCGAGTTGTTGGCGGAAACCGACAAAATCATCAAAGCCGCCGCGGATGGAGAACTGGATAAGCGTGCCGATGCCGCACTGTTTGTCGGTGGATGGAACAAGCTGGTATCGGGCGTCAACGACACGATCACCAATATCGTGAATCCATTGATGGTTACCGCTCAGTATGTGGACAAGATCTCCAAGGGCGATATCCCCTCGAAGATCACGGATAACTACAAGGGGCAGTACAATATCATCAAAACCAACCTGAACAACTGCATTGATGCGGTGAATGCGCTGGTGGGCGATGCCGGAGTGCTGGCGAAAGCCGCGGTTGATGGCAAACTCGCGACGCGCGCCGATGCGGGCAAACACCAGGGTGACTATCGCAAGATCGTTCAGGGTGTCAACGATACGCTCGATTCTGTGATCGGGCCGTTGAATGTTGCTGCGGAGTACGTTGACCGGATATCCAAAGGCGATATTCCTCCGAAGATCACGGACAGCTATAACGGCGATTTCAACGAAATCAAAAACAATCTTAACCAGGCGATTGATGCCGTCAATGCTCTGGTAGCCGATGCGGGCATGCTGTCGAAAGCGGCCGTTGAAGGCAAGCTGGCAACGCGCGCGGATGCCACGAAGCACCAGGGCGATTTCCGCAAGATCGTTCAGGGTGTCAATGATACCCTCGACGCGGTGATTGGTCCTTTGAATGTCGCGGCCGAGTATGTCGACCGGATATCCAAAGGCGATATCCCACCGAAGATCACCGACAGATATAACGGCGATTTCAACGAAATCAAAAACAACCTCAACCAGTGCATTGATGCGGTGAATGCTCTGGTAGCCGATGCCGACATGCTGGCGAAGGCGGCGGTCGATGGAAAACTGGCGACACGCGCCGATGCGGGCCGGCATCAGGGAGATTATCGCAGGATTGTCCAGGGTGTGGATGATACGCTCGACGCGGTAATCGGGCCGTTGAATGTCGCAGCCAATTACGTGGACCGGATTTCGAAGGGCGATATGCCTGGAAAGATCACGGACAATTACAATGGTGATTTTAATACCATCAAGAACAACCTGAATGTACTGATCGATGCCCAGAACGAGATTACTCACGTGGCGGAAGAGATCGCCGGCGGTGAGTTGACCGTTACGGTCAAGGACCGGTCCGAACAGGATAAGCTCATGCAGGCTCTGGCACGTATGTTGGGCAAACTGACAGAGGTGGTCACCAACGTGCAGGGTGTTGCAGATCAGGTCGCCATGGGAAGCCAGGATATGAATGTCCGTTCCGAGCAGGTATCCCAGGGCGCAACAGAACAGGCGGCATCGGCAGAAGAGGTCTCTTCCTCTATGGAACAGATGACCTCGAACATCATGCAGAATGCCGATAATGCACAGCAAACGGAGAAGATCGCAATCAAGTCTGCAGAGGATGCCAAGGAGGGCGGCCAGGCCGTCACCGAAACCGTGGCAGCCATGAAGGAAATTGCAAACAAGATTTCGATCATCGAGGAAATCGCCCGACAAACCAACATGCTGGCTCTGAACGCTGCAATCGAAGCTGCGCGCGCCGGTGAGCACGGCAAGGGGTTTGCCGTAGTAGCCGCCGAAGTCCGCAGACTGGCAGAACGAAGTCAGCAGGCAGCGGGCGAAATCAACCGTCTGTCGGCCTCCAGTGTTCAGGTTGCCGAAAGAGCAGGCGACATGCTTTCCAAAATCGTGCCGGCTATTCAGAAGACAGCCAGCCTGGTTCAGGAAATCAACGCTGCCAGCGGCGAGCAGAAGAACGGGGCCGATCAGATCAACAAAGCCATCCAGCAGCTTGACCAGGTTATCCAGCAGAATGCAAGTGCCTCTGAAGAGATGGCATCCACTGCGAGAGAACTCACTTCGCAGGCGGAACGACTCCAGAGCGAAGTTGCGTTCTTCCGGACTGAAAACACAAATGGCGGGGGCGCAAGGACAAAAGCTGTGAAGCCGCAGCACGCGTCGGCACCTTTGTCGGCGGGCCGTGGCAAACCGGCGGCCTCCACCCTTCACGCCAAGGAATCCGGGGCGGGCCTTAAATCGAAACCGGTTGGAAAGCCCGCTGGGATTAGCCTGGAAATGTCGGATAGCAAAGGCAAATCGGAAGCCCGGGATTCCGAGTTTGAAAAGTACTGATCGAAAGGAGATCACCATGGCTTCCAGCAAGATCACGGAAACAACGCAGTATCTGACCTTCAAACTCGATCAGGAAGTTTTTGCTGTCGATGTGGCAAAGGTGCGGGAAATACTTGATTTCACCCCGGCCACCAAAGTTCCCGGCACTCCTGAATATATGCGCGGCGTCATTAATGTGCGCGGCAATGTTGTTCCCGTTGTGGACATGCGCTTGAAGTTCGGCATGTCCCAGACGGAAAAGACGGTGGACACCTGCATTATTGTCCTTGAGATCGCGGTGGACCAGGACACCACGGTTTTAGGGGCTCTGGTGGATTCCGTTCAGGAGGTTTTTGAACTTGAGCCAGGGCAGATTGAGCCACCGCCTCGCATCGGTACGCGCTGGCGTACTGAATTTATCCGGGGAATCGGTAAACACAATAATGAGCTGATCATCATTCTCGACATCGATATGGTTTTCTCGTCAAACGAGTTAGCTGTTTTTCAGGGTGCCGAGGGGGCCGCGGAGATGCGGAGTGATGTCACTACGGGGACTGCCGAACGCACCGGTCCGCAGCTTGGTGCCATGTAGTCCTCACGGGGGATCCCGGACAAGCTGGGGTCCGCCACTTATTCTTATGCGCGCCGGACGGAGCGTTGCCCTCCTTTTCGCTCCGTCCGGTACCGCTATTCAATGCATGCAGCACGGCTCAGTTCCGGTTAGTATGGAGTCGACCTTTGCTAAGACAAGATGGTGATACCCATCCTGTGTCGGGAAGTGATCTGATGCAGGGCATGAGCGACAAGGACTTCCTCCGTGTCTGCCGCCTCATCCACGAGAAATGCGGCATTCAGATGACGAGGGAAAAAAAGAACCTGCTTGAAGGTCGAATCCGGAAGCGTATCGCTAGCCTGGACTGCAACGGCTTTCGCAGTTATTGTGAATATCTTTTCAGTGCGCAGGGGCTCCAAGCGGAAATTCAGCCGCTCATCGATGTCGTTACTACCAACAAGACGGACTTTTTTCGTGAGCCCTGGCACTTTGACTTCCTCCGGAACAGGGCGTTGGGAGAACTCCAGGAGCTCAATGGGGCCGGCCTTACAAGACCTTTTCGTGCGTGGAGCGCGGCGAGTTCAACAGGCGAAGAACCCTATACTCTCGCGATGGTGCTTGCAGACGCAGTGGAAAGGCGGGCCTGCAGCCATTTTTCAATCCTGGCCACGGATATTTCGTCGCGCGTCCTTCGGATTGCCCAGGATGCAATTTATGACATTGAGCGCGTTGAACCGGTCTCGATGGCAATGCGGAAGCGATATCTGCTGAAAAGCAAGGATCCATCGAAACAACTGGTCCGAATCGTTCCAGAGTTGCGCGAAAAGGTGCAATTCAGACAGCTAAACATGATGGATTCCGATTATGGTATTGACGAATCCATGGATGTCGCTTTTTGCCGGAATATGATCATCTATTTTGACCGTCCGACTCAGGAGAGAATTGTCAACAGGATTTGCCGGCACCTCGTTCCGGGGGGCTATTTGTTTATGGGGCATTCAGAAACACTGGCCAATATGAATGTTCCGGTCCGATATGTCTCCGCCAGCATTTATCAAATGCCGTATTAGGGAAGCCGAATGAAAGAGAAAATCAGGGTTCTTGTGGTCGATGATTCCGCGGTCGTCCGACAGACAATGTTGGAAATACTGAACGGGGAGCCTGATATAGAAGTCATGGCAACGGCAGCGGATCCGTATCTGGCGGCTGAGAAGATGCGTGAGGAAGTTCCTGATGTCATCACGCTTGATGTCGAAATGCCTCGAATGGATGGGCTGTCGTTCCTCCAGAAGATCATGAGCCAGCACCCCATCCCTGTCGTGATGTGCTCCAGCCTCGTTGATGGGGGATCCGAAACGGCGATGAGGGCGCTGGAACTTGGTGCCGTCGAGATCATCACGAAGCCACGCATTGATACCAAGTCCTTTTTGCAGGAATCGCGAATACGTATTTGTGATGCAATCCGCGCCGCCGCCCAGGCGAAACCGCGACGGTTCGCAAAGACAACGAAGGTCGAACCGAAACTGACCGCGGATGCAATGATTGCCAAGCCGGCATCGAAGGCAATGATCGAGACAACCGAAAAGGTTGTTGTAGTGGGGGCCTCCACCGGTGGAACGGAGGCAATCCAGGTATTCCTGACCGCAATGCCTGCGGATGCGCCGGGCATCGTGATTGTTCAGCATATGCCGGAGCATTTTACCGCTTCATTTGCTCGTCGCCTGGATCAGCTTTGTGCAATGTCGATCAAAGAGGCAGAGGATAACGACACTGTATTGCCAGGCCGCGTTCTGATTGCTCCCGGGAATCGACATACGCTGCTCAAGCGCAGCGGCGCGCGATATCATGTGGAAGTCAAGGACGGTCCCCTTGTTTCGAGACACCGGCCGTCGGTGGATGTTCTCTTCAGATCGGCGGCGCGCTATTGTGGCAAGAACGCGGTCGCAGCGCTGATGACCGGAATGGGGGACGACGGGGCTCAAGGGCTCAAGGAACTCAGGGAGGCCGGAGCCTTTACCATCGCCCAGGATGAGGCCAGCTGTGTCGTGTTTGGCATGCCGCAGGAAGCCATCAAACGCGGGGCCGCATGTACCGTCCTCCCGCTCAATGACATTGCGGGCCTTGTTCTGGCCAAGTGCAGAAACTAGGTTCCCGGACGCGGCCTTTTCCTGGCAACCTAATCAATTGCCCGCGCATATTGAGACGGCGGCTCTTTCTTGTGGCGCAGGATGTCTGCCGCAGTGAAAGCCCAGTAAGGATTTCGAAGCATCTCCCGCGCCATGAGTACAACATCCGCGCGTCCATTGCGGACAATGCCATCGGCCTGCATGGCGTTCGTAATGTATCCGACCGTCGCGGTCAGGATCTCTGCTTCCCGCCGAATCCGCTCGGAAAAGGGTACCTGGAAGCCTGCGCCAAATGGAATCGCGGCATAATCCGGAGTGTTGAACGCGGAACTGCAGTCAATCAGGTCGACTCCCTCCGTTTTAAGCCTCCTGGAAAGCTCTACGGATTCTTCAATTGTCCAACCCCCATCAACCCAATCGGTGCAGGAAATGCGGACGGTGAAGGGCAGCCTGTCGGGCCATACTCCGCGAATCACTCTTGCCGTTTCGATAGTGAGGCGGATCCTGTTTTCAAAAGTGCCGCCGTATTCGTCCTGGCGCTTGTTGGATAGCGGCGAATAGAATTCGTGAAGAAGGTAGCCGTGGGCGGCATGAAGTTCCAGCCATTCGCATCCGGCTTCCAGCGCTCGCATCGCGGCAGCCCGAAAAGACTCCTTAACCGTGCGCAGGTCCCCGATCGTCATCTCGCGTGGCACGCGGGAAATTTCCTGACCGAAAGCAAGTGCACTGGGACCGATGGTTTCCCATCCGCCTTGTTCATTCGAGAGCGAATGACCGCCTTCCCAGGGCCGTGCAGTGCTTGCCTTTCGCCCTGCATGTGCCAACTGGATGCCCGGCATCGCGCCATACTGTTTCAGGAAACGGCTGATTCGCGCAATCGGTTCGACCTGCTGATCCGACCACAGCCCCGCATCCCAGGGCGAAATGCGTCCGCGCGGTTCAACGCCGGTCGCTTCAATGATGATCAAACCGGCTCCGCCTACCGCACGGGATCCAAGATGTACCAGGTGCCAGTCGTTGAGCATCCCATCCTCGCAGCTGTACTGGCACATCGGCGATACTCCGATGCGATTCTTAAGGGTAACGCTTTTGATTGTGAGCGGAGCAAACAGGTGCGCTTTCGATTGTTCTTTCGTCATCATTCCTATCTCCCGAATACAAGTCTGAGGCTTATTGTACCCAACCGATAGCCGGATGGCGTGAAATTCGCACTCACAATCGGGGCGAAAGTGTCTTGGCGGGCAGAAAATTGAAATAAATCAGCCCCATTTCCGGATGCATTTGCTAAACTGTTGACTCTAAAGGAGCATGGGATTGTTGCTCAGTTGAAAGTATCGTTGCTTCCGGGCTTACCAAATATAACCAGCAGCGTAGCCACATCCACATCCCCTCAGGCCAACGGATCAATGCGTTGAGATATAATCTGGCTTAATGAAGGAAGAGCAAAGGCATGGGATTTGAAGAGCTTCTAGCAGAGCGGACTGAACGAATGCGAGCGAGCGCTATTCGGGAGATCCTCAAGGTAGTGTCGCAGCCGGGTATGGTTTCGCTTGCAGGAGGCATTCCGGCTCCGGCAAGTTTTCCATTGGAAATAATGGAAGAGCTGGTTTCTAGAGTATTCTCCAAGTACGGTGCCCAGAGCCTGCAGTACGATCGAACGGAAGGATTCATCCCTTTTGTTGAAGCGCTTGTTCCATTTCTTGCCCAAAAGCAGATCCATACATCGGCGGATAAGATACTGGTTGCCAGCGGCTCACAGGGGGTATTGGATTCAGTGGGACGGGTTTTGATTTCTCCGGGGGATAAGGTCGCAGTGGAGTCTCCGACCTATCTTGGCGCTTTGCAGGCATTCAATCCCTATGAGCCGAATTATGTCTGTCTTGCCACGGACGATGATGGCTTGATACCCGAGTCCCTTGATGACGCTCTGAAAAAGAATCGTGTCAAATTCACATACCTGGTTCCGACGTTTCAGAATCCTACCGGAAGAAGCATTCCGTTGCATCGGCGCAAACAGATTGCGGAAATCATTCGACGCCATGACGCGCTTCTTTTGGAAGACGATCCCTACAGCGCACTGCGATACCGGGGAGAAGAACTGCCACCGATTGCAATGTTTGCGCCCGATAATGTGATTTTCACGACCACGCTCTCCAAAGTGCTGGCGCCCGGATTGAGGCTTGGCATATGCGTGGCGCCGGAGGTCATTCGCAAATGGCTGGTCATTGTGAAGCAGGGGATTGACCTGCACACCAATACGTTCAGCCAGGCGCTGGCCTGCGAGTATCTGTCCGGCGGCTATCTGGACCGACATCTGCCCAAAATCATCAATCTCTACCGGCCGAAACAGGAGGCGATGCTTCAGGCGCTGCAAACCTATTTCCCGGACGGTTTTCGATGGACCAATCCCGAAGGCGGCATGTTCATCTGGGTCGCGGGAAGAAAAGGGATGGACATGGAAAAGCTCTACTGGAAGGCCGCTGAGTGCAAGGTAGTGTACGTGCCCGGCAAGTTCTTCTTTGCAAATCAGGGCGAAGGCTTGGAGACAATGCGGCTGAACTACACGATGTCCGATGAACCCACAATTCATGATGCAATCCGGATACTGGCCGAGGTGATGAAGGAGAACCTGCCCGAATAAACGGTGTGGAGCCTTTCATCGGGGCGAAAGGAGAGATTATGGCTCTCAACGAACAGCACACAACGAATGGCAAGGCGCTCAAAATCAATCTGGATAAGCTTGTTCACGGCACGCTTGCAGAGATCGGAGCCGGACAGGAGACCGCCCGTTGGTTCTTTCGTGTCGGGGGTGCCGCCAACACAGTGGCGAAGACCATATCCGCCTACGATATGGCGGTAAGTGATGCGATATATGGACCCGCGGATCACTATGTAAGCCGGGAACGCTTGAATTCGATGCTGGATCATGAATACTCCCTTCTGATTGAGCGGCTGGATGAAAAACGTGGTGCCACCAATACCTTTTTCGCTTTTGCCAATACCGTTGCCATTCGCAGCCACTCCAGGCCTGAGGAAGGGCATGGATGGATAGGTATTCGATTCCAGTCCCATCCCCGCAGCCAACCAAGTGAGATCATAATCCATGTCCGACTGCTCGATCTTGAGAGCACGCGCCAGCAGGAAGCCTTGGGAATTGTTGGCGTCAACCTCATGTATTCGGCTTTCTACCTGAACGATAACCCGGAGAAACTGATGAATTCCCTGGTCGACGATCTGACCCGGAAAGAGGTCGAGATTGACATGATCAGCTTCGCGGGGCCGTGCTTTGAGCACCTGGATCCAAGGCTGATGAGCCTGCAGCTTGTCGTTCAGGGATTGTCGGATGCGGCGATGTTCACGGCAGACGGTGTTGCTGTTTCGCCCGGAGAGATCCTCTATGGGAAAGATGTTCTCATTCTAAGAGGCGGATTCAGGCCAGTCACCAATACGATGATGGACATGCTGGAGAAGGGATCCTCTGAGTTTGCTCAAAATGGGCCGCCTGGGGCTGAACCGATTGTCCTGATGGAGATGTCCCTTCACAATCTCATGGGCGATTCCGGCATTGATGCAGCCGATTTTCTTGCGCGGGCTACATTGCTGGAAAAGCTCGGGAAAATGGTTCTGATCACGAATGTCGCGCATTTTTATGGCGTTGCCATGTATCTGCACAATTTCAAAATAAGGCGAATTGGCATTATCCTTGGAGTGCCCGTTCTTGCGCAGGTATTTGAAGAGAAATACTATGCCGACCTCGAGGGCGGAATTCTTGAAGCGTTTGGAAAGCTTTTCAAAATCGGCATTAAAATGCTGGTATATCCCGCCCTGGAACCGGATGGAGCCGTTGTTTCGGTAACAAATCTCATTGTGGCCCCCCAACTGCAGCACCTGTATTTGTATCTGGTGGAAAGCGGTCTGATCAAACCGATCACCTCCTATAACAAGGCGCTGTTGGGAATTTATCCGCGCAATGTGCTGAAAATGCTCCAGGAGGGGGATCCCCGGTGGAAGACGCTTGTGCCGCCGGAGGTCGCCAAATTGATCAGCGAGCGGGCCTTTTTTGGCTATAAAGCGAATTAGCCTTGAATAGACTGGTGAGACCTGTGGCAGACCTTGTCACAGGTCTCACAAAAATACTGCAGATCCTAAAGTGGAGCCCCTCACGGCAGACGAAGCAAATGACTTCCCGCTTTGTCGCTTAGTTCGTCGTATACGACGACTTTGATGATCTGCTTGGACTCTTTGAGGGGAACCGTCAAAGAGAACGAAACTCCTGCTTGCAGAGCCTGGTTATAGGTCTCATCTTTCAACTGTCCTTCAAGGACCCGCCAATCCGAGCCGAGCAGCTTTCCCTTCGAGTCGACATAGAAGGCGGCAATGCGCAGCTTACAGTCGTGCGTATTACCGTTATGCTTGAATTCAACTCTTCTGAAATCAATCTGCAGATCTACCTTGATCTGCGGCTGTTCTTTCGAGTCCTGCTGTTCACCAACCTTTACCGTAAATGGAATATCTTTCAATTCGAGGCTGGAATTTGCCGCAATGAGCATATTCCGCTCAATCAGCGATTTCTCCGGCTTTTGTTCTCCCGCTTGCAGCGGCTTTGGATTAGACCTCGCGGAAGGCAAGGGTGCGGATACGCCAGAGAGATAACCGCTGCGTGTAAGCAGTTGGCAACCGGGACATCGTTCCGGAACGGCGAGTTTCACGGCCAACCGGTGGAAACTGCCACTTGCTCCTGGATTGGATGGGTTGAATCCGATCGTATACTGTGTCCGCAAATCGTTGATGACCTTATCCAGAGCAGACTGGATGGAGATCCCGGATTTCATATCGAAAGCCTGGCCGCCGGTTTCTTCAATCATGCGCTTGATTTCCGCGTCTGTTTCAGCGAGGCTTCTCTTGTTCTTTTCCCCTTCGATTCCAAAGCCAAAGATCGGCGGTGTTTTGATGTTGTAGAGAGCGGTCGCCGCTTCCAGCAGTTCCTGCCGGGCTTCTTTGGGCCTTTTATTCCCATAAAGTATGTTGTCTGAAATCAAAATCAGAGCCCGACGATATTGCGGCGCCTTCTTCTTCAGGTAATGCGCCGAATCGCAAATGGCATCGTAAATATTGGTGCCAAGCTGATTCTGTATCTTTCCGATCTTCTCCGCGATAAGGGATCGGTCCTCCGTAAGATCCGCGAGTTTCTGTACATTGTAATCGAAGGCAAACAGGGCCACCTGGTCCTCGGGCTTCAGGCGACGCAGCGAAGATATGGCGGCCATCTGCAGCATCGGCATATAGGGTTGCACCGTCAGACTTCTGTCAACGACGATGGCGATCGCCAGTGGAATCTGGTCCCGGGAAAAGTGGCTGATGGGCTGTTGGACCTCATTATCATAAACGATAAAGTCTTCCGGCCTAAGGGAGGAGGCAGGCGTGCCGATAATGGTTACATCGGTGGAAACCATCGCCGCGTTGACCGTGATCCTGTAATCATCCTGCGCCTGCAAAAGAGATGTGAAGCAGATCGTCAACAACAGCACTGAAATCAACGCGTGAACCGGAATGGGAGCAGACATCTGAGCTTTCGTCATGTTCACAATAACCTCTGGCAGTTTTTCTGGATTCGATCTGAATATCTTTTCTAGAGTGCTTTGATTATATCAGGAATCAGATGAGAGATCCGCTGTTCAAAAGAATTCCCCGAATTGCAGCGGGCATGATAGTCTTGCGCTTCATTCAAATGCACATATCTGTCCTGACGGATTGGACCGGAGGATGACAAATGAAGACATTCACGAGGCATCTCTGCTTATTTGGTGCGTTCATTTTTATCCGCACAACCGGGATGGTCACCACGGTTTTTGCGCAGGGACAGTCGGGCCCTCCGCGTTATGAATTCCCTCTATGGACGGGAGATGCCCCTGGTTCTCTCGGCAAGGATGCAAAGGATATTCCGACGCTGACGCCTTTCATTGCCCTGCCCGCAAAAGCGACCGGAGCCGCAATCATTATTTGTCCCGGTGGCGGATATGGAGCTCTTGCGCCGCATGAAGGCAGCCATTATGCGATGTGGTTGAATGAGCAGGGAATTGCCGGATTCGTTTTGAAGTACCGACTGGGCACCGGTGGCTACCGGCATCCCGCCATGATGCAGGATGTGCAGCGAGCGATCCGCTATGTTCGAGCCAATGCGGAAAAATGGGGATTGAATCCCAATCGCATAGGAGTGATGGGGTCATCCGCGGGCGGGCATCTTGCGGCCACTGCCCTGACTCATTTTGACTTGGGGAATGCGGGAAGCGGCGATCCGGTGGAACGTGTCAGTTCGCGACCGGATTATGGAATTCTGTGCTATCCCGTCATCACCATGGGACCGAATACACATGAAGGCTCCAGGCGCAACCTTCTGGGGGACAATCCTGATCCTGGGCTTATTGAATTATTGTCGAATGAAAAGCAGGTGAAGAAGGACGGCCCTCCGGTATTTATCTTCCATACATTTGAAGACTCGGCGGTGAAGGTTGAAAACACTCTTGAATTTGCTGCCGCCCTCCGCCGCAATGGAGTTCCATTTTCGATGCACATTTATCCCAAAGGTGCTCATGGCATGGGCCTGGGTAGCGCTCAATGGGATCCCGCCAGCCGCCATCCATGGACGAATGAATGCGCTTTTTGGTTGAAAGAGTTAGGAATTGGCACCGGGCTGCCGTAATATCGGTGTGTTGAAATCGGTAGTTTAGCGCAATTCGGGAAATTCGTGGCAACAGTGAATGCGCTGCGGATTTCCCGATGTTATGGCGCTTGCTTGATTCCGCCGACCTGAGTGAAAAGAGCTCTTGTGTCGGCTACATCCCAGTGCTCGCAGAGTTTCCCGTCGCGCAGCCGAAACATATCCACCGTGTCAAACCTGATTTTATTGCCGGTTGGCCGATAGCTGAGAAAGCCCTCGCCGGTGTGAGTTCCGGTAATTGTATTATAGACAAACACCAGATCGTCATCCGCGACGATTTCGTTGATGGTTGCGCGGAAGTCCGGGATTGCGGAGAAAAAACCGATGTGGAATTCAATGAATCCCTTTCTGCCCTGGTCTGCATCAGGATTGTGTTGAACATAATCGTCATGCATGAAGCGATCCACGGCGCTCAGATCGCGTCCCCCAAAAACTACCGCATAAAACTCACGCACAATTTTCTTGTTCTCTTCGGCTGTCATGGCAATTCCCGTGGCTTGTAATTTGGTCTGCCCGATATAGTTTTATTTTCGATCTCATTATCGATATATGATCCTACTGTATAACGAGAATAGGGCTCAAGAAAATCACGTAGATTTGACAGCCCGATTGCAATTCGATTGCCGGAGGCAGCTGAATGACAATACTAAGCCGAAGAGCCTTTCTGAATTCTTCCGGGATGGCCTGTGGAGCCTTTGTGTTTCTGCCTGTATCGTGCAGGGCGGAAGAAGGCTGGAAATCTGTTCCTTCGATTCTATCCCGGATCAAAGCCCCCGTTTTCCCTAAACGCGATTGGATGATCACCGAATTTGGGGCGATATCAGGCGGGATTCAGGATTGCAGCGAAGCAATAAGAATGGCAATCAAGGCATGCAATCGCGCGGGGGGCGGACGTGTCGTGGTGCCTGCCGGTGATTATTTGACAGGATCTGTCCAGCTTCGCAGCAATGTGGCATTGCATGTCTCAAAAGGCGCAGTCCTTCGGTTCAGCCGCAACCCGCAGCATTATCTTCCGGCTGTCCATACGCGCTGGGAGGGGGTGGAGTGCATGAATTATTCCCCGTTTGTCTATGCCTTCGAACAGGAAAATGTTGCTGTGACCGGAGAAGGGATTCTTGACGGGCAGGCAGACCGGGAGCATTGGTGGAATTGGACCGGCAGCCCCAATGGACCCAGCCAGGCTGCAGCCCGCAAACGGTTGTTTCAGATGGGGGAGACTGATACGCCTGTGGCAGAACGCATTTTTGGAGAGGGAAGCTCCCTTCGACCCAATTTCGTGCAGTTGAATAAGTGCCGAAATGTATTGATTGAAGGGGTCACGATTCATAATTCACCGATGTGGCAGGTTCACCCCGTGCTCTGCACAAATGTTACTGTACGGGGAGTAACCATGAACAGCCATGGTCCGAACAACGACGGCTGTAATCCGGAATCGAGCCGGGACGTACTTATTGAAGACTGCCTTTTTGACACCGGCGACGATTGCATTGCGATCAAGTCGGGACGTAATCGCGACGGACGTCGTATTGGAGTGCCTTCGGAAAACATTGTGATTCGCAATTGCCGCATGAAGGATGGCCATGGCGGCGTCACAATCGGAAGCGAGGCATCCGGCGGAGTTCGGAATATATTTGCCGAAAACTGCCACATGGATAGTCCCAATCTGGATCGTGCCCTGCGTTTGAAGACCAACTCCGTGCGAGGCGGCTTTATAGAAAATGTCTACATGCGCAATGTGAAGATCGGGCAGGTTGCAGATGCCGTGCTGAGAGTAGACCTGTTTTATGAAGAGGCGGATAGCGGACCGCATCCTCCAACTGTCAGAAATATCGAGATGGTAAATGTTACCAGCGAAAAGAGTCGGTTTGCATTGTATTTGCGCGGCTACCAGAGATCTCCGATCCGCAATATACGCTTGAAGCAATGCTCCTTTCATAACGTAGCTGAGCGTGATGTCGTGGAGAATGTCCATGAGTTGCATTTCGACAGCGTTCGGGTAAATGGCCGGAAGGTCGCGCCGGTAGATTCAGCCATTTTCCAGTCAAATTGATCGGAGGCTGAATGAGCCGCAATCCCGGCCAAGGCTGCATGCTTTTGGGAGGATTTCAGATTCCAGATTTTGCATTCCTGAAGAACTGGGAGAGCCGGCGTCGCGCCAGGTTACAGCAGGTAGCCGCTTCCATCACGCAGATGCCGCTGGGACAACGGCGCTCCACCATGGGCTATTCTACCTGTACGAACGCCTTATCGCTGATGGCCTTCCCCGAGGAATTCCAGACCGAAACACTGTATTGTCCCGCATCCGTGGTACGCACCTTATCCAGCCTTAGATGCGGTTCAGTTGCCCCAGGTATCGGTCTTCCATTCTTGAGCCACTGATAATGCGCACTCGGGATGGCGGCGACCAGCACGCTGAGCACTACGAGTCGGCCTTGCTCAGCCTCGAGGGATTGTGGATGGGACAAGATCAGCGGTGCCATTTGAGGTGTCCATCCCCCGAGCACAAAAGACGGATCCTGGTACCTGGCGATAAGTGCAGAATCTTTTTCCATGGTCAATTGCCGGGAGGCAGGATGCCGCCGGTTTGAGTCTATGGGTGTTCCATCCCGGAGGTTGGTGCTGTTGTGTTCCCAATAACGTATGTTTGATGTATCGCCTCCAATGGGGCCCCACCCAACCGGGTCGATGCCATTCAGGCGGCAGTTGATCAGTACCGTCTCACTGAATGGGTAATCTTTGCCTCCGTTGGTGGGCGCCCGGGCGATGACAGTTTGAGCTGTTCCCCTGGTTTCAAACTGGCTGTTCACAAAAACATTGCCATGATTGGCAGCTGTGTTGCGAATCCACATGAACGGTCCCATGGAACTCAACTGGCAATTGTTGAAGAATGCCGGGCCGCGTCCGAGAATGGTATCTCCGTCCCCTATGATTTTGCAGTCGCTGAAATAAGCGGAACCATTGGATTGAAGCGCATCTCCCGAGCCGACAATGGTGACATTGCTGACGATGATTTCCTCACCATTCAAAAGCAGTCCTTCTGCCTGGCCGTACGCAGTCGTTTTAACCGTCAGGTTGACAAGGTTTATCCTTTTGCAGTGATCCACCGCGAAAGCGGCCCGTCGGGAAGGGAAGGTACCCGGGACTTCATTTGTTTTCAGATTCAAAGGATGGGGGTTGAAGATCTCATTGTTGTTATAAAAAACAACCACGCGGTCTCTGTCTTCGCCAAGAATAGTGATGTTTGCTTTGTTGCGAAAATAAACGATCTCTTCGTACGCTCCCTTTTTGACATAGACGAGTACTGGCAAGGGATGGTTGTCCGGGATGAAATCGATGGCACCCTGGAGGGTGCTAAAGTCTCCCGTGCCATCGGCGCTGACCACGAGTCTTGAATAATTGGCGCGAGGTGCGCGCTTTTTTGTCGAGAATGTCCAACCGCCATTACCCGCGATCCCATGGAAGCTTCCGTCTTTCAGATTCAGGACTCCAGGATCCATTTCCACGTAGTAGGTTCTTCCATATTGAAGGAGATTGTTGTGTGGATAAATGGTGGCCGTATTCTCATGGATGATAACGGGATAAAAGTGGAAGCCATCGGTAAATCCGCCAATGATGGATAGCTGATATTTTTCAGGATCAGCCAGGGCTCCACCGGAGGGCGTCCCCGGTTTTGTGTTTGCATTTGTGAAGTGGCCGCGACCGTATTCATAGGGAGCCGGTGTATAGACAGCGGCAGGAGATGGCGTAGCGGCTGTTGGGCCGGGTGGAATTCCGAGATCGAGAAGATCGACCAGGCGATGATCGGCTGCATCATAAATGCGAATCTGCCCGGCCTTTCCAAGTACAGGCGGGCTTTGGAACGTTATCTGCAGATGAGCATCCGGGTTTATGTTTGCCGCTCCGTCCGCAGGGAAGTATTGTCCGGGAAGCTCCGAATTGACCGGTGTTTTAGCGCTGGAAAATCCAATCAACAATACGAGGAGGGGAGCGAGAGATAATCCCAGTCTGCGGCTGTTCATGGAAAGGCCCATGGCTACCATTGTTTGGAACGCACGGCGCGAAGGCTTGAGAAGGGAGTGCATTCGCGCCGTGGATGGTTTTACTTGAAGATGGATAAATCGATACTGTCCGCCATCAATTTATATCCTGCATCGTTGGGGTGCAGGTGATCGTTGATATAATACGCCGAATTCATTTGACTCGGATTTTTGGCGTCCCGTAGCGTTGCATCAAAATCCACCACCGCGTCATAAGCTCCACCCGTCCGGATCCATTGATTCACGGCCTGCCGGATCGCCTCTCCTTTTTCGCTATAATAGGTAGCCCCTCCGTACGGCAGCAACGTAGCGCCAATGGCCTTGATCCCATGTATATGGGCTCGCTCAATCATCTGTTTGTGGGCGGCAATGATGTCTTCCGCCTTTAGCGGAGTGTCCATCATGACGGACATACCGATATCATTGATTCCCTCGAGCACTATCAGGTATTTCACCCCCGGTTGAGCAATTACATCACGGTCAAAACGGGCAAGGGCGGATATCCCGGCGCCGTCGGAGAGGACGCGGTTCCCCGATATTCCATGATTCACAATGGCCAATTGATTTTTGGTTCCCAATCGTTCGGCCAGCTGACTGGGCCAGCTTCGGTCGGTGTCTGGAGTGGAGGTTGCTCCATCGGTAATAGAGTCACCGAAGGCTACAACCGCGCAGGTTTTCTCCGGTGCGAGCACATCCACGCTGGAAATCCAATACCAGTTCTGGGTTGTGACGGCATCCGTAATTTCCGTAGCCTTTGAGAAGTCTCCCTGTTTGGAAATATAGGTTGTGTGCAGCCCGGTCAAGTGAACCGTCGGCGGCGTGAGCTCTCCGGTAATAAAGAGCGTCAGGACAAGATCTCCATGTCGGGGGACCGGGAAATCCAGGGGATCGCTGACGGCCGGTGATCCCGGTGGGATCGTGATAGAAGGATTGCCGCTGAAGGTAAGGACTCGATCGGAATCCGGAACGATCGCGGAGCCTTTGGCGCGCAGAGCAATATGCGCAGCGCCAACTGTCAACGGGCCTGTCCCATTGGCATTGGAAAGCTGGATCCGGGCACGCTTGCCGCTGATGCTCGTGTGGACAATCATCCGCACAGTCTGGTTGCTGATGTTGGGCGGAGGAGCGAACGGATTGGGTTGATTCCCCTGGGCCTGAGGTTTGGGTGCGGGAGTTTCGATTTTCGGCGCCGGAGTATTCTGCTTCGGCATAGGGAAGTTGAATGATGCCGCCTGCGGGGAGGCCGCCCATGTGGTCACCCAGTGCTCTCCCGCAACAGCACTCAAAGAAAACGCGAACAGGAAAAGTATCAGCAATGCATTCTTCTTCATAGTGTCCTCTGAATTAGGTAGGCCATTGTCTTCAGACAGTGGCCGCCAGTCAATTGTCAACAGCTACTGACTGGCGGCTGCTTTGCTGGGATCGCCCGTAGGAGGAGGGGCCTGATCCTCTTTGGCGGGCGGCCCTAATAATTCACTGAATACAGGCTTCAAGGCATCTGCCCAAACCTGATACCCCTTTACGGTTGGATGCAGTTTGTCATGCATCATTCCCTCGAACAGGATGCCTTCAGCGTCTGCCAGCCGGTTATTGATATTCAGATATCGGATTTGTTTCCCATCGGCCAGGCAGGAGAGGTTTTCATTGATCTTCTTGATAATGGGGATGGCTGCCATGTTGTCGTTGCGCGGGAAAATGCCCATCAAAAGAATGATGGCTTTGGGCGCTTTTTCCCGCATCACGGTTAAGATGGCGGCAATGCCTTTGGTGATGTCGGTTACTCTATCTTCCTCCTGGCCGGCAACCAAGGTGCTGCCCACATTATTTGTCCCTGCCAGCAGGACAATGATTCGGGGATGAACATTGTCCAATTCGCCACTTTTGAGGCGCCACAATATGTTCTGAATCGTGTCTGCGCCCCATCCAAAATCGGCTGCATTCCAGCCGCAAAAATTGCGATTCCAGTTCGCCAGAAGCTCCGGATAATCGGTCGCACCCCAGCGCCGCGTGATTGAATCTCCCTCAAAATAGATATCGATCTTTCCCTTCGAGGCCTTCGCCAGCAGTTGTTCATGAGCTATTGTCGAATTCCTGTCGGTCCGGGCAACAGGCAGGTCGGCGGGAACTTGCGACAGTTGCGCATGCAGAGGGAATGGCAGCAGGAAGCAGGCTGCTATCAAAAAAAGAGGAAACTGGCGTTTGATGTTCATCCGTGTCTGCCTTGCTTTAATTCAGTTACTTGGTCAATGAGCGTCCAAAAAACTTATCCGCCCAGGGAATGAAGTACTTCCAGTTTGGGCCATCCGTGTGACCGCCGTCATGCTGCCTCCATGCAAGTTGCCCATTGAGCAGGCCGACGTTCACTGCCGGCATTTTCTCGGTTTTATAATTGTCGGAGGTTCCAAGGTCTTTTGCCCCAAGCAGGCGAAAAACGGGGCCGGCCGCAACGGTTGCCATATAACTTCCCTGCTGATCAAGCCATTTGGCATCTCCTTTTTCAGGGATGCCATAGCTGATGAAGGTCAATCGTGGAGCACACAAGGCGATCAACTGGTGCGCATCCACTGGGATGTCGCCGGCATTTTTGCTTCCGAATTCGGCTTCCGAGGCTCCGTATTTCAGGAAATTCCCGGCCATCCAATGGTATTCGCCGGATCCGGTAAGGTTTTCCACCGCCTCCCCCCAGTTTCGGCGATGCAGCTTCGCGCCGCCCTCGCCGGATGAGCCGACGAGAACTACGGCGAACCTGGTGTCAAACGCCATTGTAACCAGGGCTGCCTTTCCATATCGAGAGACACCTTCAATCCCGACATGTTTCGCATCGGTGGCTTTATCTGTTTCGAGGTAATCGAGTGCCCGCGATGCTCCCCAAGCCCAGGCGCGCAGTGACCCCCAGTCATCCGGCTTTCGCGGTTGCCCCTTATTGACAAGGCCGATGATTCCTTTGGTCAGGCCCGCACCGTTGTCGGCCTGAACACTGTTCGGATTGACATAGGCGTACCCCCAGCCGTCCGCGATCAGCTGCTCCGTTGACGGAGGATCACTTCCGGTCGGAGGAGGGCCGAATCCACGTCCCCCCGGGCCAGGAGGTGGTGTGGTTCCGGGCAGGTAACCGAATCCAAACATCATCATTACGGGGACGGGCTTTTTTGCTTCCGCTGGCGTCACCAGGATCATCTGAATGTCGACATTAACAGCAGGGTAGGAAGAGTTATCCACGTGTCCGACCAGTTGTTTGCCAACGACCGGATAGGTTCCTATTTTGGCTTCTGTCGAATTGGTGACGGTCCACGTTACTTTCGGCACGTTTGCGGGAATGCGACCCAGGACCTCCCGTTCGAAATCTTCGATAATTTCCGGACGTCGTTTCTTCCACCACGTTTTTGCTGAGGTGACCTTTTTCCCATTTTTCATCACGAGAACTTCCGGAAGGTTTGGATATGGGTTGGCCAGGCTCTCGTCATAGTTGGCATGATTGGGAGCGCTCTCATTGCCGCTCGGACCAGGACGGAGCGCCCGGATACCCAGTTGCTTCATCATGTCCTGGTGATCATCCTGCGTCGTCCAGTTTTTGGTATCCCCTGAAATCGAGGGCGGCGCGGGCTGTTGCGCCACAAGAGTTGCTATTCCGAACATTGTGACCAGCGCACACAACAGAATTCCATATTTTAATGATCGCATTCGATTAGCCCCTTTCGAGGGCTCATTATACATAGGTCCTCCCAATATGCTCAAATTGACTTGTGCAATTCGCAGGATTTATGACCCTAAAGCGGTTGCGGCGACGACCTGGATGAAGGTTGTTTGCCGAAACAAGCTCCTCTTCAGCCTTGGCCTTGGCAGGCCAAAGGTCTTCGCTTATTATTTATACAGACCTGCAAATGGGTTATGCCCATTGCTCCCCCCCTGAGTTCTTAGGAATATGGCCCAAGAGACGAATCGACTTGAGGATATCGTCTGGCGTCCCGACGATACTATCCGTTTGAAATCCAGGCTGCAGGCATTTCTGGCATATTGCGGCATGGATAGCTATGAAGCCCTTTACCGCCGTTCCGTTGAAGATGTTCCCTGGTTTACGGAAAACGTTCTGACCTTTCTGAATATTCGCTTCGATCGGCCCTACTCCCAGCTGCTGGATTTGTCTCGGGGGATGCCATGGGCTCAATGGTGTGCCGGAGGAGGTCTGAATATTGCCCAAAGCTGCCTCGATCAGCATCTGGCAACGGAGCGAGCCTCTGTTCCGGCGGTTATATGGGAAGGGGAAGAGGGGCATACAAGGTCCATTACCTATGCCGAGCTCTTTTTCATGGTAGAAAACGGCTCTGCGGGGCTGAGGGCTTTGGGGATCCGGCGTGGAGATGCCGTTGGCATTCATCTGCCAATGATGCCTGAGACGGTTGCCGTCCTGCTGGCCCTGGCGCGCATCGGGGCTATCGCCGTACCCCTGTTTTCGGGCTTTGGTCCTGCAGCTATTGAATCGAGACTTCGGGATGTGGGCGCCAAAGCGCTTTTTACCTGCGATGCATTTCCGCGGCGGGGTGAGCCTGTTCCAGCTCACGATAACGCAGCAGCGGCTGTTGAACGGTGCGAGTCCGTGCGGCACCTGATCGTGGTCCACCGAATGGGCATGACAGTTCCTTTTCAACGGACCCGTGATTTGTTCTGGGATGACCTCATCGGATTGGGAATAAGAAACAAGTCCGGGCTCTGCGACCTCGAGCGGACGGACGCGGAGGCACCGCTGATAATCCTCTACACATCCGGTACGACGGGAAACCCCAAGGGGATTGTTCACTCCCATTGTGGATTTCCTGTCAAGGCTGCTCAGGATATGTGTTTCGGAACCGATGTCGGGCCTGGAGACAGGATTTCGTGGATTACCGATATCGGTTGGATGATGGGGCCCTGGCTCATTTATGGCGCAACTATTCTGGGTGCGACCATGGTGCTCTATGATGGAGCACCGGACTACCCTGAGTCCGATCGAATATGGCAGTTTTCTGCAGACCATAAGGTTACAGTTTTTGGCCTGTCCCCTGCACTTGTCCGTTCGATATCGCGCCAGAGCGACGTGCCGCGGATAAAGCATAATCTGTCCAGTCTGCGTATTCTTGCCTCCACTGGAGAGCCTTGGAATCCCGACCCCTGGTTCTGGCTGTTTCAAAAAGTAGGCGGAGAAAAAATCCCCATCATCAACTATTCGGGAGGTACGGAAATCTCCGGTGGAATATTAATGGGAAATCCTCTTTCGCCAATGAAACCATGTTCGTTCAGTGGCCCCTGTCCCGGGATTGCCGCGGATGTAGTCGATGATTCAGGGCAGCCTCTGCGAAACGAGGTCGGTGAACTGATCATCCGAAAACCATGGATTGGAATGGCGCGGGGGATTTGGAAGGATCCCGAACGCTATCTCAAGATCTACTGGGATCGGTGGCCTGAAACATGGCGACACGGGGACTGGGCCAGGATTGATCTCGATGGGCATTGGCAGATTTTGGGGCGGAGCGACGATACGCTGAAGATTGCCGGTAAACGCATCGGCCCTGCGGAAATAGAGTCGGTTTTGGTTTCACATCCGTTTGTGGCGGAAGCTGCTGTAGTCGGCGTTCCGCATGATATCAAAGGAAATGTTGCTGTTGCCTTTTGCGTCCCGGTAAAGTCGAATGGAGAAAATGCCAACCTGGGGGCGGAGCTGCAGCAACTCGTGGCGCAGTTGCTCGGCAAACCCTTATGTCCGGAAAAAATATTCCTGATCCCCTCACTCCCCCGCACCCGCAATTCCAAGATCATGCGACGCGTTCTACGCCAGGCGTTTCTGGGTGAAAGCCTGGATAACATTTCGGCATTGGAAAACCCCGAATCTATAGAAGCCATCCGGCAGATAACTCGAAATGCACATGAACAGGATAAACATGGACAAAAACCCTTTGAAACTTAAGCGACTGCATCATGTCGAATTTCTTGTGGGGAATGCCCAACAGGCGGCGTTCTTTTATCGCAGGGCTTTTGGTTTCTCTCAGACGGCATATGCCGGGCTGGAAACCGGGCATCGCGATCACACCTCCTACGTATTGACCCAGGCTGAGATCAAATTTGTTTTTACCACGCCGCTGCATCCGGATGATGTCATGAGCGAGCACATACGGAAGCATGGGGACGGAGTCCGCGATATCGCGTTTGAAGTGGAGGACGCAGATCAGGCCTTTGAGACAGCTCTTTCGCACGGAGCTGAGGCCGTGATTCTACCGGAATCCCTGAAGGATAAGCAGGGTACTGTCCGGCGCGCCGCCATCCGAACTTATGGCGATACCATCCATTCCTTTATTACCAGGAATGGATACCAGGGTCCCTTCCTGCCGGGATTCGAATCGGCATTGGTGCCCGCAAAAAGCACCGGTGTTGTTTTTGTCGACCATCTCGTAGGAAATGTGGAATTGGGGAATATGAGCGTATGGGCGGATTGGTACGGGCGCGTCCTGGGATTTCGACGGTATATGAGCTTTGACGACAAAGACATCTCCACCGAATACAGTGCGCTCATGAGTATCGTCATGGCCAACGATTCTGCCGCACTCAAGATGCCGATCAATGAGCCTGCCCCCGGTAAACACAAGAGTCAGATTCAGGAATACCTCGATTATTATCAGGGGCCTGGAGTTCAACATATTGCCCTTTTGACCGGGGACATTATCCAAACGGTCAGCGCGCTTCGGGATAACGGCGTTTCCTTCCTGCGTGTGCCCGACAATTATTACCAGGTGCTGTCCGAGAGAGTTGGGACGATCCAGGAATCTGTTGACGATATCCGCAGGCTTGGAATTCTGGTTGACCGGGATGAGGAGGGATATCTGCTGCAGATCTTTACACAGCCGGTTGCGGACAGGCCGACGCTGTTTTTCGAGATCATACAGAGAAGAGGCAGCCGCGGATTTGGGAAAGGCAATTTCAAGGCTCTGTTTGAAGCCATTGAACGGGAGCAGGCCCGACGCGGCAATCTATAGAGCATACGCGGAGACAAAGCTATGCCAAGATATCACCGGCTGGGGGAGATCCCTCGAAAGCGTCACAGCATCTTTCGATCGAGCGATGGTGGACTCCATACCGAGGAATTAATCGGGAATCACGGATTCCTGGGCGCATCCTCGCTTCTCTATCATCTGCGGCCGCCGACCGCAGTCTGTCGCAGCATTCCTGGCGCGATATTCGCATGGGAATCGGATCTGGATCCTGCTCTTAGGCTTCGTCATTTTAGGACCAGTTCTCTGCAGCCCGTATCGAGCGCGACCTTGAACAGAACTCCGTTGCTGTTCAACCAGGATATCGCGCTGTCTGTCGTGCAGCCGGGAAAAACTGATGATTTCTTCTATCGCAATGCGCAGGGGGATGAGCTGATTTTTGTGGTGGAAGGCTCTGGAATTCTTGAATCACAAATGGGGGAGGTGCCTTTCCGGGACGGCGACTATATCGTGGTGCCCAGGGGGATATTGCATCGCATCCGCATCAATCCGGAGATGGTCCGCTTGCTGGTTCTGGAAAGTGCCGGAGATCTTTGCCTGCCGGCGCGCTATCAAAACAATCAAGGGCAGTTGCTGGAATCCAGCCCGTACTCCGAGAGGGATATTCGCCCTCCGGTTGCTCTGCCGCTGCATGATGAAAAAGGAGAATTCAGAATTCTTGTAAAAGCGAGGAACCAAATCACAGAGGTTACGGTCGAGCAGCATCCTTTGGATGTCGTGGGGTGGGATGGGTATTACTATCCGTGGGCCATCAATATTGATGATTTTGAGCCGCGCGTGGGGCGGTTTCATTTGCCTCCTCCGATTCATCAGATGTTCGAGGGGAGCGGATATGTTGTCTGTTCCTTCTGCCCTCGTCCCTTTGACTTTGACCCCGAGGCCATCCCTGCGCCATACAACCATTCCAATGTTATGTCGGATGAGGTCCTTTACTATGTGCGGGGCGAATTCATGAGCCGAAGGGGTATAGAAAAGGGCTCCATCACACTCCATCCTAGTGGGCTGCCCCATGGTCCACAGCCGGGCCGCACGGAAGAGTCGATCGGGAAGTCGGCCACCGATGAACTGGCTGTGATGATTGATACGTTTCGCCCACTCAGAGTCAGCAGGCAGGCGCTCGCTTTTGAGGATCATGATTACTACCTCTCCTGGCGTTCTGATTCTGCTGCCCATCCCACCGGGCTTGAGGGGCCAAAGGTTTTATGAATTCCGTTCGTCAGTTGCTGCATTCGGCCATTGATTATGCAGGGCTTTTCCCTCCCGCAAGCCTTGGCATGAATCAGGCCCTTAAGAATTACGCGGAATACCGGGCGACCGAGCACCTTTGGGCTCTGGGCCGTTTTATCATTCCTGCCTCACGGCTCAACGAACTGGATGAATATGGGGCCGATCAGGAAATCCACCTCAGCCTGTTGATAGGCCCGGACGTGAAGGCGGATGCAGCCAAGGTCAGGCGCCTTCAGGCGAAAAGCTCCATCGCCATCGATTCAATTGAAGCGAAGATAGCCAGCGCTGAGGATATGGATCAATTGCTCCAGTGTTTTCCGGGATTCACGATCTATTGCGAGGTGCCGATTGATGAAAATATCGAGGCCCTGATTGCGAGTATGGGCCAGCGCGGCATTTACGGCAAGATTCGAGCCGGTGGAGTCAAGAGCGAGCTCTTTCCAACCCCCGCCCAGGTGAGTCGGTTTCTGGTTTCCTGTGCTGAACGAGCGGTTCGGTTCAAAGCTACCGCCGGACTGCACCATGCCATCCGATCGTTCTATCCTCTGACGTATGAGGAGTCCGGTCCTTCGACGATGATGCACGGGTTTCTGAATCTGCTTATCGCCGCCGCTGCGGCGTATGCGGGATGCTGTGAAGAGACGGTTGAGCAAATCCTGTCCGATGAAAGTCGGGAATCCTTTCATTTCGAAGCGGCGTCTATCGGATGGAATGTCTGGAGTTTTCCAAATAAACATATCCTGGCCATGCGAGAGCGTTTTCTCGTCTCCTTCGGTTCCTGTTCTTTTGTTGAACCCATTTCAGATATGAAAAAACTCGGACTCCTATGATCTACGAACTGAACGAAACGCATGACCCCGCCCTGAAGTGCAGAGTTGAGTCTGCTCACAATCCGGAGACGGAGTTCCCGATTCAAAATCTCCCGCTCGGGATTTTTACCAAGGGCAACAAAACTCCCCATATAGGTATCGCAATTGGAGATAGGATTCTGGATTTATTTGAGTGCGGAAAACGGGGTCTTCTGGATGGACTCCCGCTTCCCCTGCTGGATGCATGTGCGGCGGAACAGCTAAATCGGTTGATGGCTCTCGATCCCGAGTTGTGGTCGCGGCTGAGAATGCACGTCAGCCGGCTGCTTCAAACGGGAGAGAAAGCGAAATCACTGGCAGGTCAAATCGATGATAGCCTGATTCCGATGAGAAGCTGCACGATGTTGATGCCTGCAAGAATTGGAGACTATACCGATTTCTATGCTTCTATTCATCACGCGCGGAATGTCGGGAGCATGTTTCGCCCGGACAGCCCGCTTTTTCCCAATTATCGATATGTCCCGATTGGTTACCATGGCCGGGCTTCCTCCATTGTCGTAAGCGGGACGTCGATCTGCCGCCCATGCGGCCAGCTCGAGCACCCGGGATTTGCACCGGACTTCGGTCCGTGCCGAATGCTGGATTATGAGCTCGAGATTGGCGCCCTTATCGGGCATGGCAACCCATTGGGAAAACCGATCCGGATGACCAATGCGGAATCGCATCTTTTTGGAATATGCCTTGTCAACGACTGGTCCGCCCGGGACATCCAGAAGTGGGAGTATCAGCCTCTTGGGCCATTTCTTGCCAAAAGTTTTGCAACCACAATTTCTCCCTGGGTTGTTTCGATGGAAGCTCTGGCTCCTTATCGCTGCCCGGCGCCAGTTCGCGATCCCGACGATCCCGCCCCATTGCCGTATCTGTTTTCCAGCGAAAATGCGCAAACGGGTGGGATAGATCTAGATCTGCAGGTTTCGATTTATACGGAGCGGATGCGTGAGGATCTGCAGCATCCTGCCGGGGTGAGCTGCAGTAATCTGACAAATCTGTATTGGACCTTTGCGCAGTTGGTAACGCACCACGCCAGTAATGGATGCAATCTGATGCCCGGAGATTTGATGGCTAGTGGGACTGTTTCCGGCGTTGATAAGAGCTCGCGCGGCTGTCTGCTTGAATTGGCATGGCGAGGTACGGATCCGGTATTGCTTCCCAATGGAGAGGAACGCCGGTTTTTGGAGGATGGCGACGAAGTGATCTTTAGTGCCCATGCACGACGCAAGGGATTTGCTTCGATCGGTCTGGGCGAGTGCCGGGGAATCGTTGCCCCGGCTGTTCATCAAAGCAACTTCACGCACTCGTGAAATCCGTGGCAAATACCGGCCACAGATTTCACGAATATCCCAGGCGCCGATGCTAGCGGATTCCCGGAATTGCATCGAGCGCCTGACCGAGATCCTCAAGTATATCTTCAATGCTCTCAAGTCCTACGGAAAGCCGAATGAGGTTTTCCGTGATTCCTGCTTCCTGGCGAAGCTGTGGATCCATGGACGCGTGGGTCATGCTGACCGGGTGGTCGATGAGTGATTCCACTCCGCCCAGCGATTCCGCCAGCGCGAAGACCTTGACCGCTCTGAGTAACTGATTTACCTCGCTCAGCCCCCCAGCCAACTCGAAGGACACCATGCCTCCAAATCCGGATTGCTGGCTGCGGGCAATGGCGTGATGCCTGTGCGTCGGGAGTCCCGGATAATACACTTTTTTCACGGCCGGGTGGTTGGAGAGATAAAGAGCTACATTCTTTGCATTTTCCTCATGCAGGCGCATTCTTGGGATAAGTGTTTTGATTCCCCGGAGGACCAGCCAGCAGTCAAAGGGGGAAGCCCCCTGCCCCAGTGCATTACAGAGAGACTGAAGACGCTCTGCATAAACCTGTTCCTTGGCTACAACCGCACCGCCCACAACATCGCTGTGTCCGTTGAGATATTTGGTTGTGGAGTGGACGACGATGTCTGCTTCGAGTTCGAATGGCCGCTGATTGACCGGGGAAAGGAATGTGTTGTCTACAATCGCCAGGACTTCCTTTTGATGCGCAATGCGTGAGAGTGCGCGGATGTCCAGGATGTTCAGCATGGGGTTGCTCGGCGTTTCGATCCAGACGGCTTTCGTATTCGGGCGAAAGGCCGCTTCCAGATTTGAAGGATCCTGCAAATTTACGTAGCTGATCTGGAGGTTGAATTGATCCTGGTACAACCGGAGTATTCGGTCCGTTCCGCCATAACAGTCGTGCGTGCAGACGATGTGGTCTCCGGATTTGAACAGATGCAGCGTAGTCGCGATGGCAGACATTCCGGTGGCCACGGCCACGGCGCCCGCGCCACCTTCCAGGGCTGCGATGTTTTCCTCCAGCGCCTTGCGGGTAGGATTGGATGTGCGCGTGTAGTCATAGCCTCGAGTAACGCCGATATCTGCAAAACGAAAAGTGGAAGTCTGATAGATGGGCGTCATGATGCTGTTGTAAGCAGTGTCTTTGTCAACGCCCGTGTGGATGGTTCTGGTCTGTAAACGCATAGGTGCCTCCGTTTTTCAGGGTGAATTAAAAAGCCTCTTCAGATGAATGGGAAGAGGCAACGGAGCAACTGTCAGCGTCTTCCTCATCTTTCCCCTCCGTCAAACTGGAGGGGCAGGATTTAGCACCTGTCATTCTGCCGGCTTTGCTGCAGAATCGGTTGCTACGGCGTCACAGGGCCTGTTCCCTCAGCCGTTCTTGATAAGTTCAAACCGGATTCAAAATAGCTTTACTCCCCTTATCTTGTCAATCCCCTTGAAAACATGAACACTATCTCCTTGCTCCAGGAGATTTGTTTCACCCGGTTTCTATATGGAATAAAACCAGGTTTCCTCCTGTTGCGCTGCAATGCCGGGCAGTTCGAGTTGTTTTTCAATCAGCGCGATTCTTTCCGCAAGATGGTGCAGAGCACGCCCGGTCATGTCCGGCATGGAAGCGTGTTCCAGATCCAGGCTGTGGACTGTGCCATTCTCAAACTGAATCATCTTTGTTGTACTTTTCCGATGGGTGACACGCCCTGGAATACCAACAACTACCGAGTCGGGGGGCACGCTTTTGACGACGACTGCGTTGGCGCCGACGCGCGTCCGCGCTCCGATTGTAATCGGTCCCAGTATCTTTGCTCCTGCGCCGACCACGACATCATCTTCGAGTGTCGGATGCCGCTTGCCCTTGTTCCAGCTCGTGCCTCCCAGCGTCACGCCGTGATACAACGTAGCATTTGCGCCTATTTCGGCCGTTTCTCCGATAACAACCCCCATGCCATGATCAATAAAGAACCCTGGTCCGATCTTGGCGCCTGGATGGATTTCTATTCCGGATGCGAGGCGACCCACATGCGAAACCAGCCGTCCCAACCAATACAGATGTCGGTTCCAGAACCAGTGCGAAACACGATAGAACCAGACAGCGTGCAACCCGGGATACGCGGTGAGGACTTCCAATCGCGACCTGGCAGCCGGATCCCGGGTGAACACCGCTTCGATATCTTTATTCAGACGCAGAGACATGAGGCTTATACCGCGATGCTTTGAAATAAAACGGAAGAGTGATATCGGTCTCCGGCATCGGGTAGGATTACAACGATCAGCTTGCCCTTGTTTTCCGGACGCGAGGCCACCTTGATGGCTGCGGCGGCCGCAGCTCCGGAAGAAATTCCGGCGGTGATCCCTTCCTCTTTGTGCAGACGATGAGCCATCTCGAGCGATTCCTCGCTCGTAACTCTTTGAATTTCGTCTACAAGGCTCAAGTCCAGAACATCCGGCTTGAAGCCCGCGCCGATTCCCTGGATTTTGTGCGGACCGGGTTTCGGTGTTTCGCCATTCTTGATCGCGGTGAGCACCGGGGATTCCGCGGGTTCAACGGCGACGCTCCAGAGCGGCTTCTTCTGTACCTGTTCGATGAATCGGCTGGTGCCGGTGATCGTGCCACCGGTCCCGACTCCCGAAACAAGGATGTCAACCTGTCCGTCCGTATCAGCCCAGATCTCTGGCCCTGTGGTTTTGAAATGAATTTCAGGGTTGGCCGGATTTTTAAATTGCTGCGGCAGCCAATATTTTTTAGGGTCAGAAGCCGCGATCTCCTCGGCACGGGCAATCGCGCCCGGCATTCCTTTGGGGCCTTCTGTCAGGATAAGCTCGGCTCCAAATGCCTTTAGAAGCCTTCTTCGTTCGAGCGACATCGTCTCGGGCATCGTCAGGATAAGCGGATAGCCACGGGAAGCGGATACAAATGCCAGTGCGATTCCCGTGTTTCCACTGGTTGGTTCAATGATCGTGACGTCTTTCGACCCGGGTTTGAGAATACCTTTGCTTTCCGCATCCCAGATCAGTGCCGATCCGATCCGGCATTTGACGGAATAGGACGGGTTCCGCCCCTCTATCTTTCCTAACACTGTTGCCGGCAATCCTGCGGCGATGCGGTTGAATCGGACAAGGGGTGTGTTGCCTATCGATAGTGAATTGTCTTCGTAAATGCGTGCCATAGCCTCTCCGTTCGTTTGATAGCTGAATAACTGGGTTGTGCTGTGTCCCATGAATGGGACGAATCACTGTTTGAGATCTGCCTGTATAGGAGGATGTGCCGACCGGCACGCTTTGTGGCTAAGAGGCGTTTCGAGCCCATGCCGCAAAGCGGGCAGCCGGCAGGCTACAACAGCATCCGGAACCGGTCCCCATTTCCATTCTGCTTATGCGATATGAACTCATGGGTGTGATTGTAGACATTTGCATTTTCGAATGTCAACATAAAATCTTAGAAAATATGCCACAATGTGGTAGGTGGGCGGCTGCGAAATTGTCGCGAATACGATTTGAAAAGGAAATGTTGTCTAGTTGCGTTGCGCGCTATATTCTTGTTGGGTCAGGATTTCCATTATAAAGGCAATGGTTGAACCATGCTATCAGGAGGAGTTTTGATGAGATCGATTACGCTATTTTGTGTTCTTGGCGTTGCCATCCTCGGTATCGCGATGGCGAGTCCCGTCGCTTCCATAACCGGCCAGATACTCGGCCCGTACTACACAATCCAAAAAAGCCTGGCTTCTGACTCCGTTACGGGAGTAGCTGCCGCTGCTGCAGAGTTGGCCAAGGTCAGCAAACAGGCCTCCGCGACGCAGCAGGCAGGAAAGGCCGAACTGCAAGCACTCGCCGAGGCGGCCGCCAAATTTAACTCGACCGATCTGAAATCTGCGCGTGGGGCATTCGGTGATCTCAGCGACAAGATGATTGCCTTTGTGAAAGCATCCAGTACACCCAAAAATCCTCCGTACCAGTACTATTGTTCGATGGTGAAGAAAAACTGGCTGCAACCGGACAAGGGGACGCGTAATCCCTATTACGGCAGTTCCATGCTGACTTGCGGCGAGTTGGTCCCCTAATTCCCGGACTCGCTCGGATCAGGATTTATGAAGAATTTCATATTGGGTTTTTTGCTGGCGGCTGTTTTGTGCGCCGGTGGCTATTTTGCCTATATGCACTGGAGGGGGAATGCCGCAACCACGGCAGCCCCCAAAGTGATGTATCACTGCCCCATGCATCCCACCTATATTTCCGACAAGCCCGGCGATTGTCCTATCTGTGGAATGAAGCTTGTCCCGATAGATCAGCCAGGTGCGTCTGAGGCACATGGCGCTCACGCCAATATGCCGGATGCAGCTCAGGGAACCACTGCATCGTCCGGAGTTTCCGGATATGCTCCTGTGACTATTTCGCCTGAGCGGATTCAGACTATGGGGATCACCGTCACGGAAGCCTCCCGGGTTGAGTTGGATCAGAGTTTTCGCACATTTGGAAAGGTTGCCTACGACGAAACCAGAGTGCATCACGTGCATACGAGATTCGACGGGTATATTGAGCATTTGTTTGTGAATTATACGGGACAATATGTGAAGGCGGGGCAACCCCTGTTCAGCGTATATTCTCCGGATCTTTATGCGACGCAGAACGAGTATCTATTGGCTCTTCGGGCTCGCGATCAGAGAGACCCGACCGGTGCAAAATCCGTTGCTCCGGGAAGCTCCATTGATCTGGTAGCGGCCGCGCGAGAGCGGCTTGCGCTTTGGGGAATTGGCGATGCGGAACTGAACGACCTTGAGCAGACACGAAAGGCGTCGCGTGATCTGGTCATCTCATCCCCGGTTTCGGGCTATGTGACGGGCAAGCTTGCAGTGCATGGGCTGAAAGTGACGCCCGCCGATAACCTGTACGATATTGTCGACCTGTCCACAGTGTGGGTCCTTGCGGACATTTACGAAGTCAATCTTCCTTTTGTGCGAATCGGGCAACCTGCGGCCATGACCTTGGATTACAAGCCAGGAAGGACTTGGCGAGGACGCGTAAGTTTCATGGATCCCACGGTGGATCCGGTGACGCGAACCGTGAAGGCACGCCTCGAATTTGCAAACCCGGATGGCGAACTGAAGCCGGAGATGTATGTCCATATTGTTCTTGGGGGAGCCAGGGCGACCGGAATTGCGATTCCGGACAGCGCCGTCATTGCTACCGGAGAGCGGTATATTGTCTTTGTCGCGAAGGGAGAAGGGGAATTTGAACCGCGCGAAGTTGTGCTTGGAGCGCGCGTTCGCAACATGTATGAAGTCAAGCAGGGCATTGCGGAAGGCGAAAAGGTTGTGACTGGGGCAAGCTTTCTTCTGGATTCCGAATCAAAGCTGAAGGCGGCGGTATCGGCCGGAAGCTAGTGTCCCGGTATTCCATCCAATCCAGACTATGATCGAAAGAATTATTGAGTGGTGCGCCCGGCAGAAATTTGTCGTTCTTGTATTTGCAGCCGCGGCTGTTGCGGTTGGAATCTGGACGCTTTATAACCAGCCTGTTGACGCGATCCCTGATCTTTCCGATACGCAGGTCATTGTCTATTCCCGCTGGGACCGATCTCCGGACATTATCGAAGACCAGGTAACCTACCCGATCACCACTGCGCTGCTGGGTGCTCCAAAAGTCAAGGCGATCCGCGGCTATTCCGATTTCGGGTTTTCTTACGTCTACATCATTTTTGAAGATGGTACCGACATATATTGGGCGCGAAGCCGAGTGCTGGAGTATCTCAGCAAAGTAATCTCGTCGCTACCGCCGGAGGTAAAAACTGAGATCGGGCCCGATGCAACCGGTGTGGGGTGGATCTACCAGTATGCGCTGGTCGACAAAAGCGGTACGCACAGCCTTGCAGAACTTCGCTCCTACCAGGATTGGAACCTGCGGTATGCGCTGCAGTCTGTCCCGGGGGTTGCGGAGGTGGCCACGGTCGGAGGATTTCAGAATCAGTATCAGGTGGTGGTCGATCCGGATAAACTGAAAGCCTACAGCATTCCTATCATGGAGGTCAGCGAGGCTGTTCGCAATGCGAACCAGGAAAGCGGTGGGAGGCTGATCGAATTTTCCGGACGCGAATACATGGTTCGCGGCCACGGCTATGTCAAGTCAGAACGGGATCTCGAACAGGTCGTTCTAAAAACAAACAATGCCGGCACGCCAGTCCTGTTGAGAGATGTCGCGCGTATTGAGCGAGGTCCCGAGATTCGCCGGGGAGTCGCAGATCTGGATGGGATCGGCGATGTCGTTGGCGGCATCGTGGTGATGCGCCATAGTGAAAATGCAGATAAGGTCATCGCGCGAGTCAAGGAACGGCTGAGGGAACTGGAGCCATCTTTTCCGCATGGAGTAAAGGCCATTCCCACCTACGATCGGTCGGAATTAATCGAACGATCCATCGATACGCTAAAGCATGAACTCATCGTAGAAATCGTTATTGTAAGCCTCGTTATCCTGATATTTCTTTGGCATATTCCTTCGGCATTGATTCCGATTGTTACCATCCCTGTCTCCGTGCTGCTGTCTTTCATTCCGATGTATATGCTGGGACTCAATTCCAACATCATGTCTTTAGCCGGGATTGCCATTTCCATCGGCGTCCTTGTTGATGGCGCCATTGTTGAAGTCGAGAACGCATATAAGAAGCTGGAGCTTTGGGTCGAGGGGGGAAGGCAGGGCGATTTTCACGAAATCCGCCTGGAGGCACTCAAAGAGGTAGGGCCTTCGGTGTTCTTCTCACTCCTCGTGATTGCCATCGCGTTCCTTCCAATCTTCACCCTGGTGGATCAGGAGGGGCGGCTTTTCAAGCCACTGGCATTTACCAAAAATTTTGCGATGGCCATTGCGGCCATCCTGGCCGTGACTCTGGATCCGGCCATGCGCATGCTGTTTGCGCGGATGGACTATTTTCGCTTCCGTCCAAAACCTGTTGCGTGGGTGGTGAATCAGGTGCTGGTGGGCAAATACTACAAAGAAGAGAAACATCCGATCAGCAGAATCCTGTTCAGGATTTATGATCCTCCGGCTCGATTTGTGCTCCGACACCCGAAAACAACTATCGTCGTCGCTCTTCTCCTGGTCCTGGTCACGATTCCGGTTTATTTCCAGTTGGGAAGCGAATTCATGCCTCCGCTGAATGAGGGGACGATTCTGTACATGCCCACCACTCTGCCCGGCATATCCGTGTCTGAGGCCCAGCGCGTATTGCAGGTGCAGGACCGCTTGATCATGCGCATTCCCGAGGTGGAAAGGGTATTTGGAAAGGCGGGCCGTGCGGAAACCTCGACCGATCCCGCGCCCTTTTCAATGATGGAAACCACCATTCTCCTCAAACCAGTTTCGGAGTGGCGACATAAAGACCAATGGTATTCGCGGTGGTCTCCGGAATGGCTGAAGAATCTTGTATTCCGGCGTATCTGGCCTGACAGGATTTCATGGGATGAACTCATTTCGGAGTTGGATACCACGGTTCAGATACCGGGCGTCACCAATGCGTGGACAATGCCGATTCGCGCTCGAATCGACATGCTGACCACGGGAGTCCGAACGCCCATAGGAATTAAGATATTCGGTTCGGATCTCGCTGAGATCGAGAAGATTGGCTCCAGCCTGGAGTCGATCATGAGAAATGTGCCCGGGACGCGATCGGTTTATGCTGAACGCGTTGCGGGTGGATATTTTGTCGATTTTACCTTAAAGCGCGACCAGCTGGCGCGGTACGGACTGTCTGTGGCCGATGCCCAGAATGTGGTTACCTCCGCCATTGGCGGCGAGAATGTCACCACGACAATTGAGGGGCGTGCCCGCTACCCCGTGAACGTTCGCTATCCGCGCGAGTTGCGGGACAATATGGAACGGCTGCGGCAGGTGCTGGTTCCAATTCCGGGCGGAGCTCAGATTCCCATTTCGGAAATTGCCGAGATCAAGCGTGTCAGCGGACCTTCCATGATCCGCGATGAAAACGGCATGCTTGCAGGCTATGTTTTCATCGACCTGGCGTCCAAGGACATCGGAGGATACGTTGAACGGGCCAAGCAGGTTGTGCGCGAAAAGCTCGCAATCCCGGCCGGCTATTCGCTCGTTTGGAGCGGGCAATATGAGAACATGCTCCGCGTGCGCGAGCGGCTCAAGATCGTAGTCCCCATTACCCTCTTTCTGATCTTTGCGCTGTTGTATATGAACACGAAGTCGGCGATGAAAGCGTCGATCGTGATGCTCGCGGTCCCATTTTCCCTCATCGGGGCACTGTGGCTGATGTGGATTCTCGGCTATAACATCTCCATTGCGGCGTGGGTCGGCATGATCGCTCTGATGGGGCTCGATGCGGAAACGGGCGTGTTCATGCTGCTGTTCCTGGATCTGTCGTATGAAGAAGCCAGGCGCAAGGGGGAGCTTAAAAGTAAATCGGACCTGGTTGAAGCCGTTATTCACGGGGCTGTGAAGCGAGTCCGGCCGAAGATGATGACGGTCGCGGCAGCGTTCATGGGGTTGATGCCGATCATGTGGTCCATCGGAACTGGTTCGGACATGATGAAACGCGTGGTAGCTCCTATGGTTGGCGGTCTTGCTACATCTTTCCTGATGGAATTGCTCGTTTATCCGGCCATCTATTACCTCTGGAAATGGCGATCGGAAGTGCGCCATCTCGCGCTCGAGGCATAATTCGCATTCGCATCTCCATAATGAACCTTGGTCAATGCCGCGCCCGAATGAGCACTGTGGAGTGCGGCCGCTTGCTGCTCTCCTTTGAAAACCATAAAAGCCGAAGACGGTGGCAAGCCACGTCACTCCGAAGGGCTTCGCCCTCATGCAGCATTAGCCGGGACGGCATCGCTCCCGGTGGGCGGGTGTTTAGTTTCCATTGCCGGAATAGTAGGAAGACGGATGCAGGTGCACCCAGAGGAAATCGTACACCCCATCAGGCAGATCCTCTATCAACTGAAAATCGTAGCTTTCATGCGGGCCTCCGGCTTTTTCCAGAAAACTGACAATCTGGAAACGGAACCGGTCGGGTTGGCTGAACCGTTCTATATCCTGGATGCGCCAGTAGCGGGAGTCTCCTGATATCTGCGTCCGGTAAATGATCTTGTCCGAATAGATCTGCAAAACTCCGCGGGTGCCCGAAACCGGATGCAGGTGCTTGACCGCAAATTCATAGGCAGGTTTTTCCGCAATGTCGGGAATTACCGCAATTCTCATGGGGCGTTTCACCCTGTTTAGCAGAAACACGCTTAAGTCCGCCGTCAGCCTTTTATCGACAATATCGAATTCAAAGACCTTGTCTTTGCCCAGCCAGCGTTTTTGATCTTCATAGGACACAATCGCCAGGCTGGAAGGGGACTGGATTTCCAATATGCGAATATCATTAAACGTCCACTTGCGACTGTCTTTGCCCTTTGTTGCGGTAAATGAAATTCCTTCGGCGTTTATTTTCAGCAGCCCCCGGCAATCCTTGAGCGTATGACGATGTCGAACGGAGTATTGAAAGTCCTGCGCCGAGGCAACAGGGCCGGAGAGTAAAGCTATCAGGAGTAGAGATACAGTCCGCAGCATTCTGGAGCTCCTTTTATCGGCAGTCAGCGCAATGCTCAGGGAGTCAGCTTTTCGCCTATCAGGGATTCAATCGCGATCAAAGATTTATAATAGTCGACCATGACTTCATAATACTTCATTTCAAATTCCAGCACCGTCTGCTGATTGCTTAAGAGCGACAGGAAATCGACCGTCCCGGTTCGATAGCTTGAAATCGAAGATTCCAGGGCAAGGGTGGATTGGGGGATGATGGTTTTGCCATAGAGTTCCAGCAGTTTCGTGTCGGCGGTAATTTTTAGAAACGGGTCCTTCAGCCTGAAATATAGCGTCGAAAGGGTACTTTCATAGGATCGGCGCTGCTCGAGCAGGCTGGATGTGGCGGCTTCCAGCTCGGGGCGCTGCCTGCGCCAGAAATAGATCGGCACCTTGGCTTTGAACATCAATCCGTACATTTCCGGCATATCGCGTCTGTTGAAATAGGAAAACTCCCCTTCAAAATCGGGGTAGAATGATTTCTTAGCCAGGGCGACATTGTATTCGCTGCGCTCAATTTCCTTCTGATTTACCCGCACCTGCGGATTATTGCTCTCGGCTTTCTTATATAATTCGTCCAAGGTATGCGCGAGTTTTGGCGGCGGCAGATCTGTCGGTGCCATCACCGGGGTTTCCGGGGATCGATAAAGCAAAGTGTTGATTTTTGCCTGTGCGGATCCCTGCTCCCGCTCGAGCCCGGCCAGACGATCGATTAGCTTGGCAGCTTCGACCTCTGCCTTCAAAATGTCCTGCTGCGCTCCTTTCCCGACTTTGTACTGCGACTCGCTGATTTCCGTAAACTGCTGAAGAAGTCTTTTCGAATTTTCAATGACGGCAGTCAGTTTTTGGGCAAGAAACAGGTCATAATACGCAGACTTCAATTCGGCAACGGCATCGCGCCGTGCCTCTTCATACTTCCACATCTGCGCGGATGCTTCGGCGGAAGCGGCCTGTCCCTGCAGCTTCAGTTTTCCGGGGAAAGGAAATTCCTGGGAAAACCGCAGCACACGAGCGCTCGAGGCATCCCCTGCCATGAGCACAGGCGGAAGCAGGTCTCCCATGGTCTCAAAACTGACGGTGGGTTCAGGGAGTGTACGGGCCGGTGTGATCCTGGCGCGACTGGCATCCGCGGCTCTGCGCGCGGCAAGGATTGAAGGATTTCTCTCCAGTAGCACATTCACAAGGGAATCCAGATCTTGTGCCTGCAAAACAAAACTGCTCAGCAGGAAGGCCAGCAAGCCCGCGATGCCTAGCCCGAGTCTATGCGGATTGAATATTTGGGAACTCATCGCTCTCCTCACAGGCAATAGAGATTATGCTTCGAGAAGGACTTCCGCCCGGCTGCCGGTTTCATTTGCGTCCTCCTGCTTCTTAATCTATTCGGATTCTATAGGGAATTTGCTGGATCTACAAGAAAGGGAGTCCCGCCAACGCGAGACAGTGTCGAGAATTGACTCTGCGCATGTGCTCTGGATACCATGTTGGCATAGTCTCGCGGAGAGGATCGACAGACATGAAAATAGAACCATACCTGTTTTTCGAAGGGCGCTGTGATGAGGCGATTGAATTTTACCAAACGGCAATTGGGGCGGAATTAACCTCATTAATGCGGTACCAGGATGGACCGGACCAGGGGCCGAATGCACATGGCGCCGGCGACAAAATAATGCACGCAAGCCTGAGAGTGGGCGACGTGACCGTAATGGTTTCCGATGGTCTCTGCAGCGGAGAGCCGAAATTCCAGGGTTTTTCCTTATGCCTCCTGCCCCCGGATGGAGACAGAGCAAAACAGATGTTCGACGCATTGGCCGAGGGAGGTGAAGTGCAGATGCCTTTGAGCCGAACTTTCTATTCTCCGCATTTTGGAATGGTCCGGGATCGATTTGGCGTGTCGTGGATGGTCATGGTAACCCCCTGATGTCCTCTGTTTTGTTGAGACCGGGATAATCGGCTTGCGGGGCCGGCCACAAGTTTTAATAATCGTCCAAGGCATTGGGCGGGAAATAGGAATTGCCCTATTTCGCTCTTCCATTTAAGCTGGCCATCGTAAATCAGCGAATATTTATACTGCGAGGCGAAAATATGAGCGTCTATCAAATGGGGAAACTGAGAGTCATTGATCTCTCCAAAAGTCTGGACCCGCAAACGGAGACACGGCGCTGTCATTTATTTCGCTTTAATACTGGCGGCCCGATTCCGGACTTCCACACCCATATGGACCTGATGAGTCACCTGGGAACCCACGTGGAATGTCCATACCATCACAACGACAGCTGGCCGGACGTGCAGGCCCTGCCGCTGACCAGTTTTATGGGGCGGGCGGTCTACGTGAAGCTGATTCATCTGAACCCCAACAGTCACATTATGCCCGCGGATATGGAAAAGGCCTCTGCCGGTAGAATACAGGCTGACGATATTGTGCTTATCGATTCGCCCTACGGGATTGAGCCGTTCACGAAAAAGACCAATACGGTCGAAGACAAAAGGCTGTTTATTGGCCGCGAAGTTGCGGAGTGGTTTGCCGAAATGCGCGTTAAGTGCGTGGGGTTCGGAGATGGTGTGTCGATTGAGAACAACAATGAGGATGTATCTGCATTTCACGATGTTCTGATGGCCAGGAACATAGTTTTTCTCGAAGTGCTCAAAAATCTCGATCGTTTGTCCACCGATATATTTTTCATGTCGTATTCGCCATTGCCTATCAAGGGGCTCGATTCATCCCCGGTTCGGGCATACGCCATTGAAGGCCTTGCGGAATTTTCGCAATAGATCCAATCACAGGGAAGGGAATGGGATTATGTCCAGCAAAATCACGCTTCGTAAGATCCTCGAAACGAGCACGAAATGCTTTCTGGTGCCATGTGTGTATGACTGTGCCTCGGCAAGAGCCGTGGAGATGTGCGGCTTTCCGGTTATGCTGTTAAGTGGCGGCGAAACGTCGATCGCCATGAATGGAGTGATTGACTACGGCTTTACGAACCTTACCGATCTGGAATGGGTTGTCAGCCGTGTTTCCCAGACCTGTTCCATCCCGCTTATCGCTGATATCGAGGACGGTTTTGGCGGCCCGTTGGCTGTATTCCGGTCGGCTAGGCGGCTGGCGGCTGCCGGCGCGGCGGCAGTTCAGTTGGAAGATGCCGGAGATATGGAAAACACAACGCGGCTGCTGCCCAGGGAAATGTACTATGCCAAGATCCGCGCCGCAGTGGAAGCGCTTCAGGGGAGCAACTGCCTTTTGATTGCCAGGTCCAATGCCGATCCGGATGATCTTGAGGAATTTGAAGAGGGCTGCACCCGCATGCGGGAAGCAATGGAAATGGGTGCGGATATGGCAATGATTGTCAAGGTTGGAACCTATGACCAGGCGAAGTTTATGTCTGCCCGTGTGCCCGGATGGAAGATCTTTGCTGATGTTCGCGCCGATAACGGAACTCCCAACGTTACGATGGAGCAGATGACCGAACTCGGCTTCAAGTGTGCATCGACGCATTACACGCTGAAAGCTGCCATGGAAGGAATGCTCGAGCATGGCCTGGCGAACTTCAAGGATCAGAGCGTCGCCTATACATTCACCCACGCACCGGCAACCGGCATTATGGGTTTCAGCGCCACGCCTATGTTCGATCCGCAGGGATATATGGAACTGGAAGGCTCCTTTACTCAGAAGGACAAGGAATACACGATTGTAGGGCACAAAGTCGAGCCCTTTCCGGAAGGGTATGTGCGCTCCAAGATCAAAAATCGGTTATAGGAAATCGCGTGGAACGAGAGAGGATGAAGGCGGCGGGGAATTCGCCGCCACCTTCATCTCTCCTCGCCTTGGTCCCGGTTTATCAATGCCCAGAATTCCTTTTCCGTCAGTCTTCCTGATACGAGCATGGATGCACCCGTCTTGAATAAGAATCCCGTCTGGGCCCCGTTCTCGGCAGTCCTGACCGGATCCTCCATTGTTCCGCATTTCAGGGCTTCCCCCGGGCAGGTAGCCACACAGGACGGCTGCTTCCCCTGAGCCAGTTTTTCCATGCAAAAATTGCATTTTTGCATGGATCCTGATTGCCCATATTGCGGTATGTGAAACGGACAGGCGGTGAGGCAGGAATGACAATGAACGCACTTCTCCTGCTCCACCACAACGATTCCGTTCTCGGGACGCTTCGAAATTGCTTTGGCTTTGCACACACGGATGCAGGCGGGCTGTGCACAGTGCATGCAGGCGAAGGAAAGCGTTTTATTTGTAACATCGGGAAAGGTCCCGGCCCAGACGTCCCTCACTTTTCTCCATGCAATACCGGGCTCCAGCTCATCCCAGGATTTACATGCCACTTCGCATGCATGGCATTGAACACATCGATCACTGTTGAAGAAAAATCCAAGCTGCCTCTGCATGGGGGCTCCCTTCAGGCTAACGCCTTTGTTACCTGTACAAGAGTCTGACTCGACATGGCGGTGACGATCGGGTCGAAGGCTTTGTTGAAATCAACGCTGTACATGGTATTGGTGTTAGCCCCGCCTTCGAGAAGTGGATAGTCTGACAGGTTTAGCGCTTCGCATCCCTGCCACCATCCATGCAGCGCCATAACCGTGTCAGGCCTGATTCCCGGATTGACCTGAGCTTTGATTTTAAGGCGCCCGTGGGGCGATTCAACGACGACCCAGTCCCCATCATCAATGCCTCTTTCGCGTGCGGTGCAAGGATGCATCTGCAATGTTGGGTAAGGGAGAATCTCTCGCAGGCAGGGTATGTTGCGCAGCCAGGAGGCGTTATATACTTTTGATGTGTGAAAATCGGAAAAGATCAGCGGATATTTATTCCGCAGGTCGGGTGTGCCGGTTATGCTTTCTGGCGGTTCAACCCAGATGGGGAGGGGGCTGAAACCGTTTTCCTCAAAGGTCGTATTATAGATTGCAACCTTGCCTTGCGGCAGGTATGGGGCCTTCGAAAAGCGCGTGCTGAGCCGGCTGAAGATCCCGGCATATTTTTCATACTCCATCGGCTTGGGGGGTGATGTCATGCCTGTGGGTCTGGCCCGCAATTCCTCCATGGATATTCCCAACGGGCTGAGCTGGTCCTTGATGCACTCCTCCATGCTGCCGTTCCAGAAATCTTGCCCATAACCCATCTTCATCCCGAGCTCGATCCAGAACTCATAGTCGGACTTATAGTCTCCCAGGGGCTCGATCACCTTGTTGCGAGCCATGATCCAGTTGCCGGAATATTCAAAGGGATGATCCGTTTCGTACATTGTTGCCACGGGGATCACCACATCGGCATAGTTGATTTCAGCGGTGCGCATGACATCGATCACGACATAGAAATCGAGTTTTTGCAGAGCCGCAATGACATTTTTCGATCCGCGCGTGCTGACAGTCGGCTGAGTGCCGGGGGCAATTAGCGTTCTCAGTGGATAGGGTTTCTCTGTAAGAATGCTATCGAACAGGCGGTAATATGCGGCGGAGGTTCCTTCAACCCAGGGCTGAAAGGCCTTGGGGAACTCTTCCCCGGCCAGCTTATCCACCCATTCCTGCGTATAGCGTTCGCGCAGATGGACGCTTTTGGGCATAGGCAGGGCGGGTGCCCCCGGGAAAATATCGCCGCCGGGCTTGTCCAGATTACCAGTAATCGCCATAAGGATAGCGATGGCACGAACCGCATGGTTGGATGATGGAGCATGTTCAAGGCCATTGCCATGGTCAATGCAGGCGGGTTTTTCCGTGGCATAGGACCGTGCAATATCAATGATCTTATTCGCGGGAATTCCGGTTATCTCTTCTGCCCATCTTGGTGTATAGCCGACAATATGCTGTTCAAGCCGATCGAATCCATAGGCCCATTGAGCCACGAACGAGGCGTCATACAGTTTTTCCCTGATGATGACATGGAGCATTGCGAGGGCAAGTGCCGCATCCGTTCCCGGCCTGATAGGAATCCACGCATCGGAAATCGCAACATCCGGCTCCATGGTCGGTTTGATAGATATTATTTTTGCCCCGCGTGCCTTCGCGTCCAGTATCTGTTTGAGATTACCTCTTGTGCTGCCGGAGTAAACCGGCTGCTTGCCCCAGATAAGGATGAGTTTACTGTTTGGAATGTCCGGAACAGGCGCTGCACCCAGCGTGTAGGTGAAGGCGAAAGTTTTTTGCATGGCACAAATGCCGCTGTGACCATAGTTGGGACTGCCGTGCGCGATCAGGAACCGATAAAGAAATTCGCTGTAGGACCGGCGGGCGGGCGAGAGTATTGCCAATGACTCCGGGCCATATTGTTCTTTCTGCTCCTTTAGCTTTGTCGAAATGAGATCTAGTGCCTCATTCCAGGAAATTCGCGCAAATTTCCCATCTCCTTTCCTCCCGATCCGCTTCATTGGAAAGAGCAGCCGTTGAGGGGAGTAAACCCACTGTGGGGCCGCATGCGCTTTCGCACATAGCCGTCCTTCATTTACCGGCGATTCCTTCATCCCCTCCACTCGCGTGAATCTGCCTTTCTTCACGTAGGCATATATCCCGCAGCCCAGACCCGGTCCGCACATGGCGCAGAAAGTAGGAATGACCTTATCCCCGACTTCGGCGGAAGCCAATGCGGTCAGCCAGTCTTTTGAAGTTCCTTCCGATGCCATTCCCGCTCCTGGTATCCCTGCAACTCTGCGTAAAGACCGCTTTGAAGTTTTCGAATGGAGGTCGCCTACCCCTGAGCCCTCCGGAACGGAGTCAAGATTTCAGGTTTTCAATGATGATTCCGGCTGCGATCCTGGCTCCGATACCTGCAATCAGGCTGCATTTCTCAAAGCCATGCGCCTTGGCAAAGGCCTCCATGTTTTCAGGGCTGGCTCCCGGATCCATAAAGCGGCCGAAGACAACATCCTCCTGGATCCGCCGGCATGTTACGACGCCAACTTCAGATTCAAACCGGGCCATGAATTGCCTGCCCGCCACCATCGTAGCCGCGACGGCCGCGTGATTCTGCAGATCATCGCTGCCCAGGTACAATCCGATTGCAATGAGTCCGCCGCTTACGCCTCCGCACATCCACCCGGTGCCGCCAAACCCGGGAAACGGAGAGAGCGCTTTGATGATTTGCATATTGCCCAGGCCGAATTCCTCCATGACGGCCAGAGCAGAGCTTCGAGCACAGTTGCCTGCAACAAAGTTATATTCTTCCGCTCTCCGTTGTACACGATTCAGAATCGCATCCTTTTCCGCCAGAATTAGATCCCGATCGAGAATTTTTGTGGGCATACCTTCCGCGGTGAGCGCATCGCAATGGGCTCGAATGCTCGCGATAGGCCAGCTTCGATCCACTAGTTCCTGCAGCCTGATTTTAATCGATGGGTCCTCTGCCATGGATTCCTCCCTGATCCCGATTCCTGCATTCTATGCTTGAATCTTTTTTTTCGGATAAAGGAAATTTGTGGAAAAGACAGGATATCTATCCATGGAATAATTGCCAGGCGCTTTGGGATAATTTTTCCGCGGGGCCACTGGCTGTTTTTTCCTCCCTGCTTTAGAATGCAGCGATAGCAGAGGAGGTACCATGCGTCGTCTTGCATTATGGTCGATGTCTTATCTTATTTTTGTTTTGCCATCCCTGGCCGCGGATCCCCATCCCTTTTCTATTCGGGACATGCTTGCAATGGATCGGATTTCCGACTGGCAGGTTTCGCCGGATGGAGACAAAGTCGCATTTTCCATCAGCGTGACCGATCTTGATGCAAACCGGCGCCGAACCGATGTTTATGTGGCCCGGATTGACGGATCCGAAATCCGCAAGTTGACGAATAATCCGTCCAGCGACGGCCAGCCGCGCTGGAGTCCCGATGGCAAAAGCCTCTATTTCCTTTCAACGCGGTCGGGTTCGCAGCAGGTGTGGCGTCTGTCATTGAACGGTGGTGAAGCGGAGCCGGTTACCAGCCTTCCCCTGGATGCGGACGCTCTTCAGGTTGCGCCAAACGGAAAATACCTGGTTTTTTCCATGCCGGTTTTCCCCGGGAAATCGCCGGAGGAAACAAAAAAGATATTGGGCGACAAGGAGGCATCCAAGGCCAGCGGGCTGACATACGACCGCCTGTTTATTCGCCACTGGGATAACTGGGAGGATGGCACCCGCAATCACCTTTTTGTCTATCCGCTGCCGGCCGGGCCTGCCCGGGACATCATGGCGGATATGTCGGCGGACTGTCCGCAAAAGCCCTTCGGTGGAGCTGAGGACGTCGCTATCTCTCCCGACAGCCGCGTGATTGTTTTCAGTACCAAAGATGTTGGGCGCGAGGAGGCGTGGTCTACCAACTATGATTTATTTGCCGCGCAGGCGGACGGATCCGCAAAGCCCGAAAGGATCACCTCCAATCCCGCTTGGGACGGCCAGCCGGCATTTTCACCTGATGGAAAGACTCTCGCTTACCTGGCGATGACTCGATCGGGCTATGAGGCCGATCGCTTTGATATTATCCTGCGGGACTGGCAAGGCGGCCGGGAGCGCAAAATCGTGGTGCGAGCGGATGATTCGGATCGTGGCGATCGTTCTGCCGGCGAATTGAAGTGGACTGCGGACGGCAAGGAAATACTCTGTACTGCTGATCATCTTGGGCAGCACTCGATTTTTTCTATCGATGCAGCGAGCGGGAAAGCCCGCATCATTCTTGAAAAGGGGACGACTTCGAGCCCACAACTCCTCCCCGGAGGTCGTATTCTCTTTGGCATGCATTCTCTGCTCAACCCTACGGAACTCTACTCCATTGGCCTGAGCGGGAAGGATCTGCGACGCATTACGCACGTAAATGATGCTCGGGTGGCTGCCGTGAAATTCGGGAGCCCGGAGCAATTTGCATTCAAAGGGGCAAAAGGGGATACCGTGTACGGCTATATCGTTCACCCGGTTGACTTCGATCCTGCGAAGAAATATCCCGTCGCGTTTTTAATTCATGGCGGGCCTCAGGGTTCATTCGGGAATGACTTTCACTATCGATGGAATCCGCAGGCTTATGCCGGAGCAGGCTATGCCGCCGTGATGATAGACTTTCATGGTTCCACCGGCTACGGACAGGCATTTACCGATGCGATCAATAATGACTGGGGCGGTGCACCTTACGACGACCTGATGAAAGGGCTCGACTTCGCCCTGCAAAAATATCCCTTTCTTGACAGCGGCAGGATGGCGGCACTGGGTGCCTCCTATGGCGGGTATATGATCAACTGGATTGAAGGGCACACGGACCGGTTCAAAACCCTTGTCTGCCATGACGGGAATCTCGATGAGCTTACGGCTTACTATGATACGGAAGAACTCTGGTTCCCGGAATGGGAGCATGGCGGGCCGGCTTATGACAACCCGGCCGGATACACGAAGGACAGTCCTCTGAATTTCGTGCGGAACTGGAAAACTCCGATGCTGGTGGTTCACGGAGGCAAGGACTTCCGCGTCGTCGCGACGCAGGGTCTGTCGACATTCACGCTGCTGCAGCGTAAGGGGATTCCCTCGAAGCTTTTATATTTCCCGGATGAGAATCACTGGGTGGTCAAACCGCAAAACAGCATTCAGTGGCATGAAACGGTGCTGGGATGGCTGAATCAGTGGCTTCGCCGGTAATGGACTCCCACTGGGGAGCCCTGGTGTTCCTCCGGCAAGAGCAAATCTGAATCCAGCGCAGCCGTTGCCGCCGCGACGGCTGCGTCGGATGGTCGGTACTTACGAATCGGTCGAATCAGGCTTTGGGCGCTGACTCCGGGACCATTTTCATGGCGCCAATGATAAGCCGCGCGACCTGCTCATTTTGGCCTTTGGAATTGATCATCATGTCGTAGAGATAGGGATTCAGCCAGTTTTGCCGGTAATGCAGCCGGACATATTCGGAGCGTTCCGCATCGATGGATCGGATCATCCCTTCAATGTCCTTTCCCGGTCCTTTGCGCTCGCGAATTTTGCGGACACGCTCTTCCCAATTGGCATAGACAAAGACGTGAAATACATCTTCCTTGTTCCGCAGGACACATTGGGATCCGCGTCCCACGATGACGCACTGCCCCATCTTGTAGGCTTCATGAATCGTGCGCTTTGCCATCGCAGCCGTCTTTTGAGCATCAAACATATCGACGGGGGCGACAGGAGAGATTCCATCCGCTCCAACTCCCCACACTGAGCGAGTGATTCGGTGGATCCAGGGGTCGACCTTTTCATCAAAAGCTTCGACTTCACTGGGTGGCACTTTTTCCACATGGCTGATATCCGTAATCAGGTCCTTATCCACCAGTCTCCATCCGAGTTCATTTGCTATGACGGCGGCGATTTCGCCCCCACCGCTTCCATACTCTCGCGCAACGGTCAAAACCCGATATTTCATGATCTCCTCGTCCTGAAAGCTGCTACGTTTAACCCGGCAACATCCTGAGTTTTGATAACGGCTCTATTTTATCCTGCATGCCTGATTCCTGGCAAACCAACTCCGGGAGCCGGGCGTTCACGGAGGACGTCCCGTCGAAATCGGAACAGTTCAGCCGGCCGACCTCCGGTTTGTTGATCGAAGCGTGCGGTGCCTTCGACCAGCCCGCCGTTTTCTACCAGCCTGCGAAGATTCTGCTTATGTAGCCGGACTCCCGCGAGTGCTTCCACAACGCGTTGAAGCTGCAATAATGTGAAGGCCGATGGCAGGAGTTCGAAAACAACAGGTCGGTATTTCAGTTTTCCGCGGAGACGTCCCAGTGCGGTTGCCAGAATCCGCCGGTGATCCAAGGCCATGGGCCGGCCGAGGCGCTGTTTCCAGTCCTCTCCGGAAGCATCGCCGATGATTCCCCGGTTCCGCAGCGCTTCCGCGGCAAGATCGACCTCATAAACCAATTCATAACGCTCCAGCACTCGCTCCGGAACCCAGGGCGCTCCACCCAGGCCAAAATTGATATCAATGCGCTCGCGCCGCTCCTGGCGTGTCCGGGGATCCGCGGCGGTATGAACCCATTGATCGAGTACCGGCGCTATGTGTTTTTCGATGATGTCTGGCCGCCCCGCGCGCCAGTCCTCCCACGGAAAGAATCGATAGCATTCCTTCCAGTGGGCTCCGGCGGTGCCGGAAGGTTTTCCTTCGCGAACCAATGCAAGGTAGGCCACCGAAATCACCCTGGGGCCGCCCGCTTCCTCCGACGGATCTCTGTTGCGGTCACCGAAGGTGTACAACTGTTCGACATAGCCCAACTCGAGTCCTGTTTGTTCCCGGACCCAGCGGCGCAGGCCAATCTCGAGTGTTCGATCGGTGGATGGGTCGAACGGCCCAAAGGGTATTGCATCGAAGGGCTCGAGGGGGGATGTTTCCTGCTCGAGCATCAAGCCGCCTGCCAGTGAATGCTCCGCCCGCTTTACGGTCAGGATTCGAGGCGTTTCCTCCGTGACAGCTACGATGACCGCATTCAGCCCAATCACAACGAGCGGGTACACGTAGTGCTCCTTTGATCCCGGCGCGGGAGGCCGGGTAGCCCCCGGCTATTTCAGTTCCTTGTTGGAATAGCCGAGAATCTGCCGCGCTATGACCAGCCGGTTGACCTGCCCCGTTCCTTCAAACAGATCAATGACCTTGCCGTCGCGCATCCATTTTTCAAGCAGCAGGCGTCGGGAATATCCCAACGGACCCATAAGCTCGATTCCCTTTTGGGTAATCCTGGTGATAACCTCTCCGGCCTTCACTTTGCTCATGGATGATTCCAGTGTGTTGCGCCGGTCTTGATCAACAAGCCATCCCGCCCGCACAACGAGAAGCCATGCCGCCCTCAGCTGTGCTTCCATATCAATGATGTCGCGCTCGATGGCGGTGAGGAGATGACGGGGGACACCGTACCGTATTTTGATGCCCTGCTCGGCGAGCTGTTCTTTCAGGAAGTCCAGAGTGGCACGCGCGATTCCCATTCCGTTGGCGGCCGCTGCGGGCCTGGCCGAATCGAAGGTTTTCATCGCTCCCTTGAAGCCTTTGCCTTCCTCTCCACCCAGCAGGTTTTCCAGCGGGATACGACAATCCTCCAGAATCACCACCGCCGTATCACTGGATCGGAATCCCAACTTCTTTTCAAGTTTGAATATCTTGACGCCGGGAGTTCCCGATTCCACCATGAAAGGCTTAATGCCGGCGCGACCGGCTTTGGGATCCACCGTCGCCCAGACAACCATGACGCCATGGGAATCAATCATTGCCTTTCTCGCGCTCGAGACAAACAGCTTCTCTCCGTTCAGAACCCAGTTGTTTCCGTCGCGCACGGCACGCGTCCGGATAGCGGAAGAGTCGGATCCGCAGTGGGCCTCGGTCAGAGCCATGCACGTCCATGTCGGTTCGCTGCCCTGGAATCGTTTGGCGAGGTTGTCCTTTTGTTCTTTCGTTCCGGTAGTGAAAATGGCGTTGCCCCCAAGCGCGGGCCAGGGAAGGCACATAAAAAATCCTGCATCGCCCCAGGAGATCATTTCTATCATGTGGAGCTGCAGCATGAATGGTTCTTCCGGAACGACCACCGACGGATCCAGACTTTCCAGCTTTTTGCGGGCGGTATTCCAGATATATTTTGCAAACTCCCAGGGTTCTTCGTGTTCATTCTCATCAAAGAATCGTGCCTGCGGCCGGATAATGTCCCGGGCGATTGATTCCGCGTATTCGGTTTGTTCCTTAATTTTTGGCGAATTTTCAAAGCTGATCATTCAAATATCTCCAGACAACTACACGATGGCAATGCCTTCCATGACTCCGAAACCGCGCGCGTTGCGTAGAAAGAGCTCAACCGGGAAATCTCGAGTATATCCGTACCCGCCAAGAATCTGAACCGCGCGATCGCACGCCTGAAGCGCGACGTCGCTGACAAAGTTCATAGCCAGGTAAGCTTCCTTGGTTGCGTCCTGATGATTGTCCAGCCGCCATGCGGCCTCCCAGACCAGTAATCGAGCGGCGTCAATATCGGTGATGATTTCCGCCAGCGTGAATGCGATAGACTGACGTTGCGCAATCGCTTCCCCAAAGGCCTTTCTGTTCTTTGCATAGTCGACCGCAAACTCATGGGCCGCCCGGGCAACGCCCACCGCCATGGAGGCAAGGGCTACGCGCGAGGAACTCAATAGAAGCTGGAAGTCGCATCCGGCTGCACCGCCCAGGCGACGCGCCGCGGGCACGCAGCATTCATTCAGCTCTATGGAATACATGGGTAATGCTTTCATTCCCATACTGCTTTCGCGTTCTTTGATTGTGAGTCCTGGGGTTCCCTTGGGGACCAGGAATGCCTGGCATTGCCCCTCGAGAGAGGCATAAACCAGCATCCATTCGGATTCGGCTGCAAACGGCACATTGCATTTGTTACCGGACAGAATATAGTTTCCATCCTTTAGGATTGCGGTTGTTTTGGGGCTATTGGGGTCAAAGCCAAAATGGGGCTCCATGAGTGCTGCCGAACCGCAGGCAAAGGCATCTCCGCAGAAGAGGGGGAGAAGTTCTTTTTTCTGTTCCTCTGTCCCGCACAGGAAAATGGGGATTGCCACCAGGTTGGGGGATGCCAGGACCAATGTAGCGCTGAGATCGCCCCATGCCAGTTCCTCGGCAGCCAAAGTCCACGTCATTGCGGAGTGCTCTCCAAACCCACCATATTCCTCTGGAATGCTGGCCGGAAGCAGCCCCAGTTCCCATCCCGCCTGAGTCCATTCGGCGGCTGGTTCTCCAGCCTCATCCGCATCGCGCATTCGATTGCGAAATTCCTTGACCGCCAGCTTTTTCGCGGCATTTACGACTATTTTCTGTTCATCCGTAGGTTCAAACGAATACATAAAAATCCCCTTAAGGTATTATTGCGAACAGCTTTTCTATCGTAACCACTCGCATTAATCAAGCGATTAAGCTTTGCTACGACTTTATCGGTGGACAAGCCCGGATCCTGTTGATTTCAGCTATTGCCGAAACCCGGGAACGCCAGCCATCTCACGGTTCTCGTTGCATCGGATTTCCCGGCCATAGAACAGTGTTGCGGATTGATTAAAAAACTCGGCTTTTTCTGTGGTGAAGAAATCTCTCCGTCTCTGCTTTGAACACTGCCTCTCGATTTCGGGGTGGCGCTCGAGATAATCGGCGAGACTTACCGCGACGATGGCTCCCTGGGATACAACCGCAATTTCGGACGGAAGAAACGTGGCAATCTTCTGTCGCAATAGCGGGTAGTGCGTACATCCGAGAACCATGGTGTCGATGAGGGGATCGGCTGCGAGAATACGGTTTATGTGTTGGCGAACAAAGAAATCGGCCCCGTCACTTTCAAATTCATTGTTTTCAACGAGCGGCACCCACATCGGACAGGCTTCCTGGACCACCGTCACTTCAGGAAAATATTTCTTTACCTCAATGACATAGGATTGAGACGCAACGGTTCCTGCCGTCGCGAGGATTCCGACATGGCCCGAGCGAGTGATCTTGCCTACCGATTCTGTGACTGGCCGGATAACGCCGAGCACTCGTCTCCTCGGTGCTATGTGGGGCAAATCCCGCTGCTGTATGGTGCGGAGGGCTTTTGCTGAAGATGTGTTGCAGGCAAGGACGACCAGATGGCATCCCCTGTCAAACAGCCAGCGAACGGCCTCCAGCGTATAGGCATATACCGTCTCGAAAGAGCGGTTGCCGTAAGGCGCACGTGCATTATCGCCCAGGTAAAGGTAATCGTAGCCGGGTAGAATCTGCTCGATTTCCCTTAGGACCGTCAAACCACCGAAACCGGAATCAAAGATGCCTATCGGCTGGTACACCCATTGCTCCCCGCTGAACCGGCGTCACAAATTGCAGTGCTGCAGATTCAGCGTCTCCATAAAATCATGAATGATGCGGGCCGTTAATCCCCATATTTCATGGGTCCCGTAGGAATAAAAATATACGGTCTCTTCCTTATCCATCACGATGCGCCTTTCAGTCCGAAGCCTTGCCGGATCCAGAAAGACCCGGAACGGGACCTGCAGGATTTCAGCTACTTCGTGGACCTGCGGGACCGTCTGGAAGGGGCCGTCGATAAACCCCGCGAAAGGAGTCACTCGAAAATAGGTAATGGAAATATAGTCGTGGAACCTGCCCAGCGGTTCAATTCTGTGTTCCTCGATGCCGACCTCTTCGTATGTTTCGCGCAGGGCGGTGGTGAACAGGTCCTCACCGCTCTCCCGCATGCCGCCGGGGAATGAGATTTGTCCTTTGTGCGTTTGCACCTCCTCCGTTCGGCGTGTCAGAAGAAAGTGGTATTCATTCTCCCATTCGAAGATAGGCATCAATACGGCCGCCTCACGGACAAATCCGTCCGTGAGCGTCCGCGGATTCAGTGCGGCAAGGCAGTTTTGAATGAGGTCTTTCATCGGCTCTAATATATACCAAGGTCAGGGGCCTGTTCGGGAATTCGCGACAAAATTCCGATTCCCGGCAGGCTCTATGGTTAGCTTAATTACACGGATTCAGCGCCAATCCGTGATGTCGTATCTTGAGGCAATTTTTGCGCCTCCTGGAAATACGTGGCAATCCGATCCGCGGTTATCTGGGTTGCGCCCCGATTTTTCTCCAGAATCGAAAATGCGTTCTTCCCAAGCCTTTCGCGCAGGTTTGCATCCCGGAGCAGATTTGCCATTTCCCGGACCAATTGTTCAACCTGCAAATCGCGCGCCTCCTGGCCCGCCGCGATCTGCCGGATGCCGTCGTGTTTTCTGAATTCCTCGATAATTGCGCGGAAATTCTCCATGGATGGTCCTGTGACGATGGCCTTGGAATATAGCGCGGGTTCCATAATGCTGTGTCCGCCACGCCGGATAAGGCTTCCTCCGACGAATGCAATTGTGGCATAGCGGTAAGCTTCCGCAAGCTCTCCCAGGGTATCGAGCAGCAGGATGTCGGCGGGGCTCGAAGGCGCTTTCGAATCCGTGCGACGTTGCAGGCTGAATCCGCTGTTCATTAGCAAATCGGCTACCTCGCTGAAGCGTTCCGGATGACGGGGAGCGAGAAGAAGTCGAGTTTGGGAGAATTCCGGCATCAGCCGGATGCGACGGAAGGACTCCAGCAGAATCTGTTCTTCCCCCGGATGCGTGCTTCCGGCGACAATGAGCGGCGCGCCTTCCAGCCCGGACAGAAAAACAGCATCAAGATCCTTTTTTCCCGCAACCGTTTTTTCAACCTGGTTCTTGTCGAATTTGATGTTTCCGGAAACGGATACTTTTTCCCGAGGCGCGCCGATTGCCGTGATTCGGCGGGCATCCTCATCGGATTGCATCAGCAGCAGGCCGTATTGCCAAAGAACCCGTGACAGTACCGGACGGGCAAGACGGTAGTAGGGAAATGAGGAAGCCGAAATGCGCCCGTTGGCAAGAACTATCGGGATCTTGCGCAGATGTGCCTGATGGATCAGGTTAGGCCAGATCTCGGTGTCAATGATCACGATCATCGCGGGCTGAATCCAGTTCAGCACGCGCCTGATTACGGATGCAAGATCGATGGGAAAATAGAAGGTATTGCCGACTCCATAGGCTTTGAAGTGCTGTACTGCCATCATCTGGCCCGTCTGCGTGATGGTTGAAAACACGAAGCGGGCATTCGGAAAGCGTTGCTGCAGCGCCTGAACCAACGGCGGCAGGCTCAGCGTTTCGCCAACCGAACAGGCATGAAACCATAGGGTAGGGCGGCTGTCGGCTTTCAGGGCTTCGGGCAGGCGTCCGAAACGTTGTCGCATGCCGGGGAAACGCTTCTTCCGGAACCACACCCTGTAAAGGGCAAGGGGAATCAGCAGAAGCCCCCATGTCACCAGTACAATGCTATACAGCAGATACATGAAACAACCTTTATTGTTCAGACTTCAGAAACTCGGCGGCTCGTTCCAGATCTGCCTCTGTATCGACGCCCACCGTGTCGTGCATTGTCTCGGAGACCACGATAGGAATCCCGTTTTCCAGGTATCTCAATTGCTCGAGTTTTTCGCTGAGTTCAAGCGTGGATTGCGGCAGGCTGTGAAAAAGCCCCAAAGCCGACCGTGTATAGCCATACAGTCCTATGTGCTTGAAAAACTGAGCCCCGCCCTGTGCATTCCTGTCAAACGGAATAGGAAAACGCGAGAAGTAAAGCGCGCGGTTTCGGTTATCGGTTACAACCTTTACCACATTAGGGTCCTGTGCGGCTTCGATATCGATCGCTACCTTCAGGGTAGAAACTTCGCCCTGCTTCGCCAGAAGCGGTTTCAGCAGCAGGTCGATGTGTTCGGTGCGGATCGTGGGTTCGTCCCCCTGAATGTTGACGTATATCTCCGCATCGGTGCGCAACATGATTTCGTTCAACCGATCCGTTCCCGATGAGTGCTTCAGCGTGAACATCACTGGAATCGCTTGTTCATTGCAGTACTGCCGGACCTTCTCACTGTCCGTGGCAATTACCAGTTGAGTCAGCAGCGGAGATTTTCGAGCTCTCTCATAGACCCAATGGATCATTGCCTTGCCTCCGATCGGAAGCAGGACCTTTCCCGGAAGGCGCTGAGAGTCAAAGCGGGCTGGAATTACGCCGATTACTTTTGGATGTGGTTTCATATTTTTCACACATATTTGAGCAAGAATTTCCATTATCCCATAGAGTGAAAGAAGAATCACGCAGGCATATGCCGGAGAAGTGACATTGGTTCTGATTCCGGATTCAGTGTTTGCGCTCCCAGTGAATAGAGCAATGTGCAATTGTCGCCTGTAATGTGTTATTTTTGCCCGATGAGAAGATCGGTTCTTTCCGTGATTCTAGTTTTACTTTTCATGCCGTTCGGGCTGCGGGGACAGGTATCAAGCGATTCTCCAAGGATCCAGGTGGAGAGCGCGCTTGTAACAGTCCCGGTCCTGATCAATGACCAGCGAGGGAAATTTGTGCCCGATTTGAAATCCGGAGATTTCCAGCTGTTCGAAGATGGTATTCAGGTGCCCGTCTCGCTGTTTTTAACATCCGAGGATCCGCTTAAAATCGTCCTGCTGCTCGATACCAGTCGCAGCACTACAACCGTCCTGGATCAGATAAAAAAATCAGCTTCCAAATTCCTTCAACAGATGCGTTCCCGGGATCAGGCTGCAATTTTGAGCTTTGATTCGGATGTGAATACTCTCTGTCCCTTTACTTCCGATATACAGCAACTGAGTTCTGCCATCGAGCAGGCCAGGGCTGGCGGATCCGGCACTCGAATGAGGGATGCCATCATTGAGACTGTTCAGGGACGCTTCCGGACCGTGTCCGGACGAAAGGCAATTGTGCTGCTGTCAGATGGGCAGGATCATGGCAGTGCCATCTCGGCGGATGGCCTTCTTGATGGTATTGCCGCTTCAGGCACGATGATCTACTCGATTTTCTATCATGTAGACCCCCGCGAACTGATGAAGGAAATCATCGGATCCTCCGTGCGTTTACCAAAACCGTCCAAACCGAGAGAAGGGACAAAAGATCCGTGGCAGCAGCGGGAAGATCAGGCCGCGGAATACCTCCGCCGCATTTCGGAGGCGTCAGCAGGCAGATTTTATCGAAGCGAGGTTACGGAGTTCGATAAAGCATTCAAACAGATACTGGAGGAATTACGATCGCAGTACCTGTTAGGATATTATCCTGAGAAATCAAAACTCGACGGCCGCAGCCATACACTTGAAGTCCATGTGTCGGTTCCGGATACTGTCGTTCGAAGCCGAAGAAACTTTCGGGCAGGAAACTGAAGGTCGGTTCAGCGGCGCGCCCTGAGGAAGTCGGGCACCGAGGGTTACTGTCTCGAAGTCGCAATCGTGCCGGGGTATCATCACTTTAAGGAGTGGGATATGAGACACAGCTTATTTCAGACACTGCAGGAATTTCGCATCGACAGCAAACGAACGGGAGAGTTTTATTCACTGCCACAACTGGAGGCAAAAGGAGTAGGCCCGGTTTCCACCTTGCCCTTTAGCATCCGCATCCTTCTTGAATCGGTGCTGCGCAACTATGACGGCGGGAAGATAACTGAGACAGAGATTGCAAAACTCGCCAACTGGAGTCCCCGGGCCGACCGCACCGAGGAAATACCTTTCGTTGTGGCGCGCATATTGCTGCAGGATTTTACAGGCGTTCCGTTGCTCGTGGATCTGGCTGCCATGCGATCTGCTGTGGGTCGGCTCGGGAAAAAGGCCGGCATGATTGAGCCGCTCGTTCCCGTTGACCTTGTGATAGACCACTCCGTCCAGGTGGATTATTTTGGCCGTTCGGATGCCTTGAAGCTCAACATGGAGATGGAATTTCAGCGCAATAATGCCCGGTACCAGTTTCTGAAGTGGGGCAGACAGGCATTCAATGGTTTCAATGTCGTTCCTCCGGGGATCGGAATCTGCCACCAGGTTAATCTGGAGCATCTTGCCAGAGTTGTTTATGAGAGGGATGGCCTCTACTTTCCGGATACGCTGGTCGGCACGGATTCGCATACGACCATGATCAATGGACTAGGCGTCCTCGGATGGGGCGTTGGAGGAATCGAAGCGGAAGCAGGGATGCTTGGGCAGCCGGTATATATGCTCACACCGGATGTGGTGGGTGTCCGGATCAGTGGCAAGTTACAGCCAGGCGCAACGGCTACCGATCTTGTCCTTCGTGTTACCGAAATGCTGCGCAAGGCAAAGGTTGTCGGGAAAATTGTGGAGTTTTACGGTCCGGGAGTTGCCGCGCTGCCTGTTCCCGACCGGGCTACCATCAGCAACATGGCTCCGGAGTATGGAGCCACGGCCGGCTTATTTCCGGTAGATGAGGAAAGCTGCACTTATTTGAGGGACACCGGAAGGCCGGAAACCCTTGTCAACGCTGTGCGTGGCTATTTCAAGGCGCAAGGGATGTTTGGAACAAGCGATGATAGCCGAATCCAGTACAGCGAAGTGCTGGAGCTGGATCTTGCCGAAATCGAACCCAGCGTAGCCGGACCCAAGCGCCCGCAGGATCGCATACCGGTGTCCCATTTGAAGGAGGACCTTCTCCGCATTTTCGCAAAACCGTTGAATGAGGGGGGATATGGAAAGGCTGAAGATTCAATGCCGGGGACGGGAGTTTTTGGCAATGGGTCGGTCGCGATCGCTTCGATCACTTCCTGCACGAATACATCCAATCCGAGCGTAATGATAGCGGCCGGCATACTGGCCAAGAAGGCGGTGGAGAAAGGGATCGCACCTCCATCCTATGTAAAAACGTCCCTGGCCCCAGGATCTCGCGCCGTCAGCCAATATCTGGAGAAGACAGGTCTACAGGAATACCTGAACAAAATCGGGTTCGGTCTGGTCGGCTATGGATGTATGACCTGCATCGGCAATTCAGGCCCGCTGGATCCCGCCATTGAAAGCGTGATAGCGGAGAAGGATCTTGTCCTCGCCAGCGTTCTTAGCGGAAACCGGAATTTTGAGGCCAGAGTCCACCAGTCACTGAAGGCAAACTTTCTGATGAGCCCTCCGCTGGTGGTCGCTTTCGCATTGGCGGGTCGGGTCGATATTGATCTGAACCGCGAACCCCTGGGAACAAATGCCCGCGGTGAAGCCGTTTATCTGCGCGAGCTTTGGCCTACATTGGAGGAGATCCAGGAGCATATGCGCGCTGCTTTTGATCCGGAGACCTATCGCCGACTGTATGCCGGGTTTGTACAGGACAACCCTTTATGGGACGCCATTCCGGAGAGTACCGGAGATGTATATGCCTGGGACCGTGAATCAACCTATGTGCAGGAACCGCCCTATTTTGATGGCTTCACAGTCCTTCCCGGAACCATTGGCGAAGTCCGCGGGGCGCGCCCCCTTGCGATCTTGGGCGATTCCGTGACTACGGACCACATCAGCCCGGCCGGTGCGATCAAACAAGCTTCTCCTGCCGGCATTTATCTGCAGCAGAAAGGAGTCTTGCCGGAGGACTTCAACAGCTATGGTTCCCGTCGGGGAAATCATGAAGTCATGGTTCGCGGTACCTTTGCCAACGTTCGCATTCGAAACCTGATGGTGCCTGGCGTCGAAGGCGGGATGACCGCCTTTTATCCCGGCGGAGACCGGATGAGCATTTACGACGCGGCATGTCTGTATAAAGAAGCTGGCACGCCACTGGTCGTCATTGCCGGTCAGGAATACGGTACCGGCAGTTCGCGGGATTGGGCCGCCAAAGGAACGCTCCTGTTGGGTGTTCGCGCGGTGATTGCCCGCAGCTTTGAACGCATTCATCGAAGCAATCTGGTCGGGATGGGCGTGCTGCCCTGTCAATTCAAGGATGGAACCAATGCGCAATCCCTTGGGTTAGACGGCAGTGAGGTATTCGATGTTTTGGGAGTTGCGGACGATTTGAAGCCTCGCCAGGAACTGACACTTGTTGTCCACAGGGCTAATGGGAAAACCGACTCGGTGCCTGTGATCCTGAGAATTGATACTCCTGCCGAAGTTGATTACTACAAACACGGCGGTATTCTGCAGTATGTTCTTCGACAGGTTTTAGCGAAATAGGAGAAGGAGATAGGAGACAGGAGACAGGAGACAGTTTTCATTCCTGACTCCTGTCTTCCGGCTCCGGTCTCCTCACTATGGCGAGGATCCGCTTGATTTCATTTCCCAGCTCAAGTGGATCTGCCGGTTTGCCGATTACACCCTTTGCCCCTGAAGACAATAGCTGGCTGATTTCGGTCGGGTTTGTTCGGGCGGTGTGAAAAATGATTGGAATGGAGTCCGTTTCCGTGTGGCTGTGCAGTCGCCGCAACACGGCCAGCCCATCCAGATCATTCATCACGATATCCATCAGGATGGCATCCGGCCGGTTCTGCTTCGCGCACTCAATCGCATCAGTGCCGTTGCTGGCCAACAGCACTTCGTAGCCGCCTGAGTATTGAAGGGCCATGGAAGCCACAAGCAGCGTTGCCGGATCATCATCAACGACCAGAATTTTCAAGGCCTTGCGTTTCCTTGTCGCGCACTTCCGCCAGACGTTCCTTTGCCCGGATATATGCTTTTTCGAGATCTGACAGGAGCGGTTGGAAGTCGTTGGCTCCGTGCTCAGCCAACTGTTCTATTTCATCCGCGAGTATCCGAACCTCAGTGGCTCCCAGATTCCCCGCGCTCGATTTCAGCGAATGAGCTGCTCGCCGGATTGCATCGAGATTATGCTGCGCCCACGCGGAAGAGGCATCACGGATTGCCAATTCGGCATGAGATGTAAACAGGTCAATCATTTCCGATAGCAGTTCTTTTCCCCCCAGCCTCCGGAGCCGGTCGATTACGCGTGAATCCACGTCGGGCCTCATCTCGCATCTCCGTCAGCGGTGAAAGGCGAATCACCCGAACTGCTTCCTTAGTAAATGTAGTCGTCCGCCATGGTTTCAGCAAGGAGGGAAATATTTGCCAACCGATGACTGCAGTCTGGCGCGCAAAATAGCCTCTATTTATCCGTTAGCGAAATTCTCAATCCCTGCACCTTTGACGGGGCCAGGAAAATTCTACGACCGGATATGGATCCCAAAAGCTGACTTTTGGTGAGGAAGGCTTTTGCGCGCTCGAGAGACTCAACCTTGAAGACCAATTCCCTGATTTGATCTTTGTCATCTTGCACAATCCGCAGGGTGGGACCATTGATAGGACGTATGCCACCCGTGGGCGTGGGCTTTCCTACGGTCAGGGTCCAGGATTCCTGGTCTTTCTTTAGCGCCGTGCTGCCAATGATGATCTCGTCTACCGATTGCAGCCCCAGCGGACCGCCATGATTCAGCGTCAGACGATTTCCCATCTGTTTCCTGCGCACATCCACTTTCAGAAAGGAAGGACTGTATTCGTAAAGGAAAATCGACATGCCCGGCCGCGAGAGTGACGGCAACGCAACCGTAGTCCATGCGACTCCGGTGGATCCATTTGGAAGGGTTGATACAACAGATTCCGGCTTGCCGTATTGTATCGAAAGGGATTGCAAACGCCTGAGCGCGTCCGCGAGTGGATAGGGCTCAAATGCAATTCCATAATAGCGTGTACTTTTGGGGGCCGCCGCACCGGCGTAGGCAAAGAATTCAATATTAACGCTTCCAGCCCCAATTCCTCCGGTAATGTAGTTCTGGTTGCGATTCATCGGCCAGGCAACCGGTAGCTGCAAGGTATCGGCAAAAAGCGAGAAAGTCTTTTCGGGATCCGCGCATTCGACTAGAACGTGATCCACCTGTCGAACAACCGGGGTTATCCTTTGGGCGTGCAAACCAGTTCCAAGCATGATTAGAAGGACAGCGATTGTTGCAGTGAGACGGTGCATTAGCTTTCCTCGACTCAGGATTTCCAATCAAAAAATTCCAATGAGCGGCAGAACTCCGTTAGGGCCCTTCAGTTGCCGCGAACTTCAAAACGGACCGTATCCAGTTCCTTCCCGCGGTTGTCTACCAGTTTCAAAAGATGTCTTCCGTTTTTGGGGAGCCATGGAATCAGGTCCGCACCTCCGCCCAGTTTTTCGCCATCCAGTACCCATTCCAGTCCGTTTCCATCGGGCTTTGCTTCAAAGAAAACCTGCTGTGCATCCGGCGGTATATCCGGGTCCAGGGCGATGATGGTTCCGGATGTCGGGTAGGCGATTTTGGGGATAGCATTGCCAGAAGCCTCTCGCACCAATTCCGTTTCCGTTCCACGCATGAACCATTCCTGTTTGGATTGCGCAATAGCCTCAATATGTACGGTCTTTTTTACGAGGCCGGAGGGCGGAGGCGGCATCCGGCTCAATTGCCCTCTGTGCAGTTGATTCATGATCTCAATCCATACCGGTGCAGCCCCGGTGATTCCGCTGACATTCCACATGGGTTCGCCGGAAAAATTGCCCGCCCAAATTCCCACGGTATAACGATCGGAATAACCGACACACCAGTTGTCGCGCATGTCCTTGCTGGTCCCTGTTTTGACTGCGGTCCAGAAACGCGTCGACAGAGGGCTTTCCAGATCAAAAGTCCGGCTTCGGCTTTCCCTGTCGGATAGTATATCGGAAAGCAGGAATGCACTTTCGGAGCTAAGGACGCGCCTCTGAATATCGGAGCGTTGGCCGGGAACAAGGCGCAACGGGCTCCATACTCCACGGTTGGCAATGGCACGATAGGCGTTGACCAGATCCCACAGGGCAATATCGGCAGATCCCAGCGCGAGAGACAATCCATAAAAATCCGGGGATTGGGTGCCCTCAAATCCAAATCGCCGCAAACTGTCGACGAGAACATCAACGCCAACCAGATTGAGTGCTTTAACGGCAGGCACGTTCAGGGAGGAGGCCAAGGCTATTCTTGCCGTGACCATGCCGTGAAACTCATTGTCGTAATTCCGGGGCCTGTACACGCCTCCGGGTGCGGGAATGTCCAGCGGGCTGTCTTCCATCAGCGAGGCCGGCGTCAGTATTCTCTTATCGAATGCCAGTCCATAGACAAAAGGCTTTAGCGTTGAGCCCGCTTGTCTCCTGGCTCGAATGCCGTCGACATACCGCGCACTGGATTGCTCGCCAATATTGCCGACATAAGCCAGAACCTCTCCGGATCTATTGTCCACAACAAGGGCCGAGCCGTCGTGCATATTTCTTGATTGGGCGGAGAGGACATGTTTGCGAAGCGATTCAGCGGCGAATGACTGAAGAGTTCCATCCAAAGTACAGGCCAGACTTGCCGGAAGCTCACCGTGATCCCGTGCCTCCTGGAAGAGCTGGAGTGCGATATGGGGAGCCAGTGCCATTTGCGGGCGAACGTAGTACGGCTTTTCGAGCGTGGTTCGAGCGGCCGCCTGGATTCCCATCGGCTGGAGCGGGAGACGCAGTGCTTTCGCCAGTACACAGGCTCTTGCCGCCACCGATGCCGCGTCCGCATTAGGAGCGCGCAGGAGCGCGGTCAGAAGTACCGACTCGAGGTCATTCAATCCCTGCGGTTCTTTCGAGAACAAACCTCTCGATGCAGCCCCGATGCCCTGGAGTTCGCCGCGGAATGTAGCCAGGTTCAGGTAGGCTTCCAGTATCTGCTGCTTCGACCAGGATTTTTCATAGGCGCGCGCGGAACGCACCTGGCGGATCTTTTGGAGAAAAGAACGATGGGATTGGCTGGGCTTGAGGTGGTTGTCCTGCAAGGCAGCCAACTGCATTGTGATGGTGCTCGCGCCTCGTCCGTGCCCGGAGCGAACGATCTCCGTAATTGCCTTTCCTGCGGAAATCCAGTCGATGCCGCTGTGATGATAAAACCTGTGATCTTCGGCAAGAATAACCGCTGACTGGAGAGCGGGAGATATATCGCGCAGGGCGGTCCAACTCAACCGGCGCCCGTGCCCATGAATCCGCAATTCATGAATGATCTCGCCGTTGCGGTCCAGGAGAATTCCTTCCGATTTCACATATTCGGCTTTCGCCTTTTCAAAGGAGGGAATCCCCGGCAATGGGCTGAGAGCGAAAAGATAAGCCAGGGTTCCCCACGCAAGGCACACAAGAACCAGGATGAGGAACCCCGCCTTTGAGATGTGAAGTCGGAAGCCTGACCTTTTCATTGTATTTGCATGGCTTGATTCGGCAGTTCTCCGAACATTTCGGGTGAATACATGGCCTCCACTCTGGTGGGAGGCATATGCATTGTTCCTTCATTGTTCAACCGCAACGTGTATTCGATAACCCAATTCCCTTTAGGAACGAACTCAAAATAGGAACGAAATGCTTCGAAGGATCGTTCTTCAAAGGCCGGCCAAACCCAGCCTTCTCTTTTTTCCCCTCGAGTCAACAGCTGTGAATCGCGTCCCAGCCCGCTTCCCAGGATAGCCGCTCCGGCGGGAATCGGATCGTCGACAATAACCCATGTCATGTCCGATTGCGCCTCCATCTCGAGACGCACGCGCAGAAGGTCGCCCCGTGTCCATTTGCTGCGATCTTTTTGCTCAACAGGCGTCATGGTCTTTTTGATTTTGTATCCTGTAGATACCGGCTGCTTAAGAGGAATTGCGGCCAGGCTGCGGATGGTTGCCCAGGGCTGGCCGGTGCCGGCCATATGCAAGGCAAGCTCCGATTTCTGGGCAGGCCATGCAAACGACAGGTTTTTGCCTTGAGGAGATTCCGACCAATTCAGATTTTGGCTGGCTCCGGCAAGCGAGATTGTGCTGGATCCTGTTACGGGCGTACTTTCAAATAGCCGCGAGAACTTATTCATCGCCAGCACTCCCCATGCGTTGGCAACCGTTGTATCCCAATGCCCCCGGTGCTGCCTTCCCAAGGTGCCGCGAACAAGCCTGGGAATGTCCTGTCTCCAGTCGGACAGATCCAGGGCATTCAGGAGCATCCGAACGGAGTTCTCATCCGGGGAAATCATAAGCCACCACAAACAATCTGTCTTCTCCGTAGAGAAGGTCATGATTGTTCCCTGGAAATTGAGTCGTGAGCGCAGTATCTGCTGGGATTCACGCAGCCGAGCGTCGCGATTTCGGATGGACTGGCCTCGTTTGAGAATCTCCAGCCAGTCGATGAGCGCCGATGTCGGCCACAGATTCGGCTCGATGGTGATGGACGAAAGCAGTTCGCTATTCATCTGTCCAACTCTCGCCAATGCCGCGATGGCGGACAACTTCCGGACCGACAGGTCGACGGTGGGAAGAGAAGAGTAGCGGACAATTCGGCCTTCGACGAAACCTCGCAACCCTTCGACGAGGCGCTGTTTGGTTCCTTCGGGAATCTCGAATCCTGCTTCCTGGGCGATGGACAGGACATAGGAAGTCAGAACATCGCTGCCTTTGTTCATCGACGGGAAGTACTTGAGCAAGCCATCCGCATCGAGATAGGCGGGGAGTTCCGCTGCGATTCTTTTCCAGAGCGCAAGATCATGCAGGGCAACCGATTTGGAAACCAATTGCTCAAGACAGGAGTACGGGTATAGCCGCATGTAATCCGAAACACCGGTGAGTCCATCGACAAGCCTGGGTTTGAGAGAAATATCAATTCCTCCCATACCTGGAAGCGCCTCTTTGGGCCGATCGACATCCATGCGATAGTCGCCGGAAAGCTGAGTCAAAGTAGCCTGGACCGCATGCACGGGCAAAGGAGGAACAACCTTCTGGGATACGGCAAGACTGTCCCTGATACCTCCGTCCGCTACCGCCTCGATCTGGTAGCGGAGCGAATCGACACCGGCGGGTGCCGTTACATCCCAGTAGATTTCCTTGGATTCACCGGATCCGATGTCCATTGCGTGCGGTTTCAACGACTCCTTGATCCCGGTAATATTCGTGGTGATTCGGACATTCAGGCTGCGTGCGGTTGTATTGCGCACGGTGAAGGTCGAACGGAAGGTATCTCCCTGGCGCACAAGGGGGGCGATGCCAGAGAGTAAAATCAGATCCCGGTTGGACCGTATGCTTGTTGAGCCAGTACCGAACCGGTCCACACCTGCGGTCGCGACCGCCACGATCCGGAAGCTGGTGATGGAGTCATTCAGCGGAACCTCTACATTGGCAATTCCTTTTTCGCTCAGCGGGACCCGGCCTTTCCATAGCAGCAGGGTGTCAAACAATTCCCGCGTAGCCTGGCTTCCTCCTCCACCGCCGGGTGGCAATGCTTTGAGGCCGAAATGGCGTTTTCCGATCACGTGCATTTGGGCTGTGGAAGTTTGAACGTTGTAGCTGCGCCTTCCCATCATGGAATCGAGCAATTGCCAACTGGCATTAGGCATCAATTCAAGTAACCCCTCATCCACTGCCGCTATTGCCACTTCAGAGCCTTTGGGCGGCGGCGTGCCATCCGGAGTCGTTACGGCAACCTGCACCTTTGCTTTTTCACGGATCGTATATTGAGAACGATCGGAAGACACCTTCACTTTGAGTTCATGCGCGCTCCAGCCCACGTTGATTTCTGCTATGCCCAGCTTGTATGCAGGCCGGCCAAGATCCACCATGGAGGTAGGCCGCGAATCGTTGGCCCTGCCGCGCACCACAAGGGCTGAAACAAATACATTGGGCGAGTAGTTCCCCTTTACCGGGATTTCGATGACCGGTTCTTTCCCGGAAAGCTCTTTGATAAACGTTTCGCCGACGCCCTCTCGTTCAATGCTGATAAGCGCGGTTGCTTTGCGGAAAGGCATCCGAACCTGGAATCTGGCCTTCTGCCCCGGTTCATAACGCTTTTTCTCAGGGAGAAGATCCATGCGGTCGTCGTCCCGAGCCGCAAACCACCAATCGTTGTCTCCGGCAATCCACATATCCCGGTTTGCGATGGCTGCGTGTCCGGCCTCGTCCTTTGTTGAAGCCTGGAGGATGAGGTTTCCCGAAACGGTTTGCGATGATGCGCAGATCAGCAGACCTTTGCTGTCGGTCTTCCCATTGCACACGGAACCGATCCTCTTCGTCTCCGTATAATTTTCATAGGCATAAAATCCGCCCACGAGACGTTTCCTGTGGGAGTAGGATTTGCGTTGAAGGAGCAGAACACTAACCGGGGCGTTGGCCACCGGTTTGCGCTTCAAGTCCAGAACGGCCACCTTAAATTTCAGAGAGCCCTTGGATTGCATCCAGGAATCCGGTTGGATTCCGATCATGCGGGAAGCAGGCCAGACGGGGATGGAGGACGCTGCCGTCTGTACTTCGCCATTCGGATCCCGGAATTCCAGTTCCGCAAGGATCTGCGTCGGAATATTGGCCGGCGCAAGCCCCGTGATAGTTGTGCGCGCCGATCCTGTCTTGTCCAGATTCAGGTCAATGCTTTTCAAGGCCGGTTCACTAGTTTCGCTCTCCTCCAGGTCGTGGCGAACGATGCCTTCTTTCACGTTGCCGTTGGAAAAGAGATAGTCCTCGAAACCCTCTACTCCCGAAATATAGCGGGGTTTCACGTCATAGCGGAACTTAACGGGCAGTCCGGAAGCGCCCCCGCCGCTGAGATAGCTTACGGTCAGATCCACTGGAACCGTAGCCGGGACAACAAGGGGTTCCGAAGGCGGGCGAATGATGGCTCGCGTCAGCGGGACGCGATATTCCTCCACCCGGAAATAGCCGGAAACCGGTGCCGCGCCATAAGAATCGTATTCTTCTTCCTCATTGGTTTTGGCTTCATCGCCAGTGTGGAAATAGATCTGGTATGTTCCCAGTTTGGCATCCTTGGGGATGTTCCATGTGCTTTCGGAGATTCCTGCGGCATCCCATTTCAGGGGGAATTCATATTTCTGGTCCGTGCCCAGATGCTGGATGACGGCCTTCTTTGGCAATGGCTCTGCCGGATTCAATGCGAAGCCAGCCAGCACCTTTTTGCGGAAAAGATGTTTCATATGCACGGTCTCGCCGGCCCGGAAAAGGCTTCGGTCCAGAATCGTATGAACCGCCAGCAGATTCGGGCGCCATTCGGTCGGGAGGTTGTATCGCCAGCTTTCTATCCCCTCATTCCAGCCGCTGTGCACAAAAGCCATATCATTGTTTGACTGGGCTGTTGCCAACAATCCCTCTCGGGCATAGCGATTTTCGCGGCAGGTGGGTACTTCACGCGATGTTGGAAGGGAAGGAATGCGCAGGATTCCGCTCGCATCCGTTGTTCCTTGCGCGCGGAGCTTTCCCTCGCAGTCAAGGATTTCCACTTTAGCCTGCTTGACCGGTTCGGCTTTATCCAGCGTTGTGACCCAAACCAGCGATGATTCGGCACCCCACTTGAAGTGGACCGAGAGATTCGTGACCAGCACGGTTGTCGGGACGTACATTGGTTTGGAGGCGCCAAGAAGGGACGCGCCAAGCATGCCGCTCTCGATCTCAACCACATAGAAGCCCGGGTCTTTCAGTGGAATACCAATGACCTCAAAGGGCTTGCCACCCTGAGGCCTGGGCAGTTTGAAGGCTTTTGTTCTGGGCGCGGTTACTGCGCCAAATACCGACTTGTCGCGGTCATCCCATCCGCGCTGGGATACTTTGTTGATCCAGCCCAGCATCTGGTTTGCTTTGTCTGCGGGGATCTTCAGGACTTTCCCTTTCAGATCGCTGATGATCCTTTGTGCGCCAGGTTCCTGGACGACGGGATCGAAGCCGTCGGCCCCTCCCGTATTCTCAAAAATCTTTCCGGATAACTCCGATTCGATATTTCTCAACGTGACAGGCAGGGCCGGCTCGGCATTCAGCTCGAGAATTCCAAAATCGGCGGCAAACTTTGCAAGCGGCGGGTATTCGTCCGTTCGCACCTTCAGGGGAAAACTTCCTGTATTGGTGAGCTTGTGCCCCGCATCATCTTCAATGCCCTGGGGAATCTCAATCGTGAAAGCTGCGCTCTCCGGAAAGGGAGGCTGGAACGTTACGCCATTGACAGTGCGATCACCAGTTTCTTTGGATTCTTCCTCTGCATCTTCTTCGAATTGGGCTTTTGCCTTCCAAACCTTTCCTGCCGGTCCTTTCAGGATCACGTTTTTTGCGGTTTTCCAGGATACCGGTGCCGAGAATGAGAGGTGCATGGTACTGACCGGAACGCATTGCGATTGCGGGTTCTCTCTCTGGCAATGAAAGGTTGCGATGAATGGTACCTGGGTTTTATAGGGAATTACCTGATCCTGGCCGGTCACTACACCGGATGGGGAAGCGACACCCGCCCCCCATACAAGGTTTACCTGGGATCGGGCAGGGAATCGCTGCTTTGACTGAATCAGCAGAAGATTGCCCGGTCGTTTCTCGTAATAGCGCGCGGGATAGCGAGAATTGATAATCTCCTCTCGCTGTGGTCCGGATACGATGCGAATTCCTACCTTTTCCGAAATACCCTGAACCGTAAAGGACACGTGAGACAAGACAGAGGACTCTACGGCGGGGCCATTGAGCTCGAGGATGAAGATCTGATCATCGCTGATGGATTCGGAGCCCTGGTAGGGAGTGGTTCGGAGGATTGCGGGACCTCCGGTTGAAAGCTGGAAGCGCCGCTGGCCGGTGATGGCATTGCCGTTCAGGCTTTTCAGATCATCCCGGACTGTGAATTCGCAACGGATGCCCGCAGGCAGGTCCCTCTCAAAATCATAGGCCCAGTTTGTAGAATCAGCCCATCGGCCTGCCCCCTTTTCATCGCAGCTTATGCTGAATGGCGATGAAGCGGCATGCGGGTCTCCGAAAGCCACCATTGCTTCGGAAAACCGTACCCGCACCTGGCGAATAGTCCGAACCGTTCCTTGAGGAGTGAATTCCTGAATGCGCGCCTGCTGTTGAGCCAGCAAGGAGAGACTGAAGCTGCAAAGGACAACCGCAACAATGAGCCAGGACCGTCGGGTGATCATCAGCATACTCCTTCAGTTTTCAAACTCCGTATCTCAGATCCCCGAAAGATGGGGTTAGGTCTGATCAGAAATTTGAAATCTGGAATTTGGAATTCCCGTGTTTTCGCATTGCATGCATACTTCCAAAAGAGCAGGCAGAGAAGCTGCATTCTCGGCAGCCGTGTGTAGATTTCGAATCCCGGGCGAGACATGGCGCAGGTAGCCGGTTAATCCGCGCTTTGTGCCCAGAAAACCATAGGCGCCCAGTGCCTGCATCAGACGTTGCGCTGAAGCTTCCCAAAAGGCAATTTGAAATTCACTCCAGCTAATCTCCTGCTCCGATAGCCCATAATAGAAAGCGAGCAATTCCTCCCGTTCGTGCGCGGCGAAGCCCACATACGGGTCACATAAAATGGACCCCAAATCATAGAAGCAGGTTCCAAAACGCATCCCCTGAAAATCTATAAGGTAAGTCTGATCGCGGTGTACCATTACATTTTGCGACTGCAGATCGCGGTGGACAAGGCATCGTCTGCGCGAGGATAGTCGTTCAGCCAATCCGGACAGTTCTTCTTCCAGACGAAGGCTCATGTCTGGCCCGAGCTTCAGCCCACACAGGGTTTCCACGAAATTATCCCTGAAATAGCCGCGTTCCCATCGATACAATCCGGGGCCAAAAGCCTCGGCGAGAGGTATCCGATCGGCGGGGAATTGTTTTTCGGCCAGGGAATGAAGCCTGTGTGCAACCCTCAACGCTTTTTCGTACAGAGTCTTTCGCACAGGCCAGGGTTCATTTCGAAGCGCCCAAAGGTCTACATCCCCCAAGTCATTCATCAGAATGAGGCATTTTGCAGGATCATGCTTTAGCAATTCGGGAACGGGGATGCCTTGTTTGGCAAGAAAAAGGGCTATATCGGCGAAATAGGTATTTTCAGTCCGGCTCGGCTGGTAGTGGACAAGGATGGCAGATTGATGATCCCAAAGGACTCGAAAATAGGCCCGATCGGATCCCCGCCCTTCAAATGGAATAATTTTGAAACGAGATTCATCTGCAACATCCAGGGCTTCCTGTATAAAGCGGACCAATTTCTCCTGCATCCTGACTACTCCTTCCGATCCGTCATTTTTTTGCTTAGAAGCTGGTATTCGTCGATCGAGCCGATATCGTGCCAATCTCCCTCATCGATAAGGACGCCGGCAATACTGCCCGGTTTTTCCCGGATACGATCGATAAAGGTTGAGACGATGCTTTCAATCCTTCCTTTTTCAATGTGCCGCAGCAGGGACGTTTCGACTGCATAGATGCCTGCAAAGAGGCAGCTTTGAACACCCGGCTGCATCAGCGTATTCCGGATATCACAGATCCGGCCTTGTTCGTCGATATTGACGTTCTTCAATGAACCATCGCTTCGCAGCACCATGGTGGCTTCAGGATTGCCGTGTTGGTGGCGATTCAACAATTTCGACAGCGAAAAATCGGCCAGGATATCTCCGTTATAGCAGAGGATCGTTTCGTCTTCGGCCAGCAGATCTTCGATATTCTTGAGCCCTCCGGCCGTATCCAGCAATACCGGCTCATGCCGAAAAATGATCGGGATTCCCTCCCACTGACCATCCGGGAAGTGCTGCGAATATACCTCTGCGTGGTGATGCGTGTTGATGATAAATCGCTCGATTCCGACGCTCCGCAAGTGATCCATCGCATAGGTGATGACGGGACGACCGCCGAGAGGTAGAAGCGGTTTCGGGCACGTCTCAGTCAAGGGACGGAGGCGGGTCCCGAGCCCCGCTCCCAGTATGAACGCCGTCTTAAATCGTTTTCCGAACATAACTTTCCATAGTAGCTTGCAACCGCAAAAGCTCAACAAAATAAAATGTCGAAACTGCCGGTAGTACAGAAAGATGCTTGGATTTACTGGTTTGGATCGGAAGGAGCAGATTATTTCCGGGCGGCGTAATAACCCTGTCGTGAGCGGACGCGGAGGTCCGGCTTTTTCGGAATAGAGACGGCAATCTGCCTGAATTGTCCATCCAGTCGCGGATTGGAGGAATAGTAGCCGAGAAGATACTGTGCCCGCAGTTCGTTGGCAATTCTCCCGAATATTTCATCCAAATCGCTGGCTCGGTCGGAGACGAAGGCGGTTCCGCCGGTTTCGCGCGCAAGCAGGACAAGATCCTTCTGTCCACGGATGCTGATATCGTTAAGCCGGATCGAATTGCCTCCCGGGTTGATCGAGTAAAAGATTGTATCGCAGCGCTGTATTTCCCGGAGCGCGTCCTTCATGGAAGCTTCGCTTCGGTTATCTTCTCCATCCGATATCACAATCTCCGCCTGACGACTTTCGGAGGTTGCATAGGATTTCAGAAGTCGGGCTGACGCCACTACGGAGTCGTACAGGGCGGTCACGCTCTCGGTGGGCTGCAGTCCCTGAAGGTCCTGAAGCGCATCGGTCAGCGATCTGGAATTGCGGATGCCGATGTGCGGTTCTTCGCTGAACGAGACTATGGTGATGGCATCCCCTGGTTTCCATATCTTTTGAAGGAACCGGGTCGCAGCCTGCTGCTCGAAATCAAACCGCTTGTTCACACTTCCAGATACATCGAAAAGCAGAGCCAGTTGCAGCGGCGATTGTCCGGCTTCCGCTATCCTGGAAATGCTTTCGATAACTCCATCCTCCTCGATCTGAAAATCGTCTTTGCCGAGATTGGCAATCGTGCGCCCCGATGCGTCGGTAACCGAGACGGGAACCATGACAAGATTGGTGCTGACACGAATGACGGTTGGAGCTTGGACGGCGGCGCCTTGGGTGTCCTGCCCCATTCCCTTGAGGAAAGGGATCGATGCCAAGACAAGGGCAAGAATCAATGAAAAGGCCGGATAGGCGCGCATGCGGGGTGACCACTCCATGAATTCCAGCTACAAAGCCCTGGAGCTCCGAGAACAAAAGTCCGGGAGACTCCAGGGCTTCAAAGCCTGTTAGTGTGCCGCTAGTTGGAAGCGTGGATGGATGTGCTTGGGCCTTCGGTTGGCGTCAGCCCTTTACTGACAAGAATCCGGACTTCGACCCGGCGATTTTCCACACGGCCGGTGTGCGTTTTATTATCGCCTACCGGCTGGCTCTCTCCATATCCCATCGGGGTGATGAATCTTCGAAGCGGGATAGAGTAGTTCTCGGCCAGGTATTGAATCACGGCATCGGCGCGTCGCTGGCTGAGCTTGCGGTTGACGGAAACATCTCCATCCGATGAAGCAAATCCGGCCACTTCAATCACGTAGCCTCGCTCTTCTTTGATTTGCTCGGCAAATTTGCTCAGTTCGTCCCTGTCTTCCTTGGAAAGATTCGAGCTGCCAACCTTGAAATGAACGGTTGCCAAGTTTTTCACTGCATAGTCATCCAGTGACGTTATCCGTTCGTTGGCGGCCTGGACGCCAACCTTGGCACTGTCTGCGCGCGATCGGGCATCCGTCGCGGTGCTCATGGCATTGTCCGCCGTATCCTGGGCGGTTTTCGCCCCGGTGCGCGCTGCATTGGAGATGATGGAAATTTCCTGAACCTGACCGGACAAGCGCTGTGCGTTCTGCTCCGCCTCTCCAAGTCGTGCCTGCGTATCCGACAATCGGTTTTCCACCGGCACGACGCGCGTGTCAATCGTCTGGGCTACCTTGAAATCATCCTGTGTGAGGCGGATTTCCCTGGCCGCGATACCTCCAGAATTGTCGCCCGTCCCTTTGACCTCAACATGTAGTCCAGGTACAAGGTCAGCCTTGGTATATTTGCGGGCAGACCGGAATGGGTTGCTTTTCTTTTCCTTTACTTCGGGGTTGGCGGAGAAGGTGACATTGTATATCCCCCCACCGGTAGCCCGCACTATGATACTGTCCTGCTGCTGGCCGTACACAACGCCCTCGATATTCATTTTCTGCCCGGCAGCAACCTGCAGGGTGTTTGTCTGAGCCTGGTTGGGCGCCGCTTTCCCTTCGACCTGAGCGAAGCTTACCGTAGCAAGCGTCAAAGCGAAGGCCGTAAACAGTACAAGTGTCCAACGCCGATATTGGGTTCTGCTCATATATCCTCCTGGTTCCTATTTGAGTACAAAACGTGTCTCCAATTTAGGAGATCTCCTTTTAGTGCTGTCAGCCTCTTCAAGTGCAATCGGTGTGCCAGGTGCGCAAAATGGTGTATAATGCTGTAAAGAAAAGAGTTTTGCCTGATTGCCCCAGGGGATGGCCGTTAAGGGAATCGGGTAAAATTTCCCTGATCTGGTTCCTGATTTCCAATTGGATGTCAAACCGGAATATTTTTCCTATTTCCTTTGAAAACAGTCTTGCTTTATTGGGCGATATGTAACTTGAGGGTTTGCGCATTCCGGCAGGGAAAATGGATTTCTGGAGCGGAGACCGATTCGGTAACATAATTCAGTAGTAGGGATGATGGAGGGGAATACGAATTGATTATCCTAAATCAGCAATTGCCCGATGGTGATCCGGCCGAAACGCAGGAATGGCAGGATTCGCTCCAAGCGGTAGTCCGTGACAGAGGAACGAGCCGTGCCGGTTATCTGGTGCGAACACTTTTGCAAAAAGCACGCTCTCTCAACGTGGGCATTCCGGAACTGGTTCAAACCCCCTACATCAATACCATTCCGCCGGAGCAGGAGGCGGTTTTTCCCGGGGATGAAAAGCTGGAGAAGCGGATCCGCAGGCTGGAGCGGTGGAATTCCGTGGTTATGGTGACGCGGGCAAACAAGCACTACGACGGAATCGGCGGCCACATTTCGACCTATGCTTCTTCGGCGGGATTATACGATGTTGGATTTAACCATTTTTTCCGTGGGAAGGATAACGGAACGGCGGGGGATCAGATTTTTATCCAGGGGCATGCATCGCCGGGCATTTATGCGCGCGCCTTTCTGGAGGGGCGGATCACGGAATCGCAGATGGATAATTTTCGCAGGGAAACAATTCCCGGCGCCGGGCTTTCCTCGTATCCACATCCTCGCCTGATGCCGGAATTCTGGGAATTCCCAACGGTGTCGATGGGACTGGGACCGCTGACCGCCATCTATCAGGCGCGATTCAATCGTTTCGTGCAGGCGCGAGGCATTGCCAATACAGAGCAATCGCGTGTCTGGGCTTTTCTCGGAGACGGCGAGTGCGATGAGCCGGAAGCGCTGGGTTCGCTGTTTTTGGCTTCGCGGGAGAAACTCGATAATCTCGTTTTCGTTATCAACTGCAATCTGCAGCGATTGGACGGCCCGGTACGCGGCAATGGCAAAATCATCCAGGAACTGGAAATGGTTTTTCGTGGAGCCGGATGGAATGTCATCAAGGTCATCTGGGGGCGCGCGTGGGATGAACTGTTGCGCAAAGACAAACAGGGCCTGCTGTTGGAAAGAATGAATGAAACCGTGGATGGGGCCTACCAGAAGTATGCAACGGCCAAAGGGGATTATATTCGGGAACACTTTTTTGGTCCCGAGCCCGGTCTCAAGAAACTCGTGGAGAACTTGAGCGATCAGGATCTGCAAAACCTCCGTCGAGGAGGACATGATTATCGGAAACTATATTCCGCCTACAAACTCGCAACAGAGAATCAGGGGGCGCCTACCGTTATCCTTGCGAAGACCGTAAAGGGTTGGGCTCTCGGAGAAGGATTCCTGGGCAAGAATGTCACGCATCAACTGAAGAAGATGAATCTGGATCAGTTGCGCGATTTTCGAAATTTGCTGGAGCTGCCGATCAGTGACAGGCAGTTGGAGGATGCCCCCTATTATCATCCCGGACCGAAGAGTCCGGAGATCGAGTACCTCCGGGAAAGAAGGCATGCTCTTGGAGGGTCTCTCCCCAAGCGGGTGGTGCGCGCCAAGCCGCTCCAGATTCCGAAGCCTGACCTTTATGATGAATTCAAAACGGGAACCGGGAGCAGCCGTGAAGTATCCACGACGATGGCTTTTGTTCGATTGCTGCGGCTGTTGATGCGTGACAAGGAAATTGGGAAGCGCATTGTACCCATTATTCCTGATGAAGCTCGCACGTTCGGCATGGATTCCTTCTTTCACGAATTTGGCATTTATTCTTCCGTGGGGCAGTTGTATGAGTCCGTGGATGCCGGAATGCTCCTCAGCTATAACGAGTCGAAGGAAGGGCAAATCCTTGAAGAGGGCATCACGGAAGCCGGCAGTGCCGCCAGCTTTACATCCGCGGGAACGAGCTATGCCACGCACGGCGAGTACATGATTCCTATCTACCTCTTTTATTCGATGTTCGGATTTCAAAGAACCGGAGATCTGTTCTGGGCATTCGGCGACGCTCGAGGACGCGGATTCGCTATTGGCGCCACAGCGGGACGTACCACTTTGAATGGCGAAGGGTTGCAGCACGAGGATGGCCACAGCCAGGTACTTGCATCGGTAATTCCCAATATCGTTTCCTATGATCCGGCTTTTGCCTACGAGGTTGCCATGATCGTAAAAAGCGGCCTTGTCCGGATGTATCAGAAGGGGGAGGATGTTTTTTACTACCTCACGGTATATAACGAAAATATTTATCATCCGCCTATGCCCGATGGGGTCGAGGAAGGGATCATCAAAGGGCTATATCTGTTTCGCCCGGCGCCGCAGAAGCTGAACCATCACGTGCAGCTCTTTGGCAGCGGTTCCATTATGAAATGCGTTCTTCAGGCGCAGGAATTGCTGGCGCAAAAATTCCAGATCTCTGCGGATGTCTGGAGCGCGACAAGCTATCAGCAGCTGCGCGACGAGGCCCTCTGTGCGGATCGATGGAACCGGCTTCATCCAGAATCGCAGCCATCGGTTCCGTACATCCGGCAGGTATTGGAAGGTGTCTCCGGCCCGATCATTGCGGCGACCGATTTTGTGAAGACACTTCCGGATTTCATCCGACCATGGGTGGACCAACGCTATGTCGTGCTGGGCACGGATGGGTTCGGTCGCAGCGACACGCGCGAAGCACTGCGCCGTTTCTTTGAAGTGGATGCGGAGAGTATTGCCGTTGCAGCCATGCACGCCCTATTTCAGGATGGCCAGCTTTCTGCATCGGAAGTGGGCAGCGCTATCAGAGAACTTGGAATTGATCCGGATAAGCTTGATCCGCTTCATCCTCTTGCCGGCTAATGCCCGGTTTTCCGGCTTCGGGCTGCCGATTGCAGCGGTTGCTTTTGCGACCGGCAGCCTGAAAGCCAACACCTCCTTGTATCCTGCTGCAGTTAAAGTAAATTTAAGTGAACTGTATGGAGAGTAGATATGAAGCGATTCGTTGTTCTCTGGGTGTTTCTTCTGTCTCCGGTGATTTGGGCGCAGCAGGTCTCTGTTCAGGAATACGTCCTGCCCAACGGGCTGAAGCTGCTGATGATTCCTAAAAAGGGAGATCCCAATATTGCGGCGGGCTGGGTGGCGAAGGTCGGCTCGGTCAACGAACGTCCGGGGATAACCGGGCTGTCGCATCTCTTTGAACACATGATGTTCAAAGGCACTCATGTCATCGGGACGCGGGATATTCAAAAAGACCTGGCGCTGATGGCGCAGATGGATTCCGTAAAGGCCGAGATTCGGAAAGAAGAGCAGGCGCAGATCAAACGCCTGCGGCTCGGAGAAATTTCGGATCTGCAGGATCCGAAGAACCGCACTGCCCGTCACAATGAGCTTTTGCAGGAATTGGACAAGATTGAAAAAGAAAGCAAAAGCCTGATCGTACAAAACGAATTCGACAGGATTTATACGAATGCGGGAGCCAGCAGCCTGAACGCGGGAACATCTGAAGATTACACCGTTTATTTCATAAATGTTCCGGCCAACAAACTGGAGCTGTGGTTCTGGATGGAATCCGACCGACTGCTTAATCCCGTTTTTCGTGAATTCTACTCCGAGCGGGATGTTGTATTCGAAGAGAGACGGATGCGGACCGACAGCACTCCCACCGGCAAATTTGATGAGCAGTTTAACGCGCTTTTCTGGACATCGTCGCCCTATTCCTGGCCTGTGGTGGGTTGGCCCAGCGATCTGAGCGGTTTGACCCGGCAGGAAGCTCTTGATTACTTCGCGTTGAATTATGCTCCCAATAACGTCAGCGCTTGTCTGGTCGGGGATTTTGACCCCGCCCGGGCCCGGCAATTGGCCGATCGATATTTCGGCCGGCTGAAGCGAAACCCGCAACCGCAGCCCCCCGTGAGGACTCGGGAAGTAGAGCAGATGGCGGAAAAGCGAATGATCGCGTATGCGGAAACCAATCCGGAAGTCGAGATCCGATATCACTCGGTGGCGGATGGTCATGTTAATGAGCCGGCGCTGGTTGTGCTGGGCGCTTTGTTGAATGGAAAAACCGGACGGCTGTACAAATCTCTCGTGCTTGACCAGAAGATCGCCAACAGCGCCTCGGCGGGCCAGAATGGAATGAAGTGGGAAGGCTATTTTTCGCTCGGAGGAGTGGCCAAGCCCGGGAGCACTCCCGAAATCGTGGAGCAGGCGCTTTACCGGGAGATCGAAAAGCTTCAAAAAGAAAAGGTGGGAGAGAGAGAACTGCAGAAGGTAAAAAACCAGTTTGCGGCGGATAACTACCGGAAACTGGAGAGCCGGTTTTATCTGATGTTGCAGATGCTTCTGGCCGAAAGCAACCGAGGGTGGCAGAGCTTTAACGAGGATCCCCCAAAGCTGGCCGCCGTTACTGCAGAAGACGTTCAGCGAGTCGCCAATCAGTACTTCAAGCCCGAAAATCGCACGGTGGCGTTGTACTACACCAGGAAATCGGAGTCCGGCGAAGGAGAGGATCCGCTGCTTACGGGTTTGAGTGAACAGGAAAAAGTGCAAGTCCGTCAGCTTAAGCAGGCGCTGGCTCAGATGCCCATGGATGAGGCAAAAGCGATCCTGCAAAAGCTGGAATCGCAGCGGGACTCCGCACCTCCCGACAAGAAGAATTTTGTGGAAGCTCTATCCAAACTGCTGCAGGCAAAAATTCAGAACGGAGGGAAATAATGCATCGGCATACGAGAATCCAGGGTGTTTCTATTTTGATCGTCTGCTGTCTTATCGCCGGTTCCCTCTGCCTCAGCCAGACAGTTCGCCGGAATCCAATCCCTGCCCATCCCCGTGAACTCAAATATCCCTCTTTACCGTACACGCCTCCAAAGGCATCCGCCTTTCGACAGGTGCTCAATAACGGCGCGGTTGGCTACTTTGTGGAAGATCACGATCTGCCGTTGGTGAATGTATTGGTAATGTTTCACACCGGCAGTTACCTGGATCCGGCGGGGAAAGAAGGACTGAGTGCCACAACGGCCAACCAGATGCGATCCGGAGGAACTGCCAAATATGATGCCGCGGCCTTTGATGAAGAAACTGATTTTCTCGCCGCGACAATTACCAGTTCCATTAGTGCGACTTCGGGCAACGCTTCCATCAACTTTATGGCAAAGGACGCGGATAAAGCCCTGGCGCTTTTCTTTGATATGCTTCAAAACCCTGCATTCCAGCAGGACCGATTGGATCTTTATAAAAGCCAGGTGCTCCAGTCCATCGAGCGCCGCAATGATCGAACCGAAGATATTGAGTTCCGGGAGTGGAATCGCCTGCTTCGCGGAGAAAAGCACTTCTCAACCAGATACAGTACAAAGAACTCCATCTCTTCGCTGACCAGGGAGGATCTGATCAGCTTTCACAAGCGCTACTATCACCCCGGCAATATGATTCTGGCTGTCTCCGGGGATTTTAAAACCGCCGAGATGAAGGCAAAGCTGGAAAAGGCCATGGCGGGATGGCCGAACACGAACGGCTCTGTGCCGGCAGTGCCGAAACCGGACTTCACCCCTGTCCCCGGCATCTATATGGTGAACAAACCGGATGTCAATCAGGGACGCGTATCGATCGGACACCTTGGGATCATGAGAGGCAATCCGGATGAATATGCCATCGACATGATGAATGAAATTTTGGGTGGATCCGGATTTTCTTCCCGCATTATGAACCGCGTGCGCTCTGATGAGGGGCTGGCATATGACGCTGGTTCGGCCTATTCGGCCGGCGTTTATTATGAAGGCCAATTCTGCGCCGCGTTTCAAAGCAAAAGTGCAACCGCTGCCCAGGCTGCCCAGATTGTCCTCGAGGAGATTCGAAAAATCCGCGACGAAAAGGTTTCCGCGGAGGAACTGGAGATTGTCAAGAATCAGGCGATCGAAGTTTTTCCAAGGCTATTTGCATCCGCGTCTGCCATAGCCGATACCTTTGCGCGCGATGAGTTCACGGGACGTGCTCCTGATTATTGGGATACATACCGGGATAAGGTGAAGGCTGTTACAATAGCGGATGTCCAGAGGGTCGCGAATGCGTATCTGCATCCTGATAAGCTTGTAATATTGGCGGTCGGGAATGTCGATGACATGATCAAAGGCAATCCGGACAAGCCGGAATATTCGTTTCAGAAAATATCAACAGGCAAGATCACTCGTATTCCGCTTCCGGACCCGTTGACAATGGTGTACCCGAAATAGAAATGCCGGTGGGAGGTTAAGATGCATCCGTTTTGCAGGAGCCGACAGTTGCTTTCGATTGTATTCGTGCTGCTGGTATTGTGCCAGGGAGTAGCGGTTGCTCAGGTTGCCTGGGTCAAGAATTTCGACGATGCTCTGAAGCAGGCTGCCAGGGAAAAGAAGTCCATTATCCTGGATATTTCGGCAAGCTGGTGACCGCAGTGCCGAAGAATGGCCCGTGAGGTCTATCCGGATAGGGAGTTCATCAAGTTTTCACAAAGCTATGTATTGGTCCGAGTGTTTCAAGACACGGATCCCCAGGGAAACCGGTTGGCTCGGCGATATGGGATCGATGGGTTTCCCACGCTGATTCTCCTGGATTCCTCCGGTCGTGAAGTGGATCGGATTTTGGGATTCAGGAGTGCGGAAGAACTGATGGAGGATATCAAGTCGGCTTTTCGTTCCGACGGTAGAATCACTCTTTAGAACCACCGAACGAATCGAGTCCACAAAGGGAGCGCCGCCGTCCCGGCCAATGCTGCATAATATTTGTTCTGAGCCCTGCGGCGCGAGTGGGGCACCAGGCTCTGGAAGGCCGAAAGAGAGTAGCCCAGGGCTAAAGCGACCGCCCGGATTGGATCAGGCCAGCAACCAGCCCCGGCAGGGCGATCAGCAAGTGGCCAGGGGTGAAGCGCAGCGAACCCCTGGTATAGACAAGCGCGAGAAAGAGCCCTTCTATGAAGGGCGAAAGATGGGAATTCTGCCGCCCCTTCAGGCCTCGGGGCTGATATGCATTGTCCTTGAGCAGATATCATGCAGCATTAGCCGTCCCGGCAGGGATCAGGGTTGCTGCGCAGACGACGCGGTCCGGAAACCGCACCGGAATCAGTGTCATAAAAGCGCAATTGCCAATCAGCCGCTTCTCCTGCGTACTCGACTCCGATTCGACGCGATGTTCCTATCTTTATATCCCTGCCATCTCCCTGAAACAGTCGCAGGTCTCCCGGCGCAAGCAGGTCAATGCCTGTATAGGCTACCGTGATGCCGAGCGCTGCGCACAACTTGCCCGGGCCGCTCAGAAGTCTTCCCTGCGGCCCGAATGGAGCTTCTGCGGCCCTTAGCAGAACGGCTTCACCAATGCCTTCCGGCCTGGTTACAATATTTGCGCAGGAGTGCATTCCATAAACGAGAAAGACGTAGAGATGTCCTCCATCCATATACATCGGTTCGACGCGCGGCGTTCTGCGCCCCTTCCAGGAATGCGCCGCCGCATCACCTGCGCCGAGATAGGCCTCGGTTTCAACAATGCGGGCGCCGTACCAGCGGCCTTCATGTTTGCGGGCCAGCAGCGTTCCGATAAGCGCTTTGGCAATCGTTACCGTATCCTGACGAAAAAACTTTCGTGGGAATTCACGCAGGCCGAGAGTGATCGGGTCGAACAAAAGTCTGGCATCGGGCAAAGAGGAGGCAGGGGTTCGTTGCAATCGAGCCAATGGTAGGATCCCTCACGCCGTTTTTTTTTGCAGGCTTTGCCGTAAGGCACTGTCCAGATCCGGAAATTGAAACTTGAAGCCCGATTGCTTTAAGCGTTCCGGGTAAACTCTTGTACTTGCGAGAAGCGCCTCGTCGGCCATTTCTCCAAAAGCGAGTCGTGCAGCGAAAGAGGGGAGCACGAACGGCGATGGCCGTGAAAGAGCGGCGGCCAACGTTTGTGTGAACTCGCGGTTCGTTACAGGATTGGGCGATACCGCATTAACGGGGCCCTGCAGAAAATGATTATTCATGACGTGATGAATTACCCCCACCATGTCTTCCAGCGAAATCCAACTCATGAACTGTCGTCCCGAGCCGAGCCTGCCGCCGATTCCCAGTCGGAATACCGGAAGCATCAATGGCAAGGCTCCTCCTTTGGGGCTCAGAACCATTCCAACTCTCGGGATGACCACGCGAATCCCCCGCAGCATCGCCGCTTGTGTTGCGGCTTCCCACTGGCGGCATAGATCCGGAAGAAAACCTGTTCCCGGATCGCTTTCCTCATCCAGTCGCTCGTCACCCCTGTCGCCGTAATAGCCGACGGCTGAAACACTGACCAGGACCTTTGGGGGATCAAAAAGGCGAGCCATCGTTTGAGCCAGGAGTTGCGTGCCTTTGATGCGGCTCTCCCGGATTCGTCGTTTTCTCTCAACAGTCCATCGCCCGGCTGCAAGATTTTCTCCGGCGAGATGAACAACGGCATCGATACCTTCGAGCGATTGAGGATTCAGCACTCCGGCATTCGGATCCCAGTAAATTTCACCCGGCCTAGTGTCGGGATGACGAACCAGCCGGAGCACCTGGTGCTGGTTCGCGGAAAGAAAAGAAACCAATTCGGAACCGATGAGCCCTGTGGATCCGGAAACCAGAATATTCATGCCTGCTCCGCAATACGAATCCTTGGTGCGGCTGATCAAGCTGCCCGCTTACATATTTGGGTATTGGCTGTTGCCGGCGTTTCGCATTATCGGCGCCAATTCCGTACCCTTGTTGACTGCTGGAAAATCTGCCGGCAGTGCTCCGCAATCAGCGCATCATCGATCTGCCGACGACGGATGCAATCTGCGATATTTCGGACATCAACTGCCGGAATTCCGGCGGCTGTATGGATTGGTTGCCATCCGATAAGGCTTCTTCAGGCTGATCGTGCACCTCGATCATCAGCCCGTCCGCCCCCACCGCAATGGCGGCGCGCGAGAGCGGGATGACTTTCTCCCTGCGGCCTGTGCCATGGCTGGGGTCCACGATGATTGGCAAATGGCTCAGCCGCTGGACGGCTGGAATTACGCTGAGATCCAGGGTGTTCCGAGTATGATCCGTGAAGGTTCGGATGCCGCGCTCGCACAGAACCACGTTATAGTTGCCCTCAGAAAGGATGTACTCCGCCGCCATCAGCAACTCATCCAGGGTAGCCGAAATCCCGCGCTTCAAAAGCACGGGCGTTTTCGATCGGCCGGCTCTCTTCAAAAGCGAAAAGTTCTGCATATTCCTGGCCCCGATCTGGATCATATCGCTGTAGCGCTCCACCAGATCCAGGCTTTCAACATCGATGGCTTCCGTAACGATCTTCAATCCGAAATCACGACGAACTTCCGCAAGGATCTTCAAGCCCTCTTCTGCCAGGCCCTGAAAACTGTACGGCGATGTGCGAGGCTTGTAGGCGCCTCCGCGCAAGAGCTTTGCTCCTGCAGCCGCGACCTTTTCCGCCACCGCCCGTGTCTGCTCGCGGCTTTCCACCGCGCATGGCCCGGCGATAATCGCAAGCTCCCTGCCCCCGATGCGTACTCCATCTCCTAAATCAACAATGGTTTTGTCTTCCTTCAGCTCGCGGCCAACGAGTTTGTAGGGCTTGGAAACCGGAACGCACTCCCCGACTCCCGAGAGGGATTCCAGCGCCGCCGCCTCAATCTGTCCCTGGTTCCCGGTTATGCCGATTGCCGTCCGGGTGCTGCCGGGAATGGGATGCGGTTTGTACCCCAAGGACTCAATCTTACGGCAGACTGCGTCAACCTCTTCTTTTGTAGCATGCGATTTCATTATCACTAACATTGCGTACTCTCCTGAGACGCACCATTTTAATACAACGGAATGAAAAGTTTGAGGGACTTTACATGCCTGGCCAAAATTGGTTGAAGCTCCGGCAGAGAATCCTTGCATTCCTGTAGTAATATTGGGAAGGTCGGAGTGAAAAGGAGAGTGGATAGTGGAGGCAAAATCTGCAGCTCGGGCAAAGTACGATCAATTCCAGAAACGCATCATCGATTTAAGTCACCGGATCCACGGCAATCCCGAAATCGGCTTTGAAGAGGTGAAGTCGGCAGCCTGGATTTGCGAGCTTTTGCGCGAAGCGGGTTTCAGCGTGAAGACAGGCATCTGCGATCTGCCGACGGCCTTTATCGCGACTGCAGGCAGAGGACCTCTTCATGTGGCGATTTGTGCCGAATACGATGCGCTGCCCGCAATCGGGCACGCCTGTGGCCATAACATCATCGCCGGGGCTGCCGTTGGAGCCGGGATTGCCGCATCCGCCGCAGCCGACGATGTCGGAATGACAGTTTCCGTGATTGGAACTCCTGCCGAGGAACTGGGGAATGCCGGGGGAAAGATCCTTTTGCTCGAAAGAGGTGGATTTGCCGGCATCCATGCGGCCATGATGATTCATCCCTCACCCTTTAACCTTTTGACCCCCAAGGTGATCGCTGCGTCCATGTTTGAGGTTGAATATGTTGGAAAGGAGGCACATGCATCCGCTTACCCGGAGCACGGCATCAACGCCGCTGATGCACTCACCATTGCACAAACTGCAATCGGCCTGTTGCGCCAGCACATTCTGCCCACGGACAGGATTCACGGAATCATCACAAACGGCGGAGAGGCTCCCAACGTGATACCGGCGCTGACGCGGGCGCGCTATATCGTTCGCGGTGAGACGACTGCGGACCTGGAAAAGCTGCGGCCGCGTGTTTACAAATGTTTCGAAGCGGGAGCTCTGGCCACGGGATCCAGGATGAGAATTATCGGAGGCGACAAACCGTATTCCCATATGATTCACAACCTGGAGATAGCGGCTTACTATCGAAACAACTCCGAAGCCCTGGGCCGGGCGTTCCCACCCCTGGGAGCGGAAGCGCAAAAATCGGCTGCCTCCACCGATATGGGGAATATATCGCTCGTGATTCCATCCATTCACCCGATGATCGGGATCGATTCCATGCCGGCCGTCAATCATCAGCGGGAATTTACCGCGCACTGCATCAGTGCGTCGGCGGATAAAGCGGTGAATGACGGTGCATTGGCCATGGCCTGGACGGCCATCGACATTGCAAAAGATGAGATCCTGCGCTCCAAGCTTTTGAAGGCATGATCTCCATTTTTTTTCCGAGGACCGGGTGCGGCGGCTTTCCCTTCGAATTATTTTTCGTCCGGGATACGCACTTTCATACGCATCAAGGCTGCCGCATAGGTTTTTCCCTGAGGATCGAGACGCAGGGATACCGTTCCTCCCCCGCCGAGCGTTTGAGTGAGAACAAAATTGAGCGCTTGTATTTTGGGCAGTTCGTATCGGGTGACTGTTCCTTTGCAAAAACTCCCAAAATGGGCTTTTACGCGTTCCGCCGTAACTTCGTGGACAAGGATGTCGTAGTATTCAGGCCTTCTGGCAATGATGCCGCAGTTGACGGTGTCCCCTTTGTCTCCGCTTCGTCCGTGAGCCAGCTTGAATAGAGCTACTTCCTTCATTGCGGACCTCCGATGATTTTTACTGTCGGCCCTACCGCCGATTTTGGAATCAAACTGGGCCAGTAAATGATTTGCTTCTGCGGTGAGGGCCGCACGATGTCCGGCAGGCAACTGGTGGGTATCCCGCAAAGCACATGCGTAATCATCTCGCGGGAGATTCGTTCTGCCGTGTCCGCATCATCGACAACAAAAGCCATCCGCAGATACACCTCATTCGGATCATCGATGGCATGGGACATATGGCCATGCAGGGCGTTGCTGCCAAATATCGATACCAGAACGTCCCGGTAGCGGATTCCCAGTTTCGCAAGCCGCTTCAATACTATCTCGGAGCTTGCCTTTGCCTTCGCAACGCAATCCGGCCAACTGTAGATGAGCCCGACCGCAATCCGGTATCCCCCTTCATAGCTCATCGACACTTTATAGGTGGAAGTAGGCGGGTGTCCTTTCGTTCCGATGACTCGAACTCGATTCTGCCCGAGATCCTCCATTTCCAAATCGGTGATATCACAGACCACATCGGCCACAATATAGGCTGACGGGTCCCCGATTTCGTACAGAAGCTGCTCTTTGAGCAGAGCCGGTGTGATACATCCGCCTTGTCCCGGGTGTATCGTCATGATCAGGCTGCCATCTTCACTAATCTCGCCGATGGGGAAGGCAAGGCGGTCCAGATCCGGAACATCCTGCCAGGCTTTATTGTAATTGCCCCCGGAAGCCTGGCCTCCGCATTCAAGGAGGTGTCCCGCAATGGTGCCTTTTGCCAGCAGATCGTAATCGTCCGGCTTCCACTTGAATTCGTGAATCAGGGGGCCGAGTGCAAGCGCTGCATCATTGACGCGGCCGGTAACGACCAGATCGGCACCCATGGCCAAAGCGTTTGCGATGGGAAATGCCCCAAAATAGGCATTCGCCGAGGTTATCCTTCCAGGGATTTCGTTTTGCGGAGCGCCCCTATCGAAATGCCGGAATTCGATTCCCTGGTCGGAGAACTCAGACAGGCAGGGCATGAGGTCGTCGCCATAAACAACGCCGATCCTGATGTCCGGCCAGCCGCATTCCTTTGCTTCGGATCGCAGGGCTTCCGCGAGTCCCTGTGGATCAAGCCCTCCGGCATCGGTGATAAGGCGGACCCGGTGCTTGTGCAGCAGAGGCAGCGCTTCCCGCATAAGCGGGATGAAATCGTGTGGATATCCGGGTCCCCCCTTTCGGCCGACCTGCTTCTGCAGGATCGACATTGTGACTTCCGCCAGGTAATCCATAATGACGTAGTCCAGGGGGCCCCCTGTAAGCAGATCGATCAAGGCGTCATTGCGATCGCCCCAATAGCCCAATGCTCCACCAATTCGTATCTGTTTCATAATTTTAGGATCTCAGTTCCACCGGGGTGGCCGTTTTTCAATGAAAGCGCGCAGTCCTTCCTTGCTGTCTTCTGTGGACATGACTTCGGCCAGCGCGGCCTCCAGGTACTTTTCCTCAGTTGTTAACGACTCGTCAAGAAGGCCGGATAACGCTTCTTTTCCAAGGCGAAGGATAGCGGCACTTTTGACCGCGATTTTCTGAACAAATTCCTCCGCGGTCGTCTCGAACAAATCCCTGCGGAACACGTGATTGATGATCCCAAAGGCTTCCGCTTGGCCCGCGGTGATTCGTTCGCCGAGAAACATCAGTTCCGTGGCCTTTTTGCGTCCCACGTTCCGATATAGCAATGCCATTATCATCATGGGGAACATGCCGACCTGTATTTCAGGGGTTGATAAATAAACATCTTCGCAGGCGAGCGAAAGGTCGCTGGCAAGCACCAATCCCAATCCCCCACCCATGACATGCCCGCGTACAAGCGTGATGGTCGGCTTGGGAAACTGAACCAGATCTACGAGCAGTTGCCGGAATTCCGTACGGTTGAAACCTTCTCCGTCGGCTGCGGCCAAATAAGCCGCCTTCAAGTCGGCGCCCGCACAGAATGCCCTTTCTCCCGCTCCGGTCAAGGTGATCGCGCGGATTGCGTCATCGTGTGCCGCGTCGTTCAGGATTTCGTGCAGCCGGTTGATGACACTCCGGTTTAGAGCATTACTTTTTTCCGGCCGGTTGATGGTGATCCGTCCAATGCCGGAGTCTCTGGAAAAGAGCACTTCATCCATTTCTCACACCTCGGCAATTCGGTTGCAGTATAGGGTCGATCCCGCCGCTGGGATAATCGGAATGAGACCCGAAATTGGTGCCGTTCCCCGCGGGATCCTCCACCAAAACGTTACCACAAGTTGCCCGCCGGCACAGTCCTCCTGCAGGATTCAACTCGAATTTCGTATCCTGTATGATTGATAGGCTATAATTTGGATGGGAGGCTCGAATGAAAGAATATCAATGTGCATTAATGCTGATACTTATTTGTGCAGGCTGTTTCGCCTACACTGTGCCCGCGCTGGGAGACGAGGGGATGTGGACATTTGACAATCCGCCCCAAAAGCAGATTCAGGAGAAATACGGGTTTGCCCTGACCCAGGAGTGGCTGGACCATGTGCGACTGGCCAGCGTTCGCTTCAACGATGGCGGATCCGGTTCGTTTGTAAGCCCTCACGGTCTGATCCTGACAAACCACCATGTGGCGCTCGGTCAGTTGCAGAAAGTGTCAACCGCCGCAAACGATTATGTGAAAAACGGCTTTTATGCGCGCGACGCAAAAGAAGAGATGAAATGCCCGGATCTCGAGCTGAATATTCTTATCTCCATGGAGGATGTTACTCGGCGGGTGCAGGGCGCTGTGAAACCGGGAATGACCGAGAAGGCGGCTTTACAGGCCCGCAAGGCGGAGATGGCGAAGATTGAGAAAGAGAGCCAGGATTCAACGAGCCTGCGTTCCGATGTGGTTTCGCTGTATTCAGGAGGCGAGTACTGGTTGTACCGGTACAAGAAATATACCGATGTCCGGCTGGTGTTCGCTCCGGAGGAAAGAATCGCATTCTTTGGGGGAGACCCTGACAATTTTACCTACCCCCGGTACGATTTGGATATGGCGCTGTTCCGCGCCTATGAAGATGGGAAGCCGGTAGAGAGCAAAAACTATCTGAAATGGAATGCCGCGGGAGCCAAAGCCGGTGAACCGGTGTTTGTGTCCGGCAATCCCGGATCGACCGACCGCCTCAGCACGATCGCCCAGATCGAGGCGCAACGGGAAACCTATTTGCCCGGCAGAATCAAACAGTACAAACGGCGGCTGGAAGTCTTGAGAAAGTATGCGGCGAAGGGACCGGAGGAAATGCGCCAGGCGACGTCGCAGGTGCGGCGCCTTGAAAACTCACTGAAGGTGTTTGACGGCGAATACAAAGGGCTATCGGGCATGAGCCTCATGGCTAAGAAGCAGAAGGAGGAATCCGATTTCCGCATGCAGGTTTCACGCAGGCCGGAGCTGGCTTCGAAATATGGCGCCGCCTGGGATGCCATTGCCGCCGCTGAAAAGAAAGCGTTGAATCGGTATAAGGAAACCACCTTTCGCTCGCTTCGTGGTTCGAGGATCGCAAGCCTCGCGTCTCAGATTGTGCAGTATGTTGCTGAAGTCAAAAAGCCTGATGGTGAGCGACTGGATGGTTTTCATGAATCGCAGCTGGAATCTTTGCGCTTCCGAATTTACTCTCCCGCTCCCATCTATTCCGGAATGGAAACCGTTCTGTTGACGGACAGCCTTCAGGAATCCTTCGAACAATTGGGACAGGAGGATACATTTATGAAAGCTGTATTGAATGGGCAGCGCCCCGGAACGCTGGCCGAACAGATTGTGAAAGGGACAAAGCTCACCGACCCGGCCTTCCGTAAGGAACTCATAGAGGGCGGGCAGTCTGCGGTAGACGCTTCCAACGATCCGGCAATCGTTCTTGCCCGGAAAGTGGATCCCTTCACTCGCGAAACTCAAAAATGGACTGAAGATAATATCGATAGCGTTTTGACCACCGCAGGCGAGAAGATCGGCCAGGCGCGCTTTGCCATTTACGGAAAAACCGTTTATCCCGACGCCACCTTCACGCTGAGGCTCTCCTTTGGGGCCGTCAAGGGATATCCGATGAATGGAACGGAGGCTCCACCCAAGACTACCTTCTTCGGCCTGTATGACCGCAGCCTTGGCTTTGATGGCAAATCGCCCTTTGATTTGCCCGCGCGCTATTCTGAGAGGCGCGATAAACTCGATCTTGCCAAGACCCTCAATTTCGTTTGCACGTGCGATACCATTGGGGGAAACTCCGGTTCTCCCGTGGTGAACAAGGCGGGGGAGATCGTGGGCGTGATATTCGACGGCAATATCGAGAGTCTTGTCGGAAATTACATATATAACGATGCGGATAACCGGTCAGTGGCAGTCGATACAGCCGGGATGACGGAAGCGTTACGAAAGCTATACGACGCCGGCGCTGTCGCGGATGAACTGGAGTCAAAATGACGAATTACGAATGACGGATTGAAACCCTAAGACGGGGCAGTGCGACATGTTTGAATTGGCGCACTGCCGCCAACAGAGGCGGGCTTTTGTATCCATTCTCAATTCGTAATTAGGTTATGTTTCCCTTAAAAGACGATAACCCGACTACCATTACGCCGGTTGTAACCTGGGCACTGATCGCCGTGAATGCGGCTGTATTTCTCTACCAGGCATCACTGGCACCCAATGCCTTGAAGATTTTTGTGTACAGGTTTGGTGCCATCCCGGCAGTAGTGACAGGCGTGGAGAGTCTGCCGGCCACTCTGGCGACGATCCCTCCTTTCCTGAGCCTTTTTACCAGCATGTTTCTTCATGGTAGCTGGATGCACCTGATTGGAAACATGTGGTACCTCTGGATCTTCGGCAACAATATTGAAGAGGCCATGGGATCCGCGCGGTTTATTGCCTTCTATCTGATCTGCGGATTGCTTGCCAGCGCAAGTCAGATCCTGCCTGATGCCGGGTCCATTCTTCCCACCATCGGAGCCAGCGGTGCCATTGCCGGTGTTCTTGGCGCTTATCTTTTGCTATATCCGCGCGCGCGCGTGCTGACGCTGGTTATGCTGATCTTTTTCATTCGGCTGATGTATATCCCGGCAGGCTTTATGCTCGCATTCTGGTTTGTTTTTCAGTTGATCAGTGGCAGCGCCGCAGGCAATCAGAATACGGGCGGAATCGCTTTTGGCGCGCACATCGGCGGCTTCATTGCGGGAGTGCTTCTTGTCGGCCTGTTCAAGAAGAAGGAGGTTCGTTTTTTCAATCCTCCGCGGCCGCCTGCCGGATGGTACCATGATAGTGTTTAATAATTGGCTGACCATTTTTCGTGGGGGATATAAACGATGAAACCGACGCTGATTCTATTCGGATCATTTGTAATAGTTGGGATCATAATCGCAGCTTCTCCTCAGAGTTCGGTGGAGCGTGGAAGAGAAGTGTTTGCTGAGCAGAAATGTGCTCTATGCCATTCTATTGCGGGGATCGGCGGCAAGAAACTGGCGTTGGACGGCGTCGGGGGGCGGTTGAAAGCAGAGGATATCCGGAAGTGGATTCGCACTCCGAAAGAAATGAAACCGGCTACAACGATGAAACCCTATCCAAATCTGCCTGAAAAGGATATTAACGACCTCACCTCATTTTTACTGACTCTGCGCTAAAAAAGAAAACGCCACGAACTGCAGTTGGCTCCGCAATTCGTGGCGTTCTTGTTTGTTATGCCGACAGGGCGGCTTTCAGATCCGCTTCCGCAGTCGTGATCGGCTTGATATTGAATTTTTCCACCAGTACATTCAATACATTCGGTGTGACGAAGGCCGGGAGAGATGGGCCGAGCCGAATGTTCTTGATACCAAGGTGGAGCAAGGTCAACAGAATGGCGCAAGCCTTCTGTTCGTACCAGGAGAGGATCAGGGACAACGGCAAGTCGTTGACTCCGCAACCGAACGCCTGGGCAAGAGCTACCGCTACCTTGATGGCGGAGTAGGCATCATTGCACTGTCCGCAATCCAGAAGGCGTGGTATCCCTCCGATGTCGCCGAATTCAAGCTTATTGAAACGATACTTTCCGCAGGCCAGCGTCAGAATGGCGCAATCCTTGGGGACTGCCTGCGCAAACTCTGTGTAGTAGTTGCGGCCCGACTTCGCACCGTCGCAACCACCGATCAGGAAGAAGTGCTTCAATTGGCCGCCCTTTACGGCGCCAATCACTTTGTCTGCCACTCCAAGAATTGTATTGTGGCCAAATCCGACCAGAATGCTTTTCTCCGCTTCATCCGCCGCGAATCCCGGCGCCGCCAGTGCCGCATCGATTACCGGCTTGAAGTCGCCATTCTTGACGTGCTTGACTCCGGGCCATTCCACCAGTCCCGTTGTGAATATGCGGGCTTTATAGCTTTCCCTCGGGGCCTGAATGCAATTGGTTGTCATAAGGATCGAGCCGGGGAAGGCATCAAATTCCTTCGCCTGGTCTTGCCATGCTCCGCCGTAGTTGCCGGCCAGGTGGCTGTATTTCTTCAGTCCAGGATAGCCGTGGGCTGGGAGCATTTCACCGTGGGTATAGACATTGATTCCAAGGCCCTTGGTCTGTTCCAGCAGAACTTCCAGATCTTTGAGATCGTGGCCGGAAACCAGGATCGCCTTGCCTTTTACCGGTGTAATCCGCACGCTTGTCGGAACCGGATGCCCGTAAGCGCCTGTGTTGGCGGCATCCAGCAATTCCATGACAAGCAGGTTGATTTCGCCGCATTTCAGGTTGAGGCCAAGGAGTGCGTCCACCGCCGGGTTCGGCTGCGCCAAATAGTCGAGCGCTTCGTGCATGTACGCATATGCCTTGTCATCTTCCTTGCCCAAAATTCGAGCGTGATCCATGTACGCGGCCGTCCCCTTTAATCCGTAAACCAGGAGTTCAGCCAATCCGGCCAGATCATCTCCCAGCGAGGCGCGTGCCGCTTGAATCCCTACCTTGTCAGCCTGTTCCAGAAGGCCTTCCTGGGTTGCGGCTGGAGCCCACTGAACTGCTCCCTGAAGAGCTTCGGGTGTTTTCCCGGCCTTCCGGCAGGCATCTTCATAAAGGCTCTGCGCGGTCTTTTTGAGAACGGCGGCTTCCCGAATCATTTCCTCTACACGGGCGGCATCGAAATTCACGTTAGTTACCGTCGTAAACAAGGCATGGACCACAAAAACGTCAATATCCTGATTTTTCGCGCCCAATTGGCGGGCTTTGTTCGCATACTGGCTGATTCCTTTGGTGGCGTATACCAGAAGATCCTGCAATGCCGCGCATTTCGGGTCCTTCCCGCAAACGCCCATTTTTTCACAACCCTTACCTGCCGACGTCTGTTCACATTGATAACAGAACATGCTCATCTCAATTGCCCCCTTGAATAGTGGTTATTGCTGACAACGCGAGAATCTTATGCCCAAGTACTCCGGATAAAATTGATTTATATCAAGAAAATGAATTATTTTTTATTATCAAAAAAATGAAGGGATTCCAAGGGGTCACGATGGATATTTCGCGAATAATTGACCAGGCGCGTTTTTTTGAGGGCATTTCGAAGGAAAGCAAGGAAGCCCTATCAAGATTCTGCATGCCGGCAGAGAAGCCGAAGCATGCGACTCTCTTCCGTGAAGGGGAGCCGGGGGAAGCAATGTACCTTCTTGCCCGCGGCCGCATATCTCTTCATAAGATTACGCCGGACGGACGGGAAATCGTGATCAAGGTGATCAAACCGGGCGAGGTGTTTGCCGAAGCGATTCTATTTGAGAAGAAGTTTTATCCGGTAACCGCCGTAACGCTGACCGGCGTTCTTGTTTTCAGACTGCTGCGCCGCGACCTGCTCAATCTTTTGCGGCAGGAAGATTTTCGCAATGATTTTATCGCGATGCTTTTGCGGAAGCAGCGCTATCTTGCCGACAAAATACAGCAGTTGACCAGCCAGGATGTCGAGCAGCGTCTGCGCGCCTTCCTGCTCGAGCAGTATGGAGAGCATTCGCAAATCAATATAGAGATCAACAAGAAGCAACTGGCGGCGGCTATTGGAGCTACTCCCGAAACGCTGTCTCGCCTGCTTCAGGACCTCAAATTGAGAAAAGAGCTTGTGTGGAAGCAGGGGATCATTACGGTCGCCCCTGATTTCTGGAACGAGTAGATTGCCCGGTTACTTGTTTTTCTTTTCCTTTTCCGCCGGAGCCGGGTGTTTTGTAAGACCGTATTCGGCGCCATCGTGTGCGCCGTTTGTTATATCGATCGCGCTATTGATGCTGTTCCAGAGTTCCTCTTTTCTTTTCTCCTCCGCCAGTTTTTTGAGGATTTGAAGCTGGCCGGAGTTCTTTTCCGTCGCCGATTTCAGCATTTTGAGCGCTTTCCCAAGAAGGGCATGATTGGGTCCACCCTTTTCAGCGGCTGCGTCCAGGTTCATCATCACGCTTTTGATGATCCGAAAATAGCCGTCCAGCATGTCTTCTGGAGTAAAAAATTCCAGCGGATCTCCTTCGACAGATTCCTTGCCCACCAGCCTGTCTTCCGCGGTCTTGAGGCGCAATGTGGCGGCTTCGAGATATATTTTGACCCTGGCGTCAATTTCCTGGGCATCCTGGATCTTTTCAATTTCCTTGTCGGTCAGAAATTCCTTGGCTGACACCAATGTTAGCAGTGCTGCAAAAAAGATAACCGGTAACAACTGTTTTGAGTGCTGCATGCTGATAATCCTAGGGTCGGAAAAGAATCTCAACAAACCGCTTTCGTATTTTCTCCGCCTGCTCCAGGCAGGAATCGAAAGCATCCTGCAGGTCGGCGGAGGCTCTGATTTTGAGGCTCTCCGAGCGTGAGATGGATTTGCGCAACTGTATTTCGTAGTTGATGAGGGCGCGCGATTTCTTTTTTGATTTGAGGTTCGCTTCGATATCTTCAAGAGATTTTGACAGCAATGAACTCCACGTGTGGAGAATTTGCGGGACCGCCGGGGAATCGTCTTTCACCACGGCGGCTTCGAGTTCCTGCGCAATTCGCCGGGAAGCCGCATCATACACCTTGATCCGGCGCTCGATGGTATCCGCCTTCTCCATCTGAGCCTTTTCGCCGGGGGAAAGGATATCACCCAAAGCAGCTGCATTGCCTCCAGATTGAATGAACAGCATCCAGGCAGAAACAAGCAGATAGTAGATAGGCATAACCCCTACATTTTGGGGGGGACGTCGCATCCAATCAAATAGAGTGCCTGCGTCAGTTGTTTGCGAACAATGTCCGCCACCAGGAGAAGATGCTGCTTTTTCTGAGCGTCGGGTTCCGACAAAATGTGATGGTTGTGATAGAAAAGATTAAATTTCTTTGCCAGCGAAAAGGCATATTTGCAGATCTGCCCCAGTTCAAGTGATTGTCCGATCTGCCGGACAATTTCCGGAAGCCTTGCCGCCTGGTAAACAATCTCCCAGATCTCATTATCCGCAGCGAGAAACTCTCCGAAGCCCGGGTAGGATTTTGTCAGATCCGGTGGGGCGTCTCCCTGTTCGGCCAGCTTGTTGAATATGTTGTTGGCACGCACCGCCGAGTACTGGACATAGGGGCCTGTTTCACCGTCAAAGCTGAGAGCTTCCTTCAGATCAAACGCGATAACCGTATTGCGAGCGAAGCGCAGTAGAAAGTAGCGCAAGGCGCTCACCGCGATCATACGCGCGATTCGAATCGCTTCGTCGTCAGGCAGTGAATGGCGGGCACGCACCTCCGCCAGGGCCTTTTCTTCAAGCGTGTTCAGCAAGTCATCCGCTTTTACGCCGAGGCCTTTGCGTCCCGAGACCTCCACATAGGGCCTTTTCCGATCCTGGTCGGTCAGCGGGAATCCGAGTTCATCGCAGCAAGCCGGCGTCAGCGCCACCATTTCATAGGAGAAGTGGATGGAGTTGGCCGCCTGTTCATTGAATCCGAGCGCCTGCAATCCCTGCACAACGATATTCTGAAGGTAGGCCTGCCGGCTGTCGATTACATTATAGACTCGGTGCGCATGCCCGAACTGCGGAGCGGTTGCCCCGACAGCCGGTTCCGTCGCGGTGATCCACAGTTGTTGTCCGCCGTCAGTCTCGTAGGGTTTGTACTGGAAATCCAGCCCCAGAAGTCCGAATTTCCATAATTGATAGGCGATGTCTTTCCCGACATATGTGACCGTTCCGTCGGACCGGACGATAATTTTTTCGTCGTCCTCTGCTTCTTCGCGGGAGACTTCGCCCTGCTGCTGGCTGCCTGTCATCATAACCCAGCAGCCGCGGTTCTTTCCTTCATCCACATAGTAAATGGCCTGCCGTTTCTTTAGTAACTCGTAAGCGGTATTCCAAAAATGAAGGTGAAGGATCTCGCTTTCTCTCGGCAGAAGATCGTAATGGACGTTGATGCGTGCCATGGTCGCGAGATGAGCCCTGACGATGCGCATGGCGACATGCTCTGCCAGTTCGGACGTTGCATTGTTGCCGGCTTCAATGGACTGCAGCGTAAGGCTGCGCCATTTCTTGTTCTCCTCCGACTGCTGATAGAAATCATTGACGCGGGCATAGACGTCCCAGCAGTAGTAGTCGAACTTTCCTTCCATGGACGCCAGATCCTGAAGCGTCTTTTTTTCCATCCGCTCGAATCCGACAACAACGTCGGCAACCTGGACCCCGGTGTTATCCAGATAATTCTGGACCTCGACCGGATGCCCAAGAAAACGCATGCAGCGGACAAAAGAGTCTCCCAGGGTTGCATTGCGCAGATGCCCGATATGGGCGGCCTTGTTGGGGTTGATGTTGGTGTGCTCGATGACGATTTTTTCGCTGTCATCCGGATCGGAAGCCCTTCCAAACCGCTTTTTAGCAACGCTTACAGCCAGGTCATGGGCGAAGGCCCCACGATCAAAATGGAAATTCAGATAGCCGCCGCCTGCAACGTCCGCCTTCCCGATTCCCGGGATGCCTTCCGCATCCGAGGCGAGTTCACGCGCGATTTCGATGGGAGGCCTCCGTACCTTGCGGGCTAAATCAAAGGCAATCGGGAGTGCCAGTTCTCCAAGCTCGATTTTGGGGGGAATCGTGAAAGTAAGGGATTCATATTGTATGTTATAGCGTTCGCGGATCCGGTTCAGAAGCGCCTTTTCTAGATTTCGTGCAAGTGCTAGCAGCATCGTTTCGTTCCATCAATAAAGAGAATATTGCCATCCTACTCACAAATTGCATGATACACGATTCAGGAATGAGGATACAGGATATGAGGATACAGGATAAGGTGTCTTGACCTGATATAGATTGATGCTTGGAATGGCGTTTTAGTCAAAACTAAAAAGCGTCAAACGAAAATCCCCTGACTCCTGACTCCTGACTCCTGACTACTGACTACTATACTTGACTTCAGATCGTGTGCCCCATAGACTCAAAAGTTTGAGGACATGATGACAGATACTACTTTGCAAACTGCCGGGCAGAAGGTGTTGTTTATCGAACCGTTTTCCGGAATCAGCGGCGACATGATGGTTGGGGCGCTTCTCGACCTCGGTTTCGGCTTGGATGACTTAAAGGCCAAGCTTGCTCTGCTGCCGTTGAAGGGCTATGAGCTTTCCGTGGAGAAAGTCAACCGATCCGGAGTTCAGGCTACCAAATTCAACGTCCAGGTGGGCCATTCCCATCATCACCGGACATTTGCGGATATCCGCAAGATGATTGAATCGAGTGAGCTTTCTCCCTGGGTACGGGAGCAATCGATTGCCGCCTTCCAAAAACTGGCTGAAGCGGAAGGGAAGGTGCATGGCCAGCCGCCCGAGAAAGTGCATTTTCATGAGGTTGGCGCCGTCGACTCGATTGTGGATATTGTAGGAGCCATGATTGCGCTGGAACCCTTCCTGCCGGTCCGGATTCTGTCCTCGTCCATAAATCTGGGGCAGGGAACGCTGGAATGCCAGCACGGTACCTATCCGGTTCCGGGGCCAGCCGTTCAAGAGCTTCTCAAGGGCATTCCCGTATTTTCCAATGCGGTTACGGGCGAATTGACCACTCCAACGGGAGCGACGCTGGTCACGACGCTGGCAGAGAGCTTTGGAACCCGTCCTGAGATGAAAATTCTGAACTCCGGTTACGGGGCCGGGTCTCGTCAGACTCCCGGGAATGCGAATGTTTTAAGGGTTACTCTGGGCGAAATGGTTGTGGGCTGCGGTATTTCTCCGGAAACCCAGGTAGCGGTCATTGATGCGACCATTGACGATATGAGTCCCCAGGTTTATGGGTACTTTCAGGAAAAAGCGCTGGCTTCCGGGGTTCTCGACGTCTATGCGACCCCCATCCAGATGAAGAAGAATCGGCCGGCGTTGAAGGTCACCTGCATTTGCGCTGTTTCCGATGTGGACAAGGTTGCGGAAGTGATTTTCCGCGAGACCACAACCATCGGGATCCGGTACACGACCGCTCATCGCAAAACACTTCGGCGTGAGTTTTCAAAGGTTCAGACCGCTTTCGGGGAGGTTTCAATGAAAGTGTCCCTCCTGGACGGCAGCGCGGTGAACTTCGTTCCGGAATTTGAGGACTGCCGTCGTCTTGCGGCGGAAAAAGGCGTGGCGCTGAAGGAGGTTCAGTCTTCAGCGATTCATGCATATCTGCAATCGAAGCACTAATCGCCAGGATCACTGGGAGCGCCGGCATCTTGCCGGCAGAATGCCAGGTGCGGCATTTTCCCAGACGAAAAAGGATATAAAATGTCGGAAGAATTGCTTTCTCAGATCAGTATCGAGGAATTTGCCAAGGTACAAATGCGCGTGGGACAGATTCTGGAAGCGGAGCGGATCGAAAATTCCAGGAAGCTCATCAAGCTCAAGGTGGATATAGGAACGGAAGTGCGGCAGGTAGTCGCGGGGATCGCGGAAGCCTATGAGCCCGCCAGCCTTTTAAACAGAAAGGTTGTTATTGTCGCCAACCTCAAGCCGGCCAAACTTATGGGCGTAGAATCCAACGGGATGATTGTCGCTGCTTCCATTGATGGGAAGCCGGTGCTGGCCACATTTGCCGAAGAGGTTCCTAACGGAGCCATTCTCAAGTAGATGGATTTGATATCGGTGTTCCGGTACCTATGGTAAGATCGTTCCGGGTTACGGTTTGATCCTTTTGTGTTGCCGGTGTTGACTGCGGTTGAGAGTGTCCATTGACTCCAAGCGAAATATATAAGTTGATCGAGCAAAGAATGGCGCAGGTAGACGAGGAAATTACTCGTCATTCGAATTCCGGCGTCCCGTTAATCGACCAGATCGGTCAATATATCTGCAGCAGCGGCGGGAAGCGCATCCGGCCGGCGATCCTTCTTCTGGGTTCCCAGGTGTGCGGCTATGACGGGCCGATCGGGCCTCGACTGGGCGCGGTGGTCGAGATGATCCACTCGGCGACGCTGATCCACGACGACATTATTGATAACGCGAATGTCCGGAGAGGACGCACTTCGGTGAATGTTCAGTGGGGCAATGAGATCACCGTCCTCATGGGCGACTGGCTTTACATGACCTCGTTCCGGCTGGCTTTGGGCGAACGGCAGCTCAAAGTGCTGGATGTGCTGATCGAAGCGACGCGCAAGATGGTTGAGGGCGAACTCATCCAGCTGACGCATAACGGCAACCTGGATATCACCGAAGAACAGCACATGGAAATTTCGATCCGCAAGACGGCGTTTCTTTTTTCTGCCTGTTCCCAACTCGGTGCCATCCTGGGATCTGTCGGAGAAGAAAAAGAGGACAGCCTGCGGCAGTATGGGCTCAACGTGGGATTGGCTTTCCAGTTGGTGGACGATGTCCTGGATTTTACCTCCAATGAGAGCACGCTTGGAAAGCCGGTGGGGAGCGATCTCAAAGAAGGGAAGCTGACGCTTCCACTCATCTACCTTATGCGCGATGGAAAGCCGCAGCACCGTGACCTGGTCCGGAATGCCCTTCAAAACCGCACGCTCGACCGGGAGATGCAGGACACAGTGATTCAGCTTGTGCGCGACTACGGATCCGCCGATCGCGTGCTTGAAAAAGCGCACGCATTTGGCGCTAAAGCAAAAGCCTGCCTCGAGGATTTTCCGCCATCCAAAGCCCGCGATGCCCTGATGTCCATTCCAGACTACATCGTCGAGCGGGACCGCTAATTGATTGACGATTTACGATTGACGATTGAACAGCACGCACGATTCCGGATCGAAGTAGGTTGTGTTGCCACGGAAACCCAAGAGTGTGTGCGAAGCTCTTACTTCTCCACTAAACCAGGATTTTCGAGATCGGATTGGTTGTTCAATCGTCACTCGTAAATCGTCAATCGTCAATTGGAGGGGTGCTGCGGGGTGCCTGGAATATTTTCTATATAGAGACGCTTTTCGTCTTCTGATGAGGCGCCGGACAATTCGACGGTTGCGAAATTCTCGATAGGTTTGTCCTTCAGGATTTCCTTCATACATTCAATCCAGATGGGAAGCGCAACCGCGGCACCGGTTTGCTTGTCGCCCAGCGATTTCTTGGCGTCAAACCCGACCCAGACTGCCGCCGTCAGGGATGGCGTGAATCCTACAAACCATGCATCGGTAAAATTGTCGGTTGTTCCCGTCTTCCCACCAATCGGCCTGCCCAGGGACTTGGCTGCCGTTGCCGTGCCATTCTGGACTACATTCTGCAGGAGCCCGAGCATTTGTTCGGCGATTTCCGGGTTGAGGACCTGGTGTTTCTGTGGAGTGCTTTCCTCTTTCTTCGACCGATCGTAATCTTCAACTTTGCGAATGAAATAGGGCTTTGCCTGCATCCCGAGGTTGGGAAATACCGTGAATGCAGAGGCCATCTCCAGGGGCGTGGCCTCGCAGGCGCCGATGGCCAAAGGCAGATAGGGATCCAGTGCACTTGTGATTCCGAAGCGCCGCGCCATTACCACGACATTTTTGATCCCCAGCAGCGAGGCAATTCGAATTGTCGGGATGTTCCTGGATTCCGTCAGTGCCTGCCGGATGGTGATCGTCCCTTTGAATTTGCCGTCATAGTTGCCAGGCGTCCAGGTTCGTCCCAGGTTGTCTCTGAAACTGAGCGGGGCATCGAGGACTGTTGTATCCGGCGTCATTCCCTTTTCAAATGCCGTTGAGTAGACTATCGGTTTGAAGGTGGACCCCACCTGGCGCAATGCCTGCGTGGTTCGGTTGAATTCGCTGGATTCGAAATCGTATCCGCCGACCATGGCTTTGATTTCGCCCGTGCTGTTTTGCAGGATGATGATGGCACCTTCAACCGCTGGTCGCTGGTCCAATGCCAGTGTCAGTTTGCGGGCGGCATCGTCGCGCGACAGTACTTTGAAATAGGCCAGGTCCCCGGGCTTCAGGATCTGCCGCAAGGAACTTGATTTGGTCCAAACGATATCCTTTGATATAAGGGTGCCGTGAAAGCCGCCGATTCGCACGGTAGCTTCCGCGTTCCCCACATCCTCCACCAGCCCCACCGATACGTCATTGATTTGCAGGTTATGCCGCCAGCTCGGATGAAAATACGTGGCCATGCTGGCAGATGGCATATTCAAGACATTGCCGATCGGCCCGCGCCAGCCGCGCTTCTTGTCATACTCCCGCAGTCCGTCCTGCAGGGATTTTCTCGCGGCCTGCTGCATTTGTATATTCAGCGTCGTGTATACCTGCAGTCCTTTTCTCCAGATTTCGTCTGTGGAGTATCGCGCCGCGAGCGATTCCCGGACCCATTCAACAAAGTGCGGGGCAATCTCCGTGTCATCATGCTCGGCCTTTTTGATGACCATGGGTTTGGCTTTAGCTTCCGTCGCGAGCTTGGCAGAGATCATGTGCTCGGCAACCATCCTGTCCAGCACCCAGTTTCGCCGCTTTAATGCGGAATCCGGCCGAAGGATAGGGGAGTAGAGCGTTGGGTTGCGTGGTAGTCCGGCGATCAGGGCGCATTCTTCCAGAGAGAGGTTTTTCAGCGGCTTTCCGAAGTAGCTTTCGGCTGCGGCTGCAACGCCGTAGATCCCGCGCCCCATGTTGTGCTGGTTGCAGTACAGGGTCAGTATCTGCTGCTTGGAGTATTGTTTCTCAATCTTCCAGGCAATCAGCAGTTCTTTTATTTTGCGATCCGCCGTCTTTTCATAGCTGCCGAGGAGCATTCGCGCCAGTTGCTGCGTTATGGTGCTGGCTCCCTCGGCCATTCGCATCTGGGTGACATCCCGGTACAAAGCTCGAAGGTTGGAGAAATAATTGATGCCCGAATGGTTGTAAAACTGGGAGTCCTCGGCGGCAAGGATGGCAAGCTGGAGATAGGGAGGGATTTCGTCATAGGAGACGATGATCCGTCGTTCAATGGCAAACTCCCCGATTACCTTGTTGTCGTCCGAGTAAACGTCCGTGATGACGTCCGGGCGATAATCCTCGAGACTCTGAATCTTCGGCAAATTATACTCGTAGCCAAGCAGAATGCCGAAAGCTGATCCGGCGGCCGCGAAGGCAAGGATCAGGCAGCCAAAAAACAGCCAAAGCCAGAATGGTAGTTTTCCGTCGCGTTTGCCGGAAGCGGTATTATTTCGGGAAACCATAGTCAGGAAACGATTATAACACAGCGAAGCCAGTTCCCATTTTCCGGTTCTTGCCTGGGACGTCTCCTCTCCATCGGGGCATAAAATGGCGGGTGCAACTTAGAACGGCTCGCCGGATTCCTCATCCGCCGCGACGGTAGCGTGAGACTCCCCATTTTTGCGCTCCAGGAAGGTGATGCGCGAACCGACCACCTCGGTCATAAAGTGTTTTTCTCCCGGGGGCTTTTCCCACGAGCGCGTCTGCAGTGATCCTTCGACAAAGACAAGTTGCCCCTTTCTCAGATACTGGCTGCATATGTCCGCAATTTTTCCGAACACCACAATTCTGTGCCATTCGGTCGTTTTGTCTGCATTATTTCCGCGAAAGGTATCGGTTGCTAATGAGAAGTTGGATACCCGCGTGCCGTTGGCTGTCGATCGTTCCTCCGGATCCCGGCCCAATCGTCCAATAAGCATCACTCGGTTCAGTGTTCCCATTTTTGTTCCTCCTCGCTTATCTAATGAAGCGCGGCGGAGTTGAGCGAAAATATTTGCAGCCGCGACAAAGTTTCGGGGCTCAGGGAAAATTTGTCATATACTTGAAATCTTTGGGCCTGGGGATTTTGCGGAGACTTTTTCCATGAAATACGATTTTGACCAGATCGTCGAGCGAAGGAATAGCGACAGCATCAAGTGGAGCCTGCATCCGGAGGATGTCCTGCCTTTATGGGTGGCGGACATGGATTTTGTTTCCGCTGAACCTGTTATCAGGGCGCTGCATCACAGGGTCGACCATGCCGTGTTCGGCTACAGCCGCCCCTCCCGGGAGTTGACCCTGGCCATCCTTGACCGTTTGCAGCGGCTGTACGGGTGGACTGTGGGTGAGCCTATGGTTGTGTTTCTGCCTGGGATTGTGACGGGGCTGAACATTGCGTTTCAGGCTTTTTCCGCTCCGGGAGAGGCGATCCTTGCACAGCCTCCGGTTTATTTTCATTTTCTGCGCGATCCGCAGCAGCACGGAAGAATTCTTCAGGATCCGCCCGTCGTTCCACGCGGAGATACGTACGAAATCGATTTCGATCACTTTGAAAAAGCGATTACAAAAGAAACGCGCGTGTTTGTGCTTTGCAATCCGCATAATCCGGTGGGCCGGGTCTATACAAAACCGGAACTGGAGAGACTCGCGGAGATTTGTCTTCGCCACAACCTGATCATCTGTTCCGATGAAATTCACTGTGACCTGGTTTATTCGCCACACCGGCACATCCCGATTGCCACGATTGCGCCGGAAGTGGAGGACCGCACTATCACGCTGATGGCGCCGAGCAAGACGTATAATATCGCCGGCCTGGAGTGCGGTTATGCGATCATTCCGAACAAGGATCTGCGCAACCGGTGGAAAGAATTCAGTTATGGACTTATTCCGGGCGTGAACATCATGGGACACGTGGCCGCCCTGGCCGCGATGACCGAGGGGCAGGAGTGGCTGGATCAGGTACTGGCCTATCTTCAATCCAATAGAGACTTCATTTATGATTACCTGCGGGAAAAAATGCCATCAATTCGCATAAATCGTGTGGAATCGACATATTTATGCTGGCTAAATTGCAGTGAAACGGGTATTATTAAAAATCCGGCTGATTTTTTCCTGAATCAGGCCCGTGTTGCACTTAATGACGGAACCGAATTCGGGAAGGGCGGAGAAAATTTCGTCCGCTTGAATTTTGCATGTCCACGACAAAAATTGGTACATGCCCTAGACCGGATGAAAGAAGCATTGAAGAAGATTTAACAGGCTGTAGAGGGTTTGCCTGGTCCTTTTTGTGCCGATTCAGCCACTGAATACGAGCGAAAAAAAGGGCACGTCGGGGCAGCCAAAAATAAAGAATCTTCAAATATCTCATTTGCTTGACACGATTTTAGCCGTCTGCTATATTCGTCAGGTTTTTCGCTGTAATAGGCACGGCTAGGGGCGCTGACTAATGTAGGGAAGATGTCCCTGGTTGTGTGTTGACTTTATTTATAAGGAGAGCAAAGTTTGCCGACCTTCAATCAGCTGGTACGGTCTGGCCGAAAGAAGATTCGTTATAAGACGAAGAGTCCGGCTTTGCAGGGGAGTCCCCAGCGCCGCGGAGTATGCACAAGGGTGTACACGTCTACACCCAAAAAGCCCAACTCTGCTTTGCGTAAAGTTGCGCGTGTTCGTTTGACCAATGGAATCGAGGTTACAACCTATATTCCTGGCATCGGGCACAACCTGCAGGAACACTCCATCGTTTTGATTCGCGGTGGACGTGTCAAGGATCTCCCCGGGGTTAGGTATCATGTGGTTCGGGGGACGTTGGATTCCGTTGGAGTTCAGGACAGGAAGAATTCCCGTTCCAAGTATGGTGCCAAGCGGCCTAAAAGCTAATCACTTCTTTATAACTACTGTTTCAGGGTGAGCGATACAAACCCGCCGAGTATCTGACGACCCGGCGCTTGCCAGAAGCCGGCAGGATTCGCTCAAGTGGGAATCCTCACCCTAACAGTAATCAGTATCTGTAGAGGTTTTGGGAGATCTTTAAGTATGCCGAGGCGAAGAGAAGTACCGAAACGGGAGACGCTACCCGATCCGATGTTTGGAAGCACGCTCATTAGCAAATTCGTCAATTGCATGATGATTCAAGGGAAGAAGAGCGTTGCCGAAGGAGCTTTTTACGGCAGCCTCGAAATCGTCAAAGATCGTGCCAAAGAAGACCCGGTGAAAGTCTTCAAAAAGGCCATGGACAATGTAAAGCCGATTCTCGAGGTAAAGTCGCGTCGCGTAGGCGGCGCCACCTACCAGGTGCCTATTGAGGTTCCGCAGGATCGAAGGACGTCTCTGGCTATTCGCTGGATTATCAACAACGCGAGATCGCGCGGCGAGAAAACGATGAAAGAGAAGCTTGCAGCCGAAATTCTGGATGCTTCCAACAATCGTGGCGGCGCCATCAAGAAAAAGGAAGACACTCACCGCATGGCGGAGGCCAACAAGGCTTTTGCTCATTATCGGTGGTAGTGGGGTTGATCCGTGGGGCGTTCTGCATCTTTGGAACAAACAAGGAATATCGGCATCATGGCGCACATTGATGCCGGTAAGACGACCTGCACGGAGCGAATCCTTTATTACACGGGCATTACGCATAAACTCGGAGAGGTTCACGAAGGGACCGCTACGATGGACTGGATGGAGCAGGAGCAGGAGCGGGGCATTACGATAACATCCGCTGCCACCACCTGCTTCTGGGATGACCACCGTATCAATATTATTGATACACCCGGTCACGTAGATTTTACCGCCGAGGTGGAAAGAAGTTTGCGGGTCCTGGATGGGGCGGTGGCCCTGTTCGGCGCAGTAGAAGGCGTTGAGCCACAATCGGAAACAGTGTGGCGGCAGGCCGACAAATACAGGGTCCCGCGCATCGGTTTTGTGAATAAGATGGACCGCCCCGGGTCTGATTTCGCGCATGTGCTTGAAATGATGCGCGACCGGCTCGATACGGTTCCAGTCGCGGTTCAGATCCCCATAGGGGCTGAAGACGAATTTCGCGGAGTGATCGACCTGGTGCAGCAAAAGGCGATTGTTTTCCGTGAAGATACGCTGGGTTCTGATTTTGAAGTTGAGGAGATCCCGGAGCAGTTCAAAGGTGAGGTCGCTTCTTACCGAGATCGTATGATCGAGGTGGCTTCCGAAGCGGATGATGCTCTCATGGAGAAATACATCCATGGGGAAAGCATTCCCAACGACCTGATCCAAGCGGCTCTGCGTCGAGGAACGATCGGCCTCAGGTTTGTGCCTGTACTTTGCGGCGCGGCCTTCAAAAATAAGGGAATTCAGCAGCTGCTGGACGCGATTGTTGCCTATCTCCCATCTCCCCTGGATGTCCCGGCGGTAACGGGAGTGAGTGAAGAAGGCGGAACGGTTCCGGTTCGACATGCTTCGGATGATGAACCGTTTGCCGGGTTGGTCTTTAAAATTATGACCGATCCGTTTGTCGGGCATCTGGCGTTTTTCCGGGTTTATTCGGGCCAGCTGAAGTCCGGATCGAGCGTGTTCAACTCCACGCGGGAATCGGTAGAGCGCGTTGGACGATTGCTCAAGATGCACGCCAACAAGCGCGAAGAGATTAAAGAGGTTTACTGCGGCGACATCGCCGCGGCCGTTGGGCTCAAGAATGTTGCCACCGGCGACACGATTTGTGATAAGCAGCATCCGCTGGTGCTGGAAGCCATCGAGTTCCCGGCGCCGGTGATTTCGGTTGCGATAGAGCCGAAGACCAAAGGGGATCAGGAAAAGCTGGGCGTTTCGCTGGATAAGTTGCTTCGTGAGGACCCGACATTTCGGGTGCACACAGATCCGGATACCGGTCAGACGATTCTCTCCGGTATGGGCGAGCTTCACCTGGAAATTCTCGTGGACCGCATGATTCGGGAGTTCGGGGTTGCGGCCAACATCGGGAAGCCGCAGGTCGCTTATCGGGAAACGATTCGCCAGCGTGCAGAGTCGGAAGGGAAGTTCATCCGACAGACCGGAGGTCGCGGCCAGTATGGACATGTGAAGATCATACTGGAGCCGGCCGCTCCGGGAACGGGCTTCGAGTTTGCCAATGAAATCATCGGCGGCGCGATTCCCAAGGAATACATTAAGCCTGTGGAAGAGGGAATCCGGGAAGCGCTGGAGTCGGGAGTGCTGGCAGGCTTTGAAATGGTAGATGTGAAGGTAGCGTTGATCGACGGTTCCTATCACGAGGTGGATTCCTCGGAGATGGCATTCAAGGTTGCCGGCTCGATGGCGGTGAAGGAAGCCGCCCGGAAGGCGAAACCGGTGCTCCTGGAACCTATGATGAAGGTAGAGGTTGTTGTTCCCGAGGAGTTTATGGGAGGCGTCACGGGAGACCTTCATTCCCGAAGAGGGAGAGTTGAATCAACGGAGAGACGCCTTAGTTCGACAATTATTCAATGTAAGGTACCGCTTTCGGAAATGTTCGGCTATTCCACAGACCTGCGCTCCATGACCCAGGGTCGGGCGACGTACTCTATGCACTTCTCTCACTATGAGGAAGCGCCTAAGGCGGTCAGTGAAGAAGTGATTTCGAAGATCCGTGGAAAGAACGTCGGGTAATTCGGTTCGGAGGAATGTATGGCCAAAGAGAAATTTGATCGTAGTAAGCCGCACGTAAATATTGGGACGATCGGACATATCGATCATGGGAAGACGACCTTGACGGCTGCAATCACGATGGTGCTGCACAAGCGGGATCCGAAGATTGCGGTGCGGTCGTTCGATTCGATTGATAATGCGCCGGAAGAGAAGGAACGAGGGATCACGATTGCGACGGCACACGTAGAATACTCGACGGGGAACCGGCATTATGCGCACGTGGATTGCCCTGGGCATGCGGACTACATCAAGAACATGATCACGGGAGCGGCGCAGATGGATGGTGCGATCCTGGTGGTGTCGGCGGCGGATGGCCCGATGCCGCAGACGCGGGAGCACATCTTGCTGGCGCGGCAGGTCGGCGTACCGTGCATTGTGGTGGCTTTGAACAAAGTGGACATGGTGGATGATCCGGAACTGCTGGATCTGGTGGAACTGGAAGTCAGAGAGCTGTTGACGTTCTACGAATTCCCCGGCGAAGAGATTCCAATTTGCAGAGTGAGCGCGCTGAAGGGAATTGAAGGGGATCCGGACGCGGAGAAGCAGATCCTGGAGTTGATGGAAGCGGTCGACAAATACGTACCGATTCCGGAGCGGCAGATTGACAAGGCGTTTTTGATGCCGGTGGAAGATGTCTTTACGATCTCCGGACGCGGGACAGTGGCGACGGGAAGAGTAGAGAGAGGGAAAGTCAAGGTTGGCGAGGAAATCGAGATCATCGGAATCAAGCCGACCGTGAAGAGAGTTGTAACGGGCGTTGAAATGTTCCGGAAGCTGCTGGATGAAGGGCTGGCCGGAGACAACGTCGGGTTGCTGCTGCGCGGAACGGACAAGAAGGACATTGAGCGCGGGCAGGTGATTGCGCAGCCTGGAAGCATCACGCCGCACACGCATTTCAAGGCGCAGGCGTACGTATTGACGAAGGAAGAGGGAGGGCGGCACACGCCGTTCTTTAATGGGTATCGTCCACAGTTCTATTTCCGGACGACGGACGTGACGGGAGTAGCGGAGTTGCCGGAAGGTACGGAGATGGTGATGCCGGGCGACAACGTGAACCTGACGATCAAGCTGATTACCCCGATAGCCATGGAAAAGGGATTGCGGTTTGCGATCCGTGAAGGCGGCCGTACAGTGGGTGCCGGCACCATCTCGGAAATTCTGGAGTAAGCGGAACGACCATGCTGAATGAAAAAATAAGAATCAGGCTGAAGGCTTACGATTACAGGGTGCTGGATCAATCCACCTCTGAGATCGTGGATATTGCAAAGCGTACCGGTTCCAGAGTTTCGGGTCCGATCCCTCTGCCCACGGTCAAAAACAAGTTTTGCGTCCTTCGATCCCCGCATGTGGATAAGAAGTCGCGCGAACAGTTTGAGATCCGAACGCACAAGCGTCTGGTGGATATTCTGGAGCCCACACCGCAGACCGTCGATGCTCTGATGAAGCTGGATTTGCCGGCCGCCATCGACGTCGAGATCAAGGCCTTCGGAACTGAGCACAAGTAGAGGAGCTCCCAGTACAGAGTTTCCAGTTCATGATTGAATGCGAACTGGAAAGTTGATGACTGGGACCGGGAAACAGCAAGCGAAATAAAACGAGCTCCGAGTTTCCTCTGTTCGGATGGAGTTGGGAACGGGGAACTGGGAACTGGGAACCGGGAACTGATATGGTTGATGGATTGATTGGTATTAAGGTAGGGATGACTCAGGTTTTTGACGAGAACGGAATCGTTACTCCGGTTACCGTGATCAAAGCCGGACCCTGTGTTGTCGTTCAGAAGAAGACCAAGGAGACGGATGGTTACGAATCGGTCCAGCTGGGCCTCGTAGAGTTTATTCGTCCTTCCAGGGTTAACAAGCCGAGAACTGGCCACTTCAAGAAAGCCGGTGTTCCGCCCTGCCGGATTATGCGTGAGTTCCGCTTTCAGGATGGGGCTGAAATGCCCAATGTCGGCGAGCAGATCCTGTTAACGCAGGTTTTCCAGGCGAAGGATAAAGTCGATATTCTTGGAACCAGCAAAGGGCGTGGGTTTGCCGGATTGATCAAACGACACCACTTCGGTGGCGGCGCCGCAAGCCATGGTTCCATGTTCCACAGAGCTCCCGGATCGATTGGAGCCTCTGCTTTCCCGAGCCGTGTTTTGCCGGGGATGCGGGCTGCCGGGCACATGGGCGATGAAGCGGTAACGGTTCAGAACCTCAGTGTGGTACGCATTCAGGAACAGGAAAACCTGCTAATGGTCAAGGGTGCTGTTCCCGGGCGCAACGGCGGATACGTTATTATCAAAAAGTCATAGGATTTAGCGATCTACGGTCGAAAGACAAAATCGTCAATCGTCAATCGTAAATCGTCAATTGTGAGGGTGGTATGGCGGAGATTGAGGTAAAAAACCTTGCCAATGAGGTTGTAGGAAAGCTGGAGCTTTCGGATGCCGTATTCAAGGCGGACTTTAACCAGCCCCTCATCTGGGAAGCCGTAAAACACTATAGTGATTCCCTTCGGGCAGGAACTGCCTCAACCAAAGTCCGAGGAGATGTGAGTGGAAGCGGGAAGAAGCTCTGGCGCCAGAAGGGTACCGGGCGGGCACGGGTTGGCAGCATTCGAAGCCCTCTGTGGCGGCATGGTGGAACGGTACATGGGCCACAGCCGCGGAGCTACGTCTACAACTTCCCGCGCAAAAAGCTGCAGAGCGCAATGCGTTCGGCACTTTCCGCAAAGCTCAGTGAAAACTCGGTAGCTGTAATCGAGAACCTGACTCCGGAAAGCAGCAAGACCAAAGAGTTTCAGAAATTGCTTGTGAAGATGGGATTCACTGGAAAAGTCTTGATTGTGGATTCCAGCCGGAACAACAACCTGGTGCTGTCTTCGCGCAATCTGCCGAAGGTAAAGCTGGTTCCCGGCACCGGCGTTAACATCTTTGATGTGGTCAACAGCAACACGCTGCTTTTTTCCAAGGATGCGATTCTCCAGGTGCAGGAGGTCCTAAGCCGATGAACCATAGAGAATATGTTTTACAACTTCCCGTAATTACGGAAAAGAGCACACACGTCAAGGAAAATCTCCGGACTGTTGCGTTCAAAGTTTTGCGGGATGCGAACAAAATCGAAATTAAGGATGCCGTCGAGAAGATCTTTAAAGTAAAGGTTGAAAGTGTTCGTACGGCGATTTTCCATGGGAAGAAGCGACGTCAGGGTCGGTATACCGGCCGTCGGCCGGATTGGAAAAAGGCCTACGTCACCCTCAAAGAGGGTGAGAAGATGATCGAGTTTTCCGAGGCAGTATAACAGCAGGAGCTGGGCGAAATCATGTCTTCTATCAAGACCTATAATCCCACGTCACCGGCGATCCGGTTCCGGACGACTCTGGATAACAAGGATCTCTCCAAGGATCGTCCGCTCAAGCGCCTCACGGAATCCAAACAAAGGATTTCCGGACGCAACAATAAAGGGCGTCTTACCGTGCGGCACCGGGGCGGCGGGCACAAAAAGCTGTATCGCATCATTGATTTCCGTCGTGACAAGCGCGAAATTCCAGCAAAGGTTGTAGCGCTCGAATATGATCCGAATCGATCCGCCCGCATTGCGTTGCTTGCGTATGCGGATGGAGAAAAGCGCTATATCCTGGCTCCCGATGGTCTAGCCGTCGGAGCGACCGTTGTTGCCGGTGATACGGCGGACATTCTTCTCGGGAACGCGCTGCCTCTCAAAAACATCCCTCTCGGTACGATGATTCACAATATCGAGATGAAAAAGGGAAAAGGCGGCCAATTGGCGAGAGCGGCGGGTGCTGCTGCCCAGTTGGTGGCTAAGGAATCTGGGTATGCCCAGATCAAGATGCCATCGGGCGAAACCCGTATGGTCATCCTGGACTGCTATGCCACGATAGGACAGGTTGGAAATCTGAACCATGAAAACGTGTCCATCGGCAAGGCGGGTCGCACTCGTTGGCTGGGGAAACGACCGACGGTACGCGGCGTTGCCATGAACCCGATCGATCATCCGCATGGCGGCGGTGAGGGGAAAACCTCCGGTGGCCGTCATCCGGTCAGTCCATGGGGATTGCCCACGAAGGGGTACAAGACCCGGAATAATAAACGTACTCAGCGCTTCATCATTAAGCGCCGCGGTAAATAGGGAGCAGCATGACCAGATCAGTCAAAAAAGGACCTTTTGTTGACGACCATCTCCTGAAAAAGGTGGGAGCCGCTTCCACTGCTGGAGCAGGCAGCCGGACGGTGATCAAAACATGGTCGCGGCGTTCGACGATTACTCCAGATATGGTCGGTTTGACGATTGCCGTGCATAACGGCAAGAAGTTCATACCCATTTACATTTCTGAGAATATGGTTAGCCATAAGCTTGGTGAATTTGCCCCGACCCGGATGTTCAAAGGGCACACGAGCACCAAGGCGGCCGAGAAGACAACCGCGGTGAAACCGCCGGCATAGGGAAAGGATTACGGATTTCGGATTTCGAGCGGCGGATTGAGCAGTTCTGCAATCTGCAATCTGAAATTCCAAATCCGAAATTGAGAGGGTTATGGAAGCTATAGCGAAAGGCAAATATTTGAGAGGGTCGCCGCAGAAAGCCCGGCTCGTCATTGATCTTATTCGCGGCAGGAATGTGCAGGAGGCCCTGGCTATTCTCCGGTTCACCAACAAGCGCGCCACGAAGTCGATAGAGAAGGTGCTATTATCGGCGGTTGCGAATGCGAAAGAGAAGAACGCCGCTGCGGATGTCGACCAGTTTATCGTAGATCGTGCGATCGTCGATTCCGGTCCTACCAAGTACCGCCGAAGAGTTCGCCCCGCCCCGATGGGTCGAGCCTATCGCCAGCAGCGCCGCTACAAACATGTCGTCATATCCATCAAAGGTAAAGACATCGAGGAAGAAGGGTAGGGAGGTAATCCGTGGGTCAGAAAGTTCATCCTTACGGTTTCAGGCTTGGGGTTAATCGCACGTGGCGTTCCCGCTGGTTTGCTCGGAAAGACTACGGCGCCCTGCTTCATGAAGATCTTCGTCTTAAGAAGATGCTGAAGAAGAAGTTTTCGCATGCGGGTGTATCCCGTATTGAGGTCGAGCGGGCGGCCAACAAGTTGACTATCATTATCTTTACTTCGCGGCCCGGCATTATCGTAGGGAAGAAGGGGACCGAGATCGAGAAGCTGAAGAAGGACATGCAGCTTCTGACAGGGCGAGATGTCAACCTGAAGATCCAGGAAGTTAGCAAGCCTGAACTCGATGCGCAACTCGTATCGGAAGGGATTGCGCAGCAGTTGGAAAAGCGAATCGCTTTCCGGCGTGCTATGCGGCGTGCAGTCGACGGTACGCTTCGTTTTGGAGCGAAGGGGATTAAAGTGCGCTGCTCCGGCCGTTTGAATGGCGCGGAAATCGCGCGTACAGAATGGTACCTGAGCGGTCAGCTGCCGCTGCACACAATCCGTGCGGATATCGATTACGGATTTGCGGAAGCAAATACGACCTACGGGGTCATTGGCGTTAAGGTGTGGATCTACAAGGGCGAAGTTTTCGAAATGCAGAGACCTGAAAAGACAGCCCGGTAGGCTTGAGGAGTTCGTGAATCATGCTGATGCCGAAAAAAGTCAAATATCGTAAGCAACAAAAGGGCAAACGTCGCGGTAAGGCGTGGCGTGGCTCCGAGGTGACCTTCGGGGAATACGGTCTGAAAGCCATGGAAGTGGGCTGGGTTACGGACCGGCAGATCGAGGCCGGACGTGTCGCGATCACCCGTTTTGTCAAGAGGGGCGGAAAGATCTGGATCCGTGTTTTCCCTGACAAGCCGATCACCAAGAAGCCTGCTGAAACCCGTATGGGCAAAGGAAAGGGCGCGCCTGAAGGTTGGGTTGCCGTTGTCCGGCCGGGCAAGATCCTGTATGAAATGGAAGGGATCCCGGAAGATCAGGCACAGGAAGCGATGAGGCTTGCGGGCCACAAGCTTTCGGTCAAATCGAAGTTTGTTAAGAGATTCGGGAAGGGGGCGGAATGAAGGCTTCTAAAATGAGGGATATGTCCAAGGACGACCTGCTCGTGGAAGAAGCCGAGCTGCGAAAGCAGCTTCTCCGGCTCCGTTTCCAGGCAGCCGCAGGTCAGGTCGAGAGTGCCCCGAAGATGCGCGATATCCGTCGCGACATCGCGCGAATTGCTACTGTTCTTACAGAGATGGAGAAGGGCAAGTAACATTTACGATTGACGATTTACGATTGATGATTGAAGGACGTCTTTGAGTTTTCAATCGTTAATCGTAAATTGTAAATCCAAGATAGGGAAGACATGGGAACTGAAGAAAGAAGAGGAATCCGCAAGAGCCAGATCGGCACCGTCACAAGCACGGCTATGCAGAAAACTGTCACCGTCGCGGTCGACAGACTGGTGCAGCATCCCCTCTACAAGAAGATCCAGCGGAAGACCTCCAAGTTTCTGGCGCACGATGAAAATGGATCCTGCAAGGTAGGAGATCGCGTGCGCATTGTCGAAACGCGGCCGCTGAGTGCGCGCAAAAGATGGCGAGTTGAGAAGGTACTGACCAGTGCCACAAGTGTTGAATGACGAATTACGAATGACGAATTACGAATGCTGAAGGACGAGTGAGCATATTCGTCCTTCGACATTCGTAATTCGTAATTCGGACTGAGGGTCATCATGATACAGATGAGGACGATTTTAGATGTTGCGGATAATTCAGGAGCTCGGAAGATCTCCTGCATTCACGCATTGGGAAACCAGGTGGGTCGCGTTGCGAGCCTTGGGGATATCATTACGGCGAATGTGAAGGAAGCTTCGCCGGACGGCACGGTCAAAAAGGGACAGGTGGTAAAGGCCGTCATCGTTCGGACACGCAAGGAATTTAGGCGCAAAGACGGCACCTACATTCGCTTCGACGATAATGCCGCGGTGCTTATCAATGACCAGAAAGAGCCCATTGGTACGCGCGTTTTCGGTCCGGTCAGCCGCGAGCTGAGGGACAGAGACTTTTTGAAAATCGTTTCGCTGGCGCCTGAAGTGCTCTAGAAGCGGTTGAGCGAGGATAGAATCCGATGCCCAGAGTGCATATTAAGAAAAACGACATGGTTTACGTGCTGTCTGGGAAGGACCGGGGCAAGACTGGAAAAGTGCTCAGGGTCTTCCAAGACAAAAACAGGGCAGTGGTCGAAGGCTTGAATCATATCCAAAAGCACACCCGGCCTAACCCGCAGAAAAACATCAAGGGAGGGATCCTGCCGAAGGAATCCCCATTGCACATCTCCAATCTGATGGTTGTCTGCAAGCGCTGCAATAAGCATTCCCGGACGGGACTCAGCGTCATGCCGGACGGCCGCAAGGTCCGAGTGTGTAAGAACTGCAACGAGCTTTTGGATGCGTAGGGGCATGACGAGGTTGGAAAGGTCAGAACATGAGTAGACTTCGGGAGTTATACAAGACGGAAGCCGTACCTGCCCTGACAAAGCAGTTCGGGTACAAAAATATCATGGCGACGCCCAAGCTGGTGAAGATTAATGTAAATATGGGGCTGGGTGAAGCCATTTCCAATGCCAAGATTCTCGACGTAGCGGCGGATGAACTCGGAGCCATCACAGGGCAGCACCCTGTGGTCACCAAGGCAAAAAAGTCGATCGCTGCTTTCAAACTGCGCCAGGGGATGCCGATCGGCGTAACCGTAACATTGCGCGGGGATCGGATGTTCGAGTTCCTTGACAGGCTGATGAATATCGCTCTTCCGCGCGTTCGCGATTTTCGCGGCGTGTCTCCGCGATCGTTTGACGGCCGCGGGAACTATACGCTGGGACTGCGTGATCAGCTGATTTTCCCCGAAATTGATTTTGCAAAGGCGGATAAAGCTCGCGGGATGAACATTACCATCGTCACCACTGCGAAAACAGACGACGAAGCTTTCGAACTGTTGAAAGCTATGGGAATGCCATTTGCGAAAAAAGGGCAGCAACAATAAGTAGTATTGGTAAAGCCTTCGTCCTTTGGACGAAGCACAACTGCTGACGGGAGTTATTGTGGCAAGAAATTGCATGAAGGCCAAAGCCAGGCAGACACCGAAGTTCACGGTGCGCGCGCACAACCGGTGCCTGCGATGTGGTCGTTCTCGAGGATATTACCGGAAATTCCAGCTCTGTCGCCTCTGTTTCCGTACACTGGCGCTTTCCGGGGAGATCCCTGGCGTTACCAAGTCAAGCTGGTAATTGGAATGACGAATTGCAGGTGACGAATGACGAAGGGAAAAGCTATGCACTATTCGTTATTCGTAAACGGTAATTCGTAATTACGTGGAGAGTTTATTATGACGATGACCGATCCCGTGTCCGATCTTCTGACGCGGATTCGAAATGCCAGTAATGCGAGGCACGAGACTGTTGATATCCCCTCGTCAAAACTGAAACTGGAAATTACCCGGATCCTGAAGGAAGAGGGTTATGTTTCCAATTATCACCTGATCCAAGACGACAAGCAGGGAATGATCCGTGTACAGCTCCGCTATTCGTCGGGGAAGAAGCCTGTGATTTCCGCCATAGATCGAGTAAGCCGGCCGGGTTGCCGCGTGTATGCGAATAAATCGGAAATCCCGTCCGTACTTGGTGGCCTGGGAGTCTGCATCGTGTCCACATCTCAGGGGATATTTACGGGCAAGCAGGCGCAGGAAAAAGGATTAGGCGGAGAGGTACTCTGTACCATCAGCTAAGCGTTTAACGTTTCCCTTTAACCGTTCCTGGAACATGGTTGAGAACGGGAAAGCGGGCAACCGGAAATGGGGAACGATTTATCATAAAGGTGCTTTATGTCGCGAATTGGAAAGAAACCGATCAAGGTGCCAGGCGGAGTTAAGGTGAGCATCCACGACGGCCAATTGGAAGTCGAAGGGAAAAATGCAAAGCTGACAAGTCCCATTCCCGCTGGTATTCGCTTTGAATTGAATGGAGATACTCTGACGGCTTTCAGGGACTCCGATGAGAAACCCTATCCGGCATACCACGGCTTGGCCCGGGCACTGGCCGCAAATTGCGTCCGCGGCGTAACCGATGGATTTACCAAGGAGCTGGATTTAGTTGGAATCGGATACAAAGTAGACGTCAAGCCAAAATATATGACGTTGTCCCTGGGGTACTCCCACCCCATCGAGTTTCCAATTCCGCCCGGAATCAGCGTGAAGGCGGAAAAGCAAAGCAAGAGCATACAGAATTACGTGGCGACTATAACTATTTCGGGATCGGACAAGCAGCTCGTCGGGCAGTATGCTGCCGATATCCGTTCCTTGAGAAAACCGGATGCATACAAGGGTAAGGGACTTCGATACAAGAATGAAGTTATCCGCCTCAAAGTTGGGAAGAAGGGTGCTTAATGATTACTCCAATTGACCGTTCCAGCGAACGCCGCAGAATCCACAAGCGCATCCGGCAGAAGATCTCCGGAAATGTCAATCGCCCACGGCTTTGCATCTACAGAAGCTCGAAGTACATTTATGCCCAGATCATAGACGACTCACAGGGGAAAACTCTTGTGGCAGCGTCCACCGTTGAGAAGGCTGTTCTTGGCGACCTGAAACAGGGGGGCAATATACAAGCTTCGAAGCTCGTCGGGAAGACGATTGCTGAGCGTGCCAAAGCCAAAGGGATCGAGGCGGTTGTGTTCGACCGCGGCGGTTATTTATATCACGGCCGGATCAAGGCGGTAGCCGAAGCGGCCAGGGAATCAGGTTTAAAATTTTAGGAGTCGGCAGTCGACAGTCGCCAGTCGGCAGTAAACAACAAACTGCCCACTGCCAACTGCCCACTGTCCACTAGTTACGGAGGAAGCTTGGATAAGATCGATCCGAATGCGATGGAATTGAAGGATCAGGTTGTCTCCATCAATCGCGTGACCAAAGTGGTCAAGGGCGGGAAGAACCTGAGCTTCAGCGCTCTCGTGGTTGTTGGCGATCAAAATGGTCTGGTGGGCTATGGGATGGGGAAGGCAAAGGAAGTTCCTCAAGCCATCCGCAAAGGAGTCGAACAGGCGCGCAAGAACCTGATTCGGGTTCCGCTGAAGGGTCGCACGATCCCTCATATCATTCTGGGCCGCTACGGGGCCGGGCGAGTGATTTTGAAACCCGCATCCGAAGGGACGGGTGTGATTGCAGGCGGACCGGTGCGTGCCGTCGTTCAGTCTGCGGGTATTTCCAACATCCTCACGAAATCTCTTGGAAGCACCAATCCCCATAATGTGGTCAAAGCCACTTTCGACGGACTAAAACGGCTGAAAGAACCGGTCGAAGTTGCCAAACTGCGGGGCCGACAGGTCGAGGAATTGTAAGCGATGGCATCGAAAAAGAAAGCTGTAGCCGAAACCGGCGCAACACTAAAAATCCAATACGTTCGCAGTGCAATCGGTTCGCCCGAAAAGCACAAACTGGTTATCAAGAGTCTGGGGTTCAAGCGCCTCAACCAGGTCGTCGATCGCGTCGATACTCCCGCTGTTCGCGGCATGGTCGCGCAGGTTCCTCACCTGGTGAAAATTCTGGAACAGTAGGCAGTCTGCAGTGGGCAATGGGCGGTATATGGAGTATCTTGCTGCCCACTGCCCACTATCTGCTGCCGACTAAAAGACAGGGCATACGACAATGTTAAGCATAAATACTCTGAAGCCGGCTCCCGGCGCAAACCGCAAGAATAAACGTGTCGGACGCGGAATCGGTTCCGGGCACGGCAAGACAGCGGCCCGAGGCTACAACGGACAGATGTCCCGTGCCGGTGCCAGCATTCGTCCCGGATTTGAAGGCGGTCAGATGCCGCTGTACCGGCGATTGCCGAAGCGCGGATTTCATAATATTTTCCGCAAGGAATATGCCGTGGTCAATCTTGAGACTCTGGCTGAATTCGAGGCTGGATCTGTCGTAGATCCGGAAATCCTGAAAAGCAAAGGAATCGTCAAGAAGCTGCAGGATGGACTCAAGATTCTTGGCGTCGGAGAACTGCCCCACGCGCTTACTGTTCGTGCGCACAAATTCAGCAAGAGCGCGGAAGAGAAGATCAAGAAGGCGGGCGGCACCATTGAGGTAATTGCATAAAAAGAATAAACTTGAATATTTACCCTTCTCGAAGCCGAGTGGCCTCTGAGAACATCAACCCCAGTCTTTGAGGTTGTGAAAAGACGATGCCGGAAGAAAGAAGTCCTTTTTTCAGTTCTATACAAAATATATTCAGCATTCCGGACTTGCGCAAGCGAGTGCTTTTTATGCTCGGCCTGCTGGCTGTATATCGCATCGGTGCCTTCATCCCAACCCCGGGAATCAATGGTGCGGCTCTGGAACAGCTGTTCCAGACACAGGCGGGGACCATCTTCGGATTTCTCGACATCTTCTCCGGCGGCGCCCTGAAGCGCTTCAGCATTTTCGCTTTGGGGATTATGCCGTATATTACCGCATCCATTATCCTGCAGCTCGCCACCGTCGTCGTACCTTACCTGGAAAAGCTTTCCAAAGAAGGCGAACTGGGTAGAAAGAAGATTACTCAATACACGCGCTATATGACGGTAGCGCTGACCCTCTTCCAGGGGTTTATGACTGCGGTTGCTCTCGAGCGCTCCGGCGGCGGATCCGTCGTGCTGAATCCCGGATGGGGTTTCCGGCTGATGGTCATGATCACGCTGACTACCGGAACTGCCTTTATCATGTGGGTCGGTGAACAGATCACCGAACGGGGAATCGGAAACGGCATCAGCTTGATTATCTTTGCCGGTATCGTGGTCGGCCTGCCACACGCTATTGCGCAGATTTACAATCGGTTCGTCGCGCGTGAATGGTCTATCTTTACCATCGCGATTCTTATCATCGTCATGGTGGTTGTGGTCGCGGCCGTGGTTTTTGTGGAACGCGGGCAAAGGAAGATTCCTGTTCAGTATGCGAAACGTGTTGTCGGACGACGCGTCTATGGCGGACAGGCGACGCACTTGCCGCTGCGGGTCAATTCCGGCGGCGTTATCCCTGTAATCTTTGCCGCCTCCATCGTCTCGATTCCTGGTACGCTGGCGGCTGTGGTACAGGTCAAGTGGATGACGAGCCTCTCATCGCAGCTTGCGCAGGGCATGCCGCTCTATAACCTGCTCTATATCGCGGGTATCATCTTTTTCTGTTTCTTTTATGTCAGCATTATCTTCAACCCCATGGAGGTTGCGGATAATATCCGGAAATACGGCGGGTACATTCCCGGAATTCGGCCTGGACGGAGAACGGCAGAGTTTATCGATCGCATCCTGAGCCGTCTTACGGCTGCCGGCGCCATCTATCTCGTGCTGGTTTGCCTGTTGCCGGAATTCCTGATCACCGGGTTTAAGGTTCAGCCCATTCCGTTTATTGGACCTAAGCTTGACGATTTTCTCAACTCTGCCGGATTGGCCTGGATTACGACGGGGCTTGGCGTAACGTTTTACTTCGGCGGTACTTCTCTTCTGATTGTGGTCGGCGTTGCGATGGATACGATTCAACAAATCGAATCGCAGCTGATCATGCGTCATTATGACGGATTCCTCAAAAAGGGAAGAATTCGCGGGCGGCGCAGTTAACCGGTTGACGATTTACGATTAACGATTGACGATTGAAAGCACATCATTTTTCTTCGATCGTTATTTTTTTTGATCGCAAAACGTAAATAAAAGATGAAGAATCAGCGGTTAGCGATTATAATGCTTGGTCCGCCCGGTGCCGGAAAAGGTACGCAGGCGAGAATGATGAGCGAGGCACTGAAAGTTCCCCACATTTCTACCGGGGACATACTTCGCGAAGCATTGAGGAACAAAACCGAGCTGGGGCAAAAGGCCAAGGCTTTCATGGATTCGGGCCTGCTGGTCCCGGATGAACTGGTGGATGCGATCGTAGCCGAGCGGATTGGACGCGCGGACTGCGATAACGGAGTGATCCTTGACGGATATCCGCGGACAATTCCCCAGGCGGAATTTCTCCGGTCGGTACTGGAGAAGGACAAGACGAAGATCCTGACGCTCGGAGTCAAGGTCGGGAATAACGAGTTGATCAAAAGGCTGTCCTCGCGGTGGACCTGCGCAAAGTGCGGCAAAATGTTCAACGCGATTCTGGATCCGGGAAAAGCGGAAGGTGCCTGTGATGAGTGCCGGGCAGCTCTCGTACAGCGGAAAGACGACGCGCCCGAGGTAGTTGCAGAACGGCTCCAGGTGTATGAGCAGAAAACGGCACCCCTGATCCAGTATTACAAAGACCAGGGACTCTATGTTGAAGTTAATGGAGAACGGGCAGTTGACGAAATCTTCGATTTTATTATGACGGTTGTCGGAAAAGATTGACAATTTACGATTGATGATTGACGGAAGTGGATCATCAATCGTAAATCGTCAATCGTGAATATGCATATGCCCAAAGAGGATGCAATCGAAGTAGTGGGAACGGTGGTAGAGACGCTGCCGAATGCTATGTTCCGAGTGGAACTAGAGAATAAACACATGGTGCTTGCGCACGTTTCGGGCAAAATGCGCAAGAATTTTATCCGGATCCTGCCTGGCGACAAGATCCTGGTTGAACTATCCCCCTATGATTTAACACGGGGGCGAATCGTGTATAGGTATAAGTAGGGATACTATGAAAGTACGAGCGTCCGTAAAAAAGATCTGCACCAAGTGCAAAGTCGTGCGCCGCAAAGGGGTCATCCAGGTTCGGTGCTCCAATCCCAAACACAAGCAGCGCCAGGGATAAAAGGGAGGTAAGAATTGGCTAGAATCGCAGGAGTGGATCTGCCACTGGGAAAGCGAATCCAGGTTGGTCTCACATACATCTACGGTATCGGCAGAAGCCGGGCTGCCAAGATACTAGAAGAGGCCGGAATTAGTATCAATACCAAGGTGAAGGACCTGACCGAAGAAGAAGCGGTGCGCATCCGCAATATTATCCAAAGAGACGGGATGGTCGAAGGCGATCTGCGCAAGGCAATCTCGATGGATATCAAGAGACTCATGGAGATCGGTTCCTATCGTGGTCTGCGTCATCGACGCGGACTTCCTGTTCGAGGGCAGAGGACGCATACAAACGCCCGGACGCGCAAAGGGCCGCGAAGGATTGTCGGCAAAAAGTAGACCTTGCTGGAGTGATTCATGGCAGAAAAAGCACAAGCAAAGAAGACCGCAAAACGGAAAACTGGAAAGAAGCGGGAGAAACTCAGCATACCGGCTGGTGTTGCGCATGTTCTCGCAACTTTCAACAACACGATTATCAGCATTACAGATCTCGACGGTAACCTGCTGGCTACGTCCAGTGCCGGCGCGGTAGGCTTCAAGGGATCGCGCAAAGGGACTCCTTTTGCAGCGCAACAGGCGGCAACGATTGCTGCCAACGCCGTGAAGGAATACGGAATGCGCACGATCAATGTCGAGCTCAAAGGACCCGGAGCGGGACGAGAATCCGCAATCCGTGCCTTGCAGAGCTCAGGACTGGAAGTGAAGGCCATCCGTGACATCACTCCTATCCCGCACAATGGTTGCCGGCCGCCCAAGCGGCGCAGAGTGTAAGCGAAATTAGGAATTACGAATTACGATTTGCGAATGAACCATCAGACCTGGATGGAAGCAGGGATTCAGGCAAATAGTGAATTGAGCAAAGAAATCATCTCAATTCAACTTACGTCATTCGAAACTCGTAATTGAGAATCGATGGAATTTTAAAGGAGAAACGAATTGGCTAGATACCGCGAAGCGAAATGTCGGCTTTGCCGGCGGGAAGGCATGAAGCTCTTCCTGAAGGGAGACCGCTGCTTCAGGGATACCTGTGCAGTTGAGAAGCGCAACTTCCCTCCAGGACAGCATGGCCGCGACCATCGCCCCAAAACGGTCGGATACGGGATTCAGCTGCGCGAAAAACAGAAGGTCAAACGCATCTATCGGGTCCTCGAAAATCAGTTTGCCAATTATTTCGAAAAGGCGGACAAAAAGAAGGGGATCACGGGTGAGAACCTTCTGCTTTCACTCGAATGCCGTCTCGACAACGTTATCTGCCGGCTGGGATTTGCGCCATCGCGGGACCAGGCACGACAGCTGGTGACCCATGGACACATTCTTGTCAACGGCAAGAAGGTAGATATCGCCTCCGCCCAGGTCAAAGTGGGAGACGTAATTACTCTGCGTGAGCGAACCAGGAAAAACCAGCAGATCTTGGACTCGGTCGCCACCATTGGCGGACGAGGCGGAGTTCCTGCCTGGCTTCTACTGGACGCAGATGGTTTGAAAGGCACCGTACAGGCTTTGCCCAAACGCGAAGATATTCAGATGCCTATTGATGAGCAACTCATCGTAGAACTCTATTCGAAGTAAGGGAGAGCGGGGAAAATATGACTAGAGCTTTTCAAAAGCCAAAGAGACTGATCTGCGATCTTGAAACCCTGAGTCCGACGTACGGCCATTTTTATGCCCAACCTTTCGAAAGAGGTTTCGGTACGACGATCGGGAATGCGTTGCGACGAGTCCTGCTGTCATCGATCGAAGGTGCAGCGATTACCGCTGTGAAGATCGAAGGCGTTCTTCATGAGTTCACGCCAATCCCCAACGTGACTGAAGATGCCACCAACATCATCATGAACATGAAGCAGGTCCCTCTGAAGCTCAACGTGGACCACACGAAGACCATCTATCTGGAATCGGACCAGGCTGGCGTCATCACCTCTGCCAATATAACGCCGGATCCCGACATCGAGATCCTGGACCCCAATGTCTACATCGCGACAATTGGGGAAGGCGGAAAACTGAAGATAGCCATGCGCGTGAAAAAGGGACGTGGCTATATCCAGGCGGATGAAAATTTCGAGGAAGACCTGGAGCTTGGATATATTCCTGTCGACAGCGTTCACTCCCCGATTAAGAGAGTTAATTATTCGGTGGAAGCCGCGCGTCTCGGTCAGACCACGGACTACGACAAGCTGGTTCTGGATGTCTGGACCAACGGGTGCATTCCTCCCCAGGATGCCATTGCCCAGGCTGCCAAAATCGTCAAAGACCACATGTTCATCTTCATCAACTTCGAAGAACAACCCGAAGAAGAGGAAGAGGAAGTCGATCGGGAAGCCGAACGGATGTACGAGAACCTGAAGCGCTCCGTTGAGGAGTTGGAGCTTTCAGTCAGGTCCTACAACTGCCTGAAGAACGCCGATATCAAGACCATCGGTGAACTGGTCCAGAAGACCGAGGCAGAAATGTTGAAGACCAAGAACTTCGGGCGGAAGTCCCTTAATGAAATCAAAGAGATACTTTCCGAAATGGGCTTGTCCTTTGGAATGAAGCTCGATCCGGAGGGCAGGCCGGTTCCTGCTCCAAAACCGGAATAGCGATAGGACCGCTGAAGCGGATCGGAGACTGGATTCATGAGACATCGAGTTGCTGGAAAAAAGCTGGGGCGGAAAACTCCCCATCGCATAAGCATGTTTCGCAACATGGTCACGTCACTCTTTGACAAAGAGCGTGTTCGAACAACCCTGGACCGTGCCAAAGCGGTTCGTCCCATTGCTGAAAAAATGATCACGCTTGGGAAACGCGAAAATCTGCACGCAAGACGGCAGGTCCTGGCGTATGTAAAAGATCCTCAGGTTGTTGCCAAATTGTTTGAAACTCTTGCCCCCCGTTTCGCCCAGAGACCCGGCGGATATACTCGCATCATCCGACTCGGATTCCGAGATGGTGATGGCGCCCAGATGGCCTACCTCGAATTAGTTGGAAGCGAATTCAAGGCCGAAAAAAAGGATGAAGGCAAGAAGGGGAAAAAGGAAGAGGGCAAGAAGGAAGAAAGCAAGAAAAGCAAGAAAAGCGAAAAACAGGCCGCCGCAAGCGATAAAAAATAGCCTGCGCCCTGTACGCAGTACCGCGTAATGAATTTTGATAAGATTCCGCAAGCTAAACTCCCAACTCGATTGGGAGACTTTACGATCCACGGCTTCCGTGACCTGAACTCAGGTGAAGAAGCCGTGGCTCTGGTTGTAGGTAAACCAGATCCTGCCAAAGCCGCTCTTGTTCGAATCCACTCCCAATGCCTGACCGGCGATGTCCTGTTCTCACTCCGTTGCGACTGTGGAGATCAGCTTGAGGCCGCAATGACGCTTATTGCCAAAGCCGAATCCGGAGTGCTCGTCTACCAGCAGAAAGAAGGACGCGGCATCGGCCTTACGAATAAAATTGCCGCGTATGAACTGCAGGACAGCGGCCTCGATACGGTGGCCGCTAATATCAAGCTGGGATTCGATGCAGACCAGCGAGACTACCTCATGCCGGCGGAAATATTGAAAACCCTCGGTGCCACGCGCATCCACCTGCTTTCCAACAATCCGGATAAGGTGCAGGGGTTGGAAAAGGAGGGAATCATCGTGGAAAAGCGCGTCCCGCTTGAGATCCCCCCGCACATCCATACTCGCGAGTATCTCAAAATCAAAAAAGAAAAGCTGGGACACATATTGGGACTGTAATCAGTAGCCGGCAGCGCAGGACAATTCATTAAATCAATGCATGTCGTGACGCGTGGCTACCGGTGCAAACATCTGTTGGCATTTTGGGGATCGAACCAATCCATCAAACCTGGTTCCCGACCGCCAGCTACTGGCCGCTGCCTACTGTCCTCACAATATCGTCGTTCGTAAAATAGCGGCCGTCAGGGCCGGCAGAGCGGATAGTAATGGTGTTGGCTGGACTGAGTCCGGCGAAAAAGGGGCGCCGCCAGGAATCCAGACGCATCAATGGCGTGAGATACTTGGGAGTCAGCAGATCTGAAAGCCCGATGTAGTCTTTGAAAACCGGTATGGAACCCTTGTCGGCCCGGTATTTCCGGATGCCTTCCACCGTCCGGTCCAGCATCGCGGCCGTTTCCTCTGCTTTGACCTTTTCAAGGGCTTTGACAAGGTTGGATACCTTTTCCCATTGACCATGCCCGATCTTTATTTCCTGCACCACCCAGCTGCCATGAACTCTCTCGAGCCGAAAGGCGGTCTTAAACGAAGTTTCGGCAATCGCCTCCGATCCGCTAACCTGGGAAATATTGGCGACCTCAACATCCCTTTTCTCCAGGACCTCTCCCGGTATCTGGGTGATCAGGTCCCTTGCCAGGCTTTTGTTCATGGAACGCCCACCGCAGCCGGCACAAAGGAGAAGAGAGGTAATCAGAAATGCCAGACCCATGAATGTCCGGTGCCGCAATGCTGATAGCATTTAAGCAAGATACAGGATGCGAGATACGGGATGCAAGGGGACACTCCGTTGCATGAGTACCGGTCCCGGGGCTAAGATCAAAATTTTTTGAAACGATTTCATGCAATCCGAGTATTTGTAAGTAAAAGGAAAGACAAAATCCCTTTCGCACCATACATTCCCTTGGGGGGTGGCGCCGATCGCTACCCCCCTTTTTTTTGCGGCAACTTGCAGCTTGAACTCCTCACCCTGTAACCTGTAACCTGCAACTTGCAACCGGTAGCCATCAAATCATGACCACAACAGCCCCTGTTCTGCGAATGGATACGGCCGTGCAATTCCTGAAAGGCATCGGACCGCGTCGGTCGGAAATGTTGGCTGCCCACGGCATTCGCACGATTGGAGATCTCCTGGGATATGCGCCGTTCCGGTACGAAGACCGCAGCCGGTTTCAGTCCATCGAGTCGCTTCGGGAAGGAGAGTGGGGACTGATTTGCGGGGAAATATGTAGCGTTGGTGGTTTCGATTCGCGCCGCCGTGGCTTCTCGGTATACGAAATGCTGGTCCGCGACGGGCGCGGAAGCGTGCGAGTCAAGTTCTTTAATCAGCCATATCTCCGGATGGTCTATAAAGTCGGCCTACGGCTTGTCATCTACGGTCAGGTCAAAAAGGACTCCTATGCTCATGGCGCTCTTGTATTCATGAATCCTGAGTGCGAAATCCTCGAAGATGAGAACGCCGCCGTTTCGATTCATTCCGGACGGGTGGTGCCCATTTATCGACGGATCGTGGACCTGCGGACACGCACGCTGCGTCAGATTATCTATTCGGTCCTGGCGCATTTGCCTTCGGACATCCCGGACGCAATTCCAGCGCAGCTCAGCCGGAAGCTGCGCCTGTTCTCCAGACTCAGGGCGATACAGCAGCTACATTTTCCCGGATTCCGCGGGACGACTGCGCTCGAGCGGCGCAAGGAACTGGATCTTTATAACCAGGGCATTTCCCCGGCGCACAAGCGACTCATTTTTGAAGAGCTTTTCCAGCTGCAGGTCGGCATCGCAATGGTTCGGCAAAACCGTGTGCGCCATGTGAAGGATAGGCAGTTTCGATTGGACGAGAGCATTCGCGTTGCCATCAAGAAGGTTCTTCCTTTCCATCCGACCGAGGCGCAAAAAAAAGCCCTCAGGGATATTGCGGAGGATATCTGTTCTCCTCATCCGATGAGCCGGTTGCTTCAGGGGGACGTCGGATCCGGAAAGACTATTGTTGCGGCGCAGGCAGCCGTCATTGCCGTGGAAAACGGGTACCAGGTCGCGATAATGGCTCCAACCGAAATCCTGGCGGAACAGCACTACTTTTATTTCAGACGCCTCCTGGAACCCGTTGGGTACCGCATTGACCTTCTGAAAGGCAGCCTTTCCGCAAAGGATAAGCGGCAGGTGCAGGAGCGGATAGGGAAAGGGGTGACGCAGATTGCCATCGGCACCCATGCTCTCGTCCAGGAAGATGTACAGTTCAAGAATCTGGCGTTGGTGGTTATCGATGAACAGCATCGCTTTGGCGTGGTTCAGCGGAATATCCTGAGGGAAAAAGGTCAACACCCGGACGTCCTGGTCATGACGGCGACCCCGATTCCACGATCCCTGGCTTTGACGATGTATGGCGACCTCGATGTATCGACCATCAATCAGATGCCCCCTGGACGCAAACCGATTGAAACGCTGTGGTATGAGGATAGTGACCGAGCCAAAGCCTTTGAAGCGATACGAAAAGCTGTTTCTGACGGCCACCAGGTTTATGTGGTGTATCCTCTCGTGGAGGAATCGGAGAAATCAGATCTGCGGGCAGCCACGGAAATGGCGGAGTACCTGGCCGGAAAGGTATTTCCCAATCTGCGTATCGGCCTGCTGCACGGTCGCATGAAGAGTATAGAGAAAGAAGAGACCATGGCCGCGTTTGCCGCCGGAAAGCTCCAGGTTCTGGTTTCCACGACTGTGATTGAGGTCGGAGTCGATGTGGCGAATGCCACCCTCATGGTTATTGAACATGCCGAGCGCTTTGGCCTTTCCCAACTCCATCAGCTTCGCGGCAGGGTGGGGCGCGGACCGGCCCAGTCCACCTGTATCCTTGTCGGCAATGTGCGAACCAGCCCTGAAGCGCGCCGACGTCTCGAAATCATGTGCGAGACCAACGACGGGTTTCGCATCGCAGAGGTCGATCTGGAATTGCGCGGGCCGGGCGAAATCATCGGCACACGACAATCCGGGATTCCGGCCTTCAAATACGCTAATCTTATCCGGGATCGACGCGCCCTGGAGATCGCTCGTGATGAGGCGGGCCGTTTCATTGAAGCGCTGCGCGGAAATCCGGATGAAGAAACAGTCCGCGTGGCCCAGCTTATCCGGCAAATGTGGAAGGACCATTTTGGTTTGGCAATGACAGGATAGACGAATGACGAATTACGAATGACGAATTACGAATGACGAATTGGTTTGTTGATCGGTGTCGGCGGCTTGCTGCATTCTGCTGCCTGCAATCTGAAACCTTCAACCCGTAACCCGCGACTTGAGAATATGAGAGTAATATCCGGAAGATACAAAGGCAGACAGTTAAAGGGCCCGGTAGGATTGGAGATTCGCCCTACCGGCGATCGACTCAAAGAAACACTTTTCAATATCCTGGGAACAAGGGTTTCCGGCGCCGTGATGCTGGACGTATTTGGCGGCACAGGCGCAATCGGGATTGAGGCGCTGAGCCGTGGCGCGCAAGAGGTTCTGTTTGTTGAGACGGCCACCGCGGCAAAGCGACTAATTCAACGGAATATCAAATCCTGCGGTATCCAGGGAGGACACAGGATTCTGGCGCAGGATGTTTTTGCCGCGCTGCGAGCCCTGGCTCGACAAAAAATAACCGTGGATCTTGCATTTTTCGATCCTCCCTACGACTTTGAACCTTACGAGGACCTGCTGGAAATTGCTTTCGACCGACAGCTCCTGTCACCCGGCGGTATTGCTATTGTCGAGCATTACCGGAAGGCTCAGCTTCCGGAGACAGGGAAGCGGTATCAACGGTACCGCGTTGTACGCCAGGGCGATCATTGCCTGAGTTTTTTTGAGTATAGGCGTCAGGGGACGGAAGAGGGGAGTCAGGAGACAGGGGACAGGAGACAGGAGACAGGAGACAGGAGACGATGATCAGGAGTGATCCGGAGGCCGACTCCTGAGTTTTGGCTCCTGCTTCCGATTTAAGATAGAACGGGAATAGGCGTGCAGTATGCGGCTGACTTCCTCCGCCATACTCATGAGAGAATCGGTTTTTCCATAGTTGAGATCTGCTGCAAGTATCAGGTAATAGCGGCATTCCTCCAACGAAGCCTGGGCAAAATTCATAAACCTGGATTTATCGTATTGTCCATGTCGCTTGAATCCTTCGGCAATATTTGCAGGTATGGAAACGGCTGCGCGCCGCATTTGAGACGACAGAGCATATGCCTCCTGTTTAGGCAGGCTGGCAGTAAACCGATAAACTTCCAACACAAACAGATGCGCCTTTTTCCAGACAATCAAATCCTGAAAGGACCTTGCCGCTGCGCTTTCCATTCCTCCTCCTGTCTCCTGCATCCTGTCTCCTGACTCCTGACTCCTGCCTCCTGACTCCTATTCCGCTTCCCCCGCGCAATGATGAATTTCCGTAGCTGCCTTAACCCCTGTTTACTCCGATGCCGGAGCGTGGAATATGGGATGTCATTCCGGCTCCCGACATCGCGAATTGAAAGATCCCCTGCTTCCAATATCGTGAGGCGCAACGCCTCGTACTGTTTGGCGGGCAGATGTTTCAATCCTTCTTCAAGACACCCGAGCAAACGCTCTCTTTCTTTGGCCTGTTCCCGTTGCTCGATGCGGGAGCCTGGCGAGGAAGATCTGCGCAGCAAGGCGGCCTGTTCGCACAGTGACTGATGGCGAACCCGGTCTCTCTTCCTGGTGTTGAAAAATTCCAGCGCTGCATTTGCTATGGTTCGACCCACGTACATTCTTATCTGATCCTCCGACTGTAATGGCACATTTCGCGCCAAGACTCGACGGATGGCTTCCTGGAGAACGTCTTCAGCGTCCGCCTGATTTCTCAGAATGGTCAGGATGAACCGGAGCCATTTGCTGCCGTTTCGGCTGACAACGGTTCCCAGCAGAGTCCGAAAACTCTCGTCGTCCGGTGTTGTTTCCATCTGCATTTTTTTTGGCTCAAAAGGGCTATGAGGTCATTAGTAAGGATGCATTTCGAACACTGCTATTGTTTCGTTGCAATGCTCTGTATTTCACAAATTGTGGTGCAAAGTGATGTCGGGTCGGACTTTCACAAAACTACACAGAGAGCTGCTGGTAGCCCTCGAATTGGCGCGCACGCGACTGGCGATAGCTATCGCTTCCGAGGCCAAATCCACACCGCCGGGGCGCCTGGAGTATTATCTTGAAACCGCGGACAGAGCTCGACGGTTTAGGAAAAAACTGCGCGGTCTGAATATCGATAGCATGCAGGGGCATCAGGAGTGGACGTTGGTACTCGAGAGCCTCCGGCGGATTCCGACACAGGGGGAGGCCATAGAGCTTTCCAGGATGCTGCGGGATATTGTTGGCCGGCTGGAGTGATGCTTGCTTTTCATTAGGCCTTGCTCCTATAATCCCGCTGTACTTTGAGGAAAGCTCTACTATGGAAACTCGAGCTGTTTATCCCGGATCTTTCGACCCCGTAACCAATGGGCATATGGATTTGATCCAGAGGAGCGCCGCTCTTTTTGATCGAGTGGTGGTGGCAATACTTCGCAACGCGGGAAAAGTTCCGCTGTTCTCTGTTGAAGAACGGGTAGACATGTTGGAGGAAGCTGTTCGCGATCTCAAGAATGTCTCCGTCACCTCTTTTGACGGACTTCTTGTCGACTTTGTGGATCAGATCGGAGCTTCCGTTATCATTCGCGGCATCCGGGCTGTATCGGACTACGAGTATGAACTGCAGATGGCCCTGATGAATCGCAGACTCTCAAGCAAGGTCGAAACCGTCTTCATGTTGCCCGCCGAGTCTTATTCCTTCCTGAGTTCGAAACTGGTGAAGGAAATCGCGCAGCTCGGTGGAGCGATTCAGGGGCTTGTCCCCGCAGATGTTGAAAAACGGCTTTCGAATAAACTGCGAAAATAACTATTAGGGGTGATTGTTTGGCGAATCGTGCGTCATCCCCTCCTGATCTGGAGAAGCCGGGGACTGGATCCAAAGCCACGCTTTTGCCTTCCAGATTTCTCCAGGGTCCTTTTGCCGTCGCAACCAGCTATTCGGCAATATTAATCCTTCTGCTTGCAGGGGCGGTTTACCTGGCCGCAAGACATAACCCGGCCGGTACCCAGCTGCATATGTCCGGGCAGATTCCAATCGTGGCTGCCTCGCCGCGAATTCCGGAATTGCGCGAAATTGTGGGGCTGTTTCAACCGCATCAGACTATTACCGATGTGTTGACCCGTCATGGTCTTTCCAGCGAATTAACCAACCGGATCATTGATTCGGCGCGCATGGAATACAACTTGGCCAGGGTAAGGGCCGGGCAGCCTTACTGGATCCATCTTACAAACGACGGCGATTTCCGCGATTTCCGCTACCCTGTGGACGATCAGCGCTATCTCACGGTTTTCCAGGATCCGGTTCAGGACCGGCTGGTTCCTGTCATGAAGGACTTCCCCTACGAAACGCGCGTCGAGGCCGTCCAGGGCGTGATAGAGTCATCTCTGTTTGCGGCTATAAAGAATCTTGGCGAGATGGATCAGTTGGCTTTGGATCTCGCCGATATTTTCGGATCGGATATCGACTTCTATTCAGATATCAAGAATGGGGATTCGTTCAGAATTCTCATAGAAAAGAAATACTTGAATGGTAAGTGTGCCAAGTATGGCGCAATTCAGGCCGCGGTTTTTCAGAACGGGAAAAAGGAATTTTCCGGATTCCGCTTTACGGATGAAAACGGCAAACCGGCCTACTATGCGCCCGACGGCAAATCCCTCAAAAGATCATTTCTGAAGTCCCCGCTCAAATTTGCCCGTATATCGTCCAAATTTTCGGTAGCGAGGATGCACCCGATCCTGCGTGTAGTGCGCGCGCATCTTGGCGTGGATTATGCGGCACCCATGGGGGCGCCGGTACAGGCGGTTGGGGCCGGGACCGTGATAAGCGCCGGGTTCAGCGGCGGCAGCGGCAAAATGGTAAGGCTGCGTCATTCCGGCGGATTCGAAACCGCGTACCTGCATTTGTCTCGCATTGCAGCCAAACCCGGAACTCATGTGAGCCAGGGTGATGTAATCGGGTACGTCGGATCCACGGGGTTGTCAACCGGTCCACACCTTGATTTTCGCGTCATGCGAAACGGGAAGCCCATTAATCCCCTGAAGGTGATCTTTCCACCGGGAAACCCGGTATCGAAGGATCAGTTTGCGAGCTTTGCCGCGCTGCGTGACAAGCTGAATAGTGAGTTGCAGATGACGGATGGCGAATTAGCCCAAACCCGCTTGCCGGGAGCGCCCGCATCTCGCCGGCCCAACTAAAAGCCAATTTGCATGCCGGCGGGAAGCCGGCAATTTCGATTGCTTCGATTCTGAAAAAACGATTGGGTACACAAGGTTCATGCCGGAGGCGCTTATGTTTGCACGTTTTTTGCTCGCTGCAGTTGCCGTGGCCGTTTTCTTTGCCGTCCCGCTTTCATCGGCGGACCTGACCCTTTTCGCCGGCGGCGTTCGTCCCGGCACGATCAGCTATAACAACGTAAAAACCGCTCTCGACAGCGGTCCCGTGATCGGCGCCCGGCTTCGCACCAATATTGTTCCAAAGCTCGGCGTGGAGCATACCCTGGCGTTCAGTTCCGATTACCTCTTTCCCCCTCGCACGGCAATTAAGGAGGCGAAAGGATTTGTCTACAACAGTAACTTGATCATTGATGTCCCTGTTCACAAAGTGGTCCCTTACCTTACCGCCGGCGTGGGCGTCCTTCACCAGTATGGCGATTCCGACCTGCCGGTTGGGACAAGGTTTGCGTTCAATTATGGCGGCGGATTGAAGTTTCCGAAGCTGGCTGGGCCTCTTGGGCTGCGTTTTGACGTGCGCGGCTACAATGCCAGCGCGTTTTCCGGATCCATCAACCTGTTCGAAGCAAGCGGCGGTCTTCTGATTTCCATCAGGTAATCCGCATTGAATATATCCGAATGAAGAGACTGGTTATTATTGCCAATCCTGTTGCCGGCGGAGGCCGTGCCTATCAGTCTATCCGGAACCACGTCCGGAACTGGGATCGCAGGGACTGGAAGGTCGAAATACGTGAAACGCAAAGGCCGGAGCATGCCGGTTCGATAGCGGAAGAATTGACCCTCTCGCCCCCGGATCTTGTGGGCATTTGCGGAGGGGACGGGACAATCAACGAGGTTGCCTGCCGTTTGCCGCAGCCTCCTTTCCCTGTCGCAATCCTGCCGGCCGGAACGGCCAACGTGGTTGCCCGGGAATTGCGGGTGCCATTGAATCCCGTGCATGCGCTGACGACTGCCCTGGGAGGTAGTGTCCGAAATGTGGATTTGTGCGAGCTGAACGGTGGGGCGAAGCGCTCTTTGTTCGTGGCCGGCATCGGTTTCGATGCTTTTGTTGTAGCCGGGGTGAATCCTGCACTGAAGAAAAAGATCGGCATGGCTGCCTATGCGGCGGCGATCGCCTCCGGCCTGCGCAGCTATTCATTTCCTGAGTTCCAGGTACTGGTCGAGGGGCGGACTTATCCCGCAACGAGCTGTCTGGTGTGCAATGCCAGAAGCTATGGCGGAGGACTCCTTTTCTGTCCCGATGCGGATATGACCGATGGTCTGGTGGACATCCTGATTCTGGAAGGACGGCGTAGACTTGCCCTGGGTTTTTTCCTGATTCAGGCCTGGTTTGGAAAAGCGGCCAGGCATAGCTGGACGCATCGATTGCGGGCACGGACATTGAGCATTCGGGGCGGTGCCGATGTACTGGTGCAGGTGGATGGCGAACTTGCGGGTGGTCTCCCTGTCGAAATTAGCCTAAGGAATAAGGCTTTCCCTCTGGTAGTTCCAGTTAAACCTTAACTTTTCCCAGCTGAAGGCTCAAAAGGCTTAAACCTGGAGGTCGTGGTTTGGCGCTCCAATCAGGCGCAGAATGCCCCGCAAAAGAAACTAGGCGCCAAGTCTCGCAAATTTAGGTATATTGTTCGGGGTATTTGTATTTACTAGAAGGTTAATATGTTTCAAGTAGCTATTATAGGCCGGCCCAATGTCGGCAAATCGACGCTTTTTAACCGGTTGTGCGGAACGAGAAAAGCTATTGTCGGCGACGAGGCCGGCATTACCCGGGATCGTATTTACGGTTCCGTGCGTTGGAATAACAGACAGATCTCGGTGCTCGATACCGGAGGGATGATTCCCGATGCCAATGAGCTTATCCCTGAGAAGATACTGAATCAGGTGGCCGCGGCGATCTCGGAATCCCATCTCATCCTGATGGTGGTGGACGGCAAGGCGGGAATCACTCCCCTGGATGAGCAGCTCCTGCCGATGATGCGGAAAACAGGGAAACCGGTCTGGACTGTCGTTAACAAAATCGATTCCTCTTCCTGGGAAAGCCATACTGCTGCGTTCCATGAATTCGGCATGGAGCAGGTGTATGGGATTTCAGCCGAGCACGGAATCGGTACCGCGGATCTGCTGGATGCCCTGGCCGAGCGCGCGTCCGGATTTGCGTCCTCCGCGGTGGATGAGGAGGCTGAACCTGCGGAGGAAATTGGCGTCGCGGTTGTCGGCCGGCCCAACGTCGGCAAATCTTCGCTGGTCAATCGCCTCCTGGGATTTGAACGATCGATTGTAACCAATGTCGCGGGAACCACGCGCGACGCTGTGGATACGCTCTTGGTTCGGGAAGGGACGCGATTCCGGATTATCGATACTGCTGGAATCCGCCGCAAAGGGAAGACTGAAGGGCGGACCGAGAAGGTCAGCGTGGTCATGGCACAAAAAAGCCTGGATAAAGCCGATGTAGCGCTCCTGCTGCTGGATGCCGAGGAAGGCGTGACAAAGCTCGATGCCGGCATTGGCGGCTATGCCGCGGAGTCCGGCTGCTCTGTCATTATTGTGCTGAACAAATGGGACCTTGTCGAGAAGGACACCCACACGCTCGAAACTTATACCGAGGATATTCACCGGCGCATGAAGTACCTTTCGTATGCCCCGATTTTGACTGTTTCGGCTGTGACCGGGCAGCGCGTTTCCAAGCTGTTTGATGTCATTCGCCAGGCGTATGAAGCCCGCAACGTGAGGATCCCGACCGGCACGCTGAATAATCTGTTTGTCCCCGATACAGCAGAAACGTTTTCTGCGCAGGATCCCAACCAGAGGCTTGGGATTCGCTATATAACACAGGCGAGATCGAACCCTCCGACGTTTGTCATTTTTACGACGGGGCGGGACCGCTTGCATTTTTCCACCGAGAGATATCTCGCAAACAAATTGCGGGAGCATTTCGGATTTTTCGCGACGCCGATTCGCATTCAGCAGCGGCTGAAGCCTCCACGGAAGTAAGCGCGACGAATCCGTAAATTCGATGCCGAGGGGCATCGACAGTGGCAGATGAACAAAAACGATATCAGCAAAAGGGTCTACGAGGCTCACGGCGGTCTTTCTTATGCGGAAGCACAGAAGATCGTGGACCTTATTCTGGAAACGATCAAGGAACGGCTGGTGCGTGGGGAAAAGGTTCTGCTCAGCGGATTCGGGTGTTTTACGTTGATGCGGCGGAAAGACAAGAAGGGAGTAAACCCGCAAACAGGTGAGGCGATGCTGATTCCCGGCCGGAATTCGATCAAGTTCAAGCTTTCAAAGAATTTGAAAACGGTTTAACCGATGACGTTTGTCCCCAAGAAGCTTTATTACAAAATAAGGGAAGTCTGCGAAATCGTCGGAGTAGAAGCGCATGTCCTGCGTTTCTGGGAGACGGAGTTTTCGGCGCTTTCTCCCCCGAAAAGCAAGTCAGGTCAACGAACGTATCGCCCGAAAGATATTGAGTTGCTGCTGCGGATAAAAAAGCTCCTGTATGAGGAGGGCTTCACGATCGCGGGTGCGCGCAAATACTTGAGCGCGCATAAAATAGAGGAACCGGTTCAGGAAGCGGTTCCGGAACTGCCTCCGCCTGCGCCTGCGGAACCCTCCGATCGGCTCAAGAAGGTGAAAGCTGAGCTTGAGAACATATTGACTTTGCTGGACCGCGAATGATACTGTTCGATCCTGCGTCGGGACGTAGCGCAGCCTGGTAGCGCACACGCTTGGGGTGCGTGTGGTCGGTGGTTCAAATCCACTCGTCCCGACCATTCTCTATCTACACTGTGAAAGTCATTCTTCTTACCAACGATGATGGGATTGAGGCCGAAGGGATAAAGACCCTTGAGGCTGCCTTGAACGGGCTTGCCCATATTATCGTCGTTGCTCCTGACCAGGAGCGCAGCGCCGTCAGTCACGGGCTGACGCTTCGCTCTCCCCTCAATCTTCAGGAAATCAGGCCGAATCACTATGTATTGAATGGGACGCCTGCGGATTGCGTGATATACGCGCTGCGGCATCTGTTTGTTCAATTCCCGGACCTTGTCATTTCCGGGATCAACCACGGGGCCAACCTGGGGGACGATATCATGTACTCAGGCACTGTGGCCGCCGCGCGGGAGGCCTCCGCTCACGGTATTCCCGCGATAGCCGTATCCCAGGCCTATACGGAGAAGCCGATCCGGTTTAAAGAAGGGGCAGAGTACATGCGCGACCTGGTTGCCGCGCTGCTTCATAATGGCATAGTTGGCGAGATCTGCCTGAACGTGAATTTTCCGCCGGCGCGCCGGATCAAGGGGACCAGGATAACGCGGCAAGGGTGTTCCGAGCATACGCCGCATTTCAATGCGTTGGATTTTAAGGGCGACCTGGATGGTTTACCGTTCAGCCCCGCACAGAATCCGAAGATCGAGTTTGTTTCGGATCGCCAGGCAATCGTGGAGAATTATGTCTCGATCACGCCGCTGCAGCGTGATCAGACCGACTATACGGCAGCTCAATCCCTGATGCGCGAAGCGGAAACTTTTTTCCGAATCAAAGGGAAATAAGGGGTTTCATCACGCCTCGGGGTTGGAAACGGGCGGGAATATCCGGTTTTTTCATCGGAATGCCCGATCGAACTTGATTGCTGGGGCAAATTGCGCTAGGATTTGCGTTCTTGTCGGGGCGTAGCGCAGTTTGGTAGCGCGTGCGGTTCGGGACCGCAAGGTCGGAGGTTCGAATCCTCTCGCCCCGACCACCCGCCAAAGGGTCCATCCCGGACACATAGGTAACACTTCATACCGGAGACATGGGTAACACTTTTGGGGCGAATGGATTTTCGCCTACAGGCTCCACCCGATTCACCTCGTTATCAAAAAATCCTGGATCATAATCCATAAAATTTACGAGCAGGATATCGTTTTCGACCTCTCTGATACCGACGTATTAATCTGCAAAGACTCTGCCAAAGACCTTTTGCCGGCATTGCCTTTAACTTTGGTGTATTCGCTTTCTATAAGGTTTTGTCCAATGCGATCTGCCTGGCTAGTAAAAGGCAATCCAAGTGCATTCAATCAAGGGCGTTCGTCCAGAATAGCGCTGATTGCTTGCCAATTGGAGGTGTCCAGCGTCTGTGCCTGGCGTACGTTCATGAAATTCCCGAACTGTTCAGGTTGTGGATCCTTGAGGTTCCAAGCTGCGTGAAACTGCACAATGATAAGTTGGACCGCCGTCCGCGGCAATGATGGATCGAACAATTCAGGGTTTGGTATGACCAAGGGCTGAGCCCTCGGTGTGCCTGGTGCGGCAAGGGGCGGACTATAATCGTAGTGCTCAAGATAGAACGCCTGTCGCTGCTTCTCTTGCGGCGACATTTTCGCCAGTGCCGCTTGCATATTTACAATCGGCTCCTCAGACCTGTAATCAGAGTCTTTGGCTGCGCGTCGTGCCTGATGGTGTTTGATTAAGATATTGAGAAACCCTTCCTGGCTGAGCGGGACCCACACCGATTTCGCGGATCGCGTCATCACGAGGAGTGGTGAGACATAGTTTCCCTCGCTCGTCGCATAGATGGGAAATCCGTCACGCTCTCCAATCTTGTGTGGTTGGAAAAGTACCGGTGTTGTCGCAGATGGAAAAAATGGACCCGCCTCGTAACTCCCAAGAGCTGCAGTTGGATCATTGACATGAAGATACACATCCTCTTCGAGGTATATGAACGAAAAGGGTTCCTTACCGGCCGGGGGCTTGCCTGTATTATAGTCATTCTGAAGTATGTAGGGAATATAGCGCAGCCTGCTAGACCCACGGACGGGAGTTCCAGTACGGGCATACTTGTCTTCTGCGCGCGCATAGCCGGAGATCATAAATCCCTTCGGTGGCTTGAAAACTGGTTGCGCCAAGAACAATTCATGCAACTCAGCAAGATGGCCATAAAAAGCCTTTTGTTCAGCAACAGAGAGATGCCATCCCTCGCCTGAGTTGCGATCGATTTTTATAGCTTCTATGATCCCGCTTTTGTCCGGGAAGAAGGTCTGTTCTCTGCGCTGGCCCAACAGGCCAGTTCCTCCAATCACTATTGCTAATACGAAGACCGCAACGTGCAATCGTAGATGCATGGACATGACTCTCCTCTTGTATTCGTGACGAATGACGGGATCGCTGTTTGCTACCGAGCTATCCGATTATCTACAAATGTGCTGCGTTCTCTCAGAAAATTGTGACATTGGTGGATTGCTTTTATATATGCTGCTGAACAATTTCTGGATATTGCCTGATAAATGAAAGGCTCTGATAAAGGTCAATCCGTGTGTAGAGCGTGTGTAATAACGGGTCAAAGTTCAAGCCTGTTTGGCAGTGATAGGCGAAGTTCGGACAATGCAGGAAAGAGAGCTCAAGATCTTTGTTTATGGGCTACTTGTGAACATCTGCGAAGTGAGCTGAACGCATGGGCGTAGAATTCGAATCCTTTCGCCCCGACCACCTGCCAAAGGGTCCATTCCGGAAACATAGGTAACACTCTTGGGGGCGAATCTCACAGGCCTCCCCCCCGATTCACCTCGTTATCAACAATCCTATTTCCTGGCGAATGGAAAAGCGATTCAGTCTACAGTGTGGACTGACATGTTGATCCTCCGGTACAATAGTCAACAATTTTGGGAATAAACCAGCTTCGGATTTGCCATCAATAGCAGTTAACGGGTCGAGGAGGATCTAATGAACAAGCACGAAACCATGGAGGTTGCCTGCAAAATTCTCAGTATATATGCATTCATTGTTAGTCTAAGTTCACTGCAATTCCCGCTATCGATTCGACCTGCTTTCACCATGCTGAATTATTCGATGATTTTATTGTTTGTTCCTACCGCAGGACTGTTACTGCTTAGCGTTGTTTTGTGGCTCACTGCTAATAACTGGCTCCTTGCCGGTCGAATTGCAGCCAAATCTCCGCAAACGCCGTTGCCCGAAAACGCTTCGGGTATAACTCCGCAGCTTATCCAAAGTATTGTATTCTCAGCACTAGGGATTCTCATGGTTGTCGATTCCATAGCCCCACTGTGCGGCCTGTTCGCCCTTAGCTCCGCTATTCGTACAATAAATCGAAATGTAAACTGGACTCTCTCCTTCGTTCCCTTGGTTCAAGGCGTGGTCAAGCTGGGGCTTGGATTGTGGCTTTTACTTGGTTCGAAGGGATTGAGGAAATTCAGTCTTTAGTGTTTTGTAGGCCAAAGGAGCATTGGCAACGGCGAAGCAACTTTTTTTCTGTAAATTCATTCCTGTGTGATTAGGCCGCTGCTTTCCATGGTTAAGTAAATCTTTTCAGTCTCCCATTCTTCACTGATTTCCATCAGTACTGCACTGACAAGCCGCAACAATGATGCCTCATTGGGGAACAAAGTCGCGACACGTGTACGGCGCTTGATTTCTTTATTGAGCCGCTCCAGAACATTCGATGTCCGGAGTCGTCGACGGTGAGAAATCGGCAATATAAACACTGTTAGGCCATCGGGTATATTGGCGGACAGCCAGGCAGCCAGCTTCGGTGCAGATTTCTCATATTTGCGTACAGCCATTTCCAGTCGGCGATCGGCTTCTGGTCGGTCCGGCGCGTCAAAAACAGCGCGCAAGTCGGCCGCGAGATCGCTGCGCATTTCTATGCGAGGTACATAGTGGCCGGCATTCTGCTGCAAGTGAAACTGGCATCGTTGCCAGGGAACTCCTGTAAACCGGGCCTGACCGGCTGCCTTGAGCCCAGAATGGTCGTCGCTGACGATCAGCTTGACTCCATGGAGGCCCCGATCCTGCAGGCTGCCGAGAAATTCACGCCAATGTACCTCTGCCTCGCTCAACGAGACACTCACGCCCAATAAGCTACGATGTCCCTTTGCAGTGATGCCAACCGCGATTAGAACTGCGCAGGAAACAACTGAACCGCCATGGCGAACCTTTTCGTATCGCGCGTCCAGCACCAGATAAGGTATTTCGCCAATGGGTCGCTGGCGCCAAGCCTTCAGTTCTTCGTCCAGGGCTTGAGTCGCGCGACTGACCTGCGTGCTGGAGACATCGAGTCCGCAGAGCTGCCGCATCACTTCGGTGACCTTGCGGGTGGACACGCCTTGCACATACATCTCGGCGATAGCGAGTTTAAGCGCCCGCTCGCTGCGTATGCCTTTTTCCAGAGCCGAGGGATAAAACTCCACTCCACGGGTCTGTGGCACTTGAAATGTGATCGCCCCAAGGCGCGTGTCCAGCGTTTTGGGTTTAAAACCGTTGCTATAACCCTTCCGTCGATCGGTGCGCTGATAGGGTTCGGCTTCAATTGCTCGCGACCTCTCAATTCGCATTGCCTCATTGAGCATGATTCGTACGGCCTCCCCCATTTTGGAGAGTCCGGATTCACAAAGAAGTTGAACGACGGTATCCACTACGTTAGATTCGGATTGGTGGGCCACTTCGGTCTCCTTTCCATTGAGTTTGGCGATTCAAAGGATAGGAAAACAGATTTGGCCCACCCAACACAAGCTATTGCTTGGTTTTGGGATCTTCGTTTTGGCTCGGTTCCCTCGCCTTCACTCCGGTCCCAAAACCAAATCAGATTTGATAAAAACTAAATTGAATTTACAGAAAGGAAGTTACACCCACTTGGCAACCTGGAGTGGGTTGTGAGTTCGGTGCCACGTTTTCTCGTACCTATGCAATTGATGTACATGGAATCCTGTCCCTGGAGGAAGCGTCGGATAGACAGAAAATGCTTGTTTCGGCCTTTATTGGTGTTGCATACTCTCCTCCTGATATGAATAGAATCCCACGCTATAAGTTCTCCGGCTTTACCTGAACGCACTAAGAAACGCCGGTACGTCGTCATTCACTTTCCTAAAAATGCGGTTTGATTTTCCCAGGCCACCCAAGTTCGGCTGGCTGTCCTTTGCGTATGCGTTTAGATACGCGATGGCAAATAATCTTAAGGAGGACCTGCCATGGCAGATGAAACAATTATCAACGAAGGAACAGGACTGAATCGAAGAAATTTTCTTAAAAGTGCAGGCGCTGTTGTAGCCGGCAGCACTCTGGGAGCAGGCCTTACCCTGTCCACCGAAGCGGCTGCTGCGGCTGCCGCAGAAGCTCCCACGACCATCACCAACTTCAAGTGCCCGGTCTGCGCAAAAGATTTTAACACGTATGGCGGATTGAAAACCCACTTCGCCCAGGCACATCCCGGATATGCGCTCCCTGTTGCTACCAAACTCAAGGTGAACGGCAAGGAGTACGAAGTCCTCATCGAGCCGCACTGGACCCTTCAGCGCACTCTGCAGTTCAAACTCGGTCTTACCGGAGCCAAGCAGATGTGTGACCGCGGCGTATGCGGTTCCTGCTCCGTGAACATTGACGGCAGAACCGTCCTCTCCTGCTCGACCCTGGCGGTCGAATGCGAGGGCAAATCCATCGAGACCGTCGAAGGAATTGCCGCCGATCCCAAATGGCGCTCCCTCATCCAGTCCTACTGCAAGTGGGACGCGATGCAGTGCGGCTACTGCACTCCGGGCTTCGTCGTTTCGGCCAAGGCTCTGCTGCAGAAGAATCCCAATCCGACCGAGAATGACTGCAAACAGGCTCTCGCCGGCAATATCTGCTGCTGTGGAACCTACCCGCGGCATCCTACCGCAATTATGGAAGCAGCTCAGGCTATGGGCAAGGCATAGGAGGAGACACTCATGAAAGGTTTCAATCATACGAATGCAAAAACCCTGGCCGAGGTCAAAACTGCCCTTGCCGGCGGAAAAACAGAAATCATTGCCGGGGGCACCGATCTCATCGGCCGGCTCAAGGACAACATCCTTCCCACGTACCCCGAAGCCGTGATTAACATCAAGACCGTTACCCCGGGTCTCGATTACATCAAGGAAGAAGCCGGTATCCTGAAAATCGGCGCCGCCACACGCCTTGCGGATGTCGCAGCCAACAAGGACATCAATGCGAAATACACCGCTCTGGCTCAGGCAGCTCTGCGCGTCGCCACGCCCCATGTCCGCGACATGGGCACCATCGGCGGCAACATCGCTCAGCTCCACCGCTGCTGGTACTTCCGGAAGCCGGAAAACCGGTTCCCTTGCGTCCGCAAGGGTGGCACAACCTGCTTTGCTATGATGGGCGACAACCGCTATCACTCCATCTTCGGCAACGTCAACAAATGCATCGCCGTTCATCCCAGCGACGTCGCCCCGGCTCTCATTGCTTTGAATGCCTCCGTGGTGACCAACACGCGCAAGATCAATGCCGAGAATTTCTTTGATGTCAAATTCCCCGGCAACACCGTTCTCGCTGCCGGCGAATTCATCACCGAAATCCAGGTCCCGACCCCTCCGGCCGGTGCCAAGAGCGCTTTCCTCAAATTCGCCATCCGCAAGTCGATCGATTTCCCGATCGTCAACTGTGCCGTGATGGTGGGGGGAGGAGCTCCGAGGATTGCTCTGAATGCCGTTGCCCCGAAACCGTATCGCGCGGTCAAGGCCGAAGCGGCGATCGCAGGCAAGGCTATCAATGAAGCCAATGCCGAAGCGGCCGGCGCGGCTGCGGTTGAAGACGCCAAGCCGTTGAGTGCCACCAAGTACAAAGTGCAGATCGCAAAGACGCTCGTCAAACGAGCGCTCCTGGCAACTGTCTAACCATTTAGAATGTCCATCGGATTCGCGGTCGGAATCGGTATTGGGGTTGGAAGCCTAATTTCGATTCCGATTCCGACCCGATGGACGGTTCATAGACAAGATATTTATGACTCTTGATCCAAAGTGGAAACGCGAGTATGGGATTCTGAGTGAATTCATTTCGTCAAACCCGGAAATCCATATTTCTCCACATGAAGTGCACATTCCTAAAGATCGGCGTGACAGATTCTATGCGCATTTTGACAACGTCCGAGCGGCAATCGTCGAATCATGGAGCCGTTCATTTGCATTGGACATTTTCGCTCTCTCGCAAAATTACATTGAGTCTGAAACCAGGTTGTCCAATACACTAAATTGCAAAATTCAGTTGCCGCTCGATCTGTCCAGCTTTCTTCACAATCCCCAACAAGGGATGATGCGCCTCATATACAACCGGCTATTTGAACTGGTTCAGGGGAAAATACCTGAGGGTGATTTTGAATGGGTTGTGGGAAACGATCTTATCGTAGATACAACAGCAATGTTTCGGAGAGGGTATGAAGCCTGGGTTGCGCTTGCCCTTACCGTTGAGCTCGAACCTGATGGAATTCTTGGGGTCGCTCTCGATGCCGACAATAAGCCTCTTGTTGTCGAAATCGGAGAAATTGCTTTCGGACGTCAGTTCCATCACCCTGCAAAGCGCATCCCGGAATTTGTTCTCCATTCGAAAAAACTGGGCAGATATATAGCTTTTAAGATGCCTTTGGCCAGAGAAGTGGATTCTTACTATGTTCCGGTTGAGATTGCAACCCAAAGACTGCTGCGGAATCGCAACGGCGATACATCTTCTGTGCTTGATTCCAGAGTGATCTTTCTGTCCGTTGTTCCGGATGTGAACAAAACGCCGGTATACGCGGATATGCATAAGCGGACAATCAATGGGCCGGATCTCACAATAGAGTCTTTAATGGAAAAGAACCTCACTGACTCTGAAACCATTGGGCAGGTTCAACACCGTGTGGGAATTATGAAACCACGCTTTGGAGGGAATGTACTGATTATGGACGCGAAGTCTGAATCAGGATCTTTCAAAATTATGGAAGGTATCAACGCCTTTTCAATCGGACTGGAGCCATCAAGATTACAGCCGATTCTGGAAAAATTAGCTTAGCAATCTAATTACATTATCGCAACCTACGCAGCGCTGCAATTAATCATGGGGGTATACAATGGCTGATTTAACAGGAACTAACGGACAAAGAGAGGATTTCAGGGTAGTCGGCAGGGCAAACCTGCCCGGCAAACTGTCATGGGCAGTTGCCTCGGGTCTCGCTAAATTCGGAATCGATTATGTCGTTCCCAATATGCTCGAAGCCAAATTTCTGCGCAGTCCTCATGCGCACGCAAGGATAAAAAGTTTCAATCTCGAAAAAGCCAAGGCTGTTCCCGGAGTTGTGGATATCGTCACATGGAAGGATGAAGACTTAAAAAAGCTGCAGCGTGGCGGCATGGGCGGTGCGCCCCAGCCTTTTATTTCCGATGTTGCAGAAGAAGAAAACATAGAAGTGGGATTCATTGTGGTAGCGGAAAATGGAGATATCTGCGATGAGGCTTTAAAGGCACTTAATGTGGAATGGGAAATCCTTCCGCATGTCGTGGATATCAAAGCGGGAAGAGAAGCCAGCGCTCCGGTGATTCGGCCCGAGGATAGAGGCGGTCCCAGCAATCCTTTCGGTGGGGGAGGGAATAACAATCCTCCGAAAAAAGGGAATGTTTCCTATTCAAATCAAAACCAGGGAGATGTAGAGCAAGGTTTCAAGGAAGCCGATTACATTATCGAATACGACCTAAACATGCCTACGTATGCTTCCGCTTCTCCCAATCCGCACAGTTCCGTAGCGTGGTGGTTCGATGATCCTTACCTTGGAAGAGATAATCTCCATATAGAAGGCGCTGTCTGGCACGCCAGCGGCGGCAAAAACGCGATCGGACAATTGTACGGTCTGCCGCCGGAAAAGACGGTACAGGAAGGGCTCTTTCAGGGTGGCAAGTACTGCGACTGGACGATACGACGATCCCAGCAGATTACGCCGCTTCTGGCAAAGAGGACCGGAAGGCCCGTGCGTTGCATAAACACACGCAAGGACACCTTTGATTTCATGATTCAGCAGCGTTTTATTCACATGAAGGTGGGATTTACAAAGGACGGACTGATTACCGCTTTCGATGATTTCTCTATTGCCGACGGCGGCACTACAGGCAATTCATTTTTCGGGACTATTGGCGATCAGGGTTACGGACCGTACATAGGAACAAAATGCCTTAACATCCGGCAGAGAATGGATATCGTGGACAGCAATCGCGGTCTGATGCCATTCAGTTCGCAATTTTGTCCCTTCAATTGGGACTCCGTTACTATGGCAATTCATATAATTGCCGAGAAACTTGGGAAAGACCCAATCGATATTGCCAGGCTGAACCTCCATGGGCCTGACGGACAGAAGGACACAAGATCGGTTCCCAGCTTTGACGCCTGCATCGAAGCCGGAAAGAAAATGATGAACTGGACCTGGCATAAAAACGGCGCAAAGAAACTGCCTGACGGCAGGATGCACGGGGCCGGTTTCAGATACCAGATGTGCCCAAGGCATGCAATGGGCAGTGATTTTCACGCAGTGCTCGAGCTTCGGAACGGAGTTGTGCACATGCCGATCCAGGGTCCCCATGCTGGGGTATTTTCTGTTGAAGGCGTTGCCATGATTGCCGCAGAAGAGCTCGGCCTGGAAGCTGCGGATATCAGCATTGATTATGATCCCAATGCAATGTTCGTGTCTATTAGCGGAGGGGCAGACGGACTTGTAGCTACGGGTTGGGTCATGAAAGAATGCTGCCAGATATTCAGACAGCGCATTTTTGAAGCGGCGATTGCTGAAGCGGACAAACCGGCGGCTGGAGGATTCGGACCGCCGCGAAAGACGGCTCCAAACCCGTTGAAGGGCAAGAAGCCGGAAGACCTGGATATAGTAAATGGCAAAATAGTACTCAAGTCAGACAAGACTGCCGGGGTACCAATCAAGAGTCTCTCGTCAAACGTATTTGCGACATTTGCCGGGCATCCTCCCGCACCGCTATGGCCCAGCAAGTATGACACACTGAATACTCTGTACTGCGAAGTGGCTGTCGATACAGAAACGGGTGAGGTGGAAATCCTGAGGTACGGAGCCGCGGTGGACTCGGGCAAAGTAATCAGGCGCATTTCGCTTGAGGGGCAACTCGACCAGGTTGCGTTCTTCAGCCAGGGATGCCAGATGTTTGAAGACTACTTCTACGATAAGCAGACCGGCGTAAAACTCAATACCAACATGATCGAGTACAAAAAACCGGGCATGCTGGATGTGCCGAAGCTACAGACGAGTCTGGTTGAAACGCGCGCCGGCAATGGAACCTACGGGGCCAACGGCATCAGCCATTCCATGTCAAACACACATATGATCATCTGTGCCATTTACAATGCAATTGATAAATGGGTAGACCCGCCTGCCACGCCGGATAAGGTGCTTAAAGCGCTTGGTAAAGCTTAATAGCGCCCTGTTATCAGTTCCCCGTTTCCCAGCCACGACTATAAGCCCATGGATGGGAAACGGGGATGGTGGCTGGTTTTTCACTCGGGATTGGGATGAGGGTACAATTTGATTGGGTCCAAAACACGCGTTGCTGAATGCTGCAAATATGAAGTATCTTCTATCAAAAAACTGAACTAAGACTGTGTTGTCAGGCCGGCAAAGACAACCCGCAAAATTTTGTCATCTATTTTGCGCATCAGCTGGTCTTCATATTCGTCTGTTTCAAGATATTGATGTTCATCGGAGAAATGATTGGTTTCAGCTTCTGGCCGTGGAGGCTCGGGATTATTCATTGAATCAACGAATTCGTAGGTAAATCCCCTATTTCGGCTAATCCAACGAAAGCAGTCGTCATGTGTCCCAACATATAGAAAGGCGATTTGCTCTCCTTTCCTGATGAATACAAGCCGATACCCGCAACCCAAATCATATTTTCTACAATAAGTAATCCTGTTTTCACCACTCCGGGTAAATCTGAATTGCCTGCGCAAGTTGATATCGTTGGATCCCGAAAGCTGCCGAATCAGCTGTTCCGCTTTGCTGGCCGCAATTTCACCAGATCCGGCTTTGTGCCGCAATTCTTCGAGGCTCCGATCAAAGGTTTTGAGTCGATGAATAAGAAGAGGCTTATCTTTCGCAGTGTCTTGCACGCAAAGCTCCGCAGCTGCAATGAGCTCACAATTTGGATTATCGAAAATGAGAAATCAGGATGACGGCGTACCGACGTGTATGGAAAGGATTATCAAGTGAAGCCGGAGAAGCGGGATGTAAATACTTTATTCATGTCAGAATAAGTGTGTCACCGATAGGGGAATAGAAGCAAGGCTTTTCGGAGCAAAATAGATCTGAGTTAGGATTTGCCTTCGGACAATAAAAGTGCCGCGGACCTATGGAGGTATGCGAAATTGGCCTTACTCAATTTGGCAGAACTTTCTTGTTGCATAATGCGAGGAAGCTTTGGTCAAATGAACTGGTTTTCTGAATGCTGAAACAACTGTGTATGGAAAGGAATAGAAATGACAAAGATGAAATTGCTGGGCTGGCTGGTGCCGTGGGCACTTTGCCTGGCTCTGCTTGCGCCACAGAGCGCGTTTTCACAAGGTTGTGGTTGAATTTTAGCAAGAAATGTGGCCCCCATGAGCGGCGGCCTACTTGGACCCTATCTGGAAAAGGGAGAATGGCAGATTCAAGGCAGTTTGAATCGGTTTAACAGCGACCAATACTTCACCGGAACCCAGTTGCGGAGCGACCTCATTAATGCGGACGCGGCTCCAAAACAGGGTGGCACATCCTTAAACTTCCAGGGCGCGTATGCCCTTACCCGCAGAATCAACATCACCGCAGATGTTCCGGTCTTACTCGATTCCTACTGGAACTATCCCATTGCAGGCTCACGGCGTGAAATGAAAACCAAAGGCCTGGGTGATGCCATAATTGGCGGGCGCGTATGGCTCTTCAATCCTGAAAAGAATACAAAACAGAACATGGCCTTCCAGTTGGCCTTCAGATTACCTACTGGAAACTCGGACTATCAGGTTATGTTCCCCAATATTCTGGGACAGGATATCAAGCTCCATGCTGCAAAATCGGACGTACAACCTGGCAGCGGTGCGGCCGGGCTCCGAGTGGCAATGCAGGGATACCGAAGGTTCAGCCATTTCGCTGTGTATGCAAATGCTCTATATCTGTTCAGTTTCAAGGAGCAGAACAATACCCAGTCAATCATGTCCACATTTAACCCGGGTGGGCCTGACGCCGTAGCGGCGAATAAGCGCTATAACGCCACGCCCGATTCCTATCTATATAATGCCGGCATGTCCGCGCCTGTCCCGCATTTGAAGGGGCTCTCCGTCTCTTTGGGCAGCCAGATTGCGGGAGTGCCGACGTTTAATGTCCTGACTGGTTCCGAGGGATATCGGCAGCCAGGATATCTTGTAACATTGAACCCAGGCCTGTCGCTGAGAACAAAGCTTGGATCCTATTTTCTAACAGTTCCCGTCCGTGTGTGGGGTGGTATATTGAAGGACTTTACCGGCACCCAGCAAAGCGGGAATCTGAATAAAATGAGTCTGCAATTCGGCGTGACTTTCAGCCTCGGCGGAAAGAAACCAGCAAAATAGTTGATATTCTGTTTATTTCGGCGGGTGGCCATCTGTGGCTGCCCGCTGAATTATGCGGACATTTTTGTTTGCCTGAATGTGATCAATGAGTGCATTTGCAAGGAATACAAAATGACAAGAAGCGATAGGAAAAGCATTCAAATTACCATCCTGACTGTCTGTTGCCTTATTCTATTAACGACCCTCGGGCCTGCAGCAGAAAAGTTTAAACCGTTCAAGCTGAAAACTCCCGAAGGCATCACGAAAACCTTGCCGGATTTTGCAAACAAATTAACCCTGGTAGCCTTTTATTATCCAAGTTGCGCTTATTGCAATCTTGCGATACCAGAAGTCCTGAAGATATACGACAAATATAAGGAACAAGGGTTGTCCTACGTCATAATCAACGTCAAGCCGGATGAAAGCAAACTGATTGCAGGCTGGACGGAGAAATATCACATAACCGTGCCCGTATTGCTGGGTGTATCCCAAGATGATCTTATGGATGATTATCGCCTCACGATGACACCGACCCACTATCTGCTCGGCAGAAAGAACGAGGTTCTGTTTTATCAGAATGGTTACAACCGAGGGGACGAGAAGGCACTCGAAGCAAAGATCATGGAGGCATTGGATGCTTCCCCGGATAAAACAGGCGCCGAAAAGCCTTAGACCTGTTCTTTGTGCGGCGATCCCTTGAGGCGGCAGACTAGCGCCACCTTAAAGGATCCAAGATCCGATGAGATAATCGCAAGATATTCGAGAAGACCATGCGCCACGTGCACTTTATAATTGTTTGTGCTGCAACCCTATTGCTGGCGGCTTCCATTCTGCCGCTTGTATCTCAGGACTGGCCCATGTGGGGAGGATCGGTTCAGCGAAATATGATTAGTTCCATTGTCGGGCTGCCCTCGACCTGGGATCTCAAGACTGGCAGCAACATAAAATGGAGAGCAGCACTTGGGGATACATCCTACGGTAACCCCGTTGTTGCAGACGGAAAAGTGTTTGTTGGAACCAACAATGCGCATGCGCGAAATCCGGAAATTAAAGACGACAAGGGAATCCTGATGTGCTTCCGCGAATCTGACGGTCAATTTCTCTGGCAGGCGGTAACGGACAAGCTGGATTCAGGTCCGGCCAACGATTGGCCGGAACAGGGAGTGTGTTCTTCTCCCGCAGTGGAAGGAAAGCGTCTCTATTATGTTACAAATCGCGGCGAACTCGTCTGCCTGGATACTGAGGGATTTCAAGATGGGAAAAATGACGGTCCGGTTCAGAATGAAGCCTATAAAAGCAAACTGGATGCGGATGTAATCTGGAAGCTCGATATGATGCAGGAGTTGGGGACCTATGCGCACAACATGGCCAGCTCCTCGCCGGTTATTTGGGGCGACTTGATTTTCGTGGAGACCTCAAACGGTGTATCGGAAAATCACGAGAAGGTCTTTGCGCCTAAAGCCCCAAGCTTCATTGCTGTCAATAAAAACTCCGGCAAAGTTGTCTGGCAGGATAATTCACCTGGCGATCATATCCTTCACGGACAATGGGCTTCGCCGGCTCTAGGTGAAGTCAATGGAACGATGCAGGTTTTCTTTCCCGGCGGTGATGGATGGCTCTACGGCTTCAATGCGCGTACCGGAGAGAGGCTCTGGTCCTTTGATTTGAACCCCAAAAACGCAGTCTGGCCCAAAACAAAAAATTACGGAATTGCTACTCCGGTCTTCTTTAATAACAGGGTCTTCGTTCCCAGCGGTCAGGATCCGGAACATGGAGAAGGCCCCGGTCATATGTACAGTATTGATCCATCCCAAAGCGGCGATATCACCGAAAGTGGACGGGTCTGGCACAGCGACAAAGTCCGCCGCTCTATTTCGACCGCGGCCATTGCCGATGGGTTGGTGTATATCTCCGATTTCAGCGGCGTTCTGCATTGTCTCGACAGTGAAACCGGGAAATCCTATTGGAATTACGATCTGCAGTCTGCAATTTGGGGATCTCCGCTGCTTTCAGACGGGAAGATATATCTCGCGGATGAAGATGGCGATGTTGCTGTTTTTCTGGCCGGCAAAAAGCAAAAGACTCTCGCGAAGAATTTAATGGGTAGTTCTGTGTACAGCACACCGGTTGCTGCGAATGGAGCTTTATACATCATGAGTCGAAGCGAGTTGTTCGCGATTGCCAATATGGAAGCTGCGCCCTCCAAATAACCAGTCCGCCTTACCTGAGATCTTATCCGTATTTCTCATTATTATAATATTCAAATATATTTGCATGCGAAGGACTCATTCGACCACAATGTGGCACGTTGCTTGTGTGCAATAGAGAAAACTATGCTAGAAAGGAATGTTTCGATGAGGAAGTGTGATTACTTGAGCTGGCTGTTACCGATGGTAATCGGCCTCGCTCTACTCATACCTCAGTCTGCATTCTCGCAGGGCTGTGGTTGAATTTTGTCCAAGAGTATGTCGCCCATGCGTGGCGGCATGATGGGCCCGTACCTGCAAAAGGGCCAGTTTCAGTTGAATAGCTATTGGGGTCGATTTGCGACCGATGAGACGTTTCGTGGGTACGACGTCATATCGACAAATTCGGTGTGGGAGGGAGGCGACACACTGAATCTACAGGGAGCCTATGGCCTCTCCCGCAGGATCAACCTTACCGCCGAAGTTCCCTATGTTCTCTGGTCTTATTGGAGCAATGTAGTCGCAGGCACTCGCTATTATCAGCACGTGCACGGTTTCGGCGATGCCGTCATTGGCGGCCGGATGTGGTTGCTGAATCCTGAAAAAAATACCAAACAGAACATCAGTGTTGGTTTGGGACTTCGGTTGCCAACCGGGGAGTCCAATTATCAGGTCCCCTATCCCGACTCCAAAGGGGCAAATATTATCAATCGTCCCGTGTATCCTGCTGTTCAGCCTGGCAGTGGTGCTTTAGGCTTGAGGCTGTCTGCTCAAGGGTTCCGCTCGATAGGGCGATTCAGCGTCTATGGAAGCGGGCTTTACCTATTCAGTCTCAAAAAGCAAAACGACACCATCGCGTTCGGTGCGGCCGTAAACCCGGCCGGTCCGCAGGCAGTTGCGGAAAATGTACGCTATCTGACCGCTCCGGATTCCTACCAGTTTAGCGGCGGCATATCCACGGCTGTTCCACATTTCAAGCGCTTTTCGTTGTCTGTCGGCAGCCAGGTTGCTGGTGTTCCGGTTTATAACGTTTTAACCGCCACATCTGGATACCGTCAGCCAGGGTACATGGTTTCGCTTTCCCCGGGAATAGCTTGGGATGCGGGGTTCGCGACCTACTACCTCACTGTTCCTGTTCGCCTTCATCAATATGTCGGGTTGGATTTCACCAATACCCAAAGAGCTGCAGATTTTGCAAAAACCAGCCTGCAATTGGGTGTTCAGTTCAACCTGGGCGGAAAGAGAGGGGCGGAAAAGAAGAAGTAAGTGACAACTGTGTGGCGGGCTTGGTTTGATCAAGCCCGCCGCATGAAGCGGCTACGTACTGCTTGGCGGAACAGATTGCGGTTTCTTTCGGCTCGCCATTGAGACGTCGGAGTTCCCTGTATTAGGCATCAAAGAACCGTCCCTCCGGGACCTTGTGTCGCAGCAACTGAAGGAACTGCTTCGTTGCCCTGGACAAAAAATACTCCTTCATAACAGCAATTCGAATTTTCCTGGACAGCGGCCATCCTTTGACTCGCAACTCCTTAAGAGTTCTCTTCAGGAGTTCGTCCGCAATTAATCGGCGGGACAGTGCAGATATTCCCAACCCAGCGCCTACCAGGCGCCTGATAGTGTCCGGTCACCACACATCCATCAGATTTCGCAACTGAATTCCTTTCGCTTCTAGCCAACGCGTGACCATCGAGTGTGTGTCTGATGGAGCCTCTCGCTGGATAAAGTCGCAATCAGCGAGATCATTCGCTTCAATGTTACGCTTGATCGAGATTGGGTGATCCGGCGAGGCGAATAAAATCAGATCATCCGCAATTTCCGCCAGAGTTTTAACATCGGAAGGCAACCTGTCCGAGGCAACAAATGCAAGATCGATCTCACCCCGTCGAAGGCATTCGATAATATCAGAACTATTGCCCGGTTGAAGTGAAAGCCCGATGTGTGGGTACTGATGCCTGTACAACCCGAGAGCTTGCGGAAGAATGGCATTTGCGGCGGTAATGCAGGCGCCAATCCTGAGATCGCCCTGTATCCCTTCTGCCAAATCTTTAAGAATGTTCGGCAGAGCATCGGCTTCTCGCATAAGCGTCTCAATTCGTTCTCGCAAAATTCTTCCGGCCGAGGTCAATATTGCGCGCCGTCCGATACGTTCAAATAGCCGTAGCCCCAATGCCTCTTCCAACGCACTGATGTGCCTTGAAACGGCTGATTGCGATAGTCCGACTTGATCGCCTGTTCTGGAGAAGTTCTCAAGGCGTGCCAATATCTGGAATGTGCGCAAGTGTTGAAAATTCAGTTGGGAAATTATTCTATGCGAAATCTGCATCGTATCTGTCCAACAAAATCATTATTATCATAGCATGAGCGATTCTACAATTAGAGGCAGTAATGGAATTATAGGGTGAAAACCAACACGGGAGCGCCTGTTAAGTGACGGATAATTGTTTCGCTGACAATTGGAAAGAACGACTGCAGTCTGCCATAAAGAGCAAATACCGAGGTGTTTCGCATAAGGCGGAAGGTCTGTTCCCCTATCCTGTCGGACAAGAGAGCTTGGAACGGCTTGGATACCCTCGTGAGTTGATCCGTACTATTCCGAAGGATGTCGTGGATAGATTCGTCGGAGTGGGGAATCCATTCAGCATCCGTTCCGTGCGTAAAGGAGAGCGAGTCCTTGATATCGGCTGTGGCTGTGGTCTTGACTCTTTTGTCTCAGCGCTCCTGGCGGGGCCGGAGGGACTGGTTTTCGGCATTGATTTTACGGCCGAAATGCTCGATTGGGCCTGCAAAGCCCGGGCGGAAACCGCTATGCAAAACCTTCGTTTCCAAGAGGGATCGGCTGAAGAATTGCCTTTTGAAAATGCGTCATTCGATTTCGTGATTTCAAACGGTGTTCTAAACCTGGTCCCTGATAAGGATAAAGCCTTTAGGGAGATCGCTCGGGTGTTACGTCCGGACGGAAATTTTGTGGCCGCCGATCTTGTGGTGGTAGAAAGCATTCCAGAAGAGACATTGGCGAGCATGGATGCCTGGTCGACCTGAATCGCCGGAGCGTTGCCGGGTGGGGACTACCTGGCGAAACTAGGCGAAGCCGGATTTCGTTCGGCTAAGATTCTCGGCAAAACCGGATACACCACATCCAGGTACACCGAGGGAGTATATTTGCGGGCAACAAGATAATTGGCGGAGATAAGGAGTGAAGCAAAGGGTAGTGGCGGAGGCGAATGGGAGTTGAACCCACCTGCCGCTTTAAAGGCGGCTCAACGGTTTTGAAGACCGCGGGAGCCACCGGGCCCCCGTCACCTCCGCTGATGAATTTACGGCATCCTGCAATACAAGGTCAAGCGTGAATTAGGTCAACTTGTTTGCCTGCTCGATCTATTTGCTATTTTTTAATCGTGTATACATCATCAGAGCAGGCGACCCTCCGAATCCCACCCCCATCCACGCGGCCTCATCTATCTCGGCCGGTGTGAAACCGTTTTGTTTTGCCTTCTGAATGTGGGCTTTTAGGCAGGGTTCACATCGGGTCCCCACCGCCAACGCAATGTTGATCGCCTGTTTGGTGAATGCATCCAGACTTCCGGGCTTTCCTACCGCGGAAAGAAACTGCCCATAGAGTGCTTCCGCGCCCGACTCGGCGGCTGATTCTGCCTCACCGGAGCAACAGCCGGCAGTCTGGATTTCAGGGCTGCAGCAGGAAGCTTGTTGGGCCTGTTCCGTACAGCACGCGGATTCCTGCGGCGTTGGAGTGGGTTTGGATTGATCTTTCGACATAGGTAATCTCCTTCTCCCATTGGTTTCAAGAAAGACGCGGCCTTCGCCTTTTTGCCGGACGTTGCCGATGACACATGCATCCGGGATGCCTGCGAGGTGTAGCGCGCTTAAAAGCGTTTCCGAGTTTTTCGGGTCGACCACCATGAGCAACCCTCCCGAAGTTTGAGCATCGAAGCACATATCCAGCATAAGTTCACTGATCCCGCTGCCGGAAAATACGCGGTCTCCGCACGACTCTTTGTTTCGCTCGATGGCTCCCGGAAGAATGCCATCGGCAACATATTGCAAAACACCAGGGAACCAGGGGAGACTATCCCAGAGCAGTTCAATATCAACTCCGCTCCTCAAGGCCATTTCCGACAAGTGCCCCATAAGCCCGAAACCGGTGACATCTGTGCAAGAATGAACATTGTGCGCCGCCATTTGCTCTGCCGCTGCCTTATTGAGCGTTGTCATTGATTGCACGGCAGCGGCTACCGATTCTTCCTCGGCACGTCCGATTTGCCGGGCGAAGGCCACAATTCCTGTCCCCAGCGGCTTTGTCAGAATTAGCAAGTCACCGACCTGGGCATTAGCATTCGTGGCTACCTGATCGGTTTGGATGAGTCCGGTTACGGCAAAGCCTGCCTTTATCTGATCGTCATCGATACTGTGGCCGCCGATGACCGGGACCCCAGCTTCTTTCATTTTATCTATGCCGCCGCGCATTATTTCATGAAGGGCGCTGTCCGGGACCTTGCGCACGGGAAATCCGACAATTGACAATGCGGTGATCGGCCGTCCACCCATAGCATAAACATCGCTGAGGGAATTAGCCGCTGCCACCTGACCAAATAGGTATGGGTCGTCTACAGAAGGCGTGAATACATCCACGGTTTGCACCAACGCCATCCCATTTCCAATTTCGTACACGCCGGCGTCATCGCCCGCGGGCATTCCCACCAAAACATGCGGATCATCGAAGGTGGGCAAATTATTAAGCGTAGCCTTAAGAAACGCTTGATCGATTTTAGACGCGCACCCGGCTTTCTCCACCAACTGCGTCAGTGCGACAGGTCCGACCGGAGCCTCCAACCGCTCGCCGGCACAGAGGCAAATGTCTTTTTCCTTGAACAGGTCGCAGGGGCAGGGCTTTGCGGGGTCGCACACACAGTGCCCCAGGCGAACAGAACGCTGCATTGCACGTCTTCGTCGCTCAATATTGATCGTCATAGTAGATCTCATTAGGCAAGGAAACAAATTGAGGCGGAACCAATCCGCGCTGATCTTTGTGGTTGTGAATGGGATGTGATGCAGCCTAAGAGATGGAACGGAATGAAATCAAAAAGCAGTTACGGCATTGCCACTCCCGGGCCGGCATCCAGCGAACTCGCCACGAGCATCGTGTGCCGCGACTCAACCGCCTTCCCAGGTTTTCCAAACTGCCGTTTTCAAGGCAAACTCACTTTCTTGTCCAATCAACGAATCGTCACGATAATTTGTTTCGGTCCTTTTTGCAATTCCTTTCGCTTTGCCGCCATTCCCCGCTTACCTCAAAAGGCACCAAATTTCAAAATTGCTCCCTTGAAAAAACTATTGACGGTTTGGCAAGGTCGGATTGATAATGCGATAACCATTAATTGGAGTCTGCTTGTGATCGGGTCTGCACAATCTATCCATACCTTCTCCGGATATACCTGAGTGTCCCAACGCTAACGTCGGTCCGCCGTCTACCCATTATCTGATTTCAATTCTCATACTACTGATTGTAAGAAGTTGCGCGACATAGCGCAGGTTCGAGCGATGTTTAACTCCGGAATGGGGACCTATGAAAAACCAGGAGAATCAAGCCCTGCGAAATCTTCCTTCTGTTGACGTCATACTCAAATCAGCGGAACTGCAATCGGCAGGCATCGGGTTCAACCCCGAAATCATTACCCTGACCGTGCGCGAGGTCAAAGAAAAGGTCCGAGCCAAAATCCAAAAGGGCGCTTATAAGGACAAGAGCAAAAGCGATATTTCCAAGGAGATCCTCAGCCAGACTCTCGGCGCCCTGAATTCAATGAAGCGGCCGTTTTATCAAAAGGTGATCAACGCCACAGGCATAATTTTGCACACGGCACTGGGCCGGGCCGTACTCGCAAAGGAAGCTCTTGAGGAGATAAGGGAGGAACTTGCCGGATACTCCAGGCTCCAGATCGGTTTAGGTTCAGGCCAAAGATCATCCAGGGATGAAGGCGTTGAGACCCTTCTTTGCCGCCTTACCGGCGCGCAGGCCGCTACCGTTGTCAACAACAACGCGGCCGCAACCTCCATTGTACTCAACACAATCGCGAAGGGTAAGGAGGTGATTGTGTCCAGGGGCCAGCTCGTCGAAATTGGTGGAGAGTTCAGGCTTCCGGACGTAATGGCCTTCAGCGGCGCCCGGATGGTGGAAGTCGGGACCACGAACAAAACGCATGCCAGGGACTATGAGAGGGCAATTACGGAAAACACGGCTGCGCTTCTTCGAGTGCATCCCAGCAATTACAAAATCCACGGGTTCACCTCAGAGGTGCCTCTCGATGAGATGGTACAGATCGCCCACAAACATAAACTCGTTCTGATCGATGATGTGGGTGCGGGATCCCTGGTAGATATGTCGAGGTATGGCTTTGAACCGGAACCGACGTTGCCACAATCCATCGCGGCAGGCTCGGACCTCATAACCAGCAGTGCTGACAAGCTGATCGGCGCTTCGCAGGGAGGGATCATCCTTGGGAGATCGGATTTAATAGCGGCGATCCGGAAAAACCAGTTTGCGCGTATTCTGCGGGTAGGCAAATTGACTCTTGCAGCTCTGGAAGCGACTCTCAGGCTTTTCCTCGACTCAAAAAATGCTGAACGTAAACTTCCCACACTCGAGATGATTCTTCGGAAACCGGAAGATCTTCAGGTTGCTGCTGAAACATTGGCGGCCAAACTTGGAGAGGCCCAACCGCAGGCAGAAATCAAAACAGTTCAGGGATTTTCGCAGACAGGCAGTGGATCTCTGCCCGACCAGAACCTTCAAACAACACTGCTGGTGATCACTCCAAAAGTAATATCCGCGCAGACGCTGGTTCTCAGGCTGCGCCAGCACCGAATACCCATCATTGCGAGGATTCAAAACGAGCAAGTGTTATTTGATCCAAGGACGCTCCTGCCGGGAGAAGATTCCATCGTGATCGAAGCCTTACGTCAGATTTTATAAAGCTGTATTCCGCATCGGAAAGTTATGAATCAAAAGAACATTACGCTTGGAACCGCGGGCCATATCGATCATGGCAAAACAGCCCTGGTCGGGAACCTGACTGGGTGCGAAACCGACCGGTTGAAAGAAGAAAAAGAAAGGGGGATGTCGATAGAGCTGGGTTTTGCTCCCTGGAAAATCGCCGATCTCGAGGTGGGGATTGTAGATGTTCCCGGGCATGAGAACTTTGTCAAGACTATGGTGGCTGGGGCTACAGGGATCGATGCCGTGATCTTTGTTATTGCAGCCGATGATGGCGTGATGCCGCAGACACGGGAGCACCTGGACATCCTGTCGCTGCTGGGTGTGCAGCACGGCGTTGTCGTTTTGACCAAGGTGGACAAGGTCCTTCCGGAGCGTGTCGAAACCGTTACTCAGGAAATCCGCACTTACCTTCATGGGACATTCCTACAAAACGCATCGATCTTTCCCTTTTCAAACATTACTGGAGAAGGATTCGAGCCGTTTTATGAAGGACTTGCGAACTTGGTTCAGAACCTGAAGCCAAAACAGACAGACGGCATATTCCGTTTGCCCGTCGAGCGCACCTTCTCGGTAAAAGGGTATGGAACGATCGTATCCGGCATACCTGTCAGTGGTTCCGCCGGCTTGGGAGAACAGGTGATCATTTATCCTCAGGCTTCGACCGGAAGGATAAAAGCAATTCAGGTTTATGCGACCCAGTCGGATCGGGTGCAATGCGGACAATGTGCCGCGATTAATGTGCCGCAATGGGACCAGGATACGATTTCCCGGGGGGATGTCATTACAGTGGAAGGATGGTTCACTCCGGCCAATCTATTTTTGTGCGAATTGAATATGCTGGCTCTCGATGGGCTGTATCTCAAGAACGGATCTTCGGTGAAATTCCATACCGGCACTTCGGAGAATACCGCAACCGTATACACGCTCGAAGGGGATGTTTCTCGTGGCGGGGAGCGCGCGCTTGTGCAGGTGCAACTTAGCCAACCTATCGTGGCCGGTCCGATGGACCGCTTCATCTTGCGAAGCTTATCGCCCGTTCAGACTATCGGCGGTGGAGTGATCATCGAAGCGCTGGAACGAAAGCTGAAACGAAACAGGCCCGTCGTACTCGAAGATGTGCATTGTCGAGCTAAAGCCGTGCGAGACGATGCGGAGTTCGCTGAATATGCTATCCGCACGGTCCCAGACCAGGCATTAACCATCAAGGCTATCGCCCAAAGAATTAAGAAGACAGTACGCTGCGCAGAGGGAATAGTTCAGTCGCTTGCCGACTCCGCAAAGATAATGATCCTCGAGCAAAGCCTTACTATCCACGCAGACACTTTCGAGAGACTATCGCAGGAACTGCTGGAAGAGATATCCAAATATCATCGGGAGGATCCGGCCAGCCCCGGGCTGGAAATCGAGAGCTGCCAAACCACATCCAAGCTGCCCAAACCTGTTATTCGAAGGCTGCTGAGTGAACTCGAATCCCGAGGCAAAATTCGTAAAACAGGAGATCGCGTGCTTCTTGCATCGCACAGCGTTCGATTTGACATTGCAGAAGAGAAACGTCTGCAGGATGTGGAGTCTCTATTCCTGCAACGCATATTCAGCCCGCCCGATAGGGCAGAAGTTATGCAAGTTTGCGGGCTGGGCACCAAAGAGGCAGCCGAGGCTCTGCGTCTCCTTACGGAGCATGGGCGCCTTATACGAGTAGCCGGAGATATGTACTTCCACACGGAAGCCGTGGAAAAAGCAAGGGAACTGGTGACAGAGCACATTAAAAAAGAGAAGCGGATGGAAAGCGTGCAGTTTAAGTATCTCATCGATGCAACCCGCAAATATGCGCTGCCGCTTCTGGATTATCTGGACAGGGTTGGTATTACAAAACGATCGCCTGATAACACTCGCTTTTTGGGGCCAAAGGCATGAAACCGTGGATTTTTATACGCAAGGCTTTCTCCGTATGTGGAACAAGCATTAACGATAATTAATTACAGAGTAGTCGTTCTTATACGATTCAGTCCATAAGCTATGCTGTTCAATATGACCGCTTTCCATCTGTATACCTTCTCCGGCTTTACCTGAGCATAGGCACATCCTGCGGGTGCGCCGTGGTCCATAAATCAAATAATTTGCATTAAAGGTAGGTACGAACATGCCCAGAGAAAGAGGGGATCTATTTAAGGATCTCATGGACGGAGTGTTCCTCATGGATGAGGAATTGGCGGTGAAAGCTGCAAGAGAAGTGGTCGAGGCCGGATATGACGCTTATGATGCCATCAACCTCGGCCTGGTTGCAGGCATGAATAAAGCAGGCGTCCTGTATGAGAAGGAAGAATACTTTGTACCTGAACTGCTGATCTGTTCGGATGCCATGTATGCAGGTCTGGAGATACTTCGACCCCATCTTAAGATGGATTCGACGGTGGAAAAGCACAAAGCGGTTATCGGTGTCATGGAAGGCGACACACACGACATAGGCAAAAATCTTGTGAGAATCATGATGGATGTCGCCGGATTTGAAATGCATGATCTCGGCAGAAATGTCCCACTGGCCGATTTTGTCGAGAAAGCAAAGGAAATCAACGCAGAACTGATATGCATGTCCACTCTTATGACCACAACCATGGACGGCATGGCAACCGTCATCGAGATGCTCAAGGAAGAAGGGATCCGGAATTCATTTCAGGTGATGGTAGGCGGAGGACCAATTTCCCAGGGCTTTGCAAAAAAGATAGGCGCTGACGGTTATGCGGATAATGCAACCAATGCGGTCGAACTTGCAAAGAAGCTTGTGGCGAAAAACAGTTCAAACCTGGGGAGGGCTAAATGAGCACAACCAGTTCTATTCCGGCTGATACCCAGTCTTCATTGGAAAGAATCATCTGCTACCTCAAGGGGGAAAAGCCGCAACGGATTGCATGCTTTCCGCTGGTGCTCAACCACGCGGCCCGTGTGCTGGGCGTCCCGATCGGGAAATATAACCGCGATGCAAAGACAATGGCCAAGGCTCATGTCGCTGCATTCCGACGATACGGAAACGACGCGATCCTGATTTTCTCCACGACTTCTACGCTCGGCGAGGCGATGGGAACCAAGATGCAGTTTTTTGAAGAGGATGCACCGCAAATTTCCGAGCCGCTCATCAAAGAAAGATCGGATCTGAAAAGGGTCAAGGTTCCGGATTTCAATAAAGATGGGCGATTGCCGGTGTATCTCGAGGCGACTGAACTTGCGGTCAAAGAAGTTGGCAGTGAGGTGTGCGTTTCTACTGTATTCGCAGGCCCGCTGACCACCGCTGGTGCTTTGTATCCGGTGGACCAACTTACGCGGGCTTTGATTAAAAACAAAGCATGGGTTCATGAACTTATGGAAATCTGCACGCAGGCAGGCATCAAGTTCATTGATGAGATTCTCGCGCGCAAAGCGCTGCCGCTCATCGTCGAGCCGGTTGCCTCGGCCAGCCTGATCAGCCCTGTGCACTTCAAGGAGTTCGTGGCTCCCTATCTCAAGCGTCTTACGGATCATGTGCATAAAAACGGTGGAGGTTTGCCCGCGGTCCTCCACATCTGCGGCAAAACCACTGCTAACTGGAACGCAATGCTCGAAGCCGAGTTTGATATGTGGAGTCTCGATAATGTCGATCTCGGACAGGCAAAAGCGGTAGCGGGCCATAGGGTAGTGCTTGTCGGCAATGTCACTCCGGCAAATATGTTGAAGAATACGCCGGAGGAAATTGATGCCGAAGCAAAGACCATCTGCGAAAAAATGGGAGATCGCCGCGGCTTTATTCTCGCGTCCGGCTGCGAAATCCCTTTCAATACACCTCCCGAAAACGTCGACGCTCTCGTAAATGCGGCGCGCAAGTACGGTAGATTCGACAACTAGACGGTTCGAGTTCTTAAATTCATGTGGAGAAGTATCTTATGAATAGAAAAATACCGGTCTTGCTGATCATCACAATGAGCTTCCTATGTAATTTTTGTGCGAAGGCTCAGAACATCGGGTGGGAAGGAGAGACTGGAATATTTGTAACGCCTCTGGCATATACGGCCCAATCTCCTAAAACCGGCCTGGGCCATCCGCTTGTTGCCTACCACTATCTGAACGGCGGTGGTGTCCTTGGCGACTTCTATAATGTTTCAGGAACAGTTGGAGCGTTTTCACGCATAGAATTTGGATACACGCGTGCACTTCATACCGCCGGTGGAGATGCCAACTTCAGTCCGCTCTGGAACAATGGATTCAACATTGTGCATGGCAAGTTGAATTTGGTTTCTGAGAACGCCGTTAACACAAAATGGGTTCCTGCCATGTCCGTGGGCTTCATTGCCCGTAGCCAGGTTCAAAATGTGGGTGGCGCAATGCAAAAGAAGGACACCACGAACGGCGACATTTACTTTGTCGCCAGTAAAACCATCACACAAACCCATATCCCGATTATTTTGAGCGGAGGAGTGCGAAGCACGAATTCCGAATTGTGGGGCATGGGAGGGAATGCTTCGGAGTGGACCGCCAGAGCGTTCGGTGCTGCTGGATTTGTGGTAAAGCTTCCGAAAGGTGCATCCGCAATCTTTGGAATGGAACTGGCTCAGCAACCGGCGCACGCGGATCTGCTCCCGAATGCCGTTATTCCGACCACAATCACCTATGCCATGCGATTGACCCCTATAGGAGATTCCAAACTCAATCTCGATTTCGGTGTAGCGCAAATTGCCGGGAAGATAGCACCCGGAATTGATCTGCAGGCTCGTTCCAGGATCGGTCTGCAGATTTCCTACGGCTTCTAAGGTGTTTCAGGAGGAGCGCAAAGCTTTTGCGCTCCTCTGTTGAAGGATATTCATGGATCCCAAAGCCAGACTTTTGAATGTATTGCAAAAAAAGGAATATGATCGTCCTCCGTTTATTTGCCCTGGCGGCATGATGAACATGGCGGTAACCGAGATAATGGAAGACTCCCAATGTCGATGGCCGGAAGCACATGTTAATCCGCAAGCTATGGCTCTGTTGACACTTGAGACGAGCAGGCGGGCGGGAGTTGAAAATGTCGGAGTGCCATTCTGTATGACCGTGGAAGCGGAAGCGATGGGCGCCCGCATAGATCTTGGTTCGTTGGAGCATGAACCAAGTGTTGCCGTCTATCCAATGGAGAGTGTTGCGGACACTGGTCGCTTGCAAAACCTGGATCCGCTAAGTGGGCGAGCCAAGGTCTGCGTTGAGGCGGTGAGGCTGCTCCACGCGCAGACTCCCGGCCTCCCAGTGTTTGCCAATTTGACCGGGCCTATCAGCCTGGCAACGTCATTGATCGAGCCTCTTATATTTTACAGATCGCTGGTTAATAACAAAGAAGCCGCGCATGCATTGATGAAAATAGTCGTGGATAACTTGAAAATATTCGGAGATGCCCTGATAGAGGCCGGAGCGGACCTTGTATGTATTGCCGATCCCTCCGCCTCAGGGGAACTAATCGGGAAGAAATCCTTTTCGGAGTTTGCCCTTCCGTATATCAACCAACTGCTCGGGCATTTTCGCAGAAAGTATGGGATTCCCTCCATTGTTCATATCTGCGGGAAGGTGCATAGCCTGGGTACCGCACTGGAAGAAATCGATACGGAATCCTTAAGTGTGGATGCGGTCGTGAACCTGAGGCGCCTTCGAGATCTTGCTCCTTCAAAAGTCGTGACTGGGAATATAAATACCTATCTGCTGTCCCATGGTCAACCAGACCGAGTTTACGTTAATGGTCGGCGATGCATGAAATCAGGTGCGGATATCCTTGCGCCGGCCTGTGGCATGAGCACAAAAACGCCGGCTGCAAATATTAAAAGCCTTTCAAAGGTAGTGACAGGCTGATGCATATAGATGAAATCGAAGTGCGTTTATTGCCGCATAACATAACTGTACGCGCCGCCAAAGGCGCTAGCATTCTCGATGTGGCACGGGAAGCTGCTGTCGAAATGGATTCAAACTGCAATGGCTTGGGGACCTGTGGCAAGTGCCTTGTGCGCCACCTGGAGGGCATTGTCGAGGAACCGCACCCCGATGAAGCACGCTTGCTGAATCAAGAGAGTCTTGCTCAAGGCATTCGTCTTGCTTGCCGGGTGAGCGCTCATGGAAACTCGGCATTCGAAATAGTCAAAAAGGGGGAACTGGAGAACAGGATTCTTTCCGATGGCCTGATGCCGCAGTTTATGTTGAATCCTTCTCTTCAAAAATTATATGTCGAGATGGCACCGCCTTCTCTGGAAGAAGCGTCAGATGACCTCTTCCGAATCGAGCAGGCATCGGGGTTAAAACTTCAGCGTATTGCGCTTTCGCTAATGCGTAAGCTGCCATCGATTTTGCGTGATTCGGAATACAAGATTACCCTCGCAGTGTCGAACGGAGTTCTGTTAGACATTGAGCCGGGCAATACAGTTGATTCCAACTTTGGGGTTGCGGTGGATATTGGGACAACAACGGTTGTGGCATCTCTCTTTAATCTTTCCACCGGCCGGGAAATGGCTATCCGATCTTGCCTCAATCCGCAAAAGTCTTTCGGGCTGGACGTTCTCAGCCGGATTCAGCACGCGCGCAACGCGGATCAAGGGCTTCAGGATCTTCAGCATGCAATCGTTCAGGGAATTAATGGATTGATTGCCGAAGGATGCGATGAAGCAGGCATCGGCCGGGAGAGCATCTACGAAGTAGTCGTCGCTGCAAACTCAACAATGATGCATCTTCTGCTCGGGATTGATCCCGCAGGAATTGGCTGTTCGCCCTATGTTCCGGTTTTCACTGGCGGGCAGAGTCTCCGTGCCTGCGATGTGGGGCTGGAAATTTCTCCACTCGGCGAGGTGTATTGTTTGCCTTCTGTTTCGGCTTATGTCGGTGCCGACATTGTGGCCGGTATTCTTACCACGGAACTGGCCAAAAAAAATGAGCGTGCGCTCCTGATCGATATCGGGACGAATGGTGAAATTGTATTCTGTTCGGGCCGCGAATTCGTCGCGTGCTCCTGCGCTGCCGGTCCCGCACTCGAAGGAATGAATATCAGTTGCGGGATGAGAGCTGCGGAAGGAGCCATTGACCAGGTTTCGATTGCAGACGATGTAGGCATCAGGACAATCGGCGCAAAGCCTGCGAGTGGAATCTGCGGGAGCGGCATTATCGATGCGATTGCAGAGATGCTCAATGCCGGCATTCTCAACCAATCAGGTAGATTTGAGAAAATAGGTGGCGAAGGCCTGGCGGAACGGTTCCAAGAGAATGATGGACGGGTCAGTTTTGTTTTGAGCTTTGGCCGCAATGGGATGGATACCGTTAGGTTGACACAAAAAGATATTCGTCAGGTACAATTGGCCAAAGGGGCTGTTCTTTCCGGAATTGTGGCGTTAATCAAATACCTGAATCTCGATCTCTCCGAAGTGGATCGCGTATATATCGCGGGCGCTTTTGGGTGTCATATCCGGGCCGACAACTTTGTCCGCATTGGTATTCTGCCGCACGCATTAACCGATCGATTAGCGTTTGTCGGCAATACATCAAAATCAGGAGCTGCATTGTGTCTTCTGTCTCAGGAGGAGCGCGTGGAGGCGGAAGCGATAGCACGCCGGGTTCGCTACATCGAGCTCTCTTGCTATCCGGGCTTTGACCGACTTTTTGCTCAATCGCTTTCTTTTCCAGGTACGACACAATGAGATACGGGATAGGCATCGACACTGGAGGAACGTTCACCGACAGCGTTATTGTCGATTTTAACGCGCACCAGGTCATTTCTAAATCCAAAGCCCTGACAACTAGGCAAGACTTGAAGATAGGGATTCTGAAGTCTTTGGCGGGACTGGATGCGCGATTATTTCCCGAGATACAGCTGGTTGCTCTCTCGACCACGTTGGCTACCAACAGCATTGTAGAAGGAAAGGGACAGCGCGTTGGTTTGATCATGGCGGTGCCTGACCCGGCAACATTCCGGATTCCAGATCGTATCCCGGCGGATGAAATCGCAGTGATTCGCGGGGCACATGCCAGATCGGGCAATGAGACCATACCTCTCGATATCGGGGAGGGAACGAAAACCATCCTCGAAATGAAGGATCGGGTAGATGCATTCGCCTTGTCGGGCTATTTCAGCATCTACAATCCTCAGCATGAACTGGTGCTCAAAGAGAGTATTGAACATATTTGCAGGCATCCGGTCGTCTGCGGGCATGAACTTACGGGCGCGGTAGGAATGCTGGAACGTGCCGTTACCGCGGCATTCAATGCGCGGCTTCTTCCTGTTATCGGAGACCTGCTTCATTCGCTGACGCAATCACTGGTCGAAAAGGGCATTCGTGCTCCAATCATGGTAGTGCGGGGAGATGGATCGCTCATCAGTGAAAAGGCTGCAAGAAGCAGGCCCGTCGAAACCATTTTGTCCGGGCCTGCCGCGAGTATGATCGGGGCAGGTTGGCTGACCGGATTGAATGATGCACTGGTTGTCGATATGGGCGGCACTACCACGGACATTGGCGTCCTCGCCGGATCTATGCCAAGCGTTGTTGAAGATGGAGCCATTGTCGGAGGCTGGCAGACGCGAATCCGATCCATAAAAATGTGGACAATCGGGCTCGGCGGCGACAGCAAAATTTCGATCGACTCTCAGGGATCCGTTCAGATCGGGCCCCGTCGGGTAGAACCGATTTCGCATGCAGCGACCTTATTTTCAAGTCTTGAGGAAAAGATCGGAAAGCTGACCGAGACCGAAGGGGTTCGGCATACTGATTTTGATTTGAGTTTTTTCACGCTGACAAAGGAGCCTCCACCCTGGCTGGAAAAGCAGGAGAGGCAAGTCCTTGGCGCGCTCCGCGGGACGGTCCTGCACCGCAATGAGATAGACCAGATTGCAGGCCCATGGGTGGATCTGGATCGTTTGTCTAATCTGGGGTATGTGGGAGAAATATGTTTCACGCCATCCGATCTGCTGCATTGCATGGGATCGTTGGCCCTGTGGGATAAGGATGCGGCCGGCATGGCCGCGAATTATTACCAAAGGAAGACAGGTCTGGATCGATCCGCGCTGCTGCAACGCGTCTTTGAAGAGATTTTGCAGAAGCTGGAGCTGACGATTACCTCCACCTGTTTGGTCCATGAGGGAATTCCTGCGCATGCGCCGGAAGCCGAGGAATTGCTTGCACGCATTCTGCGCCTTGATGCGCAGGCTCGAATATCAGCACGTTTTATGTTGAAGAAGCCTCTTATCGCGGTGGGTGCACCGGTGAGGGCCTATTTCCCACATGTAGCCGAGCACCTGGGTGCAGAACTGATAATTCCTGAAAATGCCGATGTCGCCAATGCGATCGGGGCCGTTACCGGCAGAGTTGTGGCTTCTGCGCTGATCCTGGTTCGTCCTGTCAGGCCATCTGGTTATTCCGTGGTTCCGTGCGAAGAGGAGAAAATATTCCAGAGTGTTAAGGAAGCTACGGATTTTGCAAAGGCGAAGGCACAAACCATGGCGCAGTCGCAGGCTGCGGAGCTTGGAGCAGGAGACATTCATCTGACGGTTACAATGGAAGAGGTGACGGCACCGCTCAGTGGAGGATGGGGGAAAGCGGTATTAATGGAAATAAAAGTCGTTGCCCTCGCAATTGGTCAGCCCCGTGTCTAGAAAGGACGATGCAGTGAAAATCGGTGTCATTGCCTGCAACATAATGAAACTCGAGCTGGACAGGATTCTGCAGTCTAAGCAGGGAATCTGCGAGGTCATCTATCTTGAAGTAGCCCTTCATTGCTATCCGAAACGAATGAAAGAGGCCATTCGCGAGCAGATCGATTCTATAAAGGACAGAGTGGATGTAATATTCCTGGGGTATGGGTACTGCCAGTCACTCAAGGGAATTGAGGCCGAATTTGATATTCCCATTGTGATGCCTCAGATGGATGACTGTATCCAGATCCTGATGACCCCGGAAAAATACACAAGCGAAATCCGCAAGGAGGTTGGAACATGGTTCATGACTCCGGGTTGGGCGGATGCCGGCCCGGAGCTCGTAATCAAGAATCTCAAAGCTGACCGCGTGATAAAATATGGCAAAGATCCTCTGGAAATGGCAAAAAGACTTTTTGTGCACTACAGACGAGGCCTCTTTATCGATACAGGTGTGAACGGGAATCAGCAGTTTCTTGAACGAGCCGGTGAGTTTTGCCGGATCTTCAACTTGACACTCGAGACAACCGGTGGGACAACTGCTATTTTGGAGCGCCACCTGCAAATGGCCGCAGAGATTGCATCTAAGCGTTCTGATCCTAAGTAATGAGAATGGCTGCATGAGGATGAAATGAAACCTATCTATCTTGATTACAACGCAACCACGCCCATTGACCGAGAAGTAGCTGATGCAATGGCGCCTTATTTATTGGAGCATTTTGGAAATCCTTCCAGCGCTCATTCCTTCGGCTCTATTGCAAAAAAAGCGGTCGAAAATGCGCGAAGCCAGGTTGCGGACCTCCTGGCTTGTGAGGCGCATAATTTGGTGTTCACCAGCGGAGGAACAGAAAGCAATAATGCCGCGATAAAGGGCGTGGCGTGGGCATACCAGAATGAGAAGAGGCAGATCATCACTTCGTCGATCGAACACCCGGCGGTTATGGAAGTCTGCTGGTGGTTGGAGCAGCACGGGTTCCGGCTGGTTGTTTTGCCCGTGGATCGGCACGGACTGGTGGATCCTGCCGAGCTGAAAAGAGTGATTACTGCGGACACTGCATTGGTGAGCGTAATGCACGCTAACAATGAGGTCGGGACTATACAGCCCATTGCAGAGCTTTGCACCATTGCGCATCAGCACCGAGCACTATTTCACACCGACGCTGCGCAATCGATCGGCAAGGTTTCTGTTGAGGTCGATAAATTGGGAGTTGACCTGTTGACGGTTGCAGGCCACAAGGTTTATGCGCCGAAGGGCATTGGTGCATTGTTTATCAGGGATGGAGTTCGTTTGGAAAAATTGCTTCATGGAGCCAACCATGAAAGCGGAAGGCGGCCTGGGACGGAAAATGTTTTGGAGATTGTCGGCCTTGGACATGCCTGCAAAATAGCGCAAAGGGATTTAGACGGGAATATAGTTCATTTCAGGTTCATGCGGGACCGTTTGCATGAAGGTCTCCGGCGTGAGCTTGGAGATGGCCTCGTCCAATTGAATGGCCATCCAGAACGTCGGTTGCCAAACACACTCAGCCTGAGTTTTCGCAACATTGAAGCAACCACTTTGCTTTCGGAGATCGGCGAGCAGGTCGCTGCGTCCGCGGGCGCCGCATGCCATGCTGATGGTGTAACAATTTCGGCCGTGCTGACTGCAATGCAGGTACCGAAGGAGTGGGCAATGGGAACCATTCGTTTCTCAGTTGGCAGGCACACCACGCATCAAGAGATTGACCGCGCGATCCCTGTCATCGCCAAAGCTGTTCACAAAATAGCAGGGTAATCCAATGTCTTGGTGCTTTGCCCCAATCATTTGGGATTAGGGATTACCCCTGCAATCGATGTTCATAGATTCCTGTCCAGGGACGAAGATCGTTTAGCGATTTTGACCAATCGGTGGATTTGTTCGATGGACAGGAATATGGGCATGCGGATTCCCGCTATGGAGAGATTCCAGCAGGGCAGCCCGCCAGATTTTTAGCAGCCGTTTTTGCATACGGCTGCATCCAATCCTATATATATACAAATAGTCCAGTGCTCCCCTGTCAAAGGAGCCGATCTGATTTGAACTCAGTATCTGAGGAGATCATATGAGCGTGGCACTGCGAACTGTGGGTGACGTGAACATCATCGACTGGAGCGGGAAAATAACCCTGGGTGAAGGGACTTCCGCTATTCGCACCAAAGTGCGGGATATCGTAAATAGCGGTTCCAAAAAAATCATAATGAACCTTGCCGATGTGAACTACATTGATAGTTCGGGTGTCGGTGAATTGGTCGCGGCATACACAAGCGTTTCGAATCAGGGTGGGAAATTGAAACTCCTGAACCTGAACAAAAAAGTGCATCAGCTGCTTACAATCACGAAGCTCTTAACTGTTTTTGACGTTTTCGAAAACGAGAATGCCGCGGTTGAAAGCTTTAAGTGACCATTGAATTGAGAGGGCTGTGCTCTGGAGCCTTGCTCCGGTGACTAGATATAGTTTTGCCTGGACGAATGTATCCGGAATTCAGGCACATACATCAGCCAAGCAGTACTGCAATTGACCAACGTGAAATCCGATTTTATATTCCTGAAAGGTTTCGGGAATTGAGGTGATCGATGTCGGAAAGAAAACAGTCTGATGAAAAGGTCTGTCCGTTCCCTCGCGCCTCGGATTTTGAAGAATTGAAAATCCTGGCAAACTATCCGGCTTACTTTTGTCGCGAGTGTGGAAAGATTGCCACAAGCGAGGACAAACTATGCCAGTCAGAACCGATGTTCAATTTGCGGTAGGCAGTCCTGGCAGGGCACGCTGCCTGGCAAAATGTACCTCAAGTATTGATGGATCCGTGCAGGTTCGTGCGCGATAGGCTTCCTCCATCGATCACTTAATCGGCACGCGCTGTTTGGCGCCTGGAAAATGGATAGCCTTCCTTATGGCATTGATCAGCCCGTCTGCAGGTCCGCTTTTTGTCAGGTAATCCACCGCGCCGGCGTCACGCATGGCTTGAGCGGTATCGGGCTCTTCAAACATGGATAGCCCCAATATAGCAATCTCGGGATGTTCCCGAAAAATATCACGTGTTGCCTCGATTCCGCTGAGTTTGGGCATGCTTATGTCCATGAGGATAACGTCGGGCAAGAGTTTGAGAGCCATCTCAACCGCTTCCTGGCCATCAGCGGCCTGACCGATAACATCAAGGTCCGGTTCAGACCTGAGCATATTTGCAAATCCTTGCCGGACGATCGTGTGATCGTCAGCCAGCAATACACGGATCTTCCGCCCGGATATGGAACCATCGGATAGGATAGGCTGAACTCCCGGCCGTTCCGGAATTTCCCGAAATTGCGGCTCTATCTTCCCGATGGGAGCGACGGGAACAGACAAAACCATCCGGCTTCCTTCGCCTGGGGTGCTTTGAATCTGCAAGCGGCCCCCCAAGGTCTCCAGCCGCTCACGAATGCTGAAGAGTCCGTATCCCACTCCGCCGCCTGCAGCCGGCATTGTGGCTGGATCAAAGCCAACCCCCGGATCCGAAATTGTGACCTGCAGATGATCGTCAACATGGCGCAAACTGAGAGCGGCTGAACTCGTATGCGCATGCTTTACGATATTGAACAGAAGCTCGCGGATCGAGTCGAATAGAAAGATTCTCAGTTGCTCAGGAATTGGGCCGCCCTCCTCCAGTTCGAGGTCGACAAAAAGGCCATGCTTATCCGCCATACGACGGACCAGCCATTGGAGTCCGGCGTTGAGTCCTGACTCCTGCAATATGGGAGGATTGAGTTCAGCGGTAAGATCACGGGAAACAGCGATGGATTCATCGAGCAGGTCTTCGACTTCTTTGAGTGCCTTCCTGATCAGATCCTCTGAGGCTTTTTCAATGATTGCCAGACGGAACTTGGCTCCGACAAGCAATTGCTGCAGATGATCATGCAGGACCTTTGCCAGGCGGCTTCGCTCCCGCTGCTCGGAAAGAGTAAGCTCTGCGGCAAGAGCCCGAAGCTGCGTGGCTCGGTGGGCCAGCTCAGCAGTTCGCTCGGTAACGCGCTGCTCCAGTTCTTCGTTTGCTTTGGCCAGCTTTTCTTCAGCAAGTTTGATAGCTGTCAGGTCGACGGTGGCGCTTCCGACGCCGACAACCTGCCCGGCCGCATCATGGATGGGTTCCCAGTACGTGCCGAGAAAAAAGCGCCCGCTCGGCCGAGTCAACCAAAGCTGCTCCTGCAGCTCAATATCCTCCTCCATGACACGCCGTTTCATCGTCGTGAGATGGGCGGTTTCGTCCGGAGAGAACAGGTCCGCATCAGTGTGCCCTATAACGTCTTCTATCCGCGCCGTGCGCACGTTATAAGCCCAGATGTAGCGGAGATTGCGATCCTGCACACCTACCGAGACAGGTGCATTGCGCAAAGCTAGGCGAAATCGCTGCTCACTCTGATGCAGAGCCGCTTCCGCGGATTTGCGGGCGGTAACATCTTGCGCAAGAATAGCAATGTCTTGTCCGCTGGGCACTACTGCAACCCGGAACCATTTTTCCTCCGCCATCGTCTCCCCATGGAAGGGTGCTTCCAGAACGCATGGCTGATGCGTCTCCGCCACCTGCTGGTATGCTCTATGGAAAGGTGAACCGGCGTGACTGGGGATAATCTCCAGAAGTCGACGCCCGATTACCGCTTTCGGTTCTGTACCATTTAGACGAGCGATCGCTTCATTTTCATAGATCCAAGTGAAATCGAGGACACGACCCTGCTCGTCACGAAATGGCCGGAAAATCGTGAATCCGTCCGGCGATAATTCCTGCGCAACTCTAAATCGCTCCTCGCTCGCACGCAATGCTTCCTCCGCGAGCTTTTGCTCAGCCATGCGCTGCTCCAATTGCATGTTGAACTGGTGCAGCTCTTCGTGCGCATGTCTTAACCTCCCGGCAAGGACACTGACACCGATGCCCCCGAGGATCCAGATCACGTTTCGCATCTGGAGTCCGTAATCAAGAAAATCGAATTGAACAAAGACAAAATTAACCAGCAGCATTGAGCCGAACGTTGCGGCTAAGCCGGGACCAACTCCTCCCAGGATTGCGGCCACAACAACCGCTGGGTAAAAACCGAGATACGGTGCGCGGCTGAGCACGTCCGGCATGAACCATCGCAGCACAGCGGAGGCCGCTACGGCAAGAGCCGTAAGCCCGTATCTTCCCGTCCAGTACGAGAGAACGTTAAATTCAAGAAATGTCCATTTTCGCCTGCCTGAGTTTTGGCTGATATCCTGATCGGTCATCCGATTTCCTCTGCAGTACTTTTGTCGCGGACTTCTTTATGGCGGCCGTCTGTATCAGGAGTATCTCTGCGTGCTCACGGAGGATCCCACCGATCCACCGCGGACAGAAGCACCTGATTACTCCGATGAATGAAGCCTATTATTTTGACCTTAGCCAAGCAAGTCCAAAAAAGGATGCAGCCTTGGCCGGCTTTAAGAGATTCGCACAACGAACTCTCTGTGTGCCGTCTCAGGAGGTCTTTCTTGATGAGGATCCGCAATCCTTGCCTGTATGTGAGACCATGCGGAGACTGTCTTGCTCCAGTCCTGCACGTTTATGGCTCAGCAAGTAGTGAATAGTAGCGGTTTTTAAACGGACTTCCTTAACCTTGATCCGGAATAGGAGGAATTTAGCTAATGGACTGACATACAGGGCCGATATTCTGGCTAGCTGGACACCGAAGATGTCCCCCAAATAGCCCGAATTTAAAGAGGAACTATGAAGATGAATCGAGAAACAGCGCACATATGTTTGTTGGCGTTTGCCGTCTGGCTGGGGCTTTGCAATAGCGCGGATCTTTTTGCCCAGAGGATTCTTTCGGGCGCAGAACTGGAAAATGCCTGCCAGACCTATGCGGATAAAGCCGTCAAGATAGCGAAGGAATGGCAGGATCGACAATGTCAAAAAAAGTTAGATTATGCCCCTCAATTGATGGATACCGACAAAGCCTGGCATTACGGCCGGTGCAAGAACTCTGTGGGTACGAGCATCGATGCCAATATCAAGCTAATGGAAGATGATCTAAAAAAGTGTCCGGGAGGTTCCGGCCAGACTGCCGGTCTGGATGATGGCGGCAACCAGGGCGGATTCGGCGGAGAGAAGGGCCGACCGGATATACCCAGGGACACAGGGCGAGACAATTCGGGGCGAATCAATAATGGGAATGATAATCTCAATGGATCGGGCGATCTGTGGGACATAGTCGTGATCAACAGCGCCGACCTGGCGCGGTCCTATCACACATTTCGCATTCCTTCCCTCAATGGCATCTTTACAGGCAGAAACATGAACCCCGCTGGAGGCCCTGAATTTAGAGGTCAGATGAACGGAAGCGTTTTTGAAGCCTTGATGACGGACAATACCGGATATCGCGCCAATTTCATCGGGCACGGAATGGGTTTCGGTTCCATCGAGGGCACAGGATGCGACAACCGCAATCGCAGTTTTTCCTTCACTATGAAACTCAGATAAAGGCTGAATTGAACGCTTTTTAAGGAGGCACATAAGTTCCATAAGCTCAGCGTAGTTCTGTATTTGGTGATGCCGGAAGCGAATGGTTGAGATCTGTTCAGGATTTTGAGCCTTTGATGCCCGCATTGCCCTGCAACAAACCTGCCAAGGCCTGTTTTACGCTTTCCAATGCTGATTTGGCCGCAGTTCGATTGTGGAATGGGTGCCTGAATCTCCCGCAGAGATTCGGGCGTTCCAGCCCCAGGCTGTATTGGTTTGCCCCTCCATTAATGTAAAAAAACTTTGTAAAGGATGGTGGGATTTTCCCAGGAAAGCCGCGTATAGAGGTTGAACGCCGCTGTTTCCGGTTCCAGAAGCCAATGAAATGAAATCGGAGAATCGCTCGGCCATGCCAATCATGCGGACTTGGTACTCTCAAATTTATGCAAAAAGGAGCATTTCATGTGCGTCCAACTGACGGTGCAAATCAGCTCATTATTTAACCGGTTTTCGAAAAGAACGGCCCTGACCTTCTGGTGTTTCCTGGTTGTTTCTCTGGCATTCGGGCAGGGTGAGGGTCCAAAGGTCCCCGGCCCCTATTTTACTGCCAAAGTTGGGACTAAAGTCCGTTTTCGGCAAACCGAGCAATTGTCTCCCTATTCGCCCAAGCGAACCCGGGAGGTGACCGAGGAGGTCGTTTCTCTGACGGATGAACAGGCCAACGTCAAAGTTACCGTTTTGGAGAACGGGACGAGTTCCACTTCCTCCGCTGTCCGGCCGCGCTATATTGCGGATGCCGTAAGGAAGAAAATGATGGAAGAAATCGGCCCTCTGGAAAAGACGGTGCAGCTGACGATTTCCGGGCGTACCTGGAATTATGAGGTTCACAAGCGCACTGAGGAAGGGAAGGATGATGCGCCCTCGTTCACCCGCCGTGTTTATATCTGTCGGGACATCCCCGGATGGACAGGAATGATCATCGACAATGGAGTTACAAAATTCGAATTGCTCGAGTATCAACCTTGAAGCAATTTACGGTTCCTGCATGGGGCCCGGCGGCCTCATGGTTGATAAGTAAAAAATTGGATAATGGCCGGTCAGATCATATTGAAGCGCCAGGCCGAACAGTCCTTTTCCTCAAATGCAACTCTCAGAATGAAAGATCGGGGGCATCGATGTTAAGAGATCACAGGCAATCTCAAGAAGGGAATCCGCTGGCTCTTCCGGGCTTGACAAGATTCACCTGTTTTTTGACTTTGATCGTACTTTGGCTATGTACATGCCCCTTTGCCTCATGGGCCGGAGACACCCCTGCTCCTGGAAACCCGGCTGTGCTTGGAGTGCAGGTTCGGGATATTACTCCCATGGATTTGGGCCAAAATGGATTGACCAATATGCAGGGAGTTATGGTCATACAGTTGCAGCCGGGCGGTCCCGCGGCGCAGGCTGGCATTCAGATCGGCGATGTGATCGCGGTCATTGACAATACTCCCATCCGCAATAGCCCTGAAATGGTTCAGCGCATGAGCAAGTTTTCCCCGGGCGATACCATTGCGATAATGCTTATTAAGTCGGGGCGGCCCAAGACGGTTGAAGTCCGGCTGGCCGGAGCATCCGGTGCTATTCCGAACCAAAAACCTCCGGCGGTCAACGCGGTTTCTCAACCGACCAAGACATCGGTGACATTGCCCGGCTGGTCGATGCTTCCATTTCGTGGCAATGGATTTGCCGTTTCGATTCCTTCCAATTGGACCAGCACCCTGTCTCCGAGCCGGCGCGTCACATACTTTTCAGCCCCTGATGGAAGGCAAAGAAACGCCGAAGGGGTTACCTCCATTCTGCTGGGAATGATAGTGGGTTACGAAGATAAAGGCGCAAACGACCTGAAAAAGGCTGCTGATAACCAGGTCCAGAACTTTGTTGAGTTGAATCCGGGATTGCGAATCCTTGATCGTCGTTCCACGACGCTGGGAGGTCAGCCGGCCGAATTCATCAGTATGGAAGGAGAGTCCCCGATACCCCGGGAGAAGGAAGTCGACTGGATGTATATTACCTATGTAAAAAACCAGGTTTGCTTTTTGACGCTGACAAGCCCGTCCTCCCAGTTTTCGAACCTGAAATCGGTTTTTGAGGATATTGTGGCCTCTTTCCGGTTGCAGTGAAAAGTAGTTAGATTGGCGTGCATTGAGTTTGTCCAACTGCCCGTTAATGCATCGGAACAACTGCCGCCAGGCATTGGCGGCAGTGCGACCCCGGAGTTGGTCGAATCGCAAACGATCATGAATCAGTTTGGAAGTGCATTTTACTGCGCCCTTACCGCTGCGCCGCCAGCCAACAGGAAACCCTCAGCTACCATCGAATACCTCATCTCATGATATTCCCGTAAGACGATCAAGAGTCTGTGGCAAAGATCCTATAACCTATCCGACCGCAGACTATGACTGTGTGATCGCGGATTTCCCAGCGCCATCCAGCTGTTTTCGTGGAGAGCCTTGCCAATATATTTTGGTGCTATTTTTTGTTAGACTTGAGCGGCCGCGCACAATTGCAGAATTAGACAGAGGGCTGACGCATGGATATCCCTTCTCAAGATCTAACGCTCCTCTTTCAAAGCTGGGAAATGGGCGATGAAGACGCCTTGGAACGACTGATCCCAATCGTGTATCAGGAGTTGCACAAGCTCGCCTCCCGTTGCATGAGCCACGAAAATCCGGGCCACACGCTGCAAACCAGCGCCTTGATTAATGAGGCGTATCTCAAACTTGTGAACCAGAAAAACATTCACTGGGAAAACCGGGGGCACTTTATGGCCATTGCTGCACGATTGATGCGCCGGATCCTGGTGGATCACGCCCGGGAGAAGCGCCGCCAGAAACGGGGAGGGGCGGTCAGCCCTGTTTCTCTGGATGAATGCATGGTCGCGGTTGATGAAGGATCCCCGGATCTTCTGGCTCTGAACGATGCGCTCGCCGCCTTCGAAAAAATCGATCCTCGGAAATGCCGGGTCGTCGAACTCCGATATTTTGCGGGCCTAACGCTGGAAGAAACAGCTGAAACCCTTGGAATCTCGCCGAATACCGTTTTGCGGGATTGGAATATGGCAAAAGCCTGGCTATACCGGGAAATGAGTTCAGGCAATACTTCGGTTTCCTAATTCAAAGAAGAGGATCATCCGGCATGAACATGGACGCCTGGGCTGAGATTGAAGCCATTTTTCAGAAGGCCATGCTCCTTCCGCCTTCGCAGCAGGCCGCATTTCTTGAACAGGCCTGCCATGGTGATCCGCGGCTTCGCCTGGAGGTGGAATCCTTGCTGGCTTCACTGGGGAAATCGGGCTCATTCCTGGAAAATCCCGCCACTCCCGATGGAGTAGCGATTCTGGAACACAAGTCAGGGAATGCCTGGGTAGGCCGACAGATTGGCCCGTACCGGATCGTGCGCGAGTTGGGCCGCGGTGGAATGGGCATGGTCTATCTTGCGGAACGGGACGATGAGGCCTATCAAAAACAGGTGGCCATCAAGCTGTTGAGGCCCGGTGGCGCCAATGACATGCTCCTCGAGCGTTTTCAGGTCGAACGGCAGATCCTGGCCAATCTGGAACATCCCAATATCGCCCGTCTGTTGGATGGAGGCAGCACTGGTGACGGTTCTCCCTACCTTGTGATGGAATACGTGGAAGGGATTCCGATCAACCAATATTGTGATGAAAAGGTTCTTTCGCTGACGGAAAAGCTGCATTTATTTTTGCAGGTTTGTGACGCTGTTCAGTTTGCCCATCAGAATCTGGTTATTCATAGGGATTTGAAACCCGGGAATATTTTGGTGACTCCCAGCGGAGTACCGAAACTCCTGGATTTCGGAATTGCCAAACTTGTGACTCCATCAGGAGTTGGTCCGGCCGATTCGCAGGCTACCCAGCCTGGACTGCTAATGATGACACCCGATTATTCGAGCCCGGAGCAGGCTCGCGGGGAATTGGTTAATACCACCGCAGACATTTATTCACTGGGCATCTTGCTTTATAGACTGGCTACGGGCCGTCCCCCTTACCGGATGCAAACCAGGAATCCGGCAGAAATCGTTCGGATCATCGGGGAGGTTGAGCCGGAAAAACCCAGCACCGCCGTTTTGCGCTCCCTCGCGGTCAAGGCGCCACTCGACTCAAATCGGGCTATAGACATGCTGGAGGCTGAGGGGCCAAAAAGCGAGCCGGGAGGACGGTTGAGCCGGCAGCTGCGGGGCGATCTTGACAATATCATCTTGAAGGCGATGCACAAGGAGTCCCGGCGACGTTATTCGTCGGTAGAGCAATTCGCCTCGGACATAAGGCGGCACCTGGAGGGTTTGCCCGTTCAGGCGCGCGCTGCGACCTTTGGCTATCGTGCCGGCAAATTTTTTCATCGCAACGCAATTCCGATTCTGGCTATCGCCATGGTCATCCTGGCACTGGCTGGAGGAATTATCGGCACCTTGCGTCAGGCGAGGATTGCCAGGCAGGAGCGGGATCATGCGCAGTTGGAGGCCGCCAAGGCGGAGGCTGTTACTCGCTTTCTGCAGAAGATGCTCAGTTCCGCGGATCCTCGTACCGGTGGGCCGAAGGTGACCGTAGCCTCTCTACTCGATCAGGCATCCCTTCGCATCGGCCAGGATTTGCGAACGGATCCCGTTACAGAGGCGGCAGTCCGTACCACCATGGGATTGGCTTACCTGGGTCTGGGAATGTATGACCTCGCGGAACAGCAAATTCAGCGATCGCTCGAAATCCGGCAGCGCTTGTTGGGTCCCGAGAATCTCGATGTGGCAATGAACCTTCACCATCTTGCGCTTATTGCAATGGAGAGGGGGGATCCCGCGGCAGCGGAATCCTTATGCCGGCGTGCCTTGCGCCTCGTAGAAGCCAGGACAGGAGCCGATAGCCTTGACTCGGCTTCTCTGACCGATACGCTCGCGACCTTGCGATTGCGTCTGGGAGATTTCGAGCAGGCGGAGCAGTTGCACCGCCGTTCCCTGGCCCTGCGCCGCAAACTGGAGGGGAGCCGGCATCTGGACGTTGCTGAAAGCCTGAATAATCTGGCCATTGTGCTGGGTACCCGCGGCAAGTACCCGGAAGCCGAAAGCTTGCATGAGGAGGCCCTTTCCATCCTCAAATCACTCCGAGGTATTGAAGATCTTGAGGTTGTCGTCACCATGAGCAACCTGGCCAGCATCAAGGAGGCGTTGAAAAAATATCCGGAGGCGGAAGCTCTTTTCAGGCAGGTGCTCGATTTGCGCAGGAAACTGCTGGGAGCGGGGCATCCCGATGTCGCCTGGACTCTTCAGAATTATGCATACCTGATGTTCGACAAGGGAGATTATCCCGAAGCCTGTCGATTGTCACGGGAAGTGCTGGCAATGAGAGGCACTTCATTGCCGGAAATTCATCCCATGATTCCGGCGGCTCTTCAGATCCTCGGGAAAAGCCTGATGGCGGAGAATCGTCCTTCCGAAGCCTTGCCCTATTTGGCGGAGAGCCTGCAATTGCGGCGCCGCGTCCTGCCCGATACACACTGGCTGGTCGTCAATTCGAAGAGTATCTGGGCAGAATGCCTTGGCAAGTTAGGGAACCGATCGGAAGCCGGACCGGTGCTGGTTTCCAGCTATGAGCAGTTGGAAAAAACACTGGGCTCAAACCATGAGCGGACGCGAGAGGCTCTGCAACGCGTCGTTGTTTTTTATGAGGCAGGGAAGGAAAGCGAAAAGGCGGCGGCGTTCAAATCGCGACAGAGATAAAGTCTGTGGTTTTCTCTGGAATCGGTCAAGCCAGGTTCCAAAGTGTCATTGGACGAAGTCCAATGGCTTCCGGTTCCTGGCTTCCCGCACTGCTTCTCCCGACTTGACCGAATCAGCCACAACATACCGATATTATTTCATCTGAAGCTGCTTCAGTTCATAACCGCTTACTTCCCGCATGTTTTCAGAGGGGTAGTTCGGATTTTGTCCGCCAAAATTGGTCCATTTGTAGGCATCCCCTTCGTGGTAATCTCCTGTAACATTGTCACTCGTACCCCAGTTGTCGGTACTATAGACTTTTCCGCCCTCCAGCGCCGAAACCCAATAAGTATGGCCTCGCCAGTAATCGTCCCAATTGGAATCCATGAATTCCTTTCGTTCCTGCCGGGCTTCCCACGCACTCTGATTTTGCTCCCGGGACCGGTTGAGATCTTGCATTGCAGCCATGGTCTGTTGCTGCAGACGGCGCAGGTTTTCCAGGCCTGCCTGGATATATTGTCGGGCGAACTGATCGTTTATAGAAAAGGACGATCCTATCGATTCAAGCATTGGATAGAACCGGTAAAAATCCTTTTCAGGTCCCCATATCCCAGCCACAATGCAGAACCAAAGCCCCGTCACGTTTGGCTGAGCATTTATCATCTTGAAGGCTCCGATACAAGGAGTCCCCGAGGGGGAATCCCACCTGACCATAAAATCCTGCGTTTCGGAACGCCGGCCGATGGTTGCCAAAAACTGTTGATCGGTTGCGCGGTCCGCTTGTGCTGAAAGGATGCGAACGCCCCTATTTCCAAAGCCATTGAATATTGTGGTCAAGGTCTGTGCCGGTGGGAGGTATTGGGAGCCAATCACCCCTTGGCTGATCGGCGCATTCCTCAGAAACGGATTGCCCGAGAAGGTGGTAAACATGACGCCCATTCCTCCGTCGGGTGAACTGGCGACCACCTTCCCGCCGCCTCCCAGGAACTTCCAATCCGCCGGCACTTTCATCGAAAGACTGCCATCGGATGCCCGCTTCGGCACCAACGGCAGTTGGACGAACTGAGGCTGAGATTCCGCGGAACTGCGGGCAGGATTCCCTTTCGCCTGAGTCTTGGAAAAAGCCATGCTTGCCATCACATTGAGGAGCAATGATCGCTCCGCCGTCAAGCGGTTCTCCGGCGCACAATAGCCTTGCACGGATAATCCTTTGGGTTTGGATTCAAAGAAATAGCGCCCTTTGATGATGGATTGGCCGGTCCGGTAACGGACGGCCGCGACGGCCCGGGATGAATCCGCAGACAGAAATACCTCGCTGAACGTTACATCGGCGTGCCTCCGGCCCAGATATTCCTGGTAGGTTGACAGAAGGCGGAGCGCATCCGGTTTTCCCAGATCGTTTCGGGCCCAAAACAGGTCAACTAAGGAGTTTCCGTCAGCGGAAGACACCAGAATCCGGAAAGCATCGTCCCTGGATTCTTCCTGTACTTTCCACGGTTCTGGCTTGTGCAATGTATATTGTTTACTCTCCGGTACATACAGTTTGAGAGGAACCTCTTTCTCCTCCCATGTGCGAGCGGAGCTGCAGCGTATCGATGCACACAATACGAGGACGAATCCGAACATAATGGCCGCGTTTGTAGCCTTCATAACTGACCTCCTGGATGCTTTGGAATTCCGTTCATTCCTAAACGCGACAAAACCTTCAAAAAACCACCAGAAGATGGATTCATTACCCAATTTTTCCATTCCAATAGGAAAATCGGTTGCCGGGAAAAACAGCCGAGAAGATTTACGGCGTATGACCACGATTCCCGCCGAGGATGAGGCTGGCTGCGAGGATTCCGATTATTGTCTCAAGTTCCAAAGAGACATGCGGTTAAATTGGGCAAAATGCTATGTAAATGCATTTCTTCATTAAGGGGGCAATATCCTATCGCCGATAATGAATGTAGCATTCGGGACGAAACTCCCTGCTGTATGCATTTAAGAATACTGTAATTATAGTGTCTTGGCGTGTAGGCAATAAGGTCTGCAAGTTGAAGGCGCAGTGGGCAATTCAGAGATTGCCTGCTGCGCCTATTTTTATTTATGCCGGCATTATTTGCAGCGGGGAGGGCATAAACCCCGGGATCAGTTGAATTACAGGGCAAGCCAGGATGCTTCTGGATAGGAACTGCGTGTTATCAATGCAGAAGGTCCGCGCCATGTTTACGGCGGAAGCCGAAAGCAGAAACCTGGCAACAAGCAGGCAACAGGAGATAGCAATGTTGAAGTGGTATTATGACATGAAAATCACCTCCAAACTGATCTGCTTCGCAACCTTATTGGCGCTGGCGGCGGGCGCGGTTGGATGTTTCGGCATACTCCAGCTGGAAACGTTGAGCAAAGCCGACATGGCCATGTATCAAGCGAATGTATTGCCGTTGGGCAAAGCCGCAGAATCAGCCAAGACGATGCAGTTGCTGCGAGTAAATGTTCGGGATGCGCTTCTGGCTGAGGATTCCAGCGATAGAGATTTGAAACTTGCAGGCGTGCGGGAACTGATAAGCAGCATCAACGCATTCATTAAGGAGCATCGCCCTGTCGTCGTCAGAAAAAGCGAAAGAGAGACCTTCGACCGACTCTCATTGGGCATGCAAAAGTATACGGAGGATTTTGAGAAGTTTGCAAAGATGCTGCAAGCCGGCAATAAAAAGGAAGCGCTGGCATTCATGCGAGGCCCATTCCTTCAATCCGCAGATACAATTGTAGCGGCAATTGATAATCTTGTTGATGAAAACACCTTCCAGGCCAAAGCTGCATCCGAACATAATGCCGCTATCGCCGGCAATGGAAGACAACTGTCCGTGGCAATTATTGGAATCGGCATTGGGCTTGCTGTCGCATGTGGACTCTGGACATCCCGCAAAATATCAAACCCGATCAAACAGGTTGCCTCCCGTGCCGAAAAGCTGCAAAACATCTGCATTTCCAACCTTGGAAAAGCGACGGAGGCAATGGCCCGCGGCGATCTCGATATCAAGGTTGTCACCGGCACTGAACCGCTCGACATTGATACCAAAGATGAAATCGGCGACCTGGCTCGGAGTGTCGATGGCATCATCTTCAGGACGCAAGGCACTGTCGCCTCCTTTGAAGCCGCCTTGGCTAATCTTCGCAAAGTGACGGATGAGATAAATGGAATGATCCGAAGCGCCCGGGAAGGCAACCTGGCCCATCGCGGCAAAGCAGAACAGTTTGAAGGCGGATATCGCACCATGGTGTCGGGCTTCAATGCGACTCTGGATGCGGTGGTGGAGCCATTACAGATGGCATCCGATTACATCGCGCGCATCAGCAAAGGAGCCATCCCTCCGAAAATCACTAAGGACTATAATGGCGATTTCAACAATATCAAGAATAGCCTGAACCGGTGCATCGATACCCTGCGCTCCCTCATTGAAGAAGATGGTGGCGCAGCCCTTCTCGCCGCTGCCAACAAGGACCTGACTGCGCGGGTCAAACGCGATTACCAGGGTGATTTCGAGACAATGAAGAAAAACATAAACACCCTGATCACAAATCTGGATGAAGCGCTGACCCAGTCAGGGCTTGCGGCCGAACAGGTAGCCTCCGCCTCCAGCCAGATCTCTTCAGACAGTCAGTCCCTCTCGCAGGGTGCTTCGGAACAGGCAAGTTCGCTGGAAGAGGTGTCGAGCAGCCTGCATGAAATGGCTTCAATGACAAAGCGGAATGCGGAAAATGCAAAAGAAGCACGCAATCTCGCGGAGGGCGCCCTGTCCACTGCGGGCAGGGGTGTGGAAAGCATGAAGCGACTTTCCGACTCGATTGACAAGATCAAATCGTCTTCCGATTCGACGGCCAGGATTGTCCGGACGATTGACGAAATCGCATTCCAGACCAACCTGCTCGCGCTGAATGCTGCGGTTGAAGCGGCGCGTGCGGGCGATGCGGGAAAAGGATTTGCCGTGGTTGCCGAAGAAGTGCGAAACCTTGCCATGCGCAGTGCTGAAGCCGCCAAAAACACAGCTAACATGATTGCGGAATCCGTCCGGAACGCTGAAGGCGGAGTTTCGATTAACCAGGAGGTAATGAATAACCTGACGGAGATCAACCGTCAGGTGAACAAGGTCAGCGCTGTAATGAATGAGATCGCTCTCGCATCCGAGCAACAGAGCCAGGGGGTGGAACAGGTCAATACGGCGGTTGAACAAATGAATCAGGTGACGCAGCAGGTAGCTGGCAACGCAGAGGAATCTGCCGATGCGGCAGAGAAACTTTCCGGACAGGCCGAGGAAATGAAGGCAATGGTTGGCGCATTCCAGCGGACCAATGCATCCGGTGGTTATGTGAGACTTTGACCGCAATGTGGGCATGCGCGCCGGATGCAGGAAGACGGGTCCTGAGTGCCGTTTCCTGTTTGCTGCGCTGTTATCGGCCAAATTGCGGCAATGACCAATCGCGGAATCATGACACCCCGGGGCGAATACTGCCTCCTGCCCGCCGCGGAATTTGTCTGTCGAATAAGTCCTGGGGAGCATTTGAGAAATTCTGTATGATAGCCTTTCGTGCTTGCGAAAGGAGCCTGCGGTGAGACTTAAAGATAAGGTTGCGATCATAACAGGGGCGGCCCGTGGAATCGGCGCTGCATTTGCAGTCGGATTTGCGAAAGAAGGGGCGAGAGTCGTTGTCGCGGATATCGCAGATGGGACAGATACCGTTTCCGCCATTGAGAAGGCTGGAAGCCAGGCCCTTTATATTAAAACCGATGTGAGCCAGCAGGAACAATGTGACGCCATGGTGAAGACCGCCATGGATCGATTTGGCGCCGTTGATATTCTTGTGAACAATGCGGGATTGCTGGTAACCATAAAACCTTTCATGGAAGTAACCCGCGAGGAATGGATGCGGGTTATGGAAGTCAACACTCTGGGCCCCTTTCAGTGCGTGAAGGCAGTCTTTCCCCACATGAAAGACAAGGGTGGGAAGATCATCAACATCTCCTCGGGAACCATTTTCGAAGGAGTCGCGGGCATGCCGCATTACATTTCCTCCAAAGGTGCCATTATGGCCTTTACGCGCGGAATGGCCCGCGAACTCGGCGAATACAATATCAATGTAAATGCAATCGCCCCCGGCTTCACCCACTCGGAGGGAGGGGATGAATTCGATCGGAATAAGAAGTTCCCGCCTGCTCCTCTTGACGAATTGCAGATGGCTGTGCGCTGCCTGAAGAAGCCGGCCTATCCTGAGGATCTCGTCGGAGTGGCGCTTTTTCTCGCCAGCGATGACAGCCGGATGATCACCGGACAGTTAATCGTGCACGATGGAGGCGTTTCGCTTCATTAGGTTAAGGTCTCCCGCACTCTATAGATACTTCTGGTCCTGGCTGCCGGTGCCAATAAGCGACCGGCAGCCTATCAATCCACGAAACGAATCAGGGCGCTTGGCATTTTGCCGCTAATCTCTTGAATAGTGATTTCGATTGCTTCCGTCGAAATGACCCGATCGCAAACAACATTGTTTGAAACCGATGCCCGGATCCGCATGGGCATAGATCATTGCGACCGAGTTTTTCATGCAGTTCTTTTTCGAGGTGGACAGTTCTCTCGCCGCGACGAACTTTGGTTTCGGAGGGATATCCCCTTCCTCCGTTTGCTAGAGATTTCGAAAGGAGGGGAGGTTGTCGAAGTCGATGTGCTTTGTCATGGAACACCTCCATAAATGGGGTTGTTGATCAAAAACCGCAATACATTGAGCTCACAACTCTCATTTTGCAAGAACAAATTGATTTCACCCGTGCCGTGAAGGATGGCAAAGCCGACCAACAGATACCAGGCGCCAATCCTTCTCAATCCTGCCGATAGTGCCGATCGGAATATTTCCTGCCATAATGGGTTGCTTTTGGTTTACCATTCGTTCCAGCTTCAAGCATTCGAGTGCGGCGGAATCCCATGAGATGCAACCTCACGGAGCAATCAAATGCATGCAGAGGACGATCCGTATAAAGACCTTGCGGAGGTCTATGATGAGCTGGCGGCGGACCCCGAACTCCAAAAATTCTATCGGTATTGGAGACAACTGCTTCTGCAAACCATTACAGAACGCAGACTGAAAATTCGGACGCTGGTCGATCTGATGTGTGGAACCGGGAATGCTACTATTCCCTGGACTCGCAGAGCCGGATGGTCTGTCCTTGGAGTCGATGCCTCTCCCGCCATGCTGCGGCAAGCCCGCAGGAAATCTGACCGAGTACGCTGGTTCTGCCAGGATATACGAAAATTGCGGCTCGATGTGCGGGCGGATGTTGCTACCTGCCATTTTGATGCGCTCAATCACGTGCTGTCGCCGAGAGAATTGCAGGAGGTTTTCCATCGTGTTGCCGGCATTTTGCGTCCCGGCGGATTATTCCTCTTTGACATCAGCACCGCGCATTGGTTCCGATGGCTGCACGAGCGGGAAACGCTATACACCATTGGAAAGAACTACATGAAGTCCTCCAATCGCTATGATCCGAAAAGCGGGATTGTTGAGTTCCAACAACTCTGGTTTATCCCGAGTGGACGCCTTTACAAAAAGCGCCTCGTACAAGTGCGGGAACGCCATTATACAGAAGCGGAGATCCGGCTGATGGCGCGTATGTCAGGTTTTCGTGTGCTTACAGTCCAGAAACAGTGGGTGCTTGAGGGAAAGCCTGTTCGGCTTGCGTTCGTCCTCGAGAAAATCCACCCAGATTCGAGAAACGCTTCCGCAAAACATGCAGCCCGTTGATTGTGGCCGAATTGAGTCGTTGGAAACGGCAGGATAACTCGCCTTACTTCGAACCTTGGCGCTTCAACGCAATTGTCAGGGTTGTTTTTGCAGCATGATGATCCGGGTGATCGCGTAACACCTCTTTCAGGAGACGGATCGCCTCGCTCCCGTGCCCTATATTAAGCAAAGCCTTTCCTCTTGGCCATCGTACTAGGTCAACCTGATTTCAAAAATGCACCGTTTGCTGCCGTTGAGCTTGGAGTCTTTGAGCGAAACATGGACCGGTTTCCCGAAAATGGTTTCGAAGGTTTCCCTTTGATACCCTGCCGAGCAGTTGCACCAAAATGCGGGTGTTCGCTTGGGGTCAACCAATGGACAGCCGCATGGGCCCTCGGCCACCATCACTGTGATCATGCTTTTGTCTTTGTCCCACACGAAGTCTGTGCCCCAGTTTTTCCTGGCGGCAGCAAAGTAGCCTTCGGGATTATTTATGAAATTTGCGTGAAGCTTGCCCAGCTTGGCACATTCACGACCGGTCTTTTGCAGGAGCCCAACAGCGGAAGCCGATGTCGTATCTGCAGCCATGAAGCTTACCAGCTTGGATAGCTGATAGCGGGCAAAAATGAGTCTCTGATCCATGGCGGCATCCTCGGCATGCAGCGACTCTTTATCCCCGGAGAGACTTAAAACGCATCCGCATATACCAAAGCTGCAAATGTCCTTGAGGAATTCTTTTCTGTCCACGATTTCCTCCTTCTCGGGTTGGTTCTGGAATCGATAACAACCAAGAATATGAAATACGTCACTGGCTAAAGGCAAGGAGTATGGTATGCGAATCCGTTTACAATCTGGAAGGCGTCTGCTAATGAGACGCCGCCGTTGTTAAGAGGTCCTAGCGCGCACCAGATAAATGCCGGGCAACGCTCTCGAGAGTCTCGCCCTTTACGTTCACCCGATAGAAATACACAAGAGCTGCGCAGACCAGGCACGGAAGGGCAAACATATCGAAATATTGCTGCAAAGAAAAACCGCGCGCCTGAAAATAGCCTCCCAGCAAGGGACCGCAAATTGCTCCGAATCTGCCGATGGTCAAAGCCCACCCAACTCCGGTGGACCGGATGGCGGTTGGATATATTTCTGCAGTGACGGCATGTTGCGCGGAGAGCGCACCATTTACAAAAAAGCCGGCCGTCATTCCAATGATGTAAAGGCCGGCATTATTCCCAATAAACCGGGCGAAAAGCCAGATGCTGACGGCAGCAAACACATAGGAAAGTACAAGTCCCGGTTTTCTGCCAAAGCGGTCCATGGTGATGCCGATAGCCACGGTACCAACGGCTCCGCCAAGATGGTTCAGGGATGTATACCCAAAACTCCGCACCAGCGGAATCCCGGCACTCACCAGCAGTGTCGGTAACCAGGTCGTGAGGCCGTAGATAACCAGCAGATTCCCGAAGTACACCAGCCAGACAAGCATGGTCATGATGGCCAATCTTGACGCAAAAAGTTGCCGGACGCCGGCGCTCGAGGATGCGCCCAGGGAAAAGCTTTCCCTGGACCAGTTGGCCGGCTGAGCACCTGCCGCGCGCTCAATTCTCCGCAGCACTTCGATGGCCTTTTCCGTCTCTCCTTTTTGAGCGAGAAAGCGAATGGATTCCGGCATAAAAAAATAGATCAGAGGCAGCAGCAGTAGTGGCAAGAAAGAAACCAGCAGCACACTGCGCCAGCCGTAGGTGGGAACCATTGCCATGGAAAGCCATCCCGCGATCGCAGGTCCAATCATGAATCCCGCCATCATTCCTGCAACCATTCGCGCACGGATGGCAGCGGGCGAGAATTCGGTGGCTATTGTGATGATCAGGGTCAGCACTCCCCCGATGCCCAGGCCGGACATGAAGCGCAATACGCAGAAGGTCTTGAAATCAGGCGCCCAGTATAGCGCACCGCAGAAGAACGAGAACAGGGCAAGGCCGATCATGAGCGGGATCTTTCTTCCGATTCTGTCGGAAAGCATCCCGATCCCGGCCGTTCCAATCATAAGACCGAGCAGTCCGTAGGATGCCAGCGACCCGGCCTCGACCGGACTAAGTCTCCACTCTTTGATAACCTCAGGCAATATGTAGGAAAGAACCTGTGAATCGTATCCGTCGAAGAAAAGCGTAAGTATCCCCAGAACAGTGAGAAGGCCGTGAAAGCGATTGAATTTGATTTCATCACAAAAAGCTGCCGCATTCGGGACCTTCTGGACCTCGGTTGTTGGCGCCATCATTTCCACCTTCCTGACCTCCGTAATCCAGGAGAACGCCTTGGTTCTTCTCTGTTCATCCCGTCGGAAATCCAACCGTTAGCAAACGCAGTGGCGAGGAACCTATTTCAAATCACTCACGATAGTGCGGGCTGCAAGTACACCGTTATAGGCCGAAGAGCCAACGCCGAAGCCGCTGCCTGCGTAGAGTCCGCCCCAGAACTGGTTGGAGATGGCACACTCGCCGCTGGCATAGAGACCGGGAATGGGCTGAAGATTGCGGTTGACGACCCTGGCATCGTTATCGGTCCTGATGGAGACAAGAGAGCCGGCCGTTGTGTAGGCAATCTGTTCGGCATAAAAAGGCCCATTTTTGATCGGGGTTGCATTTTTCACCGGTAAGCCGAACTCCGGGCTCTGACCCGCGTCAACGGCCGCATTGTAGGCGGCGATGGTTCGCTTCAATTGGGCTGCGTTGATGCCGAGCCCGCTGGCAAGCTCATCGATCGTGTCATATTTAGAGGCGGTTCCTGCTTTCACCTTTGCGGCGACGCTTGCCTTTGTGCTGTCAGACTGCCCGTTGAGCACGGCGGTATCAAGTAGCCGGTAACAATTCGTCGTGTTCTTTTGAGTCTGGAACGTGATGTTATAGCCCCAGGAATACTCATCCATGTAGCGTTTGCCATCCTGGTTGACATAGAACCGCGATGGAATGGACCCGCCGCCCGGCGATCCCGCGTAAGCCATGACTCCGGTCCCGATTGTCGGTACGCCAAGTTTTTCCACAAAGCCAAAAACATCGCCTGTTGCGCCAGGGTTCGAGGAGTAGGGATTCGGTCCGGTCGGGACGTTCTTATACATCCCTGCGGTCATCTTCTTAACGAGATCCCCCTTGCTGGAAAACCCTCCGGTAGCGACAAGGACTGCTTTCGCGTCGATGGAGTAGCTTTTGTCTTTGGCCTGAACCCTCACTCCCAGGACTTTTCCGTCTGCAATGAGCAGTTCCATCACCTGAGTGTTGAGTCGCAGATCCACCTGCCGCTTCCGGAGCTGATCTTCCAGTGCATTAGCTATGGAATTTGTTCTTCCCGCGGGGATGTAATACCACAGATGCCTTCCTTCGCGGGTCCATCTTTCCTGCTGTGGATCCTGTGCCCGCGTTGCATTGGCTCCGTCGAAATCGACGCCCCAGGAGATGAAATTGTCGGTGACATATTCCGCCAGATTATAGAGCTTGCGTACGAAGGGGTGGTTGACGTTGTCTTTGCCAATGTAATCGTCCAGGAAGGCAAGCACATCATCGACCGTATTCGTGTTGAATGATTTTCTGGAAAGCTTCGAACTCGTACCGACATAGCCGCTGGAATAGCGGAGGGATCCACCTGTCGTGGCCTGTTTTTCCAGCAGCACCAATTTAAGGTTGGGATTCAGTGCTTTCAGCTCGAGGGCCGCAGTTTCACCGGATACGCCCGCGCCTACGATGACAACGTCTGCCGTTTCATCACCGGGTGTCTGCGCGCGATTCTCTTCGGACTCACACGGCGTAAAGCCGAGTGCGATACACAGGACTGCAATCCCCGTTAGCATTTTTGTGAGACGTCTCAACGGATCTCCTCCTTTGGGGCCACGTAATGGAATACCCTGGCCAAGCTATCCAGTAAGTTCCCGTTCCAGGTATACAAGTCTTTTTATTCTATGAAGTTTAGTGGCGCAGAACAACAGGGTTGAATCCATCCGGTTGCAGCCATTCCTGGAAATACCAGGCCGTACGACCTGACATTAAAGAAATCAAATTCTATCCTTGCGATCTCTGAGTGATAGCGCCTAATCTGATGTTCGGCAACGGAATAATCAGAATCTGCGAGGCTGCTTTGACCCTTTTAGCGCGTGCAACAACTCGATCACTGGCAGTGGAATCCATCATCGGCGTCATGCTTTTTGCTTCGGCAGGAGACTTGTCCTGGTGGCCAGGATGGGCCTACCTGGTGATACTTTTCCTCAGTACGCTTTTACCATTATGGGGCCCATTTCGTCTCGATGAGGGACTCATAGAGGAACGCATGGCTCCGAAGCCGGGAGCGAAGCCATGGGATAGATACTTTGTTTCCCTGGTGGGGCTGTTCACCCTAGCCGAACTCATTGTTCCCGGTCTGGATCATCGTTGGAATTGGACGCCATCGCAGCCCGTTTGGAAGCATCTGCTCGGCGTTGGACTCATACTCCTCGGAACACTGGGCCTGATATGGGCCATGAAGTCCAACCGTTTTTTTTCCTCATTCATCCGGATACAGCAGGATCGCGGCCATCAGGTTATCGATGCGGGGCCTTACCAGTTCGTACGCCACCCCGGCTATGCATTTTGGGCCCTGCGGACATTAGGGGTTCCTCTTCTGTTTGGATCAGATTGGGCTTTTATCGTAGCAGGACTATTCATGGCGATGTTCATTGTCCGAACGATATTGGAGGATCGGGTCCTCCAACAGGAGTTGCCGGGGTACAGGGAATATGCGGAACGAGTGACATGGAAGCTGATAAAGGGTATTTGGTGAGCCTCGTTTATTGGGGCGTCCGCTGAACAATTCTCAATGGAAGATAATGAACCATGACCTTCACTCGTTTTTTCAATTGGACGAGAGTTGTTCTAGAGTTCCTGGTCGGGATCTTGATGTTTTGCTGGGGCGCTTATCAATGGTTCATCGCCGGATTTCCGTTAATAGAAAATGTGAGGAGCAAAACTGGCGGCCTCAGAAAAGAACCCAGTGGGGAATTGGCAATTATATTATTGGGTTTCGTTGTGTGTCTTTGCGCTTTTGGAGATTATCTTTTTCATAAGATTCCACGCCAAGCGACAAAAAAAGGGACACAATGATCAGCAATTCTAGCTTCCGTCCATGCATTATAAAGCGAATTATCCGGCTTTAACCCGAGAGTGATTCCCAATTGGCTGGGAAGGCAGTATTGATTGGTTGCATTTTGTCATTATGCAGCTTCGTGGGATCCAGCGGCAGAAGCAACTCCGTATTACTGTCAGTTATGGACGCGGCGGGAAGATGGCTGTTCCAAATGGTGACATAGAGAAAGGCTATTGGCGCTTCAAGACGAGCAAGTGACGATTATTGGCATTCATTAGTTCGCCGAGCGTGGAACCACTGAATTGGCGGATGCCGGAGCTTTCGCGGTGGTTCGAAATTGCGCAGGAGGCAACCCATATTCCCGTTTGAAAGCCCGATTGAACGCGGCTTCGGATTCGTAACCAACCTCCAGGGCAATTTGTGCCACGCTGTGGCTCGTCGCCGCCAGCATCTGCGCGCCGAGCTGAAGACGCCAGCGTGTAAGATAGGACATTGGGGGATCGTCCAGGTAGTGCCGGAAACGTTCTGCCATTACGGATCGGGAAACGCCAACAGCCTGGGCGAGCGTGGCAATGGTCCACGGATGTGAAGGATTGCGGTGAAGCAGCGCGAGGGCTTTGCCCACATGAGGGTCTCGGACCCCGGCAAGCCATCCGGTCTGTTCTTGAGGCAGTTGCGCAATGTAGCGGCGCAACGTTTCGACAAGCAGTACCTCTGAAAGCTTCGCAAGCACGGCATCGCCGCCGGCCCTGCCGGCATTGGCTTCTCCGACAGAGAACCGAATGGAGTTTTCGAGCCAGCGGCCGGAAGTGTCGTTTCTGATGTTAACGATGAGTATCTTCGGAAGGCCGCTCAGGAAGACCCGAGCAAGCTGCGGATCGCAAACCAGGTAGCCACAGATAAACTTTGAAACCTCTCCGCCTCCACCCATCCTTGAGACGTTTAAGCCTTGCGAGAATATGCGCTCCAGTTCCTTTGCTGCATCTACCGGCCGGCTATTTCGCCCGTTGCCCAATACATGCGAATCTCCATGCGGGAAGACCACTATGTTGCCAGCCTCCACGCAGACCGGGGGGCCGTCCTCCAAATGCGCATAGGCACTTCCTTCACTCAGCAGGTGATAAATGATGACATGCCCGCCGTCCGAAGAGACGAACGGAGCTAATGCGCTGGAAGCCGGAGTTTTGATGCTCCAGGGTTCGGAGAACTCGCCGTTGTAGTAGAGCGCTCCCCGGAGCTTAACGGATTTCAAAACCTCAGATAGAACATCCATCCGGCCTCTCCATCCTTTTGCGGATTCTGGGCAAATCCAACCGGACTCTGAATCAAGGATACCACGGGCTATGTCAGCCCGATCAAGAAACCCGGACGCTCGGATAAGGCCGGTGATCCGGCCATGTTGCATATTGCAGAAGGATTGATTGGATGGAAGCTAATGCAGCTGGATGCGAATGTCAGCCAAATCCAAAGATCACATTTTGAAAATTAAGGAGAAAAACCATGCCACTGATTAACGTTAAACTGATCGAAGGCGTATTCACGCCCGCACAGAAGAAAGAAATGGTCGTCGGACTCACGGATGCAATGGTGTCCATCGAAGGTGAAAACCTGCGACCGGCTACCGTGGTGATCATCGAAGAGGTTCGGAGCGGGGATTGGGGTTTTGGAGGCAAATCCATGACGACGGAGGCGGTGATGGAAATGGCTGCGCGATAAGCGTGTGGAGCGGCGTGCACCCTCCTCACGCAGCTCGGGGTTGGAAGAAAGAGATTCTCATCAAGCAAGGAAATCCGGAGGAATGACATGGATTCATCAATCAAAACTATAAGACAGAGAATTGAGTCCCAGGGGTTCTGTGGTTTAAATGACGGGACCTATGCCGAGATAAATTATCCGCTGCGATGGTCTCCTGCCATATGTATGTCGTGGACTGGCCTCGGGGCCGCGCTGGGTTCTGCGACGATTCTATGGGCACTGGTGCCTTTTGCGGCTTTGGGTGCCATCCTGCCCAAACATCCATTTGATGTGTTTTACGATTATGGCTTGCGCCATCTGTTTGGGTTGCCGGCGTTGCCCCGGTATGGATTCCGTCGACATCTCGCCTGTGCCGTGGCTACCACCATGATTAGCATCTCGGCTTATAGCTTCCAGGCGGGATTCTCGACCCTTGGATATTGCACCGGCTGGTTACTGGTGGCAACTGCCTTCGTTAATGTGAGCTCGGGAATCTGTGTCCCCTCTTTTGTCATGCGAGCCCTCTTTGGCAAGGTTATCTGCCATTCAGCCGGATAGGTCCATTTTTTTCACTTAACAAAAAGGAGAAAGTTATGAATTCTGAATTACCACGAAGCGGGGCAGACAATAGCGCTCCACAGACAAAGCAGGTGGGGGCAACAACAGCCTCGACAAAAGACATAATGGACCGCCACCTTAAATTTTTTAGTGAGTCCGATCTTGGTGGCATCCTCTCTGACTATGCACCGGATGCCGTCATGTTTACCGCAAACGGAACGCTCAAGGGTGTAGGTGAAATCAAGCCGTTATTCCAGGCGATGATTGCAGAGTTTGGGAAACCCGGCGCGTCTTTCAGCCTGAAACTGCAGGCGGTCGAAGGAGACTGCGGCTACATTCTGTGGAATGCAGAGACATCCGATAACGTGTATGAGCTCGGTACCGATACCTTTGTTGTGCAGCAGGGAAAGATCGTCGTCCAATCCTTCACCGGCAAAATTACAGCCAGGAGCTGAAATCCGCACACAAGGAAAATCCCCCCCCCGCGAATACGTTTTTACCAGACATTCATATGCAGCCTGGAGTCGAGATCTTCGTCCACATTGGGCGCGGGCAGCGCCTTTGGATAGCCGAATGGAATGACGGCGGCAACCTCCCAATCTGGAGGAACACCGATAATCGACTTAAGGCCGGATGCGTCATAGGGCGTATAGGTGCATCCGAATAATCCCTCCGCAGCCAGTGCCAGCATGATGTTTTGAATACACATCCAGATGGAAGCCAGCGGATTCAGGTGGAAGAGCGTGCGGCAATCGGTCAGTGGTTTCATTTTGGTGCACACAATCAGTACCTCAGGCGCCTCGAGCATCATGCTCAGTTGAACCGGCAGCGCCCGTCGGTAGACTTCCTTAAGGGAATCTTCCGAAAATCCCTCAAGAAAGCGTTCGATTTCTTCTCGGTCACGCATGTCGCGCGCCTGGAGGCCCTGAATGATAGCCCGACGCCTTTTCTCCGGATCGCGTAACAATATAAACTGCCAAGGTTTGATGTGCGCATTGGATGGTGCCTTCAGCCCCGCATCCAGGACCCGACGAAGGATTTGCTCTGCGATCGGATCCGGCCTGAATTCGCGCACAGTTCGTCGGCATCTTACAGCTTCATAAAGATCCACGGAATCCTCCTCTTGAAAGCGCCGCCTAGAAACGCGTGCGAACAGGGACCCTCGGTGGTTGCCTTGATAGATGCTTCCATCAAAGGAAGTTCCACTCAACCTGTGAAGTTCGGTAAAGTCCTAATCTTAACTTATTTTTATACAAAGACGTGTAATGTACAGTGCCTCGTCAGGTACGACCATGCCCAGCAGAAGATCCCGCACAAAATAGTAATTCTGTGGAATCTGCGTCGGTGATATGCTGGGTTCATCGGTGATTTCCAGTGCGTCATGAAGGCGCCATCGTGCATTAGTTCATTGCGCCGCTCAATCATTGGCGCAGCAATTAAACGGATTTATCCATAATTTCAAATATCGCGGAATTGCCCTGGGGCTGTGTGGTTGTTCCATTGCCCAAGGATTGCAGGCTTTTCCCGAAAGGAGCGCTTTATGGAGTTCGATGCATCGCGCCGGAAGTTTCTGCAAGCCGGATTGGCTTTGCCTGTTGCAGGACTCGTTGGTTCTCATTCGCCCGCACTCTCCGCGCAGCCCATTAGCGGAGGCGTCTATCGGATGCTTGGGAAAACCGGCTTGAAAGTATCCGGCGTTGGCTGCGGCGTCGGACTTATTCCTGATCCCGCAGTTCTCGTTCGTGCGGCGGATTTGGGTGTCAACTACTTCGATACTGCCCGCACCTATGAAAAAGGCAAAAGCGAAGAAATTACCGGAGCGGCGCTGCAGCCCAGGAGAAACAAAATCATCCTCGCCAGCAAAGCCGACGGAATGACCAAGGCGGAAGTCTTGAAGGAAATGGATGAAAGTCTAAAGGCGCTGCGGACGGACCACGTTGATATCTGGCATCTGCATGGCAGAGATACGCCCGATTCAATCACGGACGAGGCGGTCGAAGCTCAGGAAATACTGAAGAAGCAGGGGAAGACGCGTTTCATCGGAGTCAGCACACATGACATCAATGCTGTCGTGGATAAGATCATCAAGCTCGGGAAGCATGACGTTGTGCAGACCACTTACAGCTACCCGTTAGGTCCAGACCGCAATGCGGCGATACACAGGCTGCATGAGGCGGGAATCGGCGTAGTGGCGATGAAAGTAGTCGTTGCGATGTCCATGGTGGGATTCGGGCCTCCGCCAAAAGACAAAAAGGTGCTGACAAACGAAGGGCCGCTTTCGGCCGTCAAATGGGTATTGAAAAATCCGGACATTTCGACCACCGTGCCGCATCCCGATAATATTGAACAGCTCGAAATGAATTTCCGGGCTATGACAGAGACCTATACGCCCAGGGATGAGAAAGCACTGTTTGCGCGAAATGAGGAGATCCGACCGCTCTACTGCCGGATGTGCTATGAATGCAAAGGCAAATGCCCCAAAGGGGTTCCGGTCACTGACGAATTGCGGTATCTGGCCTATCACGATTTCGCCGGCGATCTCCGGCAGGCACACAATAGCTTTATGCGTTTGCCGGGAGAGATCCGTTCCATTCGGTGCAGCGATTGTTCCACCTGTTCGATCCAGTGTCCCAATGGAGTCGAGGTTCGTTCCAGACTGGTCCGGGCGCAAGGCATTTTGGCCTAAAGTCGGATCCGGCATATCTAACAGCAGTTCAATCCGTTCTGCAGGAGCGCATCATGACTGATCAATTGCTTGGGAGAATCGAGAGCCTCGAACGACAGAACAAACGCATGCGGATGATGATTTCGGGCTTGTCCTTGTGCCTGGCAGGACTGATGACCATGGGTTATGTTCTTCCGCAAAAGACTGAAGGCAGAGTCGAACGAATAGAGGCCCGGGAAATAATACTGAGTGACGGGGATGCAAGCGCGAAGCTTACTCCGCAGTCGCTTTCCTTTAGCGCTAAATCCGGGCGGGAGACGGAAAAGGCCACGATTGCCGCTTCGGAATTTTCCCTGGGGGGCAGGTACGCCACGGTAATCAGGCCGGAAGGAATGATATGCAGCCGGGATGGGGTGCCGCGGTTTGATCTTGTTGTTCGCGAAATAGGAGCTTCGATCGCGTTCAAGAACGCGGCTGGGCTTATGGGATCAATGCTTGATGAATCCATCCTGGCGCTTATGAATGAGAGAGCGATTTTATCCATGCGCCCGGAGCATGTCTTTATACAGAAAGGTGAAGCCGATACGCTTCTGACCTCGAGTGCGCTGAAGATAAGGGATAAGGAAAAGACCAAAGCGACTCCAATCCATGGGGATAACGGAAAAGCGCCGGCAAAGGAGTAGCCCGCCTGAGGCGCCACTGCCCCGGCTAATCGCTTTCTGCCCTCCGGGTGTGGTGCCTCACTCGCGTCGCAGGCTTAGAACAAATCATATGCGGCGCCAGGCGAGACGGCGGTGTTGCTCTCCGTGGGACCGTTTTTCCTTGACATGGAAAGATCCCAAATTATGATGGACCTCATATTAGGTTAGAACCAAAAATTCGAGAAAATCGGAAAAGTTACCAGGCCCGCTTCTGCATTTGGTGTCCCCGTTTGTGATCGACATCGTTGTAGGGGGCGACCATTGTTGTGCGTGCATTTCTCAAAGGCAATTTACGGACAGAGGAGAACACATGAATAAAAGGAAATTGCTTATTTCCTGGCTGACGGCATTTTCTCTGCTGAGCCTTTTTGCTGTGACCCCATGGACGAGCCCCTCCGCATTTGCACAATCAGCCGACACCGGCGCACTGACGGGAACCATTAAGGATCCCTCCGGCGCGGTGATTGCAAAGGCTGAAATCTCCGTAACCAATATTGCGACCGCACAAACTCGTTCCACGCTGTCGAGCGAAAACGGAACCTATAAAATAGTGCTTCTGCCGCCCGGCAAATATAGGGTCAAGGTCAGTGTGAGCGGCTTCCAGACAGCCGAAATCCCCTCAATATCCATCAATGTTACCGAGACAGAGGTTTTGAATTGCACCATGGCCGTGGGCGCGCCAAGCGAGACGGTAAAGGTTGCCGCTGACACGGAGATCATTCAGACGGCGACTTCGACCTTGGGAACGCTGGTGGGTGGAGATGAGGTGCGTTCGCTGCCGCTGACAACCCGTAACTATACCCAGATCCTCGATTTTTCTGCTGGAGTCAGCGCCGATGTCGCCAATGCAACGGTGCTGGGGAAAGGCACGCAAAAGACCAGCGTTAACGGTTCCAAGCCTGCTCAGAACAACTATCAGATGGATGGAGTATCCATCAATAGTATTGCGAGCCTTGGCCACGCCGACGATCAGAATGTCGGCGCAGGGATCGGTGTTCCAAATCCGGATGCGCTTCAGGAATTCAAGGTGCAGACATCTACATTCGACGCCAGCTATGGACGAAATCCGGGCGCGAGTGTCAATGTCGTTACGAAATCCGGAAGCAATGATCTGCACGGGACGGCCTTCTTTTTCCTGAGGGACACATCACTCAACGCCAATCCTTTCTTCTTCAATCGAAACAGGTTGACCACGGACGCCCAAAAACCGATTCTCACGCAGAAGCAATACGGATTTACCTTGGGCGGGCCGGTAATCAAGGACAAGCTTCTCCTGTTTGGAAGTTGGCAGGGATCGCGGCAGCGAAATGGGATTTCGGGCGGAGGAAAGGTAGACACTCAGTTGCCGCCAATTCCTGATGGCGACCGCAGCGCATCTACCTTTGCCGCTGCCCTTGGCGCCGCAAATTGCGGGTTTCAGAACTGGGGGTGGACCGGCGGAGCTAATGTGAAGTGCGATGGATCGAATATCAATCCAGTCGCTCTCAACATACTCAAATTGAAGCTCCCCGACGGCAGCTATTATTTCCCCGGATCAGGATCCGCAGCATACGGCCGGAGAATCTTCAGCATCCCGGCGGAATACAAGGGAGATCAGTTTCTTACCAATGTCGATTACATAATCAATCCCCAAAACACTTTGGCGGGCAGGTTCTTCTATACAAGAGATCCGAAATACTCACCCATGGGGGAGAATTACCTCAACCTCCCGGGGAATCCTATGACGGATTTCTATTCCAACCATAGTGTGGTTGTAAAGCTTACGTCGGCCCTTAGAAGCAACCTGGTCAACGAGGGGCGCTATTCCTATCAACGAAGTTGGGGCGACATTTTCGATACGCCGATAAACGGAAGCTCCAACAAAGAGCTGGGCATCACCCCTCCTAACCCGAACATCACATTGCCGCCCTGGATATGGGTCGCCGGCGGGCCTTATATGTTTAACTCCTTCCGCCCTGCCCAGAGTTTGAGCGGCAGTTATCAGTACGCGGATCAGATCTCCTGGTCAAAAGGCAGCCATACTCTTCGCGCAGGACTGGAGTACGAGAGAGTTCACTATTTCTCAACGCCAGGCGCGTATCGAGGCTGGTTGTATTTCGGTACCTTTAACGACTTTCTTGTCGGAGGTCCGGGCAACATCTTCATGTCTGTGACGAATAAAGGAGATAGTCCCCAGGGAGAACTATCCCACAACTATCGCCAGAACAACTCGAGTGCTTTTATCCAGGATGACTGGAAAATAGGCCCGAAGCTGACGGTCAACCTTGGCCTCAGGTGGGAATATAACAGCATGTTGAACGATGCCAACGGCAATATGACCAGCATCTGGCCGAGTCTGTTGGCCACCGTTCCCACGCCTCCCACGGCACCAACTACATCCGGTTCGGGTTTGGTGGGATACGTGGTTGCCAAAAATTCTAATCCCAAATACGGGACTCCGCCGGCGGGAGTTACCATCTCTGACAATAACAATGCAATTGATGGTCATCCGCCGTACACCAACTTTGGTCCAAGAATTGGATTCGCCTGGCAGCCAACCAGTAAAGGAAATATGGCTGTGCGCGGAGGCTTTGGAATGTTCTACGACCGCGTGCAGGCGTATTACTTTATCCGGGCGTACCAGGAAAGCCCACCTTATGCAGCTTCCCTAAGCTATGGCCCTTTCAATCCCTACACACTGCAGAATCCCTACCCCAATGTTTCGTTGGGATCTTATTTGTCCCGATGGAATTCTCTTGCGTGCGATCCCACGGGGACAACTTGCACCGGAGGCGGTTCGGCTTTGAGCACCATGTTTCTTAATCCCAAGGTCGAGATTCCCAGAACCTACCAATACAACCTCAGCATTCAGTACGAGCTTTTCCACAACTGGGTCCTGGATGTAGCGTATGTTGGTTCGTCAGCACGAAAACTGATGAATTCGTATCGAAATGTCAATCTGGCTCGACTGGCAAGCTCCACGACTGCAATCAACGGCCAGACTGCCAATACCACCGGCAATGTGGGATTGCGGGTGCCTTACCTTGGGTATCAGGCAACCGGACTGCAAGGAACCTATTTCGATGCCGAGTCCAATTACAACAGTCTTCAAACCAGCCTGCGAAAAGCATTTTCCTATGGATTGTCGCTGCAAGCGTCCTACACGTTCAGCAAAAACCTGACGACTCTGGGCGCAGGCGACAGCACGAATTCCAATAACCCGTTAGATCAGGATCAGCAATATGGGCCGAGCGGCTGGAACCGGCCTCATCGCTTTATTCTGAACTACCAGTACGACTTGCCTTTTGGCAAGCATGCGGGCGCGAAAGGAAAACTATTTAACGACTGGAGCATTTCCGGAATCACCACAATCCAGAGTGGTATTCCACTTACCTTCACGGATAGTTCCGCAGGGAGCATCTATGGAGCCAGCGGCGGCAGAGCGCAGCTCTGTTCCGGAGCGACCTATGCTTCAATCCCGACATCCGGCGATATCCGTCAACGGTTGGGCGGGAAAAGCGGCGGCCCCGGCTACGTCAACAGCAGCGCATTCTGTGCGCCGCCAACCGGCGGAGTCTATGGCAATGGTACCGGCTGGGGCAATACCGGAGTGGGTATCCTTTTGGGTCCCGGCCAGCATAACTGGGATCTCTCGATCCTCAAGCTGGTAAGGATCAGCGAAGGGCATACCTTCCAGTTCCGGACCGAGTTCTACAACGCCTTTAATCATCCCCAGTTCGCCAATCCCAGCGTTGCCAGAGATACGAATTTCGGGACGATTAATGACACAGCCGTCAATCCGCGTATTATCCAATTTGGTTTCAAGTATGTTTTCTAGAGAAACCGAAGATTAAGAGATCGGCAGTTCTTGCAATCCGGGAGATTGCAGGAGCTGCCGGATTCTTTCCTGAGCCTCACTGAACAAATACGAAGTCAGAAGTTAGCTTTTTTGTACCAGGCTTAACGATCGTGTACTAACTCTACGGAGGAGAAGCTAATGGCAAAAAAGAAGCAGACGAACCGGCGCGATTTTTTTCAGGAAGTATCCGCCGGAGCAGCAGGAATGGCTTTTGCCAGTGTCCTGTCTACATTGAGTGCGTCGGCGATGAGCCCGCAGCGGCCGACTTACGAATCGTTTGACATGAGCAAGCTGGCAAATGCCGTCAGAGAACCCAACGTTGTTGAGTTCAAACCGTGGAAATCCATGCACGCTTCCATCACATCCCCGATGATCACGGCGTGGGGTGAAAAAGATATCCCCGGATCCAAACTGGCGATCGGCTTCGCCTACATTGAAAGGCCGGAAACATTGGGTGGCGCTACCCATTCCCACCAGCATGATCAGTGGATATTCCTTATTGGCGGCAATTCTAAGAACTTCCTCGAATTCGACGCGGATTGTGAAATGTTGCTGGGAGACAAGGTCAGAAAGATCAACTATCCCTGCTATTTCTTCATTCCCAAAAATACGCCTCATTGCCCCCTGGTCGTGAAGCGCGTTGGAAAACCTATTGTATTTATCGATGCCAGAATAGGCGAAGATCCGCCTCCAAAGAAAAAATAGGCGTCATTCTGCCGGATCTGACCCGGGGCAGACTCCCGACACTGTCAGCCGCACTGACACGGGAGTCCGCCTCCGGGATTACTCCAGCAACGATTCATAATGCGGTCAAGCTGCCCCCGCGCACTTGAAGCCATATCCACCCGGTTTCCCGAGGAGCACAATGAAACGTCCCATGATGCTTTGCCTGCTGTTTGTTTTGACCCTCACCGCATTTGCACCGAAAACCATGGCAGCGGAACTTACCGCACTGGATTACTTTCAGATCCAACAGCTGGTTGCAAAATATGCACGCGCCATCGATACCTGCTCCAACAATGGATACGACTATGCCGATCTTTTCACGGCGGACGGGTTCTTTGCTCCCTCCATGAACGGAAAGGTCGAGCTTAAATTTCAGGGGCGCGAGCGCCTGGCGGAGGTTTCAGGCGGCGGGACGCAAGGATGCAAAAACGTGCCCTGGATCAAGGAAGGCGTCAGGCATCTCTATGTAAACCATATCATCACCGCGACCGCGGAAGGCGCTGTTGGCACCGTCGATATGCTGATGATTGGATTGGGCGGAGACCCCAACAAAATCGAATACGATGGCTACTACGCAGATGTTTATGCGAAGACGGCGGCAGGATGGCGCTTCAAATCGCGCACGCACCATGCCCTGCTGAATCAGGGAAAACGCGTGGCACCCAAGCCTGAAAAGAAATAACGTTGGCGCACTCCGCTCAATTGGCGGAGCCCCACCATGCTCACCGGGCAGCAAATGTCCGGGCAATTTTACCGAGAAATTCTATGAAAAAGGAGAGACAGCCATGAGTCTTGCTGGTACCAGAAAGAAGAGTACGACGCGCAGGGGCTTCGTGAAAGATATCACCGCAGGAGCCGGCGGCATTGCTCTCGCGAACTCGTTGATGGGATCATTGGCGCCCCAGCAGAACGGGTTATTTGCCGCCCCGGAGGCGACACAATCGGCTGACGGGACGAAATATGGGAAATTTTTCCTGAGCGACAATCGTCAACCGCCGAAGGCAAATGACTTTGTTTCTCTGAACAGCCTTCCTCCATTCCCGGAAATAGCCAGTCCCCAGACTTACTTTCGCGGCGCATCGGCGTTGCCTGGAGCGACGGCCACCATCGGTTGGCAGGTCTTTACCGCTCCGGTGTGCTGGGAGACGCCCCATTTACACAAATATGATGAGTTTCTCATCTTCCTCGGAGCACAGCTGCCGGACCTGTGCAAAAGCTTCGATGCGGAAATCGACCTGTGGATGGGAGACGAAATGGAGAAGCACACCATCACATCTACCACCATCGTTTTCATTCCCAAGGGCTTGAATCACTGCCCGCTAAATTTCAGGGTAATTAAGAAACCCGTCCTCTTCCATGCGCTTTACCTGGGGCCCAATCTGGATCGGCAGGACACAGTCCGGAACTTTGATTTACAGAAATTTAACTGGGGAGGCCCTGCCAACCTGAAGACTTTTGGCCCGCCGCCATCCAAGAAATAGGTTCCTCCATCTTAATGGCGAATGCGGGGGACCACTAGGAGCGCCGGCGTCTCCGTTGCCTTCGGGGTGGCGGCGCTCCTGGTAATAATCCTGCAAATCGCCAAAACCATTGCGCGGCTTCATCCTCGTTGCCGGACTTACAAATAGTATGCAGCCTTAGCCGTCTGGCAGGCAAAGACGCTTCCATGATGCTGATCCCGCGGGCAAAATGCCAGCAGCGCGACAGCCTAAGATAAATCACGGCAAAGCCATTGCATTCTCGATGTCAAATACTATAGTGAGGAACGTTTGCGTCAGCGCTGCGAAGAGAGTATCGTATCCATACCTGCAATGCCGGAGATGTTCAATGAATTTTCGTGCCTTCATTCGCTTTTTTCCCCTGGTGTTGGTCCTCTTGTTACTGGCAACAAAGGCTGAAGCTCAAGAAACCCAGAAAGGTGTTCCAAGTCCGGCGATTACCAAGTCCCATGAGGATTATCGTCCGCAGGAAATATTCATTTCCGGCTTTGTCGTAAAGGACAATGGGACGCCGCCCGTTGGAGCGGATATAGAACTTGAGTGCAGAGGTGCGGTGACCAGGGAATCCACCGTTGGAGCAAACGGACGCTTTTCTTTTCGACTTGGAGATAGTAACCGGTTTGGGCAGCAGTACCAGGATGTAAGCCAGGATACGCCGGATCCATTCGGCCGAGATGGGGGCTCGAGCCCTTTTGATATTGGTCCTTCCTTTGTAACGACGCGTGTACAGAAGATGCCAGGCGATTCCAGCCTCGCAGGCTGCACGCTCCGGGCGGCGCTCAGTGGGTATAAATCCAGCTATATAGAAATGGCCGGCGTTTCTCTGTCAATGCTCACGGATATCGGGACTCTCGTGCTGTATCCCTCGGAGAAGATTAAGGGATCCACGACCAGCGCCACCAGTCTGCTGGCGCCGAAATCCGCCAGGAAGACGATGGAGAAAGCCAAGGCGGCATTGCGAAAAGACAAGCCGGGTGACGCGGAAAAGTATCTCCAATCAGCTACGGCGCTCTATCCGAAGTATGGAGAGGCTTGGTTTCTTCTGGGAAAACTCTATCAAAATCAGCAGCGAATCCCGGAAGCCCGCGATGCCTACACAAAGGCAATAGCAATTGATGGATTGTATGTATATCCCCATATCTGGCTGGCATGGATTTCAGCGGCAGAGCATAAATGGCAGGATGTGGCCGAGTTGACCGACAAGGCGCTGGCATTGGATCCGATTTCTTTTCCGGAAGCGCATTACTTGAGCGCAATGGCCGGCTTGAATCTGAAGAACCCAGGCCGGGCAGAGAAGAGCGCTCTTCAGACTGAACGGCTTGATTCGACACACCGCTATCCCAAAGTGCACCTGATTCTGGCAAGCATGTTCGCCGGGAAAAGCGACATGGTCGGCTCCATCGAAGAGTTGCGAAAATACCTCCGGTTCGGGCCGCGTGGAGCGCAGGCGCTCCAGGATTATGGCGACGAGCCCTATATGAGTTCAGCCTGGGAGAAGGCAGGAGAAGCGGAGAGAAGAGAAATCGCTTTGCGCGCTGGTTTGAATGTCCGACAAATTCTTGCAGAAGTTTTTCTTGGCGCAGGGATGGATGATCAGGCCAGGGATGAGCTCTCGGCTTATCTTGAAAACCGGGATATTTCGAAGATGTCGACACGGGTGCGTAATCTGTATCAACGCCTTTATGGAACAAAGATCGATGCGACCGCCGCTGTGGCTGTGAGGGAAAAGGCTGCGTTGCCAAAAGAAAAGCCAATCGACTATCTGCACGATCCCGTGCGCGATTTACCCGACTTCGAACAGGCAACAGATCAAGCGCCAATGAAGGACATCCTTGAAGCGGTGGGAGCAAATGTGTCCAGGCTCTTTGCCGATTTGCTGAATGTCTCCGCCGTCGAGAAGGTTCAATTGGAAAAAATCGACGGAAAAGCAAGCGCTGATGCCGGCAGAAAATACGAGTATCTTTATCTGTGCCTGGGAGCTATTGAGAAACACGATCTTCTTTTTGATGAATACCGATCGGATGCCCAGGGACGTGAGATCCGCCAGTTGGGCTTGGAGGAGGGCTATATGCTGACTTCAGGATTTATGTCAGCACCTCTGATTTTCCATCCCATGCATCAGGACGGGAATGTCTTTCGCCTGCTTGGATATCAGAAATTGAGGGGACGGAACACGATCGTGGTCGCTTTCGCTCAGATACCCGGCAAATGCCGCTTGTCGGGCCAGTTCCAGGTCGGGACGAATCGGCAGGAAACATACAAGCAGGGAATTGCGTGGATTGATGCTGAAAATTATCAGATCCTTCGAATTACCACAGACCTTTTGCAGCCTCTTCCCCAGTTGGGGCTGGAAAAGCTGAAGACTCAGATTGATTTTGATGAGGTTCGATTCCCGCAGATCACGCAAAAGTTCTGGCTTCCTGTTCAGGTGATGGTCGGTGTCAATTGGAATGGAAGAGTCCTTCGCAATACGCATGCCTATTCGGATTTCAGGCTTTTTGACGTTGCAACCTCCCAGCGTATCGATAGCCCGAAGTGATCAAGCGCCGCAATGAACCGCTGAACGAGTTGGATCACCCCGGACCGATTAGCCTTCCCACTTGAAACGCAAGGGGCCCAAGCTCGTATTTTCGAATTGACAGGGAGTGAAAAATGAAAATAGAAAAAACCTGATCATTTTTCAAACAGAATCCCTCAAATCAATTGAGAATTAAGGAGGTTGCAATGAGGACAAAAATAGCATTGGCGCTCGGTTTGGTGGCCTTGGTAGCTTTTGTTTCCGCTCAAGCGGCAGAGCGTGTTCATGCCGATATCCCGTTCCCGTTCATTGTCGGGAAGCAGACTTTTCCAGCGGGGCAGTATCAAATTGTGAAAGGGGATAAAGAGGACCTGATCCAGATACAATCCATGAAGAAGGGACCTGCTGCCGATATCCTCGTCATTACCAGGCTGGGCTCCGAAATCCACACGACACCCAACGATTCGCATATAGTCTTCGACAAAGTAGGTGATGCCTATTACCTATCCGAACTATGGCTTCCCGGGGAAGATGGCTATCTGTTGCATGTGACGAAGGAACAGCACACGCATCGGACCGTAAATTCCCCGCGCTAGCGTCCCTTCAATTGACGTTCCCCCCTCCCCTCCCCCCCGAATTGTCATCTTTCGTTGTACCGTACTCCCAAGGCTGGCAGGGCCGATCTTGGAAAAGGCCCGATTGTACGCTAGAATTTAATACGAATTTGGTCCCTGGTTTACTCAAGTAGTTCCTCCCCCCGTTCCCCCCAACAGAAACTTTGAGTCTTTTACAAACGGGCTGCATGACTTTGCATAGAATGGATCTTCGTCTTCGCTATTCCCGCCAAGCCTGTGTACTCCTTATTTATTCTGCAATTTTGCCGCTGTTGTTTACTGCTTGTCAGGAGGCGAGTCCCTCAATCCCTCCGTCTCTTCCTAAAGCTACGGTGGCGCATCCAATCCGAAGAAAGATTACGGACTATCTTGATCTGACGGGAAACACTCAGGCCATCAATACGGTTCAGCTTGTTGCCCGTGTGTCGGGATATCTGGAGGGCGTTTATTTTAAGGATGGCCAATTTGTCAAAAAGGGGCAATTGCTTTTTCTGATCCAGCAAAATACGTACCAGGAGAACCTGCGCCAGGCGGAGGCAGCCGTTCTACAGCAAAAGGCACAACTCGAATATGCCGAGATTCAGATGCGGCGCTATGCCGACCTTGTGCAGAAGTCGGCAGTTTCCAAGAGCGATTATGATAATTGGGTAAGTCAAAGGAATGAGGCACAGGCGAACCTGAGTGCGGCAGAAGCGCAAAGAAGTCTTGCCAGCCTGAATCTATCTTATACGGAAGTCAGGGCTCCTTTCGACGGCAGAATGGATCGCAGGCTGGTCGATCCGGGGAATATGGTAGGCGCGGGCGCCAATACTGTTCTTGCACAGATCAGTGAGATCGATCCCATCTATGCATATTTCAACATAAGCGATGCAGACCTTGCCCGCTTGATGAGTCAGACGCGCTGGACCCCGGAGCGGGCCGGCGGCGTCAAACTGCCGGCATTCCTGAGTGTCCTTGAAGAGAAAGATTATCCACATCGGGGATATGTTGATTTTGCCGCCACAAACCTGGCCGCCACAAGCGGCACATTGCTGCTGCGGGGACTGTTTCCCAATGCATCCGGAAGGATTCTGCCCGGCTTGTATGCGCGAATCCAGATTCCTTTCCACGAAAGATCGGCTCTGCTCGTACCTGAAATGGCGGTATCCAACGATCAGCAGGGATCCTATCTCCTGATTGACGGAGAGAAAAATATCGTTCAGCGCCGGAATGTTCGGATCGGATCATTGAAAAATGATCTGAGGGTCATCGAAGATGGTTTGAATGAAGAAGAATGGGTCATTGTGAACGGCCTGGTACGATCGATTCCAGGGCACGAAATCATACCGGAACGCCGGCAGGAGGATGCGATGGTGCAAGACTCGACCCCGGCGCCACCGAAAAGGCGCTCAAGGCAATGATCTCCCGGTTCTTCATTGAAAGACCTATATTCGCCAATGTGATCGCGCTGGTCACGATCATGGTCGGACTGGTTTTCCTCCGGAAGTTGCCTGTTGCCCAGTATCCACAAATTGTGCCTCCGACAATTCAAGTGAGCGCAAGATATCCCGGTGCGAGTGCCGAGGTTGTGGCCCAGACGATCGGAGTGCCGATTGAGCAGGCCGTGAATGGCGTTGAAGGTTCGATGTATCTTTCATCCACAAGCAGCAGTGACGGTTCCTATAACCTGACCATAACGTTTGATATCGGGACGGACCTCAATGCATCGCTGGCTCTGGTGCAGAATCTTGTGAATGGATCGCTGGCCCAACTCCCGGGCGGAGTCCAGCAGCAGGGGATTACGGTACGCAAGGTTTCTCCCAATATTCTGCTTGTCGTCAGCCTTTACTCCGATGATGAAAAATTTGACGAGGTCTTTCTGTCGAATTATGCGGTAATCAACCTGCAGAACCCGCTGGCCCGACTGCCCGGCGTTGGTCAGGTGCTTGTCAGAGGTGCCGGCGCGTACAGCATGAGAATCTGGCTGGATCCAGCCAGGATGCAGGCCTTCGGCCTCACTACACAAGATGTGATTGGTGCCATCCAAAGCCAGAATATTCAGGTTGTTGCCGGGCAGTTGGGGGCGCCACCGGTGCCTGCGGATCAACCCCACCAGTTTACCCTGAGTGCCATAGGACGGTTGTCCGATGCGAGTCAGTTCGAAGACATTATCATTCGCTCAGCCACAGGCCAGGCCGCCCAGATCGTGCGACTGAAGGACATAGGACGTATCGTTTTAAGCCAGCAAAGCTTCAGCAACTTTTCGAGATTCACCGGGCACAGAGCTGCCCTGGTCATCGTTTTTGCTTTGCCGAACGCGAATGCCATCGCGGCCGCGGACCAGGTCTACGGGGCAATGACGGAAATGCGTACACAATTTCCGCCAGGGTTGAAATACGAAATCCGATATGACACAACCAGATTTGTCCGGGCCGCGATCTCCCATGTTTACGAAACCTTGATCATTGCCGCTATTCTGGTGCTCGTGGTGATTCTTGTATTTCTGCAGGATTTCAGGGCGATGCTCGTTCCTGCCACTACCGTTCCGGTCACAATCATCGGCGCCTTCATCGCGATAGCGGCCCTGGGTTTTACGATCAACCTGATGACGCTTTTTGCCCTGATCCTGGCAATTGGGATTGTTGTCGACGATGCCATTGTGATTGTGGAAGGGAGTGCTTACTTTATTGAAAAGGGAATGCCGCCCAAAGAGGCTGCAATCAAGGCGATGGCGGAGCTGACGGGACCTGTTATGGGTATCACGTTGGCTCTCGTCTCCGTCTTTCTTCCTGCCGCCTTTCTGCCGGGAATTACGGGACAGATTTTTCGCCAGTTCGCTCTCGTTATTGCATCCACAACCGTTATCAGCGCCATCAATGCGCTGACACTAAAGCCTGTGCAATGTGCACTGTGGCTTAAAGCCCGGAAACAAAAGCGTCCGAATATTTTCTACCGAACGTTTAACCGGGGCTTCCAAATGATCACCGATGGATATGTCCGCACCGTCGCATGGATGGTGAAACGGCCATTCCTGATGATCATTGTTTTTGGCATGATCATCACGCCTGCCTTTCTGATCTTCATCAACCGTCCGACAGGCTTTCTCCCGACCGAGGACCAGGGTTATGCCATTCTGGTGGCAAGACTGCCGGAGGGGGTTTCGCAACCTCGAGTTCAGGCGGTAACAGAAAAGGTGGATGCCATTCTCAAGAAGACTCCCGGAATAGGATTCTGGGTCGTGCTTGGTGGATTCAATGTCCTGGACAATGCCAACGTCCCGAATTTCTCCACCACGTTCATCGTATACCGGGACTGGAAGGAACGAGGTTCTGCTTTAACCCAGGAAAAGATTGTAGCCAATCTCAATCGGGATCTTGCCGGCATTCAGGAAGCGCTCGTCTTTGTGGTAATTCCGCCGCCGATCCGGGGCCTCGGCCAGACGGGCGGCTTCCAGATGATGGTGGAGGATCGGCGCAGTTTGGGGCTGACGCGGCTTCAGCAGGGAGTAACAGCGCTCATTGAGAAGGGAAACGCCCAAATGGACCTTCGCGGCCTTCAAACGACTTTCAGCGTCAGCAGCCCCCAGCTCTTCCTTGATATCGACAGAACCAAGGCAGAATCGCTCCAGGTTCCTCTTTCCAGCGTTTTCAATACTCTGCAGTCCTATCTGGGGTCTTCATTCGTTAACCTGTTCAACAAATTTAACCAGGTTTTCCAGGTCTACATCCAGGCGGATACTCCCTTTCGGCTGCAGCCGCAGGATATCAAAAAACTGTACGTTCAGAACCAGCAGGGGGAAATGGTTTCGCTGGGTTCACTCCTGGAAGTCCGAAGAACTCAAGGTGCGGAAGTGATAACCCGCTATAACCTCTATCCCGCAGCGGCCATCTTCGGCTCATCCGCGCCGGGATTCAGTTCGGGCCAGGCGATCGCCAAAATGGAGCAACTGTCGGCCGGCACTTTGCCGGAAGGCCTGGCACCCGAATGGACCTCAACGAGCTACCAGGAAAAGCAGGTAGGAAACCAGGCATACTTTATTTATGCATTTTCGATCATTTTGGTCTATCTGGTGCTGGCTGCACTTTACGAAAGCTGGACTTCTCCCGCATCGGTTATCCTGGTTGTCCCGGTGGCGCTCGTTGGCGTCCTGCTTGCACTGATGATTCGCGGCTATGGAACGGATCTCTACACGCAGGTGGGATTGGTTCTGATGATCGCGCTCGCAAGCAAGAATGCAATCCTCATTGTTGAGTTCGCGCGGGAATTGCACAGGGAAATCCCTGCGACCGAGGCTGCCGTTGAGGCGACGCGCCGCAGATTCCGGCCCATCGTGATGACGTCCTTTGCATTCATCCTGGGTGTTGCGCCGCTTCTCTTCGCCACCGGGCCGGGTGCGGCAAGCCAGAGAGCTCTTGGAACCGTGGTGTTTGGGGGCATGATCTCCTCCACACTTCTGGCTATTCCTTTTGTCCCGGTATTTTATGTCGCGATGCAGCGCCTTGGCGAATTTAGAAAACGATGAACGCGAAAGTCAGATGAAGAGCGAAATTGCGGGAAGGCCTCGATCAATGCAGTTGCGCAGACGCCATTGCTTTGATCGAGGCCGCAGGGAGAAACAACTAAGCTTTCCCCAGAGCTTTAAGAACCTTTTCGGGAGTGGCCGGCGATTCAACCCACTTCCCAATGGCATTGTGGATGGCCATGATGACGAGATGCGTGTTTGCCAGGGAGTGACTGATGCCGCTGCCTCCGTAGCAGGCATTGCTGGCCCGTGTTTCCAATAGCTGCAGATCCACCTGGGGCATATCCAGCATGCTGACCTTTTTGTACTCGAACATGTTTGTGCTGAGTCTCACTCCGGTCTTCGGATCGAAAATGAATTCCTCCTGAAGCTGGCATCCTTTGGTGAAATCCATTACCTGGTGAATCTGACTTTCCAGTGATGTCTGCCGCATGATCTTACCGGGATCCGCAACGACTCCGAACCTAAGGACTTCTACTTCTCCGGTTTCGGTGTCGACTGCAACCTCGCAGGTGGCCACGTTCATGGCGTCCAGCACTTTGCCCCTTTGAGCCCAGACGGCTTGCGGGGGTCTGCCGGAATAGGTTGCAAACAGATTGGCCCGAACAGCCTGTGCCAGCGGAAGCCCCTTGCTTGGATCGGCTTTGACAATAACCTTGCCACCCTGCATGTCCAGGTCTTCAGGCTTCAGCCCCTTGAAGGGATTGGGCGCCTGTTTGGCTCCCGGCCCTCCCATCATGCCCATTCCTCCGGCCGCCGGGGGATTATTGGCTTCCTCAATGGCAGTTTCCAGGATGCGCTTTTTCAGAATATTGGCGCACTCCTTCACTGCCCAGGAAGAGGCGGTCGATCCGTCACTTCCTCCTCCAAAAGGCCTGTAGACTTCATGGTGATCCAGATCTATGCGGATATCCTTGTATTCAAGACCCAACTCCTCCGCTACAGTCATCGCATTGGCTTCCAGGCCATAGTGGCCAATGATGGGCCCCTTGGAGGGCAGGTGCACGATGCCGCCTCGAAGCTCGAGTTTGGGGTTGTAGCCTGAAACCGAGTGACGCGGGCACTGGTTATAGCGGAAGCTCGCCCCGTGCAAACGTCCGTCCGGCAGCTTTTTCGAGGCTGTCGGGTGCCAGTTCCAATTCATCATCTTTTTTACCGCTGCCACGCAGGCTTCGTAGCTGGGAACGGGGTTGGGATCGGTCTGGGATTCCGGGCCATGAAGATTCAGCGTTGCGATTTCTATCGGATCCTTGCCCAGCTTTTCCGCGATCAGATAAAGTCCCACCATCAGGGAATCCCAGCTCATTGGATTGTGCTGGCCGCTGACGTACATCTTCCCGCGGTTGCTGTCCACGACCTCCATATTCTGTTTGACGTTCTGACACTTCGTCGTGAAATAGGGGCCATAGGTCTGGTCCATGGTATTCCCGAAATTGGAGCTTCCCTGAACGCCTCCGTCGGCAATGGAAAAGTCGTCGATGGCAGTGATCAGACCGTTGCTTTTGAACCCAATCTTCAAATGGACATAGCGCTGGTTCAGATTGAAGTCATACATATCCGCTCGGCTGTTGACACATCGCACAGGTCTGCCGGTTCTCTTGGCGAGGAATGGAGTGATCTGCTGCGATTTGCGGATGCCCCAGTCACAGTATCGGCCGCCTACAAACATGCACTCCTGGAAAACTTTGTCTGAAGCGACGCGGTTCATGCCGGATACCTGGTCATGCCCCCAGGGGACTCCTTCAATTTGCAGGTTTTTTCCTTCTCCATGAAGCGGATTGTCAAACCACCAGGCAACCGTGCCCAAAGGATTGGGGATATGCCCGGCAAAAGCGGCGGTGTTCACATCATATTCAAGAATGTGATCTGCTTCCTTAAATCCCTTCTCAATGTCGCCATCACTAATGTTGGAATAGTTGACATTTCCTTTTTTAGGAGGATTGTTGCTGGCACCTCTTGCTCCGCCCATGCCGCCACCGGGGCTTCCGGCTTTGGCTGCCGGCGGGGCAGGTCGAATGACGGGCGCATCGGTCTCTCTTCCTTTGCGCAGATCTACCACAAAAGGCAGTTCCTCCCATTCGATAACAAGCGCGCGCAATGCTTCTTCGCAGAGGTCTTCATTTTCAGCGACAACAATGGCGCCGACTTCAGCCCCTTCCTGGTCGGCCAGGTTGCTCAGAAATCCCTGAGATGCGCCCATCCGGCCGCCGCCACCCAGGTTTTTAAGATCCTCGTCTTCCCAGGTGACAATGTCGACGACTCCGGGAATGGCTTTGGCCTTTGTAGCATCGAGGCTCTTGATGCGAGCGTTCGCATGGGGGCTTCGGAGAAACTTGGCATGAAGCATGCCTGAAACGGCATAGTCGATGCCGAATTTTGCCACGCCGGTTGCCTGTGACCAGGACAATACGCCCGGAAGGTTGGGTTTTCCGACGACCCTGAAATCTTTTCTGGTTCCGTTTACTCCTGCTAGGTCTGCCATAGCATGCACTCCCTTTTATATGCCTGGAATGATTGCGGGACTGTTTGCACCAAAGAGCTTCGCTCCTTATAGAGCATACGTCCCATGCATGTCCATATTTCCCGATTTTTGCGCAAAAGCAACACATTTGTGAGATTGGCGGATCTCGCGGCAGATATACAACCGATTTTTTCACCGGCGATTCAAATGAAATGAACGAAGTCCTATATAATCATTTGCATCCCAATCAAATTTAGGATGAAGTAGGTTTTTGGTTACGATTATCGGGCTCTCAATGGAGGCAGCAATGAAGAAAGTCCTGGTCGCCATTTTTTTATCCGGCGTATTTGCGCAATTCGCGGCTTCTCAAATTCAAACGGCCAAAGTGACGGGCGGGGAAGTGCAGGGTGTCGTCTCGGAAGGCCTTTCCATTTTCAAAGGGATTCCATTTGCAGCGCCGCCGGTGGGCGATCTGCGCTGGAAAGCTCCTGCACCTCTGCAACCCTGGACCGGCATTAAAAAGGCGGATGCTTTTGGACTCGCCTGCATGCAACCCGCCAACTCGCAGGGGAATACATCTCCGGTCGGCGAAGATTGCCTGTACCTGAATGTATGGACGCCCGCCAAAAGGTCTGGTGAAAAAATTCCCGTGATTGTCTGGATTTATGGAGGCGGCTTCAGCGGCGGATCGACCAGTGTCTCCATGTATGACGGGAAGGGCTTTGCCAAGAAGGGTGTAGTGCTGGTCAGTGTTGCCTATCGAGTCGGCCCATTTGGTTTTCTAGCCCATCCCGAACTCAGTCGTGAGAGCGGCAAAGGATCCGGCGCCTACGGACTCGAGGATATGATTGCCGGACTGAAATGGGTAAAAGCGAACATTGCCCGATTCGGAGGCGATCCTGCCAATGTGACGATCTTCGGCCATTCAGCCGGCGGCGCTGCGGTCAGCATGCTGGCCGCATCCCCGGTTTCGAAGGGACTGTTCCACCGCGTCATCTGTATGAGCGGCGGGACGTTTACCCCGCTGCAGACTTCGACTCAGGCCGGAATGGGCGGCATCCCCGCGCTTAAGGTGGCGGAATCGAGAGGCGAGGATTTTCTGAAAAAACTGGGAGCGGCGGATCTTAAAGCGGCGCGGGCATTGAGCGCAGAAGCGGTTCAGAAAGGCATGGAGGGGTTCGGCGGCGGATTCCGGCCGGCGGCAGACGGGTATGTGATCCCGGGTGACCTTGCATCCCTATATCTGGCGGGACGCTTTAATGATACGCCCATATTGCTCGGCAACACCTCAGAAGAAGCCGCATCCATGACTCGGTCGAATGTGACGATGGCCGAATTCGAAAAACAGATCCGGTCGCAATATGGCCAGCATGCCGATGCCATCCTGAGCGCCTATCCTCATTCAACCGATGCCGAAGCCGCAAAGGCGTCGAGAGCAGTCCGGCAAAGCTCGTCCGCCTGGAATACCTGGACATGGGCTCGGCTGCAGTCTCAGAAGGGAAAGGGCAAGGCATTCGAATATCTCTTCGACTATCATCCCGGTTCTACAGATGTTGGCTCCGGCCACGGCAGCGATGTCCCGTATGCATTCCAGACTCTGGACGGACGTCAGAGTTCCCCCAAACCGGAGGATTTGAAGCTATCCGATCTGATCAGTACCTACTGGGTCAACTTTGCCAGGAAAGGGGATCCGAATGGTCCGGGACTGCCTGCGTGGCCGGCCTTTGCGGAGGGTGGTCAAAAGGTGATGCTGTTCGACGCATCCCCCAGCGCGAGACCCTTGCCGAACCTGGATAACGTGAAAGTATTTGACTCTTACATCTCGCGGCTTCGTGAACAGACGAAGAGTAGCGGCGGGCAATAGATGCCTGGAGTCGACGGTTTCCAGGGTTTCCCCTGCTCCGCATGACGTATCAAGTTTATTGTTTTGTGTTTCTATTGAAACGCGCGGGTAAAATCGCGCGAACATCGAGCTGTTTTGAAAGGAGAAGAGCCTGCCATGCGTAAATTTTTGGCGGCGCTTTCCATTGGACTTTTTGCCGTTCTGGCAGCCCAGGAACCATCCAGGGCTCAAGGGACTGAAAGCTCCAAATCCAAGGCGCCGAATACTCAGTTTGAAGTTCTCAGTCCCTGGGCGGATGTTGATCCCATCCCGCTACGGGGAATTTCCCCCAGGATTCCAACCCTCGCGGGAAAGAAGATAGGATTATTCGTCAATCCAAAGCGGGCGGCTGCGCCGATCGCGGAGTCGCTCCAAAAAAGACTGAAGTCCATGTATCCGGACATTCAAATAATCGTGTTCAATTCCACGGAACCGAATGTCAACGAGATCGAAACAAAGAACAAAGAGAAATTCACAGCATGGGCGAAAGGGGTAGATGCCGTCATCGGCGTCGTAGGTGATTGAGGGTCCTGCACAAAGTTCCTCGTCTACAACGGCATCGCGATCGAGGACTTTGGCAAGCCAGTCGTGTTACTGGCAAATAATGGGTTTGTTACCGATGCCCACTCTGCTGCGTCCAGCAAAGGAATGCCCGGAATCAGAGTTGTAGGAGAATCCGTGGCTTGTGAATCCACTGTTATTCCAGATATAGAAGAGGGAATAGCGGCGGCGATGAAGAATGTGGTTGAAGGCCTGACCAGCCCGCTGACGGCCGAAGAGAAATCTCCAAAGCTGCAAACAGGCAAGACGCCGAGAGTCGCGTTCAAAGGAAGTCTTCAGGATGTCAACCGGTTCTATTACAGCAAAGGATGGACCGACGGACTGCCGATCATTCCTCCGACCGAGGAAGCGGTTGCCGAGATGCTGACCGGGACGGATCTGCCTCCCGACCACATCGTGGCAACGATCATTCCGAGGAAGGGAAAGGCTACGGTTGAAAAAATCGCGATAAACGCGGTGATGGCCGGTGCGCTTCCTACCTATATGCCGGTTCTGATTGCCGCAGTGCAGTCTTTCGCCGAGCCCAAATCCAGGTTTGATACGTTTGAGGTGAGCACCGGTTCGTGGGCGCCCTCTCTTACTATCAGCGGCAGGATCAGAAGAGATATCAACGTCAATTGCAGTTCAGGTTCTTTGAGTCCGGGAAATATTGCCAATGCTGCCATCGGTCGGTCCATCGGGCTGATTGTCAAGAATATCGGCGGGGCAAGAAAAGCTGTCGAGGACATGGGCGTCATCGGCAATCCGGGCAAGTACAGCCTTGTCATTGGCGAGGATGAAGAAGAAAGTCCCTGGGAACCGCTCAGCGTTGAGCGCGGCTTCAAAAAAGAAGACAGCACGCTTACGGTGTTTTTTCCCAATACTTTCATTCAGACGGTTCCGAGCGGAACCAATGCTAAGGGGATTCTGGATACGCTCGTGAGCATGGGAACCACCAGCATGTCCAGCGTCATTCTCATCCCTTCATGGGCAAAGGTATTGTCGAGTGAAGGATACACGAAGCAGAAAGTCAAAGAGTACATCGCGGATCATGCCGCTCCCGCTCAGAGCATTGCCGGTTTTACGAACACTGCCGCCCCCACAAAGCTGGACACCGATAACCTCATGATCGTGGTTGCCGGTGGGCCGGGTTCGTTTATTGGCCTGCTTAGGAGTGTTGGCCCCGCGTTCTTCGAAAATTCCCTCATCACAAAAAAGATTGAATTACCGAAGACCTGGGACAAGCTGGTGGCGAAGTACAAAAATCTCAAACCGAATTACGAAAAGTATTAAGCCCTCCGACAGCAAGTCCAGATTCCAGACCTGGTCTGGAATCTGGACTCCGCAATCCGCTAGGCCTTACCCAAAGCTTTGAGAACTTTCTCCGGCGTGGCCGGCGATTCTACCCATTTGCCGATCGCATTGTGAATTGCCATGATGACGAGATGGGTGTTGGTCAGGGAGTGGCTGATGCCGTTGGCGCCGTAGCAGGCATTGCCTACGCGCGTTTCCAGAAGTTCCAGGTCTACCCGGGGCATGTCGAGCATGCTGACCTTCTTGTACTCAAACATATTCGTGCTGAGTCTTACTCCGGTTTTGGGGTCGTAGACAAACTCCTCCTGAAGCTGGCATCCGGTAGTAAAGTCCATCGCCTGGTCGATCTGGCTTTCCAGGGATGTCCGTCGCATGATTTTTCCGGGATCCGCGGCAACGCCATAACGAAGAATCTCCACCTCTCCGGTTTCCGTATCTACGGCTACCTCGCATGTGGCTGCATTCATCGTGTCCAGCGCCTTGCCCCGCTGGTTCCAGAGGGACAGCGGCGGTCTGCCCGAAAATGTCGCGAACAGATTGGATCGGACGGCTTGAGCCAGGGGAAGTCCCTTGCTCGGATCGGCTTTGACAATAACTTTGCCGCCCTGCATGTCGAGGTCTTCCGGCTTCAGGCCCTTGAAAGGATTTGGAGCCTGTTTCGCGGGGCCCCCCATCATGATGCCACCGGTCGCGGGAGGCGTGTTTGCCTCCTCGATTGCCGTTTCCAGAATCAGCTTTCTGAGCTTATTCGCGCATTCCTTCACAGCCCATGAAGAAGCGGTGGATCCGTCACTACCGCCGCCAAACGGCCGGTAAATCTCGTGGTGATCCAGATCAATGCGGATGTCCTTGTATTCGAGTCCAAGTTCTTCCGCCGCCGTCATCGCATTGGCTTCCAATCCATAGTGGCCGATGATGGGCCCCTTGGATGCGAGATGCACTATGCCGTTTCGAAGCTCGAGTTTCGGATTGAACGATGCTCCTGAATGGCGAGGGCACTGGTTGTACCGGAAGCTTGCCCCGTGCATGCGGCCGTCCGACATCTTTTTGGCGCCAGCTTTGTGCCAGTTCCAGTTCATCATCTTTTTTACGGATGCAACACAGGCCTCATAGCTGGGGACCGGATTCGGATCGGTTTGGGATTCCGGTCCATGGAGATTCAGCGTTGCGATTTCTATCGGGTCCTTGCCCAGCTTATCCGCAATCAGGTAAAACCCTACCATCAGCGTGTCCCAGCCCATTGGGTTATGCTGGCCGCTGACATACATCATTCCGGTATTGCTGTCGACAACCTCCATGCTCTGCTTGATGTTCAGGCAGCGGGTGGTGAAATAGGGCCCGTAGGTCTGGTCCATCGTGTTGCCGAAAATGGAACTGCCCCGGATTCCGCCATCCGCAATGGAAAAGTCATCGATAGCCGTAATCAGACCGTTGCTTTTGAATCCGACCTTCATATGCACATAGCGCTGGCACAGGTTAAAATCATACATGTCCGTGCGCCGGTTGACGCATCGCACCGGTCTTCCGGTTCTTTTGGCCAGCATAGGCGTGACCTGTTGGGATTTACGGATGCCCCAGTCACAGTACCGCCCGCCTACGAACATGCAATTCTGGAAGACCTTGTCCGGAGCTACACGGTTCATGCTGGAAACCTGGTCGTGTCCCCAGGGAACGCCTTCGATTTGCAGATTCTTTCCCTCACCGCGCAGGGGGTCGTCAAACCACCAGGCGACCGTACCCAACGGATTGGGGATATGCCCGGAAAAAGCGGAGGTATTCATGTCATATTCGATGATGTGATCCGCTTCCTTGAACCCTTTTTCGATATCCCCGTCGTTGGTGTTGGAATAGCTCACATTGCCCTTTTTGGGGGGATTGTTGCCTCCTCCCATTCCGAAGCCGCCGCCGGAGCCGGCTTTTCCTGCCGGGGAGGATGGCCTGATGACCGGCGCATCGGAAGCACGTCCTTTTCGCAGGTCAACGACAAATGGCAATTCCTCCCATTCCACGACGAGAGCCCGCAGCGCCTCTTCGCAAAGGTCTTCGCTTTCGGCGACGACGATGGCGCCCACTTCCGCTCCTTCCTGATCGGCCTGGTTATCCAGAAACGCCTGCGTCGGGCCCATCATGAAGCCGCCGTCTCCACCGCTGGACAGGTGCTTGAGATCCGCATCTTCCCAGGTGACGATGTCGACAACGCCGGGAATGGCCTTGGCTTTCGTCGTGTCCATGCTCTTGATGCGAGCGTTTGCATAGGGGCTGCGGAGGAATTTGGCGTGCAGCATGTTGGCCACGACTACATCGATGCCGTATTTTGCGACGCCGGTTGCCTGTGACCAGGACAACACGCCCGGGAGATTCGGTTTTCCGACCACCTTGAATTCTTTTCTGGTTCCGTTGGTTCCTGCTAAGTCCGCCATAACATGCGTTTCCTTTCGTTTCCTGGAAGGATTGCGGGTCGATGGTTCAGTCCGGCTCATTGTAGAGCGGTTTTCTGCTGGAAATAAAGCAAGATATGCGAGGGGTGATAGCTGCAGTCGAAGTGCCGCACCAGAGGAGAGGACCGCCTATTCCGGCGCTTGCTGAACCAGCGGCCAAATAGCCCGTATCGGCCGCTGGTCCCACATATCAGGCGCCCAGTTTGCCTCTCTTTTCAAGCACGTCCGCCACATGCGACAGACCCAGCTTTTGCAGAGTATCGCGTTTGGGATGACCGGTTTTCGGATCCCAGCCTTCAATGCTGTAGAATGCCGTTTTCCAGCGCTCCACCCCCTCACGGTCGAGGTAAAGATCGCTGCAGTCAATCCATGCCCAGTTGCTTCCATCAAAAACGGGAATGGAAGTTGAATAGTGCGCCTTGGACGCCCCCGGCTTATACATGTATCCGGAGAATTTTTCGGTGTCTCGATTTTTGCCCTGCAGGGTGAATATCGCTCGGATCACATTCCAGGTTTTTCGTCCTGTTTCTATCCCGTCGACAAAACTCAGGTTTTTCCCTGTGACCGCGTTGACCATGACAGGTTCCGCCTCCGGTGTCGGGCCGCGGCCGTTTTTTGCGTTTGCGCTGTAGGCATTGGCGAACACCCAGTCGCAGAAGAGCATCGATTCCTTGTAGAACATGGCATAGTGCTGGCGCCATGCGATAAATTTGGCTTTATGGTCGGAGTAGATGCCCGTTTTGTAGGCCTGTTCGCCCTGCCAGCTATAATCAAACATAAAAGGATCATCGTTGTGCGGAAGGCAAGCCGACGCGAGCAGTTTCACATACTCCTCGCAGGACATCGTTTTGACAGGTGCGAGCGATAAATCATGATTGTTGATATCTCTGGAATCCACCAGCGTGCCATAGGCCCATTCCACATTCGGCATTGTCCAATGGTCCACATATCCCCAGGCGGGGTATCGGAGAATGCTTTCGGTATCCTGTATCCGACCGATTTTCTCCGCGAAACGCACCGTTCCTTCAGCCAGCAGATCCCCAATGCCGATGCGCCTGGCAATCGCTTTGGCAAAGATCTCGGCAAATTCCACCTGATCCCAAAGCTCCATGGGAAGCGGATAAGTGTCTATCTTTTTGCCCGGCCCGATGACGCCAAGGTCGTAAGCCTTTTTCAGGTACCAGGCCGTGCCGGTTTTGGAGGGGATCACCGGCTGGATTGGATGGCCGGGAGGACTCGGGAAACTCCTGGAACCAATATAGGACAGTTCCGAGCCGTTGATGCCGAGCTGTTGAATCAGATCGGTGGCTTTCCACCGGTCTTTTGCCGCGGGAGGTTTAAACGGCGGGGGAGGATTGAACCACGTCGATTCGGCACAGGCGTCCGAATCCTGGCCATAGACAGGCTCCCTGGAATGGCAGCCTCGATTGCACCCGTAGCAGCATGAAGAGATGCTGCCCGCACCCTGTCTGCGCGGCGAAGGCCAGTTGGTTTCAATCCAGTCACGGGCCTTCATAACATCTTTGGGATTTGCCGGTTTGACGGAGCCGGTGCCTAATACGGCGATGGCCTTCAGATTTTTGGCTCCAAAGACGCCTCCGAAGCCGCCCTGGCCGGCGCCGGAGCCACCGCCATGAATCAGGGACGCAATGCGCGATTTATTTTCACCGGCAGGGCCGATGGCGATGATGGACGGCCTTTGAATGGTGTAGCGGCCCTCCAGATTCTGCCAATCTTCCCCGTAGCGGATGTTGCTTTTCTGACTATGCGCTTTCCATATTTCTTCCTGTGTATTCCAGGTATCCAGTCCCCACAGATCCTTCGCGTCTTCGATTGTTACCTTCTCATCGATAATATTGAGATAAACCGGCGCTGCTGATTTTCCTTCAAGCACAATGCCATCCCATCCGGCAAATTTCAGGAAGGCTGCAAAAGTGCCGCCAAAATTGCTGTGGGAGAACCAATTGACCGGCCAGGACTGCGGAGCCAGGCCCGAAACACTCGTGCGGCTGGCGGAATAGATCCCCGTTCCGGCCAGAGGGCCGGTCATCAGAGTAATGACATTGTTCGGATCAAAGGCATCCATCAGATCCCAATGCCCTGGCGCCACGCACAGGTCCCAGAAAATTGCCGCTCCTATGCCCAAACCTCCGCCGAATTCCTCGTATTTGGAAGTTGGGATGGTGTCGGTTTTTCCTTCAGACAGATGAACCCTTAGGATTTTTCCCGAATATCCTCCAGCCATGGCAATACCTCGAATCTCTCTGCCGGTTCGCCACCCGCGCCGGGCGAAGCGGCGCAGTTCGCTTTTCTTCACAGGACGGACACGGCAAAGAAATCAGCTTGTTCTGCTTTGCAGGTTTCTCCTAATAACCAACGTATCTATTGGGAGATTATACTAAAACCAGTGTAAGGTTCAATCAAGGATAATAATAACCGGGAATCGATTGGCGTCGGCCTGCTAAAGGCGGAAGTTATGCTTTACTCCTGCGTCCACGTTTGCGGGAGGTGGGCGTTCTACGACCGGATTTGATCGCATGAATCAAGTCCGCAGCCGGGCCGCTTTTGGAAAGATAGTCGACTGCACCCGCGTCGCGCATAGTTTGTGCACTTTCGGCTTCCTCAAACATGGATAATCCGATTATGCGGATTTCCGGGAATCTCGCGTGAATAAGGCGTGTTGCTTCGATTCCATTCAGCCTGGGCATGCTCAAGTCCATAAGGATCACGTCCGGCAATAGATTCGGGGTTGTGTCCACTGCTTCCTGCCCGTCCGAGACCGTGCCGATAATTTCGATATCCGGTTCGTCGCCAAGAAGGCTGGCAATGCCCTGTCGCACAACAGCGTGATCGTCGGCGAGCAATACGCGTATTTTGCGGTCTTCCGGCGGGTGAACTGTTCCGTCTCGAGTTGCGGATTTCCGGACGGCCTGCGCTGCTGCGCGCATCGGTTGTGCGGTTCGCGAAATGGGTACGGAGATGATTAGCCTTGTTCCTTTACCGGGAGAACTCTTGACTTCCAGCTTTCCTCCGAAGAGTTCGACGCGTTCGCGCACGCTGAACAACCCGAATCCTCTGCCTCCTTCGCCTGCGGGAGGCAATGAATTGGGATCAAACCCGACCCCCTGGTCTAATATAGTGGCTTGGATGGTTCCTCCCATATACCGCAGTTCAACGCGCGCAGAATGGGCTTTGGCGTGTTTGGCCACGTTAAACAGGAGTTCACGGATGGACTGAAAAAGTAGAATGGTTATATCGTCGGGCAGAGAGACAAGCTTCTCGGCTTTCAGATCCACGAAAAGTCCCTGGGTATCGGCCATTCGTCTTCCCAGCCATTCAAGGCCGGCATTCAGCCCGGCATTGTGAAGGATTGGAGGGCTCAATTCCGCGGTGAGGGATCTGGACGACCGGATGGATTCATCAATCAAATCCTCGATCTCCCTGGCTTCATTGGCTGCTTCTTCTCCCGTTCTACCAAGCACGGAAAGACGGAACTTTGCCCCAACGAGCAACTGCTGGAGGTGATCGTGCAAAACGGTTGCCAGCCGTGTCCGCTCTCGATGTTCGGCAATGGTCAGTTCGCCGGCCAATGCACGAAGCTGGGCCGCTCTCTGCGCCAGCTCGTGTGTTCGTTCCGCAACCTTTTGTTCCAGGTCCGAGTTAGCTCTATTGAGGGCATCCTCTGCCAGCTTGCGCTCCGTAATGTCTGTTCCATAGATCCGGATCCTCTGGAAATCCTCCAGATAGTGAAAAATCTGCTGATACCATCGTTGCGCCAGAGAGACGTCTCGGTGGACGGTTTTTCCAAGAGTGCAGGCGTCCTTCAAAAGCTCCCAGTCTGCAACATAGGGGTGGCTCACTCCGCGCTGGTATAGATCGGGAAAAAGACGGAGTGCGGCAGGGTTTGCAAAAAGGATGGTTCCATCGAGGCTCGATTCGATGATCGGATTCGGGTTCAGGATTGGGAAAGAGGCTAGGCGGGTTCTCTCCTGCTCTGCCTGTTTGCGTTCGGTAACATCCGTATTGGTTTCCAGGATGGAAGCATGATTTCCTTTGGCATTGCGATCCAGTACCCATCGGCTCATTGTGGATACCTTGGAGCCGTCCTTTCGGGAATGAACCAGTTCGCCCCCCCATCGTCCCTCGCGATATAACTTCTCCTTGATAGCGCTCAGCGATGAAGGGAAATCCGTTCGGAGCAATGCATGGGAGACGCTGCCCAATGCCTCCTCCGGCGCATAGCCATACAGGCCTTGCGCGCCCTTGTTCCAATAGGTAATCCTGTCGTCGTCATCACGTACAATGATGGCGTCACTGCTCAAATCGAGCAGCCGTGCCTGTTCTGCGACCGCCTGCTCGGCTGCTTTGCGCTCGGTAATGTCCAGAAAAACCGAGAGGAAACAATCCTCGTTGTTGATCTTGATGGATGCACTGGAGAAAAGGACTCTTCGAAGTTGGCCGTCTCTGGTTCGAAAGGTTGCTTCGCGTCCGCGCGCTGTGCCTCCTATTCGGAGCAACTGCAGGATTTCCTCCCGATGGGCGGGCTCCGTATTGATGTTCAATTCAGCGGCCGTATGGCCAATGACCTCCTCTCTCGAATATCCCAGCGTGCGTACAAAAGCCTCATTCACGTCCAGAAAGCGTGCGTCTGCGAGGCGACCAATGACGATGGCCATCGGGCCGGCATGAAACGCGATGGCAAATCTTTCTTCGCTTTCCCTGAGCGCGGCCCGATCCCTTTCCCGTTCCGTGATATCGGTCATCGAGCAAAGCCGGCTGGGGCGCCCGGAGAATGAAATGGAAGTGACGCTGATCTCCATGAACATTATCGAACCGTCTTTGCGGCAATGTCGGAGTACTCCGATGCGAGCCTCGCGTGCGCCCATGTATTGCCGGATCGCATCCAGGGCTATGGGCCGATCTTCGAGGGGACGGATATCCAGGATGCTCATGGCAAGGAACTCTTCTTTGGTCCAGCCATAGTGCTTGATGGCAGCATCGTTCACTGCCAGGAATTGCAGCGTTTCCTCATCGAACACGAACATGGGATTGGGATTGGCTGCAAAGAGCAGTCGGTATTGTTCCTCGCTCTGCCGCAAGGATTCCTCTGCCTGCTTCTGACTCGTAACGTCGCGCACCACGGATACCGAGCCGATGATTTCACCGTTGCTGTTCCTGACCGGGGCTGCATTCACCTGCCGATGGCGCAAGACTCCATTTGCCGGTGTTCGGACAATCTCCTCGCAGTTTTTTACGATTTCACCATTGAGCGCTCTCAGTGGCGGTGCCTCGTCAATAGGACGAGGCGTGCCGTCGAGACGGTATACTTCAAAGCCGGAGGCAATTTCCTGAATCTCTTCATCCGTAAGGTCCGCGCCAAATTCCTCCTTGACGGCACGGTTGGTCAAAATAAGCTTGCCGTTCAAATCAACGAACCATACTTCATCCTGAATGCTGTCGATTAGTGGGGAAAGCCTTTCCTCTCCGGCCGTTGATCGGGTATCGGGCTTGGCCAGGCCTTTGCTGCGGCGCGGGACTGCCTTGGCATTTTTTCGACGAACCCGAAGTTCTTCAATCGTTTGGGTGTGATTTTTTCCTAGTTTGCTTTTGCTACCCATAGGAATGCTCGCTCATTACCCGCGAAATCGCGTCGTTTGATGCGCTAGCACGACGGCCTCAGAAACGAACACCGGAAGGGCCTCTGTCATGCGCCGCTGCCGAGTGAACGATTGAATGAATAAGCCTTTAAAAGCTGCTATACAAATTAGGAACTCAATAATTATCGTGGCGCGGCCAGGGCGGTACAAGAGGGAATTATGGATTTGGTTCGAGATAGCCGATGGTTGGCAAATTCACACCGGGAGCTTGAGCGCCACAGGCCTACTCGTTGCTAGGAAGCTTTCCCCCGGATTCGATGAGTTGGCTGGCAACATCAAGCATACTGGGATAGAGGTTGGCAGGTACATGTTCCGGTCCAAGATTCTGAAGCACCAGCCATCGGGCGCAGTTTTTATTGCTGCCCATGCAATATTTTTTCTTGTAGATGGCGCCAAGACCGCTTTCCATCGGCATTTTGTCGTTGTAAAAAGGGCATAGGCTCAGTTTTGGACAATTCATGAGGGTATTTCCTTATATATCTCAGATCAGGGTTTGCTACACAAGCACATCCCTGTTTTTATCTCCACGATGTCCATATCGACAGCTTTTTGATGGAGATAAACAAAACTGTCTTTTACAGATTGGGCACAATTTATGGGAGTGGCAATAGTGGAAAATACGGCTAATTAAATGCCACGAATTCAATTCACTTTACAGACTGTGCCCCCGGCATGGTTCGATTGGTGGAATTCGTGAGGGCTTCACCTCCGTTTTGTGCCGTGAAGCCCCCCTCAAATTTTCGGAAAGACACATCCGCTGTTTCGCTGCTTCGCCGGCCTCGCATTGTGCTAGGATGACATCATCATTCATTCGATTTTACTGATGAGAATCCATAAAAAGGAGAGACAGCCATGAGTCTTGTCGGCACCGGGAAAAAGGGTACCACGCGCAGAGGATTCGTAAAAAATATCACCGCCGGCGCGGGCGGCATTGCACTCGCAAGCTCGTTGCGGGGAGCTTTAGACCCCAGCGAAGGCGAATTATTTGCAGCTCCGGAGGCGGCACCGTCGCCGGATGGGACAAAATATGGAAAATATTTTTTAAGCGACAACCACCAGCCGCCGAAGGCGAATGATTTTGTTTCCCTCAACAGCATTCCGCCATTCCCGGAAATAGCCAGCCCGCAGACATACTTTCGCGGCGCTTCGGCATTGCCCGGAGCCACTGCCACAATAGGATGGCAGGTATTTACCGCGCCGGTTTGCTGGGAGACTCCGCACACGCACAAATACGATGAGTTCCTGATTTTCCTCGGCGCTCAACTGCCGGATCTTTGCAAGAGCTTTGATGCCGAGATCGATTTCTGGATGGGGGAGGAAATGGAGAAGCACACCATTACTTCAACAACCATCATCTTCATTCCTAAAGGCGTCATGCACAGCCCGCTGAATTTCAGGGCTATCCGAAAGCCGGTTCTGTTCCACGCGCTCTACCTTGGCCCGTCGCTGGATCGGGAGAACACCATCAAGGATTTTGATCTGACGAAGTTTGATTGGGGTGGCCCGGTGAATCTGAAAACCTTTGGCCCTCCGCCGAAGAAAAAATAAGGTTGAAGTCGCATCCTTTTCAAGTCCTGGAGCCTGGAGGTTTCTTTTATTTGCAAAATCCCGCAGGCCCCAGGACGTAGAATCGATCTGCCCCTCCGCGTCACGCCACCGATTCAGAGAACAAAAATCTGTCCCGTACGGCAACCATATCGCCACTTATGCCGCGCATGAAGCCGGGCCCACCGGGAGCACCGGCGTTTGGCCCAATTGGATGGAAACCGGTGCTGCCGCCCTTTAAAACCATAAAGCCGAAGACGGTGGCAAGCCAAGGCACTTCGAAGTGCCTTGCCCTCGATAAATAATATGCAGCATTATCCGTCCCGCCGGATAGACGATAAATGAAATCCAATTTCGTGGACTCTTGCAGCGATCTGATATAATTACGAACAAGGTTGTCCCCCCTCTTACTCTGGTGGGTATTCCTTTTCGAATATCTCCATTGGAGGATCCCACATGAGGCATGCGAACGCAGAGGGTCTTCCTGGCACATCTCGAGGAGATGCCTGCTTCCTTTGGCTCCAGAGCAATAAGCCTTGGCCTCAAAATCAACGGGAAAATTCCTTCTTTCACCTTCACCGGATATGAAGGTCAACGTGCGATTGGAACGGGAGGAAACAACATGGATAGAAAAGTGCTGATTACGGGCTTGCTTGCCCTGGCCGTTATGGCGGCGGCAAGCTTTGCGACAGCCCAAACCAGCAGGGGATCCGTAGCTGGGACTGTCAAAGATAGCAGCGGGGCGGTGGTTATTGGTGCGGGTGTCTCCGTGACCAATGAGGATATGGGTTTTACGCGTGAGACCACAACCAACGATTCTGGCGTTTACTATGTCGATGCGCTGGTACCGGGTACATATAAAGTCAAGGTGTCGGCTCCGGGCTTGACTACCGTCGAGGTCAATAAACTGGAGGTGCATGCGGCCACCATCGTGACGGTCGACGTCACGCTCAAGGTGAGTCCGCGCTCGGAGGTGGTGGTTGTTGAAGCGGGTACGACTCAGGAGGTGGAGAGGCAATCGGGAGAATTGAGTGGAGAAATCACACAGAAAGAGGTCAGTGATATCCCAATCATCGGATTGAATCCAATTTCCCTGGCGCTGACGCTTCCCGGAGTGACCCAGCCGGCATCCCGAGATGATTTCACCAACGGAGTCGGGTTTTCAGTTAATGGGACAAGGCCCCGCGCCAACAATTTCCTTATCGACGGTCAGGACAACAACGACCTGTCCATTACCGGTCAGGCCTTCCAGCCCCAAAACCTGGAGGCAATTTCAGAGGTCAAGGTGCTGACCAATGCTTACAGTGCAGAGTTCGGCAAAGGGGGAGGTTCCGTAACGAATGTGATTACGCGAGGCGGGACCAATGAATTCCACGGGTCCGCCTGGAATCTCTTTCGCAATTCAGCTTTGAATTCAATGGATGCAGCGGACAAACCTCCGGCCGGCACTCTGGATAAAAAGGCGGTTTCCGTAGAGAACACTTTTGGATTTGCCTTCGGCGGGCCGATCCTGAAGAACAAGGTGTTTTTCTTCGGAACCGCACAGTGGGATCGCACACGAAGCACTGCGACCGATGAAGCTCTGCGAATTCCCACAGCCGCCGGCGTGGCGGCGCTGCAATCGCTTCCTCAGAATGCGCGAATCGCCGCACTGCTTTCGGGAATCGGCGATCTCAGGGGCGATCCAAATTCGAGCCCGTCGAGCATCAGCCTTGGATTTGGACGGCCATCCGTGCAAACAGGCCTGGTGACGCCTTCCGGGATTTCTCAGTTTCAAAACTCGTATGAAACGCTTGTCCGTGGCGATTACATTGCCACCGACAAGGACACGATTTCGGCACGGTACTGGCAGGGTGCCCAAACCTTTGCCCCGGACACTTTTGCCAATCCGGGACAGTTGCCTGGTTTCCGGACTCAGCAGGGAGGCCCATCCAGATTTTTCGGGTCGAGCTGGACCCACCAGTTTGGCCCACGGGCTGTCAATGAGACCCGGTTTACGTGGAACTTTATCAACTTCCAATTCGGATTGCTTCCATCCACGGCGTCCAACCCAGCGGCTGCCGGACCGACCGCAACCATTAATGGGAATGGCTTTTTATCCGGTGCAGGCATTGGCGTGGATTCCGGTTTTCCACAGGGGCGCAATAACCAGACGTGGCAAATCCAGGACATGGTCAGTGCCAGTGTGGGAAGGCACACGATAAAACTGGGATTTGACCTGGCTAACATTACCGCCGAACAGGCGGTGCCGTTCAACAGCAGGGGAACCATCACCTACAATTCGGGCGGCGACTGCGGCGGCGTTCCCTGCACAGCCCTGGCAAACTATATCGATGACTTTACGGGCTCGGCCGGAAGCGCGGCAAAGGTGTTCGGAAGCCCGCTCGCCAGGCCGGATCAAACGCTCCAGGCCTATTACTTCGAGGACCAGTGGCGCGTGTATCAGAGACTGACGGTCACAATGGGCGTGCGCTATGAGTATGCAGGTACGCCGCTGAATGTACTGGCCTATCCTACGGTTCTCCCCGAGCTGGGGCAATTCACCGGACCCTATCCGACACGGATCCTGCAGAAGCAGGACAAAAACAACTGGGCTCCGAGGTTGAGCTTCGCCTACACGCCGAGTGGGCTTCAATGGCTGTTTGGCAAAGACAAAACCGTCATCCGTGGCGGGTATGGCATGTTCTATGACGGCCTGTTCAACAACATCCTTGTGAACTCGGCTGCGTCGCCGCCGAATGTGGTTGGCGGTTCTATCATTGCGCCGTCCACCGGTCGAGGCACGGCAAATGCCAGTGCGCTGGTCGACACGATTGCACCCTCGGCTCTCAATCCGGCGCTTGCCGTCACCTCCGTCGTCAGCGATATTGCCAGTCCTGTGACACATCAGTGGAATCTGGATATACAACGGGAAGTGCCGGGCGGCTTTGTGTTCACGGCCGCTTATGTCGGCACGGCCGGTGTGAGGCTCTTCGGCAATGACGAACTGAACTACCGCATTAACGGGGTCCGCATCAACACCGCGCGGGGAGCAGTAACCGCCAGGGACAATGGACGGCACTCTTCCTATCACGGGGCTCAGTTCAGTGCGGAGCGGCGGATGGCCGCCGGCTTGTTGCTGAGGGCGTCCTATACATTCTCCAAAACCCTGGATAACGGATCGGAGGTCTTTACTACAAGCGGTGGATCGACGCGAATTCAGGACTTCCTCAACCCCGGCCTGGATAAAGGTCTCTCGGCGTTTCATCGCAAACACCGGTTTTCGATCACGTACCTGTATGAAATCCCGACTATCAGGAGCCAGGGTTCGGGTTGGGCTCCGGTCAAAGCGTTGACTCGGGACTGGCAGCTTTCTGGGACCTATTCATATCAGTCTGGCGCGCCGGAGACAATCTTTGTGGGGGGTATTGATACAAACAACGACGGCAATGCCGCCAATGGGCGACCGAACATAGGCAATCTCTCGGCACCATTCAACTCAATTGGGATTGACGGCTCTCTGTTCGGTGTGCCGACTCCCGCGGGACAGTTTTTCGAGATTCAAAACTTTCTCAATTGCGACGATGTGACCATCCCCTGCAATGCCGCGCAGCCGGCGGATACTTTCCACTTCCTGGTTCAATCTGGTGTGGGCAACGTCGGACGCAACACCGTTACAGCGAATGGACGGAACGACTGGACTGTGGGCGTTACGCGGCGTTTCAAAATGCCGATGCGCTTCGTCGAGAAACAGGAACTCGAGTTCCGCACCGAGCTTTTCAATCCTTTCAACCATCCCAATCGGGGTATCCCGACTCTGGATGCGCTGAACCCGGACTTCAACAACAACGAGATCACACGATTTGGTCATCGCGAGATTCGCATGTGGTTGAAATATAAGTTCTAGGACACTCGAACGTCCGTGAAGTGCAACAGTCGCACTTCACGGACGTTGCATCTCTCCAATAGGCCGTGTGATGGTGGCGGGATTCTTTTTTTAGCCAATTTCGCAAATTGCGTGGACAACAGAGCCGCGCGAGAGGTTTGCTACACTATGGATATGAATAGGATAGTGCCGCATCTATGGTTCAACCGGGAAGCAAAGGAAGCAGCCGCGTTTTATGTGTCGATCCTGCCGGATTCGAGAGTCACAAACGTAAGCACGATCACCGGCACGCCTTCGGGCGATTGCGATATCGTTTCATTCGAACTCTGGAAGACGCCATTTATGGCCATCAGCGCCGGGCCGTATTTTACATTCAATCCCTCCATTTCCTTCATGATCAATTTTGACCCGATGCGGGATGCGGACGCGGCGCGGCGTATTGACAGTGTATGGGGAAGGCTGGCTGAAGGGGGAACTGTTTTGATGCCCCCATCCAGGAGTACCCGTTCAGCAAACGCTACGGATGGATACAGGACAAATACGGGCTCTCCTGGCAACTGATTCTGACGAGTCCGGCGGGCGACGAGCGGCCGGCCATTATTCCTTCCTTGCTTTTTGTCGCGGACAACTGCGGCAAGGCTGAAGAAGCCACGGATCTTTATCTTTCGATATTTCGACATGCTAAACGCGGCACAATCGCCCGCTATCCGTCCGGGATGGAGCCGGATCAGGAAGGTAGTGTGATGTTCACCGACTTTAGGCTGGATGGAAGATGGTTTGCTGCAATGGACAGCGCCCATCCCCACGATTTTATGTTCAACGAAGCCGTTTCATTTATGGTGAATTGCGATACGCAGGAGGAGATCGACCATTACTGGGATGGACTGTCGGCGGTAACGGAAGCAGAGCAGTGCGGATGGCTAAAGGATAAATATGGCGTGTCGTGGCAGATCATCCCTGCGGCAATGAACGACATGATGAGCAAAGGCAGCGAAGAGCAGAGACAGCGCGTTACCCAGGCATTTCTGAAAATGAAAAAATTTGTGATTGCAGACCTTGAGAAAGCCTATAGGGGGGAATGAATACCGGCGCGAATACTCGACGTGATTCACGAGGAAGATACGAAGATGAAGAAAAGCCTGTCCGAGAATAGCAAGTCTCCCTCGCAGCAGATTGACGCGAGAATCGAGGAGTTGGGCGACTGGCGCGGCAGGATGCTGAGCCGCCTGCGCGCTTTGGTGAGGCAAGCCGATCCGGAAATCGTCGAAGAGTGGAAGTGGCGGGGAGTCCCGGTATGGGCGCATGATGGGCTGATCTGCACCGGCGAAACTTACAAGAACACTGTAAAAATGACCTTTGCCAAGGGAGCGGCATTGAAGGATCCATCCGGCCTGTTCAACTCCAGCCTTGAAGGGAATACCCGGCGCGCTATTGACTTCCACGAAGGGGAGGCGATTGACGAGGAGGCGCTGAGGGCACTCGTACGCGATGCTGTAACTCTGAACAAGTCCAAAGCCAAAAGATAATCCACGGAATTGCGCGGATGCCGACAAGTTTCTGGCAAACAAAGAGCGCATCTGCTTTCAATATACGGTATTATCGAAGCGATAATACCGTGCATTAAGGAGGAGCTTTGCAGATACCGTTCAAGAAGATCCATGGGGCCGGCAACGATTTCGTCGTCATCGATGACCTGGATAACAAAATCGAGTTCACCGCAGAGCAGGTTGCTCGCATCTGCGATCGCCATATGGGGGTTGGGGCTGACGGCATCATATTGGTGCGGCCGCCCAAACGCACCGGGGCAGATGCCTACATGCACTACATAAACTCTGATGGATCGCTTGCCCAAATGTGTGGGAATGGAGTCCGCTGCTTCGCCAAGTTCATCGTCGACAACAGTATTCTAAAGCTCGATAAGTCGAACAATACATGTAAGCTCGTCGCCGATACGCTCGCGGGACTGCGCCCGCTCGTATGCGAACTGGGCAAGGATGGAAAGCTCGCCAGCTGCACCGTGGATATGGGCCAGCCGATCTTTCCGGCCAGGGAAATCCCGACAACGCTAGCCCAGAACAGTGATGGTTTTGTCGTCGATGCAAAGATCGGGACGCCTTATGGAAATTTTGAGTTCAACTGCGTGTCCATGGGGAATCCCCATGCGATAACATTTCTCAATATCACCGCGGCCGAGCTTGCGTCGATGGACATCGACAGGCCCGGGGCCTATCTCGAACGTTACGATGCATTCCCCGAAAAGTGCAATATTGAGTTCGCGGTTATCGATTCGGAAGGAATTCACATGCGCGTATTCGAACGCGGATGCGGGGAAACGCTGGCCTGCGGTACCGGTGCCTGCGCGACTGCGGTCATGGCTTCCGTTACGAAGCGCGCCGATCGCGAATCAAAAGTGATCCTTCGCGGCGGTACGCTGCATATACGCTGGGCGGAGAACAACCACGTTTTTATGACCGGCCCGGCGCAGCTGGCTTATAGCGGGATGCTTGACGAAAACCTTATTCGGTAATTCAGCCGGAGTGGTTCACAACCTCAAGGGGGCATGGAGATTTCTTCATGCCCCCTTATAGGTTCAAAGCGCTATCGCCACTTGTCAATCTGGATGGATTGGGAAGGTACCATTCCGCCCATGCTGAAGTAGTTGTTGTTGGATCCTCCGGTGACGACGACCGTGAATACTCCACCGGACTTGCGGACACCGCTGTTGATCGTCATACGGTTGTCCAGCTTGGCGCCGGCAGCCTGTCCGGTCACCCATTCCGTGAATTTTTCCACGGAGTCATATCCGCCATCTTTGACGAAATTCGCAATCGGCGGGCTCAGGACCGCGCAGGTTCCAAACAGGTGACCGTCCTGCGTGTTATAGATTTCCTTGATGATCTCTGGATAATTCATGTTGGGGCCCCAAATGGTCGCAGCCCAGTTCTTGGCGGAGAGTATGCCCCATCCCATGAACAGCGTGACCACGTTCTCCCCTTCTTTGAAGCCTCGTCTCACGGACAGCGGTTTGAAGGGGGATTTCCCTTCATTTTCGGCCATGATAATCCCGATCAGGTTCATGGGATTTCCGATTGTTCCCATATAGGTCGTTCCGACTTTGCCGCAGTTCCCGCCGTTGATGGACAAAAGGCTCCAGGCTCTGCCAATCGTCGTGTTGGCATGGGCATAGGGACCGACCGCGCCTTCTTCGTAGTTAAGGCTGATTTCATCGCGAATCTTGCCGTTGATAACGGCGCCCGCCATGAAACCATTGTCGGACACATTGACTGCGGTGATGCCGGTTGATCCCAGGGCCAGAATGACCGGGAAATATTCCGGTTTGGCGCCGGCCATGACGGCGCTAACAGCGGCATCCTTCACGGTGTAGGACCAGGCTTCACCGGCTTCAGACCCAGGATTCATTTTTCCAAGAACCTCGGTCGGCTGGTGACTGGTGGCCTTCAACATTTCGGCCACCTTCTGTTCTGTGGGCAATTCCACGGGCAGAAAGTCTGTATATCTTTTTTCAAGAAACAACTTCTGAAGCTCGTCTGGAGTGCCCGTGTATGTCTTTGGCCCCAGGTCCTGTTTTACCGCTCCGGTCTTTTGTTCTTCGGCCGTCAGCGGTTTGGTCAACAGTTGGACCAGTTCGGGCATTGCCGGTTTTCCCGTTATTGGATTGTTGCCTTCTACTATTTGCTTCCTGAGCTGCTCATTTGTTTTCCCCCAAACCGGGCCGCGGAAATACTGAATGCGAAGGTTGGGCATCCCGAGGTTAAGGGAAACCTCCTTTTCCTGCTTTGCAAAATCGTTCAGGATCAGAGGTACTGCGGGTTTTTTCATTTTGGATTCGATATCAAAAGAGAGGCGGACCGCCCCTGGAGCGCAGAGGCTTCAGTGCCCCAGCCCGACAATCGCGGCGTCCCCTTTTTGCTCAATCTCCGTCCACAAAGGTTTGCTCAATTCGGCTAATCCGGCGCCGCTTTTGCCATCCTTGTATACGATGTTGGTTTTTGGATAGTTGGCCTTAAACCAATCCATCATTTCCGCCATCAGCCGATCGGTTCCAATGAAGCCGGTATTTAGAAAATAGATAGTTTTGCCGTCCAGCGTGTTCAGGCGAGGAGCCTGCGGTACCAGCGCGATCGGCGGCGGCGTGCCCATAGGGTTGTATACCGTTATTTTGGGCATGACCACCGGCCGGCCGGATGCGGCCGCTTTCTTTTCCTTTGCAAAGGTCTGACTGCTCTGCATTGAAACACCGCAGGCAAGGCCGATGCATAAAACTGTAATCACCGCGATACGCAATTTCATGCGCGATTCCTCCGTAATTGGTTGGTGCTGATATCCCTGAGGGGAATTACGTCTCAAAAAAGCCAGATTTTCAACATTTAAAATACAGATGTTCGCTAATTCATACCGGTACGGTCCTACACTTTAGAACAGACAAGTTCCGAATAAAACAAAGAAGGTTTTCAGAGCCGGTTGACGTAATCGGAAGAGCCGAGGGCAGGCTTGTTGCCAAAGATACCACGGACAGGAAATCCTGGGCTGGAATTGGCAAATATGTTGCAACGGACGGGCGATTCTGGCTTGATAGGGGGCACTATTCGATGCAGCTCATCTGCTATGATCCCTTGTGCATCCAGGAATGGATCATACTGTTGAACTGTGCAGGGAGGATCTTCCGGAATGTCGACTTTGCCAGCTGAGTATAATTTCCCCAAAAGACAAATAACCATGGGGTTGATAGCCATTTTTGCCGTCTACGGAACCATGGCCTATTTCGTACAATCGCTTTCCATTGCCCGTCCCAAAATGGCCGCAGAATTGAACGGGATGTCGCTTTATGCCGCTGCGGTTTCCATTCCCGCGCTGGTCGGCGCATTTGCAACCCTCATTTATGGAAAGCTGTCGGATTTATATGGACGCCGGAAGATGTTGCTGATTGCCGTGAGCTTTTCACTGCTAAGCGCAATAATGTGCGCCAGCGCTCCAACCTTTGTATTTCTGATTGCCGCAACCGTCGTCGGATCATTCGGCTCCGGAGCCATGATGCCGTTGGTTTTCGCAGCCATAGGCGATCTGTTCCCACCGGAAAAGCGCGGTAAATGGATCGGCCTGCTCAATATCCCGGTTGGAACCTGTGCGCTGGTCGGGCCCATCCTGGGTGGATGGTTTGTCGACAATCTGAGTTGGCGCTATCTCTATCTGCTGGCACTGCCTCTTCTCGCGGTCTGTGTTTTGACAATTCCAACCGGAATTCCTTCTATTGCAAATCGCGAGGCAAAACCCAGAATTGATTTCCTGGGATGCATTCTGGTGGCGATTGCCTCCTCTACCGCCATTGTCGGCCTTTCCTTTGCCGGGACGCGTGGATGGGGCTCCCCACAGGTTCTGGCGTTGCTGGGAATTTCCCTGGTATTCTGGGTTATCTTCCTCCGCGTAGAAGGTCGGGTGAAGGAGCCCATCGTGGATCCCGCAGTGCTCCGGAACCGGCCGTTCCTGACCGTGTCCATTGCAACCCTTTTGTCATTTATCGGGCAAACAGGATTGAGTATGTATTTCCCGATGTTTCTGCAGGGAGTCCAGGGCGTTTCAACATTACACAGTTCCTATGTGGTCATTCCGTGCAGCTTTCTGATGTCTTTTATCGGCGTGCCGGTTGGTTTCCTACTTTCCAGATCCAAACGGTTCAAATGGATGTATGTTGTCGGCTTTGGCCTGCTGACGGCTGACCTGTTTGCCATACTATTCCTGTCGGCGGAAACCCACATCGGATGGAGCCTGGCGATTTCATCCATTGCAGGCATTGGGATGGGCGCGGTTCCAACGATCAATACGCTCGTAGTTCAGAATGCGGTTCCCAAAAGACTGCTAGGGGTGGCGATGGGTGCTTTCTTCTTCGCTTTTTCGATGGGGCTCGCAATCGCCCCAGCCCTGCTCGGATCAGCAATGACTTCAGGGTATGAAAACGCTTTGGCGGAATCGCTTCCCAAAGGTTTGGAGAAGATCGCGGATAAGCAGACGCTGGCCGCTCTCAGCGATCAGAAGGTATTGCTGAATGAATCGGCCCGAAATGAGTTAAAGAAAGCCTTCGAAGCAAAAGGCGAGGCAGGGAAGGCGCTCTATCAGCCGACAATGCAGGCGATTCGCAGTTCCATGCAAAGCGGGATAAGAAGCGTTTTTCTGATCGGCGCCATCGCGATGCTGCTTGCATTCTTTGTCATCAGTACGATCCCAAAGAACGCTATTGGCGAAGTCGAGAGCAAAAAAGCTTCAAAATCCATGGAAGCCTAGCGCATCCAAGCATTCGCAATCGGAGAAACAAAGAAAACCTGGACACCCACGGAGTAGAAACCTGGACACCCACGGAAAACCTGGGGAGGGAAACCTAGGGAAACCTGGGGAAACCTGGACACCCATTGTTTTGTTCGATTGCCTCCAATTTTTCTTCGCTCAATTCCCAAGGTTCGCCATTAGTTACTATGCAAGGAGGCAAACCATGGGATTGGCAAGAAACATCTATGTCATCGAAGGGGAGGAAGGCGTTTATCATTGCATCAGTCGATGTGTCCGCAGATCTTTTCTTTGCGGGTATGACCCTCTTAGCGGCCGGGATTTCTCCCATCGCAAAAAATGGATTCTCGATCGTTTGAAACAACTTGCCGGCATCTTCGCCATTGACGTGTGCGGTTATGCCATCATGGAAAACCACGTGCATTCCATCTTGCGAACCCGACCCGACATTCTTGAGTCCTGGTCCGATCTCGACGTCGCCGCCCGATGGCTAGAACTCTGCCCCCGAAAACCGCGCACCAGCAAAAAGCCTCTTCCTCCTAGGGTCGAACAGATCCAGGCATTAGCAGATTGTCCGGAACACATTACTGTTCTGCGCAAGCGGCTGGGCAGCCTGAGCTGGTTCGTGGCCAAACTCAGTGAATTCATCGCTCGCAAGGCTAACAAGGAAGATAAGGTCAAGGGCCGCTTCTGGGAATCTCGCTTTAAATGCCTGGTGCTTCTGGATGCTTCTGCCATTACAGCTTGCTTGGTCTATGTGGATCTGAATATGGTTCGGGCCGGCGCTGCCTCCACTCCCGAAGACAGCGACTTCACCAGCATTCAGGAGCGTATCCGCGCCTGGCATCGCCAATCCTTGTCCCAGCAACCAGCCCCTCAACCCAGTGATTCGGGCCCGGCTTTCGATTGTTCTCCTTGTCAAACTGATGACACGATTAATGCTCCCTCAACACCCGGAACTGCTTCGAGCTCTTCTCTTCGGGATTCTGCAGACTGTTGGTTGGCCCCAATTCAATCAACCCCGAGCCGGCGTGGTATCCTCGACACATCCACAGCCGAGTATTTTGATTTGGTCGACCGATCGGGACGCATGATTCGCTCTGACAAGCGCGGGTTCATTGATAGCCGTCTTGCCCCGATCCTGAATCGAATTGGAGTTATTCCCAAGGAATGGATTGAAACAGTGTCGCATTTTGGTTCCGCATTCCAGGTGGCCGCCGGCAGCCTGACGCACATGCGTGAATTCGCGGGACGGCTCAACCGGCATTGGATAAAGGGCTTGTCGGCCGCTCGGTCTGCTTTTACATAGCCTCAAGGCCAATTGCATTCCAGCTCAACCGGATCTATTCCGAACCTAAACTACGCGCCCCTCCAGACTTCGCATCTCTCCTCGCAACAGGCTTGTTTACTCGCCTCAAGTAGTAACAGCTAAGCCCATTACAAGCTTTCTTCCCGTATTCCTCAGCAACATGAATCATCGGTCGGGAATTTCCGCCAAGACCTTTCCGAAACTCCTCATTCGGTCAGACGAACAAATCATGGGTGTCCAGGTTTTCTCAGGTTTTCCGTGGGTTTTGCCCAGCCCACAATTAGTATGCTGCATTGTGGGAGACGGGCGCTCTCTTTCTTAATATCAGTCTTGAATGAAGGAGCAATCCGACCAAAAGGCAGCTTTCCTGGTGTGCTTTGGTGGTTACTTCCTGGTCTGATCTGCGTTTTTTCCCGAAAAGCCATACAATGACAATACTGAACAGATAGAGGAGGCACATCGGAATGGCCACAATCATCAGGTTATACGCATCCGGTGTGGGAGTAGCCAGCGCAGCTACAATGACAATGGCGACTATGGCGTGACGCCAGTATCGCAATAGGAACTGGGGTGTAATCAGGCCAATACGGCCAAGTATGAATGAAACCGTCGGGATCTGAAATACGAATCCAAGCCCCAACATCAGGAACAGGATCAAATCCAGGTATTCTTCGGCGTTCAATAGAGTTTGAAACCCCTCCTGCCAACTCAATAGAAAATTGCATGCTATAGGAAATGCAATTTTGTATGCGAAGACCGCACCCAGGAAAAACAGAATGGAGCCCATCCCGATTACCGGGAAAATGTACTTTTTCTCATGCTGGTATAGGCCGGGAGATACAAAAGCCCAAATTTGATATAGCAAAAATGGTATGGCCAGGGCTATGGCGGCATAGATTGCCACCTGCATGCGCAGCGTGAAGCCTCCCGAAACCTTGGTTAAAACCAATTCATCGCGGATGTCGAAGCCCGGCAGCACTGCCGCTTCACCCAGGACTTCAAGGATCTCTCTTCCTTGCTGAATGACAGTTTTGCCCAAAATCCAGTTTGAGGCCATTACCGCCTTGATCCTGCCGCCTTTATTCACAATTCTGATTGGAATCGTCGTCCCCGCCGGCACCTTGACATTTTCGATGACAGCATCCAGCGCAAAGGTATAAAGCAGTGTGTCCGCTTCTTTGAGATTTTGAGTTAATGCGCGTCGCGTATCAGGTCCAAGCAGTTTTTCTTCCCGAGCCAACCGTGCCTTTTTGGCTTCCACTTTCACGGGGATGGAGAGGAAGTCATAGATCTGCCCGGAAAACCCGAATCCGATAAAAAATGCGACTCCCACCGCGATGGCACAGTAAATCAGACGTTTGCGAAGCTCATCGAGATGCTCGAGAAACGACATCTTCAGCTCGTTCCTGAGTGAATCTTTGTCTGTCATATGGTAGGACCTCTTTCCAGTTGGAGCGAATGTAGCACAGGCCAGGACGATTAGAGAACCCTAAAGCATGGCTTTGGGGTTCCGGCCAAATGCTCGAAATTCATGAAGATGGCATTAAAGGAAAGATTTGCGTTCGACCTGCCGCGCAGGACTTACGGTTTGAGCTGATAGGATTCGCCGAGCGGGCCGGCGCCCTCCCGATAGCGCCGTGCGCGGATCAGTTCTGCGATTTGCCGGATGTGCCCCAGGTCGTGCAGAGCCCACTCGTGGAGCATCTGCGCCAGAGTGATTTCTCCGGCTTGCTTGTGGAATGCGCGCCGGTCTGCCGCGGACGCCGGCAGTCCCCGAAGATACTGTATGTTTATTCCGCGCTGCTCTTCGAAATGCGCAAATTCTTCTTCCGCATCGCGCCCGCGATACAAATCCAGGTACATCTGCGCATCGTCGGGCTCCAGCTCCGGCATGACTTCGGTCATGAACCGGTCCACACGCGGTCGATAGCAGCAAATCTCGCTGTGCGAGAGATGGGCCAGCACCTCCGCCACGGAAAATCGGTCCGGGGCGGGTTTCCATCGTGCGTCCTCGCTTGAGAGTTCACACATCAAACCGCGCAGGATGTCCGGCGAAGCTTTCAACAGGTCCAGACAGGGAAGACCGTTCTGATTCATATGGCAGGATTCCTTTGAATAAGGGGATCTCCGCAAATTATCCGTTTCTTGCATCAATCTGCCGCATACGGTAGTAAAATTGCCAGCTTAAAATCGGGAATAGTGTGCAGAACGGATTTCATTGGAAACAGAGGGCCGTCTGGAACAGGAAGCATTTTTATTGTCGGGGCTGGTTTTCCCTGTCCGTTTGATTTCAGTGAGTCCTGGGCGCCCGCAATCACTCTCTTGCGTAGCAAGCTCTGCAGAAAGAGATGAATCTCGGATTGCTGCTTCCCTGCAATTTATGTCTGAAACGCAACACAGAAGGAGGAGGGATAATGAGCGGGAAGGCACAGTTTGAAAAGCTATTTTCACCTTTTAATATAGGAAAGATGCGGGTTAAAAACCGAATCATAAAGACCGCCGCCGAAATGAATACCCATGACCTCCACGATGCCCGTATGAACCAGAGGACCATCGACTATGTGGAAGCGGTGGCCAAGGGTGGCGCGGGCATGGTTATTCTCTGGGATGCCTATGTCGATTATCCTTTAGGCGCGAGGATGCCCGATGGGTTGCGTATCGATGCGGACGAATACATTCCAGGCTTCAGTAAACTGGCAGATGCCATCCACAAACATGATTGCAAGTTATCCGTGCAGATGATGCATGCCGGCCCCTGGTGTCCCACGGCGCTTTCCGGACGCCCGCCCATCGCGGCGTCGGTTATGAAAGTGGAGATATACGAAAAACACTGGGGCGACGAAACCGTGGAAGCAACCGTTGCCGATATCAAAGAAATTCAGGAAAAGTTTGTAAAGGCAGCAGAGCGTTTCAAACAGGCCGGGGTTGACCATCTGGAAATACATTGCGCTACCCAGCACCTGGGCAATACGTTTATGTCGCGTCACTGGAATAAGCGCCAGGATCAATACGGCCCTCAAAGCCTGGAAAACCGGGCCCGGTTCATGGTTGAAATCCTGCAGGAAATGAAGCGACGTCTGGGTAAAGACTTCCCGATCGGCGTTCATTATAACGCCGCCGAATATGGGATAGACGATGGCATAACTCCCGCGGAGGGCCGGGAATTCGGGCGCATCTTCGAAGCTGCCGGCGCCGATAATCTGCATCCCAAAGGCGATGGTTTGGGTCCAATCTATAAGTTAATGAACTGGCCCGATACGGTCTGCTATCCGGAGGTCCCGGTTCCCTTGCCGGAGGGACTTGATGGAAGCGGGAGCGGGACTGGATTTTGGGTGCCGCTCGTCGCGTCAGTGAAGCAGGCCGTTTCCATACCGGTGATTGCCACCGGCGGCATCAATGCCGAACTGGCGGAGAAAATCCTGCAACAGGGTAAAGCGGATTTTATTGGCATGACCCGGCGCCTGTTGGCTGACCCGGAACTTCCCAACAAGATTGCAGCGGGAAGACTGGAAGACATTGCCCCATGCACGCGCTGTCTCTCCTGCCTCGACAGGATACATGCGCATCCTATTCCGGGGAGATCATGCTGCCGCGTCAATGCTTCCCTGACAAGAGAACGGGAATACGAAATCAAACCGGCGCTTAAGAAGAAAAAGGTTATGGTAGTCGGCGGCGGCCCGGCGGGAATGGAGGCGGCCAGGGTAGCGGCCTTAAGGGGACACGAAGTAATCCTGTATGAAAAAGAACCGCAACTGGGAGGTTCCATGCCCGTGGCGGCCACTATTAAGGGGCTTGCTATTGAAGACCTTCCCGCTTTGGTGCGCTATCTCAGCACCCAGATTGCCAAGCTGGGCGTTAAAATTCACCTCGGCAAAGAGGTTAACAAGACGACGGTTGAGCAGGTGAATCCGGATGTGCTGGTCTTGGCTACAGGCGGGCAATATTCCATTCCGAAAATACCTGGAATCGATTCGGGCAATGTGGTCAAGGCTGCCGTTCTGAACCGCCGGCTGAAAAATTATCTGAGGTTTGCGGGTCCCGGAATGCTGTCGTCGGCCACAAAATTCTGGATGCCCATCGGCAAAAATATCGTCATCATCGGTGGCGCTATCCAGGCTCTTCAGCTGGCCGTGTTTCTGGTCAAGCGCGGCAGAAAGGTCACTGTCGTCGACGCAGCGGAGAGAATGGGGGATGGACTGGTTGAGTTTTACAAGTTGCGCCTGTTTTGGTGGCTGGAGCAAAAGGGAGTGCCCTTGTTGTCCGGCGTGAAGTATGAAGAGATAACAAATAAGGGATTGATGATCACGACCCAGGAAGGCGAGAAGAAGTTCCTGGCTGCCGATACCATCTTACCCGCGTTGCCCATGGTTCCGGACACGGAGTTCGTCAAAAGCCTGAAAGGAACAGCTCCTGAGATTTATCAGATCGGAGACTGTGGGAATTCCTCTTTGATCATCGATGCTATCGGAGATGGTTCGGACATTGGTCGCGCCATATAGGTGATGGAGCAGGGGCTTTGTTGACATTACCGGCTGTGATCCTATAATCGGCTTTTTAATAAAAGGATATTCTTGAATAGAGAGGCGTCTATGAACCGTGAGGAATTTGATCTTTACCTGAAGAAATTCAACGGCAGGGATTACCAGGGGTTTCTTGATTATTTCGCTGACGAATTCGAAATGATACATGTCGGCGGTTCGTTTAAGACCCGCGAATCAGTGATGAAATTTTATGAGTTCCTTCATGCATATATTAAAGAAACGGTGATTGTGGACCGTTTTGTCTCGGATGCGCATACCATCGCGCTTGAAGCCAGGGTGCAGATTCAGGGAGTGAAGGAACTATCGGCTGAAGCGGTAGCCGCCTCGGACTTTCCGAAACTCAAGCCTCTGACTGTTGGCCAGATAGCGGTGATTCCGCAATTCATTCATTATCACCTGGTGAATGGAAAATTCGTAAAAGTCGTGTGCGCGGAGCTATAAAAGGATTTTTGATACGCGCGCGAGCCTGAAACGGCATCCAGGGAAGATCTGACATTCAAGGAGAGATCCCTCTGGATGCCGTTTCAGGTTGGACCGCTCTTGTTTATTTGAGCTTGAAATCAACCGTTACCGTCGCCATGACCGGGACCGGCTTCCCATTGAGAAGTGTCGGAGTATATTTCCACTGCTTCACTGCCGCAATTGCCGCGTCGTTGAGGACCGGGTGTCCTTGCTTTACCTTTGCTTCCGTGACATTTCCTTCATCATCAACATGGATTACGAGGGTTACTCGTCCCTGTACGCGTTTTTCCAAAGCCAGATCCGGATAGATTGGTTCGACCCGTCTGATCAGCTTCGATTCCGGGAATTTTCCGCCGACATCGATGGATCCGGTCTCGGATGATTGTTTAAACGGCTGGGGGCGGGGCGGTGGCGGCACCGGGCCGCCTGTCCGGCGGTTTTGCATTCCCGCGATCATTCCGCCGGGCAGCTTTTTCGTCGGGGGAGGAATCGGCATCGGGTGGATCGTTGCTACCTGCCCGTTTTCAAACCGTACGACGATGACATGAACCGTCCACATTCCGCCAACTCCGCCGCCGCTTTTTTCAGCGGGCGAGGAGGCATAAACGGTGGTTGCCGGCTTCTCCATTGTCCCCTGGTCAAAAACCTCTGTCGCCTTTGCCGCCAGGCCGGCCTCATTTCGGACCAGAAACACCGAATCTGAGCCCGACTTTTTGATTTCAAGTTCATACCCTGCGATCGCTTTATCCGAGCTGTTTTTGACAACAATTTTGGGTTTGACTATGCGGGGCCTTGCCTTCGTGTCACCCCGGGCCGGCACCGCAATGTCCTCTGCGTAGGCGGATATTATCTGTAGTGGAGAGTCCTCTGAATTTTCGCTCTTGAGGCTGTTTTGAGCGGTTTGGCTCATGCCTTTCGGAAGCGGTGCCGCCATCAGGTATAGAAGGAAAACCAGGATGGCGATGGAAGTCAAAAGAATCCTTGCCTGCAAGCCTGTCTTCTTTTTGGTATTCATCATGTTCCTTATTCTCCCTTTCAAATTTGCCCCAGTCATCGGGGAAACTCCGGCCAGTCGGAATCCAAGTCCGATACTCGCTATTTTGATGAGGCCGGAAACATAGGCCTGGAGATTGCCCAGCACATCAATCACTCGTTCATCGCAATAACGTTCCCGTTCGGCAATCAGATGACGATCGATGAGCCAGACAACCGGATAAAACCAGAAGATGCAGCAGACGAGCATCTGAAGGTTGCTCCAGAGATTATCCCTGCGAAGCACATGAACCAATTCGTGGGCGATAACCGCTTCCACTTCAGCCGGACGCAAACGGCATTGCAGTTCTTCCGGCAGAACAAGCACAGGGCGTCGGACGCCATACACGCCCGGTTCACAGCCTCGCCATACAGCCCGCAGCCTTGTGTTCCGGCCCAATCCCAGCCGTCCTTTCAGCGATTCAATCGTGCGGGCGATATCCGCTTCGACTTCGGGGGAGTTTCGAATGGAGACTGCCAGCCTGTGCTGGCGAAGCCACCATCTTCCCAGGAAAAACGCAAAGCCCGCGATCCATAATACCGTCAGGATACAGAGCAGTTCGGAGTGACTCGCCTGCATGGCATCCATACCGGACGACTGGTGTTCAACTACCAATGCAGATGGCTGCGTTACCGTTGCCATTTTCGCCGCAACTCCCTGCAGCGCACTGCCAGAGCTGGTATCGGGGAAGCGAAGCAATCCGGCCAGAAGTGCCACGAGTGATTGAGGGAATACAAAGCGTGCAAAGGCTATCGACCATAGCAGGTGACGGGATTTGGCCTCTGCCGTTCGGAATGCGGGAAGCGCCAGAAGGCAGAGGGCTGCCACAATGGATGCCTGCCAGAGATGGTCCGACAGGGCCGGCCAGAGTGCTGTGGAGAACCGTATCAGCCAGTCATGATTTGTCATGGTTCTTGCCTCCTTCCCGCCGGGAATCATCCGATGATATTTCCCGTTGCCGGGCTATCAGAGCCTCCAGCTCGCGCAGGTCTTCCAGATTCAGTTTCCCTGTTTCCGCCAGATAGGCCATCAACGGACGAGCGGAGCCGCCAAACAGGTGCAGCAGTTCGGTGATGAGCCGACCATGGACCGCACTGCGTGCAATGGCCGGCTCAAAGATCAGCGCATTTCCGATTTTTCTGAGCCGTCGCACCGCTCCCTTTTCCTCGAGCCTGTGAACGATCGTTTGAACCGTGGTATAGGCAGGACGCCGCCGGTCCAGGATGTTCTCGTGTATTTCCCGAACGGATGCACGTTCGAGGTTCCATAACACACGCATGATTTCGAGTTCGAATCTGGTCAGTGCCACTGGCTTGCGTTTGGTCATTCGGGGTCTCCCATGAATACTACGATTGTAGATAAATCTACTACATATGTAGGAGGTATGCAATAAAATTATGGAGCCGGTTCGATCCAAACAAAAATGATTGCGGTTCGGATGAGGGGAAAGGGCGTCTTCGACTAAATTAGATGCGCTCTCTATATCGCCAGGTGCAGATTACTTGTCACCTCTTTTTGTGAGGAATATGCGGAGCCCCAGCAAAAGTACAATTGCGAGGACAACAATAATTACCAATTCAGTAGTCGAGAGATTTCCCATGAGTGAGGTTCCGTTCGGTGGCGGGATAGTTTATGCGCTGTGATCACGATGGTTTGCCATAAGCCACAGCGCCGTTATGGCAAAAACCAAAATGCCGCCGGCAATTTGGAACAACAGCCGCTGCCCGGCATTTATCCTGGCCAAAATGGCGCAAGTAATGGTCGCTGCAAAAAGGACCAGTCTCCAAATTTGCGAGCGTGTCAAAGACATAGCCGGCACTCCCTTATCAAGCCGCCTTTAAAATTTGTAAAATATCAAAAATGCAATAATGGGCATTATTGTAGCATAGCCCCGCGGTAGTGATTCAATACAGAAGCACGGCCGCGCGCGGGACGGAGCGGGTACGGCGCATCTTTCGGGAATCCGCGGTGAATTCCCCAAAGCATGAGTTTCCCGGCACCAGCCCGCAGGCAGAGTCGCGGGCATCGGGCTATTGCGCAGGCTCGGATGATCCGTTGTCGGCTGTGCCAGGCTTGGTGATAGCGTAATTGCTTTGAACATCAAACACTTTGTAGTCGGAATACTGGTGCTTATTGCGGTATATCCTGCTCCCCACCTTTAGATTCACGGTCGCTTCATAGGGCAGCCAGAGCGAATGCGGCGCTCCTTCAAAATGGAACTCCTGATAATCGACTCTGGTCACCTGGTCTTTCAAAGATCCCGCGGGAACAATGATGCTGGTTTGTATTCGCCGGATTTGATAGCTGTCCGGCTGCAGCCACACGAATCCCTGGAGAAGGTAATGGGTTTGGATATGAGTTGAGGGATCAACATAGTCCACCAAATAGTCCCCTTGCCCGGGCTTCTGCGTGAACGCAATAACGTAGGATCCGTTTCCGGAGTCGTCGCGGCCCAGGTAACGAAACCGAGACCCGGGCTGATGACTGAAATGAAGGTAGACGCAGAGGAGGGCAAATCCGGATGTCAGAACATACCCTCTGCCATTGTTCAGGCTGGCGGGTTGCCCTTCCATATCGACCCGGTCTTCTTTCCAGGCGGATCCGGATTGAGAGATGAGATAATAAAACTCCTGCCTGGAAGTAGCTTGAGGCTTTTCACCGGAATCCAGGATTTGCAGAACAACCTGTTCTCTCGATGAAGTATTGGATAGATCACGAAAGAAGTCCTCGACCCTCCTCCCGGCATTTTTCAGCAATGCGGCAAGACTGTCCTGATTTGAGTCGAATACAAGATCGGAAAACTCGTATGGATAATTTTGCCTCAGTTCTTCGGCGCTCATATCGACAAGCAGTTGGACTGGCTTGACGTTCGCAGGCTGAGACTTGGATTCCTCCTGCGCAACTCCCGTTCCAGGGATCAGAATAAGGCAGCACAGAATGCGCAGGGTAATGAGGATTGATCGAGATTTGATTCGGGTCAGGCTTCTCATCATTCCCCAGAAGAGCCTATTAAATAACTAAATTATCTTAGCACAATCCCTGATATGGGCCCCATTGCCGAAGTGCGGCAAAGGACGGGATTGGAGCGGGCAATTTCCATCTGGGCTCAATGCCGTTGAACGTGAGTCTGAGGAGTCGAGTGCAAAAGTGTGAAACCCGATTCTGAATGGAGAATTCTGCTGCCTTGGAAAATGCATCGCCCTAATTTTCCGATGGCATCTCCGCGCTGTCAATAACGATGTAATCCTGAGATACTTTATTCTCCTCCAGTTTCAGGCCAAGCTGCTTTTGAAGGGCTCCGAAAATTGAAGGGCCTCCGGCTTCAGCCGGTGGTTGAATCGGGGAGGAACCTGCGGAAGAACCGGTCGGGCCCGGGCCCGCGATGCCGGATGAGGCTGGGGACAGCAGATTCGCCAATCTATCGGATGTGAATCGCAGCTCAAAATCATAGAATCCGACAAGACCGGTCTTGTCGATAACTTTGCGCCCAACATAGGTTCGCAATGATGCGGCCAGGCTGGCCAGAGTAACCGCTTTCCCTCGAAGCTCTTCCGTTCTGTCCGCGAAGGAAATATTCGGCATCAGCAGGCCCGGGACTCCTTTCTTCAGCTCATCGGCGGTCACTTTGAGTGGAAGGGGAGGGCGCTGGGTAATCGGATTCCCCGCATCGTCTTTCGATTGCCGGAATTTGGGCCCATTTTTCTCAACGGTCAGCCAGTACACCTTCCTTTCGCGCGACTCTCTATGCAGCTTCAGCTTGAATCTCTCTTCCAGCAGCGACTGAAGCATCAGGCGCATCTGCTGCCTGGCGACGGCGTTTTCTGCTTTTGCCTCAATTTGGAAATCTGTTTTGTCAAACCAGTCCGGACCGCCCGCAATTGTTTCGGCGTCTCGTTCATCCTGGTATGCTTCCATGACGAAGTCCTTCAGCGCCCCACAGGCTTCGTAGCGGGCGGGTTTGAAGCCGAAAACCGGCATTCGCATTTTCATGGTCCCGCCTCCCGGAAGGGGCATGGTGCTGTTGCAATCTTGTGCAGGTTTTATCGATGCAACCTCAAAGGACGGCTTTGTATCGGCCGGTAATTGAGCGGATGCGGGACGGGCTTGCCAGGATGCGGCGGCCGCAAGAGTGGCCAGGATGCTGAACCGCGCGCTGACCTGCAGGAGTTTTGTTATGAATCTGTGGCTACGTGGGTTTGGATGATGATTCGGAGTTTTGCCGATCATGAGAGCGCCTCTTCCACATCGACGGCCGTGAAATGCAATGAAGAACTTTTCCGCTGTTGGCTTAATTTATGGAAGTATGATAACGCAGAGCAGCCAAATCGAAAAGGCTGGCTAAGATTTATGCGGATTACTGGCGCAGTTTTTAAAATGCAGAAGCATCTGGGTTCGATAGGAGGCTGGTCGTGTTGACGCCTTGTCCGGGTTGTGGAGCTCTGTTCCCCCCAATGGATGGGCCTATTCATCGGTATGTCGGCGCCTCCGCCGGCTGTTGGACCCTGCTTAATTGCATGGTTGCAAATGCTGATTCCGATTCGACTGCTCTGGTTGAACAGTCGAGGATTCCTCCGAATTCCCCGCAGCCTCCGGCGCAGCGGAATGACTCCCTGCTGGAGGCAATTTGGGGAGACGCGTATGGCGTGCAGCACCATGGTGAAGACTCTCCGCAGGCTATTCAGTCCGTGGCCGTGCATATCCTGAATCTGTATGGGATCATCAGTGGCAGGACGACACGGCCCAGATGGCCGATTGATCGTGCCCTCCGCTCTCGCGGTGTTTTTCATAAACTGGATCCTCCCGAACTCGGGAGTTCATTGACGATCCGGCATCTTTTCCCGGGCGGGGGTGTCGTCACTCCCGCAACGCGCAGCCAGTATGTTCTTTCGGTATATGAAGCATGGATGTCGCTTCATCGTTCCACTGTGGAGCGATGGTATGAACGATATGTTGTTCCCGATTAGCCCTGGGCGCGCCGCTGTTCCGGCGCATCAGCGCCATGCAAGCAGCCGTGCGGCGGGGATTTTTATCCAATAATCAACCAACCCAACCCAATCCAATCGTTACTACGATTCAAAATTCTTAACCGCCAAAATCAGCACGCCGATAAGTCAGCAGATGGCTACAACCAAACCATACTGAAGAGGCTACCGTGAAAATTCTCAATCTCTTTGTCTTGTTCTTCTTCTTCACTGTTTCGGCTTTTGCGCAAACCAGAGGTTTGATCGAGTGTCAGGATAAGCTGGGTGTGCCCGCGTGGGAAAAGCCACGCAGTATTGTTCAAGTGAAGCAGTTTTCGTGTGGCGATAGCGTTGAGGTGTTGAGTGCAGATCAGGATTACGTGAAAATACGGATCGGCGATGGTGCTGCAACGGCATTTGTTGAATCCAGGTTCGTTCGTATCCAGGAAGTGGGCAGCAATTTACCTTCTGCCGGAAGGGAAGGGGCAACACCACGCGCGGAATTGCCGGCTCCAAGCAGGGCGCCTGTGGCATCTTCCGAAAGGACCAAACCGCAGTCAACCAAAAAGGGGAATCCGGTCCATGGGTTGGAATTGGGCATTGAAGTCTCGCCGCAAAAATACCAGCAGTACCTCAACTACGCCGAAATACTCAAAGAAGAGATCATGGAACAAAGCGGCGTCCAGTTTGGTGTATATGGCGATTATGCCTTCCACCCCAGAAAATTTACTTTAGAAATGGAGGGCAGATTTAGTTTTGCGAATACCGATTACTTCCATCCTGATTTAACCTATCCGGATTATGTCAAGGACATACGGGAATATACCATTGAAACAAGATTGCTTTTCGGCCGCAATATCAGCCTGTCGGAACGACTTTATCTGACTCCCGTCACAGGTATTGGATACAGATATCTGTATGATGGCATGGGTGGGAAAAGGAACAGATGGGGGGATTATTTCTGGGATCGCAAGTCCCATTTCCTATATAGCCCGATCGGGGTGGGCGTCACGGTTGGTTTGGGGCATGGTTGGTCGCTGAACCCATCGGCAGAGTATGATCATTTCTGGCGCGGGTGGATGCACAGTGAATATGGTGATGCCAACCCTGAGCTGCCAACTCTGATGACTGTCCAGAACAATGGATGGGGCGGCCGGGGAGCGCTGAGAATCAGCAAAAAATTTGGGGGAAAGGAGATTCTCATTGAGCCGGTTTTCAGGTACTGGGACATCAAGGAATCCGAGATCGGCAGCTTCTCCTACGGTGGCTATATTACGGAGGGGCAGGAACCGGCCAATAAATCCAGTGAGTGGGGCATTCGGCTCGGCGTAAAATTCTAGTTCAGGCCCAGGCAGGGCATAACGGTCGCCAACGACTGGGAGAGCCCGCGTCCCGCTGGCGAGCGCGCCACTGCTTGCGCCCAGGTCTTGGTCTGAAATCTGGAATCCGGAATCTGGAATTCCCAACAAAGGAGTGCAGCCAATTGGAGTATCGCATTCGAATAGCTCAGGATAGTGATGCCGAGTCCCTCGCAGGGATTTTCAACCATTTTGCTCAGAATACCTTCGCGGCTTATCCCTCTTTGCCTGTGGATGCCGGCTTCCTTCACCGGCTGCAATCATTGGCAGGAAGGCTTCCTCTGTACGTGGCCGAAATTCCGAATGGTCAAGTTATTGGATTTGCCGGCCTGCGACCCGTGCACCTCGCGGATACGCTGTCCCGAAGCGCGGAAGTCACGATCTTCATTCTATCCGAACACACCCGCCATGGACTGGGAGGGCAAGTGCTTTCCAGGCTTGAGCAGGACGCAAAAACTCTTGGAATCGATACCATCATCGGAGGGGCTTCGTCTCTCAACCAACCCAGCCTGGAGTTCCAGAAAAAGCATGGGTTTGAGGAATGTGGCAGGTTCCGGAGAGTTGGACAGAAATTTGGCCGGGATTTCGACATTATCTGGATGCAGAAGTTTATTTGAACCAGACGAATGGATTCCGCACGGACCTAATGTCGCAGCAAAGCGGCCCAGTTGAGAATAACGGTGAACGGCGAAGGAGATGTTTCCACCGCCGGAGTTGGTATCAGGAATAGATTGCCGTCCCTGGTCGCATCCCAATAAAAATAGGTGTAGCTCCCAAAGATCTTTGGCGCAATCGAAGGAACATGGAAAAGGGCGCGGGTTGCCTTTATGCGGAACGCGGTTTCCGGCGCGATCTCAGCCGCCATGATCTTTCCGTCGGGAGTGCGATAGTACAGTTCTCTGCCGTCTCCTCTCCAGCGCGGTGCCGTCCCCCCTCCTTTCGATATCGTCCATTTTCCTTCCTCTTCGGAAACTCTCGGGCCGGAAGAATCGAAACGCCGAACATAGATTTCATTGCTTCCCGATTCATCGGATGTGTAGGCAACCCATTTCGTATCGGGAGAAAAATGGCCGTCAAACTCATTGCACTCAGTCTGTAGAAAAGGAATGGCATCGCGCGATCCGTTCATTGAAAGAATCCAGAGATCAGCCCTGGTCTTGATATTCTGCGTGGTATACATCAATAACCGGCCGTCTCGCGACCAACTGTTGGCATCCTGTTCTTCTGCGGATTTGTGCAGCGCCTCCGATTCTTTCAGACCACCGGCCTGTTTTTGATACAAGTTATAAACGCCGTTCTCGCGGTTCGAGATGAAGGCGATACGGCTTCCGTCGGGCGACCAGATCGGGCTTTGACTATTGCCTTCTCCGGAAGTAAATCGTGTTTTTGTGCCCTGTGCAAAATTCAGAAACCACAAATCGATGGATAAAGGCGTTTGGGCGGGATTCAGCCAACTGACAATTCCGCGGGTTCCGTTCGGAGAAATGGATAGGCCCCAGTATTCACCGGATTCTCCGGCCTTTCCCAACGGATTCCCCTGCCGGTCAAACCAAGTAAGCTGGTTGATTTGTCCGGCACTGCCGCTTCTGTAAACAAGAATGCCATTAGCCGAAGCCGTAAAAAAACCAAAGGCCATGAAAGAGCCGACCTTTTCCGCAACCGGTACGGGCTCGCCAACCAGGCATAGGCGATTTTCGTCGAAAGGTTGCGCCATCAGAGTCTGCTCCTGCATAAACAGCAGTTGTCCACGATGCGATGCGCGGGAGGGAATATACACTGCTCCGAAATTGGTGGACAGTATCTGCCTTGGAGTCTGTGTTTGCGGGGTCTCGCCCAGCGACGCGACATAGATGCCGCTGCCCTCCGGCTTACCCGAAAAGCAGTAATAGAGGAAATGCTTTCCATCCGGGAGGAAGGTGGGGAACATGTGCTTCGATTCATTCCGTGACTGGTTCGGGAGAGTGAGTGGAATTGCAGTTTTGTTTTCGGCGGAGAGTCGCATCAGCCCGCGATTGGGGTGTCCGATAATGATCACTCCATCCCGGTTCCACGTTCCTCCAACGGTGTATCCCGGGATATCGCACAGGGCAACGGGAGGCCCTCCCGTAATATCGATCTTTTTGAGCTTTCCCCGGGAACTGAAACCGATGAAGCGACTGTCAGGAGACCAGAACAACGGAGGAATGTAATCCGCTTCTGTCCCCATGAGAGGGCTGGCCTGCAGGGAATGCAGCCCACGAATCCACACGCGTTCAAATCCATCGGCGCTCCTGGCTGCAAATGCAAGCCAGCGGCCATCCGGCGACAGCGCAAAAGAGCCTTCCGGCGCCATTACCGCCGCCGGAGTGACCTGCAATTGCACCGGTTCCGATGAAGGGTTCCTGTTCCGGTCGAACAGGTATATAAACAGCAAAAGCCCGAATGCCATTATGAAAACGATGGCCAGGCTCCAGGCGAGCCGGGGGTATTTGGCGAGCATGGAGTCGGGCGTGTTTTCGACCCATGCCATCGCTTCTCCGATGTCGCGCAATCTTCGCCTGGGGTCCTTTTCCAGGCATCTGTGAAGGAGTGATTGAGTTCTTCCAGGAACCTTTTTCCAATCGGGTTCTTTTGTCAGAACCGCTACCAGGGTGTCGGCGACCGTTTCTTTCGTGAAGGGCTGACGGCCGGTAAGCATTTCGTAGAGCAGTACTCCAAAAGCCCAGATATCGGCGCGTTTGTCGACGGGCTTGCCTTTGGCTTGTTCCGGGCTCATGTAGGCAGCGGTACCGAAGATAACACCCGGTTGTGTGATCAATGCCGTGAGAGAAGGGGATTGCGATGCATCAATGGCCTGTGTCTCACCCGCAAGTGCCTTGGCCAGCCCAAAATCAAGGATTTTGACCTTGTCTCCCTCGGTGATCATAATGTTTGCCGGCTTCAGATCGCGATGGATGATCCCTTTGTCATGTGCGGCTTCGAGGCCTTCCGCTATCTGTCTGCATATTTCGAGTGTCTTCTCGAATGGAATTGGCCCTTTGCTCAGTCTTCGTGCCAGCGTTTCACCCTCAACCCATTCCATGACCATGAAGCGTTTTCCATCTGCCTGTTCGAGCCCGTACACGGCCGCGATGACGGGATGATTGAGCGAGGCCAGCAGCTTCGCTTCGCGTTCGAAGCGGGCCATCTTGCCCGGATCATTGAAAAATGTATTGGGCAGGACTTTAACCGCCACTTTCCGATTGAGGTGTGTATCCTCTGCGAGAAAAACGTCTCCCATTCCGCCCTGACCTAAAACATCGATCAGCCGGTAGTGCAGGAGTGTTTGTCCGATGAGGCGCGCATTGAGTTCCACCTGTTTTGCGGCCATCGCCCTGGCGGCAATATCCATTGCCGATCCTTCGATGAAGTCTCCGGCTTCAGCCTGGCTGACCAGGAGCGATGCAACTTCCTTTCGCAGGGATTCATCATGGGTACAGGCCTGATTCAGAAAAGACTCGCGTTCTTCGGGAGCCTGGGCCCGAGCCAAATGGTAGAGGCGCTCGATCTCCATCCATCGCTCGGGAGTCATTGCCGTTTAACTCCCTTCATTTCCCTGTACAGCCAGACTTTGGCCAGATCCCAGTCTCGCCATACGGTGTCCGTCGAAACTTTCAGCACTTCGGCTATTTCTTCGAGTCTTAGTCCTCCAAAAAATCGCAGCTCGACCACGCGTGCTTTTCGGGGATCAAACTGAGAGAGCGCGGTAAGCGCATCGTCCAATTTGACCAGATCGGAGCCATGCCTTTCGACAAAGAGCTCTTCATCCAGGGTTACTCGACGACAGTCTCCTCCCCTCTTCTGCGATCCCGTGGATCGGGCATAGTTGACGAGAATCTGCCGCATCAGTTTGGCGGAAATGGCAAAGAAATGAGCGCGATCCTGGCAGTGCATCTTCGGGGCATCGATCAGTTGAACATAGACCTCATTCACCAATGCCGTGGTTTGAAGAATGTGTCCGCCGCGTTCCTTGCGCATATAGCGATGGGCGCGGACATGCAGTTCGTCATAAACAAGAGGGGCAAGCCTGCCGAGAGCCGCCTGGTCTCCTTCACACCATTGGTGAAGCAACCGGGTAACTTCCTGTGGAGAACATGAGTTCATTGCGTCACCCCCCTGTGGGAGATGTGAGCATGCGCTCAGAAGTGAAGTTAATTATACCCCCGAGCCATGACGGCATCCGGATTATTTCCTGCAGCCCGATCAAAAATTCATGCCATTCAGAAAAATGGGCTCCGTTTACGCATATAGATGTTGAGGCAGAGTATTTAGATCAGTTTGCATCCAATAACTCCCGGTCTGAATCAGGAGCGCGATATGAAAAGGAATTTTTATCAGCTAGTGATTGGGGTTCTGCTGGTGCTGCTGCTGGGATCAGGGCAGGCTTTTGCCCAGAATGCGGACGTTTTTGCCTATAACATTCCGTTCGCTTTCCGTGCTGGAGCTGTCAGTATGCCCGCCGGCCAGTACCTCGTCAGAATCCCCTCGGCTGCCAAAGGCCTCATTTTCATTGAAAGCCTGAAGGGCGCCGAGCATGCATTTCTGCTGACAATCCCATTCCCCCAGACAAGGAGCCAGTCAGTATCCAAACTGGTTTTCAACCAATATGGGGAGTCCTATTTCTTGGCAAAAGTGTGCAATAGTGCCAGCGGCAAGGGGCAGGAGTTGATGAAGTCAAGCGCCGAAAGGGAGTTTATACAGCGCGCATCCATTCCCCGAACCGTCGACATTGCGCTGTCCCGCAGGTAGGCGTCGGTTTTGTCGATTTGATGAATGGAAATTTTCGGGTGTCGGCAGCGGCTAATCCGCTGCGACACCCGCGATAGAGGTTGTTGCTGTCCCTTTGCGAGAAATCAGTCGCGGCGCCAGGTCTGCGTCGAATCACGGGTGTGTGGGTGCCTTTGGCGCTTCTTCCACCGTGATCCACTCATCGCGATTCCGGTTGTACTGCGGCCAGCGGAACGGCTTGAACACCGTGTTGTTTTTAAGCTTTTCCCACTCATCATGACTGATTTTTCCATCGCCATCCGTATCGAACATCCTGATGAAATCCTGACCGGTCGGCCCTCCAGCCACGTATGGACTGTCTGAAACCATTTGTGTTGCCTGCGTAATTCCAGGTGGAGCATTTGCCGGCTTGGGAACCGGGGCTCCTGGGGATGGAATCACGAAGCGTCCTCCTGCATAAACCGTCAAAATCCCCTCCTTTTTAGGATCCATCGATTCCGGCACAGCGCACGCTCCCATTTCCGCCTTTGTGATCTTGCCATCCCTGTTGGCATCGCATAGAGGGAAGGATATATCCATCAGACCCAATGTCCTCCATTCCTCCATGCTGAGGGCGCCATCATTGTTTGCATCCACCGTTGCAAAAAATGGATCGATGTTCACCTTTGTCTCATTTTGCGCGAATGAAGGGACTGTCAGGATTAGAAAAGCGATCGACAGAAAAGTCTTTAGTGCCGGCATCATCTCTCCTCCTACCGGGTTGATCATGTTTTCATGCCCGGGGCCAACTTTATATCCGATGATAGCAAAATTTTCGAACGTTGATTTTTATTTTGGCGCGCCTGCCATAAAATAGAATCCTTGGGGTTATCGATAAACAGGAAAACCACAATCGGGTGATTCCCAAGACAAAATTTCGGAGGGTCACGTTCTCCGTTGCCCCGGACAGGATAAAAACATGGCAAATCGTGCACTAAAGGCAGCATTTTGGGCTCTCATGCTCCTGGTACTGATCGCGATCAGCCTTGCCGGCTACTATTTTGGCAGAGTGGCTCCGCTGATAAAGGCAGGCAAGCAGCAAGGGGTCTATTCAAGCGCTTCCGAGAGACCGGATGTTACGGGATTCGGCTATGAAACTCTTGCCGGTGATCATCGGACCATCGCGGATCTCAAGGGCAAGGTTGCGGTAGTGGATGTGTGGGCCACGTGGTGTGGGACATGCCTTCATAGCATCCCCAAGATTGTCGATTTGCAGAAGAAATATCGCGATCTGCCCGTCGAAATCATCGGCGTTGATGTAGACGATGAAGGTTGGGAAAAGGTGAAGCCATTTCTCAAAAAGCATCCGGAAATCAGTTGCACCATTGCCGTTCCGTATCCAGTCGCTGCCTTTCAGTTCAAAACGATCATCGATTTGAAGCCGTTGGGAAATGTATCCGCCATCCCTACCGTTTTTGTCATCGATCGGCAGGGAAGGCTGGCCGGGAAATTCATCGAGCTGGGACATGAACAGGAAATAGATGCATTGGTAGCCAGCCTGTTGCAATAATCACAGCCGGCGGGGCTTCCTTGCTTCGAGCTGATCAGGCCATGATATAGGGCGCTGCTTCCAGGTCGCTGAGTTCAAGATCGGATGGAATAATATCCACATCTTCGAAATCCTGCTGCCTTGCCGCGCTTTCATCAAAGCAGCGGAGAACGGCCGCGCAGACGATATCGTAAATGCGCGGCTCTGTGACAATGCGGTGCGGGGCATTGGAAAGTACGAACAGCTCCGCCTTGGGATTCTGCCGTGCAATCATCACGCCGCTCTCCACATCCACAACGCTATCCTTTTCGCCGAATACATAGGTGATGGGCACAACCGTATGGCGATGGATCCATCGAGTGAGGAGCTGGAATGGAACGAGCGTGGATCCTCCTACGAGGGATACCCGCTCGAAGTGGGGAGCATGCACTTCCTCCCCGTCTCGCATCAGTGCCGGTGCCTGGCCGATTCCCACCGTGGCGCGATCCAGAATCTTTGCTGCGGATGCGAATCCCAGCAGCGATCCTGCGGCCACGGCGAATGTGCGTCGTGGCGTCCAGTCGCGACGATAGCGTTTATAGCAGATGTAGGCGAGACCGCCGAGAGCTCCGAGCGGCAGAGCCAGGTAATACAATCCGGAAACGCCATAGCTCAAAGTCCGGGTTGCAGCACTCCTGGCACGGAGATAGGGACTGAGCAAAACAATACCCGCAACTTTACTGGGGTGGCGCGCCGCAATTGTGATGGCGATGTTCGCGCCCGTTGAATAGCCGATCAGTGTTACCGGCGTGCCCTTTTCCTTCCAGAAGCGCAGGAAGGGTTCTTCCGCCTCCCGCCAGTAATGCCAGGCACGACTGCTATAGAAGTTGTGTTTGTCACCGTCGTGTCGCGGCAAGCCGCGCATCAGCACCGTTACCGATAGCCTTTCGTGAATCGCGGTTCCAAGGTCCCTCAATACTTCGGGGCTGCTGGCGAACCCTGAAAACATCATTACCCTCTGGCCTTGGTTCGGCCCTTCGGTTCTGTCGTCGAGACGAATTTCGGTAATCCATTCCAGTTCTTTCACTGCCGGTTTCCTCACATGCCGCGGAGCCTGTTCCCGCATCCCGCATGATCGCCACAAAGTCGGGGAGAACACTTGTCACCGACATCGTCCTGACGATCGTTGTTCGATTACCTGCATATGATGCGCTCTTTTGTGTTCAATGAAAACTACCTGGTTCAATGGAAAAAGGCGGATGGCAAAAATGTTATCTGGAGGCTGTGTCCGCGGAGATCGGCGAGCAAAAAAAGCAAAGGGGGGAACCATCCACGCGGCTCCCCCCATCCTTACGAATCAGGAATGGATTCTTATGCGTTATTTTGTATACGGGGCCGGTCCGGTTTTGGTTTCAGGCAAAAATAGGATTTCGATTTTTCTAAAAGAAAAGGAAAGAAAGACTTCATGTCTGTGCGGAAGATCACTCTTGCGGGGAAGAGTGTCTGAGACAATTTGTCTTCCTCGATCTCAAGAAGTCTCTGGCTGTGCCGATCAATAGGATAGGAGGCTGGGATGAGAACCGTTGCGTGGGTCTTGTGCGGAGTCTGTATGCTCCTGATGGGCGGATGCGGACTCAAAGGTTCCGATAGCAAAAGCGCCGGGCGTGTGCCCGATTTCAGAATTGCGGAGATACAGAATACCAGTACGGCAAAGCACCGGAGATTCCTGGTCAAAGTATCGTTGCCTTCCCACTATTCAGAAAGCGCGGTTCGATCCACGCTGGTCACCCTCTCGAACACGCTGAATGAGCCGGAGAGTGAGATTACCATGCTCTTTTATAGTCCAAACACGAATCTCCGAAATTCCTATGACGTAGCGCGTGTGGTCTGGAAAAACAACAGTCCGGACGAATTTGAATATAAGCCGCAGGACAAATCTGCCACGAATTCCTCGAATAATGCAGTAAACTGATCTCCGAAGCGTTGGTAATTGCCCCGGGGAAGGGCATGGGACGGAGACATTTTGTGGATCAACCATCTTTTTCGCTGAATCTGCCGGACTGGCTTGAGGCATTTGTCTCAAAAGAGAGACGCGCATTTTCCACGGTTGAAGAGCGAATGCAGTTTGCAGTCGAGCTTTCGCGCCTGAATGTCCACCACGGGGGTGGGCCTTTCGCCGCGGGGCTTTTTCATATCGAGGATGGCTCGTTGCTGGCGGCGGGAGTGAACCTGGTGTTGAGCGGCGGCTGCTCCGTGCTTCATGGGGAAATTGTGGCCATCATGGCCGGGCAGAAGGAACTTGGCACCTACGATTTCAGCGCATCGGAATCAAGGCACTATGAGCTGATCACCAGCACGGAACCGTGCGCGATGTGTCTTGGGGCGGTCACGTGGTCGGGAGTCCGGCGACTGGTCTGCGGCGCACGCGGTTCGGATGCCGAAGATACCGGCTTCGATGAAGGGGAAAAGCCGCCCAACTGGGTGGAAGCCCTGGAGCGCCGGGGGATTTCCGTTCTGCGCGATATATGCCGGCAGGAGGCTGCCGCGGTCCTAAGAGAATATCGGGAGTCCGGCGGCATTATTTACAATCCTCGTCGCAGCAAGACTCTCTGACGGTGCGGTCATTTCCAAGGTCACCCTTTCAACGGCATCGAATTCTATTCAATGTGCCTGCAGCAGCAGACAACGGGATGCCGGTCCACATGTTATTTCACTTCTATTGTTTGTGGTTTTGTAGAACTGTGTATAATGGGCGGGTTCCTCATGGCTTAGACAGTTGCGGTGAAGAGGTTCAAGTTGCGCTCATTGGATGCAGTGGAGTTGTTTCATATCTGTGCGGATGATACCGGGAATTCGGAAGCCTGGACCGAATTTCTACGACGGTATACCATTAAGATCAAATATTTTATCGGTGGCACCCTGAGACAACTTGCAAGTCAAACCGCCTCGGGCTCCTCCATGCAGGCGTGTGGTGTTCAGGAAAGCGATCTTTTTCAAAACTCCATTATCCGTCTTGTCTCAAACGAGTGCGCCGCGATGAAGCGGTTCTCCGGAAAAAATGAAGACGAATTGCTGGCATATCTTGCGGTAATCTGCCGATCATCGGTGTTGGATACTTTGCGCCGGACAGCGGCGGTCAAACGCACGTTGGATCGCGATGGAGGAGGCGAGGTCGATATCGCCCTGGCCGATAAAGATGAAATCGAGGACTTGGACCGCAAGGTGTTGATTCGCGAGCTCATGTCTCTGACCAGGAACACGATTGAATCCGACTCCGGTCCGACTTCGCTCCGGGATAAGCTGATTTTTGATCTTCATTTTTATAATGGACTATCCTTTAGTCAGATCTCTCAGTGTAAGGGAGTCAATCTTTCCAAGGCCGGTGTTGAGAAACTTTTAAAAAGGCTTATTTCTCGAGTCCAAACGCTTGCCACTGCAGGCAAAACGGATGGAACGGTGCTATGAACACGAACGGTACGGCGAATAAAGCCTGTCTGACCGACGAGAATCTTTATTCGTATCTAACGCAGAATGGCAGCGGATGGCGAACCCCTCAACTGGAGGCGCATCTCGCGGGTTGTTCGAAATGCCGCAAGGCGCTGGCTGATTTGATTGAGCTGCTGCATCCGGAGGACATCCAGGGTTCTGAGCCAGTTTCGCAGCCGACGGCTTCAGAGCTGCAGCAAACCGTGCAACTGGTCCAGAATGTTGCACGCAGCGAACAGAAAAAGAAAACCGGCATTCCTGCCTGGGTCCGCTGGCCCATAGCCGCGGCAGCGGCGATCGGCATTATTTCCGCATCCCTTCTCGTGTTCAGGCATTTTAGCGACAGGAGCCGATCGGAAGAGTTCTTTGCCGAGGCAAAGAAGATTATCGACCAAAGCTACATGGATTCGAGTCGGTCAAAACTTCGCCTCGCCCTCCCCTTCAGTGCAGAGTCCGGCATGCGCGCTGCTGACCAGCAAGGCTCTCTGCGTTCCGCAGAAAATCGCCTGTACCAGGCTTTGGCTATCCAGGAAAACATGGTCGAAGCGCGACTAGGCTTGGGATACATCTATTTGAGCGGGACGGAGTATGGAAAAGCCCGTGGTGAATTCGAGTCAATCCTCAAAATTCAAAAAGATGACAAACAGGCGTTGATCGGGCGCGGAGTGGCCTGGTATGAGGAGGCGCAGCAGAGTAATGATCCTCTCGATCGGATCAACCAATTGAAGGCTGCGCAAGCTGATTTTGAGAGAGTGCTGGCATTCGATCCCAATTCCGTAGAAGCCCGCTATGACAAAATCATGGTGCTTTTCGGATCCGGATTGCACCAGGAAGCACTTAAAGAGATTGAGTTGTACCTGAAACAGGATCCCAATTCCGCCTGGGCGGAAGAACTGAAGACGCTCAAAACGAGAATGCAGATGAGCCGTTCCTCCGTTTTCAGAGAGGAGATGGATCACGCTGCCAGGCTGAGGGAAGCAGCTGCGATATCGGATCTTGCCAGGCTCCTCCCGGACAAAACCGTAGGAGCCATTATTACTTCAATGAGGCGGAGCCTGGGAAGGGAATCGGAGAAAGATTCTGACTTGAGCGAGCCTCCCAGTGCGGATGATCTGGTCTGGGCAGCCAAGGCTATGGAAGCTTCCTATAGTGAAGCCACGGGCGATCATAGTCTTAAAAACCTGATACAGTTTTATGTGGGGCTCTCTCCACCGGAACGCCGATTCAAGAGAGAACTGGACGACGAATTCCAGAAACTCAATAAACTGCAGCAAAACCACCGCCTTTGTGACCGCATATTGACCCGAAGCAAATATCTGGAAGCGCAGTATACCCAGCTAAAAGACTACTGGAAGTTGGCGGATTTGCATCACCTGCGCGCCAATATCCTGTATACATGCAAGGCGGAATTTCAGGCGTCTGAACGTGAATTTTTCGAAATGCTGACTGTTGCGAAGAATCTGGATGCCCCGGAGCCGACGGCAAGGGCACTCGCGGGCCTGGCCATAATAATGGGTCAGGAGCGGAAATTCGGCGAGAGCCTGACATACGCCCGGAAACTTAAAAACATCGCCGATCAATATCATTTGAATGAATGGCCTCTCTACGTTGCGATGACCCGGGGGAATCAATATCGCAGGATGGGCCGGTTGGACTTGGCTCTGAAGGAATATTCTTTTGCCATGGGGGCGGCTGCCCACATTGGGGAGACAATTAAGCTGGCGGAGGCGTTGGAGAATGCAGGGCTAGTGATGGAGCAGCAGGAGCGGTTCCTGGATGCAGGTGCTTTTTATGCTCAAGCCGTGCGGCTTCAGGACGAATGGATTGCCGATGATCCTGCCCGGGTCCAGGAAATGAGCGTTCGCCACGTCAACCTGTTGCTGCGCCAGGGTAATCTGGCCATGCGCCTTGGCGATCTGGACAAAGCGGAAAATGCCTTTTCCGAAAGCCTTGCCACAGCCCAGGCCGGAATGAAAGAGGCAGAATCTCGCGCTCTCGTCGCAGTGGCTGAAATATATCTAAGCAAAAAGCGCTTTCCCGAAGCGAAGGATCTCTTGAACAGAGCGATCAGGATCAGCCAATCCGGGCGCTATTTGGATACGGAGTGGGAAGCGAAATTTCTGAAAGGGAGAGTTTTAGAATATACGAATCAGCCGAAAGCGGCGCACTCGCTTTACGTTCAGTCCATTTCGATTCTTGAACGAATGCGTCAGAAGGTCCCCCGCGGAGATTTAAAGCACTCATTTTACAATAATCGTTACGATCCATTCAAAGCAGTGGTTTCTTTGCTCTTTCGCCGTGGAGACAAGGAGAAAGCTCTGGAGTTCGTTGACCGGGCAAAGGCTGCTACCCTGAGAGACGATCTTACGGTGGCAACCCTTTCCGCAAAGAGCCGCAGGAAACTGGTTGCCGGGCCTTCGCCAATGATCGAATATTTTTTCGTCGATGAAGGGTTGCTGGTCTTTTACATCGGGCAAGGGCGGCTCGAAGCCTCTCTTCAAAAGCTGACCCGCGATGAGATTTCCCAGCAGGTCCGTTCATTCGTCCTCTCCATTCAACACAACAATTTGGGGCGGTTTGCAGAATTGGCGGGAAAACTCTACCAGGAGCTGATACTACCCATAGAAAAACATCTCGACGGACAGGGAACCGAGACGCTGGCCATTTTGCCGGACGGTCCGCTTCACACGCTTCCATTTGCCGGGCTGATGGATGCAAACAGGCGGCACCTGATCGAGAGAATGCCCATTGCTTACGCACCTTCACAGACGGTGTACAGTTACTGCCTGAATCACAGGATGGCCTCGTCCAATAGTGTTGTCATGATTGACGGGACACAAGGATTGCCATTTGCCCGCGAAGAACTGGCGTATCTATCAAAGCTGTTTGGAAAGAATGCCCGCAGTGTCAGCGCCAATGATTGGCCGGCCCTGGTCCGCGAAACGGAGAATTCTGCCATCGTGCATTTTTCCGGCCATTCATTGAAGCCGGAGGGGAAACCTGTGCTGGTGCTTCAAACAATACCGCAGAAGATTTATCTCGACAGCCAGACGATCAGCGGCTGGAAATGTGCGGCAAACCGCCTGGTGAATCTGGCCGGGTGCGAGACTGCGACGGGTCCGGTCGCTGAAGGAGAAGGGCCCTGGGGGCTGATCCCGGCATTTCTGAATGCCGGAGCGCCTTCGGTTATCGCCAGCCTCCTGCCCGTGGATGACGAAGCCACCAGGAAACTGGATTGCCAGTTCTATGAAATGCTGCGCCAAGGAGCGGGCAAAGCCAAAGCGCTCCAAACCGCTCAACTTACCCTGCTCGCCGCCGCCCGAAAGCACTCCGCCGGCGGCCCCCAATCCTGGGTCCCGTACATCCTTGTCGGAAATCCTCAGTAGGTAATTCCATTCAACCGGGAGCGCTCCCAAAAATATTTTTAAAATCCGGTAGGCGATTCTCGAGATTTTGCGTTCTTGGTTATTGAAAGCTCGTAATGAGCAAAAAAAGAGCGCTCCGTTGTTGCCGCAACAGGAGCGCTCACATTCATTAACCGCCTCGGGCTACAGAATGAGCGAGAGGGCGTAGTCTTTTCACTGCCTACTCTAGCTTGCCTTATCTTCAGGTGCAACCCGAGATTTCAAGACCAGGAGAAAAAATGAAAACTCTGCGATCGAGCCTTGTCCTTTTGGGTTTGTTGTTCATGGTTGGACTGCTTGCCCCCGTTGCTTCTTTTGCCCAGGAGGATTCACCGCCTCCATGCTGCGACTCGGTTATTGTGCTGCCGTTAGAGGATGGGACCTTCATCATCCTTGTCGATACCGATGCGATAACACCGGTTGAGGAGGGACAGCCTGTCCCCGATCCTATTGCCCAACTGTTGACATTCGAAACCCCGGCGTTGCTTCCAGAGAGGGCGGTTGATCAGGCTGATCTGGCTTTAGCTCCCAGGGAGCTTTATTGGGCACTGCCTGAGAGTTTGACGCAAAAAGCTTGATTCCCAACAGCGTGTCCAGTTTCCAGGAAATGAGGGGACCTTATGCGAATCTCTGAAAAACAGGTCTGTGAGGAACTGCTGTGTGATCTCATATGCTATGAGATGAGATGTGGCCGTTTGAGTCCCGAGATGAAGTATCTGCTCGAAATGCATGTAGAACAGTGCCCAAATTGCCGAAAGAGAATGACGGCGTTTTTCCAAATGGTGGATCATTCCACCGTGGTTCGAAATTTTGGGTAGCTGGGTCTTCTCATTTTCCGGCAGCCGCTGAGGCTACCGGGAGGCAAGCCTGGCTGCTTGCAGCCAGGCTTAATGGGAGAAGATCGATATGAATTATGGCGAGCTCTTGAAAGATATCGAAACGCACCTGATCATCTACCCCGAGATCACGTCCGCAAGTCTGGCATCCACGCTGAATGTGAAGGTAGCAGATATCGAAAAAGCCGTTCAAAAAGCAGAGGGGGCAACCTTTCGCGAGTACTCTGAAAGTCGCCGGCTGGTGCGTGCCTTCGACTCCATCAGGGAGACTCGTGGTTCCACGCATCACAAAGGACATCAAAAGCAAAGGACGAATCCGCGGTTGACGATCCCCGGTGCGCTGGTACGCTATAGCACCGGGGGGCGCCGCCGGCTCTCAAAATGCCAGAAGAGGTATCCAATCCTGGACATTAACAGGGGCGGGATGGCTTTTTTGGCAGATGAGGCCGAAAAGCCCGGGCAGAAGATATCGCTCGGCCTTTGTTTCCCGCTGGGTGAAGAGGATTTGATGCTGGAGGCGAGGGTGATCTATGCCTTGCCGGTTCAAAGCATCGGATACCGGTATCGAATCGGAGTCGGCTTCCAGCCATTTCTGCAGAAGAAGGGCTGCAATCCACCGGAAGCCGAAATCATTTTATCCCAGATCGAAAAGCGTTTTGTGGGTCCGCGCGGTCGTTTCTCCAGGTTCTAGGAACCCCGGGGACTGCCCTCTTTAACAATATGTCCCCTTGTCATTGATCCACAGCCGATAATCTTTCAAATCCTCGTCGCTGACCCGCTGGTAAGCAATTACTTCCGGTTTACAAAGTGCGAACTGCTCATGAGTGACGGGAAAATTTACAGGACCAAAAGCCGGCGTACTCAGCTTGCTGATGTTGATCAGGCGCGGCCGTTCCGTAAACTGTTGCGCAAACAGTTGTGTATACAATCCCAGTTCATCCACTACAAGAATCTTCAATATGCGGTACTTTCCGTCTTGGGATAAGACCGAAACAATGTCTCCTGCTACAAAAGGTAAGTGTGGCATCGTTCTATTGCACCTTCCCGAATAATACTAGGCGGTTTGTCACAGAATTCCATTTCTGCTCCGAATGCCAGATTTCTGGTCCATCCGTACATTAAGCAAGAACGTAATTCCTCGGTAATCGCCTACCGGAAAAATAAAAAAAGTGCAAAAAATGCCACAAAGTTATTTCTCGATCCCCTAAGACCGGAAAGAACCGGAAGCCGGAAGAACCGGGAAAAAGAACCGGAAGAACCGGGACACCCATCAATTTCGGTTGTTTCAGTTGCCTTATAGACGGCAGATAATGGGTGTCCCGGTTCTTCCGTCCCGGTTCTTCGCCCGGTTCTTCCGGTTCTTACGCAGAAATCATTGGGTGGGTCCTAACAGGTGGCTGCCAAAAGGGTTAGGGAACAGATCCGTCATCCGAAAGATCTTGGCGTCGCCACTCAGGTTGGCAATGACGACCTCAATTTGGGGTGCGAAATCCCACAAAACCTGCCGGCAAGCACCGCAGGGGGGAGTCAGTTCTTGGGTATCGGCAACGACCAGGATACGGCTGAACTTGTGCTGACCGTCGCTAAGAGCTTTGAACAGGGCGGTTCTTTCTGCGCAAATAGTCAATCCGTAGCTGGCGCTTTCTATATTGCATCCGGTGAAAATGGTTCCGTCTGTGCACTGAAGCGCTGCGCCAACGCGAAACTGAGAATACAGTGCCAGCGCTTTTTCACGGGAGGCAACCGCGGCTTGATATAGAGCACTATCGACATTTTCCATTTCGCGCACCTTTCATTTTCCCGGTTTGGCTCCAATGATTCCGGCTACAAGGGCCGGCGGTTGCACCTTCTCTTGCCGGATCCGGAACGACATCTCCACGGAGGGCAGAACCTGCGAAAGCAAGGCCTCCTTATTATAGTGAATGGTGCAGAGGGGTTCTCCCTTTTCCACGAGATCGGCTACCTTCTTATGAACGACCAGCCCGACAGCCGGATCATTAAGTGCGGCCCCGATATTCATGGATGCAATTGCCAGCCCGCGCGCCCCGGCTTCGGCGAGGTATCCGGGGCTTGCCGCCCGAACCACGTGCTGATGGCGCGACCGGGGCAGCAAATCGGCGTGATCCACAATGCGTGGATCTCCCCCCTGAGCCTCCACCATCCGTCCGAAGTACTCCAGTGCCTTTCCGGAGCTCATAAGTTTGGATATCCTTTGGCGGACCTTCTCTGGATCCTCCTGTGGAAGGGCTAGAACCACCATGTAAGTCGCCAGGTCTTCACATAATCCGACAAAATCGGCCGGTCCGCCTCCCTGCAGCGCCTCAATGGCTTCCGATACCTCCAGTGCGTTTCCAATCGCGGCCCCCAGGGGCTGATTCATGTCGGTCAGAAGCGCACAAGTTCTGGTGCCGAAACTGTTGGCTACTTCCACGAGCTTTCCGGCAAGCTCCGCGGCTTTCTCCGCGCTGGGCATAAATGCGCCACTGCCAAACTTGACATCCAGCACCAAGGCATCCAGATCTTCAACCAGTTTTTTGCTGAGAATGCTGGCCACGATCAGGGGGATGCATTCAACGGTGGAGGTCGCATCGCGAAGCGCATAGATCTTCCGGTCCGCAGGCGCGAGTTCGGCTGTCTGACCGATCATCGCGCATCCGACCTTTTCCAGAACTCTCTGGAACTCCGGGACTGTAAGATCTACGCGGAACCCCGGAATGGACTCCAGTTTATTGAGTGTTCCTCCCGTGAATCCCAGCGTGCGGCCTGAAATCATCGGCACGGCAACTCCGGCCGCCGCCACGAGCGGAGCCAACACCAGGGATGTTTTGTCGCCGACCCCGCCCGTGCTGTGCTTGTCGGCGCGCGGACAACCCAGCCCGGACAGATCCAGCCGGAGCCCGGAATCTACCATGCAGCGGGTCAGAGCCAGGGTTTCCTGGGCATTCATGCCCTGGAAAAACACTGCCATCAGCCAGGCCGCCATTTGAGAGTCGGGTATTTCTCCCAGGGTGTAGGCTCGGATCAAAGCGGAAATTTCCTCCTCCGCAAGGCTTTCACCGTTTCTTTTTCTTGTAATCCAGTCTGGCATTTGAATTCTTTCCATCGGACCGGGCCTCCGGGCAATATTCAAGAGCCTAACGACAACACCCACCGGCGTCAAGGGGGTTCCGACCCCGAAATGAGCCGATGGGGAGAACCGGTGTTGGGCGGGCATCTCCTCTTGGGGAGGGACATATATTTCACACATTACACAGAATTTCCGATTTCATCGAGCTGCCAGAATCCACAGAAGCTGTGGAAAAACCTGTGGAAAGTTAAATTATCCACACGATAAATTATTGATATGTATTGGTTTAAACCGGAATGCCCAAAAGCGGTGCGCAGTGTCATGATTACGCCCCATGGCCAATTTCTGCCATCGGGGGCCATCGGAACCGGCAGTGGACGACCATTGAAAAAGGTCACGGCAGTCGATGTGTCCGCTCGCTAAACGCAGTATTGTATTTGCGAACTTACTCCTCTCCTATAGCGGGCCACCCACGGGGGTGGCCCTTGTTATTTCCAAAGATGGCGTTACCGATTTCCCAAAATGGGAACCGCAGTCGGATATCCTTGATTTTTGCCGCAAAAAAACGAAAGATGAGTTTTCTCTTTGGCCAAAATCCAGAGCATCTTAAAGATGCTGTCATTCACTAGGAGACGGTACTTCCATGACAAGTACAAGTCGCGGATATGAATACAAGCTTCTGGCAATATTCTTCATTACCTGGGGCATCGTTTTCATGGACCGGTTGGCGATTTCCTTTTTAGCCCCGATCGTGTCGCCCAAACTGAACATGAATAATGCCGACATCGGGTGGGTCGGGTTTGCGACTGCCGCCTGTTTTGCGGTTTCTTCCATCGTATTTGGATTTATCTCCGATCGGCTGGGCTATAGAAAAAAAATTCTGCTTCCCTTTCTTCTTGGAACGGCCATCTTCTCCGCTGCGGGCGTGTTTGTTCACACATTCCCTCAATTGCTGATGATCCGCGGATTGGTGGGTTTCTGTGAAGGGCCGGTTTCTCCTTTGATTTACTCCATGCTTTTTAGCGTTAATAAGGAGAGCTTTGGCCGCAACTGCGGAATCCTCAACTCGTCCATCGGGACTCTTGGGACCACGATCGGTCCGGTTTTCATCACGCAATTGGCGGTAGGGTATTCCTGGCAGATGACTTTCCTCCTTTCCAGTCTGCCGACATTCGTCATGTTTTTTGTCGTGCTCTTCTTTGTCAGAGAGATTCATGTGGAGAAGGAAGTGGTTGCGGATGGAGAAAAGAGCACCGGCTTTGCCGATTTGTTTAAGTATCGGAATGTCGTTATCTGCCTGATCATGTGTGTACTCGGTTTGTCCGGGTATTGGACCATGATGCTGTTTGCCTCGGTTTACCTTGTCAACATTTCGCATTTCAATCTGCAGTCGATGGGCTGGGTGACGGCGGCCATGGGCATTCTCTATATTATCTATTGTATTTTTGTCCCGAAGCTGGCGGACAATTTCGGCCGGAAGCCGGTGATGTTTGTCGGCTTGCTGTTCAGCATTATCCCGCCGCTGTTCATGTATCTGTTCCCCGGCGCGATGATTTCGGTTTATGCATACATCTTCTTTTTTGGCTTTACCGCCGCGGTCATCCCTATCTATATGACGATGGTTCCGATGGAGTCGGTGCCGGTCGGTCTGGTGGCGACGGTGGGAGCCCTGGTGCAGGGAATGGGAGATTTGCTGGGCGCGGCTGTTTGGCCGGTTGTTGCCGGTAAAATTGCGGATTCCCAGGGATTGCCTTCGATGATGCTGGCGGCTGCATTACTTCTGATGGTTACGGCTTTCCTGACCCTTACCCTTAAGGAAACCCGTCCACGCAAGAAAGTTGTGACGATGGCTGCCGCAGCATAACTGCCATAAACTGCGCGAAATTCGCGGCGTGCCTATTGCCGCGAATTTCGCGAGCTTTCGCTATTTACTTCTGGGACGCCCCAATCAGCACCACAATTCCAAGAGCAATCAGCGCGGCAATGACTGCGAGCGCAATCTTCCACGCGCTGTAGGGACGCTCGCCCTGGACCTCTCCGGTTCGCGCGTTGATCAGGATTCGAAAGATCTTTTCCTTGAACCGGTAGGCTGTCAACCACACCGGCAGCAGGATATGCTTGAACGTGATGCTGCCGTATTGCGTCTGCCTGGAATGGATTTGCTGCTCATCTCCGCCGATATCCTGACGGATCGAAGTATCGATGGCGGAGGCCATGACTCCTTTCGCTTCCTCGAATCCTTCGGACAATGACACCTGGTAGCTTTCGGCGCGAAAGCCGCTCAGATATTCATCCGTATAAGGGACGATATTGGCCAGATCCCATGGCTCCAGCCGGTCTGCGTATTTCCGGGGCAGAGATTTTCCGGCCAATATCAGGATATCGTCGAAGTTGTTCCAGACGGTTCCGCTGGTGGGTGTCCAGCGAGTGTGTCGTACGCGACGGGTGCGGGTTACTGTCTGGCCGTTCTCCGTGGTCGTGTACGTTTCGTTGGTATAGTAGTAATCGCCGCGCTCTCCCTGGTAAGCGGTGGTGGTATCGCTGTCATATGTCCAGAACGGGATATAGACGCCCGCCAGCTTCGCCTCGGTGCGGGCATACTGTTTCAGCCCGCCGGGAGCAAACCACAGCCCCTGGATCCACTGTCTGAATTTGTCAAAGGCTTCCCGCTGAGAGACTTTGAAGGGAAGAAGCCCTTCGGGCTTTATGAGGCGGCTTACGCTTTCGGAAAATACGAGATTGGCTCCGCAGAAGGGGCACATGTCTGCGGTGGCATTGGCCGACATGGTCGTTTCCGCGCCGCATTGATTGCATTTGACGCGCTTGGCTTCCTGGGTTTGCTTTTCGTCAGCGGACTTTTCGAGATAGGTCCGGTAGTCGAGTTCTGTAACCTGAACGTCCGATGGAGCTATCTGCGATTCAAAGCCGCAATAGGGACATTTCATCGCAGTGGTGCCCGGGGCGAAATCCAGCTTTGCCCCGCATTGAGCACATGAATATTGTTCCGCAGAAACCGGGCTTCCTTGGTTTTCCATAATTTGAAAAATGGGAAAAGGGGCGCTTCCCGATGGAAAAGGAAGGGGAAGCGCCCCGATTATTTATTGAGTCGGCGGCAGTGGCGGAGGAACGTTTGCAAAAATCCCGGCCAGCGCAGGGACTTGCCCTGCAGCCGTCCATTGCGCCATTCCCTGCGTCCACACGAGCGTCTCTCTTGTGAGGCGGCCCATCGATGCCTGTGAGGTGAGCGTCTGCAGGTCGAAGGGGCCGGTCTGTTTCCCGTCCATCGCGACGAAATAGGTTACGGCGCCCGGAATAGGAGGAGGCGTGGCCGCAGCCGCGGCTGACGGTTGCTGGGCGGCCATTGCCTGTCCAATCGGCCCAGCCATTGCCATTCCCATGCCCAGTCCCGCTCCCGCAGCAGCCAGGCCGCCCGGATTTTTGGCGGCATCCGGTATCGAGTTTGCGATGTTGAATTGTGTGAACGCTGCGAGGTTGCCGACAACTCCCATGCTCGTGCGCTTGTCGAGCGCTTCTTCCACGGCCGGCGGCAATGAAATGTTCTCGACCAAAAGCTTGGTCAGTTCAAGGCCGTAGGTCTGGAATTCGAGAGCAATCCGTTTGGTGAGAAAGTCTCCCAATTCGCTGTAGTTGGCCGCCATATCGAGCACCGGAATCTTGCTCTGGCCCACGATTTCGGCAAAGCGCGAAACAATCAGGTTTCGCAGCTGATTGACGACCTCATCGACCGTGAAATGGCCATCCGTTCCCACAATCTGTCGTATCAGAACCGCGGGGTCGTTTACCTTCATCACATAGGTACCGAAGGCACGCAAACGTGTGGGACCGAATTCTGCATCGCGGACGATGATCGGATTCATGGTGCCCCATTTCAGGTCGGTAAACTGACGCAATGAACAGAAGTAAACTTCTGCCATGAACGGACTATTGAATCCGTATTTCCATCCCTGGAGCGTGGAGAGCACCGGAAGGTTTTTGGTTTCCAGGGTGTACATTCCGGGCTGGAAGATATCCGCAATTTTGCCTTCATTGACGAATACCGCCGCCTGACCTTCACGCACCGTCAGTTGTGCCCCGTACTTGATCTGGTTGTTGTACCGCTCGAACCGGTACACCATTGTGTCGTTTGAGTCGTCAATCCATTGAATGATGTCAATGAATTCGCCACGTACCTTATCCCAGATGCCCATGGTTACAGCTCCTTTTTAATGTCCGGGTTGCGGGGTGAGCCAGTGCGAGACTGCCCGCTCGAGTGGAATCGCTCCGCATTGCCTGATGCCTAAGAATACAACAAGGTTCCCTTTTTCCAGCAGAGTTTATCGGCAGGAGACGGGGAGCCCCCGAGCTAAATAATACGTAAGAGGATAGGAAAGAGATTCATTGACGGTTCCGGCCGGGACACCGCGAGATGGGCAGTTGCCGGGTGCGGTGGTATAGTTTTGTAGGGAGAGTTATGAAAAAGTCGGCAGCGTGTGCAGTCTGGTTGCTTCTTTTCCTGAGCGCCGGATGCGGCGGTTCGATTTCCTCTCGTGAGAAAGACATTTCTGCAAACCTGCAGAATAGCTCCAAAGGGGTCACAAGAAAGCCTATGGATGGTAAGCCCGAAATCAAGTTGGCAACGTTTGGCGGCGGCTGTTTCTGGTGCACAGAGGCAATCTTTCAAAGACTCGAGGGTGTGGTGAAAGTGGAGCCCGGATATTCCGGCGGGCGCGTCGATCACCCGACCTATGAACAGGTTTGTACCGGGACCACGGGACATGCGGAGTCGATCCAGGTTTCCTATGATCCTTCAAAGGTTTCCTACGACGAACTGCTCGAGGTTTTCTGGAAAACGCACGATCCCACAACGCTGAATCGGCAGGGAGAGGATGTCGGAACCCAGTACAGATCGGTGGTTTTTTATCATGATCCCGAGCAGAAGCGTATTGCAGAGGCCTACAAGAGCAAGCTGTCAGCGGAGCAGATCTGGAAAAATCCGATCGTTACCGAAATCGTTCCCTTTACAAAATTCTGGCCTGCGGAAGACTACCACCGGAATTATTACAATACCCATACCTCGAAGAGTTACTGTGCGATTGTTATTACTCCCAAAATCGAGAAATTTAAAAAAATCTTCAAGGATCGGCTGAAAACCGAATAGCCAACCATCAGAGCCGGTCGCTTCCAGCCAGAGGGGGAATATCCCAGGGTGAAGGCTGCCTCTGCACTCCCAGCGCTCCATCAATCTCGCGTCCCGAGAACCCTTTCGGGAGTTCACCCGTGCTGGCGAATCGATACAGCACTACCGTAAAGACTCCTTTTACTGCTGAACTGATGGCGGCCAGGATGATGATGTACCAGATAACCATAATGGCGGCCAGGGCAGGATCCAGCTTGAACAGGAGCAGGCCAACCGCGGCGGCGGGGAGAAGCAGCAGCAGATTCAGTAAGCCGAAGCCGAAATTTCCGGCAATCTGTTCGCCCCATTGTTTGCGAAACAATTCGGATGAGCGTTGCATGGATTCATAAATCGTACGGTGCTCCAGGATGAGGACGGGAACTATCAGATAGGTGATCAAAGTCCATGCGAGCCCAAGCCCCCCGGCGACCAGTCGGCCAATGAGCTTGTTGCTTTTGTTCTTCAGGGAATCGAGGATGACGCCGACCGTAGCGGCAACAAAAGCCCAGCAGGCAATGGTACCGATGTGCTGGATTGCTATGCGCAAGCCATCGCGCACCGTCGGATCCCCGCCGGATAAACGGATATTGGCGCAGCCCACTAAGGCGCTGTTGAAAAAGATCATGGCCAGGTAGTTCAGGTAATACCACGCGAACAGGATGGCGTAGACCTGCCAGTCGGGATTGCGGCTGGTAAATTGCTGGATCAAGCCGTTTTGATACAGCGGAAAAAAGAAGCCGATGGAAATAAGCACGGCCGATAGGGCGCTCAATACCGGGAAAATGACGATTTCCGGGTCAGCGCTCAAAATATTGAAGCTTTGCTTGTAGAGACTCCAGGTTCTGTCCAGTGTTCCCATAGTATTTGCCTCAGCTTACTATGGTCGGAATACGAAGTGATATCGAAAATCGTTCCCGTCAAATATCCGAAATCTGAAATCCGGAATCCGGCATTCCAAATCCAGAATCATCCCCGGATCAAAATCGATAGAGATACGAGAGCTTGAAAAACAGGCTGCGCTGAGAGTTGAGATACCTGCCAATATCGTGGATAAAGTGATTTCCGTCCCAGTCCTGTTTGTCAAAAAGCGTGCCATACCCTGCATAGGCAACGGTGCCAGGCACCGGCTCATAGGAAACCAGGTAATCCATCAACACGTTTTTTCGTGAACTGTCATACCGTTCAATGGCGCGGGCCGACAAGTGTTTGTTGAATTGGTAGGTTGTCTTTGTGTTGATGATATCGACGGTGTAGACGCGATGTCCGTCGGATGCACTGTTGAAGAGGGCACGATCATAGCTGATTTCCTGCCTCAGGTTGTTGGTGGGTTGGATCCTGCATTCAAGGTGAACGGCCCGGCTGTTGCCGGAAAACGGCTCTTCGGGATCGTAATAGATGGACCTCCCGAAATTGACAATTCCGAAAAAGTTGAGCCAGCGAAGGATTTGGGCGCCGCCCATGAAGCGTGTTTGGTGGATATCGAAGCGTTTTCCGGCCCAGGCTTCAGTGCCGCCGCCATAATCCAGGCGGAAAGAACCCTGGCGGGTAAAATTAAGCCTCACGCCCCCAAGGATGAAGCGCTCGTTCCCACCCTGGATACGATCGCGGTCGTTGTGGACCCAGACGAAGGGAGCGATTTTTTTGAACCAGCCATAGCGCGATTCGTCCGGATAAAAGTTTCTGGAGTAATAGGTCCAGTTGGATGTGATTCCAGTCCGGTTGTAAAAGGCCGTATCCATCTGGAAATCCTTGTCATAATGCTCTGTTTGACTGATGAACACCTGTTTCTTGCTGCTGTAGGAGTAGGTGGCCTGTCCCGCCATTCCCTCGTGGCGGTTGCTTCCGTCGGCATCTCTGGAAGTGGTGGTTATTGCAGTGGCGGTCAGTTGGTGATTTTTTCCGAAACGCAGCGAGATATCTCCCGCCGCTACCCGGTTGTAGCCGCTGGCCAGTTCCGTGTCGGTCACGAGCCCACCGATGTAGGTTCCTTTTCCCAGGGAATACAGGCCCCTGGCAATATTGAAATACTCTCGTTCGCCGAACAGGGGATCGGTGGATTCGGTGTTTCCAGGAGCGCGATCAGAGGAGGAGAGCGCCGCAAAGGTGACCTTTCCCACTGTGCCCGTGAGTTTGGCTCCGAACACCGGGTCAATGATACGGCGGGTGTGAACGGCGGTGAGGATGTTGCCGTCGCCACCGGAACCGGCCAGTTCAAACGTGCCCATCCCTTCCATAAAGAAGGGACGCTTTTCGCTATAGAAGATTGGATATCGCTGGTTCACCTCTACCTGGAATGCGTCACTTTCAACCTGGCTGAAATCCGGGCGATAGGTTCCATCGAGCGTGACGGTTGACGAAATGCCGTACTTTCCTGTGATCCCTCCATCCGGATCCGATTTGGAGTCCCAGTGATTCGGCTCCGTGTGCGTTTGAGTCATTGCATAAGTAAGATTGGGAATCAGTTCCAGAGTCCGTGGCCTCTTTATATCGTGCATGATCAGCGGGGCGTGCCGCGTAAAGATCGATGTTCCTGGCGGCATATCCGGCCAGGAAGCCGACATGCCCAGCCTGCTGACGCGGCGCCAGAACAGAACTTCCATTCGTACATCTTTGCCGCTTCTGAAACGGATTGTTTTGAACGGGACATGGATCTCGACAGTGTATCCGTCATTGGTTCGCTGCGAAGCACTTTCCCAGACCCAGTCGGGGGAGGTGTCTTCTCCGGCCGTACTGCTGTTCAAAATATCTGCCTGGATTCCGCTGGGGTTTACAAAAAACTCATAGGAACTCTGGTGGCTTCCGAGCGAATCCAGGCTTAGCCCCACCCAGTCATCATTGAAAATGGTGTCGCGCCGGCTGATGGCTGTTTTGATCTTTTCCGGTTCCGGGTCGATGCAATGGAATGCGAAATAAAGACCGGTATCGTCGTAGGTGGCCCAGACTTTTGTGCGCTGCACCATCCGCGTTCCATATAGCGGGTTGTAGCTTAACCAGTCGCTTGTGGGGAGCGGAGCCTCCTGCCATGCCGGATCGTCCAGCTTGCCATCAATCCGAGGGCTTCTTGCGGTTCGATGCAGTTCCATTTCGGAAAAAGCGATTCCCCTGCCTGCAGCCGGCTTGGGTGTTTCCTTTGTTTGTCCTGCGAGAAGAAGGGAAAGCGGTGAGCAGAGAACTACTATGATGCAGATGATAGCCAATCGAATCATGTCCCGTCCTTTGTCTGATGCTGCTTTAGACGAATTCCGCTCACCAAAAGTTTGGAAAATTTTTGGTGCCCAGGTACCATGAGCTGATATGCGTGGGATGGTGGGCAAAAGCAGGGAAAAGATCCCCGTTTGCGGAGCTTTGATGAGCAAGTTAAACAGAATTTGTGTTTTTTGCGGTTCCAGTGCGGGGATGCGGACTGAATATCGAGACTCGGCGCGGGAGATGGGACGCCTGCTCGCCGGAGGCGGTATTGGCTTGATTTATGGGGGCGGGAAACGTGGTTTGATGGGCGAACTGGCCGATGCGGCTCTACAGGCCGGCGGGGAAGTGATTGGAGTGATCCCCCGTCAACTGGAACAGCTCGAGCTGGCGCATCCGGGTCTATCGGAACTCCGCGTAGTGGAAAGCATGCATGAGCGCAAGGCACTGATGGCGGATCTTTCGGATGCTTTCATCGCGATGCCTGGAGGACTGGGCACGATGGAGGAGTTTTTTGAAATCGCCACATGGTCGCAGCTTGGGATTCATACAAAGCCCATGGGATTGCTGAATGTCTGCGGATATTTCGATCTGGTTTGCCGGTTTTTTCAACATGCCGTGGCTGAGAAATTTCTTCAGGAAGAGCACCAGTCACAGATTCTTGTCAACAAAAGAGTCGACGGCCTGCTGGAAGCCTTGCACCGCTATCAAGCCATCCGTGTTACCAAGACCTCGTTGCTGAAAACGCCGGATTGACACCGTGACGGCTGCGTTCCGAGCGCACAATTCCCATTAAGCCGGACGGCGACAACGGCGGTGTTATTCTGTTGACTGAATTTTAAGGTCCTGCCATTCTTCCGGCATGATTCCCTCAATACTCCCTCGCATCATTATTTTTGTTTTTCTTGTGACTCCGGCCGCATATGCCGGCGACTGGCCACAGTGGCGCGGTCCTTCGAGCAACGGCATTTCCGATGAATCCGATCTGCCGGTTCGCTGGAGTGCGGGTGCTCATGTGAAGTGGAAGGCTGCGCTCACGGGGCTTGGGGCCTCCTCGCCAATCGTTTCGGGAGACCGCGTATTCGTGACCTCCCAGGAAGGAATCGTTCCGGTTGTGCAGGGCGTTCAGCCGCTGCTTGCGCGCGATGACGACGACCTGTCCAGACACGAAAATCCGATCGGCGGACGCCAGAACCAGGCAAAGGATTTAAAGAGGGACGTGACCCTGATTGTTGAAGCTTTCCGTCGATCGGATGGGACTCGTCTGTGGAAGTTCAGCAGTAAGGCGACCGGCAATTTTCCACAGCTTCATGAAAAGCACAATCTCGCGACGCCAACCCCTGTTACTGATGGGAATCATGTTTTCGCCTGGTTTGGAAACGGTCAACTTTTTATGCTGGATATGGAGGGCCGGCTGGTCTGGACTCGCCACCTTGGCCTGGAATATGGGAGTTTTCTCACTCCCTGGGGGCATGGCGGATCGCCGGCTCTCTATAAAAATGAGATCATTCTGCTGTGTGACCACTCGGAGAATTCCTACCTGCTTGCCCTGGATAAAGCCACGGGCAAGGAACGCTGGAAGGTGGATCGGGGAAAAGGGCGCATTTCCCACAGCACTCCCTTAATTGTCCGGGGGCCGGAAAGGGATGAGATGATCATCAACTCCAGCGAACGCATCGATGCCTACGATCCCGCGACGGGCCGGTTCCTGTGGCATGCTGGGACGCAGCGCCAGACTCCCATTCCGACTCCGGTTTTTCATGACGGAATCATCTATATCAGCCGCGGGTACCGCAATAGCGATTTCCTGGCGTTACGTCCAGGTGGAAGCGGAGATGTTTCCGAATCCAATATCCTATGGCGCGTTCCCAACGGTGCGTCCTATGTGCCATCGATTCTGTATTATGATGGGCTGGTTTATGTGACCAGCGAGGTGGGGATTGTTACGTGCGCCGACGCTTCGAATGGGAAAACGATATGGAAGCAGCGCCTTGGCGGGATCTTTTTTGCATCGCCGGTGGCCGGAGACGGGAAGGTATACATGGTAAGTGAGACCGGCGAAACCTATGTCCTGCGCGCGGGCCGCACCGCGGAAATCCTGGCAAAAAATGAACTGGATGAGCGCATCCTTGCATCTCCGGCGATATCGAACAGAAACATTTTTATGAGAAGTGACGGAACGCTATTCTGCATTGGCGACTAATGCGGGACGATCCTGTATCCCCTGAATTCAGGCTCCGAGATGAAGAACACTCGACAAGTGGTCGTTAACGATAGAATGCAGAAAAATTACGTATATTACCGGGTCGAACCGGTCGGCCGGAATTTTCATCCCGAATTTCTACCTGAGTTGACGCCAAAGGAAATGCTGGGAATGGGAGTTTTTGGCGGCAGGTATATGACCGATTGCCGCGGCGAGTTTCCCCGGGACTGGTTTACCCATGCCAGGCTCTGTCCCGAGCGGCACGATCCGAAGATGAATTACTACGGAGTCAATGCATCCCAATCGCTGGCAATCTGGCGCAAGAAGGGATGGATCTATCACGAAGATCCTCGCGGGTGGTTTCAATGGTACTGCCGGTATTTCATGGGGCGACGATGTCCCGATGACGAGCGGCAGATCAGGCGATGGAAAGCGATCCGCCGCCACATTGCGCAGCTCGTGAAGAACTGCAGGCCGGGAGATTTGTGTTGCCGGCCGAGGCAGAGGCAGGCCCTGTTGAATTGGGCTTATGACAGCCGGAAGATCTAGTGTGTGGGATTCGCGGCTTTACAGGAAGCTGCGAATCCCACAGATGCGCATTACAGCACCTTGATGTAATTGGGATTATTGGCCGCTTCAAACATAAAAATCGGCGTATCGATCCGCCTAAAAATAACCGGACAATGGAGCACCCCTTTCGGGACAAAGATAAGGCAGGTCTTTGTAATGATGTGTCTTTCTCCCCCAATGAGGAACTCGATTTCGCCGCCAAGTTCGCGGGGATAGTTGCGATTGGTGCCGCCGAACCCTATAACCTCATCGAAGTCATGGCTGTGTTCGATTTCTATGGCCACGGGTTTGCCACCCGGAAGCCCCCAGAGGATTTCGCAGCCGGCAAAGAGCGAACAGCCCGGCACAATGCAATCCTGGATGCCGAGCAGCATAGTCCTGTCGAGTATTTTTCCTTCCTTGGCCTGATCCTCCATCGCTTTTACGGCGGCAGCGGGTTGGGGGGGCATCAGGTCTTCCGTGACAATGTATTTCGCATACTTTAAATCGGCCATAATGTCGTTCCTTCTTTCCTCGGGTTGGTTCTCGGACTCGTTTTTGGGTATGCCAGTATAGAAGCATAGAAAATCAGGGGGCGCTACCTATTTTGGAGGAACAGAAAGGTGCGCTGCCATTTTGCGGTTGAGAGTCGACGCATAAACCTCTACTATGTACGATTCCGCAATGGACTGAAAGACTGGAGTGTACGTGCTGAAGCGCTTGAATGGTTTTCTTCTCCTGATGGGCATCCCCGGCCTGCTGGTGATCTCATTTTTGGATTCTGCCGCAGTTCCCCTCGCCGGTGGACCGGATGCGCTGGTTTTGCTACTTGCCTGGAAGAGACCGGCTGTCATGTATCTCATCGTTTTGGCTGCTACCATCGGATCCACGCTGGGCTGCATGGTTTTATACGGAATCGGCAAGAAGGGCGGGGAAAAAGCGCTGTCGCGATTCAACCCGGAGAAAATCGCCTGGGTCGAACAGAAGATGCAGAAGTACGGCCTGTGGGCGATTATCGCCTCTGTCCTTGCCCCCCCGCCGTTTCCTACCAAGCTTGTTATCCTTGCGTCCGGCGTTCTCCGGATCGGGCAGATGCGTCTGGCCGGCGGCGTGTTTATCGGGCGGCTGATTCGCTATGCGCTGATGGGCTATCTTGCCGCTCACTTTGGAGATCAGGCTGCCGAAGTCCTCAAAAGACAGTATCCCACCATATCGCTAATCCTGATCGGCTGTATTCTGCTCGCCATTCTGGTTCGTACCCTGAAGCGGCGCGCTGAAGCATAATCCGCAGGCATCATTCAAAAACTCAAGATTCGGGATTCCGGCTTTGGGAAGGTAGGTTTTTGTTCGGATTGATTCGAAAAGATCCGACTGAGAGCCGGCGCTCCCAGTCGGTGTCGAGTAATTCGTCGCAGATGAATTGCTTCACCGTATCGATAACTGACTTACCTGCCTGCGTATTCCTGGTCTTTTTGCGAAACATCGGGTTCCGGGGCCGCGAAGCCGGCCACCGCAAACGGGAGAATCTCGGCAAACAGCATTTCCAGATCGCGCGGGTTGCATCGGCCTCTCGAAAAGGCGAGCAGGGGGCCCGGCACTCTCAATCCAAACGTAATGGCTCCCACGATGAAATGCAAACGCCACTGCACCGTTTCTTTGGAGAGTTGCGGCAGACACTTGTGCAGAGCTTCCGAGAAAAGCTTATTGGCTTTTTGCGTCAAAGGAAATGCCTTGGTCGTATTTTCCCATCGTTCTTCAGAAAGATTGGCCGTAAACCGGACATGAAGGGCTTTGTCCAAGTCTGTACCGATGCGAAGCCATGGAATAATCCAGGCTCGCATCAAGTCTTCAAGCGTGGGTTTTCGTTTCTTCCCGGTAATGGCTGCCAGTCGCTTGATACGCTCCTGGGCCAGGGGGGCTGCATGGGTCCGGTAAACCTCGTTGAACAGAGACTGCTTTCCGCGAAAATAATATCCTACCAGGGCTGAATTGACGCCCGCGTGCGCCGCAATCTCCCGAACGGACACTTCACGAAAGCCTTTTTCCGCAAACAGCTCCTCAGCGGATTTCAGCAGCTTGTCCCTCGAGCTCAGACCGGAGGGCGTTTCCCCGGAGGCCAATTCGTTAAACTCACGTTTTGATGCTTTCATAGGAGGAATCCGTTCGTACTATCAGCGTGTATCTGATCGATCGTGGTCTGCGGGCTGCCTGAAAGCAGCCCGCAGAGTTTGAAATCTTATTTCGCTGCGGTCGGTGAGCCCAGGCTGTTTTGAGATGCTGTCGTTTTCTTCTGGGTCGCAACGACCACAACGGCAGCCACAGCAGCACCGACTGCCAGTGCGATGGATGCAATCTGCGCCGATGTCGTCCCGGCGTGGGCGACGGTTGATAGAACTGCATTGGTCTGGCTGATTGTTGTGGAAGTATTGGCTCCCTGGTAGGACGCTTCCACTTTGATCTGGAATTTTCCGGAAACGTCATTAAGGCGCAGTCCTTTGGCCACAGCCCTGCCTTGAGCGTCGCTCATGACCTTAAGCGTCTTTGCTCCATTTCCGAAAACTCCGCTTGGCCCGCCATCCGGAAGTGTAAACAGCACAGCAGCGCCGGCAACAGGCTTATGATTTTCATCCTCCACCTGCACCACCGGTTCACGCGCGGTTCGCTGCTTTACGTTGTTGATGGCGCCCTCTCCTTCAATAATCACCAGATTGAGTCCCGGGGCGGCCGGCGGCTCGGCGAAAGCAGAGCGCAGCGCATCGGGAACCGCGAGCATGAGAATCAAAACAACTGAAACAGCAATTCGTACCGGCAAAGACCTATGCATCATGTCAGCTCCTTTTTGCGGGCTATTATCGACCAAAGCAAATACCTACTTAAAGCTCTTTTTTCATTTTGCCATGCATTCTCCCGATTCAGGGCGGACTTGCACTATTAGAATTCTTCGGGGTATTCTGGGTGCGTTCAGGAGGCTACCCATGCGATCATGCAAAATCCAATCCCCGTTTTGGATTTTACTTTTAGTTCTCAGTGCGGTACAGGCTTTTGGCCAGACATCAAAGAACCTCAGCGCCCGCGAGATTTTTTATTCCGCTCCGTCCGCTGAGCCTCCCGCAAAGAAGACGACATCCCAGTCAGCAAAAACCAAAGAAAAGCAGCCGGTCGAAGTGGCAAAAGCCAAGGCCCCCGAGGCCAAAGCCCCGGAATCCAGGCCAGGCATTCCGGCCAAATCATCCGGAGACATGATGGAGGTCGCCTTCAATCCGGGTGAATCCGGTCCGCTCGGGATTCGATACAGCCTCCTCAAAAAGACCGGTTCAGCCTCGGTGGAGGTGGATACCGACACGGTTTTTCATTCAGGAGACAGGATACGCGTTCGCGTGGATGTGAATACGGCCGGCTACCTGTACATTATCAGCCGTGGTTCCAGCGGAAACTGGAAGCCGCTGTTCCCATCTTCAGAAATTGCCGGCGGCGACAACCATGTGTTGAAGGGGACCCAATATGACATCCCATCCGGGTATGTGTTTACCTTTGACGAACAGCCTGGAAAAGAGAAGCTTTTCATTGTCTTTTCACGACAGCCGGTAAGCGATCTGGAAGAACTGATCTATTCCTTGTCGGATGGGCAGAAAGCCAAGCCCAAGGAAAATGCCCGTCCGGACAGCGGCAAAGTCTTACTGGCCCAGGCAAACATTCATGACAACCTGATCGAACGACTGCGCAACATTTCGGCTAGGGATCTGGTGATTGAGAAAGTTGATGAAACGGCGCCGCCCACTCCTTCTGCTCCTGAGAAAGAGAAGGCGGTATATATTGTCAATCCCTCGCGGTCGGCAAATGCTCGCGTGGTTGCCGATCTGACTCTCACACATCAATAGACATGAAACCGATACTGACGGTTCTTCCACTTTTGTTTTCACTCGGACTGTGTGCCCAGACTGATGCGCCAAAGCCCGGACAGTCGCAGAGAATGGAGATCACCCTGGAACGGCAGGAAGAAAATTCCTGGAAGTCAGCCGATCCCGGATACATCTTTTCTAAAGGCGATCATGTCCGATTTCGATTCCGGGCGAATTTCAACGGATACCTTTATGTGATGGATTACGGAACCAGCGGCAGCTACACCATGCTCTTCCCAAGGGAGGAGACCGGCAAGGAAAATGGCATCGTTGCCGGCCGGGATTATCAGGTTCCTGCAACCCGCGCTCTATTTCGTGTCGACGGGCCTCCGGGACATGATGTCGTGTACTGGATGGTCAGTCCTGTTCCGTTAGGGATTGGCGATGGGAGCATCGCTCCGCTTCCAAAACCCAAAATGCCGCCCAAAACGCTGCTGCCGCGCTGCGACGACACAATGATGCGCGCCCGTGGGGATTGCATTGATTCGAGTGCCGGCGTGCGAAGCATTCCTGATTCCGACGAATTGCCGGAAAACCTGCAGAGCATACCGCGGGCAAAATCCCGTGAACTTATCATCATGCGTAAGGAAGACAGCTCCCTGGTTTCTTCTCCGGTCCCCCTGACGGGGCCTGTGATCTACCAGTTCCGGCTGGCTCACAAGTGATCCTATGATGCGAAAAATCGGACTGGTTATCGCCTTCTCCATGGCAGTTCTGGCATTCGCTCAACAGAAACCGAAATCCGAGCGTGATCTCAAAATAGAAAAGGATGTGCCGTCCGCCGTTGAAAATAAGGGCGGCGCCGTGCCGCAGATCCCGCGCAGCTATGCCCTGGTGATTGGAATTGCCAAATATAAAAATCTCTCGGCGCAGCAGCAGCTCCAATATTCCGAAAGAGATGCCGAGGCCGTGTATTCAGTTCTGATCAGCCCCGAAGGGGGCAATTTCCGGGCGGAGAATGTTCATACCCTGGTCGGAGCCAAAGCCACGCTGGCCTCGATACGCAAGGAGATGGAAGAGTGGCTGCCTTCCGTGGCGAAAGAAGAGGATCGTGTGCTGGTCTATTTCGCCGGCCATGGGTTTGTGGCGCAGGGGCAGGCATACCTGGCTCCTTACGACATTGAGCTCAATCGGATTGCGCAAACCGCATATCCGATGGCAACGCTCGGATCGGTCTTCGGGAAGGTCAAAGCAAAGTGGAAGGTGCTGTTGACCGATTCCTGCCACAGCGGCGCGGTTGCGCCTGATGCGGATGTCCAGACAATCAACCGGTCGTTGATCGATTTGTCGCGATCGGTATTTTCCCTGACAGCGAGCCGCGACCGCGAGAGATCGTTTGAGAGTCCGGACTGGGGCGGAGGTCACGGCATCTTTACCTATTATGTCGTGAGGGGGCTTGAAGGCGAGGCGGATCACAACAGGGACGGTCTCGTCACCGCCGATGAGCTCGGCGAATATGTACGGAGCAATGTTCGGGAAGCAACCGACAGCAAGCAGAACCCGACATCCGACCGCAGCAGTTTTGATCCGGGCATGTTGCTCGCCTATGTTCCGACCAGGGCGTCCGTGGCCGATGCTCCCCCGCCCAAATTCGGCGCCCTGATCATCGAGTCGAATGCCGATTCCGTCGAGGTTTTCCTGGACGGCAAGTCGGTCGGCATCGTCAACAAGGTGCAGCCTCTGCGGCTTCCGGGGCTCACGCCGGGAAGCCACACCATTCAAGGGGTCAAGATGGGGTATGAGCCCGATGGCCCGCGCGATGAAATGGTGTACCCCGGGCAGGAAAAGACGGTCAGCATCAAGATTCTGATTCTTCGCCGGCGCAACAAATCCGCGGTCGATTCCTTCGATAAAGGGATGGAATTTTATACGAAGGGGTATCAGGACAACTACCGAAAGGCCGCGGAGAGTTTTGAAAAGGCGCTGGCAGCCGATCCTGCCTACAGCCAGGCGGCGCTCTATCTCGGTCGTACCTATAATGCTCTATTTGAAGAACAGAAGGCGGAGCAGGCCTTTCGGAAAGCGATCAGCATCGACCCGGATTACCTGGAGGCGCGCGCCAGTTTTGCAGGGATGCTGCTGGATATCGGCAACACCGATGAAGCGATACGGCAGTTGACCGTTGTCGTCCAGAGAGACTCCCGGGATTCCATGGCCCAGTATCTGCTGGCGCAGGCGTTCCGCATCAAGGATCAGTATGCCCCATCCATAGAAGCGGCCGGAACGGCGATAAAGCTGAATCCTTCGAATCCGGAGCCGCATTTCTGGCTGGCTGAAAGCCTGAGACTGACAGGCGCCTATGATAAAAGCATCGTCGAGTACAATGAGTATCTGCGGCTGAGCGATTACAACAGCAAGCTTGCGGGGAAGATGAATTACTATGTCCTCGGTTTCCTCGCGGGTTTTGGCAAGAAGAAGCGTGCCGCTCAACCGGACATCTGGAAAGACCTGCGCAGCCTGGCGCATTTCGGGGTTTGCGACAGCCAACGCAAGCTTTCCAACTTCGATGCTGCGATCGTTAGTTGCCAGCGTGCGCTGTCCTATGATCCCGAAGACCCGTACGTTCATTACGCTCTCGGACTTGTGTATGCCCGAAAGGCGCAGGCAACGGGCCAGATTGAGACCCTTCCCGCCGCACGACAGCATTTCGCGACAATGCTGAAGCTGAACAGTGATATGGCGGAAGCGGAGTACGCGAGAAAGAACATTGCCAGCATCGATGCCGCCCTCAGGAAATAACTCCTGGGAACGCCGCCCTCCCGAGTAGTGCTGCATACTAATACTATTTGTTCTGAGCCCTGCGACGCGAGTGAGGCACCAGGCCCGGATCTTTCGCCCCTTCAGGGCTCTTTCTCGCGCTTGTCTTTACCAGGGGTTCGCTTCGCTTCACCCCTGGCTACTTTCTGATCGCCCCTGCCGGGGCTGGATGAGGCGAAAGAAAAACGCGCTGTAAAATAGTAAATGGCATTAGGCGTCTCGCCGGCAAGGGCGTATTTGCTACTATGGCACGGATGCCGCCGGGACGGTTCATGCCAATACCAATTGTTCTGGGCCCTGGTGATGCGAGTGCGGCACCAGGCCCGGCAGGGCCGAAAGCAAGTAGCCAGGGGTGAGCGGAGCGAACCCCTGGTAGAATAGCGAATAAATAGGAGCCCTGAAGGGGCGAAAGAAAAACGCCCGTGAAGTAAATCGTGTCAGGCGAGACGCCGGGAGGTAGTGGAACCCCGGCGTCAACAAGTGACTTGCGTCATTATCCGGTGCGGAGATATTGGTTAGGGAATATCTTTGGCACAGCGGAATCCGATATCCGGTGCTCTGAATCTCGCGGGCACGGCACTCCATTCGAAGGCGGCATTTTTAACCAGGGGCGTGTCAAAGGCTCCCCCGCGTATCGTATACCATGGTTCATCCGCGGCCGGCGGCGGCGTCATCAATTTGGCGAAGGCCTGCAACGCTCCGGGACTGGGTGCAATCAACTCATCGACAAACTCCCACGCATTTCCCGCCATCTGCTGCACGCCGTACGGGCTGGCTCCCTGTTTGAATGCGTCGGCTGCCATGAGAGTATGGGTGCTGAGCCCGGTGTTGTCGGACACATTCGCAAGCGAAGGATCGTGCGTATTTCCCCATGGGTAGGTTCTCTGATCGCTGCCGCGCGCGGCCGCTTCCCATTCGATTTTGCTCGGCAGGCGCTTCTGCGCCCACTTGGCAAATTCCTGGGCATCCACAATTGTAATATTCACGACCGGAAGCTCCGGTTGCGATTGGGGAAATCCCGAGGGTAACGGACGGCCCTTTTCCGTACAGAAGCGTCCATAGGCTTCATTGGAAACCTCCGTTCGATCTATATAGAAAGCCCTGGAGGCTCCGGCCGGAATCAGAACCATTTCGCTCGTGGCGGTCGACAGCGTCGCGGGTGGCTGCGGCTTATTCTGCAAGGTCTTTTCCGTGTTTTGCGCGACATCCTTGCCATTCCTGGACGGGATCAGTGCATAAAGGATGACCGCCAGAATCACTACTCCGATGAGGGCGGCGGGGATTATCCACTTCCTGCCCGGCGTAACCTGGGCAACCGGGGGCGCGGATTGCGGCTGCGGCCGGAGCGCCTTCTCGATCGAGGCCTGCACTTCGCTCATGCTTTTCGGCCGCTCGGCGGGATTCTTGGCTACACATCGGGCGATGATCGCATTGATCGATTCCGGAACTCCGGCCGTTTGCAGGGCTGTCAGGTCTGCCGGTTCATTCAGGATTTTATAGAAGAGCTGCTCCACTGTATCGCCCGTGATGGCTTTGCTTCCGGTAAGCAGTTCAAAAAGAAGCATCCCGAACGAATAGATGTCCGCGAGTGAAGTCACGTCTTTTCCAAGCACCTGTTCCGGTGCCATGTAGTACGGCGTTCCCATGGTGAATCCCGGGCGCGTGAGGTTCAGCTCATCCGTTTTGGCTACGCCAAAGTCCATGAGCTTTACTTTCCCGGAGGTCCCGATGTGAATGTTTTCCGGCTTGATGTCGCGGTGGATGATCTTCTGCTGGTGAATATACTCCAGGGCCTTGGCAACCTGCAGGGCAATTTCAAGCCGGCGGTTCGTGTCGCCGGTGTTGCCGTTTTTCATCGCGCTGCGCAGATCCTCTCCGCGCAGGAATTCCATAACCATGAAGGGCTGGCCTTGATCCTCCCCGAAATCGTACACGCTCATGATATTTTCGTGGGACAGGCTGCCGGCCATCTGCGCCTCGCGCAGAAATCGAGCTTTTGTTTCCGGTTCCATGACGCCGGTTTGCGTCAGTACCTTTATGGCAACAGTTCTTCCCATCAACGTGTCGCGAGCCTTGTATACGTGCGACATGCCACCGCCCAGGAATTCTTCAATTTCGTATTTCCCGATGTTCTTTGGATTTTCCATCGCAGCCCCGATCGGTTGTGAAAGAACGTTATAATACAGAAAACACGGGGGACGTCCCCAATTTTTGAGAAAATGAGGCGACCCTCCTGTTTTTTTCTGCCGCACGCGTCCGAGATGCGCTAAGTTAAAGGCATGGCAACGCAGGCGAAGCACATTATTGTCCATGGAAGGGTGCAGGGCGTTGGATTCCGATATTTTGTCCAGCACGTCGGAAATCGGATTGGGGTGGTTGGGGATGTGCGGAATTGCCCCGACTCCACGGTCGAAATTGTCGTGCAGGGGAGTGAAAAGAAAATTGCGGAATTCGTCAAGCAGGTTGAAAAAGGGCCGGCCCTTTCCAGAGTAGAGCGCATGGATGTTGTCGATATCCCGGTGCAGGATACCTACAGTACTTTCTCGATCGAAGGATGGTGAAATGGAAGCGCAAACTGTTCAAGACCTCAAGGCTGCAATTCGTGAGATTCCAGACTGGCCAAAGCAAGGCATACTCTTTTATGACGTCACCACGCTGCTGAAGCAGGGCAAGTGTTTTGAGCAGACCATCAATGCTTTGCTCGAGCCATATCAGGACAAGCAGGTGGATCTGGTGCTGGGAGTTGAAGCCCGTGGTTTTATCTTTGCCCCGCCTGTAGCTTATGCGCTCAAAGCCGGGTTCATCCCTGTGCGCAAGCCGGGCAAGCTTCCCGCCGCAAAACTCCAGGTCAATTATGAACTCGAATACGGCACCGATTCCCTGGAGATTCACCAGGATGCCATTCAGCCCGGACAGCGTGTCCTGATTGTCGATGACCTGATTGCTACGGGCGGAACCGCCAAGGCGGTCGCCGAGATGGTGGAGGCGATGGGCGCCACTGTGGTGGGTATGGCTTTTGTGGTGGAACTCGGATTCCTGCACGGCAGGGACAAGCTGGCAAAGTACGATCTGCACACGGTGCTGAAATACTAAAAGCTTGTCGTTCATCCATATCTTTCGCGAAACTCGCGGCGGGGAAGCGCTGGACTTCCGCAAAAACCGCCGCGGATTCCCGAAGGATTGGTGGGATCCCTCCGTGCAGTTTCCCCCATTTTTTCTGCAGGCCTGACATCATGAAAATAACAATCCTTTCATTCCTTTTGAGTCTGATGATGGAGATTGCGGTGGCAGCGGATATCCCAAAAACGATGCGCGTGGACTACTACCACACGGGCGATATCTCCCGCGAGATTTTCGGCCTGGATGAGGTAATGCTGGAGCCTTTGCCGTGGCCCGGAAATCCGGATCGGGCGATTGACGAAACAAACCTTGGGAAGTATCTGTTCGAAGTCCGGGACCGGGCGACGAATCGGATCCTATATTCGCGTGGATTTGCATCGGTATATGGGGAATGGGAGACCACGGACGAAGCCAAAACAATGAGCCGGACGTTCAGCGAGTCGCTGCGTTTCCCAGCTCCGTCCCAACCAATCCAGGTTGTCTTAAAGAAGCGGGATTCCATGAATGCCTTCCGCGAAATCTGGACATTTACGCTCGACCCAAAAGATACGCGCATCAGCACCGCCCGGCCACTGCCTGTCCTGCCTGTCCTCGAAATTGAGAAGCACGGTGATCCCTCCCGAAAACTGGATTTCCTGATTCTTGGAGACGGCTATACCGCGAGCGAAATGGGGAAGTTTGAGAAGGACGCGCGTCGAATGATCGAGATCCTTTTCCAGACGGAGCCATTCAAATCGCGCCGGAGCGATTTTAATGTCTGGGGCATCTGCCCGGCCTCGCCCGAGTCCGGTATTTCCAGGCCTTCCGCGGGGATTCATCATCGGACGGCACTTGGATCCGCCTATGACGCGTTCGGGTCCGAAAGGTACGTTCTGACATTTGACAATAAAGCGTTCAGAAATGCGGCAGCCTGGGCGCCCTACGAACTGGTGGAAATACTGGTGAACAACAATACCTATGGTGGCGGCGGCATCTTCAACCTCTATGGAACGGTGGCGGCCGATAGCCTGTGGGCTCCCTACATTTTTGTTCATGAGTTTGGGCATCATCTGGCCGGTCTTGCGGATGAGTATTACACCTCCGATGTCGCCTACAATTCGCCGGCAGAAAAGGTGGAACCCTGGGAGCCGAATGCGACGGCATTACTGCCCGGCTCGCCGCTGAAATGGGCGAACCTGGCCTCTCCCGGCACGCCGATTCCGACGCCATGGAATAAGGAGTCCTTTGAGGCCTATGCCCGGGATATGCAGGGCAAGAGGCAGCAGCTCAGAAAGCAGAACCGGCCGGAAGCCGAAATTGATGCTCTCTTTTCGGAACAGAAGAGCCGGGAGGAGAAGACGTTTGCGGAAGAGAAGTATGCCGGGAAAGTCGGCGCTTTTGAAGGGGCCAACTACGAGGCCAAGGGATATTACCGCCCACAGGTAAATTGCATCATGTTTACCAGAACGGATTACTTCTGTCAGGTCTGTCGAGCGGCTATTGAGCGAGTCCTGGACCTATATTCCCGATAGCGGGAAGCGGCGATTCTTCCTCCGTTTCGCAAGCCCGCTCCGAGTGGATGACCATGTAGAGCAGGGCAAGCACAAGAAAAATGGGAGAGAGCAGGATCATGAGGACATAGGCAGGAACCACACCGAGCATGTGTCTGATATCTGGTGAAATCATCATAGTACCCTCCGCATCACCATAGTTATTGGATGTCGGCCAGTCAGAAAAAGATCAAAAAATTTTAATATTCCTGGGTGTGTTTATCGCTGAGAGCCTCAGCGTCTCGCCGGCAAGAGCAAATCTGCCTCCACCACAGCCGTTGCCGCTGGGACAGCAGCGCTCCCGGTGGGTCCCGATTTCATTCCGGGTGGCTTCTGCTCGGCATGATCGGCTCCGGAAAAATTCCGGTAGGCGATTACCTTTCTTTTGCGTTCTTGTGTTTGAAGCGCGTGGAAAAGTCTGTCTTGCGGAAATTTGCAATACTCGGAGCCGATGATGGAATACACCCTTAAGAATGAACCGGAGTATCTGCACTTGACCCTGAAGGGTGAGTTGACTCTAACGGCGGCGAACTGGCTTGCCGGCGAGGTGATCAACCATGCTATCCGGAACAAAACGGAGAAGGTATTCATCGATGCCCGGGAATCCGTGTGGAAGATGAGTGTGATCGACCGTTATGAGCATATTGACTCTTCCGCAAAGGCCATAAGAGAAGCAACGGCCGAGGGCAAGTTGAGCCCCGATCTCAGATTGGTCTTTGTTATCCGGTCTGCCCATTTTGATCCGGATAGGTTTGCGGAGAGTATTGCGCAAAGGCGAGGGGTTCATTCAAAGATATTCAATGATGATCCGGAGGCCGCATTGGAGTGGCTCGGAGTGCGGTCCGTGGCGGCACCTGCCCGGAGTCTGGTTATCACATAGGGACTGCGACGCGCTTCTCTCCGCTCAGAAACATTTCTGCAAGCGCAAAAATAATTTCGATCAGCAGTTCCAGCAAAGCAGAGATCATTGGAGTAGCTCGCTCAAGAGGTTTAATCCGCTCCATCCAGTCTTGGAGTCGTTTCAGTATCCATAAATAGAATACGGAACCTGCCTGCCCTCGGTTCCCTGGAGGCAGGCGCAATTCATAGGGCCGTTTGAAGAAGACAGCTTCAACTATCAAAGGATGCTGTGGTACACTCTCTGCGCCTTTAACCGCAGTTGCCGATCTGAGGCGGTTAGCGGAGAGTCAGGACGTAGGAGCAGAAAAGCATCTTACCCCATATGCGCCTGTAGCTCAGGTGGATAGAGCAACGGTTTCCTAAACCGTGGGCCGGGTGTTCGAGTCACCCCAGGCGCACTCTACAAGTGATTATTTTGCTTGCCTTTAGCTTGGAACCCCTCTGACCTTTCATTGCTCAAATCCTCCTTGGGGGCAGGGAGGGAGAGGCCATCCCTCAGCGAGAGGCATAAACTTCCTCCCACATTCTGTTTGCTTCCGGATCCCGGCCGATCTCACCAGCGCTAATCCCGAAAGCCAGGGCCCTTTCCAGTTTTCCGGTTTCCAGGCAATCCATAGAACGCGTCGGTTGCTATTTCCGGCCAGGGCAGGGAAGTGGTTCTCTTTAGAGCAATCACCTGTGGGCAACATTCATTATTGCTCTACCTCCCTTGCTTTCATCTACCTGGCAAGTTCAGAGGTATTTTTTGTCCGTGGCGTATTGATGAATTTTTGTGGATGGCGATTCATGAGCCTGTCGAAGGGGCCATATTCAAGGTAATTTGAATAACAGTGAAACAATGTGAAAGAAATGAACAATCAGTCGGATTCGTTTGAATAGAACAAAGTGCAAATTCCTATTCACACACAAAAGAAAAGACTCTCCTTATTGCGATTTTGGATGGCAAGAGTAGTTTCTCCGAATGCCGTTTCTTAGGGTCATCCTCATTTCCCACTTGAAAAAGCAAGCATTCAAATACTTGATAGACACATTCACCTGACAGGTGTATAACTAGAATCGATATGATATTGCAGGTGGAGCTAAGCAAGCGAGCGCGTAAGCAGCTGCAAACGGTACCACGTCACATCGTGGAAAACCTCGCCGCCTGGGTGGAAGATGTTGAGGAGCGTGGACTCGAAGAGGTGAGAAAAATACCTGGCTGATATGGAGTGATCGGTCAAGTACAATCAATCCGTTCCTTGTTCGTTCATTTTGGTTTTCTTCGGTTCATAAATAAATCAGCCAGTAAAAAGAACAGGGGATCGAGTTGGCAACAGCGACGATAATCAATCTGATATTCGCGGGTCGATAAGCACGCATGACAACTGATTCATCGGGAGCGGCCTCACTCTACTTCCGTGGATTCTGGTTTCCCATACCAACATAGCCAGGTCGAGGTTTCTCCTTTCGAAGCCTGGAACTCGATCTCCTGTTCCGTTCACTAACCGAATGTTTCCGTTATTAATCCATTGAAGAACAAAATAGCTGCAAGAGCTGGTGCCTTATGTCATGCAACACGACCGATAGCCCAGATAAATCCTGCCAATTCTCGACTTACCGCAACCGCGATCTTTTGTCTTTCTTTCCCTCGGTTGAGCATGCGTCGGAATTTTTGATTCAATCGCTTATCGCAACGTTGTGCAATCTCGATAACTTCTGCCGGCAAACACTCTCGTCGTTTCTTGAGAGTTTTGCCAGCTACTGAAGAATGACGGTAGTGCCAGGCGCTTTCGATCAGCACCCTACGTAGGTGGCTGTTTCCCGTTTTGGTTATCCTTCCCCGTCTTTCAAGTTCACCTGAGCTGCTTTCCGAAGGCACCACCCCAATAGCGGCCATAAACGAAGGCGCATCAACGAACCGTCTTAAATCGAGCGCTTCTGCGATAATCGTCATCGCCGTCAGAACCTGAACGCCTTTTAGCGCCATCAAATAGCTGACTCGCTTTTGATAGTTCGGCTGTTTTGCAACTTCCTCGATTTTTCCCTGGAATGTTTTCAACCGCTCCGTCTGTTGCTCAAGCGCCTGTCGATATTCCTCCAGTACTGTTTGATCCCCATCATCCTCAAACACAAGGCTCTTAATCCACTTTAGGTGCCCAAGCGACCAGTTCTTGCCCTGCGGATATTTCAATCCACGTCGCATCAGAAACCGTGCTAATCGATGCCGTGCTCGCTGCTGGTCTTCCAATGCGTCTTCTCGCGCACGCACCAGATCTCGCAGACTTTCCTGTTCTTTTTGCGGGATCACAATACATGTTAGTTCTCCCGCTCGGTACAATTTGCCCAAGGCTTTCGCATCCAGCTTATCCGTTTTTACTTTTTTCCCCGCTCGTCTCGGAGTCAACGAAGGGGCCGCAACCTCACAAGAAATCCCATGTTTGGCCAAATAGCGCTGCAAATAGTATCCATTAACGCCCGCTTCGTAGACGCACCGTACATCATCTTCAAATGCCCTTAGCTTTTTCGCTAACCGACCCAGCCCCGTACTGTCGTTTGATACAACAAGTTCTTCTCGAGGGTTACTTTCCTGCCCGCGAAAAATTGCGACGTTTATCTTTTTTGCTGAATCATCCATCCCTACCCAAGTGATACAATCTGCCATGATCGGTCTCCTCATGTTTTATGGCTCTGCAGCTTCGTCACCACGACTTCAGCTGTAACCCACGATATTACATGCTAGAGACCGATCACTCCATTATGTCTATCATGACGAGCCCCTGCATGGCAACCGAATGGGGCAGCGATCTATCCGATTGAGCCGAGCATACAGGGCTATTTATCGAGTGTATGACAACGGTTCTATCGAATTTGTTTCGGTGGAGGAGATTTCAAAGCATGCGTACTAAAACAAAAAGCAACACAATGAAATATTTGGAACGGGTTGCCGGTAGGCCGCTAACCCTAGGGGGGCTTATAGAGTCGATCCGCCTGGGTGAGGAAATGTCTCAAACTGCCTTTGCTCGCAAACTCGGCGTTTCCCCTTCGCACCTTTGCGACATCGAAAAAGGCCGCAAGGTTGTAGGCGCAGAACGGGCCGCGCGCTTCGCCAAGATTCTGGGCCGCAGTCCGGAGCAATTCGTGCGCCTTTCACTCCAGGAACTTATTGATGAAGCAGGTCTGAAGATGAGAGTGAATATTGACGCTGCTTGAAAACTACCGTCCCGGAATCACAATTAACTCCACAATGCCCGCCGGAGCCGGTTACTTCCCACATTGCCGTTTCTTGGGATCTATGCCCTTTGAATGATTCCAATTGTTTGTTTTCGCATTGATTCATGCCTCTGAATCGAGGACATTATTTGCAGCCAATTGACATAAAAACGGCGAGGTTACTGCTAGAAAGCAAAGAATATGAGACGAAAGATTGCGCAGTACATCATCAGCCTCGATCAAGCCGCAAACAAGACTCACCAAGCTGAAGACAGGCAAATTTTTCGGATACTTCTTGCCGATTCGGCAGTCTTACTGGCTTTGGTAAATACGGGAGCCAACATAGAATTGGTTATGGAAGCCGCAACAAGGCATGATCGTCTCTGGGGGCAAATGTGGCCCGTTGATGACGTCTGTGCGGCAGCAATATCCGAATGGCAAAAAGTAAAAGACCTGATTAATTAACAGAAATTTACAGTTTCCCACATTGCCGTTTAACCGGCCAATCTCTGCCAGTTTTTCAGGGTATGCGAAGTCTATTGCTTCTTTGACTATAACACGATCAAGAACCAATATGTGTGGATAAGTAGGCCCGCATTTTTGCTGGTCGCAGCACCCTGTAAATAAGCCGCTCGCATCAAATCTGAAGAAGAAAAAAGAAGAATATGGGACAAGCTATTTAGCTGATTTCCTATCCAAATCTCATGGGGAAATTCCATAATACGTGCAATATTGGCCGGTTAATTCCCGTTTCAGGCCAGTAAGCGCCATAAAATGCCACAAATCGTTCTTAATACATATGATAGCAAATGCTCCTCGGCGAGGAGTTGTCGAATATATTGATCGGGATAACCTCTAACTTTGTATATAATGGACACAATTGCTGGGATGCATAAACACAATGGAAAATTCCATTGACTGCTGAAAATGCTCCATGCCAATGGAGGCATTCTATGAAAAATTATCTAATATGCGTGGCGTCGTTGCTTTTAATTATTCTCATTGTTGGCATGGCCGTCTTTTCTCAGGAACTGATAACAAGCGCAGTTGGCTTCAGCCACATAATTCTGAAATCGAATCGAAGCATTAACGAAATAAGGGCAGCCGCTTTCGAAAGCAACAGTAAGTGTGAAAACTTGCTCCCGTCGACAGGAAAAGCATGGTCTCCTCCAGAATTCTTTGACAAGGGCGAATTCGAGATTCCATCCGTTTGCTGGTCTGATGCCATAAAGGAACTAAAGCCGGTGCGAGTCTACAATCATCGGTTAAATGTAGCTATTGTGTTAAATCTCCGGGATGGCATTGAAGAAGGAATTTATTTCATGAACACATTTTCATCATACGGCCCGATAACACGTTTCCAGGATGGATTTGAGTTTGGTCGCAATCCGAAAGAACCTCACCTATATTATTTCAGAAGAAATATACGTAGTGATAAATAAGTCAATTAAACTGTCCCGAAATCCGGATGTAATTGTCCTGTAGTCCGATTCGAGGACATAACGCCACAATGCAAATTCCTCCTCCTTGCGTCGGTTCTGGCCGTTTATCCGGAAGTCTTGCTTGGCAAGATGAGTACTACGATCAAGGGCAGGATTGGAATAGTTAAACTTATAATCGTCCACAAAATGACACTCCTATGTTTTGCTGCGGCAACGCAAGCAGTCGCAACCGAACTTCCTATCATTGCGACAAAAAGAAGTGCAGTATTCATAACAACTCCTGTCTGCTCCGAGTGCAGTCATTATATAACTTGCCTGGCCTAACATAATAGTGATTGGGAAGAAAGCTCTTATCCTGAAGTCGCGTTGTGGGAGATAACGCCAAATGGTTAATCACTGCCCTCAAATGGCTACTCAGATTTATTCTCTAGAAACAGAACCGTCCTGCAAATTGATGCGAATTATTTTTCCCCACGGAGTCTTATGAATAAATTGCTGATTGTCTGACGAAAAACTGAAACTTCCCCCTGTAAACCATAATGGTCGGCCATTGGAAATAAGATCAGCGTGTGAGTTCATCTCCGCTGGTGTCCAAATATCCTTCAGCTGATAAGCCTTAAGCATCGCACCTTGATTTCCGTCTTTTCGATAAATTTTTAAAATCTCTATACCCGAAAAGGGCGGCGTAACTGATATAAAAACTAAAATCTCTCCATCATCGGAAATGTAAGGCAATAGCCCTCCCATTACTCCTTTAGGCCAATCGAGGTGGACATTCCAAGACCCTGAATCCGACCAGTATGCAGCTAGGGTTGTGAACTGATCATTAATGAAGTCTTCCCTTTGATCCACGTGATAAATGATTTTGTTGATCCGTCTTATTGTTTCAGCGGGATTCTCATATTGGTATTCCGCAATTACGAGGAACTTTCCATTGCTTGAACTACTTGCTCTAATCATTGGAAATGGAGCCCCCGCAAATGCACAAAGACAATATGCAAACATTAAGGCTGCAAAAGCAATCACGACAGGGTGAATTCGGTTCATTTGTGCTCCTGCAAATAAGAACGGCTTCTCACGGGATCAAACGTGTTAATTTCAAACAGTCCCAATAGAGTCCGGATCTGGGATTACATCACGGGTTCCTGATGACAAGAACGTAAAAGGCCCAATAATGCCTACCCAAATTGGAAAAATGTTCGAAAGTCCCAGGAAGTCGCATTGTGGGAGATGACGCCAAAATGTAAAGAAGCCTTGATTGTGCCGTCTCTGCGATTGCCGTTTATTAGAAATTCAAATCGGTTTACCCACTAGGTGATGTCAGGCACTGTCTTGCTGTTGCGGGCTCCCATAGTGCACCACCACATGCCAGAGCTGTTTTAGATGTTGCAATGATTCCTCATAGGATCCCCAGTCTTGCCAGGTTTCAGGCTTCCAGCATAGAGTGGCCTCGGCAGCACCGATTACGGCTGCATTCATTAGTCCCTTCAGCGCAATTCGTCGTGCAAGCCGTGGCATTTCAGGGCCTCGAAAATTGTCAGGGACATCATGAATGGAAAGCTGAAATCCGCAATGATACTGGATCGGAATATCGTATTTTCGAGAGATTTCGATCAGTGTCTCTCCGATCGGAGTTCCATCAAATGATGGGTCAACGACAAGCTGTTCAATGTCACAGCGCAAATCGATCGGTCCATGAACCTGCGCTTCAACGCATGAATCCAGCACGCGTCCCGGTTTTCCCGTAGAAGGATCCGTCGGGGGAAGGGACAAATCCCGACAAAAAACATTGAGGAGTTGAGCGATGGTCACGCTTTCAATGCCCAATGTCGAGGTTACGTATGGCGGCCAGGGAACTTTTGTGCCCTCACCACTCGCCACTTCGCTCAGTAACGCCACCATCACGCTAAGCATCTTTTCCATGGTCCCAAGACGCTTAATCGCAAGTGCTTGCTCACTCCCTGAAAATGTGAACGTGCAACGATTGGAGACGGATTGCCGAAGAATGAAATAGCAGGAACCAAAACGCGGTGTTGGCCCGTCCGGATGGCGCACCAGCATCAGCGCTCCATACTTTGGTCGCTCAGCTGCCGTTACACCCGGAGCATGATAGGCGCCGCCAAAAAGGTCTCTCTCCCATCGATCTCGATCACCGCCGGGAAACGCGGATCGTCCACCACTCGACAGGCCTGTCTCAAATTGATTCAGGTAGAGCCCCTCATTCAGAAGAGATTCAGCAACGGTTAACGGCTTTGAACCGAATCGGTCAGGATGAAAATGCACGGCTACTCTTGCATTCGCGCGGATGCTCTGCATGGCTTCATCAAACATGCCCTCGACACAACCGCAGTTCCTCAAAAGCGATGGCAATTTGGAGTAAGCCTGGGATTCCAGGAGGGACGCGCGATCGGATACGATGCGCAAAGCCGCTCGCTGTGCCACTGAGAGTCTTTCATAATTGCATTGCTCTTCAGCCATAGGTATCAGCATGATCCGTTATGGTAACAAGATTGCAGCCGCCTTTTTACAAAGCATTTTAGCACTGCGGCCGGATTAGTCCCAGGAAGTCGGAATCGAGGAAGTTGCCTCGCCGCCACACCGATAATTGAGCGTTCCATGCGGAATCGAATTTTTCTAACAAAAGTATTACAGCAGGGCTATTCTTAACGGAACAATTGCTGGGTGTTTGCATCAAATTGGCAAGACGTCCGTTAACAACATAACCATGCTGATACACGGAATTCGCACTCGTCTCAAGCGAGTGGATTTATTGGGGTAAGGCTATGCAAAAAGGGCTTATTTCGACATTGATGCTGTGCCTGAGCGCGTCCTCCCTATTCGCAATCAAAGTCACCTTATTCGAAGACACTGACAGCTACATCGCGCGGGCCCAGGATATCATCATAGCGGAATGCATCTCAATTGAGGCAGAGAAGGTCGACGTCGACACCGATGGACTCCAAGCGGCAAAGGTCAAAGTTGTGAAGGTGCTCAAGGGCAACCGAAAGCCTGGTGAACTGCGGATCGCTTCGCTATACCCGATTCAAAAGGGCCGCATATACATGTTGTCCAGCTTGGGCGGAAGTAGAATGGGCAGCGATTTTCTGGCGGTTCCCGAGCTCTCGGTTGTGCCATTGCCGTCCAATTTCAGATTTTCCGACCTGGACAGCAAAGTGTTGAAGGAACAAGTCCAAATCGTTTTCTCGCGCTACCTCTTTGAAGTCGATAAGGAATATCGGCGGATTCTCACAGAAAAGCGGCTTCTGGAGAAAGCGGTCGACGATCGAACATCCGTGTGGTTCAAATCCAAAGGTCCGATCACGCTGGGTGAAATACGTCAAGCTAGCACAGAGGGCGGTAGGAATCAGGCAGTTTGGCTTGACCTGAATGGTAATAAGCTTCAATGGAGCCAGGGCAATCCAGGTAAGACAGGCTATTTTTATTTCGAAAAAATGGAGCGTTCGCGCTGGTCTCCCTTTTGGGCATTTGCTCATTGTGACGTACCGATCACAAAACTGAAGGGCACGATGCTGAAGGCAAAGTTCTATGGTCTATTCGATCCCCATGGTGACGAGACCCGCATAAATTGGGCTGGAGAGCAATCCATTCAGGTAGAAGTCGGCCAAACGATCTTGGCCCGGACTCTCGAAGATACTCAAACCATCTACGCGATCCAGATTGTTTCGCAGGGCATTGAAAGAGAGCAGATGGACTTCCGATACGCAGTAATTCACCCCTGAGCAAATCCGTATCGACAATAGAAGCCACAGTCACCTATCAAATAAATGCTTTGGTGGTCGCAAAGAGTTCTGGAAATCCACAATTTTCTCGCTGGCTCCTGAGAAGTCGCGTTATGGGAAAGAATCCGATTCAGATACCGCCCAATTCAACCTTGTCGAAAACATACTTGCGTTCATTACAATCGAAACGAAAATAGGCAGTGCTCCAATCTGAAAGAGCACATTGCAGCATTCGCTTTTTGTAGCTGATCCAATAAACGGTAACAGTAACCTTAATCCGATCGTTGTCAATTTCGGCTGGCTGAATCACCAAACTCGAAAAACATTTTTTCAGTTTCTTGAATCTTGCAATCAACTGATCGTGATCTAAATACTGAATTCGGCTGTCTCCGAGCATCGATGGGAGGTGACCGGTAATAAAAGTATCCTGTTGTACTATGACATCTTTGTAATCAGTTCTTACGCGTTCGCCACCCATACTATCATCGATTTGGTCCCATTGCTTTTTCATCTCTTCTATCCCAACCTTCAAGGAAACGGCGTAAATATTATTGTTTACAGCCATAGTGTTTTCTTGAGCCAGTATGAAATGGACAGGCAATAAGCAGAACACAAAGACGATTAGGATATAGCATATATTCCGCATGAGCGCCTCGGTCGGGTAAGTGACAGTACTGATTTATGTGCCTTTCTTCTGCAACGCGGCGACATCCGCATCGGTTAGGATGGCGATGTTATCACATCCGCCGGATAACGGTCCCCATAAGTCCGATTGTGGGAAATCGGTACGCACACGTCAGATCTCCTCGAAAGTATGAGGAGTCACTTTGGTAGCAGATCCTGTTTTCTGTTTTGTTTATTGGGAAATTCATGAAACCCAGCACCCTACCGATGCCCTTTCAGTCCACCCCGTCGATGTTGCCATGAATAAGAATAATGCGCCGACGCCAGCAGCATGATCCTCCACGTATAATAGTGCCTCCGTGCGCTGCTCGTTGAATCCGATACGTGACAGGATGACCGGACCATGGTTAAGTTGCGGGTTCGGTATTCCGTGTCGCTTACAAATCTCAGGCCACGGTATTCGGTTGTATTCTTCATTAATTGCAGATGCTGGAATGAACACCAAATTGGCTCGCGAGACGATCTTATTCTTGATGGGATATGCGGTGCCGTGAATGCTACCATTGCAATCACTTGAAGTCAGATGAGCCAAGTGCTGTGCTCCGTTACGAATCAAAAAGTTTGATATTGTGCTCGGGTTGGGATGAGGTGACAATCGGCTGAAATCCTCTATGATGAAGCAAGGCAACTCCACTGTGTGATCGCTAAGGACCACAATATCGTAGGGAAGATGGTAAACGAGGTCCTCCATCAGATATTTGTCAGAGTAGCTAGAGTAGACACCGAGTTCCTCGTTTTTGGTGGAATGCTGGCAATTCGAGCACACAAACAAACACAGTACCAGAAGACCGGAAGGTGTGTTCCACTTGGACATAAGTGTTTGCTCACGATACAGGGAATCACTTATATGATTTCACAAATCGGCGTCATTATCTATAAGGCCCGGTGCAATTGTCCTGAAGTCGGATTCGAGGAAGTAACCCATCCGGCCGTTATCACATCTTTTAGCTGGACCCGTCATGTGCGGTCTATTTTGTCGCCCCTTGCGGTTGGTATGCATCCGTTACGGATCATTGATCTGTGCATAAAGAGCCAGAGTCCGAGAAACAAGCCGACAAGCGATATCGAACCCCAGAACCAGAGATGCTGAAGCTGATTTCCGAATTTCAGAAACAAACCAATAACGATGGGGCAGAGTAAAACGAAAATCATAAGCGCCCGTTGGAAACTGGAAAGGTGCTGCCGCAAAACATCCTTCGAGATGGGAAATCTACGCCCTTTACCATAGACCTCAGTTGTCCAATAACCGGGATCTAATCGGTGTTCCTGCAGATCAATAAAGTCTTCAATAGACCCTTTGACTTTTGCTGCGCTCTTTTTGACATAAGCAATGGGTGGGAGTAAATAATCTAACAAAATCATTCTACCTGAACCGATGCTGATCCGCCATTTGCGAAATCCCAAAGTATTCCGGTCCAGAAGTCCGATTGCGGGAGATGACGCCAAAATGTAAATTAGCATCATGGTCAGATAAATCTTGGCTATTTTGGCGGACAGACTCGGAACAAATACATCCGCACAGCATTAACCAGACTTAGACGAGACTTGGTCAGTTCGTTTTGGCCGCTATCAAGTTTTTTCTTATATTGCTCCATAAGATCTGATGTCATTTTTTCAGCAATTGTGCAATGCGATAAAGCTTCTTTCTCGCGATGCAGCGCAATCAAAGCCCTTACTTTCTCTCTATGGCACAATGGATCCCCGTTGAATTTATCAATGCACAATTCACAATCCTTGAGAGCAAGTTGAGGCATTTCCATTTCATTGTGTGCGATGGCAAGATTGGCATAAAGTCCAGCAACAGTCTCCCCATCAAGAGTTTCAACACATTGCTCGATTACTCGCGCAGACAATTTTGCGAGTGCTGGATAATCTCTTGCAGCCAGGGCTGCTGAAACTTGGTTTACTGATGAAATACAGTATCTTTTGTTCTTCGGCGACGCAGTGCTGGAACTCATGCCTAAGCACAACCAGCAGATTATGGATACAATTAGAGAGTTTTTCCGCATCGACATCATTGTACCATCAAGTGTAAGTATTTGATTTTTTCGGCTTACTCCCACGAAGTCCAAAATAACCGGCCAATAATCAAAAATGGTCTATAAAGAATTTCCGTGAATCTTCAAATTATGAAGTGAGATAAATAGCTTTTCCCTTATTCTTCTCCGCCTTTTTTCGGGTGCTCCGCAATTACAACCCCAAAGGACTATGACTGCTCGGAAAATTGAATTTGATTTACGAGTAATCCCGCCAGTTTTAATTCCGATCCTAATCTAAGAGCAGGGTTAAGGATATTGCATCCAATTGTGCTCAGTGCGCCCCGAAGGGGAATGGGTCCCCCTCGAGGCTTGAGCTTCTGGGAGAGGCAACTCCCATGGGCCCTCGTGAACATCCGATAATTCTCCTTCAAAATCAAGCAAAAGGAACAAGACCCCATACCAAGCGAAAAGCCAGATGGCCGCGCGCCCGTGCGTGTTTGCTGAAAGGCTGCGGTCGCATATTCCGGCCGGAACACCCCCGAGCACGCTATTGTAGCGAGCATTGCCGCAATGAGGCGGGAAAATGGAGAGAGTGGAAAGCCCGGCAAAAGTACCGCAAAACTGATGGTGGAAAGCAGGTTCGCCGCGTTCAAAGCCACAGATACAGAGTGCGGCAAAAGGAGCGCACGCAACAAAACAAGGGCCCGGCCGGCGACGCGAGGGTCATTATAAGAAATTTATTTTCGTGTTCCTGCGATCGCCCTGGTTGATACCAAGAATTCCACCGCAGCCGGCGGTCGCCCCTGCAACGCTTCTGTTCCTATGCATGTCGCCGCGCTCTCGAACGAGTTCTGGAACGAGAGAGACGTTGGTCGGATCGTTGCCCCAGCCGCCCATGAGCTTTTTAGATTTAGTCCCGACATATTGATTCATTCCATATAGCTTCGTTAATTTCGGCATGTACAAAATGGGGAAAGCATGATGAACAAACGACCTCAACCACTACAGCCGGATCGAATCCGCACCATCCGCGGTTCTTTCAGTTGGATTGACCATCGTTTTTTTCGGCAGGGTTTCGATCAGGGACTAACCCGATTGGAAAAGCTTCTCTACTTAATCTTGGTCGCTGTTGCTAATCGGGATGGTGTGAGTTTTTATTCCGACGAACGTATGGCGGAACTCCTCGAGATTCATCACCGCCACGAACTTACCGGCGCCCGTGATGAACTCCTGACGCGAGATCTGATCGCATTCAAAGATGGAGTCTACCAGGTACTTGAACTTCCTGCTGCCTGACTCTGATACACATTCTTTTCTGGAGCTTGGCTCAGCTATGAAATTTTGTGTGATTCGCCCGCAGATTCGCAACACAGCACAAAGCCCGGTTCGTGTGGTCGAGCAAGAAACCGGTCAGGAGGTTGGCTGGATCAATCGCTACCTTGATCACGAGTATGTCCGTCGGTTGGCGGATACTACTCTGCGAGCATGGGCTTACTACCTGCTACATTTTGTTCGCTGGTGGGAGAGTCTTCATCACACCGCTGAGGTTTGCACAGCCGACCTGACCGAATCGACTCTCCAGGATTATCTGAAGTTCCAGTGTAACCACCAACCCCCGATTTCCAGTTACACAATCAATCACCGTGTTGGCGTTGCCGATCGTGCTCTTCGCAACCAGTTCCCCGACTCCCCATCGTCCATGGCACAGGGCTTCCAACATGTTTATTTGCGGCGTGGACCGCTGGGCCTAGGCCGTCGGCGCCTAGCCATAAGCCGGCTGCGAGTGAAAGTGCCCAAACGCCAACTTGTTCCGCTTTCGGTGGACGAGGTGGCGCGTTTTTGGTCCAGTTTCCGTACGGCTCGCGATTTGGCTCTCGTAGGAGTAATGCTTCTTCAAGGGCTTCGCTCGGCCGAAGTGTTGGGGCTGAATGAGGACGACTTGTTGCTCTCCGAAGCGCAGCTGCGCGTACGCGGCAAGGGTAACAAAATACGCTTACTGCCACTGGCGCCGGAGACAGTGCAACTCCTCGACCACTATCGGCGGAGGGAACGACCCCAGGTTGCCACCGCTGCGCTTTTCGTCTCGCTCAAGGGACCGGCCCGCGGGTTCCGTATGACTCTGGCCGGACTGCGGTCATTGTTCCGTTACCATCGCAAGCACACTGGCATTCCGCTTGCTCACCCACATCGCTTCCGGCACACATTCGCTTCCGATATGATACGCGCCGGAATCAGCCTGCCGGCACTTATGCAGTTGATGGGGCATTCCGATATCCAGACGACCCTGCATTATGTGCAGATCACACCACAAGACGTTTACCAGCAGTATACGCGCGCAGTAGCGCTGCAAGTCCGCCCCCTTCCGAGGCTTCCTTCATGAAACGCTCCTGGCGTCCTCCCCTCTCACATCCACTGGTGGATCTCTTTGATCGCGCGGTCGATTCGCTCTGCACTGCACTCGGCTCTGCAAGCCATGTCCAATATCGCGGGACCGTACGTAACTTCCTTAGTTATCTCGGCACCAACTACCCGGAGGTAAACGCCCTAGATCAACTGCGGCGGGAGCCACACCTCCTCGGCTGGATGTCCCACTTGCGCGCCCAGACGCCTCCGCTCGCCACATCTACCTATATTGGTAAGCTCATTGCTTTGCGCCCTCTGTTCATAGAACTGGCGTGGACCAAACAGCTTCCTCAAGTTGCCCACCTGATTCGTCGTGAAGATATTCCGCGCCGCCCGCATAGACTTGCACGTCCGCTCACCGCCGAACAGGATCAGCTTCTGCAGAAGGAGTTCGTCAAGCGCAACGATCTAGGATCGAATGTCTTTCTGCTCCTCCGCCATACCGGCATGCGTATTGGCGAGTGCGCCGATTTGCCCGTCGATTGCCTCCGCTCGACTGGTCTCCGCCAGTGGGCCATTCACGTACCACTTGGCAAACTCAAAACGGAACGGATGGTCCCGGTGGATTCGTCGATAGTCGCGATTATCCAACGCTTGCGATTCTTTCGTTTCCTAGATCCGTGTCCTCCTGATGGTCGACTTCTGGCGCGGCCCAGCACCAAGTACGCGCTCGTTCGTGGCCTTCGCGATTATCTGCATGAAGTTTGTTATTCTCTCGAAATCTCCACTCGCATCGTTCCACACCAGTTTCGCCATACCTATGCCACGGAGATGCTTCGCTCCGGCGTCAGTTTTCCTGTGCTGATGAAATTACTCGGCCACACTTCTCCGAATATGACAATGCTCTATATCGAAGTGGCCTTGAAGGATCTTCAGAGAGAGTTTCAACTGGCTCATTCAAAACCTCGACATTTAGTCCCTCAGCCGAGAACGTCGGATCCGATTCGAACTGGTTTAGATGGGGTAATCGATTCATTGCACGCAACTCAACGTGCAATGGAGATGTTTCGGCGAGGGCTGCCGATTAGTGCTGAACGCAAATGCCTCAACCGGCTCTCCAATCGCCTTACCAAAATAATCATAGAGGCGGGCAAACTCCGCAGAGCCTAAAAACGGGCAGAGATTGGCCGGTTATGTCGCGTTCGCGGAGATAACGCCATAACGCAAAGCCTGCGCCGCTCCGCGTAGTTAAATGGGACCGGCACCGACCTCACTGCCGTCTAAAGATAAATCGCTCAGCGTATGGATTTCCTTTCTCATCCATGCCCTTGAGCGTGATGCGCAACTTTTTGCCATTTTTACTGATGTCCTTCCCATAAAATGATCTCTGCTTCCCAGCATTCATGATTGACACATACCATTTGCCGGGCGCCACCAATACTGCAACATACGACATATCCTTGGGAAGTGGTTCCGGCAGGATGCGCTGGGCGACGCCTCCCTGCTTTGGCCAGGACCATTTTGAAGAAATTGCAGCTCCATCATTTTGAATTCCATTTCGCTCCAATTCGATTGTGCCCTGAGCCGTTTCAACGTATGTATCCGTAAGCTCCTTGGGAGTAGTTGGAGAATTGGATAAGCGAGATTTGGCGGTATCAAGCTTCCTCGCTCCGATTATTGGATCGGCCGCGTAGGCAGAACAAGATAGCCATATGAAAAATGCTGCGATTAATGCCGTTTTCATATTTGATCCTCCGAAGTGCTCTTGCGCAGCATTCTAGCAATTTGCGATAGTTAAATCATCCAAAGTCGATTTCCTATGGACATGCAGTCCGCCGGTGTGAGTTACGATATGAGCCATTGGATTAATGAGATCCGCGCGTGTGCTGGATAGGCTGCAATGACTGGAATCGGTTTGTCAGCGGACGGTTAACGCGCCTATCGAAGATTTTAGTTCCGCTCCTTTCCGGAGCGCGATCTTACTCGAGCATCCCCCTCGACAAATAGCATCCCCGGGCGGAAGGTCTTTCTGCACTCGTCAAAGGGTGATAGCATTGTCGGTCCGATCGATCTCGGCAAAGGATCTGGTTGAACCGGAAAAGTAGTGGAGGACCGCCATTAGGAAAATAACCGCAATAGCTTTACTTACCTTTGTCATGTCCGGAAGCCAGGTTCTATTTGCGCAGAGCCAGCTTCAGCTGCCGCAGCCGGATGAAAGCGCCTTTAGCTCAAAATTCTTTGAGCAGCTGCACAAGATCTTCGGCATATTCCGCGAGGAGGATCTTCGGCGCGTATTTGAAATGGCTAAACCGATCCGTTGCCCCGATCTCGTGGCCAGCAAAGGACAGTGGAGAACGGTTGCTTTCTTCAATGAAGATCGCACCCTGGGCGCTTGGTGCCGCAACAGCCTTGAAGAAACGAAGGCAGATCTGTCCGTGTATATCTTCAAGGGGTCCTGCAAAGGCGATCGAGGATCGATACAAGTGACGACTCAGTTTCCCGTAGGATCGAGCATGGATGCCTACCACGATGGACTAATCCCCCTGAGTCAGGTAGACGTTAATAATAATGCGCCGGTAAGTGCCTTCTTTGACTCGAGGAAACAAACATATGATTTCGAACTTCCATACTTGTACCTGACGGGTCGACGAAAGTCCGGAGGTATTTACAGTCTCATGGCACCAACTCGGGAAGACAAATATGCACCGGAAGTGGCGAATCGCTGGGAATGCAAGGCTGTAAGATCAAACGACGTGACCTATCAATTCCTGATTTGCCGGACGTCGATTGTGGATCGCCGCGGAGTCCTGAGCAGGCAGGAACTCGGCTTCGGCGCATCCGCCTATTTCATTCTGTCGGATGGGATGGAAGCTCAAACGAGCGTAAATCTGTCATTTGGCGATGAGGGGCTGCCTCCGACCGACAATTCCCCGGGACCCACACCATCTGTCATCGCACCTGTACGCGGTCCTTTGGCAGATGGCGAGACGGGGAAGCCTGCAGGCGGCTGGCTGACACCGGATGCCCAGTCAATGATTGTCAATGTGAGGAAAGACGAGTTTAGAATCAGCTTCAATCCTCAAACGTGGATGGGCAAGATCGGTTTTCCCCAGATCCTGTCAGATCAGAAAATGTCGAGCAGCACGGCAGCCAAGCTGCGGGAAGGGGCGGACTATTGCTCGTGGCGTCCGGGGGATGCCAATCTGGCAGAGCGCCTTCTGGTGAGCAAGGATGACACGGATGTTATGTATTACCTGGATGCTGTCGACAAGACGGCCGAGTATCCCGCCGCATATCTCGTTTTTGATATGAAGGACCATTCCGGCACTGAATTGGGAAGGCTCAAGTGCAACTTCCGCCACATCAGGTCCGTGTCGAAAATTAGTTATAACGACTGGATCTCCGTCGTCGGGAGCCATCTCGCGATCGAAATCCGGCAATAGATATTCGGGAAAATCGAGGACAGACACCAATTCAGTCGTTGCCAGACACTTGGCAATGACAATTTGACGTTCTCTTTTATTGGCTGCATGACTGCAGCGAAAACGAAAAGAAGACTCGGGAACTGCTAGGGCTAATTCACGGAGGACTCCCTTGGTCAGGCGAGGAATGAACATTCGTCCACTCGCATCAAGGATCAAAAGCCTCATCACTATCTTGGACAGTATTTTGGGCACACAATCACTAGCGAAAATTTCCCGCAGTCTCGGTCGGGGAAGCGTCGAATGAGCATCAGGACCGACGGAAACCTTCCAGGGGGCAATCTCCCAGGATGCCGTTTATTGGGAGTGATCAGCAGTGAGGCGGCGGATTGTGCCTTGATCCGCAATATAAACCTTACCCGCAGCATCAACTGCAATCCCATCCGGAAATATGTAGGATCGAATGCCAAGAACGCCGTCGTGACGTGATCTTGCTGCTGTTACGCCACCTGCAATTGTGTGTATGATGCCATTTCGATCAATCTTCCGAACGCGCCCCGTTTCGGCAATGTACAGGTTATCGGCCGCGTCTATTGCAATGCCAGAGGGCGCAAACAGTCCCGATTGGATAGCAGGGATTTCGTCCCCCACAAATTCATGTCTTCCTGTACCCGCAACAAATTCAATACGGCCATCTCGATTAATCCGTTTGATCCTAGCATCAACGCTATCTGCAATGTAGACAATGTTGTTGGCGTTAACTGCAACTCCGGATGGTTTTTTGAGGCTGGCTTTTATTGCAAGATCTCCATTTTTGCTATCTTTTGATTTTCCATTTCCGGCTATGGTCTGAATCATTCCCTTTGAGTCGATCATTCGAATGCGATTATTGGCGCTATCGGCAATATATAAATTCCCCAAATTGTCCACCGCTATGCCTGTTGGATAATGGAGGCGCGCCTGCTTAGCGGGGCCGCCGTCTCCGCTATAACCTGGGAGTCCATCACCGGCTATCGTGTAAATGAGTCCTGCTTTATCCACCTTATTTATGCGGTTATTGGATGCATCCGATATGTAAGTGTTACCATCCATATCGATCGCTACCCCGATTGGAAAATCCAGATCAACGGTAGACGCCGGTTCACCGTCAATAAAGGCGGCTTTCCCCTCGACCCTGAATTGATATCCCTTCCGTGCTGATGTCTCGATACAGCATGGTTCCGGGAGGCTGCCTCTACCCGCAACCTTAAACATCTTCCCATCAGGGGTGATTTTGCAAATTCTGTGCCTTCCTGGATCTGCAACGTAGATCGCGCCATTAGGAGCTACCGTAAGACCCAACATTGAACCAAAATATGCCTGCTCGGCGGGTCCGCCTTCCCGTTCGTCTCCAACAGATTTCATGCCTCCAGCGATTGTCGAAATAATATAATCACTGACGGTATACGGCTGACCGCCTGCATAGAAAAGAAGCATAAGGCTGATATTAAGGATTTCCTTCATCCGTTCCTCCGAATTTCGGAACTCGAACTTAAGTTAATTTGTGGGTCAATGCCCATTATATCATTGGAAAATATGTGCGCGAGATGCGCAGCTTACCGGCAAAGATAAACATCAAATCAACATAGGTAATGCGTTACGTTTGCTAATGGACAGATATTCGGACAATTCCCATGGAAGTCGCATTGGAGGAATTGTCGACCATTGCAATTTGCAGGCTTTCCGCATGGATAGGCGAAATAGGCTGCCCAATTACCTCCGGGTCCGCATGCCATGACAGTCTCAGAAGTCATGATATGTATGCCTTATGTAGGCTTCGGGGTTATAAATTGCCCAATTGATCGAATTCGCTGGTATCCTAACCAGAAATGAAGGCTTTTGAAATGGATTTCGAGAGCGTCCGGGCACCCCTACATTGCAGAATACCCTGTGGCTTGCCGCAGGGATGAATGGCAATGTGAACCCGCCGTAACTCGAAAAGGGAAGGAGGGTTGGCTATTGACGAATTCCGCTTGATACCCCACCGCAGGTTGCGGGGAGCTTCATTTTTAAAAAAGGGAGGGTGATTTACCATGGTAAATGCATTTGAATCGTTTTCGCACCTGATATCTCCACTGAAAATAGGGAATGTACTATTCCGTAACAGGATGTTCGCTGCACCGGTTAACTCGGCTGAAATTATACCCGATGGTCAACCTTCGCTTGAGGCGGTCGCATATTTTGAAAGGAAGGCGATGGGCGGTGCGGCGGCAGTTACGTACGGAGAAGCCGATGTGGACCCTGAAGATTATCGGGAAGGGCGGTATCCCCGTGAGATCACCCGGATGAGCAATTATAACTACGCGCGACTGGCAAGCGCGGTAAAACGTCAGGGTGCTGTCCCTGTCTTAGAGCTGTGCTTTGCGGGCATCCATGCCCGTATGTATACGGGAGGCGATAAACCCGCCTGGGGGCCGGTCGACATGGACCAGCCATTCGGCAAAAAAATCGCCGCAATGCCTGAAGAGAAAATCCTCCAGATTATAGGCGAGTTTGGAAATGCGGCATTTGCCGCGAAAAATGCCGGTTTTGAAATGATATGCCTGCATGGCGCCCATGGCTTCGGCCTGCAGCAGTTTATGTCGCCGGCCTTAAACACCAGAACTGACCGATGGGGCGGCAGTACGGAAAACCGCTGCCGCTTCGCAGTCATGGCAATCGATCAAATCAAGCAGCGCTGCGGCCAGGATTTTCCCGTGGAAATTCGAATCAGCGGCAGCGAAATAGTCAAGGACGGCTACGGCATTGACGAAGGCTGCCGAATCGCCGAGCAGCTCGACGGGCACGCGGATATCATCCATGTCTCAGTTGGCGCGATCAATAGATTCGGGGCCGAAACATTCTCGCGCACCCACGTCAGCATGTTTTATCCACATGGCGTCAACGTCGAATACGCGGCGGAAGTCAAAAAGCATGTCAGAAAATCTCTCGTCGCTACTGTCGGCGGCCTGAGCGACCCTTATCAAATGGAGCAAATCCTGGCAACGGGGAAAGCGGATATTATTTATATGGGCCGTGCGCTTGTCTGCGACCCCGAGTTCCCGAATAAGGTGCGGCGCGGTCTTGTCGATGAAATACGCAGATGTATGCGCTGCCTAAGCTGTTTTGCCAATGGCGTGTTTCACGGCGAGCTCATTTGCGCCATCAACCCCGAAATAGGCCGAGAACGCGAGGTGTACAGGGCCCTTCCCACGCCATTAAAGCAGCGTGTGCTCGTGATCGGCGGCGGTATCGCCGGAATGCAGGCGGCTATAACCGCGAGTAAAAACGGGCATGACGTGGTTTTGTGTGAAAAGAGCAGCGAACTCGGCGGAGGAATCCTGTGCGAAGCCGAAGTGTCGTTTAAGCAGGATTTGCATCATTACATACTGCTGCAGCGAGCGCTGATAGCGAAATCGAATATTGATCTGAGGCTGAATACGGAGGTGACGCTGGAATACGCGCAGATGGAAAGCCCGGACGTCATTATTGCGGCTGTCGGTTCAGCCCCGGTAACGCCGAGCATCCCAGGGATCAACAACCCTAACGTGTATCAGGCGATGGATGTGTACAAAAACCCGTCGCTTGTTAAAGGGAGAGTTGTTATTCTCGGGGCTGGTTTTGCCGGTACAGAGCTGGCCATTTATCTCAAAGACTTAGGAATCGACGCCGAAATCGCTGAAATGCTCGGTGATATCAGCGACGGTGGCAACAGCACGCACAAGATGGCCATTTGCGATAGGGTAGCTCAGAAAAATATACCAATCTACTTTAATACGAAGGCTGTTGAGATCACCCATGACGGCGTAAAATGCCAGGGCCCGGATGGCGAGGTATTTTATGCCGCCGACGCGGTGATATATGCCGTTGGTATGAAACCGCTCCATGATGAAGCCTTGAAATTCAGCCGCTGCGCAAAGGAATTTCACATGATCGGCGAATGCCGGAAAACCGCAAACATCCTTTATGCAACCAGCACCGCATATGCGGCTTCAAGGCTGATTGGGAGATATTAGGTATGGTTATAATCAACGAAACTGAATGATCTTGACATAGGCTTCACACAGGATTGAGTATGTCCCCAAATTGCTACAGGAGATAACCCATATGCCTATTGTTACTCCGGTCATCAATCTTCAAGGGAATTGTGAAGAAGCCATTCACCTGTACGAAAAAGCATTTGTAACGAAAGCAGATTTTATTCTTCATTATTCTGACGCAAAAAAACAAGATTGGGACGGACCGTTGACCGAGAAACAGAAGGATATGGTCTATCATGCGGAAATGAAGATCGGATCCCAACGATTGATGTTTTCCGATATAATCGAATTTGAACTGATCAAAGGCACTTCATTTTTCCTGACGATTACGTTCGAGACGAAAGAACAAGTGCAGAGAGCCTATGGGATCCTTGCCGAAGGTAGTACCACACTTGTTCCAATGAGAAGTACGACCTATAGTTCCTGTACGGTATCTTTTATCGACAGGTTTGGATTTCGTTGGGGACTGATGACCGAGCAACCGGACAAATAGAGACAAGACAACCAATCCACTCATCTCGGCCAGGATGTTGCTTCAAGAAGGTGAAATTCATTCCTGCGGCACTCTGTACAGCTCTGGTTTGAGTTTTCTCAAATTCACAACGGTTATCGGATATTCTCTTCCAAAACGTCGACTTTCGAAATCACCCATTCGGAATTGACCTTAGACCACGTATAAATACCGCGACGGCGAATCCGCCAGATCCGTTTGAATACGAAAAATACTCTCTCCTCAGCGGTAGCATTCTGAGTGACGTATTCGACAACATTCGATCCCTTGTATTCAATTCTTTCGCGGATAAATTTGGATTCCACCTTTGAAAGCCGGGCAAACTGAGAGGCTACATCCTTTCTTAGCTGCTCCCACTTAATGATCTTTCCATTTAGTTGTTTGTAAACCAAATTCCGAGAGAATCCTGCCATGTAGCGATCCAGATTTTTTTCATCAAAAGTGGATTGTGCGTTTGCGTGGGCCTGATCTATTGCTGATTCGATTTCTTTCTGCTGGAGATCTGATTTCATAATTCATGCCCTGATTTGATTTCCCGCTTTTCGGTGTAGCGCCGTGACAGTCCCTTGTCTGCGTCATGATAAGGACTTGATTGCAAAAGTTAAAGCTACATTGAGTGGCAGCTTTCGCTAGACCGAAATGAATATTTTTTATTTCTCCGCTTCCAGCCATTCCTCAGGAACCCACACAAGAGCCCTTATCCAAGGTCAGTCAGGACTGATTGCCACATCCTCCTTGGAATCATGGTAGTCAAAATCAAGGGTACCTTTCGCAGATTGAACAGCTTCACTCTCTGTTTCAAGCGGTCTAGTAGGGATTCATGGATTCCAGCGAAACCATAACAGAATGAACTGATCCCATTCATGTTAATGTTTGACTGTGAATTCCATAAGATATAGGAATAGGGCAATCACATTCTCAGGAACAGTTGGACGACCGCATTCTTAGATAAAGGAGCTATCATGAAAGTAATTCGTTTGGCCACTCTCCTTGGAATATTGCTGATCACGCAGCTTTCATTCAGCCGGCAGGACATTTCTGGGAATTGGCAAACAAAGCTCAAATTTGGTCCTCAGGAATCCCGCATTGTGTTGAAAATATACAAGGGCTACTCCGGCGCCTGGGCAGGCAAGGCATATTCCCTGGATCCGATACCACAGTCGCTAATAATGGATTCGATAGATTGGCTGGATCCCAATATCAAACTTATCTGGGATGATGGAAAAGGATCCTATGAGGGAAGGTTAAGCCTGGATGGGACTGTCTTTAACGGGATATACAAATGGAATCAATTATCTGTCCCGATCAGCCTCCAGCGTGCAAACAAGGATAATGAATGGAAGACAGATGAAGGCAACCACCGCGTGCAGTTCATCAAGGTTGATACAAATGTAAGATTGGAGGTATTGGATTGGGGTGGTTCCGGGAAGGCGTTGATTCTGTTGGCGGGTGCAGGCAATGATGCCCACACATTCGACAAGTTTGCGCCCAAGCTTGTCAGTGCGGGGTATCATGTCTATGGAATTTCCAGGCGTGGATTTGGAGAATCCAGCATTCCCCTAGCCGGATATGACGCTGATCGATTGGGAGACGATGTGTTTGCTGTGATTAAAGCTCTCAGGCTTAAACGCCCGGTGCTTGTGGGGCACTCTTTGGCAGGTGAGGAATTGAGCTCGGTAGCATCCCGACACCCCAAAAAGTTAGCCGGGCTGGTTTATCTTGATGCGGCATGGATGTATGCTTTTTATGATGAATCCTATTCGGATCAATTCACTGAGATCACAAAGCGCAGCATTGAGAATCTTAAAGCCGCTAAGGCGCCAACCCCAGTTTTATTGATGTATGTCGGATGGCGGAAATATACAGATATTAAGGTGCCTTTGCTGGCACTTTATGCCCAAAAATCCGTCGTGGCCAACGAAAAAATCCTCGAAGCAATCAAGAAAAAGATTCCGTCTGCGAAGGTTATAGTTTGGCCCAATGCCGAACATGGAATCTATATTTCAAACGAAGCAGAAGTGCTGAAGGAAATGAAGGCTTTTATCGGCAATTTGCCATAAAACTCATTGGAGTTCATGTTAAGCTATCCGCTCCTTTTTTTATTGGGGCAGCTTCCTTCTAACCACCACCCAGAAATTATGCTTTATCTTCGCGCTGTCGGTCACAACCATCACCTCGCCATCGCGGTAGAACTGGATTGCCTCATTGGGCCGACAGAGAACCGCGAATTTTCCTTCTTCCCTCCATGTCATTTCCAGGTTCCCAACCCGCACCCGCAGAATATTGACCAAGCGCGACTTCGATCCCAGGGGCATCATGTTGCCGTGTGCCAGCATCTCTGGCGAGGGAGTCCGTGGCGTGAGCCAGCCAGGCAGGCCGCCTAATTGCTGCGATAGCACAAGAGCCTTCTCCATTATCGGCCCCTTCTTTTCTTGTGCGTAGGACGGCAGCGCAACAAGCAGTATCAGCAGTGCTACCTTTTTCATATTCATCTCCTATCCGATCTCGATGTAGATGAAGGGGGCCTGCAAATCCTAAAAAGTCCCCTCGTGGGAGATAACGCCAAAATGTATATCTGCTGCCGACCACACTGCATTCTACTGCGGTTTGCGTTTCCAGGATGGTCGTAAATTGGGACTTATCATCATATGATTGAAAAATTCAAGAGCAAATAGAATCGAATATTGCATCTACTCCATAGCCAAGTTTCTGCAGGATACAAAATCTCGTTTCGGGTCCGGAGATCCTCCCTGGAGGGCAAATGTCTCGGAATCACAATGCAATTGTCCCGCAGTCCCAATATGAAAAATTGCGCCAGAATGTTGGCCGCTAGAACGACCGCTGGTTTTTACGCTTGCGTTGGAGTTTGCGAGTGGAACGCAGGACGGAAGATTAGGTGAAGCATTCTTAAGACGAATCCCACGAATTTCTCGCGCATTGAGCCGATCATTTTGCCTGGTTCCGTTGCAGGTCGGCCAGCAACTGGTCCAGGACTCGCGCGGCAAATGCGCGCGAATTTTCTCCTGCCGCCTGCAGGACGGGAATGTCGGGTTGGATCCCAGCGACTTCATCGGTTCCGTCGACTCGGATGCGAACGCAGTTTGGGACGCGGAAGCGCAACCCTGAGTGCGGAAGCGTGACCGGTTCAGGACTGTTCATGAAACCGCAGCCATCCCCGCCCGTCCGGCCTCCAATGATTTTTGCGGCATGATTGTTCTGCAGAACGGCCGCGAACATTTCGGCAGCAGAATAGGTTCGGGAGTTAGTGAGCACGTAGAGTGGTCCGCTCCAGGATCCCCAGTACGATGTCACCATTGCCGGCCAGTGGAGATCGTAGGCAACACGCGGATCCGTGCCACTGTTGAGCGGAAGATAGGAAAGCGGCCCACCCGCCGATCCCGCTTCGAGGAGCCTCCGGCACGTTTGCGCTTTCCACGAGCGCTGCTCCCGCCATACCCAATCCATCGCACAATTCGCCCTGGATAGCTTGGCTTTTTGTGAAGTGAAACGGGAGAGAGATTCCTTCGCTTGGACATTTTGCGAGTCGATCTCAAGTATGTGGTTCAATGCCTGCATCTGTTCGTCGAAGTACTCCATGGACGACTTGGGGTCTTGGCTCATCCATAAGGGCGCAGAATGGAGCGGGATGGCAGTGAAAAGCCGGGCCGCGATATCCCCCGAATCATCGCCGCCTGAATTATTGCTGATGTCCACCATGACTGCTGCTGCTCCCAGGGTTTTAAATCGATGCAGGATAGTCGCTAACGCCTGGTACCAATTCTGTCCGGCCGCCTGGGCCAGCGCACTGCCGACGAATTTTCCTTGCTCGTTCCAAACGTCGCTCCTCAGCCATGCTTCCATGCAAACGCTTGGATGGGATGTTGCCTCGAAACGCGGTATTCGCACGATCCCGAGGCGGACGGGCGGAGTTCCGGACGTCAGGATTCCTGCACGAAACGGTTGTGAGATTCCATCTTCTAAAAGGGAAAAGCCTGGCAGTGATTCAAATTTTAGTGAGAAGGCGACGCTTCCATTGGGTGCATAACCCAGCGCGGCGCAACCGCTGGCGGCATCCTGCCGCGCATAGACTGGATCGTCAGGTATGGCGTTATGAGCGCTGGAGGCAGGAGCAAGCATTGCAAGTTGTGAGAAATGGCCGTCGTGAAAACCCCGGACAAAAGTGAGAATGGCGCTTCGAGCGTCTTCGTCGCTGCCGGCAGCCTTCAAAGCTGCCAAGGTGCGTCTATCGAGAGCGGGCAAGTCTACTCCTCCCTCAGGCGAAGCAAACCATGCGAGGTTCGAATAGCTCTTCTCTAAGGCCTGCTTCAATCTCGCATAGTCACTCAACCACGCTTTTCGATCGAAGTCCCCTGCCTGAACAAATGCTCCCCACACCAGGAAGATCACGCTCAATCCTAACGTTCTCACGGTCGTCCTCGCTAAGGTTCCTGCTAACCAACAATGGCCAATACTCGTCTGCAGCCCGCAAAGTAGTCGACATCTTCACGCGCGTGCCGGCGGTGTATGCTGCAAGTAATTATCAATGAGACGATCTCTCGTAGCCAGCACAATCATGATCGACTCTTTGGAAGCCTCAGGGCATAAAGGACGGAGCCAAGTCCCGCGAAGTCTTAGATTTTAAATTCCTCCGGCGCTTCTTACAGGCTGTGAAAATGGGGTTAGGTTACGCTCAGCAGCATCTGATTAGGCTCATCGGATGCCACTCGAGTGATATGCCAGCGTATTTGCGTAAGTCGCCGCAGAAACTGCCCGTCATGACTGACCAGCAACAGACCACAGGGACAGTCGGCTAGCGCTTCCTCCAGGCACTCAATCGAAGGCAGATCAAGGTGATTGGTCGGTTCATCCATAATGATTAGATAGGGCCGCAAGGCGATACCAATGGCCAGCAATAGCTTTCGAAGTTCACCCGGACTAGGCTCGACACTGTCCAGTAAGGCATCCGGCCGCGAGCCGAGCCTGCTAACCACATTCATGATCTTCCCGAGCGTTTCAGGCGGTTGGCGCCGGATGTCTGCCAAAACTTTACAGGAGGATTTTACATCGACCTCCTGGGGCAGGTAGGTCAGCCGCTCTGGCGGCAGATCGATTGTGTTCAGGATGCGGCACACGAGCGTACTTTTCCCCGTCCCATTGGCGCCGGTTAGGGCTATGCGATCTGACGGCAGCATGGTCAGGTCAGGGTGGCTGAGTTTATGGTCTCCTCCAAGCAGAAGAGTGCCTGCGCCCAATCTGAATAGTGTGTCACGCCTGCAACATTCTCCCTCAATCCAGATCCCAAGTTCGTATCGTTTCCGGATATTGATTCCCTCTGCGACACGACGAGCCCGGTTCAGCCGGGATTGCATTTGCCTCGCCAACTTGCCGGCATGAGCATCCACTCCGCTCAATCGCGCGAAATCGATTCGCCTGCGCCCGTCATGATCTCTCAAATCCAAGTCCCTTTTTGAACGCCTGCGATCGGCGTTCCGCGCTTTTGAAGCACGCCTATCGACTTCTGTTTTCAAGCGCGCAACCTGCTGCTTCGCAAGCTCCTTCAGGTCCCGTGCATGCTCCTCCTCCCGGGTCAATTCGCGGCGTCCGGACGAGTAGTTGCCCTGGCGCAAGACCGCCTCGGGCGGATTAAGGAAGAGACAGCGTTGGCACAAGGAGTCAAGAAGATCACGGTCGTGGCTTACCAACAGGCCGATCCCCCGATAGTCTTGCAGAGCCGAGATGAGCATTGCACGCGCATCCACATCGATATGGTTGGTGGGTTCGTCCAGCGCCAGCGCCGCCGGCTGCTGCCAGAGCGCGACGGCTATCTGTGCGCGCTTCCGTTCGCCATGACTGAGGGAGTCCCAGCGCCGGCCCCAATCACTTTGCACGCCCAATCGTCCTTTTAACTCGCAAGCTGGACCATCGAGGGCTTCAATGAGCGATAAAAACAACTCAGGAAGGTCATCGGTGCGCTGGGCGCAATAAGAAGCACTTCCTGGTGATTGTATCAATCCGGCTCTTGGCCTCAGCAGACCGCAGGCTAGTTTCAACACCGTAGTCTTTCCTGTGCCGTTTGCTCCAACAACGCCCGTCCAGCCTGTCGGAAAACTTATACTGAGGCCGTGCAATAATGGCTCGGGCATAGACTCATAACGGTATGACACATTGTCGAAAAGAATAAATCGGGATGTCACGCTACCTCCTTCTGAATCGCGGTCGGAGGAGCATGGTGCATTGCGTGTCTGTTGGGTTGGCGGGGATCCGGAGTGCGAAAGCAAAACATCCTCATGCGCGCGACGCAACAAGACAACAGCTGCCATACCGACCGAAATAGAAGCGGTTGGTTGCCCAACAACGTTGTCTAGAGTTTGTCGCTAGTTCCGCATCAGGATTCCTCAATAACTTATATATCACAATTCCAACGCGAACATAAACAGGTTGATTTGGGCAAGCCCCGGAGAATCACACGATCTGTGATTAAGCTGTTGTAAAACTCCGGATACACCTTCATGCGTTCTTTTGCTTCATTCATCGAGCCATAAGCATAAAGATATACGTGCACATATTTGACGGTTCGACAGAGCCGTTTGACAAAGACAACTCAGATGGTGGGAACCTTCGGTGACTTTCGTGTGTCTAACAGTATGGAAATAATTGTCTCCCTGGAAGCCGTCATGCTGAGAGCCCTTCTAAACTCGCGACTGCCGATCACCGCCTTGACTTTTTTGGGGGCTGTTACCGCTGTCTGTGAGCGGCTCCCTGGAATGGGTGCAGAACGATCCGGAATTTCGATGGTGTTGGAAGCACAGCTGGACGGGGTGACGGCGTTCAAAACAAAGGTCCCAGTATGTCGTGCAGAGCCCGGCAGAATTATAGAGAGTCCGCGAAAGACCTTCTCTTTCTCGATAAAGCCAAAACGATCTATTCTCTGGATGCGTGAATTAGGACATACAGTTACGCCAATAACAACAAAGCCGAATCAGGAGATCGATGTTTTAATCTGGACATACTGCACCGAAGACAATGATCCTTGCGGGAGTTCCGTCTCGATAACAATTAGCGGATCCTTTTCTACAGGCGAAAAACCACTTAGAAATATGATTCACCTCGCCCACCCGAAGCGGCGAGACCGCTCGGATATAGCAACCGGCTTGTCGATACTGACCTACCCCGCGCAGCCCGGAGAATAAGGCGAATTTATTGCCACCCGGAATGTCCTTGAATCCCCCATGAAATTAAAATTTCATACTTCCTGGAACGCGACATCCGGACAACCAGGGAAGCCACATCTTCGGATCGAGCGTCATACGTCAATGTAAGATAGTGCCATCGGGATTGAGATTTTAAATGCCTTGAAGCGCATGCCGCGCTGGCCGTCATTGGTTTGTTCGCCTGCAGACAGCCCAACAGCCGGATCATTCATGTACAAGGCCGGCGCCAAATAATTGTTGGCAAATAATTGTTGGCCCCGCAAATTCGGGCGGTTGCGAACCAAGGCTCTGGGTCAGAAAGCGAGGTCTTGACATTAATGTGATGCCAAAAAACTCTCCCTTAGACGATAATCGAGGCTATGTGGTCGGGATGGCGATTGACAATTCTGGACGCCGCCACGCCGTCAAAAACAGGCTCACTCCTGGGACCGCTTTGGCATACTGATTTTGAAATCGGGACGATCCTGCAATTCACTGGAGCAGTAGTCAAACCGGGCAAGGGCTGCGTGGTGGAGCCATTGGGTGCCCATTCCTAACCGGGAACATGGGAAGAGTGCCAAGGGACAATATAACCAGGTACGGATTGCCAAAGGAGACGGACATGATTCGATTATTTTTGCCCGAAATCAGTCAAAGGACACTTGGCCTCACCGCAATTACCCTGATGGTGCTGTCGCTGATGGGACAAGCCGGCCCTTCGGTGTTTCCGACCGGTACAACGATTTACGAGCCCGCGGGTGCATGGAACGGCTACACCGTGCTCTCTCTCTTGGGCACGCAGGCGGTGGTTGTCATCGACATGAACGGCCGGACCGTCAAGCGATGGGATGGATTCAACAACTCAGCTGGAGGTCCGGCGCGGGTATTGCCAAACGGCGATGTCATTGCAGCCAGTGGCGCTCGGGAGGGACGGCAGGAGTCGCTGGCACTCATTCAGCGTGATTTTAACGGCAAGGAAATCTGGAGCTTTAATCGCAATCAGGAGATCCCGACCGCAAATGGCCAGAACATCTGGTCGGCGCGCCAGCACCACGATTGGCAGCGCGAGGATTTTCCAGCGGGCTATTACTCGCCAGAGGCGACGCCCGCCCGCTCCGGCGCCAACACTCTGATTCTGACGCACACCGACCGCCGCGTACCCGACATCGCCGATGTGCTGCTGCAGGACGACCGCATCCTTGAGCTGTCGCCGACGGGCGAAATCATCTGGGAGTGGATCGCGGGCGACCACATTGGAGAGATGGGTTTCGATGCGCGGGCACGTGCTTCGATCCGAGGCGCCCGCGCCGGTAACCGAGGCGCTGCCGCACCGGCCGCATTCGACTGGCTGCACATCAATTCCGCGACCTATGTTGGACCGAACCGATGGTTCGATGCCGGCGACAAGCGGTTTGCACCGAATAACATTATCATCAGCTGCCGCGAAGCGAGCCTGCTTGCCATCATCGCGCGCGACGGTTCGATCGTATGGCGGCTTGGGCCCAACTTCCTCGAATCCGATGCGATGCGCGCGATAGGCCAGATCATCGGCCAGCATCACGCCCACCTCATCCCCAAGGGGCTTCCCGGCGCGGGCAACCTGCTCGTATTCGATAACGGGGGCTCAAGCGGCTACGGGGAGCCCAGCGGAATTGCGCCGAACGGCATCGGCATTTATGCTCGGTCCACTTCGCGGGTCCTCGAGATAGATCCGATAACGCTGAAGCTCGTCTGGTCGTACACGGCAGGGGACCAGTTCTTCAGCACCAACATCAGCGGTATGCAGCGGCTGCCGAACGGCAACACGCTTATCACCGAAGGCGCCGGCGGACGTGTGTTCGAGGTGACCAGCGATCGCCGGATCGTGTGGGAGTATATGAGCCCTCTGCCGACGGGAGCACGTGGCGTGGGTGCCGTGTACCGGGCATACCGGGTGCCGTACGCGTGGCTGTCGCAGATTCCCCGACCGGAGGAGAAGGCCGTAACGCCGCCTTCGAATGCGGAATTCAGGGTGCCATAATATCTGCCTCCAGGAAAACGGTGCAACCGCCTAGTCGGAACAGCAGGGCCTAATCAAATGTTTGTCGCAAGTCGAGATATGGTTTAGAAATATTCTTAACGATATCTTTTGCGTTTTCCGTTCTACTTCCTTTTACGGCAGGGGTAAACTCGATATCCACCTTGTACCCACTACCGCCGCTGCGCCGTATAGAGCGCTGTCACCATGAATAGCTTGACGCGGCCACCGAATTTGTTGTCAGCAACAAGAGCGAGCCCCTCGAGGAACTGCTGCCGCTCCGCAGGATTCAGTCGACTGATCGATGGGAAGGTAGCGTACAGTTTCATCACTTGATCCGTATCTAAGGTCTCCGTCCAGCGCATTATTTCACCGGTGATACTTTCGAATGTACCTGTGGACTGTAGCCGATCAATGCGGCTATCTATGTCTAAAGCAAATGGAGGCTGGCCGTCGGAACTATTTCCGGGGCTCCGGTCCAGATTTGCCCACAGGCTTTGAGTGGCCTCGTGAAACTCACTGGGTTGTGAGGGGTCACCAAAGACATTCCACCACATGGCCCACCAGCCGCCTGGGCGCAAAATGCTAGCTGCCTTGCGAAGGGCGGCCTCTTCATCGAGCCAGTGAAGAACTGAAGCAGCCGTGCCCAGGTCGAACCAGCCGGAGGGCAGCTCCGCATCCTCAAAAGTAACTATCTTTATCTCGAGATTACTGGTGTGCCGGCCTATTGTATTTGCCAGAAATGCAGCAAGGCGCTCATCCGGCTCCACTGCTATCAGTGGAGCCGCTCCGAGCCGCAACAGTTGCCGGGTTGCGATGCCTGTCCCTGGTCCAACCTCGAACGTGTGCGCTCCAGGTCGTAAACCGCAACGGTCGCACAAAATGTCATAAACACTTGGCGGATATTCGAGTCTGGCATGATCATAACCCGCGGGATCGTGCCCAAAAGCTCGTTGTCCTTCAGTGCGAGTGATCTCTGGCATAGATATAAACTCTTGCGCTAGTAGCAATCGAATACGCTCATCTTTTGCGAGCCGAATTCCGCCGTTTTGCTCACCGAGAACTGAACCCAATCCTTGGCTTCATGTATTCCATCCCTTAAGCGCGACCAATGTCAGCACTACAGGAGGTAAGACGACTTAAGATTCAGTTATACCGGCAAATCGTTTCACTCGCAATCGATGTTGTCTTGCAGCCCCGATCTGGGAGATAGCGCCAAATGTAAAATGCCGATTCATACCCTGTTCCACCAGCCTAAAAGCCAGCCGAAGATCTGTTTATACCCACACCCAAAATGCAATACCACAGGCTGCCATAATAATTTCTATTGACATAACAGCAATAGTGCATTACTACAGTAATGCACTATTATTCGGCCAAGTTAAAGGAATGCAGAATGACAGAGGATATCCGGACGCTGCTATTTGATATCAAACCCGGCTCGGGGATCCCCATATACAGGCAGATCATCGACCAGGTGCGTCGATTTGTCGCCAGTGGTGTGCTCAAAGCTGGAGATGAACTTCCCTCCATCAGGCAGGCGGCGAGTCATTACGAAATAAATCCAATGACGATTTCCAAAGCTTACAGCCTGCTCGAGAAGGATGGCGTGGTTGAGCATATTCGCGGCGGCGGGATGCGTGTTGCCTCGTTAAATAGCGCCTCCCGCACTCCCCGAAAGCGCATGGAACTGCTTCGACCGGCCCTGCTTGACGTTGCGACTCAGGCCAAGCAACTGGGTCTGTCCAGGATAGAGGTACTTGAAGCGCTGTCTGCGTATCTGGAGGAAAGAGATGAGCAATAACATTGTCGAGCTGACCAACATTCGCAAAAGATACAATGCCCGGAGCGTTCTTATGGGACTGGATATCAATGTGCCGCCCGGAACAGTGCTGGGATTGATGGGGCGCAATGGTGCGGGCAAATCAACGCTTATCAAATGCATGCTCGGTCTTCTGAAGCCGGATGCAGGCAAGGCAACCGTTTTTGGTGAGGAGGCCTGGAACCTCAGCGTGGCCGCCAAACAGCGCATCGGCTTCGTGCCGCAAACAATGCCCGGATTCCGCTGGATGAAAGCAGGGACTTTTCTGGATTATGTCGGTTCGTTCTATCAGCGCTGGAATCGCGAAAAAGTCTCCACCCTGATGAAGGAATGGGGGCTCAGTCCCGCAATGCGCATCAGCCGGATGTCCGAAGGGGAAATCCAAAAACTCTCAATTATCCGGGCGCTTGGGCATGAGCCGGACCTTCTTGTATTTGATGAACCGGTGGCCAGCCTGGATCCTCTAGCCCGCCGCGACTTTCTGCGTCAGATCGTGGAACTCGGGATGGACGAAAATCGGTCCATGATATTTTGTTCTCATATTGCATCGGATCTGGAGCGGGTTGCCAGTGACATCGTGATAATAAAAAACGGCGTGGTTGCCTGCCGCGGAGCGCTCGATAGTCTACAGGAACGCATCCGCCGGATACGCATTCAATCCGACAGGAATTTGCTGCTGCCCATACCGACGCCCAATATCCTCCACAGCGTCGTTGAAGGGGCAACGGCCGAAGTGACGGTGGAGAATGTTCCGGATGAGGAGATCCTCCGCCTGAGTGAAAGATTGTCCGCTCGCATCACGATAGAATCACTTAATCTGGAAGACATTTTTCTGGAGGTGAACCGATGATGGTCCTCTCCCATGTTTTGCGGATTTATGGCCACCACCGGCTCATGCCGCAAATGGTGCTGCCGGCAGCAGGCTGCCTTGTGATAGCGGCTCATATAGCCCTGGCAGTCTCCTATCCCAAAACCTCCTGGAGTTTATTTCTCTGTGCCATTGCTTTTATCTCCGTTGCATCCGGATATTGCATGGGGCAGGCACTCAAAGAGGGTGAGGAAACGGATCTGGTTCCCGCGTACCGTGGCTATCAAATGGCGGCGGCGTTTGCCCTTCCGGCAATTCTGATTTCATGGGTACTGGCGCTCACGGTACTTAGCCATGGACCGATTTTATTAACGGTGTCTTCTTTTCTCAGCATGGCGGTGTTGTCTTTGTGGTACGGCCTTTACTGTCTGAACGGGCTTCTTTTTCGCGACAACAGCCGGGTCGTTCGGTTTATGTCGTACGACACACGCTCTTTTCTCATTATTTACTGCTTATTTCTGAACGCGCTCGGCAATATAGGGCAGCATGCTAAATCAATAATGGGCATATATAGCTTCTTTATTCTGCTTGCCTTTGTTACCTGCATTGCGGTCATGACTTCGTGGTTTGGCGCGTATTTCCTGAATAATTTGAGTGCGCTGGCAGGAGGGGCTTTTATCCTTTGGGTGATTTATGGCATTTGCGGGATCAGCGAGTTTGCGGACACGTCACGGTGGTCTGCCGGGATACAATTTAGGAGCCTGGAAAATTTCCGGCTGAATATCTTCCTGACTATTGTCCTGTTTCTATCCCTCTGCGCCGCTATTCTGATCTGCTGGCGTTACCTGCGGTACGTATATATTTCCGAATGGGAAATTTATACATATTCAGCCGACCCTTACTGGGGCTATTACTCCTTCATTAGTTATGACGGGTTGAAACTGCCATACATGTTTTCACCTGAATCCTGGCATCGAGACTACGTTGTTTGTCTCTGGAACCGTGATAAGACTCAGCCTGGGGGTGTAAAAAAAGCGGAACTCTGGATTATGCAATTGAGTTCCAAGCTAAGGGCCGGAGTGGTGTCCAGTCGATTGGGGCCATTGCTGAGATTTGGTATTTTAAGTCCTGTTTTCGTGGCCGGAAGCGATTGGCTCAAATTTGCCGCCTTTTGCTATGTGGGAACCTGCATGGCTTTTGCATACTGCCTGGCGGAAAATTCGACAAATGCGATTAATTTTATTCTTCCTGGCCTTCTGTTTTTCAGCGCAGCTATTCTGGCAAATGATTTTCAAGCGCACAGGAACCGGCTGCCTCTTCTCTATTTCCAAACTGCTCTGCCATCGAGAGCGGCATTCCTTAAACAGTCGCTACGGGCGTATGAGTGGTCTGTTTTATTGATGTCGCTGCGTATAGTCGCAACCGCATTTGTATCGCATTTATTTATTCTATGGTTTAGTAAAAATATTTTGCAGGCAAAAAGCTGCTCTTTTGAATTGATCGACGCCGCGTCCCGATTCCATTGGTCCTGGGATGGTTTGGTTCAGATGATTGTAATGGGATTGGGACTGGCGCTGGGACAGGTGGCGGCATCGCTCCTAACGGGTAAACGGAGAGCGTATGCTGGGGGACCCGCCTGGCTGGCGGGCAACGCGCTGCTGCTGGTCCCGATCACCGTTATTGCCTACCGGTTCCATTCATGGCCACTGAACATAGCCTTGGTACTCGTGTCCGCCGCACTGTTCCTGCACGCCAGGCATCGGTGGTTGGATATCGAATTGGATTTCGCATGATTAAGAACGGCTATCCCGTACTCGCTTAAATCATAGCCTTGTTGCTTTGGCCTTATTCCTCATGCATATGTCCGGATGCCGAAACGCAGGATCCAACATAATTGGGGATAGGTTCAACAAATCCTGAAACCTGCTCGCCTGGCTGATCTTGCCGCCATCCATCCCATTGTGGCTTTGCGAGACCTTAAAAAGGGAAGGAAGGTTGCCGCGAATGCGATAATCAAATGAACAGCTACAAAAATCAAACACAACCATGCCGCAGTTCCGGTGTTTCGGGATTCGGAGATCACTACCGCGTTGATTGGGAAAGTGACCAACCAAATCAAAAGTATGAGAAGAATGCGCACTTGGAATAAGCCTATTAGCGGGCGTTGCGAATTGAGAAATAGTGCCGCAAGGGCAAACGAGCAGAAACCCAGAACCAATCCCGGCAGTTGTATCAAACCCGGATAGCCAGGGAATGGAATAGTGTTTCGCAGCAAGCCGCCTTGAAAGAGTACCGCAACATAGGACGGGCCAGTGCGCGCGATATGCTGCGACAATAGGCCTGCCAAAAGGCAGCTTATGGGGCAATATGAGATTAATGCGATCCTGATATATACCAAACGCTGATGCTTGGTCATGCCATCCTCCTCATGCCAATCTTCAGGTTGTGGATTTCTTTATTTCAGATTAGCACATGCTGCTGTGATTGTCCTGAAAACACTGCCTTAATGGTTGCCGTTTCCTTGTTTCCTATCTTCCATTGTTGGCTATTAGACTTCACTCCCGTATTCCGTTAAGGGCAAATCCATCGGTCTATCAACTCCATAGTAAATATTTTTGCATTTGAAATTGTTTATATGGTACAGTGTGTACCATGACATATCGTAACGAAGCAAAAGCCAGGGTCCGCCCCCCTCTGACGGATTTGGAAAATGAAATCATGCAGATTATCTGGAATCGTGGAGCCTCCTCGGTGGAGCAGGTTCATGAGGCGCTCGTTCCACTACGCAAACTGAAGGAATCCAGCGTGCGCACCATGCTGCGAAGACTGGAGAAGAAAGGGTATCTGTCTCACGAATCCCGTGACCGCGCATACATCTACAGCGCCGGAGAGACGCCGCACAGCCTTGCGGCACGGGCCGTACGCCAAATAATTGATCGTTTCTGCCGCGGTTCCGTAGAAGAACTTGTAGCGGGTATGGTTGATGCCAGAGTCCTAAGCGATGAAGAACTGGAGCAATTGGCACATATGGCACGCAAGCGCCGGAAAGGAACCAAGTAGATGAAAGCCATCCTGGAAGTTTTGGGCGAAAGCTCGTTGCGTGCAATGATCATTGCTTTAGCGACGGCTCTAACGCTGCGTATATTGCGAGTAAAATCCCCGCGCGTTTGTCATCAAGCCTGGACCGGGGTATTGATGGCCATGCTGTGCATGCCTTTCTTGTCTCTGTGGGCTCCCAGGATCAAAATTCCAATTTTGCCATCGGCTTCAATCCCTGCCGCACCGCTGAATGAAAATCGCAGCAGCCTGCCGGTCCTAAGAACTGGGATCCCGGAAGTGCATAGCATATATAAAGCCTCGATGCCGTCAGCAAATCCTCAAAGACCTTACCAGGACGTCTATCAGATCGCCGGTGTTCTCTACCTCGCAGGCTTTTGTGTCCTTGCTCTCAAGTTGCTGGCGGGAACACTCCTTTCTCGTCGGCTTACTCACGAAGGAACCTCGGCAGAGGGTCTAATCGCATATTCAACCCGATGCATCGTTCCGATAACCGTTGGACTATTCGGTGCACGCATTTATCTGCCTGTAGATTCGAAAGATTGGGATCCCGCCAAGTTGGATGCCGTTCTCATTCATGAAAAAGAACATGTGCGTCGGCGTGATCCGCTGATCGAATGGCTTGCCCTGCTGAATCGAAGCCTATACTGGTTTAACCCGCTCTCCTGGTGGCTCTGCAGTAAATTGTCGGGATTGGCAGAACAAACATGTGATGAAACGGTGCTGGCAAGGGGCTATGACAGCAGTACATATGCTGAATACCTGCTGGATTTTGCCCGCTCCGTTAAGAGAAAAGGAGCTTTGATTACTGTCCGGGGCTCATCGCTGCATGGCAGCAGGCTCAATCAAAGGATTCGCAGGATATTGACTTCGGGGAGAAGTCCCTCAATTTCACCCGTCCGATTGTCCGTTGTGATGCTCCTATGCGCGATTTCGATCCTGATACCATCTATTTGCAATTTGGCACGCGCTCAGGCGACTCTATTGCCTGCGCCCGTCGCGTTAGCGGAAAGTAATATGGCATCGCAGTACAGAGAAGGTGGCGGCAACAAGTTAAATCCATTATATTCTACGGCTGCTGCTCCGACGCATCATTCATCTAGCGATTCCGATCGAACGCTCTACGAAAGAGGAAAACAGCTTTTAAATACAGCTAACTATGGACAAGCGCGCCTGGCATTCCAGACCCTAGTCAACAGGTATCCCGATAGCCGGTTGGCCGCCGATGCCCTGTTATCGGTAGGTGACAGCTTCTTCCAGGAAGGCGGCTCAGAAAATTTGCGTCAGGCAGAGGAGCAATACAAACTTTTTGCCGCGCTTTTTCCTGCCAATCCCAAGATTGCCGATGCCCAAATGAAACTGATTGCTTTGAATCATCGTTTGTTGCGGGATGCAAAATACACTTTTAAGGCTGATCAGGGCGCTCAGGACTTTCTCCGGCAATTCCCTGACAGCGACTATGCTCCAATCGTGCAGCAGTACTTGAAGGATCTGGAAACTGTTCCCGGATACTACCGGAAGTGGTTGGATGAAGACGTTGTCTATATCATCACTCCGGAAGAAAGGAGCACATTTCTTGCTCTCAAGGATGACACAAATCGAGATTCCTTTATCGAGCATTTCTGGGCCCGGCGGAATCCAGATCCGACGTCTGCAGAGAACTCCCTGAAGGAAGAGCATTACCGCCGCATCGCTTATGCTAACCTGCATTACACTTCAAGCGAACCTGGCTGGAGGACTGATCAAGGGCGTATCTATATCATGTTTGGCAAACCGGATAAGGTTGAATCCCATCCTGGTGGGACTAATGGCATGTATCCCTATGAGGATTGGTATTACCGCAATATCAAAGGAGTCGGGGACGACATTCAAATCGAGTTCGTAGACCAATCCGGAACCGGCAAATACAAAATGGCAATGAGTCCTGACGAAAAGGAGGCGCTGCCTAAACCCTGAGGATACAGCGGCGTGAATCATAATTCCGGGCCATGAATCCGGTTGAAAGAGGAAATGTCAAAGTGTCCGCCATAAAATGGATTTTACGCCGATATCGCGGCTCCTGGATGGCGCCAACAGGAACTTCGTGATCCCGAGTGAAGTTCTGCATAATGGAAGCGGGCCCAATAACCACTATAACTCAGGCCAATCGGCAGGCGGTTTGCCCAGCCAGACCCATGCAATGAAATCGGTAAGCGGCGGGTCGACACCCAATTCACGTAGTCGCGCATTAATTTGTCCGCGATGATGCATGCTATGCATCGGTACCTGCAGCAGGGTTTCGGATAGGTTCGGGATAACCAATATTTTTCCCAATTGTGCCGAGACCATATCCATCCAGGGCAGCACTGCCGGTTCCGCAAGGGCGGTTTCGGATATACGCGAAAGATAACCCATGGCATTATGATGAAAGGATTTTGCCCAAGCCAATAATTCCGCCCCTCTCAGTTTGCTTCCCCTTTGAGACCATTCCATGATTTCCTGCTGCGATGCATTTGCAAATTGACGCTGCCAAAAAGCCAGAAATGCCTGCTGGGTCATATGCAAATGCAGGAGCCAAAGAATAATCTTTTCGTCCCTGTTTGTGGATTCAGACGATGCCGTGCTTTTCCATACAAGCGCATCCGCCCATTCCATATGGCGAAATTGATCGTGTATGACAGATAACGAATTCATGACCTGTCTCCTTTACTGTCGATCTATTTGAGGACCGGGAACTCTGCCAAAAGAAGAAACGCGCTCCTTTATCGGATTTTACTATAAAATGTGATCCGACGAATCCGCTATGCCGAATTTGTGATCGAGGCAGTGCTTTGCCGGTAAGAGGCGGACGCTGCCGGTATTGATCAAAGGAGGAATCATGGCAACCAATGCGGACACTGCTTTGCGGACGCAGTTGATAAACCGGCGTGAGAAACTCGAAAACGCGATTGCCTCTTTGCCCGGACGGTCGGACCTGGCCTCGCTTCTGCGCGAAGTAGATGGCGCCTTGGCGCGGATGGATATTGGGACATTCGGCCTCTGCGAAGTATGCCATGACCCGATTGAAAGAGATCGCCTCGAGGCGGACCCCCTTGTCCGGTTTTGCGTTGATCATCTGACCGCGCCGCAGCAACAGGCGCTGCAGCAGGATCTGGAACTGGCCGCAAATATCCAATCCGCATTGCTCCCGAAATCAGGACTGGTGCACAGCGGTTGGCGGACGGCCTTTTACTACGAAGCGGCCGGCCCTGTGAGCGGGGACTACTGCGACCTGATCCCCGCCGAGGATGGAAGCTTGTATTTTATTATTGGAGACGTATCGGGAAAGGGAGTTGCGGCTTCGATGCTGATGTCTCACTTGCAGGCGATGTTCCGGACGCTCGCCGGCTTAGAGCTCTCTCTTGTCCATATGATGCAGCGCGCTTCCAGACTTTTCTGCGAATCGACGCTTTCCAATCACTACGCCACGCTGGTCTGCGGACGTGCACAGAAAAGCGGCGAAGTCGAGCTTTGCAATGCCGGGCACCTGGCGCCCTTGATTGGAGGGTCGGACGCAGTGCGCTCGATCGATTCAACGGGCTTACCGCTGGGCATGTTCTGCAATGCGGAATTCTCGATAAGCAAGGCACAGCTGCAAAAGGGGGACTGCCTCGTTCTCTTTACCGATGGTCTTACCGAAACGCAAAATCGCGCGGGCCAGGAATTTGGAGTAAATCCGCTCATCGAGATCGTCCGCGATCGCGGAACTCAGAGCGCTGATGCGATAATGCGAGCCTGCCTGGCGGAGGCCTCGGAGTTTCGTTCCGGACTCTCCTTAATGGATGACATGACCCTGATGGTGCTTGAGCGGATCGAATGAAAATACGGGCATGAGTGGCTCCATAAACCAGAATTCATCGGCTCTTCGAATTTCTCGATTTTCCTTGGCTCGGGTTTCGAAGCTATGCCACGGCGCGCGTGGGAACGCGATCATTATCTGTCGGACAACTAAGAGCGAACATGATGCCAAATCGGCCTTTGGCGGCCGGGGAGGACACGGTGCGGGAGACGCTTAAATATGCAGGGTATTATGGTCTGATCTATTTGGCGTGGATTCCTTTGGTGCTGATGATTGTTCCTTTCAAAAAATCCGGAAGGCCGATCGGCAAGCTTGTCACATTTGCGACCATTGCATTCCTGTTATTTATCTATGAATTCTATATGGACTTCGTCTGGGCACGCACAGTGACCGTTCCTATACGACTGGACCTTTTGCTTATCGTTCCGGTTTTGTCTGTTTCTTGCCTTGCTGTCGGCATAGGTGGATTTGTGGGCCGTAAATCCGAAAAATCTGCACTTTTTACTTCTTCAACAATGGTTTTGATTCTGCTTTCCTGTGCGACTCTACTGAACCTCATACTTGCCTTCTCGAGCTGCTAAGTCACAGCGTTATCCACCGCTACATCAAAGAAGAACTGGTCGATCCAAGAGCGATTGATTCGGTCCGCGTTTTATATATGGGACCATATAGGAAATATGTTTAGGTCAGGAGATAGTTACGCGTTATTGTATGAATCGTTTAGAAGGAAGCCTCACATGCGGATTGAACGATGGCTGGTTCCGGTTGTGGTTATCTCGCTCAGTGTTGGACTGCTCGACACTTTTCTATGGCATCGCGGGCCCTTTGCCTACTTGGGTTCGCTGATCTGTGTTGTAGGTCTCAGCGGTTTTTGCTTGGGCTTGGCAACAAGATATCGGCAGGCACAGAAAAATCTGGAATTGGCTTTTCAGTTTCAACAGAAGCTTCTTGACAGCATTCCTATTCCTGTCTTCTACAAAAATGAAAAATGTGTCTACCTCGGCTGCAACAAGAGCTATGAGGAATTTATGGGTCTGGAACGAAGCATGATTATCGGCAAAACAGTTTACGAGATCGCTCCCGCGGAACTTGCGAGCATCTACGATGAGCAGGATAAGCAGCTCATAGCTCATTCAGGAGTTCAAGTCTATGAATACCAGGTCCAGAGCAAATCACAGCAGGCGAAACGTCATGTGGTGTTTCATAAAGCGACATTCGAGCACGCTGATGGCCGGCTAGGAGGCATTATCGGCGGTATTATGGACATCACTGCACGGAAGGATGCCGAGATGCAGAAGGAGCTGGTAATTGCCGAGCTTCGGCAGGCCATGCACAAAGTCAAACTTCTGAGCGGGATGTTTCCCATCTGCGCAAACTGTAAGAAGATCAGAGATGATAAGGGCTATTGGAATCAGATTGAAGCCTACATTCATGATCACTCCGAAGCAGAGTTCAGTCATAGCATCTGCCCGGATTGTATGAAGACGCTCTATCCGGAGTTCTGCGATGACAGCATTACTGATCGATTGCGGGAAAAGACGCGTTAGCTACACTCTTTCGGCCAGCATCCTGTAAAGCGCGGGTGCGTCCGCCGGAGGGATGGTTTCTTCAGCCTTTTTTACAAGCTTTATGGCTTCTGAGGGGCAGGTGACCACACAATTACCGCAGCCGATGCACCGCTCCAGATTGATCACAGCAGCGCCGTTGTTTGCTTCAATCATGATGGCGTTGACCTGACAGCGTTCCACGCACGTGCCGCATTTCACGCAAGACTCCGCCTCCACCACTGCATAATAGTTGTGCGCCCAGACTATAGCCGGATCAGGCAAGGCTTTTTGCAGCCGCAGAATACCGCAACAGCATCCGCAGCAAGCGCAGACGAAATCCACTTTCTGGTAGTTGTTCGGCTGCAGGACGAGGCCGTCCTCTTCATTCTGCCGCATAATTCCCAGTGCTTCTTCTTTAGAGATGGGCTGGGCACCCCCTATTACCGCCAGCTTTGCCCACTCGCCAAAGGCCATGCAGGTTTCCTCCCGGTGGGTTTTTTGGCAGGGATTGCCGCGCGCCGCGGCTCCCGTCCGGCACATGCATCGGTTGATGACAATAGGGTCACAAGTATTATTGATTATGTCCCGGATATTGTCATAAGTGGTGACATGATGTTCGACCGTAAAACTTTTTCCTACCGGGATGGTGCGCATCTGCGATGTTTTGGTGCTGTTATACGCCTTGCCGTATTCGCTGGCCATATAGCTGGAAAAATCCTGCCAGAATTGAGGGGTGGCACGGCCGCCATGCATTTCCGCAATGCCTACGAGCAGAGGCATAGTAAAGAAATAATAGTTGCCTTTTTCTTCTTTGGCCGTGATAGCTCCATTCTTAACCATCTCGATAAGCAGGTGGGCGACCTTTTCCACGGTCGTGCCGGACTCCTTCATCTCTGCATGCACTTGTATCGCTGATTTCGGCTCGACGCTTAAGTGGAGCGCTATTCCCACCTGTTCCGGCGTGAAAAGCTCTTTAAGGATACGGAGCTCCACGCCCGTTTTGGTGGCAGGAAACCCCACTGCCTGTTTGTCCAGGTGCTTCTGAAGCGCGACGTAAATTTGGTCTGTGTTTTCCAATCAACATCTCCCGTATATGATTTTTATCAGGATACAACACTCCGCAAGGCATTTGCATCATCGACTCGGGAAGAACAGCGTTTTGCCGATCGGTCCCCCAATCTGAATCATTGAATGCGTACATGATTGCATTCCGCCATTGTCTTCTCCGTCAGCTCCTGGCCGATGCCAGGCAGTTCGGGGACCGCAAAGGCGCCTTTTTCGGGAACATAATTATATTTGCACGTGGAGACAATTTCTTCATTCATCGCAGCCACATGGTATTCGTGGACGATGAAATTGGGGATTGCTCGTTCCATCTGCAAAGCAGCCGCCGTCGCTATCGGTCCGCCGGCAACATGGCATTGGACCGTGACATCATAAACATGAGCCATATCGCAGATTTTCTTGCATTCCGTGAATCCGCCCACGAGGCCGATATCCGGCTGAATCAGGGCAATGGCCTGCTTCTCGAAAAACGGCCGATAGCCCCAGCGGGTATAAATTCTCTCTCCTCCCGCGAGTGGAATTTTGACGCTTCTTGCCAGCAGTGCAAAATTATCCACATTCATGGGATGGATGGGTTCCTCGTAGCACATGCACCTGAGATCCTCGATTGCATTCCCGAACTGAATAGCAGAATTGAGTCCAAACCCGGAATGCAGTTCGATCATAATATCCACATTGGGACCAACCGCGTCTCTCATTGCTTTTACGCGGTCATAACCCAGCTTGAGTTCCTGACTATTTAAAATGCCGCCACGATAATTTATGACTTCACCCTTTCTGTTAACGCATACCGGGTCTACCTTCAAACAGTCATACCCTTCCGAGACTGCCTTTAAAGCCACTTGCGCGTATTCCGGTGGTTCTATCAGCAGTGTATATTTTTTGTCCCAGCCCAATTGAAGCTGACTGGCATAGGTTCTCAGTTTCTCCCTGGTTTTGCCTCCCAGCAGCCGGTAAACGGGAACACCCATTTCTTTGCCCATAATGTCCCAGCAGGCCGTATCAATTGCGCTCATGCCGCCATATACAACCGGACCGCCTCCCATTCCCCAAAATGTTGATCGAAACAGCTTTTCCCACAAAGCTTCCACATTCCGTGGATCGGATCCGATTACATAGCCCGCCAGATCTTTAAGTATGCCGAAACCGGCATTGTGTCCCGCTCCATAGGCGAGTCCTACCTCTCCAAAACCGCTGATCCCCGAATCGGTATTCAGCCGAACAACAATAGGTTGGGTAATACCTGTTGCTGTCTGATAGATATCCACGCTTGTGACTTTCATCGCCCGGTTTTCTGCCTTCGAAAAACCGGAAGCGAAGACTCCAGCCATACCACCGACAACCGCACCCTTCAGAAATCCACGACGTCCCAGCGCAGAATCAGTTTTGCGCATCGCTTTATCCCCTCCAGGGTCTCTCACGCCCGTGAGCAATTAAGATTTGCATCGAACTTACCAGACAAAGTCTCTCCGGTCACAATATTTCGCGTTGTGAGGCATAATGCTTTATGGCGGGAATCAGTGGATGAATGATCGGTCGATCGATATAGTCAACAAGCGGGATGGCAAGATTGTGGCTGTGACTTACACAACCGTGTCTGACGATGGGAAAGCCCTCGTCATGAGTGTGGAAGAAATTGGGGACGATGGCACATTCAGGGTTACAGCAACCAGGCAGTAGGAACTTGCCATAGGATTATCTCTCCTGAAGCGTAGTCAATGCTTGTTGGATCCCATTTTTCCATGACTGCAGTTTCCGCAATTGAATGATTTCCTCCAGAATTTTCACGTTAGAGTTTTCGAGATATCCCGCCAGGATTGTGCCTGCTCCATTTTCTCCTGGATGCGCCATAACAGGTTGACCGGAGGCGGGCGTCGCGATAAAAAGATTGCGTCCTAAAGCCTTCAAGCCTGAAAGATCCTTAAATCCTGCCAGCTCAATTCTTCCGACCGGTTGCGGCCTGCCCTCTTGCCGAATAGACACTGTCCCGTCGAAGCCGACGATAATGCTGACTTGATCTTGGGGAATGACAATTGGAGGATTCAGCATATTTCCTTCGAGTGTCACGATATAGCCTTCGCGATTCAAATGCATGCAGCCATTACGGGTGTAGGCGATATCACCATTTGGCTGGAGTATCTGGAAAAATCCTCCTCCGTCAATAATGAGATCCAACGGATTTCCTGTCGCAAGAAAACTGCCCTGATCCCAGACGCGGGGTGTAGCCACAATTTTCCCATCCTCGATATGGACTCTTGTTCGCTTAAAACCGGGAGCGTCGGCGTTGGCAATGTTGTGCAGGGTTGTTTCCAAGGCAGCATCTATTGCTTCGGCGGTAGCCGTTAACACATCGGCTTTGTCCAGTTTCATGGCCATATGAACAAATAGTTTCCGTTGTGCTTCTTCGGATGTGCGTATTTCCTTTACGAGAGCCGCAATTTCGCCCTGAAGCTGTTCCTGATTTCTCAGTTCTTCCTCAAGGGTTTGGACTATCAGGCGCCGGCTGATACTTTGCGCATGCAGGTCAGAAATTTGGCAGATAGTCAAAAACACGATAGCCGCCGCAAGCAACAACATGTTTGTCTTTTTCATATTTGCCCTCTTTTCAACCGATTACATCGAAAAAACGAGCCGCCGGACGGTATCGATGGTCGGTATATCCCGATACACGCCGAAATGCCTTATAAACGAAAGCAATAAGCGTGCCGGGCATGCGGGGACTGTTGGCGCGCAGTTGAATGGCCGGCCTCGACAGACATTTTCTGGTCTCTCAGGCCTTTTAGGGCACTATCTCAAAGACAATGGTATTTGAATTCAGGGACAGGAGAGATGTTTCAACAATGCGCCGGTTTTCCTCATCGTTTCCTGGCGGAGGAAGAGCCAATTGACGCTGCAACGTGCCTGAATACCGTCCCGGCGCAAAGTCGGTGCTGTTCGCGTTCAGACGCGCTATTCCGACCACAACCGGAACATTGGAAGGCAATGGAACTTCCAGGGGCATACCTTTTGTGGGTACGAACTCGAACCGGAGAGACACCTGCCTCATTGCATCGCCCTGTTTCATCGCAAGCAAGGAGCACTGGTTCATGGCAAATTCCGTGTTCATCGACACCATATGGTTCGTCGTATTCAGCAATGTAATTTTGAATCTTACCGGTTCATCCATTGTGAATCGCATGCGTTCGTTCGGCCCTCCATCCCCCACTGGCGAGATCATGGCTTTGACAGGGAGTCTGGATTCATAGACTGATCCCCTGGGTATGGGAAAGTCACCGCGTTGAAGTCGCCGGTCTGGAGCGGCCGGTTGAGCGAGTTCATCGGGCAGCCGTACGGAGATCGCCGATCCTGGCTGCGGTTTCAAGGCGGCCTGCAGACCGGCAAACGCCTCCTCTCCGAGGGCTGCCCGCAAACCGGAAACTGATTCACTGACAATTTTATCGCGCTCCTGTTGCAGGAGCTTTAGCTCGGAGGGGGCTTGCGCAGGCGGCCCGTTCGGATTGAGGCGCTGGTTACGGGCGAATGCAATGAACTTTTGGGCTTTTTCATCGACGACGGCGACTTTTGAGACGCATTCCGCGGCAAAATGTCGGAGGGTGTCGATGTGATCCGTTTGAAGGCGGGCAGCCCGGGCAACCTGCCCGAGCCTTGCGGTGGCAAATTGGTTTCGCTCTTTCTGTTCTTCCTGTTGCGGCGCTATCGACTGGAAGAACATGTAAAAGAGAGCATTTTCTGGAATCTCCTCCTGAATAATGGGAGGAGGCGGTTGCTGGGCCGCAGGCGAAAGGGCCAGCCCTAATATAGTGAAACAACACAATGCAAGTGTAAGCTGTCTATTCATTGGCGACTCCGTTGCGGCTCACCAGCAAGTGCTGGAATGGGTCTTAAACTCACCCGGTTGTTTTCCTATTGATAGTTCCTGTCGGATGAAGCTCTGTTCTGAACCAAGGAAATTTCGCTATTTCGTAGTATCCAACTGCACTCCTGCGTCGGTAAACATTCCAAGCGAAAGAGTGGAAGATCCGCCTGGACTAAGAAAGATGAATTCAGTCGAATAGCCTCCGCCGGTGGCAAATCGAGGAAAGAGAATCGGTGCTATTGCGATCTGACTCGCTTCAGCGATAAGTGAACTCGTCATCAGGAATTCATTGCGCTCATTTTTATAAAACCGCATCGCTAATGCCGCGAATGGGTCACCGTTTGAAGTGATTTCCAATACTCCTTTGAAATTGAGTGGCAGGATTGGAATTAGCTCGGTGACAAATCTTGCAGTATGTCCGTGGCCGGTCAGCGTCAGAGATTCCTGACGCTGGCCGGCAAGCGTGATTCCATCGGTCTGATATGCTTTGACGCTTACATTTATGGGCACTGATGTCGGCGAAGCCAGCGCTATGCCCGTGTCATGGTTGTTTGACAAATCCACATAAACCCGAGCACTGGTTGTACCGTTGGTCGCGGGAACTGCGGATTCCGAAATCAAGGCAGTATCAGGATTATAGCCAAAAATCACAGCACCGGCTGGTGTTGTTGTCGATGGGTCCGGAGTCAACCGCACCCATCCGGTTTTAGAGGCAGCAGGCATCCCGTCTGTCTGGAAACGGAATCCCCCATAGGGAGGAATGGAATAGCTGAATGAGACCCCCGCAGAGCCGCCGGCCTGCGAGACGGATAGCGGACCTCCATTGTCATCAATAAATTCGAAGCTTCCGGTCTGTGTCTTGTCGGATTTGTTGAGCAGAACCAGCGACGTGGTATATCCACCGCCATCGGCGAACTGCGGAAAATATGCGGGGGCGCTACCGACCGGTTGCATCAGGTCTGCTACCGGAGTAGTTGTGAAAAGAAACTCGCCCCTTTGATTCAACGTGCCCCGCAATGCCATCACAGAAATGGGCTGCCAGCTCTGAATTTCCAGAGACCCGAATTGAATGGTGGATTGAAAATCAGCGGGAAGGTGAAAACCGGCGGCGATTTCGTCCAACTGATCCACAAATTTTGCAGTGCAGCTTCCCGGATCAATCGTTCCACTCCCAGTCGCCAAAGAATCTCCGGCCAAATCCCGCAGCGTAAGGTTTAGGTAGGCTTTTGAACTCCCATAATTGACAATCGCGATTCCAGTGTTGATATCAACCGCTCCTGAATTGATCCGCCCCGGGATCACGGTTGCAGCTGCGCGATAATCAATAAATATTTTGGCCCTGTAGGTTGGAGGCGACGGAGAAATGCCTGTTTCGCTTATTGTAATTCCATTGGTTCTCGAAGAGATAACGGCTGTCCCAAATGGAACAGTCCCGGAATTCAAAGCGGTGGCATAACCGGTCTGCAATTCTGTCCTCTCCGTTGCGCTGTGGTTCGCTGCCCCGCCTCCACCAACACTCAGCCCGAGACTTTGGGGCGGCTTGGTGGCTGGCTCCGTTATATTGAAATGAGAAATGGAGGATGATACTCCTGCGCCAGGCGTATAGACGGTAACATTAGCCGTTCCCGCCGAAGCTAAGTCGCTTGGCAGTATGGCGGCCAGCAGATGCCTGGAATCAACGTAGGTTGTTGCTCGATTTGAACCATTCCACTGAACTACTGAATCACCTGCAAATCCTGAGGACTGATCGATGGTGCCATTGGTGCCAAGTGCCATCAGGACAAATCCTGGACTTCCCGCGGGTGCCGAATATGGAACCACTCCGCCAATCATTGGGGCAATTGGCGCGATGGTGAAGATTGCAGGGATGCTCTCAACTCCGGGAGTAGATACAGTCACGGTTGCCACGCCTGGGGACGCCAGATCGCTGGCTGGTATTAACGCCCGCAGATGCCTGTTATCCACAAAGGTTGTAGGCCGGCTGGATCCATTCCATTGCACCACGGAATCGGCCGTAAATGGGATAAGGTCACCAAATAGCATTGTATTGGCGATTACCGTCAGCACCAAGCCGGGGTTTCCCGGATATGTCGATATTGGACTGATACCAATAGGTTGGGGGTTCATTGCGCAGAATGCATTGCAAAGTCCTGCCAAAGACAATGCAATGAAAAGCAACCACCGTCTGACGGACAATAAGGGAACCCTAAATAGTGTGCATGAAGTGAGCGAGTGCATAAAACTCTCCTGTGCGAGCTATAGGCTTAGGAACCGGGATATCGAAAAACTCCCATACGCATCCCCCGGCAGGGCCGAGGGCAGCCTCCTATCGAAGATTCGGCTTTAAGCGGGCTGCGGCGTCATACTCTGCCGCAGCCTCGGCATATTGACCGAGTTGTTTATATACATCTCCCTTTGCAATATGAATGAGATGGGATGTCGCGGATGTATCGGCGCTGTTCAAAATATGCAGCGCATCCCGCGGTAGTTCTCTTTTCAGCGCAATTTGGGCCAGATTGACGTAGGGCTCCGGCAATGCCGGCGCAATCTCCATTGCTTTTAGCAGCAATCTTTCCGAATTTGCTAAATCTCCGTGATTGAAAAACACTCCGGCCAAGTTTATGTAGGCGGGGGCCAGCCGGGGATTCAAGGCGAGTGCGTGTTGGTACTCGATCACCGCCAGATTTTCGGCGCCCGTTACCTGATAGGCCATTCCCAAATTGATATGCGGCCGTTCAAGTTCAGGCGATTTGGCTTCTGCATCTTTCCACAGTGTAAGATTATCAGCCCAGACTCCCGATCGATTCAGGGCAGTAACTCCAAGAACGATGATAATGCCGGCGAGAATCGCCCACCTGTGATGAGGAATACGAGTTAGCAGCCAGGCTGCTAGAATCGCAAAGCCCAGGCTTGATATATATACCCTGTGTTCGGCGACAATGTCAGGCAGAGGCACGATGGTATAGGATGCCAGGGGTGATACGAATAGCATTATCAAACCCAGGAGAAATATTCGGTCTGAGCGCATCACAAAGCCCAGCGCGACAAGTGCTGCAAGAACAGTGACTGCAGCCCAGAAATAGGGGTCTTGAAACCCGGTAACCGGGCTCAGATAGGCGTCGGCGCTTTGTCCGATGGGGATGATATACAGTCTGAGATAGTAGCAAACGATCCCCTTCAGACTCGTAAGGAAATACATTAAGGGATCAAGCGTAGCGCGCATGCCGGCTACGGCAAGCTCCCGGTTCTCTGCAACCGAGGCGCGCACCTGAAGCAGTGATTGATATCTGACCGCAACATACAGAACAGGCAGAAACGCAACGCACGTGGCCGCCCGCCATGCACCGATCAGGGCCATCAGCCCTGCTGCAGCCAGGGGAAGCGTGATTGCCTCTTCCTTGGTTTTCCACGCCGCATACGCGGCCAGAACAGCCAAGCCGAACCAAAGGATTTGCCTTCGGTCAGGTTTGGAAAGGCCGATCATCATTAGTAGTAAAGCTGCAAAATAGAAAAGCGCACAAAGGGAAGAGGATCGGCCCCACACATAGGCGACCGCTTCGCTTTGAATCGGATGAACCGCAAAAATCATCGCTGCGGCAAGCGGGAAGAACTTCGATTTGTCCGGCTCAAGCCATCGTTTTGCGGCGAGATGAGCAATTCCAAAGACCAGGAGGGCATTTGCCGAATGAATCAGGATATTTGTCAGGTGAAACACCGCGGGATTGAATCCGAAGAGGTATCGGGTAAGGCCGAAGCTGATAAGCGTCAGTGCTCGCCAGGGCTGCGCGAATGCATGTGCCAGCTGTGATGGCCTGAAATCTGAAATTGCCGGATTTTTGACGATGTTTTCAATATCATCAAAAACGAAACCATAGGGCACTGTTCGAGCATAAACAAGAATGCCGGTCGCAATTACCATGATGGCAGGGAGAAGCATATTTGCGCTGGAGCGCCGGGGATGAACAGGTTCAAGGTGTTTCTTCTTCATTCATATACCTTTGCTGTTGGATGAGCATGTATTGGCCTGAGCGGTCGAGAAATCGCTGGCACTCAGATCCTGACCTCAGACGTGCACTCCTCGTAAGCCGCAATTGCCAGGATGGAGCTTCCAACAGGTGGCCTCTGGCTCCAATCTGGATAAAATGAGCCTTCTCTCTCAAGAACGTAATTTGGCCCCAACCGACTACTTTGGTTCATGCTTTTTTGACTTTGCCCCCAAACCGCGAGAGCGCCCAGATATTTTTCATGATTTGTGCCGACAATGCGTTGAGTGCCGATAAGATTAGTCAGAAGTGTCTGATCCCATTTGGCCTTGGAGAGATGCAATAGTGAAGCTCAACGGTGTTCTGAGAGAGTGGAACGATGAAAAAGGTTTTGGATTTATCTCTCCTTCTGCAGGAAGTACGGATGTTTTTGCCCACATCTCCGCATTTCAAGACAGATCCAGAAGACCCCGGGCTGGAGATATGGTTCTCTACCATCCTGAGAAATTGGAGGATGGCAGGCTCCGGGCGGTATCGGTCTCCCATAGTGGTGAGAAGGTAGGCGGAACGGCGCCTCTAAAGTCCGAGCGGAGATTATGGATTGCCATGCTCGTGTCGCCTGCATTTCTGATATCAATATTGGTTCTTGGCTTTAGGGGGCTCATTCCCGGGGAAATTGTAATTCTATACTTTGCCGCAAGCACTATTGCATTTTTCATGTATTGGCGCGACAAATCTGCCGCCCTAAAGCGGCGCTGGCGGACGCGGGAGCGATCCTTACTGCTTTGTGGCCTGATTGGCGGCTGGCCAGGAGCTCTCCTGGCTCAGCAACTGTTCCGGCATAAATCCTCCAAAGCAGAATTTCAGATAAGGTTCTGGGGAACCGTAGCGGTCAATGGTGCCGGGCTTGGCTGGATTCTGACTCCCAATGGAGCAAAAAGCCTTATGGCTGCCCTATCTGCCCTCTCAGACTAACAATATGCAACCGCCGAGAGAGGCCGAAAGGTATCTTTGGTAATCTCTCTCTTTCGCCCCTGGCCGTGGCTTGTTCCTTCTGTGATCGCGAATCAGGGGTTCGCTGCGTTCACTCCTGGCTATTTTCTATCGGGCCTCCGGCCCTTGTAAATCGGAGCCGAGTTTCTTTGATCGGCTGCCTCAGTTCCCGAATCGCGCAGCCAAAGCACACCGGATCGACTCTGCTTCGCCTTCTCGACAAAGAAGGGCCCCCACTGTCAGGTAATATTCCGGCAAGCCCTGCCGCGGCCAGTGAATCGATATCCCCAGAACGACCGTTACGAGACTGGAAACGTCGAAACCAACCGCCTCCAACGAAAACCGCATGTCCTCGGGAAACCGGCAGGGATGGCCAGTCTCCCGCGCACAAGCGGTGCACTGAACGCAGTGACCGGCTACCAGGGCCCTGGAGCCAGGAAAGGTTTTTTCCGCTTCCAGGAGAATCTCGCGAAATTCAGCCCTGGAGGTATGGAAACGCTCCAATGCCCATGATCTTGCCTCTTCGGGATCGGCAGGAGCTTCTTTGCGTGGCAGTGGGACCTTGCGGCCTACCACCACTGCATGCGACCAGTTCCCAAGACGGTCCAGGGACAGATCTTGAAAGGGCGGACAGGACCACCGGGATCCATAGTTCGGACAACTGGCGCAATAACCCTGGACTCGTGCCGGATCGAAATGAGCAAGGCATGCTTCCCGTGTCGTCAGTCTCAGTACATGGAGACTCCCGATGTGTGACAGGTCGGGTAATCTCGATCCCAGTTCTTGCACCATCTCTGCTCCTTCCTCAATCCGAATTCCAAATTGTCATTGTAATCGATCTTGAAATGCAGGCCGGTTGAATCCGTGAACAGAGGGATGAGCCTGGCTGAAATGACAGATGGAACGGCACTATTTCCCTGCATAGTATCCGCTGCGCGCCTGAATCGTGCAACCTGGGCAGCGTTTGCTCTTGGCGAGCCTCACCTTCAGCGCGTGGAAACTGCCGGGATCGCCGGTTCGCGAGGGTGCAAATCCGATCGTATAGCCCTGCCGCAGATCCTCAATGGCGCTGTCCAGAGCCCCACCAATGGTCTTTGCGGCACCCAGATCCACAACCTTTCCTCCGGTGTCTCGTGCGAGCAATTCTATAAGCTTGGGGTCTTTTATGGGGGGAGCCCAATGAAACTGGCTTGGAGCCTTGACGCTGAATAGTGTGGCTGGTGCCGCCAGGAGCGCTCGGAGAGCGTCCTTTTCGTCGTAATGCATCAGGTTGGTGTAATTGTCGGAGATCATAATGATCGCATGCCGCCGCTCCCGCGCTTCCGTCCGCAGATAGTGGGCGGATTCGACCAGCGCATCATATATGTTTGTGTTGTCTCCCATGGCGATATCCGCAATCCGCGATGCCATCAGCTGCCGGTCCACGGTAAGGTCGGTAAGCCGTGTGGGATATTTGTCGAAGGCAAACAGCACGACTTGGTCGGACGGCTTCAAACGCTCGAACTTCTTCCAAGCGGTGGAGATCAACTCAAAGAGGTAGTTGCCAACGCTGGGGCTCCTGTCAATCAGAAATGCAACTGCGAGTGGAAGCTCGTCGCGAGAGAAATGGGTTATCTGCTGGGCGGTGCCGTTGTCATAGACCAGAAAATCCTCCGCACGCAGGCCAGTGACAAGAACTCCTTGCTTGTCCCGAACGATTACGTCGACGGTGACCAGATCCACATTAAGCTTGAGACTGAACCCTTCTCCCGCACGCTCCGGAGGCTTCTGGTAAGGGAGGAATTCTTCCGTCGATGAATTTGCCGTTTCATGGACTGCCGGCGCCACTGTCTCTGTGCCGACGGCGGGCTGCATTGCGAGGGAAGCATGAAGCATCCACCAAAGTGCACTGCAGATAACCGCCAACGTCGTACCTCCCACCATTGCGCTCTCTTTCCTGCCGAAATCATTTAACCATGGAAAAGGGCATACACAATCTGACTTATTGGATGGAATGGATCTCGGCCCGGTTCATCCTGGATCTCAAAGAAACCGGGCAAGACCTGTGCGGACTCCGCCATTTATGCCGCAAAAAGATCCACAAAAGTTGAGGGAGTTTCCAGCCGCACAGCGGGAGTGGCCCGATACCTTATGACCGGACAGAGTTTTGTTTGCCGGCAAGCTCGGCGAGGAGCCAGGCTCGGGCCATCCTGAAGTCACGTTTGACAGTGCCCACAGAAATATCGAGGACCTCAGCCGTTTCATCGATACTCAAGCCGCCGAAGTAACGCAACTCTACTACACGGCTTTTCCGGCTATCGAACTGCGAGAGGGCATCGAGTGCCTCGTCCAGCGCGAGCACATCGATACCGCGAGCCTCCGCTATCAGCAGGACTTCATCGAGAGGCACGCGCGTGGCATTGCCTCCGCGCTTGGCAAGGCCCCGTTGACGTGCGTGATCCACAAGTATGCGCCGCATAATCTGGGAGCACAGCGCCAGGAAATGCGCTCGGTTTTCGCAGTCAATCCCCCCGGCGCGAACCAATTTAATATATGCCTCGTTAGCCAGTGCTGCTGAATCCAGGCTGTCGCCGATATGCTTGCCCGCGATGGTCCGGCGCGCAATTCGCCGCAGCTCCGGATATACCAGATCCGTCAGGCAATCGAGCGCATCCGCATCGCCGCTTTTCCAGGCAGCGAGCAGTGACGTTATGTCCTTTTGCTCCCAATTCGACATTTTTTTCCACAATCCTATCGCACGTCGGCTTTTTTCGTTAACCCTTTTTGTAACCATTCCCGGAATACTGGTTAGGAAAAATTTCGGCTAAATCCGTTAAGAGAGGAGATCATCCATGCAACGAAGTTTTGTTTTAATGATGTTTTTTGCCTGTATTTTCCTGGTAAGCCTGACTGCGATGGCAGGGGATGATTTTATCTGTTCGCCTGCAAATGTGGCGGGAACCTGGGGATACATTGAAACAGCCACCATTATCAATGCCGGCATAAGCTACCCATATGCGTCGGTCGGAATCTATACGCTTGATGCACAAGGCCATATGTCTGGGGCACGTACTGGCTCGATGGCGGGAACCACTCTCCGAGCCAAGATCGTTGGGATCGCTACGGTGAATTCCGACTGCACCGGCACGGAAAATCTCAGCTTCTACGACGAATCCGGAAACCTGATCGGTACGGCGACCAAAGCCCTTTTGTATGTCAATAAGGGGAGAGAAGCTAACAAAATCATAACCGCTACGGCAGCGCCGATGGTCGCAATTACCAAAGCAAAGAGGGTTTTTCCCGGCCGCAAGGGCCTGCTGGATTTCGATAGGGATGGTAATGGGAACCACGCCTTCGGCTGTTCAAATGCCGATTTTGAGGGGGAGTGGGGAACCGCGATGACGGGAATGATAATGACCTCTCCGACCAGTGCGATACCTTTTGGCGCTGTCAACAAAGCCATCTACGATTCGGAGGGCAATTATGAGGGGACGCAGATCCGCGGTGTCAACGGTACAGTCAGCACGGTTAAGTTTAAAGGAGGATATATTGTAAATCCTGATTGCACAGGCACAAAAATCACCAAAACCTACGATTTGTCCGGGAATCTGCTTAACACCGCCTATCAGGATTTTGTGCTTGTCGATGACGCAAATGAGATTTTGGAAATCTTTACAGCAAATATCCGAGCCGATGGCGTGGCCCTGCCGACCATAATCACTGGGCAGTCGCAAAAGACGTTTCCCAAGGGAGCCCAAGCCTTGGATTGAGGTATTTCCGGCCACGAATTCCACGAATCAAATTCGTGAAATTCGTGGCACTTCAGCGGCTATATTGGCGAACGAAAGCCTGGAATCCCGGCTTGTCACGCATTCCATGTGTAATCCTCGCCCACCATTGTATAAATGCGCGCCAGCGATATTGAATCACCCCATGCCTTGTCTTCCCGGATGGCAGCCTGTTTTTGCCCGAGGCCTGCGTATGCGATTCCTAAAGCAGTATGATAGGGTCCTTATCCATTTCGTTGACTTTGCAGCCTCCCGCCCGGCAGAACGGTGCGAAACCAAATCCTGTTTCAGCTGCTGAAGATCGGTGCCTATATCCGAAGCGTTTTGATAACGGCAATTGCGGTCTTTCTCCAAAGCCCTGTTTATGATGAGTTCCAGTCTGTCAGGCAAATCGGGATTGATCTTCGAGGGCGCCATGGGTGCGCTGTGAATAATGGCATCAAGCGTTGCAGTCGAGGATTCGCCGCGGAAAGGAGTGACACCGGTCGCGGTCTCGTAAATTACCACGCCAAAAGAAAACAGGTCTGTCCGGGTATCCAGTTCCTTGCCAAGGGCCTGTTCGGGAGACATATAGGCGGGTGTGCCCACCGCCGATCCGAGAATTGTCAAATCCTGCTCATTGGCTTCCGTCGTTATTTTCGATTCTCCCGGTTGCCCTGAGGCTGTTTCGCGTGCAGGAACCAGCTTGGCTAAACCGAAGTCGAGAACCTTGGCCTGACCGCGACTGGTAATGAAAATATTGGCAGGCTTGATGTCGCGATGGATGACGCCTCTCGAGTGGGCAACATCGAGCGCATCGGCGATCTGAATGGCAAGATTGATGATTTGTTCGGTCTCAATCCGCTTTCCGGCGATGCGCTGCTTCAGCGTCTGGCCTTCCAGAAATTCCATTGCCATGAAGAGCCGGCCATCATGCTCGTCGATATCGTAAATAGTGCAGATATTGGAGTGATTCAGGGCAGAGGCCGCTTCCGCCTCGCGACGGAAGCGTTCCAGCACAAGCGGGTCTCTGCAAATCTCTTCAGGCAAAAATTTGAGTGCAACGGTACGGTTGAGCCGGGCGTCTTCGGCTTTATAGACGATTCCCATCCCGCCCTTACCCAATTTTTCGACAATCCGGAAATGCGAAACCGTCTGGCCGACCATGGAAGTTTCGGGCATATCTGCGAGCACTGGCTTTTCGAGGAAACTTCCAGCCTGTTCGTCCTGGGTAAGGAGAATCCCGACCTCTGTCCGTAACTCAAGATCTTTGCCGCAGGCCTCAGCGAGAAATGCTTTGCGAGATTCGGGTGGCCGCTCCAGTGCGGCGTGGAAGACATACTCGGCTCTCTGCCACAGGTCTTTTCTCATGGCCAGCTCCGATTTCCTTGGTGCCGGTTGTTCGGTTCAATGCTAATCCGTGGCTTTTCTAAACCTCCACCGCTGAAAAGTCAGATGGTCCGACTAGGCGGACATTCATTCGCGTCAGGGCTTTTTCGATCGACTTCGTATGGTTGCCGGTGATCATGACGTGGTGGATTCCTGCAATATTTTGAAGGAACCGGTCCACATCTCGGACCCTCACGTCCATCGTGTTGGCACAGGCGTTGAGCAAGGTGCCTTTGGGTGCGGCATGATCCGTGTTTTTCACCTGGGATTGAATACGTCCAGGCCAAAACGAAAAGCTTTTCAAATCCTTGCTGAACTCACCGGTGGTTACCTCCGCTCCTATCGGAAACTCGACCTCGGGCACAACCCCTTTGCCAAAATTGTGATAGTCATGAAGACGGTACTTCATTGCCGGCGCGCTGGAGCCATTCAGCCTCAGCGGTGCCACGCAATGGCTCAGGACAAGACTGGACTTTTTCATGTCCACCGCCATGACATTGCACATAAACGAGGGCCGCCGGCTAATCTCCTGCAGAAACATGGAAGATAGAAGGCCGCACAAATCCGACTCGCAGGCGGCGGTAATGCCTTCATCTCTTAATCTTGCAAAGGCAAGGCATGGATAGGGCAGTACCGGATTCGGCAGCATGGTGAAGCCCAGGCAATCAATCGCAACGGCAGAAAGCTTTTCCTTTTCTATGATGGCGCGCAGCAGCATGTACAGCCTGGATGCGTCGAGAATGGCTTTGTCTGAAACACGAATGACCTCGACCGCTTCTTTTTTCCATCGCTCCATTTCGCTTCGGGCGCCGGTTTCATCGGTTGCCCTAAAAAGCTCGGTCAATTCCTCCATTGACCGATAAGCGATTCGAACTCCGGTATGTCGGTAAACATAATCCTCGGTAAGATTGCGAGCCGGAACCGTCGTGGAATCGAAGGGTCTGCCGAAAAGGAGCGCTCGTTTGCCTTCGAGAATTCTCGGAGATAGCGCAATCTTGACCGTTTCCAGAGCCTGCGCGTCGGAAAGGGCAAAGGTAACATTCGCGCCATTGGCTCGGAGCGATGCCACCAGATTTGCATCAATCAAGATCAATTCAGGATTCGATGAAAGAACAATGATGGGAATGTTCAAGTCGCCCATCGAATCATAGAGACTTCCAAAACTGAAAGTCATGCGCGGCAGGCAGAGGAGCAGAATATCCGCATCTTGGCTGTGGATGGCCTGGATAACCTCTTGCGATTTTTGAAAATTGGCTTTGATGTGGGTAAAGTCGAGATCGGTTTCCGGAATAGACTTGATCGAGTCCATCAATGGCTGGTGCACCGATTGCCCGTCGCTGATGTAGAGCAGCTTTTTTCTGCTTCGTTCAATCCTCGATGCGGCCGGATTTATTTTATCCTGATTGGCAAATCCCGTTGTCGGAATGCCCGCAGCCACACTTGCCAGGGCGGTTGCTTTTATGAAATCGCGCCTGCCCACATGAGAGTCCCGATCATTCCACTGGCACATGGTAGTGTCTCCTTTTCGTATAATTTTGTTGGTTCTCCTCTAAGGCAGGTCGCCGCTGCAAATGGAAAGTGACCCTGTATGCGAAATTTTAGCCCGGGGCCTTCCCATTCCGATACAATATTCAGATTGTCCGAACAATTATTTTAGAACTGAGGGAATGCGAATGAGCCCGAACGAATCGCCGGTATCGAAAGAAAACGACCTGGATGCATTGAAATCAAGGCTGAATGAGTTCATTGAAAAGTCTTCCATCACCCAATTTGGAGGAGACGACCTTCTCCAACTCCTCGAAGAGGGAGAAAGTATTGACTGGATTGTCGAACAACTGAAAGGAAACAGCCCGGCAGTCAATGTTGATGAAGCGACGGCGCTCCTGACGGGTATCAGGCAGATCATTGTCCCCGGGACAGTTGCCGAATCCGAAGCAGCTGCAGGCGGAGAGGCTGAAGCCGTCGAACCATTCGCTGACCAGTCGGACCTGTCTCAACTGGACCTGTCGCAAATCGCCGGCATGCTGCCTCCTGGTGTCAAGCTTCCTCCCGGACTGGACATGAAGCAATTGCAGAATTTGATGGAATCGACTCAGGGCAAAACCATGGCCGACTTTATTCTCTTCTGCCAGGAGCGAGGGATTCAGCCGGATGAGCGGATGATGAACGATCCCCGTGTACGGAAATTGCAGAAGGAATGGCAATCGACCCCAAGGGATGCGTTTGACGGCAAGACTCCTGCCGAAATGATGGAAGGGAGCCAGGGGTTCATGCCCGAGAAAATAGAGACTTTTCGCCGGGCAGAGCCTCAGGTCGGCCGGAATGACCCTTGTCCCTGCGGCAGTGGGAAAAAATATAAAAAATGCTGCGGCCGAGCCTAAGAGCTCGGACTTCGGTTTGGTCCAGGATGAGGCGGCTGCGCTGTTGTCGGCGAGATGCCGACGCTCCCAGTGAACCCAAACAGGCTCTTTCGTGTAATCGTCAAAATTCGTGGCCTCTTGATTGCTTTCTTTCCAGAGGGGAACTGCTCTAAAATGAATCCGGATGACAGTTCGATATCCGGCAATGTAACAACTCAGCAAACCTTCCCAGGAAAAATGATAGGGAGTGCATATTATGGCAGATTTGGCAGGAGTGAACGGAACCAGGAAAGATTTCAGAGTCGTCGGGAAACCAAATCTTCCAGGCGTATTGTCATGGTCCCAGGCAACAGGTGTTGCAAAATTCGGCATCGACTATGTCGTGCCCAACATGCTTGAGGCCAAGTTCCTCAGAAGTCCGTATGCAAACGCTTCCATCAAGTCGGTCAACACCACGAAAGCCAAGGCAATTCCCGGAGTCGTCGACATCATTACCTGGGAAGACGAAGATATGAAAAATCTGAGCGAGGGGGCTGGATTCATGGGAGGTCCCCCGCAGGCGTTTCTGGACAATATCGCGGATCAGGAAGGGGCCGAAGTCGGCGTCATTGTCGTAGCCGAAAATGAAGATATCTGCGAAGCCGGTCTGCGCGCGCTTGATATTGAGTGGGAAGTTCTGCCTCATGTCGTGGACCTCCGCAAAGGGAGGGAGTCGAATGCGCCGGTGATCCGTCCGGTTACCATTGGCAAGGGCGGCAGCCCTAAAACCGGCGGCGGAAATCCCCCCAAGAAGGGAAATGTCTCCTATTCCAATATCCTCGATGGGGATATTGAGGTCGGATTCCGCGAGGCAGACCATATCATCGAATATGACGTCAACACTGCCGCTTTTGCAGGCCACATACCCAATCCGACCGGCTCCATCGCCTGGTGGTTTGATGACGCAAATCACGGTGAAGGCAAGAATCTGCGCGTCGAGGGCATTCCAGCCTGGACGGAAGATTCGATTGCGGACATGTACCACATACCCACCGCAAAGATTTTCAGGCAAGGCATGTTCCTGGGCGGCAGATATTGCGATTGGGGAAATCGCAAAACGCAGCTGATCACACCGTTGCTGGCCAAGAGAACCGGTCGCCCCGTCCGTTGCGTCAACAATCGTTACGAAATGTATGACTTCAACCTGAACCAGCGCTATGTTCATTTGAAGATAGGGTTCAAGCGCAATGGCCTGATTACCGCTATCGACGACTTTACCATTGCGGATTCCGGCGTCCGGGGCAGCTCCCGTTTCGGCAATACCATGGATCAGACGTATGGTCCCTATTTCACCACCAGGTGCCAGAACGTCCGGCAGAATATGGATATCGTGGACAGCAACCGCGGGAAGATGTACCTCAGTGGGCAGCATAATCCCATGACATGGGATTCCCTGATGGTGGGGATATATCTGATTGCGGAAAAGCTGGGCAAGGATCCGATAGAGATCGCAACGCTGAATCTCCATGGGCCGGAATCCCAGACCGACTCCAAGCCTGTGCCCAGCTACGAAGCCTGCGTGGAAGCGGTAAAGAAAATGATGCGCTGGAACTGGCATCCTGCCGGCGCCAGGAAATTGCCGGACGGTCGTCTGCACGGAGCCAGCTTCAGATATAACCAGTGCCCGCGCCATTCCGGTATGATGTACAACACCAAGCTTGAGCTTCGCAACGGCGTTGTGCATCTGGCTACCCAGGGCCCCACCATTGGTCACTATGGATTGGAATGCAACGCGATGGTCATCGCCGAAGAACTGGGACTCGAGTACAAAGACATTCGCATTGATCTGGATTCCCACGAAATATACCGGCCTTATGGAGGCGGCAGCGACGGATCGACAGCGTCTTCCTGGGCCATCAAGGAGTGCGCGAACAAGCTCAAGAAAGTGATCCTTGAGACTGTGATCGAGGAAGCGAACACGCCGCCGGCAACAGGTGGAATCAGCATGGGAGGCGGTGCCAAGCAGGCTCCCAGCCCGTTCAGGGGAATGAAGCCGGAAGACCTGGACCTGCAGGGTGGCAAGGTTATCGCCAAGAGCGATCCCGGCAAGGCGGTCCCGCTCGCTCAGGCGGTTCGATCCAATTTGTTCGCCACATTCTCGGGAAGGCCCCCATTGGCACTGTGGAATCAACGAGGCAAGGCTCTGGACACCATGAACGTCGCCACATGCGAGGTTGCGGTTGATCCGGAGACGGGTGAGGTGGAAATCCTTCGGTTTGGAGTCGTTGCGGATCCCGGGAAAATTCTGCGGCGGACATCGCTGGAGAGCCAGATCGACCAGGCCATGGATTTCACTGCCGGATGCCAGCTTCAGGAAGAATTTGTCTATGATCAGAAGACCGGTCTGAAGCTCAGCACCAATATGTTTGATTATAAGAAGGTCAGCATGCTGGATATGCCGAAGGTGGATTTGGAATTGCTGGAGACCAGAGCCGGCAATGCGTGCTATGGTTCAAACGGCATCAGCCATTCTCTGGCCAATACGCATCTGGTCATCATGGCGATTCACAATGCGATCGGCAAGTGGGTGGAATCGCCGGCAACGCCGGATAGGGTTCTGCAAGCCCTGGGCAAAGGATAAGTACCACTGGACCGCCGGATTTCGAAGGACTTCGCGCTCGACAAATAGTATGCAGCATTGGGCGAGACGCCGGCGCTCCTGGCCGGACTTGCATGCGGCGGTGGCATGTTGGCCTCGAAACGCGGAGATAAACAAATAGAACTAAAACCTTATAGGAATACTCCGGGTACCCGAGAATTTTCGTGGAGATGTTATGGTAGAGACAAAAACGATCAATCCCTGGAAATGGCAGGACCAATTCGGATTCTCACAAGCGATGGACGTACGCGGGGCAAGCCGCACGGTGTATTTCGCCGGCCAAACATCGGTGGATGCGGATGGTAATCCCATGCATGCCGGCGATATGGCCGCGCAGCTGAATCAGGCTTTGAATAACCTGGAGACGGTTCTGAGTCACGCGGGCCTAACATTCGCAAATGTGGTCCGTCTGAATTACTACACTCGGGATATAGCGGCATTTGCCCAGGCATCTGCCGTACTTGGCCAGCGCCTGCATGCGGCTGGCTGCCAGCCGGCCTCCACATTGCTTGGCGTGGCCGCGCTGTTTCACCCCGACATCCTGGTCGAGATTGAAGCCACCGCTGTCCTGTGAACGAGGGTTTGTATCGGGAAACCTCTCGTTCAAGTCGTACCGGATTGCCGCACAATAATCTCTGAACAACGACAAAAAAGCCCTGAAGGATACTTCCTTCAGGGCTTTTTTGTCGTGGGCAAATCAGTTCAATAACAATTTATTTGCAGGCTGGTTCGTTCGGCCAGCCCATGGATTTGGCACTGGCACCGATGACCGCCTGAATCAAGTCAACTTTGCCATTTCTCATCCGGAACATATGGAAGTCCGGCAAACTGCCCGTAAAGTGCACGTAGGCAACAACCGTTCCTGCTTCCAAATCCACCAGGAAACGCCGCGGGCCATGGTTCGTGATTACCAGTCCCTTCGGGGAGCAGTCGTGCGCCGTCATTTTGACGCCGCCCATGGTTCCTCCGCCTTTGGTTGTCTGAAAGCCGTTCTCCCAGCGATCACAAACAGCGGCGAACGGTGTGTGCACCTTGGGATTTTCCGCGAACATATCATAATAATCATCCGCAGCGGCTATCATTGCCAGCCGGCTGCTTCGCTGTTCCACGGGGATGATGCTTTCCCAATCCTGGTCCTTGGTCTCCAGCACGTTTGCTGCATTGAAAGCAAATTCGGTTTCACGGGCAACAAACGATTCAATCTCGGTAATCTGCTGATTTTCAACTTTGAGACGGACGCCGTAGAGAATGGGCCGAATGGTGCCATCCGCAGGCGGTTTTGCCGACAGGCTGGCAAAGGGCGACTTGGGGGCCGGCGCGGCCGTTTTGGGAGCCGTGTATTTCTCCTCAATCACGACATTGGAATGCGTGCTGCATTTATTGGTGTCAAGGAGATCGCGTTTGAGCAGAGTTTTGCCCGCGGTTTTCCAAAAACCATCTCCTACGGGCATCTCAACGCCATTTTCCGTAAATTTCACCTTGGCCGCGAGCGGAAGACTCTTCGGGTTGTGCGCCTCGAGCGCAGTAAAATATTGCCCAATAATTCCCTTAAGGCCATCGCGCGTGCAGCCTGACTGCGCGTGTGCCGATACGAGACTGCCGCAGGCCATCATTCCAAGAGCCAAAAGGCACAGTGCAATTCGTTTCATCCTGCAATTCTCCTCAAAAGAAGGTTAAGAAAAAGTCAGTTGCAGATTGAGCAGTTCTCAAAAAAAGCCGCTTCATGCAATCTGCTCAATCCATGGCTGTCCATGAACTAATCCGAGTTTTCGATGTTGATTGCGGAAGCTACTATATCACGGTATGCAAGATCTTTACTTCTCAACCTGCGGCGCAGCTCCAGCAGATTACCCCTGATTCCCGGTTGAATTGACTGCTAAATTTATGGGTGATGGACCTTTCTTTTGTTCGAGACCATCGGAGAGGAAAACATATGAGACAAATGAAGATTGCTGTACTGATTGGAAGCCTTCGCAAAGAATCGTTCAATCGAAAGATGGCAAAAAACCTGATATCGCTTGCACCGGAAAGCTTGAAACTTGAAATCGTCGAGATCGGCGGACTGCCGCTTTATAACCAGGACTTCGACGACAATCCGCCGCTGGCCTGGACCGAGTTTCGGGAGCTATTGATAAAAGTTGACGGTTTCCTTTTTGTTACGCCCGAATACAATCGATCGGTTCCTGGCGTGCTTAAAAACGCAATCGACATCGGGTCGCGCCCTTATGGCAAGAGCGTGTGGGATGGTAAACCTGGCGCCGTCATCAGCGTCTCGCCCGGATCTGTCGGTGGATTTGGGGCAAACCATCATCTTCGTCAGTCTTTGGTTTTCCTGAATGTCCCCACCCTGCAACAGCCCGAGGCTTATATCGGGGGAGCTACAAAACTTTTTGATCCGAACGACAATCTTGCAAGTGATTCAACCAGGGAGTTCGTTCGGAAATTCATAAATGCCTTTGCCGAATGGGTGGAGAAAAACCACAAAGGATAGGGTCATTATCAAATGAGAAGTAGGTAGACCGTTCGAATCTTGAGATAATAGCGGTTGCAGGCGGGCAGTTCCTCGTATCGCGACGTCGAGAGTGGTGGTGAAAGCTGTTCATAGCTAAAGCATGTGCATAGACCGGAGGAGAGAATGAAGAGAGCAGCTATTTGTCTTTGGGGTTCTTTCGCGATTATTCTGGCCTTATCTGTTGTTCCGAACATTGGATACGGGCAGGAAATGGACTACAGACTTCTTGCCACAAACAAGACCTCGACCATGGAAAAAGAGTTGAACCAGGCTGCCAACGCGGGATTCCGATTTGAGACGGCCATGGGAGGGGAGACCGGATTTGGAGGGTCCGAAGCCGTCGTAATAATGAGCCGGCAAATCGGGGCCGATCCAAAGCCGCGATATGAGTACAAGCTATTGGCAACAAGCAGGACTTCCACGATGCAAAAGGAGTTGCAGCAGGTTGGCGATGCGGGCTTTCTCTTCAAGGGGCAGACCGTATTCAGTTCCACATTTGGGGGCAAAGAGGTTGTGGTGATTGTGGAGCGGGACAAAGAGGCTCCGGTTCAGCGCCATGAATACAAACTGCTGGCTACCAAAAAAACCTCAACGATGGAAAAGGAATTGAAGGAGGCCGGCTCGGCAGGGTTTCAGATCGTCGGGATGAGCGTGGGCGAAACATCCATTGGCGGGCAGGAAGTGGTTGCAATTCTTCGTCGCCAGGCGAAAGAATAGCCTTCGGGGAACGCCAATGCAGCAGTTTAGGTGTTGATCAGGAAATACCGGATTATTGAGATATTCTTCCCCACGCGCCACCATCGGCAAGGATTTGATGGAGGCAGGAAGCAGAGCGAAATAGAGTGACCGAAAAAAAGGGCTCCGGCGTCACACCCCGACAGTTGGTTCGGGAAACAACGAATGCTATCGCAACGAACACGCCGTACGCCATGGATAATGGCGCCGCACCCTGGCCCAACCCCAGCCGCGGTTGGATTGTGGCCGGACTGCTTGCCCTTGCATCAATTGCTTCTCAGGCGGACCGAACTGTGGTCACGCTAATGGCAGGGCCTATTAAAGCGCAGTTTGGACTGAGCGACACGGCCTTCAGCATATTGCAGAGCGTTGCCTTCAACGTGTTCTATGTGCTGGCCTGTATCCCAATCGGCCGCCTGGCGGACCGCTTTGCCCGGCGCGTGGTGCTGGGCCTCTGTATGGGGTTATTCAGCCTGTTTGCCATGGCATCGGGCCTGTCCCGGAGTTACCTGCAACTGTTCCTGATGCGCATCGGCGTAGGCGTCGGTGAAGCCAGCGTCACACCGGCATCGTTTTCTCTGCTGAGCGATCATTTTCCGCCCGAGCGGCTGGGCAGACCGATCAGCGCATTCCTGATGAGCGCTCCGTTTGGCCAGGGGATGACCCTGATTGCCGGCGGCAGCCTGCTGCAGTGGCTGACGACTTCTACTTTTCTGCGTTCGGGCCTGTTCAGCGGCCTGGCTCCATGGCAGGTTGCCTTCATCCTTGTTGGATTTCCGGGGATGCTGCTGGTTCCGGCGCTGCTTCTCATTCGAGAACCGGCGCGACGCGGACCCGGAGGCGAGGTGCCCCTGTCGGTCCGCGAGGTTATCGATGTTGTGCGGCAACGCCGTGCCGCGCTGCTGCCCATCTTCGCAGGCTTTGCCATGGTCATCCTGGTTGCCAATGCACTTGCCTTCTGGACGCCCACGTTCCTGGAGCGCACTCACGGCTTGAACAAAGCGCAGCAGGGCCTCGCTTTTGGGGTGCTCCTCCTGTTGTGTGGTACTGGTGGCGCCTACTGTGCCGGCTGGCTCACCGATCGGCTCGCGCAGCGAGGCGCGTTGGATGCGCCGCTGAAGGTGGCCGCCTTCAGTTTCGTCGGCTGCGGTGTCGCCGGCGCGCTGGCCATGTTGATGCCGACGGTTGAACTGGCGCTGCTTTTCCTGGCTCCGGCTGTACTGATGAGTACCATGCCGATCCCGTGTGCCGGCACATCGATTCAACTGATCGTGCCCAGCCGGGCGCGCGCACAGGTCTCGGCCCTTTACATTACCATTTCTTCTCTGGTAGGCATGGGCTTGGGACCGATGCTGGTGGGTCTGCTCAATGACTATGTGTTCCGCAATCCCCTGGCGATCCGCTATTCGCTGGCTATTGTCCTGGCCCTGCCGGGACCCCTGATGTTCTGGCTATTCATGCGGGCTCGCGGTTCCTATCGCGCTCTGCGTGCGGCAAACAGGTAGGCCCGGGCGCTGTCATCCAACTTTTAGGAGAAAACTTGTGTCAATAAGCCATGGCCGTGCTATGGCTCTGGGCATAGGTAGTATTGCTCATAGAAGAATACGCAATTCATCCGATTGCGTAACCGGGAGCGGTGCGAATTTAATATATGCGGTTGATCATCGGATTCATCACTATCAGGACGGCTCGGACGTTGGGAAATGATTGCCTGTGAAACGCTTCGGGCAGGCGTTACGTTTGAATACAGAAACACCTGAGCGCATTTGCAGATCAAAGATCTTCAGCATCTTGATCGGGTTTTGAGCGTCGTTTGAGCCCGTGTTGTGGTATCGGCGGGTTTTAACCGCGCATTGAGGAAAGCGATATGATATTGAGAAATCTCCTTATCGTAACCATGGTTTCAGTCATCTGCCTTACATTTCTGAATCCTGTCTGCGCCGGCACAGTCCAGACGACCGGTGAAGGATCTGCGATCCTGTCCGTGGACCGTACCGCCACCTTCGATGCTCTGAACTTTGCAGGCAGCGGCACGCCTTTGAGCGACTATGCCTCGAGCGGGCTTTACATCCGCACCAATGGAAACAGCTACTTCGGCGACAATACGCGTGGAACAATTCTGTCGGTAGGTACACCCTTCAATCCTTTTCATCTGACCAATGCCGCAGATCATTCCTACGTCGATGTAGGCGGCGGATTTTACTTCCCCTATGAGGCCGATCCCGGCAATTTCGATTGGGTGACTATTCAGAGCAGCGACGGCAAGAAAATCTACGGGGTGGAATTCCTGTATGGGAACGGCTGGACCACGGGGGATATCTGGGGCGCTTACCCCTGGGGCAACAATACCGCATTCCTGGATTGGAAGACTCTGGTCGGCAATACCGTCGTTTCTTCCGGGCAGGCCGGCATTACGGAGACTCTGCCGGTGGGAACAGTCGTCGGATTTCGGGATCCCGATGGCTTCGATAAGCTGATGGTGCGGGCGCCTCACCCGAACTCCATCAATCCGGATTTTCAGGAATTGGCCATCGATAATCTGAAGGTTGCCCTCTCCGCCAATGCCATTGTTCCCATCAGCGTTCCCGTATTCTCACAGATCACCATTCCAACGCAGGAAATCCTGTTCCCTCAATTCGCCATTGGCGGCGGGTGGGAGACAGATTTGACGCTTATTGCCCAAGGAGCGGAAACATCTTCCGGCTCCGTTGTCTTTTTAACTCAAACCGGTCAGCCAATGACGGTGACCGTTAATGGAAATTCTGTCAGCGGAACCCAGGATTTCACGCTGGCAGCGAAGTCCTCCATTACCTATAAGCTCACCGGCGGATCCCAGACTCAGGCGGGCTGGATTGTCGTGAGCGAAATCCTGTCCGATACCAGTTCCAAAGGGTCCATCGCCGGGTTGCTCACATTTCGATTTCGGTCCGGAGGCGCGGTTGTTTCTCAGATAGGCGTTGGAGGCGTTCGCGAGTTGCGCGATGCGCATCTTGCCTATGACAACACCAGCGGAAATTCCACCGCTTTTGCCGTGTGTACCTTCTCTTCTAATACTCTGCAGATCAAACGATTCAACGCGCAGGGAATATTCCTGGAACAGAAGAGTGTCAATCTCCCCCAGCTCAATCAGCAAGCTCTCTATGTTTATGAGATGTTTCCCAGTTCAAAGGATACCGCGGGGTACATAACAATCAGCGGGACCGAGTATTTTGGCCTGCTCCCACTGAATGTCAACAACTCCCAATGGTCGAGTTCGACCGGATTTCCGGCCGTTTATGAGCGGCAGATCGACATCACCAACAAGACCACGATGCCGGTGAAAATGATATTGGAGGGACAGTATCTCCATGGAACCATGGAGACAAGCCCTGGCGTGATCAGCCCAATTACGGGCGTGATCGTCTATCGACCTTCCGGCGGGATGATATTGTACCTCCACATGAACTCATTTCTGACGAATGGCCAGGCTGTGATGGCCGTCGGTACGGCGGTGATATCGGATCTGACATTCCAGAATGTCCAGGGGACTGTTACGTACATTTACGAGAACGGCACAATATTGGATGGAGGCAATTTTCATCTGTATCCGCTCGCGTCGGCGCAGTTTTAAGGAGCATTCACTCGGGAGCGCTGGCGAGGCGCCTAATGCCATTTACTTTTCTGCAATTGCCGTTCTTTCGCCCCTTCAGGGCTTTTTGAGCACCGTATATAACCCCGGGCTCGCAAGCTCGCCCGGGGCTACTATCTTTCGCGCCTCCGGCGCTGGAACATTGTTCCATCTATACTAAGCGCTGGAGGCGCGGAAGATAATAGCCGGCGGTAAGCGGAGCGAACCCCCGGTAGAATGGTGAAAAATAGGATCCCTGTAGGAGCGAAAGAAAAACGCCTGAAAAAAGCAAATGTCATTAGGCGCGCGGCTACTTCCATGCGCTGATGCCGCCGGGATGGTGGCACTCCCAATAGGCGAGGATTTAAAACCCTGGCCTGACGCGCCAGTGCGCTATTTTGCGGGGATCAAATCCCGCGTTACGATTTTATTCCGATCCATTTTCCTTCCGAGAGCACCTTCCCCTTTTCCGTAATCCTGTAGGTGCCTTCAATCCGCGTGCCTTCAGGGTTGATGGCGCCCTCATGAATATAATCGACCGGATTTTCGCCCGAGACTCTCGGTTCAGCCGTGTATTTGATGACTACTTTGCTTCCGCCAATCTGAATTTTATCGCTGTCAGGATAGAGCAGGTACTTTCCGTTCTCCTTGATGATCCGTAAATACTCCACGATGCCGCTGTCTGTGCTTTTTCCCATTGCCTGGTTGCCATAGTACGAATCGAGCCACGTGGGAGATGCGCCGTTGGTCTGGCTTAGCAGAAATCTCCACCGGCCTATGAACTTGTCCGGATTTGCGCTCTGATCAATACCGGCATCCTGTTCCGGTTTGCTCTCTTTGACCAAAACGGTGAATTCCGCTTCAGCGAGGATGCTATTTCTATCTTTGGCATCATACAGACTGGCTTTGCCTTTGTAGGTTCCAACCCTGCTATACGCGTGTGTCGTCTTCAGCGTCGTGGCTCCTGGTCTGACAGTGCTGTCGCCATAGTCCCAAACAACGTAGGGCTGGATGGGCCCATTGATTATTCTTGCCGAGAGTTCGGAGGCCTTGCCGGGTTCCGTCATCAGTTTTCCCGGCTCCACGGAGATCTCCGTCTTTGCAATTGCTTTCGCTTTGATGATGACGTTGGCAGCATCCAGATTGTTTGCTGCGGTGTAGATCATGTAAATCTTGTCCTGCCCATTTGCCAGGAATTTTCCACCTGGAACAGCTGCCTTGATTACCGAGGATTTCTTTTGTGGTGCCCGGTCCTCCATCCCGGTGATCACGAATCGGATCTCTTTATCACTACTGACGTCGATCTCGAAGGAGGTCGATTGGTTTTCCTTGTCCGTCTTTCCGTTTATATACAGATCCGTTAACATTACGGCGGCGCTGTAGGGTTCTCTCGGTTTCAACCGGAATGTTTCGGTTACCTCGCTTTGATCGAGTTGTCCCAGGCGGGTAGCCGACATCTTGAACCGAATGCCTTTGAAATCATCCGCCGCATCATTTCTGGCGATTCCGGCAGGGAAGGGGCTTGCATTATCAAAAAGGAAATAGGTGGCAAAATCCGCCAGCCAGCCTTCCAGGGTTTTTCCATTCTGTCCGAAGTAATCATTGAAACACTTCGCAAAACTTGAATCCCGATTCAGCATGTTCACGAGGACAGTCAAAGGAGCCTGGGGATTTGCCTTCACCATGTAATCCACAAAATGGGCGCTGTCATATTCATGCCCCATGGCTTTCTGCCTGCCCGCAGTGAGAAGGCCGGGCACTTCAAATGTCAAAAGAGAGTATTTCAGATAGTCGGCCTTAATGTCCCCGCCCATAATTTTGGTCCGTGTCATCGGGCTTCCGTCTCGATCGATTGCGTGCTTCCACGCGAGGACATCTCCCGCGTATTCGGCTGTAGCCTCGAGCCAGAACGATTTATTTTCGTAATACAGCGATGTCAGGCCGGAGATTCCATATTTGTGGGCCTGGATTTCGTGGAATAATTCATGTCCGCAGTCCTGCCTGAACAAATTTACAAGCTCGAGGCCCTTGGCCTTCGAAGCCAGGTTGGCATTTATCGTGATAATGCCGCTTTTGGAATTTCTTGTAGACATGGCAACATCGCCGACAAAAACATTTAGCTTTGTATCGGGGCTGCCGGATGTTACCGGCGGAAGCGCAAATCCCTCCTGTTCATAGGAGCGATAGGCCTGATCAATAAACAGGGCGACATCCTGTACCAGGACTGGAACGCCTGTGACAGTGCTTTTCCTTCCTGTCCTGCCTTCATATAGCGCGTTATTATTTTTTAAATCCTTCTTGTCGAAAATCACCATGCACTTGGTGTCGGGGTAAGTATCGTAGCCCAGCAGGTAGTAATAGGCCGACCATTTAGTGAGGTGGTTGGTTTTGATGGCAAGCACGCCCCGCTGTTCATCGATTTCGAATGGAGTGCCGATCCAACCGCCGATTTTCTCGTCAAAATAGCAGGCAATCAGCTGTTTTTTTGCCGGTTGGGTTTTGTCAAGAATTGCCGCGTCGTATTTCATTTCAATCACCAGCGGCTTGTTGAATTTCGTGAGTTTGCCTATCTGGATATCCACCAGTGCAACCTGCTTCATCCCGTTGATCAAAGGGGTCATTTGAGCGCTTGGCTTATAGATTCGCAGTTCCTCATCTGCCGCAAGAAGACCGCCCGGGATCCGCACACTCAGGTTTTCATAATTTACAACCTGTTCTTTCTCCGAGGCGACCAGCTTCTGGGAGTGCAGAAGAATGCCGACGGTGTCCGCGGGCTGAATGAGTTGGGGCGTTTGCGCGGAGGGCTCTTTCGGACGCGATCCGGCAAGAGGAGACGGTGGTGTCTGAACGGATGTAACGGCCGGGGGAGGCGTCGCCGGGATTCCCCGCTTCAGCAGAAACAGATCCTGCTTTCCCTCGGGGCTGATAAGCGAAAGCAATACGCTCCTGCCGTCTGATGATACGAGAGAATAGGTGTAAGAACTCGACAATTGCTTGACGCCGAAATTCCAGCCTGCGGGCAAACCTTCTTGCCCCGACTTGATCAGGGGCATCGCCTTCCCGGCGCGGACAATTACTGTCTCCCCTTCGTGGGATAAATGGGGATGCAGAATAAATCCCGCTTCTCCATCCCAGAACGGAAACTGGAAACCTCCTCTGCCAGGGAGGGAAGTGGTGATTGTGCTGCCTCCGGCAACCGGATAAAAATTCCCTGTGCGCTCTTCTGCCACATACTGGCCGTTACCCACAGATTGTGGCGTTCCGCTGTCTCCCGGAGCTATGCGCTGAAGCGGGGATCCATTAAAGTCGCCCGCATAGTATGCATTGTTGAAGGCAAATACGACCCTGTTGCCCGTGGAGCTTGCCCTGGCCTCGCTGTACTCCATGTCTCCCGGCGTCAGATTACCCGCGCTGTCCATGCTGCGGTATCCGGCAATCCGCACTGCGGCGCCGGTGTCCAAATCCATCGCAACCAGCGCATCGAGGGTCTTCCCATTTCCCGCCAGCGTTCCAAACGCCTTGAGGCTATAGATAACATAGCGCCCGTCTTCGCTGAGTGCCTGCCCCAGCGTTCCGTTGGTCAACCAGACGCCGTGCGAGTTATAGTTGGTGTAGCCGGTAAACGTCCCCATCCCTGGCGGCACGGCAACAGGCAACAGCCTGGCAGCGCCGGTCCGCACGTCGATCACATCAAAATAGTCATGATGCTGTGATTTTGCGAACTCATCGATGTGAATCACCATCCGGGAGCCGTCGCGGGAAAAGAGAATCTTTTGCTGGCCTTGCTTCAAATTGTAGCTGGTATCCGATGAGTTGTAATGCGGCCCCTTCACTCCGCTGATCCAGGCGCCATTGGACGAGCGGAACAATTCCTTGTTCCAGGACCCGTCGGTTGCGGCGGCCTTCACAATCACAATTTCCTGGCTGCTGACCTTGGGATCATCGACAAATTCCAGCCACCCTGCCGTCGCTCCGCTTCCGCTCAACATGACGCCGAACTTTCCGACCCCGTCCGCCGTGATTCGGCGCACCGCAAAATCCGGGGCGGAGAACGCTGTCAGACGGATTCCGGCTATCATCATCAGGCTCACTGCGACAAGGCCGACAAAGGTTTTGCGGATGTTGCGATCATTCATAAACGGCTCCAGAATTTGGTGTTTTGATGGCGGCCAAGATGAAAGCGCGGAGGTACTTCCATCGCTGATCCAGTCTTGCCAGGTCCCTCGTTCGAGCACACAAGCGCTCCAACGCGATACTCCTGATTGTCTTGATTCTTGTCGGTAAAAAGAGAGCCGGCAGTTAGTGGAAAAAACCATCCGTCAAGGGAACCCTGAGAATGGGGGAATGGCGGTAAGCGGTTTTATCAAAGGGATTTAGTCTCAAATATGAATCTGGAATTCGTTTGCGGGCAGATCGTGGATGATGGTCTTTTAGTCATGTGTCTTCAGCAAGGGCTCCATGCGTCCGGCGCCGAATCGACAATTTGCAAATTGGGCGCATGATTAAAGGAAATGGCGAATTTCCACAAAGAAAATAGAAAATTTGAAATTAAACGAATAGAATGCAGGCTGTTGCAGACTCATAGGGAAACGGGCAGCCATCGGCTGCCGATTCCAGGTGGCTTCTATCCCCCTCGATAATAGAATCATTGAAGCGGAGCTTGTTATGCGAAATAAAAAATTTGCGTGGGTTCTTTTCCTTCTGTTTTTTGCGGGAACCGCTTTGGGCCAGATCAGCACGGGAAGCTATCTTCCTCACAAGGAATTGATCTTTCCACAGGTTGCCGCGGGCGGTCAGTATCAAACATGGATTACGGTTACCAACCGTGGGGCGCAGCCGTGGGTCGGAAACCTGAAGTTTTATACGGGACAACACACGGCATGGAATCCCTATGTCAACGGGACGCAGGTGGCGGCCGGCAGCCTGGCGGTTCAGATTGCAGCAAAAGCCACCCGCACCTACAAGATTACGGTACCGGGCGATGTGCAGGCGGGATACCTGGTGATCCGGAACGAAACCAGGGCCATCGATAATTTTCTCGAGGGCAACCTGACCTACTATATCAATGATGGTGCCGAAGTCGCCGACAGCATCGGTATAATACCTTCCAGTCCGATCGTTGCTTCTGCCATACCCTTTGAGGACTTTACATCCCTGTGCTTTGCATTTGCCAATACCGACACGCTGTCGAGGGTGGCAAGCCTGACGATGACGCTCTATTCCGATGCCAATAGCCAGGTGGGAACAACGGTTACCAGGACCATGCAGCCGGGAGAATATTTTGCCGAGTATCTATGGCAGACTTTCCCCACGGTTTCAAAAACTGCCTGGCGAGGACGACTTGAGATTCAGTCCAGTGTTCCCGTCAGCGGTGTCGCACTGACTCAGACAGCCAGCGGCCAGTTTTCCTCGCTGCCGCTGGGCGGGACGACTCGAAGCTATGCGATCTCGTCAACGAGTAGCTATGTGCCATTTGCCACTATGACCCTATGGATTGACGGCATCTTTGTTTACGGCTATGGCGTTTCCTCGAATTATCCCGATGTGTTCGGACTCATGGGGCAGATCGGATCCAACGGTATACTTCATATACACTTTGACGGGAACAGTGCGGCTACGAGTAATGTGGAAATCTCGGGGTATATGAAGACCGATGTCGCCTACACGCCGGGACTCACGTCATTCTCGGGAGTGTATTATTATGGGGCGATCAGCCAGGTCTATCTCGAACAGGGTACCTACCTGGCAACGCTTATTCCCTGACAGGAAGTGCACTGGGAACGCCGCTGTCCCGGCTAATGCCGTAGATTATTTGCAAAAGACCCTCTCGAAGGGAACCGTGGAGTGCGGCCGCTTGCTGCTGCCTAAACCATAAAATCGAAGGCGGTGGCAGGCCACCGCACTCCCAAGGGTTTTGCCGTCGACAAATAGTGTTCAGCATTGCGCGTTGCGGCAACCAATAATCTGCAGGTTTAGCCAAGACGGCAGTGTGCCCAGTCCGATATAATCATAGATGGGAATTGAAGACGCCCCCGGGGGAAAGGACTTTGATGTATGGGAGACTCTGGCGAAGGACTTGTTGATGCAAACTCACGGCTCGAAGAGCGAATGGAGGAAATGCAGGAAAACCGTCGCAAGGCCAAACAGCGGGAATCGAAGCTTGATCCCGAAAGTATTCGCGCGCAAGAGTCGCTGCGCTTGGCCCGGATCGATCTGGACCGCCAACTTGTGGCAACCGTGCATGAAGCGCGGCGGCAATATTTGCGGAACGCTATCGCTGAAATCGATCGCCGCCTGGAGGCTCTCCAGGTCAAGGAATAGCGGAGCGCGCTCCTTGGGACGTCATTGAAATTCCTGTTCCGGAATACCCTTCAATTCATGTACACTCGGCCACCTTTCGGATTGCGACTTTATTCATCTGAAGCGTGGATAAGTGCCGGTGCCCGGAAGAATGGAGATGCAACGGGAGACGCGTGATAGGATAATGGTGATGCGGGCCGGTTCGGAATTGACTCGCGTATTGAATATTAAGGAATAGGGAAAAAGTGATGGCCAATTGCCCATGCGGAAGCAATAAATCCTTCAGTGAATGTTGTGAACCCTTTCTCAATGGCACGGCAGCCGCTCCTACGGCGGAAGCCTTAATGCGCGCGCGGTATTCCGCTTATGCTACCGCCAATATCGACTTTATCGAACGAACGGTCCATCGGAGCGGAAAAGCCGAGTTTGACCGCGAGAGTGCGCGTAAATGGGCTGAAGACTCCAAATGGCATGGCCTGGAAATAATCGCAACCGCGGGAGGCAAGGAACAGGATACGGAAGGAAGCGTCGAGTTTATTGCCACCTATTCTCAGAAGGATGAGGAGATCAAGCACCACGAGCTGGCCTCATTCCGGAAAGAGGCCGGAGCCTGGACCTTTGTCGATGGCAAAATCGTAAATCAGCCATTTCGCCGCGAGCAGCCCAAGATAGGCAGGAACGATGTCTGCTATTGCGGCAGCGGCAAGAAATACAAGAAGTGTTGTGGGCAAAAATAGCTCCTCTATGAGTTTGCATCCTGGGGATTGATAGTGCTATGAGCAAACAGCTGCAGTATGAAGATGTCGAGCAGTATCTGCGAACCTTTTCGACAGAGAAGCCCCCTTTCCATTTCGGTCGTCTGCTGAATCTGGTTCTGGCGGGTGTCGAGAATCTGCAGAAACACGTGGCCTATGGGGATATCCGGGAGCATGCGCATTTCATTACCGACGCGCAAGCGAGTTTTCTGCAGCAACTGCTGACGGATCGTGCGGAGAGCATTGAGTGGTTCAAGGATCACGTCTCCCACTCCAAACAGACCGGACAATTATGATCGATGGGAGCGGCCGAGGCTCCCATCGGTTCAGTGCCAAAGCTCCTTCGTGGCCAACCGTGCGCCTTCCACCAGGGACTCGAACTTCGCCCACATAACCTGCGGATGTACTCTCTGAAGCGACTGAGCCTGGGCAAATCCGCAATCCGTGCCCGCAATGACGTTTTCGCGTCCGACAATGCGGGCGAAGCGGACAATTCGATCAGCCACTACCTGCGGATGCTCAACGGTTGTCGTGTGGTGAGTGATGACTCCGGGGATAAGGATTTTGTCGGCCGGCAGCCGGACCTCCTGCCATACGCGCCATTCGTGTTCATGACGCGGATTCGCGGCTTCGATCGAATACGCCTGGGCTCGGACGCTCAGGATTAGTTTTGCTATTTCGGATAAAGGGGCGTCCGCAACGTGAGGGACATGCCAACTGCCGAAACAGATATGGTAGCGAATGCGATCTTCCGGGATGCCACGCAGGGCGTGATTCAGGGCTTCGATTCTCAATTCCGCCCATTTTAGGTACTTTTCCGGGCTTTGCTGGACCAGAAAATCGAACATATTGGCCAGTACCGCGTCGTCCACCTGAACAAGCAGGCCGGCTTCATATACCTTCAGATACTCAACGCGCAATGCCTCTGCCAGAGCAAAGATATAATCCCGTTCTGAAGAATAATGCTCATTCACACCCGTGAATGCGGCGCTGGCCGGCGCAACGGTTGTGAGAAAGGCCTCTTTTACCGAGACGGCTGCCAGTGCCTCCTGGAAGAGCCGGACGTTTACCTCGATGGGCTCCGGATCCGAATAGATAATCGGCCCGACGCAGGCGTCAACCGGCAGGCCCTCGGACAGGAACGGCATCTCTTTGGCAAAAAATTGATCGAACCGATGGGGGTCGCTACCCAGCCATTCCACCGGAGCTTTCTGGTGAGGGCGGTTCTCAAATCCGCTGATCCGCTCGAGAATATAATTGGCCCAACTCGATTTTCCGAATTCTCCGTCGTTGATGATGTCAATCCCGACTTCGACCTGCTTCCGAACCACATCCTTTATGGCGCGCCCCAGGATTTCGATAAATCCGGGTTCACTCGTCGGCGGTTGGTGACGGACTGCTGCAAGCGCATCAAGCAATTCGGCGGGGCGAATCAGGCTGCCGACATGCGTGGTGAGAATACGATCTTCGCTTCGTTTCATGGTCGAATATCCTGGATGTTGATTTGGGTTTGAGTTGAGCTGCGGAGGGCGGATTCCCCGCCCTCCGCAGCTGATTATATCGGGAAAACCAAGGGTTTGTCGTCGAGGAAATTCATGCAGGAACATAGCCTGATCCCCGGGGACACTCCCAGTTCAGGCATTTTCTTTCAGCACGTGCTGAGCCGATGCTTTGACGATTTTTTTGAGTACGGTAATATCCACCTCCGACAGCCTCTTAATATACAGGCAGGATTTGCCAAGGGAGTATTTGCCGAGCCGGGACAGTAGATCCGGACTTTCCGCAAAGTCAGTGGCGATGTACAGCGTGATGTTTTTCTTGCGCGGCGAAAATGCGATTACCATCCAGTCCATCTCCCGTCCGTCCGGGTATTTGTACTTGCGGCGGCCGAACCCTACGATGCTCGGGCCCCACATGCATCCCTTCGCCTTGACTGTTTTCTCCATGATTTCGGCAATGGTATAGCAATCCGTTCGTATCTGCTCGTTTTCAATGGCAGCCAAAAAATCATCGACAGAAGCTTTCGTGGCTTTTGTTTTCAATTCGGCCATGCACCCTCCTCTTGTGGGCTATTTGCCGCAACGATTTGATCGCGTTATATGGAAATGGACTCCGGCGGTAGCCGCATGTTTGAGCAGGGAATAACGCAAAGCAGTCAAAGAAGTCTGCCATACCATATAGGAATTATAGATGAAATTCCGACGGCTTCCAGAGCCTCTGATCTTACCTTGTGCCCCGTCTTAGAGGCCCGGATCCTGCGAGGATTCCGTCGCTCCGCCAACAGAGGAGCCCTGTTTATTTTGATCTAGAGTTTTTGATGTTTTGGAGAATACCTGGACAATCGGATTGGCAATCTGCGGGGCGAGCACAAAAAGTGCCAACGCGACCAGCAGCGTCAGCAACAGACATTCGGTCAAACCTTGACCGCGCTGTTTTGCTCAATAACGATCTATCCTTGCCAAATCAGCGGCCCTCTGCCCCAAATTCCTATGTCGATGAAATTGTGGGAAGAGAATAGGAAAAACGATCTGGTATTGCAATCACAAACTGGAAGCAATGGCTAGTTCCTGTGGCTGTCCGGATGTGGGATTGCGAATTTCACAGAGCACCGCTGCCTGGCATGGGCCGCAGCCGTAAATGTCACGCCAGCCGAATTCCGGCCGGCATCGGCTGAAACATATTCGCCATAGCCCGAACTTGGGAATAATGCCGGCTTTCGGCGTTCATCCCGGGGGCATTGTCAACGCTCGACTCCAGAGTGTAAAGATTTTTTACAATTTTATGGTGGTTAAGAAAAATTAATATAATCATATAGATATGGGATACATGAATAGAAGTTTCTAAATGCCTCGTCGGACGAGTTTACAATTCGTTGACAATGTTTACAATAAAGAGGTGTGAGCGGATAATTTTGATGGCTGCAAATTCATATTTTCTTATTACTTATCCGGTTAGGGCTCCCTTTTTTTGCCATGAATACAAAACTGGCCGATTATTTGCTTGATTGCAGTAGAGCGCAAAAATCCAATGGTCGTTTTGCAGCGAGGGCCCGCTATGAGAATGAAGAGGTTTATGTGGTCAGCTTTTGTCATTGCCCTTATTACTGTGTCCCAGACCGCAGTGCTGAAGGCCGAAACGATGAGTGATTCCCTGGAAACCGGAGGTGTCTTCAATTCTGTTCTGCTTTTTTGCACGATCCTGACAGGCCTTAGCCTTTTGGGAATTTGCCTGGCCACAATCCTTAGGAAGAGATAGCCAAGCCGTATAGAACCGTACATCCCTCACCGAGGCCGCTTTCCTTTGGGGCGGTCTTTTTGTAAAGGTGGCCGGCCGCCTGGTTTTCGGCGCGCGGGAATCAGGTAGCCAGCCACCTTTGGCATCCTTGTTTCCTGCCTTGCCGTCTGCACTGAACCTGTATCCTCAACAAAACTATTTGTGAATGCGCATGGTTGCGGGTAGATTCTGCCATGAGGCGAGGAGCAACGATGATAACGCAGGATGATCTCCGGAATTTGAAGTCTATTGTGGGGGAGGCATTTGTTTCAACCGGCGAATCGGTTTTAAGTCTTCACTCCCATGACGAATCCTACCACCTGCCGGTTCTGCCGGAGGCGGTTGTCTGGCCACACAGTACGGAGGAGGTTCGCCGCATCGTCCGCTATGCTTTCGAGCGAAGGATCCCGGTTACAGGCTGGGGCGTGGGGACGAGTCTCGAGGGGAATCCGATTCCTGTGCGACGCGGAATGGTGATCGATTTCCAGCAAATGCAGAAGGTGCTTTCCATCCGTCCGGAGGATTTCCAGGTGGATGTGGAGGCGGGGGTTGTGTACAAGGAACTCAACAAAACGCTCAGCAGAAACGGCCTGTTTTTCCCACCGGATCCCGGGGCTGCGGCGACAATCGGCGGGATGATAGGAAACAATGCGAGTGGTATCCGGACCGTCAAATATGGCGCAACGAAAGATCATATCCTGAGGCTTGTGGTTGTTCTTCCTGATGGAGAGGTGATAAGGGTTGGCAACCGGGCACGGAAGAGCTCATCGGGCTATGACCTTATCCATCTGTTTGTTGGTTCGGAGGGGACGCTCGGGCTGGTCACCGAAGCAACTTTGAGACTCGTGGGGCTTCCGGCCAACTTTATGGCGCTCCGCGTCACTTTTCCTGAGGCTCGGAACGCGACGAATACCGTATTTCAGGTCATGAGCGCGGGGTTCTCCCCGGGAGCGATGGAGTTTCTCGAAAGCAACGTCATTGGTGTGCTCAATAGGGATCGCGGTCTTGCCATGCAGGAGAGTCCCACGCTTCTGATGGAATTCAATGGCTTCAGTGAAGAGGGCCTCCGGGCAGAGATGGCCTATATTCAGGATATCTGCATGGAGAACGGCAGCACATTTATCGACAAGGGGCTTGGGTTGGCGGAAAGGGATCGTCTTTGGGAGATGCGGCACCTGACCTTCGAATCCATCAAGCGGCAGCACCCCGGGTTGATGCCGTTGATCATGGACATCGCAGTCCCGCTATCCTGTTATAGCGAAATGGTGGCATTTGTTAAACACGAAGTGCAGGATCTTGTTGCCTACGTTTTCGGGCACGCGGGGGACGGCAACATTCACGTGATCGCAATGGACTTGCCTTCCGACAGAGTGCGCTGGGAAAGAGTGGAAACGGCAAACCGTCGAATTGTGGAAAAAGCACTGGAGTTTGAGGGGACGTGCACGGGAGAACACGGCGTAGGCATTGGGAAACGAGGCTTTCTGGCCGCGGAACACGGAGAGAGCCTTGATCTGATGCGGCGGATCAAGAATCTCTTGGATCCGGAAGGACTGCTCAATCCGGGAAAAATCTTTTCATAAATATTGGCGTGCTGCGTCTTCCGGTTGTCGGATCCTCCCACGGTGTGGTACAACCATAGGGCCGAATGTGAGGGTGTATGGATAAATATGAGTTTGCCCACGCCAGATCCCGTTTGGGGAAGACCCAGGCGGATATGGCGAAGTTGCTGAAGACTTCGCTAAAGGCCATCCAGAGCTACGAGCAGGGCTGGCGGAGCGTTCCGGCCCATGCAGAAAGCCAGATCCTGCTGCTGGTGGCGCTGAAGGGAGGTCGCAAGGGGAGAAAGGCCTGCTGGATCGTGCGCCAGTGCCCGCCGGAGCGGAAGCGCCAGTGCCCGGCCTGGGAATTCAAGGCAGGGACGCTCTGCTGGTTTATCAATGGAACCATGTGCGAGGGGAAACCGCAGCACGGCTGGAAAGAGAAAATGAAAATCTGCCGATCGTGCAGCGTCATGAATTCACTGTTGGAATCGGAGTAGATATGACCGGCGATACCGGAAACGTACATCCTCGTTATTCCCGCCAGATCCTGTTTAACGGTATCGGAAGTGACGGCCAGGCGCGCATCTGTGCTTCACGCGTCGCCCTGGTTGGCTGTGGGGCTCTTGGTGCGGTGCAGGCTTCCATGCTTGTGCGTGCGGGAGTGGGTGTGCTGCGCATCATTGACCGCGATTTTGTCGACGAGAGCAATCTGCAGCGTCAGATCCTGTTTGATGAAGAAGATGTGCGCGCGGTATTGCCGAAGGCAGTGGCGGCCGAGAATAAGCTGCGGCTCGTTAATTCGCTTGTCAGAGTTGAGGGCGTCGTGGACGATGTCAATCCTTCGTCGATTGACCGGCTGCTCGGCGGATTCGACTTGATCATGGATGGATCGGACAACTTCGACGTCCGCTATCTTGTAAACGACTATTCCATAAAAAATCGGATCCCCTGGGTCTATGGGGCTTGCGTGGGTGCGAATGGATTGACCTTTCCCATCCTGCCGGGCGAAACGCCTTGCCTCCGCTGCATCTTTGAAAACAAACCCCCCGCCGGAGTCGGCATGTCCTGTGACACAGCCGGCGTCATCGGCCCGATTGTCGGGATGGTTGCCTCCATGCAGGTGGCGGAGGCGATGAAGATTCTGTCCGGCGCGCGCGAGCATGTATCCCGAAAAATCAGCTCCCTGGACCTGTGGATCAATCGGCATGAAATGGTGGAGCTGCCGGAGAGGAGTCCCGACTGCCCATGCTGCGGGCGTCGGGAATTCCCCTTTCTTGATGGAATGCTGGGCGCGGAAGCAACCACGTTGTGTGGCCGCAATTCCGTGCAGATATACAGGCAGGATGGCACCAGGATCAACCTGGACGCGATTGCCCAAAAACTGGGACCGCTGGCGCACCTCGAGCAGAACCGCTTTTTACTTCGAGCAACCATCGATGGTTATCAACTGACAGTCTTTTCCGATGGACGGGCGATAATCAACGGCACATACGACATGGGGATAGCGAAATCGCTATACGCCCGGTACATTGGGAATTAAGGACGTGTCAGGAGCAGTAGCGGTCTCGCCGCATCCTTTTTGAAGGATTTCAGATTCCAAATTCCAGATTTCAGATTCCAGATTTGTTGGCTTCGGAATAAGGAAACCTAAAATCAGTATGAAGCATTCGGCGGGACGCTGGTGCGATTCATCCTCTTTCCCTTAATATAAAGAGAAATCGAGCCTACAATTGCGCCAATAATGGTTGCCATTACAACCCAGATGAGCGCATTGCGGACCGCAATGAACAAAAGCGTCTGCACGGATTGTATACTGGGGCCGACGGTGCCTCCTTGCGCTGCGGAAAATCTGGCGGCAGTCCAATTTAGATAGTGCGCAATCACATAGGTCATTGCGACCATCACACGAGTGTAGATGGCGAACAAAACAACATCTTTCATCAATCTGCCGAAGGGTTTTGTTTGCGAGTGGTTTCTTATGGCCACGGCAAACATCGCCGGCAGGATGAAATAGAGCCAGACTACGCCGAAGATGCTTGCTGCCATGAACGGGGCGCCGGACTGTTCCAGAACTATCCGGAGTACAATCAGAATTACCGCTGCAATCAGACCTATTCTCATGACCTTCTGTTCATTCCACATGCAGTCCATTATGCACCTGCCTTTTGGATATTTTTAGGTCAAAGTTCCAATCCCAATGCACTCCGGCCCGGGCGATTCGGCGGTTTTGCAGAGCGTGCTGATAGAGTAAAATCTGAGAGCCGGGCATGGAACCATGCCCCCATGGGTCAGGCCAGATAGCGGATCAAGGAGGAATATGGCGATTGTAAAGATCACGGTGAAGAGAAACGGGTCGTATCGAGTGGAAGCTCCTGCCGGCACGGTTGAATTGGTCGACGCCGATGGCAACAGCTATGATCTGGCGGGAAAGGAAAGCTTTTCACTCTGCCGCTGCGGCGCCTCAGCGACAAAACCCTTTTGCGATGGAACGCACAAGAGCATCGCGTTTCAAGCCGAAGATATGGCGGTAAAGTCAAATCCGCAATCCTGATTACTTCCTGGCAAGCTTGATTCTTTCCGGATGAAAGAATTCTTTAATCAGGAATTCGTGGCTATTGTCGCTGTACAGAGCGGGCACAGCCTCTTCCGGATCCTTTTCGAGATCGTACACGGAGTAGTTCTTTCCCAGTACATTGAAGACGTATTTATCCGGGTACGTCACCGCGGAAATAAATCCGCCCCCATACGGCTGCACCAGTATTTTCGGCCGTTGAGGTTCTGCCCGTCGGTTTTTTTCGGAAGCCAGCAGCCAGGGCGCAAAGGACTCCCCCAGCAGGTTTTGCGGCTCCAGGCCAACCAAATCCAGGATCGATGGAAAGATATCCATCTGACTGAATCGCTCCGAAACCACGGTACCGACGGAGTAGTTTTCCTTCTTGGCCTCAGGCGGGACGAAAAGCATGGCTATGCGGAAGTTTTCCTCGAAAGCACCTCTCTCGTTATAGATATTGTTCTTATGAATCGACATGGGCCAGGAGTGGTCGCTGGATACCACCATGGAACCACGGGATCCATAGTGCTGTTTGAAGAGATCATAGAAATGACCGAAGTATGCGTCTTGAACAAAGGTAGTGTTCGACAGGTGTTCTGAAAAACTTTCAGGTTCCGGGAAGGGAATCCTGCTCTGATACGCCGGGTCCAGGACCCTGAAGGGAACGTGATTCGTTGCGCCCGTATCCATGAAGACGAAGAGTTTGGCGTCGGAAGGATACCTCTGCAGATATTCAAATGCCCGGGAGTAGAAGACATCTTCCCTGTATCCCCAGTCAAATTTCTTATCCTCGGGCTGCATGATGTCGTCAGCCAGTACCTTCTCGAAGCCGATGGATTCCGCGAACTGAACAATCCGGGCGTTTCGGCTTCCCCCGAAAAAGTAGAGGGGGTGATACCCGAGGGATTTGAAAATTCGCGGGAGGCAGCTTAGTTCCTGCAGGTCCTGCGGTGCGTATTCATCAATCAGAGCTCCGTCAATGCTGGGCGGTACGCCACACAGAATGCACTCATACCCGCGAATACTTTGTACGGAATTGCCGTAGAAATCCTTGAAGAGAATGCCGTCATGGGACGCTCGCAAAAGCTGCGGTGTAATCTGCGGGCTAACCAGCAGGCCGTTCAGGCTTTCCTGTTTGACGAAGAAAACCACGTCTCCCAGAATGGACGGGTGCCCCTGGGAAATGACCCGCGGTTTTTCCGACCGAAGCGCGTTGATATGCTTCCGGTAGAAATCATGGTACTCATTGCGTATCTGTCGATCGCTCAGAAAACTGGCGTACAGAAATCCCGCGGCGGATCCGCGGACACTTTGCAGTGTAAGGATTTGTGTGGAGATACTTGCCAGGAAAGCTCCCACCAGTATCCAGCCATATTTCCCGCGTGACTTTCGTACGAATGCTTTTACGGGCGCGAAAGCGCTCTTCTGCAGAAAAACAACCGCCATCATGGAACCGGCCAGGACAAACAGCCACGGGGCATAAATCTTCCATAGTGCCGGAAGGGCATCGGCCGTGTTGTAGCGAAGAAAATTGAAGTCGAAGTCAATCTTTCGCGTTGATTTGTAAAGGGCCAGGAAGCCGATCAGGTGCAGATAAACCGAATTTGCGATGAGGACAATACGGCCTGCAAAGCGCTTCTCCGCTGTCAGCGCATATAGAAGCGGGGGGAGCAGCATGATGCCGGCTACGTTCAGCAGCAGCAGAAAGGTGCTGAGTTGAAAGTAGGGTAAATCGGAAACGTATGTATCGAGTTCCAGACCGCAGAAACTGCCGGTTAGGGCTAGGTACAGAAAAAAGAAAAACCACTGAATTCTTCCCAGTGGTTCCGCCTTCAGATCCTGGAAAAATCTCACATTTAACAATTGCAAATCCTTAATTCCACAATCCCTTTGCGACCGCGCTGGTCACAAAATGGATTAGAGTGGCGAATGCGGCCGACAGTTTCAAAAATTATTTCTTATCGGCACTGCCCTCCCTTGCAAATACGTCTCCAGGGTGTTTTGTTTCTCACGAGAGATCTACCAGGACACATACAGAAAACTGTGTCTCTGGATAGAGATGGTTTTAAACGCCCAGATTGAAGTTTTTGGGTTACCTTCGTCGGTGCGGCGCCGTGGTTCCGTGTCGATCAGGCGGGAATATTTTGTTTGCCGGAAGTCTGAAGCCTGGAAGGGTGAAGGACGCCAGGTAATCTGATTTGAAGTAAACTCCGCCCTCCGCATATCCCCATTCGCTCCAGATCAGTACCTCGATTGTCTGGTGGTATGGATCCACGATCCAGTACTCGGCTACTTCAAATAATGAATAGATCTTTCTCTTAATCAGCCGATCGTACCGCCGTGTTTCCGGGGATATGACTTCGATGATCAGATCCGGCGTGCCATGCAGGCTGTGATCGCCGATGAGCGCGACACGCCCTTTCCGGATAAAAAGAATATCCGGCTGGATGATGGTTTCCCTGGACAGGACAACCTGGAAGGGGGCCTGAATGATCTGCCCGAGGTTGCGTGGTTCTACGTAGCGAAGCAAAGCGGCGGCCAGTTTCAGGGATACAATCTGGTGCAGGGTTCCGGCGAGCGGGAAGGCCTGGTTTTTCCCGCAGGAGATCATTGGGTGTAAGGCTGTCATCTGCAGTCCTCCCGGGTGGGTTGGCGTTGATTTCAGCCAGCGCAACGGAGCGGTTTTCATTCAGTCCACGGGGACATTGTTTCCGGAGGCCGTGATTTATTTCAGATTTTCTGATTTGCGGGAAACGCGTCAGCTTTCGATGAATTTGCCGGGAGGACCGGTCAAATCATCATCCCAGTCGGGGGCTTTTTCCGAGCCGATATATTCGATCAGGTTGGCAGTCAGGACAAGGCCTTTACCATCGCGTCCGCGCAGCGGTTGGCGGTCTACGGCATAGCGCTGCTGGCGTATCTTGATGCGGGCGTCGGCCGAATAGCGCACGTACAGTGCCGGGGGACTATCGTCTGCGAAGAAACGTATATTTGCGCCCTTGGGGGCGAGCCTGGAGTCGCGATTCGTTGTCAGCCCGCCAACGGTGAATTTCTTGTAATAGGTGAAGAAATCGAGTTCATACACGACTGTCATGACACGATCCCGTTCGAGGATCGCCCAGTAAATCAGCGTGGAATCCACGAAGATCTTCTCCGGTGGCGCTACGACCTTGCAGCGGCCGTCCTTCCAGACAAACAGGAGACGGTCCAGCGGGGAACACGAGATCAGCGGTTCGCCGGTTACCTTATACCCGACATAACCTTTCTCGCGATCGTAGTTGATCGTCAGTTCATTTGCGGTCAATTCCCGTTCCGAGATTTCGCCGAATGTTGCCAGTTGAGTTCGCCTGGGGTATTCGTCTCCGTACTTGCGCAGGATACTGCGCAGGTATCGGATGGCATAAGGTACGATTTCCGCGAGGTTCCCCTCCACGTCGCTCAGTTCCGCGCGCAGACTTTCAATTTCCCTTCGGTTCTTTTCGAGATCAAGCAGTGAAATGCGCCGGATGGCAATTCCAAGCAGACCTTCCACATCCTCGCGCGTGATGTCTCTCTGCAATTCTGCCCGATAGGGGGACAACCCTGCGAGAACGGCATCCTGCATGGCAGGCGTCGAATCGCAGGATTCGATCGTTTTGTAAATGCGATTTTCCACGAACAGGCGGACCAGGGTTTTGTGGTGCATTTCTTCCGTCAATTTTCGTCTTTTACGCTGCAACTCCCGCCGCAATATATTCACAAGCCGTGATGTGTTGTATTTCAGGATAGAGGGGACATCCATCTCGACCGGCTTGTTGTCCCGGATTATTACGATGCGGCTGGATACCTGCACCTGGCATTGGGTAAACGCATACAGCGCCTCGGTAGCGCGATCCAAATCCTGGTCCTGCTGGAGCTGGATCTCGATTTCCACCTGTTCGGCGGTAAAATCGTTAATACTTTTGATTTTGATTTTGCCTTTGCGGGCGGCGTCTTCGATGGACCCTGTCAGGGAGTCCGTTGTGGTTCCGACCGGGATTTCGCGGATCACAAGTGTACGATCGTCCTTCTTTTCAATTTTTGCGCGGACGATTACGTGGCCTTTCCCGTTTTTGTAAGCCTGTGTATCCATCAGGCCGCCCTGAGGGAAGTCGGGCATTACGCTGAAGGGCTTTTTCCCGAGGATTGCAATCTGTGCTTCCAGAAGCTCGGGAAAGTTGTGAGGCAGGATGCGGGTCGAAATTCCGACGGCGATGCCCTCGGCGCCCAGCATCAACAGGATGGGAAACTTGGCGGGGAGGGTGACCGGCTCCTCCCTGCGTCCATCATAGGTCGGGACAAAATCGGTTAGATCGTCGTTGAAAATTTCGTCGCGCGCAAGATCGGTCAGCCTGCACTCGATGTAACGGGATGCTGCGGCTGGATCTCCCGTAAGCGTGTTCCCGAAATTGCCCTGTCGCTCTATAAAGTAGCGGCGATTGGCCAGCGTGACCAGCGCTTCCTCGATAGACGCATCGCCATGCGGGTGAAACTGCATGCAGTACCCGACGATATTGGCTACCTTGATGAACTTGCCGTCATCGGTCTGGTGCAGCGAATAGAGGATGCGGCGCTGCACGGGTTTCAGCCCGTCGTCGATATCCGGAATGGCGCGATCGCGGATGACGTAGGCGGCGTACTGAAGAAAATTCTGATCCATGAGCTGTTTGAGAGGCCCGTCACCGGTAGCTCCCAGACCGCTCACCGGCGCCGCCGGAGAAGCGGTTTCTGTTTCTGCTTCAGATTCAGTTTCGCCGAATAGCGGCAGCTCTTTCTGTATATCGCTCATAGCCTGATAAATCGGGGACGTCCCATTCGCCTACCTGTTTTTCTCGGATTGCGCCTGATATCTATTACGGTTCTGCCTCCACTACCAGGTGATTCATGATGTATTGGCGGCGTTCCGGAGTATTGCGGCCCATGTAAAAGCCGAGAATGGCTGGCACGCTATGTCGGTTTGCCAGCCGAACCGGGGTCAATCTCATTTCCGGTCCGATGAATCGCTTGAATTCGCTGGGAGAAATTTCACCCAGCCCTTTGAAACGCGTGACTTCGGGACTGCGAAGTTCGCGCATGGCCGCATCCCGCTCCTCCTCGGAGTAGCAATAGATCGTTTTCTTCGCATTGCGAACGCGAAACAGAGGTGTTTCGAGTATGTGAATATAGCCGTCGTGTACAACCGGTTCGAAAAAGCGCAGAAAAAATGTCAGGAGCAGGTTGCGAATGTGCAGGCCATCCACGTCGGCGTCGGTGGCCAGGATGATTTTCTTATAGCGCAGGCGCTCCGGCGTGTCTTCGATATCGAGGCTCCGCATCAGGTTATAGAGTTCCTCGTTTTTGTACATTACATCCCGCTGGAGGTCGCAGACATTCAGCGGTTTTCCACGCATTGTGAAAATTGCCTGGCAATTTACGTCGCGGCAACTGACGATCGAACCTGCGGCGGACTGTCCTTCGGTAATGAAAAGCATCGAATCGGAGCCGTTGCCGTTGCGTTTGTTGTAGTGGACTTTGCAGTCCTTGAGCTGTGGAACCCGCAAAGACGTTGCACGCGCCCGCTCTCGAGCCATCTTCTTGATCGACTGCAGTTCCCGGCGCAGCTTGACGGTTTCCTCTATTTTGGCAAGCGCAATTTCGGCGGCTTTGGGATTCCGATGCAGCAGGTCAACGACGATATCTCGCACCTGGGTGACCCATCCGCCGCGCAATTCCGTGTTGCCGAGCTTGTTCTTGGTTTGAGACTCAAAGACCGGTTCCTGAAGGCGGACGGCTATGGAGCCTGCCATCCCCTCCCGGATGTCGTCCCCTTCGAACTTACCCTTGGAGTATTCGTTGAAGCCTTTTACCAGGCCTTCGCGAAATGCGCTCAGGTGTGAACCGCCGTCGCTGGTGTATTGACCGTTGACGAAAGACAGAAAGGTTTCCTCAAAGCGCTGCGTGTGAGTAAGTGCGAGCTCCAGCGTTTTGGACTGATAATGGAGCGGAGGATAAAGTGCTTCATCGCCTACTTCGTCCTTCAGCAGGTCCAGAAGCCCGTTGCGCGAGAAAAAGAGCTTGCCGTTGTACTCAATGCGAAGCCCGGTATTCAGGAAAGAATAAAGGCGAAGCCTTCGTTCGACGTGATCCGGCGAAAAGACGACCTCTCCAAAGATCTCCGGATCCGGTTTGAAGCTGACGAAGGTTCCGTCCGGCTCGCCTTCCTTTCTGCCCTTCGGCTCTTCAAGAAGCTTTCCTTTTTCAAAGATTGCGCCGGCAAATTCGCCGCCTCGATAGCTGCACACCTCGAAACTGCTCGAGAGGGCGTTAACGGCCTTGGTTCCAATGCCATTCAACCCGACGCTGAACTGGAAGACTTCGTCGCTGTACTTGGCGCCGGTATTGATGCGCGAGACGCATTCGACCACCTTTCCAAGAGGGATGCCCCGACCGAAATCGCGCACGGTTATCCTGGGTCCTTCGAGCGTAATGGCCACCCTTTCGCCGAAACCCATGATGTATTCATCGACGGCATTATCGACGATTTCCTTTAGCAGGACATAAATGCCGTCATCGTAGTCTGTTCCGTCGCCGACGCGACCGATATACATCCCTGTCCTCTTGCGGATGTGCTCGAGAGACGAGAGGGATTTTATTTTGTCTTCGTCGTAGTTGTGATGCCTTGTCGTCGTCATTGGAGGGCGGGATTGTACCAGCTTCGGAGGGAAAATTTAAGGCAAAATACGCTGCGGATTGACCTTGGAATATGCCGGAGTACGCGGAATACGCTCAGGCGGCTCCACTGCGGTGCCGGTCTGCATATTCCGCGTATTCAACGCTCCTAGCGGGTGCGGAGATCGTGACGGAGTTCCCGAACATCCTGGCGGCGGTCCGCCTTATCCCTGTTCAGATCCCGCGTGTCCCGTCGCAGGTCCCGTTTGTCACTCCGGATTTCGGAGCGGGGTGCCCCTTGTCTCTGGTCCTGCCTTAGTTCGACCTTATCGCTGTGGATCTCTCTTCGATCCATCCGGATTTCCCGGTTGTCTCTTCGGATTTCCCGAACATCGCGCCGTATTTCTCCTGCACTGGCCATTCCCGTTCCCATCAGCAATGCTCCGCCTATCATGAGCCCTGAAATGAACATTTTTGCTGCCATATCGTCTCTCCTTTTTCGTGATCGTGCATTCGATGGTTCAAACACGACGGTTCCCCAAAAGTTCCGGATCCGTCGCCTTGTTTATTTTGTCCTTATGCGGAACTTTTTTGGCGACCTGGTGTTTAACGGAATTGGGATATTATCGAGGTAGGGTATATGGAATCCGAAAGTATCCTGGACGGGTGCCTGGGGATGCACATGGTTGAAGAGGACGCTCCGGAGGTCTGCGACGAAGATGCGCGGTTGATGCTGCGGTTCAAGGAAGGGGATACGGTTGCGTTTGATCGCTTATTTGACCGGTACACCCGATCCATGATCAACTTTGCCTATCGATTTGTACGGGACCGGCGCGTGGCGGAAGAGCTCGCGCAGGAGGTGTTTTTGCGTGTATATGAAAGCGCCGCCAGCTACACGGTAAAGTCCAGATTTACTACCTGGCTTTACAGGATCGCGACCAATGTCTGCCTGAATGAAGTGCGCAAACCCCACTTCCGCGCGGAGCATCGGTCGCTGTCCGTTGAAAAGGAGCCGGAAGCAGGCTTTGCATCCGGTGCCTTTGCGGTCAGCGGCCCGGAGCGAATACTGGAAAGACAAGCTATTGCCGATGCACTGCGGGGAGCGTTGGACCAGATTCCTGAGAGCCAGCGAACGGCCTTTATTTTGTGCAAATACCAGGAGCTTTCCTATTTGGAGATTGCCGAGATTATGAAAACCAGCGAGAAAGCGGTGAAATCGCTGATCCATAGAGCAAAGGAGACTCTGGCGGAAAGGCTGAAACCCTTGATGCCCGAGCTTTTACACCAATGAACTGCAAAGAGGCTCGTGAGAGATTTGAACTTGTGCATAACGGAGAACTGAGCGGCGGAGAAGCTCGGGCGGTCCGAGCTCACTATGCCGCATGCGCGGATTGCCGTGCTGTCCTGTCACCTTCGGAGTGGGTGGAACTCCTGCCGGCGCTGGATGTCAGCCTCGAGCCTTCCGCGGATTTTTCCGCCCGGTTCCAGGCTAAACTGAACGCCAGGCCAAAACCGTGGTGGCGCCGGATTAGACAATGGGGGATCCCGCGACAGCTTGTAGCTGCCGGTGCGCTGGCGTCCATTATTTTCGCCGGCATCCTGGTCCTAAAGCGACCGGATGTCGGGCCGGAGCGGGCCTCATCCATGAATGATATTCAGATAGCTCAGGACCTTCCGCTGCTGCAGGACATGGCTGTGGTCAACAATCTGGATTTGCTAGAGGATTTTGACACGATTGAAAACCTGCCGCAGCTGATTCACGAAAAGAAGCTCAATTGATCGGAGCCCTATGTTGAATGCCGGCTTTGCTGGAAATAATCTGCTGAAGCGGCTTTTCGGAATTTTGGCCATGGTCCTCGTGGCCGGCCCGCTTCCGGCTTTTCAGAAACCGAAGGAGGCTCCGGCTCAAAAGGTGGTCCTGACCGAAGAGGAAAAGGAAATCCTGAAGGATAGGGAATTGCTGGAAAATCTCGAATTGTTGCAGGATTTTGAGAAATATCGGTATTTCGATCTGTTCGCGTCGTCGGATGATTCGGCCGAGAGCAAGCCCAAATCGGGTACGAAACAAACCAAAAAAGAAGAGAAGAAGAAAAAATGAAGAGCCGCACAGATGTCATTCTCAGCATCCTCTTCCTGGCGTTCCTCTGCGTGACTGCAGTTTCCCAGGCACAGGAGCCACAGGCTTCTCCCGAAGAGGTATGGAACAATCTGACCCGGGAACAGAGAGAGACTTTGCGGGAGCGTTACCAGGCATTCCGGAAACTGCCGCCTGAAGAGCAGCGGGTTATCCGTGGCTATCAGGAACAGTTGCGTAAAATGAGCCGCCAGGATAGGGAGATGATTCTGGAGAACTATGGCGCGTATCGGAAGCTGGGGTCCTCACAGAGGTTGAGGCTGGAGAGGAATTACTTGAGGTTTCGAGCTCTGCCATTAGCAAGGCAGCAGGAGTTGCGGAATATCTATCGACGATTCCTGCGGATGGATCCGGCGAAACGAGCCCGCCTTTTGGAGAACTTTCGATTGTGGCAGCAATTGACTCCCGAACAGCGACAGCGGCTGCGCCGCCAGACTATCCGGGATAACTTCTTTTAGTTTTTGCTTTGCAAGCGCATGAAATTGGTGGCGGATCGTGCCGCCACCAAATCCACGAATTCGGTAAATTTTGCCTACTTCGCTTTTTTCAGCGTGAATTCCATCGGCGTACCCATTGCATCCATGCTTAGCTTGAGCGTATCGCCGGATAGAACTCCTTTGTATTCCATTTTCATTTCCTGGCCCATCATGTCCATTACAACGACAAATGAAATGTTGTTGCCGTTGATTTTGCCGTCTTTGATGGCGATCGGTTTTCCGGGAGTACCATCCGGTCCGGGCATGCCCGGCATCGTTCCGGTCAGAGTCGCTCCATCGGCCTTGAATGTATAGCTGATGGGAAATCCCTGGCCGCCATCAGGGCCTTGAATTGTTCCGGCCCAGGTGCCGTCAATATCCGCTCCATAAGCCAAACCAGTCAGTAGCAGCAACAATGCCGCCGCAATTGTGCAAACTTTCATGCCTTTTCTCCTTTAACAAAAGTCCTGCTTATATCCATACAGGTACGATCCAATTAGAATTTCGGTTTCATTGAAAATCGGGGTCTGACCCTGTTTTTCACGATTTTTGCTCTTTCATTTTTTCAGGCCCGCCCCCGAAGTTTAGGGTGTATTCTGGGCGAATGAGCGAGATTAAGCGATGCGCCTGGGCCGGCAAGGATCCCCTGATGGTCGAATATCACGACACGGAATGGGGCGTGCCTCTTCACGATGACCGTAAGATCTATGAATTCCTGGTGTTGGAGGGAATGCAGGCGGGGCTGAGTTGGGCTACGGTTCTCCGCAAAAGAGAAAATTTTCGGGCTGCATTTCGCGGCTTTAAGCCAGAGACGGTCGCGGCGTTTGGGCAGCAAGACCTCGAACGGCTTCTATCGGATGCGGGAATCATACGGAATCGGTTGAAGCTCGAGGCCGCTATTACAAATGCACAGAGATTCCTGGCCGTACAGAAGGAGTTTGGATCATTCGATCGATACATCTGGGATTTTCTGGGTGGGAAGCCGGTTCGAAACCGATTCCGGACTTTAGCCGATATTCCCGCCACTTCCCCTGAGTCGGACAAAATCAGTCGTGACATGAAGCAGCGCGGATTCAAGTTCGTGGGCTCAACGATTGTTTATTCCCATATGCAGGCGACGGGCATGGTCAACGATCATCTGGTGGGCTGTTTTCGATATCGGGAGGTCGGTTGAAGTTTTATTCGTTCATCGTCAATTCTTCATGGTCGGTGATATAATCGCCCGATAAAGCCAATTATCGACATAGCCGGCTGATTAAACAATTGCTTCATTCAACAGGAGAAATCTATGGGATCGCTTTTGGGCGCTGTCGCGAATCAGCAGCAGGCAGGCTTGCCTGGCGATTGGGCACAGCTCACGTCTGAGCAGAAGCGGGCGTGGAGACTGAATAATTTCCTCAATCCGAAGAGCATTCAATTTGTAAGCGAAAAGGCGAAAAACGATTACAAAGTCAGGGCACAAAGACTTGTGGATGTCTACAACGTGCAGGTGCCGGATCGTGTGCCCTTGATCCTTCCGGTGGGGAACCTGCCGTACATTCAATACGGCATCAACTACCGCACAGCCCTGTATGATTACGACAAAGCAATAGCCGCCTGCAGGAAATTCAACGAGGAATATTCAGAAGAACTGGAGCACTGGACGAGCCCGTGGATTACACCCGGCCGAGTCATGGAGATGCTGGACTACCGGCTGTATTCCTGGCCGGGCCACAACCTGGGTGAGAATGTCAGTTCCGTGCAGTTCATGGAAGCCGAGTATATGAAGGCGGAGGAATATGATGACCTTATCCTGGATCCTTCAGATTTCTTCATGCGGAAATATCTGCCTCGCGTATTTGGCGCATTGGAGCCGATGCAGATGTTCCGGCCCGCAACGGACTTGGTTGAAATCGTGAACATGGGTCAGTTCGCGCCATTTGCCACGCCTGAAGGGCAGAAGATGCTGCAGACGCTGATGGATGTCGGCAAGGAATATCAGTCATACTTCAAAGCCATGGCTTCTTCCGGGCCATCGGGGATGTCTAACGGCTATCCTGTCGCCTTCGGAGCCTTCTGTAAAGCCCCGTTCGACACGATCGGGGATACTCTGCGCGGGACAGCGCCGATCCTGAAAGATATGTACCGTCGTCCGGAGAAATTGCTGGAAGCATGCGATGTGGTCGCTGATTTTACAATCAAGTCGATCCTCTCCTCCCCGAGCGTACAGAACATTTTTATGGTGACCTATCCCTTGCACAAAGGGGCGGACGGATGGATGTCCCAGAAGCAGTTCGAGACCTTCTACTGGCCGTCGTTGAAGAAGGTTATGGATGCGCTGATCAAGGAAGGGCTCATTCAGAACATGTTTGCCGAGGGCGGATACAACTCGAGACTGGAAACGGTCAATGAATTTGAAAAGGGCACGGTCTGCTGGTACTTCGACAAAACCGATATGGCGAAGGCAAAGAAAATCCTCGGCAGCAAGTGCGCGATTCAAGGCAACATTCCATCCTCGCTTATTGTTACGGGGACTCCGGAAGCAACAAAGGACTATTGCAAAAAGCTGATTGAGGATTGCGCTCCCGGCGGCGGATATATCATGTCAGCCGGCGCAGTGGCCGATAACCCCAAGCTGGAAAACCTTCGGGCAATTCTTGCTGCGATCAAGGAAGACGGCTGGTACAAGAAGTAGGGTTGATTTTAGCCGATTGTTTAAAACGCCACGAATGGTATGAATTCCACAAAGCCCGAACCGGCATTTGTGAAATTTGTACGATTTGTGGCGTTTTTTTGTTGCGGCAGGGCACTCACTGATGAGACAAAGGCTGCAACCGTTTTCCCAAAACAGGAGCTAAGCATGCCACAGCCTACGCCGCCCGCGTCGGAATCTGCATTTGGCCACAGGCAGATTGTCCTTGGGTTAGTTACGATTTTCGCGTTGACCTTCGCAATGAGTTTCTTTATTCAAACGCTCGGCATTGCCCGGCCGAGAATGGCAGCCGACCTGAATGGAATGGCATGGTATTCCTGGTCGCTCTCCATCCCCGGACTGGCAGCTGCGTTTGTAACCCTGCTCTTCAGCAAATTCTCAGATATGTATGGCCGGCGAATTATCATTCTGATCTCAATGGTCATTTACCTGGCGGGAACAATCCTGAGTGCGATAAGCACCACGTTTCCGTTTCTGATTGCCGCCAACACGCTCGCGCGTTTTGGGTCGGGTGCGCTTCTTCCTCTGGTTTATTCGGTGCTTGGCGATATGTTTGCCGATCCTGGCAAGCGGAGCAAGTGGGTGGGGCTTCTCAATATACCGACCGGAATCCTGGCTTTGTTTGGGCCCACGCTGGGGGGATGGTTCGTCGATAATCATAGCTGGCGTCACCTGTATTGGATGGGCGTGCCGCTGTTGATTGCGAGCCTTTTTCTTGTTCCCGCAGGCATTCCAAAGACTGAGAAAAAGGCCGGGCGCAAAATTGACATTCGCGGGGCCATCCTTGTTGCCATTGCCTCATCGGCGACGATTATTGGCTTATCTTTTGCAGGAACAACCTATCCGTGGGGATCATTTCCGGTCATCGGACTGCTCGGCACGGCACTGATTTTCTGGGTGTTGTTTTTCCGTGCAGAAGGGACGGCGTCGGAACCGATCATGGATCCCCAGGTGTTTCGCAACCGGACGTTTCTCCTTGTAGCCACTGCGGGCATGCTCTCATTTTTCGGGCTGTCGGCGATGATGATGTACTACCCGATGTTTCTTCAGGGAGTACAGGGGCTCAGTGCGACGAGAAGCGGCCACATCATTACTCCCTATACCGTGCTGATGGCCTTTATTGGCGTGCCAACCGGGTTTGCCCTGGCCAAGTGGAAAAGGTATAAGTGGATGTATGTCTGCGGCTATGGACTTCTCACCATAGTCACCACATCTATCATCTTTTTTGATGCAGAGACTCCGCAATACGTAGGTTTCCTTGCCGCTGCCGTGTCCGGTTTTGGATTGGGCGCAATACCGACCATTAATACGCTTGTGGTTCAATATGCCGTTCCCAAGAGACTGCTGGGCGTTGCCATGGGCGCGATCTTTTTTAATCTTCAGATGGGCACTGCAATAGCGCCGGCCGTTCTCGGGTCCGTAAATAATATGGCCTATGCTCAAAAACTGGCGGTGTCGCTCCCGGCTGAATTGGGCCAGTTCGCGGACAAGGCCACCATAGCCGCGCTGGGCGATCCGAAGGTCCTGCTCTCTCCCTCCGCGATGAAGACGCTCGAAATGACTTTCAGGAAGGCGGGAGGGGCGGGGAATGAGCTGTTCGAGCAGACGGTGGATGCGATCCGAAGCGCCATGGCTGCCGGTCTGAAGAGCGTGTTTCTGCTCGGGGCTATTACAATGCTGATTGCATTTCTGCTCATTCTCCGTGTTCCGGAGATTTCCATGGAGGCCGCTGCTGAAGACAAGCAAAAGCAACCTGTACCGGTGGAAGAACCTGCCGTTTAAACTTGCCCGGAGGAATGAATGAAGCAGTCCGTTGCGGTCCAACAGCAGAGTAAAGAAGCCGCTGCCCCAGTTTCGCTCACCAAGGCTTATTATGCACTTGTTTTGCTGACGCTTGTGTGGGGCCTGCAGTTTGCAAATATTCAGATTATCAACATTGTCCTTGAGCGTATCCGAACGGAATTCCAGGCAAGCGATACCATGATGGGAATCGTAACAGGACTGGCAGTCGTCCTTTTCGGTTCGATTTTGTCTCTGCCGGTAGCTCGCATTGCGGACCGCAAGGGAAGAGTCTCGCTGATTGCCATTGGAGTTACCTTCTGGAGTGCTGTGACAATCCTGGGTGGACTGGCCCAATCCATTATTCAGCTTATTCTGGCGAGAGTCGGATTCAGCATCGGTGGCGCCGTTTCTCCGGCACCCGGGAATTCACTGGTTGCCGATTACTTCCCCAAAAACAAACTTCCAATGGCAATGGCTATCATGTCGACTGCGCCCTGTGTCGGCGGACTGGTGGCTGCATTGATTGGAGGGCTGGTTGGAACCGCGCTGGGATGGCGCGGAGCATTCACCGTTGTGGCAATTCCCGGGTTTATCATCGCGGCGCTTCTGTTTTTTACTATTAAGGAGCCTCCGCGCGGTATTCAGGATGGAAAGAATGCGGACACCAGGAATTACGGCGTTGGTGAGACTCTGCGGTTTTTTGTTGAAAACAAAACGTATTTCCTCATGGTTGTCGGGTTTACCTTTACCGGTTCCGCTGATCTTGCTTTGAGTACATGGTTTGTAACCTATATGGAACGCGTCCACCATGTCTCCATGCTTGAAGCCGGCACTTTCGGAGGGACTCTGAATTCCATTGCGGGCATTGCCGGCGTCCTTCTCGGCGGAGCTGTGATCGCGCAATTGGGCAAAAAGGATGATCGATGGAAAATTATCGGTCCCGGCCTGACTTCTCTGTTCGCCGGGCCGGTGCTGTTGGCCTTTTTGTTTGCGCCAATGCCCTGGACCTATGTGGCGGTGTTCTTTGCCATGATCCTCATGGTGTTTCGCATGGGGCCCATTCTTGGATTGGTGCAAAGCGTGGTCAAAGTGCGGATGAGGGCTTTTGCCGCGGCCACGTTGTTTATGGTCGGGACTCTGGTCGGATCCGGCGGCGGACCGCTGATTATTGGAGCGATCAATGACTACCTGAAGCCGACTTATGGCGCGATGGCTATTCGCTATTCGTTGCTTTGCGTCCCGGCGTTAAGCATGCTGGGCTCCATCTTTTTCCTCTGGGCCGGGCGATATGTGAAGGAAGATATCCGCCGAAGTCTGGCGGAATAGCCGCCGGGATGGCGTGAAATTCGTGGCGGAATGCAGGAAACCGCCACGAATTTCGCGAATTGCAAAAGAAGGGATTATTTTCCCGCAAGTCCTTCTGTCAGCTCGATACGAGTGCCCGCCGGATCGGTGACAAAGGTAACCTTCAGACCAATCGTTTTCGTGGCATCGATAATCTGCATATCCAGTTTTGTTCCCTGCGCTTCGAGCTTCTTGCAGAATTCCTGAAGATCTTTTACGTCAAAGCTGATGTGGTCTAACGGGTGGCCTTTAGACGGGACACGCGCGGGCGTCGATTGAGCGGTGACAAGAATTTTGCCGCCTGGAAAGTTTGCGCCTGCAGGGAAATCCACTCCGCCAAACGTTTTCATATACCAGTTTCGAATAGCCTCCGCATCGTTCACAAAAAGATGGAAGTGATGGAAAGCAACCGGAACCGCGAGATTCTTATCCTCGATAAATTCTATCTTTATTCCATCGGGAAATGCGGCGAGGGCTTTTCCCTCGGGGATTTGAATGTTGGCGGCTGCGCATTTCTGTCGGATCGCAGCGAGATCTTTGACCACGAGCGCAAAATGATCGAATGTTGGCTCTCCCGGAATAGCCCCCGGCTGCGTTTTGTTGATCAGGACAACAATTCCCGGAATCTTGACCAGCTCCAGGGGACCGGCGTGTCCGATTTGTGCGCCGAACAGGTCCACCCAAAGCTTTGTGTGGACCGCAGGATCCGGCACAAGCAAATGTACGTGGCCCATCGTGACACCGCTTGCATTGAATGGCGGAAGCTGGGCAAAGGCGGTGGGGGATAAGAACAGTGGGAGCGAGAGCGTTAACGCAAACAACAAACAGATCACATGTCTGGCATTCATCTGGGTGTCCTCCTGAATGCGGATTTATATCATGGAGGCGGGTTTTCGGCGATAGAGATCGCATGGAAGATATGTCACAATGAAAAGCTATGATCGATGGCGATGAGCTTGTCAAGATAGCACGGGAGTCGAAGGCTTCTGATGCCGCAATCCTGGATACTTCGACCATTCAGTTTCACGAGGATTTCAGGAAGGCTTGCGAAAAGAATTTCTGCCGGAAGTATGACACGAACTGGATGGGGCCGCCGGCAATCGGCCCGATCAGCGAGCTGGAGCGCCGGGCGCGGAGCTATCAAAAGGGGCTGCTTTTTCAATCGGTGCATGAGATCAAAAGCAACTTTGATATGAAAGGGATGCTCGCGGCAGCCAAAGTGCACGAAACGGTTTTCCGCACGCTTATGGCGGGAATAAGGAGTGCCTATCCATCGGAAGAACTGTTGCCTTTGAATGCGGGATGCTGCAGCGTATGCGAAAAGTGTGCCTATTTGGATAATCAACCCTGCCGTTTTCCCGATCAGGCGGTCTCCTCTGTGGAGGCTTATGGAATGAATGTCATTGCCCTGGAAAAAAGCGCGGGCTTGCCCTATTACAACGGCAATAACTCCGTTACCTACGTTGGCCTGATCCTGTTCAATAAACAAAATACCGGAGTCAGCCCCTGAAATTTTGACATTCCGAGGACTGGCCCCGATTCGACGTGTTCAGGAGAGGTCGCAATAGTAGAAGCGATCATTGCGCAGAATTTTTTCACCGCGATTCACCGAAACCGGTTCGTTAAAAATCGGACCGTCATACACAAACGTATGGAACTCCCCATTTTCGCCGCACGGATCCGCGCTGCGAGGTAGATCTTTCAGAAAATCGTGGTCGTACTCTCGGCCGGCAAACTCGCTGCCGATTGCCTGCGTATCTACGCATACGATAATTGCGCGAAAACCCAGATCGATAAACTCCCGCGCAAATTCCGGCGTGGGGCGGTCCCAGACGGGGAATAGGCATTTCATTCCAATGCGGCGCATGCGTTCTTCGCGGTATTCCCGGATTTCCTGAAGAAAGAGGTCACCAAAAACGGCGGACGTTATTCCATCCTGCCGATATCTTTCGAGCGCAGTCCTCATCCGTTCTTCGTAGATTTCGTTTGAGCAGGTCTGGGGAATGAGGATCTCATCCAAAACATAGCCGAGTGATTTGGCTTGTTGGACCAAAAGGTTCCGGCGGACGCCGTGCATACTGATTCTTTCGTAACCCTCGGTCACCGTAGTTAGCAAAGCGGAAATCTCGATCTCGCGGCTCTTCTTGATTTCATACAAAGCCATGGCGGAGTCTTTTCCTCCGCTCCATCCAACCACAACTTTTTCCTTCATATTGCCAGCTTTCTAAAAAAGGGGATCCCAGGGATCCCGATTGCACCATTCCAGGGCAAATCCTACCAAAGAGCAGTGCCTGGTGTAGGGATTTTGATGGATGCCCTGATTTTTCCTTGTGATATCATCTCGGCCATTCGTCTGAAAATCGAAAGGAGCAGCGGGCGTGACCGACATACAAAGCCTGGAACGCATGGCGCGAACCATCCGTCTGGATATTGTAAAAATGGTGGGAGTCGGACAAAGAGGACATATAGGCGGCTCTTGTTCCATCGCGGATGTTGTGACGGCGCTCTACTTTTACAAAATGCGTCATGATCCCGCAAATCCGCAATGGCCGGACCGGGACCGCTTCTTATTGAGCAAGGGGCATGCGGCCCTTGTTCAGTATGCCGCGTTGGCGGAGTGTGGATATTTTCCCAAAAGGGAACTGGCAGATGTGAAACGCTGCGGAGCCGTGCTACAGGGTCATCCTGATCTCAAATCCACTCCGGGCGTAGAAGCCAATACCGGCTCGCTTGGGCAAGGCTTATCCATCGCCTGTGGTATGGCGGCGGGGCTTCGAATCGATGGGCGAAACAGTCGCGTGTACTGCATTGTCGGCGATGGAGAAATGGCCGAAGGACAGATCTGGGAGGCGGCCATGGCTGCTTCCGCATTCAAACTGGAAAACCTGGTTGCTATTCTCGACTGTAACGGTCTTCAAGCCATGGGATCGATTGTGCAGCGATTCGATACAAACCCCATGGCGGATAAATGGCGTGCATTCGGCTGGCATGTGACGGAAATAAACGGGCATGACATGGGCCAGATTGTTTCGGCTTTGGATGCGGCCGACGAAGTCCGGAAGCGGCCCAAAATGATCATTGCCCGGACGGTTAAGGGGGCTGGAGTTTCTTTTGCGGAGAACCGTGTGGAGTTCCACAACGGGCTGCTGGATCAGGCTCAATATGAAAGCGCCTGTGCCAGTCTGTCGGCCGAACCGGTGGATGAAAGGAGTGGGGACTGATGAGGATGCAAAACCCACGAGAAGTTTATGGCAGAACACTGGTTGAGATCGGACGCGAAGATGCGAGCATCGTCGTATTGGAGGCTGACCTGGGCAAATCAACCATGTCCTGCTACTTTGAGCAGGAATTCCCCGAACGTTTCTTCGAGATGGGTATTGCCGAAGCAAACATGACATCGTTTGCCGCGGGACTCTCCCTAACCGGGAAAGTACCATTCACAAATTCCTTTGCGGTGTTTGCAGCGGGGCGTGCTTTTGATCAGATCCGGCAGGGAATATGTATCCCGGGGCTGAATGTCCGGATTATCGGTTCCAGTTGCGGACTATCCGATTTTGGCGACGGCTCCACGCATCAGTCGGTTGAAGATGTGGCAATCATGCGGGCTATTCCCAACATGACGGTGCTTGTGCCGGCCGACGGGAATGAAACGCGGATGATGACGCGGGCGATGGCCCGATACAGCGGGCCGGTTTACATGCGTCTGCCGCGCCATGATGTGCCCGATGTGATGCCTGAGAACGAGCCTTTTGTCGCGGGTAAACCGCATTTGATTCGACATGGGCGCGATATTGTTGTTTATGCGAACGGCCAGATGGTTAGTTCTGCAATCATCGCGGCGGAAATGCTGGAGTCCGAAGGGATTTCCCTTCGAGTGGTCAATGTCAGCTCCATCAAGCCGGCAAACAAAGCATCGATTGCCGCATTGTTCCACGGGATGAAAGGCGTTGTGACAGCGGAGGAACACTCGCTTATCGGCGGACTTGCCAGCCTGATCCGGGAGGTTTTGCAGGGACAATCCCTGCCGTTCCGATGTATTGGCATCAATGACAGGTTCGGCCAATCGGCGCATAGCTATGAGGATTTGACCGAGATCTACGGATTGACTCCGGGTCACATCGCGGCGGCCATCCGGCAAATCGTGTAGGAGCGGCAGGCGGCAAGGGGGAGAGATGCGTTTAAGGGATAAGGTTGCGTTGATCACCGGCGGTGCCCAGGGATTAGGTGCGGAGATTGCCAGGAATTTCGATGCTGAGGGCGCATTGGTTTTTGTGGCGGATATCAATGAGCCGGAGGGGATGAAGACTGCCTCTCAGTTGAATCGCGCCACGTTTCTCCGGCTGGATGTTACCTCTGAGGAAAGCTGGAAGGCTGCGGTGGAGGCTGTGGTCTCGAAGTCCGGCCGGCTGGATGTCCTGGTCAATAATGCCGGGATCAATATCCGGAAGGACATCGAGGAAATGCCTGCAGAATCCTTTGATGCGATGCTTGCCGTCAATGTGAAGGGGCCATTCCTCGGCATCAAGCATGTATTGCCTGTGATGCGGGCCTCCGGCGGCGGCGCCATTCTCAACATGTCCTCTATATGCGGATTGGTTGGTCACAAATACACCAATGAGGCCTATACGGCAACAAAGGGAGCCTTAACCCTGCTAACCAAATCCATTGCAACGCGGTACGCCAAATACAACATCCGATGCAATTCCATCCATCCCAGCACCGTTGATACACCATTTGTTCAAGCGGTGCTCCAGGATCCGGAGCGTCGCGCCGAACGATTCGGCGAGATTCCTCTTGGCCGAATTGCAGCAACCATGGATGTGGCCAGGGCTTTCGTTTATCTTGCAAGCGATGAGGCGGTGTTTGTCAACGGCATCTCATTTCCTGTGGATGGCGGGCTGACGGCGTGGTAGCGAGGCTGCATTTTCGTAATCAGGGACCATCGAGCACGCGCTTAATCTTTTAAGCCTATGCCAAAGATAAAAGGACTTCGCTGGTGGATCATCGGACTGATCATGCTCGGGTCCAGCATCAACTATTTGACCCGCAGCACGCTTTCGGTTGCGGCTTCCTCAATTCTCCAGGACCTGCACATCACGGAGAAACAGTATTCCTGGATTGTGGGTGTCTTCCAGGGCGCCATCATGCTGCAGCCCATCTGTGGCTACATCCTGGATGTGATCGGTCTCAGGCTGGGCTTTGCCTTGTTTGCCACCGCATGGTCGCTGGTCAGCATGGCGCATGGCCTTGCGCATAGCTGGCAGGCTTTTGCCTGGCTTCGGGGGTTGCTTGGTTTTAGCGAAGGATGTGCTAACCCGGCGGGCATGAAGGCCACTGCGGAGTGGTTTCCGGCAAAGGAACGCGGATTGGCCGGAGGCCTCTATAATATAGGGGCATCCGCCGGTTCGATGCTGGCGGCACCCCTGGTAACATGGGCTATTCTCTTTCACAGTTGGCAGAGTGCTTTTGTAATCACAGGCGGACTTGGTTTGGTTTGGGTCCTGTTGTGGCTGTTATTCTACCAGGCTCCGGAGCGGCATTCCGCATTATTGGATAGCGAAAAAAAATATATCAGGGAAGGCCAGGAGAGCCGGCTGCAAAGCGATGGCATTCGGCCATCCATTTTGGGGATTGCCAGGCAGCGCAACTTCTGGGGTATTGCTATCCCACGCTTCCTTGCCGATCCCACGTGGGGCACTCTCAGTATGTGGATGCCTCTGTATTTGAGCAGCGTCAGACACTTTGACCTGAAACAGATTGGTCTCTATGCGTGGTTGCCCTTCCTTGCTGCCGATTTTGGCTCCGTATTTGGTGGCATGATCAGTATGGCGTGTCAGAAGTATGGCCGGCTAAGCGTTGTCAATGCTCGCCGCTGTGCCTTTAGCGTTGGCGCAGTCCTGATGCTGGGCGTGGGCTTCATTGGGTCGGCGGAGAGTCCTGCCGTCGCCGTGGCGCTGCTTTGTCTTGCAGGGTTTGCACACCAGACGCTCTCTGTGACGGTGATTACCATGTCGACGGATCTCTTCAGAAAAGGCGAGGTGGCAACCGTGGCCGGAATGGCCGGCACATTCGGGAATGCCGGGGTTTTGATTTTTTCGCTTCTGATCGGCGCTCTGGTTTTGGTGATCGGCTATACGCCCTTTTTTATTTGTCTTGGCATTCTGGATGTCCTTGGAGCCATCGTGTTGTGGACCGTGGTTCGTGATGCAGAAAGCGGAGTCAGGTGCTGAACGTGTTAATGTTGACTTTTCAGCGTCTGACCCCGATGGGAGTGAAATTATGAAGATTGGGAATCCTGTTTTGGCTGGATTTAACCCTGATCCGTCCATCCTCCGGTTGGGCGAAGATTACTTCATCGCAACTTCCACTTTTGAATGGTATCCCGGTGTTCAAATCCACCATTCGCGGGACCTGGTTCACTGGCGCCTGTTGACGCGACCATTGAGGCGCTCCAGCCAGCTGAATATGCTTGGAGATCCCGATTCCTGCGGTATCTGGGCGCCTTGCCTTTCTCATGACGGGGAGCGTTTTTATCTGATCTATACGGATGTGAAGCGCTACGGCCGGACAACGCAGGGTGTGGCGGGCGCCGCGCCCAGAGACATGCATAACTACCTCGTGACAAGTTCCAGAATCGATGGCGACTGGAGCGATCCGGTTTATCTCAACAGCAGCGGCTTCGATCCTTCTCTGTTTCATGAAGAGGATGGTCGAAAATATCTCCTGAACATGGTTTGGGACTTTCGTCCCGGCTGTAACCGTTTTGCTGGAATTGCCATCCAGGAGTACTGCCCGGGAATAGGTCTTGCCGGAAATCCGCACATAATATTTGAAGGCACTGCGCTGGGTTTTACCGAGGGACCGCATCTCTACAAACGCGAAGGGTACTATTATCTCATTACCGCAGAAGGGGGGACCGGATGGGGGCACGCGGTTACCATGGCGCGATCGCGCGAGCTCATGGGACCCTATGAGCTTCATCCCGATGTCCATATCCTGACTTCCAGAAACAGGCCCGATCTGGAACTGCAAAGGGCCGGGCATGCAGACCTGGTTGAGACGCAGGCGGGTGAAACCTACATGGTTCATCTTTGTGGAAGGCCTCTGCGCAACCGCGGCCGATGCACGCTTGGTCGCGAAACGGCCATCCAGAAGATGATATGGTGGGACGATGGCTGGCTGAGAACCGTGGATGGCCAAGGTATCCCTTATCGGGAAGTGGAGGCTCCGGGGTTGCCGGAGTTTGCTTTTCCGGAGGCGCCATCTCGAGAGGATTTTAATGAACCGGAGCTCCCGCTGCAATTCCAGTGGCTGCGATCTCCATGGCCCGAGGAGCTTTTTAATCTAAGTGAAAGGCCCGGGCACCTGCGACTGTACGGGCGGGAGTACTTGGGCAGCCTCTTCCGGCAGAGCCTGGTCGCCAGACGCCAGCAGGCTCACTGTTTCAGTGCGTCGACCGTAGTTGAATTCGATCCCGCAACTTTCCAGCATATGGCGGGACTGATCTGCTATTACAATGGCTCCAAGTTTCACTACCTTTTCATCTCGCATGGGTATCATGGCCGGCATATACGGGTCATGTCCTGCCTTCCGGATCAATTGCAGCCGGATGTTTTCACTTCCCCAATTCCGATTCCCGCAGATGGGCCTGTCGAAATGCGGGTGGAAGTGGACTTTGAACGACTCTATTTTGCCTATAGAGTCCAGGGTCGGGATTGGCAGTGGATCCCTGCGGTTTTTGATGCGAGCATTCTGTCGGATGAAGCCGGACCTCCGGGGAATCCCAACTTTACTGGAGCGTTCGTTGGGATGTGCTGTCAGGACCTGGCCGGGACAAAGATCCCTGCCGATTTTGATTGGTTTGAATACTGCGAACGCGACTATCTGGAAGATCCCAGAACCTGATCTGCCCCTGAACTGATTATTTGCCCGACTTATCGGACGAGGCGCAGGGGGGCGGCGCTGACAAGAGGCTCAATGTGTTTGCCCGGCCAGGGATGCTGTGCGGCCAGCAGGTCGGTTGCTTCCTGGGCATTGACAGGTACGCAGAAATAAAATCCCTGCGCATATTGGCAACCGAGCTCGAGAAGTTTATCCGCCTGTTCCGCCGTTTCCACACCCTCCGCGACCACTTTCAATCCCATGTTTCGACCGAGAGTGAGAATCGTGCGCACAATTTCATCTTCTTCCGCAATCCGCGTAATGAAGGCGCGATCAATTTTCAAAGAGTCGAGCGGGAACCGGTGCAGAAAGCTCAGGGAAGAATAGCCGGTTCCAAAATCATCCAGCGCAATCTGAACGCCAATGGTTTTCAACTGATTCATGAGCTCGATGGCCGATTCCGGATTCTGCATCATGGCGCTTTCAGTCACTTCAATGTTCAGGCTGCTGTGTGAAAGCTGTGTTTCATACAGAACGGCGCGGCACTGCTGGACGAGATCCGACTGCAGGAAATGCCGCGCTGAAAGGTTGATGCTGATCATCAAAGGCGGATTATCCAGGAAGCGCGTCTGCCAGAAGCGCATCTGCTGGCAAGCGTTCTGGAGTACCCATTTGCTGAGCGGAACAATCAGTCCCGTCTCCTCTGCGACCTCCATAAACTCAGCCGGAGAGACAATGCCGCGTCCGGAGTGTTTCCAGCGGACCAGAGTTTCAAATCCGAGAATTCTTCCCGTTTCCAGCGAGACAATAGCCTGGTAGTAGTTCTCAAATTCGTTGTTTTCAATAGCCCGCCTGAATTCTGTTTCGAGCTGAAGGCGCGCGATGGTATTGGCCCGCATGTTGGCATCAAAAATTTCAAAGCGGCCTTTTCCAAGGGCTTTGGCACTGTACATTGCAGTATCGGCATCGCGCAACAATTCCTCCGGTGCCTGGTACGAAGTGTTATACAGGGCAATTCCGATGCTGGCGCTGGGAAAAAGTTCCTGTCCGCCTACGGCGAATGGTTTTGCGAGATCAATGGAGATACGTTCGGCTACGCGCGCCGCATCATGGGCACAGGAAATATCATCCAGGAGGATTGTGAATTCATCTCCACCCAACCTGGCGATGGTGTGGTTCCGGCCAAACCGTGCCACTGAATCGCTGGCTCGAAGCGTTGCCTCGAGACGTCCCGCGATAGCCACGAGGAACTGATCTCCAATCATGTGCCCCAGGCTGTCGTTGACAAGCTTGAAGCTGTCCAGATCGAGGAAAAGCAAAGCGATGGTCTTATCCTTGCGTCTCCTTGCGCGCTCGAAGGCCCGCCGCAGCCGATCCATGAACAGAACACGATTCGGCAGTCCCGTCAGGATGTCTACAACTTTCCCTCGGGTGATGTCTGTCTGAGATCCCGCCATCCGGTAGGCTTTACCGGCGCGGTCGCGCACTGCAAGGCCCCGGCCCAGCATCCAGAGATAGTTGCCGTCCCGGTGCAGCATTCTGTACTCGTTCTCATAGTGGGGCGTCGATTCCTCCAGATGCGCTTTGATGTCGGATTGCACTCTTTCGATGTCATCCGGATGGATGCGGGAAAACCACTCGTCCGGATGGTCGCTGATTTCGTGCTCTTCCCAACCGAGCATCGATTTCCAGCGCGGCGAGAAATACATCTTGTCTGGGGCGATGTCCCAATCCCACAACCCATCGTTCGCTCCGCGAGCCGCCAGTGCATAACGCTCCTGGCTTTCGCGCAGGGCTTCCTCCGCGTGTTTCCGCGAAAGCTGCGTCTGAATGCGGGCAAGGATGACGGGAAAGTCTATCGGCTTGGTAACGTAATCGTTGGCTCCGGCTCCCAGTGCGGTTACCGCATCATCGCTGTTGGATCTCCCGGTAACCATGATGATGGGGAGCTGCGATGGAGTGTGTGTTTTCCGAAGCAGTCGTAGAAGATCCAGGCCATTCATGCCCGGCATTTCAATGTCGAGCAGCATCAGGTCGACCGGATGGGATTTGACAAACTCGAGAGCGCTGCTGGAGCTGATCATTGGCAGCGCTTGGAAGCCGCGCTTGGACAAGTATCGGACCATCAGGTCGCGATTCATGGGGTCATCGTCCACAACCAGCAGAGAATCCGGGCCTAAGCTCATGAAAATTCCTCGCTCTTCTACTTACATCCTGGTCACTATCAGCTTCCCGAAATAGTTTTGGGCCTGCGGGTACTCCATTGATTACGGAAGCAATGGACCTCCGGCATCAGCGTCAAGTCCTCCACCCATTAAATGGCATGAGCGACTTTTCGGCTGTACGGCGAATTTCAATTACCCATTTCCGTACCAAAACCCTAAAAAAGCAATTGCTTACCGGCTGCTCCTGCCTTGGTATGGCTAGGCCGCGATGGAAAGATGATCTTCCATCATGGATTCCAACTCAGACAGAAGGTCCTCGCCTATTCGGAGCGCCGAGGCTTCCTGCGTGGTGCCCAAGTCCAGGGCCGGATTCGGGTCGAGCCCAAGTCCCAGCTTCCGGCTTCCATTATTTGCCAGACGGACAATGGTCAATGGCAGATCCCACGAGGCCAAATCATCGGTATGATGGTCTCTGGCAATCTGACAGTAGATTTCGGGTGCGTTCCAGTTCTTGAGAAGCTGATATCCGATCTGGCAATGGGCCGCCAGCAGGACCTCTCGAAGCGGTTCCTGCAACGTCTCGATATTCCCGGCCTCCGTGCGTGCAAGTTCGTCCACGCCGTGCAGGATGACCAGCTTCCCGATGTCATGCAAGAGGCCTCCCAGAAAGCAGATTTCTTCAATTCCGGTCGACCGGACACGTTTGGATATCCACTGGGCTGCAAGAGCGGTTGTGCTCGCATGCCTCCAGAGGTCGTGCATCATGGTCTGCAGTGTCCGGTTCCTGGCTTTGTATTTGTTCCGCTCTGAAACCAGGATAACCAGTCGCCTCATTTGGTGTGTGCCAAGTCGCACGATCGCATTCCGAATCGTTTTGACGGGGGAGAGCCCGCAATAAAAGGGAGAATTGGCTGATCGGAGGACTTCCGCTGCCAATACCTGATCGCTTAAGATCAGCTCTTCGAGCTCTTTAAGGTCTTCAGAGCCATTGGCGATCACTTCTTGCAGCTTAAGCGTAATCGGATCGAAAACAGGCAGGATCAGTTTTCCTGAATCGATCAAATCCGTAATACGATTAAGCAACGCCGCGGCTTCCGGCATGAAACCCTTCCCTAAAATTTGCTTTCAGGAATGCTTATCGGCAGGGGAAGAAGAAAAAACGCCACGAATTTCACGAATTCTGGACCGCTTCGGGCGGGAATTCGTCAATTTTGCGAAATTCGTGGCGTTTGAGAGGAGTTTTGGCCTTTCAGATGCCTTTAGGGTCGTTTTTTGACGTTGTGATCCATGAATTCTGCCCAGAAACCGTCCGGGTTGGGAATGAAAAAAGAACGCGTAACGGGGCCGATAAAAACCGGGCCACCGGTCGCACTGAGCGTCTGTATTCGAGCTGCCCGTACCCGCTGTATGATTACGTCATCGTCTTTGGCCATGAACAGGATATGCGCTGTTCCGGGATCCTGGATGTGAGGACGAACGAATTTCTTAGGAGTATTTTCATACTGAAGGAATTCCATCACAACGGGCGATCCGGGTATCAGAGCCGCTGCCATCCGGTATTTGCCTGGAATGCCCGTTAGATCTTCATCGGATTTGTCCCCGATGAGCGTGGGGCTCATCCAGAATCGCAGGTCCGAGCCCACCAGGTTTTGAAACCAGCGGCACGTTGTTTCGAGGTCTGCAGTAACCATAACAACCCTGGCGCCCAGGATGTTGCTGTCGGCCGGTGCAGCGGTTTGCGGGGCGGGGGTTATTTCGGTGAGTTGGACGGGGTAGCCGTCCGGATCGCACACCATGACTGCACGTATTGTTCCGGTAATTCCTGGATGACTGGACAAGACCACTGGCGACCCTCCCGCTGTAATAACGGGAACGAGTTCATCTTTGAGATTGGAAAGGGTTTTATCCAGATTTCGAACAAAGAGAATCAGGCGGGACGACCCGGGATCTTTGAGAGAAGGCTTGTATGGCTGCGAGGCAATATTCTTTATCTCGATTGCTTCAACGGTCATATCGTTGCCCCCCTGAGGGGCTGTTCCCGGTATCGGTAATATCACCGCACGATTCCTTGCCTCCATGGGATTTGGAACTCCCTCGCCAAGCTGGACAAATTCCAGAAGCGCAGGACCGGTTTCCTTGGATCCGAAAGGCCTGGGCTGGCTGCGCGCCCCCATCAACTTCAAGCCGAGAAGATCGTGATAAAAGTGGATCATCAGCTCCACATTTCCTATTTCACGGCCAAGGTGGCCTGCAGACAATACATCCCCAGGCGCGGCAGTTCCGGTGGGCGGGGCGCTCAGATCCGCCCAGGGTGTCTGTGAAGGCAAAACCGACGGCAAGAACAAAAGTGCAAGAGATATCGCGATTGGGATTGATCTTCGCATACCCCACTCCTTAAAGATTAGGTTTCCGGTCACTATGTCGTGGCTGCTGGCGTTTTTTTCTAGCCTGGAGCCCGAATGATGGGCATCCATGCCCAATATACTATGGGGAGGGGAGCGTCCATCCAAGCAAATTTCAGCTTGCGGGTTGCAGCCTTTTTATTTTGCCGGCAGCTTTGTGTGACGGCCGGTTGTGGAGTACCACTCGGCCATCTGCGCCAGGGGGGTACCATTCGCGGCTACCGGGAGGTCCGGACTGTATCCGAACTTTCGTCCGGATCGCTTTTCGAACAAATCACTGGCTTGATGCCGGGCATAGCCGGCATCATCTTCCTTCATGATGCTGATGAGGGTAGCATAACCCTCTGGATCGCCAACATTCAGCTGTGCTTCCGCAATAGTCAGCTTTAAAAAGAAATCATAAATGCCTGCGGCTGCTTTCCGCAGGGCAGGAATGGCGCGAGGATCCTTTTGTTTACTCATTGCGGAGACAACCGCTTCCACCACCTCATCGGATGTGCTGCGCACAAGCAGCGAATCCAGCGCCGGCACAATCCTGGAATCATTCATTTCCTGGAGATGCTTCACGCCATCCAATTGAGTAGACTGGTTGTCGTCCGCCAGTTCCTTCAAGAACATGTCCACGATATCGATTTTGGCTGGCGGTGTCCCGGCTTCCACTTTTTTGAAGTGGTCCAGCCCTCCTATAAAGATAATTCCAAACAGAATGAGGCCGGAAACCACCGCTAGCGCCCGGAGCCTGGCTTCGGCGTTGCCGATGTAATACGCGATGCTGGAGGCAATCAGGAAAATTCCAAGAGTTACTACAACCGCGGGGCCGGTCGGATAGTCTGCATAAAAGGACCAGACTATGCCAAGCGTGCTTGCAAGGATGGCAATTGCCCAGCCGAGGAGCAGCCGTCCGCGTATGGTGTCCGCCCACATATGCGCGATGACCGCGGGTACGACCAGGTAGGAGAAAACAAGCAGGACGCCCACAATCGCAACGGATTTGGTGATAACAAGTCCAAAGGACATATAGAAGAGAATGTCCCAGAACCGGACGTTCATTCCGGAGTTTTCTGCTCCTTCCGGATCCATTGAAATGGCCAGGAATTTTTTTCGAAAAATCAGGTGGAAGATTCCTATCGACCCATACAGGAGTGCCATGTGGATGACATTCGGCATCGATACCAGGAGCACGTCCCCGACAAGCATGTGCTTGAGTTCTTCGCCTCCGCTGGCTGATTTCGACAGAATCAGGATGGCTGCCGCCGATGCGGCGGCATAGATGATTCCGATAAAGGCTTCCTGCGGGATCCTTTCCTTGCGCATCCGTGCGATGGCAAAAGCGCCTGCTCCGACAAATGTAAATGCAAGTGAGAAAAGGGACACTTTGAATGAATCGGCATTCGGATCGTAGCCAAGCGTCAGAGCGTAGGTGGCTCCCAGTGCGGCAATCTGCGCAAGAGCCAGATCCACAAAAATCACTTTTCGAGCTATGACATGGATGCCCAGGTACACGTGGTTAATGGAAAGGACCAGACAAGCGAGGAATGGAATCAGCATCCACTTCAGTTCCATCAACACGTGCAGCAAATGGTTATGCATATTCAGCCTCGTGGGCACGGAAGACACAAGTAAACGGCACCGCATGTACTTGTGTCTTCCGTGGCTTCAGTTCTTTTTCAAAGCCGCGGTCAACTCACGAACCAGATGATCGATCAGATCAAAATAGGTTTTGATTCCCGGATCCCCCTCGACCTGGTTGGGGAGAATAACCACACTGGCGCCGGTCTGGCGCGCAATGCTATTGGGGAGGGCTGGATCATAAAAGTTGTCTACCATGATCAATGGGATTTTTTGTGTGCGCACCATATCCACCACCTGCCGGACATGCTGCGGTCCCGGGGGAATTCCGGGACGTTCCTCGATGGTGCCCATCAATTGCATTCCAAAGACGCGCGCGAAATAGACCCATACTTTGTGAAATTCCACGGCTTTGATACCGCGCAATGCGGCAGCCTGTTTCATCCAACCCCCGGTTAATTCGGACAATGGCTTGCCGTTGAGCTTATTAGATTCGAGGAAGCTTTGCAGTTCACCACTCCAGGTCAAGCGTGTCAGTTTCTGGGTGCCGAGTATTTTGACCAGATCCGGACCAAAAAGGGCAACGTCAATCCTCTTGTTGAAATCAGCGAGTCTCGATGCATAGAAATCCGCGTTGGATGGATCCGCGCGCTTCAGGGCCTCGCAGATATTGCCCGCTTCCAGCTTGGCCAGGAGCGGATCAAGCCAGACGTGAGGGTTGCCCTGCGGATGAATATCTCCCAGTTCGCGGGTGAGAACTGCCGGTATTTCCAGCGCCGGAATGCCGGATCCTGCAATTACGCGTCCCGGTGTACCCTGAAATATTTTTGAGTTGCCGGATCCGTTCGCCACCTCGTTAGCCCAAAGCTCGAGCGAGAATCCATTCTCAATGAACAAATCCGCTTCACGGGTTTTTCGCATCAGCACCGGAGTCGGGGTTACGAAATGCGGATCCTGGTCTCCTTTGGCCAATGCAAATGCATCGATCCTGTCCCCTCCGACCTCCTGGAGCAGCGCTTTCAGCGTTGGCAATGTACACACGACCTGCAATTTTTTCTGTTGAGCGAGCAGGCCCGGCGTAGCCAGGGCAAGCGCCAGTAAACCTAAGGCAAATTTATAGAGCTTCATGTGCGGTCTCCTTGGCAGCCTATTTGTTGACCCAGAATGGTTCGGGTGGATGCGATCCAAAGACGAAATTGAGTTCAGCGAAAACCGAATTCCGTCTGTTTTCCGATGGCAGGTCGCTCCAGCGATGCTCAAAATTGAGACGGAATCTCAGAAACTCGCTGAAATAATAGGAAAAGGATGGAGTGATGCTTTTCCGCTCCAAAGACGGGTCAAAAAGGACATCGGTCTTATCCCAGCGGATGCCCGCGTAGGTTCGCTTGTTGAACTGCCATTGCGTAAACAGGTAATAACCCAGCGGCTTTCCCTCTCCGGGTTGCCTTCCCTCCAGGGCTCTTGCCACATCCGGTGTTTCGTAGGCTTCCGGAAACGCGCGGCGTCCAAACATGAACTCGCCGCCCAAAACAAAGGATTTCCATTCACCCATCCGCCGCGGCTTCCAGCGGTAGGTGAAATCAACGTCATGAATGTCGGCTTCTCGGATACCATTTCCTTGCGGGTGGAAGTAGCTGGACCATCCCAACTGCAGATCGTGTGTATCCGCGAAAGTGCTGTAATAGCGAAAGTGGCCGAGATAGGCCATTCGACTGTCGGTGCTTGGCGAAGCAGAGATATTTCCGCCACTCAGGACATCAAAGGTAAAGTCCAGGTTGGCGTTTTTCCCCGGCGTTGGAAGAAAGATGTTGGTCGAGAGTCCATCTGCAACAAATCCCTCGGGCCCCAGGAATTCCTGCACCGGGAGAGGGCGAAATGTCTGCGGCAAGTCATGTGTGTGCAGGACATTGATGTTGCCGAAGAGAGGACGGAATCGACCAGCCTTGAGTTTCAGTCCCAGCGGCTGGTGGTCAAGAAATGGAAATTTCTTGATATTCACATAACCCTCTTCAATCCCGACGGAGAAATCGGCGGGGGTTTCTGACTCGAGAGATGTTATCAGCACTCCGTCGGCAAATGGATCGATGGGTACGCGCATGTCAATTTCGGCTTCACGCAGGAGCAGCTTGTTATCTATTCGACGACCCGCATCGGTATAGGCCTTTTGGGAATCAGCCCGCCCGACCAGGTTGCCGACCACGGAAATTGCTGGATTCATAGCGCCCGCACTGGCCGGGACTGAGGCAGATACCGGAGATGGCGTCGGCGGCAGCCCGGTTTCCGGCGCATTGCGCAGCATCTCCGCCTGAAGCTCTTCAAGTTTCGTTTCCAGATCCTTGATGCGGCTTTCGTATTGAGCCTTCATTTGCGCAACCTCGGCTCGGAGCTGATCGATTGCCGAGGTCGTCTGATTTGAAGTCGAGGCTGGGGAGTTTTGTTCGCCTGCGACACATGTGATTCCTGACAAGATAAGCAGCAATATTCCCACGGAAACGCCAGTATTCATGCCATTTCTCCAGCGCTGATAAGACACGTAGATTGTGAGTCGAGTTGAAAAGAGGTTAAGACAGGAGCAATGGCGGCCCGCGGTTTCCTGTTTTCCCGGGCGCTATGAATACGATGCTTCCGGGGCAAAGAGGAGTTCTCCGTATGAATGATTCCGCGATAAAGGGCCCTTCAAAAGCAGGGAAGACACACTGGTTCAGCAGTTTGTTAAAAAAGCAGGCATTACAGTGATCCGTCTCCGGGTTGTCCAAAAGCTTCGGGGAACTGAATTCCCGCTGCGACGCAGGCGTTGTTGCGGGCGGCGCGGCAGAATGGCAGGTAAGGTCATGGAAACCGGTGGAGATAAAAAGTATCTGGAAGACCAGTAAAAACATTCCGATACTTTTTGCCATACGAATCATGTTCACAGATGGAAGTTAAGTCGTGCCAGGAGCTTTGTCAAGCCGGGACCTGATCGTTCGGGCAGGAGATAGGAGCCGGGAGTCAGTCAATCAAGAGATAAAAATTTTATCTGGAATCTGAAACTTAAAATTCTAATAGGCACTTGCCGGCGCCCGGTCAGTCCTGAAAGAGCAAAGAGCCAAACAATTCCGGGACGTGAAAATTTGGTATTGAAGTGTGGGTTGGAATCCACGCTGAGTAAAAGCGGGCAGGTTCACGGCCCTCAATGCGGAATAGATTCAGACGCCAGGATTCGCCGGAACTCAGCGGCACATTAAAACATGTCGTCGGAATTGCTATTTCAGCGATCCAGATTTTTAATTTGTCGTCCCTGATGACGCGGGTTTTCATGCTGCAATACAGAATCGTTTTCCTGTCCGGGGAAATATCGAGATCCAGCCAATCTCCATTGGGGCTGACCTCAAACTCGAGATAGTGAGAGGTTTCCCACATTCCTGGTCGGACAAATACTTCCGCCACATCCCGCATCCAGAGTCCGTCTCGGTGAGTATTTCCTCCTTCATAGGTGAAAATCTCGCGAAAGCGACAGCAGAATCTCAAAAAGAGATGGTCGGGTGACCACAATGCCCGCACTTCCGTCTGTCTCGCGGGATCAGGATTCGCCGCGCACCAATCCGCGCAGAAGGTGATGGGAACGGCATTCTCCCAATCAGAGCGGATGGGAAGCCCTTCCGCATCGGTGTGGTGAACTTTCCTGGCGATAATGGTATTCACTCTCCTTCTCCATACTATATGAATATTCTAGCATGTGAAGGCGATGCAATTCGCCGCCAGAGAATGAACGGCAACGGCGAATTGCACGGCTCTTTCTAGAAACGAATGCTGAGCCCAAACTGAAGGACGGGGAACAGCTTGAAATCCCGAATGTCTTCATTGATGTTTTGCAGTTCTTTATCAATTTCGGTCTGCAATCCGGGAACACTCTTGGTCGTTGTAAGGCTGGCAGAAGGCGTTCCATGATAAAGGATCCCGATGTCAGTGAAGAAGCTGACGTGCCCGGATCGTTTGATGGGGTTGCTAAAGCCCAATCCGAAGTATGGGGCGGTGCGATTGAACTTTATCTTGGCGTCGACTTCTCCAATATCCTGTGCTGTGTATTGGCGATCACCAATGGTAAAAGTGCCAGTGGATGAATGTCCCGTGCCCTTCACTTCGTTCAGATTAACAACGACTCCTCCTCCGAGCCGAAACCAATTCTTGAAGGGAAACACATCGAGTGCAATGGGGATGGCCCCCAGTTTCAATTTTGCCGAATAGTCGATACCTTCTTCCGATAGGTCGGTTGAGTAGGAAAAGAAGCCGGCGCCAACGCGCAGGTTCAAAACTCGAGGTACGATGGAGCGGCTGATATCCGCTCCTATGCCCAGCGTGCCCGCTTTGGCATTGATAGCCCAACCGCTTCCCTGGGATCCTTCGTTTTCTCCGGCCAGTGCAATGGAAGCCGAGATCAGGATCAGGAGTATCGAGAATAGACAGGTCTTTTGCATTGAAATCCTCCGATGGTTGTTGTGTTGTCGACCCCATTCTTTGCATATTTCGGCTTGTAACTGGAAAGAGATTAATATAGACCTAGCCTGCCATGAAAACTCAAACAGATTCTCCATTGGTTCCTGCACCCGTAGGTGTCGGTCCGCGCATCATGTCTCTCGATGCTTTGCGTGGCTTTGATATGTTCTGGATCATAGGCGCCGACTATTTGGCCTATGCCCTTGATCGCATGTCGCAAAAGCCGGCGACCCGTTTCCTTACCTATCAGCTTATCCACGCCGAATGGCAGGGGTTTCACGCCTATGATCTGATATTCCCCTTGTTTCTTTTTATTGTGGGCGTATCGATTGTATTTTCGCTTGGCCGGAGCAAAGGAACGGGGCACAAGGCAGTCCTCACGCGCATTATTCGAAGAAGCGTCCTGATCTTCCTTCTGGGGATCTTCTATTCCGGCGGGATCTCAAATCCCTGGCCGGATGTGCGATTAATGGGGGTGCTCAACCGCATCGCCATTGCCTATCTGGTTACCGCGCTGCTATTTCATTTCTTCAAGCCAAAGATTCTGGCGACCATATGCGTCGGCCTGCTGGTGGGCTATTGGGCGCTGCTCAGTTTCGTTCCGATTCGGGATATCCATCTCACCCGGGACGCCCTTGCCGCCATGGCCGAACGCAATGGCGATGGGGAGGGAGCCGAAAGCCTCCGGGAAGATCGGAATTTTTCGGCGGTGCCTGACAGCGTTGCATGGACCGCGGCGGAAAAGCTGTTTTATGGGCAGCAGATGCGCGTGACGGGGAAGTATGAACGCGGCTACAACCTGTCCGATCACCTGGATTTTCAGTACCTGGGCGGGCGCAAGTATGATGTGTTTTTTGACCCGGAGGGATTACTGAGCTCTCTGGGAGGTATTGCGTCCTGTCTGCTGGGGGTATTTGCCGGCCTGTTGCTGCTGGCTCAATCGATCGAGAGCCGGAAAAAAGCCGCCTGCCTGATTGGATTCGGCATTGCGGCTGCCCTGGCAGGATGGCTCTGGAATCTGCAGCTTCCTGTGGTCAAAAGAATCTGGACTCCATCTTACGCCCTTGTTGCCGGAGGATACAGTTCGATTTTGCTGGGTCTCTTTTACCTGATTGTGGATGTCTGGCAGGTGCGCAAATGGTGCCAGCCGTTTGTATGGATCGGGATGAATTCCATTACGATTTATATGACTGCCAGTATCATCGGCAGCTTCCGGAAGCCTGCGGGACGGATCGTTGGGGGAAGCGTAGGGCTCTTTTTAAATGACCATATCGCCGCGGGATTCGACGAATTGGTGATTTCAATTGTCGGCCTGTCGCTGGTTTTTCTCTTTGCGCACTTTCTGTACAAGAGAAAAATATTCCTGCGGCTGTAAATGAACGAGGGAGCCAGGAGCCGGAATTCTGGCCCGGCTCCCGGCTCCCAAACTTAATCGACCGCGATCATGACATTGGATGCCTTGACGACAGCATAGGCGATCTTGCCAGGTGCCAGTTGCAGATTATCGGCAGACTCCTTTGTGATAATCGAGACAACCTCGACGCCCTGAGCCAGTTCCATTACTATTTCAGTGTTGACCGCCCCTGCTTTCACCTGCTTGATCTTGCCCTTTAACACGTTCCGTGCACTTAATCTCATGGTGTGCCTCCATTGGATCTTTTTTAAGTCTAGCACACCCAAAATCCCAACCGAACCTATCCAGGGTCCGCTGTTTAGCGCCTGCCATCCACGATCTTCCTGATTTCGCGAATATGATCCGGCTGCGTGCCACAGCAGCCACCGATAATCTGTACTCCGAGTTGCAGCATTTCTTTAGCTTTCCCCGCGACATATTCTGGAGTATCCGGGTAAGTTAGCTTGTCTCCCTCGACAATTGGGAGTCCTGCATTGCCCTGAATGGCGACAGGAACTCTCGCGTACTTCCGGAATTCGCCGGCAATACTAACCATGCTTTCCATGCCATCGCCGCAATTGGATCCCACGATGTTGGCGCCGGCATTCTCCAATTCCTCGCAGGCGTCTTTCAGTGGCGTCCGCATTAAAGTAAAGAAACCGCCCTGTGGAGATCTGCTGAAAGTCATGGTGGCCATGATAGGAATATCGGCACTGACGGTTCGTGCAGCCTCGATCGCGAGCTTTGCCTCCGCGACGTCCGTCATTGTTTCAATGCAGATCAGGTCGACTCCGGCGGACAGGAGAGCTCGGATCTGTGCTTGAAAACTCAGTAAAATTTCGTTGGGATCGGTATCTCCGAAAGGTTCGAGCATGTGTGCGGAGGGCCCGACGGATCCGGAAACATAAGCACGATCCTGGACAACCCGGCGTACTGCCGCCACGGCGCTTCTGTTGATGGCATCAATTTCGCCGTCCAGTGAAAATTGCCGGAGCCTTAAAGTGGATGCCCCGAATGTATTGGTTGTAATTATCTCGGCGCCTGCTTCTAGATAAAGCGAGGCGATTTCTTCGAGGATGCCCGGCTTTGTCAGGTTCAACGCCTCCGGTGGTTCGCCAAGTTTGAGGCCCCGTTGCATCAACATGGTGCCCAAGGCACCATCGCCGACAATAACTTCTCCTCGCTGCAATCGTTTCAGTATGTTTTCCATGTCTCATCCCATTATCGGAATCCCGTGATCCGGACTCAAAGCCTTCTGCGGCAGGTGCCAGTGTAGTGAATCCGAAGTCCTTTGCTCTATGGAATTGCTATTTTAACGCCTCCGGCGCTCGGTATGTAGCTTCCATTACATGTCTTATATAAAGATCCGTTGGACCCGCTGCATTAGCCTTCGTTTTCCAGAAGCAACAGCCTTTTGATGCATTTATGCTCCCTGCAATCCTTGCAGAAAGAGAACGCGGGCTGAAACCTGTGTATGTCCATTTCGCCGGCGACCAGGACTCCCGAGATGGATTTGACCGGCTGCATGACCCATCGGTCGCTCACAGACATTCCGATTTCCTCAGGATGAAGGGATTGAAACAGCTTTACCTGGCCGGAAATATGCCAGCCGCAATGACCGGGGCAATAATACTGAACCTTGAGCGGCTTTGCCCCGCGGATTTCCTCCGGCATCGAACCGACGAATTGCAGGCCCATCTGTCTCCCAAGACGTTCGGCTGCGCTCGAGTTGACGGCGTCCAGCATGAAACCCAATGCGGGCCCTCCCTTGGCAAAAAGCTCGCTGCTTTTAGATATCAGGGAACTACCCATGGTCGCGGCAAAGATGGCAAGGCCATCTGCCCGTGGTATTATCAGCGGCACCGGGCCTTCCGGAGAATTCAGGCCGTCTCCTGCATAGATGGCTTCAAATTCTGAAAGAGATACTTCCTGCATCAACCCTTTGGGCTCAGCCAATTCACGGAACAGATCCAGCGCTGAATCAATCAGACTGCGAATCCGATCCGGGATATTGGCGCGGCCTGCCATTCCCTGGGCCGAGAGCACTTCATCCTGGGTTGGTGTGAGATCGGCTACATTCAAATCAACAATCGTTCTCATGCTCCTCACTCGCTGTTGACGATCAGAAGATTTTGCATTGAACGGATCCCCGCTTGCAAGCCTTTATCCGCCTGTTGGCATTGTGCGGCTCAAATCTTTTGTACGGGGCGCGCCATATTTCCCGTTTGAACATGGATCCAAACGCAAATAACTGAAGGGTTCCCTTAATCTCTTGACGAATGATGCACGAACTGCAAAAGTACTGAAATCTGTGTTTCGAGATGGAGGGTTGGATGGCATTGACGCCGCTCGAGCGCGTGCGAAACGTAGGGATTATCGCTCATATTGATGCCGGAAAAACCACGGCGACCGAGCGTTTCCTTTTCTATTCCGGTAGAACCCATAAAATCGGCGAGGTTCATGACGGCCTGGCTGTGATGGATTTCAGGGCCGATGAACGCGAGCGCGGCATTACAATATCTGCTGCGGCAACCACTTTCCCTTGGAGCAACCACCAGATCAACCTGATCGACACGCCGGGCCATGTGGATTTTACGGCGGAGGTCGAGCGAAGCCTTCGAGTGCTGGATGGCGCCGTCGTCATCTTTTCGGGAGTGGAAGGAGTTGAACCGCAGAGCGAGACGGTATGGAGACAGGCCGACCGCTATCAGGTCCCGCGAATAGCATTCATCAACAAGCTTGATCGGGCGGGAGCCGATTACGAACGCGTTCTGAAGCAGATTCAAACGCGACTTGGCGCGCGCGCCGTTTTTTTGAATATACCCTACGGCGGGGAAAGCCAGCTGGGCGGCATAATCGACCTGCTCGATCTGCACCTTACGGTGTTCGATCCGGCAACGCGCGGACGCGACCAGGAATTCCGACCAATCCCAGCCGAAATGGCCGACATCGTCGAAGAAGCCAGGAATCAGCTGATTGAAAATGCCGCGGATTGCGTCGACTGGCTGGCGGATCTCTATTTGTCAGGTGATCCTATTTCGACCAAGGATCTTCGACGCGGCATCCGAGAGGCCACGCTGAGCGGCAAGCTGATCCCCGTCTTTTGTGGTGCTGCTTTGCGCGATCTTGGTGTCCAGCCAGTGCTGGATGCGATCTGTAATTACCTGCCTTCGCCTCTGGATCGCCCCCCGGCGCAAGGGATGGATCCGGAAACAGGCAAGGCTGTGGAACGCCCTTTAACGCTGGAAGCGCCATTTTCCGCGCTGGTTTTTAAAGTCGTCGCGACCACCAGCACCGATTACCTGTGGATGCGAGTCTATTCCGGATCTTTATCGACGGAGGAACGTTGTTATCATCCGCGCACCAAAAAAAATATTCGCCTCCGGCGCATTCTTCGCCTGCATGCAGACCGCACGGAACCAGTGGATCAGGCCCGCTGCGGCGATATCATCGCGGTGCACGGTTTGAAGGATGTTGTCACGGGCGATACTCTGTGCGATCCGCAGCACCACATTACCTACGAGCCGATTCACTTTCCCCAGACCGTGGTTTCAATGGCCGTTGAGACCCAGACCTCGGCGGATCGGGATAAGCTTTTCGAAATCGTTACGCGTCTGCTGCGTGAAGATCCGACCATGAGTGTCACAACGGATGAAGAAACCGGGCAGATGATTCTTTCGGGTATGGGAGAATTACACCTGGAAGTGACTCGCAACCGGATGCAGCGGGAGTTTAATGTCCCCGCCTTTTTTGGCCGTCCGCGCGTATCCTATCGGGAAACCACGACCGTGCGAGCCGTCGGCAAGGGCGAATTCGAAAAGCGCATCAGCGATGTTCTGGTCAGCGGCCGGGCCGCGTTGGAAATTCTGCCCCGGCCCCGGACCGCGGGCGATCGGAGCCTGGCTCCGGTAGAGGTTGATGTCTCCCGCATTGCAAAAGTTCTCACCTCCGCACTCGAGCGCGAAGCCCAGGAAATTCTGATGCGCGGATGTAATTCCGGCGGGTCGCATGGGTACCCGATCGTGGATGTGAGAATTAACGTTCTGGAATTCCGGCATAACGATCCACCCGATCCCGTCGTCCCCCTGCTGGGAACCCTTACCCTGGCATTGCGTGAGGCGATTGCTCAAGCGCAGACTATCGTGCTCGAGCCTGTGATGAGCCTTGAGGTCCGTACTCCCGATGATTGCCTGGGACCGATCATGAAGGATCTTGGCGCGCGAAGAGCCGAGATTCGCGAAACCGATCTCATCAGCGGCTTTGCCGTTGTCCGTGGATTGGTGCCTCTCTCTGAAATGTTCGGGTATTCGACCCATATGCGCTCGCTGACGCAAGGTCGCGGCAGCTTCTCCATGGAACCTTTCGACTATCAGCCTACCAAGAGTTGGGTGTGAGGGAAGAAGACAGGAGTCAGGAGACAGGAGTCAGAATTGCGTCCGGATTTGCAGGATGCGGGGATAAAGATTTTTGCTGGTAGTCCCTAAGCCTGGAATTCCGCGTATAACAAAGCGAAACTCCAAATAAACATACAAAATAGATTTCTCGATGAGAGTATTTTTACTCCTAACTAAAATGTGACTAATGGAAATCATGACGTGACACTCCCGACTCCTGACTCCTGACTCCTGACTCCTGACTACTGTCCTTTCAACAGCTTAAACAGGTTGCTGTAATCGTCGGTAAACAGGAGGTGTTTGGAATCCTCGGCTGTCCAAGGGCTTATTTCCGCCTTGATATCCGCTTTCGATAAAAACTCCCGGTTTGAGGTCACAAGAATCCATCGCGTGGCATCGGTCTCTTGGAGCGCGCTGCCGGGATCCTCCACCAGAATGGCGGACAACTTGTGCTCGGCATCATCGAGGGCAAGACTGCGAATAACGGGACTAAGATTGAAATATCGGCTGCTGATGTGAAACGCCAGTATCCCATCCTTTTTCAGATGATACCAATAATCCTGAAAGCACTCCCGCGTGAGAAGGTGAACGGGAATCGCGTCACTGCTGAAAGCATCGATGGCCAGCACATCAAATGATCCCGGCTGGCCATGGCTTCGTTCGCTCTCCATGGAGATGCGCGCATCTCCGAGCACGACGTCTATCCTGGCTGCGCTGTCCTTTTGATATGTGAAATACTTTTTTGAGAACTCAATAACGTCCGGGTTGATTTCGTAAAATCGAAAATAATCGCCCTCTTCTCCATAGGCCGCAATTGTTCCGGTTCCGAGCCCGACGACTCCGACTCGAAGATGGCGTTGAGCGGGGTCGAGTCGTCTCGGGTGGAAGCGAATCGCCAGTCCCAATCCGCTGCTGGGGCCGAAATAGGAGGTGGGCCAGTAGCGTTTGCCTTCTGAGGCAAACTGATACCCATGCTCGATACGCCCATGCATGAGTACGGTGCGATTCTCCGACGGGTCACTCTGGATGTCTTCAAGTACGCGTAGAACGCCGAAAAAATTCCGCTTTATCGTTATATTGTTTAGGAGAGAGCCGCGAATCTGCTGGCCCAGGGTTCCAAGCAGCGCCAGAAAGGCAATGCCGATCAGTCCCCAGGCCCAGGCCGGTCGGCAGCCGTACAGATAGCCGGATCGATCCCGGATCAGGATGAAGATAAAGATGAGTGCAAGCCCGGCGAGGCCAAAGTGAAATTCCCAATAAGCCTTAAATATGTGCGGGGCTATGAGCGACACAAATATGCCGCCAATGGCGCCTCCCGACGATATCATGAGATAAAACGAAGTGAGGTGATCCTTATGCGGCTTCAGGCGAACCAATTCTCCATGACAAACCATGCAGCAGACAAAGAGAGTAAAGCAGTATGAAAAAATCTGCAGCGGCAGCCGGACAAAGATACCTTGTTGCAGGACAACGCATGTCTGGATCAACGCCGCAGCCAAGGCAATCCCAAACCACAATCGGGAATACCACCGTTCGCTGTGGAAACAAATAACGAACGAAAGCAGGTAGAGCCCCATGGGGAGCAGCCACAACAGCGGGATGACTGCCACATCAAGGCACAGCTGGTTGGTGGTCGCCATCAGAAGGATCGAACTCAAGGCAGTCAGCGCGAGCCACATGACCCTGTGGGTCCACCGGGGCGATTGGATCGATGCTGGATCTTCTTTAGAGGCATTATCGAGGTTTATAGAATGGCGAATGACGTTTCTGATCAGGAAAACTGCACAAGTGCCGCACAAAACTGCGAAAACGATATACAAACCCGACCATAGCTTTGTCTGAAGGTTCAGGCCCAGTGCCGGCTCAATCGCCAATGGGTATCCGAATACCGCCAAAAATGATCCCAGGTTGGAAATGGTATAGAGTCGGTATGGGGAGTCATCACGCTGGTGATAGGTATACCAGGCTTGCATCAACGGTCCGATGGAGGACAATAGGAAATAGCATAAGCCGATGCTAAGGACGAGGATTTTCAGAATATGCCACGTCGGATTTGCAACATCCTCGGGAAGACCGGTTCTGGAGGGAGCGATCGGCAGCGATGCTATCGTCAACAAAAGGACGGCAATGGTTATCCAGGCTTGATGTTTGGGTGAGAATTTTTTTGCAAGCAGATGCGCATAGCCGTAACCCGCTGTCAACAAAACCTGGAAGAAAAGCAGGCAAGTCGTCCATACCCCGGGGCTGCCGCCGAACCAAGGCAGGATATATTTGGCCAGAAGCGGCTCAACGAGGAAGAGGAGAAACGCACTTACAAATACCGTAGCGGCATAAACGATCATATCGAAAACACCGGTAGTGGAGACCAGGAAATTCGGCGCTTCGGAATCCCGAATCCTGATTCCTTTTCATGTCTATTGGCAGCTGAACCGAATTAAGAATTTCCGCGGGGCGATCTTAATCGGGTGTCCGGGAAAAGGCAAACGAAACATCAAGGAGGCCGCAATACGCTCGGCTAAAGTATGACACAGAGCGCTCAATGTCGGCGCGTCTTTCGGCTCAGGCTTCTGTAGCGTTTTCCTCGGTGGTATGTTAGCTTCGGGTTTGAGGGAAACGGAAATGAAAGTGATCGAGTTCATGCGCAACCACAGTATCCAGCTCTTGACTCCCGCATTGATATTCTTCATCACCCTGGTCCTCGGATTCGTGGTTCGACGCATCCTGTTTGGAACTCTGGCGCGCTGGGCAAAAAAGACATCGGGCAAATTTGACGATATTGTTGTGCAGGCACTGCGTGGCCCTTTCATGATCTGGGTTATCATGCTGGCGCTTCACCTTGCCGCTCAACTCTCCGTCCTGCCGAACAGAATCAGCGACCTCATTGCAAAAATCCTGCTTTTTCTGATGATCACGTCGCTGACATTTGTCGGTGCAAGGCTGGCGAGCGAGACGGTCAAAAATTATGGCGCCAAGGTCCAGGGAACTCTTCCGGTAACCTCCCTGACACAAAACATGGCCCAGGTAGCCGTGATCATTGTCGGTATCCTGATTTTGCTGAGTTCTTTGGGAATGTCCATCACTCCGCTGTTGACGGCTTTGGGCGTCGGCGGCCTCGCTGTTGCTCTCGGGCTCCAGGATACCTTGGCTAATTTTTTTGCAGGTTTTTACGTCAGCCTGGCAGGCTATGTGCGGCCTGGGGATTATATTAAGCTCGACTCCGGCCAGGAGGGATATGTGTCCGATATCGGCTGGCGCAGCACGACCATTCGAGCGCTGGCCAATAACCTGGTAATCATTCCAAATTCGAAACTCGCACAGGCAATCGTTACCAACTATCATCTTCCGGAGAAACAGATCGGTTTCAGTATTCCTGTGTCGGTAAGCCTGGAGAGCGACCCGGACCGGATTGAGGCAATCCTGCTGGACGAGGTTCGCAAAGGGGCCGGTGAAATCAAGGGGCTGCTCCTGGAGCCGCCGCCATCCGTTCGGTTTATCCCCGGGTTCGGGAGTTCGTCGCTGGATTTTTCGCTCAGCTGCCAGGTTGCCGAATTCGTGGATCAGTTCTCCGTTCAACATGAGTTGAGAAAGCGAATCCTGAAGCGCTTTCGACTCGAAAACATTGCCATCCCGCTGCCGGCTCGTGCCGTATACATACACGGGAACAGCACGAAATCCGGTTCCTGATTTCGTGGTATCCTCGCTTCCTAATGTTTCCCATGGCTCCGCGAATGGTTGCCAAACGGTGTCCATTTCAGGCTGTCGAATATTTCATCAAGAAACCAATCGAATGAAATGCAGACGCCTCTGTGTGGGCGATCCTCCGCGCCGGAGTATTGAACCGGAATGTCCGCGGCCAGGCTTGCCTGGACATATTGGCCCATCCAAAGGATCCCCGGGCGCAGAGAACTCGAGACCCGTGCATCCTCGCTATTTATTGGATGTGTGCTGTTGAATTCAACAAATGGGAAAAGATTTCCCAACAACGCCCCGCGGGAAAGTCCCCGCCGAAGGCTATGTTCCACGGCGTAACGATCGTCTGCTTTTCGAATATAGTGGTTCAGATAGGGAACGCTGTACATCAACACGGCATTAAATTGGAATTCCTTCTCCGAAGGACCTCGCACTGAAGATGAAAAGCCGACATCTCCCTGGATCGCCAATGGGCGCATCCATCGCGATGGAGCTTCGTTCAAGCCCTTTCCAAACAGCAGCATCGGCGTCAATGAGGTTTCATGCTCTGTCACCGATCTGGAGCTGGTGGGGAGCGCTGCAAACAAGGCCGGGCTCAGCAGAAACTCGTGTGCATCATTGGTATATGCCTGGAATTTCACGCCCAGCTCCAGATTGTCCCACCCGGACAGGCGCGACGAGCCGTCATGCCGGTTCATGCGCCCGGACTCCAAAATTATGGAGAGGCGTTCCGGGTATAGTTGCTTCTCCAGTGCGAAGGAGGTCTGGCGCCAGGTGCCATCGGGTTGAACTCCAAATTTGAGGAACGGCAATACGAGCTCGTTCTTGACATTCGCATCCTCGGTGAACAGCGGTTCAATGAACATGCGATTTCCTACAATCCCGTGAGCCCAAAGTGTGGTGGAAGAGAGAATCAAAGCGGCAAGTACTACTGTGAGCCTGGCGTGCATGGCACACTCCTTCCGATGCGGGTGGCGCTCAATAAGCCAGGGTTTCCCCCGCGCTTTGCTATTATTTAAGGTCGCGGATGAAGAGAAGCAAATGGATCCCGATAGAAAAATTGGCAGACGCGAAATGCGCGTCCCCTCGGGGCGGAACTTCTGCCCTTGGCATCCATTGGGGGGCAGGTGCTTTGAAGGGAATGGAAAAGGACAGGTAACTGAGGCGGAGCCGGCATTTCCACGCGGGTCTACCGGCCTGCATCGCATCGAATGGAAAATATGGTTTTAAAGTTCAGCTGATGAGCTCTTTCCCGCAATAAGCGCAGCGATTCCAGGTAGGCTCCACCGCGCGTTTGCATTCGGGGCAGGCTGGCGAAATCTCGGCGCCGCATTTCGGGCAGTACACAAAAGTACTCCGGCAATTGGCAGTGCATTTGGGACACGCGACCAATAGTGGATCCCGCAGAACGAAATAGAGGATGGCTCCGATAAAATATGGGATGAAGATGGCCAGCATGGTCCACATGATATGGCGCATGCCTCGTCGCCGGGAATCGGAGTAGATGTACCCGATCATCACAACCCAGGCAAAGAAGATCAGCGCTCCCCAGGCCAGGAAGGCAACTTCAGTGCGGGTGATGGGCCACGATCGCGGTGCCCAGAAAAACAGGTACCAGATGGCACTGGTGGCCATCAGCGCTATGGGCCAGATGATACGCGGAACAAGGCGCAGTTCCTGGAAAAAAGATTTCATATGGTTCTGCCCTCCTGCTGATAGCGCTTGCCAAGTATCCCGGCCGCCAATGCCGTGGCAAACCAGCTGATCCCGATATAGACGACCCACAGAGTCGTCGAGGATACATCAAGCCACCGGGTGAGTGGAACATCCAGCATTCGGACAAATCCCAAAGTCATGAATGCCACCATCCAGGAGAAAATAACCAGTAACGACAGGCCAACCTTGCTTGCCTGATGCTTCCTTGCGGAGACCGTGCTGTATAGAAGACGCCGGGTCTGGATGACAAGCCTTTGCGGGGCCTGCGGGATCGGAATCGCTTTGAGTGCACCGGCAATCCCATTCCATTGGCTATATTCCGCGCGGCATTCAGGGCAGTGAAGCAGATGCTGTTGAACAAGATGTTCCTGATCCGTCTCCAGCATATCTGCAGAGGCAAGGGGCAGTAATTCGCGTACGATGAGGTGTTCCTTCATGGCGTTTACTCGATTTCCAGTCTTTCTTCCAGAGTCAACCGCAATGCCTTCAGGGCACGATGCAGGCGCGTCTTCACTGTCCCCATCGGGAGTGAAAGAACGGCCGCTATTTCTTCCAACTTCATTCCTTCTTCGAATCGCAGGGTGATCACCTCGCGAAAGGCAACCGGCAGGTCGGCAATCGCTTCTCCCACGCCCTCCGCCCGTTCCTTCGTCATCAGCAGATCAAGCGCACCCGGCTTTTCGCTTCGCGTCAAATCTGCCTGCGTCTCTCCCGAAGGGAGCGGCTCATCCAGGCTTTCCGGTTGCTTGCGCCGGAGATGATCGATGGCAAGATTATGCGCAACGGCAAATAGCCAACCCTCAAAGCTGCGTCGTGGATCATAATACTGTATTCGCTCCATTACGCGCAGCCATGTTTGTTGAAATAAGTCCTCTGCCGTACTGGGTTTGGATACTAGCCGCAGCAGATAGCGGTACAGCCGATGCTGGTATTGCTCCACCAGTTGCGCAATGGCATCCGTATCTCCGCTGCGCAGCCGTGTCGCTTCGTTCTCGAAAGTCATCAGTGTTCCAATTGCCGTATCAATTGACCCGTACATATTCCACCCGAGTGTAATACGATTGAGCATACACAAAAGATTCACACGGGAAAGAATCCTCCGGTAAAGCAATAGGCAACCCTGCAATTTTACGCCGAAATTCGTACTATATTCAGCGAATAAATGATTTAATCGCGGGCCAGAGTGCCGCGCACCATATCGGCGGCTTGAGATAGATCCATTCATCTGTGGGCATGTTCATGAAAAAAATACAGGGCATCGTAAAGGGCATGGAGCGGGATTACCTGATGTTTCTTATTTCCGGCATTTTTCTCGGAATTGCCCAGAGTGTCGACAGTTCAACCCTTGCCAATTACCTGAAAGAACATTTTGGCATGCTGATCATGCACCGGACGGCGCTGGAATTCCCGCGCGAATTGCCCGGATTGCTGGTGGTGCTTGTTATCGGCGCTCTTTCTTTTCTGGGCGACGTTCGAATCTCGGTTCTGGCAAACATCATTGCTGCCGTGGGAATGTTCACGCTGGGAATGCTGCCTCCCGTCTATGCCTATGTGATTCCGGTCATTTTTATTTATAGCATGGGGCAGCATATCTTTATGCCGTTGAGCGGCAGCATTGGGATGGGCTTTGCCAACCCGGACGAAACCGGGAAAGTACTTGGGAAGCTCAGCTCTGTCAGCAATGTAGCCATTGTGTTTAGTTCTGCCGCCTTGTGGGTTTTATTTCGGTTTTTGCATATCAATTTCCTTACGGCTTTCAGTCTCGGGGCCGGAGCTTTTCTGCTTTCCGCAATTTTCCTGGCCTTTATCCGCCCCGTTCACAGGCTGCGAACGCAAAGGCGCTATATTTTCCGAAAAGAATATCGTCTCTATTACTGGCTGTGCATGCTCTATGGCGCGCGCAAGCAGATCTTCCTGACTTTTGGCCCCTGGGTGCTGGTCGAGGTATTCAAACAACCTGTCGCCACGATGACGCTGCTTTTTTTTATCGTTGCGGTGATCGGCATCTTTGTAAAACCCTGGGTAGGGCATCTGATCGACAAGGTAGGGGAGCGGTTTGTTCTGAGTGCGGAGGCATTCCTTTTTTTCTTTACCTGCCTCGGGTATGTTTTTGCCGAGAGCCTGTTCCGTCCATCGGTCGCAATTGCTTTTATCTACCTCTGCTATATTGCGGATTTCACACTCGACTCGGTTGGCATGGCCCGGATCACATACATGAAAAAGATTGCAGTTTCTCCGGATGAGATTTCTCCGAGCCTGTCCCTCGGTACCAGCCTCGATCACATCGTTACGATTTTTCTACCGCTCCTTGGCGGCCTGGCCTGGACAAAAGGGGGCGTTGGCGGGTACCGGTATGTGTTTTTGGGTGGAGCCGTCATTGCCCTCGCCAATTTTGTTTCCTCGAGAAAAATTAAAATCAGTGGGTAGTGGGCAGGAGGCAGGAGGCAGGAGACAGGAGACAGGAGACAGGAGACAGGAGACAGGAGACAGGAGACTACCTGTCCACTACCCACTACCCACTACCGACTGCCCACTGGCCACTGGCCACTACTCACTAGCCAGGAATTATACAATTGTGTAAAATGGAGGCCGTTTTCCTGGAGGCGCTATGTCTGTTCAAAGAGTGAAGTTTTCGTGTGTTCTGATAATAGCAATGCTGCCGTGGGTGCTGGGTCAGTCGAGCCAGGTGGCGAGTTCCCAAACTGCTATGCGTGTTGCCCAGATACCTGGCATTCAGCCGGGCCCCTGCAATCCCGGTCCTGAAGAGAGGCCGTGGTTGAACCCAAACCAGACTCCCGGATGCCGGGCGCTTGAAGCCATTGCCAGCATGAGCCTGGAAGAGAAACTGGCTGAGCTTGGAGGCATCACGGGCAGGAGCACGAACAAGCGTCTTGGTTTGAACTCCGGCGGGGGGTCGGACGGACCGAACGGCATTGCGACGATGGGATCCACTCCGCAGGCACGGGGGAAAAATGTCACTGCGTGGGCAAATGCGGTGACTTTAGCGGCCACCTGGAATCGAGATCTGGCGGGCCGGTACGGCAAGGCTCTTGGTGAGGAGTTTATCGGGAAGGGCTCCAATTCAGTGTTGGGTCCGACGATCAATATAATGAGGACCTGGCATTGGGGCAGGAACGGGGAGACACTTAGCGAGGATCCCTACCTGACCGCCGAATTTGCCGTCGCCGAAATCAAAGCTCTCAACGAACAAAAGGTGCTGACGGTTTTGAAGCACTATGCCGGCAACAATCAGGAAAACACGCGCTGCGGCATTCTCCCCGACAACGCCGGTATCGATGCGAGGATATCCGAGAAGGCGCTGCACGAGATTTATCTGCCCGGGTTCAAGGCATCGGTCGAGCGCGCAAAGACCGGCGGGATCATGTGTTCCTACAACCAGGTAAATGGACAGTTTGCCTGCAATAACCCCGACCTCCTCAGCTATCTGCGCGTCTGGGGCTATGATGGATTTATCGCGCCGGATGCCGCATTTGCCCAGCGCGATCCTCTTACGGCTGCGCTGGCCGGCGTTACACGCGTGTCCGGAGGAGATGTCGGGACGTTCATCAAGGAAGGGAAACTGCGCGTCAGCGATCTCGACCGGATGCTTTACTACAATCTGACTCCCTATTTCCGGTTGGGCATCTATGATTCGCCGGCTCAGGGCAAAGCCGATGCGGAGGTTTCCACTCCGGAGCACCAGGCACTTTCGCGGACAATTGCGGAAGAGGGAGCCGTGCTCCTGAAAAATAATCAGGGCATATTGCCCATTGATCCCGCCCGGGTGAAAACCATTGCTGTCATTGGCGATGATGCCGGACCCAACGTGACCATCGGGTTGAATGGCAGCGGCCACGTCTATGCCACCAAGGTTGCAGTTCCGCTGGATGCCATCAAAGAGCGTGCCGGGCAGGGAGTCAGGGTTACCTATGCGCAGGGAACAGCTGGAATCGGGCCGCTTCCCATCATTGCGCAGGATGTCTTGAAACCTGCGTCGGGCGAAGGGAAGGGGCTTCTGGCCCAGTATTTCAATAGCGGCGATTCTACCGGCGTACCGGTGATTGCACGAGTGGAGGATGGCGTTAAGGATGTGTCGAATCCCCCGTCCGAGTTTTTTGCCGCGCTGGGGCTTCCGGCCCCGGGCGGACGAAGTGCTTCCGGAGCGCCTCCCGCGGCGGGGGCTCCGCCGCCGGCTGGTGGCGGGATGTCGATGCCCCGCCGCAACATCTGGTCCGCGCGATGGACTGGAAAACTCACCCCGCCGGCTACCGGTACCTATCTCTTTTCAGTGACAGGTGTCGGAACCGCTCAGTTGTATGTGGATAATAAGCCGGTTGCCACCATGATGCGGGCGGATTTCGGCCAGACAGTCCAGGGGGCGGCGGATCTGACCGCCGGCCGGCCGGTCACCGTGGAATTGAAGTATTCGAATACCTCCAGCATTCTAGGACCCGGTCTGGCACTGGGCTGGCAGCCTCCCGATCCGTCAATGCTCGAAAAGGCCGTCGCCACGGCTAAACAGGCGGATATGGCCATCGTGTTTGCGGCGGAGCAAATGGGGGAAGGACAGGACAAAATAACGCTGCCTTTGCCTGGCAACCAGGACAGCCTTATTCAGGCAATAGCCAAAGCCAATCCGCGCACCGTTGTGGTTCTGCACAATTCCAACCCGGTTGCCATGCCCTGGCTGGATAATGTTGCCGGCGTAATCGAGGCGTTTTATCCCGGGCAGGAAGCCGGCAGTTCGATTGCCCGACTGCTGTTTGGAGATGTCAACCCATCGGGAAAACTTGCCATGACATTTCCCGCGGATGAATACCAGGGGCCGGGCTCAACCTTCCTCGAATACCCAGGTGATGGTATGACTGTCAATTATTCGGAGGGGGTCCTTGTCGGCTACCGCTGGTACGATGCAAAGAAACAGCAGCCGCTCTTCCCCTTCGGTTTCGGCCTTTCCTACACAACGTTCCGCTATAGCGATTTGACTGTTGAACCAAAGGGCAAAGACCAGATCACCGTCAAAGTGAAAGTGACCAATTCCGGGAAGAGGGAAGGGGCGGAGGTCGTCCAACTGTATCTCGGAATGCCGGCCGTGGCAGACGAACCGCCCCGACAACTGAAGGGTTTCGAAAAAATCACGCTGAAGCCGGGGGAAGCCAAAGTCGTTACATGGCAGCTCGACAAGGAGAGTCTTTCGGCATGGGATTCCCAAGGCCATTCCTGGCGCCTTTATCCTGGAGGCTATTCGGTGATGATTGGAAGCTCATCCAGGGATATACGGCTGAACGGGTCTTTTACCATCAATTAGCGATTCGATGCAATTGTCTGCCTTGAGTGTACGGGGCCGGAGAAAACGCAGCGATACAGGCGGATGCTTGCGATCCAAGGGGGAACACAGATGACTACAAACAGACGAACATTTTTTCAGATAATGGCAGCCGGTGCAGCGGGTCTCTCCCTGTCAGGAGCGACGGAAGCGGCCGGGGCGGCGGGCAAGAGCACGGACGGGCCGGTTTTGCAGGTTGGTGACAACATTGCGCTCGCGGATACGATCTATGGCAAGGTGCAGGGATATATTCTGCGTGATATCCATTATTTCCTGGGTATGCCCTATGGTGCGGATACCTCCGGCGCAAATCGATTCATGCCTCCGCAGAAACCCAAACCCTGGAATGATATTTTTCCCGCGCTCTGGTGGGGCAACACTGCTCCACAAAACATGGAAAACCGGTATGCCAATAAGCTCGGCTCCTTCCGTGATCACTGGAATTATGACGATGTGAGCGAAGATTGTCTGCGCATCAATGTGTTTACGCCCGCGATCAAGGATGGAAAGAGAAGGCCGGTTCTATTCTGGATCCATGGCGGCGGCTTTACCAATGGCAACGGGATTGAGCAGGACGGATATAACGGCGAGAATCTTGCCCGTTTTGGTGATGTCGTTTTCTGTTCAATCAATCACCGCCTGGGACCGCTTGGGTTCACCAACCTTGCCGGTGCCGGCGGGGCGAAATACGCTGCGTCCGGGAATGTGGGGATGCTGGACATCGTAGCAGCGCTGGAATGGGTACGGGATAATATTGCCAACTTCGGCGGCGATCCGGGAAATGTCACCATCATGGGGCAGTCCGGCGGTGGAGCCAAAGTGTGCATCCTTACCGCAATGCCCTCCGCGAAAGGCCTATTCCACAAAGCCGTCGTTCTCAGCGGCGCAACCACGCAGGCCGGGGATAAGGAATCCTCCGAGAAACTGGGCTCGTATGTGATGAAGGAAGCCGGGCTGGCTCCCTCCGAGATAGAGAAGCTGCAGCAGATGCCGTGGAAGGATTATTACGCGCTGGCAACCAAGGCGCAGCAGAAACTGGCGGCAGAGCCGGCCGGAGCGGGAGGCGGCATGCGGCGCGGATTCAGCCCGTTCGTGGATGGAACCTATCTTCCGCAGCATCCCTACTCACCAGCTGCAGCCGCAACGGCGGACAGCGTTCCGATGATTATCTGCTCGACTTTCCATGAGCAATCGCCCAGCTGGACCGACTCTGCGCTCGAAAAGATCACATTGGATGAAGTGGTGGAAAAGGTCAAAGAAAGAGCTGGATTCGGCGCCGGATTCGGGGATAAGGCCAGGGATGTCGTTCAAGCCTACGCGAAAGCTTTTCCCAAAATGAGACCGGTGGAGATTTGGGCTCTGGTGAGCAGCAACCGTCAGGGGGTGGTTTCGCTGGCGGATGCAAAATCAAAACAAAAAGCGCCCGTGTTTGTCAGTTGGTTCGGCTGGCAACCGCCGCTGTTTGATGCGCGGATGCGCGCCTTCCACTGCGTGGACATCTGCTTCTGGTTCTACAATACCGACCTGATGCTGACTCATACGGGAGGCGGAGCCCGTCCCAGGCGCCTGGCGACGAAGATGGCTGGATACCTGCTGCAGTTCATGAAAACAGGGGATCCCAATGGCAAGGGCTGGCTGGCATGGCCGAAATACACGGCTGCGAACGGTGAGACCATGATTCTCGATGATGTATGCGTGGTGAAGAACGATCCTGACCGGGAAGCCAGGAGGTCATTGGGCACAACCTAGTTTGCAGCATGAGCGGTTCGGGAGCGGCTGAATTCGAGCCTCGAATGGGGCTAATCACTATTCGAGGCCTATTCAGCCGTTTTTTTATGCAGCATTAATAAAGTACTTTACAATATAAAGTAATGTGAGCTATTCTGTGGCGCATGAAAGTAAAAATGATTCTGCCCGCGCTGACAGAAGCAAAGAGCCCCTTCTATCGTCCGATCAAGTATTCGCTATTCCCGCCTCTCGGCCTGGCGACGCTTGCCGGGTATCTGGATCAGGAGGATGATATACGGATCACGGATGAACACGTCGAAGAGGATGGATTCGATGATGCGCCAGACCTCGTCGTCATCCAGGTCTATATCACTTCGGCTTATCGTGCCTATCGGATCGCAGATCATTACCGGCAGCGTGGATCCTATGTTGTTCTGGGAGGCATTCACGTTACGGCACAGCCTGAAGAAGCGTTGCGGCATGCCGATACCATCTTCCTGGGACCCGGCGAGGATACCTGGCCCGTTTTTCTGAAGGAATTTCGCTGCGGTCAGCCGCAGCGCTGTTATCAGTCACGCATACGTACGCTGGCGGGTGTACCCCCGGTCCGCAGAGATCTGATCAAGCGTTCCCTGTACCTGGTCCCGAACTCAATTGTCGTTTCGCGGGGATGTCCTCATGCATGCGATTTTTGCTACAAAGAATCTTTTTTCCGGGAAGGCTGTGCCTTTTATACCCAATCCGTGGATGCGGCGCTTTCGGAAATCGAGGAATTGCCCGGGCGTCATCTCTATTTTCTGGATGATCACCTGTTTGCCGATGCCAGATTTGCCGGAGCCCTCTTTGATGGCATGCGGGGAATGGGCCGGCTATGGCAGGCGGCCGCAACGGTGAAAGCAGTATTGCAGCCGGGTTTGCTTGAGAAAGCAGCGGCCTGCGGATTGCGGAGCCTCTTTATCGGTTTTGAAACGATCAATCCCGCCAATCTGAGAGCCCAGAACAAAGCGCACAGCGCCGAGTGCGATTACGCGAGTGCCGTTCGACGGCTGCATGACCTGAATATCATGGTCAATGCCAGTTTTGTTTTTGGGATGGATCATGATGATGCCGGAGTGTTTTCCCGCACCGTGGACTGGGCGCTTCGGCTGGGTATTGAAACCGCAACATTCCATATTCTTACACCCTATCCAGGTACGCGCCTGCACGCACGCATGGCCGCCCAGGGACGCATTCTGCATCAGAATTGGGATCTGTACGATACGCGACACTGTGTGTATCTTCCCTCCGGCTTGACCAGGGAAGAACTCGAGTCGGGTTATTGGCGCGCCTACCGGGAGTTTTACAGCTGGAAATCCATTCTGCAATCGGTCGGCACCAAGGACGCCTGGTCGGAACGGCTGCGTCATCTTGCCTATACCGCGGGATGGAAAAAATTCGAACCGTTGTGGGATCTCGTGATCCGGGCTAGGCGAGTGGGACTAATGCTGCCCTGGCTCGAGCGGTTGCTCGCTGGACGAGATACCGAGGGAGACGATATTTCGCCCGCCCACTGGGAGCACCGGCGTCTTGCCTGATCGCGGCTTGCACAGGAGCGCCGCCGTCCCGGCGGCATCAGCGCCTGCAAGCAGCCGCGATCCCCCTGTGAGAAATCTCGACATCGGAAGGACGAGGAATTATGATGTTTCCAAAGCCATCCACACAAGGAGAACATACATGGGTCTCATCAAAATCGCACAACCGAAGACAACCCGTAGGGGTTTCGTGAAAGAGATCGCAGCCGGAAGTGCCGGAGTTGCCATGGCCGGAGCGCTGCGAACGGTGCTGAACGCCAATGAAGGATTGATCGCGGCCCCCAGGCCTGCGGCCCAGTCTCCCAAACCAGGCGAAGCAAAATATCGACGGTATTTCACCTCGGAATTGACGCCGGAAGAATACGAAATTGGATACGGCGCCATGAAAAACATGTTCATGGTTTTCTGCGATGGCGACATCATCGAGGGCTGTCACTTTTTTTCCGCCATGCTGATGGGGGAATCCGCCACAAAAATCGCGGGGCATGGACCGCATAAACACAGGGATCCGGAAGTCCTGGTCGCACTCGGAACCGATCCCGATCACCCGCAGGAACTGGGTGCCGAATACGAAGTTTTCATGGGGCCTGAAATGGAGAAGCATGTCGTCAACAAGCCTTCTCTTGTGTATATTCCGGCCAATTTTATTCATTGTCCTTTCAGGGTTACCAAGGTGACGCGCCCGTTCATTTTTATCGAGGCGCAATATTCTCCCAAGGACGTAGAGACTTCTTTGCGGGACCTCGTCCCGCCGGATATGAGGAACAAATACATCTTTATTGACTCCGACGGTTCCTCGCAGAAGGGGAAGCCTATGCCCAAGAGTAAAATACCTCCGCCTATAAAGTAGGGATGCCTGGATCCAAATTCCAGATTCCGGATCCCATGGGTAGTCCGAAATCTGGAATTGGATTTTTGTGTGTGGGCTGGCCCGTTCAGTGATTACTGATTTCGGCTCCATTCCCGAATTTTGTTTATCTCAGGGGGTTGGATTCCCAGCGATTCCAAAAACTCCTGATGTGCGTCCGGTTCCATCTTCTCAAAGTGGATATGCCAGTTATGCATATCTTCATCGTTAAGTCCGGCAGCACGCATGATCGCTACCCAGCGTTCTTTGGTAATCATTTCAACTCCTTGTCTTAGTTGTTTTTGTTTCAATAGCTCCAGGATGCAATGCTGCTGTCTTCGCAAATTTGAGATTTCCCGATCAAGAACCCGCAGCCTGCGCCTCAGAATCAGGGCGGATGCATTTCCGACCGACCTGTCGAGCAGTCTCTTCATTTCCTTAAGTGGGATGCCCATCTGCCGGAATGCGCAGATCTGGCCTAACCGTTCCACCTCTGTTGACGAGTAGAACCGGTACCCGGCGTGACTTCTGCCATGCGGTTTCAGTAAACCCAGTCTGTCGTAGTAGAGAAGCGTACTGCGGGACAATCCAGATTCCCGGGCCAGGGCGGAAATGGTTTTCATCATAGGATCTCAACCTTTCGAACTCATTATTCCCGAAAACAGCGGGCAAAGAGAACTGTAAACTGTGAAGCTTTAGACAGGTCAAGCAGGATTCCATTTTCCGGTTGTCCCCCGGATGGTGTTACACTGGCGCAATGGAAAACACAGATCTGTATCTCAAACCGACGGAAATTATTGACTGCAATCATCCCGAAATCCGACAATTCGCCGAGAGAATATGCGTCGATGCCATGACTGACACAGAAAAGGCGGTGCGCCTCTATTATGCGGTCAGGGATGGAATCTGGTATGACCCGTATGTGCCGTTCTACCGGCCGGAACACTACCGCGCGAGCCATGTGCTGAAGATCGGGAGAGGTTTCTGCATACCGAAAGCATCCTTGCTCTGTGCTGCCGGGAGAGCGATGGGCATTCCCACCAGGCCCGGCTTTGCGAATGTAAGAAATCACCTGGCCACGCGTCAGTTGATTGAGTACATGGGGAGCGATATTTTTGCTTACCATGCGTTTGTCGAATTCTTTTTGGAAGGGAAGTGGGTGAAGTCGACTCCCGCGTTCAATATCGAATTGTGCCGACGGCATCATGTCGAGCCGCTCGAGTTCAATGGCCGCGAAGACTCCATCTTCCAGCTGTTCAATTCAGAGAACCGGAAATTCATGGAATATATTGAATTTCTGGGCAGTTTCACAGACATCCCGGTGGACCGGATCGTGACAGCCTTTGAGGAAACCTATGGAAAAGGCCGCGTCCGGGGCTGGATCGACAGCTTTGAAAGGGAAGGGAGCGTCCGGCGGGGACGATTTGATGTGGAGGACGTCATTCAGTAATTTCGCGGGATTCGCGGCTGTCTTGCCGCGAATCCCATTGCCACTGTTTCTATTTGGCTGGATCTACCAGTGCCTGGTAGATCAGAGCCCGTGACAGATCTTCCATGTTCGGGGGTGTTGGTCCCGCAGTCATCACGCGCTGTATCATTCCGACAAAAACGAGGTCGTTGGTCGGATCGATCCAGAACCAGGTTCCGGCTACGCCATCCCAGAGAAAAGTGCCTTTGCCCGCGGTACTGCCGAATCGAGTCGGATCTTCAAATACGGCAAAATCGTACCCGAACCCGAGGCCGGGTTGCATCGTGTAAAACCCGATCCCGTACTTCCCGGTCATGAGCTGTGCCGAAAGGTGATTGACGCGCATTAAAGCCACGGTACTCGGCGCCAGAATTCGGGTCCCATTCAACACTCCGCCATTGAGAAGCATTTGCGCGAAATGGAGATAGTCTTCGGCCGTGGAATAGAGCCCCCCGCCGCCGGAGGGGAGTCCCGGGATTTTATCGACATTTGTATCTCTCGGGACCGGCACCAGCCCTGGTCCTTTCGGGTCCGGCGTATAAATGGTGGCAAGACGATCGAGTTTATCCTTAGGCACATAAAACGCGGTATCTTTCATGCCGAGAGGGATGAAGATCCGTTCACGCAGGAAATCCGGGAACGGTTTTCCTGAAAGTTTTTCGACCAGGTATCCCTGGATATCGACGGAGACGCTGTAGATCCATCCTTCGCCCGGCTGATAGACGAGCGGAAGCTTGGACATCCTATCGATGAATTCCCTCAAAGACGCTGCCTGCAGCGGATTCGACTGCTGGTACATCTTGTCCACGGGGGTGCTGCCGAACGATCCGTAAGTGAATCCTGCGGTGTGAGACATCAGTTCGCCGATGGTGGGCTGGTGGACCGGCGATTCAAGATTCGGCTTGCCGCCAGCTTCCGTGTATACCTTCAGGTCGGCAAATTCCGGGATGTATTTTGCGATCGGGTCGCTGGGCCGCCATTTTCCTTCTTCGTACAGGATCATCATGGCCACGCCCGTAATCGGCTTGGTCATGGAATAGATTCGGAAAATGGTGTCGCGCTGCATGGGCTTTGATGTTGCGATATCCTGGAGCCCGTATGTTTTCTGCTGAACCAGTTTTCCGTGGCGCGCCACCATCGTGACGATTCCGGCCAGCGTCTTGCTGGCGATGGCCTCCTGCATGGCTTTATCGAGCCGGTTCAGTCTTTCAGCGGAGAAGCCGGCCGCTTCAGGCTTCACCTCCGGGAATGGAGTGTTTTGGGCCAACAGGCTGGAAAGGGAGAAAAGCAAAGCGAGCGTAGAAACGATCCACAACCGACAGGTGCGCATGATTTGTCTCCTTCGAGGAATTTCTGACTTGGAGGCTTTGAGGGTATCACAAAAAAAGCCCCGAAGACTCGGAGACCCGAAAATTTTTTCAGGCCTTCAAGCCTTCGAGGCTGAGTAACTGCGCTGCTCGCTAGAAGTTTACGCGAGCGGTTATCTGGAATGTGCGGGTACCCACTTTGTTATCCAGGTAACCAAATGGATTCACGGCGTCGTTGATGCTCACGATGGGGGCTTGCGCAACGATGATGCGCATGCCCGAACCGAAGGACTGATACGACGGCACCGGATGGTTCAGGATGTTGTTCGCATCCAGACGGAGTTGAAAAGTTTTGCCTTCGGCAATACGTATTGCCTTGGACATTGCCATATCCAAAGACCATTCCCCTGGTCCATCAAACCGGTTTCGGCCGAAATTGCCTCTCGTGCCCGGTTGAGGATTCTGGAAAATGATGCTGCCGCTGGTATCGGCGATTGCCTGGAGCGTACAGGCCGACCGCAGGCTTGACTCAATGCTGGAGCACTGCGGATCGGCTACGGTTTTGTATCTGTTGCCGAAGTAGTTGCCGCTGGCGGCACCATTCAGCCATACCGTTCCCACCGAGTTATAGTCAAACTTCCCGACCTGATCCGGAACTCCATTGGCATAGAGCATGTTTGCCGCGGTTACTCCCAGCGGCGTTCCGCTTCTGAGGTTGAAGATCCAGCTTCCCTGCCACTGCTCAATCAGGCGGGCGAGAACGCCTCGGCTGCTGCTGCCGAAGATCCGACCCGGCCCGAAGGGCAGATCAAAGGTTCCGTAAGTGACGAAAACGTGGCTGCGGTTACCGGCCAGCAGCGAATAGTCTCCGTTTCGATCCAACGGATCCGTTGGAGTGCCGGTAATACCCAGGTTCTTCGACCACGTGTAGGTAGCGGTAAAGCTGATCCCGTGCGTGGGGCGCAATGTAACCTGAGTTTGCAGCGAGTGATAGTTGGATCTATCCGAATTGGTCAGATAGTTGGCATTGTTGAACTGCGGATTGGTTTTGATGAAGTTTTCTGCAAATCCGGCATCCCGCAGCAACTGTCCAGGGGTGGCGCCCATGTAATTGATGGTCTGCGCAATATTGGCATAGTTGCCGTTGGCGAGATCGTTTCGCATGAAGGTGTAGACACCCACTGCAGGGGCCCAGTCAGAATAGCTCTGGGCGTTTCGCAGGTAAGTGGCTCCACTTTGCGTTCCTCGAATCGGACCAAACAACTTGTCCAACAGGGCGGATTCGCCTCCGGTGCGTGCAGAGTTGAACGCCTGGAGCAACCCGTTGGTCATGAAATTGGGGAGGTTGATGTTTTGAGTCCCCTGGAGCTTGCGGCTCAAGGTCCCGATGTACTTGATGTCTACTTCCAGGTTGGATGCGATGTTCCGCGTGATCGCCAAAGTCAGGTTCTGGATGTACGGAGTCCTGAAGTTCGGGTCAAAAGCGGATATCGTCGTGATCCTGTCTGTCAGCGGAATCGATTGCATCGGGGCGATTCCCGTAGGAATCGGCACCGGGCTGGTCAGGTTGGAAAGGCTAAGATAAGGGTTCGTTGGCGAACCGTTATAGCTTGCCATGTAGACGCTGCCAGGAGGTGTGCCCAGGGTGTCCGCCATGGTACTTACGCGGGCGGCAGGCGTATAGGTGAGCTGATAGCCTCCGCGGATGGTTGTCTTGCCCTTTCCAAGCCAGGGGAGCTGCCAGGCAAAACCTACGGCGGGACCGAAGTTATTCAGATCTTTTTCGTATACGCTTTGGTTGGGATGGGGAGAATTGGGACCGACAAAGATTGACTTGGTCAGATCGGCGCGGGCACCGGCCTTCCAGAAAGCATCGCCCCAGTTTCTTCCGGAGATTCCGAACAGGGCGGCTCCACCTCCGTCAAAGCCGGCGGTCATGCCGGATTTGATGTAGGGAACACCATAATAATCCCAACGGAATCCAAGGTTGAGGGTGAGGTTTTGATGTGCTTTCCAGTCATCCTTGAAGAAGAATCCCCATTCATTCTGGTGGAAGTCCCGAATTGGATAGGGCTCTTTTGTATAGTCGCTCCACGTGCTCTGGGTGGGCGAATTGAGATAGTAATACTGGCGCATGCTTCCGATCGACCCGGACAGGAAGTTCAGAAGACTTGCCATGTTTGCCTGGTTACCGGCAAAGAAGCCGGCCAATCCAGGGATCCCCGTGAAAGGCGTGATTCCGTTCGGAGCATAGGTGGCCGCTCCGCCGGCTGCAAACGGCGTCGGGACCAGGCTCTGCCACGATGAATTCATCACCCAGCCGACCGCGCCGTAGGAAGTCGAAACGCGGTATTCACCGCCCACCTTGAAGGAATGGGCACCTCTCGTCCAGGCGAGCGTGTCGCCGAACGTCCACCGCGTGCTTGTATCGAAGCCGTCATAGGACAGCATGCCTCTGCCGCCGAAGGGATTGCTTGGCGTGCCTGCCGCAGCATTGGCCGGGCAGTAGGGGAAGCAGTCGGGGCTGAAGTTCACATTCCCGTCTCCCGGGCCGACGATCATCGGCTGGCCATTGACCTTGGGAAGGAGTGCGATCATCTTGTCCTTTACGTCGGGATTCTTCAATGGTGAGAAGATATTGTTTCCGTTTCTCATCATTCCCGCGCGGGCTTCATTGAGGAGGGTTGGCGTGAAGGTGGAAATCAAGTTGATTGTGAACACCTGCGGATAACGGGTGACTTTGCCGCCGTACGAATTTTCCGGCCAGTTGGCAAAGGTGTCGTCCGCCCAGTCTCTTTCATAGCTCCACGATCCATTGACCCTGTGCTTCTGGTTGAAGTTGTGGTCGATTCGGACGTTGATCTGCTTCCTCTGGGTGTCTTCGCCAACTCCGTACAGATTGTCGGCTCCTCGGATTGCCTGTGTCCAGCGGGATCCCGCGGTATTCAACCCATCGCCGACTTCATAGTTGTTTACCTTCGGTGTCATCTTTATGAAATTGGCGATGTATCCGGTCGGATCCATTCCCGTACGGTATTGATCCCAGGCTGTGCCCGGAGTGACTACCGCATCAGAACAGTCCGCCAGTTTGGGCGTGCTGGCCAGTTGACCAAAGACACTGGCATAGCGAAGGATTCCGTTGTGAGTGGTGCCGTCCGGATTCGTGGACGGAGCCTTGGGACTGCCATCGGCATTCACAACGGCCGTTGTTGGTGTGGAGCCGCCAACGGTGGCAGATCGAATATTTCCGTTATTCCAATTGTCATAATAACGGAAGATCCCTCGCTGGGCGCAGGGCGTCAGAGCCAGCGATTGCCTGGGGTAGCGCTGGCGGGCAAACTGCTGATCCCAGAGCACAAAGAAAAACGTCTTGTTCTTGATCAGTGGCCCGCCGAGGCTGAGGGTGTATTGCTGCAGGTTTCTCCAGGGCGCAGCGATACCACTTCGATTGTTTGTCCATGTGTTCGGATCCAGGAAGGAATTCTGGGAGTTTAAAACCGCCGCTCCGTGGTATGCATTCCCTCCAGCTTTGGTCTGAACCTGCACCTGACCATTGCCGCGTCCCGCTTCGGCATCTACCGGAGCGAGCAGCATCCGGACTTCGCCGACCAGGTCAGGATTAAGGCGCGTGGCGGAGTTGATACCGGTTGGCCAGCGAACGTCGCTCATCGGGATACCATCCCTCTGTACGTTTACATTCGCAGGGCTGACTCCGGCAAATGTCGTGCCGCCGCCGCCCATTCCTGCGCTCTCGCCGAAGATCGCATCGTTGGTCTGGATGACGCCGCCCATTACTTTGGAAAGGTCCAGCACATTCTGGCTCGTGAGAGGCAGTTCGCGCACCTTTGTTTCAGGAAGAACATCTCCAACCGACGAGGTGGATTCCAGCAACAGGCGATCGCCTGCCACGCTGACCTCAACGGTTTCATTGATCTGGCCCAGTTCAAGCGCGAAATTAAGTCTGACCTGCGCCGCATTTCCAACGGAAACATTGGTAAATGTTTTTGTCTGGAACCCCTTCATTTCCGCGCTGACTTTATAGCTGCCAGGCTGAACACTGAGAAAGTTATAGATGCCGGCACTATTGGTTGTTGCTGTCGCAACAATGCCGGTACTCGTGTTTGTTGCCGTCACCGTGACCCCCGGCAAAACGCCGCCCGAAGTATCGGCCGCGGTACCGCTGATGGTACCGTTACTGGATTGGCCGAATGCCAATGGGGATATCGCCAGGGCAAGTGCTGCAAATGCCACAATCCAAAATCCTCTCATCATCAATCCTCCGTTTGTGGAGTTAGAAGTGATTTGATTTCTTTCTATCGTTAGCCTTCTGTGGGATTTCGGACACGAACCCCCTCCGAAATACGACTCAGACGAGCGCTATCCAGGTCATTGCCGCGTATCGCATCATTTGTCTAATTCGATACTTCTTCAGTTAAGCCCGTATTAAAAGGCCATCGTCCTGCATGTGCTTCGCAGCCAGGGAAGCGCTGCACATGTCGCATCCTTCATCCCAATTCGCACCGTTGTTGACTAGATCCAAAACAAACTGGCATTAATTAGAAACGCTCCCCCCGCAATTTTGGGGAGACACTTTGTACTATTGGCTTAGCTGCGCCTACAATTACACCAATGTGTAAGTAAGACAAGGGCAATCGAGTGACATTAGGTGGATATGTTTTACACAAGTGGCTAAAAACGCAAGGACTGGGAATGAATCCTTAAGTCCTTGCGTTTTTGGGGTTAAGCGAGGTTATTTTTCGTTCGGGTTGAGCTTTCCGGCATACAGAGGAGCGAAATAGAAATCGTACTGCCGTCCCGCTACATAGCAGAGGAGCGCGGCAATTACGAGCGGAATGGAAACGAGAGCGATCAGCTTTTGCAGCGGGATTTGTGTGTCCAGGAGCATTCCGCCGATGGAGGGGCCCAGCATGGCTCCGATCCGGGCAAAGGCAATGGCCGTGCCGGCACCCTGATTCCTGCAACTGGGAGGGTATACGATGGGGGCCAGGATGGTAATGGCCATATGGGCTGAATTGATGAAAAAGCCGCTGGCAAAAAGCAGAATCACAAAGCCGAGCGGCTGGAGTCCGCCAAGAAAGAAAACACACACGGCGGCAATCACATGGAGGACCCATCCCCACCGAAAGCCGAATTTGTCAAAATAGAATCCGCTGATCAGGCACCCCGTCGCGATCAGGATATTGCCGGAGCCGGTGATGAATGCGGCTGTGGGGGCGGAGAATCCTTTCACCACGAGAAGCTGAGGCGACCAGCTGCCGATGAAGAAGACCGCGATGGAGCTTACCATATAGTAGGACCAGACGATGGCCGTGACCCATGCCAGCCTGCCGTTGAAAAGCTCGCGGAACGATGCCTTGCTTTTGCTCGACCCGGTCGATACAAATTGTGTATCCGTGCCAATCTGGATCCCGGGGCTTATCTGTCGGACAATATCGGACAGCACTTCCTGTTGCTGTGCTGTCTGGGTTCTTGCCGAAAGCCATCGGGCGGATTCCGGCAGCTTGAACCATACAAGGATAATGGCAAGGACGGGAGCCACGAAACCAATGACAAACAACTGCCTCCATCCGAACCGGGCAAGTACATAGCCGGCGACAAACCCGCCAAGAACGATGCCAATCAGAAACCCGGTATACATGATCGAGACATACTTCCCTCGTCCCTTGAGAGGCGAATACTCGCTTGTGAGCGTGATGGCGCAGGGGACGGCTCCCCCGATACCGATTCCGGTGAACACGCGCATGGGGATCAGGCTTTGTGCCGAGTGAGAGAAGTAGGCCAGTAGCGTCCCGATGCTGAAAACCAGGGATGAGATGATGAGCGTCTTCTTTCTGCCGATTCTGTCCGAGAGGGTGCCGAAGATGATGGCGCCAAACAGATAACCGCAAAATGCCGAGGCAAATACCCAGCCGAACAGCGATTTACTGACACCCCACTCCTTCATAATCACGGGGGCGGCCACGTTGATGATGGTGTAATCGTAGCCATCCATCAGCATGATCAGTCCGCATAATGCAATAACCGTGAGCGAGACTTTGTTGAACTTGGATTCATCGATGATCTTTCCTAGATCGATTGCACTGCCGGTCGCGCTATTTCCGCGAATCTCTGCCATTCCGATCTCCTCGGTTTTATTCGATAGGGTCCTTGCTTCCGTGGCATGCGCAGCCTGTCCAGCCGCGCATGCCACGATAGCGCTAATGCGTACCCGTGAGAATTGCCCCCTGCTGTACCAGGATCTTCTGCAGCTCGGTAACATCCGATTCCAGCATGCGCGGCGTGATGTTATCCCGGGCGCACAAGCCGGCGGCCACTCCCGCAGCCTGTCCGGTTACCATTGTCTGCATCAGAAACCGCAGATAGGCTTCTCGGTGTGCGGATACGGCCTTACCGGCCACCAGGAGATTTTCAATTTTCTGGGGCACCAGGCATCGATAGGGAATATCATGGGATCCGCCGGTTTTGGGCGTGTCGGGTGGTTTCATGTCATTCAGCGTTCCCGGACCGACTACATGCACGGCGCCGGCAGGGAATGAGCTTTTGCCGATGACATCGGTGAACTTGCGTTCCTCAATCACATCCTCCCCGCGCAGGATATAATCTCCCATAATGCGGCGGCCTTCCCGAATGCGCAGCTCCGGGCAAACTCGCGTGATATAGGCTTTCTCAAACCCCGGCAGGTATTTCTTTACAAACTTCCACGCAATCACACACTGGCGACGGCATTCGATCTCGGCAAATGTAAGATCTTCCACATCGGTGGCGTCACAATTTCCTATCTGCGAGGAATGTTGGAAATGCGCCTGGACGACGCCTCCCTCTCTGGGGATCAGGAAAAATCCAACGCCGCTGAAACCGTGCCACTCACCGGTTTCGAGCCCCTTCAGCTTAAGGCTGCGGAATCCCATGACCTCGCCGAACTCCTCAACGGACTCCACCTTCCGGATCCGCTCAACGAGCTGATCATAGGTCCACTTGTGCTGCGTGTTTTCCATGAATCGCTCAAACTCGAACTCCCTGGGATTGTCCTTGATGTACTTCATGACTTTAGCCCAGTCGACTCCGTCCGCTGTGAAGGAAAGCGAATGGGGTTCCATTTGGTCTTTTGGAAGAAGCTCGAAGGGCGCGCCGGCCCGTGCGGCCACTTCGCCTTCACCCGTGCAATCGATGATTACCTTGCCGAAGATGGTCTGACGTCCGGAAACATTTTCAACAATAATCCCTTTTACGGCATTGCCTTCCTTGACCACATCGACGGCAAGCGAATGCAGAAGGAGTTTGACCTTGTTCTCCTCCATCATTTCAAACATCATCAGACTCCACCAGTCCGGGTCTACATAGGCGAATGTGTACCAGCCTCGAAAATCGGGTTCCATGTGGGGAATGGCGTGTCCGTCTTTCAGAAGGCGTTCATGGGTTTCGGTGATGATTCCGCCGATGATCCGTTCCTGCCGTTCATTATAAAGGTTGGCATAGGCAAAGCCTGGAGGGCCCGATACGTTCATCTGACCGCCCAAGGTTCCCAGCCGTTCCACGAGCAGTGTTTTTGCCCCTGTTCTTGCCGCCGCAATCGCCGCGGCAACTCCCGAAGTTCCACCGCCAACTACAATTACGTCATAGGTGCCGCTTGTCTGCATGAAAGCCTCCTAGGAAACGGATCAGTCCTAAGGCTATTTTCAATTTAAGTCAATCTTATTCGTAGAAAATCAGAGACATCCCGCTCATTTACTGATTTTTAGGGGGTTCTATGGGGAGAGCGGCGGCGGAGATCGGGGTAATGACAGCAGCAACTGCTTCGTGTAATTCGTGGCAGATATGAGCTGCAAATCTGCCACGAATTGCACGAATGATACGAAATTCCAGTGGGTAGATGCTTGCGCTTACTTGGCACGCTTTGCTACAAATTCTTCGCCGCCGGAATCTCCGACTGTGCGCTGGAATTTGATTTCATCACCGGAAACTTTGCCTTTATAGGTAATTTTGAGCTCCATGCCCTGGTAGTTCAGATTCTCAACAAATGAGACCTCGTCTCCATTGATCTTGCCTTCAGTGAGATCGGTCTTCGCATCGGCGCCGGCTATATTGGATATGGCCTTTCCGGTCAGTTTTGTTCCATCGACCTTGAATTCGAACGTATATTTTTGAAGTCCGACCTGTGAATCAAACTGAGTGGTCCATGTCCCGCTAATATCGGCCGCATAAGCACAAACAAGGCCGGCAAGGATCACGGCTGCCAGAATAGTCAGGGTACGTATCGACATTTTTTGCCTCCTTATTGAAGTGTGGGTCTGGATCGGAATGAGCCGCCGGCCGGTGCCATGAATAGGCAGGAATCTGCCGGACTCCGTCTTTCTAATCAAGTACGAGTATTCCTGTGTTCTGGTTCCCATCCCGATTCTTTTTAGCCGGGGGATAGAGCTTGCCGGAAATTGCTGAATCGATCGAATCCTGGAATGCAGCATGATTGCATTCTAGTCCGGGAGTCCGCCTTCCTTCTTAAAAGCCTGAATATCCGGTTCGCTGATGCGCACAATCACCGCCGCCGGATTAGGACCGCCGGTTGCCGTCTGCTCTCTGTCCACGCCTCGGGATCCGCCGGAAGCTGTGACTTCGGCACTCTGCGTCTTCTGTGTGCCCCCTCCAAGGGGATCTTTCAACTTGGAAAGGCTGAACCGGCTTTTCTTGGGTTCTTCCTGGCTTTCCTTTTTCTTCTTTTCATCGGTTCCACCGCTCCCTTCTGCAAGGCCCGAAGCGCCATCCTGTACGGCCGCGATGCCTGCAAGGGGAACCGGCTGGTACTTCACATAACGGGCAAGTCTTTCCTGATTCATGGCTCCGCTCTTCCGGTTGGCCTGCTGGATCGAGGCGTCTATTCGCTGCAGGCGCTCATTCATTTCGGGATGAGAAGCAAACAAGCCCTGCCGGCTATCCGATCCGGAGTTGCGTTTTTCGAGGGCTTCCAGAAAGCGTCGAAGTCCGGCCGCGTCGTATCCGGCGGCGGCCGCGAGAGCGAGTCCTTTGTCATCAGACTCGAGTTCATCCGTGCGACCGAACCCCGCAAAGACGACTTTGAACATCTCATCCTCTACGCGACGCAGCAGGTCCGGGTTGGCGGCGAGGCTTTTCTGCCCCGCAGCCATTTGAAGCGCCTTGTTCTTTTGCGTGGCACGCACCGCGTGTCTTTCAGTGATGTGAATGAGTTCATGCCCGAGGACGCCTGCCAGGTCCGCCTCGTTTTTCATCAGGGCCAGGGCGCCTTTCGTGATGTGCACAAATCCGCCCGGGGCGGCAAAGGCATTGACTCCATCGGTATCCAGAACGATAAACTGGTAGGTGAGGCTGGGGCGGCTGCTCTTTCTTGCCAGCACCATTCCGGTCATCGTGACATATCGGTGAATTTCGGGATCCTGGAAAACGCCGAAGCGCTGACGGATACGCTCGCTGATATTCTCTCCGAGTTTTACTTCTTCCTCATTGGAGATCTCGAGGTCCTTATACTTTCCGGCTGCCGCATCGATCTTGTCCACCACTTTGCGGGGGAAAGGGAATTGAGCCCACAAGGACGGAACCCCAAATAAAAGCAGCACGGTGCAAAGCAAAATTCTGTTATGCATGATTCCCCCAAAAGACATTAGGCATGTGTCGGCTGAGCCGGCGGCTCCGTCTCTTCTTTCCGCCTCAGTTCATCCGCAGATACGCACACCTCGTAGATCGGTATTTGTTTGGTCTTTCCTTTGACGCGTGTTTTTCCCAGGCTCCGAATAAAATACTTGCCCTGGAGCGCCTCTTTTACAGACTCGCTGATGATGATGTGGGTGCCGTAATCTTTGTTCAACGACTCCAGCCGGGATCCAAGATTGACATTATCTCCAATGACAGTATAGCTGAGCGTCCTTTCCGAACCGATATTTCCTACAATCATGTCTCCGGTATTAATGCCGATCCCGATGTCGAAAGGTGGAAGGCCCTGCTTTTCCCATCCCTCGTTCAGGATCCTCAACTCCCGGAGCATGGCCAATGCCATTTGCACGGCATGATCCGCATGATCCGGATCGGCGACCGGGGCATTGAAAAGAGCCATGATCATATCCCCGACAAATTTGTCGAGCGTTCCATGATGGTGAAAGAGCAGTTCTACCATCCTGCCGAAATACTCATTCAATTGCCGGAGCACTTCTTCCGGTTGGCCGGCTTCGGAAAGGGTTGTGAATCCGCGAATATCGGAGAAGAGCACCGTCATATTGCGCCGTTGCCCTCCGAGCCGTGCTTTCGACGGATCCTCCATCAACTCCCTTACAACCTCCGGAGAAACATACCTGGCGAAGAGCGCGCGAACCTGCCGTTTTGCCTTGTCTTCACTGAAGTAGCGGTAAGCCACGCTGGAAAACTCAGCAACAATCAGTCCTATAAAGGTCGGGATGCCTGCAAGCCAGATGCCATGGCGGAAAGAAATGGCGACTGCTCCAATATCGGCAACTCCGATGCCGAGTGCAAGAAGAATGGCCCCCCAGAATCCGAAATAGACGCTGGCAAGCGCCACCGCCAGTGTGGTGGCGATCAGCAGGGCTATGGATGCCGCATTGCCGGCCGGGCGAAGAAAGGACTGGTTCAGAATGCTGTCAACGACCGAGGCATGAATTTGCATGCCGGGCATGGCTCCCTTCGAGCCAAAAGGCGTCTGAAACACATCATGAAGGCCCGAGGCCGTAGTCCCGATGAAAATAATCTTGTCCCGGAATAGTCCTGGATTCACAGCGGGTTGTTCTCCCGCTTCGATCTGGAGTTCGGATAAAAAGAGATCGCAGAAGCGGAAGCTGCGGTAGGTGCTGACGGTCCTGGCGGAATCGGCATAAGCCGATCCGTGGTAGTTCACCAGGATATGCCGGGTGCGTACGCGACGCTGATATTCTGCCGTGCCTTCAAAAAGCGGAACTATGTGATTCCCGAGATGAAGGCCTGCCTGGTCAAGCCGGATATCGGATGGCTTCAGCTTCAAGGCTACCATTGCCGTCGCAACGGCAAGAGATGGACACAGGACATTTCCTTTGCGAACAAAAGGGACGGCGCGCCGGACCGGTCCATCCGAATCCAGCGGCATGAATGTATGCCCGAGCCTGGCGCTGGCCGTGGCAAGGGCTTCAAACGGAATTTTCAGACTGCTGTGTTCCTCCACTTCCGGGCCAAGCTGGAAGTCTCCGCCCGAATGAATCGGAGCAGAGGAAAAGGTGTCATTTACCTCCGCTGCATGAATCACATTACCAAGGCGCTCCGTCGCCGCCGCCAGTTCCTGATCCCTGGCAGCGCCCTCGGCGCTCTTGTCTTGCTCCAGAAAAAGCAGGTCAAAGGCAATCGCGCGGGGTTTTGCCCGTTCGAGATAATTCAGCAGGTCCTTGTAAACATCCCGCGGCCAGGGGAAGCGACCCAGATCAAGAGAGCGATCCATTCTCTCGATGCTTTCATCGTCGATCTGGATCATCACGATGGAATCGCTGGCCTTGTTTGGTTGGGCCAGGGCTCGAAACTCCAGGTCGTATATTTTCCATTCAATGGTTTTCAGAAGCGGCAATTGGGCCACAAGAAAGGCGAGTACGGCCGAACCGATCGCAATCGATAGACCGGCAAAGAACCTTTTCCATTTGAGCGGCGGCGGAGATTGCATTTATGAATCCAAATCTGGCCCGCGATGAACAATTCGCAGGCCTGAACCTGCAACCAGTACGCGATGGATACCGCGCACGCACTATTTCGCTCTGACCACTTCCTGGAGTATCGCGTCAAATGCCGGTTTGGGCTTGCCATCCCTGTCGAACAGAAGCGGATAATTGGTTCGACCAGGAGCTGGGAAATTGTTGAGCCATGAGAACCGGTCGGTGACGCCCCAGAATGTAATGCGCGTGATAATGTCTTTGTATTTCAGATAGACGGCGAAGATATCCGCATATCGCCTGGCCAGCGCTTTCTGCATATCATCGGGCAGACCGGAAACATAGGGGTTGGATTCCGCCGTGGCCTGTGCCCGTACCGACACATCCGCGGTCGGCTGCCGTGTGACCGCCGGCAGCAGGTCGATATCCAATTCGGTAACCGCCACCTTCACGCCCAGTTCCCTGAATGCCTTCAAGCTGTCCTCGATCTGCTGGATCGAGGGCCGATCCATTTTATGGTGGCTTTGCGTGCCAATTGCCGTCACGGTGAGGCCTTGCTGCTTCAGCTTCCGGACAAGCTCGACGGCACCCTTGCACTTGGCTTCATAGTCGAGATTGTAGTCGTTGTAATAGAGTTCGGCCTGCGGATCCGCTTCGTGCGCATATTGGAAGGCCTTGGCAATGTAATCTTCTCCGATAATATTGAACCACTGCGATTTTCGCAGGGTGCCATCTTCGTTCAATGCTTCGTTGACGACATCCCATCCATGAACGCGCCCCTTATAGCGGCCAACCACCGTAAAAATGTGCTCGCGCATGCGGTCCAGAAGGGCTGTGCGGTCAAGCGGCTTTCCACCGGCATCCTGGAAGACCCAGTTGGGAACCTGGCTGTGCCAGACCAGGCAGTGCCCGACGATGAACATCCCGTTCTTTTCGCCGAATTCCACGTATTTGTCCGCAGCTTCAAAGCTGTATCCGGCAATGCCCGCATCGGAGCGCGGATGGATTCGCTCCCATTTCATGTCGTTTTCCGGCGTGATCGTGTTGAAATGCTGCTTTACGAGTGCGCTGCCCAACGCGTCGGTCTCATTATAGTGGCCGGGATTGAGTGCGGCCCCGATACGAAAGTCACGCTGGAATGCCTCTTTGAGAGAACCTTGCGCCGGAGCTTCAGCCGTGATGGCCGTCATCAGGAGAAAGAGCAGAAGAATCGATCGTCTGGCCATTATCAATACTCCTTGTGGAATGTACTACTTTAATCGGGAAAGCTTGTTTTTTGAACAGTGAAATTTGTTGCAGAAGCAGATGCCAAATCAGTCATGCATAGCCCGAACTTTTAAACTCGCAGTCAAGCTTTCAACGCCTTTTGAGGTTGCGCAACTGGATGGGGAGATATTATATGAAACTAATCGGACAAGCTCCATGCTAGCTGCGTCCGTTTAGGAGGAATTCCATGAGACTGCAGGCTCTGTTGACTGTTTTTGCGGCTCTGTTTCTGATAGCTTCCCCGGCAATTGCCCAGTCCTCCTGGAACATTGATCCAGCCCACTCGGCGGCACAGTTTCAGGTGAAGCATCTGATGATCAGCACGGTTCGGGGTGAATTCGGCAAGCTCTCCGGAACTGCCTCTTTTGATGGAAAGAACTTCTCGAGCGTAAAAGCCGAAGCGACCATTGCCGTGGCCTCGATCAATACACGCGAGCAGAAGCGCGATGACCATCTGCGCAGCGCGGATTTTTTTGATGCGGCAAATTATCCGTCCATTACCTTCAAATCAAAACGGGTGGAGGCCGTGCAGGGGAATAATTTTACGCTGGTTGGCGACCTTACGATGCGAGGTGTGACCAGGGAGATATCGCTCGCAGTGGAAGCGACTCCTATCATAAAAGGCATGGGAGGTGAATCGCGCATTGGCGCGCACGCAACCGGGAAACTGAACCGGCAGGATTATGGCATCAAATGGAACCGGGCACTCGATTCGGGCGGAGTCGTTGTCAGCGATGAAGTGCAAATCACTCTCGACCTGGAGTTGGTGCGCGACGCCAAAGCTTAAATAGGCCTGACCGGGATGCCGGCGCTCCCGGCTTGCGAGATGCTCTCGGACCTAGTAGGTTTTTTTGTCATGCACGCAGAAGATGCCCTTGTCCGAGATCCATCGTTGGCGTTCCCTATCCAGAAATTTACGGATTCCATGTTCGCGGATAAATAGCAGATTTTCAATCTCGCTCATGACGTACCGTGTCTGATAACGCAGATCCAGGTGCTGCAGACGCTTGCATGGAAACTCCCGGCAGCTGAAGCAATAGTCCCCGGTTCGCTTCTCGCAGATTCGCAGCGCGCAATGGAATCGTGTCGGCGGCTTGTTTTGTTCTGCATCGCGACAGCCGTGGCACGGTCGTCGTTGCCGCAGGTAGGCTCGGCAGACGGAGCAATTCATCCCGCAAGGCGCGATGAGACGCTTGGTGATCCTGTCCGGCATTCCATATCCCTCCCGGCCTTAGTAACTGAGGTATTCGTTTGCCTTCTGAAGCCTGGGTGCCAGTTTTCCGATCTCTCCTATAGCCTTGATTCTGGAGTTTTTTCTCTGCTGAAGAATGCGGCCCACGGTTATTTCTCCCAGACCCGGAACTCGCATGAGCTCATATTTGCTGGCCTTATTGATATTGATGGGGAAGTATTCCGGATGCAGGTTGGCCCAGTGCTCCTTCGGATCAATTTCAAGCGGCAGATGGCCCCCTGCATTGAATGAGAAATCCGTTTCTGAGAAATCGTATTTGCGCATCAGGAAATCAACCTGGTACAGGCGGTGTTCACGCACAAAGACCTCGGAGGCAGGTGTCATGGAAACCGGCGCTTCTTCCCGGGTGCCGTCTGAAGGCTTCTGATATGCGCTGAAATATACCCTCTTGAGGTGGAGACGGTCATACAGCCCCCACATATATTTTACAATTTCGGCATCCGTCTCTTCGGCTGCGCCCACGATAAACTGGGTTGTCTGTTTCACTCTCGCATATTTGTTTCCACGGCCGGTCAGGCGGCTGATCAGCTTGATCGGTTCAACGATATCTTCAATAAACCGTTTTTTTTCGGAAAGCCTGGCCAGGTGTTGCGCGCCTGGAGTTTCTATATTCAAAGAAACGGCAGAGGAGAGTGACACCGCTTCTTCGACCGCGGCCGCACTCGCTCCAGGTATGACTTTGAGATGGATGTAGCCACGAAAATGATGACGATAGCGAAGAATCCGGGCGACGCGTATCAGTTGTTCCATGGTCCGGTCCGGAGTTCCGATGACACCGGAGGTGAGGAACAGGCCAAAGACCTCTCCGCGATTGAGATAATCCAGAAATGTCTTCACCGTCTCTTCCTCGGTGAGCGTGCAACGGCGGACATCCTGATCGGAGCGAAGCGGGCAATATTTGCAGTCGTTCGAGCAGGCATTGGAGATCAAGGTCTTGAACAGAACACTGGTTCCACCGTTGGGCAGCGTTACAGGATAAATCCACCCCTGGGAACCGCGCGAGCGGTGTTCCTCTTTGCCGGTTGCGCAGGCGCAAGCCAGGTCATACTGGGCATCCGTACTGAGAATTTCGAGTTTTCTCTGCGTGTCCGGTGCGCTGATGATGCCGGTCATTGCCTTTGACCTCCGAGAAAACTATCAGGGTTCAAGTTCAACCACTTTACCGGTGACTGTGAACCGGCCGGTGAGTATCTTGGTTGTACCTGCATCCGCGGTGCCAGCCAATCCCGGCTGTTTGCCTCCGATCCATAAATCAAACGATCCGGGTTCAATGATACGCCTGCTGTCATCTGTGATGAGTGACAATTCACGCGGATTGATGGCAAAACTCACTTTTTGGGATGAGCCGGGTGCCAGCGTGATGCGACGGAATCCGGCCAGTTTTCGTATCGGGACCGGAACCGAAGCTTCCACATCCTTTATATACAACTGCACGACTTCATCTCCGGCTTTTTTTCCGGTATTCACAACCGTTACCGACACATGAACCGGCTGCCCGTTCTTTACCGATTTATCCAGCCTGAGATCATGATAATCAAATGTCGTATAGCTGAGTCCATGGCCGAACGGGTACAGCGGCACTCCCGTGAAGTATTTATAGGTGCGTTCTCTCATGGAATAATCTTCGAATGGAGGGAGTTGATCTACCGACTTATAAAAAGTGATTGGGAGGCGCCCGCCGGGGTTGTAGTCCCCAAAAAGCACATCGGCAATTGCGGTTCCCGCTGCCTGGCCTGGATACCATGCTTCCAGAATGGCAGGAATGTTTTTATCTGCCCAGTTGATCGCAACCGCGCTGCCATTCATCAGCACCAGCACTGTGGGCGTTCCGGTCGCGGCAATCGCGCGCATCAGATCTTCCTGAACTTTGGGGAGATCGATGCTGATTCGATCTCCACCGGAGAATCCCTGAACCTGCACCGGCATTTCTTCGCCTTCAAGGCGTGGGGAGAGTCCGAGAAAGAGCAGGGCCACGTCGGCTTTTTTCGCCGCAGCCACGGCCTCCGCCGCATAATCGCGGCCTCGCATGGACCACTGCATTTCCACCGTGATACCTCCGAACCTGTCGGCAAGCTCGAAAATAACCGGGTATGTTTTTCCGGCCTCCAGCCTGACAAATTGCGGAGCCGCACCCATTTTGCCGCCGAGCTGCTTCCCGTCCAGGATCAGGCGACCATAGGCTCCGGCCACTCGCAGCGTATATTCGCCCGATTCCGCGACTTGAATCTGGCCGGACCACCGAACGGAAAAGTGGTCGTCGGTCAACTCGGGATAGGGGACATCATTGCCCCAGGAGGCTTTGATATTGGGGCTGAATTCGGTTCGAACCGGGGATCCTTCATGCTGGAGATTGTTGAAGAATTCGATCGTAACTCCGGGTTTGTTCCGGGAGCCCGGGTTTGCAGTGAAGGCGGAGTCTGGAATTGGTTCAAAGGAGGCTACGCCCTCGGCTACATCGCAGCCTCTTGCGTAAAGAACCTGCGTCGAGGTCCCGACCTTTGCACGGATACCGGCAAGCGGAGTGACCGGGTGGGATGGAGTGCCGTTGTAATTTCCGACAAGGAGTTCCGTATCGTCGGCATTGGGGCCGATCACCGCGATGGTGCGGAGGCTTCTTTGAAGGGGAAGCGTATTCCGGTCATTCTTGAGCAGAACCATCGATTTTCGCGCGGCAATCTCGGCAAGCTGCGCATTTTGGGGAGAGTCATTCACCGAATAGGGAATCCGGGCCCATTTCACCGTTTCCGGCGGATCGAACATACCAAGCTTCATGCGGGCTGTAAAAAGGCGTTTGACCGCCACATCCAGTTCCTTTTCGGTCAGGAGCCCCTGTTGGATAGCCCCCGCAATGGCCTTGTAGGTATTGCCGCAATCAAGATCGCAACCGCGCTTGATGCCCAGTGCGGAGGCCTCCTCCGCGGTCGGGACGATTTTGTGCGTGGCGAAGATATCGCGAATCGAATCGCAGTCGGAGACAATGTAGCCTTTAAAGCCCCATTTATCCCGAAGGAGTTCCTGCAGCAGTAGTTTGCTTGCGCTGGCCGATTCTCCGCGGAAGCGGTTATACGCTCCCATAATCGAGTAGACGCCGCCTTCCATGACGGTTGCCCTGAAATGAGGTAAATAAGTTTCGTAAAGATCCCGGTCACTGACCTGTGCATCGAAAACATGCCGCTGGGGCTCAGGGCCGCTATGAACGGCAAAGTGCTTGGAGGTAGCGATCACTTTGAAATACCTGGGATCGTCACCTTGCAGACCTTTGATAAAAGCAATCGCCATTTTTCCGGTCAGATAGGGGTCTTCGCCGTATGTTTCCATGCCGCGACCCCAGCGGGGATCCCGGAAGATATTGATGTTTGGCGACCAGAAGGTCAGGCCCTCATATCTCCCATGGCGTCCCTGGCGAACGAATTCGTGGTGCTTGGCGCGGGCTTCATCGGAGATCACGGTAGCTACATCCAACAGCTGGCCTGGATCCCACGTGGATGCAAGCCCAATCGCCTGTGGGAATACCGTTGCCACGCCGGCTCGTGCAACTCCGTGCAAGGCTTCGTTCCACCAATCGTATGCCGGGATGCCGAGTCGTTCGATGGCAGGAGCACTGCTCAGTGTCTGGGAGATTTTTTCATCCAGAGTCATTCTTCCCACGAGGTCCGCCACCCTGGCTTCGATCGGGACCGACGGATTCATGTAGGGAAGCTTTCTGTAGTCAAGCCCCTGGGAAAAACTGAACGCGCAAACCAAGGCAAAGAATGATAGCAGTGTTATTCGCAATCGGTAGACGAGCTTCATCTCGATGACTCCCTCATGTGCTGGAAGAGCGCATTATATACCACCGGGAACTATGGTCGCATGCGTATTGCCGCTGTCCCTGTGGCAATGGCCGGTGGATGCAGATTTGCTCTTGCCGGCGAGAGTGCGGTGTTCCCGGGGCGCTCGCCCTGTTTTGTTCTTGCAATTGAAATGCAATCAATGGCACAAAAGAGCCGCATTAACCAAACCTCATTCAAGCACATGCAGCACCAGCCGGCCGGGGATGCGCGGCCGTACTGTTCCGGAGACTATTCCGAGGTTCCGATATAAGGAGACTTCCGTGATGGCAACACCGAAGATGGCTGAACCGGTTGAAGCGCGACCCCGAGTTGCTTTGGGGCTGACGACTGTTTTCCTGGCATATTTCGTATATATGTACTTTTACCAGATCATGCTGTCTGCCCTGCCGCGGGTCGCTGCCGATCTCGACGGCATGCATCTTTATTCCTGGGGTGTTTCTATTCCCAATCTGGGATTGGCGTTTTCCATGCTTATTGCCGGGAAACTGTCGGATATGTTCGGGCGGCGCGCGGTGTTGATGGCGTGCCTCGGCATATGTCTTGTCGGAGCCATCTGGAGCGCCCTGACTCCAAGTTTCATGATGCTCATCATTGCCCGGACTCTTCTTTGCATCGGACAGGGAGGAATTGCGCCCCTGTGCTTTTCCGCGCTTGGAGACATGTTCGACCCTATTCAAAGAAGCCGATGGATCGGGCTTCTCAACATCCCTGCCGGTCTCTTTGCATTTGTCGGGCCGACCCTGGGCGGCTGGTTTGTCGACAGTCTCAGCTGGCGCTATATCTTCTGGTGCGGCGTTCCGTTGTTGATAATTGCGCTGCTGATGGTGATGTTTGGCCTATCCGGGCAGGTTCAGTCGCAAAAGCCAAAAATCGACAGCCGCGGAGCCTTGTTGGCTGCAGTGGCTTCATCGACGCTGATTCTCACCTTTTCGCTTGCCGGAACCATGTATCCGTGGGCTTCCGTGCAGGTGCTGGGTTTACTGGCCGTGTCCATTATCGCCTGGGTAATGTTTGTAAAGGCCGAAGCCGGCGCGGAGGAGCCGATCCTGGATCTGGAGGTTTTGAAAAACCGGTCGTTTGTCACGATTGCATGCGCGTGTATCCTTTCTTCCTTCGGCATGGTAGGACTGATGATTTACTACCCGCTCATGATGCAGGGAGTCCAGGGAGCCTCCGCAACGCTGACGGGACAGATAATGACTCCGGGCAACGTGTTTATGAACTTCCTCGGTATTCCGGCGGGATTTCTTCTGGCCCGCACCAAGCGTTACAAAGGGATGTTCATTCTCGGTTATGGTTTGACGCTGGTAGTGATGTGCTTCCTGATTCTCTTTAAAGTCACGACGCCGATATCCTGGGGCTTTGCCGCAATTACCCTGGCCGGCATTGGAATGGGCGCTATCCCCACTATCAACACGCTGGTCGCACAGTACGCTGTTCCGAAGAGGCTGCTGGGCGTTTCGATGGGAGCCTTGTTCTTCAGCGTCATGCTGGGGCAGGCCATCGCGCCGGCCATCCTCGGATCGGCAATGAACATGCGATACAACAGTGCCCTCAAAGCGGCACTGCCGGCAGAGGTGTCCCGCATGGCCAGCGAGGCAACCATGACCTCGATTGGAAATCCCAAGGTGCTGATGTCGAAATCAGCCATGGATGCGCTTCGCGGGACCCTTCAAAAGGAAAGTCCCGGCAACCCCCAGGTGGTGGATCAGACGGTGGCGGCCATTCGTGTTTCGATGGAGGCGGGCTTGAGAATCTGCTTCATCCTGGGTGCGGTCGCCATGCTGCTGACGTTTTTGACCATATGCACAATACCGCAAATAGAGATCGATAAACCGGCGGAGTAGGCTGGGGGGAGCGCTGCCGCCCCGGCGATATCAGCATCAGTGACGTAGCCGCTCTCCTGCCGGTCATCTCTTTTCCAGGAGCTCGCGCACTTTTGCCGAGAGGTCCTGCAGCGAGAACGGCTTCTGAATGAAGTTCACTCCTTCATCCAGCACCCCCCTGTGCGCGATGACGTCAGCCGTATAGCCGGACATGAAGAGGCATTGGATATCCGGGAAAATGGCGGCCACTTTGATCGCGAGATCCCGTCCGTTCATCTCCGGCATAATTACGTCGGAAATCAGCAGTTCGATTTTTCCAATGTGATCTTGCGCCATTTGGATGGCTTCTCCCGGGCCGCTGGCGGCAAGAACATTGAGTCCCATTTTTTTTAGCATGGTTTTGCCCAGGTTCAGAATTGCCGGCTCATCCTCGACCAGCAACACAGTCTCTCCCATGCCTTGCCAAACGTTTCTTCTTTCAGTGCTCACTTTTATCGGATGCTCCACTTCAACCGAGGGGAGGTAAATGAAAAATTCTGTTCCTTCTTCAAGCCTGCTCTGAACATGTATCGCGCCTTCATTCTGTGTCACGATACCATACACGGTTGCCAATCCAAGTCCGGTTCCCCGGCCGGTTTCCTTTGTCGTGAAAAAGGGCTCGAAAAGATGGGACAGGACTTCCTCGGACATTCCGCAACCATTGTCGCTTAGTTCAAGCAGCACATATCTGCCGGGGGCAATATCCAGACCGCGGGGGCGATTGTCTTCTGTAATTATAATATTTTGAGTGCGGATTTTTATCTGCCCGATACCTGCAATGGCATCTCGAGCGTTCACGCAGAGATTGGCGAGGAGTTGATCCAGTTGGGTTGGATCAATCCGGACAGAATGGAGGTTGGTCTGTGGAATCCACGAGAGCTCGATATCCTCGCCGATCAGGCGCCGCAGCATCTTCAGCATGCCCGAGATGGCGTCATTCAGATTAACCACTTTCGGCGTGATCGCCTGTTTTCTTGCAAACGCAAGCAGTTGTCGCGTGAGATCCGCGGATCGTTGTGCGGCCTTGCGAATCTCTTCGATATCCGCGCGCATGGGGTCATCGTCGGAGAATTGATCCAGGGTCATTTCCGCATGTCCGATAATCACACCCAGCATATTATTGAAGTCGTGGGCGACTCCTCCGGCCAGGCGTCCGACCGATTCCATTTTTTGCGCCTGTGCGAGCTGGATCTGCAGCTGTTTTCTTTCATCTTCGGCGCGCTTCCGGTCCGTGATATCCCGCCAGATGCACTGATAAAACGACCGGCCGAGCGCCTCCACCGTATGGGCGCGCACATGAACATTGCGAATCTCTCCCTGTTTCGTGCGCTGGAGTGTTTCGAAGTCCGTCCCCCCTCCTCTGAGGACCTGCGAAATACGGGCGCGTGTTTCCTGTGGGGATTCGACTGCATCCACATCCTTGATGCTGAGCCTGGAGAACTCCTCGCGCGTATAGCCCAATTGTCGATGTGCCGCCGTATTGAAATCCAAAAAGCGCGTGCTGTCGGGGTCCAGGATTACGATTCCGTCCGGAGACTGCTCAAACAAAATTCGACGGAGAGTGGCTTCCTCGATGAAAGCCCGTTCGGTTCGCTTCCGCTCCGTGACATCGACAAAGAATACGGCCATATGGCCGGGCAGGGTCGGGAATGCACTGATCTCGAAGACGCCCTGAATTCTGCCTTCATTGTATTCGACCTCTCGGTAAACGCGGTCAATTCCATAGCGGGCTATATGTATATAAGTTTCGGGGACATCCGTGCCGGCAAGTCCCGGGAATGCTTCGGTAATCGTCTTGCCTTGAAGGGAATCGTGCTGGATGCCCAGGATGTTCTCCGCTGCCTTGTTCGCTTTGACGAAAATGAGTCTATGGTCATTATCCAGCCGATAAAAGTGCGCTCCGAAAGGAGCATTCTCCACAACCTGGCTGAGGAAATGTTCGCTTCTTCGGTGTTCTTCTTCCGCGCGTTTCCGCTCGAGCGCATTGGTAAACACCTCTCCCACAACGCGAAGCAGGGCGATGATGTCGTTAGGCCAGATCTTTTCCTGGTGCACGGCGTCGAAACCCAGACACCCCACAACCGTGCGGCCGACCTCGATGGGAACCAGAAGCAACGATTTGATGTCCTTCAGTATTGGGGCGACGTCGCTCCAGTGCGAAGGCAAAGGGACATCCCCCAGGCGGGGAAAGTGGACGATTTCTGAGCGCAGAAGCGGTTCGGTAAAGAAGCCATGCTCTGCCACGCCCAAATTCTGTAGCTTTTCCCAATTGGATTCAATGGAATCTGCGCACCACTCGTGGGTCAGGTCGGCACGGCTCCTGTCTTCTTTCAGAAAGAAGAGATAGCTTCGTTCGGCTTCCATGAACTCGCCGATTTCGCGAAGCGAGCTATGGATGCCGTCGTTGATCTCCTCCGGTTCCAGTCGGAGGAAACGCGACGAAATGATGGTGATGAGGTGGCCGAGTTCCTGGCGGCGCTTCAGGGCTGTCTCGAACTTTTTCCGGTCGGTAATATCCACGGTCTGGATCACCGCGTGGATTACGTTTCCCTGGGAGTCGAGAACGGGTGAAATCGTGATCTGGAGCGCCAGGGGCGTCTTTGGCTCAGCCGGGGAAGAAGGTTGCTGCGGACTGTCATATTCGATGCTGAACTGAACTTTTTCACCGCAGTCGAACACGCGTCGTATCAGCGGCAGGTATCCCATCTCCGCTACGATGCTGTCGCGCAGAATATTGTATTGGCCAACGGCCTTCGCATCCTCGATTTGCAGCATGTCCCGGCATGCCTGGTTCATGCGAAGCATCGTTCCGGTGCTGTCTGAAACCCACAGGGCATGGGGACTGTGTTCAATGATCGCATCCAGGAAAGCTTTGGAGGATTGAAGCGCTTCTTCCGATGTCTTCCGCAAGGTAATGTCGCGGAAAAGCACCTGCATTCCCGGTTCGCCGCCCTGGGAAAAGGGAACGGAGGTCACTTCCACTTCGACGATGCTGCCATCCAGGCGGAGGAACTTTTCTTCCAGCAGCGGCGCCGTTTCTCCGTGTTGCTGCACCCGCTGAACGCGCTCCAGAACAATCTCGTGATAATCGGGATGCACAAATTCCAGGCTGGACCGACCCACGATCTGATCCGGACTGGCCGCGCCCAGTATTTTGAGCCCGGCCGGGTTGATGTACGAAATTCTGCCGTTTTTGTCCCGGAGGAACATGGCATGCGGCGATGCTTCCACTAGGAGGCGATATTTCTCCTCGCTTTCCTTAAGGGCTTCTTCCGCGCTGCGCCGCTCGGTGATATCGATCTCAACGCCGTCCCAGATAGTATTGCCGTCGGGTGCTCGCCTCGGGACACAATGCAGAAGCGCCCATCGAAGTTCTCCCGATGGTTTGCGGAAGCGAATCTCCACCTTTACAGGCGCGCCGGTCTTGAGCGATTCGGTCGCTGCCTTAACCAGGTTGGCAAAATCATCACTGTGAATCTGCCGGCACAGCAGCATGGAGTCCTGATAAGCCTGTTCTGGAGTGATGCCGTGGGCAAGTGCTAAGCCCGGGCTCAAGTAGGTGAAATGGCCATTTCCAGCCTGATCCATGACCATTCGATAGGCAATGCTGGAGGAAAGTGTGTCGGCTGATTCGCCTGTGCCTTCGGATGCCTGCATAGAAGACTCCGTTTCTTCCGGTGGAATCTTCGAGGCGTTTTGTTTCAGAGCTTCAATATCCCCAGGCATCGTGCCCAACCTCCCATTCTCCTTATCGGGGTCTTAGCGTCGGCGTCTTAGAAAAGGAAATATCATTATTAAGATATTAGGCGGGCTTGGCGCGGACCGCAATCGAATAGACACGATTTGGGAAGAAACTAAAGTATACGATATTCAGGCTGAGGATTTTGCGGGCTTGGCAAAAAACGCGGGATGGTTGCTCTTTGGCTTTTGAAATGCTGATGTATAATTCACCCGCTATGCTTGATGTGGAATCTTGCCGGCTGGTTGCTTGCGCCACGGTCATTGAGGAAATCCTGCCGCTGATGCCCTCGTCGTTGACGTACGAAGTGCTCGATTTCGGATTGCATTCCAATCCCGACAAATTGAGGGCAGCGCTGCAGGCTTCTATCGATGCAGCTCCGTCGAGTATCCATACCATACTGCTTGGTTTTGGGCTCTGCGCAAAGGCGGCCGTCGGTTTGGTTTCCGGCAGTCGAACCATAGTGATTCCCCGGGCCGATGATTGCATAACTATTTTTCTCGGATCCGCGGACAAATATGCCCATCAACAGCGTAGCGAGCCGGGTACACTGTATCTGACCAAGGGCTGGATTGAATCGGGGACACCGCTGGACGAGCAGCGGAGCCTGATGGCCAAAAGGTATGGAGAAGAAAAGGCTGCATTTCTCTTTCGCAAAATGCTGGGAGGGTATACGCGGCTTGCGTTTATCAACACAGGGAATTACGAACAGGATCGATACCGGATCCGCAGCAGGGAAATTGCCCGGCGGCTTGACCTGCGGTTCGAGGAAATCGATGGAGACAACGCACTGGTTCGAAAGCTGGTCTGGGGACCGTGGGACCAGGACTTCGTTATTGCCGGACCCGGGACGACAGTGACGCTGGGGGATTTCAGAACGCTTGGATAATCCGAATGTGCACTCTTTTTCAGCAATTCGCTCGAAATGCTTTTTCTTCAGAAGAATAGATTGAGAAAATCCCGGGGATCCACAGGGTTTTCCACAGAAGTTGTGAAATTCCCGGGGAGTCAGAAAGAATCGGAATAATAATTATGTCGCGCAATCTGGATATGGCAGGGGTGGTTGGAGAAATCTGGCGGCAGTTTGCATGGCTGGACCGCTTTGGAGAAAAGTGGCTTTTGCTGGATGGAAATGTCAAGTATCCGGCCCGAAGCTGGGCCACCCGAAAAATGGCTCTCGCGGAATTGAAGGAAGAAGGATGGACGATTCAGCCGCTGATGAAACCTGTGCCGCGTGGGATGCGCAGGAGGAGCGCGCGGGGATATGCGATGGTTCGAACCATTCACTGAAAACAAAAGTCGAAGGATCCGCGTTCAGGACTTTGTTCGGTGAAACATTATCGCGGCTCTGCGCGTATAAAACCATGAGATTGTAGAACACACTTCCTGAAAAGGGGAGGGAGCGGAGAGGGGTTTCTGCTCCCTCTTTTCTTTTTTGCGGAACTATTTTGATACCGGCTTCGTATATCGGGCTGTGTCCCTTCGAATTTGGGGTAGGTAACCGCTTCCGGTTCCTACCCCTCTTTCATTTCCGAACAATCAATCTCCGGATGATGCTGTGACAAAGGGCAGTGGCGCCGCAGTCCTGCACGTTTGCAAGTCCTATAATTCGCAGTATTAGGCGGGTTTCATGATCAATATGGACGCGGGATTTAGCTTGATCCCTCCATCGCGTACCCGGTAGTATTGACTTGCGCTTCATGAACACAGCATAACATCCTGAAATTCCTCCTGCGGATTGGTTACTTCTCTGCGCTGCAACCGAGATTCTGCCCGCTGGTTTTCATGAAAATCACTATTTGCTCGCGTATTGAGAAGCTTATGAAAAAACTATCGATTCCATTTTTGTCGATGAGTGATGCCTTTTTGCCCGATACCGTTTTGTCTCGGGGGCGAGGGAGAATCCTTCTCACTCTGGTGTTATTGGCATCAATAGGCACAGCATCTCTTGCTCAGAATATCCACATCGCGACCGATGCGCTGTTGCGACGGGCGAACCTGTTGCAGATGGAAGGGCATCTTGCGGATGCGATCGATCTTTACACAAAAGCGATCGGAGCGAACGGGCGGTTGGCGGAGGCGTATGTGAACCGTGGTCGTGCCTGGGAACTTGCCGATCGGCTTGACGATGCCGTTGCCGATTACAACCGGGCGATTCAGATCAGCCCTCGCCTGGGCGTGGCATATTCCAACCGGGGCATCGTCAAGTTCAGGAAAAAGGATGTGGCGGGAGCCCTGGCTGATTTCGACAAGGCCATCAAAGTCAGTCCGCATCTGGCCGAGGCGTATTATAACCGTGGCTGCGCCAGGAATGCCCAGGGAGAACTGGACAAAGCGCTTGCGGATTTTGACCGAGCGATTCCGCTGTTTCCGCAGTTTCTTGCAAGCCAGATAGCGCTCTCGGTGGACAATCCGAACAAGGCTGCGGCCTACAATGCTCGCGGACTTGTTCGTAAGGCGAAAGGAAACCGGGAAGGGGCTCTGGCCGATTTTTATGAATCCATCCGGATAAACCCAGGCGTTGCCGAGGTCTATATCAACCGTGGGACGCTTTACCTGGGAACTGGAGATAATGAAAAGGCGCTTTCCGATTTCAACCGGGCCATTGAGATTGCCCCGCATGTCGCGGAGAACTATTTCCATCGTGGAATGGCGCGGAGGTCCGCCGGGGATGATGTTGGTGCCTACGGGGATTTTTCCAAGGCCATTGATCTGGATCCGCGGATGTTCAAGGCGTACATGAGTCGGGGAACTGTCCTGTATGCCCAACGGGATCTGGATGGTGCTGCGTCTGATTTCGAATCCGCCATTGAAATGAATCCGAATAGTGCGGAGGCTTTGAATAACCGTGGCCTGGTTGCTGAGGCCAAGGGAGACCCGGATCTTGCATTGCGCCATTTTTCCCGGGCACTTTCGATTCGTTCGGAGTATGCCGAAGCGCGCTACAACAGAGGCCGAATATTGGTTTCCCAGGGAGATCTGGATGGCGCCATTTCCGATTTCGACCAGGCCATCCGAGAGCATCCGCGGGATGCCCTGGCCTATCTCGAGCGGGGAAGAGCATTCCTACTGCAGGGAAAGAATCGCGAATCAGAAATGGATTTCAGCCAATGCCTCGGACTGGGGTCGGGAATTCGGTCATTCCTCGAGTCGCGTATCGCTGCATTCAGGCTTAACGGGAGTGTCAATTGGGAGCACCGGGCGTCTCGCCGGTAAAAGCTCATCCGAAAATTCATCTATTGTAAGGAATCCACCTAAATAGGCGATCGCGGCTTTGCATCGGTGGGGCCTCCCAGCCTCATAAAGCGTCGGAAAAGCTTACAGCTTTCTGGCCTGGGTCAATGGACGGTAAATACCTAAACCGTAATGAGATATGTTGCTTCTCCTTGTTCTGCCAACAAGGGGCTTGTAAATCCGCGTTTACACATCCAATGCCTTTCCGCAGATCCTTTCTGCCGAATAAAGTAATGTAAGTAATTGTATTTATTAAGTATGTGGCGAAATTTGTTCGAGGGTTACTGACAAGGAATAGTTATTGCATTAATCCTTGTAAACGCTAAGGGAGCAAGGATATGGCAAGGAAGCTATCAGTCGTTTGGATGTGCTTGATGATTGCAGGTATGTTGGGCGTAGCCAACGCCGCAACCATCGGTTTTGAGGAGTTTGGAAATGTTGGCGTCGCTGGCCCGGCGGTTACCAATCAATATGCTGGTGTTGTTTTTTCGAGCGTCGGCGGCAATCAGAATGTTGTTACAACTCAGGCCGGTATTGGTTTTGGCAACAATTTTCTCTGCACCGCCGCTGTGGGAGCCGGTCTAAACTGCGCCGGGGAGACTATCCTGACCTTTTCGAGCCCGGTCAATGGGCTGAGCTTTTATCAAGTCGGGGATAATTTTTCGGGCGTCGGCGCAAAGGTGGATGTATTTGAAAATGGTAGTCTCTCGGCAACTGTCGATATCATGAGCTACGACAATTTCAATGTTCCTGATCTGGTTGATCTGACCGCCTACTCAAATGTTACCTCGATCCGGATTTATGGAATCGTGGATCCGGGCGGATTGGGTTGGGATAATTTCAGCTTTAATGCGGGCGGAAGCGGGGCGGTTCCTGAGCCTACTTCCATCCTCCTGCTGGCGACCGGGCTTGGAGTCGTAGGCTTGGTTTCCCGGAGGAAAAGGAAGTAGCAACCTTTCCCTGCCTTGGATGTTGGGTTCTATACAAGGGCCGCTCCCCCGAGCGGCCCTTGCCGTTACCGGAGCTCTGGTGAGCCGGTCGGCGTGCTTCGGTGCCTGTCGAAAACAGCGATGTTGGTTGTTTCCATTCCCTGAGAGTTCCTTTGCTTTGAAGTAACGGTGAGGGTCTGACCATCATCCGAAACTACAGAGCGCTCCGAACTGATCGCTATTCCTTTTTTCGTAACCGTGCCGGTGATCGTGTGTAGATTAACTTTTACCGCCACATACATGCCATTCTCCGGATTTCCCGCAACGGCATGAGCCTTGCCGTCCAGGATTGGAGAGCTTTCCCAATGGGTTCTCTTTCCTTCCGAATCGATTCCATCTCCTATGCTTCTATAACCGGTTTTTGTTGCGTCGGTCTTGATTGTTCCGCTTCGGGGTGCTGAACCGGGCGGATTGTAGCGAGACTTTGCAAGGTTCAGCTTCCACGTACCGGCAAACGGATCCTGGGCCTGCGCCAAGGCGGAAGCAAAAAGCAGCAGCAACGCTCCGATTCCAGAGAACCACCGATGTGGCATGCGCGTATTCTCCCTGTAGGTCCAATGAGCGCATTTTACGCGAAAACAAGAGCAGGAGACAGAATGAGTTCAGCCATTCCATGCCCCAAATGCCAGGGACAGATGATCCAGGGGTTTATTCCCGACTATACCGAAGGTGCGAAGTATGTGGCGTCGTGGGTCGAAGGCCATCCCCAGACATCCGTTTTTTGGTACACGAAGGTGCCGATGGGCGGTGGCATTCCTATTGCCACCTATCGATGCAAGGGCTGCGGATATCTGGAATTTTATGCCGATGAAAAATATGCGGCTCAATGAAACGGGACCGCGGCCACCCGGCTAATGCCGCATACCATTTGCCCAAGGAACCCGGAATCGCAATCATATCAGCCCCGGAGGGCCCTCCGGGATTGGTTTAGGGCTATTCCAAGCCAGGGGTTCGCTGCGCTCACCCCTGGCTGATATGGAGTGATCGGTCAAGTACAATCAATCCGTTCCTTGTTCGTTCATTTTGGTTTTCTTCGGTTCATAAATAAATCAGCCAGTAAAAAGAACAGGGGATCGAGTTGGCAACAGCGACGATAATCAATCTGATATTCGCGGGTCGATAAGCACGCATGACAACTGATTCATCGGGAGCGGCCTCACTCTACTTCCGTGGATTCTGGTTTCCCATACCAACATAGCCAGGTCGAGGTTTCTCCTTTCGAAGCCTGGAACTCGATCTCCTGTTCCGTTCACTAACCGAATGTTTCCGTTATTAATCCATTGAAGAACAAAATAGCTGCAAGAGCTGGTGCCTTATGTCATGCAACACGACCGATAGCCCAGATAAATCCTGCCAATTCTCGACTTACCGCAACCGCGATCTTTTGTCTTTCTTTCCCTCGGTTGAGCATGCGTCGGAATTTTTGATTCAATCGCTTATCGCAACGTTGTGCAATCTCGATAACTTCTGCCGGCAAACACTCTCGTCGTTTCTTGAGAGTTTTGCCAGCTACTGAAGAATGACGGTAGTGCCAGGCGCTTTCGATCAGCACCCTACGTAGGTGGCTGTTTCCCGTTTTGGTTATCCTTCCCCGTCTTTCAAGTTCACCTGAGCTGCTTTCCGAAGGCACCACCCCAATAGCGGCCATAAACGAAGGCGCATCAACGAACCGTCTTAAATCGAGCGCTTCTGCGATAATCGTCATCGCCGTCAGAACCTGAACGCCTTTTAGCGCCATCAAATAGCTGACTCGCTTTTGATAGTTCGGCTGTTTTGCAACTTCCTCGATTTTTCCCTGGAATGTTTTCAACCGCTCCGTCTGTTGCTCAAGCGCCTGTCGATATTCCTCCAGTACTGTTTGATCCCCATCATCCTCAAACACAAGGCTCTTAATCCACTTTAGGTGCCCAAGCGACCAGTTCTTGCCCTGCGGATATTTCAATCCACGTCGCATCAGAAACCGTGCTAATCGATGCCGTGCTCGCTGCTGGTCTTCCAATGCGTCTTCTCGCGCACGCACCAGATCTCGCAGACTTTCCTGTTCTTTTTGCGGGATCACAATACATGTTAGTTCTCCCGCTCGGTACAATTTGCCCAAGGCTTTCGCATCCAGCTTATCCGTTTTTACTTTTTTCCCCGCTCGTCTCGGAGTCAACGAAGGGGCCGCAACCTCACAAGAAATCCCATGTTTGGCCAAATAGCGCTGCAAATAGTATCCATTAACGCCCGCTTCGTAGACGCACCGTACATCATCTTCAAATGCCCTTAGCTTTTTCGCTAACCGACCCAGCCCCGTACTGTCGTTTGATACAACAAGTTCTTCTCGAGGGTTACTTTCCTGCCCGCGAAAAATTGCGACGTTTATCTTTTTTGCTGAATCATCCATCCCTACCCAAGTGATACAATCTGCCATGATCGGTCTCCTCATGTTTTATGGCTCTGCAGCTTCGTCACCACGACTTCAGCTGTAACCCACGATATTACATGCTAGAGACCGATCACTCCATTATGTCTACTTGCCCTCCGGGCCTGGTGCTTCTCTCGCGTCGCAGAGCTCAGAACAATTGTTATGCAGCAGCACAATCCGCACTCGGAGACCTCAACGGTCACGACTCTTTTAGAATTGCACGCTGGGGACGCAGCCGTCCCGGCTGATGCCGCATGCTATTTGCTCAAGGAACCCGGAATCGCAATCAAATCAGCCCCGGAGGGGCGGTCAGAAAATAGCCGGGGGTGAAGCGTAGCGAACCCCCGGTAGAGATAACCGCGACAAAGAGCCCCGAAGGGGCGAAAGATCGAGCCTTCTGGATTTTAGTTCAGAATGAAGAGCCCCTGCTTACTGAGCCTAGGAAATTTGCTATTGCCTGTCCAGTATGTATAGAGCCTCAGCGGGTTTGCCTTTTTCGTCCATACCTTTGGATGTCCAGCTTAAGGTCTTCCCATCTTTACTGACGACATAGTGGTCGAGAACCGTCTGGTTCCCATTCTGGAACGTGGTCAGATAGGCGTCTCCCGGCCCTATTACCGTTACATAGAGAGAGGTTCCCTGGGCAGCCGGTGGCTCGCTTTTGACAATCCCGCCTGGCAACGGACGGTTGCCTTTGCTTACATACGGCGTGCCGTTTACATTCGTACCCTTAATTTCCACCCAAAGCAGGTTTCCTCCCTCTCGAAACATCATCGTGGCTTCCTTTAACCAATTTCCAACCGGCGCAAGTTTTGATTTGGAGGCATTGGTTTTCCATGTCCCCACAATTGGATCCGCCGCGAGAGCCGTTGTTGAAATCACTGAGACGAGTGCCATCGTTACTGCAAGGACGAGAATGTGTTTTCTCATGGAATTATCCTCACCAAAGAATTGAAAATGCGAGATCTCAAGTCAGATAGTTGATGCGATAGTGACAGATTCGTACCGGACAACTGGAGAATTGGCCGCACCGGGTTTCCTAAAGGTGCGGAAAGCAGGACGGGATTTGGAACCGGAATAAATCCAACAAGGATATCTTCTGGTGAATGAGCCTGTTGTTTATTGGTATATCATTTGAATAGCAAAGTCCATGCGGAACTGTGAGTATCGTGAAGGCAATGGGTTGAGTGGCTGGAGCGAATCACTCTGTAATGAGAGGCGGGAAACTGCAATACTTATTTGGCAAGACTGCTATGAACTACGTAGATGTAGAAGAACAAAATAAAAGACGATCAGCTGTCTATATTCCTGTCATCGCCAGAATCCTTATGGGATTGGTGTTTGCCATCACCGGCCTCAATGGGTTTTTCAACTTCCTTCCGCAACCCAAAGCCCCCATGCCGGAAAAGGCCGCGGCATTTATTGCGGCATTGCTGCAGAGCGGATATATGTTTCGGCTGATCATGGGAACGCAGGTGATCGTGGGAATCCTGCTTTTGGCGAACCGTTTCGTCCCCTTAGCGCTTGCGCTCATCGCTCCGGTCATTATCGGCATCATCACCTTTCATGTTTTTCTTTTGCCTTCTGGATTACCCCTTGCGCTGGCCGTGCTGGTTCTGGAGATCTACCTGGCTAGGGCATACAGAAGCGCATTCCGGCCGATGCTGGCGATGCGAACGAAGCCGGGTGCGCGATAATTTCAGCCGATAAGCTCAGGCTTCCGCATGGAGAAGAGCGGACTCCAATGGCGCCATTGTCTGGTTTCCGCAGTCGGATCGGCGCTGAGCACTGCAAACACCGTTGTCGGTTTCAATGTGCCACTATCGATAAGAACATCGTTCATGTAATTGACAAAATCGATGAATGCCCGGTGACTCTCCTGCGTGGGATCATAGTTGTGGCCGAAAGCCCTGTCTGTAAAGACATCGATGATCCCGCCAAAAGCAAGAAAGGACTTGAATGCAAATCGCGGTACGAGAAGAGGCAGGATATCCTGGGAACGCACGGCCTCGAACCCTTCGTTGGAGCAATCCCAGTTGATGAATTGCTTTTCCAGTCGACTGAGCTGCCAATTATATTTGAATCGGTCGGGAAGAAATGCCCAGAGCCCCTCAATGACTTCCAGCGCTTCCGGCCAGCGCATATGGCCATTGCGGCCAATCATGTCATTCGTTACGAAAAAGCCGCCGGGCTTCAGCGACAGTTTGATGTTATCGAAAATCTTCTCGAGTTCCACAAAGTGGTGAAGGGAATGATTGGCCATTATTCCGGCGTACTTGAGTTTCGGCGACCAGTGATTAATGTCCATGCATTCGATTTGGATCAGCGATTCCAGCCCCTCGTTCCGAATCGCGCCAACGGCTCTGTCGACCAGAGGCGGTGATACTTCCAGGCAAGTAAAGTTGAACGTTTGCAGCCCCAAAGCTAGAAGGCGCTTCACAACCTCGATCTCGACACTGCTGTCGCCCGATCCCATGCTTAAAAATGATCGCTGGCAAGAGGCTGTTCGCTCACAGGCTTGCGCAAAATGGCCGGCATAAAAGTCCGTGATGCTGTCCACCCCCATAACCTCATTCAGACGCGGCCGCAGAAACTTGTTGGACCAGTAGTGAAAAATTTCAGGCAATTCGTGTATGTTTTTGGCCTGGCGGTACTGTTCAATCTGAGCATTCAGTCGAGCTTCATACGTCAGCGAAGGATCTGGCGGAGGCTCGGCACCGGCAGCATTCGATTCAGATGAAGTGCCCACGATCGTGTCTTTTGGCTTGGCCGAATCCGCCAATTCCCCCGCCTCTTTCAATGCTTCTTTAGGCTGGAAAACGTGATTCGTCGATTTTCCGGTCAATCCCCGAATCATTCTGTGAAATGCGCCGATCCCCATGGCTCTTTCCCCTCACATTTGGCATTTTTTTCGGTGTCTTTAAAGCGGCAAATACTTGCGATAGTTTTGCGTTCTCTTACTATCAAGTACGCAATCGATGGAAGATTGGCTACTCTGAGAAGCTGATTTTTATTGATTATTTGCGCAGATTGCGGCGTTTTGATGCATTTTTCTTATGGCGCTGGTGGAAGTTCACTGGCCTTGATGGGGATCGGTTTGTATCGCTAGCGGATGTGCCAGGGCATTTCCGGCTCTGCGGCCATGCAATGGTTCATGCGTGTAACGCAAAATCCTCGATGATAGACCCTCAAGAGGCGTATAATATTTCAGTTTCCCTGGACTCAGTTTTGTAAGCAGGTCTCTATTGGATAATCCCTCGTCTGGATGGAGGACTGGCTATGCAAGACACGGGAAGAAGCGTTTGTCCTTTCTGCATGAAAGAGCTTCCAGACTCCACAGACTCGTGTTGTCACTGCGGAAAGGATCTGCACGGAATGAGATTGGCTCGCCCCGGATCCGCATCCCAAACGCATCGCTACCGGATCATTCCCGATGGAGCCCTGTTCGGCATTGCGGTTGGATCAGAGACGAAAATCCACGGGCTGGATCTGAAGCGAGCAGAGAGCCTGGTGAGAATCCTCAACAGCGTGAAGGATGTGGAGGACACGGGGTGAAATTCCTAACGAAACAAATGATCCCCGCGATAAGACAATCGATTGTGTCCTATGAATTTCAAGGGTAGGCGACCCCCTCGTCCTACCCTTGTTTAGTTTCCGCTACAGGCAGCTGGATGGGACGGCCTTTTCTCGTTTCATGGCGGTCAAGAGAGCTGCCAGGATAAAGAGCGCGGCGCACGCAACGGCGCTGACACCGAACGCAGGCTTGCCGGGTCCGCCAATCACCTTCAGAATAGGATCATAGATAATCGCCTGGAAAAATTGTCCTAAGCCTTGGAAAGCACAGGCCAGGCCAATGCCCGCACCTATGAGGGCTGGCGGCGCCGATCTCTGAATTTTTTCATACGAAGCAGGGATAATCGTTCCCAAGGAAATGCCAACCAGAGTAGTGCCGATAATAATCATCACGGCATTGGAGGCAATAAACGCAACGGTGAAGCCTGCCGCGGCAATCAGATAACCCGTTGAAAGCGTATATCGCCTGAGCACTCGGACCATGAACCCGAACAGGATGCCGCCAACAAGACCGCCGGCCGTATAGCCGGTTAACGAAATTCCCGCCGTACCCGCGTCGCCATACCTGTTCATAACAATGGCAACGGCGTTATTCGTAACGATCGACATCAGGATCATATTGGTAACGCCGTAGAGAATGGCAATCCAGTAGATAGTGGCTGGAAGTTTCTCCTTCACGGCGGTGAGTCCCGTCTCCTTTTTGATTGGTTCGGGCATCCAGAAAAACACAATCATGAAGACGACAATGCTGGATAGATAGGCCAAGAAGCAATAGTGCCAGTTGGTTTTGGCCAGAAACCCACCGATCATCTGAAATGCCATCCCGCCAAAGCAGGCGATGGTAATGTTAAGGCCGTTCATCTGGTTGATTTCTCGAGGATCGTCATAGAAGTCGGTAATCAGTGTAACACCCAGAGGAACAAATACGCCGATGGCCAGGCCCAGGATAAAGCGGCAGATCAGGATATGAATGATGTTATCGAGGAACAGTGGTGCCAGGCCAGAGACAAGAAATACGGCGGATGCGCAGAAAAACAGGGACCTTTTGCGAAAACATTCCGAAAGTCTTCCGAAGACAAAGCTCATGACTACCTGGCCGAGAGTTGGGAGTGTGGTGATGAGCATTATTGTGGTCGGCAGCACATTCGGCATAGCCTTCATGATATCGGCCAGCGCTGGTGAAGCTGCGCCGCCACCGATATCCTGAACACCAACTGCAAGAATCGCTATTTTGAGCAGGGTTTTATTGGTCCGCATCCACAGGATCCTCGATAGATTGTGCGTGATTCGTGCGGATGGACTTATATCACAGCGGGCATGCGGTCCATCATTTTTTAACTTCGATCGGGAATTCCGCATCACCTTTTCTGCTATGCGGAGCCCCTCGGATGATTCCAAAGTTGTGGTTTGGAATCATCCGAGGGGCTCCGCATAGCAGAAAAGGCTGCTCCGGACTCAGCACTGCCGCTTCGAGTCTGACGGTCTTCGACCCGGGTCAATAGAGTTTTATCAAATCGACCCGCCGGTTTTTTTGTCGGCCTTCCTCGTCCTTGTTATCCGCTATCGCGCGGGTATCTCCAAACCCGGCGGGAACCAGGCGCGATTTGTCCACACCTTTGGCTGAAAGCCAGGCACTGACGGCTTCGGCCCGTTGGCGGGAAAGGGTCAGGTTCATGTCTTTTGCGCCAACATTGTCTGTGTGTCCGGCTACCAGCATTGCCCATGACAGATTTGCCTGTAGCATTTTGGCCACTTCCGCCAGAACGGCCTCCGATTCGGGGCGGATAGTAGCCTTGCCGGTATCGAAGTTGATTCCATAGACGGATACTCTTCCCGTCTGGTTCACCTGGTCGGCCCATCCTTCAGCATTGGCCTTCATCGTCTGTTCCATCGCCTTCTCTTTGAGGGCGATGATTTCGTACGAATCCGAAACGACATTCAGATGTACCCACTGAGACTCCTTCTGGGCAGTCAAATAGAAGCGCCCGCCGCTGCCGTACACGTAGGAATAATAAATCTGAAACCCGGCATTCTTGAGCGCGGTCTCGGTATTGCGGCCCAGTTCCAATGGGGACTTTTCTCTCGGGCAGGAGTACACGGTACGTTCCAATTGCCCCTCAACCTGATGACCTCTTTCGTTCTGTTTTCGCGGCATATCGGCAGATGCGAAATCGCGATTTTCGCAACTGGTGATGATGCAGCCCGGCATTCTTGTAACGACACTGTTTTCCTTGCAGCCCTTGGCATCAGGACGCTGAGCCCACAGAGGGCAAGAGCAAATGGCAAGACACAATACGAACCAACGCATGTCATAACTCCTTTCCTAAAAGAGAGATAGGATTTCTCCGAACAATTCGCGAGTCAAGAAGAATCATCTACTCTATAAAAAAAGCGTTATTGAAGCATCTCTGGTCCATACAGTCAGGAATGGCGTCGACGCTGCCTATTTGATAACTATGTGGTTCGATAGGCGGAATGATCTGATGAGGACATGGGCTTCATTTGTAACACCCAAGCCTTCTCCGAAAATATCGAGATCAGAGGCTCTCGTAGCCGAATTGCTATTGAAGCAGCTTTGCCCTAGGCGGGAGAGGCCATGTCTGACGGCCCGATGATCTGGACTCCCATCCTCACCATTTCCTCCCGGAGGGCTTTTTCATATAGTCCGGCAATCATTACGTGATGGCAGCCGGATAAATTTTGGTGCAGCCCGTGGATGTCCTTGAATTTCACCGCCAATTGATTCGAGCAATACTTGCGCACCTTTACCGTGGTGGGCGGCGCATTGGCAAGGATAGGACGGTCTATATCGGTAGCTCTGGTTTGGGTCTTTCCCGGCCACAGAACGAAACTCTTCAGGTCTTTTTTGAACAATCCCAACGTTACGTCGATTCCCATTGGGAATTCAACTTCCGCGGTGGCCCCTTTCCCTAATCCGTGATAGTCCCGGAGATTGTATGCCAGCCGGGGAGCTTCCCGCCCCATTAGTTGCAGCGGTGCTACGCAATGACGGAGAATGGCAAACGATTTCGGAAAATCCACTTCAGCCAGATTGGCCTGGTAGGCGGGTTTCCGGCTGATTTCCTGCAATACCATGGAGGTAAGAAGAGCGCATACGTCGGCTTCACACGGAGCCGTAACCCCTTCATCCCGCAGCCTGGTAAATGCCAGGCAAGGCAGCGGCAGCGGTGGTTTGCCGCTGAACGAAAAACTTAGACAATCGATAGAGATTGCCGCCAAGCCTTCCTGTTCAACAAGGGAGCGCAGTAATACATACAAACGGGCTGAATCGAGAATTGTCTTGTCGGAAGGCTCGAGGACTCTGGCCGCTTCTTTTTTCCATCGTTCCAGTTCCTTCATCGCGCTGGCTTCGCTGACTTTTTCGAAAAGCGGCAATAAATCGTCTACCGGCCGGTACTGAATCCGGAGACCAGTTTTCTTATACACATACTCTCTGTTTAAATTGCCCATTGGTACGCTGGTCGAGTCAAAGGGTCTGCCGAAAATGAGAGCCTGCTTGCCGTCAAGAATCCGGGGGACTGCAAAAATTTTCAGCAGCTCGACTGCGTGCGCCTCCGAACTTGCCAGGACCGCATTGGCGCCTCTTGTCTGCATGGCCGCCACGATATCGGTATCCATCATGATCAGATCAAAATTCGCGGGAAGAAGTATGATGGGAATATCCAGTGCCGCCATGGAAACCGCGATATTTTCGATATTCCCGACGGCCGTTCTTACGGTCGGCCGGATCACAAGAACATCGGGACTGAGTTCCCGTACGGACTTGGCCACTTCCTGCGGCTTCTGCTGAAGACTTGCCTGGATTGGAACCACCTGAAATGCGTATTCCCGGATTGCCTTGATCGAGTCGATCAGTTTATCGGAACTCGCCAGCGAATCGCTCACGAACGCGACCTTCCTCGTATTTCCGACATTCCTCGGCTTCAAAGGCATTGGCGTATCCTGGGCAACCAGGCTCGATACGGGGAGAGTTCCGGCTATGCCGGCCAGTGTCGTTGCCCTGATAAAATCCCGTCGGTCGACGCGGACCGGTTTCTGATCGTCATTCTGCATTCAGTCTCCTCCCGTAATCGAAGCGTCTGCACAATCTCCCGGTTGCCCGGGGCCGGAACTGCACATCAAAGGGCAGGGATCCCTGTCTTTGCGAGGTGCTTCACCGCGCCAGCGACTTTATCATAATAAATGTCATAAATCTGTGACAAATGCATCCGGGCGGGATCAACAATGCGCAGCCGTATCCGGTACTTTCGAATTGCGTGTGCCTAATCAGGGTTGATTTATCTGGGGATTTTGTCCTTCATCTGGGCATCGATGGAGTTTTCGGGAATCGTGCATATGATCAGCAGGGTAAGCACCATGCATGCGGCGCCGATGATAAAAACAAATCTCAGACTGGATAGCATTGAAGTCCGGATGGCAGAAACCGTTTGATCCAGGACGTCCCTCCTGTTGTGGAGAGTCTCGCGGAGCGCCGCCATTGCAGGCTCCGACAGAAGCACGCGCGGGTTGCCCAGAGAAGTCATGGTGGCCTCGCTCGCCAATTGGCCCAACTCCGCCGGAAGTGTTGCCTTTAAAACGCTGTTGTACCGCGTATTCATGGCGGAGCCGAGAATTGCCGGTGCGATCGATTGGCCGAACATAACGAAGAAAAACAAAGCGCTGGTTGTTACCCCCAACAATCTTTTGGGAACCGCATATTGAACCACAAGGGTATTGAGAGTCGGCATGGCGCCAATACCCAGTCCGCTGATAATGTTTACCACGAGTGCCCCATAGGCGGGAGTCGATGCCTTGAAAAAGACCAGAAGGCACGCTGCAACCACAGTCAGGGCGTAACCCAGAACATACATCCACTTGTAGCGTTTCGTGCGGGCGAGTATGAAACCGGTGGGAACGCCGAGAAAGCCCATTAAAATGCCGCCGGGAGTTATGATTTTTCCGGTCAACGTCGCGCTGATTCCCTGAACGCCCTGCATCATCAGTGGCAAATAAACTCCGATGCCTATCATCCCTATGGCGGATAACACGCACGCTGCTGAAACGGTGACAACGGTCTTATTCTTGAGCACCTGCAGGTCAAGTATGGGCTGCTCCGCGCCGGACTCTGTCTTTATGAAAAGCACCCAGCAGAGGATAGAGGCAGCCAGCAATCCGATCACCGGCAGTGATATCCAGGGATACAGTGTCCCGGCCAGGGAAAATGCAAGGATCATGGTTGAAGAGGCTATCGCCGCAGACAGGGCGCCACGGGAGTCAATTTTGGGAGCCGTATGCAGTGTGCGCCGCGTCAAGCCGAACAGGACGGCGGCCAGGCAGATAATAAGGAGAGGTGCTCCGCACCAGAAAATATAGCGCCAGCTGAGATTATCCACGAACCAACCGCCCAGGGTAGGGCCTACAAAAGCAAAGATCCCTGCCGGTATGTTGAGAAGGCCGGCCCATCTGCTTCGATCCACCGGTTCGAACATGTCGCCCAGCACAGAAAAAACGAGCGGTGCCAGCGCCCCCTGCCCGAGGCAGAGAACCGTGCGGGCAACGACAAACATCATGAAAGTTGTGCTGAGGGCGCTCCAGACCGTGCCAATCAGGCAGATTGCCAGTGATGCCAGCAGAAGCGCGCGCCGTCCGTACATGTCGGACAATTTACCCACCATCAGCATTGCAAAGGCCTGTCCCAGGTGCGGAATCGAGATACCCCATGAATACCAGGGCATTCCGTCAAGGTCTGCCGTAATCTTGGGCAATGCGGGAAGCAGGATCTGAGTGAAGTAGCCATGAGCAAAGTAGGTCAGGAATACGGCAGCCAGCCCAAAGGTGATCTGTCTATGGCCGCTGGCCGGTTCAATCGTCTGCTGCTGCGCTGTTGCCATTTTCCGGTTCTCCCGTTTCAGTATGCTGAGGGCTTATCAATAGTGCGCTTCGAGCGCCTGACCACGCATCCAGGATCCCGGAAGCCAAAAGGCTGAGCCGCGCCCTGATGCCAGGTGTTTTATTTTGATGCAACCGCAGGCCGCTCTGCTTGGGGATCGAGCGCTCTTGCCGGCGATTCTACTTCAAAATCCAAATTTCCAGAATGATTAGGTTTCAGTTTTTTGGCAAAGCGGATCCAAACCGGCAGAATTCCCATGCGGAAGGAGCGGGCCGATTGCAAAGGCATCGGACCGCTGCAAAACAGTATATTTAAAACAGGCGGAAGGAGATTTCGAAGTTTGCCTCAATATCCACGGGCTGACCTTGAAGCGTTCCGGGCTCAAACCTCCATTCCTTGCCGACTGTATCCAGCGCGCGCTCATCCAGTCCAAACCCGAGCGGTCTTAGCACTTTCAGGCCATCAACATGTCCGTTTTTGCGAATGATACCCTGCATAAGCAACGTGCCCTGAACCTTTGCTTCTCTCGCTTGCGGCGTGTATTGGGGCATAGGCCGATAAACAGCCTTTGGCGCGGCGACCCCTTGTTCGCCGATGCGATAAAGTCTTTCTCCTGGTGGAGGTTCTCCCGGGTTGAGGGGAAGGAATGTGGATCCGGACTCCCGCAAATCATGCATGACCTGCAGCTTTTGCCACTGTTCCTTGGTGAGATTCCGTCGAATGTCCAGCATCATTGCGGAATTTGCCTTCTCAAGCGCAGTTCGTGATTCTGCAACAATGTCAGTTTGAGACATAACTTTGGATTCATCGAGAGGATCCGCTTTCAGAAGCGTTTTCAGCTCCAACTCGCGTTTTTGCAGATCTGCCAAAAGGTTGGCCAGCGCGGGCCTGTGGCGAAGAAATGTCTGTTCGATCTGATCCACCTGAGATTCCGAAAGCTGCAAATGCTTGACCGTCCCGGAATTTTTCCACCACTTTCCTAATTCCGGTTGGGCCGGCGTCAAAGCCGCAGCGAATGCAGAAGACGCCATCAGCAGGGAAGACACAATACAGAGTTGAATGAATGTAAAACGCATACTCATGGCTAGCTCCGTTTGGTATTACCGGTGTTTTAATGTCGCTATTGTCCAGATTGTCTTTCTTTTTTCTTGTCAGCATTGAGGACCACAGCCGGGTCGAAGGCTTCCGGATAATCACGGCTTAGAGCTCGCTCAATTCCGATCAGCAGCTCCTGATCCGATCCGGCAGCAAAATCCGGAGTGGGCGCCTTGCTGCTTTGGACGAAAAAGAAGATACAAAGAACCACTCCCAGAGCCACGGGGACCCATAGGCTTGCCGGTTGTCTTTTGGGAACGAGGACCGGTTCCTTCAAGCGCGCCATAATCTCGCTGCGTTGCCGTTTCCAGAAAAAATCCGGCCTTTGGGCTGATTGGTGGAGCGCTTCCCTGAGAATTTCGATTTGATTTTCTGGCATTCCAAAATTCCGTTCCCGGTCGATTTTCGCAGGGGTTTGAAAAGGGAGATTCCTTTTTTTTTGTTTGCTTTCTCTCATTTCCTTGCTCCAGAGATGCATGGTATTGAGCTTTCAACCCGCTGTCGGCGCGCAGGCAACGCGAACCGCCTCGATTGCTCGGTGCAAATGACTCTTAACCGTTCCAAGCCTGAGTTCCATCACCTCACCGATCTCCTCCAGCGGCATCTCTTCAACAAAGCGCAGCAGGAATACAGTCCTTTGCCGATCCGGAAGCTTGCCAACTGCAGTCCAGACTGCATTCAATGACTGGCCGTCAATCACTGCCTGTTCGGGCGATCGTCCGGTAGCCATTAGACTGGCGGTTTCTATCGCATCCATGTGTGAAAGCCTGCGCCAGAATGCCCATCTCCTGCTCCTGTTATGGTCGTGTGCCAGGTTAATGGCGATGCGAACCAGCCAGGTAGTCAGCCCGGATTCACCCCTGAACTCGTTCAGCGTCCGGAAAGCCCGAAGGAAGCACTCCTGAGTCAGGTTTTCAGCCGCATCCGAGTCCCGCACCAGAAATAGCAGCGTCCGGAAAATCCGTTTCTGATTTTGAATAACAATTTGATCAAAATCATCTTGCCCGGTAAGGCATGGATCTTCGCTGGCAGCGGCCGCTCTGGTTCTGTTCATTGAGGATCGAATTCGTCCTTTCTATTTGTATTGGACGAATTTTGCGAAACAAGGTTTACAAATTTAGAGGAATACTGAAAGTTTTCCTGCGCGATTGGTGTTTTGAGATTCCAGCCAAGACAATCATGTCTTGATCGCGGGTTAGGAACTGGCAGGGATGATTGTGGAGCCACGGCAGGGAATTCCGCCGATACATCTTTGCTCCGGTTTGCAGGGCAATGTCTTTGGGCAGGCTACTTCAGTGTATCCAGCCAGCCATAGAGAGCCTCCTTGAAGGCGGCGTATTGCTCCCGGCGTATACTGTGTCCCGCTCCTTTGATATATACCCATTGGAACGGAGCCTGGGATTTCCAAAGCCTGGCCGCGTTTTCTGCCGTTTCTCTGGATACAATGCCCTTTTCTGCGATGACCAATAGAGTGGGGCACGAAATTTTGGCGACGATCTCTTCATAGGGGCGTGATGGAACCCCAATTCGGTCCAACAGGGCTTTATCCCACATTTTTCTAGAGTTTGCCCAGGTGATCACTTCATCTTCCGGCCAGGACGGGTTATCCTTTCGGCATCTGGCTTTGATATCTTCTATCGGCAACTCGGCCACCTCTGTCTGATAGGCCCGTATTTCCTCGTGATTTTTCCTGACCTCTTCCGCATGTTCAGGTTTTGGCGGAAACAATCCCCAGGCTGGGTCTTCAAGGATGATTGCTTTAGGCAGCGAGGGATATTCCATTGCTATATTGCACGTTGTTCCTGCGCCCATGGAGTGACCGATGATGATGGGATTTTGCAGATCCAGTTCTTTGATCAGGCCGGCGGCCTGCTTTGTATGATGCTCGAAACAAAAATCCGGGCCTAATCTATCGGAAAGCCCGTGTCCCTGCGCATCCGGCATGATGACATCATATCGTTCTGCAAGCTCCTGCGCCGTGCGTCCCCAGCACAGGCCGTTGTCTGTAGCGCCGTGCAGCAGCACAATGGCTTGCTTCTTCCCGCCGGAACGATAATAGTGGATTCTGACCCCATCGATTATGACCTGGCCCTCATGATAATTCATAGGTAACTCCACGTAGAACGTGCTGCCGATTCAGGACCGTATGTCCTCTTTGCGACCGATGCCTGTGCAGGCGCCTGCGCAGGCATCGGTGTTTGCTCGCTATTTCGATCTGGCGTGTTCGTTGAAGAATTTGAACACGTCCGGCATGCTGCCGCCAATGATTCCGCCGTGATCCAGTCCGGGAAGCGATTGGTATTCGACCCGAAAGCTCATTCCTTTGAGCTGATCGGCCAGTTGTTGCGATCCGGTAACCAGGGTGTCTTTGTCGCCCACAATGATCAACAGCGGAACGTTCTTCAGCTTCTGATCCGCACTCCACTGGAAGCCGAAGGCGGCGGGAGCCAATCCGGCAACCGCAGCCCAAATTGTTGAGTATTTCTCTCCCATATGCAGCGCGCCGCCGCCGCCCAGTGAATGCCCCATCAGATAAATGCGGTTGTCATCAACGTTGAATTCCTTGCGGGCCATTTCCAGAACATACATCGCATCCTTCTCACTGAGTTCTGTCACCTTGGCCGGGTCGGTCTCTTTGGTTCCGCCTGGTCCGCCTCTCATCCCCATAAACATGCCTCGTGCGGGTGGTCCATCTGCTTGGCCCGGTGCGCCTGCGCGTCCCGGCGGCCCGCCCCTGCTGCCGGGGCCGCCGCGACTACCCATTGGCATACCGAACGAGCCGCTCGGGCTATAGCCCATGGCGCCGACGAGAATGTATCCGTTCTTTTCCGCTTCATCCACGCACTGGGTGCGCATAAAGGTGCCATGGTTTCCGCTGAAGCCATGCAGCGCCAGGACCAGGGGGGCTTTTCTGTCCTTGGTGATTTTCGTAGATACAAATACAGCGTAGGGAAGAGTTTCGTCCGTATCCTTGAAGTGATACTCGCGCAATTGCACGCGATCGTCAACCGGATCCATCCCGATGCGTCGTTGCTGGCCCGCTGTGGTACTTGGGCCGGCGTTGGGGGCGGATTGCGCAGCTCCGCCATCCTGTGCCGGTGCCAGATTTAGCACCAGACACAAGGAAGCTGGCAGTCCGATCTTTGCTATTGTCTTCCAAATTAGTTTCATTGCAGGACTCCTGATCAGATTCTCCTCATTGTCCGAGATTACACAGCCGAAAATCTGTGCTCGCACAGATATCTTTACCGGCCGTAATTGAGTCTGGACTGCCTGTACAGCTCCTCGCGATACGCGGGAGTCAGAACCGACGCCGCCGCGATGCTCATGTAAGTCGGCTTGTCCGGATTGCAGAACGCGTTAGCATATTCTCTGGCCAGGACTCGCTGCTCCTGTTCGGAAGTTGCTTTCGCATCGAATAGTTCGGGGGTGATTGCAAGAGTAATTTGATTGCCATAAAGTTCGTATATTTTCCCAAAATCATTCATAGGTTGACCGGCCCAGCAATCCCAACCGGCTTTAATCATGTTCGGGACCTGTTTCATGATTTGCCCGCAGCTGTGCAATTCGCAAAACCTGCCCTTTGAATGTATGAAGTCCGTAACTCTTTTCATATGAGGAACGATCATTTCCTCAACGACCGACGGCGAGAAGAATGTCTCCTTTTGGGAGCCCCAGTCGTCATGGATTAAAAAACCGTCGATACCGGGGAAATGCAGGAGAAACTTGTCTGCCAACCGTATATACAGATCGGACAGTTTATCGAAAAGCTCCCGGACCGCTTCTTTTTGTTCCTCATCAACGATTGCAAGAATCGCGCCCTCAAAATCCATGAAAGTGATTAGACGCTCGAACCACCCGTTTTGAATCCAGCACGTGTTATATCTGTCATTGTTCAGGAATGCGGCATTTTTCCTCGCACTGCCTTCCCAATCCCAGCGGTCGATATCGGGCCAGACGATTTTATCCTTCCATTCATTGGCATCTCCGAGAAGCGGTTTGCCGGGACGCACCATCGATCCGCCGGCAACGGGGATATATTCCCACTCAATTCCGAAAATGTCGGGGCCGCCGCCCTCTTCCGGAGGCATGGCATCTGCTTCGGAGACCAGGGCCCTGGCTACATTGTCCGGATAAATGCGGGGTGCGAACATCATGGTTTCGATATCTGAGATTTGCCAGATCGGTTTGCGCCGGTACAAAGCTTTTACAGCTTCCTTCATTGAAACCGGAAACCTGTAGATGGGTGATGCCGGCAACCCAAAAATTTTGCACGCGAATGTCTCGAGAGTTCCTACAATTTCAAGTTCCGTCGGGTCAAATTTCCGGATATTCATTTCACATCCTTTGCTGCTTTGTTTTGAATATTATACATATGACTCAATTTCGGGTCAGTCGCACTCGCCAGAACGTGTTCTCAAATTCCCGGATATCATCGGATGCCGGTGCATCGATGGCGCGTGTGAAGCACCACCCTAACACAATATATGTCACATATTGGTGACAATATGCTTGACAAGCCACGAGCAGCGCCGATAGTAAGGGTTGGCCTGTAAAGCTTACGTTATTTTGCAGCACAGGAAGGACTGCCCTCAGTACCACTCATTCGGGAGCTCGAAAATGAGTTACTTGTGAATGAGCGGGCTGAAAGCGCTCGATGGGTACTTTGCCTGGTGTCGATTAGGAGTGCGGATTCCAGCCAAGCAACAAGCGATCATTCTTCACCGAAGGCAATATGGAGCAGGACAGCTGGCTGCCGCTTGAACATGCGCCAAACTAGCTCGTGCACTCCAAAGCCTTCGCCAATTCCCCCGGAGGAACTTCATGACAAAATGGCACGATTATTATCTCAAACAGGGCAATCCGCCGGCTTGGCCCTACACCGTGGATTACGAAGAGGAGCATGAGATTGATACAGATGTTCTGATTCTGGGCGGAGGCATTGCCGGCTGCTGGGCTGCAATAAGTGCTGCCAGGAAGGGAATTCGTGTTGCGCTGGTGGAGAAAGGCGACACCGTCAGAAGCGGCGCCGGTGGGCCAGGTTGCGATCATTGGTGTCAATGTCCTGCAAATCCACACTCCAAAGTAGATCCTGATGAGTGGGCCAAGGTAATGGCGCAAAATCCGGGTGCATTAACGGCGCTTCCGAAAGGCGCTCCCAAGCTGTCCTACGGAAACGGCATCGGCTCTCAGATTACTTGCCGGGAAAATTACGATACGCTTCTCGAATTGGAGCAGATGGGCGGGCAAATCCGCGATATCCATGATGAATATATTGGAGTCAAGGGCCGGTATGATGACACCAAGTTCATGTTTTCTCCCCGCACCAGTCCGGATCATCAAACCGAGGTTGTTTTACGTGTCTGGGGAACAACCTTCAAACCCGCTTTGAAAAAGGAATGTCAGCGGTTGGGTGTTCGGATCTTCGACCGGGTGATGGCCACCAGCCTTTTGACCGAAGGAGGGGTTCGGGGGGCGCGAGTAATCGGGGCAACAGGGTTTAACAACCGCACCGGAGCTTTCATGATTTTCAGATCGAAGGCGACAGTGCTCTCAATGGCCGGTGATTACTACATGTGGATGTTGAATACGGAACATGCCGGCTGCAGACAATTCCGCTCACGGTGTGCCACGGGAGATGGGGTGGCAATGGCATGGAAAGCCGGCGCAGAACTTGTGTCGATGGAATATACGATTCCGTTAATGCTGGGCACCGGATATAAGCACAATTGGTATGGCGGGGCAGGGGATGCCAGCTATGAAAATATGCAGCTTGTCGATGCCAACGGCAAGAAACTGCCCTGGCCTACTCAAGGATGGCAGGACGGCGGGGCTATGATGCCCTCGCCGGACATGCGCGAATCTATCCGCAAAGGAATTTTTAAGGGTGAATGGGCTCTTCCATTCTATGGCGATTTCCCGGCTATGTCCGATGCCGAACGCAAAGCCACATGGAATCTCATGCTGGGAGAAGAATCCACAACGAAAATCATCACCGGCACCTACGAACGGGCCGGCTTCGACCCTCAAAGGCATCTGCTCCAAAGCTATGCTTTCATTGAGGGGGAAACCCATTCCCAGTGGCGCACCGCGAGAGGCGGCGGCCCAGTCGTGGATTGGAACCTCAAGTCGACCCTCGATGGTCTTTATGTTGCAGGAGAACAGCTTTTTTCGCCCGGCGATCACAGCTTTGCCGCTTCCACCGGCAGGTACGCGGGACGCAAGGCGGCGGACTATTCCGGGCAGGTGGATCTACTGCAGCCGTCCAAGGATCAAATCACTGCGGAAAAAATGCGCATTTATGCTCCCGTTAAGCGTACGAGTGGCATGGAGTGGAAGGAACTCAATGCTGGAATCGCCAGAACCATGCAGTATTACTGCAGCGAATTCAAAACCGAAAGCCTGCTCCGACTGGGATTGGACACACTAAAGGAAATCGAGGAAACGTTTGTCCCCAGATTGTATGCGCTGGATCCGCATAAGTTAATGCGGAGCATTGAGGATCTAAGCATGTTGACGCACGCGCAGATTGTCTTACATGCTTCTCTTGCACGGAAGGCCAGCAGCGTGCCTCTTAATTTCCATCGAATAGACCATCCGGAAACGGATCCGCCGGAATGGAACAAATATCTAACCATAAAACTGGTAAATGACGCGGTCGTATCCGGTGAATTGCCCCTGGGGTTCTGGGGCGATATGAAGGCCAATTACGAAGCTCACAATAAAAATTACACCGGAGTCTATAAGGGGAAATAGGATGGCTCAAGTCAAAATTAGCGCTTTGCCAAATATCACAACACCGAATTCGCCGGTAATTTTCAATCCCGAATTCTGTACCGGATGCAATACCTGCGTCAATGTCTGCCAGGTGGATGTCTTTATTCCCAATCCCGAAAAGGGCAATCCTCCAATCGTTTTGCATCCCGATGAATGCTGGTACTGCGGCTGCTGTGCCATGGATTGCAGATTTCCCGGAGCCATTTCATTCAACTGGCCGCTGCAGCAACGGGGTTCCTGGAAAGACAAATCAACCGGCAAGATTATGCGCGATACGGTTTAGTTGAATAAGTAAACGCGAGTTCTGTGGGGTTGGAATGTCCGATGAATGAAACAAGAAGAATCAATCCGATGATTGTCCTATTGTTCATGTTGAACATGGCTTTTGCCTTCAGTGCGTTTGCGCTGGACTACTCCGGCTGCCAACGAAACCCTGCTACCTTCGAGACTTTGGAAGAAACCCGCGTAACCGGACCAGCGGCCGTTGCGGAGCTGGAAACCAACCAGGGAAAGACCTTCAAATCTCACCCGGTTCTGGATGGTTATCCGCAAGGAACTACCTACGTCTACCGGTCTCCCAATTTATTTGGCGGCAGAGCCGCCGCCAGGCTCAATACCGATATCCTGGTTTTTGCGGACAAGGCTTTCACGGATAAGGATGCGGCATTCAAATTCCTCAGGGATTTCGGGCTAATCGATATTATTAATCAAGCGATTGGTAGCATCATCCTTGTTACTCCGTCCGATTCCAAAGCCGGATTTACAGTCAGGGATCAACACGCCTATTACGCTCTGCAGACGGCAATATTCGCTCAAAAAGCCAATGAAAGGAGCGGAAAGAATGTAACCTATTACTCGGACGCCGAATACTTTGGCGGATTTGGCTACACATATGCGATTGGCATTGATGGCGGCGCCACATTCCTCAACAACTACGTTGCCGGAACCATGGATTATGTCGGCCGCATTGCCGGCATGCTTCTCATCAATGGCAAAATGGAATCTATCCGTCCGGTCGCCGCTTTCGTCCCTGTGTACCTTGTCAACGCTGCGGATACGATTATTGAGAAATATAAAAAGGCCAATGATGTAAACGCATGGACAACATCCGGTGGGGTGGAAACATGGTTTAATCAGGCGCTGCCGCTCAAAAAGGTCTCAATCGCCCGGAGTGCGAACGTGGATTCAGGAAAGTATATCCGGGATGCTTATTACAATATGTTCATCAAAGCCATGCGAGTTCCGGTTCTCAAGGCGGGCCTGTTTAGTGCGTCCACTCCTTATCAAAATAGTGGTTTGGATCAAGCGCCCTATTCACTTTGCGCCAGGAACGCAGTTATAAACGGCATCACAAAGGATGGCATTCATTTAATAAGGCGGACGGAAGAAACATTTAAGGATACCAAGACGATAGATGGGGAATACCTGCAAACCTGGTTTGAGTATATTCCGGAAGAGGTTTGGGCCAAGACCGCTCCCGCGGGAACCATCCCCTTGGTGCTTGCTATGCATGGCAGCGGTGATGATCCTCGATCATTTGTTGATGAAATAGGATTGCTCTCGCTCGCCGGGTCCGAGCGTTTTGCTGTCATTGCGCCGGAACATCAATACATATTCTGGACGCAGCAGGGGACAAAATATGTCGAAGGGATTGAGTGCGATATCTTGCCAAAATTTGTGAGACATATACTGAAAGCCTATCCGGCGCTGGACCCCTCGCGGGTCTATGTTACTGGATATTCGATGGGCGGCTTTGCAACCTTCAAGGCTGTTAACGGCGATCCGTCCGTTTTTGCGGCCGCCGTTCCCATGGCGGGCATGGGCTATACGGGAACGTCTGAGCAGGCGGCGCAATTGGCCAAATATCAAATGCCCATCATGTTCACGACTTCCACGTATGATCTCAATGGCCCATTCGATCCGGACAAGGGAACCATCGGGTCGAGCTTCAAGACGCAAATCCCTTTATTCCTGGGATTCAATGGTATGAAGAAGTTCGATGCCTTTGATTTCAATGCTTATCCGATTGCGGGGTTCCAGGCGGATCGCATTGACAATTCCAAACTCAATAACGAATATAGCAACACCACCTGGTACATAAACAATGGCGACGGCATTCCAATGATGGCTTTAAGTATTACGGAAGGTTTGGTCCACGCGCTCTATCCGGAGTATGCAGGGATCATGTGGAATTTCGCCAAGCATTATTCACGGAATTCGCAGACAGGCGCGATCAGTTACATGCCATATGTAAAATAGCTGGTCCTAAGGCTGGGAAAATAGGAGCCGCTGACCTACGCTGATGCACGAATTGAATATGTCAGCGTAAGTCAGCGGATAGCTTGGGCGTCCAGGTTTAGTTCTTAAACAGCAATGGCGCCAACTCACGCAGGCTGCGGCGCCAGGATAAAAATTCGTGAGCCGTGTTCGGAGAGACGTAAAACGCGCTGTTGATTCCAGCCTGTTTCAGCGCTTCGGCATTTGCCTTCGGGTCTCCGCCAAAGCCGCCTCGGCCGCCTGCCGGACCGCCGCCGAGTTCGCGGCTGCCGTAGCTGACGAAAACCAGTTTTACCTTCTTTGCAAAATCAGGCGTATTTTTAACATCTTCCATTGAAATGGTTCCGCCGCTGAGCAGACCTATGTGGGAAAACGTTTCGAGATGTTTTAGCGTAATCGACTTCGTCTCCATTCCGCCCATGGAGAGGCCGGCCATGGCTCGATGGGGTTGATCTGAGAGCGTGCGGAAATTGGCGTCCACATACGGAATCAATTCATTGACGAGAACCGTCTCGAAGGGTGCGATGCTGAAACTGGCCATGCCTCCCATTTTGACATCGTTTGTCATGCCGTAGGTCATCACGATGATAAAGGGCTTGGTTTTGTTTTCGGCTATCAAATTGTCCATGATCAGATTTGCGTGACCCTGAGTACTCCAGGCGGTTTCATCTTCGCCCCAGCCATGCTGCAGGTACAGCACCGGGTATTTTTTGGACGGGTTCTTGTCATAATCGGGCGGCGTGTAGACAAATGCTCTGCGGGAGGTGTTGGTGCTTTTAGAAGGGAAAAGTATCTGCTGCACCCGACCGTGGGGGACGTCTTTGAGAGCATAAAATTCCTGGTCGTGCGCGGGAATTTCGATGCCGCTTTCCCATCGGATCGAGCCGTAGAAGTTACCGGTGCCTGGATCGTTGAAAGTTCCACCATCGACCGTGAGGTGATAGTAGTGAAAGCCTTCATCCAGCGGTCCTGCCGTTGTCCCGACCCACGAGCCATCCTCGGCTTTTTTCAATTGCGTGCCGCCACGACCGCCCAACCCCAGGCTAACGCTGACGGCTTGCGCCTGAGGCGCGATGATTTTGAATCGAGCGTAACCCTGGGAGTTGACCTGGGGATACAACTGGCCGGGTTGGTTCAGTGTCGACGGCTGGAAGTCTTCCTTGATCGCAGGCTGATCCTGAGCAATGCAATAAGCAACTCCCAACAATGTTGGAAGTAAAAGCATGGGCAAATATCGTTTCATCAGTTCTCTTCTCCTGTTCTACTGCCGATATATGGGTGCAACAATCCTAGACTCGCGCAAGTGTACTTTTGCAAAAGTAAAAGTATGTCACATAATTATGACATCATCCTCTCCTGTTGTGCCATAATTTTAAATCTAATACGAAACGGGCGTCTATGGGAGCGCCGGCGCTCCCGCCACTGAACCCATTGTTTTCTAAGGAGAATCGTATGCTAAGAAGCGTTGTTGTCGAGAACGGCCCCATTGAAGGTTTGCCGGCTGCTGATCCGCGTATCACCTCCTTCAAAGGGATTCCCTTTGCCGCACCTCCTGTCGGCCGCAACCGCTGGCGAGCTCCTCAGCCCGCATACAATTGGGAAGGAGTTCTGAAGGCATATAATTTCGCTCCGATTTCTATGCAGCACATTCCCGGAGAGGACCCGGAAAACATTTATTCAAGAGAATGGAATGTAGATACGTCCATCGCAATGGATGAGGATTCCTTGCATCTCAATGTTTGGACGCCTGCAAAAAGCGCCAACGAAAAACTTCCTGTTTTCGTGTGGTATTTCGGCGGCGGACTCCAGGAAGGCAACACCGCAGAAATGGAATTTGACGGCGAGCGCATTGCCAGACGAGGCATTGTGGTAGTCACTCTCAATTACCGGCTGAATGCCTTTGGGTTCCTCTGCCACCCGGAGATCACAGCGGAAAGTCCCGGAGCCCCTGCAAATTTCGGACACCTGGACCAACAGTTCGGGACCCGATGGGTGAAACGGAATATCGCCGCCTTTGGCGGAGACCCCGATAACATTACGATTGGGGGACAATCTGCGGGAGGAGGCAGCGTCATGGCCCAGGTGACGTCGCCACAGAATGCCGGACTTTTTCAGAAAGCCATTGTCGATTCCGGCCTGACGATAACGGCTTACCCTGGAGGCTTTTTTCACCGTGAAAAGGATTTAACCGAGGCTGAGCAAGACGGCGTAGAGTTCTTTAAAATTCTGGGCGTATCCTCCCTTGCGGAAGCTCGCCGGTTGGATGCGGTCTTCCTCAGAGACAAGATGGTGGAATATAAAGCATTCTGGGGTCCGGTAATCGATGGCAAGTTTATTGTCGGTGATGCCAACAAGCTTTTCATGGAAAACAGATGTCAACTGGTTCCCATGATGCTCGGCCATACGGCTACCGAATTTCCCGACCGGCCCAAGGTCAAGTCAGCGGAAGCATTCAAAGCGTTTGCGCAGGAAGCTTATGGTGACGAATCCGGCGAATTTCTTAAGCTTTGTGCATCGTATAACGGAAGCATTATGGAAATGCTTCATAAAGCCAGTGTCAGCTACCTGGAGTATTCGATCAGACTTTTCGGCAAGGCAAAAGCCAGGACGGCCGAAAAGACACCGATATACTACTGGATCTTCAATCCGGAGATTCCTGGTTGGGATAATCCAGGCGCTTTCCACTCCGTGGACCTCTGGTTCTTTTTTGAGACGCTGGCTAAGTGTTGGAGACCTTTTGTCGGCAAGCACTACGATCTTGCACGTACAATGTGCAATTACTGGGCTAATTTCATCCGTTCTGGCGATCCCAACGGCAAAGATGCTGATGGGTCTGATATGCCCGTGTGGAAACCCTTTACGGAAAACGACCCCAACAAAATGTGTTTCTATGACTGCGCATATGCCAGCAACAAGGGCCCGGACAGTATCATGGAGTTTCTGATCCGACAGTATTCCAGGAACAATCAATTGTAAAAAAGGTGTCACAGATATGTGACATATTTCTTGACAACTTGTGAACAGGCCGATAGTTTGGCTGGCGGGAGATTGGCTCTCCCTCTCCACTTAAACCCAATTGGCTCCTCCATAGAGATTATGGAAGCCGATAACTCAGTTATTGCTGCAATGAGGTTCAAATCAATTATCGAGCTTGGGTTTCTTTGAGGCTTCCAAGGCTCGGATTATTTGCGGATGAACGAAAATGAAAAAGAAAAGCACAGCAATGAAACGCAGAGAATTTTTGAAGGCGGGAGCTGTTGCCGGTGCCGCGGCAACGCTCGAAGGGGCCGGCGAGGTTCTTAAGGGAGCGGAAGACAAGAAAGACAAGGTGTACATATTACCCAACATATCCACGCCGAACAGGCCCGTCATCCGAAATGCCGAAATCTGCAACGGCTGCAATACATGCGTCAACATATGCCAGATTGATGTGTATGTGCCCAATCCCATAAAGGGAAAGCCTCCGATTACTTTGCACCCGGATGAGTGCTGGTATTGCGGCTGCTGTGTGAATGAGTGTCCTCGTCGAACGCAGGGCGCCATAAAATTTAATTGGCCGCTTCAACAGAGAGGATTTTATAAACGCAAAGCAACCGGGGAAATATTTAGGGTCTGATTCGCAGCCGGTTCTGGATCTATTAGCCGAATATCTGGCATCCACACCGAATGGAGCTCGGAGGGAGAATGAACCATGACTTCTTCATGGCATGAATTGATGGAAAATGACGGTCGTGTTCCGGAGTGGCCTTATCAAATACGATATGAGCAGGAGCAGGAAATCGAGACGGATGTGCTTGTGATCGGCGGCGGCATCGCCGGTTGCTGGGCGGCTCTCAGTGCGGCCAGGACAAAGGGAGTAAAGGTTGCGCTTGTCGAAAAGGCGGCTACTTTGAGAAGCGGGGCCGGAGGACCGGGCGGCGATCACTGGGACTATCCAATGACCTGTCCGTTGGCAAAGGTCGATCCATTCGTGCAGTGCCAGCGCCTTATCGACAGTCAGGGCGGTTACAGCAACGGGATTGGGCACGCAATCGAATGCCAGGAAGGCTATGACGCGTTTCAGGAATTGGAAAAAATGGGCGCCAAGATGAGGGACACCAATGATGAATTCGTTGGCGCTCCGGGACGGGACGATAAAACAAAAATTGTCGTTGCGGACAGGTACCAGCCTGAGGGTATTTCGCTTCGCTTTTGGGGAACGACGGTCAAGCCTGCATTGAAAAAAGAATGCGAGCGTTTAGGGGTGCAGGTTTATGACAGGATCGCGGGGACCAGCCTTTTAAACGAAAAGGGTCTTCACGGTGCCAGGGTGGCAGGCGCAACCGGAATCAATACGCGAACAGGCGAATTCATGATTTTCAAGGCGAAGGCAGTTGTATTGGCCACAGCCGGAATCGGATCCGTTTGGGTTTTCAATACAGAGTTGGCCGGGATTTCCACTTTCAGGTCGCGCAATGCGTCTGGGGACGGAACGGTGATGGCTTATGGAGCTGGTGCCGAATTGACCCTGACGGAGAAGTCAGGTCTTCTTTATCTGGGGACAGGCCACAAACATAAAATCGATTCTGCCGGGAACGATCCAGTTTTCGAAAATGTTCCATCGGTCGATGACAATGGAAGAGCATTGCCATCGACCGCGGCAGCCCGTGATGCGGTGCTCAAAGGAGAACTCTCTTTGCCTTTCTGGGGAGATTTTCCTGCCATGTCAGAGGGCTGGAGGAAGATCAATTGGGATTTGGGATATAGGGAGGAATCGACGGCAATTGCCATGAGACGGGTTTTTGAGAGTGCCGGGTATGATCCGACCAAAGACTTGATGATGAATCACACGCTTCTGGAAGGATCCACGCCGGCCCATTTCCGCTCTCCCGACAGCATGAATGACCGAGGCGGCGTTGTGGTCGACTGGGATTTGAGAACTACTTTGGAAGGATTGTATGCCGCGGGAGAACAAATGTTTGCTCCCGCAGCTCACGGCTATGCAGCATCTACCGGCAGATATGCTGGCAGAAAAGCAGCTGCCTATGCTTCTCAGGCAAGCCGGCCGGCAATATCAAGGGATCAGGTTGTGCGGGAGAAAGCCCGCGTTTATGCTCCGATTAAAAGGAGAGAAGGAATCGAGTGGAAAGAACTGCATGCGGGAATGGCGCGTATGATGCAGTACTTCTGCAGCGAATATAAGACCGAAAAACTGCTTAATATGGGCTTGGATGCGCTCAAGGAAATAGAAAAAGACTTTGTTCCCAGCCTCTACGCTCTTGACCCACACAAGCTTTTGCGCAGCCTGGAAGATCTGAACATACTCAAGTTCTCGCAATTGATTATCGAGGGTTCACTGGCGCGCAAGGCCAGCAGCAGGCATTTGAATTTCCAAAGAATTGACTACCCCCAAATGGATCCGCCTGAATGGAAGAAGTTCATCACGCTTAAGCTGGTAGACGGTAAAGTGAAGATCGGAGAAATGCCGCATGCTTACTGGGGTGATCTCAAGAAAAACTATGAAGCCCACAATAAAGATTACAAAGGCCTCTACACCTCAGTTTGATTCAGGCGAAGCCCTTGGAATACGGTGGCTTGCCACCGCCATTCGGCTGTGTAAGGCGGCAGCAAACTGCTGCATTCCAAAGCGACTGCATGTTGCAGTGGCAGTCCTGGTGATAACTGGATTTCAACTCGCAATTCCCGGGGATACACCCGATCGCAGCGTCGCGTCATACTTCAGCCCGGCCACTTCAAAGCCGAAGAGTCCGGACAAGGATGGATTCATCCAGCGGTGGCTGCTGCTTGAACCGATCAACAAGCCCAACCGCACCAATACAGTATTCACTGGAACTTACATTCGGAAAGCTTTTTCAGAATGCCTCCCCAACCAGTTCGCTGTCATTCCCAGGGACGGCGAAAAGGTAATGATCGGAAACCAGGAATTGACATGGCATGCTCTCGATTCCGTTGATTTCAACGTCAAACTATTTCGTTTTGCCTATGGCCTGAACAAACCAACCTATGGCGTCATCTTCTGGGTGGCGACGGTAGTGAACAGCCCCCAAGAGATCAAGAGTGTCCGTTTGGCCGCAGGTTCCAATTCGGCATCCATCTGGTGGGTGAACGGCAAGGAGGCCGTCGCACTGTTTGACGATCGACGCATGGTCATGGATGATGTCGTATCTAAACGACTCACCCTGAAAAAGGGTTCGAATATCATTTATGGGGCTGTTATCAACGGTCCTGGCCTGAGTGATTTCTGCGTCCGCTTTATTGATGAGAATGGAATTCCGATCAAGGATATTACGGTGAGCCTCGATAGCGCTGGAATATAGCGTGGTTCACGAATCAAAAATTATTTGTTTGGGAGTTTTCATGAAATCAAATTTGCTGGCGACAGCAATGTTACTGGCCACAGTGATTTCTCCAGTGTCCGCGCAGGCGCCCGCTCTGAATGGCGAACCCTATATCCACGATCCGTCGACCATTGCATTCAGCAACGGTGAGTATTTCGCTTTCGGCACCGGCGGTGGGGGGCTCATATCTGAAGATGGCTGGACCTGGCACAGCGGGGCGGTGCGTCCCGGTGGGGGAGTGGCTCCCGACATCATCAAAATCGGAGAACAATATCTCGTGACCTACGCCGTGGGCGGCGGAGGTATGTCCGGAGGGCACGCCAGCAACATCAAAACCGTGTGGACAAAAAGCCTCGATCCCAAGTCGCCCGAATTTGGATTTCACGATGAGAACATCGTCGCCTCGAGTGACGGCGTCGAAGACTGCGATGCCATTGACCCGGCATTCCTGCTCGATCCTGTCACCAGCCGCCTGTGGCTCAGTTATGGGACCTACTTTGGATTTATCCGCTTAGTGGAACTCGATCCAAAAACAGGGAAGCGCATAACCGGCAATCAGCCTGTCAACGTTGCTATTGATATGGAAGCCACCGCGATGATGTATCGGGATGGCTGGTATTATCTGCTCGGAACACATGGCACTTGCTGCGATGGAGCAAACTCCACCTACAATATCCGCGTGGGCCGCTCCAGAAATGTGCTCGGCCCCTATGTGGATAATATGGGCGTTGAACTGCTTAAGGGGGGCGGCAAACTGGTGGTAGCCGCGAGCGGCCGTTTTGTAGGGCCGGGCCACTTTGGCCTGTTGGACCTTGGTGATGACGTACAGAAATTCTCCTGCCATTACGAGGCCGACCTGGACCGCAGCGGCCGAAGCGTAATGGACATTCGCCCGCTGCTTTGGAAGGACGGATGGCCAATAGGCGGCGACAACTTTGTCGGAGGAACCTATGAGATCCAGTCAGAGCGCAGCGGATTTGCTCTTGAACTGGCGGTCGATTTTGTGCGAATGCCCGGCGGAATGCGAGGTTTCGGCCCGCCCAGCGGACCGATAGCCCCGGTCCCGCCTCAGGAACTGGCGCAGGTGCAAGCAAACTGGCCGTCCGGCAACATAGATCTGCGCATCGGCGACTTCATGTCTCGCCCCCATCAAAAATGGACAATCACGCCGGTTGCCGATGTCGGCGGTTATCCCGGGTCGCCCTATTTTAAGATTGTAGTCGCGGGTACCGATCGCGCTTTATCGGCAACTGCTGACAATGATGTTGTGACGGTTCCGTCATTCTCCGGCGCTCCCGAACAGCTGTGGCGTATCGATCAACTCACTGACGGCACTTTCCGAATCATGTCCAAATCGGTTGCCGGTTCCCCGGAACCGTTTGTATTGACGGCAGCGGGCCGCAGTACCCCGACTTTAGCTAAGTTTGACCTTAAGAGCGATAAATCGCGCTGGACCTTCAAAAGGCCGTAATCACAGCTTTTCGTAGAAGGCGAAGCCCTTGGAGTGCGGTGGCTTGCCACCGCCTTTCGGCTGTTTAAGACGGCAAGGCGCCGCACTCCAAGGCTCCTTTCGGGTGCTTCTCTTGTTTTTTATATCAACCATTGGAGAATCAGGTTATGTTCAAGCAGAGGTTGTTTTTAGCGATTTTTATGGCGCTGGTAGCGAGCTGCCTACCCTCCTACCGTGTTTTTGCGCTGAATTATTCCGGCAGCCAGGGGAATCCGGTTACCTTCGAAACCTTGGAAGAAACCCGCGCTAGCAGTCCCGCGGCCGTCGCTCCATTGGAAACCAATAATGGAAAAACGTTCAAGTCTCACCCCGTTTTGGACAACTATCCCAAAGGGATTACGTATGTCTATCGATCCGCCAATCTGTTCGGCGGACGCGCCGCGGCAAGGCTGAACACAAATATTCTGGTGTTCGCCGAAATATCATTTGCCGGCAAAGATGCCGCGCTTGCATATCTCAAGGACTTGGGTTTGACCAAGATCATTGACCAGGCAGTTGGCAGCATCGTGCTTGTCACTCCATCGGATCCCAAAGCGGGCTTTACCGCAAATGACCAGAAATATTATTACGCTCTTCAGACTGCCATGTTGGCCCAAAAGGCTTCTGAAAGAAGTGGGAGTACGGCCATAAGTTATTCGGATGCAGAGTACTTCGGGGGATATGGTTATACCTATGTGATCGGCCTGGACGGCGGCGCAACATTTCTCAATAACTATGTCGCCGGAACTTTCGATTACGTAAGCCGCATTGCCGGCATGCTTTTGATCAACGGCAAAATGGATAGCATTCGCGGGGTTGCGGCACTCGTTCCCGTGTATCTCGTGAATACAGCTGAATCAATCGTTGCAAAATATAAAAAGGCCAATGATGTCGATGCGTACATAAGCGCCGGCGGCGTTGAAACACACTATAACCAGGCGCTTCCTCTCAAAAGAGTTGTCGTCGCAAAGGAAACAGGAAAGTCGGATGCCGCCAGATATATAAAAGATGCCTACTACAACCTGTTCATTAAAGCGATGCGTGTGCCCGTCATCAAGCAGGGGCTATACTCCGCATCCACTCCTTACCAGGGATACAACTTCGATGAGGCCCCATATTCATTGTGCCGCAGAAATGCCGTAATCAGCGGAGTGACGCAAGACGGTATCCACCTAATCCGAAAGACTTCGGAAGCATTCAGCGACATTAAGTCGAAAGAGGGCGAATACCTGCAGACCTGGTTTGAATATCTTCCGGAAGAAGTGCTGAAGGGAACGGCGCCTGCGGGAACCGTGCCGCTGATTCTGGCCATGCATGGAGGCGGAGATGACCCCCGCGTGTTTGTGGACGAAATCGGCTTGCTGGACCTGGCGGGTTCCGAACGCTTTGCCATGGTTGCGCCGGAGCATCAGTCTCTGAATTTCTCGAGAACGAACGATCCCACGCTTCAAGGCTTGTTGTGCAATATCCTGCCCCGGTTCGTTAAGAGCATTCTCAAAACCTACCCGGCATTGGATCCATCGCGCGTTTATGTTACCGGCTACTCAATGGGCGGGGCCGGAACACTCAAAGCAATCAATGGCGATCCCTTTGTGTTTGCAGCCGCGGTTCCCATGGCGGCTGCGCCTTATACCGCTACCCCGGAACAGGCCGTGCAGCTGAAGAAGGCTAATTTGCCGGTGATGTTCACCACTTCTTCGTTCGATTTGGGGGGTGCATTCGATCAAGCTAATGGAAGCATCGCCGTCGGGTACCAGACCCAGCTCAATCTCTTTCTTGGCTACAATGGTATGAAGACGATTGGTCCCTATGATTTCGCGACGTACCCGATAGCCGGCTTCAAGGCGGATCGTTTGGAGAGGACTAGGCTCAATAACGAGTATGATAACTATAGCTGGTATCTGAATAATGGCAGCGGGGTTCCGATGGTAGCGCTAAACTATACGGAGAATCTGATTCACGCCCTCTATCCCGAGTATGCCAGGCTTGCATGGGATTTCTTCAAACACTATTCCCGTGATCAGAAAACCGGCGCAATCAAATACAACCCGTATATCAAATAGGGGCTTCGAGCCTTGAGTCTTTGAGGTTACTGAAGAAGCGCTAAGCTCAAAGACTCAAGGGCTCAAAGAACTTATTCCCAGCCGGATCCCTTGGTGGAGGGCATGTAGCGCATAAATGCTTCGACAGCATGCATCGCACTGCCATATATTTTGAACTCTTCCCACACAACCAGTGATTTGCCTGCTGCATAGGAACTTGTTTCACCGAAATCCAAACGCATTAAAACGATGCCGAGGTCCTCGTCCACCGCTGTTGTGCGCCAGGTGATTTTAGGGTGTTCTATGATTTGCTGTGTCCTCATGTTCTCGCATCCCGCACGGGCACAGCCGACTCCGGCGGTGGTTACTCCATTCTCGAGACGGTAGGCATCGGAAGCGAACTGAGCGTCCGCCTTGGCAAAACTTCCAATCTTCAAGCCGGCGGCATAAGTTTCCGCTATTTTAATCATATCCGCGCGCGTCGGGATTTGGCCCCGTTCCGGCACAAGAGACATTTCTTTCTTTGCTTCCTTCAGTGTTTCCGGTGTAAAGAGCGCACCCTCTTTCTGAGTACGCACGGTCATGGTTTCGACTTCAGTTATTTTTTGATCCGCGATTTTCAGTCTTATCTGCAGAAGAACCGGCGACCCCGCTTCCTCAACCACAACCTTGGATGTGGCGATGGCTTGAGGCACGTCCAGAACGTCACGTCGGTAAGGGCGAATTCCGGAAACAGTTTTCCAGAGTCCCTCGCCCAGCTTCATCGGCTCCGAATCTTCCGTGAACTTTAGATTGGCGGAATGCGGAAGAAGGCTTGGATTGTGCGCCAGCATGGCATCCAGGTATTTCGAAATGAAACCGCCCAGGCATTCCCGGTTGCAGCGTGTGTCTGCTGCGGTGGATGTGGCGAGAGCTACAAACATCATCTCTGCAAACAGCAAAGCCAAAAATCCTAATTTATTTTTATGCAAATCCATTTGCCACCTCGATAGTAATATGGATATAGCTTAATGCATTATTATAGAAATAGTGGGAGGAAAATCGATGTTGCTCAAACAAAGAATAGCCTCGGCCGAACTATCCTGGATGTATTTTCACAGAGCGTGCATTGGAATATTCCCGATGGTCTTTGCGGTAATTGTGGCAATAGCCTTGGCGGTAAGCATTGATGCTGAGGCGGCAGATCATGTCAAAGTTTTCAAAGATTGCAAAGGATGCCCCGAGATGGTGGTCGTTCCACCCGGCACATTTACGATGGGTTCGCCCGAAATGGAAAAGGATCGGGATGCAGACGAAGGGCAGCATGCGGTTGAGATTTCATATTCGTTTGCGGTCAGTAAGGGCCCGATTACCTGGGATGAGTGGAGTGCGTGTGTTCGCGACAAGGTGTGCGATGGCGCCGCGGTGGATGCGGCACTTAAGTTAGATCGTAACGGCAAGCCGATCCAGAACTATCCCGGTCATGCGGGCGGCAATCATCCTGTTGTGGGCGTCAGTTGGTACGATGCCCAGGCTTTCGTCCGCTGGCTCAACAAAAAGACCGGTAAAGAAAAATATCGCCTTTTATCAGAATCGGAATTCGAATACGCGGCGCGGGCAGGAACTACGACGATCTATTGGTGGGGGAACGATCCCAGCCACGAATATGCCAATTACGGGAAGGAAGCCGGAATGGATGTGGGGGGATTGGCCGAAGGGCGCGATATATGGGTAGATTCGACATCTCCCGTGTGTTCATTTCCGACGAATGCTTTCGGATTGTGCGACATGTACGGCAATATTTATCAATGGGTGGAAGATTGCTACGAAACAAACATTCCCTTGCTGCCCAGGGATGGTTCTGCGGTTAAAACAGGCAACTGCTCCGTACGCGGATTCCGTTCAAACTCGTTTGAGAGCAATTCCAAGACGCTGCGGTCTGCAAACCGGGCTTTCGTGTATGCACCAGATACCCGTGGCCGAAGCTATCTCGGCTTTCGAGTGGCCAAAACGCTTAAATAATTTGGAGTGGGGTGGCTTGCCACCCCACTCCAAATCTCAGGTTACTTGCAGTCAAAGTTGGCTGCATCTTCCGTGCTGCCCTGGCCTTTATACTGCGCATGGGAAGGGAAGGGGCAAAGCGGACGGCTGCGTTCTGGAAAGGCGCGTCCCGTAGCTTTTACCGAATCTGGCGCCGTGCCTTTTTCCACCCAGTCTACAATCGCACTCAGCAGATCAAAGCTATCGAGGGTTGCTGAGCCTCCGCTGCAATGTCCCATACCAGGCGACAGGAAAAGCCGGCTCCAATTTTTGACCTGCGCTGTTCCGCCGTTGGCCTCTGTCATCCTCTCGTAATAGCCAATCGTGTCTTTCGCGGAGAACCAGGGGTCGCTGACCCCGTGGTAAAAAATCAATTTTCCGCCGCGCGACGAGAATGTGTTGAGGTTTGTCCAGTAATTAGAGTCGCCCAATCGCGAGCCCGGATTGGAATCGGCTGCGGCGGCTTCCTTATCGATATTTTGCTCCGCTCCGGAGTTCACATTTCCTAATGGACTCGGCCCTGATCCGATTAATCCTGGAATTCCTTGGCCGGTGGCTGTAATCCCTGTGTCGAAGAAGAAACCTGGGTAAACCTGGTTACCACGGGAATCTTTCGGGCCCGCGAACCCTTCTTTAAGCGCCGCAACTTGCGGTTGCGAAAGGCAGGCATCCGTTTTCGGACCGGAGCACACAAGCGAGGCCGGGTCGAAACCGCAGCCGAGCACATCAAAGATCATGCCGTCTTTTGCGCCATCGATGGCGTCGCATTTTTCCAGGAGCTTGCTTATGATCAGTTTTCTGTCACTGTCGGAGAGGCCTCCGCCCGGGACGGGCTTGCCGTCGGCGCCCTTGGGGGCGATGCGGCTCAAGGCTACGCTTACAGTGCGGTCGGCCAAGTTGGAGTGTCCGGTGCGCATTGCCGGGGCGCCGGAAATAACGCCGTCAAAATAGAGAGGGTAACGTTGCGTCATTAGCATCGCCTCCCTCCCGCCGGTGGAACAGCCGGCAAAATAGGAGTGCGCCGGCGGTTTTGCATAGTAGACTTCCACGATCTGCTTGGCTATAACGGCCACTCTGCCTATGGCAGCGTACTCGAAGTCAATTAGTGCCTGCTGGTCCTGCATGAATTTGGCATCGAATCCACCGCCTCCTTTGGCCTGATGGCCGGTGTCGGTGGTTGCCACGGCGAATCCTCTTAACAGGGCCGGTTGGCTGCCGGCGACTTGATTCCCAATCGGTTCGGCAACGGTTCCATTTAAGCCGCCTCCGCCCTGCTGCAGGAATCGGCCATTCCAATTTTCGGGCAGCGAAACCGCAAATCCGATGCCGTATGTGTCTCCGCCTGTTCCTGTGCGGCGATCTATCATGCCGTCCACACGACAATGAGCCGGCAGGGAAATCCCTCCCCCTGGTCCCCCTGGTCCCATCGCGGGAGCCGGCCCGGCCGGAACCCATGCGGCCTTCGTGATTTCCAACTGAATACCGGGAAGCTTGAATTTCGTCATCTCCGTGCACTTATTTTGCGATTGAGCAAAGCTGGCCGGCCCTGCACACGCAATGGCGAGTATGACCACGAGTGCGGTGGATGAAATCATTTTCGTTGCCATGATAATTCTCCTCAGCCGTCTTTAACTGCCCTGTCGCCACAGAGAACACGGAAACCCAAAGAGCTTTCCGTGTTCTCCGTGGCTAAAAGGAAAAAAGAATACTATTGAGCACCGGTTTTGGGGTGATCAGCAAAGAACTTGAAGATATTAGGCATGCCACCCGAGATAACCGTGCCGTGGTCTCCGTCCGGAATTTCTATATATTCAAATTTCATGCCCAGTTCTTTCGCGGCCGCATTCCATGTGCGCGTATTGTCCGGAGGCACAACCGTGTCTGCGCCGCCCTGGACGAGCATGACAGGGATATCGGCCTTTTTAATTTTGCCTAAATAATCCTTTTGATCCTTCTGCATAAGAAAAGCCGCCGGTGCGATACTTGCGATGGCGGCCCAGTTGGATGGATATTTTGATCCCAGGAACAGGGTGCCGGCACCACCCATGGAGTGACCCATCAAGTAAGTGCGTTTATCGTCGATATTGAATTCCTTCCGCATCATGTCCAGGACAGTCATAACATCTTTTTCGCTCAACTCCGCCAAATTGGGCGGCTCGATGGGACGCCCGCCCATTACAATCACGGGAGATCCGTACCATCCGGTTACGTTATATCCCAGGGGCCCTACGACTATGTATCCGCCTTCTTCCGCAAGATCGACCACGCGCTCGCGCACCAAAAAGTTGCCGTCTCCGCCCATTCCATGCAGCGCTACGATCAATGGATTTTTCTTGTCCTTCGATACTTTGGAAGACACATAAAGAACATAGCTCAAATCTTCATTGGTGTCGGCGAAGTGATATTTGCGCTGCTGCACTCTCGGATCCGGTTTGATCTGAAGAGGCATTTTGGGCATGGGCCCTCTGTCCGGTTTCGGAGCCTGGGCAAGCATGCATTGGGTGCCAAGCAGTGCAACCAAAAATGAAAGTACAAGATTCAGGACGCATTTGCTGCGAATTCTCATGTCTTTTTCCTTTATTATTTGGGATCCAGTCGATTATTTTCAAAATTGCGAGTGCAATTCCCTATGAAGCTATTTTTTTATCCTCTACCTCCACATCCATTGAAATTTCCGGAATAGTCAGAATTAGCAGGAATGCCAGAAATAGCGCTGCCGTTCCCACGAGAAAGAGTACCCGTAGACCGGACTGAAGCGAACTTCGGATAGCCAGCACCGTCTGGTTGAAAAGAAGTTCTCCCTTGCCCTCGATATTGCTGAAGCCGTTCTCTAATTCCTTCATCGCATCCTGTGACATCAAAACGCGAGGGTCGGCCAGCGACGCAAGCTTCGAGGGATCGATATGTCGGTCCAGTCCGGATGGCAGCAGCTTTTCCAGATTTTTTTCATATGTGGAGTTCATTGCTGTTCCCAGGATGGCAGGCGCGACCGCATTGCCGAGAGCCACCATGAAAAATGTAGCCGCTACCGCTATCCCCAACAACCTTTTGGGAAGAGCAAATTGTACAACTAGAATATTAATTGTCGGAATGGACCCCACCCCCAGGCCTCCCAAAACCATGACGAGAACGCCCAACCAGAGAGGGGTTGCAGACGTGAAAAATGCCAGGCAGAGCAATGCAGTGGTAAGGACGGCATAACTTCCAACCAGCATCCACTTATATCGTTTTGTTTTGGCGAGCAGCAAACCGGCCGGAACTCCCATGAAGGACATAAGTGCTGTAAACGGCGTCAACACCTGGCCGCTTATCGTTGCATTGGCCCCCTGGATGCCCTGAAGAAAGAGCGGGTAATAATTTATAATTCCCACAAATCCAAAGAAGGACATCAGCGCAGCTGTCGTAACGGTGAGAAATGTGCGGTTTGTGAACGTCTGGGGATCAAGAATCGGTTCCTTAACTCTGCGTTCTATCATGACGAATGCGATCCAACAGACAATGGAGATAATAAGCAAACCGACGACGCGGAAGGAGTGCCAGGGATTTTTGTCCGCAAAAGAAAAACCCAGGATCATTGTGGAGGAAGCAATTGCCAACAGGAAAGCGCCGGCGTAATCAATTTGATGTGCTACCCGTTGGGTGCGGCCGGGTATGCCTATCATTACGAGTACCGCACAGAACACGGCCATGGGGACGATAGCCCAATAAAAATATCGCCAACTAAGATTGTCGGTGATTATTCCAACCAGGGTAGGCCCTATGACTGCGGCAATTCCGGCCGAAATTTGCAGCAAGCCCGTCCACTTGCTTCGCTCAACCGGCGCAAAGAGATCGCCTATAACGGAAAAGCAGAGTGCTGCAAGGGCTCCGAATCCCATGGAATTAACAATGCGCGCCGCGATATTGAAAGCAAAAGTTGGACTGACGGCAGTCAAGATGGCTCCCGTCAGAAATAGACCCAAAGAAAAAAGCAGCATGGTTCTGCGCCCATACAGGTCGGAGAGCTTGCCGAATAGGAGGGTGACAAATGCCGCACCCAGCATGGGTAATGATATAGCCCACGAATACAGGGACATCCCGTTTAAGTCCGCTGCGATCATGGGTGCAGCAACGTTTTGCCCAAATGTCATGAGTGAGAACAAAAAATAGGTTAAGAAAACGGATATCAGTCCCATGGATGCATACTTTTTGACAGACCGATCTTCAGCTGCGGCATTTCCTTTTAACATTGACCCCTCAATCGTAGAGTGGGAAACCGTTTGAGTCCTTCGGGAGTCAAGACTTTAGCATGAAAAATGTCACAATTATGTGACATTTTTCATTTCTCCAGAGTACTATCTGAGAGAATTCGATATCTCAATCAGCAAAATCAGCGGTGAAGCATTTCAAGGTGAAGGGCGCCTGCCCTCTGCGGCTTTTTCGGGCAAGTGCAGAGACGATCTTGAAAGGACGGACCTATGGAAATTATCGATTATGACAGGCTGGTGTCCGGCTCTATTGACATGCACCTCCATCCCGGTCCGGACTTTTTTAAATGCCGGGTTGACGCCTTGGAAGCTGCTGCTCAGGCCAAGCAGGCCGGGATGAAAGCCATTGTGCTGAAAAATCACTTCTATCCCACCGCGCCGATAGCCCTGATGGTTAATCAGCTGATCTCCGACTTCCAGGTCTATGGCAGTGTTTGCCTGGATTATGAAATGGGGGGATTGAATGAGTATGCGGTTGAATATTCAGCCAAAGCAGGCGCGAGGATGGTATGGATGCCGACCTTCTCCTCGAGAAACTCAATCTCCAAAATGAGGGAACTTGGCCTTGATCTCAAAGGCGAAGGATATTCAATCCTGGACGGCAAAGGGCAGTTGGTGCCGGAGATCCATCCCATACTGGCTATCATCAAACAATACGACATGGTATTGGCCAGCGGCCATATGTCACCGGCAGAAACTTTTGCCCTTGAAGAGGAAGCCCGGAAGCTGGGGATTCACAAGTTTGTTATTACGCACCCGTTGGATCACGAATTTTTCTCCCAGGCTTTCAGCAAGCAGGACCTGATTCAACTGGCAAAAAATGGAGCTTTCATTGAATGCACCTATCTTGCTTTTCAAGCCTCCGAATTCAGACATGATCCCGCTGAGATGGTGGCCATGATCAAGGATGTGGGGGCGGAACGGTGCATCATGTCGACAGATCTCGGGCAAATCTGGAATCCGCCGCCTGTCGAAGGACTGAGGATGTTTATTGTCACATTGCTTAAATACGGCATTACGGAAAATGAAATCAATCTTATGACTAAAACCAATCCGGGCAATTTGCTTGGATTGCATGCCTGATCGAGGTGGAACGAGCAAGTGCGTTAAGGAGGCGAAACAGCCATGGAGTATCTAAAGTCGGAAGCTAAAGTGTGGGCAAAGAATAAAATGAAGGGCTTGGAAGTTCCGATATTCCCTTCCTTTACCCCGGATCTTCGTGATTTGGACGAAGAAGGGATCCGTTTTGATGTCAATCAAATCTTCGCAAATGGCTTTGCTTCAGTAATGGCTGCCCCTGAAGCCTGCGGTATGACATTTGAAGAACGAAAGCGATTTGTTCAGATAGTGTGCGACGAAGCCAAGGGCAAAATGCACAGCTCTGCCAGCGTTATGCAGGACACGGTTGAGCAGGATATCGAAATGCTGCAGCATATTGAAAAGGTCGGTGGAACGCATGCCACGCTTGCTCATCCGGTGCAATATTATCCCAGGTCGGAAGAAGATATTTATCGGATGTATAAACTCATGTGCGACTCCACCAACCTGGCCATAACTTTCTATCCCGGCAGGCTGCACACATGGCATTTCCATCCCAGCTACTTTCCGCCCGATGTCATGCGTCGGATTGCCGAAATCCAGAACGTCGTGGCCATGAAGGTCACCGGGGGCAGTTCGGTTGCATTAACGGTCCAAGCTTTTCTGCTTTGCGGGGATCAGATTCTGGTCAGCGACCCGATGCCGGACCGATGGCTCTTTACGATTCCCAAGTATGGCCAGCAGTGGGCCGGCGCAGGCCCCTTTTATTGCATGCAGACCCCCGAAAATCCGAGGGTAGTGCGGATGTTTAATAACTTGATCAAAGGCGAGACTGAAAAGGCCATGGAATGCATCTGGGAGTTGTCCCACCCGGGTCCGCAGGGATCGTTGGCCGATTCCTATTTTCACACCGGTATAGTAACCGCTTTGACTGATAAATACGCTCATTGGTGCGCGGGAGGAAATGGAGGCACGGTCCGTCAGCCTACCGGCCGTCTGTACGATTACCAGAAAGATGCTATTCGAGGAGGCATGAAAGCTCTGGGAATTACTCCACGTGAGCCGGAGGAAGAGTTTTACGTGGGCCGCGTGAATTATGCAAAGGGGTACAGGCTTAAAAAATATGAGGTCTGATGGAGGAGCGGTTTATGGAGTTCACGAAATCAGAGGCAAAGGAATGGGCTAGAAAAAACTATCGCGGTTTGGATGGAGTCATTCAGCCGTCCTATACTCCGGATCTGGAAAGCCTGGATGAAGAAGGAATCCGGCATGACGTCCGGCATAATATGGCCAAGGGCGTGTTCAGCGTTTTCTGTGCCGCTGAAGTTTCCGCTTTGAGTCACGAAGAGCGAAAGCAGTTTGTAAGGATCGTTGCCGAGGAAGCAAAAGGCAAAGTCCTGGTTTCCATGTTCGGTGCCTTTGATGACGCCGATCAATCCATAGAATTATTGAAATATTTCGAGAGTGTGGGAGGAACCCATACTCTGTTGGGTTGGCCGGGCAATTTTTATGCAAAATCAGAGGAGGATATCTTTCGGGTCGCCAAAAAGATGTGCGACTCCACCAACCTTGCCATTGACCTTTGGCCCAAACCCTTTTATGACTTTGGTAGATTCCACCCAAGCGGATTTAATCCGGCGCTAATAGAGCGGATTTGCCAAATTCCCAATGTGGTCGCCATAAAGGCGTATCTTAGTGACGGAATCGGCAAGTGGGCTGAGGTTCATCACCGCGTGGGTGATCAAGTGCTGCTTCAAGCCGCGGAAATGGCGGAATGGCCGATCACTGTTGCCCAATACGGACAGCAGTGGGCAGGGCCGGCCGACTATGTCATCTTCGATCAAACCGGGGAAAATCCCAGAATAGTTCGAATGTTCAATCTGTTCGCCCGGGGAGAGTTCGCCAAGGCCATGGAACTCTATTGGGAGCTTGCTCCAATTACTTTGGGCGCCAGAGATGCCGCATTTCAGTGCGGTATGCTGGGAATGAAATACATGCAATGGTTGACCGGCGGAAACGGCGGCATGTTCAGAAAGCCGACAACGTTTTTGTTTCAGCATTTTAAAGATGCGATGAGAGCCGGTTTGAAAGCAGCTGGTGTAACGCCCCGCGAGCCTGAAGAGGAATTTTATATAGGACGAGTGAACTACTCAAAAGGTATCCGGTCGAAGGATTAACCGCCTTGGAGTGCGGCAACAAAGCCTAAAAGGCGGTGGCAAGCCACCGCGCTCCAAGGGCTCCGCCTAGCGGCCGGATTTGGTAAAAGCAGCACCCGTTATTGGTTTTGTTTTGTGGGCAGTACGGAAGTAGGCCATTCCGAAGGAATAGCCCGGAATACTGCCGGATACGATGATATGGATGTCTTCAGGGTTCACGACCGGAACCTTGCCTCCCGGTTTCAGGGCTTCCTTGAGCACCGGCAAGCGTTCCGCCGGAATAGCATCGTGAGCATAGAAGATGTCCATATCGGGACGCCTGGTGTTCATCCGGTCATTCAAGCCGCGTATTTCGTCTTCGCTTAGCTCTTCAAATGGAACCATCGTATTCTCATAAATGTAATCACGCAGGCTTTGTTTGGTTTTGAAGCCGCGACGATGCAGCATGACAGCCAGTTCAGGGTGGACAACTATTATATGTTTTCTTAGATGCGCCATGGGATTCGCCACCCCAAGTTTGTATTGAGCGAATGTGCCTCGGTCCTCGGCAACATCCATCACAATATCCTTGAGCACCGCATTCACATCCCAGGGTTCGACCACTCCACCGCCCAATAATTTCATGGCCATTCCGGCGCCTACGCTTGTCACGGTGGATACCGTTACACAGCTGTCTTCCGATCGATAGCCTAAGCCTTCATTAAAGGTTTCCCAGGGAGTGAGCTCTATGTTCTCAGCAAAAGTGTAGAAAGTGTGCGAAGACGGTCGGCCAATAAGCGCCATATCGATCTCGCCCGGCCAGAGGCATCCGATATTGATCAGATTCAGCCGAACGGCGCGGCCGATGGTATTGTTGGCTTGCCAGCCATGCCCCAACAATCCTACCCCGCAATTCATTCCTATTTCCTTGCCAATAGGCCCGCTTACCATTATTGCGAGTGTGAAGGAACCTTCTGAACTCATCATATGAGTGAATGTGCTCTCTTCAGCCAGGCATTCCATGGCTGCCAGTATTACCGGGAAATACTCAGGTCTTGCGCCGGCCATGACGGCATTTATGGCTATCTTTTCAACTGTGGCAATGCCGTTTCGATAGGGAACTCGGCCTACAACTTCATCGGGGGGGCGTTTGGTTCCCGCCAACATCCGCTTGACGGCAGACTCCGTAGGAGGAATCAGCGGCAGCCCGTCACCCCAGTGATTGTTGAGATACAGCGCATTGAATGATTCGAGGGCGGAATCGTAACTCTCTGCATTGACTTCGACTGTGTGAGCAGTCTCTCTATTATCCTTGACCGGAGGATCTTTCTCCTCCGCTGCAAGAGGCTTGGTAAGCGCATCGATGATGCGATCCAACGATGCTTCCGCAACAGGCCGGATATCTTCCACTGTCAATCTGTTTGGATAATAGTCAATGGAGGGGAGACTTACGACTCGTATTGCCGGCATTCCGGCATGCTCAACCGACATTCTGGTCGTGTGAATCGCGTTATCTCCAATAACGAAAACGCCCGGTTTTCCGATTTTTTCCAGGGCGATTACCTGCCGGCACTGAATCCATCCTCCCATCCCATTGTCTGCGACTCCGTAAATAAAGGTGTCCATTTCCTTTTTTGCTTTTGCGGCAGCTTCAGCATCTCCCCAAACCAGCCGCATGGTTGTTGCCGTAGGAAACCTTTTCCTCAGCAACTCTTCAATCGCGATACAAAATTTATCCCCACCCTTTTTGCCATCCCAGATTATCGCTATCTTCTTTCCTTCCAGATTTTCTATACGAGGATTGATGAGCCCCGAAATTGCAGGAGATTCAACTGCACCTTGAGGGTTGAGACACACCAAGGACACTGTTCCGCTCATATATCCCACTCCTTCCCAAAGCGTTTGTGCAATAAAGTAGAAATCAAGATGCCGGAGTCCATTATTACATTGTTTCATTTTTTGATCTATCAGGGTTGTGGTTAATTGTGAAACTCCAGGCAAAATAGGAATATTGAATTCTATGGCTGGGTGACAATTGAGTCATTGCTCCAGTTTTGACAAAGCTGTAGATTAAGGCCAACAGCATCTATTCTGTGGAAAACATACACGAAGATGGCATGGAGGCACCGATCCGCATGACGAATGAAAAAATCACAGTTTTGAGTCCACGAGGAATTGCTCCTCCCATCCAATTGATTGCCATGGCGCCCCGGCTGGATACGCTGGAGGGCAAGACAATCTATATCGTGGATGTTAATTTTCCGCGAACGCATCAATTCTTTGAGGAAATGCAAAAGCTGCTCACCGCGAGATACCCCGGCACCACCTGGATACTCAGAACCAAAATTGGGACATATTTTCACAATGACCCGCAGCTTTGGGCTGAAATCAAAGAAAAGGGGCATGGTGTTGTAATGGGCATTGGTCAACTGGATACCTGTGCTCCATCCGTGACGATTTTCTGCTCAATGTTGGAAAAATTGGGGGTGCCCACAGCTCCTGTTGTTACGAACGCGTTTACCGATCTTATCAGGAATTTTGCCTACAAGAAGGGCGTTCCTGAACTGCGATTCACCTTTGTGCCTCATCCTTTTGCAAACAGGCCTTTCGAGATGCACCGAAGCTACCTCGAAGGGAATGATCCCATCAGCGGCAAGCCTGTCATGCAGGGAATCGTTGATGCGCTGACCTTGCCGACTACCGATGAGGAAAAGAAGACAGGAACGATTGAAAGGCCGCAGCCAAGGCGCTTGGGTCCTGATACTTCGGAAAATTTGGAAAATCTATTTCTCGAAAATGGATGGACGGATTATCTGCCGATCGTGCTCCCTACAGAGGAAAGAGTGGCCGAAATGCTCAGGGGGACGAGCCACAGGCCGGATGAAATTGTCGGCAGAATGCAGACATCGCCTCCCCATGAATATTGGGATCAATCTGTAGCAAATCTAGGCGCCAGAGCTGTGATTAAGGGCGCAAAACATATCCCGGTAGCTATGCAACCCTCTCCTCCCCACGAGGCTTGGGAATATACCGTGGAACACGTTGCCATCAATGCCGTGATGGCAGGAGCCAAAGCCGAGCATCTTCCGGCGATATTGGCTATAGCGTCGACCGGAATAACCTCATTTTTCAGTTCCGCAACCTCTTTCACCCGGATGGTCGTAGCCAATGGGCCTATGTGTGAGGAAATGAATATGAATTGTGGAATTGGTGCATTGGGCCCGTTCAATCAAGCCAATGCGGTCATTGGGAGAGCGTGGACACTAATTTCCAAAAACCTCGGAGGAGCGAAGCCACGTGAGACGTATCTGGGTGATATAGGGAATAATACCAATTACAACAACATGTGTTTTGCCGAGAATGAGAGGGCGCTGCCTGAAGGATGGAATCCTTTTCATGTGCAGAAGGGTTTCAAAGCCGAAGAAAGTGTCATCAGTATTTTTACGGGTTGGAGTCTGCTGAACTATGCCGCCTATAAACCGCACCCGCATCACGAAATTCTGAAGCGGCAATTGTTAAGTTTTGAAACCAGTGGCGCCGGTACGCATCATACTCCCGGGATCAATCCTGGAACTCAAGCGGCTCTATTGCTGAGTCCTATAACGGCAAACGATCTTCTGAATGAAGGATTCAAAAGCAAGGAAGCGTTAGGCCGGTGGCTCAAGGAAAATACCTATATGACTCTTTGGAACTATTGGGCAGCGATGCCTGGAGACTTGGATTCCGCCAAGGAAGGGATAGAGCCATTTGCATCGTTACTAAAACAACCACCCGAATCGAATTCGCCGCGGCCACTGATTCTGCAGGATGCTCCGGTGGAGATATTTGTTGTTGGTGGGGGAACCGATGCATTTTGGATGACCGGCGACTTCTTTTGCCTGGCCTCAGCATCAGTGGACATGTGGAGGTAATCCCAACACAACAAAGTCCATTCTGGGAGCGGCAGCGAGATTCCCTATTCAATCCAGGCTTTGCCAGAAGGATGATTCAATTCCCCAGTTAGAGGATTGGCGGTTTCCTCTGTTGCGGCAATGCAACAGGGATTGGAGCACTCGACCGGAAATCATTCGTATCCGCTTGCATGGGATCGACGAACGGTTTCGTATACCTTTCGCCAGCAAAGGCTATTTTTTTCTTTTGGCAAGGCGATTAGGGTGCAACGCGGCGTTCCCGGATCAGCCACTTGCCATTTTGTCGGATCAAATAGTCTTCTGACGATCCCATGATATCGATGGTCATTGGTTTGTTTGCACCATGCGCCACAACAAACATCCAGTAGGCGCGCACCACGGCGCTATTTCGATCGGTGAATTCAATCGACTGGTTGGTCACCACATGATGCGTGGCCGTCGCCTGGGCGCCTTCCGTCTTTCGGCGTTGCTGGCGTGATTGCATTACAGGTTCCACATATTTGCGGATCGCTTCCTTGCCTGCATAGCTGCTTTCCGCGGAAACGAATTTTGCATCATCGGTGAGGGTAGCAAGATAGGCATCCAGGTCCGATTCGTCGAGGGCTCGCACGTAGCGGCGCAGGGTTTCCTCTATTGCCATGCGATCCTCCGATATCGTGACCATATTTGAGACTTTATTCTGGGCCCTGGCCGGAACTGCACTGCATCCCATCAACACAACCAATGTCGCAAGCACTCCTACTCTCCAGATCATGAGCTTTTCCCCTTCTGAACGTTAAAAACAACAAATCAAGAGACAAATGATGTCACACATATGTGACATATTTCTTGACAATGTGCAAACTGATATGAGAATCGGTATGGATCGGTCCGGGTGGACCGATCCCAGTTTCCTCCCCCTACTTTGGGAGTTAGCACGGCAAAGGATCTCATGCAGAGAAGACTTGCAAAGCACACGACAAGCGTGATTACCATTCTGTTAACGGTGGCTCTTACCAGCGCCCAGCAGCAAACGCGGCCGGCGGGGGAGGGCGGCGCCGGCAGAGGCGGGGGGATCCTCACCCCTTATACAGCCCTTCATTCGCCCGAGGTTCACCCGGATCGCACCGTGACCCTGCGATTCCTTGCGCCCAACGCGACTCAGGTGGATGTGGTCGGAGAGATACTTCAGGGCAAGGGCGCGCTTGCTATGACAAAAGGGGGAGATGGAATCTGGACTGCCACTCTCGGTCCGCTGCCGGCCGAAATCTGGAGTTACAACTTTCGAATCCAGGGCATAGAAATCACAGACCCGTCAAATCCTGCCATCAAGCCTGTTCCGCCGGGCTTTGCGATGTCCAGTTTTGTCGAAGTGCCGGGTGACAGACCGGCTTTTTATGATTCAAGGCCTGTTCCGCATGGGGAAGTCCGGATGGTCCTCTATGACTCGAAGACCATGGGGGTAACTCGCTGGCTCTGGGTCTATACGCCTCCGGACTATGACAAAAGCCGTGCGAAGTATCCGGTGCTTTATCTTCTGCATGGAAATGGCGAAGCACAAAACGGCTGGGTCATGAATGGCCGGGCAAACATCATCCTGGACAACCTTATCGCGGATAAAAAGGCACTGCCCATGCTCGTGGTTATGCCGCAGGGGCATGCGCTGCAAGGCGCCAATGTCGGCCCTCTCGTTCGCCTTGAAGGCGAGACGGATATGTTTTCGAAGCGGTTTGCGCCTGATCTGATCCAGGATGTCATTCCGTTGGTGGAACGGAGTTATCGAGTATATGCGGATTCAGATCACCGAGCGATCGCAGGACTTTCCATGGGGGGCGGACAGGCTCTGTCAATCGGGCTTGCACACACGGATCTGTTTCATTTCGTATTGGGATACAGTGCCGCTGTCGGCGGGCCTTTCATGAACGCGGAAACGGAGTTCAAAGAGGCTTTCGCGAACTCGAGAGGCCTCAATTCCAATCTTCGATTGCTCTGGATTGGCTGCGGCAAGCAGGATTTCCTCTACCAGGCGAATCTAAGGTTTGTGGAGTTGTTAGGCAAAAAAGGTGTACGTGTGTTGTATCACGAGACGGAAGGCAGCCATGTTTGGAGTGTCTGGCGCAACTATTTGAACGAAACGGTGCCGATGCTGTTTAAAGCCAATGGCGCAAAGAATTGAATGTCCCGCTTTTAGAAAGGATTCCTGTGCTTAAGAAACATATAGAGATAGGACTCGTTGTTCTGTTTGTGGCAATAATGCCGTGTCGACAAGCTGCCGCACAGAAGGCCGTTCCTGGCGGCCATTGGGTGAGCGCCTGGACAACGGCTCTCTATGCTCCAAATCCTATCCCGGGAGTCGCTGCCGAGCCGGCAATCGCTGATAAAACCATTCGCATGATTGTCCGGCCGGGAATTGGCGGACAGCATCTGCGAGTGCGGTTCTCGAATGAATTTGGCTCGGCTCCATTGAATATTGCATCCGCGCGCATTGCTTTAACGGATGCAGGATCCAAAATCCAGCGGGCGACAGATCATGCGCTGACCTTTGGCGGACGATCCCGGATTACTATTCCTGCGGGAGCTCCCGCTTTTAGCGACCCGGTTGATTTGGCCGTGAAGTCATTTGCAGAGGTGTCAATCAGCGTTTATTTGCCTGGTTCAATACCGGGCATGAGCATGCACGGACAGGCATTACACGATGCCTATGTTTTGGGTCCAGGCGATTTGACCTCCAAAACGGAATTGCCGGATGCGGATGAAAGGCAGTCATGGTACTTCCTCTCCGGCATCGATATGTGGGTGCCCACCGGAGTTTCCACCCTGGTGGCCTTTGGCGACTCCATAACGCAGGGCTATGGAGCGAAAAGTGCCAGCTACATTGATTATCCTTCGCAACTTGCGCAGCGATTGGCCGCGCAAAAGTCAACGAAGCTTGCCGTTGTGAACCAGGGAATCAGTGGGAATCGTATCCTGCATGATGGCGCCGGCGCAAGCGCCCTCGCTCGCTTTGACCGCGATGTTCTGTCCCTGCCGGGTGTCACCCACTTGATAGTGCTGGAAGGAATCAACGACATCACATTTTCGCATATTAAGCTGCCGGGAGGAAAATCCGGGAATGGGAGTTCTGCGGATGGCCCATTCAGCGCGCAGGCTGTATCGGCAGAAGAACTGATTGTGGGCTTGCAACAGATCATCACCCGAGCTCGCGCTCATGGCATCAAGGTTTATGGGGCGACAATAATGCCCTGCGAAGGCGTCAATACGTATTCTGCGGAGAGAGAGGTTATCCGGCAGGCGGTAAACCAGTGGATCCGCACTTCGAATGCGTTTGATGCGGTCATCGATTTCGATAAGTTGATGAGAGACCCCGATGCGCCGACAAAGATGCGCGCGGAGTACGATTCAGGAGATCACGTGCACCCGGGTGCATCAGGGTACAAGGCAATGGCAGACTATATCCCTCTAGGCATCTTGCTGGGCACGCAAAGCACAGACGGGAAGGTTCAGAACTCCAGCAAATAACGGGCTTACAAATGACGGGAGATATTGAATTGAAGATCAACAGACTTGTGATCGCTTTGATTTGGTTGATTGCTTCTGTCTCCTTCGCACAACAACAAAGCGAAATGCCATATCTGAATCCAAATCTGACTCCAGAGCGGCGCGCGGCTGATCTTGTTTCCCGCATGACACCTGAGGAAAAGGTACTTCAGATGCAGAGTACTGCTCCGGCGATCCCACGTCTCGGTGTGCCTGCCTATAACTGGTGGAATGAGGCGTTGCACGGTGTGGCCCAAGGCAGGGCCACCGTCTTTCCGCAGGCCATTGGACTTGCCGCCACGTGGGATACGGGTCTGATGTATCGCGTTGCCGATATTATCTCCACCGAGGCCAGGGCTAAATACAACGATGCCTTGACGCGTCCGGCTCCTTCCGGACCAGACGCCCTTGCTGTCCTTCCAGGACGCACTGCCGGACTGACATACTGGTCGCCGAATATCAACATCTTCCGGGATCCCCGTTGGGGACGGGGCCAGGAAACCTACGGAGAAGATCCCCATCTGACCGGACGCATGGGCGTCGCATTCGTTACCGGGATGCAGGGGAAGGATCCGAATTACCTGAAAGTCATCTCCACGCCCAAGCACTATGCCGTGCACAGTGGTCCGGAACCACAGCGGCATGTCTTTGACGCGAAGGTGAGCGAGTACGACCTGGTGAACACCTATCTGGAGGCGTTCCGCATAGCAGTTACAGAGGGGAAGGCCGATTCGATCATGTGCGTCTACAACTCGGTTGCCGGTGTGCCCGGATGCGCAAGTACAGATTTGCTGCAGAAACGGTTGCGGGAGCAATGGGGTTTCCAGGGATACGTCGTGAGTGATTGCGGTGCCATAAACGATATCTATGCAAATCATAAATATACGCCTGCGCTCGGCGGCGCAGCCGCTGCAGCAGTCAAAGCGGGCACCGACCTCACCTGCGGAACCGAATATCGAACATTACTGGACGAGATGAAAGCAGGACGAATCGCGGAAGCCGAGATCAATCGTTCCCTCGAGCGGCTCTTTGTGGCAAGGATTCGCCTGGGTATGTTTGATCCTCCGGATAGGGTTCCATACTCGAAAATTCCCATCTCCGAGAATGATTCGAGCGCACACCGGCTAGTGGCGCGGGAAGCGGAAGAGAAGGCGATCGTGCTTCTCAAGAACCATAAGGGGATTCTTCCGTTGAGCCCATCGGTTCGCAAGATCGCCGTCATCGGGCCTTCCGCGGATGATCCTGTTGCGCTGCTTGGCAATTACAACGGCATTTCGTCCAAACAGGTAACGCCGCTGGAAGGAATCGAACAGCAGTTTTCTGCTGCGCAAGTGCGGTATGCTCTCGGCGCCACCTATACGGCAAGCACGCACGCATTAGTTCCCTCGACATTCCTGTCGCCCTCGAGCGGCAACGGGCGCGGATTGGTGGCCGAGTACTTCAACAATCCTGATCTTCAGGGAGACCCGAAGCTCCGCCGGCGCGAACCCCGAGGTTATCTCGATACGGGGATGGAAGATCCCGCGGTTATAGCAGCGATTGGCAATGAAAAATATTCAGTGCGCTGGACGGGCACCCTGACACCACCGGCATCAGGCGAATATGATCTGACCGTTCATGCCGGCATGTGGAATCGCTCGGCTACAGCTCGCTTATTTCTTGACGACAGGGAAATCGCCTTTGGCATGGGGCCTTCCACTCAAATGACTTCGATGCAATCGGCTATGGGATCCGGAAGGCAGCCGCGCGGCTCCGTGCGATTGGAAGGTGGTCGGAGGTATTCCTTGCGTGTGGAATACCGGCAGCCAGGTTCCGGAGGCACCATGCAGCTCGGATGGATTCCGCCAGCCGGTGTGATCCTGAGCGAGGCTGAGGCGCTTATAAAGGATTCTGATATCGCCATTGTTTTCGTCGGCCTGAGTTCTGAGTTGGAAGGGGAAGAGATGCCCGGCGTAAAAATCCCGGGCTTCCTTGGCGGCGATCGTACCAGCCTTGATTTGCCCGAGCCTCAGGAAAGTCTTGTAAGGGCGGCTATTGCTACAGGAAAGCCCGTGGTTGTAGTCCTGACCAGTGGCAGCGCCATTTCCGCTAACTATGCGGCGGCGCATGCCAATGCACTGCTCGCTGCATGGTATGGCGGAGAAGAACTCGGCACGGCTATCGCGGAGACACTGGCGGGGGTGAACAACCCGGCGGGGCGTCTTCCTGTAACGTTCTATAAGAGCGTGGATCAGCTTCCTTCCTTTGCCGACTATGCCATGAAGGGCCGCACCTACCGATACTTTAAAGGAGATCCCCTGTATTCATTCGGCTTCGGTCTGAGCTATTCGCATTTTGAATATTCCGGACTGAGGGCAAAACGGACGAGTACGGGTGCCGAAATTCAGGCGACGGTAAAGAATACCTCCGCCCTGAATGGCGATGAAGTCGTTCAGTTGTATGTCGCAGGTGGCGCTGGCGAGGAGTCGCCGATTCGGAGCCTGCGCGGGTTCAAGCGAATTCATCTGCGCGCGGGTGAACGCCGTCGGGTGAGTTTTACGCTTGGTTCCAGTGACCTATCAAAGTCTACAGTGGAGATCAGCGTTGGTGGCGGCCAACCCTTACCCGGCATACCGCACGTGCGAGGCACGCTCAAGTACTAAAGGGAAGCCGGAGCTTGGAGATGAGTATGGAATTTCAAGAATGCGATATCGTCATAGATGGGATCAAAATCCACTACTACCGATCCGGTGGGAACAAGCCTCCTATTGTGTTATTGCACGGCGGCACAGACGATGGGCTTTGCTGGGGGCGGACAGCCCGGGAACTTGCTGAACGATATGACGTCATCATGCCGGATGCGCAGGGGCATGGACAATCTGATAGATTAGGCGCGGATTTTTCATTTGATAACCATACCAAACATATTGCCGGACTGGCCACACAGCTGGGGCTCGAAAAGCCGATCGTAATGGGGCATTCCATGGGTGCGGGAATTGCCTGCAGCGTTGCAATGGATTACCCTGACTTGCCCCGAGCCATCATTCTTGAAGATCCATCCTGGGGTTTGTTCCCGCCAAAACCGCAAGACTTTGAAATTGCGAAGAAGAACCATGAGGCGATACGGGCTTATCAAACAGAATTGGCGAAGCTGCCGCTGGAGGAGATAAAAGCCAGAGGGCGGAAGGACAATCCTACCTGGCCCGAAGATGAAATAGTACCCTGGGCAAATTCCAGGAAACGTTGGGATGCGGCCATCTTTAATGATGTCGGCGTCCCTTCACTCCCTTATGAAGAAATTGTTACCAGGATTCAGTGCCCTACGTTCCTCATCATTGCGGAACGGGGCATTGTGTCCAGAGAAACGGCGGAGAATGCGGCTCAACTATGGAAATCCAGTGCGCCATTTAAGTGGGTATACATCAAAGGCGCAGGGCACAGCATTCGACGTGAGCAGTACAATGCATTCAAAACAGCGTTAAATGACTGGCTGAAGACACTCCAATGAGCATGGGAGTTCTGCATAAAGGATTGGCCAGTATTTCTGGAAGGGAAAGAGCCATGAATTTGATAAAAGGCATTATCTTGTTGGCATGCATCCTGTGTTTAGGCCAGGCCATTACGCCCGCGTGTTCTGCGCAATCGGCGTCAGGCTCCGGAGCCAACCCGACCGTTTCGGTCAGCACGGGACAGCTGCGCGGCAGCATCGCCCCCGATGGAGTTGCGGTTTTTAAGAACATTCCCTTTGCACAACCGCCGGTCGGCGATCTGCGCTGGAAAGAGCCGGCTCCTGCAAAATCCTGGACCGGCGTCCGTGATGCAACATCCTTCGGACCCATGTGTCATCAAAGCGGCAACCAGCAGTTGCCTCATAGTGAAGACTGTCTGCAATTAAACGTGTGGACGCCGGTGTGGCCCATGAAGTCCTCTACGCCTGTGATGGTGTGGTTTCACGGTGGAGGCAATACGGCAGGATCAGGGGTGGAAGCTCTCTTCAACGGTGAAGTCCTGGCCCGCAACGGAGTGGTGCTGGTAACGGCAAATTACCGGCTAGGCATCTTCGGATTCTTTGCGCATCCTGAACTCACCAAAGAGTCTTCACACCATGCCTCCGGCAATTATGGGCTGATGGATCAGATTCAAGCCCTGCGCTGGGTGCAGCAGAACATCGCCAAATTCGGCGGCAACCCGGCCAATGTCACGATCTTCGGTGAATCCGCTGGCGCTGCCGACGTGAATGCGTTGATTGCAACCCCTTTGACGAAGGGACTGTTCCTGCGGGTGATTGCACAGAGCGGCCCGGTAAGCAATCAAACGCTGTTGGCAGATGCAGAAAAAAGGAATGTAGAGTGGGCTGCCAAGCAGGACATTTCCGGAGATCAGGCGCTGGCAAAGCTGCGCGCGATCCCCGATAAAGAGTTGATGGGGAAATTGGGACAGGGAGGCGGTATGGGAATGCCGGGGATGGGCGGCGGCGGTCCTGCGCTTTCAATTATCGTGGATGGATGGGTGCTTCCGGAGCAGCCCACAAAGATTTATGCGGAAGGCCGTCAGCAGAAAGTGGCGCTGATGATCGGGAATAACTCTCAGGAGTTTGGAGCCGGAATGCCGGGCATGGGAGGAGGAAGAGGCGTTGCGCCCCCGACGGATATTCGTCAGATGATCTCCCAACGATATGGCCCGCTCTCCGATCGCGCGCTGGCTGCGTACGGACTGACCAATGGAAGCGAACCGCCGCCGGATCCCGAAGACGGCAGCGTGATGACGCAGTGGAGCACGGATAACGCGTTTCGTTGCGGTTCGGTTCAGGAGTTGATCTGGCACACGGCTGCCGGGAATCCGGGTTACCAATATCAATTTTCCCGCACCGTCCATGGACAGGAAGCTCAGGGCGCCGCTCACGCCTCTGAAATCCCATTTATTTTCGGTACCTTTTCCGTGTGGCAACAAATGCGGCATTACGACGATTCGGATCAGCAATATGGGAAGATGCTACGCCAGTATTGGATCAACTTTGCCAAGACCGGCGATCCTAACGGGGCAAGCCTGGTGAAATGGCCGAAGTTCGATGCAACCAGGCGCGCTTATGTTGATTTCATGGATGCCGGGCCGGTTGTCAAAGAAGGCTTGAGACGGCCAGTCTGCGATGTGTTTATGGAGAACGAAAAGCGCACATCGGCAAAGTAAACGGTAGTCGCCGGCACACAGAAGTGTCTTGCCGGAGGTGGAGTCCCTGGGGTTTTGCTTCAGCCCCAAAGCCGGAGCGCCTGGCCGCTGAGACGGAGGCGCTCCGGGGAACCCGCATTCCATGGTGACTTTGGCACCGGGCTACGAAAAGATTTTGAATCGGCATCCCGCGCTATCGATGATGGATTAACCGCTGAGGATGCCGGGTTCCAGGCGTTTGCAGCGCGGTTCAGCGGTCCCCTTGGGCGAGCAGGACTCGAAACATAGGAGGTTTTGAACCATGCGAATATTTGCACAATGCCGAATCGCGATCCTATTGTCCATTCTGCCGTTTCTCGCACATGCTCTTGAAGCGGGCGATGGCGTTGTTTCCAAAGAATTCATCGCGGAGCCTCCAACCCTGATTTCCCTCGGATTTGAGTGGCAGATAGACGGCGATGATAACCGAAATGCGGGAGTCGCCGTTTTTTATCGGCAGATGGGGAAAAAGGAATGGAAACAGGGGCTGCCATTATTGCGGCTGCAGCGCGAGCCGACCATCAGCGGCCCCATGTCCTATACCGCGCCCAATATGTTCGCTGGGAGCATCTTTGATTTAACCCCGGGAGCCGAATATGAGTGCCGATTTGTGTTGAGCGATCCTGATGGCGTTAGAGGAAAAGCGGAATACCTGATTGCTGTGCGCACACGCCCGGAACCAATGCCATTCGCGGGAGGACAGGTTTATCATGTCTACCCTGGAGGCTATAAGGGCCCGAAAGAGATACCAGCCTTCACTGGATTGGGAGCCGCATATTTCATGGGCTCCTCGCACACGGATAATCACAATACGTTTCCGCCACGCGTGAGGCCTGGCGATACGATTCTTGTGCATGCGGGTTTATACAAAGACAACCGGTTTTCCTACGCGCAGGGAGGTGATGCGGGCACCGCTCCATCGGATGGAACGTTTTTCCTGACGCAAAGCGGAACGGCCGACAAACCCATCGTCATTAAGTCTGCAGGTGATGGAGAGGTGATATTCGATGGCGACGGGGCGCATACCTTGTTCAATGTGATGGCCGCAAATTACAACTACTTCGAGGGGTTGACCATCCGCAATACCGATATTGCATTTGTGGCGGGGCTGAAGAATATTGCGGGTTCCAGCGGTCTTACTGTTAAGAAATGCCGCTTCGAAAACATCGGCCGTGGAATATACACCGACTGGTCCGGCTCAAAAGACTATTATATCGCAGACAATATTTTTGTCGGTAGGAACAGATCCGACGTGCTGATGGGCTGGATCGGAAATACCTGGAGAAATCTCCCGGGGTTTCCCAACCGGATGCTTTCTGAGTTTGCCGTGAAGGTTTATGGTTCAGGCCATGTGGTTGCATATAACTATGTTGCCAATTTTCATGACGGGATCGATCACGCCACGTACGGCGACCCGGACGGTACGCCGAATCCGATTCGGGACCGGCTGCCGGTTTCGATAGATTTTTACAATAACGACATCACAAATGTCGACGACAACTGCATCGAGGCCGACGGCGCTGCCCATAACATCCGGGTATTTCGCAACCGGTGCTTCAATGATGCTCATCGCGCGCTGAGTACTCAACCTGTCTTTGGCGGCCCGGTGTACTTCATGCGCAATGTTGTGTACCACGTCCCGGAAGGTGGAGCTTTGAAGTTCATGTATGGATCGTCGGGAATCCTGGTCTATCACAACACGCTGATTGCGCCTGCGCGATGGATGCTTTCGGCTGTATCCAATTTGCATTTCCGCAACAACCTGATTCTCAGCCGAAGCGAAGTCGCAGAAATTTTCACGGTTGATACATTTACCAACTACTCGAGCTCTGACTACAATGGGTTCCGTCCCAATGAGGACGCCGATGTTTCTTTCATGTGGAATTCTCCTCCTTTCGGGACGCGTGCGGATTTTACTTCGAAACGGGAAGAGCGGAAGTTCAAAACGCTCCAGGCTTTCACCCAGGCCACTGGCCAGGACAAGCACAGCATTCTGATCGATTACGATGTATTTCAGAGGATTTCGGCACCAGATCCGGCCGACCCGCAAAAAATCTATAAACCCGAGGCATTTGATTTCCGGCTCCGACCGGGAGCGGCGGCCGTGGATGGCGGGACTCGACTCCAAAACATTAATGACGATTTCACTGGACGTGCGCCGGACCTGGGTGCGTATGAAGTCGATCAGCCTCTTCCGCACTATGGACCACGGCCGTGAGTATGACGCCCGGGCTCGCGAAAAAGCGATTCGGATTGAAGAAGGGATACAAACGGCAGATCCAATTATTCTGAAACCTGATTTGGAGGCATTATGCATCCCGTGCGCAGAGCCGGTATTTGTGTTGCAGCTTTTTTTTGTGTCATTGGCGTAACCGGCGCGCAGCAAGATCCCTTGCGCCCAACTCCTCCGGCGGCCGGACAAACCACATTCGGCATCGGCGGCCGGCCCACGGCTCGACGGCTCGCAGCATCGCAGGCGGCAACGCGGGCGGTGGCGCTGTGCAGCGGCCTGTGGAACGGCGGACGAAGTATCGAACAGATCGATGCCGACAATGGAGGCCCAGGCGGCACGGAATCCATGAAGACCGATATCGACTATTCGCATAAAATAGTTTCTATCCGGTATTCCGATGTTATGCCGCCGCGCATTGTGGCATGGCGTCCGGTTCTTGGCTGTGTTCAGTTGCCGATCGGTGCGGTCGAAGACGATTTGCGATTTGTGCCGCAGGTGGCGGCAAATGTTGTGCGCCCGGATTTTGACGCACAAGATTGGCCTATTGGAGATGCGAACGCTATAGGCCATTTGCCGGAGACGAAGCAGCGAACGCTCAACTCAATCGTGGAAGCAGGCTTTGACGGCAAGACCTATGGGGGACGCACCTGGAGCATCATCGTTGTCAAAAACGGCAAGATCGTTGCAGAGCGCTATGCAATGGGTTTCGACATGCATCAGTCAGCGCAAACGCATTCGGCGGCCAAAAGCTTCGCGGCTTCACTGGTCGGGATCGCAACCTGGAAATATGGACTCAATCTCGACCGCCCGGGAGCGCTTGAGGAGTGGCGCAAACCGGGCGATCCGCGAAGTGCCATCACAGCGCGTCATCTGCTCCACATGTCGAGTGGGCTATATGGCGAAGGCGATGGCAGTCCGCAGGCGGATATTTATGCCGGTGGTGCCACCGTTGCGGACCGCGCAGTTACCAATATGCTCGATACCCTGCCCGGCACTCGTTTTCTTTATAATCCGCCCGATACGATGCTCCTGATGCGTGCAGTGCGCGAGGCGGTCAAAGATGACAAAACTTTTTGGGCGATGCCATTTCAGCAGTTTTTCTGGAAAATAGGCATGACGCGAACCACTCCTGCGAGTGATTGGAATGGCGACTTTTTGATGTCTGGCCAAACATATTCTTCTGCGCGGGACTTCGCAAGATTTGGGTTGCTCTATCTAAATGATGGCATATGGAACGGTAATCGCATTCTGCCGGAAGGTTGGTCGAAATTTGTTTCAACCATGGGACCGGTTCAGCCCGAAGGCAAGGGCGCACGATATGGTGCTCAATTCTGGATTTATGGCGGAATTGAAGGACTTCCCGCAGACGCCTACTCCCCGAGCGGCGGCCAGGGACAATATGCGATGATTATCCCATCACACAAGGCCGTGATCGTACGGCGCGGCTTCGATGCCGGCGCCGGTTTTAAAATCGAGAAGTTTTGTGCCGATGTATTGGCGGCTATCGATTAGTCCGTCGGGTTTGCGTTCGAATTGAGGAGAATCTGAGATGATGCAATCAACTTTCAGTTGCCGGAAAAGAGTACTCCGGATGGCAGCAATCCTGATGGTCATCGTGCTTGCAGGATATGCCAGCAGCGCCGTGGAAACAGAATCTCCCACGCAGATTGTGAAAACCTCAAACGGACCTGTCCGCGGATATGCGGACAATAGGGGACTCCATGTTTTTAAGGGTGTGCGCTATGGCGCCCCGCCTCTAGGCAATCTACGTTTCAAGCCTCCCCGCAAACCTGAACCCTGGACCAATATTGCGGATGCATCTAAATTTGGAGCACGTGCGGTTCAGACTTCCAGCGGGCCATCGGCTGAGGTTGGCACTCCAGGGATGAGCGAAGACTGCCTGTTTCTCAACGTATGGACGCCCGGGATCGACAACAAAAGGAGACCCGTGATGGTCTGGCTGCATGGCGGCGGATTTTCATCAGGCTCAGGTGGAGACGCCATTACAGAGGGTGGAAATCTTGCCCTCAAAGGCGATGTGGTGATTGTTTCAGTAAACCATAGGTTGAATGTTTTTGGTTATCTCCAGCTCGGCAAGGAGTGGGGGCCTGAGTATGCTTCATCAGGGCAGGCCGGAATGCTGGATATTGTCTTGAGCCTTGAATGGGTGCGCGACAACATCTCTCGTTTTGGTGGCAATCCTGCCAATGTAACCATATTCGGGGAAAGCGGAGGCGCCCGCAAGGTTCCTATGTTGATGGCAATGCCAGCGGCAAGGGGACTGTTCCACAAAGCCATTATTCAAAGCGGCTCCGGACTGGACGCCCCTTCCGCAGAAGAAGCGGTCACTTTGGGACGGGAATTATTAAAGAAACTTGGAATTGCGGAAGGTGATCAAGAGGCCCTTAAACGAGCCAGCACACAGAAGATCTTCGATGCTCAACCTGTATTGCCTCCTGCGGCATCGCCGGCCGGTCAATTGACAATGCCGATCAGCGGCTTTGTTCCATGCGTGGACGGAATTGCTTTGCCGCGAAAGCCATTTATACCGGACGGTCCTCCCATTTCCGCGGGGATCCCGATGCTCATCGGTTCAAATAAGGATGAAATGACCATCTTCCGGGCTCGAGATCCGAAGTTCGGCGCTGCCACGTATGAGGATTTTGCGGAATACATGCGCAAACAGCTTCCCGGAAAAGCGGAGGCATTGATACCCGTATTGCGTAAGACTTTTCCTGACTATTCCCCTAGCCATCTGATTACGGTTGTAGAGACCTTGAAAGGTTATTGGATCGCCACGGTGCTTCAGGCGGAACGCAAAGCGGCTCAAAATGCAGCCCCGGCTTATGTGTACATGCTGGCATGGGAAACACCGGTGGATGGAGGGCGCCTCCGGGCTCACCATGCGCTCGATCTTCCACTGGTTTTCAATAATGTTGAGACCTCGCGCAGTATGGTTGGACCGGGATCGGAACCGCAAAAGGTTGCAGATCAAATGAGCGCCGCTTGGATTGCTTTCGCCCGATTAGGGAATCCGAATGCGACAGGCCTGCCGCCGTGGAAGCCTTACGATCTTAAGAGCCGTGCAACGATGATTTTTAATCTCAACAGTACGATACAGAACGATCCCTATCGGGAGATACGCCAAATCCTGCTTGATTCCGGCAGATGAACTATTTGTCGGCTTAAAACTGAAGATTGACGAAGAGATCGACTATCGTAATTCCCAATTCGTCGAGATGCGATTGCCTATGTTTAAGAGCGATTATCTACCTTGCTTCGATAATTGGCAACGTAACATAGGATCTGTGAGTTGAATCGCGATAAATCGTAACATTCGGCGCCGGATCAAGCCTTGGGGTTGACCTTGCATCGGCAAAAGTTATCACCAGCCGTATGCTGTGGCCGGCCCTAAATATCATTGATATCGGCAATATTTCGAATACGAGCTCGGTTGGCTTGCCCGGATCCAAAGGAGCGGCGTCTGCCTTTTCAAAGCCATGCCAGGGAAGTCCGAGATTGTTGTACGGCGAGTTTTTCAGCTTGCGCAACGACGCGCGCAGCCTTCCGTTTACATTATACGATGTGGCGGTACCGTCAGGGGCGACGTCCTGAATGGTGGCAATGAAGTCTCCGTCATTGGCAGTTGAAGACGCCCACAAATTGACGGAAGGATGTCCGGTGACTTGAACATCGGAACCAAGCGGAGCGGTTGTGTATACAAGGCCCTTGGCCGTCGTGTTTGCGGGAGCAACCGCGTAATCGACCGCGATTGTGTCTTTTTGGTCAATTCCCGTTGGCGCTGCCGAGGTCAATGAGTTTTTTTCCAGGTAGTATTTGGTTCTTTTCTCGTTAGGCAGCGGCCATTGTTTCGCCGATTGCCACTCGGAACCGGGCGGAGCATTATACGTATAGAAATATACGGGATCTTCCTTCATGACGCCGTTGTCGATACCCTTCAGCCAGTAATCAAAAAAGCGACGTTCTTCAATGGTGATGTCAAACTTCGTTTGGCTCTGAACCATGGACCAGCCGCAGTGTCCTCCGGGACCTATGATCAGTTTTGCCGGGTTGGTTACATTGTTGAACGTAAAGAATGCGCCGTGCTTGGTGGCTCCTTCGTCCCAGTTGGCTGCGAGGTACATGGCGGTTTTAGATGCCTTGATCTGTACAATGTAGGCATGAGGGCTGCTTTTGATCCACCACGGTTGGGAGCCTGTATCAACGATGGCGTCTGCGAAGCTGTCTCTGTAGGGAGCATAGCCCTCGTTTTCAACGGTGCCGGCATGATCCGCAATCGCCTGATTCAGCTGTGATCGATCGGTGTCGCCATCTACCGGTTCCGCCGAGGCATCGCGGGATTTTTGACCGGATTGAATTTTGGGTGGAGGATTGGTTCCGGTATTTATGGCTGGCGCCATTCCACCTGGCACACGGAACGAATAGGCGTCGAACTCGCAGCTCATTGGAAATATCGCCTTCAGGTGAGGAGGCGCAGTGGTCGCAGCCTGCAGTTGGCTCCCGCCGGTGGCCGAACAGCCCCACATGCCGATATTGCCGTTGCTCCATGATTGTTTGGCAAGCCATTCGGTGATGTCGTATGCATCCCGGCGCGCAGCTGTGAGCCATTCGCCACGATTATACGCGACGTTATGTCCGTAAGAAGCGTATAGTCCGCGAAAGTCAACAATGGCGACCACGTATCCATATTTTACCAGCTTGGCTGCCGTTCCCGGGTAGCCCTCTCCTGTCAGCACCTTGTCGCTGCTATATCTGCGGTTGTAAGGGGTATGCATCCACAGAACCGGAAGTCTGGTATCGACCACCTTGCCTGTATTTTTGTCCTTGGGACGATATATATCTACGGCGAGCCTTACTCCATCGCTCACTGGGACGTACTGAGAGATAAGCTCGTATTTATCATCGTAAACCGCATCGCCATAGCCGGCATATTGGCCAGGTTTGGAGACGCGATTACTTGCTGACGAGTTGGACTCGGAGTTTCCAGTCCCTGCGTTGGTGTTCACGTTTGCAGCACCGGGAGCATTGTTCGTATTGCCCCCCGATGCAAAAACATGAATGCACAGAATTAGGCTCATCAACACAGAGTATCGTTTCATCATGTCGATCTCCTTTTATAGCGAATAGGTTTGCACCTCTGAGCAAAGTGTCAGGCATGGGAAAATACAAATGCAACATATATGCAAGTAAAATGCAATAATAATGCAGATATAATACAATGAAGAATACGGGTAAGGTGAATACCTATAAACTGTCTGAGCCCGATTGGAGGTCATGGATCTGATGCCTATTCGACTAAGAGTGGCCGCTTTTACCATTGTTTGCCTGATCGGGCCGTGCCTTCTTAGGGCCCAGCAGGCGAACGTCAACCTGGATTACAATCCGCAGAAGAACATCGAGAACCTCATACCGTTCAGTGCGGCCGCCAATTCTCCGGAAGTTCGTGACGATCGGACGGTTACTTTTCGTCTGACTGCCCCGGCTGCCAAGGAGGTTTCATTATCGGGTGTTGCGTTGCTTACGGCGCTTGGGGCTGGGAACAAAGCCGTGCCTTTTACGAAAGGCGAGAATGACGTGTGGGCATTAACTGTGGGACCGCTGAGGCCTGATATGTACCAGTATCACTTCATTGTGGACGGAGTCAGAATTGCCGATCCCAACAACACGGTGGCCGGGTTTACCGCGATGCCGCCTTTCAGCACACTGGTGGTGCATGGAGATGGCCCCGCCTATTATGATGCCCGCAACATTCCTCATGGTTTGGTAACACGCCATGTCTACTACTCCGATGTGACAAAGGGTGAGCGTGAGTTGTATGTCTATACTCCGCCGGGCTACGATCACACGAAGGCCTATCCAACACTCTATCTTGTGGGTGGCAGCGGCGATTTGCCTCACAACTGGATATATGAAGGCCGCGCCAATTTCATGCTGGATAATCTGCTGACTGAGGGCAAGGCCGTACCGATGGTGATTGCAATTCCAAATAACCAGATGCTGCACAGAAATCATCCCAAGCACGCCGAGCTTACGTTTGACCTGTTTGAGGCAGAGATGCGCAAGCATGTCATCCCGCTCGTAGAGGCAAACTATAGCGTGCGAAAAAATCCTCAAGGCCGCGCACTGTCGGGTCTTTCGATGGGTGGTCGACACACGATGTTTGTTGGATTTCGTTCGCTTGATTTGTTCGCTTCCTTCGGTGTTCTCAGCGCAGGGGATGTGGATGCAGAAAAGGGCATAGCCAAGTTCCTTAACGATCCAGAGGTAAACAAGAAGCTAGTCTATTTGTTTGTAGGGCAGGGATCGGAAGAGGCCAAAGGGCCGATGGGGGCCCGGTGCACAGCACTGCATGAAGCTCTCTTGAAGCACAATATTCGGCACGAATACTATGTAGGCGGCTACGGAGGCCACGACTGGGCTACGTGGCGGCACCTTCTCTACTATAGATTTCTGCCCAACCTGTGGCGGAATAATCAGTAAAAATGCGGGTGTGGTCGATCTGCAAAATCTACGTTGACGTTTCTCCGATCACTATCTATTCGGGCCTGGCACATGCACAGTTGTGTTGCCCGCGAAAGGAATGTCGTAGCGAAACTTTCCGGCCAAATCCAACTTAAGCGGGAGGCCCGATGACAATTTGCCAAGGTCCCGTATCCTAAACCTTGCTACAAGGGAATGTCGAATCACCTTCGAACTCACCGCTCCGGCGCCATTACATCGTAAAGACGCGACATCAATATCCTCGGCTGTGTATCCTTTGCCCAATTTGGGTGATGGCAATATGGAAATACTGAATTCTCCATTGCTGTTAAGGTTGAGGGTTTCCGGCTTAACCTCAATGTCCACCTTTATAGGATCCGTAGCGATTGGCAGGGAAATGCGGGAAGTGTGCCGCGCATCTCGGTAAATATTGACGATCGCATCTTCAGGCGTAAGGAACGCGGATGCCGGGTATGCATTGACAATCGTCAGCCGAATACGGCGGCCGGCTTTGACAATGTACGAAACCGGCATGGGATCAAATACCAGTTCTACCGGTTGATTTGGTGCGAGCGGTGCAGCTTCTGATTCGAGATTGGCTCGCCAGGGAAGTCCCAAATTATTGAATTGGGGTTTGCTGAGGGCTCGATGGGATGCTCTCAATTGGAATTGCGTGATAACTGAAGCTTTGCCAGTCCCGTCAATGTCTTCAAGAAAGGCGAAGAAATCCTGGTCCGCGGCTGAAGAGGACGCCCAGAGCTCCGCACGCACATAACCTATAAGCGCTGTGTCGGATGTAAAAGCTGCCGTGGTATAAGTAGTTCCCAATGCATCCCGGTTGGCTGCGGCAATTTTGTAATTGGCCGGGAGGCTGTCTTTGGCTGACAGGCTCTCTGAAGCAGTTGGACTTAACATGCCGTCATTTGCACCGGCATTTGCGCTTCCTGATGGCCCCTGCGCAAGATAATAGGTTACACGTTTTTCATTCGGCAAGGGCCATTTCCAGGAAAATTCCCATTCTTTGCCTGCTTCTGCATTCAAAATATTGAAATAGATTGGTGGCTCATTCGTTATGCCGTTGTCAATTCCCTTAAGCCAGTAGTCGAACCAGCGGCGCTCTTCGGCAAGAATGTTGAAATTTCCAAATCCACAATGCCCGAGCGGACCAATGCTGGTTTTATAGACGCTGGATACATTCGCCCGGTATATGAAAGCATCCCGCATGACCTTGGTTGCAAAATCATTCCAGCTTGCCCACTGATAAATGGGAATTCCTGCCGACTGGATGTCTTTGAGGTAGGTGCCGGGACTGGATTCTTCCCATGGCTTGCTCTTGGTTATTGCAGAATAGCTGTCCCTGAAGGGCAAGGAATTGAAAACGTCATGATCCGATTTGCCCTTTTTGTGTTGTTCAATGGCTTCGTCGCGCATGGCACCGGTCGGGTCCTCATCTACAGGGGCCAGCGTTTTCTCGCGATCGTACGAGTTTGCGGAGCGGAATGTGCCGTGAATACCGCCCTGAGATTTCCCGAAGTAATAATCGAAGCTGTAACACTGCGGGAAGATTGCCTTGAGATGGGGCGGCCTCATGCTGGCTGCATGCCATTCTATTTGACCGGAGTGCGAACACCCCATCATGCCTACTTTCCCATTGCTCCAAGGCTGAGTTCCAAGCCATTCGGTCAGATCGTAAGCATCCCGGGCTTCGGTACGGGCATAACTTCCAATCATGGCGCCAAAGGACGCTCCCGTTCCTCTGGCATCGGCAAATGCAACAACATATCCGTGCTTAACAAGTTCCGCATAATTGTCAACTGCATGACGGCCGTTTGCCGATCTGCCTCCCCAGTTATATACCCAGAGCACTGGATAAGGTGTGCTGACCGCAAGCCCGTTTTGGGCTGGTCTTAATATGTCTACTGCCAGTTTCGTGCCATCTCGAGCGGCGACATATTGTGAAGTGCGGACTGTTTCGGAATACAGTATCGATGAATATCCATTGTATTCACCCGGTTTTGATACTTGCGCCATGGATGGATTCACAGAGAAGCACAACAACCAAACTAGAGGCAAAATATTCATACTCCATCTGCAGCGCATTTTCATTTGGCCTGCTCCCTCTTTTTCATGAAGTCATTTCCACTGTTGATCAAATCCAACGAAATCTTTCCCCTGTTCCCTTAAAGAAGAAATGCATATGTTCAAAAGGATAATGGATCCATAGCTGCTGGGCTTTCCGAAATGGCATATCCGGGAGTGTCAGAATGGTTAGGTCTTGAGATTGGACGTGCATCGTCAATACGCCCCTTTCTCCAAGAGATTCGTATGTGCCGACCTCCGCGGCAATATCTGTGGCTCGCATCTTGGTTTCGGAAAACTCAATGTGATGGGGACGGATTCCAGCCTGCAAAGGCTCGAAGGGTGCTTTCCGATCTTTCATATTCATTGTCAGGGGCAGGGCTGCCAAACGGTTGCCGGCATGAGTGACCCATGCCGCCCCGTCATCCTCCGATAATATCTCAATATCCAGAAAATTCATGGCAGGCTCTCCCACAAATGCGGCCACAAAAGCATTCGCTGGTTCGTTCAGAATTTCCTCGGGGGTGCCCACCTGCTGAAGTTCTCCCTGGTGCATGATGGCAATCCTGTCTGCCAGAGCCATCGCTTCATTCTGGTCGTGAGTGACATAAACCACTGTCTTCCGGAGTTGGGAATGCAGCCTTTTGATCAGCGCGCGCATCGTTTGTCTTTGTTTTGTGTCTAAATGTGAAAGGGGTTCGTCGAACAGGAATACCTGCGGTTCCCGAACGAGGGCGCGAGCCAGGGAAACTCGCTGTTGTTGTCCGCCGCTCAGTTCGACCGGTTTTCGGTGGAGAATATCGGTGATCTGTACCGCCTGAGCCACCCACGCGATTTTTTCATCTATTCGCGATTGTGGCCAGCGGCGAATTATGAGCGGAAACGCTATGTTATCTTTAACGTCGAGCGTGGGATACAGTGCATAATTCTCGAAGGCCATGGCAATATCTCTGGATTGGGGCGGAAGATCGTTGATGCGCTTGCCGTCAAAGGATAGGTTTCCCTCGGAAATTTCCTCCAGTCCTGCAATCATTCGTAAAGTGGAGGTTTTGCCGCAGCCAGAAGGTCCCAGGAGCACAATAAACTCCTTGTCTCGTATCCTGAGTGATAAGTCATTTACGGCAAAAGACCCGTGCGCCTTGCCATAACGCTTGCTTATGTGGCTTAGAATTATCTCAGCCATCAGTCGCCCTCTGCCAGCAGTGTCTCGCCTGTCTCTTCCAAAAACAGGTATAGATGCTCAGGGGCCCATTCCAAATACAGAGGCTCGTCGATGTGATAAACCTGAGCGGGTTTACACAAGGCGGTGAACAGGCGGTCTTCTACCAAAACGGAAGCCACGGTATGGTCTCCCATCAGTTCTTGAACAAATAGCTTTGAAGGTAAGTTGAAGGGATTGTCCGGCCTGTTGCGCTCCAGTCGGATATGCTGCGGCCTGAGTCCGAGCCAGACTTTTTCTCCCTCATACGCCCGAAGTCGAGCGTTATCGAACAAGGGAATTTGCAGATTCCCGGTCGCAAACAAAGCTCGGTTTTGATCGAATTCTATTATGCCTGAAAGAAAATTCATTGGGGGATCGCCTAAGGATTCAGCCACCAGGCGATTTGCGGGCCGACGGAATACCTGGGATGGCGTCCCTACCTGCTCAATGCGCCCCTGATGCAGAATTGCTATTCGATCTCCCAGGGCCAAAGCCTCACTATAGTCGTGTGTAACATAGACAATTGTGGTCCCGAAAGACTCTCGCATGGTTTTGATCTCGGTTCTCATTTCGTTGCGCAGTCGTGCATCCAGATGAGAGAGTGGTTCATCCATGAGAAAGACGGCAGGTTGCCGAACCAGGGCACGTCCCAGAGATACGCGTTGTCTTTGACCTCCACTCAGGGCGGCCGGCCTGCGGTCAAGAAAGGCCTCGATTCCCAGAGTACGGGCTACCCGGACTACAGCCTGCTTGATCCGATCTTCATCGATCCGGCGCCCGGGAGCTCGAAGCGGAAAGGCAATGTTTTCAAATACGGACAGGTGTGGATACAGAGCATATGTTTCAAAAACCATGGCACAATCCCGCTTTTCAGGAGCCAGGTTTTCGATCGGCTGCCCGTCAAGAATGATTGTGCCTGATGTAACGGGCTCGACACCGGCGATCATTTTGAGAATAGTGGTTTTCCCGGCACCGGATTCGCCGAGAATTACAAAGAACTCCCTGTCCCGGATTTCCAGGTTCAGATCATCAATGACCTCGTGATCGCCATAGCATTTTCGGACATGCTGAAAAATGATATTCGCCACCGATTACCTCTTTAGCGCACCGAAAGTGAGTCCGCGCACAATGTAACTCTGCACAAAAAACGCCAGGATAAGCTCCGGGATAACGCAGATCATGGTGGCAGCAGCCATTTGTCCCCAAAGAACCCGCTCGTATCCGATAAATCCCAAAATACCCAAGGTGATGGTTTGGGTGCGTTCTCCTCCGAGGATCATAGAAAATATGAAATTATTCCACGCGAAGATGAATGAAAGAATTACCACCGCAGCGATTCCGGGCTTAACCAAAGGCAGCGAGATCTTGCGGAAAACGCCGTGCCAGGTATAGCCATCCACTCGTGCAGCCTGTTCGATCTCTCGAGGAATATCTTCGAAGAATCCTCGCAGTACCCAAATCATGAATGGCAAAGTAATCAGCTGATAGGCTGCAGTAAGGCCGGAATATGAATCGATCAGGCCTGTTTTTTGGAAAACGACATACAGCGGGAGAATAACCATGAGTTCCGGGGCGAACCGGAAGCTCAGAAAAGTGAAGGCGATGTCCTCTTTGAATCGGAAAGAAAATCGAGCCAGGCTGTATGCCGCAAATGTTCCCAGTAGCAGAGAAACCGCTACTGTGGCAGATGCAATAATCAGGGTGTTCAAAAAGTATTTTGGATAATCAGGTTTCACCGTTTCCGTTCTCTGCCCATGCTGGCCAACGGTAATCGCTTTATAGTTCTCTGCGGTGGGCGTGAATAAAAACTTTGGAGGACTGGCGATGACGTCGTTGGGGTTCTTCAAGGACATCATGGCTATCCAAATGATGGGTCCCAGCGCAAAGGTGAAATATGCGGCAAGCCCCAGAATTCTTAGAATGCCCATGAGTTTACTTGAGCGCGTCATCTGATCAGAACCCTGGTCCAAAGCCTGGATAGAGTTTTGGAAAGAATGAAACACAGAAACCAAAGGACAAAAAGGTAAACCATACCCCTGCCCATCCTGAACCACCGGATGGCCTCAAAATAGCTTTGGATATGCAGCGTTGTGGTAGCTCCCGCAGGGCCGCCCTTGGTAGTGGCATAAACAATATCAAAAACCTTGAGTGAATCGATCAGTCGGAAGAGCGTGACAAGAACAATGCAGGGAGTGAGCAACGGCAGCGTAAGCTTACGGAAGGCAAACCAGCCTGATGCTCCGTCTACCTGCGCTGCCTCATAGGGTTCTTTGGGCAGAGACTGCAATCCGGCCAGGAAAATCATGATCGCAAATGGCGAGTAAATCCAAACATCGATAATGATCAGCGAAAGAAGTGCCGTAGAAGAGTCGCCCAGCCACGCGATAGGCTTGATTCGCACAAAACTCAGAATGTGGTTCAGCACGCCTTGGTCCGTGGGAAGAAGAATAACCTTCCACATCAGCGCACTGACAATGGGCGGGATCATCATCGGGATAACCAGAAAAGATCGCAGAAGGCGAACTCCGGGGAATGGGTCCTTAAGGAGCAAAGCAACTCCCAGCCCCATGGCCAATTCGATAACCACCACCGATCCGGCAAAAACAAAGGTCAAACTGAAGGCCTTCCAGAAATCGGGATTTTTAAAAATCGCGACATAGTTTGTCAGGCCTATCCAGCCGATATTATCGGGTTCAGTCAGAGTGTAATTTGTGAATGTGTAGTACACACCCAAAACAAAGGGATACAGAATACCGATCAGCGCGGCGAGCGCGGGAAAAGTCATAAGATAGGGCAAGCTTTTATGAAGCGGTTCCCGGCGTTTCGTGCGTAAAGCGTAATCGGCCATGCGGATTACTTCCTCACCAGCTGATTGATATCCTCCGCTGCGCTTTTTAAAGCCTGTTCGGTGGTCCGAGTGCCTTCGAATGCTTCCTGCAGCGCTGCGGCCCAGCGGTCTCCGGCCTGTGTGACATAGGTCGAGGGAGTCCATCGGATTCTGGCATACTTCGAGAGGAGCAACTGAGCCGTGCGACGATACTCACCCCCTGCCCAATTTGTGGCCGCAACGGTTCTAGGATCTTCCCATACGGATCTGCGCGTAGGATTGATGTTTTCATAGGGAACGGTTCGCTGCAGCATTTCCTTGGTAGTTGCCCATGCGAGAAATCTCCAGGCTGTTTCTTTGTTTTTTGATGCGGCATTCATCGCTAGACTCCACACCCATGTGCTGGACTTAATCTCGCCATCCGGTCCCGCTGGAGGAAGCAAATACCCGACTTTACCAGATACCTGAGATTTGGTGGGGTTCTCAAACGCTGCCGCCTGATGATTTGCGTCGAACCACATTGCGAATTTGCCTGAAAGGAATGCCTCTTTACCTTCATACCAGGTATAGCTAGGCCAACCGGGCGGCCCGCCTTCTTTCAAAGTCCGGATGAACAGATCCGTGATTTCGACGCCTTGGCGACTATCGATCACGCAACGCATCGAGTCGTCAAAATCCCTCGCTCCCCAGGTGGCAAAGGCAGTCAGGTATCCCGGATGGATTGTTGACCAGCTCCGCACGCCCCTATGACCGAATCCATAGATTTGCTGGCCGTCCACATTGCGAGTCAGGGCCTTTGCTGCTTTGTAAACATCCTCATAGGTAGCGGGCGGTTTAATGTGGAAACGCTCGAACAGATCCTTGCGATAGAAAATCACGTAAGCTTCTTCGTTTACCGGGAGCGCCCATAGAGGGCCTTCACCCAAACCCGTGCCTTGTTTAAGATTCCATCTGGAGCAAGCAATGAGTTCCGGGAAAAAATCATCGCGATCCCAGTCTGTCGGTGTAAGGTTGGTATTTTGGATGTATGGATTCAGTGGTTCGAGCCATCCTGCCTTGGCATACTGCCATATATGCGGAAAACCCAGCATGAACAAATCGTAATATGAACTGCGGCTGGAAAGCTCTGTGATTAACTTTTCAAAGTACTCCTCTTCGGAAAGAAGCAGCATATTAACCTTGATTCCCGTTTTTTGCTCATATTCCGGTATGAATCGCAAGATTGCCTCGGTAAAGGGATGGCGGTTTAACAGTAGGTGGATTTCAGGCGCTCTGGCATTGTTCTTTGAACATTGGCCGAAGAGCATAGCGCAAACGATACACAGCAGCGCAACTGCCAACCTTGAAGAAACACAGCCTTTCAACCGAACCATGTCCTTGCCCTTTCTTGATACATTTAGGAACTTGCGTGAGTCCTTACTATCTGAGCTGTCCGCGCCTTGTCAAGAATATTGTCACAGCTATGTGACAACAATTGTGCTAAGGTATCGCTTTTAGACAACTCTTCGATTTCCGGCCACATGCAGTACAAAGGAACCATAAATGCAGGAACTTTCACGCCTGGTGAGGGTTGGCCATGAAACCTCTACTTTGCATCGGGGTCACAATGCTTGCAGCCGTGTGGATACATACAGGTGCCGACAACGGGCAATCGCGCAATAAAGCAGAAGACCGGGAAAAGGATGTCGTTTTCCGGAGACAACTCGAGCAGCTCGAAAAGGAGGTTGATCGCATTCGAGATGTAAGCGATCTGAAGCGCTTGCAGCGTGCCTATGGATATTACCTCGATTGCGGAATGTGGAATCAGGCTGCGGATCTTTTTGCGCCACAAGGCACAATCGAAATCGGCCTTGATGGGATCTATGTCGGCCAGAAACGAATTCGCCAATACTTGCTGGCTTATGGCGGTGGTCGCGATGGTTTGAGACATGGCCAGCTCAACGAACATTTTATACTCCAGCCGGTAGTGCATGTCTCGGACGAAGGCCACACGGCGAAGGCGCGCTGGCGCGCGGTCATCATGTCGGGACAGCTGAATAAAAGCGCTTTTTGGGGTGAAGGCGTTTACGAGAATGAGTACATCAAACATAACGGAATCTGGAAGATCAGCAAACTGCATTGGTATCAGACTTTCATGGTGCCCTATCAAGGTGGATGGGCCGCAAACAGGGATAGCACGAACGGAATCCATGTTTCAACGCAGCTTCCTCCGGATCGACCTCCAAGCGAACAGTATGAAGTGTGGCCTGGTGTGTATACGCCACCTTACCACTACCAAACCTCAGCGCATGCTTCTTCAGGAAAAGCGATTGAAACTGATGCGGCTCTCGAGGCAATGGCCCGCCGCATCAGAAGTCTTCAAGACATTGAGGAAATTGAAAACCTTGTTTCTATGTATGGGTACTATCTCGACAAACAGCAATGGGCCCAACTCACGGATCTGTTTGTTGAAGATTCGACCATGGAAATTTCTCAGCGCGGCATTTATGTTGGCAAAAAGGGCGTGAGACGTGCGTGGGAATTGTTCGGACCGCAGAATATTGAGCCGGGCCACTTACACAATCACATCCAAATGCAACCGGTCATTCATCTGGCTCCGGATGGACAACACGCGAATGTGCGCAGCCGAGCTCTTAGCCAGCTAGGTACTTTCGGAAGCACCGGGATTTGGGGCGACAGCGTATACGAGAACGAGCTTGTCATGGAAGGGGGCAACTGGAAGTTTAAAAAGGATCACCTCTACACTACTTTCTTTGCTCCATACGATAAGGGTTGGGCTATGGCCCCGCGTGAGGCACCTAAGCGCAGCGACAAAATCCCTCCAGACAAGCCACCCAGCGAAACCTATGAAAGTTTCCCGGGGATCTATATTCCTCCGTTTCACTATAAGAATCCAACCGCGGTTCAAAGCAAGCCGGAGAAATCTGAAATAGCGGCATTGCCGATCCCGGAGGAATTGCGAGCCGCGTACATTCGCGTAAGCAACCGTATACTACAGCTCGAAGACGAGAGGGCGATCGAAAATCTGCAACGGATCTATGGTTTTTATATCGACAAGCAGCTCTGGAAAGAAGCCGCCGACCTTTTCGCTGATGACGGAACTCTCGAAATGGGTGGGAAGGGTGTATTTGCCGGCAAGTCAAGAGTGCTTGAGTACCTTGTCCGGATTTCTCCGGATGGTCTGGCACGAGGTACGCTTTATAACCATATTCAGCTGCAGCCCATCGTTGACGTCGCTCCCGGCGGGATGACCGCTAAAGGCCGCTGGCGATTTCTCAACGAAATTGGTGAACATCTGAAATCTGCAAGCTGGGGCGGCGGCACCTATGAAAATGAATATGTTAAGGAGGGTGCGATCTGGAAGATCAAAGCGTTGCACGCCTACTCCAGGTTCTGCACACCTTATGCGGAGGGGTGGGGTAAGAGTGCGTTGCCGAATACCCATCCGGAGAAGACGTTCCTACCGGATCGGCCGCCGACGGATGCGTATGATTCGTACCCTGCGACCTTTGTCGCCCCATTCCATTACAAAAACCCGGTGACTCACAGATAAGTGATTGAGGCATTGGAAATGCGGGCCTGTATCTGATCAAGCCCACTGCGGCTCGATGGATACCTTGGTAAATAGGAGAACGGAATGAAAGCCAGATCAATATTCCACAGGATGGCCTTGGTTATGGCTGTATATGCAACTGCCATGCATGCTCAGCAACGCAGCCCGGAGCCGCAGCCAGCGCTAATAGAGTGCGGGGCGGCTGGTGTTGCGGAAGTTATATGTGGCACTCACTCTCCGGAGGATATGGAACCCGCACCCGATGGTCGACGGCTGATCGTGAGTCAGATGGCAGGCAGGGACAGCTCGCGTGGCGGAATCGCACTATACGATCCAAAACAAAATAGTTTTACCGAAATGAAGGTTACGGTGGAACCCCGTAAGGATTGGGGCGATCCCGCGTGTCCCGGAGATGCGGGTGACAGATTTGCCCCTCACGGTATCTCATTGTCGAAAAGGCCAAGTGGCGTTATACAGCTGTATGTTGTCAATCACGGCGGCCGCGAATCGATAGAAATGTTCGAAGTGAAACGGACGGCAGGTGTCTGGGGACTTGTGTGGCACGGCTGTGTTATTGCAAATAATGATTATAATGACGTCGCCACGCTCCCCGACGGCGGTTTCGTCGCAACCCATCCAAACGCGATGGGTATCAAAGGCCCGGATCTTATCAGCGGAAAACCCAGCGGTGTTGTGGCTCGGTGGACCGCGGGAAAAGGCGAAACGGAACTGTCAGGAACGAAATTCGGTTATCCGAATGGAGTTATCGCTGATTCACAAGGCCGCTACATATACTATGCGGCGTGGACCGCTAGGGAAGTGCACAAATATGATCTCGCCGCAGGCCGCGATATTTCCGTAATTAGGTTGGAATTCATGCCGGATAACCTCTCCTGGACTGCCAAGGGGCAAATACTCGCAGCTGGAATCAAGGGAGTGCAGGGTGATTGCCCTGGCGGCAGTGGCGAGCCATGTATCCAAGGTTTTGGTGTTGCAATAATTGATCCGGTGAAAATGCAGGCTAAAACCGTTTTTGATTCTCATGGGAAGCGTGCGTTGATCGCGGGCGCCTCTGTTGCTCTTCAGCTAAAAGGCTCTATTTTTGTCGGCAGCTTCCAGGGCAACCGAATCCTGCGGCTACAGGCCAATGATTCCTCGCTTTCCGAAGTACGCCATCCGGCGAGACGTTAGGATAAAACTATTCGAACTCAACAAAAAGGAGATAGGATGCGGATAATCATTTCGTTTTTGCTGCTTTGTTTTGCTATTCCTGCCTCGGCGGAGCCCGTCCTGACTTCAGCAGGCAAAGGATGCACGCGAACAGGACTTCAGGAAGTGACCAACAAATATCTAAGTGCCTTGAAAAAAGGGGATCCATCTCTGATGCCTCTCGTCACTCAGGCAAAATATATCGAAAGAAGAAAGGTAATTCCGTTGGGACAGGGCCTCTGGAAAAAGCCTTTCCCAATCGATTTCAGTCGCAGCATTTACGATGTGGATATCTGCGAATCTTACACTGAGATCATTCAGTCGAATAGCGATCACCCATGGGTCATCGGAACCCGGTTGAAAATCTCCGATGGCAGGATTGCCGAGATTGAAAGCCTTGCAAGCGATAAGCGAGACTGGCTGTTCGATGCAAAGAGTTATCTGAAATACTCGTCCACAGAGAAGTGGGAAATTATTCCGTCCGATAAGCGCATGGATCGTAAGGCACTGATCAAGGTCGCGGACGATTATTTCGACATTTTCCAGGATTATTCAGCCTTCAATAAATTGCCCTGGGGCATTCCTTGCAGCCGTATTGAGGGCGGGTACTACACCAACGCCGATAACCACCCAAACCCAGCCTGCACCGAAGGAGTTCCCAAAGGTGGGGGCGTGCCAATGAATAATCGACGCTACATAGTGGACGTCGACCTGGGAGCTGTCATGGGACAGATCGACTTCGGTGGCGAGAAAGGATTGCCCGACGCACACACTTTCCGACTGGAAAATGGGAAGCTGCGCTTTGTACACGTCATTACGCTTTGTCCAAACGGGTGTCCCAAAATTCCGGCTTCGAAACAGTGACAGTCTGGAAATCGAAAAAGACTCCTGGGGGTAGGGCAAACTCCGCAGGAGGACACATAGGAGCATCGGAGTACGCCACGGGAATAAGGCCTGGTACGCTCGTCAAAACCCCGATAGCAACAAAGAAATGGCTCTACCCCATTATGCGTGTGAATCAGGAATTTCGTTGGAGACCAGCGCGCATAGGAAAAAGAGGAGGAGGCGATGGATCGCGTCACGCTGAATACCGGCTCCATTTCCGGCATGAAGGTAAGACAAGGGGAGCGGGAGCTCTCCATATTTAGGGGCATACCCTATGCTGCTCCGCCTGTCGGAATTTTGCGCTGGAAGCCGGCGCAACCGCCGGCCCCATGGTCTGGTATCCGCCGATGCACAGAATACAGCAACCAGGCTGCCCAATATCCGGATGTTCATGCTTCGGGGAAATTGCAATCATTGTCTTCGAGCGAAGATTGTCTATACCTCCATGTGATGACGCCCGCCAGAGAGGCGGGCGAAAAATTGCCGGTTATGGTTTGGTTTCATGGCGGCGGTACTCGATATGGAAATGGGAATCTTCCCATCAGTAACAGCCTCGGTTTGCCCTGCCACGATGTTGTGCTGGTTACTGTTAATAGCCGGCTCGGCATATTCGGTTTGTTCGCACACGAACTAATATCTCGTGAATCCCCCCAAGGAGTATCCGGTAATTATCTCTTTCTGGATTTGATTGATTCCCTTCAATGGGTCAGAAAAAATATCGCCGCTTTTGGTGGCGACCCGGATAGCGTGACGATCATTGGTCAATCGGGAGGCGGGCTCAAGGTAGCTGCCTTAGTCGCCTCCCCTCTGGCAAAGGGAATGTTTCATCGAGCCATCATCCAGAGCGGGGGGAAGGACTTTGAACCAACGCAACTGAAAAGGCTGGAAGCGTTCGGTGAGAGATTTTTCTCCAAACTCGGTGTCGACAGCGCAGTGGATCCGCTTGCAGCAGCCCGTGCTGTTTCCTGGGAAAAAATTGTCGAAGTGGAACAGTCTTTGAATGAGGATTTGGGCGCAGAGTATGAATTCATGGGGCCCTGGAGCGTGGCTCAAGATGGATGGTTCCTGCCGGACTCAATCATCAATATGTTCCGGACCGGTCAACGCAATGAAGTGCCTTATCTTGTTGTATCTGACATGGGGGAACTGACGGGGCCGGGGTTGGTCATCGCGGACAAGATGGTTGCAGACTATATAGCCATGCTAAAAGCTCCGAGCAAAGACGACTCGAGAGGATATGCTGCAGTTTTTGACCGTGTGCCGGATAACTGGAGAAGCGAAGGTTGTGTTGCAGCCCACGGGATGGAATTGCATTATATGTTCGGATCCCTGGACGTTACTGAAGCCTGGGAGGCTCACTATGGGGGTTTTGCGCTTTCCGGCGCCAAATCCCCGGTGCCAACCATTTCGGATATTGACAGAACTGTTTCAGAATCCATGATGCGCATATGGACTCAATTTGCCAGAACAGGAAACCCAAGCGTAAAGGGACTTATCGAGTGGCCGGCCTGGGAAGAGACTGACGACCGATACCTTTCTATTACAGAGAGTCTGCAGATCAAGTCCGGGTATTCTGATTTGACAAAAATACAACCAATCAGAATCGGCATATCTCTCTAAAAGGTCTGATTTGTCCGATTTCAAATATTGCAGATGCGGGCTGCCAACGCATATTAGCGCGGAAGAAAGCCCAATGGCGTCGTGAACTCAGCGAATCAAATTGGCGATGACTCTGTGGACTGCAATCATCGGAGTTGTCGTCCATCCGGCGGCCGTAAATGTAGCTGATGGCCTTTGCCATATCGCTGCTAGGTCATTATTGCGAGGCAGCATTTAACCCGGCAACCCGGCCAAAGTGTATTGCCATTCCATGGCTAAGCCCGGGGCACATCGTTGGGTAATCTACGGCAAAGCGATTGCCCATTGTATTTCCTGCAAGATAGATTCCTGGAATGATTTCCCAATCCTTATCCAGAGGCTGCAATTTCCAATTGATATTAAGGCCTCCCAAAACAGCCAGTAATTCGTAACCACTTTTACCCGCACAATATGGGGGATTATCAATAGCAAACAAGCGATCCGGCCGCTTGCCAAAGTCCAGATCTCTTCCCAGTCGTGCCAGTTCGTTGTATCTCCTGATGGTGGCCACAAAGGCTTCAACCGGTATTTTCATCTTCGTTGCCAGTTCTTCGATCGAGTTGGCCTTTATTGCTGCTTTATCCACTTTTTGCCGGATTGTTTTAGTTGCAATAATAATTTTCCCCAGGCCTATCCCAAGATATGGAAGTTCCTCCGGATACTTCGAATCAAATACCTGCCAGGCTATCCTGCCAGGTTGTCGCTCGACGGCATTTACATTACTTTGAATTGGGACATCTTCATTCTGAAAGCGTTCTCCCTTGAGATTTACTTGAAGGAAGGCCGAACTGAGAAGTGGACCGGCGGGGCCGTGGATCATCGGTATATGCGGCCCGGGTTCCATGACTGCACCAACCCACATCGCCATCATATGCCCGTCTCCATTGGAAGTGGGTATCATGGATTCGAGGTATGATGATTGCGGACAGTATTTAGCCATCATCTCAGCGTTGTTGCTGTAATCTCCGGTGCAGAGTATAACGGCTTTGGAAGCATTGAACTGCTGATATTCACCATCCGCATTTTGGGCAACAACGCCGGTGACCCGGCCGTTCTTCTTTCGCAGAAGCTGCTTTGCGCGGGTTTTAAAATATGCAGTAACGCCTTTCTTGAGGGCATTATCCAGTAAACATCTGGCTACTGGACGTTCATTGTGGTAATGGTGCGTAACTGAATATTGAGGATAGTATTCCCTGTCATGAGTGAAAGCTGGAGGCGGGGGATAGTGGTTAATAATTACCTCGAGACCCGCGGCGTCCGTCATATCCATGAGCCAGTCGGCAGTTTTACCGCTTCCTTCGGCCCACAATCTGATTAGTCTTTGGTCAGGCTTATTGGCTCCATATTTCACTAAATTTAGTATGACTTCGTCTCTATCGATTTTTATTCCCAGCTTTTCCTGAAGCCGGCTACCGATAAAAGCGTTATCGTGGCCGCGAGCTTGAATGGTTGCCGTCTTCTCCAATAAGACGGTATTGGCTCCTGCCTCTGCTGCAGAAATGGCAGCACTCAACCCTGCTATCCCACCGCCTACCACTACTACCTCAGCATAGATATTTTTCTTAATGTCACGAGAAGGAATTGGTTCTGGCGGTATCTCGAAACCGAATACCTTCTCCTGAACCATGTCTTTTCGTTTGCGCATAGGCTGTGGACTTAAAGGAGGCAAAAATCCGACCTTGGTCAAGATCGTTTCATTGCCGCCGGAAGGCAAGACTTTGTGTCCGGCTTTAGAGTTGCTTCGAATCACAGATTCAATACCATGGGGATTAGGTTTGGTCATTTTTCTGCTCAAAGCATGCCTCTCACTGGTCAGAGGAACAAGTGAACAGCGGATATCCCAGGACTGAAGGGCCGGGGGGTTGTTATTAAAGCGAGTGCTCGGTGCGAAGGATGATGTCATCCTGAATCTCTGGGGAGAGTTGAACAAAGTAAGCGCTAAAGCCTCCCACCCGGACAATCAGATCCTTGTATTTCTCGGGGTTTGTCTTCGCATCGAGCAATTCTTTAGTGTCCACTATATTGAACTGGATGTGCTGACCGCCGTTCTGAAAAAATGTACCTGTATACGCCGCCACTTTTTTCCTGCTCTCAGGACTTTGAACGGCGGAGGGTGAAAACTTCTGGTTGAGAACGGATGCCTGTGCTTCGTCGAATCCTGCCTTTATTGCAGACCGAATTACGGCAGTGGGACCGTTTACATCCGCTCCGCGCATGGGTGATATGGAGCCGTCGTTCAGCGGTTCCTTTGCCTTGCGGCCATTGGGAAGGGCGCCTACTCCCAATCCGCCGAAATAATGCCACGACAAACCTTCCCGCACGACGCCATAGTTGCTGTATGGATGATTGTCATACGAGCGAATCACACCGGAGGTGAATTTGCCCAGGTCTCGTACCATGTGATCCACTTCGTCAATATCATTCCCGAATTTTGGAGCAGCCAAGCACATGCGTCTAATTTGTTCGCCGCTTACGCCTTCGAAATTTGAGTCAATCGCTCCCATCAGCTCATCCATAGTCAATTTCTTTTCATCAAATACAAGTTTCTTAATAGCCATGAGAGAATCTGCTGTATCCACAATTGCCCGATCTTGCATGACGAAAATGTGGAAAGACGGGTCCGGACATAGAGCGTCCTTTCCTGCGTCCATACAGCCTTGTGTTATCAGGCTGGACATGAAAGGAAGCCGCAGATGTTTTTCATTTATCTCGCGGACTGTGCGAGCCAACCAAAGCGTTCTCGTTGCAATAAATGAAAACTGCTGCTTAAACGCATCGTATAGGGCAGTAAAGGTCCTAAAATCGCGCGGGTTGCCGGTCTCGATGCCCAGCTTTTTGCCCGTGAGGGCACACACTCCGTTATGGAGGGCCAAATCCAATACAAGCGCAACGTTTACTGTTCCGGCGCCCTCGCATCCTGAGTGCTTTACTTTGGATGGGACGACAGGCTGCACGCATCCGAGACCGAACCACTCCCTGGCTTCCTCTACCGGTACCCCGTCACGGACGAAGCTGTCGATCACGTGGTCTTCATTCTGAAAGAGGGGAATGCCGCCCCTTGTCTTGGTGTTGGTCTCTAATCCCTTTTCCAGGAGCCAGCCGGGCGTGTTTTTATTACAGCGAAGGCTAACGGTCGGCGAAGACATTCTTAATAATCCTATAATGTGAAGAATGAGATAGCTCAACTCGTTTGATATCTCATTCCCGTTCGCATCTACGCCACCCACTACTACATTATGAATTCCATAATTGATCTGATGTGTCTGCTGGAAGCTTGAAGTCGCAACAAAAATCTGGCTTCCCCAACGACCGATGATCTCTTCGAGCAGCTCTGCGGCCTTTCCCAGAGTCAGCTTTCCTCCCTTAACATCCTGTTCAAAATATGGCCATAGATATTCGTCGGCCCTGGCAAGGTGAGGGTGACAGTGCATTGGGTGTTCAAAGTTTTTGCACACGCCGACAATAGCCAGCGATTGAAGCGCCTCTTGGAATGTGCGTGCCGGGTACTCCGGAACCCACCGGCAAATCCTGGCGATCTCTTTTAGTTCATCGCGCCGAATTGTGTTTTCCTCATTTTCGGCCATATTTTCCGCAAGTGTGGCATATCGGTGGGCGTGGTTGATTGCAGCCTCCAAAACGATCTCGGCTGCCTGCCAGAATATGACCTTGTCTATGCCGTGTTGCTGCTTTTCCGCAAAGTTTTTTATGTGTTCCTTAGCCTCATCAATGATGCTTCTCAGACCCTTTGTCAAAATCTTCTTCCACATCACCGTTGCGCTTGTTCCGGGAAAAATCCCTGAACTTAAGACCGGGTCCTTGCCCTTTGCACTCTCGTAATCTTCGGCCCACGTGCCAACCAGGGAGCGCAATGCTTTGTACGCCAAATCGGGCGCAGTTTTTCCGCGGAAGTAGCTGGCGCTCTCTCGCAGTATTTCCAAATCCGCCTTAGACAAAGTCCCATCATTTGTTACTGAAATGCGAATTTTCCCGTCATCATTCCAAATAGCAGGAATATAGTCCCCCACAATATCGATTGCTGTGCTTGCGCCAATAACCCCCGGTGTAAGCCGTCCTACCAGAACATCGAAATCGTGTATTTTTATTGGGACATTTTCGACGATCTTCTTGAATAGTTTTGCCCTTCGGATTTCTATGTCCTCGCCCTCTGTTTCCACCCAGGACTCCAATGCGAGTCTTTGTCTATCGACATAAATTTGGCTCGGGCAAGCTTTCATGGCCTTTTGCCATTGTCGGATTCGATCACTCAATTCCAGATTGTCAATTTCCCTGAGCCAATCTTCGTTTACCTGGGTTTTCATACAAATTTCCCCTATTCCCACAATTGTTGAGCGAATCAAATCTCAAAAGTCGTACCGCCGCTGCACAACTCATTTCACAAAGGCTTCACCCTCAGGAGTCCTTCGCCACGCGAAATATTGATCCATGACTTTGAGTGCATCCGCACTTGGAACCGGCCCTGTATGAGGAGTCTGAGCAAAGTACATTAGCGTGGGATTGGAATCGCTGAAGGCCGGCCATTCCGGGAGGCCTGTGCCATTGGGGTTTCCGGATTTGGCGAAGTTTGTCCAGTAGGTAGCCATAGCCTCTGATATCGTCTCATCCGATTTGGTGGGTTTCTGACTCGGATTCAAATGTCGAAATACATACGCCACTTCCTGTCCGTGCGGCGATCCGCGACCTGCCTGCGGTGAGTCGGCCGGATATTCCGGGTGCTGATCAAAGTAATAATAGAAAACCTTGGATTTGCCCGTTTTTGATTGCAATCGCGCCCAAATCCAAGTTTGCCACCCAAATGCTGCATCGCGCATGAGGTCGCGCGCAGTCTTGGCTACTGTTCCTGTTCCTGGAGGGTAGGCCGCGATGAGTTTGTCGGCGAACGGACCGAATCGGGACTTCACATTGGCAACATATTCTTCAGGCGTCCGCGGAGGAGAGAAGCTCAAGCCCTCGTCGGAATTGTAGCCGACTAGAACTGGCACATCGTTATATCGCATCGATTCATATAGCTTGTATTGATCATCCGGAATCGCCCAGCCGTCGACGATCGGCCAATTGGTCAAACCCGCCGGACCGCCACCGCCACGAGCCGCCGAACCGCTTGGACCACGGCCTCCGTTGCCTGAAAGCTTGTCCGGAGGGAGTTTCCTCGCCTCTGCAATGGATGCCACGCCAGCCGATTTAAGCGTTTCTGTCCCCGATCGCTCCGCGTCGGACAGCCGTTTCATGTTCTCTCCGGGCATGGTTGCGGGCCTTGGTGGTCCGAACGATCCGCCGCTCTCCGAGATTGCGCCGTGGAACAGGCCTTTGGCCAAAGGCGAAGCACACAACATGCTGACGGCGATTCCTCCGGCCGACTCTCCGAAGATTGTCACGCGATGTGGGTCGCCGCCGAATGCAGCAATATTTTTTTGAATCCACTGGAGGCCGGCAATCATATCCAGCAGGCCGTAGTTGCCCGATACGCGGTTTCGGGTCTCGGCGCTCAGCTCCGGATGCACGAAGAATCCCATTTGTCCTACGCGGTAGGCGATGCTTACGAGCATCACTCCCTTTTTGGCGAGCATCTCCCCGCTATAGGTGGCTTCCGAAGTGGATCCCATGGCAAACCCACCGCCATAGATCCATACGAATACTGGGATGCGATCGCGCGCCGATTTTGCAGGACTCCATATGTTCAAATATAGGCAATCCTCGCTTGGCGCAGGGCCGTTGCCGCTGGGTCCCATCATCATGCCCTGTATGCAGGCAGGAGCAAACTTCGTGGTTTCCTTCACGCCATCCCATTTTGCCACAGGCTGAGGAGCGCGCCATCGAAGGTTGGCAACTGGTGGCGCAGCAAACGGGATGCCTCTGTAAACCGTCAGGCTGTCTTCAACCGTCCCTTGCACCAATCCACTCTCAATCGTGACAGGGGCTGGCGCCTGTGCCAGGCAGAAGCCGGATACAAGAACTGCGCACATTGTGAATAAAAGAGCTCGTTTCATGTGGAATTGCCTCTCTTCGCCGCCAGCATGCTTTTTGGGGACAGCGTTGACCGTGGACGGAAAAAACGCCGGTGTCGCCAGGTCGCTCATGTTTTCAGCCGATTACGTCCAGGATGCTTCTGTTATCACGACTCTAACACGATCTGTGTCATAAAGATGTGACATAATTCATTCTATCAGCGTAACGTCCGGGAGAAACCCATAATTTCCATTGGTGGAACAGAACTCTTGCGGTCTTAACTTTCTGGATTATCATCTTCAGAATCGGTTAACGGAGGCGGCTATGTGGGAGGACTTATGTGTCTGGTATTTTCGTCCATAGCCCGAGCGGTTTGTATGGTTGTCTTGGATGGCCCAAAATACTGACCGTGCTCAACATATTTATTGAGAGGGGTCATGCGTTCAAGTACGGGAATAATCGTTATCAACGAACAGGACAACGTCGCAGTGACATTGGTGGAACTTCCCGCGGGCACAACTGTTTCAATTAGGCCAGAACAACATATCGAGAAGATAACGTTGATTTCTCACATCCCCAGCGGCCACAAATTCGCGATAAGGCATATTGACCAGGGTGAAGCCGTGATTAAATACGGAGAGATGATAGGCCGGAGCACGAAAACGATTCGGCGTGGCGAGCACGTCCATGTGCACAATGTGGTGAGCCAGTCCAAGGGAGAGCCCTCATGAATTTCCATGGCTACTGTCGATCTGATGGGAGAGCGGGAACGCGGAACCTTGTACTGGTCATTCCCAGCGTTGGCTGCTCGCAGAGTTGCGCACGAGATATAGCGCGAGGATTAAAGGGTGCGGTTCATCTTCCCAATACCCTGGGCTGCGGGCAGATGGGAGAAGATAAAGCGCTGGTGAGAAGGACGCTTATCGGATTTGGAATGAGTCCTAACGTCTTTTCCGTTCTCGTTGTTGGGAATGGATGTGAGGAACTGCAACCGGAGGAAATCGCAAACGCAATTGCGCCCAGCGGCAAAAGGGTGGAAGTAATAAAAGTCCAGGAAACGAGGGGAACGAAGAAAACCACAGCCGTAGGCAGAAAGATACTAAAGGAAATGCTGAATGAGGCCGCTCGATTGGAACGTGAGCCGATACCGCTTACCGAATTGATCCTGGGTACAGAGTGCGGTGGGTCCGATTACACTTCAGGATTGTCATCAAATCCTGCTGTGGGGATTGCGAGTGACCTGATTGTCGCAGAAGGAGGAACCGTAATTCTCTCTGAAACTCCGGAAATTATCGGAGCCGAGCACCTTCTTGTGAAAAGAGCTCGAACGCCGGAAATTGGGAAACAGCTGGTGGAAGCGGTTGCTTGGTGGGAGCAAAGGGCGATCGCGTCGGGCCAGAATATACGAGAGAGCAATCCCTCACCGGGCAATATCGCCGGAGGCATTACAACGCTTGAAGAGAAATCCCTGGGTTGTATCTACAAGGCCGGGAGCAGTCAGATCCAGGAAGTAATCGCTTATGCCTGTAACCCCGCAAGAAAAGGTCTGGTCTACATGGATACTCCAGCACACGACATCGAGCAGCTGACCGCCATGGTGGCAGGAGGTGCTCAAATTGTGGCTTTTACGACAGGTCGAGGCACTCCTTGCGGATCTCCTATCGCCCCGGTCGTCAAGATTACGGGAAACCGCAGCACCTTCGTTAACATGAGGGACAACATGGATCTCGATGTAAGCAGGGTTCTCCGGGGAAACGAAACCATTTCCCAGGCGGGGAAACGGGTTTTCGAGGAGATAATTGCCTGCGCATCAGGCAAAGAGACCAGGGCCGAGCGGCTGAATCAGAGAGATTTCAGCATATTCAAAATGAATCCCAATATTTGAGACGGTAACATGAGTGCAAAACTGAGAAGCAAAGCATTAAGTCCAGATGTCCCTCAATACTATATGCGAAGGGTTTTCTTCAAGTCGATGGGGGCAACCGACGCAGACCTTGAAAAGCCTCTGGTGGCGATTGCGAATACATGGAATGAAATACTGCCTGGATCCTATCATCTCGACCGGATTGCAGCTGCGGTAAAACGGGGCATCCAGGAGGCCGGCGGCATGGCGACTGTCTTCAACGTGCTTGCGCCCTGCGACGGGCAGGGGAGTGGCAACGCGGGTTTCAAATATATCCTGCCAAGCCGCGACCTGATTGCCGCTTCGGTTGAAATGATGATCGAGCATGCAAGTTACGATGCGGCCGTCATGATCGGTACTTGCGACAAGATTGTACCAGGTCTGATCATGGCAGCTGCGCGATGCAACCTGCCTACCGTCCTTTTCACCGGGGGGTATATGCCTTCGGGCCGTTACAAGGGCGAGAGATTAGACTGTTCTTCCATGGGTAAGTATTTCGTCATGCACCGGCAAGGCAAGATCTCAAGAGAAGAGCTGCGTGAAGTGGAAGGTGCGGTGTGTCCAGGGCCTGGAGCATGCTGCCTTATGGGTACGGCAAACAGTATGTGCATCGCTGCGGAGGCATTGGGCCTTTCACTGCCCGGCAACTCCGCTCTGTGCGCGACTGATCCTGCGCTGGAAAAGCTCGCGGAAGAAGCCGGACGCAAAGTTATGGAGTTGCTGGAAAAGAATATCAAAGCCCGCGATGTCATGAGTCGGGCGGCATTCACCAATGCCGTAAAGGTATGCTGCGCGACTAGCGGTTCGACGAATCTCACCCTTCACTTTCCCGCAATCGCTCACGAACTCGAGTATCCATTTACCCTTGATAATTTTGAAGAGATCAGTCGGCAGACACCATCGATAATGGAGATCAAGCCCTCTGATTCCAGGTACCTGATGGAGGATTTCGAACGTGCAGGTGGCACGCAAGCGGTGATGAAATCCATGGCGACTCTTCTTGATACAGAGGCAATCACCGCAAGCGGAAAAACCGTAGCCGAAAATCTGTTGATGGCGGATATCAGGGATGAGGAAATAATACGCCCGCTTTCGAGGCCGAAGGGCCGGAATGGCGGCATTGCCATCCTGAAGGGCAACTTGGGAACTGCCGTCGTTAAACAGACTGCGGTGCGGCCTGAAATGCACACCCATCGAGGGCCGGCGAGAGTTTTTGAGCAGGAGGAGGATTGCATAGAGGCTCTCCTTTCCGGCAGAGTCAAAGAGGGAGATGTCATGGTGATCCGGTACGAAGGCCCGAAGGGTGGGCCGGGCATGCGGGAAATGGTAATGGCCACCTGGCTCCTCGTAGATATGGGGCTTGATAGATCCGTTGCCATCATTACCGATGGAAGATTCTCGGGGACTTCAGGCGGACCATGCGTGGGTCATATTGTACCTGAGGCAATGGACGGAGGACCCATTGCAATTCTGCAAGATGGCGATGTGATCGAAATAGATATTCCTTCGCGAAAGCTGACCATTGAGTTGAGCAATGAGGATATTCAGCAAAGGCTGAAATCCTGGAAAAGGCCAGAACCGAAGATCACCAGAGGGTATCTCGCGCATTTCGCAAAATACGTAACAAGCGCCGATAAGGGGGCTTATCTGGAATAGGGTTTGTGCATACCTAGGAAGGTTGTCTCGAACTTGGGCATTTCGTGAACGGCCTGGGTTTGGCTGAGCGCCTCCGTCTCTGCCATAAGAATGCGGTTTTCAATAAGCCCATACCGTCGGAGGCCGGTGTCCCGGCCTCCGACGGGGTACAGAACGGGTTTGGCAACGCGCTCCAAGCCACCGCGCTTCAACACAAGTCTTCAGTTGCAGCTTCATCTACTACCGGAATAGAAGGGGAGCAAAAACATACAGACTTCTTCGCCAGGTCTGCCATTCATGCGACGTACCAGGCGAAATATAGACATAGCTGTTCTTGATGCCGGCGGCAATAAGCTGTTCCTGGTGCTTCTTCAATCCTTGCGGATTCTCCAGCGGTGGTTCCGAGCCAAAACTCATAAAGAGGACCTTCACCTTCTTATTAAATTCCGCAGGGTTGGCCATGGCGCCGCTGTAAACTGTTTTTATATCGAACGGTGCCGACCCTGCCGCCGGAGCAGTACCGGGAACCGGTTTTGCAGGACTGAACTGACTACCGGGAACAAATCCCATGGACGCGCCACCGCTGAACAAGCCGATGTATGAAAATTTATCGAGGTTGGCCATGGTGACGGATGCCGTCTGCATGCCGCCCATTGAAAGACCTGCCATGGCCCTGTGGTCCTTGTCGGCAAGCGTACGGAAGTTTTTGTCGACCCATGGAATCAACTCGTTGGTCATTAGCTGCCCATAGGGGCCGCCTCCGGGCCCTCCGAATCCAAATCCGGGACCACGACCCGCACCGGGGGCAGGGGCACCTGCGCTCGGTGGAACGCCAACGGCACTGGTCTCCATGACGACAATCAAGGGTTTGACTTTGCCCTGCGCGAGCATGTTGTCGAGGATCAGGTTCGTCCGACCCATTTCGATCCACACCCGCTCATCCTCTCCGCCCCCGTGCTGCAGGTACAGCACCGGATATCGGGTGGAGGGGTTGCTATCGTAGCCCGGGGGCGTATAGACGAATATGTGCCGCCACGTATTCAATGTTTTCGCAAAGTAATTTTTGATGAGTACATTGCCGTGTGGAACATCTTTCAAATCATAATAATCGACGCCCGGTTCGGGAATCTCAAACCCGTTGCACATATGGCTGTAACCGATGAAAGCGTTGGTTGCCGGATCCAATACGGCCGCGCCATCCACCAGCATCCAGTAATTGTGGTAGCCGGGACTCTGCGGGGTGCTTGTGTAGGTCCACACGCCATCCTCGCCTTTTACCATGTCAAACGGAAGCGGCTGAAGCGAATTCGATCCGGAGGTAACCAGGGCAACCTGTACTTTTTGTGCGTTAGGAGCACTGAAACGGAACGTGACGCGCGAATCCGCTTCAATCCGGGGAAATTGAACTCCCGGGAAATTGTAAGGTGAAGGATGTGCCGCGACCGCCGGTGCTGAGGCCGAGCGCAGCGGAGCAGGGACCAGTTCCTGCTCCGCGACTTGGGCGAAACAGACTCCCGCAGCTAACATGCCGGTCAGGAAGGTAACTGCCAATATTTTTTTCATGCCATGCAATCTCCATAGTTATTTGTTAGCTTACCGCCGAGACAATAATGGAATGATTCGTTTTCTAAATCGGATGAAGCAAGACTTTATCATATTAGTTGTCATATATATGTGACATATTCACGACAGGTTGCGAGAAAGGAAAACCCTATGAAATGGCTCCCAATGATTGTGGCGGTAATTAGCATTTATAGCGGCGAGGCGAATGTGCAGCAAACCGCGGCCCAGAGTCAGGAGATGATCGTGAAAGAGCCCGTGTTCCAGACCAATGGGCCCTATAAAGTGCAGGAAATGATGGAGCCGTCACTTGCCCGGCACACCATATATCGCCCCATCGACATGAAGGCCGTGAAAGGCAAGCTGCCCATTGTGGCATTTGGTAATGGCGGATGCTCGATGATCGGCAACGCATTTGAGACCTATCTTACGGAGATTGCGTCCTATGGTTTCCTGGTCATTGCGAGCGGACCGATTCAGCCGGCGTTTCGGCCGGAAGGAAGGCCAGACGCGAACGGGATGACGGCGGGCCAGCCATCGGACGTCACCGCGGGCGCGATAAGTTCTGAACGCTCGAAGACAAGTTACCTTTTTGAGGCTATCGACTGGGCCGTGGCGCAGAATAGGGATCGGAAGAGTCCGTACTATGGCAAGGTTGCGACGGATGCGATTGCGGTATCCGGCCAGTCGTGCGGCGCGTTGGAGGCGCTCGAAGCCGCCGTGGATCCGAGGGTCAGGACAGCCATTATTTTCAATAGCGGCATCATGCGCGGTACGCCGCAGGAATTCGTGATGAAGGGACCGGACGGCAAAACGATCAAAGTTATTGTTCCGGCTACCGAGGAAACACTGAAGAGACTGCACACACCTGTGATCTATCTGATCGGCGGCGAAAAAGATATCGCCTATAAAAACGCCGAGATTGACTATCAGCAAATTGAAGACATTCCTCTGTTTAATGCAAATCTTGGCAACGTTGGCCACAATGGATCGCTGGGCAAGCCTTTTGGTGGGAAGATGGCGCAGGCCGCTCGACTGTGGCTGCAGTGGCAATTGAAGGGCGAACAGGAGGCCGGCAAGGCATTCGTCGGCCTGGACTGCCGTTTGTGCAAAGATCCGGACTGGGTAATAAAAAAGAAGAATCTGAAATAACTGCGGGATACACTGAACCCCTGTGCAAATGCCCAGTTTCCGTCTAAGCGGGTGACCGCGGAGCGGGAATGAAGGCGGGATCGTGAGATGTCACATATCTATGACAATACTTCTTGACAAGGGGCAAACAGGTCGGATAGCTTGGCAGCTGGAGCTACACCCTCCCATTCCGTAGGTATCCCATAGAGCGATGCGTCGGATTTTCCGGAATGCAGTAGGTGATTTGTCGGCGCACTGGCAGGTTTAAACACTATCTTTTTGAGGTAGGTAGTTTTAGCATTACGAATCCAGGGTGAGGAGAATCCGCAATGAAATTGTCAGAAGAAGCGAAAAACGGAATATCCCGCAGAAAGTTTTTTCAGAATACGGCTATGAAAGGAGCGGCGGCTGCTATTGCTGCCGGCGCTGGCAGTTTTGCGCTGCCCGTGACCGCTCAGTCAAAATTGCCATCCGCGAAAATTTCCGGCAAGACAGTCACCGAAGCTCTAAGGCAGACGCGTGTATGCCGGACAGCCGATGTTGTGGTTGTCGGCGGTGGCCCAGGAGGTATAGGCGCGGCCCTGACGGCGGCTAGAAGCGGTGCGGATACGGTTCTGATTGAACGGTATGGATACCTGGGAGGTATGGGTACGGGCGGGCTGGTTACCATTATCCCCAACTTGAGCGATTTTAGCGGGAAACAACAGATCGCCGGCATAAACCAGGAGTGGATAGATCGATTAAAGCGCAGGGATGCGACGGATTTCCCGAAAAAGGAGCATTGGGGTTCCAAAGATCCCAAACTGGTGGAGTATTACGATCACCGGTCCTTTTTTAATGTTAAAGAGAAGACGGTTCTCTATTCAGCGCACATCGATGCCGAGATATCCAAGTGCATACTGAACGAAATGGTGAAAGAAGCGAATGTTAAGACCTACCTCCATTCATGGGGCACTGAGCCCATAATGGATGGCAACCAGGTCAAGGGAGTCATCTTCGAAAGCAAGTCTGGAAGGCAGGCCGTGCTGGCAAAAGTTGTCATCGATTCCACTGGCGATGGGGACCTGTTGCCCGGTTCGGGTGCTGAGTTTAAAAGCGACATCGACCCTGCGCTGCGGATTGCCAACCTGTCCTTTTCATACTGGATCGCAAACGTCGATTTGAAAAAATATGAAGAGTACAGAAAGGCGCATGCCAAAGAATTTGTTGAAGAGATGCGCGAGATCCGAAAACGAGGTGGACATGCCAGTTTTCTAACCAGCAATTTAAAAGACCAGGAAGATCTGGTTTGGGTTTTCCCCCGATACGCGAATTCCAGTCAAGTGGATGTCGAGGAGCTGACGAGGGTAGAGTTCCTGGGCCGAAAAGAAATGTTGGTGAGTCACGACTATTACAAAAAGAATATTCCAGGTTTCGAAAAAAGCTACATTGTGCTTACCAATCCGCAGCTCGGCACCCGGGGCGCCAGGAGAATTGTTGGTGAATACGTGCTCACGGAAAAGGATATGGATTCGAACGTTCCCTTCGAGGACACGATTGCCATATTCCCTGACGTCGATCGTGGTCAGGATTCGATCAAATCACCGCTAACATACATGCCGTATCGCTGCATGATACCGCGCAAAATCAATAATCTCCTCATTGCCTGTCGCGCATTTTCGTCCAATGCGGTTGCGAACAACTTCTTCAACTATATACCGCATTGTATTGCACTTGGAGAGGCCGCGGGAATTGCTGCTGCTCAGGCGATCAGCAGCAAAGTGGACCTGAGAAAGATTAATATCAAAGCTTTGCAGGCAAGCCTGAAAAAGCAGGGTGCAATTCTCCCCGGATAGATGAAGCCTTTCACTTCGCGTCTTTGAGCCTTTGAGGTCCAGCTGCCCTGGTTGGCGCAAGGGCTCAAAGGAGCGAAGAATGAATGGTATTAGGCAGGAGATATGGCGGGATGGTGAACAAGAGGCGCACGCTGCGCCTGTCCATAAGATGGGGCTGCTTTCTTATTTCAGTGCTTTTGCTGATGCCGTTTCCTTTCTGGGCTGGCGTTTCCAGGGTATTTGTTCAAACAAGCTCGTTTATCGCAATATGCTCAATCCTGGCAGGGCGGACATTCCCGGTGCAGTCCGTCGTGGGCCTGCTTTTTGCAGCAATGGCACTGATTAAAAAGAGACTGTTCTGCCGTTATGTGTGCCCGGTCGGCTTGCTTCTCGATGGTGTTTCCAGCAAGAAACTGCCGATTAAGATCTGGTGGAAAGGCATCCCTTCAATCGGCAATTACATCGCATTGATAACAGTTGCGGGCGCGATTTTCGGGTATCCGCTTTTATTGTGGATGGATCCGCTGGCATTGTTTAGCAACGGATTCTCTGCTTTTGCCTCGAAACATGCCCTCTCGATCCTATTGTCGCTGTTCGGAATAGTCATACTATTATTGGTGGCGTTCACTTCCGGCGACCTCTGGTGCGCCCGTGTGTGTCCTTTGGGAGCAACGCAGGATCTACTGAATGAGGTTGGCTCTTTTTGCAGGAATCTCAGGAAGCCAAACGGAACAGAACCTCAAAAGGCAAATAGGCCTGCAAATGCATTCGTCGGAGCAAGGAGGCAGTTCATTTCTATTGCAGCGGGCCTGGGATTCAGCCTATTGGCGCAGAAAAGTGGTCAGGCAAGATCAAAGCCTCCATTGAGACCGCCCGGCGCGATTAAGGAGCACCTTTTTACCGGGCAATGCCTGCGGTGCGGCAATTGCGTACGCGTGTGTCCATCCAAGATTATCCATCCCGACACGAGACAATCCGGAATTATGGGATTGCTGTCACCCGTTGTCCGATTCGAGACAGAATTTTGTGCTAAAGAATGCAATGCCTGTACGAAGGTGTGTCCCAGCGGAGCGCTACAACCTTTGAACCTTGAACAGAAACAGAAGTACATCATTGGCACTGCTCAATTGGACAGGGCCTTGTGCCTATTTGGTATCTCCGACTGCAATGCTTGTGTGAACGCCTGCCCGTTTGATGCCATAAAAGTCACTTGGGACAAGGAAGCCTATGAATCTTATCCAGTGGTCAATTCACTGAAATGCAATGGTTGCGGAGCCTGTGAGGTGCGTTGTCCCACGCCAGATATCAAAGCAATAAGAGTCCAAAAGGCTACACAATAACGCCCGCGCGTATCCTGGCGATCTCCAGATCTTCCGGATCCAAATCCATCTCCAACAGAAGAAAACGGGAATTTCGGTGCAATTCTACGGGTACTTTGCTGCGTGCTCCTGGCGATACCAGAATACGTTCATACTTCGCATCATTTTTTAGTTCTTTAAAGTCTTTCACATCAGTCACGGCTAACCAGGAAATGGTTGCTTCTTTGCTCTTAATCCAGCGGCGCAACTGTTCCACTATGAAGTTGGCGCTTCGAAGCGCATGATCCGGAAGGAGAACGAGAACCGAAGGGCCTTTTATTTTTTCCAATGCGCGGATCGTTTGCTCGTTGTAGGAAATCTCGATTGGAATAAGATCAATTCTCTTTCCGCGCAGCATGCGTCGAGTGCTGTCGAGACCGAGATGGTTTACGAGCACTTTTCGGAGTTTGCTCCCGTGCGCGATCGCGAACTTAAACTCATCGAGTGTCATTGCCACGATGGAAGCATGCCATAGTTTGGATACCTGCTCAGCCCTTCGGACCGCGGCTGTTTTATCCATATCCACGTATGCAATAAACGGCGACGTGCGTTCATTTTCCTGAACACTGCGGCTAAGATATCTTGCAAATGCCATCGGAGATACTCCGATATTCCGGGTCCGTTTGATGATGTCGTTGGCCAACTCTTGGCATTTGTTATTGATGGTTTCAGAAGCTGCGGCAGATACAGCAACGGCAATCCGCTTTCCCGGTGCTGGAGAAAGCAGCCCGGATTTAAGCAGAGCAAGGTAGGCTCGATGAATCTGTCCTCGGTTCACGCCCGTCTGTTTCTCGACTTCGCGAATCGAGGGCAGAATATCGCCTCTCTTTAGAACTCCCATCGCCATTGATAGCTTTATCTGTTCCTGGATCTGTTTGATTACAGGGACAGGACTGTTCTTTTGGATTTGAAATTCCATAGTATTTATTTATCGCATCATAAGGAGCGTGATCTGACCGGAACACAATAGTCGCATATAACATTCACTCTGACTCCGCATGCAGGCTGAAAAGCCTGTCAGACGGCCTCACAAAAAATGAATGCTGGCACATATTTGTGCATAAAGTCAATTACGGTTGGAAATATCGGTCATCCGATCCCGCATTCCAACCCTAATCTGTTCAAATTCGAAATGGCGATATGTCACAAATATGTGACATATTACTTGACTTGCGATCTTGGGTAAACCTAATATGACGCTATTAATCAACTATACGCATGGAATCTGGCAAGCAAGCACGAGCATTAAGCGGCACAGGGCTGTATTCCTGAAACGAGCGCCGAATATCCGGTGCTCGTTTCAGGCAGCATTGTCCACGGCCTTCAGAGCGATGGGCTTCTCTTTATTGCATCGAATTGATGTGAGATCCAACAGAGAAATGTATTCGAAAGAGGAGGAGTGCATCACAGATCTGCGATAACAGCTATTCCAGTGAGCAATATTGATATCAGTGGCGTGGAGCATTGGCAATAGCTGGTATGACGGGGCCATTGTTTATGTGAAATGGACAATCCCGGCATGACAAGGGGTTTGCAGCATTTTTCTGCTGCTGAGCAAAAAGGAGAATTATGAACAAATGTAGGGTACTGCAAGTGTTTTTAGTTTTTCCTCTTGCAATGTTACTGATTGCAGTGGCAGTCGCTCCGTCCGTAAACGCACAAACAGCAAGCACGGGGGCATTATCGGGGACCGTTACCGATCCATCCAAGGCAGTTGTGGTAAAGGCCCAGGTGAGTATCACAAATCTGGCAACTGGAAAGTCCCAATCGGCAACTACAAGCGAGAGTGGTGGCTTTCGATTCTCCCTTTTGCAGCCTGGCAAGTATAAGGTCAAGATCGACATGGCTGGGTTCAAGAGTTCCGAGTTTCCCTCCATTACAATTAATGTTACCGAGATTACTGTTCTGAGCTGCACGCTCGAGGTTGGCGCGCCAAACGAAACCTTCGTTGTTCAGTCTGAGAGCGAAATACTTCAGACGGCAAACTCAACAATGGGAACCCTTGTTGATAGCAAAACCATCACGGATTTACCGTTAACAAGTCGCAATTACACGCAAATTCTGGATCTCTCTACCGGTGTTGCCGCCAGCGTCAACAACGCGACCGTGATGGGAAAGGGGACTCAGTACACGAGCGTTAATGGATCGACTCCAGCGCAGAATAACTATCAGATGGATGGGGTAGGTGTTGTCAACATCGGTATGAATGGGAGCGCCGGCGATCAGAGCACTGGAGCGGGGATAGGGGTTCCCAGCCCGGACGCCATCCAGGAATTTAAGGTTCAGACTTCGACATTTGATGCAAGCTATGGTCGGAACCCGGGCGGAAACGTTAATGTTGTAACAAAGTCGGGAGGCAACAGGCTCCATGGTGCGGCTTTTGAATTTCTACGTAACACATCGCTCAATGCCAATCCATTCTTTTACAATCGGGATAATCCGAACTCCGCAACGAAGAAACCGATTTTGAATCAGAACCAGTTTGGCTTTGTTCTAGGTGGCCCGGTTGTAAAGGACCACTTCTTCCTGTTCGGAAGCTATCAGGGTTCGAGACAAAAAAACGGTCTTTCGAGCCAGGGGCTGGCTAGCTTTAACCTGCCTCCGATTCCGGATGGAGATCGTACTGCCTCAGGATTTCCGGCGGCACTGGCGGCTGCAAACTGTTCATTCCAGACCAGCGGGCCGACGAAGCTGGCCTGCGACGGATCCAATGTTAATCCGGTGGCGCTCAAAATACTGCAGCTAAAGCTTGCCAATGGTAACTATTATGTTCCGGGGTCCGGTACTGCCGGTTACAGGACGATTGCATTCAGCGATCCGTCGCGCTATTCGGGGGACCAGGTACTCGTCAACGCCGACTTCATTATCAATCCGAAGTACACGCTGCAAACGAGATATTTTTATACTCGTGATCCCCAGAAGATTACGCTTGGCGGGAAACTGCCGGGGCAGCTCAAGGAGTATTACTATACAAACAACTACGCAGTGATGAAGCTCAATACGTATGTCAGCAATGCCTTCACAAACGAAGCCCGGGCATCGTATCAGCGAAACCATGGTGAGGCTTTAGAAGACACTATTCCCGGCGCCACCATGCAGGCACTGGGGATGACGCCGGCCGTCGCCGATATGACGGATCCGCCGCAATTTGCAATTACCGGCGGGCCACAGTTGTTTAACAGCTTCAGCCCCGCGCTCAGCATATCGGAGCATTTTCAAGCAGCGGACCAGATCGCATGGTCCAGAAACAAGCACACCCTGCGTGCAGGATTTGAATGGGAAAGAGTTCATTACTTTGCCAACCCGGGATTTACCCGCGGATATATTTCGGTTCTCAGCTTCAATGATTTCCTTGTGGGAAGGGCCGGAAACCTGTTTGCATGTACGGCCTGCTCAGAGGGAAGAGGCCCGAAGGGGACCATTGTTCATGGCTATCGAATGAACAATATAGGCAGCTATATTCAGGATGACTGGAAGTTCAGCCAGAGGCTTACTCTGAACCTCGGGCTGCGGTGGGAATATATGGGAGTTTTCAGTGACAGGTATGGCAATTTGACAAATACCTGGCCTGACCTGATCGCAACTGTGCCGATACCGCCCACCGGGCCGACCACATCTGGACCAGGGTTGGTCGGGATGGTTGTTCCTGATAATAATTCCAAAGACAATGAACCTTTGCCCGATGGCGTCCGGAGGGCGAGCAACAGCCACTCAATTGATGGTCATCCTCCGTACACCAACTTTGGTCCCCGTATTGGATTCGCATGGCAGATGACATCCAAAGGGAATCTGGTTCTGCGCGGCGGATTTGGTTTGTTTTACGACCGAGTCTGGGCCGGCAGCTTCATTCAGAGCGTTCAGGAGGGATCACCGTACGCGATCAGAGGAGACTACAGCTCGGGGAATACCCAAACGCTGCAGACTCCTTTCCGCGATGTATCTCCGGGAATCTGGCAATCCCGATGGAGCAATTTGACATGCCTGCCGGATGGAACCAACTGTACCGGCACTACCTCCAATATTTCCGCTCAATTTCTGGCTACAAAGGTCGCCACACCCTTGATGCGCCAGTACACACTCATGCTTGGGTATGAGTTTGCCCGAAATTGGGTGTTGGAGGCAGGCTATGTCGGATCAACCGGGACTCATTTGATCAACGAATATCACAACATCAATGCAGCCCGCCTGGCCACCGCGACAAACCCGATCAACGGCCAAACGGCGAATACGTTGGCGAATCGAGGCCTGAGGGTTCCTTTTATCGGTTATCAGACCGAAGGACTGAAAGGAACAGAGTTCAATGCGCATTCCAATTACAACAGCCTTCAGGTCACTCTGCGCAAACGCTTTTCCTACGGATTTTCATTTCAGGGATCCTATACATGGAGCAAAAGCCTGAGTGACGAGGTCGGCACTGGATCGTATTATGCGCAAAACAGCAACGATCCCGCAGACCCTAAGCAGCAATACGGTGTAACGGATTTTGACCGTCCACAGCGCTTCATCCTTAATTACCAGTATGAGCTTCCGTTGGGTGCGCACCAGGGACTGTCGGGCAAGCTTCTTATGGGCTGGAGCGTGGCGGGGATTACCACCATTCAAAGCGGTACAGCGGTGTCGATTAGCGACAGTGCTGCCGGTACGATCTATGGCGTTACTGCCGCCAGAGCTCAAATGTGCGCCGATGCGACGCATGAGTCCATTAAGACATCAGGGTCGATCCAGGATCGGTTGGGCGGGAACAGCGGCGGCACCGGATATATCAACAAGAGCGCTTTCTGTGCAGCACCTACGGGAGGTATCTACGGCAATGGAACCGGCTTTGGAAATTCCGGCGTTGGTATTTTGCGGGGACCAGGCCAATTTAACTGGGACATCACGCTGAACAAGATAACAAAAATCAGGGAAGGGCATACGCTGCAGTTCCGAACCGAATTTTACAATACCTTCAACCATGCGCAATTTGCAAATCCTGCGGTTCAGAGAAACAGCGCGGCTTCTTTTGGAACCATTACGGCAACCACGGTTAACCCGCGCATTATCCAGTTCGGGCTGAAATATAGTTTTTAGTTGTTACGGAGACTTTGAGCCTTTGAGTTTTGCACCCTCCTCTTTCTCAAAGGCTCAAAGGCTCGAAGACATGCTAAGGAGAAGTTCAATGAGTTCAGGGACTAACAATAACGATAAAACGCGCAGAGCATTTTTCAGCGATGTAACAGCAACCACCGCCCTTGCAGCATTGGCAATGGCCCAGGTCGGCGCTCCGGCCGGGGCAATGGCCCAGGAGAAGAAGGAGCCCTTGGAGAATTTGCGAATGCCCAAAAACCTTCCCCCTTGGCCCAAAGGGACTGAGGGCAGCAAATACGACCACCTGTTTTGTCACAGAATTAAAGAGAAACCGCTGACCGACACAATTCTGAGTCCGACAATCAGTTTTCGGGGTAACAGCGACCTTCCCGGTGCCGGTATTAATTTTGGGTTTCGCTATTATGTCAAGCCATACAAGATGGAGCTGCAGTCCCATCACCACGATGTGGATGAATACCTTTTCTTCCTCGGTGCCCAACTGCCGGATTTGACGGCGAACTTCGATGCGGAAATTGAAATATTCCTCGGACCGGAATATGAAAGGCACATTATCACCAAGCCCTGTATCCTTTATATACCAAGAGGATTTGAGCACAATCCGATGGACATCAAGCGAGTAGGGAAGCCGCTGCTATTCATGCCGCTACTCCTGTCGCCATATTTCAATGGGTATTACCAGACCGGCTACATGCAGATGCTTGGGCACGAAAAGATCGACTGATAATCTATCGCTTTTGAGGTTGCTCCGGTCAAGTACCTCAAGATCCCAAAGCCTCCGGGATTCAAAACATCCTGGAGGCTTTGCGGCCATAATGCTCTGTGATTGACATCCATCTGATAGAACCGCATCAAGATGTCCCAAATATGTGACACAAACAAGGGACGTATTTTTCCGGTCCAATGTATAATGCGGGCTTGGCCAGGTTACAAACAACGACATTGATATCCAAAAAACGAACCAGCAATCAATACAGGCACTGAGCCGCGGGGAAGGCTTGTTTGCTGCTAGTGCCGCGATGCTCCAAGGGGAGGCAAAATGCCTAGATCGAATGCGAATGACAGCAATAAACTCAACCGGCGACAGGCCCTGATCCTATCGGCTTCCGCGGGCGCAGCGGCGCTTGCTGCAGCTGCGTGCGGTTCAGGCAACGGAGCAAATACGGCGGTGCCGCAGGCGGCGGCAAGCTGCAGCACACCGCGAAGCGCTGTGGCAAATACGCAATGCGGGAAGGTGCGAGGCTACGTGGAGGATGGCATTCTGACATTCAAGGGAGTCCCCTATGGCGCAAATACCGGAGGCGAAAACAGGTGGCTTCCGGCCAAACCGCCGACGCCGTGGGATGGCGAATACCCTGCTTTGACCTATGGCCCTAATTGTCCACAGCACCCGCATAACTGGTCCAGCGAGCAAACGTTTCTGCAGCAGTGGACGGATGGCTGGCAAAGTGAGGACATGCTGAAGGTCAATATTTGGACGCCCGGTTTGACGGGAAAGCGCCCGGTGATGTTCTATATCCATGGGGGCGGTTTTTCTTTCGGCTCGGCGTACGAACTTGCCTCCCAGGACGGGGCGCAGATGGCCCGACATCATGACGTCGTATCCGTCACGGTCAATCACCGCCTCAATATCCTCGGATTTCTAGATGTGTCCTCGATCGGCGGGACGGCATATGCCGAATCGTCGAACGTTGGGATGATCGATCTTGTGGCAGCGCTTCGCTGGGTTCGGGACAACATCGCCAATTTCGGCGGCGATCCGGATTGTATTATGATTTATGGCCAGTCGGGCGGAGGTTCCAAGGTGACGACACTTCTGGGCATGCCTTCGGCCGCAGGCTTGATTCATCGCGCATCCGCACAGTCCGGTGGGGGCGGGGATGCTCCCAGTGCTGAGCAATCCAGCGAGTATGCAAAACGGGTTTTCGCGGAATTAGGCGTTCGCGACATGGCCACGCTCCAAAAAATGGATTGGGCTAAATTGAATGCGCTGGGCGAAGCTGTCGCTGCCAAAATGAACCCGCCAATGGGCGTTTACGGGCCGATTCCTCCGCCTGGAACGGGAAAGCCGCGCGTGGGATGGGGACCAACGGCGGATGGCCGCGTCATTACTATGAAGTCCTTTTTCGATGCGGCCCCCGAAATCTCAAAGAACATTCCTATGCTTATCGGTTCGGTGAGCGAGGAGGGGAATTCAATGCTCTCCCGGCCCACGGAGGCTGAGTGGATGGCCACACTGACGAAGAGCTATGGCGAGGCCAAAGCTACGGCACTGGTCGCGGCGATGAAAAAGGTACATCCGGATAAAAGCGTTCGTAAGCTGTCGTATATGTGCAATGGCGGCGGTTTGAACACTTTCAATATATGCAACAACGCCATTCGCATGGCTACCATGAAACACCAGCTGAAGGGTGCCCCAGTATTTTTATGGTATTTCTCATGGCAATCGCCAATGCTGGAAGATGCGGGCGCGTGGCATACGGCGGAATTGGCTTTTTGCTTTGATAACACAAAACGGTGCAAGCAGGGAACCGGAAACGGTCCGGAAGCGCAGGCATTGGCAAAAAAGATGTCCACCGCCTGGGCGAATTTTGCCCGGACCGGAAATCCCAGCCAGCCCGGGATGACGTGGGAACCGTTCGATCCGACACGGTGTCAGACAATGGTGTTTGATAATAACTGTAGGATGGTCGACGATCCGGAAGGTGAAGTGCGCAAGATCCTGTTGGCCTAACATCGGAAAGCCGCCACGAATTTCACGAAACTTATCCGTGAAATTCGTGGCTTTCTCTTCTAGTACTTCTCGTAATGCGGTTTGATGTCTTTGTACTTTGCTACCAGCTTGTCCCAATTCTTCGGCAACTCAATCTTCTTCGTGACCAGGGCATTTTCGAAAAACCCGGGTCCCGCACTTCTCAGCACCGCGATAAACGAGCCCGGCCCGCCGGCAACCAGCAGCATAAGGCTGTCTGTCTGGATTTTCGGAAGAGTCGTATCGCTGCCAAAACCAGCGACACTCGAGCGGATAGAAGTCCCGTGAGCCGCCAGGTATTCCTTGACCTTCTGTTTGGTCCATCCTTCACTCGATAACACCCTGGCCCATGAAGGAATAAGAATGATGCTGGACATAGTGCTGGTGGTCATCCCGGCCAGCGTATCCAGAATCCCTTGCGCGTTTGTTCCGGTTGGGACGGTCTGGATGAAAGTGTTGGGGAAGAACACAGTCAGAGTATTGTCCTCTTTCTTGTAGCCGCGCTCGACACTGAGGGATTCCCAGGGGCTGGATTCCTCATCTTCACCGATTACGAGGCTGTATTTGCCCGGATTGCCGATGACCCCCATATCCTCGACAGCCTTTCTTGCTCCGCCGATGTTCTTTACGATCAAACCAACGGCCCGGCCAAGCGCTGAGTTTGCGATATTCCCCGGACTCAATGCGCCTGAACTGCAATTGATGTTGATGTCGTTTCGGATTCGGCCATTGATGGCAATGAAGGGTGCCCACGAACCGGTACTCACCTCAAACGTATCAAATCTCGTTTTTGGATCGGCGAATGACTGTACCGCAGCAATCAAGACGGGCATGTAAGTCGGAAGAGCACCTGCCATGACTGCATTAATCGCAATCTTTTCGACCGTGGCCTTTCCCTTTCTCGGAATGATCGTTGCCACGATATGATCAGGTGGTAGATCCGTTCCGGTTAGCATTTCTGCGACAGCTTCCGCGGTAGGCGGAATGATCGGAAGGCCGTCGGTCCACCCCTTGCTGTAGTAAAACCGGTTTACATCTTGAAGGCTTCCTTTGAATGCTACCCTTGGAGTTTTACCCGTTTGTGGTTTCGGAGTTTTTTCTTCAGCGGTCAGCGGCTTGGTCAAAGCTTCCACGACATCTTTCATGGCTGCCGCTATGCCTTCTTCTATCTCAGATTTGACAGTGGATTCACAGGCAACAGATTCCCCTACAATCCTGATGCCGGGCATGCCTTTGCTGGATGCAGCTGATTGAGCATCGGTAACAAAACCCTTATTGGCCAGTAACACGACTGGCTTGCCAAAGTCCTCGATCGCTATTGTGTTATAGGCGAGGTACTTTGTGCAGGACCCTCAATCACCGACGACGGCAATGGCAGCGTCAAGTCCTTTTGCCCATGCCGTGAATTTGTCCTTGTTCTTTGTCTCGATTTCATTGACATTCGCCTCGGTAGAATTGAAGACGATTGTCTGGATATCGGGATACATGGCCTTCAGTCTTTTATCGATTGATTCGGAAATCGGCTTGGCCGCCCGCTTCGGATTGACGAACAATCCGACCTTCTTTCCCGCGAGCGTCTGAATTCTCGGGGAAATCCCGCGGAGCGGGATGGGATCAACATCCGCCCAGGGGCTGAGAACCTCAAATTGAGCATCAGGCGCCTTGAGTTTGGAATCCGCAGTCCCTTGAGCCCGGGATAAATCCTGGGCTGCCAGGACGGCGAGAATTCCAATGGAAAGCGCCGTCCAAAATTTTCGCATAATTGAATCCTCCATAATGCAGAAGCCAGAAATCAGAAGCCAGGAGTCCATGGTATTACTACCTGCAGATTCCTGGCTCTCGACTGCTGGCTACTGGCTACTAACCACCAACCACCAACCACCAACCACTGACTATTGAATCAACGTCCTCCAGGCATTCCGCCGCCAACTCCGCGTTTTAGCTTCATCTCGTCGCCGGCAAAAGTTCCTGTCCATAAAATCTTGATGTCCTGGCCGTTCGTCTGGCGGACATAATCGAAGGAAACTTTGTCTCCTTCGATTTTGCCGTCCTTAAATTCGATTGCTCCAGGCATTTGGGGATTGACGAGCGTTCCAGACAATTTGGAGCCATCGACCTTCAGCTCCAGTTTTATTTCGTTCTCGCCATCTTTAATGATCCACTTGCCGGCAGCCCCTGTTGATGGAGCGCCATTCTTGTCTCTTCTGGCGGTGAATTCGGAAGCGGTGCCGCCACCCATCATGCCGCGGCCGCCACCCATCATGCCGCGACCAGGACCGGCCCCAGGGCCCATGCCGAATCCGCTCACGGGTTCGCCGTTATATTTTCCAATAGAAGGGGGAGGGGTAACGGATCCAACCGGCTTGAACAGCATCTGTGCCATCAAATATAGGTTGTTGTTCCACACCGGAACTTCGTGCACACCGGTGTCGACATACCAGACATGGTCAATCTTTGCCTTATCCAGGCCTTGGTGTAGGTTCCAGCTTCCTGTGATCAGGTTATCCTTGTCACCGCAGCCGATCCACAACAGACTCAATTTGTCTTTAGCCTGCTGAATCTTGGGGACGAGAATATCGGGCGACTGCAGGTTGGGAGCGGAAGAGAATCCACCCACCCAGGCGAATTTGTCGATGTTGTTCAGGCCGAAATCGAGGCCTTGGCCACCGCCCATCGACAGGCCAGTGATGGCCCGGTTGTTGCGATCTGTCTTCACTGAGTAGTGCGATTCAATGTAGGGCATCAAATCCTGCAGTAAGTCCTTCTCAAAGAAGGCGTAAAAATTGAAATCCGCCATGATATTGCTGGAAGGAGGTTCGGCGGTGGCGCGGCCATTGGGCATCACGATGATCATAGGTATCGCTTTTTTGTCGGCGATGAGATTATCGAGGACCTTGTTTGCTGCGCAGAGGGTTGTCCAATGAGTTTCATTGCCTCCGATGCCGTGCATCAGATAGAGAACGGGATATTTTTGATTAGGATCATAATTGGGAGGCAAGTAGATCACGGCTTTGCGATCAACGCCGATGCTTTTGGAGTTGTAGGTAATTGTTTCCAGTTTGCCCTTCGGGATGTCTGCACGGACCTGTATGAAGTCGGCCGGCGCGTGATTGGGCAATACCAGGGTTGCGCTGGCTTTTGCCGGTGCGCCAGCCTGTCCGGTCAGGGGTGCCCCAATCGCGGTTTGTACTAATGCCAGCCAAAGCAAGCAGCCAGCCCAGAATTGCCAACGCAATTTATGTGAACGCTCCATCAAAACCTCCGCTAAAAATGTTTCGTCATTGTGAGTGCTACGAGTCGACGCGCCGGCGTCCCGCTGGCAAGAGCGTTACCGTTCCCACAACGCTGATGCCGCTGAGACGGCGCGCTTCCGGTAGCAGGCATAATTATTTTCCGGCGTTTTTCTTCTCTTCTTCTCTTCGCCATGTAATATAGGAGTCAAATGCTTTCAGCTTGTCCAAATTGGGAACGGGTCTGGCTCCGGATGTTGCATCGAACACCATCGCCTGCTGATTGCTCTCCGCGAAAGCAGGCCACTTGGGGAGGCCGGGTCCATTGGGATCGCCTGTCTTTGCGAAATTGACCCAATAGGAGCTGATTACTTCGGAAAGCTTCATATCTTCCGGTTTGGGGGCCCCGCCTCGTCCCCCGCCCAGGGTCTGAAATGCATACGGGACATCGCTGCCGTGGCCCGAGCCGTCTACATTAGGCGCATGGAAATCATAATAGTAAATAAAGGCCTTGCCCTTGCCTTGCTTTGTTTGCATGCGAGCCCATGTCCACGTGCTCCAGGAAAACGTGCTTTCGCGCGAAAGCCCTTTTTGTGACTTTGCAGCCTCAGCATCGTTAGAATGCGGATATACGCCCAAAATTGCATCGGCGTGAGGCCCATATCGCGACCTGATCTGCTCTTCAAAACTTGCTGCCGTAATGGTCGGTCCACGACTGCCGAATGATCCCAATTCATCCGAGGTGTTGCCCACCAGAACCGGTGTGTCATTGAAAAGGCGTGCCTGATAAATAGAGTACAGGTCGTTTGGAATAACATATCCGTCGGCAGGCGGTCGGAATCCGCCGACACCCATTCCGCCCCCGATATTCTTTTGGATTTGTTCCGCAGGGATCGCGCGCGCGGCCCTAATATCGGCAGTGCCCAATCTCTTCAGAAAGGCTTCGCCGGTTGATTCAGCCAGCTTTAGGGTAGGAATTCCCAGATCGATTCCCCCTTCATTTGAAGACTGTAGCGGGGCAAACGATCCTCCGCTCATGCAGATGGCGCGGTGGAAAAGGCCCTTGGTGACAGGCGATGCTGCAAGCATGTTGACTGCCATGCCGCCGGCTGAGTGCCCGAAAATTGTCACGTTGCCGGGATCACCTCCAAACCGGGCAATATTCATCTTTACCCATCTTAGCCCGGCAATCATATCCTCGAGTCCGTAGCTTCCCGATCCCTTGCCGCTCTCACGGCTCAGTTCCGGATGGGCCATGAATCCGAAGGGTCCGACTCGATACGCGACACTCACCAGAACTACTCCCTTTTTGGCGAAGCCCATGCCGTCATACATGGAAGTACTGGTTGATCCGCCGCTGAAGCCTCCTCCATAAATCCAAACAATCACCGGGATCTTTGCGCCAGGCTTTTTTGCGGGTGTCCATACATTCAGATACAGGCAATCTTCGCTGACCGGTGCGGTGTTTCCCATTGCGCCGGAGGCTTGCATACAGGCAGGCCCGAAAGCATCGGCCTTTTTGACCCCTGTCCAAGGTAGCAGCGGTGCGGGGGCTTTCCAGCGCAGATCTCCAACCGGCGGTGCGGCAAATGGGATTCCCTTGAATGCTGAAATACTGTCAGAAACCACTCCCTGCACTTTTCCGCCGGTTACCTTTGCCGTGCGAATCTGGGAGACGGAGAATTGCGCAAACGCTATTGTCAAAAAGATTGCGAGAAATGTCCTTCTCATCTTTGCCTCCACTTTGAGCATTTGATTACAATTTGGGGCCAAGCCAGAGAAAATCCTATCATGGGTGCATGTGGGTATATACGCTATCCGCCATCCTGCTATTACATACTATCGCCATGACTATGGACATAATTTGTCTATATTCTTCCAGATCCAACCAATCGGCTTCTGGCGATCTGCAACGGTCTCTGTATACGGATAGCCTGGTTTCCAGTTTCCTTGTTGGCCTTAATTCCGACTATATTCATTCATGGATTTCAGCAGCGCCCGCATCTCATCAATTCCCACTGAATCCGGTTTCTTTAGAACCAGGATGAGTCCGCCGTTTTTGCCGCATTTGTTTATCAGATCCTTGATGAAGGATTCCAGTTGACCAAATGACCACAGCTTGCAGGTATTCGGACAACGAACCAACAGGCTGGTGTGGCCGCCGAGAATTTCCTTGGCGCGAACCGCATCTGCGGCTTCGATGGAAGCAAGTATCTTTCCTTTCGGCAACTCCAGAAGGCATTCAAGTCTATCCCCGAATGGTGCTTCGAAAAATGGTACCGGCACGTAGCCCAGGTCCACGTGCGTTTGCAGGGACTTCTTGAGCCCGGGCCAGTAAAACTTCCTAAATTGGGCATCAGACATAAACACCGGATCCCCTCTCCAGAGCGGCAGCCCTACCCTTGGGGGAAAGTCCATTAAGGTTGCATCTGCGGGAATAGCACAAGCGATGCGCCGATCCAGAATCTTCTCGCAGGCCTGGAGCAGCTTGTCGGGCCGACGGTACATATCCAGCATGGAGCCTTTCATGCCGCGCAGGAAACTTGTAAGCGTATCGAAGGGTGCTCCCCCTACGCCCCCTGGTGCGAAGCGGGCAAATGGCGGAAACCCCAACTGTGCCAATTCCTCATTAGCATCGCCGACGAGCTTGCGGAACTCCTGAACGTGCTTTCCTGCCTTGGCTATGTGCTTGACCATTCCTCGAAATTCGGAGCTGGATAACAACGGGGTCAAGGCTTCAAACCCCATGAACATACTGTCCAGAGGAGGGAGTTTGGCCAATGGGTTTAGGGCGGCGTATATGCGCGGAAGATAGCGTCGGATCATGAAGCCGGAAGGGTCATTCAGGAACATGTCGTACTCATCTTCCTTCATGTATTCCCCTTCGATGAACTGATAGTCATAGTCCGGCGGCTTGGGGCCGCCCGGCCAGACGCAGTTCTGCACATCGAGTTCCGTCATGGCAGCGCCGCAGGATGGAAAGCCAGGTTCACTCATGTCCGGCTGAAAGTCCATTGCCATTTTTCTCATGGTGCGCTTGAGCGTGATCGGATCATAAAATGCGGCGGATTTGGAAATTCCCGCATAGCTGTGCGGTTCAACCAATACCATGAAGGGCATTCGATCCGGAGTTCTCAACTCAATGACGTCCCGGACTCGTTTGGACCTTTCCTCATAATGCTGCTGGATGGTTTTTCCCGTTTGCTCTTCGATCTGCTTTTTAAAAATGAGATTTTCTTTTTTATATTGCGAGATTTCTTTCCGGGATATCATCGGTCAGTCACCTGGTTTAAGGAGTCGATTTGCCATGTGGGCACGCTACGCCGCTGTCTCGGTATTTCCGGATCTAAGCTCAATTATGCAGTGCATGGACGTGATTTAGCCCGGAAGCACGCTATCTTCATTTGGAAAAGGCTATTATAACATGCGTCACACTGTTATGACATTATGTCATAATAGTGTGACATGCATAACTAAAACAGAATTGCCATTTGGAGGAGAATCATGAGGAAGAGTCTGATGGCTGGCGCATTTGTGGCGGTCATGCTTATGGGAGTACCGTATGCGCTTTCACAGATACAAAATGTCAAATCGACAGGTGGCCAGCTACAGGGAGTTGTCTCCGATGGGGTGGCCTCGTTTAAGGGGATCCCATTTGCTGCCCCGCCGGTGGGTGATCTGCGGTGGAAGGCGCCTGTGCCATCTAAAGCATGGACCGGTATCCGGAAGGCTGACAGCTATGCGGCTGGCTGCATGCAGGATGCGAGTATGTCCAAAATGATGGGATCTTCACCAAATGTAAGTGAGGATTGTTTGTACCTGAACGTGTGGACGGCAGCAAAAACAGCCGCTGAAAAACGGCCTGTTATGGTGTGGATTCACGGAGGTGCGTTTGTCGGTGGAATGACGGGGACACCGATGTTTGATGGGACGAAATTTGCCCAAAAAGGAGTGGTGCTGGTAAGCGTCGCATATCGGTTGGGAGTTTTTGGCTTCATGGCGCATCCGGAACTCAGCCGCGAGAGCGACAAAGGATCTGGTGCCTATGGGATTCAGGATATGATTGCCAGCCTGAAATGGGTGAAATCGAACATTGCCCGGTTTGGTGGCGATCCATCCCGAGTAACAATTTTTGGTGAGTCAGCCGGCGGAATCGCCGTCGGTATGCTTTCGGCGGCGCCGGGAGCCAAGGGGCTGTTTCAACGTGCAATTTCGGAAAGTGGAGGGTCGTTTGCGCCGCCGAGGATTTCGAATGAGGCGGGCCAGAATGTTGCAGCGCTGCAACTCGGCGAAGCGAACGGCGAGAGCTTTTTAAAAAAGCTTGGAGCTGCTGACATTAAGGCCGCAAGGGCATTGTCTGCGGACCAGATTCAGAAAGCTGCCGGAGGCGGAATGGGCGGTGGAGCGAGCTTCTGGCCCGTTGCCGATGGATATGTTTTGCCGGGAGATCCATACGAGCTTTATGAAAAGGGCCGGTTCAATGACACGCCTATCCTTGCCGGCACAAATTCCAATGAAGGCGGACTTTTCATGCGGGGACCAACCACGCCGGCCGCTTTTGAGAAGCAGATTCGATCAGGCTATGGTGATCGAGCCGATGTTATTTTAGCTGCGTATCCTCATGCCACGGATGCAGAAGCGGCTCGCGCGGCGGCGGATGTTTTCCGGGAATTCGCTTTTGCCTGGCCTACATGGGCTTGGGCACGGATGCAGTCCCAAAAAGGGAAGGGCAGGGCTTTTGTATACTACTTTGACCACCGAACTCCTTCCTCTCCTGACGGGGCAAACCATGGTGCGGAAGTTTCCTATGTTTTCGGAAATTTCGGAGGCTCCGGTGGAGGGACGCCCAATGCCGAGGACCTTGCTTTATCCGATATGATTCGTTCTTATTGGATCAATTTCGCCAGAACTGGCGATCCGAATGGTTCAGGCCTGCCAAAGTGGCCGGTCTTTACGGAGAAGGATCAGCGGGTTTTGTTCTTTAACAAAGAAACAAGCGCGAAGCCGATACCGAATCTGGAGAAGCTTAAGGCCTACGATATGTATTATTCCTATCGCAGAGCGCGGGCGAAGAAGTAGATTTCGGAATGATGATGGACAATTTACGAGTGAACACAATTCGTAAATTGTCCATCATCATTTGTGACACTATTGGCCTTTGCAGCGATCAAAGAAATCGAATACACTGGGCAATACCAGCGGGATCATGCCGCCATGATCCGCATTCACTTCCATATATTCAATCTTAAAACCGCGTTCCTTCATCCAGGCCAACATCGCTTTGCTTCCGACGAGCGACGGAGTGGCGCCCGTTCCCTCCGTCATAAAGACGGGCATTTTGCGTATGTTGTCCCACGGATAATTGGTTTCATCGACAAAGGGTCCCGACATGGGAGCAATCGCCGCCCAGTACTGCGCATATTTTGCGCCTAGGTACCATGTGCCGCCGCTTCCCATCGAATGCCCGGTAAGAAACATGGCGGAGCGCTTTATCGGGTATTCATGGAGCACGATCTCAATTACGTTGATCACATCTTTTTCGCTGAGTTCCAGCGTTCGCTCTTGTTCCGGCGTAACTCCGGCACGCTGCTTTGCGGCTATCTCCGGATTTCCAAATACCGCGGGGAGGCGCAAAGGGGTTCCATAGGCGCCCATGCGTGTATACCCCAATGGGGATGCCAAAATATAGCCATGTTGCTCAGCCAAACGAATAAGCAGCTTATCGTTTGCCTCGAGATACCAGTTTTCATCCGATCCTGCACCGTGCAGCATCACGACTAGCGGCAGTTGTGCTTTGCCGTCCCAGGAACTGGGCACATATAGGCGATAGGGGATATCGGCATTGGCAGCGGCAAAACCATATTTTCGGTGAAGATCCCCTTTGGCCCGCCATTGTGGATCCGCTGGAGACGCGATACTTTTTGCCAGCGCCTGCGATTCGCGAACCTGCTCCTGCGCATTGATTGCGCAACCGAACTTTATCTGTGGCGGTGCTTGAGCTGTTAACAGGGCAGCGAATAGCCCGACAACGGCAAGCGAACCCAACAGCAATCGCTTTTTATAAACGGAAATTATGTTCATCATCTTCATTGATCTCCCGGTTACGGGTTTTGCATCAAACTGCGTTAACAGGCTCTGCGTGCTGTTTATCACTGTGTTGTTTAAGCAGCAATAATTCAATAAATGTCAAAAGTGCGAGGCCTGCCATCATGTACCAGCCGGCGCTGAATCCTTGCGTCTGATCGCGCAGAACTCCCAGCATTTGAGGTCCGACATAGCCGAAAATACCGGCGCCAAGCCCAACCACGCCCATCACGTTCCCTGTTTCGCGTCCGCTCAACAATGTTCCCGCGACCCCGTAAATCTGATTGGTTGCGGCGAAGCTTCCGGCCAACACCATGGTTGTCGCGATTCGGAAAACGAGAATATTCTCGCTGGCCATTGCCAGTGAGGCCGGTATCAGGATTGCAACCAGTGTGCTCAGCACGATCCATCGGTTGCAGTGATCCATGAGGTAGCCGAGAAGCAGATTTAGAAATATTGCGCAGATGTACCCCGTGCTAATCACAAGAGACGTTTGAACGGCAGTCATTTTGAAGACCGCAGCTGCGGCAGCCGGCACAAAAAAGGTTACGCTGTAGGAAGCCATTCCGATCATTCCCACCAATACCGCGAGTGCCCACACAATAGGTGTTCTGAAGGCGCTTCGTCCGCCTGAGGAGGAGACCACTGTGCCGTGGTTTGGCAAATTCCCCGGTTTGCCGGAAGTGTGACGATAGAATGCCCAAACAACAAGTGCGCCTGCAATCGCCGCACATCCGTAGGCTGTCATTCCAGCACGCCATCCGAAACTCTCACCAATTTTGCTTCCAAAAGGAGCTCCGATTACGGAAGCAAAGGAAGAAACCGATCCGAGGAATCCCATGGAGGCGCCCTTCCATGACGGTGGGGATGTGACGGCAATTGCGGTCAGAACACAGACGAAGGCAAATCGGTATGTGCCGATCCATAGAGCACGCGAAGCGAAAGCGGCGTAGAACCCGTTAGCCCTGCCCAGCATGAATAGTCCCAAACCTACCAGAAGCAGGGCAGTAATCAGAACTCGCTTCTCTCCATAATGCTTGGCCGCTATCCCGGCAGGGACGCTCAGTGCCAGCGCCAGCAGGCCGTACATTCCGGTGAAGAGCCCGATTTGGGTATAGCTCATCGAGAATTCCTTCTGGATTGCAGGCAATAGAGGCGCAAATCCCAAACTGGACATTTGAAGCGTCAGCATCGCAAATAGGGTTGCCAGGAATGGCATAATCCAGGCCCGGTCCGTTTTCTGCTCTTGTTTCATAAACACCTCAGTTTATGAGTACGAAAGATCATGGCATAGTGCGGCCCTGCAACACGCGGTGGGTCAGAAATTCCGAAACCTTCTGGCGCATCGCCAAAGGATCCCAGTCACGGGCATCCACCATGTCGGCAACTATGGGGAGAACCGGGATACCCGCTTTTTCCAATGCGCGTTCGATGAATCGATTGCCGGTGGCTGCAGGCCTTGTTCCCAGAGGTGTCAACACGAGCGCTGCATCAATCCTATTGAGCTGGGCTTGATGGATGATCCATTCATTGGCCCAGGGCGGGTTGTGCAGCTGCTCATTCATACTGACTGTCCGGCTGGCGAGCGCAAGTAGCGGATCCTCCAGGCCATAGCGAATATAGCCATCGGGTCCAAAAGCTAAATACATCGACCATACAAAAACGGCGCCAAACTCCTCCTCGAAAGCCGTGTAGAAGTCCGTGTCATGCCAAAGTCCTGCGCCCACCCACATAAGTCGAAGGCGCTCTCCGGCACATGCCGCAATGCCCTGCTGTACACGATTTTTGATCTGATCCCTGAACGTGCGCGCATGCTCGACAGCCCAAGTGCTGCCCCGTTCCCACTGTGCGGCCATGACATTGGCTACCTGCTCGTGCATGCGTACAGGTGTTTTAGGCGCAGAGCTGATCAATTGGCACGCTTCTTCGAAGTACTCTTCCTGTCGGTTCACTTGTTCCATCAGATTATGCAGATGGTCGACATTGAATTGTCTGCCGGTAATTCCTTCAAGTGTCCGGATAACGTATTTGAGCTGTGCTACCGTGAGCTGAAGACGGTGTTCCTCAAACAATTCGCGCCAGCGATAACGGCTGAGCTCCCACCAGCGCGGCGGCAACTCCGTGGCACCAGGATTATCCATAAACACAAATTCAGACCCAAAGGCATCGGCCCAAATGCCAAATACCCTCTGGAGGCAGTCGCAGGTAAGTCTTGCGCAGAGCAGGGCCGGTTTGGGCAGCCCGCCCCACGGGGCATGATCCGGGTCATTAGCCAACGTGGATGCGGCTGCCAGGCTGCAGTACCGGCACAACCCTTCATGGAATCCGTGAGCATTGAGGATGTCGAGGTAATGAGCTGAAAGCCGTTTGGCTGCAATGATCGCGGCCCACCACTGGTTGCTTACGACCGGAACATCCATTACATGGAAGAGCTCAAACGGCATGTCTGCCTGGATAATGGCATAAGGCCGTTGATTTTCGAATACATCCTTCCGAAGCTGGGCAAACCGGGCTTTCTGGTGTTCGCTGGCTGCCAGGGTGCAATCGAGTTGTTTCTCCGCCATAGTCTCCTATCGGGCAACTCCAATGCTGCTGACAAATTGTTCGAGTTGCTCATGGCTTGTTTCCGATAATGATCTCGCGTCTTCCCGGATGAGCAAATGAGGAATGCCTTGTTCGTCAAGATAGCGTCGACGTCTGGGGTAATCCCATCCCGCTACACAATCCTCGGGAGGTAAATAGAAAACAACGCCATCAATCCCATGAACGACTGCCTGCTGAAACCACTCATCCGCTCTGGTAAATGGAAACCGCCGGGGGCTCGGCGTATCAAAATGATATTTACTAAATACCGCTTTTATCAAATCATCGGATGTATCGATATCTTCACCGGCACTCCGGGCTCCCCACCAGTCATCTTCCGCTACCACAACCGCACCGTGCGCTTCCAGGGCTTGGTGCAGTCTTTGATGGTTCAACGAGGCTCCTGTTAGCAGTATCTTTTTCCCGGTATATGGATCCCTGCGTGCGATGATCGCCGCTGCTTGATGAGCAAGACGGGAATATTCATCCCTGTTAATAAAAAAAGCCGGCCCGATCAGTGCCAGCGCTTCGGCTCCACAGATCTTTGGCTCGGGTTGACGCAGGGCCGTTATCATGCGGATTGCTTTCCGGGCGGAGTTGGATTCATCAATGGCGCACCGCAATGCATCCCTGCTAATGGTTTGGCCGGTCAGTTCTTCGAGCCGGGTTTTCAGGCATTGCGTGCGCTCCAGCCCATAGGCTTGAGATTCAGGGGTATTTGTGTGGAGCAGGTCGTACAGGTAAACGGGCGGAATGCAGCGCTCGGGTTCCTGGCGTGCGACTTCTCTGAGGTAGAGATACAGCTTGTATTCCTGCTCTGAGGTTCGGGGAATAAGCAAAAGGCTGAGGTGCCGCAGAGCTCCCGATATTGCCGCGCCAAATATTGCACGTATGCGTTCCTCGAAAACTCCCTCTTCCATGAAGTTCGGGATATCGGGGTGGCGTGCGTCTCCGGAGCTGAGTACATAGGGAAAAGCTCCAGCGGCTCGAATGAGTTCCCAAGGGACAGTGTTTGAGGTGACCCCAACTACCGGGCCGCCGTTTCCGGCGAAGGCTATGGCTTCCGCTGAAGGATTTTGATAATGCCATGCTAACCGCTGGATTGGATCTGTCATGTTCCCAGCCATCGTATTATTTTCAGGCTTCATCATAGGACGATATCTGTACTCGCAGACGCTTTTGTGAGCGCTTGGTCCCATTTCGTCCTGATACGATTGTAAAGTACAACGCAGATAATATGCTATATGCATGCAATATGCATTTATAAAATTGTTTTTTCTGGAAATCTGATGAGATAAAGTAGAGTGAAGCCGGTCGGAGCGTAACGTAATCGGCATTCATTGGCCCAAAGCCAAAACAAGGGGCAGATATATGGACGAAAGATACGTGCCAGATGAAACGGCAGCACTGCCAAAGCCGTTGGAAGATATTACTGTTCTGGATATGACCGTTGCACTGGCTGGGCCGTTTGCCACCTTTTTGCTTGCGGGCCTGGGCGCCCGCGTCATCAAGTTGGAAAATCCGACCAGCGGGGATCAATGCCGGGAAAATGCACCTTATCTAGGAGCGGATGGCGCGAGCTTGGTACGCCGGGGCGCGGATGATGTATCGGTTTCGGCAATCAACCGCCTGCGCAACAAGCTTGCTATTACGCTCGACCTAAAGCGTCCGGAAGCGCGGGTTGTCTTTGCCGATCTTGTGAGAAAATGTGATGTGCTGGTGGAAAACTACAGCCGCGGCACTTTGGATCGTCTGGGTTTGGGTTACAACTGGCTGCACGAAGTGAATCCGAAACTTGTTTACTGCTCCATTACGGGATATGGAAGTGACGATCAATCGAGTCCTGCCAAAGCGATGGACACTGTTATTCAAGCTCAATGCGGAATGATGTATACATCGGGAGAGCCTCAGGATCCGCCCGTTCGCGTTGGCATCCCAATGGCGGATCTTTGTGCCCCCATGTTCGGCATTATTGGAGTAATGGCCGCCATACACCAGGCCAAGCGCACGGGCGTCGGTCAGCATGTAGATGTTTCCATGCTCGGAGTATTGACGATGATGGTTTCCGTGGAACCCTTCGATCTTCTCGAGCGTTGTGGAATACCGCAGCGCACTGGCCAAACGCTTCCGCGTCTTGCCCCATTCGGCATTTACCCGACCAAGGATGGTTACATCGCCATTTGTGCGCCGACCGAGGCAATGGCCCGCGGCTTTTTCGAAGCGACCGGCCATCCAGAGCTGTCCAAGGATGAGCGGTTTGCTACGCGCAATGCGCGAGTTAAAAACTTTCAGGAGCTCAATACTTATATTGAGCAGTTTACCCGCTCATTGACTTCGGCTGAGGCGGTTGCCCGATTAGAACGGGCTGGAGCGCCGGCAGCGGAAGTTCGTGATCCATTTACCGCGACGCGCGATCCTAGAGTAATTCGGCGTGGCGAAACGGTGCCGCTTCAGCATCCAAAATATGGAGAAGTCGCGGATGTTTACGGCATGGGGATGCCGATTACATTGTCAGGCTCCAAAATCGGTTTTGATCAGCCGCCTCCGGAAATGGGCGAGCATAATGATTTGGTGTACAGTGAGGTTTTAGGTTATTCAATGCAAAAACTTGCTGAACTCAAGGACAAAAAGGTTATTTGATTATATGAGGGATGAGACCACCCTGAAACTGATGCTGGTTGGTGACTTGATCTTAGATGAGCCCGAGCCCGATTCATTTTTCGATTACGTGCGCAGCACACTGCAGACTGCAGATGTTTTGATCGGACACGTCGAAGTCCCACATACACGGCGGGGACGAGAAAACACCTCCGACGTTCCGGCGCCTCCAAGCGACCCGGATAATCTGTCTGCTTTAAAGCGTGCCGGTTTTCATGTCGCGACACTAGCCGGCAACCATATATCCGATGTTGGTCCTGATGGGATCGAAGATACTGTCGCAACTCTTCAGCAGTTGGGGATTGTCACAACCGGGGCCGGAATGTGTCTTGCGGCGGCTCGGGAGCCTGCGGTGGCAGCGCAACGTGGACTGAAGGTAGGGACGCTGAGCTACAATTGTGTTGGTCCGAAAGATGGCTGGGCTGGCGATAAACGCGCAGGGTGCGCCTATATCCAGATTATCACGCACTATGAGTTGGATCACGCCTCTCCGGGCGGCCCCCCGCGCATCTACACGTTTGCCGAACCGGACAGCACGGAGGCCATGCTAAGCGATGTGGAAAAACTGCGTCGGGAGGTAGACGTTCTCGTCGTCGCCCTCCACAAGGGAATTGGGCACATTCCCAGTGCCCTGGCCATGTATGAGCGTCCTCTGTCCAAACTCGCTATCGATGCTGGGGCGGACATTGTGGTTGGGCATCATGCCCATATTTTACGCGGCATTGAAATATATAAGGGCCGGCCGATCTACCATGGTTTGGGAAACTTCGTGACTGTGACGCGTGCCTTGAATATCGAGGCAAACCCTAGTCCCAAGCGCCTCGAATGGGCGCGTCGTCGCAGGGAATTGTTCGGTTTTGAACCGGATTCCCATTATCCTACATATCCCTTTCATCCTGAGGCGCGAAATGCAATGATTGCTGTTTGTGAGGTTGGCGCTGATGGAGTGCGTGCAGCGGGATACATACCGTGCTGGGTGAACCCGAAAGGACAGCCTGAAGTTTGCGGGGATGATGAACGGGGGCGATCGGTTGCTGCCTATGTTGAGCGGATAACCAGGAAGGCCGCGCTTAACGCCAGTTTCGAATGGGATAGAGGTTGGGTTCGTTGCTGTTGACTCGGTCTGGGATAGCTACATGCCAAAACTGTTGAAATCAAAATCCGCAAAGGGCAATCAACGATCGGCCCGGGAAAGAGCCTATTTCTGCATACAGCAAAAGATAGCCGATCGCGAAATCTCGGCTGGAAGCGCAATTTCCGAAGTTGCACTGGCTGGCGAACTCGGCCTCAGCCGTACTCCGGTGCATGAAGCCATCCGGCAATTGCTTGGTGAAGGTCTGCTGGAGGAAGACTCCAACTCCAGTATCGTAGTAGTGCGCCTGTCCCGGCAGGACTTTGTTGAGTTATATGAGATGCGTGAGGTGTTGGAATCACACGCAGCCTCGAAAATAGCCGGGCATCCGCTGGATGAAAAGGACCTTGAGCGGCTGCATTCTCTTGCCGGTGAAATAAAGACGTTACGGAATCAGCTGATCAAGTCCGGAAAAAAAACGCTCAATGACAGCCAGATGCGGGAATTCGAAATGGCGGACATCAGCTTCCATACCTTTATCATGAGCATCGCCGAGAATGCCGTCGCGTTGAAATTTTTCAGCAAAGTGAGGTATTTGATTCGCGTCTTTGCTGCGCGCCATGCCGGTCACGATGCTGACGCGCTGGCCCGAGTCCACAAAGAACATATGGATATGATCCACGCCATAACGGAAGGAAATGTCGAAAAGGCGGTTCAGGCTGTATCCCAACATGTTCAGACAAGCCGGCAAGAACGACTGAGAGAATACTCCCACTGGGAGCGTGAAGCCCTGCTGAGGAATCAAATTCAGGATTTCTTCCTGGATGAGAATAGGGAAAAGGTCTCTGGTTGAAGTGCGATCAATGATCGCTTTTTGGGGGCCAAGCGCTTGGGATTGTCCCGCAACCATGAAAAGGGGATCGGAATAATTAGTGGATTGCCGGGCACACTGCCTTCCTGCCCTTCAGCGTGAATTATTGGCTTATACCCCGTTGGGATTATGTTGGCTATAGCTGGAGGCGCTTAGTCGTTTACAAGCTTTCGCGCGCGGAGCCAGTCATAAAGCCGATCGGTCCAACTCCCTACCGGCATACCCGATGCGGGACCGTATCCATGATCATATACATGCAATTCCACGGGGCGTCCAGCCTCCTTCCAAATTGCAAACAACGCTGCGCAGCCATTGGTTACATTAAAATGCCCATCCATTACCGCGATAAATAGGGGAGCTCCTTGTTTAGGCACAGAAACATCTACGAGCGATGGTCCATAGATTGTGGCTACAAAATCAGGATATCCGTCGGAAGATTCCGTTACAGCCGTTGCGACGGCAACGCCTCCTCCCGCTGAAAATCCCAGGATGCCAATGCGCTTGGGATCGATGCGGTATTTGGATGCATCCTGCCTGAGGATACGAATAGCCTGTTGGCCGTCGGCGATGGCCATGGAAATAACCTTCGTATGCTCCAGATTGTCTCGCGCGGGATTGGCATTTCCACGCCGGTTCAGGATTTCTCGAAAAGAAAGCTCGTTTCCCATCATCGGAAATCCCTGCCTGGATGGAACGGCAGGCTTTGCTTCATTGGTCGTGACTTGAATATCCGGTACTACTCTATATTTAAGAATGAAAGCGGCTATGCCCTTGGAGTTCAGCCACTCGGCCGTTCGTTCAGGTTCGGCGAAGCCAAGAAATCTCATGGCACCGCCAGGGCAGAGGATGAGCGCCGTTCCATTCGCCTTAGCCGGATCAGGCAAATAGACTGTGAGCGTGGGATTGACTATGTTTGAGTAAGTCTTCGATCCGCCAGGACCTTCCACGACTTTTTCGCCAAAAGTCCAGTCCTCTGAGCCGGGAGCTTTGCCGGGCCAGATAGAAATAATGGATTTTGGCCGAACATCAGAATTGCTATTTGTTTGGGAATAAACGGCCGGAAGTGCAATCCACAAAGCCAGCATAATTGAAAACAGCGATTCCTTCATCGTGCGAATCTCCTAAGCGGCTAAACCCGAGTTGACTAGATCGGCTGTAATGTTTCCCGGCTTCTTTAAAAAACGAGCGGACGCGGGAGATGGGCGTACTGCCCATCTCCCGCGCCCGCCGGATGCATGCAAGGTGTTCAGATCGTGTCGCTAATTCATCTTCTTTTTTTCAAACTTCCATTTTTCGTCTTTACACAGGCCGCAGGATTGACCGGAAAACAGCTTGCCCGCGGTTTCATCCTTCTTGAGCTGCCATTGGAGCCATGCCACGGCAACTCTCCCGAATTCGCCGCCATTGGGTTGGCTATAGGTGCCTCCGTGGCCCACGTCCAGATTTGCTATTGCGACCGGGACTTTATCAATCTTGGCATAGTCGTCAATAGCCTGTGGATATGCAATATCCTTTTCCCCGCCGATAATATAAATAACGGGCGTGTGCAATTTTTGAAGGACATCCTTCCCGACGGACATGGCGCCTCCCATGGGGACCTTGGGAGCGCCTGCCTGGGGCGGGGCGGTTTTCGGCGCTTCTCCTTGCGGCGCGTCCATCTTGGGCGGGGCGCCCGGCGGCATGCCCATTTTGGGTGCGGCGCCCGGACCAAAAATGCCGCTATCCATGACCAGGACAGTGGCTATGCGGGGATCGGGTGCTACCTCCAATGCCTGCAATCCTCCACAACTGTGGCCGAATACGGCAAACTTGGACGGATCCAGCTTCTGGTAATATTTGCTATCCTGGCGTTTGTTTTCGGCTGTTGCCCAATCCAGCGCTTCCAACAATTGCGCGGATTTCGTTGCCTGACCCATTCCCATACCGCCGCCCATTCCGGCTGGCTTAGCTGCACCTCCCGGGGTAAATGGGCCGATGGCTACGACCAGAAATCCACGGGAGGCGATTTCCGCCAGGAAAGGAGCATAAAATGTGGATGAGTTGGCACATCCTCCATTGCCCCAGGCCACCACCGGCAGAGGATTTGATTTGGTAAAGGAGCCGAGATTTTCGGGGCGGTAGATGGTATGGCCGGGGACTCCAGTGTCTCCCTCCGTGATAGCAGGATATGGGCCCGAACCGCTGGACGCTGTTTGGGCGTTCACGGCTGTTACGATCAGGGTCCATGCGCATATCAGCATGCAAAGCCGTTTAAGCATTATGATTCCTCCTGTTAAGCAATTGTGCCCACTATTAGGGGAACGCGTGTTTGTCAAATAGTTGCAGTATGTTTTCCTAATTCTGATAGTCTAGGTTAGGTTTATGGCCTCAGTCTTGTCAAGTGCATAATGCGAGATGCATGGCATATGCATGCATAATGCATAAATGTTTGAAATATATACCGCTGCGTGTCCCTGCCACTGTTGAGATCCCAGAGAACAAATCTATCGGTGCGGCAACGGGGCTCGAATGCCCGGAGCCCTTGCCCCGGTTTATACTGAGATAACCGCAGATTCTGTCACGGTCCACAACGGAGTGCTCGCCGATCCAACTATATTTGCCTAAAGAATACATCTGTCATTGCAGAAGATCCGGATTCCAATGATAATTGGCATGCCCATCTGATAGCGTGGAAGTGAGTTCAATGAATATTCGGGAAGTTGCCAAACGAGCCAAAGTATCGACAGCGACCGTTTCGCGAACGGTTAACCACATACCGACGGTAGATCCGCGTCTCGCCAAGCGTGTATGGAAGGTGATTGATGAGCTCGGGTACCGTCCCAATATCCAGGCACGTGCGCTTGTCTCCGGACGAAGCCACATCCTGGGGCTGGTGGTATCGGAAATCACAAATCCGTTTTTCCCGGAGATTGTTCAGGCTTTTGAGAGCATTGCCGTTGAGCATGGATATGAGATTCTTCTGGTATCCACCGTGCATGATTCTGAGCGCATGGATATTTCGGTTCGACGCATGACTGAACGACGCGTCGATGGTATCGCGGTGATGACATTTGGCATGGAAGAACTGCTTCTTGAAGACAGGGAACTCGGCAATGTACCTCTTGTTTTTGTCGATGTAGGCCCGAAGCGTCCACGCGTCAGCAACATTAGGATCGACTATTTGCATGGGATACGGCAGGCCGTACAACACCTGGCTGCTCTCAGGCACGAAAGAATCGGCTTTATCTCGGGGCCAATGTTTCTTAAGTCTGCAATATCAAGACGCGCCGCATTCCAGAAGGCGATGGGTGAGATAGGTTTGAAAATTCACAAAAACTTTATAGTGGAAGGAGATCACACTCTGGAGGGCGGCGTCAGATCCATGCAGTCGCTTCTGAAATTGCCCCGGCATCCCACCGCCGTTCTATGTTCAAACGATATGACCGCATTGGGGGTCATGCACGCTTGTCATAAGGAAGGCTTGTCCATTCCAGCAGATCTGTCGCTCATTGGTTTTGATGATATTAAGCTGGCCCAGTATGTCCTGCCTCCACTCACAACGGTTCGGATGTCACAAACCGATCTGGCGCGCATCTCATTCAAGGCCCTGTTAACAGAGCTCGAACGTGAGAAACCTTCCGAAAAGGGCACAGAATACCTGCTTGAAACAGGCTTGGTTTTGCGCGGTTCGACAGCCGTCTGGAATGAAAAGTAATATCAATTATTAGCTCAATCCAAATTATAGCTCTTGTTCCCATTCTGCGTTTTATCGGCACATCAGGATAGCCCGATTTTAGCGGGCAGTTGCCAGGCCGGCGCATGACGCGAAATTTATCCGGATGGGAAAACGATTGCCAAGAGGATCAAACAATGCAAATAGGGCATTACACCGAACCAACAAATAAATGATATGGATATTGTAATGTGAGTCTCATAAAATAAGGATAAAACATGGGGATATCATGGGGAAAGTGATTCGGAATCCTGTGATATATTGCATAGTAAACGTTTACAATAATGGCTTGTTGGAGAGCCGCAAGAGTGGAAGCGGAGTGTTTCTATACCAAGCAATGGACTCATCACGATGACAAAATTTGTATCCAAGGTTGTATGTGGGAGTAATTCGGAGAGCGACAACAATGCCGGTCGACTGAATTCAAGGGAAAGACTGCTTCGTTCTGCAGAGGAATTGTTTTCATCCAAGGAATACCGACATGTTTCGGTCCGGGAAATTGCCGCGCATGCCGGGGTTAATTCGGGGCTTGTAGGATATTATTTCGGCGGGAAACGGGCACTGTTCTCCGAAGTATTGCGTGCTCACACGGCTCCGCTGTCGCAAGAACTGATGCAACAGTTGAAAATTATTACCCAAAACGGGCGCGCTCCATCTGTTGAGGAAATCCTTAGAGCATGGCTCATCCCATGGCTGCAGGCTCGCGAAAGTTCCCATGCCAGGTCACTGCACCTTGGCATCTTTGCCAATATGTCTCGTGAAGGAGTTGAAAACACAAAAAAGGCTCTTGCCCCTATGGATCCGGTGCATAAAGCGTTTGTAAAAGCGCTGCACTCCTGTTTGCCTTATCTTTCGCAGGAGACAATAATATGGCGCCTTCATTTTGTAATGGGGGCACTGGTTTTTGGGCTGATACAGCCCGGAGCTCTAATGGCCATGTCGGGAAGGCGTTGCGATTCCAGCAATGGTGAGGCTAGTTTTAATCACCTGCTGCCCTATGCAATAGCTGGATTCCATGCGCCGGAATTTATCGATTCATCAACCAATGATTCAGGGGGCGAGAGCATTGGAAACGAAGCATTGCAGGAGCGCATGCGCTAAGGTGCATTGGGTCTGCGAGTTTTAAGCGCCGCGATAGGATATTTAAGCTTTAGCCACTGCAGCCAACCTCCCTCAAGTACCTTTATATTTCGATACCCAAAAACTTTCAGTTTGGCTGCCATGTCACTCGAATCTTCCTCGTGTGCACATGAACAATAAAGAACGAGCGTCTTGTTGCGGGGGAGTGTGATGGGCGGCCTGAGATCGTCTGTCCAGGGGAAACTGGTTGCTCCTGGGATATGGCCTTCATTAAAGGACTCCTGCGGATCATTGCTGACCACCAGAATATTGGCCGACTTATCGTCGATCAGTTTCTTCAGCTCTTCACATTTTATGCTGGGGAATTTTGGAGAAGCATCTTTGTCCTCAGCCAGGGCAAAGACAGAAAGAATCCATGTCAGATTTATTAAAACCGCGACGGAGCGGATACGGATATTTCCGATCATGCTTAAACCTCGTACAAAGCCAAGACAACCATACGGCTTATGCTCCCGGGGCGGCGAAACCAGCGGCCCGCCTCCCCGGGAGATTATAGCTAAAACTTGAAACTGGCGACGATCATCCCTGCTCTGGGAGCAGCGGCCACGCTGGCCGGATTGACATATCCAAAGCCCGAAGCGAGGATCGTATGGGCAGTATCATTCCACGTAGTAGAGGCTTTGGCGTTGGTTGATGTTGGACTATTCATCTCCGTGCGGTTGAATATGTTTTGAAAATCCGCGCGGATGTTCAATGAAGCACCTTCCCTAATCCGGAAGGTCCGCCCAAGACTCATGGATTCCCCGGGTCGGCGCTGTTGACGATAATCATTGTAATAGGCAGCCCCGGAGCCAAATGTCCCGGCAGCCGGATCGGCCCAGGCGCTGGGATTAAGAATTAAGTCTTGGTACGGGTTGACACAATGACAATTGGGGTTCTTAAGGAAGAGGGGCTGTCCCGAAACCCGATTGGCAAAGGTATCCCGGAAGAGCACTGAGCTGAGCGAGGATTGAGCTACTGGAGCCTTGATCGGCAAGCCGCTTGCGTATTGCAGCGATGCGCCGAACGTCCAATCCCGGATTGCCATGGACAAAAATCGGTTGATATTCAATTTCGGCAGGGTGTAATTGAGTGCAGTTACAGAAACGAAGGGGCGGGAAAGCATGGAGATGTATTTGTTCGAGCCCCGGTTGAATACATCGTTTACCGACGCGCCGCTCGATCCGGTCGAACTCCCCACCTGTTCCGCGCCCATGGTCAACTCTTTCTGCCAGGTAAATGTGCTGGTGAGATCCAACCCCTGGGAAAAGCGCTTGGTTACCTTTACCTGCAGCGAGTCATACCAGGTTCTGCCGAGAGGAGCCCAGAGATAGGAGACTGCCGGTACATTGTTGGCCGAGCCCTGAAATTGCGGGAACGGGCGCAGCGATTGGGCCACCGTAGCCGTCATCGGAAAACCCACGTAGGGCGCCTTGTTGAAGCCGCGTTGCGCTGCCAGCGTTGAATTCAGCGGAGAGGTCAACAGAAGTCGGTCTGCCGCGCTGGTAACATCGAGCCCGGCCGCGGCAATCCGTTCAGGTGTCAGCGCGTCGACATTGATCAGTTCGTTTGCTTCCCACCAGGCACCGCGGTTGCCGACATAAGAGGCTTCCACGGCAAGGTTGGCAAAGATCTCGCGCTGAATTCCTATACTCCATTGTATCTGCCTCGGCGGCCGACCGGCGTTGCGATCGATGGCAACCGGGGGCGCGCTGAGCGTACCCGCACGGGGATACAACCCGGCGTTTAAGATGGGCCACGAAGGCGGAGTTGGCATGCCATTGCGCAAAAGACCCGCCGCCGTGCCGAACTCAGGATTTTTATACGGGTTATTGGCTCCAACTTTCCACGATGTCTGACTCTCGCTTGCCGTTTGCCCGTAAGAAATGCCTATCCCCATGCGCAGGACTGTTTTGGGCGTTATCTGATAGGCGGCTCCCAATCGAGGGCCAAATGCGAAAGGATAAACCCGCGCGAAGTCACAGTTGCAATGCCCAGTTCCGGGGCCTTCATAGATCACGGCTCCCATCAGGCCGCCCGCTGAAGGATTCGGCGTGGTGGGCGAGAAACTTGCAACGCGGCCCTGCGAATCCTTAAAGTAATCCTGGTAATCCCACCTTAATCCATAGTCAAGCGTGAATTTGCGGGTCACTTTCCAGGTGTCTTGAGCAAACATAGACCATGCCGATTTGGCCAGCCGGGGAGCGCTGGCAACTCCGGTATTGCCATCTGCAACGAGCCCCAGGAGGAAACTCGCGTACGGGAATCCGACTGTGCCGCCCCCCAAATTCTGCCCCAGAGTTGAGGGAAGCCCGGTCTGGTCGGCACTGAAGTTGTATCCACCGTAGGAGGGGTAATAGAGGATGGTGGGAAATTTTTCCCAACGCCCTTCCGCACCGAACTTGTAGGTGTGGTTTTGTTTTACCCAGGTGAGGCTGACATTTGCGGCGGGCTTGAACATAACAGAGCGGGTTTGCATGAAAGGTCCCATGTTGCCTGTCGGCACCGTAACAGATCGTGCCGACATGCCGCCGCGAGCCGCCGAGAGTCCCGAAATGAATGGGAAGACGGTGTACAGCGATCCTGGGAGGCCGAGCTCTTTTTGCTGGTCGAAGTGGGTATTGGCCGCCGGGTCCTCGAAAATCAAACTCTGAACGCCGGTGCCCAGATGAAGCACCATGGTTGGGGTGAGCGTCTGATCAAAGCTCAGATGTGTCAAATATGCATTTTGGAGCGTTTGCCTTGCAGTAGAGGCTTCCGTTGGAATGCCGTCCCCTCCCGGAGGCCCGGGGGCCTGAATTTGATTGTTATGTGTTGCAGACCAGAAGAATGCCAGCTTGGAGCGGCTGCCTATGTTGTGATCGATCTTGAAGCCTGGAATCCATCGAATATTGGGACTATCCCATACATGCAGATAGTTGTTGGTTATACCCGAATTCGTAGTCAGTGGAATAAATTTCTGGATATTGACCGCAACCGGATCGAATCGGGCCGGATCAATTGTATTAAGGACCCCCTGGTACTGGAACGGATCTCGAACGCGCACACCGTTGACGAGGCGTTCGGTCTGCGGATCGTAGATTGTGCCTTCCATAATGGTGCGGCCCAGCGGATCGCATTTCGATTCATCCTGTGGCGTGCTCAAATTATCTGGTCCACATAGATTCTTGCCGGTCAAAGCCTGGCGAAAATCACCGTTGCGGTAGGCGTCTGTCGGCATCGTGTAGGTAGTATTGTTATATCGCGTTTGCTCGCGGTATTCCTCGAAGTTGAAAAAGAAGAACGTCTTGTCGTGGCCGTTATAAATGCCTGGGATGTATACGGGGCCTCCAAGCGTGAACCCAAAGTCGTTTCTGCGCACGCGCGGTTTGGTGTTCACATAGGGCTGCGCGGCGTTGAGGGCCTCATTGGAAAAGTAATCGTACGCACTCCCATGATAGTTGTTGGTGCCGGACTTCATGGTCATGTTGATATAACCACCGCCGGCCTGTCCATACTCAGCGGCATAGTTGCTGGTCTGAATCGCATACTCCTCGATTGCAGCCATGCTTTGTTGATTCATCCCAGTGCTCTGTGCCAGCATTCCATTGGTGGCCTCCATACCTTCCACGCGCATGCTCAGCGTAGCTGAAGGAGCTCCATTGACGCGAAACCAGTTTCTGTTCTGGTACAGCGTGCCCGGGATGAGTGCCATAACGGCTAATGGATCGCGCAGGACGGTGGAAAATCCCACTAAGGGAAGGCTCTCCATACGTTCAGCTGTGACATTGTGACTCAGCTCTCCGCTCTCCGTTTTCAGGAGGGGAGCATCCGCGCTCACTGAAACGGTTTCGCTGATGTTTCCGACTTCCAGCGGAATATCAATGCGAAGAGTCTGCGCAACCATGACCGTGATTCCGGTTCGCGAATACTGCTTAAATCCAGGTTGCGTCGCAGTCAGTTGATAAACTCCGACAGGCAGTTGGGGTAGAGTGAAATTGCCTGTGGTGGAACTGACAGTCTGATAAACAGCTCCTGTTTGTGTGTTCTTGGCTTCAATCGGGGCATTCGAAATCATAGCGCCGGCGGGATCCGAAATGGTCCCGGTTATGGTACCTCGGTCGCTTTGGCACAAAGCCGGGACTGCTACGAGGATAAGGCAAGCAACTGCAATCAAGCACCTACTTGAACGCATGGGCAACACCCCCTAGCGCCTGCAATTGAACAGACGCACAAAAATACCGGCCGGTTTGGTATATCAGCCAACCTGTTTAGACAGCTGCGCCTCGTGAACAAACTGCTTCCTTTGAGAGGGCTCCCACTCTAACGCCGGTGGCAGCTTACCCTCTTTGGACAACAACGTCCCGAGGCAACATGCAAATTTCTACAATCTGGGGAATACTAAATCTGCTTGAAAAGACCTATCCACTACAGGGGCCCCTTCTCAAGGGCTCCAGTCGCTACTGACAGTGATTTTAAGCTACGCGATGTGCGGACGCATTGTCAAGAGATATGTCACATAAATGTGACACATGGTTATTCCACATGTGAAAATTATGATATATTAATCTCCGTTGCGAATAGTCGCCAGACTGAGGACGCGCACTGAATCACTCACATATATCAAATGTGGCGGAGAATTTGGGGAAGAGGGTCGAATCGTTCATGGATTCCTCATTCGGCCACTTGGCTTCGATCCATGCCAGGGCCGCAATTTGGGAATGCCGTAGCACTACGTTCGAACTCGCTGCCAACAAAACAGGCCCAAAGCAGGGGGAGACCTGGAAGATTGCTTGTTGTCAACGGGAGGCTACCGCCGCCGGCGATGGCTTCTGCGCGCCGACCTGCAGCCACAGATGCCGGACTGAGCGGATGATCGTCGGAGTAGTTTGCAGGGAACTGAAAGACTCGAAAGGATAAAACCATGAGTTCACTGACACGCAGGCGCTTTGTTCGCAGCAGTACCACGGGGATTGCAGCCGCAGTGTTCGTTGGGAATGTGAGCGGTAACGCCGCTTCGGGCAATGGCTCTCGGCCCTGGCTTCCTCCAAAATGGGATCGTGAAGCGGATGTTGTGGTAGTGGGTGCCGGGTATGCCGGATGTAATGCCGCGATTGCCAGCCATGATGCAGGTGCGAAAACTCTGATCCTTGAAAAAGCGCCGGAGCAATTTGCAGGCGGAAATTCATCGGTTTCCGGTGGGGGGATGTCGATACCGTCAGACATCGAGGATGCCAGAAAGTATTATCGGGCCCTTGCCTTTGGGACTGTTCCCGAAGATCTTGTCGCTGATATGGCGGAAGCAATGCTGCAAGTTCCGGCGCAGCTAAAAAAAATCGGTATAGATACTGCACCGGTCCAAATGGGTTCGGCTAAGCCCGCAAACAAGCCGGCATCGGCTGCGCCGGTTCGGGTGCCTTCGGGCCTCAGTTTGCTGCCAGGCGCGGGAGGCAACAGGATATACGCAATCGTGCCGCCAAAAGGCTATGCCCGCATGGGAACTGGGAAGGAACTGTATCTGGCTCACAAAACCTGCCTGCAGAATAGGAGCATTGACGTCTTATATGAAACTCCTGCAAAAGAACTGGTTCAAAATCCGGCAGATAAATCCATCCTGGGGGTTGTGGCGGAGCAGAACGGCAGGCAGATTTATGTAAAGGCCAGAAAGGCGGTCGTGCTTGCATGCGGTGGCTACGAAGCCAATTACGAGATGCAGGTATACTTCAATTTCCCTGGAATCAAAATATATCCTTGGGGGAGTCCCTACAATACGGGGGATGGCATCAAAATGATGTCCGAGGTTGGCGCTCCGCTTTGGCATACCTGCAATCTCGAATGGGACGGCCCCTGCGTCAAAGCTCCCAGCGAGAAATTCGGTATCTCGGTCATGGCAGGGATTTGCACCAATGCCGGTGTTCCGGGTAATTACATCCTTGTAAACAAATACGGCAAGCGATTCATGAACGATACCAAAAGTCTGACGCATATTAAGGAATCGCTGGAATTAACCTACTTTGACCATGAGAGGGTCGAATACCCCAATCAGCCCTTCTATATCATCTTTGATGAAGCCTATCGCGCGAAACAGGCATTGGTTCCGAAAAATACCTTCCAATGGAATCATGTTCACAAGGTTGTGGAATGGAGTTCGGATAACACTGCAGAAATTGAAAAGGGCTGGGTTCTGAAAGCGGATACGATCAAGGAACTTGCATCAAAGATGGGGATCGATTCAGCCGGGCTTGAAACAACCGTATCGAAATACAATGGATACTGCCAGTCCGGTAATGATCCTGACTTCAAGCGTCGTCCCGAAAATCTGTTTCCTGTATCCAGCCCGCCGTACTATGCGGCGGAATTGGCACTTACTGTTACCAATACGCAGGGTGGCCCCAAACATAACGGAAGGGCGCAAACGCTTAACAAGGACAACAAACCTATTCCAAGGCTCTATTCCGCCGGCGAATTCGGTTCGTTCTTCGGATTTTTATACCCGGGTGGGAGCAACATTCCGGAAGCGATAGCATTTGGCCGCATCGCCGGTGAAAATGCTGCTGCGGAAAAGCCCTGGAAGTAGCATTCCTTACGAGCCGTTGTGGTGACTGAGGCATCCCTAAAAGGAGGATAGACCGTGAAAAAGAGCATGGGTTGGCTGCAAATTGGAATCTGTCTTCTTACCTGTCTGTTCGTTGCCTGCACTCAAAACCCCGAACAGAAGACGATAACTGTCCTGAATCCGGTCGGCGCACCTTCCCCAACTCCGTTGCTTCCAATGGCGCCTCGGATGGATACGCTGGAAGGGAAGACTATATACATCGTGGACGTGATGTATCCACTGACGCACCAGTTATTCGAGGAAATTCAAAAAGTATTTTCGGAAAAGTATCCCAAAACCAAATGGGTGGTTAAAAGCAAGGCGGGCACCTACTTTGACGATGATCCGAAACTGTGGGAGGAAATCAAAGCGAATGCGCAGGGAATGATCATTGGCGTTGGCCATTGAAGCAGCTGTACGCCGGCGGTCGCCAGCCATGCTATTACGGTCGAAAAACTCGGAGTGCCTGTAGCCCCTATTGTCACTGGACGATTTCAAGAGGTTGCAGAGGCAACTGCCATCAGCAAAGGAATGCCGCGTGAACGGTTTACCTTTATTCATCACCCGGTTTCGAATAAGTCCGCGGAAGAGTGCCGAAAATACATTGAGGGGAGCGATCCGTTGACTGGGAAGCCCGTTATTGACGAGATCGTAGCAGCTTTAACCAAACCGTTATCGGAGGAAGACAAGAAGACTGGATTCGTTGAAAAGCCACGGGAAAGGTTGCTGAAACCGGATACAGTTCAGAACCTGGAGCACCAGTTTGTAGAAAACGGTTGGACCGATGGGCTCATGATAGCACTCCCCACCGAACAGAGAGTTTTAGAAATGCTTAAAGGGACGAGCCACAAGCCCGATGAAATCGTCGGTCAGATGATGCCCTCGCCCGCGCAGGCGCCCTGGAAGTATACGGTCGAAATGGTTGCCGTCAATGCCGTGATGGCAGGTGCCCAACCGAAACACCTCCCGGTCATCCTGGCTTTGGCTGCAACAGGGCAAGCTTCGCTTCCCTCATCGACATCCTCCATGGCCCGGATGATGGTAACCAATGGCCCCATAAGAAACGAACTAAAGATGAATATGGGGATAGGTGCCTTGGGTCCGTTCGATGAGGCCAATGCCGTGATTGGCAGGACGTGGACATTTATCACCAAAAACCTCGGTGGCGGCGGGAAAGCCGGGACAACGTATCTTGGGACATTCGGAAATAACTACAATTACAACAACCTATGTTTTGCCGAGAAAGAAGAAGCTTTGCCGTCCGGCTGGAAGCCTCTGCATGTGCAAAAGGGCTTTAAGCAGAGAGAGAGTGTTGTGAGCGTTTTCAACGGGTGGACGCTCCTGAATTACAGCGCCTATAATCCAGACAAATATCATGAATTGATGAGGCGTCAAATGGTGGCGTTGGAGATGAGCGGGGCTGGCGCCCACCATACTCCAGGGGTGAACATCCAGACGGCAGGAACACTGATTGTCGATCCGGTCACCGCCAGAGCTCTTCAGGAAGAGGAAGCTTTCGAAACGAAAGAAAAGCTAAGTCAGTGGCTGACCGAGCATGTGCACTTTACGATGTGGAATTACTGGAACGCTATGCCGGATTATCTGAATAAGGCTAAGGCGGGAGTTCAGCCATATGCCTCTCTTTTGAGACGAGCGCCGGAATCCGATTCTCCCCTGCCGCTTTTTAGCCCAAAAGCAGGGGTGGAGATCGTCGTGGTTGGTGGCGAGACCAATCCCTACTGGTATGCGGGCGATTTTAGATATCTGGCCAGTGCATCCATAGATAAATGGAAATAGAGGTTTGCCAATGCGATTCCCAGCGATTTGCACTTGCATCTTGACTATAACCCTGGTCGCTCTGACCGGCTGTTCTGAAAAATCAGAACCGGCAAAACAAGAGAAACCAGGGACAGGCATTTCCTCCGAAGATGCGGCATTGGTTGGAACAACCGTGTCGACCATCGTTGAACTCAGTGATATGTATGTTTCGCCCGAGACCTATGACCTCAAAATAGCGGTGGCCGAGATTGTTCGGGGTGAGGCGTGCGTCGAAGTGCTGAAGAAGTTTGGTAAGTCCGGTGTGCAGGCAAAACAGGATTCGGAGCCGGTTCTTGCACGTGTCCGGTTTGAATACAAAGCGCGTGGTGCTCCCGGGGATAAGCCCTGGGAAGTAAAAGGAATGCAGTTTAGCGCCTTTTCCGAAGACCGAAAACCCTATGAAGAGCCGGCGATTCTGACCGCGCAGACAGGACGGGGTCCAGTGCTTCGTTCAGGGGATGTGTTGGAATGCTGGCTTTCACTAAATGTGGCAAAAGGCGACAGGAAACCGGTGGTGATCTTTAACCCCGGGACTTCCTGGTTCCGCTTGTACTGATGTTGCCCCAAAGATGGAATGCGGTCGCTTTGCAGCTGTAAGGCGGCCGCACTCCAAGGGCTTGGCCTCCGATAATGCAGTGGTGCAGAAGGAGAACGAAATCGTGAAAGGTTTTACAATATCTGAAGTAATGGACTCTTTGGGCGTCAATAAGTTTACCTGGTCCATATTTTTCTTCCTCGGCATGGCAATGGTTTTTGACGGCTATGACTATATGGTTGTTTCCTATACGATGCCGCAGATATCAGCGGAGTGGGCATTAAACAAGGTACAGACCGGAAGCCTGTCCTCCTGGAGCCTCATCGGACTTATCATAGGCGGCGCGTGTGCCGGAATCATCTCGGATAAGATAGGCCGAAGGAAAACGCTTATCTTTTCCATCGCTGCTTATTCGCTGCTAACAATACCGATCTACTTTTCATCTTCCTTTGGACAATTTGCCTTCTTCCGTGTACTGGCAGGCGTGGGTTTGGGCGCCTGCATTCCGGTGGTCACAACAATTTTTTCTGAATCCACTCCTACCGCCCGCCGCGCTCTGTTCATCACTTTCGGTATGGCATGGATGATTGTGGGCTGGGTACTTGGGGGGCTGATCCCGACGCTGCTTGTTCCGCACCATGGGTGGAGGGTCTGCTACCTGATTGGAGGAATTCCTTTCCTCTACTCCGTATTCCTGTATTTTCGAATGAAGGAATCCGCTTACTGGCTGGCCAACAAAGGACGCAAAAAGGAAGCGGTTGAAATCCTTGCCAGCATCGAGAGCATGGCGACCGGCATCATTACTCATCGAGATCCCAATGCGCTAATAGTTCCACCGGTTCCCAAAATCGCGGGCCCCCGGGCGCTTTTCTCAAAAGAATACCGCACTATCACCGCGGGTGTCTGGATCACCTATTTCTGCGGCTGCTTCACGGTATATGGCCTCAACGCATGGCTTCCATCGCTGATGCTGGAAAAGGGGTTTCAGTTAACCTCCGCATATGCTCTCGCCATCGCCAACAATGGCGCGGCAGTAATTGCCAATTGTTCGACCGGTTTTGTCTCTGAAGTGATAGGCCGAAGGCCAAACCTTATCATGAGCTATCTGCTTGGAGGTTTTTCTATCATTCTGATGGCCTTTATAGGCGGAGGATTTGTCCCAATCCTTGCCGCCAGCATTTTCATGGGCTTCGCCATAAATTATGCAATCACGGCAGTGCAGCCGCTAATGGCGGAAGGATATCCCACGGAGTTTCGCAATACCGGCGTATCCTGGTGTCAGGCGTTTGGCCGCGTGGGTGGAGCGCTCGCTCCTATTGTTTCAGGCGCTGTTATAGGAATGCAGCTTGGAATGGAAATATCGTTCCTGTTCTATTTGGTCCCGGCCATTATTGGCGCTATTGCCGCCTTCCTGTTTGTCAGAAAAGAAACCAAGGGCAAATCGCTCGACGAACTGGCCCAAGCCTAGTGCCGCAAAACGAAAACGCCACGAATTTCACGGAGCCTAAATTCGTGAAATTCGTGGCGTTTTTTTCGGCACTCGGGAACCAAAATCAGCAGCAAAACTGGCCGCACTCGAAAGCAATCTTTCATTATCGGACAATAGGCAGGCTCACGAAAGAAAGGTGTGCTGGGGTGTTGTGGATGGTTACCACCGGTGCAGGGGAAACCGGTGTGCGATCGCGCTCTCGATAATCCGCTCCTGCAATCGAGATCCGCATTTGATGGCCCGCTTTGAAAATATGGGATGCCGGCAGAAATGCAAACATGAGATGCGCAGGCTCCCCGGGCTTTAATGGCTGAGCATCTTCTCTATGACTGCGATGATAGGGTAAGCCGTTGTTTTCGTACCTCGGCTTACTGATCTTTCGGAGCGAGGCTTTCAATCGTGCATCGGTGACCTGTGTGGTCGTTCCATCCGGTGCCACATCTTCCAGATAAACAAAGATATTTGCATCGACGGCACTTGAGGAAAGCCAGAGATCTACGACGGCATCGCCCGTGACCTCGAGGTTCGATTCCAGCGGAGCCGTAATGAACCGCGGCCCGCCATGATTTACAGGGCAGGGCGGAGCGCCGGTTAGCATCCCTCCCGGCATTTTGGGCCGGCTGGGGCAATCCACGTCATAACGAACGGTAAAGGATGTTTGCGTCTCTGCTCCGGCGGGAGCCTGAGACAACAGCTGCCCTCCCTCGTTCGAACCGCCAGCCAGATAGAATTTGATTTGCTGGGTGCCTGCAACCGGCCAGGTTTTAGAGGAACGCCATTCGGTTCCCACCGGAGCGTTGACCGTAAAATAGTGAATCGGGTCCTGGGATAAAATGCCGGTATTTATTCCTTTCAGATGTTGATCAAAAAAGCGGTGCATTTCGGCAAGCATATTGAAATCGTCATTCTGGCAGTGCCCCCATGGACCTATAACCACATGCCGGTCATTTGTCAGGTTGGCGTAGGCTAGCAATCCCTGGCCCCGAAGATCATCGCGCCAGCCGCCTTGAATGTAGATGGCGGTGCCTGATGTGTTCATCTGCGGCAAATAGCTTGCGACGCTCCCTTCATACCAGAAACGGCTGCCTACTCCCGGGGCATAATCATCACGGAATGGCATGGCAGACCACATCTGAGTGAGCACGGTGCCGCCTTGATGTTCCTCTGCCGCCTGGCGCAGCAACACCTTTGCTTCATCTCCCTGCACCGGAATATTTGCCATGTCCTGTTCAATGGTGCGTTCTGGGCCGGTTCCCCAATTGGCGTAGATTCCCCCGCGCCAGAAGCCATCGTATTTTTCCCAGGAAAAGCACCCTGCCCAAGCCGCCTTCAAATGCGGATTGGCCGATGTAACCGCGTGCATGGATGCGTCACCAGTGTTTGAACAGCCGTATACGCCTACCGCACCTGTCGACCAGGGTTGCGAAGCAAGCCAGTCGATCACTTCATAGGCATCATAAGCTTCGGAGCGGTCGTTGTATCCGCGGCGTTTCCCAAATGAGGGCCCCTGCCCGCGTCTGGCCACTTGAACGACGATATAGCCGTTGTAGGCAAGGCTGGGTACCGCACCATACCCCCCCGCACTTCCATTTCCGGATGCCTGAATACCGGGCGCTGCTATCGCCAATGTATGTTGCCAAAGAACCGGGAATCGCTTTTCAACCGGCTTTCCATTATTAGAGGGACGTGTAATGCTGACTGCCAGGCGAACGCCGTCGCGCATGGTCAAATAGTGCGATGTTGTGATCGCTTCGCTATAAAGCGGCGCCGGCTGATATTGACCAAAGGAAGAGATCGGCCGTGCTGCCTGCGTCGTTTGAGCTAAAGCCGCGCATATCAGCAGAATTGATTCCGTAACGCAAATAATTGCTTTCATCATAGATCTCTTGATTGACTTGCACGTTTTACGAAAAGTATGTTCTTGGGGTTCCATTGGAATTTTCACTGATTCCGAACATGTAGTGCGTATAATATGCTACATGCATGCATTATGCATATCAAATTCCTGGCAGGATTGATCCAAGTTTTGCAGAGATGGAGAGTTCCTATGTCGAATGAAAAGAACCTTACGCGTCGCAAATTTATCAAGGGCGCCGCCGCCGATGCTGCGGCGCTTGCCGGGGCAGGCACCCTGACCTTCCTGGGGGCTTCTACGTCTGCAAAGGCGCATCCCAAGTGCGATTCCGGCATTCCGGTAAAATGGGATCATACGGCCGACCTTGTGGTTGTCGGAACCGGGATGGCAGGGCTCTCGACCGCTGTTGCCGCGGCGGATGCGGGTGCCAAGGTGCTGCTCCTGGAAAAACTCTCGCAGCAGTACGAGGGAGGGAACAGCAAAGTCTGTATGCAGTTCATCTGGGCGCCCAAGGATGTCGAAAAGGGGATTGCGTATATCAAAGCCATGGATTGCGGAATGACGGAAGACGAGGAAATCTTCAAGGTCATGTCTGAAGGATTGGCGGAAAACCTGCAGGTTCTCAAAAATCTGGGAGCAACTCTCGCTCCGCTGCCTCTTGCCATGGCGGATATAGCCTTTCCGGAACTGCCTGGCAGCGACTGTTATCAGGCCTATGCCTGGTCAGTGGATGGTGCCAGCCGCGGGACCACAGGCGATGGGCGGCTATGGCAGTTTATGCGCGACCAGGTGCAGAAGCGAGGAATCCCGGTTTTGTATGAGACGCCTGCAAAGGAACTCATTCAGGATAGCGGAACGAAAGAGATTGCCGGCGTGATGGCTGAAAAAAAGGGGTCAAAATCGCAATTAAGGCCAAAAAGGCAGTCGTACTCGCCTGCGGCGGCCTGGAGTTTGACTATGCAATGCAAAAGCAGTATTTCTGGGGCTCGCCAGTCATGGGGGTAGGAACGCCTGGAAACACCGGCGATGGAATCCGAATGGCTCAGAAAGTTGGTGCGGATCTATGGCACATGAACGAAATCAACGGCGGGCATCCGGGTTGCTTTGTGGTTCCGGGGACAGATCCCCACATCATCGGTCTGGCGCCTGCCGGTCCAAGAGGCAATAGCTCCATTCTGGTCAACAAGCTGGGAAAACGATACATGAATGAAAGAGGCGGCACTCGCTCCCACGGACTCGGGACCCGCAATCTTGATTTCAATGCTGCCGCAATGGATTGGTCCAGCGTCCCCTGTTGGGCAATTTTCGATGAGGCTTCAGTTAAAGCTGGCTCTATGCTCTCATCCAAGGCAATCGGTGGGGGAGGGAAATGGACTTGGTTTGTGTGGCACTCCGGTATCAATTGGAGTGCTGATAATAGAGAAGAGATTGCCAAAGGCTGGATACTGAAAGCGGATTCACTGGATGAACTGGCGGCGAAGATCAGAAGGGATTCGGATAATCGCAATCTGATGGATGCAAAAAAGCTGGAATCGACCGTGGCTCAGTACAATCAGTTCTGTGCCGATAAAAAGGATCTCGAATTCGGCAGATTCCCGGGGTCGCTGGCTCCTATCGGCGGACCACCTTTTTATGCAATGAAGCAATGGCCTAACACTGCAAACACCATGGGCGGACCGAGGCGCAATAAGTTTTGTCAGATTGTGGATCCCTATAAAAGACCGATTGCGCGGCTTTATGGAACTGGGGAACTTGGATCCTTCTGGGGTTGGGGATACAACTCGGGTGGGAATATTGGGGAGTGTTTGTTCTCCGGTAGAATCGCCGCAAAACATGCGGTTGCGCTCAGATCGTGGGATGCAGGGGCATAATCAGCCACAAGGACTGAATAGAAAGGAGAACACGGAATTGCTTGTCCGTGTTCTCCCTGTTAACATCGATTGAGCCGGAATGCAGGTTTAATCAATCTTCTTTTTACGCGTAACCCACTGCGAATCGCTGCACAAACTGCACTTCGTTCCTCGGAACATCTTCGCAGCCGTTTTGTTACCTTTTAGCTGCCAGTCAAGCCAGGCGAGGGCGACTTTACCAAAGGCACCCCCATTCGGATCGTGGTAGGTGCCCCCATGGCCGATACCTTTTTCAAAGGCGCGAAAAACCGGTATGTGGTTGATCTTTTCGAAATCGTCATTGGCATTTCCGTACGCGATGTCCGACTCATCGCCGCTCATGTAGAGCACCGGCGCGTGCATCAGTTTCAGTGACTCTTTGGGGACAGGCTTCCCGCTCCCTGACATTGTCGTGGGCACGGTCATTAATCCGCTATTGGCGACAATGGTGGTTTTTACTCGCGGATCAACAGAAGCTTCGATCGCCTGTACTCCGCCGCAGGACATGCCTGCCACCGCTATTTTCGCTGTGTCAAGTTTGCCAAAGTACCTGCTGCCCTTGCGACTGTTTTCCTTGATTGCCCAATCAACGGCTTCAATGAGCTGAGCCGTTGTGGTGGGAGGAGTTGATGAAATGACTGGAGGAGCAGCAGTGGCAGGGTTTGGTTTCGTCGCAGTCGCGCCACGGTTGGCCGGCATGGTTGGTGGAAACTGCGCCCTGTCCGGACCAATGGGACCGTTTGCAATGACCAGATAGCCATGGCTTGCAATTTCGGTCAGGAAAAGGCGGAAGGCGTTGCCGTCCGCTGCACAAGCGCCGTTGCCCCAGGCCAGGATAGGCAGCTTTGCCGAACCAATGGCGTTCATATCATTGGGTCGATACACAGTGTGCTTGGCCAAGGCAGCGTCCGCTTCCATGATTGCCTTTAGCGATCCGGTTCCCAGCGGTGTTGAAGCTGGAAGAACGGTTGGGGCATTCGCCACAGGTTGCGTTGACGGCGGCGCTTGAGCATAGACAGTGCACGTCAGGAATACCAGCATGCCAAGGCAGTGCATCAAGTTCTTCATTTATGACCTCCTCGAATTTTATGAAATACTTTGGTCGGGAAAACGCACCTTCCTGTGGGAATAATTGCCTCTACGCCGGGAACCATTCGGTGTGGCTGAATAGGACGCCGGGTTAGCGACAGGAAAAGCTTTTCTGGTCGTCGGGATTGCCGCCGTCGAACCGGGCTACTTTCGGATAAGGACACAGTGGGCGAGTCTTGCCGGGGAATGCCTTCCCCGAGGCAACAACACGGTCCGGAGCCTGCCCTTTTTCGACCCATTGTTGAATGGCAGTGAGCATATCGAATTGATCCGTCGATTGTCCGCCGCCGCAGTGAGTCATGCCTGGAACAAGAAACAGGCGGGCCCAGGATTGAGGCCCCTGGCTGTCGCGAGGGGTCAGGCGTTCATACCACTGAGTCAGTGCACCGGTCCACATTGCTTGATCCGATAGGCCATGGTAGACGATCATTTTGCCGCCGTGCCCCGCGAATGTGGTGTGCAGCGTAGCCACTGCATCGTTGATGGCGGCGGTCTCCGCGGTAGAAACCATATCGCGATCAAAATCGAATTTCAGCGGATCGAGATCAGGATTCGATGGTGTGACGGCGAAAAGGCGCAGAGTATCACGGCCGAGCCATGCATTCGCGGGTTCATCTTTTGCAGTTCCCAGGTGCATTGCCCGCCAGGCTGGCTGGGCAATGCCTGTGTCGTATGGGGTTGCGCCGTAGAGTGATTCGCCCCTGGAATTTCGGGCACCGCCGAGGATGTCTTTTAATCCGCTGATTTGCTGCGCAGACAAACACTCCGTCTTGCCCGCACCCGCCGCTTCACTGCAGCGAAGAGAAGCCGGATCAAATGGACAGGATTTGAAATCATTGATCATCCCGTCCTCGAGTCCATCGAGTCCATCGCATTGCTTGAGAACGGCTTTCGATATTGCCTTTAGCTGTGTGTCCGTGAAGGCTTCCGAGAGCAGAGGTTTGCCGCTTGCGTCTTTGGGCGCGATCCGTGTAACAGTCTGCAAACTCCAGACCTGGTTTGCCGCAACCCGCGTCAAATTAAAGGAGGCATTGCCGGAAACCACGCCGTCGAACTCCAGCGGAAGACGTTGTGCTGAAAGCATCGCCTCCCTCCCGCCCGTTGAGCATCCCATAAAGTAGGAATAGTCCGGTTTGCGTCCATAATAGCGATTGATGAGCGATTTTGCCTCGCGAGTTGTGCGTTGAACCGCTTGATAGGCAAAATCAAGCTTGGCTTGTTGGTCAACAGCAAAGCGCCCATCTACACTGCTGCGACCGCGATGGCCCCCATCGGTGGAAACTACTGCGAACCCGCGTGCAAGCGCGGAAGGAGCTCCGGAAACAGATCCGAATGCGGGCGTTAGCACACCATCCAACCCGCCGCCGCCCTGAAACAACATGCGGCCATTCCAGTCCAGCGGCAATCGCATTTCGATTCCCGTGCCATAGCTCAGCTCATCCATTCCGGATGAGCGAGAGTCAATCATGACGCGAAAAAGACAGTGGGCGGGGACCTCCATGGTGGCACCTCCCGGTCCTGCAGGCACACGCGAGGCTGCAACCCACTCCGAGGCATCAACGCGGAAAGATTGCGTCGATAATTTACCCAGAGATACGCAGGCATTGCGGAATTCTGCCTCGTCGGCCCATGCAAGACTCGACGCGAGCAGGATGAAAGCCGCTAAGGCAGTGCTTATCCATCCGGTTCTGATTGTGTTCACTGGTGGTCCCCCTCCCAAACGTAAATAATGCGGTGCATAGCATGCTTTGGAATGCACCGGTTCGACCCCTTAATACAGCTTAAAAAATAGAGTTTTGCCGCGCCCTGTAGCGCCGCCGGTATCCGGATCAAATACCATCACCGGCTTGGCGTCTTTTTGAGAAACGGCAAAGCCCACCCAGCCTTCCATCGAACTGCCGGGTTTCACAATGCCTGCCAAAGCAGGCTTGGGAACCGTCAGCGATACCCGGTCATATTCCGTCAGATCCGCGCCCGACAGCAAAACCCACTGCAACGGTTCGGTTCCGAGATCAAACGACAGGTTGTCGCTGACATAGCGCCCCTTGAGTTCGAACTTGACGCGTGCCAGCACGTAATCAAAGCCCGCTGCCGGCGCCTTGACATTCGGATCCGCCGCCTTGAGCTGTTCAAGCGCCGCATTGCCGCGAACAGTTTCAAGTACCGTGATCGTGATGTCATAGATGTTGGTATACACCGACCCGAGTTCGACCATCGATTTCAGCGGCACCTTTACGGCAACCGGATTCGTGGGCGTGTTCTCCTGCGCCATGACAGGCTGGAGGCATGCGACCAATCCCAACAGCGCTATTGCAATAATTATTGTTCGGTTTTTCATAAGATCGTTCCTCCTATCTCCAGAGATCTACGGACGCACTGCCCGCATAACCAAAATCGCCGCCCGACCAGAACGTGTTCGTCCCGCCGCCGGTCACAACAATGTTGACTGAATTTGTTGGCTCATTGCTATTTTCCGATGCAATGAAGGAGGAATTTCTCGGTGGGGCATTCCTTGCCACGCCACCGCGATTTCGCTTATAGCGGGAGGATGGCACTACCGCGCCCGTGCCCTGTTTATACCAGCCGGCATAGGGTTCCACTCCCTCTTTCGCCTGCTTAAGAGCATTTTCGTTCTGCGACCAGTACAGCCAGCCCGGGGTCCCGGTGTTGTCTGCCAGCCATTGGGCAAAGGCTTCCTTCGTCCCAAAGTGACCGATGTTCGCTACGTCGGCTGCCACAATCGGATCGAGCACCAGCGTTGCCTGCGTCGTCCCGAACGAGAAGAAATGTTCCAGCCAGCCGCGGATGACTTCATGCTGCGGCAGCGGCGAGTACCAGGCGATATCGTTGAAGCTCCAGCCGCTGAACAGGCTGACCACGCTGTCGGACTTCTTGAAACCCTTCTGCACCGACAACGGATTCCATCCTGCCGGCAACCCTTCTTCCGTTTCCGGGAAGCAGAGGTTGTTGTAGTTCAACTGGTTCCCCTGGCTGCCCAGGTAGGTTTCTCCCGGTTTCCCGGATCCGCCGAGGTTCTTGGAGATCAGCGTCCAGCAGCGGCCGATGGAGGAGTTGGCACGGTTGTTCGGACCCAGTGCTCCGATGCTGGTGTTCATGCCGATTTCCTTCACCACCGGGCCGTTGACGACGACCATGCGGGCAAACGACGAAGTCGAGCTGAACATCGAGGTCAAACCCTTGGAGGCAATCGCCAGGATCGTGGGGAAGTATTCCGGTTTGGCTCCCGCCATGACGGCATTCACGGCGACCATTTCCACCGTGTAGTACCAGGCTTCATGGGGAGGAGAGGGACGCATCTGGCCGACCCATTCATCCGGCTTGCGGCTGGTGGCTTTCAGCATTTCCGCCACCTTCTGTTCGGTCGGGAGAATGATCGGGTTGCCGTCGGTGAAGACGTGTTCGTGGAAGTATTCCAGCAGGTTTTCCGGCGTGTCCGGAGGCAACAGCCTCGGGCGCGGATCTCGCTTGAGGAAGCCGGCCTTGGCGTCTTCCGCGGACAGAGGCTTCGTCAGCGCTCCATAGATCTGTTCCAGCATCGGCTGGCCGCTGTTCGGATCGTTGCCCTGCACATACTTGTCGCAAAGATCCCGGGGTCTGTCGGTGATGGGATGCGGCGTATAGGTGATCCGCATGTTCGGAATCCCTTTTTTGTACGAGATCGTCGTTACCAGCTCTTTGAAACGCGCTGTGATCATCGGTACCGCGGGGATGCCCATTCTTTCCAGTGTCACTGCATGGCCGACAACTGCCGGCGAGCAGCTGCTTCAATGCCCCACCAGGACGATGGCAGCGGCGGCTTTCTCTTTGGTTTCCTTCCACAGCGCCGGATCATCATCCATGTATCCGCCGAGCTTTTCCTTCACCACCCACGTGGTCTTCGGATACTTGGCTTTCAGCGCCGCAAGCATCGCCTCCACAAAAGGTTTTGTGTTCGGATATTTGATGTCGATTATGTAGACCGTTTTGTCATCGAGCGTCGCCTGGCGTTTTGCCATCGGAATCTTGCGGATTTCCGGCTGGATGCCCCGCGGATTCATCACGACAATCTTTGCAGTCCCCGCCGCCCATGCGGCGGATGCAAAAAAGCTCGCGAGAAGAACAATCGATAAAGCAAATGTCTTTATTTTCATGTGTCCCATCTCCCGATAGAATAGAGCAAACTGTGCAAGGGAAGGGAATATTTCCTTTTGAAGGAAGTGTTCCCGGTGAATTCAGCTCCAGAGCCTTTGCGCATCCGAGGCCGGCGATAATGCCGGCAGCAAATGGCGCTCAGCTCGGAGCCGGACTAGAGAAACCAATCCCGTCATCACGAACTATGTTATTGCCAAAATAGAGAGTGCCTTCCATCCAGAGAATCTACCGTGATCATTGGTAAAAAGAGGCATATATTTTCTCAAAGCAATAGTTCCTGCCGCAGAAAGCACTGATGGATGAAGTAGCATATACGGAGGAACCAGTGCTCTCCGCGGCAGGCGTGCCGGCCATGACTGGCATCCCTGTTGCGCTTTTGGGAGGTCAGTCACCAAAAGCCGGTAGTTCGTGCATCAAATGCATTCTTTCGAAGCCTTTTTGAGTTTTGCCGGACAGGCCACCCGCAAAAGCTTTTTGAGGATGATGACTGTGAATGCGCTGGCAGGCTATAAAAGTTAATAATGGCTTGTCAAGAAATATGTCACATTAATGTGACAACATTGTGGTAGAGTTTTGCTTTCAACCGAACATCGCTGCGGGACGGCAGCGGACTGGTGCACATCAAAGCTGAGTTGGGATAGCCCTATGAAAAGCATGGTATTGACTGGAATCCGGCAAAATGAAATCGTGGATCAACCCGTTCCCGCGCTTCGTCGGCCAACAGATGTACTTCTCAAAGTTCTCCGTGTCGGCATATGCGGATCCGATCTCCACTATTACACGCAAGGACGGATCGGAGATCAGGTCGTGCAATATCCGTTTTGCATAGGGCATGAATGCAGTGCGGTTGTGGCTGAGGTTGGCAGCCAGGTAACACGATTCCAGCGCGGAGAAATGGTTGTGGTTGACCCATCCGTCTCCTGCGGCATCTGCGATCAATGTCGGCTCGGTCATTTCCATACATGCCGGAAGGTGCGCTTTCTGGGCTGCCCGGGTCAACTGGATGGCTGCTTATGCCAATACCTGATTATGCCGGAGGACTGCTGTTACAGCGCTAGAGGATTAACTGCAGACCAGGCCACCCTGGTGGAACCATTAACTATCGGTCACTATGCGGTGCGGCTTTCCGGTTCGCTGAAGGGCAAAAGCATTGGCATTCTGGGGAGTGGGCCGATCGGCTTAAGTGTGCTTCTTTCAGCGCGGGCAGAAGGGGCTTCAGCGATTTATGTAACAGACCGGCTGGACTACCGGCTTGAGATCGCGAGGCAGCAAGGTGCCGTGTGGGCAGGGAATCCCGACCGTACTGATATCGTTCGTGACATTATCCAGCATGAACCTCTGGAGCTGGATGCGGTTTTCGAGTGTTGCGGCCAGCAGAGCGCTCTCAATCAGGCTTTACAATTGTGTAAACCAATGGGGCGAATCCTCATCGTGGGTATTCCAGAGACAGACCAAAGCTACTTTCCGGTGCATGATGCCCGGCGCAAAGGCATTACATATATAAATGTTCGGCGCCAGAATGAGTGTATCGAGCCCGTGATAGATCTGATCCATGAAGGCAGGATTCAGCCCGACTTTATGATCACTCACCGATTCAGCCTGGATCGGGCAGGCACTGCTTTTGAGATCCTGTCGGATTATCGCGATGGCGTCATCAAAGCCGTGGTAGATATTGAGTAGCTTTCCTCACTCAGCTAATTCAAGTCCTTTTCATTTTTTCGCGGAGAGATCCGAATGTCTCAGGAGTCTAGGGCTGAATATAACTTTACCCAAAAGCAGATAACTTTGGGAGTTGCCGCCATCTTTGCTGTTTATGGAACGATGGCCTATTTCGTTCAAACCTTGGGGATTGCTCGGCCAAGAATTGCCGCTGACCTCAATGGCATGTCCCTCTACTCTCTGGCGGTATCCATCCCCAGTCTGGTCAGTGCATTCGTAACACTGGTTTTCGGTAAATTATCGGATATATACGGACGCAGAATTATGCTGATAATTTCCGTGGCTTTTTGCCTTGCGGGAACAGTTTTGGGGGCAATCAGCGCCAATTATATCTTCCTGATAATTGCCGGAGTGATAAGTGCGCTTGGCACAGGCGCTATGATGCCGCTTACGTATGCTGTGGTCGGAGATCTATTCCCTCCTGAAAAGCGGGGGAAGTGGATCGGTCTGCTGCGCATTCCAACAGGAGTGTTTTCGCTCATCGGCCCTACGCTCGGCGGCTGGTTTGTTGATAATCTCAGTTGGCGCTATCTCTACTGGATTGCAGTGCCGCTGTTGGTTGTTTGCCTCCTTATTGTCCCGGTTGGAGTTCCTTCTGTGGTCCGTCGAGGCAAGCGGAAAATTGACGTTCTTGGGTGCATATTGGTGGCGGTTGCCTCATCGACTCTCATCATAGGCTTTTCCTATGCCGGCACAAAGTATCCGTGGCGGTCTCCTCAGGTTATTGGGCTGCTATCGGTTTCATTTCTCTTCTGGATCCTTTTCCTTCGTACCGAGAATCATGTAGAAGAGCCGATCCTCGACCCTTTGGTTTTGCGCAACCGCACGTTTATGACTGTTGCTATTGCCACTCTGTTCTCCTACTTCGGTCAGATGGGAATAATGATGTACTACCCGATGTTTCTGCAGGGAGTTCAGGGGATAAGTACGATGAGAAGCGGACAGATCATCACTCCATATAGCGTTTTGATGGCTTTTGTCGGCGTGCCGGTAGGTTTCCTTCTTGCCAGGCGCGGAAATTTCAAATGGATGTATGTTGTGGGTTTTGGAATTCTGACGGTAGACATGTTCGGAGTCATCTTCATTACGGAACAGACTCCGATTGTCTGGAGTGTTGCTATTGTTTCGATAGCCGGTTTCGGGTTGGGGGCAGTTCCTACGGTGAATACGATGGTTGTTCAGAATTCAGTTCCCAAGCGACTGCTGGGAGTTGCGATGGGCGCGATGTTCTTTGCCATTCTGATGGGGGTAGCGATTGCTCCCGCACTGCTGGGATCCGCGATGAATGCTTCCTATGAAAAAAGTCTCCGTCGTTCGCTACCGTACGAATTGCATCGGCTCGCTGATCAGGAGACCGTCACTGCAATCGGCAACCCACGCGTATTGCTGTCGCAGCCTGCGATGGACGAACTCAAAGTGAGATTTGACAGGGGTGGCAGTGAAATGCACATGCTGTTTCCAGATACTGTGCGCGCGATACGCACTGCCATGGCGGCGGGCATAAGAAGCGTATTTCAAATTGGTGTGGTTACGATGCTCATCGCATTCCTGATCATTTGCACTATCCCTGCGAGGACGACCAGGGGCGAATAGGGTCACACAGTCTTCACCCCTGGTGAAGACTGTGTGACCCCATGAAACAACTAGAAGGGATTTTCGGTCGGGTAATAAACGCCTCGGGGATGATTGAAGAATACATCATCAACACCCAGCATTCGGCTCGCGGAGAATAAGGCCTTTCCTGCATGGCTGAACGCAATGGCGGTATGATGAGGGAAGCGCTTTTCAATCAAAACATGACGATAGAATCGTCCCATTTCCTTGATCGCAAAGACTCCGATGGATCCAAAAGATTTCGGATCTACATTGAGAACCTCGCCGTTTGCAACATAGGCGCGGATCTGAGCTTCGGCGGTTGACTGTATGCGGAAAATCGAGATTGGACCAGACTTAATGCGTCCCTCGAGAGTTCCACGCGTGATATTCGGAGTCTGTTCCGGTTCCATCAGTCGATGCATAATAAGTTGATATTGGATCGATGGTTGCATCAGGCATGCCGCGGAAGTGTTGCCGCAGTGAAAACCCATCCAAAGATCGCTCAGCGCATAGTCGCCGATTTCCTTTTTGCATTCGGCATACATATCCTTTGGAACGGAGTTGTTTATATCGAGAATTGCAGGAGGAAGCCCGGTGGCGCAGACGACCATATATTCGCTCAACGCGCCGTATATATCGGCCTCGCAGGCGGATGGAATTCCTTTCGCAGCCAGACGCGAATTCAGATAGCAGGGCACATGTCCGAAGTATTTCTCGAAAGCAGGCCAGCACTTATTGGCGAACGCAGCGTATTGCGATGCACCAAGATTGGCCTGCATGAATTTTTCCAGGGCGAATTCATAACGGGCGAGTTTTTCCATCAAATCGGGGTAGGTATTGCCTTTCCCCAATTCTGACGCCATCTGTTCAGTAATACGGTGGATTTCCGGATTTCCTTTTTCGGCCTGAACAATGTCGTACAAATCCAGCTCACTGTTTTCCATGATCTCAACACCGAGATCATACAGAGGCTGAATGGGAGCATGACACGTCACAAAGTCAAAAGGCCGCGGGCCGAAGGAAATGATCTTCAGATTTTGTACTCCCAGAACAATGCGCGCGACCGGGATGAAGTCGGCAAGCATTGCGGCAATGTCTTGAGCATCCCCTATCGGGTATTCCGGAACATGCGGCCGAAGCCTTCGCAGTCCGAAATTGTAGGAAGCGCTCAAGAGGCCGCAATATGCATCCCCACGACCGTTCACCATGTCTTTTCCGGAATCCTCGGCGGCAGCAACAAACATGACAGGGCCGGCAAATTTCTGCGCCAATAAAGTGGTCGGTCCCTCCGGCCCGAAATTACCAAGGTAGATGGCGAGAGCATTGACTCCCTTCTGCCTGGCTTCATCAAGCGCTTTCAACACATCGCGCTCGTTCTCAATAATCGTTTCAATTTCAATGACCGGAACCTGAATCGCGCTGCAAGCCGCAGCAACCTTGTTGCGCCGCTTGTGGGAAAGCTCAATAGGAAAACAATCACGGCTTACGGCAACGATACCTAGCTTTACGTCTGGAATGTTTTGCATTGAAATACTGACCTCATGGTTTTTTCTGACCGTAATATGCCCGCGGTCCGTGTTTACGTTGATAGTGCTTTTCCTGAATGTATGAAGGCAATGCGCCGAGTTCGGCGCGCAATTGAATGGACCCCAAAGCCATCTGGGCAACGCGCTCGAGAATCAGACTGTTATTCACAGCATCTGCAGCACTCTTTCCCCAGGCAAAAGGAGCATGTCCTGCAACCAGAACGGCCGGCATATCGGCAGGATTCAGCCCGCTGAACCGCTCGATAATAACGGAGCCTGTGTGACGTTCATACCCGGACTGTACTTCAGCTTCCGTCAAAAATCGCGTGACAGGAACAGGCCCGCGGAAGTGGTCGGCATGCGTGGTTCCAAAACAGGGAATCTCACTGCAAGCTTGCGCGTACATGGTTGCATAGGTGCTGTGGGTATGGACAATACCCCCAATCTCGGGAAAAGACCGATAAAGCTCCAGATGGGTTGCCGTGTCGGAAGAAGGTCGAAGATTCCCCTCCAGAATGTTACCCTCGAGATCAACAACCACCATGTCACGAGCGCTCATCGATTCGTATTCAACGCCACTGGGTTTGATGACAACGCAGGGGACGGATCTGTCAATTCCACTTACATTGCCCCACGTTAGAGTTACCAGTCCGTAGCGCATCAGCAGTAGATTGGCTTGAAAGACCTCTTCCTTGAGCTTCTCCGTCATTGCCCCGAACTCCTGACCGCATCCCGGATATCCAGCAATTGCTTCATCAGATTGTGCATCTGTCCCGACCACTGCGCTGTCCCGAAAGCATCATGCAACTGCCGGTACAAGGCATATAATCTTCTATAGGTTTGATGATTGGATTCAACCGGATGGTATTCCGTGCCAATCCCAACCATGCGTGTTTGAGCCGACGCCACCGAGGGATATCCTCCGGCAGTTTCGCCGGCGGCCACAGCGGCGAAAATAGCCGCACCCAAAGCCGGCGTCTGTTCGCTCCGGCTTACTTTCATGGGCCGCCCTGTTATATCCGCATAAATCTGCATCAGCAATGGATTTTTAGCGGCCAGGCCGCCGCAATTGACTACTTCTTTGACCGGAACCCCATATTCTTCGATCCGGTCGATAATCGCGAGAGCGCCAAACCCCGTTGCCTCCATCAGTGCGCGGTAGATTTCGTGCGGCTGCGTGTGCAGCGTCTGCCCGACAAGCAATCCTGCCAGCCGCACATCGACCAGGATTGTTCGATTCCCATTGTTCCAGTCGAGAGACAGCAATCCGCTTTCACCCGGCAGAAGCTCCGCTGCCGCGCTCTCGAGAGAGGCAAACTGCTGTTCCACGGTCCGGCCGTATTTCTCGGATACCAACGTATTAACGAACCAGAGAAAGATATCGCCAACGGCGGATTGGCCCGCCTCAATACCATAGAAGCCCGATGTAACGGAACCGTCAACAATTCCGCAAACTCCCGGGATATCCCGAAGGGGAAGATTGTTGGGATGAATCATGATGTCGCACGTGCTGGTTCCGATAATCTTAACGAGAGTTCCAGGTGCGATGCCGGCACCGATCGCTCCCATATGTGCATCGAAAGCGCCTACGGCAACAACAACCGTAGAGGGGAGTCCCAGTTTTGCGGCCCATTCGGATGATAATGTGCCTGCCCGGCAGTCCGCGGTGTACGCTTTGCTATAAAGCCGCTCTCGCAGAGAGCCCAGCCCGGGCGAAAGCTTATCAAGAAATTCTCTGTCCGGGAGTCCATCCCATGATGGGTTGAACATGGCCTTGTGTCCGGCTGCACAGATGCTGCGCCGCAGCGTACCAGGATTCGTCTGCCCCGTTAAGACTGCAGGAATCCAGTCGCAGATCTCCACCCAGCTTGCGGCCGCATTAAACACATGCCCGGCGGTGTTTTTGCAATGGAGTATTTTGCTCCACCACCATTCCGACGAATAGGTCCCGCCGATTTTCGAAAGATATTCGGGCCGGAGATCAGCCGCCAACTGCGTGATCTGGGCTGCTTCACGATAGCTTGTGTGGTCTTTCCAGAGCCATACCATTGCAGCCGGATCATCTTTGAACTGCTCGTGTAAGGAAAGGGGCTGACCTTGGTTGTCCACCGGCATCGGGCTGCTTCCGGTTGTGTCCACCCCGATGCCAATCACGCAATCGGGACTGAACTCCGGATCGGCATTCTTTGCTTTTTCAAGTCCCTGCCGGATCGTCCTTTCAATTCCAAGGAGATAATCCGCCGGGTTCTGCCGAGCCATGTTGGGATCTGACGGATTAAGAATGACACCCTCTGTCCCCGAAGGATAGGGGAATACACTGCTGGCCAACTCTCTCCCGGATTCCACTTCCACAACAAGAGACCGACAGCTATTCGTGCCGTAATCAAGGCCGATAACATAGTGTGGCATCGATGTTCTCCTATCCGACAAAATACAGGTATGCGGCCAAGATCAGGCCAATAACGACAAGCGAGAGGATTACATCGATTGGCGTCCAGCTTGCCCTGGAAATCGCCTTGTCTTTTTCAGTACGCGTGGCATAAGTCAGACCGCTGATTTTTGCATAATCGGGTGCGGCGCTCATATGGCTGACTACTATCATCACCACGGCAGAAACAGCCAGGATGATCATACTGTAGTACTGGAAGAAGATGTTATTGACGATCCACAGGAATGAACCTTCCGGATACTGAAAGCCCTGGATCATTTTTACAGGTGTGTCGATGGCCAGCCGGATAATTCCAAGAAAAAAACCGGTGTTCAATGCCCAAAGGCATCCCTTTGCATTCAACCGTTTGTAGAAAACGCCCAGGAAAAAGACTACAAATATCGGTGGCGCCAGATACGACTGAACGCCCTGGAGATAATCGTAGAGACCGCGGCCACCGCGAATCACGGGTATCCAGCAGACGGCAATGAGAACCATGACGGCGGTTGCAACTCTACCTACCCAAACCAACCGTTCCTGAGTAACGTTTTGGCGCAGCCGTCCGTAAAAATCAATTGTAAACAGAGTGGCACAAGCATTGAATGCGCCTGCCAGAGAGCTCATGAGCGCCGCCAGCAGCCCGGCAACAACAAGGCCGCGGATTCCCACTGGCAGGAGATGTGCCACCATCAGCGGAAATGCCTGTTGCGCATTATCTCGGATGATGTTGCCATCGGGCCCAACCAGGAGTTTATGAAACAAAGGAATCTTGCCGGATACCGCGAGCGCATAGCAGATGATTCCCGGCACAATGAAGATAAAAACCGGAAGAAGCTTGAAAAAACCAGCGGCAATGGAACCGCGCCGCGCTTCGGTTTCATTTGGCGCAGTCAGAGTTCTCTGCACAATATACTGGTCCGTGCACCAGTACCATAAGCCGATGACCGGCGCACAGACAAGCATTCCGAGCCAGGGATAATTGTTATTGAAGTACCAGGCCATCTGGTGTGCATCGCGCACTGGAGCCCATGTGCCATGAAGCCCTGCCGGCACCAGCGGTTTCCAAAGGTTGAACATTTCCGGTGGAACGATAGCTCTCAGCCCGGACCAACCGCCGATAGCTTCCAAGCCAAAAAACGTGACCAACCCTGACCCGATGATGAAAACAATCGTCTGCATCGCTTCGGTATAAGCGACAGCACTCATGCCGCCGACGATTGTATAAAGTCCCGTGATCAATACAACCAACAGGGATCCGATCCAGAAACTATCCAACCCCCAAACGTTCATTTCCGGAAGCAAAACAGCAAATACCACGCCGCCGGCAAATATCCCCACAGCAATTTTCGTCAGAATATATGCTACCAAGGAAATGACGGAAAGCACGGTCCGCGCAGCTGGGGAAAACCGTTTTTCCAGGAACTCCGGCATGGTGAAAACTTTCGATCGCATGTAGAACGGGACCATGATCCACGCCAGAACCAGCAGGCACCATGCGTGCAGTTCGTAGTGGGCCATCGCCACACCATCTGTTGCACCGGATCCCGCCAATCCTACCAGATGCTCCGACCCGATATTGGAAGCAAAGATCGAAGCGCCTATTACAAACCAGCCGAGCTCTCTTCCTGCAAGAAAGTAGCTTTCTGAAGTTTTCTTCTGCTTTTTTGCAACCCAGACGCAAATTCCTGCAATAAGCGCAAAATAGGCCAGGATGACAATCCAATCGAGAGGACTTAATACGTTCATGAAGGTATGTCTCCTTAGGCGCTATCTGGTAGTGAATTGATAAATAGTTGTTTGGTGATAGGTTTTTCCCGGTCTCAGCGTGACGCTTGGGAATTGAGCCTTGTTGGGCGTATCTGGGAAAGCCTGGGTTTCCAGGCAGAGCCCTGTCCTGCGCTGGTAGGCAATACCGTTTTTCCCTTTGGCCGATCCATCGAGGAAGTTGCCGGAATAGAACTGAAGCCCGGGCTGATCGGTCAAAACCGTCATCAATCGACCCGAGGTTGGGTCATAGAGTTCCGCCGCTTTTGCAAGCTTGGCTCCGCTACTCCGCAAAACCCAATTGTGATCATAGCCTTTGCCAAATGTCAGCTGCTCATTGGTGGCGTTGATACGAGCCCCAATGGCGGTAGCAGCGCGAAAATCAAACGGTGTATTGTCGACCCTGACAATCTGACCTGTCGGGATAAGGCCGTTGTCGACAGGCGTCATGGTATCGGCTTCAATCATCAGTTGATGATCAAGAATCGTTTTTGTGAAATCTCCCGAAAGATTGAAGTAAGAGTGATGCGTCGGGTTCAAGACTGTCGGCCGATCGGTAGTGCCTTCATAATCCAGCCGCAATTCGTTCTTATCCGTCAAAGTATATTTCACCTTCAGGACCACGGTCCCGGGATACCCCTCCTCACCATCGCGGCTGACATACTGCAATGCGAGTGACGGTTCGCTGGAATTTGCAAAGGATTTTACTTCCCACAAAACTTTGCTGAAACCTATTTTGCCGCCGTGAAGGTGATTGGCCCCATCGTTAATGGTTAGCTGATACTCTTTCCCATCCAGCTTGAATTTGCCTTTCCCGATGCGATTTCCGTATCGCCCAACAATCGCGCCAAAATAGGCTGTGCCGTTCGCGTATGCCTGAACATTGTCATAGCCCAAAACCACATCTCCGAGTTTGCCATGCCTGTCTGGAACGCGGAGAGAAACAAGGATGGCTCCGTAATCGATGATTTCGGCCGAAGCTCCGGCTTTATTGGTCAGCGTATATTTGTGAACTTCACGGCCATCCTGAAGTTTTCCGAAAATGGTAGGGGACATGGTCTGTTGATCCCTTCCGCTTGTGGTTGCGGCTGTAAGTGAGAATGCCAAAAATACCAATAGCCAGAATGCGATGGGTTTTCTCATAGGATATACTCCATCCCTGTTTTGTTTGGTACGACGGACGGTCCGGAAGCGGCTGGCAGGGTATTCATGGTTAAGTCTTTGAATTATTCTGAACCGTTCCGGTAAACGATTACCCGATAAGCATAGTTGCATGCCAAATCCAATTGATCTGTGAATCGGAGAATTGGCTCGATTCCGCGTATGTATATAGCATGTATGTCATGCAGGAGTATAGCAAAAGCATAAGATCGAGGAACTGCCATTGCGGATTGCTATTGTGCAGGCCAAGGCGCAGCCAGGCAAGCGTTTACTCGCTGATGTTCAAGAGGCCGCATATACCTCGTGGCGGGCAGAAAAAAGGGGAATGCAGCGCAATATCGTCTACGGATATGTGACAAAGATTGAAGCTAGCCATAAGTATCGGACAATTCTGTTTGGGCATAAGTGAGCGTTGGGTTTGACAGCGGAGGCGTGGCCGATGGATGTGCCGCGACATCGGCTCCCATTCGATTGGCTAGTTCCATGGTTGCATGGATACTCCAACCCAGGACTGTCCCAAACAGGATGCCCGCCGAACAGGCGTCTCCGGCACCCACCGGGTAAGGCGTGGCCGCAGTTGTCGCCGGAGCGCTCAGATCAAATTCGCCGCCTCGTGTCAGGACAATGGTACCCTCGGCCCCTCGCGTGACAACGACGGCTTGAGCAGGGAAGCGTGCCAGGAGCGCTTCCATGCCACGGCGGATTCCGTCAATAGTCTGGTCGATGGGACACGAAATTTTCAATAGATCCAAAACTTCGAATAATTCAGCCTGGTTTGCTTTGATTATCGTGGCTGCCGCACAACTGTAAGCAATGATTTCCGGCGAATATCCGCATTCGCCCGTCAGCGTATTTTTTCTCAAATTGACGTCATAGAGGCGAATAGATTGCGGGGCATTCTGCAGAAAGGCTCTTATCGTATCGCGGGATACCGGTGACCGCTGTGCCAGGCTTCCGAAACACACGGCTGCGCACTGACCCGCCAATTGCCTGAGGGGGGTGCCATGCTTTATGTAGTCCCAAGCTGCTCCCGACTCAATTTGATAGCCAGGCTCTCCGTTATTCATAAAAATCGACACGGATCCTGTCGGGTGGCAGCGATCCCTGCCGATATAGCGAGTCGATATTCCAATCCTGTCAAGAGAGTCAATAATCCTATATCCCCGAGCGTCGGCGTCTATGCAACTTACGATGCATCCATGCCCAATGCCAAGCTGATGGGCTAATTGATGCGCATGAACAGCAACGTTCAGGGGGGCGCCGCCCAGGGTTTCGGTTCCATCCTCGAAAACATCGAAGAGAACTTCCCCAATTCCCGCGAAAATCAGAGGATTCATTCCAACCACCATCGCAAACTCATATCAGCTACAAGGCACGTACATGTTGCGTTTCATTGAATTTGGCTGGCGCCCGCGATCAAATCCAGGAGGCCATTGACAATGGCGCTTTCGGCGTAACCGGGTTTGCAGCGCGACGACAGAACCTCAAAAGTCTGCTGTCCAAAGGACGATTCATCCGGGATGTATCCGGAATTGCCGCTGCCATTCGCCATCGATACAAAAACGGATCGGCCTATGGGCGATTCCCGCTTAAATCTAACGGCAATCATGTTGTAGATCTCCGCGTCACAACCCACGACCGCAATGTTGTCGATTATCAGAAGACTTAGCCTGAGATTGACATCGGCTCCGTCTTTGTATTGACCTTCCACGCCCGCGCGTCCCTGGCCTATCCTGTCGCGGCCCGGGAAGTTGATCATTTTTTGAGCGGCAAATATTCTGCCGGCTGTTGCCATTCGAATCGGAGCCATCTCGCGCATGACCCGCTTTACCTCTTCGCCGAGCATCTGACCCATTGTGAGGATCATCTGCTTCTGTTGATCCAGCAGTTTCCTGACCGTGGGATCCTGCTTATTCAACCCCTGTCCTCCGGGAGGCATGGCATTGCTGATGTCTTGGCCGCGTTTTGCATAGTCTTTGATGCGTATATCCCTCAGGTCAAATGTCTGCTGGAAAAAAATCGGATTCTGATCGCCCTGTGCTCCTGCAGAAAACAGCGCCACGATTTTGTCGTCGAAGGAATCTTCGATATATCGGGACGCTGCGCCGGGATAATCGCCGCTGAGCAGATCCGTGTTGCCGGTAACCACGGCGTGGCAGGCGTAGTTATAGTAAACCGCCATTGGCTCGCCTTCCGCGGTTTCGAGCTTGATCACTGCAACGGTCTTGTCAGATGGGCCATCATAGTTGGGGCCTTCCCACCATCTGTTCGTTTTGCGGTCGATGATGTTGCGGTTGATATTGATGTAGGAAACACCGGTCCCATAGCCGATACGAGCAGGCTGAAGCTTCCCCTTGGCCGCCTTTATAACACCAAATATCTGTTCGGCGGTTGCCCCAAACGCGCTATGGGTGTGGGTCGGACCCATGATCAGGTTTTGAGCGGGAATTCCTAATTCCTTTTCCATTCTCTGCGATACCGTCTGGAACAGCTGTTCTCCGAGCATACCGGTATCCGCAGAGACCAGGGCTGCGGTGGTTTTGCCGTTATCGATTACAATCGCCCGGGCAAATATGTGATCGAGAATTCCTTCGAGATTTTTGGGCAATTGCGCCGGGGTTATGTCCAGTTTGGCTGCTCCGGCTTTGAAAAAGGAGGAGGATTGCGCAAAAGCTCCAGATGGAAGTGAAGCAAACAGAACTGCCAGAATAACAATCCGGGATATTCCCATTTCAGACTCCATTCTTTAACTGTTACTGCTGACTGGCCATCTTCGGCTGCCCGCTGTATTCGCTCGATTCCAATTCAGCTAAACGCGCCTTGGCCGGGTCGTATATCCAGTTGATCAGCAATCCTGCGAACATAAGCGCCGCAAATCCAGTGGCAAGGATGAACCCATACTTTGCATGACCGAGAGCATCGCTTACAGCTCCCATCGCCAACGGCCCCAGGGCAGCCGCAGCGCAGGTGAAAAATAAAATAACCCCGGCAACGGCGCCGTGCTCCGTTTTCGGAAAACAGCTGATGCCCTTCGAATTGAGTGTCGGGTATATCATGGACATGAAAAGCCCCGATAAGGGCATGAGCCAAACGGCGATTGAAAGGCCTCCCACAATGGCGCCTGCGAAACAGGCTAGAATCGCCAGGCTGAAAAGAGCCATAACCGCTGTCCAGTTGAAGCGCGTAAGCACCCACGATCCAAGAAACCGACCGATGGCCCGCAAAATAAAGAATGCGGACAGAGCATACGTTGCCATGAAGGCAAACGATCCTGAATATCCGATCAGAAGTGTCGGCATCCAAACGTAGACCGCGCACTCTGCCGTGACATAGAGAAAAATGCCGAGCGAGAAACCCAATGCGTATGGGTTCTTCATCATTCGCATCGTCCGCTTCAGATCTATCGGCTCCTCCATGGACTTCACAGTCTTCGGATATTTCACCAGCAGCGCTGTCAGGATGAGCAGCATGCATATGCTTCCCGCTATCACATACAGCCATTTCCATGAAAAGCCTGACGCCAAAAGTTTTGCAACGATGGCGGGCCCGATGATTGCCCCCACTCCGAAGAATCCTTCCACGGTATTCATGGTGGTGGTGTGTTCCGAAGTAGATTGAGAGATATCCCCAACAAGCGCCAGAGCTCCCGTTTTGAAAATTCCGATCGATGCACCCGAGATCACGAGAAGGGTGAGGAAGAATGCGAAGGAATTTCCCACGGCAAACAGATATGAATTCAGCGCGAACAGAACGAGTCCCAGGATAATGGTTTTCTTGCGTCCAAGCCTATCCGCCAGGTAGCCGAGAAAAATGCCCGCAATTGCGATCGCAATCATTGGGGCGTAGTGAAAAGCTCCTGCCGCCACCATGCTCAAGCGAAATTCTTTTATGACCTCAGGGATGATGGTTCCGACCGAATCGGTTGTCATGGCAAACATCATGAACATTAAAAATGTAAGACATTTGATTGCTGCCAAATTCCGGGTTGGCGCCGCCGGTATGTCCATGGGATTCCTACTCTGCCGAAATAGTTAGTGATTGGATGCCTGTGCCTGTGATGGATGCGCAAGGAACCGACAGGTCCGTATGTAACTCAATCCATTCCTCCCGTAGTTTCCACCGGATCTGCATTTGATGTTCGGCCGGAACCTCTACGCAGAATTCTCCTCCAAAGGCCGGATGCATATTCCGAAGCCGGATCAGCTCGATCAGCTTCTGTATCAGGGGACGACCAAGTGCGGTTTCAACCTCCGCACCGGTGTAGTAATGACGGTTAATGTCTCGTCCTACGCCGGTCCGGCCGAGGAGTTCCATGTCATTCCTTCCTCCCAGCAGCCCGACGTAATAGACCTGAGGAATTCCCGGCGCAAAAAACTGCAGAGCGCGGGCAATCAGATAGTCGGGGTCTCTCCCTCCAAGAGCATCCAGAAAAGTGCAATTGACCTGATAGAGATCCAGGTTATTGGCAGCGGCTCCAGTTGCCTGCTTGCTTTGGCCCAGACTTCGCTGATGGATGGTTTCCACCAGATTGTCTATTTCCGCCGGCGAAAGAAGTCCCGCGTTGCCGGCGGCATCTGCTCCGACATCGATCACGCCGATACCATCATGCGTGTCCAAAACGGTCACGGCATTGCGCGGACTGATGGCCAGCCATCGGGCAAGCGGATGGGGATCGGCTGTATAAAGCGCGTGCAATACGAGTGGGGGAAGCGCAAAGTCATACACCCAGTCCACCTGGCGCGCAATCTCGATCTGCTTTAAGTAGTGGCTGTGAATTTCGACCAGCACCTCTATTTCCCGTGCGCGAGCTTTTGCGGTCAGCTCGGAAATAAAGTCAAAGGTTTCCGGAATCATGAAACAGCTGGTGCCCGCTTTCTTGATTGCATACCCAACGGCATCGAGGCGGATCATCTTTATACCAGCCGTGTGAAACTGCCGGAGAATGGAATCGAGATAGGCTTCCGCCTGCGGGTGCCGGACGTCAATATCTACCTGCTGCGGGTTAAACGTGGTCCACACCAGCTTTTTGTCTCCGGAAGATAGTGTTACCGGACTGAATGGCAGCGTAGGACGAGGGCGATAAATGCCCAAAATATCCGACTCGCATGCGCCCTGAGGGAAGACCCGGTGGAAAGTAAGAAACATGCCTGCAAACTCTGAGTTTGCTCCTTTTTCCAAAAAATCGAGGAACTGCGGTGATGAGGAGGAGACGTGGTTCACGATCAGATCAGCGATGAGGTCAACCGTGTTACCCAGGGCCCTGACATCTTCCCATGTGCCTAAGCGTGCATCGGGCTGTGTGTGGTCAACAGGATCGAATCCGGCGTCGGCACCATCAATGGGAGCAAAAAAAGGCAAAAGATGAGCACCTCCGAAAAGCCCGTTCATGGGCCCCGTCAATAACGAATTAAGCTGGCCGAATCCTCCAGCGGAAAGACGGTCGACATATGTAATGAGCTGAGCCTGGTTTTTCATGGTTATTTCTAGTTCGCTTTATCGGATAAATAATTACTTTAAGGCTGCAATCGCCGAACTGCCAAACTATCCAACCTGTTCACGCATTGTCAATAGATATGGCACAGATATGTGACAGCATTTGGTCCGAATTGGCCGTTCACCGATTGCCTGGATACGATAATCAAATAGCATCGAATACGTTCTCTCAACCACGATTATTTACTGCTATTGGTAAAGCGGTTAGGGCGCGACGCAGCGTTCTTTGATGAACCACTTGCAAGAACAGGAAATATGTCACACATATGTGACATATTTCTTGACAATGTGCAAAATGATATGAGATTCCGTATTGAACCGAGGAGGTCCAGGCAATGCATATAGTTGCATCCTATCGAAACGGCTGCATACTGTTGTTGCTGCCATTCCTCGAAAGTGAAGGCTTGGCTCATTCAGTGAAAATGTTGATCGATACGACCTTTATCCTGATTCCACAAAATGGAGTCTGGGGGAAATAGCGTGAATGAAAAAAGGGGACATCTCTGGGCGCTCGTCCTTGGCTACCTTGCATGTTGGATCCCATCGATAGCTCTCACCAGGGGTATTACCAACATTGCTCCCGCAGGCATGAACCGGCCCCTGACTGGGCTCGAGATTCTGCCCGGCACCAACATTGTTGTATGCATCCTGATCTATGCCTTTTTTACCGCTACCGGATGGTGGAAGTCTACGCACCAGGCACGGATGTTCGGCATGGATCTGCCTGTTCCCACCCGCTGGACTGCCATGGCCGGCCTGGGTTCGGCGCTAATATTGATAACAGTTCCCCTTTCATTGACTTTCCCCGGAGTCAGCATCCCGTTTATACAATTAATTATGCGCGGCGACGTTCTGCTGATAGCTCCTCTTGTGGACAAGATCTGTGGGCGGAAGGTGCACTGGTATTCCTGGATTGCGGTACTGCTTGTTGCGGTTGCACTGGTACTTACCATTCATCAGCGCGGCGGACTGCGCATGCCGGCGCTCTGCGTCTTTGCCATTATTCTGTATACACTCGGGTACTTCGTACGGCTTTTGGTAATGACCCGGAGCTCAAAGTCACCGGATGCTGCCGCCCAGAAACGCTATTTTGTGGAAGAACAGATGGTTGCATACCCGGCAGCTTTGCTTGTCCTTGGAATACTGGTTTTGACAGGAAACGGCAATTCATACCTCCAGCTTCGATGGGGGTTTACAGATCTATGGGGGCAGGCGGCCGCGTGGTACCTGCTTCCGCTGGGATGTATGACGGCTGCCGTGGGAGTTTTCGGCGCCTTCATCTTGCTTGATAAGCGGGAAAACACTTTCTGTGTGCCGCTGGAACGCTCTGCAAGCGTTATTGGCGGAGTTATGGCCACCTATATTCTTGCATGGAAGTATTGGCTTCCGCGGCCAACCGGCGCAGAGCTGACGGGAGTGGCGCTGCTTGTTGTTGCGATTGCGGTTCTTTCATGGGGACCTCAACTGGAGAAGCATAGGGTCAGGATAGTCTCCAGACCGGCAATGGCTGATGCAGAAGAAAAGGAGATATAGCGAGGAAACCCGGGTGTCTTTTTTCGCAAATATGCGATGTGCTCACAGGCTATTCGCGGGAAAGGACCGTGGATTTAGATACTAACCTCCATTCGTCGGATTACATCATCCTGGACGCCTTTATTCAGGTCCACAAAATAGGCACTGTATCCGGCGACCCTTACAATCAGGTCGCGATATCTGGCAGGATATTTTTGAGCTTCGAGCAATTCCTTATTCCCGACAACATTGAACTGAATCCATTTGCCGCCCATACGAGAATAGGTCTTGACGAGGCTGCCCAGTTTTTTCAGGTCTTCGCGGTTAGATAAAGACGAGGGGTGTAGCTTCATATTCAGTAGCGTTGAAGCACACGAAGCCTGATCGATTTTTGCCGCACTCCTGAGCGCTGCCGTGGGGCCATGAGTGTCTTTCCCTTGGGCAGGAGATGCAGTCCCATCGGCCAAGGTTGTGCCGGCATATCTTCCGTCGGGAGTCGCCCCGACAATGGTGCCGCCCGCAAACATGGATGAGATCGATGCGCCGCCAATCCCTCGGATTTTTGCATGTTCGGGACGCCCGAAAGCAAAATATTTGGCTTCCTCGTCCAGTAGAAATCTATAGAGGTCTCTTGCTATGGAATCAACATAGTCGATATCGTTTCCATATTTGGGAGTTTCCAGGCACATTTTTCGAATATGTTCATATCCTTCCCAATTGGCAGCCATCGCCAATTTTAGGACATGTAAGGATATTTTCTTTTCGTCGAAGACCAACTTCCTGATAGCCGCGAGCGAATCCGCAACATTAATCACTCCGACAGGCACCATTGCCGCCCTGAAGTCATAGGGCGGAACGGGCTTCCTGCGCGAAAGTGGTTTCCCTACTTTGATCCCATCATGGACCAGGACTGTCTCCAGAATTTCAACTGCGTCATAATAACCTTTAGGATGACCGCTCAGGAAACTGTGTTCGTGCCACAGACTGATGAAATACGACAGCGCCTGCAAAAATTCGCGATAAAATTCTTCGAACGAATTCATCTCCTCAACTGCAGACTTCGCTGAATACGCGTCCATGCCTGTCCGCGGATCCAATCCGTTGTTCAAAAAGATCTCCATTACTTTGGGCGCCACAAAAAAACTGCCGGCCAGGAAGCTTGCTTTGCCCGGAATGGCGGGATCCACACACCCTGCCAAATGGTAATTTCGGGCATCTTCCAGCGGGATTCCTCCGGAAGTCAGGTAATCGAGAAAAGACTTGTCCAGAGCTAGTGCCGGCATGCCGATGCCTGTTTTGACCACCTCCAGTGCTTTGATGAGCAAATCTTCAGGAGTCTTTTCGTGAACTCTCAAAGTTATGGTGTGATGGGCTGTTCTGAGCCGGTTGGCTGCCTCCAGAATCAGATAGGTCAGTTCATTGCTGGCGTCTTTGCCATCGGCTGTTACCCCTCCGATAGTCAGGTTCCGCCATTTGGCGAAACCTGCATGCTGCGACCGCTTTGCGCTCGAAAGCTTGATATTCTCGGGCTTCATGCATTTGATCCGCAATTCGCAAAGCAGGGTCAGGACCTCATCATCATTGATCCTGCCCTCTTCGATATCCTTTTTATAAAACGGATACATGTACTGATCGAATCTGCCCAGGTTATAGGTTGAAGTGGGAGCGGACAGGATTTGATTGAACCAAAGCGATTGCATGGCTTGATAAAAGCTTTTCGGCCGATTGGCAGGAGTCCAGCGGCATGCTTCCGCGATATTTCTTAACTCTGCCTTCCGCTGGGCATCATTTTCGTTTTCCGCCAGCGCTTCGGCAGCCTCGGCATATCTATGAGCCAATCGGATAACGGCCTTAAGAACCATTATGGCTGCTTCCAAAAACAGCTTCTTTTCCACGTCTTCCAGATTGAAATAGCGCAGATTCCCCAGCTCTTCCTCTGCTTCCAGAATGAGTGGATTCAATCCGTTCATCCATCGGGAGAAGTCTGCATAGCAATCGGTGAATGCAAAGGATAGGCAAAGGCCGTTTCCGGCATAGGCTCCTCTGAATTCGTCTTTTCTCTTCATCGGCGGAAGGGTGATGCCAAGCTGAAGGTACCTGAATATTCTTTCATCAAATAGTTTCGATTGAGCATATTCCGAGCATCGGGTCTCCCAGTACTTGCCCAATTCCCTGAACAACGGCCAGTCCATCTCGTCGATGGAAATAATCCCTTCTTCGGCAGCAGCCTTGATTTCCTCTTCCCGCCATACGCCCAGAAAGGGGTCCAGTTCTGCTCCCCAGGGTTTGCTGGCTCCTTCTCCGACGAAGAGTTCGTCTTTGTCGATCAAAGCCGGCATGTTATCCAACATATGGGAGAAAGCGATGGCATGTCTCAGGATGGATGGTTCGCCTTCAGTTTTCTGAAAGGATTCCGTAATCAGGCGCGCCTTCTCGATACACAGAGGAAACCCTCTCCTGCAAATTTTGTCTAGCGGTGTTGCCATAACAGCCCCCAATCCGAAATCACATTCCTAAAAAGTAAGGTCGCGCTTAGCAGACCAGCCCCGGGTACAATCAACCGCCAATGATGGTGGCCAGACCGAAAGATTCAAAAATCCGGCAGCATTCCGCCAACTGCCGTTCACCAGGAATCTCGATGGATGCAGTTTCACTCTTCCTGTCCAACCTCTCCCACTTTGCTTCTCCAAACCGATGGTAGGGAAGCAAGTGAACAGGAATGGAGTTCGAGAGTTTGTCGGCGATAAACTTGGCCGTTGCTTCGAGATTTTCAGGAGAATCGTTAAAACCGGGAACGAGTGTTATGCGGGCTCGCATCGGTATCGACATCTCGTGATGGATATTTTCTGCATTCTGCAAAATCAGCGCATTGGATACCCCTGTATATCGCATATGCAGTTCGGGATTCATATGCTTGAAATCGAACAGTACGAGGTTTACGTGGCGCAGGACTTCCCGGGCGGTTGCCCAGTCTGCATATCCGCAGGTGTCCAGCGCCGTTTGAAACCCGGCATCCCGGCATTTACTCAGAATACGGGCCGCGAACTGGGGTTGCGCCAGAGGTTCTCCTCCGGTCAACGTCACTCCGCCGCCAGACTCCTGATAGAACAACGCATCTGCAGCGATAGCTTGGAAGACATCCTCCACGGTTGCCAGGCGTCCGATCACAGCTCTTGCTTCGTTGGGACAGGCATCCACGCACAATCCTGTGCCTCTGCACAGCCGGCGGTCGGTTCGAGACGCTTTCGCGTGCAGGTGGATTGCCTTTTCCGGGCAGACCGGTATACACCCTCCGCATCCGGTGCACTTTTCCTCAACAAAAAGGAATTCGGGATAGAAAGAATGTGATTCCGGATTCTGACACCAGCGGCAACGGAGTGGACATCCTTTCAGGAATACGGAAGTGCGAATGCCGGGGCCATCATGGGTGGAGTAGCCTTGGATGTTGAATATCATCCCATGGTCCGAATCGCTCATTGATTCACAGTGTCGATAATAGAGCTGAAGCATTAAATGCAAATAGTTCTGGATCCAATAGGATCATGTTGCCTGGCCGCACTTTCCTGATTTATCAAGATCATCGGCTAAATAAAATGCAAGTATAATGCATTTAGAATGCAACTATAATGCATTTTTGAAGTCGCGGCTTCGTGCCGCCCGGCCCAATAATCCGCAACCAAATGAAACCAGGTGCTCGTTACAGGATATTAATATGACAGGGCGAATAACTTGGGGGAAGGGCTGATACCAACAGTTGTTTCGCCGGATGCCGCCACCTATGGAGTTCTTATCCGCTGTCGTGAATGGAATTCTTCCGAATGCAGTCAGATCACCGTTAGGGCGAAACAGAAATTGGGGATCCACCGCTTCCAAAGTATCTCAACGTGATTGTTGAAGTGCCGCCGCCGCTACCCAGCAAGATGATCTGGGTTTGATAGCCGCCACCGGCCGCAATCTGCGGGAACAGGATCGGATTGGGTGCAGGCTGATTGATATCGGCAATAGGGAATGTGGTCAACAGAAAATCTCCCCGACCATTTGTCAAAGATCGCAATGTGGTCGCACTGAAGGGGAAAGTTCCGGTCAAATCCAATATTCCCGTAAATCCATTTGGCAATCCTGCGACAAGCTCACCGGCAAAGCGTGCGTCGTGACCCAAAGCAGCCAAATCAAGGGGGATCGCTCCTGTCCCTGCAGGGGTAATCCCGTCCATTTGATAGGCCGTTGCAGTAACACGGTTTGCAACATCACCGGGATTTGCAATCGCCACCCCTGTATCGTGGCTGTCGGATTTGTCGACAAAGATCCGCACATGTTGTGTCGCCGATGCGGCGGGGACTGCTGCTTCTGTGACCAGAATCCCATTTGAAGTCAGACTGAAGACCGCCGCCCCGGCGGGAGTAGATTTCCCGGCATCAGGAACCAACTGCGCCCAGCCGCTTCGAACTTCCGAATCTGCAGGATCCGCTATAAGCCTCAAAAAGCCTCCGGCCGGAATGGTATAGGCATAGGTGGTATCGGCGACATTCATGTCAATGAAACGCAGGGCGAATGGCGTACCCTTATCGCTAAAAAACTTCAGTTTTCCCGCCTCTATCTCATCGGAGGTGTTCAGCAGGAGGAGAGTGGTCTGATATCCTCCGCCAACGGCGATTTGAGGAAATGCCATTGAACCAGTTGTGGACGTACGGGAAAGATCGGCAACAGGCGTGGTCGTCAGCAATAACTCCCCTCGCTGGTTCACGGTAAGCCGGAGCGCAAGGAACGACACCGGCTGATCGCTGGTAATTTCGAGTGAACCAGAACCGTTTTCCGCGAAGCCTGCAGGGAGTACAAAACCAGGAGTCAATTGATCGAGGAATTTGGCTATCTGTTGCCCTGCATCCAACCTGACAACGCCTTCCGACAACAATGAGCCATTGCTGTCCCGGAGTTTCAGCGACATGTTTGCAGTGAATACGCCGGCATTTACTGCAGCCAATCCGGTCGAAACGCTCGAGACGTCTGTATTGGCACCCGGCGTCAAATTGGTCCGTGCATCGACAAAAATGCGGGCTGCGAGAGTCGGCGGAGAAGCTGGGACTCCGGCCTCGCTGACAATAAATCCATTTTGCACGAGGCTGAATACTGCGGTTCCGTATGGAACGTGTCCCGTGTTCAGCGTGACAGTAGAATATCCGTCGACGAGATCGCCGCTGGGCCCGCGGGTTGAAAATGTTGATGCCCCCAAAGCAGCGATCGATGTTGGAGTCGTTGGAGTATGGTAAGCCGATAGGATGTAGATATAACTGTCCGTCGAACCCGCGATAAGCTCGTTTTGGCCATCCTGGTCGATATCCATCAGGATAATGCTTCCCACGCCATAGCTCGTATCGGAATCGTGAAAAAGCATCCCTACATTTTCAAGATACACGCCACTTCCTTCGGCCGGCTGTTGACAATGTCCGCCCAGTCCGATCGCTAAATCGAGTCCGGTTGTCGCCGGATTGAACCTGCCGAGGGCCAGGGTCGGCACCCATCCCATTCCGGAATAGGCATTGAAGATATGCGACCAGATCTCCGAATAGGCTGAGTTTGCATATTTCAAGACATGGACCGAGGAATCCTGGCCATAGGCAAGAATAATCTCATTCTTGCCATCCGAATCCCAATCGGCAATCTTGATATCGGTCGCGCCCGACATGTAGTTTGACTTCTGCCAGACCACGGAGAAATTCCCCCCCGAAGTCGCGCGAAGAACCGTAATGGTTCCCGTGTTGAAGCCGTTGCCTGTGGAAACGACGATTTCATTTTTGCCATCTCCATCCGTGTCCCCCAGGGCCATCACCGTGGAGGCGCCCCCTACATCAAAATGTCCCGCGGTTTTCCATGCCCCAGCATTGTATTGATACAGGAAACCGTCAAAGGATATTACTTCAGGCATCCCATCGTTGTTGGCATCTCCAACGGCAACCGGAAGATCAAGATCAGGGGCGGGGATAGGAATATACTCCCCCATAGAGTATTTGATCATTTCTCCGTTCTTGATGATTTCAGCACGCCCGTCGCCGTCGATGTCCGCAACCTTTATGTACCATCCTTCGGGATAATTCAGAGAGGATCCTGCGCGATTCCATATCTTCTGAAGCTTCCCATCCACCCACCTGTAGATCACCAGATCCTGAATCCGGTCCTTGGCATAATTGGTGGGAAGGTAAGCGTACATGACAACGAGTTCCTGTTTGCCGTCTGCATCCAAATCCCCTGTTGCCATACTGTAGATCATCATTCTCGAGTCCGTGGGTGCCGGGACGCGTTGTTTCATGTAAAACTGCGAAGGAGTCTCAAAGTCCATGGTCACCAGATAGGGAGCCGACCAAGGGGAATAGCTGTCCGGCGAGGATGCGCAGCGAGCTTGAACCCGGATTTTGTATGATCGCGCACCGAAGAAGGAGTGTCTGACGGTCAGATCCTGGGCCCAATCCGAGAACGTACCATCATCCCAAAAGAAACGGTATTGCATCGTGCAGCCTTTAGAATCAACGGCCGCCGAGGATGTGAATGAATAGGATGTGCTTGATTTTCCCTGAATCGGCCCGTCGGTGATGGACGGAGCCGAGACCCTATGCAATGCCTGCCCGATGGCAATCCTAAAGGAAATTTGTTCCCCTGGGCTGCCGACCGAGGTCAGGAGAAGACCGCCGGACCCACCGGCGGAAAGGAACGACGATGGTTCTGTCAAGTCCGACAATTCCGTGCGGCCCGAATTTGAACTGTAGGGAGCATATCCCAGAAAACCGTTGGTATATAGAGTCCCACCCGGACGATAAAGATACACTTCATCTGGGGGGCCGGAAGCATCTCCATAATAGGAGGTGTTGATGCGATAAACCAATAGTCCTTCTCCAGGCAGGGACTGCTCGAAAACTCCGGATTTCTTCCGGTATTCCAACACGAACCATTCCGTGCTCGAGTAGGGTGATGCAATGCGATAGGCATTATTAACGTTATCGGTCAGGGGACGAAGGGCATATAAGCCGTCCTGGGAAATCGCCGGCAATTGCGGGATCCATTTTCCGTAGCGGTACTTCATATAGGCACCCATGTGTTGCGGCACTTTACCGTCGGATGCCATGAGGTCCCATTCACCGACGCTGTCAAACCAATTGCCAACTGCGCCGGGTGCCTGCAAGGAGTAGTTATAAAGGTCCGGAGCTCCCAGGGAGTGGAAGAATTCGTGGCATAGAACTCCGACCCAGTCTGGAAGCAGCATTGCATCGATCTGCACATTGTAGGAGCGGATTTGTTTGCCCTGAATCCTGGCTGCCGAGGATGCATTCGCGAATGCCTGGTGCGGCCAAAGCATGGATGCCCAGCCGTCCGGGTGCCCTTGATAAATGAGGCAGATGTGATCGATGAAACCATCTCCATTGCCGTCGATTTCGAGCGAATTCGGGACCTGGTCACTGATTGCGTTCACGGCTCTATCCAGGAGGGCCCGTTCCCGCTGCAGATATTCCGAGCCATCCGCATACCCGAGAGGATTAGAGCGTACATCGTAAGCCTGATAGTAGGCTCGGGGGTTCATATCCCGATACGAGACAATGGTCCCTGCTGAGTTGGGATAAAATGAAGTGGCAACCGACAGCTGATTGTAGGAAGCCTCTTTATAATAATTATATAAGGAAACATCGCTATCCCCGGAAGCATTAAACAATGCCGCATAGGACGAAAGCGGTGCCGTAAACTCCGGGTCGTCGGCAAAGCGGACGAAAATAGCAATATTGTTGACGGTTCCGAGACTCGGCGTCCAAGGGCCGTCGCTGGAAACACTGGATGCATTCAGAGAATCGACGGCCATAGGCCCACGGGTTTTAGAGCCCGCCCGTGCGGAACGCAGGTCACTCCGAGAAAGAGCCGGTTTTTGCAGGCTTAATATTGTTGCGCGGGATATTGGGGGCAGATCCGGCTTGCCTCGACCCAGGATGTGGGTGGATGGCCGAATGCGGCCTCCCGCCTGCTGACCATAAACCCAGAATCGGCTGCCCGGATCGCGGACGGCGACATATCCTTCTTCGTCGTGGATGAAATTGCAGTTTTCATCGCCGGTTACAAATGCTCGAACCAGCTCTCCGTTTGGCTGTTTTAGGGTAATCGGAAGGTCCTTTAGAAACGCGGAATATGCTGGAGTCGGGTAGATTGCCGCCAACACACTCAAGCCTAGAATTATGCGTCCTAGGGAAATAAGTAGAACATTCCTATTGCGGGAGTACAGTGCACACTTGAATCGCATATTCGGCCCCTAATGCAATCTAGAATTGCAGACTCTTTGTGCCGGAGATACGAAACCAGCCCCTGCACATCAGCACAAAAATCTCTCAATCCAAAAAGACAGCCCGATCCAAGTGGACAGCATTACATGTTAAACCCTGCTGCAACTGGTCCTTGCTCGTCATCAATCAAGCCGTGCGTTTTCTTTTCTTATCGACATCGCCAGAGGCAGTCGTTAGATCGAAAGTCGTTCCCTGCCAGTTTCACGCTTTGACTTTATTGTCGGCTTATTGGGTTTTGCCGATTCCGGTGGATCCCGATGATCGCTCTCGACGATCCGGACGCGGAATCCCCCGGCGGCAACCTGACGGCCAGGCTTGGGTACCCGGAAGGGAAGGAGTACACCCTGCGCAGGCCCGCGATTGTCACGACGAGCCAGGCCGGTGAGAAATTGAGCAGAATTGCGTCGTTGCAGCATGGTGGAGGAACTGCGGCCGGCTAGGGCGGATTCGGAGGAGAATTTGGATCCCAAAAATTCAAGGCAATCGCCATTGTAGGAACCGGCAGCTTCAAGGTCGCCAACTCGAAGGCTTTGATGGAAATGAGAGAGCGCTGGGCCTTAATCGCGTAGCAGCGCTCTATTTCAATCGCTCAACTCCGAAGATCTCAGATCGCACATAGCCCAAATGGGGGGCTGCGAAATGCATGAGACATGCAAGGTCATGCACGAATTTTTATCGGATCTTTGGTGACAACGCTCCGAAAAAGACTATTTTTTCTCCTGAAATTAACTCCTCTCTGATTTTATGCCAGTCGAAATCTCTCGTTCCTTTTGGCAGAGGGTTAATTCTCACCGCAATAATAGAAAATGAGCTCCTGCCACCGTTGTGATCGTAGTCTTCAGTAAATCGATATTCCTGGGGCACTCTTTCCCGGCATGATTGTTCTGCATACTTCGGCAGATCCGGAGGAGAAATCTTGAACTGCGGCACAACCAGCCGCAAAGGACCGGTACCGATTATACGACCTGTTGCGGGATCCAATTTGCCCCTTTCGATTTCCTTCCCATTCTCTTCATAGGCGAGCATCACCTGTACCGAAGGAAGCGCTGCTTTCTCATTGAGACCGGGGACGTTGTAGCTCACCCATCCGCATGGGCCTATCGTTTTTTTGTCGAGACCCAGAACCGGCTTGCCCTGCGGCCACTTTGCCTTCAATTCTTTGATGGTAAAGCTGCCTTCGAATCCGTCCAGTGAGATAAAGTCTACGCTCTCAGCCGCGTGAGAAATGCCAACTGCTTGCAGCAATTCGTAAACTTTCATGCCACGATATTCGTTGTAGAAATCGCCCTGTTTGTTTTGCGAGGTATTCAAAAAAACAGTTTCACTCAAGGTCGGCAATAGCGTCCTGAGTTCAGGGGATGAAAACATTTTGTTCGGTGCTATTGCAGTCGATGGATTGCTTTGATCTTCGCCCGGGTTGGTTCCTTTCAGGAATTCGGCTTCATTTGAAAAGCCGTCCTTATCTGAATCTTTTGCCGAGATAGCGCGAACGGCTTTGATTCCCCGGCCGGCGGCAAGATAATCGGCTCCATAACGATTCAGTGTTTCCTTAGCCGGCAGGTTTTTTCTTACATGCGTTGCATGGCAGTACCCGCAGTGACCTTCCTGTCGAAGCGTTCCCGGGACGTCCTCCACTTTTCCGCTTTTGTGGCAGGTAGCGCAGGAGTCAATCGCTGTGCCTTTAAGATCAGGATACGCACTTAAAACAGCGTCGATATCGCTGTCATCCGCATGCCCTCTATAGGCAGCATAAGAAATGGTTCCGACAACGATCGCGAAAACAGATAAGGAGAGAGTAAATATCAGCTTATTCCATCCGGACATAGATGAACTCCTGAACAAATGCACCAAAGTTTGTCTCTGTTTCAGACAGCCTGCCTTGTATCTGGCTAACCCGCTGAACCATGCAATATAATAAACCTAGCTCGTTACCTTTCCTTCGTATTCCGCAGCGAGAAGAATCCTTTGAAGGAATGATTCCTTTTCGAATGTAATTTCGCCATTTATCAAAGAAAGGGGATGATGTGTCAATGCTGCGATCACGGCTCGTTGTCCCGCTTTGGTAAATGATGAGCTGCCGGGCAGCATCCAGTTCCTCAGTTCGTTTCTTTCCATCATCAAGGAGAGGGCCTGCAGTCTAAAAATGACTGCCCGTGCTTTTTGAGGAGCTGTAGGGAATAGCTCAATGGTTGCGGTCAGATTCCGCAGGTACGCTTCGCCTGAATCAGCAGAGTCTACCGTCACCTGGATTGCCTCGACGATTTCCACTTCTTTCAGTCGTACGGCATTGAGAAAGTCGACGAACTCTTTATCCGCTTTGATTGGGATGGGAGCCAAATTTTTCACCCTGTTTCATTCCTCAAGCCAGCAATCAGCCGAACGTCATCCGTTCGGCTGATTGCTAAGCTGCAATTACGTCGAAGCTATTGGACTGCCCCAGGTGTTTTCCTCTGGCTCAGAGGTTGGGCCTTAATAATCTCCAGCTCTTCCTCGAGTTCGTTTCCGAGGAAATATTTGGGCGGAGTCAGATCCTCTCCGCGTTGCTTCGCTTCCCAACCGGCTTTGATTTTTTCCGGTGTTGCCGGCAGCGCATAAATTCGAACACCGCAAGCATGATTAATGGCATTGATGACCGCCATGTGGTTGCAGCATTGGAAGACTTCGGAGCAACCGCAGGATCCGTGCGGCCCGGCTGGTCGAGGTGTTTCTGTGAAGATCAGCTGCATATCGTCGGGGATTACGTCTATGGAGGGGATCCCGCAGCTGACCATATTGCCATGCTTGTCCTGTGCATCGTAGTCTTCCATCAGTGCAAACCCGATGGAATGGGATATGCCACCGTATGCCTGCCCCTCAACGGAAAGCCTATTGCCGATAACGCCCACGTCGCCTGCAAAAGTGAACCTTAAAACCTTTGATTTTCCAGTTTTGACATCGACTTCGACCAAGGCGAGATTGAGCCCATACATGTGGGCTGGCACCTTTTCACCTTCGCCGGTATCGGGATCGAGATCCTGCGCCAGTCCGATGTTATGCTGGTCGTAGTGACCTACATATTTTGTGGGAATACCCTCGGCGGTCATTTCGGCATAAGTGCGGTACGCACCGTTCTTTTTGCGCATTGCATCCAGCAGCTGTCTTGCCGCATCAAGCGTGGCGTTGCCCGCCATATAGTGTGAGCGGCTTGCGGCCGAAAGGAGAGTATCGGGACATTTTTTGCTGTCGTTCATGACCAGGCGCACCTGCTCGGCACGGATGCCCAAAGGCCCAAGCGCCTTGACCGTATGGGTCAGAGTGCCGATATCACCTCCTTGCCCCATATCCTGCCAGGTATTGTAATGTGTGACCGTTCCGTCGGGATTGAGTTCTAACGCCACCTCCGCATGGTCCCATACTCCAATGGTAATAACGAAACTGCCCATGCTCATGCCGACGCCTACGTGTCGGCCTTCCTTTTTTGCTGCTTCGGCCTCAGCCTTGTATTTGTCATATGTGGGCTTTGCCAATTCTAGCAGCTTCGGATAGAGGTAATCGTGATACGGACGGCTGTTAATCGTTAGATCGCCCGTCCTGGCTGCGTTCTTGTACCGGAACTCCCAGGGATCCATTCCTGCTTTTTCGGCAGCCATGTCGATAAGGGCTTCGGTAGCGGTGTAGACTTGGGGGCCACCAAAGCCGCGATAGGCGGTATTAAATGCGTGATTCGTGGAACCGCCGCGCGCAAGCGCCTTGAAGTTGGGGATGTTGTAACCGTGGAATCCAACCGAAACCAGATTATTGAAAATGGGTACGAGTGCGTACGCGCCATGATCTAAAGCAATGTCGTATTCGGCCGCAATGATTTTCCCGTCCTTGTCACATCCTATACGACCATTAGTGAACGTAGCCGATCTCTTGCCGGTCGTATGGTTGTGTTCGTCATAACTGAGGCTCAGGCTGACGGGCATATCCAATTCCATGGCAGCCACTGCAACAAGCGCATGAACGTTGGAGGCGATGGAGTATCCGAAAGACCCCCCGACGCAATTCAGCAGCATCCGAATGTTTTCTTTGGGAATACCGCATGCCAAGGCGATGCCTTCGGCGTTTTCCGACAGATTCTGACACTTGGATTGAATCGTAAGCATCCCGTCGACACCCCAGTATGCCTGGCAGACATCCGGTTCTATAGGAAGATGCGGTTGATGCTGTGAATGAAAGCTTCCTTCGGCCACATAGGCTGCTTCTTCGAAAACTTCGGCTGTATCCCGGCCTTTAAGGCAAGGTTGTTCAAGATAAAAGTTGGGTATGGTTTCATGTAGCTGAATTGCATTGGGCATTACAGCCTCAGGGAAAGTCATGTACGAAGGCAGGATTTCAAAGTTCTTATTGACCTTTTTGGCAGCCGCCCGGGCATGCTCTCTGGTATCAGCCGCTACCAGTGCCATAACATCGCCTCGTCTCAGGACCTTCTTGCCGGCGATAACAGGGAACTCCCGGACACCATGGCCTTTTTGACGAATGACATGGCCTTGAACTGGCATGCTATTGGTGCCTTTTACATCCTTGGCGGTGATGACTTTGATAACGCCCGGCATTTTCTCTGCTTCGCTGCTGTCAATACTGATGATTTTGGCGTGATGAACATCGGCCAGAACCACCGCAATGTGCGCGACGCCTTCAGGCATCTGCTGCTCAACATCATTGCCGTAATCTGCAAGGCCGGTCACCTTTGCAAGAGCGGAGGGTCTGGGATGTCGGGACCCATAGATGTCTTTTTCTCCGGCAAAATCATAGGTAATGTCCTGTATTGTCGCTTCACCGCGCATAACCTTGGCGGCTTCCATGACGGAATCAACCAGAGGTTTATATCCTGTACAGCGGCAGATATTCCGATGCTTTTGGAACCAGTCCCGGACCTCTTCACGCGTCGGAGTACTATTTTCAGCTAATAGTTGATAGGCGGAGACGATGAACCCTGGGGAACAGAACCCGCACTGCACTCCACCATATGTGATCCAGGCCTGCTGCAGCGGGTGAAGATTTTTCGGAGTGCCGATGCCTTCAATTGTGGTGATTTCGCTAAACTCCGCAACCGTCTTCATTTTTCTGGAGCAGGCACGTACCACCTTTCCATTGAGAATTACTGAGCAGGCACCGCAAACGCCGGTACCACAGCCAACCTTCACGCCTGTGAGGCCCATGCGGCGTAAAACTTCTGCCAGGTTGTCCTTTTCAGGATCGCAGACAACAAATCTTTCAATTCCGTTGATCGTCAGGCTCAATCTTGTAAGTTTCATTGGGTTCTTCTCTATTCTTGTTGAAATAAAGGAGATGGCATTTACCACTCCATTCGGTGGCATTTAGGGCCTTCACATTGTTCTTGAAGGAAACCTTATAATGTAAAAAGAGATAAAAAATAACAAATAAAAACTGTTTATTACTCAACACTGCGGTGGAGTATCAAATGCCTCTTGAAAAAGGGAATGCCTATTTCATTTTATCGGATGGGACGGAAGGGCAGGCAGATGTGAAGTTGTTGCTGGAGAACAAAACGGGCGATGAAAAGCCTCCAGAGGAAGCTCCCGTACCCGATATTCCTACAAAACCGATTCTCAAAAGAGCAAACACACCGATCGAATAGATAAATTGAAGGGTTATACCAGGGATGATCTTTCATGGAAGAGATCATCCCTGGTTACTTTAGCAGCGACTGCAGTTATGCCCCAAGCTTGCCTTTGGCTGCCATGCCGTCGGCAACGTGTTTGAGGCCCATTCCTTCCAGGGTGTTGCGGGTTGGCCAGCCGTTCTTTTCATCCCATCCTTCCAGCTTGTAATATCGGGTTTTGAAAAGTTCGACCCCGGCATCATCCAGATACATGTCGAGGTTATCCTGCCAGCTCCACTTCCCGTTTTCATAAACCGGAACACCGCCCTGGAAATTCATGGCACAGGCTCCAGGTTTGTACATGAACGGAGCGAATTTTTCGTTCTCCCGGTTTCTTCCTCCCATTACGCGAATAGCGCGCTCGAGCGTCCACAACTTCTTTCCGATTGCCATTGTCTCTTCGAAAGGAATTTTGTTCCCGGTCACAGCCTGGTAATAGCGCAATTCGACATCGGGACTCGGGCCCCAATTGTCTTTGCGATCTACATTGATGAACACCGGCAACAGCATTTCGCAGAATGCCATGGATTCGTTCCAGAACGAGGCGAAATGGCGCGTCCATGCAACCTCTTTAGCTTTATGTTCTGAATAGATGCCGGTTTTCCTGGCATCCTCTCCCTTCCATGCGTAGTTAAACATCATGGGATCGTTGGTAAAGGGAATGGTTTTCGCGGACATTATTTCCAGCAGCCGTTCGACGCTGTAAGTTCCTGCGGGTTCGCCGAGGGCTCCCGGACCGCCGCCCATATTTTTGCCAAGTGCGAAGAATCCGTGCCATGCCGGATCCCCGGTTCCCAGCAGATAATTGTAGGACCACTCAACTCCGGGCAGCGTCCAGTGATAAACGGCGCCCCAGGCCGGCAGGCGAAGTGCGCCATTGTTCAAATCTACATCGAGCCGCCCCCATTTTTCGGCCGCTTCCAGCAATCCTTCGGCAAGCACGTCCCCAATTCCGACTCGTCGGGCGATGCAGTCGAGGAAAGCCTCCCGGAAGCTCAAGGTGTCGTACTGGTCCATATGCAAAGGATACGAATCGATTTTCTTGCCGGTGCCAAGGATGCCTTGATCATAAAGGTACTTGAGATACCAACCCATCCCAGGTTCCACCGGGACCTTTCCTTTGAAAAATGCAGGAGCGCCCGGTACGTCGGCCACGAATATTTTCATGCCGTCAAAATGGCCACCCCATCCGCTGAGCCCATATTTCATCAGCATTTCAGCGGCTCTGTCCTCATTGGCATCGCCCTGGCCGTTGAACCAGTGCTGGTCGACGCACATGGTCTCGCCGCCATGATACGAATTGCGTCTGCGGTCGCATCGCAGGCATGGCATACAGGATGCGTTGCCTGGATCATTGTGAAGAGGTTTCGGAAAAGCATTGAAATGCCAGAGTCGCGTGTCGACAACGCCTTTGGGATCTGCCGCTTTCACGCCGCCCGTGCCGATGACGCTGATCGCTTTCAGGTTTTTCGCACCGAAAACCCCTCCGAATCCGCCTATGCGTGCACTGACGCCGCTGCCGTGAATCAATGCTGCTATTTTCGCCTTGGTCTCGCCGATCGGTCCGATGCAGACGATCTGGGGTCGGGCTGTCGTATATTGTTTCTCGATCTGATGCCACTCATCCCCGAAACGCGTTCTGCCTCCTACCATGGCTGTTATCTGGGCCTGGGCCTCATAGGTATTGAGTCCCCAGAGTTTTTGGGCATCTTCGATGACAACTTTGTCGTTGATGATATTGATCCAGACCGGCCGATCGGATTTCCCCTGAACAACAACTCCATCCCAACCTGCCTGTTTGAGCATGGTGGCGAATCTGCCGCCCATGCTGGTTCGTGCGAATTGGTGAATGGGAAAAGTTTCCGGCGAAACGGCGCTGATGCTGGTCCTGCCCGCGCCGGGAATGCCGGTGCCTGCCAGCGGGCCGGACATCAGCGAAATGACATTCCGGGGATCATAGGCGTCTTTGAGATCCCAGTCGCCGGGAGCAACCGCGAGATCCCAGAAGATGGCGGAAGCGATACCAATCCCGCCGCCAAATTCCTTGTATTTCTCCGTATCGAGAGTTGTAACGGTCTTTTTTGTTAAATTGATGCTGAGAATCTTTCCCGCATATCCATTTGCCATAAATTCTATACTCCTCTCGCCGGTTTGGGGGCTGGGGCCAGATTCACATCGTAGCCGGAGACATCGGTTTGGGAAGGCGGCGTGTTCACCAGCTTCAGTGCTTTAGCCGGGCAGATTTCAACGCATGCCTGTTTTCCTTCGAAGCCGCCCTTGTTGCTCCAGTAGGGAGCATCCGTGCAAAGATCGCATTTGCTGGATTTATTTTTAATCGGGTTCCATACCGTCCGATGCGGTCTTTGCGGACAAAATTGGATGCAGCGCGTGCAGCCGATACATTTGTCCTGATCGATTCTTCGGACATTACCGTGCGCCGCATCCACATGACAGGCGCCGGTGGGGCAGTTTTCTACGCAAAGCGGTGAAAGGCACTGACGGCAGAGAGACATAACAATATCATTCGGATATTTTGTAAACGAAGGAGCATCCCGGATGATTTGTATTCTCGAAAGTGAAGGATTTCCTTCGCCGTCGTGTGTCATGGAGCAGGCATACATGCAGCTCTGGCAGCCGAAGCAAAGCCGGCTGTCGTAGACAATATAGCCTTTGGAGGGTTCTATCGTTTCCTTTGCCAGTACTGTTGAGACGGACTCTGTTGCGCAAACAGCTAACGCCCCTGCAGCCAGTACAGTTCCGCTGCCTGTCAAAAAATCGCGTCGCAAAACTTTCTTTTCTTTGTTAGTACTCATTTTCGATTCATCCATGACTTCATTCCTCTTTAGTGGATTGACGAATTTGCCTCAAGCGGGATGAGATAAATTCGGGTCAGTCTAGCACAGTTTTGTGGGATTTCGGCCATTGCTGGCGCATCTCTGGCCTGTCTGCAGGGTGAAATCTGGCCCGATAGCCTTCAGTCCGGAATGCACCCGGGGGTTGTCTCTACGCTGTCTTGAGTAAATATTGTCGAGGCCGGTTTCCATGCAGAAACGAGTACTGAGTTTAAATGCTGGCAAGCCTTGCCATTTTTAAAACCTATTGGATATTACGGGGCGGCTAAAACGTAGCCATCTGCTTTGAGAAAAATGTGGGGCAAAATGAGGGATTATCAAGGCCAAGTCTGTGTAAATGATATTTATTATATATTTGCACTGTCAAAGGGGACGATCAGCATGTAATGAGCCCCTGAAGGAGTGAAAGAAATCTTTCTCCCGTTCAGGGCTCTCCGGCCGCTGTATCTTTCCGGGCGTGAGCAAAGCGAACCCTGGCTACGATCTGCCTTCGGGGTTTCCGCGCTCATCTTCTCAACTTGTGAAAGGATGTTCCAGTGAAAGATATTAAAAGCGTTATAGTCCTGGTTGCTGTATTTCTAGCCGCCCTCGGCTTTGTGTGTGCCGCACTGCCTGACAGAAGGGAATGCGTGGACCATCCACTGTTCCCGGTCCGGATGCCGGGATACAGCATTTCAGCCTGTGATACCAAGGACCTTGACGCTTTCAATTTGGAGACCGGCAAGAGGGAGAAGTTGTATATTGAAGGGCGCTGCACCAGGCTGACCTACAGAGCGGAGGATCGCGCAAGAGAGACAAGCGGCCTCGCTATGACGCGCAATTATGAGAGCGCCATCAAGGACCTTGGGGGCACGATTCTCTTCATGGACAATAGGCGGTTCGTGAACGGGAAAATTGTAAAGAACGGCAAGGAGTACTGGGCTCAGGCTGAAAAGGGGAATGGTCTGATATGGCTCACTGTTGTTGAGAAAACGGGATTGTCACGAAACATAGCCCTCCCGACGAACGTCTTCAAAACCGAAGCCAAAACTGAAGCCGTCGGCAGTTCGGAGCCGATTAGTGACCTGCAGGCACAGATCAAAGCGCTGGAGCAGAAGCTGAACCAGACACAGCAGCAGGTTGCCATGCTTTCCCAGGTAATAAAAATTTCAGGAATGGATGTTGAAATCAGTGCCGCGAAAAATCTGACGGTGAACGCGGGCGCTGCAACAAAGATCAAGGGAGGTTCGGATTTGGAGCTGACCTCAGGCGTGAATCTGAGGATGCGCAGCAGTGCGGCCGCCTCGATACAGAGCGCGAGCCTCAGCCTTAAATCAGACAGTGTCACGAGCATAGAAGCGGCTGTCGGCCAGTTTGCGGCATCCGGTGTAATGGAGATCAAAGCCCCGACGATCAAGCTCAATAAGGGAACAAAACCGGTTGCAACGGTAGGATCCAGCATATCGGCTGGGGGCGCCGCAGCGCAGGTCATGTCCGGATCTGCCAGCGTTTTTGCGGAATGAAAGCTTACAAGAGCATCAACGGGTACAAAATCTGCAGCAAAAGATTGGAGAGCGGAGAGGGTGGGATTCGAACCCACGTAGAGACTTTTGGTCCCTAACTCGATTTCGAGTTTGTTTCCCCCCGCCAAAACCAGCATTTCCGCATTTGCAACTCATTTCTGTATTTCCGCGTAAATACTAATAAAACAATAGATTAGGCCGAATGTGGGTGGCCTCGCCTGACCCCGGCTGACCCCGCAGGGAACCGATAGGGTCCCCACAGTATTACCACAGTCGACCTGTGACTGACCCGCTTGCGGCAAAAGGCACCGGGCCGCTATCGGCAGTTGCTCAGAGAGACAGTAGGCGGACCAAAAGGTAGCAGCCGGATACGATGGCAAACCTCATGGTTTCTGTCTAATGCGGCACTAAATAGAGGAATAGGGGGAATCTTTTAGTGGATAGGATGGACTATCAGAAGTACCTGGCAAGCCGGGAATGGGCCGTATTGAAAGAGCAAGTCAGACGGCGTTCGGAAAATATATGCGAACGGTGCAAGGTCGGCGCCCATGATGTGACGCACCATCTGACCTACGAACGCATCGGACATGAGAGGCTGGAAGACCTCCTCGGACTATGCGAGGGATGCCACAAGTTCCTGTCAGGTAAATCAGACCACGATCCGGCGGCCTATCGTGTAGCCGTTATTTCCGAGGGAATAGCTAGGCTCAAAAAAGCCAAAGCCATGATCGATTCCGCCGACGATTTGATGAGCGAATGTTTCCCCGACGGGGATTATGACCATACCTTTTACGACATTTCCGAATCATTTTCGTACCTGCTCACCAATTTAAGCAGACACATTCCAGGAAGCATGAAATGACCAAGCTCTTCTGGATGCAGTTCAACACCGGCGATTGGTTGAAGGACCCAAAGCTGTCGATGTGCCAACCCGCAACCCGTGGTATCTGGGCTGATGCGATAGCCGTCATGCATGAAGACGGACGATCCGGCGTCATCGCGGGGACGATTGAGCAACTGACGCGTCTCCTGCGCTGCGACGGACCCTCCCTCATGGCCTCTGTCCATGACCTCAAAACCACCGGAACTGCAATCGTGTTGATCCGCGAAGATCGCATAACGCTGATCAACAGACGCATGCAGAGGGAAGCTAAACAGCGTGAATGCAACAGAAGGCGACAGCGACGTTATCGGGATGGACCTGACGTAACGGAGTCGTCACCGCAATGTCGCAACCCCTCAGTATGTAACTCTTTATTTGACTCTAACTCTGATTGTAATTCTGAAAATGAAGGGGAGCCCGTGGGAAAGGAGAAATCGGAGGAAATGTTTTCCCTTTTCTGGGAGGCATACCCGCGCAAGGAGGCGAAGCAGAACGCATGGAAGGTGTTCATGAAAGTCCGCCCGGATGCGCGGCTGGTTTCCACGATGATCGCGTGGCTCAAGCTTGCGTGCGAATCCGAGCAGTGGCAAGACAAGAGCAAAATCCCTCACCCGGCTACCTGGCTCAATCAGCGGAGGTGGGAAGACGATCCGCCGCCGAAACCTGCGCCGCCGAGCGGGGGGAAGCCCCTTCCCGGGCAGAGGCTGACCCCGGCACAGCAGAGAGAGGCAAATGCCCGGGCGGTCTACCAGCAATTAGTGGAGGAGCAGCACGCGCATGAAGGACAGCCAGAAGACTGAGTTCGGGACCCGAATTCTCGGAATCGGCCTGATCTACGAGAAAGAAATCAGCAAGCCAGTTATCGATCTGTATTGGCTTGCCTTGAGAGATCTGGAACTGAGCCAGGTTGAAAAGGGATTGCAGATGCACCTAAAGGATCCGGTGGCCGGCAGCTATATGCCGAAACCGGCAGACATCAGGCGGCATGCCTGCCAACCGAAGAAAACCGGACAAATAGCGTGGGCAGAGGTACAGCGGACTCTCGTGAAATACAACACCTACGATAGCGTGCAGTTTGCGGATGGCACGATCAACCGGGTGATCAAAGACATGGGCGGTTGGGTTTGGCTGTCCGGCCAGATGGATTCGGAGGCCCCATGGACTCAGAAGGAGTTCGAGAAGCTTTACGACCTCTACAGTGCGCGTGGGATGGAAATGCACGAGCGCTTGCCGGGGATTCACGAGACTGCGAACAGGAGCTGCGGATATCTCGGCTTTGTGCCGCCCACGAAATTCATTGCGGAGGACGGCAGCGTGAAGGCGCTCCCAATCCCGAAAGTTGAGGAATTGCCGGAGATGGATGCGAGCGTCAAGCTGCTGACGGAGAAGATGTCCATGCCTGACCTTGAGGAGAAGAAGTGAATGATTGAGACGATAGACATCGGCAACCAGGTGATATGTGACTGGTGCTCGGCGGACTTTACAAACAGGACCGACTCGGGCGGTTTCCTGTTCGGCTCGAAGGCCGTCTGTCCCAATTGCGTACCGGCGCTGTTAGCTGATCTGAAGAAGGGAAGAAGACAAGTTCATCAAGGCCTTCTGCCCGCCATGGATGTCCTTTAAGGACTGGTGTTTAGCGCTCCGCGGCGGCAATAACACAATTAGGATCTTCGGCGCAGATGACCTGATGGTGAAATTCCGAGGGCGGGACTGAACTGACATGACAGATAATCACGGAAAAATTCGAGGGAGCAAAATGACGTCAGCTGCAATTGACCTTCCCAAGAAAGAGCTTTTTCGAGTGGACGAGGTTGCAAGGATTCTGGGGTTAAAGTCTTCAAGAACGATTTATGGCTGGATAAAAAGGGGGCGCATCAGCCATATAATCCTTCCCGGCGGGCATAAACGCATCGCGCGACATGAAATCGAGCGAATCGTGGTAGAACTGCATAAGCGATTGCCGTAAGCAGGGATCGGTGCCGGCTTCTGAAGGCAGATTACTTGTCGATCTGAACGGCAATGCCTGCCGGAAACCCGCGTCTATTTTGCCACCTCGTGGCATGCGCCCGCCGCCCCTTGCCTGATTTCATACAACTGGCAATACATCTTCTGGCTCACGGGTGCAGCTGCATTTCTATAAATTTTCCTGCAAGCTGCTGGACAAAGACCTCCATCAAATCGGAACCTCCGAAACGGCTGCGCAAATTCGTGAGCCAACTGGAAATTGAGAAAAATGAATATTTGTCTATTTTCTGGTAGGCGAATTCCTCCATTTTGCGTTCTTGGTAAAAGAATCCCTCAGTACTCAAAAAACCGCTGTGGCAGGATCATTCTGCATGGAGGTTTACATCGTGACAGCCCGCATCATTCCATTCAACAGAGAATTACATCCGAAAAATACGCAGGAATTGCAGAATCTTTATCTGTCTCTTGAACCGGATCAGAGGAAACTTCTATTTGCTTCAACCGCCTTAGCTGCCGATATTCTCGGAATTCGCCGCAGAACGCTCCAGCTATGGATAAAAAAGCGCTTTGCTCTGGCGATCCGGACTGGCAAAAAGTACCAGGTTTATCTTCCTGCTGTGAAGCGATATATCTCCGAAGGTTCTACGCGCAATTGGCGCAATTCGCGCAATGCGCCAATTGCGCGTAGCGTTTCGGCCGAATTTTCCCAATCGAATTCGACTCAAATACAAACCGCGATGGCCGGAATCTGCTCTGAAGAGGAAGGGAAGAAAGGAGCGGAATCTGAAGATGCATTGCTCACGAACAGAGAACGACAGATCGCTTGCCTGATCTCGGAAAATCAAGCAAACAAAGAAATTGCACAGAACCTCAATATCAGTATAAGTACGGTGAAAACCCACGTTCATCAGATATTGAGGAAGCTTGGATTGCGAAAGCGCTCTCATTTGGAAAAATACAAGGCATCGGGGATCAAGCCGGATATCAACGTATAGGAAATATGATATATGATATCGAAAATGTGGAGAAAGGATCTAGATCCAAAATCAATCCTTTTCGTCGTTGTCATTCAAGCAGAATCTACTTATTCTCGCGGTCATAGAAAATCCAAAAAAAGAGAGCATCCCTCAATGACGGCACAAGCGAAGCTGGCGGGGAAATGGGTGGTTGCAGTCAAATTCCAAATACAAGAAATTCGTGAGGTGTGCAATGCAGAGACGGCATTGTAGGGCGATCAAGCTGCATGTTGGAATAATCTCATGCATAAGTATTTTGCTTCTGTCCGCTCATGCCCGGAGCCAAACACAAACGATGAAGGACTACGTCTATATGGGCCAGCAGGTGATTGCGTTGGAAACGCAACAGGTTACTTGCAGCTATCAGATCAGTCCGACAGCTGCAAATATCGGCTCGGGCAGCGGAAGTAGTAGCGTCACTGTCACGGCGCCTGCGGGTTGTGGCTGGACTGCAGTGAGTAACAATACTTCATGGCTCACGGTCACCTCCGGTTCAAATGGCTCCGGCAATGGTACGGTAGTTTATGCGGTTACCCAAAATACCGGCCCGGCGAGAAATGGGACGATTACAATTGGCGGGCAGACATTTACAGTCAGTCAGGACTCCGGCTGTTCCTTCAGCATATCGCCAACATACGCATACATTGGAGTCGGCGGTGGGAGCGGAACCTTCAATGTTTATGCTACGGCTGGATGCAGTTGGACGGCATCCAATGGCGGGAATTCGTGGATTACGATAACTCCTCCTGGTGCAGGGAATGGAAATGGGACTGTCGGATACACTGTGGGCGGCAATCGTGGCGGAGACCGGTATGGTTTTCCTATAATTGCGGGTCAATCGCTGTTTGTATACCAGTTCAGCTACCCGCAACCCACGTCCATGACTTTCAGTCCGAATAGCGGATTTGCCGGCAATGATTCATTTACGGTGACCGTAGGCAACGGCGCCAACATGTCCATAGATGTATGGGCCACATTTTATCCTCTGGCAGGATCGTCGTCTTCCTATCAGACGACTCTGGGTCAAATGAATGCGGGCGGACAGATGTTCCGGCAGTTAGTCCAGTCGGATACTCCTGGGACGAGCGTGTTTATCGCAATTAAAAACACAATGCGAGACGATTGGGTTTATTTGTCTCCGCAGCCGACTTTTCTGGAAAGGCCGCCAAAACCCACAAGTGCGACGGACTCGCCCAATCCGTTGCAATTGCCGGCTTGGCAAACCTTCACAATGGGCAATGAACAATCTCAAGCTGTTTATGCCCTCATAAACAATCCAACCCCCCCGGGGGGCGGCTATGAATATCCATTAGCGCTAAATGCTTGGGGGCAATACCCGAGCTATGCGGACTGCAGTACATATCCCGGAACGTGGGTCATTGTCAGGGTTAGAAATCAACTTGATTCTATTGATGATTCCGCCTGGGCGTATTTTTATACCAACGAAGTTGTCTACGCTTGCCGCTAACGTGAGGGGAGAAAAAATGGTGGGGAAGATAAAAGGCTCGGTGCTGAATCTAATGGCTGTAGGGTTGCTATGCACTCTCGCCGTTTGTGAGGTATACGCCCAACAAGGCTCGACAATCAAATTAGTTGATCAGGCTGCTCAGGCCCATGGCCAGGGATTGGGAAAAATGACAATTGCCGACTGGGTAGGCAGCGGCAAAATCACAATCACCGGCATGGTGGGCGGGCCTGCGGATTTCACGCTGACCGTCAAAGACAACAAAATGGTCCAGCGTGTCGTGACCGGCAGGGAGGCAAATGAAACTGTTGTCCGAATCGGATCTGACGGAAAGAGGAATTGGCAAACATCCGGGCCTTTTTCGGCTCCTGCCGTCGGAAGTGTGAAATTCCTCATTGAAAGCCAAACGACCCGATCTTCTTCAAGCCTGTTCGCCAATGCAGAAAAATATGCGCTTCGCGATCTGGGTCCCGCGCCGCACGATTCAGCCACTGAAAGCTCGCTAAGTCGCGTCATCGAGTCGACCAACGAGGCCGGACAGATCACGCGTTATCATATCGATAATTCAACATCGCTGATCACCCGTCTCGAATTTGACACCGGCGGATTTTACACAATGCTTTTTGGCGACCAGAAGTATCCGCTTATTGCCAGCTATTTGTTTTCTGATTACCGGAGCGTTAATGGCGTGATGATGCCGTTCAGGATTGAGGTGTATCAGGGATTGATCAAAATCGAGGAAATGAACTTCACATCGGTCGAATACAACGTGGGCTTATCGAATTCGCTGTTTGTTCCGTAATCACAAACAATCAATACATATCAGAGGTGAGGTAATGGAGATGAAGAATCGATTCTGGCTAGCTGCTCTTTTCATCACGACCATGTTTTGCCCTTTTGTGAATTCGGAACAAAATAATACGAATACGGGGAAGTATTATTCCAATATACCCAGTGTATTTGCATTGCAGATGGGAGCGCTGGGAGACCGGGTGAAAACTTCCGGCAAGGAAACGACGATCTATATCGGCGAGTTTACAGATGCTGATGGCAAGGCGACGGCGACTCGGGTGATCTACCAATTGCCAGGACTGGTCCGACTGGAAGGTTTTAAGGGACAAGGGACAGCGATCTCCTTCAATGGCAAAGATGTGAAGGGGATAACCTCCCGCCAAAGCGATGAGGCATTACTGGAAACGTTTGTCATGGACTTTCCGGAAGGAATGCTGGAATCGATACAAGAATCGGCAGCAGTCCGAATAATCGGTCGGGGTTTTGGGCCCGATCCTGCACTTGTGCTGGACTACAAGGGGCCGCGCTATGACCTTTTTGAAGTGACTATTCCTGTTCGAAGCCGTCAGGACAAAACGATTAGAACAAAAACCTATTACTATGATTCAAAAACGGGATACCTGCAGCGGACCCAATATTATGACCGAAGCGTTAAGCCGCCTGTAAAGATAGAGACTCGGTTTTCAATGTGGGGAAGCATAGACGGATCTGCATATCCGGCCGTGATTGAGCATTACGAGGGTGGGAAACTGGTTTATTCATTTACAGTGACAGCAATTGAGAATGTGCCTGCCTTGGACGCAAGCCAATTCTAGACGAGTGAGGAGGAGAGTGACAATGTTCAGCCGATCAAGATTCAGCACGTTGTTCGTCCTTATGCTTATCATTGGTTTCCTGCCATTGGCAACTGCCCAGGATTTATATAACGTCGATACGAAGCCGCCCCGCGGATTTATGCCCACTGCTGATCAACTCAGCAGCCCGGTTGACAATATCGATACGGTCAGCGGCAAATTGAATCTTCAGATCCCGCTCGCGTCAATACCACGGGGGAGGGGAGGGATAGGATTCGACCTGAATCTTCAATATGATTCGCACATTAATGATGTCCATGCTGCCGTAGAACGCATGTGGGATACATTAAACCAAAGATACGTTGATGTTCCTGTCAAAGTGGTTGCTCCAATTACCTTAAGCGGTGGATGGACATACAATGCCAATAATTACTGGTTGGAAGATGAAATGCAGGAAGCCACCGGCTGCCAGTATGGAGGGAGAGGATTGGTTCGAATGAGGGTGTTGTTGCCTGATGGCAGCATGCATATCCTCTATTTGAGAGGCTATGAGACCTACGGGGGGTACACATCGACCAATGGTTTTATCCCAATTAATCCTGCAGGCAAAGACATTACGTGCCCTTACCAGACTCCTCCGCAGGTCGTGACCGGCTGGCTTACGTATTACACGACAGATGGGAGTTACCTTAAAGTTGAAATCTACGCTGATGGGACAACGGCTTGGCGGGAGAAGGACTGGTATGTGTATTACCCGGATGGCCGGCGTGTTGTTGTTTCTCCGGTTAACGGAACCGTAGATTCCTATGATTCGAAAAATAACAGGATCAGGATCAGCAATTATTGCCACAGTTGGCCAGACGGTTGCGATCCCTATACATCCATTCAGGATGACGGCGGACACGAGATCAGGATCAGCTACAATGTTACCGATGCGAATACCAGCACCGACACTTGGCTACGGGATACCATAAGCGCTCCGGGACCAAATGGATCGATTACGACGGCCGTTGACTGGAATTCAATTCAGTATGGATCATTGAACCGCAGATATACGTACGCTCCTACGGCTCCCCCTCCCTATGATCGGACGTTGGCGTATGGTGGCGGGTTCTGGACAGTAAAATATATTCAATTGCCACTGGCATCACCTGTCACTCTTGGCCAGGAGCCATCGGTCTGGAACAGCTACAAATTCGGTTACAGTGATGGCGATAATGGATGGGGCTTGCTCAACTATATGCGCATGCCGACAGGCTCGCAATATGGGTACTCATACCGGCTGGAACAGCCTGCATCCTGTCTCAATAGTTGGGATGCTGATTGCATAGCAAATGATAATAGTGTCTCGCAAAAGCAGATTACGCACGATGGGACAATTGATACGTGGACTTTTCTATATACATTAACGAGCACAAAAGTCACTGCACCTGACGGCGGGGAAACGACCAGTCATTTTGACACAAAAAATTATACGCCCTATTGGACCAGCGGACTCGTGAATTGGGTGGAGGGACCCAGCGGTTCGGTTCAAAAGCGGCAATGGGCGCAGAATAGCGTTTATGGATCATATTCAATTCTTAATAATCCGTATGTGTATCGCGAGGCGACGACTGTGGGAAATTCTTTGGGAACGCCTGCGAAGACCGCAGTAGTCGATTACACCTATGACAAAAATGGAAATTTGCTTACCAAAACAGAACACGACTGGACCGATTATCCCGACGAATCGGGGGGAATCATAAGACGAAAAACGTTTTATGATTATTATGTAACGCTTTCACAACCTGATGATGCCAATGGGTACTGGCATGCGCACAATCCAAATATATGGGCGCAGTTGTCTGCGCGGCGTTTGAATGCTCTTAAACGCAGGAAGGTTTCTTCGGATGCGGAAGGGCTTATTCCCTACGCTGCGACCGAGTATTCGTATGATCCAGCAAAGGGTGGAAACGCCTATACAAATGGAAATGTTACGGCTGAGGCACGATGGGACAGCGTCAAATCACCCGGATTGCCTGGGCTTGGACTGCTGTCGGGTTCCAACGCGCAGGTGTTGTCACGGACGTATGATTCATACGGCAATGTGACGAGAATCGGAGATGTGACAAATATCAATGACCCTGAGGTGCGTACCGACATTACCTATAACAGTGGTTTTTATGTAACACGGGTGGATCAAGGCGATCCAAATAGTGTGCATCGCTCCTGGGAATACGACTGGATGATTCGTGATCAATCCAACAACATTCTGTCGGTAGGGGTAGCACTTGCATCCAAGAAGGATCTGGATAATGGCATGGGGACTTTCTATACCTACGATAACGTAGGGCGGCAGCTGACCACTGCCGATAAGAAGTCTGTTTCCGGCACGTGGAACCTCCTGAGACAAACATCTTCAATCTATAATGACGCTGATCGCTCCGTTATGGGCATAAGCGATTTGCGGACGAATGCGGATCAGGTATCACAAACCATTACGAATTATGATCAGGTGGGCCGGGCAAATATGGTTCGGAAATTGGAAAAGACGGTCAATGGTGTCCCGAACTATATTTATACGACTACACACGATTTGTATGCCCAGGGCGGTCGCCGGGTAATCACCAGCACTCCCTATCGAACGCTTAATGATCCGACATTGGAATGGACATGCACGCAATACGATCTGCTTGGCCGCGTATCAAAGGTTGGGATTTTCAAAGGGAGCAGCGAACCTGCCAATTGTGAGCAAACCAATCCCACCACCCGCACAGGCGTGACAACAAAGGCCTATGACGCTGAGTGGACAACCGTTACCGATCCCGCGCTAAAAGTACGCAAGCAGCGGCACGATGGTCTGGGGCGAATGCTGGAGGTAGTGGAGGACCCAAGCCCCGGCCTGAATTACAGCACGACTTATTTTTATGACCCCCTGGATAACTTGACTCAGGTCACTCAAGGAACGCAGCCTTCCAGGACCTTCAATTACAGTTCCTTAAGCCGTTTGCGTTCGACATCGAATCCGGAGAGCGGCAGCGCATCCTATGCCTATCTCGACAGTGGAGACCTTCAGACACGGACTGACGCCCGAAATATAGTGACAACATTTGCCTATGATCCGTTGCATCGGATTGTCAGCAAAACCTACAGCGATAATCCAACCACGCCAAATGTTACGTATAGTTATTATCTGGCAGGATCATCAGTTTCTCCAAATGTAGGCCGGCTAAAGTCAATCAGTTCGAATGTGGCATCAATGGCATATGATAGCTATGACGAATTTGGGAATGTCTTGAGCAGCAGCCAGACGATTAACGGGTATGGGAAGTTTACGTTCGGTTATCATTGGTACGTTAATGGCGGATTAAAAGACATTACCTATCCTTCGGGACGCACCGTGAATTATGATGTTGAGAACATGGGGCGAAATAGTAAGGTTTACAGCTCCGCAAGGACGTACACGGATATGACCGTGATTGCTGACTTTCCGTTTTCAACGTATGCGCCTGACGGACGGATAGCACGAATGCGATTGGGCAATGGCCTCTATGATACACGCGAGTACCACACACCGGGAGAAACGACTTATTACCGTTTGGGTACGACGCTGGGCGGAGAGGAACGGCTGAGGTTGGACTATAATTATCATGCCACGCAAAACAACGGAAATTTGCAAAACCAAAGAACAACCCGTAATTTGGCATACAGCTACTACCAGGAATTTACCTATGATCCGCTTGATCGATTGGCAACTGCAAGCGAAATGGGAGCATGGTCTCAGACATTCAGCTATGATCGATGGGGCAACCAGGCGGTGACGACCGTAAACCTGGCGCATTCCGATTCGCGAGAACCGGCAAGCCTCAACAATTACATTACTTCGACAAATCGCCTCAATATTCCGGGGGGCTATGATTCCTCAGGAAATCAAACCCAGTATGGGTCCTTTACGCTTGGATACGATGCGGAAAATCGAAACATAAGCATCTCAGGTCCAGGATCCGGTTCCATCGCTTACGATGGAGAAGGACGTCGAATCAAGAAGACCTGGACATACGGCGGTTCGACGATCTACACATATTACCTATATGATGCTCTGGGCCGGCTGGCAGCCGAAAACTCCACTCAGGCTCCGACAAGCACTGGTGCGACATGGTTGACATCAGATATATTGGGCAGCGTCCGGGCAGTCACGTCGGATACGGGAACCCCGCTGGAGTGCAATGATTATCTGCCTTTTGGACGAATGATAAGCTCGGCGGATAATACGAGAAGTCAAGTGAACTGCTATTTGTCGAACCCTGACGTGCAGATCACCAGCCGGGAACCGCAGAAATTTACTGGCAAAGAACGGGACGCCGAAACGGGGTTGGATTACTTCGGGGCTAGGTACTTCTCAGGGGTCCAGGGCAGGTTCCTAGGTCCTGACCCTTTGCTGAATAGTGGGCATCCCAACAATCCTCAATCATGGAATCGATACAGCTATGCGTTTAATGCTCCCTTTACCTTTACCGATCCTGATGGTTTGTTCAATTTTGCGGTTGGTTGCGAGATAACCGATAGCCAATGCCAAGCAAATCAGACATGGTTCAGAACGCAGTTAGCGGAGATGGAAACCGCATTGAACAAACTGAAAGAAGGCTCCGATGAATATAACTCCATAAAGAAAGTTCTAGATACGTATGGAAAGGAAAACGATTTTAATGGAGTTATTGTCGAATTTGGGACTGTGCCAAGAGGGTATGCAGGAGTTACTGGCGGACCAGGAATAGTTACAGTCAGATTCGATATTGACGCAATCAAAACAGGCACGCGATCACAAAGGATGGCTGGAAAGCCTATTGATCCGAGTGTTGAAAATGCAGCCATCGTGGCGCATGAAGGGGCTCATATTGCCGACAGACGCTATGGTCCTAAATATATGTCTGACAAGCAAATATACGCTTATGAACATACCGGATTTGATACTCAATCGTATGTTAACAAAGCTTTCAATAGACTTTCGATGTATGGTCTGTGGAATCCGTCATGGCTTCAAGTTGACAAGAACATACCAAAAGCAAAGGCGTATGCTGAAGGAGAGCGAATGAAGTCGGTGGACCAAAATACAAAGAGAGCCGTGGAGACTTATGGCTCGGGAAGGTAGCATAAAATCAGAATGGAGGAGGAATGCTCTGGATTATTTTGTTATGCCAGCTAACTGGTCAGATTATCGAAAACACACGTTCTGTCGTGCAATTGGTAAGTAATCCATATGAGTTTTCACATAGAATTGTGACGGTTCAAGGCTTCCTCCTTCATGAATATCACGGAATGAGCATATGCGATGAAAAATATAAGCACTGTATACCGCTATTGAGTCCGGAAAAGGCTGAACCCAAACCTGCATTTACTCTGGAAAGAGATGCGGAATATCAGAAATATGAGTTGTGGTCTCTGCGTTTACTATCGGGTGAGAATGTCAAAATTGGCGTGACACTTCGAGGAAAATTTGACTCAATTTACCAACTAAAGAACGGGAAAAAGACAATTGGAGATAAAAAACTAGCGTCGGATTTGTGGAAAAATCAATTTATTCTTCAAAAGGTACTGAACGTCAAAGAATTCTCGGCTAAGCATAAGTAGTACAATCCTTTCCGGTTTATTGCGTCAGCAATTTCCGGCAAAGAACGGGATGCCGAAACAGGCTTGGACTTCTTCGGTGCGAGATACTTTTCTTCACCACAAGGAAGATTCCTTTCCGTGGACCCGGCCGATACCGGTGCCACTATTGATGATGCGCAAAGCTGGAATGCCTACGCTTATGGACGTAATAATCCGCAAAAATAAGCGGATCCAACTGGAATGTAGGAGTTGAGGGCCGGATTACTCCTCCGAACCGGCTCTCTTTCCAGCATAGCCACTACTTCCCCGCTGATTTCACGAGTGCCCATTAAAAGCAGTTCCGCTTCCGGCCAGCTTGAGCTCTTTCCTGTGCCGGTGGATATGGTGGGCTATGGCGGTCCGCGTGAGATTCAGCCGGATGGCGATCACAGCGCCATGCATCGGTTTGTTATTCTCCCCAGAAGAGCTTTAATGCGGACCCGATTATCACCGTTCGGGGCAGGCTTGATGGCAGCGGGATTCTTCATGGCCGCAGCGAGCGGCCGCGGCGGTTTCTGGTCGATCGGCGAGAGCGTCTTCGCGATGTTTGCGCGCACCTCTTGCATCGCATCTATGTGCGATTTCAGATTCTGATCCAATTTGAGTAAGTCTTCTCGAATAGTCATCGGAGTCTCCTCTATGTAATAAAACACAATAAACTTCAGCAAATTCACAGAATCACACCAGCAACATCCAATTGCCTTGACCCGATGCCTACTAGATGAGTCTTATGTATTTGTAGTGCTTTCTCATGCTATTCGGATTTCTCCTCAATGCGGATCGGCGTTCTGCCGAGGATGCCGGTCCTTATCGGGGAAATGACGGGAACAGTGAAGTAACCACAGGCAGCGTTATCCGCTGCAACCAACCAATATCACCCTACCTGGAACAGGGATACCAGTGACACAAGCAACTGCATTGGAATGGGGCCATCCGCTCCTGACTCCCGATGGCCACGAGATACGCGTGCCTTTGAGCGTTTTCATGACTCTGCGCAAGCTCGGGCTGCTGAAGAAGAACAAGAACCTCCTGTCGGAGCGCATCTATGAGTTCCTCGATCCTGAGAACGATGCGATCACGGAAGGGCTTCGGCACCTGCTCGGCAAGGATCTGTCTGGGCCTCGATGGTGTTTGTGCTGCTGTCGTCAATGCCAGGGAAAGGCGGCTGAGATCGAAGACATCCGGCTGAGCAAAGTCCGTGCGGGACAGATCGTGGGCGAAGTGAAGAGCAGCAGGACTGCATGAATATCCACGGTCTCGACGGGATGTTCTCGCGCCTGGTCCGAGGTCAGGCGCACTCGAGATGCGTCTATTGCGGTGGGCGATTCTCATTCCTCGAATTGCAGTGCTCGCATTTCCACAGCCGGCGTCTGAAGTCGACGCGATTCGATCCTGAGAACTGTGAAGTGATGTGCGCCAGGTGCCATCAGTATCTCGATACTCATCCTCTGATCCACGCTGAATGGAAGCGGCGGCAGCTTGGCGAGGAGAGGTTCGAGGCATTGCGGCAGCGGCCATTGAAGGTCATGAAACCAAACCTGCCGGCGATCCGCGAATCGATCACAAAGATGGCCGCTGAATACGGAGTGTCAGCATGAGCAGCGAGATCGACATCCGCCGTGCTTATCTTGAAGACAAGAAGCATCCATTCTATTCGGTGCAGGCAGGCAAGCCGTACCGAATGGCAGTTCCTGTATTCCTTAACCGAGACATACTGCTGAGTGACAAGAGAGTCGCACGGATCTACCACTCGGATCCGAGATGGACATGGGGTCACTTCCATGACGCGCTCATGCGTGCACTAGCAAGTTGAATGCCCTGGAAGCATCCTTATCCGTGCACATATCCCGGCTGCGGGAAACTCAGCGACAAATCCAGATGCGCAGGGCATCGGAAAAAGGTTACACGCGAGTATGAGCAGAAAAGGGGATCCTCCGCGCATCGTGGCTACGGACAGAAATGGCGCGAGGCATCGGATGATTGGCTGATCGAGCATCCCTGGTGTGTCGGGTGCAACGCACTCGCGGCAGAGGTCGATCACATCATCCCGCACAAGGGCGACATGAAGCTGTTCTGGGATCTGAGCAACTGGCAGTCGCTGTGCAAACCATGCCATTCGCGCAAGACTGCGACGGAGGACGGCAGATGGCAACCTGCCCACACTGCAAATCCAAGAAGGTAATCGAGCTGATGTCGATCTACCACTGCAACGCATGCGGCAAACCCTTCACTAAGTTTGAGGAAACGCAGGGCCGGATCATTGACCGGCTGATTGAGAACATAGAGGAACTCAGGCGTGAGAACGCTGAGCTGCAGGCAATGAGGAGAACCATGTAACACCAGCGCGGTCCCGAAGCGTTAGTTAAATTTGGGTTAGCACTCGAGGAGCATTGACGAAACCATATGAGGAGAAGTTTGAGGTCGTGGCTTAGAGACTCTCTCAAGAGATTCTCCCCATGCATAGCGATCTGTCCGTATTGCCGAAAACGGCTGCAGATCCCGGTCAGCAATCACATTATGGATTGTCCGGAGTTCGGAAAGAACGTCAAGGTAGACCTGCTGAATAGCGAGCGGGAAGCGTAACGAAAATAGAATCGACTCAGCAGGGGTAGGGGCGGGTCAAATCTCTACGAGAAAAGGTGCCGAGACCGGGCGCACACCCTCCCGTAAACTTTCGCTTTTTTAGAAGTGGGGTCATTTTATGCCAGACGTCACTCGCCAAGTGCGAATGGTACCGATTGAGGAGCTGGTTCCATATGCACGCAATGCGCGTACGCATTCGGAAGCCCAGATCAACCAGATCATCACGTCATTAAAGGAGTTCGGCTGGACCAACCCCGTTCTGATCGATAGCAAAAAGGGACTCGTCGCCGGCCACGCACGAGTGCTGGCAGCCAGAAAACTGGGATGGGCAGAAGTGCCCTGCATAACCCTCGAAAACCTCTCAGAATCGCAGGTAAAAGCCTATATTTTGGCCGATAACAAGCTGGCTTTGAACGCCGGCTGGGACGAAAAGCTGCTGACCCTTGAGCTGATGGACCTCCGCGACAGCGGATACAATATCGACCTGATCGGCTTCGACCGCGACGAGCTGAGCGGCCTGTTTTCCACCGTTGAAACGGCCGGCAATACGGACCCGGACGAAGTTCCGCCGGTGCCGGAAAAGGCAGCCAGTCAGGCCGGTGATCTGTGGCTGCTCAGCCGGCATAGGCTTGTTTGCGGGGACGCTACCAGCGGAGACGATGTCGCGCGCCTGATGGATGGGCAGAAGGCAGATATGGTCTTCACGGACCCGCCCTATAACATCAATTACGAGGGACGGGGAAAGAAGACCAGCAACAAAATCGAGAACGACAATCTCGAAGTTCTAGAATTTCAGAAATTCCTGACTGCAGCCTTCAAAAGCTATGCCGAGGCCACCAAGGCTGGCGCCGGCATGTACGTCTTTCATGCGAGCCGGACCCAGAAGGAGTTCGAGAACGCCCTCCAGGTGAACGATTTCGAGATCAAGAACCAGCTCATCTGGAACAAACCCATGGCGGCCTTGGGGTGGGGCGATTACCGATGGAAACATGAGCCGTTCTTCTACGCCGGCAAAAAGAAGCAGAGCACGCATTTTTACGGAGACCGCACCAGGGCAACCGTGTGGGATTTCCAGAAAACGGAGCAGGAACTCCTGAACTGGGCAAAGCGAATGAAGCGCTTGGAGGCCGAAGGCAAGTCGACCGTCTGGACGATGAAGCGAGACCCTGTGGCCGAATACGTCCATCCGACGCAGAAGCCGGTTGAGCTGATTAGCTTCGCCCTGATGAACAGCAGCAAGGCTGAGGACATAGTCCTCGACCTGTTTGGGGGATCTGGGTCGACGCTGATCGCGAGCGAGCGCGCAAACCGGATCTGCCACAGCATGGAGTTGGACCCGAAGTATATCGACGTGATCATCACCCGGTGGCAGAACTTCACAGGCCAGGCAGCCAGACTGGAAGATGACGGCCGGACGTTCCATGAGATCCGGATCGAGCGGACCAGGTAAACTGATGGGATTCTTTGACACGAACGACTTGTTCCTGGAGGCGGCCGTCGATGACCAGATCGATGACGTTCCGCCGACCGCGGCGCAAGCAATCCACATCGCAAAGATGGAAATGCTGCGAGTCTCCAGAGAGAAGAACCTCCGGAACGTTTTCCCGGAGCTTCAGGCCGGACACTCGTACCACTTCATCTCCGCAGGAGACGTGGACGCGGTGTCGTTTTTGACGATGCTGATCGAGCGGCACGGACCCTTCGATGACTTCTACGGAAGCACCTGGACCATGAGCCGTCAGGACTGTGAGCTGCTGGACCGGTACCTGCAAGACGGACTGATAAAGAAAATAACGTTTTTCACCGGAGAGTACTTCGCCAAAAGAGAGACCTCCGTCTACGCCACCCTGCTGAAGGTTGTCGCCAAGCACGGCGGCCGGATGCGGATGTTTAAGAACCACTGCAAGCTGCTCCTGGTGGAGAACCATGCGAAACAATTCTGGGCGGTGGCCGAGGGATCAGCCAATTTCACAACGAATCCCCGGACTGAGCAGACGACCATCACGCCGAGCCGGGAGCTATACGACTTTTATAAGGGCTGGTTCGAGGAGCTACTGATCAATGCCAACAAGTGAGCAGGAGCTCGAGGGAATGATCGAGAGCGCCCTCCTGAAGGGAGCCACCAGAGCGATCATCGAGATGGAACTGGCGCGCCAATTCCAGGCAAGCGGCCTGGCGGCGCCGACTGCGGATGAGATCAACGCAGCCTACGCGCAGATGGTGGAGCGCTGGGTGACCGACGCCGGCGTGGACGAGGAGAAGGCCTTCGCGTACCACGTGCGAATGAGGAAACACCTCTATCAAAAGAGCTTCAGCCTGAACGATTTCAAGACATGCCTGGCGATCGCGGCCGACCTGGCAGGCCTCGAAGAGCGACATAGACTCCGCCAAGCCAAAATCGAGAAGGAACGCAAACTGGGCGCGATGATGGGCGGAGGTAAATGAAAGGCCGCAAGCCGAAACCGACACCTCTCCGTCTGATCGAAGGAAACCGGGAGCACCGGACAATCCACGCGGAGAATGAGCCGGTACCAAAGAGCGACGCGCCTCCATGCCCGAGGGAACTGCGCGGCGAAGAACGGAAATGTTGGAAGTGGCTGGTCGAGGAGCTTCGGGCAATGGGAACTCTGGCCACCTCGGACCGCGGAAACATGGCCGGCTACTGCCACGCCTGGGGAATCTGGGTGAAGGCAAAGCACAAACTGAACGAGCTGGCCGCGGGAGGCAACCAGGATCCGGAAGTGATCATGACGGAAAAGGGAAACTGGATCCAGAACCCCTGGCTTGGAATTGCCAATCGCTCGATGGCAGACGTCGTGAAGTACGGCGCCTTCCTGGGCCTCGACCCAACTTCGAGGACGCGCATCAAAACAGACAAGCCGCAAGGGCCTTCCCTTCGCGAAGAGTTGCTTGGCTGATCGTGTTCGATGAACAAAAGGCAACGATTGCCATTCGCTTTTTTGAGCGGATGCTCACCCATACGAAGGGCATCTACGCACGAAAATATTTTGAGCTGCTCGATTGGCAGATCAAGGTTGTCTCCGACGTCTTCGGCACAGTCCGTAGCAACGGCCTGCGCCAGTACACAACAGCCTATGTCGAGATCCCAAAGAAGAACGGGAAAACCGAACTGGCGGCCGGCATTTCGCTGATCGGATTACTTCTCGACGACGAGCCAGGCGCCGAGGTCTACTTCGCAGCCGCCTCGCGCGACCAGGCCTCGATCGGATTCAAGGTTGCAGCACAGATGGTCCGGAACAATCCCAAACTGAATGCCATGTGCCGGATCATCGATTCGACGAAGACGATCATGAAGCGCGGGGACCCGAACAGCTTCCTGCGCGCGATATCGGCCGATGCAGGCACGCAGGACGGGATCAATCCGCACATCGCCGTCTTCGACGAGCTACACAGGCAAAGGAATTCGGATCTGTGGGACGTGCTCAAGTACGGGATGGCCACCAGGTCGCAACCTCTGCTGTTTGCCATTACCACAGCCGGGATCACAGGAGAGAGCCCAATCTGCGAACAACAGCACGACTATGCCCGCCAGGTACGCGAAGGCATCCTGCAGGACCCGAGCTATTACCCCGTGATTTACGGGCTCGACGACAAGGAGGACTGGACATACGAAGGGCAGCCCGAACAATTCGAGCCGAGGAAAAAGCCGGACCCGAAGGACCGACGGAAGACGATTACAGAGATCGTGAGTGTGGCGCCGGCGACCGGATGGTACAAAGCGAATCCATCGCTCGGCCATCATCTCCAGATTGACAAAATCCGGGAGGAGTTCCTGCAGGCGCAGAACAATCCCTCCCAGCAGAACTCTTTCCGCCGGCTGAGGCTGAACCAGTGGGTGGGCCAGGAGATCCGCTACATACCGATGGATCAGTGGAGACTCTGCGGTGCGCCCTTTAGCCTTTCGAGCCTTGTCGGACGAATCTGCCTGGCTGGGCTGGATTTATCGGCCACGCAGGACATCACCGCACTTGTGCTGGCGTTCCCCGTTGACGGGGAGGTCCTGCTGATCCCGCATTTCTGGCTGCCAGAGCACGAGCTGCATCTGAGGTCCAGGAGGGACAAGGTCACGTACGATCTCTGGGCGACTCAAGGATTGATCCACACGACGCCGGGAAATCAGGTGGACTACAAGTTCATCCGGAAAACCGTGAATGACCTCGCGAAGATTTACGACATCCAAGAGATCGGATACGACCGATGGAATGCAACCCAGATCATCCAGAACCTAACGGATGACGGACTCATGATGGTCCCACTTGGTCAGGGATACGCGTCGATGACTGCTCCTACCAAGGAGATGCTGCGGCTCATTCTCGACCACAAATTGCGGCACAACGACAATCCCGTCCTGAACTGGATGGCCGACAATTTCTCGGTCAGGCAGGACGAGCAGGACAACGTGAAGCCGTCGAAGCCAGACAGGAGGAAGACCTCGAGGCGCATAGATGGCATCCAGGCAATGATCAATGCGATCGCGCGACTTGTCGTGACCCCGGAGTACAAGGGCTCAATCTACGACAACCGTGGAGTTATCACGGACGAGGATCTTTATGAAGAAGCGTTTTAATCCGTTCCAGCTTGCGGCCGAGTTGCTGGGCCTCGCATCGGTCGCGCTGATAGCGTGCGGCCTGCACGAAATTTACCCGCCGGCGACATTGATCTTCCTCGGCGTCTGCTGCGGGATTCCTTATGCCGTGGGCACGCTGAAGACACTGGCGCAACCTGAGGACAAGCGATGACGCTGATAGGAAGGATGATCCGGGCGAGTTCGGCGCCGGATCCGACGAATGATTTCTGGTACACGGACCCGCAGAGCGGTTTCACCTATATGCTCGGTAGCGGTACCAGCTCCGAGGCGGCGATGCGCAATTCCGCCGTTTATGACTGCGTGCGCCTGCTGAGCGAGGATGTGGCGAAACTGCCGCTGATCCTCTACCGAAGGATGCCTGACGGCGGGAAGGAAAGGGCGACGGAACATCCCCTCTACAACCTGCTGAAGACAGAGCCGAACGGATGGCAGACGTCATTTGAGTTCCGGCAGCTGATGCAGGCGCAACTGGAGCTGAAGGGAAACGCATACGCGAGGATCGTCGGCGACCGCGGACCCGTCGAAAGGCTGGAGCCGATCGACTCCGACAGCATGATGAACGTCTATCGGAATACTAACGGAACAATGATGTACGAGGTCAGGCGGGAAAGGGACCTGGTGCCCGAGAAGCTTACTCAGGACCAGATATTTCATCTCCGCGGATTTTCGCTGAACGGACTCACAGGACTGTCGACAATCGGCCTGCACTCAGAGACGATCGGATTGGGGTTGTCTGCACAGCAGTTTCAGGCTTCTTCTTTTAAGAATGGGATCCGGCTGAGTGGGGTGTTCCTTCATCCGAACACTCTTGGCAAGGAAGCAAAGCAGAACCTTCGCGAGACGATCTCCAAAAAATTCCAGGGTACCGGGAAAGCAGGCGGCTTCATGATCCTTGAAGAGGGAATGCAGTGGAAGGAAATGAGCATGACGATGCAGGATGCCCAATTCCTCGAATTGCGGAAGCTGAACCGCGCGGAGATCGCGGCGATCTTCCGGGTGCCGCCTCATAAGATCGGAGACCTGGATCGGGCGACGTTCTCGAACATCGAACATCAGGCACTCGAGTATGTAACAGACGCGCTCATGTCCCGGCTCGTGCGCTGGGAGCAGGCGATCTACCGCGACCTGATCTTTGCGTTGAACGGCGAGGGGAAGGAGACCTATTTCGCGGAGTTCCTGGTTGACTCGCTGCTGCGCGGCGACCTTGCCTCCCGGTATAACGCATACGCTGTTGGGATCAATGCGGGCATTCTCTCGCCGAACGAGGCGAGGGCATTCGAGAACCTGAATGCAAGGGAAGGCGGCGACCGGTTCCTGCAGCCTCTCAATATGACGACCTCCGGAAGCCCGGACATTCAAAGGGCTGCGAGAATTCTTCGTCTGGAGAGCCTGAAGCTTGCGAACAGGGAACTCATTGAGTTCAGGAAGGCCTCCGCAAAATTTGAGGGCAGGGAACTGATCGAATGGGCGGAAGAGTTTTATCGCGGCTATCGGGAGAGCCTCTGCGAAACATTGCGGCTGCCGAGGGAGAAAGTGGATCGCTATTGCGACTGCTCGCTGAACGAGCTGAAGGCAGCCGGGAGCATCAACGATCTTATCTGCGGGTGGGAGATTGAGCATGCCGAGAGGCTGCTGACCCTCGCCGCTTAATTTGAGGACACCATGAGATATCTGCGAATCGTGACTGCGTTCAGCGGCCAGCATTGGGCGATCCAGGAAGGCAAGTGGCGGGACATCCGCGATTTACTCCGATTCAAATCGGGCGGCGGCATGCTGACTCAGGAAGAAGTGGCCGATAGGATCGGCGCGCGCGTGGACAAGCGCGAAACGAAAGGGACCGCCGTGGCGATCATTCCCGTGTATGGCGTCATCGCGCAGAGAATGAGCCTGATGGACGAGATCTCCGGTCCGGGCGGAACCTCGACGGAACGCGTGATGAAGGACATTAAGGCAGCGGTGGCGGACCCGGCTGTGTCCTCGATACTGCTGGATATCGACTCGCCCGGAGGGACGGTATACGGAGTGCCTGAACTCGCGAAGGAGATTTACGAACTGCGCGGCAGAAAGCCCATCGTTGCGATCGCAAACAGTTTGGCGGCAAGCGCGGCCTATTGGATTGCGAGCGCGGCTTCCGAATTTCATATAACCCCGAGCGGGGAAGCAGGATCCATCGGCGTTTTCGCCGAGCATCTCGATATGTCGAAATGGCTGGAGAGCGAAGGACTCAAGCCAACGCTTATCCATGCAGGGGAATACAAGATCGAAGGGAATCAGTACGAGCCTCTGTCGGATGAGGCGGCGGCCGAGATCCAGCGAGGTGTCGACCGGTATTACGGCATGTTCACGAAGGCCGTCGCGAAATACCGCGGAGTAAGCGACGCAAAGGTCCGGAGCGATTTTGGAAAAGGCCGGGTGTTCGGGGCGGAGGAGGCAGTCTCGTCGGGGATGTCAGACAAGATCTCAACCTTCGAACAGGTCCTCACGAGGCTATCGGGGACAAAATCTTCCGGAAAAGCGGCACAACTCCAGATTGAAAGTATCAAGAATGAGTTTGAGCTCTAAAACCGGAAGACGAGTCCGCCGCCGGCTTGGAATCCCCAGTTGTGAGTCCGGGGCTGATAATCGCCGATCGGTTTGTAGCCGCCGAAATCTACCATTGTTTCGCCCATGTCCACGCGAAGCACAATCGAACGGCTGAGATAGTATTCAAACACTCCGCCCAATTCGAGAGCGAAACGGGTTCTGTTTTGATTGTTGAGAAGCTGGAGGTTTTGCCGGTCTGTCATGTGAATGAATCCAGGCTTTGCTTTTCCAAAGAATCCGAATCGGTCAATGCGAATTCCTGATTTAATGCCAAACAGTGCCTGTGATTCTCCGAACCATTCGACTGCTGATTGAGGGGGGAATGAAGGACCGGATCCAATTGTTTTCGGACTATGGGCCGGGAAGTAGTTGAATTCGCCCTCGAGCGCGACATATTCGAAAAGGTTGTATCCGAATCTTCCTCCGAATCCGCCGGGCCATTCCTGGATATCCGGCAGATGGAGGGATGTGAAGTAGGCGCCAACTTCACATCGTGGCAGGTCCGATTGTGTTTGGGCCTGGACTGTGCCGGCAGCGAAAAGAACAAGGATGGCAGATAAAGAAACAAGTTTTCCAAGCATGCGCCTTCTCCAAATCTGAGCTTGTCGTCGCTCTGATTATGAATGCGTAAAAAATAAAAGAATCGGATCAAACAATCAGCTCGCCTCAACCGGCGGGCTTTTTTATTTGGAGACCAAAGAATGAATATTAAGGAACTCAAGCAGCGGCGGCAGATGATCAAAAATCAGATAGATCAGATTCTCGCCGGGGTTGATCCCGCAGTGGGACTCACTGAAGCCGACAAATTGAAAATCGAGAAACTTCGCGCTTCGCGCGCGAGAAACGACGAACTGATCACACTCTGCGAGGAGCAGATGGAAGAGGAGCGCAATCTTCCGGCAGTCACCAAAGTCGTGGTCGGCAAAGACAACGTCGAAGATGATCCGAAGGGTGGTTTTAAGGACCATCGGGATTTTCTCAACGCGGTCATGCTCTCGGCGCGGACTCAGGTCGAGGATGCCAGGCTGAAGCGGTTCCGTGCTACCCAGGGATCCGACGAGCAGCAGGCCGGATCCGATCCTTACGGTGGATATCTCATCCCTTCGGCGGTGGCTCCCGGGATTCTGACCATTTCGCCCGAGGCCGATCCCGTTTCCGGGATGGTGCGTAACATTCCCATGAATGCGCCTACCGTTGCCTTCAACGCCCGTGTGGACAAGAACCATGCGACCAGCGTGAGCGGCGGACTGACCGTCACGCGCAAGCCGGAAACCGTCGACGCGAGTTCGTCCCGCATGAAATTCGAGCAGGTGCGGCTCGTGGTCAACGACCTCTTTGGCCTGACCTTTGCGACCGAGAACGTCCTGACGGATTCTCCCGAGTCCTTCATCGCCATGCTGAGCGCGGGATTCGGCGACGAGTTCGGGGCCCATCTCATGGAGGAGCGGCTCAACGGCACGGGCGCCGGGGAGTTCCTTGGCATTCTGAATGCGGGGAACGGCTCTCTGATCGTCGTGGCGAAAGAAGGCGGCCAGGCCGCGGATACCATCCTCAAAGAGAACATCGACAAGATGATCGCCCGCTGCTGGCGCTATTCCGGCGCCGTGTGGCATGCCAACCACACCTGCCGGCCGCAGCTCTCCGGCATGTATCAGCTGGTCGGAACTACCGGAGGCCAGCCGGTCGAGTACTTCAAGCCCGGTGCCGGTCCTGGCGGTGTCGATCTGCTCGTGGGCCGTCCGCTCTACTTCACCGAACACTGCTCTGCTATCGGCGACCAGGGAGACCTTGTTCTCGCTCAGTGGAGCGAGTTCCTGGAAGGGACGTACCAGCAGATGCGGCAGGATGAGAGCATCCATGTCAGGTTTCTCTCGGCTGAAAGAGCCTTCCGCTTCTTCCTCCGGAACGACGGCAAACCGTGGTGGACCGCGCCGCTGACCCCGAAGAAGGGTCTCACGCTGTCGCCTTTCGTGACGCTGGCCGCGCGCTAATCCTGAAACATTATTTTCCAAAGGAGAGTCGAAATGAATTTCTCAACGCATTTCAGGGCTGTTCAGGGGCTGGCTCCTGTTGCCGATGCCCTGGCCGGAACCATTTACTCAGATGTGGTGCGCTGCGACGGAGGGAAGGTGATCTTCATCCTGCAGCGCGGGGTCGGAGTCACCGGGAAATCCACCATCACGGTGGAGGCATGCAAGGACGTAACCCCAACGGCGTCCAAGGCGATTCCGTTCAGATATAAGGAAATCGCTGACGACGATGTTGAAGGGGCCCTGACGCAAGCTCCGGATACCGGGTACACGATGACTGCAGGTTCCGGCCGAATCGATATCGTGGAAGTCGATCCGGCATACCTGGCGCAGCAGGGATATGCCTATTGCAGGCTGAAAGCGGTTGAAGAGACCGATTCGCCCGTGCTGGCTGGGATCCTCGCGCTGGTGGAAAAACACACTCACGTGCAGGACCAGATGAGTTCTCCGCTTGTCTAGTTCGCTTCCACACCAGGGGGCCTGGAGAAATCCCGGTCCCTACAGCGCTCCATCAAGGAGTTTATTGGAAATATGCCATGGCATTGAATATTTTCCTTGGTCCTGCGGTCGAGCCGGTGACGCTCGCAGAGGCGAAGATGCATCTGAAGCTCGACTCGCAGTCCTTCGGCGACAGCATCGGGGTGGATGCGACCATACTTCCCGGATCTCACGATATCGGTGAACTGAAGGGAAATGCAGTGGATATATCGGCGGCGTCGGATATCGTTGCCGTGCTCCAGGTGGCCGGATGCGGCGAGGGAGGATTCATAGAGGCCCGGATCCAGGAGAGCGACACTGACGAGGACGCCGAGTACGAAGATGCCGGATCCTTCGAAAGGGTGACAGCGGCCAGCGGCAGCACGACTTGCAAGCTGGTCTACGAGGGGACGAAAAAGTATGTGCGGGGTGCGTCGGTAGTGGCTGGAGCCCCATGTCAGTTCGGGTTGTCGATCCTGACCAATGCGCCGACGGATCCGGAAGATAAAACCATTGCCAGACTGATCCGGACAGCGCGAAAGGATTGCGAGCAATATCAGGAGAGATCGTACGTCACCCGCACCTACGATCTTTTCATGGACGGTTTTTCCGGATGCATGAGAGCGATCGAGTTCCCATTTCCGCCGCTCCGGGCTGTCGAGTTCATCAAATTTAAGGATTCGGCTGGGAACATCCAGACGCTGTCCACGAATTGCTATGAGGTTGACGCGGCTGGCTGGCCCGGGCGGATCTGCCTCGCGTCAGGACAATCCTGGCCGGCTACATACGACGGGCTGAATGCGGTCCAAATCAGATTCACCGCAGGCTACGGGCTTGCGGCCGATGTTCCGGATGAGATCAAGACGGCTATCCTCATGATGGTCGCTGATCTATACACCAACCGGGGAGACGAGGCGATAAGCCCAGCCGTGTGGCACCGCGTGAAGAGCATCCTCGATAAGGAACGGATCGTGACCGTATGATTACTCCCAAAATCGGGGAACTCACCGAGCGGATAGACATCGTGAATGTCGTCCCGCCGTACAGCTTGAACGGAGCAGGGAAGATCATCTCGACCTTCTGCTCCGGGGTTGCGGCAAAGATCGATGCCGGGGGCGGGCAGCAGGTCACGCAGACACAGAAAATCGAAGCTTTCTCCCAGGACTATCGGGTGTGGATCCGGTATCGCAGGGGAGTGACCCCCTTCCAGCAAATCATATGGGGCGGGACGCGGCTCGTTATCACCGCCCCTCCCGAGCAGTTCGGTGACTGGCTCCTGATCAACGCTCAGGAGACCCTCAGCAGGACAATCTAGAACACAGCATTTTCCTCCGGGGAACCAAGCCGGAGCGCGGTTGCGTTTACGCCTGGTCGAGGCGCAGCCAAACCCGGAGGCCTGCGACATGGTCCGGGAAGTCCCGGCACCGTACCGGCGCGGATAGGGTACTCGAGCCCGAAAAGCGGCGAATCCCGACGCCGTTTCCGCGCCGTTGTTTTATCGGGCAGCACTCTCGGGGAGTGCCCGATCAGAGAAAGGAACCATCATGACCGCATCTGAAGGCGTGATCGGCAGAGGAACGCTTCTCAAAATCGGCGATGGCGCGGAACCCGAGGTGTTCACTGCGATCGCCGAAGTCAAAGACATCAATGGACCGGGACTCACGACGGAGTTCGCTGAGTTCACCCACCAGCAATCAGACGGAGGCTATCGCGAATACAAACCCACGTTCAAATCGTCCGGGGATGTCACGTTCAAATGCAACTTCCTCCCCGACGACACCACGCAGGGCTTCGAAACAAAGGGCCTCTTGAAGGACTATGAGGACCAGACCCTGCGGAACTTTGAACTTCTCTTCCCGGATTCCGGAGCGACCAAGGCGAAGTTTGCGGCATTCGTCGCGAACATCCAGCCCACGTCTCCTATCGCGTCGGCGCTGGAACTGAACGTGACCCTGAGAGTCACCGGACCGGTTGTCTGGAGCTAATCAATGCAACTCAGTAAAGACAGCATTCTTAACAGCAAACCACAGCTGAAAGAGATCGAAGTTCCCGAGTGGGGCGGCTCCGTGTTTGTCCGCCCCATCACCCTCCAGGAGCAGGCGACCCTGGCGGACATGGGGGCCAAGTTCGACAGAGGCTCGGTCGTCGTCCGAATGAAACACGTTACCCTGCAGCTGATTCGCTGGGCCGTGTGTGATGCGGACGGCCTTCCCATGTTCGATGAGAAGGACGCCGAAACCCTGATGGGCAAGACGGCGAGCGCATTCCTGCGGCTGCAGGACGCCATCCTCAAGTATTCCGGCCTGACCGAAAAGTCCCGGGAGGAACTGGAAAAAAACTTGAGCGGCCAGAGCGAAGGACAAGATTCGCAATAGCCGAGAAACTCGGCTGGAGAAGCGTGACGGAAATGGAGGCCTTTATGCCCTACCGGGAATATGTCGAGTGGCTGGCATATTTCAAGGCGCAGGGGGCCTCCGGCGGATCGTCATCCGGAAGCAGCTGGCAAAAGCAGATGCAGGTTATGCGCGTCTTTACCGAAGTTCAGAGTCTGAGGAAAGGGTGACATGGCCGGCGTTAAATTATCCGGAATGGAGGAGCTGAAGCGGAACACTCGGCATATTGCCGAGGTGGTTCTCGCTGAAGCCCTGGAAGCGGCGCAGGACGCGGCTGCCCAGGTCGTGAAGGATGCGATCGAAGCAGCCGCCCCTGTAAGCGAGCCCAGGCAGAACTTCAAATCGCTCCCGCAGCATCCGAGCGGGAACCTCAAGGCACACATCATCAAGGTGCTGGCCAAAGCGAAAGGCCTGACCACTACAGGGATCCAGAAGGCCGTCAGACGAGTGCTGATCGGCCCTTCAAAGAAGGAAGCGTATTACTCCTATTTTTTGGAGATGGGCTGGAACTGGAGCAAAGGCCGTCAAAAACGGCAAGCCCGCCAAAACAGGCTCGGCGGAATGACCCATAGCCAAAGCGGAAAAACCGAAGGGACTCACAGGATCGAGCCTCACAAGTGGTTCCCCAAACCGTCCTCATTCGAGAATGCCGCCTTCGAAGCGGGAAAGGCCGCATTCGAGCAGACGATCGAGCAGGGACTCAACAAGTAAAATAGCGATGCCGATCATGCGTCTTTTTTATAAAAACGACGGCGCCGCAGCCAATTATTCCTGCAGGAGACGATCAGGATTGCTGAGAACGGTTATTGTCTTTCCGCCGGGAGGTTTTTCACCAGGGGCTTGCCGGGCAATGCTATGCGACCCCAATAGCCAACGTTTCCTCTGAATAAGTCATAAGACCATAGACGGCCGGTAGTGTTGTCATAGAGAAGAAATCCGCCATTCCCCTGCGCACTGATCTGTATCCCATTCGCGGGTGACTGTGCTTCAGCGACAGTTGGTGACAATATGGGCTTCAGCACGATAGTCGCCAAAAGCAATACGATTGCCGTCAAACATGTCTTTATATATAGATTGTTCATAAGGCTTCTCCGCATTTGTCTGTTTGCATTATCCCAAATGAATTCTCATATATCCCATACGATCACCGGTACCGTTTAGATGCCAATCGGACGTTTATTTTTTGAGATTGATGGCGACACCTCTAGGTTGAACCTCGCCCTCCAGCAGGCGATCAAGAACACGGAGGAAGCCGGCCTGAAGATGACGCGGGCAGGCCAGAGCATCATCGCGAAGTTTGACGAGACGCTCAACCCCACAAAGAAGCTCTCTGAGCAGATCCAGCTCCTGACCGCAGCCGGGAAATCGAATGCGGACATCTGGAAAGTAATGTCCGATGAGATCAACCGTGCTGCGGATGCGGCAAAGCGGAATGGCCAGACCATTGATCCAATGGTGCGATCCCTCCAGGAGATGAACAAGGCCTCCCTCGCGAGCAAAGTCAGTTTCGCGGAAATCGGCAAAGCTGTCGGTGACTTTGCCGCGCATCCACTGGAGTCCGCAAAGGCTGGCGTGACTTCCTTCCTCGGCCTCCTTGGACCTACCGCTGTCGGTGTCGGCGCCGTTGCCACTGGAGTCATTGCCGCCGGCGCAGCGATCTACGATTTTGCCGCTGAAGCAGCGGATGCCGCCGAGCAGATCATAAATCTTTCCTATGCAACCGGCATGACCGTGGAGCGCGTCCAGGCCTTGCAGCGAGCCGGGAAGGAAAAGGGCCTCGGTGATCTCACCGGTACGATTGAAAAACTGAATGCGCAACTCGGAAGCGAAGGCGGTCCGTTCTCCGAAGCGCTGCTGCGGGCAGGCGTCACGCCAAAAGCCGGCGCCGATGCCATTTATTATCTGGAGGAACTCCGGAAGCATTACGCTGCAATCTCTGACCCGGCGGAACGCGCGCAGAAGGCCACAGGCGAACTCGGTCGGCGGCTGCTTGATCTCTTACCTATTGTCCTGAATGACAAGGAGTCATTCGCCGACATGGTCGCGGAGATCGAGAAAAGCAATGCCATCATGAAGGGACCGCAGATGCTGGTCCTGATGGGCCTCGACGAGCAGATCGATAAACACGGACGTGCCTGGGAAGCGGTGAAGTTGAAAGCAAAGGAATACGCAGGCGAAGCGACCCTGGCTTTCATGAAGGCGGTCGAAGCAATCACTGAGTCCTATGATGAGATGGAAGCGTCTCAAAAGGACTGGACTGGGTCCGTCGGCCACGGCAAGGAATGGACGTTCTCGTATGGCGTATTCGGGAAAGAAACACCAAGAGACACTATCGGCGAAAGATCGAAAGAGATTGCAAAGGCTGACGCCATAGCAACGGGAACAACGCAGCAGCTGCTCGGACTTACGATGCAGCTCTATGATCTTGAGAAGCAGTTCACCGAGGAAAAGAAAAAGCAGAACTCTCTCTACGAATACGATTCAAAAAAGGTCCTGTCCCTTGCGCAACAGATCGCCTCGACGAAGGAGCTGATCAAAGAAACAAATGATTTCAATGCACTTCACGAGAAACAGTGGAAAGACGCCGAAGAGGCGCAGAAAAAACTCAAGGACCTGAACCACGATATTGCGAAGATCCAGGAAAGCATCGATACAAAGGGCCACGCAGCGCTTGTTCCGAGCCAGAGCGAGATAGACGCTTACGTGAAGAAGTTTGATAAGGAGATGCTCGACCGGGTCAAGACCTACAACGAAGTCGAAGCCAGGCTGACGAAAGAGATTTCCACGAATCGCCTGGACGAACTGAAATCGCAGCGCGAAATCCTGCAAGCCACGATTCCGATGAACGAGGCGGATCGCCAGCAGATGACGCTCGAAAAGGCCCACATCGATTACATGATCAACGCGGAAGAAATCCGCGTCAAATACGAGCAGATCCGCACTGAACTGCAGACGAAGCTGAACAAACTCGGCGAGGACGATCCTCTCAGGCAAGCGGCTGAAGGCGACCTGGAAAAACTCGGCGAAAAGGAACGCGCGGAACTGGAACGGGCCGGGCAGGTGTTCTCCACTGATGTACTGCGAGTACATCAGGAAGCGTACCAGAAGATGATTGACCAGGTGCGGGACGGCGCCGGCCAAATCTTCGACATCCTGACCTCGAACGGCAAAGACAAATTCCAGAGCCTGCTCAACTGGTTCAAGAGCGTTTTCATGAATAGTCTGAAGCAAATGTTTCTGGACCTCGTCCAATCGATCATCACCGGATTTAAAGGCGGATTCGGCCAGCTGCTCGGAATGGGCGGATCGGCCGGCGCCGGCGGAGTCTTCACAACACCTCCCATCTTCCCAACGACCACGCCCCAGGTGGGAAATGGCACGGGAACATGGGCGCCCGGCTCGACGTATGCTATGGGCACCGGCGGGTCCTTCCTGATGGATTACACGGCCTCCCTGCAAGGCGGCAAGACGACTGTCCCCACAGGGAAAATGAGCTTCGCAAGCCTCTTCGGAGCCGGCGGGAAAGGAGTGGATTTCGGTAATTTCTTCGGCGGAGGGAGCGGCGGATTCTTCGGGAGCGAGGGAGACCCCGGCTTCCTCGGATCCGGCACCGGTGGAATCAATGGCAAAGGTGTCGGCGGAGCAATGGGCGGCCTGATGATGGGCGGCGGCATGTCTATGTTCATGGACAGCCTTAGCCGGAAAGGCATCGGCGGATGGGCAGAGGGAATCGGCGGAGGAGCCCTGACCGGCTTCGCGCTCGGCGGACCTATCGGTGCGGCTATCGGCGCGATAGCGGGACTCGGCACCAGGCTCGCAAAGCTGGCTATGGGAAAGAACTCCTATGAAGCCGGATCGATGGAGGCCGCGCGGGACTTCGGCGGAATCAATGTTTCCGAAGACGAGCTGAAAAACTACCTGAATTCGAAGGGCATCTCAGAATCGATGGCCTATCCGAACAGGAAGAACATCGAGTCGAGCCCGGACTTTCTGAAGAACGTCGGCTGGGAGGCCGCACAGGCACAAGGGAAAACCGAGGCCTTCCTGAAATCCCTGGAGAAAGTAGGGACCTCATGGGGGAATTTCAATTTCCGGGGAGCATTTGATATCGGCCGGCTGACAGGCGATTGGTCGGCGCTGAACAAGGCTTGGGAAGACAGCAAGATGTCCGGCATGCAGAACATCGGCGAGGACATCTCGAAAAGTCTGGAGATCGAAGCGAATACGCTGAAGCCGTATGAGCAGCTGATCGTCGATCTGAACGACTTGAGAAAGTCCGTAATGGAAAGCATTCCACCCGTTAAAACGATGTACCAAACATTCCTCGAGACGGGGGAGATCACAGACGAACTGCGGGAACAGGTAGCAAAACTCGGCGGGGATATCAGCGATTTCGAAAAGGTCTCGGAACTGACCAAGGTTAACAATGACTTTAATGACATGGTCACACACTTCCGGGAGACCGGCGAAGTCCTTCCCGGACTGCGTCAAATGTTCCAGGATTTCGGCGGAGACCTGCAGACACTCGACGCCGCGGCGCGGCTGCCAGGCTTGCACGAGTCCCTGAATTTCATCAACAATCTGCAATCCGGTCTGAAGAACCTGGCGCCGGAACTGGATCCGATCAAGGCGCTGCTGTCGGGCCAGTGGAATGCCAACGTCATCTCGGCGCTCAGCGCAGCAGGGCTCGACCCATCGAAGTTTGAAGGCTTGTCCCCACTGATCGACATGGAGCAGAACTGGGACAAGATGGCGACTCCATTCACCAAACTGACGCCCGAGCTGCGGAAGGCCCTACTGGCGTACGGAGGAGACGAAGGGAAAACCGCGGTCGAACGATACGACCAGGGATTCAATACCATCACCCAAGGCCTCCTCGATACGACAAAGGCGGCAATGGATGAGGCATATCAAGCGGCAGTGAAGGATGCGCTGGATTACATCGGAACGGTACAGCAGGAAACCTCTGACAAGATCACCACTTTGACGGAGGCCGTCGAATCGCAGTTCACGATCGTCAGCAACAACATCACTGACGCGATCGGAGATGCGAAGACCTCACTGATCGCAGAACTGGACAAACTGATCCTGGCAACAGCCGAACAAGGCGACGCGGCCACGAAGCCAGCGTCGGACGCATCAAACGTGCCTGCGGAAACCGGTCCCATGAGTTTCGCCGAGTGGAAGAACTGGATGATGCAGCAGAACCCAAGCCTCGCGGCGACCGGATTCTCTGAAGCGGACCTGCGGAATATGTACCAGGCATACCTCGACAGCATTCCCCATGCGTCGACAGGCGGCCTGATCGCCGTTCACGACCAGGAAGCCGTGCTCGATCCCGAGCAGACACGAAATCTACTGAGGAACGGCCAGAGCAGCCGGCCTATCGTGCAACTGGTGAACTGCACTATCTATGGTTTCCAAAACTTTGTTGAACAGGTAAGGCTGGCAGGCCTCGACCTGCAGAGACGCAACGATCCTCAATGGGCTTGATCTGAATGGCGAAACTTCACTACTATCTCGACTGGAACAACAACAGGCTGTTTGATCACGCGAGGTCCGACGTCACGGCGTACGTGATGTCGGCCTCGTGGCGACTCGGCAGAAACGCCTCGCACGAATACGACAGCGCCGGCACGGCTTCCCTCACGCTCGACAACTCGTCTTCCATTTTTTCCAGTTTCAATGCAGCCGGACCTCTCTACGGCAGGATCCTTCCCAATATCCGGGTGCGGATCACGATGACCTCGGGCGGAATCACGACCACGATGTTCCAGGGATTCCTGGAATCAATCGTCCCGACAGTCGGGTTTGCGCCGGGAGCCAGACTCAACACGGCGGAGCTTGTCGCCTATGGAGCGCTGGCCCAATTCAACGAAGGGACTGTTTCCGTTCCCCTGCAGGAAAACATAGACACAGGCGCGGCAATTTCCGCTTCGCTTGATGCGGACGGGTATTCAGAGACGGAAAGATCCATCCAGGCCGGGCTGACGACAATATCCAAGTGGTGGGCTCGCCCCGGATCGTCGCGGATCCAGGTAATGCGCGAGCTGCAGTCGGCTGAGTTCGGAAGGCTGCGCGAGGCAAAAAACGGATTCCTGTGCTATGAGAACAGAGCGAATCCGTTCATGGCTCCGCGCAATATTCCCCAGGCTGTCTACGGCAGCGGTGACTTGCGGATGTGGAACCTGCGCCAGGAGAACCCGCTCCTCGGCGTCTTCAATACCATTTCGAGCGAGATCCACACCTTCAACGTTTCAGAAGAAATCGTTCTCGTCACCATCGCGGATGTCCCGGGAAATCAGGGAGGCGTACCGCCGATTGTTCCTGGCAATGGATCGCTCACCATCGATATCGGCTACCCTACCGCCTCCAGTCCCGGCAATTACATCGCCGTCGATTCCTGGGGAATGGTTGACTACGAAGCCAATACAAAAGCCGACAGAACCGGTCTGGATATCACCCATGATGTTTCCGCGACGAAGACGTCTAAAGGCTCACGATTGACAGTCGCCTTCACCAACTCCAATCCCCAGCCGGCACACCTGGTTGTTCTGCGCGCACGAGGCGTGGCAATCGTCGAAGGGGATCCGATTCCGGTCAGTTCCGAGGACGCGGCAAGCCAGGCCAAATACAGAAAACGCGAGTATCCGTATCCCAGTCCATGGCTGACGTATCTCCCCGACGGGAAAACCTATTGCGATTACATCATCTCGGTATTCAAGGATCTTCGTCCGCGGCTGACCTTCGACGTCAAAGGCGATTATAACGACAACCATCTCGACGAAGTAAGGCAGCGGGACATCGGCGATCGGATAAGAGTCGTTGCATCCCTTGCCGATTACGGCCTTGCGATCGATGCCGAGTTCATCATCGACAGTCTTTCGTATTCAGTAGACGCATCGGGGTTGATCACCATGTTGATCTCGTGCACGCAGGCGCCTGTTGCCGAATTGGGACCGCTCGCCACTCCCTATGCGCCGAAAACCATTCCGGAACCGACGGGCCAGTCCGATTCCAATGTGCCCGGCGCTCCTTCCCTTGGCATCGTCATCACCCGCGACGCCAACGGAATGAGCCGACTGACCATCGGGGCCAGCAGACCGCAATTGAATGCCGTGACCGCAAAAGCCACCGAGATCGAAATCGCGCGGGATCCCGAGTTTGCTTCCTTGGCTTATCGCCAGACCGGACCGTCTCCCTTCAATGATACCTACATGACGACTGAAATCGTGACCTTTTACGGACGCGCGCGAACCCAGAATTGCGTGGGCTGGGGTCCGTGGAGTGACACCGTGACGGTCAAGGATGAAGGGGATGTCGAGACATCGGACACGGACGTACCAAGCGCACCTCTCAATGTCTCGCTCGTGGCCCAGGCGTCAGATCCATCCGTACCCGGCAACCAGCTTGTCCTCCAGTGGGACGCTCCCGCCGCTAATAAAGCAACGCTCTTCGGATATGACTACCAGATCGACGGTGTCCTTCCCATGCCCTCGGACAGTCAACTGCACCTGGGGACATCCGGACAGTGCGAAAAGGGATCTTATGTCTTCACCGACCCGTCCGGGCCCTTCATCCCCGCCTGGGCCGGGCGCACGCTCTGGGTGTACGACGGGCCCGCCGACCAGCACCACATGAGATCGACCGGAGTGATCGTAAGCGTCGATTCTCATTCGCAGATAACAATCGACAGCCAGCTGAAACTCGGAGGCTCCGGTCTCAATTACGAGATCGTCGTGCCTTCCTGGGAACAGGTTCGACTTGCCGTCAGCGTCCCGACGAAACTGCTCGACCCGGCGGCGCTGCCCGCTTCGTCTCACTTCCGGAAAGTCATCACCGGGCTCGAATGCGAACAGTATTACGTGCGGGTGAGAGGTTCGAACGCTTTCGGCCTGGGATACTGGTCCGACGCAGCCGGCCCGGTCAGCCTGAACGGGATCAATGATGCGGACCTCAATACGGATTTCAGAAAGAAAGTGCTGAACAGCACTCTCTTTGCGGTAACTGCGGGCGCCTTCTCCAATAACTCGCCCTCCTTTGGATATGTTTCATGGACGAATATCAAAGTGCAGTATCAGAACGAAGAGTATTCGATCGCCAACGGCAACACGAACCTCAAATATATCTATTGGAGCCCGAACACGCCGGCCGCCTTCACTTCGTCGAACCTGCTCGATCTCAGTTCGAACAAGCTCATCGTGGCCATCAATAACACCGGCTACTGCCTGCAGCAATGGAGCACCGGGTCGGTCGTGGACGCCAGTGTCATCTATGGATCGCTCTCCGATTCCCAGATCGCGGCCATCGCGGCATCGAAAGTCACCGGCCAGCTGCAGGACTACCAGCTCGCAGGCATCTCGGCGGCCAAGCTCACCACGCAAATCACCCAGACCAACATAGCCGACGGCGCCGTATCGACTCCCAAGCTGGCAGCGGGCGCCGTGACTGCCAACGAGATCGCGGCCAATACGATCACGGCCGCCCAGATTGCATCAGGTTCGATCACCGGCACCCAGATAGCCGCCGGCACAATCCAGGCCGGAAACATCGCCGCCGGTCAGATCTCATCGATCCAACTTGCGGCAAACTCCGTGATCGCGGGCAAGATCGCGGCCGATGCCGTGGATGCAAACCAGATCAAGGCCAACGCCGTTATTGCCGGGAAGATCGCGGCGGGAGCCGTCGACACGGCCCAACTTGCGGCAGGATGCATACAGGCAAACAACATCGCGGCGGGTGCGATTACCGCCGAGAAGATATCGGCGGGCGCCATCACTGCCGACAAAATTCAGGCTGGTGAAATCGTGGCCGACAAGATCCGCACCGGGTCGATTCAGATCGGGCACATCTCCGAAGGCACCGTCAGCTCCGTAAGGGGCGACGTCACGGCATGGGACTGGACCTACGTCGACGGCATCGGCGGAGACCTTGTCGTCAACGGAAACTATCAGACCCTGGATCTGTCGGGCATCGTGCCCGCGGGGTACCGGATGATCCTGCTGAATTACGTCTGCACGCCCTATGCCGGCGCCTACTTCATTGTCCGAAAATACGGCCGAACCAACGAGGTAATCAGCGACCGCGTAACCTTTGCCGCGCGCAACTATGACAACAACTGGGGAAAACTCATGGTCGCCTGCGACGAAAACAGGCGGATTCAATACAAGGCCGGAGCCTGGAGCACGTTTCAGCTCGTGGTGGCCGGATACTGGACTTAAGGAGAGAGCCCATACATGGGAATGCAGTTCAACAGAACATTGCCCGTTAAAGAGGCCTCGATCTCGATGGTCGTCATCCGCAAGGACGGCCGGAAAGAGAACCGGGGCGTTGTTTCCTACTACCACAATAACCCGTTCAGGCGGATTGCCTGGAACATCCACAGATGGATAAAGGAGCGGAAATGCTTTCAATGATTCTTTGCGCTTTTGTTTTCGGCGCGACCGTGCTGCTCAACACCGGCCGCGCGATCATCACCAGCCGGCTGAAAGGGGGAGGAACGGAGCCCGCCTATGTCGCGTGGGGCACGGGCGCCGGGACGGCGGCGGCCGGCGACACGACGCTGTTCACCGAGGCCTCCGAGGCCCGGGTTGCCGGCACGACCTCGCAGCAGACCGTCAGCGCAACGAACGACGCATACCGCGTCGTCGGGACCCTCACCTGCGCCGGTGCCGGCAAGACCATCACCAATGCCGGCTGTTTCGATGCCTCGAGCGCGGGCAACGGATTCATCAAGGGCGACTTCGCCGGGGTGGCGCTGAATGTCGGCGACTCCATCCAGTTCACATTCCAGATTCAGTTCACCTAAGGAGAAGCGATGCAGGCAGAGTACAGAGTTATCGCGACAGCAACATTCGACACGGCCGCCAAGAGGGATGCGGCATACGATCTTCTCAAGGCTTTCTTCAATGGCCTGACCACCACTCAGAAGAACACCATGAAGCGGGCCGACATGACAAAGGACGATTATCTGATTCCCGATTTGCAGTCGTCGGAAAAGGTGATCTAACGTGCAGTACTTTGGCGTGACCGGCAGCTACACCACTACCGCCGAATGCGGAAATGACCAGGCGTGGCACAGCGGTTCGACCGCCTACGTCTGCCCCGGCAGTGGGAACATGCGGGTCCGGGAACTCAGCTACTACACATGCAAAAGCATTTACCAGGTGCCGTCGATCCGCGTCGCCGTTTACAGCGGGACCACCCTGGTCTGTCAGGGCACTGCCGCCGTGCCTGTTACCAACATCGCCGCCGACTGGATCGGGCATTTCGGCGAAGAGGCCATTACACCCAATCCGGTAAACCTGGTCGGAGGCGTCAGCTATCAGCTGGCCTACGCCGGGCACGGAGCATTCTCCAACTTCGTTCGTCACCGCACGCCAAACCAGATATGGCAGCAGTCGCTTGCCAACAACACGTATTTCAGTAATGGTCTCCCAGCTACCATCGACACGGCCGGATGGACGACAAACGCCTACGAGCAACTCCTCCGCGTCGGCGTTGAGGCAATCGCCACCCAGTACACGAGATCGCTCACAATCGCGCACTCGCCCGGCATATCGCTCGGATTGCTGCGGAAGTTTCTGAAGTCGCTGCCGGTGTCAACTTTCGGAACCGCGCTGCTGGGCAGGCTGAGCTCCTACCGGCGAAGCCTTTCCATTCCGCAGGGCTCAGACAGCTCTCTTGCCAGGAAGATTAGCCTCATTCAACGGATCACGGAGGGCAGTTCATTATTGCTGAACTGGGGGCGGGTGATCGCAAGGAACCTCCTTGCAACCGCGGGTACCGTTGCTGTGTTGAGCCGATCATTCACATGGATGAGATTTATGCCGGTGCCGGCGGGCTCGGCCGCGACATTGTCCCGACTGATGTCGTTGACGAGAACGCTTGCCGTCGCAAGTGCCGCTTCGGCAAAACTCACGCGCGCCATAGGCATGACATTCGTGACAGTCCGGGCATCGGCTGCGTCCCTGTCAAAGCGGATCTCTAAAACCCTGTTTATGCTCGCTGGCAGTTCGGCGGTCCTAGGGAAAAGCTACAACAAGGTTCTTTCAGTCGCGATATCTCCGATGGCCAGTCTCGCAAAGGCCGGCTGGAGGTATGTCGCGAAGAAATGGTACGGGGTCGAACTGTATTAGGCATTCCCGCACAAATATTCCTTTCCAAATCCGGAGCACCAGGTACGACCATGACTGAACACACGAACTATGCCTTTGAGCTGGGGGCGATACACGGCAAGCTCGAAACACTCGGAGCCGGGCAGGACGAGATCTGCCGGCGTCTGGATGTCGACGTGAAGTCCCGTCTCGACAAAGTCAACGGATCCATCGCCACGCTCTACCAGCGTACGGACGAAAACAAGGCGGCGCTGCTCACCCACGTCATCGACTGCCCACAGAGGGAGAAGATCGAGAAGCTCGCTGCGAAGCTGGATGACAAGGAGGAATCGATTACGCGGGGCCTGAATGCCATCGAGCGGAGGATCGGAGACCTCGACCGGATGATCTGCGAGCGGCTCGCTTCTGAAAAAACGAGCGGCACCTGGCGGGAGAAGCTCCTGTATCCGCTCATCCGGATCATCGGGACGGGGGTCGTGCTGCTGCTCTTGCTGCATGCCCAGGAGCTGATGAAAAAGTTATGATCCTCCATCTCGTCCGCAAATGGTTCACGGAAATCAGCACTGTCGGAATCCTGTATGTCGATGGCGCCGAGGAGTGCTACGTGCTGGAGGATAGGGTTCGGACCGGGCCCAAAGTCCCGGGAGAAACCGCGATCCCAGAGGGCACATACACGGTAATCATCGACCACTCCCGGCGGTTCAACCGGGACATGCCGCTCATTCTCGATGTGCCCGGATTCACCGGGATCCGGATCCACTCCGGCAATACGGCGGCGAATACGGATGGCTGCCTGCTCGTCGGCCGGACGCGGGGGCCCAAACCTGACTGGATCGGATCCTCCCGGGTTGCCTTCGATGCCCTGTTCGAAAAACTTCACTCAGTTCTGCGGAACCGAATGCATGTCGAGATCACGATCTCGCATGAGGAGGAAGGGGAATGATTAAAGAAATCAGGCTGTATCTAAAGCTTCGGCCTTTTATCTCACAACTAAAGGAGCTGTCAAAAATGACCATTTCATTGAACGTGGTACTTCAGATGGCGGGAATCGTGATCCAGTCGCTCAACCAGATCATGCCATTTTTCCCGCCAAAGACCAAGGCGACGGTTGCCGCCGTTGTCGCACTGCTGCAGGCTGTCGTCGCATTCCTCGCCCATTTTAAAAACCCGGATGGAACTCCGGCCAAGCTTGCCTATCAGTCAAAACCGGGGGGCGGCGGAATGGCTGCGGTCATCCTGCCTCTGCTGATGGCATGCCTAATTCTTCCTTCCATCGCGAGGGCGCAGGATCTGCCGGCAGATATTTACATGGTCGGCGCCAACTGGAACCAAAACTCTACACCGCAAGTCGGCGGCGGGGTTCGTTACCTTCACCGGATCACGGATGCCGGAATGTACAATGTGGAATTTCTGGATGTTTATTCGAAGACGCTGCAGCCTTTCACCGTCGCATTCTCGTTCATGCCGGGAATCGCTCAAAAGACGTTTTTAATTGATAACGTGCCGGTATTTCTGACAACTGCGATCGGTCCGGGGGCGGGCGAAAGCAACGCCGGCTGTGCCTGGACCAATGGGATTTTCGGAGTGATCCCGATCGGAAAGAAAGGTTGGAGGCTTTCACCCGAAGTGCGCTGGACCAAAACCAATATTTCAACTCCGCAGCAAACCACGAACATCTTTGCAGGCCTCTCGATCGGATGGGGAAAGTAAACGATCCCTCATCATTTTTTAAGGTGCTTCAAATCTCACACAATTTCAGAAGGAGACGTCATATGTCTACTCAGCCATTACCCACACCTATATCTGTCGACGACGCGTTCGCAGCAGTAAAAACAGATGAAGGAACGCTCTCCGGAGCTAGCACTGCGGCCAAATCCGCGCAGGATGCTTTAGCGGCAGCTCAGGCGCAGCTGGCAACTGCTCAGACAAGTCTGACGCAAGCCCAGACTCAATCAGTTGCTGATCTGCAGTTGCTGATAGCAGCAGCTCAGGCTGCCATCGATGCGATTCAACCGGATCCGGCACAGCAGTGAAATATCGGGGGGCGAGGAGACTTCGCCCCTTTTTCTCCAATTTGTTATTTCCCCGAAGGCCGGCCTTCAGTTTGGGCAAGATTAGCACTTATCCCCTTGTCCAGTTTTCCAAATCTGGCTCTCAGAGGTTCATCTACAAAGGCTGGTTTCAATGAGATACCGGATAAGGTAACTTCCGTTATCCATGCTTCTCGATTTAACCATGACCCGATTCCGTTGACACACTGAAAAGGGTGGAACATTCTAGTCCACCAGAGGGTGTGTCATGGAAAAACAGCGAAGGAAGTACACGAAGGAATTCAAAATCGAAGCAGTTCGTATGCTCACCGAGTCAAATATCACCATTGCACAGGCCAGCAGAGATTTGGGAATAAACGCAAACATGCTGACACGTTGGAAAAAGGAATTCGCAAACACCTCTCAAGCATTTCCGGGATCTGGGCATTTGAAACCAGAGGAGGAAGAACTCCGTCGCCTACGGCGCGAGAATGCCTTACTGCGTCAGGAGCGCGATATATTAAAAAAAGCGACGGCGTTCTTTGCCAAAGAATCCAAATGAGGTATGGCTTCATTCAAGCGCATCGGCATGAATTTACGATATCGCTGATGTGTCGAGTGCTTGAAGTATCCAGAGCCGGATTCTACCTTTGGCTCAAGCGGCCCGAGAGCCCGAGGAATGCAGAGAACAGCCGATTATTACTAGCAATTCGGGCAATTCATCGGGCAAGCCGGGGCGCGTACGGAAGTCCCAGAATTCATGCGCAATTGCGGGCAGTGTCCAAATTACACAGCAGGAATCGTATTGCCAGGCTAATGCGCGAGAATAGGATCCAAGGCAAACAGAAACGGAAATTTAGAGTTACGACAGATTCAAAACATAATTTCCCGATATCTCCAAATGTGTTGAACCGGGAATTTGCGGTGAAAATGCCAAACAAAGCTTGGGTGGCGGATATCACATACATCCCAACAAAAGAAGGCTGGTTGTATCTGGCCGCGGTGATGGATCTGTACTCAAGAAGGATCGTTGGCTGGGCCATGGGTAGCCGGATTTGTCGACATCTGGTTGAAAGAGCTCTGTGCATGGCTTTTTTCAAACGTAACCCATCACCAGGTCTGCTCCATCATTCAGATCGAGGCAGCCAATACGCCAGCGGGGATTACCAGAAGTTATTGAAATCTAGCGGAGTTCTTTGCAGCATGAGCCGCAAAGGCAATTGCTGGGATAATGCTGTTATGGAAAGTTTCTTTGCCACGCTGAAAACAGAACTTATTTATCATCGAAATTACGAAACGAGAAAGGAGGCGCAATCAGATATTTTTGAGTATATCGAAGTGTTTTATAATCGACAGCGGCTTCACTCGGCTCTGGGCTATCGGAGCCCTGAAGCCTATGAGGAATCTGCCAAAGCCGCTTAACTTCGTGTCAACAGTTTCGGGTCAACCCCAATTTGAATCCCAATACTCACAAGACGAGTAGATGGGAACGGAGATATAGGTGACCTGCCTTGCTATATTCCCATCTGGATCAACCCCATTCACGGGATCATTTCTGACGTAAGCCTGGTTTTTGCGCGACGGCATCAAGCCTGCTCTACGCGATCGAATTCTGCAGGAAGCCATCCATGCCGCGTAGTGACTGGGCTTGCATTAAGGATACACAAGGGGCCGAGTTAGAATAAGCACTTCTCTCGGTTTTGCCGTTAGGGCAGTCTCATTCCTTCCCTCACTTACCATCCTCCCAACCGCCCCCTTTTGCATCAATTCTTTTGTTTTTAGGGTAAATCGCTGGTCGCGTTCTGACTGCCACCACTCAGAACTCAGCGCAACGAGAAAATTTACATACCTTGGTGCGGGAGAGGGTATGCTAATTTGAGCGGATCCTTTATCGTCTGTAATTAGGATGACAGGCGATATGTAGTTAGCAGGAGTTTTATCCCCTTTTTCATACATTAGGGATATTGAAACTCGCTGACTTGGCAATGGATTCCCAGTTTCTACGTCAATGATACGAACCGTTATTGTTTGTCCTAAACAGACTGGGGCAAACAAAAGATACAAAAGGTATAGAGCTGGCCGACTCATTAACTTCTCCTGATATTGAGAGCAAATGGGTATCCAAGCTTATTTTCCTGTAAATGATAGGTGTACAGGATTCTTCCTCGGGACAATCTTTTGTAGCCGGCCTGAAAACAGAAACGAGGAAATGCCCCGTGCCACCTGAATAGCGGGAATACGCATTCCCTTTAACATTCCATCACTTCACCCTATCGAATTGTCTGGTCTACATTCAGCTCCTCAATTCTGTGTTCTGAAAGCCAGTTGCCCAATCGCCCTGGAGATAATTCTCCCTTCTGTGGTTCAAGGTCTCCAATAGGTATAACGTCAGTGCTGTCGCCACCAAGAATTTTTATGATCTCTGCGGCTTTTTCGGTTAGAAAAATATACTTGGGCAATGGCCATACCATAAAAATACTTGAACCATCCCACGCATCCAAATCAATAAGATGATTCCAATCCGTAACGGCACTGTACCGAAGAAGACCGCAGGCGGGGCATGATTCCAAGAGTTTTACACCACATGCTTCAGGCGCCACTCCTCCCCAACCTGTGACCAGTAATTCGCTGAAACTGTGGTCGACAATGCTCCCTTTTTGCGTGATTTCGACTGATTGAATATCGAACCCAGTTAATGATGCATTTCGAAACACTTCAAGAGAGTTTTGCGACACCAAACAATTGGAGTACCAAGTCCAGGCAATTTGATTTTTCATGACTTTTTTATTCAATTCAACACTCAATTGCCCTACTCTTGGCCCTACCCTTTGATGCCCCGGATTCAAATTGCAAGTGATTGATGTTAAGGAAACACTACTGTTCCACGTTCCTAAAAGGCTCAGGTTACCGCTCGACTTCAGAATCGAGATGCGTTGTTTCATAGTCATCTTCATTTCTGCATTTATGGCCTTCAAATAGAAAGACAGCAGTTCGCTCTACTATTATGCTTCTAAGATTTCATCTACGGACTCTCCCTCTAGGGTAATCCAAATTCCGCCTTCATGATATTAAGTTGATCAAGAATCTGCTGTTTTGTTGCTAGAGGATTACTATCAATAAAAATTTTCCATGCGCCATTCCAGTTGTCTGCTCCCGTACCCGTATGGAGGCCATCTGGAAGGAGTCGATGTCCTGCTTTACTCATTGAAAGAGTATATTCCTCAATATCAAGTCCCGCTGCTTTGAAAAAAGTCTTAAATTGTGTCGGAAGCAAGTGGTGCACTTCCGTAGTCCCAATCGTAATTGCACCAGTTTCGTCTGAAATCAGGCGAGTCCCTATTGCACCAATTTCAGTTGTGGAAACTGAGGAAGAAATGCTACTGATAACACCTCTTCCCGCCGCCACTCCAATACCAACCGCTCCCCGCACCATAGGTACGACCGTTGTCACGAATCCAAAACTCGCGTCTTGTATGCCCGGTTCAATATATCCGGTTGGATCCATCAACAAACCCGTCGCCGCATCAAAAACCGGCTCAGGATAAAAAGGAGCCATTACGGCAAGGCTGATGTTTATTGTCATGCTGTCAGAGTCAAATGAGGTATTCAATGAAAGTGGCGTCAGAGTCTCGAAAAGCCAGGTATTGAATTCCTCTTCAGTAGCCGTTCCAGCAGCTTCGGCAAATCCGAATGCAAATAAGGCATTGCTGTAGGCGTAGGGATCAAGGAATATAGAGTCTCTGCCATTCGGATCGACTCTGTTCACCGGATCATTTCTGACGTACGCGTACTTGTTCAGCGACTGAGGATCAAAGATATGGGCAGTTAGAGGATCCGGAGAGGTCCATCGCATCAGCGATGTATTGTAATACCTCGACCCGAAGTCCTTCAGACCTGTCTCTTCATCCACCTTGTGGCCGGGATATTGATCCGAGCCGCCGGAACCAAATGCCCTGGAATAAAAGCCACTATCAACGATCTGGCTTCCGATCGTAACAATCTCCTCCTGCCGGTGATTCCTTCCCGGCCATTTGAGGTTATCCACCACCGTGTAGCCAAAGCTGTTGTTCGTATAGCCCCTGGTGCGCCGCGCAACAAGCGCCGAGTTCATATAGATATTGTTCGTATATGTATTTTCATACGTCTGCCACGACGCGCTCTCCACCTTGTATTCGGCAAGGATTTCATTGCCGTTCCCATAAACATACGAATAGCTGACCGAGCGCTGCTCTCCATAATAAAAGTAATTCCAGCTCTTCTTCACCCTGCGGCCCAGTGCATCGTACCGGTACGCTCCCAGTAACGCGCTATCCGACGTGCGATTCGCCTGCCTTATCATATTGTTGGCATTGTAAAGGTACGAATTGGCCGCATCCTGAAGCTGGTTGCCCGACTGATCGTAGTAAGATGCATACGCTGCAAGCCGGTTGTTCTGGTCATTGGCGGTCCCACTCACATTTCCATACCTGTCATAACTCCAGTTGCCGCTCCACTCCGTTCCATTCGCCGACTGCAGAGTTTCCGCCGACAGCCGCCCCAATCGATCGTACCCATACGTCGACCATTTCGATTCCAGGCTGTTGCCGTAAGCATCCTTTTTCGTGTAGTCGACCCGAGAGATCCGGTTGGACAGCGTGTACGAATAATTCAGGTCATATTCGTGGGGAGTCCCCCACATGCTATTCGGAACCGTTATCCGGATGACCGAAAGCCTCCCGTAACTATCCGCGACATGCTCTTCCGAGCTGGTTCCATACGAAATCAGCGAAACCGATCCATCCACCAGCGCGTAGTCGACATCCGTGACATAGGTTCGGCTCGTCCCGGAAATGACAGTATCTGCTATTCCCGTCGCTCGTCCGATTGGATCTCGCGTGTATGTGATCTCATTGCCGTCAGGATAGGTCATACTTTGTAGGTCCTTCTTCGAGCATCCGCAGCCAGCCGGTGTGTAGTTATAGTTTACAGGATAATTCGTGGAGTCCATACGCATGATCTGCTGCGTCACCCGGCCCCCCTGGTCGTAGCTCCAGCTATAACCGACACTCTCTCCTGTAATCTGAAGACTGCTGTTGACCGTCCAGGCGCTCGTCATCCGCCCCTGCCCGTTCGTTATCAGACCTATCAGACTCGAACTCGATTCATCGTAACTCATCAGCGACCATGGAGTACCGTCCGAATAGGACGTAACCAGCAACCGGTTCAGGGCATCATAGCTGTAGCCCGTGACGACACCCCTGGAATCCGTCTTCTGCGTCACGTTCCCGTTATCGTCATAGACAAACGTTACCGTTCCGCTCTCGGGATTGGTTTCCGCTATCTTTCTGCCCAGGCTGTTGTATCCATAGGTCCTCACTTGAACCCCCTGCAGGATTTGTATCAGCCGGCCCGGAATATCATAGGAATATACCGTCTCAGGTCCCCAGTTCCCGTTGGAATCCTCCTCGATCACCTTTAGAATCTGCCCGGACTCATTGTGTTCCGTCCTTTTTCTTCGTCCCTCCTGATCGGTCGCTGTGGTTACGTTTCCCACATATTGATACGTTATCTGGCCGCCCGTTGCCGGGCTTACGCTGGTAATCCTGCCCAGCACATCATAGCTGTAGGTCGTAAACGCCGCCGTGCCTCCACGACTGGGCAGCCACTTCTTCGTGGCCTGGCCATGAGCATCGTAGTCCGCTTTTTCATAAATGCTGTTTTCCGACGGGATCTCCTTCTGCGTTTTGATCGTGTTGCCCGAAGGATTGCTGTCAAAATAGGAATAACCCGATGAGTTGTTGGTGGTTACCTGGTAATCCTGATCATCATAAGAAAAATACGAATTTCCGGTCGGCGCCGATTGATTTACTTTTCTATTGAGCCCGTCATAGGCATTGGTAACCTGGGCGCCGTTGGGGTCCGTCGTCGAATACAGATTCCCGGTCCAAGCCGTACCAAGGAAACTCTCCCACGAGTACTGCGTCGTATGATTCATGGCATCGGTCGACGAGGCCGGATAGGGACCGACGGTATAGGAAACCGTGGACTGGTTGCCTTTGGGATCAACCTTCCTCACCACATTGCCCGCGATATCATATTGGGCATGAGACATAACCCATCGGGACTGCTCCTTGTACAGCGCTCCCGCACTGGTCGCGTTTCCCCGCGTCAAATATGCTGTCCAGTATCCGGAATTGTGATTGACCGGGTTATAGGCCATCGCCACCAAAGGATAAGCGCCATATTCGTCATAGGCGGTCTGTGTCCGGGTCAGCTCGACATTGCCTGCGTTTCTTGTCGATACGGCCGACACCAGGTTGGTCAATCCCTGCGCAACATATTCCGGATGCGTCTCGTGCCAGTACTCCATTGCCGTTCTTCGAAGCACCGAACCGCTGAACCCGGTTTCGACGGTTTCCTTCACATTGCCGGTCCCGTCGGCGGCGTAGGTTGTTGCCGTTTGCGTCGTTTTCCCATCGTCCAGCGTGGTTGTGGCAGACGTGATTCGCGGGTTCAGAACAAAAGTCTTCAGCGTATCGTCCTGACTCCAGGAATAGCTCTGGGTCCTCAAAACAGTCTGCCCGTTATAGGTTTTCCGCGTGACCGAGATCGGCATGCCGTCAGACCAGTTCGATCCCGATGAGGTGTAGTTCAGACTGTAAACCGATCGTCCGTCGATTTCGGAGGCTACCTCCACCGAGGAAGGATTCGATTTGGTCTGGTCCACGCTGTATCCAATCGACCACGTGGAACTGGTTACGATGCCGTTGTTGTTTACGTATTCGGTTTTCTGGGAAACCATCCTCTGCGGGCGCCAGCTTGGAGTGCCGCCATCATAGATGCTGTTTGTCGTATAGGAATAGGAAACTCTGTCCCTGCTCGTGGATGAAATCAGTGTCCATTGATAGGTATTGTAATCATAGCCGTATTCGCTGACCGAGTCGGTGACCGACGCCAGCTCGCCAAACGCATTGTATTGAAACAATTGGCCCAGGCGCGTATTGCTCAGGCCTCCGTTGATTCCGGTCATCCATATCGAACTCAACACCTTTTCATTGGGGCCCGGGCTCTGAACCGTATAAGGAGACGGGAAGGACGGCGAAAGCGACGGTGTCGCGTATTGAAAATTAATCCATATGGGATAGCTCGCATGCATCACCCGGATGTTGCTGAGAAATCCATCCCCGCCATAGAAGAAAGTCATCTGCGGCACGGCTGTGTAAGGGTAGGTGGTTGTGTCGTAGGAATTTCCCAGGCTGTCGTCAATCGAGGCCAGTTTCCCGGTGCCGGGCACATAGGTTGCAAATATCTGGTTTCCGTTTCGATCCCGAACTTCCGTTGCGTAGGAATTGGCCCCCACGGTATTTCCAAAAAACAGCTTTGTGCCTCCGACCATCGTCGCCACCTTCGGATTGCCCGGCGTCAGCCGTATATAGGTGGAATCGACAGACCTCCAGTCGCCGCGTCCATAATCGGCAATCTCGTGCGAACTGCCGTCGGACATGACAAGTGTATAGCTGGATCTCCCCTGGACAAGGTATGGAAATCCAAGCCGCCACCCCAATCCCACGGAACTTCCCGGTTCGGACAACCCCATCAGCGTGGTGCCGGTTCGCGTCCAGATCTTGCTGTTATAGGCCAATGACAGGGACAGATCCAAGCCGGCTCTGCCCGGTCGCGTCGGCAACGGCCTGCTGAAAACAAGATTTCCGTTCACCAGGTTGATTTGTCCAAGTCCGCCCAGATAGGGAACAAATGAATACATCCCCTGCACATTCATGCAGTCATAGGTTAATTCGGTTTCAATAAGAGCGGTTCTTGTTGCGATCGGGAAAGTCAGGAATGCAATCAGAATGAGTAGGATTCGTTTTGTCATGGCCCAGTTCTCCGCGCTATCTTGTGCGTTTCAGGACAATCACGTTTGACTTGAGGGTGGTGGGAGACAATTTGGCGGGCAAGCCTTCGGTCAGGGTTCGGCTCCGGTCCAATGCCATGACCCGGACCTGATAGGATGCGCCAATCCCGGTGCCATCCGATTTGCCGAAATGGCACAGGGCGCTCCAGCGATAAGCGCCCCCTTCTTCGTGAATGGTCGCGGGGAAAAGCCGCCAGGCCTTCAGGTGCGGCTCATGGACTAGCGCATAGATTATTTGATCAGGATCGTCGGTTGTTCCTTCTATCAACCCGCTGTAACCGACGGTCGTGCCTGCTTCCTCGATATTTTTCCGTTCGAGCTTATCAATTCTCAGGCTCGATTGAGCCAGGGCGTTGCAACCAAACAGAACAAGCGCAAGGCCAACCCAGAATGCTTTCATGTTTCTGCCTCCAGGGGTACTGAGCCAAAGCGAAAGCAATGGACCCGACTCCCAACCTGGACCCATTGCTATGCAAGCCAGTCCCGAAACAAATAATCCGTAACTTGAAAAACCAAGATTGCAGGTTATTTCAGTTATCAAGAACGCAAAAGAATGGTCGGCGCCTACCGGAATTCGCAAAAATTCTCACTTTTTTCGAAAATTTTATTCAATGATCCCTGAAAGCGTTGGCTGGCGCATATATGGAGTCTTGGAAAATGAATCGTGTCTTTGCAGCCCGGCAGGGCGTGAATTGCATCTATCCTGTTGCACAATCAACTACTTGTACGACAGGATCTAGGACACCTGCGCCTTCCAGTTTCAACCACATGCCTTCTTTCAGCATTCTTCCGGTCATTACGTGAGGCTCCCGACAATATGGCGCCCGCAAACTCATAAGAAAGGAACTTGGAATGGACAGATTTGAGGAAGCGAAAGCTGCATTGGACAAACTGACCCGATTCATAGGAGGGCAAAGGAGACCAGGCCGTCATTTACCTTCACTACCTCATAGGAAACTGCAACTGGTACATCACGGAAAAGGACGGAGAGCGGAAACAGCTCCAGGCCTTCGGAATTGCCGATCTCGGATATGGTCAGGAGTATGGCTACATATCCATTGAGGAATTGATCGAGAACCACGCGGAGCTTGATTTTTATTACAGCCCAAGGACAGTTGCCGAGCAATTTGCGAGAAACGGGAGGAATCTATGATCGTCGCATATCAATATCGGATCTTCCGACAGAGGATCTCACTCGTCCGAGACGCCTCCGTGCTGAGCAACTGGAATATCTTCCAGAGTTCACGGCAGATCTTTGAGTTTGCGAGGGAATCGCTCTATCCCGACGCGGACCGGGAGCAGTTTCATACCAATGTTCCTTGCTGAATCTTCTATTTCCTAATCACCTCAACTACCTCTGATTTTGATTCAGCGTCCGGCCAGAACCGCAAGACATCTCCCTCCTTCAGCGGACGTTTAGGATTCGCGATTGCCATAATTTCAAAGCGCTTTCCTGCATCCACGGTGCCAGGCCGGCCTATATATATGCCAACCCTCCAGGCGCCGTCTCGATTCACTGTGAGCTGCGGCTGAACCCAATAGTCCGAAACCTCCATCGGATGCACAAGCACCCAAACGGCAGCAGTCGTATTGGATACCTTTCCCTCGACATATGGCCTTTCAGGGACTGTTTCTCGATTCTTCGGTTCGGTTATCCAGATCTTTAGACTCTGAGTCTGTTCGACATTCGTCAGAGCCCGTGATTCCCCGACCTGAAGCGCCTGCAATCCCAATGCGGAAATAATTCCAAGAACGGCAGCAGTCAGCACCAATCGTTTTGTTCGCATTGAATGTCTCCTTCACGGGTCGCGCATCACCGGAATTGAATCTGAGGCTATAGCATCCGCCATCCCGGCAAACGGGCCTTCTGGTAAACTCGTCCTTGTCGCGATAACCCGAACATAAAACTTCTCTCCCCTACCTACTCCAGCAGATCCAAAAGTTGCGACCCCCTCCCATGTATCACCGGACACCCTGGCTTCGCCCGCAACAAAATCCACTCCCTGCGGCGTAGTCACTATTATGTAATGCCGCATTTCGGGAAATGGCGTGGTCCCGCGAACAACCTGCCTCACGTTCACCTTACTGCCATATGAAGGCTCCTCGATGCGGAAATCGCCCATTATCCGCCGGCGACTTTGCTCGGCGACACTCCGGGTCTGAGGATCCTGCGACCTGTCCGCCAAAATCTCCACGGATCGATTCGTTGCCGTCATTGGATCTGCTTCCGCAGCTATGGGCGCCAGCGGTGCGGCCAATTGCGGGCTCATTTCCCGGTAGACGCTTATGGCCCGTAAGCGCTGGCCTGGCTCTGCACTTCCAATGTCCCGAGAGAAGGTTTGAAGATACGCCAAATTCAGATCGTGCATGGTCCTTTGATTATTCAGGCTTTGCTGCATATTTACATAAATCAGGGCTGCCAGAACTACGGCCATGGATATGAGCGCCTTGCCAGCAAAACTCAGAACGATCTGCGCTTTAAGCCAGGCTGGACTCAAAGCACTTGAGATTCTGCTCGCAGGGTATTCACGGTCTTGCAACGTTGCAACGATCTGTTTGGTGTTTGTCAGGGTGAATCTAGCGTGCACCCGATATTCCTCGTCGTACTCGAAAGTGCATAGGAGTTTCTGCGATCGTGGTAAATCGGCCGACCACTCCTCTGTTCGTGGTTGATCATCGTAAGTAAGCACGTAAGTCGCCAGGACGACGTCCCCCTGGTCATCTCGCCCGACAACATCGACTATCGTGGCATCCGCCTCAAGTGTCGCCTCATGCTCCTGTTCCGACAGGTTGATCGTAGCTTGATCTTTTCCATCAACGCGGATTGTCAGTGATCCCGGCGAAACACGGCGCCGCCGTTTCCGTTCGCGCGCCACATGGTCTCGAATTTCTTTTAAGTTATACTGACCTCCGTCGCTGCCATTGCCGCCATCGTTACCGTTCTTTTTTGTGCCTGCGTCTGGCGAGAAAGGCCACCAGTTTTTCAATTCTTTGACGGATTCCTCGAAGGGCTTTAGATTGGCAGCCTTCGCGAGTGGGTTGAATTTATTCGTGATTCTGAAGAATCGAGACATACGCTCCACCTCGATAACGGAATCTGCATGAGGATCCTCATTGTCGTTTGATTCCCATGAGTATTCCTCGGGAATGATGCCGCCAGCAGGCGCGAAACGGTCGAGCGACTGAATAGTCAGAGGGACTCGCCGATCGGAGTCTGTGAGCCTGTCACAAGATCTTTCCTTGAATAGATCTTCCTCGTCGATGTCAAACCGATGCGCCACGCTCCTTCTCAAACTATTTTTGGCTCGGCAACACTCCGGGTCGCTTTTCTTCAGTGCCCGGTCATAGGCAACAAGCAGGTACATGCCTCTTATCTCATTTGCCTTATAGGTACAGAGGATCCGGCCGACAGCCACGGCAGCATGGTACGAAGTGTGGGTCAGCGAGTGCTTTATCAAATGCTTACAGAGGCGCTTGATCCAGTCGTCGTGCGTCAAATCATGGCCGGGAGCCTCTTGTTTCTTTTCCTCTTTCTCTAATTCGCTCATGACAAGCAGTTCGAGTATTTGCTTCGGAGTGAAACGGGGCTGGTGGGATACCTGGGGGTTCCTGGCTTTGATGCTCTCGCCACGTTTCTTATTCTGCACGTGGCTTGTGTAGGTTCTATCAATCCTAAGCGCGGCCCGAGCCACTATGAGCTCAGATCCTTGAAAGCCGCCGCCCAGAATCCAGCGGACCCGCTCGCAAGCTTGGCGAAGCTCGTTATCGTCCGGATCTTCGTGGCTGGTCCACATCGATTACCACCCGGGGGGCTTCTGCCAATAAGTTTATCCTATCCGTCGTTCGAGTCTTTGGCACTTTTCCGGCCTTTCCCGGAAACCTGTTCGGGCGTTCATCCCCTACAGTTGTGACTTTTCCATCCGAGGAAGAGCCAAAGACTCGCGAAGGCGAGCCAGGCAAGATAATCAAAAGGGAGAAATTCCGCCCTGGAAATGGTTCCAGTCGGGAATGGTTCATGGGTGGCTGGAGCAGGATTCTAGATGATATCGAAGGCTTGCGGCGCCGGCTGGATGGCATAAGTACAGCTATCGAAGGTATACGTCTGCAAATTATGCAGATGCGGGATCAGGCATCCAGCATTAGCGATACATCCTCACCATCAGAAGGCGGTCTTCACGAACCCGAGGAATATCCGACTGCCTTCGGCCGGAATATCGACAGGCTCAGGCTGGAATGCCATTGGACCTACGATGACCTGGAGTATTGGTCCGACATCTCCAAATCGCAGATAATCAATCACATCCGCAAAGGCAAGACCCCGTACCCCAGAACCCTGGCGAAATACTGCGACGTCTTCTCGAAGAAACTAGGGCGCAGAATAACCTCATCCGACCTGCTCGAGGAAAAAATTCAAGAAAAATGAGCTAATTTCCTATGCTGCGGAAGCCAAGCCAGGCCTGCTCAAACGCGCAACTCTGCACTAACTTAGATCAAAACTCGAAACTAACTCAATTTTACATCTCCAGACGCTCCAGCTACTGTTGCCAACATGAAACGATCGTATCAGACAGGCACTCCGGAGCTAATCCGGGATCGCATAGCAGCACTCCAGGATGAAATGGGCGGCCTGCAGGCCGAATTACGGCGCCAGCTGCGGCAGCGCCGAAACCGCAAGCAAATGGAGAAGAACGACAAGCATGGAAGAGCAAAGAGATCGGAATCCGGAAAGTCCGGTGATTGAACCTGAGGTGATGCCTAAGGAAACCGCGGTCGAGAAACGCAGCCCCAGTGTTCCGGTCACCATCGACGAGTTGGCCGCCGAGGAGAAACGGGGGATTGCCATCGTGGAAACCAGAGACGCCATACTCGTGACACTTCGCAAATCATCTCTAGCTGCGACAAGCCCGTCTGACTGGGTCCTGTTCCGGGATCCGGATGCGAACGTCACCGGATACCTGCAAGACCGCGGATGCGACAAGATCGCGCCCAGATGGGGAATTGATGTAATCCCAGATGGCGACTTCGAGAAGATTGAGGAAGACGACGGAACATTCGGATATCGAATCCGCGGACACGCGATGTCGAGGTTTACCGGACAAAGCGTGCTCGACATGGAGGGCATACGGTATTCGACGGATGATTTCGTCAAATATAAGAAGGGAGTCGAACTTGACACCCTCATCAAGAAGGGCGCGCGGGCCAATCTGGACGGAGGATGCGTTCGGGAACTGACGGGATTCAAATCAGTCAATGTGCAGGAAATCCAGGAAGCCTGGGCCGGCACGTGGAAAAAATGGGAGATGTGCGCAAAGGGTCGCGGATTCGGATCCAAGCATGAGCGCGCCGGAGTCGCGTCGACCAATGAGGGCACTCCCGGAGAAGTTCCGATCCCTCCATGCTCGAAATGCAATCGCCCTATGGACTTCATAAGGTCGGGAGAGCGTGACGGACGCACATGGAAGGCCTATTGGAAATGCAAGGATTATGCCTGGGATTCGAAAGCACGCGTCAGCAACGGGCATGACCGCTTCGACGACGATATCTACCGCGAGCAACTCGCGAAACGCCAGGCATCCCAGGCCACTCGCGAACCGGGTCAGGAGGGTTAGCCGATGACAGCCGCGGAACTCTCTAAGATGCCTCAGGATGCACAGACTTTCGCTGATTCGATAATGCGCGGGTGGGAGCAATACATCCAGGCTGAGGAGCGACAGACGCCCTCGAATCGCCAATATACCTATGCCGGCAGTTATGAACCATGCGACCGCAAGCTTCTTCTGCTGATGATCGCCGGCGACAAGGTCATCCCTTTTCCTACGGAAACGCTGGCACGGTTCAAGAGGGGCAAGGATCGCGAGCGGAACATGATCATCGATCTGACGCGGGTGGGCCAGTTCTCAGATCCGAGATTCTCGGTCATCGGCCAGCAGGAGCGATTCGAACTCCGTGATCACAAGGGACGAATCGCGATCGTTGGCAAGGTAGATTTGCGGCTCGAATATGGGCATCGGCAGGCGAAGCCGCCCGTGGAAATCAAGGACTGGGATGTCCACCTTACCAATAAAATCAACTGCTTCGACGATGTCTTCGAGAACCAATGGGCTCGGAAAGGCGGATTTCAGCTCCTCTGCTATTTATACGCTGCAGGAGAACAATATGGATTCCTGCTTCTTCCTCGCCCGGGGCTTCCCAAACTGATCGCCGTTGAACTCCTTCCCAACCTCGGCCGCATGGAGGAATTCCTAGCCAAGGCCGAACGAGTTCTCGACCACAAGGAGGCTGGAACGACGCCCGATTACATCGCGGATGCCGCTGAGTGCAGGCGATGCGCTTTCTATGGATCGGCTTGTAATCCCCCGCTGATGTCGGGCGAAGGCTCTCAGGTCATTACAGATCCAGAGGTTGAGAAGATGCTTGAGCGGCGCCATGAGCTGGAGGATGCCGCAGATGAATTTGCTCGCATCGACAAGGACATCAAAACAAGGCTCCGCGGCGTCGAACTGGCCATCGCCGGTAAATTTTTGCTCGAGGGGAAGTTCAGCAAGTCAACAAAGGACAATACGCCAGCCAAAGTTAAGAAGCTCTACCAGACAGTCGATCCGAAGGGACGGTTCACTCTGACGATCACGAAGGTTTCATGATGCACAGCAAGCATATTAGCGAATCTGAGGAGAACCTCTTCGCGCGGTTCTGCATCAAAAGGCTGCCCGAGAAGGGATGGAGCCGCAGGATTCGTCAAATCGTGTTGAGCTCCAACGATTGCAGGACAAGAGAAATGGCTATTAGCCCGAGTAAGTTTCTGAGAACCATTGGCAGGAGGGGCAAAGGCGGATTCAGAGAAGATCTCGGCATTTATTTGAGATCAACATGGGAAGCAAACTACGCCAGATATCTGGATGTCCTTTTAAAGGCACGAGAGATCCGGTCATGGGAATACGAGGCTGAAACGTTCGAGTTCAATGGAATCAAACGCGGAAATAGGTTTTACACTCCAGACTTCAAAGTAGTCAATTGGGATGGGTCTATTGAATATCATGAAGTCAAAGGATGGATGGATCCGCGCAGCGCCACGAAACTTAAGCGTATGGCTCACTTTTATCCCGGGATAAAAATTGTTCTCATAGACCAAAAGCAAATGCTTTCGATCCGCAGAACAGCTGGAAATCTCATACCGAAATGGGAAAAAGGAATTAAGCACTCATGATAGGGATAAACCGGGCGGTGGATGACGTCAAGATCGCGCTCGAGGTCGGGAGTTCAGGAGACGAGCAGTGAAAATCGCAGACATAAAAATCAGTGACAGGGCTCGCAAGAACCTCGGGGATATATGCTCTCTTACCCGAAGCATCGAGGCAGTAGGACTGCTGCATCCGATCGTAGTGTGTAACGATGGAACCCTTATCGCCGGCGCCAGGAGAATTGCTGCATTTGTGCAACTGGGGAGAACGGAAATCCCTCATACAGTCGTTGATTCTCTGGAGGATGCGCTTACCCTTTTACTGGCCGAGCGGGATGAAAACACCGAGCGGAAAGACTTCACTCCGAGTGAGGCGGTCGCGATGTCGGAGCGGCTGGAACCGCTGGAGCGCAAGGCTGCGAAGGAGCGCCAGCGACTCGGTCAGGAAAAAGGAAGAGCAACCCAGCACGGGAAACCAGTTGGGGAAAAATTTTCACCAACCACCAAAGCAAAAACAGCCGACCAGGTCGCCTCGGCAGTCGGCATGTCACGTCCGACTCTTGCAAAGGCAAAGGCGGTCCTCGATGCCGCCAGAAGAGATCCAGAGCATTGTAATGCCATTGCTGAGGAAATGGATAAAACCGGCAATGTGCATGGGGCTTATAAAAAGCTGACCGGAAATGCTTTCAAAGCCCAACTTCGACAATTGGCCGAAGAATCGCAGGCCGAATTCGAGCAGGCGACCGCCTGGATGAGCGAAGAGCAGAAAGCGGCGCTTTCGACTGAGATGATGCGCCAGCGTGGGGAACTCTCACGACTCGTAGAGGATATCGCAGAGCGATTGGGTGAGCCGGCAGCTTTCGCCGAACGCCACAGCGGTTATATACACCAGCCTACAATCATCAATTGCGAACTAGCCCGAACTTGGCTGGGCCGATTTCTCGCGGCATGGAGATCAAATGGCCAACGCACTTAGAAGAGCGATACGCGAAACATGGTATGCGGCTTTGAACGACGAGCGCAAGGCCAGGATACCGGAGGTGGCTGAGAGAATTCAGAATGCCTATCCAGATCTGATTGCTCGGCAAAGCCATTGGTTGATTTTCGCGGCGATCAAACGCTATCTCAATCAACTGGCCAAAATCGAAACCGAACGGGACGAGCCTAATTTATTTGGTTTCCCAAGAATCATTGCCATACCGGAACAGGATGGCAGCTATTCCTATATGCAGGTGACCAAAGCTCGATGGGACGATCTTATTGCCGGACAGCGGATACGGGAAGAGAACGTGCGCCGCGCCCAGCAAAAACTTGATTCCTACCGGGATGCACTCGAACAAGTGCGTCCGATCATGGCAGGGACGCAGCTGACATTTGCGGAGGCTTACCAAGCGCCGCAGCCGGCCGAGCAAGTCCAAATGGGATTGGTCGATGAAACTGCGCCGAAGTGATGCTGCTCTGGAGGCAGCTGCGGGAGAATTTGATCGATGAGCAGGCAATTTAATGGTGAAAGCGGTCCGGAGCCGCTCCACAACCCGCCGGAGATTCTCATCATGTCCGAGGCTGCCCAATACCTGCGGGTGTCTGAAAGGACACTAAAGAGGTTAAAAAGGGAGAATAAAGGGCCGAAGTGGCATATGATCGGAAAGCATTGCTGCTACAGGATTTGCGACTTGCGGCAGTATGTAGAAGATCTAGTCAATGGAGGAGAAAGATAGATGGCCCTTTACAAGAGAGGAAAAATCTGGTGGTGCGAACTCATGATCGAGGGTAGGAGATATCGGGACTCGACTGGCATGACCAATAAGGAAGACGCCCGGCAATATGAGAACGGCCTCCGCAAGGAATTGAGGCTCGGAAACATCGGTATCCTGAAGGCAGGGCCGGCCCCACTGCTGAAGGACTTCCTCAAGCATGATTTCGATCCGTTCGTCACGGTCGAGCACAAGGAGAAGCCGAATACCCTCGATTACTACAAGTATGGATCTATCAAGCTGCAGGGATCGAAGATCGGTAAGCAGCCGATAGACGAAATCTGCGGCGCGAATATAGCGGAGTTCAAGCTGGAGCACGAGAAATTGTCAGCTTCGGGAATGAACCAGTCTCTACGAACCCTAAGGCGGGCGCTGAACCTGGCGTTCGAGTGGGGGAAACTGCAGAGGAAGACTGTGATAAAACTGGCGCCGGGGGAGAGGATGCGAGATCGCGTCATCACACCAGATGAGGAGTCGAAATACCTCGAGGCCTGCACGGAGCCGTGGCGCACGATGGCCACAATTATCGTCAACCAGGACCTCAGGCCGGGCGAGGTTTTTCAGCTGAAAGTGGACGACGCAGATCTTGAGCGGTTTGTCATCCATGTACGGTCAGGGAAATCCAAGGCTGCGAAGCGGGACCTGCCAATGGTCGATGCCGTGTACCTGGCACTAAAGCGATGGCTGGACCAGATTAGCTGGCCGAAATCCGGATGGCTGTTTCCGTCGCCCGACCCCGAGAGGAAGGGCAAGCCGTACGGTCAGCAGCGGGTTTTCGACTGGCATCATGGGGCTCTGGAGAGGAGCGGGGTGGAGTCGTTCGAGCCCTATTGTCTGAGGCACACCGCGCTTACCAGGCTGGCGAAGTCGTGCAGAAATCCTTATGCAGTCGCGAAGGCGGCTGGGCATTCAACGATCGCGATGACCTATCGGTATGTCCATCCCGAGGAGGAGGAAATCAGGGCTGCATATGAGGCAATGAGTGGAAATCGGATTGGTAATGCGGCCAGAAGGGACATCCTGAAGGTCGTGGGGATAAAGGAGGAGCCGCAGGATCCCCACAATATTACCACAGCGACTTCAGCGGATCAAATTTCGAATGGAGTTTCCGGAAATCGTGAGTGACTGTAAACTGCAGTAAATGCAAAGGTTTTGGCGGAGAGGGTGGGATTCGAACCCACGTAGAGACTTTTGGTCCCTAACTCGATTTCGAGTCGAGCCCGTTACGACCTCTTCGGTACCTCTCCTCAGGCATGAAGCCTACCAAAGTTCTTTCAATCCACCAAAGAGAAATTGTGCGAAACGGCCGATCTGGTTAATATTTATTTTCGATAATACCGGTCGGGATACCTTCTTTGACCGGCAACCAGGGAAGGAGCTGCCTTTGCCGGGTCCGTCCTTCTATGCCCGTCTGGGACGACTTTCATCCGTAATCCTGACCCTCCCAAGCTCGATGGCGGCAGGCTGGATTCTCGGACGCTATATCATTGATCGCTTTTTTCAGAGCTATCCCTGGGGTACCATCAGTCTCACCCTGGTGGGGGCCGTTGTCGGCTTTTACGAAATTATTCAGATTCTGGCTAAAGACCAAAGGAACAAGGATGACAACCCATGAAGTGTTCGAGTCCCGGTCTTTTCGAATGGGAGCGATCCTTGTCCTGGCCGGAACCATCGGCACAGCATTAATCTTCGGTTTCCCCCGCGGAATTTGCTTTATGGCCGGCGGATTGCTCGCGGCCATAAACATCGTCATGCTGCGAAATAGCATCAACGCTGCCCTCCGCCGTTCCGAAAATCCGAAATTCCGGACCGTGGCCTCCTACATTTTGCGCCTTTTGTTGATTCCTATTGGTCTGTATGTTATCATGCGTATCTTTTTTTCCGGGGTTATCGCTGCAATTGCAGGATTTGCAGTTTTCGGTTGCGGCGTTTTCCTAGAGGCTATTCTGGAAGCTATTAAAGGCGGTCCCAGGTAACTATGCACGAATCAGCGCCTGTCGCGGTATTTCTTAACCGGATACTGTTTGACCCTATTGCGAAGGCAATGGGAGTCCATATCGGAGAAGGGCATCATGCCGTGCCGGATCACATTGTCATGATCCTGCTCGTAGCCCTCGGGCTCATCACGTTTTCATGGTGGCTGCGGCGGCGGCTCAGCGTCGACAACCCAAGTGGTATTCAGCACCTGGTCGAGGTTGCATTCCAGGCTGTTCGCGGTCTTATGGGCGAAGTCATCGGCAAGGAAAGCAGCCGTTTCATCCCGATTATTATGACGTTGGCACTCTATATCCTGGTCGGGAATCTCATCGGTCTGGTTCCGGGATTCCTCTCTCCGACCAGCAATTACAATATCACCGCCGCATGTGCCATCTGCGTTTTCATCTACTACAACTATCATGGTTTCCGGAAGCAGGGAGTCCTTGGCTATCTCAAGCACTTCGCAGGCCCGGTGCTGTGGATGGCGCCGTTTCTTTTCATCATCGAGCTGATCAGTCACATGGCCCGTCCGATGTCGCTGAGCATTCGTCTCTTCGGCAATATCTTCGCGGAAGAACTGATCATCAAATCGCTCAACAATATCGTTCCATTTCTTGCATCCATCCCTGTTATGTTCCTGGCTCTTTTTGCCAGCACCATTCAGGCATTTATTTTCATACTGTTAACTATGGTCTACATTTCCGGCGCCGTGGAGGAAGCTCATGCCAGCCACCACGATGCGACGCATAAATCAGAGGTTCCAACGCCGGCAGCCTAAAAGGGGCTGCAAATTGCTTCGGCTGCTCTCGAGTGAAAACGAAAGGAGAATTTGATGGGCAGAAAGTCTGTTTTGGGATTATTGATTGCGGTGATTCTTCTCGTTGGGGTTGTTCCGGTATTTGCACAGGAAGCGGGTGCCGCGCCAGCCGCAGGGAAGAGCCAATGGTTGATCATTGCTTCCGCATTTGCCATGGCCATCGCGGCCGCAGGATGCGGTTATGCACAGAGCCGTGCTCTGACCGCCGCGTGCGAAGGAGTATCGCGCAACCCTGGTGCCACCGATACGATCAGGTTATTCCTGATTCTGGGACTTGCCTTCATCGAGTTCCTGGCGCTGCTGACGTTTGTCGTAATCCTGCTTCTTATGTAGTTTCCGCAAGCTTTTGTTGAATCGATACACCTCGAAGGCTCGGAAGGCTGGCGCTTCTGAGCCTTCGAGGAAGTATTCCCGCCGCCGGCGAATGCGCTATTTGCAGAGTTTTAGATTCCAGATTCCAGATTTCAGATTCCAGACAAAGGCCGGAGAGTACTCCTGACTTGACCGAAGTAGTAACCACGTTTTGAGGTGGCTACCGGTGGGATCTGCAATTTATAAGCCTTTTTAAAATAGGGAACCTGCTTTTTTGTATCAAACAGGTCCAGCCAGGCATTATTTGCGGGATTCCGGATTCCAGATTTCGGATTCCAGACAAGGGCCGGAGAGTACTCCTGACTTGACCGGTTTGGGACAAAAACCAGGTTTATTTGTAGAATTCCAGATTTCGGGGATTCCAGACTAGGACCGGGGAGTACCTGCCGGGAGCGCCGGGCAAGCAGACAGGCCCCTTGCGGGGCGCTGCGGCGGCTTATTCCTCGATTTCGTGGATGGTGCGGAGGCCCCGCATTTCGAAGTCCTTGGTTCCGGAGGGTGTCTTGATCTCGATGCTGTCGCCCACCATCTTTCCCACAATGCTGCGTCCAATCGGGGATGTAATGGAAATCAAACCCTTGTTGATATCGGATTCCTCGGCCGAAACCAGCCGGTATTCAACCTCTTTTTCCGTTTCGTATTCGTAGAGAACTACCTTGGAGCCGTAGGCCGCCCGGTCGTTTGGTATCTTATCCAGGTTGACCAGCGATAGAGCCGCCAGGCGCTGTTGCAGCTGCGCTTTTCGCCCTTCCAGGAACGATTGCCTCTCTTTAGCGGATTTGTACTCCGCGTTCTCGCTGAGATCGCCGTGCTCGCGCGCCCGCAGAATCTCCTTCGGCAAATCCACACGCAGTTCCCGCTCAATGACATTCAACTCATCCTGCAATCGCTTCTTTACATCAATCATGACCCACTCCAAAAAGGGGAAAGCTCTATTTTAGGGCAAGGCTGGAGGAACCGGCAAGAGCAAGGATGTGATCCGGGCGGATGCCTAAGAACAAGATGATAATAACGAGGATGCCTACGATGGCCTGGACCGGCCATCCGATGGGTTCCAGCTCCGGCGCGCCTTCAGCCGGCTCCCGCATGTACATATAGATCATTACGCGAAAGTAATAATAGACCGAGACCACGCTGTTCAGGACGCCGACAATCGCCAGCCCGACGAGTCCTTTTTGAATCGCGGCGCTGAACAGATAAAACTTGCCGATAAATCCGCCGGTCAATGGAATGCCCGCCAGAGAGACAAGGGCGAAAGACAGCGCGGCCGCCGCAAAGGGAGCCCGTCTTCCCAGTCCTGCGAAATCGTCCAAATGCACCTTCATATCGCCTGTGCCGCTCACCGCAATGATGATGCCAAAGGCCACCAGGTTCATGACCGTATAGACGACCAGGTAGAAAAGAACGGCGCTGAATCCCGTGTGGCTGTTGGGAACGATCCCCACCAGGATATAGCCGGCATGGGCAATGGCGGAATAGGCCAGCATCCGCTTGATATTGGTCTGCAATAGCGCAACGACATTCCCGAGTGTCATCGTCAGGATTGCCAGCACCCACAGGATGGAGGTCCAGTCCAGCGACATATTCGGGAAAACCTGGATCAGTACCCGGAGCAACGCGGCAAATCCCGCTGCTTTGGGGCCCACAGCCATGAATGCTGTAACCGGTGTCGGCGCGCCTTCATAGACATCCGGGACCCAGGAATGAAAGGGAACCAGCGCGACCTTGAATCCAAAGCCAACGAGCAGCAGCGCGAAGCCGATAAATGTCGTTGTCTGAGCCGTCCCTGCCAGCGAACCCAATTCCCGTATCGCCTGATAGTTGGTCGTCCCGGTTCCGCCATAGATCAAAGCGATTCCATACAGAAGGATGGCGGTGGCAAACGATCCAAGCAGGAAGTATTTCAGGGATGATTCATTGGATCGGATATCGTTACGTTTGAAGCCGGCCAGGATATAAGTGGCGATGGAAAGGATTTCTATTCCCAGGAAGGTCAGAATGAGATCTCCGCTCAATGCCATTAGCGACATGCCCGAACAGGCAAACAGCAGCAGGGCGTAGTATTCGCCGCGTTCGATCGACTCCCTCGCGTTGAACCCGATGGATAGAAATGCGCAAATCCCGGCGATGATGATGAAGAGATATTGGAAGAAAATGCCGAAGTTGTCGATGATCAGCATCCCATGAAGAATGGTTCGCGGATGCCCGGACTGAAACTGCAGGCTGTAGGCTGCAATAGCGGCGGCGAGAACCGCAATCCTGCCAAGACGCGACTTTCGCCCGGCTGCTGTAAACGGCTCGAGCAACATAAGCGCCATCCCGGCGATAATCAGGATCAGCTGAGGTACGAGAAGTATCAGGTCGTCTTTCATCATTTTTCCGTTTGTTCGCCTGAGGGCGAGGCGGCGCTTCGCCTTTCCACGTGATAGCTCTCACCGGGGCCGCGGGCTTTGTCAATGCGCTGCTGCACGATATCGAGGGATGCTTCCATTCGGCTCAGGAAGGGAGATGAATAAACGCCGATCCACAACATCATGAGCAGAATCGGAATCATCAGCGACTTTTCGCGCAGCCCGATATCGGTGATGGATGCATTTGCCGGATTGGTCACTTTTCCGAGGAATACGCGCTGGTACATCCACAGCATATAGACGGCGCCCAGAACCATGCTCAGCGCCGCAAGACTTCCATACACTTTATTGCGGGCGAAACTGCCGGCCAGCACAAGTACTTCTCCCACAAATCCATTCAGACCCGGCAGCCCGATCGATGACAGCGTGACAAACAGGAAGACCGAAGCATAAACGGGATTGACGTGGGCGATTCCACCAAATTCGGAAATCAGGCGCGTATGGCGCCGGTCATAGATCATTCCAACCAGGAGGAACAGTGCTCCTGTGGAGAGTCCGTGGTTGAGCATCTGGATCGTCGATCCCTGCAGTCCCTGGGTTGTAAAGGCGAAGATCCCCAGTACGATCAGGCCCATATGGCTGACAGAAGAGTACGCCACCAGCTTTTTCAAATCCGGCTGCACCATGGCGACCAGGGCGCCATAAATGATGCCGATGAGGGCGAGGACCGAGATGTAGGGGGCTACATCAATCGAAGCGTGCGGGAACAGCGGCAGACAGAACCGGAGCAGGCCATAGGTCCCCATTTTCAGCAGTACGCCCGCCAGGATAACAGATCCTGCGGTAGGCGCTTCTACGTGGGCATCCGGCAGCCAGGTGTGGAACGGGAACATCGGAACTTTGATGGCAAAGGCAAGCAGAAATGCCATGAACAGCCAGAATTCCTGGGTTCCCGACAACTGCAGCGTCCCGTCGGTTAACCGCTGCGTGATCTGAAGCAGATCAAAGGAGGTCCCGCCATTCGCAAAAAACAGATAGAGGATCGCTACCAGCATGAGAAGGGAGCCAGCCATTGTATAGAGGATGAACTTGACGGCTGCGTATACTCTCCGCTCGCCTCCCCAAATCCCGATCAGGAAGTACATCGGGATAAGCATAACTTCCCAGAAGACATAAAACAGGACAAGATCCAGGGCGCAGAAGACCCCGATCATCCCGGTCTCGAGCGCAAGGAGGCACATCAGATAGGGCTTGAGACGCCGCGTAATCGAGTTCCAGGAAGACAGGATGGCCAGAGGAGTCAGAAAAGTAGTGAGAATGACAAGAAAGAGACTGATGCCGTCGATGCCCAGATGATGGCTGACCTGGAATGTGGCTGCTCGAATCCAGCTCACGGATTCTACGAACTGCATATCGCCGCGGGCCGGATTAAAATGATATATGAGGTGAAGAGACAGGACGAAAGTGACAAGAGCACTCGTGAAGGCAAGCAGCTTCATGCCCCTTTCGGATTTTGCCGGCATCACCAGGATCCCCAGCGCTGCCAGGGCCGGCAGATAGGTGACGATCGAAAGGATATGCGGAACGTCCATGCTCTTCCCAAAGGTGAAAATTCGCAAAAGCCGCGGCCGGAAAAGTCAACGGCCCGGAGCTCTACGAATTGAAAACAAACATATAAAGAAGAACCGCAACCATGCCCAGCAGTATCCAGACCGCATAGCTGCGGATCATGCCGTTCTGGACATGCTTGAGCATTGAGCCGAAATTCCGAACCAGGTGTCCGACTCCATTGACACTGCCGTCGATAAGCCCGGCATCCGCCTTCTTCCATAGCACATTCGTGGATGCACTCATTGTCGGGTTGATGATGGCAGCATCATACAGCTCATCCACGTAATACTTTTTGAGCAGCACGCGATGCAGCGTCTTCCATCGTGCGGCCAGCTTTGCCGAAGAATCAGGACGCAGAACGTACATCCGGTAAGCCATGAATATGCCTGTAAGCGCTACAGCGATCGAAAGTCCCGCAAACAGAAGCTCCTCGAGATGCGAAGCTTCCGCATGTTCCGGAATAAGAGCAAGCGAGAGGGAGGGTTCAAGAAACTGGAAGAAACGATTGGAGCCCAACCATGCCGGCAGACCGACAAACCCTCCAATAACCGACAAAACCCCGAGTACAACCAGCGGCCCCGTCATGCTCCCGGGCGACTCATGCAGATGATGGCGAACTTCCTCTGAATAGCGGCCTTCTCCGAAGAAAGCCAGGAAGATGAGGCGGAACATATAAAACGCGGTCATTCCGGCTGTGATGAATCCCAGCAGCCATACAATCGGGTGTCCCTTGGACCATGCACTCCACAGAATCTCATCCTTGCTGAAGAATCCGGCGAGAGGGAAGATGCCGCTGATGGCCAAAGCCGCAATCAGCATAGTCCAGAAGGTGATGGGAGTATTCCGGCGCAAGCCGCCCATCTTCAGAAGATCCTGTTCTCCTCCCATGGCGTGAATAACGCTGCCCGCCCCGAGGAAGAGCAATGCCTTGAAAAACGCATGGGTCATCAGGTGGAAGACACCGGCAGAAAAGGCGCCCACGCCTGCCGCTACAAACATGTAGCCCAGCTGGCTGACGGTGGAGTAGGCGAGTACACGCTTGATATCGGTCTGAACCAGCCCAATGGTAGCCGCCATGAGCGCCGTCAGAGTCCCAATGATCATGACCACATCGAGTGCGATCGGGGCACGGCTGAAAATCGGGGCACACCGGACAACCATGTAAACGCCCGCCGTTACCATAGTCGCGGCATGGATTAGGGCACTGACCGGAGTTGGGCCTTCCATCGCATCCGGCAGCCAGACATACAGAGGAATCTGGGCGCTCTTGCCGGTAGCCCCCACAAACAAAAGGAGGGCAATGGAAGTAAGAATTCCCACCCCAACTTCCGCTGGGAATCGCTGTGGACCGTCCGCGATCTGCTTAAAAACTTCGCCGAAATTCAGGCTGCTGAAAGTGAGAAAGATCAGGAATATGCCGAGGATGAATCCAATGTCGCCGATCCGGTTGACAATGAATGCCTTTTTCCCTGCGTCCCCGGCACTGCGTCGCTCGAAATAATAGCCGATCAGCAGATAAGAGCAGAGTCCCACCCCTTCCCATCCCACAAACATCAGAAGGAAGTTCCCGCCCAACACCAGGATGAGCATCGAGAAGAGGAACAAATTAAGGTAGGCAAAGAATCGGTAATAGCCGTCTTCCGCATGCATATATCCGATGGAATATACATGGATGACGAAACCGACGCCGGTTACGATCAGGATCATCGTGGCCGAGAGCGGATCGAGCAGGAATTCAGCCTTGGCAATAAAAGTCCCGGAAGCAATCCAGGTAAAAAATACGCGTAGAACGTGTCTCTCTTCCGGAACCAGTGCGAGAAGATTGGAGAACGCAAGCAGGGAAAGGATAAAGGAAAGCCCGGCGGTTCCGCAGCCGACAATAGAAATGACAGACTTCGGGAATCGTTTGCCCAAAAGGCCGTTTATGGCGGCACCGGCCAGTGGAATCAGCGGAATCAACCACAGATATTCAGTCATGTCCGGACTTTACCATTTCATTGTGTCGGCATCATCGACACTGAGGGTGTTGCGGTTGCGATATAGAACAATGGTGATCGCAAGTCCTACGGCCGCTTCCGCCGCCGCCACGACCATGATGAAAAACACGAATATCTGGCCGTGCACCTGGTTCAGATGCCTGGAAAATGCCACGAAGCTCAAGTTGGCCGCGTTCAACATCAGTTCCAGGCAGAGGAAGACGGAGATGACGTTCTTCTTGACGACAAAACCGACTGCTCCCACCAGGAAGAGAATAAGACTCAAAACTAGATAGTGAATGAGACTCATAGTTTTCAGGACCGCCGTCGAGCAAGCACTACAACGCCGATGATGGCAACCAGAATCAGAACGGAGGTCATTTCAAACGGTACAAGGTACTCGTTGAAAAGAACCTGCCCGATATTTCCGGCTGTTCCCGTTCCTGCACCAATATCCGGGTTGTGCGGCGTCAGCAGTGGTTTATATGCCTTCAGGAGCGGCAGGATCAGCGCGCAAGCCAGAACTCCCAGCACGACTGCCGCATAGGCCAGATATTTTTTCTTGTCTCTTAAGATTGCAGCGGAAAAGGGATCCAGCATCATGATGACAAACAGGAACAGAACCATGATGGCGCCGGCATATACGATTACCTGGACGGCGGCAATAAAGGGCGCTTCCAGGAGCAGGTAGAGGGCAGCCACCGCGCACAGACAGATAATGAGGGAGATGGCGGAATAGATGACTTTCTTCTGAGCCACCATGTTGATGGCGGCAGCGAGAGCCAGTACACTGAATAGATAAAAGAGGATGGTCTCCATTTATTCCAGGCTGTCCAGAATTTTATCGAGCTTTTCGGGTGTCAGCTCTTCATGGTATTGATCGTTGATCTGGATAACCGGGCTGGTTCCGCAAGAGCCCAGGCATTCCACTTCCACTAAAGTATATTTCTTATCGGGTGTCGTTTCACCCGGACGGATACCCAGCTTCCGTGTGAGATGTTCCATGATCTCCTCCGCGTTGCAAAGGAGGCACGAGATGTTGGTGCACACCTGAATGACATATTTGCCGACCGGCTTCTTATAAAGCATCGTGTAGAAGCTGACGACTTCATTGACTTCATTCGGCGCAAGGTCAAACATCTGCGCGACTTCGCGGATCGTCTCCTTGGAGAGGTATCCCTCTTCTTTTTGAACCAGATGCAAGGCCGGGATCAGGGCAGACCTTTTCCTCGGATATTTTTGCATCAAAGACTGAATTTGCTGGCATGCCGACTGAGTTAGCATGTTATCTAATGCATTTCAATGGGGACTATAAATAATTATTATTCAGACATTTGGAACGATCAAACTCTCGAAAGGATCTTAGTGGACCGGTTCCTTTGGTGTCAAGGTTTTTCTGGCGGCCAGGTTTCATGCACGTGGAAACGATTTGCATCGACTTTTCGCTTTTGCTGATGAGACACGGCACGGCGCGATGTTTCCGGTGCTAGAATAATGATTTTTCGAAAGAGCAGGGATTGTGGATAAAAAGACTCGCGGATTTCGGATTTCGTTTCTTCATGTATTCCTCGCAATTGCAGGCGTAATCATCCTGACCGTCCTGGGAGGTCTTGTATTCTATTACCACCGTTTTTCCGTGATGATCGAGCAGCGATTATCCGGAAACCTGGTCAGGACTGAATCAAGGATCTTTGCGGCGCCGAAACGTATTTCGGTGGGACAGCCCATTTCACAGGAAGAGCTTGCCGCCTATTTGCAGTCAAACGGCTACACCAATTCCAAGGTTGCGGATTCGGTGGGGCAGATTCATACCACGGCTTCTTCCATGGAAATCAGTCCGTCGGCAAATTCCTATTTTGCGGGCAAGAACGGATTGATGGTGGATTTTTCCCGCCGGCGAATTGCTCAGATTCGCGCATGGCCTTCCGGGAATCGGCTGATATCCGCCGATATCGAGCCGGAAATGATCTCTGGGCTCTTTGGCACCACAAGGGAAAAACGGCGTCCGGTAGCGTATGCCGAATTTCCCCGGCCGTTGCTGAATGCCATCCTGTCGGCCGAGGACAAGCGATTTTTCGAGCACCCGGGATTTGATCCCATTCGAATTCTGGGCGCGACCGTGGCGGATCTGCGCAGTCGGGAAAAGTCACAGGGCGCCAGCACGATCACCATGCAGGTGGCGCGCAGTTTCTTTTTCTCAACGAGGCGGGAATGGCGGCGCAAGGTCAAGGAAACCTACATGGCGCTGATTCTCGAAAAACGCTTCACCAAGGAACGAATCTTCGAGCTCTATGCCAATGAAGTATATCTCGGGAACCGAGGAAGCTTTGCCATTCACGGTTTCGGAGAAGCGGCGCAGGCCTATTTCGGCACCGATGTGCGCGAATTGAATCTGGGCCAGATTTGTTTTCTGGCCGGCATTATCCGCGCGCCCAATCGATATTCCTCGGCGGAGCGAAAGCCGGAGCGTGCCGCCGAGGCCCGCGACCGGGTGCTGCTTGCCATGCAGGATAATGGATATATTTCAAAAGAGCAGGTGCAGGAGGCGAAGAAGATGCCGCTGCACATTGTGAGCGGAACGTACGGCGCCGGCAGAGCCGGCTATTTTGTGGATATGGTCAAGGACGATCTGCTGGATCAGTTTGCCGAGCAGGAATTGAATTCCCGGAATTTCCGGATCTACACAACGCTCGATGTCGAGTTGCAGCAGGCGGCCGCTGCCGCCGTCGACTGGGGGATGAAGAATGTCGACCTTCAGCTCGCAAAGAAATATGCGCTCTGGAAGAAACGCGGGGAAGCGGTTCCATTCCCGCAGGTTGCCCTGGTAGCCATGAATCCGCATACAGGAGAGATCAAGGCACTGGTCGGTGGCAGAGATTATGCGAACAGCCAGCTGAACCATGCCTTGAGCCGGCGTCAGCCGGGCTCGGCCTTTAAGCCGTTTGTTTATGCCGCCGCATTTGAAAATGCTCTCGATGAAAGAGATCCTGTGCTGCTTCCCACGTCTACCGTTGTTGATGAGCCGACTACCTTTTATTTCGATAACAAGGAATATACGCCGAACAATTACGGACAGGAGTATTACGGGACGGTGACGCTGCGGGATGCGCTTGTTCATTCACTCAATGTTGCAACGGTTCAGGTTGCCCAGCAGGTCGGCTATGGGCGAATCGTAAAGTTTGCCCAGCGCCTGGGATTTGATTCCGATATAAAACCGACTCCGGCCCTGGCTCTCGGCGCATACGAGATGGCACCGCTGGAAATCCTGGCCGGGTATACGGCTTTTGCCAACTACGGAACTCGATGTGAGCCGACCTTCCTGCAGAAGGTTGTGAGCGGTGCCGGAGATCTGCTCGAGAATAACAAGCCGATGCGCAAGGAAGTTTTGGATCCGCGTGTTTCCTATCTCGTGACGAATATTCTGGAAGATGTGCTGAATCGGGGCACCGGTGCCGGCGTTCGTTCTCGCGGCTTTCGCTTTCCGGCAGCCGGAAAAACCGGAACTTCGTTTGATGGATGGTTTGTCGGGTACACGACAAATCTGCTGTGTGTGGTATGGGTAGGGTTCGATGACAATAGAGAGTTGGGATTATCCGGGGCAACCTCCGCGGGTCCGATCTGGACTGAGTTTATGAAGAGGGCTTCGATGCTCCCCGGCTTCTCCAATATACAGGCGTTTGAACGACCGGAAGGAGTTGTCTCGGTTTCCATTGATTCCGAGACGCAAATGCTGGCCACGCCTGAATGCCCGAATGTCCGGGAAGAGGTGTTCATTGCGGGAACCGAGCCGACCGAGTTCTGCACCGCGCATCCAAGCCGGGAATAATTCGGGAATTCCGGGGTTGGGGGATTACCACTGGGAGCGCCGCCGGCCCGGCTAATGCTGCATACTATTTGTCGAGGGCGAAGCCCTTCCGCCTTCATGATTTTCAAAGGCGGAAGCTTACTGCGGCACTCCACGGTTTCCAGTCGGGCGCGCCTTTTTGCAAATAATATGCGGCACCAGCGTCGCGAAAGCAGCCACGCCGGCGCTTTCAGCGAAATTACTTTTTCAGCTCCACAATGGTTGCGCCACCGCCGCCTTTATCGGGCGGCGCCAGACTGAACCGTTCCACCTGCGGGTGCGCGGTAAGCATTTGAGCGATCGCATTCCTCAAGATCCCCTTACCGTGTCCATGAATAATGCGGATACTGTCGATATCCGCCAGGAAAGCCTGATCCAGGAATTTGTCAACCCGATCCAGCGCCTCGTCAGCGCTTAACCCGATGACTTTCAGTTCCCGCACCGTTTCATCTCCCGCTTCCGTTACGATGATTCGCGGCGCCGGGGTGGCTGCGGCGGATCCGCCGGCACTTTTTCTTTCAAGATCCTTGCGGTCGGCGCGGTAGCGCAACGGGCCGACCAGCACGGTGTAGAGACCGTCCCGAATAGATTCCACGATCCCTTCACGATCAAGAGACTGAACGCGCACTCGATCTCCCTCATGAATCTCCGCGATGGTTTCGGCGACTTCGGCTTGCGCATCGGCTTGCCCGGCGCCGGCGCGAAGTTGCGCGGATCTTCTGCGCAATTCGGCGGCATGATTGTCCGTCGCTCGCTTGATGCGGGCTGCTTCGATCCGGTCTTTGATCTTGCGAGCCGCTTTTTCGCTTTCGGCTTTGAAATCAGCGATGATTTGTCCAAACGCAGCGTCAAATTCCGTTTTACGCGATTCCTCCCGCTTGCTGAATTCCTGTTCCAGCCTGGAGCTTTTATCCGCAAGGGTTGCGCGTTCGACCTCCAGGGATGCCCGCAGCCTCTCCTGCTCGTCCAGGCTTTCCTTCAGTCGCTTCAGATAATCGCGAGCCTCGGCGTGGCTGGGGTCAATCAATGACTTCGCCTGGATCAAGATTCCTTCGTTCACATTCATGCGTCTTGCGATTTCCAGCCCGGATGAAGCCCCTGCCATACCCGTGAGCAGCCGATAGGTCGGGCGCAGAGTCCGCTCGTCGAATTCGACGGATGCGTTCAGGACGCTGTCGGTGCGCGATGCCCACATTTTGAGATTGGGATAGTGTGTGGATGCGATGGTAGTCGCGCCGGCTCGCCGGAAGAAATCAACGATCGCGATGGCCAGGGCGGCGCCTTCGTCCGGGTCGGTGCCCGTGCCTACCTCGTCCAGCAGCACCAGTGCCGGAGGGTGCACTCGCTGCGCCGTTTCGGCGATGTTGCGCATATGCGCGGTAAAGGTTGAGAGATTCGCCGCAATGGATTGCTGATCTCCGATGTCGGCAAAAACCTGCTCGAAAATGGGGAGAAGCGCCTCTTCGGCGGGGACATGAAATCCCATTTGAGCCATCAGAGAGAGGAGTCCGAGCGTTTTCAGCACCACCGTTTTGCCGCCCGCATTCGGGCCGCTGATAATGAGCACCTGGTGGTCGTCATCGAGTTCAAGAGAGATCGGGACCGGTTTGCCGCCTGAGGTCCGGAGCGAATGCTCCAGCAGAACGTGACGCGCATTGCGGAGCCGATATTTCCCGGTGTCGGAAATCTGCGGCACGATGCAGTGAAATTCCATGGCAAATGCCGCTTTCGCCTGGGCGACGTCCAGATCGGTCAGGATACGGATCGCCGTTTTGATGGACTCGAGGCTGCCGCGCAGCGATTCCGTGATGGAGATGAGGATCCGGGAGACTTCGATCTCCTCCTGCTCCCGCAGGCGAACGAGATCATTGTTCTGGTTGATGATGGTCATCGGTTCGACAAAGGTCGTCTGCCCGCTGGAAGATAGCCCATGGACAACACCGGGGATCTGGTTGCGCGAATCGGTTCGAACCGGGATGACGAAACGGCCGTTGCGAAAGGTGATGATCTCTTCCTGAACTGCCTGAACCTGCCCGCGTAGAATGGATTCCAGTGCGCGATGGATGCGGTGCCGCCGCTCCATCAGGTCATGACGGATATCACGCAGTTCCGGGCTGGCATTGTCGTCGAGCTCGCCATTGGGCAGGATCTTGCCGTGAATCCCTGACAGAATTGGCCGGAGATCCGGGATCTGTGATGCCATTTGCAGGAGATGCGGGTAAATTCCATCGGCCTCCGCCGCTTTGATCAGGTTTCTTGCATCGCGGCTGACAATGAGAATTCGCTCCAGCGCCAGTATCTGTTTCGGTTCCAGACTGGTGCCTTCGATATGCAACTGGGAAACAATCGGCTCCGGATCTTCAATCCCGGATAGCCCGAATCTGCCACGCGTGTTCACGAAGCCAACACATTCGCTGGTAATCTCCAGATCCCTGAGAATATCGGCTTTTACGGTCAACGGCCGCAGGCTGAGCATTCGGCTGTGGCCGGGAGGCGTGTGAACGTGCCGTGCCGCCAGTTCAATCAGTGCTTTCAGTTCCAGTGTTTCAAAAGTCCGGTCATCCATAGAGAACAGATCTTACGCCCCGTGAAATGAAATGCAAAGAGACAGAAAAATCCGCGACTGCGGGGAACTATGCCGCCCCGCCCAATGCCATTTACTTTTTTGCAATTGCCGTTCTTTCGCCCCTTTGGGGCTCCATTATTTTCACTGTTCTACCAGGGGTTCGCTGCGCTCACCCCTGGCTAATTTCTGATCGCCCCTGCCGGGGCTGGATGAGGCGCGGCTCCGGCGCTTAGTATATAGATGGAACAAAGATCCAGCGCCGAAGGCGCCTGGACTTTGGACAAAAACAAATCATGTTTTAGCGAAAATGGTTAGATTTTGGGCCATTTTCGCATAAATGGGCTCCTTGACAGACGTTTCAATGATTTCTGTGCGTAGCAAGGTCAGTAAATCGAGCAAAGAAACGCGTGAACTGTTCGATCGCCATTTCGGAAGAGGGATGCGACAAAAATCGCGACCGGGCCCGAAACAATGCAACCCTGCCAGCAAAAGCATGGAATACGAAGCTACTGTCAAGGCCGGCTGTTTCGATACGGACGACATCGACCAGACCTGAGCCTGTCCGACGCTAAGCACAGTTTTTTCGTCTCTATGATTGACTTCGATTTGCCAACGATCAAAGTAGCTTTGGATCAAGTCTCGGACGGGGCTGTAGGTGTCGGTCGACAGCAAATAACCTGGCTGACGAAAATTTCGGGAGGCATTGGGCGAGAGCTTATATGGTATGGGTGCAATAACAATTAATCGCAATTGCCGAGTGCCTGCCCCACGTCGCCAAAGAACGGCTTCCACTATCTTGTAACGAATACGGCGTCTTCTTTGGCCCATCCAGATTTTGCACCATTTAAAAACAGCGCGCTGGGAATCGAGGACATCCTTAGGAGAGAAGATGTCGATACTATATCGCCGGCCACTGCCCTCGGGTGCAGGGAAACACAGGCGGGCGTCCTTCCGACATCGTGTCAGCAACTCTGTCCGGTCGAGAGGGTTTTTATAAAAACAGCGGTTACAGAAGCTCGCATCTGCGACGATTCGCAATGTGCGATTTGTTGCCTTCATCTTGTCTAACTGGTTCCGGTAGTTTTGAATCCATTCCAACGATTGTGTGGAAAGATTATTAGCATTTTTCAATCGCCTGTATTCTTCTCGCTGCTGGTCACTGGCACGGATCCCGGGTTTCTTTACGACGGGTACGTGTCTAAAGGCCACTGGATAACCCCGCGCAGAGAATTCACCCTCGCAATGGTGCGGAAACAGCAAGGATCCTTGCAGAAACCGAAGCCCCCAAATCATGTTTACTTGAAACGGAGGCGACAAAGGATCTCTTTGCCAGCTGGCCCCTGGGATTTTTTTTCCGCTCTTTACTATCCGAGTGTCATCTACTGCTAGAACCACAGGCTTGTTCGGATATCGATTCAGATATTCTTCAGAGATCCTGTCAAACAATGCCTGCTCGTCCCAATGACTACGCGAGTAAAACTTGTAATCTGCGCTCCAGTCTTCCTGATTCCGCCCTTGCACACAGATCATCTGCGAGATCGTCCTTCGACCCAAGGCCGAAGGCCACGTCAAAGCGTGGTCAATTCCTCGCTTCAGTGTCCGTGCTTGCTTAAAAACATCCTTCCAACTCTGCTCCAACAAGGAACGGTAGAAGGGCAGCAGCATGATCACTCTCCTTGCTTCAGAGCAAAGACGTTCTTGTCCGTTCGCAGAAAGCGATCGTGGCGACGTACCTTTTTCACTAAGGATGAGACCACGGACTCTCTATCCAGTTGTTTACCAAAGACCTTCTCAATACGTTCCAGGATTTCCGTAATATGTAGCGGCTTGCCTGCCCGTTGAAGTATGTCGTATACCATATCGATCTGTGACATACTCCCTGCCGTACGCTGCTCTTTCACGGAATCGGGATTCTTTAACTTTCGAATTGCACGTAGCTGGGCATCGAGTGCCACCTCGAAGGCATTAAGCACAGCGAGTTGGATCGGATCTTGTAGTTCTAGCGGATCTAGTTTCTTCATGGCATTAACCTCCGTTGCAGAGATAATGCCACAACTGCGTATGTATGTATAGCAAATAACAACTTAACATACGCAAATGTCCAAGGTCCAGGCGCCGAAGGCGCGAAAGATAGTAGCCCCGGGCGAGCCTGCGAGCCCGGGGTTATGTTCAGAGCTCAAGGAGCCCTGAAGGGGCGAAAGAAAAGCGCCGAGAAAAGCAAATGGCATTCACCATCTCGCCGGCAAGGTCTCTATCAAAGCCGTTGTCGCCGGGATGGCGGCGCCCCAGTGGGCTTCATTGCCAAGTGTCTCCTTGCTTCTTGCTCCTTGCTTCCGGCTTCTTCTTTCCGTTACATTATCTGATTCTCTAAATGGGTGCAGATTATGAAGACGAAGGACTTTGTTTCGATTGCCGATTGGTCGAGTGAAGAGCTGAGTGAAGCCCTATCCGTTGCTGTCGCGGTAAAGAATGATCCGCAGAAGTTCAGTCATAAACTGGACGGAATGGCTCTGGCGATGATTTTTGAGAAGCCCTCGCTTCGCACACGCGTCAGCTTTGACGTGGGGATTCATCAGCTTGGCGGTTTTTCGATCAGCCTGACCAAGGCGGAGATCAATCTTGGGAAGCGTGAGACGGTCAGTGATGTTGCCAAAAATCTGGAGCGCATGGTCCAGGGCATCATGATCCGTACATTCAGCCATGAGAATGTGAAAGAGATGGCGCAGTATGCCTCCATTCCGGTCATTAACGGGCTTACGGATTTCAGCCATCCCTGCCAGGCTATGGCTGATTACTTAACTATCCAGGAATTGAAGGGGGATTTGCGCAAGCTGAAGGTTGCCTATATCGGCGATGGCAACAATGTCGCCCACTCGCTGATATATGCCGCCGTTCGTTTTGGCGTTCATCTCGCGATAGCCACGCCTGAGGGATATGCGCCGGATTCTCAGGTCCTGAAATGGGCCGCGGATAATGCCGGTGCGACAGGGTGCAGGCTTGATATCCTGCGTAATCCTGAGGAAGCGGCCGCCGGGGCAGATGTGGTCTACACGGATGTCTGGACAAGCATGGGCCTCGAGTCCGAGGCGGCCAAAAGACGTCAGGTTTTCCAACCTTATCAAATTAATGATGCATTGATGCGGCATGCCAAGCCGGACTATGTGTTCATGCATTGCCTGCCCGCGCACCGAGGAGAAGAAGTTTCCGATTCGGTGATTGACTCCACTCACTCGGTTGTCTTCCAACAGGCGGAAAACCGCCTGCATGCTCAAAAGGCCATCCTGCTCGCCGTAATGTCACGATAGATCGGCGAGGCATCCCACTCGTTCTTCCATTTTTCAATAGCGGGTGGTGACCCCAAAAGTGAGATTTTACTTTTGGGGTCACCACTCAATTTGTGCGTATTTTGAGAAAAGGCGGAACCTCTCCACTGAAAAAGTGTCTACATAGCTAGAAACAGAAAAGACCTGAGAGATCAGGCACTTACCAAAAGAAAATTATTTCGCCCAATTTGGAATGCAGCCTACATGACGCGGAAGTCTGCGGGGAGGTGTCTATGTTCGAATCCGTGAAACTGGAAACTGACCGGGGAGGAATCCGGTACGCCGCATCTTTGCTGGTTTCCCTGGTTGTTCATGCGGTAATCCTCTGTGCGCTTGTGCTCGTACCGCTGGTCTTTTTCAACGTGCTGCAGGCACAGGAACTGCTGACATTTCTCATTGAGCCGCCGCAGCCGCCTCCGGAGCCCCCGGCCATCAAGCCGCCTGCCCCTATCGCGGCTGCCGCGCAAAGGCCGATATCCAATGTGCAGTATGGGGCTCCCAGAGTGATTCCGGATGGTATTCCCGTGGCGGATGATACGGATCCCGGACCGGTGATCCCGAATTTCGCACTGTTGCAGATCCCGAATATTGACGGTCCAGGCCAGGCCAGCGCGAAATCCTTCGTCGGGCTTGTTCCTGAGCTGCCCAAGCTTCCTGAGCCTCCAAAGCCGCAGCAGCGCACGCCGATTCGCGTGGCAAGTCTGGAACAATCCAAGCTGATTTACAAAGTGAATCCTGCTTATCCTCCTCTTGCGGTTAAGGCGCATGTGCAGGGGACTGTGATACTCGAGGCTGTTATCGATGAAGAAGGCGGCGTATCCACCCTGAAGGTTCTGAGCGGGCACCCGCTTCTTCTTGACGCGGCCATTCAAGCGGTCAAGCAGTGGAAATATTCTCCCACCATCATGAACGGCGAACCGGTTTCCGTCATTGCAACGGTGACGGTCGTGTTCCGCATGAACTAGGCGGTTGTGATAAAACATGAAGGCTCGAAGCAATTCGAGCCTTCACCTGTTTCGACGGCTTATGGTTTGATAATCACTTTTCCCGAGGTTTTTCTTCCTTCCAGATCCTGATGCGCCCTGGCAACCTCCTGCAGCGGGTATGTACGGTCGATCCGCACCTTCAATCGCTGGTCGGCCACCCATTTCAGAACATCTCCGGCCCTCCACAAAAGCTCGTCGCGGGTTGCGATGTAGTGTGGCAATCCGGGCCGCGTGATATAAAGGGATCCCTTTGCATTCAGTTGAGTCAATTCTAACGGCGGCACCGGTCCGCTCGACTGACCAAACAGGACCATCATGCCTCGCCGCCGCAAGCAGTTCAGGCCTTTTTCGAAAGTTGTGCGTCCCACAGAGTCGTACACCACCTCCACTCCCGCACCGGAAGTGATCTTCTTCACTTCTTCTTCAAAATCCAGCTGAGTGTAGAGAATGACATGGTCCGCGCCAGCATCAAGCGCAAGCGCCGCCTTCTCCACGGTTGAAACGGTTCCGATGACGGTGGCACCAATAGCTTTGGCGATCTGGGTGAGCAGAAGTCCCACGCCGCCGGCAGCCGCGTGAAGCAGAATGGTCTCGCCTTTTTTTAAGGGGAAGGTCGAATAGGTCAAGTAGTGCGCTGTCATTCCCTGGAGCATTACGGCCGCGGCCAGGTCAAAGCTAACACCGTCCGGCAGACTCACAAGTCTGGATGCAGGGACGATTGCATAATCCGCATAGGCGCCCATGGTGCCGGCATAGGCGACCCGATCTCCCGGCCGAGTCGTGTCGACTCCCTCGCCGACTTTCTCAACGATACCGGCCGCCTCCTGTCCGGGAATAAAGGGAAGCGACGATTTGTACAGCCCTGTTCGAAAATAGACGTCTATGAAATTGAGCCCGATAGCCTGAATCTTCACAAGGGCTTCTCCGGGGCCGGGAACCGGTACCGGTACCTCCTCGTAAATCAGCCTGTCCGGACCGCCGGTTTCATGTACGCGAACTGCTTTCATCTTGAGCCTCCTTCATGAAAACTCCAGGTTGCCTGGTTGCATCTCCTAGGATGGTTGCTCTTTTTTTACATCGGCGCAAGTTCAAACAGGGAAAGGGATGACAACGCAAATGAAGCTGATGCTTCCAATAAGGTCTGAGTTCGACGTAGAATACCCTGTTTGTTTTGGTACCCATGTTGAACACTGAGGGAGGGTAAACATGAATCGACGGTTGGTGGCAGGCTTGGTACTGGTGGGAGGACTGATTCTTTCCTCCGCTGTTTTGCGGGCGGAAGTGAAGGTAGATCAAAAGAATCAGTTCAAGATGGAAGGAATGATGGGCCGCGTTATGGGCATGTTTGGCGGGAAAGCCGCCAAGGAAGGTGTCGTCAGCACGGTTGCGGTAAAAGGGAACCGGAAGGCCACGATATCCGAGAACACAAGCGAGATCGTCGATCTGAACGAACAGAAGATTTATGAACTCGACCTGAAAAAGAAGAGCTATACCGTTATGACCTTCGACGAGATGCGCCAGCGGTTGAAGGAGCAGCAGGAAAAGGCGATGAAAGCCACAAAAGAGGAAAAAAAGGACGACCAGGCACCCCAAAATCGGATGGAGGTAGACTTCTCCCTCAAGGAAACCGGTCAAAAGCGTGCCATCAACGGGTATGACTGCCGCGAAGTCCTGATGACCATTACCATGAGAGAAAAAGGGAAAACGCTCGAGGAGGCCGGCGGAATGGTGCTCACATCCCACCTCTGGCTGGGGCCTGAAATTCCAGCGACCAAAGAAATCGCGGACTTCGATATGCGCTATGCCAAGGCATTGGAGCAAGCCCTTGGGATGGGTGGGTCTGCAGAACAGATGGCCATGGTCATGGCAATGTATCCAGGGATGAAAGAGATGATGGGCAAAATGCAGGTGGAGAGCGTGAATATGAAAGGCGCTCAGATCCTGACGGAAATGACGGTGGAAACCGTGGTGAGCGCAGCCCAGGCCCAAGCCCAGGCCAAATCGGCTCAGGAACAAAAGCAGGATAACGATTCCGGTAGCCTGACCTCTGTTCGGGGAATTGGCGGAATGCTGGGTGGACTGCGAAAGAAAAAGGCCGCCGAGGCCGATACCTCGACGCAGCAGCCGAAAAACAGGGCAACAATGATGACTGTTACCCAGGAACTGCTGAAAGTGGATACTGCTGTTCCGGAGGCAGACATAGCCATCCCTGCCGATTTCAAGCTGAAGAAATAGCCGGTCAAAAGTGGGCAGCAGGCAGCGAATGCCTACTGCCCACTACCCACTACCCACTACCCACTACCCACTGCCCCATACACCTCCAGGGTTTTTTTTGCAGCAGCATCCCAACTCAATTCCGCCGCGCGTTTGAATCCGCTGTCACGGAGATCTGTGCGCAGGCGCTTATCCTGGATAATCTGCTCAAGGGCCAGCGCGATAGATCGGCAATCCCCGGGGTTGAAGAATAGAGCTGCACGTGCACAGGTTTCCCGCAGGCTTGGGATATTCGAACAGGCAACGGGAATGCCACAGGCCATCGCTTCCAGTACTGGCAGCCCGAAACCCTCGTAGAGGCTGGGGAAAACAAAAGCCAGGGCACCGCTATAAAGGCCGGGCAATAAAGCTTCGGGCACTGTCCCCAAACAGCGCACGCGATTTCCCAATCCAAGCCGTTCTGAAATTCTTCGTTCCTGGTCGAACCTGTTGTCCTCGGGGCCTGCAAGGACAAGAACGGCGCTGGTTTTCAGCTGCGCAAATGCCTCGACCAGGGCGGGCAGATTTTTGTGAGGCTTGTTGCTTCCAACATATAGAAGGTATTCCGACGGCAGATCCCAGGCCGCCCGCGCCCTCTGCACCTCTTTTTCCGCGGAGTCTCGGAATGCTTCCCCAACGCCTTCGGGGACAACAAAAAGCCGCGACGGGGACAGGTGCAATCTGGATAGAAGATCGGAACGCGTGGATTCCGATACGCAGATCACGGCATCTGCGCGTCTCAATGCCAGTTCAAGGGAGAGGCGGTAGAGGATCCGCTGGCGGCTTGTAAAGAAGCGCGGCAGTTGCAGCGGGATGATGTCGTGAACTGTCAGGACCAATGGTCGCGGCGCTGCATAGGGCATGACAAGGTAGGGAAAATGCGTCAATCGAGGTGTCAGTTTGCGCAATATCCCGGGAAGCCGAGTCTGCTCTTTGACGGAGAAAGGGGGAGCATCTACCGGCACAATTCGGATGCCCGGCTGGGCTGCCGGCATCGAAAAATCAAAGCGCGCCTCGGTGCTATTGGCGTTGGTAAGGATAATCAGCTCATCGCGATTGCTTTGCCTTGCCAGAGAGCGTGCCAGTTGACAGGCATAGCGCCCGATACCCGGGAAATGGCTGATGGCAGTGCGGGCATCCAGTATTGTAGGCATATTGTCTCAGGCATTCTCACGAGCAGCTCTACCGGCCTGATTTTCCTTGTGTGGGGCGAACCAGTTGATATTCCTGAAAAGCAGCAGGTCGTCCCGATTGATGATCCGGCCGACAAGCAAAAGGCCGCAGAAGCCGATCAGGATCAGCGATCGCAACAGCAAATCATGGATTCCCATTTCTGAGTGCAGCCTGGATCCGGTCGCGATAGCAACGGAGGCGGCGAGGATGGTAAACGACAGCCGCCTGATATGGTATGGAATCGGCTCGAGTCGCTGGGCAAAAAGATACCCGATCACCAACGAAGCCAGGTGTCCGACGGCGGTTGCGAGCGCGGCCCCCATCATGCCCCACCAAGGGATCCATAGAAAATTGAGCCCCGCATTTATAAGTGCGGCAATTCCGACCGTGACAACAATAACGCCGGTGCGCCTTGCGATAAAGGCTCCCGTCTGAATGACGGAAAACATAGCGCTCAGGATGATTCCTAATGCCAGGGGGCCGACGGTCTGCGCGGCTCCCGACCAGTCTTTGTGAGTGTACAGATTGATCAATAGCAATACCTGCGGCGCAAATAACGACAGGCCTACCGCCGCCGTCGCTCCCACTGCGGTGAACAGCGTCAGTGCCCGGGCGTAAACGCCTTTGTATTCCCTGTGTTCCATAATGGAAAAGGCAAAGGGTTGCCACGCATTCCGGAAGGCGGCGATGAGGAGTCCAAACATGGCAACCGCGCCGCTGGCAATGGCATAGAGGCCGATATCATCCGCGGAAACATGACGGACCAGAATCGGGCGGTTGACAAACCCGATGAGCCACATTGCGAAGCCTGATAACGCGAGGGGAAATCCTATGGTCAGCAGTTGCGTTAGTTCTCTCAGGGGCATCACAGGGGCAAGGTCTGCCCGGATGATCCAGATGCCGGCAGCGGCCGTCGCCATATTTCCGGCGATGAATCCCACCAGCACTCCGGAAGCCGCAATCCGGAGAAGCAGGATGCTGGTGATGCCGCACATGGCTGCGATCAACAGATTAGCGGCCATCAGGATGTTAAAAGCCCGGATCCGTCCCTGAAGGCGGAGCACCACCATTGCAATCGAGCTGGCCATGGTAAAGGGCATTCCAATAAGCATCAGCCGGAAATAGAGAATATAGCGGGCATCCTGATACAGCCACAACGCTAGGGACCTGGAAAAGAGAAGCAGCAGTACGACCGCAATGAGGGTGAAGAGTATCACGGAATTGAAGGTAGCCGAAACCAGTCTCTCCCGTTGTCTGCCGCGGTTTTCATCGTAATAGAAGCGCGGCAAAGAGGAATCCAGTCCGAGGTAAAAAATGCAGGCCAGTAGAGGGGGGATACTCAGGATTACATCGAGGCGACCATATTCCTCCTTGCTCAGGAGGAGGGGATACACACAGGCCACTATTATGCCCAAAATGCGATTGAACACCGCTCCGATACTGTATCCCGCTACCTGATCAACCAGTCGCTGCAGGCTGCGATGAGGCGAGTCCTGAGAGGGCTCTGCCCATTCCTGCGGATTTGCCGCCTTCAATTGCTATCCTCCCGGCAATGCAATAGACTCGGCGCATTGTACATTGCGGCGTCCTGGTTTTGTCCGCGTATTCGCAAAATTATTTCTGACATGGATCCAAATATTTGTGGCGAAACGGGGCGGATGCCGCCGGACCGGCACCGTAAGGACGAACACAAACTTGAGCAAAAGGATTTGAACTGGGATCAATAGATCGCTTATTCTCTGTTCTTCAATCCTAAGAAAGCGCTAAGGTTATATGAATGTTGTCCATGTATTTAAGGACTACTATCCTCCGACGACGGGGGGAGTCGAGCAGCACATGAGTCTTCTGTGCCGAAAGCTTGCCCGGAAGATCCAAGTCACGGTTCTGGTTCCCAGCCGATCCCGTCATAGAATTCAAGAGACACTGGATGGCGTTCGCATTGTCCGAGTGCCGGAATTCGGGAGGTATGCCTCGGTGCCGCTGTGTCCCACGGCACATGCTGAATTGCGAAAAATCAATCCTGACCTCGTGCATCTCCATTTTCCGAATCCGATGGGCGACCTGGCGCAGCTTTGGGGGGCGCCTCGAATCCCTTTTGTCCTGACCTATCATGCCGATATCATCCGGCAAAAGGCTTTTCTCCCCTTGTACCGGCCAATACTCGAGCGTCTCTTTAATAAAGTCAGCAAAGTACTCTTCAGTGCAAAGGAAAATATAACTTCCGCATCCTATTTTTCGAGGCATCGCGACAAGAGCGTGGTCATTCCATTTGGAATCGAGGTGGATCTATTTCGGTTGAGTGGTCAGGAGCAGGGAGAGGTGACGGATTTCCGCTGTGGATTTGATGCTCCGATAGTTTTATTTGTGGGAGCCGCCAGGCACTACAAGGGGATTGAGGTGCTTTTGAAGTCCATGGTATCGGTTGCCGGGTATCTTCTACTGGCCGGTCGAGGAACGGAGGCGCCGCAGATAAAGCGCCTGGCATCGGACCTGGGGATCGATTCGCGGGTGCGGTTTTATGGTGAGGTGACCGAATCGCGCTTGAGGCTTTTGCTGAATGCTGCGGATGTATTTGTGTTGCCTTCCATTAACGGCTGTGAGACATTCGGCATTGGGCAGTTGGAGGCAATGGCCTGTTCGAAGCCTGTTGTGTCCACGGACCTGCCTACGGGAGTCCAATCGGTCAATCAGAATGGCATTACAGGCCTTGTTGTCCCTCCCGGAAGAGATGATGCTCTTGCGAGCGCTTTGAATACTTTGATTGCGAATCCTCTCCTTTGTGCCGAATATGGTGGTGCCGCAAGACGTCGTGTGGAACGCGAGTTTGGCGTCGATCGCATGGTAGCCAGAACGCTAGAGGTTTATGGTGAAGTCCTTGGCTAACGGCACAAAGCCTTCTTTCCGGATGCACGGGTTTATGAAACGCGGATTTGATGCGCTGCTATCAGGAATCGGTCTTTTGTTTTCGTCGCCAGTCTGGATGTTGATTTCCATTGCCATTATTCTTGAGGATGGGTTCCCCGTTTTTTTCTGTCAGAATCGCTGGGGAAAAGGAGGCGGCACTTTCTCAGCCCTCAAATTTCGGACCATGTGGAAGAGCGCGGGCAATATACGATCGGTGCAGGCGGGGCAGGAGGATCCACGCATCACAAAGGTAGGGCGCTTTCTGCGAGCTTGTGCCATGGATGAGCTGCCCCAGCTATGGAATATTTTCCGTGGAGACATGAGTTTTGTCGGACCGCGAGCCCTGCCCATCAACGAAATGCAATCCAGTGACATCGGGAACGATGTTCCGGATGAGGCAGTACGCGGATTCAAAGAGAGGCTGCAGGTCCGTCCCGGGTTAACGGGGATTGCCCAGATATTTGCAGACCGTGATACCACGCGGGAACGAAAATTTCGCTACGATAACTTCTATATACAACGGCAAAATTTCTGGCTGGATCTGCGGCTGATCATCCTATCCTTTTATATCAGCTTTCTCGGACGCTGGGAGGTTCGAGGCGGCAAACTGAATCAGCGTGGTGGCAGATAGGCCTGGCCGGCCGGAGCTGGCTGCCGGATTATTCCGAAGCAACAGGGGATTTTTCTTTGAGAGATGTGATTATTATCGGTGGCGGGCCTTCGGGCCTGCAGCTCGCCCGCCGTCTGGCTTCCAATGGGTTTGATGTAGAGATTCTGGAAGAGCATTCGCCCGAGGCTGAATCTTCCCACTGCACAGGCATTCTTTCGCCGGATATCTTCCGGGAATTTTCAATTACACAGGCAGGACCGGTTCAGGAGCTGAAGGCTGTTCAGTTTCATTCTCCGAGCGGCCGGACCGTCCGGTATGAAACGGACCAGGTTGAAGCGGTTGTTGTGGATCGTTCCGCATTTGATCGGAATCTTCGGGATTTGGCCATAGCCTGCGGTGCGGTGGTAAGTGCTGGGAAGCGTGCGACCAAAGTCGAGATTCGGGATGCTGACGTGGCTATTCACTGCAACGGAGATAAGCCGTATGTGGCACGTGCGTGTGTTCTGGCTACCGGTTCCTCCTATATGCTCCATCGGGATTTGGGCATTGGGCTGCCCGGAGTATACCTCAATTGCGTTCAGATGGAATTGGCCGCCGATATTCAGGAGGATGTGAGGATTTTTTTTGGGAATGAGCTGGCGCCGAAAGGGTTTGCCTGGGCTGTCCCTGTCCGTCAAGGGAACGACAGAGCGGTACGGGCGGGCTTGATGTGTGAAGGCGGCGCGGAAGCGTATTTCGCCAAATTTATGGAGCGGCTAAAACCGTTTGGTGTCATGGGTGGCATGGATAGATCGGTGCGGCCGAGGATGCTTCCTTTGGCTCCGATTCCCAAAACCTACGGTCCTCGTTTCCTGGTGATTGGAGATGCCGCGGGGTTTGTGAAACCCACTACGGGCGGCGGAGTATATTACGGCATGATCAGCGCGGAAATATCTGCCGAGGTGCTGGTAGATGCTCTCCGGCAGGATAAGCTTGGTGAATCCGATCTGTCGGTATTTCAGGACATGTGGCGGGAACGTCTCATGGAGGAAATCGATGCCCAGCTGACTTTGCGTCTGCTGCTGCAGCGTTTAACGGATGAGGAAGTGGAATCCGTCTTCGACCTGTGGATGACGGATGGCCTGATGCCGCTGGTCAGAAAAACGGCGAGATTCAATCAGCACAAAAAGCTGGTGGTCGCTCTGACGCGGTACCCTGCCATGCGAAAAATACTGTTTCGAAAGATGCTCTCCTGACGGGAGACCCATGCGTTTCAAGTGGCATCGCTTTGGAAAAGCACTCATAGAGGTATCCTGGCTGGCGGCAGCGGCCGTCATTCCTCTGTTCTTTAACATCTCTTCGGTGCAGGTTTTCGAGCCGGACAAGATGTTTGTCCTCAAATTCCTCGTTGCGATTGCCGGTGCCGCATGGCTGTTAACTTGGGGCTGGCCCATCCAGTCCTCAGGATCCTGTCTGAGGAGCTTTATTCGCATTCCTCTGATAAAACCGATCCTGGCGCTGACTGCGGTCTACCTGGTAAGCTCCTTCTGTTCCATCATCCCACAACTGAGTTGGCTGGGGTCTTACCGCCGGGCGCAGGGAACCGTTGCATTTCTCTGCTATTTGATCATTTTCCTGCTGCTTGTTTCTGAGCTTCGACGCGCGGATCAGTTGAAGAGGCTTCAGTTCATCTTAATTCTTACCAGCATTCCTGCGGCTTCCTATGCAATCCTGCAGCGGTTTTCAATGGATCCACTTCCGTGGAAAGGGCTGGTCGGAAGGTCGTCCTCGACGATGGGCAATCCCATTTTCCTGGGAGGCTACCTGGCCATGGTTCTCCCGCTGACGCTGTGTCGAATGGCCGAGGGCTTCGGTCGATTGCGTCAGAAGGCCGCTCGAAAACCCGGCGTTTTGTTGATATGCAGTTGCATGCTGGCGTTGATCCTACAGGCAGGAGCCCTCATTGCTACGCAGAGCCGTGGGCCGCTGATCGGTTTGGTTGTCGCTTTATATCTCTGTGTTTTTGTCGTCCTGGTGCTTCATCGCTCTCCCGGCAACCGAAGTTTTGTTCCGGCGCTGGCAGCGGTTGGAATCGGAATGCTGGTGCCCTTGCTGGCGCTTGCAGTCGTGCGCCTTGGTTCCAGGCTTCCAGCAATGGTGTTTTTTTCGATCTTTGGCGCTTTCGCTGGACTGAGCCTGTTCGGTTACTATTTCTTTTATCGCGCTTCCTGGGGGCGATCCTGGTTTTGGCTGACCTGGCTGAGCCAACTGATCCCGGTGGTTCTGCTTTTAGTCCTGGTTTCCGCTGGATTCATCAATCCATTGACAATGCCGGGACTGGGCCGCCTGGCAAAGACGTCCGATCCCGTAAGACAGGGTTTGTGGATCACGAGCATCCGGTATGCGCAGGAAGGAGCTCCGGCGGTTCTGCCGGATGGGACGCGCGATCCGCGTCATTTTTTGCGATGGGCATTCGGATACGGGCCCGAGTGCGCCTGGGTGCCGGGAAACCTTTATGCCGTACCCGCGCTGATCCAATTGCATCCTGAAGCGCCGATGGATCGGATGCACAATGAGGTATACGACGACCTGATTACTCTCGGGCATGTCGGCGTCATCGCCTATCTGATTCTGATCGCCGTGGCCATATTCCTCACTCTTCGGTTCCTGGGATTCAACTGCGAGGGCCGCTGGAGAGCACTGTTTTTTCTGTTTGCCGGGCTTGGCGGATTTGTGGGCATCGGCGTGTCCTTTTGGACAAAGGCACCCTATATGGCCGGCATCGGAGTCCTGGCGGGGCTGCTGACCGGAACCGTTGTTTTTATCGGGGTAAGCGGATTTTGTGCTCCCTGCGTGGAAACGCGATTTAAGCCGGGGCAATGGCTTGTGCTGGGCTTGGCGGGCGGGATCATTGCCCATATCATCGAGACCGGATTTGCCATGGCGGTGGCGCCGACGCGTCTCTACTTCTATTTGTTTCTGGGGATTCTGGCGGCCGTTTCGTTCCGTAACCCGGCGCACCGGGAGGAGGAAACGACCAGCGGTCACGATAAGATCGGCAAAGATAGGGGAAATCCGCTGATTTCCTATGCGTCGATATCAGGGTTGGTCCTGTTGGTTCCCATCTGGTTTTTTATTTTCAATGTCACGCCCGGTTTGAATTCGCTCCAGATTTTTCGGCATTCGTGGTTTTCGTTTACTACCCAGAGACTGCCAGTACCTGCCGCGTTGGCGGTTCTTTTGCTGACGGTTGCAGTCAATATCGGTTTGCTGATGTCCGAGATTCCCGAAGCGGGGATGCGTAAAGTTGTTGTCAGGAAAACCGTCGTCCTTTTCGTTGCCTCCGTTGCTGCTTTATGGGTTGTTGTGGGATGGATCACTGCTGCCTTCTGGACAGTAGAGGATGGGACCTTTCCCGTATTGATTGCACAGCAGGCCGAGGCGCGCATCAGCCTCTTTGGGATCTGCCTGATGCTGCTTCTTGGGCTGTTGACTGTCATCTTGAGTTCAAGCAACGAAAGGAAGTTGGGTGAAAGCGTTTGGCATAAGGGGCAATGGGCATTCGGATGCACCGTGCTTTTCTGCTCGCTTGCGGCAATCTGGATGCTATCGGTTCGTCCGGCCTGGGCCGATGTTGCCGCACGCGCAGCAAACGCGTACAAGTCCTCGGGGAACGCATCCGCCGCGATAGAATTGTATCAAAGAGCTTCGGACCTGGGGACGGGAGAAAGCGTATACCGGCTGTCATTGGGGCTTGCGCATTCTTCTGCGGCCTACAGCGGAGTTGCCGATTTATCGCATGCCGGAGAGGTTCTGCAAAGCGCCCTGGAAATGAACCGGCTGGATCCCTCGACCTATATGACCCTGGGTGCCTTCTACGAACAGATCGCCGAGCGCTCTACCGATCCTGCTGTCCGTAAGGATGGTCTGGAACATGCAATTTCTTTTTTTCAAAAGCAGGCGGCACTTGCGATTCATTTCCCAGCCGCTTACTCCCGGATAGGACGTTGTCTTTTTCTTCTGGGTGACTACAGCAGCGCCGAGGATTATCTCGGAAAGGCCCTGCAATTGGCCCCGCGATACGTGGGGACGCATATGGTTATGGGTGAAATGTATTATAGGCAAAATGAGTTGCAAAAAGCGCTGAAGAGTTATTCCACGGCCGCCCGCCTGAGTCGGGGCAACATTGAGGCCAGAAAAAACGTTGTGGCATTGCTTGCGCTTCTCAATCGTCGCGATGAAGCAATCCGGATAACGTTGGACACTTTGCGCGATGCTCCCCGGGATAGCTATCTTCTAAAGCGGCTTGCGACCCTGTATTTCGGAAAAGGCGATCCTGATGCGGGCGCTGTTTATGCGCAGCGTGCCTTTGAAGCCACTCCTGCAGGTGAAAGAAAAACCCTCGACCAGTTCGTCAATGAATTGAAGGCCCAGTCCTACTGATCCAAGTGCGGATTTCAGATTCCAGATTCCGGCGGCAATGGCGGGGGTGGATGCAGATTGTCTCGTGCCGGCGAGACGCCGCCGATTTCATTTCGGGTCGAGCCGACGACGCTATAGTTAAGGGATGAAAATCTCGTTGACCAAACTCGCAAATAGTATGCAGCCATTAGCCGGGACGGCGGAACCTGCAGTAGTACGCTCCCAATGCATCCTTGTCCACTGAGTAGTTTTCCATATTGCAAAATGAGTATTTCTGCGCATTGATGCCGCACGCGTGCGCAATAACAATGAGTCCGGCCCTGTGTGTATTCGTTCCCACCAAGGCACCGGTATCAAGTCTTAAAACATGATTTTCAGGTTGGCGCTCCTGAAGTTGTGCCAAGCGCCGTGATGCTGTCCCTCATCCTGAGTGCCCTATGGATTTCTCCCGGATTGCTGGAAGCGGACAAGCGTTGGTCCAGGGAGCCCTGGTTTTTGGCTGGCTGATCGCGGTTTTGATCCATCAGGCCTATCCTCAGATTTCGCCCGGCGACCTATCCAATGCTCATCAGTCGTTGAGCGGATCGGGCCACTGCGGCGATTGTCACGATGCCGGGAAGAGGCCTCCCGAATTCAAATGCATCTCCTGCCATAAGGACATTCGGGATCGCATCCAGGGGAACAGGGGATTGCACCCATCGCTGGTAGGTGCGGACCGAAGCGGACGCGTCTGCGCCCAGTGCCACAATGAGCATAATGGAAGGGCTTTCAACTTGATTCACTGGACCATGCCCTTGAGCCAATTTGATCATGCCTCCACCGGCTATCGTCTGGAGGCAAAGCACTCTCGGGTGGAATGTCGCAGATGCCACAAAGCGGACAATATTCCCGGAGCCTCCAGAACCTCCATTGTGATAAGAGATTTGAACCGGACTTATCTGGGGCTTTCGACATTGTGTTCGGGTTGCCACGCGGACCCGCACCAGGGCGAGCTGACGGATCGGTGCGATCGGTGTCATGATTTTGAAGATTGGAAAAGGCCCGCTCGATTCAATCATCGGAATGCGCGTTTCAACCTGGAGGGCTCTCACGAAAAGGTTGATTGCATCCAATGTCACTCGATGCCTGCGACCGGGAGAGCCGTCAGACGTTATAGGAACCTGCAATTTGAAGACTGCACGCCATGCCACAAGGATCCACACGGCGGAACCTTTAAGGATGCGTGCCGGACATGTCATTCGGCCAAGACAAGCTGGAAATCCATCCATGGTGATGATGGATTCAATCATTCCCGAACGCGTTTTCCGCTTGAGGGCAGACATGTGCGGGTTGAATGTACCGGATGTCACTTGCAGGCAAAATTCTCCAGGCCGCTCGTATTTGAGAAATGCAGGGATTGTCACTCCAGGGATCCTCACCAAGGTCAGTTCGATGCGGAGCGCTTGCCGCGCGATTGCGGTGATTGCCATACGGTAAACGGCTTTACTCCGACCACGTTCGATGTCGCACGACATTCCGCGACCCGGTTTCCGCTTGAGGAGCATCATCGGATCGTACGCTGCGCCGATTGTCACAAGGCCAATGGCGCAAAGGCGGTCGTCTATCGGATGCGGGATATTTCCTGTATTGCCTGCCACCGGGATATTCACCTGGGACAATTCTCCGATGAACGGTATAACAACCATTGCGAGAAATGCCATAACCAGAGTACGTTCAAACCATCCCTCTTTTCTGCGCCGCTGCATGCATCCACACGTTTTCCTCTATCCGGGGGGCATGAAAGGCTGCAGTGTTCCCAGTGCCATAAAGGCGGAGCACAGCCGGTCCAATATCGTTTTGATGACAGGTCCTGTCCCGCGTGTCATTCGGATCTCCATCGCGGACAATTCACCTTGCAGATGCAGGATCGGTTTCCTGACGGGACGGCGAAAAGCTGTCGGGCGTGTCACACGGTCAATTCGTGGCATGAACTGGATTCTTTTAACCATGCGGCCACGGAATTCCGGCTTGAGGGGGCGCATAAGCGGGCGGAATGCATCAAGTGCCACAAGCCACCGCTGGGAAAGGCTGCTATTGCGGACATTGTATATAAAGATGCGCCGCAGCAATGCACCGGCTGCCATCAGGATCCGCACAAGGGACAGTTTACATCGCGCATGCGAACTCCAATGCCGGACGGCAGGGTGGGCGGGTGCAGCAGTTGCCACTCCATCAATGCCTGGGCTGAAGTTACGTTTGATCATGCCACAACCCGGTTTCCGCTATCGGTGGCACATCAGTCCGTCAAGTGCGAACGATGCCACTCCAAATCAGCCGGGGGCATTGTTCGATATTCGGGAACTCCGCAGGAATGCATCGGGTGTCATGAGGATGCTCATGCGGGGCAATTCGCGGTGACCGGTACAGTTTTGGATTGCGGCCGCTGCCATCCGTTTCAGAAGTGGGTGCCTTCCTCCTTTGATCATGAGAAGCAGTCGACGTTTGCACTTACCGGCGCACACAAGCGTGTAGCCTGTGTGTTGTGCCATTCCGATTCCATGGATGTGAAGGGCAAGAAGGTGGTTGTTTACAAGGGGACGAAACGCGAGTGTACGGCATGCCATGGATTGGATACATCAGGAAAACGGCCATGAAATTATTGCATATTACCAGGAGGCTTTCGCTGCGAATTTCGGCAACCGCAATATGTGTGTTGGTTTGTGCTGCGGTCGTTGCCGGATTTGCCCTTTCGGTTCAACAGTCGTCGGAACGGACATACAGCCCGCATGGCGCAATTAAAATCTCGTGCACCAATTGCCATACCACCACGAGCTGGAAGCCGATTCGACCTTTCCCGGATTTCAGCCATGCCAGCACGGGATACCCGCTGCAGGGGATGCATGCCGCGTTGGACTGCAGGCAGTGCCACCTCAAGCTTGTCTTCTCCAATGTTGGGAAAAACTGTGCGGATTGCCATGCGGATATCCATAGGCGGCAGATGGGAAGCAATTGCGAACAATGTCATACGATTCGCGGCTGGGGTGATGTGCGGAGGAATCCCGGCGGCCACGAAAACCGGTTTCCGCTGCTTGGGGCGCATGCGGCGACATCCTGCCAGGACTGCCATAAGAGTGCGGCGGTGGGGTTGTTTAAGGGGCTGAGCACGCAGTGCGTATCGTGTCACCAGGCCGATTACCTGAGTGCCAGGGTGATTGATCACCAGGCCGCGGGATTTTCAACAAATTGCGAGTCCTGTCACCAGGCAGACAACTGGCAACGCAGCCTTTTGGATCATGCCAAGGTCACAGGATTCGCTCTTTTGGGCGCTCATGCCAGCCTGCAATGCACTCAATGTCACATCGGGGGGAAATTCTCTGGAACACCGGCCGACTGTATCGGATGTCATTTGAAGGACTACAATGCAGCAACGAATCCAGATCACGTCCAGGCCAATTTTCCGAAAGACTGCTCCGTTTGCCACACAACAAATTCGTGGCAGGGGACAACCTTTAACCACAATGCAACCAAGTTTCCGCTTACGGGCGCTCACTCGGGCATCCAGTGTATCGATTGTCACAAGAACGGACAATATGCGGGCCTTCCCACGGCCTGCATCAGCTGTCATCTGGCTGATTTTAACGGGACCACCAATCCGAACCATGTCACATCGGGCTTCCCCCAGGATTGCACAATCTGTCATGCGACGACGGCATGGAATCCGGCCTCATTCGATCACAGCAAGACGCAGTTCCCGCTTACGGGCGCTCATGCATCGAGGCAGTGCGTGGATTGCCACAAAAATGGCCAGTATACAGGGCTATCCACGGCCTGTGCCTCCTGCCATCTCAGCGATTTCACCGGTTCCAAAAACCCTGATCATGTTGCTGCAGGTTTTTCCCAGGTATGTTCGACATGCCACAGCACGATAGCCTGGACGCCGTCCATATTCGACCACAACACCTCAAAATTCCCTCTGACCGGGGCGCATGCCGGCCAGAAATGCAGTGCCTGCCATGCAAGCGGCCAGTATGCGACGCTGCCGACAACTTGCGTTTCCTGTCATCTGACCGATTTCAATGGCACGACGAATCCAAACCATACTGCCGCCGGATTTCCTCAGGATTGTTCCGTATGCCACAGCACGACAGCATGGACTCCGGCGCTCTTCGATCACAGCAAGACGAAATTCCCTCTCACCGGCGCGCATGCGCCGCTGCAATGCCCCGCGTGTCATTCCAGCGGCCAGTATGCAAACCTGCCGACCGCCTGCGTTTCATGCCATCTTGCCAATTTCAACGGTGCCTCCAATCCGAACCATGTCAGCGCGGGCTTCCCCCAGGATTGCACGATCTGTCATTCCACCAGCGCCTGGAGCCCGTCGATCTTTAACCACAGCAAGACAAACTTCCCTTTGACCGGCGCTCACACTAGTGTGCAGTGCGCTCTATGCCACATTTCGGGGATATATGCGGGCACGCCGACCGATTGCTATTCCTGCCATTCAAAGGAATATACCAGTACGACAGACCCCAACCATGTGGCTGCTCTTTTCCCCAAAACATGCGACAGCTGCCATTCGACCTCCTCATGGAGCGGGGCGACCTTCAACCACGCCCAGTTCCCGATCTACAGCGGCTCGCATGCAGGACGCTGGACCAGTTGCGGAGACTGCCATACGAACTCGAACAATTACTCGGTTTTTTCCTGCATTACCTGTCACACCCATGACAAAGCAACCACGGATTCTCAGCATCAGGGAGTCTCGAATTACGTTTACAACAGTGCAAATTGCTATTCATGCCATCCGACCGGCCGGACGGACTAGGAGGCTCCTATGATTCGCTGCAGGCATTTCGGGCAATCAGGAACAGCAACGATGTTGTGGCTGCTTGTCCTCGCTTTCAATTCGTACCGGATAGTCATGGCCGGGCCCGATTCATCCGGCGGATTTCGCGTAAAATTTGTTCACGATAACGCTGTTTACCTTGAGGCGGGAAGCGGAGCCGGCCTGGCGGAGGGACAGATTCTCTCGATCCGCCGCAAAGAATCTGACGAGGCGTTTGCCGAAGCGATGACGGTTGGTGAAATCGAGATCGAGTCAGTGGCCGCGACCTCCGCGGCGGGTAGAATTGTTTCATCCAAATCCGAAATCGTGCCGGGAGACGCCGCCTATTTTCGGCCGGGAGACCGGCAGATGCTTCGGCAGGAATCGATGATGCGCGAGGTTCGAAAGTATCCGCAGATCGCGGCTTTCACTGAAGGCGCGCCGCCATTACAGGAAATGCGGGAGAGTATTCCCAAACCGCCATTGCCCGAGGTAAACCGGGTTCGGGCGCGTATTGGAGCCGATACCAGTTTCCTGCAGATCCCGGGCACCGGCGTGCAGTCCTCGCAGTTCGGGTTCATGCTTCGGCTGGATGCCACGCGTCTGGGTGGATCCTACTGGAGTGTGCACGGATATCACCGTGGGCGCTATCAGATGAGGAAGGATTATCAGCAGGAAACGCTCTCCGATCTTATTAATCGCACGTACACATTCAGCATTAACTACGATAGTCCGAAGAGCAACTGGATGGCAGGATTCGGCCGGCTCTATGTGCCATGGGCCGCAAGCCTCAGCACGATTGACGGATTTTATGTGGGGCGGCGCGTGGGTCGACAGACCCTCGGTGCATTCGGAGGAACGACTCCGGATCCCTCCTCATGGAATTACGATCGGAACCGCACCATTGGGGGCGCCTTTTTTAATATGGAACGAGGCAGCTTTGATGCCGTGCGCTTTAGCAGTACCTCCGGAATCGCAATCTCACGCGTGCATTGGCAGCCGGACCGGCAGTTTGCGTTTTTCGAAAATGGAATATTTTACAAATCGCATTTTTCAGTCTACAGCAACCAGGAAGTCGATCTGCTGACGCGATCTCAAACCGGAAACAATCGGGAAGTCAAACTTAGCCGCAGCTATGTCACGGTGCGAATCCAGCCGCATCCCATCATTGCTTTCGATATCAATGAAAATTATTTCCGGAATGTTCCCACGTTTGATATCCGGTTGATTGGTACGGGATTGCTGGATAAGTTCCTGTTCCAGGGGCTGAATGGGGGTATTCGTCTATCTTTGCCTTACAGATTCAGCGTGTATGGGAATACGGGACGGAGCAGCCGAACCGGGGATAATCGCGCCTCCTGGAATTATCTGGCCGGAGCGTCCCTGGGAGACATATTGCATTCGGGCGTCCGGGCTGATTACAGGTATTCCCGCTTCGACAGTTCATTTGGCCGCGGCACCTACCAGACATTCACTGCGGATCGACAGGTTGGCGAGGGGTTCCGATTCGAAGTGCAACTGGGTCAGCAGGCACTCTCGTCGCAGTTTACCGATCAGAGCCGTGCCCGGTTTATCAACGGTACATTCGACTGGTATGTGGGAGCCCACTACATCATGGGAATCGGTATCACTGCCTACCGCGGCCAGGTACAGCGATACAACCAGTACTTTGTAAACCTGGGATATCGCTTTGATAACCACAAGAGATCGCAATGAGGAATAACCTGATTCGGACGTGCCTGTTGATTGCGATTTCACTGGGGGCTGCGGCAGTACCCGGTGTCGCAGGATCGGAGGTAAAGGATCCCTCCATCGAGGAAGTGCTCCGAAAAGCCGGAGCGGTCGTCAGTTCCTTCTGGGCGGAGGTCTCTTCGTTTAGCTGCACTGAATCAATCAGCCAGGAAAAGATCGCAAAGAACGGGAAGATCGAATACCAGCAGGATTCGGTTTTTGACTACCTCGCCATTACGCGAAAGGAAGATGAGGATCTGACGGTAGAAGAAGTTCGCCTTCCGCTGGGCAAAAGAGCGGATAGGGCGGAGGCGCCTGCACTTCTTAGCACAAATGGATTTCCGACGATGCTGATGATCTTTCATCCGGTGCATCAATCCAATTATCGCTTCCAGATGGATCCGGAGACAACCCGGGATGGAGCCCTGCATATCCGATTTGAACATATTTCCGGAACGCCTTCCACGGCCGCGATCACCGTTCAGGGGCGGATATATCCGCTTGAGCTGATTGGTACGGCTGTAATTGAACCGGACACCGGTATTGTCACAGGAATGAGTGCGAACCTGATCGCTCCAATGAGGGAAATTAATGTAATGAAGTTCAAAGTGGAGGTGAATTATAAGCTCCAGAAACTCTCCGCGAATTTGGCGCGATGGCTTCCGTCGCGAAGCCTGATCGAGATCGAGACCGGATTCCAGCATTGGCGCAACATCCATCACTATTCTCAATACAGGCGCTTCAATGTACAGGCTATCGAGAGGACATCCCGGTGAACGAATCGATCGATATGGACTCAGATAGAGCTGCGCCGGCGCTGAGCGTCGGACAAGGAATCGGCAGGAGACTGGGGATCATCGCAATTGGGGCTGCTGTTGTCTGTATTGGGATCAGCCTGATTGCGTATGGGTGGGATTACTATTTCCTTGATCTGACTGCGCGACCCTTTTCACCCAAACATGTCTATTTGAAGCCGAGTGGGAATATCGGGATTCGGCTGGGAATGTGCGGCTTCACGTTCCTTGCCATGGTTTATCTCTATCCTCTGAGGAAACACTGGGCGTTTCTGGGGCGTTTTGGCAAGACACGCAATTGGTTCGACTACCATGTCCTTTTCGGGTTAACCGCCCCCGTTCTGATTACATTTCATTCTGCCTTCAAACTGCACGGGTTTGCCGGTATGGCTTATTGGACAATGATGGCGCTGGTGATCAGCGGTATGATCGGTCGCTATTTTTATGCGCAGATTCCCAGGAACATCGGCGCCGCGGAATTGTCATTGAAGGAGATGGAGGATCTCAAGAATGACCTGGTTGAACAGTTACGGTCCCAGAAAGCACTGCCTTTCTTCCGAATAGAAGAACTGCTGCGATTGCCCGCAATTGGCGAGATTCAGTCCATCCCGCTGTACCGTGCGCTGATGCGCATGGTTCTGCTGGATATTGCTCGACCGTTCATGGTTTGGAGGCTGCGGCGGCAGGGAATCAAGGCTTCCGGCCGGTCCGCTTTGCTGGGAGGAGTAATCCACAGCTCGGACGCAGAGCTTGAGAAGGCCGTTCGTCTCGCTTCCAGGCAGGCTGCATTATCGAAGCGAATTCTATTTCTGTCTCAAACCCAGCGCGTGTTTTACGGGTGGCATGTGATTCATAGACCCTTCAGCATCTCCTTCGCATTTTTCGTGATCATTCATGTGAGCGTCGTGACATGGTTCGGGTACTTCTAAACAATTGCCGGATGCTTTACGATTGTATACAGGACTTGTGAATCGGGCTCACAATGACAGATTTGCTGCCGGGCTATATCCTCACGATTATCATCTTTGCCGTGCCTCTTTTCATATATCTATGGCGCCTGCGATCCAACAGGGTTCGTACGCTTCAATCCACGGAGAAGGGAAAGCTGTTTGCCGAGGGGCCCCGGGCGCAGCACCCGAGCATTGATGTCTCCACCTGCATCGGTTGCGGCAGCTGTGTCAGAGCCTGTCCGGAAGGGGATGTTCTTGCTGTCTTGAAAGGCAAGGCCACAATCATCAACGGACACAAGTGCATTGGTCATGCATTGTGCGCCGATGCCTGCCCTGTTGGTGCCATAAAAATGATAAACGCGGCGCCCAGCATGAACGCAGATCTGCCGTATCTTTCGTCGGAACACGAAACCAGCATTTCCGGACTCTTTATTGCGGGAGAGCTGGGAGGCCTGGCGCTGATCAAGAATGCGGTGAACGAGGGGCGTGATTGCATCGATACTATTGCCGGACGAATGCGCAGCAGTGCGCCGGGAACGGACGCGAGCGCGTTTGATGTGTGTATTGTCGGCGCAGGCCCTGCGGGCATCAGCGCATCTCTGCGCGCCATCGAAAACGGCCTGCGATATCTGACGCTGGAGCAGAGTGAAATTGGCGGGACCGTTTCCAAGTATCCGCGGCAAAAGCTGGTCATGACCAGTCCCGTGCATTTTCCGCTGTACGGAAAATTCAAAAAGATGGCTCTTTCAAAGGAGGAGATTCTCGATTTCTGGGCCAAGGTCGGCAAACGTGGAGACTTTATGGCGCGAACCAACGAAGGCGTGGAGGATATCAAAAAGGCTGAAGATGGGATATTTGAAATCACTACTCCGAAAGGACAATACAGAGCTCGCGCCATTGTCCTGGCGATTGGCCGAAGCGGTACGCCACGCAAACTGGGAATAAAGGGAGAAGAACTGCCGAAGGTTATGTATCGACTTGTCGAGGCAGAGGCTTATACGAACCGGCAAATTCTGGTGGTCGGAGGAGGGGATAGCGCCATTGAGGCTGCAACGGGATTAGCTAATCAAAAAGGAAACCGGATAACGCTTTCCTATCGCGGGGAAGTATTCAGCCGGTTGAAGGATCGAAATGCAAAGCGCATCGGACAATACATGCGCTCGGGTCGGATACAGGTTTGGTTTAGTTCAAATCCGGTTGAATTCAGAGAGGGGAGCGTCGTGCTGGATTGCTCCGGCACACGAAAAGAAATAAAGAATGACTTTGTCTGGGTATTTGCCGGCGGGGTCGCTCCGAACAATTTTCTGCACAAAATCGGGATTCAATTTGGTCCACAGGCGCTCTCCGTAAAGACTAATTCGGGCGACCTCTCAACGGCAATTCCATCTGAAACTGGGTCGGTTCATTTGCGTGATGAGGGTTCATCGGGTGGAATATCGCTGTAGACCGTCCGTTTGAGAAATTTCCATCGGCCATTCTCTTTGATGAACATATCGTCGTAGTGGCCGACATAATAAGGCTGAGGCTGCTTGGAACTGTTTTGAATCATAAAGATCCACTTGGTGAGGGCTTTTGCCCGGCTTCCATCCACCTGGATCATTTCATTGGTAAACACGTGACAATTGGGTCCGCCGGCGCTGCCGCTTCCAATGGTACTTTCCATTAGTTTGCGGATGGAATCGCGACTCTTGGCCTTTCCCAGCCCGCCAATCCACTCTCCATCCTTCTCGGCAAAAAGCCCTGAGAAGGAGGCGAAATCCCTCTGGTCCAGGAACTTTCCATAATTCATCAGCAGTTCCCGTATCTCTTCACGGTCTTCCAGCCTCTGGAGACGCTCGGAAATGGTGGCCTTTTCCCCGCCGGATACGGAACGAAAAGCAAATGTCCCCGCAATCAATAGCACAAATGCTGCCGCGCAAGCCCGCCTGGTCATCTGATACCTCCTCGGTTGAGGGTTGGATGGATTTGCATTTTTATCAAGTAAGTCTCCATTATTACACATCGAGGCTATAATGGGTCCCATATGCGCGACAAGAACAGATTTGCCTACAATGGTGAAGTTGGGCATTGGTGGCTGCAGCATTCGCAGGATTCGGTCCATGCCCGCGCCTACAGAAAGATTGCAGACTTCATAAGAGATTCGTATGTCCAGGACCCAGGGATAATCGTGGACTATGCCTGCGGCCCGGGACACCTGCTGGGACTGCTCAGCCGTCGATTTGAGAAATCAAAGCTGGTCGGGCTGGATGGGTCCGCGTTCATGCTGCAGAAAGCATTGCACCACATGGCACAGTTGCCGCAAAAATGTCTGGACCGGATCTCTCTGATTGAAACACGGCTTCCTGATTTCAAAGTGATGCGTGGGAAAGCGGATCTGGTTGTCTTCTGCTTTCCCAACATGGTTCCTTTCGCCAGCAAAGACGGTCCGGGCCCGCGCTCCGGTCTCCTTGACGAGAGCGATCGCAGAGTTGCCAGAAGCCTTTCCCTCACCGTGGATGATGATTCGGACAGCGTGAAGGAAATGGATGCAAAGGCAAATCAGTCCGGATTGGAGCAGGGAAGAATCATTTCCAAAAATCTGCGCCAGATACTGGTTCGCGGTGGCATCTGCGTCCGCGTGGAATATGCCACCATGCGGCGCCACGAACTATCTCCAATGGAGCTTTCCCATGTGTCTTTCGAAGAGGGATCGCTGGATTCCCCGGTTGATGGCCGAATCCCGGCTCAATGGTTCCGGCTGATGGCCTCAGCTTTTTTTCGATCCCGTGTGTTGGAAGATGTATATGAGCAGACCGGAGACGAACGTGATAGGAATGGAGGTTATCTTATTACTGTTCTGCGGGCTGTGTAGTGACGATTGCCGGATTCCAGTTATTGGATCGAACCGGGAAGTCGGATTGTATTCGGTGCCAGGTCGGTGTGCGATTCATTACATCAGCAATAGGAGGTTCTCTCGTGTCCGATAATGCAATGCGAAATATGAAGATTGACCGACGAAAGTTTATTGGTGGGACAGCGGTTGCAGCCGGTATGTTTGCCACAACCTATTCCATTCCAGGACTCCTCGGAGCTGCGGGGCCGGTAGTAGGCGATCCGATTGTGGAGACGGTATATGGCAAAGTCCGTGGCTTCCTGAGTAATGGAATATACACTTTTAGAGGTGTCCGCTATGGTGCCTCCACTGCTGCAAAAAACAGGTTTCTTCCGCCTCAAAAACCGGTGCCCTGGAGCGGCGTGCGCGATGCCACTTCCTTTGGGTACAAAGCTCCCCAGACGAATCCGTCCACTCGGGGCATTGCCGCTCCGGAAACCGAGATGACGCAGATTCTGGCCGGATCGGATGGATTTCGAGTTCCACCTCCGGAGAGCGAGGATTGCCTGTTTCTAAATGTCTGGACTCCCGGCTTGGGCGCAACAAAGAAACGACCGGTAATGGTCTGGCTTCATGGGGGAGGATTCAGCCAGGGTGCTGCGTCCGATTTGCTCTACGATGGATCAAATCTGGCCAGACGGGGCGATGTTGTAATGGTGGGAGTCAATCATCGTCTGAATGTTTTTGGCTATACTCATCTCGGAGATTTGGGTCACCCGGAATTTGCCTATTCGGGAAACGCGGGGCAACTGGACATCGTGGCTGCCCTGGAATGGGTCCGAGATAATATCGAGCGGTTTGGGGGAGACCCGAAGCGCGTCATGATATTCGGCGAATCGGGTGGCGGGGCCAAAGTCTCCATGCTACTGGCCTGTCCCCCGGCAAAAGGGCTGTTTCATTCCGCCGTCATTGAAAGCGGGCCTGGTTTGCGAATGGCGGAACGGGAATCTGCGACCAGGGTTGCGGAGCTGCTCCTTGCCGAATTGGGATTGAGCGCAGCCCGTCTCCCGGAAATTCAAAATTTCACTACAGACAAAATCCTTTCCGCCTACTTTTCAGCCACGGCAAAGTATAAGGGCGGTGGAGGGCTTGGCAGCGGTCCCTTCGGTCCGGTTCTCGACCCCAAGATTTTGCCGGCGCATCCCTTTGACCCATCGGCTACGCGCATATCTGAAGATGTTCCGGTCATGGTCGGATGGAATAAAACGGAATCCACTGTTTTTTCACTGGGAGATGCGCAGGTTTTCGCCCTTGATGAGGATGGGCTGAAGAAGAGAGTTGCACTGCTGGTCGGGAAGGATGCGGAGGAACTGATCAAGGTATATCGTTCGGAGTATCCGAAACTGTCTCCCTCCGGCATCTACTTTTATATTTCCAGTTATTCCATGATGGGAGCGGGGTCGGTGAAGATTGCCGAAAGAAAGGCGACTCTCGGCCGCGCGCCGGCGTATCTCTACCGGCTGGATTGGGAAACTCCGATTTTCAATGGCAAGTTCCTCAGCCCCCATGGCCTGGAAATGCCGCTTGTCTTCGACAATGTGGAGGAGGGTGGGGCTGCATTGACGGGCGGCGTTCCGGAAGCGAAAAGGCTGGCTGCCAAGGTCAGTGAAGCCTGGATCGCATTTGCGAGCACTGGAAACCCCAATTCGAAGAAAAGCGGCCTGCCGAAATGGGATCCATACGATTCCGCAAAACGTCCCGTGATGATTTTTGATAATGAATGCAAAGTGGCAAACGATCCGCTGAAAGCGCAGCGCGAAATATTTGATCGTTCGCATTTATAGCGCGCTATCGCGGTATGTGCGTGGCTGGAAGCGCCACCGCCTTTGAAGATCCTAAAAGCCGAAGACGGTGGCTTGCCACCGCACTCCGAAGGGCTTCGCCCTCGACAAATAATATGCGGCATTAGCCGCCTCGCCGGCCATGGGCGTGGTTGCTTGCATGGCGGCGCTCCCGACTATTCTCCAGTTTCGGCGCAGACTTCAATCCTGGGCAGATAGATGGTGTGTATGTTGCCCGAGTGCGGCGTGTGCGTGCTTTCCAGCCAGCCTCCCATTCGTTCCAGGATGGCTCGAATGGACCCGGTGCGTCTTTCAGGCTGAACGGCGCAGCCATCGGCGCTTATTTTCATGCAAGTGTAGATTCCTGCCTGAAGGGATGATGGATAAATTTTGTTCGCGGCATCGATGTCCAATAACGTGATTTCGATGCTGATGCTTCCTCCCAGAGGAAGCGCTTCCCGCGAGCTGGCAATCATGTTGGAGATCAGCTGAATAATTTCCTGCCGATCGGCCGATACGAGTGCAGTTCTTCGCGGCAGGATGGTTTGCAGCTCGATATCTTCTCCCACCAGGCTGCGCATCAAGACTGCATTTTCCGTCAGTATTTTGTTCAGGTTGACGGGTGCCGGGCTGCGTTCCTGCTTCTTGGACAATTGCAGGAATTGACGGGCATGTTTGATGCCGCGGTTGGCATCGCTGGAAATGTCGTCCGCAACTTTTCTGACAATATCAGAATTATCAGGCGCCTGTCTCAAAAGCTCGCTGCAGTGTGCAAGAGATCCGCACAAATCCTGTAAGCTCTGAACGGCGGCAACCGCGAGATCGCCGGTCGTATCCAATCTGCGGACGCGCCTGATTTCCTCCTTCAGTTTCTGCACCGCGGTGATGTCGGTCAGGACCCTTTCAACAACCGGTTCCTTATCCGCCGAAGCAGCCTCTATCAGCGTGGCATTTTCCCTGAAATAGCAAAGAACGCCTGCCCGATTCAAGGAAGCCCATTCGATATTTTCGAGTCTGCCATCCTGCTGGAACCGGGCTGCGAGAGCTCCTTCGAAAGAATATATTCTGAGGGGGGGCCTCCCGGCTTGCGGGAGAATCTCTTTGGAGGACGGGAAACCGAACATCCTGGCCGCGGCATCATTGCATTGCAATACATCTCCTTCAATGCTTGTAATCAAAATACCCGAAGAAGAGAGAACAGACAGACGGTGATACCTGGATTGCAGATCGTCGAATTCGGTCCGGACCTGTCCCAGTTCCTGCCGAATGCGATCCAGCTGCATTGCTGTGGACTGGTTTTCCTTTGCCAGTTGGGCGATGCGCGTATCAGATTCACGGATTTCGGCCTGAAGGGCTTCCGCGTGATGCTGATTGCCGGCATTTACCTTTTGTTCCAATTCCTGCAGCGCGTTTTTCCACTGATCACTTTCGGTGATGTGTTTTTCAATCTGCGAGGACAACTCCGCCTCTGTTTTATCAAGAGAAGTCTGCAGGCTGCTGAAGCGCTGTTCCAGCTGCTGGTAGGCAAGATCTCGCCGGGAGAGTTCTGCCATATGAGCCTGTGCCTGTTGGGCCAGATCGGTTTGAAGTGAAAGCAGTTGGGATACCGCAGACTCCCTCTTCTGTTCGGAATCTTTTTGTTCGTGATCGCGCCTGGCGAATTCCTCGGAATAGGCCTCAGCCTGGCGTGACAGCGCCATTTGAGCATCGCCCAGGCCTGTTTGAAGCGCGGCCATTTGAGCTTTGGCATCCAGGAAGAGTCTCTCTAATTCCAGGTGTGCAGCGTCCCTGCGCTGCAATTCGCTGCTATGCTCTGCAACGATCTGTTCCATGGCAGATTGCGCATCGGCCAGCTCCTGCCGGAGTTCACGAATCTGCGGCTCTTCAGTCTGAAGTTTTTGCTCCAGTTCTTTTCGAGCTGCTTCAAGGCGGGAAATTTCGGCATCGTGCGCTTCGGCCTGGCGTGACAGCGCCATTTGAGCATCGCCCATTGCGGTTTGAATCGCGGCCATTTGAGCTTTGGCATCCAGGAAGAGTCTCTCTAATTCCAGGTGTGCAGCGTCCCTGCGCTGCAATTCGCTGCTATGCTCTGCAACGATCTGTTCCATGGCAGATTGCGCATCGGCCAGCTCCTGCCGGAGTTCACGAATCTGCGGCTCTTCAGTCTGAAGTTTTTGCTCCAGTTCTTTTCGAGCTGCTTCAAGGCGGGAAATTTCGGCATCGTGCGCTTCGGCCTGGCGTGACAGCGCCATTTGAGCATCGCCCATTGCAGTTTGAAGCGCGGCCATTTGAGCCTGGGCATCCAGGAAGAGTCTCTCTAATTCCAGGTGTGTGGCATCCCTGCGCTGCAGTTCATTGCCATGCTCGGCAACGATCCGTTCCATGGCAGATTGCGCATTGGCCAGCTCCTGCCGGAGTTCACGAATCTGCGGCTCTTCAGTCTGAAGTTTTTGCTCCAGTTCTTTTCGAGCTGCTTCAAGGTGGGAAATTTCGGCATCGTGCATTTCGGCCTGGCGTGACAGCGCCATTTGAGCATCGCCCATGCCTGTATGAAGCGCGATTATTTGAGCCTGGGCATCCAGGAAGAGTTTCTCTAATTCCAGGTGTGCGGCATCCCTGCGCTGCAATTCGCTGCTATGTTCTGCAACGATCCGTTCCATGGCAGATTGCGCATTGGCCAGCTCCTGCCGGAGTTCACGAATCTGCGGCTCTTCAGTCTGAAGTTTTTCCTGCAGTTCTTTTCGAGCTGCTTCAAGGTGGGAAATTTCGGTATCGTGCGTTTCGGCTTGGCGTGACAGAGCCATTTGCGAATCATTCAGAGCAGTCTGAAATGCCGCCGCTTGCGCTTGCATGTCCTGATATCGCTGCTCGAGTTCCAGATATACCGTTTCCCGTCGGCTTAGTTCGGCGCGGTGTTCGGTCACGCGTTCCGAGTACTCGGATTGTTTTTGGTTGAGCTCGTTTTGGAGATCAAGAGTCCGCGATCCGGCAACCTCGACTTTGCTTTCCAGTTCCTGGGCTATTGCCATCTGGCGTGAGATCTCGGTTGCGTGGGACTCCGCCTGCCTCGTCAGAGCCATTTGAGCATCGCCAAGTGCTGTCTGAAGCGCGGCTACTTGAGCCTTGAGATCCTGGCAGAGCTGTACCAGATCTCTATGGGATGCATCGCGACGGTCGCTTTCGTATTTCTGTGCTTGTGTCGCCTGTCCAAGACGGGATTCTGCATCGTGCAGAGCCGTTTTTAAGGCGGTGGTCTCATTCTGGAGAGCGCCGCATTGTTGCTCAAAGGATTTCAGCTCAATTTCGCGGCTCGCAAGCTGTTTTTCATAAACATCCTTTTGCAGCGCAAATCCGGATTCGGCTTCCCGCAATGCGGTCTGCATAGCAGCGCATCGCGACTCGAGCTCCTGTTGTGCCTGAGCCTGCTGCGCCGATTCAAGCGTGTGGATTTGAGCCAATTCCGTCAGGTTCGATTCAATGCGCCGCAAAGCTGATTCGAGCAGAACCTTCTGCGCTTCCGCGTTCTGAAGCTTTTGTTCAAGCTGTTGCCTTGCGGACGTGAGTTCCGATATTTCAGCACTGTGCTTCTCGGTCAGATGTGCGACGCCTGTGTCGGCATTGCGCAGGGCCGATTCCAGCGCAGAGTTCTGCTGTTCCGAAATCTGGAGTTTTGACAGAAGTTCACGATGCTCCGATTCCTTTGCCTCGAGGTTGCGGTGGTGCTCGTCATCCAGCTGTGCAAATTTGGATGCCATTTCAATCCGGGTCGACTCCTGGGAAGCGAGCCGGTCTTCGGCCGACCGGTATTTGTCCTCAAGGGCGGAAATTTCCCGGGCGTGACTTTCCGTCAGTTGCGCGAGCTGTGATTCCGCAGCTATACAGGCGGAATCCTTTGCTTCAACGAGTTCCTCTGCCTCCCGGAGCCTGCGCTCGAGATCGGAATAGGCGGAGTTGCGCAATCCTATTTCGGCGGAGTGGGCATCGGTTAGTTGTGCAACCCTGGACTGGTGACTTTGGGCCGCAGCCTGCAGCTCTTGGCACCGTTCCTCCGCGGCATGGCATTTGTGTTCCAGTTCCTGGAATACAGCATCCCTTCCAGATAATTCCTGTCTGTTCTGCTCCAAAATCTGAGCCAGGTTAGACTCAACGCTTCGGAGCGAAGATTCCAGCTGCGATCTTCTGCCTTCATTGTCGGTGCATTGCTGTTCCAGTTCCTGTCGCTGGTGAGCCCATTCTGAGCGCTCGCGCTCGAGTTGAAGCGAAAGATCCGAAGCCTGTTGTTCCGCCGCCTTCTGCTTTTCATCAAATTCGTTTCTCTGCCGTGTCCATTCTTCGAGTCCAACGCGATGTGTTTCCTGAAGACTGGACTGTTCGGATCGAAGCGACTGCGCGACTTCCTCAATTTTGGAGTACTGTTCCTGGAGTTCCTGGCGCAGTTCTTCCCAGTTGTTGCGCTCAATCTGCTGTTCGGCAAGAAGCTGAGTGTAGCGGCCGGCAGCTTGTTCGACGGATAACCGCAGTGTTTCCTTTTCGGCTTCGACCACAATGCGCCGCGCATCCGCGGCCTTCAAATCCGATTCCCATTCGGACTGCCGCCGCTGCAGGTCGTCTTCCAGTTCGCGAATTCTGGCTGTGTGCTCCTTTGCAGCCGTTTCCAGTTTGGCGGTCTGCTGAAGAGCGAGCTGTTGTGCCGCAGCGTCGCCGCCCATATGCAGGACGACAAGTGCTGCAGTGGATCCGCTCCCGTCTCTTTTCATTGGAACTGCGCGCAATTCGACCGGGCGCGTCGAACCATCAAGACTGTGCAGGTCCGTTTTGAACGATCCTGATTTGCCGCTACAAACCGCGGCTACAAAGGAAAGGATCTCCTGATGCACTGCTGCGGGAGTAAGGTCCGCAAGACTCTTGCCAATGATTTGATCGAGATTGAGGGCGCTGACCGTTTGGAGCCCGACATTGTTCATCGCGAGTATGGAGCCATCGGGAGCAATCACGGTGACGCCGGTCGGCAGCGTTTCGACGATCAATCGCAGGCGTTCCTCGCGGGCACGAAGGGTTGCTCGCTCCCGGGCCAACTCCCGGCGGCCGATTTCGCGTTGAAGCACCAGCAGGAGACGATGAAAGAAATTTCCCGACTTTTCAATGCAATCGGCGGCTCCGGCTCTAATGGCATGCAATGCGGTGTCATCATCGCCGGGAATAGTCAACAGGATGACAGGTACGTCCTGCAGCCGCTGAACGGAATCTTTGACAGCCTTGAGTGCCTGTGCGGCCGTCAGCCCTAAATCCAGGACCAAGGCGTCTGCCGTGGGAGTCGCGGAATTTTCGGAAATCTGCCAGGTTCCATCGGGCGCGATAGGAGCGGGTTCCAGTTTTAGTTGGGTGACATTGGACAGGTATCGCTGGGCAATTTCAAATTTTCCTGCATACAGCAGTTGCACCTGTCTGCGGCGGGAAGCGCTCTCGCCTTGCTGAGGCTGGTGCAAATGTTGCAGGATTTCAGGGAATTGAACCGTATACCCGGGTCGCTTGGTAATGACCTGATCGATCCCCGCATTTTGCAGTTCAGCCGGCACGGTTTGGCTATCACTGGCGGTCAGAGCAATGATGGATAGCTGCTTCTTTTCCTGCCGGATAAAGGAGACCAGGCTAACCGCATCCGTCGTCGAGAGGGATGTATCCAGAACGACGACATCATAGTTGCCCCCATTCCCAATGCGTACCATTGCATCCAAGACGCTGGGTGAGAGTTCAACATGAATGGGAGCCCCGGACTTCTCCAATTCGTGTTTGAAGAAGTCTGCATCACGGGCATCATTGCTGATAAAGACAATATTCATAATAAAGGACGCCTGTAGCGCGGCCAGGAGTTACCAGTCATTGGTTTTAAGTCGGTCCCGTATATCGGTTACCTGCGGTTCCGGAGTTATGAAAGTCATCACTGAAGAATCTTCATCGAACTGGCCCCAGATTGGCTGAAACGATGAATGCTCGATGGGCAACTGAGGTAGTTCGGCTTCAGGCAACGGTTCGGATACCGGCATCGCCGCGGGCTCTTCGGAAATATCATCCAACATATGAAAAGGATGCTCGAAGGATATCGCGGACTGATACTTCGGCGCGCCGGTGAGAGATGTGATGGATGAGCGGACCACGGATCCCTCAAGTTTGATAATCCCATCAACGGTTACAAGCCGCAGGAAAATCTTCATCTGAGGGCGAAGCCGTACCTCGGTTTCGATCAGCATCCCGCCTCGAGAGATGTCAATGGCCTGCACTTCGGCACCCTGGCTTAGAGTTACCGACTTCAGAAACGGTACAGCCGAGGGCTTAAGCCTGGGCCATCTCCTTCGTTCTGAATCCAAGACCCTTTTCTTCACTCGCATATCGTATTCCCACCTATCAGTTTTCGTACCAATAGAAAAGATTAAAAGCCGATCTAATGATCGGCCGATCCCGGGAAAAGGTTTAGCGGATAAGTCGCTAATTTTAGGATACTTATGAATTTTGGTCCGGCTATTTCGCCAGATTGTTTGGTTCAGGGGATGCGGAAAATCGCCTCTTGGGGAACCAAGGGGAATGGTCAAAGCAGCCCATTCGTGAAGAAGTTTTGCCGCGGCTGCTTGGGGGCTGGCATCAAAACAAAGATGGCCACAGCGCATCGACACGGGCCACCGTTTCCGGCAGCGGCTCTACCGGTGAGGGATACCATGGCTTCATCCGGCAGTCGAATACAACGGGAGCCGAAAGCCGGACATGAAACCGCTCCAGCTTGGATTCCCGGGCATGGATATCCGCAGCTGGCTCAAATCGGGTAAAGACCGTCCAGAGAAATGAGGGATCATCCCGGACGCATTCGGACGCATTGTCTACCAGACAGATAAGGCGAAATGGCTGCACAGCCTTTTCTGCAAGCAGCTGTTGCACAACGGAGTCCTGATCTTGCCAGGCGGGTCCTTCAACGACCAGAACCCCAGGCGCGAATACCCGCTGTTGGCGGAAGAGCGGATTTCTCAATTCGGCGCAAGGCTCGGCTTGCAGCTCGAATCGCTTGTCGCCCAGGCCCATCAGGAGAGCCTTGCTGCCTTCGTTCATCCTGCCGCTTGTATAATCCAATGTGTCCTGTGAAACGGGGGAGAAAACAAAGAGATCTGTAGCAAAATCCGCCCGTTCCAGAATGTGGATCAGCAAGCGTCGGAAATCCTGCAGCGGGATATCTTCATCGGTAAGCATCAGAAACTTGGTCAAGGAAAGCTGACCTTCTCCGAGGATTCGCATCCCGGCCATGAACGCTTCCTTTGGGTAGCGATCCCGAACCACTGCTCCCGCCAACGGATGAACTCCCGCGTCATCAAAAGCCCAGACCGCGCGAACGCCGTTCATGACCAATGGGTAAAGGGGAGAGAAGAGCTCCTGCAAATACTCGCCAATATAGTGGTCCTCCTGCCGAGGTCTTCCGACGACAGTCGCCGGGAAAATGGCATCTTTCCTGTGATAGATCTTTTCTATCTCGATAAACGGGAATGGGTGCGCAAGGGCATAATATCCATAATGATCTCCGAAGGGGCCTTCCATGCGACGTGCCTCGGGGGCTACCTGTCCTATCAAGGCGAATTCCGCCTCGGCGAATATCGGGAGTTTGCTGAGGGCCGGCTTGTGAATCAGTTCCAGTTTGCCTCCCTGCAACAGGGAAGCGAGCACGGCCTCCGGTATATTTTCGGGCAGAGGCGCGATTGCCGAAACAATCAGGGAGGGCGGGCCGCCCAAAAAAATATTTACCGGGAGTGGTTGGCGCAATTTCTCGGCTTCAAAATAGTGAAAGCCCATTCCTCGTTGAACCTGGAAGTGCATTCCCGCGGTAGTGTTGTCAAAAATCTGATTCCGGTACATACCCAGGTTCGGTTTTCCGGACAATGGGTGCTCCGAATACGCAAGCGGAAGAGTCAGGAATGGCCCCCCGTCCATCGGCCAGCTTTTTATCTGGGGCAGTTCCTTCAGGCGGGCCGGGCGCATGACGTTTGCGAGAACCGGACCGGAACTGCGCCGGACCGTGCCCAGTTTGAGAGCGGATTTTGCCAGGTCTCGATATTTCCAGAGCGCGGAAGCCGATGGGGCGACAATGGTTTCGATGGCTTCCGCCACTCTCCTGAAAAAGCGATAGGGCTCCTTGCCGAATGCCAGGTCAAGGCGGCGGCGAGTTCCGAAAAGATTGGTGGCAACGGGAAATTCGGTCCCTTTGACGTTCGTAAAAAGTAGCGCGGGGCCCTGTTGCGCAACGATGCGTCTTTGGATTTCCGCCAATTCGAGACAAGGGTCGACCGGCACATCAATGATTCGAAGTTCGTTCTCCCTTTTCAGACTATCCAAGTAATTGCGGATATTGGCCGGCTGCATACGCTCCTCTTTATTTGCCGACAGATTCTAGCAGAAAATGCCGGCTGCGCTGAAAGAACCGTTGCCATCCAGGAAAGGAATTCATAATACCCGGAGAAAAAACAGGATCGAAGTTGCACGAAATAATCATGGGATGTGTACAATAGCATCATAAACATCAGAGCGGGAGTGATCGTATGCAGGACTTTGAAAAGCTGGGTCAGTTCTACCTGGGAAAGCGATACAACCTATCCTCCGGTCGGGTGGAGGATGATCTTGTCATGTACGACTCCAAAGATCTTGTAACCCATGGAGTCTGTGTCGGGATGACGGGCAGTGGCAAGACTGGTCTCGGCATTGGAATTCTGGAGGAAGCGGCGATAGACAGAATTCCCGCGCTGGTCATCGATCCCAAGGGAGATATGGGGAATCTGCTCCTGAATTTTCCCAACCTCAGTGCCGCCGAATTTTTGCCCTGGGTCAACAGCGACGATGCCGTGCGCGCCAATCAAACCCCTGAGCAATATGCTGCAATTCAGGCGGAGTTATGGAAGAAAGGGCTTTTGGATTCAGGGCAGGATGGAAGCCGAGTTCTCAAGCTGCGAGAATCTGCCGATTTTACCATCTATACGCCGGGAAGCTCCGCCGGGATGCCCATATCCGTAATGAACAGCTTTGCCTGTCCTTCGGCTGCCCTGCTGGAAGATCGCGAGGCTGTAGCCGACTTGATTTCCGCGGCTACGACAGGACTGCTCGGTCTGGTTGGAATTGCTGCGGATCCGATCAGCAGCCGCGAGCATATTCTCATTTCCAATGTGATCCAGCAATACTGGAGGGATGGGAAAAATGTCGATCTCGGCATCCTGATCCGCTCGATACAAACGCCTCCGTTCGAGAGGGTCGGAGCTTTCGATCTGGATTCATTCTTTCCGGCAAAGGAGCGCTTTGAGCTTGCTTTAAAGCTGAATAATCTCCTGGCTGCCCCTGGATTCGGTTCCTGGCTTGAGGGGGAACCCTTGGACATTGCCAGACTTTTATATGCGCCGGAAGGGAAGCCCAGGATTTCGATTTTCAGCATTGCGCATCTTTCCGATGCGGAACGGATGTTCTTCGTCACATTGCTGCTGAACCAGGTGGTTGCGTGGATGAGGGCTCAACCCGGAACGACCAGCCTGCGTGCGCTTGTTTATATGGATGAGGTTGCCGGCTATGTGCCTCCAGTCGCCAACCCCCCTTCAAAGAAACCGCTGCTTCTGTTGTTCAAACAGGCACGGGCCTTTGGAGTCGGGCTGCTGCTTGCCACTCAAAACCCCGTCGATCTTGATTACAAAGCGTTGTCCAACGCTGGGACCTGGTTTTTGGGGAAGATGCAGACTGCGCAGGACATCGATCGCCTGGCGCAAGGGCTGGGATCAGGCTTCCTCGATGCGCAAACGGATCTGCGCACCGCATTGTCCGCTCTGGGCAAAGGTGTTTTTCTAATGAAGAATATTCACGAGAATGCTCCCGAAGTATTTAAGACACGATGGTGTCTGTCCTATCTGCGGGGACCGTTGACTCTGGCTCAGACCAAAATGCTGAGCTCGGCGAAGAAAACCGTGACTCCGGCGGAAGTTCCGCCGCCAAGGCCTGTTATCGCCGCATCCGGCCTTGGGGATCGGCCAAGTCTCCCGCCGCAGATAGTCCAATACTTTTTCCCTCTTCGTGGTTCACAACCGGCTGGGGCACAGCCCCTATATAGACCCGCGATTTGCGGTATGGCGGATGTCAGCTATCGCGGCGTGGAAAATAAACGGCATTCCTTTCTTGCGGACCCGGGAGAGATATCTCTATCGTGGGATGAATCGAAACCGGGCGACTTTGATGAAAGGGAGATGGAAAAGGAGCCGTCTGTTACGGGAAGCTTTGTGCAACTGCCATCCTCCGCCTGCAAGCCTCAAAACTACAAGGCGTGGGAACGGGATTTTGCCAGCTTCATTTACCGGACTTCGGAGATCCAGAGTTTCCGCAGCCTGGATTTTAAACTCAGTTCAAACCCGGGAGAATCCGAGGGAGATTTCCGCATACGAGTGAGCCAGGTGGCGAGGGAGAAGCGGGATCAATCGGTTGAGGCGCTCCGGCGCAAGTACGGACCCAAAATCTCCATGCTGGAGGATCGAATCCGACGAGCCGAACAGCGCATTGAGAAAGAAAAGTCCGATGTGCGCCAGGTCGGAGTCCAGACTGCCATGTCTCTGGGCGCTACCTTGCTGGGAGCTTTCATGGGGCGAAAGACATTCTCCGCTGGAAATATCAGCAGAGCTTCCGGAACCATACGCAGCGGCATGCGCACCGCCAAGGAAAAATCGGATGTCGCCGCTGCTTCCGAGAATCTTGACGCCCTCCAGCAGCAGAAGGCGGATCTTGAGGCGGAACTGAATAGTGAGATTCAGGTTCTTGAAGGCACAACCGATCCGCAAACGCAGAAAATAGAGATCGCCTCGCAACGACCGAAAAAAGCGGACATAGCAGTCCGGATGGTTGCATTGGTATGGCTCCCGCATTGGCAACTTCAGGATGGGAGCATCCACCCCGCCTACCAATAGATTCGCGTTCAATCTCAGAGACTGCAGGGCTCGAAGCGTTCAAAGGGCTTCGAGCTCTGGAATTCTGGCGAGGAAGAAATCGCCAGAAGAGCATATGAATGCGGAGACACCCTGTGCTGGCGTATCGAGGCAAATTCAGGACTCTGAATTCTGGCTTCTTCCGCAACTTCAGGTTAAACTCGAAGCCTCGATAAAGGGGTATGCCGCATGATTGAAGTAAAATTCCAGGGGAGGGGCGGTCAGGGAGCCGTCACCGCCGCCGAGATTCTGGGAAGATCCTTTTTTCTGGAAGGAAAATATCCCCAGGCTTTCTCCCTTTTTGGGGGAGAGCGCAGGGGAGCTCCCGTATTCGGTTTTTTGCGCATAGACGAACAGCCAATACTGCTGAAATGCCAGATTAAGAATCCGGATCATATTGTTGTCTTTGATTTGTCTCTTGCGGATGAAAAAGAAATACTGAGGGAAATCAAGCCGGGCGGATCCATCCTGATTAACTCAAGATCCGGAATCGAGCATTTTCCCGCGCTCCGGGCATTCAAAATCGGATTGGTCGATGCGAGCGGCATTGCCAAGAATGCCGGACTTGGAGATAACTTCAATACCGCGATGCTGGGCGCCTATGCTCGGCTGACGGGCCTGATAAACCTGGATACTCTGATTGCTGCCGTCAGAAAGATGGTACCATCGAAGGTTGATGTCAATGTACAGGCCGTCGAGCGTGCCTATGAGACGATCACAATATTCGAGCCGGAGGAGACAGTCTGATGGGCAGTAAGGAATCAAAAGAGTTTGTCATCCCCATCTCCTACGGCAGCACGGAGACAATAGATACAGGGAAATGGAGCACGCTGAAACCCAGGACGCAGCACCTGGTCCCTCCGTGCCAGGAGGCATGTCCGGCAGGGACAGACATTGCCTTGTTTGTACAACTGGCGGATAGGGGGAAATACGCCGAGGCGATGTCCACGATTCTTGTGGAGAACCCATTCCCCGGAGTCTGTGGCAGAGTGTGCTTCCATCCGTGCGAAGGCGGATGCAACCGGGCGCATCTGGACGAGTCGGTTTCGATTCAGATGCTCGAACGCTTTGTCTCCGGTCTGCGGGCCGGGACTTACCCTACGCCGCAGCCTATACCCGCAAAAGAACCTAAAAAAATTGCAATCGTCGGAGCCGGCCCCGCGGGTCTCTCCTGCGCCTACTTTCTTGCTCTTCTCGGACATCGTCCGACCGTATTTGAGGGGAAGGAAGCTGCGGGCGGCGTCATGCGATGGGGGATCCCGGAGTTCAGGCTGCCCAAAGCGGTTTTAAATAGGGAAATCCGTCGGATCCTGAAACTGCCGATTGAACTGCGGACAGACTGCAAGGTTGGGCGCGATATAACATTTGACGCTTTGGATTCCTATGACGCTGTTTTCCTTTCACCCGGAGCATCTCTGAATGCACTTCTCTCGTTCGAATCAGAGGATCTTGCCGGCATATGGAATGGGGGAGAATTCCTGGAGGCTCTGAACTCCGAAAACAAGGTCGCGCTTGGCTCTGAGACGCTGGTCATTGGTGGCGGAAATACGGCGATGGATGTTGCCAGGTCCGCGCGCCGCCTTGGTTCGAATGTGACCATTGCGTATCGAAGGACGCGAGAGGCAATGCCTGCTATTCCTGATGAAATACGGGAAGCGGAAGAGGAAAGGGTTGAATTCAAATTCCTCCTTCAGCCGGTTTCGGTCAGGCGCATGAATGGGCGTCTTGCGGTAGTCTTTCAGCAGATGGAATTGGGCGCCCCGGATGAAAGCGGCCGATCGGCCGCGATGCCAAAGGCAGGGGAATTTACCACCATTGAGACCGACAGCCTGATCACTGCAGTTGGAGAACTGGTCGATGTTTCATGGGTGCCTGAGAAACTGATAAAAAAGGGACTGATCGAACCTGTACCCGGATCCGGCGTTTTTGCCGGTGGCGATGCCGCGCGTCAGCCGAGAACGATCGTGAATGCGATTGCGTCTGCAAAAAGAGCGGCAATCTCAATGGATCTTGCGTTCCGCGGAATTCATGATCCAATGACGTTATCCCGCGTTGCTGTAGGCAACAAAGGATCGCTTTCAATGAAAACTTATTTGAGTGCCAGGGAAAGCGGAGTGTGGCCGGAAACCGAATCAGTGGTTTTGCTCGAAGCCATCCGCACGCTCTATTTCGAACAATCGGAAAGACTGAAACATAAAAAACTCAGCCACAAAAAGCGAATACAGACATTCTCAGAAGTAAACCTGAGTGCGGATGCGAAGACCGCGCTTCTGTCTGCATCACGGTGCTATTCCTGCGGGCGGTGTAATGCGTGTCTCAATTGCTATTACTACTGTCCGGAAGGTGTGATTACCGTTGATGTGGAGCAATGCACGCGAACTATCGACGACCAGCATTGCAAAGGGTGCGGAACGTGTGCAACGGCTTGTCCTAGAAACGCAGTTGAGATGAAGGATTTGTCATGAGAGAGTTCATGTCCGGCAACGATGCCGTGGCGAATGCCGTTTCGCTCTGCCGAACGCCGCTGATCGCCGCATATCCGATTACGCCGCAGACATCCATTTATGAGCGGCTTTCAAGCTGGGAGGCTTCCGGTCAACTGAAGGGGATCATGATGCGCACGGAGTCCGAGCACTCGGCAATGGCTTCATGCATTGGTGCGTCCCTGACCGGAGTAAGAACATTTACCGCCACCTCTTCCCAGGGGCTCGGGCTGATGCATGAAATGCTGCACTTTGCCGCGGGCTGCCGGCTTCCGATTGTGATGGTCAACGTGAATCGGATTATTTCGGCACCCTGGGGATTTTGGGCGGACCATCTGGACAGCCTGTCCCAGCGAGATACAGGGTGGATGCAGTTTTATTGCGAGAACGGGCAGGAGGCTTTGGATACGGTTATCCAGGCATACAAAATTGCTGAGCAGGTCTATTTGCCGGTGATGGTCTGCGTCGATGCATTTTATGTGTCTCATTTTGTCGAGCCGGTGGAAGTGCCGGATCAGGAACAGGTGGATTCATTCCTGCCCCCGCTGGACCTGCCTCACAGGTTCGACGTCGATAAGCCCGGATTTCTTGTCCCGGTCGTGTCATCCGAAAAGTATCGGGAGTACAAGCACCTGGCTCATGTGGGTATGGAATCCGTCAAAACCATTGCCCGACAGGTCGACCAGGAATTCCAGGCGAAATTCGGGAGAGGGTACGGATTGGTAGAGCCCTACATGATGGACAATGCGGATGTTGTTCTTGTTGCCGTAGGTTCCATGACAAGCACGACCAGACTGGCGGTGAGCCAGATGCGCGAGGAAGGGCTGAAGGTCGGGATGTTGAAATTACGTGCATTCAGGCCGTTCCCGGTTGAGGCCATTCAGCAGGCGTTGTCGGGGAAGAAGAAAGTCGCCGTGATTGACCGCAATTTTTCAGTGGGCGGCGGCGGAATCTTCTGCCAGGAATTGAAGTCTGCTCTTGTTCATTCTGCGGATCGCCCGCTGGTTTACAGCTACATTGCGGGTAGTGGCGGAACGGATGTCAACCCTGACACAATTCGGAAAATTGCGCTCGAGACCATGAGCCGATCTGTTCCGGTGGATGCGCCGGAATGGATTATGGAATGAATGAGAGGACTCAGAGGATATTCATCTATGCTTGCATCTGGATCAGAGCAGAATTTTTTGCGACCAGGGCACGCAGCCTGCCCTGGCTGCGGACTTGCCGCCGGCATGAGGCTGGTATTTCAAACGATGGGGCCTCGCACCATTGCGGTGATTGTTCCATCCTGTGAAGGATCTATCGGCGGCGTCTACCCGGTCACGGCATACGGCGTTTCCACTTTCCACTCCGCTTTTGAGATTGCGGCTCCCACTGCGGCAGGCATTGCCAATGCACTCAAGATCCAGGGGAAGGATGACGTCCAGGTAGTTGCCTTCGCCGGCGATGGTGGAACCTTCGATATCGGACTGCAGTCTCTCTCGGGTGTAACCAAAAATAATGACGATATTATTTATGTCTGCCTGGATAACGAAGCTTATATGAATACGGGGATACAGGTGAGTTCCGCAACTCCCTCGTATGCGTGGACGGGAACCACGCCGAAAGGGAATCCCCGCCGCAAGAAGAACATCATGGAAATCATGGCGGCGCACTACAATCCGTATTCCGCGACGGCCGCCATTGGCTTTCCGCAAGATCTTCGACGGAAGATCCTGAAGGCGAAAAGTATCCGCGGGACCAAGTTCATCCACATGCTCGTTCCATGTCCGACCGGGTGGCGAACCACCTCAGATATATCGCCGGAGCTTTCGATCCTTGCGGTCGAGACGAATGTATTTCCGCTGTATGAAGTCGAGAACGGGACGAAGTATACGCTCAACCACAAACCCCGATGCCTGCCCGTGCGCGAGTACCTGGCTAAACAGGGTCGGTTCAAGCACCTGACCGAAGAGGAGATCGGCAATATTCAGAGGGATGTGGACGACGACTGGGCGCGCCTCCAGTTGCGGATCGGTGGGAATTCCCAATAGTCGGGTGCTGGATATCAATCCTTCGGGTTGCTATCGCGGAAGGCTTTTTCCAAATCGCAGGCTTCCGCCAGTGCGGCGGTAAATGCCTCATCTTTTCCGGAAGTCGATAACTCTCGTATCAGCAGCGATGCCTCGTCCAGAGGTTCATCCGGGACAGAGTGAATAATGCGTGTCCCGCCGATGGTTGCCACGGCCGTAATGGATTGAGAGCTTCTTTCAACGGAAACAGAAAACTCCGCTTGGCTGCCGGTGCGAAGTATGACGCTGTGAATCCCAGGAATTTGTCCCTCATCTGCGACGGTGCCTGTAAAGGTAACGCGTACCTCGCGCCCCTGGCAGTTCCAGATGGAAATCCATTGGTTCCCGGAGCGCTTTGCGGTTACACGCCGCCATCCAAGGCTGGATGCCAGCCAGCCGGTTAGAAGAAGAGTCCTGGTCGGAATGCTATCGGGTGCGGAGAGATTCCGTGTGATTTCCACCTCGGAAATTTCGCGGACATAATGACCCGTCGCAGTCGAATCGAAAAACTGTGCAATGAGATCGCGCCAGGCGGTGATCCGACTCCAGTTCAAATCCCTCATTTCCACTTCCGCCGGGCAGTCGACCAATAGCTGAAGGACCTCCAGCCTCGCCTGGGGATTTTCCCTGGTTTGATGCGAATCCACAATCATCAGGCGCGAAAAACGGGCCAATCGTTCGATGATGTCCTGATCTTCAGCACGAAATGACCGCCAGTAAAGGTATACCGGCAAGTCCGGGATCAGGAGAGTGGACACGGTATCGGGCAGATCCGGCTTTGCCCGGTTGCGCGTCGCGAGCAGGATTGTTTCGCAGCAGACGCGGGAGCCGCCGGAGGGAGGAAGCTGGCAAAGGACACGGATCCAGGCATGCATGTCGGGAGCTTCCAGCCTGGCGTCCGGTTCAACATAAGCAACAATGGACCGGCATGGATGCCATTCAGCGATGCGGGCGAGGATGTCCGGAAATTCCTCGGCGACCGTTCTGTTTCGTGCGAAGACCAGCAGATTGCAGGAGGAAGCCCGCATCGCGGTATGGGTGCCCGGGTCTCCCGACGATTGCCAAAGGGACGACAGTTCCTTTTCGACATGGCCAATATCGACTTCTCTGGGCGCTGTAGCTGCCGTTATGGAGTTGTTCATAGCAGCCGCCATGCATGATTGTCTTGCGCCAGAAGCGCATCCGCTTCAGCCGGCCCCCAGGAGCCGGATGCATATTGAGGCAGGCGAGACAAAGCATCGTTATGCCAAACCTCCAGGAAAGGCTGGATAAGCGTCCATGCCGCTTCAACCGAATCGATGCGATCAAAAAGAGTCGGATCTCCCGACATGCAATCGAGGAGGAGGCGTTCGTAGGCATCCGCGAGATGGAACCCAAAAGTGCTGCCGTAGCGAAAATCCATGTTTACCGGCCGCATTTCCATGGACTGCCCCGGCATCTTGGCGATTATCTTGAGGTTGATTCCTTCGTCAGGTTGAATGCGAAATACCAGGACATTGGACTCAACATGGGTTGACGGCGCATTGCGGAAGATAAAGTGTGGCGTGCGCTGAAAAACGATGGCGATTTCCGTAACCCGCTTGGGCAGATTTTTGCCAGTCCGGATATAAAAGGGGACGTTCGCCCACCTCCAGTTATCGATATTGAATCGAACGGCGGCGAAGGTCTCGGTTTTTGAATCGGGCGCCACTCCCTTTTCCGAGAGATAGCCCGGAACCTCCTTTCCGCTTATCCGGCCTTGCACATATTGGGCGCGCACAGAATAGCGGCGAACATCCTCGGTTGAGAATGGGCGGATAGAGTGCAGCACTTTCGCTTTCTCGCTGCGGACCGCATCCGGGCTGAAATCGGGTGGTGGTTCCATCGCCACAAGCGCTAATAGCTGCATGATGTGATTCTGAACCATGTCACGAAGTGCGCCGGATTGCTCATAGTAAGGACCGCGGGTGCCGACCCCGATATCTTCCGCGGCAGTAATTTGGACTTGTTCAATGAACTGTCTATTCCAGAGCGGTTCAAACATTCCGTTCGCAAATCGGAAGACCAGGATATTCTGCACGGTCTCTTTTCCCAGATAATGATCGATGCGGTATACCTGTTCTTCTCGGAAAACGGAGCTGACCACGTTGTTCAACGCGCGGGCGGAATTCAGGTCTCTTCCAAAGGGCTTTTCGACAATGATGCGAACCCAGCCCTTTCCTTCCGCATGCTCGATCCCCATCCCACTCTGGCCTAGGTTGCGAATGATGCCATCATAATCGCCTGGAGCCGTGGCAAGGTAATAGATGCGGTTGCCTGCAGTTTTACGTGCCGCCTCGGTGTTCGAAAGACTTGATTTGAGACCACTGTACACGGCCGGGTCATGGTAATCCGCCGAGAGATAATGAATGCCCTGGGCAAAACTGTCCCATCGCGCGGAGTCCGTCAGCGGGCCCGTTTCCTTTTCTATCCATGTCCGCAGCATGGACCGATATTGTTCATCGCTCATGGGCGATCGTGCCATGCCGATGATGGTGAAACCGGCGGGGATCATGCGTTGCTGGGAGAGCCGGAAAAGTGCGGGGATAAGCTTGCGTCGCGTCAGATCCCCGGAACCTCCAAAGATGATCATTGAGCAGGGTTCGGGCGTGCGGTGCAATCGAAGGCTGCCATGGCGTAAAGGGTTTGCTTCCATGATTGAAGAGTACCGCAAACTCCTATCAGTTCGTTAGCCCGAATTCGGTTTTGAATCGAAGCGTTTCATTCTGCTCCCGGCTTGGTTCGGAGAACTTCGAGGACTACGGGCGATTGTTTGGGCTTGGATAGCGCAGCGGGTGCGGTGGCTGGGGCATGGTTTACGGATGGATTGGAGACCACAACGACTCCGTTGGACTGTGCGCCCGGAGATTGCTGCCAGAGGTTTTCAATATCGGGGGCCAGCAGCTTTAGGATCGCGACGGGCAGGGAACTGGTGAATGCGTAGTCTCCGGCTTCCTTTCCCGGGACGAAAACGGTAATCACTCCAAAATAGCGGTTCTCGATATAAAAGACAAAAACGGCAGTTCGGTCGATGGGCCGGGAGGAAATGACCTGGCCGCCTTTTCCGACTGCATCAAATCGGTTGTCTCCTGATCCGGTTTTGCCTCCCACGGTCAACTGTCTATTCCCGACTTTATAGGCATTGGCAAGTCGGACGGCAGTTCCGTGTTGAACGACCTGAGCCAAGACAGGGAGAATCGCATGGGCTACTTGAGGCGGCATGACCCGGGTACCTTCCGGCTGCACGGGTCCGAAAATCGTTTCATAGGGTGTGCCGGCCGCAAAACGCAATTGGCCCATTCGGACTGTCGGCTTCAATACGCCGTCATTTAGCAGGATGCCCATGAGCTGCGCCAGCGCTTCCGGGCGGTCACCGGAACTTCCTATCGCAGTGGCAAGGGAAGGGACAAGCTTGTCAAAGGGGAATCCGATGCGTTTCCATTGCGGTGTCATGCGCAAAAACGCGTCCTGTTCAAATCGAATGTGCAGCCGCAAATCCTGCGCGGATCGATTTCGCGTCTTGAAAAGCCATGCTGCGGATATTTTCCTTGCTTCGCTGCTGTCATCCCAGAGCTGATCCCAGGAGATGGCTGCGTCTTTGGCCACTTCCCCTGCAGCCCAGACCTTCAAGGGATGAATACCAAGGAGGTAGCCGTAATCGGAAAGGTTGAGCTGAGGGTTGCCATAGGCTTTCGCCAGTTTGGCGACTTGCGCGGGCGGTGCATCTCCCAGTCGTTTCTGTATCCAGTCGGCCAGAGCCGCCGCATCTCCCTCGTGATTCCAGGCATAAAACAATATGGCCAGATGGCGATCGGAATCAGCCTTTTTCCCCAGCAGGTTTTTGATGATTTCATCCGGAGACTGCTTCCTGAACGATTTATAGGATTCGTACAGGAAGTATTTTGATTCCTCGTCGGCAATTTCCTGCAGGAGTTTACGACGGATCGGATTATCCATATCGGAGAGAACGGCGGTTGTATCGTAGGGCAATCGAGCCTGGTAATAGCGCACCAGGTCCCTCATCAGGCGGATGTAAGACAAATTCACCGACAGAGCCGTGGCTTCCCGAACCGTGTAGATACGGCCATTTTCCGCCTTTTCAAAATTGCCGAAGGTGTGGAGCCCTCCACCGGTAAAAAATGCCTCGCCCGGGTTTCCGGAATAGGTTCGATCCAGTGCAAGCTGCAAAAAGGCTTCGAGGTTGATGCCCGAATTCTGCTCCAGGGTCTCCGCTGCCCAGAGCGTAATGGGATCGCGCGCATCTTCTTTTTGTTTCAGCAGCGAGGCTGAATCCAAAGCGGACAGTTGCGCATGTAAATCGGCCACGATGTTCAGATAGTTCACGAGTGTTCGCAGTTTGGCTGTGCTGCCCAACTGCATTTTCATGCCGGTATTAATATCGAAGGGCGCGTTGAGATTATCCGTAACGACGCGCAACTGATTCCCCTTCGGAGTCTTTTCAAACAGCATCATGCCGTAAATCACCTTTTCCGGATCCCCCTTGGCAAGGAGACGCTCTCCGCGGAGGCCTGCCGCATCGACAAACTTGGGATCGTGAAGCCGCTGAAAGAGATTCACTACGCTGTGCTGAAGGTTTGGATTGATTGTGCTTTCCACGTCCAGGTGGAGCCGATCGAGTTCGTACATGCCCGGCATGCCGAGCAGAGATGCGAGTTTTGCCCGGACTTCATTTACCGACTTTCGTTCCGCGTAAGAGGGCGGGGTACGGGTGGGCCGTCGCGTATCAAACGATAGCGGAGCGGCAATCAAGCGTGAGGCGAAGTCCTGCGAAATGGCCTGAACATTTGCCAGCAGTTGAGCATACAAATTGGCACGCGTGTTCAGCGCGGCATGGTTTTGGACCAGATAGTAGCTGGGCGCTTTTACAGAGCACAGAAGAGCCAGGGCATGTTTGAACGCTTTCACTTTTTCGGGCCTGTCGTCCGGCAGCATCAGGGACTTTTTAATTTCGGAGAGGTCAAGGCCAAACCAGGCATTCATTCCTTCCCCAATGCCGTGCAATTCACCATAGCCCGGTGCTGCAGCGAGTGGAATGGAATTGAGATAATCCAAAATGATCTGTCGGCGTTCATCCCTCGTGTCCTGCCCATTCTGGTAAACCTTCAGGCTTGCATCCGTCATCTGCCGGAGCTTGGCCATCATGGAATCGGTTCGTCCCTCATAGGAGTGCCGGTATTTTTCGATTTGCGTCGCCAGAGTAGATCCACCCTCGACAGGCAGAGGCAGGCCAAGCTTGTGACCGGTATAAAGCAGCGCGGCCTTGGCCAGCCTGTCCCAATCCACAACCGGGTTGGTCCTAGAATCCGCAGGTTCGCTTAGTTCGCGATTTTCGATCAGCAAAAGGCTTTTCACGACCAGTGGGGGAATGTCTTCGAAACTCTCAAAAAAATAACCTGCCACCGGCGCCTGGAAAAGCGGTTCCCCGCTGGGGCCATGGATGGTCAATTTTGTTGAAGTCGGCTCCGAGTAGGGAGGCAAAATGCCCCATTTGGTTGCGCGCTCCAGTTCGGGCGAAAAACGCGCCTGTTGAACAATCACGTAACCCTTGGCCTGCAGCCGTTGCTGAAAGTCCGGTATGAGTGCATAACCTGCGCGAATGTCGAAAGGGCCATGTTTGGGGAAGACTATGTTGGGACTCGGGCCCGGATGGACCTTGTAGGACATTTTTCGCGCATACCTGGAAAGAACCCAGGACTGAAGAGCCGAAGTTCGGACCTCATAAATGATGGGCGCCACAATGATCGCAAAAATCAAAAGCCTGCGGAGCCATTTGAAAAAGCCGGAATGTGTCGCACGCATGGCGCGATAGCTTTTGATTCGGTTACTGGCAAATACCCCTATCCAGCCAGTAACCCCCAGATCCACTTTCCAGTCGATCATTTTCTTCATTTGCAAGTCGTCTGCTGCTATAGATGCCGGGATCGGCGAAATTCATGGGAAAGCAACCAAGTCAGGAATGGCGATGCTCTCAATCAACACGCAATTATTATGAGATCTCATTTGAGCAATTTCAAACGTCTCTGCGTCATTCCCTTCATATCTGATCGATAGAACCCACTCAGTTCATTAGATGCTTTGCGGCCGGTATAGTTACAGGTATGTGTGAGGATTGTTTTATTGGAAAAATGGAGAGGGGAATGGGCTTACCGGGAGCGCTGGCAGCCGGGCTAACGCTGCATACTAATGGCCAAAAGGCGTGTCCGAATGGTATGCGGCATCGTCCCGGCGGGTCCCGGCTGCATTACCTGCTGATGACAAAAATGGCCATATCTGCATACAGATTGACATCATTTTCGATGACATTGCCTGCCTCGATATCGAGCGCAATGCGTTGATGTATCTGAATATTTCGATCCCCGCAGAATTCCTCAAAATCCGCAATGGAGAAGAACCGGATATTGGGGGTGTTGTACCACTCGTGCCGCAGCAAACCGGAGGAGAGGGGGGATCGTCCCCGTTCATTCAGCATTTTGCGCAGTTTGTGATAGGCGAAGTTGGGAAAGCTGACAATTGACTTTCGTCCGACTCGCAGCATTTCTGTGATCAATCTTTCCACATCCCGAACAGCCTGAAGGGTATGGGACAGTACAACGTAGTCGAACTGTCCATCGGAGAATGATGCCAATCCGGAGTTCAAATCAGCCTGAATGATGTCCAATCCACGCTGCAATCCGGACAAAATATCCTCCTGATTCAATTCCAGGCCGGCCAGCTTGCGATTACCGCCGGCGCGCAGTTTTGCCAATAGCGATCCGCGCCCGCAGCCAAGATCGAGCACACTCGCATCCGGAGTGATGAGTTGGGCAATCTGATCGTAGTCGAGCCGGCTCCGAAGCAGCGGACCGAAGATGCTGGCTGGGGCATGTGCATAGAGATCGTCATCATCCCGCCCCTGGGGGCTGCCATCGAGGAGGTTTCCAAGGAATGCGCTCATCATGCCGCCATAAACCGGCAATTCGTCCGGCAGCAGAAAAGCGTCGTGACCGCAATTGCTCACAATGTTGCAGTAACTGACGTCCTTATTCAGCGAAATTAGCGTATTGGCGAGTTCCCGGGACTGTTCCGGGGGGAAAAGCCAATCGCTGGTGAAGCTGATAATCAGCCAGCGGCATGTCGACGGCGCAAGGCTGGCTGCCAGGGCCTCGCGGCTGTCTCCGAGGTCGAAAAGATCCATCGCCAGGGACAGCCGGATGTAGCTGTTAGCGTCAAATCTCTCAACGAACTTATCTCCCTGATAGGCCAGATACGAGCCTACGCTGAATTTTTTTTCAAACAGCGTGTCCAGGTCGCGGGGCTGCATTCGATCCGCTCCAAACTTTTCCCTCATGGATTGCGGAGACAGGTATGTGATGTGTCCCAGCATCCGGGCTATTGCCAGCCCAACGGAAGGATTGGTTCCTTCCTCAATATACTGACCGGCCTTGAAGTTATCGTCGCGCCGGATGGCATTCCTTCCGACAACATCGAACGCAAGGGCCTGAGTCGTCAGCCTTGCGGAGGTGGCGAGTGCAACAACTCCGGCGACACGATCAGGGTAATGGATGGCCCATGTTAACGCTTGGTGGCCACCCATCGATCCTCCAATCGCACCGAGGAGAGTCCGGATGCCGAGATGGTCGATCAGCCTGCGCTGTGCCTCCACCATGTCTCCTGCGGTTACCGTAGGGAAGTCATCGCCATACAATCTGCCGGTTTTGGGATTGGTGCTGTTGGGACCCGTCGTTCCACGGCAACCGCCCAAGGCATTGGAGCAGATCACATAATAGCGATCGGTATCGACGAACTTGCCTGGTCCGACTGCAATATCCCACCAGCCGGGATCATCCTCTGAATCATGGCGAGCCACGTGGGAATCCCCGCTCAGCGCGTGGCAGATCAGAACGGCATTGTCTTTGGCTGCATTAAGCTGACCATATGTTTCGAATGCTACTGTGATCCCCTGGAGTTCGCCGCCCAATTCCAACTGAAGCGTTTCATCAAAGGTGACATTCTGTACATGCTTCAGCGGCCGCGCGGAGCGAGCCGAATCCGTGCTTTGAAATAGTTCAGCTGTCATCTCAATCCTTTATGTCTGCGCCACTCAAATCATGGTTGACGATTCAGTTTCCCGATCGTCAATCGTTGCCCGACGGTGCTCAACCTAAATCTGCGATGCCTTTAAAGCCTGATCAAAATCGTTTCGGATGTCTTCGATATCCTCAATCCCTATGGAAACGCGAATGTATTCCTGGGTGACGCCGGCTTCCTGCTGTTCCTTTTCGGACAGTTGCGAGTGCGTGGTGGAGGCAGGGTGAATCACAAGCGTCTTGGCATCCCCGATATTCGCCAGGTGGGAAGCGAGTTTGACATTGTTGATAAATTTGATTCCGGCTTCCCGACCGCCGCGGATGCCGAATCCCAGGATGGCGCCGGCCCCTTTTGTCAGATATTTCTGCGCCATTTTATAGTGTTTATGGCTTTCCAGGCCAGGGTAGTTGACCCACTGCACTGCGGGATGCTTTTCGAGCCATCGCGCCAGCGCGATTGCATTGGCCGCGTGCCTTTCGATGCGGACGTGCAGTGTCTCCAACCCGAGCAGAAAGAGAAATGCAGCGAATGGACTCATGCATGCGCCGGTATCCCGGAGCCAATGAGTTCGGATATGCGTAATGTAGGCGATATTTCCAATGGGCTTCAAAGCCTCGGTAAAAACCATTCCGTGATAAGCATCATCCGGAGCCGTAAATTCGGGCCACTTTTTCGGATCATCCGCCCAGAGGAACTTGCCGCTGTCGACAATAGCACCGCCGACATGTACGCCATGTCCGCCAATGAACTTTGTGGTCGAATAAACGACAATGTCGGCACCATGATCGATGGGGCGCAGCATAGCCGGAGTCAACACTGTGTTATCCACAATGACCGGCAATCCATGCTTGTGGGCAATGTCGGATATGGCCGCAAAATCGGGGACGTCATTCTTGGGGTTTCCTACCGATTCCAGATAAACAAGCCGCGTATTGGCATCGACCAAGCCGGGAATCTGTTCCGGGTGGTTCGGGTCAAAGAAACGGACTTCAACTCCAAGTTTTTTCAGCGTCTGGGTAAATAACGTCCACGTTCCGCCATACAGGCTGGTGGCTGAAATAAAGTTCTGCCCGGAGTGCGTGAGGGTCAGGATTGCTGCAGTGATTGCAGCCTGCCCGCTCGCAAATGCAAGGCCGCCAACACCGCCATCGAGGGCGGCAAGACGTTTTTCCAAAACATCATTGGTCGGGTTCATCAACCGGGAATAGATATTGCCAAATTCCTTCAGAGCAAACAGATTGGCAGCATGTTCCGTGCTTTTGAAAACATAGCTGCTTGTTGCGTAGATTGGCACGGCACAAGCGGTGGTCGCCGAATCCGGTTCCTGCCCGGCATGCAGAGCCAGAGTTGCCAGTCGGTATTGCTCATTGTCTTTGCCCATTTCTTTGCCCTTTCCTTTTTATTTCCCAGTGATTTCTGATTCAAAAACTTTCATTATACCGGGCAATCCCGCCAATAACGATAGTTTCGATGCTGATTTCCCGCGTACCTGAGAGTGTACGAGCGGAGGCTCCATGGCAACGCATGCTGCAATTGTTCCCCCTAAAGCGAAGAATAGCAGCGAAATGTTGGCTCATCGAAACAGACAATAACGACTTTTTCAGGCAGCTTGTTATTCTCGAGGTGAGACCGTATCTCGTGCAGCGCAATTCTGGAGGCGCTATCGATCGGAAACCCATAGGCTCCCGTGCTGATGGAGGGGAAGGCAAGCACTCGAATATCATAGCTTGCTGCGAGCCGGAGGCAGTTGCGATAACAGTTTGCGAGCGATTGCTCCTCGTTTTGCGCCCCGCCGCGCCAGATCGGTCCTACAGTGTGGATGATCCATTTTGCGGGAAGACGGTACCCTCCCGTTATTTTTGCCTGGCCGGTAGGACAGCCTCCAAGCTTTCTGCACTCCTCGAGAAGCTGCGGTCCGGCTGCAGAGTGAATGGCTCCATCAACGCCACCGCCCCCCAGGAGGGAACTATTCGCCGCGTTTACAATTGCATCGACCTGCAGTTTCGTGATGTCCCCGCGGACAACTTCAATTCTGTTTTTGGCAGCAGGACTGTTTTGCATACGTTTTCTCCGGTAAAGAGAACGTAAAATCCGGGGCAACCAGCTCGTGTGTGGTTTCGCTGAGGGCGGATTGTACCAGCCGCGGAATGTCCAAATTGCTTTCTGCACTCTCGGCCCGTGCCAGGCTTGACATGGTTTCCGGATGCTTGGGAACAAAAAGTGAACAGCAGTCCTGATCCGCGAGAATGCTGATATCATACGTGCCGATCTCCCGCGCTACACGCATGATGTCTTCTTTGTCGTCGCCGATCAGAGGCCGGAAGATCGGCAACGTTCCGGCGGCCGAAACCGTCCGGAGGTTCTCCAACGTTTGACTGGCTACCTGTCCCAGGCTGTCACCCGTAACAAGCGCCGCCGCTTTTTCCTTTTGTGCCAGAGCCTCGGCTATCCGGACCATGAATCGCCGGTAGAGGACAACGCGAAGCGGGGGCGGAGTATAGGCAACAATTTCCCGCTGGAGTTCTGCAAATGGAACCATGAACAGATGAGAGTCCAGCTGGAATCTTGCGAGAACCCGGAGAAGGTGTCGAACCTTTTCCTGAGATTCAATGCTTGTATGCGGGAAGCTGTGAAAGTGAACGAACAAAACACGGCAGCCGCGTCGCATCAGCCGGTAGGCTGCCACAGGGGAGTCGATCCCGCCGGAAAGAAGACACAGGACTTTTCCGCCCGTTCCCGAAGGAAGCCCTCCAGCGCCCGCAATTTTGGAGAGATACAGGAATGCACGCCCACGCACGATTTCCAGATAAAACACGGCATCCGGGTTTTCCAACCGGACATCGGCATGCGTCAGCTCCTGGACAAAGGCGCCCAACTGTCGGTTTAGCTCCATGGAATTCAAAGGGAATTCCTTGGTGCCACGCCTTGAGTCGATCCTGAAGGACTGAAAACTCACGGTTGGAATCAGTTTGACCAGTTCGTCTTTGATGGCATCGAGATCGGCCGGTATTTCCCTGGCAATAACCAGATTCGCCACGCCAAAGGTCATTTTGAGGCGCCGCGCAATGTCCTCGATCGGGGAGTCTGGATGAAGCTCAACGAGGAGTCTCCCTCCAAATCGTTGAATAGGGCCGACATTCAAACCCTTCAGACGGGAAGCAACATGCTGCTGCAGATGCGCTTCAAACCAGCCTCTATTGTTGCCCTTCAGATTGATCTCATGGTAATGGAGTAAAATTGTCTGTTTCACGTCCTAATCTTAACCCATGAATCAGCTGATTTGGGCAGGAATTGAGCCGGAAAAAAACACCAACTGGAGTTGTCTTTGAATCCACTAGTAAGTTAAGTACTAATTTAATAATTTTTTTTCAAAGACATAGAAACTTCAGCCTCTCACAAGCGTATTAAACTCAAAGTGCTGCAATGTTACTATTATTATATAGAAGATACTGCTAATTCATTTGGTTTTGGAGGTAAAATGAAAAAGGATTTAGAATCCATAATCCTTACACGGCAGGAGCTTCAAATCATGAAAGTGGTTTGGGATAAAGGAGCGGCTACGGTGAAAGAGGTTTGCGACGCAATGTCCCAAACGAAGGTAACCGCCTATACCACTATTCTGACTTTGATGGGTATTCTGGAAGAAAAAGGGGCGCTGATTCACACGAGATCCGGTCGCGCATATGTCTACAAACCGCTATTATCGCGCGAACAGGCCACGAGAAACCAAATCCACGATGTTCTCACCCGCTTTTTTGACGGCAATCCCGAGAAGATGATTGAAAGCGTACTGGAAAATGAAGTGAAGGAATCCGAGCAACTTGGTACGGTAAAGAGTCTGCTGGAAGCCTGGCCGCAGGAGTCTGGCGAAAAAGAGAACCAGGTCGCCTGAACGGAACGGGAGGGGCGGCCCGAACGCCGCCCTTCTTAGTGGGTTAGGTTATCAACCCATGAGTTGTTGGAGGCGAGTCTCAGACTCGCTTCTAGCTTGACGGTGCATAGTATCCCTTGCGGTATGTCAGCTTCAGACCCCTCTCTGGAACTTTAATCTCAAGTTTTCGATAGCTGCCATCCCTGGCGGGATTGGTCGAGAAATACCCGATATTGTACTGGCTCCGCAGTTCCTGGTTTATCTGGCGGAAGGAGTCATCCAGTTCATCGAGCTTGAAGGGCATGAAAACACGCCCGCCTGTTTCCTGGGATAGTTCTTTCAAGGCGTTATCCCCTTCGCGGGATCCCCCCACTCCAAAGAAGCCTCCGCGTGTTACGCTGATTCCAAAAATCAGCGCCTCTGCTCGGAGCGCCATTTCCTTAGCCTGGTGGATAGTGGCCTTGCTGGATTCATCCTCTCCATCGGACAGGATGATGATGGCTTTGCGACCGGTTTCGCGGATCAGCTTTTCATCGCAAGCCTTGTAGATCGCGTCATACATGGAGGTGCCGCCTGCCGCCCGCAGTTTCCGGATTTGCCTGGCCATCTTGTTGGGATCGTTGGTGAAGTCCTGGAGCATGTTGACATCGGAATCGAAGGATAGAAGCATCGCCCGGTCTTTTTCTCGCAGAATGCTCTGGAAGAAGCTTATCGCGGCTTCCTGTTCGAATCGCAGTTTCGGGGCCACGCTCTGGCTTGTATCGATCAGCATGGCGATGGTCAGAGGCAAATCGGTTTCGCGCGAAAAATTGTTAATTTCCTGCCTCTGGTTATCCTCGTAAATGGAGAAATCCTCGCGCGTCAGGTTGGTAAGGAAGGCATTGGTATTTTTGTCAAATACCGAGCAGAGGACATTGACAAGGTCGACGTTTACCCGATACGTCTGATCGGAAAGCCTTCCTGGAAGCCCGCCTTCGGGGGCTTGAGTTTTCCTGGAATCCTGGCCCGGAAGAGTGTTGTGAAAGGTCGCGGCCAGCAAAGTGCACAATGCGAGAATTGCCAGTGATCGAGGAAATCGGAAAATCATTTTCTGTCCTTTATTTAAGCGGTTCATTAAGCCTGACAGATTATAATTTCGGTCTGGAAACGAGTCAAGCAGGCCTCGCCGCTCCCCGAAGTCCCCTTAATGTCCATAGACGCTTCTTTCCTTTGACCGGATCAATCTATTCCATGGCCTCGATAAACTGCCGAAGCTCCTGAGGCAAGGGAGCCTCAAATACAAGCGGCTTATGAGTGCCCGGATGGCTGAACTCAAGTCGATGAGAATGCAGGAACGGCCGGTTCAATCGGTGGACGGCTTGCGCGAGCCTTGCTGGAAGCTGGTTGGCCCGGTTGGAGCCATAAACCGCATCCCCAACAATGGGGTGCCCTTTATGTGCAAGATGAACGCGTATCTGATGTGTTCGCCCCGTTTCAATCCTCACGTTCAGCAATGCGACGGGAGCATAGATACGGATGACTTTGTAATGAGTGACAGCATTTCTCTTGTGGCGCGCCCTTGCGGATATCTTCTTTCTGTCATTAGGATCTCGGCCAATGGGAACGTCAATCGTTCCCATTGGTGGCGCAGGGATTCCGTACACCATCGCGAGGTATTCCTTCCGGACTTCTCTGTTTTTGAATTGCTGGGCCAGGTTGCGATGGGCATTCCCGTTTTTGGCGATAATCATGACTCCGCTGGTGTACTTGTCCAGGCGATGGACGATCCCAGGTCTGCCCGGATCGCCGGCATTCAAAGGTCCCATGTGAAAGAGCAGGGCATTGACGAGCGTGCCGGATCGGACGCCGGCGCCGGTATGACAGACAAGGCCAGCCGGCTTGTTGATTACGGCCAGATCCGAGTCCTCGTAGAGAATATCCAGCGGGATGTTTTCCGCAAAGGGTTGATCCGGCGTAGCCGAAGGGACATTCAAAGTGATCCGGTCTTCCTGCTTGACCGTGTAGCCGGTTTTTACCAGGCTCCCGTTTACCGTGACATAACCCTTCCGGATCCAATTCTGCAGCTGCGAGCGGCTCTCTCCCTGGATGTGGTTTAAAAGGAATTGATCCAGTCGAATACGCGATTCATCCGCTTCTACGGTCCAGGATTCGTTTGGGTTGCTCAATTTTGAGGGACTTTTGTGGGCCGGCGCTTGATCCAGAGATAGGCCGCTGCCGATCCGATAATTGTAAGAATAGCGATGAACTGCGATGTTGAAAGAAGCCCGTACAGCACAAAGCCGCGGTCATCGTCACGGAAAAATTCGACGATAAAGCGCAGGCAGGCGAAAAGTGCCAGGTATTCCAGAATGATCTGGCCCAGAACATGGGGTTTTGACAGACGCCACGTCAGAAACACACAAAGCGCCAGCGCGCCCACCAAGTCATACACCTGGGTTGGATGGAGCGGGACATTGAGGGGGACACCGACGTTGTCATAGGAATATTGGTTGGTGAAAGTGATGCCCCACGGCAGCTTGGTAGGTTTGCCGTAGCAGCAGCCGGCAGAAAGACAGCCGAGGCGTCCGACCGCCTGTCCCAGCGCAAGCCCGGGAGCCGTAATGTCCGCCATGGTCATGAGGGGCAGCTTCTTGACGATGATATACAAAGCAGCCGCACCTAACGCAAGCAGCAGACCTCCGTAATAGACACCGGGCGAGCGAAGGGTGGAAAGAGAAAAGACCTCCCGAAAATTTTGGGAGTAATACTGGAAATTGGAGAAGAGCAATATAGCCTTTGCGCCCACGAGGGCGGCAAAAATTACAATCAATCCCAAATTCCAGACCGAATCCGGATTGATCCCGTGCTTCCTTGCGTTCCGGCTGGTCAGCCAGATGCCTGCAATAAATGCAGCGGCGAGCAACAGCCCGTACGTGTGGATCGTGACGGGACCCAAATCCAGAATCTTAGGAAACATTGAGGGCTATTCTTCCTCTTCTTTCCTGTCTTTGTTGGCTTCCTCGATGATCTTCGACGCAATATGGGCCGGGACTTCATCGTAATGCGAGAATTCCATATGGTAGGTCCCGCGTCCTCCGGTCATCGAAGTCAGAACTGGTTCGTAGGAGACCATTTCCGACATCGGCACCTGCGCCTTGATGATCTGGATGTCGCGCTTGATATCCAGCCCCTGGAGTCTTCCGCGACGGCTGCTCAGGTCTCCGGTCAGCGAGCCCGCATATTCCTGGGGGGCATAAATTTCAACATCCATGACGGGTTCGAGAAGAACCGGGTTTGCCTGTTCCATCGCCTTTTTGAAAGCGATACGACCGGCCGTTTTGAAGGCCATTTCCGAAGAGTCAACCGGATGGTAGCTGCCATCGTAGAGAGTAATTTTGAAGTCAACCACGGGGTATCCCGCCAGGTATCCACGGGCGGCAGCTTCTACAATCCCCTTTTCAACCGCCGGGATAAAGTTGCGTGGGATCGACCCGCCAAAAATCTCGTCGGCAAATTCAAACTTGCCGCCGCGCGCCAGCGGTTCCAGCTTGATCCAGCAATCGCCAAACTGTCCGTGTCCACCGGTCTGCTTCTTGTGCCGACCCTGCACGTCTGCTTTTCCTCGGATGGTCTCGCGGTACGGAATCTTTGGTGTTTTGAGCAGTACATCAACGCCGTAACGCTTTCGCAGCTTTGCGACGGTGACTTCCACATGCAGTTGCCCGGAGCCTGACAGGAGCATCTGCTTTGTCTGGGCATCCCGCGTATATTTGATCGCCGCATCCTCTTCCAGAATACGGGCCAAGGCATTGCTGATCTTGTCTTCGTCTCCCCGGCTCTTCGGCTCGATGGCAAAGGTAATGGATGGTTCCGGGACTTCGACGCTCGCAAATGCTACCGGGCTGGACGGATCACAAAGAGTGTCTCCGGTCGTGGTTTCTTTGAGCTTGGTCACGGCAAAAAAGTCTCCGGCATGCACTTCACCGACCGGGACCATGGTTTTTCCCTGAGGTATCTGCAGCGGTCCGAATTTTTCGGTTTTTCCCTTGGTCTGGTTGTTATAGGTGCTGTCGGACTTCATCGTTCCGGAATACAGTTTGATAAGGCTGATGCGTCCGGCGAATGGATCCGCGATGGTCTTGAATACATAAGCGGCGTAGGGTTCTTTGCTCGAAATCGCCCGTTCCACCGGCTGCTTTGTTTTCGGATCGGTTCCTTTGGTTTTGCCGACCGTGGCAGGAGACGGAAGGAGATCGGTGACCGCATCCAATATCTGTGCGATCCCCATGTTCAAGGTTGAGCTTGCGTAGAAAACGGGATAGATATTTCCCTGTAGAATAGAGGCCTTCAACCCTTCCACAAGGTCCGCCTGATCCAGCGTGCCTTCAGCAAAAAACTTCTCCATCAGCGCATCACTGGCTTCCGCAACCTTTTCGATGAGCTTATCGCGCATGCCGCTGAGTTCGTCTTTGTACTGTGCCGGGACTTCCTCTTCCTGAAATTTGCCGGATCCATCACGGGCATATTTATAGGCTTTTTCCGTTACAATGCTGATGACTCCTTCAAAGTTCTTTTCCACTCCCATGGGGATTTGAAGAGGCACGGCCCCGCGGCCGAAGGCTTCTTCCAACGATGCCAGGCAACGCTCACTGCTCGCATTGTCCCTGTCGATTTTGCTGATGACGATCAGTCGGGGGAGGGAATATTCATTACAGAATGTCCAGACTTTTTCCGTCTGCACCTCCACTCCCGAAACGGCATCGACCACGACCAGGGCTGCGTCTGCGGCTCTCACGGAGAGCTGCGTCTCGGCCAGGAATGGGCGGTAACCCGGAGTATCGAGAATGTTGATCTTCTTCTTGTTCCATTCGCAATGCGCCAGTGCCGCATTAATACTGATTTTGCGCTCTATTTCCTCGTCGTCATAATCGGTAACGGTGTTGCCGTCTTCGACTCGCGCAAGCCTGTTGACAGCTCCGGAATCAAAGAGAATCGCGGACGTCAGAGATGTTTTTCCCGCAGCTCCGTGACCGACAATGCAAATATTTCGGATGAAATCGCTCTCAAAAACCCGCATAAAGGCTCCTTTCAGGAGGAATAGCTCGCATCAATAAAAGAAAAAGATACTACCATAGGGCTATGCCTGTCGCAATTCAGATCAGTTTTAAGTTGCAGGTTGCAAGTTGAAGCCTGCAGCCTGTAACCTTCAGCCTATAAATTGTAACCTGCAACCTGAAAGGGAGAGAAGATATGCGCTCCACGATTGGCATCGGGGTTTTGTTAACCATTACCCTATGCGCCTGCGCGCAAGCCCCGCGCTCCACATCCGGCAAATCCGGGCTCAGCGGCGAAAAAGCAATGGAGCAAGTACGGGCGCAGGTATCCTTTGGTCCTCGTCCTCCCGGCTCGCCGGCATTGGAAAAGTGCCGGACCTATATCCGGCAGCAGTTAAGCAGCTACGGGTACAAGATCGATGAGGATGCCTTTGTGGCTCAAACACCCTACGGGCCGATTGCTATGAAAAACCTGATCGCGCATAAAGGGAACGGCGGCCGGAATGTAGTGGCCATCGCGAGTCATTACGATACAAAACTGATGGAAGGGCAAACTTTTGTGGGGGCTAACGATGCCGGCAGCAGCACGGGCCTTTTGCTCGAGCTGGCGCGAGTCCTGTCGGGCAGCAATGATGCCGTGGATTATTGGTTTGTTTTTTTGGATGGCGAAGAGGCGTTTGTCGAATGGAGTACCTTTGACAGCACCTACGGAAGCCGACACCTGGCACAAAGGTGGAAGAACGAAAACGTAGCCGCTAAGGTCCGCGCGCTGATTCTTCTCGATATGATCGGCGATAAGGATCTGGATGTCTGGTATGAAACCAATTCCACGAAGCGACTGATGGATCTGTTCTGGTCGACCGCTGAACGTATCGGCCTCAGCTCCATTCTCTCCCAAGTGAAAAGTGGGATCGGAGACGATCACCTTGCATTTCTTGATGTAGGAATCCCCTGCGTTGACATCATTGATTTCAATTATGGTCCGCAGAATTCCTACTGGCACACGCCAGCGGACACGCTGGACAAAATCAGCCCGCAAAGCATGGAGAAAGTCGGGAAGGTCGTGTTGGCAATGCTTCCAGAATTGCAACAGTAATCAGAAAACAAGAGACAGCTAGCAGGAGACAGGAGACACAGATTCCTGTCTCCTGCGCTTATTGATCTTCAACGGTTTCCTTAAAGTCACAATTCTCATTATTGCAGAGCCTGACGGTGCCTGTCCGTTTCGTTGTCTTCATCACTGTAAACGGAGCGCCGCATAGCGGACAGGGCTCGGGAACGGGCTTGTTCCAAAGCACGAAATCGCAATCAGGATAGTTCGAGCAGCCGTAAAATGTCTTTCCCCGGCGGGATTTCCGTTCTACGATTTCGCCGGTACAGCCTTCCTTGCCGCAGCGAACGCCCGTTGTTTTCAATTTGATGTACTTGCAAGTAGGGTAATCGCTGCATGCCGTGAATTCACCAAACCGGCCGTGCTTGATAGCCAGCTTCTTTCCGCAAACGGGGCAATCTTCGTCGAGAGGTATGTCCTGCTTGACGGTCATTTCCTGTGCCGATTTAACGATTTTCTTTGTGTTTCGGCAATCCGGGTATCCTGAGCAGGCCATAAATTCACCAAAGCGCCCGCGCTTCAGCACCATCGGTTTCCCGCACTTCTCACACTGTATTTCTTCTACTTTGGGCTTTTCCTGTTCGTCCGAGCCGCCAGCTTTCGGTATTTCCCTTGTGTTGCGGCAACCTGGATATCCGGAGCAGGCAAGGAACCTGCCGAATTTGCCCCACTTGATCACCATCTTACTGCCGCATTTGTCGCAGACCTCATCGGTTTCGATAGCCTCGGTCTTGACATCGCGCATTTCCTTGACCGCGATCTCCAATTTGCTGGAGAAGCGATCGTAGAAATCCCGCATTGCCTGTTTCCACTGCTCTCGTCCCGATTCGATTCTGTCGAGATGATCCTCCATGCGGGCGGTATATTCGTAATCGAAAAGCTCTTGGAAACTGGCGACAAGCAGTTCGAGCACCACCTCTCCGATTTCGGACGGGTAGAACTTTCCGTCATGCTTGTCCACGTAATCGCGATCCTGGATAGTGCTCAAGATGCTCGCATAGGTACTGGGTCTGCCAATCCCCTTGGCCTCAAGCGCCTTTACAAGGCTGGCTTCGTTATAGCGTGCGGGTGGTTGAGTAAAATGCTGCGCAGGAAGAAGCTCTTTCAACGACAGCTCTTCGCCTTCCTGCATTTCAGGCAGCACCAATTCTTCCTCCTGAGATCCATCGCGGTCCTCGGGCTTGGACTCCTGGTATACCGCCAGGAACCCTGCGAATTTGGTGATCGATCCGGTCGCCTTGAATTCCACCCGCCCGGCTTCGATTTGAACGTCTGTCTGATCAAATACGGCGGGGTTCATCTGGGATGCCACAAAGCGAGTCCAGATGAGGGAATACAGTTTCCATAAATCCGGTTCCAGGTCGTTCTTCAGACTTTCCGGGGTACGCTCAACGGACGTCGGTCGAATCGCTTCGTGGGCGTCTTGTGCCGTTTTCTTTGATTTGTAATAAATCGGATGGTGCGGCAGGTAGTTTTCGCCAAAATCCCGATGAATGAGACTGCGCACCTCCTGCAAGGCGCTTTCGGCCACTCGGCTGGAGTCGGTTCGCATGTAGGTAATCAGACCAACAGCCCCCTCATTTCCGATTTCTATGCCTTCATAGAGCCGTTGTGCCAGGACCATGGTCCGCTTAACCGAGAAATTCAGTTTCCGGGCGGCATCCTGCTGCAGTTTGCTGGTGATAAAGGGAGGGACGGGATATTTCTTTTTTTCCCTGCGTCGGATCCCACGAACGACGAATCGAGCCTGCTTCAATTCCTCCGTGAGGGCGTTCGTTGTGCTGCCATCCGTAACATCCCATTTGGCGCCATCGAGCAACCGGGCTTTCGCGAGAAATTCCGGCGGGGTTTTGCCTTCAAGCTTTGCGTCCAGGCTCCAGTATTCCTCCGATTTGAAGGCGCGGATTTCCTGTTCTCGCTCCACGATGAGGCGCAAGGCTACCGTTTGAACTCTGCCGGCTGACAATCCGCGTCTGACCTTATCCCAGAGGAGCGGGCTGATTTTGTATCCAACCAGCCGGTCCAGAATCCGTCGGGTCAATTGGGCATCGACTTTGTTCTGGTTAATGCGTCCCGGATTTTTGAACGCTTCCTCGATAGCATTTTTCGTTATCTCATGAAAAAGCACCCGGTAGATATTGCGGGATTTGCTTGAAAGCTCCTCAAAGAGGTGCTGGCAAATGGCCTCTCCCTCGCGGTCAGGGTCCGCTGCCAGGTAGACATCCTGAATGCCTTTAGCCGCGGCTTTCAGCTCCTTGACTACCTTGGTTTTCGTTGGAATCACCGCATAATGCGGAGTGAAATCTTCCTCAACGTCAACGCCCAGCTTGCTTTTGGGCAGGTCCTTGATGTGGCCCACTGATGCTTTGACGACGAAGTTTTTGCCAAGATACTTACTAATCGTTTTTGCTTTAGCGGGTGATTCGACGACGACAAGTGATTTAGCCATAGCGCGCGCAAACTATACCAAGCCAGAAAGAAATTCCAGAAAAAATATCAGAGCGCCCATATTTATGATTCGGTTTGTCTCTTTCTGAGCTTCACATACATGTTGCCCGGCAGCTGGCGTATCCAGCCGCCCATTTCCAGATTTAGCAGCAGGCCGCTCAACTTAGAAATATCGGCACCACTGCTGCGGAAAATCTTATCAAATTGTGTTGCTTCGTCCATCTTCAGGTGATCCAGAACGGAAATTTCCTCCGGCGACAAGAGCTCCAATTCCAGCTTTCCTGGAGGTTTCGCGTCTTCTCGAACCAAAATATCCTGCCGGAGCTCGGGCGGCAATTCCTCGACAACATCTCTCCACGACTGCACCAGTTTTGCACCTTGCTTGATCAGGAAGTTCGGCCCAAAACTTTGTGGCGTAGTCAGGTTTCCGGGAATTGCAAAGACCTCTCGATTCTGTTCCATCGACAATCTTGCCGTAATCAAAGATCCACTGTATTCACTGGCTTCAATAATGATGGCTCCCAGCGCCAACCCACTAATGATGCGATTTCGGACCGGAAAGTTTTGCGGAGTCGGCGATGTGCCGGGAGGAAATTCGGAAATAATCAGGCCACTTCCAAGAATCTGTTCGGAAAGCTGTCGATTTTCACGAGGATAGATGACATCGATTCCGGATCCAAGAACGGCCACCGTCCCCGCTCCTCCCTGAAGGCATCCGCGGTGTGCGGCGGAATCGATCCCGCGGGCAAGTCCGCTGATGATCGTGATTCCGCGGCTGCCCAAATCAGAGGCCAATCCCTGAGCCATCTGCAAGCCATAGACTGTCGGCTTTCGCGTTCCTACGATAGCAATGCAGGGTTTGACCAGGATATCCATGTGACCGCGTGCATAGAGGACCAGCGGCGGATCGTAAATCTCCTCCAGCGGCGCAGGGTATTCCGGCATGCCACGCACGAGGAACAGACATCCCTCGCGCGTGCCCCAGTCAAAAAGCTCGGACGCGATCGCCCTGTAGGCGCGCGATCGCAAGATGGTGCAGGTTTCGCTGGGAAGACCAAAAGATTCGAGCGATTTATCCTTCATTTGGAAAAGGGAGGAGATGTCGGCAAGCGTGTTCCAGATTCGGTTCTGGGTAATGGTCCCAAGCCCAGGTATCAGGGTAAGCTCAATGGCCATTTTGATTATTTCATCGGTTGCAAGTGTCATAGGCGTTTGTTGGCTGTGCGGTTCCCATGCAAAGCTCATGTTGCAGGTTTCGGTCCACAACCTGAAATCTGCAACATGGAGCGCAATTCAGATATAATCGCCGGGATAACTGTTTGGGTGAGACGCGGTTTATTTCGCGGAATTTGTATCTGTTTGATTATTGTAAGATCGGAATTATGAAAATCAAAGTTTCCCTTGTGCAATACCTGAATTCAGCGCCGCTGGGTTGGGCCTTTCTACATGGGCCCTTTCGAGATCAGTTCGAAGTCATTCCTTCCTTTCCTGCCGTGTGCGCAGACCAACTCTCCAAAGGAGAAGTGGATATAGGTCTTATCCCGAGCATCGAATATCAGACCATTCCCGATCTTCAGATAATTCCGGGTATTTCCATTTCATCGCTGGCTGCTGTCCGCAGCCTTCTGCTGATCAGGCATAAAGGTACTCGCCTGATCCGTTCGGTGGCCTTGGATACCACATCGCGGACATCGGTGGCGCTGACGAAGATTCTGGTACAGGCCAAAATGGGATTGCGCCCCGTGTTTGTGCCTCATCCTCCGGATCCGGTGGCTATGCTCAAAGTCTGTGACGCTGCTCTCCTCATCGGGGACACCGCCTTGAAGGTACATCCGGAAGATTATGAGACCATAGATCTTACCGAGACATGGGTGGAGTGGCAGCAGAGGCCGTTCGTGTGTGCCGTGTGGGCGTGTCGAACGAAAGCCCGCCTGCCGGAAAACCTGGTCTCCATTTTCCAGGAGGCCAAGGAATGGGGCCTGCAGCGCAGGGATGAAATTGCTTCCGTGTTTTCGCGCTCTTTGGGTTTACCGAAGGAATTTTTGGAGGAATATCTGCATCAGAACATTAACTACGACATGGAAGATGGCCATATTAATGGATTAAATCGCTTTTATGAGCTGGCGAAAGAGCAGGCACTGATTCCGGAGGTGCGAAGTCTGCGCTTCGCCTCCTGATCCCTGTCTCCTGGCTTCTATCTTTTATTCCTCCTTTTCCAGCTCCACATTCCAATAGAAGTAGTCTCGCCAGGCCTGCGGGGCTGTTTTGAAGCCGATAGTTATATGTAGCATCGAGGGGACCCATTCCGGTTCCTTTGGCCGGCGGACCAGCCGCATTCCGGCTTCTTCGGGAGTGCGCCCTCCTTTTTTGTGATTGCACTCAAAGCAGCAGGTTACGATATTGTCCCAGGTCTTTGCCCCTCCTTTGACGATCGGGGTAACATGGTCGAAGGTGAGGTTTTCAGTTGAGCATTTTTTGCCACAGTACTGGCAGGTATGATGATCCCTGGCGTAGATATTGGCTCTACAGAATTTTACGTGCTGGAATTGTTTTCTGACCTTTACATATTTGAGCAGACGGAGGACACTGGGCATCCTGATGGTAAAGCTGATGCTTCGGACTTCGCGGTCATATTCGGCTAGAACTTCAACTTTGCCCTGGCATAGCAGGCTGAGCGCCCTTTTCCAGGTGACAATGTTGATCGGTTCATAGGTCGCATTTAAAACCAGCGTATGTTCCATTGCCAGTACTCGCAGTGTTTAGGCCAGGCTTACTGGTTCAGCGGGGCAACGAATCAATTTGGGAATGGTAGCGAAATCAAGCCTTGGCGCAAGCTGAGGTAATTCAAATATAACCATTTTTTTAAGTCAAGCGCTTTTCCGGGATTCACCGGATAGGCGGTACAGCCATAATCTCCTGGGCTTTGCCTGCCTTTCTTTGAGTTTTTTTCATCCTATTCATTTTATCAGAGGAAATCGATGCGCGTGATACCGGGAATTGAAGTGCTGGTAACCAGAAGAACGGATCTTGTGCGCGGATTGCGTGCCGGCATTGTCGTTCATCCTGCTTCGATTCTGCCCGATCTGCGGCATGCAGCCGATGTGCTCCATCGTATGGACGGTTGTGAACTTGTTTCTCTGTTTGGCCCGCAGCATGGGGCTCGCGGCGAAAAGCAGGACAACATGGTGGAGTCGCAGTTTTATCGGGATCCGGACACCAACCTGCCGGTGCACAGTCTGTATGGAGAAACACGTCGTCCTACGGAAGAGATGTTGTCCGATGTAGAGGTTCTTCTTTTTGACCTGCAGGATGCGGGAACCAGAGTCTACACATTCATCTATACGATGGCCTATTGCATGGAAGCGTGTGCCAGGTATGGAAAGAAGATGCTTGTTTTGGATCGGCCCAATCCGATCAATGGCAATGCCGTGGAGGGGAACCTGTTGGATCCGGCTTATCGCTCCTTTGTTGGGCTTTATCCGATACCGATGCGCCACGGAATGACCGTGGGCGAACTTGCTTTGTTTTTTAATTCCGAATTCGGGATATGCTGCGATCTGGAAGTTGTTCCAATGGTGGGCTGGAACAGAGACTATTACTTTGATCAAACAGGCTTACCGTGGGTGCTCCCTTCGCCAAACCTTCCCACCATGGATTCTACAGTTGTGTATCCTGGAATGGTGCTCCTTGAGGGAAGCTGTCTGTCGGAAGGGCGGGGAACAACGCGCCCCTTTGAACTGATCGGAGCGCCCTTTATCCGCAGTCGACAATATGCAGAAGCACTGAATTCTCTGCATTTGCCCGGTGTTCAATTCAGGCCGGCCCATTTTCAGCCGACATTTCAGAAGTGGGCTGGCCAGATGTGTGGAGGGGTGCAAATTCATGTTCTCGATCGCAACGCCTATGAGCCGTATCTCACCGGCATTGCAATTTTATCCGTGGCGAAGGCTTTGTATCCGGAGTCATTTGAGTGGCGCAAGCCGCCCTATGAGTACGAGCTCGAGAAGCTGCCCATCGAGATATTGTGCGGTGGAACAGAGATCCCGGAGATGATCATGAGGGGAATTCCGATGAATCAGGTAAGGCAAAGCTGGCAGACGGAGCTGGAGCAGTTTCGAAGCCGACGGAAGCCCTATTTGCTTTATTGAGATGGTGACACCCTTTGTCATGCGAAGGTGAAGGGAAAACGGGAACGGCAAACCTCTAAATGTGTTAACATACTGGGCTTATGATCATTGGACTGACAGGAAAAAATGGATCGGGCAAAACAGCGGTTTCGGATTATCTGAAAAGCCGTGGATTTGAGTATCACTCGCTTTCCGATGCAATTCGGGAGGAGATACGACGGCGTGGAAAGGAAATAACGCGGGATGTCCTGATTGTTGTGGGCAATGATTTGCGTGAGACTTTCGGCCCGGGCATTCTGGCGGAGAGGATTCTTGGAAGCCTTGAAAGAGAGCATAACTATGTGGTGGACTCTATCCGAAACCCCATGGAGGTGGATGTCCTCCGGAGGCGTCAGGATTTTGTCCTGATGGCTATCGAGGCGGACCCGCAAATCCGGTTTGAGCGCAGCCGGGTCAGGGGACGGGAGAGTGCTGCCCAGAGCTTTGAGCAGTTTACAGCTGAGGAAAACCGTGAGCTGGAGTCGAAAAACCCGGCAAACCAGCAACTCCTGGCAACGAGGGAAAAGGCGGACATTGTCGTCGACAACAATGGGACTTTGGAAGACTTACATCGACGGCTGGATGAAATGCTGCCTCCACTGATGAGCCGCTTTATGCGTCCGAGCTGGGATGAGTATTTCATGAACATTGCCAAGGTTGTGGCAATGCGAAGCAACTGCATGAAACGAAAGGTTGCCGCCATCATTGTGAAGGACCGGAGAGTTGTTTCGACCGGGTATAACGGGACGCCACGTGGTGCAAAGAACTGTAATGAAGGCGGCTGCCCGCGCTGCAACAGCATGGCGCAGAGCGGGACGGCTCTGGACGAATGCCTGTGCTGTCACGGAGAGGAAAATGCCATCACGCAGGCGGCTTATCATGGAACGAGCTTGAAGGGATCGACCCTCTATACAACCTTTGCGCCGTGTCTCCTCTGCACGAAGATGATCATCAACAGCGGCATCGTCGAAGTAGTTTACAATCAAGAATATCCATTGAACGACAGGGCGCTGTCACTATTGGCCGAATGTGGAGTTGTTCTGCGCCGCTGCAGGATGTGAGCGGATTCAATTGGGCATAGAAACCGAAGTTAAAATCAGGATCCGAGAAGCGGAGGATTTCTGCCGCAGCCTGAGTGTATTGAATCCGGAGATTCTGTCCGCAAGGCACCTGGAAGACAACAATCTGCTCGATTTTTCCGATCGCAGGCTGGCATCGAGTCGTTCGCTGATCCGGGTGCGGCTCGAAGACGGGAAGCATTCATTTACCTATAAAGGCCCCCCTCAACCCAACGGGATATTCAAGACTCGAGAGGAGTTGGAAACTCCCGTCGGCGATGGGACAATTCTCCTGCAGGCGTTGGAGAGGATTGGACTGGTCGTTGCCTTCCGGTATCAAAAATACCGCAGGGAATTTCTGGTTGGCGGGGTGCATGTTGCGGTTGACGAGACCCCGATCGGGAATTATGTGGAGCTGGAAGGCCTGGAGCAGGGAATTTTGCATGTTGCCGAAAAGTTGGGGATAGCGCGAACGCAGTTTCTTCGTTCCAGCTATTATTCACTTTATCTCGAGTATTGCAGTGAGCGGGGAGTGACTCCCGGCTTCATGGTGTTTGAACACGAGACTTAATCCCGAGATTTGCAGAAGCGAATCTCGAATCTTCAAAGGATCGTTATGCCGGTAGCATATATCGAAAACATTGGTGACCACGAAGGGAACGAAGTCACGCTGCGTGGCTGGGTCTATAACAAGCGCAGTAGCGGGAAACTGCAGTTCATTCTCCTGCGTGACGGTACAGGTACAATCCAGTGCGTTGCCTTCAAAGGAAATTTTTCTCCAGAGCAGTTCGATGCGCTCGATAAGCTCACGCAGGAATCCAGTATCGAGATCCAGGGCAAGGTTCGGAAGGATGTGCGTTCTCCCGGCGGATATGAAGTCGATGTGACCGGTTTCACGGTTGTCCAGCAGACAGAGAATTATCCGATTACTCCCAAGGAGCACGGGACGGCCTTCCTTATGGAAAACCGCCACCTGTGGCTTCGGAGTTCCCGGCAGCATGCCATCATCAAGATCCGGCATGAGGTCATCAAAGCCTGCAGAGACTATTTTGACGATCTCGGATTTACGCTGGTGGACACACCGATATTCACCCCAAATGCCTGTGAAGGCACCACGACACTATTCGAAACCCAGTATTTCGATCAGATGGCCTATTTGACCCAGAGTGGGCAGCTTTATAACGAAGCGACCGCGGCCGCCTTCGGAAAAACATACTGTTTTGGCCCGACATTTCGTGCTGAGAAGTCCAAAACGCGAAGGCACCTGATGGAATTCTGGATGGTTGAGCCGGAAGTGGCTTATGCAAATCTCGAGGATACGATGCAACTGGCGGAAGGGATGATCTGTTTCATCCTTGAGCGTGTACTGACGAGACGCAGGCCTCAACTGGAAATACTGGAACGAAATGTCGCCAACCTGGAACGAATAACCAAGCCCTTCCCGCGCCTCAGCTATGATGAGGCCGTAAAGAAGATGCAGGCGGCCGGATCGGAAATACAATGGGGCGGGGATTTTGGTGGCGGAGATGAAACGATCCTGTCAGAGCAGTATACGTCTCCGGTGATGGTCCATCGATACCCATCGGATGTGAAGGCTTTTTATATGCAGCCGGATCCAGAGCGTCCGGAAGTTGCTTTGTGCGTGGACGTCCTTGCTCCTGAAGGGTATGGCGAGATCATTGGCGGTGGGCAGCGCATTCACGACTACGACCTATTGATGAAGCGAATCAAGGAACATAATCTTTCGGTTGAACCCTTCCAGTGGTATTTGGATCTGCGCCAATACGGAAGTGTGCCTCATGCGGGTTTTGGAATGGGGATTGAAAGAATGGTGGCCTGGATATGCAACCTGAGCCATCTGCGCGAGGCCATTGCTTTTCCTCGCATGCTTTACAGGATTTACCCCTGATGAGCCTTACAATTCAAAACCGAAGCTTGTTGGCAAAAAGAGTACCTTATCTGGTTTTCCTGGCGGGTCTGATTACAGGGATTGCCTTTTTTGTTTACTATTACAGGCAAGGCTTGACCGTTGCCCATTACGACGCCAAGGCGCATCTGCTTGTGGCGCGGCGGATGTTTGATTCGCTGGAGCCCGGCTATGGTCAGATGGGTGTGAATTGGCTGCCGCTGCTCCATCTTGTTTACCTGCCGCTGGTCTTGTTTGATTCGCAATATCACTCCGGGCTGTTACCCAGTTTGATTTCCGTTGTTGCCTTTGCGGTATCCGGGTGGATGACATACCGGATCTCCTATCGTTTTACCGGTTCGATTTCGGCCGGGATTTTTGCCGCAGCCATTCTTCTGGCAAATCCAAATCTCCAATACCTGCAGAGTTGCCCGCTGACAGAGCCTCTGTACATGATGCTCCTGTTATTGGCAATGGACAGCCTGCTTGCCTGGCGGGAATCCGATCATTCCAGACAACCATGGATGGCGGCCCTATGGTTTTCCCTGGGAGGGCTTTGCCGGTACGAAGGATGGTACGTAATCGTTGGCGTCCTGCTGCTTCTGTTTCATGATTACTGCCGCAGGTATATGCCGAGGCAAAAGGTAATTCAGGCAGCTTTTGTGTTTGCGACGGTTTTTGGCATTCCGGCTCTTGCCCACTTCGGATATATATACCTGCGCCTGGGAGACAGCTTTTTCGGCCGGGTTGCGGGTGGCCATCCCAGTCCGTACCTCACTTATAAGCATCCGATCATGTCGGCTGTTTATCATCTGGGAGAGCTTTCCCAGATGTCTGCACTGCTGCCACTTCTGGTGGCTGCTGCTGGCATGATGCTGATTGTGTGCCAGCGGAAACTGCTGGCATTCCGGCTGCCCTTATTCCTGCTCTGGCTTCCATCGCTTATAAACATCTCCGCTTTGTACTGGGGGTTGGTATACCGTCTTCGATATTCAGTTCTTCTGCTGCCGGCGGTTGTGGTGTTTGCCAGTATGGTTTTTACCTCGGAAGCCGCGAAGAAACGGGCTTTGCTCCTTTTGACGTTTGTGGTATCGGGTTTGCCGTGGCTCTCCTGGTATTATGCGCAAACAGATCCGGACGGACGGCTGGTCGCCGGACCCGGCGCATCGATTGTGCCAATAGCGGCATTGATTCTGTTTATGGTGGCGAGGGTAAGCCGGCAATATGTCTGGGCATTGCTTTTGCTGTGTGTTCTGGGGATGCAGATTCCACCGTTGGAGCGCGAGTACCATCCAATGCTTGTCGAGACAATGGAGCATGGGTTTATTGAGCCGGAGCGGCAGGAAGTCATGCGATATATCCGACAGAATTACGATGGGAAGCGAATTCTTATCGACATGGGAAAACAGGCTCCACTGGTCTATGATCTAGGCATTAACGTGAAGGAGTTTGTTTATAACGAAGGCGGCGAATCGCTTTGGCATGATGCGCTACAAAATCCCGCGCGCGTGGTGGGATGGATGTGCACGGAAAACGGCGATGCCATTTGGGAACGCATGCAGGTTGACCCCAATTGGACGGCTGGGTATGCTCTTGCGGTGAAAACCGAGCATTTTTCCTTATATAGATTGAAATAATGATTCCGGGCTCGATTCAAGGTCTGATTTGAAAGTCTCGATGGTTTTGTGTCAGCCCGGAATGGCGACTTCTAGGATTGGGCGACTCGATTGAAAACCGAAACTTCTGCCCAGGAGCATCAGAAAAAATTCAATTTTTCGGCGGCCCAGCCTCGGCCATTCCTGGCCAATCTACCCGCCAGAATCGACACCTATGAAGAAGGGGTTGCGCGCTTCTTTCGGTGGCGGACGGGATTGGATTACTACCTGACAATGGATCAGATCGTGGATTTTGTGGTCAATACCCGGAGAGTGAAAGTTCTGGATCTTCTGACCGACACGGCTGTTTTTTCGCTTCGGCTGGCTGGCCGCAAGGCATTTCCGGGCCGCATATTTTCTTATGACAACAACATCACTTTGCTGGAACGGGCGAAGCAACGAGCCGTGCATCTGAATATGCAGCAGACTGTGGACTTCAGGCACTTTCAGGAGCCGCGATATCCCGTTCCCGATAGCTATTGCGATCTTGCCGTCTCCATTTTCGACCTTCACCGGCATCCCGCCGAGCAATATCTGACGGAGGCCTTGAGGGTTTTGGTTCCGGATGGATATTTGATTGTTGCGGAAATGCTCGAGCCGAAGTCCTCTTCACTTTCCTGGTCGCGTTTGTGGCGCAGGGCCCACCTGCAGTTTGTTCAGAAGAACCCCACAGAAGCGCGCGCCGTATATTATGACCGAGAGGAAATTGTTGATTTGTTTTTCAAGGTCGGCTTCCGACAGGTTATCATCCAAGGTTTGAGTGTGCCTGAAAATCCCAATTCAGGGGTGTTCAGCCTGATTGCTGCTACCAAATAGCAAGGAAACTCGTATGAAGGGATTGCGCCGAATCTGTGTCGTCATAATTTCGCTGCTCTTCATTCTGCCGCTTTATGGCAGCGCAGCTAAAATCTCCCGGGTGCGCAAGGTAGGGCGTTCTCCCAATTTTATCGCCCTGAGTCCGGATGGAAAGAAGATGTATGCAACATCCTATGGCACCGATGAATTGCTGGAAATCGATTTGGCGCAGAAGCTTGTTACGAGAAGTGTGACCGTGGGAGCGGCTCCCCTGGGGCTGGCAATCGCGGACCAGGGGAAACTGGCGCTGGTTGCGTGCAAGGAATCCGGCACTGTTACGTTTGTGGACCTGGAGACCTTCACGGTCCTGCGAGATCTCAATGTTGGAGGGCAGCCCACTTCCGTGGCCGTTAGCCCGCGTGGGTATCAGGCTTATGTGTCCGCCTATGGCCGGTCACGCGAAGGGTCCGTCTACATTATCGACATTCGTGAGCGCACGCTGATTCAAAGCCTGAAAGTCGGGGTCTCTCCATTCTCCATCGCGGTCTCGCCCACCACGGAGCTGGTTTACGTTATTATGGGCGGCAACAATGAAGTCTGGGTCATTGATCCCGACAGAAAGTCGGTCGTGCAAAAAATCGCGGTAGGAGATGCCCCTGATGGGATTGCGATAACGCCGGATGGGAAGCGGATATTCGTCGCCAACAGTAAAAGCAACGACCTTTCTGTTATCGATGCGCAAACCCGGAAGGTTATCGTTACAGTCCCGATTGGCAAGTCACCGTTTGGGGTGGCGATCAGCAAGGATGGGAAGAGGGTATTTGTGGTCAATAGTGAAGCCAGGATGGTATCCATGCTGCCGACCGATCTCAGTAGTCTGGATCCCGAAACCTTTGCGGTTGATCGAGGCCCCACAGATATCAAGGTTGGACCTGACGGCCACACCGTCTATGTCGTTAACGAACTCTCCGGTACTGTGGTGATCGCAGAGTTTGAGTGATACGGCGATCGTCGCCTTTGCCGAGGCTACGGCCGATAGCCTGGTTCGCAGCAAGCGCGCCCTTACGCCGAAAGCCTGCCCGCGAAATCACGCATTGTGCTGGAACCAGTCCGCAAATAGACGAATACCTTCTTTGAAGGGCTTCTGGGGGGCATACCCGATCATCCTTCGAGCCCTGGCAATGTCTGCATACGTGATTTCCATATCTCCCGCCTGATTGGGCAGCAAGCGCAATTGAGCCTTCAGACTCAGAGCGTCCTCCAGGTGACGGATCATTTCAATAAGGGTAATGGTTTGGGATTCCCCAAGGTTGAGGATTTCGTACGGGAGATTTGCTTCAATTGAACCGAGGATTCCGGATACGATGTCTTCGACATAGGTGTAGTCCCGGCGCGATTCCCCCGATCCGAAGACTGGGATTTCCTTCCCGGCCGCCATTAGCTGGGCAAACTTGTGAATTGCCATCTCCGGGCGTTGCCTGGGGCCATACACCGTGAAGAAACGAAGGCAGGTGATGTGCATCCCAAAATTGTGAGCATACGTGTGGCAAAGGAGTTCTCCCGCTTTCTTGGTCGCCGCATATGGCGATACCGGTCTGTCGACCAGGTCCTCTTCGGAAAATGGAACCTTGGTGTTTCCTCCATACACCGATGATGAAGAACCGAAAATAAAACACCGCGTGGAATATTCCTTTGCCATCTCAAGCAGGTTGACGGTTCCGGTGACGTTTACATCTGAATACAGGGCTGGTTTTTCAAGGGATGGGCGCACACCCGCCCAGGCGGCAAGATGAACCACCACCTCTGGACGCATGGCGTGAAATACCGCCTGAAGGCTTTCTCGATCGAGAATATCAACCTCATGCAGCGGCACCGTTCCCTGAGACTGCAGATCCCGCACGTTTTTTCTTTTGAGTTCCGGATTGTAGAAGGTGTTGAAATTGTCGAGCAGGACAACATCGGCCTTGTTTCGAAGCAATGCCGAAGCCAGATGATAAGCAATAAACCCTGCGCCGCCGGTGATGAGCACTCGCATGACTAGTCTCCATCAGAATGGTTTGCTGCCCCCCGAGTTGAACTGTCAAACTATCCGATTTATGAGAGGGGAGTCAATCCTCTGGCTGTGCTATTATGTCGGCCATGTTGCATGTTGGCCTTACGGGGAATATCGCCTCAGGGAAAAGCCATACGTCTTTGCTTTTTGCGGAGATGGGGGCGCACGTTATCGATGCGGATATTGTTGCGCATAACCTGCTGTGCCCGGGGACCAAAACCTACCAGGGGATCGTCGACACATTTGGAGAACAGATCCTTGGTGTCGGAGGCGAGATCGACCGTAAAAAACTGGGTCGAATCGTGTTTTTCGACGAAGAAAAACGAAAGCTGCTCAATCAGCTGACTCATCACGATGTGGGGGCGGCAATTCTTCATGAAATCTTCGAACTGGAGCAGACATTTTCGCGTGGAATTGTTATTGTTGATGCCGCGCTGATGATTGAAACAGGAGGGTATAAGATATACGACCGATTGATTGTGGTCACCTGCGATCCTTCTCTTCAGCTGGTTCGGCTGATGAGTCGCGACCAGCTTAGCGAGAGAGAGGCCCGCGCCCGCATGGATTCGCAAATGCCGATCGAGGAAAAGCTGAAGCTGGCGGACTACACAATCGATACATCCGGAACGCTTAAGCAGACAAGGGACCAGGCTGAAGCCATCTATCGAGATCTTTTGATTCAGGAAATCCGGCTTAAGGAGCGCCATTAGGGCTTTTTAATGCCTTCCTCATTTGCCTCGCCAGGAGTTTATCCCCAGGATTGAGCAATTGACTTATTCTTGTTTCCTGTGTTACTAGTTGCTGATTCGAGTGTTACTATATACGGTTTGTTAAGAGACCTGCCGGAATCTATCCACAGCAATAGGGGCTGAGGTTCGGGTAATAGCAGAGCTCGCAAATTCACCAAGACATACGCTATGTTGAACTATATCTGGTTGATACCGATTTTACCGTTTACCGGCAGTGCTCTGATAGGTCTTCTGGGGCTTGCCAAAGTGCGGAGCGGCGGCAATAAGCTCGACAAAAGGATTGTGTCGTTCATTGCCCTGGCTTCCGTTGGTCTGGCCTTTATCCTGAGCCTTCTGCTTGTGTACCAGCTCTTCGGCGTTGAACACAAAGAGCTCTTTACCAGAGACCTGTGTACGTGGTTTCGCGGCGGAGCTCTCCCGCTAGCCAATGGCGGCATGGCCAACTTCGAGGTGCCCTGGGGATTTCAGCTTGATGCACTGTCCTCAATCATGGTGCTCGTCGTTACAGGAGTAGGCTTTCTGATCCACATCTATTCCACGGGATATATGTGGGACGATAGCGGATACTATCGTTTCTTTGCCTATTTGAATCTGTTCATGTTTGCGATGTTGACCCTGATACTCGCAAACAACTATGTGATGATGTTTGTCGGGTGGGAGGGCGTAGGTCTATGTTCGTATCTGCTGATCGGCTTTTATTTCGACAAAAAGAGTGCCGGCGATGCAGGGAAGAAAGCATTCGTTGTAAACAGGATCGGCGATGCCGGCTTTATCCTGGGTATGATGCTCGTCTTTGTCCATTTCGGCTCGCTTCGGTTTGAAGAGGTCTTCAGCAGGGCGGCAGAACTCCCGGTCCAAACCGGGCACACATTCCTCTTTTGGGCGACCCTCTGTTTCTTTGTTGGTGCCTGCGGAAAAAGCGCGCAGATACCATTGTATGTGTGGTTGCCGGATGCGATGGAAGGGCCGACTCCTGTTTCTGCTCTCATCCATGCCGCCACGATGGTGACTGCCGGTGTCTACATGGTCTGCCGCAGCAATGCGCTTTACAGCCGTGCTCCGGAAACCCTGGTGATTGTTGCTGTTGTCGGTTCGCTGACGGCCATCTTCGCGGCCACGATCGGATTTACCCAGACGGATATCAAGCGCGTGCTCGCCTACTCCACCGTTAGCCAGCTTGGATATATGTTTGCGGCTTTGGGTGTGGGCGCTTTCGTGGGCGGCGTGTTCCATCTGATGACCCATGCATTTTTCAAGGCGCTCCTCTTCCTTGGATCCGGATCCGTAATTATGGCCATGCATCATGAGCAGGATATGATGAAGATGGGCGGGCTTAGAAAGCACCTGCCATGGACCTACCGGACCATGTTTGTCGGCACTATTGCCATCGCCGGCATTCCTCCTTTTGCAGGATTCTTCAGCAAAGACGAGATACTCTGGAAGGCATGGAGCAATGGCCATCCGGTCATCTGGTTCCTGCTTTGGTGCGGCGCCGGGATGACGGCCTTCTATATGTTCCGGCTCCTTTTCCTGACGTTCTGGGGAGAGGAGAGAATGGATGAGCACACGAAACATCACCTCCATGAATCTCCGAAGCGCGTCGTATATCCGCTGGCTGCGCTTGCCGTGCTCTCCACCATAGGCGGCCTGGTCGGTTTCCCGGGATGGACCGGACTCTCAAATCGGTTTGAACATTTTCTTGAACCGGTACTTCGGCTCCCCGAAAACGCTGAGCCGGTGGCTCATCACGCAAGCCAGGAATTGCTGTTTACCCTGCTTTCGGTGGCTATTGCTGTTACGGGAATTTCCCTGGCCTACCGGTTCTATATTTCCAAGCCGGGATTGGCGGATCGGGTCACAGAAAGAATCAAAGGATTCTACAATCTGGTATTCCACAAGTATTACGTGGATGAGCTTTATGATGCTTTGTTCGTTAACCGTGCCAAAGACCTGGGAAGAGCATTTTTCTGGGTGGACTCGAAATTCGTAGACGGCGCGGTGAACGGAACGGCCGCAACCACGCGCGGCGCTTCCAGCCTCTCCAGGCTTTTTGACAAATACGTTGTCGACGGTTTGGTGAATCTGATTGGCTGGATAAATATGGGTTTAAATCGCATTGTTACATCGTTTCAGACGGGGCTGGTGCAGCGCTATGTGCTTGTAGCCGTTCTGGGTATTGTAGTTTTCGTCCTGATTTACCATAACGGTTTGTTAAACCCCGGCTTCTGGAAACAATGGGTGACCTTTTACTAGGTTCGACGAACGAGATTTTGGATTTGGGTTTTCTTCTCTGATCTCGAATCGAAAGGGAATTGGAACGCAATGGACTTCTTCATGAACAACATTTTGAACATTGTCTGCTATCTTCCGCTGGTCGGGATGATTCTGATTATGTTCATCAAGCGGGATAATGGGAATGCGATCAGATGGGTCGCAAACATCACCGCTTTCATCGGTTTTCTCATTTCCATCCCGCTCCTGACTTTGTTCAACAATCCGCGGTATATCGGATCCAATGGATTCAGGTTCAACTATGAGCACTCATGGATCCCGTTGATCGGAGCGAATTATAAAATCGGGATTGATGGCATCAGCATGCTGCTCATCATGTTGACAACGCTTCTGGGGTTCATTGCCATTCTTTCATCATGGACCGCTATCAAGGACAGAGTGAAAGAATATTATGCCTTTATGCTCCTGCTGCAGACCGGCATGCTGGGTGTTTTCATGTCCCTGGACTTCCTGGTCTTTTATGTGTTCTGGGAAGTGATGCTGGTCCCCATGTACTTCCTGATCGGAGTATGGGGCGGTCCGCGAAAACTCTATGCCGCCATCAAGTTCTTCCTGTATACGCTGGCTGGTTCTGTGTTGATGCTGGTTGGAATCCTGGCGATTTATTTTTATCAACACGATGTCAGCGGCATCTATTCGTTCGACATCATTAATTTCCAAAAACTGGGTTTTCCGACCGGTCTTCAATGGTGGGTCTTCCTGGCCTTCTTCGTGGGGTTTGCAATCAAGGTTCCGATGTTTCCGTTTCACACCTGGTTGCCGGATGCACACGTGGAAGCTCCGACCGCTGGCTCCGTGATCCTGGCCGGCGTTTTGCTGAAGATGGGGACCTACGGATTCGTTCGATTCTCCCTTCCGATGTTCCCGTGGGCAACCATGCATTTCCTGAAGCCAATGTTGATCCTTTCCCTGATCGGGATCATTTATGGCGGCCTGGTAGCCATGATGCAGAAGGATATGAAATCGTTGGTTGCATATTCCTCCGTCAGTCACCTCGGTTTTGTGATGCTCGGCGTGTTTGCTGCAACACCGGTTGCCCTGCAGGGCGGAGTACTGCAGATGCTGAACCACGGTATTTCGACCGGAGCGCTCTTCTTGATTGTCGGTATCGTATATGAAAGACGGCATACCCGTATGATCGCCGATTACGGTGGGTTGAGCCATATTATGCCGGTCTATGCCACGATTTTCCTGATCATGACTCTCAGCTCGATTGGCATGCCCGGGCTGAATGGATTCATCGGCGAATTCTTTATTCTTCAGGGTACCTTCGCTGCTCCTGGACTCTGGCCCTATGCAGCCCTGGCTGTGATCGGGATTGTGCTGGGAGCCGCGTATATGCTTTGGTTGTACCAGCGCGTGATGTTTGGAAAACTGGAAAACCCGTTGAATAAGGCTTTGCCGGATCTGAACCTGAGGGAGATCGTCACCTTCGTTCCGCTGATCATCCTGTCGTTCTGGATTGGAATCTATCCAACGTATTTTACAAAATACCTGGATGAACCGGTCAACGCGATCGTGGAGCGGGTGCGCGTCGACTATAGCAAGGCAAAAGTTGCCGATATTCAGAAGCCTTCGGTGAGTTCGCCGGCAGCGGATATTAGATAAGCAGAGCGGAAACGCCACGAATCGCATGAATTTCCGATAGTTGAAATTCCTGCAATTTGTGGCGTTTTTGCGTTTGCCGGGGTCACCCTTGTGGATGCTCTTGCTGCACTTGGCATTATTGAGAGCTTTTATCTGGAAACGCGGGAAGGTCTCTTCTTTGCCGTAAAAGGATTGGTACATCCTCCGGATCGTGTGATTGGCGTCGTTCGCTATGTGCCGGACGCGGATCATGGAAGCAGGGTAAGATCCGGGATGGCTTATCGGCGGCTCTATCATTTCCCGGAACAGGAACAGCTGCTTCGGTCGCAATTTCCGCATTACCTCAAACACGATCCGGTTTTTCAGACCACTCTGCAGAGCGTGCCCCGAACCCTGATTGGGCGAGTGTATGATCCGCGCACACGCGCCGTCGAATTATGCTCTGAGCAACAATCTCATCCGGTTTTGACCGATGCTGCCGATTTCATTAAGTCACTTCAGACAAGATCCGGTGTTCCGTCCTCCGCGATTGGAATTTCGGGATCGATTCTTATCGACATGCATAGGGATTCCTCTGACCTGGATATCTCCGTTTTTGGGCTGCAAAACAGCCAAAAAGTGTATCAGGCTCTGCAATCCATTTTGCAGTCGGGATCTGATCCGGAATGGAATCGGCTCGACGCGGCTGGTGTTGCGGAGCTATACGAGCAGCGCACTCCGGATACGCAGATGGCGTTTGATGACTTTGTGGCATCCGAGAGAAACAAGATCTGTCAAGGCAGCTTTCGTGCGCGCCCCTATTTCATCCGTTTTCTCAAAGATCCTCAAGAGATCCAGGAAAACTATGGAGAAATACGATATTCGGCCATGGGGCGCGCTACCATTGAAGCCAGTATAGTTGACGATCAGGATGCAATATTTACTCCCTGCAGATATGGGGTGTCCGGCGTCAAGATTCTGGACGGCCCGGAAATCCCTATTGATGAAATCGTCTCATTTCGCGGCAGGTTCTGCGAACAGGCCTGTATTGGCGACGCTGTAGTCGCCACCGGCACCGTCGAAAGGCTCGAGAACAGCAAAGGCCGGATTCATTACCGATTGTTGCTGGGTAACTCCCCACTGGATACAATGATCAAAACACGGCCAGGCTAGCCGACAGAGATTCCTTCAATCCTCCGCTCATTCGCTATCATTCCATCACAGCAAAACGCCGACGAGGCCTCCTTTTCAATATGTAAATCATGGCCAAACGGGTACATTAGTTAGATATGGCAGGGGGAGCCAAATGCCTCGGTACCTGTTTATAACGGGAAAACTGGCAGAACAGTCTTTGCGCGACTGTTTGCAGGGGATACAAGCCCTTGAATACGATGTGTCTGTCATGCCGATTTCGGTGGCCGCGCTCATGGATACCCGTTTCATCTCAAAACATATAAGCGGAAGCAACGGATGCGACAGGATCATGATTCCCGGTTCCTGCGAGGGGGATCTGGCTCTGGTTGAGCAGAAGACCGGTGCGGAGGTCATCCGGGGCCCCAAAAGCCTGAAGGATATCCCAGGCTATTTTGGCGCCTCCCAAAGACTGGAGGGCTACGGCGAATATCATGCGAAGATCCTGGCTGAAATTGTGGATGCGCATCGCATGACCCTGGAGGAGATTCTAAATCGCGCGAGCTATTACCGGGCGAGCGGCGCGGACATTATCGACCTGGGATGCCCGGTCAGCGGCTCTTTCCCCGAAATCGAGATAACGGTGCGGGCTTTGAAGCAGGCAGGCTATGCTGTCAGCATCGATTCCTTCAATCCGGACGATATCCTGAGTGCCGATCGCGCCGGCGTGGATTTTGTTTTGAGCGTTAACTCGAGGAATATTGATGTCGCGCGCCATCTGCACTGCAAGGTGGTTGTTATTCCGGACGAAGCGAGCGAGCTGGAATCGCTGTCGGCCAATATCGCAAAGCTGGAATCCTGGCGCGTTCCATACATCATTGACCCGATTTTGAAGCCGGTTTGTTTCGGTTTTACCGAATCCATTGAAAGCTTTGCTTCCATCCGGCGGAAATATCCGAAATCCGAAATGCTCCTGGGTGCCGGGAATATCACCGAATTGACGGATGCCGACACAACCGGAATGAATGCTCTGATCGCGGGTATCGTTGCAGAACTGGGTATTGATTATGTGCTGACGACGGAAGTCGGGCATTGGGCGCGCGGAGCAGTGTGTGAGCTGGATCATGCCCGGCGTCTGATGCACTATGCTCAAATGAACCGCGTTCTGCCCAAGCACTTGAACGATGGATTACTTACGGTTAAGGATCCGTCTTTTGAGAGCTTTCGAGAGGATGAACTGCGTTCAATGCAGTCGAACATCAAGGACCGCCACTTTCGTATATTCACTGATCGCGAGTTCATTTATGTTTTCAATCGAGAGCTGTTTGTAAAAGGGATTGAGATTGACTCCATTTTCAGAGAGTTGGGAGAGGTGGATGGAGCCCATGCCTTTTACCTGGGCAGGGAACTCCAGAAAGCATCGATTGCCATAAAACTGGGAAAGACATATGCGCAGGAAGAGGAACTGCGCTGGGGTTATCTGTCGAAAGATTTGAAAACGCGGAGAACACCGAAGGCGGACTAGAATTCCATGTTTTCCGTTGAGTAATGGAGGAGACGATGTCTGATTTGCGATACCCGATTGGACAATACCAGGCAGCTTCCACAACAACACCAGCGGAGCGGATTCTCTGCATGCGGCAGATAGGAGAGTTGCCGAATCTGCTGCGCCTGGCTGTGCAGGGCCTTGCCGACAGCCAACTGGATACGGTGTATCGTCCGGAGGGATGGACTGTGCGCCAGGTTGTTCATCACTTGGCTGATTCTCATATGAACTGGTATGTGCGTACAAAGCTTGGATTGACGGAAAATGAGCCGATCATCAAACCTTTCGATGAGGCCCTCTGGGCCGAATTGTCTGATGCGCGCACATCTCCGGTCCTGCATTCGCTTGCGCTGCTCGATGGTCTCCATGGACGCTGGACGCAGATGTTTGAATCGCTGCAGCCTGCAGATTGGTCCCGGAAGCTTATCCACCCTGAGCGAGGGTTGATGACGCTGGATACGCTGTTGCCGATGATGGCCTGGCACGGCAGGCATCACACGGCGCACATTACCGAACTAAAAAAACGGATGGGTTGGTAATTTACACCAAAATGGCCGGTGCCGGGTGCGCAGGTGTATGGCGGTACAAGCCATTTTTATCGAGGTTGATGTATGAAACGTTCTCTTGCTCTTCGATTGCTGGTTGTTTTCGCATGCTCACTGATTCCCTATGCAGCCGGTGCTGCAGATCATTACAACAACTTTAAGGTGTCTGTTTACGCCCGCGTCTATGAAGTGCTTCGCATGGACGACCTCTCGTGGCTCGAGCCTCGCTGGAATGAGATTGCGCGGCAGGTAAAGGTAGACAAGATATATCTGGAAACTCACCGGGACATGAAGGTGGCGGGGAAGGATACTATTCTCAAGCTGAAACGCTTTTTTCAGGATCGCGGGGTTACGGTGGCAGGTGGAATCACAGCCACTGTGAACGAGATGAACCGTTTTGAGACATTCTGTTATACCAACCCGGAACATCGGAAGCACTTGAAGCAGGTAGTGGAATTTACGGCCGGCCTTTTTGACGAGATCATTTTTGACGATTTCTTCTTTACGAACTGCAAATGCGATGCCTGTATTCGTGCCAAGGGAACCCGAAGCTGGACCCAGTTTCGGCTGGCCTTGATGGATGAAGCAGCCCGTGAGCTTGTGGTCAAGCCGGCCAAGGCTGTGAATCCGAAAGTAAAGCTGGTCATTAAGTATCCCAATTGGTATGAGCACTTTCAGGGACTTGGTTTCAACCTGGAAACCGAGCCAAAGCTATTTGATGGGATCTATACCGGAACAGAAACACGGGATCGAACCGGCGATCAGCATCTGCAGGAGTACCTGGGATACTCCATTTTTCGGTACTTTGAGAATTTAAAGCCCGGCGGGAATGGCGGTGGCTGGGTCGATACCGCGGCAAGCCGGTTTCTGGACCGCTATGCAGAGCAGCTCTGGCTGACACTTTTTGCCAAAACGCCGGAAGTTACACTGTTCGATTTTGCCCAACTGCAGCGGCAGCTTCGGCCGGCAGACCGTGGACCGTGGCAGGGGCAGCAAACAAGCTTCGATTTTGACCGGATGATGGAGCCGATCAAACAGCAGGATGGAAGCTCCATCAAGCCCACGACCATCGCCCGCGCGGCCGGCGTTGCCTTTGAACAGGCGGATACCTTCCTGGGCAAGCTGGGGAAACCGGTTGGTCTCAAAAGCTATCGCCCCTATCATTCCACCGGCGAGGATTTCCTTCAGACCTACCTCGGCATGGTGGGCATTCCAATCGACCTCGTGCCGGAGTTCCCAAGCGAAGCCGCGATGGTACTGCTTACCGAAAGTGCGGCGGCGGATCCTTCTGTCGTTGTGAAAATCAAAAAACAATTGGTAGATGGGAAGTCTGTGGTCATCACCTCCGGCCTTCTGCGGGCTCTCCAGGGGAGGGGTATCGAGGATATTGCGGAAATTCGCGTGACAGATAGAAAGGCGATTATAAAGAGTTTCAGAGGGCAAAGCGCGGTCTCGCCTGATCTCCACATCATCATACCGGAACTGCAGTATCTCACTAACGATGCATGGGAACTGGTCAGCGGCATGACGCAGAATGATCTGGGCTATCCGCTGCTGATCCAGGCTGGATACTCAAAAGGGCAGCTCTATGTTTTGACGGTTCCGGAAAACTTCAGCGACCTGTATAGTTTTCCTGCTCCTGTTCTAACTCAAATCCGAAATGTATTGTTGCGGGACTCCTTTGTCCGTATTGAAAGCCCGGGGGATGTCAGTCTGTTCATGTATGACAATAATACGTTTATCGTGGAGTCCTTCCTTCCCGATAGCGTGGATATCAGAATCTCGCTCGATCCGAAATTTCCCCGGCTGAGGGATATCGTCAGTGGCGAGGAGTTTTCCCCTCAGACGCCGCCCAAGAACTCTGCTCCTGCCTGGTTTGGGTTCGGGCAAGGGGGCGGCAACAGGCTGCAATTCCCGCTGCAGATCAAGCCGCATTCCTATCGGGTTTTGTCTGTGGTTCAGTGATTTGTTTTGTTATCTGAGTCCTCGGTTTTTTGGGTTAAACTCACGGTGCTGAGTTTTATGCAAAATTCGAAATATGATTGTTGAGACGATTTTCTCCACTCTGGATGAGAGCGGGAAACCCAACTTCGCACCTATGGGAGTGGTGTGGGACCGGAACATTGTCGTCGTGAGGCCATTCCGTGACAGCCATACCTGTCGGAACCTTCTCTCTACCAGGTATGGAGTAGCAAACATAAGCGATGATATTCTGGCGTATGTCCGGAGTGCGCTATATGATGCAGTGCTTCCTCATTTCCCGGGGAAGGCGAGCCCGTGTGTCGTGTTCAGCGAAACTTGTTCCTGGCGGGAAATGGAGGTGATTTCCGATTCAGGGGACGATGTGCGAGCCAATATCCAATGCAGGGTGCTCTACGAGGGCCGGCAGAAGGAATTCCTTGGGTTTCGTCGCGGCAGCAATGCCGTGCTGGAAGCGACCATCGTGGCCACGCGACGGATGTTCTACGAACCGCTTTGGGTGGAAGAAAAGCTGATGCAGTATGGGGAGATCGTAGAAAAAACCGGGGATGCGATCGATAAACAAGCCTTACAGATGGTACAAGACTTTGTTCGAAAGGGAGCGTAATGATTGAGGTCAGAACCTGTGCGCGCCTTCATCTGGGTTTGCTGGATCACAATGGGGAGTGTGGCCGGCTGTATGGCAGCATTGGTGTGGCGGTGGATCATCCGCAGCTGCGGCTAAAGGCCGAATCGGCGGATGACCTGATAATCGAGGGTGCGGAATCGGACCGCGTAAAAACTTACGCCGTCCGCTTCGTGGAAAAATATGGGATTCCTGCCGGAGCGCGCCTTCAACTGATCTCGGGAATCCCCGCGCACGTCGGCCTGGGTTCGGGGACCCAGATAGCGCTTGCGGTTGGGACGGCACTGGCTCATCTGGCGGGTTTGCCGTTGAGCGTCGAGGAGATTGCACTGGATGCCGGAAGGGGCATGAGATCGGGCATAGGGATTGCAACCTTCCAACATGGCGGTTTCGTTCTGGATGGTGGGCACCGAATCCCCGAGCCCGTTGATTCCGCGAGGGCAACCCGGCAGGCAGGAAAGCATGTCCCTCCTATCCTGTTTCACCGTGCGGTGCCGAAAGACTGGTTTTTCATTGTATGTATTCCGGGCACCGGGCAAGGTATCAGCGGTGAAAGGGAATGCAGCGCTTTTTCGCATTTGCCGGAGGCAAACCCGGATCTGGTGGGAAAAGTCAGTCATCTGCTTCTGATGAAAATGCTGCCCGCGCTTGTTGAAAAAGATATCGATGGTTTCGGAAAGGCGATGACGATCATACAGCAGATGATAGGAGATTGTTTTGCCGCCGTTCAGGGGGGGCGATATTCGAATCCTCTATCCGAAAAGATAATCGACTTTCTGCTGGCGAACGGAGCGGTCGGAGCAGGGCAGAGTTCCTGGGGACCCGCTGTTTATGGCCTGGTCCAGGGGCGAGCGTCCGCACGAAAACTGACTCAGCAGGTGAAGGACTTTCTCCAAACCTGCGGCGAAGGACAGGTTCTCTGCGTACAGCCCCGAAACAGGGGCGCTCAGGTGAAGATTCAAAAATCCGAAGCCTTCGTGTCCCGCAGCACCCTCCTCCTTTGAGACAAGCCCTCCGCGCATTTCCTCAGGCCAATTCCTTGGCGATGACCATTATCTCCTCTGCGTCCAATACCAGGTCATTGCGCTCAAAAAGCCGTGCAATACATCTCTTGTGGACTTTCATTTTGAGGCCGCCGATTCCAATGGCACCGAATATCCGCTTGTCATTGACCTGCTGACCGTCCCAATGAGATTGCGTTCCCTCGATTCCAAGGGGAGGGACTGCATTGACGTCTGCCAGGACCTGCAGCGTCGGGTGCTTTTTCCAGACATCTTCCGGAATGAGCATGACCCCTTCCACTCCGGTGCAGATGGCGGCGCATGCATCTTCAAGTACCGCTGCTGTGGCCGCGAAGTCGGCCGCGGCTGCCGGAATTGCATTCGACCCAAATCGCTCTTTCAAAGCATCGCAAGCGGTTTTGGCTCGCTCAAAAGTGCGTGATGTGAGTGTGACTTCGGCTCCCTCTTTGGCGAGGAGGGCGGCAACCCTTTGGCCTACGGGTCCGGTTCCCGCCAGCACAACCACTTTTTGTCCGCGGACCGGGACTGCGGAAATGACTTTGACCACCGCGGCCGTGGCCGTTGTGTTGCAGCCGTTGGAGTCAAGCATTACCGAGACTCTCAAGGGGTTGAAGAATGCTGCCAGGGTTTCCTTGAGAATGGCCTCTCCTTTTGCAACGCTGATTCCCCCGATGAATACAGCGGTGTTTTTCAAATCCGAAGGTCCGCGCGTGAACATGGCTCCGTAAACGAGGTCGCGCACTTCAGTGGGAACGATTCCACCATGTTGAAGCAATCGATCCGCTCCCGCATCGTAAGCCGTTACGGCGTCAAATACGCTGGGCACACGGTCACTGTCGAGTTGGATAAGTATCTTCTTCATGCGGTGGTATCCTCCGGAAGCCTTTTCGGTTTTGTACTGCGAAATAAACTCCGCAACGACAGCTATATTACCTCACGCGCCGCAAAACAGGCACAGAAGGATTTAGCAAATCCCGGAGCGGGAAATATGCCGGAGCTTCCAGTGTGGGAAGTCTCATCCCTGTGATAGACTGAGCACCTTTTCAATATGGATGGATGATCTTTAATGTCTGAAGACCTGCGGAGAAAATCAGGGAGTGAAATGACGTCTTCGCAAGAATGCAGAATTTTGGTCATTGGCATCAGTGTGCGCGCCTTTGTCGAGTCGGCGGTCCAAAGCCGCTACCCGGTCGTTGCATTGGATGCTTTTGGGGATGAGGATTTGCGAGCACTTGCCGGTTGCTATTCCCTCCCGCGGGATTTTAATGTCCCCTATAGCGCCCGTGCGCTGTTTGAGGCGAGTCGACAACTTGATTTTCACTCCGTTGCCTATACCTCCAATCTCGAGAACCATCCTGAAATACTTCAAAGGTTTGAATCGACCCATCCGCTGGCTGGCAACTCTCCTGCCAGCGTTGCCGCCATCCGTGATTGGCCGGTTTTATTTGCTCGCCTGCGGGCGGGTGGCTTTTCCGTTCCGGAGACCCTTTCCCGCCAGAATAGTCGCGGATTGGATGAGGGACGTCAGTGGCTCAGTAAACCGGTTAAGAGTGGAGGGGGGCATGGCATCTTCCTCCTTCATGGACAGACGCCTGAAAAAGAAACGCTGGTGCAGGAATTCATTGCAGGAAAAGCCTGTTCGGCAACATTTGTTGCCAACGGATCGGAAACCGTACTCCTTGGAATCACGGAGCAATTGATCGGGGACTGCCACTTTGGGACACAGGGCTATCGCTATTGCGGAAATATCCTGCCTTTGCCGGAGGCTCTTGAACCCGGCCTGCCCGTGGTTAGCCGGGTTAGGCGGTTATGCGAATTCCTTGTCCGTGAATATGGATTAATAGGCATCAATGGTTTTGATTTTATCCTGAATCGTGATGAAGTATATCTTATCGAGGTGAATCCCCGATATTCCGCTTCTATGGAATTGATCGAACGGGCATATGGCTTGTCGATTTTTGGTTGTCATATGGAGGCGGTTGTCGATCGAAGATTGCCGGAATTTCGACTGGAATCGCGATTGAGTTCCGACCGTTTTTTCGGTAAAAGCATTCTGTTTTGCGAAAAAGATTCCGTCTGCCCGGGAGTCTTGAATATGCCGGGCTGCCAGCTCAGGGATATTCCGGCCCCGGATCAGTTATTGCGGAAAGGCAGTCCGGTTTGTACCCTGCTTGCGCAAGGGGCAACGCGGGCGGAAACGTATGGCGAGTTGGTTCGACAGGCTCGATTGTTGAGAGATCGGATTTATGGCAACGCTTAAGCTGATGTTGGTTACCGGCAGGTCCACCAAGCAGGGTGCTGGAATTTCGAGCGGTAAGGAATACCTGGATTATCAAGAGGCTACCCGCATCCTGGATGTGAATACTGTTGATCTGGAGAGGTCAGGATTGGCTGAGGGAGATGCCGTTCGGATAACCACGGAGTATGGATCGGCGGAAGTCATATGCCGTGCTGCCGATATACCCCCGGGGATGGCGTTCATTGCATTCGGTCCGGCGTGCAACCGATTGGTTGGCGGTGAAACCTACGCGTCAGGAATGCCCGATTCAAAACACGTGGAGATCGAGATTACAAGAGCTGTTCCCAAAAATCAGGAACAGAAGCCCGGGTCCGGGATAATGGAGTCATAGGATTGGCGTATGCAAGTGGATCACGCAGTGTGCGCATTTTGCGGGTGTGATTGTGACGATATCCGGGTGACGGTTGAAGAGGATCGTGTTACCCAGGTTAAGAATGCCTGTGTTCTTGGGAAAGCATGGTTTCTGAACCATGGCCAACCATCGAACCTCCCGTTGGCCCGGATCCAGGGGCAGGCCGTCAGCCTGGAAGAAGGGATTCATGAAGCGGCTCGCTGCCTGGCTGCATCGCGATATCCGCTCGTTTACGGGTTGAGCAGCACTTCCTGTGAAGCACAGCGTTCGGCCGTGGCGCTGGCTGAGCTTTTGGGCGGGTGCCTGGATTGTTGCACCTCCGTATGTCATGGCCCTTCAGGCATGGCGCTGCAGGGCGTCGGCGAGCCCACTTGTACCCTGGGTGAGGTCAAGAACCGGGCTGACCTGATCATTTATTGGGGATCGAATCCGGGGGAATCGCATCCGCGCCACATGGTGCGTTATGCTGTAATGCCCAAAGGCATGTTTATTCCTCGAGGACGAAAAGATCGCACCGTCGTGCTTGTGGATGTACGCCGTACCGCGAGCGCTGCCGCCGTGGATATGTTTATTCAGATAAAGCCCGGCAAGGATTTTGAGGTGCTTTGGGCTCTCCAGGCTCTTGTGAAGGGCCAAAAGGTGGATGAAGCGTCCGTCGAAGAAACCGGCCTGACGATCGATCAGCTGAATGCTCTGGCGGAAAAGATGATGCACTGCAAATTTGGCGTGCTCTTTGCCGGTCAGGGCTTGACGCAAACGCGGGGCAAGCACTTCAATACTACCGCCGCTTTTCTGCTGGTGCGCGCGCTTCATCAGCATACAAAATTTGCCATTATTCCTATGAGAGGCCACGGCAATGTAACCGGCGTGGATAATGTCGTCGCGTGGCAGACGGGGTATCCTTTCGGTGTCAACTTCAGCCTGGGCTACCCTCGTTTCAATCCGGGAGAGTATACGGTTGTCGATGTATGCAGTCGAAAGGAGGCCGATGCGGCCATCGTGGTGGCCGCCGATCCGGCGGCAACGCTGCCCGCAAGAGCGGTTCGCCACCTGGCTTCCATTCCCACAATCGCGGTGGACACGCATGAAAGTGAAACCACGAAAATCGCGCATGTTGCGTTCACGACATGTACAGCGGGAATTCATGTGGAGGGAACGGTATATCGCATGGATAACATCCCGATTCTGCTGCGGAAAGTCCTGCCCTCTCCGTATCCGTCTGATCAGGAATTGCTCAGCCGGTTGTTGACGCGAGTGAAGGAGCTGAAAGCATGCTGAAGATCATCAATGGTGAAGTATACGATCCGATCAACGGCATCAACGGCGAGGTGAGAGAGATCTGCGTCAGCGAAGGGCGGATCGTCGATACCGTCAAGGAAGGAAAGACAATTGATGCCGCCGGAATGGTGATTATGCCAGGTGGTGTGGATATGCATTGCCACATTGCCGGGCCAAAGGTCAATACAGCCCGCAAAATGCGCCCGGAGGATCACAGGCGGGACCCGGTGTCCAAAACCGCGATTACCAGATCCGGCGTGGGGAAATCGATTCCATCGACATTTACTACAGGCTACCGTTATGCGGCAATGGGATATACCACTGCTTTTGATGCCGCCGTTCCTCCAATGGCGGCGCGACATGCGCATGAGGAATTTCTGGATACTCCTGTCATCGACAAAGGCTTTTTTGTTTTGATGGGGAATAACGAATTCATCATGAAGCAGATCGCCGCCGGTGAACGTGAAAAAGTGAAGCACTATGTAGCATGGCTGCTGCAGGCAACAAAAGGGTATGCCATCAAGATTGTGAACCCGGGCGGCGTGGAATTGTGGAAATTCAGAGGAAACGTTCATGCGCTGGACGACGAAGTATCGGGCTTTGGCGTTACGCCGCGCCAGATTATCTCGTCTCTTGCCGAAGCGAGTATGGAGTTGCGACTGCCGCACCCCGTGCACATCCATTGCAATAACCTTGGAATAGCCGGAAACTGGCAGGCCACCCTGGAAACCATGAAGGCGCTGGATGGCAGGCCGGGGCACCTGGCGCATATTCAGTTTCACAGCTATGGCGGTCGACCGGGTGGATTATTCACTTCACGCGTGCCCGAATTGGCCGAGTACGTGAATACGCACACAAATGTGACTGTGGATATCGGGCAGGTTCTTTTCGGGGAAACCACCTCTATGACCGGCGACGGCCCCCTCGCTTACCTTCTGCATCAGATTGGCGGCCGAAAATGGGTCAATGTGGATGTGGAGTGTGAGGAAGGATGCGGCATCGTTCCGATAGAATACAAAGATAAGAATTATGTTCATGCTACTCAGTGGGCCATTGGCCTGGAATGGTTCCTCCTTGTCAATGATCCCTGGCGAATAGCCTTGTCTACCGATCATCCCAACGGGGCGTCCTTCGTCGCATATCCGCAGATCATCCGGCTGTTGATGGATCGGCAATACCGGAAAGATGTCCTGAAAACGGTCAACCCGAAGGCAATTGCCAAAACCAGTCTGCCGGATCATGATCGGGAATATTCGCTATACGAGATTGCAATCATTACCCGGGCTGCGCCGGCAAAGATCTTAGGTCTGACGCACAAGGGGCATCTCGGTTGTGGCGCGGATGCGGATATCACCATCTATGACAAGCACGATGACAAAGAGCAGATGTTTGCAAACCCGAGATATGTGATCAAGGAAGGGGAAGTGCTGGTGGAGGATGGCCATATTCGCAAGGAGACCTACGGTCATACCCTTTTTGTTTCTCCTGCGTATGACGTGGCCGTGGAAAACGATATTCGGGATTTTTTCAGCAAATACTACACCATTGAGTTCGAGAACTATCCTGTGCAAGCCGAGCATTATCTCCAGCGGCCGCGAGAAGTCGCGGTGAAGTGAAGAGCTGCTGAATGTAAATGGAAGCAAACCTACGACTATGACATACCAGATCAACGGCGTTGAAGTAGAGGACACATACGCGGAAGCCTTCGGTACCTGGGCGGCTCGCGTAATCATTACAGCCGTAAATCGCAAATGGGTAATCGAAGCGGTACGCCAGATGACAGGATTTGCCACCTCCGTTATCGGGTGTGGGTGCGAGGCGGGGCTTGAATGCGAAATGGATAATACGCCCGATGGGCGGCCGGGTGCCAGCATCCTCATGTTTGCCTACGGCAAGGATACTCTTTCAAAGCAGCTAATCGATCGCATCGGACAGACGATACTGACCTGTGCCACCACCGCCTGCTACAACGGTTTGTCCTCCGAGGAGCGCGTGGCGGTGGGAAGCCAGTTGCGTTTTTTTGGCGATACGTTCCAGGCAAGCAAAGTTATCGATGGCCGCTGCTACTGGAGAATACCGGTAATGGAAGGGGAGTTTCTCATTGAGGAAAAATTTGGCCTTCAGCGGGGAATCGGTGGCGGGAATTTTCTTATCCTGGGGAAGGATCCGCAAACCACACTACAGGCTGCTGAATTGGCGGTTGATGCCATGAGGCGTATTCGCAACGTGATTTTGCCTTTTCCCGGCGGTATTGTCCGCAGTGGAAGCAAAGTCGGATCACGGTATAAGTTCCTGAGAGCATCCACGAATGATGCATTCTGCCCCAGTTTGCGAGGGCTGGTGAAGACAGAATTGCCGGAGGGCGTGAACTCAGTGCTTGAAATAGTTATTGACGGGCTGGATGTCGAATCGATTGAAGAGGCGACCCGCGTTGGGGTGTTGGCTGCGTGCATCCCGGGTGTCCTGCGCATTTCCGCGGGCAACTACGGAGGCAATCTGGGCAAGTTTCATTTCCATTTACACAAAATTCTGAATGGAGACGCTTCCAGATGACTATGCTGACAATGCACGTGCAACCCGAGGCTCCTCTGGAGGCAGGATCCATTACGCCGGATGTCTTGCGTGGCAAATCCGCATTCGAAATCGCCCAGCTTCCCGCCATGCATGGGAATCAGCGTGTTTCTTTGGGCGATTTCTTTCAGATTGACGAACAGGGTACGGAAGAGGTTGTTCTCCGCGGGGATCTGAGCCGGGTAAAGAATGTCGGGTCGGGAATGACCTCCGGACGCCTTACCGTTCAGGGAAATATCGGCATGCATCTGGGGGCCGGTATGCGCGGTGGTGAGATTCATGTTTTCGGCAATGCCGGGGATTGGGCTGGCGCCGAGATGGCTGGTGGCAGGATCCATATTCGCGGGGATGCCGGTCATTGCCTGGGCGGAGCCTATCGAGGCAGCCGCCACGGAATGAACCGTGGGGTAATCCTGGTAGAAGGAAGCGCGGGAAATGAGGTAGGCGCCTGCATGCGGCGCGGGCTGATTGCCGTCCAGAAAGACGTTGGTGATTTCGCAGGAGCTTTTATGATCGCCGGCTCCATTGTAGTGTTCGGGAAGCTGGGAGTGCGCGCCGGCGCCGGACTGTTGCGCGGCACGATTGTGACCTTTGAAAAACCGGAATTGCTGCCAACCTATCGATATGCTTGTCGATATCAGCCAAGTTTTCTAGGTTTGATCTTCCAACACCTGAGCGAGCACGGGATCCAGGTTCCAAAATATGCTTCAACGGGGTGTTTCCATCGATATAGCGGTGATTTTAATCGGATCGGGAAGGGAGAGATACTCGTCTATGATCAGTGTTAACAGACGCGCGGCTGTGATCGTTCAACAGATGATAGATGATGGCGAGGCCCTTGGCCTGAATACTTTCCGGTTGTCCAACAGAGCCACGGTGGTCGATGCCGGCGTTAATGTTCCAGGCAGCCTGGAAGCCGGGCGTCTTTTCTCCTGCGCCTGCCTGGGCGGATTGGGCCAGGTCAGTTTTACGCAGCAGGGCTTTTACACGGGAGCGGAGGCATTCCATGTGCCCGCGGTAGCGATTACCGCAAGTTATCCCGCGATTGCCTGTATGGCGTCCCAGTACGCGGGATGGGCCATCAAACTCGATCGCTATTTTGCCATTGGCTCCGGGCCCGCACGAGCGCGCTGCGCCGATGAGGAGCTTTTTGGAAAGCTTGAATACCGCGACCAGAGTGATACGGCAGTCCTGATGCTTGAGACAAGGGAGTTGCCCACGGCAGAGGTTGCAGCCTATGTAGCTGAAAAATGCCAAGTTCATCCTGAGCATCTGATCCTGTTGGTAGCGCCGACCGCTTCGATTGCAGGGTCTGTCCAGGTTGCCGCCCGTTCGGCAGAAACCGGCTTGCACAAGCTGGTTGAACTGGGATTTGATGTGCGCACCGTGATACATGCCATCGGTTTGTGTCCGCTGGCTCCCGTGGCTGCCAATGATCTGAAAGCCATCGGGCGTACTAATGACGCAATCCTCTATGGGGCGCAGGTCACCTATTCCGTGCGAACGGACGATGCGCTTCTTACCGAGTTGATTGATAAGATACCTTCGGCCAGCTCTCGCGATTACGGGAAGCCGTTCTACGATATCTTCATGCAGTATAAAGGCGATTTTTACCAGATCGACAAACTGCTTTTCAGCCCTGCTGAGGTGGCAATCAATAATCTGAATTCGGGACGACTCTTCCGATCAGGATCCCTGAATGCCGATTTGATTCGTGCCTCCTTTTTGGAAAGCTAGCCGACGATGGACAAGATAGGAATTCTCTCCTCCCAGAGGGGCTATCATGTTCAGGCGCTGGAAGCGGCCGTGCGCCACCATAATTGCGAACCTGTTTTTTTCCCGATCACTCGAATGGCCGGCTGGATCGACGGCGCTCCGGCACTTCATGTTCGCGGCCAACGGCTGGACGATTGCCGTGCGTTGTTTGTTCGGACCATTCCCACCGGGTCTCTGGAACAGATCGTCTTCCGAATGGATGCCTTCCACCGATTGCAGCGGTTGGGCGTTCGTGTCGTGAACCCGGCATCCGCGATTGAGAAAACCGTGGATAAGTATTACACGTCTTTCCTCCTTGCGGACGCGGGAATCCAGACGCCGCGGACTCTGGTAACGGAAGATTTTGAAACGGCAATGCAGGCTTGTCGCGAATTAGGGGATGTCATTGTCAAACCCTTGTTTGGATCCGAGGGCAAAGGAATGGTCCGGATTTGCGATGAAGATACCGCTTATCGTGTGCTGCGTTCGTGGGAACTGAATCGCTATATTTTCTATATTCAGGAATATCTGCCGCATCGGCAGGAGGATATACGTGCCTTTGTTGTGGGCGAGAGGGTGATTGCGGCGATGCGGCGCCGCGGCAAAGGATGGAAAACCAATTTTTCACAGGGTGCGTCGGCTGAGCCTATTGATTTGGATGAACAGATGAAGGCTCTGGCTGTAGATGCGGCTCGTCTTGTCGGATTGGACTACGCTGGCGTAGATCTGATGCCTGCGGAGAACGGAACGACTTACGTCATTGAAATAAACAGCATTCCCGGCTGGCGCGGTTTGCAAAAGACCACTGAATTGCAGATTGCCGAAGCCATTGTCGATCATGTGCTGGAATCCTGATGCAATGAAAACGCCCGGAGAAATTGCTCAACTTGCCCAGATGGCCTGCATATGGGATGTTTGTTCCTCAAAGCCGGGCAATGTGTCGCGAGAACAGGATTTTTGTGATGCGACCATGAGTGATTTTCTGCTGAGCGCTATCGCTATCGGATCCGCCCTGGATAAAGCAGAAGCCCTCCGAGTGGGTGAAATCATCCTGCAGGCAGTTGACGCCACTCACCGCATGGTAAGTTCAAATACCAACCTTGGAATCATCCTTTTGCTTGCGCCATTAGTGAAATCATGCCAATGCGCGCGTTCCCTGGGTGAAGTTCGCGAAAAGCTCCATACGGTACTTCAGGAATTAAGCGTGGAGGATGCGGTTTTTGCCTACAAAGCCATTCGCATGGCAAAGCCGGGCGGCATGGGCCGGGTGGAGACTGCCGATATTGCGGCGCAGCCATCCATAACGCTGCTGCAGGCCATGCAACTGGCGCGGGAAAGGGATTCCATTGCTAGAGAGTATTCCAGCGATTTTGAGATATCCTTTGAAATTGGATATCCCGCGCTGCAGGCGGCATTGGCACGCGGCGCGGAGTTCTCCCGTGCAGTCGTGCAGTGCTACCTTACCATCCTGAGTCGTGTTCCGGATACGCTGATTTTTAGGAAGAAAGATGGGGAGACGGCGCAAGGCGTTTCCTGCAGGGCGGCGGCGGCACTGGATCGGGGCGGCGTTTTTTCGCCGGAGGGCGAGTCGGCAATAAAAGATCTGGACCGGTCGTTGCGGGATCCCGGCCATACTCTGAATCCTGGGACCACGGCGGATTTGACCACTGCCGTCGTCTTTCTTGTGCTGCTGGATCGGTATTGGAGATTTGGGCCGGGCATTGCCGGTTCGGGTTTGACGCGAATTGTTACTTGAGGTGTCGCCATGATTGAACTCCCGGAATCATCAAATATTTCCAAACAACTGAACGCCACGATCAAGGGGAAGCGGATTGTGGGGGTAACGGTCGGTCACACCCCGCATAAGTTGATGTGGTACTACGGCGACCGGGATGGCTATAGCCGTTTGCTGATGGGAAAGACAATTGGAAAAGCAATCGCGTATGGCGGGTTAGTGGAGATAGGGGCAGGGGAGGCGGACATCCTTCTGGGTGAGGGAGTGGGGATCAGGTTCTGTCCCTCCGGTGAACCGCGCCCTCTGAAGCATCAACTCCTTATCGAGTTTGACGATCATACGGCGCTGACCGCCTGTGTGCAGATGTACGGAGGCATGGGTTGCTGTCTAAGAGGGGAATTGGAAAACAAGTACTATAAGGTGGCCAAGGAAAAACCCTCTCCCCTGGCTTCAAAGTTCAGCGAATCCTATTTTCAGAAAATCACTGCTGCGGACGATGTCCGGAACCTGAGTCTCAAGGGTTTGCTTGCGACGGAGCAGAGAATTCCCGGGCTGGGGAATGGGACGTTGCAGGATATTCTGTTCCATGCGAAATTGCATCCCAAGAGGAAGACCCGGACGCTTACGGAGAAAGATCGTGCCACTTTATATGCATCGGTTAAGTCAACCCTGGCCGCCATGGAGATCCAGGGAGGGCGAGATACCGAATTGGATTTGTATGGTATGTCGGGCGGGTATCATACAATCCTCAGCAAAAAAACGGTGAACAAGCCCTGTGCCGACTGCGGACGACCAATAAAAAAGGAAGCGTACCTGGGTGGCGCAATCTACTATTGTCCTCAATGCCAGATCTTATGAAAACAAAGTTATTAAAAGTGGTGTATTTCGAATCGTGTTGACAAAATGTACTATGCGATATATAGATCCAGCACCAAACTGAACGGTTCTCGAATTATTAGGAGGCGAAATGGCAAAAATAAATCGTGTGATGGTAGGCGAAGCTCTGATCGGCGATGGAAATGAAGTTGCTCATATCGATCTGTTGATGGGACCTCGCGGGAGTGCTGCCGAAACAGCTTTTTGCAATACGCTCACAAACAACAAAGACGGGTTTACCGCATTGCTGGCCGTAGTAGCTCCGAACCTCGTATGCAAACCTTCCACCGTCATGTTCAATAAAGTGACGATAAAGAATGCGACGCAGGCGGTGCAGATGTTTGGGCCTGCACAGCGGGCTGTGGCAATGGCCGTGGCCGATTGCGTGGAAGAGGGAACGATTCCGGCGGCAGAGGCCGAGGATATATTTGTTCTGGTTGGCGTGTTCATCCATTGGGAAGCGAAGGACGATGCCAAGATCCAGAAGTTCAATTACGAAGCCACGAAGCTTGCCATCCAGCGCGCTGTTGCCGGGGAGCCGAAGGCTGCGGAAATTCAGGCGAAGAAAGGTGAGCTGGCTCATCCCTTCGCGGCATATAAATAAAGCCGAAGTCCATAATCGGGAGACTCAATATCAGTGCCCCGCGGTGAAAGCGGGGCACCTCTTTTTTTGCGGCTCCTGCATTGCGGAAATGTTTTGGGTTGTAATGGTTCCGTTATGCAGCGCTGTCGCCAGCAATACCCCGGCAACGCCTGATTCCCAAAGCTCCGACATCTGTTCAGGGCCGGCAATCCCGCCTCCAACCAGCAGGTTCATTTCCGGAAATCTTCGTCGTGTCTCGGCAACCAGATTCCGGTCGATGCCCATCCCGCTGCCGACACGGGTGAGATCCAACAGAATGACCTCTTGCCATCCAGCCGATTGAAGCAGGTCCAGTGCTTCGATCGGGGACAGGGCCGCGAATTCACTGCATTGAGACAGGATGGCGCCGGACTGGAGATCAAGGCTGAAAACAATGCGATTTTTGTCGAGGGTTTGCGGAATTTGCGCAATGACGCTGAGTGCCCGCAGCGTCTCAGATCCGATGACAATCTTGTGGATTCCTGCGTTTATCCAATCAATGGCGGCCTCAATCTCGGAAACGCCTGCATCCAGGATAATATCCATGGACTCGTTTGTCGCCAGGCTGGATATCAACCGGCGATGCTTTGCGCTGTCGCGGTACTGAATGCAATCCAGGTCAGCCAGGTAAAGTTCCTTGAGTCCGAGCTGGGTCCGAAAAGATCGAGCGATTGTGATAGGATCCGGTTGGCTGCATAGTATGCTGTGAAGCGGCCGGTAGTTTTTTCGGTCCCCCTTGATGGCGTGAACCGCAAAACCGTTTAATAGATCGATGACGGGTATGATTCGCATGTCTTCCTCAACAGTTCTGGTCTATGAATTCTTTACCGGCGGCGGTTGCCTCGGCAAGGATATTCCTGCCGATCTGGCAATCGAAGCGCTCGGCATGATTTGGGCGCTCCTGACCGATTTCAAACACTGGGGAGAAGTTCGGACAATCGCTGCTCTGGATTCCCACGTTGAAGATCGAATTCCCGGACTCAACCGTACCACCCTGCCTGCCGATCAGGTCATTTCCATTTCGGAGGACTGCCCCTGCAATGGGTTTGGTACATTACTGGAACTATGTGACGCCGTGCTTATTATTGCACCGGAGACGGATAATATCCTGGCTGCACTTACAAAGCAGGCTGAAGATAAGGATATACCGGTTCTGGGTTCCTGCAGTTCTGCTGCGGCGCTGACCGGGAATAAAGCATTGTGCCACGATGTTTTTTTGAACAGGAAGCTTCCTTCTCCACAAACTCGATGTCTCCCCTTTGATTGTGGCACCGATATTTTCAACCTGTCTGCTTTTCCATTGGTGCTCAAGCCGCTGGATGGTGCGGGGAGCGATGGCGTATGTTGTGTTCAGGACAGGAGCGAAATCAACAAGGCGCTGCGACAGGTTCGGCAGTCCACATCGCACAATCAATTCCTGCTGCAGCCCTATGTCGCCGGACGTTCCGTCAGTGTATCCGTTCTGGCTTCCCGCGATCATTGCATGGCGATAAGCCTCAATGAACAGCTGATGGAAACTGGTTCACAACTAAAATACATGGGAAGCCGGGTTCCGTTTCAAAGCCCATTGGCCCGGGATGTATCGGAATTGGCCTGTTCCGCGGTACGATCCATTCCCGGATTGCAAGGCTATGTGGGGGTGGATCTTGTTTTGACTGAAGGTGTGGCACAGTTGATCGAAATCAATCCGAGGCTGACGACTTCCTATATCGGCTTGCGGCAGGTAAGCCGGGTGAACCTTGCGGAGGCTATTTTTAAGGCTTGTCTACACGGAATGCTGCCTGAGCAGATTCCGATTTCCGGACAGGTCACTATTCTAAAAAATGACTTTCGGACCTGGGGGCTTTCCGATCGGCTTATGGGGAATTTGGCGGTGCAGGGATGATCGTTGGTTGGGATATCGGGGCGGCCAATATAAAAGCGGCGCGATGGAATTGCGGGAAAGCTTTGGGCGATGAAGCGTTTGTGGCATCGCAAGCATTTGAGATATGGCGCCATAAGCAGGACTTGCCCAAGGTATTGCTGGAGGTTTGGGGTGCGGTTCGCGGCGCCGCAGATCCGCACACTGCCGCCATCACCATGACGGCTGAACTGTCCGATGCATTCCTGACCAAGCGCGAAGGTGTCCTGTACGTTCTAAGCTGCTTCAAGACAGCATTTCCTGAAGTGAAGACCTTTGTTTTTAGTCTCGCCGGAGAGTTTGTTTCGCTGGAGGATGCGGGCCTGCGCCCGCTTGATTTTGCTGCTTCGAACTGGATGGCCACGGCACAATGGGTGGCCCGGCAAATGTCGGACGGCCTGGTGATCGACACCGGCAGCACAACCACCGACATAATGCCGATCATTGATGGGCGTGTGGCTGCCCTGGGACGCACGGATTTGGATCGACTGCTTGCGGGAGAGTTGGTGTACACCGGGGCACTGCGAACAAATCTGGCGGCGATTGCACCGGCCGTACCGGTTTCAGCCCGATTTTGTCCGGTGGCTTCGGAATATTTTGCGATTAGCGGCGATATCCACCTGATTCTCGGAAATCTGCAAGTCGACGAGTATCATTGCCCGACACCTGATAGCGAATCGGTTTCGATCGATTCTGCGCGCAGACGCATTGCGCGTCTCGTATGTGCAGATATGGAGGCGCTTGAGGCCGCTCAGATTGATGGGATAGCCCGGTATCTGGCCGCATGCCAGGTGCGGCAGATTCAAACAGGAATCGAGCAGGTAGTTGCCCGGCTGCCGCAATTGCGCAGGCATTCAGTCGTGGTTTTGGGAGCCGGTTCTTTTCTAGCCAAAGCGGCGGCCGAAAAGGCAGGATTGGACATCGGTACAATCCCCGGCAATCTTGGAAAAAAGGAGTCGGCGGTTGCGCCCAGCCTTGCTGTGGCGCAGTTGCTGGCGCGTCATCTGAGCAGGGAATTGGCATGAATCTCGACGCGGTGCTCAAAGTCGGGGGCAGTCTTAGCCGTGGGAACGGACTGAATACCCTTTGCGAAGAGATAAACCGATTGGGGAAAGAGCGCTCACTGCTGGTAATACCCGGTGGAGGAGATTTTGCCGACCAGGTGCGCAAAGCGGATCGCCGATATCATCTGGAGCAGACGGCTGCTCACAACATGGCGTTGCTGGCCATGGATCAATACGGCTATGTTCTGCATCATCTGATGAGGGACTGCCGTCTTACCCATGATCTTGACATTGCCTGCACCAAAGCCATGTCCGGCGAAACCTCGATACTTCTTCCCGCGACAATCATGATGCGCGAAGATCCTCTGCCGCATTCATGGCATGTAACCTCTGATTCCATTGCGGCATGGATCGCCGCACGCATCGGCTGTGCCCGACTGATCCTTCTCAAGGATGTCGACGGACTATTGAATCCCAACGGGATAATCGCGGAGATGACGTGCGCGCAGTTGAAAGAGCATAGCGGAGGAGTCGATGAATACCTGTCCCGGGCATTGGGCGAAAGCAGTGTTGAAGCCTGGATCGTGAATGGTATGCAACCCGGCCGTCTCACGGAATTGCTGAGAACAGGACATACGATGGGAACGCACATCCGAGCGTCGAGTTCACCTTAGATCGGCTTTGTGCAAATTCGTGGAGCTGGCGGCAAAGAAGCCGCCATACATCTGAATCAGTTCGCGGACGCGACCGGAATCCAACGTGCCGGTACGGATGCCGTTATTGCATACTGCTGAGCGAAGTCCGGCAACATCGACACCCGCAGCCTGCAACAGAGGCAGATGCTCTTTCCGAAGCGCTCCCGCCGCTCCAAAAAGAAGGCCCCGGGCATGCGCCTCGTTGGCAAGGATTGCCAGATCCTCCGCTGAATAATAGTCCAACAGCGTCCTTCCATCCTTGACCGCCGTATCAATCAAGTATCCATCGACCCCCACAGACTCAGCAACGAGCGGAAGGCAGCCCGGATCAAGGGATCCTATATTGCGATAGTCCGCATAGGCGGCGGCAATGACCTTTGTTTTATATCCGACGACCGATTCCTTTATTCCGCGCAGAAGGCGGATCGCATCGATATAGTTGTGCACGCCATGGAGTCCGACCTTAATGTAGTCCGCGCCGCAGGCGGCGGCGCCAAGCGCTGCCAGCGCTGCTGTTCCAGGAAGGTTGGGCATATCGCCAATTGCAACACTGAGATCGGCCCCTGCCCCCGCAACATTCCTTATCTCGCGGATTACCTCGGGGCACTGGGCACCCAGGGACCCCTCCTCTGGATTCTTCACATCCAGAAGCGAAGCTCCGCCGCTGCGTGCCCTGGCTGCCTCCACTGCCGACACTACGCTAATCATCAATCGCATTGCGGCATTATACAGCTTCCCTGTATACTGCCTACCATCATTGATCCATGGCGTCGCAGTCTGTCCAGGTATCGGTCATTCTTTTGGAGGTCGTATGCTCTGCGGATATGCGGGGAGAATTCTTTTTGTAGACCTAAGTAAACATTCAATGCAGGAAATGGATCTGCCGGAGGAGATGTGCCGCCAGTTTATCGGCGGCTACGGATTTGGCATCCGAGTTTTATACGAGCAGATGAAAGCCGGAGTCGATCCACTCGGCACAGATAATATGTTGGGATTTGTTGTGGGAACGCTCACCGGGACGACCGTGCCCGGAAGCGGAAGATATGGTGTCGTTACCAAATCCCCACTTACGGGCACATGGTGCGAATCCAATGCGGGGGGCACCTTCGGGCCTGAACTGAAGACAGCCGGGTATGACGCCATTTTTTTCAAGGGAGCTTCCCCCAGGCCCGTGTATCTGCTGATTCGGGACGGAAAGGCGGAACTTCGTGATGCGTCCGGATTGTGGGGCCTTGATACCTATGAAACGGAAGGGAGGATTTGCAGGGAGATCGGTGACGACAGATTGAAGGTTGCCTCCATCGGTCCTGCGGGTGAAGCCCAATCACTGCTCGCGGGTATTGTAAATGAGAAAGGACGGATTGCGGCTCGTGGCGGCGTTGGCGCCGTCATGGGTTCCAAGTTATTGAAGGCCGTCGCCGTCAGAGGTGGCACGAAAAAAATACCCATCGCGGACCGAGCCAAACTGCGCGAAGCCACGGATCGTTTTTTGTCCATTATCAAATCCAGCGAGTTTGGAAAAGGGCTAACGGCGGCCGGCACTGGCGGCGCAGTCAGCTTCCTTGTATCGATCGGGGATTCTCCGGTCAAAAACTGGCGGCTGACCGGGACAGAATCCATGCCGACAGCCAACAAGCTCGACAGCGGCAACATGGATAAGTACAAAAAAGGCGGCTATGCCTGCCAGGCCTGCCCTATTCGTTGCGGCGCCATCATTGAACAAAAAGAGGGACCCTTTGCGATCCCCGGCGAGATGCACCGGCCCGAATATGAGACGCTGGCCGCTCTGGGTACGCTGCTTGTGAATGATAACCAGGAGGCTGTGATCAAGGCCAATGACATCTGCAACCGGTATGGAATTGATACCATTTCTACCGGTACGGTTATCGCGTTCGCAATGGAATGCTATGAAAACGGGCTGATCGGGATGCAGGATACGGATGGCCTGGATTTAGCCTGGGGGAATGCGGAAGCCATCGTGGCTCTGACCGAAAAAATAGCCAGGAGAGAGGGATTCGGAGCTGTCCTCGCGGATGGTCCCACAAAGGCCGCCGAACGGATCGGCCGTGGATCGGAGCGATTCTCGGTGGCAGTTCGAGGGAAGGGATTGCCTTTCCATGATCCCCGAATGAGCCCGGCGGGAGGAACTGCCTTTATTGCTGATGCAAATCCCGGCCACCATATGAACAGCCAGGTCATCGGCATGCTCGAGAACGGAGCTCCGCTCGGAACTGATCCGGCGCTGCAGGTGCCGAAACTGAGTCCTTTTGCGGATTTCGATAAGAAGGGAATGATCTATTCGACCGGAGCCGCCTATCAATTATTGATGGATGTGTCCGGGCTATGCGCTCTCTATGCGGTCAACACGCAGCCTCCGGCCGTAGCCGAATTGCTTGCCGGCGTAACAGGATGGGATCTGAGTTGGGAGGAGGCGCTCAAAACCGGACGCAGGATTCTGACGCTGCGGCAGGCTTTCACAGCCAGGGAAGGGATTACACCGGATCAGATTGATCTTCCCGCCAGGATGAAAGAGGAGCCGCTGCCTGTTCAGAATGGTGCTCCGCCGAAGATTGACTTTCAGGCCCTGAAGGAAGGCTATTTTAGCGCAATGGGGTGGGATATCAAAACCGGGATGCCGACAAAGCAGACAGTAGAGGAATTAGGCTTGTCAGAATTAGTAAAGGATTGGAACAACTAACGGCTGGCGAGTAGTCAGTAGGCAGTATTCAGTAGGCAGTGTGAACACTTGTTCCATCCACTGCCCACTGACTACTGACTACTGACTACTGACTACTGTTACACTAGCGCTCCCGCTGCGGGGACCACGCCATTCGGATCGAGAGCTTTGGTAATCTTGTTCCACCATAGGTGATAGTTGGACATACCGGGCCCTATCTCCTCTGTCGGGCTCATCAACGGAGCAAAGTAGCGTTCTTTGAATGCGCGCGCACTCTGTTCCTGGTTCCACTTTTCCACGGCTGCTTTTGCTTCCAGATTCTGGGGATCGAATTTGCAGAAAATCTCGGTTTTTCCGAGATGGCCCTGCTCAACGCCCCAGCCGAAGAAGGCGCCACCATCATCAACAATGAGGCCCTGCTGGATCAGCGGCTCCTTGGCCTTGCCGGCACCGATAGCCCATTTGATCGTTAGATCGCGCTGGCCCATCACCGGGATTGAACTGAAAGCGCCGCCTGCGCGGAAAGTCTCGCGGATGGAAGCCGAGACGCGAATGCACTGACAAATCAGGATTCCCTCTATTCTTGGGTCCTCGCACGATTTTAGCGATATGCCGCCGGCTTCGCTCACGATCTGCTCCAGAGCGAGCTTTTTGTAGGCGAAGTCTGCGGCGGAATTGCCCGCCAGGATGATGAAGAACCCGGGGCCTTGTACCTCCTGGTTCATCCGTTTGAAGGTGGCTTCCTCCTCCTCGTTGCTGGTTGTGATATTGGCTGCAACCATCGAGATGTTGAATCCCATCAGTTCAAACGCGATTTCATTTTCTCCCAACTTGATTTCCGCCTGCCACATCTTCTCGACAGAAGGGAAGCTGTAGTAACGAGCCATCATGTTGGTGGGAATTTCGCTCAGGGAATAATTCGGCGATACTCCCTGGATGGGGAATTTGGCGGGTCCCGGCCAGTGATAGACCTTTACCGCGGCCTTGGTAAATACGCCCGGAGTTACTCCCGGAGGCACGGCGCTTGTGAGAATGGATCGTATGGATGGGCCGGGGCCGTCGCCGCTGAACCATTCGTCAGAAGAGCCGAGAGCGCCCGATCGAACGATGTCTCCTTCCGGAGTCACCCACTCGATGGCAAGGTGGTTCCGGTCGTCACCGCTGGTGCTCTGGTCAAGGTGTCCATGTCCTCTCAGCATCGCGGAGCAGTTGGTTCCCGCGCCCTTCACATTGAAGTGCAGGCCTCTTTTCATCAGTTCTGCCTGCAGCTGGGCCGAGATGACGTAGGGTTCCACAACGGCGTACATGTTCTTTTCGTTGATCTCGATGATACGATTCATACGCCGCAGATCGAGATAAACGATTCCCGGCTGGAATGTGCCGGTCCATCCCGTGCAGACCGGTCGGAATTTCAATTTGAGTTTGTTGCACAACCGGACGATGGATTGTACCTCGGCTGTATTCTTCGGGAGAACAACTGCCGCGAACTCGGTTGCGTGATACGAAGGCGTGATCACGGGATCATTGCAGATGTTTTCCGGTCCCACTATATCTTCGAATGCCGCATAGATGTCCTTGTCTAATGCCATGACTGGTTATCCTCCCAATTAAAGAGCCTGCTCAACAAGTTCGACAATGTCGTAGACCTTCATACTGCCGCGGTTGTTCTGAATGGCTTCATTGAAGGTCTTTTCACACCAAGGACACGCGGTAACAATCGCCTCTGCACCGGTAGAGCCGGCCTCTTCGATTCTTTCCATTGCCGTCCACTTGGCAAATTCGGGATTGGATTCGTTGACACCGCCGCCGGCGCCGCAGCACCAGGCGTATTCCTTGATCCTGGTCATCTCGGTGAACTTCAGTCCCGGGATGCTTTTCAAAACACGACGTGGGGGATCGTATACGCCATACGTTCCCTTACGGTATGTCTTGGGGGGATCAAAGACGAATCTGTCTCCTGGAATCTTTTTCCCCTCCCAATGGATCCAAGGCTCGCCCAGCCTTCCCAGCCGGCAGGGATCGTGGTAGGTCACCGACAGATCCACTTTCTTTTCGAGTTTCAGCTTGCCGCTCTGAATCAGGCTATCGATGCATTCCGAGATATGGAGTACTTTGAGGTCTCCCTTGAGTCCGTACTGGTCATAGAGGACCTTAAAAGCCTGATACCCGTCGGCACACGATGTTACGACAGTCGTTGCGCCTGACTTTTTTATCAGATCCATATTCTTCTGGGCCTGTTTTAGAAAATCCTCCTTATAGCCCATCTGGTAGGCACGCCCACCGCAGCATGGTTCCGCGTCTCCGGCGATACCGAAGTCAACTCCGGCTTTCTGGAGGATTTTTGCAGTAGCCTTGGCCAGCTTTTGCTTGTCTTTGTCAAAGCTGGTAAGGCAGCCAACGTGATAAAGCACGTCCACTTTTTCCTTTGTCGCATCTTTGATCTTGAGGCCGGCAGCCCATTCTCCACGTTTGCCGGTTGGCGGCACCATGGATCCTTGCTTCCGGAGCCCGGCAATCACGGTATCGAGTGCAGGATTGGTTTTTTCGTCCTCCACGCATTTCATCCTGAATTCCTGGATCGGTTGTATGACTTCCATATCCATTGCGTAATTGCAGGAGACGCCGCAGGCGCCGCACATCTGGCAGTTGTAGACGATGTGAAGGAGTTTGTCTGAGTAAGTGAATCCATCCCTCAACATCGCTGCGCCGATGTTCAATCTGCCGCCCGCCGAGTAACTGTGAAAGTTATATTTTGAGATGCTGGGACAAACATTTGCGTATTCGAAGCCGGTCACCTGTTGCAAAGGTATGAATTTGCAGGTGGAGCACCGGCAGCACATATCCATATCGCCTTTATATTGATCCAGTCCCATAATGGGAACCTCCTATCTCCTTTGGGTCGTAAATTTTCCTTCGCTCGGCTTCTCCTAGAAGCACAGTTTTCCCGGATTCATGATGTTGTTCGGATCAAAAATCTTTTTGAATTTGTTCAGAACGGAAAGATTGGCCGCGTCGCGGTTGAGAACCACTCCTGCATTCTCACCGTAAGGCCGCGAGAAAAAGGCCCCCTTGGCCATCAGGGCTTTGGTGGCGGAGACGGATAGCTCCTTGACCCGGTTGTATTCATTGGGGTTGGTTGGATCGTAGAAGAGCGTAAATTCGCAATGACAGCCGGTGCCCTGGACCACCGGTTGTATATAGGTTCCCATGAGATATGTGGGATAGCCCGCTTTATCGGCCAGATCCTCCATTACCGCAATCTGATCCGCAAGCTTGTCATTGATGGTTAAAAAGAATATATCCTCGCTGGCACCTTTATTGCGAAGCTTCCAGTACGGCTCTGCCGATGGCTTTTTTACGACTTTTAAAATTTCATTGGCCGAAATGGCTCCCACCGCTTTGAGTGCCTGTACGTTCAACCTCTGGGTTAGATCCGTGATGTCCCTGATATAAGAGCTGACTCTTTCTTCAGGCAGACATTCATAACCGGCGATGGCGTAAAAGAGCGTCCACGCGGGCAGCGTATCTTTAATGGCTTTGAATTCGTTGGCATCTTTCGCAAAGATTGCGGCAAGCTCACTGCTGTTCAGTATGAAGCATTCATTCACGATGCGAAGCCGTATGAGCCAGTGTGTGAGTTCGAGCAAGGCATCCGGCTTTGCGGCACCAACCACGAACCCTTCTTCAATATTGGGGAGTATTTCGCAGCGCATGGAAGCCCATGTGACAATTCCCATGGTTCCCTGTGCACCCTGAATCACACGGTGCAGCGATGCGGTGCCGGGTCCGTAAGGCGCCTTTTGCAGGCCGCCCACTTCCCATTGTTCGTCGATGGTTCCAGGTCCCGCAGCCTGCCCGGTGCGGAATTCGTCGCCGGTGCCGAAGAACAGACCGGCACACGCCAATGGATCGGACATATCCCATTGATATTTGGGCATCACCACGGGCTCTCGTTCAAGAATGCTGGCCACAACAGACTTCGAACCTCTTGGCAGAAGCGGCATGTTGAGCCGGAGATTTTCCTTTTCGACTGCAGGTATCAGTTCGCCGAATGTTACGCCCGGTTCAACCATTGCGACTCTGCGCGGGCGGTCGACAAAAATGATTTTCTTCATCTCACTCAGATCTACGACGACTGCGCCTCCAACACTCGGGACGGTATCTCCCCGAAAATGCGGAGGTCCGGAACTGACCGGGACTAAGGGTGTTCCGGTCTCGCTGGCCAGTTTCACCAGGTTTTGCACCATTTGACCGTTTTGAGGCTTTACAACATAGCGGGGCTTAATGGCGTTCACAAAACTCATATCCCTGGCGTAGGCGTCCAGGACAGCGGGCTCCTGGCTCACCTGACCATTGCCTACAATCTGCAACAGGTTTTCTTTTGTGATCATCTCATTTCCTCTTAGTGCATGCTGATGGGGAAGAACGAGCTGCGATCAAGGGATCGACCGCAACGCACGAGGGGCAATATATCACCAAAAATGGTTGTCCCTTCATAAATTTCAGCGGAAGCGCAAATTAAAACGGATCACAATTTGCCGGCATTCAGGATGTTTTGAACATGCGTGTAACGCTCGAAGATAGTCTCAGGCAACGGATTCATTCATTTGTGTGAAACGGAGGTGCGAGTCGCTTCGGAAAGCGGGAAAGTGGTGGCGTCCCTGCCGGTTTTTCGATAGCATGGCCGCACATCAAATAACGCTGCGTAACAGGGAGGTTTTAATGGCCACTGCAGTGCAGCCTGAGCCATCCGCTCCGGGATCCGAGAGGGACTCCGGTGGAAGTGAAGGGAAGCCGAATACTCGTTATGCCTGGTATGTGCTTTCGATATTGACCGGTATGTATATGCTTTCTTTTGTGGACCGGCAGATCCTGAGCCTCCTGGTTCCGTTAATCAAAAGAGACCTGCATGTAAGCGACAGCCTGATTGGCCTCCTGCAGGGTTTTTCGTTCGCCTTGTTTTATACATTGATGGGATTGCCCTTGGGAAGGCTGGTGGATACCTACAGCCGTCGCAATGTTATTGCCGTTTCCGTCGTTGTCTGGAGCGCCTTTACCGCCCTGTGTGCCGCAACCAAGAGCTACTATTCTTTGTTTATGACGCGAGTTGGCGTCGGAGTTGGGGAAGCAGGGCTCAGCCCGGCCGCGTATTCTCTCATTTCCGATTATTTCCCGAAAGAACGCATCGGGACGGCAATCAGCATTTTCTATTTTGGACTTTTTCTGGGATCGAGCCTGGCCCTACTGGTTGGCGGCATGACGGTAGATGCCCTGGCCCGCATTCCGACGATCAGCGTTCCGTTGCTTGGCGCCATTGCATCATGGCGAGTGACATTCCTGATCGTAGGATTGCCGGGTTTGTTGTTTGCGCTGCTCGTCTTCACGATCAAGGAACCTCTGCGCCGGAATCTGCTGATGGCGGCGGGAGGCGTTCCAGTCAAAACCAGCTTTGCCGAAGCCTTCAGACAAATGGGATTGCGGTGGCAGTCTGTGATCGGTATTCCGGTCGGGATGATTTTTCAATCCACCTGCAACTATGCAATCAGTTCGTGGGTCCCGGTCTTTCTTCCCAGAATCCACGGCTGGACGGCCACACAAACCGGAAAGACGCTGGCGATCATCATGATTGTCTTTGCCTGCCCGGGTATGTATATCGGCGGCCTTTTGAGCGACCGCTGGCAGAAAAGGGGCATTGCAGAAGGCCCCATCAGGGTCGCGCTGATCAGCGCGATAGGCATTTTCTGTTTCTTGACTCCGGCGACGCTGGTATCGGACGTTCGCTGGACTCTGGCATTGCTGGCAGTCGGTATGTTTCTACTTTCCTTCCCCATGGGCACTTCTGTTGCCGCACTGCAGCTGATATTCCCTAACCAGGTAAGAGGGCAGGTCGCGGCTCTGTTTTTGTTTTTCCTCAATCTGGGTGGGCTGACCATGGGGCCGTACATCCCTGGATTGCTCAATGATTATTGGTTCCACAACGAGCAGATGCTGGGAGTGTCTCTTTCGCTGACAGTTGGCAGCGCCTCGATCGTGATGTTTTTCGTATTTCTGCTGACCATTCGCCCGTATCGGCGCCATCATGCCATGATAGGAAAATAGTATTGGCCCAAAAAAAAGAGCCAGGGAGAAATCCCTGGCTCTTCTTGCTTCTTGCTTCTGACTCCTGACTTACCCTAGTGCTTGATCTTCTCCACCAGCTGCTTGAACTCCTTCTCAAAGTTCGGGCAACGGTCTGCGGTGTGGCACTTTACGCAAACGGCCACGGGGGGCTTCGGCGTTGGGATCGGCTTGCCGTCGCTAAGATGCTGCTTCGCATAGCCGTGGCAGGATTCGCACTGAAGGTTGACCAGTTCCATCTGCTGCGTCTTCATGGAGAAGCCATCAGGCTGTTCGAAACGAGTCGTATGGCAGGCGAGGCACTTCGGGTCAAAATTCTTATTCTTCTTGACCAGCGTATCATAGGCTTTGGCATGGGGAGATGTCTTCCAGGCCTTAACCTGATCTGCGTGGCAGGGTTCGCATACGCTGAGTCTCAGGGTTACTGAGGCTGCGGCCGGTTTGGCTTCACCGGTTCCGCCGTACAGAGCGGCGACCTTGTCATTGTAATCGCTGATCATCTGTTTAACTTTGGGATCACTCGGGATGTCGTCTCCCATCGGAAGAAGAGTGTTGGTCCATTTCTTCGTTCCGTCCATGGCAACTTGGAGCATGCCCTGGTATTGGTTCTTCTCTCCCGCCTGAACGATCAGGGTTTTATCGGCTTCATTAGGATCCTTGGTCTTCTGCTTGTCATGACCGCCAACTACGAGGTCGATACCCTGAACTCTGCGGGCGATGACCCAGTCACGATTCGTGCCCTGATGTGTCAGGGCGATCATGTAATCCACTTTGCCCTTCAGTTCTTTGACGATGGCTTCAGCCGCCTTCAAAGGATCGGTCACCGTGACCGCGCCTTTGGTGATCTCGGTCACTTTGGCCGTCATCTCAGAAGTGTCGCCGATTATGCCGAAGATACCGACATTCTTGCCGTTGACATTCTTGATGACGTAGCGTTTGAAAACAGGCAGCCCTTTTTTGTCGACCATGTTGGCCGAAATAAGTGGGAAGTTCTGCTTTTTCGCCAGACCCTTCAGGTATTCAACACCCAGCACCAGATCAAGTTCGCCGACGTTCACCGCGTCGATCCCGATTTTTGTATAGATCTGGGCGATCGTTTCCGCCTTCAGCTTTGCAGATTTTTCAACGGACTCAGGCAGTTCTTCGTCTTCACTGAACATGTCCCCGGAATCGACGATTACCAGGCCGCCATGGTCTTTTCTGTACTGTTCCAGATACGCAGCTTTTTTATACAGCCCTCCGAGCTGTGCTCCCGTGTCCGCTCAGCCGCACGGTTCCATGTATGCGATCATATTGCCGCTGTAGGCAACGGTAATCTGGGGGCTATCTGCTGCATGAGAGCTGTCAATCGAAGTACCGATCGAAAGAAGGATAGCAGCGCTCAGAAACAAAAGCGTCAAATATACAGTCTTCTTCATCCTCACCCTCCTGAGGGATCTTGTGCGCACCCACGCTTCGAAGTCCCCCAAAAATCCGAATGTGTTCTAAATTCCGAGTATCATAGCATCTTACGCTTGCGTTCTCATGCTGTTTCTGGGAGCAGAGGTAAAATCAGTCCTGACCTTCATTGTCCAGCCCTAGGCATGCTCCCCGGTTTCCTTAGGGATACGTCAGGTCCGACTTCGAAATTCATAACTAAAATACATGCGCCTTCGGAACTGCGAGGCGTGGGTACAGATTGGCATCCCAGGCGTAAATGGGCCGAGAGGGCTTCTTTGTATCTAATGATTGCTTGATGTGTCCAGGTATGCTATTTTTCTAAGCTTATTTGCATTCAAGGAAGGTACCCGTGGGCACTACCAAGCTTACTCGAAAAGAAATACTTGCCGAAGACCCGGTTCATGAATCGATGATTCATATGATCGAGTTTTTTAAGATGAACGGAAAGAAGGTCGGCATTGTTGCTGCAGTGATCGTTCTGTTGGCGGTCGGTGTTTATGGCGGATTGCAGTACCTTGACTCCAGGCAGGGGGAAGCACAGCAGATGCTGTGGAAAGGCATGAGCTATTTCCATGGGGATATTGCTGCGGATGCGACTGCTGATCCCTATGGAAAGGGGCCGGTACCGACTTTCAAGAATGAAACAGCTAAATACCAGGCTGCGGTCAAAGAATTTTCGTCGATTGTATCCGGGTTTGGGTATTCCAAGATATCGGTGGTAGCGCGATATTATCTTGGGCTCAGCCAGCTTCAATTGGGACAGAAAAAGGAAGCGGTGGAGAATCTCGAAGCTGTTTCCAACAATTCGAAGGACCGTACGGTTGGATATCTGGCCAAAAAGGCGCTTGCCACGGAATACACCAGTTCCGGTAACTATCGCGGCGCCAAGGAAATCCTTGACGGGATGTTGCGGGATTCGCAATGTGATCTGCCCAAAGAGGATCTAAATATTGATCTGGCGAAGGTTCTGGTTGCACAGGGGAAGCGGGATGAGGCAATAAAAGTGCTTCGTGAGGCCGGTTCTCAGGGACAACAGCTCAATCAGCTACAGCAGAGGGTCATGGCGGAGTTGGAGAAGCTGCAGAAAGCTGCCAAGCCTGGACAACAGCCATAATCCACTGCCGGGAATGGAATTTAGGGACTTTTTGAATGCAGCCGGGATCACGCGGGAATCGACTCGGTGCTGTAAGTCCTTGTATTTCCATGGGCTTTATCCTTGACAAAGGACTTCCCGTAATATATTTTCCCCCTCGCTGGACGTAGGAGTTTTACCGTGTTCATTGAAATTGAGGACCTGAAACCTGAGCCGCTTCATGTCCGCCATGTCTTCCCGGTTGGAGAAATTAAGTTTTCTCACGAAGATGCGACGCTGGCCGGGCCGGTAACTGCCGATTTCGTCCTCAGCCACAGCGATCGCGATCTTTGTTTGGACGGAACGGTGGAAACGGCGATTCGTTTCCGGTGTTCCAGGTGCTTAAAGGAGTTTTCCCGCTCTATCACCGCGAAGTTCGACTTGCCGTATTTGCCGCAGCCGAAGTGGACGAATGATGACGCAGAGATAGAACTCCGATATGAAGAAATGGAAGTTGCGTATTATGACGGCATAGCCTTTGATGTGAATCTGCTGGTGCTGGAGCAGATTGAACTGGCGATGCCCATGCAGTTTGTTTGCAGCGAGGATTGTAAGGGGCTCTGTTATAAATGCGGAGCCGATCTGAATGAGGGAGCCTGTTCCTGCCAGAATGAGGCTCCGGACTCGCGATTGTCCGTTCTCCTGGATTTCCAGAAAAAGAAGAAGGACACAAATTGAGTCGCAGGTGATGTAAAGATTAATTTCCACAAGATGGAGAACAGCGTTCATGCCGAATCCGAAAAGGAGACATTCCAAGTCGCGCCGCGGAAAAAGACGGGCGCATGACTTTTTGCAGGTTGTGAATCCGAGCATATGCCCCCAGTGCCTGGAACCCAAAGCGCCGCACCAAGCATGTTCGAAGTGTGGCTTCTATAAGGGTCGACAGGTAATGGAAGGCGAAGAAGAGATTTAACCTGTTCCGGTTGCTTGGCCGAGCTTATTCAAGTCCCTTGCTCACATGATTAAAATTGCCGTCGACGCAATGGGGAGCGACAATTCCCCATATAGTGAAATTGAGGGAACCGTTCAGGCTGCAAAAGCCTACGACGTACACGTGATCCTTGTGGGAAAGGAGTCTTTGCTGACTCCTCTCCTGAAGGAAGCAGGTGGTGACGGCTTATCGATTGAGATCCGGAATGCAACCCAGGTGATCGCCATGGATGAGCTTCCCACGGCGGCGCTTCGGAGGAAAAGGGATTCGTCCATTCGGGTGGCGGCGGACCTGGTACGGGAAAAGATCGCCAGCGGTCTCGTGAGCGCCGGCAATACCGGGGCGGTGATGGCGATTTCCAAAATGGTGTTTGGCGCCGTTCCGGGCGTGGATCGGCCCGCACTGGCTGCCATTCTACCTACGCTGGCGGGACATGCAGTTTTGCTGGATGTGGGTGCGAATGTTGCCTGCAAGCCGCATCACTTGGTTCAGTTCGCGGTCATGGGGCATTTGTTCAGCAAAAAGATCGTCGGCGTTTCCTCTCCGCGGGTGGGACTCATGTCGGTTGGCGAGGAGGAGTCCAAGGGGAACGATCTTACCAAGGAAGTACATAAGACGCTGAAGCAGCTCCACTTGAACTTCATAGGCAACGTCGAAGGCCGGGACATCTACAATGGCCGGGCTGATGTCATCGTCTGTGACGGATTTACCGGGAATGTAGCGCTCAAGACCAGCGAAGGACTCATCGAAGCAGTGCTAAAGCTTTTAAAGGATGAGCTTTCCAGGAATCTCCAGGCCAAGCTTGGCGCCTTGCTGAGTCAGCGATCTTTCAAGCGGCTCAAAAAGCGTCTTGATTACTCCGAATATGGAGGAGCACCATTGTTGGGGCTTCGAGGCGTTTCGATTATCTGCCATGGACGATCCAGCAGTAACGCAATTAAAAATGCGATACGCGTTGCCAAAGAGTTTGCGGAAAACCAGGTCAATGCCAAGCTTGAAGCCGAATTGGGGCAAATCAGCGGCGAGACCGACGGTATTTCCTCTCTGGGCAGATAGTCTGCCTCTAATCCATAGTTCTATTCACTCACGTACATCCTTCATGTAATTTCTGGCAGTCTGGAGCTTTTGCCACGGGTTTCATGAATTCCCGGATGATAAAAACTGAACATGAAGCGCTTGCTTCCGTATTTTGGGGTGCTACAATGTGCGCCGCAGCTTTAGGGCTCACTGGTGGCCAAAACGAAACAGGAGGAATAGGAATGGCAGCATCGGTAGAAGAAAAGGTCAAGTCAATCATCGTGGATCAGTTGGGTGTCAACGAGGCTGAAGTGACGGGTGGTGCGTCGTTTGTGGACGACTTGGGTGCGGACTCCCTGGACACTATTGAGTTGGTGATGGCATTTGAAGAAGCCTTTGGCATCGAGATTCCCGATGAAGATGCTGAAAAGATCAAAACGGTGCAGAACGCCATAGAGTATGTAGAGGCTCATGTAAATTAGTGCGAGCCGGACAGTGAAACGGCATATCTTTGCAATTGGCGTTGGATTCGTATTGAATAGCGTGTCGGCGCCTGTGGACTTGAATTCGCAGAGAACGGAGAACTAATCATGAAGATAGTCGTTTGCGTCAAGTTTGTTCCGGATACAGCGACCAAGATCAAGATCGCCTCCAGTGGTAAGGAAATCGATCTTGCCGACGTTTCATTCGTAGTTAACCCCTACGACGAATTCGCCGTGGAAGAAGCGCTCAAGATTAAGGAAAAGCTTGGCGGAGAGGTGGTCGTAGTCGGAGCCGGATCCGACCAGGCTACTGCTGGTCTCAGAACATGCCTGGCTATGGGTGCCGACAGTGCCATCCTGGTTCAGGATGCTTCTCTGGATAAAGCCGATTCATTTGTGCTGGGTACGGTGCTGGCCCGAGTCTGCCGCAATCTCGGCCCTGACCTGATCCTGTTCGGCAAGCATGCTATCGGCGTCGACAATGGGCAGGTCCCATCGGTCGTGGCTGAGCAGCTCGGCTTTCCCCAGGCGTCCGTTGTTGCGAAGTTGGAGATCAATGATAAGACTTTCCGCGCAGAGAGAGACATCGAAGGCGCCCAGGAGATCATCGAGGGAAGCCTGCCTGCCGTCATTACCGCGCAGAAAGGATTAAACGTTCCCCGCTATGCCTCTTTGAAGGGGATTATGGCTGCCAAGAAAAAACAGATCGCGATTCAGGCCGTGGATGCACTTGGACTAACTGCCGATGATCTGAAGCCTCGCGTTTCCGTTGAACTGATGACGCTGCCGCCATCTCGCCCGCCCGGCAAGATACTCAAGGGAGATGTTGCGGAAGTCGTGCCTCAGCTGGTGAAGCTGCTTCATGAAGAGGCGAAAATCATCTAGGTCTGCTATGACGTCATTCATTTATGCCATGAATGTTTAAGGAGGGGAGATGACTCAGGGAATCCTGGTCTTCATGGAAGAACGCGACGGGAAAATCAAAAAAACGTCGCTGGAAGCCTTGTTCGCTGCTCGGAAACTGGCCGACACATTGAAGGAAACTGTTGTTGCCTTGCGCCTGGCAGGCGGGGAACCTTCTGCCAACCTGGCTCACTACGGTGCCGATAAAATTATCAACGTGCAACATGACCTGCTGAAGGCATATTCGACCGAAGGCTATTGCGCAGCTGTGGTACAGGCGGTTCAAAAGGTTCAGCCGCGGTTCCTGCTGGGATCTGCAAGCGCGATGGGCCGGGATCTTCTGCCCAGAGTGGCGGCAAGACTTGGCGTGGGGTTGGCGCAGGATTGCGTTGAAGCCCATATCGTCGAGGGGAACCAGCTTGAATGCGTCCGTCCGATGTTTGCAGGGAAGGCCTATGCACGGGTGAAGCTTCTCATGAGCCCGGCTATGGCGACGCTTCGGCCGAATGTATTTTCCCTGGGCGCCCCCGATTCCGGGCGCAACGCCGAAACCGAAGCCTTCACGCCGGAATTGAGTGCCGACCAGATCCATGCTTCCGTCAAGGAAGTCCAGGTATCAGCCGGACAAAAGGTCGAGCTCACGGAGGCGAATATCATTGTTTCCGGTGGAAGGGGAGTCAAAGGGCCCGAGAACTTCCCCATGATTGAAGCTCTGGCGGATGCCCTCGGAGGAGCTCTGGGTGCTTCGCGCGCCGCGGTCGATGCTGGCTGGATTGACCATCATCACCAGGTCGGGCAGACCGGGAAAACCGTTTCGCCCACGATGTACATTGCCTGCGGGATCAGCGGAGCAATCCAGCATCTGGCGGGAATGTCCTCGTCAAAGTACATCGTTGCCATCAACAAAGACCCGGAAGCTCCGATCTTTAACGTTGCCGATTACGGTATCGTGGGAGATTTGTTTGCCGTCGTGCCGGCGCTGACAGAAGCGGTCAAGAAGCTCAAATCTTAACAGGGAATTGCCCTTGCAATAGGCGGGGCCTGTCTCCCGTGTATTGAGGATAATTCCTGGTATGGGAATGCAGAATCGGCGCTGAATCATTTGGATTCAGCGCCGATTCTGCCTTTAGGTCGATTCCCGGATCGATCGTCGTTTTTACAGGGTCTGTGATGACCTAAAATGACTACCTTCGCAAGATTTGGGAGATGGTGGGAAGGGCCCCCGCAGCGCTGGTATTGGAAGCTGCTGGATAACCTTCGCAGCGGGCTCACATGGTCGGATGCCCTCGTCGGCCTTTGTGCCGTCGCGGTTTTCTCCGGCATCCTTATTGGATTCCGTTACGAATTCATACCGGATTACAAGCTCGGGCAGATCGCCGACACGGATGTCCGTGCCCTTCAGGATATTGCTTACGAAGATATCGGAGCCACAGCCCTGCGACGCGCGGAAGCGGAGGCTGGGGTTGCTTCGGTCTACAGACTTGATGCCGACCATATTGCGGACCAGGAAAAAACCATCGCCGCAGCGTTTGCCCGCGCTCGTGACATAGTTAACCAGCAGATAGCTGCCGCAAAATCCACGCCGGCCCTCGCAGAAGAACGGGACCTACAGAAAAAACTATCTTCCCAAATCGGCCGGGTTTTCCCGGATTCACTGGTTGCCGTCCTGCTGCGGCAGAAGTTTGGTGCTGCCATCGAAAGCAGAATGCTGAAAATTTTGGACAGCGTTTTGCGGGATGGCGTCATTGGGGATCGCGCAAAATTCCTCAAGGACCAGCGAGCCGGCATTGTCATTCGGGATGGGGCATTTCCATTTGAACACCCTCTTACTGACGCCTATGCCGCAAGGGATCTGGGTTCTGCACGCGAGTATCTGCGCCAGTTCCGTTCCGATTTTTCCGATCTTGCGCCCAGGGAGCGGGACCTCATCATTCAGTTTCTTGAGAGTTCGCTACTGCCCACATTGGTTTATGATCGATCGGAAACCGAGAACCGTCGCGCTCAGGCGGCCCTGCGCGTTCAACCGGTAGAATTACAGATCCGGCAAGGGCAGACAATCATTCGCAGCGGAGAGCAGGTATCTCCAAACGTACTGCTGCAACTGGAGGCTCTGAAAAAGTTGCAGCGGCCGCGTTCGCTGATCTGGCAGTTTGCAGGCTATTTTCTCTTGTGCGGCATTTTTGTCGATTCTCTCTGGCGCTACCTTATCTTTAACCAGTCCGGCCATCGCAAAGCCAGGAATCGCATGACTCTGGCGCTTGTGATTATCGGTTGCGAGTTGCTGACCCTTCGGATCGCGACCGCTCTTGCGGATATTCTCGGGGAGAGATTCCAGCGGTTTCACGATCCGTCTATCCTGTATTACGGCATTCCCCTGGCTTTTGGTGCGCTTCTAGCCACGCTGCTGATTGACGTAAATATTGGGATTGCAACCTCGGTTGTACTCTCCATTCTCACAGGCTTGTATTACGGCAATATCGATCTCGCAGCCTATCTGATCATTGGAAGTCTGGCCGGCATCTATGGCATACGGCAATACCGGGACCGTGCCGCCATTCTCAAGGCGGGCCTCACAATCGGCGTTGTGAATATCCTTTGCCTGTGCGGATTGGCTATCCTGCGTCAGTCATCATTAACGGTAGCAAGCGTCCTGGACCGCATCGTATTGGCGCTGGTCAGCGGGATGCTTGCGGCGGCGCTGGCATCCATGCTTCTGCCGGCACTAGAATCCATCTTTAAAATAGTCACGGACATCAGACTGCTGGAATTATCCAATCTGAATGCCCCGGTGCTGCGAAGGCTTTCGGTCGAGGCTCCCGGCACCTATCACCACAGCCTGATGGTGGCGACGCTGGCAGAGGTGGCGGCGGAATCAATAGGCGCCAATTCACTGCTTGCCCGCGTTGCTGCCTATTATCACGATGTTGGAAAGCTGCTGAAGCCGGAGTACTTTGTTGAAAACCAGGCGTATGGAGGAAATAAGCACGAAGATCTTTCGCCCAACACGAGTTGCGAGATTATCTCGAGCCACGTAAAGGATGGGCTGCAGCTGGCGAAGGAAATTGGATTGCCACAGCGAATCAGCGATGTGATCCCGCAGCACCACGGGACGCGTATGATGACATATTTTTTTCAGAAGGCCAGGGAAGCGGCGAACGGCAATGCTCAGGAAACGGTAGAATCGGAATTCCGGTATCCCGGACCGAAACCGCAGAGCCGGGAGGCCGCGATTGTGATGATGGCAGATTCGGTCGAAGCCGCATCCAGAACTTTGTCCCAGCCCACTGCCGCCCAAATTCAGGGTATGATCGATCGGTTGGTTGACGATATTGTAGGGGACAACCAGCTTGATGAATGCGATATTACGCTTCGTGATGTCAGGCTTGTAAAAGAGAGCTTTGTCAAAATAGTAACGGGGATTTTCCACCACCGCATTGATTATCCAGGATATGACTTTAAAAGCACGAACGAAGATTCCAAAGGACCTGCTGCGAAGAATTCCGGTTCTGAACCGGCAACGACAGTATAGAATTGATCGGAGGGCAGTCGCATTGTTTTGCACGGAGCTGCTCCGGACTCTCGATATGCCCGACCGCGCAGTCTCCGTGGTCTTTCTCGGCGCGCGTGAAATGAGGGCGATCAATCACAAATACCGGGGAAAGGACTATGCCACCGACGTGTTAAGCTTCGCCTATAGGGGCGTGAACATGGAGGGAATGTCCTTCATCGGGGAAGTGGTTATCGCTCCGGAGATTGCCGCTGACCAGGCTGTTAAATATGGCGTGAAGCCTGAAAAAGAGCTTCGGAAGCTTCTCGTGCATGGAACGCTGCACCTGATGGGGTATGACCACGAAACCGACAGGGGGCAGATGAACCGGATGCAGGCAAAGCTGATGCGTCGCAAGTTCTTTGATGACCCACCCCTGCTGACGCAACTGAAAGTAAAGGAATGACCGGTTTCGATATCGAGTTGGCTTTTATTGCCATTTTTTTGATATTGCTGTTCCTGCTTTCTCTTGTCGAGAGCGCCATTGCGCAATCGAGTCCGGTTGTGTTGCGCACCATCGCGGAACCCCCGGATGCTCCTGATTCGGACCTTTTCACAGCCGTACTTGAGGATCGAATGCAGATCCTTGTACCGCTGCATTTCGGGATTCAGCTTTCCGTGATCAGCATCGCCATCCTGGTGACGCATCTGAGCCTGATGACCTGGGACCGGCTCGGCCTTGCTGTTTCTTTTGCATTCATTATTCTGGTTTCGGTCCTTTTCCGACAACTGCTTCCCCGCCTGCTTACTCAAAACGAATCGGAAAAAAAACTGGTGCAGCTTTTGCGCCTTGTTGGCCCCATCTACGGGATCCTTCGGTTTGTTGCTTCGCCCATGTCGCGTATTCTCAACCTATATAGAAAATTGCAGGAAGAGGTGGAGAATGGCCGTGAACAGGAGAATGAAGAGACAACCGGGGAGGAAATCCAGGCTTACCTGGAAATCGGGGAGGATGAGGGCATTCTCCAGGAGGAGGACAGCAAGCTTATTCAGTCCGTTGTCGAGTTCGGGAACACACTTGTGGGCCGAGTCATGACGCCGCGAACCAAGATCATTGGCTGTTTGGAAACGGCAACGGTTGGAGATCTGCGGGAAACCATGGTCCAGTATCGCCATTCGAGAATCCCAATCTACCGGGGCGACATTGACCATATTATTGGAATTGTTTATATCCGGCAGCTTCTCTCTGCGTATGTCAAAGGGAGAGAATCCGATCCTATCACAAGCCTTATCAACCCCGTATTGTTCGTACCGGAGACAAAACCCGTATCCAAGCTCCTGAAGGAACTGCAGGAGCGGGGTGATCACACGGCAATTGTTATTGACGAGTATGGTGGAGTCGCCGGGCTGGTTACCATTGAGGATCTGGTTGAGGAAATTGTCGGCGAGATTCGCGACGAGGATGAAGCCAAGGTCAATAAGATTATCGAGGAAGGTCCACGGACATTTGTTGTTCGAGGCAGTACGGAATTGGCGCGCCTTGAAGAACTGGCGGGCCGGGAGTTTGACGATTTAAACAGCTCGACCGTGGCCGGACTTGTCATGGCATACCTTGGGCGAGTTCCCGCGCCTGGGGAGGTTTTTGATCTGGCCGGGATGAGTGTTCGGATTTTGGATTCCGACCGTAAGCGGGTGCATTGGATCCGCATTCAGCTGCCGGAGGATACGGAAAAATCGAAATCGGAGTCTCCGCAGGATAAATAGGATCTTTGTTTCAGGCAAGGTGATCATGTTTGATGCACAGGATCGCAGATATATGAAAAGAGCCCTGGCTCTTGCCGAGAAAGGGATGGGGGCGGCTAGCCCCAATCCAAGCGTCGGCTGTGTCGTGGTCAAAGCGGGGAAGATGATTGGGAAGGGATATCATGAGTATGCCCTTCTGGACCATGCCGAGGTGCACGCGCTGAGAGAATCGGCTGGCCAAGCGAGGGACGCCACCGCGTACGTAACGCTGGAACCCTGTTCCCATCAGGGGCGAACTCCGCCTTGTGCCGACCGATTGATTGAGGCTGGAATAACGCGTGTAGTGGTTGCGCGGATAGATCCGAATCCCAGGGTTTCTGGACAGGGTATTGATCGCCTGCGTTCTGCCGGGATTCAGGTTGATGTTGGGTTGATGGCTGAAGAAGCCGGCAGAATTATCGAAGCATTCGCGTGCCGCATTACCACGGGCCTTCCTCTTGTAGTTTCGAAGGTGGGAATGTCCCTGGATGGCAAAATCGGAACCGCCTCGCGGATGGACCGCAATATTTCCTCCATAGAAGGCATGGAATTCGGACAGAAGCTCCGATGGCATGCGGATGCTCTTTTGGTCGGCGTGGGTACAATTCTTGCCGATGATCCGGAATTGACCTATAGAGGGAAATATCCCAAGGCACGGCCACTAATGCGTATCATCCTGGATACCCATCTCCGGACGCCATCGGACGCGCGCCTCCTTCAAATGGCCGATCGCTATCCCGTGCTGATTTTCTGCGCGCCCGATGCTCCGGCGGCCAGGAAGGCGGAACTCGAAATGAAGGGTGCGGAAATTCTGCCCACCGCCGCATCCGGTGATAATTTGGACTTGCATTCTATCCTGCGAGAGCTGGGCAAACGAGATGTCCTCAGCGTGCTCGTCGAAGGGGGAAGCCTGGTTCACTGGTCTTTCCTGTCCGAGGGCAGGGTCGACAAGTTCTATTTCCTGGTGGCGCCGATGGTGTTGGGGGGCAAGGATGCCGTTCCGGCCGTGGGTGGGAGCGGGTATGACGTTATTGCCGAATCTCCGCGGTTTAAGCTCAACCGATCGTTCTTCGCCGGTACCGATATTGTGCTCGAGACCTATCCTTCCTATTCAAGATCGATCATTTCGCCGTGGCTTCTTTCAGAAAACGCTCCATCTGGTGCGCTAGATCCTTTGCGGTCATCAGCGCAGAAATAACGGCGGCGCTCGCGGCTCCCGCGTCAAGCACAGGTCGAACCTCATCGATCCCTATGCCTCCGATTGCGACAACCGGCACCGGCGATATCCGGCATACTTTTCGCAGTCGCCTGAGTCCGACAGTCGGCGAGGCATTTACCTTGGTGGATGTATTATAGACAGGCCCGTAGCCGATATATTGAATCGGCATGCCGGCGGCTTCTCGTACCTGTGCCAGGGAATGGGTTGAAAAACCGATGATCTGTCTGCTCTCCAGAATTGCCCTTGCTGCGGCCGGCGGGATGTCTTCCTGACCCAAATGAACCCCCATAGCGTGACAGCTGAGGACGAGGTCACAGCGATCATTCACAATCAGTGTCACCTTTTTTTGTCGCGCGAATTCGACACAGCGCAGCAGATCGCGTAAAAGCAAATGGGCCGGCGTGATCTTGTCGCGAATCTGCACCAGCCGTGCTCCTCCACGAACGAGTTCTTTGAGAATAGCGAAGTGCGTGTCTTGGTGCGCCAGCTTTTTGTCGGTAATTGGGTATATCGGGGGAAGCGTCAGTTTCATAGGCAAAAGGTTTCAGCCCTGGGTTTCAAAGCCCGAGCCGGCGGCTACTTGTGAAGGATTTGATCAAGAAACCGCGTATGAATGTGCCCCGCCACGAAATCGTCATGAATCAGTATCTTCTGATGCAGCGGGATCGTGGTTTCGACTCCCTCGATCACGGTCATTTCCAAAGCCCGTTTCATGCGGCCAATTGCCTCGGTGCGGTTTTTTCCGTAGGCAATGATTTTTGCGATCAGAGAGTCGTAATAAGGAGTGATGACATACTCATTGTAGGCGGCAGTATCCACGCGAATTCCAATGCCGGCCGGCTGATGGAAAGTCTTGAGGGTGCCAGGGCAGGGAAGAAACGTGTCGGGACGCTCTGCGTTGATTCTGCATTCAATGGCATTACCGCGGAATTGAATGTCCTTCTGCGTATACCCCAGTTTTGCGCGGCTTGCGATACGGATCTGTTCCTTTACCATGTCAAAGCCGGTCACCATTTCGGTAACCGGGTGTTCCACCTGAATGCGTGTGTTCATCTCCATGAAGTAATAGCGGCGTTGATCATCCACGATGAACTCCATCGTGCCGGCGTTTGAATAATTCACGCTCCGGGCAGCTCTTACCGCCAGTTCGCCGATCTCATGTCTGAGTTCAGGGGTGATAAAGGGGGAAGGGGATTCTTCAATCAGCTTTTGATACCTGCGCTGAATGGAGCACTCTCTCTCGCCCAGATGTACGACATTCCCTTCATGGTCGGCAAGGATCTGAAACTCGATATGGTGGGCGACCGGAATGTATTTTTCGAAATAGACGTCTCCAGAGCCAAAGGCGGCCTGCGCTTCATTCTGGGCGACTTCAAGAGCTCCCGCCAGCTCCTCTTCGGAATTTACAATGCGCATTCCCTTGCCGCCGCCCCCCGCCGCTGCTTTTACAATAACGGGGAAACCGATTTTGCGGGCAATCGCGAGTATCTCGGGAGAAGCTCCCTGGATTTTGTCGGTTCCGGGGACGACCGGCAGTCCAGCCTCTTTCATTGCCTTCCGGGCAGCGTCCTTATCTCCCATCATTCGTATCACTTCGGGCGATGGGCCGATGAAAGTAATGCCGCAGGCTTCGCACACTTCCGCAAAGTAGGCGCTTTCCGCAAGGAATCCATATCCAGGGTGGATGGCGTCGGCGTTGGTGATCTCCGCGGCACTGATGACAGCGGGAATATTCAGATAGCTGTCGCTGCTTGAAGCGGGCCCGATGCATACGGCTTCATCCGCGAAACGAACATGAAGCGAATGCTGATCGGGTTGAGAGTAGACGGCAACTGTCGAGATACCAAGTTCCTTGCAGGCGCAAATGATGCGCAGTGCAATTTCGCCTCTGTTTGCTATCAGGATTTTTCGGAACATCGCTGCGAACCAGCCTTATCTGGAGGGACGGATTGCAAAGAGCTTTTGCCCGAACTCAACCGGGGTACCATTCTCGATATAGACGCGCACAATCTCCCCCGCAACGTCGGAGGGGATTTCATTCATCAGCTTCATGGCTTCTACGATGCAGAGAACCGTATTTTCCTTCACCTGATCGCCCAGCTTGACAAAAGGATCGCTTCCTGGAGCCGACGAGCAGTATACCGTGCCCACGATAGGAGATGTAATGATGTGCAGAGCGCTGTCTCCGGAATCCTCCGGGCTTTCCGTGTGCGTGATGGGTGCGGGCCGTGCATCGCTGGAAGCGGTGACGGTGGGAATGTCCGAGCCGGATCGTGTAGAGGTGAATGAAAGCGACGCTTCTCTGGAGAATCCTCGCTTCAATCGTATCCTGGTGCCCGTGTTTTCCAGTTCGAATTCGCTGATATCGCTTTGGAGAACTTCGTGGATGAGATCCTTTACTTCCTTGATATTCATGCGTGCATCCTTATCTCGATTCCATCTCGACCCGGGATCATGAAATAACGTGTTCATGTCTCTCGAAAGCCGAGTAAATCAGTCGCCGGAACAAATCGGCATACGCAAGGGGAAGGATGTTAGCATCATTGGTAGGGGTTGTCAAAATGCTAGAAAACGAAGGGGATTGGGAGGGAAGTGGAGAGGAAAAAGGGACAGGATGCAAAGGCCTGCATCCTGTCCCTGGTATTTTCTACTTAAGCACGCGCGGAGTGACGAAGAACAGGACTTCCTGAGTGCTGCGGGATACCGAGTCTCTTCGGAAGAGATGCCCGACAAGCGGCAGATCGCCCAGGCCGGGAACCTTCTGTTGCGTTGTGGCTTCGTCATCAAGCAGAATCCCGCCGATTACAGTGGTGCCACCGTCGCTGACCAGAACCCTGGTCGTCGATTCGCTGGTCCGTATCGATGGAATGCCGTTGACCTGTTTTCCGAAATCAGGCGTGTTATTTTCGATCTTCAGATCCAGAACAATATTGCCCTCGGATGTGATCTGCGGCGTCACCGTCAAGGTCAAGGATGCATTCTGGAACTGAACCGCGATTGTGTTGTTGGCAACAACCTGGACCGGGAATCGCAACCCCTGGGTTACAACCGCCGGGTTGTTGTTTTGCGCAGTTACCTTCGGCTGAGAGATCAGCTTTGCCAAACCCTTGCTTTCGCCGGCCGTAATGGCGGCATCCAGCAGGAATGTATCGAAGATATTTCCTATCGAAATTCCGAGTCCGCCGTATGGCAAGCTCGAGGGAAGGTTTACGTTGTAATTGCCCTTATTGTTTCCGGTGGCTCCGGTGCTGACGGCACCAGATTCGGAAGCCGTGTCATTCGAGGCGCCTCGGCCCGTGCTGCTTCCGGCGGCATAGGTGGAACTGGGCGTAGCACTCGGCCGCGTTCCGCCGATGGTGCCAAAAGTATTGGGTCCGCCAACGGTAACGCGCTGCAGGTTACCCTGCACAAAACCGAACTGAACTCCGATATCCCGGGCGAAATCGCGCGTCGCGGACACAATGCGGGCTTCGATTTCCACTTGCGGTTGCGGTACATCCAGCGCATCGATCAGTCCCATAATGTGGGTAATGGCGCTGGGGAGATCGGTCAGAATCAACGAATTGGTGCGCTCTTCCAGCACGATGGTTCCGCGTACAGTTTTCTGATCTTCCAGGGCTTTGATGAGCGAATTAGCCTTGGCATAGTTCAGATGCCGGATGCGTGTTTCCAGATCCGCTGCGAGGAGGTTTGCCTTTTTCAGGGATTCCTGCTGCTTGGCCTCTTCCTGCAGGGTGGCCTTTCGGGCAATTCGCACGACCGTTCCATCGACCTGTTTGTCGAGAGAGTTGTTGGTCAGCACGGCGTCGAAGATCTGGTCCCACGGCACTTTGACCACTTTGATCGAAACGCGGCCCTTGATCTCCGGATCCATGATGATGTTGATACCGCCCTCCTCCGACATCAAACGGAAGAAATCGACCAGGGGGATATCGATCAGATCCAGGGTTAGGGGCTGCCCTGAAAAACGAGAGTTGCCAAACGGAGCTGCTGTTGGCCGGGCTATAGCGGCAGGCGTCAGAGAGGCAACCAATGGTGTCACTGCAGGAGGCTGTGCTGCTGCCGGTCTGGGGCCTGCAACGGCAGCCATCTGGGTCAACTCAGCTTTTGGTGATGCTGTTTTCTGCTCTGTCGCCGTTGCGGCCGGCCTTGGTGTCGAGACCGCCGGGACCGCGGCTACAGGTTTGGATTCCCTGACAGTTGCGGTTTTTGTCGCTTCGACGCGCACGGGAGCGACCCGTACCGGAGCCGGCTCCGCAGCCGCGGCGGGTGTTACCGCCAATGGGGAAGTCTTAGCCTCGGTCTGTTTCGGTTTGGAATCGCTTGCCGGCAAGGTTGAGGGCTTGGTCGAGGCTTTTTCCACGGTGGCAGCGGATGCCGTCGGAATCAAGGAATTCCTTGCTGGCTGTTCCGGTGTGACCGCGGGCTTTGCCTTCACGGGATCGGCCGGCTTTGCGGTCGGCGCTGCTGCGGATGCAGGGGCAGGAGCAGTCGTCTTGGGCTTTCCCTTATAAAATACAAGGCGTACCGAATCCTTTCCTGCATTCACCTCGTGTGTTCCGAATCCGTCTTCAAGATCCAGCACAACACGCGCGATGAGCGAAGGAGCTGTCTGATACTGCTGCACCCGAATTCGCTTTACCGAGCCGGCGTTGACCGGTAATTGGGAAAACGTAACCTTATTCCGGGCATTGGGGAAATCGAGCACGAGACGGGCCGGATTTTCCACAAGAAACTCCTGCGGCGTGATCAGCCTGTCAGTCGCGACGGTGACGATGACTTTACCGTCCTCAGGCGTAACCGTCAGATCCGTAAGTGCCCCGGAGGGAGTTTCGGAGGGTTTCGTCCCCGAAGCCTCTTTCGCTGCATTCCCTGCTGTTGAGCCTTTGGGAAGCGATGCGGGATTGGATTGTGGTTGCGCTATCCTGGTGCTGTTCGGCGTTTCTTCAGCAAGAATATTTGCAGAAGCAGCGAATGCCAGGAGAAAGAGAAGGGCTCCCAATGCGGCCCCCTTCCTACCAATCGATTTAAGATTTCCTATTCTGGCAAATCGAATTTTCATACCAGCCATCCTATGGTGTCCTTAGCCGCTTAGTCACTTCCTGGGTTATAGTTTTCCCTGATCGCATCTTTGTTTCGCGAACTAGAGTTATGGAATCATTTCCGATTGTTTTCAGATATCCGTCGAACAGCCGGTCCCCTTCTTTGAGAAAATAGGCACGCGTGTCTGCACCGCGAACGATAGCCATTTTCCTGTCGTCCCGGACGGAAGTTCCTTGCAGAACAGCCTGTTCAATGAAGGTGCCTGCGATGCCGGGCGGTGGGACGCCCCGAGACACTTCTTCGTCCTCAGGCTTGACCGTTATTTTGACCGGCGCCGGGTGCAGGAATGGATCGCGACGGTTTCCGGAGACATAGTGGACTCCGCTGACTTTCAAGGGCGATTCCACCGCTTTAGGCTTCTGTGCCGCACTGGCCAATGCAGGCTTTGCTTCCTGTGCAACCAGCGGGCAAAGGGTAATTGCTGCAACAAGAAGGTGTGCCGCAATAGCCGGCTTGAGACAACGGTGATTTGGTATCCTGAGAGCGAAGGTCTTTAGTGAAGATATGGCAATCAACGTTTTGTCCCTCCTCTCTTTCCTTTAGACTTCGGCTGCTGCGGCTCCGGCTTCTGGCTGGAAGCCTCATTGTCTTCTTTATAGACGAAGGTGGTTGCCGTGTAGCTGGCGTTGAGAGAGTGCCCGGCAGTCTGATCTTTACCCATGCCTGTGATTGAGATGGAATCCACGTTTATGATCCTTGTTGCCTGACTGACCTTTTCGAAGAAGGTGCCGAGGCCGTCATAGCTTCCTTCCACCTCGATCTGAATCGGCCAGTCCGAATAGAAGGCACGGGGGATAACAGGCTGCGGTGCGAATCTATTGATTGTGAGATTGCTCGATGCTGCCATCTGCTGCACGCTTCTCAGCACGATTGGAGTTTCCTTCTCGGCGGGCAATATGTTTTGAAGAACGGCGAGCCGTTCTTCAAGTTGCGCCAGCTCCTGTCTGAAACGACGAAGCCGGCCTTCAATTGCCGTGCCTTGAGCTACCGAAACCTCCAATTTTGCGATGTCAGCCTGGATCGCGTCACGCTGTGCGATGTTGTCCTTGAGGTAATACACGTAATATGCAACCGCTATACAAAGGACGAGCACCGTAACAACGGCGATCTGAATCGAGCGGGGCAGGTTTTCGAAACGATAGTCTTTAATGGCCATTCCGTTACTCCGCCTGCGGTTTCTTTCCGCCGATGCATATGAGCGAGAATTTGGAGGCGTCTTTCTGGTTTTCGATCAGCTCCAGATCGACGCTTTGAAAAATCCCGCTGGTCATAAGATTGCTCATAAAGTCCGGAATTACTCCCGGATGTTGGGTGAATCCGACGATTTTGACAGTGTCTGTTTTTTGCGACAGAGAGGTAAGCCAGAGAGCTCCGTCGCGCGGGATACTTTGAATGATTTTGTTCAGCAGAAGCACTGGCCCGGTCTGATTTGCCTTGAGCTTTTCAATAACGTCAATTCGGCTCTGGCGTGATTGCTTGAGCTTTTCAAACTGGGCGATCTCTTTTTTCAGGGCTTGCAGCCGCGCTTCCTCACGCCGGAGGGTCTCGCGCCGTGCCTTTCCTGTCTGGATCTGCTGGCCGATGTAATATGTCCAGGCGCCCATCACGCCCACAGCCAGCACAGCAATCGCAAGGAATATCAACCCTACCCGTGACACGTTAGGTCCTGCAAGACTCTTTCGCGTGCGGGTAGCTTGATCTTTCAGCAGGTTGACTTTGATCATAGCCGCTCTATTCCTCGGCACTCCGAAGTGCCAAACCGATCGCGATCGCAAAATCGGGTGCGCGGTCGGCGATCATTGAGGCTGGGAATCGTTTCGGATCGAATTTGATTTTTTTGAAGGAATCGAATTTTTCCGCCGGGATTTCGAATTTCTTTGTCAGCGCTTCGATGAGTCCCGGAGTATGCGCCGCCCCGCCACTGACGATCATGCGATCGATGTGGTCCACCGTCGTCGTGGTTTTGAAGAAATCATAGGTCTTCTGTATTTCCATACAGATGATCTCGGTCACCGATTCGATGACATGTTGAGCTTCGGCCGGATCGATGTTTTCCACCGGTTCGCCGTGCTTCAAGCTCTGGGCTTGGGCATAATTCAGGTTGAATTCCTTCTGGATGAATTCCGTATACTGATGTCCGCCGACGCTCACATCCCGGGTGAAAAGAAAATCGGTGCCGCACACAATATTAATGGTCATTGTGGAGGCTCCGATGTCCAGGAGTGCGACAGTGTTTCTGCTTGAGGGCTGATAGTTGGCCTCGTATGCATTCTGCAATGCAAATGCATCGACATCCACGAGGACTGGAGTTTTTCCAGCCATTTTGATGACGCTGGTGTAGTCCGTAATCTTGTCCTTCTTTACGGCCACAAGCAGAATGTCGAGGTTCCCGGTGCCTGCATTTTCGCCCAGCACCTGGTAGTCGAGATTTACATCGGCAATATCGAAGGGAATGTATTGTTCCGCTTCCCAGCGAATGGATTCGGCCAGGTCTTCGTCGGATTGGACCGGAAGTGCGATCTTTTTGACGATGACAGAATGCCCGGAGATTGAAGTGTTGATCCGGTTATTCTTGATGCCTTGCTGGTCGAAGATTCGGCTGATGGCGTCGGAGACAGGTAATTTGGATATGATCACGCCGTCCACAACGCAATCGGGCGAAAGTTCTTCCATGCCGAGGCTGACCAGTTCGAAGCCCCCTCCGCGAATCGGGCGGAGTTCTGCGGACTTCACCGCGCTGGAGCCAATATCTAGTGCAACTGCCTGCTTATTTCTATTTAGGACACTTATCATAATTGTGTGCCGCGCAATGGAATTTTGTGCGAAGGGCTTTGAGGAGAATGCCTGACAATGTTTCTTGTGAGCTTCATAGTTTTCCTCAGGAATTGCCCCGCCGGAGCAATCTTCCTGCTAGTCTTATCGTTCCGACCCTCCAACCTGTTGCGTTTTTTCTCAAATGAACTGGTGACAAAGATCACGAATACGAAGGTTTCCGGGCACATAGCGGTATTTCCATGCTGGTTGACATGTAAAGAAAGGAAGGTTGGGGTGAACGCATCCTTTAATAGGAGTGTTTCGTAGGGAGACGGTTTATTTCAGAAAAACGCTCCGGATATTTGTGGAATTTGCCTGGCAATCTTAAAAAGCGGTAATTTCTCAAATTCCCCGAGCAACATGGTCGATTAGTTTCAGGAACGGAAAATGGGGTGCGTGCGATCATTTGAATAAAGTGGGGTTGAATTTCCATTTTTTTTGCGAGCGGCGGGGGAGATCCCCGAAGGCAGCCGGATCGGAAATATTCCTGCGGATGCTGCAACAACCACTACCGTTTTTCTGTAATTTCGTGTATCATAGGCGATTCCTGAAGGTTCGACCGTGCCGGGGTGGAGGAAAATCAGGCTTCCAAATGCTCCGGAAGGGAAGTTTTGTATTCATTTTCTCAATTCTTTCTTGACACATCCGCACGTCTTGGATAGCCTAAAGGATTGTTCTGCTTAGTAGTTAACTGAGGGAGAAAGTGATGAAGAGTTTTATCCCCCGTGAGAAGGATATTCAGAAGAATTGGCACGTTATTGACGCTGAGGGGCAAATCTTGGGGAGACTTGCTACCCGAGCGGCACGCCTTATAACGGGCAAGGACAAGCCGATTTATACCCCCTTTCTTGACACCGGTGATCATGTCATCATTATAAATGCTGGCAAAGTGAAGCTTACCGGCAAGAAATTGACGGATAAAAAATATCGTCACCATACGGGTTACCCCGGGGGGTTGAAGGAAACAACGGCAGGAGTTCTGCTTTCAAAGGATCCAGGGAAACTGGTGCGGGAAGCGGTAATTGGAATGCTTCCGAAAACAAAGCTGGGCAGAGCCATGAGAAAGAAATTGAAGGTGTATCAGGGCTCCCAGCATCCGCACCAAGCTCAGCGGCCGGAACCGTTGGCCCTGTAGCACATTCTTTAAAACCGAATGATCTTTGCACTCTGTGTCAAGCTAAGGAGTTGAATGGCAATCGTCGAATACTACGGAACGGGAAAAAGAAAAAGTTCTACGGCTCGTGTGCGTTTATTGCCTGGCGCGGGCCAGGTGATTGTGAATAAGCGGGATTTGACCGAGTACTTTAAGAACGAAACCCAGCGCACTGTCATCCGCTATCCGTTGGCGGTTACTGACAACTTGGGCAAGTTTGACATCCGCGCTATCGTGAATGGCGGCGGCACCTCCGGTCAGGCCGGGGCCATCCGTCTTGGGATAGCGAATGCACTCCTGCAGTTCAATACGGAACTGCGTCCCAGGTTGAAGAGAGCAGGGCTGCTCAGCCGAGACTCCCGCATTAAAGAACGAAAGAAATATGGTCAAAAGGGAGCTCGCAAGAGATTCCAATTCTCAAAGCGATAAACCTGAGGAGGTTCTATTTGGTTTCGATAACCATGAAGCAATTGCTGGAGGCCGGTGTTCATTTCGGCCATCAGACCAAACGCTGGAATCCGAAAATGAAGGAATATATTTTCGGACAAAGAAACGGAATATACATTATTGATTTGCAGAAGAGCCTGCGGCTTTTCAAAAATGCAATTCAGTTTATGTATGAAATGGGTGCCCAGGGGAAGACGATTCTGTTTCTGGGGACAAAGCGGCAGGCTCAGGACGCGATCCAGGAAGCGGCTCAGCGCACGCAGATGTTTTATGTGAACCAGCGCTGGCTGGGTGGGCTGCTTACGAACTTCGTCACCATTCAGAAGAGCCTCAAGCGGTTTCGTGAACTCGAATCAATGCGAGCCAATGGACAGTATGACCTCTTCTCCAAAAAAGAGGTTGCCCGCTACGAGCGCGAACGCAAAAAGCTCGAGAAGAACCTGTCCGGTATCAAGGAAATGAATGGATTGCCGGATGCCCTTTTTGTCATTGACACAAGGCTTGAGACGATTGCCATCAAAGAGGCCGTCAAGCTGGGTATCCCGGTGATTGGTGTTGCCGATACGAATTGTGATCCCGATGAGATTGATTACATCATTCCGGGAAATGATGACGCTCTTCGCGCCATTCGACTGATTACTGATACGATTTCGCAGGCTTACCTGGAAGGAAAGGCTGTTTTCGAAGCTCAGCAGAAAGAACAAGCCGAGCAGATGGAAAAGCAACGACAGGTCCAGGCTCAGCAGGCTGCGGCGGCGCGTGAAGCCGCTGCCAAAGCGGCTGCCAATGCCGCTGAAGCACGAAAAGCGGCCGAGGGCAAAGAACCGGCCGAAACCGTCGCTCCGGTCGAAGGCGCATCTGCGGATGCTTCCAGGCCCAAAACCACTGTTCGCAAAACGCTGCAACGGAAGGCCAAGCCACCTAGAAAGCCTGAGGCGGCGGAATCTTCCTCTGCTCCTGTGGATGAGGCTGCGAGCGCGCCTGCACCGGGAGGAGAGCCGGCTGACGAACAATCCGGCAGCTAAAGCGTCGTCTCGCTTCAAACTTTTCCACCCTACAATTACCGAAACCCCGGATAACCCGGGGTTTCGGAGTATTTTGGACCGATGTGCGGCTAACACGCGCACGAGTCTGCATGCGGAGAACAGAATTTTAGGAGGCATGTTATGGCCATTACCCCGCAAATGGTAAAGGAACTCAGAGAGAAAACCGGCGTCGGTATGATGGAGTGCAAGGCAGCGCTTCAGGAAGCCAATGGTGACATTGATGCTGCGGTCACGGTCCTTCGTAAACGTGGTCTGGCATCTGCGGCCAAAAAGTCAGGTCGTGAAACAAAGGATGGATTGATTGGATCCTATATCCACAATGGCAAAATCGGCGTTATGGTCGAAGTGAATTGCGAATCGGACTTTGTAGCCAGAAATCCGGATTTCCAGGTATTGGTACACGACATTGCCATGCATATAGCTGCGAGCGATCCGCGCTTCATCCGCAAGGAAGATGTAACGGAAGATGTGCTGGCCAGCGAGCGCGAAATCTATAAAGAACAGGCCAGGGCGACTGGAAAGCCCGAGAACGTGCTGGACAAAATTGTTGAAGGCCGGATGTCCAAGTACTACACTGAAGCCTGTCTTCTGGAACAGCCATTTGTAAAGGATGCCAGCACAACAGTTGGCGCCCTCATCGTGGCTCATATCCAAAAAATCGGCGAGAATATCCAGGTTCGCCGGTTTGTTCGCTACAAGCTGGGCGAATAGCGTTGCCAACGCGCATACTGTAGTTCTGAATCATCAATCCTTCACCGTACTCTCGGGAGGAGGCCGATGGAAGAGAATCGCCCGGAAGTAAAACCTCGGTTCCAGCGCGTGCTGCTCAAATTGAGCGGTGAAGCCCTGATGGGTGGGCAGCGTTTCGGCGTAGATCCGGCAATGGCAGCCCGTATAGCGGAGGAAATTGCCGAACTGCACGCGATTGGAGTCCAGGTCGCTGCGACTGTAGGGGGGGGGAATATCGTTCGCGGTATTTCCGTCAGCGCTGCCGGAATGGACAGGGTCAGCGGCGATTACATGGGCATGCTCGCCACGGTCATCAATGCCCTTGCGTTGCAGAACGCCCTGGAGAAACTGGGCGTGCACACACGCGTCCAATCGGCGATTGAAATGAAAGAGGTGGCCGAACCCTTCATCCGCAGAAGGGCAATCCGTCACCTCGAGAAGGGCCGCGTTGTCATTTTTGGCGCCGGGACCGGCAATCCATACTTTTCCACCGATACCGCCGCAGCTTTGCGTGCCATGGAAATTGGGGCTGAAGCCATACTGAAAGCCACCAAGGTCGATGGCTTGTATGATTCCGATCCGATGCTGAACCCTTCTGCCAAGATGTTTGAAACGATCACCTATCGGGAGGTCCTGGAAAAGGACCTGCGAGTCATGGATACCACCGCAATAACGCTCTGCATGGAAAACAAACTGCCTATCATTATTTTCAACCTTCTGCGACGTGGCAACATAAAGGATGTAGTGCTGGGGTCGAAGTTGGGTTCCGTCATACACGCATAGACAAGGAGGCACGAATCATGATCCGACAGTTGTTGGATGCGACCAAAAAAGGCATGGAAAAGTGTGTAAGTGATATGCAGCAGAATCTGGCGACAATCCGTACCGGCCGTGCCTCGGTCAGCATCCTCGATCACGTTCAGGCGAATTATTATGGGACTCCGACTCCGCTGAATCAGATGGCTTCGCTGGCCGCGCCGGATCCAACGGTAATCGTCATCCAACCCTGGGACCCGTCCACTATTTCTGCCATCGAAAAAGCCATCCTGACCTCCGATCTGGGGTTGAATCCAACCAATGACGGAAAGGTTATACGTTTGCCCATCCCTCCGCTTACGCAGGACAGGCGCAAACAGCTGGCAAAATCTGTGGGACACATCAGCGAGCAGCATAAGGTGGCCGTCCGCCAGGTCAGGCATGACACGAACGACCAATTAAAGGCTTATCTGAAGGACAAGAAGATCTCCGAGGACGAAGAGAAGGATGCGCTGAAGAAGGTGCAGGACATGACCAACGCGCATATCACGAAAATCGAAGATCTGCAGAAGAAAAAGGAAGCTGAGATTCTCGAGATCTGATCCCGCCTTGTCTGGATTTGCGGGGCTCCAAATGCAGGAATTGCCGTTTGTTTTGTGCCGGAACTCCCCAAACGACTTTTCCGCCAGACCCGTTGCTTTTGCTGATATAACCAATGGGGACTGCAGGCAGTCTCCATTGGTTCGAATTCCTCCCGTCCAAGAGAAGCTCCAGATCTTCCATTTATTGGAATCGACGGTGACCGAACGCGCCGATAAGAAGGATCCGGGGTGTGTAAACCCGGGACGCATGTATCGATGCTTGTGAGCCGATGGATGATACTTCGATAACCTTTCGGTCTGGCTCGATCAGTCGGTTAATCTCGCGGAACCCGGCGATAAAGGAGTCCTGAATGCTCGAGTTGCTGAACAATGCTTACCATCTCCTGACGGATATCAAGGGGCTGATCCAGTGGGGCGGGATGCTGCTGGTATGCGGCATTGTGTTTGTCGAAACAGGGCTTTTCGTCGGCTTCTTTCTTCCTGGGGATTCGCTCCTGGTCACCGCGGGAGTCTTTGCCGCCGCCGGGCATCTGCACCTGGGTTGGCTGCTGTCTCTGGTCTGGCTTTGCGCCGTTGCCGGAGATCAGCTGGGCTATTGGATCGGGCGCAGGGCGGGTGCGGCTCTGTACAAAAGAAATGACTCTCTGTTGTTCAAGAAGAAGCATTTGGAAAGGGCGCACGATTTTTATTCCAGGTATGGCGGAAAGACCGTGGTTCTGGCCCGGTTTGTCCCGATCATTCGAACCTTTGCTTCTCCCGTTGCCGGAATCGGGCGTATGGACTATCGGCGCTTCCTTTCCTATGATATCTTTGGCGGCTTTCTCTGGGTCTGGAGCATGACATTGCTGGGCTATTTTCTGGGCTCAACAATCCCGGACGTTGATAAACATATCCATATCGTTATTGCCGTAATCGTTGTGCTGTCACTGCTGCCGGCGGTTATCGAGGCCATGAGGCAACGCAGGCGGACGTCGGATGAGATTGCCACCGGTGAATCGGAAAAATTGGTCAAATGAACCCTGCCGGTCTTGTAAGCGGGACGGGGTTCGAGTAATATGACGCATTCAAAATGGGGTTTTCAGCATGATGATCGCGGCGACTCAAATTAAGCGTGGCATGACTATCAAACTGAACAACGAACTGTATCGTGTGTTCTCATTTCAGCACATCACGCCAGGCAACTGGCGCGGCATGGTTCAAACCAAGCTGAAGTCGGTGAAATCGGGGTCGATTATTGAACACCGGTTCCGTTCAGAAGATCGAGTGGACCAGGCCTATCTTGAAACACACGAAGTGGAATACCTTTATTCCGATGGCTCGGATTACTATTTTATGAACACCGAGTCCTTTGAACAGTTTCATCTGCCCTCGGATCTTCTCGAAGATGCCATTCCCTTCATGATGCCGAATATCAAACTGCAGATCGAAATGTACGAGGGAAAGCCGATCGGAGTTGATATGCCTGCCTCGGTTGAATTGCGGGTCGTTTCCACAGAGCCGGCGCTCCGCGGCGCCACGGTCAGCAACGTGAACAAGCCTGCGACGCTTGAAACCGGGCTTGTGATTCAGGTGCCTCCCTTCGTCAATGAAGGGGAATTGATCAGGGTCGACACGAGCGAAGGCAAGTACATGGAGCGCGTCAAATCCTGATCGGCACGGTGCGATCAGAGCGAATCCATTATTGCCTTGAAAATTCGTGTCTGGTAATTTGATATTCTGCCCATGCTGAGAGGTGTCCGAACCGATGAAGGAATTTACGCAAAGCCTTCGCCTGTCACCCAGCGAAATCCCGAATCGCATTTACGGCGTAGATAATTGGGGTGGGGGATACTTTGGAGTCAGCGAACAGGGTTGCCTCACGGTTCACCCGACGCGCAACCCCCTCATGGGAGTCGAAGTCATTTCTCTCGTGCAGACGCTGTTGCAGCGTCGTGTCAAGCCCCCTTTTCTTCTGCGCTTCCCGCAGATTCTCGATACCCAGATAAAGGAACTGCACGAGGCTTTCCGAAATTCCATTGCCGAATACAACTACGGCGCGCGTCATCGGGGTGTATACCCGATGAAGGTGAACCAGAAACGCAGCGTCGTTGAACGTCTCCTGGCAGCGGGACACCGTTACGAATATGGTCTGGAAGTAGGGACCAAAGCCGAATTGGCCGCGGCACTCACGCTCCCCATCCACCCGAATGCGTTGCTGATCTGCAATGGCGTCAAAGACCGGCGGTTTCTTGAATGGGCCATGCTTTCCACAAAGATTGGGAAGAACCCCATTATTGTGATGGAGGAGGTTTCGGACCTTAAGAAAATTGCGGAGGTATCGACCGCCCTCAACATTCATCCCTCGCTCGGTGTGCGCGTACGTGTTTTTTCCCGCGGGGCAGGGAAGTGGGAGGAGTCCGGCGGCGAGACCTCAAAGTTCGGCATCAATACCATTCAGTTGTTGGATCTTCTGAAACTGGCCGCGGATCAGGAAGTGACACGGCAGATCAAGATGCTCCACTTTCACATCGGTTCGCAGATTACCGATATCCGCCGCGTCAAGAATGCCATCAAAGAGGCGGCCAGAGTCTACGCCAAAGTGCACAAGATGGGATTTCCGACGGAGTTTTTGAATGTCGGCGGCGGCCTCGGCGTCGATTACGATGGGAGCCGGACGGCTTCGGATTGCAGCGTCAATTACAGCATGCAGGAATTTGCCAACGACATCGTCTACACCATCAATGAAATCTGCCAGTCCGAAAATGTGCCGCCTCCAACAATTGTGACTGAAAGCGGACGAGCCCTGGCTGCGCACCACGCGGTCTGCATCACCAATGTCATCCGTACCCTGAATCCCGGGCTAGGCGGATCGGAAATTGACCCCTCGAAGGTCGACTCCGAAGTTGTTCGGGAAATGATGGATATGTATAAGGATGTCAATCCGAAGAATTTCCGCGAGTATTACCACGATGCGCTGCAACACCGGGAGGAATTACAGTCCCTGTTTAATCTCGGCTATCTGAATCTGCAGAACCGAGCGCACGGAGAGTGGCTCTTCTGGGAGATTTGCCGCAAGGCCATCAAATTTTCCCGATCCATGAAGGAGCGCCCCGAGGAATTCATTGACCTGGAAAATATCCTGGCAAGCAAATATATCTGCAATTTCTCTGTTTTTCAGTCGACTCCGGATAGTTGGGCGCTTGATCAGCTTTTCCCCATCATTCCCATAACCAGGCTGACAGAAGAACCGACCGAACGGGGCACGCTTTGCGACATAACCTGCGATTCCGATGGGCAGATTGATAAATTTGTCGACCTGCGGGATGTTAAGCAGGCGCTTGAACTGCATGGCGTGAATTCCGATCCTTACTACCTGGCCATTTTCCTCGTGGGTGCATATCAGGAATCGCTGGGAATGAACCATAACCTGCTTGGCTCGGCGAACGAAGCCCATTTTCTGGTCGATGATGCCGGCCGTCCGCACATCGATAGAGTGATTCGAGGCGAATCACTGGGACAGGTTCTGGCCTCGGTGGGATATTCGCCGCAGGAACTCGTGGAGAGCTTTCGCCGCATCGGTCAAAATGCGGAAGCCCAGTCAAAAATCAGCGCGGAAGATAGGGAAGCCTTTACCGAGTCGTATCAGAATGCGCTCGACAGCTACACCTATCTGGAAGATTGATAATACAAGAACTGAGACAGGAGCCGGGAGGCTCCCGGTTAAGTCAGGATACGCTTTCTCAACAGCCGAACCGATTCCCGCACGCTCGCCGGTGACGTCCCCCCGCGCTCTTTCCTTCGGGCGACAATGCCCTTAAGACTTAGGCAGTCATAGAGATCCTCATTGAAGAGCGGTGTGAAGGTCTGGTACTCGCGAACCGGCATATCTTCCAAAGCAACGCCGATCTCCGATGCGCGCATCACAATGCGGCCGATCAGGTGATGTGCTTCGCGGAATGGCATCCCCTTGGCCACCAGGTAGTCCGCGAGTTCGGTGGCATTCAAATACCCCTTTTTTGTCGATTCCAGCATGCGCTCCGGCTGGATTCGCATCGTCTCAATGATCCGCTGCATCATCCGCACGGATTGCTCGACGGCTCGGACTGAATCGAAAAGAGATTCCTTGTCTTCCTGCAGATCCTTGTTGTAGGTCATCGGCAGGCCCTTCAGGATGGTAAGCAGGGAAACCATGTTGCCGTAAACGCGCCCCGTCTTTCCCCGAATGAGTTCCAGAGCATCCGGGTTTTTCTTCTGAGGCATGAGACTGCTGCCGGAAGAAACGCTGTCATCCATTTGAACAAATCCGAATTCCGAGGAATTGTAAAGAATCAGATCTTCGGCCAGCCTGCTCAGGTGCATCAGGAGGGTACTGGCAAAGAAATGAAAATCGAGAACGAAATCGCGGTCCGCTACCCCATCCATCGAATTCTGAGAGGCCGCGGCAAAACCCAGATCCTTCGCCAGGGCATCCCGATCAATGGAATAAACGGTTCCAGACAGCGCTCCCGATCCCAGCGGACAGATATTCGTGCGCGCGGCCGCATCCCGCAGCCTTTGCCGGTCCCGCAGGAACATCTCTGCGTAAGCCAGTAGAAAATGGGCAAAGAGAACCGGTTGAGCCCGCTGTAGATGCGTATACCCAGGCATGATTATCGAATCGTTTATTATTGCTTTATTAGCGATAGTTTCCAATAAATCATTAATCTGTCTCTCTAGGTTATTTTCCTTCTGTTTCAGATAGAGCCGGAGGTCCGTGGCTACCTGGTCATTGCGGCTTCGCCCGGTATGCAGTTTCAGGGCAAGCGCTCCCACTTTTTTGCCGAGAGCTTCCTCGACATAGCTATGAACGTCTTCTGCCTGGCTGGAGGCAACGGCCTTTGGATCCTGTTTGTGTTCTTCAAGGATCTGTTTCAATCCTCTTTCTACCGCTGATCTCTCTTTGCGTGTAAAAACACCGGCACGCTCGAGGGCTCTGGCATAGGCAAGGCTTCCCACGATGTCTGCTTCCAGCAAAACCTGGTCGAATGGAAGGGAATCGTTAAACTCCGCGAAAAGCGGGTCTTCCTCTGATGCAAAGCGTCCACCCCACAGCTTTTTCCTGGACAAGGTTACCTCCTTGAAACGGCCGATTTTCGCAGATTGGCGAAGGCCGGACAACTGAATTCGTTGGTTGGGAGCATTATGCAGGCTTTTGGGCGGGCCGAATGGAGAGCGGGGTAAACCCGTAGAATCCGGGATTGCTTTCCGGCGCGAGCCGCAGCCTGTAAATGCAGCTGTGAACGGGACGAGAGGATCGGATCGCGCAATCCGCCGATTTGCGGACACGATTGCGGGCCGATTTTACATATCCATCATGTCATCCGCGGAGGAATCTATCCCCATTCGACGGAGTTTTTCGACAAAGGTGGTTCGCTTCAGGTGGAGAAGGGAAGCGGCTTTCTTCTTGTTGCCGCCGGCCGTCTCCAGACTTTGGAGAATGAGGCGCTTTTCCAGGTCTGAAACCATGGTATTGAAGTTGATTCCGTCGTCCGGAATTTCGATGGATTGGAGAACGGCGGCTGCGGCAGACTGATGGGCGACCACCGGAAAATCCTCCAGATCCAGCAGATCCCGGTCGCCTGAAAGAGCGACCGCCATTTCAACGGCGTTTTCCAGCTGTCGTACATTTCCGGGCCATTCATACGCCATGAGGTACTTGATGGCTTCATGCGAGACTCTCTTGAGCGGTACCTTTTGGTCCATACAGTATTTCTTGGTGAAATGTGCGACCAGCAGGGGGACATCGTCACGCCGCTGCCTCATTGGCGGGACGCGAATGGGGATGACATTCAGCCGATAATACAGATCGCCGCGGAACTCCCCTTTTTCCACCGCCTCGAGCAGGTTTCCGTTTGTGGCCGCCACAATCCGAACGTCCACCTTAACGGTAGTCGTGCTGCCGACCCGTTCGAACTCCCGTTCCTGTAGAACACGGAGCAGCTTCACCTGCAAATCCATCGGCATGGTCGATACTTCATCCAGGAACAGCGTGCCGTGATTTGCCTGCTCAAACCTGCCGATTCTGTGCTGATGCGCGTTGGTGAATGCCCCTTTGACATGGCCGAACAGTTCATCTTCCAGGAGGTTTCCCGGAATAGCCCCGCAGTTCACCGATACCAGCGGCTGGTCTTTTCTCGGCCCGTTGTAGTGAATGGCGCGGGCAATGAGTTCCTTGCCGGTGCCTGTTTCTCCTTCAATCAGGACGGTGCTGTTCTTCTGCGCAATCTGGCCGACCAGCCGATAAATATTCTGCATGGCGGAGCTGTTGCCCACCAGATTGGAAAAGCGGTATTTGTCCTGCAATTCTCCTCGGAGCATACGGTTTTCGGATTTCAGTTGATGCTCCTGCAGGCCCTTTTCAACCCGCATTACCAGTTCATCGAGCTGGAAGGGTTTGGGCAGATAGTCATAGGCCCCTTTTCGGATCGCTTCCACAGCCGACTGGATGTTTCCATAGCCGGTCATCAGAATAACGATCGTTTCCGGGAACAGGGCAAGAGCTTCCTCAAGAATCGTTTCCCCGGTCAGTCCCGGAAGTCGCAGGTCGGTAATGATGACGTTATAAGGGAATTTGCGAAGCATGGAAACGGCAATCTTGCCATCCGCCGCCTCGTCCACATGGAAACCAGCGTTTTCAAGAGCCTCCCGGACGACTTCGCGCATATAGTCTTCATCATCTACCACGAGGATCCTGATGTCCTGTTTTTGTTCCATAGTCCCTATTCCCAAGGAATGAGTTCACTGCGCTTGTAATAGAATTCAGCTTGTTGATGTATTTTATATATCTCACATAATTCACATTTGTCAACAAAAATACGTGTTATTTCGTGACTATGGTCACAATGTTCTCAAAAGAATCATGTTTATCCGAAAGGAGAGCTATTCCGAATCTTATCCATGCCGATATGGTGCTACATGGCAACGACCGATATCAGCGTACTCATCGTCGATGACGATGTAGATTTGGGGGCAGCTCTTACCGAATACATATCGAAGATGGGCGTTATCGTCCGATCTGCAACCAGCGCCAGTGAAGCACAGGCTATGCTGAGAAACGAAGCCATTCCCTATGATTTGGTGCTGGCAGATCTCAAAATACCGGGCGGGAGCGGAATGGATGTTTTGCGCGCGGCTCACGCGCGAAGTTCGGAGTCGCTAGTTACGATTATCACGGGGTATGCCTCCATGGATACGGCAATAGAATCCATTCGCCTGGGGGCCTACAACTATATCGCTAAACCTTTTTCGCTCAATGAGATCGGAGTTTTAATCCGCAACATGATCGAGCGAATCACGTTGTCGAAAGAGAATGCACGCCTTTCGCTGCGGCTGCAGGAACTTTACCAGCAGATCAATCGCGTTCAGTCTGAGCGCTCGGAAATAGTGCGATCCTACGAAGAAATCAAGAGACAGCTCAAGGAAGCGACCGGCAAACTGGATCAGCTTTTGAGCCTTCACGCCCGCAGGAGTGGATCTCCTTCTCCGGGTGCGGTGAACTACTCGCCGGCATCGGATTTCTGATTCCTTGTTTGCAGAAGTTCTCTTCCGGACAGTCCTGATAGGCGTCAACGCCGCCATTCGATCAACGTCAACAAATTGACTCTCTAAGCCCATTGGGCTCCAATCGTCTTCCCCGGTCGTACGTAAACCAAAGCCTGAATATCTATTTATAAATCAATAATATAGCGCAAAAAACAGAACTTCCTGCCGCCAATGGCACGGGGATTGCCTATGGACTTGTCTGGGATTCCCTCGAGTGCAGAACTGCGGGGAATCAATAATTCCTGGAGAGTTTGAATGGCGACGGAAATTACAAGCATAGCCGGAAACATTGAAGCGGAGGCCCTCCATGCCTGTCAGGCAATGGAACCGGGCGAGACGAAACTGCTGCTGCAGGCTTTTGAAATGTTCACCAATGCCTCCAGCTCGCTGGAGACAGCCTTCATTCAGTTGCAGGCGCACGCTCAAAAGCTGAGCGAGGAGCTGGCGGCCAAAAATGCGGAACTGGAGACCAGTCTGAAGGAGAAGCAAGCAGCCCAAAGCTACTTGCGAACCATTCTGGAGCGACTTCCATGTGGGGTTCTGGTTCTTGATGTGAAGGGACAGCCGCAGCTTTGCAATCCAATGGCATTGCAGCTGCTTGAGCAGAATGGCCGCAAACCATCGGCCCGGCGCTCCCGGCCATTTCTCAAGCCGGAAATGCGCAGGTACCTTGCCGATTCCATTGAGACCGGCGCGCACGGTGCGGAGGTGGAGGTGCCCTTTATTCAGGCAGGCGTTGAGCGGACGCTGGCGACATCCGGCACTCCGTTGACCGACGAAGACGGGGCGAAGCTTGGAACGCTTCACATTCTGCGCGATGTTACCGAAATGAAGGCGCTGCAGGAACAGGGAAAACGTGTGGAACGCCTGTCCGCAATGGGTGAAATGGCGGTTGAACTGGCTCATGAGATCCGGAATCCGCTTGGCAGCATTGAGCTCTTCGCTTCGCTTCTCGTCAAGGATCTCTCCGGAGACATGAAACGCTGGGCGGAGAACATACGAATTGGCATCCGTTCGCTGAATACGATCGTGTCAAACATGCTTCAGTTCGCGAATCCCGGGCTGCCGTTTCTGTCGGACATCAACGTTCACGAAGTGATTCAGGAAATATTGAAATTTACCGAAGCCATCATGCAGCAGCGCCAGGTCAGGGTGGAAACAAACCTGTCGGCGGACCATGCCGTGATATCCGGAGATCATGAACTATTGAAGCAGCTGATGCTCAATCTCATTTTCAATGCGATGAAGGCGATGCCTTCCCAGGGAGCCCTGACGATTGCAACGAGGAATGTTCCTGCAAAATCCCCGGAAGGGCGCAGTGCTCTGGAACTGCAGATCCGGGATACGGGAATCGGCATTCCGGCGGAAAACCTGAGCCGGATCTTCGACCCATTTTTCACGACGAACAAAAACGGAACAGGACTGGGACTCTCGGTGGTTCACCAGATTGTCCAGAAGCATGCCGGGACGATCCGTGTCTCGAGCGGAGTCAATCAGGGTACGACCTTTACCATCACATTTGGTGATGAAACGGCAAAGGAATAGGGCATGGAAGAGGAATTGCTGGTTGTCGATGATGAACCGCAGATGCTCATTGCGATTCACGAAACGCTGCGTCGCAGCGGCTACAGTGTCACCACCGCAGGGAGCGGAATGGAGGCGCTGACCAAGCTGAAAGAAAAATACTACCAGCTTGTGATTACCGACATGCGTATGCCGGAGATAAGTGGTATCGATCTGCTTCGCAGGGTTAAAAACATGGCTCCACAGACTCCTGTGATACTTCTCACGGCATACGGAACAATTCAGAACGCTGTGGATGCCATGCGGGACGGTGCCTCCGATTATCTGTTGAAACCGTTTTCCGCAGAGTCCCTTGAGTCGGTTGTCCGCAGGACACTGAATGCGGCCAGCAAAAAGAATGAGCGGGCGTCCAGGACAATTATCACCCAGGACCCGGCATTTTCGCGAACGCTGCAGCAGGCGAAGCAGGCTGCCGCAAGCGATGCAACCATTTTGATTGAAGCTGAGAGCGGGACCGGCAAGGAATTGCTGGCGCGGATGGTCCATTCAAAAAGCCCGAGATCGTCCAATTCCTTCATTGCGGTCAACTGCGCTGCACTTCCGGAGAGTCTGCTCGAAAGCGAGCTGTTTGGTTTTGAAAAAGGCGCCTTTACCGGCGCTAACATGTCCAAACCTGGTAAGTTCGAGCTGGCCCACCATGGGACCTTGCTTCTGGATGAAATCAGCGAAATGGCGCCGATTCTGCAGGCAAAGCTCCTGCGCGTGCTGCAGGAAAGGGAGGTCGATCGCATTGGCGGCAAAGACCCGGTCGAAATCGATGTCCGCGTCATTGCGACCACCAACCGGGATCTCCGTCAGCAGGTGCAAGCGGGGGCATTCCGCGAAGACCTATACTACCGCCTCAATGTTGTCCGTCTGACAATTCCTCCTTTGCGGGAACGGCCGGAGGATATTCCGCTTCTCGTGGATCTGTTCTGCAAGCGCTATGGCAGGAATCGAAGCGAGAACGGAATCGCGATCAGCAGAGAAGGGCTGAATAAGCTGATCCGGCATTGCTGGCCAGGCAATGTCAGAGAGCTGGAGAATACCATTCAGCGAGCGGCTACCCTTTGTGCCGGATCCATTATCCAAGTCCAGGATTTGCTCCTGCCCATATCGGACAGTTCTACCTGTGAGCCGCCGGCTAAACCGTCGGAGATAGGGCTCTCGGCAGGAGTGACCATGCGGGAAATGGAACGGCAGCTCATTTGTCGAACGCTTGAGGATATGGGTGGGAATCGAACACAGGCTGCCAGGTGCCTGGGAATCAGTCTTCGAACCTTGCGAAACAAACTGAACGAGTTTGGACTCCAGGACAGGCAGGCAAAAACTGCCCAGCCCCATGCACTTTCAGCTTAGGTTCTGGTCTAGTCGTGGCTAATAGACTTCTTTCTTCAAAAAAAAAAGGATTGCCGGGAAGGCGCCTGGATTCTGGATTCAGCACGAAATTAAGGGAAATGCGATCAAGTTTGGTTTTTGGCATGTCTTTTGCTTAATGAGTGTGCCCGATGTAATGGGGCGAACGGAGGAAATCGAATGAAAGTCGACTTTATCCAGAACCAGACGCTAGATGCGGCGACTGCGTACATGAGCCGCCTTTCCCAGCGTCAACAAATTGTCGCCTCCAATCTGGCAAATATTGACACTCCCGGGTACAAGACAAAAGACATTACCTTTCATGCAACCATGCAGGAACTGCTTTTGGAGGATTCCACAGATCTGCGGGCAACGCGCCCGGAACACAGAGCCAGCATGATCCCCGTGCCTCGCCAAGCACAGGTCTTTGAGGTGCAGGGGCTTACATCTCGTAATGACAAAAACAATGTGGACCTGGATTCGGAAATGCTGAAGCTCAGCGAAACATCCTTTGGCTATTCCCTGATGTCGCAGATTGTGCGGGGAAAGCTGAGGACCATCGCCAGCAGCATCAACGAAGGGAGGGCATAATGAGTCTGATGACCGCTATTGAAGTGGGAGCCTCGGGGTTGACTGCACAGCGTCGGAGATTGGAAGTGCTGGTCGGCAACCTCGTGAACGCCCAGACAACCAGACCTGCCGGAGTCGATCCGTATAGACGGAAGGATGTTGTGTTCACCGCGACAACGCCGCAGGCCTCCTTCGGCGATGCGTTGGATGCGGCGGTCCAGGGTGTCGAGATAACAAATGTCACGATCGACAAAAGCGATCCCATTAAAAAGCATGAGCCCGGCCACGAGCATGCCGACAAGGACGGCAACGTTTTGTATCCGAACATCAACCCCATGGAAGAAATGGTCAACGTGATGTCGGCCACGCGGTCGTACGAGGCAAACCTTCAGGCCGTAAACATGGCCAAAGAAATGCAACAGAAGACACTAGAGATACTCAGGTAGAGGTAAGTCAATGGAACAGATCATCATTGGTCCACTTAATCCCAAGCTGCAAATGCCCGAAATGAAGCTCCCCAGGAGTGAAGGCGGGAATAGCTCAGGTTTCGGTGAAATGCTGAAAGATGCCATCTCGACCGTGAATGAAGTTCAGAAGCAATCGGATCAGCAGATACAGAAGCTGATGACGGGAGAGTCGAAGGATCTGCACACGACTGTCATTGCCATGCAAAAGGCGGATCTCTCCTTTCAGATGATGATGCAGGTTCGAAACAAGATCGTACAGGCGTATCAGGAAATCATGCGGATGCAGGTTTAACCATAGACAGACCCGTTCTGTGCGGGTCGATATTAGTTTGGAGCTTCCAGAATGTCCGGCAATCGCCCAACCTTCGTGAATCAGCTCATGGAAATGTGGAACCGCCTGCTATGGCCGCAGCGGCTTACCATCATTATCTCCGGGGTCCTCGGATTGGCGCTAGTTGGTTCAATCGTATATTTCATGAATCGCGTAGAGTACGAGCCTGTTTGGTCGGATCTCAACCCGGAAGATGCGCAAGCTGTGGTCCAGAAATTAAAGGAGCAGAAGAAAGCATATCGGGTTCAAGGGAATTCCATTCTGGTTGCGGCTCCCAAAACAGAAATTGAAAATTTGAAGCTCGAGATTGGCGGCTCCGTGCGCAGCGGACGGGTAGGCTACGAGATATTTGACAAAAACCAGTTTGGAATGACCGACTTCACCGAGCAGGTGAATCTTCAGCGGGCCCTCGAAGGAGAACTGGCGCGCACGATCTCGAATCTCGCGGAAATCTCCCAGGCTCGAGTCCACATCGTACTTCCGAAAGACTCGATATTTGATGAAAAGAAGGAAGATGCCAAGGCAAGCGTGGTCGTGAGCCTCAGGCGCGGAGCGGAACTGACAAAGACCGGAGTTGCCGGAATCAAGGGAGTTGTGGCGGGAGCGGTTCCCGGGCTGCATCGAAACAATGTGTCCATCGTGGATGACGAAGGCCGCCTCCTTTCACAGTCCGTGGAATCAGGCGATGGAGCGCGAGCCGAGATGGAATCCAGTCTCCGGGAGCAGTACGAGAAGGAAATGTCCGGGAAAGTCATTTCGATTCTGGAGCCCCTTGTCGGCAAAGGGAAGGTCCATGCCAATGCATCGATCGACCTGGATATCAATTCAACAGAACAAATGGAAGAGACCTACAATCCGAATCCGCAGATAATAATGAGTCAGCAGAAAAGCCAGGAGCGTTCAGGTGGGTCCGCGGTTCCTTCCGGTGTTCCCGGTACGCAGTCGAATATAGGGACTGCCAATCCGCCAGCTACCGCAAGCTCGGCAGCTTCGAATGAACGCCAGAGCGAGACGACCAACTACGAAGTCAACAAACTCGTTCGCCACGTTGTTCAGCCGAAGGGAACGGTCCGAAGATTGTCCGTTGCCGTGATCCTTGATCACAAGACCGTCTACAGCAAATCAAAGGATGGAAAAGTCACTTCCAAATCGGAAGCACGTACGCCGCAGGATATTGAAGCGTATCGGCAACTGGTTCTTGCGGCTGTGGGCTTCAACCAGCAGCGCGGCGATGTTGTCACGATCGAAAATGTTCCTTTTTATTCCGACTCCATGCCGGAGGAGCAGCAGCCGACATCACCATGGTATATCCGATTTCAATCGCAGCCCTATGGAATGCTGGCTCTGAAGTATGGCTCGTTTCTCCTGCTTTTTGTCCTGGCATATCTTTTCCTCTTCCGTCCGGTTCACAAGAAGGTTTTTGAGGCTATGTCGGTAGCGGCTCTCCGCACTGGGGAAACTGCAGCGCCGCATCTGATTGGTGAAGCTGCAACCCTGGCACTGCCGGGAGAAAGGCAACTGGACGAACTTCCAGCCGGGTCCGCCGATGCCGGCAGCCTTCCCGCTGCGGAATCCAATGTTGAGGAAATGACGGCCTTGCAGGCGGCCACGGATGAGCAGATCGAACAGGAACTGATCCGGGAAGCCAATATGGTCGAAAGCGGCGGACGCAAATATGCGGTTATCAAGAAGAAACTTACCGAGAAAGCGAAAAAGGATCCCGAAATGCTGTCTCAGCTTATCCGCTCTCTATTAAAGGAAAAGGCATAGACCGTGGCACAAGCTCAAATGACAGGTGCTCGCAAAGCAGCAATTCTCATGGTCTTGCTCGGGGATGAATCCAGTGCCGGGATTTTCCGCTACATGCAGGAGGATGAGATTCAGGAAGTCAGCAAAGAAATATCTCGTCTTGGGGAAATTACACCCGAGATCGCGGAATCAGTTCTCGAGGATTTCTACCGGCTGTCTCTTGCGCAGGCTTTCCTGGCCAGGGGAGGCCCTGATTTTGCGAAGAAATTGCTGGTGAAAGCCTTCGGCGCCGAATCCTCCAAAAAACTGCTGGATTACCTGAATATCTCGATGCAGAACACTTTGGTGGGTTTTGACAATCTGCAGAAAGCCGATCCTGTACAATTGTCAAAATTCATCCAGTCGGAACAGCCACAAACCATTGCGCTGGTCCTGGCGCATCTGAATTCGTCGCAGGCCGCTGCCCTGTTGAGTTCATTGCCGTCGGCGCTTCGAGCGGATGTTGTGATGCGCATGGCCAATCTTGAGCAGATTTCTCCCGATGTCATCAGCAAGATCACCTCGATCCTGGAACAAAAACTGCGATCTCTCGGCGATTTCAGCCGCGAATCCTATGGTGGCATCCGAGCCGTGGCAGAGTTGATCAACCGGATGGAAACAAAGGCTGCCGCAGCGATTCTCGAAAAAGTAGAAGGCGAAAATCCTGCACTGGCGCTGAGCATTCGAAACCTGATGTTTGTGTTTGATGATGTGCTCCTCATCGACGACGCCGGAATGCGAGAAATATTGCAGCGTGTGGATAAAAAAGCCCTCACCATCGCGCTGAAGGGAACCAGTGAGGAACTGCGGAATCAGTTCTTCCGGAATATGTCCGCCAGGGCGGTTGAAATGATGCGCGAAGACATGGACGTTCTGGGGCCAATCAAAGTCCGGGATGTCGAAACATCACAGCAGCAGATTGTCAGCGTCGTGCGCAAACTCGATGAAAGCGGTGTGATCAGCCTTAAGGGCGGTACCGGTGATGAATATATCAGCTAACCTGAAATATGTGGTTTTGAGTATGGAAACAAATCGTCAATCGTCAATCGGTAATCGTCAATAGACCTATGACACTCAAGATAATCAAGGCCGGTTCGACCCGCTCTACTACTGTTCGACAGTTTCGGTTTACGCAGGATGCGGTTGAACAGATGCCGGAGTTCCAGGAGCTGTCGATGCCTGAAGCAACCGCCCAGGCCGCACCAGTTGCCGAACCTGTGGCGATTGAGCCGATGACTCCTGCTGTAGATCTGGCCCAGCTCGAAAAAACCGCCTACGAAAATGGGTTTATCCATGGAGAAAAGGCCGGCCTGGAAATCGCCGAACAAAAAATGGAAGCGGTAATGAGGCGGTACAGCGATTCCATTCTGGAACTTGAGAAACTCCGGACATTTCTTCATGCGCAAGTCGAACGCGAGGTCGTGAAACTGTCGATCGAGGTTGCCAAGAAGATCGTTTACAGAGAAGTCCAGATTGACAACGAGATCATCCAGACGCTTGTTCGTGTCGCGTTGAGTCACGTCGCCGAGAAGTCTGCCGTGACGGTACACCTGAATCCCGTGGATTACAATTATCTGATCGCCCAGCGCTCAGAGTTGTCCCAGATCGAAGGCCGCGACATCTCCCTGCAGGCAGACAAATCGATTGAACGTGGCGGATGTCTTATTCAGACGGATTGCGGAGACATCGATGCGCGAATCGAGGAAAAGTTCAGGGAAGTAGAGCAGGTTTTCTTTAACGGTGTGAAATAGCATGGCTACTCCGCAACTAAATCTGGGCAATTACTTTCAACGGCTCCGCGAACTGGATCCGATCAAAACCGTCGGGACGGTGAAGCGGGCTGTGGGGCTGACAGTAGAGTCTCTGGGACCGCCTGTTTCCGTCGGCGAGTTGTGCGAGATCGTTGGCAACGACAACAATGGTGTGAGCATTCCCGCCGAGGTGGTCGGTTTTCGGGATAATTATGTTATTTCGATGCCGCTCTACAAGGTCCATGGCGTAAAGCTTGGTGACAGGGTGGTCTGCCGTAGAAAAACTGCGTGCATTCCGGTGGGGCCTTCGCTTTTGGGCAGAGTCGTGGATGCCTTGGGCCAGCCAATTGATGATCTGGGTCCCATAGAAGCCTCCGATGAGTATCCGATCAATGCTGCGGAAACAAACCCGCTTGCCCGCAAAAACATCGAAGAAACGCTCGGTACCGGGATTCGGACCATTGACGGTCTCCTGACTACCGGAAAGGGCCAGCGCATTGGCATTTTCGGCGGCAGCGGCGTGGGCAAGAGCACTCTTCTCGGCATGATGGCGCGGTATACATCCGCGGATGTTAACGTCATCAGCCTGATTGGTGAACGCGGTCGTGAGGTGCGTGGCTTTATTGAAAAGGACTTGGGCGAAGAGGGCCTGAAAAGATCGGTTGTGGTTGTTTCTACATCTGATCAGCCTCCATTGCTGCGGATTCGTGCCGCTCTTGTGGCCACAACCATCGCAGAATATTTTAGAGATATGGGGAAGGATGTCCTGCTTGTAATGGACTCGGTTACAAGGTTTGCCATGGCCCAGCGCGAAGTAGGCCTGGCCGCGGGAGAACCGCCTTCAACAAAGGGATATACCCCATCGGTTTTCTCCCTGCTTCCACGGTTGTTCGAGCGGGCCGGAAACTTCATGTCCGGCGGAAGCATTACCGGCTTTTACACAGTGCTCGTTGAAGGCGATGACATGAATGAGCCGGTTGCGGATGCTGTTCGCGGCCTGCTGGACGGACACGTGGTATTAAGCCGGGAACTGGCGTGGCGGAACCACTATCCGTGTATCGATGTTCTCTCCAGCGTCAGCCGACTGATTTCAGACCTTGTCCCGCAACCCTATCTGCAGAAGGCAGGCAAGATCAGGGAATGGCTGGCCACGTACCGGAAAGCAGAGGATATGCTCAATATCGGCGCATACATCAAAGGAAGCAATCCCAAGATCGACCAGGCATTGGCAAAGATCGATGCGGTCAATGCGTTTTTGATCCAGGGAAGCGATGAGCGCGTGAGTCTGCAAAGCGCCTTTTCCGGAGTTGAGGAAATAACAAAGGATTGATTCCTTGCCAAAATTCAAATTCAGTCTCGAAACACTGCTTCGGCATAGAGAAGACATAGAACAGCGCGAACGCGATGCCCTGTTCCGGCTGAACTATAAACATCAGGAAGAGCTGCGTCATCGTGAGGACTTAAGTGCGAAATTTCGCGAGACCATGAATGAGCTGGCAGGCATGCGGCAGCAGATTATGGAGCCGATGGAACTGAATCTGTTTCATCTGTATATGAACCGGCTTACCCACGAGATCGGTGAAAGCGAAAAACGACTGGCCCAGATTGAAGCCGAAGTTCAAGCGCAGAAGAAGGTCGTCATCGAAGCCAGCAAAAAGAAGAAGGTTCTTTCATCGCTGAAAACAAAAAGGGAAAAAGAGTTCATTACGGAGATGGAAAAGCAGGAACAGAAGGACATCGATGAACTCGTCGTCACACGATTTGCGGGAAGGGAACCCGAATATCAGAGGGATATCGAAATTGCCAAACCGCGAGCGCTAACGAAACTGCAATCCTAAATGAGGAGAGATCCCGTGATACAAGTCAATTTTACTGCTGCTCCACCGGCCGGTGCTGAGATGCCGGCAACTCCTTCAGAGCGCTCCGAAGATACTGAAAAGGGTGGATTTCTTGCCCACATGGACGCGCTGATGAACAATCGCGCTCCTTCTGAGTCGGATCGCGAGGAAGCCCCGCAGGATAAAGACTCTGCCAAAGCGGAAACGGACCCTCTGACCATGATGATGGGTGCGTCGCTGATCCCTGCTCCCCAGGAACGTTCTGCTTCTATGCCTCCTGCAGATTTCCCAATCGCAGGCGAAGCCAAAACGGCAGTGCCTGAAGGCTGCGTTGATCCATCTGAAAAAACGTTTGGCACGATGCAAGCTCCGATCGTTCCGCCCGAAACAACGGAGCCAGGCGTTATCTTCAATGCAAAGGAGATGGAGCAAAGTGAGAATAAGGAAGATCTGTTGGTACAGCAAATCACGAATTCAAATGCCGCACTGCCAGTGGACCGCGCGCCCGTCGCCGAGACACTAAAGGCGGTGGAAACAAAAGCAACTGGCATTAAGCAGCTGTTCAATCGGGATGCGGTAGATACTGGGCAAAAGAGCGATGAAACAAAGCAGGCGGGGAATGAGATTCCCCGAAATGAGACCCGGCAAACGGAATTGAGTCCTGCCGCCAATGCCGCGGACATAGTCCAATCTTCCGAAGATGCCGTCAAACCGGTAACGAGTGATAAGGCTGCTACCTCCGGGAAAATGGAAAACGCAATGCGCATGGCACTCGAGAAAGCTGTCAGCAACGACTCCCATGCGGCGAGACAGGATGCTCAGAGTGAATCCAGTACTCCACGGCAATTTCCACCAAATCGATCAGAGACAACTCCGGTGGTTGTGAGATCGGAATCCAGCGCGTCAGCGGGGCACAATGTGCCGAACATGGTTGCGACTCCGGCTTCCATCACGGTCAATGACCCCAGGCTCGTTCCTGCAGCTCCTCGCGCCCAGACCGCTTCACCGCAATCGTCTGAGTTCATGCTCCAGCTTGCAGACCGGATGCAGGTCCTGGTGCGGGACGGAAGAGGGGAGATCCGCGTTCAGTTACATCCGGAAAACCTTGGACATCTTGAAATACGGGCTGAAAACGCATCGGGCGGAGTTATTGCCCGTATTGTCGCGGAATCCAGCACCGTGAAAAACTATCTTGAATCGAATCTGCACCTCCTGCAACAGAGCATTCAGGATCAGGGGTTGAAGATCGATCGAATCCAGGTGACTGTCCAGGATAATGGCGGCTCCGAGTCTTTCGCGGGGCACACCGCACAATCTGGATATCCGGGTTCGGGAAGCCAGGAGAGAAGGAATGGTCGTTCGACCGAAAACCCCGGTTCTCTGGAATCGGAGGAACCCGGTTTGGATGCCGTGACAATGGCTATGATGAATCCGAATGCTCGGTTCTATACCGTCGCATAATTTGCCCATAGGCAATTATTGCTTAGCTCCAACGCATGGAAGAAAAGAATAGGAAGCTTGATAAATGATTGTTTCCCAATGAATTGTTCGGTTCTGCCGCTGCAGCCGGCAATTGGCACGCTTCGTGCAAGACGATTTGCGGCGTTGCAGGGTTGTACTGGAATCTAGATAAAGAGAGGCTTAAAAATGAGCAGCGTTAATGGGGTGGGGTCAACAAGCGCAAATACAAACACCGATATGAGCGTATCTGCAACAGGTACGGACGCAATGGTAAGCAAGACCGGGTTTCTCAAGCTTTTCGTTGCGCAGCTTCAAAATCAGGATCCAACAAATCCCATGGATAACCAGGCATTTGTTGCGCAACTAGCTACTTTTAGTTCCTTGGAACAGCTGATTTCCATCAACTCTGCTGTTACCAAAATGGCTGGTGATACTGAAACGTCCACACCGACCACAACCACCGATAGCACCAACAAAACCCTGTTTTCATAATTATTCGACCTCTAGACGCCATATCGATTCCGGGTCATCCGGATGAGGAGAAAACAACATGCCTTTAACATCCTTTTACACAGCACTGACGGGAATCAACAGTAACAGTACTGCCATTAACGTAATTGGCGACAACCTGGCCAATATGAACACCACTGCATTCAAGTCAAGCAAGGCTTCTTTTAAGGAATTGCTTGCCGGTCAGTCCGGAACAGATTCGGCGGGTAATCCAATTTCAATGGGACTTGGCAGTTCACTCGGTGGCATTACGCGTTCGAACACTCAGGGAACCCCGACCTCCACAGGCGTCTCCACCGATGCTGCAATCAATGGAAACGGCTTCTTTATTGTTGAAACCGAGGGCGGCGGGATGGGATTTACCCGGAACGGAGCTTTCCAATTGGATAAAGAAGGCAACTTTTTGAGTAGTGATGGATTCAAAGTGCTCGGGTATCCCATTGTCGCTGGAGTTGTCGATACGAGTTCAACCGTTTCCTCCATCGTCATTAAGAAAGGTGAGGTTGTTCCGGCGGGTGCTACCAGTGAGATAAGCATCCTTGCAAATCTGGATGCCGGTGTCCCAACAGGCGGAGAGTTTTCAACCTCGCTCAATGTCTTCGACTCTATAGGATTGACGCATGCGATTAAGCTGACATTCACCCGAAGCTCTCCAACGGTATGGAGCTGGTCGGCAACGATTCCAGCGGAAGATCTCGGCGGCACTGCAGGCAGCCCTCCGACTGAGGTAGGGAGTGGCGATCTGAATTTCGACACCATCGGAAATGTGGTTCCGCCTGCGACAGCTCCGACAATTGATATCGCCGGACTTGCCAGCGGAGCAGCGGACATGGCCATCACGTTCAATCTGACTGATAAGCTGGGGAAAGGTCTGATTACGAACTACGGTGCCTCATCGGCGGTGTCATCAACCGTGCAAAATGGATACGGTGCCAGTTCGATGGCAGATATCCGCATTGAAAGTGATGGCTTAATCGTCGGTACAACGGAAGGAGGCCAGACGATTAAGTTAGCTCAACTGGCGTTGGCCAATTTCCCCAATGTTGATGGTCTCGCGAAATATTCAGGAAGCACTTTTGTTGCGTTTACCAGTTCAGGCGAGCCCTCGATAGGCATGGCCGGAACCGGGGGACGTGGAACTCTTGTCGGCTCAGCACTGGAAAAGTCCAATGTGGATATGGCTCAGGAGTTCATCAACCTGATTACGGCCCAGAAAGCGTACCAGGCAAGTTCCAAAATCATCACCACAACCAACGACCTGTATCAGGAATCTGTGAACCTCATTCGATAATTGAGGTAGCGTACCGGGTGCCGAATAGGGCCCGGATCATGATTTGACTAAAGATCAAAGGGGAATTTATGGCCGTCGCAGCAACGCCGATTATTCACAGTCGAGGGCTTCTGGATCTTCTCCGGCAAACCGTTCCGCTGCATGAGCAGGCGGTGGAATTGTATCGACGCCTGCTTGCCGTTAATGAGCTGTCCGGTTCCATGAACTCGGCCAGGGACGTTGAGAGCCTTCGAGGCGCACTGGCAACCTATTTTCAAGCTTATTTCCCGGATGATCCCATACGACTCTGCATTGTCGATGGATCCAAATATCGGCGTATTCGCCTCGCCGGCCCGCGTATTCCCAAAAGTGAGGAGCTGATCCCGCTAAGCAGTGGCCTTACCGGAGCGGTTATCCGGTCCGCAGCGCCATTGTGGGTTCCGGATACTCAGGCGTCGAGGAAAATTCGCAGGTTTTCCGGCGCGGCCGAGGCGACGCTCCCTCGTTCGGTGATGATACTTCCATTTACCGCAATGAGGAGGACGCTTGGCTGCCTGGAGTTGGTATCCAATCATTCAAACCGTTTTGATAAGCTTGAGTACCACCTGGGACTGCTGGTGGCGGCCCATCTTTCGTCATCATTGGATAACGTGCTCACGCGCCAGGAGCTGGCGACCGCCAACGCCCGGCTCCGGGATCATGAGATGCGGCTGACGCAGCTGAATCTCAAACTTCAGGAATTGGCCCATACTGACGAATCCACGGGGCTTTTTAACAAACGCAGGCTGTTTGAACAGCTTGAAATGGAAGTGGCCCGGGTTCGCCGCTATGGAGAGGTATTGAGCTGTCTGATGATCGATATTGATGATTTCAAACAGATCAACGATATTCACGGACATCAGACTGGGGATGAAGTCCTGCGTCAGGCGGGCTCCCTTCTTCGACGGTCGCTTCGGGTGACCGATTTCGTCGCTCGTTATGGAGGCGAGGAGTTTACGGTTCTTTTGCCGCGGACAAACTCAGCCGGCGCCGCGAGAGTCGCGGAGAATCTCCGGGCCGCCTTTATGGCGTATCCGTTTCTCATTCCGGACGGCCACGTTCATCGGACCATCAGCATCGGAGTTTCCTGCTGTTCTACCTTCAATCTGCTGGAACCACGGCAGATCATCTCCTGCGCCGATGAGGCTATGTACGAGGCCAAGCGCAACGGGAAAAACCAGGCATGCTTCGCCGATGAAGGCAGACTCTTGACTGAGGAGTCAGAAATTTGTCAATCGATCGAGCATGTTTGACACCAATGACGATCAAACCGCACTGAAACCTTCAGTTCCTATTCTGATTGAGAGCGCTGACGCGACCGTGCTATCGCAATACTCAATGTGTCTCCAGGTGCCGTCATTTGTGACTCTCAGACCAAACTGTTTAAATACATAAAGTTATAAGTTGGGGCGGCTCCCCGTCGCCCTCGTTCACAGGCCGTACTCCAATCATCGAAAGTATTCCCGTCTTCAATCCAGCAAAATCCACTTACTGGCATATGAGTTGCATTGCAGTATCCCGAGTGATCTGTGCATGGAGGAACTGATCAATGGCTGATGCTGCTGCGAAATCGGAAACCAAAAAGATGGATAAGCCTATCGTTGAAAACAAAACCGGCGAAGAAGCCCCGGCTAAATCGAAAAAGAAGCTCTTTATGCTGATCGGGCTGTTAGTTCTGGTTTTGGGAGGCGGAGCTGCCGCCTATGTGGTGTTTCACGCCAGGGGAGCGAAGGCGGAAAGCAAGGCGAAACCGGCGCCCGAAAAAGAAGAGGTGAAAGCGACGATTGCTCTCGATCCTTTCCTGCTGAATCTTGCGGATACGGACGAGGTCCGCTTTGTAAAGGCAACGTTTCAACTCGGTCTGGCAAAAGAACCGAATGAGGAAATGAAAAAGGGGGCCGCCATCCCCGCAATACGGGACACCATAATCTCTTTATTGACTTCGAAAAAGGCCGAGCAGGTGCTGAGTCCGGAAGGAAAGGAACTGCTCAGAAATGAAATTCGAACCAAAATTAACACCATTTCTCCGGAAACAAAAGTTCTGGAAGTGTACATCGTCGATTTCGTTGTTCAACTCTAGAGATCCGAGGTTGGTGTATGTCAGACAGTCCCAGTGAAGTCGATAAAAGTTCAGGACGAAGCGCGTTTGAGGAAATGCAGTTTTTTGGAGACGTGCCCATAAGGATATCCATCCAGCTTGGCACTCGATCCATGAGGGTTCGCGATATTTTGCAACTCGAGCCAAGCTCGCTGATAGAAATGGAAAAATCGGCGGGTGAAAACGTGGACATACTGATGAATGGGACGCTGGTTGCCTCGGGCGAGGTGATCAAGCTTGAAGGTTCTACCGGAATTCGATTGACCGATTTTTATACCGGGAGATAGGAGGATTATTGTGAAAGTACATTTGCGAAACCTTGTGATATGTATGCTGTTGGCATTACCTGTCTGTGTGCAGGCCGCCACCCCTTCCTCGCCTGCGCCGGAAACCAAGGCTGTCGCAGAAGCCACCGTGCCTGTGCCGGATCCCTCCCCGGTATCGACGATCCCGGATACCAAAGTAGCAGACATGCAGTTCCCGATCATGAGAACAATCGGCGGAATGGGCCTGGTGGTCTTCCTGATGCTCGGCGCTTTCTTTGGCGTCAAAAGGTTCGCACCGCGGTACTTCAATAAACCGGCCTCTCAGAGAAATCTGAAAATAATCGAAACGCTGGGAATGGGGGATCGGCGATCCATTTCCCTGGTTGAAGTAGGGAATAGTCGATACCTCGTCGGCAACACGCCTCATCAGATCAACCTGCTGGCCATGCTGCCGGACCCGGTGTCCTTACTATCGGAACCGGAAGAAATGCCTGCGCCTTCCAAAGGCACCTCCAAGAAGGGAGCCGGAGCGCCGTTCCGCAACCTGTTTGAGGTGGAAAAAAATCGCCATTCTATTCAGCAGGCAGCTCATCCATTGCCCGATGATCTTCGGGTGAAGATGCGCCAATTGCGTGAAGCTCTGGAACGGTCATAGCTTTGATCGCGGGTAACCGGCAATGAATATGAAGAAGTCCCATCGATTTGCAGTGAAGATTCTGCTCCTGGCCATTCTGGGTATGACCCTATTATCAGCTCAGACGGCTTTTGGCGCAGACTTTTCCGGCGTGGAACTCAGGATTGGCGGGGGAGCAAGCAAAGGCGGGCTTACAACGCCAATGCAGATTCTCGTTCTGCTGACAATCCTGTCGGTAATCCCCGCGATTCTTGTTTCCGTTACTTCTTTTACTCGACTGATCATTGTATCCCATTTCCTGCGGCAGGCTCTTGGGACGCAGACCATGCCTCCAAACCAGGTGCTCATCGGTCTGTCCCTGTTCCTTACCTATTTCATCATGCAACCGGTTGCAGATCGAATGAATCAGGAGGCGCTGCAACCCATGCTGAATGGGAAAATCACGGAAATGCAGGCGCTGGATCAGGCCAGTGTGCCTCTGCGTCAATTCATGCTGCGCTATACGCGCGAAAAAGACCTGGCATTGTTCATGAGCATCGCCAAAATGCCAAAACCCAAGAATGCGCAGGAATTGCCGATGCGGGTCGTGATCCCGAGTTTTATGATTTCGGAGCTCAAAACAGCCTTTAATATCGGCTTCGTGCTGTTTATTCCATTTCTCGTCATAGACATGGTGGTTGCTTCCGTCTTGCTTTCGATGGGGATGATGCAACTCCCGCCGGCCCTTGTATCCACTCCTTTCAAGATTCTTCTGTTTGTGATGGTGGATGGATGGAACCTGATCATAGGTTCCCTGGTACGGAGTTTCTATTGAGGAAGCCCGGATTTTACCCGGGCCATAGGCATATGGAGAATTTTTAATGACCCCGGAAATGGTACTCAAACTTGCCAAGGATACGCTTCAAATAACACTGATGGTGAGTGGGCCGCTGTTGGTGGTTTCTCTTGTGGTTGGTGTTCTGGTAAGCATTTTTCAGGTGGTAACCTCAATCCAGGATATGACCTTATCTTTTGTTCCCAGGGTCATTGCCGTGTTTGTGACATTCCTTTTCGTTTTGCCTTGGATGCTGAGCACCCTGCTGTCGTTTACAACACAGCTGTATGGACATTTGGAGCGATTTGCTCGTTGATGCATCCCGTTTTTGGAATGCGAGTTCCTAAGAATGGCTCCTATCCTTTTTTCTGATGCCGAAATCGTTCGTTTTCTGATTGTGCTTCTGCGCATTTCAGGGATCATGATTCTGGCCCCGCTCTTCAGCAGTCAGACAATCCCCGCCTCCGTTCGCATTGCTTTTACGCTTGTTGCCAGTTTTGTTTTGGCCCCATCGCTGCCACTCCGATCGATTCCCGCTGAAATGGATCTCGGCAATATGGTGACGCTGTTTCCCGGCGAAATATTGTTTGGAGTTCTCCTTGGATTTGCAGCCATGTGTGTTTTTGCGGGGTTTCAGTTTGCCGGGCAGGTTGTTTCCTTTCAGCTGGGCTTTTCTTTGATTAATGTCATCGATCCGCAGACCCAGGTGGAGTCGTCGGTTTTTTCCTTTTTGCAGAATTATCTGGGCCTCCTGTTTTTTCTTTTGATCAATGGGCATCACTGGTTTCTGCTTGCTGTCAATCAGAGCTTTACCCTGTTGCCCGTTGGCGGTGCCCATCTTCACGCATCCCTGATGGAGTTTATTATTCGACTCACCGGCGAGCTTCTCGTTATCGGCATTCGGATTGCCGGTCCTGTCATTGCCGTGTCAGTGATCACGGATGTTGTCATGGGAGTGGTTGGGCGCGCAGCTCCGCAAATCAACATACTGATTGTGGGGATGCCGCTGAAGACCCTCATCGGGTTTGGGTGCCTGAGCTTCTCATTCTACTTTCTTCCAAGATACCTGGAAGGAGTTTACTCCGCGCTGCACGGGACATTGTTTTCGCTCGTGCGCGCTGTACAGGGGTAATTGATGAGCGGCAGTACCGACAACAAGTCAGAACAACCTACTAGGCGGCGCCTTGAGAAAGCCCGTGAGAAAGGGCAGGTTGCGCGCAGCCGGGAGGTCTCTGCCGCCGCTGTCCTTCTGTGCGGTCTCCTGGTCTTGACCTATTTCGGACAGACCTTCCTCAAAACACTCCAAAATGAGATGCTGCACAGCTTTAACTTCCACGTTCCTGCGGATCCTTCGATCACTTACCTGAGCGGCCTCCTGAACGGCATTTCGCTCCGAGTTGCGATGGTCCTGGTGCCGATTCTCCTCGCAGTATTGGTTTTCTCCCTCACATCCAACCTTCTTCAGGGAGGATTCCTGTTTACAACCGAGCCGTTGGGGTTTCACTTTGAAAAGCTAAACCCCAAGAACGGGGTGAAGAAGATTTTTTCCAAAAACGGATCGGTGGAACTGGCCAAAAGCCTGATCATGCTTTCCGCGGTCTCCGTGATCTGCTACCAGGTAATAGCCAAGCACCTGTCCCTGTATCCTCAACTGGTCTTGATGGATGTCCGGAAGCTGTTTCATTGGACCACAACGATCAGCTATGAGATTTTTATACGCGTCGCTGTCCTGCTTGTTGTCGTCGCCATAGCGGATTACTTCTTCCAACGGTATCGCTTTACCGAAGGGCTGAAGATGACGAAGCAGGAAGTAAAAGAAGAATTCAAGGAGACGGAAGGGGACCCGACCACCAAAAGTCGAATCCGCAGAATTCAGCGCGAGATGTCCCGCAAGCGCATGATGTCAGACGTTCCGAAAGCGGATGTCGTTATCACAAACCCCACCCACTATGCCATCGCCCTCTCTTACAAAATGGATGCCATGGAGGCTCCCAAGGTAGTCGCCAAAGGTGTCGGATTTTTGGCGCTCAAAATTAAGGAGTTGGCACAAGACCATGGTATTCCCATGGTGGAAAACCGGCCGCTGGCCCGTACTTTGTATAAATCGGTCAAAATCGGCGAATATATTCCCGCCAGCCTGTATAAAGCCGTAGCTGAAATCCTTGCTTATGTTTACAAGGCAAAGAACGCCTTCCTCCGGTAACCCAAACCCATTCTTTTCGGCCATATTTCCTATTCTCTACAGTCTATTTTGAAAAGTGGTACGCGATTTGCATTTTCCTATGCCCGAGCGACAGAAAAGAACTTTTAGGGGATCCGGAAAAAGAAATGAGTGTTGCAGAAGATACCGCAATTCCAAACCTTTCAAATATCCTCGGTAAGCTTCATTTAGTTATCCCCGTGGGAGTGATGGGAATCCTGATCGTCATGGTGCTGCCTATGCCCACCATCGTCATGGATCTCCTGATCAGCTTGAATTTCACGCTGTCGATTATTGTCATGCTGGTCTCAATGTACATACTGCAACCTGTACATTTTTCAGTATTTCCATCACTTCTCCTCATCATCACCCTGTTCCGCCTGGCGTTGAACGTTGCCTCAACCCGTTTGATTCTCTTAAACGGGGCTGAAGGCGAAGATGCGGCAGGGAAGGTCATCCAGTCCTTCGGGCAGTTTGTGGTCGGAGGCAATTATTTTGTCGGTATTGTCGTATTTCTCGTCCTCATAGCCATTCAATACATGGTCATCAACCACGGCTCCATCCGTATTTCGGAAGTGTCCGCCCGCTTCACCTTGGACGCCATGCCAGGCAAGCAGATGGCGATCGATGCGGACATGAACGCCGGAATCATCAACGAAACGGAAGCGAGAGCGCGCCGGGAGCAGATTTCCAAAGAAGCCGAGTTTTACGGAGCTATGGACGGCGCGATTCGTTTTACGGCCCGCGATGCTGTTGCCAGCATGATCATCATGACGATCAACATTATCGGCGGGTTCCTGATCGGTGTTCTTCAGAACGGTATGGAGTTAACGGAGGCAGCCCAGCGGTTCACGATTTTGACGATTGGTGACGGTCTTGTGACTGCTATCCCTTCGCTGCTGATCTCGGTTGCCGGCGGTATCATCACAACCCGGGCGGCCTCGGAGTCCAATCTCGGAGAGGATGTTGTCCGGCAGTTGTTTACCAATCACATACCGATCGCGATTGGCTCGGGCTTCCTGTTTTTCTTCAGTCTCGTGCCAGGCCTGCCCTTTGTTCCATTTTTCGTCCTGGGCTGCGCGACGGCGGTGTTGGCCTATCGGAGACGGAATGCCCGGATCGATGAAACGGCTGCTCTGGAGAAGGCAAAACTGGAAAAGGCGGAGGCCGAGAAGCCCAAAGACAAGATCGAAGGGCTACTCAAGGTGGATCTGCTTGGAATCGAGATGGGTTACGGCTTGATCCGGTACGTTGATGCGAGCCAGGGCGGAGATTTCCTCGATAGAATCAAATCCATTCGCAGGCAGATTGCGCTTGAAATGGGGCTGGTTGTTCCGCCGGTACACATTACCGACAACCTTCAGTTGAATCCCCGGCAATATGCGATTCTGCTCAAAGGCGTTCAGATTGCCCGCGGAGAACTGATTCAGGATCATCTGCTGGCAATCAATCCGGGAACGGCCCGCGAAGAGGTTCCAGGGATGGCCACGGTTGAGCCGGCGTTCGGGCTGCAAGCTCGCTGGATCAAGTCGCAGGATCGTGAGCGGGCACAGCTTGCCGGATACACGCTGGTGGATCCCGCAACGGTGCTGGCAACGCATCTGACCGAAATCATCAAATCACAGGCGCATGAGCTGCTCGGCCGACAGGAAGCCAAGAACCTTCTGGATACCGTGTCGAAGACTCATCCAAAGGTTGTTGAAGAGCTGGTTCCGAAAGTTCTCTCGGTGGGAGAGGTTCAAAAAGTATTCCAGAATCTGCTCAAGGAACGGGTCAGCATCCGCGATGCCGTCACAATTTTGGAAACACTGGCTGATTACGGTACTTATACGAAGAATGTCACTGCCTTGACGGAGTATTGCCGTCAATCTCTTGGCCGTTCCATCTGCAAACCCTACCAGACGGAAGACGGCGATCTGCCTGTATTCACGATCAGTCCGGATCTGGAAAAGAACCTTGCGGATGGCGTGGTGCATTCCGACCAGGGTTCCTACCTTGCATTGGAACCGCGTCAGGCCAAGGACATCATGGCGCGTTTCCGTCGCGTTCTCGATACTGCGGGGAGCAGCGGGAACCCGGTCGTGCTTTGTTCTCCGACCGTTCGTTCACACGTACGCCAATTACTGGAACGATTTCTACCGAATGTTGCGATTCTTTCGCACAGCGAAATTCCCCCGAGCATTCGGGTCCTTTCTCTTGGAATGGTGATTTAGAATGCGGATCAAGACGTTCTATACCAAAACAATGGCAGAAGCACTGCGGCAGGTCAAAGCCCACCTGGGTCCCGATGCTCTGCTCCTGTCCACCAAAGAAATCCCGCGACGTTCCGGAGTTTGGGGGACTTCGTCCGGATTCGAAGTCGTAGCTGCCATCGATGATAGCGATGGGATCGATGTATTTGCTCCCAGTCATGAAATTGGAAATGCGGCAGCGTCGCTCGAGAGAGATCCTGACGAACTGATCATTCCGCCGTTGGTGATTCCGGGACAATTGAGATGCGAAGCCCAGGCCGAAGAAGCAGAGCCACAGACATATTCTCCTGCGCAGATCCGAAACCAGGCGGCAACAAAGGCCAAAACGGCAAAAGCAAAAAAAAGGATCGCGGTTGCCCGGATAGAACCTCCGATACAAAAGCCGGTTTCCTCCGAGTCTGAACTGCCTGTCAAGGGGCGCATCCCGGCTTCTCTTTATCAGGAATTAATTAATTGCGGCATTGACGCTTCTTTGGCATGCGAATTGCTCAAGACAGCTATGAACTGCCTGACGGCAGGGCAGCGACGGAGCCGCACGGCGTTGGTCAAATCGGTAACACAGGCCGCACAGGCCTTATTAGCCGATCCTTCAACGTTAAACGGCATGCCGGCCAAGAAGGTGGTTACCTTTCTTGGACCGACGGGTGTCGGAAAAACGACATCGATTGCCAAACTTGCCGCACGTCTCGCATTGCAGCAGAAGAAAAGGGTGCTTCTTATGACAACAGATGGATATCGGATTGGCGCCGTTGAGCAGCTGCGCTCCTATGCCGGTCTGATGGGAATTCCATTCCGTTTTGTGGACCAGGTATCCCAGTTGCCGCAGGCTATCAGCGAAAACTCCCAGCGGGACTACATCCTGATCGATACCGCAGGGCACGGACCACGAGATCTGGAGCAGATGCGCAGCTTGGCTTCCTACCTCAGCGAATCCGAATTTATCGAGAGGCATCTTGTTTTAAGTGCGGCAACCAAGCAGTCGGATATGAGGGAAATGATCGACCGTTTCGAAATGTGCCATCCGGATCATCTGTTGTTTACCAAGCTCGATGAAACCTCCACTCCGGGCCCGATTTTGCATGAGTTGATTCGGACGCAGAAATCGTTCTCTTACTACAGCAATGGCCAGAGGGTACCTGACGACCTTCATGCAGTTCCGAAAGACCGGATCATCGACATTGTTTTGAACCCAAACATGAGCGCAATAAAGGAATAGATTATGACGCCTCCCTATCAGCTTCGCGGTACCGCAGGCAATCAGCAGACAAAATCCCGTTCCATGGGTATGTCGGATACAAAAGGAGCATTGCTCAAGGCAAGGAGCAAAGGCCCGAAGATTCTTGCCGTGACGAGTGGGAAAGGCGGGGTTGGAAAGACCAATGTTGTGGCCAATCTGTCGGTCAGTCTGTCGGAGCTGGGCAAGAAGGTTGTCGTCCTGGATGCGGATTTCGGGCTGGCCAACCTGGATGTTCTTCTTGGGCTGACTCCGCGGTATCACCTCGGGCATGTGCTGTTTGGCAACAAGACGCTGACGGAGATCATGGTTCAGGGCCCCAAAGGCATACAGATCATTCCAGCCAGTTCCGGATTGCAGAGGATGTCGGAATTGACGCTGGCTCAGCGCAATCACCTGGTAGAGAGCTTTACGAATCTGGATTCCGATACAGACTATTTCATTATCGATACCGCCGCAGGCATTTCACGAAATGTGATCCACTTTCTCCTTTCAGCGCAGGAAGTCATCGTGGTCAGCGCTCCGGAGCCGACAGCCATTGTCGATGCCTATGCCGTTATCAAGATCATCCTGGCTGAAGATCACGACAAGCATGTCCAGGTGCTCATCAACTCGGTCGATCAAGCCGAGGATGCGCACGAGGTATTCTGCCAGATCAATTCCGTGGTCAAGCGATTTCTCAGCAGGGAAATAGAATATCTCGGCCATATCGAAAGAGATCCCCACGTCACTCAGGCAGTTCGGAGCCAGATGCTCGTGACCCACCGGTTTCCGAGCGCACCGGCGAGCCGTTGCTTTCGAGAGCTCGCGCGGAGAGTGGCTCAGCAGGAAGGTGCCGGAACCGCTGTCGATGGCCTGGTGTGGGAAAAACTTCTAAACGACTGGGTGAATTAAGTGAACGCGCATTCAGGATCGAGTGAAACACGCGAGTTGAGATTCGGAGGGATCCTGGTGCGATCAGTACAGAAGTTGTATACGATGCGGGCCGTCGCCGATACACTCCGACTCGCTGCCAACCTCCAACGGAGAGATCCCGTTCCAAGCAGGAAGGATGCTCTCCCGATAGCCAAGAATCATTGCCATTATCTCGAATGGACATCAAGTCTTCTGATCCTCTTTAGGGAGACTTTGACAGCCAATTGAATAGCCTAGGAGCCGGCCGTTACGGTGGCTCTGTTCAAGAGGAATACGATGATGCAGGAATTGTCGAGCCAACAAAAAATGTATGCACCGCCTATCCCAGCCAATCCCGAAAGGGACGAACTTATTCTGGAGCATCTGCCGCAGATCAAATACATCGCGCAGCGGATCTCCGCCAAACTGCCATCGCATGTCGAGCTGAATGATCTCGTAAGCGCGGGAATTCTCGGTTTATTGGACGCTATCGAGAAATTCGATCCGAACCGAGGCGTGAAATTCAAGACCTATGCCGAGCTGCGCATCAAGGGTGCCATTCTTGACAGCCTTCGCAATCTCGACTGGGCGCCGCGCTCCCTGAGAAAGAAAAGCAAAGACCTGGAACGCGTGTATCGGGAGCTCGAGCAGCGCCTGGGCCGTCCCGCCACGGATAAGGAAGTCTGCGATGAAATGGAGATCTCACTTGAAGAGTTCTATGAACTTGTAGATCAAATCAAGGGATTGAATCTCGGCAGCTTCCAGGAGCTATCCTCTCAGGATGACGAGAAGAACAGCGAGCCGCTGGTGAAGTATGTACCGGATGCGCCGCAGATGGATCCGTTTTTTGTTTTTCACAAGACTGAGATCCAGGCGATTCTGAGCACCGCGATCGATACCTTGCCCAAAAAAGAACGTCTTGTCGTGTCCCTTTATTATTTTGACGAATTGACAATGAAGGAAATCGGAAAAGTCCTCGGAGTCAATGAATCAAGAGTGTCGCAGCTCCATACCAAGGCAATGCTGCGGCTTCGGACCAAGCTAAGGAAGGTAAACGGACAGGATTAGGCCAACAAGGGCTCGCATATGGATAAAGTTTTATCGCAGGACGAAATTAATGCTCTGTTTTCCGCAATGTCGACGGAAGACTTGAGCCTGGGCGAACAGGCGGAAAAGCCGCCTGAACGCAAGGTGACCAATTACGACTTCCATAGTGCCGATAGGATTTCGCAGGACCAGATGCGGTCGATTCACCTGTTGCACGAACATTTCGGGCGCAACTTCGCATCGTCCCTCTCCGCATACCTTCGGGCTTTCGTAGATGTCAGCATCTCCTCGCTTGAACAGGTTTCCTATTCCTCATTCATCAAGTCGCTCTCCGATCCGACGCTGTTTGCGAGTCTGGGAATGCGTCCGCTGGATGGAAATATTGCGCTGGAGATGAATCCGTCATTGGTGCTGCCCCTGATCGACATGATCCTGGGCGGTCCCGGGCGGCCGTTTACCGAAAACCGTAATCTGACGGAAATAGAACTGAACGTCATCGAAGGTGTGCTCAAGCTTGTGATGAGAGATTTGGGCGAGGCATGGCATCCGGTCATAGAACTGGAATTCTATCTCGAAGGGAAGGGCACCAAGTCCCAAATGTTCCAGATCGTATCTCCGGCCGAAGCGGTGATTGTTGTGCACCTCGAGGTGAAATCGGGAGAGAACTCGGGAATGATGAATATATGTATTCCATCCCGAATCCTCAAAATGCTGCGCAATAAATTCGATCAGCAGTGGAATGCGCCAAGGCAAAAGGCAATAGGCAGCGTGGCCGGCGTGATTTCCGAGCTGATGAAGCCGGTGGCGCTTCCACTGGGAAGCGAAATCCGGAGTTCGAAACTGACCATGAGCGACCTGCTCACGGTTTCGGTGGGCGATGTCATTGAACTCAATGAGCGAATTGGGGATCCGGTACTGCTGTGTGTTGGCGGAATCGCCAAGTTTGCCGGCAAGATTGTGCAGCGGCGCGGTAAAAGAGCTTTCGAAATATCCAACAGAATTACTGCCTAACGAGCAGGGAGGTTTCGCGTGACAGATATGGGGGAACAAGGATCGGTGGCACAGAAAAATGGAGGCAACTGGAACATCGATCTGTTGCTGGATGTGGAGTTGCCGGTGGCTGTTTCTTTTGGCAACACCGAAATGCAGCTGCGTGACATTTTGAAGCTCGGGGCAGGGTCCGTCATAGAGCTGGATAAGGCTGTTAATGATCCAGTGACCATCATCGTCAACCGCAAGCCCATCGCCAAAGGGGAGGTTGTCATGGTGGAAGGCAATTATGGCGTGCGCATTCTTGAAGTTGAAAGCACCGCAGATCGCATTCGGTCACTTGGATAAATATCGATGAACCGCGCGCCCTGGATCCGCAGGTCGCGCCTGAACCGACTGGAAAGCAGGCTATGGCAACTGTTCAAAACAACCCTCAACCAATACTGAATCTCAATGCTCTTGTCGCAAAAGTGACAGACCTGCCTCCCATGCCGACCACCGTCATGAGGGCACTCGAGCTGGCGATGGACCCGGATGCTTCGGTTTACAGACTACAGTTATTGATTTCAAAGGATGAGGCTCTGTCGGCCAAGATGCTGAGGATTGTCAATTCGGCCATGTATGCCCTGAGAAGTGAAGTATCCACGGTCTCCCATGCGATAACCGTCCTGGGAATGGATGCGGTGAAATCCGTCCTGATGGCAGCCTCTGTAGAGTCGGTCTTTCAGACCGCCAAGGATCTGGGTGCAAAGCTGATGGCTGAACATTCCTGGGGAACTGCCCTGGCTGCACGTGCGATCGCGCGGAGAGTCAGAGGCCAGGACATGGAGGAAGCCTTGATTTGCGGCCTGATGCACGATATCGGCAAGCCCGTTTTATTGCAGAACCTGCGTGACCGCTATACCGAAATCATCAGCGCCGTGTATGGAAAACATGGCAGTTTCAATGATCTCGAGCTCACATCGTTTGGGTTCTCCCATGCGCATGTAGGCGCTCTATTAGCCCGGAAATGGAATTTTCCACCGCAACTGGCAGAAGCTGTCGGCTTTCATCATGATCCGCTCTCGGCCCCTACCTACAAGCAGTTGGCTTGCATCATCAACCTGGCCGATTTGTTCATGACCCTGCTGGGTGTCGGTTTCTCAAAAGATGAGAAACTGGTTCTGGAGAAGGAGACATCGGCCGAGTTCCTGAAACTTGGTGAGCCGGTGTTGGTTGAACTTGCAATGGAGATTGAGACGGCAATCCAGGCCTCATCGAATCTGAATCGTTAGCCTGGCCTGCGTCTGCAGAGGAGAGCGGAATGCTAAATACCTTCCTGGTTTTTGTCGCGGTTGCCGGTTGTATCTGGTTTTGCTGGAGCGCGATGAGAAAAATGCTTCAGCGAATTCAAACCCTCGAACAGGAACTGCGGCGCGCTTCGGACGCAGTGAGCCAACTGGCGGAGATACAAATGCAGTCGCACAAGAAATCCTCCGGCCGCCTCGAAGAAATGGAAGAACGGATTATGGAATTAAGCATCCCCTCGCATGATTCCAATCTTCCGCTGGAGCGTCGGCACCAGGTATTGGCGCTTTCGCGCCAGGGTGTCCCTCTGGAAGATATCGTGAAACGTCTCAAAGCTCCCGTGGGAGAGGCTGAGCTGATCCTGAACCTCAGTAAATACACGGGCGGGGAAGGCTATTCCGCCGGCAAGATGCAGGTGAAACAATATGTCTAAATATCAGTGTTATCGAAAAGATTGCGCAAAAATCCGATCCGATTTCAGCCTGTTTCTCAATCGTCGCCGTCCTCCCAGATATGAAGGCAAGGACTTTTGCAGCGATGCGTGCCTGCGTGCTCATTGTGAGACTGAACTGATAGAAAAGTGGCGGAGATTGCAGCACGGGAATATGCGCACCTTTCCCAGGCCGAAACTGGGGACGATTCTGATGCAAACCGCTTTTGTTACGCGAGAGCAACTGGATCAGGCGATCCAACTTCAGACGGAAAGAAAAGAAGGTCGCATCGGCGAGTGGCTTCTTCGATTGGGTTTTGTCGAAGAACATCAGATCACAACCGCGCTTGCCAAGCAATTCGGATTGCCCCTGATCAATCTGCAGAACGCAGCGGCAAAAAACGATGCTGTGCGCATGATCCCTGGAAAGGTGGCCAAATGCTCCGGGCTCGTTCCGGTGGGCTTTGACGATTCAATGACCTCGCTTCGAGTTGCGGTTTCGGCACCGGTCAACTTCAATGCACAGGAAGCCATTCGCCGCATGGTCCGCAAGGGCATCGTTACATACATCGGAGATCAATCTGCCATCAATCGACTCCTGGAGCAATGGTACGAGCCGGAAGATCTGGACCTATCCAGTGTGCCGACCTTTGATACGCTCAGCGAGCTGGTTGAAATCGGGAATGAGATTATCTCAACGGCCATCAATCTCCGCGCTTTCGATATTCAGGCTGAACTGGTGCAGGATTTCATTTGGGTGAGGCTGGATTTTCCTTCGGAATCCCATCACCACTTCTTCCGGTTTGCACACCCGGTCGCCCATAGCCAGGAATCGACCAAATACGACCCAATGGCCGTTGGGTACGAGAGCGGCAGCTAAACGCAATCCTTTCCCAGCCGACTGGGCAAGATTTGCCATTTGTATGACACTGGCAGAGAGAGCGGACAGGATGAATGCCGGGAAATGTTTGAAAATGCAGGATATAGCAAATAGGAAAATGTGGCACGGAAGTTGCTAGGTATTGAGTGCTTGGGAATGGCTGCGAGCGCTAATTAACAAGAGGAATCAACCAGTGAACAGCGGACTTTATACAGCGTATACAGGACTCAAAGCTCAGTCAGAGGCTCTGGACGTACTCGCCAACAACCTGGCGAACGCAAATACGACCGGGTTCAAGGAGGAGAATACCTTCATCTCTGTGCTTGAGGAATCACTGGACCAAACCGGCAAGGCCGCCACGCTTGAATCGGCCATCAATCGACCCGTGCAGATTGGGAAATCCCTAAATACTGCCGGCAGTTCATTTACGTTTACGAATCGCGATCTGGATGTTGCCCTGGAGGGCAATGGCTTTCTTGCAGTGAACGCGCCGCAGGGGGTTCGCTATACGCGAAATGGAAGCCTGCATTTGAATGCAAAATCCGTCCTTACCACCACAGATGGCAGCCCAGTGCTTGGAGTCACCGGCAAGCCCATTACTCTGGGCCCCGGCAAGATTCAAATTAACTCGGATGGTGAGGTCCTGCTTGAAAACTCAAGAGTGGATCGTCTGAAAATTGTCACATTTGACAAATTGTCGACACTGGAAAAGGAAGGGAACTCCCTCTTTCGTGTAAAGGGCGACCAGGCTTCGGAGCGCCCATCCACTGCAACCGTCAAATCCGGATACCTGGAAACTTCTAACGTCAATCCTGTCTCATCCTTGGTTCGTATGGTGGAGATCATGAGGCAATTCGAGTCTATCCAGAAGAGCATGAGTCTTCTGATGAATGACATCAATTCAAAAGCCATTGAGAAACTGGGCAAATAGGGAGACCGTATGTTAAGAGCACTGAGTACGGCTGCAACCGGAATGGAAGCGCAGCAGCTGAATATCGATACCATTGCGCACAATCTCGCAAACATCAACACAAGCGGATACAAACAGCGCAAAGCTCAGTTTCAGGATTTGCTTTACCAGAATATTCGACAGGCGGGTGCGGCCAATACCGCAACGACCGATATCCCGGTCGGGTTGCAGGTCGGACTCGGTACCAAGGCGGTTGCAACGGACATTATCTTTACTCAGGGCGATTTTGCCTCGACCGGAAATCCGCTGGATCTCGTAATCCAGGGGCAAGGATTTTTCCAGGTTCGCCAGAGCAACGGGCAAATTGCCTATACCAGGAATGGCAACTTTCACCTGAATCGCGATGGAAACATTGTGACATCAGAAGGGGATCTGCTCGAACCGCAAATCACCATTCCGCAGGATCAGACCGGAATCACGATCGGATCCGACGGGTCCGTATCGATAAAGCAGTCCGGTCAATCCCAACCCCAGCAGGTAGGAAAAATCGAGTTGGCGCTATTTCAGAATCCGGCGGGGCTGGAAAACATCGGCAAAAGCCTCTTTGTTCCCACTCAGTCCTCCGGTGATGCCGTTACCGGCACTGCAGGAGAAACCGGACTGGGGACCTTGCTCCAGGGATATGTAGAGCAATCCAATGTCAGTGTCGTCGAGGAGATGGTGAATATGATCATTAGCCAGCGGGCTTATGAAGCCAACTCCAAGGTAATCCGCACCGCGGATGAAATGTTTACCCAGGCAAATAACGTTGTTCGGTAAGAGTATTATGAGGCAAGTTTCGAATTCTCTCCTCACCCTTTGCCCAATCCCTTTTGCGTTTCCGAACGCATCGGCTTTTCCTCGAGATATAGCCGGTGTGAACGGTTTCCGCTTTACCCCTTTCTTCATTCGCCGGGAGAATGCACCCTTTCAAATTTGCATACTTCCGGGCTTGTCTTGTTCGCCACGCAGTATTGTCCGCATCGGGTTGGGTGAGGGGAGTGTTCGCAACTTGCTTCATGCAGTACGTTTCGTTTTGCCGGTATTGGCTTTGATCATTCTGTTTGCTCCGGCATTGAATGCCGCGCACGCGCTGGTGGTTGCGCTGAAGCAGGATGTTGCCGTCGGCTCAGATGTCATATGTCTGGGCGATATCGCAGATATTCATGGACTTGATTCGGACGCGGCAGGACGTTTGGGCCGTGTTGAGCTGGGACCGTCCCCTGAATTCGGCAAGATTTCCGAATGGAGCCGCCAGCAGATTTACGCCAAAATCCCGAATTCCTTGGTCCGTGGCGGGCTGTCTTTCGAGGGGGCTCCGGCGGTTCAAATCAGACGGCAGGGAAAGCACCTCCGGCCGGATGACATTGCGGGCGCACTGAAGGGCTATATCACCGCAACGACTCTTTGGAAAGAAGCCGAGATTGAGATCCGGGCCATCGGCAATCTGAACGAAATTGAACTGCCGCCCGGCGATACGCAACTGCGGCTTGGGCCGGGGACAACCGCGGTCGGCAGAAACAGGCTGTTGGTAAATTTCGAGGCTATCCAGGAAGAAAAAGTGCAGCGCTCCTTCTGGATCAATGTCGATATTTCCATTCGTGCCAGGGTTCTTACTGCAGCCAGGAAAATTCCTTACAACATAGCAATCACTTCCGAGGATATAGCGGAGTCGATCGTCGATATTGCGGATTTTCGCAATGCCTATATCCGACAGTCAGATGAACTGATCGGGAAAGTCTCGCGCCGAGGGTTTTCTCCGGGAGATCTGTTCACGCGTGAAGCTTTTACGGACCCATTTCTTGTGCGGCATGGCGAGACGGTACAGCTTCGTCTCGAAAGAAACGGCATCGTGTTGGTTGCCTCCGCCAAAGCCGAGCAGGACGGAAAGCTTGGTCAAACCATAGTCGTTCGCAATCTGGAGTTCTCGACCGCTTTGAAAGCGAAGGTCGTTGGTCCAGGGTCGGTGAAGATCCAATAGGAGTGGATAATCGCATGAGGGACTCGATTCTGAGTATTGTTGGGCTCATCCTGGTTTCGGCCTGTTCGGCAGGCTGCATTTCCACCAAAGCCCAGGTGAAGGATCCCACGGAACTGCGGTCCTATGTGGAGAGTGCTCACAAGACAAGGGCTGAATCCAAGACGGCGGAAGGATCACTTTGGGTGAACGGACCCAATTCAGATCTGTTTCGTGATCCCAAAGCCCGCTTTGTCGACGACATGGTGACGATTGTGGTCTCCGAGTCAACGCAGGCGTTGGCCAGTGCGGACGCAAAGAATTCGCGGGATACGGCGCTCACGGCAGGCATGGATAGTCTTTTCGGGCTCGAGCGGAAAATTAAGGAACTGCCCAACCTGGCAAACGGGAAAGCCAGCTCAAGCTTTGAAGGGAAAGGCTCCACGACGCGTGCCACTACATTGGAAACCACTCTGACCGGAAGGGTCATCGACGTCCTTCCAAACGGATACCTTGTTGTGGAGGGGATGCGGGAAATTCGCGTCAATAATGAAAACCAGAGTGTATATCTTACCGGCGTTGTGCGCCCGGAAGATGTCAGCTCCGGCAATACGGTGCTTTCCTCGTCCATTGCCCAGATGTCGGTTCGAGTGCAGGGACGTGGCGTTGTAAGTCAGTCCACCAATCCCGGCTGGCTATACAAGATACTCACAGGAATTTTGCCATTTTAGCTAAAGAGGACGCATGTTCCGGAAGCTGCCATATTTTTTCATGACGATTGTGCTGGTGGGGCTATGCCCAATATCCATATCGGCCGCAAGCCGCATCAAGGATGTTGCGAGCATTGAAGGAGTCCGCGATAACCAGCTGAATGGACTTGGGCTCATTGTGGGGCTGAACGGTACCGGCGATCGCAGCCAGACAGTATTCTCGACGCAGGCGCTTGCCAATATGCTCCAGCGCAGCGGCATTACTATTTCCGCGGACAAGATAAGAGTAAAGAACATCGCTGCCGTAATGGTAACGGCGGTTTTGCCCCCCTTTGCCCGACAGGGGAACCATATCGACGTTACCGTAAGCTCCATGGGAGATGCGCAGAGTCTGCAGGGCGGAGTTCTGATCCGGACCCCCCTGAAAGCGGCCAATGGACAGGTTTATGTTGCGGCACAGGGCGAGGTAACCATTGGCGGATATTCAGGTGGAGGAGCGAATAGTCGAGTCCAGTTGAACCATCCCACCGTTGGACGAATTCCGAATGGCGGGCTGGTGGAGTCTGATTTGAATTTGGATATTGTGGGGAAATCAAAGTTCAACCTCGTGTTGAATCGAAGCGATTTTACCACCGCGCTCAGGGCCGCCCGTGCGATCAACCAGGCGTCAGAGGCCGGCGTCGCCAACCCGGTCGATGCCCGCACTATTGCGTTCAATGTGCCTGCCAGCTACAGCAATCGTGTTATTGAATTCCTGTCGGTTGTGGAGAACGCAACCATGGATGTCGACTCTCCGGCGCGGGTTGTGGTCAATGAAAAGACCGGCACGGTTGTTCTGGGGAAGGATGTCCGGATTGCCGAGGTCTCCATCATTCACGGGGGACTTTCGCTCCAGGTGGGAACGATTTTGGAGGTATCCCAGCCATCGCCGTTTTCGTCCACTGGCCAGACCGCGGTTGTACCGAAAGAGAGTGTTACGGTAAAGGAAGAGAAGGGACAGGCCGTCACTTTGCGTGAAGGGGCGAGCGTAGAGGAAGTTGTCCGGGCGCTGAATTCCATCGGGGCGACTCCCAGAGATGTGATCGCAATTTTGCAGGCAATCAAAGCGCAGGGTGCATTGCAGGCTGAGTTGGAAGTTATTTAACCCTGTTTAAACCGACTGATTCGAGACGATCGTGCAGAATTCACTAACCTTAACTCCACTGACCCAGGTTCCGACGGATATCCTGACATCCAACGGCACGCATCTGGAGGAAAAGGTTCGCGCGGTCCAGAATTCGACCGGGCCGAAGAACTCGAATGAACTGAAGAAGGTCTCTCAGGAGTTTGAAGCCATCTTTCTGTCGCAGCTGTTGAAGGTGATGCGTGAAACGGTTGAAGAGTCCGGCCTGTTCGAAGGCGGTTTTGGGAAATCTATCTATACGGATCTTTTTGATCAGGAAATATCGCTGAGCATGTCTCGGCGGGGTGCTCTCGGTATTTCGGACCTCATATATAAAAGCCTCTCTGAAAGGGAATCGGCCAAAGTGTCGGAGCCCGGTCAAACCAAGGAAACCGAGGCAGGTTCTGGAACCAAGGCTCCCGCAACTACGGAACAACCGAGCCCGCTGTGTGAGGGGGAGGATATTTCGGATCTGCAGCTTCCGGTGCATGCGCACATAAGCTCCGCATTCGGAATGCGGAAGGATCCGATCTCCCACCAGGCTCGATTCCACAAGGGATTGGATCTGGCGGCTCCCGAGGGGATGAGGGTGGTATCGGCATTGCCCGGGACTGTAGTTTCCGCCGGATACATGAGCGGATATGGCAATACTGTCCTGGTGCAGCACGCGGATGGAGTTCAAACGCGTTACGGGCATCTGGGCACGATTAGTGTTAAGGCCGGGGATGTCGTCAATTCAGAGACAAACCTGGGCACTGTTGGTAATACAGGACGCAGCACCGGTCCTCATCTTCATTTTGAAGTGATTCGTATGGGAACACCGGTTGATCCCCTTGCGGTGTTGAATTCTCAAACGAATCCTTACGGACAACAGAGCCCGGGCCGCTTGAAAATAGGCGGCTAGAGCCACAATCCGTAATATAGGCTAAAGTGCTATTATCGAAGGGACGATAAGCAACTCAGGAGTAATCTCTCGAGGATAGATATGGAGATTAACGGCAATACCCCTTTGATAGGCTTGAACAAGAGCGTGCAGCGGCTCGACTCTGCGCAGAAGTCTGAGAGTGTTCAGAAACGCGGACAAACGAGTTCTGATTCGGACAGAATTGAACTGTCGACTCGGGGTCTCGAATACTCGCGTATCGAGGACATGATTCGGTCCACACCGGATGTTCGGGAAGATCGGGTAAATCAGGTTCGCAGCCAGATCGAGAGCGGCACTTACAATGTCAAGGCGGAACAAATCGCCGAAAAAATTATCGGAGGCAACCTGATCGACGAGATTGGTTAGTTCGACTAGGTGGAGATGGCCATGTCAAATGACTTTGGTCTCTTGAATCTTGTCGTTTCACCGTTCCTGGAGAGGATTGGGCGCGAGGAGCGGCTGGGGGGTGATCAACCCCGAAAGCCGAAGACTGCCAAACCGCAATCCGAAAAAAAGGAAGACGTCGACAGTTCGCCATCCGATACATCCCAAAAGACCGATGACTCCATATCCTCTATGCACATCGATCTCAGGATCTGAATAATGGCCGACCAGGTCTCGGATCTCCTGGGAGTTGTTCGCGAGGAAATCACACTGTACCGCGATCTCGTTGAGCATGCCCGGCAGAAGACTGCCTTGTTGATAAAGGGCAGTGTTGAAGCCATTCTGGAAAGCAACAAAGTCGAGGATGCGCTCTGTGCCAGGCTCCGCAGCCTGGAGATTGAAATGGCGCGTCTCTGCAGTCACTTTGCGGATGTTTTCCGGATTTCACGAGAGGAATTTACTCTTAGGAAACTCGCCGACAGAGTGGACCCCTCGCTTGCTCCGGAAATCAGGTCTCAAGCAGATCTGTTCCGGCACCTCGTCAGACAACTGAGATCCATTACCCAGTGCAACCGGAAACTCATCGATCATTCCCTCCACTATTCCAGAGGGCTTTTGGCGGTTTTTTCCAACGCTTCCGGCGCATACCGGCCTAACGGATTGTTCGCGGAAATTCCTTCCGTGCAACCTACTTTTTCCCGGCAGGCCTGATCACCGGATTTGTTTTGCCTAGTCGCTGGTAATGATGTTATTGCGCGACACCAAACGCGTTGACCGGCTGGGATAATCACTATGTCTTCAATTCTGAGCAGTCTTGATTCCGTTCAACAGGGTCTTGCCCTGCAGCAGTTCGGTCTGTCCATCACCCAGAAGAATGTTGCCAACGCGAATAATCAGAATTACACACGCCAGGACATTGAGTATACCGCCAATCAGGATGAGTGGGTACGGTCGGGGATCCAGGGGGTAACGTTACGGGCCATCCGGAACAGCTATATCGATTATAGCGTCAGTCAGGAGCAGCAAGCGCTGGGGAAGTCCAGTGTTGAGGCGAATGCGCTGCAGCAGATTGATGCCATCCTGCAGGGGAGCGGCAACGGGTTGCAGAAGGCAATATCCGATTTCTTCAACAGCTTTAGCGCCTTGAGCAGTTCGCCGGAAGATACAGCGCTCCGAATGAAGGTCATCTCTTCGGCAGAAATTTTGAGCGGAGAATTCCGGCGACTCTACAATACCATCCAGGCGGTTCAGACCTCCCAGGATCGCATGGTGGGAGATACCGTAACCGATATCAATGCCATTACCGCACAAATCGCGGACCTGAATGCCAAGATCAGTACTGCCCAGGCGCAGCATTCAGAGAATGAATTTACGCTTCGGGATTCGAGACAGGGATTGATCGAACAATTGTCGAGTCTTGCGGATCTGACCTATTTTGAAAACGAATCGGGCGCTATTACCGTGACGACCTCAAATGGCGGAATTCTCGTATGCGCGGATCAGAGCCATTCTCTGGGAATATCTCCGTCCGGCAGCGGTGCTTTTCAGGGGCTCTTTCTGGACGGCGTCGAAGTTACCGACTCGATGAAATCGGGGAAACTGGGTGGACTCCTGGATCTGAGAGATAACAAGATTTCCGGATATCTCTCTGCCTTGGATGATCTTGCGGCTACAATCATCACGCGTGTGAATGAACAGCACGCTGAAGGAAGCGACCTCGATGGAGATGATGGCGGCAATTTTTTCGTTCCGCTAGCGGGCGGTTCCTCAACGAGTGCGGCCAGGACCATGAGTGTAGCGATCACAGACCCGAGAGATGTCGCCGCGGCGGCCTCAGGAACGGGCGTTGGCAACAACGAGAATGCCAAGCTGCTGGCCTCCATTATCGATGAAAAGCTGCTCGGTGCGGCCAGCATAAACGAGTACTATGCGACACTGATTTCCCGCATCGGAACGGACGAGAAAACTGCGAGCGACAGTGTTACGACGCAAAACAACGTATTGGACCAGTTGCAAAGTCAGCGGAGTTCTTTTGCGGGTGTAAACCTGGATGAAGAAGCGATCAACATCATCAAGTATCAGAAGGCATATCAGGCGAGCGCCCGGTATGCAACCATATTGTCGGCGCTCAGCGACGAAATCCTGCAACTTTTGGGATAGGTCAAGACTATGCGAATCACACAATCAGAGATTTATCGGGGCTTTACTTCGGATCTTGGCAATCTGAACGAAACCTACAACATGCTCAACCGTCAGATCTCCAGTGGAAAACTGTTGACGCAGTTGAGCGATTCGCCGTCTGCCAGCGCGGATCTCCTCTCGCTCACCGATATCGCTGCGGATATTGACCAGTTCCAGTCCAGCGCGCAGACCGTCTCCTACTTCCTGGGAACCGCCGATTCCGCCCTTAACGAAGTCAACAGTCTCCTTACCTCCGTATATAGCAAGGGGAGCCAGGCCTCTTCGGAAGTCCTGGGCGATGAGGGAAGGGCCACGCTTGCGATGGAAATCCGGTCTTTGCGTGACCAAGTCCTGTCTCTTGCAAACAGCGAAATTAAGGGGCGATTCATTTTTGCCGGTTCCAGTTCCGATTCCGCTCCGTTTAAAATCGCCGGCGATACGGTAAGCTATGTCGGGGACAGTGATGAAAACAAAGTTCAGGTTGAAGAGGGAACAGAGGTGCAGGCGGGCATCCCCGGCTCCGAAGCCTTCACGGCTATTTTTACCGTTATCGGCTCACTCCTGACAGCGGTCGATTCCAATGACACCTCCGCGATCGCGACAGAGCTTACAAAATTCCAATCGGCATACGCGGAATTGGGGCTGGCCAGGGGGAAGATCGGCACAAGCATGAGCACGGTTGAGAGCGTTCAGACGCGGCTGTCGGAACAGGAGACGAACCTGAAGGCCAGGAGAAGTCAAATTGAAGATGCAGATATGACAGAGGCCGTGGTGCAGCTCGGCCAGGTAAAGACGACGCTGAATGCCGCGCTGTCTGCCGGCAGCTCGATTTTATCGCAACGCAACTTGTTCGACATTCTGGGTTAAAAAGGCTAAAATGACCGCCGGTTGCAGCGGCATTTTGGCGATTGATGACTATATTGCCCACGGATCAGGGCCGCAGGAAAATGAGGCTATGATCCGTGCTTTAGATTGAGGCACAATGCGAATCCATACGGTCAATTTTGGAGATTTGGAAGTACCGGACGACAAAGTCATTCATTTCAAGGAGGGTTTGCCCGGCTTCCCGAAGATACATCGGTTTGCCGTATTGGACGTGGAAGAGTTAAAGCCATTCCAATACCTTCAAGCCTTAGATGATCCTCCAATTTCTCTTTTCATCATCAATCCTTTCATCGTGGATCCCACATACGAGTTCCGCCTGGCGGATTCCGATATGGAAGATGTCAACAGCGCTGACTCTACCAATCTAACCGTGTATGCCGTTGCTACCATTCCGGACGATGCGACGCGCGCCACAGTGAACTTAATGGCTCCCGTGGTCATTAATGAAAAGGACCGTTTTGGTAAGCAGGTGATATTGCACGACAGCAAGTATTCGGTCAAGCATCCCCTGTTGAGCGGCGGCGTTCAAAACGATGCAGAAGTACAGGGAGCATAATTCGTTCCCGTAGCGCGGGGCCCTGGACGCCTCGAAGGTGTGACACGGATGCTAGTTTTCACAAGAAAAAAAGATGAAAGCCTGATCATAGGGAACGAAATAGAAGTCACGATCCTCAACATTGGGAGTGGCACAGTCAAGGTCGGGATCAGCGCACCGCGTCATATCTCGGTCCACCGCCACGAGGTATACGAATCCATTAAGCGCGAAAACCTTGCTGCTTCCCAGTCGCAAATACCCAAGGCGGATATTCTTAAAAAACTTCTGGGTTGATGGAATCCTTGCGTGTTCTAACCTTCAATTCGCACCAGCCATATCTTCACCTTCTGGCCTCTGCTCTTCCGTGGACCTTTGGAATTGTTGCTCCTCAACTTCAGCATGGAACGTCGAAGCACTGGAATCCTCAGATAAGGCCAGTGCCCGGCAATGTACGGCTCTATTCCTCGATTCAGGAAGCCTTGCGGGAAAGCTCCTGGGATTGGTTCCTGGCACACAATATTCATGACCTGCTGGACGCAAAAGACCTGGCCCTTCCGAAGGCATACCTTGTTCATGGAACGTTGAGCGGGCGAATGCTGCAGGATCACAGCACGATTGATCGGGATCAATACCTGAAGAAACTGGATTTGCTATTTCGCTCCTATGGAGCGCGCGTTGTATATATTTCAGAGCTCAAACGAAAAGACTGGGGACTGCCCGGGATCGTCATTCGGCCGGGGGTGAATATTGAAGATTATGGGGGATATCAGGGGGAAACACCAGGCATCCTGCAAGTCTGCAATCATCTGAAAAGCCGCGGTGTCATGATGGGCTGGGAAACATATGAAGAGGTTTGCCGGGGCATTCCCAATCTTGTTCTTGGCAACAATCCGGAGCTCGCGGGCAGTCGCATGACCAATGGTTGGGACGATTTGAAAGAACAGATGCGTTCCTATCGAGTCTATTTGTATACGCCGGTTTATCCCTACGAAGATGGCTACAATCTGGGGTTGCTCGAGGCGATGGCAACGGGAATGCCGATTGCCACGCTGGCGAGTCCCAGTTCTCCGGTGCGCGATGGTTGTGAAGGGGTCGTGGCCGAGAATGCCAGAGATCTGAGAGAGAGGGTGCTATCGTTGTTGGGCAGCCCTGAATCAGCCTTTACGATGGGACAGTCGGCTCGCGCTCGCGTGGGCAGGGATTTTTCCGTTTCAGCTTTTGCGAAAGCCTGGCAGTCCTTCAGCCGCAAGCTTACCGGCGCCAGATAGCCGGTTTATTGCCTCCTGCCTTCCATATTCTCCAAAAAAATCCCATATGGGAACCGGTCAATGCGCATCAGCACATCGAATCGATAAATTTGGGGAAGTTGTTCCTGGAGGGAATTGCGCTTTTCACAAAGCGGGCGCCTTTGCCGATTTCTATCAGTTCAGCGCTGCACTGATCTTTTGCGGATTGAAGTTTGTCGACAGTGATTGCGCACAATTGATTCAAACGTACAGCCTGCTGCAGGGCATCGTCCGCCAGGCGGTCGATCTCCTCCCATCGCTTGGCATCTGTCTTAGCGCGATCCTTTTTCCAGCGACTTGAAATCTGAATTACCTGTGCATGCATCTTATCAATCCGGTCCAAACAGTCCTGGTTATCCAAAATAGATTTTGCCAGGTTGGAGGACTGTTCCGCATCCGTCTCAGTAAGATGAACAAGCATAGCGGCGACTTCACGATAGTTCCGGGAAATGGATTTGAATTCGGTTTCGAAGTTTTCCATGGCTTATTATGCCGAAACGCTGAATGGTCTGGGTTTATTGGGTACTGGATCTGAAGGAGTCATAAAGCTTCGATTCTGCACCGGCTGGCTGGTCGCCGTGGCCGGAGCCTGATTGACCAGCTCTACCCATGCCGACCGAAGGTTGTCGAGCAGGTTTTCAACCTCAAGGAGCGGCTCGCAGCACTGGTCGACACTGGCCTTGAAGATCCTTCGTTTCATATAGTCATACAAACGATCCAGGGAGTTGGCGATTTCACCGCCTGCCTTCAAATTCAGGCAGGCCTGCAATTCGGTAATGATGGTGATGCACTTATTGATGGAAATTGACCGGCCGGCGATATCTTTGCTCTCTATCCGTTGGCGCGCTTCCTGGGCGCTGCAGATGGCTGCGTCATAAAGCATGACCACAAGTTGAAGAGGGCTTGCCGTTTTTACTGCTACTTCCTTGTACCGGTGTGCATAGGCCTGATATCCCGACATCAAAAGCTCCTTCTTAAATCGCAGGACACTAACTTGACAAGGAGGAGAGCTGGCTGCTCAGCTGGGATTGTTTTACCGCCATCAGCCGCAATGCCTGATCCGCCTCGTTGTATGCTTGAGTCAAAATCTCTCTTCGTATCTCCAGCCGGGCCTGATAGCTGGTTATATTGTCTTTTAGTGCGGTGATATTCCGATTCAAACCATCCGTGGCGCTTTGAATCGGGCCGGAGAGGGGATCCGTCAGCCCATCCAGGGCACTAAAGAGATTCATCAACACGCTGGCGCCTTCAGTCCCTTTGGTGTCCGAGGCAACCGTCGCTGATCCATAATTTCCAACTGAAGTCTGTGAAATTCGCAGACTGAGTCCCTCTTCGGGTTGCCCTGCTGCTCCCGTGAGGAAAAGTCCACTGCCGATGGCATCGTGCCCATTGATCTTTCCGGCGATGTCCACTCCTGTGGATGTTACCGGGGATGAACCAAACCCGGTTGTGCCATCCGCTCCGCTGCCGCTCGATACAACGGTAAGATCAAATAGGCTGCCGAAATCATTGGTTGCTATCTTGAGTCTCCCGGTCCCGTCATCGGAGGCGGTTACGGCCATATTTTGCGCCGAGAGTGCCGCATTGACCTTGGACAGAACTGTTGAGAACGAGTCATTTTGCAGCAGGGGCACAACGGCCGATGCAGATCCAGCGGTTATCGTAAGCGTTTCATCGCTGGTCAGTGTTGTGAGCATCTGCGCGCCCAGCAGGGAAGCCTGCTGAGCCAAAGTGTCGACCTGTATGGAATAAGTCCCATTTTGCGTCGCCGCGGTCTTGCTGTCGAAATTAACTCGCGAATCCGTGGTTGTCGTGCCCCCGGAAGGCGTACCATCCCCAAGGAATAGTGCCGCCACACCGGCGAAGTCATCGGCAAGGGCCTCCTTTAGCTCCGATTCATTCAATGTGAGACTGCCATCGCGATTGAATTCCAGCCCCACACGCCCGGCCACGCCAAACGATGTGAATTTGTTCGTTATGGATTGTGTGAGGGGAGACTGGAGTCTCGACTGGATTGTGCGCAGCGTGGCGTCCCCGGCCAGAACTCCCGCGGTATCTTTGGCCGCGTTATAGGCAAACTGTCCGCCGATGTAGCTGCTGACCGCATTGTAGGCGGTAACGAATTCCTTGAGGGCACTGACAATGGAGTCAACGTCCTTATCGACTTTGAGATTAACCGGGCTGGCGGATTTCTGTTTTAAAGTAAAGGATACTCCGTCGATGACATCCGAGACAGTATTGCTGCTTTTGGTGATGCTGAGACCGTTCACCGAAAAGACGGCATCACTCGCGGCCTGCGTTTGCGCCAGGTTCAGCGCCTGCCCTCCGGAAAGATTATTGGTAACGGTAAAGGTATTGGCCGTTCCGGTGTCATTGGCACGGAGAAGCAGACGGTATGGCGTCGCGGATCCATCATTAACGATCGTCGCGGTCACTCCGGCGTTGGCATTATTGATGGCATCCCGAAGGCCAACCAACGTGTTGTTGCTGCTCCCGATCGAGATGGTTACGGCATCCTTGGTTCCGCTTTTAATGGTGAGCGTTCCGGTACCGATCGAGGCTGTTGAGGAACTTGCAAATCCGGATGATGCCTGTGCCTGTGCCTGGGCCAGATCCGTGACTGTGATGGCATACGACCCGCTGATGGTCGCGTTGGTCGCAGTCGCGGAAATAATGTCATCGCTGGATGATGTCACGTTGCATTTGGAGAAAATACTTTCCGACAGTCTGTCCGCAAATGAATATGGCTGAACAAAAGGTGCGGCCGTGCTGCCGAAGAGCATTGTGTTCAACTTATCGGACAGCGTGGACAGTTTTGTATTCAGGGCCTGGTAAGCGGTGACTTTGCTTTGCAGCTTTGTCACCTGACTCTGCATGTTGGTGACAGGTGCGCTTTCGTAATTAATAAGATTGTCTACAATCGACCCAACGTCCAAAACACTGTTTGTGACATTAACGGATGATGATGTAGCCATGATCTAGGTTGCGCCCTTTCACTTTGGAGTGACCCTGACGATATTGCCCGAAGGCGGCACGGTGCAACGGCACGCGAGGCCTTCTGTCCCGCTTGAAATGAGGCTCGGGACAATTGCCTTATCGACAATCCTGCTTTGTTGGAATAGTGCTTTTATATTGTTGGCCGCCGGGCTGGAGATCCGGAGCCAGCGAGGTCAGGCGCAGAGATTGGCTTCAATCTGCCACAGGGCACGCTCGATCTTGGCCAGGGCTTCCCGGATGGAGTTGAAATAGTCTGCATAGCAGGACTTGATCTCGGGAATTGATGTCCCCTCAACGCCTTGGCGGCAGAGAGATCGCTGTTTTCGAAGAAAGGTAATATTCCCCATCTGATTAAGGCAATCGAGCAGCGGGGCAAGATGGGAATTGCGGTAAATCGATTCCTTGAAGGCCTCGAGCTTGCCATGCAGTTCATGGGCAGGGCAGGTCTCTTTATCAGTGCAAAGCTGCAAGCCTGAGCGGATGATTCCCTGCAGCGACAGCATTTCGTCCGAAAGGATCGATATGTTCACCCCAGGATAGAGGAGAGATTTCGCCCTGGCTTCCTCAAAGATGGTGCGCACCTGTTGCCGAAGATCGAGATCCCTGGTGCCATGTCGGTACAGGGCTTCCTTGAGGCTTGCTATTTCCACCTTGTCCCGAAGGATGCCGCCTTCCGTTGCGTTGATGAAATGAACCTTGGGATTGTTTCGAATTTCCTTTGTGATCCAGTTCCAATAGGAAGTCAATTTGTCGGTGGATTCAACGGGATTGCCATGGATATCATCAATGGTTACAGTCCGGCGATCCGCCCGGAGGCTGTTCATCCTTGTTTTCCAGGCATCCGGATCACCAATCCCGGCAAACCACTCCTCCTCAAAATGAATTCCCGAACAATAGATCCTGCCATCGGTGTGTGCCAGGTCCTGCCCCAAAAATATGACGGGATCGCAGCGAAGCAGAAGGGCGAAATCAAGGGCCATGGTCGCGACGGAGCCCCAGGCGCGAAGAGTTCCCTTGTTGCCAAGGAGATCGGAAAGCGAACGCAGCGACGAATTTTCAAAGGTGCAGGCTATTGTCTTGTTTTCAAATTCGGCGAACGATTCCGGATAGCAGGTTGCTTCCGCCACGAGAATTGCCTGATTGGAACGAGCCCCCTTTAGATGCTGATAGTTTGCATAAGTCGGATCCCCGGTCAAAATGAAATGAGGCTCAATGCCGGCCGCCAGCAGCGGTTTCAAGGCAGTGTCGGTCGAAATGATCAGAACCCTGTCCTCGAAGCCTACCAGTTCATGGATGTTCTTATCCAGCGAGGGTCCTGCGGACACAATTACCGCAGGCATTTTAGGGAATCGAGCGGCATAGCTGATGATTCCGGGCGCGCTCGCAGCCCTCGAGAGATTTTGCACAAAGTTATCCAGAAATGTCTGGGACTTGGCGACCAGGGTGTTGATATCCGTGAATATTTGAAAGGTCTGACTCTGAATGATCTCCGCCGCAGACCGGAACAAATCCGAATTCAGGGATACCGAAGGGAGGTGCGTCAGAAATGTGCTTTGCTGGGCTTCAACCGGGTTAAAAAACTTTTGCCATTGTTCTGCCAGTTCGGGTCCGGAGGGCGGCCATGCAAAGTGAATTTGCGGAAGAGACAGGATTCCCGATAAATCCCTTGCCTCGAGCGCAGCTCGCAGAATCTCGAGATCAGATTCAACGATAAAAAAGTGACTGGCATCGCCAGGGACCTGGCCGGCCAGGGCGTCAAGCAGATACCCCAGCCCATATCCAAGCAGAATGAAATAATCGGCACCGGCATAGGATTGACTTTTCAATCGCTGCGTTGCTTCCCGGATAGGATCATACCGGCTGTGCAGCGCTACCGCAGATCCCGCATTTTCATAGGAAGCGGTTGGCAGGCCGCAGCCTGAATTGAAGATCTTTACCTTCCTGCATTCCAATCCGCGCAAGAGGCGCGCCAGTTCCGGTTGCCGCTTTTCAAGAAGACTGATATTCGCATCAAAATGATTCAAGCAACGCCGCCCTTGGTTCTTTACGAACCGGAAAACACAAATGGAGAAGCCTTTGCAGGCGAACTCTATCTCTCACTATCGACTTGGGGCGATCTGGGCTTAAGAAAATATTGGGGAAGGAATAGTATTGCGAAACCGAAAACCGAGGAGGGATGCGCTAGGAAATATTGCCGTCTGGAATGAAGGGATGGCCGTAAAAAACGGGAGGGGCCCGTTCCTCCATTTAACGAGCCCCTCCGTTTTTCTGGTTTGAATACTATCCGCGGAGCAGGGAGAGTATGCTCTGGCTGCTCGAATTCGCTTGCGCTAGAGCGGCCATACCTGATTGTGACAGGATTTGAAACTTGGTGAGGTTCGATACCTCCTCTGCGTAGTTTGCATCCCGAATCGTTGATTCAGCAGATTGCGTGTTCTGGGAAATGGTCTGCAACACGGATACTGCCGACTGGAGTCTGTTCATACCGGCACCGATGCTCGCCCGCATGTTGGACACTCCGTTCAGGGCATTCTTGATGGTAGTCAGCGAGGTTGCTGCCGCATCCTGGCCCGTGAGATCCACCGCGGTCAGGTTGGCGCCGCCGAGGTTGGTAACCGTGCTGCTGGATGTGGTGATGGAATTGATGGTAACGGAAATGGAACTCGCCCCGGTCATGTCACCGACGAAAATGCTGAGGCTTCCGTTCAGTGTCGTGGTAGCACTGGAATTGAAGATGCTGGTGCCGTTGAAATTGGCCTGACCCGCGATACGGGCAATTTCAGCCTCGATCTGGGTGAACTCATTGTTCAACGATGCGCGGCCTACGGAGTCCACGGTTTCCGTTGCGGCTTCTTCCGCCAGTGTTACAGAACGGGTCAGCAGGTTGGTGATTTCCTGAAGGGCTCCGTCAGCAATCTGTGATACCGAAATGCCGTCATTTGCATTACGTACGGCCTGGTTTAAGGCGAACGTGTTGGCGCGCAAACTGTCTGCAATCTGCAACCCGGCGGCATCATCCGCACCGGAATTGATGCGCTTACCTGAAGACAAGCGCTGTAATGTACGAGACAGGTTAACGTTGTTTGTGGTTAAGTTATTCTGTGCATTCAAACCAGATACGTTGTTAAGAGCACTAAAAGCACCCATTTGGAATTCCTCCTTGAATCCGAAGTAATGATATCCGTAATGCCTCTCCGGAATTCAGTTGCGCTCGGCGAACAAATATTTCGCTATGCGAACTGATACCCCGTCGGGGCTTTCATCTTTATTTTTTTGATTCAAGCTGCTTATCGACAGATGGGTGATGAATATTAGCGGAAAAATGCAGTAAATACGCGGAAGCGAGAAAAAAATTGAAAAATAGCAATTTTGAAATCATCCATGGGATTTATCGAGTTCATAATGTTGCTGTGTCCCAGATTCCCGCCTTGTCCATAACCCCATATCGGCAATAACGTCCTGAATTCTATCGTTTCATGGCGGGGAATAATCCGGATATTCCTCAGATGCAGATCCCAAGGAAGGCGAGGTTCTGGAGAAAGATTGTTCAGAGAAATGTTGAGCGTCAATTGGACCCGACGATGCAAAGCATAGCACAAAATAGTTTGTGGGACCGTGCGCAGAAGTAACATAATAAGAATATAGGAAATAGGAAAATAGAAATAATATGAATGTGATGTTGAGCCTGCCAGTGTCATGCGGCATGAAAATCCATGAATGCGCTTATCGGATGGCCGCAGACTGCATCGGGTCACTCGGTCTCCTGGAGGCATCTTGCATTTGGAGCCATACGTTCATCATGGTTAATGGCCTGTCGATGAATAGCATTTCCTTGCTACAGATCTCCAGCCACTGTGACAAGACACAAGCGGTGAGAATGCGGGGTTTCATGGAAAAAACGAACAGCGCGATCAGCGGACAGGCAATGCTTCGCATCCGCGTTTAGACGATGCCCGGGCATAACAGGCATTGCAGCGCCTCGTATCCGTGCGTCCGGCCCCGAAAAATGGTACAAGCGCTATTCATGGACTGGCCCTATGACAAAGCTTTCGGGTGATGCCTGATGCCACAGCGAATAGTGGAGAGCTTCAATTAGTGTTTGATGTAAAAACGGAAGAGGGCAGGGAGGGAGGATATTTCAAAATCTGATCGCTGGCGAAGAAGTAACGATGCAATGCAATAATGCATTGACGAAATGCCTGCGCAAAAAATCAAAGCGGGCCCCCCCTTTCAAAGGACCCGCTTTGCGTCCGCCACTACAAATCTGTCCCGGGTTGGGCGAGATTTATCCCATCGACTGCAGGAGTCGCGAGATGTTTGCGCCCGTCGCATTCGACTGCGTCAGGGCTGCGATGCCTGATTGTGACAAAAGCTGATATTTTGTGAGATTGGAAATCTCCAGTGCCATGTTGGCATCACGAATAGTTGATTCGGCCGATTGCGTATTCAGATATTGACTTTGCATAACCTGAACCGCGGATTGAAGCCGGTTGGAACCGGCGCCAATGATGGCGCGAGCGTTTGCGGCCGCAATCAGAGAGTTCCTGATCACTCCGAGGGCACCCTGCGCACCTGCCTGGGTTGCCAGGTCGACCAGAGAAAGATTTTCTCCGCCGAGGTCGGTTACAGAGCTGCCAGTGGCGGTAATCGTGCTGATCGTTACCGCAATGGAACTGGTATCAAAAATATCGCCGACGAAAACGCTCAGGTCGCCGTTGAGGCCGGCCGAAGTGAACAGTTTTACGCCGTTGAAGTTGGTCGATTGGGCAATACGAGCGATTTCAGCTTCTATCTGCCTGAACTCGGCATTGATCGAGGCGCGTCCGGTCGAGTCAACCGTTTCCGTTGCTGCTTCTTCTGCCAGCGAAATGGAACGGGTGAGAAGGTTACTGATTTCCTGGAGCGCGCCGTCCGCGATCTGTCCGACGCTGATGCAATCGTTGGCATTCCGCTGCGCCTGGTCGAGGGCACGCAGGTTTCCGCGAAGCGTATCCGCGATCATCAAGCCTGCGGCATCATCGGCGCCCGTGTTGATGCGCTTGCCGGAAGAAAGACGATTGATGGTCTGGTTGAGACTGGAATTGGTGGAACGAAGCTGATTCTGCGCGTAGATACTGGCGATATTGTTGAGAATACTGAATGATCCCATGATGAATTCCTCCGTGAATTCTTTTGGGCGTTATGTGGTTCCCTCGACTACTTGTGGGCATCCGTGCCCCGTGTCTTAGGGAGGCGGTTGTAGAGAACTTTTGGTCCTCTTGACTTCCGGTCATCTACAACTTCCGTGGCTTCATATCGTCCGGTTGCCGTCGGACATTACCGGAAAAATAAAAAACCTTAAAATTTTATTTGGCCTGTAATTTGCATAGCACTAAGTGGTCGTGCGGCAACAGGCTGCATGCAGAAGGGAAACCAATGACCAGGTATTTTCTCGATAGCCAGGAAATAGCAATACCAACAGAGGCCTGTTCCTTTAACCAGGTACTCAAGCACGTGGAATCCATTCACCTTCCTCCGAATACCGTCATCAGACAAATTCAAATTGACGGTCTTCCCCTGATGCCCGATTCCAGCGAGCAATTCAATCTCCAAAGCGAGATCGAATCGCGCAATCGAGTCGACATCTTTACCGGAACAATCCAGGATATTGCCCATGACTCCATCGGCGAAGCCCTGGACTATTTGTATCGGGTGGAAACGGCAATTCCTTCACTTTCAGATACTTTCCAGGCCTCGCCAGGCCCGGAAGCCTTCGAAAGCCTTCGACAGCTCTATGAGGGGCTCTATTGGTTGAATCTTCTCCTCGATAAATTGAAAGCGAATTTCCAAATTAATTATGATGGTACCCTGATTCAAGGGGTTTCCGCGTCCGAATATCATCAGCGGTTTATTACGATTCTCCGGCAGTTGATTGAATCGCAGGAAAGGCGGGATTACGTTCTGATTTCCGACTTGCTTCAGTACGAAATCTGCCCGCTTGTGCCGGTCTGGAGAGAAATGTTTCAGATTGTCGCGGAAAAGGTAAACACCGCCCAGTAGGGCAGTCGCAGTCAAAGGCCTGTCATATGATGAGCCGTAGTGCCAAAACTCTGACAGTTGTAACGGAAGCTATCCGCCCCATGCCAACACTATGGGTGCGCACATCTGCCGGACCGCAAATCGGCTTTGGGCACCTGCGCAGATGCTTGGCCCTGGCTGAAATTCTTCGGGACTACTGCCAGCCGCTGTTTCTTTTGGACCGTGGCGATGAGATTGCGAGTGGAGAAATCTCAAAAGAGGGATGGGACTTTGTTTGCAGCGGACTCGGCAGGGCCTGGGATTTATTGCCACTTCCGGCCGGAATCCTGATCGACACTCGAATTACCGAAGGCCTGGATCTTCTGATTTCCGATGCCAGGGCTCACCGTGTTCCGGTAATCAGTATGCATGACCTTGGCCTGAGTCCGGTCGGCTCGGATATTGCCATAGACGGCAGCGTGGTTCCGGCCTGCGCCAGGGATTTTCCTTTAAGCCACAAACTGTTCAGCGGGATGGATTTTATGGTTCTTGGCCCGGCCTACCGCGCTTTGAGAAAAAGGCCGAAACCGATCCGGAAGCAGATCGGAACTGTATTTGTGAATCTGGGGGGAGGGAACTCCAGCAAATACTTTCCCACCGTTCTTGAAGGATTGCAAATGTGGGGACAGGAGCTCGAGGTGATCGGCATTCCCGGTTTTGTCGACTGGGGGCAGACCTCACTGGCTGAACGCGACTGGAGTCCCCTCCATTTTCGCTGGGAGTCGGAAAAGCTGGCGGAGCTTCTTTTCAGATCCGATGTTGCAATCACCGCCGGAGGGCTTTCCGCATACGAAGCGTTATCCTCAGGAACTCCTCTTGCGGCTCTTTCCTATGACGATCTGCAGCAGCGAACCATTACCACTCTTGCGGCCAAAGGTGCCTGCATCGATTTGGGTTTGGGCGATGAATTGGATCCGGTCCGCCTTTCGCGATCTATGGCATCGCTGAATTCCGATATCGGCAAAAGAACGAAATTGTCAGCACAGGGACGAGGATTAGTGGACGGTTGTGGTGCGGATCGCGTTGCCCAGATTATCAGGCAGACAATCCAGTGCGATGCATGCGCATCCGATGGGAGGGCCAATGCTGCAAGCCTTGGTCTTTGATCTGGACGATACGTTGTACATCGAAAAGGATTATGTGAAAAGCGGCTATAGAGCTGTGGCGCGGCATCTGGAAAGCATGGGTTGCTGTGAGTTTGAGGCAGCCTTTGCCACCATGGCCAGGACATTGGAAATGTCAGGGAGACAAATGGTTTTTCCGGTTCTGTTGGAGAGGTTGACTGCGGTCTCCCTATCCATTACGGAACTGGTCGAGATTTATCGAAAGCACACGCCATCGATCGAGCTGCTGCCGGGGTATCTGCAATTGTTGGAGCGGCTTCATCGCTCTCACAAGCTTGGAATCATTACGGACGGTTTACCCGAGGTGCAGAGGCGAAAGGTCCTGGCGCTCGGATTGCGGGATGTCTGCGACCACATCATCTATACATGGGAATACGGTTCCGAAAAGCAGAAGCCTCATCCGATATCGTTTTCGATGATGCTGGAAAATCTGAACGTGAGTCCGGACACGGCTATTTTTGTTGGGGACAATCCGGAGAAGGACTGCCGGGGCGCCCATGGGATCGGGATGCGCGCTGTCCAGATACGCAGTCGTTCATGGAGTGAGGATCAGATACGCGTCACGAATCAGGAAGCGCCGGAGTTTGTTATCGATACATTGCACGAGTTGCCACAAATTTTGCAGCAGATCAATTGAGGTTGGACGGAGATGAAAGAGACGGATATTTTGATTGGTCAAAGGGTAATCGGTTCGACATCCGGAGTTTTTGTTGTTGCAGAAATCGGGATCAATCATGACGGCAGTGTTCAACAGGCTGAAAAGCTCATTGATGCCGCGGTGGATTCCGGCGCAGATGCCGTAAAATTTCAGAGCTATCGAGTGGACCGGCTGCTCATCGCATCCAGCGACCGTTATGCACAGCAGGCGGATGGATCCGAATCTGCGTATCAAATGCTGAGCCGCCTGGAATTGAGCTGGAAAGACCAGGAACATCTGAAAAAATATGCCGATCAGCGGGGGATCATTTTCTTCTCCACTCCATTTGATGAAGAAAGCGTTGATTTCCTCGACTCGATCGGCGTGCCGGCGTTCAAGATAGCCTCTGCGGATTTAACCCATGTTCCGCTGCTGCGCCACGTCGCCTCGAAAGGCAAGCCCGTTCTGCTTTCAACCGGGATGTCGTTTCTCAGTGAAGTGGCCGATGCCGTCTATAATCTACGATCCTCCGGCGCGCAGGAAATTCTCCTGATGCACTGCGTGTCCGCTTATCCGGCGGCCGCGCACCAGATGAACCTTCGTGCAATCCGAACCCTGGAATCCTACTTCGAATTGCCCGTGGGCCTGTCGGACCACAGTGAGGGAATTACCCTGCCGTTGGTTTCAGTGGCTTTAGGTGCGGTTCTGATAGAGAAGCACTTTACTCTTGATAAAAATGCGCCTGGTCCGGATCACAGAGCCAGCATGGATCCCAGGGATCTGAAGCTGCTGGTCCAAAGCCTCAGGGAAGTGGAAGCCGGGCTGGGAGATGGAAGGAAGAAACCTTCAGATGTAGAAGAGGCGAGCCGGTTGTTCGGACGCCGAAGTATTGTCGCTGCCGCCGATATTCGAGCGCAGCAGAGCATTACCGCGACGATGTTGACCTGCAAACGCCCCGGAAGCGGACTGGAGCCCCGCTATTGGGACAAACTCATCGGTATGAAAGCCCGCCGGAATATAGGGAAGGACACAATCCTGCAATGGGAGGATCTGGAACCCACCAGTCAATCACAAACAGAATCCGATAATTTAAGAAAAATGGAGCGGGGTGTGGAGACGCAGGAAATTCATGCCCGGAGAAGACGCCATGCGTGAAATGAACATTCTGATTACGGCCGCGAGCCGTCGTGTTCCGTTGATACAGGGATTTGGCCAGGCACTGAAACGGCTTGGCTTGAAGGGTAATGTGATCACAACGGACATGAGTCGTTTGAGCCCGGGTCTGTATTTCGGATCCAAGCACTATATTGTGCCGCTGACTACTGATCCGCAGTACATACCAATCATCAAATCGATCTGTTTTCGTGAGCGTATCCATTTGCTGATTCCTACGATTGATGACGAGCTGCCGCTTTTCGGAAGGCATGCCGAGGAATTTCTTGCTACCGGCATTCGCGTCGCTGTCTCAGGGGAAAAAACAAACCTGATCTGTAACGACAAATACGAGACAGCCTGTTTCCTTTCATCGCGCGGTATTCCATTTGCCCGTACCTGGATGCCTGGGCAATTGAAGGATGCGAAGCTCCAGTACCCCCTGTTTTTGAAGCCGCGCAGCGGACGCGGGAGCGTGGGTGCCTACACCATAAAGGATGAGCGGGAGCTCAAATTCTTCCTCGAATATGTCCCGGACCCGGTGGTTCAGGAATTTCTGAGCGGGAAAGAATATACCGTGGACCTCCTGGTTGATTTTTCGGGGAAAGCGATCAGTGCTGTTCCGAGAGAACGCATGGTGATCCGGTCCGGTGTTACAGACAGAGGACAGACCGTCAATAGTCCGCGCATGATTGACCTGGCCGTTAGAGCCGCGCAGGCTCTTGAAATCCGAGGTCCGGCGAACATCCAGATGAAGGTCGATGGCGAAAAAGCGACGATTTTTGAGGTGAATCCTCGTTTTTCCGGCGGGATTCCGCTTACGATTGCCGCCGGCGCCGATTTCCCGCTATGGCTTATTGAGCTGCGCCGGGGAAGGCGTGTGCGCCCATGCATCGGGAAGTTTACGGACGGACTCATCATGGCGTGCTATGAGTCGGCTGTTTTTCTTCCTGTTGATGCCGCCAGGGAAGAGCGGAAGGCTGTGGCGCGGAATTAGTGCAGTCTAGTTTTTAACCATTTGTTCCGGATTTTCGGTGACCCTATGCAAACTGTGATCCTGGCGGGTGGAAAGGGAACCCGGTTGGCTCCTTACACCACCATATTTCCGAAGCCGCTAGTGCCGATCGGTGATCGCCCCATCCTGGAGATCATCATTCGTCAACTGACCCGGCAGGGCTTTGGCGACATTCTGCTGTCCGTGGGACATCTGGGGGAATTGATAGAAGCCTATTTCCAAAATGGGCATCGGAATATTCCGGGATTGATCAGTCTTGAGTATTTCAGGGAAAAGCAGCCTTTAGGCACGGCCGGCTCCCTGTCGATGATTCCGGGACTCAATGATACGTTTCTGGTTATGAATGGCGACATACTTACCACGCTTGATTATCAGGATCTTGTCAGACATCACAAAACTCAGCGCGCCGCGTTGACCATTGCGATGCACCAGAAAGACGTCAAAATCGATCTCGGCGTGTTAAACACCAATGAGACCGGCGAATTGATCGCGTACGATGAAAAGCCGGTTTACAGCTTCAAGGTCAGCATGGGCGTGTACGTTTATGAGCCGCACGTGCTGAGGTATATCCCCAAAGGACAGTACCTTGATTTTCCGGAACTGGTCAAAACTCTGCTGCAAAAGGGCGAGAAGATCGCAGGATATCATTCACACGATTATTGGCTCGATATAGGACGGCGCGAGGATTATGAGCTTGCCCAAATGGAATACAGCTCCAGGGCTGCAGAATTCCAAGTCGCATGAGTGGCGGGTTCCGCTATCCGAGTTGAACTGGTCGGAAGACGAGGTCCAAAGGATAACGGCGGTTCTCCGTTCCGGCTGGTGGACGAGCGGGCCGGAAGTTGATGCACTGGAAAGAGCTTTTGAAAGTCGGATGGGCGTTCGGCATGCCATTGCAGTTGCCAATGGGACTGCAGCGCTTCATCTTGCGTTTGTAGCCCTGGGAATCGCCGCTGGCGACGAGGTGATCACTCCGTCGCTTACCTTCGTGGCTGCGGCAAATACGATTTTGCATACAGGTGCCGTTCCCCGGTTTGCGGATGTGCACTCTCTTGAAATCCCCCTTGTTTCCGCGGAAACGATTGAAAAGGCAATAACGCCGAAGACGCGCTGCATTTGCCCGATGCACTATGGGGGCTATGCCTGCGATATGGACGCTATCGCGGATGTTGCACGCCGTCACGGTCTGTGGATCGTGGAGGATGCTGCCCACTCACCCGGAGCAACATGGAACGGGAAACAGTGCGGTTGCTGGGGCGACATCGGTTGCTTCAGTTTCTTCGGGAATAAAAATCTCACCTGTGCCGAAGGAGGGCTCCTTGTAACGGACAACGAAGATCTTGCTAAAAAGCTTCGTCTGCTTCGATCTCATGGCATGGATTCGTTGACATGGCATCGTTTCCAGGGACATTCCTTTTCCTACGATGTCAGCCTGCCGGGCTTCAATTATCGCATGGATGACCTCCGGGCGGCGCTGCTGCATGTCCAACTGCAGTCGTTGGATCACTGGAACCGCCTTCGAAGAGAGCGCGTGCGATGGTATCGGGAAATTCTCGGGGCGGATGAAAATTGGGCCGTTCCATTTGCTAACTATGGCGGGGATCCTGCCTGCCATCTGATGACGGTTGTTCTTGGTGAAAATGTTTCGCGCATGGAGGTTATGCGCTTTATGCGCGATCAGGGGATTCAGACCAGCATTCACTATCCTCCCATTCACCAGTTTTCTTTTTATCGCGGTCTTGCGAGAGACGGCCATGCCCTGGAAAACACTGAAGCCCTGGGACGGCGCATCCTGACAGTGCCTCTTTTTCCGAGTATGACCTATGAACAGGTAAGCGCTGTGTGCGAGGTTTTGCGCGATGCCGTGAAGGGTGGGAAGTGAATGTCCGATCAAGCCGGCTCGTATGACGTTATGGCATTCCTTCAGGCGAGGATGGGAAGTACGCGATTGCCTGGGAAGGTGCTGAAGCCGATACAGGGAAAATCCATTCTTGAAAGGGCTGTTTCACGACTGCGGGCAGTCCCGGAAATTGACGCAGTAGCCGTTCTCACCACATCCCTTTCCCAGGATGACTGCGTTGCCGAAGAAGCCAGCCGTCTGGGAGTTTTGGTCTTCCGGGGTGCGGAATCGGATGTTTTGAGCAGATTCCATGAAGCCTCGCGGCAATTTAGGCCGGAGATCATCATTCGGGCAACAGCCGATAATCCCTTAATCGACATCGGGTCAGCTTCCCGCATCATTCGCCAGCTCCGCCTGGAGCATCTCGATTACTGTGTGGAGACGGACCTTCCTTATGGCGCCGCCACGGAAGCCTGCAGGGCGCAGGCTTTGGCCAGATCCCACGAAATGGCCGTGGCTCCGCCGCATCGGGAACACGTTACTTTGCACATCAAGGAAAATCCCGAAAAATTCAGGGTCTCCTTCCTGGCGGCTCCGGAAAGTTTGCGATATCCGCAGATACGGGTCACGGTTGACACTCCCGATGATTTTGCTTCGATGAGCCTTTTGTTGGGCTGTCTGCCGGAAGGCGATAGTCCGCTGCCGCTGAGCGATTATATTCCCTTTGCGCTTGGCATGTTTCAGGAGAGAGAAACTAAGGGATAGAGCCTGTCCTGACGATATATGACGAGGGCGGTATAGCCCGAATAACGGCATGATACTACTGACTAAGATAAACAAGGCGCCGATCGCCGTAAACGCGGATCTCATTCAATATATCGAAGAGACTCCGGATACGGTGCTCACCATGACCAACAGCGAAAAGGTCGTGGTTACAGAAAGCATGTCATCGATCATCCAGAAGATTGTGCATTATCGACGCCTGATTTCCGGATTGATAAACGTAGAATATGAGCGACAACTCAGGGAGCGCGGGCAAGAAGTCGATTGATCTGGCTTCGTTTTTGGGACTGCTGATTGCCGGGGTCGCCATTTTGGGTGGACAGGCGATTGAAGGCGGCAGCATCGGTTCCATTATGCAGCCAACCGCAGCCATTATTGTGTGGGGCGGAACACTGGGCGCATGCCTGCTGCAGTTCCAGCTTTCCGTTGCAATTGCGAGCATAAAGACCGTTGTGCAGGTCTTTCTGGATCCGAAGGTCAACAACCGGGAAGTAATCCAGGAGATCATTCGCCTTGCCAATAAGGCAAGAAAAGAGGGGGTCATCTCGCTGGAATCGGATACGCAGAAAATCTCCGATCCATTTCTCAAGAAAGCGCTCACCATGGCAATGGATGGGGTAGAACCCAAAGTGCTTCGTGAAACCATGGAACTCGAGATTTCAAACCTGGAAGAAGAGGCCGAACAACCGATCAAGTTTTGGCAGGCGGCCGGTGGATATGCGCCCACTGTTGGAATTCTGGGCGCCGTTCTGGGCCTAATCCATGTGATGGAGAATCTGTCGGATCCAAGCAAACTGGGGAGCGGGATTGCCGTAGCCTTTGTCGCTACGGTTTATGGTGTCGGTTCAGCCAACCTTCTCTTTTTACCCATGTCCGGAAAGCTGAAGCTGAAGTCGAAAGAGCATATGGTTGCAAAGGAAATCATGCTTGTGGGCGTGATCTCCATTCTTGAAGGCGAGAATCCGCGACTGATAGAAGACAAGCTGAAGAGTTATCTGAGCCGCAAAGAACAGGAAGAAAAGCCTGACGGTGGGGCTGCTCAAAAGAGGGCTGCGTAAGGTGAGAAAGAAAAAGCACGAGGAAGAAGAGGGCGGCAGCGAACGGTGGCTGGTGTCGTACGCCGATTTCATCACTTTGCTGTTTGCATTTTTCACCACGCTGTATGCAATTTCGACCGTGGATGCCCAGAAGTACGGCAAGATGGTCACTTCCATGAAGGCTTCCTTTGACAGCAACCTGTTTGCCGGTGGAAGCTCCACCCTGACCTTGAATCCGGGGACCGGAGATAATCCCACTTCACGCGAGCTGCTGAAGAGCGTGGATCTGCGCGGTGACAAGCTGAAAGAGCTGCAGCGTTTGCGCAGCGCAGGCGCTTATACGAAGAAGGAAACGCTGAACGGAGAAGGCCTGACCCAGCTTAAAAAGCATATCGAAACCATGCTGAATTCTGAACTCCTCAAGGACAGAGTAAAACTGCACATTGATGCGCGCGGCTTGATTATTACCCTTGGAGAAGCGGGGATCTTCGATTCCGGCTCCGAACAGATCAAACCCGAAGGTAAGGCACTACTCCTGAATATTGCCGGAGCTCTGGTGAATTTGGGCAACCAGATGCGAATCGAAGGTCATACCGATAATGTGCCGATCCGCAATTCCAAATTCCCCTCGAACTGGGAGCTTTCTACCGCCAGGGCCACCGTAATGATTTCCTACCTGATCGATGGTCTTGGTTTCTCGCCTGAACAGCTTTCAGCCGCCGGCTATGGCGAATACCATCCAACCGCTCCAAACGATACACCGGAGGGGAAGGCCCGTAATCGTCGCGTCGATTTGGTGGTCCTCAATCCCGCAGCTGCGGCAGTAGAACCCAAATAAAATTACGAATGACGAATGACGAATTTCGAATGGAGCGGCACGCACGGCGTGCATAGCCCGAACGAATGTGTCCATGCATCATTCATAATTCGAAATTAGATTCTCTGCCAGACGTAGGCCCCGAAGTCCTTTCGGATCCGGAATCCCAGGCGCTGATACCATTCGAAGGCACGGCGATTTTTCTTGGTGACGGTGAGGCTGATGCTGCGGAATCCCAGCGTTTTGAGTTGTTCGACCGAATAATCCATGAGCGTATTTCCCACGCCGCGGCCCTGATAGGAGGGGTGCACTGCGATCTGGGGGACCATGGCTGCGCCGGATGAAATCCGTGAGCAGATGAGAAATCCGCACAGGGCGCCTTGTCTGTCCAATGCCATGAACGATGTTTCGGGCATAAAAACGCCGCAACCGGGGTTTTCCACAAGGCTGCGTAGATAGCTTTCGCAGCCGTCCCGGGTTGAGTAGTCTTCGCAAATCTCGGCATCCGTCTGATTGCGGTAACTGAGCAGGCTCATTTCTGCAGCTTGCATCAGGTATGCGGATGACCATGGGATGATCTTCTCGAAGGGCGTTGAATCCGGATTCTCACGATATTTCCGTAAATCCATTTCCAGGAAATAGCGTGGATAAAAATTGAATCCGTGACGCACGAAGGCTGCTGTGAGCTCAAGTTATTGAAAGGCATAATCTGAGCTTCAACCCGCTTGATATTCGGCGTGTCCTTGAGGCTTGCGACGGTCAGAGAGATGAGTTCGTCAACCGCCTCCTGGGAATACCTGAGCTTGGATGCATACATCGCTCCAATGATTCCCTTGGTCTGGTTCACCAGGAAATAGGTGTAGGCGATGGCTTCGTTTTGGCTTACGGCCGCGTATCCAGGCAGGAGTTTCTTGCGCACAAATGATGAGAGAATCTGCCGGACCGAAGCGTAATCCCAGCACAGGTCTGCCATCCAGGCGCCTTCCTCCTCATACATGAGAGGCAAGAGCTGGTTTTCTTCCAGATAGCTTATCGGGAGATATTGGAGATCGGACATAGAAGACCAAAGCAATCCTGATTCTGATGCGACCGGTTAACGGAATCGTGGATGGCAATCCAGGATGCAACCGGTATTGATAGAAACGCTTCCGTAACATCGGGATCGAACTGAGTTCCAGAGCAGGCGCGTATTTCACTGAGCGCCGCATCAAAGGACATCGCTTTTCGATATGGACGATCGCTCGTCATTGCATCCATCGTATCAACAACCGCGAAAATTCTAGCTCCAAGCGGGATATCCATGCCTGCCAGTCTGTTGGGATATCCTTTCCCATCCCATCGCTCCTGGTGGCATAATACGATCTCCGCGGCAGGAGCCAGGAATTCTATACTCTGCAATATATTGTACCCGATTTGGGGATGCTTTCGCATTTCAACCCATTCTTCCTCGTTCAGTTTGCCCGGCTTCAGAAGAATGGAGTCGCGCACACCGATCTTTCCAACGTCGTGAAGAAGCGCTCCACGGCCTGTTTGTATGAGATCGTCATGTTTGAGCCCCAGTTGATGGGCCAGGGTCAGAGTGTACTCCCGCACCCGCTGCGAATGGGCTTGCGTTTCGTGTTCTCGCGCATCCAGGGCGGTTACCAAGGCCTCGAGCGTGATTTTGTAGCTTTCTTCCACGTCATGCAGGGCTTCGTTTAGTTCATAGGTCCGTTTTCGTACCTTCTGCTCCAATTCGCCCCGATAGCGTCGATTTTCGATAAGCAGCCGTCTGTTTTCCAGGGCTCGATCGACGGCACGTTTGATAGCCGGCAATTCAAATGGCTTTGTGATGAAGTCACAAGCTCCTATCCGGAGAGAATCAATGGCCGTATTGATGTCCATGAGGCCCGTGATCATGATAAAGGCAGTCTCGGGATCCTCCTTCTTGGCCAGCCGAAGGAATTCCATCCCTGACATTCCCGGCATCATCACATCGCTGATGACAAGCGAGAACGGCCGCTTTTTCATCTCGTCGAGGGCATCAATGGCCGAGGGACAGGCGACGCATTCCGCCCCCTCCTCCTCCAGGTGCCGGAGAAGCACCGAGCGCATGTTATCCTCGTCGTCAACAATGAGGATACGATCTGGTGACTGCTGCTGGCTCATAATCATTTACGCACCGGTGCCGAGCTAAGGATACGCTTCTGTTTTTCCTCTATTTCGCGAATTGTCTGAAGATGCTGCGTGCGCATCAACTCTTCAATTGTGGCGAAATCCTGCAATTCTGCACCGCTCATCGGGATTTCAGACTTTTTCGAAAAAACAACCCGTCCATTACTGAACACCTCGGTTACGACCCGGGGGGTCGGGAAGCTGATGCGTTCGGTCTGAACATGCAGCTGCTTGCCCATGAATTCGAGGTTGTTGTTCAGGCCGGGCACAGAAGTTTCCCCGCCACCGCCTGCTTTACCCTCGCTTTTGCACTGCGCCTGCTTTTCGATCATCCCTCTCCATCTTCTCCGTTGGGCTATATCCTCTATCGACGATAGGAGATCGGATCTTTACCTGCGGTGTGCAGTGTATAGCTGAAAAATTGGGTTCTGCCTGTATATTTTTCCGAGGCAAGGCCCTTTGAGTGCGGTGGCTGGCCATCTTCCTCCGTTCCATGGTTTTCAAAGCCGGAAGCGAAATGCCGCACTCCAAAATCGCCGGTGAACTTTTTGTGTTTGGCGGCGGGAATGCCTAACGTCGGGTAATAATTTGGGCGATAGATAGACACATGAATTGCTTACAGAAGGAGTCTCATGATGAGCATTGCGGCCGCAGGCGGGATCACGCCTTTTGACCTCGAAAAGGGCCTCGAAGACATATTGAACGGCATCGCCAGAACAATGCTCAGTTGCGAGAGCCACGTTTTTCCGTGGGACCACAGCGCAGCTGTTCCTACCGGATTGTCTGCCATGGTCGGGTTTGGCGGAAAAATTTCAGGATTTGTGGCCATGCATTTGACTCCCCAGGATGCCTGCAGACTTGCGGGGAATCTCGTGGGCATGAGCTTTGATGCGGTCGATGATATTGTCGTGGATGCGGTCGGCGAAATGTCTAATATGCTTGCCGGGGGCTTGAAGAAGTTCGCCTGCAGCGGGGATGACGACCTGATCAAAATCTCCATCCCTTCAATTGTCCAGGGAACCCACTACTCCATGCGCGCTCCCAAAGATGCAGAAAGACTGGACGTGGGAGTTGAAATGGGATCCTGCTCCTTCGCGCTTCAGCTGGTGGTAGCTTACCGCTGATTCCCCAATTGAAAAATCTATGCTCCGCGCGGCTCCGGAAACAGAAGCGGGTGCAGGATGGTCGACTGCAAGAACCGCCAGACGTATCGCGGCCGCAGGTGATAGGAGACGTAGGCGAACTCCCGCAGGCGATGAAGTTCGGCAGAACAAATCGCGGGATGCTGATAAACGCTTGTCCAACCGTTGAATTTTTCCCAATCGGTTTCAAAAATCCGGTGTTTGACCGCCTCATAGAATTGAGTGCCGGGATAGGGCGTCGTGACCGTAAACTGAATGGCAAACGTATTCAACCTCTTTGCATACCGTATCGTTTCCCGGATGCCTTCGGTTGAATCGTTGGGCAGCCCGAACGTGTAGTTCGCGATGACCCGAATGCCCAGCTTGTGACAGTGATCAATGATCATTTCCTGTTGCGGCTTGGCAATGGCTTTTCGCTGGTTGCCACGCAGCACATTGTGGTTGGCGGACTCCACTCCCACCTCGATGCTGCGCAGCCCGGAACGGAACAGCAGGTCCACCAATTCCGGATCGAGGCAATCGGTTCGCGCTTCACAGCCCCAACGGATATCCAGGTTATATTTCAGCAGTAGTTCCGAGAACTCACGGGCCCTGTTTTTGTCAAATGTCAGATTGGGATCGCGGAATGCAATACCTCGAATATTGTACCTGGCCGAGAGATAACGGATTTCGTCGACAATGCTCTCGGGGCTGCGAACCCGATATTTTGAGTTGACGAGATAGGGGCAGTAATTGCACGTATAGGGGCAGCCACGGCTCCCCAGCATTGGAAGCGTAATTCCTTTGTTCGTAACAATCTGGTACCGGAATTTCTGAATTTCAAATTGATCCCAGCTGGGGAAGGGGAGCGAATCGAGATCCTGTACAAACCCGGCGGACACGATTCCCTCAGGGATTTCTCCATGAGCCAGAGCAGGTGCAATGTTTTCAATTTCCTCTTTAACGACAAAATCGGCAGAACCGCCATAAAACTCGGGTACCATTGCCGCAAAAGGCCCAAAGTAGCCGACTTTGGATCCAAAATGGCTCTTTGCGTAAGACCCAAGCTCTCGTTCCAGATTGCAGTCCACTATCGATGAAGAGATCAGATAGAGATCGGCGGGAATCAGCTGATCCGATCGACGCACGTCCAGAACCTTTACCGATGCGCCGTTTGCGGACAGGATCGAATCCAGGTATGCGAGCGTGATGTTCGGAATGGCTGCAATCCGCCGCTTTGCCACTTCCAGGAGCTTTGCGAACGGAGATTTGCCCACTGTAAAAACGGTTCCGAACCCTCCGGCAACATCTTTGAGGGTACAGTTTTTCTGACGACTTGCGTTAAGAACTACGATTTTCACCGGCATCCTTCTTCCAGACTACTCTGCAGCTTTTTCTCACTCTGCAGTTTGGTTGTAAACAAAAACCTGTCATTATAGCAGCAGGGGCTTGGAAAGCAAGGGTTTGCGTCCCATGCGGTATGCGCCTGCTGCGAGTGCCGAAGGATTATTTGCAGCGGCCTGGAATGAAGCCTATTGGGAGCGCCGGCATCCCGCTGCCGCCTTTGAAAACCATAAAAGCCGAAGGCCGTGGCAAGCTACCGCACGCCGAAGGGCATCGCCCGTGGCAAATGATATATAGCATTTCCGGCAGCGGATTTCGCTTCCTGGCGCTGATGCTGCGGCTCAAAATGGCATAATCTACCTGGAATTTCGAAAGGATGTGAGATGAGCGGTCGTCTAATGATTGCCCTTGGAACCAGCAGCCAGGTGCCGACACGGGAACGGAGCCACAATGCCTATATGTTGCTTTGGGATGGGATAGGATATCTGTTCGATCCAGGCGAGGGAGCTCAACGACAGATGACCCTGGCCGGGATTTCGGCGAGTTCCATCCATCACATTTGCATCACCCATTTTCACGGAGATCATTGCCTGGGGCTGGCCGGCATTGTGCAAAGATTGTCTCTCGACAACTGCCGGCATCCGGTGCACCTCTACTACCCGCAGAGCGGTCAGGTTTATGTGGACCGGCTTTGTGCGGCCTCCATCTACGAGCCGCAGATCGAGATCATCTATCATCCGATTGAAATGACCGAGGAATTGAGTGAATTGAATCGTTCCGGCGAGTCTGTACTGTGGGGACATCCGCTGAAGCACTCTGTTCCTACTCTTGGATACCGGGTTGCTGGATTGCCCGGGAGACGATTCATCCCGGAGAAGCTGGAAATGGCGGGGATTCGAGGTCCGGCGGTCGGTGAACTGAGGCGCAGAGGTTCCATTCAGACCGACAGGGGATTGGTCTCGCTGGAAAGTGTCTCCGCCCCGCGCCCGGGCAGCGCTTTTGCTTTTGTTATGGACACACAGCCTTGTGAGGGCGCGATAAAATTGGCCAGAGATGCCGATCTCCTCCTGATGGAGGCCACCTACACGTCGGAGCATCGGGATCTGGCGGACTTTTACCGACATTCCACGGCCGAAGATGCCGCAAGTGTGGCGCAGGAGGCGGCTGCACGCCAATTGGCGCTGACCCATTTCTCCCAGCGCTACGCTAATCCGGAACAACATCTGTCCGAGGCGTCTTGTTTATTTCCAAACGTTATTGCTCTCAATGATTTGGATCGAATCGATATCCCGCGGGCGCGACCGGATCTGCACGGAATTGGGGGATAAAGGTCGGACGAATATGCAATTACCGCGTGGTTTTGGTCCGGATGAAGTTAAATCTCACTTAGACGTAGATCAGGTCTTGCTGAATATCCATATTTGGGTTTTAATATTCTGTCTGGTAGCATAAAGTTTTGTGCCTGCAGATATTAGGATCGGGGAAAAGCACGTTTGGAGATGAACGAAAAAAGCGCTTCAGAGGCCGAACCGCAACGGGATGGCGGTTTTAAATTGGTCTTTGAATTAAGGTCCTGGTTCCGTGACATCCTCCTCGCCTTCGCGATAGCGATTTTCATCGTTATTTTTGTAGTCCAGCCGGTGAAAGTAGAAGGCACGAGTATGCAGCCGCGGCTTGTCGACCAGGAGCGGATTTTTGTGAATCGGTTTATCTACCGGTTTGCGGATATCCATAGAGGGGATGTCGTGGTTTTCTGGTATCCCCGTGATCGCAGCAAATCGTTTATCAAAAGGGTCCTTGGGGTTCCCGGCGACAAAGTAGAAATCCGGTTTGGAACCGTTTTTATCAATGGGGTCAAGGTGAATGAGCCTTATTTGAACCCTGACTTCATGGATCTGAAGTCATATTCCCCGGTGGTCGTTCCCACGGGACAATATTTCGTTCTTGGCGATCATCGCAATTCAAGCAATGATAGTCGTAGCTGGGGATTTGTGGAACACGATCTGATTTATGGCAAGGCTATCTTCAGCTACTGGCCCGTATCACGCGTTGGTCCGGTTGAGTAATCGAAATTGGCGGTGTCGTTTGTGACTAGCATCATCGGTGAGGCTGCAGAGCCGACACCATTCACTCTGGGTAAATTCCTGATCAAATGAAAGCGATTCTAGCACTGGAAGATGGCTGTACGTTTGCGGGACGGGGCTTTGGCGCCGTAGGGGAGACGGTTGGGGAAGTTGTTTTCAACACCTCCATGTCCGGCTATCAGGAAATCCTGACGGATCCGTCCTATGCCGGTCAGATTGTTGTCATGACCTATCCCCATATCGGCAATTATGGAACCAACGCAGCCGACGAGGAATCTGGCCGTCCCTATGTCGAGGGTTTTGTTGCCCGCGAATTCAGCGCCATTGCATCCAATTGGCGCTCCAGCGAATCGCTGGAGGCTTACCTGAAGCGTCACGGAATTGTATGCATATCGGAGGTGGATACCCGCGCTCTCGTCCTGCATATCCGCAATCGAGGCGCAATGCGCGGCATCATCAGCACCGATAACCTTGATCCCGAGACTCTCATTCAGCGAGCCCGATCTGCCAGAAGCATGCTTGGTTGTGATCTGGCGTCCTCGGTGACATGCAAATCCGCCTATACCTGCCCGGCCGGAAGCGAAGCTCCGAACCGATTCAAAGTCGTAGCCTATGACTACGGTATAAAACGAAATATCCTGGAGAACCTGGCGCGGGTTGGGTGCGATGTCACGGTCGTCCCGGCCTTGACCTCCCCGGAGGACGTACTCGCTCAAAATCCTGACGGAGTATTCCTCTCGAATGGGCCCGGCGACCCGGAACCCCTGGAATATGCGATCCGCAATATCCGACAGCTGTTAGGCCGAATCCCGGTGTTCGGGATATGTCTCGGGCATCAATTGATGGGATTGGCGTTCGGCGGCAAGACCTATAAGTTGAAATTCGGACATCGCGGCGGCAATCAGCCTGTGAAGAATCTTGCTACAAGTCGGGTTGAAATAACAGCGCAGAATCACGGGTTCGCGGTCGATCCCGACTCACTGGATGCGGGCAAGGTTGAGGCTACGCACATAAATTTGAACGACCAGACGCTGGAGGGAATACGCCATCGGAGTATTCCCGCATTTTCCGTACAGTATCACCCTGAAGCTTCTCCTGGTCCGCACGATTCGCACTATCTGTTTGAAGAGTTTAAACAACTCATGTTGGAGTTCCGGAAACGTAATGCCTAAACGCACTGATCTCCGCAAAATTCTTATCATCGGCTCCGGTCCTATCGTGATTGGACAAGCCTGCGAGTTCGACTATTCGGGTACTCAAGCCTGCAAATCCCTCCAGAGCGAGGGTTTTGATGTAGTCCTGGTGAATTCCAATCCCGCGACCATTATGACCGATCCGGATCTTGCGGATCGCACCTACATCGAACCGCTGACAGCGGAATCGGTCGCGGCGATTATCTCGCGGGAGCGCCCCGATGCTTTGCTGCCAACCGTGGGAGGGCAGACTGGACTGAATATCTCGGTCGAATTGGCCAAATCCGGCGTGCTGGCCCAATACGGCGTCGAGATGATTGGCGCAAAATTGCATGCGGTGGAAGTAGCCGAGGATCGACAGCTTTTCAAGGATGCGATGACGGAGATCGGGCTGCAGTCCGCTCGGTCGCGTGTGGTTAAGAGCCTCGCAGAGGCCAAGGAATATCTGGCAACCATCGGCCTTCCTGCGATTATTCGACCCAGCTTTACCCTCGGTGGTTTCGGCGGCGGTACCGCATTCAACATGGAGGAATATGAAGCCATTATCTCCAGAGGGCTCGATATTTCTCCCGTGCATGAGGTTCTGGTTGAGCAGTCTCTTATCGGTTGGAAAGAATTTGAGCTGGAGGTGATGCGGGATCTGGCGGACAACGTTGTAATTATCTGCTCGATCGAGAACTTTGATCCGATGGGCGTGCATACCGGCGATTCCATTACTGTCGCGCCGGCCCAGACTCTTACCGACAAAGAGTATCAGCTGATGCGCGACGCTGCGATCCGCATTATTCGCAAAGTCGGGGTTGAAACCGGCGGATCCAATATTCAGTTCGCTGTGAATCCGGCGACCGGCGAAATAATCGTCATCGAAATGAATCCGCGAGTATCGAGGAGTTCCGCGCTTGCGTCCAAAGCGACCGGCTTCCCGATTGCAAAAATTGCGGCAAAGCTTGCCGTCGGATATACGCTGGATGAAATTCCGAACGATATAACCAAGAAAACTCCCGCGAGTTTTGAGCCGACGATCGATTATGTTGTTGCCAAGATACCCAAATGGAACTTTGAGAAATTCAAAGAGGCTGATCCTACTCTGGGAACCCAGATGAAGTCGGTCGGGGAGGTCATGGCAATCGGGCGGACCTTTAAAGAAGCTTTGATGAAGGGCGTCCGTTCTCTAGAAAAAGGAAAGAGCCTGGCTTCCGAGAAAATATTTCCCGAGCGCCTGGATCGTTTCCTCCAGACGCCATTCCCGGAGCGGCTTGCTTATATACACTATGCCTTAGCCAGCGGTCGTTCCATTGAGGAGATTCACAAACAGACAAAGATCGATCTTTGGTTTTTGAATCAGCTAAGGGAGATCGTAGATCTCGAGAAAAAGCTGTCGACGCACACCCTTGCCAATCTGCCGTCCGATCTTCTCCGGGAGTGCAAGCGTTCTGGATTTTCGGACCAGAATATTTCCGAGTTCCTGGCCCCTTCCAGCGAGGGCAACCCAACAGCTATCCAGGTCATGGAGCTTCGACATAAGACTGGCGTGCGACCGGTCTACAAGCGCGTCGATACGTGCGCTGCCGAGTTTGAGTCCCACACTCCCTACCTGTATTCGACCTACGAAAGCGAGTGCGAGGCGAATCCATCCGACCGAAAGAAGATCATGGTGTTGGGGAGTGGACCCAACCGCATTGGTCAAGGGATAGAATTTGACTATTGTTGCTGCCACGCTTCCTTTGCGCTGAATGAGATCGGCTTCGAGACGATCATGGTGAACTGCAACCCGGAAACCGTTTCCACGGACTACGACACATCGGACCGGTTGTACTTTGAACCGCTGACGTTTGAAGATGTGATGGAGATTGTCGCGGTGGAAAAACCGGACGGCGTCATCGTGCAGTTCGGAGGACAGACGCCGCTGAACCTTGCGCTCAAACTGCAGGAGGCCGGAGTTCCGATTATCGGTACATCTCCGGAGCGGATCGATCTTGCCGAAGACCGCAAGCGCTTTGGCCAACTGTTGGCGGAGTTGGAAATCCCTCAGCCTCAAAATGGGACGGCGCTTTGTTTGGAAGATGCACGCAAGGTTGCCGCCGAGATCGGCTATCCAGTGCTCGTTCGTCCGTCGTATGTGCTTGGCGGGCGTGCAATGTCCATCGTATACGATCAGGCTTCCCTGGATGAGTATATGACCTCCGCCGTGGAGGTGTCTCCGGAGCGGCCGGTTCTGATCGACAGATTTCTGGAGGATGCGTTCGAATACGATGTGGATGCCGTCTGCGATGGCGAGCAGGTGATCATCGCGGGTGTGATGGAACATATCGAACAGGCTGGTATCCACAGCGGTGACAGCACATGCATACTGCCCCCGGTAATGATCAACCTTACCCTGCTGGATCGAATGAAACGATTCACCGAAAAGCTGGGAAGAGCTTTGCGCGTCGTTGGACTGATGAATATCCAGTTTGCGATTCAAAAGGATGTCGTGTATGTCCTGGAGGTAAATCCCCGTGCCTCTCGAACAATACCTTATGTAAGCAAGGCCACCGGAATTCCGCTTGCCAAGATTGCCGCGCGCGTTATGACGGGCGAAAAGCTGCGGGATCTGGGATTGACAGAGGAGTTAAAGGTAAGTCACTGCTTTGTGAAGTCGCCCGTTTTCCCATTCAGTCGTTTCCCGGGCGTGGACTCGATTCTCGGCCCGGAAATGAAATCCACCGGGGAAGTGATGGGCGTGGCCGACAGCTTTGGCAGTGCATTTGCCAAGGCGCAACTGTCGGCAGGGCTGCGCCTGCCGCAAAGCGGTACGATATTCTTAAGCGTCAACGACAGCGACAAAGAGACGCTTCTGCCGATTGCCAGGGATTTTGAAAGCCTGGGGTTCCTCCTGCTGGCAACGACCGGCACCCATAGATTCCTGACCTCCAAGGGTGTGCGGGCGGACCATATATTCAAGGCTGGAGAGGGCAGGCCAAATGTCATCGATTTGATCAAGAGCAAAAAGATTGGTTTGATTATCAATACACCTCTCGGGCAACAGTCTCAATCGGATGAAAAATCCATCCGACGTGCCGCCACACAATGGGGCGTTGCCTGCATCACAACGCTTTCGGGGGCGGCTGCGGCAGCCAATGCCATCCGCACTTTGCGGCGCGAAAAGCTGAGCGTTCGCACGCTTCAGGAATATCATGGAACGGCGAAAAGCTCCGGGCAATCTTCGACCATAATACCGGAAGCCTACTATTCGCTATCGTAGATTCCCTGGACCGCCTCATCGTTACGGGACACAGCTTTTGGTGCCTGCTCGTTCCAGCGGCGGTCGATATGGTTTTGCTTCTTCTTTGACTTTCCACATCTCGGATACAATTAGATGTAGGACTGCCTTGATTACGCAGTCAGGAGGCTGCATCGATGAGCATAAAGGGGAAGTATCACATTGAAGCCGTTGCCAGCCGGATGGTTCTGGCCAGCAGAAACCTCTCTTTTCATCCGGACGCTCCAAGATCCTGCAGGGTGGAATTGCCTTCCCGGGACAGCTGCCTCGAAATCATGCAGCAATTGCGCGCGGTCCTGTTTCCCGGCTATTTCGGGCTATCCGAATACAGCGAAGAAGGCATATTTTTCAGGACGGGCGCGATCCTGGATCACGTGGCGCTCGGGCTGCAGGAGCAGATCCGCCGGGGATTCTGTTTCGCATGTGAGGATCATCTTGGAGTAGAGCAGTGCGCGGGAAGGGCAGAAAAAATAACCGCGGAATTCCTGGACCGCGTTCCGGATATCATGATGCTGCTTGCCCATGACGTTGAGGCGGCATACGCGGGAGATCCAGCCGCCAAGAGTCCCAGTGAAACCATCTTTTGCTATCCCGGCATCTTTGCAATAACCAATCATCGTGTAGCGCATGAACTGTATAAGCTGGGCGTTCCCATCATTCCGCGCATCATCAGCGAAAACGCGCACAGCGCCACCGGCATTGATATTCATCCCGGGGCCAGAATCAGCAAAAGCTTTTTCATCGATCATGGGACCGGCGTGGTGATCGGAGAGACGGCCATTATTGGCGAGCGCGTGCGCATCTACCAGGGAGTGACATTGGGTGCGAAGAGCTTTCCGTTAGATGAGAAGGGGGCTCCCATCAAGGGCATCGATCGACACCCGATCATCGAAGATGACGTCGTGATTTATGCCGGTGCGACCATTCTGGGCCGGATTACCGTTGGCGCGGGATCAGTCATTGGAGGCAATGTCTGGCTCACCCAGAGCGTGCCGCCGGGGAGCTCAATTTCGCAGGGGAGAGGCGGGCTGAATGTCGGGACTCTCCAGGATGGCGATATCAACTGGGTGATTTGAGAATATTTCGGCAGCTCAGGGTTTTTGACTGCCGGGCATTCCTATCGAAGGGAACAGATCGAACACTTCATTATTGTCGCCGTCGATCAGCTGAAGTCCTTCAGTATTCAACCGGACAAAATGAGTGCAGTATTTTCTGTTCTCATCTCCCAGGCAGTGATCGACGCAGAATAGATCCGTATCTGTGCAGTTGGCACATTCTCCCAGGGAAACACAGACTTTGGGAACCGTAATGCGGCAAGAGCTGCAAATGGTAAAGAGGTTTTCGCTGAGAACGTAATATTCGCAGCTCTCCACTTCCGCGTTATTTTCCTGAAAGCCAAAGATCCGGCATCCCATGAAGACATGGGGCCGGTTGCTTTGATCTGCCTGGATTTGCTCCAGACTTTCATCCAGCCAGTTAATGCAATTTTTACACTTGATCATGGCGGATCCGCTGGGCTAAGTCAGTCCTCGGAATTGTTATTGCGGTTCGGTACCCGGAACAGGGGTGATCCCAACCAACTCCGCAAACTCTTTTCTAGCCTGCAGGGAGGAGAAATCGCTGTCGTTTTTAGCGTAGATGCGGCTGTCTTCATTCAGTTCAACGGCCTTGCGGAGATTTTCAATCGATTCAACCGCATTTCCCTTCATCGCCTGTGAAGCGGCCACGGAGTAATAGATGTAATCTGCTCCCGGGTGTTTTTCAAGGGATTGGCGAAAATAGGTAATCGCTGCATCGTAGTTGCCCTTGTTGTGCTCCAGGACGCCCAGCGTATACATTTGATCGGTGGAGATGGATTGCTTTTTCTGTGCCGCTTCCTCTCGATCGCAGATCTGGATATAGCTGCGGGCCCGTGCAAGAATATCCAGCTCGCCAGGGTATGTTTCCACGAGGGCCTTGAGTTCAGTCCTGGCTTTTTTAAACTCCTTTTGAAAGATCAGCTCAATGCCCTTTTCCAGAAGGGCAAGCGCGGCCGACGTTGTCTTGGTGTGACGCAACAGGCGAGGGGCTGCATCAAGGGCAGAAGGAGCCGCTGTCCTCGATGCGGCCTTACCGGATTCCACTTCCATTATCATGCTTTCCTTATGAATAAACTTCTGTTTGGCGGGGGACGTATCTTTAGCAGCAGCCGCCGCGTCCCTGGACTTTGGTTTCGCCGTAAGTCCCTTAACTTTCAACGATTTGCTCGGTGAAGGTTTTGAGGCTTTTTTCGGTTTTGCCTTTGGTGCGGGACGGACAACCTTCTGCGCTTTTTGTCCTGCGGTTTTTTTGTTTGCCAGAGCCCTCGCCATCAATATCCTATAAATCCATAAAGGCAAATAACTTGTCTCTATAGATCATCGATCCTAAAATTTTGACGTGATTATTACGAAAATACAGCCGATAAGTCAAGCGCAAGATCTTTTTAACTGAATACTCCGCTTTTGAGGAGCCTCAGGCCGCAGGTAAAGGAGCCTGCCTGCGCCAATTGCCGGCACTGACATGGCAAGGATGGGCTAAATACTTATGTACTCAACGGTTTCGCCCAGCAATACGGATATGAACTCAAGTAATTTCAATCTGCACGAGGCTGAGTTCAAGCGTATTCATGCGATCCTCACCAAGATGCAGAGTGAGTTACGGGCTCAACTGGTGCTGCTGATCAGTCGAAGTGGTCAGCCCATCGTCATTTCAGGGCCTGCAGACAACATCGATTACACAGCCTTGGCTTCGCTGGCAGCCGCCAATCTTGCGGCTACCGATGGCCTGGCAAACATAGTTGGAGAACGGGAGTTTTCTGTTCTCGTCCATCAAGGAAGCCGGCGCAGTATCTTTATTTCCGATCTGCTGAAGCGGTTTTCGCTCGTGCTCGTTTTTGATGCAACGGCATCCTCCGGGTTGGTTCGATACAAGTGCAAACGCACAACGCTGCTGTTGGAAGACGTCATCCGGGATTTCCAGCGCAGGATTGAAAAAGCTGAGAATGTGATGAGTATTCCGCAATTCAGCGATGAGGAAATCGAAGAGTTGCTGGGAAGGCAATATTAATCTACTTTGACTGAAGGATTGAGCGGTGACCTTCATAAATTATGTAGCAAGGGAAATCAACTGTAAGATTGTGTACTACGGACCCGGGTTGGGAGGGAAAACGACCAATCTGCAGTACGTGTACCAGATCACGAGCAATGAGAACAAAGGCAAGCTTATTTCTCTTGCCACCGAGACCGAGCGCACACTCTTTTTCGATTTCCTTCCGATTGATTTCGGACAGATTCGTGGATTCCGCACACGTTTCCACCTGTATACGGTTCCGGGCCAGGTATTCTATGACTCCAGCCGCAAGCTTATCTTGAAGGGAGTAGACGGCGTCGTATTCGTGGCGGATTCCCAGGAGGAGCGCTTCGATGCGAATCTGGAATCTCTCTCCAACTTGACCGAAAATCTCCAGGAACAGGGATTTGATATTCAGAAAATCCCCTATGTCCTGCAGTTGAACAAGCGCGATATGCCGAATGCAATGCCTGCAGACGAGCTGACGCGTCAACTCCAGGTTAAAGGGGAGCCGGTCATTGAGGCGGTTGCACCTCAGGGTGTGGGCGTGTTGACGACGCTGAAAGCCGTGGCGCGACAGGTTCTGGTCGAGCTCCGAAAAAGCGCCTAGGAATCACCGGTTTCTTAATTCCGTGGTGGAATGACCCATTCCACCACGATTGGGATATATCCCGCTTTGTAAAATTCTGCCTTACGATTCCTGGTTTTTGGCCGGGAAAAGAAGTGACACCATCACCGATCCAACCAGTATCGCGGCAACGATCCCAAGTGACAATCCGATCGGTACCACGTAAAAACCGCTTGCAAGCATCTTGAGCCCAATGAACATCAGCACAATTCCGAGCCCGATTCCCAGATAGGTGAATTTGCGAATCACAGCGGAAAGCAGAAAATACATGGAGCGCAGCCCGAGAATCGCGCATATGTTCGAGGTGTAGACGATAAAAGGATCTCTCGTAATGCCGAAAATTGCCGGGATGGAGTCCGTGGCAAATACGAGATCTGTGGCTTCAACAGTGACGAGCACCAATGCCAGCGGCGTTGCCACGGTGGCACCCCCCTGTCTTGTAAGGAACCTGCCCGATTCATAGCCGGAGGACATGGGTACAATCCGCCGAAAGAGCTTCACCACAGGATTCCGCTCCGGTTCCACCTCGGCATCTCCCTGCTTCAGAATCTTGATTCCGGTAAAAACCAGGAATGCCCCAAAGATATACAGAATCCAGTGAAACGAGCTGATGAGGGCCGCGCCCGCAATGATAAATGTGGCCCGCATCAGGAGCGCGCTCAGGATTCCCCAGAAAAGAACACGATGGTGGAGCTTGGATGGGACACCGAAGTAGCTGAAGATAATGATGAAGACGAAAACATTGTCGACGCTTAGGGCATACTCAATCAGATACCCTGTAAAAAACTCCAGACCATACTGCTTTCCGAAATTCCCGTAAACCCACATTCCAAATGAGCATGAGAGGATAATCCACACGATGCTCCAGAGCGTGGCCTCCCGTACTGTCACCGCGTGGGCGTGCCGGTGGAAGACTCCCAGGTCCAGAGAAAGCAGAAACAAAACTACAACAATGAATGAAGTCCAGAAAAAGGGAGTTCCTATGGAATGAGCCATGGTTTATCTTCGGTGCCGCTCGTGAGCTTCGTGGGTTTCAAGAACGTTACAGTCAAACATCCTCTCGATCTTAGCACGAGTTTTCGCGCTCCTCCACCGCAAGGAAATACAAACAATACCTGGCGGCATGAGAACTACTCTCGGGCTGCGGCTCGCTGCAGACGATCCATGAGGGCAAGCCCCAGCCCTTGCTGCGGCAGTGGCCTGGCAATAATTCTATCCAGGGATAAAGCGTCCAGTCGCCGAAGTGCACCAAAGAAGTTGGCCGCGGCTTCACGAAGATTGCCGGAGGGCGAAAGAATCTCTATGGCTTTATAGGGTAATCGATTTGCAGGTTCGACCAGGCAGAGCAGCCCAATTTGTTCGGATGGATTCAACACTTCAGCGTTTTCATCCACGATCTCCAGCGGCGTGCGCGTGGCATAATGCCGCCTCAACTGGCCCGGTACCACAGGCCGCTCCTCCGTCCCGATCAGCACCCTTATTTCTCCCACGATCGAGGAGAGTTCCTCAACCGGAACGCCTCCTGCGCGCAGAACTGCGGGAATAGGGCCGGATAGCGAAACAATGGTGGATTCCACTCCAATCGAGCATGGACCGCCATCCAGAATCAGATCAACCTTGTTTCCCAGGCTTTCTGCAACATGCTGGGCTGTGGTCGGGCTGGCATATCCGAATGCGTTGGCGCTGGGGGCGGCGATGGCGCAGCCGCAGGCTCGCAGGAATGCCAGCGCGGCCGGGTGGGATGGAACACGTATCGCCACGGTGTCGAGACCCGCGGTGACAATGGACGGCACCGCCGTTGTTTTGGGTACAACCAAGGTAAGAGCGCCCGGCCAAAAGTGATTCATCAGGGGCAGGGCTGCTGGAGGAAATATTCCATATTTTGCGGCCATGGCCGGATCTGAGACATGGACGATTACAGGGTCAATCTTGGGTCGCGCCTTCGCTTCGAAAATCCCGGCTACCGCGATAGGATTGCTTGCATCGGCGCCAAGCCCATACACCGTTTCGGTGGGGAACGCGACCAGTCCCCCTTTTCGGATAACCCCCGCCGCAGTTACCAGGGCATTCACATCAAAGGCATCCACAATCACCGGCATCAAAACAACCTCCACCGCACTCGAAAACACAAGCGACTCACAAGCATTTGAGTTTAACCTGAAGTCCCGAAGACTCAAAGGATCAAATAGATACCGAGTGTCAACTTGACAGTGCCGGGGCCAGCGGCTATAGTCAACGCGAAATCGAAACGCCCTGATTCAGGGCCTTAGCCAAAGTTGGATTTCCATTCCATTCAGGGGATCGAATGGATTTTCGTCGCAGTTTCGGGAAAAATGATTATCAAACCTGACCATCCCGTCGACCATGCGCTTGTAAACACCGCTGAACAGAATATTCGGAAATCTCAATGGTTTGCCTTGTATACCCGCAGTCGTTTCGAAAAGAAGATGCTCGGCGAACTAACGGATAGGAATATTGAAGTGTTTCTTCCCATGCGCGAAGTGCTCAGCCGCTGGAAGGACAGAAAAAAAAGGATCTGGATTCCACTCTTCTCCGGATACATTTTTGTAAATCATGTGGATTCTCCTGAAAACCGCTTCAGGATCCTTAACATTCCCGGAGCTGTCAGGTTTGTCGGACTGGAAGGGCACGCCGACGTGATCCCCGATGAGCAGATCGAATATGTAAGAAAGTTCCTGGAATCCAGCATTGCGGTCGATCCCTATCCGTATATGCAGATCGGCACGCGTGTAGAGGTGACCGCCGGCCCTTTGAAAGGGATCCATGGACTGCTGGTTGAGAAGCGGGGGAGATTCCGCTTCGTTATCCAGGTCGATCTGATTCGACAGGCTGTTTCCGTGGAGATCGATGCTTCCGACGTTCGGCCGATCTGACAAACTCTTCGAGAAGACATGCAAGAACCAACGCTGGCTCAGATCGTAGAGAATTTCTATGGCCGGGGCAACGAAACAGCGTACGTGATCCGGCGTGGCTATCGAATCCAGCGATGGTCCTACCGGCAGATCGGAAAAGCCAGCCGTCAATTGGCGAGGGAGTTGCTCAAGAGGGGAATTGGCCCTGGAGACAAGATCATCCTCTGGGGCGATAATTCTCCCGAGTGGGCAGTCTGCTTCTTCGGATGTATCCTGCGGGGCGCCATTGTTGTGCCAATGGATCGCGCCGCTTCTTCGGAATTCGTACACCGCGTTTGTCTGCAGACGGATACCAGGCTTTGCATTCGCTCTCGAGATCTTCAGATGCCGGAGGCTGCGTGTCCAACCCTCCTGCTGGATTCATTATCTGAATTACTGGCACTCCATTCTTCGGAGCCTTTCCCGACCGAAATCTTGAAGGCTTCAGACCCTGTGGAGATCGTTTTTACCTCTGGAACCACAGCAATTCCAAAGGGTGTGGTTCTGAGCCACCGGAATGTTCTCGCAAATCTGGAGCCGCTTGATCGGGAAATTCGCAAATACCTGAAATATGAGAGAGTCGTTCACCCGCTGCGCTTTTTGAATCTCCTGCCGCTCAGCCATGTGTTCGGACAGTTCCTCGGTTTGTTCATTCCGCAGATATTGGGAAGCGTTGTGGTTTTTCAGGACAGCCTGAATCCCACGGAAATTGTCCGTACAATAAAACGCGAGAAAATATCCGTTCTCATTGCTGTGCCCAGAATTCTGGACAGTCTTCGCGATAAATTCGAGCACGATCTGAAAGCAAAAATGGCTTCGGATGCATTTGTCCGGCAATTCAAGGCGGCCGAGGAAGAGCATTTTCTCCGCCGTTGGTGGCGCTTCCGCGGCATTCACAATCAACTGGGGTGGAAATTTTGGGCGTTGATTTCCGGCGGTGCCAGCCTCAGTGCGGATACGGAGCAATTCTGGGGCCGGCTCGGGTTTGCCGTCATTCAAGGGTATGGCCTTACCGAAACCACTTCACTGATCAGCCTGAATCATCCGATGAAATTGGGAAAGGGATCCATCGGAAAAGTCCTGCCCGGACGGGAACTAAAGCTTGCTCCGGATGGAGAAATACTTGTTCGTGGTGCCAGCATTGCCAAGAGTTATGTGCAGGGATCGGAGAACAGGCCGGTGTCAGGTGAGGACGGTTGGTTTCATACCGGCGATATCGGAGCATTGGATTCCCGGGGAAACCTGTATTTCAAAGGGCGTCGCAAGAGCATGATTGTGACCGCCGAGGGGATGAATGTTTATCCCGAAGACCTGGAAGTCGAATTTCGCCGTCAGCCGGAGGTGCGAGACTGTGTTGTGCTGGGAGCGGAAAAAAATGGGAATGCAGAACCCTGTGCGGTCCTGGTGCTCCGTCCCGGAAACCACTCTCCGGAAGCCATAGTCCGACGAACCAATCTATTGCTGGCGCAGCATCAGCAGGTTCGATGCTGGTTTGTTTGGCCCGAGGATGATTTTCCAAGGACTTCCACTCAAAAACCACAGATGCCTGCAATTCATGATTTCGTTCAGGCGCAATTATCTGATGCCGCCCAGAAAGAACACAGCCCCGGTATGCTCGCAGCTCTGATCCGCGAGATTACCGGCCGACAGATCGGTCGCATTGGGAGCGAGACAGATCTGAGCATTGACCTGAATCTCAGCTCTATCGAAAGAGTGGAATTGCTCAGCGTACTCGAAGACCGGTTTCAGGTGGATTTGGATGAATCGGCTCTCGCGACCGCGCGGACGGTTGGAGATCTCGATCGGATGCTGCATCGACCTGTGCCACCAGAAGCGGTTGCCTATTCGAAATGGGCTCAGAAGGCCCCGGTAACCTGGTTCCGGCTCTGGGTCTATTATCTGCTGGTTTGGCCGGCAACGCACATGTTGGCCTCCCCGCGGATTGAGGGACGCGGGAATCTGAGAAAACTGCGCGGACCGCTCCTGTTGCTTTCCAATCACGTCACCAGGGTTGATATCGGGTTCATTCTGGCCGCGCTCCCATTCCGTTTGCGACATCGGGTTGCAGTGGCAATGAACGGCGAAATGCTGCAGGAGATGCGGCATCCACCCGCACGGGAGGGACGGCTGCGAGGCTGGATGAAAAGACTGGCCTGCGGCCTTGTTGTTGCCTTGTTTAATGTCTTTCCGTTGCCGCAGAAAAGCGGTTTTCGAGGGAGTTTTTCCTTTGCGGGAGAATCCATGGACCGCGGTTGGTCCGTACTCGTCTTCCCGGAAGGGAAACGGACCCAGGATGGCAATATGGATTCATTCCGGACAGGAATTGGAATTCTGGCCGCAGAACTTGGTGTGCCCGTTGTTCCCATGCGAATTGACGGATTGTTCGAGATGAGAAGGCAAAAACGAATATTTGCTTTGCCGGGGCGCGTCAGAGTCCGGATAGGAGTTCCGGTACGGTATGAATCGGACACGGATGCCGCCCGTATCGCGCAGGACCTCGAAGAACGCGTGCGTGCTTTATAGCTGGCGAAGCCCTTGGAGTGCGGCGGCCTGCCACCGCACTCCAAGGCTCCCATTCGGGTGCGCCTTTTTGCAACCAGGCAGGCGCTCCCAGCTTGGTTATTGGCCAATCTTGAATGGAACTGATTTGTAGCCTGCCGGCACCTCGAATATGGAAGCCGGTATGGAGCCCTTGTCAACAGAAGTGACAACCTTTGTGGTCTTCATTTCCTGCCCCATCATACGCATAATGGTGACGGTTTTGAGCGGGATGCCGTTGATCTTTTTCATTTCCTCGATCATCTTGCCCATATCGAACAGCGGGTTCGCCGGCATCCGGATCTTCATGATGTCGTAATAAGCCGAGGGGATTTTGAGTGCGGACGCAGAATGAATTTCCATTTCCATGGGGCCCTGAAGAAGGTATTTCTCCGTGGCATATCCTGCAATCGTTTCACCGGGACCCTGCTTGGCGAGCGAGACCGGAGCAGACATCTGGCCTCCCATCATTTTCTTCATCGCCGCAGCCTGTTCTCCGCTCAATTGACCGAGGACGGCGCTTGCCTGGCTGACCATCTCCTGCAACTGTTTAAAGGTCATCTCGCTATAGGTCTTCTGTTTATTGTCGATAAGAATGATCTTCTCGGCGTCAAAACGAACGATGGTATCGTTTCCATCCGAAGAGGTCACTTTGGTAGCATTCTTGCTGAAATATTCGGTTCCAGTCGTTGTGCCGCCGCCTCTGCCGCCCATGCCCGGGCTTGTGCTTGTTGTATGCATTGTCAGGTCCTGGGTAAAAATCTGCGCTTTGGCATTCTGCAAAGCGCCGGCCGCCAGTATGAGTATGGCGGAAAGAACAAAAACAGCGGTACGCGTTACTGACTTTTTCATCGAATACTCCTTCAGGTGCATGATGCGTTTATAGCTTTGAATTCACAACTGCGAACGGGTGTAGTATCGGCCAACTTTCATGCAAGTTCAAGCGGGTGGCCACGAACTGCCGGGGCATCACAGTTCCGGCCAGGCATGTTTGGGATAGCGGCGCTGCAGTTCCTTTCGGATGGAAGGATAGTGCTTTTTCCAGAATCCGGCGAGATCGCTGGTTACCTGCACTGCTCGGCCATTGGGGGCAAGCAAATGAATAGTCAGGGGCACCCGTGCATTGCAAATGGCAGGGGATGCCGACATCCCAAAAAAATCCTGCAGCCTGGATTCAATCCACGGCGGCTTTCCGGACTCATAGTGAATCTTTACCGAACGTCCTGCCTTGAGTTTGACTCGTTCCGGAGTCTCCCGGTTGACCAGAGAACGCTCTCGATCGGTGAGTGTCGCCAGAAATGCGCCTGGCAGCGATAGACTCGAAAGCGCATCCAGCCGTGTCTTGCCGCGGCACAAAGCATGAACGACCTCCCGAATTTCTCCTTGCCCGGGTTCTGCAATTTTTTCTTCAGGAAGATATTGAGAAAGCAGCGAGAGCCTGGCCTGGAGTTCGGGGAGGGCATCGGCATCGCGAATATCGGCAAGTTGACGCGCCCACAAGGCGGATTCCAAAATCGCCGCCGCTTCATCGGATGGTTCAGCCGGAAGAATTCTTTCCTCCAATAGGATCTGTCCAAAGGAGGTTTTGCGAACCTCTTCTACTCTCCCGCCGCGATCATTCCAGATCAACTCCTTCTTCTCAAGAATATCATTCGGGAAGAGTGCTCCGAGCCAGTCCATATCAATCGCCGAGGCGAGGCGAACGACGATGCCTGCTGTCTTTTGTGCCGGATCCCGACGCTCTTCGGCGGCGACGGCAACGCCAAACATGGGAGCATGGACAACACTTGTCTGGGAGAGAGTGGCCGATCCTCCTCCTGCCATGAGCAGTTCTCGTGAGTCTGGTTTCCGCTTTCTAAAAACCCGATCCGGGAATGCGGACAGGGTGGCGATGAGCAGACCCTCATCCTCGGTTCTCAGCAAGCCGGACTCGGCTGGATGGCCGGGGGAAAGCAATTTCTGTAATTGGAGGCGCCCCCTTCGAACCGCTTGAATAGCGGCTGGATCCAGCCCGGATGCTTTCATGCTCGCTGCATCGAATCCCGTGGTTTCCGCACTTTGAAACGAATCCAGTTGTTCGATCAAATCCGATTCTGCCGCGGCCGCATGGTGCCTTCCTGATGGTGAAGCAAAACTGGTTCTTGTGCTCAGCCGGATATCCCGTTCCGACAAAAGAGCCGCAAGCAGGATGCTTTCTTCGGCGAGACCGAGTCGCGTACCTTCAATTACAAGCTTGGCCAGACGAGGATGTATCGGCAGTTGAAGCATCTGTTTGCCGCTGGCTGTCATCGCGCCTGAATCGTCAAGGGCATTCAGTTTGTGCAGAAGCGTTTCTGCCGCCTCTATCGATGCCGGCGCAGGGGATTCGTACCATGGAAAGGATTGCAGATCACGGATGCCCGCGCCGTGCAGCAGCAGGGCTGTTTCAGCAAGATCCACTCTCCGGATTTCCGGTGTTTCATATTCGGGACGCGATTCAAAATCCGCTCGTGTGTACAGGCGAAGAACCTGCCCGGCTTGCGTCCGCCCCGCCCGTCCCGCTCTTTGAATGGCGGACGATTTCGCAATTTTCATCGTTGAGAGCGTCTGAAAACCGCTCCAGGGGGAGTGTCCTGCTATTCTGGCGAACCCGGAATCAATGACAGCGGCGATTCCTGGAATCGTGATCGAGGTTTCGGCTACGTTGGTTGCAAGAATGATTTTCTTTGCATGCGTCGGTTCAATAGCCCGTTTTTGTTCCGCAATCGGAAGGTCACCGTGAAGAGGGAAAAGCAGCATTCCGTGTTTTTCGACCACGGGTTTCAGCGCTTCTGCCGCACGGCGGATTTCCGCCGAACCGGGAAGGAATGCCAGGACATCGCCTGCCAATCCGGAGCGGATGAGCCGCGTGGCCGCAAATGCGATTTTTTCGTGAAGCGGGCGATCGCTGGCTCTCTCTTCATATTCAATCGATAGATCGAAAGGCGAACCGGGCGCCGACAGGGACGGCGCTTGCAGGAATTTGCAAATAGGCTCAACATCCAGTGTCGCCGACATGACAACAATTTTCGGACCGGATTTTACCGCCTGCAATCGCCTTAAAAACGCCAGAGCGAGATCATTGGCAAGATGGCGTTCGTGAAATTCATCCAGAATGACGGTCGCAATCCCTTTGAGGTTGGGATCCCGAACCATCTGGCGCGCCAGGATGGCTTCGGTAACAAATCGCATCCGCGTGTTTGGACCAGCCGCATTTTCGAAGCGGATGGTATACCCCACCGTATCTCCGATCCGGGCTCCAAGTTCTTGAGCGACGCGGGCTGCGGACAGGCGGGCCGCCAGCCTTCTGGGCTCCAGTATGACGATTTCGCCCTTGCCGGCAAATCCGGCATCATAGAGGGCTCGCGGAATGCGGGTCGTCTTTCCTGCCCCGGGCGGGGCAGAAATGACCAGTGCGCGCTCGGTTTGCAAAGTGGCAACTATTTCCGGCAGGTGCCGGTCAATGGGAAGCAAGTCCATGCAATTAAAAGCAGGGAATGGCGCATGCCGGAATGGATGCGACGAATTTCGAAGCGATGCTCCGTTTCATTTATTGTCCGCAATTTCCGCGAGGATAGATTCCATCAGTCGTCTTTGCGCCTCTGACCGCGACGCATCTTCAGAATTCGGTTCCGTCAGCAAAATGACAAACAGCTGTCTTGCCGGATCAATCCAGAGCATCGGGCCGGATTGTGAGAAATGGCCGAATGCGGATGTCGAAAAAAGTGGAATCATCCAGCTATAATCGGCCGGTTTCGACCAGAGCCCTTGGGTTGATGTATACCGGGCTATTGTGTCGGGCTTCAGGAAGCGATGATGATCATACATTCCTTTATTTATTATCATCTGGGCCAGGACGGCCAGATCGTGACCGTTGAGCCTCAGATTTGCTGATCCGGGTGTCGTGCGGGTCTCGATTTCCAAAGGTTCCCAAAGCGTTTCCGCCAGGTAGCGTTCTGTGGACATGCCCGAGGCGCGCGCCACTATCTTGTTCAGGATAGCCGCACGGGAATTCATAGTTGCGGTATTGGCCTGGGAAAAATCCTTCAGCAATTCCTGTACTCGAAGTTTTGACACCGAATCAGATGCGAGCTCGGGTAAATAGTCCTGTACAAGAGTCCTGGGTAGAAGTATGCCGGAATCGATGGCCATCATTGCAGCCGAACTGGTGGCAATAACTTTGGATAACGAGGCCAAATCGAAAGTCGTCTTTGGCGAGACATTGTTTGCCTGATTTCCTGAGCCTGTTTTACCCGCGCAGTAATCGAATATCACTTGGCCTTTGTATCCAGCGAGGACTTCTGTGCTCCTGAAGACGCCGTTACGGATGAGTGAGTCCAGCAACTGCGTACTGGAAATGAAACGATCGGACGAAGGGGCCCAGGGGAGCAACATGGGCAGCTTGGGAATCTGAAGACCATCCCCAATCCTGGAGTGCCCGGGAATTGAAACCGGCATTTTACCCGCGACCGGGATAGCCCCCGCGATGGCTTTCGCTGCGGCGATCTGGGAAACCTCCGAATAGCTGAATGTGCAAATGTAGGTGCCTGTTTCCGGAACGAGGCGGAGCACATAAGGGTTGCCGAAGGCGATCCAGATGAAGGGTTTTTTTGAGTCCGCCAGTTTCTTTAAAATGCTCTGCTGAACGATTGGCAGGGCCAGCGAATCCTGTCCCGAGCTGAGACGGGCAAGCGTGGAGCAGATGACGAGGTCGGACCCGGCAATGCCTTTTTCAATTCCGGCGATCACGTCGTCGGGGATTCGGGCATTGCCCCAGGCGGTGCGCACGGTGCTGAAGTGACGTTTTAGCTCCGACTGGAAGGCAGATCCCGGAGTCGACTCGAAATCGGAGGCGAGGACCAGGCTGAAAATCTGTGGATCTTTCAACGGGCTTACCGGAAGCAGCCGCTGGTCATCTTTGACGACCGTGATGGAGTGATCGGCAATCTGCTGGGCCAGTTGCGCACTTTTCGGCAAGGCAATGACATCCGCGACCTGCTTGAGCGGTACGGTCCGTACGGTCTGAAGCCCCAGACGATATTTTGCATTCAGAATTTTGCGTACCGACTCATTGATCCGGGATTCGGGAATATCCCCGCGCAGCACGGCGCGTTCCACTTCGTTGATAGCCACCGTTGCATTGGGGGGCAGGAGCAGAACATCGGCGCCGGCCTCCAAGGCCCGCACCGCCGCCAGCCCTCCCCAGTAGCTTTCCGTGATGCCTCCCATTTCCAGGGCGTCGGTGACAACGAGTCCATCGAATTTCAACCTGTTTCGCAGCACATCGGTAAGAACCTTCCATGAGAGCGTTGCCGGGATGGTCGGAGAGTCCGTCAGATTCGGGACCGCTACATGCGCGGTCATAATGGAGTCGACGCCGGCCTGGATGGCTTCCTTGAAGGGTATGAATTCGACCGACTGCAGCCGTTCCAGATCGGACTCGACTACAGCCAGCCCGAGATGAGAATCCGTGTTGGTGTCTCCATGCCCGGGGAAGTGCTTTGCCGTTGTCAGGACTTGCGCTTTTTTCGCCCCCCGGATAAAGGCCGTGCCGAGGCGCGCAACAAGCGCCGGATCTTCCGCAAATGAACGGATATTAATGACAGGGTTGTCGGGATTGTTGTTTACATCGACAACCGGCGCGAAGATCCAGTGGACTCCCAGCGCCCTTGATTCCTTCCCTGTGATGAAGCCCTGTTCGTACGCAAACTCTTCGGATCCCGCAGCCCCGAGAGCCATTGTCCATGGAAACGGAGTTGTGTCATTGATTCGGAACGACAATCCACGCTCGAAATCGGCTGCGACGAGCAGCGGTACCTTGGATGAAACCTGCAGTTCGTTCAGTAGAATAGCGGATTCATACACGCTGCCTGCAAACAGCACAACTCCGCCGACATGATTCCTTTTTATCTGTTCCTGGATCGAACGGTATTCGTATCCTTGCCGGTTGAGGAACTTTCCCGGAACGCGGATCTGGACCAACTGGCCGATCTTTTCCCGCAAAGACAGGCTTTTCAGCGTTCTTTCGGTCCAATCCCCGGTCGGCTCCTTGGCGAATGAGAAAAGGGAACAAAACAATGCGGCGGAAAGAAAGGATACAATTCGAGCCTTCGAGATCTTGAGTTTTCGAAAGACCCTTGAGAACTCAAAGTCTCGAAGGCTCGGGCGGTCATGCATTCTGTTTTTCCTCAAATTCCCCGACTTGGCGATTTTTGTGGACATTATCCCAGCGAAAATACCGGCCGTTCATTGCCACGTAAACTCCGCGGGGAAGGCACTGTGCAAAGGCCAGGGCGCTGCCAAGGTTAAAGAGTCCATCCGAACTCCCGAACTTGAAGGGAATCATCGCGCCCGTCAGAACAATGGTCTTATCTAAAGAGGCTTGACCCAGCACGCGAGCGGTCTCTTCCATTGTATCGGTACCGTGGGTAATGACGATGCAATCCTCTTTGCACTTTTGACAGTTGTCCAGGATGATGTTCCTGTCGGACTCGGTCATATCGAGGCTGTCGATCATCATCAGCGTCCGGATATCCACCTTTACTTTGCACCGGCCAAGCTCGAGCATTTCGGGCAGATGCGTATCCCTGAAATAGAGTTTTCCCTCCAACTCATCGTACTCTTTGTCGAAGGTTCCGCCGGTTACGAATACTCGAACAATCATCATTATCCCATGTACAGCGTTTCGGTGTTGACGGGGAGTTCGAGCAGCTTGAGGTAGGTGAAGAGCTGCATCTTGTGATGGATGAAGTGATCGCGGAAATCGAGGGACATCTTCTCTATTTTCGATTTCCATCCCCATGGGACCGAGATAATTTTGGTCGCGAATTCTTCTTCGGACATGCCGTCAAGAATGGCGCGAAGTGTGGTTTTGTCCTTTTCGAGATTCGCAATCGCTTCCGCAACGCCGCAGGAGGGGAATTGCGGCATGCCGCCTTCGCCCGGTGTCGGCCAACTGTTGTCGATCGCCATTTTCAATTCGGTGCCGATGCCGCTGCTGAGATGACAGATGAGCTGGCCCATGGTCATGAAAGTCGGGCCGGGCTTCCAATCCAGTTTATCAGCGGGAACCATCTTCAGCATTGTCTCGGCAGGCTTGAACGCATCCAGCGCATATTGGAAAAACTCGTCCTTTTTCACAGTTTTTTCTCCTATACTGTCAATGAAAGTCCTGTTCCTGACCAGAGTACCATAAGATCTTTTCCATGTCTTCGGCTGTGCAAAGGGATAGCAATTCGGATTAAAATACCGGGACATGACCATGGTCAAAAACCAGTTCGACAATGAAGCGGGACCCCTCAGCCTTTCCAATGTCATGCCTGCTGTCTATGACGAATTAAGACGGCTGGCTCGCCGCTATATGGCCCGGGAACGGGCCGCCCAGACCCTGCAGGCAACCGCATTAGTCAATGAAGCCTACCTGCGCCTGGCAAAGGAACGAGCGCATTTCTGGCAGAATCGGGCGCATTTCTGCGCAATTGCCGCGCACGCCATGCGAGAGATTCTGGTGGAGAGAGCCCGGGCGCGCGCTGCCACCAAGCGCGGAGGATCGCGAGTGCGCGTCAGTTTCGAAAATGCGGTGGTAGCCCAGGAAGAGGCTTCCATCGACATGCTTGCCCTGCATGAATCCCTGGAGCGTCTGGATGCAATGGATCCCCAATTAGCCCGGATTGTGGAGCTCAGGTTTTTTGGCGGATTAACCGTCGAGGAGACGGCGGAAATCCTTGGTTCGTCTCCGGCTACCATTAAACGCAACTGGAGCCTGGCAAAGGCCTGGCTTCGAACCGAGATGGAGAAAGCTGTTGAATCCTGAGCGCTGGCAGTTATTGAAGCGGCTGTTCGAATCCGCCATCGAAAAGGATGCGGGCTCCCGCGCGGCATTTCTTGACGAGGCCTGTCAATCAGATCCTGAGCTTCGGAAGGAAGTTCAGGTATTGCTGGAGAGCTACGGCGCCGACAGTTTTCTGGAAAAGCCGGTATATGCGGCAGTCCCCGAACTGTTTCAGAGTGAGAGCGGCGGTTCCATGATAGGGCAGCGAATCGGCGGCTATGAGATTACAGGCAAGGTCGGTCAGGGCGGGATGGGAATTGTGTATATGGCGCGGGATAACCGGCTGGATCGCCTCGTAGCGATCAAGATGCTGGCTCCAAAATATACCAGCGATCCGCAGTTTCGCGAACGCCTGCGAAGAGAAGCCCGGGCAGCCGCCAGGTTGTCTCATCCAGGGATTGCCACTGTCTATTCCCTGGAGGAGTTGGAGGATGCATTTTTTATCGTTTCCGAGTATGTCCAGGGATCCACTTTGCTCAAATTGGCGCAGAGCGGACCGGTTCCGATGCATCAGCTTATCGACATTGCCATCCAGATCACCCGTGCGCTGGCGGCAGCACATGCCCAGGGAATCATCCACAGAGATCTGAAACCCGAGAATGTCATATTGTCGGATTCGGGTTCTATTAAAATACTCGATTTCGGCCTGGCCAGGATTGAATCAGGAAATGGAGCGAATCCGGATACCCGCATCACTCGCTCCGGCGCATTTCTTGGCACACCAGCTTACGCTTCGCCCGAGCAATTGTTGGGTGCGACCGTTGATCGGCGTACGGATATATTTTCGCTTGGGGTAATGCTCTATGAACTGGCGGCAGGGAAGCACCCGTTTGGAGTTTCTGACTCCGTATCCACGGTTGCCCGAATCCTGGAGGCGAATGTTCCTGATCTGTGCCGGGCGAACCCGAAAGTCCCGAAAGGCGTGGAGGAGATCGTGCTCCGCTGTTTGAAGAAGGATCCCGGCGAGCGATACGCGGATGCGGAGGAGCTCCTTTCTGCCCTGGTTCGGCTTTCCGACGGTGGAAATGCGATGCCGGCGCTGCGCCACAGCCCCGCGCTTTGGTGGTGGCAATTCCATCAGGCTGTCGCCGGTTTTGGCTATTACGGAATGCTGTATCCGCTCTGGGTCGTCAAGCAGTCGCTTCCAGGCATCGAAGGATCCCTTTATTTTTTCCCTGCCATTGTTGCGGTGGGGATAGCTGCCAATCTGCGGCTGCATCTCTGGTTCACATCCGGTTTTTATAAGTCGGAGCTCTCCCCGCAGCGCCATAAGGTTCACCGGTGGATCCGGTGGGCAGACTGGGTTTTTGTGCTTGAATTGGCAATCTCCGCTGCCCGCATGCACACGATGCATGCCGTCTATGCCACCATTCTCCTGGCTGTTGCTATCGGGGCGCTTGTTGGATTCCTCTTGATTGAACCGACAACGGCAAAAGCTGCCTTTGGCCGGGACGAATGATCGGCAAAAAAGTCTACGTCGGGCAAGTTGGCGCGCAGCCTGGTAGCGTTCCCTGTCTGTGCGCTTTTACCATCCTTGCGCGAAGCGATTCCAGCGTTCTCTTCATCGATTCGCGGGCCACGCTTTTGATGATCGGCCGAATCATGTATTCAAGAATATTGGGAATGGATCGACTCAGGGTCATGGACTCGCATTCCACAATGACGCCTCCCTGGACTTCCTGGTAACGCCAATAGGAGTTCATGCGCCAGAGATAGCCGTGATCGTGTCCCTGAGGCTTTTCATATTCCACGCCGTTGTCCCCATTATCAATCTCCGCAATTTTGGTTGCGATGCTGCTGCTGATAGCCTGGGCGATTTCTAGTTTGCGGTATCGAACCAGGTGTTCGGTGTTATAGACCACGGTTACGATCTTTGATCGGTGCAGCTTGAGATAGAGCCGGAGCTGACCGGGCTGTTTCTCCAGGACTCTGGAGTCGAGCACGTCTTCCTGTCGCGTATCCTCCAGCCTGGGATCGGCAACTCTCGACAGAACAAAATCGAGACTGACGCCCGGAATAAACACCAGCCCTCTCCAGTGGTGCAGCATACCGCTCGGGACCGGCACCGTTTCCGCACTGCTGTTGATCTGTTCAACCGGGACTTCCCCCGATAACAGACGTTTCCGGTCTGCGGCCGCAGTTGTTGTATTCTGAAAATCCAATGACAGGAAGCCCTTGTTTGATGCCACTTCGGAAGCAATGCGTTTCTCGAGTTTTTCCACCGCAGTATCCCATGCCCGCAGCGTCTCCGGTTTCAAGTCGGCAGCGTATCCCTGCATCACTCCAAAAAGCAGGGCGAGGACTGAGATGGGAAAGAGACGAATAGCAGATGCCATGTTTATACCACTCCTTTTTCGAGCACTTCCGAGGCTCTTCAGAAAGTCGTAAAGACCCTGGAGAAGCGCATGTTTAACTTCTCCTGAAGACAAGCCTGTCTCCGGCGACAAAGTTGAGAACGGAACAGATAGCAATCGACAGGCCGTTGGCGCAGAGGAGGCTCCAACCCAAATGGCCTACGAAAAATTGCATCAAAATCACATTGCCGGCCAGCGATACCACACCGTTTGCGATGTGAAACCGCAGCAGTCGTTTCAGAACCGATCCGTGCGGACCTATGCGGTCCGCCCATGTCCATCGTTCATGCCAGGCAAAGTTGTGCAATACTGCCGCTTCAACTCCCAGGGCGGTGGAGAGCAGGTATCCCAGGCGCGCGCAATGCGCCAGTGCAAAAAGCACTGTGATTTGAACTGCAATCCCCATTGCTCCGACCGTGTAGAAGATCAGGCACCGGTGCGATACCGCTCGTATCTTTGTGTGTATTTCATTCATCCGGTCCGTCCTTCAGCGCGGCATGGGTTCGGCCTTGTACAGCGCCAGCGTATTTCGAATGGATGAAAAGGCGAAAGCCGCGCAGAGTCCCGCGATGGCGACAATGCCTCCAATGTCAAAGAGCAGAAACTCCCGCCCTGCGAGGTGCACCTTTGAGCTGTGAAGGAGATACAGGGTTCCAATCGCCAGGACGATGCGCAGTTCCGTAGGCCCGATCCTGAAACAGGAAAGCTTGAATACCTGGTGGACATGGGTTGCCAGGAATACCTCTGCTTCGACAAGCACAAAGGCGGCAAGCAAAGCCAGCGTGATCAGGTGATTCATATATCCGGAGAAAGCCAGTCCGGCAAGCAGAGCTGTTGTGCCGAAAAGGTCGATCACATGATCGACGTAATAGCCATAGCGGGGCCGCTGACAATTGCGGAACCTTGCCAGGGTTCCATCCAGGCTGTCGCCATACCAATTCAGGAACAGCGAAACAACAACAAGCAGCAGAGCATATTTGTTTCGGCTTGCAGTCCAGTAGGCCAACCCTGCGCCAACCATGGAGAAGAGGCCGAGGAGGGTCAGGTGATCCGAGTTTATCCATCGGGGCGTTCGCTGAGCCAGCCATAGAAGAGCCTTTTTCTCCGGAGCCGCCAGCAACCCCCCATATTCCCGAACATGCATTGTAACGGTTTCTTTCATGATCCAATCTCCTTCCATTCGGTAATGCGAAATTTTCGGATCTTGCGGATCAAAGATTTTTTTATTCGGATTGCTCCGGTCTAAGGTTAATAAATGCAGGTTTTAGGGGTATCATGAATACATGACAGACGATTCCATTCGGATTATTCAGACAAAACCGTTCAATGACCAGAAACCAGGGACTTCCGGACTGCGCAAGAAGACAAGAATTTTCGAGCAGCCGCACTATGTCGAAAACTTTGCGCAATCCATTTTCGACTCTCTGCGCGATAGCACCGATTTTTCCGGGGAGATTCTCGCCATTGGCGGGGATGGGCGGTATTACAACCGCGCGGCTATTCAGAAAATCATCCGGATTGCCGCAGCGAATGGTTTTCGCCGTGTCCTGGTGGGGCGAAGTGGATTTCTTTCTACTCCCGCCATGTCGGCGCTGATTCGCCGCAGAAACGCCATGGGAGGGATCCTGCTTACTGCCAGTCATAATCCCGGCGGCGCCAATGAGGATTTCGGAATCAAATACAACATTCGCAACGGCGGACCCGCGCCGGAAGGGATCACGGAGCGCATTTACGAGCAAAGCCTCAAAATCGAGCGATACCTGACGCTGGAATCGAACGATATCGACCTGGATCGGGAAGGTACGACGATCCTTGGCCGCACGGAAGTTTCCATCATCGATCCCCTGCAGGATTATACGGGAGTGCTGCAAACCCTTTTCGATTTCGGCGCGATGCAATCGCTGTTTCAAAGCGGATTTCGCCTGTGTTTTGATGCCATGCATGGCATTACCGGGATTTATGCCCGGCACATCTTCGAAAATCTCCTGGGTGCTCCTTCCGGGACTGTTATTCGAGGAGAACCGCTCGAGGATTTCGGCGGACTCCATCCTGATCCCAACCAGTTGCACGCGGCCGAATTGGTACGCAGCATGTCTCTGCCGAATGCTCCGGACCTGGGGGCGGCGTGCGATGGTGACGGCGATCGAAATATGATCCTTAGCCGTAGCTTTTTCGTCACCCCGGGTGACTCTCTCGCGGTCATTGCCCAGCATGCTGCAGAATGCCTTCCGGGATACAGATCCGGATTGAAGGGCGTTGCGCGATCAATGCCGACCAGTGCGGCTGTGGACCGTGTTGCAGCGAAACTCGGGATCCGCTGCCACGAGACGCCGACCGGCTGGAAGTTTTTCGGCAATCTCATGGACGCAGGCTTGTGCACAATCTGTGGGGAGGAGAGCTTTGGCACCGGCTCGGACCATGTTCGGGAGAAAGATGGGCTTTGGGCGGTCCTCGTCTGGCTGGGCATTCTTGCGGTTCGTCGTACCTCCGTGGACCGGCTGGTTCAAGACCACTGGCGGATATTTGGACGAAGCTATTATCAGAGGCATGATTACGAACAATTGGACCTGAAGTCGGCGGGCGAAATGATTGGCGAGCTGCGTGAGAAAGTTGGAAAAATGACGGGGATTTCCATGGCTGCAAGCCGGATCGTTCAGGCGGATGATTTCCAATATACCGATCCTGTGGACGGCAGCGTCAGCCTGCGCCAGGGTATTCGCATCCGGCTTGCCGACGGCTCGCGGATTATCGGCCGTCTCTCCGGCACCGGCACCGAAGGAGCCACGCTCCGTCTTTATTTCGAGCGTTATATGGCCGGCGGAGATGCTCCCATTGAGCCCATGCTGCAGCCGCTGATCGCTGCCGCCGGCGATTTGTTTCAGTTGAAAATGCGATTTCATCGCGATGCTCCGTCCGTGATTACCTAACCCAAAATGCAGTTTACTGCGTTGCATCCGTCTTAAGCAGTGGCAGATAGGCGAGCCGGAGAGACCTCTGTTTTTCTCCCGTGGATTTCGCATATAATCAGCGGGTCATGAATCTTCAATTACTTACAGGGTGCTGAACTATGCATAACGTGATCATTATTGGTTCCGGACCGGCCGGATATACTGCAGCGATTTACACAGCTCGGGCGAATCTGTCCCCGGTTCTTTTTGCATCGGAGCCCAGGGGGCAGCAGATGCCCGGCGGCCAGCTCATGTTTACGACTGAGGTGGAGAATTTTCCCGGATTCCCGAAGGGCGTACAAGGGCCTGAATTGATGGAGCTCATGCAAAAACAGGTGCTTCGTTTCAACACCGAGGTCATCGAAGAGGATGTCGAGGAAGTGGAATTCAAGCCCGGCGGCCCCTTCCGGATACGTTCCGGTTCAGGCTGGCGCGAGGCGCGAGCCGTGATCATTGCCACCGGAGCCACTGCGCAATGGCTGCAACTTCCCGATGAATCGAAATATCGCAACCGAGGCCTTTCCGCATGCGCGGTCTGCGATGGCCTCTTCTTCCGAAATCAGGAAGTGATGGTGGTTGGGGGAGGCGATACTGCGCTCGAGGAGGCGCTGACACTGGCGCACCACGCATCCAAAGTGACGGTTGTCCACAGGCGCGATGCCTTGCGCGCCAGTAAAATCATGCAGCAGCGCGCAACTGAAAATGGGAAGATAAGCTTCCTCTGGAATACGGTTATCACAGGTTATACGGGCGAAGATGTCCTGCGCTCGGTTGCACTCAAGGATGTTGTGACCGGCAAGGAATGGACACAGGAGATCGGCGGTGTCTTCATGGCAATCGGCCATCATCCCAACACGGAATTCCTGCAAGGGGTCATCGATCTTGATGCGCAAGGGTATGTCGTGACCCACAACGGCGTTGAAACCAGCATGGAAGGAGTTTTTGCCGCCGGGGATGTGCACGACAGGTATTACCGCCAGGCTATTACGGCTGCTGGCTTCGGCTGCATGGCTGCACTGCGAAGCGAACGCTGGCTTGAAATGCACCCCTTGAACGCGTAACGGGAATGCCTCCTTCCATCGCTTATTACATAACGTCGCATGGCTATGGACACGGTGTGCGCTCCTGCAGCATCATCCGGGCCATCAACCGGCTGTATCCGGATTGGACTGTCCATATCGTCAGCCAGTTGCCCGCCGCCTTCATCGCAAATCAGGCGGATTCGACGCGAAATCCCATTCGCGCCGAATCTTATGATGTCGGGATGGTTCAACTGGACTCCATTCGAGTGGATATCGACGCCACCCTTGGGAAAATCTCGCACATTGGGCATCGGCGGAATGAGCTTGTGCAAATAGAATCGGAATTCCTTACCGCGAATCGGATTGCCGCAGTGGTGGCCGATATCCCTGGGATTCCGATCGAGGCTGCGGCTCGCAAGGGAATCCCTTCCATCGCTGTGGGCAATTTCGGCTGGGATTGGATTTATTCGGAATTCGTACCCCGTGATGCTGCCTGGGAACCGGTTGTCAAAATGTTCCAGGAACAATACAGACAGACGAGTCTCCTGTTGCGTCTTCCTTTCTGCGAGGAGATGGAGGCTTTTCCACGCATTGAGGATATTCCGCTGGTTGCCTCTCCGGGCATTGCACGCCGTTCCGAAATTGCGGCGGCGACGGGCTGTGACGAGCGCAAGAGGTGGATCCTCCTTTCATTTACGACCCTGGATTGGAGTGAAGAAACGCTGGATCGCGTGGAACGCATTCAGGATTGCGAATTCATTACGGTTCTTCCGCTGGAATGGCATCGAAGGAACATTCATGCCATCAGCCGCGAGCAAATGACATTTTCGGATGCAATTGCTTCGGTAGATGCGGTGATATCCAAGCCAGGTTTCGGCATCCTCTCCGACTGCATCGTGAACCGGAAGCCTTTGATTTATGCCGACCGAAGTCATTTTCGCGAATATCCAATCCTCGAGGCATCCATAAGAAAGTATATGAAGCATCTGCACATTCCCGCGGAAAAGCTGTACGAGGGCAATCTTCGGGAGAGCCTGGAATCGATCTGGAGCCGGCCGGAGCCTCCATCGGATTTGAGCGCCGGCGGCGACTGCATCGCCGCGGAGCGGATTGCAGGCTTGCTTTAGCTTCGTCGCCAAAAAGCAGCCACCAATTGCCGCCCTAAACCTGGACACCCATCTAAACCTGGCTAAACCTGGACACCCATGATTTGCCCAAAATCGAATTCCTGGCTCCCCATGATCCCCCATGCCGAAAAAAACCTGAAAAACCGGGAGAAGACTTGGACATCCGTCGTTATTTCCCTTGCCCCGTTCTTAAGCCTGCTACGAAGGCAAGACATCGATCGGGCGACCGGCACTTTAGGGACCATTACGACAAGTTGGAGTACGGTCTTGTGACCGGCTTGGCTATTCTGCTGGAGTCGGGCGGACAAAATTATTGCGAGGAGGAATCACGGAATCTAGAAGAGATGCGTAGATTGGGTTAGATCAGATCCTATTGATCTGGAATGTGATTATCCTTAAGGTTATATGAAAGCCGCTCGAGCGGCTGACAAACCCTTGAACCAATGTCGGTTGAACCGGGCCGCGAATTCACGCATGTGAGTCAGACTGCCGGCGGCTAGCAGGAATGTGGAACCAAAATGCGATACGCTTTCCCTCCATCCCTTGGGAACGGCTCCGATGCGATTCAGGATAGGGGCAAGGCGGGCGTCGATGAAGCCGGGCTTATCAGAGCGAATCATGCGTCCCGATTGGTCGACCAGATCAAAATATTCAGCTGCGGTTATGTCGAGAATGCCCCGTCGGCTGGGGGTTGACTGAATAGGAGAAAGCCAGCTGTCGGAAGCGGTTTCGAGAGGAGAGTGATCGGAAGCCGGATCCGAATCACCGGGTTGAGAGGCCGGTTGCTGGGCTAAGGTTTGGCAATGCCAGGCGCGGATACGCTCCTGGATGCTAGTGAAGTCACTGTCCTCGGGAGTGGGAGCAATGCCGGTCCGGACCAGATTCAGATCAACATAGACCATGCAGGCTACAATAGCGAAGAGATCCAGGAGTGCCTGGCATTTGAAGCGGGATTCCCAGAAGCGGCGCTTGACCTTGTCTTCGTTGTTGGCCTTACGCGCGATGAATTCATTGAATTTGGACATGAACCAACTCAGGCTGCCCAGCCGCTTGCGCAGAACAGCAATACGTTCCGGACAATCGATTAATGCCTGGATCTGTTTATCTAGAGAAGGAATGGGTTGTTTGCAGATGCGAGGTTTCCTGGGGCAGAGCTCAAGCCAGCGAGCGGCGACATCGGAATCAGACCAGGAGCGAAGAATGTCGGGTCGAGTGCGCAAGATGGAATGCACGTGGTTTTCCATGATGGCGTAAGCGCATACGTCGATGGCGAAGATGCCGGCAAGATGTTTCAAGCGATCGAGAATCCATTTTTTTCGATGGGAGAAGTCCCGGCCGCTAAGCGGGTCATATCCGCAAAGATAAGCTCTGCGGACGCATCGGCTGATGCAGTGATAAACACCTTCCTCCCCTTCGATGACATAGTTGTTTCTTGCCAATCCCATGGTTTGCCTCCTTGCATAGTTACTAATGGCGAACCATGGGAATTGAGCGAAGAAATATTCAAAAATAGTGGGTGTCCAGATTTTTTGTGGGTGTCCAGATTTTTTCAGATTTTTCCAGATTTTCTCGCGGAGCGGATTGCAGGCTTGCTTTAGCTTCGTCGCCAAAAAGCAGCCACCAATTGCCACGAATGGCACAAAGCTTCCGATTTTTTTTACTACAGGCCCGCTATAATGGAGACCGTCTGGTTTTTGCAGCGAGGTGGAAAATGAAGAGTTATCGCAAAGTGATCGAGGTCAACCTGCCTACGCGCATGGCGTTTTTAAATATCACGGGACATGTGCAGGAGGCGCTCCGGGACAGCGGCATCAAGGAGGGCCTGGCACTTGTCAATGCAATGCATATTACGGCAAGCGTTTTCATCAATGACGATGAGCCTGGACTGCATGAAGATTATGCTCGCTGGCTTGAAGCCCTGGCTCCTTTTGATCCCAGCCCGCAGCGATACCATCACAACCGAACCGGCGAAGACAACGGCGACGCTCATCACAAAAGGCAGATCATGGGTCGCGAGGTCGTCGTCGCCATCACCAATGGCAAATTGGATTTCGGACCATGGGAGCAGATCTTTTACGGCGAGTTTGACGGCGGCCGCAGAAAACGCATCATGATCAAACTCATCGGCGAATAGCAAACCACGCCATTCGCGATTCGTCATTCGAATATCGGCAATCCCCAGGAAGCGAGATCGATGTCATTCAAGTCGCGGATCAACTGGTCCGCATGCGGGTAGGCACTGTCGGCCATATGTGGATCCGGCACAGCCACGGCAAACATGCCGGCCGCCTTTGCCGCATCGATACCTGCCGGCGAATCCTCAAACACCAGGCACCGGGCCGGAGTGGCTTTCATCCGTTCGGCAGCCAAAAGAAAGATATCCGGGTCTGGTTTGCCCCGTTTGATTTCCGGGTCATCCCCGGTGACGACGAGCTGAAATATGCGGAACCACTCCTGGTGACGCGTGATTTTCAAATCAAAATTAAACCGGTCTGAACTGGTGGCCACTGCCTGAGGAATGCCGGCATGGTGCAAGTGCCGGGTCAGTTTTTCGGCTCCGGGCAAGGCGTCGGATTGAGGAAACATCTCCGCGAGGAGATGCTTGCGGGTTTCAAGGTAATCCGGGACCGACAGAGGCAATTGCAGGGAAGTAATCAGTATGTTTGCAGAATCCTCGGCGCGCAGCCCGATCATTTTCGCCTTTATCGTCCAGTCAAAGACCTTTCCATACCTGGAGCAGATGATCTCATGGGCTTTGGTATAAAAGGGCTCCGTATCGAGAAGGAGGCCGTCATTATCATAGATGATGTGCGTGATTACAGGAGACATAGAAATCCTTTTGACTCAATCGATCAGGCAAGAATGATTCCGACCAGAATGTCATAGATGGCGTGGGAGGCAGCCGTTATGCCGAAGCCCCTCGTGACATACAGAACGGAGAAAAACAGCCCGGCAATGGTCCGCTGTGTAAAACTGCTGAGCGTAAAAGAATCGCCCGAGGGCCCTATATAGTGAAAAAGTGCAAAAAGCAGCGCACCCATGATTGCGGCACAGGTCGCGGCCACAGGTCGTTTGACCTGGAAGAAAAACATGAAACCCGCGATAAGTATTCCCAAGAGAAAGGCTCTGAAAACAAGCTCTTCATATACGCCGGCTCCGCAGTACAAGACCAGATTGGCCAGCCCGGATTTGCGTGGGGCTGCGGACATGCTTAAATGTGTGGTCATCCAGCCAAACGAAAACAGCAGGATCAGGGCAAAACAGAGGCTTTCCAGAAGCGAAACCAGCAGGATTCCCGATTTAACCTTCCAGCTTGCCCGGGTCTTCAATTGCCAGATTGTAAAGGAAACAGCCAGAACCAGCGCTGATCCGAACATAGAGTGAACGGACAACGAGCTGAGGATCCGGATGATCAGTGCATCCGCGCCGTTGATATAGGTGGTATGGAGCAGAACCGTGCCAACATGGTATACGCACAGGAATGGCAGGATCAAAGCCGCCGAGTAAATGGGCCGTCGTGTTTCCTTAAGATATCCCTTAAACCTGAAGTTCATAAATGACGCATGATAATAGAAGAAGAGATGCGGAATTACAAAATAAAGCTCGCGTGAATGCAAATTTTGGCCTGCCGGTCATGTTTGAGTTCAAAACGCCGCGGCAGAGGGTTCCGGGCAGAGAGGCTCCCAACCGGGCATCTCGAACTGGCTGACAGCCTACGATGCCTATGTTATGATGGGTCCAGTGAATAGAAGCATGGCGAGGTTGTGAAGTAGATGGAACATCCGGACGGGGCGAGGGCAGGATTAAGGGATGCGCTGGATCGTCCCGTAAAGGATCTACGCATTTCAGTAACGGACCGCTGCAACTTCCGCTGTCGCTATTGCATGCCACTGGACCAGTACGAATGGATCGACCGGAAAGAAATCCTTTCATTTGAAGAGATTACGCGTCTGGCTAATCTGTTTGTCCGGCTTGGCGTTGAGGAAATACGAATTACCGGCGGTGAACCGCTGCTGCGCCATGGCGTGGAGAACCTGATCGCCCAACTGGCCCAACTGGACGGGCTCAAGGATCTTTCCCTGACCACGAACGCATCCCTGCTGAAGGAAAAGGCAGCCCTGCTGGCGCAGGCTGGATTGCAGCGGATCAACGTCAGCTTGGATACGATCAACCCGGACAAATTCCGCATGATGACCCGCCGCGACGATCTGGCCAATGTTCTCGAAGGACTCTCCGCCGCAGCGCTCCACGGCCTGAGGCCGATAAAGATCAACTCTGTGGTCGAGCGCGGAATCAATGAGTCGGATATCATTGATATGGTTGATTTCTCCCGCAACAACGGCTATTCGGTCCGGTTCATCGAATATATGGATGTGGGGAATTCAAACAACTGGGTATCGGAGAGAATGGTTTCCAAGAAGGAGATCATTGACCGGATCCACGCTAAATTTCCAATTGAAGAGGCCGGGCGAAACGATATGAGCGCGCCGGCTGTCAATTATCGATTCCTGGATGGAGCGGGGAACGTTGGGGTGATTGCATCCATAACCGAGCCCTTCTGCCGCGGATGCACGCGCGCCCGGTTGACCGCCGATGGAAAGCTGGTATTGTGCCTCTTTGCCGATCAAAGCCATGACCTGAAGAAAATGATGCGGTCAGGCGCCTCGGATGAGGATCTGGTGGAAGCGATACGCTCGGCCTGGCAGGCGAGGACAAATCGATATTCCGAGGAAAGACTCGAAGCCATGAATTCCGGGGAATACCAACCCGGGTCGCGCAGAAAGATTGAGATGATCAGTCTCGGCGGCTAGCCGGAAAAGCGCTAACCCTCTCTCCAAAATCCACAGAAAACCGAATTATACATAGGCCATTACCACGGACGCAATTACCGAGAGCGCTGTGGCTGCAATACACAACCCGGCAATGACCATGTGATTCACGCGTTCGGGACGCAGCGGATCCAGTAACCATGCGGTTCCATAGCCACCCAGGAATCCCCCGAGGTGGGCGTAGTTATCAACGTTCGGCATGATGAATCCGAAGACGAAAAGGATCACGGCATAGTACATGGCCTGGCCGCCGATATGACTGCTGCCGGTGCGTCGCCCATATGCCACCAGGGCTCCGAGCAGCCCGAAAATCGGTGCGGATGCCCCAATGGTAATCGCCGCCCCCCTCAGGAAGAAAAGCGGGGACCCGGCGAAAACATATCCGGCCCAACTGCTTAGGAAAAAACCAGTAATAGAGGCTGCCGTATAGATGATGACGGTGCGTGATGATCCGTACAAATCCGAAGCCGCCGGTGCAAGTTGCCGTATCCAGAGCATGTTGAAGAACACATGCAGCAGGTTCCCGTGGAGCCACGCCGCGCTGAGGACCGTCCACCAGCGGCCCAATACAAAGACCGGAATGGCGCCGCTGGCCCCAAACAGCAAAACGCTGCGGCTGCTGGGGGAGAGAATCGACATCCCATTCATCCCAATACCGCGCGGGTCAATGATCAGCGTGGCAAGGTACAGGATGGCGCATCCCCAGGTTACAACCGATGAGAATCCAAAATTCCCCAGATGCCGAATTGCCGAGCCGAATCCCCATAATCCGGGATTTTTTCGTCCGCAATTCAGGCATATATCATCCTGGACTCCGACCAATTTTCCACAGGATGGGCAAAGAACCGAACCGCTTTTCTGTCTTCTAAACATTCATCCATTATGGCGTGACCTGGAGAAAATAGGAATAGACATTTGGATTGGCGATGAAGCGCAATATGGTGCCGGGACCTCAGGGAGCGCCAGCGCCTCGCCGGCAAGCGCGCGGCTATTTCCATGGCCGCTGATACCGCCGGGACGGGCGCTCCCAGTAGATTATGCTCTCGCATGATGACCGGGGACGTCCGGGATTCTCGTCACTCCAGGGTCCGCAGCTTCCGCCGGACGGAGCGCTTCAGTCAGACGGCCGAGTGTAAATGCGGCGATGGCCATCTCCAGATCCCGAACCGCGATGTCAAAGTATCTGCCGGTTGTCAGCAGATTTAGCGCAATTGCCGAAAGCCAAATCATTGCGACATAGCTTCCTGTCCTGGTCCAACGAGTCAGGATCAAAAGTCCCACGGCCATTTCAATAATACCGACCGCGTGCATGAATACCGCACCGCTGACCGGCAGCATTTTTATGGCCAGGGGGCTCAGATAGGCCTCCCAGTTGGCCAGCAGGTTGAAGAACTTGTCCAATCCGGCGAGGAATGCGGCAGAGCCCAATCCGATGCGCAATGCCCACCAGGCTGCAGTCATTTTGGTTTCGAAACGATTCATTTTCCACCTCCGCTGAAACAGAGAAACCCGGCGGTATTTGGTTACAGCAGCAAATCGCTGTAACCTTTTTTCAGGAGACTGCTCCAATAGGCAGGGAAGGTGAAACATGTCCAATGCGATGCTGGGCGAATCCATTAACTCTTCTATGACGGATTCCGAGGTCCTCGAAAAGGTTCTGGCCGGTCAGACCGAGATGTTTGAAATCATCATGCGCCGATACAACCAGCGCCTGTACCGCACTGCGCGTGCCATTATCCACGACGAGATGGAGGCCGAGCAGGTCATGCAGGAAACCTATTTTCTCGCTTATACGCATCTGGCTCAATTTGCGGGTAAGTCAAAATTTTCGACATGGCTGACGCGCATTGCGGTCCACGAAGCTCTTGCCCGGCTTCGACGGCGATCCCGGTTTGTCGATATAGAAACATTCGCCGAGTCGGAGAAAGGAAAACGTATGCTCGGCACAGCAGATAAATCTCCTGAAAAGGAGGCTCTCAACGATGAACTCAAAAATCTGCTCGAGACAGCCGTAGACGATTTGCCGGAACACTACCGGAGCGTCTTTGTATTGAGGGAGGTGGAAGGCCTGGACACCGCAGAAACAGCCGAGTGTCTCTCCATTTCCGAGGAATCGGTCAAAACCAGGCTGCATCGTGCGCGGGCTTTGATGAGAAAAGACCTGTACGCCCGCGCCGGCATCACGCGGCAGCAGGTATACAGCTTTGAAAAGCCGCGCTGCAATCGAATGGTGGAGACGGTGTTGGTCCGCATTTTTGAGCTGGGAGCCAGTGCTCACCGCTGCAATGCCATGGTACCTGGCGATGAGCCGTAATCGCCAGTTTGAGACCGTTGAGAAAATCGAATTGCGGGAGGGCCACGGGATATATGGACCGCGACCCTCCCGCCCGATTACTTCTTGGGGTAGCCGACCGATTGCGACAGCGTGATCTTCTGATCCGGCCGGAGTTTCATCTTCTTGGCCAGTGCCGGCCGATCAATGGCGCCTCGCACTACCACGGAGAGGCCTTCGGATGCGCAGAACAGATAGACATTTTGCGCAAGAAAGGAAGTATCCGCTCCTGAATAGAATTCGATTGCATCCGGTTCCTTCAGATTCCCACGCGTAAGGTCTGCAACGTATACCAGGTTGAGTGCGGCATCTTTGACATAATCGTTCACGCCGGTCGCCGCACGGATATCCTCGCTCAATATCTTTTTCAGTTGATGCTCTTTGGGCTCATAGAGAAAAAGCCCGTCGCTCATCGCAACATAAACGTCCATTTCCTGGGAATTCCGGGCAGATGGCGCGGTGCGATGCCCATCCGGGCGATTTACACCCCAGGCTGCCCACAGCAGGTTGGAAAGAACCGGGAGCGGCAGTTTCTGCGTACTGAATTCCCGACGTGATTGGCGTTCCTTCAAAGCCTGCATCAGTGGCATGCCCCCCTCTGTTTTCGGAGCGGGGAGCTTGATGATGTCCTGCGCCATGGCGCAAAGAGTACTTGCCAGCAGAAAAGCGCCGAGGCAAAGAGAAGTGCGGATTTGTTTCATAGGACCTCCCGGATATTTGCGATGGAATAACGGCTCCAATCAGGATTCAATTGTACACTGTAAATTTTGACGGCATCTTTTGTCCACCAAAACGGAACAGGCGGACAGATCTGTCATGGAAGTTGCTGCGCTCTTGCCGGCGATTCCAGTGCATCAATTCGCGAAAATTCACGGCCGCTTACCACGGTAGGATCGGGAGCATCCTGCTCGCGCACTGGATTCCGCCGGGTCAAATTCAAGCGACAAGGCCTCTCAAGAAACGGATATTGGCCGGAACTATCCTACCGGCTCTACTGTAATCCAGTGTTTGATCGGAGATGATATGGGGGCGCCGCCCGCCCGATCGGATTATCGAGCTCTCAGTTTTGTCAATCGTCAATTGACAGAACCGTTTAACTTGCTTAATGTCAAACCATGATTCCTAAATGGTTTTCGGAAATTCGGGGACAGGTGCCTTCATCTGTTTCGATAATGCTGGGATTCATCCCTATCATCCTGCTCGTCGTCTTCTGGTGGATGCTCACCCGGGGAATGCCGGAGGAGCGAATCCTCGGGCCCACCATTCTTCCCAGCCCATCGGAAGTGGTGCAGAGCCTGGGCGACCTTCTGTCTTCGAGCGATCAGGATAACCGAGGGTTGCTCGACCATGTCGGGCTGAGCCTGCGTCGCGTGGCGTTCGGCTTCCTGCTCGGGCTTGCTGTGGCGCTTCCGATCGGGATCCTGATGGGTTCCTTTGGCAGTGCCCGATCCATAATGGCCCCCGTCGTTACCGCGAGCGGCTATATTCCGATCGCAACTCTCGTGCCGCTGACAATGTCTTGGTTCGGCCTGGATGAAAGTCAGAAAGTTGTCTTTCTTGCTCTGGCATTTTGTATCTTTCTCCTTCCGATGATTGTTCGGGCTATAGACTCGGTGCCGGAAATCTATCTTCGAACCGCGTATACGCTGGGTGCCACGCGATGGCAGCTTATCCGGAGAGTTCTTGTCCCGGTGGCGCTTCCGGATATCTGGCATTCCATGCGGCTGGCATTCGGCATCGGCTGGTCCTATCTGGTGCTGGCCGAAGTGGTGGTTAAAAGCGGCGGGCTGGGAGACCTGATTGATACGGCCCGGCGCCGGGCAATGTCCGGGAGAGTCTATCTTGTTATCGTTATTATTACGGTGATTGCCTGGGTCGCGGACCTGCTATGGGCTCGGCTCGGCACGCTGTTTTTCCCCTATCGCCGGAGTCGGTCTTGAACAACACCAATGCTTCACAGGCAGCGCCGATCGTTGAGTTTCGCAATGTGAGTGTTCGGTTTGGCACATTTACCGCCATTACCGACATCTCCTTTCGCGTCATGGACACCCCCGGGCACGGCGAGTTCATCACAATCATCGGCCCATCAGGCTGCGGGAAAAGCACGCTCCTGAATCTTGTTACAGGATTCCTGAAACCTACCGAGGGTGAAGTGCTGGTTAAAGGCAAACCGGTGACGGATCCCGGCCGCGACCGCGGGATGATATTTCAGCAGTACAGCTCATTTCCCCATCTGACGGTATTGGAGAATGTGATGTTCGGTCTGGAAATCAATGGGGAAGAGGGAAGTCGTGAGGCGCGGCGAAAACGCGCGGAGGCTATTCTGGAGCAGGTGGAGTTGGTGCAGCACATGAAAAAATACCCGCATCAGCTATCGGGCGGACAACAGCAGCGCGTCGCGATTGCCCGATCGCTGGTAATGGAACCTCAGATCCTGCTGATGGATGAGCCCTTTTCAGCGCTGGATGAACCCACTCGCATGGAAATGCAGGAACTGATCGTGCAGCTCTGGCATCGCATCAAACCCACCATCCTCTGTGTGACCCACAATGTTACCGAAGCGGTTTACCTGGGGGAGCGCGTTTGGATTTTTACCCATGCTCCGGGGCAAATCGCCTATGATATCAGCGATACCATTCCGAATACGATTGGAGTTCCACCCCTGGTTGCACAGGAGCGGTCTGAGTTTAAAAATGCTGTCTATGTCGTTACTGAGGCTTTTCGACGCGTTTCGGAGCAGGCAACCGCGCCTTGATCCCGGTCGAAAGAAATAAAAGGAGTGTACCGTGAATCCCAGCCCCTGGGACTATATTCGCAAAGCCTTCAACGCCCGACCCATCGGCATGTTTATTCCGCCCAACTGGATCGGTCTTGGCGTATTCGGCATGCTGGGGATTCTCAATCCCGGGTTCTGGCTTGTCGGGCTGGGATTGGAATTGGGCTACCTCTGGGTGCTCGGAAACAACGAGCGGTTTCAACGGTTCGTCGGGGCGTCGCAGCAGGTGTCGACGCGTAAGCAATGGCAATCGAAAGTGGATCTCCTCGTGCAGCAGCTGAATAGCGAAGACCAGCAGCGGTACCGGAAGCTGGAGGGGCGCTGCCGTTCACTGCTGGATCAACAACTGCAGCTGCAAACGGCTCCAACCCAGGCGCTGCAGGCTCAGAATGAGGGGTTAGGGCGGCTGCTGTGGCTCTATTTGCGGCTGCTGTCGACACGCCAGGCCATCAATCGAATGCTCCTGGGGCAAGGATCCCTGGACGCAGCCCAGGATCTGGAGGAGCGGATTACTCAGCTGAAAGGCAAGTTGAGTGAGCAGCTGACCGAAGACCTGCGAAAAAGCTATTCCGGACAGGTCGAAATCCTGGAACAGCGCCTGGTGCGCCGCCGGGAGGCTAAGGAGAAGCTGGATTTCCTCGATGCAGAACTCACGCGCATCCAGGAGCAGATTGAGCTTGTCAGGGAGCAGGCTGTGCTGACAGCTGATCCGGTGACCATTTCGCAGCGGGTGGATCAGATCACCACCACTCTGGGCAGCACATCCCAGTGGGTAACCGATCAGCAAAAGATTTATGGCGCCGTTGAGGACTTGATGTCCGAACCGCCCGCGGTGAAGTTGACGATCGACGAGTAACGAGACACCATTCAGGAAGCAACCGCAATCATCGGGAGATGAGGAGCTATTCATGGAATTGCCGGCATGGGCTGAGGAGATGCGGGACCTGTTCAAATCCGGATCTGTATCCCAGTTCCTTTTGCATGGGAATGTTTTCGATGTAATCCCAACTCCTGGAATTCCGGAGCCCAGGCTGTTGCCGCTCGGCACTTTTCTCGACGACGTCATGTTCGAAAAGTATGAGGTCATTCTGCACTACGATCGCGGCAAGGGAATCCGGGCGACGCGAGGGGCGGAAGATTGGGGTGACTGGCTTCGCATGGCGCTGGGCGATCAGGCTTCGAGCATGATACAGCTTCGCGAGCCTGGAGCGGCGATGGAGCTGATTGATCGCTATCTCCTCCGCAGTCTGAATCTGCAATCCTTGAGGGGGAATGAATATACTCCGCGCAAAATAGCCGTCATTATTGATTTCGCCGAGTTCGTGATCCCGCGGGGCGATGCGCTGCAACTGGGCGGCGCGTTCAGTTCCAATGTCGTGAAGGTATTGGGGTGGGCGAATGATCCGGCAATCCTTCGCTCCGATATCGTGACGGTTCTGATTGCGGAGGGATTGCACGATCTGAATAGCCTTGCCGTGGAAAATCCGCATGCTGCCGCTCTGAATATTCCGCTGCCCGGAGAACAGGAGATGGCGGATTATGTCCAGGCGCTGGGATCGGGCGTCCTGCCGGAACTGGCCTCAAAATCCGAGTTGCCGCTGCCAGTCCTTGGCCGCCGTATGACAGGGCTCAGCCGTGTCGGTGCTCATACAGTTCTCGCAAGGGCGCTCAGAAACGGCCAATCCATCACCCAAGCCTGGCTGACCCGAATGAAGAAGGAACGCATTGAAAAGGAATGCCAGGGCTTGCTGGAGTTTCTTGAATCTCCATTCGGTCTGGAAAACCTGTCGGGCGCGGATGCGGTCAAGAATTGGCTCAGAGAAGATGCTACGCTGATGAAGCGCGGAGCCTTTTCCGCGTTGCCGATGGGCTATCTGATCACCGGACGAATCGGGACCGGTAAGACATTCCTGATTCAGTGCTGGGCGGGAGAATTGGGGATCCCCTGCGTCATATTCAAGAATTTTCGTGACCGATGGGTCGGGGCTACGGAATCGAACCTGGAGAAGATATTTTCGATTCTGCACGCCCTGGGGCAGGTGGTCGTGTTTGTCGATGAAGCGGATCAAGCTGCCGGGAAACGTGAAGGACGGGATGGGGATGGAGGTCTCTCCGGCCGCGTCTATGCAATGCTGGCCAAGGAAATGTCCGACACGCGCAACCGGGGACGGATCATCTGGGTGTTTGCGACGTCGCGCCCTGACCTGCTGGAGGTAGATCTGAAACGGCAGGGACGACTGGATGTGCACATCCCGTTGTTTCCACCGGAAACACAGGATGAAATCAACAGCCTGTTCCTCTCTATCGCGCGAAAACTGAAAGTGGAATTGACCGCATCGGATATTCCTCCGATTCCGCAGGGCCTTGAACTGGGCGGAAACGAAATCGAGGGCATTCTGGTGCGGGCTCTGCGAGTGCAGGCGCTGGCATCGGCACCGAAGCCGTTTCTGGAAATACTAAAGGATGTATTGACGGAAATTCGTCCGAGCGCGCACAAGCTCAAGCTGGAGTATATGGATCTGGTGGCCGTCAAGGAATGCACGGATGCCCGGTTCCTTCCGGAGCGATTTCGCACCATATCACCGGAAGAACTGGATAAAAGAATCGAAGATCTGCGGAGATTTGTATAGATGTCCTTTATCAAGCTATTGCAGGGAATTGGCGATAAACTGGGAATTCTGGAATCGGTGGCATCTTCCGAATCCACTCCAGCCAGGCGAATTCAGACCAGAACGGTAAAACTTCGTGAGTTGGCCGGCGAAATCCGATCGGGCGACATTCAGGCCCTGGCCGATACTCCATCGGAGCTTTCGATTCCATTGGAAGAGATCTATACCGCCGCGGGTATATCCGGGAAACCGGACGACTGGACAATCGAAAAACTGGGATTGATGGTTGCCGAGGAGTCTGAAAAAGCGAAATCGCGAGAAGACATTCAAAAGGCGGTGCTGGATCGCCTGCAGGCCAAAGGAGTGTCGACCGAAGCGCTGATTCGGGACGCCATCGCCCGGGATCAGGCTCTGGATGCTTTCGAGGCTCGCGTGGCTGACAAAATGCAGGCCAGGAATCAGGCCTGCGGCAAGCGGATGGCCGAAATCGATGCCCAGATCGCCAGTCTCCGCCAGGAGAAAACCCAGATCGAGACAAGCCTGGATGCGGACAGCAGGAAATGGCGTGAGTGGAAGCGGATGAAGCGATCGCAGGAGCGCGTCATGGCATCCTCAGCCGGCTATATAGTGGATCATCCGGTTGTTACGACGGATGAAGAGGAATGAAGGATGGCCGGAAGCGCCGTCTGTCCACGGCGTGCCGGTGGGACTGTGAGAACAAAACCATACTGTAATTCGTATTATTGGGGTTGATCCCGGAAAGGGGTGGGATATGGCGGTATTTGCTCGTTTGGGAAGGCTTTTTCGAGGTCTTTTGGGACTTTTCGTCAGCGGCATTGAAGAGCGGAATCCCGAAGCGCTCATGGAGGCCGCGCGCCAGGAATTCCGGGATAAAATGGTGCAATACAATACTGCGCTCGCCCGCATGGCCGGGATTGCGGAACGGCTGAAAACCCAGGTCAAGGCCAAAACCATTCGAGCCCAGGATCTCGAACGACGCATCATTGCCAACCATCATGCCGGAAATATGGATCTTGCGGGCAGCCTGGCCAGGGAGCTGCAGGAGCTGAAGGCCGACCTCGCCATCGATACTCAGGAACTGGCGGAAACCGAGGAAGCCTATCAGGGAAATCTGCGCCAGGCCAAAGTGGCGCAAAAGGAATTTGAAGAAAAAGTGCAGAAGCTGGAGAAACAGCTTTCGCAGGTTCAGATCAAGGAAGCACAAGCGGAAGCGGCCGCCGCCCTCGGCAGCGCGGCATTCAAAGTCGGCGACTTGGGCGATACCATGAAGACGGTCGAAGACATCCTGGCAAAGCGCTATGAGAAGTCCGCCGGCAAAGCCCGCGTTGCCAAGGATATGGTAAACATGGATGCTGTCGTTGAAAAGGAGAACGAGCGCAAGGCTTTGGAACAGGCAGCGCTCGCGGATTTCCTGGCAAGCCAGGGAATCCAGGCTCCCGCTTCGACGGATACACCCGCTGCTTCAAAGGAAATCGGACCAAAGCAATAACGAATTACGAGTAGAGGTTAATGCCGTTCATTCGTCATTCGTCATTCGTCATTCGTCATTTGAAATGGGGGATATATGGCTGATCAGCCTGCTAGACTCACGCCGTTGGGAAAACTGATTTCTATTGTTTTGATACTCGGTCTGATCGGATTCGGCATCTTTATTGTCATGAAGCGAAGCCCGGGTGGCAAGATCCTCTCGGGTGGTGACAAGGATGCCCAAACCGTGGAAACGGAAGCTCCGGATACCGCCGGCGTTACAACCGTCAAAGAATATAAGTATGTGCCGGCCGACAGACTGCCCGCAGTAAAGGGCGTCAGCCAGTATCGTTGGGATGAAAAAGAGAAAATCCTGAAGTTCAGCTATAACGTCTGGGCCGGATGGCTTCCGGTGATTGCTGCCAATCATGGCACCAAACCGAATGCGGACAGCGTATTTGCCAAGAAGTATGGCTTCCGGGTCGAGATGGTGTTGATGGATGATCCGGTGGCTGCCCGAGATGCATTTGCGGCAGGCCAGGTCCACACGCTCTGGGGCACAGCCGATATGATGGTCTTGCTGGCTCCGGAACTGATCAAGGATTCGCGCACATCCCCAAGAATTGCGCAGCAGATTGACTGGTCCAGCGGCGGTGACGGCATTGTAGTCCGAAATTCGATCAAGTCTGTCGCGGATCTCCGCAACAAAACAGTGGCCCTGGCGCAGAATTCTCCCAGCGAATACTACCTGACATCGCTGCTTCTGTCCGCAGGCCTCCGGCCATCGGATATCAAGGTGAAATACACGGCTACGGCATTTGAAGCCGCGGCCGCCTTCGTTGCGGATAAGAAAGTGGATGCCTGTGTGTCGTGGGCGCCGGATATCTATAAAATTCCGGAACGCGTGGCCGGAACGAAAGTGTTGTCGAGTACCAGCGATGCAAACAAGTTGATTGCGGATGTCTATGCCGTGCGCGCGGACTTCTCGAGAGATCATCCGGAGATTGTGGATGGTTTGGTTGCAGGGATCTTTGATGGGATGGATTTTGTAAAGCAGAACCCTGACCAGGCCGCCAAATGGATGGCCGATGCTTTCGGCATGAAGCAGGAAGAAGTGATGTCCATGCGCAATGACGCGCACCCGACCAACTTTGCCGAGAATGTTCAGTTCTTTCTGAATTCATCCAATCCGACCAACTTCGAACGTACATGGAAAAATGCGAGCTATATCTACCGTGAACTTGGCCGTATCAATGCGCCTATTCCGTTCGACCAGGTCATGGACTTTACCTTTGTTCAGAAGCTGCAGCAGAAGGGAACCTTTGCTCATCAGAAGGATGAGAGCATTGCGGCGTTTACACCCTCGAACTTCCGGAAGATGCCGGCTGAATCTCCGATTCTTACCCAGACTATCCGGATCAATTTTTATCCCAACTCGGCCAATCCCTATGAGCCGGCCAGGGATGAATATGGGAGCGTAGTTTCCGGGAAATTGTATGATCCGAACGTGGATGCAACCCTCGAACAGGTTGCGAGGCTGTCGGGACAGTTCGCCCGCGCAGTGATTCTGATTGAAGGGCATACGGATTCCAGCATGAAGGGACGTGTCCCAATCCAGGCTGTGCGTGAATTGAGCCAGGCGCGCGCCGAAGCTATCAAGCGGGCGCTGGTCGAAAAATTCAAATTCGATCCGAACAAATTCAGTATTCAGGGCAAAGGGTGGGAATCTCCGGCGGATCCGAACGATCCGAATAACCAGGCGCTCAACCGACGCGTGGAAATAAGCGTATTCCCTCCGGAGCAGAAGTAGCAACGGTTTTGGGGAATTGCAGGGTGTTCACTGGAGCGTCGCCGAAGCACTTGCTTTATTTGTTCTATGTCCTGCGACGCGAGTAAAGCAACAGGCCCGGAGGGCCGAAAGCGAGTAGCCGGGGGTGAAGCGCAGCAAACCCCCGGTAGAGATGAGCGAGAGAAAGAGCCCCGAAGTTTAGGAGAAAGATTGGTGTTCTGCTGCCCCCACGGGACTTGTTATTAGTCTAATATCCAATCGGGAGCTTCGCTACACTTTACCCCCGGCTACTAACTGATCGCTCCTGCAGGCTCCTGTTTTTTTCTGATTTAGTGCCTTCTATATGTCATCCATTTCCGTTATAGGTGCAGGAAGTTGGGGAACGGCCCTGGCCATTTCCCTGGCGGGAGCCGGGCATTCCGTCAAGCTCTGGGCCTATGAAAAATCGGTTGCGGAGAGCATCCAGGCTCATCGCGAAAACCGGCTGTTTTTGCCCGGCATCATTCTCTCCGACCGCATCCTTGCTACCAATCTTATTGCCGAGGCGCTCGATGGGGCACAGTTTGCGGTAAATGTAGTACCCTCGCATGTCTGCCGGTCCATCTACGAACAGATGCTTCCCCACCTCCGGCCGGAGATGATTCTGGTAAGCGCCACGAAGGGCCTGGATGTAGACCGCTTGATGCGGATGAGCGAGGTAATCCGGGATGTCACTGAACCCCATTTCACTCCGCGTCTGACGGTTCTTTCGGGACCGAGCTTTGCGCGGGAAGTGGTGCGCGGGGATCCAACGGCTGTGGTTGTGGCCTCGGATAATGAGGACTTAGCCCAGATTGTACAGGAAGAATTTTCCTCCGGCGCCCTGAGGATATATACCTCTACCGATGTGGTCGGCGTTGAAATCGGAGGCGCAGTAAAGAATGTCATTGCGATTGCCGCCGGTGTCATCGAGGGGCTTGGCCTGGGCCATAATCCGATGGCGGCACTGATAACAAGGGGCCTGGCGGAAATGGCACGGCTGGCAATTGCCTGCGGGGCGCGTGGTGAAACTCTCGCCGGGCTGGCCGGCATGGGTGACCTCGTACTGACCTGCACGGGCAATCTGAGCCGCAATCGCAGTGTCGGGATAGAATTGGGCAAAGGCCGTGCGCTTCCGGAGATCATCGGATCCATGCGGATGGTGGCCGAAGGAGTAAAGACAACAGGGGCTACTGTGGCTCTCGCCCGGAAGCATGGAGTCGAGATGCCAATAACGCAGCAGGTGCACCGAATACTGGGAGGGATGATCTCCCCTCAAGAGGCCATTCGTGAGTTGATGGAGCGCACGCTGAAGACAGAAGCGCCATAACCGGCCTCGAATTGCCGGCGGCTTACGGGGAGCGCCGGGCCCGCTTTTTGTCGGATTGTTTGGGAAGCCCGAAGTGAAATTCGTGGCGGTTCATATCCACGCGGTTTCCTCGAAAATGTACTCCTTCGAGTTCCAGCAGCGTACGCTGGTGCAAACCGGACTCTCCCGGTAGAAGAATCTTTCCGCCTGAACCAAGAACCCGCTGCCAGGGAAGCCTTACCGCATTGTGCGCACGCAGGGCCCAGGATACCTGGCGGGCAGTTCCGGAATATCCCGCGGCGCTGGCCACGCTGCCATAGGTTGCGACCTTGCCGTGCGGAATCTTTTTTACCGCGCGCTGAATGTCCTCAAAATATCCCATGAGTTCCAGCATATCATGGCGCCGGAATATGTTCACGGGCGACCATGATGTTCAATACTCCAATCGCCCTTGACAAATCTTTACCGATCGGTATAGTTAGTGTCCGCTATGAAAAATGCACGCGACGCTATACTGAATGCGGCTAAGGGGCTGTTTGCCCGGAAGGGGTATGCCGGGACATCCATTCGTGAGATCTGTCAGGCTGCAGGGATAACTAAGCCGGTCCTGTATTATCACTTTGACAGCAAAGAGCATATGTATCAGGAATTGATGCTCGATATCTTCAGCCGGACCAAAAAAAATCTTCAGACTTTATCGGAATTTCCCGGGAATCTGCGGGACAAGCTGGTCTGGTATATCTACTCCGAATTCAACAACAGCAAAGAGGATCCGAATAGCGTTCGCCTGCTGTTCCGCATGATGTTTTCCCCGGAGGGAGAGTATCCGAGCTTCAACTTCCTTCAGGAGTGCCAGCGGGAACGATTCACCATTGCAAAGATGATACGAGAGCATGATCGGGATTCCTCTTCACAGGATTCTGAACTCATCTCGACCGCGCTGATGGGGATGGTACTGATCGAAATATTGGAATATTTCTTTACCGGACGGTCAAGCCTGACTCGGGGAAAGGCTGAAAAGCTGGTAGATATGATTCTGCCTGACGCTAGTCCAAAGAAAAATGCCTTACCGAAAGGTATAGCTGCCGGAGGCAGAAGATGAAATGGATGCGAGTGCTCTTGCTGGGGCTCCTGGTGCAGGGAGTTGTTCCTGTTGCCAGCCCCGCAGAGGAAAAGGCGCAGAAGCTTACGCTCGAAGAAGCGGTGAAACTGGCGTTATCGCGTAACCCTGAGGTGCATATCGCCCAGTATGAAATGGAAGAGCTGAAGGGAAAGATTACCGAAGTGAGATCGGGGGCATTCCCGCAGGTCACCTTTCAGGGGTATGGTTTAAGGCTCCGGGATCCCAGTATTTTGAATAGTTCCAGCTTCGACAAAGTGCCGCAGGAATTCAAGGATGCCCTGGTGCCGACGGCCAGCAACATGTTCAACATGAATGTTGAAGTGAAGCAGCCCCTCTATACGGCAGGAAAAGTGCGAACCGCTCTTCAGCTTGCCAAAGAAAGCCTGGAGGAAAAGTCTGCGTCCAAGGAAGCGGTCCGGCAGCAGTTGACGTACAAGGTCTTCCAGGCCTTTAAGAATCTTCTGCTCATGCAGGCAAACCGGGAAGTGACCCAGGAAACACGGCGCCAGCGTCTGCACCACCTGGATCAGGCCCGTGTTCGATTCAAGGACGGCGTTGCGACTGAGGTCGATGTACTGCGATCTGAGGTGAATCTCGCCAATCTCGAGCCCGAACTGATACGGTCTGAAAACAGAGTTCAATTGGCGCGCGCCCGCATCAACAGCCTGATCGTCGTAGACCTCGATACGCCGACGGAGATTGATGGATCACTTGCTTATAAGCCCTGGGCGGCGGGATCGCTGGAGGAATTGCAGCGGCATGCGGTTGAATTCCGTCCGGAGCTTACGGCTACCCGCCGGTTGGTTCAGGCGTCTCGATTAACGGTTTCTCTTGCCAACGCCGAGAACAGGCTCAGTGTCGATATGTCTGCGGCGTACGGATACTCCGTCAGAGAACCAAAGAATTTTTTCAATACCGATTTTTCAAGCTGGAATCTGACATTCAATTTTAAGCTTCCGTTTTTTGATAGCGGGCGCAAAGCGGGCTTGATTTACCAGGCTCAGTCCCGGATGCATGCCGCTGAACAGCGTCTGGCTCAGATGGAAAACGACGTCCGATTGGAAGTAAAGCAGGCGTATGACGACATGAAATCCGCGGAAAAGGCAATTGCCGCGGCCAGACTCAGCGTCAGCCAGGCTGAAAAGGTGCTGACGATGATGCAGTCCAACTATCAGTATGGAGCTGCCACCACGCTTGATGTTGTCGATTCTCAGACGGCCGTCGCGGAAGCCAAGAACAATAATATTTTTGCAACCTATGATTATGAAGTGGCAAAGGCACGTCTGCGTCTGGCTTCGGGCAGTCCAGTGCTGGACCAGGAGGGGGATCGGTGAGAACTTGGAATTTGCGTCAATTGCTTCTGCCTTTTCTGTTGCTGTTGTTGGGCAGCCAATGGAACTGCAGCAATTCTAAAGGTGAAAACAGTCCCGAAAAGCCGCTTGCGGCCGGCGAAGACTCACTGACGGTCAAGGCATCCGCGGTGGAGAAAAGCGACTGGGTTTCGACGGTTTCCATATCCGGGGATCTGCGCTCTCTTTCAATGGTCGATGTAAAACCGGAGGTCGGAGGCCGCCTGATTGCCGTTCATTTCAGGGAAGGCGACCTGGTTCGGAAGGATCAGCTCCTGGCTGAAATCGACCCGACCAATTACCAACTTTCCTATGATCAGGCGCAGGCTGCGCTTTCGGTGGCGCAAGCCGGGGTTGAACGGGCGCAAGTCGGAGCAGAGCATGCAAAAACGGAAAAGGAGCGGGCCGATAATCTGCTGCGCAGCGGAGGAATTACCCAGAAGGATCACCAGGCGGCGATGACCGGCGTCAAAGAAGCGGATTCCCAGGTTCGATTGGCGGAGGCTCAATGCAACCAGGCTCGAGCGGCTCTTGCCATTGCCGCAAAAGCGCTGAAGGATTGTCGGATTTTTGCGCCGGCATCCGGGCATGTCCAGAAAAAGCTGCTGGATCAGGGCTCTCTGATTTCGCCGGGGACCGCTGTGTGCACCCTGGTGGATAACAGCCAGCTTGAGCTGGAATGCGTGGTCCCGTCGTATCAGCTGGCGACGGTTCGAGTCGGCCAGTCCGCCGAATTCACCACGCCTACCTGGGCCGAGAGAAAGTTCTCGGGAATTGTCGCCGCTGTCAATCCCACGGTGGAATCCGATAACCGCTCGGTGAAGCTGAAGCTGAAGATCGGCAATCCCAGCGGGGAATTGCGCAGCGGAATGTATGCGCGCGGTGAGATCACAACGGGCCGAGAAAAGAATGTACTGATCATTCCTCGTGATTCCCTGATTCCTGAAAAAGAAGGATCCGAGTCGGCGGGAGTCTATGTCATCCGGGAGGGGAAAGCCCGACGTCTGACCATTCAGATCGGTGGGACCCAGCAGGATCGCGTATGGATTGCACGCGGTCTCGACGCCGGAGACATGGTGATTACGGAGCTTGGACCTTCTTTGAAAGATGGTATTTCGGTTCGAATAAAGTAGCGGGGTTTGTCTCATGATTTTGTCCGACCTTTCGGTGAAGCAGCCGGTGTTTGCCACGATGATGATGGTGGCCCTGGTTGTCCTGGGTGTGTTTTCCTACAAAGAGCTTTCCATCGACCTGTTTCCGAATGTTGATTTCCCGGTGGTAACGGTCCAGACCATTTATCCGGGAGTTGCACCGGAAACTGTGGAGACCGAAGTAACCAAACGGGTCGAAGAGTCGGTCAACCCGATTGAAGGGGTCAAGCACATTTCCTCCACCACCACCGAGGGGGTTTCGGTTGTGGTCATTGAGTTTGAACTCGGCACGGATGTGCATACGGCCGCGCAGGACGTACGGAGCAAAGTGAGTGCGCTCCGCCGGGATTTCCCGACGGGAGTGGAAGATCCTGTGATCGAGAGGATGGACCCTGCCGACATGCCGATTGTTTCTCTGTCGGTGAGCTCCTCCAAGCTCTCGCCCAAGGAACTGACCTCTCTGACCGAAAAGGTCATTCGGAAGCGGCTCGAAAATATCGAAGGAGTCGGATCGCTTTCCATTGTCGGAGGCCAACGACGCGAGATCCAGGTTTTTCTCAACCCGGAGCGCATGAAAGCGTACAGCCTGACTGTGCCGGAAGTTGTGCTGGCACTGAAAAAGGAAAACCTGGAAGTCCCCGCGGGCAAGATCAACAGCGGCGCGGTCGAGGAATTGGTTCGAGTAGAGGGCAAAATCACAGATCCCGAAATGTTCCAGAACCTGATCGTAAAAACCATCCGGGGAGTCCCGGTTTATCTGGGAGAAATAGCCAGGATTTCCGATGGATATGAAGAGCAGAGAACACTGGCTCTTATCAATGAAAAACGGGCGCTCGCGATTGAATTACGCAAGCAGTCGGGAAGCAACACGGTGGATGTTGCCGAAGCCATCAAGACCGCGCTTCCGAAGCTGAACCAGGAACTGCCGGGCGAGGCTCATCTGAGCGTGGTTCGGGATTCGTCTCTTTTCATTCGCGAATCGGTCGATGATGTAAAGAACACACTGGTCCTGGGCGCCATTTTCACGATTTTTATTGTCTTTCTGTTCCTTAATAGCTGGCGCAGCACGGTGATTACCGGCCTTACCTTGCCGGTTTCAATTATTTCGGCGTTTATCGTCATGCGGGTATTGGGATTTTCTCTGAACATCCTGACGCTGATGGGACTGTCTTTGTCTGTCGGCCTGCTCATTGACGATGCCATCGTTGTACGGGAAAACATTGTTCGGCATATGCAGTTCGGACGGGATCACTTCGAGGCGGCCAGGCTTGGAACCTCTGAAATCGGTCTTGCGGTTATGGCCACCACCTTTTCTATTATCGCGGTGTTCGTGCCGATCGCCTTCATGAAGGGAATTGTCGGACAGTTCTTTTATGAATTCGGAATCACCATCGCCTTCGCCGTCCTGGTTTCGCTGTTCGTATCGTTTACCATGGACCCGATGCTCTCCTCCCGCTGGTATGATCCCGCGGTTGAAACCAACCGCCGGAGGCGCGGCCTGTCGCGGCTTCTGGAATCCTTCGATAACCAGTTTATGAAACTCCGGGATGTATATGAAAAATCAATCGGTCTTTCATTGAGACATCGCGGCTGGATCATGGTCGTTTCCTTGGCGGTATTTGCCGTCAGCCTTTTTGCCCTTGATCGACTGGGACAGGATTTCATGCCGTCCTATGATCGCGGCGAATTCCAGGTAAGTTTTAAAACCAATCCCGGCAATACACTGGAGCAGACAGAAGAGATCTCCAACGAGATTGTCCGACATATTGCGAGCAAGCCGGGGATAGCCTATACCTTCACGACTATTGGCGCCGGTTCCAGTTCTGCTCTCAACGAGGGAGTGATCTATGTGAAGCTGAAGTCGGCCAAGGAACGCCCATTATCGGATGATGCGCTTCGCAGCAAGTTGAGAAGTGAGCTGACCGATTATGGCCGTGCCATTATCAGCCTTGAAGATGTCGCGGATATGGGAGATTCCAGACCGCTGCAGATCAGTGTCAAAGGGCTCGATATGGAGGGCATTGACAAGGTTTCTGCGGAGGTAGCTGCCATAGTCCGGAGTGTTCCCGGCGCGGTGGATGTTGACAGGAGCTTGGATCGGGATAAGCCGGAGATACGCGTGCAGGTAGACCGCAAGCTGGCTTCGGACCTTGGGATCAATCTTGAACTGCTGGCCATGACGCTGCGAACGCTGTTGAATGGAGAAGTCGCCACGCAATACGAGGACAAGGACGGCGATTCCTATGATGTAAGAGTTCGGCTCTCGGACGAGCAACGGAAGTCGATCGACACTCTAGGGGATATCGACCTGTTGAGCTCGAAAAAAAATTCCAGTGGCGGAGATCTCCTGATTCCTGTGGGCCAGGTGGCCAATTTCCAAAGGGGATCGAGTTCTGCCCAGATCCGACATTTGGATCTCGTGCGAGAGGTCCGCGTCCTGGCCAATACTGCCGGCCGTCCCATGGGGAATGTGGAGGATGATATTAAGGCAAAACTGGAGAATTACAAATTCCCGACCGGATATTCGGTTGCCTTTACCGGCGAGTCGGAAAATATGTCGGAAAGCTTTGACTCCATTTATGACGCACTCATCCTGGCTGTTGTGTTCATTTATCTGATCCTGGCTTCCCAGTTCGGCAGTTTTACTCATCCGCTCGCGATCATGCTTTCCCTGCCGCTGTCCCTGATAGGCGTGGCTGCGGTCCTGTTGACCACGGGGGATACGCTGAACATCATGTCGATGATCGGACTTATCCTGCTCATGGGGCTCGTGACGAAAAACGCCATCCTGCTGATTGATTACACAAAGCGATTGAGGCTGGAAGGAAAGGATCGATCGGCCGCCCTGATAGAAGCGGGACGAACTCGTTTCCGCCCGATTGTCATGACCACCATGGCTATGATTTTCGGCATGCTTCCTCTGGCATTTGAGATCGGAGCCGGTTCGGAGATGCGCGCCCCCATGGCACGAGCCGTAATCGGTGGCCTGATTACTTCAACCCTGCTGACGCTGATCGCGGTCCCGGTGGTATATTCGCTCCTCGACGACCTCGCGCTCAGATTTTCGCGCAGGAAACAGGCAACGCAGCCAATAGCAAACCAGGGGTAACAGCTGCAGATTCAAGATTTCAGATTCAATATTCCCAATAGGGTTGCGGGATAAGCCGGGAATCCCGCCTGGAACCCGTAACCTAATTTGCATCCTGTATTTGCCCATGTCGGCAAGTAGGAGTATAGTATCTCTTCACTATTCGTTTATTTGAGGGAGTCGCGACATGGGTTGGGAATACAGCGAAAAAACGAAACAGTTGTTCATGGATGCGGTTCATGGAAAACCGGGAACGCATCTGGGCGAGATCGAGAATCCGGATGGCATGGGAGAGCACGGGTCTATTGCCTGTGGAGACGCCATGCGTTTCACTTTCCGCGTCATACGACACCCCTCTGATCCGACGCAGGACGTCATTTCGGAGGCTAAATATCTGACCTTTGGATGCACGTCGGCGATAGCCTCCTCGGAAGCGCTTTGCGAGATCATCGAAAAGGGAAGCTATACGCCCCTGACCGCCCTCCAGATCCAGAACAAGGACATCGTTGACTATCTCGATGGACTGCCCGAACAGAAGATACATTGTTCGGTCATGGGCGCGGAGGCTCTTGAGGCGGCCGTATACAACTGGGCGCAGCGTCGTGGCGTCGATCTCAAAAAGCTCGGAATCGATATGCACGATGAGGAGACTGATGAGGGGCGGATGGTGTGCAAATGCTTTTCCCTTACTGAGCCCTATATCAAACGCAAGATTCGCGAACTGAATCTGAGAACCATTCCGCAGATTACGAATGCCATCAAGGCCGGCGGCGGATGTGCCTCGTGTCATCATGTGCCCGGAGGTCTACAGGATCTTTTGGATCAGGTATGGGAAGGCCAGGCTGCGGCAGTCTCCAGCCCGGTGCAGCTTCCGGTGTTGCAGGCAGAACCTGTTTCGCCGGAGTTCTCTCCGTATCAGTTTGCGAAAAAGGTTGAGAGGGTGATTGCCGAATACATTCGTCCCGCTTTGAGAGCGGACGGCGGCGATGTAGAGATCATGGACATCAAGGGAACGCTGGTTTACTGCAGTCTGCGTGGAGCCTGTTCCAACTGCGCGGGTGCAAGCCAGACTCTCAAGATGATGATAGAGCGAAACCTTAAAGATCAGGTTGATGAGCGGATTCGTGTCATCGAGGTGTAAAACACGCTATGAAAATAACATATCTCGATAACAACGCGACGACCCAGGTGGCGCCGGAAGTAGTGGAAGCGATGGTGCCCTATTTTACCGAGTATTATTTCAACCCGAGCTCAATGTATGAGCCGGCGCGGCAGACGGGCCAGGCTTTGACCGCTGCCCGCAAGAAAATCGCCGACTGCCTCGGACACGTCGATCCGAAAGAAATCCTGTTTACCGGCTGCGCCACGGAAAGCAATAACACGGCAATTCTGGGCGCCGCTCACGCCAATCCGAACCGTCGGCACATCATCACGACCTCCGTCGAGCATCCTGCGGTTTTGGAAGTCTGCCGGGAACTGGAGCGGAATGGCTACAAGATTACCTACCTCAGTGTTGATCGTGATGGGAAACTGGATGTAAAGGAATTTATCCGGGCGCTGACTCCGGAAACCCTTCTCGTCTCCATCATGCATGCCAATAATGAAACCGGCGTGATTTTTCCGATTGATCAACTGTCACGCATTACCAAGCAGACGGATTCGGCGATTATTTTTCACACGGATGCCACTCAGACAGTCGGCAAGCTTCCCATCGACCTTGCTTTGGGGCTGCCTTATGTGGATCTGTTGTCGTTTTCCGGACACAAGCTGCATGCGCCGAAGGGTGTGGGCGTGCTCTTCATCCGGCGCGGCACACGCTGCCGTCCATACATGCTCGGCGGACACCAGGAAGATGGCCGGCGGGCCGGAACCGAAAATGTTCCCTACATCATCGGGATTGCCAGAGCGCTGGAACTCTCGATGGAAAATCGCGTGAAGGACGAAACGGAAATTGAGAGGCTGCGCGACCGGCTGGAGAAATCGCTCGTTGAGAAAATTCCATCAGTTCAGGTGAATGGCAAAGGTGCCGACAGACTGCCGAATACCCTGAACATCTCGTTCCATTACATCGAAGGCGAGGGAATGCTGTTTCAGCTAAGCGGATATGGTATCTGTGCATCCAGCGGATCAGCCTGCACGTCAGGTTCGCTGGAACCATCTCACGTGCTGCGGGCAATGAAAGTTCCATTTACCGCGATTCACGGGTCCGTCCGCTTCAGCCTCAGCCGATACAATACGGATGCGGATGTCGACAAGGTGCTCGAGGTTTTTCCACAGATCGTGGCTAACTTGCGAAAGCTTTCGCCTTATTGGGACAATGAGCGGAATGCACCGCGAGCCGACGCTCTGACCTTGATTCAGCAGACACACTTTTAAAAGCGGGGCTGCTCCCCTATTTACTCAAAACAGGGGAGCGTTTGCGCTTTACCGATACACTCCATATTCACGCGTGAAGTCGATCATAGCCTTCAGATTCTCGGGCTTTACTTCGTCTACAACCGATCCCGTACCCATGATATAGCCGCCGTCTTTCCCCACCACATCGATGAGCCATTTGCAGTACTGAATTACATCCTCCTTCGTCCCGGTCTGAAGCAGGGAGGAGGGCATGTTGCCCTGGATGCACATGTGGCCGCCAAGGATTTCCTTGACTCTGGCCATGTCGGAGCGATCAAAACGTCCAATACATTTGCCCCTGGGCAATTGGGTCAGGTATTCCAGGCGCTTCGTATAGTCGCCTTCAAAGAATATTTCCGGCGTATATCCCGCCTCCACCAGTGCATTGACAAGCTTAACCAGGTAGGGCCAGTAGAACTGTTCGAATTGTTTCAGCGACATGAACCCATCTGCGCCGCGGTGCAGTGCGATGAATGCTGTGGTAAATCCTGTGGCTTTGGGGCCCATCGCGATGCGCGCTACCGTTTGCGCCATATTTTTCTCAATGGCGGCCATCAGCTTATCCGGGCATCGATACATATCCAGCATGGCTCCGCGCATTCCACGCAGGAAATCGGAGATCATGTCATAAGGGACACCGCCGCCGATGCCGACAGGCTTTCCTGGAAAACCCGCCTCATTCAGCGCGGTCCACATACCGAATGCCTGCTTCTGCCATTCCACGGCTTCCTGGGCGATGCCGCTCAACTTCTGCAGCATGTCGGCAAATTCGGGCGATGCGAGCAGATCGAAGGGCAGGAAATTGCCCATGCTGTGGAGCGGTGGCAGTTGAGCCAACGGCTTCAGAAAGCCGAAGGTGCGGGGCAGCATGCACCGGATGTTGAAGTCTCCCTGATCATTCAAATAGTGATCGTATTCCTCTGCCTTCATGTACTCGCCTTCGACAAACTGATGCGACGAGTTATCCCCGACTCCATGGCCGGGCCAAACCATCGTTTTTTGATCGAGGGCGGCCATGGCGTTGCCGCAGCTGTTTGGGAAATATTCACAGCGATCCGGCTGGAGCCAGAGCGCCGTTTTTACATAAGCCTCCTTCCACTTCGGAAAATCATAGTAAGCATCGCGAAATTTGATGCCGGTAAATTTTGCCGGGAAATAGCTCAGATGTATGGAACTCGGAACTCTGTCCGGGACTCTGAGTTCGACCGCATCGATAAACCTCTTTTCACGCTCCCGGTATAGCTGCTCAGTAGCTTTGTCCATGATGAATTCTCCCGATGAATGAATACGCCCGCTATTTATGCACAGGTGCCAGTCTTTCAAGCCATCTCATGCGTTTAACGATCCTGATGACCCGGTGAATTCAGCGAGGATCCACGTTCCCTCTGGATCATTCAGGCAAAATCATGTTCAACGACTGCATGCGGTAGAGGTGCGCAGCGCAGCCCGCCCGGCAGTCGGTAGAGCCGAACTTAGGAATAGGAACTTTGATACCTTTCAGGGATGCAATTTTGCGCGATATAGCGCATTCATTGCGTCCCTCCAGTTCCTTCGTGCGAACCAACCTCACATTCGGATGCGTGAGAAGGAAGTCAATATGCCAGTGCATCTTTCCTGTTTTTGATTCGGCAAGGCGCCGGTGCCTGGCAATGCGCGGCGCGATTCCTCTGTTGGCGCTTCCCACGTAAAGATAAAATCCGGCGGCAAGCCGGCATGTTCCGAGTGCGCCGGCAGTGATAATGGCTGTTTTGTGAAGCTTGAGAAAAAGAATGTAGGCACCCTGCTTTGACATTGCCGAACAATCCGAATTGAGTTATTTCTTTGCCGGGAAATAGGGGATCTCCGCGTGTACGATGCGCCTTTTGAATTTCCAACCCGATCCGCTGCGCACCAGGAGATCTTCATAGGATGCCATCATCTCAATCTGGGGAGCATTGGCCGCGTTCGGTACCACAAAAAGCCCTTTGCTCGCGGCCCTGGCTTCGTTCCCATGCACCTGAATGATCTCGTTGGCAAACAAATGAAAATTCGGGGATCGCACTCCCGTTGGGTTCTTTTTAAATGTATCCTCAAGAATTTTTGCAATGGCAGCCGGGCCTTTGACAATACTGGCCGCGCCGCCCACATATTCGGCATCTTCGGTAAAAAGGGCGGCGAAGGCCACGAAATCCCTGCGATCCAGCGTTTGTCCATAGTTCAACAGGAGTTGTCTGATTCCCTCCCGATCTTCAAGGGTGCGAATCCTGGATTCCTGGCTCTGAATTGGTTGGTTTTGCGCCCGGGAGTGCTGCGGAAGGCTTGAAAAAATTCCAATAACTGCAAATGCGGCCAGAATGCGGATGGCAAAAAAGTGTATGCGCATAGTCGCCCTTCCAGATTACAGATTGATTGGAGCGGGACGAGTATAGCAGTTGTGCATTCGTATCCGGTATTAGAATAAATTGCTGCGCGCAGATGCCAAAATTGAGGCTTGGAGTCTGGTACCATTCATGATTTCATTTTAGCGGCATTGGCGTCGAGGATTGGAAATCAGCAACCGTCCAGGAGGTGGATCTTGGAATACAGAAACTTGGGCAGGACAGGGTTGAAGGTTAGTCCTTTGTGCCTTGGCACAATGAACTTTGGCTGGCACACATCAGAGCAGGACAGCTTTGCCCTCATGGACAAGGCGTTGGAACTGGGTGTCAATTTTTTCGATACCGCAAATGTTTATGGCTGGAAGGTAGGGGAAGGGATAACCGAGCAGATCATCGGCCGATGGCTGGCTCAAGGCGGAGGGCGACGGGAGAAAATTGTTCTCGCGACCAAAGTTTACAATGAAATGGGAAGCGGGCCGAACGATCGCCGTCTCTCGGCATACCATATTCGCAGAGCCTGCGAGGGAAGCCTGCGGCGGATGCAAACGGATGTCATCGATCTTTACCAGATGCACCATATCGACCGGAGTACTCCATGGGAGGAGATTTGGCAGGCCATGGAGCAATTGGTTCGCGAGGGAAAAGTTCTGTACGTGGGTAGCAGCAATTTTGCTGGATGGCATATTGCGCGGGCGCAGAGCGAAGCGCAGAAGCGCTCGTTTCTGGGGCTGGTTTCCGAACAGAGCCTTTATAACCTCGCAACCCGGAGCATTGAGCTCGAAGTCATTCCCGCATGCAGGGAATACGGGCTGGGTTTGATTCCATGGAGCCCATTGGAAGGAGGCCTGCTGAGCGGCGCCCTGCAGAAAGCCAAAGAGGGGCGTCGAAGCGAGGAAAGAACCGGGAAGCTGATCGAGAAGCACCGGAGCAAGCTGGAAAAATATGAACCACTGTGCGCGGAGATCGGTGCGCAGCCTGGAGATGTTGCCCTTGCCTGGCTGCTTCAGAACCCGGCGGTAACCTCACCCATTATTGGGCCTCGCACCATGGAGCAATTGTCCGGTGCAACCCGGGCTCTGGAGCTGAAACTATCCCCGGAGGTTCTGAGGAAACTGGATGAGATCTGGCCGGGCCCCGGAGGGGAAGCACCGGAAGCCTACGCCTGGTAGAGCCTGCTGTCTTGAAGTTCCCGGCTTTTGGTCCAATTCCGGCATATGAACCGGAAACCGAAAACCGGGAGCTGTTCTTTTAAAGGAGTAGCCGTGAATAACGATCCGTCATTTTTTGAACGATTGTCGCTGGCATTGAAGCTGTTCTTTAAAATTTTGGGCGATGCGGGTTTTGCATCACAGATGAAACGGTCGATTTCACCGGAACCGGAGCCGCGAACCCAGCCATCGACCCCGCAAGCTGCATTCAAGGAGGCTCTGCCGGATGCGGCAGTTCAATTATTGGGACTGTTGCAGCAAGAGGGGCGCTTTGTGGATTTCCTGGAGGAAGACATCACCGGTGTTTCAGATTCCGATATCGGAGCCGCCGCGCGCGTGGTCCATCAGGGTTGTCGAAAGGCCGTACGCGATCATTTCAAGATAGTTCCAATACGGAATGAACCAGAAGGAAGCCGCGTTACCTTGCCGGAGGGTTTTGACGCGTCCTCCCTGCGCCTGACCGGGAATGTCATCGGAAAGCCTCCCTATACAGGCAACCTCATCCATCGTGGCTGGCGAGTAAACAACGTCACGCTGCCGAAGATCGCATCCGGACACGATGTTCGCGTTCTGGCTTCAGCAGAGGTGGAATTGTGAGCCAGGGGCGATTTTCCGTCGGCATGGATTTAGGTACGACGAATTGTGCCATTGCTTTTGTCCGGCCTGATTCAGAAAAGCCGGAGGAGATACAGGTGGAAGTGATGCCAATCCCTCAGCTGGTTGCCCCGGGTGCCATTGAGGAGCGGCCGCTGCTGCCATCGTTTCTTTATCTTCCTCACTCCGATGAATTCGCATCTGCCGATCTGGCGTTGCCGTGGAATGCGGCGATGCGCTTTATTGCCGGGGAGTTGGCGCGCGTGCGGGGGATTACAACGCCGATTCGACTTGTGTCGAGCGCCAAGAGCTGGCTCTGTCATCCTGGCGTGGACCGGCGCAGCCCGATTCTACCTCCCGAGGCACCTGCCGAGATCGGACCGGTTTCTCCACTTCAGGCATCCATTCATTTCCTGGAGCATATGCGGGAGGCATGGAACCATCATCATCCCGATGCGCCGCTTCAGCAGCAGGATGTCGTACTGACGGTGCCTGCATCCTTTGATCCGGCGGCCAGGGAATTGACGGCCGAAGCCGCCCGTGTGTCCGGATTTGAAAATCTGGTGTTGCTGGAAGAGCCGCAGGCCGCGTTTTACAACTGGATTCAGTCGAGCGGGAACGACTGGCGAAGACAGGTGAAAGTCGGCGAGATCATCCTGGTGGTTGATGTGGGTGGTGGTACCACCGATCTTTCGCTCATAGCGGTTACAGAAAGCAACGGCGCTGTCGAATTGCGACGGATAGCGGTGGGCGACCACATCCTCCTGGGTGGAGATAATATGGATTTGGCGCTCGCACATCTGCTCAAAGAAAAGCTTGCCGACAAAGGCACCATGGACCTCTGGCAGTTGCAGGCATTAACGCATGGCTGCCGCGCTGCAAAAGAGGCTTTGCTGTCGAATCCTGATCTGGCGGTGTTTCCGGTTGTTGTCCCAAGTCGCGGATCCAAATTGATTGGGCGGACGCTGCGCACTGAACTGACAAAGGAGGAAGTGGAGCAGACGCTGATCAACGGCTTTTTTCCTTCTGTCGACATCACCGATTTGCCCGTAACACGATCACGCAGTGCTCTCACGAGAGTCGGTTTGCCATACGCTCAGGAGCCCGCGATTACAAAGCATCTGGCGGCTTTTCTGACACGGCAGGTGGATGCAGCGGAGGATCTTGCCGGGTTCGCGGATGCCGGGCGCGGCGGCTTTTTGCGCCCCTCGGCCGTACTGTTCAATGGCGGCGTGTTCAAGGCTCAGAGTCTTTCCGAGCGCACATTGCAGACCTTGAATAAGTGGCTTCGTGAAGCAGGAAGTCCGGAAGCAAGACTTCTGAGGGGAGTAGATCTTGATATGGCGGTTTCAAAAGGAGCCGCCTATTACGGGCACGTTCGTCGTGGAAGGGGCGTCCGGATTCGCGGCGGCGCTGCAAGGTCTTTTTATATCGGCATCGAAAGCGCCATGCCGGCAGTGCCCGGTATAGAGCCGCCCATTCAGGCTTTGTGTGTGGCGCCGTTTGGGATGGAAGAGGGAAGTGAGGCAGAGCTTCCGCCGCAGACCTTCGGGCTGGTAGTCGGGGAGCCCGTGCGGTTCAGATTTTTTGGTTCCTCGGTGCGACGCACGGATCCGGTGGGGACCACGTTAGAGTCCTGGAAACCGGATGAACTCGAGGAGCTGGAGAATATCGAGGCGACGCTGCCGGCCGACAATCGGAATCCGGGAGACATTGTGCCCGTCCGACTTCGGGCCAGCCTGGCGGAAATTGGGACCCTTACGCTGGAGGCTTTGCCTTTAAGCGGGAAGGATCGTTGGACCGTGGAATTCAATGTTCGAGGGAACTAATGGATCTCCAGGGCATTTTCCTGCGGCTGCGAATTCAGCGAATTGATCGATTGGCAGGGATTTGACATGCGGCGATATCTCGTCGGAATAGATCTGGGAACAACCCACACGGTTGTTGCCTACGTGGACCTGGGTGGATTGCGCCAGGGAGAGAAGCCTGGAGTCCAATTGTTTGCCATCGAGCAGCTGATTGCGCCTGGAGAGATCGCGCCTCGCCCCATGCTTCCTTCGGTCCGATATCATCCCGCCGCGGGGGAACTCGCCGAACCGGATCGCCTGCTTCCATGGCCGCAAAGCGATCCGGGTATTGTCGGCGAACTTGCTCGGGAACTGGGTTCCCGCGTGCCGGGACGGCTGGTTACCAGCGCCAAGAGCTGGCTTTCTCACAGGGCGGTGGATCGCACCGAGGCGATTTTGCCATGGGGCGCCCATGAAGACATTGCAAAGATTTCGCCCGTGGATGCCAGCGCAAGCTACCTTTCCTACGTGCGCTCGGCATGGAATCACCGGTTTCCCGGCGCTCCGCTGCATGAACAGGAAATTGTGTTGACGGTGCCGGCATCCTTCGATGAAGGCGCACGCGCCCTCACGGTCGAGGCTGCCCGGATCGCCGGGTTGGGGGCCATTCGTTTGATTGAGGAACCCCTGGCCGCCTGCTACGACTGGCTTTCGCGAAATGAGCATCATTTGGACAGGCTGCTCGAGGGCGTCCGGCTGGCCCTTGTTTGTGATGTGGGCGGGGGGACGACCGATTTCACCCTGATCCAGGTAGGTTCCGGCGGAAAATCGCCCAAACTCAGCCGCATTGCGGTCGGGGATCACCTGATGTTGGGCGGAGATAATATGGACCTCGCGCTGGCCCATCTTGCCGAGGGCCGGATCATGAGCGCGGGCGGAAAGCTTGGAGCCGCAAGTTTGTCACAACTGGTACAACAATGCCGCCATGCCAAAGAGGTTTTGCTGGCACCCAATGCCCCCGAACGAACCACCGTTACCGTTGTGGGAGCCGGATCAAGACTTGTTGCCGGTGCGCGTTCCACGGAACTGACGCGTGAAGAGGTTCAGCAAATGCTGGTGGAGGGTTTTTATCCGCGCGCTGCTGCCGAAGACAGACCGCAAAAAGTGCGAGGAGGCATCGTCGAATTTGGCCTCCCCTATGTTGCCGATCCAGCGGTGACAAGGCATCTGGCGGCGTTTCTGAGTCGTTACCAAAACGTAGCCCGGGAAGCATTGGGCAATGAGAATCGCGAAATGGCAATCTCCGGAGCAGCCAGACCACCGGATGCTAAGGCCGGAATCCCGGCTCCGGATGCCGTCCTGCTGAATGGAGGAGTCTTCAACAGCTCGCTCCTTTCGGAGCGCCTGATTGAGGTAGTGCAGGACTGGGCAGGCCGCAAAGTTCGGCGGCTGGATACCGACAGCCCTGATCTGGCTGTGGCGCGGGGAGCTGTTTCCTATGGGCTGACTCGGCACGGCAGCGGCATCCGCATCAGCGCGGGATCCGCACGCAGCTACTTTCTCCTTCTCGAAGATGAGGAGGAAACCAAGAAGACAGGAGTTTGCATATTGCCGCGCGGCATTGAAGAGGGCCGGGAAATTCAACTGCCCGAGCGCGTGTTCTCGCTTCGCCTGGGCAAACCGGTTCGATTTCATCTGGCAACCTCTACTGGAGATACAACCTATATACCAGGCGAACTGGCGAGGATTGAGGAAGAGTCTTTTTCGCAGCTCCCGCCGATTGCTACGGTGCTCCCGAAGGAATCTGCTTCTGAAGAGCTTCCGGTGCAATTGGCCGCGGTTCTTACCGAGGTAGGTACGCTGCAGATGAGCTGTGTGGAACAGCAGAACCCGGAGCATCGATGGCTGCTGGAATTTCAGCTGAGAGGAGCGGGAAGAGCGGCTTTGGGGATGACTGGACAGCTTCCGCCGCGCTTCGGCGAGGCAGCCGATCGCGTGGACCTTGTTTATGGAGCGCGCAGACACAATGTCGATGCCCGTGAAGTGCGCAATTTGCGGCGCGATCTGGAGAGTTTTCTGGGCGACCGGATTCTGTGGGAGACGGCTGCCTTGAGAGAACTGTTCTCCGCCATTTGGAGCGGGAGTCGGCATCGAAGGAGATCTGCGGACCACGAGCGTGTCTGGCTTAACCTGGCAGGATTCTGTCTTCGCCCCGGATTTGGTTTTCCGCTCGATGATTGGAGAATCCAACAGCTTTGGTCCATCCATGATCAGGGCGTGCAGTACAGCCAGGAAGCGCAAGTGTGGTCTGAATGGTGGATATTATGGCGGCGGATTGCCGGCGGGCTGGACCGGCAGGCACAGGAAAAGCTCTTTGGCGAGATATCCGAAGAGTTGCGCCCGCAGTCAAAGGTGCCTGCCAGAAAACGCAAACCTCGGAATCCAAGCTATGACAACATGGTTCGACTGGTCGGCGGGTTGGAGCGGATTCATTACGAGCACAAGATTGAGGCGGGAGAATGGCTGCTGGAACGGCTGAAAAGCCCATCGGAGTCCATTCAGACCTGGTGGGCAGTCGGAAGGTTGGGCGCTCGCGTGCCATTTTACGGATCTGCCAGCAATGTGATTCCCCGCGCGGTCGCGGCGCAGTGGCTGGAACAGGCGTTGAAGCAGAACTGGCGCGAAACAGAGCCGGCCGGCTTTGCGGCCACTCTTCTGGCCCGGATGAGCGGAGACCGTGAACGCGATCTGGATGAAGGTTTGCGAAAACTGGTGGTCGAAAAGCTCCATGCCGCAGGCGCATCCCCTACGTGGATCTTCATGGTGGAACAGTTGGCAGAACTGGGAGAGGCGGACGAGAAGCAGGTGTTCGGTGAGTCCCTGCCTCCCGGTTTGCGCCTTATTCACTAGGCCAGGAGGAACGATCGGCGTCTCGCCTATTTGCGGAATTTCGGATTCCAGATTTCAGATTCCAAATTCCAGACGAAGACAGGGGCTACTGGCCGAACTCCCGGTAGACCCCGACTAATCTTAAAGGCCCTGGCCTGGCGCTCGCTACCGGCTGCCGACGATCAGCTGCTTCTCCCGGTTTTCCATGACAGCCCGGACCTGGGCTGCATCCGGAGCCTTTGGCGCCAGCCGCAAATAGCTTCGCAGTTCCTGGATGGATCCCTGCATGTCACGCCTGCCCAGCAGGATTTCTCCCAGAAGCAAATGCAATGTCCTATATTCCGTTTTGACATCTACCTTCATCCCTTTTCTGGCGATCTCCTCTGCTGCATCCAGCATGCCGATTCTGTAGAGAGCCATTGCATTCAGAAAGTAGGCTTCCGGTGAGGCCAACGGGCTGAGCTTCAGACAGCGGGAACTCCAATGCAGCATCATCGGCCAGTCCTGCTGGTGCCATGCAACGGATGCGAGCCCAAGGCAGGCGGGCAGGTAATCCGGGTCCAGGGCAATTGCTTCCTGAAACGCTTTTTGCGCCTGGGAATATTGCCGGGAATACTGGTGCACTCGCCCGATTTGGTACCAGGCCTCAACATAGGTCGGATACAGGCTGATCGCCGACGTCAGCTCCTCCAGCGCTTTATCCAGTTTGAGTTTCCGCATGGACGTTACTGCGTGCCGCAAGGACTTCCGGGCCTGTGCCGGAATTTGAATCGCAGTCAGGCGTATCGAGGATTCCTTGGATCTCAATTCGGGGTAGAGCACTATTTTGCCGATATCGACTTTTGTGGTTCCCGGGTCTGCGGGCAAGCGTGCGGTTGCGGATCGATACCCGGATAGGTGTGCCCGCAGCAGGCAAAAGCGCATTTCAAAGGGAGGCGGTTGCTCTCTTTTTTCCATGGCAAGCGCCCAGGTTGATGGAACACTGCCGCTCAAATCAGCCTTGGCGCGATTCGAGAGAACATTTCTGCTGCTGGAGAAAGAAAAATATCCGGATGGCTGCACGTCCCCCTCTTTTGTGAATCCATTGCCGCAGTCGCGCTCCAGGATGGTGCCAAAAGGCGGCGGTGTTCCGTCATCGCGCACCACGATGCCGGAAACAGTCAGTTCGCTATCGCCGCGGTCTGTACTCGATAGAGCGCAGGCGTCGGGCCATGGAGATAAGGCAGCTGCGAGTGCAGCGATAGCGAGAGTAACGGATCTGACGCAAGCCTGAATCAAGCTCATTTGCCCCTCCGCTGGAAAAGGGTAGACGCATGAGACAAGACCAAACGCAGTCAACTACTCCATCATTAAAGCTTTGAATCGAATGAAGGCATGGTAAAGCAATTTGATAGGAATATAGCACCAGGCATTCCCGGAGGCAAATCGGGAAATTGAGTGAATTCCTAGGTTGCCGCTTTAAGAACCGTGCAGACGGAGGCGCAGATGGGTCCGCCGATGTTGAAGGTGGCGGCCGCGCGGGCATTCGGGACCTGGAGTGCCGTCGGCACTTTTCCCAGGAGCTGCAATGCGCACCATCCAACCATGGCGATTCCCGTAGCGCCGATGGGATGGCCTTTTGCGATGAGGCCTCCTGAAGTGTTGATGCCGCACAGGCCATCGGGCCTCGCTTTCCCGTCCTCCCAATAACGGGCGCCCTGTCCGTATTCCGCCTTTCCGATGACTTCGGTCGCAAGGGCGCCCATAACGGTAAAGCAATCGTGCACCTCCGCAACATTGATCTCGCGTGGCGAAATTCCTGCCATCTCGTAGGCTTTGTTCATAGCTCGATAGGCTCCCGCCGGTCGCAATACATCGCGGCCCGCCTTCTTCAACGGATCCGTCGCCTGTGCATATCCGGCAATTTCAACGCAATCGTGTTTGGAAATACCCAATTGGGCAAGGCCTGCTTCTGTTGTGAGGATGATGGACGCGTAGCCATCGGTGATTTGGGAGCAGTCGTAGGTTTTTAAAGGCAGTCCATCTACGATATAGCGATTGATGCCGCCGATTGTAACCGCCTGATCTACCGTGAGGTTGATGTGCATCTGCGCGTATGGATTCTGCCTTGCATTGGCATATTCGGTGACGGCGATTTGAGCAAGCTGTCGCTCACTGACGCCATGCTGATCGAGATATGCGGCCATGACTTCGGCAAAGAGGTGAGGGAAGACATACACTTTGCCCTCGCGTTCCTCAGGAATGGAAAAGTAGCCGAGAACTTTTCCGATCTGTTTCCCATCCATATTCCCCTGGTCGTCACGCATCTTTTCGAAACCGACGGCAATTCCAATATCTCCGAGTCCGAGCTGAAGTTTGTGGATCACGGAAATAATCGCCTGGCCACCGGTGGCGCATGCGTTTTCAACCGCCTCAATGGGTTTTCCCTGCATGCCGGGAACCATGGCGATCAGGCCCGCCAGCAAGCCCTGTCCGTTCAGAGACATATTGCAGACCGCGCCGATGGATCCGACATCGATGACGGACGGCTCAATCCCTATGTCCGTACAAGCCTCCATCACCGCTTTGCTTACGATTTCCGGAATCGAGAGATTCATCAACTTGCCGAATTTTGATTGATGATAGGCCGCTATGAAGACTGGTTTGTTCATGGCTCTCACCTCAGCAGTCGGATCGAAACTTCACTTGTATATTATTACGCCATTTGCGCAATTGGGGAATTCATGAAAAAAAAGGCCAGACCGGCTTGCACCGATCTGGCCTGATATACCCGGCTTATAGGGAATGGTTACCCGAGTTTGCCTTTGCTTTGCAACAGGTCAGCCACCTTCTTGAGATTCATCTTTTCGAGAGTGGCTCTGGTCGGATACCCGTTTTCGGAGTTGTATCCTTCGAATTTATAGAACCGCGTCTTGAAGTCTTCGACTTTTTCGCGATCCAGCTTCCGACCGCGGCCGCCGTCATACTTCCAGACACCGTCGACGACCATGGGCAGCTCGCTTCCGCCGCCGGCTGGTTTGTCATAAACGTAATCCGGGAAGACTTCCATATTGCGATGCCGTCCCTGCAGGACCCAGATGGCGCGGTCAAGAGTGTAGATCTTGTGCCCGAGTGCCATATAGTCCCCGAAGGTACCTTTCTTGCCGGTAACCGCGTTCCAGAACCTGGGTTCTGCCTGCGGCGTGGCGCCTCTCCGGTCGGCGGTGTTGTTGGTGATGCACTGGGGCCATCTCCATCCGCAGAAGCCGCCGGCGCCAACCCAGAATTTTTCGTAGTGCTTGACCCAGGCAACCTGCTTGACCTTGGAATCGGAGTAAACTCCGGTCGGGCCTTCGCCATAATCCACGAGGTACCGATCGTCATTGTATGGAACCATGGCTTCCGCATAAAGCTTGGAAGCTTCTTCTGCAGTCAGGTATGGTGCGCCGGAAGCCGCCATCCAGTGAAGCGGATAGTTGGCAATCTGGTGCAGCATCAGGTCGCGTTCTCCGAGCAGCGAACCGAAGCCCCATTCGACTTCCACCTGGGAGGAGTAGTGTTCTTGCGTTCCCCAGTAGGTCAATCTCACGTTGCCGGAGTTCACATCTTCTTTGTACCGACCGAGCTTTTCCGCCATTCTCGCGGCGGCCTCGCCGGCCAGTTGGCCGAACTTGCCTTCACGGAGCGACAGCTTTCTCATGAGCGCTTCATAGTAGGCGAAAGTTCCGGCGGGTGGCAGATCGGGATCGATTTCCTTTCCTTTCCCGAAGACTCCCGCTCGTTCCAGGAACTGGATGTAGCCTTGAGTAGCCATCAACTGCCAGTGGCCCAGACCATAGCGGTGCATCAAATCGTTGCCCTGTCGGGTCAGCTTTCCGCTGAGTGCCTGAGGCATTGCATTGGCGCCGGCACCACCCGGAGCCATGCCAAACCCGCCGCCGCCGATGCGCGCAAACATGCTTCCTGCGCAAACCGATTCATTGCTGTCGGCCGAAGCCAGGCGCATACGGCAACCTCTTGGGCAAGAGGCGCACGCGGCAGCGCGCGCGGGCACAAGAGGAAGACTGCCATTGCTGACGTTGCCGCCGCTTGGAGCTCCGTTGATCAGGGAGTAGCCGCGGCCCGCAAACTTCTCGGGTTCGCGCGGGTTGTCGACGTCCCACTGGAACTGTCGGAACCACAGACGGGCATCCATGAACGCCTTCGGATCGGCAATGGGTATCCCGCCGGTTCCGATCGCGCTGATGGCTTTCAGCTTTTTGGATCCAAACACCGATCCGAATCCGCAAAGAGCAGCCTGCGAACCGGGACCGTGCAGCAGACCGGCGATTCGGCTCAGGTTCTCTCCGGCCGGGCCGCAAGTGACAACTGCAGGAATCTGCGTGGTGAAGCAGCTGTTGGCAAGCTCTGCCCATTCGCCGTATCTGAGGTTGGGCATGACGCGCCGCGAAATTTCCTGCTGCGCATCGTAGGTGTCCATGCCCCAGATCCCGTTGGCATCTTCAATCTTGATTTTATCGTCCGCGATATTGATCCAGACTGGCTTGTCGGAGGCACCTTCAACAACGATGCCATCCCAACCGGCAAACTTCAGCTGGGCGGTGAATCTGCCGCCAAAGTTGCTGTGCCCAAACCATTCAACCGGATAGAGGCCCGGTCCAAGCCCCTGCACTTCGCAGCGGCCGGAGCCCGGCATGAATGTGCCGGAGAACGGGGAAGCCATCATGATGATCAGGTTTCTGGGATCGAAGGCCTCAAAAGGGAGCTGGTCGCCGACCAGGTCGAAGAAGATGGCAGAACCCATCCCATGCCCGCCGCCAAATTCCTCATACTTCGCGGTCTCGATCGTACTGATTGTTTTCGTGGTAAGGTTGACTCGTGCAATTTTACCGGTATATCCGCCTGACATAATGTCTTCCTCCCTATTCCTTCGGTTTCGGTGCGGGTTTCTTTGCTTTGGCCTGCGCCGCCATAGCCGGCGGAATAATCGTGCTGTTTTCGACCAAGCCCAGATTCAGCCAGTGATCATTTCGCAGATTGACATCGTAGCCATCGGTCTCGGTCTGATCCGGGATTTGGGCTACAAACTTGATGGCTTTCATCGGACAGGATTCAACGCAAGCCTGCTTTCCTCCTGGCCCGCCTTTTTCATTCCAGTGTGGAGTATCCAGGCAAAGATCGCATTTGGAAGACTTGCCTTCGACATGGTTCCAGACGGTCCGATGCGGCTGTTGCGGACACATCGCCAGGCAGGTTCGGCAGCCGATACATTTCTTGCTGTCGATTCGCCGGATATTTCCGTTTTTGGTGTCCACAAAGGCAGCGCCGACCGGGCAATTCTCGACGCAGGGAGGCGTTTTGCACTGCCGGCACGGGGCCATCTTGATATCGGTGGGGAATTTGCCGAAGGAGTCTTGAATGATCTGGATGCGCGAGAGCGATAAGCTCTGAACTCCATAGTGTGTCAGCGAGCAGCTAAGCATACAGGTGGTGCAGCCCGCACACTTCTTGCTGTCATAAATCAGATAACCTTTGGATTCCGGAAGCGCGGTCCCCTTGGCTGGCGTGGCAGCGGGAATGGCGGCTTTTGCAGGAGTTGTTGCGATCAGTGCGTCAACGGCTGCTATTGTGCTACCGGTGACAATAAAATCGCGTCTCGAGAATGTCTTCTTGGCAGCAACTTCTTCGCTTTCAGCTTTTTTGCCTCCAGGCATAGGATTACTCCTTCACTAATGATTGTATTTATCTCGTTTGGGTTGGATCCCACGTACAAGGCTCAACCTATACTCCGATTATGGGATGGCGAGCTTACTGTGCTGCAAATCGATAGTGATTGTCAACCGCTATCGCTCGTCCAGTATGATTCGATCTCCTCAGTTTGTGTTTAATATAGATACTACGCTACAATAGGGTCAAATATTTCGTTGTTACGTAAACATTAGAAGCCGGGAGCTGCTTTCGAAAGAAAGCAATACGGAGCAGACCGTCGGAAAGTTCCTGGCAGTCCTGACCTAATTTGCAAAATTGTGTGAAGCCTGCGGCGCATCCGCCTGCATTTGCAGCGAAAGCCGTCGATATACGACCTCTGTCCATGGAGCGAAACATGAAACAGGAACTTGCCGGCCAGGTGGCCATCATAACCGGTGCGGGGCGCGGATTTGGCAAAGCCATTGCCCTGAGGTTTTCGCGGGAAGGCGCAATGGTTACGTTAACATCGCGCACGCAATCGGAGCTGAACCAGACTGTTCAGGAAATTGAGGCGGCAGGAGGCCGAGCTCTTGGTGTCTGCGGCGATGTGACCCGGCCCGAAGATGTGGCGGAAATCGTAAGCCGTTCTCAGGAATTTTTCGGTCCGGCCACAATCCTGGTAAATAATGCAGGAATTCCCGGGCCCTTTGCACCGACTTTTGCGGCTGATCCGGAAGAATGGTGGTTTGCCCAGGAAGTGCACATTCGGGCACCATTCCTGTTTATCCGCTCCGTGCTGCCATCCATGATCGAAAGACGTTCCGGCCGAATCATTTGCGTTTCCGCCATAGGATCGTACCGGCTCGATCACAGTATGTCGGCCTATTGCCTGGGTAAAAGCGCGCAAAACCGCCTGATCCAGTATGTCGCGATGGAAACAAAGGAATACGGGATCAGCGCCTTTGCGATCGATCCAGGCTTCGTAATAACCGGAATGGCCGAGGCAACAATGCGGGATGCCGGTGCTCAGCGATGGGTTCCGCACATGATTGAACACCTGAAGGCACGCAAAGCGGACCCGGCGTCTGAGCTCGACCTGGAAAGATGTGCGCAACGATGTATTGATCTTGCCTCGGGTCGCTATGATACATTATCAGGAAGATATCTTGAATTATCGGACAACCTGGACGCCATGCTGCACGAAAGCTCGGATTTCGCGAAGCTTACTGGCCTGCCATTGCCTCCCGCACTTCGGGGTTAGGAGATCTCCATGTCCGTTGAGGAAGAAGTTATCGCTTTGAAAGCACAGGTCGCTGAATTGATGTACCGCACAGGCGTGCTGGAGGACATCCAGGCGATTCGCACGCTCCATTTCAAATATGGTTATTACTTCGACAAATGGCTCTTTGCGGATGTTGTCGATTTGTTCTCAGAGGATTGCGAGGTTTATTTTCTGAACGGTATTTTCAAAGGAAAGAAAGGAGCGCGCAGGATGTGGGGCTCCGGGTTCGATATCAACGGCCCATCCTATGGCGTCCTGACAGAGCACCTGATGGCGCAGGACATCATTGATGTGTCTTCAGACCGGCTGAAGGCAAAGGCACGCTTCCGCTGCTTCATGGTTGGTGGCGTTCATGAAACCCGGCTGGAGGATACCCCCATACCCAGCCAGTTCTGGGAAGGGGGCGTTTATGAGAATTCGTATATAAAAGAAAATGGCGTGTGGAAGATAAAAGTTTTTAATTACAACCTCGTATGGCAGGCGGAATATGCCAAGGGTTGGGCGCATTCTCCGGTAGACCTGCTGATGGTTTCGCCGTATACCCGAACGTATCCGGAAGACCCGCGCGGCCCGGATGAACTGAAGCCGGGAGGATTTCGTTTCTGGCCGAACGCCGTGATTGTCCCATTTCACTATCCGCACCCGGTAACGGGGCGAAGATGACTATTGGCTGTTGACTATTATCAGCTTCTTCTCGCGACCGGCTGATTTCAGTGCGCCGGGAGCCGCAATAGAGACCTCTGGACGGGCCAGTTTTCCGGCTGCCATGCTCCTGGCAATGGCCGGAATTGATTGTAGCTGCATACGGATCTGTTCCGATGCATGGGCATTCTCCGACAACATATCCGCCGTAACTTTCAGCCGGGACAGGCTCTCCCCCCGCATCAGCACCGCCTGGTAGTCCACCAAGCCAGGAATCCCATAGAGCGCATCATCCAGCAGCGCTGGATAGATTTCTTCTTTCCCGCCAAGCGAAATCATGGATTCCAGCCGCTTGCGGACATAGTCGATTCGCTGCAGGCTGTGTGCGCCGCACGGACACGGATCCGGGAGTATTCGCGACAGATCACGTGTACGGTAGCGGATGAGCGGCATGGCTTCGCGGGCAAGCGTTGTAAACACAAGCTCTCCTTCTTCCCCGGGAGCTGCCGCAATCCCTGTTTTCGGATTCACAACTTCGATAAGAAGGCCGGCTTCATTGAAGTGATACCCCGCATGCGCATCGCATTCGACCGCTACGCCCAATCCCATCTCGGTCAATCCGTAGTGAGTGTGAACCCGGCAATTCCAGATATGCTCCAGTTCATGACGCATCAATGGCGGTACGTAAGCTCCGGCGAGGAAAAGCGCCTTTACTTTCCTGGCGGCAAGGTCCGTTTTGTTTTGAAGGTCTTTTGAAAGGCGAAAGATCTGGTGGGTGTATCCGAAGAGCACCGTCGCGTGAGACTCCTCGAGGATGCGCAGCTGTTCATCCGAGCCAATATCCATACCGCTGATCACAGGGTTGGCTCCAAGCCTTTGCACGCCTCGGTACAGCAGATCCGCCTGGCTGTACGGGCGTCCATCTGCAAGGAGGATCTGCACAACATCCTCTTCGTCTGCAACCGTCGCAATGCCTGCAGCCATAAACTCGACAATCCGGTCCAGATCGCGCTGGCTCCAGAAAACTTTTTTTTGCGGTCCCGTTGTACCGGAGGTAACAAAAGCATGCGGGCGGGCAATTTCGGATTGGGAAATGCAAAGAAACCGATAAGGCGAGGCGGCCAAATGCTCCGGTTCCGTAAAGGGCAGGCGGGAAAGATCGTTTATATCATGAATGTCATCGGGAGTGACACCGGCGCTGCTAAAATGCTGCCGGTAAAAGGAGCTTCGTTCATAGGCATAGCGCAGCGTCTGGCGCAGCCGGAGACATTGATAGGCATCGATGGCCGCACGATCCACAGCCGTCCGGTTCAACACCTGTGCAACAATCTGACGGATCCACCCCTCCAAATAAATCATATTTTTTCAGGGCCTGACTCCGGTATTTAGGTAATAGGAGCAGAAGGGAATCACTTTTTTTTGCGGCGTAACAACGTGAATACAGCAGCGCCTGAGCCGCGCAAGGTCAATATTCCACGCATCCTGAAATGCCATGCCTGAAATGCACAGAGTGTGACTTTTGGCTCTTTCCAGGATGTCTTGGGAGTCGGGCGCGGGTTCGTGATATCTCCAGTGGCGGCGGACATAGTCCTTTGATTTCTCGGCAGCATTTTCGTGGGAATAGACTGCTCCCGCCGGAGTGTCAAAGCGTGTCGTGGCCGTCAGGATCCCATCTTCTCTCAGCACGGAGAGGGCGGAAAAGGAGCAGTGAGGCTCCTCTCACCCAGGCGGTACCATATTTTCGGCGAGCAGCTCTCCCTCCGTCTGTTCCTCTATCGCTATCAGAATTTCCGGGATCAGGATACGCTCGCTATTGCAGGGTGAATCCGGGTACCGGCCCAAATAGGTCATTGGCTGGAAGTGGACGCCCTTCACCGTGGGAATCCATTTTTTTGCAAACTGGATGATTTGTCCTATCTGCATGTCATTGACATCGCGGACCAGGGTTGGAACGAGAATGACCCCCACTTTTAGTTGAGCGCAGCGTTCGATAGCCTGAAGCTTGACCGTCAAAAGTCGCGCGCCTCGAATCCGTGCATAGACATCGTCGGTCAGGCCGTCAAACTGGAGAAAGAAATCGGTGACACCTGCGTCCTTGAGTGATTGCGCGAATGACTCATCCCGGGCAATGCGGATGCCGTTGGTGTTGATTTGAATATGATCGAATCCCAGTTTTCGGGCAAGCTCCACGATTTGAGGCAGATCATTCCGAAGCGTCGGTTCGCCCCCGCTGAGCTGAATAGGGCAAATTCCCCGCGTCGTTCGCACGGTGATCAGCATTTCCTCGATTGTGGACAAATCCGGACCTGCTCCGGTTCCGGTTGGCGCTGAGGCGAAGCAAACCGGGCATTGCAGATTGCATTCCCGCGTCACTTCGATAATAGCCGTGCAGGTGGCTTGTTCGTGGCGGCTGCAGATTCCGCAATCGAGGGGGCAGCCCTGCAGTTGGGACGGATCCGTTTGAGATTGCGCGACGGTTGCGTGCGGTTTGGATCTTCCGCGGTCCCATGCTTCATAAGGCCAGGGGGAATCTTTCCAGACAAGAACTCTTTCGAGGTCTCCGTGTTCGGGACACGATTTTTCCAGGTACACGGAATCTTCGTCGCGCACTCTGCGCGCGTCGATTTGCCGGAGGCAATAAGGACAGAGGCTCTCGGTTTGGTTTTGAGCAATGGCCATGCGTGGAGACTATTTTCCTTCGAGTATGTTTTCCGCTTCCTTCACAATCGACATGACCGTCTTTTCGGTAAGATACTCGGTGCCGCAAACCGGGCATCTGAGTCCAGGGACTCTCTGCGAGAGCATCATATAGCTTAGGGTTACCTGGGCCTCGACCATCTTCTCCTTATCCTGAAAGCAATACCAGTCGGCCATGTCATTCCTCCCCCAGTTTGAATCGGTGCAGATATGCCGTATGAACCTTAAAGCGATTCTTCTCCACCAGCGTATACTCCACATAGAACAATGCCTGGTATATCCGCAGCTTTGACAGGAAGTTCTGCGTTCCCGGCAGGTAGAGCTTCAGCCCGGTACTCTCGGCATTTTCAATCACCCGCTTGATATCCTCCTCGGTGATGTGCCTTTCATCTAGAACCTTTTGCACATCGTCGGATAGTTCGAGCTTTATTTCTTTGGCCGCATCGGACAGAGGCGGAGGCGGTTCCTGGGCAAAAGAGGAGTAGGCCCCCACCACGGCCATCGAGCCTTTTGCGAAGTCTCGGCGCGAGATCGTTTTGGAAACCGTCTGTTTCGAATCGTCTTTATCATTATGCGGCATTCACCTGTCCTCCCTATACCTGTGCCCTAATGCTAAAATGGACGCCGGTCCAAGTCAAAGGCATTTCACGATTTATGCCTTGACGATCCGATCGCCTCAGGGACTTTTCCCATTTCAAGCGGATAACGAATACAGTGGAATTTGCGAAGGCATTTGTCATATTGTGGCAACAAATCCGGAGCAGCCAATGAACGAAGAAATGCGCAAGATCGCGGAAACGCTGGACAATCTGAATTCCGACCAATTCCCGCTGCAGGACTACGCTGCCATAGGCCGACGCGGAGTCCGGCGTCTGGATGGCTATGAAAAGGCAAGCGGACGCGCCGTGTATACAATTGACCTGCAACTCCCTGGAATGCTGCATGCCAAATTCCTCACCTCTCCTTATCCGAGTGCAAGGATTCGAAGCATGGACACCCGTAAGGCCGAATCCTATCCAGGAGTCCGCGCGGTGCTGCGCTACGATGATCCGGAGATTCCCAAACTGGCCAACCTGGGTGGGCATGTGCCGAACCAGGTTACCGTGCTGCCGGATACCGCTTACTTCCAGGGAGAGGAAGTTGGGGTCATGGTTGCCGCGGATACCGAGCAAATTGTGGATGAAGCGCTGAGCTTGATTGAGGTTGAGTGGGACGAAAGGCCCTTTGTGATTGATCCGGAGAAGGCAGCCCTGAGGGACGCACCATTGGCAAATCCCGAAATGTCTCCGGACGGGAATCATTACAACGAAGGATTCCTCGATGTCGAAAAGCACGGGGATGTTGTCCGCGGATTTTCCGAAGCGGATCAGACGATCGAGTTTAAAGTGACGCGCACCGCCAATACCTGGATGGGGCCGGAACGGCCGTGTGGCGTGGTTCGCTGGAACGGCGAATATCCTGAATTCTGGCTGAAACACCAGCACCCGCTCATCAGCAAGAAGGCAATCTCGGAATGGTCCGGTGTTCCTATGAACCGAGTCCAAGTCCATTGTCTTTATCAGGGAGCCAGCTTTGGCGGCTGGAGCCATTGTTCGTGGAACATGGGACCGTACTTCTGTGCGTCCATGATTGCCAAACGCACCGGCCGGCCGGTGAAGTGGGTGTTCGACCGCAGAGAAGATTTCTACGGCGGCGAGATGGACGAAGGAATCTATTGGATCAAAGTGGGATTTCAAAAGGATGGAACCATCACCGCTGTCGAGGGGAAAGCGATGGTTGCCAATCAATGGTTCCCCGTTTTCGGCGCGTTCCATCATCTTGGCGAAAATACAAAAATTCAAAATATTGCCGCGAAGCTGGAAGCAATCCAGGTGAACAAAGGACCCAATGTTCCGACTCGATGTGAGCAGAACTCAAACTGCCTGACGCTTACGCTGATTACCAACCGTGTCGCGGAAGCTCTCGGGATGGATCCCGTCGAGATTGCGCTCAAGAATGACGGAGCCGAGGGGCACGACATAGATTGGCTGAATGAGCAGAAAGCCGCGATGGGATTCCAGGTCAGAGACAGTCTCCAGGAATGTGTGGAGAAAGGGAAGACTGCAATCGACTGGGACGGCAAATGGCATGCCGCCGGCGCCAGAAGATTGCCGAACGGAAAAATGCACGGCATGGCTTTTGCCTGGACTCACGAGTGGGAGGATTCTTCCGGATCGAGTGAAATTGCGATACGAATTGAGCGGAATGACGGCACCGCCAACATCCTGGGCATGCGATGCGATATCGGTGTAAACGCTGAAACAGCCTATTGCCAGATTGCCGCGGATGAGCTTGGGCTGAAAATGGAAGATGTGTTTTATCGTCCCCATACGGATCCTGGCTTTTTTACCATGACCCCGGACTCTTCCACGAATATGTCTGTCAACGGATTTGCCGTCCGGAATGCCGCGAGAATTCTTCGCAGCAGAATTCTGGAGCTGGCCACCAAACCCCAGGGGCAGACGATCCGGGGAAGCTTCCCTCCGGTTTTTCCGGGAATGACCCCGGAAGACCTGGACATCAAGGACAGCATCATATTCGTCAGGAAAGATCCCTCCATTCGAAAAACGATCGCGGAACTGGTGGGGCCCGCCGGCGGCGAAGGGCCGATCACCACGCAGCCGGAAATGGGAAAGGGCGCCCAGCGGAGCAACTTTACGGAACCGCTCTTTGCCTACGGTTGGCAAGTGCAGCAGGGAGCCTATGCCAGCCAGCGTCTGCGACTGTGCCGGCAGGCGCACTTTATGGAAGTCGAGGTGGATCCGGAGACAGGCGAGGTTGAGGTCACCAAGGTTGTAAATGTCAATGACGTGGGAAAAGTCGTGAGCTGGGAGGGCTGCGAGGGGCAGCAGTACGGCGGAACCTATATGGCCGTAGGACGCGGCCGCAGCGAAGAGGTGATTCACGATCCGGCCACCGGTGTCATGCTCAACGGCAACCTTCTGGATTACAAAATCGCCACAATCGAGGACATCGGATCGGTAAACACTGATCTCGTTGAAACCGGCATGGGATATGGCCCGTACGGAATCATCGGAATTGCAGAAGATGTTGCCACCGTGGTTCCGGCACTGCTCGTGCCTGCCGTCCATAATGCGCTGGGGGTCTGGGTCGACAGCTATCCGGTCACACCGGACTCTGTTTTGAAGGCGCTCGGCAAAGCCTAGGCGGGAAAAACGCCGAAGAAAAACGGAGGACACGGAAAGATTTCTTTATACTTTCCGTGTCCCCAATCCATTATTTCCCCATCCAGCAATAAGTGCACAGACGGTCCGTCGGCAGCCCGATTGCCGCGGCCATGTCATCGAGGCGTTGATACATCAGCGAATTTGCTCCAAGCTCCTTCGCCACTGTTTCCACCATTTTTTCGTGCCCGGCTGATTTGTTGTCGATATATTCGCCGGTGCTCTGGATGTCTTCTCCTTCCAGGATGCGGATCGCTTTTCGCGCGGCCAGTTCTTTTGTCGTTCGTGTGGACTGGTTGAAAATGCACGGAAACATCAGCGGCGGGCAGGCGATTCGGAGATGCACCTCTTTGGCTCCGTGAGCCAGAAGCTTATCTTTGATCATTTTGCGGAGCTGCGTGCCGCGCACAATAGAGTCATCGCAGATGACGATGCGTTTGCCCCGGATCAATTCCGGGATGGCAATGAGCTTCATGTTTGCGATCAGGTCACGCGTGGACTGATCGGAAGGCATATAGCTTCTTGGCCAGGATGGCGTGTATTTGACGATTGGCCTGGCATAAGGGATTCCCGACTCGTTGGCATATCCTATCGCGTGCCCGACTCCGCTGTCCGGAACTCCGGCGACAATATCGGCCGTAAATCCGGCAGCCTTATCGCGCCTGGCCAGAAGCGAGCCGCTCCGGTAGCGGGCTCCTTCCACGTTGATGCCCTCGATAGATGTTGCGGGGAAACTGGTGTACACCCAGAGGAAGGCGCATGTTCTCGCTTTTTCGCGATCTCCTTCGTGCCTTTTCTCGATCCCCTGCTCATTGATCTTTACGATTTCTCCGGGCAGAAGCTCGGCAATCGGGGCAAACCCAAGGTTGGGGAAGGCGGTCGTTTCCGTGGTCACCGCAAAGCCCTCTTCGCTTTCTCCTATCACCAGAGCTGAATGACCGTAGAGATCGCGTGCGGCATAGATGCCGTCTTTGGTCAGGACCAGTATGGATGCCGACCCGCGGATATGGCTGAAGACGGATTGAATGCCGGCCTCCAGGTTCTCGGCTTTGCTGATCAATTCAGCCACGACCTCTGCCGGGCTGATGCTGGAATCGGGCTGGACTTCCGCAAAGTTGGAGCCTTGGTTCTGCAGCGTGGTGACTATTTCCGACAGATTCGCAATATTGCCGTTCATCACAATGGAGAACAGGCCATGGCGCGATGAAAACACGACGGGTTGAATGTCGTAGCCGATCACGCCGATGCCGTACTTGCCGCTCATCCGCGCATAATCCTGCTGGAACTTGGGTCTGAAATTTTCCCCGCGAATGTCATGGATCTTTCGCTCGATCCCTTTATCTCCAAACACCGCCATGCCTGCGTAATCCGTTCCGAGGTGGCAGTGGTAATCGATCCCATAATAAAGCGCCTGCGTACAGCTTCCTTTTTTGGAAACAGAGCCAAAAATCCCGGCCATGTGTCATAACCTCCTGGTAAAACATCATTGAGTGCGAGTTATATTATTGCAGCCTATCGTATCAACGTCGGCGCGTAATCCGCAATACATTGATCGATATTATCCACCCTGAACCCAGACATTGCGCAATCTCGGTCCGTCAAATTCACAAAAATAGATAGCCTGCCAGGTCCCAAGTCGTAAAATGCCGGCTTCGACGATAACCTGAACCGAGGATCCCATGAGGCTTGCTTTGACATGCGCCGCGGAATTGCCCTCGGAATGCCGGTATCCGGCCTCCCAGGGGATGGCGTTTCCCAGTGCTTCCGCCATATCGGAAACGACATCCGGATCGGCATTTTCATTGATGGTAATTCCAGCCGTCGTGTGAGGGATAAAGACCGTGATGACTCCGTCCTTCATCCCGCTGCCTGCGACGGCAGCCTGAACCTGGCTCGTAATATCGAGAAACTGCGTATGCTTCTGAGTTCGTATGGACAAGGATTGCATCGTGTCTCTCCTTCGAAATCCCGGGAATCGTGGCCGATTTCAAAACGCGAATCCCTGGAAGGCTTCAAACGGTGCCTGCTATTTCCCTGCATCCAGAAGGCAGTTGAAGTTGATCAGCACGATGGGCATGAATGCCGCGTTGATCATGTCCATCGTGATGCTGTTTGCTGAAATGGACTCCGGAATCCATGCGCCTGACAGATGAAGGTGCGGAGGGGCTCCAACGTTTTTTGACCTCAGGACATGTCCAAGCAGCTGTCCCCGGGCAACCGGTCCCGGAGCCAACGTCTCCACCGGTTGGATATGGCTGAGAAGTGTGTGCAAAACGTTGTCGGCTTCGTCGCGGATATCCGGATGCCGCACGACCAGCGTCTTGTTCAGGAAGTCATCGAGAACTGTAATAAGCTCTCCGGGAGCAATGGACCGGACCGGTGTTCCTTCCGGGATACTTCGCCGGGAGCCGTCCTGCAGTTGCCCCTGCGTAAAATCAATGCCCTCATGCATGGTGCGTCGCCGATTTCCTTCGCCCCACCACTCCGCGTGATCTCCGAAGAACATGCCTTTGCAAAAAGTCCAGCTCTTTAAGCCGGCTTCATTGGTGAGCGTCTGGATCCATTCCTTCAGCGGGCGGATTATTTTCTCCGGAGGACGGGACTGGAGCGCCCTCAATCGCTGGCATTCAGCAAAGCTCATCCATGCCCCGGCAGGATCCGGCTGAGGATCCATGGTGAGTTCGACCGGTGTAAAAGCGGGCAGAGAGTCCCCTGTGCCCGAGAGAGTTTCCGGGCATGCCGGCAATCGCATGATTACGCCGCTGGCGCCAGGCATGCATCGCCCTTGAATTATCTCCGCAGTGAGGTCGAATCGCATAAACGAAGGGTCATAGACGGCGAATCCGCCGTCCCGCAGGATGACTCCCCATTCCTCAATCGAGGGCGAGCAATAGACGAAGCGGCCGGGAAGTGTTTGAAGGTTGCCGGCATGCTCTTCCACCCAACGGCAGGCTTTGGAGTGGAATTCATCGATAGCATAGGATTCCGTGCCGTGCAGAACCGCGGCAGCTTCATATCGTCCATTTTCCCGGCGGGCATAGGTAATGACTAGCCCATTTCCGGGTGCAGGCAGGGATCTGGAGATCGGGTAGCAGCCATGCTGCTGCGGAATGGAAATGGTGGCGGTTCCCAATGGAATGGATGCCAGCAGGGACATTCCGCGTTCAGGCAGTGATTGATAGAGGAACTCCGGCGGGGTTTTGCCGGCGTCTTTTGTGCGGACGCGCAGGCCAATCATGTCCGTAATCGAGATCCGGAGGATAGCCCTTCGCCTGGATGGATCACCATTATCTGATTGTCGCATAGCGGTCCGGGAACGTGTCCTAATCCTCGGACACGCTTCTAGTATAGTCCAAGCACGCCGCCTGCGATTTACATTTTTGACACACGTGGGTTTGAAATTCGCAGTTCAATTCGGAGGGTCACAAAATCCTATCCACTGCGGCGTCGAGCAGTTTGTGATACGCCTCCCAGCAATTTTTATGCTCTGCCAGAACGGTGATTCCTGCAAATCTCATTCCTACAAGGGGGCCTTCATCTGTTTTGGTGGGCAGGAGAAATCGGCATCCCGGGAAAAGGGTCGCGATATCATCTCGAATCCATACAATGGCACACAGCCGCGCCGCCTCCTGTTTGACCGCATTCAAAATAGGCTCCCGATCTCCCGTGTCCCTGATTTGAATTTCGGGCAGGGGGCCGTAGGGATCATGGGAACGGATGCGGAACCCGGGAAGTTGTGGAAGCGCATCGATGCCATCAAGAGTGAGCTGTTTTCGGCGGCCCGCTATTACGTTGCTGAAGGTCTGCCTGATTGTTTGGGCCTGCAATGTGGACGTTATCAGTGCATCAGACACCGGGATCTCCCTTCTCTGCGTTGCATGAGTGCTCCATTAACCAAGAACGCAAATGGCGGGAAATCGCCTACCGGAAAAGAAATTTGTTTGATTGAGGATCTGCTGGAAGCGCCGGCATTCCTTTCCGTGCAAGATAAAAGCTCCGGGCGAGGGAAATGCCTGTATAATGAAAACAGACTATTACAGGGGTAACAAAGACGCTTGCGTGTATGGAGGGAAAGGCATGGCCAAGACGGAAATCAGTGCGGGAATTTGTGGGCACACCGCAACAGTCGAAGCGACAATGGAAGGGAAGGTGTGTAAACTGAGCATTACAAGCGATTGCCAGGCTATTCAAAATTTGGCCAAAGAACTTGCCGAGGTGAATCCCTACCAGGAGATCTCCTGCAAGCGTGCAATTCCGCAGACGCTCCAGATGGGTCAAAAGCACTGTTTTCATGCCGCTTGTCCCGTCCCGGTAGGGATCATCAAAGCCATTGAGGTTGCATCGGGATTGGCGCTTCCCAAGGAAGCCACAATCAAGGTATCCAAATAGAGGCTTTGCCAATGAATAGCTTCGGGGACAAAAGTGGCCGATGATTGGAAGGCAAAGCTAGTCCCCGAGGCTGCGATGCACAAGGCCTGCTATCTCCAGCTATCGACGAGAACGCCGCGGCCGAGCCTGAAATCGGTTGCGAACCAGGTGCTTTGCGTTTTCCCACCGACTACCACAACCTGTATTCCTTGCGGCTGGTTAAAGGGCTTGATCAGCGCCGCCGCAGGAAGGTTCTTCCACGTTGCATAGGGTTCCAGGCCCTGCATGGCCAGGGAAGCGCTGACGCTGGCGACTACCGCATTCCCCCAGTATGATTCCGCAGTCTTCTCCACATTCTGGGACAGCCATTGAGATAAACTTTGCTTGGATTGAAATCCGTGAGCATTCTTGAGAAGCGCCGCGACTGTAGGATCCATGAGGATCGTAGCCGAGGAGCCTTGGGCTGAAAGGGATTTCATATAATCCCGGATCAGCATTTGCGGGGGATATAGATGCTGAACCGATCCCACGCTCGATATGGAGCTCCAGCCGACTCCCACCGTAACCACGCTCTCTTCCGGGCGGAATCCCATGCCCACATGAAGAGGGTCCCATCCGGCCGGGAGCTCCTCTTCGTTTTCGGCAAAGCAGAGATTGTTGTATTGGAGATTATTTCCCAGTGAGCTCCAGGTGGTGATGCGGTTGCGAAGGCCGCCGGCGGTTTTGGACATCAAAGTAAGACTGCGCCCGATGATGGAGTTGGCTTCGTTGTAGGGTCCCAATGCATGGCCGCCGGAATTCATGCCGATTTTATTGCGGATGGGCCCATTAACCACAATCATGTTTGCCATTGACGTAGTGGAATTGCCAAAGGGCACGGTGGTTGCAAGCGCCAGGATCACTGGGAAATATTCCGGCCTGGCTCCGGCCATAACGGCGCAGATCGCGGCCTTTTCGACGGTCAACGGCCTGGCGCCGCCGGGCCAGGTGACCACCTTCACGACTTCGTCGGGCTTATGACTGCTGGCCCGGAGCATTTGCGCGACTCTTTTTTCGGTGGGAAGGGTAACAGGATAGTAGTCTGTCCAGCCCTGGTCTTTGAAAAGGCGCTGGAGTTTTTCCTCTGTATCGGGGCGGAGGAATCTCGGCTCGGCCTTGGCTTCGGGCGGGATGCCTTTGATTTTTTCATTGTCCGTTAACGGAAGAGTTAAAGCATCCACGACCGCTTGCATGGTCTGCTTGCCGGAAACGAGATCCTTGCCTTCGACATATTGCCTGTGCACGGATTTGGGCTGGCCGGCGACCGGGAAGGGGAGGGCGATGTAGCGGATGGGGCATCCGTTGGAATATAGAAAATCATAGCCGGTGGCATAGCCGACAATATTGTTTCCCGCGATGCCGACCGTTGGGATCCTGAATTGCTGTTCGAGGGTTCGGGCATGTCGACTCAAGGCCGACGTACAACCATCTCAGCCGGAAACGCCGAGAATGACCGCGCTTCCTCCATTCTCCTTGATTTCCTTCCATAAGGCCGGATCGTCGGTTTCATATCCGCCCCGTTTCATTCGGATAACCGTCTTCACCGTGGGCATGTTCCTGGCGAACCATCCCTGCATTTCTTCAAAGATGCTCAGGGCGGCTTCGGGGCCTCCCCAGTTGATATCGACCATATAGATGGTTTTGTTTTGCAGCGTGCCCAGGCGCGGGGCCAGGGGAAGCCTTTCGGCGAGTCGGTTGGCCACGGCCGGGTTCAGGACTGTAATCAAGGTATTTGGGCTTTGTTGCGAGGGGCTGGGGACCGCAATCGATAGGACTGTGATCGAGAGAATGGCAGCAATGAGCGCACCGTTTCGTTTCATAACCGTCCTCCAACGGCGATCTTAGCTTTTGGCGGAGCCGGATCAAAGAGCTTTCGGCATTGGTTATGAAAATGATGCAGGGAAGCCAGGCAAGAGGTGCGGCGAAAAAGTATGTCAAAAAAACAAAGGCCGCTGCGATGAGCGGCCTTTGAAAATCAGCGAAGAATCCTATTGGAGATGGTGCCTTATTTCTTTCTGCGCCATGCGGCCAGGCCGATTGCGCTCAGGCCGGTGCCGAGAAGAAGCAGCGATGTCGGTTCTGGAACTGTGCCTTCGATGGGCTTGCCGGCGATGGTGGCGCCATCAATTGCAAGACCGGATTGATAGGCTAAATCGTTGGCGTTCATAACGCCGAATGCGAGAACATAGTCGCCCGCCGTAGGAATTTTGTATTCGGACAAAACCCAGCCGGTATAGCCACAACCAGCCGCCCAGCATGAGCCCGAGGAACCACCAAGAGCATTCCATAATGGCCCTCCACCAATGATTGGAACTGAGGGAGGCGTAAGAGTTGCATCAATGGCTGGCATTCCCTGACCGGGAATAATGCTTCCGGAAGGGAGCGTTTTAGCTGTGACCAGATAGGTTACACTTGTCAGCGATGGATCCGCCACGGCTGCCCATGCGAAATCGGGATACCCACTGCCATCGCTGGTTACGTAATTAAAGTAGAAGGCCAATATGTCATCGACATTGGCTGAGAAAACAGGCGACACGAGCAGCGTACCATTGGTTCCGACCACTCCGCCGGTAGGGGTTCCCCCTACTCCACCCAAGCCGCTTTCGGTGGAAATATACATGTAAGCAGCGCTGCCGTAGGGAGAGAGCGTTACAACGCCGCTTGCTCCCATTGTGCCGCAGTTTCCGGTGCAGGTATAGCCAGCTGGAATTGGTGCCGCAATTGCCGCTGTTGTTAAAAGCACTACCACTGATAACGCTATGGCCAATTTTGTCATCGCTTTATTCCCCCCTCTTCCAGCCAAGATTCTTTGCTGGTTTGACACAATTTGCGCAATAAATTCCGAATTTCATTATTGCGAGATTCAACCTGATAAATGCAACTTGCATGCCAAATAGCTTTTGTTTGAATCTAACTTGAGGCAATGCGAGGTAATATATTGTAAATAAAGTACATACTGTTGTTGATTTGACCGGCGACGGGGGATGGTAGATTTGATAGAGGGAAATCTTTGGGAAAATCAGAATAAAATATTATTTATCAGTATCTTACAAGCATACTACTAAAGTTGTCGGTTGTAAAAGAAACCAACACCTGATGGCCTGCCCTGAATTCGATCTATATAAACTAAAGAAAATAAGATAGTTCCATTGTTCATTCGCTTCACGAATAATTGTAAGCTATCCCGACACCACATTTTGGCGGGTATTCGGTGATCAGATTGAGTCATGTGTAATAAAATCAATAAGATATATAAAAATGGCTGGTGAGAATGCCTTGGGAGCTATATTGGGGCAAGGCCAGACTAGGTTAAAACTTAAAAAAGGCCACTTTTATGAGAGCAGCCCATTTCATTTATTGATTTTAGGAAGAAAGGAATTAGCTTCTCTTTCTCCATGACGCCAGACCTATCCCAAGTGTCCCTGTTCCGGGAAGGAGGAGGGAAGTGGGCTCGGGGACAGTGCCGGGGTTTTTGGGAAGTGCGCATTGGGCACGCCCGATGGGAGCGGTGGAGCGCGGCGGCTTGATGCCCCGCACTTCGAAGGGCTTCGCAATAGAAGCATCGGAGAGACAGCGAAGCTCCCGTGGGCCTCAACATACAACTAGCACAAGACGCTTTGCTGCTATTCTCCAGCTATCAATGAGAACGCAGCGGCCGAGTCTAAATCGGTTGCGAACCAGGTGGTTTGCGCTTTCCCTCCGACTGCCACAGCCAGTATTCCTTGAGGCAAGTGCCGGCATTGGTTATGAAAACAACGCAGGGAAATCAGGCAGGAGGTGCGGCGAAAAGGTAAATCCAAAAAACAAAGGCCGCTGCGATGAGCGGCCTTTTTAAATCACTGAAGAATCCTATTGGAGATGGCGTCCTATTTCTTTCTGCGCCATGCGGCCAGGCCGATTCCCATAATACCGGTGGTGAGGAGAAGTATCGATGTTGGTTCTGGGACAGTGGGATTGACCTGTTCTACAGAACCGATTGTCATATTGTCAAATGCGAAAACATCGCTGATGTTGGTGTCAGTAAAGGATACGCTGGTGAAAGGATTTTGCGTATCGATAATGCCCCAAAAAAGAACTGAGCCATCAATGCTGCCGCCTGAGCCTACGGTATTGTTAACGAGGTAGGTTTGTGTTGTGCCGTTGGCAAAGGTTAAACCGATTTGGCCGCCAAAGTCACCAATATCAACACCAAAAAACCCGAAAGCGGCAACAGGATCTGAAAAACTAATAGTAAATGCAGGCGTAGTTGAGCTATTGACTTCAACTTCCCAATATTTGGAACCGGAAATCGCATAACGCCCAAATCCATTGGTGGAGCCGGGTGTTACACTCACTATTGACCCGGATCCGCTCAATGTTGCAGTGCCTGCTCCTGGAAATGTAAGCGTAACCGGCGCGGATCCCGATATGCCCTCAAAAGTCTCCGTCCCAGTGCCTACCAGATTTGATAAGAAGCTGGCAGAAGCTGCGGAAGCGTTTGGGTAAGACGCTAGCGGCACGCTATTGCTGTTATTCAAGTCCTCTCCAAAATAAATCGTGGCTGCCTGCGCCGCTGTGACGGTTAAGATAGCCAATACCATCAACATAAAGAATCTCTTCATTTCTCCTCCTCCCGAAAAGCAAAGCTCTCAACCAAAAAACCAAAGGTAAAAATAACTTTCTTCTCTTAAACGCAATATATGTGCCACACGCTATCAGGCATTGCATATATTTGATAAAATATTGAAAATAAGTAGTTTGCATCTTAATGATATTGTCCAATTCCTGGCATGGGAACAGGAATATTTGTAAAACTATCCGACAACTGGTGTACTGGATGTCGCATTTGTTTACACTATTGGGGAGGCCGGGCTGGCAAATCAAGATTATCCCCTACAATCAATCGGTAAGCATTCAAAGTGAGCTATGGGTAGAATATTAGATTCCTGTTTTATATAGGGCGTATTTCGCTTTACAATCAGATCTTCAATCGGAAGCCAAGCCTGAATGCAATCTCCTATCTCTACGGGGATGCGCTTCCTTTCCATCTCCGGCGGTTCGGTCCATGGCCGGGGTAATTGTGCCATTCAACCAAGCCCCATGTGTTTTGTTGCAGGATTCAGCACGCGAAAGGAGCGTCCTCCTTATGTCCGTCAGAACCAGGCAAATACTATGTGCGGTAATTGTCCTTGCGCTCGTTCTGCCCATGAATGCGCAGTTTTTATTGGGAAATCCTGAAGAGTTCCGAGCATATGTTTTGGATGCGGAAAAGAAGAGCGTGGAATCGATAGCGCTTCCCGGGGGGACGATTTCGGAAACTGTTGTTTTGGAAAAAACGCCAACCCTGATGGCTCTGAGCCCCGATGGTTCCAGGCTTCTGGTTTTTGAGTATGACGACAAAGAGCGGCTTGCGGAGCGAAGGCAAAAGGGGCTGCCCATCATCAGGTTTGGAAAGCCCAACTCTCTGAGTATTTTGGATACTCGGGATATGAAACGGATCGCCCGGCTGGACGATATCGGCTGGAATGCGGTCGCCCATCCTTTTCTTCTATGGCCGCAGGCAGAAATCAATGCCATGTGGGACAGTTCCGGCCGTTTTATAACTTTGCTGGCCTGGGGCGTGAAGGATAAAAATCCGGAAATAGTGCAGATAGACATTGCCAAAGGAGCAATTTCCGGCCGTCAGACATTGCCGTGCAAGCCGGGAGAAGTGGATCCCATTCTCCGAGTATCTTCCGATCGGGCGGCAGTTCTTTACGGGAAGAGAACGCAGGACAAAAAGACCAGCGCCGGTCACAATCTGCTCCTGTTCAATCTCGCCAATCTTGCGGACTCCAAGGAGCTTTCTCTGCCCGGCATTCCTCGGGAATTGGCGGCTTCTGTCGATGGCGATCATGTTTTTGTTCTGGCGGACGATGGCAACAAAATCAAGGAGCCCGGGCAGGCGCATCTGCACATAGTTTCTGCCGCCCAGCGCGGACTGGTGCAGAGCATTGATGGCGGGTTTTCCCTTGTCGATGCGCTGACGGATCCGGCCACGGGTTTAACCTTGATTTCGCGTATTGGGAAAACAGGGAAGTCCACGCTGTTTGCTTTTGCGAAGAAGGAACTGAAAGCGGAGATTGAGATTCCCGACATCATCATGCAGGCCAATCTGGCGCCGAAAACCCATCGGTTATATCTCGTGTGCTATGACTCCGTGCAGGCCATTGATCTGGACACGCTGAAACTGGTGGGCAGCATACCAACGCCGCACCGGACGAGAGGCTTTTGGGAAAATGGCAGCAAGGACCGCCCGCCCTCCACCCTGGCCATGGATTCAAAGGAAAGCACCGCGGCTCTCGGATACGCAAATGATGATGAGTCCTCGGTGCTCGATCTCGAAAATTTCAAAGTGAAGGGCATGATCGACATTATTTCCGGTTTGCGAGCCTTCGGAAGCATCATGGCGGTTGCCATGGTTACCGGTGGCATTGCCGGCGCCGGATCCGCCATTGCGGGCGTCCCGATTGCTCCGGCCTTTGTGCCGCAGGGACCGACGATCCAATACGCGACCTCTATCGTGGATCGCTCCGATCAGTACGTCTATATGATGATGCTGGCGCGCGTGTTTGTCGTCGATCTCAAGAGCTATAAAAAAATTGCTTCCATCAGGCTTCCATTCAATTCCCACTATGGATTCATGCCTCCAACCGCTTCAGGTCAGAAGCCGGTTCTGTATGTCGTCGGCTCCCACATAGGTTTCACAAGCAAAGCATCGTACCGCATGGAAGTGGTGGATCTGGCCACCAATGAGAAGCTGCTGGATCAGAAATGGCTGGCACATTGTCTGTATACGCCGGATAACAGGTATGCCGTCAACTTTGATGCCGATAATGTCTATCTATTGGATGGAGCAACGCTTTCTACTGTTAAAACGATCAGCGGATTCAAGGAGCCCCGTCAGATCCTGCTGATAGCAGGGGCGTCGGCTTCCGGCACCAGCCTTCGCTAAAGCTTCAACGGGCAGAGTTTTGCAGGGAACGCTCCCGGTGACGACAAGCTTGTCGAATTATTCAGTCCATGCACGATATTGATAGAGGATCAGAGTAGGGAATTCACGGATGCGCGTGAAGTGCCGGTTCGCATCCAGGTACGAAATCTGCGGCTCAACCTCGGCATCGTTGCCGCTGTCGTCTATCTTGTACGCGATCAGGATACCATCCGATGGAAGCTTCGAAATTCTTTCGTAGAGCGCTTCTCCTGTCTCCGGCAGCGCAAGCACCTTCATATTCGTATAATAGGCGAAATCCGGATAGTTTACGTTGGTATAGAGGATGGTGGATGCGGGGAAGTTTTGCTTGAGATAGTCCGACACAACCATTTCCTGCGATATGGAATGGTCAAAGAAGCCGGTATCAAACCGATGATATATTGGCCAGGAATTGGCGCCCAGTGCCGCGAAAAGAATAAGGCCACCCGCAATCCGCCAGCCATTTTTCTTAAACTCGACAAGGGAAGCCAGGCCGCAGCCGGCGAGAAGAAGCAACGGCGCTGCCAGTGGAATCTCGTACCGGGCCTCTTTGTGACTGATACTGCTGAAAAAGATAAAGACGCCCAAAGTCCATAGCAGCAGAAATCTCTTCCATCGACGCTGATCCTGCTCAAAAACCGACGATGGTTCTGCTCCCAATTCCTTTTTACCAACCCAAAAGCCGTATGCCTCACGCAACAAAAAGAGACACAGCCCCACGATAGCAAGCCAGGAAAAAACCACAGGAGCATTCTTTGCATAATAGAAGAATGGTTCGGCGGGTCCTTCGAGATTTACCCAGCCCAGCCGGAGCGTTTCAAAAAAGCCGCCGTAGTAAACGCGGGACCAGACAAGGTAGGGTCCCATACCCAGCACGAAACCTGCGGCACCGGACAGGATAGCCCGCAGCCGCCGATTCGCGGCGAGGAGCATAAGCGAGAGCATGGCCATGCTCGACAGTGATCCGAAGCGCATGAGAATGGGCAGGGCCAAGCTGAATCCGGCACAGGCAAAACGCAGAATCGTCTGTTTTTCAAGAGCCCGGATCAGAAGCAGCAGGGAGAGGATAATGAGCGTGAGAGCCGGGCCATCGGTCATAATGCTGTGACCGTTGCCGTTCGTAAAAAGATCTCCCGATTGTCCCTGATAGATCCCTGTGAAAAACGGTCCGAATGCCAATAGAAGCGCGGCGATGGCTGCTGCCGCCCTGCCAAAAATCCTCCGGCCGGCAAGGTAAAGGAATGCCGGGCCGAGCGCGTTTAGCAAAGCCGTTACCAGGGCCGCCGCATAATCGCTGTGCCAGATGTTAAACGCGAGGGCGAAGAGGATAGAGAGCAGCGGCGGCCGGCTGTCGATCTCCGTGTAGCCCGCATGGCCAGAGTAAATGTATTCGGCGTTGAGCAGGTATACGTTTTCGTCCCAGAAATGCATCCTGGACAACCCCCAGAAGCGAAACAGAAAAGCGGAGGCTATCAGGAGCACCAGGAACAACCGTTCCAGACGGACGGTATGGGATGCATGCGCCATTTTAGGAGATGAAGCTGCCATTATCTGCCGGTCCTTCAACGCTGGCTTACCTGAAATCCTGGGTTCCTGGCCCAATTCAAACGGACGCGCGAAAAAGTTCCAGGTACGCAATTGAAATGCGCCACAAACGCAAAGAATGAAAGGATTGTGAATATTGGATTTATGGCTCCTCAGGTAGGGCTCGAACCTACAACCCTTCGGTTAACAGCCGAATGCTCTACCATTGAGCTACTGAGGAGCAAAATGGTGTGAGCAATAAGCTAACAACATAAGGGCTTATTGTCAATGTATTGCGAGAAGATACTGAATATTTTTTTATGTCAGTGGGCAGTAGGTAGTGGGCAGTTGCGCTACACACTGCCTACTGCCCACTACCCACTACCTGACTCACCATTTCAGAACCACTTTGCCGGACTGTCCCGTCTGCATCACCTCAAAGCCCTTTTGAAATTCCGTATAGTGGAACCGGTGTGTAATGACAGGTTTGATATCCAGTCCGCTTTCCAGCATGACGGTCATCTGGTACCAGGTTTCATACATTTCGCGACCGTAGATCCCCTTGATCGTGAGCATGTTAAAAATCACCTTGTTCCAGTCGATGTTGATCGGCTGTGACGGAATCCCCAGCATGGCGATCTTGCCGCCGTGACACATATTGTCGATCATTTCGCGGAAGGCTACGGGATTACCCGACATTTCCAGACCGACGTCGAAGCCTTCTTTCATTCCCAACTGGTTCTGGACATCGCGCAGAGTGCCATTTTTTACATTATGGGCAAGAGTCACGCCCATTTTCCGGGCCAACTCGAGCCGATATTCATTCATGTCGGTGATCACGACAAATCGTGCTCCGGCATGTTTTACTGCGGCCGCCGCCATGATCCCGATAGGGCCCGCGCCGGTGATCAGGACATCCTCGCCCAGCACGTCAAACGACAGGGCAGTGTGGACGGCATTACCGAAGGGATCAAAAATGGAGGCCACGTCGCGGTCGATGTCTTCCTTATGGTGCCAGACGTTGGTCATGGGGACTGAAATGTATTCGGCAAAGGCGCCGGGACGATTGACGCCGATCCCCTGCGTATCTTTACAAAGGTGGCGGCGGCCGGCAAGGCAGTTGCGGCAGCGGCCGCAGACGACGTGTCCTTCGGCGCTGACGATATTCCCCGGGTGGAAATCGGCGACATTGGAGCCGACTTCTATCACTTCTCCGACAAACTCATGTCCGACAACGAGCGGGACCGGTATAGTCTGACGCGCCCAGGCATCCCACTCATAAACATGGAGATCCGTGCCGCAGATCCCGGTACGATCCACTTTGATTAATACGTCATTGATCCCAATTTTCGGTTCTGGGACATCTTCGAGCCACAACCCCGGTTTCGCCTCTTTCTTGATCAGTGCCTTCATGTCTACCTCTCCATTATCAAGCAGATACAATAGCATACATTGACTCGGGTTCGCGCGGGAAGCGGGCATCCGGCATCGTCCGTCCAGCCCGATGGGCAAATGGCTCTTTTCAAATCGAAAGCAGTTGCTTAGAATAATACCGCCGCTTGGATCCTTTGCGACCGAGACGGTGCTGCCTGTTTTATGCCAGATGACCGGAACAGGCATCTTACTCGAAAACTGGAGAAGATAGCCGATGTCCACCATACCTTCGACCCCGTCCAGGGGCAAAGTTACAATCCAAACGCTTCTATCCAAAAAAGCGCACGGCGAGCCGATTACCTTTCTGACTGCCTACGACTACCCGACCGCCGTTGCTCTGGATCGTTCGGGGATCGACGGCATTCTCGTGGGCGATTCGCTCGGAATGGTTGTGCTGGGATACGAGAACACGCTTCCCGTTACGATGCAGGACATGATTCACCACAGCCGGGCTGTGAGGCGTGGCGTGTCCCGTGCTCATCTCGTCGCAGATCTGCCGTTCATGTCCTACCAGGTGTCCTCCGCCGACGCGCTGCGAAACGCCGGCAGCCTTATGCAAAAGGGGGGCGTCGACGCCGTTAAGCTTGAGGGCGGACGTGAAAGGGCGCGTGCGATTCGATCCATTGTCGCGGCGGGTATCCCCGTAATGGGGCATCTTGGTCTGACGCCTCAAAGCGTTCACCAGCTGGGCGGTTGGAAAGTCCAGGCAAAATCCACCGAAGCCGCCAAAACGCTGATCGAGGACGCACTGATCCTCGAAGATGTGGGCTGTTATTCCGTGGTGATCGAAGCCGTGCCCGTTGAGGTTGCACAATTGATCTCCCAACGCCTGTCGATCCCAGTGATCGGGATCGGAGCGGGGAGCGCCTGCGACGGACAGATCCTGGTAACCCACGACCTGTTAGGCCTCTTCGACCGGTTTACGCCCAGCTTCGTCAAAAAATATGCCGACCTCTTTTCGGCCATGGAACAAGCCTTCCACGAATATATCGAGGATGTGAAGGAAGGACGCTTCCCCGCGGCCGAACACGGTAATTCCATGGATCCTCAGGCGCTGCGAGATCTCATCCGGGAAATCAGTTTCCTGGAGCCGGAAATCGAGTCTGACGACAAGGTTCGCTACCACTAAACCATCGTACGGAGAAGACGGATGCGAGTCGTTCTCTTCGGTACCGGCGCCATGGCCTGCCATTTCGCGGCACGCCTGTCCCGCGTTTCGGAAATAACGATGCTGGGCACCTGGAGCGAGGCGGTGCAAGCCATCCAGGCCCGAGGCATTCTTTATGAGAACGGGCGGGAATCATACAATGCCCGCGTCCATGCTGACCTGCTGGGCGCTGCGCTGGCTCCCGTGGATTTGGCAATCATCCTCGTCAAGTCGTACCAAACGGAACAGATTGCCTCCGTCCTTTCCCAATACCTGGCTCCCGAAGGCATTGCGATCTCCCTTCAAAACGGACTTGGAAACATCGAATTGCTGGGGCCCCGGGCATTTCCCGGATCGACGGCAGAAGGAGCAACACTCCTGGGGCCGGGACATGTCAAAGCAGGTGGTTCAGGGCCTACCCACATGGTTGCCCCCGAGTGGGTGATTCGGTTGTTTCAAACCGCCGGACTGGAATGCCATGCAAGCAGTTCCGGCGAGGCCGACAGCCTTCTCTGGGGCAAGATGACCATCAGTTGCGGCATCAACGCCCTCACGGCGCTGCTGCGGGTTCCCAATGGCGAATTGCTCACACACCCGGGCGCTCGAGGCCTGATGATCCGCGCCGCAACCGAATGCGCCGCTGTGGCCGAAGCAAAAAATATCCGGTTGCCGTTTGCGGACGCGGCGGTCCGTGTCAGTGAAGTTGCCGAAAAGACGGCTGCCAACCACTCCTCCATGCTTCAGGATATACTGCGCGGTGCTCAGACAGAATGCGATGCCATCAACGGCGCTATCGTGACGGAGGGACGGCGTATGGGTATTCCCACGCCGGTTAACGACACCCTGTGGCAGATGGTTCAGGCTGCGGTTCATTTCAACAGGAGCAATCAAAAACAATGCAGGTAATCGAAAGCCTTGCGGAGCTGAGAAAGGCCCGCGCGTCGATGCAGGGTACCTTCGGGCTGGTCCCTACCATGGGCGCATTGCATCCGGGGCACGCGTCGCTTGTAACGGCGGCACGGCAGGATTGTGCTCATGTGGGAGCCAGCATTTTCGTCAATCCAACCCAGTTCAGTCCCGGGGAGGATTTAAAGAACTATCCGCGTACTCTGCAGCAGGATCTCGACCTGCTGGAGAGCCTCGGCGTGGATATTGTGTGGACTCCGGCCGCAGAGTGCGTGTATCCGCCCCGTTTTCAGACCTGGATTCGGGTTGAGGAATTGGAGTTGCCGCTGGAGGGGAACTCCAGGCCCGGGCATTTTCGCGGAGTCGCTACTGTCGTTGCCAAACTGTTCAACTGTTTCCAACCCGATAGAGCCTACTTTGGACAAAAAGATGCACAGCAGGTCGCGGTGCTCAGGCGCATGGCAAGGGACCTGGATTTTCCGGTTGAACTGGTCGTGTGCCCCACGGTGCGCGAACCCGACGGCCTGGCCTTGAGCAGTCGGAATGCTTACCTGAATCCCGCGGAACGAGCCGCGGCAACCGTGCTTTATCGAGCGTTGAGCGCGGCCAGGGAACAATACGATAAAGGGGAACGCGACGCGGAAACGCTGCGTCACCGCATGCGATCGGTGGTGCAATCGGAACCTCTGGCTTCCGAACAGTATGTCTCCGCCGCCGATCCCGAGACTCTTTGCGAACTTCAGAAGATCGATCATCACGTATTGCTGTCTCTGGCAGTCCGGATCGGCAAAGCACGCCTGATCGATAATTTTCTGCTCTAGGAAATCAGGGCACAAAACGAAAAGCGGAGGGACTATGCTGCTGGTAGTGGATATTGGGAACACAAGCATTACCATCGGTCTGTACAAATCCGAGAAGCTTGGTCCGCGATGGCGCCTTGCCTCTGACAATGAACGCACCGCCGATGAATATGGGATTTTCCTGGTGCAACTGCTGGAGAGCGTCGGGGTCGGTTCCAATGAAATTAACGAAATCGCCATCGCCTCGGTCGTGCCGCCACTGACCGGAACCTTCGAACGCGCATGCCGCGACTACCTGAATACCGCTCCGCTCGTGGTGGATGCCGGAACCAAAACGGGGATCCCGCTGCGGTATGAGGATCCGAAGCAGGTGGGTGCGGACCGTGTGGTCAATGCCGCGGCCGTGCGACGCATCCACAGCGGACCTGCCTGCATCGTGGATTTCGGCACCGCAACCATTTTTGATGCAATATCCGCGAGCGGAGAATACCTGGGCGGAGCCATCGCCCCGGGCATCGGTATCTCGTCCGATGCCCTCTTCCGGCGCGCCGCCAAACTTCCACGCGTCGAGATTACCCGGCCGCCCTCCGCAATCGGGCGGAATACCGTACATTCGCTGCAGTCGGGATTGCTTTACGGGTATGTCGGGCTTGTGGATGGAATGGTTGCGCGATTTCGCGCCGAACTCGGACCGGATATGAAAACCATCGGCACCGGCTCATTTGTGGAATTCATTGCCAAGGAAACCGCAAGCATCGATATCATCGAGCCGTGGCTGACGCTTCAGGGCTTGAAGATCATCTATGAATTGAACCGGGGGAAATGATTGGGGTTCCGCCGGGACCGGCGTCGTCCCGGCGGCATCAGCGCCATGCAAGCGGCCACGCTCCTTGTCGGCGAGACACTCTGATGGAACAAAGATCCAGCGCCGGAGGCGCGATAGATAGTAGCCCCGGGCGAGCTTGCGAGCCCGGGGTTAGGTTCGGGGATCAAAAGAGCCCTCCTAAGGCGCTCGATGCAAATCGGGAATCATAACTATATTTGTTCCAAGTATTTAACTAAACAGAGAAAAAGCAAAAAATAAATCGAGTTCCCTTGATGTTTGGAACACCACCGGTGGGCGGGCTGCTGAAGGGGCGAAAGCCCCCCCCTCGAAAAAAGGTAAATGGCATTAGGCGGGACGGTGGCGTTCTCCGCGAATCCACCCTCACCCCATCGACAGGAACCGATACCAGCCGTCTGAGTCCTCTTTCAGCGCTTCCAGCCTGTCTTTAAGCATTTCGTGCAAGCGCGCGTTGTCGATGGCTACGGCTCCGAGATCCGCGACTGCATCAGCCAGGCTGATCTCCTCGGGAGCAAAGCGACGCACCTGTCCCGAATACAGGCGCATGATGCCGATGGCTTTGTCCTGTCGCAGCAGTGGAATCACCAGGACGGAACGAATGCCCTCCCGTTCCGCCTCGCGAACATATTGGAACCCGATTTCGCTGCCGATATCCGAAATAGCAACGGGACGCGCTTCCTCGACCACCTTCCGATCCACCGGGCTCTGGGCCAGTTCAATTTCGCCTTTTTTCAGATACTCTTCGCTGAGTCCATAGGAAGCGGCGAGATGCAGAATCCTCTTCCGCGGCCCGAGCAATCGAATCGAGCCGGCGCGCACATTCAGTTCCTTCACCGATTCCAGCAGCAGCGTTCTCAATACCTGCATCACTTCCAGGCTTGAATTCACCTGGTGCGCAATGCGGTGAAAGGCTTCAAAGCAATGAGTGCGACGGATGGCCTGCGCGCCGAGCGTGGCGATGCCGGAAAGGAATGCCTGCTCGTCCTCGCCGAAATCGTGCGCTTCCTTCGTGTAAACGTGCAGCACTCCGATGGCACTTCCATGAAGAACCAAAGGCACGGCAAGCATGCTGGTCAGTCCTTCTCCCTCTGCTGCCTTGCAATACTGGAATCCGCTCTCGGTTTTGACATCCCGTATGGCGGTGATGCGGCCGGCCAGAACAGCCCGATCGATGCCGCTTTTGTCGAGATCCACATCCCCCTTGGATAAATATATCGTGCTTAATCCATAAAACGCTTTCAGCCTGAGCGTCCGCCTTTCCTCATCCAGCAGGCGCAGGGTGGCTGCTTTGTATCCCAGGTCCACCACAATGCGACCCAGCATGGAATCGAGGACGGCTTGCTGGCTCAAACCGTCATTAATGTCCCGCGTGATTTCGTAAAAGATTTCCAGCTCACGCCGGTCGTTTTTCTGATTCTCCACGGTTTCCTCCCCGGAGTAAAACAAAGCCTTGGGGGGATGATCGCGGGCAAATGCGGGGGATGTCTAACCTTGCCCATAGAAAAGGCTGATGCCCAGAATGCCCAGAACTACTGCGGTGATCAAAGCAAAATGCCAGTCTCTTTTCAAAACAAACTCCACGAGCGACCCGAAGACGCGCAGCACGGGCGTAGCAATCAACAACAGGATCCCCAGGCTCAGGACGCTTGGAGGAGATAACGTCTTCAATCCTTGATAGAGCGCGCTAAAATCGGACACATGGGATGGAATAGGCTGATGCTTAATCCCGCTCAATGCCAGGCCTGCGAAGAGAATTGCGGTGCTGAGGATCAGCCCGAGAAGCAGCATTTTGTGGACGACATCATTGAGTTCCCGCCGTGCGTTGGCCTCTTCTTCAGAATCGATTGCAATTTCTAATATGCCGATTGGCTCGGCAACATCCACCGATTGGTCGGGATTCCCGTTCTCCCGCGCCACTGGAACCGACAAACCTTTGCCCTTCCGCATGTCAGCCTCTCATTGCCTGGTAAACCATCTGGACCGCGAATAGGAGCAGGAGCAACTGAAATACCAGTTTGAGCTTCTGGCTTCGCAGCCGCGCCCCCAGGCGCGTTCCTATCTGAGCTCCCGCAAGAACGCCAAGGGCTGTGGGGATGGCAATCGTTGGATCGATAAGGCTTCGGGAATAGTAGATGATCGCGCTTGTCGCCGCCGTGATCCCTATCATGAAGTTGCTGGTCGCAATAGAAGCACGCAGCGGCACTCCCATCACCAGGCTCATAATGGGAACTTTGATGATCCCCCCGCCGATTCCCAAAAGTCCCGAGACGTTTCCGGCCAGGAAACTGGAGCCCATGCCGGCCGGAAGATTGCGAACGCCATAGCTGACCATGTTGCCTGTGCGTGGATCCACATAACTTGTGTCCAGCAGACCCGTCGGCGAAACATCCTGATCCTCCCGCGGAAGCTTTTGCATACTGTAGGCCACATACAGCAGGATAAGGCCAAAAATCAGGGAGAGCAGGTGAGGGCTGATCACAATGGCGGTTATGCCGCCGGTCAGCGCCCCCGCTGTCGTCGCCATCTCCAGCACCATCGCCAGCTTGTTATGGGTAAGCCCGCGTCCGACGTAGACAGCCCCCGCCGCACAGGAGGTGGCGATAACGCAGAGGATGCTCGTTCCGATGGCAGTCTTGATCGGAACGCCCAAAAGTCCGGTCAGCAGGGGTATCAGCAACACTCCGCCACCGATTCCCAGCAATGCGCCGAACGCTCCAACCAGAATCCCGATGATGAAGATGATCAGCATAGTAAGTTGTCAGAAGTGACCGGAGTCAGGAGTTCTTTTTTACGTTCACGGAAACATCCAGTCCTTTGCGAACGCTCTGCGTTACCACGCAGAAATCTTCATACAGATCGAGACATCTCTGCAGTTTCCCTTCGTCCGGCTCCCCGATGGTCGGATCGATCTCCACATCGATTTTGCCGATACGCAACCGTCCCTTCTCGTTGCGTGTATGGGTTACCGTAACGTCCGTATGCACCCCCCGCACATCCAGGCGCAGTTTTCGTGCGCAAAACAGCAGGCTGGCGCTCAGACACCCGCCGACGGCCGATGCGAGAAGACGAGCCGGGTCCGGGCCTTTGTCGTGTCCCAGCGGTATGGGCTCATCGATGACAATGTCCGGGATCTGGGTTGGATCAAACTTCACGCGGAATTCGTAGTCCTGAATAGATTCGAGCGATATGGAAAACTTCTTGGGTTCTTCTGCTTTTTTCTGTTCAGCTTCAGCTTTTGCGTCCATCGTCACACTCCTCTCATCTGTAACTCTACCAATTGCCGCGTCCGGAGTCAGGAGGGAGAATGGCAACAAAATCACTTCGGTCAGTCAGGATCCTCGAACAAAATCTCTGGCATCAAGAACAAGGGATATTTTGATTCTGATTTCTGACTCCTGAATTCTGAGCGACGATTGTCATACAAGCTTGCATTCCTGCGTGAGGATCTGTTACGATCCTCTGTCTATTAAAACCAAAAGGAGAGAGTGCATGCGTCGAGTGCCGTTGGGAGAGTCATTACGGATCATTGCTCAAGGATCTTTAAATTGGCTGGCGCAGCGGCCCATTGTTGTCTCTTTTGAGGTTACGGACTCCTGTACCGCTTATTGCAAGCACTGTGATCACGGCGGACCCAGGGATATGTCCAAGGATCTGAAGCCTGCGGAATACCGGAAATACATGGAAGTGTTGCGTCCCTGCGTTGTCCAGGTCTCCGGAGGCGAGCCGTTGATGCGTGAAGATCTGACCGAGGTCGTTCGCAATATCAAGTGGCAGTCGGGAACTCCCTATACAATCCTGGTATCGAACTGGTCGCATATGACCAAGGATCTCTATCTTGAACTGAGGGAAGCCGGTATCGATGAATTCTGCGTAAGTCTCGATTTTCCGGATGAGCGCCATGATGACTTCCGCGGACTTCCCGGTCTGTACAAACATTTGAGCGAGGTGGTTCCCCAGGTCTCGGCGCTGGGCTATGACGACATCGTCATGAACAACTGCATTACAGCCTGGAATGTAAATGAAATCAATGGCTGCGCGGATAAGGCCAAGGAATGGGGCGTCAACATCAATTTCAGCGCCTATTCTCCCCGCCGTACGGGTTGCAGGGATTATTTCATCACAACGGAAGAACAGCAGCGCGCACTCGATCACGGTCTCAGACAGTTGAAGGCGCGCATGAACGAGTCCCATTGGATCACAAATAACGAAACGACACTGGATTCCACGCAGGAATATTTCCGCAAGGGCGGAGCCCCTTCGTGCAAAGCCGGGTTGCGCTGGCTCGTCGTTACCAGCGACGGCGCCTTGCAGCCCTGCTCCATGCAATTCAAGCGCTATGGATTGCATGAACAGGATCGCATGGTCCGGGAATTCACGCAGAACAACACTTGCGACCAATGCTATGTCTCGATACGTTCTTATCTGGACAAGCCATTCCCGCAGCTGTTGCGCGAAAACGTTTCCGAGTTCTTCTCCTTCAAATCCAAGGCCAAGAAACCCTGCCAGGCCCCGGCCTAATTGAATCTGTTCTCAACCGATCCGGGCTCAAAGATGTGCTTTGAGCCTTCGTGTCTTCCGGGTTGATGTGCAATCCTCGTGTGGTACCCTATTGTTTTATTCACTTTTGTGATGCGTTCAGGAGGCGCCGTGAAGAAACTACTGTTTCTGGTTGCATTCGGACTGTTGATTCCTTCTCTCGTGGTTGCCGGAAACCCCGTAAATGACCGCGTGGTGCGCGGAGCGATTGTACTGCGCGAAATCCACGATGCTCCGGACAGTGGTATTCCCACCGATCTGCTCAACAAGAGCGTGTGCGTTGCCGTGATCCCCGGCATGAAAAAGGGAGGGTTTATTTTCGGCGCGAATTATGGCCGCGGGCTGATGTCCTGCCGAACCAACCGTGGAGATGGACCCTGGAGCGCTCCGTCCATGTTCCGGCTGGAAGGCGGAAGCTTCGGATTGCAGATTGGTGCGCAGTCCGTCGACCTGGTTCTTGTGATTATGAATCTCTCGGGACTCGAAAGCCTGCTCGATAGCAAATTCACATTAGGGGGAGACGCTTCCGTGGCAGCCGGCCCGGTGGGCAGGACGGCCGCGGCAGAAACCGACGCGTGGATGTCCGCGAAAATTCTTGCCTATGCGCGTTCGCGCGGCCTGTTTGGCGGCCTGGTGATCAAGGGTGGAACCATTCGTCCGGATAAATCGTCGAATGAGACACTCTATGGGAAACCGGTTGAGCCGCGGAATCTTCTGATGTACCAATCCGATTCGGTTCCAAAGGATGCAAAGATATTCCTGGATGAATTGACGCGAATCAGTCCGACCAGGACAAAATAGATTCTACTGGAGCGTCATCCGTGCCATGGAAGTAGCCGCGTTCTTGCCGGCGAGACACCGGCGGTCGCAGCGGGGCGATAACAAACCCGTTCGTGAAATTCGTGGCGCTTTTTGTGGAAGCACTACGTCCGACGGTCCGAGCCCTGGCAACGTCACTTCGCATACTGTCGAACACTGGCCAGAACAGATTCGAGCGATTCCCTGGGCGTTGATCGGATGTAATGGCTGAGGCCGGGGATAAAATTGACCACGAGCGGGATATCCCTGCTCAGGCTCGCCGATTCCAGTTCGACGACCACGTCGCTGCCACGCTGTTCATATCTCCACCAGCTCACAAGCCGCCAGAGGTATCCGCTATCGCGTCCGATGGGCTTTTCCCTTTCGGATGGAGTCCCGGGATTTTCCACTTCCGCAATTCTTGTGGCAACACTATTGCTGATAACTCGCCCTTCGCCGCGGTTTTCGTATACGCAATCCTGCTCTGTGTTGTAGACAACGGTTACAAAGGACTTGGATCGTCGAAAGCGAAAATACACCCGGTAATTGTTTCCATTTGTGGAAATCAGGCGTGATTTTTCCACTTCAGAAAATTTGCCCGCATGGTGATCATAATCCTGCAGGAATTCCAGCAACTGCGTCAGCTTTATATTCCTGAGGAGAATCGTTCCCCACCAGTGGTGGATTTCCGAATCCGGGACATCGAAATGACCCCCCTTGGGAATTACTCCGGTTCTTCGGGCGATATAGATGCCGCCGGATTCGATCTGGCGCCGGACCTCCGCCCGTTCAGAAGGCGGCAGGGCATTCTGTATCAGGAATAGGGCAGGATCAGATTCTTCCTTCTGAACTTTTGTGTTGGCCCATTGCAGATAGCGGTTCCATTCCTGAATGGCGGCGCTTTTCAGATCCGCCGCCGGCAGCGGCTTCAGGAAAAGGAACAGCAGCAGGACAGATAGAGCCTTGGCCATGTCATTCCGAGTCGATCTCACTCTGTGAGCCGGGGTGGTTTTTCAGCTTCAGCGTGCGCTCCTTGCGTTCGCAGTAATCCTTCAGGTCCAGAAGCACGGAATTCCAACCCTTGTCGAGAAACTCCACGGTTTCCTCGTCGGAGATGGAATCATCCTTGTCCGTCATGATCAGCACGGTCATTTCCGCCTTGGACTGGATCTCGTAGGACAGAGTGTGGCTGGCTCCCTTTTCCTGAACTCCGCTTCCATCGTCTGTCCAAAGCAGGTCGAGCGCTGATCCAGGGATCAGCTGTTTAATGATGGCGCGTCCCTTCTGGCCGGTCTTTTGTCCACGCCAGGACGCCACGAATTCGCCCCCCTCGCACGGATTCAAGGAAGCTCGATCGCAAAACCACTGGACGAGCTCTTTCGGCTCTATCAGAGCGCTATAAACGACTTCTTTCGAAGCCTTGATCCATACTTTCTTGACGATCTTGCTGGAGGCAGTGGGCTTGGCTGTCCTCTTGCGAATATCAGGTTGGCTGCCTGTCACCGGGGCGTGTCCTTTCGGTAGATTACTGCGAAGAATACAATCCTGAAAACAAGATTGAACCATACTTAGCCTGATCCTCAAAATCAAGGGCCTTCGATTCTCGATCCAAATTCATGATCCAGTTGCCAATGTGCCTACAACCTGATGTATGATCCCATCCGGCAATTGTGAGTGTACGATATTTTAACCGTGCTTATGCAAACAGGAGCATCATGCGCAAAAGAATCACTCTGATGATCATCATCTTGGCCCTCTTTGTGCTGTTTGGCGGCTTGTCTTTTGCGTTGGAGATGTACTTCGACTTTTTGTGGTTCGCCGAATTGGGCAAGGCGGCCGTTTTCACGACGTCTCTGTATGCCAAGAGCATGCTGGCTTCCGGGCTGCTCCTGGTTAGTTTCCTGTTCCTGTACATCAATTTTCTGTATGCAAACAAAGGACCGGGATTGATACAGATCGGGATCCCGACCCCGACCGGCCAGATCACGGCTTATACGGTCGCCTCGAATACCGTGCAGCGTATCGCCGGGCTGGTAGCGGCCGGTGTAGGGTTGCTGATTGCCACGGCGGGGGCCGGCAATTGGGAATCGGTCTGGCGGTGGATGAATCGTGTTCCTTTCGGGACCACGGATCCTGTGTTTTCCAAGGATGTGTCCTTTTATTTCTTTTCGCTGCCTTTCTTTGATGACCTCGTCCGGATGGGCTTGCTCCTGGCCTTTGTGGCCCTGATCGGTGTGGTGGTTCTTTATTATTTTAAGGGCACGCTGTCCTGGCGGAAGATGCGCGATGCCATGCGAGGCAACCGGACCGGCGTTCATATTTCGGTCCTCGCCGCTCTTGTTTTCCTGTTGCTGGCTGTCAGTGCTTACCTGGATCGCTATGAAATCCTGTTCGGGGATCATGGCGTGTTCACCGGAGCCAATTACGCCGACCTGCATGCGCGGCTGCCCATGCTTTCACTGCTGGCCGGAACGGCGGTCGTTGGTGCGGTGCTGTGGATCGCCAATGCCTTTGCCTCCGGGAATCGGCCGGGAATCCTGGCTATTGCCCTGTACCTGGTAGTGATGTTTGCTGGGAATTTTTATCCGGCATTGATCCAGAAGTTTATCGTGTCTCCCAATGAACTCGGGAAAGAGGCTCCGCAGATTCAGCATAATATCGATTTCAGCCTGCAGGCCTATGGCATCTCCCAGGTTGAGGAACGAAATTTATCGGGGGATAAGGATCTCACCCCGCAGGATATCCAGAACAACATCGCCACAATTCACAGCATCCGGCTATGGGATCACGAACCGCTTCTCGATGCCCTTAAGCAGATTCAGGAAATCCGCACTTACTATGACTTCATTGCCGTCGACAACGATCGTTATCTGCTGAACAACGAATTGCAGCAATTCATGATTTCCGCGCGCGAGCTGAATTCCGGCAGCCTGCCGGAGCGCAACTGGATCAATGAGCGGTTGAGCTATACGCACGGATACGGTGTTGCGCTCGGGCCGGTCAACCGAATGACATCCGAAGGCCTGCCGGAATTGCTGGTGCAGAATATCCCGCCGGTTTCCTCGTCGCCCATATTCAAGACGGATCGCCCCGAGATTTATTTTGGTGAGCTTACGCGAGGGTATGCCATCGTCAAATCGGGTCAGAAGGAGTTCGATTATCCATCCGGCGAAGCCAACGTATACACCAACTACCAGGGGACGGGGGGCGTGCCGGTCGGTTCATTCATGCGCAAGCTCCTGTTCGCACTTTATTTCAGGGATGCCAATATCGTCCTTTCTCCGCTGGTCAGCACCGAGAGCCGATTCCTGTATCACCGCGATGTCAAAACGCGCATCAGCCGGATCGCTCCGTTCCTCGTTCTTGATCACGATCCCTATATCGTTGTATCGGAGGGCAAGCTGTTCTGGATCCAGGACGGATACACCGTATCGGACCGCTACCCGTATTCCACCGAAACCCGCGGAATCGGCAATTACATTCGGAATTCAGTCAAGATAGTCATGGATGCCTATAATGGAAGCGTGGATATGTATATCGCGGATCCAAAAGATCCGATGATCCAGGTTTATCAGAAGATCTTTCCTGGCATCTTCCGGCCGCTCTCGCAAATGTCCCCGGACCTGAAACGTCATCTGCGCTATCCCGAGGATATTTTCGGAGTCCAGACCTATGTCTATGCGACCTATCACATGACCAGTCCGCAGATCTTCTATAACAAAGAAGATAAATGGCAGATTCCCGTGATCTCGGGCGGCGGCGGCGAAAATTCCATGGCCCCGTATTACACCATCATGCGGCTGCCGCAGGAAAAGCAGGAGGAATTCATCCTCATGCTTCCATTCACTCCGGATAGAAAAGACAACCTGTCTGCCTGGATGGTTGCCCGGAGCGATGGCGATAACTATGGGAAGCTGCTCGTCTACACTTTCCCGAAACAGAAGCTTGTGTACGGGCCGCGGCAGATTGTCGCCCGCATCAATCAGGATGCCGAAATCTCGCGGCAGATTTCGCTTTGGGATCAGCGCGGTTCCCAGGTCATACAGGGACAGTTGCTGGTTATCCCCATTGAAGAGGGACTGCTCTATGTGCGGCCGCTGTATCTTCGTTCGGAGAGCGGAAAGATTCCTGAACTGAAGCGTGTGGTGGTTGCTTACGAAAACAAAATAGCGATGGAAGAGACGCTCGAAGCTGCCATAGGCAAAATTTTCAACAGCGTTGTGCCCGAAGAGTCAGCCGGCAGCGGAACTGCCGCGTCCGCTGCCTCCGCCCCGGCCCAGACGGAAGCCGTGGTTCCGGGCGGAAATGGGACACTGCTCCGGGAGGCCCGGGAGGCCTATGATCGCGCAATTCAGGCGCAGAGGCAGGGAGACTGGGCGAAATATGGCGAGGAAATCAAGCGGTTGGGAAGCGTTCTGGATCAACTGAATAAGAAGCCGGGCGCCCCATCCCGCTAGGAGCATTCCATAAGGAGAATAATTCATGGCTGCGACCCAGTCTTTCGATATAACAACCGGGTGTGATTTGCAGGAAGTCGACAACGCCGTCAACCAGGCGATGAAGGAGATTCGCCAGCGCTACGATTTCAAGGGTCTCAACGTCAATATCGATTTCCAGCGAGGGGAAAACAAGCTCGTGCTGCGCGCGCCCGATGAATTTAAGCTGCGGGCGGTGTGGGATGTCGCGCAGGAAAAAATGGTAAGGCGGCAGGTCCCGCTCAGAAACATGAAGATGGGAAAAGTGCAGACGGCGGCTGGCGGCACCGTTGTCCAGGAGATCGATCTGCAGCAGGGAATTCCGATTGAGACGGCCCGCGCCATCGTAAAGTTCGTTAAAGAACTTAAGATGAAGAAAGTTCAGTCAGAGATTCAGGGCGAACAGGTGCGTCTTTCATCTCCATCCCGCGATGACCTGCAGATTGTGATGCACAAGATCAAAGAGCAGGATTTCGGCGTGGATCTGAAATTCGGCAATTACCGCAGCAGTTGATACTGGTAGCGCCGGCGTCCCGGCTAATGCTGCCTATTATTTGCTCTAAGCCCTGCGACGCGAGTGAAGCAACAGGCCCGGAGGGCCCTGGACTTTGGACATTTGCGTATGTTAAGTTGTTATTTGCTATACATACATACGCAGTTGTGGCATTATCTCTGCAACGGAGGTTAATGCCATGAAGAAACTAGATCCGCTAGAACTACAAGATCCGATCCAACTCGCTGTGCTTAATGCCTTCGAGGTGGCACTCGATGCCCAGCTACGTGCAATTCGAAAGTTAAAGAATCCCGATTCCGTGAAAGAGCAGCGTACGGCAGGGAGTATGTCACAGATCGATATGGTATACGACATACTTCAACGGGCAGGCAAGCCGCTACATATTACGGAAATCCTGGAACGTATTGAGAAGGTCTTTGGTAAACAACTGGATAGAGAGTCCGTGGTCTCATCCTTAGTGAAAAAGGTACGTCGCCACGATCGCTTTCTGCGAACGGACAAGAACGTCTTTGCTCTGAAGCAAGGAGAGTGATCATGCTGCTGCCCTTCTACCGTTCCTTGTTGGAGCAGAGTTGGAAGGATGTTTTTAAGCAAGCACGGACACTGAAGCGAGGAATTGACCACGCTTTGACGTGGCCTTCGGCCTTGGGTCGAAGGACGATCTCGCAGATGATCTGTGTGCAAGGGCGGAATCAGGAAGACTGGAGCGCAGATTACAAGTTTTACTCGCGTAGTCATTGGGACGAGCAGGCATTGTTTGACAGGATCTCTGAAGAATATCTGAATCGATATCCGAACAAGCCTGTGGTTCTAGCAGTAGATGACACTCGGATAGTAAAGAGCGGAAAAAAAATCCCAGGGGCCAGCTGGCAAAGAGATCCTTTGTCGCCTCCGTTTCAAGTAAACATGATTTGGGGGCTTCGGTTTCTGCAAGGATCCTTGCTGTTTCCGCACCATTGCGAGGGTGAATTCTCTGCGCGGGGTTATCCAGTGGCCTTTAGACACGTACCCGTCGTAAAGAAACCCGGGATCCGTGCCAGTGACCAGCAGCGAGAAGAATACAGGCGATTGAAAAATGCTAATAATCTTTCCACACAATCGTTGGAATGGATTCAAAACTACCGGAACCAGTTAGACAAGATGAAGGCAACAAATCGCACATTGCGAATCGTCGCAGATGCGAGCTTCTGTAACCGCTGTTTTTATAAAAACCCTCTCGACCGGACAGAGTTGCTGACACGATGTCGGAAGGACGCCCGCCTGTGTTTCCCTGCACCCGAGGGCAGTGGCCGGCGATATAGTATCGACATCTTCTCTCCTAAGGATGTCCTCGATTCCCAGCGCGCTGTTTTTAAATGGTGCAAAATCTGGATGGGCCAAAGAAGACGCCGTATTCGTTACAAGATAGTGGAAGCCGTTCTTTGGCGACGTGGGGCAGGCACTCGGCAATTGCGATTAATTGTTATTGCACCCATACCATATAAGCTCTCGCCCAATGCCTCCCGAAATTTTCGTCAGCCAGGTTATTTGCTGTCGACCGACACCTACAGCCCCGTCCGAGACTTGATCCAAAGCTACTTTGATCGTTGGCAAATCGAAGTCAATCATAGAGACGAAAAAACTGTGCTTAGCGTCGGACAGGCTCAGGTCTGGTCGATGTCGTCCGTATCGAAACAGCCGGCCTTGACAGTAGCTTCGTATTCCATGCTTTTGCTGGCAGGGTTGCATTGTTTCGGGCCCGGTCGCGATTTTTGTCGCATCCCTCTTCCGAAATGGCGATCGAACAGTTCACGCGTTTCTTTGCTCGATTTACTGACCTTGCTACGCACAGAAATCATTGAAACGTCTGTCAAGGAGCCCATTTATGCGAAAATGGCCCAAAATCTAACCATTTTCGCTAAAACATGATTTGTTTTTGTCCAAAGTCCAGGGCCCGGAGGGCCGAAAGAGCGTAGCCGGGGGTGAAGCGCAGCGAACCCCCGGTGGAGATAAGCGCGAGAAAGAGCCCTGAAAGGGCGGCAGAAACAGTGAGCCCCGCTCCAATGTTCAGCTTTAGGTTATGTAGAGGAACGAAAATATCTTTCGCCCCCTCCGGGGCTCCTTTAAATTTCATGCTATCCGGGGGTTCGCTTCGCTTCACCCCCGGCTACGTTCTGACCGCCCCGCTGGGGCGGAGATGCATCGCGCTTCCGGCTTTCTCAGGCAAATAATAGGTGGCGTTAGGCGTCCCGGCCAATGCTACATTAGGTAGTGACGATCCCATTGCCCCCGGCCCGCTCAGAACGGGCCGGGGGCAAATTGCGAATATTTCAAAAGACTCCCTATTTTAGATCATTCATGATTTCTGCCAGGGATTCGCGCGAGGGACGAATAAGTTCTGGCGGCAGGGTTGCCAGCGGCTCATCGTGCATTTCCAGCAGATCCGTGAAATCAGGCTTGTCCGTATTGATATAGAAAAGCCCGGTCAGGACTTCTCCTTTGCTGTTGGCCTCATGAATACGGTTCAATGCCTGCGCCTTATCCGTCGGCTCGTATTCCTTCTCCAATTTGCTGAGCGTCAGATGAGATCCGTCATGGAGCCGCACGATTTTTCCTTCACCGGCCGGGTATTCCACCGAGATCGGCTCGAAGAAGGGAATGAAGCCAATTTCGTGAAGCAGCTCTTCCGAATCCTTGAGCCGTTTATAGCTCTTCGTGGATCCCTCGTGATTGTTGAAGGTAACGCATGGGGATAGAACATCAATGAAGGCGGTTCCCTTGTGACCGATGGCTCCCTTCAAAAGCGCCAGCAGCTGCCTGGGATCGCCGGCAAAAGACCGCGCCACATAGCCGCATCCGAGCTCCATGGCGAGCACGCAGCAATCGATGGGCGGCAGTTCGTTGGACACGCCGGTGCGCAGCGCGGATCCCTCTTCCGCCGTTGCGGAGAATTGCCCCTTCGTCAACCCGTACACTCCGTTGTTTTCCATGATGTAAATCATGGGGACATTTCTGCGCAGCATGTGCATGAATTGCCCGATTCCAATCGAGGCCGTATCGCCATCGCCGCTCACGCCAATGGCGATCATATTCCGGTTGGCGAGAATGGCGCCGGTTCCGATCGAGGGCATCCGTCCATGCACGGCATTGAGTCCGAAGGCGCGGCTTAAGAAATAGGCGGGTGTTTTTGACGAACAGCCTATTCCGGATAGCTTGATGACGCGACGCGGATCGATTCCATACTCAAAGAAGGCCCGGATGATCTGGCTGGTGATGGCATCGTGCCCGCAGCCGGCGCACAGCGTGGAAGCCCTGCCGGCATAGTCCTGCATCGTCAGTCCGATGTGATTCGGCCCGCGCACTTTCGATCGGTTACTCGCTTTTTCCATCACCGGTTCCATTTTTTTCATATTCAAGAATGGCATTTGTTATAAATCGCGCGTCGATCGGGATCCCGTCATAATGCAGGACGGATTGAAGCTTGCCCATGGAGCCTGGAAACTCCATGGCGAGGATGGACCGCATCTGCCCATCCCGATTCTGTTCCACGAGGTAGATGCGCTCGTGCCGGTCAATAAACTCCCGGACCGCTTCCGCGGGAGGCAGCGAGCGAATGCGCAGATAATCTGTCGGTATTCCATGCTCTTCGCGCAATTGATCACGGCATTCGGCGATGGCGTGATGCGTGCTCCCATAGGCAATGATCCCGACCGGAGCAACGCAGCCCGAGACAACGGGCTGCGGGAGGGAAGTTACCGCCGCGTGAATTTTGCGTGCGATGCGGTCCACGATCGCGGAATATCTTTCCGGGCGTTCGGTGTATTCCGCTTCGATATCGTGTCCGCTTCCACGGGTAAAATAGGCGGCGCCCGGATGATTGTTGCCCGGAAGCGTACGAAAAGGAATCCCGTCTCCATCCACATCGCGGTAGCGGGAGAATCCGCCCATCTGCCGGAGATCCTCTTCCGAGAGGACCTTACCCCGATCAATGGGAATGTCGTCGGGATATTGGAATTCGTCCGCGATCCAGTGGTTCATCCCAAGATCCAGATCGCTCAGGCAGAAGACCGGCGTCTGAAATCGTTCCGCAAGATTGAATGCAAGCTGTGCAAAGATAAAACATTCCTCCACGGTCGCGGGAAGAAGCATCAGGTGTTTCGTGTCGCCGTGGCTCAGGAGATAAGCCGACAGGAGGTCTCCCTGGCTTGTGCGCGTGGGAAGCCCCGTGGAAGGACCGATGCGCTGAATATCCCAGATGACCGCGGGGACCTCGGCGTAATAGGCGAAGCCGGTAAACTCAGCCATCAGCGATAGCCCCGGCCCCGACGTTGAGGTCATCGCGCGGGCTCCGGCCCAGCCGGCTCCTATCACCATGCCGATGGCCGCCAGTTCATCCTCGGTCTGAACAATGGCGAAAGTGGCTTTCCCGGTTTTGGGATCGATTCGGTACTTCCGCATGTATCCGGTCAGTTCTTCAACCAGCGATGTCGAGGGTGTGATTGGATACCAGGTAACGACCGTGCAGCCTCCAAACACGGCGCCGAGGGCCGCGGCGCCGTTCCCGTCGATGAGGATCCTGCCTTGCGTTTTATCGCTTCTCATCAGAAGGAACGGATCGGATTTTACGAGGCGTTCGGTTGCGTATTGGAATCCGGCATGCACAGCGCTCATGCTGAGCTGTATCGCGGTGGGCTTCCCCCTGAACTGCTTTTGAATGGCAAGGTCTACCTCGCCCATATCCAGCACCAGAAGATGCGCCAACACGCCGACGTAGACCATGTTTGCAAGCATTTGTCGAAGGCGTGCGTCTTCCGTAACCTGTGCCGCAAGCTTCAGCAGCGGAACCTCGTAGATTTGAATATCGCTGCGGAATTCCGCCAGCCCCAGCGTGTCATCTGCCAGGAGGACTCCTCCCGGCAGAACGGATTGGGCATCTTCCCTGGCTGTCTGCGGATTCAGCGCCACCATGATGTCGGTTTCAGCTTTTCGCGCGAAATAGCCTTTTTCACTGATGCGAATGGTAAACCAGGTCGGCAGGCCCGCGATGTTGGAAGGGAAGAGATTTTTGCCGCTGACCGGAATGCCCATCCGGAAAATGGCTCGCATCAGGACACTGTTGGCCGACTGGCTCCCGGAGCCGTTTACGGTAGCGACCCCGATATTGAAGTCATTGACGATGTTTTTCATTATCTCCCGGGCTCGAGAAATTGTTGCCTGTCCGTCCAAACGTCCAACGTTCAACGTCCAACGTCCAAACGTCCAACGTCCAACGTTCAAATCGAATCCAATGCCTGTTGAAGATCGTGCAGCAGGTCGCGCCAGTCCTCAATCCCGACTGAGATTCGAACCAGGGAATCGTCGATCCCAAACTGCTTTTTATCCTCCTCGCTCATTTCGGAATGGGTTGTGGTGGCGGGATGGCAAACGAGCGATTCCACGCCGCCCAGGCTCACGGCGTTCCTGGCAATCTGCAGATTCCTCAGAAAATCAAATGCCGCCGGTTTGCCCCCCTTCAACTCGATGGAAAAGATCGCGCCCGGAAACTCGCATTGCGCATCCCGGATCCGTATCTGCTCCGGATCTTCAAATAGGGTGGGGTAATGAACCCGCTCGATCTTCTTATGCTCCGCAAGCGTCTCGGCAATGCGCTGGGCATTCTTGCTCTGTCGATTCATGCGCAGCGAAACGGTCGGGAGACGCCCGTCGAGCATCCAGCACTCATCCGGCTGCAGGATATTCCCCAGGATCGCCCGCATGCCGTGCAGGTGCTCAATCAGGTCTCCATCCCTGGCCAGCACAATGCCTCCCAGCATGTCACTGAATCCGGAAAGATACTTGGTGGCCGAATACACCACCAGGTCTGCCCCGTGGGTCAGCGGATGCTGAAAAGCGGGGCCAATGAAGGTATTGTCGACGACCACGAACGGCGCGTCCGGATTCTGTTTAGCCGCCGAGGATGCAGCCGCAATATCGGTCATGGTAAGGACCGGGTTGGCGGGCGTTTCGATGAGGACCATTCGCAGATTGGGCGTGGACCGGATCGCGCGTTTCATCCCTTCCGTATCTCCCGCGATGACCGGGATTCCATGAACGCCCAGGGGCTGCAGTAACTGATGTATAAGATGATAGGTTCCACCATAAAGTGGCATCGTATAAATAAAATTTGTTCCGGCCGGGCAAAGCGTAAAAAACAAAGTCGAAATGGCCGCCATTCCGGAATTGAAGACGGCTGCAGCCTTGGCCCCGGGTTCCAGGGGGACCACCTGGTCTTCGAGGATTTCGGCATTGGGGTGCGACAGCCTGGCGTAGATCAGGTCGGTGCTTTCTCCCGGTTCGACTTGGGCTTTGCCGAGAGCGATATTGAAGGAGCGCTCGGCGGATTCCGGCGAAGAAAAGACGTAGGTGGAGGATCGAAATACGGCCGGCCGTGCCGATCCGACGGAAAGACGCGGATCGAAGCCCCGGGTGAGTACGGCCGTGCGCGGACGGACAAAGTACGTTGGCTTCTTCGATTTCATAGGAGAATCTCCGGAATGAGGGAAATGGATGTACTATTTCCCTGAGGGTTCATCCAACCCAAAATAATGCATCCACTCGTCGACATCTATGCGCTCCGGTTGGCTGGTACGGCTGCTCCGAATGCATCTGGCTTTCATTTTGTTTGTAAATTCCGACCAGGTCAAAACCGCGGCTCCCTGGCTGCGGCAGCGGGACTTCAGGTCCCAGTCATTGGTGACCACAATGACTTCCGCGGGGCTGGCGATTTCGCGCAGACGCTTGAGAATGGCTTCGTCCGTGGAAACAGGGGCGCTGTAGCGAACCGAGATTCCAGGAGGGGAAGCGGATCGGTCGGAATCATCACCGTCAAAGTACACGAGAAACTTGCCGCCGCCGGATCGCTGGTAGGAGTGAAGAGTTGAAAGAAAAGCGCGCCGTGCCTGCGAATCGGCTTTTGCGGCTGCAACCGATTGTCCGATCAGGTTATTGCCATCAAACCAGTACGGCATGTTCTGATTGTGACACAAGTTCCGGAAAAATTGGAGTTTTTCAATGAACCAGTAAGGCTGATAAGAGAAGCGCTGTTATTATGTATAATAATGAAAGTATATTTCATAAAGCCCTTGACGGTTGGGACGGCATTTGCCACAATAGTATCAGTCGCTGCGATCCACGGATCCAGAAAGACCGATCTCGAGCGGCGAATGGGTTTGTTGTTTTATTCGTCGTGCCTGGTTGTCGGAGCCAATCGATCTTAAATATAACGATTGGCATGACGGACAGACCTCGTCATTTGGCAGCAACTTCCGGCACATTCGGCTGAAGGAAACCGGGGCGCAGCGACAAATTTTTTTCTGCATGCTCTGATCCTGCCGTCTCCTTGAAGCCTTTGCTTGTGGTACACTCCACCTCCTATGAATTACATTGAAGTCGACATTCCGGCGGAAGTGGATTCCGGCGAACTGCTTGGCCTGCTGGAGGGCGGGGAATCGCTGGGAGCCTGGGAAGCCAATGGCCGTATTCATCTTTTCTGGCCGGAGGATCGTTGGAATCCGGCGGCCCTGGCGGATTTGATGAAAGCGCTGGAGTTGCTCGAAGCTCCGATTGGCGCAGAGGATGTGGCCGTCAACTCCGTTCCAGACCAGGATTGGAATGCGAAATGGGCGGAATCGCTGCAGCCGATTCGATTAGGGGAGCGTTTCCGGATACGGCAGAGCTGGCATGACCCCGACCCATCGTTTAGCGGCATTGAAATTGTCATTGATCCCAAGAGAGCCTTTGGTACCGGGTATCACGCGACGACACAGCTGGTGGTGGAATGGCTGGAGCATCACGTGGCGGGAGGCGAGCGGGTCCTGGATGTAGGGACGGGGACGGGTATTCTCGCGATGGCGTCGATCCGCCTGGGGGCGGTATTTGCGCTGGCGGTGGATAACGATCCGGTGGCAGTGGAATGTGCGCGGGAGTATTGCAGCTCAAATGGGTTTGGAGACGAGCTGCAGTTGCGCGTAGCCTCCTTTGAAGATATTGAGCTGGAAGGATTCGATATTGTGGTTGCGAATCTGGATATCCGGACGATGCCGTCTTTTTGTCCCTATCTCCCGCGGCTGATAAAGGCCGGCGGCACGGCGTGCCTGTCCGGTTTGCAGCCCGCGGATTACGACGAGATCGCCGAAGCTCTTGCCGGCGCCGGACTGAAGATTATCGCGCGCAAAGATCGTGAGGAGTGGATGGCGCTTACGATTAGCCGATAAAAGGTATTCGTGTAAATTCGTGGCCGATCTCCAGCTTCCTTGTTGCCACGAATTCCACGAATTTATACGAAACCAGAGGATGCTATCTCGATGTTCCCAGTACGCCCAGTTCTTCCGCGTGGGGCTTGAGCGCATCGATGACAAATTGAATATGTTCCAGCAGATCCACACCCAGTAATTCCGCCCCCGCAGCAATTTCCTGCCGGTCAACCTTTGCGGCAAATGCCTTATCCTTCAGTTTCTTCTTTATGCTTTGCGCGGTGAGAGTCGTGATTCCCTCCGGTCGTATCAGGCAGGCGGCGATGACGAATCCGGTCAATTCGTCGCAGGCGAGCAGCGCTTTGTCCAGGGCGCTTTCATAGGGGACATTCCATCGGGTGTAGTGAGCGGAGATGGCGTGGGCGAGATCGTTTTCGCCACGCTCTCGAAGCCAGGCCACGATGCGGTTCGGGTGGTCTTCCGGCCACTGTTCGTAATCGGCATCGTGCAGCAGGCCGGCGACGCGCCACTGTTCTTCATCGGCCGCTCCGTTTCCATATTTGAAGGCGGCCTGTCCCATCACGATTTCAACTGCACGCGCATGTTTTCGAAGCGATTCCGTTTTGGTCCAGTCACTGAAGTGTTGCCAGGCTTCATTTCGCGATAGAGTCATGGTTTGATTCCGATTTGTACCATGGAAAGCACTGGGAGTTCCGGCGCTCCCAGTGCTTTCCCGATTAGGCTTTTTTCAGTGCCTGTGTAATTCTCTCCGGTGTAAAAGGCATTTGGAAAACCCGGGCTCCGACGGCATCAAAGATGGCGTTGGCGATGGCGGCGCCGACCGGAACGATGGCCGGTTCTCCGCCGCCCTTTGCCGGCAGTTCGTCGTTTTTGACGAGGAACGCATCGATGTCCGGCAAATGGGAAAAGTGGGGCATCGCGTAGTCATCAAAATTCTGCGTCAGAATCTGGCCGCCCTTGAACCGCAGGTCTTCCATCAGGCTATAGCCGAGCCCCATCATGATGCATCCTTCCATCTGCATGGTGGCCCCGAACGGGTTGATGGCAACACCCATGTCCTGGGCGCAGATGATGCGTTTGACCGTTACATTGTTGGCCTTGTCCAGTTTGACCTCGGCAATTTGGGCGACATAGGTTTCCGCGTCGAAGCCGCAGGCGATTCCGATTCCGCGGCCGCTGGGGCCGACGGCCGGCTTGTAGCCGAAGCGTTTGGCGGCTTCCTCGAGCACGCGGCGCACGCGCGGTTCCGAGGTATTTTTCATGCGGAATTCAAGCGGGTCCACTTTGAGCTTTGCCGCCATGATATCGAGGTGGGATTCCCGTGCGAAGACATTGATATTCGCACCGGGAGCGCGCCATGCGCCGGTATTGAAGGGGTGGACGCTCGGTCCCATGCCCATCCAGCTTCCGTAGGTGGTGATATGGCTGTTCGGAACGTCATAGTACTGTTCGGAGGCCCGGTCGCCGGCATAATACACATGGTAGTCCCACAAGCAGATTTTGCCGGCGGCGTCGACTCCCGACTTGATTTTCACGATGGCGGCAGGCCGGAACGAGTCATAGAAAAATTCCTCGGTGCGCGAGAAAGCGACCTGCACGGGCTTGCCGGTAATCTTGGCGAGGCGCGCCGCTTCCACGGCCTGTGGGATAGCGCTTTTGCCGCCGAATCCGCCGCCGACATAAGGGGTGATGATTCGAACGTTTTTGGAATTGAGGCCGACGGCGCGGGCGATTTCGCTCTGATTCATGAACGGCGTTTGCGTGGAGATCCACACGGTCATTTTGTCGCCATCCATTTTTGCGACTGCGGTATGGGTTTCAATAGAGCCATGGGCTCCATAGCCGTTGAGGTATTTTTCTTCGAAAATGGTGGCCGATGCTTTTTCGCCGGCAGCCAGATCTCCCTTGCGTTCGCGCGGCTGGGGCTTGGGCGCGTTCTTCAGGATATAGTCGAAGACGGTCTGATCGTCAAATGCGGCAGCGGGCAAGTCGTAATCGGCCTTGATGGCGGCGAGCGCTTTTTCCGCGTATTCCGGATCGGGGTGCAGCACTGCGACGAGGCCGTCCTGATTGACGATGGTAACTCCGGCGAATTTCTGGGCAGCGGAAACGTCCACGTTTTTAATTTTGGCGCCGTGAGCGGGTGGCCGCAGCAGCCTGGCGTAGAGAAGCCCTTCAAAACGGAGATCGCCGGTGAACTGGGCCTTGCCGGTCACTTTGTCTTTGCCGTCCACGCGCACGGGGGATTTGCCGATGACGGTGAACTGGGATACGGGCTTTGGCTCCGGTTTTTTCTCCAGCTTCCGGACGAGTTTCTGCCCTTTGGCGAGCTGCGCAAAAGTCACCTGCGTTTTGCGGTCGGAGCCGGCATAGATGACTCCATTTTCAATTTTCAGCTGATCTTTGGGAACTTTAAGCTGCTCGGAGGCCATTTCGAGCAGGATTCCCCGGGCCTCGGCCGCGGCGGAGCGCAGCGCGGCACCGTATATACGGATCGACATGGATCCGAAGGTGCCCATGTCCCACGGGCAGAGATCGGTATCGCCCATGATCATGTGGATGGAATCGAGGGAAGCGCCCAGCTCTTCGGCTGCCATCTGAGCCAGCGCGGTAGTGTTTCCCTGTCCCTGTTCAATTTTGCCGCTGAAAACGGTGATGGCGCCGTCTTCTCCGATTTTCAGATAGGCATTGAGGTCTGAAGCGCCTCCCGGAGGTCCGCCAAATCCGCCGAATCCTCCAGGGGGGCCTTGTTGTGCCGCGTGGGCAGGCGAATCAACGGCAAAAAGGACGACGATGCCGCCTCCCAGCAATTTCATAAAATTGCGGCGATCGAATCCAGCCCCGGATTTTACAGAAGTTCTCGAAATTTCATTCTTCATGATTTTGCCCCTTATTTCCTGGTCGCAACGCTTTCAATGGCTTCGACAATGCGCTTGTGTCCGCTGCATCGGCAGAGGTTGTCATCCATGCCCTCGATGATCTGCTTGCGCGTGAGCTTTGGATTCTTCAAAAGCATTGCATAGGCGTTCATGATCATGCCGGGAGTGCAGAATCCGCACTGAACGGCGCCATGTTCGACAAAGGCGGCCTGCAGCGGGTGGAGCTTCTCTCCGGTGGCCAGGCCTTCGATGGTAATGACTTCCTTGCCTTGAACGTCTCGAATGGGTATCTGGCAGGATCGTACGGCATTTTTGTTGATGACGACGGTGCATGCGCCGCAGATGGCTTTCCCGCAGCCGTATTTGGTCCCGGTCAATCCGAGATCGGTGCGCAGCACCCAGAGAAGTGTTCGATCGCCTTCGACATCCAGAGTCGTCGATTTGCCGTTCAGTTTAAAGCGAATGATTTCTTTCATATTTCTGCTCTCGCTTGGGGTTGAATTTACACAAAAATTCTATCGTAAATACGCCGCAGATTCGCCCAAATTTCAAAAAAATCGGTTTTGCGCCGTTTGTGTGGCTTGCGGTACCAGCGTGCCTTTCGCCGCCAATTTCCTTCCGGTGTATATACAGGAGGTATATACTATGTCTATGCGGACAACAAAAGTATTCAAGAGCGGCAACTCCCAGGCGGTCCGACTCCCAAAGGAATTTCAGTTTGATTCGGATGAGATTGAAATTTTCCGGCGTGGGGATGAAGTTGTATTGAGAAAAAAATCGTGCAACCTGGCGAGGGCATTTGCATTATTGACGTCACTGCCGGCCGATTTCCTGCAGGAGGGGCGGGAGGATGAACGGCCTCAGGATCGGGAGGATTTTTGATGCCATTGCGTTATCTGCTGGACACGAATATCTGCATCTACATTGCGAAGGCGCGTCCTGCGGAGGTGCTGGCTCGATTCAAAAGATTGCAGCCGGGAGATGTTGCGATATCCGTGATTACCTATGGGGAACTGAGCCACGGGGCCTGCAAGAGTCGAAGCAGGGCTGATGCGGAAAGGGTACTGCACGAGTTGACGGAACTGATCCCGGTGGTGGACATTGGCGCGGATGTGGGCGATTGCTATGGCAGGATTCGTACGGCTTTGGAGAAGGAAGGGCGAATCATCGGGAATAGCGATTTGTGGATTGCCTCTCATGCGGTTGCACTTGGCGTCCCGCTCGTGACAAACAACGAAAAGGAGTTTGACCGGGTACCCGGGTTGACAGTCCAAAACTGGGTTCGTAAGAGTTCTGGAATTCATGAACCACGCGCTCGCTACAAGGCCGGCTTGCGCTAGCAGGGCCACTGGACGGAGTAACTATAATTTGTTTATCGTGGGCTGGGCTTTCCGGGCGCGGAAGATCTCGGGAACATGTTTCAGTTCTACTGTGATTTCGAGCATGATTTCTGTGCCGCGAGAGATCCGGACTTCGCGCGCTTGCTAAATCCAAACCTGCAGAGTTTTTCGATCTGGGTTGAGCGTAATAGTTTTAGAATATCTATCGCATAGAGAGACAGGTATTCATATCCTCAATTTGGCAGGTTTTCCATTTTTCTATTTGATGTCCATGGAATCGATAGCGCCTGGTAGAGTGGATATCGGCGTGGAGGCTGAGGGACCGGCTTAGCAACTCTGTCCAGGATCTGAATTTGTTTCCGAATGATATGGAAAAGACTAGTGGAGTGAGCGGTGTTTGATAACAAACAGCCTGCGAAGGGAGGGTATCATGCACTGTAGATTCTGCTGGAGAACGATACGCGTAAAGCCTGGCTTGCTAGTGACCATCGCTTTTTGCATCGCCATGTTCTTTCTTAGGTTTGAAATCTGGGGGTGCATAAGGATGGCGCAGATGCGCTTTAGCGGGCAGCACAACTATTGCTCGTCCGCAGAAAGTGTTTTCAGTCTTCGAAATTATCAGCCTTTGCTAGACCGGACCAAATTTCTGCAGAAAGCCATCGTTCAAGTAACTTCAGACTCAGTTTTTGACATTGATTTGCTAAATATTAATGGCTCACAGCTATGGACTATTCGGGGAGATAACCTTGCAGATGTTGCTCACATGCTCGCAGAACAGGAATTTGGAATTTACGACCATCCCCTTGCCAAGATCAGGACAGGGGATGTTGTCATTGATGGGGGGGCAAATATTGGCGTTTTTACCCGACACGCTTTAGATCTTGGCGCATCCATTGTTATTGCGGTAGAACCAATGCCAACCGCTCCTTGAGTGTTTAAGTAGAAATTTGGCCAAGGAAATTGACAAGGGTAAGGTAATAATTTACCCAAAGGGTATTTGGAGCAAAGAGGATACTCTCGATATGAGTATTGATCCCAATAATAATTCGGCCGACAGCTTCGTCATGGACCGATCCAGTTCTCGAACCAACAAGCTGCCACTAACCACAATTGACAAGATGGTGCGCGAGTTAGGGCTCAAAAGAATAGATTTTATCAAAATGGACATCGAGGGGTCTGAACGGGAAGCGTTAACAGGCGCTATCGAGACAATTAGAAAACATCGACCGCGAATGGCGATTTCCTCATATCATTTATCCGATGATCCTGCGGTCATTCAAGCCCGAGTTAATCTATTGCGGAATGATTACCAGAGGAAATTTGGACGCTGTTTATATACCCCTACGGGCATCGTCCCGGAGATTTGCTTTTATTTTTGAATAGGTAACCATTTCGTAAGGAATTGATCATTTCCTACTGAATTTAATTCAAATGGGAGTTAAGACCGATATATAATATAGAATGAGTATTCTTCCGGAAAGCAACGATGGTCTTGTGAGGATCTCATCCCAAGGGCATCGTTTGAATTGAGTCTCCGATCCTCACGAGAGAGCAGCGCAAATGTTTAAGGTGACAAGTTCAGAGCGCGGTCAAACGTTGGTTGAGTTTGCATTGACCGCAATAATACTTCTTGTACTAATCTTTGGAATTATCGAATTCAGCTTCATCATGTATGACAAAAGCATGATTACGAGAGCAAGCAGGGAGGGAGCTCGAGCGGGTGCGGTTTTCAGAGCTGACTCGGCGACATTTGGGTATGCTGCATTAACAGCAGCGGAAGTGCGATCAGCGGTGAACAGCTATCTCCAAAACCGGCTTATAACATTTGGGACTCACTTCAATGCAGCCACAGATGTAGTTACAACATGGTCTACGGATGGAGGTACTACGTGGGTAACCTCGCCGCCATCGCAACATAATGACAATGCAAAAGTTAGGGTTCAAGTAAGCTTCAGTTACAGATTTCTTGTTTTGCCGGCTTTCACGGCGATTAGTGGTGGTGCAGTACCTCTATCAACAAAAACAATCATGAGAATGGAATAGCCTTTTGTTTGATTTGGCTACGGATAAAGAGCGATGAAACGAAATGGTGGAAACAGGGGACAGGCTGCCATCGAATTGGCGTTAGTGCTGCCATTTTTGTGTGTCCTCTTGCTTGGTCTTCTTGATTTTGGGATTCTCTTTTATGATCAAGCAATGGTTACCAATGCCAGCCGCGAAGGTGCCAGAGCCGGAATGACCTATTCCACCAACATCTCGGGTAGCTATTGGTCTGCAGCCGATATGCAAACCGCAGCATCTCTGGCGGTGACCAAGTATCTGCAGTCAAAGCTGGTTAGCTTTGGTGGTGCAGCTACGGTTACTACTACGGCAACCAGGACTGGAGGGAGCCCCGGCGATCCCGCCCATCCTGAATACAATGCCACTGGTGGAACAGTGGAGGTAAAGGTTAGCTATGTATACCGATACCTTGCCTTTGGAAGATTTGTGGGGTGGACCGATACCATAACTATTGGCGCAAAAACAACCATGAGGCTGGAATAAATGAAATCCCTGGAGGCAAGGCGCATCCTTTTGAAGGAACATGGAGTGACGCTTGTGATAATAGCGTTGCTTATTTTTGGTTTCGTTGCGGTTACCGCTATGGCGGTGGACATTGCGCACCTGTATGTCGTGAGAAATGAGCTTCACAATGCTTCGGATGCGGGTGCTCTCGCAGGCGCTAGATGTCTCTACGATTGCATGGGCAGCGGAGTTACGCCTGGCTCTACAGTAAACATAAACGCCAATCAATTTGCCTTTGATGCTGCTACCACCAATAATAGCGATCGCGTAATGGTCGAAGTGAATTCACCGCTCTCAAATTCGGGTGATGTTCAAAGAGGACATTGGAGTTTCTCAACTAAGACGTTCACTCCAAATGCTTCGCTAACACCACCAAGCCTATGGAATACCGCAAATTCGGTGTTGGATAGTGACCCAAATTTTATCAACGCAGTCAGGGTTAAAACGCGGAGGGATAGCACTCAGGCCAAGTCCTTTTTTGCCAAGGTGCTTGGATTTGCGGGTTTTAGCGTGACTGCGGAATCGGTAGCTTATCTGGGATTTGCCGGGAAGATAAACCCACAGGAAGTTGATCAGCCAATCGCTATCTGCAAGCAGTCCATAATGGATTTATCTGGAAATTACACATGCAACGTTGGCCGAATGTCTAACAGTGGTGGTAATGCCGCCACCCACAATACATCGGCTTGGTCCAATTTTACCCAGGATCCCTGCGAACAAGCCAACCCGCCCTCAGTGAACCCATTAATCTGTTCAACCGGCAATCCTCAGCCAATAATTTTTGGAATGGGTATCGGTGCCACGGGAGGAGAAATATCTAATCTGCATGATGCGCTTAGAACTTGCTTCGGTCCTAGTACGAGAACGACGCCTTGGAATATGACGCTACCTGTAATTGATTGTCCGGGAAACAATCCTGGTAATTGTGCGACTGTGTTGGGAGCTGTGAATCTCGATATATTATGGATATCGGACAAGGCATCCAACACAGAAAAGGAGCTTGAAAAAGAGGATTTTCCTCCGGTGTCGATGGGACCAACAGCAAAAGGGACTTGGTATCCTACCGCCGGTAACACTCGTGTCCAGAATTGGAGCAGCTTTGTCAGCTTTTTTAATCTGCAAACCGTTGATGGCAATGCCGCCACGTACGAAACCAGGACCATCTATTTCCTTCCATCCTGTTCTGTCCATGAACCGACAGGCGTTTCGGGCGGCCAAAATTACGGAATCCTGGCTAAGATTCCAGTCCTTGTAAAATAGAGATTGCAATCTTTTAGCTGAGAGGGCGAAATAACTGGGCAGGATCTTTCTCAGCTACTCACTTGTTATTAAGTAGCAATGCCAAAATAATTGCACCAGGCACGTTCCATAATATCAATCGTGATTTCCCTGGGTAGATTTTCGTATTTGCAGATGTCCAGGCATCGCTCGGTCAGGTCTCTGGGCTCACAAGACTTCATTTCCCGCTTCTCCCCTTCATAGCGATTCAGCAGGAAGGATAAAATTTCCGGTTTGTATTCGAGCTGCTGCGAAGCCAGGTATTTTTTCAGTATAAGCGAGTAGGTGTTCGCCGAGGGAGTTGTGAATGCGAGTCGGTAGCCCATCCTCCTCAGGAAAGCCTCGTCCACAAGGTCTTTAGTATTCAAATTGGTGGCAAATACCAATAGTTGTTCGAAGGGGACTTCTATCTTCTTGCCGGTATGAAGCGTCAGATAATCCACGTGGTTTTCAAGCGGGATAATCCATCGATTCAAGAGGTCGTGGGGTTCCATACGTTGTCGGCCGAAATCATCAATAATCAAGACTCCACCGTTTGCCTTTACCTGAAAGGGAGCTTCATAGAAATTCAGGTTGCCCGCGTAGATGAGGTCCATGGATTCCAGGGTCAATTCTCCCCCGACAATGACCAGTGGACGGCGCACCTTTACCCAGCGTTTATCGTAACGGCCGCCTGGCTGCTCGACAGGGCGATGCAGGTGCAAATCGAAAACACGTATGATGTGTCCGTCAACCTCCAGCGCATAGGGAATCCAGATTTCTCCCTGCAATGCCGCATGGAGGGCTTTTGCCGCAGTTGTTTTGCCGCTGCCCGGCGGTCCCGTTAGAAACAAGCTTCGTCGGGAGTCCACAATGAGCCCGAGCGTTTCCAGTTCACGATCCGATAAAACCAGATCCGAATAGGCTTGCATCACGGCGGAGGGATGCGTTCGGGTGCGTTTATCCATCCACCGGACTGCCGCCGAATAGTCCGCGAGATTTACCGGAGCCGGGCCGACATATCCGTTAACCGTGACCAGGCGCTGTGCTCGCTCCCAGCCACGGTCCAATATGGAATACCGTTGCGACTGCATTCCCGACCGTTCTCGAATCTCGATGTATTTTTCCTTATAAAGGTGATGCGTCAACCTCTCCGTGATTCCCATGGGGAGCTTGATCTTTTCGGAAACTCTTTCGGATGTGCAGTTTGCGTCCGAGGAGATAATCTTCAGCGTGAGATCGGCAAGAAAACCGAAATCGAGTCCTGTGTCTTCGAGGAGCTCCGGCATTGTTGGTGAAAAGGTTTCATCGCTGAATAACTGCCTGATTTCTCCACCTGGTGTTCCCACTTTTTTGCTCCCATGGATGGCGAAGGAATGTTTGCACCGGATTATTGGTTATGAGGGGCGTGGCCTTATAAAAAAGCCTATGGCGGCCACGAAAAGTACGGATCCGATAAGTGAATAGATGATCGGGAATTCCGACCCTTGCGCAGTTATATTGTAGATGGTTGGAGCGTTGAATGACCGAGCGACCGCCATTCCCGCAAGTGCTCCCAGAAAAGCAATACTGACATTTATAATCCAACCTGCGCGAGAGTAGGTCAGTTCTCCAAGTGTTCCGCAAACCACCGCCACCAGTACCGACAGGATTATATCGATAGGATTCATTTTGGGGGCTCCTGTGGTTTGGCGACAGGTTGAAACTCAATGGAATCGCCGATCTTCGTATTGCTCTCATCCAGCGTCCCGGCCGGAAGCTCCAGCACGCTCCGTGTCCGGAAGGAAATCGCGGCGATACGATAGGGCGATAGATTCCTGCAAAGCCTCACAACGCGGCCTTGTGAATCCAGGTAAGCCGCGTCAATCGGAAACTTCATTGCTACCGTATGAATCCCGTTGCAGGGCAAAATCCACAAGCCGGATCCCGCTGGAAATTGCCCTGCTGTACGACCGATTAGTCCCTTCATGCGTTGGAAGATGGATTCTGCCACTTCCACCTCTGAAGCAAGACAAACGCATTGAGTTTTATTTATCGCCAGGTACCTTGCCGGCACACAAGTTTCCCTAGGACTTACTTTTTCTGGATCGGATTCTAAAAATGAGCGTAATGAGAATGATCACAAAAAGAACGGCTGCGATAATCTGAATTGTGTCCATAGATAAGGCTCCTAAGGTTATTGCTGCGAAATCCAGGGTAAAAGATCACGGATTATTGCTATTACGGCCGGACCAAGCATAACAACAAAAATGGCAGGGAAGATGAATAACACCAGCGGCGGAATCAGTTTCACACTCATTTTTGCCGCATGCTCTTCAGCCCGCTGTCTTCGCTTGGTGCGCATCGTATCGGCGAAAACTCTCAGTGCCTGGGCGATGCTGGTGCCAAAGCGATCGGTCTGAATAAGCACGGCTGCAAAAGACTTGAAGTCGTCTACGTCGGTGCGCTGGCCCAGGTTGCGAAGGGCATCACTGCGTTTCTTGCCGGCGTTCACCTCCAGACTATAGAGGTTCAATTCGTCGCTCAGAGAAGGGTATACGGTCCGAAGCTCCTGTCCAATCCGCACCATGGATTGATCTAAACCGAGTCCGGCTTCCACGCATACTACGGCAAGATCCAGAGCATCCGGGAGCGCCCTACGAAGACTCTCTTTTCTACCTTGAACAAGGCGCGACACAACCATATCGGGAATCAGCGCTCCGATAAATATGGGCAATACAATCAGGAGTAAAATGTTGGAGCGCACAGGGCCAATGGATGCAAATACTATAAACATCAGTACGATCAGGGTCAGCTTGACTCCATAGAGCAGCAGGGGGGCATCTCTTCTTCGAATCCCTGCCTGTGTGAGTTTCCGCTCTTGCCTGGACATCTCTTCGGGGGAACGCGGAATCATTTCTCCAAGAGGCCGCAGGACTTTTTCCGAGCGCCGCATGAACTTGAGCCAGTCGAACCGCCGCTGTTTCGCAAGACTGCTTCCCTTCAGCCGATCCTCGATATTCGGCCGGGCCATAAATAAGGCGTAGCCCGCGAGATAAAGGGCCAGGAAAACCAGAGCTCCGGCGATAGCGATTATCCATGTCAAATACATTGTGCAAGCCCCTAAAATTTCGGCTGAGTAATTTTCCGGATCACAAAATATCCGACTACCTGAAGCAGAATAGCCGTTACCAGAAACTTGATTCCAAGCGGATCGGTAAACAGGACCGTAATGTACTCACGGTTGACGATATAAAGCAGAAAACACATTGCGGGACCAATTGCCGTAAGTACATACAGAGAGGCGCGTCCCTGGGCTGTGTGCACCCGAACCTGACGAAATAGTTTGAATCGTTCCCGTATAACCGAAGCCAGGTTGTCCAGGATTTCAGCCAGGTTTCCCCCCGATTCCTTTTGGATAACCAGCGCAGTGACAAAGATTCGTACGTCGGTCAGGGGCATCCGTCGTGTGAGGTTTTCAAAAGCATCCCGGAGGGGAAGCCCCAGGTTTTGCTCCTCATAGGTCCTCTGAAATTCCTCGGAAAGCGGGGAGGGCATTTCTTTTGCTATGAGGTCGAGCCCGGTGGTGAATGCGTGACCCGCTCGAACAGCTCGCGCCAGCAGGTCGATTGCATCGGGAAATTGCTCTTCAAAGCGCAGGAATCGCCTCTGCCGTTTGACTGCCACGAGAAGGAACGGAATCGAAAGAGCCAGCAATCCAAGCATCAGAGCCAGAAGCCATGGGAAATTGAAGAGTAGAGATAGGAGAAATGCTACCCATCCGGATAATAGCGAAATTGTCAGCAGCATTCCTGCCGTTACGGCTACGGCGGATTGCTGGATAAACAACTGGAGCTTTCTGATGCCCGGGATCTTCATCAGGACCCGGTGAACGGCAGGAATTCCGCTGAGGACATCAGTCCGCAGCAGGCCGCCCTCTCCCTCAAAATCCGCGCCTTCGATATCGTCTCTTACCAATTCCATGCGGCGGCGCAATCTTCTCTTTTCAGCGGGAGCCTCAAAAAGAAAATAGATTCCGCTCAGCACCAGAGCCAGCGTAACAATAAAAATCAAAGCCGAGACAATTACAAGGTTCATAAAAACCCCTTAAATTGCTGCTATCGTACTCGAACCATCGATTCTGCCGCAAACATTTCCATTGGAAGCCGGATGCCGGCAGCAAACAACTTTTCGGCAAATTTGGGCCGTATGCCGGTGGGCTTGAATCTGCCGCGAACCTTGCCATTTTCGTCGAAGCCTTGACGTTCGTACACAAACAATTCCTGCATGGTAATGATCGGTCCCTCCATCCCGGTGATTTCCGCGATGCTGATAATCTTCCGCGTGCCGTCAGGCAGGCGCGAGATCTGCACAACGAGATTCATTGCCGATGCAATTTGCTGTCGCGCGGCCTTTTCCGGCAAATTCAGGTTTGCCATCGAGACCATGGTTTCTATTCTGCTCAAGGCATCGCGCGGCGTATTGGCGTGAACGGTGGTCAGCGAACCTTCATGGCCCGTGTTCATAGCCTGCAGCATGTCGACCGCCTCTTCACCGCGAACTTCGCCGACGACAATGCGATCGGGTCTCATGCGCAGCGCATTAATGACCAATTGTCTCTGTCGGACCGCTCCCTTGCCCTCGATGTTGGGTGGGCGCGTTTCCAGTCTTACCACATGTTCCTGTTTTAGCTGAAGCTCAGCTGCATCTTCTATCGTAATGATGCGCTCGTCCTCAGGAATGTAGCTGGAAAGCACGTTGAGCAGAGTCGTTTTGCCCGCGCCGGTGCCGCCGGAGATCAGTAGATTCAGCTTTCCCTGAACGCACGCCTTCATGAGATCCAGCATTTCCATGGTCAGGGTCCCGTTTTCCATGATATCCATGGCTGTTAACGGATCTGTACCAAATCGGCGGATGGACAGAACGGGGCCGTCGAGGGCAAGCGGAGGGATGATTACATTGACACGGGAACCATCACGCAAGCGCGCATCGACCATCGGCGAAGATTCGTCCACTCGTCTTCCCACTCGTGAGACAATGCGGTCGATAATACGCATGAGATGGTCATCGTCATTGAAATGAATGCTCGCCCGTTCAAGCTTCCCGCGGCGTTCTACGTAGACTTCGTGAGCGCCGTTGACAAGAATGTCGGACAGCGTTGGGTCGGCAAGAAGCGGTTGCAGCGGCCCAAGCCCAAAAACTTCGTCAAGAATTTCGGTGACCAGTTTTTCCCGCTCGGTCATCGTCAAAGGAGTTTTCTCGCGCTGCAAGAGGTCCAGCGTTACACGTCGCAACTGTTCGCGCGCAGTATCCTCCTGCAATCGATTCAGGCTTTCCAGATCAATTTCGTTGATTACCTTTGAGTGGAGTGTTTCCTTGAGATCGAGATACCCCTGGTCAATCATCTTAAATCACCTCAGAGAAAAAGCCTGGCAAAGCCGCGCCGCGGCTTTTGTGTCGCCACACCGGTCAATTCCTGTGTCAGTTGCCGATAGCTGGATCCCAAATTGGAGTGGTTAACTTCCACAATAGGCTTACCCTGATTGACTGCCTGAATTGCGGAGGCGTAATTGTTAGGAAGCCGAAAATACACAGGGTGATGAAGCGCACGCGAAATTTCCTTATCGGTGATCTCATCCCGGCTGTTGTCACGGTTTAAGATCAACTTGATTCGATCCGCACAGCCCAGGCCGGAAAGGAGCGTAATGAGGCGATGCGTTCTCCATATGGCGGGCAATTCCGGAGTCATCACAACCAATACCGCCTCGCTGACATCCGCGGTCACCTGAATGAGCTCCTGGTCGAGTGAGGACGGCATGTCAATGAAGGTGTGCCCGTATGTTCCCGCTACAATTCGAAGCAGTTTTGCGATAGATGACGGCGGAAGGGAATTTCCCTTGAATTGCTTGGGACCGGGCAGAAGGGATACATTTCCTTCCTTTGTCATGAATGTATCCAACAGAATCGAGTCAAGGCGCGCCGCGGATGCAACGGCATCCGTAAGAGAAAACTGCGGCTTAAGGTTGAGGTAGGATGCCGCATCTCCTACCGGGCTATTGAAGTCGAGAATCGCTACTTTTTGATCCTTGGATCCGGCGAGAGTCATCGCAAGATTGACGGCTACCGAGGTGGCTCCCGCTCCTCCCTTCGCGGACGTGATGGTATATATTTTCCCGCGGGATTTAGTGGTCGCACGGGTGCGGTCGCGTTCATCAATAAAGCGGCTGAACGCCATTGAAATGCTGCGCGCGGATACCGGCTTGGGGAGGAACTCCCGGGCTCCGGCCTGCATGGTTTCAATGATAAGCTGAGGGTCGTTCAGAGCTCCGCACGCATAGAGCCAGCTTTCCGGCAATACGGAATGCAGCGTGAAAAGAGCCTTGATGGCAGCCCTGGGATCCTGCATGTCCACCAAAATGACATCCGGCTTGGCCTCGATAAAACGCTGAGTCGAATAGTCATCCTCGATGCTGCAATACTCGTCTACCGCGACTTTGAGAACACCGAGCTGTGTTGATTCCATGTGGCCAATAAGCGAGTCGCGAATCTCCGGCAAAGTGGCTAGGATTCCAACAGTTAGCTTCTGCGTTGTCATCGGTACTTCCTTTCGGTTGAATCTTCGGCCATTCTCTAGCTGTATCGGATAGATCCCAGGCTTATGTTACCAAAACCAAGACATCTGCATAGCTCCTTCTTTGAGGAAATTTCCGCTTTACAGGTGTCTTTCGGATGCCCGGGGAATACGGCTGTCAACCGTGTTGCCATCATAAAATATCGCCCGGCAAATGGGTAGTGTTCTTTGTTAACCGATTCGTCTGTTGGGGAAACGTAGAAGGTCAGGTTCAACCAGCTTCTACCTACGCTGCATAGTCTGCCGAAAGGCACATATTTATGCATCGCACAACTTCCTACCCCGGCGAGCGGGGAAGAGCCGAATCCCTGTTTGGGGGGGTGTTTTTTTGTTCGTCAAGGAAAGGAACAGGGAAGACCGGCATCGGGAGAGCCTGCCCCGGATCCAATGGCTTGACAATTCGAGGAGTCACCATTACCAGTAACTCCGTCTTTGCCTTGCTGAAATTTGTGCTTCTAAAGAGATTTCCCAATATGGGAACATCACCAAGCCAAGGAATTTTATTGTCAATCTTCTGTACGCGGTTATCCATCAGCCCCGCGATTGCAAATGTCTGTCCGTCCTTCAGCAGCACATCCGTCTCCGCCCGACGCGTTGTAAGCGCGGGAATCAAAAAGCCGGTGAGTGTCACTGCATTGGTAAAGTCGAGTGCGCTAACCTCAGGGGCAACGTGCAGGCTGATTGTACCGTCCAGGTTTGGGTTTGCCACGAACTTGAGTCGAACTCCAAACTCTTTAAATTGAACGCTGACGGTAGGGGTCCCCGTGGCTCCCTGGATTATGGGGACCGGAAATTCGCCCCCAGCCAGAAAAGAGGCTTCCTTGCCCGCCATAGCCAAAAGGTTTGGTTCCGCCAGTGTCTCCAGAAGATTGCGTTGCTGCAGCGACTTGATCATCAGGCCCAAATTCAGGTCGGGGCGGAAGACAAAGATATTGAGCAGATCACTCAGAGTAAATTGGGATGAAAATCCCGAAACCGGCGCTCCGATAGCCGAGTTAAGCTGGCTGGCCGAGGGGGGCGAAAATTGTTGCGTCGAAATGGTTCCCGGCGTGTTTAAGGCTCCAGTGCTCACAATGTTTAAGCCCAATTGCTTGGCTGCATTTCGCTGTACTTCGGCAAATTTCACCTCCAACATGACAACCTGATTTTGCGGAGGCGTGGGAATGGAGAGAAGGTTCACAACGTTCGGGGAGAAGGTCTTTGACAGTGCCGTCGCCTGGTCAGAAAGCGCCGCAGATTCCACTGTACCCGTGAGAATCACCGACGAGCCCGACAGGCTCACAGTAATCTTCTGACCCGGAAGCATTCGCCCCAGGGTATTTCGCAAAGGGTCAACGTTTACGGGAATTGCCTGAACCTGCAAATCAAAGGCTCTGACATTTTCCTGCTCATCCCACAATATCAGGCTTACGGTGCCGGGCTTTAGGCCGTGGATCAATACCTGATTCGGTGTGACCGTCATGGCGGTGACAATCAGATCATTGGTAACCGAGACTCTCTTTACCGGGGCTCCGGTGTTCAGAACCATCGACTTCCCTTCTAAAACACGCAGGGTTTCCGGCGTTCCCGGTGAGGGAACATTCACTTGAGGATATTGGTTCTGAAATGGCGCGGCCGCAGCCGCCAGGGCGCCGAAACAACCAACCCCTAACCATAGTATCAACAGCTTTGAGATCGACATGAGTCTGTTCTTCATCATGGTGTCCTGTCCCGTTTATCAGTTGTGTTCGGTTGGATCAGGTGTGCGTTTTTCTTCAGATTCTTTTTCCTCGAAATTCTGCGTCGAACGCTTCGATCCCTGTATTATCTCAACGGATATAATACGGGCTCCCGGCGGCATTTGAATAATGGGCGCCGCTGCGGGTGGAGTTTTCTTCAAAGCTGCAACAGTTTTATGAGCAACTGTCGCCTTTTTTTTGGCAACGACCGGCTGTTCTGTCGGGACAATCTTTTTTTGGGGGGATCCCGGCACGTCCATCGTTGGTCCTGTATAGAGAGCGGACTTGATGATCAGGGGCGGTTCGGCGGCATCCTTATCCATAGGGTTGCGCAGAGCAAGCTGGATGCGGCCATCCTGTGTGGCTAAAGCAACCTTTTGCGCCTGTTCCGGCGTGAGCAGAAGCGTCACATCCTGGACGGTTTGGGGCTTTCCCTCAACGTCCCTTTGCACGTTCTGGCCGGCAGCCAGAACCTCCAGGTTCTCCAGAATTATCTTGGATGCAACCTCCTTTTCTCTCGCTCCCTTTACTTCGCTCGGAGGTTCCCCAATCAAAATCAAATCGACCCTGGACCCTGGCATGACAAAACCGGCGACACCGATGACGCTATTGACTTGGATGGAGAGAGCGCGCATTCCCGGCGGGATAACCGCCGTCAACCCGGCCCCCGCTTCCTTGGGAGCAAGTTTGGATTCCAGTATTGGCTCATTAACCTGTACCGCTCCCATGAGCGCACGATCAATGACCTTTGCCGGATCGCTGAAACTTCCTTCAACGGGTGTCGACTTGGGCCAATCTACCAGGTGAACATCATCTTTTGTCAGCTTGGCGCCCAGTTCCAGCTTCTTGGATGCAGCTACAAGTTTAACAGTGACCTCAGCCGGCTTGAGCCTTGCCTTAAGGAGGCCATAGGCTAGATACCAAATGCCTACACTGAGTATGAGAGCGACAACTGCAAGCATCAGCATTCTACTTCTATTCATGTCGGCACTCCCGAGGGATATATTTTGGAAAAAATGATCCCTCCCTCTCCCGCACGGTTGAGAAACTAGGAACGTGGCATTCTTGGGATTAGCCCACCCCTTAGGGATCGAAGATCTTTATCTACCGCATTGCATGACAAGTTTCAACAAGGCAATCAGGAATTCTTACCCTGGAGCAATTTCTAATTGCTCCAGGGTAGAAAACTCAAGCAGCTTGTTGGATTTCCTGTCACGCCTTAGGCTGACGCGCTGCTCAATCCTGAACTGACCTTACTGAATATCACGCTAACGCTGCTGCGAAGGGATGGGTTAGCCAAAATAATCGCCAGCGCCACCAAGGCCAGTAATAAGGTGTATTCTACAGCCGTCTGGCCTTCTTCTTTACTGATGTTTGTCTTGATTTTGTTCCACAAGGACCAAAGTGCTAACATTTTTTTCTCCTTTTTACGTTGGATCCAACAAACTACACAGTTCTGACACTTAAGGGGGGCGAAGCATTCAAGTGTCCCGTAGCTATTATCGGCAAAGAACTTCAGTGAAATGTCAAAATAATGTTATTAAATGTAAAAAGGCTTGTTTCTAATTCTAAAAAACTATCAAGCAGCCTGGCTGTGTATGGTCAAGTCTCTGCCTTTTAGGGTGTAGCGAATCTCCAAGATACCCAATGCTGGAAAGCGGCCTGCTTGGTGCAATACCTCGAAACAGCAGACCTGATAGGATTGTAACAATCGCGGTTGAGGTCTCCCCTTTTGTCTGCGGAAAAGCGGCGGGTGCCAAGCCATGCTGACGAAAGGAAAATGCAATGATCTATTGCCGGATGTCGCCCCGAACCCTAGCCTAAAGGGAGACCATCAACGCCGACTTTATTACTCTGCTGCGCTGCTTAATCCAGAACTTACTTTGCTGAAGATAGTGCTGACGCTGCTGCGAAGGGATGGATTGGCCAGTATGATCGCCAACGCCACAAGGGCAAGCAACAGTGTATATTCCACGGCTGTTTGGCCTTCTTCTTTAGACAGATTTGTTTTTATTTTATTCCATAGTGACCAGATCGCTAGCATTTCGCCCTCCTTGGGTAGCCAGAAGTGACACGAGGTGAGAGGAAAGAGCTTTGTATTAATATGTTAATTCATTCTAATAGATTAACATATAAAAATCAACATTGTCACTAATCGGTCAATAAATGTAAAAACCAGCTCAATTGAAATGCGGCAAAATCCAAGGTAGATTAGGAAATCTCTTTTGCTCAAGGAAGGTAGTGGCAAATTGAAAAAAAATACCTTTGCCCCAAGCCTGAATCAACTCTGGATGGGTCTCCCCTTTTTTACCATTATTTATCGCAGCTTTGTTGATCGCCTGCCTCTTTTAGATTTCTGGTGGCATTTGAAAATGGGGCAGCTCATTGTTCAAAAATCGGCCATTCCAAGGATCGATGATTTCTCTTTTACCGCGATAGGAAAGCTGTATGTCCTTCAGAACTGGTTGGCCGAGATCATCATGTATGGAATATATAAATGCGGAGGGCCACCCCTGGCGCTATTCGCCAATGGAATCATCATGGCCTGCGTTCTTATCCCGATTTATTGGCTTTGTCGAAAATCATCTGATCGTCTGGTGGCCGCGGTGTTTCCCGTGACGCTGGTTGCCTTTTGCATACCGGGTTCCATACGCCCACAGGTCTTTTCTTATTTGCTATTCGCCTTTTGCTATTGGATGGTTTCTTCCTACTGTGCCGATGGAAAGCAAAGTCGAATTTGGTATTTGCCATTCCTGTTTGTGCTTTGGGTCAATATCCATGGTGCGTTTGTTTTGGGCCTTGGCCTTATCGCCATCATTCTGGGGTGCGAAGCCATCCGTTTCTTACTGGACGATGGATGGCCCCTATTGCCTCCACGCCGTCTTCGCCCTCTGGGAATTATTCTGGTCTTAAGTCTTGCGGGAACGCTCGTCAATCCGGAAGGGTACAAGATTTATGCGCATGTTCTGACGGTTGTGAACAGTTCCTCAGTTCGACAGTTTGTTACCGAATGGCAACCTCCTGTGGTCAACCAGATCACGGGAATTGTAATGTTCTTCGGTCCATTTTTCCTCCTGACCTTTTTACTTATTACATCGAAAAAACGGCCCTCACTGACCGAATTTGTCCTGTTTGGCGCTTTTGCTGTTTTTGGAATGATGGCGATCAGAAATGCTGCCTGGTTTCTGATTATTGCGGCACCGCTCATCGCCAAATATTTGCCGCGGTCGGATGATTGGCGTAGCCTTTTTCGAAAAGAACGCAATCTGGAATCGGGTATTCGTGTGCGAAAAGAAAGCCTGCCATTGAACCGAATAATTCTCCTGGGTAGCCTGATTGCGCTCATCATTCAATGCCCATGGCTTCACACCGAGGGCCTCCTGGATCCCGGGACTCCGGTGAAGGCAATGGACTTTATGGATAGGAATCAGCTAAAGGGCAACATGTATCATTCGCAGGTTTTCGGCGATTATCTGATCTGGCGACTCTGGCCGATGCAGCGATCCTTTTTTGATGGCCGCGTGCACTTATTTGACGAGTCCATTGTCCGGTTTTATTTGCAGGTAATGTCGGATTCCCATTGGGAGGAAATGCTGGAAAAATATAAGGTCAAATACCTCTTGCTGCCAAAAGGGAAGAGCGGTTCGGAAGAAATGAAGATGGTTGGCAAAGCCTACAAATCCAAATATTGGAAATGCAGATACGAGGATTCCGTGTCCGCTCTGTTTGAGCGAGTTTATCCGGATCGAGTTGAAGGCATGCCGGCTTGCCGCTAGCCGGACCCAAGCGGACCATCGGGCGTCAGGATATCGCAGGATGCTATCCTACAAATTTGTATCCACCACCATAGACCGAAAGAATATATTTGGGGTGGGCAGGATCTTCCTCGAGTTTTTTGCGCAGCTTCAAAACATGCGTGTCGACGGTTCTGGTCGTTGGGTACGAATCATACCCCCAAACCTGGTCCAGCAGTCGATCTCGAGACAAAACGATATCTCGATTGCGGACAAAGAAGCGTATCAGTTCGTATTCTTTGTGGGTCAATTCTATGGGCTTGCTCTGCACAGTGGTTCGGTGCTTTTCAAAGTCTATTTCAACATCGCCAAAGCGATATCGCGTAATTTCCGAGGTTGTCGGCTGACGCCTGAGACACACGCGCACGCGCGCCAGAAGTTCGCGCAAGCCAAAGGGCTTCGTGACGTAATCGTCGGCTCCAAGTTCAAGTCCGAGAACACGGTCCAGTTCATCTCCTTTGGCTGTCAGCATTATGATCGGGATTCCCATCGCTTTACCGCGCAGCTCGCGACACACGTCAAGTCCGCTGATGCCCGGGAGCATAACATCCAGAATCAGCAAATCGGGGTTTTCCTGAAACACGATTTTCAGGCCCTCTTCCCCGGTGCCGGCCTTGAACACCCGATAACCTTCCTTCTTGAGATTAAGCTCCAGACCATTGGCCAGATCCGCATTATCTTCAACCACTAATATTTTGTGCATAATAAAATCCAGATTTTTGTGCAAATAACCCAAGCATGATTACTTTTTTCGATAAGGACGAGCATCCATAATCTTGAAGACAAGGCGAAAGGCGCTACCTTTCCCGACTTCACTTTCCAGCTCAATCCTGCCGTCATGCCCCTTCATTACCTGGTCCACCAGGTAAAGGCCGAGGCCGCAGCCTCCTTTTTCACTTCCCTGAGGTGCCCGGTAAAATGGCTGGAATATTTTTTCATGTTCTTCCGGAGGAATGCCCAGCCCATTATCGCGAATTTCGATTAAAACTTCCTTTTCGCGTTCAAATACATTTACTCCTATTAGTTTCGACGAACCAGAATATTTTGTGGCATTTTCCAGCAGATTCAAAATGACCTGCGACAGTTGTTCGCCATTAAAGCGCACCGGCGGCAAGCTTGAGGGGATAGACAGGCTTAGTTCAAAACCCTTCCATTTCAAATATTCCGAATAGGCATCAACGGTTTGCTGCACTGTTTCGCCGATGTCTCCGGTTTGCATGGAGATAGTTTTATGTTTTCCCTGCTCCATCCTTGAGAAGCTGAGCACATTTTCTATCAGGCGACTCATGCGTTCACTTTCTCTAGTGATTATCTGGATATAGCCTCGTCTTTCCTCGGGTGTAAAATCCTGATCACTATCCGCAAGTGTTTCGCTATACAAACGAATCAAGCTCAGCGGAGTTTTAAACTCATGAGAGACGCCGCTAACAAAATCGGACCGCAGGTGGAGCCAGCGGATATCCCATGAGACGCGGAGAAGAAGATAGAGGCCAACTGACAGGATGGAAAAAAACATGAAAGTGGATATAGCAATAAATGGGAGATCGTTGCTGGCACCCAATTGAGCCAGTTCTCCGGCCAGGTTCACTTTCCAGGAAGGCAGAACCTTTGAGAAAGGAATACAGATGTCGTTCGCATCCGGTACTTGCGATTTTGGCACAATGGAAATAGTCTGATGATTCTCTCCCCCCCTCGAGGTATCGCCAAACAGGTCGCAAAGTGAATTGGATACCCAGGGAATTGACACCGAAAATCCTGACACAATGCGCCTATTTCCGCCGCCTACGGCTGTCAGGTATACCTGGTAGGGCTTTTGCTCGTATTCGAAAAATCGGGAGGTAACATCGGAGATATTTTTCAGCTCCGAGGGTGAAAGCTGATTTTCCATAATCCTTGCGAACCGAAAATTCTCGAGAAAATCAGAGTCGCGGCGTTTGTCGATCGGGATGTCCAAGCGTTGTTCAAGGAGTGTCAGGAAATGCTCCACCTGTTTGGAACTTAGCTCCCAGCGACCATTGGCCAAATCCCTGTAAATTCCCTCCAAATAATGTCGATCCTGGGGAACCAAACCAGAGGCGCCATTCCTGCCGACGGCCAGGGAGAGAATATAGGGCGTCTGAGTTTGATCGTACTGGTCGCCGTAAAGGCTCAGGAGGTGCTGATAGGCCTTTGCCGCAGCCTCATAATCGTTTGCCTTCCTAAAAACTTCTCCCTGTCGAAATGCCGCAAGGGCTTTCAGTCTGGGATTCACATTCATCCGTTCGGCGTGTTCATAAAAGCGGGAAGCTGCTTTTGCAAAACCAAGCCGTTCCTGGTCCTCTGCCTCCTGCCAGATTTCGGCAAACCGGGGTCGCAAGCCTTCCGGTATCGATGCCAAAAGCATTTGCAATCCTTGGCGAGGGGGTAGCTTCTGGCGAGGGAAAACAATGCTTTTCCCATCAAACAGAAAAAAGCTACGAGCCACCGGGTGCGCTTTTTCGAGAGTCTGGAGATGTTTCCTCAAATGACGCAATTGATCGAGTGAATTGGGATCCAGCGATTCGCTCAGTTGCTGAATCTCGGTATTGCTGAGGCATGCAACGGCATGACGGTGTATCTCGTTTTCCAATTCCCAGACAACCTGTTTTGCTTTGAGCTCAAAACTGGATCTGCTTACTTTTTCCCGTTCACGATAGAAGGAGACAACGCTAAAACCAAAGAGCAGGAATGTAAAAACAAGAATGACAATCAGGTAGGCCTGGATGAGGAGGAGACGCGAGTTTCGATTCCATCTAAAGAGTGCCTTCACACAATTCCTCAATGCTAATCTTGCAAGACGGGTATTCCACTGTATTTTGTTCACTACCTGTGTGCAAGCTGAATTTGGGCTCCGAATCCGACGCTCGCAGATGCTTGTAGGTGCTCATTAGTAATCGTCGCCATGATTGACATCCCATTGATCTTGATTCTAAGATTCATCAATGATTGCTTAATGAAAGGTGCCGGCATATGACGAATAGCCTTTTGTTCTTCTTTTCAATGCTACTTGTTGCGAGCCAGGGAGTCGGCTTTCAAAAACAATCAGAGGAAGCCGAGCCGTTTCAATGGCTTATTTCGACCGGAGAGACGGCAGGCGTTAGCTATATCACGCATCGCGTCAGCCAGATTTCGCTTCAGACCGAAAGCGGTCCGCCAGTGGAAATCAAAACAGATGAAACCCGCGTAAACTCCCAAACAACGCGGATCATTCGCAAATCATTCAGCCGGTCCGCAAACGGAGCGCGATTGCTTAGTGAAACAACGGTGGAAGAGATCAACCGGCTGCCCGGAGACCGAGTTCGGGCAGTGCGTACCGTTTCTCAACCGGATGCCAACGGGCGGCTGCGTGTCATTCGCCAGGAAACCCAGGAAATTGCAAAAACGGGGGCTGACATTTATCGCATAACCAAAACAGTGTCTTTGTCCGGAAGCAATAGTGTTCTCGAGGAAAAGGAACAAGTCACTCAGGTTGAAAAGCGAAGCGGAGAAAAATCGATCGACATTGACCGAGTCCGCTATATCCCAAGTGCTAACGGCACGTGGGATCTTGCCGAAAGAAGAGTGAGCCGAAACATCGTGGACAAAGAGGAAACGCAAACGGATGAGGATGTATACAGTTCCGATGTCAACAATGGCGTTTCGATTTCCCAGAAATTGAAAATTCTCGAATTGCAGGATGAAACGGGACGGATAAATCGTAGATCTGAATCCTATGCTTCCGGCAATGGCGGCATACTGAGACTGAACCGGCGGCTTACGATTGTTCAAACCCCATTGACAAATGGTCGGCAGCAGACAATTCAAACGATAGAAACGCGCAGTCCCGTTGCCGCTAATGAAAATCTCCGCTTGGTGCAAAAAGTTATCGAAAACCTTCAAGCCAATGGCGCAAATGAGACTAAACGGCAGGTTCAGGTGCTTGAACCTGACCTGAATGGCGGAATGCGCACAATCGAAAACTGGCAATCCATAGAGCTGAAATAGATCCTGAGATAGGCGCTTGCGCATCCATAAACTCAAATGGATAGCTAAGTATTAGGGGGCTTTGGGTTCCGCGGCATTTGGGCAGATGATTCTACTAGTTTGTGTCAGTATCGCATTAGCGAGTTTTTCTCCGAAAGGGATTGGACTCCAGGAATAGTTATGCCGAACCGTTGGGACAAAAACATAATGCAGGAAATATTTGAAAAAATAAAAACTGTGACCACCTTGTTTCTTGCGCTTGTGTTGCTACCCACAACGTCATTCATTGAGTTGGATTACATCATAAGCTCCTTCAAGGGAGATAACATATTTTATAAGGATTTTATACAGGATTGGCTTTTGGGGAAGGCAATTGTGGTTGGCATAGATCCATATCTGAGTATTCATGACTTGGCGGTTCGGCTGATTGGAAATGTGCATCAAATACAAGGTGGCATTCATCCAACGCCACACCCGCCAACAGCCGGGTTGTTTCTGACTCCGCTTTCATGCTTGGCATATAGACATGCTGCTTATGCTTGGTTTTTCCTAGAATTGCTATTTGTTACGTCGTCGATTTATTTAGTGTGCCGGACGCTGGGATTCAATCGGCCGCGCATGGTGGCCGTTGCAGCTGTTCCATTTGCACTCATTTGGGGAGCGTCGGGAGAGGAAATCGCGCTGGGCCAATTGGTAATTCTCCAATTACTATTTTTATCTGCAGCATGGTTTTGTATATCGAGAAAACTTGAGATCCGAACAGGCATGCTTACCGGATTGGCAATTATACTGAAGCCAATGCTATGGCCATTGATTTTCTTTTTTGCACTGAAAAAACAGTTCAAAGCTTTACTTAGTTGCGTTGCGCTGTTGATTTCTGCTGGTTCCATATGCAGTTTCATCTTGGGAGTACGGGCTGTCTATAATTACGTAGTTCATATCCTTCCGACGGTAGACAAAAATTATGCCTGTAGCATATTCAACATATCGTTGCGGTCGGCAGGACTTAAGTTGTTTAAGGGAACATACTCCACAGTTAATAATGCTGTTTCTGCTCCACCCGTAATTAATATTCCGATGTTTGCCGAACCTGCCGGTCTGATTCTGCCACTTGTTTGCCTAATCGTAACATTCTATCTAATCTATCGGATGGAAGCTGTGTCCGGCTTCTCATTGATGATTATTTCATGTATTTTGGCAAGCCCTGTAGCTTGGGGCCATTACTTTGCGCTCCTCGCAATACCTGTTGGCTGGGTAGTGAAAGCACTTATGACCGAACACTCTTCGGCCGGCAAATTATCCTCTTACGCCCTTTGGGGAGTAGCCCTATTTCCGGGTTCAATGTTTTGGTATAGATGTGTTGTCGTTTTCTCTGGAGATATTCCCACGGGTACCCATGCAGTGACTGTGCCAGGAGGTCTGGTTTATTTGATGTTTATCCCCACTGCAGCCTCAATATTACTGTTTCCCATTCTATGGAGATTGCAGGGTCAAAATCATCCTACCTAATGAATGCGTGAATTTCGTCACCTAATGCGCCTACCCTGATGCAGGCTCCTATCTATTCTCGATCGGAACAGTTTATGCTTTCTTGTCCTTGGATTAGGTTGCCGTTAGGGCAGCATTTGGGATCATTGCCCTATTGCCCGCTGTAATGCATAAGGTTGAACGGTCCTACCCTGGTAACCTCCGAATAGCTGGCTTTGATAAATTGTTCAATTGTTGTCATATGCAGACGTGAACGATCACTTGATGGCCAGATGCGCAGATAAGCTTCTGGTTCAACCAACATATGGATAACCCAGTGCGGGGGAGTGGATCTTAAATCGACAAGCACCTTGGCTTCATCAAGTTTTGAGGACATGCCCGGCTGCAGGAAGCAATATTGGGTCGGGTTCCGCGCATCCAGCGCAAAATAGAGAGATGGCATATACGGAAAGACAAACAGGGAGTCTCCCGCATTCACATGTTGCTCGAGAGCTGTAAGCCATGAGGATTCCTTGGGATCCATTGAAGCAACGCCTGCGCGCGTGAGGGTTGGTATCTCGTCCAAACGATTTGCTAATGTGAAACGAAATGAAACGCCTGCGGCCACCAAAAAAATCAAGGCTAGGATCATTTTGCATTTCCTGGGAACAAAGGATTCGGTGACCAGGGATATTGCCAGCGTGTAGAAAATGGGCATCGCGAACAGCAGATGTCCCAGATCCAGCTTTGGCGCTTGTGCAATAACAAGTGCCGCCCCGCAAGATAGAAGAAACAAAACTTCAAAGCATCTTCCAAATTGCCTCACTATGGACAGTCTGATTATCCAACCAATAGTCGTTAACGGAGGCATCCATGCAGGCAAGGACAGAAATAAGAGAATTATAAAAACTATAATCAGTCCCAATCCCGAGGTTCCCTGGACCAGCGCTCCATAGCCGCCAATCACTTGACCATAAACTACACGGTTGGCTTTGGCATAATTGTGTACGATCCAGAAAAGATGATCGATCATTGGGAACAGGGCTCCTTGACTTTGAAGGAAAAGGAGACCAGCCAGAAGCCCCGCGAAGAGTCCAGAAAAGAAGTAAACAGCTACTCTACGTAAGTGCTTATCCCACAAAAACCAAAGCGATAGTGTGATCGCAAGCAAAGCAACGGAAGGTGTTGCCCACGATGCAATGGCGCAGGATAGTCCGGCAAGAATTGCTGTGAAACGACCGGACCTTTCCCGGGTGAGCCATGTCAGTGCTGTGGCTGCCAATCCGGCCGCCGCACTGTCCCATCGATGGTTTGCTACCAGCATAGATGGCTGAGCTGTGGAGAAGGCTACAAAAAGGAATGCTGCAATGATTGCCGCTTGCATAGAAGAACAGATTTTCCGGGTCATCCAAAAAACCAGCATTGCCATCAAGGATAGATCAAACACCAACATCACCTGAGCGGCAGGCAGATTGACTCCAAATAGCTTCATCGAAAGCCCCATAATCCAGGGCGTTGCCGGTCCGCTAATAAAGAAGAAATCCCGAAACGGGACTTGTCCCTCCGCTACTCGTTTGCCGGCATCCAGGTAGATTCCCGCATCAATATTTGTAAAAGTCAGACGATGCCCGGTCAGCCAGAACATCAAAAAGAAAGTTGCCCCAAAGACAATCCAAGCTGATCCCAGCGATAAGCAGATAAATGGAGCTTTGTCAAACCCACGGCTGCCAACGTATCTTGATTGTGCTGAGCCAAGCATTTGGTATTCCCATGCCCTTTCCACTAACGAGGACCAATATCAACGTTGTCGGCTCTCCGATTTGTTTGATCCTGCAAGGATGCAATCCTCAGATTTTGCCAAAGGGGCGTGCCGAAATTTATGTAGACAAAGCGCTGCATCAATCTCTCCAGTAATTGCAGTCGCGGTCCAATCACGATAAATGCGAGCAGTTTGACAACGGCAGACTTGAACCATTTCGCCCTGTGATTTTTTGCTGTTCAAATCCGCCAACCCTTTTGAGCTAGTTGCATTGTCCACCGGAGCTATTATCCAAGACTTCCATTCTTTGTCGGGTTCGTTTTCTCTGAATTGGTGATTCTGAGGCAATTGGGAAATCAATGTATGATTATCTTAGATACCCATCCGAGCTTTATGGCACAGCTCACTTTTCATCCGGGAGCCTATCCAATAAAGAAACCATAGTGCGGGCGGAAGCCAGATGCTGTAGAAATTTGTATGGGTTGTAGCCTGGGAAATAACAAGCAATGGCTGCATTGCCAACACTCCCGCAACAAGCCACCAATACCTTGAAGGTTGCTTTTCGAACCAGCAAAGAAACAAAATAACGACCGGAAGCAAAACAACCCAATCGAAGGTCCAAGTAAAGGCGCAGGTTGTTACGGAAAGCAACAGTATTATAGGCAACCTTTGTTGCCAATCCATAATGCATTTCCAGGAATACCAGAGATATATCGAAACAAGCATGCCGATAGCCGAGGGCAGGTAGCGTATCCAGGTACTGGCATTAGGAAAAACCATCAAAAATGCAACTCCCCATGTGGGTGTGCTCCATATTTGCGGGCCAGACTTGGAAAGCATTGAAGTCATGTAATCCAAAAAAATGCGAGGATTCACTGAAATAACCAAAATGGATGCGCAAGCCAAGGATAGAAGTGCTCCTGCTAGGACCTTCCAGTAACGTTCCTTTAAAATCCATAACACAAGAAAAACCCAGAATAGAAAGAGGAGGTGGGGTTTTATGGAAATCAGAATAGTGAAAATGCCCGCTAGAAACATTCGCTTTTTTTTTAGTGCCCAAAGAAAGCCGGCCATGCCGGAGAGGACCAATACGGTGATCTGGCCGAGAAATAGCGTCAATGCCGCTGGTAAAAAAAAAGCAGGTGCTAACCAGCTAAGCCATCGTCGAGAAGCGCTTCCTCCGCATAATCGCCAGAACCAATCGCACGCTACCCAAAGCAAAATGCAGCTAACAAGAAGCCATAGACCTCTGCTCGGCCAATAACCAAGGAAGCTGAGCGGAATAAGGATTGGAATCGCCCACGGCGGATTCCACATCATGATAGGATCCTTTTCCATCCACCCAATTAGTCGCTGTTCTTTAAGCAGCATTGCTGGATCATATGGATTTCCCCCTGAAAGGAAAACTCGGCAAGCTGCCCAATATTCTGCAAAATCATAGAGCGGAATCCTCCCTGAATTGCGTATCCTCTCTGCTTGAATGCCGTGCCAGATCAATAACATGCTAATTGCGAGCCAAAGAACAAAGCGCTTCTTAGTTAAAGAAAAATCCATTTGCTGAATTCCTCAGGATGCGTTTGTTTATTCCAGACTGTGTTGCATTAATTCTCGACTCGGCAAAAATAAATGAGGTGTCTTATTCAGTTTTTCCTGCTGATCAGTATAATCACATCAGACCATTTTGCTTTTTTTTACGCAGGACATATAGTGAATAATAATAACTACCCCCAATTGGGAACTCTTTTATCAAAAAAGCGAGTAATTTTGTGGCTAACCATTGGCATTTTGCTGATTTGGCTCAGCGGACAATTGATCGAGATGTGTCATGCCGGCGAGATTTCTCTTTACGATTTCATAGAATATTGGACGGCTAGCCGTGTTTTCCTCACCGGTGGAAATGCGTATAGTTATGAGCAGCTTCTGGAAGCGCAAAGGCTTGTGGGATGGAAGGAAAACACCCCTCTAATGATGTGGAATCCTCCATGGATATTTCCCATTTTGATTCCAATTTCCATTTTTGATTATTGGCCAAGCAGAGGGATCTGGCTTCTGATCAATATCATTATTGTTTGGAAAACAGCCGATTGGTTTTGGCGAGTGTATGGCGGAAGCTTTACCAGACGATGGATAAGTTGGCTAATACCTTTGTTTTTTCTGCCAGTAGCGACAGCCATTTTTCTTGGCCAAACGATTCCCATGGTCCTTGCTGGACTGGCTGGGTTCCTGCAATCGGTCGCCAAAAAAAAACACTTCCTTGCAGGTATTTTTGCATTTCTAGTTTCAGTTAAGCCCCATATTCTCTTTCTCTTTTGGGTTTTCCTTGCCTTCTGGATACTAAAACACAGATATTGGGGAGTCCTCATGGGCGCACTATCTGCGTTCTTATGTGCCGTCGCAATAGCCGGTTTGGTTAACCCTCATGTGTTTTCTGATTACCTCAAGGCGGTTTGTTCAAACTCCGGACCCCTTATTTGGCAGACACCTACATGGGGAACAGCTCTTTCGATGCTTTTTCCTAATGATGCAAAATGGGTTCGCTATCTTCCATCATTTTTGGGAATTGCGATTTCAGCCTATCTCTGGAACTCATGGAAACATAACTTTGATTGGCTGCAAAAACTCCCCATTATAATATTTCTTTCAATTATCACCTGCATTTTTTCATGGAGCTATGATTGGGTAGTGTTGCTTCCCGTCATAGTTTTGCTTCTTTGCCAGTTTGAAAGGTTCAAAACAAAGAGCTGGTGGATATTCTTGCTTATCCTAATTGCGATGCAACCGTTATTGGTTTATTCCCAAATTGCTACGAAATCCAACTTGAGTACTATATGGTTTCCTCCTGCGTTTTGGCTTTTGTTTTGGTACAGCAGTATTATTGACGATCGGCGTCCATGGTCAAAATCTCTTCATTGTTAGGTTTTGCTGAATGCGTTAAACCGTACCTAGCCAATATGGCAAAGATCAGCAAAGTTGCCGCGGCCGTGGGAACATACATGATAAATCCGAGCCCAACTGGGATTGTTATTGAGTGTTTAGCTGTTGGCATATCTCCGGAAAGCAATGTAATACAGCCATACCAAAACAAGGCACTTGGAAACAAAAAAATTCCCAGAATGGCTGAGAGGTAGCTGCTCTTGCGGGATCCTCTTTCGATGGTTGCTTTTATTAACAAACTGATAGGAATCGCAAGCAGCACCAGATAATGTCCCCAGACTACTGGACTGGCGAGAATGCATGCAATGATCATCAATGAAAAACCTATTTGAGTGTCAAGCCGGAATACATAGAAAAATATAAGTACGATACTAATGATTGGTAGTAACCAGCCCAATGGCGCGCCCAAGACAGGGATGTCGATCATGGGCTTGGCATAAACAATATTGTGAATTGGCGAATGAATCCCAGTAAAAACCTTCGGAGCGATCGATCTCAGAGACAAATTGAGGATACTACAGGCATAAATCCCGTCGACTGATGGCAATACATTGGTTGCGTAATAAACAAGGCTTTCTCTTCCCAGAATGGCGGCGCTGATTCCACCACTCAACAATAATGCTAGTGCACAATAACAAAGAGATTTATATAGCCTCTTAAGCACAAAAAAGAACAACATTGGCCATAACATGGGCTTTAGAATTATTGCAAGTCCGGTAAAAATTCCGGATAATTGGGCTTGTTGTCTTGATATGCAATACCAGGCCGCAGAGAGAAAAAACAACTGAGTAATTCCCAATTGCCCTAAGACAAGTTCTTCTCCCGAAGCGCCCCAGAGGGCTGAAAGGGGTATGGCTATTATGCTTAATGCAATCGGTCGCTTAATTTTCAAGGTGAGGCAGATTAGGTAAACGGAGCCCGCAACAAAGGCTAATTCAATTAGGAACCAGGCAATCATGGCAGTTTTGTAGGAAAGAAATGCGAGTGGAGTCATAAGTATTCCCACGGTTGGTGGATGAGGACTGGGATGACTGCCGTTTTGCACTTGGGGTACGTTTGCAATGAACCGCGTTGCCAATTCCTGGATGTCTAAATAAGGATTTGTTTTATGCAAAATGGCTTTTGCTAAAAGCCAATCTTGGATAATGTCCTTAGAATATAAACTTCGTTCTCTAAATGAATCGACGATGCGATTCAGCTGGAGTATGGAATTTGCGATCAAAAAAAGGAAGGCCAATGCCATTGGGGCAGCAATTAGCACCTTACCAATCCTGGAATTCGCAAAATGTTTCAATCCTGACTCCAAATCCACCAGGTGTGAGCAATTATAAACAAATAGTAAAAGTAATTAAGGAAGGACCAGTTGCAGAGGTTATTGTATAACAACTGTATTTCACTCTTCGAATGGATTTGTCAACCAGACTCCTATGTTTTCGATTTCGTTACTACCAAAGATCCACGGAAGATAGCCGTAGCCGTTCGAGTAGAACCCTGCCGGCCTGGACATCACCCGGCCAAAATGCGAATTGGCCGCAAAGGAGGAAATCAATTGCCGATTCGGAAACATTTCCAGCGGAAGGTGCGGGGCTGCCGTGCTTGAGAAAAGGATGTCTCCCGCCGACGGGTAAGGGGGCTGCTTTGCCACCGGAAACGCCCCTGCTTTCAGCGCATACCACTCAAAACCCCATTCGCCATTCACCCAAACGCGATGGCCCCTGGATACCATCGGCGCTATTTGTTCCGCCGCAATCCGCCTGCCAAAGTTCCCGAATTCAGCGTCTGCCGCAATGATCAGCAGGGATAATGCAACTCCTGCCGAAACTGCCACCCATTTGATAAATTTAAAACTGTCTTTTCTCCGGATCAGAAACGCCAACAGAATCGCGGCCGCGGGTGCCGCTCCCAGCAAATATCGGCAGGGAAGCTGAACATAGGCGATTGCCGGCAGCGCAAGGAGCAACCAAAGCCATAAGAGAATTTGTATGAAGTCCCGGCGCCGACAGGCATCCATCGCAAGGTCAATAATTATAAAAGCGCCGGCAAAAGCCAATGCAAGCGCATAGACGGGAACTTTGTGCTCATTCCTATCCAAAAGGCAGATCGAAAGAGTAATGATGGCGGCTATCCAGGGAGAAGGATTGCACCACAGCCGCTTCCACCGAATGCCCAGGCAGAACCACAATAATCCAAGCGGAAAAACCAATAGCCAATGCGCGAAAAATGCAGCCGTATTCGAAGCGGCATTGACCGGGTGAAAACGGGAAATGGACGCGGTCATGAAATGACTGCCGCTGCGGAGCGGGTCGGCGGTCAGAAATGTTATCAGGAGGATTATTGCGGCGGCGGCAATAATGGGCACCAGGTGCAATAGAATCCATCGCATGGGAACGGCGGAGTGCGGCAGCTTGCTGCCGCCTTTGAAAACCATAAAAGCCGAAGGCGGTGGCAAGCCACCACACTCCGAAGGGCTTTGCCCCCGACAATCTGGATGCAGCATAAAGCGAGACGGCGATGCTCCCAGCAGAAATTCCAGAAAGCAGGCAACCGCAAGGATCAGGATCAGGTGCGGGCGCGTAAGCGCGGCGAATGCAAGCAACAGGGAAGCCGCCAGGCCCTGATGCCAGCGTCCTTGTTGCCTCCACGCAACAAACCGCTCCATTCCCAGTATTGCAAACGACATAGCCGGCACGTCCGCCATGCTGGTAGTAGCCATCGCCATGACGGCGGGAGTCGAGGCCAGTAAAATACCTGCAACCCGCGCGCCCCGATCATCGAGTCCGAGCCGCAACGCAAGCGACACCGTGGCGCAAATCGCGGCCAGGATCAGGAAATATTGCACGAGATGCGCCGCCCACTCCGCCCCTCCGAGCAGTACCGACGGTACGAGAAGGTATGCCATGACCGGGCCGGAGACCAGCTGAGAGGAAAGCCGGATGCGATTGCCGTCAGCCATCATCTCAAAAGCGGCAGGATGCAGCGGGTCCGTCAGCACATGATCGGCCATCAGGAGAAAGGTCGTGTCATCCGTGGTATGCGCCTTGTTCAGCCACGGCAGCAGAATCAACGACGCAATCAACAGGGCGGGCCAAGCCGCCGCAAGTATCTTTTTCATGGCACTCGGCTATTGGTCGGACCTGAAACTGTCGTTCCAATCCCGGGTTCTCGCCAAGCCCCGGCTTAAGGTAATCGCCGGGGTCCAGCGCAGCAACCGCCGGATTTTTTCGATATTGACCACGCGCCGGCGAATATTGTCGATATCGCGCCGGTCAATATGGATGGGCTCGTGCTCCTGGCCATACAAGCCTGAAACATGGGCGGCAAGGGCATTGATGTTGGTTTCGATTCCGGTCCCCACATTGAAAACCTCCCCTTCAGCCTTCGGGGATATCGCCGCCGTCAAGGTCGCCTCCACCGCATCTTCCACAAAAGTGAAATCACGCGTCTGCTCGCCGTCCCCATGAATTTCGAGAGGCAGGCCGGCCTTGGCTTTGTCGATGAATTTTGCGATCACGCCGCAATATGGATTGGCCGGGTCCTGCCAGGGGCCATAGACATTGGAATATCGAACCACCGCGACCGGCAAACCATAGCTTTCATAAAAGGCCTGGCAATAGCCTTCGCCACCAAATTTGCTGACCGCATAGGGCGTCAACAGGCTGATACGATCATCTTCATTGATGGGTAAATATTTCGGATTTCCGTACACGGAAACGGAGGAGGAATAGATGACGCGCTCGGTCCGATATTCTCTCGCTGCGAGCAGTATGTTTAAGGTGCCTCCGATGTTGGTCTGGAAATCCTCCAGCGGATTTTTGGTCGAGGCAATAATATTTCGCGCAGCCAGGTGGAAAACAAGGCCCGCCTTGGACACAAGTTCCATCACAATGTCCCGGTCCGTGACGCTGCCCTTAACCAGCTCGTAGCGGCCTTCCAACCCAGCCAGGTTGGAGAGCTTGCCGGTAAAGAAGTCGTCCAGAATCGTGACCCTGGCCCCCTTGGCAATTAACCGTCGTACGAGGTTTGACCCGACAAAGCCGGCACCACCGGTCACCAGAATTGGTCTCTCAAGCAATGAGCTGTTCAAGCGTCCTCCATTCCATTATTGTGATAACAATCGTTTTTTCAGGGGCCCTGGCCCAGAATGAGGGCCGGGAGCGCCGGTATCTCGCTGAATGCTGCCCAATAATTGCCCAGAGAACATGGAAGCGCGATGCATATCAGCCCCGGAGGGGCGATCAGAAAGTAGCCGGGGGTGAAGCGTAGCGAACCCCCGGATTGGATTAGATCCATAACAAGCCCTGAAGGGGCGGCAGAATGCCCGATCTTTCGCCCCTTCAGGGCTCTTTCCCGCGCTTATCTCTACCAGGGGTTCGCTTCGCTCACCCCTGGCTACTTTCTTTCGGCCCTCCGGGCCTGTTGCTTCACTCGCGTCGCAGGGCTTAGAACAATGCGTATTAGGCGTCTCTTCGGCAAGAGCAAAGTTGCCTCCATTTCAACCGTTGCCGCCGGGACGGCTAATGCTGCCTATTATTTGCCCGAGGGATCTGGCGGCGCGATGCATCTCAGCCCCAGCGGGGCGGTCAGAAAGTAGCCGGGGGTGAAGCGAAGCGAACCCCCGGATAGCATGAAATCTAAAGGAGCCCCGGCAGGGGGCGAAAGATATTTCCGTTCCTCCACATAGCCTAAAGTTGAACATCGGAGCGGGGTTCACCGTTTCTGTCGCCCTGCCAGGGCTCGTTCTCACGCTTATCTCTACCGGGGGTTCGCTTCGCTTCACCCCCGGCTACGATCTTTCGGCCCTTCAGGCCTGTTGCTTCACTCGCGTCGTAGAGCTTAGAACAATGCGTATGAGGCGTCTCTCCGGCAAGAGCAAAGTTGCATCCATTTCAAACCGTTGCCGCCGGGACGGCGGCGCTCCCGGCAAGCACGGCTACCGGCGCAGGCCAAGGGCCAGGAAGACAAGCGGGCGAAACAGGCGCCACCAGTCGCGGAACGGCCGCATTTTCGTCGTGCCCTTTTCGTGATAAATCACCTTCATTGGAGCTTCCGTCACCCGGACCCCGCACCGTATCGCTTTATATAACAGGTACGGTTCCAATTCGTAGGTATTCAGCCAATCCTGCCACAAATTGATCTGCTTGTTCCCGAATATTCGCGTGCGGAATGCTCTTCCACCGTTTGTTGCATCGGTGCACGGGAAGCCGGTCAGGATTCGAAAGAGCGCGGTATAGCACCAGGTGGTTGTGCGCCGGAACATATTGATGTTGGGGGCCCGGAGACCCGTAAGGCGTCGCGATCCCTGAACAAAATCATGGCTGCCGCTTCGAATCGGTTCCAGCAATCCCGGCAGATCGGCCGGATCGTGTTGGTCGTCTCCTGAAACAATCACCACCACGTCGTAATTGTTTTTGATCGCGTAATCAATTCCGCTGCGAATTGCGGCGCCGACACCCTGATTTATCTTGTGTGAGAGAACAACGGCTCCCGCGGACTGCGCTTCGTCGGCGGTGCCGTCGGTCGAGCAGTCGTTGACAACCACGATCCCATCGCAGATACCGGGCGGGATCTTTTTGACGACACGGCCGATTTTTCCCTGCTCGTTGTAAGCAGGCGCGCAGATTAGGACTCGCATGCAAGCGGGCGATTCTAGCAGAGATATCGTTCGAATTGAATGAAGAAGAAACGCAGGTCAGGCCTCTGTAATGTGAGAGGACAGGAGGTGGTCTTCATTAACCTGCAGCGTGTGGGCTTCAACATAGTCGACGCCTTCCACGGAAATGGCCATATGTCCTGTTTCCAACCTTTCCACAAGGCCTTTTCTGAGCAGATACCACAAGTCGAATTCCATGAACTCGATGGGCGTCCGAAGCATGCGCGATAACTCGATCTCGCCCAATCCGGGATTCTGCGAATTGCTTCTGCGCTGCACGTACAGCACGGTCAGAATGCGTTCGCGGACCTGCTTGTTGTTTTCAGGGATGGATCCATTCGTGGCCCGACCCAGGATCTGCCATTTGCGATCCCAATATTCCTGATGCTTGACATCATAAGCCGTCCTCTTTTCCGGGTCGCTCAGGACATCATGAGCCTTTACCAGGTTCCGAAACAGCTCCGGATTGCCCCCGGTCGGCAGGTCCGGGTGACATTTCTTTGCCAGGTGACGGAATATGCGCCGAATCGTGTCCTCATCCGCGGTCGGACTGACCTGCAGCACGTCGTAATAATCGACAAATACGATGTCATCGTTCATGCGTATAACACATCCCTTCAGAAAACCTGCCGCGTTCAGGCATCATATTAGGTCGATATCTCCGCAGTGTCATTCGGTTTGTTGATGAATGACTCGCGAATGACTGACTCGCGAATGACTGTTGAATGGCCGTGATAGAGCGGCTATAGTCTTTTCCCTATGTTTCCGCGCGTATTTACAACTCCGTATTTCGTCCTCCATACATTTGGAGTGCTGCTGGCCGCCGCCTACCTGGCCGCCCTCTGGTGGCTCATGCGCGGTGTAAAGCGTGAGGGATTGAATCCCGAGCGCGCGATCGGCCTGGGAACCTGGACTATCATCGGCGCCATCCTTGGTGCCAAAGCCTTGATGGTCGTGCGGTCGCTGCCGCAATACCTCGAAAATCCCTCGGACTTCTGGTCCCTGGCAACCATTCAAAGTGCCGGAGACTTTTATGGTGGATTTATCGGCGCATTGGCCTTCGCCATGGTGTTTTTTTTTGCGTCACCGCGATATCCCGCGCTGGCAAATGGCAGATCTGTGCGGTCCCGCAATTGCGTTGGGGCAAGCCATCGGGCGCATTGGATGCTTCATGGCAGGAGACGATTACGGCAGCCCGACCCATCTTCCCTGGGCTGTGACCTTCACGCATCCGGACGCGGCCGAAATCGGCGGAGCGCCACTGGGAGTCCCCCTGCATCCGGTTCAGCTATACGAATCCCTGATTTGCCTGGCTATATTTTTCTTCCTGGTATGGATGACACGCCGGAAGCGTTTTGACGGCCAGATCATCCTTCTGTATTCAGGGCTTTATGCAGTGGCCCGGTTTCTGCTCGAATTCGTCCGCGGAGATGCGGACCGAGGCTTCCTGCTCGGCGGATTGCTGTCCACCTCTCAGTTTATTGCCCTTGCCGTGCTGCTGCTGGTCATTCCCCTGTTTGTGAAACGCAAAAGCGCTGCGAACTAAAGCTCCGCAGCTGCAGCCTGCGGCATCTGAATCTTCGCCGTCGATTTCTTCCACCGGCCCGACAGGTAATACAGGAAGTTGATAATCGCGGTAACAAAAAACCCTGCCGCCATCGCAATCCAGATCCCCGTGGCCTTCAGCCACGTATGCTGGGACATATACCACGCCAGCGGCACTCGAACTGCCCAGAGCGAAACCAGCGTCATGATCATGGGAATCATCGTCTGCCCGGCTCCATTGGCGATCCCGGCGGAAACAAAGGTCAGCGCAAAAAGAAAATAGCAGGGCGCAACGATGTGAAGGTACTGAACCCCAATGTCGAGAACCGGATCATGGTGGATGAACATCGAAAGGATAAGCCGTGGAAAGGACAGGGCGAACAGCGCCACAACGCCGGATATCCCCGTTCCCAGCAGCAGCGCCCACTTGAAGATCTCTTTGACACGTTCCGGCTTTTTGGCTCCGAGGTTCTGCCCGGTCAGCGCCGTGGCTGCCATGCCGATGGCGATCGCCGGCATCGTAGCCACCATGTCGATGCGCGAAGAGGCTCCAAAGGCGGCGATGGCAGTGGGGCCGAAGAAATTGACATACTTGGTGACGAATGCGGAGCCTACGGAAACAAGGCATTGCTGAATCGTGGAGGGGAATCCGATGTTGGCAATCAGGCACGTGATATGCCAGTCGAAGCGAAACTTGTGCAGGTTGATGGCGACAAGATGATTTTTGCGATTCAGATAAACCAGCGCGATGATCAGGCTTATCCCCTGGGAAATGATCGACGCAATAGCCGCTCCGTTCAGCCCCATTTTGGGGAAAGGCCAGATGCCCACGATCATAAATGGATCGAGGATCGCGTTGAGTACCACGCCGATTCCCATGAACAGCAGGGGCGTTATCGTGTCGCCAACGCCGCGCAGAATTGAGCTGATGGTAAAAGTCAGATAGAGAAAAATAATGCCTGACAGCGAAATCCTCAGATAACTCGAAGACAGGTCGAATATCTCCGCCGGCGTGTCCATCATCCGCAGCAGGGAATTGGTACAGATAATTCCCGTGCTGATAAGAACCACGCTGAGCGCGATCTGAATATAGAGAGAATTATCGATGACCAGGCGCATCCGTTCATAATTTTTCGCGCCATAATATTGCGCCACCAGCACCGCCGTGGCCATCGACACTCCCGCGGCAATGCCGATCAGGATAAACATGATGGGAAAGCTGACTGCGGTGGCGCCCAGGCCGCGTTCGCCCACGATATTGCCGACCCAGATCATGTTGATGATGCTGTACCCGCTCTGGAGCATATTCCCCACGAGCATCGGGATTGAGAAATTCAGAAGATGTTTCGGGATACTACCTACAGTCAAATCTCTACCAAATTGCTTTTCCGCCATATAGTGTCGTCCGAGATGTAGGTTATGGCGCCATTATAAAGAAAAAAGCAGAAAACACCACGAATTACGGGAATTTGACCCGCCATGTCCTATAATAGACGGCGCGCGGATGTCACGGGGAAGGCCGGTGGTGAGATATTATGATCAATACGGTTCTGTTTGATTGGGATGGAACGCTGATCGATACGGCCCAGCAGGCCTTCAATGCATTCCAGAAATCATTTGCCGACATGGGGCTTCCCCTCGATTTCGAGACCTACAACCGGATCTACTCCCCCAACTGGTACCTCATGTATGAGCAGCTCCAATTGCCGCGACCGCGATGGGATGAGGCCGATGAACGCTGGCTGCGACACTATGCCGACGAAACTCCAAGATTGCTGGCTGACGGATGTGCGACGCTCGATACGCTGATAAACAGGAAATATGTTCTCGGAATTGTCACCAGCGGAACACGCTCTCGGGTCGAACGGGAAATCGGGGCGCTGGGGCTTAGGGATGTTTTCAGGATTGTTGTCTGCAATGAAGATGTGGTGAACAAGAAGCCGCACCCGGAAGGACTGGAATTGGCGCTGGATCGATTACAGAAAAAGCCCGAGGATTGCTGCTATGTCGGGGACTGCCCGGATGACATGATAATGGGAAGACGAGCCAATGTCCTTACGGTCGCAATTCCGAGTTTGTACCCGGCCAGTCGCCGTCTGGCGGAGGCTCAACCAGACTTCACCTTTTGTTCGCTAACGGAATTCCTGGAAAATCTGGAGATGCAGGGTATTTCGTGCAAATTGGTGTAATTCGTGGCGGAGAAGCAGGCTCCACAAATAAATGGTGTTGATTCATTTTTTGTTTTGAACCGCGAAGACCTCGAAGACCGCAAAGATTTTTTTTGACTCATTTGGCTTCCTGATTAACTGGAAGGTCCCACGCATCAAGGATGGAATTCAGCGTATGATCTGGCGAGAACGATAGGCGCAAAGCCTACAAAAATATTTTCTTTGCGGTCTTCGCGGTTATGGGAATTTCCTTTATAAACCTGGGGAAGAACGCAAAGAATATTTTTTTGGCTCATTTTCCTGTCGGACCATTAGATAGTGTGATGGATAGGGAAAAAGTTGCGCATCATATTGTCGATTCAGCGGTCGAAATCCATACAGCGCTTGGGCCTGGATTGCTGGAGTCCGTTTATCGGCGGTGCCTAATGCATGAACTTGGTATTCGCGGGCTCGATGTTTACGCGGAATATCCTATTCCTATCCACTACAAGGAGATCGCGCTCGATTGTGGATATAGGGCCGATCTCTTGGTAGATGATTGCATACTCGTCGAAAACAAAACTGTCGATGTGATCCATCCCGTCCACCGAGCCCAGTTGCTTACATATCTCAAGCTGAGTGGACGTTCCATTGGCTTCCTGATTAACTGGAAGGTCCCACGCATCAAGGATGGAATTCAGCGTATGATCTGGCGAGAACGATAGGCGCAAAGCCTACAAAAATATTTTCTTTGCGGTCTTCGCGGTCTTCGCGGTTATGGGAATTTCCTTTATAAACCTGAGGATGGCAGGGGATTTCGTGCAAATTGGTGTAATTCGTGGCCGAATTACAGCTCATTTTTTGCCACGAATTACACGAATTAGCACGAAAAAAGCTCTACTTGAGAATACCCGACTCAATTTCCAGAAGAGCCGCATGCTCCTTTGTGGCCGGCAACCCCGACGCAAGGACACGCTTCCGCCGCTCGGCCGCCTTCGATTTCCTGTCGGCCCGCAGATACGCCGCCACGGCTTCTCCTGGGTCCGATGGATCCGAAGCAAATAGTTGAGGCAACAGCGAAATCCCTCCATTATTCACAACATAGTTGACCACGGCGGTTGCAATGATCTCCCGGCGCAAGGGGTGCTCCGGGAAATACGCGCTGAAATCCCGCTGCAGCCGTGGCGGGAAATAGGCGTCCAGGAAAGGTCGCACGATCTCGCTGTCCGGCAATTTACTTTGCAGGATTTTCTCGTAGCCCCACATTTTGACATAGCCCAGCAGATCGCACAGGAAGGGCCTCGGCAATCCGCGCTGTTTCTGATCGCTGGCCAGCAGGGATTCCCGGCTGGGAATCTGGGGATCGAGTCGGTCAATGACGCCACCTGCCTTCAGCTCTTCGACCAGATTCACAAAAGCCTCGTACTGCGCGGCGCTCCTCATTTCATCCAGCGTCAGCGCGCGCGACTGATTCTGATTATCGGCCAGAACCAGGTTTGCGACGTCCTCCGACATTTCCGACAGGATCCTGTTGCGTTCATCCTTGCTCTTGACGACTCCCTTTTTGACCAGGATATCCAGAAGGATTTTGAGATTCACTTCATGATCCGAAGTGTCGACCCCACCGGAATTGTCCAGGGCATCGGTATTGATCAGGCCGCCGCGCATCCAATATTCAATGCGGCTGCGCTGGGTGAAGCCTCGATTGCCTCCTTCTCCGACCACGCGGGCCCGGACATCACAGGCATGCACGCGAACGCGATCGTTGGTCCGGTCGCCGACATCGGCGTCGGATTCCCCGGTAGCCTTCACATAGGTTCCGATGCCTCCGTTGTAGAGAAGATCCACCGGTGCGGTCAGAATTCTGCGAATCACCTCTTCGCCGCTGGCGCTGTCTGCCTTGATATCGAGCAGTTTCTGCACTTCGGGGCTGAGCGGAATCGCGCGCGCGGAGCGATCGAAAATGCCGCCGCCTTTGCTGATGACCGACAGATCGTAGTCGCGCCAGGTCGAGCGCGGGAGATGGAACAGGCGTTCTCTTTCCCGGTAGCTTTTTTCCATATCGGGATTCGGGTCGAGGAAAATGTGGACGTGGTTAAAAGCGGCAACCAGCAGGGTGGCTTTGCTCAGGAGCACGCCATTGCCAAAAACATCGCCGGACATATCGCCTATTCCACAGACTGTGAACGGCTCTTTCTGAATGTCCATCCCGAGATTCAGGAAGTGGTGCTTGACGCATTCCCATGCGCCACGGGCAGTGATTCCTATCTTCTTGTGATCGTAGCCGGTTTTTCCTCCGGAGGCGAAAGCGTCGCCAAGCCAGAAGCCATACTGAAGCGACATGCTGTTGGCGGTATCGGACAGATGCGCAGTTCCCTTGTCCGCGGCGACCACGAGGTAGGGATCATCGCTGTCGTGACGTACGACTTCGGGCGGGTGCAGGATCTGGCCGTCCACAATGTTGTCTGTTACATCGAGCAGCCCGGAAACATATTCGCTGTATCGGTCAATAAGATAGGCATCCAGCGCCGGGGGAGCCGGCACATTTCCTTTCAGGAAAAAGCCGCCTTTCGATCCGACCGGGACGATGATGGTGTTTTTCAGCATCTGGGTTGCCATCAGTCCGAGAACTTCGGTCCGGAAATCATCGGGCCGATCGCTCCATCGAATGCCGCCGCGTGCCACGCGGCCACCCCGGAGGTGAATCCCCTCCAGCCGGTTCGAATGCACGTAAATCTCGAACATCGGTTTCGGCAGCGGCATGTTTTCCACTTTGCGACTGTCGATCTTGATGGAGAAGACCGGGCGTTCCGGAATCTGATAGAAGTTCGTGCGCAGCGAAGACTGGATCAGGTTGTACATGGCGCGCAGCACTTCATCTTCCGCAAGGCTGCGCACGGTATTCAGAGCCGCCTGGACTCCCTTGTCCGCTTCCTTGACGGCATGCTCCCGATCGCCGGGCAGTTCGGGATCAAACAGCGCTTCAAAATACCGGAAAAGAGCGTTGGAAACGGAGCTGTTGTTCAGCAGGACGCGATTGACGGTCTCAACGTTGTAGTTCGAGCGGATCTGCAGCATGTGGTTGCGCACGGTGCGAAGGGCCTCGACTTCACGCCAGGATAAACCGACAGACAAAATCAGGCCGTTCAGCGAATCATCCGTTGCGTGGCCCTCATCCAATCTGCGCACCGCTTCAACGAATCGCTCCTCGCCGGCAATGAGAGCGGCGATCCTTTCAGCGGAACCGCGAATCTCATACCGGTACAGGTAGCAGCTGCGCTCTTCCGGCAACTGGAGCGGAATGCGCATTTCATCCGTAACCTGGAGTCCGAGGTTCTCAAGAGTTTTCAGGGTATGGGTGAGTCCCAGCTCATGCATGGCATAAAAGTGCAGCATGGCCACTTCGGTTCCGCGCGGGACGATGCGGATTTCGAGACGTGCTTCCAGACTGTCGAGATGCCTTAAATCACCGGGAACCATTTCAGGCGGAGTCACCTCGCGGTAGAGTCCGCTCCTGGTTTCAAACGTGACATAGCGCTTAAACAGACGTCTTCCTTCGCGCTCGCCGAAGGATGTCTCCAATTCGGCGGAAACGCGGTCTTCCCAGGTGGTGATCCGTTTCGCAACGATTTCGTGAACGGCCTTTTCATCGATCGGATGATCCAGGCGTTCCGTGTCGAAATAGAAAAGGAGCAGGTTGGCCGCGCCGCAGTCTGCCCGCGTGTGGAACGAGACGGGCCCAAACGCATCCGAGAGAGCTCGGCGAATGTTTTCCTCGACGCCATAGGAATAGCGCAGGCGAGAGAACGCGATTTCGAGAACAATGTATCCGGTGCCTTTCCGCGTGCGGACGATGATTTCCTCGTCTCCGAGCATGAACGCGATCGGCTCGAGAATCGATTTCAGCGCGGCCGGAGGCGCATAAAACAGCTCACGCATCGGCATCCGGTTAAAGGTATTGATCAGCTCGCGAAAGATGTGCGATTTTTCAATCGCGCCGCTGTCCTTGAGTATGGTCTGCAGTTTTTGCTTCAGAATCGGGATCCTGTCGGCGCGCTGCACGAAGGTGCCTCTGGAGAATCGGCCCAGCAGAAGGTTTGCTCCCGCAAATCCACCCTGGCCGTCAAACTCGCGCAGAACAATATAGTCGATCGGATCCAGGTGATAGATCGCCGACGCGTTCTTGCTGTAATCCATTCCCACGATGTGGGAGTCTTCGGGGGAGGGAAGGATGTGCGATTCCACTTCCTCCATCAGCCCCGGAAATACCACCGGAAGCAGTTCGGGATCATTGAACACGCCGGTGACGGAATCCTGGATGCGCTGCGGATGCCCGTCCTGGCCGGCGGCATACCGGGCAACGCCCAGGAAAACGTAGTTTTCATCCAGGAGCCAGTCCGTGAAAGCCCGGGCGGATTCGATTTCATCGGATCCATCCTTGCCCTTGAGTCTGCGGGCGGTTTCCCGGGTGAGGGAAGTCATGGCCTGGAAATCTTCAACGGCCAGAAACACGCATTTCAAGACGCAGAATATTTCGTGCTGGATGCGACGGAGGCGCTCCTTGGAATCAACCGGCTCGATCTGGAAGTAGCAATACGATTCCTTCGTTCCTTCCTCGTGGGGCGGTCCGATCCAGACAATACGCTCCCACTGGCGGCGCACGGAAAAAATCGGGTGAACCGCGGAGTACACGCGCAGCCCGGCCTTGCTGAAATAATTCTTCAGACTCTCGAAGATGAAGGGCGCATCCAGCGTATGGGTCCGGACCACGGTGGTTTCAAGCGGCAGCCCCGCGCCGCCGCCCATGGCCTTGGCTTCGGCCTCGTCCGGATTGTGCACGGAGACGTGAATGCCGGGAGGGCCCTTAAAGAGCTGGATGGAAGGAGGCATGGCGTGAACGATGAATTGATAATGGCGCAGAAGACGTTCGGCCAGGATTTCCGGAGGCAGCATGAAGAGAATGCGATCGGGCGCCTCCTCCAGGATGACCGGGGCGAACGACAGGACAAGATTCCTGTCCTTTTCCGGAGCTGTCCGATTGATCAGATCAATAATCTTTGAAATTACCTGAGCTCTGTTCTCTGGATCTTGAGTAATCATCGTGCCCTCGTTTCAATTGAGTAGCGCTTCAACACCGATGGACGCTGACACCACAATGCCTGACGGCACACATCGCGCGGAGCCTCAAACTAATAAACCTTTGGAAAACGCCGGGGATTGGATTCGTGCATGATTTCATAGACCGCCTCGAAGATCTGTTCGCGATTGGACTTGGAGAAGTAATCGCCATCCGATCCATATGCCGGCCTGTGTTCCTTGGAAGCCAGGGTGCGCGGGGCGCAATCCAGCCAATGATAGCCGCCCTGTCCTTCAATAACTTGTTGCATCATATAGGCAGTGGCACCTCCGGGGCAATCTTCATCTAGGAAGAGAATTCTGTTTGTTTTCCGGAGCGAATCCAGAATGATCCCGTGAATGTCGAAGGGGAGAATGGTCCGCGCATCGATGATCTCCGCCTCGATCCCTGTCGTTTTCAACTGATCGGCTGCTTCCTGCGCGATGCCACAGCAGGCGCCGTAGGTCACGATGGTCACATCGCGACCCGGCCGGATGACTTCGGGGACGCCAAGCGGGATCTTGAACTCTCCGATATTCGAAGGCATTTTTGCTTTTCTGCGATACGCATTGAGGACTTCGATAATCAGCGCGCTGTCATCCGATTCCAGAATCGTGTTGTAAAATCCGGCGGCCTGCGTCGCATCACGTGGAACGCAGATATAGATTCCACGGATGAGGTTGAGGATTCCGGCCATCGGCGACCCCGAATGCCAGATGCCTTCCAGGCGATGGCCGCGCGTCCGGATAATGATGGGGGCTTTTTGGCCCCCCGAAGTCCGCCAGTGCAGCGATGCCAGATCGTCGGAAAGCGTTTGGATGGCATAGAGCATGTAATCGAGATACTGGATATCCGCGATCGGCTTGAAACCGCGCAAAGCCAATCCTACCGCCTGGCCGACGATAGTCGCTTCGCGGATTCCCGTATCCATGATTCTGTTGGCTCCGTATTTGGCTTGGAGCCCGGCAAAACCCTGGTTGACATCTCCCAGACGGCCGATGTCCTCGCCCATGGCCACCAGCTGGGGGAAACGGGCAAAGGCGGAATCAAAGCAGGCATTCAGAATCTCAAAGCCGAGCTTCGTGGGTGCGTCTTGAGAGTAAGCCGCCGAAACAGACGGTATTTTCAGTGCCGCCTGGGCGGAGCGACTGTACAGACAGGTGTCGTAGCGTGCGTTCCCTTCCCGTTCCCGAAGCTTCTTCCAGTTCCTGAGCTTGTCACTTCGGTGCGGCGGCTCGGTTTGAAGCGCTACCAGGGCATCGGCGGCAGAGGAGAGAAGATCCCGGCGAATAGGATTTTTGATCTGTTCAAGCTCGGCCCGAATCCGGTCGAGTTTGTCGAGGGCAGGGAAAATCCCCGCGGCTTCCTGCATAAGCTCCAGCAGTTCATTTCTTTCCTGGAGAATCGGGTTCTGAAAAGAGCTCCAGGCGCGTTCCCTGGTATCGAGCACATGTGCTTTTTCGGAGGTTTCGATGGCGTTCAGTTCGTCCGGAGTGGCGATCCCTTCGCGAATGATCCAGTCGCGCATCTGCCGCATGCAGTCATATTCCCGTTCCCACTTGATGCGCTCCGCGGATTTGTATCGTTCGTGGCTTCCGGAAGTGGAATGCCCCTGGGGTTGCGTCAGCTCCGTCACATGAACAATAACCGGGGCGTGCGTGCGTCGCACCGGTTCGGCCGCAGCCAGGAAGGTTTCGCACAATTGCGGATAATCCCATCCGCGCGCCTTGAAGATTTCAATACCGGCTTTGCCGTCGCGATGGGTTTGGAAGCCCTGAAGAATATTCGAAATATCGGCTTTTGCCACCTGGAGCTCGTTTGGGACGGATATGCCGTAGCCATCGTCCCAAATGGCCAGCAGCATCGGTGCCTGAAGCACTCCAACGGCATTGACGGCTTCCCAGAAGATTCCTTCGGCGCAGGCGGCATTGCCGATGGTCCCGAAAGCAATCTCATTGCCGTGATCGCTGAACATCCGTGCATGCTCGTCCAGCTCGCGAAGACTTCGATACAGTTTGGAAGCAAGCGCGAGTCCGACAAGCCGGGGCATCTGCGCTCCGGTGGGAGAAAGATCCGCGGTTGAGTTATAGGACTCCAGTTGGTTTTTCCAGCTGCCGTCCGGGTTGAGCAGGCGCGTTGCAAAATGACCGGTCATGGCGCGGCCGCCGAAACCCGGCTCCACCAAAACATCGGCGTGTCCGTAAAGCTGGGCGAAGAACTGCTCCAGATCCAGAACTCCGAGGGCGAACATGAGCGTTTGGTCGCGATAGTAGCCCGAGCGGAAATCCCCTTTGCGGAATGCATGTGCCAGAGCCACCTGGGCTACTTCTTTGCCGTCTCCGAAAATCCCGAACTTTGCCTTTCCGGAAAAGACCTCCTGCCTTGCGATGATGCTGGCCAGTCGGCTACGGTGGGCAATCCGGTAATCCTGCAGGATGACATCCCGGCTGAATCCGGGCGGATTTTGTTCTATCGACCTGTGATGTGCCACTGCATCCACTGTAAGTTCCCCTGCTGATTGATGTTTGCCTCTTTGACCGCCACTCCCATTATTGTATCAGAAACAGGGATTTGAGGGGCTACGTGTAGGGTAATCGGCAATAAAGGGAGGAGTCATGAGAGTGTAGATAAGGATTTGTTCAAGGATTGGCCGGTTTTTTATCGTTTGACAAAAAACCTGCCGATAAGGAAAATTAACCAACCGCTCTATCAGGTTTTACGAGTGGTTGCGCGCGCAAGCCCAATGGAGGTAAGCATTGGAAACAGCAGGATTTGTGCTGATCGATTCGCTGTATCGTCCGGTATATGCCAACCCGGAATCGATCAAAATTCTTGGGTATCCCAATACCGCGACAAACCCTGCGGCCATTGATGGCATATTGAGACAGAAGATACTGACCTTCATGCCCGAGGATCCAAGCAGGCTGCAGGGATTCCTCGTTACTCAATTCCAATCCGGAAGACGACACTATTCCTGCCGGGCATTTGTGCTCGATGATCATTGGAATGCGGGGGCGCGCGAGATGCGCATCGCCCTGTTGATGGAGAGAGGGATGTCTGCGCCGGTCGATGCGGCCAAAAATCCTCGACGCCTGGCGGGGATGTCGGAGGACGCATTCAGCTTTGCCCCAAACCCGCGGTATTATTTCTTCAGCAGGGGACACCAGGAAGTCTTTTCATCCATTCGAACTCTCATTCGTGAGCGTCGCGGCATCGGCGTCATCCTTGCTCAGGCCGGCATGGGAAAAACCGCCTTGCTGGAATATCTGGTCGAAACGCTGAGGCCGGAAGCCGAGATCGCCATGATGCCGGGCTCCTTCAATTCGCGCAGCGAAATGGTGCGCGGTGTGATGGGGATTTTCGGCTTGAATGGTTTCGGAAAAGATCTCGACGAGAACCTGCGGTCTTTTGAGAACTGGTTGGCTTCCAAACAGCAGGCCGGCCGTCTGATGACGCTGATCTGTGATGACGCGCAGGATTTCTCTTACGATATGCTGGAGAATCTGTGCCTGTTTTCGCGAATGCAATCAAGAAAAGGGAAGCTGCTTCAGGTTGTGATTGCCGGAAGGCAGGGATTGCTGGAAAAACTCGACGGAGCACGATTGGAAGAGGCCGTAAAACAGATCAATGTGTACAGCCGACTGGCTCCGCTGGATGAGGCTGAAGTGCGAAGCTATATCCTTCACCGGCTGCGCACGGCCGGTTGCGCTCGGCAGTTGTTTTCACCGGCGGCGCTTTCCGCCATTGCTTTGTACTCTCGCGGGATTCCCCTCAACGTCAACATGATCTGCCGGCATTCGATGTCGCTGGCGGCCACGATCAATATGCAGACCATTGACGATCGGATTGTGGCGGATTCGGCCTACGATCTTGTGCTGCGCGCTCAGCCCGCTACCAACTGGGAGGATCCGTTTGGACTCGGAGCGGAGCCGTTCCGGCCGGCGGGTTTGGCTCGCGACCGACGCGGACTCAAGCTGGTAGAGAAGACGCCCTCCTAATCCCGAAATAAAACCTTCGTACAATTCCGTTGATTCGTTTTTATCTTTGAACCGCGAAGACCGCCAAGAATTGCTTGTTTATCCACAATCGAGCGCAACCTCCTTGTAGCGGATAGGAGCATATTCTGCGTAAGCATCCAGCCCGCAAAAACCAACAAAATGAGCCCCAAAACTATTCTTTGCGGTCTTCGAGGTCTTGGCGGTTAATGGGCCTACTAATTCGCTTAATTCGTGGCAAAAAACGGGAGCTGAAGTACATCCCGGATGCTGGGCAGAATGCAATCCGCGGATTGTAGAAATTCCTTCCCGAGAGTCGTTTCGATTGCAATGCAGTACATCCCCGCATTCTTTGCCGCCTCAATTCCGAGGGGCGCATTTTCCACTACAATGCAATCGGATGGATCGAGGCCGATTTGCCGGGCTGCCATCAGATAAGGATCGGGAAAGGGTTTGGCGCGAGGGACTTCATCTCCGGTGATAATAAAATCAAAGTGTTTTTGATGATCGCTGTCGAGCGAGTGCTGCATATTTTTCAAAGCGCAGGCGGTCACAAGAGCTACTTTGTATCCGCGATGCTTCAAGGCATCGATAACCTCAAAGGCGCCCGGGTATTGTTGCACATGCACGATGCTTCGGTAATAGGCGCGTTTTTCATCAATGAAGTCGGCCTGTTGATCATCCGGAATAGAAATTCCTGCTTCCTTCATCAGAAGCGGAAGAATTTCGCGGGAGTTCCTTCCCTCGTGGAGCAGGACGGTATGCTCGTTCACATCTCCGCCAAAGCGCTGGAACATATGCTTCCAGGCCAGGTAGTGGTAATGCAGCGTATCAATGATTACTCCATCAAGATCAAATAGCACTCCACGAATCATCCGACCCCTCCGCAGGGACAGTATGCCAGCGTCGTCTGTCATTGGGAATCCGCAATTTGCTTGCGTGCCTCGATCACTTCCCGTATGTCCGGATCGGCGGTCCGCCACTCCTGGAGGAATGCATTGAACTGGCTTTGCGCCTCCATGCGCACGCCCTGCCGCTTTAGCAGCATGGCCAGGTGAAACTGGGCAAGGGCATAGTGCGGGTTGTAGGCAAGCGAATCCTGGTACGCCTGCTGCGCATCGGTCGGCAGTTTCATTTCCTCGTAAATCTGTCCGATGGAATCGGAGAAGAACGCCCGGTCATAGGGTGTGCTCCAATAGCCAAGCTTGTTTCGGACATATTTCAAGTCGTTGATAGCGGCCACTGCTTCCTGGTTTTTTCCTTCTTGCGCCATCACCATGGCCAGCAGATGCTGATAGTATTTGTAGGCGGGCTTGTAGTTCATAGCGGAAATCAGATTGGAATCGACAATGGTGTGCAATTGATTGAGATACCTGCGGGCGGCCGGGAGGTTATGCCGGGCCACTTCGAGCAGTCCGCTCATCCAGATCAGTTCGTCATGGGGCGAATCATATTGGACCGGCCCTACAAGCTTCAGACCCTGTTCGCATGCGGATAGCGCGTTTTGAATTTCTCCCTCCCGGTAGAGAAGGAACGCCATGGCGGCATAGTACTGCGCCTTCTGCATCTTTTCTTCGGTGGCATCGAAGAATGCTTTTAGCCGACCGGCGGCAATCTGATAATGTCCGCGCATCATCTCAATATTCGCCAGGTTGCGGATCGCATAATACATCTGCGGATCTTTCCGGATGGCCTTTTGCTTCATGGCTTCGGCGTTGGCATAGTCGCCGGCCTGCATATAGGCATCGCCCAGGCTGTCATAGGCATTGGCTGACTGGTCGAGCGCCAGGTACCTTCGCCCCGCTTCGATGGCTTTGGTATGCTCCCCTTTCCAGGAATAGCAGTAAGCGAGATGGTTATAGGCCAGGGCGTAACGGTCGTCCAGGCTGAGGGCATCCTGATATTTGCTGATTGCCTCATCGACATCCGCCGTGTGGAAGTAGGATTCCGCCAGCTCGTAAAGATACTCTCTTTTTTGAGGCTGGAGGCCAATCAGTCGCTGAAAATAAACCCGTTCTTCAAAGGGTTTTCCGAAAACGCGTGCAAGAAAGGCTTCGACGAGCAGTTGATCCGTTTCCGGCAGCGTCCCTGCCTGCTTGCGCGCCGCAAGAATTTCGGTTTGCGCCGCGTCCCACTGGTTCTTGAAAACGAAAACCTGGCCAAGCATCAAGTGGGCCAGGGCGAGGTTGGGATCGATTTCAAGCGCGGATCGCAATTCCCGTTCGGCGGCATTCATGTCCAGCCGTTCCCATGCGCTGGCTCCGCGATAATAATGACGAAGCGCATCCCAGCGCGAAGACAGCAGCTGCACGGCTGTCTTGTAGTCGGGGCGCTTCCCATCCAGGTGCTGTTCGGCAAATTTGGAGTCGTAGCGATTCAGCGTGTGAAGGACCAGGGCATCGATGCCTTTGTTCAATAGCTCATCCACGCCGCGAAAACGCATGGTCATCGTGTCCCGCTTGCCTCGAACCAGGCAGTCCAGGCGAACCTCGAGTTGGCCCAGCGAATCGCTGACCTGGCCGGATACACGGAGCGCGGGTTCCTGTCTTTCCCAACTGGAGGGCAGGAATTTTTGCAGAAGAGAAGTATTGTGTGCCTTGGAACGCTCCACCTGCTTGCGTGCCCGCTCAATGACCAGCAGATGATGGAATTCCTTTCGATCCACCACGGCAACTTCAGGAAATTGTGACAGCGCTCGTTTCAGCACGAACCCCACCATTTGCCCGTCGACCGTATCGGATCCTCCGGAGAAATCATCAAACTGAACACAGGGGTAATACATGGAGCTGCGCAATACCCAGAAGGCTGCAAGCCCCGCGATCAAAAGCAACAGGGCAATGGCAGAAAGTGCGACTTTGGGTTTACGAAAATTGTGAAGTGCCAAACGCAAGTTTGAGGATTTCTTTTCCGGCGGATCGGCAGGGTCCGGATTCGGCGCGCTGGGAGGCGGGATCTCTGGATTCGCCGATCGCGGCTCGGCGCTGTGCATCGGAATAGCCTTCCGCAACTCGAGATCCCGCTTCAGCCTTTTCAGATCCGCACACAAATCAGCGGCCGTCTGGAAACGGAGGTCCCGGTCCTTTTCGAGAAGCCGGCAGAGGATATCATCCAGTCGTGGCGGCAATTCCGGGTTGAGCCGCTGCGGAGGAGCTGGATTCTTCGTCAGAATTTCCTGGAAGAGGACCGCAGGCGTGCTTCCCTTAAAGGCTTGAACACCGGTTGCGAGTTCATAGAGAACCGATCCAAGCGAGAAAAGATCGGAGCGGGAGTCCAAATCCTCTCCCAAAGCCTGCTCCGGCGACATATAGGGTAATGTGCCGATGGTGATCTGAGGCGTGCTGACATATTCCGCCGCAATGCTATGCGTTGGGGCAGCGTTGGCCAGTTCGGATTCAGGCCGCTTTATGGACGCCAGCTTGGCCAGTCCGAAGTCCAGGACTTTGACGTGTCCTCTCGATGTAATAAAGATATTTGCCGGTTTGATATCCCGATGAACGATTCCTTTCGAATGGGCGGCCTCGAGTGCATCGGCGATCTGCATGGCGATGCGAATGATCTGGTCGGAGGGCAAGGGCTTTCCCAAGGCCAGAGCCCGCAAAGTCTGCCCCTGTAGAAGCTCCATGGCGATGTAGGGCCGTCCCTGGTGTTCTCCGATTTCGTATATCGTGCAGATATTCGGATGATTCAGCGCGGAGGCGGCACGAGCTTCGCGCTGGAATCGCTGAAGATAGGCGGGATTTGCCGCCAGATTTTCGGGCAGTATTTTGAGCGCGACTTCACGACCGAGTTTCGTGTCCGTCGCTCTGCAGACGACTCCCATGCCTCCCGAGCCGAGCTTCTCGATTATCTCGTAGTGTGCGATCATTTCCGCCATTGGCCTCACAACATAACTCAAAAAACCTTTGTTGTCAGCAAGGTCCATTGATTTCAGATTCGCATTCCCCAATTTCCGATCACTTAAAAATGAGCAGAGGAAATGAAAATACGCTATTCGCCTTTTGCTCAAAGCTGTGGCAGACTAGAGGCGCCAACGAAGCAGAAGCTCACGCGGGGATAAAAGGATTTGGAGAGTCCGAATTTCGACAGACCTTGGCCCCAAGCGTACCGAAATCTTAAATGTATTTAAGTTGATGATTTTAAAGAAGTTTGGTGGTGGGCGCCACAGGACTTGAACCTGTGACCCCTGCGGTGTGATCGCAGTGCTCTGCCAGCTGAGCTAGGCGCCCCCAACGGAGGGATACTTTTTAACATTCCAGTTCCTATTTGTAAATAGGGATTCCACAAGGGAGTAGAGATATGTTTGATAAGACCAGGTTGTTCGTGCGATTTCTTTCATCTACTGCTCTGATTTTTGCATTGGGATTCTCTGTCCTTCGAGCCCAGGATTCCACGTTGGAGGACATCAAATACAAGGAAGATTATGATCGGGTTCAGGCCATCGTGAAGGTCACGGATCTTCAGAAGAGAACCGATCGAATGCTATCGATGTATAAGGACCGCCCCGATATGGGCGATCAGATTCGAACCTATCTGGACAGCCTGTTTCTCCGGGATTTAGAGACGCTGATGAAGCAGCAGAACTGGCCTCTTTTGAAGGGCCTGTGCGAGCGCGCGCTGAAGGCTCGTCCCAAATTTGGTGAGGTCTATCTGTACCAGGGGGTTGCGTTCAAGAATGAAAAAAAGAATCCGGAAGCGCTGGCCGCCTTTGCGAAATGCTATGTGATAACGAACCAGTTCCAGAAAAAAGCGAAACAGCAGTTGGATGTTTTGTATCGGGCTGAAAACGGAGGGAGCCTGGTGGGCCAGGATAAACTGGTCAAGCAGGCGGTAAAAGATCTGAAATAGTCGGCCCTGAATGATTTAGCTTCGAGGGCCCTGAAAAGCCGCCTCCGGTTTTGGGCCCTCGAGGAAGCCTGCCGCACTCCCCGCCTGTCCATCTTCGCTCGACGTATTATGCGCTAATAAACCACCCCTGGTCCGCCGATAATTCCAGGGGAGCTAATTGTATGCAGGTTCAAGACAGGGTAATTGGAAGCAATCCTCGCAACCAGGTCGGGTTCTTTCGCCACTTCCAGCTGGATGAGAAGCATATGGGGGCCATCCTGGTGACGAACCAGATTGGAGTTCCTCTCGAATTCAAATACACGGAACCGGTTACGGCGACCCGTCTGCATCGAATCCTTTATGGTTCGGTTCTTGAAAAATATCTGCACGAAACGGTCATTCGTGATCGTCTGGGACGCGAAGTCCGCAGTTCTCCCATGTATTTCATTGCTCCGTATAGCGAGAAGGAATTTCTTGGGCAGGTTGCCGACAAGGAAATGATAGCGGTGCAGCGGTACAGCGGACCGCCGGGCGACGTATCGGGCTCATTCAACCGGATACGCGAGCGAGAAGCTATCGTCGAGCTCGAGGACGAGGGAATTTTTCTGCGGCTGGCTTTTTCGACAGCGGACGAAACCGTTCAGCTCAACATGACCGCATGGTTGCAGGAGTTGTCCAGAACAATGGATATCCTGGAGCCGTTGGATCGAATAACGTCCGCTTTGACAAGCATATGTGGGGACGTGAAAAGAGTCTAGCCAGCCGGCTTGCAGCAGCCGATCCCGCGGAAAATCCAAAGCGGTTTTCGTGGCTTCGCAAACTTGGCATGCCGGCGATCGCAAGCCAGGTTCGCGAGCAGGGCTTGGGTGTTGAAAGTCGCGTCACCTCGATAGACGATGTTTTCATGGGACAGGCTGATGTGGTGGACGGGCTTGGGCCATTTTCCGAGCACTTTGAGATAGGTCGGATGCCCGGTCATCGGGAATATGGATGGTCGGAAGCAATGGCTGAGGGAGATCGCACCTCCACCGGGTATTTGGATGACAATTCGTCTCCCGGGGAAGAGGGCAGCGACAGTCCCGGGATCATCCGGCAGATTGAGATGATTCCTCTGGGCCTGGTGCAAAGGCTGGCGATGCCGACGCCGCATCGGACAACGATACGGCAGGGGCACCTGATGACCATGCCGGGGGCGCGATCGACCGCGGTTGCGCTGGGTCCCGTCATGGTTCATGCGCTGGAATCATTCAGGGATAGGCCTACGGAAATTATGGACGGGAACCGGCTGCTTATATCTCCGTTGGCCGTTCATACATTTCAGAAGATATCGAAGCTGATCTATCGGCGGCGGAGCATTGATTTGCAGTCTTTGAACGAAACAGAGCAATGGAGTTTTTTGCAGGAAGCGGAAGCGTTGAAACACATCCCGGCCGACAGGGCAGAACTTCTGGGAGTGTTTCGGAGTGTTCCGATCGAGATGATCTCGCGGCTGCAATTCGTTTCAAGCCGGAATGAGATTGTTTATGGCCTTGTCTCTACGCCGGGGCGCAGCACGACTCGCGTGCACGACATGGCTGCTGTGCGGGATACGGGGACGCGCGAAGTACATCTTGTTCCGCATCGGACGAGGGTGCGTTCTGTGAATCTGGGTTTGGCCAGGAACGGAGAGAGATGATTGATGTCTAAAACCATGCGGCAAGGAATCAAAGACGAACCATTCGAGACAGGCTCTCTTCTGGACACCAGAAGCACGATCGATTCGAGCGGACTGTTTGGGGATGCATCCGCATTTATTCCCACCCTGACATTCCTGTCCGGCCCGGCGCTTGGAAAGGAAATACCGCTGATTCACAGGCAATTGACGCTGGGGCGAGGCGACGGTTGTGATGTCGTTATTCCGGATCCCTCGGTATCGAGAAAGCACCTGCAAATCAGCTGTCGCAAAATCGTAAAGGGGAGTGAGCAGCCGGCCCTGCGGGTGGTATTGCGCGATCTTGGGAGCCGGAACGGGACCATGGTCAACTATGCGTCCATCCAGAGCGCCGTATTGAAGCCGGGGGACAAGGTGATCATTGGCAGAGTCATCCTGAAGTTTGATCATCGGGACCTTGCGGAGCAGACCTTTTATGATGAGATCTTCAGGCTGGCGACCTCGGACAGCCTGACCTCTCTATTAAATAAATCAAGCATCACGAGAGTTCTCTCCGATGAGATTGCCAGCGGGCAACGATATCGAAGGTGGATTTCGGTGATTATTGCCGACATTGACGGCTTCAAAAGCGTCAATGACCGCTTTGGACATCTGATGGGAGACCGTGTGGTGCAGGCGATTGCGGCGCAGATGCAAGCCAGCCTGCGGCAGCGTGACAAAGTCGGGCGGTTTGGGGGAGACGAGTTTCTGATCGTGCTTCCCGAAACCGGCATGAAGGGTGCGTTCCAGGCGGCGGAGAAGCTTCGCATCAAAGTGGAAACAGCGGTCAACGCGGAACTGGGATTGCCCACCGGCGTGACGTTGAGTCTCGGGGTTGCCTCGATGCAGACCAACGAAGCGAATGCCGAGGAGTTGCTCGAGTGCGCGGATACGGCTGTTTACAGGGCCAAGGCTCTTGGACGAAACCGGACGGAGGTTTGCAAAAAGAGCCGGCAGTAGAGGAACAGCGGCAGAGCTGCTGTTGGAGCAGGGTGATCTCAAAACGATTTTGAGAATTCGGATCCTATGAGCATGTTGCGCAGAAAAATAGGCAATTTCTACCTCGTTGAGAGAATAGGATCGGGCGGAATGTCCGAGGTCTACCTTGGAATCAATCCGCGAAGCCGGGAAAAGAGAGCCTATAAAATTCTCGGCAAAAGAGCGACGACGTGGTCCTCTGCCTATGGGCGGTTTATTCGCGAAGTCGACATCATTCGAGATTTGACGCATCCGGGAATCATCAAGGTGATCGATAACGGCGTCCTGGACGACTGCTACTTTTACTCGATGGAATACATGCCGGGCGGGAGCCTGATTCGCCGAATGGAACGTGGAAAGATCGCCCTCGATACCACGCTTCAGCTGTTCATGCCGGTCTGTGATGCTATGGCATATGCCCATGACAGGGGAGTGGTCCATCGGGATTTAAAGCCCGCGAATATACTCCTGAACACTGCGGGAGAGCCGATTGTTTCGGATTTCGGAATTGCAAAGATGCTGGATCTGGAGCGAACCACGCTGACGCGATCCGGCGAAATCATGGGCACGATCGCCTATCTCGCCCCTGAACAGCGCTGCAGTACCAAAACCGTAAATCGTAGGGCGGATGTGTTTGCGCTGGGATCAATCCTGTATGAAATGCTGATGGGTTTTCCTCCGCTTGGCAATTTCCCCTGGCCATCGGAGATTCTGCCGGGATTCCCGGAGTCGCTACAGAATGTGCTGCGGAAATGCCTGGCCATCGATCCGGAAAACCGGTTCGAACATGCCGGTGCTCTGCGGATGCAACTCGAGAAGTGCTCGGATATTCCCATCCTCAAGAGCGCTGAAAGTTTGGAGGCGGCAACCTCCAGGTACGTTGTTTCCATGGAAGATACAATTATCATTCTTCCAAAATCGGACCGGATAGAATCGTGGTTCCAGGTACTGAGAACGGGGACAACGCGGGAACGCCTGTCGGTAGTGCGGGAAATGGTTGAGAAAATCACCGCGGCGGAAGCCAAAAGCCTTGTCAAACTTTACTCCGAGGAAGGGGATCGGGTGCGGTGGGGACTGATCCGCGTTTTGGGAGAACTGAAGCTCGAGGCGGCAACCCAGCTAATCCTCACCGATCTGAACAGTTCATTCCACTCCGAATGCGCCATCGAGGCCTTGGGGAAGATCGGCTCGGCAGAGGCTTACGATCCAATCCGCGAGTTTGTGGCGGATCATCCGGAAAGCGCGCTGATCGCTCTGGTTCCGATGGCCAAAACGGGCAAGCAGCGGGCAATTCGCACGCTCCAGTTTTATCTTGGGCATGAGATGGTGGTCTTGCGTCAGGCTGCGGTGCGGGCGCTCGCCTGCATTGCCTCGGAGGAATCGCTGCGCGTGCTCAAAGAGCATCTCTGCACGGAATCGGATGACAAGGCGAGAGCATTGCTCGTACAGACGATTCATGCGATGCAGCGGACGCTGGTTTCCTCGCTCACCACCACCATTCAGGAGCCGCCGGCAAATAGCCGATCCACAATGGCATCATGATGGAGATGATTGACGGGATTCGCTCTATCTATTTGACAGCGCCGGGACTATCAGGGATAATTCGACTCCGTCACTAAGGGATGGGTGGTTAGCTCAGCTGGGAGAGCGCCGCGTTCGCAATGCGGAGGCCGGGGGTTCGATCCCCCCACCATCCACCAAAAAACAATTCCAAATTCCAGATTCCAGATTTCAAATACCAGGGAGCACACCGTGAGCGCAGGCGTCCCGCCTGCAAGGCGCAGCCGCTTCCATAGCTCCGATACCGGCGCTAAAACCGACAAGGATTTCCTGGAGATCTTGAATCTGAGGTTGATTCCCCCCAATTCACTCCTGTAAACGAATTTTACATTAAAATTTCTGGCACTGGCTAGTCTATATCTTTAATATTCAATAGGATAAAGTCATGCGGAACTTTGCTTCCTTTGAAATTGGCAACTATGGTGGCGCTCCCATTAACGTCACGATTGGTCACACGGCTACCGCCATTCCAACGGTTCCGGAACCGACCTCTCTGATTCTTTGGGGCACGGGTCTTGGACTGATCGGATTTGCTTCCTTCCGGAGAAAGAAGTAATAGATTTCCGCGGTTGAACTCTTCAATAATCAAGGCCGCTCCTGCGGGGGCGCCTGGTAAGATCAAATTCGGATCAGCTGTAAATTTTGGCCCAAATTCCGATCCTTTGCTTAAGTGCGAGGATTGAGGGGCCCCACGGTGTCGGATTTATTTACAATATTGCATAAAAACATAACCCAAGTGTCGGGAATTGTTACACTATTTGTTCGTGTCGATTATAATAAGCTATTGAAAACAAATGAATAGCATAGGTGGTATTGAAGTTGCATGGAATGTTCAGATAATCTAAGCAACAAGCAAAGGAGAATACCCCCCTATGAAACTCCGCTTAATTATGATGCTGGTGTTTGTGTTTGTCTTGGGCTCAATGATGCATGCGACAACCATCGACAATGGATCATTTACAACCGATACCAAACTCGGCCTTGATTATCTGGATGTGGGCTTGGTTCATGGAAACTACCTTACCTTCTCTTCAGGCATTGTCTACGATGGTAGAACATGGGTTCTTGCGACTGCTGATCAGATCGCCAGCACATGGTCGGATGCCACTGGCTTGAACCTGACTGCGGCAAATATCCTATCAAGCGACAATGACATGGGTGCTGCAGCTACAAATATCCTCATCAGCCTTTTTGATGGGGTCACCACGGACTTAGGATCCGGTGGTGAACGGGTTGTCGGAGATTTTTCGGTCGACAACTACTTCAACTTTATCGCAGGCGGCAAATTAGCTGTTCACGATGTATTCAATGATTCTCACTATTCTTCTATCGATGGGGCTGTCGCCAGTGCATGGCTGGTGAGTTCTTCTACTCCAAGTTCGGTGCCCGAGCCTGGGACTATAGTACTTATGTCGTTGGGATTACTTGGCCTGGGTGCTGTTCGGAAAATGAAAAGTTAGGTTTTTACGGTTGGATTAATTATATTAGGAAATTAGGAAGGCCATACGACTAGTCGTATGGCCTTTTTGCCTTTGGTGCACAATTCACGGTGTTCTGCCTAAAAAAAACTGAACTATAAAACCTATAAGAGAAAAACCTGGGAAACCTGGGAAACCTGGACACCCACTGTTTTGTTCGATTGCCTCCAATTTTTCTTCGCTCAATTCCCAAGGTTCGCCATTAGTTACTATGCAAGGAGGCAAACCATGGGATTGGCAAGAAACATCTATGTCATCGAAGGGGAGGAAGGCGTTTATCATTGCATCAGTCGATGTGTCCGCAGATCTTTTCTTTGCGGGTATGACCCTCTTAGCGGCCGGGACTTCTCCCATCGTAAAAAATGGATTCTCGATCGTTTGAAACAACTTGCCGGCATCTTCGCCATTGACGTGTGCGGTTATGCCATCATGGAAAACCACGTGCATTCCATCTTGCGAACCCGACCCGACATTCTTGAGTCCTGGTCCGATCTCGACGTCGCCGCCCGATGGCTAGAACTCTGCCCCCGAAAACCGCGCACCAGCAAAAAACCTCTGCCTCCTAGGGTCGAACAGATCCAGGCATTAGCAGATTGTCCGGAACACATTACTGTTCTGCGCAAGCGGCTGGGCAGCCTGAGCTGGTTCGTGGCCAAACTCAGTGAATTCATCGCTCGCAAGGCTAACAAGGAAGATAAGGTCAAGGGCCGCTTCTGGGAATCTCGCTTTAAATGCCTGGTGCTTCTGGATGCTTCTGCTATTACAGCTTGCTTGGTCTATGTGGATCTGAATATGGTTCGGGCCGGCGCTGCCTCCACTCCCGAAGACAGCGACTTCACCAGCATTCAGGAGCGTATCCGCGCCTGGCATCGCCAATCCTTGTCCCAGCAACCAGCCCCTCAACCCAGTGATTCGGGCCCGGCTTTCGATTGTTCTCCTTGTCAAACTGATGACACGATTAATGCTCCCTCAACACCCGGAACTGCTTCGAGCTCTTCTCTTCGGGATTCTGCAGACTGTTGGTTGGCCCCAATTCAATCAACCCCGAGCCGGCGTGGTATCCTCGACACATCCACAGCCGAGTATTTTGATTTGGTCGACCGATCGGGACGCATGATTCGCTCTGACAAGCGCGGGTTCATTGATAGCCGTCTTGCCCCGATCCTGAATCGCATTGGAGTTATTCCCAAGGAATGGATTGAAACAGTGTCGCATTTTGGTTCCGCATTCCAGGTGGCCGCCGGCAGCCTGACGCACATGCGTGAATTCGCGGGACGGCTCAACCGGCATTGGATAAAGGGCTTGTCGGCCGCTCGGTCTGCTTTTACATAGCCTCAAGGCCAATTGCATTCCGGATCAAAAGGATCTATTCCGAACCTAAACTACGCGCCCCTCCAGACTTCGCATCTCTCCTCGCAACAGGCTTGTTTACTCGCCTCAAGTAGTAACAGCTAAGCCCATTACAAGCTTTCTTCCCGTATTCCTCAGCAACATGAATCATCGGTCGGGAATTTCCGCCAAGACCTTTCCGAAACTCCTCATTCGGTCAGACGAACAAATCGTGGGTGTCCAGGTTTTTGACGAACAAATCATGGGTGTCCAGGTTTTTCTATTTATCGAATACATACCAATATCCATTTAAAGCCGAAATGCTAACATCAGTGAAAAGCTCCGTGCTATACTGACTATTCCGGTTCATGCCGGCGCGGTAATTTTTCTGTTAATCATATCTGAGGAATAGACAGTTGCCTGGAAAGAAAAAAACCCCACCAAAAACTGCTGAGTTAATCGATAAATCGTTGGAAGCCATCATTGATCAGTGGTACCTGAGTGTCAGCGATTACTACATCACCGCAGAAAAAAAGAAGGAAAATCCTGATATACAGGTTCCTGAGGAATTGAAGCGCTTTCACGATGAAACCGGTCATCGGATCAAGTTCAACAAGGGTGATCTTGATTTTACATACGGTCTCAGTCTTATGACCGCAAATGACGATTGCATCCTTGAGGCGAGTGTTAACAACAAGGTTCCAAACTTCAATTACAGCGAGCTCGTACGCAGGTTGGAGACCTACTACCAATCCAATCGCGATAATGCGATCGAAGGATTTAAGAAGGTAAAGAAGATCCGAAATTGCGATGTATTTCATCTCACGGATGACTTGCATCAATGCATCAAAGTCGAGACCCGGGAAGGGAAGGCCGACATCGTTCGCCTCTCGTTTGGGGTTGATGGCGAATTTCTGGAGGAGCTGATCTCGGATCCGCCAAACTTCATGGAATTGATTCACAAATACTGCGTTGCGCCTTTGCGTAGAGTATATGCGGACGTTTACAGAATCAAACGCAAGTAATTGAAGCATCGGGAGCGTCGCCGTCCCGGCGGCATCGGCACCATGCAAGCAATCACAAGACCCTTGCTGGCGAGTCGCCGGCGCTCCCGGTGCTGGCATTTCCACTCCATGTTTATCCCCGCAGTATCAATCATCCAAAGCGCTTAGCAGTCATTTTGCAATCATCGATTTATTTGTGAACCCGGCAATTAAAACTTAGGGCATTCAGTGGTACAATCATGGCTCTTTTGCTTACGGGATAGCTATGAGCGCACGAGACGATGCGAGTGTAAATAAAGTAGTTGTTGCAACCACGGTCATGCTGTCGTTCATTTCCTTCTGGAGAGCGGCGGCTATAGTGCTGTGTGATTTGGGTTCCTCGGCCTATTATGCCGCCGGTATTTCTGAAGGATACCTTGGCAAATCCGCGCCCTGGTTCATCCTTGGGATCATGCTTTTTGCGTCGGCGGTCCGAATTGTATATATCGAGGCCTGCAGCATGTTCGTGCGGGGCGGCGTATACCGCGTGGTATATGAAGCCTTGGGTGGGACGCTGGCCAAGGTCTCGGTTTCCGCTCTGATGTTCGACTACATCTTGACCGGGCCCATCAGCGGAGTCAGTGCCGGCCTGTACCTGGCCGGCCTCATCAATGAGACCTCGGATCTTTTGAAATCGCCCGGATTCAAAGTCAATCCGCCCTATTTTGCAGCCTTTTTCACAATTCTCGTGACGCTTTATTTCTGGCGCAAAAACATAATCGGAATGCACGAATCAAGTCAGAAGGCGCTGCGCATCATGCAGGTAACCTCCGTGATGGTCGTGATTCTAATCGTCTGGTGCATCGTCACCATTCTGCAACGCGGCTATAATCCGGTGCCGTTTCCTTCCCTGAGCACCATTCACTTCAATGACGAGGCTGTAGGTTGGCTCAAGGGGAGCTTTTTTACCCAGATATATGTTTTTGCCATCATGATCGGGTTGGGACATTCAGTCCTTGCGATGAGCGGAGAGGAAAGCTTGGCCCAGGTTAACCGGGAAATTGCATCTCCCAAGCTCAAGAATCTGAAGCGTGCCGCTATTGTTATTTTTGTCTACAGCATGGTTTTCACCACGCTGGTTTCGTTTTTTGCGGTGATGATCATTCCCGACAACGAACGAGTGCATATCTATATTGATAATCTGATCGGTGGCCTGGCGATGAATGTCGTCGGCCCGCTCCCCATTCGTCTGTTGTTTCATGCCTTCGTTGTGATTGTAGGCACTATTCTGCTTTCCGGCGCCGTGAACACGGCAATTGTAGGGTCCAATGGTGTTCTCAACCGAGTTGCGGAAGACCGTGTGCTTCCGGACTGGTTTCGGACTCCGCATAAAAAGTATGGAACCACTGCGCGCATTATCAGCATGATTGTCGGGTTGCAGATTGTCACGATTATTTTGACACGCGGCAATATCCAACTGTTGGGCGATGCCTACGCCTTTGGAATTGTCTGGAGTTTCGCACTGCAGGGGCTCGCAGTTCTCGTTTTGCGTTATAAACAGCCGGAGGAGCCTCAGTGGAAGGTGCCGCTGAATCTCAAGCTGTTCGGAAAAGAGCTGCCGTTGGGATTGGGCCTCATTACTCTGGTGCTCTTCGGATTTGCAATTACAAACCTGTTTACAAAAAAGGTGGCTACCATCTGGGGGCTGACCTTCACCGTCTGTATTTACACCATCTTTGCGATTTCCGAGCATTACAATAAAAGGAAAGCAAGACAGGGCGGGGAGCTGGAGAAGTTCCGCCTGGTAACGCAGGAGATCCTGTCCCAGGAATCCGTCAGGCTTCGTCCCGGCAATGTTCTTGTCGCGGTACGCAATCCGTACGAACTGCGGCACCTGATCCGTGTCCTCGATCGCGTAGATACCCGGAAGCTGGATGTTGTGGCGTTGACAGTGAAGCGTGTGTCGCAGCACGGGTCCGGCGGATTTGAGCTCGAAACCGATCAGATCTTTACGGATAAAATCGCGCAGCTGTTCACGCACGTGGTGTCCGTTGCAGAGAAGGCCGGGAAACACGTGGAACTTTTGGTCGTTCCGGGACGTGACTACAACCGGGCTATCGTTGAAGTCGCTCAGCGGCTGAAATCGAGCCTGGTCGTCATGGGATTATCCGCCAAGATGACAGCTTCTCAGCAGGCCAAGGCATTTGGAGATGCCTGGGAACGCTTGCCGGCTCCCAGACCGCAATTATCGCTGGAAATCCTCGACGAGAGCTCCGGGAAACAGATGTTCTTTAACTTGGGGCCGCATCCACCGCGCTTGTGGCCGGAAGATGTGGAATTGCTGCATAAACTGTGGCTGAATCTCACCGGCAAAGGTCTTGATTACAAGCTGCATCATCGGGACGTCGTGCGCGTAGCCCTGCGGCGACTGGAATCAGCCCTGGAAACTCACGAGGCGGACGAGCTTTTAGAGCAGATGAAACAGGAAGCCTCCGGGGATAAATTACGGAAGTAGAAGTCGGAGAATGTTGACGGAAGGGGCTTTGACTTTCGGTTTGTGCTATTATGACGCGGTATGAAAATCCATCTAGCCATTGCGTTTGCTGTTTTTGGGGCGCTTGCGCTCTTTGCGGATTACCAGGTCAAAACGGTTGCCGTGAAGCCGATCGAGAGCTATCCGGCAAGAGCGGAGCTGGGCGGTGTTGCCATTGCCGCCGATCCCTACACCGACGACAATAAATCCTTCACCGCCTTCGATGTAAAGAACCTGAACTCGCGCGGCTATTTTCCTGTTCACGTCATCATTCGGAACGGATCCCAGAGCTTTTTTAATGTCCGGACGCGGAATGTTGTCCTGATTACCGCCGCGGGCAAGCAGCTATATACAACACCCGCCACCGTCGTAGTCGAGGATGTTGTCCGGGCTGGGCTGGTTAGCAAGCTCCCTAAAATGAAGTCCCGCGACCAGTCGACTTCAACCAAAGTGGGATCCCCTCTCTCCGATTTTACCAGCAAGGAATTGACAAACCGACTCGTCGACCCCGAAACAGTGGCGGACGGTTTCCTTTTTTTCTTCACTCCGGAACCGAAGGACGACTTCTTTGCTGGAAGTACCCTATACATTCCTAAACTGGAAGAAGAGGGGACACGCAAAGCCCTCGGGCCCTTTTCTATTCCACTGGATCCGGCGCTGAAGAAATAGCGTTTCCGGGCAAGGAGATAGAAGTCAGGAGACAGGAGTCAGAAGATAGACACGAATTTCCGCGCAGTGAGATTTTTAGCTTAATCCAGGGCATACCCACCAGCCCTTCATTTCCCTTCATTCCCGGTGCTAGTTTCCACTCACAAATTGAGAAAAAATCAGTGGGTGTCCACAATTGCCCAAAGCTCTCGGGCCCTTTTCTATTCCACTGGATCCGGCGCTGAAGAAATAGCGTTTGCGGGCAAGGAGATAGAAGTCAGGAGACAGGAGTCAGAAGACAGACACAAATTTCCACGTAGCGCGATTTTTAGCTTAATCCAGGGCATGCCCGCCAGCCCTTCATTTCCCTTCATTCCCGGCCCCAGTTTCCACTCAAAAACTGAGAAAAAATCAGTGGGTGTCCACAATTGACCACAATTGAGCCACAATTGAGAGCGCTCCTGATTCCTTGCTCAGAATCTTAATCGACAGCTTGACAATGCTACACTCAGATTCTATATAACATACGCGCTAAGACAAAAGGCGTTTATGAGATCTGCACTAATGATTCACCTTTACACAATACGGGTGCGATTCTTTTAGGAGGAAAGAAATGGGTAAGATTATCGGAATTGACCTTGGTACGACAAACTCCGTGGTTGCGGTTATGGAGGGCGGAGAGCCCAAGGTTATCACCAATCCAGAAGGGGGCCGGCTCACTCCGTCCGTTGTGGCCGTGGGAAAGAACAACGAGCGTTTTGTCGGGCAGGTTGCCAAGAGACAGGCGGTTACCAATCCGGAGAATACGATTTTTTCGATCAAACGCTTCATGGGGCGAAAGACCGGGGAGGTCGGAGAAGAGGTTAAGCTGGTGCCATACAAGGTGGTTTCCGGTCCCAATTCCGATGCTCAGGTAAAAATGGGAGATCGGGCGTATACCCCGCCTGAGATTTCGGCCATGATTCTGCAGAAGATGCGCCAGGCGGCTGAGGAATACCTTGGAGAAAAGGTGGAAAAAGCGGTCATTACCGTTCCGGCCTACTTCAATGACAGCCAGCGGCAGGCCACGAAGGATGCTGGAAAGATTGCCGGCATGGAGATAGTGCGTATTGTCAATGAGCCGACCGCGGCCGCACTGGCCTACGGTCTGGACAAGAAGAAGGATGAGACAATCGCCGTATTTGATTTCGGCGGTGGCACCTTCGACATTTCGATCCTTGAAGTAGGGGAAGGCGTGGTTGAGGTTAAGTCAACCAACGGGGATACCCACCTCGGCGGCGACAACATCGATCAGCGCCTGATGGACTGGATCATCGAGGATTTCAAAAAGGATCAGGGTATCGATCTTTCAAAGGACAAGATGGCTTTGCAGCGGCTGCGCGAAGCGGCTGAAAAGGCAAAAATGGAGCTCTCCACCGTTATGGAAACGGAGATCAACCTGCCGTTTATCACAGCGGATGCTTCGGGACCAAAGCATTTAAACATGAGGCTTTCAAGGTCAAAGTTTGAACAAATGGTTGAAGATATTCTCCAGCGGACTATCGCTCCGCTTCGGCAGGCGCTTTCCGATGCCGGCATGAAGCCCGGAGATATTGATGAAGTGGTGCTCGTGGGCGGGTCGACGCGTATCCCGCGCGTGCAGCAGATGGTGAAAGAGTATTTTGGAAAAGAGCCGCACAAGGGCGTGAATCCGGATGAGGTTGTGGCGGTCGGCGCCGCGATCCAGGCCGGCGTTCTGGCCGGAGACGTCAAAGACCTGCTGTTGCTTGACGTAACCCCGCTGTCTCTTGGTATCGAGACCCTCGGGGGTGTTTTCACTAAGCTGATTGACAGAAACACCACGATTCCCACGAGGAAGTCGGAGATTTTTTCGACGGCGGCCGATAATCAGACCTCCGTTGAAATTCACGTTCTCCAGGGTGAGCGCGCCATGGCGAGAGACAACCGAACCCTTGGGAAATTCCATTTGGTGGGAATTCCTCCCGCGCCTCGGGGCGTGCCCCAGGTTGAGGTGACCTTTGACATCGATGCCAATGGTATTGTGAATGTTTCGGCCAAGGATCTGGCTACCAGCAAGGAACAGAAAATCACGATTACGGCTTCGAGCGGTTTGAGCAAGGATGAGATTGATAAGATGACCCAGGATGCTCAATCCCATGCGGACGAGGATCAGAAGAACAAGGAAAAGATCGAAGCCAAGAACAAGCTGGACAGTTTGATCTACAACACGGAAAAGATCCTGAAAGAGAACCGGGACAAGATCTCGGACGCGGATGCCGGATCGTTGGATGCGGCGCTCTCCAAGGCAAAGGGCGTACTGGAAGGATCGTCGGAGGCTTCGGATCTGAACACGGCTGCCGAGGAACTCACCAAAGCGTCCCATCGGCTTGCGGAGATTATGTACCAAAAGACCGCGAGCCAGGCGCCCCCTCACGGAGGGCCGGGCTCTGAGCAGGCCGGCGGACCAAAGCCGGGCTCAGACAAAAAGGAAGATGAAGTCATCGATGCCGAGTATGTCGACATGGATAAAAATGAATAAACGGTAAGCAGGCTTTGGTTTTGAGGATTCGGGATCGACGGGAATTTTCACGCCGGTTCCGAATCCGGTTTAGTTCGGGCCGCATGGGCGGCCGCAATGCCAGTGATTTAAGCTCTGCCCTGGAAACTCTCGAGTATGGCTAAGGAAGATTATTACTCAGTACTGGGCATCCCCCGAAATGCGAAGGAGCCGGATATCAAGAAGGCATACCGGCGCATGGCCAGGAAGAACCATCCGGATGTAAACCCTGGCGACAAGGGAGCCGAAGAACGCTTCAAGAAGATACAGGAAGCGTACGATGTATTAAGCGATCCCAAAAAGCGCGGCGTTTACGACCAGTATGGTTTCTATTCGGAAAACTTCAAGGAGCAGCCGGGCGGAGGACGTGGGCAGGGCGGTGGATTTCCGCCTGGTTTTGATTTTTCCGGGATGGATTTCGGCGAATCCGGGCAGGGCAGTTTCAGGGATCTGTTTTCGGACTTTTTTAGCGGTGGTGGAGCCCGCGGTCGCAATACCGGTCCGCAAAAGGGGGAAGATCTAGAGCACCACCTCAATATCTCCTTTATGGAAAGCATCCAGGGGCTTTCGACTCGGATGGCCTTTAACCGGAAAGCCGCCTGTTCCGCATGCGACGGGAGTGGATTGGATCGCTCGGCGGGACAACAGATCTGTTCCCGATGCCAGGGAACGGGACAGGAAGGCAAATCCCATGGATTTATGCGATTTTCCGGACCCTGCCGGGTTTGCAACGGAACGGGCCGCGTGGGCGGGCGCTGCAATACGTGTGGAGGGGCTGGAACGGTCTCTTTCCAGGAGAACATTACCGTGCGCATTCCTGCCGGTGTGGCAAATGGGTATCGAATGCGTGTGCCGGGAAAGGGAAATGCCGGGAGGGCCGGCGGTCCCCCGGGCGATTTGTATCTGAGCATTGCGGTGCGACCGCATGATTTCTTCCAGCGGGAGGGAAACGACATTATCTGTACGGTCCCGATTACTGTTACGGAAGCCGCACTGGGCACCAAGATAGAAGTGCCGTCCATCGATGGGAAGGCGCTGTTGCGTATACCGCCGGGAACGCAAAGCGGCCAAAAATTCAGGTTGCGGGGCAAAGGTGCGCCCTCGATTCGAGGTGATTCTCCCGGGAATCAGATCGTTGAAGTGAAGGTCGTGGTGCCCAAAATTGCGGATGAACGCTCAAAGGAGATTCTGCGAGAGCTTGCAAGGCTTAATCCGGAGGATCCCAGGGCAAATCTCGCTCAATGATTGGGGGTGAATGGTGAGTCCGCGAAAAAAGGCCGGATACATGATCAGTTCCGTCGCCGAATCCTACCAGATCCACCCGCAAACGCTGCGTTTATACGAGCGGCTGGGTTTGTTGCAGCCGTCGCGCAGCGATGGGAATACTCGCCTGTATACGGATGACGATCTTCAACGGCTGGAGGTGATTCTTACCTTGACGCGGGAATTGGGAGTAAACCTGGCCGGCGTGGAAGTAATTTTGAATATGCGGGAGAAGATGGAGCAAATGCAGCAACAGGTCGAGGAGATGATTGCTTTTGTCCAGGACCAGATCTCACCAAACCTGGCAGGTTCATTAAGAAGTGCACTGGTGCGGGTTCCTGCGTCCCAAATTGTTCGGAGTCGGCGATGAATATGTGGAGGCTGTGTTTGGGCGTCTTGTTGGCGGCAATGGTTTGTGGGGAAAGTCCGGCGGCTTCAAACTATTCAGAATCTTACGCCATTATCATCAATCGATCCATTGCCGGCACCGAGATCGTCACGGAAAAAGCAGATCCCAGCGGCAATATCGTTTCCACCTCCGAACATGAAATGCTTGTAAACGAGGGGACGGAAACGAAAAGCATGAAGTTTTCGACGAGAATGGTCTTGGCCAAGGGCACCGGAGTGCCGATGTCCTACAGCTATTGGTACACGTCGGGAGGCACGGGCGATTCCTATGAAGTTACCATTGCCAACGGGCAGATTACGCGTGTTCTGAATCGGGGCGGGCGAACCAGTGACATGACGGTCCCGTTCGAACCCAACATGGTTTTTGTTGATTTCAACGTCTATCACCAATACGACTACCTTGTCCGCAGATATGATTTGAAAAAGGGCGGACGGCAGACATTTGCCAACTTTATCCCGGTAATCGCCAATGATATACCGATCGCGCTGACGTTCATGGGAGACGGCAAAATTCCGCTCAAGACCGGAGGTTCGCTGGATGTCCGGCAGTACAAGACCGAATTTGTCGGGATTTGGAGCGGCACATTGACTACTACAAAGGACGGACGCCTGGTCCGTTTGCTCATCCCCGCGCAGGACCTGGAAGTAGTCCGTCGAGATTTGTTATCCGAGTAGAAAATCCACTGTCCCACGCTGAACGTTTAACGTCCAACGTCCAACGTCCAACGTTAAACGTTCAACGTGTTCCGATCGCTATTCCGCTTTGCGGCACTCCGCCGGTTCCAATATCTGCTTTTTCAAAAACTGATTGGTCTCTTCCTTGTTTACCGGACCTGAATTGATATAGCTGTACAGGATGAACGCTCCCTGGTATTCCTGTTTTGAGTTTCTGCGGAAAGCCGTAACTTTGGCCTGGGGGCGTTTGGTTTTTGCGCTTCCGACTTCTTTCACCGCGGCTCCAACGCGAAGCGTTAGCGAGCAATCATCCGGTTGGTCGACGGTGATTTCTTTCAGTGAAGCCTCCAGGACCGGCAGGAAGCTCTGATATTGCTTGGCCAAATCTTCCGGGATATCGCTCGCGGCAGCAAGCACGACAAGCTTTATGTTCTTGTGAATTTCCACCTCTTTGTCAATTTTGTCCTGAGCCCAGATTGTCCATGAGAAAAGCAGTACTGCAGCAGTCATAGAAATAAGTATCTTAGGAAATTGCATAGCCTCATCCTCTCCACACTCAGGCTCGTATGAGCCATTCCGTTCTGGAAATCCTGGTTCACGGGGGAGTACGCATCCTCTCCCGGATCCGGCACCTAATCTCCTAGTTCATATTGCTGTTTATTCCCGATGTTTTGGGCCTTGAATGATTAGACTTATAGCACAGTCCGCAGGGGTGTTTGTAGACAATTTCAGGGAGTGGGCGAGTTTTTTGAGCGGGGATTTCGATGCCGAATTTTCGATCAGAGCGCGGCGAGATGACTCCGGATGGTCCCATAGATTTTGCGTGTTGCATATAGTTGCATCGACAAATCATTGGGATAGAGATCCAGGATGGCGTGATGGATCTCCTCCAGGGTCGCTTCAAATTCCGGAATCAGTTTTTGAGTTAGAGTGGGATCGTAGGGAAGCTTGATGGAATGACAGCCGATTTCCGAGAACAAACGCAGATAGCGAGCCGTTACGAGATCAGGGCACTGAATTCGCTTGTAGGAAGCCTGAACCTCGAAGCCGAGCAGGGTGTTGATGATTTTGGCGGAACTCTTTCTGCCGAGGAGACGGATTGTCCTGGTCTTTTGGGTCAGCACCTGTGTCTTATAGGCCTCGATCAACTCCGAATACCGCCCGGAGGACTGCAATAGCTGAGTGTACCGGATCCTGCCGCTGTTCGAGATAGTAGGCTGCTTCATTGTGAGGACCTCGAGCGCTGGACTAAAGCCCGCGCCGCAGTATAGCGTACCGCATCAGGGATGCTTCGATCTCTTGAGAGCAGTGTAAGATCCCGGAGTCGAAGCCTCGATAGCAGACGCTGCGAGATGGTGGGTGGAGTTTTAGGATTCCGGACAAGATTCTGAATCACAACATAGCTTCGCGTCCATTCGCGGCTGTTCCCGATTTCGCGGAGAATATCTTCAGCCACCGTACGCATGGCAGCGATAGATTCCACTTCGTTGTCGGTAAGCTTGGGACTGTGCAGCACGCTTCGGGCGACCTCTTTATTGGTATCTCGAATAAGCACGGCGCGGATTTCACGATTTCCAAACAGGGCATATTTGATCTTTTGCCTGACGGGAAGGCTTGCTATCTGCCGCGTGATTTCGGCCTGCCGATCATCGGGGTCTACCGGTAAGCCTTCAAGAATCAAATCATCCAGAGGAGCCTCTGATTCCAGGAGGATTTCCTCAAAGGTAGGTTCCGTTTCCTCTGCGGATTCCTGAACCGCATAGTCTTTTTTCTTGCTGCCGAAGAATTCCAGTTCTATTTCGTGGGCAATTCTGCGAGTTTCCGCGCTGGCAAAGGGGTTTTTATTTATGTTGTCCAGAATACCCGGATGCTCCAAAATGCGGACGCGGTTATCCAAAATCTTGGATATCAGTGGCGCTGGTACGGACAACGCAAGCGAGGCAATAGTTTTGGCCGGAGTTGACTGATTGGAAATGATTGCCTGCAGAACAGCTTCGGTTGTTTCTGAATTCGCAAAATGTTCTAATACGGTCACCGCACAGTCTTCTTCTTGAAGGTAGCCCAGGACTTCATCTTTGTCCCACGACGAAAGTGTCTGGGCGGCGCTGGATGATATTTCCTGGTCCTCGTCCTTCAGGAGGTATACCAGCAATTCCAATACATCCTTGGCCGGAAGTGGTGCGGAGCCGCGGGCAACAAGCATTCGGAGGCTTTTCGGAGAGTCCCCTTTTTGAAGGATTTGCAGCAGATTGCCGGGAGCCATTTACCTACCCGCGGACTGGTCGAGGAGTTCCTGTAATTTGCCCGCATCAATGATGAGCTTGATGACTTCTCCAGGTTTTCCAAGCGGCTTCGCAGGCTTGCCATTGATTTTAAGTTGGATTCCCCCGGCATTGCCAAGAATGATCTGGAATTTTTCCCCCGCGCTTACTTGTTGTATTTCTCCGGGTTGCATTGTTTTGCGGAATACCGGGCTGCCATCTTTATCCAGCGATACCCAACACTCGGCCGTTGCGCTGATTTCCAGCCGCAATTGCTGGGTGGCGGCAACGCCCGCAGTCAGGGGTTGAGTGGAGGGCAATGCTGTCGGGGCTGCTGTGCCTGCCGGCGTGGGACTTCCCACCACCGGAGGCTGCGCCGGCACTGAGGGTGCTGGCGAACTTGGAGTAGGCTCCACAGTCGCCGGAACAAGCGATGTTGGCGGAGCTGTCGGTTCAGCCGGCTTTGCCGTCACAACCGGCGGCGTTTGAACCGGTTTGGTGCGTGCCGGTTCATAGGGAACGGCGGCAGGCGGAGTATGGGAAAAATAGGGGGAAAAAACCGCCGTAATCCAGTTTCTGCTGAAAAAGAGCCCGGTCGCGGAAAGCAGCAGCATAATCCCCCAGATCAAAAGCGGACTGATATGGAAAGATCGCGATTGGGACGGCAGATAAATCTTGGATCTGGGCGTTTTGTCGGCATTTGCAGGAAGCTCGCTCTCATACCGCTGCATAATTTCCTGGAGATTATCCAGCTGCAGCGCTTCACAGTAAGCGCGCAAGAATGCACGATTATAGATACCCCCAGGCAAATCGCTGAAGCGTCCCTCCTCAAGGCTTTCGAGGTGTCGAAGGCTGATGCGTGTTTCAGACGCAATATGAGTGAGGGAAATCTTGCGCTTTTCCCGCTCTGACTTCAGTTCTGAGGCAACAGTTCCCATAGCTGGGCTGGGGTTTTGCGGCGAATCCCCGTCTCGGCCAAAAATAGTTTGAGATTACTTTACCCTGGAATACATATTTTACTTTCGAGACCTATGCAATGTCAATAATTTACGGTTAGCTTGTTCATAGGGTTTAGCGGCAGAAGCCAAGGCTCTCTCCTGAGTGCATTCCATAGACTATTTTACCAGCAGAGTTCAAGTTCCGCAGGCTGGAATGAATGAAAGCACTTTTCCCGCAACCAGTCGCTATGCTAATTTCAAATCAATGGGATTCGCGAAAGCTCCTAAACTTCAATGAGCTACTCCGGTCAGAATGCATTTGTATTATTGATTTCGGATCAGCATTGGCTGGCAAAGCTCTGGGCTGCGGTCAGCAGTTTCGTCATAAGCATGGGTGGGCCGGGAGTGATGTGCCTGGCAGTGTGCGATTCCTCCTTTTTGAGCCTTCCGGAAGGGAATGACCTGCTGATTGTTGTACTTTCCTCGGGGAAATCCTGGGGGAATATGGCCTATTTTGTGGCGATGACCATTATGGGCTCAGTATTGGGATGCCTGCTTCTCTATTCAGTTGGACGCAAGGGGGGAAGTCCTCTTTTGCGCCGCAGGTTTTCGCCTCGAAGCATCGACAAGGCGGAAAAATTGTTCGAGAAATACGGTATGCTGACGGTTGTGATCCCCAGCATTCTTCCTCCTCCAATGCCTTTTAAAATCTTCGTCCTGAGTGCCGGTGTCTTTCGGCTGAAAACCCTGGAGTTCCTGGTTGCCGTTCTGGTGGGCCGCACCATTCGCTATTCCATGTGGGGGATTCTGGCCGTTCTCTATGGAAATTCGGTAAAGCTTTTTATGCAGAGGAATCTTCACATGGTGGGGCTGGTCCTGTTTGGTATTTTTATCCTTGGAATCGGCGTGTGCTTCTGGTTTCGTTTCCGGCCCGCACTGGGAGGAAAGGAGCGGTAAGTTCAGGCCATTTCCCATGGAGACAAGAGCTTGCCGCAAAACGAAAATTGACAACGTTCGGTCAGTCTGTTAGATTCACCCCGCTCTCTTGGCGATGTATATCGATGAAAGAAACCAAGATATCTCCACAATTTACAGAGCCTGGACTCCGGGTTTTCCTATTCCTCGGTGCTTTGCTGTTCGCGTTGTTCACGACTCCCGCGTGCGGCGTCAAGCAGACCACAAAAGTCCAGGTTCCCCAAGCCATCCTTCAGGCAAAGACCGCCGGGTTTGATGAACTCCTGAGTATCATCAGGGGAGCCGACAAAATCCAATCGTTGGCCTGCAACGATATGCGGTTGACTCTCACCTCGTCCAAAAAAATAGAGAACGGGGAATGGGAGGAGAAGTATAGGACGGTCAAGGGATACATCCTTTTGAAACGCCCCGACGCCACACACCTGGTTCTCCTGATACCGATCACACAATCCAAGCTCGTGGATGTGCTTTCCGTGGGAGATAATTTTACGGTCTGGAATCCCAGGAAGAACGAGCTTTATAAAGGGCTGAACAGCGCGAAGGAGCTTATTGCGGACGATCCTTCCGGACCCAAGGAGTTTTCGATCCCAATACGGGGAAATCATATCTTCGAGGCGATCTTCCCGCAGAGCATCTCTCTGAATTCCCCGGGAGTCTGGGTGAGCAAGGACGAACAAAAAGATGACCGGTCCAGGTATTACATTCTCACCTTTGCTAAGGAGGGAACTCATCCCAGACTGCACACCATTCGCAAGATCTGGATCGAGCGTGCCGGTCTGACAATTGCCCGGCAGCAGGTATATGCCGAGGAGGGGCAGATTGTAAGCGACATTACCTATTCCGATCCGATACAGGTCGATGGTGTCTCTATGCCCCAACAAATGCATATCGATCGGCCGATGGATGGCTACACGCTGGATCTGAGTTTTAAGAATTGGCGCATCAACCCGGATCTTCCGGAGGATGCCTTCCAGTTGCAGACGCCGCCTGGTGCGAAGGAAGTCATTTTGCGGGAGAAGAGCCGGTAAGGGCTTGAATCAGTTATTCGATGGGTCGGCGAGGCTGGATGCGGAATCGCCGAATGCGCGCGCGATTTTATAGTTGGCATCATTTTTGAATAATCTGTTATTATATGCTGTTTGAATCCACTCGTTGGAATTGGAATTCGCAAGAATAGTGATTCCTTGTCGATTTCCAGGCCCGGAGGAGTCAATGGGTATTCGGATGGACGCGCCCCATTTCTCTTTGGGTTTGGGCGCAGGAGTGGGCCGTTCCTTATAGAGTCGCATATAAGGCAGCAGCCCGGAGGGATGCCCTGGAGGCATCAAGTCAAGAGTAGGGAAACGGACGAAATATGACGGACTCATCTTCAACCCACGCAATCCAGACCGTTGATTTGACCATGACATATCGGTCGGGAAAGGTGGAAGTCCCAGCGCTACACAACGTCAATCTTACTGTCAAGCAAGGCGAATTTATTGCCGTGATGGGACCTTCCGGTTGCGGGAAGTCCACGCTGCTGCACCTTTTGGGAGGATTGCTGCAGCCAAGTTCCGGCAAGATATTGTTGGATGGGATCGATATCTCAAAGCTCTCCGATGCGGAGCGAACTGCGGTGCGGCGCAAGAAGATCGGGTACGTCTTCCAGCGGTTTAATCTGTTGCCGACCCTCTCTGCAAAAGCCAATATCGAGCTGGCCAAAAAAATTCACGGGAATGGCCATGGGAGCCCCAACGGCGTCGAACATCTCGTGGACATGCTTGGGCTGAGCCACAAGATTAACTTCCGGCCGTCCGAGCTTTCCGGGGGTGAGCAGCAGCGCGTTGCCATCGTGAGGGCTGTGGTGAACAAGCCTTCGATTATCCTGGCGGATGAGCCGACAGGAAGCCTGGACTCCCGCAATTCCCACTCGGTGCTCCAAATACTCCGCGACCTCAACGAAAAACTAAAACAAACGATTGTGATGATTACTCACGATTCTGAAGCTGCCTCCATGGCAAGCCGTATCGTCGAAATGAAGGACGGGCAGATTCTCAGCCCCGCGTCCAAGTTTTCTTACGAACCGGAATTTGAGCGATTGTACTGAAACCCAATGGAAAGCGTCAGGACAACACTTCGGAATCTGATTGTTTGGAAATATGGGCGGGGGACGCTTCAGTACGACATAATCTGCGCCCTGATCCTTGCCTTCATCTTTTTTGTGCCGCGCAGCTGTTTTGTCTCCGCTCGGGCGGTCCCTCCGTCACCGGCGGTCAAAAAGACTTCCTCCGTTCCTCAACCGACGCCAACAAGTGATGAAAACACAAAAAAATAGCTTCGACGCTCTGACCGGGACCCAAAGATATCGGATTCCGGCGGTGGTTCTCTGTTGCTTTGCCGCATTAGCGATGGTGTTTGCCCAGGGAAAAGAAGATGCGAATCTGCAAAAGGTTTTCCGCCAGATGGAAGCTGCAGGAAAAGGATTTCGCAGTTTCTCCGCAAAGCAGGTTCAGAAAAAATACACGGCAATTCTGAAAGAATTCGGACCGCCCGAAAGCGGCGAATTTTATTTTGCGCGGGCCAAGGATGGGTCTTCCATGATTCGCCAGGAAATCACAAATCCGGGGAGGAAGATACTGACCATCAAGGATGGGATCGCGACGGTTTACCAGCCGGGAGTCAAAGAAGCTCAGGTTGTGAATCTCGGAAAGAACAAAGATAAAGCGGAGTATCTTGCCATCGGCATCGGGCAGCCCCCGTCGGAATTGCAGAAGAACTTCAACGTAACTTACCAGGGAACAGAATCGGTTGCGGGAGCCCCGTGCTCCATCTTGAACCTGGCGCCCAAGGATCCTAAGACCGCTGCCTACTATGCACTGATTGTTCTCTGGGTAAAGCAGTCATCAGGGATTCCCACTCAATATAAACTGCAGGAACCCAATCGAGACTACCTCCTGGTGACCTTTACGGATGAGAAAATGAACCAGAAGATAGCGGATTCAAAGTTTGAGCAGAAATTGCCGTCCGGAGTGGAAATTCAAAAGCTGCAGTAGCGCCCGAAGCGCCGCTCAAACCGATGCCGAGGAATGGGAACGATCCGGTTTCGGGAGTTCCATAAATAAGTGGCGTTGATTGGTTTTTGTCTTTGAACCGCGAAGACCACGAAGACCACGAAGACCGCAAATAATTTTGGGGCTCATTCTGCTGCAGGGCAATTAGATAGCGTCATAGTTATGGAAGCTCTTTCCTATTGTCTGCGCCACTGATTGCCAGCACACTGTTCAAGCTAGACGGATGCCGAGGAATGGGAACGATCCGGTTTCGGGAGTTCCTTCCAAGTGTAGTAAATCCTGTCAATCACAGTCCAGTTGCCGAGAATGGCAAGAACCCATAAGACTGCTTCCATCCTGTTGGAAAGAGCGCCGATGATCAGCAGTACGATTCTCTCCGGGCGTTCCATGAACCCGACTTTACCGGATGGAATGAGCGATTCCGCCCGCGCGCGCGCATAGCTGGTCAGAACCGCGCCCATAACCACAATTCCCACCAGCACAACATAGCCTAGCATTTGCTTTCGCGCGTAATAGACAATCAGGCCCTGAAACAAAATGACATCGGAATAGCGGTCGATGACGGAATCGTAGAAGGCACCGAATTCCGAAACGGATCTGGTAACACGGGCAACCTCGCCATCCAGCATGTCGAAAAGTCCAGCGAAGATGATGACGAGTCCTGCTTTGAAAAATGCGCCATAGCCGAACTCGAATGCAGCCCAGAGGCTGATCAGCACGCCCGTAAAAGTGAGGATATTAGGATTGACACGATAGCGGCTCAGGAAGCCCACGATCTTGTCGAGTAGGAATTTGCCGCCACGTCCGATAGCATCACTAAATGCAAACATGGCGCTTAGGCTAGACAGATTCGAAAACCTTGTCAAGATTTTAGTCTTGGGTGCGAAATATAATGCAGGTAAAGAGAGTCTTTACAAATGATTAACAACAGAAATCTCTATCAGGACGGATAATATTCCCAACCATTGTATCCTCCTGGTCAGAGTGCATGGTTAGGGGACCCTGGGAGCCAGGGATATCTTCCGGGGTCCCGCTACAGGCTCTCAGATTTCGGATTCCAGATTCCAAAGCGGCATTAGTGTTGTGGAAGCGGCTGCGCCAATGCCGGCGGGCTACCAGGTCAGAAGATGCGAACGCGAATGGTCAGATATTTCTTGGGATCCTGCCGAAGATCATAGAGAAGTTTCGTGATCTCCGCGCTGGACTGATCCAGGTTGTTATACAGGCTGGGGTCCTTCAGCAGCTTCCCCATGGTTCCTTCGCCCTTATCGATTTTCTCCGCAACGGCAGCAAATCGATCCAGCGCAGTTTTTGTTTTCTCGTAAAGCTCAACATCTTTGGACAGCTTTCCAAGAGTCCCTTCACCCTTCTCAATTCTGTCCATCACAGATTCCGCCTTCTTCAGGGTTTGAGTGGCAGAATCATAGAGGGCCGGGTCGCTGACAAACTTGCCGAGGGTTCCTTTCCCATTCTGAATATTCTCGGCGATCTGGTTGAATTTCTCCAGAGAGGTATTCAGGCGGTTGTACAAATCGGGGTCGGACACCATGCGGCCAATGGTGCCGTTACCGCTGTTCAGAGAATCAATAAGCACTGTGGCACGGGCGAATGCTGTGTTGGCCTGCCGTACGGTTTTCTGAAGATCCTGCAGAGTTCCCCCGACGCCGGCTCCTATTTTGTCGACATTCAGCTTCATGACAATGTTCTTGAACTGTTCGGAAAGAACGCCAAAGTTGGCCACGACATCGTTGGCGCCGCCCATGATCTCGCGAAATCCCGGACGCTGGATGCTCTCAATCACGTAGAACTCGCCCTGCTTTGGAGGCAGCTCTCCATAGGTTCCGGGAGAAATATTGATAAAAGAGTCTCCGATCAATCCTCGGGAATCAATGCTGACTTCGGAATCACTGCCGATTCTGTTTAGAAACTGTGGACGTATTTCGAGCTGAACTTCGACAAGCCGGATATCGGATTTGAGGTTTCGGATCTGATCCTGCAGATCCTCGATATTTTTCCGGGCCGCGGGCTGTTTAGTATCGGTAGCCTCAATTTCTTTCTTAATCTCCTCGATCTTTCGAAAGATCCTGGCGTTTTGAGGGAAAACCTCAGGCGGAACAATCGTCACTTTTCGGACTCGGCCGATCTCCATCCCCGCGAGCCAGACCGGAGCTCCGGATTTCAATCCGCCGACATCCGGGAGATAGGTTACGATTTTTACGGATTTGGAAAACCAGTTGAGACCCCAACTCTGCTGCAGAATTAAGGCAGAGAGCAGCAGAAGGGCGACGGTCACAAAAATACCAACCTTCATCTCAGCCAAGCTGACCTGTTTTTTTTGCGGCATGTTGCTCCTTTTACCGGCACGGTCTCACCAGGTACAAATCCCCGGGCAAGCTTTCAGTACACTACAAAATTATTACGCTATAAATTCCTGAATGTATGGCACCTTTGAATTCATCAATTCTTTATAGCCGCCTTCGAAACAGATTATCCCGTCCTGGATCATGATGAAATTGATGTTATCGGGCGTGCCTCCGTCCGCGTCAGACCGGATCTCCACACTGCCGTCGGGGCGGGCTGCGGCATACTCGGTTGCTATGATAGATGCGGCCTGAAGGTCATGGGTTACAAACACGGTAGTCACTCCCTCGATATCCCGGAGTTTGATCATCAACTCCACGATAACCCTTTTGGTGATTGGGTCGAGCCCTGCCGTGGGTTCGTCGTACAACACCACCTTGGGTGTGCCCACAAGTGCACGGGCAATGCCGACGCGGCGTTTCATTCCTCCGGAAAGCTCCGCCGGCATTTTGTCAATCGCCTCTTCGAGTCCCACGAAACCAAGGAGCTTGAAGACCTCAAGATCAACAGCGCCTTCTTCCATGCGGCCCTCTTCATTGAGCCGATACCCGACGTTTTCCCGTACGCTGAGAGAGTCGAAAAGCGCCCCCTCCTGAAATACCATCCCGATATCGCGCCGAATGACGACCAGTTCCCGCTCGGCAAGATGGGTGATATCTCGTCCGTCAAAATAGATGTTTCCGGCGTCGGGCCGGATCAGGCCAAGAATCAGCTTCAGAATTGTCGATTTCCCAGACCCGCTGGCTCCAAGAATAATCTTGGTTTCTCCGCGCTTGATCGTGAAACTGACATCCTTCAGGATCGTGTCTTCGTCGAATGATTTGTATACGTTCTGAAATTCAATCATGTATTGATCATGGGTGCCAGATAGATGAGGAGATTGTTTAAAAAGAAATCGGAGGCTATGACCAGGATGGAACTGCTGACAACTGCCTGCGTCGTAGACTTGCCGACCCCCTCGGTTCCTCCATGTGTGCGCAACCCCACGTAGCACCCTGTCATGGAGATGATGAATCCAAAAAAGACCGGTTTGATCAGCGTTCCCACAACATCGGAGAACTGGAGTGCGTTCATGGCATCGGACCAGAATTGATTCGAGCTGATCAGCAGCTTGTAGGTACCGATTACCCAGCCTCCCAGCATTCCCATGGCATCGCAGACAATAGTCAACAGCGGAAGCATGATGACCATGGAGATCATGCGCGGCGTGACCAGGCGCCGTGTCGGGTCCGTTCCAAGGGCGCGCATGGCGCTGATTTGCTCCGAAACAACCATGGATCCCAGTTCTGATGCGATTCCCGATCCAATCCGCCCCGAGAGCATCAGTGCGGAAAGCACCGGGCCCAATTCCCTGATCAGGGTAAGAGCTACCAGCTGACCAGTCATGCTGACCGCCCCATATCTACGAAGTGCACCCTCCGATTGAATGGCCAGAACGGCTCCCGTGAAAAAGCCGGTCAGTAAAACAATCGTCAGCGAGCCCACACCAATCCGATCCATTTGCATAATGATTTCGCGCCAGTAGATCGGCTTGGTAAAAAGATTCGCGATGGCCCGACTGGAGAGAATGGTATAGGACTGAATTTCCCAGAGTGCTCTCAGGAAAAATCGGTAAGGCGACTCCAACACAGTGGTAAGAGTATTTTCCATATTGTTGCTGACCTCGGTGAAGTGTATTGACGGAAACCTTGCTAGTCAAGGGGTTAGACGGGTAATTCCATGCTGATATGCGAATGAGGCTGCGAAATATGCAAAGGATCTAAGATCTTTCATCGGCATTGGGAAAATCGGAGGTTTTGTCCGAGGAATTTGTGAATTGTTTACACATTCCAAAACAATTTCGGCGCTTTTCATTTCCTTTGATACAATCCCTGGGAGTCTGTCGGAGAAACAGGATCTGTGTTCACTCCCTGTTTTTGCCGGGCTTCTGATGCGAAAGGATCTGCCTATGCTGCGTTTCCTGACTGCCGGTGAATCTCATGGACAAGCTCTGACGGGAGTGTTGGAAGGATTGCCGCATGGCTTGGCGATCGATGTTGATTTCATCAACCAGGAGCTGCATCGGCGGCAGCTTGGTTATGGCCGTGGCGGCCGCATGAAGATTGAGAGTGACGTGATTGAGATTACCTCCGGAGTGCGGCACGGATTGGCTCTTGGAAGCCCCATCGCCTTCAGCATTCGAAACAAGGACTGGGAGAGCTGGCAGGAAGCAATGGCGGTCGATGCTTTGCCCGGGGGAGTGGACTTCAGGCGAGTCACGCGTCCTCGCCCCGGACACGCCGATCTGCCGGGCGGACTTAAATTCCAGACGCATGATGTCCGGGATATTCTCGAGCGTGCCAGTGCCCGTGAGACGACAACGCGTGTGGCGGTGGGAGCCTTGTGCCGGCTGCTGCTGGCGCGTTTTGGAATCCGGATCGGCAGCCATGTCATTGCCATCGGGAAGGAGCCTATCGGCAGTGAGTTTGAAAATCCTGTGCGTGATGCTGTGTTCGACATGGATCTACAATCGCCTGTCCGTTGCCTGGACGCGGAAGCCGGAAAGCGCATGATGGCAGCTATTGATGCGGCCAAACAGGCGGGCGATACGTTGGGCGGCTGCGTTGAGGTCATTGCGGGGCCAATGCCGACGGGACTCGGGAGCCATATCCAATGGGACCGGCGGCTGGACGGACAGATTGCGCAGGCGATCATGAGCATTCCTTCCGTTAAAGCGGTAGAAATCGGCTGTGGCATTGAAGGCTCAGGAAATGCCGGTTCCGCCGTGCACGATGAGATTTTCTATAACGCCCCGGAGAAACGCTTCATTCGGAAAACGAATAGAGCCGGTGGACTGGAAGGCGGGATCACCAATGGAGAGGATTTGCGTGTACGGGCTTATGTGAAGCCGATCCCTACCCTGGGAAAACCTCTTTCGTCTATCGATGTTGTTACGAAGGAAGCCTTTGAAGCCGTTGTGGAACGAAGTGATGTCTGCGTTGTTCCGGCGGCCGGCGTCGTTGCGGAAGCGATGCTGAGCATTGTCCTCGCCGGGGCATTTGTTGAGAAGTTCGGCGGCGATTCCATCTCTGAGATGGAATCCCGTTACGCCAACTATCTGAGCTGCCTGGACAAATACTGACGAAGGCGGAGGCTGCCGAGGCGTTTGGCGAACCTGAATGCCGATTTTCAAGGTGTTGTCTCTTTACACCCGGTGGTATGTCCATTAAAATTAATTGTTTATGATACTACCGATATTGAAATACGGATCCCCGGAACTCAGAAAAGTCAGCAAGCCGGTGGATGTTTTTGACGAAGAACTGGAAAAGCTCGCGCAGAACATGATCGAAACCATGTACAGTTCGCCGGGGATAGGACTTGCTGCGCCCCAGGTTGGCGTGAATATTCGGCTGGTGACCATAGACCTGTCCGTTGGAGAGGATCCGGCTCAGCTGATGGTGATTTGTAATCCTGAGATCGTCTCGAGCGAAGGCGAGCAGAAAAATGATGAGGGTTGTCTCAGCATTCCCGATTTCAGCGATACCGTCGTCCGACCGCAAAAGCTCACAATCCGGGCTGTCAATCTGAAGGGAGAAGAAGTGCAATATACGGGCGATGGCCTGCTGGCGCGCTGCTTCTGCCATGAGATCGATCACCTGGATGGCATCCTCTTTGTAGACCGTTTGAGTCCGTTAAAAAGAACACTGATCCGAAACAAAATCAAAAAGCTGGCAAAAGCCGGTGATTGGTAGACAATGCGCGTTGTCTTTTTAGGCACACCTGAGTTTGCTGTCCCGGCGCTGCGGCAACTGCTGGATAACTCCTACGAGGTCGGCGCGGTCTTTACGCAGCCGGACCGACCTTCAGGCAGAGGGCACAAGCTGCATCCGAGTCCGATAAAAACCCTCGCGCTGGTGCGAGGAATCCCGGTTTTTCAGCCGGAGAAGATAAGGCTGGACGAAAACCGGGCTATTTTTGAAAGACTGCAGCCTGATTTTCTCGTGGTAGTTGCCTATGGGCAGATTCTTCCGGGTTGGCTTCTTGAGTCGGCACGCATAGCACCGATCAATATCCATGCCTCGCTCCTTCCGTATTACCGTGGCGCCGCGCCCATGCCGTGGGCGATTCTGAAGGGGGAGACGGAGACAGGCGTTTCAACCATGATCATGCGTGAAAAGCTGGATGCGGGCCCGATCCTTATGCAGCAATCGTTTCCGTTGCCGCCCCAGATGACCGCCGGAGAGCTATCGAGTGCTTTATCGGAGATGGGTGCCAATCTGCTGATCCAAACCCTAGCGAAATTGCAGCGGAAGGAATTGGTGCCCGTGGAGCAGGAGGAAGGTCTGGTGACCTGGGCTCCTCGCATTACCAAGGAGATTGCCAGGATATCGCTGGAAAGGCCGGCCCAGGAGATCCACAACCAGATTCGCGGTCTGAACCCATGGCCAGCGGCTTACTGTGAGTTTCGCGGAGTGCGACTGCATATCTGGAGAAGCGATCTCCAGGAGGCCCGTTCCAACGATGTTCCCGGGAAACTGCTGGGTTTTGCGGGGGACGCGATGCTGGTTCAGTGCGGAGACCGAACGGTCCTCGGGCTGCACGAGGTGCAGATGCCCGGGAAGGCGCATATTACAGGAAGGCAGTTTGCCAATGGGGCGCGCCTTCATATCGGCGACAGGATCGCCTGATCCAGTCAAACTCTGGCGACCGACAGCGCTAGTGCTTCAATTACCCGAATTCCACGCTTGTGAATGATTGAATGATATCTCCGGCGAGAAAACTATCCTATAGGCTGCTTCGAAAAATCGCGGCCGAACGTGTGTTTAGCGATGATGCCCTGAATTCCGACGCCATGGGCGAGCTGGATGTCCGGGACCGGCATCTTACCACCGAAATTGTTTACGGGACGCTACGCTGGCAGGGGACGCTCGATTTTTTGCTGGCGGGAGCCTCGTCCAGACCTTTGCAGGATGTCGACCCACGTGCCCGGACATTGCTGAGAATGAGTCTCTACCAGATGTGGCAGATGGATCGGATCCCCGATCATGCCCTGGTCAATGATGCGGTCGAAATTGCCAAGAGGGAAGTCGGGCGGGGAATTGACCGGTATTTAAATGGCATCCTGCGGCATTTTTCGCGCACGCGACCGTGGACACGAAAGGGTTTTCTCCAGCAGGCTCCTGCCTGGATTCGGGCATCGCTCCCTCAATGGCTGTGGGATCGATGGCAAAGCCGATTTGGCGAAGCGATGGCCATGGAGTTTGCTCAGTCGCTGAATCGGCCGCCGCAGGCTGCTTTTCGCCTCGACGGAAATCAGATAGAATCGCTGCCGTTTGAAGCGGTCCGCTCGGATACCGTTCCGGGGGCGGCTATCCGTACGTCGGCTTCCTCTGAACAGGATCCAGGCGTTCAATACCAGGACGAGGGATCCCAGCTGATTCCCTATTTATTGGGTGACATCGAGGGATGGCGTGTCTGGGATGCGTGTGCGGCGCCGGGCGGTAAGAGTGCCGTGCTGAGCTTTCTGTGCGGAGTTTCGGGGACGGTGGTGGCCAGCGATTTGCGCCTGGATCGAGCTCGGCGACTGGGCGATCTCAGATGCCAGGGAGAGACCGGCAGTCGGTTGGTTTTGGTGGCCGACGCATCCAAGCCGGCTCCATTCCGGCATGCCTATGACGCGGTTCTGGCCGATGTCCCGTGTTCCGGCCTGGGAACTTTGAGAAGAAACCCGGAAATAAAGTGGAGTTTTGAACCGGAAAGGAATTTTCCTCTCCTGTGCCAATCGCAAAGTCAGATCCTGGAGGCGGTTTCGTCCCAAGTGCGCATTGGCGGAAGGCTGTTGTATTCGACCTGTTCAACCGAGCCGGAGGAGAATGAGCAGGTAGTGGAAGCCTTTTTGAAGGCGCATCCGGAGTTCAGCCTCGAGCGCCCGGTTTCACCTGGTGGAATAGAGAATTGGATTGGTGAAGACGGAATGGTAAGGACTTTTCCGACGGCAAGGCTTTGGGATGGCTTTTTTGCGGCGCTGCTGGTTCGCACCAAATAAGTCGCAGGAAGCCGCACTCTGAAGTGTCTGGAAACTCTTGACGCTGCAAGCTGTTAGGAGGCAATCGGCTTGATTGGCTTCTGGGGGTGTGCTACTCTTCACCGACGCGCGCGCAGCGCCTAAAGGTGGTATTGCAAATTGAGACCGAAAATAGAAATTGCCCCATCCATCCTGTCGGCGGATTTTGCCCAGCTGGCTCATGAGATTGAAAAAGCGGAACAGGGTGGAGCTGACGTCATTCACCTGGACGTGATGGACGGCCATTTTGTTCCGAATATCACGATAGGTCCTCCCGTTGTCGGTTCGATTCGCAAAATTACTGGACTTCCATTAGATGCCCATCTCATGATCGAAACGCCTGATCGGTACCTGGACTCGTTTATCCAGGCCGGGGTGAACTGGTTATCTGTGCATGTCGAGGCAGATACGCATCTGGATCGTTCTCTGCAGTATCTGAAGGCAAATGGAGTTCGGGCCGGGGTAGCGATTAATCCCGGAACCGCCTTGAGTTCACTGGAACAAGTGCTTCCCATCGCCGACTTTGTTCTCATCATGACTGTGAATCCCGGATTCGGCGGTCAGAAATTTATCCCCTATACGTTAAAAAAAGTGAGACAGCTGCGAGAGATTATCGTATCCAATGGGTATTCGACCCGGATTGAGGTGGATGGGGGAATAGGTCCGGGTAATCTACAGGATGTTCTCGCTGCCGGAGCTGAGATCATCGTTGCTGGATCTGCCGTCTTCAGCTCTGAGAGGGGTGCTTCCGAGGCGGTACAAGACATGAAGAGGATTGCCGCGCAGTATTCCGGAAGTCTGGGTTAGCCCATTCTATCCGCCTGGCGTCCTTGAATTTGGAGGCAATTTAGGTGATGAGACCCACGATACGTACTGTTATTCTAAGCGCTATCCTGCTTTATTCAGGGGGCTGCGTCCAGAAAACAGCCAAGTTGCAGAAGAGCGTCGTCCCCCCGGACAAGACCCTTTTCGAAACCGGGTCGGATTATTTGAAGAAGAGTCAGTACATCAAGGCGCGCCTGGCTTTCCAGACACTGATGAACACGTACCCCGACAGTGATGTGGCGCCGGATGCCGTGCTGGCTATTGGGGATTCCTACTACGACGAAGGCGGAACCGAGAATCTGCTGCAGGCGGAGGACTCCTACAAGAACTTCATCATCTTTTTCCCTACGCATCCCAAAGCGCCGGATGCGGCTCTGAAGGTCATCGCTCTGAATTATCGCATGATGCGTTCTCCGGATCGGGATCAGCAGTACTCGTACAAAACGCTCGAAAACATCAATAAATTCCAAACCCAGTTTCCAGAGAGCGACTATATCCCAATCGTGAATCAGTATAAGCTCGAGGTTCAGGAAAGCCTGGCAACCGCGGATATGATGGTCGGGCAGTTTTATGAAGGGAAGGCCAACCTCGCCGGAGCTCGTTTGCGCTATCAGGAGGTGAAGGACAAATACGATCATTATTCCAAAATGGACGAGGTCCTTTTCAACCTGGCAGGCATTCAGGAAAAAGCCAACAATCCGGATGAAGCGGCGATCAATTATTCCAAGATTGTGAGCGCATACCCCTTCAGCCGGCATGCCGATGAGGCAAAGGCGAAGCTGAATTCACTGGGCAAACCCGTTCCTTCTGTCGATATAACAGTTGCGGCCATGAATCAGGCACGGATCAAGCCGCCTGAAAGTTTTTCGCCCCTGAAGCCGTTTATCGAATTCGGGAAGGCACTCGGCATTGTAGCTCCCCCCGATGTCTATGAGCAGGCCAAGCGGACGGTAGAAGAGTCGAAGACGGCAGAAGCCACTGCCGCAGGCAAAACGGGTGAAGGGCAGTCCGGCACTGAGATTCAGGTGACGATCAAAAAGAGCGCCACCGGCGAGACTCAGGATACCACGGTTGTGGGCCCGGTTCCCGCGCCGCCTCAGCAGAACGCCGAGGAAAAGAAAAAAGAGCCGACCAAAACCAGAAAGAAAAACGTCAAAAAACCTTCGTGAGCCCCCCAATGACCTTAAAAGTCTTTATCGCGGATGACAGTATAACAATCCAAAAAATTGTCAGCCTCGCTTTTTGCGGAGAGGATGCCGCGATTGAGGCGGTTTCTGATGGGGAATCTGCGTTTGAAGCGCTTCGGCGATTCAAACCGGACATCGTTTTGGCCGATGTGTTCATGCCGGGATGCAGCGGCTATGAACTCTGCGCCCGCATCAAGGAAGATCCGGAGTTTAAGAAAATACCCGTTGTCCTGCTGGTCGGAACGTTTGAACCATTTGATGATGAGGAAGCCTCTAGGGTGCGGTGCGATGGGCATCTCACGAAGCCCTTTGATACCGAGGAGCTCATCCAGACCGTTCACCAGTTGGTGGGCTACACAAACCCGAATAGCGCCATTTCTGCCCCGGCGATTGCCGGCAAAGGAATGGTAAGCCAGGCAGCCATCCAGTCCTTTCTTGGCGAAAAGAGAGTTCTGGATATATTCAGTCCCGAAGTCAGATCTGCCGGCGCTTCCGTGCAAACTATCACCAAGCCTGAGCCGCAGCCGCAAGCTGTGGCAGCACCGGCCATTTCCGAGGAAACCCTGAACGATATTGTCGACAGGGTTGTCCGCAAAATGTCTCCGGAGGTAATTCGCGACGTGGCCTGGGAGGTTGTTCCTGAGTTATCGGAAGCAATAATCCGCGATACGATGAAGGATCAGCAATAAGCGAGACCACCGGGAGCGCCGGCGTCTCGCCTACTGCCATTTACTTTTTTGCAATTGCCGATCTTTCGCCCCCTCAGGGCTCCTAATCCAGTCGGAGGTTGGTGCGCTTCACCCCTGCCAAGAGCATGTCCGCTTCCACGAGGCTGATGCCGGGACGGCGGTGCCTCCCGTTGCCGATTGATAATTTCCAGCCGCGGCAAGAAGCCCGTGTACTCCCCGTGGTGATTCGCTAGACTAAACCTCAAGATTCGAATAAAATTCAAACTTTTGTCTCGCTCCAGTTTTTAACCATTTGAAGAGGTATCCGAAATGTCTCGCGAACAGCTTGCCAAATCCTATGAACCGGGCACATTCGAGCAGAAGTGGTATGGCTTCTGGGAAAACAGTGGATTCTTCCAGGCCGATAATGCATCTACAAAACCCAAGTTTTCGATTGTCATCCCGCCGCCGAATGTTACGGGTTCCCTGCATATGGGGCATGCCTTGCAGCATACGTTGCACGACATACTCGTGCGCTGGAAGAGGATGAGCGGATTCAACACGCTCTGGCTGCCCGGGACCGATCATGCAAGCATTGCGGTGCATTACGTATTGGATAAGCGGTTCGAGAAAGAGAAACGAAGCCGTTTCGATCTTGGGCGCGACGAATTCATGAAAGTCGCCTGGGAATGGAAGCAGTCGAGCGGCGGGACCATCCTGAACCAGATGCGGCGCATGGGTGTGTCGTGTGACTGGAGTCGAGAGCGTTTCACGATGGATGAACAGCTCTCGCGGGCTGTGGTCGAGGTTTTTGTCCGCCTTTACGAAGAGGGGCTGATTTACCGCGGCGAATATATCGTCAATTGGTGTCCACGCTGCAAGACGGCCATTTCCGATCTTGAAGTGGTCTATGCGCCTGCGAATAGCGGGAAACTATGGCACATCCGATATCCCGTGGTGGGCACCGACGAATATGTCATCGTGGCAACAACGCGACCGGAAACCATGCTGGGCGATACCGCGGTTGCGGTTCATCCGGACGACGAACGGTACACAAATCTGGTAGGGAAAAAAGTGCTGCTGCCGGTAATGAACCGGGAGATTCCGATTATCGCGGATTCCTTTGTCGATCGCGAGTTCGGAACGGGAGCGGTCAAGGTTACTCCGGCGCATGATCCGAATGACTATTCGGCGGGTGTGCGGCATGGATTAGCCAAGATAACGGTTATCGATGATGATGCGAAGATGACCGAAGCGGCAGGCCCATACAAGGGAATGGACCGTTTTGAATGCCGCAAAAAGCTGGTGCAGCAACTGGAGCATGAAGGCTATTTGTGGAAGATTGATGACTACAGCCACAATGTAGCGCAGTGTTATCGATGTTCCACCGTCGTGGAACCGAAAGTCTCGATGCAGTGGTATCTGAAGATAGAAAGCCTGGCAAAACCTGCCATCGAAGCCGTTGAAAACAGCAGTATTCAGTTTGTGCCGGACAACTTTAAAAATCGCTATTTCGACTGGATGTACAACATCCACGATTGGTGCATTTCCCGACAACTCTGGTGGGGGCATCGGATTCCGGCCTGGTATTGTGATGCCTGCGGGGAAATTATGGTGGCGAGAACCGCGCCCTCGCAATGCAGCCGTTGCGGCGGCCCGCTGCGTGCGGAAGAGGATATCCTGGACACATGGTTTAGTTCAGCGCTCTGGCCGTTCTCGACACTCGGATGGCCGGAAGACAGCGCCGATCTCCGGACTTTCTACCCGACGGATGTTCTAATTACCGGCCCGGATATTATCTTCTTCTGGGTTGCACGAATGATCATGATGGGGCTGAAGTTTGCAAAAGACATCCCCTTCAAGCAGGTTCACATCAATGGAATCGTGCGGGATGCGGCGCGGCAGAAGATGAGCAAGACAAAGGGGAATATCATTGAGCCGCTTCAGCTGATCGATGAGTTTGGAGCCGATGCGGTTCGATTCACTCTTTCGTCCATGGCAGTACCGGGGACCGACATTCCATTTTCATCGGATCGGATGAAGGGCTATAGCGCCTTTGCCAACAAGGTCTGGAATGCAGCGCGATTTATTATGATGAATTTGAGGGACGAGGATGATTACGTCGCCCCGGAAATCATCGATGCGCTCGTTCAATCGAATAGAGAAGCGATGCCGATTGAAGACCAGTGGATCCTGCACCGGCTGAATCAGGTTGCCGCGGAGATCTCGGAAGCGCTCGACAAATTCAGATTCCACGAAGCCTCCGCGCTGATTTATCAATTCATATGGCATGAGCTGTGCGACTGGTATATCGAGCTGGTCAAGCCTGTTCTAACCAATCCGTCTTTGCCGCAGGCCGAGCGGCATCCACGCATTCAGGTCCTGCTCCACACAATGGATTTCGCTCTGAGGATGCTGCATCCATTCATGCCATTCATTACAGAGGAGATCTGGCAGAAGCTTCCCCACGACGGCGGGTCTATCATGGTGCAGGCATTCCCGCAGTTCCGGAAAGCGCTGGAAAATGCCGATGCTTCGCAGAAAATGCAGGATTTAATGGAGCTTATCAGCGCCATACGGTCGCTGCGCGCGGAGATGAATATTGATCCCAAGAAGGCCCTGGACGCAGTGCTTGTGACCTCTTCAGAAACCGACAAAACCCTGGTTGAGGCCAACCTGCCGAAGATTCGATCGCTGGCGCGGCTGAATGCGTTTGAGTTTTCGGCTGCAGCGGCAGGGAATTTGCTGCGGGGAGTCAGCCGGCTCGGAGAGTTCGGGCTGGATGTACATGATGCCATCAACGTCGCGTCCGAGCGCGAGCGGATGACGAAGGAGATCGGCAAAGTTGCGGAAGAGATTGGGCGAATTTTGAATAAACTGAATAACGCCGATTTCGTTGCACGCGCGCCTGAAGCCATCGTATCCGAAAATCGTACTCGTCATGATGAACTGATGGACCGACAGCGTAAACTGGAGTCAAACCTGGCAAGGCTGCCGGTTGATTAGGCTCCTGGCTCACCATTATGGGTTGAGGGATTCAAGCAACTATGCCAATTCTCAAAGTTCCTTCTCTGCTTATTGACCTTGGACACGTAGGTGAAAACGGATTGCCCCTGAATGCTGCCCCGTGGTTCCAACGCGAACTGGAGCAGTGCAGGGAATGGGGGATCCGGCTCAAAGTTGCGGACGGGCGTGTGCGGCTCGAATTTGACCAGGATCAGCTGATCCCTTACTGGATAGAGCAGGAAACTCCGGCGACCGCATGGCCGCTCTTAAGGGTGAACGGATTTTTCAGAACGCATTCGACAAACAGTGAAGCGCTCGAACTGGTGCGGAAGGGAGCGCCTTCCGGAACGCTGGTTATTACCGAAGAACAGACGGCGGGTAAGGGAAGAAACGGCCGATCCTGGTTTTCAAATGCCCGGAAAGGCCTCTTCTTTACGGTGGTGCTCCGTCCGACTCCGGAAATGCAGTTGTGGCCTTTGCTAACGCACGTGGCCTCGCTTGCACTGGCGGAGACTCTGAAAGAGCTTCAGGGCCTCGGCATTTTTCGGAACTCCCTGGACATCGATCTCAAGTGGCCGAATGACGTCATGATTTCGGGCAGGAAATGCGCCGGCATACTGCTGGAGGCAACAACGGTGGGAGCATCGAGCGCGGCCGTCGTTGGCGTGGGGATCAACGTCCGGTCTGGCAGCGTGCCTGAGCCGTTGGAGTCGGTGGCCACCTGCCTGGATGATATGGCCGGCGTTATGGTGCCGCGTCGGCAGGTCCTCGTAACCTTTTTGAGGAATTTCCAGGAAGGTTTCCTCATTTTCGAACAGGGACGTCATGTCGAATTGCTGGAAAGATGGAAAGGTCATTCCACGATGTGGAAGGATACGCGCGTCTGGATTACGGAAGGTGAGGAGCGGCGAAGTGCCGTAACATGCGGGCTGAATGAGATCGGCGCCCTGATGGTCAAGACGCCGGACGGCACTGTGGAAACAGTCTATGCGGCCGATGTTAGCGTGAGTAAAGCCGAAGAGAATTAAGATTCAGGTTTTGTTATAAGGAGAGGAAATGCTGTTTAACCGATCCTCCAAAGAAAATCCCGAAAAGAAAGCCGGCATTTTCGAAAGGATGAAGAAGGCCCTTGGTGCTACCAAGGAAAACCTTGTCAGCAAGATCGAGGCGGTTCTTTCATCCCGCCCCGCCATTGACGAGGGCGTGCTGGACGAGCTCGAGGGCACATTACTGGGTGCCGATTTGGGTGTTCGGGTAACCGAAAGAGTGATGGACGCAATCCGCCAACAGCATAAGAAGGGAATGGTTCGTACGCCTGAGGACGCCAAGGCGGAGATCCGGCGGCAATTGCTCGAAATCCTGAAGGCGAATCCGCGCGGGGAATCCGGCAGCGCGGAGGGAGCTTTGCAGGTTTGGATGGTTGTGGGCGTCAATGGAACGGGAAAGACGACAACCGTTGGGAAGCTGGCAGCACGAATTGCCGGCGACGGAAAGAAAGTCCTGGTCTGTGCGGCCGATACTTTCAGGCCCGCGGCTATCGAACAGCTTGCGGTTTGGGCGGAGCGCTCGGGGGCTCAGCTGGTAAAAAGCAAAACTGGAATGGATCCATCGGCGGTATTGCACGACGCTCTATCGGCTGCCTCCGCGAGGGGAATGGATTTGGTCATTATCGACACCGCAGGACGGCTGCATACAAAAAGCAATCTTATGCAGGAACTGGATAAGATGCGGCGTGTGGCCAGTCGAAAGCTGCCTGGCGCCCCGCATGAGGTGCTCCTGGTCGTCGATGCGACAACCGGACAGAACGGTTTGTCCCAGGCGCAGGAGTTTATGAAGGCTACCGGGATAACAGGCCTGATCGTGACAAAGCTCGATGGAACGGCCAAAGGCGGCATTCTGTTCGGCATCTGCCAGGAACTCGGTATTCCGGTAAGATTCATCGGAGTCGGAGAATCGCTGGAAGATCTGCTGGAATTTTCCCCTGAATCTTTCGTTGATTCTTTGTTTGTGTAGAAAGAGTCGGTGATTCCGGGCAAATGGCGGGAATCGGAGGGGGAAACGGTGAGTGATCAGATCGTTCTCCACGATGCAACGGCAGGTCGGTGGCTTCGTTTCAGAAATCCACATCAGGTCGTGGCGGTAAATGCCCTTCGCGATGTATTGCCTGCTTTGGATCAAATCGAAACGTGGGTAAACAAAAATCGCTGGTATGCAGCCGGTTTCCTGACATACGAAGCTTCGAGCGCCTTTGACTCCGCGATTGTAACGCACAAGCCGGGGGGGTTGCCCCTTCTGTGGTTTGGGCTTTATTCGGATCCGGAGGAAATTGACCTCCCTGAACCGGACTATAGCGCCTATGAATTGGGCGCCCCAATCCCCTCCGTCGGCCTGTCCGAGTACCGACAAGCCATCCAGTACATTAAGGACTATATTCAGGCTGGCGATACCTATCAGGTCAACTACACAATCCGAATGGAAATGCCGTTTACCGGCGATGCATGGCATCTGTTTCTGGCTATGGTACGAGCTCAATCACCCGGATACGCAGGCTGGGTCGATACCGGGCGATATGCTATTTGTTCGGCATCGCCGGAACTGTTCTTTCGCCTGGAAAAGGGCGCCCTCACGTGCAAGCCGATGAAGGGCACGGTGAGGCGGGGCCGAACGCAGGCTGAAGATATTGAACTTGCGGAATGGCTGCATCAATCAGAGAAAAACCGCGCCGAAAACCTGATGATTGTCGACATGATTCGCAATGACCTTGGGCGCGTGGCCGAGACTGGAAGCGTCAGCGTTCCGCAGCTGTTTGAAGTCGAACGACACCACACACTGTGGCAGATGACCTCCACCGTAACGGCTGAATGCCGAAAGTCGGTAAGAGAATTATTTCAATCGTTGTTCCCCTGCGCCTCTATTACCGGAGCCCCAAAGGTACGGACTACGGAGATCATTGCGGAGCTCGAACCGACTCCGAGGGGCGTCTACACCGGTTGCATTGGATTTATCTCCCCTGAGAATTTCGCTCAGTTTAGCGTGGCAATTCGAACTGCTGTCGTGGATAAGGGCACGGGCAAGGCTGAATACGGGGCGGGCGGCGGCATTGTGTGGGATTCCGTGGCTGATGATGAATTCAAGGAGGCGCTGCTTAAGGCGCGGGTTCTAACCGAACAGCGCCCGGAGTTTGCGCTGCTTGAAACCATCCTGTGGACTCCGGAAGAAGGGTATTTCCTCCTCGATTATCATATGAAGCGGTTGGTTGAATCTGCCGACTATTTTGGCTATTCCATCCGGCCGGCGGAAATTCGACAAAAGCTCGAGATTCTTACCGGCGAGTTTAGCAGGAGTCCGCAGCGTATTCGTTGCCTTCTCGGTGCGAATGGAGATATTCGTATCGAGTCGGCGGAGTTGGCTGCGGCTCAGGAGAAACCTGTCCAAATTCGGATTGCAGCCGAACCCATGGATACATTGGATATTTTTCTATACCACAAGACAACGCATCGAAGTTCCTATGAGAAAGCCTTGAGATCGTGTCCGGCGTGTGACGATGTGCTGCTGTGGAATGAGCGGCGCGAAATTACCGAAAGCACCATTGCAAATGTGGTGGTGGAGATTGATGGAGAGCTGCTTACGCCACCGGTAAACTCCGGATTGCTGGCGGGAACCTTCCGCGCATCCCTGCTGGAACAGGGAATCATCCATGAACGGGTTGTTTCCCTGGAGGATCTGAAACGCTGTTCAAGGATATACCTGATCAACTCGGTTCGGAAATGGCGTGAAGCGAGGCTGAGTCCTGAGTCCGATTAGGAGCGTGGGGTCCGCTGGAAATGCATCCGGGATGGCGGCGCTTCCAGTGAGATCCGTGCTACTGATCCTCATCATCCGCAAGGAGGGCCTTGGCGTCCAGTAGGGTAATGCGACGCTGGTCGATTTCGATGACGCCCTGTTCACGAAGACGCGTGAGTACGCGCGTCACCGTTTCGCGGGATGTACCCACCATTTCCGCCAATTCCTGATGGGTTATCTTGAGATCGATGATGGTGCCATGGGCATCACGGATGCCATGACGTTTGGCCAGGTCGTATACGCCTCTGCGGATTCTTGCATCGGCTGTGCTCGAGTTGAGGCTCTGCGTCTGCCAAACCTGCCGGAGTCTGCCGCAGAGAACCTGGATGATTTGCAGCATTACTTTCTCATTGTGCAGCAGATATTTGTGAAAGTCGGTTCCACTGACGGAGATGATTCTTGAATCCTCCATTGCGGACACGGTCGCCGGTGCGGTTTTTCCATCAAGCAGGGACATCTCTCCAAAGAAGTCTCCCGTTCGATGAATGGCCAGAATGGTTTCTTTGCCGCCGGCTCCTGCCTTGGCAACCTTTACTTTTCCGGACAGAACCAGGTACATGTAATTGCCGGTTTCTTCTTCAAGGAAAATAACCTGGTTTTTGCGGTATGCGCGGGCGACGAAGATGTGCGACAGCTGATTAAACTCGTCGTCGCTCAGTGTGGAAAACAGTGGAACGGTTCGAATCAGGTCAACTTTCATTGCATTTTCAACCGTGTCATTTCGTCGGGATCCTGGCCGTCGGGCGAATGCCTGGGCGCCCGTTTTTTCAGGAACACTCGAAAGATTGCAAACCCAATTCCTACCAATATCGAGGCTGCGAATAATAAAACAACAAAAAACAGCGATTTTACGACTGTCGACAAAATGCCGACCGGAACTCCCCAGGTCGTTTTCTGGTTCTGGCCCTTTTCATGCACCCATTTGACTGAATAGCTGTATTGAATCGTGCCTAGAATCCTGTTTGCGCTGGCCGGGTCAAATGGTCCCACGAGAATTCCAACGATAGGACCGGCCTTCTTGGCAAAAGATTTCTCTCCCCCTTTCTTTTCGGCCGGTTGGGCCGAAAGCTCCGCAAAAAAGTCTTCAGCAATTTCCTTTGTAGGAAAGCTGATCAGCGAAAGGGTTCCAGTTCGGCCATTCAGCGTGTAGCGCGCCTGGGCAATTTCAGCGTCCAGCTCAATCTTGAGCGGTGTACCTCCAACCTTTCCCGAATAGGCGCGGAAGGCAGTTACTCCCGGGTAATAGCGAAGGCTGGTGCGATCAAAGCCGCTCTTTGGGAGATGAGAGATAAGAGATGGAGGTTTGGAGCGGGCTGTTCCCATGCGATTGCTGATCGAGACCGCAACGCGTTTGATCAGGTCGGCAGGGACGCCAGCCCCCTTGATTCGGACCCAAAACCTACCGTGGGAAAACAGCAGCCCATTGGGAGTGGTTGTGAAGATATCGCCGGGAGGCCCATCCTGCAAATCGCCTGTTCGCAGGAGCGTCTGCAGCGAATAGGCTGCCCGCTTGTCCAGCAAGGTAAATATCTCGATGGAAAGCGTACCCTTGTCTGGCGTGGTATAGGCACGCCGGGCGTATTTGACAAAGCCAACGTCCGTAATGAGCTCTTTGTCTTCAACTTTGGTGAGGCGGGCTGAATCTTCGATGTTTTCCTGCGCTGTGATTTTGGCAAGCTCACTGAATTCAAACTCCGCAGGAAAATAGCTGCCGGACAAAAGCTCTATCTGGGCCGTGGCGGTAGACACGGCGATGACAAATATGAAGAGAAGAATCGCGATATATTTCATTTGCCTTGACTGGCTGCCTGATTATGAACCACATCACTTCCGAGCGTTTTCATATAGCCGTCGATGCCCGAAAAGAGAGCTCTGACCAGAGTCTGCCGGAAAGCATCCTTTTTCAAAAGTTTTTCATCTTTAGGATTACTGATAAAGGACACTTCTGCAAGTACCGACGGCATATTGGCTCCGATCAGTACGATAAAGGGAGCGCTGCGGACGCCGCGGTTGTTGCTCAAAGGGATCACCTGCCGGACGCCGGAGAAGAGCTTTTTTTGCAATATCGATGCCAGTTCCCTGGATTCAGAGGATTTATCGGCCTGCGCGATCTTTTTGATAAGATCTTCGAGATCGCGGACATTGTTGGCGGAGGTGGCATTTTCGCGAGCCGCAATTTCCCGTTCTGAATCGGTTTTGGCAAAATCCAGGTAATACGTTTCAACTCCGCTTATGGATCGAATCCTGCTGGAATTGGCATGTATCGAGACAAAGAGATCGGCTTTGTGCTGGTTGGCAATTGCGGTGCGCTCTTCCAGAGGAACAAACGTATCATCTTGCCTGGTTAAGACAACCTCCGCTCCCAGCTTTTCTTCCAGCATCTTTCCAAGGGATTGAGCGATGGACAAAACCAAGTCCTTTTCCAGCAACCCTCCGGGCCCAATGCTGCCTTGATCATGGCCGCCATGCCCGGGGTCGATAACAATGCGTCCTACCTTAAGACCAAGCATGCGTGTCAGCGTTCGATCCCCCTTGCTAGTCGGTTCCGACTGCTTGGGGAGCGGCAAGGAATCCTGCTTGGGTACAAGCGGGGTTTTGGGCTTGCTGCTCTTGACGTCAGGATCCAATCTTGCAGTTGAAGTCCTGGAATCGACCGGCCCAGGTTCTGAGGCACCGGCGTGCGCAGGTTCAGCTTTGAGCGGGGCCGATGGAGCCATCCGGGCGGGCGGTGCCTGATTGGATGGTGGCAGCTTATCGCCCTGCCGGGTGGCGGCTGCGGTATCTCCCTCCGCCGATGTCGCAACTCTTGCCGGTTTGGCCGGAGTTGTTATGGGCGGCGGTATATCGGTTACAGACGGCGGTTTTAGCGACTTTGACTCTGCAACCATTGCCGGGGATTCCACGATCGGTGGAGCCGCGGGCTTATCTTTGCCGCCATTCGGCACTTCATTTGACTTAGCGGGAAAACTGCTTTTTGGCGCAGCCGGCTTCAACTCCGTGACGGCTTGTGGCGGCGGACCCGGTTTTGAAGTCGTGATTTCCGGAGGCCTCACAGCGCTGGATGGATTCGGCTCCGCTGCGGCGGGGGCCGGCGATCCCTTTTTTCGAAGATCGACAACTATCCGGAAGGGATCATGCATTTCGGATACGGAGAAATCTCCCGTTTCGGTGGTGTCCAACACGATCCGAACGACATTGGCGCGATTGGTTGCCAGGCGAATCTGCTTCACGATACCGTCGGTCAGCCGGATGTCGCGGTTCAAATCGCGGCTGATTTTGGAATTCGCAATGTCAAAATACACCCTGTCTGGATTATGCAGTTGTTCCTTGGTGTACCGGGCGTCGGAATCCATGTCAATCAGCACCCGCGTATAGTCGTTTGTCGACCAGAAGCGGATGCTCTGAACCGTGGATAGGGAACCGGGAGACGTTTCAGATGGGGCTTGAGCCTTCGGCAGTTCGGGCTTTTCCTGCACAGCGGCTGGTTCGGGACGCGCAGGGGGCACAGGCGATTCATTCCGAATTCTTTTGATCGCTTCGGCAGAATAACGGTATTGGCTTTGCAGTGAACGATAAACCTCGTCGGCGGCAGTCTGATCATCGAGTCGCTTGGAGTAGATGAATCCAAGTCGGACCAGCGCATCGCGACAGCTGGCGGTTCCCCCGTATTCCTTCACAAGCAGGCGGAATCTTGCCGCGGCCGTTTTAAAGTATTCAGGCTTGGAAAATTTCTCGGCCGCTTCCTGATAGATGAGTGCTTCTTCGTAAATGGCATCCCCTGTCCGGCCATAGTGAGGGTCTTTGCCGTGAACTTTTCGGTAGGTTTTGGCACAATCCAGGTATTGATCCAGCGTTGGCTTAGCTGTTGCCGCGATTTCAGCCCGCTTTTCGCGTGCAAGTTTAAACGCGGCCGCCGCCCCCTGGGAGTCCCACCGATGCGCGGCTATGAAAGATGCAGGGAATAGGAGTGCCAAAGAGACAACAAGACCGAATATTGTGCGCGAAGGACATGCGACGCACCGGGTCAATTTCATGGCCTGAATAATAATGGGGGGGCGGGGCTATGTCAAGCGCTAATTGTTTAGAACTTATTGAAAATTAAGGTACTTGCAGAGAGATAATTCCGGCGGGACAGTCGGGCGAACAGAGCCGCGCTGTGGATGACAGAATCTGAAGATCAATTCTGACTTTGGATTCCAGTGTCCCTGTGCAGGTAATTCACATTTTGAGGAGGGATGTTGGTCCAATTCTGGATTCCCCCGTCATCGACAAACTGGAAGATGGGAGGGTGTTCCGGGGGAGCTGGCGTTTTGGCCGCCAGAGGGGCCTTTTTGCCATATCGCGTTGTTATGGATTGTACGTAGTTTTTAGTTTCTGGAATGGAAGGGACTCGTCCCAGTCGCTGTACGAGATTTTCACCTGCATTATAGGCCGCCAGGCTCAATTCCAGATTGTTGTTGAAATTGTTCATCAGGCCGCGAAAATGCTTAACTCCGCCCTGGATGTTCTGTTCAGGATCGAAGCTGTTTTTTACCCCGAGTCGTTCCGCAGTTGCCGGCATTAACTGCATCAATCCCCGGGCGCCCTTGGGTGAGACGGCTTTCGCGTTAAAGCCCGATTCCTGGGCTATGATCGAGCGAATAAGCGAGGGGTCGAGTTGATGTTCAGCCGCGACTTTTTCGATGATAGGATCGAAATTCTTCGATTTTGGCTCGGCCGGAGAGGCGGGAGCTGGAACTGCCACCGGCTCGGGTGCGCCGCTGATCGTTAAATCGGCCACGCGGCGAACCGGCGGAATATTCGTAATATTCTGAACACCGTTTTCATCCGTATAGGTGTACAACGCCTGTCCATAGGAAAGGGCAGAAAAAACCAGGAATGTGAAAACGGTAAAAAGCCAGAATAGCAGTCTCTTCATATCAAAATGCGTCTCCCGATCCGAAAACAAACTAAACAGATACCCGGGGAGGCAAAAAAGTCTAAACAAAAAATCAAATTTCAGAAATCAGGAGACCCAAACAGATCTTCGGCCATCCGTCACAATTATTCTGTTAGCAAAATCACAATTTGCCGTGATTTATTCTATTTCAACAAGTTCTCGACTACAGAATAACTATGTTCGATAGCTTCGGCAAGCTTGGATGCATCTTTGCCACCGGCTTCTGCAAGTTCCGGCTTGCCGCCGCCGGCTCCTCCTACAAGTGGAGCAATTTGCTTGATGATCTGGCCGGCGGGTACTTTTTTTGCAATATCGTTGGTAACCATAACGACCAGGGCCGGCTTGCCATCCTGGGGTGTTCCCAATACGACAATTCCGGATCCGAGTTTCTGTTTGAGCTCATCCGCCAGATTGCGGAGGCTGGTGCGATCGGCGCCGGAAAGCACCTGGGCCAGCACCTTGACGCCCTTGACATCCTTGGTCTGGGCCAGCATGGAGCCGATGTTGGATCGCGCCGACTGCGCTTTCAGATCAAGAATCTGCTTTTGCAAATCCCTAACCTGTGTCTGCAATCTTTCGATGAAGGCCGGGATATCCTGTCGGGCAATTTTGTTATCCATTTGAACGATGTCCAGGAGGCTTTCGCCGGCGCGGAAGCGGGCGAGCGAACCAGGACCGGTAACGGCTTCGATTCGCCTGATTCCGGCGGAAATCCCCCCTTCGCTGACGATCTTGAAAAGCCCAATGGTTCCGGTGGCGGGGACATGGGTGCCTCCGCACAGTTCTTTGCTGAATCCGGGGATCTCAACAACACGTACGGATTCCTGGTATTTTTCTCCAAAAAGTGCCATTGCGCCCGATTTCATAGCGGCGTCCAAATCCATTACGGTTGTCTCAACCGCGGCATTGCGCCAGATCTGTTCATTGACCAAGTCCTCGATCTTCTGTATTTCCGCCGGTGTCAAAGGAGCGTAGTGAGTGAAGTCGAATCGAAGTCGATCCGGAGAGACCATGGACCCGGCCTGCTTCACCTGGGAGCCCAGAACTCTTTGCAAGGCAGCCTGCAGCAGATGCGTTGCGGTATGGTTTTTCATGGTTAGCCGGCGCTTTTCCAGGTCAACGGAGGCCTCGATCGCATCGCCTACCTGCAGGGATCCTGCTTCAATCTGGACCTGATGCGTAATGGTGGTGCCGCGATAGTTGGTGTTCACTACACGCGCACGGCTTTGATCCTTGGTGATAAGCCCGGTGTCTCCAACCTGGCCGCCGGATTCGGCATAAAAAGGCGTGGCATCCAGAACCACTTCGCCGGATTGTCCCGCCTCGATGATTTCCGCTCTTTCTCCGTCGACAATAATGGCCAGGATCGATGCGGGCAATGGCCCCTCGAGGCCATACCCGGCAAAGGTGGTTTTGCCTTCAAATAGAGCCTGGGCAACTTCTGGACGTATCTTTCCGGACTGATAGTCCTGTCTGGAGCGCTCCCGCTGTGTTTCAAACGCCTTGGTAAAGGCTGCTTCATCAACTACAAGCCCGTTTTCCTGTGCCAGATCCTCAATGATTTCCAGCGGTAGTCCGCGCGTGTCATAAAGGAAGAAGGCATCTTCTCCCGGAAGCGTTCGGGATCCGGTGGCTTTCAGTTTTTTGGCGCGATCGTTAAAATCCTTCAACCCCTCTCCCAGGGTTCCGGCGAAGGAGTCTTCTTCGCGGCGAATCACGCGGGCAATGGTTTCACGAGATTGAATGAGCTCGGGATAGGCGCCTTTCATGTGCTCGATCACTGTTCCCGCGACTTTGTAAATGAATGGATCCTCAATCCCAAGTCTTTTGCCGTGCACCATGGCCCGACGCATGATCTTGCGCAATACGTAGCCGCGTTTGTCATTGCCGGGATACTGCCCATCGCCGATCACAAAAGTGGCGGCTCGGGCATGATCGGCGATAATTCTCATCGAGACATCATCGTTCGGATTGGCGCCGTACTCGGTGTTTGCAATCTGCCCGATTTCATTCAGCAGGGGCTGGAAGAGGTCGGTGTCGTAGTTTGAGGTCTTTTCCTGCAGTACCGTAGTGATGCGCTCAAAGCCCATGCCTGTATCAATAGAGGGGGAAGGGAGCGGGTTCATGTTCCCGCCGGCATCGCGGTTGTATTGCATAAATACAAGATTCCAGACCTCTACCCAGCGGCCGCAGGAGCAGGTCAGATCGCATTCCCCATGGTCGGGCAGCGGGCTCTTGCCGAAATCGTAATGCAATTCGGAACAGGGTCCGCAGGGGCCGGTATCTCCCATGGCCCAGAAATTGTCGGCCTCTCCGAGGCGCATGATTTTGTTTTCGGGTATGTTTTCCTGCTTGTGCCAGATTTCCCAGGCTTCGTCGTCATCGCGATAAACGGTGACCCAAAGCCTGCGGGGATCGAGACCGACTTTCCGGGTTAGCAGTTCCCATGCAAAATGGACCGCATCCTTCTTGAAATAGTCGCCGAAGGAAAAATTGCCGAGCATTTCAAAGAATGTGTGGTGACGGAAGGAGTGGCCGACATCCTTAAAGTCGTTGTGCTTGCCGCTCACCCGCATGCATTTCTGGCTTGTAGTCGACCTTTTATAGGGCCTGGTTTCATTTCCAAGGAAGATATCCTTGAATTGATTCATGCCCGCATTGGTGAACAGGAGTGTGGGGTCATTGAATGGAATCAGCGAGGAGCTGGATACGATTTTGTGACCATTCTGTTCGAAGTATTTAAGAAAGGTTTCACGAATTTGATTGCTGCTATTCAATGGACTCTCCTGTCTCGAATCGGTGCCATAGGTTTGCGGGAACCATCCGTCTCAACACACTTACAATGCCATCCTCATCAAAGCCCTTGTGACCCAGGTGCGCAACGAATCTGCGGAGCGCTTTCAAATCGGCAGGCTGCCCTTTTTTTGCGAAGTATTCCTGCACATAACGCTCAATGGCGGTGCCCCGGCCCAGTTCATTTTCGACCCTCAAAAGGGCTGCATCAATGATGCTTTGCTCAACCTGATGGAGGAGGAGGGAGCGTTGAATCTTTGATGGCCCCCAGCCATCCTGCTTCATGCGGCAAAGAGCAAAATTATACGCATAATCGGCGTCATTGAGAAGGTTCAGCTGCTCCAGCCGATCCAGAATAGTATCCAGGGGAAATTCCCCGGCAAATCGGGCGAGGCGATTGCCCAACTCGGCGCGGCTGTAAGCGCGGCGTGCCAACAGCGCCCCGGCCTTTTGCATCAGAATTTTAAATGTTTCGTCCACAGCACGATTATCACAGATTCCATGGAGCAAATTCCACGAATCATCGCGAAAACATCGCAATAACTTGCAGAGCCGACATGGTCCCTTAAAGGGGCATGGATGCGGCGGTAAGATAATGCACCGGGTATGCGGAATGCAGTGGGCTAACGCGCCATCTCATTTTCCATCGATTCGATCGCGGCATCTTTGGTTGTATAGATGCCCTGCACCCTGAGTTTGAATTCTTCGGGATTCGTGGAATAGCTCAAGGCATCTTCCAGCGTGATTCGACCGGCCTTCCAGTGCTCGTAGATGGATTGATCGAAGGTTTGCATTCCGTACTGGGATGTCCCTGCCGCGATGGCTTCGCGCAGCAATCGCGTTTTATCGGGATCGACAACGCAGCTCTTAATGAAGTCGGTTGTCCGCATGATTTCGATGGCGGGAACGCGACCGGGAAGATCGGTCCGGCGCATCAGTCGCATGGAGATGACCGCCTTCAACACCATGGAAAGCTGGAGGCGGATCTGTCTTTGCTGGTGGATCGGAAACACCGCGATGATACGGTTGATAGTTTCGACGGCATCCAGCGTATGCAGGGTGGAGAAAACCAGGTGGCCGGTTTCGGCGGCAATCAGGGCCGTTTCAATTGTTTCCAGGTCGCGCATTTCACCGACGAGGATTACGTCAGGGTCCTGACGCAGAGCGCTGCGCAGGGCTCCGGCAAAACTGTAGGCATCCACTCCAATTTCGCGCTGACTGATCAGGCTCATCCGGTCGGTGTAAAGAAATTCGATCGGATCTTCCACGGTGATGATGTGGCGCATGGTGTGTTGGTTGATGTAATTCAACATGGAGGCAATGGTCGTGGATTTTCCGGATCCGGTAGTTCCCGTCACGAGAACCAATCCTCTGGGCTCGTTGGTGATGGTTTCGAGGATGCCCGGAAGATAGAGTTCCTCAAAAGTCGAGATAGCGGTGGGGACGGCGCGGATTGCGACCGAGACATTGCCGCGTTGCTGGAATACGTTGACACGGAACCTACCCAGGCCGCGCACGCCATAGCCGATATCTACTTCCGCTGTATCCCTGAACCGCTCTTTTTGTTTGGCATTCATGATGGAAAAAGCCATCATCAGCGAATCTTCCTTACCCAGTTTCCCCTGGTCGGCCAAGGGCACGAGTTCTCCGTTGATCCGGACGTGGGGAAAGCAGTTTACTTTCAGGTGCAAATCGGATGCGCCCTTGGAAACCATAACTCTGAGCAAAGTATCCAGATTCATACATGTCCTTTGGAAGTATTGTCCAAAAATACTTCATTGGTTGCAGCCCGGCCAACCGGCGCGGTCAGGTTCCAATTGAGTTGCAATGTCTCGATTATCGCTATCGGCTGACAGACCGGAGAACAATAGCTTTTGCAATCGCTCGCCGAAAAAATCCGCGAGAGCGGGCGAATCCATTGTTATCAAAGGGCTTTCACTTGACTGCCCCATCTCCTTCCCGTAAGATTGCCTACCTATGGAAACGCAAGAGATCCCTGATGGAACCGCAGGTGCTCAACCCATTTATCCTCAGGCAGGATTGGTGTTGACGATCGTTGCCTGTATGTCGGGGTATTTCATCCCTGGAATTGGGCATGCGATCCTGCGAAAGTGGGATCGAGCCGCCGTCTTCTTCGGCAGCATTACTATTATGCTGGTTCTTGGTATTCAGCTGCAGGGGAAGCTGGTTGGCCCAGAATTCGGGGATTTGTTTTCAACGCTGAAGTTCCTGGCCGAAGCGGGATCCGGGCTTTTGTATTGGATCCCCTGGCTGAAGGGTGCCGGAGTGGGAGATCCGACGGCGTATACCTTTGATTACGCCAATGTTTTTATTTATGTTGCGGGTCTCCTGAATATGCTTGTCGTTGTTGATATCTTTGATATAGCGCTTGGCAGAAAGCGATGAAAAATCATTTCGTATTAATGTTTATTTTCAGCATTCTGACCTCTCTCGTTCTGTCGTATATTGGAAAGAGTGAGTCCGAAGAGCGGCTGCGGTATTTTCTGGTTCTCTTCGGATCCTTTATTGTCCTTTCCTTTGTGGCCGGATGGCTGATGTATCCCTTCCCGTTTTAGCAGCCGACTGGTCCGGAGCGGCAGGCATGGTCATGAATTCATACCGCGCCCTGATTGCACGCAGACTTTCCTCCCTGACCTCTTTCCTTGTGTCGAAGCCTTATCTTGAGAGGTACCTATGACGCGCATAGCGGTTATACCCGGCGATGGTATCGGTGTCGAAGTTGTCGCGGAAGCATTGAAGGTGTTGCGCACCCTGACGGATTTATCAGGGAAGAAGATTGAGACGGTGGCCTTTGACTATGGCGCAGAACGCTACCTGAGAGAGGGCGTGGCACTCCCTCCCGAGGCATTGGATCAATTTCGTTCTGAATTTGATGCTATTCTGCTGGGCGCGCTGGGAGACCCGCGAATTCCGGACATGAAGCACGCGGTGGATATCCTGTTTGGTATCCGTTTCGGGCTGGATCTATATGCAAACATTCGGACAGTAAAGCTCTTGGATCGAAGACTGTGCCCGTTGAAGGGGGCCGTGGAAAGCGACGTGGATTTCACAGTATTCCGCGAAAATACCGAAGACTTGTATGTCGGGATTGGTGGAACCTTCAAGAAGGACACTCCGGACGAAATGGCTATCCAGGAAAGCGTTGCCACTCGCAAGGGGGTTGAGCGCATTCTGGATGCCGGCTTCCGGTTCGCGGTGAGCAATAAGCTCAAGCGCGTGACGATGTCGGACAAAAGCAATGCGCTTCGTTTTACCGGGGATCTGTGGCAGAGGATCTTTGTCGAAGTAGCCGCGCGGTATCCGCAGATAGAATCGGAACACCTCTATATCGATGCGCTGGCCATGGCGCTGATTCGAGAACCATCAAGGTTCGAGGTTATCGTTACCAGCAATATGTTCGGAGACATCATCACAGACCTGGGCGCGCAGCTGCAGGGGGGACTCGGAATAGCAGCATCGGGCAATGTGAACCCCAAAGGAACTTGCATGTTTGAGCCCGTGCATGGTTCGGCCCCGAAATATGCGGGAAGGAATCTGGCCAATCCGTTTGCCGCCATTCTCTCACTTCAAATGCTGCTGGATCACCTGGGATACAAGGCCGAGGGAATTCTGATCGAGGCGGCGATACGGGAATGCATTCGTGAGGATGAATGCACCCCGGATATCGGTGGGCAACTCGGGACAGTCGAAGCCGGGAATGCAGTGTGTCAGCGCATTCGGGAACTGGCTTAATACGGAACAGATCGAATACACCTGCACAGGGCAACGCAGAGGGACCGCAGTGAGCTTTGAAAATCGAACGGCAATTATAACGGGGGGGAGCCGGGGTATCGGGCGGGCGATTTGCCTCGAACTTGCGGCCAGAGGCTGCAATGTGGCGTTCAGTTACTGGAAAAGCAGTAGTGACGCGGAGAGTCTTTTGGCTGAATTGAAAGGATCAGGCCGCAAGGCAGAGGCCTTCAAGGCAAATGCGGAGGATTTCACGGCAGCGGAGACCATGGTTCAGCAGGTGAAGGAGCGATTCGGTGGTGTCGATTATCTTGTGAACAATGCCGGAATCGTTCGTGACAAACTGATCCTGCGCATGCATGAAAAGGACTGGGACGACGTTATCGACACGAATCTGAAAGGAGCGTTCAGTTTTTCCAAGGCGGTCGCTCCGATCATGATTCGGGCACGCACCGGATCCATTCTCAACATAACCTCGGTAAGCGGAATCAGGGGCATGTCCGGTCAGGTGAATTATTCTGCCTCCAAGGCGGGGATGATTGGAATGACCAAGGCTTTGGCCCGGGAACTGGCTGGACGCGGGATTACCGTGAACGCGCTCGCGTTGGGAGTCATTGATACAGAGATGACCCAAGGACTTTCGGACGAATATCGCTCTTCGATGCAGCAAAATATACCTTTGGGCCGATTTGGTTCCACCGGAGAGGTGGCCCGGATTGCGGCATTTCTGCTTTCTGAAGAATCCCGCTATATCACCGGCCAGGTCCTCCAGGCTGACGGCGGCCTTGCAATGTAATTACGAAGTTTGGCCGCATGCTCCCATCTTTTTCTTGGCACTTCTTCCAAACTCTGCATTAGATGTATGAGCAAAAAGGGAACGGCCTTTTTGCTCAAGTCGCCATTCGTCATTCGTCCTTCGTCATTTGAACATATGGCTTCTGAAATCATCGATCTGCTTACAGACGTTCTCGGAAGAGGTCATTCGAGCCAGGCTTCCTATGCTGCATCGCAAAGATTGCTGCAGCATTTCGGTTCGGCGCAGGCGCTCGCGCAGGCAACGCAGGAGGAAATGCGCCAGGCTGGAAAACTATCCGAGCGGCAAGCGATGTCCCTCTACGCCTCCCTTCAACTGGGGCGCCAGGTTTGTTCTGTGCCATTGCGCGCCGGAGAGCGATTCTGCAACAGCCGCGAGCTGTATCACCGATACCGCGCACGCTTTTTTAGCGCCAACAAGGAGCATTTCTTTTCGCTGCATCTCAATTCAAAGAACCAACTTATCCGGGAAGTGCTTGTGTCGATCGGGAGCCTGAGCACCTCGGTGGTGCATCCACGGGAAGTATTTGCTCCGGCTGTCCGGGATAGTACGGCATCTCTAATCTTCATTCACAATCATCCATCTGGCGATCCTGCACCAAGCCGGGAGGACAGAGACTGTACCCAGCGACTGGTTCATGCCGGGCAAATCCTCGGCATCAGAGTTTTGGACCACATCGTCTTTGGCTATGATGACTATTATAGTTTTGCGGATGCAGGCCTGGTGAATGCGGGAAGAATGCCCGGATCGGAAATTCAGACTTCGGACTCCTGAATTTCTGACTCATGCAGTATGATCGATGGCATGAAAGTGATTCAGCCCAGGACATCGTCGCACCGATTTGATCTTGAGTTTTCCCGATCCCGGCGATTTGATGTCGTGGGTTTTGGCACGAATTCGGTCGATCACCTTTGCATTGTACAAAAATTCCCCGCGCTTCAATCCAAAACGGAAATTCTGCAATATTCCAGGCTTGCCGGCGGGCAGGTGGCAACAGCCCTGACATTTCTGGCACGCATGGGGCTGAAGACCAAATATATAGGAAAAGTGGGGGGAGATGAGATCGGCCGGTTCTCGCTGGAGAGCTTTGTTACTGAATCGATCGATATTTCATCGGTAATAGTTGAAGAGAAGGCCGAGAATCAGTTCGCGGTCATTGTCGTCGAAAAAGACAGCGGGGAAAGGACAATTCTCTCTCAAAGGAAGAGCGGATTGGATTTCCAGGCCTCTGAACTGATCCGGAGTGACGTCTGCGCCGGCCGGATTCTGCATCTCGATGGGTATGACATGGAGGGATCAGCAGCGGCAGCCGCATGGTGCCAGGAAGAGGGGATCCCGGTCAGTATTGATCTGGACAAGGCCTTTCCCAACTGTGAGAAATTGATTGAGAAAATTGACTTTCTTATCGTCAGCTCAAATTTCCCTGTGGAGTTCACCGGAATAGACGACCCGGCGCGAGCCTTGCGGGAGCTTCGTAAATGCTTTAGCGGTTTTCTGGCCGTAACGGTTGGATCCGGCGGGGCATTGACCTGGATTGACGATCAGTGTGTGACATTCCCTGGCTTGAAGGTGGATGCCGTCGACACAACGGGCGCGGGAGACATTTTCCACGGAGGTTTCCTCTATGGGCTTCTTCAGAACTGGCCCCTGGAGCAGATCATGCGGTTTGCAAATGTTGCCGCCGGTTTAAGCTGCGGTTATCTCGGCGCCCGATCGGGCATCCGCCCGCTCCATGAAATTCAATCTCGAAGCGACGCAATTCCCTTTATTTCATCCAGGTAATCTATTCGGCTGGTGATCGCCCGGCTTGGACGGATGATATATTGCACCGAAGCGCTTAAGAGAGGTCCCTGGCGCATTCTAGGGCTGCTTTTCATTTTCCAACCCCGTCTTTGGATTGGGTCCCCGCCTATCCTCGCTAGAATTGAAAATGCTGGCAGAAACAAATTCCAAGGCTCTATCGCGGGCGTTCTTTTTCCATAACTATTGATTCCATTCAACCTGCCTTGGTACGTCCCGGGAAGATGTATAATAGGGGGATGAAGAATATCTTTTTTGTGGATGTGGATACGCAGCGTGATTTTATGCTCTCAACGGGCTCCCTCTATGTCCCCGGAGCAGAGCGAATTATTCCAAAACTGCGCCGGCTCTTTGATTTCGCAAAGAAAAATCAAATATCGATACTTTCCACCACGGATGCGCACGTGGCGGCCGATCCGGAATTTGCGCAATTTCCGCCTCATTGCGTAGCTGGAACAGATGGGCAACGAAAACTTGATGAGACTCTGTTGCCTCGACCGCTTGTCATCGCGAACAAACCTGCGGATCGCAATTTGATGGACGCCTTGAGAAAGCATCAGCAGATCATCATTGAAAAGCAGGCTCTGGATATGTTCACCAACCCGGTATCCGAGCGACTGTTGCGCGTTTTGCCCCCGCATGCGATCGTTTTCGGGGTGGCCACAGAGTATTGTGTGAAACTTGCATGCCTGGGCATTCGCCGTGCGGGTGTGCCGGTGGCGCTGGTCACCGATGCCGCAAAGGGGCTGTCTCCAAAAACGGAAAAGGAAGCTCTCGAGGAAATGCGTCAGGCGGGGGTTGAATTTATTTTGCTCGACACGCTCCTGGGTGCTGCTTCAGCGTGAACCCGGCACTGACTTCTCCCATTGGCAATATTGCCGGCGGGGGGAAACGGATAGGACACTTTGACTCGCGGGATTTATTTCCATATTCCATTCTGCCGATCCAAATGCAGCTATTGCCACTTCATAAGCAGGCCCTGGATCCAGTCGGACGAGGAGCGTTATCAGCGGGCCATTCTTCTCGAACTGGAGCGGCACACCGATCCCGGGAGTACTCAATGGGTCGTGGACTCGATTTATTTTGGCGGGGGGACGCCCAGCCTGATTCCTGAGCACCATATAGAACAAATTCTCAACTCCTGCAGGCTTCTGTTCCAGGTAACGAAGGATTGTGAAATTTCCCTGGAAGCAAACCCGGGCACTCTTTCGGGGGAGAAGGTGGACGCCTATCGGCGTTCGGGCATTAATCGCATATCTCTGGGGGCGCAGTCTTTCTGCAACGAAGAACTGAAATCCATTGGACGGGTACACAATGCGGAGATGATCGAGAGATCAATTATCCAGTTGCGAAAGGGCGGATTCTCAAATATTAACCTCGACCTGATGCTGGGCCTGCCGGGTCAGACCGTGGAAAGCTGGCGACAGAATCTGCAATTGGTGATTGCTCTTGGCATTCCACACCTCTCCGTTTATATGCTGGATCTGGACGATGATTGCCCAATGAAAGGGTTGGTAGAATCCGGCATTGTGAGTCTGCCTGAGGAGGATTTTGTATCCGACCTTTACCTGGAAACGATCGAGTTTTTGGAATCCAGGGGATTGCGTCAGTACGAAATCAGCAACTTTGCAAAAGATGGCCACATCTGCCGCCATAACATGAAATACTGGAAGCGCGGGCCGGTTTATGGATTCGGCGTCGGCAGCCATTCTTTTGATGGTGCGTCCAGATATAGCAATCATGCGCAACTTGAACGCTATACGGAATCGGTGTTGGCCGGCGAAAGTCCGGTTGGGTGGCGAGAGGTTGTTTCCGAACGTCAATCGCTTTCGGAATCTCTGTTTTTAGGGTTACGTCTTCGACAGGGTGTCGATTGGGAACTGTTGATGAAAGAATACGACGCCGACAGTCTGTCACCATTTGAACCTGGCTTGCAGGATCTCTCAACAAGAGGGTTGATCGAGCGGAACGGCTCGAGGATACGTCTTACGGAATCAGGCATGCTGCTCTCCAACGAAATATTTCAACTGTTTATCTGACTCGCTATGAACATCAATGCTATCGATCTGAGAAGTGACACGGTTACAAAGCCAACTCCCGAAATGCGCGCCGCAATGGCATCCGCGGAGGTGGGAGATGATGTATTTCTGGGTGACCCCACGGTAAACCGCCTGCAGGAGCGGGCTGCGGCTATTTTTGGAAAGGAGGCGGCCCTATTTGTTCCCTCCGGAACCATGGGGAATCAGATTGCAATCAATGTGCATACCAAGCCGGGGCAGGAAGTGATCACTGAAGGCCACGCGCATATATTCGAATTTGAAATGGCCGCCATGGCGGCAGTCAGCGGCGTGCTGGCGCGACCGGTTCCGACGGCGGATGGGATCCTCGATTGGAAGAGGATTCAGGCTGCAATTCGCCCGAAAATTTATTACAGGGCGCAGACGGGGTTGATTGCTTTGGAGAATACGCACAACATGGCCGGCGGATCGCTGTATGAGAAATCCCAAATCGATGACATCTGCGACCATGCGCACGATGTCAAACTTCCGGTTCACCTGGATGGAGCGCGCATTTTCAATGCCGCGACGGCGCTTGGAACGGATGTCGCGAGCCTTACCGCGAAGTGTGATTCCATCATGTTTTGTCTATCCAAGGGATTGGCAGCACCGGTTGGCTCAATGCTCGTCGGATCTGCCGAATTTATTGAACAGTCGCGTTGTGTTCGGAAAATGCTGGGCGGCGGAATGCGACAAGTGGGTGTGCTCGCGGCCGCCGGATTGATTTCTCTTGAAAAAATGCCGGCGCGTCTCGCGGAGGATCATGGGAATGCGCGCTTAATGGCCGAACTGCTGTCAGAAATAGCGGTGCTGGATGTTGAACCGGAAAAGGTCCGTACCAACATACTAATGGTTGGTGTCAAGAGAACCGGTCAAACGAGCGAAAATGTGGCGGCAGTTCTGAAAGAGCATGGCGTTTGGGTGTCCCTGTTGGATTCAGCCAGGATTCGACTGGTAACGCATAATGATGTAAATCGCGATCAAATCATCCAGGCTGCCGATAAATTTAAGCAAATATTTGGAGCATGAGCCTGATGGTTTCTGATGCGATGGAAGAGAACCGCATTTTACGCAATTCGATTCGGGAATTTGCCGAAGGAGAGATCGCTTCCCATGTCCTCGAATGGGATGAAGCGCAGCATTTCCCAATGGAGATCGTGTCCAGGCTTGGAGAAATGGGAATCCTGGGCGCGATTATTCCTCCCGAGTTCGGCGGTGCTGGGCTTTCCTATCCCGAGTACATTGTCGTTATTGAGGAGCTTGCAAGGATCGACGGCTCGGTCGGTCTTTTTGTAGCCGCTCACAACTCCCTGTGCTCAAATCATATTTTTCTGTTCGGTACCGCGGAGCAGAAACGCCGATACCTGCCTGACCTGGCTTCCGGAAGGAAGCTCGGGGCCTGGGGGATTACAGAGGCGGGATCGGGAAGCGATGCGAGCGGCATGAAAACGACGGCTGTTCGCGATGGGGATTCTTATGTGCTGAATGGCTCCAAGCATTTTACAACCAATGCGTCGGTGGCGGGAACCTACGTCGTCATGGCGATGACGAATCCCCGGAAAAAGGAAATTTCCGCTTTCATCGTCGAACGGGAAAGGCCGGGGCTTTCCATCGGCAAAAAAGAAAACAAGCTCGGCATGCGTGCGAGCGATACTGCAAGCATCCTGCTGGATGATTGTCGCATTCCCGTGAATAGCCTGTTGGGGCAGGAGGGTTCGGCCTTCCGCGACTGCATGAAGGTTCTCGATGGCGGCCGCATATCGATTGCTGCGCTCGGTGTGGGGATTGCACAAGGGGCATATGAAAATGCCTTGCGCTATGCAAAAGAGCGGGAGCAATTTGGCAAATCGATCGCGCAATTTCAGGCAATACGCTTCAAACTTGCGGATATGGCAACCGAGATTGAAGCGGCCAGATTGTTGACGGAGCGTGCCGCGATTCTGAAACAGGAAGGGAAGAAGACCTCGAAGGAATCGTCAATGGCAAAGCTCTTCTCCAGTGAGGTTGCCGTGCGCGTGGCCAATGAGGCGGTTCAGATTCACGGCGGGTATGGATTTATCAAGGACTTCCCGGTGGAAAAGTTCTATCGGGATGCAAAATTGTGCACCATTGGAGAAGGTACGAGCGAAATTCAGCGAATGGTCATCGCGAGAGAGATCCTTGAATAGGTCTGGAGAAACCGCTACTTCTCAAGCCGAGGAAGCAAAGCATCTGAAATGCAGGCTCAACGTGAAGTGATCGATCGAATCCTGACGTGTGATTTCCGAACCGTTGCGCGGTTTTTGACATTGGTTGAGAACCGATCTCCCGAAGTTATTCCTATCCTGCGCGAACTCTATCCCCACACCGGGCGAGGTCTGTCGATAGGGATTACAGGCGCTCCAGGGGCGGGCAAAAGCACTCTCGTGGACAGGCTTGCCGAAACCTATCGGGCTGAAGGTAAGAAAGTGGGAATTATTGCGGTGGATCCCACCAGTCCCTTTACCGGCGGCGCGATTCTCGGCGATCGGATCCGAATGCAATCCCGCAGTCTTGATCCGGGCACGTTCATCCGGAGTATGGCAACGCGTGGCCACATGGGTGGCCTCGCGAGCACGACATCCGATGCCATGATGGTTTTGGATGCGGCCGGGTTCGATGTCATTCTCCTGGAGACCGTTGGAGTAGGGCAGGGAGAAGTCGAGGTCGCCAAAATTGCGGACATGGCATTAGTGCTGCTGGTCCCCGGCATGGGAGATGATGTGCAGATGATGAAGGCGGGGATCATGGAAATTGCCGATCTTTTCGTTATAAACAAATCCGATCATGCCGGTGCGGACCGGGTGGAGTCGGAAGTAAAGGCGCTGCTGTCGATGAGTGCGCGCGGAGACCATTGGACTCCCGGGGTTGTTCGGACGATCGCTTCGGAAGGAGTAGGGGTTCGCGAGTGCCTCCGTGCCATCGAAGCATTTCGGGAATTTTCACAGAACTCTGCCTTGAGGCGCGAGCAGAGAATTGAGGCGCAAAAAGAGCGGCTGCTCGAATTGGCTTGCACGCAGGCGCGATGGAATCTTCTCAATGATAAACACAATGCCGCGCGGATTCAGGAACTTGCACGGATGCTCGTTGACCGTAAAACCGATCCTTTTACCGCGGCGGAAGAAATAATTCGACTGCAATGTCAGACTGTGGATGACGGATAAGACCCGGCAGAGAGTCGTGCTTCATCGAGATGGTTTTCTTTCCAAATTCGATCTGTACTGCTAAGATGCGCGGGAAAATCATAAGTCGACAGTCGTTCAATAAAAGTGAAATAGCCAAATTCGAGATAAGAACCATGGAAAAGATCAAGATCGGTATCATCGGTGGTAGCGGATTATATGACATGCCGGGGTTGACGGAACGCAGCGAAATGGATGTGGATACTCCCTTCGGTGCTCCCAGCGACCGGTTCATTATCGGCACGCTTTCTGGACAGAAGGTTGCCTTCCTTGCCAGGCACGGACGGGGACACCGGTTTATGCCATCCGAATTGAACTTCCGCGCAAACATCTATGCAATGAAAGCCCTGGGCGTGGAGAGAATTCTCTCAGTTAGCGCGGTGGGCTCGCTGAAGAAAGAGTTGGCCCCTCTGGATATTGTCCTGCCGGATCAGTTCCTCGATCGAACACGTGGCCGGATCTCGACCTTTTTCGGCAATGGCCTTGTTGCGCACATTGCGTTTGGCGATCCCGTATGCCCGGATCTCCTGGAACAGGTCAATACCGCGGCACACAAAGCCGGGATCCCTTCAAAAAAGGGAGGAACGTACGTTTGCATGGAAGGGCCCGCATTTTCGACAAAGGCAGAGTCCAATCTGTACCGCAGCTGGGGAATGGATGTCATCGGAATGACAAACCTGCAGGAGGCCAAGCTGGCTCGGGAGGCCGAAATCTGTTATGTCACCATCGCGCTTGTAACGGATTACGACTGCTGGCATGAATCCCACGAAACGGTCAGTGTGGACATGATTGTTTCCAATCTTCAGAAAAACGTTCAGGCCGCCCAGGCGATTATTCTGCAGACTGTCAAGGATATGAATCAATCGAGAAAATGCCAGTGCGGCGAAGCGCTGAAATATGCGTTGATCACGGATAAGACGCGGATTCCGGAAGAAACAAAAAGCCGGCTGAATTGCATCGTGGGTAAGTATCTATAGGCTTTGTAGTGCGCGAAAGAAGGCGCGGTAGGAGATAAGGATGGGCATTCTGGTTGTCGGTTCGGTTGCGTTCGATTCCGTCAAGACTCCCACGGGAAGCAGAGACGAGGTCCTGGGGGGCGCCGCAACGTATTTCAGCATCGCGGCAAGCTATTTCACGGAAGTCGGCATTGTGGCTGTGGTCGGCGAAGATTTTCCGGAGACGCATGTTTCTTTTCTGCAAAAGAAAGGGATCGATATTTCCGGGATGGAGCGAAAGGTCGGGCGAACGTTTCGATGGAAGGGGGAGTATGGAATCGATCTCAATTCCCGTACAACCCTGGATACGCAGCTCAATGTCTTTGCTGATTTCACTCCGAAATTGATGAGCGCGCATCGGGCGCAGGAATACCTGTTCCTGGGCAATATCGATCCTGATCTGCAGCGATCCGTGCTGGAGCAGATGACAAAGCGCCCCAAGCTCGTCGGTTGCGATACGATGAATTACTGGATAGAGAGCAAGCGCAAATCGCTTTTGAACACCCTCTCAATGATCGATCTCCTGGTGATCAACGATGAGGAAACGCGTCAGCTTGCGGAAGAATCCAATCTGATCCGGGCGGCAAAGCGTGTACTGACAATGGGACCCAAGATTCTCGTGATGAAGAGGGGCGAGCATGGTGTGCTGATGTTTTGCGGCAAGTCCATCTTCAGTATTCCCGCTTTCCCGATGGAGGAAGTGACGGATCCGACGGGGGCAGGGGATTCGTTTGCCGGCGGGCTGATGGGTTACCTTGCAGCCTGCGGCACTCATGACGATGCGGCCTTGCGAAAGGCGGTTGTTTTTGGAACCGTCATGGCATCTTTCAATATTATGGATTTTGGCCCCTACAATCTGGGGAATCTCACGTTTCCTGAGATTGAACAGCGCTACCGCGAGTTCAGGCAGCTCTCTTACTTTGAGGATCTGGCCGCAAAGTCCACGGAGCCGCTGCCGGAACTATAGACTTGACGGGACCGCGAGGATACTCTGCTGAAAAAACTCTGCCTGCACGGTATCTTTGCGGTTCCACAAGGCATGGATTACAATTTCCCCTATGTTCATCCAATCTCCGAAATATCGAGCACTCTTGATTTCCTGCATCTTTCTTTGCGGGGCGATTTCAGCGACCGCCCAATCGCGGAAGACTCAAAAACCGCCGGAAAAGAAAGTAGTAACGATGGATGATGCCAGGATCTATCGGGATGCAATGGTCTGGTTCAAAAAGGGAGAGGACCTGATCGGCACGCCGAAGGAAAACAGCGACGAGCAGATGGGATATTTTCAAAAGGCCATTGAGATCAAGCCGGATTTTATGGAAGCGCATTATAATCTCGGTCTGATCCACGCCAGCCGAAAGCAGATGAAGGATGCGATCGTCGAATTTGAAATGGTTCTGAAGCTGGAGCCCAAGTTTGATGGCGGAATCTTTTTCATGCTGGCCGCCGCACATCAGGAACTTGGTAACACGCCACAAGCGGTAATTGCGCTGGAAGAGGGACTGAAAAGGAAGCCGGGCGATATTAAAATGCTGAGAGCCCTGGCGTATCTCCAGTTCAACAATAAAGAAGACGATGCGGCCATGAAAAATCTTCAGCTGGTCCTCGAGAAGGAACCGGCCGACGTTCAGTCGCGCATTGAACTTGCCCAGTTATATCAACGCAATAATCAGGTGGATCCCGCGATCAGCCACTATAAGGATGCGCTGATCACGGAGCCGAACAACTTCACCGCACTGTTTAATCTCGGCTTGATCTTTCTTCGTCAGAAAAACTATCCCGAGGCGGCTGCCAAACTCGAGGCGGCAAATGCTGTGAAAGGGGGGAACCCCGATCTGCTCGAGAGACTGGGCGATGCCTATTCCTATCTGCAGCAGCATGCAAAAGCGATCACGGCCTACCGGGCTGCTTTGGAAAAGACAACGGAGCAAGCCGCCGTTTATACCAAGCTTGGATTCAGCCTGGCGAATTCGAATCGGGCGGAGGAAGCGGCAAAGGCTTTGGAATCGGCCACTCGACTTGATGCGGGGAATGCCAATGCCTATTTCCTGTTGGGCGATCTGTATGGGGAACTGAATCGTCCCGATGATGCTATCGCTGCCTATAAGCGGGCTCTCGAGATAAGTCCAAAACAAAAGGAAGTGCACTACAACCTGGGGACGCTGTATGCGGAACAGAAGCGGATGGACGAAGCAATCGCCGAGCTGAGAATTGCGGTCCAGTTGGACCCGGGATATGCCGCTGCCTGGGGCAATCTGGCACTTGTAGCGGAAAAACTCGAATTGGATAAGGATGCAATCCAGGCGCACGAAAAAGTGATTGCACTTGGGAAAGGCCAATCCCTCGACTATTTCAGGCTTGGGATTCTATATGCCAAAGCTCAACAGCCGGATCCATCCATTGCTGCCTTCGGGAAAGCAATTGAAATGGAGCCGGAGAAATACCGTCCTATCCTGAAAGAGGAATTGAAGAAGGTTCATTCCGTTCTGGACAGTATCCGCTACAAAGACTCCTTTACCCGCCTTATGAATTCTCCATCGCGTTGATGCCGGTCGTCAGTTTTTACCGACGCGGGCTTTTTGCAGGAAGCTGGATAATTCCTCATCGGAAAGAGCATAGAGATCCGGGGGATTTCCCGAAGGCTGATATTTCCAGCGCCGATGTCCCCAGAGCCATGATTCCGGCTGTTCACGGATAATGCTTTCGAAAATTTCATTGAATCGGCGGGTGTTGACCTCCAGGTCGCGGCTTGTGTCTCCCGTCCGAACCATTTCAACCGGGCTCAGGAATTTGATGCGATAGCGGCCATTTTGCATCAGAGTAAGATAGCCTGGCAGAACAGGGGCCTCGGTGCGAAGCGCAAACAAGGCAACACTTGTAGTGGTCGCGGCAGGAATGCCAAAAAAATCTACAAAAATGCCCTCCTGCAGGCTGGTATTCTGATCCATTAGTATCCCGGCGGTACCCGCGGAAGACAGGCTTTTCAGGATGGCGCGTGCTGAATTCTTCTTGTTGATTACACGGTTTCCCTTCGATTCGCGCACTTTCAGCAGGTATCTTTCAAGCGGAGCATTATCCAGCGGGCGCGTGATAAAGCTTAACGGATAGCCATGCAGTGCATGGGCGGATGGAAGCAATTCCCAGGAGCTGAAATGCCCTGTGAGATAAAGGATGCCTTTCCCTTTGGCCAGCGCCGCTTTGTAGTTTTCGATGCCATGCACGGAATCATAATCAGCCAGGGATCCTATATTTTCGGGTGTCAGGATTGAGAGTTTGCTGATTTCCAGAAGATTCATCCCGGTATTCCCGAAGCTTTTGCGCGCGATCCTTGCTCTTTCGTTCGCGCTCAATTCGGGAAAGGCAATCCTGAGATTCACATGGGCGATATGCCTGTGCCGGGCATCGATGTAGTAGGCGCAGGTGCCCAGAAAATGAATGATCCACGAACCAATCTTTCGCGGCAGAAGCCGAAATAGCGCAATGACGCAAACCGCGAGCATGTAGACAAGATAGGAATCCAATTCCGCCAAGCTCCCAAGCGATGGTATAGTTAACCATCAAAGCGACTTATCTGTTACCATACCAATATGAAACAAATCAGGCTGTTCTCGATCTTCCTGCTCGTAATTGCGTTTTCATGGGTTGCGCTGCCTGGCTGGGCGGGTGGGTATAAGAGCCGCCCATGGATTGTTCGTGAACGCTCCACTTACCCTGCAACCCTGACGAGCGAAGGGGTCACTATCGCGGCAGAGCCTCTTTTCAATGACGCCCTGGCCGCACGTGTCTTTGACAAGCCCGATATGATAACACGCGGAATTATGCCGTTGGCCGTTATCATTTTCAATGACAACAACTTTCCAATTGAGGTCGACGGTCTCTCCATTGAGCTGATTCACGGCTCAGATCATACCAAGACGTTATCTCCGAATGAGGTTGTATACCGCCTGTTTCGGAAGGATAAATCATGGTTTCCGAAAACCGTGCTGCCGAGAATTCCAAGATCTGATCTGAATCAGGATGCTTTGGATGATTTCGACTCCAAGTTTCTCATGGAAAAGATTGTGGAGCCGCACAGCAAGGGGAGCGGCTTTCTGTACCTGCATATAAATTCTGACGACCTTACTTCATATCTCAAAGATTCCGTGGTCTATATTCCCAATGTGTACCGGCGGGATAATGGGTCCAGGATGATCTTTTTTGAGATTGGGCTGGAGACTGCGATTTCCGCCGGCCCGCGCTAGTCTGCAACTTCATGGCGCACAAAGAGCTGAACATAGAACCTCCCTATAGCGAAGCACTTACGGGTGTTTTGGCTTTTGCTACCCTGGAGGAGGCGGAGTCGACCCTACTTACGCTTGAAAATTTATGCCGAAAATATCGCGAAACGAGCGATAAGAAAGGAGTGGAGTATTGTCGCCGAATTGCCAGTTTGGGGCGATACCGGGCGGAGCTTATCGGCCGCAACCGAAAGGTTTCATTGCAGAAGCGCCTGCAGAAACAGGAGATTGCCGAGTGGTTCCGCATCTGGCTGGAGACCCCCGCTATCTTTGAAGACTGGCTGGCAATGCGAAAAAGCACCGAGGAATTTCGGAGGCTTTCGTCATCGGCGCTTTGATTGATCGGGAGATGGGTATGCCTCTGGAGCCGGGAAAAGGTCTTCGCATTCAGAACTCCTTTGTCGATGCGCTGCACTCCGAGATAATTGCAGGAACGGAAAATCTCACAAGGTGGATCAAGCAGATCCAGGAAAGGGGGGCAATTGAAAGCCTCTTTGGAATGGAAACATGCCTGAAAGCGATCCAAGCATACTTCGACCTGGATCATCTGCCGCTCGGGGAGTCGGAAAGAACAGGGCTGGCAATGCGCAGCTTTGCGCCGGAGATCGGAATTGTGCGCGAGTCCGTTCAACGGTGTGAGGCGTTCACCTGTGACATCATTCGGGCGGGGCAGGACGATAAGTTCGAGTTTGAGGATTTCATCGAAGACCAGATGCGACGGGACAGAATCCTGGATTCGAATATCAGCCGCATCGCAGAACAGTTAACACCGGCCGACAGCCTGTCGCAATTGTTGCAGGCTCTCAACGATCTGCGTATCACCATCGATTCACTGAATCTTCAGCCCGGTCGGGATTTCCAGCTGTTCATTTCCCTGGGCCGAAACTTCAGCCGCGAGCTGAAGAACTGCCGCTATGTCGACATGCTGATTAGTCAGCGATTCAAATTGCAGTACGATCTTATCGAAAACAAGGCGCTGATTGCCACGCTTCGGCGCATCCCGCATGAGACGGTCAGAAGAAATGTCGCGCTGGTTTTTCTCTATCTCTTCCGTTTCCTGAAATACCTGCGAATTGTCATGGCTGATTTGACCAAGGACAGGCCGCTGAAGCAGCACCTTGTGATCTTTGCCCTCATTCATGAGGAAATGGGAAGCCTGGCCGATTTTATGAAAGCCCGCATTTTGCGCAATAACGACGTCGCTCCCGCGCTTCAAAATGCAGCTGAACTTGTTACCTATTCGATGAAGATGGAATCCCAGCGGGTGCAATCCCGGGAACTGGTCGGCATTGCTCGCGAAATGGACCCCAGGGTTGTTTACAGCCGGATGGAAAACAGCCATGGACTGCTTCGCAATTGCTGTCAAAGTTGCATCGTGAGTCTGATTCAATCCCTGGATAAGAACTTTGACGGATCCACTCTATTCCCGGCTCGTGCCGGTCAACTGGTCGCCGCCGAAAAGCTCCGTCAGGATCTTTGGGATTTGCGACGCTGGCTGATGGATTTGCTTGCGGATAAAGAGGAACTGGATGCGACGCGCATCGTGGAACGCATCGGGGCTTTCAAGGATTCATCGCTCCACTCGCTGATGTATCGGGACTGGGCGGAATTTGAAAGCTTTTCAGATGCAATCGTTGTTTCCATCAACCTTGCCGAAATCCGCACGAGAATGCGAAAGTTCGTCAGCTACCTCGAGACCCTGATTCAGGAAGTGTCCAAGCGAAGCGTTTTCAGGGAAAGCCAATAATTCAGCAGCCCTCCGGGCCTGTCGCTTCACTGGCCTTGCAGGGCTTAGACAAGGTGTATGCGTCATCCGCATCGTGGAGGCTACGCCTGTGCCGGCGAAACGCTCAGTCTGGAATAGGAATCCGGAATCTGGAATTTCGCTGGAAGTCTTCTAAGACGCTGCCGCCATTCTGGCAAAGTGGAAGGACAGGCACTCCTCCTCAGCCTCCACATGCACAATCTGGTTGCGAGTCGCTCCCTCTTCAGCAATCAGTGCAGCCAGCGGGTATTCCAGGTATTCCCGTACCGCTCGGCGCAAGGGCCGGGCTCCATAGCGAAGATTGGTTCCTTTTCGGATAAGAAAGCGCTTGGAAGCCTCTGAAACGATGGCGGCAATCCCCGCAGTTGCCAGGCGCGCTCTGGTGTCGGCGAGAAACTTCTCAAGGATCAGCATCAGGTGATCGTCTTTCAGGCGATTAAACGTCACTATTTCATCGATGCGATTGATAAATTCGGGACTGAAAAAGTCCTCGACGGCGCCAATGCAGACGGAACGGATTTTGTCATTGGCGACATCCTGGTCCATACCTTCAAGCTTGGGATAGACCGGATTGAAGCCAATGTAGGAGTTGGTGGTTATCTGATCCACTTCCTTCGCACAGACATTGCTGGTCAGAATAATGAAGCAATTCCTGAAGCTGAGATCCACGCCGAGTCCGGTCTTCAATTCACCTCTTTCAAGAATTTGCAGAAGGAGGTCATTGAGCGCACGATCGGCCTTCTCCAATTCTTCGAAAATGACGATGGTCTGCTTTTTTTCCAAGCGCTCAGGGGTAAGAAAAGGCGGATGGTCGTGGCCGATATATCCCGGAGGCGCTCCTGTGAGCTTGGAAACATCGTGCGGATTCTTGAATTCCGTGCAGTTGATGACAAGAAGCCCCGAGTCGTTTCCATGCAGAATCTGGGCCAGTGATCGGCCGATCTGACTCTTGCCTGTCCCGGTCGGCCCAAGGAACAGAAATGTACCCAATGGTCGCTGCGGATCGCAGATTCCAAGATTGGCAACCATCACAGCGCGGACCATGGCATCAATCGCCTTGTCCTGTCCAATGATCTCTTTCCTGAGTTGTTCTCTCAACTCCTGCTCTTTCAACATCGGCACCCTCCTGTTTCTCGTACCCATCCTGGGCTCCCTGACTATTCTGATAGTTTCCCGCGGAGGAAGTTGCACAGAGGCGAGCATTTCTGGATACATAAACAGTTAAAGGTGCAGACGTTATGAAGATACTGATAACGGAAGTCGAAAAATATCCAGATCCAATAGCTTCCAGCCACAGGGGGCCTGCCTTGTCGGAAAACCATTACCAGAGCGGCGGGAATTTGCTACCATAGCTGCTTACCTTATTTATCCGAAGGACATACGATGGATGAACTCGTTTTAAGCAACCTTCCTGGAACCAGAGACCTTCTGCCGGAGGAGATTGCCTGCTGGCATGTGGCGGAAGAACGCGCGCGAAATATTTTCCAAAAGTACGGATATCTTGAAATACGTACTCCGATCATTGAGCCCACCGAGCTGTTTGCCCGGGGGATCGGTGGGGATACGGATATCGTAGGCAAGGAAATGTATACATTTGTGGACCAGAGCGAACGTTCCGTAACGCTTCGCCCGGAGGCGACGGCTTCCGTGGTTCGTGCCTACATCCAGCATACAATGTATCGCGGCGGCGGGCTTACCAAGATGTATTACATCGGGCCTATGTTTCGACACGAGAAAAAGCAGAAGGGCCGGTGGCGCCAGTTCTACCAGATTGGTGCAGAATCGCTCGGATCAGATCATCCGGCCGTCGATGCCGAGCTGATTGAAATGGCTTTGTGGTTCCTGGATTCCATCGGGGTTAAGGGACGGCTGCTCCTGAATTCGGTCGGCTGCGGCAACTGCAGACCGGCATATATTGAGATGCTCCGCCGTGCGCTGCAGGAAGATCTGCCTCATTTTTGTGAAGATTGCCGCAGGCGCGCCACGACCAACAGCCTTCGTGTTCTGGATTGCAAGGTGGAAAGCTGTCAGCCATATATTCAGAAGCTTCCCGTCATAACGGATCACCTGTGTGAGGAATGCCGCAGCCATTTCGAGAGCGTTCGCGGATACCTGGACGCGGCGGGGATTCTATTCCAGATCGTTCCCAGACTTGTGCGTGGGCTGGATTACTACGTCAAGACGGCATTTGAAATCGTGAGCGGAGACCTCGGCGCGCAGAATGCACTGGTTGGCGGGGGGCGATACGATGGGCTTTCCGAAGTGCTGGGCGGCCCTCCGGCCAAAGGCATCGGTTTTGCCATGGGATTGGATCGTCTGGTCATGGTGATGCCGCAGGAGCAGAGTGCGGAAGCGCAGTTCAAACCCGAATTATATCTGGCCTTTATGGGAGAACCGGCGTTCAGAAAGGCGCTGGAGATTGCCCGCACGTTGAGGCATCGCGGCCATTCCTGCTATGTGGAATTTGGGCAGGGAAGTCTGAAAAGCCAGATGCGCCAGGCCAATAAGCTGAATTCGGAACACGTGCTGATCATTGGCGACAATGAACTTGCACAAGATCGGTATGCCATCAAGAGTCTTCGTGAATCGCGACAATGGGAAGTGTCCATTCCGGAACTGATCGAATATCTCGATTCAGTCAAAAGCAATAGCTGGAAACCTGCGGCCCCGAAGCCGGAACAGACGGTGCAGTCAAACGAATGAATAAGATCCGGGTTCTCCCTGAAATTCTAGCGAACAAGATAGCCGCCGGTGAAATCGTGGAGCGGCCGGCGTCTGTGGTGAAGGAGTTGCTGGAGAACTCGATTGATGCGCAATGCCGGGCCGTGCACGTCGCCATCATGTCGGGAGGGAAGCGCTCCATCCAGGTTCGAGATGACGGCGAGGGGATGAGCCCGGATGATGCAATTCTGGCTTTTGAACATCATGCGACAAGCAAACTGCAGACGGCCGACGATTTGACGGCAATAGCCACGCTTGGGTTCCGAGGAGAAGCGCTTCCCTCGATTGCCTCCATTTCGCGTCTCACACTCAAAACAAGACAGCGCGGATCCGATTCCATTTCCGGAACGGAACTGGAGATCCAGGGTGGAGTAATGCGTGCCGTGAAACCGATACCCTGGGACAAAGGGACGGAGATTACGGTTCGTGATTTATTCTTCAATGTGCCGGCCCGAAGGAAATTTCTCAGGTCGCATGACACGGAGCTGGGTCATATTGCCAGGTTGGTGACGCACTATGCCCTGGCGCATCCCGAGATTCGATTTACATTGGAAAGCGACGGCCGCGTACTGATGGATGCGGTCGCTGTCACGGAGATCAGAGAAAGGGTTTATCAGATTTTCGGGGAAGGATTTCTGGATAATCTGATCGAGCTGTCCGGTCAAACGGGCCCCGTGAGTATCCGCGGATTCAGCTCACGTCCGCATGAACAAAGAACAAATGCCTATTCCCAATTCTTTTATGTGAATCGGCGGATGGTGCGGGACAAGGTCATCACCAGTGCAATCCGACAGGCGTACAGAAATTGCATGCCCTCTTCCGCCTATCCGGTTGTGATCCTTTTTGTGGAATTGCCTTTTGATGAGGTGGATGTAAACGCGCATCCGGCAAAAACAGAAATTCGATTCCGCGATCAGAGCACGGTGCATAAGCTTGTGCTCGATACAATTGAGCAGGCCCTGGTAAAGACTACCAGCATTCCTGTTTATGAACACCGGGAGTTGGCCCCCTCATCCAATCCCATGGGTATCAATGCGCTGCAATATGCTTCTCCGCTGAACCGGGAGGCAGCGTATGCAAGCACATTTGATTTTACACCGCCGGCCGCCGCACCCAATCCGTTCCAGCGTGCTCTGAATTACCCGTTCCGCGAGACACCGCCGATGGATTCGGCCGGAATCGAAGATCACGCTTCATTGCGTATTCTGCCCACTATGCTGCTGGGAGCTTCGGAGCGGGTCGATCGCCCCTTTCAATCCGGTGAGGTACGCATACTGGGACAGTTGAAGGAAAGCTATATTCTTGCCTGCGACAGCCAGGGACTCCTCATCATTGATCAGCACGTTGCCCATGAGCGCATCCTATATGAAAAAATGGCGGCGGGTGCCCAGAACAGTTCGTTGGAGACGCAGGGGCTGCTCGTTCCTCTCTCCGTGGAATTGCCTCCGCATCAGGTCGCACTATTTGATCGAATGGTCCCGGAATTGAACCGGAACGGTTTTACGGTCGAGCACTTTGGCGGCAACACTATCCTGATCCGCTCGGTCCCTGCCATGGCGAAAGATTCCGACTATCGCAGACTGTTGTCGGAGATTCTGGAGGGTCTCGAAAATGAAGAGAGAACGCTGGATGTCGAGCGGATTCGGGACAGAATTTGTGTGAGCACCGCTTGTCGTGCCGCCGTCAAGGTGAACATGCCCCTGACCCCAGAGAAAATGCAATGGCTGCTGGATCAGCTGTCGCTTACGCGAATACCCACAAATTGTCCTCACGGTCGACCGGTTATCCTGCGTTTCAGTATGTACGAAATCGAGCGCAATTTCGGCCGCATTTAGTCGGCTGGAAGCGCCGGCGTCTTGCTGCCGCCTTTGAGAGCCATAAAAGCCGAAGGCGGTGGCAAACTACTTCACTCCAAAGGACTTCGCCCTCGAAAAAGAATGTGCGGTATTAGCCGGGAAGCCTGCGCTCCCATTAGGCGAGGTTTTTGAAAGCCTGGCCTGCCGCTGTAATATCGCTATATAGGACGGGATAACGGCCGATAAGAGCCAAAGGAGATAATGGATAGCGGGATCTTGCATGGGTATGCCGGAATCGAATAACGAATTTTCGGAAGAAGTGGACATCCAGATAGATGTCAACGAACTCCTGCAGGTGCGTATTGAAGGGGATGACACCAGCGTCACGTATTATAGTCGTGTCAGCGATATAGCCCAGGGTAAGCTGATCATCGCCTGGCCAACCCATGCGGGAATGCGTCTGTTGGCGCATAAAGATCAGATACTCGCATTCAATTTCGTCAGAGACTACGTCCCCCATGAATTTTCGGGCATGGTCGATGAAATGCACTCGGAGGGATTGCCGCAGCTGACAATCATCCAAAGCAGTGCCATCGCCCGTATTCAGCGTCGTCAGAATTTCCGCGTAAAATGCATGATACCGGTGGAAATTACCGGCACTCAAAGGGATGCCCGGACCGATACCGACATTCCCTTCAATCTCCGAACGACCACAAGCGATGTCAGCGCGGGGGGGGTGGGGATACGATGCGCAAAGCCGATTCCGGAAAATACCCTGTTGGAGATCAAATTATCTCTGCCGGATGATGCGCCATTGATTCGAATACCCTGCAGGGTAGTGTTTTCGGACAGCCCGGCTGAAAATCAAATGATGTATCGTGCGGGTGTGCGATTTCTGGCCATCAGCGAATCCGAGCGCGCACGCATTGTTCGCTACGTCTACCGCACTCAGTTGAAGGGACTTCGCAACTAACCGGAGCCGTCAAAAGAGAGCGCGCTCCCGATTCCCGCAAATCCACGATACCGGAAGTTCAGGAGAGAACGGATACGGCTCCAATGGCGCGGAATCGCTCGTAACGCTGTTTCCTCAAGTCTGTTCCGGAAATTCTCATCAACGCTTCAAGGCTGGGACGCAAGTGCCGGTCGAGGAAATCGGCTGCCGCCGCATGATCCGCGTGGGCGCCGCCGGGCGGTTCAGGGACTATTTCGTCGATCAAACCCATGGATTTCAGATCGGAAGCCGTGATTTTTAAGGCAGCAGCGGCGGCCTCCACATGAGCCTGTGCTTGATCCTTCCAAAGAATGGCGGAGCATCCTTCCGGAGTGATAACCGAGTAGATGGCGTTTTCCTGCATCAGGACTTTGTTGCCGACCGCAATAGCCAATGCGCCTCCGCTTCCTCCCTCGCCAACGACACAGACGATAACCGGGACTTCGAGCCGTGCCATTTCGCGAAGGTTGAAGGCAATGGCCTCGGCCTGACCACGCTCCTCCGCTCCGACTCCAGGGTAGGCTCCCGGCGTGTCGACGAAGGTGATGATGGGGCGCGAGAATTTGTCAGCCAGTTTCATCGCCCGCAGGGCTTTGCGATAGCCTTCGGGCTGCGGGCAGCCGAAATTTCTATGCTGGCGCTGCCGGATATCCCGGCCCTTTTGATGGCCAACAACCATCACGGGAGTGCCATGATAGACCGCCATGCCGGTGACGATCGCGGCATCATCGCCATAGCGCCGGTCTCCGTGAATTTCGGAAAAATCCCGAAAGAGGCGTTCTACATAATCCAGCGTATAGGGGCGCAGATCATGCCGCGCGAGAAGAGTTCGCTGATAGGCGACGCCGTCGTCCCCTTTGAGTCGCTGCACTTCTGCTCGCAGCCGTTCAATCTCCGCTTGTGTTGAATCCGTGGCTTCCATCTCAGTTCCTATGACACCTAGATCACGACATAAACTGAGCCCGGACCGCAGATGCTTTCAATCTGTTCTATCAGTTCGGGGCTCGACTTCACCTTCACAAAATCAGAGGATTGAATGTTAACACGGAAATCGTATGGAGAATACAGTTCCACGTCAACGCCGGTATCGCCGCGATTGCTTTCGAGAAGGCGGTGCAAGGTGGTGGCCGTAGCGGGAGACAGATTGGAGAGATCCGCCCGGATGCGCAATGTCTTGGCATTGCGTTCTGCCAGACCCGTCATGGGCTGCACGTCTGAGGCAACAAACTTGGCGCCGCGCCCATCTTCCAGTTCAAATCGTCCGGAAACCAGGATCGGAGAATCCGCATTCATATAGGGTTCGAACTTGGGATAGGAATTTGGGAAGACAACGGTTTCCACGGCCCCGCTGAGATCCTCAAGATTAAAGACGCCCATCAGATCGCCCTTTTTGGTCCGGCGCTGCCTGAAATCGGTGACGATTCCGGCGATGCGGCACTCGGTGCTTTTCCCCTCACTGATGTAATCCGCGATGCTTTTTTTGCTGAAGCGCGTAACCTCCCGGACAAAACGATCGAGCGGATGGCCGGAGACATAGAATCCGAGGGTTTCCTTTTCAAAGGACAGCCTCTGTTCTACTTCCCATTCCGGAATATCCGGAGCGGTAGGTTCCACGACAGCGGAGCGGCCGGCCGATGAATCCGAGAACAGGCCTTTCTGTCCACTTTCGCGGTCGCGGCGAGCCTTCTGGCCGTATTCGATGGCGGTGTCGATCATTGCCATACATTGAGAGCGCTTCCAGCCAAGAGAGTCCAGTGCTCCGCTCTTGACCAGGCTTTCGAGTACACGCTTATTGAGCGTCCGGGAATCCACTTCTTCGCAAAACTGGAAGAGGCTGCGGAACCTTCCATTTTTATCGCGATATTCCAGAACCGAGCGGATCGCTGCTTCTCCCACATTGCGAATCGCCAGCATTCCAAATCGAATCGTATCGTTCTGGGATTTAAAGTCGACGGAACTCTCGTTGATATCAGGCGGCAACACCGAGATGTTCATGTCCTTGCATTCGGCAATATACATGACGATCTTATCCGTGTTCCCGATTTCACTGGTGAGCAGGGCCGCCATGAACTGCACCGGGTAGTGAACTTTAAGGTAGGCCGTCTGATAGGCCAGAAGGGCATAGGCGGTCGCATGCGATTTGTTGAACCCGTATTGCGCAAACTGCTCCATGAGGTCAAATACCTGGGCCGCTGCCTTTTCCGGTATCTTTTGCTGTCGTGCGCCTTCGATAAACTTATCCCGCATCGAGAGCATGACAGAGGCCATCTTCTTTCCCATGGCTTTGCGAAGAATATCGGCCTGGCCAAGCGAGAAACCCGCCATCTTGCTGGCGATCTGCATGACCTGTTCCTGATAAACAATGATGCCGTAGGTTTCTTTCAGAATTTCTTCAAGAACGGGATGGGGATATTCTACTTCGATTAGTCCCTGTTTGCGCTTGATGAATTCCGGGATCATGTCCATGGGACCGGGACGATACAATGCATTCAGCGCGATCAGGTCCTCGAAACGCTCCGGTTTGAGCCTGCGCAATTCGGCTTTCATCCCGCCGCTTTCAAACTGGAATATCCCGTTCGTTCTGCCTTCCGAAAAAAGATCGTATACCTTTGTGTCGGTCAGCGCGACGGAAGAGAGATCCAGATCGATGCCCTTTTCATTCTTGACGCGTTTCACGGCGCTGTCGATAACGGTGAGCGTCGTAAGGGCAAGAAAGTCCATTTTCAGGAGGCCGATCGACTCCAGGTCCTTCATGCTGTATTGGGTTGTGATTTCATCCTTGTTCGTCTTTTGAAGCGGAACAAGTTCAACAAGAGGTTTGGGTGCAATCACAACTCCGGCGGCATGGGTTGAGGAGTGACGCGATAGTCCTTCGAGCCGCTTGCCAATTTCAATAAGGTTGGCAATCTGAGGATTTTTCATCTCCTCTTTCAGGCGCGGCTCCTGTTCCAGGGCCTTATCTATCGTGGCGTTCAGTTCGTCCGGGATCAGTTTGGCAATGCGGTCGACTTCCGCGTAAGGGATATCGAGACTTCTCCCGACATCGCGAATAACGCCTTTCGCCGCCATGGTACCAAATGTGATGATCTGGCAGACCTTGTCCCGGCCATACTTCCGGTTGACATAATCGATCATATCCGCCCGACGGTTCATGCAGTAATCCATGTCAATATCGGGCGGCGCAATGCGTTCGGGATTGAGGAATCGTTCAAAAAACAGAGCGTACTGAAGCGGATCGATATCCGTTATTTTAAGGCTGTAGGCAACGAGGCTGCCCACGACGGACCCGCGCCCGGGGCCGACCGGAATATCGTGGTCGCGCGCATACTTGATCAAGTCCCAGACAATCAGGAAATAGCTCGAAAACTGCATCTGCTTGATCATCTCGATTTCGAAATCGAGACGCACTTCATAATCGGTGAGTGGATTTTTCAGCTGGCCCTGGGCCGCAAGGTTTTCGAGATAAGCGCGCCGTTCCTGGAACCCCTCACGCACAGTCTTTTCGAAATAGCTGTCGGCGGTATAGCCCGGAGGCACATCAAAAGGAGGCAGCGGCTGCTCGGTCTCGATTTCCAGGTGGCAACGCTCGGCAATCCGCAGAGTGTTGGAGAGCGATTCCGGAATTTCTCCCCAAAGCTTATGCATCTCGTCATAGGACTTGAAGTAAAACTGGTCGCTTTCGTAACGCATTCTGTCCTGCTGGCTGACAAGCTTGCCGGTACCAATGCAGAGCAGAACGTCATGCGCGACGCTGTCATCGCGCCGCAGATAGTGCGTATCGTTGGTACAAATCAGAGGAATCCCGGTTTTGCGGGCAATTTCGAGGATTGCCGGATTTACCTTTTTCTGAGCGGCGAGTCCGTGATCCTGCAGTTCCAGGTAGAAGTTGCCTTTGCCGAAAATATCCTGGAGCTCCATCGCCTCAGCCAGAGCAGCCTCGGGCTGCTCCATGGTCAGCTTTTGGGGAACGGCTCCCTTCAGGCATGCTGAAGAGGCGATGAGACCTTCGCTGTGCTGCGCTAGCAGTTCTTTATCGATTCGAGGCTTATAGTAAAAACCTTCCAGAAAACCGTACGACGCCAGTTTGCTCAGATTATGATACCCGGTCAGATTTTCCGCGAGCAGCACCAGGTGATTGGATTGATCTCCGCCGCCAATTTTTTTGTGTCGGCTTTCTTTGGCAACATAGATTTCACAACCAATGATCGGCTTCAGCCCCTTCTTCTTGGCAGTGTTATAAAACTGAAGAGCGCCAAAGAGATTGCCATGGTCCGTAATGGCCAGGGCCGGCATTCCCATCGCCAGAGCCGTATCCACCAGGCCGCTGATTTTGGCAGCACCGTCAAGCAGGCTGTACTCGGAGTGATTGTGAAGGTGCACAAAAGGCGTTGCTTCAGGCACTGGCTACTCCCATTCAATGGTACCCGGCGGCTTGGACGTAATGTCGTACACCACCCGGTTGATTCCGCGTACTTCGTTCACGATACGCGTAGAGATTTTTTCCAAAACACTGTAAGGAATCTTTGCCCAATCCGCGGTCATTCCATCCATGCTGGTCACAATGCGGAGGGCGGCCACATTTTCATAGGTCCGGTCATCGCCCATGACTCCGACGCTGCGGATGGGCAGGAGCACGGCAAAGGCCTGCCAGAGTTCCTTGATCAATCCTTCGCGCTCAATCTCCTCCTGGACGATGGCATCCGCCTCGCGGAGGAGATCAAGGCGCTCTCTGGTAATCGATCCGAGAATTCGCACCGCCAGACCGGGCCCGGGGAAGGGATGGCGGAAGATAAAGCGCTCCTCTATTCCCAATTCCAGGCCGACTTTTCGAACCTCGTCCTTAAATAGCTCGCGAAGCGGTTCGACCAACTCAAATTGCATGTCGCTGGGCAACCCGCCAACATTGTGGTGTGACTTGATGACGGCGGAGGGGCCGCGGACCGATGTGGATTCGATGACGTCCGGGTACAGGGTCCCCTGGACCAGGAATGGCGGATTGCCCAGTTTACGGGCTTCCGCTTCAAATACGCGGATAAACTCCTCCCCAATGATCTTGCGTTTGCGCTCCGGTTCCTCAACATCGCGGAGCTTTGCGAGGAAACGATCCTCTGCGTCGACTCCCAGCACTTTCAGATGCAGACGTTCACGAAATGCGGACAGGACCGATTTAAATTCATCCTTGCGCAGCAGGCCGTTGTCTACAAACACGCAGGTCAGACGGTCGCCAATAGCTTTGTGAACCAACAGAGCGGCCACCGTGGAATCCACTCCGCCGCTGAGACCGCATATCACACTGTTCGAGCCGATTCGGGTAGAGATGTCCTTCACCGCAGAATCAATGAAGGCGGCCATGGTCCACTCGCGCTTGCACCCGCAGGCGCGGGTTACAAAATTTTCGAGAATCTGTGCCCCGTTGTGTGTGTGGACGACTTCAGGATGAAACTGAAGACCCCAGATCTTTCGCGATTCATCCGCAGCAGCGCCTATAATCCCTCCTGACGTGGCCAGGACATGAAAGCCCTCGGGAAGCTGTTCGACGCGGTCTCCATGGCTCATCCAGCCCTGGAATCGATCCGGCAGACCGGCAAAGAGCGTATCCGATTCCGAGACCTCGACCGTCGCCTTGCCAAATTCCCTGCGATCGCCTCCGGGAACAACGCGCCCTCCCAATTTCTGCGAGATCAGCTGCAGCCCATAGCAGATTCCCAGGATCGGGAGTCCAATATCAAAAAACTCAAGGGGAAGGGACGGGCTCCCTTCGCGGCAGACGGAATCCGGCCCACCGGATAGTACGATGCCCGATGGGCGCAGCGCCTGGATCTTTTCCATGGCGGAATAATAGGGTACGATCTCGCAGTATACGGAAAGCTCACGAATCCTTCTTCCAATGAGCTGTGTATACTGAGAACCAAAATCCAGAATCAGGATATTTTCGCGGTAAATAGGCTTGCTCCGGGTTATAGTTGGTTGTTGTTGGTGGACCTCATAAAGTAGCGCAGGCGTTTTCCAAATTCAACGGAAACACAAATAGAATAAACTCATTTTTCCACACGTCCGACACTGAGCCAAAGATGAAATATTACTTGCTGATCTACCATGTCGTCGAGGATTACATTGAACGAAGAGCCACATTTCGGGAGGAGCACCTCCGACTGGCCGGAGAGGCTTTCAAAAGAGGAGATCTGATTCTGGGCGGAGCCCTGACCGAGCCGACGGATAAGGCTGTCCTCATCTTTCATTGCCGGGATAGGGCTGTGATCGAGGAGTTCATTCGCCAGGATCCCTATGTTCTTAACGGGCTGGTTCCAAAATGGGAAATCCGGGACTGGAATGTGGTCATCGGTTAACCTCGCACTGAAAAGCGCGTCATTCAGCGGGAATTTACAACGAGAGGAATTCAATGAAGAAGCTGATTTTGCTCATATTTGCTCTTGCAGCACTGGAAGTATTTGCGCAAGCTCCCGTGAAGGTCGAGAAGGCGCCGGTTCATCCCTCGACCAAGCCCAAACTTGTGGTGGCGATCATTGCAGATCAATTCCGCTACGACTATCTGACCCGGTTTGGCAGCGAATACAAGAGTGGGTTCAAACAATTGCTGACGCGGGGAGCCGTCTTCACTAACGCCCACTATGAGCACTTTCCAACTTTTACCTCGGTTGGCCATGCGGCATTTTTAACAGGAGCCTTTCCTTCGGTAAACGGAATCATCGGTAATTCCTGGTATGACCGGTCGGCGGGAAAGGTGATTCAGTCGGCACAGGATACCAGTGTTCAGCAGGTAGGAGGCAACGGCGGTTCCGGGTCTTCGCCTCAGAACCTTCTGGTGAGCACGCTGGGCGATGAAATCAAGATTGCGGGGCAAGGCAAAAACCATGTAGTGGGGATATCGTTCAAGGATTACAGTGGAATTCTGGCGACCGGACGCATGGCGGATGCGGTTTACTGGTTCGATGACAGGTCGGGAAATTTTGTCACCAGCTCCTACTACCTGCCGGAGCTTCCGGCCTGGGTAAAGGAATTCAATTCGGGAAGGCCCGCGGACAAGTACAAAGGCATCGAGTGGCTTGGTACCAAGCTTTCCGCAGACGTGGGCCCTAAACTCTACGGCACGCTTCGATTCACTCCCTTTGGTAATGAACTGATCGAGCAAATGGCCGAGTCTGCAATTAAGGGTGAAAAGCTTGGATTGGATTCGGATACGGACCTGCTCATGATCAGCTTTTCTTCGAATGACTATGTCGGGCACGCCAATGGTCCGGATTCGCAGCAGGTGCGTGAAGTTTCCATTGCAACAGACCGCCTACTCGGGAAGCTGTTTAAATACATCGACGCCCAGGTGGGAATGGCCAATGTGACCGTAGTTTTTTCTGCGGATCATGGTGTGGCCCCTATGCCCGAGGTCAACACCAAACGAAAAATGCCGGGTGGCAGGGTGGAGGTTTCCGCAATTCTGAATGCAGCCAAGAAAGCGCTTGCCGACAAATATGGCGACGGCAACTGGATTGCTGCTTCGCCGGAAGAGTCGATTTATCTCAACTGGGACCTGATCCGGGCAAAGAAGCTGAGCGAATCGGAGGTCGCGGCTGAAGCTGCGAAGGCCATTCAGTCCTTGCCCCATGTATTCCGGGTATACACGCGCGAGCAGCTTATGCGAGGCGTGCCTTCAGGCGACCGTGTTGCGCGCCGCGTGGCAAATGGCTATTCCTTCAGTCGTGGAGCGGATATCTACATAATATTGGATCCGTACTACATTGCCATGGGCGGGACGAGCACCACGCATGGGACGCCCTTTGGGTATGATTCGCACGTTCCCGTGATTTTCATGGGGCCGGGGATCAAGGCGAAGCGTTTCTACCAGACAATCGCAATGAACGACGTGGCTCCGACATTGGCCAGCCTGCTGGGAGTAGAGATACCTAGCGGAGCGGAAGGGCGAATTCTTTCAGAGATATTTGAAGAGCGCTAGGAGAATACAGAGGCGAAAGCTCTTTTGAGCCTTCGCCTCCGCTCCATAAAGCGCAGGGGTGCTATGCAATCAGCTTGTTCAGCGGGTATTCGATAATTCCCTCGGCTCCGGCCCTCTTCAGGTCGGGAATCATCCGCTTTACAATCTTTTCCTCGACGACGACTTCCAGTGCCATCCATCCGGGCAATGTAAGCGGGCTGACCGTGGGTCTCTTGAGAGAGGGAAGGATGCTCATTACCTTCTCGAGATCTTTTTCCTTCAGATTCATTTTCAATCCAACCATGCCTTCGGCGGCCAGCGCACCCTTGAGGAGAATTGCGATATTTTCCATCTTTTCGCGCTTCCAGGGATCGCGCCAGGCTTCCTTATTGGCAATGAAGCGCGTGGTTGATGCGAGCACATCCTCCACGATCCGCAGTTGATTGGCCTTCAGGGATCTGCCTGTCTCGGTGAGCTCGACAATCGCGTCAACCAGTATCCCCGCCTTTGCTTCCGTGGCGCCCCAGGAATACTCGACTTTTGCCTTTACCTTCCTGGCCGCCAGATACCGCGTGACGTAATTGACGAGTTCGGTTGCGATCCGCTTGCCTTGAAGATCCTTTATCGAGCGGATTTTTGAGCTTTCCGGGACCGCCAATACCCAACGGACCGGCTTGAATCCTGATTTGCCATAGACCAGTTCACAGATCTCCTTTACATTGGCACTGGTTTCCAGGATCCAGTCCTGGCCTGTGATTCCGGCATCGAACAGGCCATCCTGAACGTATTTTCCCATTTCCTGGGAACGGATCAGCATGACTTCGATTTCCTCATCATCACAATAGGGGAAGTAGGATCGGTCGCTCGAAGCGATGCGAATGCCCGCCCTTCGAAATAATTCGATGGTTGACTCCTGCAGGCTCCCCTTCGGCATCCCCAGTTTAAGCACCTTTTTTGCGCTCGACATGTACTCTCCTTGATTTAGGGCCGGAAGGCCTCTGTTTAGAAGGGAAAAGGATAGTACCGGCTTCCGACAAATTCCACCGGATTTGCTTCAAAAATTGAAACCAGCCTTCCCGCCCTGGCCGGTTTCCAATGACGGATCAGGTGGGACCGGCCCGGTTTTTATGCTATTTCTATGTCAGGGAAGAACAGGAGGAGCCATGGACAGCACGGAGTTTATCCGCCTCGAGGAAGAATACGGCGCGCACAATTACAAGCCTTTGGATGTTGTTCTTGCCAGGGGGCAAGGCGTCTGGGTATGGGATGTGGATGGGAATCGATACCTCGATTGCCTGTCCTCCTATTCGGCGGTCAACCAGGGACACTGTCATCCCAGAATACTGAAAACCATGGAGGAGCAGGCGCGGAAGCTGACGTTGACTTCACGCGCGTTTCGAAATGATCAGTTGGGTTTGTTTTACAGGGAAATATGCGATCTGACCCATTCCCACAAGGTGTTGCCGATGAATAGCGGCGCGGAGGCTGTCGAAACGGTTATCAAAGCCGTTCGGAAATGGGGATATCAGGTAAAGGGGGTCCCCCGCCACAAGGCGGAGATCATTGTCTGTGCCAATAATTTTCATGGCCGCACAATTACCATCGTGAGTTTCAGTACGGATGAATACTATCGGGAAAACTTCGGTCCGTTTACACCCGGATTCACCGTAATTCCTTTTGGCGATGCGGAGGCTCTTGAGAAGGCGATCACGCCAAACACAGTTGGCTTCCTGGTCGAACCTATACAGGGGGAGGCCGGCGTCATCGTGCCCCCGGCGGGATTCCTGTCTCGAGCCAAGGCGATTTGTGAGAAGAACCATGTGGTTTTTATTCTGGATGAAATCCAGACCGGGCTGGGGAGAACGGGGCGTCTGCTGGCTGAAGAATACGATGGAATTGAGGCCGATCTGACCATTATCGGCAAAGCCTTGTCTGGAGGCTTTTATCCTATCTCGGCGGTATTATCGAATGTGGAAGTCCTGGGAGTGCTGCGGCCAGGAGAGCATGGCAGCACATTCGGAGGAAATCCGCTTGCCTGTGCCATCGCGCGAACGGCGCTGAAGGTTCTAGTGGAAGAGGGGATGATCGAAAACGCCGCTGCCATGGGAGATTATTTCCAGAATGAGTTAAGGCGCATCAGGAGTCCGCATATTAAGGATGTGCGCGGGAAAGGATTATTGATCGGCGTTGAATTGCATCCCGAGTCCGGCGGGGCCAGACGGTTCTGTGAAATGCTGATGTCGAAGGGACTGCTCTGCAAGGAAACGCATGAAAACACCGTTCGGTTTGCGCCGCCGCTGGTCATCACGAAAGATGAAATCAATTGGGCCCTCGAGCGCATTGAACCGGTTCTGATGAGCTAGGCGCCGCCGTCCGAAGTGCATCGTACTCGACAAATGGTATGCGGCATTAGCCGTCCCGGCGGCAACGGCTGCGATAGAGCCAGCTGTGCTCTTGCCCGTAAGATGCTGGCGGTCAAGCGGGCTACAGTTTCATTCTCGTTGCTTCACCTATCTCCAATGGTCGATCGAAGCGCTGCCCGAATACATAAAATCGCCGCCAGCCCAATAGGTGTTGGTTCCTCCTCCAGTTACGATGATCTCGATCGGCGTGCGGTCTGAGGCCAGAGTACCGAACGCGAATGCATTCACCGGCACACCCAAGACCAGCTTTCCCGTAAAACGCGATAGGGGGATTACCCCGTTTTCGCCAGCCTTCAAATAGGTAGCAAAAGGCTCTACGCCTTTCCGAGCTTGTTCCAGCTCTGCCTGCCGGGTTTGCCAATAAAGCCAGGCTGGCGTTCCGGTATTCCTTATCAGGTAATCGGCATAGTCCTCCTTGGATTTGAACCCGGCGGAGGCTACATCGGCGGCGACCATCGGATCCAGGATAAGTGTGGCTCCGGTTACGCTGGTGGAGAAGAAATGCTCCAGCCATCCACGGATGACCTGATAGATGGGCGTGGGCGTATACCAGCAGATATCGCTGAGGCTCCAACCGCCAAAAACACTCACCACGCTTTCGGACCGCTTGTGTCCTTTCTGCACGTGAAATGGATTCCACCCGGGAGGCAAAGCGTCTTCGGTTTCCGGAAAGCAGAGGTTGTTATAATTGAGGTTGCTCCCTTGAGTCCCCATGTAGGTTTCACCGATTTTGCCCGACCCTCCAATATTCTTGGACATCAATGTCCAGCACCTGCCGATGGTGGCGTTGGCTCGGCTAAAAGGTCCCATGGCGCCGACACCTGAATTCATGCCCATTTCCTGCACGATGGGCCCATTGAACAATGCCATTCTTGCATAGGAGGATGTGGAACTGACCAAGGCAGTCTGACCGGTTGAGGCCAGGGCGAGAATTGCAGGGAAGTATTCCGGCTTTGCTCCCGACATCACGGCATTGACGGCAACCATTTCAACGGTATACTCCCACGCTTCGTGTGGAGTGGAAGCGGCCATTTTGCCGACAATCTCGTCAGGCTTGCGGCTGGTCGCTTTCAGCATCTCAGCTACCTTCTTTTCCGTAGGAAGTACGATCGGAAGCCCGTCCGTCAGGTTATTATCATAGAAGTAATTGTCCAGGTTTTCGGCGGTGTCCGGAGGCAGCAACCGGACACGGGGCGGTCGAGGGAGAAAGCCGGTCGATTTATCTTCGTTCGAGACAGGTTTCATCAACCCTTCCACGATCTCCTGCAGGATCGGCTTGCCTGTAACCGGGTCATTGCCCTGCAGGTATTTCCGGCACATCGCCGCCGGCCGGTCTGTGACCGGATGCGGTGTGTAGACCATCCGCATGCTCGGAATTCCCTTTTTGAAGGCGATGGCGGTCACAAGTTCGCGAAACCTTTGAGTAATGATTGGCACTGTTGGAATTCCCAAGCTCTCTGCTGTCACACAATGGCCGACGACCGACGGCGAGCAGGTGCTTCAATGGCCAAGGGCCATAATCATTCCATGCCCCTTCTCCTTGATTTCGGCCCACAGCTTTGGATCATCATCGACATAGCCTCCGAACTTGTCCCTAAGGACCCAGGTGGTTTTCGGATATTGTTCCTGGAGCACCTTATGCAGTTCTTCAACAAATTCCCGGGTGCGCGGATACCTTGAATCGACCAGATAAATAACCTTGCCATCCAGCGTTGCTGGCCGCGGGGCCATCGGTATCCTGCGTATGAGAGGAAGAATGCCTCTCGGATTCATTGCGGTGATTTTTGCATCTTGCGCCGCCGCAGATGCGGCAAACAGGAACGGGAGGAGAAAAGGCGCGAAAAAGAACGCTTTGCAGTTCATTGGTTCCTCTCTTGGGCAAATGGTTTGATTTATATCAACCACCTTCCAGTCGCATTTACAACAAGCAAATGTCAAAAAACCGTGTACCGACAATGAGGACGCGTCCCGCCCAATGCCGTATATCATTTGCGAAGAGGCTCGCCATGGAGTCCGGCAGCTTACTGACGCCTTTGATAATTACAGTAGCCGAAGGCGGGGGCAAGCCACCGCAATCCGAAGGGCCTCGCCCTCGACAAATAGTATGAGGCATTAGGTGTCACGGCGGGATTCCCCTTGGCGTTAATGGCTTTTGCGCTGCTTGATTTCGGCGAGGATTTCCCGGATGCGCCGTTCCATTCCTTGGTCTGAGGGATGGTAGTACTGCCGGCCGCGAAGAGAATCGGGCAGACACTCCATGTCCGCCACTTTTTCTTTTAGGTCATGGGCATACTGATAGCCCTTGCCATAGCCCAATTCTTCCATGAGCTTAGTGGGCGCATTGCGGATTTGTAAAGGCGGAGGTTCATTAAAAGTCCTTTGTACGTCAGAAGCCACGCTCGAATAGGCGGTATACAGAGCATTCGACTTGGGTGCCACCGATAGATAAACAGCAGCCTGCGCCAGCGCCAGTTTGCATTCCGGAAGGCCTATCAGCCGTACCGCTTCCGTGGCGTCCAAGGCAACGCTCAGAGCACGGACATCGGCCAATCCGACATCTTCAGAGGCAAAGCGAACCATGCGGCGGGCGATATACACCGGATCCTCGCCGGCCTCCAGCATTCGTCCGAGCCAATATAGGGCGGCATTGGCATCACTGTTGCGCATGGATTTGTGAAGGGCGGAGATAAGGTTGTAATGCTCCTCGCCGGATTTATCGTATTGCAGGATCTTCCGCTGGAGTGCGGATTCCAGATCGGCCGTATTCAATACCAGCGCTTCTCCCGACTTTTTCCCGCTCTTCAGTGAAATGGCCAGCTCAAATATGTTCAGGGCAATGCGAGCGTCTCCATTGGCAAAGATGGCGAGCTGTTGCAGCACTTCGTCGGATACGGAGATCGAAACACTGCCAAGGCCGCGCGCTTCGTCGGTAAGGGCACGCTTCAATATTTCAACAATTTCCGAGGGCTGAAGCGGGTTGAGCACGTAAACCTTGCACCGGGAGAGCAGCGGGCTGATTACTTCGAAGGATGGGTTTTCGGTCGTGGCACCGATCAATAGGATGACGCCTGATTCCACATAAGGCAAAAATGCATCCTGCTGAGCTTTGTTGAAGCGATGAATTTCATCGACAAACACAACGGTTCTTCCCAGATTTCTGCGTGAGTGGGATTCCGCCTCCGCCATAACGGTCTTGATCTCTTTAATGCCCGAAAGCACTGCGCTGTAGAAAACAAACGGAGAGTGTGTCTGCTTTGCCATGATGCGGGCGAGCGTGGTTTTGCCGGTGCCTGGAGGTCCCCAAAGAATGATCGATGTCAACTGGTTCTGCTCCACCATCGCACGCAGAACCTTTCCTTCTCCGATCAGATGTTGCTGGCCAACGATCTCATCGAGTGTTCTCGGGCGAAGACGCTCTGCCAGCGGGGCATCGGGCGTTACGGACGGCTCATCCGATTCAGGGAAAAGCGATTTGTTCATAGGTCTTCAGTCCACCCGTGCTGCCTGCGGGCTTCGAAAAGAATGACAGCTCCAGCAGTGGCTACATTCAGGGATTCGGCACCCTTTGCGATAGGAATTCGGATCGCCGGCAGTTCGGAGATCGGTTGTTCCGCAAATCCGCTTCCCTCGTTGCCCAAAAGAACGGCACAGGGAGACTTCAAATCCGCCTCCGTATAGATTACGCCCTCCTGTGCGTCGGTGCGAAACAGGCGAATGGAGTGACCGATGCAGTATTGCTGGAATTCGCGGATGTCAACCTGCTCGAGAATCGGAATTCGGAAAAAAGATCCGGCGCTGGAACGAATGGTTTTCGGGTTGCGCGCGGAAACGGTGCCTTTGGTGGTACAAAACATATTGGCATCCGCGGCTGCGGCTGTGCGGATGAGTGTCCCGAGGTTTCCCGGGTCCTGAAGACCGCAGGCGCAGATGAGCAGCGGATTCCTTGATTTCGGGGCGGACGATATAGACAGAGCCGGGACACGCACCAGCGCGAGGATCCCCTGCGGAGTTTGCACGGTGGATATGGTTTGAAAGAGAACACTACTGACGCAATAGAGTCGCGATAGCTTTGATTGAAATCGATCGAGCAAGTTCTTTTCGCGCGGCGCTGACCCGAAATCATCCGAAAAAACCACCGCCTCGATCGTAAAAGGGGATTGTTCAACTTCTTCGAGAACGCGCAATCCTTCCGCAATGACCAGTTCTTTGGGCGCCCGCCGCATTCCGGACGAAACCAGGCGGATGTCTTTAAGAAGCGGGTTGTCCTTGCTGGTCAGCTGTTGAATGGTCATCAGCGCTATGCGGGCGAAAAGGAATCGACTCTTCCCTGGAGCACGCTGCCGTATACAACGCGCTGAACGGGGAAATTTCCGTTCTTAAGTATGGAGGCGGCAAGATCATGTGCGGAGGAATCCTGCGCTGGACCATCCACCTTGTTAATGAAAGGAATGATGGTCATTCCGGGTTTCCAGTATTTGCAGACGCCCTCTGGGTGCATAAGGATGCGCGCCGCAACATCCGGAGTAATCCGTTCGCCCGGTTGCAGCGAGAGTTGTTCCGCCATGGGGGACTGGAATCTGAAGACGACTTCCGGACCGAGCGGCTGGTAGAGGCAGTCGATTCCGATTACGGGCACGAGGTACTGCGCATTCTCCATCAAAACCGGCTCGCCTTCGCGTGGAATCTTGATGGAAAAACTTGCGGCTCCGTCGGCCTCATTCAAAAGGATGGGAAACAGATCTCGGGAAAGAGAGTTGTCGAAGTCGGGCGGAACACCCCTCAATAAATTCGGAGTCATAAAGTGCCGGGTAACCACGAGCTTGTACGAACGACTCGTGCAGTTCCGGCTGACCTTGTCCACCATTGTGGTGAGCAGCTGAAGATTATCGCTGGAGATCACAACCAGGCCTTCGCTGGGATCGGGCGGATGGATCCTGGTAGTGGTCGTGCAAAGCACGGGCCCGCAGGAACAATACTCCTCCATCAGCTTATGAATTAAAGCGGTTTTTCCTCCACCCCCCACGAAGTTAACGAGCGCATGCTGCCGAAACCCAAACTGTTCTGAAAACAATGGAGTCTCCCAATCTGCTTGCAGGTGCTTTAGTCGACCTGCCCAAGTTTATAGCTTGTATTTTGCAACGATCGTACTCTCAAACCCACAAATTTATTGTACTCCCATGTTCACTGCTTGGCGGACATATCCTCGCGTGCGAAAGTGCCGTTCAGGCGGCGCACGATGTAAGGAGTCTTTCCCTGAGATTCAAAGTAGGTGCGGATGACCAACTCCGCCACCAATCCCATCAGGATGAATTGGACTCCCAGTAGAAAGAGAAACACGGCCAGCAGCAGAAGCGGATTGTTGTGTGCCTTCACACCGTTGAGATACTTATCACCCAGGGTCAAAAGGGCGCATAGAAAGCCCGCAGCGCAGGAGATGAGACCGACTCCCCCGAAAAAATACATGGGTTTTGTCGAATAGCGTCCAAGCATTCTCACGGTCAGAAGATCCAGGACGACCTTGTAGGTACGGCTGAGGCCGTATTTGCTTGCGCCGGCCGTGCGTGGATGATGACGCACGGGGATTTCGGTGACCCGGGCTCCTGCCCACGAGGCATAAATCGGGATAAACCGATGCATTTCGCCGTATAGGCGGATATGCTCCACCACTTCACGGCGATAACCCTTCAGAGTGCAGCCGTAATCATGCAAAGGAACGCCACCGATCCTGGATATCAGGGCATTGGCTATTTGGGATGGAAGACGGCGGGTAAGCCATTTATCTTGTCTTTTTTGGCGCCAGCAACTGACAACATCATAGCCCTCGCGCAATTTTGCCAGGATCGCTGGAATGTCCTCTGGATCATTCTGCAGGTCGGCATCGGTTGGAATGAGGATGGATCCCCGTGCATGATCGAATCCCGCGGACATGGCGGCTGTCTGCCCGAAATTCCTGCGAAAGTGGATTATTTTGATCCGAGGGTTCACCGTGGGCAAAGTGTCCAGGTAGTCCGCGCTGCCGTCGCTACTCCCATCGTCGACAAAAAGAATTTCATAGTCCTCGCCGGTCTGGTCCAGAACACGGGTGAGCGAGCGGACCAGCGGTTCAAGGTTCTCGCGTTCGTTATAGACAGGGACAATGATGGAAACAAGTTCGCTCATGAGAATTCGGTTTCCATTTCAGCCAACTGCTGCATGTCTGACCGGTTCCGGAAAAAGATATACACGATGCCGCCCGGAATAGAAGACAGGATGATGAAGAGAGATGTCAGTAGTCCCAGCGCGATACAGGATGAGGCAGGAATTCCAACCGCGCCGAAGAGGCTCATAAATGCATATTCGCGGAGGCCCATGCCGTTGAGGCTGATCGGAATCATCGATATGAGTGTAACTACCGGAATAAAGATCAGACAATGCACCCACGAGATTTGAATGCGCAGCCCGAGCGCCAGAATCCAGGTCACCGCGATGACCAGCAGTTGATTGATGAATGAGATAACAAGCGACAGAACGAGAACCGATTTGTGCTTGCCCATGATGCGGAATGCGTTTGAAATGGTGTCCACTTTTGCGGCGATTTTGCCCAGGTGCAGACGGTTCAGCAAGCCTGTAAGTATCTGATGAAAATAGGGAGAAAATATACCCACATTGACCGCAACAAAGGCCACGAATCCGCTCCATACAATGAAAGGAACCGGAACCTTGGGCACATGGACAGGGTGCACGAGGATGGCGTAGCAGGCAATAATCATCATAGCCAGCATGCCGGCATCACGGTCGAGAAACGTGGACGCAAAACTCTCCGCATAAGACTTCGAAGGCTTGCCGGCATAATACATCTTGACTACATCTCCGCCTACGACGGTGGGAAACGTCAGATTGAAGAACAATCCGATACAGTAAATCCCAAATAACTGGGCAAGAGAAAGAACCGGCATCAGAGGACGCATGAGCATGCGCCAGCGATAAATGCAGATATAGTGGCCGGCCCAGAGGACAATAAATGCAAGGGCAAGGATGTCCAGCCGCGCATTACGAAGGGTTTCCCCGAACTGGTGAAAATCGATTTTGCGAAAAATAAAAACAAACAGCAATGCTGTTACGGCGATCTTTAAAATTGCGAAAAGTTTAGTTTTCATATCTTCGGGCTGCTCCTGCCAAGCCCAGTGCCAGCTAAGGCCGATTCGAAACGAGCAGCAGCTCATTCCCCGTGTGATGTCCGGCGTTTAAAACAGTATTAAGATGTACTGAGAACCTGGCATGTCGGTCGAGTATATGTAAATGAAGGTCCTTATTGTCGGAGAAAGAGGCAAAGTCCTTTTGACTCAATACGCAGAAAATCCGCTTTCCTGATTGAAATTTCTGCATCATCTGCTCCGAACTGCTTTCCTCGAAAATAGGCCGGCGAAGATAATACGCCATGCTGGGAAGCGCTGTACCGAAATATCCGGCCTCGTCGTTCGATTGAAATCTGGATTCAATCGTTCTGCAAAAATCCTTTACCGGACGCGACGTTTCCAAAGCGGGTAAATACACAAGCGCGCAAGTCAGGTAAATAGCCCACAGCGACGACGCCACCGCAAAAAAAGAACCCATTTGTTTGCCGCGCAGCACGCTCCACAGGCACGATAAGGCCCCTGCCAGTAAAACAATCGACGGGCCATAGTCTAGCACGGGTGTGATGCCGGGCATAAAGAAGCTGAGAATATACGGCATGAAGGAGGCAAGCAACAGGAGAAGAATCGCCAGCGTTCCATAAATCCAGTTCCAAAATGCGCAGCCCTTAAGCTCTTCGCGGAAGGCCGATTTGCCGGCTATTCTGTCAAGGATGCCTGAAAGAAGCAGGGCTGCGCCCGGATACATTGGCGCGATGTAATATTCCTGCTTATTTCTGGAGAGCGAGAAGAACGCAAATATCAGAAGGCACCACAGAGCGGGCAGGCCGAAGGCCGTGTTTTTTAAAAGGCGCTCTTTGCGATGAATCCACAGGTAGTAAACAGCGGGCAATCCCAGAAGAGACCACGGGAAGAAGTCCGTTGCGAAAATGGAAAAATAATAAAGCACGCTCCGGGAGGGGCCCAAAGATTCAGCCGCGAAACGGCCGAAATTGTCGCGAAGAAAAAACGGTGAAATATACAGCCAGCCGTGAGCTCTGTAGATAAGCACGTACCAGGGCAGAACAATACCGGCGAAGAGAAGTGCTCCCAGCACAGGACGCGTATCCAAGAGCGCTTGCCAGAATGACCGGATGGGATGCTTTTCCTTGCCTGCCCACAGACTCCAGAGAATATAGGTGCCGACAGGAAGGAAGATAGCGATGGGACCTTTTGTAAGAAAGCCCAGGCTGACAAATATGTAAAAGAAAATCCAGCTGCGCCTGTCGGATCTTTGAATGGCGCGAATGAGAAAAAAGAGCGCTCCCGTCAGAAAGAAGACGAGCAGAATATCGATGGGAAGGCGGCGCGCCAGTATAAAGATGCGCGCCGTTATCCCGGTAATGACTGCCGCAAACAGGGCAGCACGTCGTCCGAACAGAATGGCTGCCATTCCGTAGGAAAACAATATCGTGCCGATTGCTGCCAGGGCGCTGGGGAAGCGAACCGCAAATTCGTCGACGCCAAATAGCTTATAAGAAGCAAGGACAATCCAGTAGGTCAGGGGAGGCTTTTGCGTGCGGGGCTGAAAGTTGAAATGAGGCGCCAGGTAGTCACCTCGAACCATCATTTCCCGCGGCGTTTCTGCATAAAAAGCCTCGTTTGCATCCCAAATGGATGATTTCCCCAGATTTATGCAATAGGGGAGGCAGATCAGCGCGAGGATGATCGTGTGAAGGAGGGTGGCGTTAATTTTCAGACCGCTGTTGACCATGTTCGCAACCGGCATTTCATTCTTGATTTAAAAAAGCGACTTCTGCATTTCATCCAGCACTTCATCCGTCGAACGTCTGTGCGCGCGACCCGTCAGGTCTATTTCTTTTCTTTCAAGTTTTTCGAGAATTTTGTTCGCCCTGGTCAGGACATCCCGGGGCATCCCGGCGAGACGAGCCACCTCGATACCATAGCTTTTGTCGGCGGCGCCTGGAGTGACTTTTCGTAGAAAGACGATCTCCTTGCCGACCTCCTGAATCGCCATACAATAATTCCTGACGCCGGGATGAACCTCGGACATTTTTGTCAGTTCATGATAATGCGTGGCGAAAAGAGTTTTTGCGCGATGGACAGGATTCTGCACCAGGTATTCCGCAATCGCCCAGGCCAGAGACAGTCCGTCAAATGTAGCCGTGCCTCGGCCGACTTCATCAAGCAGAATGAGGCTGCGCGTTGTAGCGGTGTTCAGAATGTTTGCCGTTTCAATCATTTCCACCATGAAGGTGGATCTTCCGCGTGCCAGGTTGTCGGAAGCGCCGACGCGTGTGTAGATGCGGTCGACGCATCCAAGTCGCGCTTCGCCGGCGGGAACAAAAGAACCCATCTGCGCCAGGATAACGATCAGCGCGGTCTGCCGAAGGTAGGTGGACTTTCCACCCATATTCGGCCCGGTCAAAACAATCAGTTGATCGGTCGTGGAGTTGAGATACAAGTCATTCGGAATGAAGGGCTGACTCTGCAACTCGACGACGGGGTGGCGGCCGTCACGGATAAATATCTCATCCCCGGCAGTCAACCTGGGGCGAACATAGCCGTTTTTGACGGCGACTTCGGATAGCGAGGCATATGCATCCAGTTCGCCGAGAAGGCGCGCCGTTGTCTGGATTCGCAGTCCCTGCACGGCCACGGATTTGCGCACCTGGCCAAACAGTTCTTTCTCCAACGTTGCAATCCGCTCTTCCGCACCAAGAACTTTTTCCTCGTATTGCTGCAATTCCTCGGTTACAAAACGCTCGCAATTGACCAGTGTCTGCTTTCGGATATAGTTCGAAGGCACCTGGGAAAGGTTGGAATTTGTGACTTCGATGAAATATCCGAAAACCTGGTTGAACTTCACCTTGAGCGATGAGATTCCCGTTTTCTGCCGTTCCCGGGCCTCGAGCGATGCAATGTATCCTTTGCCGCTATGACGAATGGATCGCAATTCATCCAGTTCCGGGGAATACCCGTTCCGGATGATTCCGGGATCGGATGCGGACGCCGGCGGATCGTCCGAGATTGCGGTTTCGATCAAAAGAACAACGTCTTCCAGTGGGTCCAGATTTGCGCGAATTTCCGAAACTCGCGGGGAAGGGAACACGGTCAAAAGATCCCGGATGGCGGGAATAACCCGGAGGGAGTCCCTCAAAGCAAGAAGCTCCCGGGGGGTGGCAACCCCGACCATCACACGGCTGATCAGCCTTTCCAGGTCGTGAATTTCAGACAGCTGTGTCGTGAGGCGCCCATGCATCTGAATGCTGGATGTCATGACTTCAATGGAATCCTGCCGCCTCTGTAATTCCTCAAGATTGAGCAGCGGCAGCAGCAGCCAGGATTTTAGCAGGCGCGCTCCCATGCCCGTGTGTGTCATGTCCAGAAATGAGAAAAGCGAACCCTTCTTGGATCCATCCAGAGTCTGAACCAGTTCGAGGTTCGTAACCGTGGAGGCGTCAAGCTTCAGAAAGTCGGACGGCTCGAAAAAGCGCAGGGTTGCGACTTTGCCCAGCGCGGTCAATTGCGAATCGCGCAGATAGTGTATCAGTGCGCCGGCGGCGCAGACAGACAGTGATTTTCCGGACGCCCCAAGCCCATCCAGGCTGGCGAGTCCGAAATGTTCAAGAAGGATCCGCTGCGCGTAATCATAATTAAATGTCCAGTCGTCGATCGGGCTGGATACCCATGAGTCGGACCAGTCGCGGACCAGTCGCTGCCTTACTTCCTCGCTGGAACCTTCAGAGAGAACAATTTCCCTGGGCGAAAAACGCGTCAGTTCATCGATCGCCTTATGCCAGGATTCGTCCGACGAAAACTCGGTCGCGAGAAAATCGGCAGTGGAAAGATCCATGAACGCGAGTCCTACACCCTCCTCATGGATGCAAAGGCTGCCCAGGTAATTGTGATCTTTCGGCTCCAGGAGCATTTCCTCCACGACAGTCCCGGGAGTCAGTACTCTTGTTACTTCGCGGTGAACGAGTTTCTTTGCGCTGCGCGGATCTTCCACCTGCTCACAGATGGCAATCTTGTATCCCTTTTTCATCAAACGGGCAATGTAGCCGTCGACCGAGTGATAGGGCACGCCACACATGGGAATGGGAGCCCCGCTTTTATCCTTATTGCGCGAGGTCAGGGTGATTTCAAGTTCACGGGACGCAAGTACCGCATCCTCGTAAAACATTTCATAGAAATCGCCGAGGCGAAAGAAGACCAGTTTGCCGGGAAAGCGCCTCTTGACCTCATGATACTGTCTCATCATTGGGGTGAGGTCTTCCATCAACTTGGCTTTCCGAGGGGATTCAACCGCGGATTTTCGCGGAAATTCTTGGATTTAACTACGGGAACCGGATCACAAATCCTTGTATATAAAGAGGCTGCAGTATATAATCCGCTTCCTGCTGTTGTCAATGATGATGCCTGTGAGCGTGGCCCCAAAGATTCTTTCTTTTGATACCTCATCCGTGCGGGGTAGTGTCGCCTTACTGGAAGGTGAAGAATTGCGCGCGGAACTTCGCCTGAATTCACTGCAAACGCATTCGGCTCTATTATTAAGCTCAATCGACTTTCTACTGGGCAGAGTCGGATGGGGATTGGGAGATTTGAATCTGGTTGCCGTTGGCATCGGTCCCGGTTCCTTTACGGGCATTCGGATCGGAATTGCGACGGCCCTGGGGTTAGCTCAGTCACTGGCCATTCCATTTGCAGGAGTTTCCGGACTGGATGCCATCGCCCATCAATTTTCCTACCTGGATGGAAAAATTCTTGCAGTACTGGATGCACACCGCTCCCAGCTGTACTGTGGCACCTATCTGGGCAAAAACGGCAGAATTCGGTCATCCGGGAAGCCTGCACTTTCCAGCATTTCTGATCTTGAACATCACCTTTCAGACAGGCATACATATATTGTTGGTGAGCTGAAGGCGTGCCGGCTGGAGGAGATAAAAAGCAAACCTGGGATATTGAACCGTGCAATAGAAGCAGATTTGTTTCTGGCGGCACGGATAGGCAGGCTGGCACTTGCGCGAAAACGGGTCTGGCGTTCGGGCGAAGATATCGCTGCCGACCCCATGTATATAAGGCCTCCGGATGCCCTCAAAAACAAAAGCAAAAAGCGCTGAGATGATTTCAAATTGCTATGTTGCCCGCCTGACCGTCGACGACATTCCTTTCCTGCAACCGCTTGAAGACCAGGTTAAACTGGCGTTTTGGGGCAACGACAACTACCGGCGGTTTCTGGAAGAATTCCCCGAATATTTCGGATGCAAGGCTGTGATCAGTTCTCCATCGGTAAGGGAGTCGATCGCCGGTTTCTTTCTGGCGCGATCCATTTACGATAATCTGGAGATTCTGAAACTCGGAGTCTTTCCGGAATATCACCGGCAGGGTATTGGCACGGAACTGATGGAGAATGCCTACTCCGAGGGCATTCGTCGGGGATGCAACCGGTGCTTCCTTGAAGTTCGCAAGTCCAATCAAACCGCCATACTTTTCTACAATCGCCACAATTTCCGGATTGCCGGGACACGCCTGAATTACTACACCGACCCGGTGGAGGATGCCTGGATCATGGAAAGAATACTCTAGGGCTGGGTACCGGATTCCATGGGCGGTTTGCTGCGATCAACGCGATACAATCGTCATTCGTCAATCGTAAATCATCAATGGAATATGTTAGTATCGCTCAATACTTCGGAACTCGAATGAGGATAATGGTATGAAGAATCCGTCGGATGCCCCACAGGAAAACGCGATCACACCAGAGCCGCAGGGTAAATGGCCATCCTATACGATGGTCGAAGCGCGGATGAAAAAGATCTATTTCGAGTTCTACCAGGAGACCTACAAGAAATCCAAAATAGATCGGAAAACCAAGGAACTCATTGCGATTGCCGCGGCCCTGGGTTTCAAGTGCCAGGGCTGTTTGAGCGGACATATCAAAAAGGCAAAGAAGTTCGGGGCGACGCCTGAGGAAATCAGCGAAGCCATTGTCATTGCAATGGGCGTTGCGGCCGCATCTGTCGTGGATCAGACCGATATTGCAGCGGAGCACCTGCAAATCAAGCACTTCGAATAATCTGGCATGACACTCCGGCAGAGAGACCAACGAAGGGTTGTTGCGTGTCTGTTTCTTATCCTCTTTGTCGGGGTTGCGGACAATCAGATCCTCAGTCCGCTTCTCCCCGCGATCCGGATGCAATTCGGCCGGTCCTTTTCAGAAATAGGGTTGCTCTTCACCGGGTATTCGATTTGCGCGGGGCTCTCGGTTCTCATCTGGGGCCGCGTCTCGGATGTGTTTGGACGCAAGCGCGGCCTGATGACCGGTCTGATTGTCTTTTGCCTTGGCTCCTGTGCCTCCTATTTTTCCAACGGATTTTACGCGCTTTTATGTGGGAGGATTTTGACCGGCATGGGAGCGAGCATGCTCAGCCTGAACACGATATCGTATGCCGCCGATTTTTTCCCCTATGAAAATCGAGGTTGGGCGATGGGTTCCATATTTTCATCCTATTATGCCGCCCTTGTCCTCGGAGTGCCACTGGGCTCATGGTTTGGCGAGCGGTATGGATGGAATTCGGTGTTTGGAGTCATGGCGCTGGTTAGTCTGATTTTGCTTATATCGGTCCAGGTTTTTCTGAGAGATCTCTCCACGACCGCAGCACAGGCGAGGCGCACGCCCGTTGTCGAAACTATCAGAATCTATGCCGGATTCCTTAAATTCCCGGGCGCGATTGGCGCCTTGATGAGTTCTTTCTTTGCTTCAGCGGGGACAATGGGGTTCCTTGCGTTTTTCGGTGAATGGCTTCACGGTGCCTTTGGCATTCCGAGCAGTCGGATCGGCCTGGTATTTCTGATTGCGGGTGGAGCGGCCTTGCTGGCGTCTCCATTCGCAGGAGCTATTGCCGACAGAATCGGAAAGCGATTGCAGGTTGTCGTCAGCAGCGTCGCACTCGCGGGGTTTCTGCTTCTTCTTCCCAAGCTCCAGTGGGGCAAGATGATGTTTCTGGTTTTTGGGTTGGTCAGTCTGGCGGCTGCATTCCGGCAGGGACCGATGGAGGCTGTCCTGACCGAGATTGTCCCCTCCGGCTCGCGAGGAGCTTTTGTAGCCCTAAAGAACTCGTTTTCCCAATTGGGCATCGGTCTTGCTACACTTATGTCAGGGATTCTGTTTGGATTACGGGGCTATGGGGGCGTTTGCATGCTCGGAGCCGCTTTTTGTCTGCTAGCGGCCGGTTCGATGTCGTTTACTTATGGAAAGCGTGATCTGTAGCGGAACAATGGTCTCCGAATCGCATCTAATGTATTTAGAGGATCCTATGGCCGGCCCCCTTCCAGAGGGCTTTAGGACGCTACTGGGGGAAGGGAACGAAGTGCCCGGCTTTCAGCGAGGAGCCTCCCCGATACTTTTAGAAACTAAGAATGTTAAAAAAGCTTTGGTCATAATGCTAATTTGGCTAGAATACCCATGCAATCGTAATGCAATGAATTGAAGCTCCTATATATCTCCAAGGAGGTAAGACTTGCGAATAACAAAATACATTGTTTTGATGATGGTCGGCTTGATGCTGATCGCAATCGGTTGCGGTAAGAAAGAAAAAGAAATCCCCAGCGCCGAAGCAAGCATGAAGAAACATAAAAAGATCGCCATCGTCACGGATGCCCGGAATGCTCCGTTTGAGTTTGGCGCGGGAACCGGCGTTCAAGGCCTCGACATAGATCTCGGAAACGAGATTGGGAAAGATCTCAATATCGAGGTGAACTGGGTGAAAGCCAATGGCTATGATCACGTTCTCGATCTGCTCAAGAACGGCGAGGCTGAGGTAGTGATTTCCGCGATCGCCAGTGATCCGGCCAGAGAAAAGGATTTCGCTTTTTCACAGCCGTATTATGAGAGCAGCGATGTGATTGCTCATCAGCGCAATGACTTTGATGTTAAGGACCTTGCGAGTCTGAAGGGGAAGATGGTCGGCGTTGCCTCCGGGCGTCCGGCGGATACCTTCCTGGCCACCCAAAAAGATATCACCGTCAAGAAATTCCCTACCTTGGATGATGCCCTGGGTGCATTGAACCGCGCTGAAATCAACGCGGTCATTGGCGATGAGATCATGATTTCCTACAGCAGCTTCAACAGCTATCCGAACACCACCACTCTGCCGGAGCAGGTTAATAAGTACAAGTATGTGGCGGTGGTGCGGAAGGGTGAGACTGCGTTGTTGGCCAAGGTTAATGCCACCATCGATCGTCTGAAATCATCCGGTGAACTTCAAAAAATGATCGATACCTGGATTGGCGACATTGTCAAAAAATCAAGGGATCGAGGCGAAGCGGACAAGAAGGAAGATGCCGCCAAGAAGGCTCCCAAAACCATCAACGTCAGCATCAACAAGTCCGGCGGCAGCTGGAATATGGATCGTCTGGACGGTTTCGTCCTCGTTCTGGAAGGCGCATCCGGATCCTATCAGTCCACGCCGATTCTGACGGAAGGAAACCATGGAAACTGCAAGTTCACCAAGGCGGTTCCTCCGGGAGAATATAAACTGAATATGAGTATTTTGCGGATGACCGCCAAAGTGCCGGTTCCCGATCTGGCAAAGACTTCGCTTGCCATGGATCTGAATATTTCCGGCAGCGGCATTTCGATTCAATTCAGGTAGAGAAGGAAAGCCTCCTGGACCATACCCGGCTCCAGGAGGCTCTTTTGCTTTATGAGGCACCCAGTAAGAAATATCATCATCGCCGTTCTTCTTTCCAGTTCGGCCACTCTGATGGCGCTGAAATGGGATCTGATCCCTGGATACAGCCCAAAGGAGCCGTCGAAGCCAGCTTTTGCATTTGCTCCAGCCGGCCAGGCCTCCCTCAGCAGCGAAGAGCAGACAAATATCCGTGTATATGACCAGGTAAGTCCGGGAGTCGTCAACATTACCCAAAAGGTAGTGGAATACGATTTCTTCTTCGCGCCCGTCGCAACCGATGGAGGGACCGGAAGCGGCTGCGTGCTGGATACGGACGGAAATATTCTTACCAACTATCATGTCATTGAGTCCGCGGATAGCCTGGAAGTTTCGTTGCCGGACCATACGAAATACCGGGCCAAGGTCATCGGGTACGATAAGCAGAACGACCTGGCCGTGATCAGGATTTCCGGCGCTCCCAAGGACCGGCTGCATCCTATTACTCTGGGGGATTCCAGCGCATTGAAGGTTGGGCAGAAAGTCCTGGCTATCGGAAATCCCCTGGGCCTTCAGAATTCAATGACCACGGGCATTGTAAGCTCCCTGGGCCGCCGCATCAAAACTGAAGAAGGCACGCTGGTCGACAATGTTATTCAGACCGATGCGGCCATCAATCCCGGAAATTCAGGTGGGCCATTGCTGAATACCGCCGGTGAGATGATCGGGATCAATACCTCGATTTTTACAATCCGCGGAGGCGGGAGCATCGGAATCGGTTTTGCGATCCCTGCCAATACCATTCGCCGCGTCGTGACGGAGTTGATCCGGGAGGGACGTGTTCGTAGACCCTGGTTCGGCATCGAAGGATATGAGCTGAACGAAGATCTTGCCTCGGAACTCAATCTGCCCGTGCAGAGCGGAATCATGATTGCCCGCGTATACCGCGGCAGTTCCGCCGATCAGGCCGGAATCAAAGGCGCCAATCAAATGGCCATCCTGTTCAACCAGCGGATCCTGGTGGGCGGCGATATTCTGACTGAAATAGATGGAAAGCCGGTTGGTTCGCTTGAGGAGCTTCGATTGGTTTTGGAGACAAAACGTCCCGGTGAGAGTGTGAAGGTTACTTTCTACCGGGGGCGATCGAAGAATCAGAAATCGGTGATGCTGGTTGAAGCGCCGGTGCAGCGCATGTCGAATTTCTGAAACGCGAGGTCCTTCCATTCTTTCATTTTCTGCAATTAAACAAATAGTCCGATGGGCTTGCGTGATGACAGGCCTGTGGTGTCTGTTTTCGACCGCCGCGTACTCAAAGGAAAGCTCGGATCTGACCAGGCTTGCGGATAATGTATTCGTAAGGATTGTCAGCCCGGATGGGGATGCTGTAAGCAACGCCGGATTCGTTGTGCTGGAGCATTCGGTTCTCGTATTCGACACCCACTTCACTCCCGAGGCTGGGCAGGCATTACTGAATGCCATTCGATCGGTTACGCCAAAGCCTATCCGTTATGTTGTCAACAGCCATGCACATGCCGATCATACCCATGGAAACCAGGCCTTCCCGGACGCCCAATTGATCGGAAGCACCGCGGCGCGCCGGGAGGTCCTCGAAGGAGACCTCCCCTCGCTCAACAGGACAATATCCGTGGCGCAAGCGCAGGTCGAAAGATTGCGCCGAGATATGGCCAAGACGAAGGACCCGGATCTTCTGCAACGGCTGCGCGAGCAGATCAAGACGCGTGACGAATACATCCAGACGATGTCCAAGCTAAAAATAGGGGCGCCATCTGTTACCCTGGATGACAGCTTGAAGATTCTGGACGGAAAACAGGAAGTCCGGATTCTGTACCTTGGAAAAGGGCACACCGACGGGGATGTGGTGATGCTGCTGCCGGCTCAAAAGATTGTATTTGTTGGGGATCTTTTTTTTAATGAAGCCATTCCCAATGTACAGGATGCATCCATTTTGTCCTGGATGAAAACACTGGAAGAAGTGCTAAAACTGGATGCCGAAAAATTTGTCCCCGGCCATGGAACAGTGGGGACTAAAAAGGATATCCAGAATTTCCTGGGCTATTTTGAATCACTGCAGTCGCTGGTAAAGGAATCGGTGGATCGCGGGGATGGTCTGGATCAGGCCGTCCGGGATATTGCGGTGCCGGAAAAGTATTCGAAGTATCGATTCCAGAATTTTTTTCCGTCAAATGTTCAAAAGATGTATGCCGAGTTAAAGGCGCTTCAGGTTGCCGCGGTGCCAGGTCCTCCTCCGCCAAAGCCCGCACCAAAGGCAGCTGTTCCCAATTCGCAATAAGTGTGTTTTGCGTACCATAATTCAATTTCAATAATTCGCGCAGGCCCCAGGCACTTGTGATATCCTCAGGTTTCCAATGACCACTGAAAATTCATTACTCCCAGCTTGTCCTCTTTGCAGCGGTTCCGGATGGGAACCGGTGGAAGGGGGTGTACGCCGATGTACCTGCATGAGCTCGGTCCGGGTCGAGAGGCTTCTGGCCGAAGCACGCATCCCGAAGCGGTATGAGCATTGCGATCTGGAATCATACCTGCCGCAAAATGAATCTCAAAAGAAGGCAAAGCTCTACGTCCAGCGATTCCTGGATAAATATCCCCAGATCGATGTGGGGCTGCTTCTGCTTGGGACTTGCGGCGTCGGCAAGACACATCTTGCGGTTGCCCTGCTGAAGCAGGTGATCATGGAAAAGGGGGATGGCGGGCTCTTCTATGATTTCAGGGATCTACTTCGCGAGATTCAGGCCAGCTGGAATTCCGTTTCTCAAACCTCGGAATTGGAGGTGCTGCGGCCTGTACTGGAGGCGAAGGTACTGATCCTGGATGAACTGGGAGCCAACAAGCCGACGGACTGGGTGCGGGACACCATTGCGCACATCATCAACTGTCGCTATAACGACGAGAAGCTGACTATTTTTACCTCCAATTACCTCGACAAGCCTGTCAAACAGGGGGAGGAGAATTTGACGGACCGAATAGGCATGCGTCTTCGTTCGCGATTGTTTGAGATGTGTCGGGAGGTAGAAATTCAGGGGCCGGATTTCCGCCAGGATGTCAAGAAGGCCAAATACCGCTTTTAGCATGCAGGAACCGTCGCCGTCGCGGCGGCATCAGTGTCGTGGACACAACTGGGATTTTGCCGGCGAGATGCTCGCCGAGGCGCAGACGGTCCCGGTCGAATATTCCCAAAGGATCAGATGACCAGGACGGGAAAAGCCATCTTTTCGATGGCGGTGCCAATGCGCATGGCCTGGCAGCCGGCGGCTTCCAGCAACCGGGAAGCTTCTTCCGCCGCTTCCGGCTGAATGGAGATCAGCAGTCCGCCGGATGTCTGCGGATCGAACAGCAGTTGCTGCAATTCCGGAGAAACTCCGTCCGCGAACTGCACATCGGCGCCGACAAAAGCGCGGTTCTTTTTCAGTCCGCCGGCGATGCACCCCAGCCGCACGCACTCCATCGCTCCTGGAATCAGCCTGATGCTGCCGCTTTCGATGCGAATGCTGACTTCGCTTCCGGTCGCCATTTCGAGAGTGTGGCCGATGAAGCCGAATCCCGTTATATCGGTGACCGCATGGATGGAATCCTTCACCGCGTCGAGAGCAATGGCCGCGTCCTTATTCAGTTGGCGCATTACATCTATGGCAGCCTGGGTCCATTCAGGTTCGGATTTCCCGGCGCGAATAGCAGTCGCGATCACTCCAGTGCCGAGAGGTTTGGTTAAAAGCAGCACATCCCCCGGATGAGAGCCGGCATTGGTCCATACGTTCTTGGGATCAACGGTGCCGGTGACGGCGTAGCCGAATTTAACTTCGGCGTCGCGCACCATGTGGCCGCCGACTACCGTGCAGCCGGCTTCAATCATCTTGTCCATGCCGCCGACCAGGATTTGCTCGAGCATCTCGAGATCGCCGTCTTCGGGATAACAGACTATGGAGAGGGCAGTAATGGGACGCCCCCCCATGGCATAGACATCGGAAAGGGAATTGGCGGCGGCTATCTGTCCGTACTGATAAGGATCGTCGATGATAGGGGTGAAGAAATCGGTTGTCTGTACCAGGGCGAGTCCATCATGAAGAAGATAAACTCCGGCATCATCCTTTTTTCCAAAGCCCACCAGCAGACGCGGGTCCTCCTGGCGTGGAAGCTTTGATAAAACTTTGTCCAGCACCGCCGGACTCATTTTGCTGGCTCAACCACCGGCACTGCTGCACTCGGTCAGTCTTTTTTGCTTGGAATCCTTTGACACGCACAACCGCCTTGCTAATAAATGACGCGGGAGGGGGAGGACCGGAATGCACTCTCCCTCCCGCAGGTATTAAAAGGGAATATCGCTATCGGTGATTCCCGGATCGCCGAAGGCCTGGTCGGCATCTGCGACCGGTCTGGCGACGGATGTACCGGACTGGTATCCCGCTTCTCCGCCTTGGGGACGTCCGCCCAGCATAATCATCTGGTTGGCGACAATTTCGGTCGCATATCGCTTAATTCCTTCGCGATCCGTATATTCGCGGGTTCGAATACGTCCCTCGATGTAAACCTGCCGTCCTTTGGCAAGATACTGTTTGCAGATATCGGCCAGCTTGCCCCAGGCAGAGATCCTGTGCCACTCGGTGCGCTCCTGGCGCGTGCCATTCTTGTCATTAAACACCTCGCTGGTTGCGAGGCTGAAGGAAGCAACAGCGGCACCATCCGGCGTATAGCGGACTTCAGGATCTTTTCCAAGATGTCCGATGAGCAGAACTTTGTTCAGAGAAGCCATTATGTGTACCTCACTTTGATCGCCGGCGCGGCTCTTTGGCAGCTGCCGGTTTGGTAATGCTGACACCCAACTTCCGGAGTTCGTCTTTTGCCCGCTCCGCTTCGGGCGCAGCGGGGAATTTGTCGACCACCGCCCTGAAATCGGCGATGGCGTTGTCGCTTTCCTTCATCTGCAGTTCAGCCCTTCCACGTTTATACAAAGCGCTGGCTGCCTGTTCTGCATCGGGGAAATCATTGATGACCCGCGTGAAGGCGGTGATAGCCTGAGATATTTTGCTCTGTTGTGCATAGGAGTCGCCAAGATAAAACTGCGCGGCCGCGGTTTTGTCTGAAGCCGGATTATTCCGCAGATAGTCCGAGAAACCCTGTGCTGCGAGATCGAAATTCCCCTGGACGTAATCACTGTAGGCCTGATCGAAGATCGATTGTGGCGAAACAACCGAATTGGCTGCCGGCTCCGTCGCTATCGCTTTGGCCTGCACTTTCAAATCGTTGACCTGTTGCGCCAGAGCGGACAAGCGGGTTGTAACATCGTCCATCTTTAGCGACAGGTTATGCACCTCCTGCAAAAATGCCTGGTCATTGGACTTTGTACCGGCGGCCTGGGATTCGAGCGATCTGGCAATTCGATCCAATATCAGGCTCGATTTAGCCACCTGGTCGTTCAGCTGGACCACCAGGCTTTTTATGCCATCGTAGCGTTCGTCAAACTTCCTATCAATGTCTCGGATCTGAGCCTGCATCGCATTGACATCGCTCTGCAAACGCAGGAGATCCTCTCTTGTGCCGGCCGATGCTGCCTGAAGGATGCACAGCAGGAATACGGGCAGGCAAAAAATCAGTGTTCGCTTCATGCGCTTTCTCCTATTGAACAGGGATTGCACACAGTATTATGGCACAGATTGACGGGGTAATGGACAGGGAGGGCCGAAGTACTGTTGCGGCAGTCCTTCCGCCCTCCCGCGATTTCAAACCAGTATCCTTGCTTAGCGCATTACCAGATGAGCGCGGCGGTTCAGCTGCCAGCATTCCTCGGTATGCTCTTCACAGAAATTCCGCTCTTTGCCGTACGAAGTGGTATCAATACGGCTGGCATCGACTCCCTGGCTGACCAGAAATTCCTTCGCCGCATTGGCTCTTCGGTCGCCGAGTGCGAGATTGTATTTCTCGGACCCGCGCTCATCGGCATGCCCTTCAATCGTTATCCGGATTCCAGGTCTTTGCGCCAATGCGCGGGCATCAGCCATCAAAGCTTGCCTGGCATCCTCACGGATGCTGTATTGATCATAATCAAAGAAGGCATCCTTGATACTCGAGGTGAAGAACTCGGTGTCGCTAATGGGCTGAGGCTGCGGTGGTGTAACGACGGTTGGAACCGTGACCGTGACTCTGGCCTCGGCCACAGCATTGCCGCCGGGGCCGGTTGCACGAATCATGTACGTCGTGGAAGATTGCGGCCGTACCGCACGGCTGCCGGAGGCTTCGACGGTCCCCACGCCATTATCGATGGTTATGCCCGTGGCGTTGGTGGAATTCCATGAAAGCGTTGCAGACTGTCCTCGCTCAATGGCGGATGGAGACGCACTCAAGGAAATCGTGGGAGCCGGAGTCGGCGGCGCAGGAGGCGGTGGAGGCGTCTCTTTCGCCGGGGCAGGCGGTTGAACTGGGGGATTCTTTCTGCAGCTCGTTCCAGAAAGCATCAAAGCCGTCAGAACGATGACCGCGGCAGTGAACCTGTACAATGAGCTTCTCATTGCGGTATCTCCTTCATCACGTGTTTCTGGTTTTCGTCGAGGTTTGATTAATAGCAGTGCTCCCGGATACGGATTTATATCCGATCAATCGGAGTATAGCACGCAGCCCGATGCCGGAAAACACATCGTCAGAAAATTCACTATTTTTCCGCGGAACGGAAATAGCCGCTCCACGCGGGGCTGCTGTTATTCCCCTGCTTGGTTATCATGCGGAGCTCGGATCCATCCAAAAGCATAATATAAAGCTGAGTCGTTCCCGTACGATTCGATTGAAAGGAAATATGCCGGCTATCTGGCGCCCAGGTCGGTCCCTCGTTGCTGCCGCTGCCGCTGGTCAGTTGACGGATCCTCCCGGTGCTGACCTCGGCAATGAAGATGTCGTAGCTGGTGCTCAGCCGCGGCTTCCAGTGAAACGCAATAAACTTTCCGTCCGGAGACCATGCCGGGGAATCGGAGTCTCCACCTTCTTTGACAATTCTCCTTACGTTGGTGCCGTCGACATCACAGATGTGAATCTGGGTCGCCCCTGTCTGGATCCTGTCAGTGGCAAAAGCTATCTGACGTCCTGATGGGGACCATGTTGGGGAAGTATCGATAGAGGGGTTGTTGGTAATGTCCCTCCGGTCGGAGCCATCCAGTTTTGAAATATACAGATCAGTATCCCCACGCGGCGTTCTGAGCGCATAGGCGATTTCGGTTCCGTCCGGGGCTATGGCCGGGGTTGAGGCCAGCGAGTTGAAGATCGGGAATTGAAGCCTGGAGCCATCCAGATATGAATAGATGTTGATTTCGGGCTTGCCGGTGCGATAGGTGACAAACGCCAACTTGGAGTTGTCGGGAGCCCAGTTCGGAAACAGATTCAGCGTCCCGCTATGGGTGAATGCCTGGGCATTAAACCCGTCATAATCGGCGATGTAGATCTCCTTGGCATTTCCTTTCCTGGAAACATAGGCAATCTTCGTGGATGCGATACCTCTGGATGCTCCGGCGGTCAACTGATAAACGATCTCATCCGCCCAGCGGTGAGCGATTGTCCGGATCTGAGCCGGATCTCCGGTAATGATCTGCCCGGGGCCCGGTTGCCGGCCCTTCATGTCAAAGATGCGAAGCTCTGCCCGGAGGGTTCCACCCGTGATATTCAGGGTTCCCGCCGACAGGTAGCTCACTTTGAACGGCAGACTGCCCCACTCGTCATAATTCAGATCCTCCGGCCGAATGATGGGCTTGGGAGGGTAAAAACTGCGGCCGGCCATCGTAAAATACCCGGCAAACGAGAGATCATCCCATAGAACCTGATTGAAGGTCTTGATGATCTCCGAAAGCTCGGTTGAGTTTTCTCTATTGGCAGGCTGAACATCCACAACCGCAAGAATCACTTCTTCGTTTGGTTTCGGACGAACGGTTACCGGCGGGAGATCCTGCGTGAACAGAGAGGGCAGCACAGTGCTGAGGATCAGCAGCGTGAATGTCACTATTTTGGCGGCCATTTTTTTCCTTTGTAAACTGATCATTGGCTCGGTGGATAGATAAACTGTGCAACGAACGTTATCGGGCGCCCCCTGTATTCCGGCGGTGGAGCCGGCAGCGGGCGTTGTGGATTGGTCAAGTCGAGTATCGCGCGTTCGGCATACCTATCCAGAGTCGGATTCCCCGACGATTTTTCCATCTTGATGTTTGTGACTTTGCCATTCGCAAGGATGAGGAAACTAAAAACAATTTCGACGTGCACGTTATCGGGCGGCTTTTGCCAGGCATCGCTGATTCTCTTTTCAACGGTCCGCGCATACATGGAATCCCCAAAGGCGCCGGATCCCGGGCCAATTGAAACACCGCTGCCTCCTCCGAAGCCGCCACCACTGCCTCCGCTATGACCTCCGGCGCCCCCGGAGCCTGGTTCCGGAGCGGTCGGTATTGCATTGGAATCGGGAGCCGGTTTTGTTTCTCTCGCGGTGTCCGGCTTTTTCTTTTTTGATTCCAAAGTGTGCGGAAGTGGAATGGCCTTGGATTCATCCTTCGGTTCGGGCTTTTCCTTAAGAGCCGGCGGACGGGGAACAATCGAGGGTTTATACATGCCGGCGCCCCCGGAAAGCTCATCCACGACCCCGACGGTTGTGGTGTCACCGCCAGTCCCGCCCCCCACACCGCCGCCGATCATAATAGGATTTGAAGGAAGCAGATATCCGCCGAAAATCAACATCAGAATCACGATGCCGTGGATTCCCAGAGAGGCGATAAAGAACTTCCCATAGCGCTCCTGGATAAGCGGGATATTCAGCAGTGTTTCCCTGCGGTTATCATTATCCATTTCGGATCAGAAGCCCTATCGGTTTGTTGCTTCTTTGGTAAATGGCTTTGTAACCAGACGAATCTCGTTATAGCCCGCACCGCGAATGGCATCAATTACGGAAACGATATACTTCCATTTCACATCGATGTCCGCTCTTAAAAAGATGGCATCCTTCGGGCCTTTGGCATCCTTTTTCAAGCGCCCCGGAATGGACGCAAACTTGATTGCATCCGCTCCATAGTAAATGAGCCCATCGCGGCTGATAGAAATGATGATTCGCTGCTCCGGATTCACTTCTTTAACATTTCTGGTTTCCGGAAGCTGCACCTCTATTCCCGTCTGCAACATCGGAGCCGTCACCATGAATATGATGAGCAGCACCAGCATGACATCCACCAGGGGTGTCACATTGATTTCCGACAGGGACGTAGCAGTTTTTCCTTGCGATGTCGTGAAGGCCATGTCAGCTGAAGCTCCGTTCTACGAGATTCAGGAATTCGGAGGAGAAATCGTCCATTTCAACCGCAATGTTTTTTATCCTGCTGATGAACTGGTTATACGCGATGACGGCTGGAATAGCGGCAAAGAGCCCCATGGCCGTAGCGATCAGGGCTTCGGCAATGCCAGGCGCCACGGCTTGAATCGACGTCGTGCCTTCGCCAAGGCCCAGAAATGCGCTCATGATTCCGATCACGGTGCCGAGCAGGCCGACAAAGGGGGTTACGGCACCGGTTGTTGCCAGCCAGCTCATGCTGCGTTCAATGACCGACAGTTCGGCGGCGGCAGCTCGCTGAAGCGATCTCTGGATTCCGATAAAGTTCCGTTCGACGAGCACCGGTCGATCGGTTTTCTGCGCACCGAGCGTTTGAATCTGCGCGTTGAGTTCCTGGTACCCGGCGCTGAAAATCCCGGACAAAGGCGTACCGCGGTACATTTCGCAGGCGGAGCCCACTTCGCTGAGCCGCGCGCTTTTCCGGAACAGGCTGATAAAAGCCTGGTTTTTCTGCTCAATCTGGCGGAATGTCAGCCACTTTCTCAGAATGATCGTCCAGGAAAAAATGGAGAATGCCACGAGCAGGATAAGGATGCAAAGTGCAACCCCGCTGATGTGCCCAATCATACCAAAGATCGAACCGCCGAACGGGGTTGAGGGTGGTACTTGAAAAAGAACTGTATGTGGGTGGATGATTGGAGTCCCTCCGCGAAAATAGTGAATAATAAATTCCAGAAGTAACCATAGGATGCCGGGCATGTCAATAGTTCTCAGCCGTCAGCGGACGGTTGTCAGCAAGGCTTGCCGTTCGATATTCCGAATATGAATATACGTCAGCAGTCGCTGGATAGATCCAAAACAACTGTGCGGTTCATCCCCACTGACGACTGATGGCCAAATATGGTAGACTGCGGATCGCGCGTTACCCATAAACTTTAATAGGGTTTTTAGCCGATGCTTCGTCTGATTCGAATCCGGAATCTGGCCCTGATCAAAGAGCTGGAGATCGAATTCGGCCGCGGATTGAACCTGCTGACCGGTGAAACCGGCTCCGGAAAATCCATCCTTGTGGATGCACTGGGCCTGCTTCTGGGAGCAAGATCTTCCCAGGAAATGATCCGTTCCGAGTGCGACAGTGCGGTGGTTGAAGGGCTTTTCGAAATTGCATCCGGACACCCCGCCTCCGCGATGCTGGCAGATGCCGGTTTTGATTCCGAAGACAATACGCTGCTAATCCGTCGCGAGATCTCCGTCTCCGGGAGAAATCGCGTTTTTCTCAATAATCACCTTGCTACGGTTGCGACGCTGAAGGAAATTGGCGAAAAGCTCGCCGATATTCACGGACAGCAGGAGCAGCGCACCCTTTTGGATCTTGCCACCCATCTCGAGTGGCTGGATGCCTATGGCGACAACTCTGTTCTGCGGAATGAGGTTAAGGTCCGCTACCGGAAGCTTCGCGATACGGCTCGCATGCTCGAATCCATCGCCACCAATGAACAGGAGCGTCTGCGCCGCATGGACGTTCTTCAGTTTCAGATCGAAGAGATCCGCAGCGTGAATCCGCAGCCGGGAGAAAAGGAAGCGCTGGAAAATGAGCGGATCCTCCTTGCGAATGGAGAAAAGATACTCGGTCTTGCTTCCGGGATTTATACGGCATTGTATGAAAGCGAATCTTCTGTCCTGCTTCAACTGAGCCACCTTGAAAGACTGATGGAGGATTTGGCGCGGCTGGATGCTTTCTGGGGCGCTCATCGTGAAACACTTCAGGAAAGCCGGTACAAGCTCGAGGATGTAGCGTTTGCCGCCAGGGATTATGCCGCCGGCTGCGATTTCAGCCCCGAGCGGCTGGAACAGGTGCAAGAACGGCTATACGCACTGGAAAAACTGACAAAGAAGTACGCCAGCTCGACCACCGATGTCCTGGGCTATCTTGCAAACTGCATCAAAGAGCTGGATGAGTTGGGTTGCCATGCGGATTCGGCCGAAAGGCTGCAACGGGAACTGCAGCAGGATCTGGATGACTACAAAGCCCTGGCTGAAAAGCTTTCGGAGAAGCGTCGACGGGATGCCGCGGGCCTGGAAAAAGCGATACGGCGGGAATTTGCTTCCCTCGCAATGGAACGCATGGAAATGAGCGTGCAGTTCCACCCCCGCAATCATGACGGTGTGCAGGCACAGGTTCCGACTTTTTATGGACTCAATGGCATCGACCATGTAGAGTTTTTAATAGCCCCGAACAAGGGCGAGGAAATGAAACCGCTTGCGAAGATAGCTTCGGGAGGTGAGTTGTCCCGCTTGATGCTCTCGATCCGCTCGGTTTGCGGCGGAGATGAATCCGGAAGGACTCTTGTATTCGATGAGGTGGACGCCGGGATCGGGGGAAGAGTTGCGGAGGCCGTGGGGAAGCGGCTCTGGGACATTGCGGAAGAGAATCAGGTGCTTTGTGTGACCCATCTGCCCCAGATTGCAGCCTTTGCCCGCAATCATTTCAACGTCAGCAAAGAGGTTGTCGGCAACCGGACCGAAACGGTGGTGCTGCAACTCAGCGATAAGGATAGAATTGAGGAACTCTCACGAATGCTCGGTGGCGAAACCATCACCGAAACCACACGCCGACATGCAATGGAAATGATCGAGCACTCGCGGCAAACTCAGAAATAGGAATAGTGGCTGTTAGTCGTATGAATAAAAAGTATTTGATTGAGACCTTTGGCTGCCAGATGAATGATCTGGATTCCGAGAAGATTGCCGGGAGCCTTCGAAATAGTGGCATGGAACAAGCTGTCGATGCCTCGGAAGCGGATGTCATTATCCTGAATACATGCAGCGTCCGGGAAAAGGCGGTCCAGAAAGTCTATGCGCGCCTGGGCGAAATCAAGCGCCATAAAAACCATCGGCAGAATATGGTTGTTGGCGTGGTGGGCTGCATGGCGCAGCTGGAGGGAGAAAAGATCCTCAAAAAGGCACCCTTCGTGAACATCCTGGCGGGTCCTCAAAAGGGGCACGTCATGAGAGATCTCGTCGAACGGAGCCTTGGTGGCGAGTTTCCGCTGGTGCAGTTGCGTCTGGATGAGGATCCCGGGCCGGTCGAGACATCGGATGTGCTGCGACAGAATTCATGGCGCGCCAGCGTCACGGTCAGCGAAGGATGCAGCCGCCAATGTGCATTCTGCGTTGTCCCCCTGACGCGAGGCGCCGAGCGGGTACGACCGAGTTCGAACATTCTGGCTGAAGTGGAAGAACTGGTAGCGAAGGGCTATTTCGAAATCCTGCTGTTGGGGCAAACGGTAAATTCCTATCGGGAGAGAACCCCTGGGGGATTGAATTTTGCCAAGCTGCTTCGGAAAATGAGCGGAATCGATGGCCTGAAAAGGATTCGATTCACCTCTCCGCACCCCAGCGATTTTACCGATGAGCTGCTCGAGGTGATGATCACCTGTCCGCAAGTCTGCAACCAGATTCATCTGCCCGTTCAATCCGGTTCGACACGCGTCCTGAAAACCATGCGGCGTGGTTACACGAGAGACAGCTATATGGCTGTCATCAAAAAAATCCACGGCGCAACACGTGAAATTGCCATCTCCACGGATCTTATTGTTGGGTTTCCGGGCGAAACCGAAGCGGACTTTGAGGATACTCTGCGTTTGCTCGATGAGGTACAATACGATAGCGCCTTTTCCTTCAAGTACTCGCCGAGGCCGAATACTGCGGCACTGAGCTTCCCGGACGATGTACCCGAGGAGGAGAAGGGAAGACGGCTGCAATTGCTCCAGGAACGCCAGAAGGGAATTCAGCATGAGAAGAACAAGGCGTATCTGGGCCGGATCGTGGAGGTGCTCGTCGAAGACAAAGCTCGAAGCCGTTTCAACCTGATGGGACGTACCGGAACGAACAAGATTGTCAATTTTGACGGACCGGAAGACCTAATGGGCCAGTTGATCATGGTGGAGGTCACGGGTGCCAGCCCTAACAGTTTGAAGGGAATCCGAATTAACGCATGAACTGTCGCCAAGGCGTGTATTGACTGGAATCTTGCCAGAACGAAGACGCGCAGCGGGGCGCGCGGGATTTTGCCCCTGATTTTCAAAATCCGGGCCGGGAGGGATCATGAAGGAAATCGAGTTTAAGATAAAAGGTCTGATGATGGATCCACTCACCAATTCGCCAATCGTGGTACTGCAGGAAGCGACAAGCGATACGCTGCTTCCGATCTGGGTAGGAATCTTTGAGGCCAATGCGATTGCTCTCCAGATTGAAAAGGTAGATACCCCGAGGCCTATGACTCACGACCTGATGAAGGGGCTGCTGAATCATCTCAACGCACGAGTCACAAAGATCGTGGTAACCGAATTGAAAGACAACACGTTCTATGCGCTGATCTTCCTGGATGCCGGGGGAAAGGTGATTACGGTCGATTCACGGCCATCGGATGCGATTGCGCTGGCTCTGAGAACAGATTCCCCGATTTTTGTCACCGAGGACGTGATTTCAAAGTCCTCCAGCACTTCAACCACCACTCTGACTTCAGACCGCAGCTCTCCGGAGGACATCCGGAAATGGCTGGAGAATCTCAATCCCGAAGATCTCGGAAAATATAAGATGTAAGAAATGGGCAGGAGTGGCAATTGAGAGTCAGTCTCCGGAGGAGAGTTCTGTGAGACATTTCCGGTGGCTAAAAGCAATAATTGCGTTTCAGACAAATAATTTTTAGTTTACATAATATATCTTATCAGAAGTTATATTTGCAAAAACATCCTGGTTGATTTGACGATAATAATTCCAGAAACGCCTTTATTTACAAGCGCTTGATGCAATTCTTCCCTGACCTGTGCTAGTCTTCATTCATGAGCAAGATTGATAAGCTCCTCTATATCTCGATCATTCCCCCTTTCTTCATCACGGTTATTATTCTGACCTTTGTCCTATCTGTTCAATACCTCGGAAGCCTCTCCGAACTCCTGATTACGCGCAACGCTTCCCTCGGAACCATTCTCCTGATCAGCGCCGCCATTATTCCGGGAACGCTTATCTTTTCTCTCCCTCTTTCCTATCTGATCGGGATTCTGATTGGCCTGAGCGGACTCTCCGGCGAAAGCCAGATTACCGCTTTGCGCGCCTGCGGAGTTCCTATCCGTACGCTGCTGCGCCCCATTCTCATCTTTGGGGCGCTCGTCGGCCTTATGACCGGAATCGTCACAACCGTTATCTTTCCCAGAACAAATGACGTTATTGCCCAGCTGAAAAGTCGCGTTAGTCTGACCCAGGCAACTTCCCAGGTGCAGCCGCGAGTTTTTAATGGGGGCAACGACGATTTTCCCAATATCGTCTTCTACCTGGACGATCTCGCTGTCGACAAACAGCGCTGGGCGCGCGTCTTTCTGTCCGACAACTCGGACCCCAAGTCTCCACGCACCATAATGGCAAAGTCGGGATCCTGGGTCAGCGATTCCTCCAACAAGCGTCTCCAACTGCATCTTGAAGGCGGCAAAAGCTACGTCATCGACCCGGAGGATCCCAGCAAAGATACCCTTACAACCTTTAATACCACCGATATCCCAATTCCTTTGAGCCCCAGGTTTACCTCCTCGCCTACGGAGACTCGCCTGCGCAAGGTCATCGAGCAAAGCACCTCCTATTTATGGCATTCCTTCGGCACATCGCCGCCCAAACTGCGGCTGGAACAACTGATCGAACTGAATCGGCGTTTTGCGCTTCCTTTTGCCATCGTCCCATTTGCGCTGCTTGGATTAACCCTCGCAGTCGGTTCCCACCGGGGCGGCCGTACCTCGGGCTTTGCATTAAGCCTTGTCCTCGTCATTCTTTTTTATATGCTGTTTGCCAACGGCATTCGCCTGGCATCGGTGGGAAAAGTGAATCCCTGGCTGGGAGCCTGGGGCGCCAACCTGATCCTGACTACGCTTGGATTGGTTTTTTTCTACCGGGTGGAACAAAGCCATGCCATCGGCCACATGCTATCCTGGATTTCCTGGCGCATCGGATTTGGTGGTTGGGATCAACGCCTTAAAAGCATTCGGAACCGCGTCGCCGGAATGGACAACAGTTTACTTAAATCAACGGCTCGCGTTGCGCGATTCCGATTTCCAAGAGTCCTGGATGTCTATATCTCCAAAGGGTTTTTCGGCTATTTCTTCTGGTCGTTGATGGTTTGTGGAACGCTCTTTGTTCTTTTCACGCTCTTTGATCTTCTCGACGACATCATCAAGAACAAGATCCCCGCTTCCATGGTTCTGGATTATTTCACCTTTTTTACACCGCACATCCTGATGCTTGTGGTGCCGATGTCCGTCCTGCTGGGCGTTCTCATTAATTTTGGAATCCTGGAAAAAAATTCGGAAATCACCGCGATCAAGGCGGGTGGATGGAGCCTTTACCGTATTGCCGTTCCGGTGCTGCTGATTGCCTGCGGCCTATGCGCAAGTCTTTACCTGCTACAGGATTACGTCCTTCCCTATGCTAATAGCGTCCAGGATGATCTGCATAATAGAATCAAAGGAAAGCCGCCGCAAACCGCCATGCGCCTTCAACGGAAGTGGATTTTTGGCGAGGCCAACCGAATCTATAATTACGAGTATTTTGACAATAGCCAGCATTCATTTGTGGATCTCAATATCTACGATATCGAGATGAACCAGGTGAAGATACTGCGGCGTATCCATGCAAACCGGGCTCTGGTAGATAAAAATGGACTTTGGACTCTGGAGGATGGCTGGGTCCGCGACTATGAATCAGCGGCAACGGGTTTTCGGCGCATAACCAAGGAGTATTGTCAGTTGCCCGAAAAGGCCGATTACTTTGAAAAGGAAATATTCCAGCCAAAAGAGTCGGCTAAAATGACCTATTTCGAGTTAAGGAAATGCATTATAGATCTCTTGAAATCTGGCTATAATGCTACAGAATTACAGGTTGAGCTCCATAAGAAAATAGCCTTTCCGCTGAGTTGTCTTGTCATGGCCATTCTGGGTGTTCCCTTTTCCTTTTCGACAGGGAAGAAGGGGGCCTTGTTTGGCGTTGGGATGAGCATTGCGATTGCCATGAGCTACTGGGGACTCTCTGGTGTTTTCGAGGCGATGGGGGCCTATGGGTTGCTGATTCCGGTATTGGCGGCGTGGGCTCCGAATCTGCTTTTCGGCGCGGCGGGTCTGGTTCTTCTCTTTACGATACGGACCTGAGGCTATCGCTGCCTGCAGCGTGAAATATTTCACGCTCGCGGGTGAAATTTTCGGTATACCTGCTTGAGTCGCTCCCGCGTAACGTGCGTATAAATCTGCGTTGTCGAAATATCCGAATGCCCCAGCATGAGCTGCACAGAGCGAAGGTCCGCGCCATTTTCCAGCAGATGTGTGGCAAAGCTATGGCGGAGCATGTGCGGAGTCAGTGATTTGGTGATTCCGGCCTTGATTCCATAATCCCGTAGATTCCTCCAGAAGCCCTGCCGGGTCATAGGGCCGCCGCGGCGTGTGACAAAGAGGTAGTTGCTCTTCCTTTTGCCCAAGAGCTGGGGCCGGAATTTCTGAATATAGGCATCGACCTGTTCGCCCGCAGCAGATCCAATAGGGACGATACGTTCCTTACTTCCCTTCCCGACGCACGAAACGATACCGAGATTTCGATCCACTTGTGTCATTCCAAGTCTGACCAATTCGCTGACACGCAGGCCGGATGCATAAAGCACTTCCAGCATCGCTTTGTCCCGGCTGCCGATGGCGGTGTCGGTATCGGGGGTCAGAAGCAGTTTATCCACTTCCTCTCGGGTAAGGAATCTTGGCAGCGGCGTCAGGGATCGTGGCGTCTCCAGGTTTTCCGTTGGATCGGTATCAATGATCCGGTCCCCTACCAGATAGCGGTAGAAACTCCGAGCCGCATTGATCGATCGCGCGACAGACCTGGGAGCCAAGCCTTGGCCAAGCAGGTCTTGAATCCAGCCGATGATATCCTCCTGGCTTAGCCTGCTGATATCCAGTTCCCTGGCATCGGCGTACTGTTTGAGCTTTTTCAAGTCCAATCCATAGGAAGCGATTGTATTTGGCGAAAGGCCTTTTTCTACGCGCAGATAGGTGGAAAATTCTGCAAGAAAATCTCTGGTCATTGAGCCTTCCCAAGGTACGATGCGGCCATCCGATACAGGGCCTTTCCTTCTTCAACCCTGAACAATTTGAGCAGCGGAAGCAGGGAGGCCATGGCAACGGCTATGGCCAATCCCAGCCTCAAGGCTTGTGCCGTCAACCCGGTGCCGGAGCAGATCATGCCGCTGGCACGATATGCCAGTAGGGACAGCAGGCCCATAACCAGGGATGCGATGGCGATGCGCAAATAAACCATCGGACTTCCGATGATGGACCCGATATTCGCCTTTGTGCGGAGCTTCCTCAGCAGCAGGCCGAAGTTCAGGCAGGAGGCGAATGTTGTGGCAAGCGGCAGCCCGAGAAAACCAAGAAAACCCAGGTATCGGATCATTGCAAGATTGAAAGCTATTTTGGCTGCAACCGTCATCAAGCTCAGCCGCACCGGAGTCCGTGTGTCTTCGAGCGCATAGAACGTCGGAACCAGGATCTTGACCGCCGAATAGAAAAACAGCCCCAGGGCATAAAACATCACCACCTTGCTGGTTTCTATCGTGTGGGCCGGCAGAAAAGACCCGCGTTCAAAAATCAGCTGAACGATTTCCTTGCGAAAGAATACCAGTCCAACGGTAGCCGGGAAGGTCAGACATGCGGCCAGCCGAAGGCTGGAGGAGAGGGTGTTCTGGAGCTTGCCTGGTTCATTCCGGGCGATATGATGGGAAACGGATGTCAGGGTAACGGTGGCGATAGCGATTCCAAATACGCCGATAGGAAGCTGCATGAGGCGGAATCCATAGTTGAGCCAGGAGACGGGGCCGTCTCCATACATCGAAGCAATTTGAGAGTCTACCGTAATGTTGATCTGGGTTGCGGAAAGCCCAACGATGGCGGGCAGCATCAGGCGCCAGATCTTTTGGAGATCCGGATCGGACGGGCGGATGTCAAACCGGAACCGGAACCCATATCTGCGAGCAGAAGGTACCATGATAAGAAACTGCGCGGCGCCACCGATCAGTGCCCCTATGGCCATAGAAACAATCGGGTGAAGGCCCCAACGGGGCATGAAGGGAGAAAGAAAGATCCCGCAAAGGATGCAACAGGCGTTGAAGATCGAGGATGCCATTGCGGGGATGAAGAAGGATCCGTAGGCATTCAGCATGCCCATGGCAACGGAGGCGAGCGCAATGAACAGCAGAAAAGGAGACATGATTTGAGTCATCTGAACCGTCAAATCGAATTTCCCCGGTATCCGCGCATAGCCGGAAGCCAGCAGATAGACAAAAAAACGTGCGCCGAAAAAGAACAGCAGGGTGAGTGCGGCCATGATCATCAACAGCATGCTGATGACGCGGTTGGCAAGCAACCAGGCCTGCTCTTTGCCATCCTGTGTGAGTCTGCGGATAAAGGTGGGGACAAATGCGGAGCTGAGAACCCCTTCGGCGAACAGATCTCTTAGAAGATTCGGGATCCTGAAGGCGATGTTAAAAGCGTCGGTATAAAGCCCTGCGCCGAAATATCTCGCCTGGACCATGTCGCGCATCAATCCAAGGACCCGGCTGACCATGATGGCGATGCTCACCGATCCCGCCGCACTCATCAAACCGGCATTTCGATTTCCGGATGCTATTACCGGTGGCTCCAAAGCAGCCTCTCCTTGACGCATGTGGAGCTTAATACTACCATAGGGCTTCGTTTCTATAACACGTTGCAATGCCATATTTTGCGTGGGAATCGAGGTTGGGTCTTATGAAGCTTTCCGAAATTGCTCTCCGATTAGGCTGCAGAATGGTCGCTGAAAACGACGTCGAAATTTTTCGGGTTGCGGGGATTGATGAAGCCGGCCCGGGGGATATCACTTTCGTGTCCAACCGCAAATATGTCAGCCACATCAAAACCACGAATGCCTCTGCAATCATTTTAGGTGAGGATATCGCGCCCATCGACAAACCTTCCCTTCGAACCGAGGATCCATACCTTGCCTTTGCGCGTGCGCTGGAAATTTTCTTCGTTCCGCAAAAGCCTGAGGTTGGAGTGCATCCGACGGCGGTTGTAGCGGAGGGCGTGGAAATTCCGGACGATGCCAGTATCGGTGCATATGCGGTGATCGGCAAGGGATGTACGATCGGCTCCGGAGTCGAAATCCATCCGCATGTCGTTCTCTATCCGGGAGTCTCGGTCGGGAACAACTGTCTGCTGCATTCCCATGTCATTGTTCGGGAGGATTGCATTCTTGGGAACCGGGTCATCCTGCAAAATGGTGCCGTGGTTGGCAGCGATGGGTTTGGATTTGCTCCCACCAGAGAAGGGGGCTTTTATAAGATCTGCCAGACCGGCCGTGTTCTAATCGAGGACGATGTAGAGATTGGTTCGAATACAACCATTGATAGAGCGGCGGTTGGGGATACGATCATTCGCCGGGGAGCCAAGGTGGACAATCTCGTGCAGATTGGACATGGAGCCCAGGTTGGGCCGGACTGCGTGTTGGCAGCGCAGGTCGGACTTGCGGGCTCCACGAGACTTGGGAGGGGCGTCTGGGTCGGCGGGCAGGTAGGATTTGCCGGGCACCTGGAGGTCGGCGACAAGGCAATCATTACGGCGCAAAGCGGAACCTCGCATGATATTGCTCCCGGAGCGGTGATGTCGGGTTCGCCGGCGTTTGAAAACTCCGCATGGCTGCGGTCGACGGCGGTCTTTGCAAAACTGCCGGACATGATGCGCAAATTGAGGAGTCTCGAGAAGGAGATCACCGAGTTGAAAAATGCCCTAAATGCCAGGGAGGCGAAATAAGCCTGATCTATTTCCGCCGCCTGCCGATATGAAAATTAGGCTATTCGAGAAGCTGACCCCAGCCTGGGGTTATCGATGCCGGTTCGCCGGCTCGCCGATTCCAGGTTGGGGATGCGACCCTGCGACACCAATCCCCTGATCTCAAATTAAGCTCAGCATAATCAAATCTAAAGCAAACACAATTCCGATAAGGGCAATTACTTTATTCGTTTTAACAGAAACGAAGGTTTTGAGCGCTATCCCATTTTGAGGTAATATACAAGCGCGTGTCAGTAAATCAGAAGTACATCCGACGATTATCCCGGGAGAACATCAATGTCCATCAAATATGTATACCTATTTGCAGATGGTGAAGCAGACGGAAACGGTGAAATGAAAGATCTTCTCGGTGGAAAAGGCGCCGGCCTTGCCGAGATGACGAATGCAGGATTGCCGGTCCCACCTGGATTCACGATCACTACTCAGGCCTGCAACGCCTATTATTCCAGCGGAGCCCAGTTTCCCGAAGGGATGTGGAACCAGGTTTTATCTGCGCTGAAGAAGGTTGAATCCTCAACAGGCAAAGAATTCGGCAGCATTACAAATCCGCTGCTCGTTTCCGTACGGTCCGGGGCGAAGTTCTCCATGCCAGGCATGATGGATACGGTTCTTAATCTGGGATTGAATGATGAGACGATGCAGGGGCTGGCAAGCCTTACATCGAACGAAAGGTTTGCTCTTGATGCCTACCGACGCTTCATCCAGATGTTCGGCAAGATTGTTCTGGGCGTCGACGGCGAGTTGTTTGAACAGGCGTTGGAAAAGATCAAACACTCGGTAAAAGCCAAGATGGACACGGATCTGAAAGCCGGTGATCTTGCCGATGTCTGCAGGGAATTCAAAAAAATTATTCGAGCCGAAACCGGATCAGACTTCCCGGCTGACCCGTACCAGCAGCTTGAAGAGGCAATCAAGGCCGTATTCCGTTCCTGGAACGGAGATCGAGCCAAGGCATATCGCCGCAGAGAGAGAATTCCTGATGACTTGGGCACGGCCGTCAACGTGGTGACAATGGTATTCGGAAATATGGGCGAAGATTCCGGAACCGGCGTCGCTTTTACGAGAAACCCGGCGACTGGTGAGAGAAGGCTGTTTGGGGATTATCTGTCGAACGCTCAGGGAGAAGATGTGGTTGCCGGTATCCGCACACCCAAGCACATCGATGAGCTCAAGGTAGACATGCCCGCGATCTACGATCAGTTTGTTCAACTGGCGGATAAGCTCGAAAAACACTATCGGGATATGCAGGACCTCGAGTTCACAGTGGAACGCGGAAAACTCTGGATGCTGCAGACTCGAAATGGAAAGCGAACCGGACCCGCAGGCGTGCGCATCGCCGTGGAAATGGTGAAGGAAGGGTTAATTGACGAGAAGACGGCCATCATGCGCGTGCCGGCCGGCGACCTGGACCAGTTGCTGCATAAGATGGTGGATCCTAAAGCCAAACTGAAGGTGTTGACCAAGGGCATTAACGCCAGTCCGGGTGCTGCCTCAGGAAAAGTGGTCTTTACCCCGAAAGAAGCGGAACTCTTGAAGGAAAAGGGCGAGAAGGTCATTCTTGTACGGCGTGAAACGTCTCCGGAAGATGTGCGTGGTATGGATGCCGCACAAGCCATTCTCACTTCCACGGGTGGTCCCACCAGTCATGCAGCGGTCGTTGCCCGCGGCTGGGGCAAACCTTGCGTCGTGGGCGCCGGGGATGTGGCGATCAACTATGCCAAGAATGAATTCACGGTCAATGGAGTGAAGATCAGCCGGGGTGACTGGATCACCGTAGATGGAACCAGCGGCCAAATTATTCTTGGACAGGCCCCCCTTATCGATCCCGAACTGGGGAACGATTTCAAGCAGCTGATGGAATGGGCCGACAAAGCCCGCAGAATGAAGGTGCGGACAAACGCGGATACCCCCATGGATGCCGCGATTGCAAGAGGTTTCGGTGCCCAGGGAATCGGACTCTGCCGGACTGAGCACATGTTTTTTGCAGGAGACCGGATTGATTTTGTTCGCCAGATGATTCTCGGCTCTCTCGATTTCAAGCGGCTGGAGCGCGATCTGAATGCCGTCGAGGCGGATCTTGCGCGTGGCGTATCCCCCAAGAAGCGCAAAGAGCTTCAGGATTTGAAAAAGAAGCTTAAGAAGGAAATCGAAGAACCCAAGAGACTGTACAAGGGTGGGCTTAACGAACTTCTTCGCCTGCAGCGGAAGGATTTCGAAGGCATCTTCAAAGCCATGGACGGATTCCCGGTTACCATCCGTACCCTGGATCCGCCGTTGCACGAATTCCTGCCGCATAGCGAAGAGGACACTCGCAAGCTTGCCCGCAAACTGAAAGCCAATGCCAAAACTCTGTGGGACAGAGTGCAGTCGCTGCATGAAGCGAACCCGATGCTCGGCCACAGAGGTTGCCGCCTTGGGGTTGTCTTCCCGGAGATAACGGAGATGCAGGCGCGCGCCATTTTTGAAGCCGCCGCGAACATGCAGAAGAAAGGGGTCAAGGTTTATCCGGAAGTCATGATTCCGCTGGTCGCGGATGTCAGCGAGTTGAAGCTGCAGGGCGATGTCGTCCGCCGGGTGGCCTCGGAGGTATGCGAAAAATCGAAGATATCTATCGAATATCTTGTCGGAACCATGATTGAGCTGCCGCGCGCTGCCCTGACGGCGGACAAGATCGCCGAGGTGGCCGAATTCTTCTCATTCGGGACCAACGATCTTACTCAAACGACATTCGGCATCTCTCGCGACGACTCCGGTAAGTTCCTGCCGTTCTACATCGAAAACCGCATCTTCAAGGATGATCCCTTCCAGGTTCTGGATCAGACAGGTGTGGGCCAGCTGGTTCAGATGGGCACGGATAAAGGCCGAAAAACACGACCGGAACTCAAGGTCGGTATCTGCGGAGAGCATGGCGGCGAGCCTTCTTCGGTGCAGTTCTGCGACCGCGTAGGACTGAATTACGTCTCCTGCTCGCCTTATCGCGTACCCATTGCTCGTCTTGCTGCGGCTCAGGCGGCATTGGGTTCACAGCAGACCATCAGCCACACGGCATAAATGGATTTTCTTCGGGCTCGAAGGCTCAGGTGGCCTTCGAGCCTGGAGCGATCGACGTTCAAAAACAAAAAAGGCGATTGAATAGGCTTTGAAACCTTTTCAATCGCCTTTTTTGTTTAAAGCCAGATTCCTAGTCGTAATACTCCAGGCCGAGGTGCGTGATCAGATCTTCGCCTTGCAGGTAGCGAAGCGTATTTTTAAGCTTCATCAGCTGAATGAACAGGTCGTGTTCAGGATAAAGCTCTGGAGCGCACATCGGGCTCTTGAAGTAGAAGGAGAGCCACTCCTGGATGCCGCTCATGCCGCAGCGCTGCGCCAGATCGAGGAACATCACGAGATCCAGAACGATTGGGGCTGCCAGGATGGAATCGCGGCAGAGGAAATCGACCTTGATCTGCATTGGGTATCCGAGCCAGCCAAAGATGTCGATGTTATCCCAGCCTTCTTTGTTGTCGCCGCGCGGAGGATAGTAATTGATCCTCACCTTGTGAGTATAATTCGAATAAAGGTCCGGATAGAGATCCGGTTGAAGGATGTGTTCCAGGACCGACAGCTTGCTTTCCTCTTTGGTCTTGAAAGCATCCGGATCGTCCAGCACTTCACCGTCACGGTTGCCGAGGATGTTGGTGGAGAACCAGCCGCTCAGTCCGATGAGTCTCGACTTCAATCCGGGGGCCAGGATGGTTTTCATCAAAGTCTGTCCGGTCTTAAAGTCCTTTCCGCAAATCGGAATGTTGTGATCTTTCGCGAGGCGATTCAGCGCCGGAATATCGGCCGAAAGGTTGGGCGCGCCGTTGGCATAAGCGATTCCGGATTTGATGGCGGCGTAGGCATAAAGCATGCTTGGGGCGATATCCGGATCATTCTTCCGCAAACCTTCTTCGAAGCTCTCCACGGTTTGGTGTACGGCAGAAGGCTTTAGGAAGACTTCAGTGCTGGCGCACCAGACCATGACCATGCGGCTGAGGTTGTTCTTCTTTTTGAACGCCTTGATATCATCCTGCAGCTGTTCCGCTAATTCCATTTTATTGGCGCCCTTTTTTACATGGGTGCCATCGAGCTTCCGGACATAGTTTTTGTCGAAAGCAGCGGTCCACGGGCTAATCGCCTCCATTTCGGGCCGCACCTGATCCAAAAGGCTGCGTTCCAGCACACCGGCGTGTAATCCGGCCTGGTAGATGTTATCAGAGAAAATGTCCCAACCGCCGAATACCAGGTCGTCGAGAGATGCCAGCGGAACGAAATCCTTAATCTTGGGAATGCGCCCTTCCGTGCGCTTCCCCAAACGGATAGTTCCCATTTGTGTCAACGAGCCGATCGGCTTGGCGATTCCCTTTTTAACTGCCTCCACTCCCGCTATGAATGTAGAGCTGATTGCGCCCATTCCGGGAAGTACTACGCCCAATTTGCCTGTTGCGGGCGCAATTTCTTTTCCTTTGGCGATCATTTTTTAATTCCTCAATATGGATAGCCGGCCAAAAAACGACCTGGTCTGCCACCTGGTTTGATTGCATTCCGGGAGAAGTCGGTTCATTGGATCCAGGCTCTCCCAAAACCAAAGCCTCTTTGAAATTATTGAAGCTCTTGCAATCGGGCAAAGAGCTCAAACAATCTCAAAGAGTATTCTTTCCGTAGCACGGATTTTATATCAGGCGCCTCGTTCGATGACAATCCTGGAAATATCCGCGATACTCCTGAAAATCTGTGAAACCCTAAACAGAAGCGATATCCGGTTTTGGCGAAGCGCCGGATCCTCGGCCATCACCATGACTTGCTTAAAGAATTCATCCACGACTTGGCGCATGGATGCAAGCGATCGCAGAGCCGCGCCATAGTCATGATTTCTTCTGGCCGCCTCCACTTCCGGCTGAACCTGGAGGTAGCTCTTCCACAAAGCCATCTCCGCCGGATCCTGAAGCTTGGACTCATCCAGAGTGCCCGTTTCATTTCCTGCCTGAGACAGTATGTTTACGATGCGCTTAAAATTGGATGCCAGCGACAGGAAGTCAGCTTCCTGCCTGAGTTCCTGAAGTGCGCGCAGCCGTTCCAATACATCCAATGGATCATCAAAACCGGCGGCCAATGCTGCATTGACGCAGTCATAGGCATAGCCCATTTCTTCAAACAGGAAGCGTAGTCGACCCTCGAAAAATTCCTTCAGGCTGTCGATTACCTGAGAAACGTCTTTTCCATGAGCATGGAGACTCCATTGAATCATATCTTGGAGAGAAATGCTCAAACGATGATCGAAAACAATTTTGAGAATGCCGTTGCCCTGTCGACGAACTGCGAACGGATCTCCCGATCCGGAAGGAATCAGGCCGATGCTGAAGCAGCCACATACGGTATCCAGGCGATCCACAAGCGCGAGAATAGCGCCGGTGATGGAACCGGGAGAGGGTGAATTGGTGGATTTGGGTTCGTACTGTTCGTATACGGCACGCCAGACCGATTCCGGATAGCCTTCCGCGCGTGCATACAGTCCACCGACTACGCCCTGCAAGTCGGTGAATTCCTTCACCATTTCCGTGATGAGATCGCATTTGAAGAAATGCGAGGCCGTCTCCAGATCGGGAATCAGATCAGGCTTGCCCAGGGCGTTCGCTACCTTCGGGAGTAATGAAAGTACGCGCTGCGTTTTGTCAAAATAAGATCCCAACTTCAGTTGGAACAGTACATGTTTCAGTGCCTCTTCGCGGTCGGCCAACCGGGTCTTGCGGTCGGTATCCCAGAAGAAAGCGGCATCCGCGAGCCTTGCACGCAGGACGCGTTCGTGACCTGTTTGGATGATCCGGTCCCGGTCGGATTCGATATTGACCACGGCAAGAAAAACGGGAAGAAGCTGTCCCTCCGCATTAAGAACACAGAAATATTTCTGATGTTCCCGCATGACCGTGATGAGGATTTCCTTGGGCAGTGCCAGGAAGCGCTCTTCGAAATTGCCGCGAACGATGGACGGCGCTTCATTCAAATTCACAACGGTGCTCAGCAGATCGGGATCTGCCAGCAATGTGCCGCCGCAGGCCTCTGCCTCCCGCAGCAGTCCTTCCTGAATTTTGGCCAGTCGTTCCACCGGATCGACCATGACAGAATTTGCGCGCAAATTTTCTTTCAATGTGGAGAGCGAGGTAACCGCAATTCTGGGCTTTCCAAGAAAACGGTGTCCGGAGGTATAGTTCGATGCAGCGACATCGGCAATGGTAAACCGGACGGTTTTGCCGGCAAACAAGGCTACGATCCAGCGCAATGGGCGCGCAAAGCGGAAGTGATCCGGGCTCCAATGCATGGTCTTGGGAAACTGAATTTTTCCGATTGCGGCCGGGATCAGACGTTCCAGCAGTTTTGCCGTCTTCTCTCCGCGGACTTTCCGCTGGATGGAAATGTATTCGCCTTTGGGTGTCTGAACGATTTTCAGTTTCGAAAGGGGGACGCTGTTTTTTTGTGCAAAAGCCATCGCGGCTTTCGTGGGATTGCCGGCATTGTCATAGGCGACGCTCTTGGGTGGCCCTGTAATCTCTTCCACGAGATCTTCCTGGCGCACGGGAACATCCTGAATTCCCAGGATGACGCGCCGCGGAGTATACCACCGAGTCACCTCTCCGCAGGCAAGCCGCTGCGCTTTTAGCGACTCCAGAATCAAATCCGTAAACTGACGCGAGGCGTCCTCGATCATCGAGGCCGGGATTTCCTCCACGCCCAACTCAATAACGAGCTCTGATTTTTCCATAATCGATTAGGATGGCTCCACCTAAGATGCTGTACGTGATGCGAGCAGCGGGAATCCCTGCTTCTCGCGACTCTCCAGATAACGGCGCGCAACCTCGCAAGCCAGTTGCCGCACGCGCGCGATGATCCCTACTCTTTCGGTTACGCTAATCGCACCCCGGGCATCGAGCAGATTGAAAGTATGGGAGCACTTCAGGCAATAATCATATGCCGGAAGGACAAGGTCCATTTCAAGAAGCCGCTTGCTTTCTTCCTCGTACAGGGAGAACAGCTTAAACAGCATGTCGACGTTCGCTGCTTCGAAGTTGTATTTTGAGAATTCGACTTCTTCCCTGTGCCGGATGTCTCGATAGGTTACGCTGTTGGACCACTGCAGGTCATAAATACTGTCTACCTGCGCAATAAAGGTTCCGATGCGTTCCAGTCCATAGGTGATTTCGGCACTGATCGGGTCAAGATCCTGTCCGCCTGCCTGTTGAAAGTAGGTGAACTGCGTGATTTCAAGCCCATCCAGGAGGACCTGCCAGCCGATTCCCCAGGCGCCGAGCGTTGGGGATTCCCAGTTGTCCTCTTCAAAACGCAGGTCGTGCTCCTTCAGATTGATTCCCAACGCCATCAGGCTTTGAAGATACAAATCCTGAATATTTTTGGGTGAAGGCTTCATGATGACCTGGTATTGATGATGCTTTTGAACACGGTTCGGATTGTCTCCGTAGCGTCCGTCCGTCGGCCGTCGCGACGGCATGACGTAGGCGACACGGTAGGGTTCCGGACCCAAAACGCGAAGAAAGGTCTCCGGAGCCATTGTGCCCGCGCCGACCTCATTGTCGTATGGTTGCTGTAAGATGCAGCCCTGTCGGTCCCAGAACTGCTCGAGTGTCATGATAATCTGCTGAATATTTTTTGGTGGCATTGGAATCTTCTGGTTATGAAAGAATCTCTCGCAACATGCGGTAGGATTTGAGTTCCCTCTCCAATTGAAGCCCCAGGAGTCTCTGCGACAGGCGCTCGAGTTCCGCGGCGGAATCCCGCGGCAGGGGCCGTGCCATAAACTGTTCGGGGCCGTATTTCATCATCGCTTCAAGGGATGCGGCCGATGCTGCGCCAATTCCCAATCCCCGCCCCGCGGCACATGAATAACAACGCACTTGCCCGGATTCAATCCAGGCAAAAAACCCTTCATCTTTAACACATTTGCCGCAATTCGAGCAATAGGCATAATTGGGAAGAAGGCCGCTAAGTTTAAGGCTCCAGACTTCATAGTATCGTACCAGCGCCTGGTTGGGTCCCTGCGCATCTCCCGCCTGCAGGCAGGCCAGCAAAAGCCGAAAGAACGGATGATTGGGCTGACCATCCTGCACGATCTCGTTGGCGATCTCTGCAAAATAGCTATACACATAAACACTCAGGAGCGATGGATTTTTCCCCAGGTAGGGGTGAATCAACTCGGCCTGGCGAACCTGGCTGAGTTCGCGTCCCTCCTTTGAATAAAACTCGACGCGAATATGATTCAATGGCTCCAGGGTGCCGGCCATACGATTTTTCGGCTTTTTGACTCCCTGGGCCACGCCGCGCACCTTGCCATATTCCCGGGTCGCAAAAACGACAATACGATCCGAATCGGAAAGGGAATACTGCCTCAGGACAACGGCCTCGGCTTCATGTACTGGCATCCATCCATTGTAGCGCGGATGGACAGTGTCCGGTCTGGAAATCTGCCGCAGCCCAAAGAGGAATGGATGCCTAATTCCGGAATTTGCCAAATTCGGGGCCAGGACTTTTGGCCCTTACGAATCTGGCAAAAGGCATTAATCAGATCACTGCTGCGGAGTATTGGCCAGAGTCAATTCCCCTCCCGGTTTGTTGCGATGTCCCCCGCTCAATCGGGCCAGCGGGCCCGAAAGCACATAGACGATGGCCAGGACCAGCAGTGTCGGTTTTGAGAGGAAGAAGAGCAATGCCACGAACAGGGCGATCAGCAGAATGGTCTGGTGAGACTTCCTGCCAAGCGGGAGATGTTTGAGGCTGTAATAGCGAATGGTGCTGATCATCAGCAGCGCAAGCAGAAACACTCCGGCGAGCATCAGATTGGATCCCAGGCGGCTTTTGACCGGATCGCCGAAGAAGTGGACCAGAGCGGCAACCGTACCTCCTCCCGCGGGGATGGGCAATCCGACAAAATGCTTCAAATTTTCGGCCTGAATATTAAATCGCGCCAGTCGCATGGCTCCGCAGATGGTAAAGGTGAAGGAAGCAATCCATGCCAGTCGCTGATCTACAGCCGTCAAGCCCCAGCAGAGGGCAAGAACGGAGGGGGCAATGCCGAAAGAGATGACATCGGCCAGTGAATCGAGTTGCAGTCCGAAACCGCTCGTCGAATTGGTCAACCGTGCGATCATTCCATCAAGTGAATCCAGCACGATCGCCAGGCCTATGGCATAAGCCGCGTGGCCATAGGCGCCATACATAGTGGAGAGAATGGCGTAGAAGCCGCAAAAGATATTTCCGACCGTAAAAAGACTGGGCAGAAGATATACAGACCGCCCCAGGCGTCTGCGAGGACTGTTTTGCGCCGCAGGGGCTTTCAATGGTTCTTCAGGAGACTGGCTCATGCATATTCTCCTAGGACGGAACTGCCGCCCTGGACGTGTTCGCCAACTTTCACTTTGATTGTAACATTTCCCGGGACCACAACATCCACGCGCGATCCGAATCGTATCAGTCCAAACAGCTCACCTCGGGCCAGCGCATTTCCCGGCTTTTTCCAGCAAATAACCCGGCGGGCAATCAACCCGGCAACCTGTTGCACTGTTACCGTGATGCCTGAACCGGCGATCGTGAGGACATTTTGTTCGTTCACGCGCGAGGCTTCCTCGTCATAGGCAACCTTGAATTTTCCGCGCTTGTACTCGAATTTTACCAGTTCTCCGGCGATGGGAGATCGGTTGACGTGAACGTTGAAGATATTTAGAAAAATGCAGATTGTCTGATTTGAGCCGGGACCCTGGGAGATCTTTACGATTTTTCCATCCGCCGGGGAAACAACCAAATTCTTCCCTTCCGGAATATTCCGGTTAGGATTACGGAAAAAGAAGCATACAAACGCGGCCAGCAGAATAAAGATCACGGCCACAGAAAAAATGTGGAACCAGAAAAATACGATGCCCAGCGCCAGCGCTGGAATCACAAATCTGTAGGCATCGCTTACCATAGCATGCTTCCCTTCTATCCCTGTTGAGACCGAAAACGTGAAAAATCAAGAGCACCGGCAATAGAAAGGGGGGCATTTCGAAGTCCCCCCTTATGCTTTCAACCAAAACTCGAGCGACGAATCTACGCCCCTGCTTCCATTTCTTTGCGAGCCTTCTGTACGATGGAATACATCTGGTCTTTCAGCATCAGCTTCTTCTTTTTCAGAGTCTTCTCCTGAAGCTCCTCTTCTTCACTGAGAAAGTGCTTCTTGGAAAAATTTTCCAGCTGATCATCACAGGCATGATGCTCGGCGGCCAGCCGCCGGTATTCCGCATTTTCCTTTAATAAGTGCTCTCGGAGTTCTGCATCTCCCGTTATGCTGCTCATCGGCGTAACCTCCTGCCGGGCGCGATGCCTAATCGGCCCGAGGATGTATATATATTCCTAATGGATCTAAATGGAAATCCTATATTGATTTCTTTGCTGGAAACGCTCCTCTCCACACCGGATGAGCCTTCGCACCAGGTCGACGAACGCAACGCCGCTTGCGGCCCAAAGCTTTGTGTACATGCTGATGGGCGTGAAGCCAGGCATGGTGTTGATTTCGTTCAGCCAGACTTTCCCCGTTTTGCGGTCGAGAAAGAAATCGACTCTTGCGAGCCCGGAGCCTTCGACTGCCTTGAAAGAGCGCAAAGCCAAATCTCTGATTTCTTCAGCCGTTCTGTTGTCGATGTGAGCGGGTATTTCTACGCGGCTTTCAGGATTTACATATTTGGCATTGTAATCGTAAAACTCATGGGCCGAGATGACCTCGCCGACGACCGATGCCTGCGCATCGTCATTGCCGAGGATGGCGCATTCCAGCTCGCGGCCGTCAATCCCCTTTTCAATGAGAATCTTCCTGTCGAATTGGGCAGAGCTGCGCACCGCACTCTCAAACTCGCTTTTGGAGTGGATTTTACATACCCCGACGGAGGAACCAAGATTGGCCGGTTTGGAAAACATCGGATACCCGAATTCTTCCGAGACGGACCGTTCAAGCTTTGACAGGTCGCCGTTCAGATCCCGTGAGAGTACGGTTCGGTACGGTGTGGCCGGGAGGCCCGCCTGCAGAAATAGCTTCTTGGCAATATCCTTATCCATCCCCACGGCAGAAGCCAAGACACCGCAGCCGATATAGGGGATTCCTGCAATTTCGAGAAGGCCTTGGATCGTCCCATCTTCTCCATAGGGGCCGTGAAGCAGCGGGAATACAATCATTGGGGCGTCCCGCAAATCATCTGCTTTTTCGGGGAGTCCAGATATAATCCGCATTGTGGAATTGTCCGCTTCGAGCGCAGGGCTCGGCCGGACTCTCGACAGAACTGCGGGTGGCAGCATGCCGCCTATTTCTGCGGCACCCGCTAATTTTCCCGATTTTGTAATGCCGATTGCGGTGATTTGAAATTCCTCGGGATCCAGAGCGCTGATTACAGACGCCGCCGATGTCAGCGACACCTCGTATTCCCCGGATTTTCCCCCGAATATGATGCCCAGCCTAGTCTTTCGACCGTTTCCCATTAGTCCCGGTTCCTTCAGATCGCATCTCACTATCGGCATGCTGCTGATATGCCTTGATGATGAGTCGCACAAGATGATGCCGCACTACATCGTTTTCATTAAAATAGCAGAAAGCCAGCCCGTCAACATCTCCCAGAATCGTTCGCGCCTCGATAAGACCTGAAGCGCGTCCCATCGGCAGATCAATTTGCGTAACATCGCCGGTGATAACAGCCTTGGATCGCATGCCAATGCGCGTCAGAAACATCTTCATCTGCTCGGATGTTGTATTCTGCGCTTCATCCAGGATGATGAAGGCATCGCTCAACGTGCGTCCTCTCATAAAGGCGAGGGGCGCAATTTCAATGGTCCCGTCCTCCATGTAGCGTTGGATCTTTTCGGCATCCAGCAGAATGTGGAGCGAATCGTACAACGGACGAAGATAGGGATTAATTTTTTCCTCGATGTCGCCAGGGAGAAAACCCAATTTCTCGCCGGCTTCCACTGCCGGTCGCGTGAGAACAATTCTGGATACGCTTTTTTCCAGCAGGTAGGTGATAGCCATTGCAACCGCAAGAAATGTCTTGCCGGTGCCGCCCGGGCCTATCCCGAAGACGACATCATTATTTCGGATGGCTTCAACGTAACGACGCTGATTGATGCTTTTCGGAGTGACCTGTCTCTTTCCGGCAGTCAGCAACTGCATCTTGGGAAAGAAATCATGCAGCGAAAGAGCGTATCCTCGGCGATCTGCTTGAAGGCAGACTTCAGATCGCCGTTGGCAATGGTGTGCCCTTTATCAATAAGCGAAGAGAAATCGACCAGGATATTTTCAAGTGCGTTGACGTCCTCTTCCTCGCCGTCGATCGTCAGCGACGAATCCCTGGTCTGGATCGTTACGCTGAACAGGTTTTCGAGGAACCGTATGTTTTCGTCGAGAGGGCCAAACAAAAGCTGCAGACTTCTATCCGATAGTAGAACTTTTCTCATCTAACTGTTTTTGCTTGACCTCGCGGATGGGCGTAGATTTCGGAAGAGGAAATGATTCCTAACCTCAACAAACAAAAGACTAATGGAGAATTGCGCTCGCATGTCTAAAGAAAATTCTAGGTCCGCCCTGTTTTGAAGTCAATCATAAAATATGAATTGACAGGGATCTTAACTGCTTGTAAAGTAAGGGGTTCATAAGACCGAGCTTTTGGCGGTCCCAGGCTGGATTTAAACAATAATAAGGAGTTGTTCAGGATGGCCAATCACGCATCTGCCCTCAAAGCACATCGGCAGAATTTGAAGCATCGCAGCATTAACCGAAGCAATCGCAGCAGTCTCCGAACTTATTTGAAGCAGTTCAATGACAGTCTGGATACGGGCAAGGCGGATGACGCCAAGAATTCGCTTGCCGAGCTGTATGCGGTAATCGACAAATCACAGCAGAAAAAGGCAATCAGCAAGAACGCTGCCTCACGGCAAAAATCCCGGCTGACCAAACGCCTGAATTCTGCGTTGAATACTGCAAAGGCTTAATCCGGCCAACCTCCCATCTGCTGAGATTTTCTACTTCGTGAGAATTCGTGGCAGGAGACAGTATTCTAAGCCACGAATTTTCACAGATGTCTTCCTGATTAAGAAAGCGAGCAGAGAAGGCTCTCCAGGAGCATGCGTCCGTCCGCACTCGAAGTCTTCAATTGCCGGTCGAGGTCTGCAAGCCGGACAAACAGTCTTCGGACGGTATCCGGATGGACTGCTCGTGCGTCTCTGATAAAGTCCTGGATTTTGAAGGGAGGGATTTGAGCCAGAACGCCTATTTCCCTGTTTGGAATCCCTTCCCGCAGCCCTTCATGCACAATAATGACCTGCCGGAACTGGCGCGCAAGCATGACCACGATGCGTAGAGGGGGCTCTCCCATTCCGATGAGATTGGCCAGGGCTTTCAGTGCGCCGCTGCGGTCACGGCGGCCGACTGCGTCAATCAGATCCCAGATGGTTTGTTCCCGACTTCCACGCACAAGATCATCGACGATGGTATCCGGAACGGTTTTCTCATTGCCCGCGTAGAGCAGCAGCTTGTCGAGTTCCATTGCGAGACTCTGTAAGTCAGAACCCGCCAGATCAGAGATTTTCTTAATGGCCGTCGCGGAAATCCGATATCCCTGCTTCTTGATATAGGCCTCTGCCCATTTTTCGAGTGCCGGCCCATTGAGTTTTGGGAACTCGATAACATACGTGGAATCTTTGAGTGTTCGATAAAACTTCTTTCTGCGATCGAGATCTGTTGCAGACAGGACTAGGGTGCTTCGAATTGATAGCGATGGGATTGCTTCGAGAATCTCCTCCTGTTCTGCATCCTTGAAGGCGTCGGCTTCGAGAACAAGGACCAGCCGTCGTTTCGAGATCATCGGAAAAGTATTGGCGGCCTCGACAATTTCATCCACCGGAGTCTCACCCGCAACAAACTCCGAATAGTCAAACGCCAGGGAATCCGGTGTAGTCAGTTTGTCTTTCAAGAGATGGACGGCTTCCCTGCACTGATATTCCTCCGGCCCGAGAACCAGATAGACCGGGCGAAATTTTCCTTCGCGCAGTTCGCGTTCGAGCGCTTCCGTGCTTTGCAAGGTCGTCAAGGCTGTGTCCGGTGCAGGATAGCACTGGCAAGGCTGGCGGCGAAGTTCTTCGCAAGTCTTTCCAGTGCGGGGTTTTCTTCGGAGAAAAAGTCCCGGACGCTGTTATTCAGAGCATAGGATTCGCGAAACCGGAAATCCTCATTCTGCCAGATCACAGCGGAGTCCTTCAGTCGCACCAGCTTTACGCTCATCTCCACGGTGACCAGAAAGGTGGAACCCGTGGTTTGTGAACCTCCGGCCTGCGTGCCAAAGCTGACGGGACTCGAACTGACATTCCGGATTTCGCCGACAAGAACCATATCGACTCCGGAACTGCTTGAATGAACGGGCGTGCGAGTTCTTGCGGCAAATTCGCTTAAGACCGCGCGTGAAATGATCTGCTCTATCTTGTACTGGGACGTGAGGTTGCGAAATGTGGGAATGCCCAACGATTGTGCGTCGGAGGGGAGCTTGCCGACGGAGCTTCGAACCCGGTATCCGCAGGATGGGCAAAATACCAGGAGCGCAGCCATCAGAATGAATTGGAAAACTGGCGGCCTTATCATTCCGGATCTGATGTCGATGTTTCTCATTCGGTGGATCCGTTTGCGCATTCGCCGCGTCCAATTACACGCGGGAAAGGCGAATCTGTTTTTGTCCCTGATATTTTCCTTTGCGATCGGCATAGGACGTTTTGCAGACGGTGTGCGCGGACATGAAAATAAGTTGCGCAATTCCCTCACCCGGATAAATTCTTGCGGGAACCGGTGTTGTATTCACAACGGCGATAGTCAGGAAGCCTTCCCATTCGGGCTCGAGCGGCGTTACATTTACGAGAACTCCGCTGCGTGCATAGGTGGACTTGCCCTGGCAAATCACCAGTATGTCCCGCGGGATTCTGAAATACTCCAATGATCTTCCAAGAATGAATGAGTTGGGTGGAATCAGACAAGGTCCGCCATTGTGATCGCGGAAGCGAATCTGGTCCATCTTCTTGGGATCGAAGTGCTTAACCGTAGAGAAATCCGGGATCTTGAATTCTTTGGCCAGGCGAAAATCATAGCCATACGAAGACGTGCCGTACGATATTTTTCCGGCCCGCTTTCCCTGATCGGCAAAAGGCTCGATCATCCCGTGTTTCTTGGCCATTTCACGGATCCAGGTATCCGGCATTACCGACATGTGCATGCTCCCAATGGAAAAAAAAGGCGCCGGAATATTCTCCCTACTGGAATCCGGACAGAGTGCGAAATGGAGTCTACCATCAGCCCTAAATCCTGTAAATAGAAATGGCTTGACAGTCCAGAATGCCACAAGTAAAATGCTCTCACTAACTTATGGGAGGTTCAGCGTGATAAAGCAGGACATCGTAAACCGTGTTGCAGAGCAACTGAATATCACCAAAGTAAAAGCGGAAATTGCGGTGGAATCTGTATTCAACTCGCTTAAAAATGCGCTGAAACGTGGCGAAAGAATTGAGCTGCGTGGGTTTGGAGTTTTTATCGTCAAACCCAGGAAGAGCGGTGTGGGACGCAATCCTCGCACGGGCGAGGAAGTGGCTATTCCGCCTGGCAAAACAATTCGATTTAAGCCCGGGAAGGAAATACGCGCAGATAGAATCGCGCGCGGCGCGGCAGAATAAATAACTGTTCCCCTCGCATATAAAGAAAGCCCCATAGTCCTGTGAGCAGTGATCTTCCGGAGTTCCCGCCGGCGCATTCGTCCTGGAGTGCGGGGCTGGTTTACCCTATCGAGTATCCTCATGAGCCCGGGCCAAGCCGGCGAGAATGGGCTCTATCCGCTATACTTCTGATCCTGACTCTGGGAAGTACTTCATTTGCCGGGCTATGTGCGCTGGTTAATTCGGATTTTGTTACTGCATTTTTTGCCTTTATCCGAAACCCGAGAGTCATTCTGTTAGGGCTTCCCTTTTCCATTCCATTGGTTGGAATCCTGCTGGCGCATGAACTTGGACATTTTCTAACCTGCCGGCACTATGGAATGCGTTGTACTCCGCCCTATTTCATTCCGATCCCGATTTCGCTGGCGGGCACGTTTGGCGCTTTCATCAAAATAAAATCGCCGTTCCGCAATAGAAAGGTACTATTCGATATCGGGGTTTCCGGCCCACTGGCCGGATTCATTTTCGTCCTGCCGACCCTGCTGCTGGGTATTCACTTGTCTCACCTGGTGCCCAAAGGCAGAATCCTCCCGGGGCATCTGAGTTTCGGCGAACCGCTGATTTTCCGGCTGCTTGGCATGCTGCTCCTTGGATATGATCCGGCCAGGCAGGACATGCTGGCGCATCCTATGGCAATGGCGGCCTGGGTGGGCCTACTGGCAACAAGCCTGAATCTTCTCCCTATCTGGCAGCTTGATGGCGGGCACATTGCTTACGCTATCTTTGGCCGTACTGCGCAGAAAAAGCTGTCCATTGCGGTCATCGCGATGTTGGTGCTCCTCAGTTTTGTCCAGTGGCCTCCATCCTATTCGTTGCTTTTCTTTGCCACCCTGATTCTGGTTCTCGGTGCCCGCATGCGCTTCTTTCACCCTCAGACTCTCGCGGAAGATGAGAAACTGGGGCCGGGAAGACTTCTGCTTGGATTCATAGCACTGTTGATTCTGCTGCTATCTTTTACTCCGGTTCCGATAACGATTACTTAACCGGCCGGCAGATAACAAAAAAAGGGGATCGGCGTCCGATTGGATCACCGATCCCCTTTTCGTTTTTTAAGGCCGCTGGAGCCGTTTTAGGCCGTCTATTCCACGTTTATCAGCTTCTTCTGCCGATACTCTTCCTTTGAGACGGAGAATTGTCTTTCAATCTTCTCGCGGAATACGGGGCCGGAATTGTATGTGCAGAACGGGTAGAGACGGCCGTCGGGCGTGGAGTAGTTGATGACGCAGCGCTTTACGCGTTCCACTTCATAATTGTATGAATCCATGAAGTGCATGCCGGCGACCATAAGCGTCTTGTAGGTATAGGTGCCGTCGTTGGATCCGCGTCCTGCTTTTTTGTCGAGCAGTCCTTCGATCGTCTGGCCCAGCTTGGCCAGAGTCAGACCCTCGGGTGCCTTGCTGGCATCGAAATGCTTATTGGCGCTGCTGAAAAGGCTGAATTTGCTGAGGTTGTTATACAGGCTCTTAAACGTGGTTTTGTTTGCCAGTTTTTCCGCCTGCTTCTGGATGTCGTCAAACAATCCCTTGATGTTCAGGAAACGCGTAACAGGCGTCGGCTTCCGGTTCTGATCCACGAAGAAATAGGTTCCGATGCCGCAGAGCGGATGGCACGAAACCATGACATTGGGCTCGTTCCTCAGTGCCTGGATGAGCTCGGTGATCGGCGTTGTGCAGGACAACGGGAACCAGTCTTCCTTGGTGGTATATCCCAGTTCATTGACGCGGTTTGCCAAGTCAGAAAGGGTGAAGCGCATTTTCTCGCGTTCCGCATCATCAATTCGGCCCGTGATGGCAACCGGCTGGAAGCTGATACCGGAACATACATCAATGGTGTCCAGCGCGAATTGAACGATCTTGGGAACCTGATCATCGTTGAGGCCGCCAACGATGGTCGGGACGTAGACAATCTTAAGTCCCGCCTTGCGGACGTTTTCAATAGCCTTCATTTTGACGTCCAAAAGATCTTTCCTGCCCCGGATCGTATTGTACAGAGCCGGATCCACTCCATCGAACTGCAGGTAGAGCGTATGCAGTCCGGCTTCCCTGGATTTCTCGGCAAAAGAAGGATCTTCCGCGAATTTGAGGCCGTTGGTGGCGCATTGCACGTGAGAGAATCCCATATCCCCCGCCGCCTTCAGAATCCTGAACCAGTCCGGATGCAGTGTGGGTTCGCCGCCGGCAAACTGAACAACGCGTCCAGCGACGGGTCGGGAATCCCGGAGGGTTTGCAGCATCTGAACAATCTGTTCATAGGGCGGTTCGTAAATGTAATCCTGGACGTTGGCATTGGCGAAGCAGATCGGGCAAGCCAGGTTGCAGCGATTGGTCAAATCCACATTGGCCAGGACTGTATGGCTCACATGCAGGTTGCACATTCCGCAGTCATCCGGACAGGATTTGGCGTCCGGGACGGCAGGGTTGGAAACTCCGCACCCCACATCGCGGTTCCAGGCCATCATGCGATGGTAATACTCGGCGTCTGACAGAAGAACTTCCTTGAAGAAACCATGCTCGGGACAGGTTTTCTCCATGATGATCTTGCCGTCCTTTTCAACCACCTGGGCGTCCAGCTTTGCCGTGCAATCGGGGCAAAGCGAAAGGGTCTTGTAAGGCACCTCGAGAGGTATTGGATTGATGGGGGCACCGGTCAGGGTCCGTCTATCGAGCGGAGTCTTTTTAGCCATTAATCATCTCCTCAGCTGCTAAGGGTTGCGAATTCCAAGCTGCGCAATATACCACGAACTAAGGGCCTGGGGGGATAAAAAATAAGAATTTCAAGTCCGTTTATGAAATGCCGCTTCACTCAAGGACCGGGTGCAACCAGGGCCCAAACCCGCAAAAAATCCGCAATCTTTTTATTTGCATCGGTTTCTTTCCGTGGATGCGACTGCCGTAATGGCCCCGGCCGGCGCGCGGCCTCCTGGGCCTTTTTTTATAAAAAGGAGGCCTGAAAGCCATGCTTCAGTGTGGCCGAAAAAGAGCAGGCTCCGCAGGGCTCCTCTTGCAGAAATCTGCCCGGCATCGGACGAGCCGCCGACGTTAGAATTGGATTGGCAGCATGGAATATTTATGGGTTGTCTAAGGAAAGGAGAGTGCCGAAGGGGGGACTCGAACCCCCACGAGCTTAAGCCCACTAGACCCTGAACCTAGCGCGTCTGCCAATTCCGCCACTTCGGCTGACTGGAACAGCTATCTTATGTGGGAGCCGAAACCTTGTCAAGGCGTCCATTCAGCAATTTCAAGAATTTATCGATTTTCCAGGCTTGAAAGCGCCCGGGACCATTTTATAGGATCCTCCGCCTGGTATTTTTCCACGTTGATTCCCAGGTTTTTGGCTTTGCCGGCCGCGGCGGCTGCCTTTTCCGGCTCGCCCTGCGCTTTCAGCACGATGCTAAGCAGGAACTGGAGCATCCCGTTATCGGGGTGAACTCTGCCGCCTTCTTCCAGGAAAAATCTGGCAGCGGATTCATTGCCCTGCAGATGCCGCACGAGCGCGAGATTCAGCGTTACCGTCGGATCATGGCGAACCATGTTTCGTGCCTCGGTCAGGGAATTGGCGGCCAGGGTCAGGTCCCCTTTGCGAATATAGGCCACACCGATGTTATTGAGGGCTTCGTACGGGCGTGCGGTCTGCAAAAGGTGCCAGAGGGATTGCACGGCCTGCAGCGGCTGATCGGATTGCAGATAGCACGTGCCGCGCATGAAATCGATGTCCACCATAGAGCTCCGGTCGGTACGACTCTGCAGCAGATGGGGCATGGCGTTGATGCAGTCTCCCCTGCGAAAATACGCCCGACCCAGTCCGAATTGCGCCTCCGGAAAATCCTTGTAAAGCTGTACCGCATTCTGCAGTAGACGAAGCTGCTCGGATTCCGGGATGGTATCGAGGCTCTTGACATAAAGGGAGTAGGCCGGCGTCGGAATCCTGCGCGTCCGTTCCAGAAATTTTTCGCGTGTAAACGACTTTTCGAATCCATTATTGATGAGGATGAGCCAGGCAAGCTCGTTTTCAATCTGCGGCAGCGCAGAAAGCGGTCCGTTGGCTGTCATCTCGCCGCCAAGTTTCAGAGTCTTGAGATTAAGTACTCGGAGCGATATCTTCAAACTTTGTTCCGTACCGGAATATCCTCCCATGACCAGCATGTCCGCGCCTGCGCGCTGCGCAACCCGGATCATGCTCGCACGGCTGAGCCTGGCTCCCGGAGGCAGATCCAGGTTTTCAATCAGTTTTAGCCGTTCCTCTCGTTCAAGCGTCCTCAGTTCCCTACCGCTCAACTGGTTGGAGATGGATAAAGCCAGACCTTCGCTCAGCCACGGCGGGGCGCTGGCGTTGGCGGGGCCATCCAACGGGAAGACAATCAACAAAGGCTGTTCAGCCGCAAGATTAGCGCAGGGCATTAAAAATAAAAGAAACAGAACCAGGCCGGAACACGTTTTCACTCGGATTCTCCTGAAACTGTATGGATACCATAAAACAAGAAGCGCGTCCTGCGTTTTGCAATAGGCTATAATGCTCAGGGGAGATGAAATGAAGCTGAGATTGAACCTTCAGTGCTGCTCGTAACTCCAATAAGCGGGGTCCATATGCCGGGTCATGCCGGATGGTCCATAAAAGGAACCGGTGCCATGAAAATGAAGAGAGTGTGGCTGGTCATTGCCTTGGTGTTGATTTGCCTGAGTGCCTTTCCTGTCGAGTCGGGAATGTATCGCCTCCTTTCGATATCGAGCTCGGAGAAGCTGATCCTGGTTTCCCATATCCCGGGAAAAGCAAAGTATCTCCTGGATGCCTCCTCCGCCAAAATTACGGTCAATGGCAAGGCTGCTGAGTTTGGCGAGCTGAAGATTTTTTCCATCCTTCAGGTGAAGATGGATCTGAAGAAGTCCTCCAAAAATGGCATTGGTCTGGATGGTTCCGCCAGCGAAATCCGTATTTCAACCACAGAGAAACCTAAATAGAGATAATCCTGTTAGTCTTTATTTATCTATTGCTTACAATGGATAATATTTAGTTGTAAATCCTCTTCAACGTCTTTCGGCCATGGCATATAATCATCATTCGTCCAGGCAAAAGCCGAGGCGGTGCCTGGATGGGGTGATCTCTCTCCCAATGTCTCCCCGAGTACGAAAAGATGGCCACCGAGCTGAAGTTTGAGCTGAATTGGGAAACCGAACGATACGCTCTTCTGAACACCCGAATCCGTGACCTAAAACTCGATCTTGAACAAACTCTATTATATCGTTGTATTCAAAAGCTTTATGTCGAGCTAGAAGCCAAAAAGCTAGCTTTCCGCCCCGCCTATTACTTTACCTGCGCCGGAGACGAATGGGGTTGTCCGGATCGTGTGCCCATCATTGGTATTCCCTTTCACCTGGCAGACAACAGGCTTGTAAAACTCGAGCGGGAGATGGGATACACATCCTACGATAAAAGCGATCTTATGGTCCTGCTCCGCCATGAGGCTGGCCACGCAATCAACTATGCCTTTGCGCTCTATGAAGAGCGAGAGTGGACTGATTTATTTGGTGAATTTAACAGTACTTACCCAACAAATTTCAAGTTTAAGTTTAACCGATTCAGCCGTGGGTATGTTCGGAGTCAAGGGGAGCCGAAGTATTATGCGCAGGCCCATCCGGACGAGGATTTTGCCGAGACTTTCGCCGTGTGGTTGACGCCCCGGTCAAACTGGCGAAGCATCTACCGGAAATGGCCCTGCATTAAAAAGTTGGAGTATATCGATGCCGCAATGCGCCGACTGCGAGGCAAACGGGCGCCGATCACATTTGAGGAAGAGCAACTGGACTCTCCCTATCATCTCAAGACCTACACGCTGATCGATTATTACGGGGAAGACCTTGACGATTTCAAAGACAATGCCTTGGGCATCTATGATGAGGATCTACGGAAGATCTTTATTGTATCCAACGGGCACAAACGGAGTGTTCCAGCCAAAAACCTCATTCGCAGAAACCGTCGATTCCTGGTGGAAACGATCGCCCGGTGGACCGGCGCACGGGAAAAGGTTGTGGCTCCCGTTATTGGACGCTTTTTCGGACGATGTCGGGAGTTGGGCTTGACCTACTCGCCCGATGAGGAAAGCTCCAGTCTTGCTTCTCTTGCGGCTTTGGGAACTACCGTGGTAATGAACTACCTGCATACCGGCAGATATATTCCCGACTGAGGCGCCTGGAAATTGCAAACGCCAATCTACGGATTACCCCAAAAATAGGCTGAGAGAACTCATCGTCAGCTTTTCGATCTGGTTCCAGAAGAGCATCATCGCGGCGGTTGGAATCATCATGACCCAAACCATGACGTGACTGGTCCAGGGGATTTGAATGGGCGTCATATCCTCGTTGGGCTCAATGATCATGGTTTTGATAACCCGGACATAATAGTAGACCGCGATGACACTGTTGAGGGCGCCAACCACGGCAAACCATGCCAGGTTCCGGTTCACCGCCGCCATAAACACATACATCTTTCCCCAAAAGCCGGCAAAGGGAGGAATTCCCATCAGCGAAAGCATGAAAACGCTCATCGCAATCGTGAGGAATGGAGATCGGCGGTACAGCCCGCGGTAATCCTTGAGGTCAAAACTCCCGGTGCGATTGAAAACCTCGATGACCACAAGAAAGGCACCCAGGTTCATGAAAAGGTATGTGATCAGATAAATGAGAATCGACTGAAGGCCCTGGGCAGTCAGGACTACGGCACCCATGAAGATATAGCCGGCGTGTGCAATGGAGGAATAGGCCAGCATCCGCTTGATATTATCCTGGCGCAGAGCAGCGATATTTCCCAGAACCATTGTAATAACCGAGATGGCAAGTATCAGGATATGCCAGTCGATCTGGTGGAACGGTACCCAATAGCCGGGCGTGGCAGAGGTGGAAAGGCCGGTGAAGAAGAAACGGACAAGCATGGCAAACCCGGCGGCTTTAGGAGCCACACTCAAAAAGGCCGTAACCGGAGTCGGAGCCCCGGTATATACATCCGGGCACCAGAAATGAAACGGCACCGCGGCGGTTTTGAATCCAAAGCCGGCAAGCATCAGGGCCGTCGCAATCAGCAGCATGGCGGCATTGCCGCCTGCAAATGCGCTGGAAGCAAAAACCTCCCGGATGACCGCCAGTTTTGTGGATCCGGTCAATCCGTAGAGAATTGTCATGCCATAAAGCATGCAACCGGTTGAGACCGCACCAAAGAGCAGATATTTCAGCGATGCTTCGTTGGATTGACGGTCATTCTTCAGATATCCCACCATGACATAGCTGCCGATCGACAGTGTTTCCAGCGCAATGTATAGCATGATCAGATCGACACTGGAGGTCAGCAGAAGCATGCCGATCGTAACGCCGAGGAGCAGAGCGTAGAATTCACCAAGGTGGTGCTGATAGAGTTCCTTTGAGCCCGGAGTGGCCAGCAGGACGAGGAACGAGGTAAGGATAAGGAAGCCCTTGAAGAAGACGGCCATGGGATCCAGCGCAAGCGTGCCATAAAACAGCGTTCCGGGAGTAGAGTGGAACAACGGAATGCTGAGGAAAAATGCGGCTGCCAGGGACAGGGCCGTGATGGCGAAGCTGAGTTGCTTCCGAATTCGCGGGAATCCAATATCCACCACGATTACGCATAGGAGAGCGGCCGTCAGAGTAATTTCAGGATAGAACTTCTTAAGATCCAAAAGCAGCTGGGGATTCATGCCTACCCTTTCAGCGTATCCGCCCGATCCAGGTTTACGGTTTTGATAATTCGGTACATCGAAAGAACAATGGCCAAGGCCACTGCCGCTTCGGCCGCGGCAACTACAATGATAAAAATGGCAAAAATTTGTCCGCTGATATTTCCCGCGGAAAACCTGGAGAATGCAACCAGGTTGATATTGGCGGAGTTCAGAATCAGTTCGACTCCCATCAGGACGTTGACGGCATTCTTGCGCGTAAGAACCGCCATAATGCCCAGGGAGAACAGCGCCGCGCTAATGATGAGATAATGGCTGAGTCCTATCATTCCGATCTTCTCCTGACGATCATGGCAGCCCCGATCAGCGCAACAATTAGAAGGATGGAGGCAGCTTCAAAAGGAAGTATATAGTCCTGCATGAATAATTCGCCGATGGTCGAGGTGGTGGGCAGCGGGGCTCTCTGGCCTCCAGTATGCCACTGGGTCTTCATCATGAAAGTCCCCAACAGCAGAAAAATGCTCAGCACCGCAATAACAGCGGGAATGAACTGGAAGGTCTCCGATCTCAGATTCAGGTCATAGAGCTTGTGGGTAAGCATAACGCCGAACAGCAGCAGAACGAGGATGCCGCCGACATAGATGACCATTTGTGTTGCCGCGAGAAAGTCCGCTCCAAGAAAAGCGTACAGCGCCGCAACGCCAAAAAAAGTAAACAACAGGGCAAAAGCAGCGCGGATGAGGCTTTTGGAAAAAACCACAACCGCCGCGGAGCCGACTGTCAGGATCGCAAAAAAGTAAAAAATGACTTGGGTAACCAGTTTATTGTCCATGGGTAAATTTCGGGCCTAGACCGTTGATTGCTCCTTTGGCGCTTCACCGAGCGGCTTTTCCTTGGCAAAGTGATAGGTGTGTTCATTCCTATCGTAAACCGAATACTCATACGCCCCTGTCATGACCAGGCAATGCGTGGGGCAGGCGAATGTGCACAGGCCGCAATAGCAGCAGAGTGTCATGTCAATGTCGAAGACGACCGTGCGAAGCTTTTTGGCCGTGCCGTCGGAGGCAAAGACCGGCGGCTCCTCTTTAGATCTCTTTTCGGTCTGGATCGTGATGCAGCTGGTTGGACAGGAACGGGCGCACTGTCCGCAGCCAATGCAGTCGTCAATCTTGTTCAAAAGCCGTGCCCGGCTCCGTTCCGGCATTGTCCATTTTTGCGTGGGATATTGCAGTGTCACGGAGCGGGTAAACAGATGGCCCCATGCCTCATGCATCGAGTGCAACACCGTGGTGAGTCCGAGCCAGAGATTACGAAAATAAGTCAACATACAGTTTTCCTAAAAAGGCCTACCAATAGATCGTCAGCCAGCCGACGCCCAGTACAAGGACGAGGGAGATTGGAAGCAGCACCTTCCAGCTCAGATACATGAGCTGATCCACTCTCAGGCGCGGGAGGGACCAGCGCAGCCACATCTGGACAAACACCACAATCAGCACCTTCAGCAGGAATGTAACCGGTCCCGGCAAAAGCTGCGGAGCAATGGATGATGGCAGGACCGGCGTCCATCCGCCGAGAAAAAGAGCGGTGGTAACGCTGGCAACAAGAATCATGTTCGCGTATTCAGCGAGGAAGAAAAATGCAAAACGCATTCCGGAGTATTCGGTATGATAGCCGGCCACCAGTTCCGATTCCGCTTCGGGAATATCAAACGGCGTACGATTGACCTCAGCGAGCGACCCCACAAAGTAAATGATGCAGGCCAGGAAGGTGAATGGATTGCGAAAGATGAACCAGTGATGAATGCCGCCATTCTGCGCATTCACGATGTCCACCATCGACAGACTTCCGACCGGGATGATAACAGTCATGATGGCGATGGCGGATGGAATCTCATAGCTGATGATCTGCGCGGCTGCACGCATTCCCCCATAGAGGGAATATTTGTTGTTCGATGCCCAGCCGGCCATGATAATTCCGATTACCGAGAGACTGCCGACTGCCACAATATACAAGACCCCGATATTGAGATCGGTTACAAACGAGGCGGCCCCGAAAGGTATAACGACAAAGGCCGCAAAGGCACCGAGAAACACGATAAAGGGGGCCATCTTATACAGAAGCGTGTCAGCGGATGCGGGGACAATGTCTTCCTTCAGCAGAAGTTTTACCGCGTCCGCGATGGTTTGGGCCCACCCGTGCCATCCGCCCACATACATCGGACCCAGGCGATCCTGAATATGAGCTGATACCTTCCTCTCCAGCCATACGAGGAAGAGCACCGCAAGCGCCATCAGTGCAAAAATCACAACACTGCTGACCAGGCCCGGAAGAATCGCCTGCAGAAAGCCGGGAAGCGCATCATATTTCGGTATTAGTTGCAGCAGTCGCGCAAGAGACTCCATTGGTACAATCCTCTACTAGCGGTCGATTTCGCCTAACACGATATCAAAGCTTCCCAGAATCGCCACAACATCGGAAATCATCGATCCCCTGCTGACGTCCCGGAAAGCGCTCATGACGGTGAAACAGGGTGATTTCACCTTCAGTCTATAAGGCTTCAGAGTTCCATCGCTGACGATGTAATACCCTAATTCACCCCTGGGACACTCTGTCCGCATATAAATTTCGCCTGCCGGTGGCTTGATGCGCTTGGGGACGGTTTCATGCACATCCCCTGGCGTCATCTGGGCGACGGCCTGGCGGATGATTTTGCAGCTTTCCCGCACTTCACGAATCCGGACCATGTATCGATCCCAGCAGGAACCAATGGGGCCATATTCCCCCTGCCCTACCGCAACTTCGAAATCGATATCCTGGTACCCGAGGTAAGGCTCATCCTTGCGGACGTCAAATTTCACACCGCTGCCTCGAAGATTCGGTCCCGTGACGCCATAGCTGATGGCCATTTCCGGCGACAGAATTCCAACGCTGGCGGTTCGCTTGATGAAAATATAGTTGTCGGAGAGAATTCGATTCAGGTTGCCGACCTGAGGCTCGAAGTAATCGATAAACTCGATGACTTTCTTTTCAAAACCGGGCTTAACGTCGTACATCAGCCCGCCGACCCAATTGTAGTTATACAGAAGCCGGGCCCCGCAGGTTTCTTCGAAAATATCGAGGATCGTCTCCCGGTCGCGGAAGCACCACAGGAATGGCGTGAAAGAGCCAATATCATTGCCGTACGTTCCCGCCGCAATCAGATGGCTGGCAATTCTGCTCAATTCCGCCATGATGATCCGGATGCAGCGCACACGGTTGTTGACTTCGATTCCCATCAGCTTTTCGACCGTGAGAACGTAGCCCAGCTCCATGTTCATGGCTGCGCAGTAATCCATCCGGTCCGTGTATGGGACCACCCCGGCATAATCCACGTTTTCGACATGCTTTTCGAAGCACCGATGCAAATATCCGATATGCGGGATGGCATCTGCCACCACTTCGCCGTCCGTCTTGAGCTCAAGGCGCAAGACTCCGTGCGTCGAAGGGTGCTGCGGCCCCATGTTCAGCGTCATTACGTCGCCGCTGTAATCAACCTCCATCGATCCTCCTAGACAGGCATGTCCCGATAACTTGTCGGGCTCTTATAATCCTTACGCAGGGGATATCCTTCCCAGTCGTCAGGGCAAAGTATTCGGCGCAGGTCGCTGTGCCCCTCAAAAACAATCCCGAACATATCGAACGCTTCACGCTCATGCCAATTGGCCACGCCCCAGAGGGATTCGACCGTGGAGAGAGCCGGGGCTTCCCTGGGGAGTCGGCATTTCAGAGTGTAGCGATGCCGATGCTTCATGGAAAAGAGAATGTAAACGACTTCAATACGGTCCTTGTAGTCTGCCCCACCCAGCAGTTCCAGGTGATCCATGGACAGCCGGCCGTCTTCTTTCAGGAAACGGCCGATCTCGAGGATGCAAGCGGATTCAACAGCACTCCAGGGACTGAGCGAGTCCGTTTTGGATTCGAGAATTTTGCCTTCGAATTTTTCCGTCAGTAACGCCGCGATTTCCTGTGGAGTCATGCTGCCCCCGCCTTGTCTTTGGCAATCGTTTCTTTCCGGATCTTTTCCTGCAGTTTGATAATTCCCTCCAGGAGCGCTTCCGGACGCGGAGGACAGCCCGGGACATAAACATCCACCGGAATGATCTGATCTACTCCTTTGAGAACGTGATACCCATGCCGGAAATAGGGGCCTCCGCGATTGGCGCAGCTGCCCATCGAAATAACATACTTTGGAGACGCCATCTGATCATAAAGTCGCTTGATCCGCGTTGCCATTTTCAGGGAAACAGTGCCGGCCACAATCATGATATCCGCCTGCCTTGGAGTCCCACGAAAGACTTCTGCTCCGAAACGGGCCAAGTCATAGCGCGACGCACCTGCAGCCATCATTTCAATGGCACAGCATGCCAGTCCAAAGGACAGCGGCCATGGGGAGGACGAGCGAGCCCAGTTAAACACCCAGTCCAGGGATGTTATGAAGACATTTTCTTCGAATTTTCCTTCCAAAACGCTCATTTGTTTTCCCTATTCCTTCATAGCGTCCAAATCGTCCGGCTTCACCCATTCCAGGTCGCCCTTTTTCCAAACGTAGGCCAGCCCGACCGCGAGTATGACTATGAATACAAGACCTTCAAGAAAGGCAAAAGAACCAAGCTTCTTGAAGACAACGGCCCAGGGGAGCAAAAATACTATTTCCACATCAAAAATGATGAACACCAGGGCAAACACATAAAACCGTATGTTAAAGCGTATCCAGGCAGAACCTTCCGGAACCTCCCCGCATTCGTAGGGAATGTACTTGTCGACGCCAGGCACGCCTTTAGCCTGTATCAGGCGTGACAGAAAGAGCGTGAAAACAAGGAAGATAAAACCTACGACAAAAAAGAGAAGAACCGTACCGAAACTGAACAGCATAGACCCACTCCCTGTGAACCGAGGACAGACCCATTCCTTCCTCAGTTGTTTTTCGCCGCGCCATCACTCAATCTGCAAAATGGCAGCGTTTGAAGACTGATAGAAATCGATGGTCAGTGGAGATCAAACGCAAATTATATAAATGCAACAAAACAAATCAAGTACAAAAGACAGTGTGTCCAAATACTAGACACTATTGCCAACTTCTAATGAACCATGCTAACCGTTTTGAACACTCGATGTTAGGGAGCCGGGCGGCTTCCTCGTGAATATTGTAACGCAAGTCCGGTTTGATAGAAACCACCTTGTATGAATAATCCATCATCGGTTATTCTGCAGATATTGTCGGTTTTTCGCCCATGATACGAACCGTGGTATTCGCGATTCTTCTTCTTGTCGCCTTTGGATGCTTTGCCCGCAGCTGCTATCGATTGATCCGGGAAATCAGGATCGGAAGAGCGGAACCTCGTCTGGATCATCCCATCCGGCGGCTTAAAAATATTCTGGTTATCGCATTTGCCCAGTCCAAGCTGCTGCGCGATCCGGTTGCGGGGTTGATGCATTTTTTTATCTTTTGGGGATTTGTCATTCTCCTGTCTGCAGTCTTTGAGGCCGTCGTGCAGGGGATTTTTCCCTCCTTTTCCCTAAAAAGAAGCGTCGGGTTTCTCTTTCCCGGTATTGCTGTTGCCCAGGAAATCATCGGGGCCCTGGTTATCCTCTCCTGTATCTTTGCGCTGGGGCGATGGTACCTGCATCCTCCCAGACGTTTCTATGGGCGTGAAATCACAGGACATATTCGCCTGGATGCCACGCTCATTCTCTGCCTTATCCTGATGATCATGGGATCGATGTTCTGCACCAATGCCACGCAGATGCTCGCGTCCAAGGAAATTTACGCCGCTCGTTTCGTCTCCTGCCTGATCCTGCCGGTTTTTGCAGGTTCGCATCTGGCCATCTGGGCGGGGCTTTCCTGGTGGACTCATATCCTGCTTATCCTGGGCTTTCTCAATTATCTTCCCTATTCGAAGCATCTGCATGTTCTGACCAGTATCCCGAATGTCTTTTTTTCATCGTTGAGACCTTACGGCGAGTTGAAGGCATTGAATCTGGAGGATGAGAGCGTCGAAAGCTATGGCGTGTCGGATGTCGGCGATCTGACCTGGAAGCAACTGCTCGACGGCTTTACCTGTACGGATTGCGGCAGGTGCACGGCTGCATGTCCTGCAAGCATCACCGGAAAAGCGCTCAGCCCCCGCAAGATCATCATGAACGTGCGGGAGAGAACCGGCGAGTTGGCGCCGCTGCTAATTGCTCAAACGCTTCCGCAAAAGCCTGGCATTGCGAAACACAAATTGCTCGACTCCTACATCCAGGAGCAGGAGCTGTGGGATTGCACAACCTGCCGAGCCTGCATGCAGGAATGCCCGGTAGCCATCGAGCATATTCCGGTGATTATGGAAATGCGCAGGTATCTGGTGCTGAGCGAATCCAGATTTCCCAAGGAATTGACACAGGCGTACAAAGGTCTGGAAACAGCCTTCAATCCCTGGGGAATCAGTCCGGATGCCAGAATGGACTGGGCAAAAGATCTCGATGTCCGGACAATGGCTGAGGTCAATGGCGACGTAGATCTGCTTTTCTGGGTAGGTTGTGCAGGTGCATTTGATGCCAGGTACCAGAAGGTATCCAGGGCAATGATAAAGCTCCTGAATGCCGCCGGTGTTTCTTTTGCCGTACTTGGAAAGGAGGAAAAATGCAATGGGGATCCGGCCCGCCGAAGCGGAAACGAATACCTGGCCCAGATGCTGATTTCCGAAAATCTCGAGACTCTGTCCCGCTACAAAGTCAAAAAAATAATGACCAGCTGTCCCCACTGCTTCAATGCGCTGAAAAATGATTATCCACAGTTCGGCGGCAGGTATCAGGTTTTTCATCACACGGAATTCCTGGAGCAGCTGGTGAAGTCGGGAAGACTCGAAATCGAGGCCCGTCAGACAGGGCGTGTTACATTCCATGATTCCTGCTATATCGGGCGCTACAACGGTATCTATGACCTGCCAAGAACATTGGTCAAGCGCACCGGTGTGGATTTCTCTGACATGAAACGGTCCCGGAGCAGAGGGTTATGCTGCGGTGCCGGTGGAGCAAGGATGTTTATGGAGGAGTCCACCGGCAAAAGAATCAATGTCGAGAGGACGGAAGAAGCACTGAGTCTTGGTCCGAAGGCTGTCGCCACCGAATGCCCATTTTGCATGACTATGCTGAGCGATGGCTTGAAGGCTAAAAATGCAGATGAATCCGTCCAGGTTATGGATATTGCGGAGATGCTGGCGAACTGTCTGCCGGCCGAGTGAGAAGAGCACTACTATCGCCCTGAGGCGGCTCTTCCCTGCTTGATGCCACAACCGAAGGAGCCCGTTTCCTTCAGCCGAATTTCCTGACCAGCCAGAATAGCATTCAGCGCTTCCTCGACGTAGGCAATCCGCCCGGATTCCCCGGGCTTTTTGTTGTTGTCGAAGGCGCCTTTGTATCGCAATATTTCATTTCCATCAATAACGAAGACGCTGGGTGTGTGGGTTGCCCCCAATTTTTCCGCAAGGTTTCCTTCGGAATCCAGGAGAACGGGAAGAAGCATTTTCCTGTTGGCGAGGTTGGCTCGGATTTCCTCGGGGGTCTCGTTGGTATTGGAAGCGACTCCGGCTACAACGATCCCCTGGGCTGCATAGCGGGTTCGGAGTTCTTCCACGCGGCTATCGTAGGAAAGAGAAATAGGACATTTGCAGGACCAAAAAACAAGCACCACGGTCTTTCCCGCATAGTTTCGCAGCGACCAGGACTCGCCGGAATTATCCGTGAGCTGAAAATTTGCAATTTTTGATCCGATATCCGCGGCCGGGCTGGAAAATGCGTGGCATGCGCCCAGCACATACAGCAACGCGATCGACAGGCGCAGCGCGACGATTCGCAGCTTCATCTCCTGCTCCGGCCTATTCCGTCCACTCAGCCCAAGCCTGCAACCGCTGTTTCAGTTTGGCCATGAATTGGTCCGCTACCGCTCCGTCAATAACGCGATGATCGAAGGTAAGAGATAGAATGACCATGGAACGAATGGCGATGGCGTCCTGAATAACTACCGGACGTTTTTCTATTCCCCCGATTCCAAGAATGGCAACCTGCGGCTGGCTGATAATGGGCGTGTTGAAAAGAGAGCCGTAGCTTCCCGGGTTGGTCATGCTGATGGTCCCGTTTTGTACCTCATCCGGTTTCAGTCTCTTGGTACGTGCCCGATCCGCCAGATCGTGGATAGCAAGGGCCAGGCCCGTGAAGTTTTTCAGGTGAGCTTCTTTGACTACCGGGACCAGCAGGCCGGCTTCGAGTGCGACCGCAACCCCGAGATTGACCGATTTTTTGTAGACAATGCTATCGCCCGACACGGAGGTATTGAAAACAGGGAATTCCCGAACATTGTCGACCAGAGCTTTGGCAAAGAAGGGTGTAAATGTCAGAGGGATTCCCTCGCGCTTTTCAAATTCGGATTTGTGGGCCTCGCGCAGACGCACGAGCGGTGTTACATCGACCTCGAACACCGTATTTACGTGAGCGGAGGTTCGCTTGCTGAGAACCATATGCTCTGCAATGGCTCTGCGCATGGGGCTCATGGGAACAACTTCGCTCTCTCCGACAAAGGGAGTTTCTGACGGAGGTCGTACCGGTTCCGCCGGCTTTTCGAAGACTACTGGCGCAGCAACCGGAGGTTCTGCCGGTTGTGGCCGGGCCTGGGGCGGTTCGGCTGCAGGAGCGGCCGAGCGCTGCGTCAGGTAGTTCAGGACATCGTCCTTTGTGATGCGCCCCTCCATTCCAGTGCCGCGCACCTGCGAAAGGTCGATGTTGTTTTCACGCGCAAGCCGGCGCACCAGTGGCGAAGTCCGAATATCCTGGGCTCGGATTCCCGGCAGCGCTTCGATCGGTTTGGGCGGCTGAGGTGCAGCGGCTTTCGGAAGCGGAGGCTTCTCGGGCTCAACAACCGGCGGAGCGCTGGGTTCGGGTGCCTTTGCCGGAGCTTCTTCCGGAATCTCCTGCGGCGCGAGATCGCGCGGCTTTGTCATCGCTTCCGGTGCCTCGGCAATTCCTTCGCCATTGATTATTGCCAGGACGGTATTGATTTGAACGGTGCTGCCCTCCGGAACCAAGATCTGGCTTAAAGTCCCTGATGCGGGCGACGGAATCTCCGAATCCACCTTGTCGGTGGAGATTTCGAACAGAGGTTCGTCTCGAGCAACAGTATCTCCAACTTTCTTCAGCCATTTGGTTATGGTGCCTTCAAAAATGGATTCGCCCATCTGCGGCATCGTCACTTTGGTTGCCATGGCAATTGTCCCTCCGATTCAGTGTTGCTCCGTCTGATGCAATGCTCGGCTTTTCCGCCCTTCAGCAGGACCCGAATTCCGCGATCTAGCCCGTGGAATCTGCGCTGGCATGTGCGTACTGGTCCTTTGTACTTCCCTGCCGGCCTTGGAGTTCCTCTCTCAATTCCGAGAGGCTCATGCGCAACATACTTCTTTCAAAAACCTGACCGAATTCCACGACGTAACGCTCCGCGATTTCCACGATGTCCAGGGAGCGTGCGAGGAGTTTTTGCATTGAGGTCACGCTCTTTCCCACAATCCCGCAGGGTACAATCAGATCGTAATAGGAAAGGTCTGTCTGAACATTCAATGCAAAACCATGGCGCGTAATCCACCGGCTGATGTGAACACCCATGGCCGCGATCTTTCCGCTATCGGTCCATACGCCGGTAAACCGTGAATCGCGTACACCTTTAATATCGTAATCTGAGAGCATTCGGATCAGACTTTCTTCAAGATTCCTCATGTAGCGGTGGACATCCTTTTCCCCGGTTCCGAGGGACAGAATCGGATACCCGACCAGTTGCCCCGGGCCATGAAAGGTAATATCGCCTCCGCGGTCTACATTCCAAAGCTCCACATTCCTGGCTTTCAATAGGGTTTCGCTGACAAGCAGGTGATCGCCCTTGGCATTTCGCCCAAGCGTAATCACAGGGGGGTGTTCCAGAAGAAGCAGAACATCCCTTTCATAGCCGGCTTTTTTTAGCGCACAGATCTGCATCTGCAATTCCAGCGCTTCAGCATATGGAAGCTGGCCACACCACACGGCAATGCAGATTTTATGATCACTCACGGCTGTCTAGATATGGATGGCGGAGCCGCTATACAGGGCATGAGCCGCTTCCATGATCCCCTCCGACACCGTGGGGTGCGGATGAATCAAATGAGACAGATCTGCCGCGGTTGCCTCGAGACCGATCAGTGCCGCGCCTTCCGAGATGATCTCCGTTACATGCGGCCCAATCATATGAACACCCAGAATCTGTTTATATTTCTTTTCGCTTACCAGCTTCACGAACCCGTCGTTTTCGCCAAGGATGGTGGCTTTCCCAATGGCTGCAAAGGGGAATTTGGCCGTGACGACATCGAACCCTCGTTCGCGAGCCGCTGCTTCCGATAACCCGATGCTGGCAACCTCCGGCTGACAGAAAGTGCAATTGGGAACCAGTTCGTAGTTGAGAGGGATTGGATTCCGGTTTGCAATATACTCCATGGCATGAACGCCTTCGTGGGATGCCAGGTGAGCCAAAGCCTGGGTGGGGATAACATCTCCAATCGCGAAAACACCAGGCACATTGGTCTGCATGTTCTTATCTACGGGAATAAACCCACGGGATGTTTCAATGCGCAGCTTTTCCAGTCCGATTTCCTCGCTGACAGGCCGGCGTCCAACTGCGATCAACGCTTTTTCCGCAATAATCGTCCTGGCTTCCCCGCCCGGGACTGTGATTTGTGCATGAACGGCTCCATCCTGAACCTTGATATCTTCAAGGCGCGCGCCCAGGTGCAGCTTGATTTTCTTCCTGCTTAATATGCGGCCAACTTCCTCGGAAATTTCCTGATCTTCAAGCGGCAGCACCCTGGGCAACATTTCCACGATCGTCACATCGCTGCCGAAGCGCGAAAAGATGGAGGCAAATTCAACTCCCACCGCTCCCGCACCAATCACCAGCAGGGATTTGGGCACACTTTCCAGATCGAGAATTTCTTTGTTGGTCAGAATGTACTGCCCGTCCAGTTCCAATCCCGGCAGCAGCTTGGCCTCGGATCCGGTAGCCACAATGGTATTTTTTGCCCGCACCTCTTCCACGGTTTCCCCTTCGACCTGCACCGTGCCGATTGCCGTCAGCCTTCCTTTGCCTCGGAAGGTGGTAATTCTGTTCTTTTTCATCAGGAAATCGGTGCCCATCGAGAGCTTCTTGACCAGCTTGTCCTTGCGGGCTTTTACCAGCCGAAAGTCGAGATTAATGTCTGAGTATAGAATCCCGAATTCTTTTCCGTGCAGGGCCTTGTCATAGATATCTGCATTCAGCAAAAAGGCTTTTGTCGGGATGCATCCCCAATGCAGGCACGTGCCGCCGAATTTCGAATATTTTTCTATAAGAGCGACCTGAAGGCCTAACTGGCTGCCCTTAATGGCGGCCACATAGCCCCCTGGACCACTGCCAATCACTGCGACGTCATAGAGAACGGACTCTGCGCTCAAGGTCACCTCTTCTGGGAAGCTTTTATATTCAGCAGACGATTTCGGAACGGGGATCTTCGTGCTTGCGGGAGCAAAGCACCGAGTCATGCAAATCCGGGATCCGAGATTATCCCCTGAAAATATGTACCCGGTCTAAGCAGCTATAAATTGAGCAATTACAAAGTTTTAATAGTACAACTCAAGACTGGTGCAGTCAAGAAGGAGGCAGGAATCAGGAAACAGTCGTCGCCGGACTCCCGTCTTCTTTTTACTGAAGCAGCTGATCCATTCGAAAGATCATGCCTTCCCGCGTGTAGGAAGCCATTTCGACGATTCCCGTATCCATTCGGATGGCATCTTCCGGGCACGCCTCTACACAAAATCCGCAGAAAACGCAGACTCCGATATCAATGTCAAAGGTACGGGGCATCTTTTCGATATCGGGATCAGGATTTTCTTTGGCGATTATGTGAATGCACTGCGCGGGGCAGATTGTCTCGCACATCATGCAGGCGACGCAGCGCGGGGATCCGTCGTCCCGTTTGGTCAGTCGATGGCGCGTGCGGAGTCTTCTGGCAAACGGCCTTCGTTCCTCGGGATATTCGATGGTAACGGTTTCCCCTTTGCCTATCTTAATCCCGACGCCGCGCACTACATGCCGCGGGAAATTGATAAAAAAGTGACGAGCTGTCAACATGAGCCCGCGAATTACCTCAATCAGGTAAATTCGTTCAATCCTGTTCAGAGGCTTTTGGATCATACGCTAACCTTCGAGCGGATTATTTGCATAAACTGGACGGGCACCGGCGCCGCATGGCTGGATCTCTCCAGCGATTCCCTCACACGCGTGAAGGTTATCCGGCGTTTGCCACGCTCAGCATCCCTTCCATACGCTGCCGCAGGAGATCATTGTGTTCATTCTCCTGATTGACAAAACTGATCAGTACCTGCTTCCCTTGCGTTTCCGCAAATCTGTCGGCAAACTTCCTGAAGAAATCGGCCAGGCTGCTATTCAGTGAAAGCGCAAGCTCTGTTGCCGTCTTGGTATCCAGACGGAATTCGCCGGTATTTTCGAATTTTTTCAGATCCGGAATCAGTGCTTCCAATTCACACGGATCAAAGTGCAAGAATATCGAAGCGTGTTCAAGATCCTTTTCCTGCCGGACAATCTCTTCAAGTTTAGCATTCAGTTCGGCAATATGTCGTTCTTCTTCTTGCGCCATCCGCTCAAACACATCACGGCCGCCATCATCCTGATTGCGCCGCGCCGCATCGCGATAAAAGTCAAGGCAGCGCTGTTCCATGCTGAGGGCCATTTTTACGGCATCACGGGCGAAGATTCGCTCGGTATCGTGTTTTTGCGTTTCAGCAATTGGCCTGTGTTCCCTGCAGTCTTCGCAAATGCCATAGGTTTGAAATCGGTGGTGAATCGGTTGGAAATGATAGCGCTGAATGATCTCGTCCTGAATTCTTTCCAGTTCGGGGCAGACGAATTCAATTGCACGGTGACATTCGGTGCAAACGATGTGATGGTGATGCGGATGGTGGTAGCTGTGTTCGAACCGGGTTAAGCCGTCTCCAAGTGTTATTTCCCGTGCAATACCGCAGGCTGTGAGCGATTTGAGGGTGCGAAAGACAGTTACGACACCGACTTTCTTATCCTTTTTCTTTACCAGAGCATAGATATCTTCAACACTGAGATGACCTTCCGTATTTAAAAATGTTTCCAGGATCAGATCTTTCTGATAGGTCTTCTTGAGTCCGTTCTGTCGCAAGTAACTATAAAAGAGTTCGGTTTCTTCCTTCAATTTTCTCAGTGACATTTTCTTCGCTCCTCCATCTATGCACGGCTCTCTATCATATCATTACTTTGCAAATGATCTTCAACAAAGATTTGCCAAGATGCGATCATGGTTTTTCCCGGAAAATGGAAGGCAATCCGATCCCGGAGCCTGACCATCCCGACAGGCGGGCTTTTCAGGTGGGTTTCGCGTTCCCTTCCGAGGCGCGCAGTCGTGCCGAATAAAATATCTCTTGTTAAATCAGATAATTATCGCGAAATAATTCCGGCTACTTGCTCAGGGACGCCAGGAAGGTGAAGCTGATGCGATGTCGCTCACTTTCCAGAATGTGAAATCCATGGGCCTGGAGTTTTTCTCTAAGTTCGATTTCATCAAAGAAACCAAAACGGATAAAGCGCTCGAGAAAAAAGGCAAATCCGGCCGATCGATTAGGGCGGATGGTGGTCTGAACGCAAAGGTGACCGCCGGGTTTCAGAACTCTCGCGATTTCAGCCAGGGCATCGGACGGCCTGTCAAAAAGATGCAAAGCGCCGCAGCAATTGACGAAAGGCAATGCGTTATCCACGAAGGGAAGGCTGAATGCGCTGGCTCTCACAAAGTGAACGTCACCCTGCCCTTCTTTCCGCAATACTTTTTGCGCGTGGTTCAGCATTGGCCACGAGAGATCGATCCCAACGACCGGGCCTTTGGTGATTTGTGCGAGAGGACGCGTAAAGACGCCGGGACCACAGGCCAGATCGATAGCTCGATCGGGCGAGACCTTCTTTCCGAAATGTAGAACCGTTTCCATTTCCCGTGTAAACGATCTGGAACTGGCCAGAAAGTAGCCCACTTTGCGCCAGTGCTTTTCGTAGATAGAGACAATGAGCGGTGTCTGCATCAGGCGTTGAAATGGCGTGATCACTTCATCCGATTTGCTGCCTAGCAAGTCCAGAATGTCGTTTTTGATCGGGAAATGAACCCCGCAGTTGGGACATTCAATTGCCTCGGAGACAGGGCGCAATTCCGGCGAAAAGCAGCCTGGGCAACGCATGTAGGGGAGTATTTGCGTAATCATTAATAGGTCTAGGAAACCTTCGTAAGAATTTCGGGCCCGTTTTCCGTAACGGCAACAGTGTGTTCAAAGTGCGCAGAAGGCATCCCATCCAGCGTAACAACCGTCCAGCCGTCCGAGAGGATTTGGACTTGGTCTGTTCCCATATTGACCATAGGCTCAACGGCAAGAACCAACCCGGGTTTGAGCCGCTGCCCACGTCCACTTCGGCTATCCACATAATTAAGGACCATCGGGTCTTCGTGGAGGTTTTTGCCGATTCCATGACCGCCGAATTCCTTCACGAGACTGAATCCCTGGGATTCCGCGTGCGTTTGAATAGCCCTGGACAGGTCGGAAAGGTGATTTTCCTGCACCATTTTCTCAATGCCCAGGTAGAGGCATTCTTCAGTGACCTTCAAGAGCTTCACTATCTCAGGCGCAACTGGACCGATGGGGACGGTAACCGCGCCATCTCCGAAATAGCCTTTATAGAGAACTCCAAAATCGAGGCCAATGATATCTCCTTCTTTCAAAACAACATCTCCGGGGATGCCATGAACCACCTGTTGATTGATGGAAGTGCAAAGTGAACCGGGATAGCCCCGATACCCTTTGAATGCAGGTTTTGCTCCCTGCTCTTTTGTCCGCTCTTCGGCAAAGTGATCCAATTCCCGGGTAGTGACTCCGGGCTTGCATAATGAGCGCAGTTCCTGCAGAACAACGGCGACGATTCGGCAGGCCTCTCGCATGAGGTCGATTTCACGTTTTGACTTGATGACTGTCATAGATCCCTGTTCGCGGCTGGGCTGCTTCCCAACCCTGTATTCGTTTAAATGATCAATCGGTTGGCCCGCGAAGTCAACAGCACCAGCAGTTCCAGCCGGGATTGTCCCTCATTCCGGAAGATCCGTCGGGAGTAATCGATCGATGGCGCTATCGATCCAGTTCTCCCGCGATCATATTGATGGAGCCGAAGGTTGCCACGATATCCGCGACCATATAACCCTCCAGCATTTTGTGGAGCCCTGCCATTGCGAAAAAGCAAGGCGGGCGGACGTGAACGCGGTAAGGGTGATCTTTGCCATTGCTGACGACGTAGAAGCCAAGTTCACCATTGGCGCCTTCAACGGCGAAATAGGTATCTCCAGCCGGTGGCCGGATGCCGTGAGCGTCCATGATGAGCTTAAAGTGATTCATCAGCCCTTCAATGTTGCCATAGGTATCCGCCTTGGATGGCAGAGATACGCGTTTATCCTCAGACATGATGCGGTCGTGATAGGGGCGCTCGGAGCCTTCCAGCGTTGGCTCTACGGTCGCCACGGCATTGACGAGCCCTGCCGTCTTTCCGAGTTTGGCCTGGTCGACCAGCTGAAACGAGGGGATCGCCCTTCCCTTCATGTCGACATTTGTGGGCCCGCCGGGCAGATCCTTCAAACACTGTCGGATGATGCGGATGCTCTGTCGCATTTCTTCCATCCGGACCAGGTAGCGATCGTAGTTATCCCCTCGCTCCCCCAGTGGAATGTCGAAATCAACTCGATCATAGGCGAAGTAGGGAAAGGCTTTGCGAACATCGTAATTGATGCCGGCGGAACGGCCCATGGGGCCTGTTATTGCGTAGCTGATGGCATCTTCTTTGGTCAGAATTCCCACATCACGGGTTCTATCCACAAAGATTCTGTTGCGCGTCAGCAGCTTGTCGACATCCAGGATCTCTTTCTCGGACTTCTTGAGCGCCTTTTCTGTCTGCTCTTCAAATGTCGCCGGCAGATCACCTTTTACACCGCCGATGCGTCCATACGAAATGGTCAGCCGGGCTCCGGTTACCTCTTCAATAACGTCGTAAAGATATTCCCTGGCCTTCATCAGATACAAGAAGGCGGTCATGGCGCCCAGTTCCATGGCGCTTGCGGCGATGCAGGTCAGATGGTCGGTGATTCGGGAAATTTCGCTCATGATCACGCGGACATATTCGCACCTCTCCGTGATCTTGATTCCCAGGAGCTTTTCCACCGCCCCGCAATATCCGAAATTATTGATGAGGGGGGATACATAGTTAAGTCGATCTGTGTACGGAATCGCCTGGGTCCAGCTTGAGTTCTCGCAACTTTTTTCAAATGCGCGGTGAAGGTAACCGATCTCAGCCTCCACCTTTGTCACCGTTTCCCCATCCAGTTCGGTGATCAACCGAATGACACCGTGCATGGCGGGATGAGACGGACCGATGTTCAGCAGCATGCTTCTGGTTTCCCTGTTGCCGGCCGTTGAAGACATAGTTCCCCTTATAGAACCTGTTTTTGGTTTTCTATTTTGGTCTGGAGTTTGATTAAGCCGTCAAGAACCGCTTCGGGTCTTGGAGGGCATCCGGGGATATAAATATCGACAGGTAATATCGTATCGATACCCTGCACGGTGGCATAGTTATCATAAAATCCGCCCGTGCATGTACAAACTCCAAAGGCAACGACCCATTTCGGTTCGCACATTTGATCATAAACGCGTCGGAGAATGGGGGCAATTTTATGGCTGACCGTGCCGACCACCAGAAGTACATCGGCCTGCCTCGGTGAAAAGCGAGGAAGGCCGGCTCCAAATCGGTCCATGTCATAATGCCCGGACGCCGCCGACATGTATTCCATTCCGCAACAGGCGGTCACAAAAGGATAGACAAAAATGGAGTACTTGCGGGCCCAGGCAACCGCATCCGAAAGCCTGGAGGTGAAAAATCCGGGCCCATCTCCCGAAAGCTCTTTCATTTCAGCCCTCCATGAAATTGTTATCAATCCTCAATATATCCAAATCGATGGGCTGCAGTACAGCGGAATAAAAGACAGCCTCGGTTGTTTATATCGGGACTTTCCTTATAGTTTACCTCGACCAGTAACCAAATTGTCAGGATTCCTCAACCTCGATCTCGACAAAATCGAGGTCATTGGCCAAAACTGCCGGCCGTTTTCGCAGCTTAATGCATACGCGGGTCACGGGAAACTGCTGCAGCACACGCCGCACAATCTTGTATGCCAGAGTCTCGACAAGCTGAAACTCCTGTGATGTGGCCGTTTGTTGAGCGGTTGCGAGTACGCGCGTATAATCGACAGATTCTTCCAGCGAGTCCGTGGAGGCCGCCGCCTCGAAATCTCCCCAGAGGATCAGATCCGCAAGGCACTCCTGCGGGGAGGCCCGTTCTTCGGGCGAGGTTCCTATATGGGGAAAAAGTTTGATTCCTGCGAGTGTGATGCGATCCTGTTTTCGCGGCACGGGACCCTCTCTTGGCGGTTCAAAGGAGAGTGGAGGGTATCCAGGTAGAAGTGCGGGCAGCGATTCCATCCGCACTTTTGCCCAATCTGGAGACAATTACGCTTCAAATTTTTCGCCGCACCCACAGGCCGCTTTCGCGTTGGGATTGTCGAACTTGAAACCGGATCCGTTGGCCCCCTCCAGGTAATCAACCTCGGTTCCATTTAAATATAAGAGCGAACGCGTATCGACGTAAACCTTGAGTCCTTCGATTTCCAGGACTTTGTCATCCGTGCGGGGCTCTTTATCCAATGTCATCTGATACTGAAATCCTGAACACCCGCCCCCGATAACCGCAATTCGAAGCGCCGTTTCTTCTTTTCGTTCTTCCAGTATGGACTTTACCTTCGAGATTGCTACCGGCGTTAATGTAATCATTCCCTCTCCTTCCTAATTCTGGTTTCAGGCGAAGCCAGTGGAAAGGTAGCCAAGTCCGAGGTCAAAGTCAATGTTCAGGACTTGCGCCTCACGATATGCAACCGGTTGTATCCTCAAAATTTATGCATGAAGAGGCCCTCGGCGTGAAACATCGGCTCAGCCAGGGCATTCAACTTCGGGCGAAGCCACAAAGACAAAACTTCGATGTATCGGAACGGGTAGCCGTTGATCCGATGTTGCCGGCATGGGATACTTTTGGACCAGAACACCGGAGAGGCCGATGTCCCGATCGAACAAGAGCGCGCAAGGCAATATAAGTCAGTTGCAGGAACTTGTGAACAAAGCAGGGATTCACTTGAAAGGCGCCCCTGAGCCGCCAAAGGCTCCACCGCCGGAGAAAAGCAAACCTGTAGATGTCACGGTGAAGCAGGAGGCTTCTGATGACGACCTTTTCGCGGAAGCCATGGATAGCGTGAGCCGCATTGCATGGAGAAAGCAGATTCATGTCCCGGCCCCGGCAGATCGTCCACCAGTGGCAGATCCTGAGTTGGAAAACAGGAGACTCATGCAGGAGGCTTTGAATGAAGACTCCCCGATGGATATCCTCGATCATCCCGAATATATCGAAGGGTGGATTGGTGTTGCGGGCAAGCGGTTCCTGCCGAATCTTCGGAATGGACTTTATTCCATTCAAGGGCAGATTGATTTGCATGGATTAAGTCGTGTTGAGGCGCAGACCGCGGTAGAAGAGTATATCACCCGAATGTCCCGATTCCGATCCTGCTGCATAAAGATCATTCACGGACGAGGGATCAACTCTCCTGCAGACAGGGCTACGCTCAAGGAGAGCCTGCAGCGCCTGCTTTCAACCCGGCGCATGAGCCGATATGTCCTTGCCTATGCATCCGCGCAATCTCGCGATGGAGGCGTGGGCGCGGTTTATGTCCTTTTGAGCCGGCAGTAGAAAAGCGTTCGCGAACCCGCTGTTGCGGGTTTCCCATGTTCACGATGCTGCCAGTGTCTACTCAGATGTCTTTGATGGGGAATTGCGCATTAGGCGAGCAATCGTCGGAGGGACATCCTTCTTCAACCCCTGAAACAGTTCCTGCACAATGCCAGGCTTCCGGATTGCCACTTGGATGATGGCTTTGTCGGCGACAACACGCACAATCCTGTTTTCGTCATCCAGCCTGGCGCCCAATTCGTTGATGAATCCGCGGGAGTGCGCGGGAAAGCGGAATCCCACTTTGCCGAAGGTATAGGCAATGTGCCATCGAACATAGGCGGAGTCATCCACAAGCGCATCCTTCAGGCGTGCAATGACACGGAGCAATCGACCCGGGTGCGATTCCGAAAGTTTTGCCAGCGTGGCGGCGGCGCGGCCACGAACTCCTCTATCCTTGTCTTCCAGCATCCGTAGCAGTTCTTCGAGACGCCGCGGATGATCCACCACTGTCTTGACGACATCGGAGGTGCGCAATTTTGAGAGTGGGATTGTGTTCTTCTTGCGGTTTCTAACGACGCGATGGTGAGTCCTTGGTTCCGTCATAATCAAACGCTTTGAGGCAGCTTTGGGTTTTCGCCAGTGAAGTCAAGTCCGCATCGCTAGCCACCTCTGGGCGCGAGCATGTGAATCAGCGAAAACGTTCGTCTACAATTACCCTGCGCAGTATGACTCGACAAAAGAACGATGTCAATCATCGAGACTCGGCGCAAACGGCTCAGATCTTGGTTGAATCCTGAAGCACCGCGAGAGAATCTCGATATCTGGATCGCACCGTAATGAAATCACGGTGTTCAATGCGCAATTCATCCGCAATTTGGCTGATCTCGTTATCCTCGATGGTGGAAATGGAATGATCGGCGGCCGCGACGGCGAACAGACAATCCAGGAGTGCCAGGCGCTCGGGATAGTCACTCATCTCCTTGAATTCGCGACCGACCAGGTAGTTTTCCGTGCCGCCGAAAAGCGTGTTCTGAGCTTTTGCGATCTGGACAACAATGATTGCCTGTTCCTCGGGCAGCTTGCCATGAACAGAAACAATCTGTTCCATGACAGCTGTCTCTTCAGCGCTGATTTGAAGGTCTGCCCGGGCAGTTCGTCCGAGGAGATAGGCAAAAGCGGCAATGTATTTCGCTCGTTCAGGCTCAAGCCGATCGAGCGCTTGGGTGATTTTGCGAATGGTATCGGTTTCGCTGGGCGCTTTGCCCAGGTCAACGAGGTTTTGTTTAAGCAGGCGAAAAATTGACATAGCCTCACATCATGACATACCTGTGCCCAAGCACAAGAGGGCATTGAAGCGAGCTATCGAAATGCCGGCGATTCGGAATTGGTTCCCTGCACATAAGGGCCTCGACTTCCACTGGGGAGAATGGTCGCGTAGGAAGTCACCGAGTTCGCTAATTGCCGTCCGGAGATTCCTCTTGCGCCCTCCAGCACGGATCCACGGAAATCGGCTGCCATCAGATTGGCTTCCAGGAACTGGGAGTTCATCATGGCCGCCCCGGAAAAGTCGGTTGCCGTGAGGTTGGAGGAGCGGAGGTCGCAACTTGTCATGGAGGCGCGGCAGAAAACATTCTGGCTCAGGTTCGCCATCGAGAGCTTCGCCGAATTCAGCGCGGCCCCCTGAAAATCACAATCGACTGCTTGTACCGAGGAGAGATTGGCATTGATCAGTTTTGCGGCCGTAAAGCGGCAGGCACGCATGCGTGTGCGCAACAGATTGCACTCTTCAAGATCTGCTTCCGTAAATGAACAATCCGCCAGAACGGAGTGGTTCATTTGTGACGCGCGCAGGTTGGCTCCGGTGAAGTCGCAGGCGGTTGAGCGGATTTCGAACAGGCGGCAGTCCCTCAAAATGGCGCTGCGTAACACCACCCCTTGCATCATCACTTCGGAAAAATTGGATTCCGCCATCTGGCATTGCTGGAAATTTACATCAATCAGCTTGGCTCCGGTGAAATCGGTTTTGAAAAGAGAAGCATTGCGGAAATCGCATCGTGTCAATTCCGTGCCGCTCAAATCAGCGCCGGTCAAATCGGCATCCAGGAAATTTATATCGGTGAAAACAGCCTTACGCAGATCTGCATTTTGCAGATTTGCATCCGACAAGGAACCGCCGCGTAACGTAGCCCTCTCGCCCCGACCGTTCTGCAGCCATTCGGCATGAAGGCCTAGAATGTCACGCAAAGAGCGGCCATGGACTACAATTTTGCCAGGATGTATTTTTGCATTAGCCATGCATTCCTCCGTTACACAACGATCCCGTACGTACCATCCACTAGGTATATCGTCCTATATTTGCAGAACTTTATGTCTCCAATTGAGTTGGCGGCTGGGATTTCTCCAGGCGCATGCGGCCCCTATGCGGGCTATTGCGATTGTGCTATATAGGAGAGACCATGGCTTTCTTTACCGGGAAAGAATGCCTCACCAGAAAATGATCGGCGAAAAGTTAGGCAGATATCTAATAGTCGAAGAAATTGGCCGCGGCAGTTTGGGAACCGTTTATCGGGCCGAAGATTCCGAAGGCTGCACGGTTGCGCTGAAACTTGTGCGATCGGGGATTCTTTGCAGCATGGAAAAGCGGGAAAAGTTTTTGCAGTGTATTTTAACCGCAAGCGCTTTTCAGCATAAAAGCATCTGCCCGATACTCGAGATCGGCGACGATAATGATGATTTCTTTATTGTCACTCCCTTTGTTCGCGGGAAAAGGCTGGATCAATGCCTTGGAAAGCCTTTCCCATGGCCGGATGCGATGGACATCGCACGTTTGCTCGCAGCTCCCCTTGAAATGATCCACAACTCAGGCGCCGTGCATCGCGGACTTAAGCCTGGAAATATATGGATGCTCGACACTACCGAGCCGCAAATTCTTCTTACGGACTGTTGCATTTCCCGGTTTACCGAAATTCCAAAACGCGGAAGGTTTGCATCCGGAGATCACGGCCTCGACTTCGCGGATACGATGATCCCTCTTGATGCTCTTGGATATATGTCACCGGAACAGGTCCGCGGTGAGCCGGTGGATTCCCGCACGGACATATTTTCATTCGGAGTCCTTCTCTATGAAATATTGACCGGGCGGCATCCGTTTGATGCGCGGACCTCTCTGTCGCGAATCAGTGCAATTCTCGAGGATATGCCTGCGCCTATTGCCTCCCAGCCTGCCGAAATTTCCCCCGAACTGGATTTCATCATGCGCAAGGCACTTGCCAAAAATCGCGAAGACAGATATCAGAGCATTTCGGCGATGATGATGGATTTGGGCTCGCTGCATGATGGCGCACACGGGAAACTGCGAGCCCCAGTTCCTTCGGTCCTGCGCAAATGGCTGGCATGCCTGCGCGGAAGGCTGAAATAGGCCCTGGAGGCGGGTAAAATTCCAAGCCGCGCGAGCGGCCCCCACTATTCTCCTCAAACATTTAGTGCAATAATATTAGAGAGTTGCCGAAATTAACTTTCGAGTACCGGAGGTGATTTATGCCTTTTTGCCCGACCTGCCGAACCGAATATGCGCTTCCAATGGAATCCTGCGATATCTGCAAGGTCAAACTCGTGGACTCCCTGCCAGCAGAGGAATCCCAGGAAGATGACACTGGAACCGAGTTGGTTGAATTGGCTGAGTTTTCCAACGTATCCGAAGCGGAAATGGCCAGGGAAATCCTGGAGGAAAACAGCATCCTGACAGTACAGCGCGGCGAGACCGACCCGATCGGCATTGCCAGCGGGGCTGAGCCTGTCAGTCTGCTTGTTGAAGTAAGGCAACTGGCGCGCGCTCGTGAGCTGTACGAAGCATACTTTTCGGGAGATGGCGTTCCGGAGGCTTCAACGGAGGAATAGGATTTCGGTTTATTGCGAATTGTTCCGGAGCCTGTCCGGCTCCTAAATTCTTCACCTACATCCAGGCGAGACTAGCATGTCCTTAGATGAACCGACTGTAGAGCAGCGTGTTGAGGAAAGAACCACAACGGAGTCCGGCGGCACAACCGCAAATATCGCGACGGTCTCCAAACCGGGAACCGCCGAACCAATACGCGGAGGGAATGTTCGCGTTGTCGAAAACATGGATGCAAGCCTTTCAATCCCTACGGCTACATCATATCGAACCATTCCAGTAAAGCTGATGGAGGAAAATCGGAGGATCATCAACGAAAATCTTGATGTCGCCGATTCGGCTAAAGTCTCGTTCACGCACATTATCTGTTGGGCCATTGTGCAGTCCCTGAAGGTCTTCCCGGTGATCAATGCCTCCTTCGAGATTGCGGATGGAGTGCCTCATCGACGGAACAAGCCGGATGTAAATATCGGCATAGCCATGGATCATGTGCGCAAGGATGGCACCAGAACGCTGCTTGTACCTAATATCAAGCGCGCGGACAAAATGACTTTCCGCGAATTTTTGGCCAGCTACAATTCAACTTTGGAACATGTCCGAAAGGGCATTTTCGAGCCTGCTGTATTTCAGGGCACCAGCATCAGCCTGACCAATCCCGGGACGGTTGGAACGATTTCATCGATCCCTCGGCTGATGAAAGACCAGGGCGCGATCATTGCCACCGGGACTATCGGCTATCCTGCCGAGTATCATGCCTGGTCTCCTCGCGCGCTCTCCAGTCTCGGCTTAAGCAAGGTTATGACGATCAGCTGTACCTATGATCACCGCATCATCCAGGGCGCCGAATCAGGGGAGTTTCTCGGTCGCGTCAAAGAGCTTTTGTTGGGGCAGGATTCGTTTTATGAACAGATTTTCAAGGATCTGCAACTGGCTGCCGTCCCCATTCAGTGGGCCAGAGACCATCATCCCTCGCTGTTCGGATCCACGCCGTCTCATGAAGATCTCGATAAACAGATCGGTGTTCTTGAGCTGATCAATTTGTATCGAGTGCGTGGACATCTTATCGCGCATCTCGATCCTCTTGGAAAGCACCAGTTGTATCACCCGGAGCTTGATCCGGCCAATTTCGGCCTTACCATGTGGGACCTTGATCGGGAGTTCAACACCGGCGGCCTCGGTGGAATTGAGCGGGCAACCCTGAGGCAGATTCTGGCATCGTTGCGCGAAACGTATTGCCAGACTATTGGTGTCGAATACAGGCATATGCAGGACCCCGACGAAAAAGCCTGGATTCAGGATCGCATTGAACCGGCCGAATGCAAATTGCCGCTGGAATCCTCCAAACGGCTGCGTGTTCTGGATGATCTGCTTGCCGCCGAGGAATTCGAACGCTATCTCCACACCAAGTTTATCGGCCACAAACGTTTTGGGTTGGAAGGAGCCGAAACAACCATTCCCGTCCTTGCCACCATACTTTCGGAATCTGCGGCCGCAGGCATCGCCGAGGCGGTGATTGGCATGTCGCATCGTGGAAGACTGAACGTCCTGGCAAACATCATCGGAACCTCTCTCGCCAAGATTCTCTCGGAATTCGAGGAGATCACGGATCCGATGACAACCCAGGGATCCGGGGATGTCAAATATCACCTCGGTTCGGCGGGTAAGTTTTGTTCGCCGGATGGCAAGGAGATAACCGTTTCGGTTGCCCCGAATCCAAGCCACCTGGAGTGGGTGAATCCCGTCATTGAAGGAATTGTGCGGGCAAAACAGGAACGGCGCGGGGATATATCCCGCGATAAGGTTCTGCCAATTCTGATACACGGAGATGCCGCATTTGCCGGCCAGGGCGTTGTTTGGGAAACCATTAACCTTTCTCAGTTGTATGGATATCGAACGGGCGGCACCATTCATATCATCATCAACAATCAGATTGGTTTCACGACAATGCCGGAAGAGGCACGATCCTCCCCATATCCAACCGATCTTGCACGCGCAATACAGGCCCCGATTTTTCACGTCAATGGAGATGATCCTGACGCAGCCGCGCGCATTGCAGCCCTTGGGCTTGCCTTCCGCCAGCAGTTCAAGAAGGACGTGGTCATCGATGTTTTTTGCTATCGACGGCATGGTCACAATGAAGCCGATGAACCCAGTTACACGCAGCCACTGTTGTATAAGAAAATCAGCGAGCGCCCCTCCGTGCTAACGCTTTATTCGGAAAGGCTCGAGCGCGAAGGGGTTGTTGAAAAAGGGGCCGTGGGAAACATGCGGGCACAGATGCGCAGGCGAATGGATGAAGCCTACGAAGAGAGCAAGCGAGGCGATCAGCATTTCCAGCCGGATGTGCCTCTTGCCGTATCCGCAGAAGAGTTGCGCGAATTCCAGCCGGCAGAGGGGACCAATGTCGGGATGGAGATGCTTCGAAACGTGGCCTCACGGCTATCCACTGTGCCGGAAACTTTCCGCCTGCATCCGAAGCTTCAGAACTTCATGGCAAAGAGGAAGGAACTCGTGGATGGTACTCCGGACATAGACTGGAGTTTTGCCGAGGCGCTCGCCTTTGGGACCCTGGTCTATGAAGGAACTCCAGTTCGTTTGAGCGGCCAGGATTGTGCCAGAGGTACCTTCAGCCAGCGACATGCCATTCTTTCCGACCTCCAGACCGGCGTGCAATATATTCCTCTTAAAAATGTCAGCGCGGATCAGGCGCAGTTTGACGTGTTCGACAGCCTGCTTTCCGAGGCCGCAGTATTGGGGTTTGAATTCGGCTATAGCGTTGCAGACCCTCTGGCATTGGTATTGTGGGAAGCCCAGTTCGGCGATTTTGCTAACAGCGCACAGGTGATCATCGACAACTTTATTGCCAGTTCAGAGGCAAAATGGCAGCAACCCTGCGATCTTGTTCTTTTGTTGCCTCATGGAGCGGAGGGTCAGGGGCCGGAGCATTCGAGTGCCAGGCTGGAGCGTTTTCTCGCTCTGTGCGCGGAAGACAATATGCGTGTTTGCAACCCGACCAGCGCATCCCAATACTTTCACCTGCTGCGCAGGCAGGTACGCGACGCGCAGCGCATACCTCTGGTGGTCATGACTCCCAAAAGTATTCTTCGGCATCCGAAGTCCGCATCGAAACCAGCTGAGCTCGCCGACGGAGAATTCCATCTGGTGCTTCAGGACCCATCGATCGATGACCCGGAGGCGGTGCGCCGCGTGCTCTTGTGCTCCGGCAAGGTTTATTACGATCTTCTACAGGAGCAAGAGAAACGCAAGAGCTCCCATATTGCCATCATTCGAATGGAACAGCTTTATCCATTCCCGGACTGGAATCTTTCCGAAACACTTGCACGGTTCTCACGAGCCAAGGAAATCTGCTGGGTGCAGGAAGAGCCCCAGAATATGGGGGCATGGAATTTTGTCACCCGGCATATTTCCGTTCCTTTCGGCCGGGATTTTCGGTATATCGGACGGGCTGAAAGAGCCAGTCCGGCTGCAGGTTCACTTAAACTGCACCGTCGCGAACAGCAGATGCTGGTTACACAGGCTTTTGAATGAGTTCCCCGTTGCAGTCGATATAGGACGGGCGCGGCATGCATCCATTGTCTGTCACCGGCCTTTTGCCAATCGTCTCTATCCAGCTCTAGGAAATGGAGTCGACCGTGAAAATTGGAATAACCTGCTACCCAACCTATGGCGGGAGCGGAATTGTTGCAACGGAACTCGGCAAGGAAATGGCCGATCGAGGCCACGAAATCCACTTTATCAGTTATGCCATGCCGATGCGGCTCGATGCCGCATTGGCCAATATCCAGTTCCATGAGGTGGAGGTGACATCATATCCCTTGTTCCATCATCCGCCCTATACGCTGGCTCTGGCTACCAAGATGGCAGAAGTTGCCGAGGCCTATCAGTTGGACCTGCTGCACTGCCACTATGCAATTCCCCATTCCGTAAGCGCATTTCTCGCAAAGTCCATGTTGAAACCGCGCCGGCTTCCAGTCGTTACCACGCTTCATGGCACCGATATCACGCTTGTGGGTGCCGACAGGTCCTATCTGCCGATCACAAGATTTTCCATCGATCAATCCGATGGCGTGACGGCTGTATCGAGCTTTCTGAAAGATGCCACCATCAAGGTCATCGGTGCGACGACGAACATCGAAGTCATTTACAATTTCGTGAACTGTGACAAATATCGCGCTGCACGTGATTCGGAACTGAGGTCTCACTTTGCTCCCGAGGGAGAAAAAATTCTGATTCATGTCTCCAATTTCCGCGCGGTCAAACGTCCCGCGGACGTGGTGGATATTTTCGCGCGCGTGCGGAAGGAAATTCCATCGATTCTGTTAATGGTCGGGGACGGACCCGAACGCAGCAATGCGGAATGGGCCGCACACAACCACGGAATCGAGCACAGCGTTCATTTTCTTGGGAAACAGGACAATATAGAAAAATTGATCAGTATTGCGGACCTGCTTCTCCTGCCCAGCGACACCGAGTCCTTCGGCCTGGTTGCTTTGGAGGCAATGGCCTGTGAGGTTCCGGTGGTGGCCTCGAAGGTTGGCGGCTTGCCGGAAGTCATAACCGATGGCGTGGAGGGCTTTCTTGTGGAAGCACGCAATACCCAATTGATGGCGGAGCGGTCTCTCGCGATACTGGCGGATGAGCGTGTCCGAGACACTATGGGAAAGCGCTCCCGAGAAAAGGCCCGCTCCCGATTCTGCTCAACGCAGATAATCCCCTCCTACGAGGAGTACTATCGGGAGGTTATTGAAAGAAAGTGATCCTCGGGGATTACTTTCGCAGAAATTCCTGTACGATCACGATGGTTCCGTCGGGCTGGGATACAACCCCCACGCCGCATTCGGAGAGCGTCGCGTCGAGTATGTTTTTTCGGTGGTTAACGCTGCTCAACCACATGGAAACAGCTCTCCGGGCAGGATCCGAAACGCCCTTCTCTTCATAAAGGTTTTCCGCACAGCGGCTCCAGACTATTCCGGCAGCACTCAGGCGATCGGCCAGTTCACCCCTCGAAGGGTCATGGTGGGAAAAGAAACCCATCTGCGCCATGTTTGATGCATGTCTTTTTGCTTCTCCCGCAAGCGCTTCATTCCATGCCAGAGGCGGAATTCCTGCTGCGCCGCGCACACGGTTCACTTCCTGATAAATCTGCACTTCCATGCCGCGAACCGCGAGCGATGCAGCTGGATCCAATGCGACGGGATATGCGGGCATTATGCTGAGAACTGCAATGCACAATACCCGACCTAAACGGTTCAGCCCTGTTGTGTACAGGTGAGAGGAAATCCCTCGCGCCAGAAAATCGATAAATCTCATTGAAGCTTTATATTGACGTCATGCGCAAGCGCGAAACTCAGTTTATGTTCGGCGGCGAACTGAATCTCCTTGCCACGAGTGGCCGCCACCGTTACACCAGCGGCTCCGGCTCCCACGGCCGCGCCTATTGCCGCGCCTTTACCTCCACCGGCGATAGCCCCGATCACTGCCCCGAGACCAGCTCCAACCCCAACCTTTGTTGCGTCCTGCTTTTTTGTGGAATCAGCCTGGAAAGTCAAAATCTCAGTCTGGATCTGATAACTCTGTTCGCCGATCTTCAGGCTTGTAAGCTGAAGAGCCATCGAAGCGAGGCCCTCAACACGGCCAGCCCGCGCTACCTGAGAAAGTTTTCCCTCCACCAGGCTGCCACGGGGTGCAATCGTTTTTCCGCCTATTTCGATATCCCGGTCCAGGAGAGCTCGAAAGGTGTCGCCAGGCTTGTTGACCGCGGAATCAAGCGGATCCTGGAGGCGAACCTGCATGCTGGTTCCGCCTGGTATCGTCAGGACTTGCGGAACATTGAGTGGCGGGGCGGCGATTGTCGGTTGCGATGGGGCCAGGGTGGTCGAGGCAGAAGGTTGCGGCGCAGCCGGCGCCGTTTCGGTCGGTTGTGCTGCGGGCTGTCGAGTCAAGGGGGGCTGGGGCTCAGAATGGGCGGCGGCCTCCTTTTTCGGAGTCTGTTTTGGTTTTGCGACTGTCGGCTTGATTTTGGCCGGAGCTGCAATCGGCGCCGGAGCCTCCGGTTGAGCAACTTGCGGCGCATTTTCCTGCGCCGGGGGCTGTTCCGCGGGTTGTTGAACAGAGGGCTGGGGCGCGGGTGCCGGCGGTTGTTCGGTTGCTTCTTTGCTCATCCTGTTACAGCCGGCGAATGCAATTAGAATGGAAATGCATAAAACAGATTTGATCCGTGGCATTGCATCAGCTCCTTTGAGAGAGACATTGGAGGCGCCTAATTCACTATGTTCACAAACACAATATTCGGATTCCGCAGAGGTCTCTGTGATCAGGCGCACATTGGAAATGACCAATTGCGAAGGACGAACTTCCTGATCCACCCTTTTACCACCACCTAGCAGGAGAGTAGCATTTCGGATCATATTCGAAAAGGATCTCCGGACCGTTTTGTTTCCCCTAAATTTGTAATCCGAAAAGCTGCTGCAGATTGCGAGAGTATTTGCGGGTTATGGGAATTGATTCTATAGTGCTTCTATGGAAAGAGAGAATTCAATGACGATGAACTGGACGGCCTCGGCAACCCGCAGAGACTTCTTATGCAATATCGGTTTTGGCGTGGCCGCACTGGCAATTGCAAATACTGCCGTCGCGCAATCGCGTGAAATCCCTCCCCTGGTATCTCCGGACTGGCTATCCAAAAACCTCGCTGATCCCAAACTGGTCATCATCGATATTCGGAGTGCGGAGCAATACCGGAAGGGACATATCCCGGGAGCCATCCATGTGCCGACCAGCACTTGGGCTGTATCCAGAAATGGACTTTCCCTTGAATTGCCCGCAGAAGATGTTTTGCGGGAAATAATCGGGAAGTCCGGTATCGACGAAACCTCGCATGTCGTCATTGCCGGCGGGATCGATACAGATTTCAGCCGGGCGGATGCAACGCGCGTTGCATGGACATGCATTGTTGCCGGTATACCCAATGCATCGGTGCTTGACGGAGGACACAATCGCTGGCTGCGTGAAATAAGGACGGTATCAGCCGAGAGCTCCGAACGAGCTCCTCGAAAATACACGGGGCGTATCAACGATCAAATGTTGGCCAATAGGAAACAAGTCCTTGCGGCGATAGGGCGGGCAGCCATTGTGGATGCCCGTATACCGGAAGAGTATTTTGGCGCAGCCGCCAAGTTTGGACACATCAAGAGCGCTGTGAACCTGCCGACCCCCTGGGTCTTTCTTGAGAATGGCGTTTATCGTAAAGAAGAGGAATTGCGTGCGATGGTTTCCGGAGTGATCGGTGTCAATAAATCCCGGGATGTCATTGTATATTGCGGAGTCGGGGGATATGCCAGCACTTGGTGGTTCCTGCTGACGCAGCTTTTCGGGTACCGCAAGGTCAGGGTTTATGACGGTTCGATGGAAGAATGGTTGAAAGATCCTAGCTCTCCCGTCAGCACATTTTCCTGGCATTAGTCAGGACTGCATTTGTTTAGATTAGTCTGCCGCAATTTTGTGTTCGTAGCAAATCAAGATGTCCGGTTTTTATAGCAAATGAAATGTCCGGTTTAGTTATTTGGGATTTTTCCTAAGCTGTGGAGGGCGTAGCCCGGAACGGCTTAGGAAAAAAGACCGCGGCCCCGTCAGGCCGCATTCTTATTGCTTCGTTTCACAGCTGGCTGATTCAAAACCTTCCCGTTGGAATCATAACGGCCCAGCACATGGGGACCGTAATGAAGGCTTATTGTTTCATCCAAATGCCGACAGACAAGCACTCGGCATCGAGCCATGCTGAAGCGAAACTTTTGTGGCTCGATCTGCATACAGATTTTCCCAAGTTTGACGGTATTGTCGTTACCCACATCTCTTTCCTCCTGGTGGGAGAAGATCTTATCTAACTCAGAACGAGTGCCAGAATAGGGCACAAAAGCGTTTCCCATCTGTTGTGCCGGAACGGTAAAGGTCTTGTTGTGGAAAGGTATCCACTCTTTACGTAGGAACTCATTTGCAGCCTCCAGTGTCTGGATTTTCTTTAACCGGAGTTCCTGCGGCAGACGCCCTTGCCAAGTTCCAAAAAACCGTTCACACCGCCCTCTAGCCTGCGGCGAGTTAGCAGGTATCGTTTCAATCCCCAATTGTCCAAGGGCCCTGGCGATTTGAGTCTTACGTGTACGATCGGGTGGCCCTCCCGCAACCGGAGTGTAGAAGAAATGGCTTCCGCGATCCGAATACAGGGAGCAAAAGATGCCTTTCTTCTCAACCACTTCCTTCAACCCGGCCATTACCGTCGCTGTGCTCTCCTGATCGACCAGCTGTGCGTAATACACCGCTGACGTGGCGTCATCCAGAATTGCTACTAGGTCGTGGTGTTGTTGGCCCTCCAGCCAGCAATGCGTGCTGCCATCCACATGGAGCATCATGCCTGACAATGGTCGCCGAGGGCGCTTTTTCCGGTGTTTCCCTTTCTTGCGACTCTTGGCTACCAATCCCGCCGTTTGCAGTGCTGTCTTGACCCAGGTATAGCTCAGATCGACATCATGTTCCTTATGCAGCTTTTCTACGAAATGACGAACATTGAAATCGAAGTACTGCTCCCGATAAAGCCGAAGCACTTTCTCCACTGTTTTTAACGGAACACGTTTTGGACTCGGCCGCTTTAGCCTGCGATCATAGAGCCCGTCGTAACCGTGTTCCTCATATCGTTCTCGCCATCGCCTCATTGATCGGTCCGATATCCCGATGATCTCGGCTGCCTGGCACCACAGTATTTTTCCACTCATTGCCTGCAATATCACTGATTGTATTTTCAACGCCCGCTCCAGTGCCCGAGTCGGATATAGCCCCATCGCTCCTCCTTTCGCGATGGCACTTTATCTCACTCAGACCTTTGCACCGGACATTTCACTTGCTACAACCACCGGACAGATCATTTGCTTACCACAGTCTGCCGCAATTTTGTTGCGACTGCTGTATATGTGGGGTAGTCTGCGTCATCTTCGAATGAAAGGATTCAAGCCGCCGGTGCCCCCTATGCAGGATACAGAATTATCGATCGGATTTGCCTCGACAGACACCATTGATTCGCAACGCTACCTTTCCTATCTGCTGCTGCTGTTTTTCGGTAGCGGCTGTGCTGCACTGATTTATGAAGTGGTCTGGCTTCAATTGCTGGAATTGGTAATCGGTGCATCCGGCATATCGTTGGGAGTACTCCTCGGAACCTATATGGGGGGAATGTGCCTGGGCAGTCTGCTCCTGCCCCGGCTGATTTCCAGCCGGGCTCATCCCCTGCGGGTCTATGCGCTTTTGGAACTTGGAATCGGCATCATTGGTATTCTTGCCCTTTTCGCTATTCCTATCCTGACAGATGTCTATGCGGGCCTGCACTCGCATGGTGTTATTGTTCGCGCGCTGGTTGCAGCCGTCTGTCTTATCCCTCCGACCATGCTGATGGGAGCGACGCTTCCCTGCGTCGCCCGCTTTGTTGAGTCAACTCCACGGGGCGTTTCCTGGATGGGTTTCTTTTATGGCGGAAATATTGCTGGCGCTGTTGTGGGATGCCTGGCTGCCGGCTTTTTTCTGCTGCGTCTTTTTGATATGCCGACCGGCACGTGCGTGGCTGCCGGCATCAATGTACTGGTTGCCCTCATCGCATTCGCTATTGCATCAAAAAGTCCTCATGCGCCAGGAAATACGGCTGTTCCGCAACGGGCTTCGATCGTCGCAGATCGGGCTCCAGTTTATGTTGCCATAGCGCTTTCCGGATTGTCTGCCCTTGGTGCGGAGGTAGTTTGGACTCGCCTGCTGGCACTGCTGATGGGTGGGACCGTTTATTCCTTTTCGATTATCCTGGCGGTGTTCCTTGTCGGCCTGGGACTGGGAAGCGCTGCCGGTTCCCTGCTCTCCCGATCCTTACAGAATCCGCGGCGGACCTTCGCATTGTGCCAATTATTACTTGCAGGAGCGATCGGATGGGCCGCGCTGATGATTTCCAGATCTCTGCCCTACTGGCCCATCAATCCGGGACTCTACACCGGTGATCTTGGACCATGGTATCTGTTTCAGCTGGATATCCTCCGTGCCGCCTGGGTGACCCTTCCCGCAGCCTTCCTGTGGGGCGCCGGCTTTCCACTGGCGATAGCCTCGGTGGCATCCAGCGAACAGGATCCGGGACATATGGTCGGCGGCATTTACGCTGCCAATACCATCGGCTCCATCCTGGGCTCCCTGGCGTTCAGTTTGTGGGTCATTCCGCGGTTCGGAACGCAATGGGGAGAACGATCCCTGGTTGTCATTGCCGTTATCTCTGCCGGCGTCGCTTTTCTTTCTTGTCTATCCGGCTCGAAGTCTGGCGATAATCGATCACTATTCGCGCGCATTTCATTTTCAGGTGCGGCATTCGCAGTCATCTTCCTTCTGATGATCGTTATGGTTTTCGAGGGCATTGCCAGAATTCCATGGATGGCTGTCGCATGGGGCCGATTCTCGGCTTCCTATATTGCCCAGGCGGAGCCGCAAATTGAAGACGCAAAGCACCCGAAAACCAAAAGTGCCAGCCCCTCTCAATGGCACTGCGTTTATATGGGCGAAGGAATGAATGTTTCGGTTGCGGTCACCCGTAACTCTGCGGGTGCCCTTTTCTTTCATGGTGCGGGAAAAGTGCAGGCGTCCAGCCAGCCGCAGGATATGCGTCTGCAGCGCATGCTGGGGCACCTGTCGGTACTGGCATGCAAGAATCCGAGTGAAGTTCGGGATGTTCTTGTCGTTGCCTGTGGGGCCGGCGTCACCGCAGGATCCTTTGTCGTCTATCCGGAAATTCGCCGGATTACCGTGTGCGATATAGAGCCGCTCGTGCCACAGGTGGTTACCCCGATGTTTGCCAGTCAAAATTACCACCTGATGGATGGCATTGCTCAACAGAATCCACACAAGGTGAATGGCAAGCAGGTTTCCGCCGTTTATGATGATGGACGCCATTACATCCGTACGCTGCCGCCAGACGTCAAGTTCGATGTGATTACCTCCGATCCCATTGACCCCTGGGTCAAGGGGAGCGCCGCGCTGAATACGGTCGAGTTCTATGAAATGTGCAAAAAACATCTGAAGCCGGGCGGCGTCATGACCTTGTGGATGCCTCTTTATGAAAGCAATGCCGACTCGGCAAAGAGCATGATTGCTTCCTTCTTCAAAGCTTTTCCCAACGGCATGCTCTTCAGCAATGATGATCACTCGGAAGGCTATGACGCCGTTCTTCTAGGACAGCTCCAACCATCTGAGATCAACATCGATGCAGTCAACAAGCTCCTGGATCGAACCGAGTATGATCCGGTCAAGCAATCGTTGTGCGAAGTGGGGTTCGGCGCAAGTTATAATCATCCGGAAATCTCCGAAATGGGTGTCGTTTTCGACCTCTTTTCAACCTTTGCCGTTCGTGCATCGGACCTTCAACCCTGGATGCAGAATGCCCAGATCAATCATGACCGGAATTTGAGGCTTCAGTATCTCGCGGGTCTGTACTACAACTCATACCTGAGTACCTCAATTTTCCAGGACATCGTCTCGCATTACAGATTTCCCACAGAGGTGTTCACGGGCTCGAATCAGAGCGTAGAAGGGTTGAAGCAGGTATTATCGATTGCAGGGCGGCGCTGATGGAGATCAGCCGGCTCGAAAAAGACCAATTCCGGATGAGTTAATCCTAGGAAATGAGCTGCCCGGCTTAAAGACGCGGCCGGGCAGCCCATTCTTTCTCAGTTAATCCATGCCTACCGATTCGGCTTCCGGCTTTCTAAAAGCCTTCAGCAGATGGTCATTCGTTGTCGGCTTGCGCTTCATTTTTGCCACGGTTCGAGGTGCTGTCTCTACGTAGAAAAATGAGACGATCGCGATAAATATTCCTGCCAAAGCCGCCATCCACATCGGAGCAAACAGGCTGATTCTATCGCTCAAATATCCTGCAACCGTCGGCATCAGAGCTGCGCCCAAAGTCTCCCCCAGTGCAACCGGTATCGCAATAGCCACGCCGGCGATAGCGGGAGGAACACATTCGGCAGGCAATGTCCCAAGATACATCGGATACATTCCGGCCCCAAACAGCCCGAACAAAAAGAAAACAATCCCAAAAAGCATGGGAGCGGTTCCGACCGGCAAATTTGCAACCAGGAGCCCAAAAATTGCGCACAGCAGAGCGGAAGCTATCAGCGCTTTTTTGCGCCCGATAAAATCTGAAATCGTGCCCAGAATGAACTCTCCCAGAAACCCTCCCAGCCCGGAAGCCGAAATGATCAAGCCAACGCTCATCATGTTGAATTTGTGCACATCCGTAAGGAAGGAGGAGGAGAAAGATGTATACACATACAACCAGCCCATAACCGGGATGCTGTTTATGGACGAGAGAATCACATTTTTATATTTGAGCGCATCACGCAAACGAGGCTGTTCGGATTTGCCACTGGGCGTCTTCTCCCCCATCTTCCGCCTGCGAATTCCCTCCAATACCGCCGGGGATTCGTGCATCACAAAAAAGATGATGATGCCGATGAGGATGGCCGGAATGGACACCACATAAAAAACCTTTCGCCAGGAGCCAAATCTTTCAAGAAGCCATACCGCAAATTGCGAGCCGAAACAGACGCCAACGAGCATGAAAGATCCGGTAACCAGCCCCGCGTTCATTGCGCGCCTATTCTCTGGAGATTCTTCGGAAAGAGTCCCCATCGCGGGTGCGTAAGGCCCCCCTTCAAAGAGTCCGAGAAAACCACGGATTGTCAGCATCTGCCCCATGGTGTGGACAAAACCCGTCACCCATGAAAAGACTCCAGCCATGACCGTACAGAGAACAATCATGGGCCGTCTGCCATAGCGATCTCCTAATGCGGCCCAAATCACGGTTCCGAGAGCCCAAACCACACCGGTTACGGCTACGATCATCCCCACTTCTGTGTAATTCAACTTCAGGTCTTCCTTGATCTGAGGCATGATCACGGAAATAATGATTCGCTGGACGCCTAGAAATCCCCACATCACACAAAAAAGAAATGTCAGCTTCTGGTAGTACTTCATAATCATGTCCGCCTGAAAAGAGGTTTAATAAAGAGGAACACCAACCCGGTTTTCTGCGTGTTTAAGTTTCAATAATTGATCGATTATGCCGAGCGCAACGTGAGCTAGACTTACCCAACCTTACCGGCCTGTCAAGCGGAATCAGGTCGCATCTTCACTTGCAATAAAGCTGCAATCATCTTCACGGATTTCGCTGTATGAATATCTTTGGGATACAATGCCTGTGGGAGTTGTTCGTGACTAATCTCAAGGGAAATCTGCTCGCAAAGAGCCTGGCTGAATTGAAGCGGGAATATCTTTGCGAAGAAAACTCCGTTCCGGAGGGGTTCCTCGAGTCGCTTGAAAACGATCCTCGCAGCGGCGCACGTCAGCTTGCCCGGCAGATCAAGAAGAGAAGGCAGCAAAATCGAAAGGAAGGCCAAAGGTTGCACCGCCTCCTTCGGTTTGAGCGCGAGCTCTGGGAACAGGGCTTGCGGTACATTGCCGGAGTGGATGAGGCGGGAATGGCGCCCCTGGCAGGCCCGGTCGTGGCCGCCGCCGTCATTCTTCCCCGCAATTACAAACTCTCGGGTCTGGATGATTCGAAAAAAATCCTGAAAGAAGAGCGTCGCGAAAAACTGGCCACCCAGATTAAGCAGGATGCCATCTGCTGGGCCGTTGGACGAACAGAAGTAGAGGAAATTGATACGATCAACATCTATCATGCAGGATTGCTGGCCATGCGGCGCGCGGTGGAAGGGCTATCCATTCCGCCAGAATATGTCCTGGTAGATGCGCGAACCATTCCGCATTGCTCCTGCCGGCAGCGAGGTATCATACACGGCGATGCGCTATCGGCGAGTATTGCCGCCGCTTCAATCATCGCGAAGACAACACGCGATGCACATATGCAGGCGATGCATGAAATGTATCCCGCCTATGGATTTGCTTCCCACAAAGGATATCCCACTCTGGAGCATTTGCAGGCTTTGAAAAGATCCGGCGTTCTTCCCATTCATCGACGCAGCTTTGGTCCCGTAAGACAAGCCCTGGGGCTCGATCCCGTTCAGGCAGGCTTGTTCCAGGAACAGGAACCCGTGTCCCAGAATCAGAAGCCGGAGTAAGCTTCCCGCACTGGCCGCGCTTATTCCTTGTACTCGTTTTGTCGAGTGTGCTAGAAACAGAAAACCTATCAATCAATACCTTCGGCCATTACTAGGGAGAAAAATCATGGGCAAGAGAGAAACGAAAAGCACTCGAAGGGGATTCGTCAAGGAGGTCGCCGCCGGGACAGCCATCGCAGCGGCAGGAGCCGTCACTGCCGGATGCGCCGCCACCCCGGGCAAGGAATCCCTGGAAGCAAAGGTGGAAGCTCTCGAAAAACGTCTGCAGCAGGTAGAAGATGTCCAGTCGATTCAACGGCTGCAGTATGCCTATAACTATTACGTCGAACATATGATGAAACAAGAAATAATTGACTGCTTTGCCGACAGTCCGGACGTGCTACTGGACTGGCTGGAGGGCAAATGGAAGGGAAAAGCCGGGGTTCGGAAGTACTTTGATGTCAACCAGGTGCCTCCGGTGGGATTCCAGCACCAACTCATTCCCTCGGCCGGGCTAATCACGGTTGCACCGGACGGGAAGACTGCCAAGGGACGATGGTACGCGTTCGGAGGAGTGATGATGCCCGCAGCGGTAAAGGAGGGACAACCTCCCGCCTTTTCGCGCTCTTTCATCAATGGGATTTACGAGATCGGGTATATCAAAGAGGGGGGTATCTGGAAGATGTTGTCGATCAACTGGCTAATCCCGTACGGTGTCAGGATCAAGGATGGATGGATCCTGCCGGAGGACATTGCCGGTCCGATGCTGAAGGGCGGATCGGCCCCTGGCGGACCACAGTTCGTGCCGGATCAACCGATGGACAAAAGCGATCTGCGTTATGTTACCGGGTATATTCTTCCCTATCACTTCGTCCACCCGGTAACGGGAAAACCGAGCAGCGAATCCACGCGCAATGCCCGTCTGAAGCCGCTTAAAGTCTAATCGCTATAGACAATGTCGTGAAATTCGTGGTGCGTGTTTCGGCCACGAATTTCACGAATGTCCATTGAGCTTTAAGGCTTCAGAACCGCCTTCAAAGCCCTTCCCTTCTCCGTATCCTCGACCGCTTCGTTAATCTGGTCGAGTGAGTAGAATTTCAGCAGCTTGTCAAATGGGAATCTGCCCTGTTTGTAGAGCTCGATCAATTGAGGGATGAAGATGTCCGGAATGCAATCCCCTTCGACGCAGCCTTTGATGGTGCGGCCGTCAAGGATATGTTGCATTTCCAGATTCGCTTCCACTCCGACCGGAGCCACACCGATCAAGCCGCAGGTACCGCCCATCATGAGGGCATCAACTGCCTGACGGAATACTTTTGGAATTCCCGTGCATTCCAATGTGAATTCGATCCCGCCTCCGGTCAGTTTGCGGATTTCATCCACGGCGTTCACCTTGCCCGAGTTGATGACATCAGTGGCCCCGAATTCTTTGGCCAATTTGAGACGTTCTTCCATAATGTCAACCGCGATGATCTTCGTGCAGCCACAAACAACCGCAGCCATGATCGCGCTCAACCCGACGGACCCGATGCCGAAAACGGCGATAGCTGATCCGGGACCTGCCTTCAGGGTATTGATGACTCCGCCGGCACCGGTCTGGATGCCGCATCCCAACGGCGCAAGGATTTCCACCGGGACATCCGATGGGACCTTGATGACACTCCGTTCACCCATCAGCGCATAGGAACCGAAGGTTGATTGTCCAAAGAAGGATCCGTAAATAGTTTCGCTTCCCTTCTTCATTGTCGCGGTGCCATCTGGACGTCTTCCGCCGAAGTTCAGTCTGCGGAATTCGGAGCACCAGCCGGGCTTTCCCTTTTTGCAGCATGGGCAGGTACCGCATGACATGAAACTGGTGGCAACATGATCTCCGGGTTTGACCTTGGTGACCAACGGGCCGACCTTTTCAACAACGCCGGCTCCTTCATGGCCGAAAACGCCGGGAAGAGGTACCGGAATAAACTGCATACGGGCGACGAGGTCCGTGTGGCAGAGTCCTGTACTCGCAATACGCACAACAACTTCATCTCCCTTTGGTTCGTCAAGTTCGATATCCTCGATGACAAAAGGGGCACCTTTCTCGCGTACCACCGCTGCTTTTATTTTCATAATGAAACCTCCGTATGATTGTTCATATCCATTGCCGCCCGAATCCGGTATGCCGGCGGTTATCGAGTTGGACCCGAGCCCTCGCGGCGACCTTACTTATAGGACATTCCACTTCACGACACAAGCACAGATTGACTCTTGGCCATAGGGGGATTAACTTACCATATGCGGGGAGGTTCGATGCCCCCGCCATGACTTAGCCAATGTAGAAAAGAGAGGAAAAATGAAGATTAGAGCTTTTGTATTTCTGATCCTAATATTGCCCTTACTCCCAGTAATCACTGCTTTCTCCGAGGAAAAGGTGGTACTTCCCAATATTCCCCGGATCAAAGCGGAAGAACTGAAGCAGATGGTGGATCAGAGCGCCGGTCAGTTCGTAGTCGTGGATGTGAGGGACAGTGGGAGCTATGACGCGGGGCATATCAAGGGAGCCGTGAACGTTTATTATGACGCCAATGCAGATCCAACCGACCGGCAGATGATGCTGATCGCGCTTCCCATGGACAAATTGGTTATTACCTATTGTGACTGCACCGACGATGCCAGCAGCGCCAATCTCGCCAATGAGCTTTACAAGCTGGGATTTGACAAAGATAAGGTGAAGGTTCTGAGTGGCGGATCTATCCGCTGGGTGGAATTGAAATACCCGATGGTCACCAACAAGTAGACTTACGATTGACGAATGACGATTGACGGATGGAACGACAGTTTGTCGGTCGTCATTCCCTTTCCTGCCTATTGCCTGCCGGGGAAAAACCGAAAACCTGCTGAAGGAAGTTGAGGCGATTGACGAATGGCGTTTACCCCACCATTCGTCAATCGTAATTCGTAATTCGTAATTCGACTACACGCCCCAGCTCTTGCCTGAAGCCTCTCCGGCTTTGCTGACAGATGCGCCCGAGACATCGACGATGGCAGCGCCGCCGTCAACCAGGAGCACCGCACCTGAAATGAATGCCGCATCGTCGCTGGCCAGGAAGGAGCATGCGCCCGTGATCTCATACGGCTCTGCAGCTCTGCGCAGCGGGACACTTTCGGTTAACACTTCGAATGCATCTTTTTTGAGAGCTTCGGAGAGCCCTTTCATCGCGTTGACCAGCATGTCCGTTCGGGTTGCTCCGGGGGCTACGACGTTGCTTCGAATCCCCTTGGGCCCGTATTCCAGCGCGCATTGCAGCGCCAGCTGAATCAATCCACCCTTGGATGCACAATAGGAAGGCATCGACGGCAGGCAGCGAACGCCGGCCAGCGATGCTATATTTACGATGGATCCGCCGCCCTGTTTGATCATCTCGGGAAGCGTGGCGCGCATGCAAAGGAACGGACCGTTCAGGTTTACGTCCAAAATCTTCTTCCACAAAGCGATGTCGATATCAATGATGCTCCCGCCGGGATCGATCCCTGCGTTATTGACAAGAATGTCGATTTTTCCACCGAACTTTACGGTTTCGGCCACCATCTTCTGCACGTCGTCCCAATTGGTGACGTCGCCGGCACATGCCGCAACGTTTTTGGATTTCAGAGAATTGGCGGTTTCTTCCAGAAGACCCTTTTGAATATCGCTGATAACAATCTTCGCTCCGTCCTCGACAAAGCGTTTTGCGATCGCAGCGCCTATGCCCCTGCCGCCACCGGTGATAAGTGCTACTTTCCCATCAAGTCTGCTCATAGTGTTATCTCCTCGATTTTTGCTTAGCAGAGCCTTCACCAAGGCCCACATCGTGCGGAGCCTGCGCGTGTCAGACTTCGTCCAACAGCCTTTAAGCTTTGCGTCGGCGATTTTTAGCACATTCCAAACGGGGACACAAGCGGTTAGAATTTCCGATCTTCCTTTCCCATTTCTGGAGCTTGCGTGTATCCGGACGCAATGCTAAAAGATAAAAGCCATTACTCCAAAGGAGATCCTTATGAAGCCCCTGCAGACAGACCTGTCCATTTACTCAAAATTTGAGTTTGAGCGACCGCCGATCGGAATCAAGTTTTCCTTCTTCCCCCCGGAGGGCATCCAGCCGCTTCCAGAAGAGAAAAGCCTGTCTCTATGCGAGATGCTGGTGGAGGCGCAGCAAACGTCCGAACCCTTTTACCTGGCTCGTGAGGTCAAGGAAACCTGCGTCGGCAAAATCCTCCTTGGGATGCAGGAAATGGAAGCGTTCGCCGAAAGTGGACAGATCGGGGAGCGACTCCAGATTTTCCAGGAGGCGCGCGCAAACTTCGCCTTCTACCAACACGTCCCCAAATTCCCGGCCAATGTTGTACGGTATGTTACCTTTTCGCGTTTTGAAAAACTGACCTTTGAGCCCGACTTGATTCTAATAACTGCGGATCATTCAAACGCGGAGATCCTTATGCGATCGATGACCTATTCGACCGGAGAGTTGTATAACTCCCGTACGACTCCGGTCATGGGGTGTGCGTGGCTGTTTATTTATCCGTTTCAGAGCGGGAAGGTGAACTTTATTGTTCCGGATATGGTGCACGGGATGAAGGGGCGGGAACTCTTTCCTGATAATTCGGTGGTCCTATCCATCCCTTATCAGTGGATTCCAACCATGACCAGGAATCTGTCTGAAATGGTGTGGCATCTTCCTTCGCATGCCAGCAAAAAACAATACCTGGAAGAATTCGGAACTATCCTGGGAGACCTGGCCCAGGAATCAAAGAAATAGGATATTTGAAGGATAGAATGCCGTCTCGACCTCTTATCGAATTTTCCAATGTCACACTGCGACTCGGTGACAGGCTCCTGTTCTCAAACAGCCACTGGATTTTTGACCGGAAGCAGAATTGGGCCATTGTAGGGAAAAATGGCTCCGGAAAGACGATCCTTGCGCGAGCGATTGCCGGAGAGATTCCGATCGTTCAAGGAGAGATAAAATACGATCTGCGTCCGTCCGAAGGCAAATCGCCCGAAGATTGCATTCGCCTGGTTTCATTCAAACAGCACCAGGCGGCGGCAGGGGAGGCGCCGGACGCCGCGCGCTGGTTCAGCATCGAGCAGGAAATGGCCATCTCGGTCAGCCGCTTTTTGTCGCAGGCTATGGTGGAGGAAATCAATCCGTTTGAGGTGCGAGCCCGCAGAGAACAATCGCCCGGAGCTTTCCACACCCATCGAAAACGGATCATAGATGTGATGCAGATCGGCGTTTTGCTGCGGCGCACGCTGATTTCTCTATCCAACGGCGAGATGCGCAAGGTACTGATCGCACAAGCATTGCTGCGCAAACCGAAACTGTTGATCCTTGACGATGCCTTCGCCGGGCTGGATAAGCAATACCGGCTGCACCTGATGGAAATCATCGAGGCTCTGATGCGAAGGGGTTCCGTTCAGATTCTCCTCATCGATGCCCTGCTCCATGAGGTGCCGAAGGGGATTACCAACCTTCTGGTAGTGGACGGCTGCCGCATCGTTGCCCAAGGTCGCTTTGGGGAAATGATGCGGCACCCGATCATCCGGGCGCGGTATCGGCCCAATCTCAAACCGCCGCGCGCCCAGCCCGAGCCTGAAAGCTCTGCCCAAGCGCCTGGCGAGGAGCTTGTTCGACTCGAGAATGTCTCGGTCCGCTATGGCCGGAAAGACATCCTTTCCGGTATTGACTGGATTATTCGACGGGGTGAAAGCTGGGCGCTGCTGGGGCCCAACGGTTCGGGCAAGAGTACACTGCTGAGTCTGATCAACGGCGATAATCCGCAGGCCTATGCCAATGATGTGTATCTTTTCGGAAAGAGGCGCGGCAGCGGTGAGAGTATCTGGAGGATCAAGCAAAGGATTGGCGGAATCTCGCCGGAATTGCATCTCCATTTTCCAGAAGATCAGACCTGCCTTGAAACCGTGGTTTCCGCGTTCCATGGAACTATCGGCTGCTTTAAGCGAATTTCGCCCACGCAGAGATCCGCGGCCCTGCGGGTTCTAAAGCGGTTTGGGCTGATATCCAATTCGGATCAACCGTTGCACTCCCTATCCACCGGATCTCAGCGCATGGTGCTGCTTGCCCGTGCCGTCGTGAGAAAACCGGACTTGATACTTCTGGACGAGCCCTGCCAGGGTTTGGATCTGGAACATCGCTCAATTTTTCTCGAGCTGGTCGACAGGCTGATAAAACGTGGAGATACCACGGTGGTGTTCGTCACGCATCGACAGGATGAAATCCCAAAGGAAATCCATAGAACCCTGCGCCTCAAAGACGGTCGTCCTCAATAGCATCGAACTGTTTCCGCGAGGATGCCAAGCGCATCAAGGAGCTGCCGGTCGGAAAGATAGGGAGCCGGTCCAAGTCGCAGCGCTTCGCCGCGAAAATCCACATAAACGCCTCGTTCAAACATCAGCCGGCAGATTGCACCCGCGTTCCGGGCGCGAAGCACCAGAAATCCACCCGTCCCATCCAACGGAACAGACCGGTTGCGCGCGATTACCCGCGGATTCAGATCCAGTGAGTCAAATCCATCCGCAAGCAACTGGATCTGGTGACGGCTGACGGTTCGGAGCAATTCGGGCGTCAGACCCCACTTATCAAAAAAGCGAAAGACCGCGGCCGCCCGATAATGACTGGTGGGATCATAGGTCGATCCTGCGAACCGGGCAAATCCTTTCCCATAGAAAACGCTGGGCTGTGATCCTTGTTCAAGCCGATCGAATTCACTGAACCAGCCGGTGACGACCGGGCGCAGGCGACATTCCTTCGGAAACCGCAGAAAACAGTTCCCTTCTCCAAGCTGACAGTATTTGTATCCTCCACCCACAACGAATGAATCTTCCAGATGCTCCTTTTTAATGGAGAACGGAACAACGTTCAAAGAATGATAAGCATCGATCAGCAGTTCGGATCCAAGTCGACGACAGGCGGACATCAGTTCCCTGAATCCCGATGCGATCTCTCCGGTTTCGAAGAATACAGAGGAAGTCACTACCGACGCGGTCCGTTCATCCAGCGCCGCGATCAATCGGTCGCAGGCGGATGAAGCCGGAGAGGATTGAACTTTAACAACCTCAATGCCTTCTTCTGAGAGCCGATCCAATTGTCGCCGCAGGCTGTGGAACTCGCCGTCGGTTGTGACGATGCGAGGTCTTTGGCGGAGCGGCAGAGCCGACAGGAATCGGATGACGAGCTCATGGGAACTGGCGCCCAGTGCTATTTCCCCGCCCACATCGTCCAATAGCCGGGAGAATCCGGAGCGAACCTCCTCGGCTTTTTGAAATGCCCGATCCCATTTCCTATCCAGGAGCTCTGCGGCATCGAACCATGCCTCCTGCTGACCTTCAAACCCGCAGTCAGGCCAGGCCTGATGCGAATGCCCGGTGAGCAAAAGGCGTTCCTGTACACGAAATTGCGAATAATGCGGAGAAAGCGCATTGGGGCTGGAATAGAGAAGCTCCGGCTGGATCATGGTTTTTCAAATTCCGAACGAATCGCCCAAAGATCAGGGAAGGAAGGGTTGAAGAGAGTTGATTTCAGATACTCCACTCCAGAGGAGCCACCGGTTCCCTTCTTGTTTCCTATAATCCGCTCAACCATTTTGACATGCCGGTAACGCCACTCCTGGATTCCCTCATCAATGTCGAGAAGGAGTTCGCAAAAATCCGCCGTGTCGCGATCCTTTCGATAGATTTGCAGAAGAATGGCTTGAACCTGGCGCGAGGGAGCGGTTGGACGTGTCAGATCGCGGTTCAAAACATGTGCCGGAATCGCATAGCCACATTGTGACAGATAATGCATGAAAGAGTCCCACACGGTTGCTCCATCAAATCTTTTTTGAAGCCGAGCTCTATCTGCGGAGTCTTCCGGTAATGCCTGGATCAGTTCCGGGCGTTTCTTCCCAAAAACAAATTCCAGTTCACGAAACTGGGTCGATTGAAATCCGCTGGCGCTGCCCAGCAGGTCGCGGAAGGAAAGGAATTGCGGTCCCGTCAGGGTTTCGAGAACGTCTATTTGAGAAACAAATACCCTCAGAATGCTGCGCAGCCGTTTCAGGGTCGCGCGCGCCTGCACGATTTCCCTCGTTTCCAGGGAGACGAGAAGCAAATCGATTTCGTGCAGCATCTCCCTAAACCAAAGCTCATAGGTCTGATGGATAACAATGAAAAGCAGCTCATCGTGAGCCCTGCCGTTCGACTGCATCTGCTGCAAATCCAGAAGCTGGTCCAACTTGAGATAGCTTGAATATGTCAGCCCCATCCGCACCTCCGCGAGGAAGCCCTGCCAAGGGTATTATCGCAGAAAAATCGGCTCAGATAGACTTAAAGACAGGAAGAAGCAAAGAAATGGTGATGCCGGCGAAAGAAAATCGGAAAATGCAGTTCGAACCTGGAAAAGGTGCTACGATGGTTACTTGCCTTGGGAGGAACTATGGTCAAATTCCTGCTTTGGTGCATTCTTTTTGTTTTGTGCTGGCCCATCGCGCTGCTTGCGCTTGTGCTTTATCCAATTCTCTGGCTGCTTCTGCTCCCTTTCAGAATAGTGGGAATTGCGGTGGGCGGAGTACTGGCAATGGTGTCGTCCATCATCATGCTGCCCGCCCGACTTTTGCGGAAGATCTGAATCGAGCATTTCACCGGTAGAGTTGCTAATTTATAATATTGCTCTAAAATCATGACTGGTCTATATGCACTAGTTTGAAAGGATGAAGGAACCATGCATGCAAGGAAAATCAGCGATGGAGTCTGGTGGGTAGGGGCGATCGACTGGGACCGCAGGCTCTTTGACGGTCTCATCCCTCTCCCGGATGGGACAAGTTATAACAGCTACGTGGTTCAGGGCTCTGAAAAAGTGGCGCTGATAGACGGCGTCGATCCCAGCATGAGGGATATTCTGTTTGCCAGACTGGAAACGCTGAAGCTTAAACGCATTGACTACATTGTTGCCAACCATGCGGAGCAGGACCACGCGGGAACCATCCCGGACGTGCTGGAGGCATTTCCCATGGCGCAGGTGCTGACCAGCGAAAAAGGCAAAGGAATGCTGATGGATCTGCTCGAAATTCCGGCGGAGAAAATCCGCGTTGTCCAGGATGGAGAAACAGTGGATCTCGGGGGACGCAACCTGCAGTTCATTTCTTTCCCATGGGTGCATTGGCCGGAAACCATGCTGACGTGGCTTCCGCAGAATCGCATTTTGTTTACCTGTGATCTGTTTGGCTCGCATATAGCCACTGCGGATCTGTTCGTCACCGATCAGCCCGAGGTATTCAGCTCCGCCAAGCGATACTATGCCGAGATTATGATGCCCTTCAAAAGCATGATCGAAGCCAAGATGGATTCTGTTACCAGGCTGAATGCCCAGCTCATCGCCCCCAGTCACGGCCCCATCTACAAAGAGCCGCAGCGCATCATTGACGCTTATCGCGAATGGATTTCCCCCAGGACCAAGAACCTGGTTGTGATTCCCTACATTTCCATGCACGAAAGCACACGACGGATGGTGGAGCACCTCGTCGAAGCCTGTGCTGAGCGCGGGATCCACGCTGAACAGTTCAACCTGGCTGACGCGGATGTCGGCAAACTTGCGATGTCGCTTGTGGATGCAACCGCCATTGTTATGGGCTCCCCGATGGTGCTGGGCGGTCCGCATCCGAAGGTAGCCTATGCGGCTCTTCTGGCTAATCTGCTGCGCCCGAAGGCAAAATATTTTTCGGTCATCGGATCTTTTGGATGGGGGGGGCGATTGCCTGAAGCTCTGCAATCGCTGATGCCGAGCCTGAAGGTGGAACTCCTTCCCCCTGTGCTCATCAAGGGACGCCCAAGGGAAAAGGACTACCAGGCGCTGGAGGCGCTGGCTGAAACGATCCGCACCAAGTATTCCGAGTCGCAGGAACAAAAGAAGGCGGCGGCACCCAATGATAATGCCGCTCCTTCCGCCCCGGCGGAAGCCAGAATGGAAACCCGCTATATGTGCCCGGTTTGTCGCTATGTCTACGATCCCGCCAAGGGAGATCCGGCAGCGGGGATTCCTCCGGGAACTCCCTTTGAGAAAATCCCCGATGACTGGGTCTGCCCGCTTTGCAAGGTAAGCAAAAAGATGTTTAAACCGATCCAGGTGGCTGTTAAAGGATAAGCTCCGGGACGGCCGTCGCTTGCTGCCGCCTTTGAAAACGAAGGCGGTGGCAAGCCACCGCGCTCCGATGGGCTTCACCCTCGACAACTGGCGCTCCCGGTAACTTCCCGGCTATTTTCGAACCGACTCTTTTAAAGAAGCCGCCTCTATGTAGATATGCTTGATATTCGGATATTGCCTGCGGATATTCTCCTCCAGCCGGTCGATAGTTTCTCTCAATGATGGGGTGACGATCCCCTCACTGAATGCGACTTCCATGTTGAGGAGAATTTCGTCCGGCCCGAAATGCATGGTCAGAGGATCCAGGACCCTTTCCACGCACGGGTCCGCGGTTACAATCTGATTGATCCTTTCCAGTACTTCGGGCTCGGAACTTTCTCCGATCAACAGCCCCCTGCTTTCATACACCAGCAGCAAGCCCACTCCCGCCAGCAGAAATCCAATGAGGATGGACGCGATCCCATCTATTACCGGCAGATGGAAGAAATGGCTGAGAAAAACTCCCAAAACCGCGATGATCAATCCCAACAGGTCGGCAGTATCTTCCGCAAGCACGGTAAAGATGGCCGGATCCTTGCTGCTCCGATAGGCATGCCAGAATCCCTTGGAGCCCTTCTCCACACGAAATTCGCGAAGCGCAATAGACCAGGAGATCCCGTCGAACAGAAAAGCGATACCGAGGACAATATAGTTCCAGATCGGGCTTCCCGATTCCACGGGATGAATGACATGAAGAACCCCTTCATAAATCGCCATTCCGCCGCCGATTCCGAACAAAATGACGGCAACAATCAGGCTCCAAAAATAGAGTTCTTTGCCATATCCGAAGGGATGCCTGGAATCGGGCTTCTTCTTGCTCAAACGCAACCCGACAAGCAGAAGGGACTCATTGCCGGTGTCCACCAGCGAGTGAATCGCCTCCGACAGCATTGCAGAACTTCCCGTGAAAGCGGCACAAATAAACTTGGTGGCGGCAATAGCCAGGTTTGCGGCCACGGCGGCATAGATAACAATCGGTCGATTGGGTTGAGTTCCAGACATTTCTTCCCTTTATTGCTGGTGAATTTGAGCTTCTCTTTTTGCCACGAATCCTGCTTATCGCATATCTACACGGGCAGATGAACTCCCTGCTTCAGGAGATTGCCCTGCAATGCCTTGTAATCGACCTTTCGCGGTTGAATCCCAGATTTGGCGGCCATCGCGGCTGCCGTACCCGCAGCCTGGCCGTAAGCGATGCAAGGAGGAATAATATTAAAATATTGATTGACGCTGTTTGTGGATGAAAACGCGCGGCAGGCTACCAGAAGCCCGTCCATCCTGGCTGGAACGAGGCAGCGATAGGGGATACATATGCTCGGATGCTTCGCTGAAATTTCTCCGTTGTCATTGTTGGCAAGAATGGCAATGGTATCCTCAAATACTTCATCCGATTCCATGTCCTTGGGGCTGAGAACATATTCGCCAATAACTCTACGCCCTCCCTGGGTTCCCAACTGCGGCGCCGTCTGCATAATGAAGCTCTTCTCGCAACCCGGCATGTATTTCCTCATGAACTCATAGGTTATCAAGGCACGTTTACGGCCTCGAATATCGACTCTGGAAAGCTCCTCAACATCCTGGGCATCGGACGCCTCCGGCTGGACCTGGAAGGTGTGGAACCACAGCACTCCTTCCTGATTTTTCAGGATTCCATTGAAGTAATTGGTATACCCACCGAGCCGCGTGAGTTCCTGCATTAATTCCCCGTGCTTGACTGGCTGAGTCTTGCGGAATTCCTCAACGCGTTTGATGTCCACATTGGCCAGCCAGAAGGTAAAGGCAAGCCAGGCGGTTCGGATTTCGTTATCCAATTCATCATCGTATTCCGCGCCTGCTCCCACAAAGATGTCCCCATCACCCGTGGAATCAATCACAACCTTAGCCAGGATTGCCTGCCTGCCCGATTTGCTTTCAAAGAACACACCCTTAACAGTGTTGCCTTCCACAATGGGACGCGTTCCCCAGGAGTGCAGTAGAATTTCGGCGCCCGCTTCGATGACCATATCGTTCAGTTCATCTTTCAACACTTCGGGATCGACGACGGCTGTATAAAGCACCCGCTCTTTCCCGCCGATATTTGGGTCTCTGCGGATGTAGAACCAGGACATATAGGCACCATGGTAATAATCCACAACATCTGCATCGGTGGTTCCCCAATGCTCCTTTTTCGGGTAAAAAGCGGCTCCCCTTGCCTCCATGCGGGATATTATTTCCTGGTTCAATCCGAATATGTGCTGTTTGCCGCTGATATCGCTCAGATTTGGCAGAATATTGATCAATCCGCCACTCGCCATTCCCCCGAGATGTCCGTATCGCTCGAGCAGGACCGTGCGAGCGCCAGTTCTGGCGGCCGCAATCGCCGCCCCCACTCCTCCGGGCCCGCCTCCGACGACAACGACGTCAACCTCTCGCCATACCGGTATTTCCCTTGCAGCCTCGGAAACAGTTTTTGGGGATTTATGCCTTTTCATCAGGTGCCTCCCACTCAGCGAATAATAGTGCACCGTCGACTTGTACCCGGTTCGACCACACAGCTCCAATTATCCATTGGCGCGAACAACGGCGTTCGCTTTTTTCAATGCGGTCCCCTTTTTGGGTGTATACAGGTAATAGGGATATATACACCGAGTGCGCTGGTAGTTTTCCCGCAGTGCGAGAATCATTTCGGGCGTGAATCTCTCCTCGCTGTCTTCCGTTGTTTCCGAGCCTTCAATGGGAAATCCCGTGATGACGTAAGGAAAAATTCGATCGGAAATATCGGTCGTTATGTGCGCCTGATCCCATTTCCCGGCTCTGGACAAGCCCGCAAAATGAAATAACTGGATATAAATCTGCCCACGGCTGAATAAGGGAAAGCTTCCCTGCTGGGAAAGAACCGGTCCGGCTCCACCCTGGAGGACTTTATATACTTCACGGCTGGCCTGGTTGGCAGCCCTGGCCTCCAGTCCCTGTTCGAAAAAGACAAAAAGCGGCGCGTAAATCAAGAGCAGCAGAACTTGGATGGACACCCAGCTTCCCCAACGGCGCACAGATGGCACTCCGGCCATTCGGATCAGATATACAAAGGTGACAGCAATGAGTTCCACAACATACTGACCATGTGCGCCGACCCGTCCTAAGGAGGCCATTGTTATGAACATGGAAACTAAAAAATAAAAGTCGACCGGTTCCATCTCCAGCCTGCGCAGTCGACGATACAGAATGCAGCACGCCATGATGATAAAGACCAGGATGGGCCCGGCATGATGAAGGAAGATCTGTGGAATCTTGAGCGGGTCATAGCTGAGCCTGGCAAGTTGCACCGCATCCAGAAAGAAACGTCCGCCGGTGATCTTTTGCAGCCAAAGAAATGGAATCAGCAGGCCTGCCGCCATGATGGATACATAAGGCAACAGCCAACGGCGATTGCATATCAGCAAATAGGTCGCGATGGCTAGCGGCAAGGCTATCTGTGTCTGCTTCGTATAGAAAGCCAGAACCGCAAACAACGGGCTTAACAGGAGACTGTAGATTCGATGATTGCGAAGAAAAAACACCAGTGACCAGATGGAAAGGGCGACAGCCATCATCTGCACATGACTGCGGAGTACGTTATAAAGGAATGCAGGAACAAGAAAGAGCAGGAACCCCGCCCACAGGCCTCCTCCGCGCCGCCGGTTCCATTCCCTATCCAGTTGCATAAAAGCCAACCAGATGCAAAGTCCGGAGAAAAGCGATATCAGCCTTGCCGGCAGATAACTCAACCCGGTCAGCTTCAACAAAGCAGCAACCGCGGCCAGGTACAATGGAGGATAAATAGGGATCGCGTAAGGCGGCTCCCCAATGTTTCTGTAGATGGATTCTCCTTTGGCAAGTCGCCATGCCTGATCCAGAACCTCCGGTTCCGCATCATCCCAGGAAAAATCCGGTCTCAGCATCAGCATCCACCAGGACAGGAAACAGAATGCCGCCATGAGAGGAACCAGTTTGCAAATCCAGGGCCTTGCACGAACTAGCCAGGGTTGAGGGGCCAATGACCGTTCAATTTCTGAAAAATCGTTTTCTATCAGCTCCGTCGCTGCGGACATAAATTCCTGTCAGGCGGGAAACCCACCGCCGCAATCGCTCAATTGGCTTTAGAGTGCGAGCATCAGAATGAGACGGGCAGTAGCATAGCTCAAAAATGCTATTCCTAGAAAGGTATATGTGCTTGTTTTTGAATGTGATCCTCATCCTGCGCTGATTTAACGGTTCTGTTCAAATGCGCAGCGCGTGGGAATGCATTATTCCTACCTTGCGTAAAACAAAATCGTGTATCCTGACCACTAAAAAAGGAGGATTTTTCATGAAATATACCGTGCTTGCAATCGCCGTTTTGCTTGCCGCCACCTGTGCTTTTGCTGCTGATGTCGACGGCAAATGGGCAGGTACGATCCCAGGAATGGATATCCCCGTTTCCTATACGTTTAAGGCGGAAGGAACCACGCTGACCGGCACCTCATCGGGTCCGGACAACACAACCATTCCGATTAAGGATGGCAAGATTGACGGAAACAAGATTTCCTTTAACGTATCTTTTGATATGGGCGGGCAGGAAATAAAGCTGGAATACAAGGGAGTCGTCGCTGCTGACCAGATCAAGTTGACGTTTGACATGATGGGCCAGACCACCGAAATTCCTCTCAAGAAAGCTCAATAGCCTAAACAATCGGGGACATCGCGCATGCTCCCCCCAAATTCCAATATCGGGCCAGACCCCGATATTGGAATTTGGCGAAAAAAGGCGACCGCACCATCCGGCTAATTATTAAATAACTCTTATCATCGCTTGGCCTATTGATTCCTGACTCTATTTTGCCGATATTCCTGATATGGACGAAGTCCAGGATGAACTCGATGGCACTGGCGTCGAGAATAAAAGAAAGACCTTGCGCAAGCGTGTAAATATTCCCTGTGCATTGCGCATTCCTGGAGAGATATTGCCTGGACGGCTGCTGGATCTTTCGATGGGCGGAGCCTTTATCCATACCAGGAAATCAGTGCTGGCCGGAACGGAGTTCGAGGTCGTATTCAAAGTTCGACTGGGCAAAAAACCGAAATACATGAAGCTTCGCGGCACCATCGTTCACTCTGGGCGTTTTCTGCTCGATTACGAGAACTTCAATGGAATTGGGGTGCAATTCACTCCCCTATCGCAGGCGGATGCGGCCGATTTGTCCTTCCTCCTCAATAGCCTGAAGCCCGAGCCCTCAGCGAAAAAATACCAGCTGACGAATTAGCGATTGTCTTCGGATGATGCTCGAAGAAGGTGGGAGCCATGGTGGGAATTCCCATGGCTCCCTGGTTGCTTTACAGTAGAGAGGTTGTTTAACAGTATTGACGTCCAGTATTGGCGGTTCTTTCACCGTAGACTGTTAAATGATTGTAAATAGCCTCATCGCGAAGCGCCCGGCTTTGCCTCCGCCTCGATCCCCGAGACGGGATTCTGTCCGCCCAAAGCCTGCATCGCTTGACGCGCATGGCTCGTTGGGCTAATCTCCTGCCCATAGGTCCCTATTGTCGTGACTCATTTGTGAGGTTAGGTTGCCATGATTATTCAAATGCGCAGCATCGGGGATATTCGAATCCTGGATCTCAGCGGCAAGATTACGCTGGGTGAAGGGACCATGTCGCTTAGAAAGGCCATACGCAACATCCTTGAAAATGGAACAAAGAACATCATTCTGAACATGCAGGAAGTCAATTACATTGACAGTTCGGGATTAGGCGAGTTGATGCGCACGTATTCCTCCATCAATGGCGTTGGAGGGCAAATGAAGCTTCTTCACGTTACCAAAAGAGTTCGGGAGCTGCTTGAGGTGGCGAAGCTGGCCAGTTTTTTTGATATTTTTGAAGATGAAAAAGCGGCCATTGAAAGCTGCGAAGCTGCGCCCGTAAAATCGGTCAGCGGATAACCTTCCGACCACGAAATCCTTGGCTAGCGCGGCTGCGCTTCTCCCACGAATTCCGCAATCGTGACGGCGCTTATTTCCATGTATTTTGTGCCTCCCGGATGAAAGCCTCCGGCTGTGCGACTTCCAACAGGACCGTGGGAATCTCGCCTTTCGAGGGCAGGAGAACAAGGCGTTTGGCCTCGGCCCGGTACATTCGGACCTTCTCTCCGCCGGCGACTTTGAACCATCCGGCGCGATAGTGAGTATTGGCAAATCCGTTTGTGCGGGCAACCGGGCGCCAGTGTGGATCATTGCCGATATCCACAATCCGCATCCGGTCGACTTCGATGTCCACAGCCCTGAGTGTTACCGGATAGAAACGATCATGAATGGTCAAGCCGCCGGGATTGAGCGTATACTGCGGTGGGCCCGGTGAATAGAGCCACGCTGCGGCTCCCAGCAAAACAACTCCAATCAACCCAATGACGCCGATGGCATTCCAGTGGAATTGCTTGCGCGCAATCTCACCTGTTGCCCCGGGCAACCCTCCCTCATGATGCGCCGGAACGGGTGCCACCGCTTTGACCTCCTCGATGAACCGGCTCACATCATCGGGGCTCAGAAGATATGTCTTGGTTGGAGTATCTATGATCACCGCATTGGCTCGATTTGTGACGTACCAATGGCAGACGCCCAGCGCCGATGTGCGGAAAACGCCATAGTAGCCAAACAGGCCTCCATTGCCGAAAACTCGGACACAACCCCTGAGATCTTCTTTGGTGGCAATCCGCACCGCGCGAATGTCATGCAGCGGAATCAGGATGCTGGAAACAAGGCGTCTTACCTGAACCATCCCTTCCGAAATGGTGTAAGCCCGGGGTGAAAGGGCGTAGCTTATCCCCAGAATGAGAACGGCAATGATTCCAACGATCCAGGTGCCGGTTAGCAAGGCGCCACCACCCAGGAGTACACAAACGGCAACAGAGATCATTTTGGTTGTCAGATCGTAGGATGCCGAAAAGCTCTTCGTCATATATGCATCGGAATCATTCATGGGCTTTGCCTTTCAAGACAGCATAGTTGTCGATTATTGCCGCTGAAGTGCATCCTTTCCAATAAAAAAGCGCTGAAAGACTTCCTCTTCAAAAGCGTTGCCGGGACAAGATTTCATTGATGCCATTTGGGGATTGATGCATCATCAGTGCATCATGGAAAAGAATTTCTTTAACCTGTACCGGCATAATTTTATTCGTATAGCGGTTGGTGTTCCCGAAGTTCGTGTTGCCGATCCGATCTTCAACGCCCGGCAGATGATCGCGCAGCTGGAGCTTTGTGCGCAACAAAGCGCGGTGCTGGCCGTATTCCCGGAACTGGGGCTGACCGGCTATACCTGCGAAGATCTCTTTCGCCAGCAGTGCCTGCTCGATGGCGCGACTGCCGCCTTGGCCGAGGTCGTGAAGGCATCTGAACAGTTCAATCTCGTGGCCATCGTGGGCTTGCCCCTGCGAGTGGATGGGCTCCTGTTCAATTGTGCCGCGGTCATCCATCGTGGAAGAATCCTGGGTGTAACGCCGAAAACATATCCGCCGAATTACCGCGAGTTCTACGAACTGCGTCATTTCGCGCCCGGAAACTATGCTTCTTCACGAGAAATCCGGCTGCTGGGTCAGGAAGATATTCCATTTGGAACCAATCTGGTATTTCAGGATGCGCATCGGTCCGATTTTGCTTTCGCGGTTGAGATTTGCGAGGACCTGTGGAGTCCGATCCCACCGTCATGCTTTGCCGCCCTTGCCGGCGCCACCGTGCTTTGCAATCTTTCTGCCTCGAATATTACGACCGGCAAGGCTCAATACCGCGCCCAGCTTGTCTCCAATCAGTCGGGACGCTGCATTGCGGCATACGCCTACTGCGCTGCGGGCTATGGAGAATCCACCACGGATCTTGCCTGGGACGGCCAGGCGATGATCTATGAAAACGGGACCAGGCTGGCTGAAACGCCCCGGTTTACCTACAAGGCACAGATGGCTTTTGCAGATGTTGATCTTGACCGGTTGACGCAGGATCGACTCTGCCAGACCAGTTTCGGACAATCGATGCAGAACCATGCCGCTGAAGTCCGTTCATACCGACGGATCGGCTTTGCGCTCGAGATGCCTACCTCCGAGATTCTGCTGCTCGATCGCGCAGTGGAACGCTTCCCCTATGTCCCGAATGATATGGGGACTCGAGACATCCGTTGCCGGGAGGTATACGAAATTCAGGTGCAAGGCCTTGTAAAGCGCCTTCGCGCGGTCGGTACCGATAAGGTTGTGATTGGAATCTCCGGAGGACTCGATTCCACACAGGCTTTGATCGTTTGTGCCCGAGCCATGGATGTTTTGGGCGTGTCCCGAAGAAATATTCTGGCTTATACCATGCCCGGATTCGCGACCAGCGATCGCACGCTTCGCCAGGCTTGGCGCCTGATGGAGGCGCTTGAGTGCAACGCCAGTGAAATCGATATTCGCACGGCCTGCATGCAAATGCTGCGGGACATTGAGCACCCGTACGCTCTGAATCAACCGGTTTATGACGTGACCTTTGAAAATGTCCAGGCAGGCGAGCGTACCAGTCATTTGTTCCGCCTCGCCAACCTGCACAACGCGCTGGTCGTGGGTACGGGAGATCTGTCCGAACTGGGGCTGGGCTGGTGCACCTATGGCGTTGGTGATCAAATGGCGCATTATGCCGTCAACGCAAGCGTGCCCAAAACTCTGATTCAATACCTGATACGCTATGAAGCTGCTACGGGTGAGTTGGGCAAAGACGTCAGTGCGGTCTTGGCCGAGGTGCTCGAAACCGAAATTAGTCCGGAACTCATCCCGGGGAACCAAGAAGAGCCGGTCCAGCGCACGGAAGCCGTGATCGGTCCATACGAGCTGCAGGACTTCAATTTATATTACACGCTGCGCTTTGGAATGAACCCTCCCAAGGTTGCTTTTATGGAATATTGCGCGTGGCGCCATCGAGAGCGCGGATCCTGGCCGGAAATTCCGGAAGACCGGCGCAATGAGTATTCCATCGGACAGATCAAGCATTGGCTCGGCGTATTCCTGAAAAGGTTCTTCGAGACAAGTCAATACAAGCGCAGTGCCATCCCCAACGCACCCAAGGTGGGATCGGGAGGATCCTTATCTCCGCGTGGAGATTGGCGCGCTCCCAGCGACAACAGCGCGGCTCTATGGCTGGAGCAGTTGCAGGATATTCCAGATTTCGATCCGCACGAAATCTAGTTTGGTCGTTCCCTGTGGCAAATTGCGGACAGCCTATGCATTCGGCCTGATCTACGTTGAGCCTGGAACATCGATTATCGCACCGTAATCCTCTTTATCTGCTTCATGTCTACTTCCCGCACGGACCCATCCAGCATTTCAATTCTCAGTTTCTCAACGTTTGACACCGAACTGTTTGACTGGCGAACGACGGCATGAGCTATGCGACCATCCTGCGAAATGCCGATGAACAGAGTTATTTCATCTTGTATTGTGCCCGCGACGGGCAACACCGCTGGGCGCAGAGTGTTCTTGATCAGCAGTGTGTCCCGCACCATTTTCCGCTTTTCTTGTTGGAACCTGTCAATTTCCTGCAAAGCTTTCCGCACTTCTCCCTGAGGCTGTTGGATTTGAATCTGTGCGGAAACGTAGAAGCCGAAGACCGAAATCATGAAAAGGATGAACAGCGCAATGCATGTATTTCTTCGCATGGCGGTATCCCCCGGAACGTTTTGGAATAATTTTACGCTGTTATGCAGGGGAGAGGGATATTTATTTGCTTTGGCGAATGCGGATCTGGCATGAAGTTTTTGTTTTGCGGCGGATTTCGAAAAGAGGCAGTCTGGCTAAGCAGGCGAGCTTGCAATTAAAGGCGCGCTAGCCTATCCATGAATTCAATCAGCTCCTGGGAACCGTGATTGAACTTGACCACAAGGCGCTTTATCAGGCTGCGCTCGCCTTCCGACGGATCGCGCTGCATGGTTTTTCCCGTTAAGGTTAATGAGCCCAAAGGGGTGCGCGCGTCTATCTGGACGAGGACCTCTGAATCGTTGGGCAACTGCAATCGGGTCAAAACGAGAGCTCCTTTCATGGAAATTTCCAGTAGAAACGCCCGGTGCAGCATACCTTCGAAGATCAGCTGGCAATCCATGGCAGTGGTTATTCTCGGAGCGGCCCTGCGGTCCTGTTTTCCGGGCAATTCCTTTCCGCACCAGCCGCAACGGTACAAATTTTGGGAAATGACTTTGCTGCAATGAGGGCATATGGTCAGGAAGGAAGAATGGTCGAGAATGGATGCGTGCCGCGGTGCGGTAGGTTCATCGTCTGCCGCATGAAGATGTAATGCGGGCATATGGACCCTCTTTCCTGCCATTCGGGGTGACTGGTTCGCCAAAAAGCTTTTCGGCCTTTTAAAACCTATCGACTTGGTTTCATGCTGTGAATATACGTAGTTATACTCAATCTCGAAGAACCCAGCGAATTCGGTAACTTTCAGGTCCCGTATCGATTCTCTCAATTATCGTGGCATCGCGTATGCTCACCGATTTCAACGGGAACGTCCTTTATCCTGACTATATGTGTTATGGATTGGAAATTCAGGAATTTGGCGGGTTTTGGCGTCCCCAACGGGATTCGAACCCGTGTTGCCGCATTGAAAGCGCGGTGTCCTAGGCCGACTAGACGATGGGGACGCGGCTCAAAGGCACGACATTCTTGCACTTTTGTCCCTTGAATGCAAGATTTAGTAGCCATTCAGTACAGAAATTTTACTATCTGCGCCTCGAGTTTGTCTGCGAATCAGGCTATTGCCCGCGGCCCGTTCCGCCCAGCGGAATCCGAACTAATGAGCAGGATGCGCGGACAGAACCTGGTGTATCTCTTCCACCGTTTCATCCCAGGGTTCGTTTTTGCAGAAATATCCGATGGCCCCCGCTTCCTTCATTTCCCTTGCCATTTCCTCTTCCTCAAACATTGAAAGAGCAATGACTCTGATTTCCGGGTGCTCGATATGGATCTGGCGGCTTGCATCAATACCATTCATATATGGCATACCCACATCCATGATCACTGCATCGGGAAGAAGTTTTCGCGCAAGCTCCAGCGCAACTTTTCCGTCGGGTGCTTCTCCAACGATTTCTACATCCTCGGAATTACCGAAAAGATTCGTCAACAGCACCCGTGTCATGTCATCGTCGTCGGCAATTACGATTCTGAACTTCCTTGTTGCGGAATTTCTTTGCACAGGCTCCTTATACATCCTCTGACTATGGTGATATTTCATGAAATGAATGGCAATGCGCAGAAATACCCATTCAAATATGGGGGCGAATAGGATGACTGTTCCTGCCGGTAGGCGTATAGTTGTTATATGTTTTTGCCCTATTTCAAGGAGATGAACATGAGAACAGTATGGATGTGCGTGCTTTCTGTCGCACTGGTATGCATGACGGGGTGGGGACAGGAAAAGGAACAAAACAGGCTGAAACAGTGCGGCGAGGTGATGACCGAAATATTGGGCATCCCTGACGGTATACCGCAGGAACTTCTGGATAAAGCAGAATGCGTTCTTATCTTCCCTTCCGTAAAAAAAATCGCCATTGGCATTGGCGGCAGCTATGGCCGCGGAGCCCTGGTATGCCGCAGCGGCGCAGATTATTCAGGACCCTGGGGCGCACCGGCTATGTATGCGCTGGAAGGGGGTAATATCGGTATTCAGCTGGGCGCCAACGCCACAGACTTTGTAATTCTCGTGATGAACTCGAAGGGCGCCACTTCTATTCTGAACAGCAAAGTGAAGTTGGGCGCGGATGCCGCAGCAGCGGCCGGACCCAAAGGGCGAACCGCATCCGCTTCCACCGATGTTGTCATGAAAGCAGAACTTTTGAGCTATTCGCGGTCCCGTGGTCTTTTTGCCGGGGTGTCTCTCGAAGGCTCGACACTGCGTTCCGACGGCGGTGCGAATGAGAATCTCTATGGCAAGAAGCTCGATGCCGAGGATATCATCCAAAAAGGCGCGGTCAAAACCCCTCCTGCCGGAAGCTCCCTTATTTCGCTGCTAAATAAGAAATCGCCCAAAAACACTTCCGCGAAATAGCAATCTTTCTCACGGGAAAAGGGAGATGATTTCCGATTCAGGATTCCAGTTCCATCCGGAACCCTGGATCGGAAATCCCCCTATCCATTCAAGAACAGCGAAAGAAATTCATGCCAGCCAGTAATACCAGCGCATGGTAGCGGAGAGGTAGCGTCCGGCTGAAACCATACAGGGATCATGCCTGCTGATTTGGCGCCATTTACATCGATCTCCGCTTTATCCCCGACAAACCATATATCGTCGGATTTTCGACCCAGCTTCTTTGCCGCAAGCTCAAAGAGCAGCGGATCCGGTTTGCGAATACCATGCTCGGCGGAAGACATCACAAACTGCAGGTGTTCGGCCAGCCCCTGCTTCTCAAGTTCATAAGTAAGCACAGCCGGTCGATAAATGGAGTTGCTGAGTACTCCCACCGGTATGTTCTGACGACAAAGCTCGGCAAGCGTTTCGGCTGCTCCGCTCATCGCCCGCGTCGTCATCGATGCCTTCTAGAATTCCAGTTCCAGATTTTCCCAGTCCGTCCCGAGCTGAATGTTGAAATAGTCGTAAACCAGCCTTGTGATGACGGTCCATGGCGTCTCGATCCGACATTGATCGCGGCGGACAACGACTTCCCTTTCAATAAAGGCACGGCGTTCGGAGATTTGCTTGAGATCAATATTTGAGGGATTTTGCAGGGAATGGCACAGCATCCACGCATCCCCGGCCGGGAGATTGTAGGATATTTCATCCAGAAGAGTTCCTCCGCAATCAATCAACACCCCTTTGGGTATCATAGGCTCAATCTCCATCCATTCATCCGCCCTCTTCGAATTCGCACCAAATAATATACGCTCCAATCATCCGTGTCGCGAAAGAAGGTTTTCGGCTATTTTCCCGGGTGTGGCCCATAAGGAAATTTATGACGTTGCCAGTGACAATACTGTAGTATCAGATCATCAACACCTTCACTTTGCGAGGATTCTATGGCGGATGATGCTACTGAATATATCGAAAATCCCTATTACACGGATGTTCGCAATTTTGTGAATCGCCTGCTGGATTTGAATTTCCCAAATGATGGAATGAAGGTTGGGCTGCGTGAGACAAAGTTCAGCCAGTTTACCAATAAAACGGCTGATGAGTGGATGACATGGTGGGAAACCCATCCGGGATACTCCACCTGCGTCGATTTTATCCAGAATATTCACAGCCGGATCTGCGATGCGAAGCTCTGTAGACGCAAAGGTGAAAACAAATTCACGCTAAGCCCCTATAACCTCGAAGTCACAAAAAGAGGAAAGGGGTGGCACTCCGCTGGAGATGCAGACCTGTCCCCCAACAGTGGTGATTTGTTTGTTGTGAAAATTCCGTTCCGGCATGTCGGCATTATTCTCGATGTCTATGATGGCTACTGTTCATTGCTGGCAGGCGGAGGAGGAATGCCGGGAGCGACCCAGTGCATTACGCGCGTGCAATCTCCCTATCCGCCCAAAGGGTTTGTCGGATGGGTGGATATTGATGAATACTACAATCCCGAGTCCAAGAACTGAAAAAGCGTGGGGAGATCCCTCCTGAAAGCGTCACGGTTCCGGGCCTAATACCACAGTTTTTTGTCAAAGGGCGAAGTCCTTTAGAGCGGTGGCAAGCCGCCGCACTTCACGGCCGGCATCAGCGGATCGATAATAGGTCCAGCAGGATGGTCTGTGCCTCGGCCAGAGAGAGCGCAATTCTGTGTCCCAAGTTTTTCACCTGCGCGGAAGGCTCCTTTATATCCGGTATTTGCACCACAATAAAGCCTGCCTGCACGGCTGAACGGACACCGTTGTCAGAATCCTCCAGTGCTACACAGGCGGTCGGATCTTCTCCCAGTTTATGAGCAGCAGTTCGATATATCTCCGGATCCGGCTTGCCCCGGGAGATCTGATCGCCACAAACAATGACCTGGAAAAAGTCGAGGATCCCGGCATTACGCAGCTTCTGTTTCGCGCTGGCGGTTTTTGACGAGGTGACCACAGCCTTCGGAATTTGGAGATCTTCCAGTCGTTGAAGCAGGTTCACCGCTCCTGCCTTCAGCGGAACGGGTTTTTGCAGCGCTTCTTCGGCATACCGCCTGTTCCAGAGTGCCATGACTGCATCATAGGGAAAATCTTTGCCGTATCCGGTCTTGAGTATGGTCTCCACATCAGAATATGTTGTTCCGATGCAGCGGGAATAGATCTCTATATCCGGCTCAAAATGATTTGCCCGGCAGGCTTCAACAAATGTTTCCAACGCTACGGTCTCGGTGTCGAGAAGCAATCCGTCCAAATCGAAGGCGACAGCTCTAATGCTATTCATGACCAGGATCCAGTCCCCTTAAAAAACAATGATGGCAAAAAGCAGGCAGCCTATCAGACTGGAATGACGGAATCTATTGATTAACGCAATAACCGCACCGGCTACATCTGTGGCGCCTGAATTACCAATAAGGAATCTTCAGACTCATTTGGTGAACTTCTTGTAGTATCCCCGAACCATCCTATTTGGAACTGATGTGTGCACATCCGTCTGGCGTGCCTGGTATTCGGAAAATGGCTTGACTCTTTCCCATTGGAAGCGGAAAATATTTCAAATTTCCTAATGCACGCACAAAACCATTACTCAGCATTATCAACGTGCCACTCCGATTCCTGAGCTACTGACGACCCCCTCCTCTTGTGAATTTGTTTTGAGCGAAGTGCCTTTGAATCTCTTCAGCGCACGGTGCAAGTCGGCCGGCGCCAATCGTCCAATATCCTGCAAAAGGAGAAAGGTATATGAGGAATTCAATTGCTTTGCTTCTGTGGCTTTTGCTTGTTTCCGCAGGAGGTTTTGCGCAGTTTCCCACCGTTGCCAGGGAAATTGCCTTCGCGCAAATTGCTGCCGGAGGCGGACTGGAGACGGTTGTGAATGTTACCAATCGTGGAACAACCACTTACCAGGGCTTACTCAGCCTGTTTCGCAGTTCCGAACAGACTGCAGGACAACCATGGAGCCCGGCGATCAGCGGCAGTGTGGTCACCGATGGAAAACTGAGCATTTCTCTTGGACCCGGTGAAACCAGGACTCTCCGAATTATCGGGTCCGGCTCAACGGAAACGGGTTTCGGTACCATAAGGTCTAGCAATTCAGAGGAAACCAGTTTCATCGAAGGGACCCTTACCTACTACATCAAATCCGGGGGACAATTGATGGATAGCATCGGAGTTCTGCCCTCGGTTCAGACCTACTTGACTGTCATCCCGTTTGACAGTTTTTCCTCCCTGGCCCTAGCTCTGGCCAATGCAGCCTCTACCGCGGCGACAGTACAGATGAAGCTCTATTCCTCGACAAATGAGCTTTTGGGCACACTGGTATCCCCACTTCTTTTGCAGCCGAGCCAGCAGATTCCCAAATATCTATGGCAGTATTTCCCAGGGGTGCAGATGACAGGCGGCGGTCGTGTGGACATACAGTCCGATGTGCCCATTATAGGAACGGCACTCACTGACACGGGCGGGCAGTTTTCATCCCTTCCCATGACTCCTGCGGTCAAAGCCTATAATCTGAAGATTGATTTTCCAGGGCTGACCATTGTAGCCAGTCTGAATATCCGGATCAGTGGAACGGTAGCCGAGGTGCGTGCACTCAGCCTGACGCATAACGGGCAGACGGTTTCCGGGGACCCGACTTATGTCACCGGCACTCTTATTGGGAATGTGCTGGAAATCCATATTCATACGCTCGATGACCTGGATAAGCCGATATTTGAATGCCTGACGGTGAATCCCTTTTCCTTTTCGGCCAGCAGTCTGACCGGAACGATCAAGCTGTGGAATCTTGACCCGCCCGGAAATGGCGGAACGGGTCAATTCACCATGACCGCAATCAATTAAGGGTTTACCTGAGAGGATATGCTTCGAACAGAATGCGTCCCGGCATTCAAAGGGATGGGGTCTGCCAGCTTTACGGTCTCTCAGCACACGAACTCAAAACCACGCCTCTGTAAATTCATTCTTTTTCTGGGAAATCCTGCGCCGGACCCATACAATTGGCTGGTAAGCATTATCGACCCATCAGGCCAGAGGCCGGAATTTTGGCGGGCGCCCGTGGTTCTGATGCCGTAAGACAGGAGTTTAAGGATGAATCCGTTTCGTTTTGTGTGTACCAGCTTCATTATACTATTAGCCTTTCATGCATCACTTTGCGCGCAACAGACTCCCGCCAAACTGGCTTTTGAGGTGGCAACAATTAAGCCCTCGCCGCCACTTTCCAGCCTTGCCACGCAAGCGGCATCCGGCAAGATTGACCTTGGAATAAGAATGGATGCAGCCCAGTTTGATATGAAGTTCATGTCGCTGAGCAGCATGATCGCGATGGCCTACAAACTGAAGCCTCATCAGATTGCGGGTCCGGAGTGGATGAAATCCACACTTTGGGAAATTCACGCAAAGCTCCCGCCCGGCAGCAAAAAGGAACAGATCAACGAAATGCTGCAGTCTCTTCTTGCTGAAAGGTTCAAGCTAACTTTTCATCGAGAAAACAGAGAACAATCGGTTTACGCGCTCACCGTTGCGAAAGCAGGGCTGAAGATCAAGGAGGCGGAAGAGGAACCATCCGCTACGGCTCCCAATGCCGGCGCTGCGAAAGCGACAGAAAAAGAAGATGGCAAAAAAGAAGAAACGTCGCCCAACACCCCTGCCGGGGAAATGACGCTAAACATGAAACGCGAAAGCAGCGGCGTATCCATGGACATGGGCAAAGCCGGCAAGATGCAGGTAATAATGACCGGTGAGAATCCATTCGTACGATGGGAAATGCCAAAGATGAGCATGTCCGATTTTGCCGAAGTCTTGAGCCAGTTTACCGATCGCCAGGTCGTTGACCTGACTGAACTGAAGGGCAATTACAAGGTTGTACTGGAGCTCCCTGTCCAGGAACTTGTGAATATGACGAAGAAACTGATGCCGGAATATGCGGGTGCTCTCGGCGGCGGCGCAGCTCCTTCGAACGGCCTCGCGGGAGGTGCGGCATCGGATCCGAGCGGCGGGTCAATATTTCAGTCCGTCAAGCAACTCGGATTGAGCCTCGATGCCCGAAAAGTTCCCACGGACACAATTGTCGTCGACAGCGCAGAGAAAGAGCCGACCGAAAACTGAGCTGAGCGGGCGTTCAACCGATCGTATCTGTGGACGGCGTGCAGGTTTAAGGGTGTGGATTGGCGGTCCCGGCTGATGCTAAACGGCTGGCTATTACTTTGGACGACCTCGCTTCTTCCGGGTTGCTTCAAAGTTTTGCCCGCCATGCGTACTGAGGGGACCGCGCTGCCACTCTAGGTCATTTCACGCCGGCCATTGAAACGCAGACCAGCTCTTTGTCGTTGCGAGCGTAGAGGCAACGATTGGCAAATGCCGGATGGCTCCAGACAACAGGGCGATCGAATACCACGTTGGTCGGCTCCAGCACATGCTGACGTCCAAGTTCCTCATAGCCCTTTCGCGTCAGGTTGGCCAGAATCAGATCCCCCTTCTCGTTAAACAAAACGAAACGGTTGCCATTCTTCACGACAAATGCCGTTCCGTAGCGAGCTCGTCCAGGCCCCCCAAAGGTCGCCGCCGTGGTTTGCCATAGGCGCGTCCCATCTCTCAGATCGACGCCCATCAGCGCCCCGGTTTCAATGTCGCAACCGTAGATCGTGCCATCCTCGATGAACGGCGTGACGTTCGCCGAATAGATCGCGTTTTTGGGCTCGCCCCGCCATTGAATCTCGGCACCAGGTTTGACATCATCCAGCTTCAACAAAGCCGCCACACCGAAATTCGATGCCAGGAGAAAAGATTCCCACTTTCGAGGCACGGCGATTGCCATTCCGACATACGGCTTTACCGCGACCGTCCAGTAGACTTTGCCTGTCTTTAGGTCAAGGCTGTTGAGTGAATCAGCGTGCCAGATCAACAACTGCCGAACACCGGCGTGCTCGATAATCGATGGAGCACAGTAACCCGGCTCGCGCGCCGAAAGCGCTCGCCAGACTTCTTTGCCCGTATTCTTGTTGAAAGCAACGGCAACCGAACCTTCACCGCCCACGACACAGTAAAGCAGATCACCATCTACCAGGGGATGAGAGGCAAAGCCCCATATCGGAGCCTTGGCGCCATAATCCTTGACATAGTCAACGCTCCAAATCACCTTGCCGGTGCGAGCATCGAGGCACCATAGGTTCCCTTCCGCCCCCAGAGCGTATACCTTCCCGTCCACAACCGTAGGCGTAGTCCTTGGGCCGCCGGCGAACGACAGGTTGTAAGAGCGGTCATACTCATGCTTCCACAAAATCTTTCCAGTCGCGGCCTGGAGACAAAGCACCCGTTCTTTGCCCGTCGTCTTATCGCGAACATCCGGGTTGTTAGTAACCTTCCCCGATTTCAACAAATAGTCCATCACGTAGACGCGTCCATCCGCCACAGCGGGCCCCGCGTAACCAAGGCCAATCTTTGTTCGCCAAAGAACTGGGAGCCCCTTCTCCGGAATTCGCTGCACAATTCCATCTTCGCGCCAGACGCTGTCTCGTTGCGCTCCCAACCATTGCGGCCAATCATCAGCCCAGGCAGTTACACCAAGGACACACAACAGGACGAGCAAACAGAATCGCATCCACCGCATAATTTTGACCCCTCTCCGTTGATGCTGCATCACAGGTGGTTTCAGAAGCTCTATTCTAAGCCTCAACCTCATCGCAAAATAGCGCGAATTTTGATTAATCGGCAGCGTTTAAACGAACAGGCCACGGAGAACACGGAGAATGGCTTTTTCTCAAAACAAACGTGCCGCGGCGCGCTCGTTTTCTTGAGTTTTCTCTGGCAACCTATCGACGAGGGTACGATAGGATCAGCAGTCGGATGATACTGCTGACGGGTCATTTCGGCACTCGAAATTGGCGGCATCTTTGGTATCGCCGCTACCCGTATAAAGCGCATAGCTCGGCCATGGGCAAAGCGGGCGGCGGGGGAACTGTCCCGCCCAGTCGTGCGCGACAATTCCGCCCGGTGCTTTACCCGTTTCAACCCAAGTCCACCAGAGGGGTTCGCATGTCGAATAATTCCAGTCCTCCATCTCCGCAATGGCCCCTGTTGGGGACGGAGTAGAATCGGCTGGAATCCCATTCCGGATTAGCCGCCTTGTTCCGCTAGTAATACTAGCCCCGAATCAGGCCTATTATTATTTTTGAATCTGGACTTTCCATTTTCCGCCGGCCCCCCACGTGGTCCCATCAATGGTACTGCCATCAACCGATAAGGTACCCCGATAGTTTTCGCCCAGACTTTCGCGGAGCACAGTGACTTGGTTCCCCTTTAGAGGATGAATTGTAAGATTATCTTTAACATTTGCACCCCAAGAGCAGGTCCACTCTCCTGAGAATCGATTCGTGTTGCCGATCCGAGTCCAGGTTCCATCACAATAGCGGCCATCAGGAGCAGATTCCCTTACCTTCCAAATCTGACCCGGCCAGGCTGAGCTATTTGCTGTCGATTGGGCCGCACCGGTTGAAACGGAGGGATCCCATTTGTAGATATAATCTACTGCCCGCCAAGGGGCAACATGCGTAGTCCAGATACGAAAACGAACTTGTCCGTTATTGCGGTCACTCCCCATCCATGGATGTGGAGGCATTATGAAAGGCTTCTCGGCCCGTTCATTGTTGAAGACCATTCCGGCATTTGCCGGTCCTTCGGCAACAACGGTAGCAATCTTGTAAGTTGGTTCATTAGATCCGGGACCATAGGGGCCATTGGGCTGGTTGTAGTCAAGAAAACCGGCATATACCCCAGAACTTCCACGCCCATTCGATATATTCTCAACAGTTACTACTTTGGAAGATAGCGTGAACGGCATTACCTGACCTGCCGGCAATACTGCGGGAGGGTTGGTCCATTGATGACTGAATGCTTGTACCCCCCGACTTCCGGCTCTGTTATGGCAGTTCCCGGGGATGACCTCTTTGATGCTGAAGGCTCGGGTGTCACGGCCGGGACCGATATCAATCGTGTGCTGGGAACAGTAGGGATCGCGCATATTAGTGGGGGCGGCTGCGGAGTTGTAGACTGGCGATTGGAATTCTTCAGTTCGGACTAGTCTCCATCCTCCTTGAGCATGAGCGAATTCGATGGCAAAAAATATAACCATACAAATGAACAAAGGTGAGAGGGCACCTGACTTGCGATTAAGGCGAACTGGCATAGTGACTCCCATTAGGTTTTTAAGTGGTCCAATCCCACAATGTCCGCAGCGCACACCGCCGCTGGTACTTCCTATAAGCGGACACCCGAAGAGATTGCAGTTAATCAAGTAAATAGAATATAGCCAAACATAAAAAGAAGCCACTTCCGATAAAACCAGTCAGTGGAAGGCGTCCAAACTTTCCGTACCAAGCTGCGCAGCTTAAAAACGTAATTCTTATGAGCAGGCGGAGATTGGTCAGATACTGCCTTCTTATTCCGCCTTGGCAATTCCTGCGGTTTTCATCTATTCGGAATTCGCGGAAGGGTTGGAAAGGAGATGATCCTGCAATACGACGGCGGCATTCGGAGGTGGAGCGGAATCATGATGAGCCGTGTTGGACTCGAACCAACGACCCTCTGCTTAAAAGCCCGTCCACACCGAAGCCCAAAATATTGATACCAAAGCGCTAATCCACAAAGCGGCATTCTGTGACCTCTCTGCTATTTCCTGATATTTTTCGATATCATCCGATGTGCCTGGGCACACTTCTGGGCACAATAGGAAGTTAGATAATTACGGCATGGACTTCTCTCTTTCCCGGAGTGTCGATGGTTGGTCCCGGCCCAAAAAGTTCTGGACATCCATATCGCAAGATATATTATGGAATCCGCTTTACACTGAACAAAAAGGTTAGAATCCTTCCAGTGCATTCCCGCCTGGTTCGCTTTTATGCGGCTTTAAGCAACTTTCCACAATAGCCGCCGCGATCGGTTCTTCGCGGCCTGATAAATTAAGCCCCGGCGTTGCATGCCTCGCTCGCGCATGCTCCGCCAACTGGGTTTTGTTTGGAGACCGTGAAGTACCATGAAGAAGCAGTGTTCTACGATAAACCGTAGACTCCGTGCAGCAAGAGTCATGCAGGGACTAGACCAGTCCCAGCTCGCACGAGCCGTGCGCCTCAAGCAGCCGGATATCTCCTATTTCGAGACCGGCCGCGCCCTTCCCACCCATGAACAAGCGCAGAAGATCTGCAAGGTTCTGAGTGCGGATCCCCAGTTTTTATTTCCGGAACTCTTCCGGGAGGGTTCCCATGAATGATCGTCTCGGCCGATCTTCCCGTGCCGGCTTGACGATGCTGACGTGGCCGCGGCTGCTGGACATCCACTTGGCTGCAGCCTATCTCTCAGTAGGCGAGCAGTCGGTGCGCGACTACATTGCAGACGGGATCCTCACTCCGGTCAAACTGCCCGGTGCCAAAATTCGCGGTGAGAACAAGACGGTCATTGCGAGGCCTCGCCAACGGACCATGAACAAACTCCTCATTGATCGCGAGGATTGCGACAAGCTGATCGAACGGCTTAAAGCTGAGCAGGGGGCCCGATGACGACTGCCCACTCTGCCGTCACCGGTCTACTCCCTCATGATCCTGAAACCGAGCGCAGCCTGATCGGCGGGATACTCGTCGCCCCAGAGAAGATGGAAGAGGCTCTGAGCACCGGGCTCGACTTCTCTGATCTCTATCAGGAGCCTCTTCGGCTTGTGCTTAAGAGCATGCTCAGGCTTGCCAGCGCCGGGATCCCAATCGATCTTGTGACGGTCAAGTCCGACCTGCAGGACACCGGCGATCTTGAACGGGTCGGCGGGGCTGCAATGCTGGTAAGCCTTACGGACGGCGTAGCACGCGCAATGGCCGTGGGAGTCTATGCTGAACGAGTTGTCCGACTCGCGCAGATGCGGCGGGCTGTCACAGATGCGAATGCCTTTATTCAGGCAGTTATCGGTGGGACCGGTTCCGTTGAAATAGCGAAGGCGGCGCTGGCGAAGTCGCTCGCCGAGGCCACAGCTTTCCGAGGCAAGGAAATCTCCTGGCAGCTATTGGACGCATCAAGTCTCAAGTCCATGCCCACCTCTCCTCCGGATTGGGCAATCGAACCACTGGTCCCCAAACGCAGCATAGGGTTCCTAAGCGCGGCGCCGAAGACCGGCAAGAGCCTGCTCGCCGAGGACGCCGCATTTCATCTGGCGCAGCCTCGGCAGCAGCGCCTCTGGCTGGGCAAGTATGTCGTCACTTCTTCTCGTGTCCTCTATATAGCTCGCGAAGATCCTGTCTATAGGCTCAAGGAGCGTGCTGAGGAAATCACGAAAGGGTATGGAGATCTCCTGCCTTATCCATCCGAAGGCCGACTTCGTTTCCTCGTCCGCGAACGGATGAACCTGACTGATGCCGCGCACCTGGCCTGGCTGAAGAGCCAGGTACGGGACAACGGGTTCGACTTCCTGATCCTCGACGTGCTGAACCGCATGATTCCGGACCTCGACGAGTCGAACGCGAAAGACATGGCGAAGATGGTTTCCATCCTGGAGGAGGTCAACCGGGACCTGGGCGTAACGATTCTGTGCGTCGACCACACCCGCAAGCCTATCGGCAAGAACCTCGGGCGTGATAGCCAGGAACCAAACCCGTTCGACCTCAAGGGCAGCATCGGCAAATATGGTTGCGCCGATTTCATGATCTGCCTTGCGAGAACCCCGCAGGAGGGACGGCTCCATGTCTATTCCGAGAACAAGGACATCGACGACCGGCCGAGTTTTTTCGTTGACATGTCACCCAAGGGATCCGGCAGACCGAAGTTCACATGGGCCGGTGACGTCGAGCGAATCGCCAAGAACATGAAGATCGTGGGTGACAAGAACAAGGAGAAGGTGCTGGACGCGCTCGCTCTTGTTTCCGGTTCCTGGGCACAGCCAAAGGAAATTTCGATGGGCACAGGGCTTGCACGGGCTACGGTAGCGAAGCATCTCTCCGGGCTGTTCGATGCTGGAAAGGTTGAGAGGAAGGGTAAAGGATCGGCGACGCAGTATCGCATCATACCGTCTGAGGTGTCCGAGAGGCTTCAGACAATCGAATCCAACATGAGTCTTTACAATGACTAAATCGTCTGAACTGCCTTTTACATCTATTGACTATCAGCCGGGTACAGAGAGGCGATATGGACGTGGAACGAAGTGTAACGTCCAATCGACTGTCTATGATGCTTTTCTATATAAGCGCAGACGATCCCGTAGACGATCCATTGACGGAATCCAAGGAGACCTTTACGAGCATCGTACCGATCCGGTAGTCAGGCAACCGGTGAAGGAGTTTAGGACGAGGGTTTCGGCAATCGTAGAGTTGTTTACCCAACTAGGGCGGTAGGGCCCCTGCAATATCTAGGAAGGTAAGGCCGCAGACCGGGCGCGCAAGGCCCCCGAAAGTTTCCCGCATCAGCAACCGGGGGGTCAGATGGGCATTACGCCTCAGATGCACCGGTGAATAGGATACGCGGATTCCGGGGGATCTATCCGCATCAGAAACGGTTACGGTGATCGAGTCAATGTCCTGCAGCATCGGAACAGTGCTGAAACAGCCTAAAATCCCGAGCATAAAACGGGGTTAAAACAACATTAATTGGGGATGATCGACATGCGAATTGAGGACGGCAATGACGATGGGTTGGAAGTGCCCGAGGAGGAGGCGATCCCAGTGTTGCTGGCGGACGCATTCCGCCGCTTTATTGAGGCTGGGAACTGGAAAGCATGCGGCAGGCTCTTCCTCGGTGTTAAGCAGGTGATAGCTGGACTCCCGGCTGTCGTGGCAAAAAAGGTCGAGGAAAGAAATTCTATGAATTAATACATTTTATAGTTCAATTAGAATTTATTCTTATGTTAGGATAAGCACAGCTTAAGGCACTCGCAGCGAGTGGGTCCGTAGACGCCACGATCTGCCCGAGTGCAACGACTGGCACAGGCTCCGTTGAGACCTGTCCGCCCGCCACGCAGTGATAAATCCAACAACTCACAATATATAAATATGCCTATGCGGGCGTGAAAGGACTTAGTTATGACGGCAAACATCAAGGACCTAAGACAACGGCGTCTTGTCATTAAAAATCAGATCTCCCAGATTCTCGCAGGCGCGGGCGAAACGCTCACCGCCGACCAGAAGGCGAAGATCGACGAGCTGCACGCGGCGCGAGCCCGGAATGAGGAGGCAATCACTGCGTGGGAGGAGGAGATGGAACGCGAACGCCAAGCAACTCCCGTGGTCAAGTACCGGCAGGACGTCAACGGCCACTTCTACAAGGTCGATCTGAGCCAGGAGTTTAAGGGTCCGGCTACGGGACGCACGTTCTCCGCAATGTTCGGCACGATCAGGGGATCCGCATTCCGCGATGGGAATGAGTTCCTGGCGGCCGTCAGTTCTGGCAGATTTGACGAGCGGCTTATCCAAGCATCAGTTCAACAGGAAGGCAATGACGCTTTGGGTGGCTATGCCGTTCCGTAAGAATTGAGCGCAACCTGGCTCGACTCGTCGCTCGAGGACGAAATCGTTAGATCGCGATGCCAGATTTGGCCCATGACGTCCGACACCAAGAAGATCCCGGGATGGGACAGCAAAGACCATTCGAATTCCCTGTTCGGCGGAATATCAGCGCAGTGGTTGCCCGAGAACGGCGAGGCTGCTGACGTCACCGGGAAACTCCTCCTGCTCGGCCTGAAGGCGAACAAGTTGGCCGCGTTCTGCCGCGCGTCCAATGAGCTGGTTCAGGATGGCCTGGGCTTCGAGGCTCAGATCAATGCCGCAATGACCAAAACCCTCGGCTGGGCTCTTGATCATAGCTTTTTGAACGGATCCGGAGCCGGCCAGCCGCTTGGCGCACTCCGCGATCCGGCGCGAATTGTCGTCGCGAAAGAGCAGAATCAAAATGCCGCAACCATCAACTACATCAATCTCACCAAGATGTTTGCCAGACTTGCTCCGCAGTGCCTGGCCAACAGCATCTGGCTCGCGAACTCAACGTGTATCCCGCAGCTGCTCCAGCTTTATCAAGTGATCGGAGATGCCGGTGCGCCTGTTCCGGTTCTCTCGCAAAGCAATGGTCAATTCTCAATCCTGACGAGGCCCTGTGTTTTCACGGAGAAGGCGCCTGCGCTCGGTTCTGAGGGCGATATCGCGCTGGTCGACTTTACCCAGTACGCAGTCGGCATGCGGCGCGAGGTCACGCTCGATACCTCAATACATGTTGGCTGGCAACAGGACCAAAAGGCCTATCGCGCGATCATGCGGGTTGACGGCAAAGGAACGTGGAACGCTGCGATAACTCCGAAAAATGGCGACTCGCTCAGTTGGTGCGTGGTCCTCGGCAAGCGATAAGAAAAGTGCCCAAGGCGGGCTCCGACGACACATCGGGGTCCGCCACAGATGTTCTTCCGGGCTGGGCGGTGTTCCGTTCTTTCCGATGTTGGGGCGGGACGATCCCAGATGCGGCTTCGGCGATCGCATTCAGCCATGCGCCGACTGTGCAGAGCAGGAACCCTGCAACGGGCGGGTCAATTCTACGAGTTGGCCCGCCACTGCCCTCGGGACTTCACGCGCCCTGGGCCGTTTTAGAGCAGGTTTGCAGAAAGCAACACGACATAATTCGCGCTACGGGGCTACTTGGCGTTCTGAGCGCCAGGTGAGCCCCTAACCATGACTCCTTGGTGGAAGGAAACATGGCTCCCTCGATTCTAATATCGAATCCCATTAAATCCACCTTGAAAATAAAGGAGACCCACGTGGGAAGTGTGTTCAGACGAACATTCAAAGACAAGGATGGCAAAAAGCGGACTTTGGCCATATGGTGGATCAAGTACTACTCACACGGTCGCGTCATCCGCGAGACTGCGGGGACGGCAGACTACGCGGAAGCAAAAGAGTACTTGAAGCAACGTGAGGGAGAGGCGACGAAGCGACGTCCGACAAAGAGCCTTGAGCGCAAGGTCATATTCTCTGAACTGGCTTCGCTCGTCGAGAAGGACTACGAACTGAATGGCTATCGGTCTGCTGCTGACATTGAGTTGCGGCATAGGCTTCACATTATTCCATTCTTTGGGAAGATGAAGGTCACGCAGATCACCGAGACCACCATTGACGACTACATCCTGCAGCGGAGAGAAGAGGGATCCAGCAATGCAAGCATCAATCGCGAACTAGCTACGATCAAGCGCGCCTTCTCCCTTGGCATCCAGAAACGCATAGTCTCGGACCGGCCTCACATAACCATGCTCAAGGAGGACAACGTGAGGACCGGTTTTTTCGAACTTGACCAGTTCCAAGCCGTCCTAAAGCATCTTCCTGATGTTAGCGGCGGCAAAGAGGTTCGCAGCCGCATTGAGCCGGTGGCAAGGTTTGCCTATGTCACCGGATGGCGCAAGAATGAGATCCTCAAACTGCAGTGGCGCCAGGTCGATTTCGAGGCACGGGTCGTAATCCTAGATGTCGGCACCACAAAAAACCGGAAGGGACGAGTCTTCCCTTTCACTGATGAACTCGAGGCCGTCTTGAATCTGCAGAGGACTCGGGCAGATGGCCTCAAGGAAAAAGGGATCATCACGCCTTGGGTCTTCTTCTATACCAAAGGGGTTCGGAAAGGCAGACCATTCGTCGACTTCAAACATAGCTGGGAAGCTGCGTGCAAAGCGGCGGGAGTCCCCGGCCGCCTGGTGCATGACTTCCGGAGGACAGCTGTCCGAAACCTAGTCAGAGCAGGAGTGCCGGAAGGAGTTGCGATGAAGATGACCGGCCACAAAACAAGATCCGTGTTTGAGAGATACAACATCGTGTCCGAGGGCGATCTCAGGGATGCAGCAGTGCGTCTGGATGCCTTTTCAATGTCTAGATGAGTAATTTGCTATGTAGCCGTTTCCGGGATCTTGATGTCTTAATGCAGTCCTATTTGCCTGGCTTTGTCTTGTCAATTGTGAAGTCGCTATCAACAGCAAACAATTTGTAGTCAGAATAGCGGTGCTGATTTCGAAAAACATAACCGGAGATTTGAGTCATAACCATAACTTCGCGTGGTAGCCATAACTGCTTCTGATTTTCCTCAAAGCGGACTGCGCCGAGCTTAATATCGGTGCTTTGTTCCGAAATGAAGGATTGATTTCCCATGCCCAGGAGGTTTGTGCGCAAACGCAATATTTGAAAAGAGCTTGGATCTATCCATGCAATTCCCTGTATTGGAAGACGGAACCTGTTTCCAGTATTGGTATCAGTGTATTCGATTTGCAGATCTCTCATTTCTGGCTTCTGGGCAAAGGCAATGATAAGAGCATGAGGATCGGATGCCTGAGTTCCCAAATACCTGAAACGAGAATATTGCTGATACGCAGGATGAAAATTTAAACTGAGTCCCAAGTAACCGGACGTTATAAAAACATCTTTTAGTGCCTTCTGAGCAATCGGATGATTTTGTTTATCGGTCCTATATTCCTCAAGTAATGGCTTGTTCGCATCAGGATGATAAACAATCAAGTAGCTGAATTCACGACTAGTGCTGCCGCTATTCCCCGGCTTTTCCAGGTAAACAGCCTCTTTTGAGGATGTGTTTGCAAAATCTTTGAAGAACGCTTGCACGCATTCTCCCGTTTTTTCCATTATTGAGCTTAATACGTCCTGGTTCAGGTCGAAGGTTACTCGTCGGAGCTCGGACGGGAAATATCGGTGCAACTCTTTAGAATCCATGTCGACAACGGTCTTATCTTTAGGAAGCACCTGCATTTGTTTTTCAGGAGCGGTCAATGCTCGAGCTTGCGAAAGCCGCGAAAGGTTACCGGTTGGCAGGTTTTGTGCAGGGGCATTCGTCATAACAAGCTGACAAATAAGCATGATAAAGAAAAACAAGCACATGCTTGATTTGACAAACATTTTATATCCCCCTTTTTGAGTTTCTTTGAACTTACAGCTTGTCTTTTGAATCTCAATTTAAGAATACTCTAAGCTTTGAACTGCGTTGCCGCAAGTTGTTTTCTTTGGAGGGGAAAGAGTGTGATCAACTATCGTATCCTCTGTACTCTGGGTTTAGCACTTTTTGTAGCTATGCAATATGAAACCAGGGAGACGGCAGCACAGAACGGCTCCATAGAGAAGCAAGAAGGGTTGCTGATCAAGACCAAAACAGAACTTATGCAGTTGCGTACAGTTGTTCTGGATCGTTCAGGCCATGTGGTTGAAAATCTCAAAAAGGAAGACTTTGAGTTATATGAAGATGAAAAACCGCAGGAGATCAGTTTCTTTAACATCTCCAGGCTGGATGATAATCAAAAAAAGCAAGGTAGCGTTGAAAATGAACCGCGCTTGGGCCATGTCACACAAAAAGAGCAGAGCCAAACTCCCGACAGGAGTACGTTACTTTTTGTTGATACTCTGCATTTATCAATCTCAAGTCTCAATCGCGTGAAGGAAGCTCTGAGACATTTCACATCTGTTAGGATGACTGACCGAGACATGGCTGCAATAGCAACCAGCGGTCAGACCCTCGGAATCGCCCAGCAGTTTACGCAAGATAAAAAACTGCTCAATTATGCTATTGAGCAAATTCGTCTAGGTCCAATCGGCTCTGAAAAAGCATTTACGCCTCTCCTGGCAGCCGGAGTTCTTGCAAACCAAGTGGATGACTACAGACTAGCGATAGATCTTATAAGGGGTGAGCAAAACCTCAGGGACTGCTGCATGCTACGGACGCTTGCACGCAATAGAGCTTTGCAGGTGCTTTCCGAACAATCCTTTTATCGCAAAAGTACCGTTTCTGCTATTAGGGATTTTTCAGAACAAATGATCAATCTGCCGGGGAAAAAGATGATAATCATCTTTTCGGACGGGTTTACCCTTTATGACAACGACTCCGGTACTCATTCTGATCAACTTCGACCGATTATCGACCTCGCTGTAAAATCAGGAGTGGCGGTCTATGCCATTGATGCGAAGGGCCTACAGATTCCACCAACTGTTGACGCAGGAAAGAATAGATCGTCTTCTACCCCAGATAGCGTCGAAACAAATTGTAATGGCACAACAGAGCCTCGTTGCGAGGCACCAGACCCTGGACAAATAAATAGGATTATGAGCTTATCCGAACGCGAAGAATTGAATGGACTCTCGCAAATTGCACAGGAAACTGGCGGAAAACTGTTTGGTGCAACGAATAACATTGATCGATTGGTTGATGAGGCTCTAGACGCAAATCGGTACTACTATGTTCTTGCCTATTATTTGCAAGCCAACGACAACGGTCAAAAATTCAGAAAAATAAGGTTGCGGGTTCGAAATCATCCCGAATATGCGGTCCAAACGGCCCGCGGGTTCTATCCCTCTGCGTTAAAAAGCAAATCTGAAAGTGAGGCTGTAATTTCGCCGCATCAACGCCTAATTAATTCCATTAATGCTGGATACTCTCTAAATCAATTGAATGTTTCGGCAACATCAGAGTTCATGACAAACCAGTCCGATGACAAGAATGTGACCCTGACAATCGATTTTGAAGGGTACAAATCCACACAAACGGAACAAAGGCAGACTGCAAATATCGGATTTGAAATTATTAGCTATATCTATGATGCTGAATCTAAGCAGGTGGAAGCGATCTCAGCAACCGTGAACGGGAAACTGACGCCAGAACGTGTGTCGCAAGCCGAGAATAATGGATACCGTTTTTCGCGAAGGCTGCTTCTTAAACCGGGCGTTTATCAAGCACGCATCGGGATTCGGGAAGAAGGAACCGATAAATTTGGTACCGCCACCGCCTGGGTTGACGTACGAGAGCCTGAGAATCAAAAATTTGACATGAGCAGCATTATCTTACGAAATCCACTTAATAAGAATTCTGAGTTAGGTGAAGATGATAAGAGGGACCTTGAGCAAATCAAAATAGCCCAAGGGATCCCTTTATATGGGCGAGACATATTCTGCGAATATTCCTTCCGCATACATCCAGGAAAGACTACCTCACAGGATGCGGAAATAGTGTTCATGCGTGAGTTGCTAAAGGGAGGAAAGGCGGTCAAGGCTGAGCCTTGGCTTGCAATCTTCGAGGACGAGACAAAGGTCGATAGCAAAGGATGGTTTGAGGTTCACGATGATATGGATCTCAGCAGTTTGGATCCAGGCATCTATGAATTGCGTGTCACCGTCAAAGAAAGCAGGTCGAATCAAATAGTTCAACGCAATGCTGTTTTTGGTGTTGAGTGATCAAATGTGCAAATTTTGCTCAATTATCTAAGGTTACGCCACCTGTGGTTCCATTATGAGAAAACCAAAGGACCATACATAGCCTCCTAGGGCACAATTCAGGGCACAGTGACGCCAAAACAAGAGAAGCCTGCAGATTTCAGAATGGCTAAACGTTTGATTGGATTGTGCTTGTGTGATGAGCCGTGTTGGACTCGAACCAACGACCCTCTGCTTAAAAGGCAGATGCTCTGCCGACTGAGCTAACGGCCCATTCTAACGAGGCTGTTGCCCATAAGCCTCGGGCAACGAGCGAAAAGATTAGCACGCTTACGCGTGGTTTCAAAGGTAGTTTCTGCTTTTTTTATATTTAATTTGAAAATGGATTCGTCCCTAAAACCTGCAGTCCGGATCGCGCAGCCAGTCGTACTCGGCACCGGCCTCCGAGAGCGTTTTCATCTGCTGTGTTACCGCCTTGTCAATCGAGCGCAACAAATCGGGAACCTTTTTCAGCGCGCTGACGACGATTTCCATATTGCCGCTGGTGGCAACGGAGTAGACGCGCTGGTTGACAAAGGAACGCGTCTCGCGATCGCGTTCGACGGTCCGAATGCTCAGGCTCCATTTTCCCTCAATTCGCGCATACCCGACATAGCTCTCGGCATCCAACCCGCCGATATCCGCCACATGTATTCTGTCCGGAATCCAAACCGTTTTCGCGAAGCCCAGATAACGGAAATGCCGGTCCACTTCTTCTACCGTCTTGCCGAATTCCTTCACGCGCACATTCAGCTCGTCCGAAATACGCTTCCGGAGAGTTTCATAGGTAAGATCGCTCATGATGCCTGTTTCTCCGGCTTCTGGATCAGGCTGACACGGCCGGAATTGGAATTGATCCATAAAACCTGTTTCCCGGAACCAATTTTTCCGCGAGCTTCTCTTCCCGGTCCGTAACGCCTCTCCTGAATATCTATTGGAAAATCACTCCGTAGCATGCCACTGTCACTGGACATGAAAATCAAGGCGTCCAGATTTGCCGGCGCCGAAACGGCAACATCGCCGCTGATGGATCGGAAGCGCATGTTGCTCGGATCCTGCACCTTGTTGATATCGGCCGTTACACAGCCGCTTACCGAAAAGGCACTCACCAGACCACGCACATCCTTGATCTCAACGCTGCCCCGAACACTTTCCGCCCGCAGGCGGCCGACAATATTCGCAACTGAAACATTCCCTGCAAAAGAGGTCAATCGATCGAAGTTGAATGGAACCGTATTGGGCACTTTTATCTCGAGGTCAACAATGGTTGTTCCACCCGGCTCTTTCGGATAACGCACCATGATCTGAATCCGGCTTCCATAGCTCATGTCATTGATCTGGACGGAATCCGTTTCCGGTCCCTTCCGGATGGCCTTTACTTCGATACTCTTGCCGGCAGAGCCAGAAACCCTTATATCGCCCAGAAAGTTGTCGATAAAAATCTGACCGCTGGCAGGAAGGTCGTAGCTTTTCTGAAAGCTCTGTGCAAAAGCCAGTTGAATTGTGAAAAGAAGGGCAACGCCGACCGCGCTCTTACGAATCATCGCCACAGTCCTTTGACTGAGAAAAGTATCATTATGATTTTTTCACAGGTTCGGCGTGACCGCAAACAAAAAGAGGAGTCGCTGAAAGTTGACAGCGATTGTGAAACTCGCGACCAAAGGAGTTATTGCCGCGAGTTTCACGAATTTCGTGCAGTACTACTTCTGCTTGGGAAAAAGATCCGTCAGCGATTTGATGCTGGAATTTTGCGAAAGAACGATGGTTTCCTTCCTGTCCGGGCCGGTGGATACAACGGAGATTTCGGTTTTCACCAGATCCGAAAGCCTGTTCAGGTAATCCCGTGCCAGCGTGGGCAGTTCCCCGAGTTCCTGGATGCCGGCAGTTTTTTGTTTCCAGCCTTTTAGAACCACATATTCCGGCTCGCACTGGCCAAGAATCTCGATTTCGGGGGGAAAGGATTGGAGCAGGCTCCCTTTGTACCGGTAACCGGTACAGACTTTGATCTCTTCCAGATCGTCCAGCACATCGAGCTTGGTAATGACCAGCGAACTAAGGTTGTTGATGAGCCGCGAATAGCGAACCACCACCGCATCGAACCAACCGCAGCGGCGCGGCCGGCCTGTGGAGGCGCCGTATTCCTGGCCGCGGCTGCGAATACTTTCGCCAATCGCATCCATAAGCTCGGTCGGAAACGGTCCCTCGCCGACTCGCGTCGTATAGGCTTTGGATATCCCGATAACTCCATCCATTCGCGTGGGGCCCACTCCCGTGCCGGTGCAGGCGCCACCTGCGGTCGCGCTGGATGCGGTAACGTAGGGATATGTTCCATGGTCGACATCGAGCAGCGTTCCCTGCGCGCCTTCGAAAAGGACGCTCTTGCCCTGGTCGATGCCGTTGTTCAGAAATTCCGCAACATCGACGAAATATTCCGAAAGCTCTTCGCCCAGTGCGAGCGCACTCTTGAATGTCTCCTCAAGATTGAGCGTTCCAGCGATGGAAGGAACCACCGATTGTTTGACGCGCAGGCTCTCCTCCAGATGACCACGGAGCTTCTCTGCATCTCGAAGATCGCAGATGCGCAACCCACGGCGAGCCATTTTATCTTCATACGCAGGCCCGATACCTCGGTTGGTCGTCCCGATTTTTGCCTGTCCGCGACGCTCTTCATCTCCTTTTTCAACCAGCCTGTGATACTCCAGGATAACGTGAGCGCGGTTGCTGACAAAAAGCCGTCCCTTGCAATCAATCCCGGCTGCCGCCAGTTCGCCGATTTCTTTTTTCAGTGCTACCGGGTCGATGACAACGCCATTTCCTATCACACACTGCTTTTTGGGATGCAGAATGCCGGAAGGGATCAGATGAAGGACATATTTACGACCATTGATAATGACGGTATGGCCGGCATTGTGACCGCCCTGATAGCGCGCCACGATATCGAAATTCGCCGTTAGCAAATCAACGATCTTACCCTTGCCCTCATCACCCCATTGGGCACCGACAACAATTACATTGGCCATGAGATAAAATTCCAGGCGTCAGGCGCGCGAATCCCGCGAGCACGCTTCCACTGCTCCGCGGATAATTATCCGTGCTCACAAAATCCAGGCGCAACGCAGATGGCTGCTTCTATTAGGAGTTTTGAACGGCATCCGATTCCAGGTGGTTATCGATCATCTTGGAGATCGTACCCTTGGTCGTATTGCCGATGATCTGTTCTTTGATGACTCCGTCTTTGAAAAGCAACAGGGTTGGGATCCCTTTGATGTTGTATTTCCCGGACGTCAGGGTGTTTTCATCCACATTCACTTTTACCACCTTCGCCTGCCCGTCATACTGCTCGGCGATCGCTTCTACCACAGGGGCGAGCATCCGGCAAGGTGCGCACCATGCAGCCCAAAAGTCCACTAGGACCGGCATTGGAGAATTCAGGACCTCTGCCTCAAAATTCTGATCCCCGACCTCTGATACTTTTCCGCTCATCTTTCAAATTCTCCTAACTTACATTGAAGGCAAACTTCCGCCCCTATAAAATAGAAAGTTATTATGGAAGTGTACTCAGACCTTGTCAAGCCCAATGCTCCGGGCGCAAAAAAGCGCTTTGGGCAACATTTTCTAAGAGATACGGGAGTTATCGACCGTATTGTCCGGTGGATTCAGCCGGGCTCCGTCGATTCATTTCTCGAAATTGGAGCCGGCGACGGTGCGATATCAAAACTGCTTGCACCCCGCGTTTCCCGGTATATTGCATTGGAAATAGACTTGGATCGCATCCCGCTCCTGACAGAAACCCTGAGCCCCTTCCCTTCCGCCATCGTGGTTCCGGGTGATTTTCTCCAGCTTGAGCTCTCAGGTTTCCTGGCTGCGCAGCTTCCGCCGAGCGAAAAAATCCGGGTGGCAGGGAATCTACCTTACAACATCGCCACGGTCATCATAGAAAAGCTGCTTCAAAATGCCCATCCTGTTCAAGATATGCATTTCATGGTGCAACTCGAGGTTGCCCAGCGCATCACAGCCAATCCGGGCTCAAAAGAATATGGCTTCTTTTCCGTATATTGCCAGCACCATGCGCATGTCGAGATGGGCTTCAAGGTATCCTCCGCATGCTTCGTCCCGCGACCCAAGGTTACCTCCGCTATGGTAGCGCTCCATCCAAAACAGCGAGTGTGGAACCCGCCTTTCGAAGCTGCCTTTGATGAAGTAGTCAAAGCGGCCTTCAATTACCGGCGCAAAACCCTGTCCAATTCGCTTTCCAGACATGCCGCTCTCGGCGCGGTATCCGATGCTCTCATTTCCCATGCCGGAATCAATGGCTCCGCGCGGGCCGAGGAGCTCACCATCCAGCAGTATGAACATCTCGCCTCGGTGTATTGGGAGGAATTTCAGAACGGCGGACAAAAATCGACAAATCTTTGATTTATTCTGACTTCTGACTCCTGACTTCTGAATTTTTTTGGGCTATACTTCGCCCTTAACCATCCGGAAAAACAAGTGATGTCTAATCAAATGGAAATCATTCCCCTGGGCGGACTTGGGGAATTTGGAATGAATTCGATGGCGGTTCGTTACGGGGATGACATCATCGTCATCGATGCCGGATTAATGTTCCCCCGTGACGACATGTTGGGAGTCGACCTGGTTATTCCAGACTTTGCCTACCTGCTGGAAAACGAGGATAAAGTCCGCGCGGTTCTGCTGACCCATGGTCACGAAGATCACATTGGGGCTCTAGCCTATCTCCTGAAAGATGTTTCCGCACCCGTCTATGGGACGCCGCTGACCCTGGGATTCGCCCGAGGACGGCTTGAGGAAAATGGGATTCTCGATTCGGCTGAATTGCACGCAGTCAGTCCTCGCGATGCCATGGATTTTGGTGATATCCACGTTGAAGTCCTTAGTATGACCCATAGCATTGCGGACAGCATCGGCTTTGCCATCACGACACCGGTCGGCACGATTATCCATACGGGTGACTTCAAATTGGATCAGTCCCCGCCAAACCGCAATCTGACCGATTACGCAAGGCTGTCTTATTTCGGGGAGAATGGCGTACTGGCACTGTTCAGCGACAGCACCAATAGCGAAAGACCCGGGTTCACCCCGTCGGAGAATCACGTCCGCCGGCATATCGAACAGGTCTTCTTCAGCAGCCCGAACAAGATCGTGGTGGCCTGCTTTGCATCCAGCATTCACAGGATTCAGATCATCCTGGAACTGGCGCAGAAGTTTGGACGACGCGTGGTGCCGCTGGGCCGGAGCATGAAGGAAAACATCGGCATTGCTTCACAGCTCGGCTATTTGAATATCCCGGCCGGTGTTTTGGCCGACAGTTCCGAATGTCAGGGCATTCCCGATAACCGACTAGTCATCCTTAGCACAGGCAGCCAGGGAGAGCCCTTGGCCGCCCTTACGAGGCTGGCCTTCGGCAAACATAAGGAGCTGAGTGTAAAGGAAGGGGACTCCGTCATCATCAGCGCCCGCGTCATCCCTGGAAATGAAGGACGCGTGTCGCGCCTCGTCAATCATTTTTGCCGCCGAGGAGCCCGCGTCTTTGACGAGAGCCAGTGGTCCATGCATGTCTCGGGACACGCCAGCCAGGAAGAACTGAAGTTAATGCTCAACCTGACTCGGCCCCGGTTCTTTGTTCCTGTCCACGGGGAATATCGACAACTCTACTCTCATGCCCTCCTTGCCCGCGAAGTCGGAATTCCCCAGGAGCGAATCCTGCTGGCTGAAACGGGTGACATTCTTGTCCTGGAACCCGAGTCCGTCCGGATTGAGGGCAAAGCTCCCGTTGGCCGTCGCCTTATCGACGAAGGAGGCGTTGCCGAACTCGATGAAGTCGTGGTCCGGGACCGCCAGCACCTGTCTGAAGAGGGCGTTGTTCTTGCCGTTGTCGCGATTAACAAATCCACCGGCAACCTCGAAGGCTTGCCCGAACTCGTCAGCCGCGGCCATGTGCAGGAGGAAGAAGCGGCCGCGTTTCTTTCCGAAGCACGCGATATCGTGATCAAGACCGTGGAGGAATGCAGCCAGGAAGAGCGCGCGGATTCCCTCGTTCTCAGCGAAGCCATCCGGGCCGGGTTGAAAAGATATTTTCGCAAACAAACCGGAACACGCCCCATGATTGTTCCGGTGATTTATGAAATCTGATTTTCTTGCTTGATAGGACTCCAGCGGTCAAGGAATGCGATGCGTTGGATCTCGGATAGCCCGTCAAACCAGCGATACTGGAAGTGGACTAGCACATGCCGCACGAAACGAATGCAAAAAGACATGAATTCATAGGTGTTTTCCTATTATTAGTTGCAGTATTGGTTTTACTTTGTCTTTTATCCTATAACCCGCATGATTCCAGCTTCAATGTGCTGTCGGCTAAGATGCCCGACAACCGGATAGGAAGAATCGGGGCGTATACCAGTGATTTTCTTTTCCAGATTTTTGGCTTTGCTGCTTTTCTTCTTCCGGTTCCACTGTTCATATTGAGCTGGAAATATATCTTTGCCCGTGAAATTCAGACGCCTTACCTGAGAACGATTGGACTGTTCCTGCTGATTGTCAGTGCCAGTGCCGTTATGCATTTGACTCCCCTGCGGGTGAAGGATGGAGCCCTCAAACCTGGCGGGCTCATAGGGGTTCTGATCGTCGATGACTTGCTTCTGCCTAACCTCAATCGTACCGGCACGATTATAGTGATCGCAGGGGCGTTGCTTCTGGGAATTCTGGCGGCCACGACGCTTTCGCTAAATCGATTTTTTACGCGGATTGCGCCGGAGGCTGGAATACCGCGGCCAAAGCTTTGGGATCGATTCAAGAAATGGCGGGAGAATCGAAAGCCGGCGGTTGTCAATATTAAGCCATCCTCGGCGCCTGTCATAAAGCCTGATCCGCGCCCTGTTCCGGTGAAGGCCGCCATCGCTTCTGCCGATACCAAACCGTCTGCACCGCCCCCTGTGGTGCGCACACCTGATCCGCCGCCGCAAAAACCGGCGCAGACCAAGGGTCCCGAACAGGACGGCTCGAAATCGCGCAAATTCACTTTGCCGCCGGTATCTCTGCTGAGCCCTGCGGATAATCCCTTCCCTGTCAATGAAGCCGACCTGATGGAACGCGCCCGTATGATCTCCGACAAGTGCGCGGAGTTCGATGTCAATGGAAGCATTACGCAGATCCATCCTGGGCCGGTGGTTACCACATTCGAATTCAAGCCGGATGCCGGAATCAAGTATGCCAGGATTACCGGGCTTGTGGATGACCTGTGCCTCGGGATCAAGGCAGAATCGGTTCGAATCGATCGGATTCCGGGCAAGGCTACCGTTGGGATTGAAGTACCCAACAGCCAGCGCGAAACCATCATGCTTCGCGAACTGGTGGAGTCCGAGGTCTTCCAAAAGTCTGCTTCCAGGCTGACGCTGTCGCTTGGAAAGCTGATCAACGGCAGCCCCTTTGTAACAGATCTTGCGCGCATGCCGCATCTTTTGATTGCCGGGGCCACGGGATCAGGAAAGAGCGTGGCGCTCAATTGCATGATTACGTCGATCCTATACAAGGCGACTCCAGAGGAAGTCCGTTTTGTATTCATCGATCCCAAGCGTCTTGAGCTCGGACTGTATTCGGATATCCCCCATCTCCTGACCCCTATTGTCACGGACGCGGGCGAGGCGGCCAATGCGCTCCGCTGGGCCACCAGCGAAATGGAGAGCCGCTATAAAAAGCTGGCGCTGCGCGGCGTGCGCAATATCGACCAATACAACACGCTGATCCGTAGCTCGAGCAGCCAGATGTCCTTCCTCGAAAAAGAAGCGGAAGGCGAGTTGGAGCGGCCGCTTTCCTACATCGTGATTGTCATTGACGAGCTCGCCGACCTGATGATGGTTTCTTCCCGAGAGGTAGAGGAATCGATTTCGCGCCTGGCTGCCATGGCGCGCGCCGTAGGTATTCACCTGATCCTCGCGACCCAACGCCCGTCAGTGGATGTTATTACAGGTATCATTAAAGCCAACTTCCCCTGCCGCATCGCCTTCAAAGTCGCATCGAAGGTGGACTCGCGCACGATCATCGACGGCAACGGAGCGGAACAGCTGCTCGGCAACGGAGACATGTTGTTTATTCCGCCCGGGACGGCTCGTCTTACGCGCATTCACGGCGCCTACGTCAGTGAAAAGGAAGCACAGGCTATTGTCGAATTCCTGCGCAAGCAAGGCAGGCCGTCCTATGACGAATCGGTCCTTACCTACGGGCAGGAGGAAGTGGACGAAGCGGGCAATCCTGTTGACCCGGGATTGCAGGATAGCCTTTACAAAGATGCGGTGCGAGTGGTCGTTGGTGAAGGGAGGGCATCCACTTCCCTTCTGCAGCGTCGGCTCAGCATCGGATATGGGCGGGCGGCCAAACTGGTTGACATGATGTATCACAATGGAATTGTCGGACCAGCTGACGGATCCAAACCACGGGAAGTTTTGGTTGGACTGGAGTTTCTCGAACGACTCAACGCCGAATAATCCGCGTGGTGCGGACCCGTCCGCACTCTTGACTTGCATGGGCCGGATGTTAAACTGTTAATTGAATTTGCGTCGTCGCGACCTGGCGCACGAGGCACTAACGTGAGTTTGAGATTTCGGGCTGTTTCCGCATTGTTTGTAGCTGCCTTTCTGACCTATGCGCTTGACTTGATGGGCCAAGCACAGAGGCCGGCTACAACTCCTCTGTTCAAAGTCGGGGTTGAAACGGTTTTTGTAAAAGTCTCGGTTACCGATCCGCTGAACCGGTACGTCACAGGGCTTGAAAAAGAGCACTTCCAGATCTACGAGGATAAGGTAGAACAGACCATTTCGCATTTCCATCAGCAATCTGCCCCTATCAGCGTCGGCCTGATTTTTGATGTCAGCGGCAGCATGAAGGACAACAACAACATCAAAAAGGCCAAAAATGCGATCTCGCGCTTCCTTCAGTCCGGTAATCCGGACGATGAGTATTTCCTGATCACCTTCAATCAAAAGACCACGCTGGTACAATCTTTCACTGCCCAGAGTTCCTCGTTGCAGAATGACGTGGCCTTCCAGAAGCCCGGCGGGAGAACCGCGATGTATGACGCGGTGTACATGGGATTGGACCAGATTAAGAATGCGAAAAATGAGAAGAAAGCGCTGATTGTCATCACGGACGGTGAAGATAACAGTTCCCGATACTCAGCCAACGAAGTCCGCGAATTCGCGAAGGAATCGGATGTTCAGATTTATGCCATTGGCGAAGAAGGCAAGCTGGGGTATGGCCGCGCCGAAATTCAAAACCTTGTCAGCACAACAGGGGGACGAACCTTTTTCCCGAACAACTTCAACGAGCTCGACTACTATATCGACCTCATTCACGCCGAACTTCGTACTCAATATGTCATTGGCTACATTCCGACCAACAAGTCTCATGATGGGAAATGGCGTCGAATACGCGTCAAACTTGATGCGCCCCAAGGCCTTCCCAAGCTGATGGTGCATGCCAAAGAGGGTTACTATGCGCCCAAAAACTAATGCCTGGGGACTCCGAATCAAATTGGGACTCGCAGCGATCCTTTTGCTGGGGACCCTGCCGGTTTTCCGCACGCTGCGCGCCCAGGACAAGAATACAACACAACAGGAACGACGGCGGCAAACCAAGCCGGAACTCGAATCCAGAATTCCACAGGACACTCCCGCCGCGGATAAAGGCTTCACGATCGGCGTCAGCGTCGACATGGTTGTCATGTATACCTCGGTGTTTGACAAATCCGGACATTTTGTCGGAGGCCTGAAGAAGGAGAATTTCAAATTATATGAAGATGGAATCCAGCAGGCGCTGGAATCCTTCTCGCAGGAAGACGTTCCTGTCAGTATGGGCATTCTTATCGACCTCAGTGGGAGCATGAAGGGCAAAATCGACCAGGTGCGGAAAGCAGCCCTGGCTTTCATTCGAGCAAGCAATCCGAAGGATCAGGTGTTTCTTATCGGCTTTAACGACGAAGTGGAACTGTTGCAGGACTACACCAGCGACATCGATGAGATTACCGATGCTTTCGAGAACACTATCGTAACCGGCGGAACAGCACTCTATGATTCCATTTATCTTGGGGTTCAGAAGGCACACACCGGTTCCAAGCCCAAAAAAGCGGTCGTGGTGATTACGGATGGCGAGGACAGGGACAGCTACTACAAGCTTGACGAACTCCTGGCTAAAGTCCAGGAATCGGATGTTCAGGTCTTCAGCGTTGGTTTCCTCGATGAGATTCCCGACAAGGGATTTTTCGGCAAGTGGTCCAAAAGTGCTCCCGAGAAGGCGCGCGACGCGCTGACCAAAATTGCGGAAGAAACCGGTGGGAAGGCATTTTTCCCCTCGCGGCTCACCGATATACACTCGATCGTTACCGAGATCGCCACTGATCTCAGAAGCCAGTACAGCCTTGCGTATTTTTCCGGCAATGCCGCACGTGACGGCTCTTTCCGGCGCGTGAAAATCGAGCTGAATGGCGCCCCAAACATTACGGCGCGCTATCGCCGCGGCTATTATGCTCCGAAAGCGGAGCTGACAAAGAAGTAAGAAAAGCATTAGGCAGGAGGGGCCGCACGGGAAGCCTGGTTTCAAGCCGGCACAACGTTCAGATGAACCCTATGTGTCCCGACTTGCTACTTGTGTCTCCCCGCTCCTCCCCTTTTCGCTGGCGTTTATTCTTTCTTATTTTTATAATTTCCATTCCATCGAACCGCATCCTGTCAATGATTTGAGAAGGGATTACTTCTGTGGCAATCACCTCTGTAAAGAAATCTGCTCGACCGAGTTCCAAGCCCAAGACAAACGAAACAGAGGCCCTCAGAAAGATCTCGTCATTGATTGGCCGATCCACGAATCTCCGCGTCATCCTTTCCGCGGCGCTTGATGCCTTGCGGGAAATCGTGAAGATCGATGCCGGGATGTTTCGAATACCGTCGATTCAGGAAGCGGATGGCGCGGTTGTCAGCAAGGGTTTTCGCAAACAAGTTCTGTCTCTATTAAGTTGTAGCGTGACCGACAGCGCACATTTTTCACCTGCGCCGGTTTCCGGAAGTGTTTCAAAGTGGGGACCGGGTCCATTCTCGGATGCGCTGCGTGCCTCCGATTTGAAGTTTTTTGGCGAGTATCCCATTCAATCGGGCAATCAGCGAATAGGATTTCTATCTCTTGCGCGCAAAAGCGCAACGGCAATCAGTGCGGGCCAGGAGGTATTCATTCTCGCTCTTTGCGACATGATCGGGGTTGCCTCGGCAAACTCGCTGCTCAGTGAGCAGTACAGCAAGTTCTCCGAAGATCTTGTGGCCATGCAGGAATTGAATAAGATCATCTCTCAGAGCCTGAATCTTGAAGACATCATCCAAAGAATCGTCGTTGAGGGAAAGCGACTGGCAAAAACCGATCAATGCCACCTGTTCCTGCTGGAGGATGAAAACCAGTATCTCGCGGGGTCTGCGTCAACCCAGACGGAGAACCTCGATATCCGAAGCGTAAAAATCCGCTATTCGGAGGCCTCGATTGCCGTTACCGCGCTCGAGGGAAAGCGCGTGATTGCCATTGAGGATATTTCGAGGGACGGACGCAACAGCAGCGAGCTGATGCAACGGCTGGGATGGCGAGCGGCGATTATCGCGCCGCTGCTGACCAAGGAGCAGGCGATCGGAGTGCTTGTCTGCAGCGATGATTCGCGGGAAAGAAAATTTTCCGAAGAGGAGATTCGTCGCGCCGAAACCCTTGCCCACCAGGCTTCCATTGCTTTGGAAAGCGCCCGTCTATTCCAGCGCGTTTCGCGAAGCCAGCGTGAATGGGAAACGACCTTTGATGCCATGCAGGACTGCGTTTCGGTCCATGATACAACCGGCAAAGTCATCCGCGCCAACGTCGCTCTGGCACGGCGGTTGAATACTATTCCGCAGAAGGTGATCGGGAGGTACTGTTCCGAGATTTACAATCACGAAACATCCGGACAGAGTGCCTGCCGACACACACGCCCCTTGAAATCTGAAACGCTTCTTGTTGAGGAAATGACGCTGCCTGTCATGGGAGGCGTTTTCCAGATTTCCGTCAGCCCGTGGTATGACAAGGGCAAACGGCTGGTAGGATCGATCCATGTTGCCAAAGATATCAGCAATGAAAAGCTGCTTCAGCAGCAGCTCATTCAGTCCGAAAAACTGTCGGCGATCGGCGAGCTGATTTCCGGCATTGCCCATGAGCTGAATAATCCTCTCACGGGCGTAATGGGTTATTCGCAATTGCTGCAGATGCGCAAGGATCTGGATGATCGCGTAAAAGAGAACCTGCTGAAGATCAACAATCTCGCGTTACGGTGCCAGAAAATTGTACAGAATCTGCTCTCCTTCGCGCGCAAACAGAAGCCCGAACGAACGCTCTCGGATATTAACGACATCCTGGAGAAGACAATCGAACTGAGAAGTTATGATCTTCATGTCAATAACATCGAAATAGGCCGCGATTTGGATCGGCACCTTCCCAAAACCATCGCCGATGCTCATCAACTGCAGCAGGTTTTTCTCAATGTTCTGACCAATGCCGAGCAAGCCATGCTGGAAGCACATGGACGCGGCCAGTTGCATATCCGCACCCATAGCGACAATCAGAATGCGCGCGTGATTGTCGAAATCAAAGACGATGGGCCTGGGATTCCGGAGAATTATCTGACGAGGATTTTCGATCCGTTCTTTACCACGAAGGAAGTGGGCAAAGGAACCGGGCTGGGTCTGAGCCTTTCATACGGCATGATCAAAGAGCACGGAGGCAATATTTACGCCCGGAGCCGCATAGGAGAGGGATCTACGTTTATCATTGAGCTCCCCGTCATTTCAAAGCTCCAGGATGAGTTCAGCATTGCCGCTGAACTCATGCCTCCCGCCTATGAATTCGATAAACTCATCCGGGACAAGACGATTCTTGTGGTCGATGATGAGAAATACATACTCGATTTCTTCGTGGAGGTTTTTGGCACTCTACCGAAGCAGGTGGACACGGCCAGCGATGGCCGGATGGCCATGGACAAGATACAGACAACGCAATATGACCTGGTCATCAGCGACTTCAAGATGCCGCAGATGAGCGGAAAAGACCTCTATGGGTGGATCAAGGAAAACCGTCCAAAGCTTGCGAGCCGCATCGTTTTTGTCACCGGGGATACCGTAAGCATGGATACACGATCGTTCTTTGAAGACAATCAAAGCCGCTATCTTGCCAAGCCCTTCAAAATTGAGGAAGTGAAGGAAGTCGTTCAGCAGGTGCTCAAAGTGGTGTGAGAACAACTACCCCAGGACCTCGGGCGGCCTTCGCAGTGCAGTATCTTTCTATCGCCTTCGGCGTTTATGGTTTTCAAAGGCGGCAGCTACCCGCAGTACTCCACCGTTCCCATTCCGGAGCGCCTATTAGTGGGGCAGCGGCCGTGGTTGTCTACACGCTGAATTTTACGGTTTCTTCGGAACTGAGCACTTCATTTGCGGATCCGGTCCGATACCCTTCCAGATCAAGCGCGACATATTTGAAGCCCAAGGCCTTGAATGCCCGCGCCAACGAAGCAGCCATTTCGGGATTCAGAACCTTCTTCATGTCTTCCGCTCCGAATTCCAGCCGTACCATGTTTTCGTGGTACCGCACGCGGAATACCTGGAAACCCATTTCGCGCAGGGTTTCTTCTCCCTGATCCACAATCTTCAGCTTCTCTTCCGTTATGTGGACTCCATAGGGAAAACGGGAAGACAGGCAAGCCGAAGCAGGCATATCCGCGGTGGGAAGACCGGCGCGGCGGGATAGCTCCCGGATTTCATTTTTGTTCAGGCCCGCTTCCAGAAGCGGACTGCGAACGCTGTGCTCTTTCCCGGCGATTCTGCCCGGACGGAAATCACCGGTATCATCGGAATTCAACCCATCTAGAATGGTAGCATTTCCCAACTCGCCGGCAACGGATCGCAGGATAGTATAAACCTCGTCTTTGCAGTAGTAGCAACGGTTGGTCGGGTTGGCACTGTATAGAGGATTCTCTATTTCCTTCGAATGAACAATTTTATGCGGAATCCCGAATTGGTTCACAACTTGCGCGGCCATTTTTCTCTGGCTGGATGGCACCGAAGCGCTCTCCGCCGTCACGGCCAATGCGCGATCGCCCAAAACCTGGTGCGCCTTGTAGGCAAGGTAGGAACTGTCAACACCGCCGCTGTAGGCAACGATGACAGGCGCAACACTCTTAAGCATTTGCTCTAATTGTTTTTCTTTTTCTTCCAGGGTCATGAATTTTATTGTACCACGTCTTTTAGAAGACGACGGAAATCAGGCCCGGGCGGCCTCGCCATTCTTTAATACTTCTCAGACGCGAGCTGATCGGCCTTCACGATTGCGGAATTTAACTGGGCAATTATCGGAGCCTGAATGTCCGCGTCCCCGGAAGGTTGCCGGACTCCCCAACCGCACTCGATTGCCAGCATTTCCAGGTTGTGCGCCGCTTCGAAAAGCCTGGGGCGTGCGCCAAGCACAAGCGCTTCGCTTGGGTTTACCTCCGTAAAGTGGATGATTTCCTCGAGCATTTCCTCAGAGCCTCCAGAACCATATTCCTCGGTGCACAGGGAGATCTGAAACATTTCCTCCAATTGATGCCGCTCGGATACCGCAACCAGGTAATCTCTCGTGGCTTCGGCTCCAAGAGCAACGGCAATGCCCTTCTCTCTGTATTCCTGGATAAAGCTCCGCAGCCCCGGGAAGACCGAACCAACGCCAGCCGCTACCAGACGGCTCTCGTTCAGCACATAAGACTGGCGAAGAGCGTCCAGGTTTTCTTCATCAAATCCGAGTTCCAGGTTATCGAGCCACTGAAGGCCGTGCTGCTGGAAGGCTTCGCCAACGTCAACTTCATCGGGAAGTCGGACATCGGGAGGAATAATATCGGCTAGTGAGATCAGACTCTGCCGCAAGGACTGCAGCTTCAGCTTTGCGCAGTCGAATACGACATAGTCGAGATCAAGGATTATCAATTGGATATGCTGCAACACTTAAGGGCTATTGCTCCGTTTCTTGCAGATAAAAACACACTCCTCCGCAGCACCCGGCGGGACCTGAAAGCTCGGCAGGGGAGAATCACATATCTTCGTCTTCGTCGTCTTCATCCTCGTCGTAGGAATCATCATCGTCCCATTCTTCTTCTTCGTCATCGCCATCCTCGAAGCGGAATTCGTCATCCTCGTCTTCGTCGTCGATTGGAGCAAGATCGAATTCCACGGGATCGATCGAAATTACTTCCAGCTCAACCCCGCATTCTGGGCAGGTAATGAGTTCTCCTACGTCCTCGAATTCTTCGTCAATAACGGCTTCGCATTCCGGACAGTAGCTCACAGTGTACCTCCAATTAAGGCAATCCCGGAGACCGAGACGATTGATGTTTTCTGTCTAACCCTTTGAATTATTAGCACCCTGAAATTTCAAGGTCAAATCAATTTGTCCCGCGGACGTTCCTTTGAGACCCGGTAATGATTGTGCTACCATTTCGGAGTGTCGGACGTCAAGAAAACTTCCGCGAAAGCATCGAAAAACCGGAGCCACCGTATGACCTGCCTGAAAAAGATACGTCTTCTATTGCTTTGCTTCCTGACCTTATCCATCGTGGCAGCCTGCGTGCAAAATCGCGCTACCCTATTCGCTCCGGCCGCGGTCTTTGCCCAGGACACTCCACGCCAGGATCCAAAACCCCGGCGTCAGCGACCGGCTCCCACCGATACGGAGGATCAGGACAAACCCCAGGGACAAACGTCAATTTCGGTGGCGGTGGATCTCGTTTCGCTCCAGGTGTTGGTAACCGATACAAAAGGCAATACGATTACCGGCCTAAAACCTGAGAACTTTACCATCTACGAGGATAACGTCAAGCAAGAGATTTCAAATTTTTCTCCGCTGGAAGCCAACGTCACGGTTGTGATGCTTACAGAGTACAGTCGCAATATTTCCAGGTTTATTGATGAGGTCTGGAATGCAATGTACTACTTCGCCAACAGCCTGCGCAAAGGCGACTGGGTTGCGGTCGTGGGATACGACATGCATACAACCATCCTGTGCGATTTCACTCAGGACCGAAGCAAAATCCAGGAAGCGCTGCGACGCTTTACTTACCCGGCGTACTATGAAAGTAATCTCTCGGACGCGCTCATTTTTGCCTTGGACCGGACGCAGGAAATTGAGGGGAAGGTGGCAGTCCTTCTTGTCAGCACAGGGTTGGATACTTTCAGCCGTCATACATACGATGAAGCTCTGAATAAATGCAAACAGGCGAATGCCTCGGTCTATGCCATCGGGCTGGGGCAAAATTTCAGGATTCGCGCCGAAGCGGCCGGAGCCATCAGCAGTTCCGCCAATCTCGATCTCCTGATGGCGGATAATCGGCTTCGATCCTTCGCGGATTATTCGGGTGGAGCCGCCTATTTTCCGCGCTTCGAAACTGAACTCCCGGCGATATTCGACAATATCTCAAAGCTGCTGAGAAGCCAATACAGCATTGCCTATGCATCCAGCAACACCGTCAAGGATGGGAAATTCAGGAAGATTCGCGTGGATGTGAACGCCGACCTCAAGGATGAAAAGGGCAAGCCGTTGAAATTCAAGGTGGTCACCCGCAAAGGCTATATGGCGAAGGAATCATAGTCTTTCCCGATGGGCTTCGGGTACTACCCGGGAGTCTGGGCCTCGCATGGGATCTTCGCTTCCATGCGATAGGCATCTTCCCTGCCGCGGTAATATCCGGTTAGAAGGGCTCCTTCCCTGTAACCAAGGTTCTTATACAGCAGTTGAGCCCCGACATTTTCGACCGCTACTTCCAGGATTGCAGTGGCAATCCTGCGGCGCGCAAGTTCGCCATGCGCATCTTCCATCAAGGCTGTTCCTATTCCCATTCGACGGTATTGCGGCAGCACGTCCAGGGTAATCATATGGGCGATGGATCGCCTTTCGATACGAACCAGGATGAATCCCGCGATCGCTCCGGATAGTTCTGCTATTCTTGCTATCGCATGCCTGTGATTCAGATAAAGCGCAAGTTCTCCCCTGGAAAAGGCAATTCCCGGCTCAAAGCAGATGTGATCCATCCGATAGAGAAATTCGAAATCCCCCACATGAAAATTGCGAATCTTCAGCATGCTGATATTATACTTCTCACGGGCAGGCTCATTGCAATTGGCGCCCAAAGGAATAATTGAGGTTGACTATGGAAGACCGGCACCGCCATATCTGGCTTCAACACCCGCCAGATTCAGCGTGGGCAAAATATTGTCCGCGCTGCGGTGGGTCCCTTGTCGAACGCTACCTTGAAGAGGAACAGCACGTTCGCAAAATTTGCGAGTCCTGCGGATTCATCTTTTACATGAATCCTAAGGTCGTGGCAGGAGCGATACCGGAACAGGACGGGAAGATCTGGCTGGTGCGAAGGAACGTCGAGCCGTCCTGGGGCAGTTGGACATTTCCCGGAGGCTATGTCGATCTGGGTGAACGGGTCGAGGATGCGGCTATCCGGGAAACGCACGAGGAGACACTTCTGAACGTGCGGCTTGACGGCATGTTGAATGTGTATTCCTACGCGAACGTTGGAATTGTTTTGGTTGTTTTTCGAGCAACCGTAACTGGCGGCGTAGCCGGATGCACGCCGGAAAGCAAAGAGGTCCGGTCGTTTGCGCTTGAGGACATTCCCTGGACCCAGCTTGCATTTCCTTCGACTCGAGACGCGCTTCAGGAATACGTAAAATTTAAGCACCCTAGCGAGATTGGCGAATGACAATGGCGATCCCGTCTCTTTGGGATCGTGCAACCTAACGGCAGAAAGGAATATTTCAGTGGATCAGGCCGAAAAAATTCTGGTGACTGCGGCACTTCCCTACGCTAACGGCCCTTTGCACATCGGGCATCTGGCAGGGGCATACATTCCAGCGGACGTATACGTTCGCTACAAACGCCTGTGCGGTGCCGATGTTCTATTCATCTGCGGCTCCGATGAACATGGTGTCCCCATCACCATTCGCGCGGATAAGGAAAATGTCACCCCACAGGTAATCGTTGATCGCTATCATGCATTGATGCAGACCAGTTTCCAGCGCATGGGGGTGGCTTTCAACAACTACTCCAGGACCTCGCTGCCCCTGCATCACAAGATCTCGCAGGACTTCTTTCTCAATCTGAATGAAAAGGGATTTATTAAGGAGCAGTCGATCCGCCAATACTATTGCACCAGCTGTAAACGATTCCTGCCCGATCGATACATCGAGGGGGAGTGTCCACACTGCCATCAGCAGGGTGCCCGCGGCGACCAGTGCGAAGCTTGCGGCCGCTGGCTTGAGCCCGAGCAACTGGTATCTCCGAAGTGCAAAGTCTGCGGTTCCACTCCGGAGTTCCGTACAACCAAACACTGGTATTTCCGCCTCTCCGCTTTCCAGAAGCAGCTCGAGGACTGGCAGAGCGCGCAGACCAATTGGAAAAGCAATGTTCGAGAGTTTTGCTCAGGCTGGTTCCAGGAGGGCCTGACCGACAGGCCGATTACACGGGACATTGACTGGGGCATTCCCGTTCCACTTCCGGACGCGGAAGGGAAAGTTCTTTATGTATGGTTCGATGCCCCGATCGGCTATATCTCGTCCTCGGTGGAATGGGCCCAGAAACAGGGCACACCGGATCGCTGGCGGGATTATTGGTTTGATCCGCAAACGAAGCTGATTCATTTCATAGGCAAGGACAACATCGTCTTTCACGCCATCGTATGGCCAGCCACATTGATGGCACATCAGGAATTCATTCTGCCGTCGCAAATTCCTGCCAACGAGTTCCTGAACATTGAGGGCAAGAAGATCTCCACCAGCCGCAACTGGGCTGTATGGGTCGACGAGTATCTCGATGTCCTTCCCCCCGATCCGCTTCGCTACTGGATGGAAGCCAATGCGCCGGAAAACAAGGATGCGGATTTTACCTGGAAGGATTTTCAGGTCCGCAATAACAGCGAATTGGCCGATGTTCTAGGGAATCTCATTAACCGCAGTCTTGCCTTTATCGAGAAGAATTTCGAAGCTAAAGTTCCGCCCGCGGGCGATCTCGCGGATTCAGACCGCGCTATTCTGACTGCAATTGAAGAAAGCACAAAGAAGATCGGCGCCGCCCTCGAGGATTTTCAGGTACGTCGAGCCGTCGGAGAACTAATGGATCTCGCTCGAACCGGGAATAAATACTTCAATGATGAAGCCCCCTGGAGTTCCCTGAAGACGAATCGTGCCCGCTGCGCGTCCACGCTCTATACCACGCTGCAGTTGCATATTGCGCTGGCGGTGCTGATGGAACCGTTTCTCCCCTTCTCCGCCGAAAAACTCTGGCGAATGCTGAATGCGCCGGGTTCGCATCGGGAACAGCGCTGGTCGGATGTCCCCAAACTAAGACTGCCGGAAGGTCACGCGCTGGGAAAACGTGAGATTCTATTCAGCAAAATCGAGGATTCCGTTATTGAGCAGCAGGTAGCGAAACTGGGACAGGGAAATTGACGATTTACGATTATGCGGATTTTGTTGATCATGGGGAGACAGGAGTAAGCATTTTTCTTCTGTCTCCTGACTTCTTACTTCTGGCTTCTTCCTAAAAATCATGCGCCTATGATTCGAGCGTCGCTGGTATACCTGTTTGTGGGACTCTTCATCCTGATTTGTGGTCCAATTGGAATTCTTTGGACTGCTCTGTCCGGAAACAACGCTCTGGTCCATACTCTCGCGCGCTTTTGCGTTCGCGTGGCCGGCCTGCTATGCAGCGTTCGAGTCACGATCCGGGGGATCGAGAAGATCCTTCCTGGCGTGACCTATGTCTTTCTCTCAAACCATCAGGGTAATTTTGATGGCCCCGTGCTCTTGCATGCCATCCCGCGAGATTGGAGCGCTCTGATCAAAAAAGAAATGATGAGCCTTCCTGTTTTTTCCCTGGTTCTCAAAAAGGTTCAATTTGTACCCATCGAGCGTACCAATGCAAAGGATGCGCATGCCGGCATCGAAATGGGAGCCAGGCTTCTAATGCAGGGGAGAGATTTTGTCGCTTTTCCTGAAGGGACGCGAAGCCGGGATGGTCGCCTCGGAGATTTCAAAAAGGGAGTTTTTCTGATGGCCATTAAGGCACAGGCTCCGATTGTCCCTATCACAATTCTCAATAGCTCAAAAATCAATCCGCCGGGCAAATATGCGATAAGGCCGGGACGCGTGGAGGTCATATTCCATGATCCCATCGCGACCACAGGAATGACCACCGAGGAACGCAATGACCTCGTTCAACTCACGCGTGAAGCCATCGCCTCCGCATTACCTCCCGACGGAATCTGATCTGATCGCATATAGCGCATTTTTGAACCTAAGAGCGCAGGAGAGGTTTTTGCGCCCGGAAAAACTATTGCGGCAGGTTATTGAGCTTCTTCCCTTTTATCCAGCGCAGCGTATTGGGTCGATCCGTGGTAATGCTTGTCAGCACCTGGGAATAGCTGCGCACGATGAGTTTCAGCATGAGCGGATTATCCGGGCGGTCCAGAAACCATCGTTCTGAGCCACGATCATCAGCTACTTTGATGACGGGCAGGCGCTGCGGCACGCGATTTACCTCGACCTCCAGTTCGCCTTCTCCCTGATACGTCAGCGTTGCGGCGACGCCATCGAGGTTGCATTTGAGCTTCTTCTTGTTTTTCAGATCTTCGAAAAGGCGTTGGCTCAACCACAGCGTGGTGGTGTCCTTTCCTTTGGTATCTGTTCCTGACTGAAAGAGGTTGGCGCCCACAAATCCCTTTGCCGAACTGATGTCACGGCTGGGCATAAAGATAGTGCCCTGTGTTTTGGCATCTTCCCATTCGACATATCGATCGGGGAGAAATTCGGCAATCCGTACCACGAACTCGGCGCTGTAGTCCTGGTTCTTATCATTCCAGACCAGAACTGTATCCCGCCCAAAAGCAGGAAGGGGGGATTCTGCCCGCAGACAGGTGGGCAATAGCATGCAAAAAGCAATTGCGCATTGCAGAAAGCGCATATTAGAACCCCTGTTCCTTTAGATATTCAGGCGTCATTCGCGCCCCGCCCCTCTCGTTGGAGGTAATTCCAAGCTGGAAAAATCTCTCAAAGTACTTACCGAGTATGTCGACTTCCAGATTTACGAGATCTCCGGCCATTAATAGATTCAGGTTGGTGGCCTCAAAAGTGTGCGGAATCACTGCCACGGAAAAGAGTCCCTTGGACAGCGAAGCAAGGGTCAGACTGATGCCATTTACCGAGATGGACCCCTTATATACCATGTAGCGTTCAAGCTCGCGCGGAAAGTCAAACGTAACCTCCCAGCCTTCCCCGCTGCGCGCTTTGGAAACAAGCCTTCCGACTCCATCGACATGCCCTTGCATGATGTGTCCACCCAGGCGGTCCCCCACCATCAATGCCCGCTCCAGGTTGACCCGATTGCCTTGTTTTAGCTGCTTGAAGCTGCTGATGCGAAGGGTTTCCGCCGAGATATCGGCCAGGAAAAATCCGCTCCCGATTCGAGTGGCGGTAAGGCAGACCCCGTTCACCGCAATGGAGTCACCGATCTTCAAGCCTGTCGTACACTTTTCCGCCGATACGGTTATAACCGCACCCTGAGACGCGAAACGCAGCTCTTGGATGAGTCCAACTTCCTCGATGATTCCAGTGAACACGTTCGCTCCTGTAATCCTAGTAAATATAACCCGAAAAATGTTCCCGGCCTACTCGACAGATGAAGGACATTGCCGATACCGGCAATTGCCCTACTTGCTGCTGCGAGTTCTGGCCCCCAATTGCAGGATGCGCTGAACTTCCATACCCGTGAGGTTGCGGTATTTTCCCACGGCTAACCCATGATCCGTAAGAAATCCGATGCGCGTCCGTCTTAGCTTTACAACCGGGTGTCCGATCGATTCGAACATCTCACGAATCTGACGGTTTTTGCCTTGAGTCAGGATCACTTCGTACCAGCTGTTCGCGCTTTCTTTGATCGGGGTGATACGGCAGGGTGCCAGTTTTTCCCCGGTCTTCATTCGAATTCCCTCCCTCAGACGAGCCATTTCCCCCGCTGTAGGAGTGGACCGAACCTTGACCTCATACACCTTGGATAAGTGTTTGCCTGCCGATGAGACGATTTTGGAGAATTCGCCATCATTGGTTAGCAGGATCAGCCCTTCCGTGTTGTAATCCAAACGCCCAACCGGGTAAATCTTGCTTTTATTCACAAGGTCTGTAACCTTGACCCGTCCTTCCGGATCGGAGACGGAACAGATAACCTCCCGGGGCTTGTTCAGAAGGATGTAAATTTTTTCGATCTCGCGGCGGAGAAGTTTGCCGTCGACTTTGATGTAATCCTGCGCCGGGTCAGCTTTTGCTCCCAGCTCAATGACTATCCGGCCATTGACTGTAACGCGTCCCTCCTGAATAAGCTGTTCCGCTTTTCTTCTGGATGCGATACCTGCAGCAGCAATGATTTTTTGAAGCCGTTCCTGCCCGTCCATAGCTTTATAGCTGCTCGCCGGCCAGCTGGGAGAATTCCTCCAGGGTGGGCAGATCGGAAAGATTATTCAATCCAAAGTGAACCAGGAATTCCTTGGACGTACCATAAAGAATGGGGCGCCCGACCACAGGTTTGCGGCCCTGGATCGATACCAGTTTTCGCTCCAAAAGGGTTTGGAGGGCCGTCGAGGATTTTTTTCCGCGAATCGCAAGAATCTCAGCCAGTGTTATCGGTTGTTTGTAGGCAATAACCGCGAGCGTTTCGAGCGCTGCCATCGATAGCTTGGCGTTCGGCCTTGTCTTGAGATAGGCGCGAATCTGCTCATGGTGCTCCGGCCGCGTCGTCATTCGGTATCCGCCGGCAACTTCGCGAATCATCATGCCGCCGGGGCGCGCATTGAAATTCTCCACCATGCCTTTCAAGGCCTGTTCCAGGGTCTCCATCGTCTCGTCCGGAAACACCTCTTTAAACTGGTCCGATTTTACAGGGTCATCGGCAACATAGATGACCGCTTCCATGATGGCCTGCATCTCGACAATGTCCATAGGCTATGCTGATTCCTTCGCTTTGCAGATTTGAATTTCCTCAAAAGCCTTCTTTTGAAGCAGGAAGACTTCGTGCAACCGTACCAGTTCGAGCAACGCCAGGAAGATGACAATCAGATGCCGCTTGGATCGCGCCTCTGCGAAGAAGGTGGAAAAGAGCATTTTATCTTTGACCAGGAAAATGGTGCGTATCTCCGAGATCTTCTGCTCAATCGTCACTTCCTCCTGATTCACCTCCATGACCCGCTGAGAGTCAAAGCGCTTGACGACTTCGTTGAATGCCTGCAGAAGGTCGAACAAGGTGACGGAGACCACTTCATTGCCTTCTTCAAGAATATCCGGCGGAGGTTTGTTCCAGATAGCGTTTTCAACCTCTTCGCGCGTATAGAGCATTTCCGCGGCATTTTTGAATTTCTGATGCTCGAGCAACTGATAGACCAGTTCGTTCCGGGGATCCTCCTCCTCGGCTTGCGCTTCGTTCGTTTTCTCCTGGGGGACCAGCATGCGGGATTTGATATAGATCAGCGAAGCGGCCATTACCACCCATTCGCCTGCCAGGTTGATGTTCAGATCCGTCATGATCTGAAGATATTGCAGGTACTGCTCGGTAATATGTGCAATCGGGATATTCCAGATATCGATCTCTTCCTTCTTGATCAAGTGAAGGAGCAGGTCGAGCGGTCCCTCAAACGCTTCCAGACGGATCGTAATTCCCGATCCCTCGGTTTGAGATTGGAATTCCTGATTGGGGGTTTCGGTGTTTTCGCCGCTTTCCATTCGGATCAACCCTAAAATGAATGCAACAGTCCGATTACCAGCTTAACCGGAATGGTGATGAATCGAAGCGTACCCATATACATCAGCACGTACAAGATAATGAATCCATAGGATCCCATGCGCTCAAAAGCTGCCGCCGCATTCGGAGGAAGAAGCCCATACAGGACCCAATGACCATCCAGCGGCGGAATCGGGATGATGTTAAAAAACGCCAGAAGCAGATTGATAATCATCGCATACCACAAAATCATCAGGATAGGAGCCAGCACCGAATGCGGCGCCGCCACGCGCCCGAAAACGGTCATATTCTCAATCATTTCATGCGCTTGAGGCACGCTAAGCTTGACCACGACAAGAAGGATAAAGGCAATACCGCCGGCAAGAAGGTTGGAGCATGGGCCCGCGATCGAGATAAAAATGTGGTCTTTGCGCGGATTCCGCAAATGCGCCGTATTCACGGGAACAGGTTTTGCCCACCCGATCAGCGGAAAGTGAACAAAGAACTGCAGCAAGGGGAACAGAATTGTTCCAAAAGGGTCAATGTGGGGGAGCGGATTCAGGGTTACACGTCCGAGATATCGCGCTGTGTAGTCTCCAAGCCTGTCTGCCATCCAGGCATGCGCAGCCTCGTGCAGGCTTAAAGAGAAGAGCAACACCGCAAATTGAATGGCAATGATGCCCAAATCAATGTTCCGAAGAAAGTCCACAGTCCGTTCTCGCTAAAATGCTTCAATATATCATGGGATCAGCCCGGCACCTACCAGCTTGTCGGTGTACGGACATTTTTGCCGGACGCGGCCTGTGCGGCTGCAATTCAGATCGCTGATGGCGACGACCTTGCCGCAGTTCCATGCAAATGATAGTATTTTCACTTCTTAGGCTAAATATATGGGTTGGACACTTACAGTTACAATTGGGCTTTATGGGTTGGGCTTGCTCCACTCCATTTTCGGCTTTTTTCAAAAACGGGAAATTTTCGTCCGAATTGCGCTCGGGATGGTTGCGGGCGGCTTCGTCTTCCATACCGTCTCTCTCATCGTATTGAGCGTTCAGCGACGTCACTTTCCTATTACAAATCTGCCGGAATCCCTTTGCTTTTTCGCCTGGTGCATATCGCTGATCTTCATGATTGCGAACCTTCGCTACAAGATCAATGTCCTTGGCGCATTTATTCTGCCCCTGGTCTCCCTGCTCACGATCATTTCCCAGCTGATTTGGGAGGATAACCACGCTATCCCGGCGCCGCTGAACAGCGCGTGGGTACATTTTCATGTCACGGTGGCGTTCCTCTCCTACTCTGCGTTTTTCCTGACATTTGTTTCCGGAATCATGTATCTCATCCAGGAAAAAGAACTGAAGGACAAGAACTTCCGCTTTCTCTATTTCCGACTCCCCTCCCTTCAGGTATGCGACGAACTGCTTCGGCGCTCGCTGTTCGCGGGTTTTTTTCTGATGAGTCTGACCATCATTTCGGGAGCGATCTGGGCACAGCAGGCCTGGGGAAGTTTCTGGAGCTGGGATCCCAAGGAAACTGCGTCATTGATTACTTGGGCCATTTATCTTTTTCTCGTCTACTATCGATTGTCCACAAAATGGCGTGGTCGGCGAGCCTCGTATATCAGTATCATTGGTTTTGTATCTACCCTGTTTACCTTCGGGGTTAACTGGGGACTGCATACATATTTGTAAAGAGTGTTGAATGAGGCGCCCGGCGGAGTCTACTTGGTTCACCTTCCGCATCGTGGGCGCAGGCAACTATTAAGGTGTGAGTTGTAGATGTACAACCTGTTATTAGTTGGATTGAATCACCGGACGGCAAAAGTGGATATCCGCCAGCGGGCGTCTTTCAAGGCAGAACAATTGCCTGAAGAGCTGCTGCGCCTTTCGGGACGGCCCGGAATCAAAGAAGCCATGATTGTCTCGACCTGCAACCGGGTCGAGATACTGACACGTGTGGAATCCCATGAGGAAGCCTCCAGCACGGTCCGGGATTTTCTTTCCGAGTACAGCGGAATCGAGGCGCCGCAACTGGAATCGTCCCTTTACCGCTATGATGACGAACAGGCCGTGCGACATGTTTTCCGCGTTGCATGTTCGCTGGATTCCATGATTCTGGGCGAGCCGCAGATTCTTGGACAGTTGAAGTCCTGCTATACCACCGCGGTCGATGCTCAGACCGTGGGAAGTTTTCTCAATTCGCTGCTCCAGTCTGCCTTCCGCATCGCAAAACGGATCCGTTCCGAAACCAGCATCGGGGAATACCCGGTTTCCGTCAGCTCGGCCGCAGTGGAGCTGGTTCGCAAGATTTTCGGCGATCTTCAGAAGAAAAGTATTCTGATCGTTGGCGCGGGGAAAATGGGTGAAGCTGCCGTGAATCATCTGGCGGCGATTGGCGCGGTTGCCCTGTATGTCACCAATCGCAGCCCGGAGGCGGCAAGAGACCTGGCGGAGAAGTTTAACGGAATTGCAGTGCCTTTTGAGGAACTGAATGCGTGGATTGGTCGGGTTGATATTGTCATCACCTCAACCGCCGCCACAGATATGCTGATCAACCGTTCCATGGTTGAACGCGTGATGCATGACCGAAAGGGCGCCCCGATAGCCTTCATCGACATATCGGTTCCCCGAAACATCGATCCCGGCATCGGAAAAATTGACAATGTCTTTTGCTACGATATAGACGATCTCGGGGCGGTGGTTGAAGCCAATCAGCATGAGAGAGTCAAAGCGGCGGCTACTGCGGAAAAAATAATTGAGCAGGAAGTTCAGACTTTCTGCAAGAGAGCCAAATCCCCGGATGTTGGCCCCGTCGTCCGCCAGGTTCAGGGACACATCGAAGATATATGCAAGAATGAGCTTGAACGATATCTGCGCAAGACCGGCGCCATGGAGCCCAAGCAGATTCAGGAACTCGAGGCCATGATCGCGCGCATTGCCGGCAAGATTGCTCATCCACTGGTAGTGCAGCTACGGAGCGAACAGGGATCGCAAAATGAATCTGCGGCCTATATGGATTTGATCAAGCGCACATTTAAGCCCAAAGACGCAGAGTAATAACCTTCCGAGGGGAAAGGACCTCTTGTCCGGATCCCTCATGGATTTGAATATGATTACAATCGGCAGCCGCGGAAGCGCATTGGCATTGGCCCAAACCGGATGGGTCCGAGATCAGATCTCCGCAAAATTTCCTGATGAACAGATTGCCATCAAGGTGATCAAAACATCTGCGGACAGGAATCCTACGGCATCGATACGCGCCGGCTCATCTGTCGGCGTTTTCGTAAAAGAGCTGGAACAGGCATTGATCGAGAAGGAAATTGATATTGCCGTCCATAGCATGAAGGATGTGCCTACTTCCCTGTCTCCCGGCCTCACGATCTCGGCAGTTCCGGAGCGCGAAGATGCCAGGGACGCATTTATCTCGGATAAGGCCAGGAAACTGACAGAACTTCCCTCCGGGTCCATTGTGGGTACGGGGAGCATCCGCCGCCAATCCCAGCTATTGGTGATGCGGCCGGATCTTAAAGTCCTGGACATTCGGGGCAACGTGGACACGCGCCTTAAGAAGCTTCACGAAGGCGCCTATGATGCTATTGTCCTGGCCTGCGCGGGACTAAATCGTCTGGGGCTGAATGGACAGATCTGCTCCGCCTTTGAGTTCAGCGAAATACTCCCGGCTCCAGGCCAGGGGGCGCTTGCCATTGAAGTGCGGATGGATGACCAACACGCCATTACTCTCACCTCGATATTGAATCATATTCCAACCGCCACGGCTGTTTCTGCCGAACGGCTCTTTCTTCAGCACATGGGAGGCGGATGCAATGTTCCGGTCGCCGCCTATGCCCGATTCAGCCTTGGCATGATGCAAATAGACGGGCTGGTCGCCAGTCCTGATGGGAAGACTGTTATCGCGGAGTCCGTGTGGCAGCGCTCGGAAATGGCCAATGACGCCGTGCGCGCCCTGGCCGATCGCATTCTTGAGCGCGGAGGGCGCGCCATTCTGGATGCGCTGTGATTGCACCCGCGCGCTTCATGCAACAGCTCGAATAGAGGCTTTATTGGCTTTCTATGGATTCTTCCTTCGATCCGCATAAACCACTGCTGGGACTTACGGCTGCAATTGCCTGCAGCAAGACGAAGCTCGAGGAACTGTCCGGAGGGCTCGAACAACTCGGGGCCCGCGTTCTACCGGTTCCAGTCATCGAGCTTCAGGCCCTGGAAGACACTTCTCTGCTGGACAAGGCGATCAAATCCCTTAACACCTATGATTGGATCGTTTTCACCAGCGCCCATGGTGTTCGTTTTTTTCTGCAGCATCTTGGCCTCCGGCACTCCCGATTCACACCTCTCCCCAAAATCTGCGCTATCGGGCCTGGCACTGCCAGGGCACTGAACGAAGCCGGCTACGCCGTCTCGCTTATACCGGAAGCATTTATTGCAGAGGGGGTTGTGGATTCCCTTAAGAAATATGCCGGCGGATGCCATCCCCTCTCAGGTCAGCATTTCCTGATCCCGCGAGCCAGGGAAGGACGCGATGTAATCCCTGCTGCACTGAATGCCGCAGGCGCACAGGTGGATGTTGTACCCTGCTACCGGAATGTAAAACCGCAGACAGACGAAGACCTGATTGTCCGTCTGAAAGGAATGCCTCCCGATCTGTTTGTTTTCACTAGTTCCTCCACCGTACGGAATATGATTGACATTCTGGGTCCTGAAGATGGAAATAGTATCCTTCTGAAAACTGTTGTGGCTGTTCTTGGACCTGTTACGGGAGGTACGCTTGAATCATTTGGCAAGCGTGCGGAGATCGTACCGGGAGAAAGCACGATAGCGTCTCTTCTCAAAGAGATTTGCGCCTATTTCATCAGAAACCATTCAACTGTTGATCGTCAACAGTAACGGATCGCCGAGGTCTCCAAGACCCGTGCGAACCATCCCACTTCAAAAAGGAGCGAGTTGTGTCGAAGCGCAGTGATATCAAAAAAGTTCTTATCATTGGCTCTGGCCCTATTGTCATCGGCCAGGCCTGTGAATTCGATTATTCCGGGACGCAGGCATGTAAGGCCCTGCGCAGCCTCGGATATAAAATTGTCCTGGTAAATTCCAACCCGGCCACAATTATGACCGATCCGGGAATGGCCGATGCAACCTATATTGAGCCGCTTAACATCCGGACCATCGAAAAGATCATCGAGACCGAAAGGCCTGACGCCCTCCTTCCGAATCTCGGTGGACAGACCGGACTGAACCTCTCGTCACAATTGGCCAAGAGCGGAGTGCTTGAAAAATACGGTGTTCAGATTATCGGTGTAAAGGAAGATGCTATTGAACGCGGCGAAGACCGGCAGGCTTTCAAAAACACGATGACCCAGCTCGGCATCGAAATGCCGAGAAGCGAGATTGCGACCAGCCTGGAGGAGGCTGAGCGCATTCTGGCACGGATTGATCTTCCCTGCGTTATCCGGCCCGCCTACACCATGGGAGGCACGGGAGGCGGCCTCGTCTATAATCTCGAGGAATTCCGCATCATCGTCAGCCGCGGACTTGCAGCCAGCCTCGTCGGCCAGGTTCTCATAGAGGAATCCGTTGAAGGATGGGAGGAGCTTGAACTCGAGGTAGTACGCGACTCCAAGGGACAGAAAATCACCGTCTGCTTTATTGAGAATATTGATGCGATGGGCGTACATACCGGCGATTCCTTCTGTGCCGCTCCCATGCTTACCATTGACCCGAAGTTGCAGCAGAAGCTTCAGGAGTACTCCTATGCCATCGTTGATGCCATCGGCGTAATTGGCGGAACCAACATCCAGTTTGCCCACGATCCCGTGACCGGGCGCGTAGTGGTCATTGAAATCAATCCGCGAACCTCCAGGTCTTCGGCGCTCGCCTCCAAGGCAACCGGTTTCCCGATTGCTCATGTGTCTTCGCTATTGGCGGGAGGACTTACCCTGGATGAAATTCCCTATTGGCGCGAAGGAACGCTGGAGAAATACACGCCCTGGGGAGATTACGTTGTCATCAAATTCGCCCGATGGGCATTCGAAAAATTTAAGGGCTCCGAGGATCGCCTGGGAACGCAAATGCGCGCCGTCGGCGAGGTAATGAGTATCGGCAAGAACTATAAGGAAGCATTCCAGAAGGCGATCCGCTCGCTGGAAATCGGGCGCTTCGGCCTTGGGTTTGCCAAGGATTTCAACAGGAAATCGCTCGATGAGCTCATGGCAATGCTGTGGCATCCGACCAGTGAACGACTTTTCATCATGTACGAAGCGCTGCGAAAGGGCGCAAGCGTCGCACAGCTTTATAAGCAAACGCATATCAAATCCTGGTTTATTGAACAGATGAAGGAATTGGTCGACCTGGAAGAAAAGATTTTGGCCTGCAAGAACTCTGACTTGCCGGATGAACTTCTGGTCCAGGCAAAGAAAGACGGATTCGCCGATGGCTATCTTGCCAAGCTGTTGGCCATCCCGGAGGAAAAGATCCGCAAACGCCGCATTGCTCTTGGCGTTGTTGAAGCCTGGGAACCAGTGCCGGTATCGGGAGTTAAAAATGCAGCCTATTACTATTCGACCTACAATGCGCCGGATAAGGTGACGGCCAGCAATCGCAAAAAGGTAATGGTGCTGGGTGGCGGGCCCAACCGCATCGGCCAGGGAATCGAGTTCGACTATTGCTGTGTCCACGCCGCCTTTGCTTTGCGCGAACTTGGATACGAAACCATTATGGTCAACTGCAACCCGGAAACGGTATCCACCGACTACGACACCTCCGACAAGCTGTACTTCGAGCCTCTCACGGTGGAAGATGTTCTGAGCATCTACGAGAAGGAAAAGCCGGAGGGAGTCATCGTTCAATTCGGCGGGCAGACGCCACTGAACATCTGTCGGGACCTGGAACGTGCCGGAGTCAGGATCCTGGGCACCTCAACCGATACCATCGACCTTGCCGAAGATCGTGATCGATTCAGGATCATGATGAAGAAACTGGGGATCCCACAGCCGGCTTCAGGTATGGCTCGGAATCTGGATGAGGCTCTCGCCATTGCCAATAGGATCGGATATCCGCTCATGGTTCGACCGTCCTACGTCTTGGGCGGACGAGGCATGGAGGTTGTACATGACGAGGAAGACCTGACACTCTATGTCTCTCGGGCGGTGGAGATCTGGCCGGATCTCCCCATTCTTATCGACAAGTTCCTCGAGAATGCGCTCGAATGCGAAGCCGATGCCATCTCGGATGGAACCGATGCGTTCATTCCGTCCATTATGGAGCATATCGAACTCGCGGGAATTCACTCGGGAGATTCCGCCTGTGTTCTGCCCTCGGTCAGCATTTCCGATAAGCACCGTAAAACTATCGAAGAATACACGCGGAAGATTGCCATCGAATTGAAAGTGTTGGGTCTTATCAACATTCAATATGCGATCGCGGACGATACCGTCTACATTCTGGAAGCAAATCCGCGCGCGTCGCGAACCGTCCCCCTGGTCTCAAAGGTATGCAATATTCAGATGGTTCGCGCAGCTACGCAATTGATGCTGGGACAAAAAATGCCGGATCTCAAGCTGACGCACAAGCAGGTTCCCCATTTCGGGGTTAAGGAGGCGGTCTTCCCCTTCAACATGTTTCATGAGGTCGATCCGGTTCTCGGACCCGAAATGCGTTCGACCGGAGAAGTGCTTGGAATGGCCGATTCTTTTGAACTTGCTTTCCACAAGGCGCAGGAAGCGGCGCAGCAGCTCCTTCCCCAGGAAGGAACGGTGCTTATTTCCGTGTCCGATCCGGATAAGCGCGAAGCGCTTGATGTCGCGCGCGAATTCAGCGCTCTCGGCTTCAAGTTGAAGGCCACGGAAGGAACACAGCAATATCTGTCCAGAAATGGCGTTGCCTGTGAAATCATCCTGAAAATGAATGCGGGCAGGCCGAACATCGTCGATGCCATTAAGAATGGTGAGATTCAGCTTGTAATCAATACACCGATCGGAAAACGAGGTGCCTCCGACGATTCGTATATCCGCAAAGCAGCCATCAAACACAAGGTTCCCTATATGACGACCATCGCCGCAGCCAGGGCGTCTGCCAAGGGAATTGCAGCATTCAGAAAGGCCGAGCCTACCGTTGGTTCCCTGCAGAAGTATCACGCGGGGATTCGCTAGAAGCTGATGGCCGGGAGGCTGCGGCGCAATGCTTGCAGCCTCCCGGCTTCAATCTACTCTTTCCAATCACACGGGGCTCTGCCGTCCCGGTTAATCCGCATACTATCTGAAGCACCAAGCTAATCGATTCTTTTCCAGACCCGAATCGCCTTGGTCGGATCCGTCGGGCAGGCAACTTCGCAGGCGCCGCAGCCATTACACTTGTCGGTCTGCACGACCGGATAGGCAATATATCGATCCTCGTCCCACTGCGTGTGAACCGCATCAAATGGGCATGCGCGTTCACAGACATCACAGTCTTTCCGGTTTAACGCAAGCAGACAGAGTGATCCATCCACAAGCGCTTCCCCAATCACATAGCGTTTCTTCTGTTCAAGCTCAAGCGGCTGGATTGCCCCACTCGGGCAAACCCGGGTGCAGGCACAGCAGTCTTCAAGACAGTATTTTGTCCTGTAACAAATCTCGGGAGCAAACAGCCCGGTAATGCCGGCCAGCTCAAAGTTGGGCTGGATAATCCTTGATGGGCAGGAGCGTATACAGTTGCCACAGCGCAGACACAGCCCGGTAAACTTCCCTTCTCGCACCGCCCCCGGAGGACGCAGCGGCGCATTGTCTCCACGCGATGCGCTGAGTTTTCCAGCAAAAAACCCAAGCCCCATCCCGGCTGCTATCCCCAGAAAGATGCGGCGGGCCATCACGATCCGGGGCCAGGACCCAGCAGGCTTCGGAGCGCGGCTTTTCCAGAAAGTTGACCCAAGCAAAGCAAGCAGATCCTGCATTCCACCGAGGGGACAAAGACGCGAACACCAAAGCGATCCTGAACTCACACTGAGGACCAGCAAAACCAACAGCGTAAAACCCGAAAGAACGCCTGAAACCACCGTCGCAGCCGTTCTAATGGATAGCATGCTGCTGAAAATGGAAAAGGGATCCAGCCATAAAAACACCGGATATCCGATCAAGGCTCCGGCGAATGTGAGTCCTGCGATATATTTACCGAGCAGTGGGCACCTTCGCCACCACCCACTTCGCCGAAGCCCCACCTTGCCCAACTCTTCCAGCACAAGCCCTGCAGGGCAGACGTAGCGGCATAAATATCTTGGATTGAAAGCAGCAGCCAGGGCAAACAGCAAACCGCAAGCCATGGCCGCGCCCATAGTCTTAAGGGCAACAAAGGAGCAAAAAGCAGTAAACGGACTTAATTGCAGTAAGGATTTTGCTGCACTGGTTTGTGGAAATATCGGCCACAAAATGGCGCTTGCCGCGGCAAAACATGCCAATTGCACAAGCAGACGCGGCAAGCGCTTCCTGCTGATCATCCGAGATAAACTCCCTGCTGCCGGAGAAGGGTCTGCAGCTTGGAAACATTGACATCCCGCGGCTTGCATTTATCCTTAAGGCTCATCGCGGCTGCGATTCCGGCTGCCTGTCCCGTAACCCAGCATATCGGGATCAAACGAAGAGTATCCGCCAGCGGGAAATCCGCTGAAACGCAACGGCCCGCGGCCAGAATGTTATCCACCTTGGCCGGCACCAGGCAGCCGTACGGAATCTGGAATTCGGGAGCTGAACCATAACTGCCGCCATACCCGATGACGTCCTTGAACTTGGCTCCCGCTTTGGCTTCCTGCATGGTAACGGTTTTTACTCCTTCCAGCAGACGAGTCAGGCGAACGCCCATTTGTGGGGCGGTCTCGACGATGAAAGCCTGCTCGGCGCCCGGCTTTTTCCTGGCTCTTTCCAAATTTGCCCACAATGCGCGTCGATGTTTTAATTCCAGCATACTGAGCTCGGCAACATTCAGACCATCTCCAATCGGGCCCTTCATGTTCAGCCAGTTTACATGCGGCGCCGGAGTTGGGCTTCCGACCTGGCCTTCCAATACAGCCACCGGTCCGCCGCGCGTCGGCCGTCCTCCCGGGACTTTATCTCTGACACCGCTCTTGTATTCCACCTTGCGCTGCGCTCCCCCTTCAGTAACCACCATCATGTCTTCGACATCCAGGTTTCCGATCCTGCTGACCAGGCCGATGCTATCCTTTATTTTTACAAAACCGGCCCCAGCCGCAGCATAGATATCCCCGTCACCGGAGGCATCGACGACCACATCGGCAAGAATGGCCTGTCGCCCGGATTTGCTTTCAAATACAGCCCCACGAACGGCTCCGCGATTGTCGAGGATTGCGTCAACTCCCCAGCAATCAAGGAAGGCGGTCATTCCGGATTCGAGGACCATATCGGCCAGGACAAATTTAAAGGCCTCTGCATCCACGGTGGGATATGGAGCCTTGGTGCTGCGCTCAATGATTCCGAACTTGAGCTTATCCAGCCGCTTCATCATGTCTTCCCCAATACCCTGAATCACCTGTCGGTTATTCCGGTCATACAAGGGGAAAATTGCCAGCACCAGCCCACCTGTTGCCAGCCCGCCCAGATATCCATAGCGCTCCACAATCGTCACGTCGACGCCAAGACGGCGAGCGGAGAGTGCTGCTGCGGTTCCCGCCGGTCCACCACCTACGACCAGCACGCCGGTCTTCTTTAGGATGGACAATTCCCGCTGCGGCTGGACAACCCTGCCATTGTTGATAACGGCGGGCGTGCGCGAAACGGCGGGACCCGGCGGCTGAGGCCCTCTTGCCGGCGCCTGCTGCGCCGCTTCCAACAAGGAAGATAGGGGCGTCATGCTGCCGGCCACAACCAATCCTCCGGCGGTAATTGTGCGAATCAGTTCTCTTCGGCTGAGTTCCTTTGCCATTGTAATATCTCCATAGATGGTGCTGCCCATCCTATCCCAGGAACTATCGGTCATCCCAGACAAAATATCGGCCTTCTCGCAATCTGCTCAAAACAGTCAGCAAAGTTGCGAAAGAACCGGCCTTCGCGGAATATCAAAAGTTAACGAACCCCGTTGTTCCAAAAGAAATTGCAGTTCCTGTATACTGTCCGCATTAAATAAATGGAGGCTTATGGCAAATCCGCTTTTTGCAAGGAAACCGCTCGCCCTTCTGCTCGAGGAAATGAAAGGGGAGAACCGCTTGCGGCGCATACTTGGCCCGGTCACTCTTACAAGTCTCGGAGTCGGAGCTATCATCGGCACAGGGATTTTTGTCCTGACTGGAGTCGGCGCGCATGATAAAGCCGGACCCGCGCTGATACTTTCGTTTGCCGCCGCAGGACTGGCCTGTGTCTTTGCTGCACTGTGCTATGCCGAATTTGCATCCATGGTGCCGGTCGCCGGCTCGGCATATACCTATGCCTATGCAACCTTGGGCGAATTGTTCGCTTGGATCATCGGATGGGACCTTGTGCTTGAATATGCGGTTGGCTCATCCACTGTGGCCCATGGCTGGTCTGCTCACTTTAAGGATCTCCTGAAAAGTTTTGGGATAAGCCTCCCCTATGCCTTCAGCAATGCACCCTTTGATTTCGATCCGGATAAGGGCCGTTTTTTTGCCACCGGCGCCTATTTCGATCTTACGGCCATTCTCATCACGGTTATCATCACGGCTATTCTGGTCAAGGGAATCCGTGAAAGCGCCGGCTTCAACACCATCATGGTGGCAGTGAAGCTGCTTATTGTGTTTTTTGTTATTCTCGTCGGGTTGTTCTATATCGACCCCAAAAACTGGACGCCGTTTGCCCCTTATGGCTACACAGGAATCAGTTTCTTTGGCCATACGCTTTTCGGACAGACGGGTAGCGGAGGAGCTCCGCTGGGAGTAATGGCCGGGGCTGCCATTATTTTCTTCGCCTATATCGGATTTGATTCCGTTTCCACCCATGCGGAGGAAGCAAAACAGCCTCAACGCGATGTTCCCATCGGCATCATCGCATCCTTGATCATTTGCACCTTCCTGTATATTGCGGTCTCGGCCATTTTGACCGGAATGGTTCCCTATGATCAGATCGACATCAATGCTCCAGTTGCAGATGCCTTCCGTCAAAAAGGACTGCCGTGGGCTCAACGCCTTATCGATATTGGCGCCATCACCGGCATAACCTCGGTCTTACTGGTAATGATGCTGAGTCAGCCGCGCGTGCTGCTGGCAATGGCCCGCGATGGACTTCTTCCAGAAGGGCTTTTTGCCTCGATTCATGACAAATTTCGTACTCCGTGGAAATCCACTATTCTCACAGGAATTTTTGTATCGGTAATGGCTGCATTTCTTCCCTTGAGAATCCTGGCGGAGCTTACCAACATCGGAACTTTGCTTGCCTTTGTCATTGTCTGCGCATCCGTTTTGATTATGCGATATAAGCATCCCGAGGCGGAACGGCCGTTCCGCGCACCTTTGGTGCCGCTGGTCCCAATCCTGGGAATCCTTTCGTGCCTGCTGCTCATGTTTTCCCTTCCGCCTGAAAACTGGTGGAGACTCATCATCTGGCTGGGACTTGGTTTCATCATTTATTTTAGCTATGGCCGGCGGCATAGCGTATTGGCACAAATGAGGAAAAAGGCAAATCCCGGGCAATCCTGACAACCCATGACTGCGCATGGAAAAGCGGCACATCCATCCCGCATGCGATAGAATGAATACTGGAGATTGAGTTTCCCAAATGTAAAGGGTGTGGCTATGAATTTCGCATCTCATCCCAAACGCTGGCTTATCGGAATAATTCTCGGGCTTGCAGCCCTCCCTCTCATTTCTCAAGACTGGCCCATGTGGGGAGGAAGCCCGCAACGCAATATGGTGTCTCAAGCCAGGAATCTGCCATCTTCCTGGAACGCCAAAACTAAAGAGAACATTAAATGGAAAGCCGATATCGGGGGAACATCGTATGGCAACCCGGTCGTTGCCGATGGAAAGATATTCCTTGGAACGAATAATGAAAATCCGAAAAACCCAGCGATTGCCGGAGACAAAGGAATCCTGATGTGTTTTCGCGAGTCCGACGGCAAGTTCCTCTGGCAGGCTGTCAGCGACAAACTGGAATCAGCCTACGATTGGGCCGAACAGGGAGTCTGCTCCTCGCCCGCAGTCGAGGGGAAGAGAGTCTATTACGTTACCAACCGCGGAGAATTGGTTTGCCTGGATACCGAGGGCTTTATGGATGGCAAAAACGACGGGCCCTTCCAGGACGAAGTCTACAAGAGCCAGACCGACGCCGATATCATCTGGAAACTGGATATGGTGAAGGAATTGGGCGTAATGCCACACAACATGTCCAACTCCTCGCCAGTCATTGTCGGAGATCTGGTTTATCTGGAGACTTCAAATGGTGTGGATGAGAACAATGAAAAGGTGCCGGCGCCCAAAGCGCCCAGCTTTATTGCCGTAGACAAGAACACGGGGAAGGTTGCCTGGCAGGACAACTCGCCTGGCGCAAATATTCTGCATGGGCAGTGGGCTTCTGCTGCAGTAGGCGAAGCTGGCGGCGTGCTGCAGGCGTTTTTTCCGGGTGGCGATGGCATCCTGTATGGTTTCGATGCAAAGACCGGAAACAAGCTCTGGAGCTTCGATTTGAATCCTAAGGGCTCTGTGTTTCCGAAGACCAGGAATTACGTTATTGCAACGCCTGTATTGTCCGACTCGAAAGTATTCCTTGCAGTCGGTCAGGATCCCGAAAACGGTGAGGGCACCGGTCACATGTATGCCATTGATCCAACCAAGCGCGGGGATATTACCGAGAGTAGACGCATCTGGCAGTTCGACAAGATTCGTCGATCCATCAGCACGGCGGCGGTATCGGACGGGCTTGTGTACATTTCCGATTTCAGCGGTTTTCTGCATTGTCTCGATGCCAATACCGGCAAGCCTTATTGGAATTTTGACATGCTGGCGGCCATTTGGGGGTCGCCCCTTGTCGCTGACGGCAGGGTATACCTCGGAGACGAAGACGGCGATGTCGCTGTGTTCCAAACCGGAAAAGAGCTCAAGAAGCTTTTTGAAACCAACATGGGCAGCGCTGTCTATAGCACCCCCGTTGCCGCTAATGGCGTGCTCTACATTATGAATCGCAACGAACTCTACGCTATCAGTGCAAAGTGACAAAATGGCATTGGCGAATCTCGAAGGAAAGAAAGGCCATCGCAATCGGATGAATGTATTGCGCCAGTTCCCTGCTGTCTCCCTCCGATTCTTTGCTCTACTTGCCCTAGTGGCAGGGATAGGCATTTCCCTGGACAAAGATATCGATTGGCCGATGTTCCGTGGATCTTCGACGCTTACCGGCGTCGGTAACATGGACCTGCCGTCTCCTCTGAAGCTTCGCTGGAGCTTTCAAGCCAAGGATTCCATCGAGTCTTCGGCATGCATCGCCGGAGGCAGCGTTTTTGTTGGGACGATGGAAGGCGCTCTTTACGCCATCGAGCTTGCGACCGGAAAACTCCGGTGGCGCTATCCGACGTCGGCGGGAATACAGGAATCCTCACCATGCATCCATAACGGACTGGTATACATTGGGGATCTCAACGGCATCTTCCATGCCGTTGATGCTTCCACCGGAAAAGCCCGCTGGACGTTTAAAGCGGGCGCGGAGATCAAATCTTCGCCAAATGCTGTCGGCAACCGCGTGTATTTCGGCAGTTACGATCAAAACCTCTATTGCCTTTCTGCCGAAACCGGGGCTTTGCTTTGGAAATACTCCACCGATGGGCCGGTGCACTGCACCCCGTCGATCGATAAGAAAAATGTTTATATTTCCGGCTGCGATGAAACCTTCAGGGCGATTGATGCTATTTCCGGTCAGCAGAACTACACATTGCAGCTTGGAGGCTACACGGGAGCTTCCCTGGCTATATATGGCAATGAGGCCTATGTGGGAACTTTCGCGAACGAAGTTCTTGGAATAGATTTGACTCAACACAAAGTGGAATGGACCTACAAGCATCCGACGCGCAGTTTTCCCTATTACTCATCTGCGGCTGTAACCGCCGAGCGAGTGATTCTTGGCGGCCGTGACAAAATGGTTCACTGCCTGGACCGAACGACCGGAAAAGAGCTGTGGGGTTTTCTCACAAAGGCTCGTGTTGAATCGTCACCGCTGGTTTCCGGGAATCGCGTTTTTGTCGGCTCCAATGACGGCCTGCTATATGAATTGGATCTTCTATCCGGGAAGAAAACATGGAGCTTCACAGCCGGCGCGCCGCTTTCCGCATCTCCGGCGGCAGTTCCGGGATCGTTGGTTATTGGATCTCAGGATGGAGTCCTTTACTGCTTTGGGAACTAGACACACATGAGAATAGCCTGCATTACCGCCGGAGCCGGAAGGATGTATTGCGGCAGTTGCCTGCGCGACAACGCGCTGGCAAAAGCTCTTCTGGATGCGGGCGAGGATGTCCTGCTCATCCCAACGTATACGCCTACTCGCACGGATGAGGAAAACGTGAGCATGCCCCGCGTTTTTCTCGGCGGCATTAATATCTACCTGCAGCAGCATTTCGGCTTTTTCCGAAACTCTCCCTCTTTTCTTGATCGGCTCTTTGATTTCAAGCCCCTTCTCCACGTGTTGGCCCGATTGGGATTGAGCGTAGACCCGGCAGATCTTGGACAGTTGACCGTGTCCATGCTGCGGGGTGCCAACGGCGCTCTCCGCAAAGAGATCATCAAATTGGTTCGATTTCTCTCCTCCGAAATCAAGCCCGAGATTGTCAATCTGCCAAACTCGATGCTCATATCCCTTGCTCCCGCGATAAAGGCCGAAATGAAAGTACCGGTCTGCTGTACCCTGCAGGGAGAAGATCTGTTCCTAGGCGAGCTTCGAGAGCCCTATCGAAGCGAATCCATTCGCATCATTCGTGAGAATGCATCCCATGTAGACGCCTTCATTGCCGTGAGCCATTATGGAGCTCGCAGCATGGCAGAGTTGTTGGGAATTGATCAGAATCGCATTCGGGTCGTTCCCCTGGGAATCAATTTGGCAGGATTTGAGCCGCGCGTCTCTGAGCCTGAGAAATTTACCATTGGATACCTTGCCCGCATCAGCCCGGAGAAAGGTTTGCGCTTTCTTTGCGACTCGTTTCATATTCTCCGAGCCCGTATCCCGGAAGGAAGGCTAAGCGCGGCCGGTTACCTGGCTCCGGAACATAAGCCTTACCTTGAAGGTATTCGAGCAGACCTGGACGCCTGGGGCTTGTCCGAGGACTTTCATTACCACGGCGAAATCGATCGTCGCGCGAAAGTTGATTTTCTTCATCAGTTGAGCGTCCTCTCCGTTCCTGAGCTTTATGCCGATCCCAAAGGTCTATATCTTCTCGAGGCCATGGCAGCCGGCATCCCGGTGGTTCAGCCGCGCAAGGGAGCTTTTGCCGAGGTGATCGAGACTACCGGAGGCGGCGTTCTGGTAGAGCCTGATAACCCGGAGCAACTTGCTCATGCATTTCTTGAGCTTTACAACAATCCGGAGAAACGAAGAGAACTCGGACTCCGGGCGTATCAGGGAGTGCGCGAACACTATAGCGCCACCCGAATGGCCGAATCTGTGCTTGCCGTGTATCGCACGCTCCTGAAACAGGAAACAGCCTCAGCTATGTAGAAGCCGCGTCCAATTGTTAACCTGGGTGATTCAATGCTCGAAGTTGTCAAGCTCTCAAAAGAATATTTTGTCGGGGGAAAGACGCTCCGTGTTCTTTCAGAAGTAAACCTGAATTTGGATTCGGGAGCATCTCTTTCCATTATAGGTCCTTCGGGCAGTGGCAAGAGTACGCTGCTATATGCAATCGGAGCCCTCGAGCCACCCAGCAGCGGCTGCGTGCGCCTGGATGGAGCAAACCCTTATGAGATGGATGAAAAGAACCTTGCCGCCTATCGCAACCGCAAGATCGGGTTTGTCTTTCAGGATCATCACCTGCTCCCCCAATGCACGGTTCTTGAGAATGTTCTCATCCCCACGCTGGTAGCACCGCCCGATGCCTCAGCCGAATCCCGCGCGAGGGATCTTCTCGAACAGGTAGGGTTAAGCCAGCGAATCGGGCACTATCCACAGGAATTGTCCGGGGGAGAAAGACAACGAGTCGCACTGGCGCGCGCGCTTATCATGCAACCACGCCTTCTGCTGTGCGATGAACCTACAGGAAATCTGGATCGCGCTTCAACGGCGACCGTATCCGCATTGATTCTCAACCTTCACAAAGCTCAGCAAAACATACTTATCGTCGTAACGCACAACCTTGAAGTCGCTTCCCGTTTTGAAAACCAATACAAACTCGCGGACACTCAAATCTGCCGGGTTTAGGCATCTTATGATCGCGATGCGCGTGGATGAAACATGAAAACCAGAAAACTGATTTTGCGAAACCTGGTTTTTTTCTGGAGAACAAATATTGCCATCCTTCTCGGCATCGCCGTAGCAGTGGCCGTTCTCACGGGTGCCCTCCTTGTAGGCCAGTCCGTTCGGGACAGCCTGCGGCAACTCCTATACCAGAGGATCGGGTCCGTCGACTACATCGTTTCATCCGCCAGTTTTTTTGGTGAAGATCTCGCCAATAAGCTCGGCCCGAATTTCCATACCAGTCCAATCATATTTCTTAAGGGAGTTCTGGCTCAGGAAGCAACCCAGGTCCGCGCACACAATGTGAATGTCTATGGCATTGATGAGCGCTTCTGGAAATTGAACGGATTGCCACTCCCGGAATCAGCCGACGGGCAGACCGCCCTGGTAGGGGAATCCCTGGCGAATCAGCTGGGACTCCGCCCGGGCGATGGACTTTTGTTACGGGTGGAGACCCAGCAGGCAATTCCGAAGGAGTGGCTGTACGGCCGCCGCGATACCGCCGGAAGAACCATTCGCCTGAAGTGCGGAAAAATTCTATCTGAAGGCATGCTCGGGGAGTTCTCCCTGCGTCCCAGCCAGGGCAATGTATTTTCCATTTTTGTCCCTCTGCGCCGCATGCAAAAGGATCTCGCACAACTTTCCCGTATAAATGCCATTCTGCTTGCCGGAAGCGGGCCTGAGCATGCAAACGGAAGACGGCCCACGGATCTCCCCTCCGAAATGCCCGCAATTATTAACAGCCTGAAAACACAATCCACACTTTCAGATCTCGGCCTTCGCCTTCAAAACCTTCCGCAGGGCAACGGGTTCTCCCTTGAAAGCGATCGCATTGTTTTGGATGACGCGATCGCTCGATCCGCGTTCGAAGTCGCCTCAACCCGCAGGATTCAATGCGCGCCCATATACACGTACCTTGCCAATTCTCTGCGGGCCAACAATCGTGAGATCCCCTACTCGGTGATCACTGCGGCGGATCCGGGCTCTTTGACCTTTGAGGCGAATCCACCGTCCGATCTTTCATCCGCATCCAATTCACTCAAGCCCATCTGGCTTACGGATTGGGCGGCCCGTGACCTGGGAGTGTCGACTGGAAGCGCGGTCGAGGTTGACTACTATCTCTGGTTGGAATCAGGGCAGCTTTCCACGCGAACGACACGATTTCGCTTGGCTGGAATTCTACCGTTTTCCAAAAATATCGATTCATCCTTTGCACCGCAAATCCCTGGCATAACGGAAGCCAAAAGCCTCAGCGCGTGGGATCCCCCCTTCCCTTTGGACCTCAGCCGCATCAGACGCGAGGATGAGGATTTCTGGAATCAGCATCGGGCAACCCCCAAGGCCTTTATTCCGCTGCAACAGGGACAGGTTCTGTGGGGTAACCGTTTTGGGAAGCTGACCGCCATACGAATAGCGATTCCGCAGGCCGCGATGCTGGACACGGAGCGTCAGCAGTTTGCAAAAGCTCTGCTTGAAAAACTTGATCCGCAACAAAGCGGTTTTTCGGTCGCCGACATCCGCCGTCAGGGCGCGGACGCATCCAGAGGATCGACAGACTTTGGCGAATATTTTCTCTATTTCAGCTCATTCCTGATTATTGCCGCCATCATCCTGTCGGCTCTGTTTTTCAAACTCATGATCGAACAGCGAGCCAGGGAAATCGGTATTCTTCGGGCCACAGGGTATCCGATCACTGTGCTTCGAAGGATTTTTCTGACCGAAGGCCTATTCCTGTCTCTTCTGGGCAGCCTGCTGGGTCTTGCCGGATCACTGCTTTATGGTTGGCTCATGGTGTTCGGGTTGCGCACATGGTGGGTTGGGGCGGTTGGTACCCAGCGCATCTCGCTTCACCTTTCCTGGGGCGGCTTAATGGCCGGAATTGCCTCAGGAATCGCGTTCTCCCTTTGTGCTGTTCTTTGGACGCTGCGGCGCTTGCGTCATCATTCGCCTCGATCGCTGCTCTCCGGAATCCTGGAATCCGCCGGATCCCGCCCACGTAGCACCAAAGCTCTTTGGGTCACGGCCATTCTATTCTCCCTGTTCTCCATCCTCTTTCTGGCGGGTTCGACACTCCGGATAATCCCACAGATGGAAGGCTTTTTCGGTTCCGGATTTCTCGGGCTTATTACTTCCCTGTGCTGGACCGCGCTGTATCTTCGGCGCAGGCGATCCGGGTGGATCCATGGATCCGGCTGGCGCGCCTTCGCGCGCTTGGGCATCAGGAATGCTACCTATCGGCCGGGCCGAAGCCTGGTCTGTGCAACGCTCATCGCCTCAGCAACCTTCATTATCATCTCCATGGAAGCATTTCGGCAAAACCCGCAGGAGGTTGAGCTGTCTCCTCAGTCAGGAACGGGAGGATTTCCACTAATGGCCGAGGCCGCCATTCCTATTGTGCACAATCCAAATACAGAAGAGGGACGTGAAGCCATCGGACTGTCTGCGGCCGGCGAGACCCATGTGAATTTCATCCCTTTCCGCGAGCGTCCCGGCGATGATGCGAGCTGTCTGAATCTGTATGCCCCCCAGGAGCTGAGGATTCTTGGCGCGCAGCACTCCTTTATCACCTCCGACCGCTTTTCATTTCAGAGCTCACTGGCGGATAACGAGGCCGAAAAGAAAAATCCATGGCTGCTGCTCGAAAAATCGAAGGACGCATCGGTAATCCCGGCGATTGCCGATGCAAACACGATTCAATATATTCTTCATCGATCCCTCGGCAGCGAAATTGAAGTACGTGGCGATAATGGGCAGGCCGTTCGACTTCGACTGGTCGCGGCCTTGCGGGACAGCATATTCCAGGGAGAGGTACTTATTGCTGAGGCATCTTTTTTGAAGCTATTCCCCGAGCATCAAGGCTATAGCTTCTTTTTACTCGACCTGCCCCAAAACCAGGCAGCGAATCTAAGGAAGCCGGTGCAGGAAGCCCTTTCCGATTGGGGCGTGAGTGTGGATTCGACGCAGGAACGTCTCGCCGCTTACCACCGCGTCGAAAATACATATTTATCCACCTTTCAGTCTCTTGGCGCGTTAGGACTCATTCTCGGAACGGCAGGGTTGGCCGCCATCCTTCTTCGCAATATTCTGGAGCGCAGAAAGGAATTGGCTCTTTTGCGCGCCACCGGATTCTCCCATAGAGTCCTGGCCGGAATTATCCTCTTTGAGAATGTGGTTTTATTGTTCTGGAGCCTGGCTGCAGGCTCCGGGTGCGCGCTCCTGGCGGTTATTCCTGCGCTTCAGACACGGGGAACCTCGATTCCATTGACCGTTTCGGGACTGATGATCCTGTCCGTATTGATCGTCGGGCTTCTATCTTCCCTTGTTGCGGTCATTGCAGCGCTTCGAACCCCACTTATTGCGGCTTTGCATTCGGAATAGCCACCCGCGGAAAGGAAATGCATGACGGCAAAAATTGCGATCACTCCCATTGTTATCGGGCGAGGCATGGCAGGACAGGCAATACTGAAGAGCTTGTCCATTGTTTCTCAGATGGATCCGGAACTGAACATTCTTCCAGTGCAACTGATAAACCGCGAGGAGTCTCTCGAAGCCTGCCGCTCCGGCCAATCGGTGGATGTGGCGTTTATTGCCAATCCCAGCGGACTCCACGCGCAACGGATTGTCGAAGCGGCGCAGGCGAAGTTTAGCGCCATCGCTGCCGACAAACCCGTGTGCGTCAGACCGGAGGAGATTCCGCTGCTTCAAAGCATCGACGCTCCGGTAACCGTTTTTCATGGCTACAGGGCTATGTGGGGCACAAAGACCATCAAGGAAATGATAGATTCCGGTCAACTCGGCGATGTCTTTAGCTTCGAATGCAGGTATTGGCAGTCATCCAGTGCCCAGGCTGCGCTGAGTGCCGCGCCCGAAAAACGCGCATGGAAGAATGATCAAAAGCTGAGCGGTCCATCCGACACTCTGACCGACCTGGGCAGTCATGTCGTGGATATGTGCCTGCATCTGATGGCAGAGAAGCCCACGGAAACTAAATGCTGGGTTTCCTACCAAAATTCACCGGCATCCTATCGCGATACGCATGTGCACCTGCTTCTGAGATTCTCCGGCGACAGACGTGCAATGGCTTCCATTTCCAAGACTGTCCACGGGGCTTCCAACAACTTCGAATACACGGTCATAGGAACCAAAGGAGCTGCTACCTGGAGGTTTCTCCAGCCGGATGAAATCGAATATGGGGTTGGAAACCGGACCACCATTATTCGACGCCAGGGTCCGAACGAATCCAGCGGCTCCTCTCCGTTCCACGGCTTGGGTTGGCTGGAAGGATATGTGGAAATAACCCGGCAAACTTTGCGAATGGCAGCGGGCCTGGAATCATCCCCGGTTCCGGTTCTTGCCGAATCCTTAACGGTGATGGACATCCTGCTGAATGCCGGCTAGATGCGTCAAACAAGGAAAGGATTCTGAGCCCAGAACCCTTTCCTGAAACGGGAGTCGTCCGTTTCCGCTATTTCGGTTTTGCAATCCCGATCACGCCGCAGCCGATGCGCCCGCCGGCATTTCCCACCGGCTGACCAAAATCATCTGCATTTGCGTGCACAATTACAGCCCGGCCTAAAACGGGAGAATCCGGACCATCGATGGTCGCGCCCTGCAAGCTCAGCTCATAATGCGCTTTGCCGGAGCCATCAGCTTCAATATTGCCCATATCGCCTGCATGGCCCATCTTGTCATTCGGCATCCCGTGGTGTTTTGTCTGCGCAGGGTCATAATGAGTTCCGGCGCTCGTGGCATCCGGCGCACTGCAGTCACCAAATTCATGCACATGGAAGGCATGCTTGCTTCCGGGCGCCAACCCCTCAAGATCCGCCACAATTTTCACCGAAGAGCCTTCCTGGGTAATGCGAACAATGCCTTTGCAGGTGCTCCCCGAAGCCGGGCTCACAACCGCTACCGCTTCTTTCGAGGCTGCGGCTGCGCCAAGAGCCGCGGCCATACATACCAGAACAGTAATCGCAACCACAACAGCCACCCATCGATTCATATGCCCTCCAGAGAATTTGTTTTTCCGTGATTACGCAGAGAAAACAACGAGGTCCCGTATGGTACAGCCCCCCCGTTTTGGGTAAACTCCATAAGCGAATAATGTTATAACATTCGAAAAAGGATTTTGCAGTCAATCGATGCGGTTTGCCCTTCAAAGGGCACTTGGGCAAAAAGACATATTTGGGGGAATGACTCCATGAGCCTCTCGTTTCAAAAAACCATGTGGCTTGTTTTGATTCTGCTTTTGGGAGTGGTTGCGCTTTGCGTCGGTCAGGAATCCAGCCAGACCGACATTTACGGCGGCACCGGGGGCAATAGCTTTTCCGAGACCATGCTTCAGGCCGGGGGACGAATCGTCGAGGTCCATGTTTTCTCCGGAGATTGGGTGGACGCAATACAGCTCTGGTATGAGCTTCCGGAAGGGAAAACTATTTTCGGCCAGCGCTTTGGCGGCCCAAACGGCAAAGAGAGTGTCTTTCGCCTTGATCGCGATGAATATATCATGGGGATTTCCGGCCGCTACGGCGACTATCTTGACTCCATCTCGATCCAAACCAACAAGAGAACATCGCCCCGATTCGGCGGGTCGGGAGGCAGAAGAGATTACAGAATCGATACTCAGTCTGGATTTCAGGCCGTAGGGATTGCCGGACGCGGCGCAAAATATCTGGATGCCATCGGCCTTATCGTTGCCCCGATTGCCAGGCGCATGGACACACAGATTTATGGCGGCCGCGGCGGTTCCGCCTTCTCTGATCGAGATATTCCGGAGGGCGCCAGGATCTCGGAGATTCGCATCCAGTCAGCCGATGTGGTCGATTCTGTCCAGTTTGTCTATATCCTCCGCGATGGACGCACACAGGAAGGTCCTCGCCATGGAGGCACCGGCGGACGCACCAGCGTCTTTCGCCTGGATCGTGATGAATATATTACCGGCATAACCGGCCGTTTCGGTGATTACGTCGACTCCCTGGCTTTTGTTACAAACCGACGCACATCCCAGGTTTTTGGCGGCCAGGGTGGACGGTCCGATTTTCAGGTCACGGTTCCCCAAGGAAACAGGGCCGTGGGTTTGACGGGACGGGCAGCCAGGTTTTTGGATGCAGTCGGATTGACCTACGAATCCTCAAATAGCGGGAACACTCGTAGGGATTTCATCCGTCGCCTTCCCGGCCGCGACAGGCAATAGCACCGCGTTTGCGCACTGGGAGACGCCGTCTCGCCGGCCAAGGCAGTGGCTCCTCACGACGCTGATTCCGCCGGAATGGCCCATGCCCTGAGACGCGAGTGAGTTACCAGGCCCGGAGAGCCGAAAGAGAGCAGCCTGGGGGGGCGCTGCGCTTCTCCCCTGGCTGCTTTCTGATTGCCCCTTCTAGGCTGATAGGCATGGCACTTCCAAGTTCCTTGGGCACTTAGTATGCGGCCTTGGCCGCGTGGGCCCACCCCACTAGCCACAGCTAGGACTGGATATATTCCGTGGGAATCTGAAGCTGGCGATAGCTTTTGAACCTCTCCCTGCAAGCCTGGTGCATTTCGGGAGAACTACGATTCACAAACTCATGAATAGTCTGAAACCCGCCCGCAAAATCCAGACCGCAATGCCCATCCGCGATCAGTATTCCGGCGGAGTTCGGGTTTGTTTCGCTGGAAACAATGGCAACTGCGACATCGGAATCCACCTCATCCGCCGCAAAAATTCGGTGAGGGATAAAGGCTTCCTGTTTTAGAATCCACAGCGTTCGATCGATACCCATCGCCCGTGCTTCGTCGGAAACAAAAACCAGGACTCGTTCCCTCTTGCTATAAGCCCTCTCTACAAGCTCAAATACCTGCCGTTCATGGGAAGCAGGCGTTGTATCGTGAAAGATGCAGGAAGCCATTTTTCGTCCATTCAAAAGTGCTTAGCAAGGTTTCTTCTTTTGCTCCGGAGGCTTTTCGAGCCAGCGAAGAATGACATCAGGAGCTCCGGCACCCGCTCCATAACTCGGTCGGAATCGCGCCAGCCAAAAAAGAAAAATCACGGCAGAAATCAGAAGCGTGTCTCCGCCCAGCGAATAAATCGACCGTCTCAATACGGCAGAGTTATGCTGTCTTTCAAGTTCCGGTTGAAGGATTTTTTGTATTTCAGCATCGTTAATAGCTTTTTCCTTCAAGCTATCTACCAGTACTTTTTGAGCGGGCTGAACGCGCCGGGCCTGAACGTAGGTCCCAAGCAGAAGCATGGAGGAAAGCACCAGAATGCCGGAGGTCAGAATTCCAACCCAGGTCCGGGCTACCGCCTCCCAGGGCTTTGGCGCTGGGGAGAGAATTTTCCCGGGCTTTTGCGGGCCGGCGCGCAAAGCAACCAGCCGCTTCTGGCGCGGGCAATATTCATAGCATCGAGAGCAGGCCATACAGTTGGCCCGATCTGCCCGCATTTCCTTTATGGCGCCATGTGGACAGGCATCATTACATTTGCCGCAATTCAATTCTTTGTCTGGAGTAATGCTTACGTTTTTCCAGGCAATTCTGGAGAGCAGCGAGAGAAGGCCGCCATAGGGACAGAGCCACCGGCAATAGGGACGGCCAATAAACATGGCGGCAATTACAAAGACGGCCGCGATTACCACCATGTAAAAGGGACCGGATCGGCGAAAGATCGGAATAAATGGATCCAATTCGCAGATCAGAAATCGCTGCCCAGTTTTAATCTGCCAGGCTCCAATTTTCATTTGCAATCCCCACCCTGCGAAGTAGACGGCGATTGCAAGGTAGGCATACTGTAGCCACCGGAGTATCCGATCCAGTCTTACGGGTACTTTCACAGCCTTAAACAGAACGAGGTCCTGGATCGCCCCAAGCGGGCAAACCCCGCCGCAAAAAACGCGTCCGAACAGCAACGCCATTAGCAGCGGAAGGAAAAATATCGCAATCACGCCAAAGGATATACTGTACTGAGGGTTGGCAAGGCAGAGTACGACATTTTGAATGGCACCAACCGGGCAGATGCAGCCCTTTCGAAAAAAGCCGAAGTAGGCAACGCTGCACAGACTCAGCAGAACCATTCCTTTGCGATTGCGATTCTTGAAGACCAGCCAGGCAGCGACACCAAGCGCAACAGCGAGAAGACCGACATCCAGCAAACGCATCCAATCCGCAGCAGGTTCCGGATGAGATGGCGTCGGAAACGTATGCGTTCCGCCAAAATCAGGTGGTTTTTTCTGGTATTGCGCTGGGAGCGACCATGGAATCATCAACCAAAGCAACAAAAACGATAACGTCCAGCCATAAGCCGCACGCACTTTGCGATGTTTTGACATAGTTGGAACTGTCATAGATGGTTATTCTGACTCCGCCTCTTTGGCCGCAGGCGGCATACCAGGTACCGGCACGCGTACGATTGCGCTTTCCGGACAAACAACCCCAATGGCACACGAATCGCATTCATGGCACCGGCTATAGCGGATTTGCAGATGCAGGGACCCGTTTCCCGCGGGGGGCTTACATGCTTTGACGCACTTGCCGCAGCCGTCGCAAAGGGACTCATCAATCGTGTATTCGTAGTAGTTGTTATTGGGATCCTCTTTGTCGACTTTTCCCACTACCTTGCGTTTCAGCGCATCCTGCGGGCATGTTTTCCCGGTAGGAAGTCCCATTTCGTCAGGCTGGCTAGCCACATCGTAGTAGGCCGGACAAAGCTGACAATAGCCGCATTTGGTGAATTCATTCACCGCCTTTACGGCAGACAGGCTCAGAACGCAGGAGGTTCGGCAAAGGTCGCAGGCTGCGCAACGGGACGGATCGACCTGAAAAACATTGCTCTTGGCTGCGCGATGGGTAAGGACCGCAGCGGCTCCTCCGATCCCGACGAAACCGGCTATCCGTAAAGACCGGTCAATAAACTGACGGCGGTTGGTTTTTTCGCTCATACGTTCTCCCGGCCTCCGGTCCCTGCCGCAATGGAAAAAATCTTAACCTCCATGCGCACTGGATCTGCTATCAGAATCCGACCCTGCGAATCAACGGCAAGATGGAATTTCGTGCACTTGGGATCGAAATGCTCCGGACCAATCAAGCCCAACAGGCGTCCCTCGGAGTCGAATACCTTGACGCGCGCGGCCACCTTTTCGGCGGTTACGATTCGACCTTCGGGCGCAAATGCAATATTTACAGGGTTGCAGCAGCCGACAAAGTCCTGAGGGTGACTCAGCCCGAACTTTCCGAACTGCCGCACAGGCTCTCCGTCAAGTTTCCAGGTCGTAACCCGATGACGTCCGGAATCGGTTGCGAGAATCACACCCTGTGCATCCACATCGATATCGAGTGATTTGTTAGGCAGGATGAATCCCCGGGTCTTGTTCTGATTCCCGATTTCGCCCAGTTGCTTCCCTCTTTCATCGAATCGAAGAATGCATCGGGCGGCTGCGTCGGCAACCAATACTTCTCTGCCGGCAAACTTAACCGCGGTAATATTGGCTGAATGCCCAGGAGCGCCGACGTGGAAAGAACCCACTGGGGAACCTGATTTGTCGACAAGATAAACGCGGTCTGTAGCGCCAATGCAGATGCGTTCATCGGGTCCGACTGTGAGGCAGGATGCACTTTCGGGCGCTCTCCAACTCCGGATATATTTTCCGGACTTCTCGAACACTCGAACTTCTCCATCGCCCAGCGCGTAAATCAAATCCCGTGGCCCGATCGCTAGGCACAGGAGGCTCCGTTGAAAGCGCATCTCAAGAGCACCGCACTGTACATACTTCAAAGGCAAGCTGAGCGCAGGCCGGGGCTCCGATGAACCGACTTGGCCGGAGACTGAATCTGCTTTCCTTTTATCCGACACTTTCAAAACCGAACCTTTGGCGGCAGCGGCAAAGGAGACAAACGCACCGGCAACAGCGGCAGGCGGGAATATGCCTTTTTTCAAACGCTCAATCAAATCGGCAGATTTTTTTTCTTGCGAGTCTTCCACTACTTTTTTGCTCCTCCAGGCTTACCTACCTGCAAACAAAACAACTGGCTCATATCCCGAATGATCAGCTTCCCGTTCGAGAGTGCCAGCGGTCCCCATACATCCTCTTCACCCAGAATCTGGGCAGAGGCAAGTTCCTTATATTCCTTGGTACTGGCCTCGAGCAGGCGCAGCACGCCGGATTTGCCGTCCAGGATAAAGAACATACCGTCCGCAAGCATGAAGCCTCCGAGGTCGAAAGTCTTGGCTGCAGCGGAATTCCCTTCCGGCATCGGGCTTTCCCATACAACTTTCCCGTCCAGTCCCAGACAGGTAAAACGCCCTCGCTGGTTTTTGCTGCTTACTGCAAAAAGGTGATCTTGAAAGAGAATGGGAGTATGCGCTTCCGATTCAAATTCATTGCTTGTCAGTGAATATAGCTTCTTCGCAGTAAACCCGGAGGCTCCTTTTTCGACCTGATACATGGCGCTTCCTGCCTTGTATCCACTGGTTACAAAAATTCTTCCATCCCCGATAGCCACGGCTGACGGAACCGCAACCATGCGAGCCGAAAAGGGGCAACTCCACAGCAGCTTCCCATCGGCGATATCAATGCCCATGACATTTTTCATTGTCACGTACAGATACTGCTTCACACCGCCGATTGTGGCCGGCATGAGGGATGAGTGCGACATCAGTTCTTTCGTTGTGTTGGGAGTCCGCCAGATTTCTTTTCCCGTTGCCTGATCAAACGCGACAGCCAGCGCATCGCCACCGGTGGCAATAATCACCCGCGTCCCGTCCAGCAGCGGATTCTGCCCGGCATACCACCCGGGAATAGTCGCCTTATATTCCTCTACCAGGTTTTTCTGCCAGATGAGTTTTCCTGTTTTCGCATCCAGCGCGTGGAACCGGCATTTCGGGTCCAGAGAAAAAACAAGCTTCTGGCCGACGGCCGGTACGGTCCGGGTGATCCCGTGATTGGGTCTGATCTCAACCGGGTAGCTCCATCGCCAGATCTCTTTTCCATCATCCAGTCCAAAAGCCCGGATCAGATTTTCTTTTTTGGCCGCGTCATAATCGTTGATATACACGCGCCCGTCCTTGATGGCCACGCCCGCATAGCCTTCACAAACAGGAACCTTCCACAAAACTTTTGGTCCCTCTTTGGGCCAACTCCGGAGAAGGCCGGTTTCCGTTGAGATATTGTTTCGATCCGGCCCCCTGAATTGAGGCCAATCACCGCCGACTGCAGAAACCGCAACCAGTATCAGCAAAGAGAAAAACAAAGGACGGGATGACATAATCAGGCTCTCTCGTTTTATTGTGCGTACCATCACGCTCTCCAGCAAACATTCGGCCCAGGCCGGTTTGTCACTCGCTATTTCGCACCGATTCCAACCAATTGGGTCAGGGTGCGAATGATTATCATACCCTGCGACAGCGCAGGCGTGGCCATGCATACCTCACCCAGGGAAACACTGGATATCAGTTCGAACTTGGGCCCTGCCTTTATTACATACGCCTCGCCATCTTCACTTATTGCGTAAATTTTTCCATCTCCAGCCACCGGAGAGGAACTGAAGAATCCTCCCGGACCCAGTCGTTGCTCGTAAATCTTCTCACCACTTATGGCGTTGTAACAGGCAAACACGCCGTTATATCCGGCAATATAGAGATATCCCTGGTACACAATGGGTGTCGTAATGTAGGGAGCTCCCTTCTGTGTGCTCCAGGCAACCCGTTCGCTTTTTACAACCCCCTCTTTCAGGCTGATATCGCCCCGGGCGCCGGGAACAATCGCGTAGATGGGCTGTATACCGCGGCCATAACCACTTGCCGCATAGAGTAGATTCCCGGCTGCAAAGGGAGTGGGAACGGTGATGCGGGAGGTCGGACGCAGCACCCATAATTCCTTGCCCGTCAATGGCTCATAGCCACGAATATCCTCACTGCCGGTGATGACCAGTTCCTGGCCGGCTTTGCCGCTGAAAACAGTGGGTGTCGACCAGGAAGCGATGGTTTTCCGCGGTGTGCTCCAGACTTTTTTGCCCGTATTCGCATTGAAGGCGGCGATGAAGGAGTCCTTTTCGATATCGCATTGAACGATGACCAGGTTCTTGTAGAGGATAGGAGAACTTGCAGGGCCCCATTGCACTTCGGGTTTATCGGCCCAGTTTGCATTCAAAACTCCAAGGTCCTGATTCCAGCGCAAATTTCCCTTAAGGTCGTAGCAATAGAGTCCACCGGAAGCAAAAAGAACGACCAGGTGTTTCCCATCGGTCGCCGGAGTTGCCGATGCATGCGTTGTCTTGGGGTGCCGTTTGACACGTGGCTCCGCTTCTTGCGCAATCTTTTCCCACAGGATTTTCCCTGACAGGCGGTCAATGCAATAGACCCGCCAGGATTGGCGCGACATATCCTTGGCATCGCCCAGCGGGTTTACCTGCCCGATCTGCATGATCTTGTTTTGGTCGCTGGCGATTGCGGTTGTAACAAAGACCCGATTGCCCCAAACCACCGGGCTGGAGTGCGCCAGTCCAGGAATGGCCGTTTTCCACAGGATATTTTCTGCCTTTTCAATATTCCATGTGGCAGGGAGGCTTTTCCCCTCCTGAATTCCCGTGGCACCCGGCCCACGAAAGGAAGGCCAGTTCTGGGCCTGCAGAGGCAATGCCAGAAGCATGAACAACCAGGTTCTCGCTACGAATTTCATTGCGTCCCTCCGGGATAACTACTGCTTCTGATCCGGCGACGGGAAGTCTACATCGATCGAGATTTGCGTCTCGAGCACTTCTCCGTTCCTCGTTGCCGGAAGAAAAACCCAACTGTTTTTCACCCCGTCCATAGCCCTCTGATCAAGACCTCTACCCAGGCTTTTGACAACCTTTAGATCCTGAAGGCCGCCATTTTTTGTAATAACTCCGGCAAGTCTGACTTTTCCGAAGGTTCGGGATTTTTTGGATTCGGGAGTAGGCATTATTGCGGGCCGCTCAATTATTTTTGGCGGATTGACCCCATCCTGCAGCACAAGTCCCTGCCAGTCGCGATCCCACTCCGAACCGCCGTCCGTGCTCTTTGCCGAACCTATCTCCGATATATTGGCGTCTGCCAGCGCTGCTCCTGCACTGGGGTTTGTCAGATCCAGATCGCCGATCTTGGCTGCCAGCTGCTCAAACGGAATCTTCTCGAAAGGAGTCAGATAGAACCGCTTTGACCCTATCCGGACACTCAACTCGACAATGTCTTCCTGTTCATGAAACGCGCCCACAATTGTAAGACCCGAAAACGAGTGTGGCTTCAGCAGCACTGTTGCGGAGTATTTCTGGCTTTCGCCTTTTGTATCCTTGATTTCCCGCTCGTAAACCTGTCCGATATAAAACCGTCCGGAGCCACCCTTGTAAATAAAGTCGTTGGGCTGAACCACGGTTACAAAATCCGACAGGTTGATGAAGTTCACCACGAAGGAGTGTTCAGAGGCAACCTCTGCAGTGATGATCTGCTGCCGGCTCACATAAACGAACGCTTTCGAGCCGGCGTTCGCACAGATTGCGGTCAGAAACCACAGTAATAGAACTGCGATGCCATTCCTGTATCTGGGCATCATGAACCCTGAGTCCTCTCCGAAAATGGTTTCCCGTATTGTATCGCATTTCCGACCCGTTATGGCGAATTCATGTGAAGCCAGCCAACCTATCCGGCAAAATCGGCTTTTGCCTTTTGCACCTGTTCTTCGACCTGCGCGCGCATGGCATCCAATTCGCCCTGGGTCTCAGCCTCAAAGCGCATGACCAGTACATCCTGCGTATTTGAAGCCCGCACCAATCCCCATCCCTTGGGAAAAAGAATCCGCGCGCCATCGACCTCAATCACCTCGTGCTTTTGTCGGAAATACGCCTTAACTTTCTCCACCACTCCGAACTTCTTCTCATCGTCGCATTGAACGCGGATTTCGGGCGTAACAAAGGTAGGCGGAATATCTGAAAGCATCCGGCTCAGCGGAACCGGCGAATTGGATACCAGTTCAAGAATTCGGCCGGCGGCATAGATTGCATCATCATATCCAAGATATCGATCAGCAAAGAACATATGACCGCTCATCTCTCCCGCAAGAGCAGCCTTTTCCTTCTTCATTTTTGTCTTGATGAGAGAGTGGCCGGTTTTCCACATGATGGCTCGGCCTCCGTGCTTCTCAATATCACGGAAGAGATTCATGGAGCACTTCACTTCCGCAATGAATGTGGAGCCCGGCTTGCGCTGCAATATTTCCCGCGCATAGAGCGCCAGGAGCAGATCTCCCCAGATAATGCGCCCGTCATCGGCAATGACCCCAATCCGGTCGGCGTCTCCGTCAAAGGCAATGCCCAGTTCGAGACCCTTCGTTTTTACCGCCTGCTGCAAATCAACCAGGTTTTCCACGACTGTGGGGTCAGGATGGTGATTCGGGAAGTTTCCATCCATATCGCAATAGAGCTTGGTAATATCGCAGCCCAAAGCTCCGACTATTTCCGGTGCCATGAGGCACCCTGTCCCGTTGCCGCAATCCAGGGCAACACGCACCGGGCGAGCCAGCTTGATTTGATCCAGAACGTAGCCCTTGTAGGAAGGGCTCACATCGGCTGAAGAGAGGGCTCCCTTTCCGCGCTCAAAGTCGCGTGCTTCAATCAGCCGGTAAATCTCCTGAATTTGCTCGCCATAAACAGAATCGGATCCCAGGCAGGTTTTGAACCCATTGTATTCCGCCGGATTGTGGCTGCCGGTGATCATGATTCCACCGTCGCTCTTCAACTGAATGATGGAATAGTACAGGAGGGGTGTCGGGACCACGCCAATATCAACGACAGACAGACCGGTGGCGGTCAAGCCTTCAATCAAAGCATCACGAAAGCCGTCCGAACTCGGACGACAATCGCGTCCCACCGTGATTGTTTTGCTTCCCGCACGACGCAGCAGCGTCCCGATTCCCAGCCCGAGCTCTTCGACGGTTCCGGCAGTGAGGTCTTTGCCAGCTATCCCACGAATATCGTATTCACGAAAAATCTCTCTGCGCACGGTTCCCTCCTAAAGAGATCAGGAATTTGAAATGGTCCAAATTATCCGGATGCAAATCTGATTATGTTCGGCCGCCTGAAGCGAGTTCCCTTTTCAAATAGTCAATGACTTCCACGGGAGTGGGATCGACGTTATTGAGGTAGGCCATATACAGACTCACAAAGTCACCCAGGTAAAGCGTGGACAATACTCTCGCCAGAAGGGAGTCCCCTTCGCTCCAAACCTCGTGCACGACTCCAGCCTTCCGCGCAACGAGTTCGGCCGTCAAGTCAAACCGTCGCTGAACCTGTGCGTGATCTCCTTTATCGCGCAACAGGACAACTCCGACACGCCTCAAAACATCTTCCGGGTACACCCAGCCAACCAGCTCATTGTGATTCATTTCCGGAACAGCCTGGTGTAAAGCCAGATTTTTGGCATTCTCCTCAATCTGCGTCCGCCATCGAAAAGCGACCGCATCCATAACTGCAGTCGATCCATAAATCGCCACGATCTTGCCGGTTAATGCATTCGCAAGACTTTTTGCTCTATTGTCACTTTCCGGACTGGAAGTGCCATATCGGCCTTTTAGCGCTCTCAGCAGGTCGACTGCTTCCAGAACGTTTTGTTTTTGGCTCGGAATGAGCGTCAGTTTCTCCAGTGCCCTGAGAAGCGTGATCAGGGAATATCCCAGAGCAGCGCGGGGAGGAAGACCGCCCTGGAGGCGGAAAACCGGCACACCATCCGCTTTTGCCAGCGCTTCCAACTGACCGCCCGAAGTAATACAAACGATGGATGCCTTCGCCTTTCTGGCCTGCTGGTAGGCGCTTAATGTTTCTTCAGTATTTCCGGAATAGCTGCAGGCAATGACAATGGAAGATGCGCTTACAAAGCCAGGCAGGTCATAGTCTCGACTTACCAGGAAAGGAATCCGCAGGTTTCGCCCGGCAATGCTTCGTGCCAGATCCCCCCCTATTGCCGATCCGCCAAGACCGCTGACAATCAGCGAACCGGCATCGCGGATATCCGGAAGGGTTCCCTCCGGCTCAACAAGCGCTGCGGTCTGGATATGCTCAGGGAAAGCCTCTACCAGCAAATACATGGAACGGGGGTCGATGGGCTTCCATCGATCGGGTTGATCTAGCATCGTCATAGATATCCTTTGTTTAGTTCTGCAGGAGGCTGAAACACTGATCGCGGAACCCGATAATATCCAGCGGCTTGGTGAAGAAAAGATCCGCCCCGGCACCGAGAACACGTTCTCTAACGGCAGGATCATGATCCCCGCTTATGGCAACAATCCTGATGCTTTGCGTACCCGGGCTGGCTTTCAGTTTTCTACAAACCTCAAACCCGTTCATTCCGGGAATCATGATATCCAAGATAAGAAGATCGGGCTTTGATTCGCCTATCATAACCAGCGCATCAACCCCATTTTGAGCTTTCGCCACGTTGATCTCTTCATCCCTGGACTTTACCAGCGCCTCCAGCATGTCAAGAATATCAACCTCATCATCGACAATAAGGATAAGCGGCGGATTTTGCGAAAGCTCGGCGGGAATCGGCATCCCAAATTCCTTCAAAAAAACTAACAGGTCTTCGCGGCGGACTCTTCGGTGTCCACCCGGCGTCTGAAAGGCACGTAGTTTTTTCCCTTTGACCCAATTCTGCACCGTCGTGGGATTAACGCCGCAAATTTGGCTGATTTCAAATGTGGTAAAAAAGGAGTGGCGCGCCATAGATGCTTGCCGTTTCAAACCTTCCAGATGATGACCGGTTCCATACCCAATTACGAGACCCGAAAGCTAGATTATGTCTAAACTTCCGGATGCGTCAAGTTATTCGCTGAGCCATAAGCAATCCGATTCCCTATGTCATCCCTTCAGGTTTCGGGTCGATTTCTCCGGAATTGATGATTTTTGCAATCACCAGCGTCATATCATCGTCACGTTCTTCAGCAAAACTCCATGAAAGGACTCTCTCGACAATTGTGTCCTTGATTCCAGCTGCCGAAAGATCCCGGTTTTCCTGTACCAGCTGAATCAGACGCTGTTCTCCGAATTCTTCCCCATACTCATTGACGCTTTCAACAATGCCGTCCGTATAGGCTACAAGCAAGTCTTTGTCATGCAGGCACAGCGTTTCCTGTTCGTATTTGGAATCCGCAAAAATGCCGACAACCGTGCCTCCGGACATCAGTCGCTGCACGCTTCCGTTGTTGAAATACAAAGGCGGATTATGCCCGGCATTGCAGTATGTCAGGGTTTGTCGCACCTCGTCATAGAGCGCATAGAAAAACGTCGCAAACTTATTGGCCGAAGTGTAGCTATAGATTTGAGTATTGACCCGTTCGACGAGTTCTGCGACCGAATTGCTCCCGTTCAGGCTGCTGCTCCCCCAAAGATTCATGACATTGCTTCTTAGTGTGGCCTGAAGATTTGTCATGAGAAGAGCGGCCGATATCCCCTTGCCGCAAATGTCGCCTAAAGCCAATCCGAGCTCGTTCATTCCCAAGGGAAGAAAGTCATAATAGTCGCCGCTGACGGTGCGCGCCGGCAGGCAAATGCCCGCGAGGTCCATACGGGCCATTTTGGGCGCGTCATTCGGGAATAAGCGTTCCTGCACTTCCTTGGCAATTTCGAGTTCTCTCTCCAGCCGTTCCTTTTGAACCCTTTCCTTTACCAAGTCCTGAACATATTCCGTCATTTGATTGAACGATGCGGCCAGCGCTCCCAACTGGTCGTCGGAACGCACCACAATTCGGTGGCTGAAATCTCCCCGTTTTACAAATTCCGTCCCGCGGTCCAGGTTATGAACGGCATTCGTAATCGATTTCGTCAGAACAATGCCAATGACAATGGATGCTATTTCAACAAGAAGGAAAAAGATGACCGTTGTTTCCAATACGCCGAGAATCTTGGTTCCCACATTGTTTTCGGATCGAAAGAGATTCCTCATCAGCTTCGGAGTGGAAAGCTCGACCAGGAGGACATTGCTGCTGGTCGCATTTGTCTCCATTCCCGTAGTCCAGAGGGTTGGGTACAAGGAAATGGACCAAAGCGAATCCGTAATGGATTGCGTGCTTTCGGCTTCATAGGTCGTTTCGATGATGTCTTCCTTCTGCAGGTCAGCACTCTGCAACATCAGGCCCGCCCGTTTGATACCATCCACCAAAAGAAAATCCTGCCCGAGAGCGGCCTTCAGTCTGCCCAGGAAATAGTGATCAAATGGAACCGAAACCTCTATCCTGAATTGAAGGTCCGGACGCAAATCGCTGTATACAAAACTTTTGATGAAAAGCCTTGGCTTATGCGGATCGGGAAGAGAGTCGTCGATAGCCAGTCCGCTGAATTCGCGATCCACCAGCCAATGCGGGACCTGGTAATTTCCCAGTATTTCCGGACTGGATGTTTGGTTGACATAGGTCGTTTCCTGCTTTTCCGATGAACCGGGAAAACTTAAAACGATGGAAGCGGAAGGATAAGCTCCCAGCAGATACTTGGCGTCCGCATCCAGTTGCTCTTTCAGGGCGGCCTGGCTGGGCGGCGTCGAGCCGGTCATCATGTTCTGCAAACCTTCTCTCAATGAAAGCGTGAAAGCATGGATCTGTGCAGTATGGATGCCGATTTGGTTAGAGATCAGGTAATAACTCAACTGGTAATAAAACAGCAGCGCCGAGAACCAGAATATGCAGATCACAAGAAAAACCGGAATCGCGCCGATAAAAATATGCGCCAATACCAATCGACGGCGGATCTTCCAAAGCAGCCGCACCCGCAACTTCTTGGAGAGCTTGAAGGAGTAATAAACGGCTACAGGAATGGCAAGCAGCAATAGCAGCGCCTGGAGGATAAAAGTCGTGGCCGGAGAAACCAGTCGCAGAGAGTCGGCAAACAGAAATAGCAGCATCCAGGAAGCAGCCAAAATCAGGGTAAAGATCCCCATTCCGGATGTCGGAAAAAGCCTTCTCACAAATCCTCCAGTAAATCCACGCTGAAGCCGCGACCACCCAATATGCGTATCCTGGGCAAAGCATGGTTGGAATCAGCATGCTTCGCATCTGCCAGCGCGGTTCGAGTTCAGTTCCTTCCGCGCAACACCAGAATATTGGCTTTGTTCAGATTAAAAACTCTTTGTATCACAGCCTTGAGATCTTCTTCCCGCACATCCTGGAACCCGGCGATCTGTCCCTGGTATCCCTCGAGTCCCCTTCCCGCCAGCGTATTCTCCGCAATTCCCGCAATCTGGTTGAAACGATTCTGCTGCTGAATAGAGTATTCCCCGACAGCTTCGCTGATGGCAGTTCTGAAGTCCCGGTATGGAATAGCCTCCTCCTGCGAACCTTGAATTTCTTTTCTCAGTGCCTTTAGAAGATCGTCCTCCATTCCAGGGATGGTGGCAGCGCATATGGTAAAGCTTCCGCCTCGCGCGCGGGGTCGGTAGCGCACGGCTACACGGTACCCAAGCCCCAGTCGATCTCTCAGCTCCTGAGTCAAACGTCCATAATCCCCCGAATAGGCCTCCAGTACAGTCGCCGCGGCTGCATCCTCATCATCCATCGGCGGGGCCTGAAATCCAATCAAAATCAGGCTTTCGTTTCCATCCCAATCCCGAGTCGCGGTTTGCCCCTTTTCCAGCGCTTTGGCATATCCTTCCGGAATTTTGGAGTCCTGGAAACGAGAGCCGCTGAAATTCTGAACAAATACGGTAGCAAGGCTGGTCCCTTTTGTATCTCCAATCAACGTTACGATCGGTTTCCGATTGCGGACATGGGAGTCATACCAGGCCTTTAGGGAATCCACCGTCACGGCGGAAACGGAAGCCTGCGTTCCGTTGCTGCCGGCTCCATATGGAAAATCGCCAAACAACGCCCTCCGCATCCACTCCGCAGGATATTCCCGCGAAATCCCGGATTGAATTTCAAAAACCTGGATTTCTTTTTGCCTTTTTACTACGGCCTCATCGAAATTAGGTTCACGCATGGCGGCGAGAATCTGCTTGAATGCCGCTTCGAAGTTTTGAGACAGTACCGATAAATACACTCCGAAATAGTCATCGGTCACCACAGGAATCAGATGACCGCCATAGACCTCCAATTGCCGGTAAAACTGCCGCGCTTCTTCTCCCGTAGGGAGCAAAAGCGCCGACATTAGCCTTGTAATTCCCGCATTCTCCCTTTTCTCATCCAGACGGCCGCCCGGAAAAAAGAGGCCCATTTCAATGAGTGGATTGCTGTGGTCTTCCCGAATATACAATGCCGGACCGCGCAAAATGGACGCAGTTTGAAAGGGATAACGAATCTCGCTGAACTTAAAGCTGCCAGGCGGCGGTATCGTTACCGCAAGAACGGTCTGCTTATCCCTCTTCGCCATTTCTTCTTCCGTCGCGGCGTTTAGCAGCGAGGAAAAGGTGCTGGCGACCGCGGCGGCAGTCAGAGATCTTTCTTCAAAGGCAGTTGGCAGTAGCTCCAGCAGCGTGCAGTTCTGGAGACGCAGGTATTTTGCGGCAACACGCTTCACATCCGACGGTTTGATTTTGCGTAGCTCTGCCATGCTGCGGTCCATGCGTTTCCAATCGCCGAGGAATTCGAAGTGTGCCAGGGTTCCGGCCCGACCGGTCACCGTTTCCATGCCGCTCCAATATTCCCTTTCGAGCAGTCCAAATGCCCGTTCCAAATCCAGCTCAGTCAGCTCTTCTCTTTTCAACAATTCAAGCTCGGTAAGGATCGCGAGTTCGCTCGGATCGATACTTGATGCGCTTATGGCGGCTCCTATGAAAAGGTAGCCAAATTCAAAGGAAGTAAGCAGCTCGCTTTGTGACGAAAAAATCAGCCTTTTTTCGTCTCGCACACGTGCGGAAAGAAGGGATGCCTCGCCCAGCCCCAGGACTGCCCTTAAAACCTGGATGGCTTTGGCATCCTCATCATTTTCCGGGACTGTATGGAATCCAAACAAAAGATGCGGAACCGCAACATTTCCTCGAATTGAAGAAAAGCGGAATTCGTTCTGGGATGCGTTGACCGCCGCTGCTGCTTGCTTTCCGGCAGGCGTGGCAGGTTTTGTATAGAGCTTGACAATCTCGTTGAGGACTTCGCCTGAACCGATATCGCCAGACACCACAAGCATCATCCTCGACGACGCATAGAAAGCCTTGTAAAAGGTTCCCAGATTCTCAGGAGAATAAGTCTCCATTGCGGCATGCTGCATTGCGCCAGCCCGGCCCATTCGCGGGAGACTGAATGCGACCTCGAGCAACTTCTCCCTTCCAACCTGCATAGGGTCTTCCAGCGAAGACCGAGCCTCACCCTGCAGCATTTTCGCTTCCAGCCGTATGCTATCTCCATCGAAGGAAGGGTTCTGAATTGCCTCTGCCTGAACGGCCAAAGCCTTTTTCCACTGCCCCGATGGCGCAATCGTTTCAAAAACGCTTGTTGCATAGTCGACAGAGCTTCTTGCGATACCTCCCAGCGCTTGGATCTTTTGTCGGTAGCTGCCTCCGCTTTTGTCTGGAATACCTCTTTGGATAATCCTGCTAACAAGTGTGGCCAGGCCTGGATTCTGAATCGGCTCATCCAGGGATCCGGCTCGGACATAAACCTGGATTGTGACAAGCGGCTGCGTCCTGAATTCGTCCACCAATACAGTCATCCCGTTCTTCATTACGATTTTGGTGACATAGGTGGTTTCTTCGTAAGATTTTACGTATTGGAGGAACGGGGCAGACGGCCTTGCCGGCACCTGCTTTGGCTGCGGCCGATTCTGGGCAAAAGAGGCTGAAGCAAGACAAAGAAATACAAAGAGAATCTTTGTTTTAAGGCGGATCGTCTGGTACATGGAGCTTTCTCCCGGGTTGGTGCGTCGATCCACTCGCCACCATGAATAATATCAGAATTCCAGCGCAAACTGGCGCCTACTCTTTTGAGAGAATTGTATTTATGGAATTCCTGCCTCTTTTCGATCCCCATGGGCAGCCGGATTGATCGAAGAAGCGCTGAACTTCAAGGAATGTCAAGGTAGTAAACACCGTCCGCCAGTGTGCCGAGGTAAATGCCGGATGGACGCCTTGGATCTTTGGCAATCGCTGTGGTTGGAGACAAAAATTCTCCTTCCATCTTCTCCCAATTCTGGCCTCCGTCGTTTGAGAACAGAATCCCGCCCTTTTCACCGTCGGCTGCCACGATCCTATCCCCTGTGTCATCCAAAAACAGCACGGAGGGAATCCGGATTCCCAGCCGGGCGTCCTCGAAGCGACGCCAGTGAATTCCACCATTGCGCGACGCATAAAGACCGACTGAAGTGCCTGCCAGTAGAAAATCTTTATCCTTCGGCGATACCGCTACGCTTTCTATGGCCGTACGATTTGGAAGCCCGTATGAGGAAATGGCATTCCACAGTGTCCCATGATCCCAGGATCTCAACAGCCCAAGGCTGCTTCCGGCAAAGACCACGTCCGTACTGCCATAGGGCGCGGTAATACACCAGGCCTGGGGGCTGAGCCGATATCCGGGAGGCAGCCGAAAATCAAGCGTTGCGACAGCGGCCCGATAGATACCCTGGTCTGTTCCGGCATACAAAATTGGATTTCGAGGATCCGATTCGAGGCTGTAAACCGTGCGCTTTCCGATGGAGCCCTTCAGCTTCACCCAGGGTTCCGATTCGCGCGCCTGCCAGAATAGTCCTTGAGTGGTTCCGGCCAGTTTCCCTCGATTGTCCGGAAGGCTTAAAAATGACAGGATGCGCATGCCCGGCAGGATTTGAGCAGTCGTCCAATTTCCGGATCTGGAGTCAAAGGAACAGATGCCGCCCGATCCTGATGCGAGTCCGGCGAAGATCCTTCCCGATCCGGTAGTGTCCGGCTTGATCCAGGAAATCTGATTGTGAATAAATCCAGCATTCGATTCCTTCCAGGTTCTCCCGCCATCTTTGCTTGCGAGAATTCCCTGATACTCGGTTCCAATCAGGATGTTTTGATTGTTTTCCGGACTGATCTGGATCGCGTTGACCGTGATATTGCTGTTTGTCAATCGCGTCCAATTTTGGCCATCATTCTGACTGACAAACAGACCTTCCGTCGTACCGCTGTAAATCCTTTGAGGATTCGCCGGATCGATAGAAACCAGCTGCGCACGGATAGCAAAACGGTCCGGAACGAGGCGAAGCCTTGTCCAGGAGCGCGCCTGATTCGTCGAGCGGTAAACGCCTGAGCATGCGCTTGAATAAAGGATGGAGGGGTTTTTCTCATCTATGGCAATCGAAAACACGTCAGAATCCAGCGGCATCCCGCTATCCACAAGAGTCCAACTTTTGCCAAAATCCGAAGACTTGTATCCAAGTCTCCAAGTCCCTACGTAGAGTATGCGCGAATCAACGGGATCAATGGCAACCGATTCCGCCTTCTGAAGGTCCGAGCCACCGACGCGTCTCCAATTACGTCCGCCATCGGAACTCACCGAGGGTCCGCCCAATGTGCCTGCAATCATAAATTCCGGCTGCCGTCGGCATATCGACAGACCGCGCACCGCCGCTATCGGTTGCGGGAGCGTAACCCGGTCCCAATGGAACCCGGCATCCTTCGATTCGAAAAGTCCTCCGCCGTCGGAACGCAGGTCCCAGGCACCGGCATAAATATGCTTTGGCTCCCGTGGATGCTGAACCAAAGTATCAATGACATAGCTGCTCTGCCCTATCCCGGGATTCAAAGAAAACCAGTTTTCGCCGCCATCGTTTGATTTGAATATTTTTCCGCTGCTCGTGCCGAGATATACAGTGGAGGGATCGCTTGAATCCATCAGGAGAGAACGAACATCCCCACCATACGGACCAAGGGTGACAAACCGGCATGAAGCCTCGCCGTTTTCTGTTCCAGATGAGAACAGGGCTGAAAGGATGATTATGTAGAGGGGGAAAAGGAAACGCTGCAAATGCATCCGCGAGATCTGACGGAAAACACTTAAAAGGCGAGCGGCCCAAATGCAGCCGCTCGCCTTTCGATGTTAGGATTTACTTCACCGCAAGTTCGATTTCGACACGGCGGTTCAGAGTCCGTCCAGCGGCTTTCTTGTTATCGCCTACCGGATTATTCGGACCGCCATCGGTGACAGTCAGCCGCGAGGCTTCGACGCCCTGCTTCTGCAGGTAATCTGCCACGGCCTTTGCTCTCTTTTCGCCGAGCTTCTTTGCGCGTTTTTCCAGTTTTGAGTCATCGGTGTAACCAATGACATTGGCCCGCAATTTTGGATCATTTTTCATACGAACTGCAAGATCATCCAGAATTGCTTTGGCGCAGTTGTCAACCCGGGCTTTGCCTATTGCAAAGAAACCGCACTTGTCTTTCGTAACGCTCAAGCGTTCCGAGACATTCACCGTCATGCTGCAGGAGGCCTTGCCGCCCCGTCCATCATCGACGGCCACGGTTACCGTATAGCTGCCCGCCTTAACGCCGGCTGCATTGAACATAGCGGTTTCGCCGGATCCTGATACGGCTCCACCGGTTGATGACCAGCTGTAGTTGAGCTTGTCGCCATCCGGATCGGAAGCCTTCGCCTTCAACTCGATGGAACCGCCTGAAGCAACATCCATCGTAGTCGTCAGGCATTCCATGGTAGGCGGCTGGTTCGGAATAATCCGTTCCTTAACGGTTCCGGTTGAGGATGCGCTTCCCGTCGCCTCACCATCACTTGCCGTGCAGGTGACGGTATAGCTGCCGGGTTTGCGACCTTCAGACCCGAACGAAATCTGTTGACCGGCAGCAGCCAGCTTCTGCCCATCCACTGCCCACGAATAGGTCAGTGGATCGTTGTTGGCATCGCTACCGCTGCACTTCAGATTTACGCTTTCTCCCTGGGTAAGGCTGAACGAAGTCGGCTCAATCGTAGCTGTCGGCGCAACATTTCTCTTTAATACCGTAATGTCGGTCGATTTGCTCACCTGGTGCTTGCGGCCATCCGAAACCGTAACGGTTACGGTATATTTGCCTGGAGCCAACCCGGTGGCATCAAATTTGGCCGTATCTCCGTTGCCTTCAATCTTGCCTCCCGAGGCTGCCCATGAATAGGTCAGCTTGTCGCCGTCAGGATCCACAGCACTGGCACGGACAGTCGTATTATCGCCCTGTAGAATGGGATTCTTCGCGACAGTCAGGGTAAGTCCCGTTGGAGGGTCGTTTTTACGCGTTCCCAATGTGCCCTGTACAACAAATCCGTTGGTCCCGGTACCAAAGGCACCGAGCAGTCGGTTGTTGTTCACGGTATTCAGAGTCATCTGGTATCCTCCGGAGAGGGCCATCCATTCTCTGACATAAGCGCGCAAACCAAAGATCAGATCCACCGGGCTCTTGGGATTCAGTCCCGTGGAGCCATCGCCAAAATACTTGGTCCCATCCAGTTCGACAATCGCGCGAACTCTCCGAAGTGCCGGAATCTCGACGCCTCCACGATAGATAAATTCATTCTGGAGGTTGGCCAATGTGGTGCCGGAAATTTCGGGATCGCTGTAGAAATTTGGACCAATGTTGAAATGGAATCGAACAAGCTTTGCAGCCGTCTTCGAGAAAAGGAACGCAAATCCGCCCTGATAGGCTCCCGTTGACAGGCCTCGATTCAAGCCGCCGGTGGTACGCTGTCCAGGGAGGGTTCCAAACCCGGCAAGACCGATACTCACGGGTTTGCCAAGCCGTTCTGAAAGGAAGTTGAATTTGACGCCCAGATGAACATCTCCACGTCCGGTTGCTTCAGGAACATCCATGAAAGGAGCTGCCTGAGAGAAATATTGGACGCCGTATGGAGTTTGAGCCGGGGCCGGCAACATGCCGGGAAGCCGACGGTATTTGAGCAGATTATCGGCCTCGATGTGCCGCTGCACGTCCATCGAAGAAAAGAACTCAAATTTATCCAGAATGCCAACGGCAGCACCAACTGGGGCTCTTCCAATCATCAATTGACCCGGATCACGATGGAGCTGATCCCAGCCAAACGACCAATTGGTTTCACCCTGCCTTAATGTCTCTGCATCCCAAACCTTAAAAAGGCCTGTCGTGCCATCGAAGCTTGCAGCCTTCCATTTTTTCTCCTGGGCAATACCTATTGCCGAAAACAGGAGCAACGCAGCTATAGCTGTACTTAAGCGCGCACACCTACTGTTCATGTTCGCCTCTCTCTTATGTCTCCCAAACCGAATCACTGAAATTTCAAAAACGACCTTGTGCTCGTAAACGATTGACCTACCGGAGCATAACAAAGAATCTATTCCTAATTCACATCAGTTTCGAGTATAGCACCGCAATTCACACGACTTCAAATCAAAACATGAATTCTTTCTGATGTTTGTAAGGATTTTGGGAATTCTTGCAGTATTGGTTTTCGGCTCAAAAGGAGTGCAGTATTCTATTTCCTACCCTTCCTATTTTGATATCCCAAAGGCACATTCTGCGCATAAACCGCTATCGGCGCCGAGACCAACATCAATACTACGAAGCATTTAGTTTTTAGGGGAATAATATCCTTCCCGGGCGCGAACCGCCAGTTTTGGCATCCCCTTGATGTCCTCGAGTTTTACCTGGATCTTTCGCCACTTCCCGTCATGATCCTTTCGCGAAGGGGAATATCCTATCAGGTATTGGTTACGTAACTCGGCATTGATCAAGCCCATATAATAGTCGAGTCCATTCAGGTTTTCCGGAAAAAATGCGCGACCACCCGTCAGTCCAACGATTGTTGTGATTTCGCTCGGACCATACCCCAGGTCCCCAGGCTCCCCAATTGCATAGATCTGCGTATCCGATTCCTTGGCAAACTCCCGAACCTCTGTGGAGCTGTAGCGACTGCTATTGTCCTCGCCGTCCGTTATCAGGATGAGCGCTTTGCGTTCATTTTTGGCCGATTTCATCTTATCAAGGCCCATATAAACAGCATCCCAAATGGCTGTTTGCCCGGATGGATTCAGGAGCGCCCCCTCGTTGATGATGGCATTGCCATCATCTGTAAAATCCTTGAGCAGCTTCGCATTTTGGTTAAAGGCAATTAGAAAAAATTCGTCCCCCTTCTGCACTCGTGACAAAAATTCACCAATGGCGGCACGCGCGGACGCGATGTTGTTGTGAGATTTCATGCTTCCGCTTCGATCGAGTAGAATTCCTATGCTTACGGGTGAGACTTCCTGCGCAAAGGCAGAAATCTGCTGTTCCACCTTGTCTTCAAAAACCCTGAAATCATCCCGTACCAGCCCGAGAACACTGCGATCCTGCTTATCCACCACGGAGACCTGCAGGAAGACTGTATCTACTCCGACCCTGAAAACGGGTCTCTGAAAGTCCTTATTGTCCCAGGAGATTCCTGTTGTAGATGCCAGCAGAAAGAGAGGTAGAAGGGCCCATCGTTGCCAGAATTTCATCATACACCCCCTCGCAAAACCCGGGGGGGCACGTCAAAATCAGTTTAGCAATCGGACTTTTCTTGTCAAGGATGGGCTTTGGAATGGCAAATCGGAGTTTTTTTGAAAGATTTGCACTAAACGTCTTGAACTGTGCGCAATAAATAGGCTATTATTCGGCGCCTTTGATGAGGTGGGGTCGTAGTTCAGTTGGTTAGAACGCCGGCCTGTCACGCCGGAGGTCGCGAGTTCGAGTCTCGTCGGCCCCGCCATTAAATATTAATGGCTCCCACCCATGGCAGTATGCAATCCCTAGAAGATTTCCTGGGCGTAGTCTGTTTTACGCACGCTTTTGTCTTTCAGCTCCACTCCTAAAAAGGGATATCTCAACCTCGCATCGTCGCAATTCCATCCGCGCACGCAGGAATTCCTTCGGACGCGCGCAGGGTTCAACGATTTCGCTAAACGCAGAATCACCAGGCAGGATTTTTGTCACCTGCAGCCCATTTATCCACCTGTTCGTTATAGATCTTGCGCTTGCTGAAAAGCCATTTGCCGTCCACCTTCACCATTTCATCTTCATAGTGGCCAAAGGAGTCCAGTTCAGAAGCTCGTTTAGGATTGTTATTTCCCATGTGAAACCAATAAGCCCGACCGACCGCCTTGTTCCCGGCAATCCTAAGAACGATATTTGAAATATTGTGTCGACCCGCTGCCGGTCGAAGCCCGGATGTGTCTTTGGCGCGCTGGTCTGCCGCATTTTTGCGGCTTTCGACAACGAAATTGCGGATTGCTTCCCTGCCGCGAATTTCCCCAGCTCCATAATCCAAAATTCCATCTGGAGTAAACGTAGAGGCATAGGCGTCCGCATCGCGAAAATCCAGTGCAAACATATAGCGCGCCTGAAGATCTTCTATCAATGATCGATCCTCACCGTATTGGCTTTGAGCGAATGCCGACGAGATTACTACCAGAAAAAGCGCGATACTGGACACAGCGATCCTTGATTCCCTCATGGACTTCCTCCTTATCAGATTCATGTCAAAAAATCAGGCATCGAGGCTGCACAACAGTTCCACCAGACATTCACTGAAGAATGCGAAGCGTCTCCCAGGCTTCCTTACGCACGATAAAGGCCCTATCCCATTCCCCTCCTTCGGTCCCCAGAATGGTTCGGCAGGCCTTTTGCAGTTGTTCACGCTCTCCATCCGACAAATGACCTTTCCCTGCCATTTTTCCAAGGCTGCGTACAGCCTTGGAACGAACGCTGGCATTTTCATCCGACAGCTGCGTGTACAGGCAATTTGCAATATCCTGTCTGATTTCAGGCTTCAATATTTCCTTTGGAATGCTCTCAATCAGTTTGCCCAGAGTTCGAACGGCAGTGTCACGCATCTCCAGATCCGTTGATCGTGCTGCGTTCAGAGCAATTGGGGCAGCATTGGCAATTTCGGGCGATTTTATTTTGCCCAGCGCATAGAGAATAAATGTTCGCAGCGAAACTTTGTCCGTGGCCGCATACGCCTGCAACATCGGGTCGATGGCACGCGCACCTATTCTTCCCAAAACATGAGCAATAGCCCACTGCGCCTTTATGTCTCCCGCATCAAGGTTCTCGATCAGAACAGGGATGATCCATGGCCCGAAATGAGCCGTTAAATCTATCGCTTCCTCCAAAACAGGAACCAGTTCGGGTCGATCCAAAGCATCGATATAAAAAATCGTGGCTACCATTTCAAACAGATGTCGCCCTTCCTCAGAACCGGCTTTTTTAATTTCGCTCGCAATCAGGCCCAGACCTTTCTGGATTTCCTGAGGATTGCTGCTTGCGAGAAGCTCTCGAATAATCTGGTGAGATTGTTCCGGCATGGTGGGTTCTCCTTTTCAGGATGGAATTTGCACCGAATTATACTCCGGCAGGGTGGAACGTCGCACTCTTTTGAAAAACCTTCATCAAAACCCTCGCATTTTTTTGCCGAAGGCGTAAAATCGCCGGTTCGCCTATTGACGTGGCGTCCCGTTAGGGAGTTGCCAAGTGTAGATGAGACCTTTTATATGATTATCGATTGTCACGCGCACGCATTTGCCGACAAAATTGCCGAGAGGGCTGTTTATCAACTTGTCGACTACTATAGTCTGCCCACTAATTTCGGAGGTCGCCTGGAAGACCTCATCTCGGTTGCTTCCGAGGCAAGCATAGACGCCGTGGTTCTTCTTATTGCAGCGACCAAGCCGGAACAGGTTGCCCCTGCCAATGACTGGATCATCCAGCTGGCGGCCGATTCGGCTTCCGGACGCTCTGCTCCGGCCAAACCGCAGATCATCCCTTTCGGAACGTACCACCCGGATCACCCGCAATGGCAGGAGGAGATTCAGAGACTTCGAAGCGCCGGCATCAAGGGCATCAAACTGCATCCGGAGTTTCAGGGTATTGACCTTGCGGATTCCCGCCTCAGAGACTTCTTCGCAGAGGTGGAGCGCGATTTTGTCCTCATGGTGCACATCGGAGACCGTCAGACATGCCATACCAATTTGAGCACACCCCATAAATTGGCGACCATTCTTGACGAGTTTCCAAACCTCCGCGCCATTGCCGCGCATATGGGCGGATATCTGTTTTGGGAAGAAGTTCTGTGCCATTTGGTAGGGCGAGACGTTTATCTCGATACCTCAAGCACGCTCCCCTATATAGATCCAACCTTGCTGCGACGCATTGTCTCCGGCCATGGCGTCGAAAAAATTCTGTTTGGCAGTGACTATCCGCTGCGCTCCCCGCAACAGGATTTGCCATTGCTGGACGCCATCCCGTGGCTGAATGACGATGCTAAGGAGGCCATTAAGGGAGCAAATTGCGCCCGCCTGCTGGGAATCCATTCCTAAAAAAATGACCGACTGCTCCAATGGTTCCTGCCAGAAGTTTTCAGGGCGGGATTCCTTTAAGTGTGCTATCTACTCCTTGGTTGATTTTGGGATCGGGCTACTGCCATTATGAGTCCGGCCCCTTTGGGTTTCGTGAATATCGGGATTGTCGACCCTGTGCCCCAGATTCATCGGATGCTGTGCCGGCACAGGAAGTCATTCCCTGCCTATCAGGAGTGCTCCATGGCAAAGATTTTTCGCACAGGAATGTTTGTTGTTTTCGTGGTTCTGCTATCCGGCATGATTTGCGAAAGAATTCAGTTTTCCCATGCCCAAACGGCAACAGTTCGACTGGCGCTGGTAAATGTGCCGGACGATCTTGTAAAAACGCTCTTGCCCGAGTACAAAAAGCAGACGGGAAACGACGCTCAGATCGTCTACACGGGAAACGACCCTTTTGCCGAAGCCCGCAACGGAAAAGCGGATCTGGTCATTTCCCACTATGGCCATGAAGGCGTACAGCCCTTTATTTCCGAGAAATTGGGGTTATGGCCCCATCCTGTGTTTGCCAATCAAATGGCACTCCTGGGCCCACCTTCCGATCCCGCTCACATTCGTGGTCTGGCTGATGCAACCGAAGCATTCCGCAAAATTGCAGGCACAAAATCCCGTTTTCTGCCCAACCAGGGCGCGGGAACAAAATATCTTGAAGACCTTCTGTGGATTTCGGCCGGAGAACCCGCCAAAGGGGAATGGTACCTGACAACAAAATCAAATGGCAGGGAGGCCGCGCGCGAAGCCTCCGAAAAGGGAGCCTATGTTCTATGGGGATTATCCCCATTCCTTCGAGCCAAGCGCCAATCGCAACTGAACCTCGAGCCTCTTGTGACGGGCGATCCGCTATTTCAAAGGATAATGGTTTCGATAGTGGTAAATCCCGAGAAGGTAACCGGAGTGAATGCCAAGGCTGCGACATCCTTCCAGGAATACCTGATTGCTCCGGCAACGCAGGCTCGGATCAAAGCCTTCCGATACCCTGACTTTGACAAACAATCGTGGTGGCCGGCCGGGCGCCACAACAACGCCAGCGAATGATTTCTGCCAGGAGAGCTTACATCCCGGCTAATGCTGCATGCTGGTTGTCCAGCGGGAAGCCCTTCGGAGTGCGGCAGCTTGCTACAGCCTTCGGCTTTTATGGTTTTCAAAGGCGGCAGCAAGCTACCGCCCTTCACGGTTCTCATTCGGGCGAGCCTTTTTGCCAAAAGTATACGGCATTAGCCATCCCAGCGCCGAGACGGCGGTTCTCCCGGATTATTCATTCTCCAGACGGAACTCCGCGGTATCAAACCAGAATCCCATATTGCTGACGGTGTTGATTTCCGCCTGCACGATCGCCTCGTGTCCCTCCTCAATCTCGACAAATCGCTTAAAGAGCTTTTGCCCTTCGCCATCGAGGGCGCTCACCATTTCCTTGTAGAAATTGCTGGTTTTGATTTCGGCCTCCAGGGCCTTCTGTAAAAGATCCAGTTCGGGGCGATGTGTCGGCTTTGGCTTCATATTCCGCTGAAGATCCTGCAGGCTCCTGTCGATGGCTTCCCTGCCGGGAATGGACGTTTTCAGCTCCCCCGCCTGGATTTTGCCGGTTTTCTGCCACTCATCCAGACAATGTCGCAAATAGTCGACATGCCCCTTTTCTTCGTCGCACAAAACCTTGAATATCTTTTTGGCCGCCGGATCTTTAGTCGCGTTCATTGCATCCAGGTACAGTTGGTGGACTCCCGTCTCGTATTCCAAAGCGGTTCTGATGGCATCATCCAGTTTCATATCGTTACTCCTTGATCTTTGGGATAACGACTAAAGAGCCTTTCTTCTGAGCTCGTTAATCTTTTCCTTGGGAAGCAGCACATTGCTTTCCTTTTTCACTACCAGATCATTATCAAGTATAAACGAAGCGGCTTGCCGGATGTCACGCGAAGATGCGCCCAGCTTCAGTTCATACTTGCCGGCTTCAGCAATCCAGCTCGATGTCGCCGGATCAAAGGATGCAAGTTGTCGCGGCTTTATGATAAAGCTCACCTTTTGAACTTCTCCAGGCTTCAGCAGCTTCGTTTTGCAGAAGGCCTTGAGTTCTATGGCCGGCTTCTCGAGTTTCTTGCCGGGTGCCCCCAGGTACAGCTGAACCACTTCTTTCCCCGCAGCTTTACCGATATTTTTAACTTCGAGTGATGCCGTGATCTCACCGGCTGCTGAAGGAGTGCTTATCAAGGGATTGCCGAATTCGAAAGTAGTATAGGAGAGGCCATATCCGAATTCGTAGGCTGGCTTTATTCCGAAGGTCTCGTAGTAGCGATATCCCACATAGATGCCTTCTTCATAAACAATTCGAGAAGCCTTCGGATTCTGGAACGCACTCATGCCATCCAATGGATCTGCAGAGCTGCCCGGCGATTTATCGACAATCACGCCCGGGAAATTTTTTGAAGAAGGAACATCCTCATAGCGCGCGGGGAACGTGGATGCCAATTTGCCGGATGGATTCACCTGTCCGCTGATTACATCCGCAATAGAGTTTCCGCTCTCCTGCCCTCCCTGCCAGGCAAGAAGAATGGCGTCGGGCATTCGGCTCCAGCTTGCGGTCTCAACGACGCCGCCGATATTCAAAACAACAATAGCCTTTTTGCCCTTTGCATGAAATGCCTTCGTAACAAGCTGGATCAGGCTATTTTCCTTTGAAGTGAAATTGAAGTCCCCCTCGACCTTACGGTCGAAAAACTCTCCGGAATTGCGGCCGATGGTTATCAGCGCGGCGTCCGCTTCCGCTGCCATTTTCGATGCTATTTTTTCCGGCACGATCATTTCTTCAATAGGTATTTTCGGCATGAAATCGCGGGCCTTGGGCTGCTTTGCCTTGGCATCGAGGATGTAGGCTCCATACAATCCCTGCAATTCCTCGTTTAGCGTATATCCGGCGTTTTTCAGACCCTCTACCAGCGAAATGCTGTAGGCCTCATTGACATCACCGCTCCCGGTTCCCCCGGTGATGATATCGTAGGATGTGTTTCCAAATGCTGCAATCTTCCGGCCAGCCGGCAAGGGCAGCGTTTCCTTCTCGTTCTTAAGCAATACCATTCCTTCTGCAGCCGTCATGCGGGCAACGGCGGCATGAGCCTTCATGTCCGGCTTATTTGAATACTTGTACCCTTTGAATCTCGGGCTCTGGACAATTATGTTCAGTATCCTCTCGATATTTTTGTCCAATTGAGCAACGTCGAGCTTCCCTTCCCGCACTCCCCGAATAATGGTATTGGCCTGAGCAATAGTTCCGGGCATCAACAGCTCATTCCCTGCCTTCATCTGCGCGATCGGATCCACGCCACCAAACCAGTCGGATACCACCACCCCCTGGAATCCCCAGTCATTCCGCAGCACAGCCGTCAGCAAATCATGGCTTTCGGAAGTAAACACTCCATTAATGAGGTTATAGGACGACATTACCGTCCAAGGCTGCGCTTCCTCGACTACAATCCGGAATCCTTCCAGGTAGATCTCGCGAAGAGCCCGCTCGCTGACAATCGTGTCCAGGGCGTTCCGGTTGGTTTCCGCATTATTGGCCGCAAAGTGCTTGATCGAAGTCCCGACCCCCTGGGATTCAACTCCGTTAACAATGGATGCTGCAATTTTCCCGGTAATCAAAGGGTCTTCGGAAAGGTATTCAAAGTTTCTCCCACAAAGAGGATTTCGATGAATATTCATCGCCGGTCCGAGTAATACATCAGCACCGTACTCGAGAACCTCATTCCCCATTGCCTGTCCGACCTTGTAGGCCAGGTCCGGATCCCAGGTCGAAGCCACCAGCGTGGAGACCGGAAATGCGGTGCAGTAGTAAGTTGCGGAATCATTCGGGCGCTTCGGACTGATTCTTAGCCCTGCCGGGCCATCAGCCAGAACCATGGCGGGAATTCCAAGCCTCGCAATTTCATAGGTCGTTCCGGCGGCACCAGGGACCAGTTTATCGGTTTGCCCGACGGAGGGCGCTCCGCCCGCCCTTTCCTCTGGCGCCTTCCCTCCCGGGGTTCCTATATTTGATCCTGTTCCGGTAACAAAATAGGCCTTTTCCTCAAGAGTCATTGCATTGATCACATCCTTGACTGCGCTCTTGCCCAATTGTGGAGGTTTGCCACATGTAATCTGCAAAAAGGCCAGAACTCCGATAGCCATGACCATCAGCGAGGAATATCTCATGTTCATAATTCCTTCTTTAAAACGAGGTTGATGACTTCTTATTCAATTGTTTAAAAGTTCGAGCGAGACGATAACATAAAAGGAACGTGAACGCATTCATTGGTGTAAAATATGCTGAGCAGGTTATCCAAACACCCGAGCCCAAAATGAGAATTGCCGTCTGCATCCTGGGTATTGTCGCCGCGCTGATTATTCTGGCCTTTATTGGACTTGAAGGGCTTATTGGCGTGGGGGTGGAACACGATTCACAGAATGCAATGCGCGCATTCCCGGGCGATCGGATTGAAGCATTGATAGCGGTTGTGGATTGCCAGGGTTGCGATTTGCGGAACCGGAACCAGGCCGTGTGGGCCTTGGGTCAGCTGAGAGATAAGCGCGCCCTCCCGGTACTGTATAAATACCGCACGGGCAAGAAATGCGATCACTTTCGCTTTATTTGTCAGTATGAGCTTGCAAAAGCAATCCGCTGGACTGAGGGAAATGCCTATGTAGCACCTCAGCTTTGGCGTCTTCTTCTCAGCCGCGACCGAGGGTGCGCTCGGACATTTTCACAACCCCTAATTGGCGCTACCGTCACTATTGGCCGATGATCTCGATATCGGTCGACCCGGTGATCGTTGTCGGAGAGATTGCATCTACAATTTCAATAACAAGCCGGTACGACCCGGGCGGGATCTCCTTGAGTGGAATCGTTAATCCCACACCCGCCTCGCCACCCCCGGAAAAATCCATCATTTTTTTAAGGTACATTGGCGTCAGTGCCGTTTCCGCTCCTTTCGCATCCACCAGTTTTGTCTTTGCAATCAGGTCGCACTCTTCGGGCCCGCCCTTTAGGTTATAGAGGCGGAGCAATATTCGAGCCGGAGAATTGCCGCGCATCTTGTTTTCGACTCCCGGTTCCACGCGTGTGCCGCCATGAATGAGCGGATCCCTTTGGCCCAGCATCTGGTTTTGCAGATTTCGGATCAAATCCGGTAATAACGACATCTGTTCAGCGAGCACCACGCTACTGATCGCAATACCGGTATTCGGGAAAGGAGGAATTTCCACGGATTTCTCGGTCGAACCCACATTGTCGGAATCATCAGAAACGGCCAGTTTCAGCCGATATTTCCCCGGCCGCAACTTGACATAACTTCGATAGGCGAGGCTCCTCATTCGCAAAGATGCTTCATTTTCCTTATCGAAATTTACCGGCAGAGTTTCGCTGAATCTCGCGGCAATGCTGCCATCCTCCGCATAGGCAATACCCATTACATTCAGATCGGCGCCCATTTGCCCGCCCCTTTTTCGGAAGGCGATCTTTTCCAATCGAATTCTCGACTCGATCAGGACCCGGGCACTTTTCGGCGAATCGTAGAAATAGATCGGGCGAAAATCGACCGGCACCCTCTTTATTGCACCGGGAGTGGACAGTGCTGTCAACAGGCCTTTCTCCTGTTTTGAGCTGGCAAGTATGTCTACGGGATTCCGGTCCAGGTATCCCTCCCGATGCCGAAGCGCGACACCTTTCACATTGGTCTTGATTACGATTTTGCGGTAACTTCCATCGCGTTTCGGGTTGGTGGATTGAAAACCCAGAATGTAGTAATTGCTGAGTTGCTGATCGAGCTTATCCAGCGCAGCATCCAGATCAAGCACATTGTCAATCGAGTAGCCGCCGGTTTCATTAGCCAGGGTTTTGAGCGTTAGCGGAACCAGCCCGCCCGCGGTGCTGATGCTTTTCGACCCCTGCAACGAGCCTGCCAGCTCGGGAGGCAGCGAAGCAGGATCGAACCGAGTGCCGACCGCCCGACCGGCACCGGCATATTCTCCACTTCCGATGCCTCTCTCGGGATCTGCAGCATAAATAGCCACGTTGGACTGCCGCGCAGATTCCACCGTTTTGTTATAGCGGGTGCGATCCATGGGGGCATAGCCCAATCCGGGAGCGCCAAACACGAGAATTGATTTCTGTCCTTTCAAGCGTGCAATGGAATAATGGATCTGTTCGAGCGAGCGCAGGAAGTCGTCAAAAGAAAAGGATACAACCATGCTGGGAGCGAGCATCTGGACCGCAGTCAGCACCTCTTCCCGTTCACCCGTGAGGTTTTGCAGGGTCTTCATGGATGCCCCAAAAGACATTACAGCAAAAAGATCCTGGGGACGCATATGCCGTGCAACGAAATTGGCGATGGAATCACGGGCCAGCTTCTGGTTTCGCGGGGAAATCGAGTGCTCCATAAAGACGATCAGTACCGTCTTGCCATGTTTCCGCCCGCCGTCATCCAGAAGAGACATTTCTTTGGGAGAGCTTGCCGATTGACTGCTCACCGCATCAAAGCTCTGGATTTCCTGCTTTTTCCCATCTTCATAAAGCTGAAAATCCTCCTTCTTCAGATTCAGCGATGCCTGTCCGCTCCGATCGAGGGCGTTGACCTCGATTGTAACCAGATCGACATCCACCCTCATCTTGAAGGATGAACTCACAGGGCCAGAGTCGTTTTGAGCGGAGGAATATTGAACGATACAAATGAAGAAGGTGAAAAGAAATAGAAGCCTACTCCCATATTGTCTTCCTGCATTCCTCGGCATATGCAGTTCTCCCCTCTCCTTACAGGTGATTCCTATGGAATTTCAACGCCCTTTGCAATAGATCCAAGCTTGCCTTGAATATTCTCCCGCACCACCGCCTTTATTCGATACCTCCCCTGCGGCAGTTTGAACTCAATACGGCTGGAAAGTCCCTGCTCTCGTACATTGCCGTAGCTGCTTTCCAACAGCCGGAAATCAATGGAACGCTCCATCCCCTGAATATAGTTGCCATTTTCATCGAATACAGCCCAAACGAAACTGATCAGATTTCTGCGCCTTGACTCTTCCACCGGAAATTGAAGTCCACGAATATTGGCATTTGTCGTGAATGAAACGGCGTAGCTCGAATCATCGTCGAGGAAATAGTTGTATGCGAGAGTCATTGGGATTTCGTTCATGTTTCCCGGGCCACTCAAAGCCTCAAGAATGTCATCCTTTTTCCTGTTCTCATAGTTCAGGACTTCTTTTTGTGTGTAATACCCTTTTCGATAGGAAACCTGGATGCCCGGCCGATTTACCTCGAGCTTTATGTGATGGTAATTGCCATCCGCTTTTGGCGCGGCGATGCCATAGCCAAGGATGTAATGATAGGACTGCCTCTTCACAACTTCCTTCAAACCCTTATAAAAGTTGTTATCGTTATGAAAAAACGTCCCTCCGGTCTCATAGGCAATCTGGTTCAGAGGGCTTTCCTGCGCGAGCATGTCGTCATTGTCCTGCGCTTCGTAAGTCAGTCCGCGCATATTGATGCTGTTCAAAACAATGCCGGAACGCAATGCAAGATCGATGATCTCCTGCAGCTGATATGCGGATGAGCTTCCGGCTTCCGTCAGGAATCCATCAGAAAAAAGGACGATCTTCTTCGCACCCTCAAAATGTCGCAGCGCACGAATATGCTGTCGGATTGTCTGTAACAGACTTCGGGTCCGGAAGAGATCAATCTGCGCCTGTTGCGAAGCGGAGGCGCGCAGGAAACTTTCTGCGGTTTGTTTGGACTCCGGCTTGTTTTCATCCAGGCCAAGGCAATTTATCGTTTCCTCAATCAGTGCCGTGAAATTGACTTGGTAGTTGTGCATTCCATCCGCAATTCTCCAGGCCGTAATGTCGGTGAGCTTCGGACAACTTGATCTAAAGGTCGTCGTGTAATTGAGTTTTCTTAAAGCCGCGGTAACACCCTCAAAAAGCTGTTGAGGGTCATCAGAGAAGGGGAACTGAACATTGCCTGACCCGGACAAAACGGCTACAAGATCCATCGGCCCGGTTTCCTTCTTCAGAAAATCGGTCACCGATTGCGTCATCCGCATCAGATCTGACGAGGATTCCATGGTCAGATCGTCAATGATGATGGAAATCATGCGGGGACGCGTTGCGTTGGCTGTCTTTGCCGGTTTTGCAGAGGAGGTCCCGGAGTCCGGCATCTTTTCTCCCTCCACAGGACCATACGATTCCATGGCGAAAGTTTGAATGGCCTGCGGCTTTCCATTGTCATACACTCTGAAGTCATCCGCCTTCAAATCCGTTACAGGATTTCCTGTCTTGTCGGTGACCGTGGCACTAACAACCACTACATTGACCGGCACACGAAAAGTTGTTTGGCTTTTCTGCTCGTTCGCCCTTTCTGCTTTTTGATCCTGGCCAAAGCCGGGATACGCGCACAAGCAAAGTAGCCACGGCAAGAACCTGATTGCCCGGAGCCTTCCAGTTTGGCGATTATTCAAATTCCTACCTCCTCATTCACAACGGTAGTCATCGACGTGAATAGGGCCTGCCGCCCTTTTCGCTACCTGATTATTTGGAATTGCTTCTGGGGGGTTGATTGTCGCACTACTGGCGCTTTTGACATACGACAAAATACAGGGTGGGATTTACCGCATTCGGGCGGAAAACTGCCCGGGAGTAATTTGGCTATTCCTGCTTGAGTGGTGGTCAGACTGCTTTTCGGTTATCCTGCTTTGGCAACCTGATTGCGGCCGTTGGTTTTCGCAACATATAGGCTGCGGTCCGCTGCTTCCAGCAGTTCCTTTGCCGAGAGGATTGTCGATTGAGGCGAAAGCGTCGCCCAGCCTACCGACACCGTCACGTTGATGTAATGACCTTCCCCGATGCTGTGAGGCTGATCGCCAACGGACGACCGGATTCTTTCCGCGATTTTCGCGGCAATTTCCTCGCCGGTATTGCTCAACAACACGACAAACTCATCTCCGCCAAAGCGCACAAGCGTATCAGAATCCCGGGTCGCGCCCTGGATTTTGCCTGCGACGGAAATCAGGACGGAATCTCCGGCATGATGCCCATAGCTGTCATTGATGCTTTTGAACTTGTCTATATCGATGAAGATGATGGTTAGCGGTTGAGACATCTTGCGGCTCAGATCGAACTGAACGCCAAGTACATTGTTCAATTGCGTACGGTTGTAGAGAGATGTCAGGGCGTCGCGCTGTGCTTGGATAGCGAAGTGCCTGGCTTCCTGCATTGCTCTGATGTTCAGTTCCGCCAGAGCTTCCCGAGCCTGGTCCAATAGCCCACTGATGAAGGTCTCATCTCCCACGGGAATGTCGAGATTGCCGGTGACTTCCGGCAGATCGGCAGCCGTTTTTGAGAGAATGACATCGAACTGTTCCGGTGGTGCTCCCAGCATATTGCGAACCGCGTCCGATGTAGAGGCGGCAGCGGCAGCGGTCATTGGGTTAGACCAGATCTCGGCAATTCTTCCGCCAATTGCCACTGCTTTGGACAGCTGGTCCTCGATCCCTTCCGTTCTATGGCTTGTATATACAGACGATACCAGGACCTCCGGCAATCCCCACTTTTCCAGAAACCATCGGCCCACGATGGCATGATCTGTTCCGAACTCCCCGCGCTCAATCTCTATAAGCCGATTGTGGTCTTTGTTGGCGTCCGCAACAGTCTTGCCGTAGCCCTTGACCGCCTCGTTCAGAACCAGCATTCCAATATCCTGCAAGAGGCTGGCGAGAAATATCTCGTCATTATTGTATGCCTTCATGAACTTCCCGACCGAGAGGGCGGCTGTCGCTGATATCACAGAGCGTCTCCAATACGCCTGGTGATCAAAACTGGAGGTATTGTCCTTCTGCAACCCCCGAACCAGCGAAAAGCTGAGCGCAAGACTCATTGTTCCATTAATGCCCAGCAAATTCACGGCCTGGTTCAGCGTTGTGACCTCACGCCGGACCCCATACCACGCGGAGTTTGCCACTTTCAGGATTTTGGCAACGAGAGCCGGATCCCTCGCAATCACCTTTGCGATTTTGGCCGTGCCGATATCGGGATCCTGGGATAGATCCAGCACTTCCATAACCACTCCCGGAACGCTGGGGAGGGTTCGGCATGCCTGCAGTAATTGCAGGAGTTTCTCCGGGATGACGTCGTTCGCAACAACGATTCTTGGCCCCTCGAGGTTTTCCTGATGCATGATATTGGTTTGTTGGCCTGTCTAGGTTGTTATCCTCTGGTTATATTGCGCACCTGCTCTACAGTCACCAGTATCGGCAAACGCAACCAAATACTTTGTCCTTTTTTTGTTGAAGACTCTTCGTTTAGGAGAATTCCCGCACAAATTGTCGATTCGGGAAGTATCCGCGGCAGCCTATTGCCTTGAGGCAAACCCGTCGTTGCGGCAGTGTGGAATACCTATCTCTGTCCAGTGTTTGCAATCGCTGGAAGGGAAAGTATCCTCTCGTCAAGGCAGTATCTTTGCTTTCGGCGGCGTTACACGATATAAAGCGCTGTCTGCGGTTTGGACAAAAATCTGGTAACGCTTTCCGTCACCCAGACGATTTCCTCGATAGTGGCAATTCCATATCCTTCCACCGGCAGGCGAGGCTCAATGGTAAATACTTGTCCAGCCTCAATTTTTCCCTGTGGCAGCATCCCGTATCGTTCCCATTTCGGCATCAGGCCAACGCCTCCATCGTGCGCGGCTCTACCGACCTGATGGCCCAGCGCATGCGGAAACTCCGGATATCCGTTTGCCATAATATAGGAGCGGGCTGCATCATCCACCTTCCAGGATACAGACCCGGGTTTCAGGCAATCCGCAGCCAGCCGAATGGAATCACGAATGACGTTGAATCCGCGCTGCACTTCCGTCGGAGCCTTGCGTTCTCCCTTCCGGAGGATGTACCACGTACGCTGAAGATCCGAACAGTAGCCGTCGACCTTCACGCCAAAATCTATATTCAGGATATGCCCTCTCTCTATTTTGCGTTTTGAGGGACCAATATGCGCTCCCGCATGTTTGGGTCCGGTAAAAACAGCTGGGCAATGATCCGGTTCCCACGCAAGTTTTACACCCAAATCCGCGACCTGAGCCAAAATGAAGTCTGCGACCTCCTTCTCGGTTTGGCCCGGCGCCAAATAGCCCGTAACCTTGTCATAGATCGACAGCGTCAGCTGAATTGCCTTCTTGATGCGTCGAATTTCCTCCGGCGTCTTTCTTCCTCGCAATGCGGAATAGATTTCCTGCGATGAAACCAGCCTTTTTTCATAAGGCGTGCCCTTCAGGTATTCCATCAATTGCAGATACATGCCGTGGGTAAGCCCATCCGACATGACCGAGTCCTTCGAGTAATTGATCGCGATCTTGTTGGGCCTGATACGCTTAATCTCCCGCAGAAGATCCTTCCCTATCCCTTCCACGTATGGAATGACAGTTTGGAAATGACCGGCCTTTTTGATATTGGCGACGTCGAGGCTTCCTGCGATGGCAATGCTTTCGCCGCTTTGGGTAATAATCCAGGCGGTCTGCCACGTGCAGTGATTTCCGATGACCATTTCGATCGAGGGGTCCGGCATGGTTGCACTTTCCCGAACGAAAGTCAGCCACATATCTATGTTCTTTTCGTGGAGAATCTCGACAGCCTGCCTTATCTTTTCTTTGATCATCTATCTTCCCAATTCAAAAAGGTTTGTAGTCTCATTCTAACTGAAACGGGGCATTCCGAAAACCGGGATTCGAATATATCCCGTACGCGAATTCACTTTTTCTTCCATAGGGAACGGCATGGAGACATTTGGAATCCTATGATACATTTGTATGGAAACAGGAGTTGGTGAAGAGCAGAAAATATAGCAATAACTAGAGGAGCGGTATATGCCATCGACCTGCCCCAAGTGCCACCAAGTTGTCGAAAATGATACGGTCTGCTGTGCGGAAATCAAGCATACGTGGAAATGCAAGTCATGCGGGAAACTCTCGACCGGCTTTGTTATCCCGTATGGACGGTGTTTCCTGTGCGGTGGCGAAAACGAATTGATCGAGGGCTATACCGGGGTTAGCGCCGATGATGTGGCGATTGTCCAGGAAGCGGTACAATTCGAGTTGGACATGTATCACTTCTATCGCATTGCCTCACAGAAAACCAAAGACCAGGTCCTCCATGCGGTTCTCGAGGAACTCTTCCATAAAGAAGAGGATCATCTGAGAGAACTCGAGGAGAAATATCATCTTCACCTGGATCCGAAACTGCGTGAAATGCCGGAAGACGATGAAAAAATCGTATACGGATTTATCTTTCACGGGATCGACTTTAAAAACAACGAGGGGCATATCCTGCAGGTTTACAATAAAGCCATAGCGATGGAGCGCAGGACCCGAAACAGATTTCTGACCCATGCTAATGAGCTGCCTCCTGGCCCTCAAAAAGAACTCTACCGAGAACTGGCGGCCGAAGAGGAAGATCACGTCACTATTCTGGAGACCGAGCGCGAACAGTTCATGAAGCGTTAACGATCACAGTCGCTATCATTGGGCTTTTTCCACCACTACTGCTGCGCCATAAGCCAACACTTCGGTAACGCCGGAGGCGATCTCTGTCGCGTCATACCGGAAGGAAAGGATTGCGTTCGCTCCCACCTGCTCTGCATGGTAGATCATGAGTTCGTACGCATCCCGGCGAGTTCTCTCACACAAATCTGTGTACAGAGTTATGTTTCCACCCACCAGGGTTTGAAGCCCAGCCCCGATATTTCCGAAAATCGACCTCGAGCGCACAATGATTCCTCGAACAACGCCCAGGTGTTTTACAACTTTATACCCTTCCAACTGTATATTTGTTGTAACCAGAGTATGATCCATCGATGATCCTTTCTCCCACAGGATGAATCTTTGATCCCGCTATCAGTCCCGGAACGTTATTTTCTTAGCGGAGGAATAGGATTCAGCATTTGCAGCGAATCAAGATCGAGACTGCCGAGCTGAAATTCCGGATCTCTCTTTTCCAGCACCGTAATTTCCGGCTCTTCCGACGAGCGCCAACTGTAATTGCATCGTTCGCAATAATACATTTCCCAGGCGTTACTGCCATCGGGTGCTTCGGCGATTTTCGCTGCCGTATCTTTTAGACAACGCAGGCACTTCATAATTCAATTTCTCCTTTATTCGCCAGCCGGTTTCCATGCTTGCCGCAGTTTTTCAGAAGCCTGGGCACTCCCCGGAGGATCCGCGATCATGGTTATTTCGCGCATGGTATCCGGAGTCACGGGAGTTGTGGCATCAATTATCAGTTTGCATCCCATGCCGGCCGGTTCCGAGCATGGATCGAGAGGCATGCCCGGCGTGTTCTGAACAATCGTAACATCCTTGTCTGCCCGCACCCTTGTGGACAGCGCCCACATGACCTTTTCAAGATTGAAGGGATCAATATCCCCATCGACAACGATGATGTTTTTGCAATATGAAGTGCCGTGCGGAGTCGAAGCCACCCTGAAGGCAAGAGTCTTCCCGAAGCCTCCCAACCGGATATCGGAAGAGATAATGGTGGTAAGCCCGTGCTGGTAGGTTGCGTTGACACACTGAATCTCGGGAAAGTCGGTCTTTATCTGTTTGTAGATAGGGACGGATGTCCACAACCCGATCATTGTGTCGTGTTCGGTCCACGGTTTCCCGATAAACAACGTTTCATGGATCGGGTTGCGACGATGCGTTACCTTGTTTATCTTGATCCGAACCTGTTTTCGCACGCCCGAATAACTGCCAGGAAACTCTCCAAACGGTCCTTCGCAGAAACGCTGCCGGGGAATCACTTCCCCTTCGATCACATATTCCGAATGCGCCGCGATATTCAGATTACTGTCCAGGGCTTTCGTCATTTGCAGCGGCTCGCCCATCATGGCCGCGGTAGCTTTGTATTCGGATTGGTTATAGGCCAGGGGCGTGGCTGCCATTGTTGTCAATAATGGCGGAGTTCCGATGCAAATGGCCACCGGAAGAGGCATATCCTGTTCCTCAGCCGTTTTCAGGTGCCGGGCAATGTCGTGGTAGGGCAAGCCCTGCATCCCAAGAGTATCCGGACCCTGAACCATCACGCGGTAAATGCCCACATTTTCCTTTTCGAGACTGTCGGGATCATCCGGATCCTGAGACACGACACAGGCTTTGCTGAAATAACATCCTCCGTCGTTCTGATTGATTCGAAAAAGGGGCATCAGTTCATAAAGGTTGATATCTTTGTCATGAACGACTTCCTGGCAGGGTGGATTGTTTACCCACTGCAGCTCTCCCTTATCCAGATTGTTCCAAAGCTTTTCCACCTGAAAAAACTGTTCACGGATGGTCGCATCCCGGTGCATACCCAGCAGAATCGCATGGTTAACCCAGGATCCGTGAACATTGCCCGCAATCCGCAGCCCGCGATATCCCCGAATGTTGTCGAAAACGACTGCGGGGCTCTCACTTCCCAGATCCGCTGCGGCACGCAGATAGGTTCGAATATCAGGTTCCGGCCACACGGTGTCATTCACCGTTACCAGCTGGCCGTTTCGCTGCAATGCTTCCAGGAAATCCCTCAAACTTTGAAAAGCCATATTCAGTCACCCATGAAAACCAAATCGAAAGCCAGGATGAACTCCCTGGTGCATTGTTGATCTTGGTCTCGCAATCCAGAGATTACACTCTAACGTGGTACTCCCCTTTGGCAGCCCATTTGTAGGTAGTCAATTCCCGCAGCCCCATTGGTCCTCTCGCGTGAAGGCGCTGAGTTGAGATAGCCACTTCCGCCCCAAGACCGAACTGTCCGCCATCCGTGAATCGGGTTGAGGCATTGACATAGACGGCTGCGGAATCTACCTCGTTGAGCCAGCGCGCCGCGTGTTCCGGATTTTCCGTCAAGATCGAATCCGAGTGCCCCATGCTGTGCGCGTTTGTGTGAGCAATGGCTTCGTCCAACCCGTTTACCACCTTAAGGCCAAGAATAAGTGCCATCCATTCAGTATCGAAATCGGCGGCAGCGGCTGCCTGAACCGATTTCCGCTCTCCCTTTCGCAGGTATTGCATCGCTGTCTCGTCCGCACGGAAGGTCACACCCGCCGGCTCGAGAAATTCGACAATTCGCGGCAGAAAGGCATCGGCAATATTGCGGTGAACCAGCAGCGTGTCCAAAGCATTGCATACTGAAGGGCGCTGCGTTTTGGCATTGTGGATCACGGGAAGCGCTTTTTCCAGATCGGCCGATTCATCAACAAAAATGTGGCAGATCCCGATTCCACCCGTGATGACCGGGATCTGACTGTTTTCGCGGCAGAAACGATGCAAATCAGCACCACCGCGGGGAATAATGATGTCCACATATTCGTGCAGATGCAGAAGCTCGAGCACAAGGGCGCGATCGGGATTATCGATAAACTGTATGGCTTCCGAGGGCAATCCACTTTCGCCCAGTGCCTGGCGGGCCATTTCCGCGAGAATGCGATTAGAATGCAGCGATTCCTTCCCGCCGCGTAAAACAGCTGCATTTCCCGTTTTTATGGCAAGACACGCTACATCAATGGTCACGTTGGGTCGCGACTCATAAACCACACCCACGACTCCAAGAGGAACACGCTGTTTCCAAAGCTTCAGGCCGTTGGGAAGCACGACCTCGTCAAATTTCTCACCGATGGGATCTGCAAGCTCCCCCACACGACGGAGGTCGGAAGCCAGGCCTTCCAGTCTTTTGCCGTTCAGAGTTAATCGGTCCACAAGCGCTTCGTTCATGCCCGCGCTGCGGGCTGCGTCAATATCCCGCGCATTTTCGACCAAAATTCTCTTCTCTGCCCGCACCAATAATTCCGCCAGCCTCGTCAGAGCCTCGTTCTTTTTTGCGGTAGTCGCCTGCGCCATCTGACGAGAAGCGGATCGCGCCTGGCGGCCTGTCTCATTCAACATAGGATTCCCTCAAACAGATTCTCAAACTCCATCCCCATCCACACTGCCATTCAAAGGGGTTACAATGCAATTTCTACAGCAGCACCATGTCATTGCGGTGAATGACTTCATCTCCGAAATGGTATCCCAGAATCGATTCAATTTCATCCGAGGGCCGTCGCACAATTCGAGCCAGATCCCGACTGCCGTAATTCACTATTCCCCGCGCCATCTCGCTGCCATCCGCCTTTGCGACTCTTACGGTATCTCCCCGTTCGAAAACACCGGATACCTCTGTCATGCCAATTGGGAGCAAACTGCCACCACGCTGCAGCGCCTGTGCCGCACCGTCGTCTATAATCAACAAACCGGGCGCCCGCCGGCCCGATAGGATATAGCGTTTCCTGCCCTCCACGGAACTGGCAACGGCAGCAAAGCGTGTCCCGATTTTCTCGCCTCGCACAATGCGTAAAGCAATATCCGGTTCGTGCCCCGCTGCAATGATGCACTCCGTTCCGGACCGGCGCGCCAGATCCGCCGCCTGCAGCTTTGTAACCATACCTCCGGTACCAAGACCCGTTTCCGTTCCTCCGGCCGCCTTCCACAGCTGCTCGGGAATCTCATGTTCCGACACCTCCGGAACAAGCTGAGCAGTGGCATCCACTCGTGGATCCGCCGTATAAAGCCCTGTTTGATCGGTAAGAAGAATCAGCAGATCAGCATCCAGCACATTTGCCACCAATGCCGACAAGTTGTCGTTATCCCCGACACGGATCTCCTCCGTGGCCAGCGTATCGTTTTCATTGACCACCGGGATGACCTTATGCTCCAGCAGTGCATTCAAAGTATTTCGCGCATTCAGATAGCGTCGCCTGCTGGCAAGGTCCATGCGCGTCAGCAATACCTGCGCTACTGTCAGCCCATATAGTCCGAATATCTGTTCATAGGTTGACATCAAACGCGATTGCCCGACGGCGGCAAGCATCTGCTTGGCAGGAATGTCCTTCGGCAGGTCAGGGAAACCAAGCCGCTCCCGACCCGCGGCTATTGCGCCGGAAGAAACGATGACTACCTGGTGTCCTTCTTCCAGAAGCACCGATGTCTGCCTGGCAAAATCAATGAGAAGCGGAGCGGACAGCCTCAGCGTTCCATTGGTTAGCGTAGAAGTTCCCAGCTTGATTACAATTCGCATAAAAGCTCATAATCCCCGAACGAACCGGACAACCAACTTGTTTGATCCCATGCACATAGCACATTACTGGATTTTCCCCGGATTTCGCAACACAGGACTTGGGGGCCGAGGCGATATAGCCACTTTTAACCGCTTGTTATGCTCCTTTATGCATCCCCAATCCTCATGAATGCTACTTATACCTGCCTATTCTCGCTATCGGCTCCATAAGCTATAATATCCCGCCTTTAATGTTGGTTCGCGCAAGTTCGAGATTAGCGCTTCCTAACTTGGCTGGGTTTGTTCTGGCGAGAGGAATTTCCTTTGCTGTATTCCACCCGATCCAAGCTGATTCTGAGCTTCCTTGGAATTGCCTTGCTGATTTGCGGAGTTGCGATTTGGGTAGGCGGTCGCCTTTTATATGGGGCCGTTCTTACGGAAGCCATCAATCGTGTCAGCCTGGACCTGAATGCTGCCAGCGATATTTATCTCTCCAGGGCCAAGGAAATTCGCATTTCTCTCCAGTTGGCCTCCACCGATCCGGCATTCGCCTCTTCCATTAATACGAAGGATCCGAAAAGGCCGATCAACCGGCTCAGAGAAGTCGCACAGCAAACGGAGCTGGATTTTCTCGGAATCGTGACCCTCGATGGCACCACGGTCAGTCGTATTGGCCCGAACCCTGCAGCAGAAAGCAACTCGCCGCCTAATCCTATTGCAGCGATGGCGCTGAAGAAGAAAACGGCCGTCGCCGGCACCGTTGTCCTCAATCATGATTTCCTGTTTGCGGAGAACCCGGATCTTGCAGAAAGGGCAAGAATTCGCCTGCGTCCCACGCCAATGGCAAAGCCCAGCAAAGAAAGCGAATACCTGACCGGAATGGCTTTGGCGGCCGCCGTGCCTGTTTTCGAGTCCGGCCGCATGGTGGGCGTCATGTATGGCGGCGTCTTACTGAATCAAAGCCACGAAATCGTCGATCGCGTAAGGGACACTGTGTTCCGACACGAAATCTATAAGGAACGCAGCATCGGGAGTGCCACGATATTCCTGAAGGATATCCGGATAGCCACCAATGTTCTCAATCCCGACGGAACACGAGCAATCGGCAGTGTTGCATCGGAGGAAGTGACCAGGCATGTATTGGTGGATGGGAAGAAATGGACGGCACGCGCTTTCGTAGTCAACGACTGGTACATCACCGCGTATGAACCGATCGAGGATATTTCCGGCCTGCGAGTTGGAATGCTCTATGCCGGTGTGCTCGAGACAAAATATGCCGATATCCGATCCGATGCGCTCGCATTTTTCTTCGTTATCATCGTGGGTGCCATGGGCGCCGCCGTCAGCCTTGGCTACCTGTTCGCGAACAGAATCATACAGCCCGTTCACAAGCTCATTGAGGCGAGCACCCAGGTCTCCCAGGGTAATCTCTCACCTGAAATCGGCCCCATATCGAATAGCGAAATCGGCGTTCTTCAAAAAACCTTTCAGCAGATGCTGGCATCCCTTCGTCAGCGCGACGAACGACAAAAGGCTGAGAGCGAGACCAAACTGATTCAGTTCGAGAAGCAAGCCAGTGTTGGAAAGCTTGCCGGCGGAGTGGCTCACGAGATTAACAACCCCCTGACCGGAGTGTTTACCTTTACCCACATGTTGCTGCGGCGAAATGACCTGCCGGATGACATTCGATCGGACCTCGAAACCATCTCGCAGGAAACCGAGCGCGTCCGCAAAATTGTAAAGGGGCTATTGGATTTTTCCAGGCAAACGGATCTGGATCGCCAATCGACCGACGTCAATCGCCTTTGCAGTGCTACCATCGCGCTTCTCGAGAACCAGGCCTTGATCAAAAACGTCAATCTGTGCCTTGAAGAAGGCGAAAATCTGCCCCTGATCACATTGGATCAGAATCAGATGGAGAGCGTTTTGATCAACCTGATTATGAATGCGCTCGACGCAACAGAACCGGGCGGGCAGATTACCGTTACAACCGGCATCGGAATGTCTCCGCGGACCACGGGAGCCAAAGGCATAGAAATTGTCTGCAAAGACAGCGGCTGCGGTATTGAGCCAGAGCATCTGGATAAAATTTTTGACCCGTTTTTTACCACCAAGGACATCGGACAAGGAACGGGACTTGGATTGTCTGTGACCTACGGGATCGTTGAGCGCCACGGCGGTACGATTCACGTACAAAGCAAGTTGGGACGCGGTAGTACTTTTACCGTTTGGCTGCCGATAGAGGAATAGGGTTCGAAAAATGAAAGTGTTGGTCGTTGACGACGACATCATTGTAATCAAAAGCTGCACGCGCATCCTCGAATCGGAAGGATACACCGTATCCACGGTTAACGGTGCCGATGCCGCTCTGGAAGCTCTTGAAAAGGGTTCCTTTGATCTCCTGCTCATCGACGTAAAAATGCCGAAGCGCGACGGCCTTTTCCTGATGAAAGAAATCCGGAAAAGCCTGCCGGATATCCCGGTGATCGTCATGAGCGGCTATCCCACTCCCGAGACCGTTGCAGATGTCCTGAAATCAGGAGCGACCCAGTTCATTCCAAAACCATTCCGGCCGGACGAGCTAATGCATGCGATTCAGCAGGTTTTGGAGAGTAATGCCGGTAGCAAGTGAGCGCAGAAGAAGAAATAAGCCTTTGGTCATAAATTTCTGCGGAAAGCAGCGCAGTCTGATCAGGCAGGAATCACATTCTGTTCTGCGTATCGATTATGTAAGGGGAAACACATGGCTGAAAAAATGTTGATCATCGACGACGAAGAGATAGTTCTGAAATCCTGCCGAAAGATATTTGAGGCGGAGGGTTATGAAGTAACCTCCACCCCTGATCCCAAGGAAGGCATTCGGCTCGTATCTGAAAAAACCTATGACGTTATCCTGGTGGATTGGATGATGCCGGGTCTAGATGGGCTGGACGTGGTCGAGGAGATCGACAAGAGATCCCCCAATTCAGCCATGGTGATGATCAGCGGCCATCCATCGCTGGGCCGGGCAACGGAAGCGATGAAACGGGGTGCGATGGATTATCTTCCGAAGCCGTTCAAGCCCGATGAAATCATTCGAGTCGTCAATAAAGCGGTTAAGCGAAAAATTACGCAGGAAAAAAAGGCGGTGGGGCGCTTTGAAAAATTCGTTGGAACCTTACAGTTTCCCGTCCCGACGCTCGAAGACAAAGCGCCAAAAAATATTGCCGAAACGGTGGCACAAACAGTCGGTGTCTATAAGGCAACCTCCCCCTGGCTTACGGTTTTCGTACTTGGAATTCTTGGGGGCGCCTATATTGCCTTTGGAGGATTTCTTTCCGCAACCGTAACATTTGATGCAGCTGCTAAATTTGGCACGGGATTCAAGCAGCTTCTCAGCGGAATCGTGTTCAGCGTCGGATTGATGCTTGTTGTTATCGCGGGTGCGGAACTCTTTACCGGAAATACGCTGATGGTTTCCAGTGTGATGTCCCGGGAAATAACACTGGGAAAAATGATGCGACGCTGGGCGCTGGTCTATTTTGCCAATTTCCTCGGCGCTTTGTTTGTGGCCGCAATTTTCTTTTATTCCGGATTATGGAAAACCTCGGAGGGGGCACTCGGTGCGGCAGCAGTCAAAACGGCTTACAGCAAGGTGCACCTTACCTTCAGCGAAGCGCTCTGGCGCGGAATCGGCTGCAACTGGCTCGTTTGCCTGGCGGTTTGGATGGCCATGGCCGCCCGCCAAACGGTCGGCAAGATCTTTGCCATCCTTTTCCCGGTCATGTGTTTCGTGACGCTTGGATTTGAACACTGCATCGCCAACATGTTCTACATTCCGGCAGGGATTCTTTTTATTCATTGGACCAATGTGCCCATAGTCCCCGGAGTGGATGTTGCCGCGCTCACCTGGTACAACTTCATCGTAAAAAATCTTGTGCCGGTCACGATTGGAAACATCATCGGGGGCGCAGTTTTCGTCGGAATGAGCTATTGGGGCGCTTACGTCAGACCTGCCAAATCAGCCCATAAGTAAAATGCGCCCGGTTGGAAACTCGGAATAATTGGATCTTCGAGCCCCACCCGCTCAAGCCTCCAAACAGATAAGAGGCCGGCCTGTATCCGGCCTTCTATGCTTCCCCCTGCGGGCGTTCACCCCAGCGAATTTAGAATTTGCATATCAATTTGCATTTGCGTACCGATATGGACACGTTAACCCTATTTCGCGCTTGCGCGTGTATGCAATGAAGGCTGATCTATGAAGACCACATTTTTTGTATGCTGCATCTCCCTGCTTTTTATCTGTTGTATTCAACCGGTGTTTGCCCAGGGGCCACCATGGAAATTCTCAGCCAACGATGGCAATACGTCGGTTACTTTCGGATTCCTGGCGCAACCACAGTTTGAATCTCTTGAAAACTCAACGGCAGTCGGCCAGAACAACAACAATGTATTCCTTCGCCGATTCCGGCTCATTGCCGGCGGAAAAATTACATCGAAGCTCTCCTATTTCATCGAAAGTGATAGCCCCAATCTGGGTAAAAAGGCGGCCGACGGAACAAGAACCGCGGAAATATTCCTGCAGGATGCCTATGTCAATTATGCCTTTCGTCCGGAATTCCAACTCGATGGCGGCATGCTGATTGTTCCGGTATCCCACAATTCCGCCCAATCGGCCACAACCTTGCTTCCGATTGAGTACGGCACCTATTCTTTCCTCTCCTCCGATCCGACGCGGTCAAAAAACGGGCGCGACTACGGGTTGCAGGCTCGCGGTTATATCAAAAAGCACCTGGAATACCGCGTGGGCGTTTATCGCGGCAACCGCAATCATGAGGGAGACTTCCCCTATCGATACATGGCTCGCATTGTCTATTATCCATTTCAGGCGGATACGGGATTCTTCTACACGGGAACAACCCTGGGACAGAAGAAGATTGTTGGAATAGGCGCCAGCTTCGACCGACAGGGTAATTATAGCGCTAATGGCGTGGATGTATTCGTGGACCTTCCGGTCCGAAAGGGAGACGCTTTCACGGCTCAGGCGGATTTTATCCGCTATGATGGAAGCAACACTTTTGCATCCCTGCCCCAGCAAAATGCCTGGATGTTTGAATCGTCCTATTATGTGAAGAAAGCCAGGCTTGGGCCTTTCTTCCAAATTTCTTCGAGGGATTTTACCAAGCCTGGCGTAGCAGATGACAAAAAGGCGATGGGCGGAATTGCTCTTTGGCCGCTGAAACACAGGGTCAATGTAAAGGCTGGTTTGGCCCGCATCTTCAAAACGAATGCCCCGACTCGAACTCAATTTGTCATCCAGACCCAGCTTTTTTATTACTAGCGAACCGCTCGCGACACCGGGGAGCGTCACCGTCTCGCGGCTGGAGCGTGGGCGCTTCAACGACGCTGATTCCGCCGCGGCGAATGCAGCATACTATTTCTCGAGGGCGAAGCCTTGTTGAGGGCGGCAGCCAGCCGCCGCCCTCAACAGTTCTAGTTTGGGCGGGCATTTTTGCAAATAATACGCAGCATTAACCGAGACGGCGGCGCTCCAGTAAACCCGGTACAAATCCACCAGGAATCCCACCATCTACTAATGTTTCCGTACTTGTTCCGGCGAAGCCATTCACTGTAGAATATTTAGTCTTTGTGCTTTTGCATCATCTTGAAAGAACCCAGGAGGAATTCCCATGTTCGCTCTAAGCCCTGTAACCGATCGCGTTACCAAAATCCGCCAGAAGTATCGGTCCACCAGGCCGCGCATCTGCATCGCCCGGTACAAAATCGTTACAGAGTTCTACAAGGAGAATCCTCAATTGCAGGGTATTTTGAAACGCGCCAAAAACTTCAAAAACCTTTGCGAAAAACTCCCGGTGCTTATCAATCCCGATGAGGTGATTGTAGGCTGGCAGGCAACTTCCTACCGTGCGTGCGCCCTGTACCCGGAGACCTCCTTTGGTTGGTTTCTGGATGAATTGAGGGCGGGAACGATTCCCTTGCGGGAAGCAGATCCTTATGACATTGACGAAAAGGATGCCCAATACGTTCTGAACACGGGAGATTTTTGGCGCAAGGAATGTCTGAGCGCCAAGGTGGATGAATACATCCCGCTGGGCTATTTTGATGCAGCCGGCAGTGGCGTCGTTTACTTCGGCACCTCCAATATTTGCTCTTCTCCGGTAGGGCATTTCGTAGCCAATTTTGAAAAGGCGATGCACAAGGGGTTTGGCGCTATCCGGGCAGAAGCCCGGGACCGTATGAATGAACTGGAAGGCGTCATGTTCGGCGATGGGGCCGTTCGATACAATTTTTACCGAGCCGTAACCCTCGTATGTGACGGCATCATCACTTTCTCCAAGCGCTACGCACAGGAATGTGAACGTTTGGCATCTCTGGAATCGGATTCCGCTCGCAAAAAAGAACTTCTCCAGATGGCGGACTGTCTTAACTGGATTATGGAAAACCCCTGCCGCACCTATCATGACGCCGTCCAGTGCATGTACCTCTATCAGATTGCGATGTGCCTCGATGGCCAGCAGCATGGCATCAGCTTTGGCCGCGTGGATCAATATCTTGGCTCCTATTACGACGCCGACATCGCAGCCGGACGCATTACCCACGACCAGGCACAAGAGCTGCTGGATCTCTTTTATCTCAAGGTCGCGGAAATGAACAAAATATGGCCCTACTTCGCCACTCTTTCGGGTCCGGGCTACACCAGTGGTCAGTTGATGACTATTGGCGGTGTAACCAGAGATGGCAAGGACGCGACCAACCCCGTTTCCTTCATGATGCTGCAATCTGCAGGGCGTCTTGTATTGCATGATCCGCCGCAATCGCTGCGCATTCATAAAGGGACTCCACAGGCTTTGTGGGAAGCCGCCATTGAGACCACGCAGATTGCGGGAGGCGTTCCAACCTTTGAGAACGACGATATCATCATCCCGGCACTGATGGCACGAGGCCTGCCCCTGGAAAGCGCTCGCAACTATTGCCTCATCGGGTGCGTTGAACCCCAGGCCTGCGGTGATGAATGGGCTTGTCCCGGGGGAAGCGGAACAGAGTCCTTTTTCAATCTCCTGAATGCGTTCCTGCTGGGCATCAATAACGGAATCAATCCAATGCCAGGTCCCGACGGCAAGCCATCGGATCGGCAGGTCGGGTTGCCCACCGGATATTTATATGAAATGGAAACTTTCGATGATGTCCTGATCGCCGTTAAGAAGCAGATCGAGTACTTCGTCAACTGGCAGATCAGCATGGTCAATACGTGGGAGTATGTGGCGTCCGAACACATGCAGCTTCCACTCCTCTCCGCAACCATCGACGGCTGCATGGAATCCGGCAAAGATGTCATGAAGGGCGGCGCCAGGTATAACTCTACCGGAAATGCCGGGATCGCCATCGGCAACATTGCGGACAGTCTCGCGGTTGTGAAATACATGGTATATGACAAAAAGCTGGTTACGGCCCGCGATTTGTATGATGCGCTCATGAGCAACTGGGAAGGAAAGGAAGATCTTCGCCAGCTCATTCTGAATGAAGCACCTCATTACGGCAATGACAACGAGTACAGCGATGAGTTTGCAAAATGGGCATCCGATGTTTACGGCAATGCTATCAACCGCAGCACAGGGCCTCGTGGTCGATATGCCGCAGGATTGTATCCGGTGACAACCCACGTTTTGTTTGGAATGACGACCGCCGCGTCTCCGGACGGAAGGAGGGCCGGCGAACCGCTTGCCGACGGAATCTCTCCCGTACAGCAACTGGATAAGAGCGGTCCCACTGCCACGCTAAAGTCCGTAGCCATGATTGACCAGAAAAAATTCTCCAACGGCACGCTGCTGAATATGCGTTTCCATCCCACGGCGCTGAGTAATCAAACCGGCAAAGGCAAACTGATCGCGCTCATCCGGACCTATTTTGCCTTAGGTGGAATGGAGATGCAGTTCAACATCGTGAGCGGAAAAGTTTTGCGACAGGCGCAGCAGACCCCGGAGGAATACAAAGATCTTGTGGTGCGAATAGCGGGCTTCAGCGCATATTTTGTAGAATTATACAAGGCCAGCCAGGAAGACATCATCCGTCGCACCGAACTGTCTTTTTAGCTTTTTCCTGCGGAATGAGGCTATCGGATCTTGGAAAACTCACTAACCGGAAAGGTCTATGACATCCAGGGGTTCTCTTTACAGGATGGCCCCGGCATTCGGACGACCGTATTTCTAAAGGGCTGTCCCTTGCGTTGCCCGTGGTGCCACAGTCCGGAGTCCCAGCAATTCCATTCACAGCTCAGCTGGATCTCCATGAGGTGCATTGGCGTGGCTCGCTGCGGCAAATGTCTAACCGCGTGCAGTCAGCATGGAATCAGCCCCGGCGCCATCACCAAGCACGCGGTGACGCAGGAGGATATTCAGCACGTTCGCATTAATCGGTCTATTTGCGAAGACTGCGGCGACTGTGCCTCCGTCTGCTATTCCAAAGCCCTCTATGTCTGCGGCACGGATTATACCGTGGAAGAGCTTCTGAAACGCCTGGTCAAGGATATTCCCTTTTACGAACAATCCGGTGGAGGCGTCACCGTTTCCGGCGGAGAGCCACTTTGCCAGCCGGAGTTCACATTGGAAATCCTGAAAGGCCTTAAAGCCCGCGGCATTCACACCGCGCTCGACACCACAGGCTATGCCGCCCACGACATCATCGAATCGGTCCTGCCCTATACGGATTTGTTTTTATACGACCTGAAGCACATGGACAATGAGCAGCATAGGATTGTTACCGGTGTCCCGAATGACCTGATCCTCGAAAATGCTCAACGGATTGCAGGGGCCGGTGGCAAAATGCAGATCCGCATTCCAGTCATTCCGGACTTCAACGATTCGGAGGACAGCATCCGGGAAACCGGCGAATTCTGCAAATCCCTGGGGAATGCCGTTACGGTAGTTCAGCTCCTTCCGTATCACAATCTTGGCATCATGAAATACCAGAGGCTGGATGACTCCAAGATAATCCTGGAGGCGACGCCTCCGTCGGAAGCCCGGATCGATTCACTAAAGGAGCTGCTCGAAGGACTTGGTTTGCCGGTCACCGTCCATTGAGAATTTTCGCGGGGCTCACCACAAAACGAGCGACAAGTCCCATTTCATTTATGCGCCGACGATAGCCGCCAAATCCTCTTCCACACTCCGAGTGCAGAAAATATCGTACTTATTCATGAAGCGACGGCCGGCATCGGTCTGCAGAAACGCGGGCAGGCTGGGACCGATGCGTATTCCTTTTACGCCCAGGGCTGCCAGGGCTAAAATGACACCTACCGCTTTCTGATCGTACCAGGCAATATCCAGCGCTATCGGCAGATCGTTGATACTTGCCGCCCCGGTCGCCTCCTGCAGCGCCAGGGCGATGCGCACGAGCGAATAGCAGTCGTTACACTGTCCGGCATCCAGCACGCGCGGAATGCCATCAATGGATCCCAGCGGCATCTTGATGAATCGGTATTTTGCGCAACCCGCGGAAAGGATAATAGTATCTTTCGGCAGAGCCTGAGCGAGATCTGAGAAATATACCCTCCGCTGATCGCGTCCATCACACCCACCCATAACCACGAATTTTTTTATTTTGCCGGCACGCACCGCATCCAGAATTGTATTGGCGAGCGGAACAACAACATAGTGTGAAAATCCGCCGGTGATTTCGCCTTTATCCAGAGCTTCGGGAGGCGCACATTTTTGAGCGATTTCGATCAGCGCGGAAAAATCCTTCGGGGAGCCGGCCTTCGCTTCCTCAATATGAGGAATACCGGGATATCCAGCCACTCCTGTCGTATAAATCCGATCTTTGTAGGCTGAAGCCACCGGAATGATGCAGTTGGATGTAACCAGGATTGGCCCGTTAAAGCTTGCGAATTCGGCATCCTGCATCCACCAGGCATTCCCGTAGTTACCTGCGAGATGCTTGTACTTCTTGAAGAAAGGATATTGATGCGCCGCCCACATTTCGCTGTGCGTATAAATATCGATCCCTTTTTCCTTGCTCTGTTCGAGTAGTTCCTCGAGGTCTTTGAGGTCGTGTCCCGTTACCAGGATCCCCGGCCGACTCCCGACTCCAATCGGAATCTGCGTTATCTCGGGCACGCCATAGGTATGAACATTTGCTTCATCGAGCAACGCCATTGCAGCAATCATGACTTTTCCCGCTCCGATGGCCGCATCTTCCAGCTGCGCTTCGCTTTGCTCGCGATTCATGGCCGCGAATGCCCGGATCATGAATTCAAAGATGGAATCGTCATGGAAGCCAAGTGCCGCTGCATGCAAAGCAAAAGCCCCGGCCCCCTTCAGTCCATAGATCGTAAGCTCCTGCATCGAGCGCAAGTCCGTATCCTTCTGGCTGCGAATGTCAATCGAAAGAGACTTGCGTTGAATGGCCTCCGCATCATCCGATTCCCAGGCCGCGGAATCGGGGATCAAATCAGCCGGCATCCGGTTGTGAATGCCGCGCACGCGATTCCTCAGTTCGATCCCTTCCCGTATCATCGTGACGAATCGAGCGGCATCAAAGTTGGTGTTGGTAACAGTAGAAAAAAGTGCCTTGCATATGAACAGGCCAACTTCCCGATCTACCTTCCCTTCGGACAATCCGTCCTCAGCCCAAAACGCAATTCCGCGCACAACATGAAGCAGAAGATCCTGCAGATTTGCGGTTTCCTCGGTTTTCCCGCAGGCGCCAAAATATAGGCAGCCGCGTTCCATCCCCGTTTCCTGACATTGGTAGCAAAACATGTGCATGGTGCCGGCCTTTCGCTATATAAATCTCATAAAAAAGTACGCTGAAAGATACCAGATTCGGTGGGTACTTTGCACTGCGGCAAACAATTGAGAGGCGATTACCGGGAACGCCTGCTGGGAGCGTTCCCGGTAGGCCCTCAGAATTCGGAAAAGAGGCGAATGCCCCAATACAACAACCAACTGGCGGTAAAAAGGACCACAACCTGCTTTCTGACAGTTCGGTCGATCTGGACTATAATTTTCCTTCCGCGAATCATTTCCGCGCAAAAAGCCACAAAGCCAATCAGCATAGCGATGCCTACGGCGGGCCCAAACAGATGAAATTGCATCGACGCCACCCATTCTCCGTGCAATATCGCGTGCAGGGAGCGAGTCATCCCGCAGGTAAGGCAACTGTGACCGGTTATCAGACGAAAGGTACATTCAGGCAATGGCAGACGTGGGGGAGGGATCGCAAACAGCAATGCCCCTGCCGCCAGCATCCCGGCTGCCAGGATGCCCATCAATTGCCGGCGTCTGGATGAAACAGGAACGGAGGAAATGAACCGCATTCCGTTACACCGCTAATGTCTGCCCGTCCGGCGGATTTAGTTCCGGTTTTGGAAAAATGTCATATCCCGGGCCGAATTGCTCCAGAAATTCCAGGCTGAATGCCCGAATCGCATAGGTGATTGGCAACAGTACGACAGCGTTGATATAGGGAATCATCAGAATAATAAAGCCAATGCAGCAGGTCGCGCAGCCTATAACCACTACACTCATCGTGACGGCAACCCACAACGCCAGCAGAAATAGCGCATATCCCAGGAAATAGATAAAGTACGACGAAAAAAGAACGCTGAATTTCTGGATGGCTTCGATTGTGGAAATGCGATCCCTGTACATGATCGGAACGATAAAGTCCCGGAGTAAAACGCTGAAAAAGTTGCCCAGAATGGCTATTGCGATAAAGCCCGCACCGGCGAGGATGGCCGGGAAAAGAAGGGCTTGGCTGGAACCCGTCTTTTCATAGAGAGCCTGAAAGCTCATGAAGCAGTACGTAACATAGGCAATAATGGTGGCCAGAACAATCAGCCCCAATGCAAAGCTCCATAGGAAAAACGAGTTGCCTTCCCTTTTATACTCACGCCACGATTCTGAAACCTTAGCCTGGCTCCTCACTACATTGTCAAGAAACATGAATTTCCCCCGGGAACTCAGCCAGGCGAAAATCAGCCCGATCACAAAAAGCAGACAAAGCCCAATGCAGATCAGCATTGCCCATCCGGGATGCCCGGCAAGCCATTCCCAAGCCTTTCGCGGGAAATAAAGCACATCCTCAACGCCTATGTTGGACCTCCTTCTAAAGCCGGAGTTCGGGATTCCTGAAGACCGCATCTCGCCAAAGCCGGCAAGGAAGGCGGTAAATCCGATCACAAACCACTTTCCTAAATCGAACGGCTTGAACAGATCCTTCTTCATCCTCTCAATACCACGGGAAAGCGGCTGAAAATATTGAATTCTCATGTTTCCAGACCTCATTAGGAGTGTATGTTCCACAAGCTATATACAAAATGAGCCGGCTAAAAGTTCACAGGAATTTCAATTTCGTGGGCTTTTTTGGCTTCTACCTCCATAGCATACTCTGGCCCGGCTTTCAAAAACACTCAATATCCTTCATTTCCCGCAACGCTTTTCGCTTGTTCCTCAGAACGGAATAACCTATAAGGGGACTCAACTGGCAGGAGGTCTAGATGCGTGAGCCCAAAACAGTATTTGTAATCGATGATGATCCGGATATCGTCGAGTTCGCTACTTCGGTACTGACGCCCTATTTCAATGTGAAGACAGGCTTTTCCGGAAATGATTGTCTTCAACTTGTCGAATCCAATCTCCCCGACCTAATCCTTATGGATGTCATTATGTCACACATCAGTGACGGACTCGATTGCCTTCGCAAACTCAAGGAATCCCCTCAGACCAAACAAATTCCGGTCGTCATGATGACGAGCGTCAACGATGTCTATGACTACCGCTCCCAAATTGACCCGACCTTTTTCGCGCACGACCGTTGGTTGGACAAGCCCGTCAAGCCGGAAGTGCTGCTTCGCACCGCGCTGGAAATGACGGGAGCTTAAGACGCCGCGTCTTTCTGTTCTGCGATTCCTTGTGCTCTCTGCGCCGCCGGCGGTATGATTCTGCGGGATGCGGAGGAGATGTCGATTTAAATGCCAGTTGCATTTGACGCACGGACCGTAGCGTAATTGGAAAAGGTAGCCGACTGGCTGGCGCAAGCCTATATGTTCCGCCCCGCCATTGATGAATAGATCTGAACGCCAACCGGACCCAATCCCCCATTTCACCAGGAATATGCATGAAAATAGGAATTGTTCATACCGTCGGCTCTCCCTGCCAATGCGCCGAATCCGTTTCCCTTGGCCTGCAAGAGCTTGGGCATGAAATCCTCACCACAGACTCCAACGCTATTGAGTTGCAGGCGTCTTTACTTGCTCATGAATGCGACTTCATCATCGATCATACCGATACCTACCTGGGACGCGGCCTATATCGACCGTTTGTGCGCCTGTTGCTTGAAAGCTGTATGGCGCGCATTGTAGGGTCCTCTGCAAAATCCTGTCTTATCGCCGATAACAAAGCTGCATCCAAGCGTGTCCTATCGCAGGCAGGGATTCCCACCCCTCCCGGCATTGTCATTCAGTCGAAGGAATGGCAAATCCCGGAGTGGCTGCGCCCTCCCCTTATCATCAAACCCGCGTTTGAACACATGAGCCGTGGGGTTCGCCTGATCCATTCAGTGCCGGAGGCATACGCAGAAGTTGCACGCCAGTTTGAACTCCTCAAGCAGCCCATTCTCGTCGAGTCGTTCATTCCCGGGCGCGAATTGGCAATTTCCCTGGTAGGAAATTCAAGCCACCTTGAAGTATTTCCGATTCTCGAATGGCAAGTCGGAACGGAAATTCTGAGTGAGGATTTCAAACTCATGGAGGCTACCCATGAAGCTCATAAATGCGCCCCCGCCGATCTCGGCGGCAAACTGGATGCCCAGCTAAAAGATTTTGCAAAAAAAGCATTCTTCGCCTTGGGGCTTCAGGATTACGCCAGGTTTGATCTGCGGCTATCGACGGAAGGTTGCCCATTTTTTTTAGAAGCGAATACAACTCCCAGCCTCGAGCCCATGGAGGCCCTGGCTACCTCCGCTCAATGGGCGGGGGTCAGCTATCCCGGACTGGTGGAGCAGATGTTGACAGCCGCCCAGCGTCGCTATTGCGGCCTTCAGGTCCCGAAAAAGAGCATTGTGGAGGTAGCCATTCCCGCGGGCAGCATAGAACTGGTAATACCGCAGGGAGTGCATCCTCCACCGGAATCAACGATTGAGTTGGCCCGCATTCTTGACGTCCATCCCGGTGACGAAGTTCTCGATCTTGGATGTGGTTCCGGACTGCTTGCCATCGCTGCGGCCAAAATGGGAGCCCGTCGCGTTGTCGCCACCGATCTTGATTCCGAAGCGCTGGAATCCGCCATGGATAACGCGCACCGCAATGGAGTGGCCGACCGTATTGAGTTCTGTGCCGGCTCCTGGTTTGATGCTCTGAGTGCAAGCGCATCGTCCGGCAACGCAACCCTGTTTGACGTCATCCTGGCAACACCGCCGCAAACACCTGGATTTCGCCCATTTGGGCCCAAATATGGGGGCACCGATGGAACAAACCACCTTTCCAGTATCATTGAACAGGCCCCCCGATTTCTGAAAGCAGAATCCGGAAGACTATGGCTTCTCGCCATTTCCCTTGCCAATCCCCATCAAATCCGGGAACGGTTGGGAAATGCCTTTAAGCAAGTAAGCCTTGTGCTCAGAACCGAGCGCCCGTTTACCAAAGCAGAGTATGATGCTCTTGATGATGGACTTTACGCGTATTTGCAGGCCCTTCGCCTCTCGGGGATTTCGGAGTTCGTGGAAATGAAGAGCGAACAAGGCTGTTTTTACAATCACTTTTTTCGCGCTGCGGGGCTTGCAGGTATATGAGACGCCTTATCGTAAATGCAGATGATCTTGGAGCCGATGAAGCCAGAAATGCGGGAATTATCGCCGCCATCAAGTGCGGAACTATTACCAGCATCAGCATTCTCACGAATGGACCGGCCTTTGAAGACGCTCTTGACGGCATCAAGTCTTCGCGATTGCATCCCATTTCGATCGGCCTTCATCTCAATCTTTCAGAAGGCAGGCCTCTTACACCCGGACTCAAACATCTGACAGGACCGGATGGGTGTTTCCTGGGGAAAAAGGGAGCCCAGCAGGTACTGCAAAATACTGGCAGCGCGGAAGTTGGAGTTGAAATACGAACCGAGCTTCGGGCGCAGATTGCCAGGCTCAGGGATCATGGCATCCGGGCAGACCATCTCGACGGACATCAGCACCTGCACTTTTTCCCTGCGGCTCTTGAAATTGTTTTGGTGGAAGCCAAGGCACATGGCATTGCATGGCTTCGCATTGCGGATGAAGAACCCACTCCCAGCAAAATCCGGGATCTTTCTCCTTTGGAACTCGACGAGGCGCTCATGTTCAGCCGCCATGCAAAGGCTGCTCGGCACAGGATACGGGAATCCGGTCTTTGGGCTCCGGATCATTTTTGCGGGCTCTTTTTTAAGGGAAGGCTTCCAGGGGAAAGCTGGTCAGAGTTCCTCCGGGATCTCTCTCCCGGATTAACGGAAATGATGGTGCACCCCGGACATGCGGAGAATTCCACTCGCGGCCCTTTTTCGACCTTTTCCACTTTTGATAGAGAAAGAGAACTGAAAGCATTGTCCGATGGCTCATTTTTAAGGGCTATAATAGAAACCGGCGTCGAACTTACACCATTTCCAGAGGCACCGATTTCCCGATGAGGATTCTGCTGATTACGCCCTCTGCTTTTCCAAGCCTGACCGGCAATGCCATCACCACGGAGCGCTGGCGACGGTCGCTGACAGGCCGAGGCCTCGATATTCAGATTGTTTCCGCGCATGCATCAGATCTAGCGTCCTTGGAGCAAAGCTTTCAAAGTTTTCATCCGGATCTCATTCATGTTTACCATGCATTCAAGGCGGGTGCTCTATTTCTGCGGTTTTGGGAAAAAACGAAATGCTCTCTCCCGCTCGTTTTGTCTCCTGGTGGAACGGACATTAATCTGGATCTGGAGAGTCCGGCAAAGCATGAAAGCATCCTTCAGATCATGCGAATGGCACGGGTGATTGTGGGTCAAAGCCCCGAAATCATGCAGAAGATCAGGGATTTTGTTCCCGAGGTGTCCCCGAAGCTCATTTCTGTCCCGAAAGCTTGCAGTTGGTTCGGCGCTGAGCCGCTTGATCTTCGCGAACACATCCATTGCGCGCCGGATACCATTCTCTTCTTCCTGCCGGCGGGGATCCGCCCGGTCAAGCGCAATGTGGAATGCCTGCAATCCATGGTGACAGTGCATTCATTAAGACCGCAAACGAGATTCGTGGCGGCCGGTCCGGCTATCGATAATGCCTATGCCCTGCAATTTGAATCTGAAATCAAGCGCCAGTCTGCATTTGCATTCTGGTTAGGGGCCATTCCACCTGCACGAATGCATGCCGCGTATGCCTCCTCGGATATTGTGCTCAATGCATCGCTGTCGGAAGGGCTTTCTAATTCCCTGCTGGAAGCCATGGTAGCCGGAAAGCCTTTTCTTGCCTCCGATATCCCTGGAAACAGACATCCCTTTTTCCAAGAGGATGGCATAGACAATTCGGGATGTTATTTCGATCTGCACTCTCCGGCAGATTTTGTCGAAAAAGCTGTGCGCCTGATCGATGATGCGGAGATCCGCAAAACGCTCGCGGAAGCCGCATGCCAGCGTGCATTGAAACTCGCAAGCCCCGAAAACGAAGCGGATGGTCTGATCCACGCCTACCAAATTGCTCTGAATGAGCCCTAGCGGCCTGCCTATATCTGCATTTATTTTCTTCTTGGAATCCTTCATTCCGCTATAAAATCGCGTTCTGGCAAATTTCCATATACGTTTGGCTTGAAGCATTCATCTGGATGGGAGGGGATTGCGATGAGATTGAAAAATAAAGTTGCAATTGTCACCGGAGCAGCCCGGGGACTCGGCGCCGCCTTTGCCGAGGGTTTTGCAAAAGAAGGAGCCAAAGTCGTCATTGGAGACATTCGTGACGGACAAAATACGGTGCGTACAATCGAAAAGGCTGGGGGCCAGGCTCTCTATGTGAAGACTGATGTCCGTTTCCAGGAGCAATGCAATGCTCTGGCGCAAGCGGCCGTGGACAAGTTCGGAGCTATCGACATCCTGCTCAATGACGCCGGAGTGCTGGTACAAATCAAGCCCTTCTGGGAGGTTTCAACGGAAGAGTGGAAAGACATCATGGATACCAACGCACTCGGTCCCTTTCACTGCATCAAGGCAGTCTTCCCCTATATGAAGGAAAAAGGCGGGAAGATTATCAATATCGCTTCAGCCACCGTCTTTGAGGGTGTTGCGGGTCTGCCCCACTATATTGCCTCAAAAGGGGCTGTGATTGCGCTCACGCGCGGCATGGCACGCGAGCTGGGAGATTATAATATCAACGTGAACTCGATAGCCCCCGGCTTTACGCATTCAGAAGGCGGCGATGAGTTTGACCGAGACAAAAAGTTTCCCGGTGTGCCGCTCGACGATCTGCAAATTCCGCTTCGCAGCTTCAAACGCCCCACCTACCCACAGGATCTTGTTGGGACGGCTTTATATCTGGCCACCGACGACAGCAAACTGGTGACGGGCCAGTTGATTGTTCATGATGGCGGTCTGTCGATGCACTAAGAACAGCGCAGGGACCACGAATTTCACGGGGATGGCCTCGTGAAATTCGTGACGCTGCAGCGGCTTCACCTAAAAGCTCATTTCCTTCAAATCATCGGCAATGATCAGCTTGGCCTCTGTAAGTTCCTGAACGTCCGCAGCGGTCCAACCCGGAGCTACCTCCCTCAAGACCAATCCCTTATCTGTGACATCTATGACCGAGATGTCGGTAAAGATCTTGTGAACGCAGCCCTTGGCTGTCAGCGGAAAACTGCACTCGTTGACAATGCGAGCCCCGCCCTCCTTTGTCGTATGCAGCATCATTACAAGCAGTCGTCTGCATCCGGCAGCAAGGTCCATTGCCCCGCCCATGCCGGTGGCGGGTCTTCCGGGACGTCCCCAATTGGCAAGATCTCCATTTTTTGATACCTGGTAGGCTCCCAGAACCACCAGGTCGACATGTCCGCCGCGAATCATGTCAAACGAAGCCGCGCTATCGAAGAAACACATCCCCGGCATTCGCATGACGGGCTGGTCTGAGGCATTGATTAATTCGTAATCCTTATCCTGATCGTTTCCAAGCGATCCGTAACCGAGAACTCCGTTTTCCGCATGAAAATAAATGGTCTTGTCATCCGGAATCAGATTGGCGCAAAGCCCGGGCATGCCGTATCCGAGGTTTATGACCATGCCGTCTTCAAATTCGCAGGCTACTCTCAAAGCAATCGTCTGTTCATCAAGGCGCGTCTTCATTATTTCACCTCCACGATACGGCGCACAAACAGATGCGGGGTGGCGATGCATTCCGGATCCAGTTCGCCCGGCTGCACAATCTCATCCACTTCAACGATAGTCGTTTTGGCAGCCATGGCCATTACGGGATTGAAGCATCGTGCCGTCCCTCTATACACAAGATTTCCCAGCGTGTCCGCCTTGTGAGCCTTTATTAAGGCAAAATCAGCGGTCAGGGGCAATTCCAAAAGGTATTCCCGGCCGTTAATGATCTTCTTCTCTTTCCCAGCCTCCACCGGTGTCCCTACACCGGTGGGTGTGTAAAATCCCCCCAATCCGCCGGCGCCCGCACGAATCCTCTCTGCCAACGTTCCCTGAGGAACCATTTCGATCTCGACTTTCCCTTCGCGATGACCCACCTCGATGGGAGAATTCGGAGGCATTCCACCCAGGGCTGGAACCGATCCGATAAACTTTCTTACCTGGTCTTTGGCATACAATGCGCCAATATCCGGATACCCACCCGGCTTTATCTTTTTGCTTAGCTCAAACCCGACACCACCCTGGTTGGCAATAACGGTCAGGTTTTTCGCCCCCTGTTCCGCCAAAGCCATAATCAAGTGCGTGGGCAATCCTCCAAAAGAACCGAATCCCCCGATCATGATGACGGCGCCGTCGAAAATATCCGCCACGGCGGAGGCGCAATTGGAATATATTTTCTGGACAGCCATTCTGTGTCCTCCCGCATAAATCTGGTTGACGGCTCTCAGCTTGGGCTGAAAGACGGTATGGTGTTGCTGAGAAGCCTATATCCTCACAGCCTGTTCATAATAACTGACATGCGAAAGTATCTCGCCAAAAACAGTTGGATGTAAAGCAAATCAGTTGCAAATGATTGCATGGCTTACCGACTGAAAACCTAGCCCGCTGAATTCCTTTCAGGTTTCTCTCAAACCGCTCAAGTCTGGAGCTAAAGTCCTTCCCTCTCGGATCCGATGAGAAGCAGAGGGCGTGTAACTTGAGCAATCCCAGCAAATAATCACTTAAACCCGATCCGTCTTTTTCTTTTTAGATCCGGATGCGATCGAAGCCAGGAATAGTATGGACATTGTCCATTTTATATACAGTTTATCCTTCTTCATCCTTGCGGCCATTCTTGTCAGCAGGCATCGGTCGATTGAGGCAACACAAAGAAAATGGCTGATCGGCTTTGCCATTTCCGGCGGCTGCCGCGAGTTTCTTGTGTTGACTGCGTTGGGCTGCAGTCCAACCCCACTGCTTTCCTGGTTCGTGATCACATTGGGAAGTCTTGCCTATATATTTCTGCTCTATTCCGGCTTTAGCGGACTGGGTGAGCGATGCCGGAAGCTGGCGATCCGACTTACATTCATTCCGGCTGCAGGATTGCTGATCCTCGGACTGAAATATGGCGCGGATGGTCTGATTGCCGCCCATCGATATTTTATTGCACTTCCCGGTGTAGTGTTAACCGCGCGAAGCCTGCTGCTGGCTTCACAGGATCATGACATTTCAAACCGTCGCAGACTTAGAATCACCGCAGTGGCATTCCTGCTTTTTGGGTTTATGGAAGGGATATTAGTGCCGGCCACCTCTTTTTTCCCTGCCTCGCAAATAAACCTCGGTGCTTTCAGTGCAATCTTGGGATTTCCGGGGGAGATTATAAGCCTGATCCTGCTGGGTGCAGTGGCTTTCGGATTAGGAACCATACGGCCATACGGAAACAAGGAACCATTCAATTGGCGCCGCTTTGCACTGACCACAGGATTGTTGCTTAGTTTGATAACGGCCGGATGGATCTCGGCCGGCATTCTCGGACACACGGCTGAAGATCAAATGCGCCTTCACTCCGTATCGCAGGCCAATGCCATTGCCCGCACGATCGACCCGCGACGGGCCAAGGATCTTCAGTTTGCTTCCTCCGATCGCACAAATCCCAGCTATATTCAGCTTTGCAAGCAGATGCGTGTCTATGCAAAAAACATGTCGTACCGGAGTGTTTATAGCATTGCTCTGCGCAATAACCATTTTGTGTTTGGCCCGGAAATCTTTGATCCGGGAGATCCGCTGGCATCGCCTCCAGGCGCCGTCTATAACAAGCCCCCCGAGGAATTGCATCAAATCTATTCCACCGGAATAGCGACAACGGCCGGACCCTATACCGATGAGTATGGGACCTTTGTTTCCGCCTTTGCTCCAGTGATAGACTGGCGTACCGGAAATGTGATCATGCTTATCGGCATGGACTTTCCCATCGCGGGCTGGCGCCAGAAGATTGAAAATCAGCGTTTTATTCCTATTGCCATTACACTCGCGCTCATCCTTGTTCTGTTGGCGGGAAATGTTATTTTGGCCAGACGGCAGCAAATGCCCGCCAAATACAGGAAATCCTATCGCTATACCGAAGCGGTCATGGTCGCGGTGATTGGCCTTACAATCACAGTCGGCGCGGCGCTATTTGTGCATACTTCCGTTTCCTATTCCTATCACAAAGCTCTTTCCCAGTTGGCCGACGCTGAAACGGGAAGTCTCATCCAGGCTTTGCAGGCCATTCGCGACGACCAATTGCCTGGGCTCGCACGCTTCATCAAATCCAATGAAGCTATAGACCACGAAACATTCCGGAACTTTGCCTTACCCATGGCACAATCGGCCGCGGTCCAGGCATGGGAATGGGTTCCCAGCGTGAGAGATTCCGATTTAGAGGGTTTTGAAAGCAAAACACGGCGAGAGGCAGGTTTTGATCGCTTCCGGGTCTTTTCACTAAGCCATGAACCTGTTGCAGATATGAATACACCCCTAACAGAACACCACCCGGTACTCTACGCGGAGCCACTGTCTGGAAATGAGGCTGCGATTGGCCTGGATCTGAGTTCGGAATCGTCACGCCATCATGCGCTCACCGATGCGCAGGTCGACCGACTGCCGACCATGACAGATGCGCTGACACTGATTCAGGGGAATTCCTCGCAACAGGGCGCGTTGGTTTGTTATCCCGTGTATGCCAACACATCCGATGCTCCCACCGAACCCAGGGACGGTCCACGCCTTCGCGGTCATGTCGTTGCTGCATTGCGATTCGAGTCGCTGCTTCGAACCAGCCTGAACCGAGCCGGCCGAAATTTGGAATCGGCCGATGTATCTCTCTGGCAATTGGTGGACGGCGGAAAGCCAAGACTTCTCGCGACATCCGCCTCGAATGCTGCCGCCATTTCAGGTTCTCCCGATGAAAACTCCGAACAAAAGATTGTCGTGCCGTTCTTTGCATTCGATAAAACATATGCAATCACAGTAAATCCGGGAGCCTCCTTTGAGATTGGAAATGCGCAATGGAGCGAAATCGGCATGCTTTTGGCAGGACTGCTGATCACAGCAACATTGACCGTCTTTATCGGTTCCCAAAGCAATCGTCATCTTCTGCTGGAATTGCAGGTCCATGCCCGATCCTCGGAACTGCGCGAAAGAGAGCAATTCATTCGCAATGTTATTGACAGCGCCATGGACTCAATTGTGGCCTTCGATAAAGATCTCAAATATGTTCTGTGGAACAAGCAACTGGAGGCCGTTACCGACATCCCGGCACACAGAGTATTGGGCAAGCAGGCCTTTGGTCCGGATGCTCCGGTTCCTACTCCGATATCCGAGGAGGTTATTCTTCGAGTATTGTCCGGAGAAACCGTAGTTTTGCCGGATTTGTATGTCGTCGTCCCCGATAATGGAAAAACTGCCTGGGTCTCCGCGGTTTATAGTCCACAAATCAGCTCCTCCGGGGACATTATCGGAGTGATCGGCGTCATTCGCGATATTACCGAAAGAAAAAAGGCGGAGGACGCACTTCGGGAAAGCGAGGGTTTGCAGCGCTCGCTCCTGTCGACACTTCCAGTAGCAGTCACCGTTGTTGACCCTAAAACCAGGATTATTGAGCGCGCCAATGATCATGCCGTCATTTTATCGGGTGTTTCAATCGACAACCTGGTGGGCCGGCGCTGCCACCAGTTGATTTGTCCTGCCCCTGATAATGCTTGCCCTGTCTGTGATCTGAATAAAGACATCGATCATTCCGAAAGAGAAATGCTTTGCGCCGATGGCAGCCGTCTTCCAATTCTTAAAACCGTTAAGAGAATCATCCTAAACGGCCAGGAGAAACTGCTGGAGTGCTTTATCGATCTTTCCGAGCGCAAAAAGGCAGAGGAGTTGCTGATTGAAAGCCAGGAGCGCCTGAACCAATTGATCAGCGCGGCACAGGATGCCATTATCATGTCGGATTTTCAGGGCAATATTTCCCTCTGGAATGATTCTGCCGCCCGCATTTTCGGATATTCGAAAACCGAGGCATTGGGGCAAAACCTGCATGCGCTGCTTGCTCCTGCAAGCTATCCACCTTCCTGCGAAGAGGGTGTTAAAACCTTTTGGGAGACAGGCAAGGGCGCGGCGGTTGGGCAGACACTCGAGCTGTCCGCCGTTCGCAAAGATGGATGTGAGTTCCCTGTTGAGCTTTCCCTGGCTCCCCTCCGAATCAAAGGAAAATGGCATGCCGTCGGCATCATGCGTGATATTACAGACCGGAAAAATGCAGAGCAGGAACTCCGCCTGGCCAATCATCGACTCGAGGAAGCCATCAGCCGTTCCAGCCAGCTTGCAGAACAGGCAGAGCAGGCGAACCAGTCCAAAAGCGCATTCCTGGCCAACATGAGCCATGAAATCCGAACGCCCATGAATGGCATCATCGGCATGACCAAACTGCTGATGAAATCGTCCCTTCCGCCCGAGCAGCATCGTTTCGCGGAGCTTGCCTGTTCAAGCGCCGAGTCACTGCTGGCAATCATTAACGACATCCTTGATTTTTCCAAAATCGAGGCGCACAAACTTGAGCTGGAGCACGTTGATTTCGATTTGGAAGCCATCCTTTCGGAGACTTCCGAAATCCTTTCCGTTATTGCGCACACCAAAAATCTGGACTTCAAATACCAGATCGATTCCAACGTTCTTCCTTTTCTTAATGGTGATCCAACCCGCCTGCGGCAAATCCTGCTCAATCTTGGAGGAAATGCTGTAAAGTTTACAAGCCGCGGAGAAATATCCATTCACGTCATCCAGGATTATGATTTCGATCACGAAATAAGGCTTCGCTTTTTTGTCCGGGATACGGGAATCGGCATACCTGAAGACAGAGTGGCCTCGCTGTTTTCACCCTTTACCCAACTAGATAGTTCTACATCCCGCAAATATGGGGGTACCGGTCTTGGGCTCGCCATTTCGAAAGAGCTCTGCGAGCTTATGGGCGGCGCCATTGGCGTGGAGAGCAAAGAGGGCTTGGGTTCTACATTCTGGTTTACTGCTGTTTTCGGCCGTGCACAGGATTCATATGCCGGACGAATATTGCCCAAAAAAGACACCCAGAATAGCTCGCTCACCGGCTTGGCGGAAGGGTCAGCGCAGATCCGTATTTTATTGGCGGACGACAATGACACCAACCGTATGTTAATGGTTGCCATTTTGGAGCAACTCGGATTGGAGGCCGAAGCAGTTACCAATGGCCGCGAGGTTCTGGATGCACTGGCAAGATATGACTACAACCTTATCCTGATGGATTGTCAAATGCCCGAAATGGATGGCTTTGAATCAAGTCGCCGCATACGCCAGGGAGAAGCCGGCGAGCAAAACAAAACGCTTCCCATCATCGCCCTGACTGCCTTTGCGACCGGCAAGGACAGGCAGTCCTGCCTGGATGCGGGCATGAACGATTATCTGACAAAACCCATTCATCCCGAGACCCTGGAAAAGACGATCCGCCGATGGACCCACGGCAGCAGCGCGCCCATTGCCGTCTCAGTCAAAGATTCCGATAAAAAGGCTCCCGCGATCATCATCCCTTCCGGCATACCTAAAGATCCATCCGCACAGAAAGTAGTCAAGGCCTTTGACCGCGATAGCCTGCTTCGCAGAATTGGAAATAACATCGCTCTTGCCTGCAAATTGAAGGATGCATTCCTGAGCGATATGCCAGTTCAGATAGATTACCTCAAAACGGCCATGGCCAAAGGAGACGTTCAGGAAATAAGCCGCCTGGCGCATCGGATCAAAGGGGCTGCAGCCAATATGAGCTGCGAGGCCTTCCGGGCTGTCGCGCAGTCACTGGAGAAGTCCGCCACAGAGGTGTCATCGACCGCTATTGCAGGGATGGTGGCAGATCTCGAACGGGAATTTCAGATAACATCGCAGGAAATATCCGCAGCCATCACCGAATCATCCCAATAAAGAAAACATGGAAAAGGAATAGATAGCATAATGGCCGGCAACACATCTCCCCTGATACTCATTGTGGATGATGACTCCATCACCAACAGCATCATTGAATCGGTCCTGAGGTATGAGGGTTTCCAGACCATTTCCGCATTTGACATTGCCGGCGCCGAAACTCGAGCACGCACAGAGTCACCGGATATCATCCTTTTGGATATTGGCCTGCCGGACGGGAATGGCATTGATTTGTGTAAGCGACTTCAAAGCTCATCGCCAACCTCTCAAATTCCCATCATCTTTCTTTCCTCCTACGATGATGTTTCGATAAAGGTCCAGGCGTTTGAGGCGGGTGGTGTGGATTACATCAGCAAGCCCGTGGAGGCGGCCGAAATCATTGCCCGAGTCAGCACTCATCTTCGATTGCGACATACCTACCAGATGCTTGTCGAATTGCAGTCCGAACGCATCCAGCAATTGGTAGTTGCCCAGGAAGCCATCATGCCCCAACCTGCAGATTTACCTGAAGCAGGGTTTTCCATTGCCCTCAACCAGGTCCTAAAAGCAGGCGGAGATTTTTATGATGTTATCCCCATCGGGCATGCGATTGTGGACTATCTGGTAGCGGATGTCAGCGGCCACGATATCGGAGCCTCGTTCTGGACAGCAGCGCTCAAAACCCTGCTTGTTGCCTATGCAAAAACGGTCAACACGCCCAGGCAAATTCTGCAGTCGATCAATGATGCCCTTTTCCGCGTTTTGCCGAGCGGCGTTTTTGTTACCCTTATTTATGCGCGGCTCAACCGTCGAAGCGGACAGTTGATCATTGTCAATGCAGGCCATCCCCCCATGATTGTTGTACGCAAGCAGAACGACGCGGCTGAAATCCTGCATCAGGAAGGCGATGTCCTGGGTGCCTTTCATGATGCGGTCTTTAGCACCGCAGAACTGCAGGTACAGCGTGGAGACCGGTTCATTCTATACTCGGATGGCCTAATAGAAATTGGCGGCAATCGCGATGACGGCATACAGCGTCTGGCCGATGCCTGCAGCCAGTCGGCCAATACACCGCTGCAGGACTCGGCAACGGAGATCATGCGCGCGGTTACGGCGGGCCTGGTTCCGCAGGATGATATTGTACTAATGGGAGTTGAAGTGTGACTTCTCAATCGGAAATTGGCCCGAATTCATACCACAGAATCAGTCCTTCGAATGTATCTGAGGTGGACATCCTTTGTGGTGAGATACGCAAATTCCTCGAGTCCGAGGGATTGAATGGCCGCTGGTTCTTTCTTGAACTGGCTCTGCGCGAAGCTCTGAACAATGCCATTCTTCACGGCAATCGCAATCAGAATACGAAAAGCGTTAGGCTGGATGCTCACATTGGAAGGAAATGGATTCGAATATCCGTAGCGGATGATGGCCCGGGGTTTAACTGGAGAAAGCTTCGCCGGCTGCCCTTTCCCGATTTCGAAGCCACCAGCGGCCGCGGACTTTGCATCATGGCATCCTGTTCCGACAGACTTGCACATAACCGCCGTGGCAACTGCATCACGCTCTGGGTTAATAAGCTTGTTAAGGATAAAAATACAGCGATTTAGCCGGTGGTAAAAACGAGCTTGCGGCGGACAGTGAAAGGCTGGAATTATCCGGTCAAGTTACAGCGAAGAGGCCGAGGTTTCGTCATTTACCGCTTTGATGATTTCTTCAATGGTGAATGGTTTTTGAAAAATTCTCGCAGCTCCGAGTGATTTGGCAAGAGCCAGAACGTCCAATCCCATATTGAATTGAGCTCCTGACATCGCAAAGATCTTTAGGCCGGGATGCAGCTGTTTTAGCTGCATTATGGTTTCGAGTCCTTCACCGTCAGGCATGACGATGTCGGTGATCACAAGATCAATTGGAACCTGGGAGCATTGCCGCAGCCCGCTCTTTCCGTTGTCTGCCTGGTAGACTTCGTGTTTCGCCCGCTCCAGCGTTTTCAGCAGCAGCCTGCGAACCGGCTCTTCGTCATCAATTATCAGAATACGTGCCATCTGGATGACTCTCCAACGCGCCCAAAGACGCCACTAAATATTCTTGATCGACCGCGTGCGTTCTCCAGATTAGTCTTATTGCAGACTCTTCAACCGCCATAACGAATCCCATCCTGCCGTCATATCTGCGGACACGCCATTATGGCGCATTGACTTTTACCGCGACAGTATCTCTCTGGAAAGCAAGCACCTGCTCGGTGATTCTATTGGCAAACGCCGCGTCATTGATATGGTTGTGAAGGACTTCAATCGGTATCCCTTCGGGCATTACCTGTTTTAAGTGCTCCGCAAAGATCGGCGGCAAGGATACATCGTGCAGATGTCCCTGTTCACTGTCGTGTGCCGAGAAACCCAGCAATGGAACAAAAAAGGCAACCCGCCCCCTGGCTTCCCGGATGAGGCCGGCCATATGCTCTGCCATTCGCTTGAACTCGCCGGCTTCCGAGCGTACGGCAGTTAACTCGGCATTGTGCACATGGTATCGCCTTCCAGGAAACCTTACTCGTGCATCCTCAATAGGCCCGGCGACCATGAAGTCTATATTGCCGGGAGCGAATATCGTCGGAATTCCCTTTTCGAGCGAAGCCTTGCATCTATCGGGCCCCCCACTGTAAAGGCCATGGCAAAGATAATCGCTGACTTCAATCAGTGATAGATGCACCGCAATGGAAACATTCTGCTCACGGATAGCCTCATCCATGGCAACCCCACCCACGCCCTGTGTGTGGAAAACCATGACATCGAACCCATGCAGCTCGAGTGCATGGCGAATTGCGCCACAACACTTTTCAGTGGCACCCAGAGTGGAAATGACGACAAGCGGCCGTTCAGAAGGCTGGACAGGCTTATATCCCAGTGCCATTCCGGCCAATGCCAATGCTCCATTTCGGAGGACGCATTGTGTAACCGCATTCATGCCCGCGATATCACAAATGGAGGGAAGCATCATTATGTCTTTAGTGCCCACAAACGGTCGAACCATGCCGGAAGCCATAGTCGAAATCATCACTTTGGGCAATCCGACAGGAAAAGCCCGCATTACTGCAGTGCCCAGATCAGTACCCAGAGAGCCGCCAATGCCTATAATTCCGCAGAGTCCGACTCTGGCATGCAATTCCAGCGCACATTTCACCGCACCCCTGATCATGATTTCGAGAGATTCGGCTTCCTGGTTGAGGGCTCGCACTGTCGGCATCGTTGTTCCCGCCGCTGCCGCAATTTGATCCGGCGTGATATCCGCCGCAGCATTCACATTTCGCCGCACGCTGCCATCAAGCTGATATACCTCAACTCCCCGTTCTTCAAGGCACTGCTTGATGAATCCGGCCTCAACCTCCTTGGTATCCAGCGTGACAATCATCAGCACTTTCGGCTTCTGGCTCATGACCACCCCCATGCGTTCCCGCAGCATTTACCTACCGAAACTCCATTTGCCGGCAAAACTAACTTGAACCGTCTCCCCGCCTTCCTGCCACAAAAGCCGCGGCAGCGATCACAGCCGCCCGCTTCTTCCTCTCATCGAACTGGGGAATTCTACCAGCCAAGGTTTGTCCGCTTTCCGCGATCTTCCGCATATTCTCGAAGAGTGAGTTTTCTCTCTCGATGAATTGCGTTCCCAAATCACCCTTTCCAAAATTCGCATTCCCCATAACGGCCTGATGAAAAGGGATATTGGTCCGGACTCCGGAAATTGAAAACTCGAAAAGCGCCCGCTCCATTCTACGAACAGCCTCTTCCCGGCTTCGTCCCCAACAGATTACCTTGGCAATCAACGGGTCATAAAATGGCGATATATCGCATGCACTGTACGCGCCACTGTCTACCCGGACACCCGGCCCATCCGGAGCATAATAGCCGGTGATTTTGCCAGGGGTCGGAACGAAATCGTTCAAGGGGTCTTCCGCATTTATCCGGCATTCTATTGCATGGCCGTTGATCTTGACATCCGGCTGCCGCACATTCATCTTGAGCCCGGATGCAATTCGAATCTGCTCCTTGACAATGTCGATTCCCGTTACCATTTCAGTAACGGGATGTTCCACCTGAACTCTCGCATTCACCTCTAAAAAGTAGAATTTTCCAGATGAATATAAAAACTCGACTGTCCCTGCTCCCTGATATCCCACACACTGAGCAGCCCTGGCCGCAACCTCACCCATCCTGGATCGCATTTCTTCAGTTAGCGCGGTGGAAGGCGATTCCTCAATTAGTTTCTGATGCCGTCTCTGTATGGAGCATTCCCGCTCACCCAGGTGAATGACGGCTCCGGAGGCATCTCCAAGGATTTGAAATTCGATGTGGCGGGGATTTCGAAGATACTTCTCAATGTATATAGCCGCCAGGCCGAACGTGTTCCTGGCTATCGCCTGTGTGGATTCCAGCGCATTGGCAAGTTCTGCCTCGGATTCAACAACCGTCATTCCGATTCCGCCTCCGCCACCGGAAGGTTTGATAATGACCGGATAGCCGATCTCCGCAGCCGCTCGCCTGGCATCATCGACACCTGTGATGCAATCCTTCGATCCGGGTACCATCGGAACGCCGGCCTTTTCCATCTCACGCCTGGCCGCAATCTTGTCTCCCATCAGCGCGAGCACTTCGGCTGAAGGACCGATGAATTTCAACCCCGATTCAGAACAGGCCTTTGCAAAAGCCGGATTCTCGGCCAAAAATCCATACCCCGGATGAATTGCATCCGCATTGCATTCCTTGGCCGCATTGATCACCTTGGCGATATCCAGGTAACTTTGGGAGGCCGGGGCCGGCCCAATAAAGTAAGCCTCATCGGCATATTTTACAAACAGTGCATTCCTGTCCGCTTCCGAGAATACCGCGGCGGAAGCAATTCCCATTTCCCGGCAGGCCCGCATGACACGAATTGCAATCTCGCCGCGATTGGCAATGAGCATCTTTTTAAACATTAGCGGATCACCATCAGAATATCTTCGGCACTGACAATTTCCCCCTCTTTGGCTCGGATTTCATGAACCATTCCGGGTCCGGGAGAAGGAATCTGCCGCCGCATTTTCATTGCCTCAATCACGGCTATCGGATCGCCTTCCGACACGACATCTCCCACTTTTGCATTGATCGATAGTATCAATCCCGCCATTCCGCATGGAACAGCGCCGGGCACCGAATTCGCCTTTTCTGAATGGCGAGATTCCGGCTGAGCGACATCAACCGCCCCTGTGCCCGGTTTCGCTGCAGTTATTCTGACGTTAAAAATCTCGCCATCCACCTCAATACAGAGTTCTGTCGGTAAGCCGCTTCGATCTGCAGTCACTGTCTCAGAGGAAACTCGCGGAGCGTCAGATTTCGCCGGCCGAGAGGGATTGGATCCCCTTTTAAGCGATTGCTTGCCCGGGATCAGAATTTTCAACAGCAGGTCATCATCAGATAGATCCGGCCCTATTTCCAGCCGCAGCTCTTCAACCGATTTGAAATAGCCTTGTGGTTTCCAGTCAAGGAACTCTTTGGCTTTCGGCAGACTCATAATCTTATCCATGAGATTGCCGTCCAACGGAAACGCCGGCTTTCCATACAGATCCAGCGCATACTTGATAACTTCCTCCGTTATATTTCTATATCGCTCGCCGGCAATCACATTTTCAAACGCCTGGCTTCCCACAATCTGCGAATACGGAGTTGCCATTACAGGATATCCAAGGTCTTTGCGAACGTGAGCAACCTCCTCCAGGATTTCATCCAATCGATGCTCCAGCTTCACTTCTCTCAGCTGTCGAGTAAGATTCGTCATCATGCCGCCGGGAACCTGGTGCTCAAAATGAAAGAGGTCATAATCACGAGGCACGCCCAAAGGCAGATTTTCCTTTTCAGCAATCGCCCTGAAATGATTGGACACCGCTGCCAGGGCATCCACGTCAATGCTTGTTTCAAAACCCAATCGCCGGATATTTCTGACAATGGATTCGGTCGCGGGCAGCGAAGTCCCGTTGGCAAGAGGCGCCACCGCAGTATGCAGGGTCGTTACGCCAGCCTTGACCGCTTCAAGATAGCAGAGCGGAGCTAATCCCGAATTGCAGTGACAGTGAAATTCCAGCGGAATCCCGTCGCAATTCTCCCGCACCAGGCCAACCAACTGCCCTACGCGCTCCGGAGTCATGACTCCAGAAGCATCTTCGATCATGATGCGGTCGGTGCATTCTTTCGCAGAGGCAATCAGCCGCGCTTTCTGAACCCAATGATCGTTATCATGGAGCGGGCTCGACGTATACATAAGCGCTGTTACAATCTCGGCACCCTCCGCCTTTGCTATTGATGCAAAATAGCGGAATCGATCCATATTTTCCTGATAATCACAGATCCAGAAACTACGAATGCCGTTGGCTACCGAGCGCCGAATCCACAGTTCGATAATGCTTCGCGGCGTGCTCAGATCGAAAGAGGATAAACTTGCAGTCTGATACGATCCCCGAAGAGGAGTGCCGGGCAGCAATTTCGACAGCTGCCGGATCCGATCCCAGGGATCTTCCCGATGATTGCGCACCTGAATGGTAAATGCCTGTGATCCCACGGTGGCGATGGCTCGATAACCTACCTTATCCATCATCTCCGCAATCGGGACGATATGGTCCGTCCTCATCATCAATCCCCACAGGCTTTGCTGTGCATCGCGGATTGTCTGATCAACAAATTCGATTCTAGTCATCCTTTGCAGTACCCCCTGCACTCGTTTGATCGGCAAGCGCTCTTGCCAAGGCTCCTGCCACAGCCTTGGCAAAATCAGGACTATTAATGTCGGAATCCACTTCAACCAACTCTATCGCAGGATCAAGACAGCTTCTGAATGCGAGGCCAAATATCTCATCCGCAACAGGATCATACAGAGGACCGCCCTCCAAGCTGATTGCCGAAAAACCATAAATCGGAACAACCGCCTTCACCCTATTTTTATTCTCGTATAGATTCAGCCGCTCAGCGGCTGCCAATGCGATGAATTCCGTCTCTTCGGCGCTCATCCTGGCCTGAACCCTGTGCGCGTCCTGCAAATACAACTTCCTCTCCGCCAGTTTCCTGGATGTCCAGAGCGGGTCATTACCATTCTTCCGTTCGATGGGGCCGCAACTGATGATGTCAAAACCGCCCGGACAGAAAATGTAGGGAATGTGCAGATGCCTTGCGATATCGAGTCGCCCGGGTCCAAAAACGCCTCGATTCCCGCCCAGGAGATGATCCGTAAAAGCGCCCGGCACAAGATCGACAAAAGCGCTGAAAATCCCCTGGTGAATCAATCCCGGCAGCGCCTTGTCCCCCAACCCCATGGCATGAAATGAAACAATGTCATACGTTTCTTCGAGTATTTCTCGAATATAGTGCGCACCCCTGTCACAGAAACCAAATTCCGTTATCGCGATCGATGGCCTTCCTTCCGTCAACGATACCTTCCCTGCCTCCACCATGCCGCAAATGGCGTTTGCCCCATTAACCGCAAGTGTCCTGACCAGCGCGTTCATTCCAACCGTATCCACCACCGTATTCATTACGGTGATATCTTTCACGGCAAAATAATTGGCGAACTGACTGGCATGAACCGGCTGTCCGGTGGCTCCGGAAATCAACAGTTTGGGTATTCCGAATGGAATGGCGTCCATAGCGTTCAGCGTAATCAGTGCTCCGGTCATTCCGGTTACCGCAATGAGGCCGTCCAAGTCGCCGGCTTGCACCATGGACCGGATCTTTTCTTTCAGGCCCTCCGCCATTATTGCGGTGCGGGGTCTGGTGCCGCCTTCCGTTGATTCCTTTGCAGCAAGGGCAGCCAATTCTTCGCAGGTAATATCCGCCTTTATGGCAGGAATGATTGCGCCATTGCCGACACTGATATCCACCAATACCGATTTATGCCCTCTTTTTCCAATGAGCTCCTTGAGCAGCGTAAGCACCTGTTCTCGCTCATCAAGCATTCCCACAATTGCGATAGGCACAGGCCTCTCCTAACTTCGCTTCCAGTAATTGGGTTTTATGTGTCTGCTCCCGCAAATAGGCACATCGTGCTTCCCGGCGGATCAAGACAACAAAAACAGACGGATCTTCTGAAAATTGCTCGAATACGTAAACGCCAGAAGAATCGCCCAACCTTCCGCGCGGAGTCAAGCAATATTCATCCTGTGGAAATTCATGCCAAAAAGGAGCTTATTCTGGATTGAGTTGAGGCCATACTGGGAGCTTCGGTGTCCCGCCGGCAAGGGGCATGCCTGCTTGCATGGCGCTGATGCCACCGGCACCGCGACATCCCCAATGCGTTGCAGCCTTGATTAATGCACCTGCGACGATAGTCCATCGCCCTGATAATGCGGTTCGTTTTGGGGTTTTGTCCGGCTAAAGCGAAGGCCCCAGCCGCAGCCGGGGCCTTCTAAATACCCAACTACCAGTCCATTGGAGTTGGAAAAAGGAGATTGAGAAGGGTACGACAAATTACACGCAGACTAATAACGATATTCCCAGTAGACATACGGATAGCTGAAGGATTGTCCCGGGGAGGATTCCTTCAAAAACTTGCCGCAAATAAGGCGCCCATACCCAGCGCCAATAGTCAAATTCCTGTTAGCCTTATAGGTCAATTGCAGATCCGGCTCCACGCCCACGTGCCGGCTTGATGCGGTGCTGTTCTTCACAACCGCAGAGCCATTATCGGTGTAAAGAGAATCCTGCAGTGTGGCCAAATAAAAATCGTTTACATCGAATTGAGCTTTGAGCTTTTTGGTGATCCCAATTTCGAAACCAACTTTGTAATTAATCGTGTTTCTCCAGCCAACCTGGTCTGCAATCCCATAGTTGGAATGGTTCGACGCATAGAGTTGATCGAAGGTGCTGCGAATCCCATCGCCTTTTGTTTCATCGCCGCTGGCATAATTGAATTCAAAAGAAACTGCAGGTTTTCTGGTGGATTTTGAAAGCGTATAGCCCACATTCCACATTCCAGCCCATGCAGATACATCATCCTGTGCATAGGTGCCCTTCTGAATGGCAATTTCGGTTGCATAGGTAAATCGGCGCGGAAGCTTACCCAAAAACCGAAATCCGAACGTTGCAAGATCGCTATCGCCCTTTAGCTTATTTTCGTCCGTTACCAATGGCTGCGTCCGCCAGAAGATATAGGGTTCCACTTTAGCATCGGGGATCAACCGGCTCAGAGAAAAGTATCCGCCATAAATGTTTTCACCAGGCTTGGGTTCATTGAAATTCCTTGCTCTGATGTTAGACACTCTGGTAGCCGCAAACAGGTCTGCGGAGATCCAGCTTTTGGAAAATGCCAGCTTCGCTGCGTGGTAAACAGGCGTCGAATTGGACCAGGTTGAGACTGCAACCAAACGCTTGGATCCCATATCCAGATATTGTGTCCCGAGCCGGAAAGATATCTTGGATCCTTTTGTCTCGCGATGCACGTCCACATAAGCCTGCCGCAAATCAAAGTCGTCCAGCATACTGGCGGGCCGAGCAACTACATAATCGTAGTCATTGACGCGCGTATCCTGTGTCATTGCAAAGAAATTGAGGTATTTGTTGACGCGGAGGTTGGCTTCGACGCGAAACCGCCCCAAATAATAAGTATCGTCGGCATTTGCGGTATATCCGACGCCCGAGGTATTTTCCAGTCGCCCTCTATAGGTAAATGCCATTTGAAACCAGGAAGGCCAGAAGCTGGCATATTCCTCACCAGCTTTTGATTCCGATTTGGCCGGCTTGGCCGTCGTCGGCGTTTTTGGATCTGCGGGCGCCCCGCTCTTTGAGGTCACCGTCTGTCCCGGTTTCTTTGCCTCCTGGGCCTGTGTCGTCAAGGCACAAGCTACCAAAGCTACAAAGGCCCCAAAGAGAACCTTTGCAATCCTCTGTCTCATATTATTTAGCCTCTGGATGTTTCCGATGCACCGTCGATTCCCATATTCGCCATCTTTTCTACGGGATAAATTACCAGCCCGGGGGAATCCTCGATTATCAGATTTATTTAAAAATCTTCAAGAATCGACTGCTCGCCACCATCAAATGCACTCATCGATGGATCCATATGCCCAGTCATAGATCCATTTGCCTTTTTTCCCGGGTTATCCTTAACAGATTTTGGGGTGCCCCAGGCGTTATTCATAGCCACCACGTCCTGCCGTAAACGGCGTGACGACCCCGAACGGCCCATCCCATTTTGACTAATCTGGAATGCAGCAACCATACTCTTCATCTCTTCGGACTGTCCCGAAAGTTCTTCAGCAGCACTTGCGGATTCCTCCGCATTTGCAGCCACCTGCTGCGTAACCTGATTCATCTGCTCGACCGCGGTGCTGACCTGGTCCACGCCCTGGCTCTGTTGTTCCGAGGCTGCCGCGATCTCCGCCATCACCGCATTAACCCTGTTCACCTGGCTATTGATCTCCGTCAGGTTTTCCAGAACCTCCCGGTTGATCGACACGCCGCCTTCGGCATTTTTGACCGATTCTTCAATCATGTTGGAAGTGTTTTTCGCTGCTTCAGCGCTTCGCATCGCGAGATTACGCACTTCCTCTGCAACCACAGCGAATCCTTTGCCGGCATCGCCTGCTCTTGCAGCTTCGACTGCGGCATTCAATGCCAGCAGATTCGTCTGGAAGGCAATTTCGTCAATCGTCTTAACAATCTTGGCGGTTGAATCCGATGATGCTTTGATCCTGTCAATAGCGGAGGAAAGGCGTTTCATGCTTTCCACACCCTTATCCGCTGTTGATAGCGCTGAATCAGAGAGGCTTCTGGCTTCTTTGGCATTTTCAGCATTGCGCCTTGTCATAGAAGCCATTTCCTGCAGGCTGCTGGACACTTCTTCCAGGGAACTGGCCTGTTCAGAGGCCCCCTGTGAAAGCGTCTGGCTTCCGGAAGAAATTTCACCCGATGCAGCAGCAACCTGATCGGCCGCAAGCGATACCTGCAAAAGCGCCTGATCGAGATTCTGAATCAAAAGGTTGATGTTGGACTTCATCTTTCCAAAAGCACCCTCATAATCCCGCCGGACCCTCGCCGTTAAATCTTTGTTGGCAGCTGCGAGCAATGCCGCGCCGCCATCTTCTTCTATTAAGTTCCGCAGGCTTTCAATGCACAAATTCAGGCTATTCTTGATGTCGTTGAAATCACCTTTGTAATTTTCAACGATTGTTGGGGGGATATCTCCTTTGCTGATTCTCTGAATATAGCCGGATGCCATCTGTAAGGGGCCTACTACGGCATCGAGTGTGGAATTGAACCCCTCAACCATCTGACGATAGCCGCCCTCGAAGTTCTGCGCTTTTCCGCGATTGCCGAGGTTGCCTTCCTGAGCGCTTTGGATGAGTTCATTAATTTCATTGGTGACTTTGCGCAGATTTGCCATGGCCGCTTCGAACGATGCCACGGTGGATTGCGTTTGGGCAATGATGCCATTGACGCTTCGCGCCAACGCCCCGACTTCATCTTTAGTATCAATATCCAGGGGTTGCGTAGCCGTCACGATTTTAACATCAAGATCTCCATGCGCCATTGCATCACTCGCTTTTCCGAGATTGGTGATACAAATCCGCTGTAGGGTTTCGGCGCGTTCCGCGACCTGCTTAATCGGCCTCGAAATTATCCGCGCAAGCCACAATCCAAGCACGATGGCGAGGCTCATGCCAATCCCAATGATTGCCAGCATGATTCGAGTGGACTTTTTCGCTGCGGCAGTGTCGGAATCCATTGCGGCCTTGGCTTCAGCCCTTTTCATTTCGGACATCTTATCCAGTGAATTTCTCGACCCTGTTGCCACGGTTCGAAGCGGGCCACGCATATAGGCAAGGGCTTCCGTTCTCTTTTTTTTGTCTCTGACAATCTGTACGTATTGTTCGTAGTACTCGGTGTACTTGCCGATGAACGACATCACCGCATCATATTCCTTCCGCTCCTCGGCCGAACTCACCCTTGGCTCGTAGGCTTTCAGATTGTCGGCAACCACCTTGATTTGCTCTCTGCCGGTTTTGATGGTCTTTTCAAGATTCTCATCGAGGAAGGCATCCCGGATCGAGACGCGCGGCATCTGCAGCAATTTTGCATTTTCCGATAATATGGAAATAGAAAGAAGGCTTTGGGAGTACATGTCCATGTTGGCTTTGCTTAGTTTGTTCAGCTCCGTTATGCCTTCGTAGCCGACTACTCCCGCAAATAAGGCCAGCAATACTGCAACACAAACCAGCTTTGACGATATCTTCATGTTATAGAACCACTTCATCTTCCCACCCTCCGTATCGTTGAATTGGCTCTCCCGCAGAACTCGCACAACCAACGATGTCTTTCCGACCAAAAAAAAAGGCGCATTGGGCATCATGTCGACTTCCGATGCCCAATGCGCCTTGCAACTTGCAGATCCGATATCTACCCGTTAAGACGCCAAATGTCTCTTTTTAATGAATCCACACTACAGGAGACCCACAAGATTCATATCGGACGGATTCTTTATTCAATTATAGGAATATGGATTCCGCAATCTACGAACTCATTCGGAGCAGCGTCAGACGCACTTTACAGAAGTATCCCCGAGAAGCGAAAATAAAGTTATTGCAGGACAATCCGATGAAGTTTGCTGAAGCCCGCCGTATGGAGGACGCACTCCCAGCACTGTGCCGACGGGAATCGCACCACCCCAAGTAGAGGCAGGTCGCAAGCTGCCATGAAACAGTAGAGAGGATTTGAAATTATGAAAACTCTGATCGTGGAAGACGATTTTACATGTCGCCTGCTGCTTCAGGAAATTCTGAAAGGCTATGGTCCCACGCACATTGCAGTAAACGGGACAGAAGCCGTGGCCGCGGTTGAGAACGCGATTAAGACGAATGAACCATACGATTTCATGTGCCTTGATATCATGATTCCCGAAAAGAATGGACACGAAGTTCTTCGCGAAATCAAAGAGATGGAAGAAAAGTCCGGCATCGGCCCAGGCAAAGGAATCAAAGTCGCGGTCACCACTGGACTCAAAGATAAGACAAACATCATGTCGGCCTTCCGCGAGCAATGCGATGCATATCTGATCAAGCCGCTCGATCAGGAAAAACTGCTTGGAGAATTGCGTAAACTCCAACTAATCAAGTGAGCGCCGGCTTTGCGGTTCTTTGACCTCTGCAAGGATGAGCTTGTGGTGATTCCGTCACAAGCTCATCCCCGAATCCCCTATTCCTTCCCAACTTCCTGTTAATGCCGCCTTTCTGCCATCTGCAGTTTCGATAAGCATCCATGCTGACAGTCACCCCATTTTCGTAGTAAAAGAGTAACAGCACTTTCTGAGTTTCATTGCTCTCGGCGGCACATTTGCAGCCTTTGCGGAAGGAGATCGAGCCGTGTCAGAAGATGTTATTCTCGAAAATGTTTTGGATCCCGTGGGCCAGCCATCCGGTATTTTTGGACGCATATCCGACCCCACCTTAAAAAACAATGGCGTGGTTTTGGATCCCTACCGTCAACCCACACAGGAACTCGCCTCCATGCAAGGGCAGATGATGGCTCCTCGACTGGAGAGTCTGGAAGGCAAGACGGTTTATCTCGTGGAAACGGGGTTTCACGGAGCCAAGGACTTTATGGGAGAAGTTGCCGCCTGGTTCTCAAGGAATATGCCGGGCGTGAAGACAGAATCGAGAAGCACCCAAGGATCTATCTTCTCCGACGATCCCGTGTTATGGGCGGAAATTGAAGAAAAGGGAGATGCTGCCATCGTTGGGGTTGGAGGCTGAGATGGCTGCTCGGCGAGTATCGCCGAATTTACCAGAACGCTGGAACATACACACCGCGTCCCAACCTGCGCCGTGGTTACGGCGAAGTTTGCCAATTACGTGGCAAGAGACACCGACAGCCACGGCATGCTTATTCGCCTTGCCTTTCCCCCCTATCCCGTCGGCTGGGTATCCCAGGAAACGCTGCGGGGCTATGTTGATGGCAACGATCCCGTTTCCGGAATGCCCCTGATGCAGGAAATGGTAGATGCGCTTACGCTTCCTCTGACAGAGGACGAAAAAAATCCACGGATCGTCAAAAGGGCAAAGCGACCACGATTACTGAAAAAGGATACGCTGGCAAACTACAAGCGCATGTTCATCGAAAACGGATGGACGGATGGCATGCCTATCGAGCTTCCGACAGAAGAAAGAGTCGCTGAAATGCTGATGGGCACGGACCATCCGCCGGATGAAGTCGTAGGGAGGATGTCCGTAACAACGCATGAAGAACGCTATGAATATACGGTTGAAAAGGTGGCCATCAATGCAGTAATGGCCGGCGCCAGGCCCGAGCATTTTCCTGTAATCCTTGCATTGGCTGCGAGCCAGGAACCGTCCATGCCCAGCTCAACTACATCCTTTGGCCGTATGGTCATCGTCAATGGTCCCATTCGCAATCTGATCGCAATCAATTGTGGCTCAGGCGCCTTCAGTCCATTCAATTTCGCCAATTCCGTAATAGGACGGGCGTATACATTCATGAGCCTTAATTTTGGCAATGCCAAGATTAACCAGAATTTTACGGCAACTTTTGGAAACGTCACCAACTACAACAATATGTTTGCGGGCGAAAACGAAGAGGAATCGCCCTGGGATTCGCTGAGTGTGGAAAAGGGATTCAAGCCTGGTGAAAGCACGGTCAGCCTGTTCCGCGGATGGAATATCAACCATCTGGGCATGGGAACCCCTGGTCCGTTTGGAACGGCCAGTCGTATGCTTGATGCCATGAACGGCATGCAGACAATGGCTCCGGGTGGAACATTTGTCATGGATCCCCTCACAGCAAAGGCTCTAAAAGACCAGGAAGGATTCAAGACAAAAGAGGACTTTCGTCAGTGGCTGCTCGATCGCCTCAAAAAACCCCAGGGGCCTTTTGCCATGCGCCCGGCAGCCATAAATCTGGTGGTTGTCGGTGGAGAATGGAATCCCATGTTCACAACCACCGATTTTACTTACACGCAGACAGTATCGATAGACAAGTGGATCCCCAGGAAAGGAATCTGCCTGGACGAAAAGCCCATCCGAATGCCGGCACCCGTCACGTGTAAAGATGGGTCTTGTGGACTGCACTGAAACATCGAGCAGGGTCGTACTCAGGAGAATATTCGTGGCAAAAGCGTCCTCTTTTTGCCACGAATTCTCCAATTTTAGTGGATTTTAGCATTCCGAGATGTCAGCCCCCAGCCCGGCAGTTCCAAGGCATATTGACTGCCGATGAGAAGGTCATACTGCATCAGGCGATATTCTTCGACCAGGTTCCGGAGCGGCAGGTCGGGTGCGGCAGGATCAAACAAGTGTCCATCCCACGTCTGCACATACCTTGAAAACACCGGGAAGTGCGAGTAAACATCAGCCGATAGCGAAAAAATTCCACGCGGTTGAAGCTCCATCAACTCGATCAGCTTCGCGGGAATAAGATTGGCACTGCAGATGAAGTCCTTTTTTGCTGTTGGGAAATTCGACCACAATACCGCCGGAACAGAGTATCGCTGCCGCACTTCCTCCATGTCCCCGGACTTGAAGAAATGCGCAGAATCATAGACATCACCCAGAGGAGGAAGGTGGTCGCCCATGATCAGAATCATTGTTCGCTGGTCCACCTTTTCGTAATACTCGATCATTTTTTTCAATGCATTGTCGGCAACCCGCAAGGCATTGATGTAGGTCTTTAACCGCTTTCGCCCGGGCTGCGCCATCGGCCCGACAATATCCAGACTGGAATTGTCGTAATCGTCATATTCCCATGGACAGTGCGTCCCGCCGGTAAATCCAAGAAAGAAAAAGGGACTTCCCTTCCGGCTCGCCTGCATGGCGGCATCCGCGATAACATCATCCGTGGCAAATTCGTCATCCGGAGTCCGCGGCGTTGACGGATTCCCTTCTGGAAAATCCCAATGATCGAACCCCAGATGCCCAAGAACCTTCTTCCGACTGAATAGATAGGCCGGATCGGCCAGAACGGCTTCTGTTCTATATCCGTTTTGGTGCAGAAACCGTGGGAGAGAAGGCAAGTCCGCATTAATGTATTGCCGATAGGGGCAGCTGTCTTCCGGCATAAGACTCATGGTCATCGCGGTAAGCACCTCGAATTCCGTGTTGGCAGAAGTGCCGCCAAAAACAGGAACCACTACTTTCCCGCTGCTATATTTTTTGCTAAGGGCACGAAACGTCGGAATTGGATCAGAGGTAAATGGCACGCCAAGATCCTGCGGATCCATAAAAGATTCCACAAGAAAAATAATCAAATTCGGAGGCGGTTCAGTCTTTGCAACAACAGGCGCTGCATCCAAACCTTTTTGATATCGGAGTCCAATGCGGCTGACCTCGGAATAACCGTACCGGTCCGGACGATTAAAAGACATTTCTCCGGCATTCATGGCCAGCTCAACCAATAGTCCGTTTAACTGCGCGGATCCTCTTGGTTCCCATTCCCACCACTCGGGTTTTTCAATCCCGTGGTCATGCAACCATTCCCGTGGAGCGGGATAGGAGGGAACAACAAATAATGAAACCAATATAGCCATGGCCGCAAAGCCCGTCAGAATACGTGCCGCAGGAATCAGCACGTGCCTTTCTTTTTTCCAAAGCAGGCAAATGGCAACGATGATCGCGACCAACACAATCAGCGTCACGGACACGGATCGATAACCCAGGGATGACTTAGCTATAACTTTGAGGTCCGGCAGATATTGCAGATCTGAAACGCGAACTGGATTGTCAAAGCTGCTGAGCTTCAGGATGTCCGCCAGGATAACCACGCCATATAGAACGGATCCGAGGATGGCTGCAACAAACGTCCGATTTACTACAACCAGAATGATCAGGAAAGAGCAGAAAAGAATCAGGAAGTTTCCCAAGACAGCGAGTGTTCCGGAAAAGTGCCACTGCCAATCTCCAAAATAGAGAGCGTTGATCAGTAACTCGCCGATCAGCACGGCGCTGCAGGCTGATAATGCGAGCCAAATAAAGCTGAGTAGTTTCTGCGGAAGCTTTTTCCAGCTGGAGCAGAGTTTTTTTGCAAGAATGGCAGGGTGGACAGTCATCGCAGATAAATTAGGCCGAGTTTTCCCGTGCGTGCAATTTGGCCAAGTCAGGGTGCACATTCTGACCGGACATCCGATCTGCCTACCACAAGGCAGACAAATGAGTAATTTTACACCTCGCATCCATCATGTAAATAGGAGAGCTCGCGGACAGAACTCCGATTCTATTCCGGCCGGTCCTGTTTGAAACGAAGCTCGCGCCGTCTTTGAGCCTCCCGATATCGCTGCTTCTCATCTTCCGACTCGAGAATAATTTGAGGCACCGGCATGGGCTTTCCATCCGGGTCGAGCGCTACCAAGGTAAGATAGGCTGACGCGGTATGCCGCACTTCTCCGGTCATAAAATTTTCTGCCTCTATCCGCACCCCGACCTCCATCGAGGTATTTCCCGTATAGTTCACGCAAGCACGCAGCCGGAGCAGGTCCCCAACATATACCGGAGAATAGAAATCCACTCTATCGATGGATGCAGTAACGATGTTTGTCCCGGCATGTCGCGTGGCAACAATAGCCGCGGTGTTATCGATATTTTTCAGAATAGCACCACCATGGACATTTCCCGCAAGATTCGCATCCTGCTGCGTCATCTGGCTTACAATCATGATCATACTGTCATTCACTCGTTTTCCCTGCATAGCGTCAGCCTTTCGCCTATTCTCTTAAAATTGAAAGCCTTTCATCATGACTTTTCGTCAATATCTTACGGGAGGCTTCGTGATTTTCCAGGCGTTTCGAAACAACTGCATTGCTTCTCCACCCACTTGGGTTATGCTGTGGCAGTTTTGCCGAAAAACGCTCTTCCAGGAGGATTGAATGACCAAGAGGTATATTTTTGCTCTCTTTACATTGCTGGTTTTTGTGGCATCCATTGGAGTGCCGGCTGCCATGTCCGCAGATAACTGCGATCGTGCCTGCCTGGCAGGATTTGTTACCAAATACACCGATGCCCTGATAGCCCATAACCCGGGGAGTTTGCCGGTTGCAGCCAACACACGCTTTACCGAGGATACCAAAGAACTGAAGCTGGGAGATGGCATTTGGAAGAAATCCCTTCGCCTTACGGATTATCGCAGGGATATTCTGGATGTACGCCAGGGAGTGGCAGTTTCCTTTCTCGTCGTGGAGGAGAACGGCGCTCCCATCCTCTATGTGATCAGATTAAAAATAGCCGGCAACAAAATATCCGAGATCGAGACCACGGCGGTCATGAACAAGGAAGAAGGTATGTTGTTCACCCCGGCCAACCTCAAAACCGTCAGAAAGGAAATGGCCTCCAGGGTTGAAAAAGACCAGGCGAACACTCGGGACGACATGGTCAAGATCGCTGTCACTTATCCCGCCGGACTGAAGGTCGGCAGCTTCGTAAAGGCAGAGTCCCCTATGGCCGTGGATGCCTACCGCTATGAAAATGGAAACCTTATGGCCGGTCCCGGATGCACGTTTTTCAAGGGCTGCGACGTCATGAAGACTCAGACCATTCCTACTTTATCGAAAATCAGACATCGCGTGCTTGCTGTGGATGAGGATCTTGGAGTTGTTGCGGTTCGTATGAACTTTGGCCCGGGCTCTCTCTTCCAAGGCAATGGGGAACTGGATGTCTGGCACTCCTTCAAAATTTATGGAGGCCAGATCCATGCAGCCGAAGCCTATTGCGAGATTGTACCGCCGAGTACTAATTCGGGATGGAGCAACGGATCCGACTACTAAGTATTGAATGAAAAATCGTGGGATTTGTGATGGAACTCAGGTCAGAACACAAATCCCACGATTTTTATCATCGATTATTTCAGGAAAGACGGGATATTCGCGCCAGCGCTTCTTTCACGTTCGCAGGATCGCCAAACGCCGTCAGCCTCACATAACCTTCACCGGAAGGCCCAAATCCAACTCCCGGCGTTGTAATCAGGTTTGCCTCAGCCAGCAGACGATCAAAGAATCCCCAGGAATCGAATCCCTTCGGAGTTTTAAGCCAGATATAGGGCGCATTGACGCCGCCATAGGTCTGATAACCCATGCCCGCAAGTCCCTCCCTGATCATCCTGGCATTGTTCATATAAAGCTCGATCATCGACCGAATCTGCGTCCTGCCCTCTGCAGTGTAAATGGCGGCCGCTCCTGACTGTGTAACGTAGGATACTCCATTGAACTTGGTGCACAGTCTGCGGCTCCACAGCGGGTTCAGCGCTACACTCTCTCCCTTGGCCGAATTCGCGCGCACTTCTCTGGGAACAACCGAAAAGGCACATCGGACCCCGGTGAAACCTGCCGTCTTGGAGAAGCTGCGAAATTCGATCGCCACCTCCTTGGCGCCCGGGATTTCATAGATGGAATGCGGCACATCCGGATCACTGATATATGCTTCATACGCCGCATCGAAAAGGAGCACCGATCCGTTTCTTCGCGCGTACTCCACCCATTTTTCGAGCTGTTTTTTGGTTGCCACCGCTCCTGTCGGATTGTTGGGGAAACACAAATAGACAATATCGGCCTTAGCTGCAGGGGGTTCCGGGACAAACCCATTTTCCACGGTAGCCGGCATATAAAGTATCTTCTGATACATGCGCTGACTGTCCATGGGACCTGTTCTGCCGGCCATTACGTTGCTGTCCACGTAAACCGGGTAGACCGGATCTGTAACGGCAACAACATTGTCGAGTCCAAACAATTCCTGGCTGTTGGCGGTATCTGATTTCGCTCCGTCACTGATAAAGATTTCATCAATATCAATGGCGACGCCACGCGACTGGTAGTCATTAACCCGGATTGCTTCGCGCAAAAAATCATAGCCAATGCCACCGTCATCGTAGCCTCGAAATGTTTCCTTCTGGGCCATTTCGTCTACCGCCTGGTGCATGGCGTTGATCACGGCCGGGATGAGCGGTTGCGTAACATCGCCGATTCCCATGCTGATGATTTTTGCCTCCGGGTGCGCCTGCTGATAGGCACGTCTGCGCTTGCCAATTTCGGGAAATAGATATCCTGCCTGCAATTTCAGGAAATTTTCATTTACTGTGGCCATCATGTCCTTTCCGAGAATCTCTCAGCCTAAAATAAGTTTGGGCAGTTCCTGATTGTATGGATTGACCAAATCAACGTCAACGCCCGAGAGCATTTCAGGCAAAGAAGTTGGCAGGATACGGGACCAGTTGCCGGAACACGCGGCAGACAATCCTTCATTCGTCGCGTGTTCCAGCTTTCCGCAGTCAATGGAAGGGATCTAGTGCATGAGTGTTCCACCGGTAATGTTGATGTTCAGACCGGTCAGATATTCCGATTGATCGCTGACAAGGAAGTAACAGAGGTCGGCAATTTCCTCCACCTTTCCCATCCTCTTGAGCGGAACCGTATTGGAGAGGAACTTATATTCATCCGCACGGAACTGCTCGATGCTGATTCCCTTCTCTTTGCTATGCAGCGTGGCATCATCATCGCGCAAATTCGTAGCGAAAAAGCCCGGATTGATGGCATTAACGTTGATCTTATAGGGCGCCAGTTCTATGGCTAGAGCCTGGGTAATTCCAATAACCGCCCATTTTGAGGCAGCATAGGCCGCGCTTCCCGGACAAGGGAGCTTACCAGCCGCAGAAGCGATGTGAACAATTTTGCCGCCCTGGTTTTTGCGGATCATTTCTTTGCCGACATATTTGGAGACCACCATGGTGCCCAGGGAGTTAACATCAAACATCATTTCCCAATCTTCTTCCTTGCCATCAACGATATTGACGCCAACCGGACCGCGGGTTCCGGCGCAGTTAATCAAAATATCGATCTGACCGAACTTGTCGATCGTTGCCTTGACGGCCGCCTCGACTTCCTTTCCGTTCTCCACTCCCGCTACGGCGTATGCCGCCTTTCTTCCCAATGCTTCAATTTCTTTCACGACATCTGGGAGTCCATTCCAATCTTCATCCCCGGCCCAGGCGCTTTTGGGGTTGGCAAATTTATCCGTCACCATTACATCGGCACCCTCTTTCGCCAATCGCAGCGCAACCGCCCGCCCCATACCGCGCTTTGCTGCAGCACCCGTTACAAACGCCACTTTCCCACTTAAAGCGTTACTCATACAAATGCCTCCTTATTTGTGATGGATAAAGGATATTTTATGTCGACAATCCCGCATCGTTATTTCAAAAGACTGATCAGCTCCTGCATGTTTCTCAACTGTTCCAGCTCTCCAACCTTTGTGATGATGGATTCAATCCTCTCGGGGTCCATGCCCTTGGAACAATCCCGGAATTTGTTCGCACAGTCATGGAAAGACATTGGTCGCTCAAGGCTGCCAAGAGGGCTGTCCACTACCTTGGCCAGTACGCTCCCGTCCGTAGTCGTCACCTTCACGCGCGTGGGTTCAGGGCCGGGCCTGTGAAGGGAGTTATCCACATCAACGCTCATCTTCGCGGTGATATCCAGGACATCCCTGTTTCGGATTGCGTTGTCGGTATAGTCGTCCAATCCAACCTTACCCTTCACGAAGGCCGTTGCGACGCCCCAGGGGATACTGAATTGTGCATCAACCGGACTTCTGGGGGATTTTTTGGATTCAAAAGGATTGCAAAGAAGCGCCAGATGCGAATCCGTAACGGAAAGAGCGATGCTCTTTATGTCCCTGGTCTGAATCCCCGCCTCCGAAACCAGCGCCAATGCCGCGTCAATCGCCGGATGAACGCCTCGGCAGCAGGGGTATGGCTTGATGGCGACATTAACGCCCTCAAATCGCCTTCCCAAATCGGTTACCAGTGTCTCACGGCTATAGTCTCCGTGGGCATACTGCCGGTAAAATCCCCACTCCCCTTCCAACGAATTCCTGGCTCCTGTGACTCCGGCCTTGGCAAGGTACGCGGCGGTGATGCCACCCTTGACCGCAAATCCGGGGCCAAGCCGCTTGGTCAAGGCACCATCTTTTACGCATTGCCCATTCCCGCCGCTCTGGTGGTACCCGATTCCGATGGCATCGACGATTTTTTCTGCGTTCAGACCCAGGATGCGAGCAGCCGTAGCGGCGGCTCCCATAAAACCAAACACGGAGGTCAAGTGCCATCCCAGCTCCACCGGGCTTTTTCCGGGAGTGGTCGCCAGCGCCAGGCGGCACATCATATCAACGCCAAGCGCTACAGCAGTTATCATGTCCCTGCCGCTCAAATTCCCCCGGGCCTCCCCCACCGCCATAGCAACCGGAATGGCGGCAATGCCCGGATGCATCACGGCCGCCTCGTGCACATCATCAAAGTCCAGGGAATGAGCCATTGTGGCATTCACTTGCGCGGCGCTGGGTGCCGGCAGCTTCTGCTGGCTCCCGATAAGGCTGCTCTCCTCCTTGCCGCCCCACTCCTTCATAAGCGCGCAGACGTGCGTGGCACCAGGCTGGGCTGCCCCTCCGAAAGCCACTCCAAGAAGGTCGAGGATTTCCTTCTTTGTTGCTTCAACGACTTCTGAAGGCAGGTCCTCGTACTGGGTATTTTCGAATACCTGGGCAAATGAAACGGAAGCGTCCATATATGCACTCCGGAAACGGGCTGATCGATGTCCCGTTGCCTGCCTTCTTTCGCAAGGCAGGCAACGAAACATCAGAAATGTGAACCCCGGAACAGATCGATAAATGAAGGCGCCGGGCTTGCTTCCTAGCTATCGAATTCATCGAGTATCTTGAACTTGTCGTGCTTTTCGTGAGCCGCCTCGCGCACACCCTTGTCGCGGCGCATCTTGAAAAAGTTGATTTCGCCTTCATCCAGAACGCGGTTGGTCTGAACGGTATGCATGATGTAATGGTCTACCAGGCCGCGATCAATCCCCATGGTCGTGTAGATCATTTCGCGCATAGCCTTGCCCACAGAAATGCCATCCTTGGGATGCATGCACAAGCCGTAAGCCAGATTGCGCACTTCTTCGTCCAGTTTGTCGGCCGGAACCGATTTATTGATCAACTGATATTCGGCTGCCTTTTTGCCGTTAAAACGACGGCCGGTCAGGCAAAGCTCCATGGCTCTGGTAAAGCCACAGCGTAGAATCATGATCGGAGTAAGGGTCATCCCCCCCTGTCCCAGGCGTTCTTCGACATGCCCCATCTCGCAGTCGTCGCTTGCAATGATGAGGTCGCAATGGGAAACAATATTAAAGGCAATGCCCAGGCAGTAGGTATGCAGCTGTGCGATTGTGAGCTTTTTGCAGTACAGGATCCGTCGGTGGAAATCCAGGAATACTCTTCTGTCGAATTCGAATTTGACTCTCAGTGGAATTCGCTGTTTGGTTTTTTCTCCCGGCTTCGGTTCCTTCATCCCATACACAAAACCGACACCCGTCAGATCCGCTCCCGCGCTGAAAGCCCGTCCGGCGCCTTTGAAAACAATCACCTTTACATCATCGTCCTGTTCTGCCTCGTCCAGGGCTGCCGTCCAGTCACGATAAATCTCCGGGCCAATGGCATTCAGCCTGTCTGGTCTGTTTAAGGTAATGAACGCAACCTGTCCGTCCTTTTCGTACTTTATGAACTCTAGTTCCATGACGAAATCTCCTGTCTATTATTCAAGTGCGCCTGCGGCAAGCAATTCCACAAACTGTTCATCCGTTTTTCCTAAAAGCTTTGTCAGCACATACTCGTTATGTTCGCCTATGCACGGACTCGCCGTCGAAGCGGTCGCCGGCGTTTTTGATAGGACCATGCTGGAGCCCAAATGCGTAAAGGTGCCGATTTCACTATGTTCCATTGGCCAGAAGAGCCCGCGCGCGCGCAATTGCGGGTCTTCAAACAGGTCGGCGGAGTTTTCAACGATCCCCGCGGGTACTCCGGCCACCTGCAATAGGGTCATCACTTCTTCGGGTGTTTTTTCCGATGTCCAGGATTCGAGCAGCAGGTCCAGGGCAGCCTCATTCTGCTTTCTTTGAGCCAGGGTAGCGAATCGTGGATCCGTTGCCAGCGCATCCTTACCCATCACATGACATAGAGCTTTCCACTGCTCCTCGGTACTTACCGCAATCGTGCACCATCGTTCCTTTCCCTGGCAGGAATACACGTTATGCGGAGAGGCGTCGGCAACCGCATTGCCGTTTCGGGCCGGTTCCCGCTTGTTTACGGCCGCGTCCAAAAGGCCGGGCGTGAGAAAATAGAGCGCCGTTTCAAATTGAGCCAGATCAATCAATTGCCCTTTGCCCGTTCTGTCGCGATAATCCAGGGCAGCGATCAATGCGGCAGATGCGAAACGGGGGCTGATACAGTCCGTATAGGCTCCAACGCCAACGGGAAGCGGGCCTCGATCCGGCCAGCCGATGTATTGGGGAATTCCCGCAATAGCTGCGAGGATCATTCCAAATGCCGCCAGATTTTTATAGGGTCCTTCGATTCCGAACCCGTTCTGCCGCACCATAATTATTCTCGGATTGATTCTGGTCAGGGCCTCGTACCCAAGTCCCCATTTATCCATAACCCCGGGAGTGAAGTTTTCCATGACAACATCCGCCCAGCCGATCAGCTCCTTCGCAACCTCCATACCGGCGGGGTTGTTCATGTTCAAAGACAGGCTCATCATGTTGGCACTGAAGTGGTTGAAATAGCCACTCCGGTTGATGCCGGAAACATTATCCTTGAAGGGTGCGGACGTGCGCGTGACGCAGGGACGAAGGCTCGTTTCGACGCGAACGACCGTTGCTCCATAGTCCGCAAAGAATTTCAAAGTCAGCGGACCCACCATCGCCCAGTTGAACGCGGCGATCTTGAGATCCTCAAAAACTCCCTTGTTCATTGATCTCCTTTAATCTCAACTTCCGAGTTTGAGTGTCGGAAGTTGAAATCTTCAATCCCTAAATCTCCCGGGCGGTGCGCAATCCGGTTCCGATAGCATCTGCAATGAGCTGCGGCTGCCGGCAATCCCCGATAGCATAGACTTCAGCAACCCTCGTTTTGAGTTTCTCCAACAACTCGTCGTTCGGAGTCAGTGGCAGCGCGGTCACAATGCTGTCCGCTTCAATGGTTTGCCTAGCACCGTCCTGCGTGATAATGGTCAGTCCCTTTTCGGTAATTTCGACATATTCCTTCACCCCGCTGATCAGAGGGACACCTTTTTTGCGGAACCAGATAAGCAGGTTGGCCAGCAAGGCATCTACCATGCCATCGCCAATTGCATTGCCGGTTTCCACAACGGTGACCTTTCTCCCCCGTTTTGTCAGAAACTCGGCAAGCTCGCAACCCTGGATAGCTCCGCCGATGACAATCACCCGCTTGCCCATAGGCATGTAGTATTTGGTCAGATTCCTCAGCGTGTCCGGTTTAAAAAACTTCAGCGCGAGTTTCAATCGGCTATGCAGTGCCGCCCCACTGACAACATTCGGCTTATCAATTCCCGGAATCTTCGGCACGGTGGAGGTTCCGCCCGTTGCCAGGAAAACGACGTCCGGCTTGATCCGGTCAACCACAGACAGATCGGCCTCTTTCCCCAGTTCCACCTTCACGCCAAGCTTTGAAAGCTGCCGCGTAAAATAGTTGATAATCAAAGTGAGATCTTCCGGTCGGTTGCCTTTGACAATGGCGGCAAGAGGCAGAAGTCCCCCCAGCATAGAGGATCTTTCGAACAATGTTACGTCATGCCCACGCATGGCAGATACTCTGGCTGCGGACATTCCACCGGGCCCTCCGCCGATGACCAGGACCTTTTTCTTTTTTGGAGATTTCTCGATTGTGTTGTAGGCAGTCCCTAAGAGCCCGTTAATGCGGCAGCGCTTGCTCCCAAGGCAGTTGTCACATCCAGTGCATGGCTGAATGTCGTCGACTCGTCCTTCGGCGATCTTTTTTGGATAATCCGGATCAGCAAGCAGCCGGCGGGTCATCGCGATGAAGTCCACCTTGCCTTCCCGGATCAGCTGTTCTCCCAGATTGGCATCGAGCTTGCCAACCACTGTAACCGGTATCGAAACCACGCTCTTGATTCCGGCAGCGGCAATGATATTCGATCCGACGCCACGATCACTGGTGTTGTATTCCTTTGGAAAATCCTCCAATGGTATCGGCGCATCGGGATAAAAAAGCGCATCCGGCAGATAGGCACCCACGTGATAGCCCAGGAAATGGCTGCGCACCTGAATGGCATCGGCTCCCGCCTTCTGCAGGCACTTGGCGATTTCGCGCGCATCCGCATGTGTCAGGCACTGACTGTTCGGCACTCCGATCCCCGCGCCGATTTCGACACCATTGAGAATGATCGATACAGGGAAATCACTCCCGGCCTTCTTTTTGACCGCCTGGATTACTTCCATGGCAAAGCGGGCACGATTCTCCGGGCTTCCGCCATAAGCGTCTTCGCGTTTGTTCCAGAACGGCGAGAAGAAATTGTGCAGAAGATGGCTGCTGGCAGCATTGATGTCCACGCCATCGAACCCCGCCTGTCGCGCTCTAAGGGCAGCGCTGGCAAATTTGTCGACGATCTCCTGTATTTCCTCTACCGTCAGCGGGTGGGGAACTTCTTCATGGAAGTCTGCCTCGGCCTTAAAACTGACTGCGGATGCTCCGATCGGCGGGCCGTCATACATAGGATCGGGGGCAAAAGGAAGTTTGACTTGCCAGGGCCCGTCATGGTTCATCTGCATAAACGTCGGGCAACCGTGCTTATGAATGATTTGGACCAGTTCGCTGAGCCCCTGGATATATTTGTCCTCGTCAATGCGATACCGTTCCTTCCAGCGCACGCCTCGCGGGTAGTCGATCGTAGGCGATTCAACGATCAATAATCCGACGCCCCCTCTCGCAATCCCCTCATAGAAGGCCAGAACTTCGGGACGCATATGGACATCCGCTTCATGCCACATGAGCATTCCGGCACCGGATTTGACGATTCGATTTCGCGTCGTTACGGACCCGATGCGGCCGGGTTCGAGGATTTTTTCGTACATTGGATTCATGCTCATACCTTTCACCTTGGAGTGCCTGAAAATTAGATCACCCCGGATTTTTTCAGCTCCGCGATACTGTCACTCGATAAACCAAGCTCGCCGTAAATTTCGGAATTATGCTCCCCGATAAGCGGCGCACGTGATTTGGTCGTCATCTCGTTTTCGGACGATCTTGCAAACTGTCTCGGATAAGGAATGGTTGCATTCAGTTCGGGATGCTCCATTGGAAGCCAGAAATCTCTGGCCGTCAGATTGGGATCAACAAGCAAGTCCTGCATGCCCATCAGAGGACATATCGAGATGTTCCGGGACATTGCCGCATCCAGAGCTTCCTTCTTCGTCCTCGTCCTGAAAAATTCAGCGATCGGACCCGAGATCGTATCGATCAGATCCTGCGTAGCGCTGGCCATATCGAACCGTTCCCACTCATAGGCCTGCAGAAATTCGTTGGGCATGCCCTCCTCGACCATCCATTTCACAAGGTTTCGGCATGTCTTTGCGCCTTGCTGCCCGCCGATCATGAAAAAGAAAATATAACCGTCCTTGCACGGCCATACCTGCCGCTGGAGCGTGCCTCGACTGCTGGTTCGAAAAGTTCCTACCCGCCCCAAAATAAGATTATCCAACTCCCAGTGCGGCACGGTCTGAGCCAGGAACCAGGCAGCGCTTTGCTGCAGGGAGACGTCCACGTGCTGTCCTTCGCCCGATTTCCTCCGATGATGGTGCGCCAGCATGGATCCAACGGCGGCATCCGCGCCGGCATGGAGACATGCTTGAGGCAAACTGATGTTCACCGGTCGCCGATCAGAGTCCCCGGTCAAAAAAAGTTCGCCCGCCATACCCATGATCACCAGATCAGAAGCCTGATATTGGCTATAAGGTCCCTTCTGCCCAAATGCGGTGATCGAAGTCAGAATGATATCCTTCCTGATATTACACAGTTCTCCATAGCCGAACCCCATTCGGTCGAATTCACCGGGGGCAAAGGATTCGATGACGAAATCGGCGGTCTTAATCAGCTCTCGGAAGAGCTCCTTACCACGTTCCGTCCGGATATCGAGCGTAATTCCGCGCTTGCTGCTGTTGTAAGAGAACCAATACAGGCTTTTTTCGGGATCGGCCTGATCATGCCAGAAGGGCCCAACCTTTCGAGCATCATCTCCTCCCGGCTTTTCCACCTTGATCACATCCACACCGAGTTCCGACAGGATCTTTCCACACAAAAATCCTTTTTCATCCGTAAGATCCAAAGCCCGGTATCCGGCCAGCATTCTGTTGCGCAACATAAATCCTATGCTTTCCCTTTGGCTTTTAGATCGCCCCAAAGATCCGCGATTGCCGTCTTTACATCCGATGCGGGCGGATAAACACGGTCGAAGCCGAGTTTTTTAAACTTCACTTCGTCATCTTTGAAATCATGTTTACCCACACCCAGGTTCCCACCAATGTAAAGGATCACATCCTGCAACCCGGCGCTGATGCACTTCTCTTTGAAGCCCTGCACATCATGCTCTCCCATTCCATACAAGGAACTCATCAGGATCGCATCCGCCTTGTTGTCAAGCGCCGCTTTTACAAATTCTTCCGGTGGTGTCAGAATCCCCAGTTCCACAACGTTGAAACCCGCATCACGAAGCGCCCGGGACAGAATTTTCGTTCCAATGACATGAGCATCTTTGCCCACAGTTCCAGTAATTACGGTTGGTTGACTCATCTTTCCAATCTCCTTGAGTTCCCTGTTCCCAGTGCTGGGTTCCCGGCAAGTTTGACACGCGATTCGAACCCGGAAATCCGAACTGGAATCAGATCTACGCTTTGCCAGTCAGCTGACCTTTACTGAATGCCCAGAAGTCCTGAACGATGACATCGTAGTCCATCTTTCTGCCTTCAGCTCTCTCTCTCTCGGCGATCTTATCCCTGTTAAATTTTTTAACCTCTTCCGGAAACGGCAGGTTTCCGCAATCGAGATATCGGATCGCGCCCTTGCCGTCCTTGACTCCAATTACCTTGTCCTTCACCTGGCGGTTCGGACTGAAGCATGAATCGATAATTCCTTCTTCAACACCCTTCAGACATCCAACAACAACATCGCCGTCGCCGATCTCGAGCAGTTTGTCCATAATGGCGCGGATTTCCATTTCAGCCATTGCAGCTTCTTCATCGACCGCCGCCGATTTGAATTCAAAGTTCTGGCCTCGGATTACGTTGAGCAACCAGTTGGTGGATTCATAGCTGAGAGCATGCGATTCCTCTGTAGGAATTCCCAATGCTTCGTCAATGGTTCGCACCGAAACGGCCTCGGCTTTTCCAAGCGCCGCCACCACCGCGGTATAATTCGGAAAGGCAAACGCCCCACCCATTCCCTGGGGCATGGGGAATAGCGGTGTATGCTGCGCAAATACAGCCGGGATACTGACATCCTTATATCCGAGCTTATCCAAATACTCACGCATCAGTTTTGGCGTAACGCGCATCCATGCAAGATCCTGAGCCATGTTTCCCATCAGGTGCACTACCGAAGTGATGCTTTTGCCTCCCTGTTCCGCCACCATGATGGCATCTACAATGGTTGTGGCCAGGTTAACCGTCATTGGCTGCAACCCCGTTAGAATCCATCCATGATTATCGGTCGAGATGATTACCCCGCGGTCCGCATAGTAGCCAATGAGTCGATGGACGTATTGATTGGTGGCCATCGATTGCTCCAGCGTAGCGTCCTTTTCATAGGCAGCCCAGGAGATGAATGAAGAGGCTGCGATGCCGGTCATCCCTGCGGCAAAAGAAATCTCAGTTGCGAGCGGATAGGATTTGAGTGAAAGCCTTGGATTAAAGGCCCCCTGTTCAACGCTTTCAATGATCTTTCTCGTCTGCTTGACGCCGTAGTTGATGATTGGATATCCGTTCAGCAGATTCCGGCCGGTTTTGCGCATTTCGGCTAGAAGCCCATCCACCTTTTCAAAGTCCAGCTGACGCGTATAGCTATCCGTGGTAACCGGGATAAAAGGGACTCCCGACTGCTCCAGCTTTTTGGAAAGACTGATCTGATCCTCAAGAAGTCCGGTACCCGCGCGCGGGAATATAGCGGTGCGACCATCGCTACGAAGCTTGAGTCCGACCTTGTGCCAGTTTTTGGAATCCGGCAACTTCTTCTGGTATTCGATGGCTTCATCGAGGTCCACTTCACGCCCTGTCGGCCAAAGTGCCAGGACCGCGCTGCGCATTTTTAAAAACTCTTGCTCATCCAGCCTCTTGTTTGTAAGTTTCGTCTGCATCTGTTCTTCCTCGTTTCTTGTTTCCCGCTTCCGCTTTTCCGACATCGCATACCGGAAACAGGAGACGCCGGACATTCCTAGATCACTTCTTCATCCTTCAGTTGCTGTATCTTGTCCCAATCGTATCCACAGATATCCAGCAGCACCTCTTCCGTATTCTGACCGAAACAAGGTGCGAACCCATCGACAGTAATGGGTGTTCCGGTGAAACTCACGGGATTTCCCACCATCTTGATGGATCCCAATGATGGATGCTCGATTTGTGCAACGTAGCCGTTCGCCAATGCCTGATCATCATTAGCCAGATCCGTCGGTCGCAGAACCGGTGAATAGGCAATCCCGGCTCCCTTTTCATCCAAAATCTTCATCCACTCTTCGCGCTTTCTTGTCTTGAACACACCCTCAATAATGACGAGCAATTCTCTGAAGTTCTCACGTCTTCGGGCAGCATCGGAATACTTCTCATCCTTTTCAAGATGCTGGATATCCAACGCATCGCAAAACGCCGGCCAGAATCTATCGGCCTGAGGCTCAGAGAGCAGGAGCCATTCTCCGTCTGCGCATTCAAAGTGATTTGCCATTGGATTTTTCAGGGAGCGTCGCGAAGGTCTTGGAATCTGGCGCCCGCGCAAAAGCGCAGTATTCAGATTATACGCCTGCAAATGAATGCCTGACCCCAGCAGCGACACCTCGACCTGCTGCCCAATCCCCTTTTGATCCCGGGCAACAAGAGCAGCCAGAATGCCGTATACCAGGAGCGTGCCGGTCATTTGATCGAATACCGGACCGCCAATCTGCGCCGGGGGCGAATCCGGCTCACCTCCAAGCGCATACATGATGCCTGAACGCGCTTGAGCAACGCTGTCAAATGCGCGCCGGTTGCTTTCTGGGCCCTGCAGCCCATACCCTGTCGCGAGGCCATAGACCAGCTTGGGATTGTATTTTTTCAACGTATCAAAATCGATTTCGAGTTTCTTTATGGCAGACTGGGTAAAGTTGGTGCAAAAAATATCGGCTTTGGAAACCAGCTCATACAAAAGCTCTTTTCCCTTTTGTTTTTTCAGATCAAGCGTAATGCTCTTCTTATTTCTGTTGGCAGTCTCAAACAGGATATTTTCACCGTTTGGCAATGTCATGGATGAACCGAAAACCGCGGAGGTTCCCCGTGATGGATCGCCCTTTTCCCTATCCTCGATCTTGATGATTTCTGCGCCCAGATCCCCGAGCATATAACAGGCTGTAGGAGCGCTGAGATAGCCTGCACATTCAACAACTCTTATACCTTGAAGCGGTCCACCACTCATATTGACTCCGTCTCACATTACCCATGACCGATTACGAACTGACACAGCCGTACGGATAACTCCATCATTTGAAATTCGTCATTGGCAATTCGAAATTATGTTTTGATCCAGCGCAGCAGCTGCAGTTCCTCCAAACCAGGCTTGGGCACTTCTTCAACGCCGGCTGCCACTTTCAGATCCCATCCACAATGCATCCGAATGTCTTTAATTCTATCCTCCAGGCTCTTGCCGTGCGTGTCAGGAAAACAGGCGACGAGCTTGAGGTCATCCTTCGGATGCTCTTTCCTGAAGATTCCCATTGTTGATACAACCGTCGTTACCGAATGGCCAACGCCCGTAACATAGGCAAGCTTGTCGACAAAACGGTCTTTGGATTGGTCCAGGCAGAGGATGGTTTCGCACGCATTCAGCGCATCATTGGCGCCTCCGGAACCCACAAGAAACTTTCCTTTGGATGTCTTGGTGGAGTTGATATTGCCGTGCTTATCCATTTGTCCCGCGCCGAGAATACTCAGGCATCGATTGTTGCCACCTCCGACAAACACGCCCTGCATCATGATCGTATCGGTCAGCATTTTGGAACTTCGGACACCGGCCTCGCTTGCAAGAATCGATTCCCCCGGAACAGGGGTATAACCAATTTGTCCGTTTCCGGTACCCAGTTCAAAACCGGAAGACTTGAGCCGGTAATAGGCCAGAAATGCCGCTGTCGCGCCGGCACCTGCCCCGGCCAATATCAATTTATGCTCGTTCGCTTCAACACTGCGCAGGATCTCACGGGCCAGCGCCACCAGCATCATTTCCTTGGGATCGTATTCTGCACTGCCCGGATCGGGTGAAACCGAAGGCATCGCTATTTCCCCAAGCACTCGTCTTGATCGCCCCTTGAGGTCGGCAACCCTTTGATCGCCAAGCTTGCCCAAATATTCCTCATGGCTTTCGCACTGCAGAATCCATTCCTTAACCCAGCCTTCCAATGCATGGGCAGTGCTCCCGGCCTCAAAAAGCACGTTCAGAAAATCCACATCCTTTTCATAGGGATCGAAATCGGAAATGCCGGGATTCGTAAGCGAATAGGGATGAAGCCCCAACGGGGCAGGCACAACAGCCTTGACCGCATAGGCGGGTATCTTAACCAAGGCGTTATACCTCTTGATGAAATCCTTGGAGACCACCTTTTCGACGGTGACAAGGACCCCGCCTTTGCTTGCCAGGGCACCCCATAGATCTTCACCATAGGGAGCTTGCAGAATGACATTACCGTCCACATCGGCAACGCACCCGTGCACAATTGACAGATCCGGGACCAGCGCGCCTACCAGTCCGACCTTCTCTCCGGAGCCGAAAGGATCTTCCATTGTCTTGAAGGTAGTCGGGTTATCGCTGGCAATACTGCTATTCAAAACAGATTTGGTCGGCATGAATGGAACGCCGAAAGCACCCGCCATCAATCGCTGTTGCAGCGAAAGCAGGGACCAGTTTTCGAGCTCAATCTTCTTGCTTTCATAGGCAGCCTGGATGACTTTGCTCGGCCGTCCCGATCCTGAGATTTCCGCACAAACCGAACAGATCAGCTTTTTGGCCAATTTGCCGTGAACCAGGTTAAGCGCCAGACCGGTAACTGTTGCTTGAATTAGCGTGAAGTCAGGATTCCGGCCCCAATATTGCCTAATGATTTCGCAAATAGCCGCGCTGGGTCCACCGATACCGCCGGCAAGATGCAATTTCATTCCAGGCTGGACGTATTGTCGTATCGCTTCCTGAAGCGAAAGCAACTTCCCCTGCTTTTTAGGCACGCTCATGTGTTAAACCTTTGTGTAAGATTCCCAGCTTAGCTCAGTTTAAAGGAATTAGCACTAAGATTGGTGCGTTGAAAGACCGATGCCGATTGGATAAAGCGGCATCGGTCTTTTATCCATCGATTAGCTAAAAGCGGCCCTGCCATGGTGTTGCCGGCGTACCCACCAGATCAATCCATACATTCTTCATCATGCTGTATTCGTCCAAAACCATAATTGAATTTTCCTTGCTATGTCCGGACTCTTTACAGCCACCCCAGGGACACTCAAATACGATTGACAGGTGCTGGTTCAACCAGACGGTCCCCACCTTGAGTTGCTTGGTCATCACGAGACCCTGCCGTATATCCTTTGTCCAGATTGAAGCGCACAGCCCGAAACGGGAATCGTTTGCAATCTCGACAGCTTCCTCGGCCGTTTTGAACCGCGCCACTGCAACAACGGGGCCGAATACCTCTTCCTGCATTATTTCCGACTTTGGATCACAGTCGCCAAAAATGGTAGGGGTGACAAAACAGCCATCCTTGGTATCCGGTGTATTCGGGCGTTCACCACCCAGCAGAAGCTTGCACTTGGACCTCTTTGCGCGCTCCACGAATCGTTCGATTGAATCCCGGTGTCCCTTGTAGGCAACCGGGCCGATCATGGTTTCCGGATTCAGAGGATCCCCAACGCGCAGAAGTTTCGCCGCTGCCACAAACTTCTCCACAAATTCATCGTAAATCGATTCGTGAATCAGATATCGGCTGGAAGCGCCGCAATTCTGACCCGAGTTAAAAAAGCCGCCCCAGATAGCACCTTCGACTGCGGCCTTCATATCCGCATCCGGCATTACGATAAAGGCGTTCTTCCCGCCCAGTTCGCATGCCACCGGCTTGACCGCGGCGCTTGCAAGGGCAAGAATACGTTTTCCTGTTTCCGAGTCGCCTGTGAAATTGACCTTGGCAACATAGGGGTGTTTGACCAAAGCCTCACCCACCGTTGATCCGGGTCCGGTAACAATGTTGAGAACTCCCGGTGGGATCCCGGCCTCCATGGCAACCTCACCCAGTTTGAGCACCGTCAGCGGCGCACAGGAAGGCGGTTTTACCACAGCCGTATTCCCCATCATCAATGCGGGCGTTATTTTGGATATGGCCGTAACAAGGGGGAAATTCCAGGGAGTAATTAAGCCGACCACGCCCAGGGGCTGGCGGAGAGTCATCGACATGGCTTGCGGCCCGACCGGCAGAGTCTTTCCAGTCACAGCCCTGGCCACGCCGGCCATGAATTCGAAATGCTCTGCATCGAAACGCATATCGAAATTGTATGTTTTGAAAATAGGACCGCCATACTGCATTGTCTCCAGCCGCGCCCATTCCTCCCGATTTTTGCGCAAAAGCTCCGCCATCTTAAAGAATATGGCGGCCTTTTCGGTTGGCGATTTTTCCGCCCATTCAGGCGCAGCCCTATGCGCGGCTTCGGCAGCTCTGTCGATCTCGATGGAACTGCATTTTGGCGCCAGTCCCACAACCTTTCCATTGGCAGGATTGATTACCTCCATCGTCTCCTTGGTCGACGATTCACACAATTCGCCATCAATTAACACTCTGTATTCTGCACTCATTTCTCCCCCCTGATCTCCGTTCTCAGTTTCGAGTTATTGCAACAGAATCTCTTCGTGTAAACGGGGATAGCGGATCTGATGCGCTCCCTCCGGTTCATGCCAAAAGCACAAATAGCCGAAAGGACTCCCCGGTTGATCCAATACACCCGCGAATGACATCGATTTACAGCTTCAATCCGCGACAATGCCGCCGTCGACCGGCAATGCGTGCCCCGTTATGTAAGAGGCTTCATCGGAACATAGGAAAATGGCCGCGGCAGCCACCTCCTCCGGCTCCCCAATCCTTCCCATGGGAACCTTCTGGTCCATTGCCTTGACAATCTCAGGATTCGTGGCCACCAGCTCCTCATTCATACCGGTTCGGGTCGGCCCAGGACAGACACAGTTCACCCTGATTCCCTTACGCGCAAACTCAAGCGCTGTGGACTTGGTGATTCCAACCACACCATGTTTACTGGCCGGATATGCAGGATTGCTTGGAGCACCTACCAAACCTGCAGCGGAGGAGGTGTTGACGATCGAGCCTTTGCCTTGCTTGAGCATCTGCGCGATCTCGTATTTCATGCAAAGCCACACGCTCTTCAAGTTGATGTTGATCATCTCATCCCAATCAGCGGATTTGAAATCAACCGTAGACACAAACTGTTTATGGATCCCGGCATTATTGAATGCGCAATCGAGCTTTCCGTAAGTTTCGACCGTTTTCTTTACAAGCGCTTCGACATCCGTTTCAGACGAAACATCGGTTCGAACAAACAGGGCATCGCCACCGGCATCCTTAACCTGCTGCACTGTTTCTTCCCCTCGCTTCGCATCGCGGTCTGCAATCACCACCTTGGCACCCCTCAGCGCAAACCCTATGGCAGCGGCCCTGCCAATGCCATAGGCCCCTCCAGTTACCAGAACAACCTTGCCTTGGTATTCACTTGGCATATTCTCTCCGTATCTCATTATCCAGAGAACCCTTCCAGGGTTTAACGCTGGTGTTACACGCTTGTACAATGACAGTCCAGAGTAGAACCGCTCGAACCTGATCGCTCATCGCTCAATCGGGATTCCCTTCAGGTGAAGGCTGACAGCCTCCTGCTCCTTTATAAATTCATCGTTTATATCTCGATGATCCTATTCTCAGAGATGTCTTGCGGAATAGCAACCTCTGAACTTGCATTTTGTCCAAATATTTCATTCGAATGAGGAAGGGCTCATGAACGCATTTAGAACCGCTTTGGGAGATAAGTTGCAATTTGCGGAAATAGAAAAAGAAGCAACAGGCAAAGAACCATCGTTATCAGGAACGGCAATACGCCTCGATAAATTTGTCCGATCGGTTCACGGGTAATATTTCGAACAATAAATGCGGCCACGGCTACGGGGGGCGTAATAACGCCAATCATCATCGTTACCCCGATGACAATGCAGAACCAGATGGGGTCATATCCCAATTTCAGGGCAACCGGGAAGAATATAGGAGTAGCCAGAATCATGAACGCCATATCATCCACAAAGGACCCACCAATCAGGTAGATCAGCAAAATCACGATCATGATTATCGATGAAGGCAGCGAGAGGCTCAGCGTCCAGTTCGCCACGACACTCGGAATTTTTGAAACCACAACAAAATGCCCGAGGACCGCAGATCCGCCGATGAGCAACAAAACCATGCATCCCATGCGCAAAGATTCCCGAATTGATTTTTTGAACCCTTCGGAGTGAAGATCGCGCTTCAGGAATGTCAGGACCAAAACGGAAATGGCGCCTACGCTGCCGGCTTCTGTCGGAGTAAAAATGCCGCCGAGCAATCCCCCGACAGTCACGCCAAAAATCAATAGCGGCCAGAAAATCATCGGTATGGAGTGAACTCTCTCACGCCAGTTCGATGCAATTCCGCGAGGCGCAAGCGAAGGATTGATTCCGCACCACGACACGATGGTGATGAGAAAGAGAACTGCAATCAGAAGTCCCGGAATGATTCCTGCCAAAAACAGCTTCCCTATAGATTGATCCGTGATCATGGCCAGGATAATAAGCGTTCCACTTGGTGGGATCAGAATGCCAAGCGTCCCGGTGCTTGCAACCACACCCGTTGAAAGCCGTCGGCTGTAACCGCATTTATCCATTTCAGGAATGGCGACGCTGGAAAACGTTGCAGCCGTGGCAAGGCTGGACCCGGAGATCGCCTTGAAAATCGTGGCGCCCACGACTGTTGCCAGCGCCAGTCCGCCCGGAACGTGACCAATGAATTTCCGGGATGTCCCGTACATTTTTTCGGCAATTCCCGAATTGTAGGCAACCTGCCCCATCAAAACAAAAAGCGGGATGACAACAAAAGTGTAGGAAGCAAACGCGTCAAAGAAATCCTTGGCCAACAGGTCGACCGCTGCCGAAAATGAACGCAAACAGGCAAAACCGGCAAAACCAATGAATGTCATGGCAAAGGCCAGCTCAATTCCCGTCAGGAAAAGAACCAGCAAGGCTCCAAGCCCGACACAACCGATCAGCACCTCATTCATGGCTGCGTCGTCCTTTCATCTTTGGGTCCGGCAAACAGTTCAGCCACAAGCACTAGGGTTTGGATGATTAGGGCCCCGCCCAGGGCGTAAACCACATAGTAAAAGGGGAATGCGAGCACTGCCGTCACCTCACCCGCTTCCTTCAGCCGAACTCCCATCATCAACATGCCATAGCCTGCCAGGGCAAAAATGCCAATCCCAATGAGCCGCGTCCCGAAATGGAGCAACCGTCTCATTGTCGTCGAGAGCCTGGCCGTCATGAAATCGGTGGACACATGCTCCTTCGCCATCGAGGTGGCCGGTAGCGCTAATCCCAGAACCAGTCCGCCGGCAAGGGATACGATTTCGTATGCACCGGGAACAGGATGGCCGAAAAGTCTTCCTATTATGTCCGCCCCGATCAATAGCATCACAGCAATGAGGGCACTTCCCGCAACAACTTCCATCCACGCGCTCATTCGTCCGGCCAAAGTGTCCATCAGCCTCTTCATATTCAACCCTTGGGAAATCAGCAGTTTTCTACTCGCTATCGCTAACCGATGTCTTTATTTCTTCCGATTTCTCTCAACCCAGCTTTTGCAGAATGCTAAGGCTTCCGAGGCAGGCAAACCTTTTGCGGATTTCTCTCTTACAAAGGCCTCATACAGAGGCAGCACAGCCTGCTCCCATTTCCTTTCCTCATTCCCATTGAGAAATATCGAGACATGATTCTTTGCCTTCCATTTTCCGATTGTATGCTGATCTTTTTCATCCCAGAGACTGCTGAGCTTTGCCGAATATTCTTCCGACATGCTCTCCATCACGGCTTTCGTCTCCGCGGGCAGACAATCCCATTTGTCTTTATTCATGATCACAAAACCAGGGGCTCCTACCGAGGCATATCGACTGACCGTGGTGTACGGAAGAATCTCTCCCCATTTCATGGTTTCAAGAGAATCCCAGGCGGCAATCACGCCATCGACGATTCCTTTCCGCAGCGCATCGTAGGTATCCCCCGTTGATATCACAATGGGTACCGCGCCAAGGGCCTTGAGCACTTTTGCCGCACTTCCGCCCAGGCATCGTATCTTCATCCCCTTCAAATCTTCTAATTGGCGTACAGGAGTTTTGGTATGCAATAGCCCTGGACTTGCGCTCAGGAGGAATAGAACCTTCACCCTTTGGAATTCTTTTGGCCGAAAGGCACGAAGAAAATCGTTGGATATCCGCGTCATCATGACAGCACTGTCAATACCCAACGGCTGCTCCAATATTTCCATCATGGGGAATCTGCCGGGAGTTACTCCCATCGGGCCAAACCCTATATCCGCAATGCCTGTTGTAACAGAGTCAAATATCTGGGCAGAAGGCGTCAATATCCCTCCGGGATGGAATGAAGCTTTGATGCTTCCTCCACTTCGTCTTTCCAGTTCCCTGCACCAATCCTCCAAAACTGCACTGAGTTTATCGTGGGATGGGAGCGCGCTGGTGAACTCCAGCCTTGTTACCCTGTTTTCGATGCAAAAAGCAAGGGCGGCAATTTGAAAAAGGGCCCCAAGGCCTGCAAAAAGAAATTTCATGCGGCTCATAGATAAGTGTTTGTCTGTTGACTGAAGCGCCCATTCCGAAGCGGGTTCCCGAATTCAGCTTGGCAAAAGAGGAAGGAACCCGCATTACAGAACTAGCAATGCTTAATCACCACATACTTCAGCTGCGTATATCCCTCCGCCCCCAGGACGCCCCCCTCCTTCATCAGACCGCTCTCCTTGAATCCCCCCCAGGGAGTTTCCGCGACCAGATTCATATGCTGGTTGATCCAAACCGAACCGGCCTGCAATTCATTTACAAACTTGATACCGCGGGCATAGTCCCTTGTCCAAACTGAGGCGCACAGCCCGAAAACACTGTCGTTGGCTGCTTCCAGAACCTTTTCATCGGAGGAAAAACTAAAAATTCCCACAACCGGCCCAAACACTTCCTCACGAGCAATGGTCATATTGGGAGTCAGATCCGTAAAAACCGTGGGCGACAGATAGAAGCCTTTGTCGAAAATCGGCCCCATTGGCCGTTTTCCGCCGCATACCAGTTTTGCCCCCTCATCCAGCGCGGATTTTATATAGCGCTCAATGGTATCGCGTTGTTCCTGGCTGACCACAGGCCCCATGACCGTTTCCTCGTCCGTCGGATCCCCGATCTTGATACTGTTTGCCGTGGCAACAAACTTCTCAACAAATCTGTCGTGAACCTTTGCGTGTACATAGAACCGCGATGGCTGGGCGCAATTTTGCCCAACATTTTCGAAGGTGATCATGCAGAGCTCTTCAGCCGCGGCATCGACATCGGCGTCCTCGAGGATAATAGCCGGATTCTTGCCGCCTAATTCCATCATGAGCGTCTTAACCGTCTGGCTTGAATTGGCAATGATGGTTTTACCGACCTCAGAGCTTCCGGTAAAACTGATGAAATCAATACCCGGATGAGAGGAAAGATCATTGCCGATTTTGCTCCCTGGACCGGTGACAAAATTGATGATGCCTTCCGGCAATCCGACCTCGCTGATAATCTCCGCAAGTCTCAGGCCGATGCCCGAGTTGATGCTTGGAGGTTTGACGACGCAGGTATTACCGGTCGCGAGACATGGACCGATCTTGGTGGCAAGCAGTAATGTGGGTACGTTCCAGGGGGTGATGAGCGCGCATACGCCGTAGGGTTCGTATTTCAAATAGCATAGAGTATTGGATGTGCCGGGAGCAGCGCCTTTGCTGGGCGTTGCCGGCAGAACCTTACCCATGTGAACTCGGGCACCGGCAGCAGCGAGTTCGATATTCTTGGTGGCAAAAGTAATCATCATGGGAGCATGCCGCGCTGTTGCACCGTGTTCTCTTATCTCATATTGCACCAGCTCCTCTTTATGCTCTTTGATCTTTTCGGCGATCTTTAGAACCCACTCCGATCGCTCCTCTTGGGTCCGCCTGGACCATGCCGGAAATGCCTTTCGCGCGGCCGCAACAGCCTTATCTACATCTGTCCTGTTGCCCAGCGGAACTTCCGCAACCTCCTCCCCGTTTGCCGGGTTGTACGTGCGGAATGTCTTGCCTGATTCGGCGTCCACCCACTGGCCACCTATCCACATTTTATATCTTTCCATTGTCTCTCCTTGGCCGGACAATACCCATGGCTTCACAACCTGGTTTTGATTTGCCCTTTTCAGGGCATTCCACTGGCGTATCCCTGAACTTTTCCATGCGCTGCATTTGCAAATGCAATCCGCTGCGCAAGGGAGGTCCAGCCCTTCGGTTGTCTTAAACAGATGCTTAATTGAGTCGTCCGGCCTGTATTTATCACAGAAATCCAAAACGACATCATACTTTTTCGCTGTGATCTCGACTGATTCTCAGGATCTTGCATTTGGCGGCAGGATAGCCGGCCATTATGGATCCATAGAGTCGTACCATCCATTCGATGCGATAAAACCTCAAAGCTCTCGCGCGATCATTGTGGTTTGAGCGCAAAAGCGCCTGATGAGTATTTCCGGAATGTTGAAGCGTGTTGTCGAGGTTTTCGCTTCTTTTATTTTATAAATCATATATTCTGTCGTCACTTTCCCGGGATCGACATCCCGGCATTTCCAGAACACGGAGGCATTCAACTTGTTACTTGATAACAGAGTGGCGGTAATCACCGGCAGTGCCAACGGAATGGGCAAGGCCATGGCCCTGAAATTCGCACGCGAAGGATGCGACATCGTGGTCGCGGATATCAAAATGGATCAGGCACAAACCGTTGTGGATGAGATTAAATCCGCGGGACGGCAGGCTATTGCGATCAAGGCAGACATGTCCAAAAGCAACGAGATCAAGTCCTTGATTGATCAGTCCATTAAGAAGTTCGGCAAAATCGACATCCTGGTCAACAACGCGGGTGCCGCCGGAGGCGGCAGCCTGGAGGCTTCCGATGAAGACGAATGGGATTATGTGCTGGCGCTGAATCTCAAAGGCGCATTCCTGGCATGCAAGGCGGCCGTGCCCTATATGAAAAAGCAGCGATATGGCAAATTGATCTTCATCTCATCCATGGGTGCCGTTCGCCCATCCGTCTCAGTTTTAGCCTATCATTCTGCCAAGGCTGGAATCATCGGGCTTGTTAAAAACCTCGCGTTCGAACTTGCCCCTTTCAATATCTACGCCAATTGTATTGTTCCGGGCCCGATTGAAACGCCTTTCTGGGATCCACTATCCAAGGGTATGACCCCGGAGCAGAAGAAAGCCTTTTTCGCCGCATTGGCAAAGAAGGAAGTGCCGTTGGGAAGAATGGGTACTCCGGAAGATATCGCGGGCCCTGCTTTGTTTTTTGCTTCGGAGCTTTCCTCCTATGTTACCGGACAGGTTATGTGTGTAGCTGGTGGACAGCCTATGCTGACCACTGAGTCGACATTCATTTCCTCCGAGGAAAGCAATCAATTCCGCTAAGCCGGAACGGGAGTGCGATGGACCATCGGGCACCTCCCGCTCCTCCACCGATTTTCACCTGAAAATTCAATATCGGGGGTCGGACCTCGATATTGAATTTTCCGAAGGATATTTAGTGAGGCAAGGGCAATACACATTCGCAAATCGGGCTTTCGCTGCCCTGCTTTTATTTGTAATAGCGCAATGCGGCCTGGCCGGAACTCCGGCCCCAGCCGATACGATCTTTTTCAATGGAGTCATTTATACCGCAGACAAGGCACATGCCATTGCCCAGGCTGTTGCCATCCGGGACGACAAAATTGTTTTTGTCGGGAACGACTCCCGGGCTCAATCTTACATCGGCCCCAAAACCATTCAGATCAATCTGAAATCAAGACTGTTGATGCCGGCGTTTACCGATGCCCACGCCCACCTTGATCAGGGTGGCATCCAGGCACTCTACGAAATTTCCTTTACAGATGTAATCAATGCAACATTGAAGGACTATCTGCGACAAATTGGTGACTTTGCTAAAGCGTTTCCCGGCCTGCGCGGGTATCGCGGTATGGGCTGGGTTAACGGAGTCGCACCGGGAATCGGGCCTCTGGCATCGGATCTGGACCGGATCATTCCTGCCAAACCCGTGGTTCTTCGCTCCCAGGATGGCCATTCGGTTTGGATCAACAGCAAGGCTCTGGAACTGGCGCACATCACAAAAAGCACCAAGGATCCTCAAAATGGGAAGATAGAGCGGCTGCCGAATGGCATACCCGCAGGAACGCTTCGCGAAGAAGCCATGAGTCTTGTTAATAATGTAATTCCCGCCTACACGCAGCAGCAATATGAAGACGCCATTGTATATTTTCAGAAAACGGTGGCAGGGCCTTTGGGCATCACCCAGATATTCGTTCCGGGGCTTCCACTCGGCGGGCCACAAATGGCTGCCTTTGCAAGCCTCGCAAGATCCGGCAAGCTTTCCATGCGTATTCGGACCGCTGCAGTGATCAGCCCCGAAGAGCCGCTTGCCCAACAAATACAGGCAGCGGCATCAGAACGTGCAAAATATGCAAATCCCCTCTTTCAGGTTTCTTCCGCAAAGTTTTTTGTCGATGGTGTTATCGAAGGTCATACCGGGTACTTGCTCCACCCCTATACAGATGCAGCAAAATATAACGGGCAACCCGGGTACCGCGGCATGCCGATGTGGCCTTCCGCTGCCTTGAACTCTGCATCCACCGCAGCGGCGAAAGCGGGTTTTGGCCTTCATTATCATGCCATTGGAGACGCGGCAGTGCGCATGGCGCTGGATGCAATCGCGGCTGCCCAAAACGCGGCAGGCAATCCGGCAATACCGCCGTCGATCACGCATTTGCAGCTGGTTGCCCCCGAGGATATTCTACGATTTGAGAAGCTTGGCACTATTGCCGTTGTTCAGCCCTACTGGTTTGTCATCGACAAATACTACTTCTGGAATATACAAGTCCCCTATCTGGGAAAACTTCGGGCTGACCGGGAGTATCCGATGCATAGCTTTCTTAAAAATGGAGTCCTGGTAGCTTCCTCCAGCGATTATCCCGTCACCCTTCCCCCAAACCCGCTCATCGGCATTGAAACCGGCGTGCTTCGCTGGTACCAGGAAGGATCGAGCGGCAAAGAGGTGCTCTGGCCCAGGGAGCGATGCACCCTTGAACAAATGATGGACAGCTTCACCATCAATGGTGCGAAGTCGATGTCGCTTGACAATATTTCGGGATCGATTGAGGCTGGGAAATCAGCGGACTTCGTTATCTTGAACAGGGATATTCTCCGGACTCCGCCAAAAATGATTGGCGATCCGCACCAGACCTTTGTGCTTGCTACCTATTTTCGCGGACGCAAGATCTTCAGCAGAACCAAGCAGGATTTGCAATAGGCATTGCGCTCGAATGCATCCTGCACGCGAACTGGCATGTCTCCTCTAACCTGTTACCACTGTCCGGCTGCAGTCTTCCGCACAACGTTTCTGGATTCTCTTCCTTTTGGGCGCGCGAGGATGACTTTACCTTTTCTTCTCTTTTTCATCTCTGCAATAAAGAGATCAGCAATTTCCGGATCAAAGGCCTGATGGCGTTCGCTCTTCAGATATTCAAGGAGGGCGGCATGATCCATCCCTTTCCGATAAGGCCGATCCAGCGCCATAGCGTCGTAAACATCCGCAATACTGGCAATGCGTGCCAAAACCGGGATTTCATTTCCGGCAAGCCCGCCGGGATAGCCTTTGCCATCAAATCTTTCGTGATGATATAGCGCAACATTCACGATTCCAGGATGTAATCCCGCCATTTCCGCGACCTCTCCACTCCAGCGCGAATGCTGCTTGATGATCTCCCGCTCCTCCGTTGTCAGCGCTTCTCTCTTATTGAGAATAGTCTCAGAAATACCAATTTTGCCAATATCGTGAATGAAGCCACCAAATCGAAGATTCGACTTCTCTTCCGGCGACAGTCCCATGGCATCCGCCAGCTGGATTGAATACTCGGCCACTCTTTCAGAATGCCCTCTCGTATAGGGGTCCTTCAGTTCAATGGTTCGAACGAGCGAAAGGAGCTTTGATTCATGACCGGATTTCAAACACGCAATAACCCGGTATTTCTGCAGCGCCTCTCTTACCGTAGCTCTAAGTTCTTTTGTGTTCCACGGCTTGGCGATAAACCGGTATACCTCGCATCGATTAATTGAATTGATGGCGACGCCAAAATCCGCAAACCCGGTAAGCAAAATACGAATACTGTCAGGCCTCGCCCTCTTGGCCCATTCCAGGAATTCGATACCGCTCATCCCCGGCATATCCTGATCCGAGACAATGACCGGAATCTCTGTTTCCCTTATGATCTGCATTGCTTCGCGTGCATTGGATGCGGTTAGAACCGCCAGATCCACATCCTGTCGAAAAGCACGCTTCATGGCTTGAAGAATGAGCCCGTCGTCGTCCACAAATAGAACCTGTTCTTTCATGGAGACACCTCCATACCAGACTTCGGCATCCAGATTTCTATCGGACTACCAACCTCAGCACCAACAATGATCGCAATCAGGACAAGTACAGTTTGCCCGCGACGATAATTCCAGGAATGCAAATTGTGAGTCCGGCTTCCGAATAGCTCTCACGTATTCTATCCGAAACACCCTGTCGAGAATCAAGGTGTTGACAGCCGCCGTTAAGAACAGATGGTTAATGGCATCCATTCTACTCCAAATGTCCAAAAGCTATGCCACAAATTACGCTTCGCTTGTGCTAAATCCGTGACCGCAGTTCCGCCACGAATTCCACGCTTTGCCCTAGAATTTCTATTTTTCCGGCTCGAACTTGGGAACAACCACAGGTTTTCCGGTCAGATTGACACTCAGGGTGTGGATCCAACGATACCGGCCATTCACCAGTCTGAATGTATGGGAATCAGGCATACCGGCGTCCCCACCGAACCGGCAGAAAACATTTACGGTACCCATTTCCTCGTCCACAATGTAGCTGCGGTTAATGACATACATGTTGCCTAATGGAGCCGGTATCTGGCAGGTATCCTTGGACTCGTTCTTGGCATTTGTATAGGCGCCACCCTCCAGCCGCGCGCATGGAGTTCCCCATGGTGGTCGAATAAACCGGTCCAGAAATACAAAATCAAAGTATTGGTTGGCAGCATCCACAAGATCCTGCCGGCTGACGCGATCATCCACGGCCAGGACCGGCCAATCTTCGGCGGATGAGTATTTCAGATAGTCCTCTGCATTAAACAACCAGTCATCTTTGTCCGTAACAAGGCTATCGATCTCCGTAATGGCTCCGTCTTTTACGGTCAAACGCGTCCCGATGACATATGGATGCCCGCCTCCAGTGACAATTACCTCACTGAAGGTCTTGCAGCGCGCAGCGTCATAGATACTCCGATGTAAAGCAATCGGAAGCGCTGTATTCCATAATCCTTTTTCCTTTGTCGTATCCGACATGTTTTCAATGAACTTTACTTTGGGCGCGAGTGACATCTTGGAGATATTGCCGGCCTTTTGTGCCGCGATATAGCTGTCTGCAGCCGCCTGGAGCATTGAACGCGTACACTGGGCGCGAACCACTGCCGTGCTGCATAGCAAAAGAGCGATACTTACCAATGCGCGAATCATAAAACCTCCCCCAAATTTGAATGTCCTAAAAGGATATTGGAATTAATTGCCGACAATGGTATCCGCCTGGACCAAACTCCTATCGCAGACAAAAGCGACCTGCAGCATTCTTACGCAACCCTCCGTGAAAAGCAACGTCCATGCACGCCTTAGGGACGGTGTACACTACCGGCATTGATCCGCAAGCCATTCCATACGCGAATGGCGCCGCCTCAGGAAAAGGTCGCAACAATTGGTTTGGAAAAACTATCCAGGTGCTCTGGAGTCAAGATTTGTCGGAGCAGGAAGGGAACGGAATCTAAACTGGGATTTGACTATTGCGGTAATTTGTATTTGCGGAATGCGACACCAGGAGGTGGCCCTTGGGATCGCCGGCATCTCAGCCTGACTACTTTCATTGCGCCGCTGCCGCCGTCCCTGTTAATGCCATTTGCCTTTTTTGTAATTGCAAATGGCATTAACAGGGACGGCGGCGCTTCCAGATCAAATTCCGAATGTGGTGTGGAGACTTCGCGCCGTGCGCACCAATTCACCTTCAGGGTCGACTCTGCGGAGTTTGGCCACTGCTTCTGAAAGTGGAACGGTTTCCACAACTTGGCCGCGCAACCGGACCATCACTTCATTTTCCCCCGCCACTGCGGCCTTTACCGCATGCGCGCCAAAGCGAGTCCCCAGCATCCTATCCGTCGGAGTTGGAATGCCTCCTCGTTGAACATGTCCGAGAACCGTAGTGCGCGTTTCCCGATCCAGCAGTTTCTCCAATTGACCGGCTACAATGTTCCCAATTCCGCCCAAGCGGACAGGATCCGGGGAATCCGCAATCATATCCCGCACGCTCATGCTTCCACCGGCCGGGGCAGCGCCTTCGGCAACCACGACAATGGCAAACGAACGCCCGCTATAGATGCGATCGCCAATCGATTCTGCGACCTTCTCAATCTGGAATGGGATTTCCGGAATAAGGATGGCATCCGCTCCCCCGGCCAGTCCGGCCTGAAGCGCAATCCATCCCGCGTAACGTCCCATTACCTCAATGACCATAATTCGCTGATGACTCTGGGCCGTGGTATGCAGCCGATCAATCGCTTCGGTTGCGACCGCCAGAGCTGAATCAAAACCAAATGTCACATCCGTGGCATCAAGGTCATTATCGATTGTCTTTGGAACGCCGATGACCTTAAGCCCGCGGCTGCCAAGATCCCGGGCAATAGAAAGGCTGCCATCTCCTCCAACCGTAATCAGCAGCTGAATCCCATGTCTTTTGGCAATGCGTATCGCCTCTTCTGAAAGATCCCGATAAACAGTTTCGCCATTTTCGCGAATGGGCACTCGAAATGGATTGTCCTTATTGCTTGTTCCAAGGATCGTGCCTCCGCGGGCAAGGATTCCGCTGACATCGCCTGTGCTGAGCGGTCGACAGCGGTCGCGGATCAACCCTTCAAACCCATTTTCGATGCCGATTACATCAATTCCATGATCGTAGGCCGCGGTCTTTACAACCGCGCGGATGACCGCATTCAGTCCCGGGCAATCGCCTCCGCCGGTTAAAATTCCGATTCTTCTCAATTTGTCTGTCATCCGTCCTCCGTTCTTCCACTTCCATATCGGCTGCAGCAGCCAGGAGCATCACTTGCTGTAAGGAGCCTTGCGCCACTGCGAATCCGAGATTTCCAATCTTTATGTATTACTTCCAGGCAACCGGTCCTTATTGACCTTTGGTCACATCGGATTTCCTCCGCCTTTCAACCGGCTGCGACAACTGAAGTATAGTGACCTCGACCGAGGAATGCTCCCCTTCCACGACTACCACGCCGGAATCGGAAACGCTATTTAAACGCCCATCCTTTTCCCGGTCATATCCGATTGCGGCCCCTTCCGGCACATGAACGTTTTTATCGAGTATCGCTCTTCGGATTCGGGCATTCCTCCCAATATCGCAATTATCGAAAATAACTGAATCCTCTATGATCGCCCCGGAGTGCACTCTCACGGCACGGCCCAATACGGAGCCTCGCACAAATCCGCCTGAAAGAATACACCCGCTCGATACAATGGAATCGATCGCATGTCCGCGACGCCCCTCCTGGTCAAAAACAAACTTGGCCGGAGGATACATTTCCCGCGTCGGTCCCAGTGGCCATTGGTTATTGTACAGGTTCAAATCAGGAGTAATGGCTCTCAGGTCCATGTTGGCTTCGTAAAAAGCATCAATAGTTCCTACATCCCGCCAGTAGGGCAGGACGGATTGCGGATCTCCGGGAATACGGTTGTTTCTAAAATCATAAGCATAGACATTGGCACGATGGATAAGACTGGGCAATATATCCTTGCCAAAATCGTGACTGCTGTCCTCCCGGGCGGAATCCATCAGGAGTTCCCGTTGAAGAGTGTCGGAGGCAAAGATGTAATTCCCCATGGAGGCCATGATCTTTTCCGGCTCACCGGGGATTGTCGGCGCATCGTTCTTCTTCTCGTGAAAACCAATGATCCGGCCATCTTCCGCAAGCTCCATCACCCCAAATTCCGATGCAAGTTCCTTCGCCATCGGAATGGCGGCGACCGTCACATCCGCCTTCTTTTCATTGTGAAACTCAATCATCTCCCGGATGTTCATTCGATACACATGATCCGCGCCGAAGACCAGAACCAGGTCAGGTTCTGCCCGCTTAATCAAATCAATGTTCTGGAAGATCGCATCCGCCGTCCCTTGATACCAGGTTTCATCCGGCGACAGCATCTGCGCCGGTACCGGTATTATAAACTGATGGGGCAATAGTCCTCCGAACTGCCAGGTATCTCGCAAATGCTGCAGCAGCGATTGGCTTTTGAATTGCGTCAGAACATACGTTGAATAAACGCCGGAATTGACAAGGTTGCTCAGAACAAAATCGACAATCCTGTATTTCCCTCCAAATGGGACGGCCGGCTTCGACCTGTCCTTCGTTAGAGGAAACAGACGAGTGCCCTTTCCGCCGGCGAGCACCATTGCCAGCACGCGTCGATTCATTATGCGTCACCTCTCGACGAACCGGCGGATTGCAGAGAATCCAATCCTCCAGCCCATTCAATCGATTTTTGGAATGCAATATTTACTTTTGCGCGATCTAGATTCAACTGCTGGACCATCGCCTCTGCCTGCTGCCACTGTGCCTCCTCAAAACATTGCGCCAGGCGCAAAAGAGGCAAGTACTCATTATCAGTTTCATGGCAGAGTGCCCTCTTCATCTTATCATCGATTGGCAAATAGCTGACAACTTCTGGCATGGGTAATCGAAGCAATGTATCCAAGAGCGAGAACAACCCGAGGAGATGAAGGCTTTCAGGATCGAATCCCCAGAAATCATGGTCTCGCGCCACCAGCTCGAGGAACATACCTCTTTGGGCAGCCAGCAGAACCAATTCGCCGGCATCCTTGCTTTGGCTCATATCCGTCAGGAGAACCACGCGCAGCCAGTTGCGCACTTTCGCCCATCCCAAAAGGTAAATCGCGTGTCGAATGGACCGGATACGCTGCGAAAAAGCAAACGCGGCCGAATTGAGAAAGGTGAGCAGACGAAAACTGATCGTGACATCCGCCTGAACCGCATCCGCAAGCTCATTCATGTCCGGTTCACGGCTTTCAATGAGATCCAGCAGTTTGAAGCGCAGGACTTCATTGGACGACAATCGACGGGCTACCATTGTGTCCGGGTATTTAAAGAACGGCCCGCTGAACAGGTGAAAACCGAACTTACGACATGCTTCATAGGATTTGCGATCCAGAACTCTGCTGGCAAGCAGCTGCGCCTGGAATTTGCCGGCTGAAGCAATATCCCGGTCCACCAGGTTCTCGGTCCTGTCCTTCACGGCAATCTCAATGATGTCCGCCAGGCTGTATAGCGAATCATGGATAGGATCGCCAGTGAACCCGCCAATAGCAACCAGATACCCATCCGTCTTCAACCGCTGTAATACTTCCAAGGCCGAATCCTGCTGTGAGATACGTTCATCGATCTTGATAACTGTCAGCACGGGAGGGAGCGCATAGGGCAGATGCTCAGCAATGCTCTCATTTACAAAATCAACAATCGCCTTCTTTCCTCCCTGCAGAATTTGCTTGAGGTGAATGGATGCACCTGATGCCATGCAAACGGCAGCATTCAGCGGTTCTGCCGACTCGCCGGCCTGATTCCCCTGGGATCCAATGCAGAACAGATCGTATCCCCACAGGCGCCCGTTCTGGTCAAAAACAGGCTGCCGGGCGATTGAAACCGAAGGAAGTTCTATATCCGCTGTCTTTGTTGTCATATTTGCCCTTCCAAGTACATCTCCATCCGATAAAATCCGCGCACGGTTTTCAGCGCACCGCTATTGCGTTCCAGACGCGATCGGCATATTCCTGGACGGAACGATCGCTGGAAAATCTTCCCATAGACGCCGTATTAATAATGGATCGCTTTGACCAAACCTCCGTATCCAGATAAGTGCGTCCGGCCTCTTCCTGAGCAATGACATAGGAGCGGTAATCGGCCAGAAGCAGAAAATAGTCTCCTTGCTCGACCAAAGCGCTGAATATGGGCTCAAACAACCGGGGATTCTGGGGAGAGAAAAATCCCGATCCAATCATATCCAGTGCCATTTTCAACTCCGCATCCTCCTGGTAATGCCCGCGCGGATCATATCCATTGGCTCGCAGTGCGGACGCCTCTTCCGCATTCAACCCAAAAATGAAGATATTCTGCTTTCCAACCGCCTCCAATATTTCAATATTGGCGCCGTCCAGCGTTCCCATCGTAAGCGCGCCATTGAGCGCCATTTTCATGTTTCCCGTGCCGGATGCCTCCATGCCCGCAGTTGAAATCTGCTCGGACAGGTCGGCCGCAGGGACAATCTTCTCGGCCTGGGACACACAGTAATTGGGTAGAAAAACCGCTCGCAAAATGCCGTTCACTTCCGGATCGCGATTCACAATATCAGCAACCGAATTGATCAGTTTGATGATTCGCTTGGCCTGGTGATAGGCCGGGGCCGCCTTGCCGGCAAAAATAACCGTACGCGGCGTAATATCCACACCCGACCGGGATTTGATTCGATTATACAGCGTGATCAGATGCAGAACATTCAATAGCTGGCGTTTGTATTCGTGCAGACGTTTGATCTGTACATCAAACAGCGTAGCCGGGTTGATGCCGATTCCGGTTTTGCGCAGGATGTACCGTGAAAGGCGTTTTTTGTTTTCCTGCTTGGTTCGCATCCAGTCTGCGCGAAAAGCGCTGTCCTCCGCGTAGGGGATCAACTTCTCCAGCTGAGTCAAATCGCTGGTCCAGCCGGAACCGATCGCCGAGGTAATAAGTTTGGTAAGGCCGGGGTTCGCCTGAATCAGCCATCGGCGCGGTGAGATTCCATTGGTAATGTTTTGCAGTTTATTCGGGAAAATTCGGTCAAAATCGGCAAAGAGTCGCTTTTTCAAGATATCGGTATGCAATTCAGCGACTCCGTTAACCGCATGGCTCCCGACGACAGCCAGATTGGCCATTCTTACCTGCTGTACGGGACCCTCCTGAATAAGCGAGACCCTGGCAGCAAGATCCGCATCCTGGGGATGCGCTGTCCGCACGGCTTCCAGGAATCGCCGATTGATTTCAAATATGATTTCCAGGTGCCTGGGCAGAAGACGTCCCAAAAGCTCGGTGGACCATTTTTCAAGAGCCTCCGGCAGGACCGTGTGGTTGGTATAGGCAAATGTCTTTTCGCAGATACTCCACGCCTGCTCCCACTCCATACCTTCTTCATCCATCAGCAGCCGCATCAACTCCGGAATTGCAATGGTGGGATGTGTGTCGTTGAGTTGTATTGCCACGGAGTTGGCGAAGTTTTCGAAGGAGCTGTTCTGATTTTTGTATCGACGGATAATGTCAAACAAGGTGGCTGCAACAAAGAAATATTGCTGCTTCAAACGAAGTTCCCGGCCCGGCGCGATGTCATCGCTGGGATACAGGACCTTGGATATGTTTTCACTCAACACCTTGGCTTCGACGGCATGAACGTATTCGCCGTGGCTGAATTCCTGAAGATTGAATTCGCGGCTTGATTGGGCGATCCAAAGTCTCATATTCGTCACATAATCGCCGGCAAATCCCGGGATAAGAATATCCGAGGCCAGGGCAAGAACCTGCTCCCCATCCACCCAGCGGAAGCGCACGCGCCCATCACGGTCTCGATAGGGCTCCGAGCGCCCATAAAACCGGACAGGCACAATCCGCTCTCTTCTCTGGATTTCCCAGGGACTGCCGCTCCGAACCCAGTTATCACACTCCTCCCTCTGGTATCCATCCTCAAGGATCTGCTGGAACATTCCGTAATCATATCGAATGCCGTAGCCATATCCGGGCAATTGCATGCAGGCGATGGAATCCATATAACACGATGCCAAGCGGCCCAGTCCGCCGTTCCCCAATCCCGGATCCGATTCCTCCTCTTCCAGTTCGTCCAGGTCAAACCCGAGTTCATGAAGGGCAACACGCGCTTCCTCCACCATATTCAGGCTCAGCAGGTAGTTCATCAGAAACCTGCCCGGAAGGAATTCCATGGAAAGAAAATAAACGCGTTTCGCCATGACGTCATAGAGGGAACGCTGTGTTTTCATCCATCTCTCGACCAGGCGGTCGCGAATGGAATAAGCAAGACCCATGAAACAGGAGTATTTATCCGCCATCTGCGGGTCACAGGCCAGTGTAAATTCGACATGACGGAGAATGTCGTTTTTTAGAGATGGTGACTTTTTAAGCGGCATACGATCCACACCTTATCGGGGTTCAACACACAGCATATACAAAACAAGCGCCAATAAACTATTCGGCTTGACGGCGTATTTCCCGTAAGAAATTCACAGCAAATAATTTATCTGGATTCCTGACTCACATCTGCGGATGGATGACTTTTTCGGTCCGGATTCTCCCCGGACAGGGCTCGAACACGCCTGATAAGCCGGATAGCAGGAATCGGGGCTAATTCCAGCGAAACCAGCGAAGCGTCAATAGGTAGGAAATAGCTCCCCACGCGGCAATAAGAGCCAGCTTAAAAATCTGAGAGCTCAGCGTTGCGCCCTCGAGGATAATTGCACGCAGAACATAGTTGAACTGCGTCAGTGGCAGGACTTGAATAAAGGGCTGGAAAATCTCCGGGAAACGCTCGGGAGAGAAAAAAACACCTGACAGCAACCACATCGGCATCATGATTACGTTCATAATCCCCGAAACGGTCTCGAGTTTTTGAGCACGGCATGCCGCCAGCATTCCCAGTCCCGAAAATGAGATGGCTCCAACAAGCGAAACCAGCAAAATGGACAATATGTTCCCGCGAACGGGGAAGCCAAAAAGAACAACTCCGGAACCCATGATCACGACAAGTTCGGGAACCATAAATGCGATTCGTCCTCCCAGTGCCGACCAAAGGAAGTGGGATCGCTTCATTGGAGTTGCTATCAATCTTTTCAATAGCTTCCGCACTCGCATATCCACAATGACATATCCGACACCCCACATGCTTCCGGCCAGCAGGTTCATGCCGATCAAACCAGGGATGAGAAAGTCGATATACCGCGTTCCCGGTTCCGTAATGTGCCGGTCTTCGGTCAATATCGGATCCCGGCGTCCAGCGGCGCGCTGGAGCGCATCATCTGCCCGCTGTCGTGCCAGCACGCTTTCAGGACGAGTCGGATCAAAATCGAATTCATAGGTAACCCCCGGCACAACCACCAGGGCGCTTCGGCCGAGACGCAACCGGTCCATGCATTCCTGTCGGGGACGAACGGAAACAACAAAGTCCGGATATTTTTTCAGGTTGTTTGCCGTTTCCATCGCCAAAGCACACTGCTCGACATCCACGAATACGCGCTCTACCGGTCTGTTTCTGAACGCGATCCCGAGGCCAACCGCCAAAAGAACGGGAAATGCATATACCCAGAAAACGGTCTCCGGTTCCCGAATGAACTCTCGCATCCTGGTCTTCAGCAATTCTCTAAACGGATGATACTTCGTCATCGCGCAAATGCCTTCCCGTTAGATTCACAAATACATCTTCAAGGCTTGCGTTGCGCGTCGACAACCGCGCAAGCTCGATCCTTTCTGCCTGTAAATACCGCAATACGGCAGGGATGGCAATGTGCGGTTCCGACACAGTCAGCGCAATTCCATCCCCGTTTTGTCTCACCTCTTTAACCGCAGGCAACCCTGAAAGATCGACACCGTGGACGCCTTTACTATTTTCAAATGCGATTTCCACGATATGCTCTCCACCCAATCCCGCAATCAGCTCATCCGGGGAACCGAGGGCAATAATTCTTCCGTGATCAATAACTGCCACGCGATTGCACAGGCGTTCGGCCTCATCCATATAGTGGGTTGTAAGAAGGACAGTGCGCCCTCCTTCACGAAGTCTCCTGATAATGTCCCACAAATGCCGCCTCGACTGCGGATCCAACCCGGTTGTCGGTTCGTCCAGAAAAAGAAGCTGCGGATCCCCAACCAAGGCGCAGGCAACAGCCAATCTCTGACGCTGCCCTCCGGAAAGCTTCCCGACCCATGATTTGGATTTTTCACTTAACCCGACATCTTCCATGACAACTGCGGGATCGTTCCCCTCGCGGTAGAAACTTCGAAAAAGCACGAGCGTCTCCAGAACTGTCAGACGCTCTGTAAACCGTGTCTCCTGCAAGGAGATGCCGATTTGCTGCCGTAATTCATTGTCATGTTCTCCCCAGCGCATTCCCAGCACTCGTACGTCGCCGGAGGTTGGAGGAAGAAGTCCCTCAAATATTTCTATGGTTGTTGTTTTGCCGGCTCCATTTGGCCCGAGAAGGCCGAAGCATTCCCCTTGATCGATCGTGAGATCGAGTCCGTTGACGGCTGAAACCACCCCGCCTCGTCCTTTGTACTGTTTGCGCAAATCCCGGCAGTCTATTGCCGGTCCCGTGCTTGGAGACAATCCCATGCCTGCTCTCCGGAAAATTCTATTCTCCCTGCCACCATCGCTATCGTCAATCGCGTTTCAGCGTACCATGCCGGGATCCGATAAAAACGGGAGTTGGACTTGACCTGCATGGATACAAAGCACATACTCCTCCGGTTATGCTACGCAATAGGGAAAACTCCAGGATGGACTCAGGCGAAGAGGTGATGCTGCGGCCGGCTACCGAACTGGATATGAGTGCCATTAACGATATCTATAATCACTATGTCCTGCGGTCCACCTGTACCTACCAGGAGCAGCCTGAACCACTGAGCGGCCGCTATCAATGGTTCTCCGAACATGGATCGAGGCACCCGATCATTGTTGCGGAACACGCCAGAAAGGTCGTGGGATGGGGATCCCTTTCCCCCTATCACCGGCGCTCGGCCTATCGCAATACGGTGGAAAATTCGGTATACGTTCATCCAGACTGGCATGGACGCGGCATTGGCTCACTCCTGCTGCAGGATCTCATCAAACGAGGAAAAGCCATTGGGCACCATGCCATCATTGCTGTGATTGACGCCGATCAAACCCATAGCGTGCGGCTGCACGACAAATTCAAGTTCCAGCGAGTCGGGCATCTGCAGCAGATCGGACTCAAATTCGGTCGATGGCTGGATGTGATCTATATGGAATTATTGCTCTGACGTTCTTCATCATCGGCGAGTCCGCGTGATGTGTCTTCAGGAATATCAAACCCATGAAACCGTACGCAAGCCTGGAAAGACGCCGAAAGATCAGTGATGTCGCCCTCGGTGAAACTCCTGCCGATACCGTCATCACCAATGGCACCATCTTCAACGCCTTTACGGGCGAGTTCATTCCCGGCCAGTCGCTCTGGATCAAAGATGGGATGATCGCCTATGCCGGACCGGACAGCGATCCCGCAACCACGGAAAACACTCAGCGCATCGATGCCTGCGGCATGGTTATTCTTCCCGGACTCGTCGAAGCTCACACGCATGTTTTGAGCAGCCGGTATGGGATTGAAGAATTCGTCAGAAACGTGATTCCCTGCGGGGTCACCACGGTCATCACCGAAGCGGTGGAATTTTGCGAAATCGTCGGGAAAGCCGGGTTTGATTGTATCCTGGATGCCTTCAGAAATCAGCCTATCCGGATGCTTTGCACCTTCCCTCCCATGTGCGGACTCACTGCTTCCGAAGAAACCCTTGCTATTACAGGGTCAGACATTGCGCCACGACTTGACGATCCTTTGTGTCTCGGGATTGGCGAGGTTTATTGGAGCAATCTGCTTTTGAAAAGCCCCCAGCAGTCTCGCCTTATGGAACTGGTCGGGTTAGCGCTGGAAAAAGGCAAAGTTGTCGAGGGTCATACTGCCGGCTCATCCGCTAGAAAATTGCAGGCTTACACCTGTCTCGGTATTTCATCCTGCCATGAACCGGTTACCGAGGCGGAAGTGCTGGAACGCCTTCGCCTTGGCTATTGGGTATTGCTTCGCGAAGGATATATCCGCAAAGAGCTGGAAGCGGTGAAGGGGATTTTTCAAAAAGATATCGATTTCAGAAGACTGGCTCTCGCCACCGATGGCGTGGACGCGGCAGGCTTTCTCGAATCAGGATATCTGGATGGCTCTTTGAGAAAAGCTCTGAAACTGGGCGCTCCCCCCAGAGTTGCCTACCAGATGGTTACCCTGAATCCTGCGGAGCATTTTGGGCTTGATGCGCTGCTTGGGTCGCTTTCACCGGGAAAGCTGGCAGACCTCGTCATCAGCCCTACCCCCGAAGAATTTTCGCCCCGACTTGTAATGTGCGATGGAAAAATTCTCTACGAAGATGGGCGTACCCTTAAACAGCCCGAACGCGTTACCTATCCGGATTGCATGCTTCAATCGGTCAACGTTTCCGGGATGCGTCTTCCCGAATATCCTCATTCGGGAAAAGTCAGGGTTATCGAACTCACAACCAGGCTTGTAACCAAAGAAGGAATCGCCGACCTGGACAACCCTGAAGAGAAAATCGCCCTGAACCTGGTTTGCGCCCTGGATAGGACCGAGGGGAAAAAAGGATTCATTGGATTTCTCAAGGGATTTGGATTGAAAGAAGGCGCCTATGGAACAACCATGTGTTGGGATACACGCGATCTGATTGTTGTGGGATGTGATATCCGATCCATAGAAACGGTGGTGGAACGCCTGCGCGCCATCGGGGGAGGTGGGGTCCTGGCAGTGGGGCCACATATTATTGCCGAATTCCCTGCCCCGATATGCGGGATCGCATCCCTCGATTCCATGCGGAAGATTCAGGAACAAACCAGGAGCCTTGATAACGCGCTGCTTGCAAGAGGCGTCCCCTGGGAAACGCCGATCCTTACCGTGGATACGCTTGGAACCGCGGCAATTCCGCATTTCCGGATTAACCATGATGGATACGTCCGTCTTAAGGATCGGCGGGTATTGCCGGTGAATATTTAGCTTAAACTTTCCGTATCCCCCTCCCTAATTGCCAATGCGGGTTATATAATCGTGACAACGGGGATATTCCCCTCCCCCCGCTACCCTTTCTCTCCGGCAAGGAATCGAAGTCCGTACATCCTCCTCCTTCCGGGTCACCACGCAGAAAAAGGAGCGCTCCATGAAACGACAAAAATCATTGCCACTCATCGCTTCTCTGATTTCCCTGTTCAGCGCCACTCTGGTTATTGAAGGCTGTTCCACCACAAAAACGGAAGCCACTCCAGTGGAACGAGGCAATTATCTCGTGATGGCCGGACACTGCAACGAATGTCACACTCCAAAGACGCTTGGACCCAAAGGCTTTGTTCTGGATTCCAAGCGCTTGCTTTCTGGATCTCCATCGGATGCAAAGCTTCCGGATGTGCCGGGCGGGGTTATCAGTCCGGGCCAATGGGGCGCCATTGTCTCTTCCGATTTTACCGCGTGGGCAGGTCCCTGGGGTGTCAGCTTTCCCTACAATTTGACTCCACATCCGGCATCAGGCACCGGGAATTGGGGTGAAAGCCTGTTTATCCAAACGCTGCGATCGGGGAAATTCATGGGCACCTCCCGCGACATGCTTCCCCCAATGCCCTGGCAGGAGATTGGAAATATGACGGACTCGGATCTCAAGGCCATTTTCGCTTACCTGAAATCCCTCCCGCCCGTAGATAATCCAATACCGGCGCCAATTCCGCCGCCACAGCCGTGAGGAAGCAGGACATATCCTTTTGTTTCAGCAGCAGGAGCCAAACAATGAATGACATGAGCATCGATGAACTATTTCTTCAATCACTACGCCACCGATTCAGGGAACTCAAAAAGACTGGCGATCGAACGCTGGCTCAGATAGACGAGGGCGATCTGCACTGGCAAATCAACCCGGAGGCGAACAGCATTGCGATAATCGTTCAGCATCTTCATGGGAACCTGATGTCGCGATGGACTGACTTTTTTACCGCTGATGGCGATAAGCCCTGGCGGGAACGCGATGCGGAATTTGAATCAAAGCCAAGAACCAGAAAAGAAATCCTGTCCCTCTGGGAAGAGGCATGGGATCGCACATTCTCAGTAATCGATACGTTAACCGGCGCAGATCTCACGCATATCATAACTATCCGTGGCCAGCAGCTTGATGTTATCGATGCATGCCTGAGAAACGTACTGCATTGTGCATCCCATATCGGCCAGATGATGCACATCGCCAAAGAGCGTCTCGGGGAACGCTGGCAGACCATTACTATTCCACGAGGAAAATCCAGGGAGTACAAACCCCAGGGAAAGGATTAAGCAACAAATTATAAATAGCTCTTGTTGTTACGTTTTTACCGACGAGACAAACCCGCTTGTCATAATCCGCGGATGACGGGATAAAAGTGAAAATCCGGAGACCGTGATAATATAGGAGTATGACACGACTCCTGATCCTGCTCCTCCTTTCAATTCCAGCCAATGCCGCGGAGTTGAGTCTCTCAAAAGCGGATGCCTCGCGTTATGCCACTCTGGTTCTCAATTGCGTGAACCGCGAGTTTCCGAACAAACCGGAGCATGTCATAACGGATAGGTTGGATGTGCGCACGCCCAAATCACAGCACCCCGCCTTCTATGGATGCTACGATTGGCACTCCTGCGTGCATGGTCATTGGCTTCTGATTCATTTGTTAAGGGTATTTCCTGATTTGCCTGAATCAACGGCTATTCGCTCGGTACTTTCGGACAACCTATCGGCAGATAAAATCCAAGCAGAGTTGTCCTACCTGGAAGGAACAGAGCGCGCCAGTTTCGAGCGCACTTATGGCTGGGCATGGCTGCTCAAGCTTGCCGAAGAACTTCACGGGTTGGATGATCCGGACGGGCACCGCTGGTATTCCAATCTAAAACCGCTCTCGAATGCGATTGCGGCCAGGTACATCGCCTTCTTTCCCAAACAAACCTACCCGATCCGCACGGGCGTTCATCCCAACACTGCATTCGCGCTATCTTTTGCTCTGGATTACGCCATTAGTGCCGGGGATTCCTCCCTGGAATTGATGGTGAGGCAGCGAGCGAGGGATTATTTTTCCCGGGATCGCAACTATCCGGCAGCCTGGGAACCTTCCGGGGAGGATTTCTTCTCGCCGGCACTTATAGAGGCAGACCTCATGCGGCGCGTCATGAAACCGAAGGAATTTGCCGGCTGGTTTCATCGTTTTCTGCCCTCGATGCCGCCCAATCTCGCGCTCCCGGCCACAGTCACAGATCGCGCCGATCCTAAGCTGGTGCATCTCGATGGGCTCAATCTCAGCCGTGCCTGGACAATGCGATTCATTGCCGCCGGTCTACCCCCACAAGATCCCATGCGAAAACGCCTGTCTGATTCAGCGATGCGCCATGCCAAGGATGCGCTGGCCAATGTTGCCAGTGGGCATTACGCAGGAGAGCACTGGCTCGCGACCTTTGCCGTATACCTGTATTCCACGCCGGAACCGTGAAGAGTAGCCTGATTATTGCTGAAGGCTTGCGCCTGATGGCAAAAAGCGGCATTAAGCCGTTTCGGCGGCGGGGGCCGGAAGCCCCTCCTGGCCAAGCTTGCCCAGTTCGCTAAGTCGCAGATTGCGCATTCGCGAGGAAAAGACAAAGATTGCGGCGGTCATCACAAACGCGGATACACTGAAGATCACTCCCACCTTTACCGGGCCGAAATGGTCGGCCAGCAGCCCTGCCGATAGGATTCCCACCGGGTTAATGAGTTGAGCCAATTGCAGCACGCTGGTCAGTCGTCCACGCAGGTGATCGGGGGCCAGCAGCTGTAGAACCGTCTGGTTTGTCGTCATATGGAGGCTTTCCATGGTGCCGGAAAGGATAAGAAATGGGATAGCCATCCAGATCTGGCCCGTCCAGTATGCAACCACGCAGAATCCCGCATGAGCCACGCTGTGAATCAGCAATGAGATCAGCTGTACCAGTCCACGCCGGTCAACCTTGCTCAACGATGCCGTCAGCAACCCTCCAAAGAACCCACCCACTCCAAGGGAGCCCAGCAGCAATCCCAGCGAAGCAGCCCCACCGGAAAGAACCTTCGTGGCATAAATCGGCAGAAGAGCCAGGTGCAGTGGGATCAGCAGCATCGGGTTGATGATCATCATGAGCAGAAGCAGTCTGGCATTAGGATTCCGGCTTGCATAGCCGTACCCTTCCGCCATTTCCCGGAAAAACTGCCTGCGGGGAGCGGCTTGAACCCGGCGTTTCGTCTTGATGGACAGAACTGTGGCCATGATGGCCAGGTACATGCACGCCTGAATGAGAAAGTTATTGGCAGCCCCAAATGCAACGATCAGAGCTCCAGCCCCGCTTGAAGCCAGGGTTCGAGCGGAACTGAACGCGATATTGTCCAAAGCGATCGCATTCGGAAGCACCTTCTGCGGAACGATATCGAAGACAAAAGTCTGACGGGCCGGCAAATTGAAGGTATTGGTGATGCCTCCCAGTAATGCAAAGAGGAACAGGTGCCAGACTTTGAGTGTCCCGAGATAAATATCGATGGCAATCAGAAGAGCCAAGGCAAACATGGACAGCTGACTTGCCGCAATGATCTTGTTCCGGCTGAAGCGATCCACGGTGACACCCGCGATGGGCGTCATGAACAATGTCGGAACCATCCGCATTGCATTCACAATGCCGATCGTCCGGCCCATCCCAGTTAAAGAATAGGAAACCCAGCTTAGGGTGGTGGTTTGAATCCAGACGGCAACGGTCGTGCACAGATTTCCCACCCACAACAGTCGATAGTCCCGATATCGAAAAGCTTCAAAGGTGCGCATAGGTCAATCTGCCTGCAACCGTTGGATAAAGGCAACCTTTCTTAAGTGTGTGTCACAACCTTCTAATTTCGATCCAGGCAATCCCGGACCATGGCAGCCAGGGATTTGAGCTGATACGGCTTGGAAAGATAGACTATTCCCATTTCGGTTGGAACGCCGGCGGTGGCCATTTCGACGCTATATCCGCTGGTAATAATAGCCTTCACTCCGGGCTTTTCCGCCCGCAGCCGCTCGGTCAATTCGAGCCCAGTCATCCCCTCCGGCATAACCATATCCGTAAAAATCAGATCGATGGCTGCATTATGCTGTTCCCATAATGCCAGAGCCTCGTTCCCATTGGCTGCCTCAAAAATATTGTATCCCAGATTACGCAGCGATCTGGACGCCAGCCTTCGCAAGCTCGGTTCATCCTCAACCAAAAGGATTGTTTCCATGCCGCGATGCACGACATCCTCTTTCCGGTCTTCGACCACTTCCGATGCCGGCAGCTGCGTTGTCGGCAGAAACACGCGGAATGTGGATCCATACCCTTCTCTGCTATCCACCTCAACCCAGCCTGTATGCTGGGCAACGATACCGTGAACTGTTGCAAGCCCCAGCCCCGTTCCCCTTCCCGCATCTTTTGTCGTGAAAAACGGTTCAAAGATATGTTTGAGCGTTTCCGAATTCATCCCATGGCCGGTATCGGAGACCTCTAGGCAAACATGCCGGCCTGATCTGCGCTCACTGAATGTATCGTTTCCGGCGGCACTGAATTCGGCCACCCTGGTTTGGATTGTGAGGAGTCCACCTTTCGACATTGCATCTCTGGCATTAACAACCAGATTCATGATTACCTGCTCCAGGAGTCCGGTATCCGCAGACACCAGCGGCAACCCTGGCGCTTCCTTGAACTCCAGATCAATGTGTTCCCCGATAAGCCGACTCAACATTCTGAGCAGGTTTGTAATAACCTCATTCAGGTTCAAAGGCTTCACGGCGAGGACAGAACGCCGGCTGAACATCAGCAACTGCCGCGTCAAGGCAGAGGCGCGCAATGCGTGGGTCTCCAGATCCTTGAGCGCGTATTCCGTTTCGGGATCCAGATTAGGCGTCATCTGCAGCAGCCCGAGGTTCATCATGATGGCAGCCAGGATATTGTTGAAATCGTGAGCGACTCCTCCCGCAAGCTGGCCAATGGCCTCCAGTTTTTGCGCCTGCCGCAGCCGCTCTTCGAGACGCTTTTCCTCTGTAATATCCAGAGTAAGAATAAAAATTCCGTCACTGACCGGCTGACATGCATACCGAAACCAGCTCTTGGCTCCATCCGGAAAAACGAATTCGCTCTCGAACTGCTGCGGTTCGCGCGCCAGCAGACATCGTTCCCAGGCCCGGAACATGGCGGTCGACTCGATCCCCGGGTAGGCATCGATAACGGTAGCTCCCAGCAATTCATCCACCGAACTTCGTCCTTGTCGCGCCGCTGCCGGGTTGAGGTATCGGTATCGCCAGTCAAACCCAATGATCTGGCACCCCTCCATCATGCTTTCCAAGGTTTCTCTGAAGCGCTTCTCACTTTCCCTGAGCTTGGACTCCGACTGCTTCCGTTCGGTAATGTCTTCAATGGTGGCCATGCTCCGCAAAGCCCTTCCGGAAGCATCGCGGAGGATGGTCATATTGACGCTGACCCATGCGATCGAACCGTCTTTTCTTACATAACGCTTTTCAAGACGGTAGGCAGGCAATTCGCCGGAAACGACACGGCTGAACATGTCCCAGTCTTTCTGCCGGTCTTCCGGGTGCGTTAAATCAAGGATGCGTTTTTGCCGCAATTCAAAGTCGGAATAGCCGGTCATGTCGCACATTTTCTGGTTGACGCGCAACCAGCGCCCCGTGTCCGGATCTGCCTGCGCCATTCCTATGGATGCGATCTCAAACATGGCGCGGAACTCGGCCTCGCTCCTTTCGAGGGCTTCCTGCGCGTTTTTGTGTGCAGTGATATCCTGGAAGATCGCCATAAAACGATCACGGGATATTCTGGATGCACGCATGGAAGTCCACACAAGGCTGCGGTCCTTTTTCCTCAGAAGGAATTGCCCGTCCGCCTGCCCCTTGCGAACCACTTCGGAAAAGTATTCGCTGACCGACATTGCCATACCGGAAACGGGGAGGTCCGCAAGCCGGGCTTTCAAAAGCCCTCCCTGCTCATAGCCCAGAATCATTTCGGCAGATCTGTTTGCTTCAGCAATGCTGCCCTCAGCGTCGGCTACCACGACACCAACGGGGGCATCCTCCACATAGGACCGCCATTTTGATTCACTTTCCCGCAGCGACTGATCCGCCCGCTTCAGCTCCGACATATCAAAGTGGGTTCCGAGAATTCGCAACGGCTTCCCATCCGCATCCCGACTTATTATCTTGCCCTGATCCAGGATCCACTTATAGCTGCCATCTTTGCATCGAACGCGGTGCTCATTTATGTATAAGGGTGCTCCACCCGTCAGGAAATGCTGCAATTCAGCCAAAACTCTCGGCAAATCCTCGGGATGCACGAGGTCTTCCCAATCGGAATATGAATTGCCTATTTCATTGGGTTCAAAACCAAGCATCGCTTTCCATAAGGGACTATAAAAAACCTCATTGGTTTTAACATTCCAGTCCCACACGCCATGCCCCGCTCCTTCAAGAGCAAAATACCAGCGCCGTTCACTCTCCTGCAGCATTCGTGCAGAACGACGGATTTGCATGAAATAACGATCCAGGGCATACCATAGCAGCGCGGCAGTTACCGCGACATAAAACCATCCCTTTACATTTTCCAGAAAGGCTATTTGCCCCTGATCCTTCACCAGGAAGTGCAATAACCAGCCGGATGAAAAAATCCAGATTCCGCCCAGCGCTGCATATGCCAGACAAATTTTCCAAGCCATCCAACGATTTGGAATCCAGTTCGGTGTCGATGGTGCTGCCCGATCTTTTTTCGCCATAACATCGCCTGCTAATGACTGCCTGGTAGATACAATGTCCGCAACGGACTATCCGCTCGATGACGCTCGCCTGATGATTGATGAAAACTTGCAGATTGAGCTGGGATTTCCGGCATTTCCCGGATGTTCCAGGTTCCTCTCCTATCTACGCTGAGTTTATCGAATCGCTTTTGCCAAAACATTTCTAAAAGTTCGAGGCGGAACACCCAAAACCGCTCTTCTGACTTTTCACCAACTCAACGCCATAAGAAATCAGCTCGTATGCCTGGTTGCGTTCCAGCAAGTGATTGGTTGCAATAGCTACGCCGCTCGGTCCAAACAAGACCATCAGCTGACAATATGACCCGCCTGACTGAAGCTGCTTGAGAGGGTATTTCCCGGCCCACTGCGACAACTTCGCGGTAGTGGTCGCGTTAAGTAACGAACGCGCGCGGTCCGGTTCATTGGTATACGCCAGGAAATGGCTTTCGATACTTGGATCCAGCGGCTCGAGGGTAATGGCATCTTCCAGGCTGGGAGCTTCCTCAGGCTGAAACCCGTGAGCCGAAAAAGCCTGCCGAAGCAGCATTTTGCCCAAGGATGCCAGAAAGCCGGTTGAAGACTGCCCCTCCCCTTTCTGCGCGAGAAAAAGAAAGCAGCCGGTAGTCTTGAAGTCAGTAGAGCTCCAGCGGAAACCGGTGGGAGCTGTAGCGCCATAGGTGGTCAGAGGCTGTATCTGCCAATGAATGCTGTCGGTCTCATGGACCTCAGAGAACTGAGATAGTTCCATCGGAATCATTCCGCTGGGAACGCGGTTTGTGTCCCGGATGCCGATAAACTCGCGCAGCCGGATCGCTCTGCTTTCTTTGCCTTCCCGGCCGCTGGATTTGTACTGCTGCAAAGCTACCACCTGCCCATCCTTGCGCAGCAATGTTAGCCCATATAGATATCTGGCTCCGCGACCCGAGCTGACTGTCCTTTCCACGTTGATGCCGATGATGTCATCCCAAAGCACTTCCATGCGTTTGCTGCGGAGCGCCGAGCGCGATTCCATGGTCAGTGACCGCGTGATCCTATCCGCCGTAATAGTTACAACACTGGCGAAGAGCCCTATCGCGAGCCCGACTCCCAGGAAAAGCAGCGACATAAAAAGCGGCGGTCCTCCCGAATACGCCATCAGGACGCCGAATCCGGAAAAAACCAAACCAAAAAACCAGAGACCAAAAGGAATATCGCGAATTACCAGCTGTGGCTTGTCATTATCCATGTGGACCCTTTCCCCTTTCGGCGGGGTGTGCATTGATCATACTAGGGTCGTTGTGGAAATTCGCGGCGATTTTGTGGTTTTTTTATCGCCGCGAATTTTGCAAATTCTGCAAACACAGGACCTGAGGCGGGCAAAGGCACGTGGTTTTAGAGCGCCGTTGTAAGTATCTCCCTGCCAGGAAGCATCTGAAATTTTGACCCACAGCTAGAACAGGCCAGGCGGCAGCCCCATTCCCCCGATCTGGTTTCCAACTTTATTGCCTATTTCCTCATCGACTTTGGCCGTTGCTTCGCGGACAGCAGACAAAATGAGGTCGCGGATCATTTCCACATCGCCGGCCACTTCGGGATTGATCTTCAGGTCGACAAGATTTTTCTTCCCATCCATCTGGATCGTAACCGCCCCCCCACCCACGCTCGTATCCACCCGGATATTTTCGATTTCCTGCTGCATCACCTCCTGCATCTTTTGCGCCTGTTGCATAATCTGCTGAAGATTTCCCGGCAATTTCATTTCTTCTCCTCCAGTTTAACAATATTGGTCCCAGCGTTCGTCTCGCCCAAATAATTCCGGCAAGCTTGCGAATCCGGCTGCATCTGATCCATATTCAAATCATCGAGTGAAATAAACAATCGAAAGGACAATGCCGATTGCAACAACGGTCCAGCGCAGGGTATCCGGCTTGATATGGGCGGCAAGGCGCCCACCCAGCGTTCCGCCGATCAGCGCTCCCCCTGCCATCACCAGCGCAATCAGCCAGACCACCTTTCCCGAAAAAAGGAAGAGGATGGCGGCCGCACCATTTGCACCGAATGCAATGGTCTGCTTGATCGCGTTCAGCCGAGTCAGCGTGTCATTGATCATAAAACCAAGAAGCGACAGCACAAGGACACTCATGGCGACGCCAAAATATCCACCATAAATAGCGGCCAACCCCACCAGGATTACCGCCCACATTTCGGATCGTGATTTTGACTCTATGCGAATGGACCGCCGCGCAAGCCACATTCGAACAACGCCCTGAAGGGCGATCAGGCAGGAAGCAACCAGAAGCAGATAAGGAACAAGCGCCTGAAACGCGCGCTCTCCGGTATACAAAAGCAGAAGGCTTCCGATTATGCCGCCCAAGGCGCTGACACCCAGAAAAACCCAGAAACGGCGCCGCTGGCCCGTCAGATCCTTGAGTTGCGCCAGAATTCCACCCATGAAACCCGGGCAGAGAGCCACTGTATTGGTGACATTGGCCGCTATCGGAGGAACACCAATTGCAAGCAATATCGGAAAGGTAATTAGGGTACCGCCACCTGCAAGCGCATTGATGGCGCCGGCCGCAACCGCGGCCAAACCAACAACCAGAAAATCGAGTCCGCTCAACTTGTATCCCGTGATAGCCGTTCGATGAACATTATCGGATATTCCGCATTGTAGGCTGCAATGCGAAAACCATGCCCCTATTTCCTGCCCAGAAAAACAACAGACATTTTGCAGGCGGTGCAATCAAATTCCAGCAAATAGGAATGATGCGCATCAACAATCCGGAGTGGAGCCCTGATCTGACGCGCGTCCTTGGCCTTCAGGCAGGCATCCAACTCCCGACGCAGGCAATACCGCGTTCGCATTACTTCCTTCTTTGCAAATTCCGGAAGTGATTCAAATGCCGGTTCAAGAATCTCAGTCCCATGCCGCGCATAAAAGCTCCGGGCATTTCCGTTCAACACATTGCCATGAAAATCCAGCTTTTTGAGTGGATATGGAACGCGGTTTGGAACCAGCGGCCTGGCTTCGCGAGGATAGCGTTCATACCGAATCTGCAAAAGCTTTTCGAGCGCCTGACGCCTGCATTGATTAAGCATTGCAGCGGCCAGAAATCCGAGTTGCCCCTCCATGCGCAGTTCTGTTATTCGAAAAGGCGTATTCCCGGTGCTTCGGATATGCTTTTCCACCATTTCCTTTGCCATCAAAGGGTCCCTGGGTTTCACATAGGGCGCAGAAGAGCTCCATTCAGCGTTGTTTCCGTCCTCATCCCGGACCTCCAGCCGAATCAGATCAGCGGTTTGGGTAAAATCCGCTTCCACACTGATTCGACGCGGACCAGGGGCCTTCTGCAATTGCCGAATCAACGCGCTATTATGGTTTCGATATAGCGGGACTCCTTTGGTGAGTCCCTTCATGCTGCTCGGATAAATCCTTCCCTTCTCAATGCCCTCCACACGAAAGCCGGCGAGTTCTCCCTCGCTGGTAAAAAAACAGAGTCCATCCCCATTTTGCAGATCGCTGCCGTCGATTTGAAAAGATTCGCGATCCAGCCGTTTAATGGGGCCCAGCAGTTGTCCTATGGATTTTGGAGTGGACAGGGAGGCAATTTTATCTTCGCCGCCTCTGAGAAAATAGCGACTGAAACCGCGATTAAAACTCTTGGCCGGATCCGGCGCAAAAGCAGGAACACCGTGCCCCGAACTGCTGCGGCAAAACTCCGGATGATCTGCAATGAATGCATCCAAAGCATGGCGGTAGGCCGCCGTCACGTTTTGAACGTAATCGATTTCCTTGTATCGTCCCTCAATCTTAAACGAGGTAACCCCGGCCGCCGCCAGGTCCGGAATATCATGCAGCAGATTCAGATCTTTCAATGACAGCAGAAATCGGTTGGGAATGACTGCTTTTCCATCTCCGTCCATGAGCGTATAACGCGACCGGCAAGGCTGCGCGCAGACACCACGGTTGGCGCTTCGGCCCGTTATCGCGTGACTCATATAGCACTGCCCGCTATAGGAAACGCACAGTGCACCATGAACAAAACACTCCAACTCTATTTTGGAGTGCCGACGGATCTCCGCAATTTCCGGCAGCGAAAGCTCCCTTGCCAGGATAGCTCTCTTGAAGCCGACATCCTCGAGAAATTGAATTTTTCCCGGCGTATCGTTGTGCATTTGCGTGCTTGCAATCAACGGGATGGGCGGAAGATCCATTTCAAGGAGGCCCAAATCCTGGATAATCAGACCGTCCGCGCCTAGCTCGTACACTCTGCTAATTTGGTCAAGTGCCTCAGGAAATTCCTCGTCAGTCAGAATCGTATTGAGGGCAACATAGACCTTGGCATAGTAGAGATGTGCGTGCCGTATCAGTCGCGCCATCTCGTCCATCGCCACACCCGCGTTCGCCCTCGCGCTGAACCGCGGAGCCCCGACATAGACAGCATCCGCACCGTGATCAATAGCGGCGATACCAATGTCAGCACTTCCCGCCGGCGCTAACAACTCGAGAGGCTTTTTGTTGAGCATCCTAATCTCGAACAATGATAAAACTCAGAACTCGCTCACAGGCACAATCCATAAGAGTACCCTATCGGGATATCGCCTGCCCTCTTTCTTTGAGAAAGGCCTCCATTTTTGCGGTTGCCTCCGATAGCGAGGAATATTCCCCCACAACGACGCGAGGACAGCCTGCAATCATTGCCGAAAGTCGGTTGGCGGATTTGGATTGGTAGAGGCATAGCACAGGCATTTCCAGGGCAACCGCATACCCGATTTCAAAGCCAACCCCAAGCGATGGCACCGAAACCTCCGCAACCACCACATCGCTTTGTATCAACCAAGCCAAATCTCTGTCGAATATATATCGATCGTTGGGCCCATCTTCTCCGGCGTCTGTAAGGGAGGTATCCCCAACATGCTCTGTAAGTACTTCCCCATGCAAGGACAGGAATCGAATCATGGACTGATACGTGGATGCATCGACGCGCCCGCCCCTGATGGAACCAGCAAAGTAGATTTTCATGGGACCAGATATTAACCCGCCTTTCCACGAAGGGGTGGAAATTATGCCGGTAGCGCACTTTTCTATAGAAGACGGCTATGCCAGGCCGATTGAAAGCGGGATGCCAATACTCGTCTAAGGATCTCGGGCACCGAGTTCATCATGGATAAATACCTCCCCCAAACTTCTTCAAATTGCACTTTTCTTAAAATAAATCCACTTTGGGCTTGACATGCATTGTGTATGAGTACACAATATCAATCGTAACGAGGAAGGAAATATGAGGTCGATACAAAGACAGCTTGAACGAACCCAATCCGTACAGTTCGCCGGCAAGCGAGTCGCCCTGCAGACGATCGAAAGGCTTTCGACCTACCGGCGCGTGCTTGAAGATCTCCACGGCAAGGGAATTCAATATGTATATTCCCATGAACTTGCTGAATACGTTGATGTTACTCCAGCACAGCTTCGGCGTGATCTCTCCGCTTTCGGTTCCTTCGGCAATATCTCCCGCGGATACAATGTTCAACTTCTGATCACTACCCTTTCGGAACTTCTGGGCACGACTAAAGTCCAGTCGGTAGCGCTCGTTGGCGCAGGAAATCTTGGCCGAACGCTCCTCTCTTACCGTGGGTTTATCGAGCGGGGCTTTTCCGTGGATATCGTTTTCGACAATGACCCGTCGAAAATCAGCAGGGTAATTGCCGGAAGACGATGCTTTGATATCAATAATGCCAAGGCGGTGCTCAGCGAAAGGCCTGTTGAGATCGCTATTCTGGCGTGCCAGCCGGACGGGCTTCAAAGCATTGTTCATCTGCTTGCAGAAGCAGGGGTTAAATCGTTTCTTAGCTTTGTACCCGCTATTATCGATTTGCCTCCAGGGGTGCATCTCGAAATGGAAGATATTTCGGCAAAACTGGAGAAGTTATCCTTTTTGGCTAAAAACCGTGGCGAAGGCGGCATCGAACCTGTATCCAGATTTTCAAATTCTAATGTAGCACAGTAAAAATTTTTTGAACTGCATTGTGTTTATTTACACAGTGAACAATGTAACTAACAGTGCCTTGTGATTAACGTAACACAACTTTGATCAAGGAGATGGATTATGGCAACGAAAAACATTCTGGTTGTAGACGATGACAGAGATTTGACGAATTCACTGAAGGCATATTTTGAAGCTCGCGGGTATGGCATCCAGATCGCCCACAGTGGCTCGGAAGGGATGAAGGCCATACAGAATGCCCGCCCTGATCTGATCATCCTCGACATCATGATGGATACGGATGCGGACGGATTCAATCTGGCCTACTCGCTTAAGGCTAAAGAGGAATACAGGAAGATCCCGATAATTATCATGTCAGGGTTCATGGATCACCTGAATAAAAAGGCATCATCCTTTGAGTTTGTTATGGGCAATGACTGGCCGGCAGTGGAAGAAATCAAAAAGCCCGCATCTCTCGCTCGCATTCATGAAGCGGTAGATCGCGTTCTGGCCTGATGCACGTTTTCGACAGGAGAAGATCATGTTGACCATAGCCGAACTGATTGACGCCCAGGGAGAATTGACGCCTGCCAGTCTCATCCCGCTGCTGCAGGCGACCCAGAAGGAGTATGGATATGTTACCGGTCAAGCCATTGCCGGTATCTCACGGGCGCTGAGGATTCCGCGCAGCACCGTTTACGGCGTCGCGACTTTTTACAACCAGTTTCGCCTTATTCCGCTTGGCGAGAATGTTATTGAAGTCTGCCGCGGCACGGCCTGCCATGTCCGCGGCAGCGGCCTCCTGTGTGATCATCTGAGGCGAAGGCTGAAACTGCAAAAAGACGGCAATTCGCGCGATGGAAAATTTTCGCTGCTGACACCCGCCTGCCTTGGTGCCTGCTCCATTGCCTCCGTGGTTCGCATCAACGGGGAGTTTCACGGCAACATGGATGACAACAAACTGGATGCGATCCTTGATGACCTTGCGAGGCTGCCATGACAAACGTCGAACTATTAACACCCTGCTGCAGTTCGTGCCGGCATACGGCCGCCACTCCATGCGTTCAGGCCATCCAGTGCCTTGAGAGCGGGCCGCTCTGCCACGAAAATGATCCATGTCGCCAATTGAAGGCAGACCGATTGGTTCGTGCGCGCAGAGGCGGGAATGGAATTCTCATTTTTGTAGGACTGGGCACTTGTGGTCTGGCGAATGGCGCGGCTGCCATCCGGAAAAGAATTGAGGCCTTCCTGGCAGAAAACCGGATCAGCGCATCCATCATCGATGTAGGCTGCATTGGATATTGCCAGAAAGAGGTGTTTATCGATATTGCGCTTCCCGGCCAACCCCGAATCTCCTATGCCGGCGTCACCAAAAGCAATGTCGAGTCTCTACTCTCCGGCGTCCTGCTTCGTGGCGAACTGGAGAATGCGTTGACGATCGCCCGCCATGATGCCGCTACCGGCCCCCTGTCCGAATTACCGGACATCAATGCCATCCCGTTTTTTGCCCGTCAAAAGAAGGTGGTTCTGGAGAATTGCGGAATCATTGATCCCATCTCTCTGGACGGGGCACTTTCCCGCGGTGCTTTCCGCGGCTTGAGCCGCGCGCTCTCCTCCATGACACCGGCGGAGGTCTGCGATCAGATGATCGCGTCAGGCCTGCGTGGACGAGGCGGTGCGGGGTTCCTTACAGGCCGCAAATGGCGCATTGCGCATGATCAGGTGAGCGCGGACAAATACGTCATCTGCAATGCGGATGAAGGAGATCCGGGAGCATTCATGGATCGCGCGGTGCTCGAGGGGGACCCCTACCGCGTTCTGGAAGGGCTGTCCATCGCCGCCTATGCCATCGGAGCGCGCCACGGCTACATTTACTGCCGCGCGGAATATCCGCTGGCCATTGAGCGGCTTGAAACCTCAATTGCCCGTCTTCGTGAAGCGGGTTTGTTGGGCGAAAACATACTGGACAGCCAGTTCTCTTTCGACGTCCGAATCAAACAGGGAGCCGGTGCGTTTGTATGCGGAGAAGAAACAGCAATCATCGCCAGCATCGAAGGACGCAGAGGTATGCCAAGGCCGAGGCCGCCCTACCCTGCCGAACGCGGTTTATATGGAAAACCAACGGTTCTGAATAATGTAGAGACCCTTGCCAATGTGCCGTGCATTCTCGATCATGGCGCCGAGTGGTTTGCGGGCATAGGCAAAGGCGATTCGGGCACCAAGGTCTTTGCACTCTCCGGCGCCGTTCGGAATACGGGCCTGGTCGAAGTCCCGATTGGCCTTTCGCTGCGAGAGCTGGTAGAGGATATCGGCGGCGGCGCTATTCCCGGCCACCGCTTGAAAGCCGTTCAAATCGGAGGGCCCAGTGGTGGATGCTTGCCGGCCGATGAACTGGATGTAGCCGTGGATTATCGCGCGCTTCAGGAACGCGGGGCCATTATGGGTTCCGGCGGTCTGGTGGTCATGGATGAACGCTCCTGTATGGTTGATGTTGCCAAATACTTCATGGAATTCATCCGCTCCGAATCCTGCGGAAAATGCACACCCTGCCGTGAAGGAACAACGAGACTGTACGAGATCCTGGTATCACTGTGCGAAAAACCGGCCAATGACGAAGCGAAGCGATTATCCCGCTTTCGCGGACTTCTTGCTGCCGAGGAGCTTGCCGAAACCATTCGCGAAGGATCTCTATGCGGGCTGGGACAGACGGCAGCCAATCCGATTCTGTCCACCTTGCGATACTTCCGTAATGAGTATGAAGCACATCTGCATGAGCAGCGTTGTCCGGCGGGAGTCTGTCAGGGACTGCGCACCTTCACCGTCGACAACGCCCTTTGCATCGGCTGCGGGATCTGCCGTAAAGCCTGCCCCCAGAATGCAATTGTCGGAGAACGCAAGCAGGCGCATTACGTTATTGAAGATCGCTGTATCGGCTGCGGAGCCTGTGTCTCGGCTTGTCCCAAGGATGCAATTGGAGTCGCACTGTGGCAGGAGGTAAGTCTGTGAACATCACAATTAACGGAAGATCGATAGAATGTAAAAATGGCGATACGGTTCTGTCAGCCGCATCCCATGCTGGCATCCACATCCCTCATCTCTGCGCGATGGACATGGCTCCGGTACCGCATGCTTCGTGCCGAGTGTGCCTGGTTGAGATAGAAGGGGAGTCCAGGCTTCAGACAAGCTGCACTATGGCCGTACGTGAGGGCATTTCTGTTCTGACCCATTCGCCTCGTGTTCAGAGAGTCCGACGAAATATTGTTGAGCTGTTACTTGCCAGCCATCCCGATGACTGCCTCTACTGCGAACGGGCAGGCGATTGCGAGCTTTCGCGGCTGGCTACCAGCATGGATGTGCGCGGTAATCGTTTCCCCGGCGGTCCCAAGGGACATCCGGTGGACGTTTCTTCTCCTGCCATTGTCAGGGATCCGAATAAGTGCATTCTCTGTGGACGATGCGTCACGGTTTGCCATTCGGAACAGGGCGTGGGAGCCATCGACTACGCCGGCCGGGGCTTCGGGACCTATATCAAACCGGGTAATGATGCCGGTCTGGACGTATCCGACTGCGTTTTCTGCGGCCAATGCGTTCGGGTATGCCCCACCGGTGCCTTGCGTGAAAAAAGCGCGATATCCCAGGTAGCGGAAGCCTTGGGCAATCCGCAGGTTTCGGTCGTGGCGCAAATCGCCCCCGCGGTTCCGGCCACAATCGCCGTTGAACTCGGGATTCGCAACGCAACCGATGCCTTATTGCTGATTGCCGGAGCATTGCGGCAAATAGGTTTCGATGCAATATACGATACTTCATTTGCAGCAGATCTGACGGTAATGGAAGAGGCGCACGAGCTGGTCGAGCGACTGGGTCACAGCGGCCCGCTTCCGATGTTTACCAGCTGTTCTCCCGCGTGGGTCCGGTTTGTCGAGCTTCACAAACCGCAGTTTATTCCGAATCTGTCCACCTGCAAGTCGCCGCAGCAGATGGCCGCCGCGCTTATCAAGAAGCGCGGGAATAGCGACGGTCGACATATCTTTTCGGTATCCATCATGCCCTGCACCGCAAAAAAACATGAGGCCTTTGAGGTCGGGGATATCGATGCAGTCATCACCACACGGGAACTGATGCGGCTGCTGGATAATTTTGGAGTAAACCTGTCGGCAGACTCCGCCGTTCGCTCGAAACTCGATGAGCCTTTTGCTGAGGCCAGCGGCGCAGGCCGTCTTTTCGGAGGAAGCGGAGGTGTGCTGGAGGCAGCACTCAGAACCGCGGCGCACCTACTGGGCGAATCCAGCTCTTTCGGCCCAACCGTTGTGGCGCCGCTGAGAAGTGATGAACGGATCCGAACCTTTTCCGTAACCCTTGCCGGCCGCCAATTGCACTGCGGCGTTGTCAGCGGACTCGGTGCGGCCCGCGCCCTGCTCGATCAGATTGAGGCCGGCAAAATGTCCCTGGACTTTATTGAAGTCATGAGCTGCGCCGGTGGCTGCATCGGTGGCGGCGGGCAGCCCCGCAGCATTTCCGAAGGGGCACTCCAGGCAAGACGTGCCAAGATCCACGACGCCGACAAGCGCGCGAAGCTGCATACCGCGCATGAAAATGCCGCCGTGCGTCGATTATATGAAAATGTGCTGGGCAAGCCGGGAAGCCCGGAGAGTCACGAGCTTCTTCACAGGCATTACACCGGTCGCGATGATCAGTAAACCACCGCAGGGAAAGGAACGGAAACATGTTCGCCGCAATTGAGACCATCAAACAGAACTGCCGACGATGCTATACGTGCGTACGTTCCTGTCCGGTCAAGGCGATCCGAATCGTTGATGGGCAGGCTTCGGTCGTCACAGAGCGGTGTATTGCCTGCGGCCGTTGCACAACTGTGTGTTCTCAAAATGCCAAGACATGTGTATCCGGAGTCGAATATACCCTCGGTCTGATTGATGGCGGGTCACGTGTGGCAGCCCTGCTGGCCCCTTCCTATGCAGCGGAATTTTCTGAAGTGGCGCCGGAGCGCGTGATTGCGGCATTGCGTGCTGCAGGCTTTCAATATGTGGTGGAGGTAGCTCGTGGCGCGGATCGGGTAGCAGCTGCGTATTCCGAGCTTCTGCGCGACAACCCGGATGGATCGTGGATTGCTACGGCCTGCCCGGCTATTGTCGAACGCATACGAAAATACCACCCGGAACTGGTTCCACACCTGGCTCCGGTTGTTTCTCCTATGATCGCTGTCGCCCACGAAGTACTTGAAATGTACGGCAGCGACGTCCATTGCGTCTTTATCGGTCCATGTATAGCCAAGAAAATCGAGGCCCGGGACCCACTGCTGCCCCGCGTTGTCGAAGAAGCGCTGACTTTCACCGAAACCAGGCGTATCTTTGCTCAACGCGGTGTTGATCCGGCATCCCTCGATCCATCTGAACCCGATCCGCCGCGCGCCGGTATCGGACGGGCTTTCCCGTTGGTAGGAGGACTTCTTATCAGTGCCGGGCTGGAATCAGACCCGCTGGACGGCCGCTTTGTTGTTGCCACGGGACGCAGGGAAACAGACGAGGTGCTTACAGACATGGAACGAGGCGAAATCCGGCCCCGGCTCGTTGAAGCGCTCATGTGCCATGGCTGCCATGAAGGGCCAGGCATGTCTCGCCTCGACTCGTCCCATCGCAGACGTGCCAACATCTGTGCGCATGCCCAGCGCACGCCCCGCACTTTCGAAGGATTTGAAAAAACGGATGCTCTTTCCCGCAGCTTTACCGCGGATGACCACCGTTTTGCGGAACCCAGCGAAGAACAGATTCGCAATATCCTCTCCCGCACCAATAAATTTTCGGTCGATGATGAGCTAAACTGCGGCGCGTGCGGTTATCCCACTTGCCGGGCCAAAGCCGCTGCCGTTCTCAACGGCCTTGCCGAGGAAGCCATGTGCCTTCCATTCCTGATTGACCAGGCCGAACGGGTATGCCATGAGCTGCATGTGCCATGGCGAGACCTGCGTGAAATCCATCGTCAGCTGGTGAGCACTGAAAAACTTGCGTCGCTTGGTCAGCTGGCGGCGGGAATCGCGCATGAACTCAATAATCCCCTGGGCACCATTCTGCTCTACTCGGGCCTTATTGAACGGAAGCTTGGAGGTTCCGCGCAGGTCGCGAAAGACATTGATTTGGTTCAAAAGGAAACCCAACGATGCAAGCGCATCGTTTCCGGACTCCTCGATTTTGCCCGCCAGAACCGTGTGAAATTTTCCTCCTGCAGACTGAATGAATTGGCGGCGGAAGTGATCGATAAATCTTTCAATGCCGCCCAACTTGAGAGCAAGAACATCCGTCTGGCACTGGCGGCATGCACCGAACCTATCGAAGCCGATATGGATCGCGATCAGATGGTGCAAGTCCTCGTCAACCTGATACAGAATGGCATCGAGGCACTGGGGGAGCGTGGCGGCAATGTCACGATCGCACTCAGCTATTCCGAAGGTCGCGACAGGATCCGATTGGCTGTTAAAGATGACGGATGCGGCATACCGGCGGAAGATCACGACCGGGTATTTCAGCCCTTTTTTACGACCAAAAGTATTGGACGCGGCACCGGACTCGGCCTGGCCATAACCTATGGGATCGTGAAGATGCATCACGGGTCCATTTGGTTTGAGTCTGAACCCCAAAAAGGAGCGACATTTTTCATCGAGCTGCCTGTAAGCCAGGCGCGCCAGACAAGGAGTATGACCCCATGAGTGAAGGAAAAGCGAAGCTCTTATTCATTGACGACGATCCTATTTTTCTAGCGGCGCAAACAGCCTTCTTCAAGGCCCGTGGCTATACCGTATTGACGGCTGAAGGCACCGATGCGGCGCTGGAACTCCTTTCCGTAGAGTCGCCGGACATGATTTTCGTCGATCTTATGATGGAGCATGCCGATTCGGGATTCACCCTGGCCCGACGTATTCGCCGGGAAGAACGTCTGAAGTCCATTCCTCTGGTGATGCTATCGGGGGTCGCCTCCGAAACGGGTCTGGGATTTACCCGTGAGCGCGAAGAGCTCAAAAGCTGGTCTCACCTGGATGACTTTATCGACAAACCGGTAAGTGCACACCGGCTCCTGATGCTCGTAGAGCGCAGGTTGAACGAACAGGCGGTCAAACCGGAGGAGAGGTGACACAATGGCCGCGCGCATCCTTGTAGTGGACGACGAACCAGGGATTCGGTCCGGCGTAGGCGAGATCCTGTCTCTCGAGGGCTATGATGTTGATACGGCGGATTGCGGTCGTGCCGCGCAGGAACTCGTCGCAGGTGCCTCCTATGATGTGATGTTCATCGATTATCGATTGCCGGATGTTGACGGCCTTACCTTGTTTCAGTCCATCCGGCAAAAATCGCCACAGACGATGATCTGCATGATCACGGCGTACGCAAACATCGAGACCGCAGTGTTTGCTACCCGCCAGGGCATTGATATCTTTCTGCCCAAACCCTTTTCTCCCGATGACCTGCTCAGCACGGTCGACACGCTGCTGGGACACAAGAAGCTTCGCGATGAAGCGGAGCGCCTGCGTCAGGCCCATGCAGCAAGCCTCCAGGAACTAGCCTCGGAGAAAAGCCAGACCCATTCACTGGTTGCCAGCCTCCGCGACGGCGTTCTGGTTGTCAACCGAGCGGGTGAGATTGCCTTAGCGAATCGCTCCATGGAGGAAATACTTGGAGTCGATTCCGACAAGCTTCTCGGGACTCAGGTTTCCTCCGTTCTTTCAAACGGAATCCTGGCACCGGCTCTGACGGCGTTTGATCCAGTCAATCCGTCTCCCGCCGTATTTGAAACCGATGCCGGGGCAAAACGATTGTTTGTCACGGTGAGCGGATTCTACGATGATGAAGGCGGATTGCTCGGCCGAATTATGACTGCGGTGGATATAACGGCCGTACGTCGTCTGGCGGTAGAAAAAGCCCGCTTTACCAGAACACTGGTGCACGAATTAAGAGCACCTCTCACCGCCCTCAAGTCCATTGTCGAAGTCATGCGCGATCGCAGCCTGGGAAACGATCTCGAACCCTACACCTCGTTTCTCGCACGCGCCGATGAAAGAATTGACGGCCTGGGCGAGCTGATATCAGATTTGCTTTCCCTGTCACGCATTGAACATGATGGCGCTGTACAGACGCCTGCCGCGCCATCAAAAATCCCCCCGGTTCTAAAAGAAGTCGTCGAATTGTGGAAAGATCGTGCCTCCGCCGCTGATGTCACCATTGAGGTGGAACTGGCTCCGGACCTGCCTGCCTGCGCAATCTCCGCCGAAGATATGAGCACAGTCCTGACCAACCTGGTCGGTAACGCGGTGAAATACAATCGACCAGGCGGCAAGGTCCTGATCAGCGCGGTGCGGTCGAATAAGGGCGTTGAAATTGCCGTACGCGACACAGGCATTGGGATTGACCCGGCTAATCTTGCCCGCATTGGAGAGGAATTTTTCCGCGAAAAGCGTAGCGAAACCCGAGGGATTGAGGGAAATGGCCTCGGGCTCGCTATTGTAAAACGGTTGATAGACCGGGCTGCCGGACGGCTGCGGATCACCAGCACGCCCGGATCAGGCAGCGAATTTCGCGCGATCTTCCCGTGCTGATCTTACTGGAAGCGCCGGCTTGCTGGCGCTTCCAGTAAGGACCGAACCGCTGATTCGATTCCCGGCATAGCGCCCTTCGCCTCAGGGGTGAGCTCGATCGTCAGATCTTCCATATTCGAAATGGAGATCGCAATCAACTGCACTTCCGGAGTTGTATTCAGCAAGACGGCCGATTCGAGCAGATCGCGCAATCCAATCTCATGCATGCTCAGCAGCGGCGGGAATTCGGATCCAAATTGCGGATGGAACACACGGACAGTTCCAGGCGGATTATCATCCATGCAGGCATCGATGATAATAACTGGACTGAATTCCTCAAACAAACTCAACAAATGAAAGCCACCGGTACCACCATCCATGAACTCAATATCAGATGGCCATGCTTGGCGCTGCAAATATTGGACCGCATGAATCCCGACTCCCTCATCCCCCATCAGGTAATTTCCAATACCTAAAACCAGGGTATGCTTCGCCTTAGACATCAGTATCTCCGGAACAAAAGGCTGCGGCTTTGCGTCTATTTCCCTTCTCCACCCCGTTCCTCGATGTACTTCCAACCGCTTGCCATCGAGGAAATCACGCCTCGCCCCTCAACGTAATCATGGTAGAAAACCAGGTAGACATGAATCATGCTGAACACGATAAAAAACCACATCATCGCGTGATGCCACTGCCGCGCGGCAAAATCCCCTCCCATTATGGGAATAACCCACGCGAACAATTTCGGCAACCAGGAATGGCTCATCGCCGAATAGATTCCAAATCCTGTCACCGATTGGAAGAGGAAGGCCAGGAATGAAAAAAAGTATGTCAATCCGGCCAGGCTGTTATGCCCAATGGAGTGCAGCGGCTTAACCTCTGCCTGAAGTATATCCACCTTCAAGACCTCACCGATTTCAACCCACTGCTTTTTCTTGAAGGGAATAAACACAGGCCACCGCGCATACCTGTTTCCCACAAATCCCCAGTAAAGCCGAAATACGAAATTGAAAAAGAAAAGAAACGCCGCAAGGAAGTGGATGAAGCGCACCGTGCCAAACCAATACCCGGTATAAGCCTCTCCACCTACCTGCAAGCTCCAGGGACGTCCGATTACCAGTCCTGTGCCGATCAGCATGATGATGCAAAGCATATTCAGCCAGTGATAAAAGCGCACAGGAAGTCCCCACACGTAGATTCTGCGAATCGTCGTCGGTTCCATGCGTCCCTCCTATGTGAGATTGACCCTATGCAGACTCCGTTGCTTTTCATCGTAAAGATGAACCGCACAGCCCAGGCAGGGGTCAAAGGAATGGATAGTGCGTAGAATTTCGACCGGCTGTTCAGGGTTAGGTACGGGGGTTCCGATCAGAGAGGCTTCATAGGCCGACATCTGATTCTGCGCATCCCGCGGGGATCCATTCCAAGTCGACGGCACAACGAGTTGATAATTCTCGATCTGCTTGTCCTTGATTACTATGAAGTGAGCCAGCGCGCCGCGAGGAGCTTCCGACATGCCGATTCCTTTGGCTTCTGTCGGCCAGACTTCCGGATTCCATTTTTCGTTGTTGAATGTACGGCTGTCCCCGTTCTTGATATTCGCGAGCAGCTGCGCATAGAATTCCTTGGCCCATCGGGCAATCAGACGGGTTTCCAATCCTCTGGCGGCAGTGCGCCCCAGAGTGGAAAAGAGAGCCTCCACCGGCACCTGGAGCTGTTTTAATGCCTCGGTCACCACATCCTTTATTTCGGTGTTGCCGGCTGCATAGCCAACCAGCATCCGCGACAAAGGTCCCACTTCCATGGGATGCCCCTTCCAGCGAGGGGTCTTGAGCCAACTGTATTTCTTGTCGACTTCGAGGAATTGATAAGGCGGTTTCGGGCCCGAATATTTCAGACGCGTCTCCCCTGCCCATGGATGCTTCCCTACCTGGTCTCCTTCCGCATATTCATACCAGGACCGGGCTATGAACTCCTGAATTTCGTCCGGGTTTTTCCCATCAAGCGGCAGGACCTCGTTCAAATTTCTGTTCAGTATGATTCCTTGCGGGAATTTGTATTTGGAGTGGTCCCGATATCCATTAGTCGGCATATCACCATAGACCAGGTAATTCGGCAATCCGCCTCCTATCGCACCCCAATCCTTATAAAAGGATGCAATGGCCATAAGATCCGGCAGATAGACCATCTCCACAAAATCCTGGGCCTCATCCAATAGAGTGCCAATCATGGCGAGGCGTTCCGCATTAAGGGCATTGGCCTCATCCAGGTTGATCGCGCAGGGCACGCCCCCGACCAGGTAGTTCGGATGCGGATTCTTTCCGCCCAGAATGGCATGAATCTTGACAATCTCCTTCTGCCACTCCAGTGCCTCCAGATAATGTGCCACCCCGATGAGATTGACTTCCGGCGGAAGCTTGTATGCGGAATGTCCCCAATAGCCTTTGGCGAAGATCCCGAGTTGTCCGCTTCCGACAAACGCACTGAGACGCTTCTGAAGATCGGAGAAATACTTGGCCGAGCTCTTGGGCCAGCGCGAAATGCTGGTGGCGATTTCGGAAGTTTTCGCCGGATCCGCCTTCAGAGCACTCACCACGTCGACCCAATCCAATGCGTGAAGGTGGTAGAAATGGACAATGTGGTCGTGCATCTGAACGGCGCATGCCATGATGTTTCTGATAATCTCGGCATTGGGGGGAACAACAATCCCCAATGCATCTTCGACGCATCGCACCGAAGTCAATGCATGAACGGTCGTGCAGACACCACACGCTCTTTGGGTAAACGCCCAGGCATCTCTCGGATCACGGCCTTTGAGGATGGCTTCCATCCCGCGCACCATGGTTCCGGAGCTGTAGGCATCAACAACCACACCATTTTTTACTTCCACTTCTACTCGAAGATGGCCCTCAATTCTTGTAATCGGGTCAATAACGATGCGGTTTGCCATTATTCATCTCCTTTCTCGAGTTCTGCCTGACGCTTGCTTTCCTCAACTCCCTCAGCAATGATCTGGTGCTTGCGGACATTCGTGACAACGGCGTGCGCCGCGATGCCGACCGCCGTGCCCGCACCAAGAACCATTCCGATCGTATCTGCAGTCTTTTCAATTCCAAAACCGGGGAATGATGCCAAATGGCGATAAAATGGCCCGTTATCCCAATAGCTGCTTTCGCTGCAGCCAATACATCCATGCCCGGATTGTATTGGATAGCTCACCCCCTCATTCCAGCGCATGACTCCGCAGGAGTTATATGTCACCGGCCCGCGACACCCCATCCGATACAGACAGAAACCTCTTCGGGCATTTTCATCATCAAAGGATTCAACAAAAAGCCCGGCATCGTAATTCGGTCTCCGGTAACAGGTATCGTGAACCCGTCGCGAGTAAAAAGCTTTCGGCCTTCCCGCCCCGTCCAGCTGCGGGATGCGATCAAAGGCCAGTAAATGCACGATGACGCCTGCCATAACTTCGCCTATCGGCGGACATCCAGGCACATTGACGATCGGCTTGCCCGAAATCACTTCGCGAATGGGCTGTGCTCCGGTCGGATTCGGCCGCGCAGCCTGCATACAACCATTGGATGCACAACTTCCCCATGCAATGACCGCTTTCGCACCCGCTGCGGCTTCCTGAACAATGTCCGTCGCGGTACGACCGCCTATACAGCAATAGATTCCTCCGTCGGCCGATGGCACCGACCCCTCCACCATCATCAGGTACTCCCCTCGATATTTCGCCATGGTCTCGTGCAAAGCTTCTTCCGCATGCTGACCGGATGCCGCCTGCAGCGTTTCCGTGTAGTCCAGCGAAATCGTATCGAGGAGCAGCTTTCCCACCGTAGGATGCGAAGACCGGAGGAAGGACTCACTGCAACAGGTGCATTCCTGAAAGTGAAACCAGACAACGGGAAGTCGAGGCTTGGAATCGAGCGCTTTGACCACCTGAGCTACTCCCATTTGCTCAAGTCCAAGTGCGGCGCTGATCCAGCTACAGAATTTCAGAAATTCGCGGCGAGACAATCCCTGCTGCTGTGCCTGTTCCCAAATACTTGGGCGGTAGATGGACATGTCACACTCCTTTTCTGGCGGTGATTCAATCCTTGATATTGACCAACTTTATAACTTAGCTTGAGCCGTTTTGCGCGAGTGAATCGATCGATCGCTGGTTGCAGCGCCTGGGTCGTTTCGCCCTGGCATAGCTGCCTACCTTTTCGGCATCCCATCCCGGCTTCATAATTCATTTTCACTACTATCCGGGCATGACGCTCATGAACGGACTGCCTTTATCGTGGCATGGAAAGCGCGACAATCACACTCTCGCGGCCAATCCCTGCGAAAATGACTGCTGACCACAATAGGCACCATCCGGATCGCTTCATGGGGGTTGCCCCTTCATGAACGTCTCATCACTATTTTGGGAATACGTTTGAAATCATAATAATACAAGCTGGAAATTTGAGCAACAGTCGTGAGCCAAAGCGCAAACCTTCTGCCAACCGGAATAAATCGGGCCCGCATCGCTTTTGTTGCAGGCCTCCTTTTTCTGATGAAATTTCGCTTTCTCAAGCAAGCCCCTTTCGCAGTTATAGTTTCTCCCTCAACAGGACGATAATGAGATGATGATTGTTTTAGCTCATGGCCCATGGAATCTCTTGGTATTAAAACCCGAGTATAGATTGTAGGATAGGCATTCGTTTTGACATATCGTACAGACTGGCAGGTTTAGGACAGGTTTTGATTCAAAATACGGGTACATCGAACCAATTGCTGCAAGCTCATTTTCACGCTCCAGTTCATGCGGATATTCGTATACCTCGAACGCAGCCGTCCCTGACAGAATCTCCCCTGCAGCAGGAGTGTTTGCATGAATTTGATTGAAGTTGGCTATGGTACATCTAGGGCGGACGACTCCTATGAGTGCGGCGTTTTGGCTGCAAAACAAGCCCGGAGCGGAATTAAAAACTATGACATATCTGTTGTCCTGGTTTTCGCCTCCATTCGCTATGACCTCCAACGTCTTCTTGCCGGCATCGCCAGCGTGATGGGAGATGCTCCCCTGGCAGGAATCACCACCGCAGGCGAAATCTGCAACGGGGTTCATGAGGGAAGCGTGGTGGTCACGGCACTGGCATCTCCCTATCTTCAGGTCGAAATGGGATTGGGCCGAAATGTCTCGAGAAACTGGGCTGCGGCAGTTGACGAAGCGCTCTCCGCGGAGGGGCTATGCGATTTCTTTTCCGAAGCAAAGGATGATACCTGGTCCGAATTGACCCGGAAGGGAGAGAACGTATTCGGAATGCTCTTCTCCCCGGGCAACACGCAGCAGTCCAATTGCTGCGGATTTGAAATTCTTGAGAAGATAAAAGGCTTATCCAATGACCGATTCCCCATTATTGGGGGCTGCGCGGCGGATGATTGGCGGATGGATACCAACTTCGTACTTTGCGGAACGGAAGCCCATCCCGATAGCCTTTTGTTCGTCCTTTTCCGCACTCGCCTCGCCTTCGGAATGGCGATGTCTCACGGATTCAAACCCACAAGCCGCCGGGCAACCGTAACGCGATGCCAAGGGCACGAAGTTATCGAACTCGATGGACGGCCTGCAGCCGATGTCTACGCCGAGCTGGTGGAAATGGAGCGCAACGAACTGGAGGGGAAGCATCTTACGCTCCTAACACAAAAACCGTGTGGAACCGCCGATGCTTTTGGCCAATATAGCGTCAATGTGGCCAGCTTCATCACGCCTCAAGGCGGCATCCGAATGACTCAACCGGTTGTCCAGGGAGCCGTGTTGATTGTAATGGCCGCTGATTCCGACGAAATCATTGAGGCCGCTCCGACCGCAGCGCGCAAAGCCCTGTGGCGAGCGCATATTGCCCAGCCTTCATTGATTCTGGCATTTTCCTGCGCCCTTCGGCCCCGCATTTTAAGGCGTCGCACCTCGGAAGAGATTGAAGCACTTCAGGCCATTCTGCCCAATGCCCCGCTGGTTGGCTGCTATTCCTTTGGAGAACAAGGATTGGCCGATGATGCGCTGCTCCGCCACAACAACCTGGTCATTGCGCTATTGGCTCTGGGCAATGAACTATCGCAGCCGGCAAAAACAGCGGACGAAAACAGTCGACTCCTCATTGAAAACTTGAGAATTACGGATGCCCTGCGGGCTAAGACGGATGAACAATCGCTGTTGTTAGACAACATCGAAACTCAGATCTGGTACTTAACCGATATCAACACCTATGCCAACCTGAACAAGGCTCATGCGGACTTTCTCGGCATTTCAGTTTCCCGGGCAGCAGGCAAAAAACTGGATGAATTCCTGCCTCCCGATGTCGCGCAAGTGTGCCGCGAAAGCAACATGGAGTTGTTTCGAACACGGCAATCTGTGTATGCCGAAGAATGGGTACCCAACGGCCAAGGGGAACGGCGCCTGTTGGCGATAAGAAAAACTCCTAAAATGGATGACGCGGGCAATATCGCTTATGTTGTATGCGTGGCAGATGATATTACGGAACAACGCCAGGGAGAACAACTGATCCGGACCCAGGCACAAATCCTCTCCAATGTTCAGGACGGCTTGTTCATCATCTCCCGCGACATGAAGCTTCAATATGCCAATCGCACGGCGGAGGCCCTATTCGGAATGTCATCCGAAATACTCCATCAGCCCTGCTATAAGGTCTTACGGGGTCGAGAACAAGTTTGTGATTCCTGTTCAGCGGTGGAAGTATTCAAAGATCAGCTATCGCACCAGGACATCTCTCATATGCCGGATTCATCCGGATACGGGAATTGGTTTTTCTCACGCGCCTTCCCATATTATGACGCTAAAGGAGAATTGATCGGAGCCATTAAGGTCATTTCCGATTTCTCAGATGCCAAAAGGGCTCAAGACCAGTTAGCAATGCAGGGACAACGGCTTGAACTGGCCCTGGATAGTGGTCGGATGGGAATGTGGGATTGGGACATCTCGACTGGCACCTTCGCCTTCAACAAACAGTGGTTTCGAATGCTGGATCGAGATCCCGGCCTCTCACTTACCAGCAACGATCTGAGCGGAATGGTTCATCCGGATGATCTGCCGCTGATAAAAGAAGCTCTGCAGCCGCATCTGGATGGGAAGTCGCCATTCTTTGAAGTTGAACACAGGCTGCTCACGGGAAAGAATGAATGGAAGTGGATTCTCTCCAAAGGCAAGGTTGTCCAGCGAGATAGCAACAACCATCCGCTAAGAATGATGGGAACCAACCTGGACAATTCGGAAGCGCACCAACTGATGGATCTTTCCAATGCTCAGCGAGATCTTGCCATCGCGCTGAGTTCGTCAACAGACCTCCTGGACGCCCTCAACCGCGTCATTGAGACGATCTGCAATCTCGGAATAGCCGATTGCGGCGGTGTATACCTTAGAGACGATGGTGACGGAGGACTCAATTTGATTGTTCACCGCGGTCTCTCCAGCGAATTTGTGGAAAACGCTCAGCGCCTTGGATCTGATAGCCCGCAGGTTAGCCTTGCTCTTTCAGGAAAACCTGTATATCGGATTTACCAGGAACTCTTTCCGGAGGCCAAATCCGCAACCACGGGTGAAGAACTGCGTGCGATTGCCGTAATTCCGGTATTGCATAACAGTCGCGTCATCGCCGTTCTTAACGTTGCATCCCACTCGCATGACGAAATTCCGATTCCATTCCGAAATGCGCTGGAAATGATTGCGGCTCAGCTTGGCGGGGCAATTGCGCGCATAAAAACGGGAGAGCGGCTTCGGGAATTCCGACAGAACCTCGAAACTCTTTTCAGTTCGCTTCAGGATTTCGTCTTCGTCATCGATGAGCAGGGTAAAATCATCTTCACCAATCCGGTTGCCGAGCATCGCCTCGAATATGCCGCAGGAGAGCTTATCGGGCAATCCGTTCATCAGATTCATCCGCCGAATCGGCGAGAAGAGGCTGAGCAGATTATTTCCGACATGCTGGCCGGAACGCGGGAATTCTGCCCCATCCCCCTCCATACAAAATCCGGAAATTCGATCCCCGTGGAAACCAGGATCGTCCGCGCCCAATGGAGCGGCCAACCGGCAATTCTCGGCATATCGCGCGATATTTCTGAACGCCTCAAAGGGGAAAACGATCGGTTGGACCTGGAGCGAAAACTCTTCCAGGTTCAAAAATCCGAAAGCCTGGGCCGCATGGCCGCCGCCATCGCACATCACTTTAACAATATGCTGTCCGTGGTTCTCGGAAACCTCGAACTGGCGCTGGAGGATGTTCCCAATCTTCCCGGACTGAAGGATCACCTGAAAGAAGCGATGAAGGCATCGCACCGCGCAGCGGATGTAAGCAGATCGATGCTTGTCTATCTTGGGCAGGCCAGCGGTGAAGTCGATCCCATCGACCTTGCTGCCATTATCCGCGATGCACTGGTCCTGCCCAGCGAAGCAATCTCCAAAAAGGTTCGGATCACAACGGAAATTCCCTTCCCCGGGCCGACCATTGTGGCGGATCCTGGACATATCCGCCAGATCATTACGAATCTCGTCATGAATGCGGGAGAAGCCATTGGCGATCAGGATGGCGCCATCCGCATCTCCCTTCGCACCATTCAAGCTGAAAAGCTCCAGGGGGCGCGCCTTTTCCCCGCCGATTGGAAACCAAGCGAAGAACGATATATCAGCCTTGCCGTTGAGGATACCGGCTGCGGTCTGGATCCCGCCATAGTCGGAAGCGTTTTTGATCCCTTCTTTTCAACCAAGTTCGTTGGTCGCGGCCTCGGATTATCCCTTGTCCTGGGCGTTGTCCGCAGATACAGGGGAGGCATCTCGATTGATTCAAAATTGGGATTTGGCACAACATTCCGGATCTTCCTGCCAGTTTCCGGACTGGAGGCACCTCCCATCGAAGACTCGCCGAGTCCTCTGGTTGCGGCAGGACCTCTTGAGGGGATTGTCCTGGTTGCTGAAGATGAAGAGTCGGTCCGCAATCTGACCTGCAGCATCGTTGAGCGTTTGGGCTACAAAGTCTTATCCGCCATCGATGGAGTCGAAGCGGTAAATCTGTTTCGCGAGCACAAGGATACGATCACTTGCGTACTGCTGGACCTTTCCATGCCTCGAATGGATGGCTGGGAAGTTCTGTCCGCCATTAGGAAAATCCGTCCGGAAATTCCGGTGGTGCTTGCAAGTGGATATGCCATGGCACAGATTGGGAAAGAAGGCCGCGCAGAATTGCCTCAGGTATTCCTTAGCAAGCCCTATCGAAAAAGCGAATTACGAGAGGCATTATCCGCTGCCCGACGCCAGGCTTTCGGCAGCAACTGGAAGCTGAACTGAATCGCTCTTCTGGGGCCTCGCCATTTCGGATACCGGCGAGACCCCAAATTCCCACCCTTTTTCATCCTGAGTTAATTCTGTTTACTCCGCGAAATCGCGATATAATCGCCCCCTTCTCTTTATAAACAATTGCATGGAGGTCAGCATTATGCCCAGATTTGGTATTCGTTGGGCCCTGGGATTGCTCGTTGCCCTGGCAGCGGCACAGGTGCCTTCGCACATGCTATTTGCTCAAGCATCGCCGCCGATTCGGTATGAAGTTCTGAGTCCGTGGGCGGAAGTGGATCCTATTCCGCTCAAGGGTATTTCGCCGCGCATAGACGGCCTCGCCGGGAAGAAGATAGGATTGTTTGTCAATTACAAGCGCGCGGCGCGCCCCATTGGATTGGCACTCGAAAGAAGATTGAAGTCCATGTATCCGGACTCCGACATTCGAACTTTCAATTCCACGGAATGGAATGTCGTGGAAACCGAAACCAAAAACCGCGACCAATTCATTGCCTGGGCCAAGGGAGTCGATGCGGTCATTTTGCTGGTCGGAGATTGAGGGTCCTGCACAAAGTTCCTCGTCTATAACGGAATAGCTATCGAGGGCTTTGGCACGCCGGTCGTGTTACTGGCGAATCCAGGTTTTGTAACAGATGCACACTCCGCCGCTTCCAGCAAAGGCGTTCCGGGTATCCGGGTTCTCCCGCTGAACGTACCATGCGAATCGACAGTATCCGCTGATATCGAGGCCGGAACTGCCGCCGCAATGCCGGGCATTCTTGAAATGCTGACAAAGCCGCTTACTTTGAATGAAAAAACTCCAAAGCTGTCCACAGCCAAGCCTCCCAGAATTGTCTTCAAAGGGGATTATGAGGATGTGAATCGCTTCTTCTACCGCAAGGGCTGGACCGACGGCTTGCCGATCGTGCCGCCGACGGAGAAGGCTGTGGCCGAGATGATGACCGGTACCGATTTGCCGGCCGATCACCTGGTCACCAAGATTATTCCGAGACTGGGCCGCGCCACGGTAGAAAAGATCGCGGTCAATGCCGTGATGGCGGGAGCGCTCCCGACCCACATGCCGGTTCTGATCGCCTCAGTGCAGGCACTGATGGAGCAGAAATCCCGATTCGATACGTTTGAGGTCAGCACCGGGTCCTGGGCGCCATTTTTCGCTATCAACGGACCAATACGGAATGACATCCACATCAATTACAGCTCAGGCGCTTTGAGCCCGGGAAATATCGCTAATTCTGCCATCGGACGGGCCGTGGGGCTTATCGTCAAAAATATCGGAGGCGCCCGCAAGGGTGTTGAGGATATGGGCGTCATCGGCAATCCATCCAAGTACAGCCTGGTTTTGGGCGAAAGTGAAGAGGAAAGTCCCTGGGAGCCACTGCAGGTGGAACGAGGATTTAAAAAGGAAGACAATACCGTCACCCTGTTCTTTCCCAATAGCTACGTTCAGAGTGTTCCGCGGGAAACAAGCGCTCTTGGAATTGCACAATCGCTTGCAGCGATGGGACCGTGGAACATGTCTTGCCTCGTCATCATTCCCTCACACGCAAAAGTGCTTTCGGCCGAAGGGTGGACTAAAAGCAAGTTGAAGGATTTCATACTAAAGAATGCAACGTCGCCTTTTCCTGCAAGGAAGGAAAATGCCGATGTTCTTTCTCAACCCCCTCCCGCGGAAAGCGACGGACTCCTCATCGTCGTAGCCGGTGGGCCAGGGGCCTGGATGGGAATGCTTCGTAGCGTTGGAGGCATTGAAAACGGCTTTATCACAAAGAAGATCGAATTACCGCGCAATTGGGACAAGCTGGTTGCAAAGTATAAAGATGTCGTCCCTGTTTATGCGGGGTATTAGCAGCAAGCCCTAAGCCCAGAATTTCTTCTTGGATTCCGTGAAATTTGTGGCAAAAGTAAAACCGTTGCTTTTGCCACGAATTTCACGGAACAGAAATGCGGAAGTATTTCACTCTCCTGTTTAGTCCTCCTCCCTCAGCGTCGGCAACAGCCAATTTAGGAACCGGAAGAATCTCTTAGACAGGTATTGTCCAACAGGAATATTTCTGGGACTATTAAACACCTTCATCAGAAGGCTCTATTTGCGGTGAACGTTTATTTTTTAATTTGGATGGCAGGAACAAAGGATTAAGAAATGCGAAAGACAATTGCTGTTCTGGAAGGCGATGGAATCGGTCCTGAGATCGTTGGAGAGTCCATTAAAGTTCTGAAAGCCGTCGAGAGGAAATATGGACACGAATTTGAACTGATCTATGCGCCTTTCGGAGCGGAAGCCTACTTTACGGACGGATCTCCCTTCCCGGAAAAGACGATAAATATCTGCGACCAGGCGGATGCGATCATCAAAGGCCCCGTGGGGCTTGCGGTTGAAAAAATGAACCAGATTCCGCAGGATATGCGCCCGGAACTGGGAGCCATCCTTCCATTGCGCAAACGCTACGATACCTTCGCAAACTATCGTCCCGTGCGCTTGCCCAAGGCACTTGCCTCGTTTTCTCCCATCAAAGAGAGCCTGATCGGCGATGGACTCGACATACTGATGATTCGCGAGCTTGTCGGAGGCATTTACTTCGGAGAGAAGACAGAGGGCATCCAGACCGGCATGAAGTACGCGGAAGACGATTGCAAGTATACCGACGAACAGGTGAGACGCGTGGCAATTGTCGCATTTGACGAAGCGCGCAAGAGGAAGGATCCCATGATCAACATCCACAAAGCCAATGTCCTGGCGACCTCCCGTTTTTGGCGTGAAGTGGTTGAAGACGTTGGCAAGTCCTACCCGGATGTCGAATATCGCTCCATGCTCGTCGACAATGCAGCCTTTCAGCTGGTAAAGAATCCGCGCCAGTTTAACGGCGTTGTATTACTGGAAAATATGCAGGGAGATATTTTAACGGATCAGGCCGGAGGCGTCCTGGGATCCCTTGGCCTGATGCCCTCTGCCTGTATCGGTCCCCAGAAAGGTTATGTGGAGGCAGCCCACGGATCCGCACCCGATATCGCCAATCAGAACAAGGCGAACCCTTACTCCATGATCGGAAGCGTGGCATTCCTTTTCGAGAAATGCCTGGGATTACACCAGGAGTCCGAGGATATCTGGAATGCCCTGTTTGGGGTTTTTGAAAAGGGTTATCGGACTGCAGAACTGGCCGCTCCGGATACGCCGGCATCCAGCATATTAACCACGCAGCGATTCGGCGATCTTGTCGTGGAGATGCTTTAGTCCTGGGAGAACGACAGGCTTCACATCGCAGCTATTCCCAATTGACGGAATCAGCGATTGTCACATTCAGAGCCTGTCGTTCTCTTGTCGCCAGCCCACCTTGCCTGGGCGATTAAACAAAATCGTCCGCACAATGACATTTCCGGATACGCGCCTTTTCGTTAGCTATCTCCAATAAGGAATTCCTAACGCCATTGCGCTGGTTTTGTATTATACTTTTTTCGTTCGCGCAGACTCTTAGCCTTCTTCTTATGCGACATTCATCGCCGAATGCTTGATCATTGGGAACGCCGTCCGTCGGCGCTCACATGATACCTGCGATCCGTAAAAGTTTTATCATATCTGCTCCAGGATATTTGATATGTGTCCCAACCATAAAACCAATGGGCTGTCAAATCACACGGATGGTTCCATGCAAGCTACGAATGCGAGCATGCTGATACAAGCTTTCAGCCTGGCCCCGGCAGCCATTGCCATTACGCGATTCTCAGATGGTTTGCTGCTGGAAATGAATGCGGCTTGTTTGAGAGTTTTCGATCTGAAGCGTGAGGAAATAGCCGACCGTGCAATGGTTGATTGGAATTTTTGGCCTTCCGCGGAGGCCAGAAGCAATTTTCTCAGCGAAATGCGGGAAAAGGGTCGGATTTACAATCGCGCACTCACGATGAAACGACACTCCGGACAGCCTTTTCCGGCCATTCTCTCGGCAGAACTGATAACACAGGATGGGGAAGCGTTGCTGATCTCCAGCTGGACTGATAATACGGAGACAACCCGGCAAAAGCAGAAAGCCCGTGAATGCGAGGAGCGCTACCAGCGCCTGTTTGTGGCTGCATCCGATGCTATTTTTCTTGTTGATATCGAGACTGGCCTTTTTGTCGATGCCAATCCATCCGCGCTGAATCTTTATGGCTACAGCCTTGACGATTTCCTTCAGCTCAAGCTGGCGGATATCTCCGCAGAACCGGCAAAGTCACTCAAAGCCGTCCGGGAGCGTGAGACATTTGTAGCCATACGCCTGCACCGCAAAAAGGATGGCACCCTATTTCCGGTCGAGATCTTCGGAGATTACTTCGAATCTGATGGTCGCCTCCTGCAGGTGGCTGCCATACGGGACATCACGGACCGGTTGCGAGCCGAAGAGGATCAGCGATCCAGCGAGGCCCGCCTGCGCTTTGTTACCGAAAGGCTTCAACAAAGCCTTCTGGAATATTCCGACCTTGTTAACCAGATCCCCATTGGAGTTTATAAGTTCAGAGCATTTCCGGACGGCACCTACGGCTTTGATTATGTAAGCCCGCGGTGGTGCGAAATACTCGAGATGTCCGAAGCTGAGGCTTTGAATGACGTACAGAACACTTTCTCAACCGTCCATCCGGACGATCTGTTGGTGCTTACCCAGACCATAGAACGCTCACGTCAAACCTTGAGCTCTTTTGTATGGGAAGGTCGCAAGCAAAACAAAGCTGGCGAGATCCGCTGGTTGCATGCAGAATCGCGTCCCATTCTCCTCGAAGCTGGAGGCATCCGTTGGGATGGCATCGTTTATGATATAACCGCCCGCAAGCAGGCAGAGGAAGCGCTGCAGGAAAGCGAGAAACGGTTTCGCACCTATTACGAGCAGGCGCCCCTGGGAATCGCGGTAGTTGATTCATGGACCGGGCAGTTTGCACAAGTAAACCCGGCCTATTGCCGAATTACCGGATTCCATCGCGACAGCCTTCTGCAGACCACATTCCAGAAGATAACGCATCCGGCTGACGTCGATAATGATTTGGAACATATTCGGCTATTGCGAGATGGACAAGCCGAAATGGTTCAACTGCAAAAGCGCTACGTCCGTCCCGATGGTTCGGCTGTTTGGGCAAATCTGACCATAGTCCCGCTGTGGGAACGCGGCACGCGCCCCACATTTCACCTGACAATGGCCGAGGATATCACCGAACAAAAAATGGCGGAAGAGGCACTGCTCAAGGCCAACCAGCAATTCCTCACGATGACCAAATGCATACCGGATACAATTTGGGCAACGGATTTGGCCGGCCGCATTACCTATATCAGTCCTAACGTGGAGCGAACTCATGGATATACTCCGGAGGAAGCCCTGCAGCGTTCTTTCAGAAAAGGAGTAACGCCACGCCAGGCGACCGAATCCAACCTTCTCCGGGAAAAAGAGCTTGAACTGGCAACCGCCACGGCTTCATACGACCACAACAAAATCCTCGTCTACGAATCCGAGGAAATGCGCAAAGACGGCGGCACTTTCCCGGCGGAGGTTACGGCCAGCTTTATCTGGTCGGAAGATGGCAAGCCACTGGGCATAACGGGCATAACTCGCGATATTACGGACCGCAAACGTCAGGAAGAGGAACGCAAAAGCCTCGAGGATCAGCTGCGACAAGCCCAGAAAATGGATTCAATCGGACGATTGGCCGGCGGGGTCGCGCACGATTACAACAATATGTTGGGAGTGATTCTGGGCCGGACCGAAATGGCGCTTGAGCAGATAGACCCTTCCCATTCGGTTCACGGCGATTTGGTGGAGATTCAAAAGGCAGCGAGTCGATCCGCCGACCTTACCCGACAATTGCTGGCCTTCGCCCGCAAGCAGATTATATTGCCGCGCATTCTCGATCTAAACGATGCTATCTCCGGAATCCTCGCGATGCTTCACCGATTGATTGGTGAAAACATTCGCCTGGATTGGAAGCCCGGGGCGGCTCTATGGCCTGTTCGGATGGATCCATCACAGATCGACCAGATACTTGCCAACCTGTGTGTCAACTCCAGGGATGCAATCTCAGGAATCGGCCAAATCGTAATCCAGACGGCCAATTTTGAAATCTGCACCGAAAACTTCAAGGGCCATGAAGGATGCGTCCCGGGGGAATATGTCCAGATATCGGTAGGCGATGACGGCCGAGGCATGGACGAGGCAACGCTGGCGAACATCTTTGAGCCGTTTTTCACCACAAAAGGGGTTGGTGAAGGAACTGGACTTGGCTTGGCCACTGTGTATGGAATAGTCCGACAAAACAATGGATTCGTTCATGTGGAAAGCAAGCCCGGCAATGGCACGATGTTTGAAATGTACCTTCCGCGCTATACAGGAGCGCCCGAGGAAAGTGAAGTAATCGAGCTGGCGCCGGCATCCAACAAAAAAGACTCAATCCTGCTTGTCGAAGATGAGCCTACCGTGCTGAAATTGGCCCAGGCGATGCTTCGCAAGCTGGGGTATGCGGTTCTGGCTGCACCGACCCCGGGGGAAGCACTTCGACTGGCGGACGCCCATTCAAGAGAGATTGACATAATTATTACCGATATTGTCATGCCCGAGATGAATGGTCGCGACCTTGCCGCAAAACTCCAGACTACCTATCCCCATCTTCAATGTGTGTTCATGTCGGGCTGGACCGCCGATGCCATGGTCGATCAAGGTATGCTGGACCCCGGCACCATCTTTCTTCAGAAACCATTTTCTATGAAGGAACTTGCGAATGCTCTGCAAAGAGCTCGACAAAGAGACGCCTAGAACCTATAGGCGGCGCTACCGCACTTTGACAGATTCCTTAAACCCTGGATTTTAGGGGAATAATACTCAAGCGCATAACCCTATCCCTTTCATAATTTGCCCCTGCCGATCAAATCAGCCGCATGGCATAAGCCCCTCCCGGAGACGGTAAAGAGCGATTCTTCAATTAGAATTTGCTGAAATTGTTCATTGTTCTGATCTAGATGACCGAAAAGCGTATCGGAGAATAAAATGTCTATTAACAATGGGGACTTGTTTCTTCAGTTGACCGATGTCATGCCCTTCGGCATTTATGTAGTCGATCATAATAAGCACGTCATTTTCTGGAATCAGCTCGCGCAGCAGATAACAGGCTACCGGGCTCAGGATGTCATCGGCCGCGGTTGCTCCGAAGCGCTACTATCTCACTGCTCCATAAAGGGTGAGCCATTGTGCGCTTCAGGCTCATGTCCAATGTCTTTGACTCTGCATGATGGCAATCCCAGGCGCGCGGCTATGCTCATGCAGCATAAGGAAGGCCACCGGATTCGTGTCGTCGCCCAGACAGTCCCGGTACGCGATGAAGAAGGAAAGATATTTGCGGTAGGGCAGGTCTTTCAGATGGAATCGTTTGTTGCAGGGCTTCTGTGGGATGATCCGGAGTTTGCCTCGCGCTCACACACGGAGATTGGGTCACCCGACCATACAGAAGAGCAGCTTCGCTTGCACTGGCTTCATGAGCGGGAGCACCTATCCGCCTTCATGATCACCATTGAAGGAGTCCACGAAATGGGAGTCAATCGCGGACCGGCAATGGTACAGGCGGTTCTTCAAACCGTGGCCAAAACGCTGACAAGCGCGCTCTGGGTGCCCCACTATCTGGGCACATGGACCGAGCAGCGTTTCATCCTTCTTGTTCCGCAATGCATCGGTGATTGCAATCAGGAAGTTTTAAGAGAACTGCAAGCTGTAACCAGCACCTGTGCCATAACCTGGTGGGGCGATCGCATCGTCCCCAAGATACAGATCCGGATGGTCACGGCAGAAAAATTTGACAGCCCTGAAGCATTATTATCCGACCTTGATCCAGCATGGAGCGCTCCCAAAACGCTTCCAGGAGACAACTAGAGTATGTTTGTAATTATAGGACTTTGTATAGTATTGGGGGCCGTAGTTGGTGGCTATCTGATGGAAGGTGGCAACCTTGCCGTTCTCATTCAGCCTGCAGAACTGGTAATCATTGGCGGCGCCGCGGCCGGCACTGTTTTTATTGCCAACCCGGTGCACGTGCTGAAGGGGATTACCAAGGGACTGACCGGCGTATTCAAGCCATCCCCCTACACACAGGAATTTTACGGCGATAACCTCAAGATGTGCTACGAGGTGCTCGACAAGGCCAGAAAACAAGGTCTGATAGCCCTGGAAACCGACGCGGAAGAACCCGAAAAAAGCGAAATTTTTTCAAAGTATCCCAATTTTCTAAGCGACCACCATACACGCGATTTCCTGTGCGATACGTTGCGAATGGTCCTTTCCGGCAATGTGGACCCCTTCGATCTCGATCAACTCATTGAAGGAGATATGGAGACTTCACACCGTGAAGCGGAGAAACCGATCGCAGCACTCTCCACAACCGCGGATTCCCTGCCCGGACTCGGCATTGTTGCCGCAGTTTTAGGAGTCGTGATCACGATGGGAGCACTGGGTGGTCCCCCGGAGGAAATCGGGCACAAGGTGGCAGCAGCCCTTGTCGGAACCTTCCTTGGCATTCTGATGTGCTATGGATTCGTCGGCCCTCTGGCGCAATACATGTCCAAAGTCGCCGAAGAAGAACATTCCTATCATAACGTACTAAGAACTATCATGCTGGCCTTCCTGAAAGGCAATGCTCCCATTTTGGCTCTTGAATACGGACGCCGGATTATCCCACATCGCATTCGTCCGAGCTTTGGAGAAATGGAGAAGATGGTCAAGAAGGCACCACCTGCGCAAGCGGCGACCGCCTAAAGAGTCCTTATGGCAAACACACGCATTATCATCAAGAAAAAGGGGGGGCACGGCGGCCATCACGGAGGCGCGTGGAAGGTGGCCTATGCCGACTTTGTCACCGCCATGATGGCTTTGTTTATTGTTCTCTGGCTCATGAATACCAGCAAACAGGTACAGGAAGCCGTCGGAGGCTATTTTAAGGATCCCATGGGCACATCCAAATTTGTTGGCATGGGAACATCCAAAGTCTTAGGCGCCAGTGTCGGTGGAGAGGGACTGCTTTCGGGAACTAAAGCAATGAACGAACTGAAACAGTCGTTGGAAAATGCCATCCGAAAGATGCCCAATTTCACCAAGTTCAGCAAGCAGATTGAAATGACCATCACTGAGAGCGGCCTTAAGGTTGAGTTGCTCGAAACAGAAAAGGGCACGTTTTTTGCTATCGGCAGTCCCACGCCCAATGAGGATTGCAAAGATCTGCTCTCCGTCCTCGGACAGGAGATCGGAAAGATACCCAACCGTCTCTTCATTGAAGGTCACACGGATGCAAGACCGTATCCCGGCAACGGCTATACGAACTGGGAACTCTCGGTGGACCGCGCCAATAACGCCCGTCGGATTATGATGGAAGCGGGATTGCACGCCGGTCAGGTGGAGCAGGTACGCGGCTATGCCGATCAGCAACTCCGCAAGCCGGATAATCCCGATGATCCCGCCAACCGCCGGATCTCACTGATCGTAGGACATTTTGGCATGAACGGACAGAAGAACAGCGAGGGTCTCCAGGACGCGAAACAGAACATCGAGCAGAAACTGCAAAATCGGCTGAAGTAGGTTTGATTCGGCCCGACTGTTTCAAGGCACAGGGAATCAATCGGTGGGCAAGCCGTACTCATCTGCCCTGAAAATGGTATGAAAAATATCTCCCTCGAACATGGACATCATTTCCTGGGTAACTTCTCGGCTTTTTAGTCGCACATCCGAGGCAAGCGCCGCGTCGATCGCGGCGCGCGAAGGATAGCGGATTGCCAGAACCATCTCGAAACGCGGCGCACCGGCATCACAATCCTCCTGACGTAATACCCTTACTTCTTCCGCGCCAGGGAAACGCGTCCACAGCGGCACAAGTCGTCGACGAACAAACTCAGCAAATCTCTCCTCTTGCCCTTCTTTGATGCTGCCGCGAAAAAAGGCGCAACGGATGAAGGCACTGCTTTCATCTTTCCTATTCGACATCTTCACCCCTCCAACCAACATGACTCTGCGGATGAGATACAAAAACCCAGCTGAAACAATACATAGAAACCAGGCTCCTATCCTAACACGGCACAAGCGCGCTTGATCGGATTTCATTCGCGGCGGCATCATTCCAGTAGATTCGGGAACCGTATTCAGGATATCCGGCTGAGGTCAAACACGGGGCAAGGAATGTAAAAAGAGAATTGATGCTTTTCGATCTTCATCCATGAAATGGCTGCAAAAAGGCATGGCCATCAACACATTGAACTAATCTTGGCTAAGCCCTTCCGGCAACTAACACAGCGGTCTCAGTTAATCCACTCGGTGGACGATACGTTGGTACCGGGAAAAACGCCTGCGCTGCTTTCTTCAAATTCGGTTCCCAGGATAAACAGACAAAAACCCGCGGCTCTTTCCACTTTCTGACTGATGGAAGCGGTTTCCCAAAATGGAAACAGTTCCTTATTTCTGGCAATATAGATCCAATAAAAACATTCCAGGCTTGCACCGACAAATGCCAGCTTTTCTATCCGGCTCATGTTTTTCCACTGGTCGATAGCTCCCTGCGGAAAGTCAGCATGCATGCCTTGCAGAGTTTTCAAGATAGCCTGGGAAACCATCTCGGCAAACTTGGCAGTGTTGATTCCTTCAGCAAACAAATGAGGGCAACCGTAATTGTCTGACATCATAGGTTTCTCCGACGACATCAAAAGTGCGATTAAGCAGCTATTCAGTCATCAGGGATTGTGTTTACCGGGCAAGCCCGACGACTGTTTTCCAACTTCCCAGTGGTCCTGACCATCCCTTTTCAAGGCGGTAAAAACAAAAAGACGCAAGCGAAAAGAACCAGTCAGATTCCTTTCGCTTGCGTCTTCGTCTTACAATCCCTAATTATTGTTCGACAAGACTCTCAAACCAAGTCCAGCATTCATCAATTCTTTTCGGCAATAATTCCGAATGCATTAGAGGGCAAGGTATTTTTGGTCGCAGTTGGACAAATAGCTGATCTCTTTATCTCAGTATTCTTTTCTGTAAAATTGCATTCAGTTCGGCTAAGATGATTTTAAGGTATCAAAACCTTCAGGATTGTGCGCCGGCTGTCGACGCGGAGGGGAAAGATCCCCATGATCGTCAAGACGGTTGGACAGTATGGTTCCAAACCCCCACACTCTACTCGTTTCTTGCACGAGTTGTCTTACGGAAGCCTCCAGCCCGACAAAGCGCATCGACGGATCGGTGCTTTTCCTGTGCAAAGGAGAGCTGTTTCTTTCTCGAAATTTTCCGGTTATCGGGACTCGATTCACCGGAGGTCGAGAGACTAGCGTTTCATGTGCCTGAATTGGGGATAAAGGGAGAAGTCAATAAAACGGTCGGAATATGTCCCAATCCCTGCAGAAACTCCCTGATGCCGGAAAAGTATTGAGGCACCCAATGTTGAAGCAAGAGGGCAACATCGTCACTGTATCCCGACAGGCCTTTTTTGCGGAACCAAAAGGGGGTTCGATATGAAGATTTCCACGCGCAGCATCGGAGATGTCCACATTTTGGATTGCAGCGGCAAGATCACGTTGGATGACGGGATGCTGTCCCTTCGCAATACCCTCCATGACGTTTTGCATGGCGGCGCAAACAAGATTGTGCTCAACCTGGCTCATATCAAGTTCATCGACAGTTCCGGTATTGGCGAACTGGTCAACACCTACAATGCGGTTACCAATGGCGGCGGACAGATCCGACTCTTAAATGTAACCAAGAAGATTTCCGATCCTTTGGTGATTACCCAACTGCTGACCGTTTTCAAGTCATTTAATGACGAGCAGGCGGCAATAGCAAGTCTGAATGAAGGCGGAATGGACAGAAGAGTCAGCTGACCCCAGGGGCGTGCTTCGGATGTCATTGTAGAGTTTCTGGAACTCGGGGTTTGTCACAGATCTCGAAAGGGCCACATTGCCAATTGTGTCTGCGGTCTCCCGCGGTCCTCCGTGCATGTGGCCTCTTCCGGTAACTTTGATATCCTATTGCATAAAGCAGTTCCAGGGGAACGCAGCCAAACTATTTTCTTGTCCTGATTTGCCTAAATCGGCTGCTCCCTCATTATCATGCGGTTGCGGCCTTGAGCCTTGGCAATATACAGGCATCGGTCGGCTTCTCCCAACAACTGCCTGGCATCGTCCAGCCGACAGGAATCGGAATGAGTAGCGCCTCCGATTGATACCGTTACTTGAAGCACTGGGTCATCTCCAACCGTTTGCGCTTCGATGCTATTTCGAATCATTTCGCCAACTGTTAGCGCCTGACAGGCATCCGTGTCCGGCATGAGGCATATGAATTCTTCGCCTCCATACCGGGCAATGACATCCGACCTTCTCACTACAGTGCTTATGGTGCCTGCCGTGGATACCAATACTGTATCTCCCGCCTCGTGGCCGTGCGTGTCATTGACCTTTTTGAAATAATCTATATCAATGAACAGAACGCTTAGCGGCTTGCCCGACAATGACGCTGCCTCAAACTGCCGGGGCAGTTCCTCGTCAAGATAGCTACGGTTATAAACTGCCGTTAGCCGGTCGCGCCGGGACAGATCTCTTATCTGCTGTACCTGCTGTTGAGCCTCCATGGTAAGAACAACCAACGCTTCATGTGCCTGTTCCAGCAGATGAGCCAGCATTTCCTCATTGCCGATATTGACTTCCAGCTCAACCGTGACTTCCGGAATCGCAGAGGCAACACAACCCAGCAAATTCCTGAAGTTCTCCTGAGACATCCCTAACAGGCCGGTTGCCAGGTTCCATGCGAAATTGGTAGCTCTTGCCGGGTCAACCCAGACTTCAGCAATCCCTGCCGCCACTGCTGTTGCCCGGCAGAATCCGGCATTTTCATCATCCGATATGGCCTGGGAATCGTGGCTGGCCCGAACGGCAGCCGAGTATTTTCCCGGAAGATTCCAATGCTCGAGCAACCACGCCCCAACCATTGCGTGATCAGTACCAAGCTTTTCACGCTCCAATTCCACCAGCTTCTGATGGTCCCCGCCGGCAGCCGCAATCAAAAGATCATAACCATCAGGGATGGCCTCGTTTAGAGCCAGCATGCCCACATCCTGCAGCAGGCCAGATAGGAACAGCTCCTCTCTCACACTGCCATGGACAAGTTGCGCCAACGCCCTGCCGGCGGCCGCTGCTATGGCCGAACGCTTCCAGTAGGCAACCGGGTTAAAATTCTTATAACCTTTCTTGCCCATGTTCTTTGCCAGCGAGAAGCTCAACGCAAGGCTGAGTGCAGTATTGATTCCAAGAACAGCAACCGCTCGATTCACTGTGGTAATCTCGTGGCGAACGCTATAGAAGGCTGAATTGGAGACGCGGAGCAGCTTCGCTACCAGCGCCGGATCCCGGCTAATTGCCTGAGCAACCTCCTGTACCGAGGTTTCCTCTTTGCGGGAAAGCTCAAGAATCCGAACGGCGACCGCTGGAATGCTCGGAAGCGTTCGACATGCTTTCAAATGCCTATGCAGCGATTCCGGTAGATCTGCTTTTGTCTGTTCCATTTAACTGTCTCACCACCAAAGCCTTCGCACGCCGATAGCCTAGACCATGACATCCCGCATCACAGGAAACTTCGAACGGCCCAAATTCTCACCGATCATTTATCATTGCGTGGAGCTTTGCTGACAGGGTGCAAACGGCTGGATAACTGAATCCAGCATCGCTGCCCCCAGGCATTTACTCAGTAAACAAACACGATAATCAGGGATACTCCCGCTGCGAATATCCTCATGATTCTGAGCCTTTAACGGGGATGTTCAGTTGGTGGAATGCCTTAGCTTTGAAATATGCGCTTGGATGCTGCAGCACGTATTTTATCCTCGTTTTGGGCGAATACGCTTCCCCTGTCCCTCCGTATCGCGTTTCTGTTACGCCGATTGCGCAACCACGATACCGGCAGGTCCCCACTCCCACTACATTTTTAGGAGTTTATACAGCATTCTCATCGTCCATCATCGCCATCGCATTACAACACTCTCAGTTGAAGACAAAGAAATTTGATAACCAGGATGGTTCTTGCACGAATACGCCGGTCCGAATGGACGAAAATGTGACGGTCGTCATATCGACATCCACTAAGAATGTAGGATTATTGTTTCCATGGCGCACACATCACAGCAACCAGGGGGGTCCATATGAAACTGCACAGTGTCAGGATCAGGATGCTTATTACAATGATATTGCTGTTGCTAATACAAGGGACCATATATGCGGCATCGGACATGCCCATATATACCGATAACATCGGTCCCGACTGGCAAAACTGGTCCTGGAATACGACGGTGAACCCTTCAGTTGCATCCCCTGCACATTCGGGCAGCCTTTCCATGGGGGTGACTTTCACCGCAGCCTGGGCCGGACTGTATCTTCATGCTTCCAATGCCATAAATCTTTCCGCATATGAGCGCATCTCTTTCTGGATTCACGGCGGGAGCGGCAATCAGTATATGCGGCTGGTGATTGACGGCAATGACAGTAGTTCGTATTCATTCCGGGCTCAAGCGAACACATGGGTAAAGATCGATATTCCGCTGGTTGAATTGGGAAGCCCCTCATCATTGAGCGATATCTACTGGCAAGACACCACAGGCGCAGCGCAACCCGCCTTCTACCTTGATGATATAGGCCTCGTCGCGGCGACAGGCCCACAGCCTCCGCCCAGTTCCGGGCCGACATTAACGATCAATGCAGGAAATCAGCGGCATACGATCAGTGACGATATCTATGGGATGAATTACGCGGACGAAGATCTTGCCTCGGACCTGCAATTGCCGGTTCGCCGGTGGGGGGGCAATTCGACGACACGCTATAACTGGCAAATCGATGTATATAATGTTGGGAGCGACTGGTACTTCGAAAATATCCCGGCCCAGAATTCCGGCGTGACTTCCCTGCCGAACGGTTCCTCCGCAGATCGGTTTGTTGAACAGGACCGAAGAACCGCTACAAAGACCATCATGACCATACCTCTCATCGGATGGACACCCAAAAGGAGACTGGAAAACCATCCCTACGATTGCGGCTTTAAGGTCTCGCTCTATGGGTCACAGCAATCCACAGACTCCTGGGATCCCGACTGCGGGAATGGCGTGCGATCCAGCGGCAGCGATATCACGGGCAATGCCGCAACGGATACCAGCACTGCAATTACAGCCGATTTTGCGACAGCATGGGTTAATCACCTGGTCGGGAGATACGGAAAAGCCTCCGCAGGAGGCGTTGCCTACTATAATCTTGATAATGAGCCAATGCTCTGGAACAGCACGCATCGGGATGTACATCCACAGCCGACTACCTATGATGAAATGCAGACGCGTACATTCAGCTATGCCGCAGCCATCAAATCCGCCGATTCCTCGGCGAAGACCCTCGGTCCGGTTCTATGGGGCTGGTGTGCCTACTTTTATTCAGCCAAGGATGGATGCGGAGTCGGCACGGATTATACAAGTCACGGAAGCACGCCCTTTGTTCCCTGGTACCTGCAGCAGATGAAGGCTTATGAAACACAGCATGGCACTCGCATCCTGGATTATCTGGATCTTCACCACTATCCCCAGGCCAGCGGTGTGGCTCTGTCCTCTGCCGGAAATTCGACAACACAGGCGCTCCGACTCCGCTCCATTCGATCCCTCTGGGATCCGTCCTATATGGATGAGAGTTGGATATCAGACACGCAGCAGGGCGGCGTTGCCGTGCAATTAATTCCGCGCATGAAAACATGGGTCAACCAAAATTATCCCGGCACCAAACTGGCGATTACTGAATATAACTGGGGCGCGCTCGATCATATCAATGGAGCCATCGCCCAGGCAGATATCCTTGGCATCTTCGGTCGAGAAGGACTTGATCTGGCGACTCTTTGGGGGCCGCCTGATTCCGGACAGCCCGGCGCGTTTGCGTTCCGGATGTATCGTAATTATGATGGTTTAAGAAATACCTTCGGCGATATTTCAGTCCAGGCTGCCAGCGCCGACCAAAGCCTCCTGTCCACCTATGCGGCGGAACGGACCAGCGATGGTGCCCTCACTGTCATTGTCATCAACAAAACTTCCGGTGCGCTTACAAGCGCGGTCAGTCTCTCGGGCGTCACGCCATCCGGACCCGCCCGGGTTTTCCGCTATAGTCCGGCATTGACGGGTGCGATTGAACCGCTTGATGATCAAATTGTCTCGGCAGGCGGCTTCACTGCAACTTTCGCGGCAAATTCCATTTCGCTCTTTGTAATACCCCAGGGGCAGACAAATGCCCGTTCACTGAGCGCCATTACAAGTGGGCCAGGCAGCGGTACCCTGACCAGTACAACTCCAGGCGTAGTCTGCAACGTAACATCCTGCAGCGGGCTTATGCAGCAAGGCACCATGGCTGTGATCACAGCTACCGCCGCGACGGGGTCGATATTTGGCGGCTGGACTGGATGCTCTTCCGTGACCGGGCAAACCTGTACCATCACCATGGATGCAGATAAGCAGGCCATCGCCTCCTTCAATCTCAGTCAAACCACGCTGACCGTAACGGCTTCGGGAAATGGCTCGGGGGCTATTTCATCCGCCGACGGCAAAATCAATTTCTCTTTTCCTGCCGTGAGTGTCGCGTCCACATCCTATCCTTATGGCACGGCCACCATACTCACCGCCACAGCTACTGCCGGCGTAATCGCTTCCTGGTCATCCGGATGTGATGCTACGGGGGGCACAACTGCCAAGGCTACCTGCACCGTGAATTCCATGACCGCATCCAGAAATGCAATGATTGCTTTCAGCTCGGCCAATATCACGGTCGTTAAGCCCAATGGAGGAGAAGTGTTGAAACAAAGGACAGCTGCGACGATTAGCTGGAGCTTCACCGGCAATCCGGGAGCGTATGTGAAGATAGAATTGCTCAAGGCGGGAATAGTCGTGAGAACCATTGCATCCAAAACTTCCACTGGCCGCTCAGGCTCCGGCTCCTATTCGTGGAAGCCCTCTGCAGTGGATATTCCGGGAAATGACTACACCGTACGCATCACAAGCACATCCAGCAGCCTGTACTCTGATGCTAGTAATGCCCCTTTCTCCATCATAAAGTAGCAATAAGAAAAGGAGGTCAAGCCCTGCGGCACAGGGCTGGACCTCCTTGTTCACATACAAACCTCAAACTCAGCCTTTGGCAATCCTCTGATTCTCAGCCTGCATGTCCTTGATGGTGTTGACAAACACCGTGCGGAACTGCTCCAGCAGTTCTTCCAGTTTCCCCACTTCGTCGTTGGATGCCGGCACAATCTGCTGATCAAAATCGCCTCCGACCACACTGGTTGCCACATCCATGGTCTTGGCCAGCCGCGAAAAAACCAGTTTGTTGAGTGACAGAATCATCACGAAGGACAGCAGCAGAACCAGCACCACAATGGCAATGATGGACGATGTTTTGACAGTTCTCATGCCATTGTAAATCTGCGTAATGTCTCTGAGTACAAAAACAGCGCCGATGACTCGATCCACCGCATCCTTCAGAGGGAATACGCCACGCACATAGGCATTGCCTTCCCGAACAACCTGCCCCAGAATCAGACCCGACTCCGGTATCTTCGTAATGTCCCCGTCATACTGAAGCAGAATGGGGTCTTCACTTGTTTTGTCGAGAACCAACGTATCCTTCTGATCATCCCAGTGGTTTATTTCACCGGCATTCTTCTGACCGGCAATATATGTTTCCTTATCCATATATTGCTTCTTTACCACGAGAGCATAGTTATCGCCGGTTTGAGCTTTCAAAACACCCATGAATCGATTGACCCGCTCCCCCAGTTCCATGTAGCCGATAATAGTATTTTTATTATCGTAATAGGGCGCAACAACCCGCAGTGCAAAACCATATTTTGCCAGGTCAAATCCGGTCACAGCCTTTTTGGCCTTTAGTGCCTTCTCATATATCCCAACCTTTCGAACATCACCGAATTGTTCCGGCATTTGCATTCTCAGGAAAACCTTTTTTGAAGGCTCGGGTTCCTCTACCAGCCACTGGGTGATGTTGCAGGAGGCCCGAAGCTCTTTGTAAAGGGGGTTCAACCTTTCAATCATCTTCTCTCTTTGTCCTGCCATGTAAATACTTCGGATCTCATTGTTATCCGATACTGTCGTTACGACGGCCTTAAGCATCTTGGCGTCGTTCTCTTTTACGCTTTCGAAGCTCTTCTGAGCGGACGATAGCGACTGCTGCGATATCAAGTCGACATTTTCCCGGTAGGACCTGTCGATGAACATCACCAGAACAATTGCGCCTGCCAGGAGGCATAGCGAAATAACCACAATCACTTTTGACTTGATCGACATAGCTCCTCCCTACAGGTCCACGCCAAGAACTTCTTTGGCGGCCATTTTGAGTTTAGCGGTTTTTTGTGCATCGTCCGGTGACGTTGCCGTGATAAAAGCCAGCACCATTCCTGCCTTCAGCCCGATCGAGCCCAGAGTCTTGGTGACATCAAGATTTTTGCCCTTGATGGCGGACTCGATCTTCAGCTTTGCGTCGTAAAGCTGTCCCATGTTTTCTCCTCCCTGCATCCATTTTTCGCTGCATTATTATGCAAGATCCAATTACTAGCCTTATCGGCCACAAGTAGCATTGTGGATTAATTCAGTTATCAAATAATTTTGGCAGAGGTGAATGAAGCACGAGCCCGCTGAGAGCGCCGACGTCTCGCCGATTGCCCATACTATTTGCAGGAAGCATTGCCCGAATGGGGATCGTTGAGTGCGGTAGCAAGCGGCCACGTTTAAAAACCATCAAAGCCGAAGGCGCTGGCAAGCCACCGATCTCCGAAGGTCTTCGCCCTCGACAAAGAGCATGCATTATTAGGCAGGACGGCGAGGCGCGCAAAAGCGGATTTTTATAGCCCTGAACTGACGCGCATCTGGCGATGGTTTGTTTGCCTACACTATTGCATTCCGGGCTTTATAATGCGGTAATTGCCGCTAAGATGCATAAGGCTGAATAAATATAGAAATCCATCATAATAGGGATCAAAATAGCCGTCCGCGTAGGGTTCGAGTCTTGCGCTCCATACCGCATCCACAAATTTCCAGCTCTTTGCCTGGGTACCCATTATGGAAGCAGCCGCCGAAGTAGCAACCAACCCCAATGAGTGCCGGAGTTTCTTGTATCCACCAGCCGGGAGCACTGACTCGGGCACGCTGCCATCGACATTATATTGATCATCAAATGTATCGATGCCTTTGCAGAACAGGAATCCCTGAAAACGCCGCCCGTAATCCTGCTGCCAATCCCTGTCTTTGGCAAACCACGAATAATCCATGGCAATGTTCATCGGCACGCGCCACGAATCGAACCGAAAGGCATTTGGAAACCATCCCCGCTTTCGCGGAGTCCCGTCGAATTCCGTGGCATCGGCATTCAATCCTGTCACTGGATCACAGGCGCGGTGTAGAAAAGCACGCGATGCGGCTGCGCATTCCCGGTAGAATTGCTCCTTGCCGTCCCGGGCATAGTCCGCCCATACCTCGAAAAACGCCGGCAGATGATAAGAAGGATCCGTCCAGTCATATCCGGATTTATCCGGAACAAACGTTATCAGTTTGTGTTCAGTGTTGATCAGGTTCGTCATTCCCTCAGTCCCGTCCTTGCTCCACATTGCATCCAAAATTCGACGAGCCTCGGCATAATAGTTGATTCCAGTGTCATTCCCCCATCGATTGGATGCAAAAAGCAGATCGGTAATGAAATACAGTTCACCGTCCGATGCCGAACCTTCCGCATTATGTTTTCCCGTTTGGGGATTAACGCTCCAGGCAAAATAGGCTTCGCGGGCGCCATTCTGATGCTGCATATACTTTTTGGTCCATCGCCACAGCCGATCAAAAACATCCTTTTTGTTTAGCTGCACCGCCACCATCATGCCGTAGGAGAGCCCTTCGGTGCGGGCATCATGGTTTTTCAGATCTGAAACATACGCCATGGAATCGCCCACCTCGAAATATACCCGCTCCGGCCCTTCGAACACATCGTAGTATGCCTTCCTAAGCTTGGCATCGATTGCATCCCGGCTGTACCCTGCTTCCAGGAAAACATTCCGGTACTTGCCGGATTCCCACGCGCCTTTTTTCCATGGCTTCATTGTTCCACGAGCATCGCGAATGTCGCTGATACAGCCACTCTGGTTCTCTTCCACACAAAAGCCGAAAATTGCGAAGACAATCGGCAGCAACAAAACTATTCGTTTCATTGGATATGGATCCGCCCCTTCCTTATAAGGTTTGCATTCCGTTTGGAGTGATATCCGATCAGCACAACGCTACTTCATTCTTCTCAGCTCTGCCCGCCCTCCCGATAATAGGAGGCATACCGAAGGTAATTTCCCGGTGATTCCATGATGGTGGCACGTTCCTTTTCCGAGATCGGACGGATCACTCTCGCCGGAACACCTGCAACGAGCATCCCGGACGGCACTCGAAACCCCTGCGCCACGAGAGATCCGGCGGCTACGACTGCGAAAGATTCGACAACGCAATGATCAAGGAGAATAGCGCCCATCCCAATCAATACATTGTCCTGCACGGTGCAGGCATGGACCATGGCACCATGACCGATCGTGACGCTGCTGCCGATATTCAGCGGACCGGTATCGTGGGTCACGTGCAGCGTGACATTATCCTGCACATTAGTTCGAGTGCCGATTCGGATAGGACAGACATCGCCTCTCACAACCGCATTGAACCATACGCTCGAATCGGCACCGATTTGAACATCGCCAATCACACGGGAACCATCGGCAAGAAATACTGTTTCGTGAATCTGCGGATGAATTCCGCGAAATGGCAGAACACTGCTTCTATACATGCAAAAACTCCAGCAAAAAATATCTCAATTTGAGAGAGAGCATCCCTCGCTCAGCAAATCAAAGGCGGCCCCGCTCTCGACAACATCAGGTGGGCTATTCCCAAATCCCATTTTCTAACCTGTTGAACCCGTCAGCATCTTTCGTATCCTTACCAGCTTTCGGCGGACCGGCGGAGTCAGGACAAAATCCCGCAAAGTATCGAAGGGCTGATCCGACACTCTGGCTTTGAACTGCGTTTTCCCGACAAACATGCCTGTGGATTCCTTGAAATTCTGAACACAATTCCGGCACTGCCGGATATCCCCAGCCTCCTCGTATATCTTCCTCCGCAGTTCCCGATATCCTGCACCGTTCCAGATCTCCGTGAATGGGCGTTCAAAAATATTGCCCACCTTCATCTCCGCTGTAAAATCATAACAGCAGGGAACCACGTCGCCATTGGAGAAGATGTTGGACATGCGCCAGACACGGGTACAGGGCTTGTCATCACGAACCCGGTTCATAGTGCCTTTTTCATATTCAAAGCGGCGATACCGGACACTTTGAGGAACCAGTTCTTCATCCATGCTCGCCGTGCCACAAATGGGATTCAACGTTTTCAGCGTAAAACAGTCCATCCCGATATCCCGCGCAAAGCGCCGCAGCTTTTCCACGTCCTGTTCATTCTGCTTCATTACCACCATGCGCATATTCAGTTGCGTCTTGGATTTCAGACGGCGCTTCGTTGCAACAAGCCTTTCCAAACCGGATATGACGCCATCCAGTTCACCGTTTTTCCGGTAGACCTGGTAGCTCTCGGCAGAGAGCGAGTCAATGGCAACGATCAGGTTCGAGAGACCGGATGTCAGAAGCTCCTCCATATAGGAAACATCCTGGAAAAAATGCCCGTTTGTGCTGGTTACCGTCTGGATGTTCCGCTCGGATGCATATCGGATCATTGCAGGCAGATCCGGATTCGTAAGCGGCTCGCCCCAATCCCATAGGATTAGAAAAAGCAGGTAGGTCTCCATATCATCAATGAGTGCCCTGAATTCTCCCAATTTCATATGTCTCGTCGGTCGATTCAGTTCTCCGGTGCCGCAGGGGCAGAGAGGACACGCCAGGTTACAGGCTGTTGTGGGCTCCACCTGCAGGACATAAGGATATCCCCAGGCCGTAAAATCCCTTGTATTCAGCTCACGCTGGTTCATCCGCACCCAGTTCAACCGCTTTGCATCTGAAACATTTCTCCAGGTATACTCGACGGTATCATGAACAAATCGGACCGTTCGATTCTTCATCCAATGCCTCTCCAGCACTTTTTTGTTGAAAAGCTTGAAGTTTTCCCTTTTTGAAATCGAATTGTCGCAGAAAAACAGGTAATAATCGACCAGCACCTCCGGAACATAAATCAGTGGCACTTTCTCAGCAATTCTCAGGATAAGGTCCCAATCGGTCAATCGCTTCAACGATTCGTCATGCGCTCCGCAGAAATCAAGGATTTCCCGCGTATGAACGAATGTATTGAGGTCAATATAACTCTCTTCCAGAAGTTCGGTATAGTTGAATGGCTTGCCACCGATAGCCGCTTCATTGGGCTTGTTCTTGTTAAAAACGCGACATTGACAATAAGCCGCATGAACAGCCGTGTTTGCTTCGGCAATGGTGTCGGCCATCCGCTCCAAAAAATTCGGGCGCCAGATGTTATCCGAATCGAGATAGGCGATCCATGGATGGGTTGATTGCTGAATACCAAGATTCCGCGCGGCAGAGACTCCATTGTGAGACTGGGCAAAAAAACGAATCTTCTCCGAAAGAAAAGGTCTTACTCTTTCCAGCAGATTGTCTTCCGAACCGTCATCCACAATAATCAGTTCGTAATCGTCAAACGTTTGAGCGATAACGCTGCGGATAGCATTCGGCACAATCTCTGATCGATTCCAGACCGGCATGATTATGCTGAACAAAAGACAACCTCCCTTCGCAGGCATTACAGCGCTGAAAAGTCTATAATTCGCGGAATTCGTGCCGGATGTACAGCTCTTTTTGCCAGAAATGCCACAAGGTCCTGCGATAATATGAATCCATCCTATTGTGAACGCCTATATAATCATGCTCACGGTGGTTTTGATGTAAATCTGATGGCGGCCGCAAGAAAGGCTTGATATGGACTTCCAGGATCTGATCAGGAAAAGGTATAGTGCCCGTGCATATTCATCCAGGCCGGTCGAAGAAGAAAAGCTTGCCCGAATCCTCGAATCGGCTCGGTTGGCTCCTACGGCCGCGAACCGGCAGCCTTTCCGCATTGAGGTTATCTCGACCCAGGGTCGAGAACCGGAGTTAAGCCGCATTTATGGCCGACACTGGTTTACGCAAGCTCCCCTGATTCTGGCCCTGTACACCGTCCCCCCGGAAGGCTGGGTTCGAAAAGCGGACAACTGGAATGCAGCGGAGGTGGATGCGGCTATCGCGATGACGCATATCGTTCTGTCGGCGGCGGACGAAGGGTTGGCCACATGCTGGATTGCTGCATTCGATCCCGCTGCGGCACGCGAAGTACTGAAGCCCCCTCCCGACTGGATGGCCTTTGGCTTTACGCCACTTGGCTATCCATCGGATGCCCTGGGCACAAAAACGCGACGTCCCCTTGGCGATCTGGTTATCCGAGACCATTAAGAAACCAGGCTGTTCTTGCACGCGCAGGCCTCTATTTTGGCGCAGGCTTCCTGGATCGCGTCATAAAGAAGGTGGCTGACTGAACTTTACCATTGCTGTCATAGCCCCAGGTTTCGTTGTGGTGGTCCGCATCAACGAATGCAATTGTCAGTTGCCGCATGAATCCATCCCCTGGCCGGATGTTTGTGCCGTCCTTGAATTCAAATACGACCTTCGAAGGGTCTTTCGAAGCGATTGCATGGAATCGCGGCTGGTTGTGAGCGGCACAATAGTGCGTCCCCAGCAGCTCCGCTTTATCCATGTGAAACATGGTGACCATTTCATGGGGAGTGCCGGCATCCATCCAGTGCATGACAGCAGATCCATCGCCGGTCATACGCACCGAAACATGCCCCTCCATCTTTTTGCCGCCTTCCATTACATATGCATCCCACTCTCCAACCAATGACTTAATTTTTTCCCATTCGGGTGTTCCGGTAATTGCAGAGCTGCGCTCTCCTGCCCATCCGATACAAACGGATCCAGCCAACAGCAACAACGCAATCAGACTTCCTGGCCTCCTGATTTTCATAGAGCCTCCGAAATCCATTTTGCACTCTTTCACCGGATTTGAACAGATTCGCGCCCGGAACTAGGTTTCAGCCGACAATGGGTTGGCGAGCCGAACATCGCGGCGCATCCTCCGCAGGAAAAGGACAAAAATTGCCACCAAACAAGTCAGGACAATCAGGCCCTCGAGCACAGGCAGATAGCTATGGTATATCCCTTGAAGCTGAGCAATGACGGTGATGGCAAGCCCTCCCGCTCCAACATCCACCATGGTCAATATACCAAGAATTTTCCCATAGGATTGGCCGGAGAAAAATTCGGCAATCACCAGCTGTATCATCGTAAACGTGCCGCTATAGCCGATGCCGAAAACTGCGGCATAACAATACAGTCCGGCAAGATTGGATGCACTGGACAGGCGCAGAATTGCCAGGCCCGCAATCAAGGCGGCGACAACCACAAACATGATCGTGATCTTGTCAAAGTGGTCGCTCAGGTAGCCGATCAGGAGTTTGCCGATAATGGCAAACCAGAAAAGCGTGCTGACGATCAGGGGAAGCGTATCCATCGAAATTCCCAACTCTGCATTCATGAAAATCGTCTGGTGCTGAACAATACCATTCATACAAAACCAGAGCGAGCCGGTCGCAAAGGCCAATATATAAAAGGCAGGCATTCGCAGGGCCTGGCTCAAGGTAATCCCGCTTGATTGTGTTGCCTCTCCCGAATTTTTCCGATCTTCGTTCTGGGCTGCCGAGCCGTCTTGCTGAAGCCCTTTATCCTCCGGCCGGCTGCGGACCAGGAAAACCAGAGGGAGCAGTATCATGACTCCCGCGATTGCCATCAACAATGTCAACGCATGACGCCATTCGCCGTTGGCCAAAGAGGTCTTGACCACAAGCGGAAATATGGCACCTCCCAGATCCGGCCCCATCAGCGTTATTCCGACCGCGATGCCTCGATAGCGCTTAAACCAGCGGGTTACCACCAGCATCGTGGGCACCTGTCCGCAACTGACCTGCGAGAAGGAGAAGACCATATAAACAAGTGCCATATGGGTGAGAGAGGAGAGCGCACTGTAGCAAAACAGTCCGATCACCGTAGCTATTCCGCCGGCTATCATAAACAGTCTTGCGGAAAATCGGTCAAAGAACGAACTGACAAACGGAGTAAGAATCGCTCCGGTCAGAAAAAAAATGGTTGCAGCCCGTGTTACGTTTTCCGTGGACCAGCGAAATTCCTTCATCAGTGCAGGATAGAACAGCGGCAGCGTGTAAATCTGTATACCGCACAGCGCGGTATACATGACAAAAATCCCAAACAATACCCACCAGCCGAAAAACAGGCGATTTCGAGACATAGAGATCCTTTGGGGAATTTGCGTCTGCAAATACGCACATTTTACAAGCCTGGATTCTTCGAATTTTTTCAGCAACAAACCGGCCCATTTTCTGTCCGGTAATAGCGCGCACTAACACTTACCCAAAGCCCTCAGCACCTTATCGGGCGTGACGGGTGGTTCGATCCACTTCCCGATGGCATTGGCTACCGCGCATACAGGCAGCAATGGGGCGGCCATGCAATGGCTGATTCCGGATGCGCCGTAGCAGGCATTCCCCGATCGGGTTTCAACTGCATGTGTTTCAATGGGCCCAAAATCGACAATCGTGGGCTTCTTATATTCAAACATATTGGTGCTGAGCTTAACTCCGGTAGCCTTATCGTAAATAAACTCCTCCGACAATCCGCCGCCCTGGCTGAAGAACATCGCCTGATGCAACTGTCCTTCAAACGAAGTCATTCTCAGAACCTTGCCGGGATCACAGACAACAACAAATTTTGTCACATCAATGCCACCGGTTTCGATATCGACTGCAACCTCGCAAAAACTGGTATTCATTACGTCGAGGACCTTTCCGCCCTGATTCCATGTAGTCGCCGGAGGCCGGCCAAAGTAGGTCGCCGCAATGTCTAAATCATGATCCCCGAAACCCTCACTGCCTATGATTGATCCGAACGAAAGCGATTTGGCAGGATTGGATTTGAGATAAACCGTCGTATCTTTTGTATCGAGATCTTCCGGTTTGGCATTGAACTTAAGGGCGGCCAGCTGAAGTAGTTGCTTCTTGCAGGCAACCGCAGCTTCCTTAATAACCCAGGCTGACGCGGTTGTGCCGTCGCTACCGCCTCCGACCGGAGTAAAGATGGCCTTTTCATCAAAGAGAAGGATTACATCCTCAACTTTTGCACCAAGCTCTTCCGCTACAACAAGCGCGCATGCATCCGATCCATAGTAGCCGGCCCAAGGTCCCTTGAGAGGGATATAGACTTTGTTATCCCCTTGGATTGTCACCGTCGCCGTATATGGCTGAAAGGCGTGCCGTGGAGACAGGGCATACCGGAAGCTCAATCCATGCATCTTTCCATCCGGAAGCCTCCTCGCACCTGCCGGATGCCATTTCCAATTCATGGCTTTTCTGCCCTTTTCAATACACATCACGAGGCCGGGAGGAACACCCGGATCCGTCTGGGAATCGGGACCGTGAACGTTCGCCAGCGCGACATCCAGAACGTCCATCCCGAGTTTTTCCGCAATCATCTGCTCGGCAATGGTCATAGCATCCCAGTTAAAAGGAGACGTTTGACTAAGGGTATTACGACCGGAATTGGTAAACACGCCTTGAAACTGGCTCTTTTGGTTCACGCAACGAGTTGTATTAAACGGGCTGAACCTCGCCTCAAATCCACCCATGAAGGAAGATTCCTCATCCGGCGCGCCCTGGTCTCCTACCGTGCGTTCCTCGACAGCGGTTATGAGCCCGTCCTTCCTGAACCCGATTTTTGCATGGGAATATCGTTGAGGATTCGCAGGGTAATAGTCATTTTGCCTCTGGTTCACGCAACGCACCGGCCTCCCGGTGCGACGAGCCAGCAATGGCGTAATCAGTTGGGAACGTCGAATGATCCAGTCACAATATTTTCCACCTTGGAAAAGCGTTCCGCGATGAAGCTTGTCAAAAGTGATGTCATACATGGGACGGAGCTGAAATGCACCCCATGTGGGTGAGATCCCCTCAATAAACAGCGTTGCGCCCTGCACTCCCCAAGGGTCCTGTGCCCACCACGAGACACTTCCGTTCGGATTCGGAATATGCGATGCGGTGCGTGAATGCCACCAGTCGAATTCAATTATCTGATCCGCCTGCTTAAATCCCGCCTCGACATCTCCTTGCGAATAACTGGATGCCAGTTTCTTTGGATCGTGACGTATGATTGGAGCACCAGGCTTCAGGCCATCCAGTGCATCCACTATGCTTGGCAATATGTCCCACTCCACCTGTATCCGCTTCAGCGCCTCATCGCAGATTTCCGGCGTAACCGCAACCACAACCACGCCGATCTCCTCATCCTCAGTCTCCGCCTCGTTAGGGATGAGTTGTCCCCGGATTCCTGCCATCGGTTTGATTTCGGCACGTGCCAGCGCTTCATTGATTGAACGTATGTCCGGGTCATCCCACGTTACAATATCTACAACGCCGTCCAGCGTTTTCGCCTTGCTGATATCCAGGCTTTTAATTTTCGCGCGGCCATGAGGGCTTCGCAGGAATTTCGCATGGAGCATGTTTGGCACTACCACATCGGTGCCAAATTTGGCCCCGCCAGTTGCAATGGTATAGGACAGCCGGCCGGGTACGTTCGCTCGGCCGACAGCTTTGAATTCGGTCCTTTGTCCGTTGCTGCCTTCGATATCTGCCATGGTGTCGCCTCGTGATTTGGTAGTTGGGCACGGATGATGGAGCGATTGTACAGCCAAATGCCGCATTTTTGCAGAATTTAAGATTCCGGATTTCAGATTCGAGACTAAGACCGGACGGCGTATTGCCCGCAAAAACGTGGTCGCCTACATGCCGCTCACGCCGCCGTCCCGCTAATGCTGGTATTATTTGCAAAAAGGCGCCCGAATAGGAACCGTGGAATGGGGCAGCTTGCTGCCACCTTTGAAAACCATAAAAGTCGAAGACAGTGGCAAGCCACCTCACTCCGATGGACTTCGCCCTCGACAAATAATATGCGGCATTGGCGTCGTGAAAGCGGCTACTCCCCTGCCGACGAAGCGCCGGTGTTCCCAGTGTATGCAGCCATTCTGATCGCTTCCACAAGCGATTCCGAAGATCCACCTTTCGTCACATAAGCAATTGCGCCCGCCTGCCGCATCGCGGATGATAGCTCTCCATCTTCATGCATCGAAAGCCCTATCACCTTAACAGCGGGCATGTCGCGGTGAATTTCCGTTGTAGCGTCAATTCCGTTCATCACAGGCATGCTGACATCCATGACAACGATATCCGGCTGAAGAGACCGTGTCATGGTGATGGCCTGCGCGCCATTCTCTGCTTCTCCAATGACGTCAATGTCAGCCTCCGCCCGCAATAGCCCCGCAAGTCCCTGACGGATGAGGTGATGATCATCCGCCAGAATCACTCGAATTCGACCATCGCTTGCCCCTTTTGTCATGGTGCTGACAGAAGGAACCGGGAATTCCGCTAAAGGCACCGCCGGTTGAAAATCCGCGGCAAGCGGTCCGATAAGAGTAATCTGCGTTCCGCCCCCGGGAGCAGATTCAATATCCATTCGTCCACCCATATGAGTCAACCGTTGCTGAATACTGAAAAGCCCGAATCCACGGGAACGCTCACCGGATTGCGGGGAAAGGAAATCAAATCCCTTTCCTTTATCCCACACGACGACATGCACACGATCATCCTCCCCGCGGTAGCACTCGACGTGAGCCGTGTTCACACCAGAATGTTTCACTACATTGAACAGTACTTCCCGAACCGCGTCGAACATGAATATGCGCACATCTTCGCTTCGCGGCTCTCCCGATGGATTAAACAGAACTTCAATCTGTAGATTGTGTTTCTCCAGAAAGTTGCGAGTAAGCCATTGCAGCGCGGCGCCAAAACCCGCGTCATACAAAACCGGGGGAATCAGATCCGCGGTCAGTTCGCGGGAAGCCGAAATAGTCTGGTCGAGCAGATCACTGATGAGCCGTACCGAAGTTTTTAGTCGTTCGCTCTGCTGCCGGTTGATCAGCGCATTTGTCTGTAGCTTGGCAGCCACCAGCAACTGCTGAATATGGTCGTGCAGCACCTTGGCAATTCTCTGCCGTTCCCGCTGTTCGGTGCGCGTCAGTTCGGAAGCTAGCTCGCGCAGGTTATTGGCAAGCACCGTCACCTCGGCCGTCCGCTCATCCACCATGCGCAGCAGATCGGAATTCAATCGCTTCAGTTCTTCCGCGGCCCGCCGTTGCTCCGTTATGTCGATACACGTACCCACATATTCCAGAACACGACCCTCGGGCGTATGGACCGGAACGCCACGCGCGAGGATGTCCCGCCAGGAACCATCACTCAGCCGCATGCGATATTCCACTTCAAAAATTCCGCACGAGCGAAATGCTTTCTCCCAGGCAGCGGCCACGCGCGACTGATCATCGGGATGGATCGCATCCATCCATCCAAATCTGCGCGCCTGCTCGGCCGTCTGTCCCGTATATGCTTGCCACGCCGGGATCTCCAAATTGACTTCACCTCGGGCATTTGTGGTCCAAACCACCTGGGAGGAGGCTTCTACAAACAAACGATAGCGCAATTCGCTTTGCCGCAGCGCCTGCTCCGTGGCCACGCGCTCGGTTATATCCGTATGCAGCCAAAGCCGTCCGCACGGTTTGCCGTCAATATTCAGAGGAATAGAATCGCGAATCGCCGTGCGCCCGTTTCGCATGGCAAATTCCTCATGGCGGACCGGCTTTCCCTCCTGACGGATCTCGCGGATGCGCTTTTCCGCCTCTTCAGGCACCTGATAGGCGTGCTTGATTTTTTGCATCAAGGCGTCGGAACTCATGCCGATCAAGTCTCCCGGCAATTCATCAAGCCCATAGGAATCGCAGAAAGCTTGGTTCACAAACTCAACCCTACCCTCTTCCGTCATCAGCAAAACGCCCGAATAGAGACTGGCAAGCATCGTGTAGAAACGCTGCAGGAGCTGACCCTGCGCCTGAGCGATATCCGTCGGGCTTCCTGTTGACGCGGAAGATTCTGCGGGTTGCTCTTTTTCCTGAACAGTTTTTGGGCTCTCCAGGGAAATATCATTCGCCATAACACACCTATTTTGGTGTCATCGCTGATGAAAGCTGTTCCTGAATCGCTGGCTGATTAGCCATTGTTTTAGAAACAGCTCAGGCAGGCAAGGGAAATATTTGCAGCGAGCACCAGGAGTGCGGCCGACATTGCTATCCCATACCCTTTCGACTGATGAAAGACGATGCTCACGGAAAGCTTTCCGGTCCATTCCTATTCTGTTTCCTCCCTCTCAGCGAGATGGAGGAACCGCATAGATTTGTCGCTCACCGGCATTCGGAAGATCACTGGCCAATTCCCTGTTTTGACCTCGACTTCCATCGGCCTTCGCCATTTCCCAGAAAGGCGCCAGATTCAGCTCCTCATATGTCCGTTCGATCGATTCGGGTGTTCCCCAATCACTCCACGATACGTTGGTAACTTTAAGGACAATCAGGTGCTGGGGAATGCGGGCAAGTATCTGGGTGGAAAAATTCCAGGGGCGAATTTCGTGATACCCATCGACGGCCCCGGATGGCTTCTCAAGCATCCTGCATAGCATCACAACATCCTCAGGTACCAACGCATGCAGCAATTCCAGCATTCGGGAAAGCCTGAAGACCATGACGAATGTATTCCACATGCCTCCACGCGAGATGATTTCCTGCGCTTCCGCAAGGCTGGGTTTTTCCATGAAGGACTCAACATGATAGCTCGTACCCGATGGCGTCAGTGATCTGGAAGGCATGATGTAACCATACCCCGTGTCTGGTCTGTCCGGAGCAACTCCCAGGATCAAGATCTTTTCCGGGTGGAGCTGAACGGAAACCATCGCCCGCATCACGTGGGCAACAAATGCCCTGCCATTATCGATATAGTGATCGGTCGGAAAAACCGCAACCGTAGCATCATTGCAGGATCGAGCCAAGTGCAGCAAGGCATAGGTAATTCCGGGGCCGGTGTCTCTATTCATCGGCTGCACTAATAAATTGGAAACGGGAAGCGCTTTGACCTGGTCCCGAGCCAAATCAAGATGATCATGGTTCAAAATTACATGGATGCGATCCGGCGGAAATAGAAGAAGGGCCCTGGAAATCGAGGCTTCCAACAGGGATGCCCCATTTAAGAGGCGACAGTATTGCTTCGGTATAGGCGCCCCGGCAATCCGTCTCGTCAGTTCCCGAAGACGTACTCCATCCCCACCTGCCAAAAGCAGGGCAATGGGGTTTGATCCTGCATCGATAGCAGGATCAACCTGACGATCCAGATAATTGGCGAGGCTGAATTTTCGGTCCGACATCGCCTGGTCTCCTTGCCTGAAATCACTCTCATCGCAATCAATTAGTAAAAAAAATCACAGCAAACTCCGAATCATTGGGGAGCATGATCAGGCCTACTCGGCAAATGAAGCTCGTCCAGCCGCTTTTCGATCTCAATCTCGGCAGCCAGCCAATCCTCCAATTCATATCCAGGAACAAAACTGCGCCGCTCCGCACGGAAATACGCGCTTTCGGCGATCAAATGGCGTCGTTCCTCCTCGGACACTTCAGTGGAAACCGGATTCGAATACTCAGAATCCCTTCCGATGCTGTCCAGTTCCTTTCTTGAATTTTTTTTGTGGCTTTTGAAGCCGGCAGTTATTCGCATAGTCGCCTCCCATAAAAGCAACGAAACATTTATTGATCGCATCGTTAACTGGGAATCCACACCTATTGCGGAGCAGAAGTGCTGGAGTTTTGCCGTACTTGAAATGATCCGGAATTCTTCGCTGGTTTCATAAAACATACTGCAAGTGCCGGCCCATATCAATAGCTTCCGGGACGGACCGAAGGAAGACCTATATACACAATAGTTATAGGAATGAAGAGTCTCCGGTTCGCCCTTAGAACCCACAAAAAGCGCCTAATTGGCCGCTGACAGAACCCAACGATCCAATATCTATTGGGCGTATTCAGAAGATTTTTGCAATCCTGCGAGGCGTGTTCCAATGTTAATGACAGAAACACAACTCTTTTCGTCTCAATTGTACGGCCTTTTATGAATATGCTTTTCATAAATCATTGACAAGTTTGTCGGATGGTTCTATATCTTATTTATTGAAGTCTGAAGGAGAAACATCATGGAAGATGAAGATATTTACGACTTTTATGATGAAGACCATTCAAAGATCTGTTCTTTGAGCAGAAGCCATGACCAATCCGATCTCGATCTTCTGAAAAAGCGGTCGAAGGAAAGCAGATATTTTTGCCCCGAATGCAAACGCTCCGCCTATGATGCCTCGATGCTTTGTTCAGCCGAAGCCCTATAGTCCCTGCGGAGCGAACCGCATGTCTGGCAGGCGTAGTGGAACATCAAGTTGTTGCGGAATGAAATTTATCCTGCGATCCTGCCAAAGAGTCGAGTAATGAATACCTATAATGTTGCCGTAAAATCAAAACACGAGAGCTCCATTTATCGTCAGGCATACAAAGCCTTCTCCTATTTTGGCCTGTTCTCCCTGTTTGGAATCATGCTCTACGGTTTTCGATATAACGCGTCCGATGCCTCCGGCGGCTACGGGTTCAACCTAGGACTCTATGCGGCTTTCATTGGACCTCATTTGCTCATGACACGCTCATGGTTCAAGCGGGCAGTGTGGGGACAGCCCTACAGCACACCACGCGAGCGGCGTTTTTATATCACGGTAACAGTGGTCACATGGCTTGCCTTGTGTTGGCTGCACCAGCCTGTTCCCGGACCCGCTTTGGCGATTCCCGAGCCGGTTCGCTTTGCAGGAATAGTCGGGTTCATTTTTTGTGTGCTCATGTTTTTCCAGGGAATATCCTTCGAAGCAATCGATGGACTGCTGGGCGTACCGGGCTCAGTGAGCGCCTATTCCCATGGAGCGGAGACTCGTCTGCTTACGGAAGGACCGTATGCCCAAGTGCGACATCCCATGTATCGATCGGCCATTCTCGCAGGGCTATGCGGGCTTATTCTGCACCCCCATGCGGGCCAGTTGTTCTGGACATTCTTGATTGGCACAACGTTTATTGCCTTTATCCCGGTAGAAGAGGGTCAAATGCTTGCCGCACGCGGCGACGATTACAGGCGCTATATGAAAGCAACCCCCTATCGCCTGTTTCGAGGCATGTGGTAATACCCAAATCCCTTTTTCAGATCGATGGTTTCCCTGTTGCACCGGGCGCAAGAGCCTGTCATCCTCCAAACGATCAAATCCACGAAGTACTGGGAGGTTCACATGGCTCTCGATCCTCAAGCCCGTGCCGTTCTTGATCAGATGGCCGCGCTCGGCGGTCCGGCACTACATGAATTGTCTGTCAGCGAAGCACGCAGCCAGTCGGTTGACATGGCGGCTATGCATGGAAGCCCGGAATCGGTTGCAAATATCGAAGATCTCGAACTGACGGGTCCGGCAGGCGCAATACCCGTTCGTCTCTATTCGCCTGGAGGGGATGCGCCGCTTCCGGTGTTCGTATACTTCCATGGCGGCGGCTGGGTAATCGGCGACATCGCAAGCTCTGATGGGCTCTGCCGGACACTCTGCAATGCGGCCCATTGTATTGTCATTTCGGTTGATTACCGACTGGCACCGGAGCATCCATTCCCCGCCGCCGTTGACGATTCCTATGCCGCTGTTCTATGGGCTTGGGAAAATGCATCCAGTTTCGGCGGCGATGCCGCTCGCATTGCGGTTGGCGGAGACAGTGCCGGCGGAAACCTGGCAGCTGTAATCGCCCAGCTCGCTCGCGATCGCGGTCGACCGGCGCTGAAATATCAGCTGCTTATCTATCCGGTCACCGATGCCGCATGCAACTCACTTTCCTACAGCCAAAACGCCGAGGGCTATTTCCTTACTAAAGACGCTATGCGCTGGTTCTGGACTCATTACATAGGAAATAATATCGATCCAGGCAATCCGATGGCATCGCCGCTGCATGCACATAGTTTTCTGGGCTTGCCGCCGGCACTCGTCATCACCGCTGAATTTGATCCACTTCGCGACGAAGGCGAAGCCTATGCAGAACGACTGAAGCAGGCAGGGGTTCCAGTACAGCTCACACGCTATGCCGGCATGATCCATGGTTTCTTTGCCATGGGCGGCCTTATTGATCAGGGAAAGCAAGCGGTGTCCCAGGCAGCGGCTGCTTTACGCGCGGCTTTTCAAGCGTAACAATCAGCGAAGAGCCGTAGGGGGGAGAATTACTACTGAATACCCAACTTATGCGACGTTTCAGCATCCATGTCGCCGGTCACCATCAGACCGTTCGCTTTCTGGAAACGCCGCAAGGCGGATTTCGTTTGAAAGCCCGCCACGCCATCGGCAGATCCGCAGGGATATCCGAGCGAATTGAGCGTTTCCTGAAGACGGCGTATCGATTCTCTGTCCGTAGGAAAATCAGTTCTCGCAAGAGCCCCAATCGATGATTTTGGCTGGTTCCAGAAGGCAGGGTCTGCCGCGGCAAACTCCTTGGGCGGGTGACTGGTTATCGGGTTGATCCGGTATAGATTTGTCTGCATGGATGTAAACACATCGCCGGCATTTTCCATCATGCCCTTCATCTTCTCGCCCATCGCTTCATGAATCTGCATTTCTCTGCCGGCTAAAGCATCCATGTCAGCCATCGAATTCATCGCAGCAAATACCAAATAGGTACCGGCGTCATTGCCCGAAGTCACTCGGTATACAAGCCAGGGATCCTCAATATTCAGTTTTCGATATGCTTCCTGATACAGCTTGGCTGCGTCTGCAAAGCCACCATCCTTGCCAAGGCGCACCTTAAAGGTCTCCACCTGAATGTAGCGGGATTTGGCCAGTTGCCCATGAAAGCGCTCGCTCAGATAACTGAGTTCAGGCTGCAGAACGGCAATGGAGGACCTCATCCGATCCACCAACCCCGATTCCTGCCCCGCCAATTCCTTATATTCGTTTTTCAGCGGCCCGTTTGAGATTTCGTTGAATACTTTCTGATCCTGCTCCAGCGAACCGAACGAGTCATACCCGGAGATGAATACCGACTCATTGTCGCCTGAAAGGGCGTCAAATCCCAAATATGGCTGCAGCCCTGCCCTCTCCCAAAGGCGCGCATAGCCACCCTCCACTTTTTCATGCAACGCCCCCCTCCCGGGCTTTACCTCCTCCCGATAGATCCAAAGGATCTTCGGCGGAGAAGACGATTGCATCGACGATGAGGAAGACTGCTCCGATTGAGTTGCCAACGCCAGGCTCGTGGGGGTAATAGCCAGGCAAAACACCGCCAACACGACAAGCTTTTTAATCATGTTTTCTCCCGAGACAGTTGTGATTGTGTTCAGGCATAACTAAAGCCTTCAACACTTATATGGTTATTGAAATTGATTGTACCTTTATTATTTCCCTGGTACAAGCCTCGGACGACGCCCTCTCGAGCACGGGTGCTTGCCGTGAATCCTGCGTTTATCTGCCATGCCGAACGCGCAATAAATCCATGACTCCATGATCCTGATCGCCAGCCCACGCATCTGTTGCCCTTGCTTTTAACGAGGGAGATTCATAGAATTCAAAACTGAGCTATGACTCCCGAAACAACAGCCAGGCCAATCCGAATTCTAGGGATATCCGGAAGTCCGAGGAGGATGGCCACAGATTTCCTCATCCAGGAAGCCCTTCGGATCGCCAAAGAGGAATGCTCCGCCGACACGTACTACTTTTCCGTAAAAGGCAAAACTCTGAATTTTTGCATCCACTGCGATTTCTGCATAAGGACAAGGGAGGGCTGCGTCCACAAAGACGATATATCGGGGGAGTTGTACGAGAGAATGCTCTGGGCTGATGCCTGGATTATCGGGACTCCCGTTTACCAGGGAGCCATCAGCGCTCAGACGAAGGTGATCATGGATCGCTGTCGGGCCATCGCGGCCAAGGGCGCCAGGCAGCTTCGAAACAAAGTCGGGATGGGCATTGCGGATGGCGGAGACAGAATTGGCGGGCAGGAACTGGCGATTCAGACTATCCAAAACTTCTATGTCATTAACGAGATGATTCCTGTAGGCGGCGGCCCATTCGGCGCCAACCTGGGCGCGACTTTCTGGTCAAAGGACAAAGGGGCCGAGGGAATTATCGAAGATACGGAAGGCATGCGCAGCCTCAAAAAAACTCTGAAGCGTCTCATTCAGACAACTCAGATGGTGCAAAAGGCCGCAGAGTCGGCCTAGGCTCCAGTTGTAGATCTACCCCGCGGCGCTCCGTACAGCCCCGCGGATCTGCCCGGCCAGGATTTTATTCCGGCCGATTTCCTCATCAACCCAATATCGAGAGGTCGAATATGTGGAAATATGCTTTGATTTCGATCCTGTTAATTCCGGCTATTCTGGGAATTCTGCAGGCAGTCCCTCAGGCTACCAACACACCTTTCACGCCTGCTCCTGCTTCAAGAGATGTCATGGAACGCAACAAAAAAGCCGCTCTGGAATTCTATGATTTCGCCATCAACAAAAAGGATTACGAAGCCGCATCCAAGTACCTCGGCGCCGGCTATAAACAACATAATCCGCTGGTAGGCGATGGCAAAGAGGGCTTCAAGGCGTTTCTTGCCATGTTGAAAAAGGACTTCCCCCAGGCGCACAGCGAAGTAAAGCGCGTTTTTGCCGACGGGAACTATGTGATTATTCATGTGCATTCCGTACGCATTCCAAACACGCGCGGGCGCGCTATCTTTGATTGTTTCCGGTTTGATGAGAGCGGCAAGGTTGTGGAGCACTGGGATGCAATTCAGGACATTCCGGAGAAGGGCGCCAATACCAACGGCATGTTTTAGCCGCCATTCTTTCTTGGTCAACGGCTCGCTGGCCCGGGCAGCAAGGACTCTCGACGATAAAAGCCCCATGGCGGAAAGACCTGACATGCGGTCATTGTCGATAAAATCTGCGGCCGGCAAGAATAGTGAAAATCGGGATTGAATCCCGATTTTCACTATTTTGAATGGGGATGGACGGATCTGTGAACCGGAGGAACTGCCCCGATTTTATTCCTCTCCGCAGCTGCCGGAGCATCCACAGGAGGAACAATCCGAGCACTCCTGAGTGGGCGCGTCGCTAATTCCCACTACTTCGATTTCAAACGTCAGCGACTCTCCCGCCAAGGGATGATTCAAATCCAGGGTTATCTGTTCGTTATCCATATTAACGATCTTTGCGGGAATGCGGTCGCCCTGCGGAGTCATGAGCCCAATGACCATACCGAGCTGTGGATCCAGACTTGGCGGAACCGAAGCTCTGGGCACATGCTGCGTTAAGTTTGGTTTCTTTTCGCCGTAGGCATCCTCTGGTGCAATGGTAAACACCTTTTTCTCATTAATTGCCATTCCCAGAAGCTGGGCCTCGAATCCCTTAATCATCTCACCGGCTCCGATATGCACTTCCAGCGGCATACGGCCTTCGCTCGAATCAAACACCTCGCCATTTCCCAATTTGCCGGTGTATTCCACAGATACGTAATGCCCGTTCTCTACTTTTTCCAAAATGATCTCCTTCGGTTTTGCCTCGGGTTCGCCAAAAGGAGTGTTCATTTCGGAGCGAGCCCCAAAGAGCAGTATTTGCTTCCATCGTACGACAAACTTAAAATCGTACGCAGAAGGATAACCCATCCGGTCAAGCGCAACAACTTTTCCTGATGTCTGCGGCAGGCCCTTGCCATTAAAGAACGCAGGTTAGGGTGATCCCAGTTTCGGAAAAAAGCCGGATGAGGTACGCTGGAGCTGGCCCTGAATCGTCAGAGCATGGCAAATCTGAAATACTTTTGACCGAGTGAATGATGACATTGCAAATACTATCGAAACTCGCAACCCTTGGCACTTTTCTGACTGCTCTTGCACTCCCGCTGAGCGGCGGATCTTTTTATCCGATGCGCCTGGACGACCCCAAAGCTATATACCTCACTTCTGAGCGCTTTTCCGTTCGTGGCGATGGCCAAAACGATGACAGCCAGGGGATTCAGGACGCAATAGACCGCGTACAGGAAACAATGGGTGAGGGGATTCTCTTTGTCCCGCAAGGGCAATACCGGATTACCCGAACCATCTTTGTCTGGCCTGGGATCCGGGTAATCGGCTACGGCAATAAACGACCCATTTTCCTTCTCCAGAGCCATACACCAGGGTTTCAGCAGGGAATGGCAACGATGTTTTTTTTCGCGGGCGCACGCACGCGTGAGGGAGGCAGCTTTCGCCTGCCGCCGCCTCCACCCGGTATCTACCCGCCAAAACCGAACGTCTCGGATGCGAACTCGGGCACCTTTTATTCTGCGATGAGCAACATCGATTTCGAGATCGGGGAAGGCAATGCAGCCGCCGTCGCCGTGCGCTTCCATGTTGCACAGCACGGCTATCTCGCCCACATGGATTTTCACATTGGCTCCGGCCTTGCAGCCCTCAATGACATTGGAAATTTCGGGCAGGACCTGCACTTCCATGGCGGACGCTATGGAATATTGACCCGTAAACCTTCGCCTGCATGGCCCTACGTCCTCATCGACTCGACATTTGACGGGCAGAGGGAAGCAGCAATTCGCGAAAACGAGGCTCAACTCACCGTCCTCCATTGTGAATTCCGAAATCTTCCCGATGCCATCGTGATCGATCGCAATTACTCCGACCAGTTGTGGGTAAAGGATTCCCGCTTTGAAAGCCTCAGCGGCGCAGCCATTGTTATCAGTAATGAAAACAGTCGCCTGACACAGATTAATATCGAAGACGCCGATTGTCGGGCTGTCCCGGTATTTGCACGATTTCGTGAGAGCGGCCGGCAGATGAACGGCCCGGCCGCTTCCTACTCCGTTCAAATGCTGTCGCATGGTCTCAGGCTCTCGAAAATGGGCGCCATGGGAAAGATCGAAACGGTTTACAGTGCACAGCCACAGACGAAACTATTGCCGCCCGATTCTCTCGGCCGAATGCCCAGGCTGCCGCCCTGTGAATTGTGGACCAATGTGCGATCCCTGGGACTGCAGGGGGACGGCGTGTCCGACGATACCGCGGCACTGAAAAAAGCCATCTCTGAGCACCGGATCCTCTACTTCCCAATGGGAAATTATGTGGTCAAAGACACGATTGAACTGAAGCCCGATACCGTCCTCATTGGCCTGCATCCGGATCAAACGCAGATTGATTTGCTGGATTCTACGCCGGGGTTCCAGGGAGTCGGATCGCCGAAACCGCTATTGCTGGCACCTCGCGATGGCAAGAACATCGTCACAGGCATTGGGCTTTATACCGGAGGCATCAACAGCCGCGCGGTTGGAGCCATGTGGATGGCCGGGAAAGAGTCGGCCATGGACGACGTACGGTTCCTCGGAGGGCACGGAACAAACGGCCCCAATGGCAAACGCGAGAACCCCTATAATACCAACCTGACCGGAGATCCGGATCCGCGGCGCATGTGGGACAGTCAATATCCGAGTCTCTGGATTACCCACGGCGGTGGCGGAACCTTTGCCAACCTCTGGACACCAAGCACCTTTGCCCACACGGGCCTCTATATTTCTGACACATCCACGCCGGGACGAATTTATCAAATCTCGAGCGAGCATCACGTGAGGACTGAGGCAAAACTGGATCATGTGGAAAATTGGGAAATTTATGCGCTGCAGACGGAAGGAGAGCGGTGGGAAAGCGAGGCGGCCTCATCGCTCGAAATCAGGGCATCAAAAAACATCACGATTGCAAATTTCCATGGCTACCGCGTTGTCAGAAGTCTGCGCCCTTTTCCCTACTCCATCCTTATTGAGGGCTCAAGCAATATCCGGTTCCGCAATATCCACGTCGACAGCAACAGCTCCATGGCCTACTGTCCGGAAACAGGCGAATGCAGGCAGTATGTCCGGTCCAGCAAATTTTCCTATAGCACCTGCATCTTTGATCCTGTGCGGAACCTCGAGGTCAGGGATCGGGAGTTTGCATTCCTGGATGTAAACGGCAATGAGAGCAAAACGACCTTGACGTGGCCGGCCGTGAAAGGGCTTGCCGGCGTCGCGGCTGAGAAACTGGCCTCCGGCTTCTTCAACATTTCCGGTGCAGCAGTGGATGCCGTTGGACGCCTCTATTTTGTGGATACCCGGTGGCATCGAATTTATCGCTGGACGCCCGAAACCAGGCAACTGTCGGTCGTCCGGGATAATCCTCTAAGCCCCGTAAACCTGGCCTTCGACAAGAGCGGCAACCTGATGGTTGTGTCGTCCGGCGGGCCCGGCATGGCCGTCTACTCATTCCATCCGGACGGCCCTGAGGAAGCGATCACGCCTTTGACACGAGAACCGGCAACAGAACGACCGGGCATGACCGCGCTTCTGCCTGCCAGTTTTTGGGTCAATGGGGATTTTACCAATACGCTCGACACGAACACTTATCTGTATCTCTCGCTTGAAGACATGTTCCGAAAATTGGTGACGACACGGACTCCTTTCCAATACGTTTCGCCCGACCGAAAAACCTTCATTCCGGTTGACGACGTGTTTGTGCAGGGACCGTCTTATCTCGGCTACAAATGGGAACACTCGCTTCAGACGTTTGGGTTTGTAGAGGCGGTTCCAGGGCGCCCCTTTTACGTAATGAATGAATCCGAACAAAGAACCTATCGTGGCACCGTCAATCCTGATGGAACACTTTCCAGTCTGGAGATTTTCGCAGAACAGGGCGGAGAAAGCCTTTCCCAGGACATACATGGCAATGTCTGGCTGGCAGCAGGCCAACTATTTGTATACGATCCTGCGGGAAAACTGATCGGAACTGTTCGCATACCGGAACGCCCGCTGCAGATCATATTTGGAGGGCGCGATCGGAAGACTCTTTTCATTCTAACCGCCTCCAGCCTGTATTCCATAAAAACTCCGTAGGCTTCGAAAACAGCAACGCCACGGACCGGGAATCCCAATCCGTGGCGTTTTGAAATCCAGACGCTCAAAACCGTTCTATTCCCAATTGGACGAAATACCATAAGGCATCATGGTTCCAACTGCCTCGATCTCATAAATCTGACCCTTTCTGATCTTAAAGAAATGGATGGCGGGCAGATTAAATCGCTGATCAAAAGACGGAATTTCGGTAACTCCGGGGACTCCCTTGATCTTCATCGTTTTCAATTCCCCGGTGTGATAGAACATTGAAAAGCCGACCGCGATTCCCTTCTGTACATCGGCCAGGACAAGGCGTCGAGGCTTGACTTCCGTAATGTACGCGAACGTTCCGGTGCTGAGTTGTCCCGTGCAGTCTCTCGGCATCTTCGCCATTGCGGGATCGAGCTTGACTCCAGGGATTGTCTGATCTTTCGGAGCGGGTGCGCCACCAGCGGTGATCATTCCGTTTTCATGCCGTTCACAGCCTTTTGCGAATGGAGCCAGCGTGCCGTCTTCCCCGGTCAGCGCATCATAATAGGAAAGCCCGATCCCAACGAGATCCCAATGCTTCATCCGCTCGGCCGGGGAGACATCTTCCAAAAGGCCAGGGCGCGGCTTCACAAGCGTGGGCATCGATTGCTGATTCCGGACAACAATGTGTTCCACTTCCGTGATTTTGCCGTCCTCACTCAGTTTGATCCGGGCTCCGAAATAAATATCCTTGCCGTTTTCTTTCATCATGGCAAGACAGGCGGCTGCATGTTCCACCGGATCGGCGGCATAAATCTGAAAACTGTCCGGACCTGACGAAGCGGTTTGCCAGAGCCCTTTCCCGATAGGCAGTACGTCGATGGTCTTTTCTGAATTCTCGGTAAACCTTACATTGCCTGCAAATGGAAGCGATGAAGGATCGTGCTTCACCATGGCCGCAACGTAATCTTTCATCATCTTTTCCAAACATTGACGATCGCATTGGGCCGGGGCAGCCGTTCCAGATAAGGCGATCATTCCGATGACCGCAGTAAGCATAAGTAAAATTTTGACTTTCATTCCAATGACTCCCAATTGATTGGTTGTTTGCTTCTTGCGTCAGATATAACGCTATCCGGGCGGGTCTTTGTCAAGATAAAACAGGGCGGGCAAATCAACGCGAAGGCCCAAAAATCGAGTCTGGATTTGAGCCCTCGCGCGTGAGATCTGGGTTCAGTCTTCTCCGGTTCCGAAGTCCATCAACCCTTTAGATTCTTAATTTCCTCAATCGTATATTTCTCACGAGGATGAGAGGGATGCTGCGTTACATCACCCTTTGCCATGTCATATTTGGGGGTAAAGAGAACATGCATCCACTGGAAGGGCTTGTTCACCTTGGTAATGGCAATCGGGCTGTGCAACACGCCTTTGGGAACGTAGACAATGGAGGTGGAGTTTACGATATGCTTTTCTCTCTCCTCGCCGAAATAAATCTCGATCTCAGCATCGAAATCGTAGTAGTTCTTGGGATTACTCCCAAAGATGAAAAAGAGCTCATCGGCATCGTGCATATGCGGGGGATGCGGAAATGAGAGCGGTTCGGTAATCGTAAGCAACTGAACTTCAACCGGAAACCCGGAAAAAGGTGCACCAAGGCATCCATCCTCAGCACATATATGGATCGATGGCGCCATCCGCCCCTTTTCCATAGGTTCCTTGATAATGTACTTCCCATACTTGGTTTCGGCCATTTGGATCTCGCCTCCTTCTGTTTACGTTCGCGAACGATCTAATACAGTTAAAGCGCAATCTAGGCTGGCGGGAAGAATAATGGCCAGGTTTTAAAGCCATCTCCTATCGAGCAATTCCCGGCCGCCCGGATAAGATGTTTTATGTTTTTGCCTTTGTACTTGCGCCGATGCTATCACAGAACCCTGAGGTCGGACCCCGAAAAAAATCAAATTTCACCGCAATTGGGTTCGCCCCCCAAAAGGGAATAAAGGCAAATAGTCAGTAACCTACGTAGTTAGGAACAATATTTTTGTACTTGGATACCAATTTGTCCCAGTCACGCGGAAGCTGTATCTTCTTTGTGACAAAACTATTTTCCCAGCCACCGGCACTACGCAACAATCCGATCCAGGCGCCGGGTCCGCCGGCCACCACAATCATAAGATCATCCGCGCTGAGTTTGGTCGGCTGGATTGGAGTTCCCTGCCCGCCCTGAACCGTCGGAAAGGGCGGCGCCGAATTTTCCAGGATATATTCTTTGATTTTCTTTTTTGTCCAACCTTCGCTTGCCAGCACTTTGGCATGAGATGGAACGATCAGCAGGCAGGACATGCTGCCAGGATTCAGACTTGCATATGTCTCGACGAAACCCTTGGCATTGGTATCGCGCGGGATGGTCTGGATATACGTATTGGGCAGGAAAAATGTCAACGTGCTATCTTCCTTTTTAAAACCACCATCGACATGGAGCGGATCCCACGGACTTTCCTCCTCGTACTCTCCAAGAACCAGACTGTATTTTCCCGGGTTTCCAAAAACACCCATGTCTTCCACGCCTTTTCGCGCGCCGCCGATATTCTTTGCGATCAGACCCAAGGCGCGTCCAATGGATGCATTTGCGATGTTGCCGGGGCTTAGTGCACCGGAACTACAGTTGACATGGATATCATTCCGAATCGGTCCATTGATGACAAAGAACGGTGCCCAGGATCCAGTACTTACTTCGAATGTATCAAACCTTGACCGCTGATCCATCATCGCCTGCACCGCCGCTATCAGTACCGGCATATGCGTGGGAAGCGCGCCGGCCATTACCGCATTGATAGCAATTTTTTCAATCGTGACCTTTCCTAACCTTGGTATCAGCTTCCCTACGATGTGGCCTGGTGGCAAATCCGTCCCCGTCATCATCTCTGCAACGGCCGTTTCCGTCGGCGGCGCAATAGCAAGGCCATCGGTCCAGCCATTTTTATAGAAGAAACGGTTCACTTCCGCGTAGCTTCCGACAAATGCAATGCGCGGGGATACGGCAATCTGCTGTTTGGGAAATTTCTCTTCGGATGTCAGCGCGCTGGTCAATCCTTCGACGATGCGAGGCATGGCGGCGGCAACACCTGCTTCAATTTCGGATTTTACATTTGTTTCGCATGGGATGGATGTACCCAGAACGCGGATTCCGCCCATTCCTCGGCTCGATGCCGCTGAATGAGCATCCGTAACAAAACCCCTGTTGGCCAGTAGCACAACCGGCCGGCCAAAGTCCTCGATAGCAATTCCGTTATATACGAGGAACTTTGTGCAGGACCCTCAATCGCCAACCGCCAGGACAACGGCATCAACACGCTTTGCCCATGCGCTGAACTGCTCGCGGTTCTTTGTTTCGGTTTCCACAACATTGGCGCCACGGGACTCAAAGAAACTGATTTCGCTGTCCGGGTACATTGCCTTCAATCTCTTTTCAACTTCCACGACAATGGGTCGGGCCGCCCGCTTGAAGTTGGAAAAGAGCCCTATCTTCTTACCCGCCAGCGTATCCAGCCTTGGAGAGATTCCACGCTGTGCGATCGGGTCCACCTCCGCCCATGGGTTGAGCACCCTGAACCGAGGCTCCGCAACCTTCCTGCCCGATTGAGCCAGGCAAGGATTGAAACTTGCCAGGACAATAAGGCTCCCTATGAAAAGCGCAATAGTCCATTTACGCATACCATCCCTCGTTTCATCTCAATAATTGGTTTGGCAACGCGCCCAAGATGCGCGGTGAAGTCCGCCATCCAGCTGTCATCGGATATCCGTGTGAGTCTTTCGGAAAATATATTCCGGTGCGTTTCTATATATCACAGGTATGGCTTAAATATTACTTACCTGAAGCTGTAATATTTTGAGGCCTCCCACGTCTTATAGATTTGGCCTATGTTGCGCGTGGTTTCCGATCATTTGCAGTTGATTCGGATCCTCTTCTCGGGCCATCAACCTCATGCATTCCTTTTTTGGCAATGGTGCACTGAAACCGATTATCCGTAATGGTGAAATATGCTGAATCTGATCGGAATATCAAAAACCTATCCAGGCGGAGTGCATGCGCTTCAGGATGTTCACCTTGATATACCAAGAGGGATGTTCGGACTGCTTGGCCCAAACGGCGCAGGCAAATCAACGCTGATCCGAACGCTCGCCACACTGCAGCAACCCGACTGCGGTTCCATCCGATTCAATGGAATCGATGTTATGCAGGACAAGCTCGCCCTGCGCCGCCAGCTTGGTTACCTGCCACAGGAGTTCGGCGCCTATCCACGCACTTCTGCACTTACAATGCTCAATCACTTTGCGGCTTTGAAAGGCATTCATGGCGATCAGCAGCGTCAAACTGTAGAAGACCTGCTAATCAAAACCAATCTTTGGGATGCCCGAAACAAGAGCATTGACAAGTTTTCGGGAGGGATGAAGCAGCGTTATGGAATTGCCCAGGCCTTATTGGGCAACCCTGCGCTTCTGATTGTCGATGAACCGACCGCAGGGCTGGATCCGGCAGAGCGGCGACGTTTCCTGAATGTACTGTCAGAGGTTGGCCAAGAGAGGGTGGTGATTCTCTCGACTCATATTGTCGACGACGTCGAAGAACTCTGCTCGCTTGTCGCTATCATGGGACGGGGACGTATTCTGAAAGTAGGCGAGCCAGTGCAAATGATTCGCGAAATGCGCGGCAGATTGTGGACGCAGACGATCAACCGCGAAGAAGTTGCCGCGATTCGAACCCGCCACACAGTTCTATCCACACGTCTCAAAGCCGGCTTCATTGAAATTCGAGTAATCTCCGACATGCATCCCGCGGGAATGCAACCTGCCGAGCCAGAACTGGAAGATGTCTACTTCGACACCTTGATTGCACACAATCTGAAGGACAATCTGGAGTAGAACGAATGCGCACAATTCTGGAAATCACGCGGTTCGAGATTGGTTACCAGCTCCGCTCTCCATTCTTCCTCGGCGCACTGCTGATATTTGCGCTCATTCACTTTCTGTCGATTACCGGCACGGGCATCAACCTTGACTTCGGCAACCAGCTGGCTCTCAATGGCATTTATGTCCTGCTGCAGACTGAACTGCTGCTTTTTATATTTGGCATGCTGCCCATCCTGGCGTTTGTCACCACAGCCATCACGCGCGATTTCGAACATGCAACCGCTCCACTTGTCTATGCCGCACCGATCCCACCCAAGAGTTTTGTGCTGGGAAGATTTTTCGGAGCTCTATTTTTGTCGATACTTATCAGTCTCGCGGGACTTCTGGGCACTATGATCGGCACCTTTATGCCCTGGCTGGATCAGGCTCGCATCATTCCCTTTTCTCCGCTTCCCTGGGCCTACATTTTTTTTGTCATCCTCCTGCCTAATACAGCCGTTTTATGCGCCATATTTTTCAGCGTTGCCGCGTTGACCCGTTCTTTTGCCGTAACCTATGGCGCAGCCATGGCCTTTTTCGTGGCCGATCTCTTCCTGAATGGTTATGCAAGGCTCGAAACCGGGACATGGGCTTCCCTGGCTGATCCGGTGGCCAGACTTACCGTTGCAGCGGAGACGCGATTCTGGACACCCACCGAACTCAACGCAAGTCTTCCGATTGGACTGCTGCCCCAGAATCGCCTTCTCTGGCTGATCGCGGCAATGCTCATCCTGTTGCTGACAACGCTGCGGTTCAATCTGGCCCTGAAAGATGGGGTCCCACTTTATTTCAAGCGACGAACGCATGGATCTGCCACACCGCATCGAGTTCATGTGCCTGCAATTCAACCGATCATTCCAATATCCGGATTCTCTGCGCAAGGTCCATTCCGGAAATTCATCTCACAGACGAAAATGGATTTATCTTGCGTGTTCAAGAACCCACTCATTTACATCATTCTGGTCCTCCAGATCGCGATGCTGATCAGTGAATTTCGAGGCAATGTTCAGCACTTTTTTATAGACTATCCGCTGTATCCGCTGACCAGCCTTATGCTCCCCTTCCTGGGTGAGTCAATTCAGTTCATCCTGCTTGTCGGCCTTTGGTATTCCGCAGAATTGATCCATCGCGAGCGTACCTCCGGAGTTTTCGAAATTGTCAGCGCGTCGCCTTGCCCAGATTGGCTAATGCTCCTTTCCAAAATCGGAGCTACGTGTATTGTTGTCCATGCGCTGATGCTTACGGCGGTACTAACGTTAGTGGTTCTGCAGGCCTCGGCAGGCTATACCCACTTTGAACTTGGTTTATACTTTCAATCCGCATTTATTTATAGCGGCATTTACTTCTGCATGCTCTGCACTCTGGCTGTCGTTATTCAGGCCATCTCAGCAAACAGATGGGTGGGGATGCTTCTGACACTGTGCACCTATATCGCGCTGTTGAGCCTGGCGCCACTCGGCTTCGACCACATTCTGTGCAACTTCACCATCCCCGTCATCTATTCCGATATGAATGGCTTTGGCCATTTCGCCAAGCCCGCTTTCATGCGGATCGGTTACTTGGGAGCCTTCTGTGTCCTTTGCGTGGTTGCCGGACACCTGCTCTACCCATGCAGCAGCTATTCCACAATTCGTGAAAGGCTGCATGATGCAAAATCCCGAGTACGGTCCGGTGTTTGCCTCCTTGCGGGTTTCGCAGCAGCCGCCTTCATTGCCCTTGGTGGCTGGATCTTTTACAACACCGACATCCTCAATGAGTACAAGACCCCTAATCAGCAACTGCGGTATCGAGCCGATTATGAAAAGGAATACGGTCGCTATGAAAACTTACCCGCACCGTCCTTTGACAGCATCGATATGGCCATCGATATCTTCCCAGAAGAGCGTCGGCTCGAATCGCGAGGCAGTGCAATGCTGGGAAATCACAAGAAAACGCCCATCAATGAGTTTGTTTTGTCTATCGACCCGGGGCTGCGAGTAAATCAGATCCAGCTAGCGGATGCATCCATGGTGCGATCCGACAAAGCCCAGGGATTCTATCTCTACAGGCTCAACACTGCATTACCACCTGGTAGCTCCATTAAGCTTACTTGGAATGTATCCCGAAGGAACGACGGATTTACGGCCAATCCCGACAATGAAATTGTGGCCAATGGCACATACGTAAGCGGCTTTCGCGCAATGCCGATCCCAGGCTATGACAATTTTCGCAAGATGACCGACAATGCGCAGCGTCGCAAATACGGCTTGCCCCCGACGCCTCGCGTGCCACGACTGGGAGATCCGGCCCACTCGGATAGTTTGGCCATGGGAATCGACAGCCGTAGCGCATTCCAGATTGTTCTCAGCACCAGCGGCGATCAGATTGCAGTGGCTCCGGGAGCCTTGCTGCGCGAATGGTATCAGGGAGGGCGGCATTATTTTCACTACAGGGCTGAGCAGCCGATTCTTCCAAACCTCTCGTTCTGCTCGGCGCGTTACCGTATTGCACGCGACAAATGGAAGGACGTATTACTGGAAATCTATTACGACCCCAAACACCCATTCAACATCCCCGCTATGATGGAGACAGCCAAACGCGCATTGGAGTATTATTCCCGGGAATTTGCGCCCTATCAGTACTCCTACCTGCGCATCCTGGAGTATGCGCGCTATCGCACGGCAGCGCAATTCCAGCCGGGCATTATTCCCTATTCTGAAGCCATCGGTTTCGTCACCAACCTGCGAGCCGTACAAAATGCGGATTCGGGCGTCATGCACGAACTTGCACACATGTGGTGGGCTGACCGGATCTCAGGAGCTCAAATCCAGGGCCGATGGATGCTGACTGAAAGCATGGCAGAATATTGCAGGCTGATGTTGTTTAAGGAATATTACTCGCCGATCTATGCCAATCAGATTGCGCGTGGTTTACATAATGGCTACCTCAATGGCAGGAAAGCAGAGGACGAAGCCGAAGTACCCGCCATGTACACCGAAAATCATGCCTATCTCAGAGGCAAGGGTCCGTTGGTCATGTATGCGCTGCAAGATATACTCGGCAAGGAAAAGCTCCATCATGCCCTGCGTCGTTTTTTGCAGGATTACTCCTTCCGGACATCGCCACCCCCAACGTCAAGGGATGTTGTCAATGCTCTCCGCGATGAGGCTGGCCCCGAGTATCAACAGCTAATCACGGATTTATTCGAGAGAATCGTGCTTTATGATCTTCAGGCGGATGCTGCTGAAGCACGAAAAATCAGCGACGGATTTGAAACCACTATCGAGATCACGGCCAGGCAGTTCGAAGCAGATGCCCATGGCAAAGAAACCGAGGAATCGCTCGACACATGGTTCGATGTGGCATTGTTTCCAGAAACCGATGAGCCGCTTGAGGGAGTTGCGCCGCTCTCCATCTCGAAGCATCTGCTTCACAGCGGCAAACAGACATTAACCATTCGCACCTTGAGCAAACCGGGAATTGTGGCCCTGGATCCGTTTCACAAGATGATTGATCGAAGACCGGAAAATAACAGCCACGTCGTGGCCCTGCGATCCAACACCCTGTCGAGGTAAAACATCCTGCCTAATCCCGCTTGTGAACGGAACAGGATAGTGCTAGCATGCCAGCGGTTAGCTTATGATTGTCTTCTAGATTCAGTGCGTTGAACCAGTGCATGACCTGGAACTTTTTCAGGTATTTGTGTGCACTCCCGCTCGTCTATCAGCGCAGACTGCCTTCTCTCATTCACTGCCTTTTTTGCTCAGGATTAGCCTGGGTTCATGCAGCCTGCCTGTTTCATAGAGGATATTCCATTGAATCTAGAGGATTTTGGTTGGAACTCTTTTTTCGAGAATCACCATACCAGACATCAAAATGACACTATTATTCCGGCACGAGTGTCCTTCCAGGGCCGAGGAATGTATCGACTTCTGTCTGAGGACGGGGAGGTGTGGGCGGAAATCAGCGGAGCTCTGCGATATGCCGGCCAAAGTTCCGGCGATCTTCCCGCATGTGGGGATTGGGTGCTTGCCGATCGGCCTGAAAACAGCGATCGAACAATTATCCGGCATCTGCTGCCTCGACTCACTGCCTTTTCGAGAAAGCAGGCTGGAACCGGGATGGACCAACAGGTAATCGCGGCAAATGTGGACACCGTATGCCTGGTAAGCGGACTTGACTCCGATTTCAACCCACGTCGAATTGAACGTTATCTCGTCATAGCCGGCGAAAGCGGCGCAAGCCCGGTCATAGTCCTGAATAAGGCTGATGTATGCCTTGATGTTCATGCCAGCATCAGAAAGGTAAGATCCCTGGCTCCCGGGATACCCGTGCTGGCAGTCAGTGCAACCGCCGGATTTGGTATCGATGATATCCTGAATTATCTCGGCCCGGGCCAGACTGTTGCATTCCTGGGATCTTCCGGAGTCGGCAAATCATCCATTGTAAACCAACTGCTGGGACGTTCCGACCAGCGAATTCAAGAGACAGACGCGCATACTGGACGCGGCGTCCACACCACTTCCGCCCGGCAGCTTTTTCTACTTCCATCCGGCGGCCTGATCATGGATACGCCGGGAATGCGCGAACTGCAGGTTTTATCGGTGGATTCGGGGATTGATACTGCCTTCGAAGATATCACGTCGCTTGCGGAAGGCTGCCGGTTCCGGGACTGCCGGCATGAGAATGAGCCTGGCTGTCAGGTCCAGGCGGCAATCCTGCAGGGAAACCTTGAAGCACATCGGCTGGCGAATTACTTCAAGATTCGCAAGGAAGCATCCTATATCGAACTGAAAAGCGCCCATAGCGCAAGCTGGGTTGAAAAAGAGCGCTGGAAGAAGGTGGCGAAGGCGATCAAAAAACTGAAGCCTTAGTGCTTTTGTTGAATTCGTGGCGGCGATTCAGCCCGCCACGAATTCAACAGCCCGGGCATAGCCAGTCAGCTCAGCTTCAGCATATCGTTTTCAATGGCAAAGCGGACCAATTCGGCCCGGCTCTTAAACTCCAGCTTTGACATGATATTGTTGCGATGGCTCTCCACCGTGCGTTCGGAGATACACAATTTATCTGCAATTTCGGCATTCGTGTGCCCGTAGGCCAGAAGAGTCATGACTTCAAGTTCCCGGGGCGTCATAAGATCCAGGCGGTCTGTTTTCAGCTTCTTTGGTTGCCTCCCAACGTACGAGGATATAACAAGTCCGGTAAGTGCGGGATCGATGTACTGTTCGCCTTTTCGCGCTGCCCGGATTGCCTGCACCACATCAGTACCCGTTGATTTTTTCAGCACATAGGCACGCACTCCGAGCCGGAAAAGCTCCTGTAAATAATATTCATCTTCATGCATGGTCAAGACAACGATGGCCAACTGGGGTTTTTCCTTCAGGACGGCCTTGGCGACCTTCGGTCCGGGAAGGCCCGGCATCGTTACATCCAGAAGCAGGACGTCCAGATTCGCTTCGACTACGGCCCGGATCGTATCAAACCCGTTCCCGGTTTCGCCGACCACTTCAATGTCCGATTCCTTTTCCAGCAAGGCACGCAGGCCGCTTCGGAATACCGCATGATCATCGGCTATGAAGACTCTTATGGGCATCGTGCTCCTCGCTTAAGGGTATTCGTACCCGGATGGTTGTGCCTTCCCCGGGAATGGACTCCACAACAAAACTGCCGCCCAACAGGTTTACCCGTTCTTCCATCCCCACAAGCCCAAGGCATCCGTCCCCTTTTTCCTTAACCACGGCCATATCAAAGCCCTGCCCGTCATCTTCGACAATCATGGTAATGTCGTTGAGCTGCCGCAGGACTATCACGCTTGCATGAGCCGCTTTTGCATGCCGGATCATATTCGTGATGGCTTCCTGCGCAATACGGAACAGCGGCACCTCAATGCGGCTTGGCAGGCGGTCCAAACCCTCCGGAGAGGTGCATTGATAATCGATCTCGAACCCGGCGGTTTTGCCGACTTCCTCGATGTGGCGGGCGAGCGCGGAATCAAGTCCATAATCATCCAGGATCGAGGGGCGCATTCCCCACGCCAACCGGTGTACATCTTCGATGATCTGCCGTATCGTCTTCTCGGCATTCCAGCATAGCGAACCCGGTTGATTGGCATGCTGGCATGCATCGGAACGGCACTGGCATCCGGCCTGCACCTGGAGAAGCAGCGCGAGAAGCGATTGCCCCAAATGATCATGCAACTCCCGGGAAATGCTCTTTCTCTCATCCTCTTGAACCTGCACGATTCTCTCAATCAGCGAAAGACGTGCCTTCTCTTTTGCTTCCACCTCCTGTCGGTAAAGCATCAGGGCTTCAGCCATCTGGTTGAAAGCAACGGCGAGGTGGCCAATCTCGTCACTGGCATATACTTGCGCCCTTGTCTCAAATGCCCCTTCCCTGATTCGATTGGCCGAATCAACAAGGTGCCGAATAGGATGGGTCAGGATTCCGGTGAGCCACAAAGCCAGGCAAAGGCCGACGGCGGCGCATAGAATCAGGCCCCAGACCACCATCTTGGTCAGGATGCCCAATTCACGGTTAATCATTCTGTCGAGTACGCCCAACTGGATGGTTCCGGCATAGCCTCCAACCACCGGAAATCGGACATCCATGATAAGCCCTTCCGTGCTCGCAAGCGTCTGCGCCGTGCACTCCGGAGGACAGGTCTTGTTGCCTATCCTGGAGAGATCTGCGGGAACGCTCTTTTCAAAGGTGGAGGCGACCACCTTTCCATCCCGATCGCGAACTATGATGTATCGAATTTCAGGCGAGGTTTTCTTTGCCTGGTTCAAATGCTGCCTAACCGCGAAAAAATCGCCGGTACTGGCTGGACGCTCTATGGCATCGGTAAGCGATCGGCCAATGGAAATGGCCCTTTGCTCGAGCAGTTGATATAAAATCTGGGAGGTGCTAGCGCGCGTTTGCAGAAGCGTTACCGCTCCGAACAGAACAGCCGTCAGCAGACCAATTCCCACAATTTTATAGAAAATGGGAATCGAAAGAACTCGCCAGGAGAATGCCTTTAAAAACCTCCGCAGCATCACTTCCATCCTTCCAGCTTTCCGATTGCCTGCCGGAGGTCGCCAAAGAGCCCCCTTTCGGGGACAACGAATCTTTCTATCTGAAGCGTATTCAATATCTTTCTGCCACGCTCATTATTGTGCATATCCAGAAGTATCGAAACGACTGCCTTCTTGAGATTTGGATCCATCCCCGGGTGTGCCACAACCGGAGGGATGCCAAAAGGAGGGGATTTGCTGATTATCTTTATCTTCTTCGGAATTGAAGGATTATCGGCAAGCATTTGATCATAGACGATTCCATGAACGGCGGCGCCGTCAACAAATCCATCCAGGACCGCTTGAATCGACTTGTCATGACTGCCGGTAAGCACCAGATTCCCGAAATAGTGATTTGGATTTTCCCCCGCGCTCATGATGCTCATGGCGGGAAATAGCCAACCTGTTGTCGAAACGATGTCCGCGGCGGCAAATCGCATCCCCCGAAGATCCGACAGCGACCTGGCCGGGCTGGATTGAGGCACAATGATAAAAGACTGGTACGTGGTCTCCCCCTTTATTTGGGGTACCACCAGCGCCTGCATCCCGAATTCGCGCTCACCCCGGATAAAGGGATAGGTACAGACAACTGCAATATCGCACCTTTGATAGCGGACAAGGTCGTTGGTTTCCGAATATGTCGGCCTGTAAAGTGACACAGGCTTTCGCCCCAGTTTCTCTGCAACGTAGTCGATAAGGCCCTGGTACATTTCGTGCGACTTTTCAGGCGAAACCATGGGAGCGATCGCAACTCTGAATACCGCGCTCTCCACAGGATCGGTCACTTCCGGCGCAGCCTTATCCCGCTCTTCAAGATTTACCCATGTATGCGGAACAAACCGTGAAATCCGTCGGTCGATATATGTTGACTTAATAAAGTTATAAAACCCGGCGATGACGCCACAAGCCAGGACGAAGGCAAGCAAGACCTTCAGGCTCAAAGCCCATCCTGAACCGTAAGAGAATCGCCGAGGGGGATTCTCATTGTCTTCCGTTAGCCGATCTCTCATAACCTTTTTTGTTTTGCGGAGCGACTCACACGATTTTTCTTAACAATATACGAAGAAGCTCTTTATGAGAAGGAGAGTTTGGGTGCCCCCGCCGGGCCTCCGGCACTCCCGGGCGACAAACCGCTGATCTCGCTTTCCTGCCCCTACATCGGAACCATACCATTTCTCCGGTCGTCTGATAAAATGCATGGCAGGACATGTGAGACCGATTGTGGGGATTGTGCCACAATGTTGCACAAATCGCTGGCTGAGCGGGCTATGTTCATGTATTGTAGAGAAAAATGAAAGCGCAAATTCAAATCCGGGTTTTGGGCATGCTGTTTCTGTATGCATTTGCACAGGGATGCTTATGCATTGGTCACAGTCAGGACATTCCAATCACCACCCTGCTGGATGGGTTAAAGGACGAGGATCGAGCTGTGCGCGCAGAGGCCGCCGATTCCCTGCTGAAAGCGGGTTCCGCAGCGGTCGATCCTTTGGTTAGTGCATTGAAGAGCCGGAATGTGAATGCTCGCCGGGAGGCGGCAGTCGTTCTTGGCCGGATCAAGGATCCGCGCGCCGTCGACTCCCTCATCACGGCAGTGAAGGATGAAGATCCCACCGTAAGCTTCCGCGCGGCAATAGCGCTGAAGGATATTCGGGATCCCCGTGCCATAGACTCGCTGATTGCCGCTCTCAGAATCAAAGATTCGCTTGTCAGCTATGGAGCCGCGGAGGCCCTCGGCGAATTCAAGGATCCGCGCGCCGTCGATCCCCTCATGGCTGCATTGCAAGACACCAATCCGCTGCTTCAGAAAATTGCGGCTACGGCATTGGCGAAACTGGGCTCGGCAGCCGTTGCCCCTCTTATCTCCGCATTAAAAAGCCCGAATGACGATGTCCGCTCCAATGCGGCCGAAGCTTTGGGAAATATTCAAGATCCGCGCGCTGTCGATCCGCTTGGCAGCCTGCTGAAAGATCAAAACAGCCAGGTCCGCAGCCATGCCACCATCGCCCTGGCACACATTCGCGACGCTCACAGCTCCGATTCTGCAAACCAGAATGTGGATGCTCGAAAACTGGGCGCCAGGATGCTTGAAGTCAAGGACTCCAGGGAAATCAAACCCCTCGGAGATGAATCTTTATTCAGAAGCTCTCCACAACTGAAAAAACACTTGACGGAATGGGAGAACGCGGCACCGGCAGTGGTGCGGGCGCAGATCAAAAAGCTCAGGAACAGCGACGCAAGTGCAAAAGCCGACGCCGCTGTTATGCTCAGGAAATCAGGATCATCCGCGCAGGGAGCGGTATTAGCGCTCCTGGAAGCTCTTTACGATCCAAGGATCGACAAACAGATTTATGTGGATAGTGGCATTCCGCGCCAGATCATAACCGTTTCACCAGCCGCCGAGGCCGCTGAAACCCTGGCGAGAATGGGTGAACCGGCCGTGGAGTCCCTGGTCGCTGTTTTGAAAAATGGCGATGCCGGACCCAAAAAGTCGGTTGTGCAAGCATTGCCTCCCGTCAAAGACCGCCGACTTGCGGAAGCGCTCATCACCGTTTTGGATGACGAGAATCCGCAGACACGCAGCGGTGCGATTGTGGCGTTGGGAACTTTAGATGATCCCCGCATTATCGACCTCCTGCTTGCCGCATTGAAGGATAGTACCGGGCGCCGACGCGACGGGATCATTCAGTCTTTGGGCCAAGTCCGAGACCGGCGAGCGGTGGACCGGCTCCTCCTGATTTTGAAAGAAAACAATCCCGTCACACGCAGAGTAGTGATTCAAACACTGGGGCAGATTCAGGATCTTCGTGCGATCGAACCCCTAATCGCTCTTCAGAAGGATCCGGACCCCGACGTCCGTGAAGCCGTCATCCTTGCCTTGGGACAAATCGGAGGTCCGCAGGTTCTGCCTTCGCTGATTGCCGCACTGAACGATGACAATGCCCGGGCCCGTAACAGCGCGCTCCAGGCGCTGAAAAACAGCAAGGATCCACAGACTGTGAATCTACTGGGGGCGGCGCTGAAGAACCCGGTGCCACGCGTCCGGATCGGCTTAATCGAGGCAGCCACTCAGTTCAGGGATTCCAGACTTGTGGAACCCCTTGCCGCTGCCCTCAAGGATAAAGATCCATTGATACGCCAGATGGTCATTCGTGCCTTGGGGTCTATCGACGACGCGCGCATCGTGTCCGTTCTTGGCGCAGCCTTGGAAGACCCGGACGAGGATGTTCGGCTGTCTGCCGTACGGGTTCTTGGGAAAATGGCTTCTCCGGGTCCGGTCGGCTTGCTCATCGCCGCCCTGGAAGACAGACGCGAGACCGTTCGCATTGAAGCTGTGTGGGCGCTGAAGCGGATCACACGGGAAGATTTTGGGTCGGACCGGGAGCGTTGGAAACAATGGCAGCGCTCTCAACGCCCTCCTGCCAGTGTTGCGCCCCGCGAATAATGGGAGCTATGTCTCCCCAGGCGCGCAATGCCGGTTGGAATATTTGATTTTTCGGGTCGTTAAGAAAAAAAAGAAATGCAGTGCATTCATTCCGTCGCTCCGATCGGACAGCGAGGCCTTGAATCGAGTGACGCCGACACTCAAGCGGCGTGCAGGCATGAGTTGATTTACTAAAGGAGAACCGCATGTGGCGTTTGTACCGGCTGCTTGTTGGGGTCATTACTTGCCATCCCCTTGCCAAATTGGGGGGCTATATGGTCACCTTCGGGACCATATCAGCCGTCATCTATACCGGTGCCACCATTTTTGCGCGCACGGACAGTGCCTACGCCGGAATTCTCTTCCTGATACTTGTGCCCTCCTTCTTTTTTGGTGGCCTGGCTCTCATTCCGATCGGTGTTTACCTCGCGTTCAAAAAACAGTGCATTGAGGACCCGAGCCTCCGGGAAAAATCCATTGCCGAGATCCTGCGACGTCTCTCCGGTGAAGAGGATGTTCGCAACCGGATCATTGCATTTATCCTTTTCAGTATTGCGAACGTCGTACTGACATTGATTATTGTCATCGCTGGTTTTGAATACATGGATTCTGCCAGCTTCTGCGGGCTGCTCTGCCACAAAGTAATGGAACCGGAATATGTTCTATATACGCGGTCACCGCACGCACGTGTTGTTTGCGTCGACTGCCACATTGGTCCCGGTGCATCCTGGTTCGTGCGCTCCAAAATATCCGGACTGCGCCAGGTCTATGCCGTGACTTTCGGGACCTATAGCCGGCCGATTCCGACGCCGATTGAACATCTGCGGCCTTCACGGGAAACCTGCGAACAGTGCCACTGGCCGGAAAAGTTTGCCGGGGATAAGCTCAAGATCATTGCCCACTACGACACTGATCGCAATAACACAAAACGATACACGGCCCTGCTGCTTAAAGTGGGAGGTCCGGGCGCCGAGGGAGGAAGGGCCGGTGGAATTCACTGGCACGTTAGCCAGGGGAACCGCGTGACTTTCATATCGGAAAAAGGAGATCGCAGGGATATCCCTTGGGTAAGGCTTGAGAAAGGCTCTTCCCCGCCGGTAGAATACCGTTTTACCGGGCTTCGGCTTTCAAACGAACAAATCGCGGCGGCTCCCAAAAGGACAATGGAATGCGTCGATTGTCATAATCGACCCACCCACATCTACCGTACGGCCGAAGGCGAATTGGATGACATGTTCAATCAGGATCCCGCATTACAGCGGGTCCCGTATTTGAGGAAGGCTTCTGGAGAGGTGCTGGCGAGGAAGTTTGACGATGCGGCAATCCAAGACAAGGCAGCGCGCGCAGCTCTGCTGGATTGGTACCTCGGCCATCCGGAAGAAAATCCCGATCGTGCGCTGCTGAGTCGGGCGGCAGATCGAGTCCAGGAAATCTACAGCCGGAATGTCTGGCCCCGAATGAACATCAGCTGGGGAACCTATCCCAATCACATCGGACACACTACAGCCAATCCGGGATGCCTGCGATGTCATGGCAACAATCACATCAATGGTGCGGGAAAGGCGGTCCGTGCCGATTGTCGGCTGTGCCACACTATACTGGCGCTCAAGGAAGAGAAACCGCCCTTGTTTGATTTCATGGTTCATAAAGAACAGTGAGGAACGGCTTTCGTGTTGGAAAAGCATAGGGGATTTCGCGAAAACGGTGGACGGCTTGCACCCGGCAGAATGCTGTGCGCCATTAGAGTTCTGCTTTTCCTGCTGGTTGGAGGCTTTTGTGCGCCCGGCATGACCCACGCCAAAGAACAAAAGCACTCCGATCCCACTAAAAGCTGTGTCTCGGCAGAATGCCATCCCGCAGTAATAAAGCACAAATATCTTCATGGACCGCTGCAGATTGGACAATGTACCGTTTGCCATCTGCCGCTCCCGGGTACAGACCACAAATTCAAGATCGTGGCAACTGAAGCAAATCTCTGTCTGCAATGCCACAAGCGTGTGGATACCAAGGGATACATGCTGCACGACCCGGTTGCAAAAGGTAAGTGCCTTGGGTGCCACGATCCCCACGGCTCTGAAGAAAAGTACCAGGTCCGCAAGACGCCCGCATCCTTGCTATGCAATGAGTGCCATAACAAAAAGCCGGTGATTACAAAAAAATATGTCCATAAACCGGCTGCCCGCGGCGATTGCCTGGCCTGCCATCGGCCCCATGGCAACAAGGCCAAGAATCTGCTCGACGCGACGGGAAGCAAGCTTTGCCTCCAGCAGTGTCACGAAAAAATGCGCCCTGTCATTGTGGGAGGCAGGGAGCAGAAGCTGCACCTGACCGGCGAGGATTGTTCCAAGTGCCACCGCTCCCATGATTCCAGTATTCCCGGGTTGCTGACCCGATCCCCGCGCGAACTGTGTCTGGATGGATGTCATAAAGAGATAAAAGAAAATCTGGAATCCAGCCAGTTCAAGCACGAAGCAATGACCAAGGGAATGGCCTGCGTCGAGTGTCACAAAGCGCATGACAACAAAAATGGCCGCCTGCTCAGCAAACCGGCGAACGAACTTTGTGTTACATGCCATGACAAATTCCAGGCTCAGATTGATGCGGCAAAATACAAGCATCGGCCGGTGGCGGACAAAAGCTGTAACTCATGCCACATCCCTCACGGTTCAAAATATGCGAACCTGCTGTTTGCGGATTATCCGACCGATACTTCTCTGCCCTACGACCCGGCCAGATATGCCGTGTGCTTTTCATGCCATACCGAGAGGATCGCGGGGGAGCATTACACAAACAGAGATACGGATTTTCGCAACGGTCGGCTCAATCTGCATTACCTTCATGTAAATAAGGAAAAAAGTGGCCAGACATGCCGGGCTTGCCACGGAGCGCATGCCGGAAACCAGCCCAACCTTATTCTCGATAAAGGGCAGTTTGGAAACTGGACGGCTTCGTTCCGATTTAATAAAACCAAGACCGGAGGAAGCTGCCTTGCGGAATGCCATGGTGAATATTCCTATGACCGTGTCAACCCGGTGAAACTCAATGCTCAATAGAAATTTCGTTGAGCCCGGGACAAATCGGCCAGGTTTTTGTGTGATTTAGTCATGATATGAGCAGTATTTGATCCAGTCATTTTTGCTATGCAAAATTTCTCGTTATTAAGATTCAAGCCGAAGTCGAATCGTGGTTCCTGCCGCGCCCGGCATATCAACCTCTGGATGGCAGGCTCGTTGGTACTTTCTGTTTTTTTGCTTGGACTGCTGGGATCGTCCGGTTCGCTTCCTGCCCAGGAGCAGAAGCCTCCTGCGAAACCGATTCCGGCGACCAAGCCACACGATCCGTTGGGGGGAAAGGGCTGCACGCAGTGCCATCAGCGCGTAGTGTCATCCAAAGTAAATTGCCTGCTGGCAAAAGAGGACCTTTGCGATTTCTGTCACCAGGTCCCGCCGGACGGAGGACCTTCCCGCCTTGTGGAAGCAAAGGAACCGCTTTGTTTCAAGTGTCATAAAAAGGACCAGTTCAAAGGCAGCTATGTTCATGGACCATTTGCTGCCGGAGCTTGCATTACCTGCCACGATCCCCACGGCGGCAACAATCCGGGGATGCTTCGGGTTGCCGGCCAGCAAATGTGCATGGAATGTCATAAAGACATGGGGGCGCGGTTCACCAATGCGAGATTCAAGCATAAAGCAGCCTCCACCGACTGCCTGGATTGTCATTCTCCTCACATGTCCGATCAGCGATATATGCTGACCGCACCATTCCCCGGGCTTTGCGGAAAATGTCACGAAAAGACACTCCGCGATCAGCAGACGGCGGTGGTAAAGCATTCGCCGGTCAAGGAAGATGCAGCCTGCATGAACTGCCACGATCCACATGCAGCGCAGGAAAACAACCTGTTGCTTGCCGACGGACTCAATATCTGCCTTAAGTGCCACGACAAGCCGGTGAAAACGGAAACCCAGGAATTCGCGGATATGAAACAACTGCTGGCGGCAAACCCGAACCAGCACGGTCCGATTCAAAACAGGAATTGTTCGGCTTGCCACAACCCGCATGGCTCGCCCTACTTTCGACTGCTGACCGATCAATACACACAGAACTTTTACGCACCGTTCTTCATTTCAAATTATGATCTTTGCTTCCGCTGTCACGAGACGCCTCTGGCAACGGAAGAGCATACGACAAGCGCAACCCAGTTCCGTGACGGCGACCGCAATCTTCATTTTGTTCATGTCAACCGAACGTCTCATGGCAGAACTTGCCGTTCGTGTCATGAGGTTCACGCCAGTGCAACTCCTCAGCTTATTGGAACCACGGTACCGTTTGGAACATGGAAGCTACCGATAAAATTCGAGAAGAGCGATACCGGAGGCAGTTGTGCACCGGGTTGCCATGCGGTTCAGAAATACGACCGCCAATCAGCAAAAACGGGAAAACAGTAAAAGGCCGTGCATGCCGTCTGTACGCAGGGCTCAAACTCAATTCCGTCAAATATGCGGATGTAAATTATGAAAATGGATGTCCACAGATCTTGGAGTTTAGTCAGGCAATCCGCACGTATCCTGATCATCCTGGCTTGTTTTGAATCCGCACACGCAGGCTCTCTGCAGGACGCCGCGATCAAGGATGGCTGCTCCAAATACCAGGATCCTAAAAGTATCGAGCCTCTGAAAAAATACAGAGAGCCGGCAATCGAAAAAAGCGGTTGTGTTGCCTGCCACCTGGACTGCAACCGCCTTACTCCGGCCAATCTGAAAGAGCCGCCCGAGTTTTATCTGAAAGCAAAAGAGCCCGAACTCTGTATGGAATGCCATTCTGCGGGCAAAAATCTTTCTCCCGCCCATGACAATCAGCCGCTTGGAAAATCGAGGTGTACCGGCTGCCACGATCCTCATTCTTCCGACAAACCAAAGCTGTTGCTCCAATACTCGCATGGTCCTTACGCCGCGCGCTTATGCGCAGCCTGCCACCCGGCCTCGGTAAACGGAAAGGTTGGACTGACGGCGGCAACGGTGGACTCGCTCTGCTATGAATGCCATACCCAATTCAAGGCAAAAATGGCGGGCGCTGGAAGCCGGCATAAGCTTTTATCGCAGAGCGATCACTCCTGCATGGAATGTCACGACCCTCATGCCGCCAACCAGGAATATCACCTGAAAAAACCTGCCCAGGATCTTTGCCTGGGTTGTCACGTTGAACAGCCCAAGCAGACGACAAAAGCCGGCAAGCCTTCGACGGACAATGAATCCTCAAAGATGGAATATCTGAAACTGTCTTCAAAATATGTACACGAGCCTGCAAAAAAATCCTGCCTTATCTGTCACGATGCACATGCCTCGGATTTTCCCAAGGAACTGCGGGTCTCGTTGCGGGATATCTGTATGAATTGCCATGGTCCCAACGCCGAGAAGATCGTTCAGAGCAGCCAACCATTTCCTCTGTTCAACGGTCTTGTAAGCCTCCCTCCCAAGACCTTTGCAAAGCTGTCCCGATTTGAACTCACAGGCAAGTATGTTCATGAGCCTGTTAATCAATCGTGCGCCTTCTGCCACGATGCGCACGCTTCGGACAACCCCACGGAGCTATATGCACCTGTGACGGATCTTTGTCTTGCCTGCCACGGTTCGAACGGCGCCAGGATGTTTCGAAGCAGTGAGCCCTATCCTCTCTTCGACGGCAAAGTCAGCGTCCCCCCAAAGTCATTTGAAAAACTGGTGGTACTGAATCTTATCAATGAGAGACTGGGGCATCCGACCTCGAGACACCCCGTTTGGGTGGCTGCAACGGCGGATAAGGCAGAGCTAAATTGCATCACCTGTCATGCCTCTCATTCGACTTCGACGGGGCCCAAATTGCTGACCAACAATAAAGAGGCGACCTGCCAAAAGTGTCACGACATGTAAGTGAAGCGAACTGCCGACCTGGTTTTGAACAACCAAGTCCTGCTTTAGTGAATTTTGCGGGTTAGGTAAAGAAGCTCTTCGGCTCGATGCGGAATGATGCCGGGGCTCACTGGGAGCGCCGGCGTCTTCGAACCTGACTTGAGCGAATTGGTAACCCCATTAACCTCGAAGACCTCGAAGACCACAAAGATTTTTTTGGCTCATTTTGCTGCCGGGCGATGGGATAAAAAAGGCGCCCCCGAATGGGCGCCATGGAGCGCGGCAGCTTGCCGCCGCCTTTGAAAATTATAAACGCCGAGTGCGGTAGCAAGCCACCGCACTCCCATGGGCTTCACTCTCGACAAATCGTATGTGGCATTAGCCGGAACGCCGGTGCATCCAGCGAGGCGCCCCGTCAGCGGTCCTGTGCAGCCAAATGAATCTCCCGCTGCGCGACGATGACTGCCTCAGGGAGAGGCAACCCAAATCGCCGAGTGAATATGCTGGAATAGGGCAGATACTTCAGCGTTGCTTTGACCGTAATATCCCCCTTTGCTCCTTCCGGCACGGCAAATCGGTAGGATTCCTTACGCTTCTCCGCAGCTTTCAACCGGTTATCGAACAGCTTGGCCACGGCCGTGTATGAATCGAGCGTAGCTTGCCCGGTACCATCAGTGAAAATGGCGCGATAGATGCGGCTTCCCTTCGGAACCTCCGATCCCAGAAGCATGGAATCAAACTTCCCGCGCCCTGCGAGAGAGTACGCCTTCGATTCGTCCTGTCCCTCGGGATCTATGATGACGGCAGGCTTTCCAGGGTCGTTCCCGATCCGTACCACCACCTCCATCCACAGCAACCGGAGATCCGCGCTGCCGGATGGCATGCTGTGTCCCGTGCGCGAGTTATCGACCGTGACGCTCAGAGCAAGCGCATGATCCGGTTGGCTGTTGCGGGCATCCGCTTCAATATCCAGAGTGATAGCGCCCTCGATTTGCGTCTTGGAATGAGCACCGGGAAACTGGTGCGTATACAGCCGGTCCCGCTGCGGAGCGCTTCCAAGAGTCATGGCTGCCGCTTTGCCGGAAGCGAACCGGGGTTTTCCTGCCGTAAGGAATCCGTCAACGTTCATATGGCAATCTTGGCATTGCACCCCTTGTTGGGCAAAGGTGCTCTCCTGCCATTCCGCAAAAGTAGATTTGATCCTGAGCCCGTACCGGTTGACCGCTTCATGGCAGACGGCGCAAATTTCGCTTTTGGTCTGGAGTTCTGAATAAATATGGTGCCAATCTCCCGGTCCCTTAAAGGGACCAAACTTTCTGTCGCCCGGCTCCAGGATATAGTTGCCGTTTTGCGCCTTGCCATCGCGGAATCCGGTCATGGTGTGACAGACATCGCATGTCACTCCATTCATTTTCGGGTCGATTTCCAGGAGTGACACCGACTTTGGGCCATTTGTGGCATAGGCGATCGGTTCATGGCAGGCAATACATTCGCGCGCATCCGCATTCAGTTGCGGATCTGTCCCGGCTTTGGGCAGCAGGTCCTTTCTATATTGAGCCTGGAATGCGGGATTAGTGAAAGACATCTCATGGGAGGACGCCAGGTGTTGTTCGACGATTTCATCGTGGCATCCTCTGCAGGTGGAGGTCTGCCAGAACTGCTGGGGGACAGTCTTGGGCTTGCTCGGCTTGCGATCTGCGGCGTTGCCCATCATCAGCATTTCCAGCCCAACTGTAATGCACAGGATCGATCCGACCCTTATCAATGATCGCATAGTGCTCCCTCCTCCGCGGGCGGCCGCGCAAACAAATTCCGCTTTACCAAATTGTACTCTCGACCGCAAAGCCTATACAGGGCACTTGCGCGCGCTAGTCGCTCCCACTTGCAGGAATTTCCGCGTGTCGCTTTGCCTGCGTGAGAAGCTCCTCCACTTGAGCCCGTTTCGGATGGTTCGGATTTGTCCTAAGCAACTTCTGCCAGGCGGCAATCGCTTCTTTCCGGTTGCCCCGCTCCTGCCATTGAACAAAACCGATATTAAACAGTGCATCGGCGTTAGTGGGATCGAGTTGCAGCGCGCGATTCCAGGCACCGAGGGCCGCATCGTCATCGCCATCAAAATGATGGGCGCCTCCAAGCTTTACCAGCGTCCCCGTATCCGGCTTCACCCTCACAGAGTTCTTATAATATTCCGCCGCAGTGTGGAACTGTCGGGCTTGATAATAGATCTTGCCTATTTCCGCCAGCAAAACAGGGTCGTCCGGCGATTTCTGCAAGCGGGCCAACAATGGTTGAGCCAGTGTGTCCGGCTCTCTTTTCAACGAATCCGATGCCATTTGAACGCCGGGTCGGTGCGCAGCCGCAGCTTTTCCTGCGAGCCCTTTGGCGTCACCTTCCTGGAGTGCCTTGTGGATTAGAAAGGCAATGCCGAGGCACGCGCCAAGACAGACAATGATAATTCCATAAAGCCGGATGCTGCTGCGCGGCCTTACCACTGCTTCATTTTCCACCATCAGCTTCCCTCAATAACCAGCCGGCATACGCCGCAATTTCCAATGGAGGCATGGGGAGTCTCATCCATCGCGCTATAGGATCGTGTTCTGGCAGAATGCACGTGCACTCATTTATGGGACTTCTCGTGGCATCTCAATGTGCAAGACGACCCGTTGTAGGAAACCGGCAGACCGTTATTGCTTCCCACGACATTCATATCGAAGCTCACCAGGCCACTGCCGCTGACGCTCGCTGTTCCCGCCGGTACGCCATGCGCACTGTGGCACACGGAGCAGGAAAACCCCTTCTGAATATGCCGGCCATGCTCACTCCAACTCTGACCGGAATTGACGTAATCCAGATCGTGACACTTGGCGCACAGTGCATACGGCGATGCAGGAGCCGAGCTCAAAATGGGCTTCGGATTGAGATTCACAATCATGCTGCCGGGAGCCGAACCGGTCCCAACCTGGCTCATTAAATACTGGCGTTCCAGGATGTGATCGTATTTGGATCCGTGGGGCCCATTGGGCCCAGTGCCGCCAGCCTCGCGGGCATTGTCGTTATTGTGACAGTCAGTGCAAAGAATCCGCGAATTGATAAGCCGGCCTCGAACCCTGACCCTGGAACCGATGCTTCTCGACGCCTTGAGCAGGCTGGGGCGGGCCAGATTTCCAGCCTCACGCATTACGGGGTGAGATGAAGTGGCACCCCGTGCAAACTCGCGAGATATATCCAGCGTATCTCCCGAAAAAAGAGCGCGCGCCGGCATGTAGCCATAAACAGCAAGGCTCTGCTTATTCTGGCTGGTGCCGTGACATCGCAGGCAGTTCTCATATTGATAGGTTGCATTGGCAACCACCGCGCCATCCTTTGTCAGACCGGCTACTCCAGCCTGGGATGGCCGCAGATCCGGCTTGGCCGAAAAGGATACTGTCGCCTGCGAAGCATGGGGATTGTGACAATCCGCGCACGTGGCATGTCGATTCCGATCCAGGACAACCGGTTCATTCATCCCGTGCACATTGTTTGAATCCGAGAACGGATGCCCGCGCTGCCCGTTGAACGCCTCGATCACATTGAGGAGCGGCTGAGACAGGTTATCGCTGCCGTCATGGCAGGTAAAACAGGCCTGCGCGGTCTCGTCAATATTCGCGGGTGCATCCGGATTCTTACGCAGCAGTGCCGTGCCCAGCGCGTCATGCGATCTATGGCAACTGGAACAGCCGAATTCCTTCACCGTCGCGTATCCGCCCAAACCTGCTTTCCGCGCCACTGCAACAGACGACTGCGCATGGGCGCTATTGGGCCAGGCCGTAAGCGAATTATTGACTCCACCTACCGTGCGGGCGCCCACATCATGGCATGCAAAACACAAACGACTCCCAGTGTTGTCGCGAGCCAGGAATTTAGGAGAATTCAGATCTTTGTATTGATTGTGGACATCATGGCAGGTAGGACATTCTATGTTGTTCTCTACCAGAATAACCGCTTTGTCTTTGGTGCTGTGCGAGGCGACCAGGCCTGCCGCAAGCGAGGCATGGTCCTTCAGCTGCGGCTGCATGCTGAAGGGATGCGAGCCAGCCAGCTTTGTCCCCAGATTCGAGCGCAGCGTTCCCGTCATTTGCAGCGAACCAATAGCCACCGTGTGCCCAACACCTACGCTGCCATCATGGCAGCTTAGACAGCGCATACTCGCAGTCCCGACCTTGGTCGGAGCGGAGGGGGCGCTGGTTGAATCCGGGAACAGAACATACTCGCTCGTCGAAAGCGTCTGGTTCCAGAGTCCGGGTGAAGATAGGGCATTATGCGGAGCGTGACAGTAGATACAGGCGTTGGCATTCGGCCCATGCAGGGGAGAACTCCCCGAACTCAGATCATGCACTCCCAGCACATCGGTCGTCGGAGAAGGATTGGTTTGAGCTCCCGCGAGTGCCGCAAACAGCAGCACACAGGCGAGCGCTCCGGCCGGCACCATGCGTGTCCAGGTCATTGCGGCACTCCAGTCGTGGATCGCTGAATGGCACGATACTGGAAGACCTGCACTCGACGATTGTAGGAGTCCACCAGGTAAACGCGATCATTCCGATCTATGAACAATCCGGCGGGGAGCAGGAACTGGCCAAAGTTGGTGCCATTCCCGAAACGGTAAAGCAGGCGACCTCTGAGATCAAATACCTGCACCATTCCCCACTCGCTGTCCACAATGTAAATATGATTTTCTGAGTCGATCCCGACGCCTCTGGGGCGGTAGATACCGCCGGCCGGATCACCGCTGGTTCCAATCTGAGCCTGGAAGTTGCCATCACGATCAAATAACTGGACGCGGAAATTCATGGCATCGACCACCGCGACCACACCATCCTTCACCTGCACTTCGACCGGAAAGTTGAATTCGCCTCTTTCCCCGCCGCGTTGGCCAAAGCTGCGCAGTACCGTCCCCTCGGCATCAAGAATGTAAACTCGATCAGACAGCGTATCGGTCACGTAGACACGATGCGTCTCCCTATCGATGGCAATGCCCGTGGGCCGCTTGAAAAAGCCTTCACCCCGTTTCAGGCTGCCAAAAACTTTGCGCGTCTTGCCCTGCGGATCGAAAACAAATATTTTGCCCGCTTCCGAGTCCGTCACATAAATGTTGTCCTTCTCATCCACAGCCACGCATTGAGGCGCGACCATCGGGTCCCGGTTTTTTTCCCACCGATCGATCAGCTTATACTTGCGCCCCGCAAAATCGAAAATATGCACAGAAGCAATGGCTGGATCGGTAACGATCACACGGCCATGGGAATCGACCGCGATTCCATACGGACGCACCATTTCACGGAACTCGGGCGCACCCGCCACAATATTCGCAAACTTGGACCAGAAACCCTGCTTCCCGCCCACATCCCGTTCGGATTTGATCGATTGCTGGTAGCTCAGCTTCCGTCCGGCCTCAAGAAGGAGTTCAGGCCAGGGCTTTTCCGCCGGGGTCTTCGATTGCTTAAAGGCAAATGCAGAGGAGAAAGGAAGTACAAGAATACCCAGCAGCAGAGCGATCCATACGCCGCGCGCCCGGATTAAAACACGTTGAACCATCTTGATAGACTCACATAATAGGAGTTAACCACTTTCGGTCCACCTGGTACTGCACTGGAGTCCTGAACCGCGCGATCGTATCCGGCAAAGATGTTCAAGCGCCGCATCCTCAATTCGAGACGGGCATTGAAGCGCTTGCCGTTGTTAAACGTGCCCAATTCATTCTGCGTGCTGTTGCTGGAAACCTTCGTATAGCCACCGAACAGGCTAAGCACACGAAGCAACCTCGTCCTAGAGTTTATGCCGATGCTGCGGGCATTAAAAGTCAGAAAATAATCGCTGATAATGGAACCAACCGGAGTTGCGGTTAGCGAACCGTCAACCAACAATACCGCGGCACCGCTCGATCGTGAGTAGTTGCCGGCGAAAGCGAATCGGCTCCAGGAAAAGCTGGTCGCGACTCCCTTGGACCGGTTGTTGTTGCCGTCCTGCGTAGTCAATCCACTGCGCGTTTCCCTGTAACTGCCGCTCCAGTATGTTGACGAGTTGATTTTGCGCCGGAGTGAGCCACCAAAACCATAATTGTTTGTGGTAGCGACGGAATAGAGCGTTTGCGTATCCTGCGAAAAACTGAAATCAGCCGCAGTGTCCCAACGGCCAAATTTTCGCGTCATACTGAGATCTCCCACAAGCCCAATGCCGGTATTTCCTTCTTTGGTTGCCGTGTCTACGATGCCGACGGAGAAGTGTAGAAAACCGAAAAGATGACTGGCCCGGCGGAAGGTTACGTTGCCGCCGTACTGCGTATCGCCCAGATTGCTACCATCAAAATGCTGAATCCGATGGTTCAAGTGGCCGGAGACCGTGAGGCCATTGCCCAACATGAGCGTTCCCGTGGTGCTCATGTACATCGCGCTCCAGCCGTCCTTGGATCCGAAGATTGCGGAATTGACGTCTCCGCCAAGGCTCTCTGCCAGCGCGGCAATCACGTTGGTTGTATAGTTCCAGCTCTGACTGATGACCAATCGCTCCCAGGGCGAAAAGATCGCCGATGCCGAGTAGGAATTGTTTGAAGAATCGCTGGCTCCATTTTCCGAGGTGGAACGAGACCATCCCAGGGCAAGACTCCCCGATAGCGGCAACCGGCGCACAGCGGTTGCTCCGTAATTCGTGCTTGATGAAGAGTTGCCGATCGTTTCCCCGGTCACAAAGCTTGGAGATACAAATTCCGTGTTGTAATGGTTCAGGATGCCATGAAGGCTGAACCCGCCGGCCTTGTAATCAGAATTCAGGCTCAGGCTGCGGGAGGAACTCTTGCTTTGGCTTTCCGTGCCAAGCAGCGTTGCGGTGGAATCAGCAATCAGATAGTTGGCATGAAGCGTGGGCCGATTTTCAAACAATGCACTCCAGGCAATGTCGATGTTGCTTCCGGTTGAATTTCCCAGGACCGAAGGGACGCCGGCAAAGCGGAATTCGCTGTTTCGGCTGAAATCTTTTCCATAGGAAATCGATCCAGGGAAATGGCTGCCACCAAACACGCCCACCGAACCCTCGATGCCGGTACCGCGCGTGACCGACTGCGACTCCGCATTGGATTGTATCCGGTCATAATAGGGGCGCACGCGAAAATTGAGAAAATTGGGATCAAAATAATAGCCGTTCAAATCGCCATTTACCCCAAAGCCGAGGCCATGGTTGGAGCCGATGGAATCCCCATAGCTGCCTTCGTAGCTGGCGCCCAGGCTTCCATTCATGGTCATGTGGAGATTATCCCCGACCGTTGTCTGCGCATTTGCCGCTGCCGCAAACGAGAGCAAAAGGCATATCGCAATTGCCGTGGGAATTCTGCCTGATTTTGTCTTTGGGTCAATCATTGCAATCTTAAAACACTTCAACTTTTGCGTTCTCCCGCAGCTTCTTATTCAGTGCCGCACGCAGATCCACGCGCCTTTGTTTTTGCAGATCTGACTGCAATTGTGCCTTCACTTTTTCAAACGGCGTTAGTCCGGCAGGCTGATGCTCAACCAGGCGGAAAATGGTATAGGCGTTTCCCAGCTGAATCAGTTTGCTGACCTCGCCCGGTTTCATTTCTGCTGCCGCTTGTACAACCGGAGGAGGAAGTTTCGATGCCTCAACCAACTTGCGGTCGCCCATGCTTACGTGCCAATCATCATCCGACACCTTCTCCGCGAGAAGTCCGAAGTCCTGATAGCTTTTTGCCGCCTGAGCCAGTTTGAAAGCTTCATCAGCGCGCCGGCGCGCCTCCTTGTCCAAATCTGTACCACGCTGGGGCGGGATGATCGAAATCGTCTGAATCCGCAAACTCTCCGATTTTTCGAATTGCTTTGGATTCTTGTCATAATAGGCTTTGGCCGCAACAGGGGTAACGATCGACTTCTGTTCGACCTCAGTTCGCAGCATCTTCTCGATCAGCAATGAACGCCGGATTTTCTCACGCAATACCGTCTTGGAGCCCTGGCATTCCGTGCGCAAAAACTGCTCATAGGCGCTGGAACCAAGCTGCTGGATAAACTCCGCCTCCGCGCGGCTCAACCGTTCCGGTGCAATAGGAACCTTCAACCTTTTGGCTTCCTGGTAAACCAATTCCTCAAAAACAATCATTTCGATGGCGCCCTTCCGAATATCCCCTTCCATTGCCTTCGGAAAACCGCCGTGTTGGCGCGCGTAGGGAAAAATCGTATACATTTCGCGAATCACATCGGCTTCCGTCAACACAGAGCCATTGACTCGCACGGCCGGCTTTGTCGCTTCGCTTTCAGTACTTGCGGCCGCTTTGCTGGTAGTGGAAGTGTGTGCCGAAGCCAACGGCGACTGCCCAAAGGCCATGGAACTGTAGAGCAGGCCCGCAGCAATCGCGCACAACCGGAAATTCATAAATCCTCTCAACAAACGATAACCAGATTAGGGGGGAGGAATACTCCCCCCCCTGGAAAATGCCAGCTAGAAAGCGGTCTGAATAGTCAGGATATTGCTTCCTTCGTTCGAACCACCTGCACCCGTGAAGTGGCACTGACGGCAGAACTGAGTGGCGGATGAGGCCTTCGTTCCGTTGGCAGTGTTTGCGCCCGGGTTGTAGGGAGCCGCGATGAAGAAGTAGCTGGGGAAAGTACCGGAGGTCAAGCCGCCGATAGGATTCGTGCCGCTGGCGGATGCCGTGTACATGCTGTGCGGCGTATGGCAGGTTGTGCAGACTACATATGCATCACCCGCGGTTGTCATGCCCTTTTCCACCGCAAAACCGGCACCTGCGCGAGCTCCGGTAATCGTCGGCAAGCCATAATTGGATTGAAACGTTGTATACAGGGCATCCGGCTGGCTGGACTTCAGGATCAGCTTGGTCGGGTTGCTGGCGTTGTCGAGGTCCACGTACTTTGAAACCGAGGATGTGCCGAGGAGGCTGAGTTTGGCGTTCGGCCCGATCGGATGATCGTTCTCATAGTTGCCGCCGGAGCCGCCATCCGCGCCCAACAGGGTCGGGATCGGCTGAGAGCCGTAGCTCGAAGGCAAAAGCCCCGCGCTCTGCTCGAAAGACTGGTTCGTCATCATGGCACCCTTGGCCACGTTGCCGTCATGGCAGCTGAGGCAATAAACGATACCGGTTTTGACGCGCTCTCTTGTTGCCGACGTCGACAGGTCCGCAGCAAAGCCACCATCCGCACCCGTACGGATGGTCATTGTGACGATGGGACCGATATCCTGTCCCCACAGCGTTTCATCACCAACATCGCCTTTGATTGTGGACTGGTTCGACCAGGAATACTGAGAACCAGTGGCATTGTGTGTGTTGGCCGTGGACGTAAGAACGGAACTCGCGGTGAGAGCACCGCCGTTGCCGCGGACTCCGCTGTGCGGGGCGTGGCATCCAACGCAACCGCGTCCACCGTTCTGGTGAGCGCCTAATTTGTCGATACCCGTGATACCGGTACCACGGACATACGACTGGGCCATGGCCACGCTGGTGCAAACCAACACGGCGAGGGCGAAAATCATAATTTTCTTCATGAACTAAAGCCTCCTGATAAGGGATCCAACTTAACTAAGGTTTTAACCTGCATTGCACTTTTACTTCCCGGGCCGCAGTGAACCCCGACCCGATCCTGGCCGCCAGATTGAGCCGGCAGCCAAACCCGTTGTGGCAAACTAATTTTTCGGCGCGGGAGTGGATGAAGATCCCGGCTTCAGTTGATCCGCCTTCTTCTTGCTCTCCGCATTGCGTCGATCCAGTTCTGCCTTTGCTTCAGAATTCGTGTAATACTGAAACGCCTGTAACCGGCCCGGATACAGCTCCGTGGTAAAGACTCGGTTTTTTTTGTCAACCATCACATTGGTGAGGCTCTGAAATTGACCCGGCAGCAAACCATGCTCTCCCATGTAAATCAGCAGCCGCCCATCAGGCGTAAACACCTGGACACGGTCCTGCATGCCATCAGCAACCCAGACATGGCCATCTCCATCAATGGAAATGCCCTTGGGCCGCGCGAAATACCCCGGGCCATCCCCTGCTTCGCCGAACGTTCTTATGAACGTACCATCGGCGTTAAAGACCTCGACCCGGTTATTCCAGGTGTCGGATATATACACATTTCCGTCCTGGTCCACCGCCACGCCCACCGGCTTGGCAAATTCGCCCGGCAAAGTCGAGGTGTGCTCCGTTCCGGCCTTGCCTAGCTTCCGGATGAGCTTGAACGGCGGATCGGCATCGTATACAAGCACCAGGTCCTGTTCCGCATCGGTGACGTAGAGCAAACGGTTTTCGTTGTCGACAGCAACGCCCCCGGGTGCATAGAGACCTTCGGAAATCGACCCTTCATACTTATGGTCCTTATCAAAAACAGCCACATGTCGAAGGGCGCTGTCGGCCGCAAACAACCGGTCGGTGTCATCAATTGCCAGGCCAATGAGCCACTGGAATTTGGCATTGGAACCGTTCTTGATCATCGAATATTCGCCGGTCTCAATGTTAACGATGAATATGGCCCGAACTTTACTGTCGGCAATATAGACGAGGTTTTTGGAATCCACCGCGATCCCATTCGGAGAAATCAATTGCCAACGAACCTTTGCATCGCTGGGAGTAGAGCCGGTGGCAATTCCCGAAACGCGCTCCATCCAGCTGGCCTTTTTTGCCTGCTTTTTCTCGACGAACTTTTCGCCGGACCAATAGTTCAAATACCGGATCCGGGTAATTGCCGGCGGATTCGGCCAGACAAACTTGGAGAGATCAAGACTTTCCCAAAGCTTCCGGTTATCCAGCGATGCGGCGGTTGATTCATCTTCCTTGGGGCTCTTCTTTTTCTTTTCTCCCTTGGCGAACAGCGAATACGTCGTGATGAGGGCCAGCGCAATCATCAGTACGGTTAACAGTGTCCGGCGCGTAATCCGGCAAGAAACCGAGTTGTTCCGAACTGCCGACATCTTGTTTGCTCCTCCCACCTTCTGGATACCCATATCTCTATGTCTGCCTTCACTTACCATGACCTTATCGGCCTGATCCATTTGTCGCGTCATAAATAGCTCCCACAGTCTCCCATCACTTGTGACATTGGCTGCAGAATGACAGCGATTGCGGCTGATCCGTAATCAGCATCGCCTTGGCATTGCCGGCGTGCGCCTGATGGCACGACAGGCAGGAAAGCTTCCTCTCTTTTTTGGGATCCAGCGGATCCGCATAGTCTCCAACCGGGTGCTTGTCAATCGGATGCCCCAGGCCCCATTTCAATGCTACGCGAGGCACCGAATCGAAATAGTTTTCCGGAAGCCGGACCGCGCCGCCAAAAATGGAGACCAGTTTCTGGCCTTCCACCTTCTGCGGCTTTACATTGGTGCCGTGGCAGGACAGGCATAATTCGTTGGTATCGGCACGAAGCAGCTTTGGGCGACTCCCACCATGCGGCTCATGACAGGTGGCACACCCGTCCCTGAAAGCAGCCTTGTGCAGAATCGTCTTGGTGCTTTGAAGCTTGGACTGAGCGCTGTGGCACTTGAGACACGCACTTACCGGGTCTGGACGTACATATCCGGGCTTCCTGGATGCATGCGGATCGTGACAATCCACACACTCGCCCATTGCCCCTGCATGCTGCACCTTCGCACCCTGGATCTTGTTGTTGGTATCCGCATGGCAGTCAAGGCAAAGCGCTTTGGAATCCGCTTTGGTCAGGACTACTTTTCCGTCCTTCGGCGCCTGGTGACAGGCATCGCACGATTTGCTCGCATACGGAGTATGGGCATATTTCTGGATCAGCTTGGGTCCATCGGACTGATGCACCGCATGACAGGCCAGGCAATCCGCTTTTTCAAAAGGCTGCCCCTGGTGCGCCTTGACCAGCGACTCGTTTTTCACATCATGGCAGCCGACACATAATGTGTGCGGATCGGCGCTCAGATGCAGATTGGATTCCGGATTTCCGCGCACACCTTTTTTGTGAATAACGTGGCAGGTATCGCATCCCATGTCGAGGGGCGCATGCCGGCTCCCGTTGGCCGAGACATCTAATCCTTTGTTATGGCACCGGAGGCAAAGGTTCTCTTTGCTGTCGCCCGAAAGCGTCTTTACCAGATGATCCTTGTTCGGAGAATCGTGCGGATCATGGCACATGGTACAATCCTTTGCCACCGGGGGATGCAACAGTCCCTGCCCGGGAGCTGCTGTCTTGTCCGTGTGGCATTTCAGGCAAAGCGGGAGAATCGTTGTCGTTGTCAGGTTGACGCGTGTGACCTCACCTCGAACACGCACCTCGTGGCAGGAAAAACAGCCGCCTTTGACCGCGGTGTGAATGGACTTTTCCTTCGTCTTGTTCTCGTGGCATTCGATACACTTGGCTGCATCGATATCCGCCGCGAGAGGAACCGGGTGTTTGCCGGCAAAAAGATTCGCCGCCGCACAACCGACAAGTAGAATGAAAATAAACAGATTTCGGACGCTATTGGCCCTAAAGGACTTAGCCGTCCGCATTGCAAAATTGCCGATTTGTGATTCAGAATACATACCTGGGAATCCTAGAAATGCTATTCTCGTTTGTAGTTGAAGAACAATCCATCCGTAGGAACTGGGGAATTAGACGAAACCATATCCGTGGAAAGTACTGAGGCCTGTTGCAGGCCCTGATTCCCCGCGGCTTATTATTGGCAAGAAAGCTAAATATTGTCAATATTGATCGATGCTTCATCATATTTTCCTGAACAATGGACTCCAGGCTTAAATCTGTTGGGAGCGGCCGGCGGATCCCGGAAAAACCTTCAACCAAAAACCAGGCAGGCCCTAAAGGGTTTGGCGGAGCCGCCGATGCAAAGATTTCTATGCGCGAACACGATCATTTGCCTCCGGGAAGGCGTCCGACTCAGGCGAGAAAAAACCCCGGTAGCAGGCAAGTACCCAAAGATCGGATCAGGCAACGGGCGTCCATCTCCAACCCAAATGCTATCATTCATGCTTAACGATAATCCCAAGCCTTGGTTGCAGAACGGCTCAAACCTCAGGGCTGACATGCAATTGCATTGCCACATTAAGCTTTTCGTCAAGTTTGTGGAAAATCAGAAGATATTCTTTTATCCGCCCAATTTAGTCGGGTTAGGCACGGGCAGCAATCTGCTCAATCAGGTTCTTGAATATTACCCGGTGGAAAGGCAGGAAAAGGTACCAGTAGTAACTCCCCAGAAAACCGCGCGGGGCGAAGTAGGCACACACAACCAATCCTCTTTTTCGATCGGCAGGCACGATTTTGAATTCCAGCCATGCTTGGCCCGGTATCTTCATTTCCGCCCGGAGCAGGAGTCGCTGATCCTCACTCAAATCTTCCACGCGCCAGAAATCGATGACTTCACCGAGTTCAACAAATGAATGATGTTTGCGTCCACGCGCATTCCCGACCCCCATCAATATGCGGTCGATGAGTCCCCGAATCCGCCACATCCAGTTATTGCGGAACCAGCCATTCCGACCGCCGACACGGCAGAAAGACCGAAACAGCGCGGAGGGGGATTTCTCCGTCACCAGGCTGTAGGTGGCGCTGAACCGCGGACGCTCTGTGAGTTCATCCAGCTGCGGCACGACATCATGTCCCGGTGGATAGGCATCGGACCAACGCGTCTCCACCGTATCGGTTTGGAGTTTGGCAACCGCTGCGTTGATTGCCTCATCAAAAGGCATGGGTTTGAAAGGCAGGAAGGAGCGAATGAGCGTGTCCTGGCAAGTAACGTCATTTTTCAGGCTCCCCATCAGGCAGCTGACAATCGGGGCGGGAACGGGAGTCAGAAGACTGACAAAATATCCATATAGCTTGGGCTCACTGACCGGCGCGCGCACCAGGAATATTCGGCGCCCCAGCAGTCGTGCAAGCCGCTCGAGCATTTGCCGGTAACTCATGATCTCAACGCCGCCGATGTCGAATTCTCCATTTGCAGTACCCGGAACCTCAATGGTTCCGATCAGGTATTTCATGACGTCACGAACCGCAATAGGTTGACACTTGCTATTTGCCCATTTGGGAACAAAGATCACACGCAAAACCGACACCAGGTGCTGCATAATCTCGTACGAAGCACTCCCCGAACCCAGGATAATGGCAGCACGTAGAATGGTCACCGGAACTTTTCCGGCACACAATACCTCTGCCACCTCCATGCGGTTGCGCAAATGTTCTGAAAGGTTGGCATGGCGCTCGCCCAGGCCTCCAAGGTAGACGATGCGCTCGATATTTGCTGTGTGTGCGGCCTCCGCGAAGTTCCGGGCGGCCTGCAGATCCGAATCCGAGAACGATCGGGGACCCAGCATCATGGAGTGAATCAAATAATAGGCTACTCGGGTTCCTTCCAAAGCGCTACGGAGCGTATCCGGTCGAAGCGCATCCCCTTCCACAATTTCCGCTCCCGGCCAACGCTGCTCATATACAGTCAGTTTCCTGCGCACCATGGCGCGCACCTGGTACCCCCGATTCAAAAGCTCAACGACCAGCCGCCCCCCAACATACCCCGACGCCCCGGTAACAAGAATCCGGCCAATTTCCGGCCTGGCTCGTGTCGGCAGCCCCTGGCAAATGACACTCTCGCAGAGATTGGGATTCTTAAGGCAAAGCCCTCTGGCGCAACTTTTGACCGTGGGACGATGCAAAAAATTCCGTTGTTCCACCTTATCCATGGCAGCCCTCTTTTCCTGTTGCAGGCTTGCAGAAAAAGTCCCGAGCAATTCCATAAGTATATAACTACATTGTGGTATCTACGAACACGAGCAAAGCCATCGCCGCCCAACGCGGTTTCGTGAAAAGGTTCGCACACGCCGGAGAATGCGTACTCTTTGAGTGTAACCGATCATATCATTAGAAATACTAATCCCGATTTAAGATTTAGCGATTCTTATTTTATTGACAGGCAATGGCAGGGTTATCAAGTCGAGGAGGCAAGGGTGAAATTCGTGGCTGCCCCGCGGGCATTTCTTTCGCCTCGAATTTCACCCATTTCATGCAGTCTATAGACTCATCACAAGAGCAGGCGGGAGTCCTCTAAATTCGCTTTTGTCCTGCTATCCTTCACCGGATATTTCAGGCTCAACGATCCTATTTGGTAGCGTACCAACCATAATCCAACCCACCGCTTCTGAATGTGCCGCCAATCCCGTTGCCTGATTCAATACCCAGGAAAAGGAATCCGTGGTATTGCTGAGAACCGGAACCTGGGGTCGAACGAGTGAAATTCAGTTCACGGCCATCGAAACTTCCATCTATGGTACTAGTGGATCCCTGGTGATTTATTGGAGTCATTGTTCCCGTAACAAGGCGATCCCTCTGGATCACATCTGCACGGAAAACAAAGCCATTCGCGTTGAGCGTCCATCGACCGGAAAGCGCAGATGCGGCAGGCGCTGCCGGTGTTGTCGACGCTGAACCGCAGGTATACATTCGTCCCGGATTCGACCCGCCGGTGCAGCTTGCAGTCGCAACATTTTTATAGGTGCAGTTATTGTTCCAGCAGACCGCGGTGTATCCCGAAAACTGCCCGTTGCACTTGCCGGGATCCGGGTTTGGCCCGGTGGATCCCGCGACATCCCGGCCGGGACAGTCCCCCGTCCCGACATTGATCCAGTTGCCAGTCGAGGCCGCCGGCACAACCGGTGTGCTGGCCGGCATAGAACTTGAACCGCAGGTATACATTCGTCCCGGGTTCGATCCGCCGGTGCAGCTTGCGGTCGCAACATTTTTATAGGTGCAGTTATTGTTCCAACATACGGCTGTGTATCCTGAAAACTGCCCGTTGCACTTGCCGGGATCCGGGTTCGGCCCGGTGGATCCCGCGACATCCCGGCCGGGACAGTCCCCCGTCCCGACATTGATCCAGTTGCCAGTCGAGGCCGCCGGGACAACCGGTGTGCTGGCCGGCATCGAACTTGAACCGCAGGTATACATTCGTCCCGGGTTCGATCCGCCGGTGCAGCTTGCAGTTGCTACATTTTTATAGGTGCAGTTGTTGTTCCAACACACGGCTGTGTATCCCGAAAACTGCCCGTTGCACTTGCCGGGATCCGGGTTCGGCCCGGTGGATCCGGCGACATCCCGTCCAGGACAGTCCCCCGTCCCAACACTCAGCCAGGTGCCTACCGATTGCGTAGGAACAACGGAGTTGCCACAGGTGTACATCCGTCCCGGATTCGATCCGCCAGTGCAGCTTGCAGTCGCTACATTTTTATAGGTGCAGTTATTGTTCCAACATACAGCTGTGTATCCTGAAAACTGCCCGTTGCACCTGCCGGGATCCGGGTTCGGCCCGGTGGATCCGGCAACATCCCGGCCAGGACAATCCCCGGTCCCAACACTCAGCCAGTCGCCGGCCGGTGCATTCTGGACCATGCAAGCTGGAATAATGCAAGCAAAGATGAAAAGGACTACTACGAATCTCTGGAACATGATCACCTCATTGAAAAGTTGCGATTCGAGCCATTCTTGATCGCGTCGGTTTTTCGCATTGCTTTGGTGCCACTATTGGTTCCGATGACCGGCATTTGATAAAGCCTTAAGCCAGAAAGCATTGGCCGGGCCAAACTGACCTTATCGGCTGTCTGCCGATTCCTGTCTTAATTATGTTTGTGGGAATTGAGATCACACTGCGCGCGACGATGCCGGCTTGCTCTGAACTCTGGAATCTGAGATCTGGAATTTTGAATTCAGGCCTTAGCGAATCCCGTCCTTCCTGGTACGCCTTTTGCGCCACTCCCCCCAAAAGGACGTATTTACGGCCAAATAAAAGCCGCACAGGAAAGGCAAAAACCTCAAGACGAGTAATCCAATCCACTCCCGCATGAAGGAAATCATGCCCTTCCCTCCGCAGCCAAATCCCTCGCGCGCCAGCGCCAGGTTGATGGCGTTACACTGGGAGAGCACCATGTACAAAAGATGAATCCCGATCGTCACGCTCGCAATGATCAGCAGCGGTCTGCATTTCGTTGTCAAAAAGGGAGCGAACGTCGGCAACAGCGCAAGAATTAGCGGCATGCTGAAATCATAGGCAGAGGTATTGATGGTATAGGATCCGGAGCTGGTTCGGAGGGAATGATGAAAGTCAAAAGTAACGACAGTGGAATCTCGCCTGACCTCCATCTTTTGATAGCTGACTTCCTGAAAAACGGAAGTCAGCTGAGCGGCTCCATAGGAAATTGCAGCAGCATAGTAGCTTTTCAGCGGCAGCCACAGCATAAGACAAACGATGTATGCGCCGAACAAGATCAGCGCAAATTTTCCAAGTGTGATTCCTGGTTTAGCCGCCATCGGATGCGGGGGCCTTTTGAACATAAATGATGAAACAAAGCAAGGCCAGGACAATCATGACTCCCTGGGCCACATAAACATGAAGAATTTCGAATATTGCCGGGCTGTATTGAGACGCGGCCGCCAACAGCACAATCCTCATCCAGTTCAATATCTGCAGCAGAATAAAACCGGTCAGCAATCCCCAGCCTTTTCGTTTCCAACTCCCGGGATAGGCCAGGATTCCAGCAGCAAGAATCATAATGGCCTCGAGCCCGTTACAACCGAATTCGATGGACAGGCTGGCTCCTTGCATTTGAAGAACGCGCCCATCGCAGTGGCACTGAATCCCCAGCCATCTCAGGAATTGCGCGGATGTGACCGCCTCGCCGATGCTGAATCCCTTATCCAGGTTCAGCCAGCCGGCGACGGGATCAGCCAGAAAAATCATCATTCCTGCAATATAAAGCACATAGAATGCTATAAACCTGCCAATCGAAAAGGATCCGGAAATCCGCTTGTCTGATTGCTTCTTCAGCGGGGCAGCCCTCCGTTGCATGTTCTGTCGTTTGAAGCGGATGAAGATCCGCAGTAATTGGGCAAGTCAAAACCGGGCAAACCAGTGAAATTCGTGGCAACTTTTCATCTGCCACGAATTTCACCGAACAACAGTTTCTCTACAGCGCAGCCGGCTAGAGCGGGCTGCCAGCCGTAGGCGTGCGTCGCTTATGCGACATCGCAAACCATGCCGCGAGGGCAATCCCAAGCACCAGGCAGATCCACCCTGCGGTTGAAAGTGCAGGCACCGCCACCGGCGGGTCCAAAAGTCCAAGTGGACCGGTCGTCGGCGAGGTATTGACAGCTCCGGCATAGTTGAAGAGATGCGTTGCATTGGCCGTTCCAGCGGAACCATTCCGGCTCAAGTCTCCAGTACCTCCAGCGCCCGCGGTTGCCACCGAGTCGCTCGCCAAAACGTTAGACACTGTCAAGGTCCCGGCATTGACAAACACGGCTGGTCCAGCTGCGGCACCGCCACCACCGCCGCCACCACCACCGGTTCCTGCATCCCCACCCTTCATCGCGGATCCCAAAGACCCGCCGGTTCCCCTCGTACCACCATCAGCCCCACCACCGCCGCCGCCAGCTCCGCCATTTCCACCCGCTCCCACATTACCAGTGCCACCGCCGCCACCACCACCCGCACCGCCATCGCCGCCAGTTGCCAGCGCGGCAACATCCGTTCCGGCACCCAGCATGCCCCCGCCGCCAGCTCCGCCGGCGTTGATCGTGGAATTGCCTCCGCGAAACGCCATACCCCCGCCGCCACCACCCGCATAGGCATGGGCAACGAACTTGCCGCCGGCACCTCCGATTGCAGAACAACTGGCAAATCGAACATTAGTCAAGGTTACAGCCGCACCCGCCTGGTTGACAAAGAGTCCACCACCAAGGCCGGCGCCACCGCCGCCGCCACCATCGCCATTGCCACCGGCGCCCCCTTGTGCGCGTCCGTTTTGGATCATCATGTTTTGAATGGTGACGGTGCCGGTATCAACAAAGAAGACCCGGTAGGCATTCGCGCCACTCACGATGATGTTGCCCAAAGTGCCCCCGTCAATCGTGAGGCTCTCGGTTATTGGGGGCAAAGGCCCGGTCAATGTGATCGTGCAGGGCGGAGTTCCACAGGCAAAGGATATTGCATCCGTTCCCCCTGAAGCATTCGCAGCCAGGATCGCCGATCGCAGATCTCCTGCTACTCCAACGCCCGTCCCGGCCACTCCTCCTGAGTTTGCATCCGTAAATAGCGTTACCGAAAAATTGGCCGCCTCCATCGAGGGAGACAGAATGGTCAATATTGCACACAGGGCTATCCAGCAGCACCCAGACCGTCCTAAGCGGCGCATACACATTCCCCTTTCATCTTTTTAGATACACCAAATGTTTCGAGTATATGTCCCGCGGAGAAGGGCTTCAAGACGTCCCGATAAATTTCTGTATCAATAGCATAAACACAGGCCATCGCTCATATTCATTTGCTCCGCTGCAGCACAAAACGATATGCTTTCATCCTGTGGGAACTCGAATGACGCCGCCAGGGCAAACACCTGCCGGCTGATTTCCAAAATTCAAAAAGGACCGCAAGGCTTATGGATAAGTTCGAAAATGTATCGGTGGTGAAAAAGGCCAACGTTTATTTTGAGGGAAAGGTAACCAGCCGAACCGTTTTTTTCGCGGACGGCAGCATGAAAACACTCGGAATTATGCTTCCTGGAGACTACGAGTTTGGGACCGGCGTGAGCGAAAGAATGGAGATTTTGAGCGGAGACCTGAATGTGCAGTTGCCCGGGGAAACAGTCTGGAAAACCTATACAACCGGGGCAAAATTTGACGTTCCCGGCGATTCCCGATTCAAGCTTCAGGTCAGGACAATCGTGGATTACTGCTGCTCGTACGCAAAATAGGCACGAGACAAAAACCAGGAGCGCCAGTCTTCGCGATGACGTTGTCCGGCGCTCCCGATCGCTATTTGCATGCCGGTTCCGAGGGCCAGCCTATCGACTTGTACTGCTTCGCATATTCAAAATAAGCCTGGATCCAATCCACCTGGCCATTCCTGATCTTGAACATGTGAAAATCAGGCCATGTATTGTTAAAAAGCGTGTAAGCCACCACGACACCGGTCTCCACATCCACCAAAAACCGCCGGGGACTATGGGTCATATCGGCGAAGCCTTTGGGCGAGCAATTGTGAGCGGGCATCGTTACACCCTGGTTGGTTCCTCCTTTGGTCGTCTGCATGCCGTTTTCCCAGCGATCGCAGATTTTGGCAAACGGAAGAACCGAGACCTTCGGCTTTTGCTCTTTGACGAACAGTTCGAAATAATCATCCGCCACAGCCATCATGGACAGGCGCGAACTTCGCTGCTCCAGCGGAAGAATGCCTTCCCAATCCTGATCCCTGGTATCCAGGATTGCCTGGACATCGAGCACTTCCTTTCCTCGCACCACGATAGCTTCAATCTCGGAGACCTTCTCCTTGTCAATCTTGAGTCGAACGCCGTAAAGCATAGGCTTGCCATTTTCATCAATAATGGCTTGTGTATGGGTCCCGCATTTTTGAGTATCGATCATTTTTCGCTTAAATGTCGTCTTGCCCGCAGTTGTCCAGGCTCCTTTTCCAACCGCAACGGCCTGGCCGTTTTCCGTGTATTTCACCCCGGCAGCAAGCGGTACGCCCGATGGACTGTGTGCTTCCAGCGCTGCAAAAAATTTGCCGGTGATGGCGTCGAGTCCTTCGCGCGTACAGGTCTGGCCGCCTGACTGCGCTATCCCTGCAGTACTACTTACCGCTAACAAAAACAAAATGGCTCCACCCAATAATGACCCTCGCAAAATGCTTTTCATCGTGAAATCCTCCTGACACCGATCCCTAGGCACAATAATTCATGCCGCGATTAAGGCCTGCTGGTTGAACCTGCTCACAATCGTGTTGAATTTTTCTATCGTACTACAAAAGGAAGTTTGCATTCAGATGAGTTTTTCAATAATCCTCGGCCCATTCAATTGAGGTGCTTTTTTGCGCTTCAAATCTGTAAGCTCTTGCCAGCCGGCTTCCGCCTGATTAGCATTAAGAACAGCCTATTTGCCCAAGTCAGCTTCATTGATCGCCGACCGCGGCTTCAGACCGCGGAAGGGCCGGACACAAACACAGCCTTTCGATTTAGCAGAATTTGCAGGTTCTATCTCATTGGAGGTCCCATGATTAGAAAATGCCTATTCCTCATTTTGCTTCTGCTTGCAGTCTCCGCCTGGGCGAAAGACGGCGGCAATCCCTCAACCATCAAGATCCTGACTCAAAACATGGATGCCGGAACAGATTTGGCATTCATCGTCGGTCTCGGAGTTCCAGACGGAGTTGACCTGACCCTGGCCGAAATACTGAATGGAAAAATTCCTGAACGTGCCGGCTTGCTCGCTGAAAAAATTGCCGAAGAGAAACCGGACCTTGTGCCCTGCAGGAGGTCACACTCTGGCGCAACGGACCAACGGTTGAAACCGCGACCAATGTCATCTGCGACCAACTCCAACTGCTATTGGCTGCTCTTAATCAAAAGGGAGAGCCCTACGACATCGTTGCAGTCAACACCATCATGGATATTGCATTGCCCGGAAGCATTGGAGCGGTCCGTTTCACCGATCGGGACACACTGCTGGTTCGAGCTTCATTGCGCCCGCCGGCTTTCCACATTTCCGATGTTCATTCCAGGATCTTTGACGCAGCGCTCGACTTCAACTCGTTGATAATCCCCGCCGGATGGATATCAGCAAGCATTCACACCGGCAATCGCCACTTCCAATTCGTTACCACCCATCTGCAGAGCCCTGTCCCTGGGTTTCCGGCAGCAACGGAGGTTCAGACAGCGCAAGCCATCCAACTAATCCACGAATTGCGCAATGTAACGGTTCCAGTCATTCTTGCAGGAGACTTCAACTCGGATGCGATTCTTGGGATTGCGGGAGGAGGACCGGACAACACGGCTACCGTGGCCATGCTCCAAGAAGCCGGATACGCGGAAGTATGGCAGAATGCCAATCCGCTGGATCCTGGAGCTACCTGGCCCTTATATCTGGAGGACCAGATGCCTCCCTCCTTTTATCTGGGACCCATTCCTCCGTTTGAACGCATTGATTTGTTCTTCGCAAAAGGAATGGACATCATAAGTGCAAAGCAGCTGATCATCCCGGCATCTTTCGGACTTGGATTTCCGACTCATGCCTCCGACCATGCGGGGGTTATCGCCGTATTCCAACCGTGAATTGCTCGGGAGTATCCGGGAGCGGTACGGCTTGTTGCTGCCTTCGAAAATCATAAAAGATAGAAGGCGGTGGCAAGCCACCGCACTCCGGAAGCTTCGCTCCCTGTGGTTATGCAAGCGCAAAATCAACTGCAGCACGGGCATGAATGACTGTTGTATCGAACAGCGGAAGCCGGCAATCCTGCGGCTTAATCAAAAGCGGAATCTCAGTGCACCCCAGAATGATCGCCTCCGCCCCAGCCTTCTCGAGTTTATCGATAATTCCCAGATAATGAGCCTTATGCTCCGGCGTAAACACGTTCCTGGCAAAATCGCCCAGAATCGTTCCATGGATATATTCTCGGTCGGATTTTTCGGGTATGAGAGCATTGATCCCATATTTTGCCAGAGTCTCGTGATAAAACGATTCCTGCATTGTAAATCGTGTACCAAGAAGGCCAACCGTGGAGTGCTTGTGACATTTAACTTCCCTGGCAGTAGCCTCGGCAATATGGATGAGAGGAATGGCTATGGCCGCCGCGATTTCCGGGGCGACCTTGTGCGGCGTGTTGGCGCATAAAACGAGCGCCTCGGCTCCCGCCGCTTCGAGTTTGCGGGCGATTGCGATGAATCGGGATGCAAAATATTGCCAGCCGGCTTCATCCGCTGGAGGCAGGAATTCGGCAAAATTGACCGAGTATAGAAGAAGGGTTGCGGCATTAACGCCACCCAATCGCTCGTTGATAATCTCGTTGATGAGCTTATAGTAATCAATCGTGGAAACCCAGCTGGTACCACCGATCAATCCGAGTGCTTTCATAAAACTCTCCTTAAATCGGAAACCTCACCGATTTAAGCGCCCAGCTTATTCTTGGCGGCCAGTGTGTCCGCTACCCTTTTTAGTCCGAATCCTTCCAAGGTCTTCCGTGTCGGCCAGCCGTGCTCGTTATCCCAACCTTCCAGCGCATAGTAGTGACTCTTAAAATCATCCACTCCTTTCCGGTCTAGATACATATCCGGAGCCTGGTCGTTGCGCCACTTGCCGTTCTCGTATATCGGCACTCCGCCGTAGACGGCAAAGCCGGATGCTCCCGGCATATACATATAAGGGAAGAAATCCTCTGTCTGACGGCTCCTTCCATGCATCACGCGGATGGCTCGTTCCAGGGTCCAGATTTTCTGGCCGATTCGCATTGTGTCGGCAAATGAATCCTTTTTCCCTGTTACCGCTTTGTAGTACATGATTTCCATCTCAGGACTATAGCTGCCCAACTCCGGGAAAAGCATTTCGCAGAACGCCATGGATTCGTTCCAGAAAGTCGAATAGTGTCGGCACCAGGCCACCTGCTTGGCTTTATGCGGGGAGTAGATACCGGTCTTCCAGGCTTCCTCCCCTTTCCAGGCGTAGTTGAACATAAAAAGATCATCGGTATAGGGAATGGTTCTTTTGGATAATTTCTCCAGCGAACTCTCCAAAGAAGTGCCGTCGCGCGGAACTCCCGTAGGGGCCATGAGTCCGTGCCAGGTTGGATCTCCCGCGCCAAGGATGTAAGCATAGGCCCACTCAACAAAGGGCATGGTCCAATGGCTTGCAGCGCCCCAGGCCGGAAGACGCAAGGCACCGCTGTCTCGATCCTTTTCCAGTCTCCCCCATTTCTGGGCTGCCCGGCACAGTCCTTCAGCCAAGGCATCGCCGATCCCTGCACGCCGCGAAATCGCGTCGAGCAAAGCCAATCGGAAGCTCAACTCCCCCTGCTGATCCATAGGAAGCGGCGCGGAATCAATCTGCTTCCCCGGACCAAGCAGCCCCTGCTCGGTGAGGTATTGGAGATACCAGCCAAGGCCAGAGTCTGTCGGCACCTCTCCATGGAAAAACGCGGGTGCGCCGGCAATTTTTACCGACATTGCATGGAAGTGAGCGGACCAGCTGCTGACGCCATGCTTTATCAAAGCTTCACATGCCAGGTCTCTATCCGCCGGCCCTTTGCCGCCTGAAAACCAGCCCGTATCGGCACACATGGTCTCGCCACCATAATAATTGCTTCTGCGCCGGTCGCATCGCAGACATGGCGAGCAGGAAGCCGCTCCCGGTTGCTGCGAATAAGGAATGGCTCCAAATGCCGGGGCACGCATATGCTGCAGTCTGGCATCTACGATCCCCTTGGGATCGGCGACCCGCACTCCGCCGGTCCCGATAACGCTGATGGCCTTCAGGTTTTTTGCTCCGAAGACCGCACCGTATCCGCCGATTCGCGCATTAATCCCGCTGCCGGTAATCAGGGAGGCGAGCCGGGATTTTGTCTCGCCCGCCGGACCGATGCAGACAATCTGCGGCCGTGCGGTGGTATAGTCACTGCCTATCGACTGCCACTCTTCGCCAAAGCGTGTTCTTCCACCCACCATGGATGTAATTCTGGTTTGAGTCTCATAGGTGTCCAGCCCCCAAAGCTCTTTGGCGTCTTCAATTTTCACCTGATCGTTCATGACATTGATCCAGACCGGCTTTTCCGCCCGGCCCTCGACCACGACGCCATCCCAACCGGCCAGCTTCATCATGGTGCCAAAACGCCCGCCGAAATTACCCCGCCAGAATTCGCAGGTAGGAAAAGTTTCCGGTGACAGCCCGCAAACACTGGTCCGACCGGCACTCGGCACTCCGGTTGCAGCTAAAGGGCCCGACATTAGCGGAATGACATTCTGGGGATCATAGGCATCCTTCAGATTCCATTGGCCCGGGGCGACCGCCAGGTCCCAGAAGATTGCCGTGCCAATACCATAGCCACCGCCAAATTCCTCGTACTTGGCGGTATCCATCGTACTGATTTCCCTGCTGGTCAGATTGATTCGCAATATTTTCCCGGTATATCCGTTAGCCATCCCTATTCTCCCTATCTTTCCAACCCTGTTCAAACCGCCGGTTTTACTTGTCTACTTGGAATCCAGGGGGCGAAGTATCGCCCGGCATGGTCCTGCATCTCCCTTATACATCAACAGAGGCAGACATAGCAGCTCATATTCTCCGGCAGGCACGCCTCCCAATGCACAATCCTCCAGAATATAGATTCCGGCCTGAAGCAGAGTTTGATGGGTTTTCATCACACTTTCTTCATTGCGAATATCCCCGATGGTGATGCAGTCCAGGCCGAAAAGAATGATCTTCCTTTCCGCAAGATAGGTGGCCGCATCAGAATCCAGGTAAACATAGTCTTCCACGAATTTCGGCGATTCGTAAACAATCGGCGAGTTCCGCGTTTTGCAGAGGATACGCTCACCCTTCCTTATGTTGTGCTTCTTCAGCTCTGCCACTTTAATGGATTGTGGATCTTTGATGTCGATAACGCGCGCCCGCCCGATGGTTGCATCCAGGGGCATATCCGAGATCGTCGACCCGCCGGGTATAAAATGGCGCGGCGCATCAATGTGCGTGCCGGTATGAGAAATTATTTCCAGCATGGACATGGTAACCTTCGCACCGAGATCAACATCGCTGAATCGGTATATTTTGGGCGCCACAGGATCGATGGGCAAATAATTCATCCCTTGTTTGAGCGGAACAGAAATATCGTACCAACCGGAAAGAGCTTTGCCTGCCATAGCGGCCTCCTTGAGGCGAGGTTAAATGCGATTAGGGCGATGTTACAGTAAATTCAATTCTGAAAGAACATGATTCCGGCAGCGTCCGGACGTTCGGATTCGTGCCCTGCGGAAACCGGCGACTCCAAGAGGGCGGCAACACTGGCATATCGGGCAAATTCGGCAAAATTTCGCCCGATTTCTCTCGTTCACTGAGTGATTGTTGCCATCCCCCACTCCTGCCCGGCAAATCCTGAATTCAGGAAATCTCTAACGAATATAACCGTTTCTGACGAACTGCTTATAGAAAGGCAGGGTACAAGCATGGGGCTGAATTACTCAATGAATGACTAATAGAGCCCCTTCAACGGAGAGTCTATGAATATTGTCGCATGGGGTGCCGGCGTTGCTTTGGATCAGATCATTCACTACCCACTCGATGGGGTTATTGATCGACTGGTGGATTCGGACCCTGCCAAATGGGGGAAAACCAAAAATGGTCTGGTAATCGAAGATCCCAAGAAGGTTCTCGGCAGCCTGAACCCCGAAGACACCCTGATTCTGATATGCGTCATGACACAGGCCGTGGAGGTGCGCGATTCCATCCTGAAAATAGGGCCGTTCCATAGCGTTCCCATGGCAAGGCTGCTGAATCGGGATTTTCCCTTTTTCCTTCAATGGAAGATGGATATCCAGCCAGGCGCTCATCGATACAAAGCCGACGTGGTAGAGGCTACCGGAGGGCTCCTTCCTAAGTGTCGTGCCGGCTCAAATCCGCCGGAATTTCCCTTCTATGCACCCTTTGACCGCACGCGGCAACTGATGCTGTGGCTCCAATTGCGCTGCATCGTGGAGGACGCGGTTCCCGGGCGATTTGCCGAAGTGGGAGTCTATATGGGAGAAACGGCAAGAATCATGCACCACTATGCGCCGGATCGGCCCTTGCACCTGTTCGACACATTTGAGGGCTTCTCCGCCCGCGGTGCTGAAGCAGAACAGAAGCTTACCGGCTCCATTGTTTCCAAAGATGATTTCAATAACACATCCATTGATTTGGCACGCCGCGTTATTGAGCCTCTCTCCGATAATGTCCTATTCCACAGGGGATACTTTCCAGACACAATCCCTCCCGAACTGAAGGGAGAATCATTCGCCTTTGTTCATCTGGATGCAGATCTGTATGAGCCGACCTATGAAGGTCTGGCCTTTTTTCTGCCGCGGCTTTCACCCGGCGGAAGAATTGTGGTTCATGATTACAATTCGCGACTGGGAGCAAGAAATGCTGTCGACACATTCATGAAAGGCAGGCCCGAGGTTATGGTTCCCATCCCCGATACTTGCGGATCAGTTGTCATTGCAGCACCACGAAAACCTCAGGGCGATTAATGCAAATGAGCCCTGATGGCGGCGGCTATCCGATCAGTAGTGCGGCGGCTTCTCATAAGGCAGCGGATCCATCTTCTCCTCAAGACGCTGGTTCATTCCGCGCACCATTCTCTCGAGCGACTCCACACGTCGCTGCAGATCGATCATCGCCCGAGTCTGGCTGATCAAAGCGTCGTTGAGATCCGCAATGGCCTTCTCCTGGAAAGCAATCTTGGATTCGAGCTTGATTTGAATACTCTCGTCGTTCTCTTGCTCCATACTGTTCGCTCCCTAAATCACCGCATTGATTTTGCCTGGCAGGGGCGGAGCAGTCTGTCTGCCCGCTCATGCACTCAACCGTTCAGAAAAAACGCCGCATGATTGGATGTAAAAAAAGGCGGATTCCTCTGAATAATGCTCCGCACGGCAGGATCCGTTTTGAATTCACTTTCCACGAAGGACCTAACTTTGTCCCGATTCCATCCTTTTGGATGTTCAAAATTTGAATAAAGGGATAAATCCCCTTCGTAGATCTTTTGAACATTGAATCTCTCGATTCCGGGGCCATTGGTAGGCATGTTGAAGATAGCGAGATTCAGAAAGTCAATTACCCTGCTGTGCTTTTGCACAAAATCCAGCGTATGGATTGCCTCCGAGCGTCCTTCGGCCGGTGTCCCGAAGAGAAAATACAAATAAGTACCGATACCGGCCCTTTTGATGTTGTGCAGGGAAACGGACGCCGTCTCGAGGTCAATTCCCTTCTGCAGGTTATCCAATACTCCCTGATCCCCCGACTCAATTCCAATTTTCAGCATGACACATCCCGACTTTTTCAATTCAAAGCAAAAACCGGGATCTTTAAAATGATCTGTCATGCGCGCAAATCCATACCACGGTGTATTCAGCGGCCTGGTAATCAACCCCTTCAATAAGGCCGGGCTCATGGCATTATCCAGAAAATGCACCATGACCGGGCGATGAGTCTCGATCAGCGCGGAAAGATCATCCAGAACGCTATCGACCGATAGCGGCACATAGCAATTACCTTCCGCCATCTCCGGGCAAAAGAGGCATTTTCGCCAATAGCATCCACTGGAGGCGCTATAGGGAAGAATTAGCCCAGGAGAAAAATACCGGTCCAGCGGAAACAGGTCATACCTCGGCCTTGTGTGTCGTTCGCATGCATCCATGCCAAACAGCGTCCGCAGGTAAGACTCGCCCGGGCCTGCCACGATAGCATCGATCAGGCCCTCAAAAGGATTCCGCCATTCCGGTCGCTTCAGCCAGGATGTGACCAGCCCCCCGCCCAAAATGATTTTGGCCATGGGATTCCGCTTCCGTATATGCCCCATCATGGAAAAAGCAGTCAGCGCCTGGCTTAGGTAATTTAGCGAAATTCCAACGTACTGATCCTGCTCTGCCGATGAACCCGGGATTAGCCAATTCGGAAAATAAGGATAAAAGGGATTTTTCTCCGGATACTCCGCAGCTCGCAATAGATCGCTGCTCCTGACCGGGGATAATGTATCGTCCTGGTAATCGCTGAGGCTCACTCGCGTACCAGCCGATTCAGTGGATTTGGCCAGAACGCGATGGATATCCATTACCGCTCTCGTATATTTGCTGATGGCCCATCTCTGTTTGGCGCTGCGCACGTAATCGAGGTTCGGCTGAAGATTTTTGGCGGCGCGACGAGTCCAGGTATCAGTGGCGCGGACAGGTTCACTGAGGGCGCGTAGAATGCCGTCCAGATTTGCATCGATAGCAGATAAGGATCGATTGGGACCTCCGACGGCTCCCACAAGCCTGGCAAGGCCGGCCGGAGGTTCGCACGGTTTTGAGATGGGAGGGTTTATCAGGATCATGCCTGCCAATCATATTGATGAGCGAGGTATTGTCAAGTCGAGCACATAATCTCCCGATCGCACCAGCAGCGCCGCTTCATAAACAAGCGGCAAAAAATGTAAACCAACTGTCGCTGCTCATTACATTTCACACAGCCCAAACGATCTTGTTGACACCCAACAACTTAACGCTTTGTTGTCCCATCTCTTCATCTGCGCCTGTCGATCTTCTTTACAAAACCAGGCAACAATGAGTTCCTCTTATACTTATTTATAATGCGTTAAGACCTTCTAATGTAATCGCTTACCGATGCAACCCTGCTTTCGACCCGTGTAGGTTCCTTAATTGCTTGCGTATTCGATAGCTACAATTTCGCTTTCATACAGGAAATAGATTTCCGCTACCTCAGGGCGGTCGCATATGCCTTGGCTGAGGAATGGCATTTCACGATTTCGAACGGCCGGAAAATGTCCGGTAGCGATTTGTCCCCAAAACCACGCGCGCACACTATCCAGAATGGAGAAAAGCTATGCCTAATAAGCCATCGAAACTGCTTTTGTTGCTTCTGATATTGAGCGTTCTGGCCGTCCCTGCCTCCTATTCAGCAGGGACCGTATCTTTTACAATTCTACACACCAATGATTTTCATGGCCAGCTGCAGGCATCGGGCAGCAACCCGGGTTTGGCGCGCGTTGCTGCCGTCGTGAATGGCGTGCGCTCATCGGTCGGAGCCGGCAATGTTCTTCTCGCAGATGCCGGAGACGGAATGCAAGGCTCCATGCTCTCAAATCTGCAAAAGGGAGTTCCCACGATTGCTGCATTCAATAAAATGGGCTACAACGTATCCACCCTCGGGAACCATGAATTTGACTGGGGGCAGAGCATACTCACGGATCGCGCGGCCCAGGCAACCTTCCCATTCATTGCCGCCAATATTGTTGTCAATGACACGGGAAGCTGCGCCACAGCCGGGTGGACCGCGCCAGCTTTCACAAAACCGTACGAAATCCGATCGGTGGCCGGAATAAACGTGGCCTTTATCGGAGTCAGCACCACGGAGACGCCGATCATCACCACTGCCTCGGCAACCCAGGGATTGTGTTTCAAGGATCCTGCCGATTCCATTGTTCATTACTACGACACAGTAAAAGCCGGTGCCGATGTCATCGTGGTTCTAAGCCATATCGGATTCACCGACGGAGGCTATGGCTATGGGATACCTGTCTACGGGGATCAGACTCTGGCCGAAAAGCTGTACCAGGCCGGGAAGCCTGTTCCGCTCATCATCGGCGGGCACAGCCACACAAATGTCTCCATACCAGCGCCTGTAATCCATGGCGTTACGACAATTGCTCAGGCTTACTACAACGGCAGGCAAGTCGGCCGCGCCGATCTGACTTTTGATCCGGCCACCAAGGCGGTGACGGTGGCCTGGCAGAAGCTCACGGTCAGTACAACAGGCCCAGAAGATCCCGATGTAAAGAGTGTCATCGACGCTTATGCCACGGATCCGTCGTATCTCTCGCTCGTGAACCAGCCCATCGGCTATTCTGCGGTCGACCTGGCGCGGAAGGGTGGAACAGTCGACAATATGATGGCCGCTTTTGTCGATGATGCCATCTATAACTATCTGAATACGGATACGGATCCTGGCAACGATGTCGACATCTTCTTTAACAATGCAGGAGGAATTCGGACGGATTGGTGCTGGAACGGGACTGCGTGGATGAGTTCAGGCTGCGCATCCGGGACGCATGATCCCGCGCTCCTGACCTACGGGAATATGTTCATGATCCTTCCATTCGGCAACGCTACGGTCGTCGGCCAAATGACGGGCGCGCAGATTCTGCAGGTTCTCAACCAGGCTCCCATGGTCAGTAATGGAGTCATCCAACCGGCCGGGCTCAAATATAAATATTACGGCTACAAGGATTCTGAGCCGCAGCCCTATGCCTGGGGAGCCTTTGATTATTGCGTTGTCAATAAGGCCACGCATGCATGCGATCCCCTGGATATGGCAAAAACCTATAGCGTCGGCACCAACGAATTTCTGGCGCCGGCCGGGGGAGATGGATATGCCGCATTCAAGTACATGACCAATATCACCTATTGGGGCGACATGCTGAATGCCGTCGATGCCTATGTTTCCGCTCATCACGGCTCGCCGGCTGCCGCATACCGGGGACCTAACGGCGATGGAACTCTGGACGACAGAATCATTCGGGATGGTGGGGACGCGCTGGACAGCGGAACCATCAGACCCATAACAATCCTGCATCACAACGATTCCCATGGCAGCCTGGCAAAAGGAACCTACGTTGGCTATACGCAGTTAGCCAGTTTGATAAAACAGGAACGGGCTCATAATCCGACGCGTACTCTGCTGCTGAATGCCGGCGACCAGATTCAGGGTGATGCAATGATGTACTATTTCAAAACCGCTCCCACCGGGTTTGCGGCGGATGGGACTCCCCTTCCGGATGCCTTGAAAACCCATCCAATGATGGCCGTCATGAATGCACTGGATTATGACGCCATGGTCCTGGGCAACCACGAGTTCAATTTTGGGGCGGATGTCTTCAAAGGTATTCTCGCCCAATCCCAATTCCCGATTTTAGGAGCCAACGTGGCGGACAATGGCAGCTACGGGCTTTCCGTCGCCAACGGCGGAGCAGGAGTACTCCCTTATATTGAGAAGGACCTCGGGGGCATAAAGGTTGCCGTCTTGGGCATTACAAACCATCGCGTGCCCAATTTTGAACTGCCCAGTAACATCGTTGGCTTGACATTCGGCAATCCGCTGACTGTAGCCCAGCAATATGCAACTCAGTTGAAAGCTCAGGACGATGTTGTCGTGGCGCTGACTCATATCGGCTTCACGACAAATCCGAAAAGCGTTGAGGTTGACGCTAATGTTGATACGGCAATGGCGGCCCAGGTTCACGGGCTTGATGCCATTATCGGCGGCCACAGCCACAGCAATCCGGCCAGCCCGGAAGCTCCCTATAAGTTTCTCCCGACCATCGTTGAAAGTCCGAATGACACGCCTGTTCTGGTAAACCAGGCGTATCGCTATAACAACAGCCTGGGTGAAGTGGTCCTCGGCGTTCGGCCTAAAACGGGTGGAGGATACGAAGTTGTTTCGGCCACCGGCCAGTATTTCTCGGTCAACTCGTTCACTCCCGAGGATGCAGCCACCAAGGCCATCGTGGATCCCTATGTTGCCCAACTGAATGCCTATAACAACAAGGTAGTCGGGAAAACGACCGAGCCGATCGACACGCTGAATGGTTTCACGGAAGAGACCAATGGAGCCACCCTTCAGGCGGATTCGTCCGTCTGGGAATTGGCGCAGCATGGAATCACCGATGTCGATGTCCATCTCGCCGGCGCCATGACAAACAAGCTCATGGCCTCCGGTGCGACAGTAGCCGCTCCCGTGAGCCTTAAGATATCGGATATGTTTGCAGGCATGCCCTATGAGGATTCTCTCGTTGTCATCAAAATGAACGGGCCTCAGCTCAAGGCTGTCCTGGAACGCGCCTATAGAAATTATTATTACTACAAGTATGTGCCCGGGTACGGCGGGTATGCCTATTATACGATGTGTACGCCTGTGCCAAATTCAGTTGCCCGTGTTTATTACAAAGACACAAGCCCGGCGCTGCCTGACGGCAACAATGTCGTTGCTTTGCTCATAAACGGAAATCCGGTGAACTTCACCGACAGCAGCAAGTACTACAATATATCGACCATTAGTGACCTGGCCGCCGGCAATTGCAACTTCAACGATGGCGGTGTCAGTCTATGGCCTCTAAATCAAATCGTCCACGACACACAATATTATGTGCGCGATGCTGCGATCGATTACATCACCGCCAAGGGAACCATCTCGCCAAAGGTCGAAGGCCGGTTGCTCTATGGGGATACGGTCGCACCGATAGTCTCCATCAATGTTCCGGCCGCAACCAACTATATGCATTCGGATTCGATGACCTTTAGTTTCTCTGCCGTGGACGGCGCCGGCGGCACCACCCCTGGCTTCGCACCCCCTTCCCGCGTAAAGAGCCTTGTGGCCACACTGGATGGGACAGCGATTTCCAACGGACAGACAATGGAATTGTATAACCTGTCCGTCGGTTCTCACACAGTGCTGGTCATCGCCACGGATTACTATGGCAATTCAGCGACCCAAACCGTCACTTTCCAGGTTATCGATAGCTTCCAGAGCCTGATCGCTCTTGTAAACAAGTTCTACACTGAAGGGAAAATCAGCAAGAAGGACTTGAAAGATAACCTTCTCCAGCAACTCAATGCCGCCAAAGCCTCCTTTGATTCGGGCAAAACAAAAACGGCCAAGAACCAGTTGCTCAGTTTTATTAACGCGGTTCTAGCTCAAAGAGGAAAAGCTATTACTGCCCAGGCAGCCGATATCTTGATTGCCGATGCCAACTACATTATCAACCACATGTGATAGGTTGATTTTCTCCAATCGGGGGCGGGATCGCCCGCCCTCGATATCTGCTTCACGAGGATGCTGTCCTCAAAACGCAGAGAAATAAAATATGCGGGATTGGGCATTTCGCAGGCCAAATGGCTCCAATGGCGGTTCTCCCGCAGGATCCCCTTACGTTCTAGCATCGTGTCATACTTATGACACACTTATGCGTGCATTAGTCGCGCAAATGGAGTAGGATGCTTCCCGACTCATAAGTTCATTTCAGGAATAGGATTTTTCCTGCATTGCTCGCGCGTATTAAACACATCCTATGACCTATGAGTCAAAGGTGTATGCATTGGAGCGTTCCCGCAACGGGATCAGTCTACTTATATAGGATAGGTGTATTCAAAACCGATCCTATATTCCAGGATGCAACATGGCCCTAAAACAAAAACTGAAATCCGTGCTGGATGCAATCCCTCGATCCATCCTGGCCTCGATGGCGGAGGGAGTCATTCTCCATTCTTCTGACGGCATGATCATTGATTGCAACAGGGCCGCGGAAAGAATTCTCGGTTTGACGCGCGACCAAATGCTGGGCAGAGATACCTTTGATGCCGAAGGGAAGTCCACGCGGGAGGATGGAACCCCCTTCCCTTCCATGGAGCACCCGGCAATGGTAAGCCTTCAAACAGGAATACCCTGCCGCAACGTTATCATGGGGTTGCATCTTCCGGATGACTCCGAAAAATGGATCAGCATGAATGCCGAGCCGGTTTTTGAAAATAATGGGAGCCGGCCCTTTTTGGTTATCACTTCGTTTACCGACATTACGGAACGCAGGCGAACGGAACTATTGCTTCGGGAAAGCGAAGAGCAACTGCGCTTTGCGCTCGATGCCAGCAACCAGGCCCTTTTTGACTGGAATATCGAAACCAGTGCCGTGAAGGTGAATGATCAATGGTTTCGCCTGTTTGGGTATGTCCCGGGAGAAATCGAGCCGCACATTTCTCTCTGGGAGAAAGCTTTATATCCGGACGATTCAGAGGAAACGCTCCTCAAGCTAAACGCATATCTTAAGGGAGAAACACAGGAATACAGGTCTGAACACAGAATCGTTACAAGGAATGGCGAGGTACGGTGGCAATTGAGCCTGGCCAAGATTGTGGCACGGGATTCAGGTGGCAGGCCGCTCCGGATGATTGGAACCGATACCGACATCACAGACAAGAAGCTGGCCGAACGTGCGCTTGAAGAGTTGAAAAACAGACTTCAGCTCATTATCGATTCTGTTCCGATCGGTATATCTGTCAAAGATCGGGAAGGCCGTTTTGTTTCGGTCAACAAGGAAATTTGCCATCTGTTAGGTCATGAGGAATCAGAATTGCTGGGCAAGTCCAATGCTGATTTTCTTCCTCAGGATCTTGCGGTCACAAGCGAAATGACCGAAAGATCCATCCTGGAAACCGGTCGTCGTCCGCCTTTCCAGGTAAAGGAAATAGCACTTCCCTCAGGCGATACGAAATGGCTGAGGCTGGACAGAGTTCCGTTGCGCGATTCAGATGGAGAAATCACCGGAACCATTGGAACAGCATTTGACATTACCGATCAGATCAAGCAGGAAGAAATCAGGAAATCGCTGGAAAACCAATTATGGCAGGCAAAGAAAGGTGAAAGCCTGGCTCGCATGGCCGGCGCAATTGCCCACAATTTCAACAATCGCCTCCAGTCAGTCATCATCGGCCTGGATCTCGCTTTGCATACCGAATCCATTCCATCCGATTTGCACGAAATTCTCTCGTTAGCCAAAGAAGAGGCGTTGAGAGCCTCTGAAACAAGCCGTCAGATGGTCACCTATCTTGGCTTCAAGAGACTTTCTGTGGAGACCAGAGAAGTCTCCGCCTGTTGCCGGCAGATCATGGACCTGCTGATTATTGATTTGCCTCCGACTATAAAGGCCAGTTTTGATCTTTCTCAGTGCGATTCCTGCATTATGATAAGCCGTGATGATCTGCAGCAGATCATTCATGCAATTTTTTCCAATGCCCGGGAATCCATTGGAAACAACGGCGGCCTGATTTCCTTTATCGCGAAATCTGTATCGGCAGATGAGATCGTGGCTGCCACCCGGTATCCCATAGATTGGACACCCAAAGCCGCGACCTATGCCTGCATTGAAATTCGCGACACTGGCTGTGGAATTACCGCATCCGAGCTGGAAAAGATATTTGATCCGTTCTATACCACAAAATTTGAAGGGCGCGGCATGGGCCTCGCCCTGGCTTTGGGCATTATCAAAGCTCATGAAGGCGTTTGTACTGTAACCAGCACCGTCGGGGCCGGCAGCACCTTCTCAGTATTTTTACCTGAATCTGGAAAATGGAATAAGTCTTAGGCAAATATTGGGAGCACCGGCGCTAATGCGATGCCGCGCAAGCCGTCATTCGCTGCAGGTATTGCACTGCACTCTCTCCCGCAATCCGGCCGGAATTTAGGGCAAACCCGACCAGATGCCCCGTCAGCCGGTAACAATAGCTCTCCGATTCCCAAGCCCCGGTAGTCGATCCGGCCGCAAAAAGACCGGGGATCGGCTTGTCGATGGCATCCAGCACCTCCATCCTCTCATTGATCTTAACACCGCCATATGCATCGCAAAGCGCAACGTGCCCTTTGACGGCATAGTAAGGGGGAGTCCGCAGCGGTAACAGGTAACGAGGATCCTTGGCAAAAATCCCGTCGTGCCGCTGATCGCACGCTGCGTTGTATTCATCCACCGTGGTCTTCACTTGAGCCGGATCTGCGCCCATCCAGTGTGCAATCTCGTCCAATGAATTGCAGATATTCAGATCAACTTTGTCATTCTGTTTTCGTATTTCCCGCTCCAGTCCCGGGAGCGGAGTCGCCGCCGATACCGGAAGCCAATTGGCGCGAGACGCAGCCCCGGGCCGAATCAATCCTTCCAGTTCCATCTGTTTCAGGTTCGCGCTGTCGAAAATGGTGTAGCAAATCCCATCCGGCTGCATTGCGACGGCATTACCAAAGGCGAAAAATGCGAGGTTATACCCCTCGTCGATGAACCGCCGGCCGGTCTTGTTCACCCAAAGAGTTTGCGGTTCCCAGGCAAGAAACCACAGCGTTATCTTGATTGGCGCCCCATCAAGCCATTTGGCATCCATCTTCATGGATTTGGAATCGCTCGTTGGCTTAAGGAAAGGACCGTGCAGGTTGAGGGATCCCATTCCGGCCGTGTCTGCGCCTATGGCTGAAGCCATTACGATTCCATCTCCTGTATTGCTTGGCGGACCATCATAAGTAAATGTGTCCTGGTAGTACGGGCAGCTTTTTTTCAACATCTCCTTGTTATTGCCGTAGCCACCCGTGGCAATAACAACTGTCTTTGTATCGATAAGAACTTCCCCATTTTTCGATTCAGCAACAACACCGCAGATATTTCCGTGGTCATCCTTCAATAGCCTTTTTCCCGGCGTACGGGTCAATATCCGGACTCCCAGTTCCGTGCAGCCATCACGCAAGGCTTTCATGAGCGCTCGGCCATGCCCGTGGACCGAGTGTCTGACCAGAGGCACCTGGTTGGGATAATATTGAATAAGCTCGAAACTCAATCCTTTCCTTTCCAGCCATCCTATGGTGTCCCCGGATTTGTCGATGAAGGCCCGCACAATTCGCGGGTTGATCTTTGTCCAATGCGCCCATTCCATTGCAACTTTGAAAAGATCATCTTTGCGCGCATCGACTCCGAGCCGCTTCTGGACAGGGCTTTCAGCCCCGAAGATATCGTGAGCCATGGCTGTGCTTCCGGCTGCTGATCCAGCCTTTTCCAGCACAACTATATTTCTGCACCCATTCTCTGCGGCCGCCAGCGCCGCGGCAAGACCCGCACCGCCTCCGCCAATGACTACCATATCCGCCTGGAGATCGTTTGCGCCCATCCCATCCCTCCTTGGATTTCAGAAGTCCGCTGTCGCCAGTTGATAGACTTTTCTTTCGATTCTGTCGGGAAATTCCCTGATAATGCCGTTGAGTGGCAGTGTAACACCTTTGTTTTTCCATGGTCAGGCATTTTTACAGACAACTTGTGCCGGAGAGTCCTATGGCAATTGAATTGACTTATGAGACAGTGGCAGGCTGGTTCGATGTTTACTTTGAGCAGGTGTGCCGGTACCAGGGCAATTTGGAGACAGTGCCGAAACTCAAGCGATTCTTCGCCGCGAACCTGCAACTCACCATGCATACCGCGCCATCTCAAACACCTCTGGTGATGACGCGTGATGCGCTCCTGGTATCATTTATCCACCCGGGTTTGCAGGAGGACATATTCCCCAAATGCTATGTCATTGATCTGCGGCAACGGATTGTAGCCGTGCAGTTCGAAATTCAGTTCCACGATGGCCCCACCGGCAAGCAATGGTCTCCAATCCAGGCAAGCGCACATTACCATCTGACCATCGATGAAGCGGGAACGATTCTAATCCACAAAATTGAGTATTGGACAGAATCCCTTCCCGCGGACGTTTTCGAAATCTGGGCCCAGCGCAGAAGCGAGGCTTTGGCGAAGCTGGCAACGGAATGCCTGAATGCTCCTATAGCACAGTAGCGGCTGCAAACGTTATACGTCCAACGTTGAACGTTGGACGTTGGACGTTGGACGTTGAATGATATCTAAAATGTGCTCAGTTCGATGAACTGCCCCGCCATATAGCTGCAGATATCTGAGGCGAGGAAGGCGACTGCAGGACCGACATCCTCGGGTCGGCAAAGCCGTTTGATCATGGAGCGCTGGATATTCGGTTCTTTGAACTCCGGCGGAGCATTTTGCGTAAGCCCCGTATTGCCCAAGCCCGGTGCAATTCCATTGACGATGATGCCGAAGGGGGCCACTTCAGCCGCCAGCGCATGTGTCCACGCGACAATCCCTGCTTTCGCGGCGCCATAAACAGAAATGCCCGGGATCCCTCGCCCGCCCGTCGTGTTGATGATCCTTCCATAATCTCGTGAAATCATGAACGGAATCACAGCTTGAGCAACATTCATCTGGCCTATCAGGTTCACATTAATATCGATGTCCCAGTCTGCCTTTGTCATCTCCATAAAGGGCTTTTCGCGGCTGCTGGCGCCCGCATTGTTGACGAGAATATCAATCCTTCCAAACAAATGGATGGATGCCTGCACCATGGCATCCACCTCTTTCCGATTCGTCACATCAACTCTGATAGGCAGTGCCTTCACGCCCAAGGACTCTACTTCGGACGCGGTCCGCTTCGCTCCATCAAAGTCGAGGTCTGCGGAAATTATGGGACACCCCTCCCTGGCAAGTGTTACGGCAATATTTCTGCCATATCCCGTCTGGCTGCCGGTTCCGGTCACCAGTGCCACCTTATCCTTCAACTTCAGATCCATCATTCCCTCCGTTATTCCACGTTCCAACGTCCAACGTTCAACGTCCAACGTCCAAATCGCTCCATTGCAGACCGAATCGGGCAAGATATTTTTTGAGTCGATCCGCATCATTGAAGATTTTCCTGTTTTGGCGTGAAACGGAAAAGAGAATTCTACCGGCATCCGACAGATTTCTCGCAGTCGAACAGATCTGCAAAACCTCCGTCAACTGAATACGATCAAACAAATCCAGACTCGCGATCCGCTCCGCCCCCAGCAACTGTTCCAGTATTCCGCTATGGCCTTCCTTATTCCATTTCCGTCGAAGCCGTCCCAATTCTTCCTCGACCACCTCACGCGTAATCCTGCCTCCGGGCGCCAGGGTAGCCATTCGAATAATCGCATTATTGAGATCCCGGAAATTCGCGGTCCACTTCGCTTCATCGGACATCGCAAAATTCAGAAAATCTTCCTGTGCTTCCTTATTAAAACGGACAAGCGTTCCCTGCTTCCTGGCAAACTGCTCCAATTCGTATTGGATGTTCGGCCGGATATCCTCGCGCCGTTCCCGAAGTCCCGGAAAATAGAAGGTCCAAAGATTGATGCGTTCATACAGGTCCTGCCGGAATTTGCCTTCCTGGGTGCGGGTTTGAAGATCCAGATTCGTTCCGCAGATCAATTGGAAATCGCTCTCGGTTTCCCGATCCGAACCCATCGGGAAGAAGTGCTTTTCCTCAATAGCCCGAAGCAGCATCGCCTGTTCATCCAGGCCCAATTCCCCAATTTCATCCAGGAAGATCATTCCTTTGTCCGCTTCGCGCAGCAGTCCCTGCCTGTCCTGGCTGGCTCCCGTAAACGCACCCTTTCGATGACCAAAGAGCGTCGACAGGGCCTGATCGCCACGCAAGGTCGCGCAGTTCACCTCGACAAACCCGCCGCTCAACTGACTTCGCGATTTTTTCAGTTCATAGATGCGCCGCGCCAGGCGGGATTTCCCCGCACCGGTCGGGCCGATCAGGAGAATCGGCTCGGTTGAGTGCATCGAGACATTTTCAATCTGGACAATGAGCCGGTTGAAATCGGCATTGCAGGTTTCAATCCCCGATTTGAGATAGGAAATATCGTTTTGAAGCTCCTGCTTGACCCGCGTGGCAATCCGATCGTAACGGGAAAGATCCAGATCGATGATATCGAAAAAGCCGGGATCCTGCTTCCCTTCCCTTTTGGGCGGCCCGGTCTGGATCAGCTTGCCGGGAATATAGCGTGCCTCCGTCAACAGAAACAGACAGATCTGCGCCACATGCGTTCCCGTGGTGATATGAACGAGATACTCTTCACCATCCGGCTCAAAATGATATTCCCGCGAAAAATCATGTAGCGTCCCGTAAACCTCTTCAAAATCCCAGGGCCTGGCAAAATCCGCCGGCCGAAGAATCACCTCCGTTTCCGGAGAAACACTCCGGATATCGTCGCGCACGGTTTCCGCGAGAGATAGATACTTCTGCGGATATAAAAACTCGAAGCGATGGATCAACAGATCCTCATGCTGACAAAGGCTGACGGAAGGCCGCCAGTGATTCCATCGGTCCGCACGTTTCCCTGCATCCAGCTTCGTTCCTAACAGGCCTATCACCACTCTTTTCATATTTTTATCTTATAAGCTATTTATTTATATTTATAAATAGCCTTTTACCGACAGACCAACCTGCCTTCCTTAATACCAATTTTTGCTTTTTATGCATCTTATTCATTTTATTACACTTATATTTTATCCTGACAGGCAGGAACTTTTGGCACGATCGTTGCAATAGGTTATTCCGTCGTCAACAGAAGCGGGCCAAAGGCGGGCGGCTACGCCTGGTATATTCGGCAAGACACAGGTTTCAGTGCCGCGCGTTCCTTCCATGGGTTGTAACGAAGCGACTGTTTGACGCTGGTTAGCTCAGTGGCAGAGCAACGGGATCACCCCGTCGGACGCAGGTTCGAATCCTGCACCACTTTATGGTGGACACAACAAAACGGCTCGCTGAAAAGAAATGCCTGATTGATCGGCCCCGGAGCGAAGACGGCGGTTGTCCTGTCGTCAATGCTCGCGGGCACTCACCCAGGGCGCCCTGTGGTTTCACGGATGCGGCATCCAGTGCGATGTATTCAGACGGCACGCGGTAACGGCCGACCGGATGGCTATAGCGAACGGATGCTCCCGCAAAACTCCGCGTCCGTCGTGTGATCGATCGGCGTTTCCTTCAGCGGGCCCCATCAAAACGGGAGGTAAATCATGTGGCTTCTCAGCAGAATCAAAATTCGCTCTTATGAGAAGGGACTTCTTTTTGAGGATGGAGAGTTCCAAAAGATCCTTGCCCCCGGCAAATACTGGTTCCTGGATCCCCTGAATAAAGTCCGCGTGGAAACCGTGTCTGGGCGCGATCCCTGGCTGGAGCATAAGGATCTCGATTTGATCATCAAATCCGAAGCCCTGGATAAGGGAGCGATTATTCTGGATCTGAAAGATCAGGAACGCGCTCTTGTCTGGATTGACGGCCGGTTTGATCGCGTTCTGACTCCGGGCCAGTACGCGCTCTGGACGGGTTTTCGCAAAATCGATACGGAGATTGTCGACGCCCGATCCACTTTGTTCAATCACAGGGATCTTGATGTCATCCTGAAGTCGCGGGAGGCGGACAAAGCACTGACTCCTTTTTCCATCGAGGACGGTTATGTCGGCGTCTATTTCAAGGATGGAGAATACGCCAGGATTCTGCCGCCCGGACAGTATTCGTTCTGGAATAAATCGGGTAAGGTTAAACTATATCCGATCGACACCCGCGAGACGGTTCTGGACATCGGGGGCCAGGAAATAATGACTTCCGACAAGGTTTCGCTGCGTTTGAATGCGCTCATGACGTACCAGGTTACGGATGCGCGCAAAGCAGTGGAGACCGTCAACGACATCAGCCAGGTCTTGTACCGGGAAGCACAGCTTGCGTTGCGCGCGGTGATTGGAACCAGGGATTTGGATTCGCTTCTGGCGGACAAGTCGGCCGTCGCGGGCGAACTGGAATCCATGGTCCGGCAGCGGGCCAATGCTTTCGGGGTGGCAATCATTGGTCTCGGGATTCGGGATATCATTCTCCCGGGCGATATGAAGATGCTGTTGAATAAGGTTATTGAAGCGAAAAAGGCATCGGAAGCCAATCTCATCTCCCGGAGAGAGGAGCTTGCAGCGATTCGAAGTCAGCTGAATTCAGCGAGGCTGATTGAAGAAAATCCGTCGCTGATGAGGCTTCGGGAACTGGAAGTTCTGGAGAAGGTGGCCGGCAGCTCAAAACTCAAGGTCATTCTCGGAGATAAAGGACTAAAAGAGCAGGTCATTAACATGCTTTAGACACTGGCGTGCGGCACGTTCGATGGTGCCGCACGCCCCGGACAGGTGCCAGGATGATTACGATTGATGGTTCGTTGGGAGAAGGCGGAGGGCAGATTCTGCGGAGTTCACTGGCATTGTCCCTGGTAACGGGCAAGCCTTTCAGAATCGAACACATCCGATCTAAACGGGAAAAACCGGGGCTTCTTCGGCAGCATCTTACGGCTGTGAATGCCGCCACAGAAATCAGCCGGGCACAGGTGGAAGGCGCAGAGATCGGCTCCGGGCGGCTTTCTTTTGTCCCAGGGATGATAAACGGCGGCTCCTACCATTGGGCAATCGGTACGGCGGGAAGTACAACGCTCGTTTTGCAGACCGTGTTACCCGCGCTCCTGACAGCAAAGTCGAAATCGGCAATTGTCCTCGAGGGGGGCACGCACAATCAATATGCACCACCCTATGAGTTCCTGGCACAGGCATTTATTCCGATCCTGAATCGTATGGGACCCGTGTTGGAATCCCGCCTGGAGCGCCACGGATTCTATCCGGCAGGCGGAGGAAAGCTTACAATTACAATTGAGCCGGTGCAGAAGCTTGCACGGGTGGACCTGACGGAAAGAGGACCGATTTTGCGAAAGGAAGCGGTCGGCATGGTTTCCCAGATACCGAAGCAAATTGCCGAGACCGAAATCGGTATTCTCAAATCCAAGTTTGCCTGGGGAGAGGAATGCTTCAAGGTGCTGGAGATCCGGGATTCACGGGGTCCGGGGAATATATTGAGTTGCCGGATTGAAAGCCAAAATGCCACAGAGGTCTTTACCGGCTTCGGAGAACGAGGCATCCCGGCCCATCGTGTGGCCACGCTTCTCAGCGACGAAGTGAGAGAGTATCTGTCGTCCGGAGTTCCTGTCGGAAGGCATTTAGCCGATCAGTTAATGGTTCCGATGGCATTGGCGGGCGGCGGATCATTCAGGACCGTCCCGTTGAGCCGTCATTCCCTAACAAACATCGAAGTGATCAAAAAGTTTCTGGATGTGGAGATCGCGACAGCAAAGCTGGATCGTCTTATCTGGAGCGTTGATATCAGCCCAAAATAAAAATGGAGCACTGCGGTGAAATCGAGAGAGATACAAAATCTGGGCATCCCAAAAGGAAAGCCCGTCAAATTGGCGATCGAGATTATAAAGGAAGTCCTGAAGGGCGGAGCTTCGCGGGAATCGGCAAGAGAGAGGATGAAGGCTATCGCACGGAATCCCCAATCCCACCTGGACGACCCGGTCTGGTCGGCTTTGGCCGCTTCTCTTATCGAATCGGAAACCGCGCGGTCCAAATTCCTGCCGCGAACCGAGCCGGCGCCCTATCGGCGGTGGGGATCCGATATGGACATGGAATCGATAAGACAGATGGAAAATGCCTGCAATCTTCCTGTCTCCATCGCAGGGGCGCTGATGCCCGATGCCCATGTCGGATATGGTCTGCCTATTGGAGGAGTCCTGGCGACGCGCAATGCCGTCATTCCCTATGCCGTGGGAATGGACATTGCCTGTCGAATGAAGCTGACCGTTCTGGACCTTCCTGTTTCCGCAATCCGCGGCGAAGAAGGACGCCTCCGGAACGTCATCGAACAGGCAACTTCCTTTGGAGTTGGAGGAGGATTCCGAAAGCGAAAAGAGCACCCCGTGATGGAGGAGGACTGGTCATTCAGTGATATTCTCCGACAAAACCGAGACAAGGCCGCCCATCAGCTGGGATCCAGCGGTTCCGGCAATCACTTTGTCGAATTCGGCACTTTGACGCTGGACCGTGATGAGTTGGGCTTGAAGAACGGAACCCATTTCGCGCTCTTGAGCCACAGCGGCAGCCGCGGTACAGGTGGAAATGTGGCCACCTACTACAGCCGGCTGGCAATGAGGCTTCACCCTGAGCTTCCCAAAGAACTGACCCACCTGGCCTGGTTGGCCCTGGAGAGTGAAGCCGGTCAGGAGTATTGGCAGACCATGGAGCTCATGGGAAGATATGCAGCCGCCAACCACTCCCTGATCCACAGGGATATCGCCAGGTTGCTGGGAGCGAAGGTTCTCCTCGATATCGAGAATCACCACAATTTTGCCTGGAAGGAAAACCACTTCGGAGAGGATCTCATTGTCCACAGAAAGGGGGCGACGCCGGCCGGCAAAGGCACGATTGGCATCATTCCGGGATCGATGGCGACTCCCGGATATGTCGTCCGGGGAAAAGGAGTTTCGGAATCCATGAACTCCGCATCCCACGGCGCAGGTCGCCGATTGAGCCGCACCATGACCAAAAACAGCTATACCTGGAATGATGGGAAAAAGTTTCTGGCCGAACATGATGTTGTCCTGATTTCAGCCGGCCTGGATGAAGTACCCATGGGTTACAAGGATATTGAATCGGTAATGAATGCTCAATCGGACCTAGTGGAAATTATTGCCCGGTTTGACCCCAAACTGGTCAAAATGGCTCCGGAGGGAGAGCGCCCGGAAGACTAATAACGATGATTGGCGAAATTTGGGCAGCGTTGTGCTGCGTAGGCTGCCCCATTTCGCCGGATTCTGCATGCGGGATTAATTATTTACCAGGTTTTCTGGACCGGTTGATCTTCTCGGTGATCCTGGCAATCTGCTCCGGGGCCAGCGGGTTCTGGGGGAATTCCGCAACCAGTTCATGCAAATACTGCAGGGATTTCTGCGGCTGATTTTCCCTGAGATGAATCACCGCAAGCAGCATTTTGGCAAACGGCCGGTAATAATGCCCCCCTACCGCCACCTTTTCCAGGTTTTCAATCCCCTTCCGTTTGTTGCCCTCGATCTGATCGAAATGAACAAACAGCTTGAAGAACCAGTTCATGCTGCCAACCGTGTATTCAACCGAGCCAAGGGTCAAATAAGCATCATAGGCCGGAGGATTCAGCGACAAAAGCGTGCGGGCATATCCTTGCGATTCCTTGGAGAGCGAAAAACTGCGCAAATATTTTTTCTCTATTAAGATACTATAGTCCGTCTCGATACCGGTGGCCATGCACAACGCCATCAGAGCATCCCGATCCTGCGGGTGGATTGCCATACGATCCTTGGCTCGTTTTCGAGCTTCCGCGGTCGTTTGAAAAACTCGTTCTCTGATCTTTGGATCCGAAACAATCCTGTGTTTGTTGGTTACCTTCTCGTCATCCGCAAAAAATTCCATCTCCAGGATCTTCTGTCGATCAAACTCGGCAAACAGCATGCCCGCAGCACGCACCGAATAGGCCATGGGATCCTCGGGATGCGCTTGAATATGCTCGTCCAGAATTGCCTGCGCACCCGCGAAATCATAATTGTATAGATGATTGAAGGCCCGGTCGATCGCAGTAGCCGGATCGTAATTGGCAGCCTGAACGGCACTGAAAGCCATCATCAGTTGAAAAATGCAAATTGCCTGCAGGGGCATTGGATCCCTCACCATGAAAATTTTTCAAGGCGCTAAAAGATGCTTCCTATCTCCTTGCCATGAATTCCATAACACGCAAACGCCGTCAACCCGACCACAAGCGAAGCTCCTGTATAAATGACCCACTGGCTCAAACTTAATTGAAGCTGGAAACTAACGCCCGGCAGAATAGGAGGATAGTTCAGGTAACTGATCAAAAGGCAAATGCCGGCAAATGTAAATCCCACGGCAATCCAGGAATGAAAATGCCTCGGCCCGGAAAACTCATGATAGCGGTAGTGCTGAACGATGATTCGGAACACGCTATCCGCCACAAAATAAATGAGGGCACTCAGACCCGGCGGCAAACCATAACCGAGCATTACGACCATCGCCACTGCCATGACCAGATGGAAGGAGGCCATCATGAACTGAGTAGGAACCAGCGGCGCCCCGCACAATTTTGGATTTAACCGGATGACCTTGCTTTCCGGGTGCGTATAATAAACCGCGAGCGCTTCACGAGTGGTTACGCGCCCATGACAGCACCCGTAGTTGTAACAGCCCAGTCGCCCAATGAACAGGCAGCACGTACCGGCCAGGCACAGTCCATCGAAAGCAATCCAAAGAGGAATGTGTTCGAATTTATAGATCAGAAAGCAGAAAAGGCAGCCTCCGATTATGCCTCCCTGGTTAAAAAATGCCGTCTTCCCCAAAAAATGCATGGGTTTGTCAAACAGGTTCCTCCCAAGCGCCACGAGCGCAAGCAGCCTGGCCCCCAGGATGACACACACCGCGCCAGCCAGGCTCAAGAGCATGGGGTGGGCCAGGGGATAACCGGCGACCGCTAAATATGCAAGGAAAACCAGGGCAAACAAAAAGGAGCCAATACCGCAAAACAGCCCGAAGGTCATGACATGAAACCGGGCATGTTTGTATAAAATAGGATTCTGGTTTAAAGACCGGATTGAACTTAAAATCGTTTTCATAGCGCGCGCATTATACACAGGAACACAATGGATAAAAGCATACAAAATAATAATCTCTTAATTGAGTTGAGCACGATCTCGCCGCATTTATTCTGGATCATTCCGATCTTGGAAGTTCTTGCCGTACCATTAGTTGTCCTTCTTCATCTCAGAGCATCCGCGGAAGCGCCCAAGGCTCCCTGGCATGGCTGGCTGGCTGGCATGGTTGCCACCGCGGGTCTGCTCCTGATCTTAAATCGCTTCCTGCCTCGAATGCATTTCCATATCCAGGGGCAGCGGCTGATTCGGATCCCGATTGCGATGGCTTCACTTTGGGGCGGCTTCTTTCTGGCCGGAATTTTTGCGGTCCAACGGATTCTTCCCGTTAGCATGTTGGCAAACTATTGGGCCGACGGAGCAGCCAAGGGTTTTGTATCTCTCGTGGTTCCCACGCTGGTAATTGGAACCATGTATGCGATTGCCGCGCGATGGATGCCGTTTGCCTCCATCACCCTGATTGCAGATGCACCCATGCGGCTAAGAGGCCTACGCTGGCTGCCTTTAAGTCTGTGCCTGGGAATTTATGAAGGTGTAGCGTTTCCATTGATCAACCTCTGGCAATCGATGCCCGATCATCAGATTCTATGGGGAGCGTTCTGGGGCGGAATTGGCGGCCTCGCCGGTATCATTGCCACCATAAGCCTCTATTCCCTCCTCCCTCCCCTTCGCCTGCATCTCTCGGGATTGGACCAAGGCTCAAAATAGCTGAGGCGACATCCATTCGCCGCTTCTGTGGCGCTGATGCCACAGGGACGCCCGCGCTCCGAGTGAATACTCCTCAGCTTTGGTCTGGAATTTGGAATCTGAAATCTGGAATCCTTTGCAGCATTAGCCGGAACGGCGGCGCTCCCCGCGCCCTGCTGGGTAATTATGCGCAGTACAAATTGAGTAATCCGCGTAATCGAATTGCGCCGAATTTTGAAATATAACCATTGCTACAAGATAGGTCTCGCCCCCCTATAAAGTATCCACAAGCTTACAGCAGTTCATCGCCCAGCTGTCCCAAATGGATGGCTGACGCTCCGGGAGACATTATTTATGCACCTAACACGACGTGATTTTGTAAAAACCGCAGCAATTGGCACAGCGGGCATTCTGGCTTATCGGGCTGCCCTCCGCGAAGCTTGTGCCTTTGCAAACAGCGGGAATCTGACGAAGTGGATCCAGCCGCTCCGTGGCATTGGGCCCGGGGGAATTCCCATTCTGAATCCTGCCCCCGATCCAGTATTCCCCGGCACCAGCTATTATCAGGTTACCGTTGGCGAATTCACAGACCAGTTGCATCCTTCACTTCCCCCCACAAGGCTATGGGGTTATTGGGATACAACCAACCCCGTCAAAACCCACCTGGGCGGCTTTATTCTCGCCAGGCGCGGCACGGCATCTAGAATTCGTTTCACCAATTCCCTTCCCAGTCAGCCGATTATTCCGGTTGATGCCACTCAGCTCATGCCCAGCGATGGATTGTCCACCAATCGCATCGCGACCCATATTCATGGCGGATTTGTACCCTGGCTCAGTGATGGAGGTCCCTTTGAATGGTTTGATCCGAACGGCCTGGGAGGCCCCAGCTTCTCCAATGGCCCCAAAAGCGTTTTTGACAATATCACGCTGCAGCCGATGGTCCCTGGACAAGCCGATTATTTCTATCCGAACAACCAGAGTGCCCGGCTTTTGTGGTATCACGACCATGCCCATGGCATAACACGCACCAATGCCTATGCCGGAATTGCCACCGCTTATCTTATCCTTGATGCGGTCAACGATGCCTATGTAGCGGCGGGCAAAATCCCTGGTATGGCCAGCACCATCCCGCTTGTCTTCCAGGACAAGATCTTTGTCAGCGCAACAACGCCTGTTACGGATCCCTCCTGGGCGACCATTATGAAACCCGGCGTCCAAGGAATCGGCAGTCTGTGGTATGCGCATATTTATGATCCAAGGCTATATCGTTTATTTAACGGCAAGAAGACAATTACACCTCCGGATCCCTCCTGCATCCCCGAATTCTATGGTGACACGATGCTGACAAACGGGACCGTGTACCCATTGATCACAGTTGAGGCCAAGCGCTATCGATTCCTGCTCCTCAATGCCTGTAATGCGCGCGTTCTGAACCTCAACCTGTTCCGGGTAGCCACAGGGGCGGATGTCGTCACGGATCCTCAAACCGGATTTGCCGCCAAGGGTACACCGATAGGACCGCAGATCATCCACATCGGAAATGAAGCAGGATTCCTGCTGACCGAAACAACCCATCCAAACGGCTTGCCGGCGAACCCCGCGACCTTCACCGGAAACCTGTTGATGGCGCCGGCAGAAAGAGCCGACATCATTATTGATTTCACCGGCAAGGCTGGCCAGGAGTTCATGCTTTACAACGATGCCCCGGCTCCATTCCCCGGTGGGGCTCCCACCAACGATTACTATCTGGGCAATGCTCACAATCCCATCCAGCCATTGCCGAGCACGGGGCCGGATACTCGGAATGTGGTCCGGATCAAGGTCGTTCCGGCGATAACGCCTGATCCACAGCCGGCAGGCCCGATTCTGAATCCGCTGAATCTCGATCCGCAGCCGCTGGTACCCTATACCACAACAGTGGCGCCCATTCCTCCGCTTGCCGTTCCGGCTGGTATTCCAACCAGACAGCTGACATTGAATGAAGCGTTTGATTCCTACGGTCGTCTCATCCAAATGATCGGAACTATGGCACCAACTGCTTTTGGATTCGGGATTCCCTATGCCGATCCGCCGACGGAAGTTGTGGCAGCCGGAAGTACCGAGGCGTGGCGGATTTTCAATCTAACGGCCGATACGCATCCGATCCACTTCCACCTGGTCAACATGCAGGTGCTCTCTCGTCAACCGTTCAAACAGGTAAGCGGTGTGCTGACACCCAGCGGTGCGGCCCGTGGCCCGGAACCGGATGAAGTGGGCTGGAAGGAAACCATCAAGATGAATCCTGGTGAAGTCATCACGGTGATTGCAAAATTCGACCTGCCTGCCGTTCCCTTTGTCGTACCTCAAAGCCCGAGAACAGGCGGGCATGAGTATGTCTATCATTGCCATATCCTGGAACATGAGGAGCATGACATGATGCGGCCATTGATTGTGAAATAGCTTGGCCATCTTTTTCCCCTCACCCAATCTGTCCCGACTCGCAGATCTCCGGGACAGATTGCTGGTGAAGGGATCCCCCAACCGATTTGTCAGCAGGAGCTGCAATGAAAGCCGCAAAAATAGCAATTCTGGTCCTAATTGTCATGGCTGCATTTTATGCAGGAGTTTGGTACAGGAGTAAAAACAGTGGAGAAGCTGTGTCCGCTTCGGTTGGGCAAAAAATGCTCCGCTACGCCTGCCCCATGCATCCGCAATACACTTCCGACAAGGCCGGCGATTGTCCATCCTGCGGCATGCGTCTCGTGCCCATGGAAAAGGATGATTCGGAGGATAATCCGGTTGCCAATGACGGCAAAGAACTGGATCCGCCTGCCCTTCATATCAGCCTGGCAAAACAGCAGCTCATTGGCGTTCGCCTGGCAACGGTCGAGCGATCCAGCGGCACCAACACACTGCGGGCCGTAGGCCGCGTTGCTCCGGATGAGACTCGAACCTATGTGATTAACGCCACCGTGGATGGTTGGATCACCTCCACGATGCCCAATTCAACCGGCAGCTTTGTGCGCAAGAACGAAGTCCTGGCAACGTTTTTCAGCCCTGAATTTCTCGCCGGCGTACAGTCCCTCCTTTACGGCCTCAGTTCCATGGACCGGATTCAAACGACGGGAAAGGAGAATCCTGTTCAAAAAGACCAGATCGCTCAATTCAATCAAACATTGCAGCAGTACAAGGCCGCTCTGCGCAATCTCGGGATGGGGGCGCGGCAGATCCAGCAGATCGCGGACACCCGCCAGTTCGAGGAAAAGGTAGAGATCACCTCCCCGGCAGAAGGTTTCATCCTGACCCGCAAGGTGAGCGACGGCCAGCGCTTCAACAAAGGGGATGAGCTGTATCGCATTTCCGACCTGAGCCGCGTATGGATCCTTGTGGATATATTTGAAAACGAGGAAAGACACCTGCGGCCGGGAGAAATTGTCAAAATATATCTTCCGAATCAGGGCACGAGCGTCAGCGCCAGGGTAACGAATATCCTTCCGCAATTCGATCCGATTACCAGGACTTTGAAAGTCCGACTCGAAGCCGATAATCCTGGATTCCGGCTTCGCCCCGATATGTTTGCGAATGTGGAACTCCCGGTACACTACCCTCCAACCATTGCGATTCCTTCTGTCGCCGTTCTGGATACGGGCCGCAGCAAAACAGTATTTGTATCTCGCGGCGACGGTCATTTTGAATCGCGACGGGTGGAGACAGGATGGCGCATGGGAGATCTCATTGAAATTACCAATGGGTTGATGCCGGGTGAACAGATCGTTGTTTCAGGCAATTTCCTGATCGACTCGGAAAGCCGGCTCAGAGCCGCAGCCATGGAGCCGATGCCCGAACCGGCAGGCGCCACCGATCCTGTTTGCGGCATGCAGGTGGACCCGGCAAAGGCCATGGATCGGAAAATCGCCTATCAAGGCCGGACCTATTATTTCTGCTCCCAATACTGCATGGATAAATTTCAAAAGGATCCGTCAAGGCGCCATTACCAAATTGCTTCCGAATCGATGAAATAGACTATACCACCCAAGCGCATTTGGGACTTCGACCGTCCCGGATGCGCTTGGGGCGCCAGGATTCCCTTCACAGTCTTCCCGGCAAAGGAATGAGCAGATTCTTTGCACCATACCTTGCCATGCCGGTCTTACTGCTTCATTACCCCTATCATTTCGCTTGTATTTCACGATCAGGATTCACTACAGTTGCGCCAGGACAGGCAGGAACCACTCCAATTCCTTTAACGCATTAGCAGCCTTAAAAGCGGAGGTGCAATTTGATAAAAAAGATAGGGCCCGCGGCCTCAGTCATTCTTCTTCTCGCTTTATATTCCACCGCATATTGTGCGGAAAAATTGAGGGTATTGAATCCGACGCCGCCGAATAGAATGGTGGATCGAGTTCCGCTAACCCCGAGACTCAGTACGCTGGAAGGAAAAACCATCTATCTCGTGGATATCGGCTGGGGAGGCCCCCAGGCAGCCCCCAGCATCTATGCGGAGATGAAGACCTGGTTTGCCCAGAATATGCCGAGCGTGAAAGTGGAGATCCGAACCATCAAGGGCTCCTACATGCAGGATCAGCCCGAACTCTGGAAGGAAATCTCAGAGAAAGGCCAGGCAGCCATGATCGGAATATCGGGTTGAGACAGCTGCACATCGGCCGTGAGCCGAAACTGCAAAACCCTGGAACAAAACTTTCACATCCCCACCGTCGGAGGCGCAGCATCCAACATCATCAAATATGCCCAGGGGCACGACTTCCTGTATACCAACGGATCACCCATCCGATTTATTTCGTTTCCGTTCCCGGTGGCCGGGCAGCCGCAATCGGTTCACCACAAATATGTATTTGAGGCCAGGGACGTTGTAAGCGGAAAACCGATGATGCAGGCTTTCATCGACGCACTGACCCTCCCACTGACCGAGAGAGAAAAATACAAAGGACCAGCGCCGGAACCCTCGCCATCCGAATCCAGATTCCTCGGGCCGGATACAGAAGAGAACCTGCAGCGTTTCTTCAAGGACCAGGACTGGACCGACTACCTTCCTATCGTTCTCCCGACTGAAGAACGCGTGGCGGACATGCTGAAAGGCACATCGCATAAGCCAACGGAAGTCATCAAGACCTTGGATTGGCCGGGAGGCAAACGTGAAGTTACCGTGGAAAGGGTGGCAACCTGCGCCGTAATGGCCGGCGCCAAACGTGAGTATCTGCCGGTGATCCTCGCCCTGGCCAACCACATACCGTTTGGAAATTCCACATCCTCTATGGCGAACATTATTGTGGTCAACGGGCCCATTCGCGACGAAATAGGAATGAATTACGGCACCAACGTCATGGGGCCGCATAATGAAGCAAATGCGGTTATTGGCCGCGCCTACACTCTGATGTCGAAAACCATCGGAGGTTTGCACAGCGAAAAAACGACCTGGAGCAGCCTGGGAAGCACCATGCAATACAACAACGTCTGCATTGCGGAAAATGAGAAGGGCCTGCCCGAAGGCTGGCAGCCTCTACATGTGCAGATGGGGTTTAAGCCAAACGAGAGCGTGATTACCGTGGGCGTCGGCTGGACCTATATTTCCAGTGTAGTGATGGCAGTGCGCGACCATCCCGCTCATTTGGTGATGGCCGATGAAATGCAGGCGCTGACCATGGGTTCGGCCACCGTCATTATGGATCCATCTGTTGCCGCGCTTCTCAAGGACAGCCTGGGTTTCAAAACGAAAGACCAGCTGAACAAGTGGTTTGCAGAAAATGTCGAAAAAACTCAGTACCCTTCAGGGGAGAAGACAAAGGCATTCAGTCAGGCATCCTCAGTCAATATTGTTGTGGCCGGAGGTGGAATCCAGACCACCTGGTTTGTGACAGACTTCATGCTGGGAAAAAGCAATATGCTGGGAGGGGCTACACGCATCGACGACTGGCGCTAGCACCGGGAGCGCCGCCGTCCCGGCTTATGCCGCATATACTATTTGCTCCAGGCCCTGCGACCCAAGTGAAACAACAGCCCCGAAGGGGGGGCAGAAGGCGCCGATCTTTCGCCCTTTCAGGGCTCTTTCTAGCGCTTATCTTTACCAGGGGTTCGCTACGCTTCACCCCTGGCTACTTGCTGATCGCCCCTGCCGGGGCTGGATTGGATTCGACCCAGCAAGGAATCGCATCGCAGGGCGTAGAACAAATAATATGCGGCACTAGCCGTCTCGCCGGCAAGAGCGTGGCCACTTCAATAGTGTTGATGACGCCGGGACGGCGGCGCCCAGTAGGCCCCGAGCCGCAACTATTGAGCAGGGGCGGCAATGCTCAACTCCGGGAGATACCGGAAGATGGCATATTCGACATGCGTTACGACATCCGTCATAGGAGCAAGCTTGGCCTCGGTCGCCAGCTTCCCGAACGACTGTCCGAATTTTTCCATGTCAGCGAAAGAATCAAGCAGTACAAGAATGCGAAATTCGTTTGGATTGCCGCCCAGACCCATGCGTATCGCGTACGCGCCTTTGGCATTGGTCTTCCGGACCACATCCATTGCTGCCTTTGCATTTTTGAAGTAATCCACATCGTGGCCCGGAGCTATAGCCATCTTTACTTCAAAGCCAATCGTGCCGGCATAGCCGGCCGGAGGATCAATCGCCAGGTTCGGCACGCTTACGAACGTTGCATTGCGCGCGCTTTCAGCGAATTGTTGCATCTTGACCATCAAATTGCTCACGCCGTCCTGCCCGATTGCCTTAACGAGGGGATTCGGGTTATCCAGTTCCGACAGGCCCGTTATGGGTGAAGTCAATATGTATCGGTTTGCCGGTCCAAAGACCGCCGTCTTAAATACGCTAAGGTCCTTTACTCCGGCCTTTTTCAACGCGGGAACAAAATCAGTTTTCAAAAACTTCTCAAACTCCGGTCCCATCCCGCTCCTTATATCCAGTTCGGTCATCCGGGAGGCCTGGGGTGTTTGAGCTGCGGTTTGTGCCATTCCAAAACTGACCCATGCGGTAATCAGCAGCAACAGCCAGAATCCTATTCTTAATCCATGGGCAAAGCGATCAGGATACATGGTCTTCCCTCCTGTTAGAGTGGTCGTTTCGTAATGCGGTTTTGCTTGCAGGTTTGCCGCGCAACGTGGGAATTAGCCGCGCTTTGTTTTCCTAATGGCGCGGAAAGCGGAACGAGGGATTTGGACCGGAACGTTATCTATCGGCTACGGGATCCTGGGTGTGGTAAGTGCATCCATATTCCATACCTCCAATGGACGCCGCTGTCAATCGGGACCACATCGAAATCGGATCCTATACACAACGGAAGGCTGCTAGATCCTCTTGACCTCATGCGAAGCCTCGGTGATGTTTTCGGCAATGCTCTTGGTAGCGGTCGACTGCTGCTGGATAGCGTCGGAAATCGAGCTTACAACCGAATTGATATCAAAAATGGCATGGTTAATTCCTTCAATCCCACCCATCACGTCCCGAGTAGAGGTTTGAATTCCGGCTATGCGATTCTTGATATCCTGTGCCGCCGTGGATGTCTGTGTCGCCAGGTCTTTGATTTCGCTGGCTACCACCGAAAATCCTTTCCCCGCGGCTCCGGCTCGCGCTGCCTCGATGGTGGCATTCAAAGCCAGGAGATTTGTTTGCGCGGAGATCTCCGAGATAGCTTCTGTTACCTGGCCAATCTGGGTCGCAGCAGCACTCAACTCCTTCACCAACGCGGACACCGAGCCGGCCTCATCCACTGCCCCGCCGGTAATACCCCGAGCCCGCTCGGAGTTGCTCGCAATTTCACTGATCGTCGCAGTCATTTCCTCAGCCGCGCTGGCAACCATGCCCAGCCGCTCGCCGAGGTTTTCCGTCATGGTCTTCTGCCGTTGGAATACATCCTCGAGATCGGCCGTGCGTTCCTTCACAGCCAACTCTGTTCTCGCGACAATTTTTTCGTGCTCGCTTTTGAGGAAGTGATGACAGTTTTCCGCCTTGTTCAGCCCATTGAAAATGGCCGTCGCCATCTTCTCGCAGGAGTTGTAGCCGCACGATGAACAATTGTACAGGTGTTCCTCTCCATATTTGCCCATCAGCTCATATACTTTCCTGAGCTCAACCTGGTTTGGAACCTTTATCCTGAAGGCATCCGATCGTTGTACGTATTTTCTGTCGTAGAGTCCCGGCTCCCAGTATTTGTTGACAAGCGCTTCAATCGTGTTCTTGGTCGAACGGACACTCATCATTCCGCGTTTTTTGTGAAGCGCCTGCATCTTTTTATTGCGCTCCTCCACGTGGAATTCGACCTCGTCGGGCGACTTGGAGCGAAGGCCGGTGCCAGTCCCGCCATTGCACCCCATCTCGCAATTCAGACAATCAATGACGACGGGCGCCTTGCCCTGGCGAACCATCTCGTCCAAATGGTCGAGGTAGTGGTAGACCGTGTGTGGCCCCTCAATCTTCCGGATGGCATTTCGCAGTTTTGGATTCCAGCGTTCCGCCGTTCGCTGCAGACCGCCCGGTGTCGAGAACAGGACTGCCCGCTCAGCCGGCGGGTTTGCATAATCGATCGCGGAGAATGACCCCAGGTCGATCCGCGCAGCATCAAAGTGCTCCTGCAGCGCCAACATCGTGACATTATAATCACCGATTCCGACCTCATCGAATTCGCGCTTCTTGGCGACGCACGGCGATATGATCAGTTTTCGGTAACCTTTGTACTGCGGGTAGAAGCGGTCGATCATCTTCAGTGCATGCAGCATCGGACTATCTGCAGGCGCCAGGTATTTGAGGAGTTCCGGCCGATACATTTCGATGTAAGTGACAAGCGCCGGGCACGGCTGCGCAATGATGCATTTAGGTTGGTTCTTCTGCAGATGCTCCAGGTAGGAACGGATTGTCAATTCGGCACCGAAGCTCACATCAAACACAGCCTCAACACCCATTGTCTTGAGCCAGCCATTGAGGTTGAGATGTCGGTTGGGAAATGATGAAATCACAGCAGGCGCGGCAATCGCGACCATTCGTTCACGGCGCTTCGCAGCATCGAGGAACGCGGGCAGGTCGTCTTTGGGCATCCGGGCACCATGCGTGCAGGCCGACAGGCACTCACCACAACCGATGCAGGTCGAATCATTCAGGCGGATCGTATCGCCGCTGCCATCATTGCAATATTTAACGGGGCAAACTGAAATGCATGTATGACAATTCACACATTTCGAATCGTCAACCTCGATGACCTTGCTAAGTGCACCGGCTGCCATAGTTTCCGCTCCTTATAGTGTTCTAACCTTAGAACGCGTTTGTTATCGGCAAACCGGGCAAATCACTGCAGCACAAATAACGTATATTTTAGTACTATTCATTTAGGCGATCGCGTCCCCAGCCAACTAGTGCCCTCAATTCCGCTTCCAATATAGGCGAATTCGCCACGGTAAGATTTGGTAATGGCAAGCCTGTGCCCCGCCGATTAAGTTCGAATTCTAGGAGTGTATCTATCGGTTTTAGCTTTGTTGTGGCCATGCAGAACCCTCGCACTCCTTTTCTGCAATCCCCAGGCAGCAAAGCTCCTTGGCTACACGCCCTTGGCACACAAAGCGGTTCTCGAAAAAACTACGTATATCCAATGAACAGGAGAGTGAAACAACCAATCGGGATTGCGGAAATGTGAAAACTTCGTGCAATTTGTGTAATTCGTGGCACCAATTAAGCTGAAAACCCGCCAATAAATTCAACTAATTTCACAATTCAATCAACTCTTGGCCATTAATATAAGGCAATCATGTATACAAATTTGCTATTCCCTATACATACTCGTAAACGTATATATTTAATAATATTAGCAGCCGCATCGGTCCTTTACTTTATCGACATGACTGGAGTATAGTCCCTCCAGGAATCAAAGCCATAAACCCAACTTCTTGCGTGCTACAGCAGCTAATTTCCTATGCAAGTAGCCTGCTATTCCAAAAGCAATACCAATAAAAAACCGGCTAGGAGGTCCCATGGAATCGCGCATTCTCGTGAAACACCTTCATGCAGCAAAATCGGGGCAAATGGAAGAATTTCCCGTAGCCCAAAAGCGGGAACTGACTGTAGGCCGTGACCCCTCTTGTGATGTGAAATTTGATCCTGACAATGATCTCGTCAGCCGTCGGCATGCAAAAATCACTGCTTCCGCCGGCGATCCGGCAGATTACACGATTGAGGATCTGGGGAGCCGGAACGGGACATTCGTCAACAATCAGCGGATTTTTGGACCGGTAAAGCTGAACTGCAGCGATCTCATCCGGCTGGGCCCCGGCGGACCGGAATTCGAATTCGACATCACTCCACGTCCTGCCAGCATGGTAAAACCCACGCGTCTGGCGGACAGCCCGATCATCCCAACCTATACCAGCGTTTCGCCCACACGAGAGGCTTCAACGGCTGCGAACCCGCAGTCCGCAACGGTGGGCAAGGCTACCGTGGAACGGATGATCTTTGAGACAAAAAAGCAGAGCCAGAAAATAACGTATTGGGCGATTGCCGCGGTTCTGGTAATCGTGGCGGCTGTTGCCGCATGGCTATACTTTACCAAGCCCCAACCCGTTATTCAGAGAATTGAACAGAAGCTTGCCCCCAACGGGCTCACCCCTACCCAGATCGCACAGGCGAACACCGATTCCACAGTTTTGTTCGAGGTGGGCTGGGTGCTGGTGGATACCTCTACCGGAAAACAGCTCTATCATGTGGCTGTCCCCAATGTGCAAAAGGTAAAGGGGGAAAATGGAAAACAGCAGGAGACAGAACTGGCGCAGGGGCTCGGCGATGTCATGCTGCCGGTTTTCCTTGTTCAGGACGGCAAGTATGAACCGCTCCTGTCCACCGATGATAACGGCGGCAAGAATCAAGCCATCGGAGGCAATCATTCCGGCAGCGGCTTTGTGGTCAGCAACGATGGATTTATTCTAACCAACCGTCATGTGGCGGCCGCCTGGCATGCCATTTATGATTTTCCGGCTCGCGCGGGATTGGTTTTGGTAAGCGGCGAAAAAGGGAAGGTACAGATAAAGGCCATTTCAAATCAGGATTTCCCCCGATGGATTCCCTCGCAGGCCAAGGTTGTTACGTCTTCGTCCCTTGATCTCGCTACCCTGCGCTCGCTTCCTGCCATTATGCCGCGTGGCAAGGCACTGGAGGGTCGAAACGATTATCTGGACGTTGCCTTCGCCAAGAACCGCATCCGCATTCCTGCCAAGCTGGCGCGTGTATCGGATCGGAACGATGTAGCCATGGTCAAGATCGAGATTCCGCAGACATTGAAGAAAGTCGAGCTGAGCGATAATTACGACACTATCAAGGTTGGAGATCAGGTCGTTGTGTTGGGGTATCCGGGCTTTTCAGATAAGGTTTTGGGCGTGGCTGCTTCCCGCGATGTTCTAAACCAGCAGGTCAGCGTAAAAGAAATCCCGGATCCGACTCTCTCGGCGGGAAATATCGGCCGTATTTTGAGGGGGGCGACTGCCATTACGGAAGGGGCTGTTTTCGCCGGCGACTATTATCAGCTGACCATCAACTCCACGGGGGGCGGCAATAGCGGCGGGCCGATGTTTGATGCTCAAGGCAGAGTGGTAGGCATCTACACCCTGGGAATTCATGCGGACGCAAATGCAAGCGGCGCCGTCCCCATTCGCTATGGCATTGAATTGATGGGCGTCAAGCCTGCCGCTCAACAGTAAAACCCGTCAAAGCCGGGAGACCAAGGCTATGTTGACAAACGCCTTGATCGGGGAATATCGACTGGAGGAGCTCCTGGGGGCTGGGGGTATGGGCGAGGTGTACAAGGCCGTGCACACGCATCTCGGCCGTGTGATCGCGGTAAAGGTACTTTCGCCTAACATGACCGACGGACCAGCCTTGCAGCGGTTCTATAACGAAGCCAGCATCCAGGCTAGCCTTAAGCACCCCAGCGTGGCGGAGTATCTGGGATTTTATGAGTACCAGGGGCGCCCCTGCATCCTGATGGAATATGTCAACGGCGAAACGCTGTCGTCCATTGTCCGGGAGCGAGGCGCCTTGCCTCCCGTCGAAGCCGCTCGCATTCTTCGTGAAGTCGCATCCGGCATTGCCCACTTTCATGCCCAGGGAGTCGTTCACCGCGATTTGAAAACCAGCAATATCAAGATAAGCAAGTCAGGCCAGGTCAAAATTCTCGATTTCGGCATTGCGCGGCACCAGCGCTCCGACCGCTTGACGCACATGGGCTCTGTCGTGGGAACTACAGAGTCGCTCGCACCCGAACAGGTCCGCGGTGAGTCGGCCGGCTTCCCCACCGATGTGTGGCAGCTCGGCGTGCTGTTCTATGAGCTGCTCACAGGGCATCTCCCCTTCGAGGCAAATACAACACACGAGATCTATCAGCGGATACTTTCGGCCGACTACGTTCCTGTTCAACAGATGAGGCCGAATGTGCCGGACGTCATCAGTAGAATTGTCGTTCGCTGTTTGCAGAAAGAACCTTCCCGTCGCTACGCTACCGCTTTTGAGCTCTTTCAGGAACTATCGGCTGTCGGGCAGCGAGCGGTCCCGGCCCAGCCGACGTGGATTTCTCGTGTCCGTCGAACCTGGGCATGGATTTCAGTCGCCGTCCTGCTGGTCGTCATAGCAATATCCTATGGACTCTTCGGAAGAAAAGGCACTCCGGAGAATGTCCCCGGCGCCACAGCGATTCATACAGAAATCAACGAAGGAGACGCCGTCTCTGCTCACTATCCCGGTTTGGAGGGCGGCATTAAAACCATTACAGTGGATACTATGGACGGAGCCGCTCAGGTCCTCCGCGAAGAAAGGCCCGTCGGAGTGACGCCATTTCAGATAAAGGCACATGTCGGTGAAAATGTGGACTTGATACTGCGACGTGATGGCTTTGAGGATCTGCCCATTCAATTTGATGTGAGCGAGCGGAGCGTCTATACCTATGTTCTGAAATCCAGAAAGGATCATTAGATGCTCTGGACCCGCAAAGACAAGCAAAAGTCCGGCGAAATTGCGGCAAAGCCGGACGCGTCAGAGATAGGCGAACCGGTAGCCTGCATGCTGAGCGATCCGGGATGCTGCCGGCAATCCAATGAAGATAACGCCAGGATCGTCCACGTCCATGGCGGCAGCAAAGCAGAGCATAGCTTGCTTGCAATTGTGGCCGATGGTATGGGCGGCTACCGGGCAGGCGAAGTGGCCAGCCGCATTGCCGTGGAAACAGTGGAGCGGGAATATTCAATACTTCAGGGAAATCCGGGAGAAGCGCTGGAAAAAGCGTTTCACAAGGCCCATCTGGCAATCCGAAAGCAGGCAAAACAAAATCCCGCGCTGGCAGGCATGGGGACGACATGCACCGCTATCGTCATTGAGGGGCTTCAGCTTTGGGCCGTTCATGTAGGAGATAGCCGGCTTTATCTGGTGCGGGAAGGGGAGATTTACCAGCTTTCGGAGGATCATACACAATGCATGGAAATGGTCCGCAAAGGATTGCTTACGCTGGATGAAGCGAGGCATCACACGGACCGCAATGTTTTGACTCATGCCATGGGCACCCGCGAAGACCTGACATTGATGGCTTGGCCGGAATCCATGATGGTCAAGCCTCGCGATGTCTTCCTGCTTTGCTCCGACGGTTTACACGATCTTGTTTCCGACGCCGAGATGAAGCGGATGGTTTGGGATATGGAGCCCGCGACGGCTTGCAGGAACCTGATTCAGAAAGCTCGCGATCGGGGCGGCTACGACAATATCACGCTTGTTGTTGTGGTAATCTCCGCCACAAACGGCGGGCAAACAGTATTAAAAGACACAGCGCAATATGAGGTGATCCGATGATAGGGACTATCGTAGGAAACTATCGCGTGATTCGCGAGCTGGGCCAGGGCGGTATGGGCGCTGTTTACGAAGGCGTTGACGTCATGGTGGAGCGTCCCGTTGCCATCAAGATGCTGCGAGCGGAAATCGCGCGGAATCCCGAAGTGATCGAACGGTTTCGAGTCGAAGCAGTGACACTGGCACGCCTCAATCACCCCTGCATCGCCACTTTGTACAGCTTTTTCCGGGAAGGCGAGAATTACTATATGGTGATGGAGTTTGTCAGAGGCGAGACCCTGGAAAACCTGATGCGCCGTTCCGGCCGCCTAGCCCCGCAATATGTCGCAGAAATACTCACACAAACACTGGACGGCATGGAGCATGCCGATGCAATGGGAGTTTTACATCGCGATATAAAACCTGCCAACATCATGATTACAGATAATGGACGCGTTAAGGTGACCGATTTCGGCATTGCCCGCATATTGGGATCTTCTAGAATGACCCGCGACGGGCGAATCATCGGGACGCTCGAGTACCTGGCACCTGAGCGGATCAGGGGAGAGGAGGCCGATATACGCTCGGATCTCTATTCGGTAGGGATTGTGATGTATGAAGCTATTTCCGGGCAACTCCCCTTCACAGCCAATACCGATTATGATCTGATGCAGGCTCATTTAAATCAGCCCCCGCCCGCTTTGCAGAATACGGGATTCAAATACCCGCCGTGGGTAAATGATTTATTGATCAAGGCGCTTGCCAAATCTCGCGATCAGCGCTTCCGCTCCGCCGAGGAATTCCGCAATGCGTTGATTGCCGGTACGGGAACGCCGGCTGCGGTTGCACGGACAGGCACGATGCCAACAAGGCTGGATCCGACCTCAATATCCGCAACGGCACAACAACCGATAGACCCGACTCTTGCATCGAAGGAACTTCCGCTGAAGTGGATCGGACTTGCAGCCTGCGCGACAATCGTTTTTGCTGGATTGTTCCTGGCTATCCACCATCGTCGTTCTGCTCAGGAACAAGCAATGCAAACGGCGGCCTCATTGCCGCAAACCACACAGGCGATTCGCCAGCCGTTGGTGGTTGCCCAACCTCCGAAGCCTGCAGAGCCTGCAAGTTCCGGGGATTTGGTACCGATTGAAATATTCCAGACTAAGCCCGCTTCCGAATTACCCCGGGAACAGATTAAAATCAGCCCAAAAGAAAGAGGAACAAAGGGTGATCCCAAGGGCTCGGGGATTCCAGATATGGGATCTAGGCCGGAGGCGCCTCCGGCAGGCGAGCCGCCTCGAACAACTCCCGTGTCGTTAAATCCACCGCTCAGTCTGGTTGCCAGCGAGCCTCCAAAACCTGTCGAATCTGCGACTGTCCCGAAGGCCGAACCCCCAGCCTCCGCTTCCACCTCGACGGGTGCGAAGTCGCTGCATGAGGTCCGAAAAATTTTCGTTGAGAAAATGCCCGGTCAGTTGGATGAATTCATTAAGTCAGAAATCGAAAAACAACTGTGGGGCCGCGTGCGCGTTGTTTCACGCAAAGAGGAAGCTGACGCCGTTCTTCAGGGAGAAGTGGTGGAAAATTTGGGGGATACCGGCTCCAAGGTTACGGGCGGCTACCTGGGCATGAAGGACGATAACATAGGATCCGCCACCCTCACCGATTTGAAGGGATCGACCGTTTTGTGGAGGGCTGAAGCCGGCGATAAGTCTCCGATTTTGGGAATTGTCAAAAAGGGAGGGCCGAAAAAAATCGCGGAACGGCTGGTTAACAATCTGAGAAGGAAATTGGAATATTAGTCATCCGCTCAAAGATGCATTCACTTTGGCAGAAGGCACGGCAGCTTGTTGTTAATGCGCCATTGGCCTTTCTTGATGAGAGGAGATACTTGATGAAAAAATTAATCGCTCTTTGCCTGATTTTTTCATTTATAACGGCCGCAACTGGTCTTGCCGGTATCGGAAGCCGAAAGGCTGCTTATCACGGAGGAACAACAAGAGAAAAGGATTTCCTGGGAGCCAAAGAAGCGGTCGAAGGCTACCTGGATACGGATAACGAAACCGAATTGAGGTTTGAATATAGCTTGAATGAAAGGCATAAAGCCTATGCGATCCCATACAAGCGCTTTATTGATATTGAATACGGCCAAAAGGTCGGCCGCAGGGTGGGGGCTTCCATTGCAACCGCTATATTGATCAGTCCGGTCGGGTTATTCATGCTTTTGTCAAAGAAGCGAAAGCATTTCATCACCGTCGGATATTTGGACGATTCCGGCAAGGAACAGGTCGCTGTTTTTGAGTTGGGCAAGGATATAGTACGGACAACTCTCCGGATTCTTGAAGCCCGCTCAGGAAAGAAAGTGGCCTATCAGGATGAGGATGCAAAGAAGCTGAACAAATAGGTTGGCTCGTGGAATTCGTGGCAAAAAGGCAACTGCCGACCTGCCACGAATTCCACCACTTCGACACTCCACGCTTACCAGGTAACGTTGGCCTTTTTGAAATCACCCGCGCGGAAAAAGCTGAACTGCGCGGGATCGAGATGCCTGCGAACGGCGGACTGCAACTGCTCCGGCGTCAGCGCGGCAATCTTCTTCTCGAGATCCAGATCGAAAGCCATAGTCCGGTCCCAGAGTCGTCGCGCATTCAACAGGGCCACGAGATTAGACTCCTGGGCGCGGGTCACCTGTTGCAGCTGCAACCAACTCTTCTTCGCAGCTTCGACCTCCTCGGCTGTGAAGCCCTTTTCAAGCATCAGGCCTAATTCTTCCTTAAAAATTGCCTCCACCTTGGGAGCATTTTGTGGAGCGCAGATCGCATAGGCAAACACCACACCCATATCATCGCCCGTTGGAATGGCGAACTGGCTGCCTACACCGTAGCTCAATCCCTCCTTGTTTCGTATGCGGGCGAAAAGCCGGGAATTCATGGGGCTGCTTCCAAAAATGTAGCCTGCCAGCGTCATGGCCGCATAATCCGGATCCGCATCGCTCATCTTGAACACGGAAGCGCCAATCCACATGGCGTTCGGCTTGTCGGGTGCCTGAAACACCTCCGCCTTCGGCCCGAGATTGCGATATTTGTTTTCTATCCGAACAAATTTTTTCGGGCTTTTCCAGTTCTCAAAAAGGCTGGAAATTTGCTTCTGTGTTTCGCCGTCATCGAAATCACCAACAAAAGTAATCAGGCTGTCCGAAGCGCCGTAAAAATCCTTATAGAATGCTTTGACCTTTTCCAGATCCAGAGCTTTTGCATCCTCAATCTGTTCTTCCATGGTAGACACGTAACGGACATCGCCTTTAGGGTAAGGCGATATATAACGCTGCACCGCCATGGTGGCCATAGCCTGGGGATCACTTTTCTGATATTCCAGCGAGGCCAGGGCCAGTTGTTTCAGCTCCTCGAATTCATTTTGCGGAAATGTGGGCTCCTTCAAAACTTCGGCCAGCAAATCCAGAACGGGCTTCAGGTTTTCCCTGGTTGTCTGAACCGTGGCCGATGCGCCACTCGGGCTACCCGAGATACCGACCTGAGCTTTGAGCTTATCGAATTCATCCTTGATCTGCTGCCGCGTATGCCTGGCTGTACCACGCATCAGCATTTGCGCAACGATTCCGCCCTCGTTGGCTCGCCCTTTCAAGGAAGCTTCGTCGCCAAACCGGAGACCGATTACAAAATTGACCTGCTCACCCCGGGATTTCTTGCCCAGAAAAGACAGCTTTGGTCCTCCCTTCAGATCGGTACGAACCGTCATCTTATCGATGTTCACCGGCGAGGGATCGAATTCCTCGCCCTTTGCCGTCTTCACGGAGCTTTTGTAGTCCTTGACAAGAGCATTCACATCCGGAGGCGCGGGCACTTCGGCACGCATAGGATTATTGTCCGGATAGAACTTGCCAAGGGTGCGGTTCGTTGCGATGAAATATTTCTCCGCAGCCTGCTGAACCTGAGCACGGGTGACCTTCTGGATGCGGTCCCGATACAGGAATAAAAGACGCCAATCCCCCATCGCCTGCCATTCGCTCAGATTCCTTGCCGCATTCTGCGAATTGTTCATCAACAGCTCAAAGCCTTTGGCAAACTGTGTCTTCGAGCGGTTCACCTCTTCATCGGTAAAGGGCTTGGATTTGAGGTCGTCAAGCAGAGAAAGCATGATGGCTTGCACATCGTCCAGAGATCGTTCCGTGCGCACGGCAGCAAAGGCAAGCATGACGCCCGGATCCATCACACGCAATGTGCCTGAGCCCACGGCCGCAGCCTTTCCCGGCTCGACAAGGGCCTTATAAAGGCGGCCCGCCGGCTGTTCGCCCAGGATCGTGGAAGCAATCTCTACGGCCGGGAAGTCCTCGTGTGTGCCGGAAGGCACGTGATACAGCGCAAACAGCGCCTGGATATCGCCAACCCGGCGCAGCGTCACCGAACGCTCGCCATCCTGAGTCGGCTCTGCCGTGTAAGTCACGCGCAGCTGGCGCGTCGGCTTGGCAATTGGGGAATAAAACTGGTTCACCAGGGCAAGCGTTTTCGCTTCATCAATCTTCCCTGCCACAACCAGCATTGCATTATCCGGCTGATAAAAATGCCGGTAGAAGGCCTGCAACCTGTCGATGGGCACGCGCTCGATATCCGAACGGGCGCCAATGGGTGAATGCCCATAATTGTGCCAGAGAAATGCCGTGGACAGACACCGTTCCTGAAGAATTCCCAGGGGATCGTTTTCACCCATTTCAAATTCATTGCGGACAACCGTCATTTCGCTGTCCAGGTCTTTCTTGGCGATGAACGAATTCACCATTCGGTCGGCTTCCATTGCCAACGCCCACTTGAGATTGTCCTCCGTCGCCTGGAAGGTTTCGAAGTAATTGGTGCGGTCAAAAGAAGTGGAACCGTTCGGTTGAGTACCATGATCCTGCAGCTCTTTTTTAATGTCAGTGTGGTTTTTCGAACCCATGAACATCAGGTGCTCTAGCAAATGGGCCATCCCGGTTTCGCCGTAATCCTCATGCCGGGATCCGACCATATAGGTGATGTTGACCGTGATGTTGGTTTTCGTAGGATCCGGAAAAAGCAGAACGCGCAGCCCATTCTGCAGCCGGTATTCACTGATGCCTTCAACGCTTGTTACATACTGCACGCCCGTCGGCAACGGCACGGGCGACTGCTGCGCATACAAAGTGGCGCAAAACAACGCCACAATCACAAAAGCAACATATTTACACCTTTGGCAGGTTGTACTCATGGAAGGATCCCCTCCTTGGGAATCGGCACGACAAAGGTTGCGTAAATTAGGTCACTCTGAGTACGAAGCATCCGGGACATTGGTTCCCCCAATTATGTCACAGCCGCAGCCGGCCATAAAGAATCGAAGACGCCTGCTCGCCTGGAGCGCTGATTATCCTATTTCGTAACAACTTCGCTTTATCAGACATCCTGCCATTGGTGGAATTTTTTGCGGGCATACAGCTGCAAATCCGCCGCCGATTCCACAAAATATTCCTAACGATAGCAACCGAAGGCTTTCCGGCCGATGTTCGGGCCATGTTTTCCGTTCGCTTTGTGTTATTAGTTATTGTGTAAGAAAACGAAGGAGCGAAAATGCGAATCGAAAAAGTACTGTCCCTTGCCATGCTTTTATTGTTGATGTCTGGACAGGCGCATGCCCAGAAGCGGGCGTTTACCATCGAAGACCTTTACCGGGTCCAGTCAGTCTCGGATCTTCAATTGGCGCCGGATAGCAAATCGTTGGCTTTTGCCGTTGCCACAACCGATCTTGCACGCGCCCGCCGCACTACCCATATCTGGCGCATGAATACGGATGGCAGCGCCCAACAACTCCTGACTGCCGGAGAGAAAGGAGGAAGCGCGCCGCGGTTTTCTCCTGATGGAAAGTGGATCGCATTCGTCAGTGAGCGCGATGGCTCTGAAAATCTGTACCTGCTCCCGCTTGCCGGCGGCGAAGCCACACAATTAACCCATCTTTCCACTGGAATTTCCGACCCCGTCTGGTCACCGGACAGCCGATCGATCGCATTTTCAACCGACGTCTACCCGGAGTGCAGTGCGGATGATGCCTGCAACAAAAAGGTCTCGACCCGCTGGAAGGATGGAGCCCTCCATGCACATATGGCAGACCATCTGCTCTATCGCCACTGGACGGAGTGGAAAGACGGAAAACGTCGCCACATCTTTCTGGCAACAATCCCCGGCGGCGAAGTAAAGGATCTTACTCCCGGCGATTTCGACTCGCCTTCGTTCCAGCTTGGAGGGCCGGTACAATATGGGTTCTCGCCTGATGGGAAGGCCTTCGTCTACGTATCCAATCACGATAAAAACCCGGAAAGTTCTACGAACAACGATCTCTGGCTTATCCGATTCGAAGATCCCAAAGCGCCGGCTCAAAACCTTACGGCTGCCAACCCGGCCTATGACGGCAGCCCTCTTTTCTCCCCGGACGGCAAATACATTGCATACCGTTTGCAGAAGCAACCGGGCTATGAATCGGATCTCTTTCGCCTCGCACTCTACGACGTCGCACACGGAACTTCGAAAGTGCTGACCGAGTCGTTTCAGAACTGGATCGACGCTTTGGCCTGGTCCGGGGATTCAAAAACCTTGTTCTTTCAGGCTGAAGTCGAAGGTCAGACGCCAATTTACCGTCTTGATCTCGCTTCAGGATCCGTTTCCCCGGTGCTGGCCGACCGGATGATTGACGATTTTCAACTTACTGCCGGTGCCGATCAGATCTATTACACACGCCGATCGGTAGGAGATCCGATCGAGGTTTTTCGCGCGGCGCTTTCGGGCGGAAAGGCCGCAACCCCGACCCGTTTGACTTATTTCAACCAGGCGCTTGAGAAAGAAGTGGATATACGTCCGGCCGAATCGATGTGGGTTGAAGGCGCAGGGGCAACAAAAGTCCAAGTCTTCATTGCAAAGCCGCACGGGTTTGATCCGGGGAAAAAGTATCCTTTGATTCTCAATGTCCACGGTGGTCCGCAATCGCAGTGGGCCGACAGTTTCCGAGGAGACTGGCAGGTTTACCCGGGCGCAGGCTATGTGGTTGCCTTTGCCAATCCCCATGGGTCCACAGGATATGGACAAGATTATACCGCCGAGATTTCCGGTGATTGGGGCGGCATGGTATTTGACGACTTGATGAAGGTCACAGATGCCCTCGAGAAGCTGCCTTATGTCGACTCCAGCCGCATGGGAGCCATGGGATGGTCCTATGGCGGATATATGATGAACTGGTTCGAGGGACACACGAATCGATTCAAAGCCATTGCATCCATGATGGGCCTCTTTAACCTGAAGTCCATGTTTGGCGCCACCGAAGAACTCTGGTTTCCCGAATGGGATCTTAAAGGACAACCCTGGAACTCGAGCCTTTATGACAAGTGGTCGCCAGATCGCTATGTCAAGAATTTCAAAACTCCCTGCCTGGTCATTTCGGGAGAAAGGGATTACCGCGTACCCTATACACAATCACTCGAGTTTTTTACCGCACTGCAGAAAATGCAGGTCCCATCCAGACTGATCATTTACAGCAATGCAGGACATTGGCCGAGCTGGTACGAGATGGCCTTCTATTACACCGCTCATCTGGATTGGTTTCAAAAGTACCTGGGAGGGGGTCCGGCTCCATGGAATGCGGAGGATTTTCTTCGGAATGCGGTCTTTGACAAGAGTACCGGGAAGCGTATCGACAAAAATAGCCAGCCGAATAAGTAGTCAAGGTTCACTGGGAGCGCCCGCGTCTCGCCGGCAGGAGCAAAGCTGCATCCGCCCCAGCGGGGCGGTCAGAACGTAGCCGGGGGTTCGCTGCGCTTCACCCCCGGCTAGCATGAAATTTAAAGGAGCCGCGGAGGCGGCGAAAGATATTTTCGTTCCTCTACATAACCTAAAGCTGAACATTGGATCGGGGCTCACCGTTTCTGCCGCCCTGCCAGGGCTCTTTCCCGCACTTATCTCTACCGGGGGTTCGCTGCGCTTCACCCCCGGCTACTTTCTGGCCGGCCCTCCGGGCCTTTTGCTTCACTCGCGTCGCAGGGCTTAGAGCAAATAATAGGCAGCATTACGCATCTCGCCGGCAGGAGCGCGGCTACTTCCATAGCGCTGATGCCGCCGGAACTGCGGCGTTCCCAGTTTACTTTCGGTGCACGCTTATTTCTTTTTTCCGAATGCAGCCTGCATCATTTCATCCTGCAGCTTCGACAGCTCCGGCAGATGCTTTTCCATAATGGCCAGGGCATCCGCGCCATATTTGGTCGAGAACTCATTGCGGGCAGTCTTCTTCATTTCGTCGTCACCAATTGTTGCACCCGCTGTAAATGAAGAAACAATCTTGGATATTTCCATTGCTTCCGTTCGATTGAGTCCGGATTTGGATAGCGCTGACGCCTCTACCTCCGCAACCTTTTTGGTCCGCTCATCTTTTGCCAGCCCCTGCTCAAATTCCTTTTGGCTGCCCCCGGAATTTTTGTAAGCCTGGCCGGCCAGGCCCATGACCAGGTCCGCCACTGTGTTGACTTCCTTCTGATAGATGACATAGCGGTTGACTTTGTCATCGGTAATGAGACTTTTAGGATCAAGAGGATTGGCGGAGGCGGCGGGCGCACTCTGCGCCGTCTGCTGGCTTGCGCCGGCGGCAGGATTTGCGCCGCTGGATGGCGCAGAGCTGCGGCCACAGGAAATATTTACCAGAACGAGAGCTGCAAGCAGAAAAGTAGCAATGATAAGTCTTTTCATGGATTCTCCTTGGATTAGCACACAGAACTATTGGAAATGCGGAAGCATTATAATCTGGAATCCTCTCCGTCTGAAAAAAAACGGCGGCAACTTTGGAGGTTGCCGCCGGAAAATTGGCCTAAAGATGTTACGCTGAAACCTAGAACAACAGTTTCAGAGCAAACTGAATCTGACGTTGGCTCCCCGGCATGGTCGAAGCCAAGCCGGTTGAGGTGGTATAGCAAGGGCCTTGACCGCCATTGCAGATCGCTCCACCGGGGTTCCGATAGGCAGCCGGATTGGAGAGATACTGGTAGCGGGGATCCGTCGGAGCGACAGTGCCTGCCGTACCCATCAAATAGGTCTGTGCGCCGAAAAAGAAGTTGGGGTGGTTCAGGATGTCGAAGAACTCCGCCCTGAACTGCATGTTGACATTCTCGCTCAGCTTGGTGTCTTTTACGATCGAGAAGTCCATGTTGAAGAAATCGGGATTGTTGAGCGAATTGCGTCCGGAATTTCCGAGAGTGCCATAAGGCGCGTACACGAAACACTCCGGGTTATACCACTGATCCCTTTTCCTCGTCATGGGATTGCAGCCGGGAACGATATTCGGGCGCTCGCCTTCCGTGGCACCACCCGTTGCGGATTGATACTGGCCCCCAAACTGGTTCTGGACATTAAAAGGCAAGCCGGTATATCGCGTAATGATCGTACCAATTTGCCATCCATCCACTGCCCGGTTGCCCTTAAAAGGGAACCGATAAAGCGCATTGGCAGTAAATACATTGTCGGAACTATAGCTGCAGGGACCGTTGTCATAGTCCGGGTCGTAGGCATTATAGACAGCCCACTGGCCCTGTTCCGAGCTGTTGGTGCCCGAGGCATTATCCCTGCACTTGGAATGCGTGTAGGCGACAGTGCCCACCAGGCTCTTGGCGAACTGCCGGCTCAGCGTGATCTGCAAGCCGTTGTAGGTGGAGTGTGCCGTAGGCGTCACTGCTTCCACTGCCTTGAAGTTGGGATTCCTGTATATGCCTACAAATGGATTGGCCACTGTGCCTCGCGGGCCGGAGCCGTTGGCACCGGGCCAGCTGGCAGCGTTGGCCTTCTGCCAATCAGCGGACTGATCGGAAAAGGCCAGTGGAGGATTGGCATTAGACCACAGGAACAGGTTTTTGCCTTTGGAGCCGTTGTAGCCTATTGTCAATACCGTTCCCGCTCCCAGTTCATGCTGCACCGTCACGTTGTACTGCATCATGTAAGGCGCCGTATCTACCGTATTCGGGAGGGCGTAGTACCAGGCAATCTGCTGATTTGCCAGGGAAGGTCCCGTGAGCGGGCTGTTTATGACCTGATGCGGATCGCTCGGCAGATTGGGGAACAAACCAGAGGTCCAGAAAAGGAAGAACAGTGGTTGGTTCGGGCGGAACGACGTGTTGTTATTGGCATAGGTGCGCGCGGTGACAGGTTCGTGGAACGTGCCGAAGCCGGCGCGGATGGAAGTTTTGTGATTCCCGAACACGTCCCAGGCAATGCCTATCCGCGGATCGAAATTCTTGACGTTGGGATTGCTGTTAAATGGATGCTCAACAGCGACAAAGCTGTCCTCGGTCGTCGTCGGCTTATCCAAGTTGTTAATTGTGAACACCGGTTCACCGACTGTTGTCGGGTTGCTGGCCCACTCGTAGCGCACGCCGAGATTTAACGTAAGTCTCTTCGTGATTTTCCAGTCGTACTGAGCAAAGGGAGACATATAGGTCTGACGCCAGTAGCGGCTGGGATTGAAGGGATAACTCTTCCCGTCGGGCGTTTTATAGGTGTAACTGTCACCGGCCGCAGTCAGACCCAGCAGTGGCATACCGTATAATGAGCCGCCCAGCGGTCCGATAGCCCCACCCAGGTTTGCGAAAATCCAGGCGCCGCCGGAATATTGGTTCCACACCATATTCAGCTGCGTGCGGGTAACGGTGACACCGAAGCGCAGGCTATGCGCACCCAGCGACATAAAGACATTGTCGCCGAGGCTGAATCGGTTGGTAACCGGTCGGCTTGGGCTCGAAGGCGAGGGGCCCAAGGATGCCAGTCCCCAGCCGGGTGAAAAATCCATATCTTGTCTTCCGGGGACCTGCTGCAGGGCGGTGCCGGTTCCATTAATGCCGCCGTTGGCCGTCTGCGTATACAGCCGCACATACCCCAAACGGATATCGTTGATTATCTTGGGTGTAAACATGTGCTGCTCGTCAACGGTGAGGTACTGGTTGCGCTCGTGGTCCACTTCCGGCCACCCGGGCACCTGAGTGTACACATAGGGCAGAACCTGATAAGCGCTCTCCCTGGCAAAGCGGGCAAACAAGCTATCCTTGGTTCCCAGCTTGAAGTCCACGCGGCCCAACACGTAGTCTTCGTTCCCCATCTGCTTTTCCTGTGAGCAGTAGAGACCGGTGCCCGGCAGGAAGTTGATTCCGGCAACATTGGGACATTGAGAGGCACTCTGCGCAAGCGGGTACATCTGGAATATGCGATGCACTATCGGGTCGATGGGCCCGAAAGCGCCCGCCCACTGGCCGCTGCTGTTTTGCGTCATGCCTCCGGCCTTGTAGAGATCCGGCAACGAAGTAGGCACCACCGCGCGGCTCGTCAAGCCCGTGCTCGCGCGCAAGCCTTCGTAGTTGAAAAAGAAGAAGGCTTTTTCCTTCTTGATGGGCCCCCCGATCGAGGCACCGAAATTATTTCTCTTGAAGCTTGGCTTCTTCTGGCCTGGGACATCAAAGTAATTCTTTGCGTCCAGGGCGCTGTTGCGCATGTACTCGTAGGCCGTACCATGGATATCGTTGGTGCCCGACTTGGTGACGGCATTGACCGCCGCTCCGGACCCCCCGAATTCCGCGCTGTAGGTATTGGTCAGAATCGTGAACTCCTGGATGGCTTCCATGCCCAGCGAAGTCCCCATCACGCTGACGCCCGCTCCGTGGTCCATCGCGTTGCGAATGTCGGTGTTATCCAACATGTAGGCCATTCCCACCGGGCGAGAACCGGAAACAGAGTAGTTGGTGGATTGACCGTAGGCCGTGGCGGACTGACCGCCGCCTCCCCCGGTCGCAGGCACAGTCGCTACTCCAGCCGCCAGGCTGAGAAGATCTGTGAAATTACGGCCATTGAGCGGCAAAAACTCCATCTGCGTAGGTGCGATCAGCGCGCCCACGGAGGCCGATTCGGTATTGACGCTGGAAGTTTGTCCCTGGACCTCGACGGTATCCGAAGGCTGGCCTACCGCCAGCTTAAAGTCCAAGACAGGCCGCGAGCCGATGGTCAGCACAATTCCGGTCTGCACCATCTTCTGGAAGCCATCCTTCAACGCGGAAACGTCGTAGGAACCCACGGCCATTTCCGGAAGAATATAACGTCCCTGTCCGTCCGTAACGGCGGAGTAGCCAATACCAGTTTTTACATTCTTTGCCTGCACTGCGGCACCAACGACTACCGCGCCGCTGACATCCAAAACAGTTCCGGAAAGGGTTGCTTTTTCAGCCTGTGCTTTTAAGTCGACAGAATGGACGCCCAACAAAAACACCAGCAGCGCCCAAAAGACAATACTGCCCCGCACCACAAGACACTTATGCATTCGGGTTTCTCCGGTCTAAAGATGTTAAGAGCCTACACTCGACAGCTGGAAATCTGCATATGGACAAGTCATTCCCAAAATCATCCAATTGCAGACTAATCTTTGGGGCCAGCCTAATCGTTTTTCTGATGCGGGTCAACTAGTTTGTTCGCATGGTAGTTTATTTGCACTAGAAGGAACGCTCGATGCGGGAACGGACTAGAACAGCCAAAGGCGACCTCCTGGGGAAAGAAGATACCCCGACTGTCGAGTCCATTGCTCAAATCCAAAGAACCAACGATGCTCCGGAGCCAGAAAACTCAGCTTCAGTCGATTCAGATCAAGATTACGGATAGAATCCGCTGAATTCACGCTGGTACCCAACATTTCATTCCATGCCAAAATCCAAAAGCATCGCCGAATATGAATCGGGTCGATGCCATACCATAATGGATTTGGCGCCAGCAATCGGATGTCGCGACCGGCAGCCATCATGGCAAGTCCCGCATTGATTTCCTCGACACATTCGATCAAACGCGCGAGCGGCGTCGTGCCGCCTGGAAACAAAATGGATCGAACAACAAAATACTTGAGGCGGGATAACTGTCGAATACTATCCAGGGGAAGACTCGTTACCGTGATGTCAGGTGTGATTCGTTGCAGACGATCGATGGCCTCCTCCACCCAAGCCATAATTGTTTCCACGGAAAAACCATACAGGATGTCGTTCCCAACATCCGTCACAATTGCCTTGGTTGAGGCCGCGGGCATGGAATCAAGTGTCCGCCACAGGCCTGAGTCCAGGATGCCAGGAAGCGTACGGAACCCGACTCTGCTGCAGCTGCCATAGGAACGCCCATATCCCGGCGCCGCCAGAACCTGAGTCTTCGGGCCCCAAGCTGCGCTAGCCAGCTTTGTTAACGTGCTGATCCCTCGAGAGAGATTGCTTGCACCCAACGCCACGACACGCTTTGTCTCTGACATAAATGGCTCGGTCACTCCAGTAAAATCTACCACGAAGCAAGGAATAAGGAGCAAGGAGACAGGAAACAGGAAACAGGAGACAGGAAATGCAGGCGGGGCAGTCTCTTCAGCTACGACAAATCACCTGGGGAGGCCCCGACAGCTCGACCCGGTCCAATAAGCCTGACCGTGTCGAGCTGTCCGGGACGGCAAACAGCACTCTGCCGTGCGATCTCAAGGACCGCAGGGAGGCCCATCGCCTAAGGTGTTGGGCTCGGAGGCGTAAAGATCAGCTGGTAATTGGTACCGCTCAAAACGTTGAAGCTATAGTTGCCGCTGCTGTCAGTCGTCCCATTCGCGGCAAAGCCTGTATTCGAAGCCCCTGTAATCGATTCCGTGGATGCGGTCACCGATACATGGGCGACCGCCGTTCCCGTCCCATCGGTCACATGTCCGGAAATGGTAACCTGCCCCGGAAGAGCCGGCACAGTGAAGTTATAGCTGTTGTTTCCACTCATATTTACGGTGCTGACCGTGATCGGGAGGTAGATACTTCCCAGCGCGACCGTCGGATTGCTGCCGGAAATGGAGTGAATCAGTCTCACTCCGTAAGTTCTGTTTTGCGCCAACAGCAGCTGATATGAAAGTGCTGTTTTTAGGAAGGGCACCGCGCTTGTCCGGGGCGGAGCGAGGTAGGCGAAAGGATCGATTGCCGGTCCGGATGTGTCGGTTGCCTCTACATCGCCTCCCAGGGAAGCCCATGGCGTCACCGTGTTGAAGCTGCCATTTAGCGTCACAAGGTTTGGCGCCGCAAAGTTGGCCGTCGTAATACCGCTGACGGTCACTGTTCCAATGTTGTATGCATTCATTTCTTCCGATGATGCTCCGGATGCAAGAGCCAACGCCTGAAGGCTGACAACATAGGACCCCGCGGGCACGGATCCCTGGTACGCGCCATTGGTAATGGGGATCAGGCTTTCTATTGAATTATCGTTGGTGGTCAGCACAAGTTCAGGGACCGCCGATGAAGGGATACCGGCCATGTTGGAAACTGTTCCCGAAATCGCAAAGAGAGTCGGGACTGGAACCGCAATATCCAGTGTTGTGTCCGCCGAAACCGGCACCTGCCCGGGGCGGCTGTAAGACATGATGCTTGTGGTCTGGCTCACCGGAGAGAACAGTACTTTAACCGTGTAAGTTCCCGCGGGGAGAACCACAACATATTTGCCGGAGAGTACAATTCCATAATAGAGATTGCTGCCGGATTGTGCGGTCACGATCGAACCCGTTCCTCCCGATATCGTTCCGGACAGTTTGAATCCTGATGGCAACGTTTTGTCGACCGTGGTATTGGATGTGGCACTCACACCGGTCTGAGTCTGGGACAAGAGAGTTTTTGTTGCCGTGGTTCCAGGCGCAGTTCCTGACACGACGGGCAGAGTTGTAAAACCGAAAGGGTCCGAATTCTGTCGTAAAGTCACGGCCGCAATCGCCGAGGTTGAGGAAATAGCGACAGTCCCCTGGACGCTGCCAAGGCCGGGAAAGAACTGGGAAACGAAAGCGGCGCTATGTCCTTTCGCAGGGAGAGTGACCTGCGGCGTCAGACCGTTGTTTTCTCCATTCGTATTCATGAATCGAAGCGTGACCGTGACCGAAGATGCGTTTGGGTTGAAGAAGGCAACGCCCGTGTCAAAGTTCCCGGTCAAGTCGGCAGGCAGCGTGAATTGGGTCAAGGCAGGCGAATCGCCAACTCCGGCCTCCGTCTGGAAATTGCCACCTACGTCATACACGGTGAAAATGCTGGTGGCCCCAATCGGGACATCCGAAGTTATCCTGGCGGCTCCGGTGGAAAGGCTTCCATTGCCGTCCGTTTGCAGGAATAGGGATTTTCCATTCTGAAGCGCGAACGAAAAGCTGCTTCCGGTGCCCCGACCCGGGATCGTAACGGAGAGCGGGCTGCCATCATCCTTTGTCAATTCCATTGTAACGTTGGCAGTGCTCGAAGCTATGCTGAATAGCATGAAGGAAGTTCGGAAGCTTCCTCCGCCATTCGATCCGTTGGCAACCTGGGCAAGATTGAGACTGGTCTTGACGGATGACTTGGAAACTACGGGTAGGCTCGTGAAACCAAATGGCGTTGAACTCTGCCGGAGAACCACGGCTGAAATAGCCACAGTGCTTTGAATGACGAGCGTCCCCTGGACATCCCCAACGCTGGGAAAAAGCTGCCCACTTCCCGTCACAAAGAACGCAGAGTGCGCACCGCTGGCAAGACTTTTTGTGGTTCGTGCCAATTCGGCTCCGTTTGTATCAAGCAGAATCGCGGTATAGGAAGCAGTCGCGTTCGGGTTGTACAGCGCAAGACCGGTACTGTAATTGCCTCCGTTTTGGACCGGGATCACGAAATCGGTCAATGGGGATGAGTTACCAACGCCGGACTCGGTCAGAAATCCACCCTGGTCATCGTAAATGGTAAAGATGCCTGACACTCCTATCGCTGCCGTCGAAAGTATTTGCGCAGCCCCTACGGTCAGCGGCCCGGTGCCATCAGTCTGGAGCGTCCGGCTCGCTCCCGCCGCCAGTTGGAATGTAAACTGGTTGCTCGTTCCCAGCCCGGGTATCGTCACGCTGAATGAGCTCCCGGAATCATTGGTCAAGCTCATGATCACGGTTGCCGACGAACTGGTGTTGTTGAAAAACACGAAAGACGTGCGAAAGCTCCCGCCATTATAGGTTCCGTTTGCAACCTGAGGGAGATAGTAGTTGTTGACCGATTGAGAGACAGCGTGGTTTGTCACCAGCAAAACGAAGAATGCCAAGACACCAAGTTTGGTTTTCAACGGAACCTCCTTAGGCCTGATAGCCCAGTTTCAAATGCCAGCGCTTCATTCAAGACGTGTATCTCGGCTGCCCAGCGGTAAGATGCAGCCCTCGCTTTTTCATACCCTACAAGATCGACTTCATTATTCTTATCTAATTTGCTACGCATTAATTGTTGATCCCTACTCAGTCATGCATCAAATGAATTATCATAATGACAAATTGCACGCATATAAGTTAGGCAGGCTGTTGCGGATTCCCTTCCCGCCGCTATCCCTGTAGATTCAAGGCTTGAACTATTGCCACCAGGAGGCCGCGCACAATGGATTCAACCACGCTATCAATAGTCGCTTTTTGCGCCCCGACTTATGAGGTGCATCTGTTTTGCAATTTCCTTTACTGTTTATTTTTCAGGACAGGCAGGTTTTATTAAAAATATTTTAATAATCTTCACACCTCGTGGAGGCTCAAGGTAAAGGGACCCCCGGAGTTTCCTTTACAAAATATAAGTGATCTTCATCGCGTGGGGTGTCCGCACCGATTCCAACACGCAAAAAGGGACACGGCGAACCGTGCCCCTGGTTTGCTTGCCTGATTCGAAGAATTGCTTAGAAGCCCGAGCCGTTTCGGAGCACCTGCTGCGGGACCTGAGACGGCTGTATCAGGATTCCGCGTATGCTGCTCGTATTTTCACGATCGTCGTCGTTCTCCTGATCATCCTTTTCACGCGACAGATAAACACCCTGAGCTCTCAGTTTCGCGGCTACGAGCGTTCCACCGCTATCCGCAGTGCCGGAGAGGCTGCCGGAGAAACCATAGTATCCCGCGAAATCGAACGTGAACAGGAACCGCAGAGGATCCCCCGAGGTATACCGCAACGGCAATGCAGTGACTCCCCAGGATTTGCTGTCGCTGTCCGGCGAATATATCTTCGTCCGGAGGATTCGCAGAGCTGAATCCCACGACAGAATTTCCATATATGCGGTGCTTCCCCACCCGCGACTTCCGGCGCGAACTATGCTTAGTTTAAGCCATTTCCCCTCCCATAGCTTCATGCCGGACAGATCGTCCCCTGAATTATCCGGTGCATTGTAGGTAACGGTCAGCGTATCGGTGCCGGAATTCCCGGCCGCATCTTTGGCGGTTACCGTGATGACATTTATGCCGCTTTGCAGCGGTATTCCGGATACGGACCAGGTGGACCATGAAGTTGTGGTTGTCGCGTTGCCATTTCCTCCGGTGAGGTTGGCCCAAGTCACGCTGGTGATATTGGCACCGCCAGTGGTCGCCCCAGAGATGTCTAGTGGGCTTGAATTTGTCGTGTAGGTTGAACTGGAGGTTGGCAATGTGATGGTGATGCTCGGCATAGCAACAATGGACTGGCACGAAACTGCGACATTGGTCACGTTAGCCGAACCGACAGTGCCCGTTCCGTTTGTTACGGAGCAGGACTGGCCCGAAGGCTGTGTCAGAACTGTCACGTTGTACGCCGTTCCGCTCGCCAGTTTTGCGGCGAAGGCAAACGTACCGTTGGCGCTGAGCGTGAGGTTGCCGCCTCCGTTGTTCTGCAGCACCACGCTGCCCGACGACAGCCCGCTGAGACTCCCACCAATAGTATAGGTAGTTGGCGTCAACAATGTGCATGCAACCGCAACGTTGGTCACGTTGGCCGAACCCACAGTTCCCGTTCCGTTTGTGACGGAGCAGGACTGGCCCGCAGGTTGTGTCAGAACTGTCACGTTGTATGCCGTTCCGCTGGCCAGTTTCGTGGCGAAGGCAAAGGCACCGTTGGCGCTGAGCGTGAGGTTGCCACCTCCGTTGTTCTGCAGCACGACGCTGCCCGACGACAGCCCGCTGAGACTCCCACCAATAGTATAGGTGGCAGGAATTGGATGGCTCGACAGGTCACCGGGGAATGTTCCTGCAGTGATTTCCTGGATGTTCGTGTAGCCATCTCCATCCGAATCCGCACTTTCAATTGCCGAAAAACTGTATCCGGCCGCAGCCCATGCCGTTCCATAAGAATTTCGGGATCCGCCGCTTGAAGTAGTGTGGCAGAGAAGACAGGTATTGAGCGCAGCCGCATTTGGATAGGTTGACGTCGGGTATGCGGCCAGGAACTGGCTCAGATACGAACCGAATGAATAGGCGGTAGCACACGCGGAAACCAACAGTACAATAGCCAAGATCAATCTAGGCAATCTTTTTTGCTCGAGTTTCATGTTTCTCCTTGGAGCATAAAGTTCCATGGGCGAGGCAACAAAGCAGCTCGCAGCGCACGAAAACAATTTGTCAACACAGATGGAACGGCTCATTCAAATACCGCATCCGACACGAATCGCGTCGTCAGCAATAAGCCGCCGATTGGTTCTTCAATGAGTGATTGTCTATTTCGGTAGGAATACCTGAGCGAGCGTCTTGCAGCGAGCAACAGTATTACGGATTACGTACAATATCCCTACTGCTTGATGCAATATGCAATAATGGTTCCAGCACGATGCGCAATAAACGATATTGCATATCATCATGCGGCCTTGCTTCTGATGATTAACGACTAATTGTCGTCTACTATCGGCAAATCAGCCTGATTCTGCATCGAAACGATATCTGCCACGGAGTGGATGTTCGGGGAAGCTTTCCCCTGCGGGGATTTACTCCCACATTGTGGCACTCCCATTTTTTATCACGACGCACCGGGTACGCTGGCGTCTCGCCTAATGTCATTCATTTATTATTGCAATTGCCGTTCTTTCGCCCCTGGCCGGGGTTCCGTCATTCCTGATCACATTCCAGGGGTTCGCTTCGCTCACCCCTGTCTATTTTCTGGCGCGCCTTCGGCGCTATGCCTGCCATTTGGCTTGACCGGTTTGGGAGAAATATCCGATTTTTATAAGGGCCGGAGGCCCGATAGCGAATAGCCGGGGGTGAGCGTAGCGAACCCCTGGTTCTCGATTGCAAAATAGACAAGCCCCGGCCAGGGGCGAAAGAAAAACGCTCAAAAAAAAGCAAATGGCATTAGGTGTCTCACCGGCAAGAGCAACCCTGCCCAGGCGGCGCTCCCAGTGAACAAAGGGAATGTCGTCAGACTGCCTGTCCCGAACCATTCCTTCTGACGGGGAATTTCATGACAAAGAGAATGATGGATCCTATGCAGCACCAGAGCGCAAGAGCATAGAACACTCCCTGGTACCCGTGCCCGCTGTCATACAATCTCCCGGCCACATAAGGGGCAACAGCGCCTAAGGTTGTGCTGATGGCCAGCGACAACCCGATCAAGGACGCGAACACTTTTGTGCCGTAATAGTTGCTCAGCACCGTGGCAAGACAGACGACGCCTCCGCCAAATCCGATTCCGAGGCACGTAGCCACGCCTACGAGCAGAAGCGTGGTTCCTGCATGGACCGTGAGTATCATGCCAGCTCCGAATATAGCGATGAAACTCGCCCAGATAAATCGAGGTTCAATTCGATCGCCCAGTGCGGCGATAATTCCCTTCCCTATAAGGCTGGTCAAGGCAATCAAGCTGATGGCCCAGGAACCTGCATCGCGCGTATGCCCGATATCCATCAGATGAACCACGCCATGCCCCAGGAAGAGCGAATATCCGGAAGCCATGCCCATGTGGCAAATCATCATGATCCAAAAGGATCGGTTGGAAACGACTTCCCGGTAGGACCAGTTCTGGGCTGTCAAATGCAACTTTTTTGGATTCTTTCCGGGACCGCCACCGTTTTGAGTCGAAGTACCAGCGGCACTCCCATCGGGCAATTGCCCCAGGTCCTTCGGATCCTCTTTAATAAAAATGATTGAGACCACTGCAGCAAGGCAGGCCAGAGCCGAAATCATTGCCCAGCCCATTCTCCAGTTCTTCGACGACAGGACAAGAATTTTGTTCAACAAAGGGGATGCGATGAAACCGCCAACACCCGATGCGGTGCTGAATATTGCCAGCGCCAGAGCGCGCCTTTGTACGAACCATTTGGCAATTCCAGCCTGAGCTCCCACGACTCCTCCCATGGCCACACCCATGCCGACAACGATTCCAAATGCCAGGGCAGCATGCAATCCGCTCCGGACCACTGTCGCCATCAGCAGAGAGCCGATCAGAACCAGCAAGCTTCCGGCAAACATGGTGATTCGGACTCCGTAGCGTCCAACACATAGAGCCGCCAGCGGGCCGGGGAGACCCGACAAGATCGTGTAGAGGGAAAAGATGCCCCCCAATGTCTGACGGTTCAGGTTTAAGTCCTCAACCATCACCGCATCAAGGACTCTTGTGCCGTAAATGGGAAAGGCCAGATTGATGCAGACAATCACCCATAGAGCCGCCAACAGTTTCCAGCCGTAGAAACTCCGATCTGGCATACGGTTATCCTCATCAAGGTTGGTTTTGCGTGGAACGAGCAGCAGTATAGCATTACAGCCGATATCCATTGTTTATAAAGAAAAGGAGAATCTACAGATTGTTGCTTCCCAACCTGCACTCTTTATCCTTTTTCATCTTTAGAAAATATCTCCTTGGCAAGCGTGGTGGCATTCATCGCGGTTGGCCAGCCCGAATAAAATGCGAGGTGGGTGATGACTTCGATCAGTTCATTTTTGGCAACGCCGCTTTCAAGCGCCTTTTCGAGGTAAAAGGGCAGTTGTTCCGTGCGATTCAACGCAATCAATGCCCCGATAGTTATAAGACAGCGATCGCGTTTTGAAAGCCCCGGCCGCTCCCATACATCCCCAAACAGAACATTCTCGGTCAAATCAAACAGCTTGGGCGCAAGATCTTTTACTATCTGTTTCTGACGTGTCGACGGTTCCTTGTTCATATTCCTCCAGTCGGCGAAAAGGTTAACACCCGATGCGAAGCATAACGATGCGGTAACATTATAATCGGGAGAGATCATGGCTCGGATATATCTGCTATTGCCCTTCATTTTTCTTGGGACCACCGTGCTGGGTCAGAATCTCGAGAGCACAAATCCCGCCGGAATCGAAGCGCATGCGCGCGACCTCATCACGAAAGCCCTTCGGGACAATAATCCTGACACCCGCAAGCTGGCCGCTGTCGCCCTGAGTTTGGGCGGCCAGCGTGAGCCCTTTCTTTCCGAATTGGAGAAGTTGCTGGATGACAAGGACGTGGAGGTCTGCCTGGCAACGGTGGCCAGCCTTTACGACCTGAAGGGAAAGCGTGCCACGCTCCTGTTGCACAAGGCTCTTAACAGTGACGTGCCGGAGGTGAGCTTTGCTGCCGCAAAGGCTTTGTTTCTCCTGAGTGATCCGGCCGGCAAAGAGGCCCTGCTTTCGGTGCTTGCCAATGAATCCAAGGTGGCGTCGGGATATCTGACCAAGCAAAAACGGGATGCATTGCGGATGCTGCACACTCCAAGGGCCCTGTTCATGTTCGCATTTAAGAAAGGCATCGGCTTTGCTCCATTGCCGGGATTTGGGGACGGCGTTTCGTCGATGCAGGAGATCCTCTCGGACCCGGGAGTTTCGGGCCGAGCTACCGCGGCTCTGCTTCTCGGCAGAGAAAAGGACCCTGCCACACTGAAAGCCTTGCGGGAAGCGCTGGCGGATAAAGACGCTTCGGTCAGGTCCGCAGCGGTTCATTCGCTTGCTCTGCGGAACGATCCTTCCCTTCAGGACGATCTCGCAACTATGCTCAAAGACCAGAGTCAGAGCGTGCGGTTGCGTGCCGCTGTCGGATATCTAAGACTGAGAGCCATCCGCAAAGCACCCCCGGTTGCCCAAAAGCCCGGCTTGAAATCGACAATCGGTTCAAAGGGAGATCGTTCCCGACAATAAACCAGGGAAACGGCTGCAATGCGTCATACTCGTGGCAATGGCCCTATTGTCTCGTGCCTACGCAGGCGCCGGGAGCGTGACCGAGAGCTAGGTGGCACTGGCCGGGACATGGATTCTTCGCTTCTTGGGATCCGGTTGCTGTTTATAAAGGATGAGCGTATGGCCGACCATCCCGATTCTTATGGAATCCGTCGCAGCCGCAAGTTCTGAGGCAAGCGCTTCCTTCTGTTCCTTTTCCTTGAAGCTGATGAACCTGACTTTGATCACTTCATGGCGCAGAAGTCCATCGTTGACAGACTGGATCACGCCCGGCACGATCCCTTCCTTCCCGATCTGGACAATGGGTTTGCGGTCATGTGCTATGCCTCTTAAATATGACTTCTGAAATCCCTTCAATTCACTCATAAGTTTCCTTTGCCCGGTTGATTTCCCACGTTAGCAGAGTTCCCGCTCCATCGCCTTTGCCAGAAGTTCCCAGGCAGCCTGGTCATTCTTGCACTCTTTTTCAGTCAGATTGCTGATATCCGATTCGCTCAGAGCTTCATGCGTATGGTCAAGGAATATACCGGTGAAATCCAGGCGCGACTCCTTTTCACCTTGTGCGGTGATCTGATAGATAAATTGCGAATGTACAGCTGGCCCGCTCAGGTGCGTGCACGTCCAAAACAGCATTTCAGGATATAGCTGCACCAGCTTCCGTTTTTCAACCTGGCCTGCCGTACCAACAAAAAACGCGTCGGTCAAAATGACCGTTCGCCCGGTCAAGTTTTCTACCTTTCGACGGGCATTCTCTTCGGCCATAAGGGCATGATCGTTGGGTGCAAAGTTTGTGCACCAGGCGTATGCCTCACGGGCAGATACCCTAAATAGCTGCTGAAAATGATAATGAATTGGTATAGGCATACATTCCAACTCCTCATGCTTGAAAAATTGATAATAGCCTGCGTGGAACATAGTATCAGAAGCATACGCCAACAAGCGGGTAGTAATTTACCCTGGCCGCTCAATTTCAATACTTATGTTGTTTCCAGTCAGCTTGGGAATGAACAAACTGATTACGGCCGCAATTGCGCTATAGCTGCACGCGAATCCTCGTTACAGTTCACTGGCGTGTCCTAACAAGGGCTGATTCGCATAAACAGCGGGTTTGAGTGCATTTGGTTGTTAAATCACGATCATACACAATGCCTTATCTGGAGTTCGTTTCAGCATCCGTGACACGGGAGTACTAGAAGCCGCCAATAACATTCAGAAACACTCCGTGACTTCTGTACGAAAGATCCGTCAGATCGTCCGAGAAGTTGGTGAAGTTATACCCGATACCAACCTTCACGTTTTCGCCTATGTGCCGATAGATCGCGGCAAGCGCGCCGGACCGGGCATCCCCGGCCTCCTTCGCATAAAGGCGCCGGCCCTCAATGGTGGCATCCCAATTTCGGATTACGTGAAAATCGGCACGCACTATGTAGATTTGCGCCCGGCTTGAGAACCAGTCGCCCCCGTCAACCCTCGACTGCTGCAAGTCGCCCAATCTCAACCCGTACTTCCCTCCCAATGAAAGCCAATGCGCCAGGTCGTAGATAGCATCGAAGGAAATAACGTGGCTTTTCTGAATGTAATCCGCAACCGGATTCGTTGCGGTTTTTTGCCCTGCCGAAGGCAGGTTATAGTAGTAGGTGTACTTGAAAAGACTATTCCATTTATCGCCGTTGACCGGCCGATAAGCAGCTCCGAATACTCCTTCCACAAAATCCCCGGAATAGAAGGACCCGGCGCTCGAATCGCTCGAAGACAGGTTGAATTTACCAAGCAGTCTCCACGAGGGATTCGCCTGATAGGCAAACGAATTGCGGACCAGCCAGGCAGTGCGGTCTTCGGTGCCGGAATCGTTCCGGTATTCCACGGCACCTGCATACTTTGTCTTCTCGAACTTATAGGTAGTGCTCAATCCGACTGCGTGCCGTTTTATATCGCCTGCATTCTGGTCGCTCAAGGTTCCGGTTTCATATTTCAGCCCATATGTCCACCGCTTCCTGGACGCCAGATCGAGACCGAACGAGTGCATAAGGCTCGACGTATAACCGTTGGCTATGCGGGTCTCGCCAAATACACCCAGGCGCTCTGAGAATTTGTACTTGCTTCCGAAAACGCCGGTCCCCATTTCGCCTCGGTTCTCCGCATCGGGCAACTCCGATTCCATTTGGTACGACAGATAGACGCTGCTGCGTTGGTTGATGGCATAATCTCCTGAAACTTTGCCGCCCAGTCCTCCATAGCCATCCGAGGCCTCAATTCCGAGTTTGAAATATCTGCTGGCTTGCCACGTAGCGCCCAGTCCTGCTCGATCGTAGCGATTTCTGTCCTCAGTGCGAGCAACAGTCCCTTGAAGGAACCCATACAATCCCCAGGATTTGTGACTCGGTTTCGCATCCGACCCGCCCGCTGCCTTCGCTCCCCGAACAACAGGCGTATAGTCGATCCGGGCGATGGCGTCCGTTCGGCTGCCGCTGCGCGACAGATTCCGACTAGCATTGGCCATCCTAACGTTGCGATCGTCATAGCGGACACCAATGCTGGCCGCGAACTCTGACGTCAGGTTTTTCTTCACACTTGTTTCCGCTGAAGTTCTCGTCTGGCTATCCGCATCGAAGCGATCAGCCTTAAGCCCGATCAGCATGGACTTGCCGAACGGCGTCTGCGCTGTCATGCCCATCTGGGAAACGGCTTCCCCGGTATCGGCGATTTGTCCGGGGGCAGAGAACCCCCGTTCCCTCTCTTTCCAATAGGCTGTTGCCCTTCCATTGGAGCCTTTCCACAGTTCGCCAAAATCCACCGCACCGACCAGGTACCATGCCGATGCACGATCTCCGGAAGTCAGGCTCTGATTAAAATCGAATCCTCCACTGATGGATGAGAGCATTCCATTACCGGAGCCTTCGGATCTGGCAATTTCCGCCTTAACAAAGGTACCGGGCTTATAGCGAGCGATGATGTCGGCACCGCCCAGTTTCTGTTTGACCTGGTCGTCTCCTTGACTGTATACCGATGCTCCAAAATGGAGATGGTCGCTGACCCAGACTCCTGCCTGCCCCCCCGTTGCCAGGCCGGATAATTTATTCAAGCCCGGAACATACTCATAGGTAACGATCAGATAGGCCGGATCTCCATCAATGGAAGCAGTACGGACAAGCGTGCTGCCGTCTGCGGTTGACGAGAGGGGAGCGCGAAGCATGATTCTACCTTGTATATAGTCTATATCGTAATCTTCCACTGGCGTAAGCTGCCGGCGTTCTACCGCAATCTCGGAATCCTTATCTCGGATCTCTATCCACAGGCGTTCCGATCCCTGGGTGATGTCAAGATTATGCAGATAGTAGAGTGACCCACCGGTGCCCCGGAATTCTTCACGAGAGGACAGAGTCCCCGGTTCAGCCGCAAAACCGTTGACCGTTGCTCTTTTCTCCCCGTACTGCGTGGTGCTGCCGGAAGTCCACACGAGATTCGCCCCGTAAAGTCCCCTGCTGTATTGGGTCAACTCGGTGCCGGTCCATGAGGTCTGGAAATTCCCCCACATCACACGCGAATCGCCTCTCTCCAGCCGCACGTAAAATTTGCCCTGCGTCGGGGCGTCATCAACGATGGTGCTGTCGTCACCATATACCGGATAGAATTTGTCGGGATCAATCCTGCGCAGAAGATACTGGGGATCTTTGGAATCGAAGTTGCTGAAAAGGTCCGCCAGCCTCCGCTCTCTGGTATCGGCGCTTGCAGTCAGCAGGTACTCACCCTTTACCAGGCCCTTCAGGTAGAAGGCCCCGCGTCCTTCTATATACTCGCGCTTGTTGTAGGATTCTGTACCGTCAGCCACGAGTTCCGATGGTTTTACTGCAGAGTTGCGACCCAGTGTGATATCTGCAAGAGCCACATAGAACCAGTCATTGTCAGCGATCGAGACACTGCGGCGGAAAACCGTCTCCCGCCCGTTTTTATCCTTTACCGAAACTTCCACTACATGGGGGCCGGAAAGGAGAATCTGCCTGAAGGCGAACTTCCCTTCCCTATCCACTGGCACAGGAAAGCCGAGTGCAGACACCGTCTGGCCTGCTGTCATTTTCGAGCCATTGATCGTGATGGTGCCACCGTGCACAGGAATGTTTGCAAGCTTTCTGCTGTTCTCGCCAAAGCCTGCCAGCTCATCCGGTTCCTTGTCTGCACTTTCTTTCTGGGACTTATTCTGTGTCGGCTGCACCACCGGTTTTGCCGCCGTCTCATCAAATCGGTCCTTTTCGTCATAAACGCGCAAAACAAAGAACAGATCGTCGGGCGCCTCGGCAGGCCACTGCCAGGAACTTGCACCTCCGATACTCACCGGCATCACGGCGTAAGGCGTTTGCGCCGTGTCTTGTCCTTTCCGAAAGATGCGAATCTCTGCCTTGCGCAAGAGCAAAGCATAATTGGTATAGGTGAAGAACCGGACCTCGTTTTCGCGTGCTGCGCCCTTTACAGTACTCCAGGCATTCAGCGCCGGAGACAACTGGAGCGAATCATAGTGGATCTGGATATCGGCCTTCGCCAGCGCCGGATCAACGCATCCTCTTTCTTCCGCTGTGCCGGTTTTGCTGTCGTCAACCATCGGGCTGCCATCCACCGTAATCGTGAATGGTGTTTCCGCATCTGGTCTTCCACCTGCACGACACGGATCATCTCCGGCAAAAATCAGGCCGGCCTGGATGAACATTAGGGCGAGAGCAAAACAGATTATTCCTCTAGGAGAGTTCGGAGTCATCACCGCACCTCCTCGATCTCTGTTTCGATTATGAGCCTGCATCGGTGCTTATCCTTCTTCCATCGATCCCGCATCATGTCGCGCAGGGATTCGGTCCGTTGTTTAGCCAGTTTCAAAGGTTCCTGATTCCGTCGATAGATGATCGTCAAAACCGAGGGATGTTCCCTGAGCGCGTCATCGAGTTGTGTCACCTTCTTTTGCCACGGGGGGAGCAACGCCGCCTTCTCTCGCTCGAATGCCGCATCCGTCATATCGATGCGGACCACCCGGTAGAGCGTGGCGCCAAAATTGAGTTTCACCATCTTGCCGCGCGTAGCCCTTACATCCCGCGGATTCTCGGTGGTTATTCTGTAGCCGGCCGGAAGGGTCCTCTCATCGAGCTTCATGATGAAATTCGATCCCCGGTCAGGATCGGGTATGGCCGCGCATGGAACATGGAATCGGCCTTCGCTGTCGGTGGTCACGATGAGTCCGCGGGCCGAAGCGATCCGGATGTTAGGTAAACCCGGTTCGCCGTCATCCTGATAGCCATTGGCATTTCTGTCGTCGAAGACTTTGCCGATTACATCGGTGCAATCAAAGGTGTGGTCAGGCACTGTGCGAACGGTAGCCGCCGCAATATTCGATACCACCACATCCACAGTATTGTTGCTGGCCCAGGCCTGATTTGTGTACTCTCCTTCACCTACGCCTGTCCCCACCACGAGAATCAGCTTGAGGGTTTTCTTCTCGCCGGGAGCAAAGCTCAGGTTTTTCCATACAAGATCGCGGCCACCGATGTTCGGCGCGGCTTGAGCATTATCGAACCGAGCGCTTTGGTCGCGGTATTTAAACCCCGAAGGCATACGATCATGCAAGTCGATATTCGACAACTGGACCGAGAGTGTATTGATGGCTGTAACCGTGTACGGAACGAGGTCTCCCTTGTGAACATTGACCACAGGGGTCGTCTTCTGGATCGTGATGGCTCCGTCCAGCATCGGGTCCAGAGGGAGATGATTGTTAACAACACCTGCGGAACCGCTTCCGAGAGTAAAGGAAACATAATATCGGGTTGACTGGAGAAGATTCGGAGCGGTCGGCTGCGTCTGAATCGCAACGCTGCCGGGGCCGGGCCCTGGATCGAACGGACCCGCGGTCGGGGGAATCAGGGAAGATATCCCCGGCACATAATCCGTAGGCGCGGTGAGCGTCAACGAGTAAGTTCCGGACGGCGCGGTCGGAAGAAGCATGAACTGGTAAAAGCCCGAGGCATCGGTTACCTGGCTCTGATTCGCGATGCCGCCGAGCAAGTGCGTGGATGCATTGAACCCGGCCGGTCCGTTTATCGAAACCGTTGCGCCTGCCAGCGGATTGCGGGTTCGGGAGTTATAAACCACGCCCGAAGGATCCAGCGGCAAATCCTGTTTGACGATATTTGCGCCCGACCGCAAGGTCAGATTGGCGATCGTATGCGCGCTGAGGTCAATCACCGAATCGTGATAGTTCGGATCCTGGGAAACGGGATTTCCGTAAAGCGCCCCGTTCAGTGGATGCTTGTAGCGCAGCTCATAACCTGAGCCGGCAGGAAGGTCAAGAATTTGGAATGTGCCATCGTCTGCCGAGATTGCCTTCCCGCGAACGATGCCGTTCTGAACCGCTTCAATAATCCAGCCAGCAAGGCCGTGCTCTCCCGGCTGTTGCGTGTGGTCTAATGCGATACTGTTATACCAGACTGTGCCGGAGATGCTTGCCGGCACCCCGGGACGCTCTCCAAACAGATAGCCGCTCGCCGAAACTCCCGGAGCCAGTGTCATGCCGGAAATCCGGTTTTGAGCAGCCTCGAAGCCGAAACTGCCATTATCGACAGTTCCGCCTGCCGTGCCTGCCGTCTCCCTGCCATCCCGAAAGATCAAAGGATGCGTTTCGGTCAGGGTGTAGGTCCCGCCCAGCAAAATACTGAAACCGAAACTGCCGTCTGCCGCGGTCATGGCGCTGAGGCTGACGGCTTTTCCCGAAGCATCGGTTCCGGTCAAGTTGATCATGACGCCCGCGATTCCTGACTCACCCCCATCCCTTGTTCCGTTATCGTTGGCGTCGATGTAAACGGATCCCGTGAGTCCTCCGGCTATGTCGCCAAAGTTGTAGCCAATGCCGCTTTCCCCGGCATGAAGGATGATGGCGCTGACGCTGTTCAGCGCCGCAGTTCCGACATTCATTGTGCTGATTGAACCGACAGTGACACCGGCCGCACCGTTGAGATCCCCATATCCTGCCGGCTGCGTCTCGGTGATCGTATATCCGGCAGTCGAGGAGGGCCTGAGACCGTCGATCCGATACTTTCCATCTGCATCCGTATTAACGGAGCTGTTTACCGCGGCACTGCGATCATCTGTTCCCCCAACGGTGATGCTGACTCCGGAGAGCCCCGGCTCATTGGCATCTTTCGTACCATTGTTATTCAGATCGAGGTAGACCTGTCCCGCTATGCCGGCACTCTGCAGTTCGCCAAAATTGAAGGAGGCAAAGTCCCCGGATGCGTTGTACGGGATAGAACCAATCTGATTGTAGGCAGCAGTGTCGCATGCATTACATTCAACTCCATTGATCAGGCCTCGGCTCACCTTGCCATCCAGGTAGGTTGCGGGCTGGGTTTCGACCAATCTATAGCCGGCACCGTTTGCATTGGGAAGACCGCTGAAGCCGTACTTGCCGTCACCGGCAGTAATGGAGGTCCGGTTAACAGGAATACCCGCGGCATCGATCCCGGAGAGCGTAATCGTGACACCCGCGATTCCCGTTTCTCCTGTATCGATAATATTATTATTGTTGATATCGAGATACACGCTGCCCGTCAAAGCGCCAAGACGTTCCGCAAACAGATATCCCGCGGCATTGATACCGGCCGCAAAATTGATTGCAGTGATTGCATTGATACCGGCCGCGCCTCCCGCCGAGCCGGGTATTGCCTGACCATCGGTATAGGCGGGTGGCTGAGTTTCGGTCAGAGTGTAACCGGATGCATTGCTCGCCGGAATATCAACAAAGCTGTAGCTGCCGTCGGCAGCAGTAACTGTGGTGAGATTCAGCGCCGAACCGCCTATATTGGTACCGGTCAGACTGACGCCGACTCCCGCTAATCCATCCTCACCAGCTTCCTTTGCACCGTTGTTGTTGGCATCATAAAAGACGATTCCGGAAAGGCTGCCCAGCCGCTCCCCGAAGAGATAGCCGGAACCGGAGTCGCCAGGAGCAAAGGGGATAGCGCTGATGCGATTCTGGATTGCCAGGGCGGTAAAACTTGCGTTATCGACTGTGCCGCCCAGCGTCCCCGCAGTCTCCCTTCCGTCGAGGTAATTGATCGGCTGGGTTTCGGTCAGAGTGTACCCGGAGCTGTTCGCTACCGGGAGCTCCTTGAAACTGTAGCTGCCATCATCCACCGTGAGAGTAGTACGGCTCAGCGCAGATCCCGCCGCATCGGTGCCCGAAAGTGTAATTGTAATACCGGAAATACCCGGCTCGCCGGCATCGCGAACGCCGTCACCATTTTTGTCTGTATATACCGTACCCGAGAGGCTGCCCAGCCGTTCGCCAAAGAGATAGCCGGTTGCCGTCATGCCCACGGCGAAATGGATCGCGGATATTTTGTTGATCCCGATTGAGCCGCCGGCTGTTCCCACCGTGACGGCGCCGTCGGAATAGATAACCGGTTGGTTCTCGGTAACAGTGTAGCCCGACGCGTCGGAAGCTGGAAGATCCACAAAGGTATAGCTGCCGTCGGCTGCCGTCGTGGCAGTACGGTTGATGGCAACATTCGTTGCATCCGTGCCGGTCAAGGTCAGGGTGGCTCCGGCGATTCCGGTCTCACCGGGGTCTTTCAATCCATTGTTGTTGGGGTCGTAATAGACGATTCCTGCAAGGCTGCCAAGCCGCTCGCCGAAAAGATAATTCGTCCCCGAATTCCCGGCAGCGAAAGGAATCGCGCTGATTTGGTTTTGCGCAGCAAGCGATGTGAAGCTTGAATTATCGACCACTCCGCCTAGCGTTCCCGCCGTCTCTTTGCCGTCAAGCATACCGGGAGGTTGAATTTCGGTGAGGGTGTAACCGCTGGAATTGGCGGACAGCATGGCTGAAAAGGTGTAACCGCCATCACTTCCCGTTGTGGTTGTGCGATTCACGGGATTGCTCGCCGCATCGGTTCCCGTTAATGTGATCGCGATTCCGGCAATGCCCTCTTCGCCCGCTTCTTTAGCTCCATTATTGTTGGCATCGTAGTAGACAAATCCCGAAAGTACGCCCAACCGCTCGCCAAAAAGATACCCAGTGGCATTCGATGCGGCAGGATAAACTATTCCGCTGATGACGCTGCTGCCCGCCGCTCCGGCTGATCCGCCAAGCGTACCCGCAGTCTCGATGCCATCAAGATATCCGACCGGCTGCGTTTCGCTGAGCGTATATCCAGTGCCATTTGAGGCAGCTACGTCTGCGAAGCTATAGGTTCCATCGGATGCAGTGATGACGCTGCGATTTACCGCTGCCCCGCTCGCATCGGTGCCGGTCAGAGCTATTGAGACATTGGCAATGCCCGCTTCGCCGGCATCCTTAACGCCGTTGTTGTTGTCATCGACATAGACAATGCCGATCAGTCCGCCCAGCCTGTCGCCGAACAGATAGCCGTTCCCGCTGGCGCCGGCAGTGAAGACAATGCCGCTGATGACACTGGTGCCTGCCGCTCCGGCCGATCCGCCGAGGCCGCCAACAGTCTCAAGACCGTCGGCATAGTTCACCGGTTGTGTTTCCGTAAGCGTGTAACCGGAACCGTTGCTCGCCGCAACATCCGCAAAACTAAAGCTGCCGTCCGTGGCACTGACCATACTCCGGTTGACTGCGGCTCCTGCCGCATCGGTACCCGATAGCGTCAGCGTCACACCGGAGATGCCAGGTTCATCGGCATCGTGAACACCGTCATTATTTCGGTCTGTATATACCGTCCCGGAGAGGCGGCCCAACCGCTCACCAAAAAGATACCCGGTGGCATTTGTTCCGCTCGCGAAGAGGATGTCGCTGATCGTTCTGATACCGGGAGCTCCGGCCGTACCACCCGATGTCCCAACGACCTTTTTGCCATCCGCATAAATTACCGGCTGAGTAACCGTTAAAGTGTAGCCACCGGCGCTGCTGGCGCCAATATTACTGAACGAGTAATTACCGCTGCCATCGGTCACTGAACTAACGCTGACCGGCGTTCCCGTGGCGAGATTCCCGCTAAGCGTGACTGTGACCCCCGGAATCCCTGTCTCGGAGGCCCCGAGTTTGAATCCATCATCATTGGAGTCGTAATAGACCGTACCCGTGAGACTGCCGAGCGTCTCACCGAAGAGATACCCAGTGGCATTTGTTCCGGCTGCGAAGTTGATGCCGGTGATTGTACGGACACCCGGCGACCCGGCCGTTCCACCCGAAGTTCCGATCGCTTTTTTGCCGTCGGCGTAATTGGTCGGTTGCGTAACCGTCAAAGTGTAGCCACCGGCACCACTCGCCGGAATATCGCTGAATGAATAATCACCGTTTATGTCGGTCACGGCGGTCTGGCTGACGGCCGCGCCGGAAGCGAGATCAATACCTGTAAGGGCTATCGATACCCCGCTGATACCCGTCTCGGCGGCCCCAAGCTTTGCACCGTCATTATTGGCATCGTAATAAACCGTGCCGGAAAGACTCCCGAGAGTCTCGCCAAACAAATACCCGGTGCCGTTGGCTCCGGCAGCCAGCGCTATGGCCGTGATGGTTCTGGTGCCCGCCGCATTGGCGGTTCCGCCCGAAGTACCCGCTGTCTTCTTGCCATCGGCATAGTTTGCTGGTTGAGTTACGGTCAGGGTATAGCCCGAACCATTGGCAGCCGGAAGTTCGGCGAAGCTGAAGCTTCCGCCGGCATTTGTCACAGCAGTACAGGTTGCCAGGGTGCAGACATTCACGCCTGAAGCGGCAGTACCGGACAGTGTGATCGTGACACCACCGATCCCGACTTCGGTCGCGCCCAGTTTGGCCCCGTCATTATTGGCATCGTAATAAATCGTTCCGGAAAGGCTGCCAAGCGTCTCACCGAAGAAATATCCGGTAGCATTGGCTCCGGCACCCAGCGCTATGGCGGTAATTGTCCTGGTACCCGCCGCATTGGCGGTTCCGCCCGAAGTGCCCGCCGACTTCTTACCGTCGGCGTAATTTGCCGGTTGTGTCACAGTCAGGGTATAGCCTGAGCCGTTTGCCGGCAGAAGATCCCCTAGAGTGAAATTCCCGGAAGCATCGGTTACCGCGCTTTTGTTGACAGCAGAACTGGTAACACTGGTGCCGGTAATCGTTACCGTAATGCCCGACAAACCAGCCTCACCCCCGCCCTTCGCTCCGTCGTTGTCAGCATCGTAGTAAACAGTTCCTGAAATCCTGGCGGCAAGTTCGCCGAAATTGTAGTTGATCCCATTTTCTGCAACAGCCAGGGTGATTCCGGAAAATCGGTTTTTGACGGCAGCCGATCCGCGGCTGGTCCCGCCTACAGTTCCGATATTATCGCTACCGTCACTGTAATTTGTCAGAGGCGAAACCGTTTGCAGCTGCTCAGTGAGCGTATAGCCGCTGACGTCGCTGGCCGGAAGGCCGCTATAAAGAAAATAGCCGGAAGCGTTGGTGGATATGGTGCAGGGATTCGGATTTATTGCCACACAGACGCTCGTTCCTATGTCAGTGTTGCCCGAGAGCGTGATTTGCACCCCGAGTATCCCCGGTTCTCCAGCATCCATAATGCCGTTCGCATTGCTGTCGATATAAACGTAGCCCGACAACCCCTGCCCGCTTTCGCCGAAGTTGTAGTTAGCGGCAGTGTCGTTGGATACAATCGGAATATTGGTAATCGAAAGATTTCCGGCCCCCACCACTCCAACGCCTGATGCACGGGTGGAGCCCGCGATGTCTCCTCCCTTGGAACCTGCCTGTGCCCCGATGTGAACAACTCCCGAAGGAGGCGTTTCGGTTACCGCGTAGGTGCCCGGTCGGTTGTTGGTGAAGCTATAGCTGCCGTTGGCACCTGTGGTTGCATTCGTAGGCCCAACCGGATTGCCCAGATCGTCAGTCCCGGTCAAAGCAACCGTCAAGCCTGTCATCCCCGATGTTTCGCCTGCATCGCGGACCGCATCGGCATCCGCGTCTATAAAGACAAAACCACTGATCGTAGCCGGCCGAAGCTCACCGAAGTTTCGATTGGTTGCAGACTGGCTTGGAGTCAGGACTATTCCAGTTATGCTCTTTGGCGCAGAGACTCCGGCCGATCCCGGCACGACGTTGCCGACTCCGGCGCCATTCTGCGATTTGCCTGGCAAATAGCCGGCGGGCTGATTATTCTGAGTTACTGTGTAGCCCGTGCCATCGCTCGGCGGCAGCGTGCTGAAGTTGTATAGTCCGGATGCATTTGTATTAATGGTGCAGGTGATAATCGTGCACACGTTCACATTATTGTAAGCAGTACCCGATAGAGTAATGCTCTGGGTATTTACGCCGGTGGTCTCTCCGGCCGCTTTGTCTCCGTCGTTGTTGGCATCATGATAGACATACCCGGTCAGCGACGCTCTCTGATATTCCTGAAAAATGTATCCGGTCGTCGCCGTCGCCGTATCTGCGGGCAAGCTGATTCCACTGATTGTGTTGAGTAATGCCGCCGATCCGCAGTTATTGGTACCGTCGCATGTGGCAGGCGGCACCGTTCCTCCGGCGGTTCCTGCAGTTTCAAAAGCATCGTAGTAATTTGCCGGCTGGCTTTCTGCGATGGCCCATGTGCCCGGAGGGAGCTTATCTAAAGTGAAAATGCCCGTATTTCCCGACCCGGCAGTGGTCGTGGTAATGGCCGGATAAGTGCCGCCGCTGGAAAGATAGGTATTGCCGTAGCTATCGGTACCGGTCAGTGTCAGGGTAACGCTGTTGATTCCCTCACCCGCGTCAATGATGTCGTTTTTATTATTGTCCGCATAGACGGTGCCTCCGATGCTGTTCTTGCGCACCTGCACCGTTACCGATCGTGAGTTATTGCTGTTGTCCGGATCGAGTGAAACGCCTGTGAGTACTGCTGCCGTGGCGGTATTGGTGATATTGGTATTGAAGGCAAAACTATAGGTGCCGCTCGACTGGTAGGCAGCACGGACCGGAATTCCGATGGTGATCTGTTTTGTACCATCGACTCCACTCGCATCCGTCGGGATCGGCCCAATGGTGCAGTCAATGGTGCCATTGTTTCCGACTCCCGGAGTTGTGCACGTATTGCTTGTTAACGAAACAGATGCACCCGGCGTAACCGTCACAGCGCCGGTCAAAACGATTCCGGCAGGAAGAATATCCGTTACCTTCATCCCCGCGGCATCGGACGGCCCCTTGTTGCCGACTGTCACCGTGTACGTAAACGGTTCATTAATGTCCACGGTCGCTTTAGAGACAGCTTTGCTGACAACCATAAGGTCTGTTTTGGGCAGAACGGTGGTTGTTTCGGTAACGCTGTTGTTTCCCGGAAGTGAATCGTCCCCGGCCAAAGTCTCGTTTGAACTGACCGTCGCGATTGTTTTATAGGTCAGTGATCCACTCGGGATGTTGGTGAGAGGCCCCGTGTCGAATTTCAGGCTGAAGGTTTGGCTGCTGTTAAGGGCCAGATAGCTGCTGGACGGTCCGGCGCCCAGATAACATACAATGTCCGATCCGACTGGACTGCAGGTTGCTCCTACAGGCAGGCTGCTGCCTGTGGCGTTGTAGGTCATCGCATATGGGTCCAAAGCGCCGCCCTGCGGTGGAGGTACAGGAGTCACAGTCAGGGTAAAGGCGGTAGCCTGGGAAGGCCCGTTGTTCTGTACTTTGATCTGATAAATGATCGCATCGCCAAACGCCGTAGGATCATAGCTCGGGTCATTATCGGTTACCGCGAGATCCAATGCGTCAATAATGACGCCCGTCGAATTGCTGTTCTCGTTGTTTGCATAGCCGGGGGAATCCGTTTCCGGAGTCGTCGTTGTTATATAAGCGGTGCTGCTATAGGTATTGGGTACTCCACCGGGATACGGGTAAACGGGGATAACCTTGAAAGTAAGCTGTCGGGATTCCCCGTTTGAAAGCGAAAAGCCGCTGCACTCTATGCCGGATTGGCCCGCGTAAGGCGCCCCAACAAAAGAACTGATATAGCTGCAGGATCCGCCAATCGTCAAACTGGCAGAACCGGTGGAATAGGTCACCTTTGCCGGATCGATCAGGTGCCGCAATACAACCCCGGCCGCCGTACTCGGGCCGTTGTTCTTGATCGACGTCGTATAGGTAAGCTGAACTCCGACCTTGATCGGATCGGGAGCCGCCGCGATTGAAGTAACCCCTACGTTGGCAAGCGGATCGATCGTGAGGCTGACGGAGCCGGAGTTGTTGCCCGGCACAGTGTCGATCGCATCAGGAGTGGAAACAGTCGCGGTATTCGCAATCGTTCCATCTTTCATCGGCCGATTGAGAGTGATGGTGATGGTGCGGGATGTCCCGCCCGCAATGTCCAAAAGCGTACAGCTCACGGTTGAACCGAAGGAACACGATTCGCCCCCAACGGCGCCGCCAATCTCCGCACTCCCACTCGCACTCCCCGCGAGACCGCTGTACCAGGCATTGAGCACATCGTTCACCCTGACGGTTGGCGCCATGTCGGGACCTGCATTCGCAATGGTCAATGTATAATTGAAGGTGTTATCGGTGATAAGCAGATGCGCGGTACTGGCGGATTTGGCGACTGAGAGATCTACATAACGAGGCGTCGCGGTCACTGTTCTACTCTGGCAGTTGCCGGTGCTCGAATTATCGGCCGGCGTATGAGGGGAACCGGCGGATTGTCCCGTACAGGCAGTGTTGCTAATGGGACCAAGATATCCGGTGTCAGTCTGGGTAATAATGGTCAGGGCTGGCAATGATGCCCCCCTGGCAAGGTTCGCCCCGCTGTAATCACACGTAATCGTGCCCGTTTCGCCGGCCAGGAGCCCGGAACAACCCCAACCGCTTCCGGAAAAGGAAACGAACTTCTCGTTGGCGTCAAGAACGTCGGTAGTACGAATGGTCCCGGTTGCCGCGGAGGTCGAGCTGTTGGAATTTGTAATCGTGATAGTGTTGGTGATATTGGCGCCTGCCGCAACCGGGTTTGGCGCTTTGCTCTTTGCAATCGTCAAATGAGCGAAGGGGGCACTGATCGTGTAACCGACGGTCGCGGCTGTGTTCAATCCCCCAACCGGCGCTGTCCTTGTTACGCCTGCGCTATTTGTCCCGCTGTTTCCGGCGGCTCCCACGACTGTCAGTGGAATGACGAAGCCGGAAGAGGTCACGCCGTTGTTCAATGCGCCGACTGTGCACGTTATAGCCTGCCCGATCGATGAACATCCGCCAGGCAATATTCCAATGCTGAAATCAGCCGTCACGCTATCGGTAATGGTTACACCCGTTGCATTCTGCGGCCCGAGGTTGGTGGCCGAAAGGGTTAACGTAACCGCTTCTCCCGTTGCAAAAGTCGTCATTCCCGTGAGATTCGAAACCATCGACTTATTTGCGCGGAGGTCCGTACCCGCGGTCACGCTTACTACCGCTTGCGATGGCCCGTTGTTGCCGGAAACCGGATCTCCGGTGCTGCCGTCCGTGGTAATAACGGAAGCTCCATTCGTAATACTTCCCCCCGAGGTAATGACGCGTCCCGTGAGCGTGATGTCCGGAGCATGGTTTCCGGAGGTCACTTCAGCACCGGAGTAGTCGCAGGTTACCGTTGTACCGCTATGGCTACACCCCCAACCGGTGCCGGAAGCCGACTGATAGGTGAAATCGATTGCAGCCGGAAGATTGTCCGTTACACGAAAAGTAGTCCCCGGATCAGGGCCATTGTTCGTTACGCGAATAGTGAAGCTTATTGTCGAACCCGCGGTTGCCGAAGCGGGTCCGCTCTTTTGAATTGTCAGGTCACCGCCCTTGATTACCGTTGTCGGCTTCGTTAGAGAATCGTTGCCGCTGTTCGAATCGCTATTGTCCGCAGCGCTCACCGTTGCAACTGTGTTTTGCGTGCCGGCGGAGGAACCGACTCCAGTGAAGCTCAAACTCCAGGTGGCCAGAGCAGCCAGAGTTGCCTTTGTGCAGGTGAGAGTCTGCGGATTGGCGGTAAGATTGAAAGCGCATCCCGACGGCGTTGTGGTTGCCACCGTGCTGAAGTCGATATTTGCAGGAAGTTGTACGGCTAACGTCAGGTTCGAGGCTGCAAAACTGGCATCATTGTTTGTGGCAACAACGGAGAATACAGCGGAACCACCTCGAATAACAGGGTCGGGCGTCCAGTTATAAGAAGAGACGCTAAGATCTACGCTGGTCGCAGCCAGTCCCGAAACAGCTGTTGCGAGCATAATAAAAATCAAACATACTCCCGCCGATGTTTTCAGTAGTACCCGCCTGACTGCCTTCAGCAAATACGTGCTCATTCCTATTCCTATCGCCGGTGATGCGGCTAAATGCAATATCAACGTCCACTTGGAAGGATGTATTGCGTAATCAACGGGTCGAGCATGCGCGATTGCTCTTACACTGACCCCATATCCTTTTATCGAGATGTTTTCAGGATTTCTTAGCAGTATTTAATGGGGAAAAGAGACTTGGCGCAGCCGGGAAGCGCCCTGTTTATGCGGAGCCGCGAAACGCAGGTTCTCAATAGAGTGCAAATGGAGAGCGAGTAAATCGATCCGGTTGGAGGCTCGGAAAGAGGCCGGAGATCAAAACACCGTGCTGAAAAGCAGTTACATAATCGCGGCAGATTGCATTAGCGGAGAAAACTGGGAACCGTTCTCTCCATCCTGTTCTCTGACTATTTTTGCTCCAATCGAGTGTTCTGCCCAATCCACAATCGATTGCCGTCCGGATCATCAATTCGAAATTCTGTCATTCCGTAAAAAGTGGTATCCAAGTCTGGGATGTCCAAGCCACCTCTTCGCACCTGCTCGTGATATGCCACGATATTTTCGGGATAAAAGTATAGAACGGATTGATTAGGCACGTTAGGGTGACGGATCGATTGATCCACCATCAGATGACAGTCGTCAAAGCGAAGCATTGCCCAACCCCAATCATCATTCCTTTGCTCAACGCTGAACCCGAGTTTTTGATAGAACTCGATGCTCGCCGGCAGGCTCTTCACAGGCAGCATCGGCACCAGGCGATTCATTCTCATGGGCATCCTCTAGTCTATTCCATGGAAATTTTAACATGCCGGAAGCCGCCGCTCCCATGGGATCCGCCGTTTGAGAATTAACCTCAAGGGAACCATAGTCCAAAGAATTCCTTGCCGTAAATCGACTAGAGACCTGGAAGGTATTGTTCCTGGCCGCTATGCGCGCTTATTCTCCTCTGGGGGATTAAGCAATTCCAGCTTGCCGTCCTGAAATTGTTTGATCAAATACTCCAGTGCAGGCTGGCTTTTACAGTAATTGCCCTGAATTCTATCCAACACTTGCGGACCGACAAGAAAGGCGGGCGATAACTTTTCTTCTGTGCCGATATTGATTAGCTCCAATGCATCTGATTTTTCCGTGGCTAGATAAACGGGGAAACCTTCCCAAGTCTTATCTGTTCTTGTCATTCTCATAATTATTCCTCATTTTGTGCTAGTTAGTAGTTCGACTCAATTTTTTCAGTCAAAAGGCGGGGGATGATGTTTTAGTGGCGGGTCACAGGCAGCGTCCTGAATTGCGGAGAACCCAGATCAATATATCTCACCTGCTTTGCTGGAGACAACAAAAAACAAGCAGCCGCCGGAACAGGAGCCGGAGACCGGGATAGATCGGCAGCATCCGGCTTAGGGAAATAGCTCAATCGAAAATAATGAAGACAAGTTGCGAGGCGTTGATTTTCGATGATCAGAAAACCATATTTCCATCAGATGATCTTTGCACTGTGGCTATTTCCGCTTCAACGTCACATTTGCATACGGGGACGGTGTCCCCGACTTGTCCACGTTATCAATCGCCCAGGACCAGGTTTCGCTCGCGCGATTGTATGCGAATGTATTCCGAATACCACTCTTGTCTGCTGATTTCCATACGAATGGGATCCGGTCGCCGTCCGGCTTTCCGTGCCCGACGCCCTCAGCCGCAAAGTTGGTCGTGCCGGTATTATCCAACCACATAACCACATATTCAGCGTTTTCTTTATCCCAAACAATGTATATCCACGCTTCGTATGCGAGCGCTTTGCCATCATCCTTTTCGCGCGAAACCTCGTGGATACGGATATATTGACGGTTGAGGATCCAATCAACGTCGACGTCATGCGTTACAGCCCGCTTGCCGATAGTTCCGGTCATCACCCAATGTCCGGCCAGCTTATCCAAGAGCGCGTCGCGCGCGGGTACCACTGGGGCTTGCCCAAGCGTCATTGGACAAAAGAGTGAAGTCAGGGAGAGTGTCAAAAGAAGCAGCAATCGTAAAAATGGGTTATTTCCAGCTGAAGTCGTCATGCGAAGAGCGGTCACCTTTCTTTCGCGAAGTTTTACGAGTTTCGTTCAACGAACAGACTATTCTTCTATTTACATCTCTCGAATACAAGAACATCCGAGGCATTCGACAGGCAATAGCCTCATTTTGCCTGATCGGAGTCACGCGATTGAAAATACCGGAACCATGTCAGGGCTCATTCAACAAATGTGCCGTGCGCGCGATGACCTCATCCTGCAATCCAGGCGTGAGCTGGACAAAATAGGCGCTGTAGCCCGCTACCCGTACCATTAAATCGCGGTGATCTTCGGGATGCGCCTTCGCGTCCTCGAGTGTCTTCGGATCGCACACAATAAATTGCACATGCTTGCCGCCATGAGCGAAATACGTTCTTATCGCGCTTGCCAGCTTTAGCTTGCTGCTATCCGATTGAAGGGCTGACGGGTGGATTTTCATATTCAAGAGCATGGCCTGAAAACGGTCCTGAGGAATTTGAAGAGCGCTTCTGAAAACAGCCAGCGGACCCTTGATATCGGTGCTCCTCATTGGAGATGCGCATGCGTCGGCGAGGATCTCTCCGGAATAGCGGCCATCCGGGGAGGCGCCGACCAGCGCACCGCCCGGCTGGTGGGACGTAATGGAGATTGCAGAGCATCTGAAATGCCCACCCAGTATGGATGGAATCGTGTCGGCAACATCCGCCCAGAATGCATAACAATCGCCAACAATCTTATCGATCTCATCGATGCCGTTTCCGTAATGACTCAGGGCCAGGCACCTGGCCCGAAGCTCCTCATAGCCCTGCCAGTTGGCATCCAATGCCTTGACAAGCTCCGACAATGTGGCGTCTCTTTCTTCGAAAACAAGCTTCTTGATCGCATAAAGCGATTGGGCAAGATTAACCATCCCGACTGGATTGAGGAGTTGGTTGTTTTCAAAATCATAAGGTTGGGCATAGCAGTCAAGCCCGGAATGTATGCCGCCGTCCATGAGAGCTGCGCGGAACGGATCGGGGAACATGTTTTTGAAAACAATGCTTTCGATATTGAGCTTTTCCGCCGAAAGCCGGATAAAATAGGTAAACTCCTTTTTGAATTCCTCGAGAAAATCCTCGTAGTTGGCGAACCTGCCCAGATCTCCGATTTTATGCCCGACCTGCTCTTTGATATTTGCATCCCAACCGTCGTGCATGAACAGGTCGAGAACTTTCGGCACAACAAACATGGTGATTCCCATGGTACGTGTACGCCCGGCGATGTTGCCGTCGATACAGCCGGTCATGCAGTAGTCCCTGGCAATTTCAATGTCGAGCCCATCATCAGGGTCGTTCGGTTTATTGAAATAGCTAATATAGGATTTATCTCCAACAAAAGCCGGCATGCTCATTCCCTTTGCCTGGGCGGTAACAGCCTTCAGCATAATGGAATCCGGAGTAGAGTCGGCGACACGAAGCGTGATGGTATGGTGGGTTGTCGGACACTCCATCAGCGCGTCCAGGATCAAGTGAGTCAATTCATTGGTTGCGTCGCTGCCATCCGGCTTCACCCCACCGATAGTCATGTTCATCCAACGCGCTCCTCCGGAAGTGCGTTTGCGGATTTCTTTACCCGATTGCTGATTCAGCTCCATACAGCGGACACGCAGGCAGCACAGGTATTCCAGTACCTCATCATCGGTTATTCTGCCCGCCTCAATATCCGCCTTGTAGGATGGATACATATACTGGTCGAAGCGTCCCATCGCGGGCGTTGGCGAAGGATTCATCAGCAGGAAAACGAACCAGAAGCATTGCAGGGCCTCCCGGAATGTCCGCGCGGGATACGCCGGCACTCTCCTGCATATCGCGGCAATCTCCAGCAGTTCCTTTTTCCTCTGCGGATCCACCTCCCTGCCGGCCATGTCATCGGCGAGCCGGGCAAAACGCTGAGCGTAATGCACCAGTCCTTCCAGCGATGCGATCATTGCCTGTAAAGTAATGCCTCGATCGTAGGAGAGCCTGTCAAAATAGCGATTGTTCTTCAGTTCGGTCCGGCACTCCTCGATCAGAGCATCCAGACCTCGTGTGAGCGGAATGGAGAAGTCGATGCAAAGCAAATTCCAGCCGGGGCCATTGCCCAGGCCTGAGCATGCGGCTCCACCTCCAACCCGATTCCCGAGAGTTTTGTCTTTTTTCCACGGGGCAAGCATCATGCCGCAGCGCGCGAAAACATCCAGTCTGTCGTCGGCAGCTATGATCAGGTTTGCCCCATTATACATTCCGAAGGGCTTGAACTGTTCGTTGATGGACAGCATCTCGCTCTCGTCCTTCTCGTCGAACTTATAGCCATCCGTTCTGAGCGCATCAACTTCGTCCTTATCCCATTTGCCGAGTCCGGCCTCAATTTCAAGCCCGTATGGATGACCGGCCGGGTTTCCGACAATCAGCTCATCAGGCTGGATAAAAATCGGCATCTGCTCAAGAACGTTCTTCAGGGTAATGCCCCGCCGGAGGATAGGCGGATAGCCTGTGCATTGTCTTTCCGACGCGACGATGATCTTGAATTTTTCGATGCCGATATGCTGGCCGCTTGTGATTATCTTGCTTTTCAGCCGATGGACTCGTTCCGTCATCGCACATTCCCTTTCCCCATTGTGCAGCCCGACCTGCCGCCACTAATTTCACGAATCCCACAATGCAGAGATTAGTGGAATTCGCGAAATTCGTGGCGTTTTTCGAAGTGCAAATTGAGGCACTATGCCAGCAACTCCTGAGTACGAATCAGCCGATCCCTTACCATAACCCCATTCGGGCACTGAATGACGCAGGAGGAGCAGTCGCTGCAACGCACATCACGGACATTTTTGGGCAGTTCCATAAAACTCAGGTGCGCCTGATAAAGGCTGCGACCGAAGTCGTTGTAAGCCAGGAAGCGCAACTCGTCCGTAACCGGCACTCCCTGCGGGCACTGCCCCTTGCATTGGTAACACATGCGGCAGTAGAGCGGGCGGTTCTGTTCATTGCGCACATACAAAAGCTTCTCGTCAGCCGGAGAGTACGATCCCGTCATCGCCCGGACATTCATCTCGAGTTCTTTGATGCTCCCGTGGTGCGGAACCGTTGTGTCGATTGCCGGATTCCGCAGGACCCATCTGAGCGCTGCAATAGGGGTCTCCTCGGCTTTCAGCCGCGGTTTCTGGGCCAAATCCCTTGGAGCCGTGGTCAAGCCGATAATTACCTTCATCGCTATTACGCCGACGCCCGCATCGTGAACCTTCTTAATCGCCGCATCCCTGAATGGCGCGCCAATCGCATAGCTGTAGGTGGTCTGCATCAGGTCCAACTTCCATTTTATGACGTGGTCCGCCATGTTATTGGGGTCGTGACAACTGATCCCGACAGCCCGGGCTTTCCCCTGCTTTTTCACTATCGCCAGAGCTTCAAGCGCTTCATCGAGTACTCTTTCCACCGTATCTCGGGCATGCAGGAGATACACATCCACATGATCTGTCCCGAGATTCTGCAGACTGACATCCATTTCCTTCAAGATATCCGCCTTGGTTTTCGTGTTGGCTTTGGTGGAGACCACGACCTTGTCTCTCTTTCCCTTGATGCAAGCTCCGAGGATCCGCTCACTCTCGCCATTCCCGTAGTTTGGCGCAGTATCAAAGTAGTTGATTCCCAAATCGATGCAGCGCGTGACGATTTCGGGAGTCGGATCGTATCCCAAACCGTACCCGATTGCGGAGACCTTCAGCCCTGTGTTGCCCAGGGTTCTATACGTAATCTCGGCAGGCACTTGAGAAAACGCATCTTGTGTGCTTGAGGAGATAAGCCCGGCGGCGGGCATGGCTAATCCTGCGCGCAGGAATTCCCTCCGTGACGACTTCGACTTCATAGGACCTCCTATCCCGGCCAAGTCTCATGATTCGGATGGCATTTGTCTGCCAGGCGACTATATCGTGTTGCTGTCGTTTTTCTTCGGTCTGGAATCAATATAGTTCTCAGTGTGGACGATTTTCCATAGGAATTTGCGCTAGCGCTCACAACAAGATCCCGGCTTTCGCTCAGGTATGTTCGCTATCATGGCGGACATCCAATTTATGGATTTGATTAGGCCCCATCCCTGCTTGGAGAATCAACGGGTAGCGCTTTGCAGGGAAAGATGCTCAGGGTTGATAGAAACGCGGCATTGGCGCTTAACTGAACTCCTATGGGACGCGAGGGGGAAAGCGCTTCGGATCTAATATGGCTTGCTGGAACCGGGGACTGCAGGCACGCCATATTCATTGACTAGCATATCGGCATACTGCAGCAGATCATGCTCCCAGGCGCTCCGTTCTGGAGGCCGGTAATCTCCCAGGGGATAAGGAATACCTAGCGAATTGTATTTTTCGGTGCCCAGTTTCCGGAACGGAAGCAATTGATATTGAACAATTTCATTTTGCAATTCATCCCGAATAAAAGCGCCGCTCGCCCGCATATTGGCCTCGTCGCCATTGTATCCCGGCACCACAGGTGTGCGGATTACAAGCTTCTTGCCCAGTTCAACCGTCCTTTTAAGGTTGTCCAGGATCAACTCATTGCCGACACCGGTTAAGGATTTATGAATTTGTGTATTCATATGCTTGATATCCGCAATGACAAGGTCGGCATACTTAAACACGGCTTCCATGTGCTCGCGGGGACAATGCAATGCGGTCTCAACGCAGGTATTAATATCCAACATCTTACACGATTCTAAAAGCATGGCAGCGACTTCCCACTGCATCATCACTTCACCGCCGCTAAGCGTCATACCGCCGCCGGTCTTTCGATAAAAGCTGAGATCCTCTTTTATCACCTTGATCATGGCTTCGACCGTCATGAGCTCGCTCCACCGCTTAAGCGCTTGAGACGGGCAGGCGTGGGCGCATTGGAAGCAGGTATCACAGACAGAAGACATCCGGATGGATTTAAGAATGCCGTTTTCGAATTCAAGGGGTGCTCCCTGCAGGGGGCATGATTTTACACACCAGGAGCACTTATCAAGCGACAGGCACTTGTTTGGATAACACCCAATTATAGACCTAAACGCAATCGTCTCAGGATTCGAACACCACAGGCAATGCATCGCACAGCCTGTGAAAAAAATCTCAGTTCTGATGCCCGGTCCGTCGTGGATCGTATATTTCTGAATATTGTTCACCAGCGCACACGGCTCACCGGCAGAATTTCGAAACAGCACGTTTCCTCCAATTGGCTGCGTTAATCGAAAGAAAGCTCGGTGCGCCCAATTAGGTCATTTTGCAGTTCCGGACTCAGCTCGACAAAGTACGCGCTATAACCCGCGATGCGGACGACGAGATTGTTGTATTTCTCAGGGTTCTTCTGCGCTGCAAGCATCATATCTCTGCCGATTATGGAAAACTGGCTCTGCATGCCCTGGTCTTCAAAATAGGCATCCATGAGGCCAATGAGGTTATCCCGGCCAGTCTCGCCGGAAACAGCGGTAGGCGAAAATTTCCAGTTAAGAATAATTCCGTTTCCAATGCGGGCATGGTCGAGCTTTGCAACAGATTTGGCGATAGCGGTCGGACCGCGCCTGTCATGCGAACTATACTGTGTATGGACAGGACCGATGCAATCGGATACAGGCTCGCCGGCCTTGCGGCCGTCAGGCGTTGCACCGACAACCGTCCCATGCATGACATTATTTGTCACTGAGAATACACCGGGCATGTACTGGCCTCCATGCGGTGTCGGTCGGTGCTCGATGTTCTCGCAATAGGTTGCCATAACAAATTTCGCTATGTCGTCTGCGTAGTCATCATTGTTGCCGTAATGGTGCATACGGTCACTGTTGACGAGGGCATATAAAGGCTCATACCCTTCCCAGTTTGCGCGCAGAGCCTTGAGCAGATCGGCGCCTGTTACACGCTTTTCGTCAAATACGAGCTGTTTTATGACCGAGAGACTATCGGCCGTCGTGCCGATACCTACGCCTTGAGGACCCGAGTGGTTGTAATGCGCTCCGCCCACTGTAATGTCTTTGCCCGACTCAATGCAGTCATCCATCAAGAGCGAGAGGTAGGGCAGCGGCTTGAGGCGCTGCTGTGCATAATCCATTTTATTGAGGCAGGAGATGAGGATATCGCACCAGTATTTCATCTGCTTCTTAAAGGAAACAAGCACCTCATCGAAGCTCTGAAAGGATTCAAGGCTTCCGGTATTGAGAGATAGGGTCTTTCCGATGCCGGCGCAGACTTTATATCGAGGGCATGTCGACGCGCAGTCGATGCATTGGCCACCATGAATCGCCAGTGTCAAAATCTTCGAGAGATTTACCGAGCCGGAATCGTGCATGCCGTAAGTCTTGCCGGGCACGCAGGGTTCCACGCAGCCAACACCGACATAGTTTCGTGCCTCCTCAATCGGCTTGCCGTAGTTCATGAGGGACTTGATCATCGGTTCATCGTTGAATATCTTCGGCTCACCAGTTCCAATGCGTATGACATTGAACGTCTTGATTTTAAATTCCCGAGGCGAATCTTTGTGAAGCCGAACGCCCATCCAGGGGTTGGGAATTCTTGTGTGCGCGTGTGCGTCAAGCACCATATAGCTCAAATCGTTGGTGCTATCGTTCCCGTCTTCGTCAACGCCGCCGACGTCAAGCGCCGTGCCGCCCATCATCGTACCGCTTGCGAACGTAATGGCAGGGGTATCGCGGATCTTTCGCAGCTGATGCATTTTCAAAAACGCATGCTCGATAAGCTCCTGCATGAATTCGCGAGTTAGATGGCGTTTCTCCACGTCCAGCTTGTAAAATGGGTAAAACAGCCGGTCAAAGCGTCCATAGGTAACAGAATGACCGTTTGATTCAATAATAATCATATTCGTGGCAATATGCCAAAGCTGGATAGCTTCCCAAAAATCGCGTGGAGGCTCCGTCGCCACGTGCAGGCAGTTGGACGCAACTCGCTCCAACTCCTCTTTCCGTACTGAATCGGCTTCCGTGAGCGCCATCTTTGAAGCGAGTTTGCCATAACGCGAAATGAATGTCTGGACGCCCTCCAGAACAATGAGCTCAGCTTTATAGAACTCCTGCTTCTTGATATTTTCTGGGAGAGAGGTGTCTAGAACAGCAAGCCTTTTTTCGATTTCTCTGCGGATGCCGCCAAAACCGGTTTTAAAAAGCTTTTCGTAGTTGATGCAGACATGCCCGACACCGGCATAAATAAACAGGCTTTCCAACAAAACAGCTTTCCCAAGATGGGATCCTTTTGCTTCATCTTCGGTATAGGATTGAATGATCGCTTCTGAGACAGTCTTGTTTTTCCAATACGGCTGGATATTGAAAATATCTTTCTTAACTTTTTCGGCGATCACGTATCGATCATTTCTCCTGTCTTCCATGGGGCGGTTCTCAAATTCATCCACAAGCCAGTCGATGGAGAACTCCGGATAGATAGGTGCGCCATTGGGTGCTGCCGCAAGCTCACCGGCAATAAGCTCTTCCGGCCAGATATGGATATCGACGCGCTCGCAAATTTCCCGCATCGTCAGCGCCCATTTGATATTCTGCGGATACGCCGCGTACTTCTCAAAGCACTCGGTGACAATAACGGCGCGCTGTGAATCGGCGGTGCTGTGGAGGTCTTTTAGCCATTTTAGCATCCTATTGATGCGCGGAAATGGGGATGGATTTTCGTCAAGGCCTGAGACGCCAACACCCCATTCGCGATCATAGGGTTCGATTGAGAGCGGTGGAGCTCCGGCAGTTATTACGCTTGCAGTTTCAGGCATGCGATACCTCCAAATAAATATTACCTTGCAGTATATCGCGGATGCTTCACCTGGCGCTAATAATAACCTCGGATGGAACGGACAGGTCGCATAGGCGCAAATAGCATTCGATTTTTACCACCCCACTCGTTAAACAGCGCTGTTCTTTCTTCACATGAGAGGAGACTTGAACCAGCGGTTTGGAAAGCATTTCCTCGAAAACGGAAAGAAGCAAAACCCGTTTTAGAAATGAAAACCACGCAGCCTTGAGTGATTTTTAGAACACCCTGCAAAATCCATTCCACCTCGCAAAGCATCCAGGATCCTGACAACCTTGGAGGTTTTGCGGCAGTTTTGGCAGGCAAATTCACGCGCCAGGAATTAAGCGATGTCTGATTCCCTGCTTGACAATATCTCTACATTTTGAATACTGGCAGAATTAGAAAATAACAAAAATCGGCAAAATATAATCCCACAGCGCTCGTAGTGTATTTTGAGTATTGTTCTTACGCTGGAGAGGCAAGTATGCAACTGATGCACAAACTCCTCCTTTTGTCCTTACTACCTCTAGTCCTGGGCAGCGCGGTTTTTATCATCTTTTTCTTTACCTCAACGCACAATGATTACGCGATCATGCTCGCTCTGCTAGGTGGAATAGCCATACTTACAGTATGTGCAATGGTCCTATTTAACCGGTTCACAATACGGCCCCTTTATCACATTGCAGCTGTTCAGCGAAAAATTGCTCAAGGCGACTTTGGTGCGCGGGCGTTGGTCAAATCGCGTGATGAATGGAAAGGTTTGGCCGATTCCCTGAACCAAATGGCCCAGAATCTTGAAACCATGACGATGCGGGCTCACGAAAGTGAGGCAAAACTCGCCACTGTTCTGCGCACGGCACCTGTGGCAATAACCTTACTATCCTCTGAGGGCAAAGTTCTTGATACCAATCAGGCAGGCAGGGAGATGTTCGGATACAACCAGAATGAGATCTTAGGACTCCACACAGAATCTCTGAATGCCGATCCGGAGGAGGCTTCTCGGGTAAAAACGTATTTTCAGACAGAATTAAAAACAAAGAATGTTGCATCTTTGGAGACCCGAATGCGTCGAAAGGACGGCTCAAAGTTTTTAGGGCTGGTCACATCCGCCCTATTGCAACCCGGAAATCCTTTCGGTGAACAGGTTGTCGTTGGCATCGACATCACGCAACAAAAAGAAGCGGAGGAGAAACTTCGGAAAAGTGAGGAGATGTATCGACGCTTGACGGATAACATGTCTGATATTGTGAGCGAACTCGATTCCCAGGGACGCTACATCTATGCCGGCCCTGCTCAGAAGAAGCTATTTGGGAGAGATCCGAACAGCCTGATGGGCGTGTCTGTCCTCGACAATGTTCATCCCGATGATCGGATTCGCGTAATGTCCAGAATGCAGGACGGAATCCGCACAGGAAAAGACCAGGAAGTGGAGTATCGATTACAGCATCAGGATGGGCACTATATCTGGATTCGCTCATCGGGACGCTTTTTGTTTGATGAAAAGGGAAACTACACAGGGATGATCGTCTGCACCAGTGATATCAGTGAACGCAAACGAGCCGAAGAGCTACTGAGCGAGAGCGAGAACCGTTTCCGTTCCATTGTAGATCAGTCTCCATTCGCAATTATAGTTTTTTCCCCGTCTGGAGACGTGATCCACGCCAATGAAACGCACCTGAGGCTGAGTGGTGATACGCAGGAAACTGTCGTTAAATACAACATATTCCGAGACCCGCAAACGGAGGCGGTGGGGTTGCAGCCTCTTCTTCGAAGAGCATTTTCTGGAGAGCAGCTTACTGTTCCACCATTTGAACTTGATCTTCAAAAAACTTTGGGCGTTGGCAGGAGGAAAATTCTCCAGGGAGAGCTCTATCCAATACGCGATGCCAAGGGGAATGTATTCTCTGTCATTCTAGTTCAAGAAGATGTCACCGAGCGGATTACGGCAGAAAAAGCATTACGGGAAAGCGAAGAAAAATTCAGGACAATTTTTGAAATCGCTCCGTTCAGCATAAGAATTTCGGATCTGGACGGCAATACCATCGATGCCAATCCAGCTTTTTGTGAAGCGGCGGGCGTCCCCAAAGATAAGGTGGTAAATTCCAATCAATACGAACTGTTTACTCTGGAAAACCCAGAGCACAGCGCGCTTGCATACGAGAAACTGTTGAGAGACGGGGTACTGCAAAATGAAGAACTCTTGACGACACGCAATGTAGACGGGAAAAAACGGCACACGCTTTATTCGGCAAAACTGGTTCAAATTAAAGGCAAAACCTGCATATTGAGTACCACGGTAGACATAACCGAGTTGAGAAAAGCAGAAGAAGCCAAGCGTGAATTAGAGAACAAATATCTCAGCTATTTTCATACATTGCCCGATGCATCCTTGGTTACCCGCGATTCAGACGGCATGATTATTGAAACCAACAACGCCTTTTCAAAGGTTTTCGGCTACACCTCTGAAGATATCTCCGGAAAAACAACTCTTGATATCGGTTTATGGGTGGACCTTTCTGCATGGGAACAGTGGGCAAAATCGCTGCATGAGCTTTCGACCGGGAACCAGTGCGAGATGCACGCTCGCAGAAAAGATGGATCCGTAGCGGTTGTTCTTCTCTCCAGCCGCAAATGGGTTACCAATGAGGAAACCTATTCACTGACCGTCTGTAAGGATATTTCCGATAGGAAGCGGGAAGAAGAAGAACTGCGCAGGCTTCGCAATTATTTGACCAACATAATTCAATCCATGCCATCCGTTCTGATCGGAGTGGACCAGAATGGAAAAGTAACCCAATGGAACCGCCGCACCGAATCAGATACAAAGCTTTTATCAAGTGAAGCGATCGGCCGGAGGCTGGAAGAGGTGTTTCCTCGCATTTCGGATCAGATGTCTGAAATTTTCCGCTCAATCAAGGACCGCAACTCAAGACACGTAGCACGCCGTTCCTATAGTGAAGCGGGAGAACTGCATTATGAGGATATGACCATTTTCCCCTTGATCGCGAACGGAGTAGAAGGGGCAGTGATACGGCTTGATGATATTACTGAAAAAGTACGGATGGAAGAAATGATGGTCCAGAGTGAAAAGATGCTCTCAATAGGCGGGTTGGCTGCAGGAATGGCTCATGAAATTAATAACCCGCTTGGAGGCATGATGCAGACTGCTTCCGTTATGAGAGACAGGCTGCTCGGTGACTTGCCAGCGAACAGGACGGTAGCGGACCGGTGCGGAATTTCTCTCAATGCTCTGCATGCCTACGCGGAAACTCGAGGGATCCCCCAAATGCTCGACACAATCCGCGATTCTGGGTTGCGCGCAGCCGGCATCGTTCAAAATATGCTCAGTTTCAGCAGGAAGGCAGATTCAACCCGCACCAGTGCCGATTTGCCTTCATTGATAAACGAGACTTTGGAACTGGCGGGCACGGATTACAACCTGAAAAAGAACTATGACTTTAGGAAAATAGAAATCATCCGGCAATATGCAGAAGATCTGCCGCCGGTCCCATGCGAACCGCAAAAGATTCAGCAGGTTTTGCTCAATTTATTCCGCAACAGTGCTGAAGCCATGCAGGATGCGCTGCTCCAGAACGTTATGCCTTCACCGCCCCGCATTATTGTGCGTACAGTACGCGACGGCGGCATGGCGCGTATCGAGATTGAAGATAACGGACCCGGCATGGCGGAAGAAATCCGCAAGCGCATTTTTGAGCCCTTTTTTACTACCAAAGCCGTGGGACAAGGCACCGGGTTGGGGCTTTCCGTATCTTATTTCATCATCGTTGAAAACCATGGAGGGCAAATCAGCGTCGAATCGGAACTTGGGAAAGGTACTCGTTTCATTATCCGTCTGTTTCTAGGGGAGAAATGAGGATTTTATGACCCGTGAAGAATCGTTGATTCTGGTGATTGATGATGACGAGTCCATTCGAATAAGCCTGTCTGCATTCTTTGAAGATCGTGGATGGAGTGTTCTTTCATGTGAAAGCGCAGAAACAGCATTGAATCAGCTTCGGGCTCGGCCGGCTTCCGCTGCGATTGTTGATACACGCATGGGAGGAATGACCGGCGATGATTTCATAAAAGCAGCAACAAATCTTAATCCGAATATCGTTTTCTTAATTTGCACGGGTTCGCTGGACTACGAGCTTCCTCAGAGCTTTGTAAATGTACCTCGTATTTGCGGCAAGGTTTTCCGAAAACCTCTGTTGAATATATCCGAATTGGAAGCAGCCCTGAAAACATTGCTGGAAACCGTACATTGCGAGGATAGATTATGAAACCATCCACCGGCGTACTGATTATCGATGATGATCCATCCCTTCGCGAAAGCATTGGAGCATATCTGGAAGACAGAGATTTTATCGTGCAAACTGCTGCGGATGGCCATACGGGTCTTTCTCTCATTAGCCAGAAAGCGCCACCCAGACGCAACCGGACTCGCAGAGCTTCCCTTCCCGCTTCTTCCTCGTTCCGCTAAGTTATTTGATTTATTTGATCTGGCTGGAGCGGGAGACCGGGATCGAACCGGCAACGTCCAGCTTGGGAAATTGACTCAACATTGAAAATACATAACATAGGTTGCATGGTGTTGATTTTCGATGATCAGAATACGCCCTGTTTATGCGGGTCCGCGAAAACCATGTTCTTAATGGAGTACAGACCATCCTTCTTCGACCCATAGAAGCCGGCAATTGATAATTGTCCGCATCGCCGCACTAAATCACCTTTATATTTGCCAGCTTTTCGACATAGGCCCGGATTACATTGTACTGGAGTACGTCGACGGCAAGCCTGACAGGGGAGAAAGCAGCGGATGCGTCAGGGCAAGTTGAGCTGAGTTGGAGCATAAAGGTTCTTCCCAAGCAGGCCGGGACTATTCTCTATGAAGCTCTTGCCCCAGACCCAGAGCTTCCCGTCGGTGCAAACCGCGAATGAATGTGGGCCGCCAAGATAAATATCGTGGTAGAAGCCCGATGTGCCTACTCCGATCTGGCCCCAGCCATCGTGACCCCACATTCTGAGGGTTCCATCGCGGAGCAGCACCGCGATGTGCCCATCGCCGATAGTAAGGCTCTTCGCACCGGCCACTCCAGCCACCGGTACAGGTTGCAGCACACGTCCGCCGGGATCGTCAGGCGACAGCGGCCCAAGTCCATTGCCCATCTGCGCGGAGGTATTGGTTCCCCATAACCAGACCGTGCCGTCGCTTCGGATCGCACCCGAAAGGCCTTTGCCGCCACCAGTGCCCGCAGCAATCGAGATGACACGATCAATGCCGCTCACTTCCGTCGGCGTCCATCCCGTCAGGCGTCCACCGTTGCCGAGTTCGCCGTCCCTGTTCGAGCCCCATGCCACCACGCGGCCATCGGCCCGGAGCGCAAGGTTGTGCGGTCGCGCCACCGCAATTTGCGTGATGCCTTCAAGGCCAGGAACGCGAGTAGGTCCGATGGCTCGCAATGCACTCAGCCCCTCGGGCTTGCCGTCGCCGATCTCGCCGTTATCACGTCTCCCCCACGCCCATACAGTGCCATCCTTGCGCAAAGCAACCGCGTGTTTCCAGCCTGCCGCAATCTGAATGATGTCAGTGAGGCCGGTAACGAGCACCGGGGTCACCGATGGTTTGGGGTATCGGCCCAATTCTCCGCTGGCGCCCATAGGGCCATTACCTAATTGGCCCTCATCGTTTGTCCCCCACGCAATCACCGTACCGTCTTCAAGGAGCGCGTACTGCGTAGTTTCACCAAGCGCCACCTGCAGCACTTTGCCTGGCAGGCTGATCGTTTCCGGGGAGGTGATCACGCGCTTTTGCGACGGCTGTCGAGCCGCCTGTCCATCGGGATCTCGTCCCCACCCTACTACGGAACCATCGGCTTTGACAACGATCGAAAAGCTGCCGTTCGAAGCGATGCTCCGAATGGGACCAATAGGGGGCGCCGTCTGGGCGCGGCAGATCAGTGCAGAGAGCAGCGCGCAGGTGCACAGCTGGGCGAGTAAAGACCAGCTCGCGATGCAGTGATATCGCCATCCCAGTTTCCCAATCTTGGCCGGTGATGCGCTGTCTTCATTTCTGTTCTTAAATGGATTATGCGACATCCTAATTTCCCTCACCGCAAATTCGTTTGATCAGCAACGATGCTCATTTCAGAAGCCTTTATTGACTCATACAATCATATAGGAAATGTGCAGGTACTGCTATCTTGGCTAAAATGGGGTTCATTGGGCCGTGTTTCCAAATTTAAAATACAGATTGGATTTTGGAGATACGGCCCCCGATTGAGAAGTAAACTACCCATCCGCTGGGCCGGATAAAGGTTATCGGCAATGTAGCCTGCGCCCATGCCTCACGGCCGAGCTGTAGATTAGAACCTGCGGGCGTTTCGCACCAAAACCGTTACCTATGTCTCCGGTATGAAGTGTCACCCGATGCTTGCAGTATGGGTTTAATTTGGGAAGAATCTGCACCCAGGAGCAAAAATCGCTTCCGCCTCAATTTTTCCGTATCGTTATAAGTGATTTTATCTTTTGGGAGCGGGAGACCGGGATCGAACCGGCGACGGACTTAGGCGTTTATGGCATTGAATCACGGCTATGTAAAATCAGCATATTCCTCGAACTGGTGCAGCACGCTCCCTTAATAGAATATTAATGGAATATTTGGAATCCGAACTTCTATCCTTCATGAACCATCAACCTTTGGCTACAAGTTCGCAAATTCCGGGCGAAACTACCATCTTGCGGTACGCGTCAGATGTGAAGGGATCTGAGCCTCTTCTTCGGGTTATTGAAATGAACTTCTTCCGGAGCAAATTTCGTCGAGTCAAACGGGACATTTCCGGGAACCATGCTCTTTAGCCAAATCAGACTTTCTTCGTACTCTTCGTGAAGCGGGTCACGAATGATTTCCAGAAGGTTGTAGTATCCTCCAATCCCTCCGCAATCCTCAGGCGGACACGCATTCTCCCCCGCGAGGCACCGCGGATATTTCGCCCCCACCTCTGGAATGAGCACTCCTTCAAGAAGAATGTCGTGCTCCCAGCTATCCCCAAAATCATACTCATAGATTCCCTTGGCCCCAGGTTCTCGGAAATGCAGGGAAAGTGGGATTTCCCATCCGGCCAAGATCCGGATATCATCGAAGTCCTCATCCGGAATCCCTATGTTTACCCCTTTCCGCTTATTTGTGGAGGAGACGCGAAACATGTGGAGATGGGAATCCGTCCAACCCATGGCATCCTGGATAGCGACATGCAAATCCCAAAAACTATAGCTCGATGGGACCTGAATGCACCTCCAAACAGGGGGTTCCGTATCCCGCAGACTAATTTTAATTTGATAAACAGGCGCCACTCTTTTGGAATTCACCCTCAATTCCTCCTTAATCAAACTGGCTTGGGTTGGACAAGCACTGAATTTGAGAGCCATCCATCCAGATTGCGGACCAGAGTTTTCAGTCCGGAATCGGAAAGCCTTTTTCTTTCGAGAGGACGACCTGGCGGTATCTTAGGCAGCATTGGGTTGAACTTCAACGCCCGTGGCACCGATAATTTTCACTAACAGATCACAGGAAACAGAAACAGTTGCTCCGTTTTTTATCGCGGACACTTTCGAGCGAGCAACCCCGGATCTTTTTACAATTTCACCGAGCGCGAGTCCCGATTCCCGGATCGATTTGACGGCCAGATGCGATAGCTCTGTCTTGTATTTCATAAGAGCAATATCCCCTGGAGTAAGCCCCAGTATCCGTCCTATATCGTTCGGTGTCTTCGCCGTAACGGTTTTGCTGCCTTCCCTTTTTTGTTTCATTGCCCTTCCTCAAGTTCTTTCAAAAAAGCTTCAAGTCGAGTTCGCGCGGTCTTCTTCTCCCTTTCGGAGGTTTTGCGGCTCTTTTTTTTGGAACGCGTGGAACAGCAAGATTCCAAATTTCGTTCGGATTGCATACAATGCTCTGCAATTTCCACTCCTGTCAGGTATTCTGATCTCTGAAACCTGCGGGCTGATATCGGGCATGGGCCGAACATCAGGCATTCCAATGGAGTCGCCTTTCTGAAGTCTCGTCAATACTGACCCTAATTCCTTCTTAACCTCCAGCGGCCAACCATGAATTACATCCCGCGCGGAGCCGTAAAAGCGAACAGGAATCCACTCCATTTCATCTAAACTTCTGCGTCAGCGTCCCATATATGGGACACGCTTTCTATTAAAATCTGGCATCAAGTACATCCTCGAATCAGGCAAAAATCTGCACCCCTGCTACACTCAACAGCAAAAACGCTGCCCTCATCCGACGCTATATCGCCTGGGACAGATTCTTCATCTCACGGTGGACTGCGCAGAATATCTCCAATGCTTCACGATCACATTGCTCAATAGGGTTTGCTGTTGTTTAATCCGTGGCCTGCAGTGGGAACGGCCATGGGAGAAATATATTGGCATCCATTGTCCCTGCGAGTTTGGATACCCAGTCTAGACCGATCAGAATCTGCACCCTGGCTGCACCAGTAGGGAACCCGTTCTCTCCTCGTTTTTTCGTGTCGCCGTAAGTGATTGGATTTGTTTGATTTGGCTGGAGCGGGAGACCGGGATCGAACCGGCGACGTCCAGCTTGGGAAGCTGGCATTCTACCGCTGAATTACTCCCGCTCAATCTATCTTATTGAAATTGATAGACTTACTGTTTTTGCAATTTCCTATTCGCACCAATTTCGCAACAAGTCAAATTCTGGTGTATGGGGTTGCCATTCCGAATTGCCCGTTGCTCTTTCGTGCTCATCACGGGCAACAATTTATCCTGGAACGGATTTTTTTTCAAGAGCTTACCCGTTTAATCTCTCTATTGAAGAATTTCGTACTTCAGCTTGATGTCTGCAGTAACCTGCTTTTCAGTGAATGTCGAAAAGGAATTACTAAAGGCTAAATAGTAAATTCCAGGCCCTGGAATTCTGGCGTTAATTGAGTCCTGGGTAATCTTATCGGTATTATACAAAGCCCGGCCCTGGTGCCCGTTCTTCCAATTAACGAAATTGTCTTCATCCGTGAGAACCACTTGAACATCGTTGCCCGATCCACCGGAAGCGCTGAAATGGCCCACTATCCTGGGATTGCGCATCTTTTCCGATATCAAGATTCGGGCTTCATGTATCTTCCCAGCTGGAATGTTTATGGTTCCCGAAATAAGGGAATCTTCTTTCGGAATAAAAACTTGTTCCCTCACTTTAGTTGCCTGTGACATAGCAGCCGTTTCCGGCTCTGATTTCTTTACTGTTCCGCTTGTGAGCCATAGCGCAACCACTGCAGTTGCCAGAATAAGAACAAGTACCCAGGGGAGAACGCTGCTTCTGCTCTTCTTCTGGCTCTTTTCCGCATTATCCGTGCTCTTATTGCCGCAATGATTGCAAAAGGTCGATTGGTCAGGAATCTCTTTCCCACATTTCTGGCAGAACATAAGCTTCCTCCTTTACGGTCGTATTGGGCTAAGGAATGCCGCTTATTATATCGGAACATCTTGTTCCCGCTATGCACGAAAAATGTGATGGCGGGCACAAATCGGACGTATCCAGCTTGACAAAATCAGGCCCAAGCAAACAAGATGGTAGGGATTGGCGGCCCTGGGAGTGCTACTAACACCCACCAGGGCCTAGCGAACCGCGTGATTTGGGCACGCAGCGCGCCGTCCGCATTATATACCCGCGTGCCTTCGGTACATCCGGAGGAATACCAAAAATGAATACCCGATTACTTTTAAAAGTTCAGAATGCGATTCTTCGCAATCCTGCAGCCTTCAGAGTCGAAGACTTCGAAACTGATATTACGGGCCTCACGGTACAAGCTGCCGGAATGAGCCCAACTAAGGTAGATGCTTACGCGCGATCGCGCGCGCTGCTTAGAATCTCCGCAGCCCAGCGGGATGCCCTATCGTTCTTGCACTTGTGGCCGTCACAATTCCAGAGCGCCTTCAATCCTGCCGCGTCCACAAAGGCCGAAAAGGGATTAAATGCATTGATTGCTGTGAGCCGAATAACGCACTTCGTCAGGACAGGATGCTAAATGAGCGAAGATAGACGCCCCTTGGTGGAGGTACTGATTGAAATGGGAAAGGCCCGCGAAGCCATCCTGGCCCGCATGAAGGCCGCGCTTCAGGAAAAGGATATAGAAACCGTGGTGGAATGCGCCGCGCGATTGTGCGGCTTCGAAGAAAAAGAAGTGTAGGAATATGCAGCCCTGGCCCGCAGCCAAGGCCGCACAATCAAATAACTATGACCCGGCGCGCCGCTTATCTTCGGCGCGCCGTTCCTTTTCTACTCTATAATCCGCGATCCAACAAAACAGCGGCCACAGAAAGAAAAATCCCAAGGGCCTAATCCAATGGTAATAATTGCGGGCCGCTGGCCATTCCTCTTTCACTTCTCCGCTCAAGATCGCTATACAGCGTATTGCCCCGTGTACCTTTGCAGCGCCTGCCCAGAATGCCCCGATAATCGCATAGAGCGCGGCCACTATCACCCAAAACAGAGTAGTTGCCGGAATCATATTTTCTACCTTCCCAGGGCATTGTTCATTGCCTTTTGATTGTTCGCGGCAGTCCGTACAATTACTCTGCTGAATTCTGGGGAAGCTTCCACGCGCTTTAATAGCAGTGCTTCATCTAGGCCCAGCACTGCAGTGATGCCTGCTTGCCCGCCCTTGCCAGATGCCGCTACATCCACCAGTCCGCCCTGGGCGAAGCGGTAACTTTTGGGAGTGCGCACCACTGGCCCGCCAGAATTAAGCCTGCTTAAAAACTCCAGCACGCCTGGCTTTCTTACCACCGCGCTGCGCACCACGTATTCATAATCGGAAAGCCGGGCTGCTATGCTATCGCTGGTGCCAGTACCAGGCCCGCGCACCAGGCCGCCACTGGCAACGAAAACGGGCGCAGATCCGCCGCCCGATCCGCCGGCAGGTGCGCCGCCTGCAATTCCGCCCACCAGGCCCAGCATTTTCTGGATAAGCAGGTTTGCCAGCATCTGTGAAGCGATTTGCCGCAGCGATTGCACCACGCTGGCGGCCAGGCCCCTGAATGCATCCCCCAGGCTTTCAGCGCCGTCTATGCCGCTTGAAAACCAGTTAGTAAGATCGGATGTAAGCGCGCCTTGCACGTCGCGTTTAAACGCTGCCGATTCCAGGGCCGCCTTATTGGTGCTGGTGGCCAGCTGGTCTATTTGCGCCTGGAAGTCTGCCACAGCCTGGCGCTGCTCATCCGTGATGGCTGCCGCCTTCATTGCATCCGCTATCTGCTGCAGCAGTGGCAGGCGCTGGATTTCCAGCTGTCTGATTTGTTCCTCACCCTGGAATTCATACAGTTGCCCTTCCTGTACCTTGCGCTGGATATCCTGGCGCGCCCTGTCCAGCTGCTGCAGGGCCTGGGTGCCCAGGTCGCGCTGCTGGTTAAAAGCCATGGATTCAATCTGCACCTGGAAATCAGCGGCGGCCTGGCGTTGCTCATCCGTTATGGCAGTGCCTGATAGGGCTTTGGCAATTTCCTGCAGAATCGGCAGCCGCGCGCGTTCCATATTTGCTATTTGCTGCTCTCGCTCCATTTCAGTAAGCTGGCCCGCCTGGGCTTGCCGGTTAATATCCGCCCTGGCGTTTGCAATTTCCTTTATGGCTCTATCGCCATCATTCTGCAGCTGGCCGAAATCTATTTCCTGGTAACCAGCCTGCCGGAAGGCTTCCACGCGCTGCGATCGCTGCGCAGGTGCCACGCCCTGCTTTTGCAGCAGCGCATCCAGGGCCGCCGCCTGGGCGTCAATATCCGCCTTTGCGGCCCGGTATCTATCGGCCTGCACCTTCTGGATTTTCTTTTCAAACTCCAGGGCCTTCTGCTGCAGGTCTTCCATTTCTTTGGCCCTTTCCGCTTCCAGGGCCTTAAGCGCCGCCGTATTTTCTAGCACCTTCACCTGGTAATCTGCGGATGCTTTCACAATTTCGGCCTGGCGCTCATCCTGCAATTCATCCTTACCCAGGGGTGCTTTCTGCAGCTGCTGGATTTTGTCGTATAGGGCCTTTTCCTCTTTTGCGGCCTGCTCCCGCGTCATATCCAGGCGCGCCTGGTAGTATTCATTCAAGGATTCCAGGCCCTTTTCATACTTTTCCTTTTCTTCCGCTTCGCGCTGCTTCAGTTCGGCAGCCGCCACGCGCGCGGCTGCATCCTGGTTAGCTTCCGCAAGTGCCAGCGCGGCCCGGCGCGCCTTTTCTATCTTCCCTTCATCGGGCTTATAGCTGTAGTCCGTCTCATCCTGCACGGGCTCTGGCTCTGGCTTCAGGCGCTTTTTGCCCTCCAGGGCCATTTGGAATTTGTCGTATTTATCCTGCAGGGTTTTATCCAGCGCCGTGGAATCGTTAATTATTCCCTGCTTGAAGGCTTCCCAGCCCACCTTGATGCGGCCATGCGCGGCATTATTAATCAACTCAAATGTGCGTGTGCCAAGGCTGGCCACGCGCCCAAAAATCCAGGTAGCGTTAAGGCCGATTTTTACAAGTGCGGATATAATCGTTTTGATAACATTGCCCGCGAATTCTCCCAGCATTTTGAAGCCATTAATACCACTGCCGCCCGTGGCTTCCATCAGCGCCGCGCCTGCATCAGATATGGCTGGAATAAGGCCAGCAGAAAATTGTGTGGCCATGCCCCTGGCTTCCAGCTGCAGCTGGCGCATGCCTGCTTTAGCCTGGCGGGCCGCCTGGATAAAACTTTTGTCATACATCAGGCCCACTTTTTCCGCTTCCTCGCGGAGCTTTGCGAAGCCTTCCCCGCCCAGCTTGTCAATGATGGGTAGCAGTTGCGCGCCGCCCCTTCCAAAAAATTCCTGGGCCAGTGCCGTGCGCCTGTAGCTGGGCTCCATTTGCGCCAGGGCATCAATTACCTTTTTCAGCCTTTCATCCGTGTTAAGGCCATTCAGTGAATCAGCGCTGCCCGTTAAATCCTGCAGGGCATCCCGCGTGGCTTTGCTGTTATTGTCCAGCTGCAGCATGGCTTTATCAAATTTGACAAAGCCCTTTTCTACCACTTCCAAGTCACTGCCGGTTTTTTGCGCGGCATAACCGATTACACTCAGGGTTTGCACTGAAAGCCCAGTGCGTTGATTCATTTTGCCGATGGCTGCCGCCGCATCCAGCGCGCCCTTTGCCATGGCCACAAAGCCCGTGATTATTCCGGCCACGGTTATGGTGGGAATCAGCGATTTTAGGCCGCCCAGGTTTCCCATAAGCTGCCCGATCGCGCCGCCCGAACTTGCGCCAGCCTTTTTGGTTTTCTCGGATTCGGTTTGAACCTGTTTAAACGCCTTGACTACTTCGGCCACGCCTTCAGCGCTGAGCCTTACCCGCACATCAGGTGCCGCATTGTTAGCCATCAATTTTCCCCTTTCCTTGCCTGGTACTACCGGAATCCGGCGCGCTCAAACCGTTCAAGGGCAAGCTGCGTCCGTTGCTGATTCAGCGCGGAAGACTTCGGCGGTACTTTGGGCGAACAGTTTTGATGAATCGTGAAATTTTCGCGCACGAAACGAATTTCCTCACCTGGTCGGATGCGCTTTTTACAAGTACGGCAAACGCTGTGATATCGCGCGCGCATAGACTCCCTCCATTCAGGCTTGAGCGCCTACTTACGCCCTTTTGTTTTTTGCTTCTTTGCGATCGGCTGCTTAACTTCGGTGCCCGCATCATCGTCGGAAGGTACTTCCATTACCACATCCGCGCCCGTGGCCAGCTGGCTTAAAACATCGCGGTACTTCTTGTGCAGCCTGGTTTTGATCTCCAATCTATCCAGGCCTTCAAGTTCAGGCGCGATCTGCTCTGCGATTGGCAGGATAGCCCGCCGCACAGCGTCAAAAGCCATCTGTACGTGCTTTTCATGTATCCAGCGCGGTATCAAGCTGGCGCGTCTATCGCTAAGTTCCATTTCCTTTAGATCTGCGGTTGCTCTCTGTACTCTGATTTGTTCCCGCTCTAAGTCGGTTATATCGCCAGCAGCATCAAGGTCGCACCTTAGCTTTTTCGAGTACCACATAAGACACGCCAGCCGATCATATTTGCCGTACCTGGCTTTGGGCATCCCCTCAGAAACGAAGCGGCCAACCTGGCGCTCAGAGCATCCAAAATCCGCCATGATCTGCGTCACTCTTACCAGGTTACCAGCAGATCTATTTGCCATTTCCGATTACCCTCCCAGGGTTAGCCAAACTGACACTGACACGACTTAAAAAACCCGTTACGTAAGCCAAAGCCCGCCATCGCCGGTACCCGCGCTAAAAAATTTCCTACCAGTACCTCCAGCCTTCAAAAACACCCTCACGCCTCTGGGTGTACCACCCCCGCCGCGCTTCTGCACTGGCCCTAACTCTTTCAAATCTCTTACCATGCCGTCACTCTATCCTTGGGGTGTACCTGCTGCCAATGTCCTATCAAACGAGACAAGCGCGCAAACTAAAAAGAGTGCCTGGCAATCGCAGCGCCGGGCACTCTTGCATTTTCCGTAATCGTTTCGGTTTGATTCTGTCATTTCGGTTTTGAATCGCATTCCCGATGATATTTCCTATCGCTGGTTATTTGCGACAAGCCGCCCACGCTCCAGAAGCTTGCCGCAGGTATCGGCGCTCTGCCACGGAAACCACCTGACCGAGTGAAAGGTTTGAAAGCCTCGGTCAAGCGAAACGCCGTGGGCGCGCCTGGCCAAATCATTTGCTGGGCTTTTCTTCAGCCTGGGAAGAGTTTTCAGCAATCATTTTTTTGATCTCTGGGAGAAGTGCGGAAACAATCGCTTTTCGCGCGCACTCAGGAAGCTGTACACTCCCTAAATCATCCGAACTTCTTCGATAAGTTAAGCCCAATAGAATGTCATTGAGCCTGCCCGCAATTTGTTCAGACATCTAAGCGGCTCCCTTCCCAAAAAGGCGCTGCAGGAATGGTTCCCGCTTTGGTTCCGAATTTGCCTTTTCGTATTCAGCGGGATGCTGAAATGGAGCCGGATAGCGCTTAACGTTTCCGCCGCCAAAATCCTTGGTGACACCGGTGCACGCGGTATCAATTGCCGCTTTTCCAGCTGCATCAAACAGCGCGGTCTCAAGCTGCTTCAGTACCGGAAGCAGTCGCTGCTGAATTTCTAAGGCTTCAAACGCAAGCCGCCTTCTTATAGCCGCGATATCATCGCGCTCCGATTCTGACAGTTCCCGCTGCTCTGCGTATTCAATTGCCGCGCGCACTCGTTCCAGCCAGGTGAGCGCTTCTCGTGTGGCGCTTTCCTTTACAGCGCGCCCGATCGCATTATAGAAATCTTGAACTTCAACAAGTTCTTTCATACGGCCTCCTTTAGTGGTTTGTTTGTAAAATAGTCGAGACTGCCTCGGCCATGGTTACTCGGTGCCCCAGCGCGGCCTGGGCGTCAACATATTGCTGCGCCCTGCGTGCCAGCTGCTTCGGATCTTCGGCGCTTTCTTTTTGCGTAACTATCGCCAGGGCTTCGGCGTTTGTGAGTTTGCGACCGTGCGCCGCTTCATACGCAACCAAGTCCTGCACCTGGCGCACCTGGCTATCCACCACGGCGGATGCGGGCTCATCACTGTGCGGGCTCACGCTTTCCTTGAGCATTGCTGAGCAAACAGTTCCGGGCCTGGCTAAAACCATATTCACAGCATCGGAACTGCTGAGAATGCGGCCTTCTGCCCGCGCGGTTTCTACCAGTTGCACTGCATCCGCCGCAATTTGTCTTGGAGTCTTGAACGTTTTTTTCTGGGCAGGCTTAGCTTGCGGAACATCGTTTTTGACGATGGCCTGGCCAGGTTCAACCGTCGCGCCTTTGGACGTGCTTGCGGAACCCGATGCAGGCGCATCGACATAATGCAATCCCTTTTCACGCGCATATGCCATTAGCCGAATTTCGGGCCTTTTCGCATCTTTCCGGTATAGGCAAAATCCCCAGGGCTGAAGCCCTTCGTACACAAGCCCCTCAGCTTCAGCGCAGCGTTTGCTTTGCTCGCGCGTTATTGGCTTATGCGGTCCGGGTAGCTGCGCGTGGAATGCACGCCAGATTTTCTTGTCTTCTCTGACAATCACAGATTCAGATTTGCCGATTACAGCGCGGAAGCTCGCCCGTAATTGCTGATCCGTAACAACGCTTGCCTGTTCCATTTGTTTTTCCTTTCTCGTCATTTGTGTGTTGTGCCGATCGGCATGTGCCACGGTTGCCGATCGACTGTCAACGGTGGAGTAGTCCGTTGACGCCTGCCCCTGAAAGGTAGTTTTGAGACCTGGGCACAGCAGGAAATCCGTTCATAATCGATAAGTCCCATCTGGATTCATGGTCCGTCCGCCCGAAAGATCTTCCTCTGTCAGCCTGGCTATGTTGGCTAGTTTCCGGTGGCCGTTCTTGCCACTGAGTGCTGGCGCTTTGTTTTGATCCTTTGAGAGCCAACTAACGATGAATTTGTATATGCCGCTCCAGGTTTTTCGATTCCGTGGATTACCGAGAAGCCAGCCGCGCATATTCCGAAGCGCCTGGCGCACATCGACGCCAGGATAAAGTTCTAGCCACTCATCGAGCATTTTTTGCTCAACTGAAAATTCAGTTCCATCATTCAGAGGAAGCGATATAACCGGCTCGACTGGTTCCGGCGCGGCGCTTGCCGCAGCGCAAGAAGTATTTTTATCTTCTGTTCTGTTATGTTCTGTATCTCTAATTGTATCTGTAACTGTATATGCCATTGTTTCGCATTGCGATTTTATGGCATCCGCATGCGGCGTTGATGGCAAACGCATAGCATTGCTATCCGGTTGCTTTGCGCTTTCTGATCCCCAGCGGGCTGTAGCTCCAGCTTTTCCAGCTGCTTGACGGCGGGCTGTCTTTTCGTCAAGGTCTTCTTTCAGTTCGAGCAATTTTCGTGAGTAATAGAAGTCATTTCGGAGTACAAACAATTCCAGGACTGGTTTTGATAAAAATTCGAATCGTTTTCGATTTTTTGCGCGCGCCCGCTGCCACAAAGTATCAGGGTCGGCGGGAATTCCGCACTCAGGCGAATTTCCACATTCAGCCATCAGGTTGATTAGAAAGCCTGCCTGTTCTGCAGTCATGAACCGTGTAGTAACCAGCCACCATTCGACAGGAAATGGAAACCACCAAAACTTATTCATTGGGAAGCCTTCTTAAGCCGATATCCGGTTGGCAGCTTCAGATTCCAATTCGAATTGCGATCTGATACGGTTCCGCCGCACGTATTCATCCAAATCACATTTTTCAAAGTAGATTCGCTTTCCGCCTGGCTTGTAGTGCGCTATTATTCCTCGGCAGGTCAATTGATATAAGTGGCTTCTGCTCATCTTCAGATAGTCCGCAGCCGCCGCCAAATCAAAGGGTTTTTCTGAGGCCTTGGTCAGATCGGAAAGCTTAGATTCTATGCTCTCTAATTTTTCGGCAATTTCACGATTGGTCATTTTGGAATCTCCTAATAACAACAACAGCCGAGTAGTAGATTAAAGATGGGCAAATAAAAAAACTATGTCCTATCTTGTAAGACACCCCCCTATATCGCCACTAAACCCTTATAAATAAAGGCTGTCAGCGCTACACAAATATTTTTAGGTGTTCTGTTTAATCAGACACATTTATAGGATATTTGATATTTTTTGGATATATCTGTGAAGGATCTAAAGACTATCGGCTTTATTTTTTCGGCGCTCGTTTGAGCTTTGGCAGAAGTGTAACTGCATCCCGCTTGGATTTATCCACGACTTTTGCATATATTTCCGTTGTCTCTATCCGCCGATGCCCGAGCAGCTTTGAAACAACGTAAAGATCCGCACCATAGGTGAGCGCCAGTGTTGCGAAGGTATGACGGCCCACATGAAAACTAACGGTTTTTTCTATCCCGGCCCGCTTCGCCCAGCGCTTCAAAGCCTTGTCCACAGTCTGCTGAGCAGGAAGCTTGAAAATAATGTCTTTCCCAATTTCCTGCCGGATCTTCGGCGAAGGTTTTGCCTTTTGCTGCGCGTTCAGAATTTCAAGCGCCTGGTGAGATAGCGGGAGTGATTGAAAATCCCCTGTTTTCTCTTGTGAGAACCACAAGAACGAATGATTTCCCTCTCGCCTTACCTGATCCCAGGTCAGCGCTTTTACGTCGCTATATCGCAATCCTGCAAAACATGAGAACAGGAAGCCATCCCTTACCGCCTGGTTTGCGCTTGGAGTCCGTTCGAGCTTTTGCAGTTCCTCAAGTGTCAAGTATGCGCGGTTAGTCTGCTGTTTTCTGATCGTGATACCGCTTCCGACATAACGCGGGATGATTTGCTCATTCGCCGCTTTCCTGCAGGCTGTCTTTATTCTGGAAAAATAGGTGAGCGCTGTATTCGGGCTCACCTTCGTCAAAAGGTAGTCGCGGAATCTTTCCAGAAAAGCTTCATTGATGGCCCCGAGCGTAATTCCATGTTCCCCCGCGAAGGCTTTTAAATGGGAAATGGTGTTTTTCCAAACAAGCTGGGTATTCTCCGAAGGCTTTTCCTCTCCGATCTTCCGGCAGAATTCCACAAAATCGGCTTTTGATCGTGATGGCGCTGGCAGCGCGTTGTTAGTCGATGCAGCATCAAGCCGCCGCTGGCTGAGGATAGTTTCTGCAAGCCGTTTTGTCTGTTTATCCGCCTCACGATCGCCGATCGTGTATAAGCCCAGGCTTTCATACCAGCGCCTGCCGTTGTCGTAAAAATCAAGGTACAGGCTTCGTTTGCCACGTATCGTAGTCGGTCTGGATCGTAGGGCAATTTTCATAGTCTGTTGCGGTATTGGTGCGACTGGTGCGACTGCTAGAAATTAGGGTGTAAAATTTGAATTAATTATCACCCAGCCGAAATTACTATTACTCCGTCGCACCAATACCGCAACAAAAAAGAATGAAAAAGCGCAATTTTAAGCAGAGAACAAAAAAGAGAGGCATCCCCGCACCCGCGTAAACAGCAGGATTTATCTATGTTTTATTGTTTTTGATTATTTTTGCTTGCTGGGGTGGACAAATACCGCTGAATTACTCCCGCTCACTTTAACTACCTTGTTCACTATGCCTTGGTTTCAGCACAGCTTTACATTGCAAGTACTTTACTTTTTGTCGCAGCTTTTCGCAAGCACTATTGCGCCACAAACACCCTCTTAATCGCGATATGAGGTTTGGCCATCCGGTCATACGCAGGCAACGAATCGATTGCTTCGGCTCCAATTCCCTTTTTTCCTACGCTGCCCGAGCCCAGCGAATAAGAGTTGCGAAATTGGGTGGTTTCCCGTACATGAGAAGCCCGATGCGAAAGACTTTGGCCGTAAACCAGAGGGCGATGTACGCCGTCCCGATACCGATCAGGATCGAGAGCCACACCTGCCAGAATGGAGGAGGCGTATTGGATGCCATGCGCAAGAGCATCGCGAACGTGTTCACAAAAGGAGTGAAGCTCATCGTAATGCTAAAGACAGAATCCGGGTTGCGGGAAATCGGCATCCAGAGCAGCCATGGAATCATGAAGATGATTGTCAGCGGGGCCATCAGGGACTGCGCTTCCTTCATATCATTGACAGCCGCACCAACAGCCATCATCAATGAGCCCATCAGCAAATAGGTGATAAGGAAAAATAGAAGCAGATAGAAAATAAGGGAAACGTCAAAAAGCCCGAAAAGCGAAAATCCGGCCAGCATTGCGACTCCCATCGCAATATACAACGCCATTCCAATCAGGCTGACCGCCATTTGGCCCAGAAGCTTGCCCGCCATCAATTCCATTGGTGAAACAGCCGATAACAGAACCTCCACGATACGGTTGGATTTCTCCTCAACCATGGTCGTAAGCAACTGCCCCCCTCCTCCGATCACTCCCATGAACAGCAACGCACCAAATACCGCAGGCAGCATTACGTTGAATCCACGGACCGTCTGCCGCTCCTCTTTGACGGTTACAGTGGTGGACCGCACCGGCGGCACCTGAACAATGGCATCTATTTCCGTCTGGTCAAGTGCGCGCACCTGCAGCCGGGCATTTACAATCGCTTCTCGAAGGCACCGCTGTATTTCATTCCCCGCCCGATCATCGATATTGGGCGGGACATAGAGATCATACGAGCCATAATCCAGACTCCCCCCGGCCGGTTCGACCGCATTTCCATGCACAACTACCAGCGCTAAACGCGGATTCTCTCTTGTCTGAGTTAAAAGCCAGGCCTTTTCCTTCTCGAGGTCCGATGCGGCAGGGCGCTCGATAATTTGGATGTTGGGAATCGGCTCCAGCGAGTCCCAGACATTTTTGTTGCCTGAGCTTTCGGCCAGTTGCCGAACCTGCTGCGGCGCATTGGCCAGAGCCCTCTTCGCCGCCAGTTTGCGCCCCGCCGCAATTGTCACAGGATCACAGGATTTCCGCAGTTCCGGAAGGACGCGGCCCGTAGGATCGATTACGGCTATCGTGCCTTGAATCTTAAAATCCCTGGAACCAAACAGGCGGGGCCCCAGCAAGGCAAAAATCGCAATCATGCTCGGAAATATCAAAAGGCCGATGACAAATGCGCGCGTGGCCGCCGTGGCCATGAACTCACGCTTTGCTATCCTAAAAATATTATTCATTAGCCTTGTTCCCCCAGATCCACTCTCAATTTGCGTCTGTCTTCGGCGGTATCGCTTTCGGACGACACCAAGCGGATAAAAATTTCCTCGAGATGCGGCCGCGACAACTCCAGGCGGGCAGGAGCGACAACATCTATGATTTTGCGCATTGCCTCCGCCGGATTCACTCCATCGCGAAGCGACAGCTTGTAAACTGAATTGCTGCATTCCATGCGCTCAATTCCCTCAATGCCCGCAACCGGCGTCATATCGGCCTGGGAGTCGAGGGGAACCAATTCGATGGTCCGCGGATCGTATTGGCTGCAAATTGTGGCAACCTTTTCGTCCAGCACTTTCCGGCCCTGATGCACCATCACAACATGCTGGCAGATTTCCTCCGCTTGGGGCATCACGTGAGTCGAAAAGAGAATCGTTGCGCCCCGGCGGTGTTCCTCCAGAATCAAGTCACGCAAGAGTTTTGAGCTGACAGGATCGAGGCCGCTGAAGGGCTCATCCAGAATCAAAAGGTCCGGCTGATGAATCACGGCAGCAAGAAACTGAACCTTCTGGAGCATTCCCTTGGAAAACTCCTCACACCGCCGCTGCTCGGTACCGCCCAGGCCAACGCGCTCGAGTGAAGTCTTGATCCTTTTCCCGAGATCTGGTCCTTTGAGCCCTTTGAGACCCGCCACAAAATCCAAAAACTCTCCGACCCGCATTTTGCGGTATACGCCGCGTTCTTCGGGCAAGTAGCCGATCCGTTTCTTTGCTTCCAGCGCCGAACGGTATCCCAACACCGAAAGAGACCCGGAGTCCGGAAAGAGAATCGACATGATCAGGCGGATCGTTGTCGTTTTCCCGGCACCATTCGGGCCGATGAATCCATAAATTCCTCCTCGCGGGATCGCGAGGTCCAAATTTTTAATGGCAACCGTGTTGCCGAATGTTTTGGTTACATTTATCAGTTCGATCGCAGCATCCATCATTGCGCTCTTTTCATTCCAGTTATAAATTTTGGCGTAAAAACGCCTCGGATTCCCGCTGATTCTATCTTTTGTGCCATTTTAAAAAGCGAAATCGATTGGTTCTTGCGGGTATTCGCACCAGCACTTCCAGCATGGCGGTGGAGTCCATGCGCCTTTCATTTAGAATCCTTGCACGGATAGCCAGGGATGGCAACCCGCTGTGACTTTGTGAATCGTGAATACCGAAACGGCGGCCGCTTCCGGCCGGAAATTCGAAATAATGATCTGATAACGTTCCGGCAGATCGGATGCAATCAACGCCGTCTGTCGCCCCGGTTGTGTGATGATCTGGGAGGCAACGAACTTCTGGGAATCGGCATCAAGAATGCCAATGGACAACGCTCCTTCATGAACGCTGACATCCATGCAGATGCAATTTGCTCCGCCCGCATCGGCATCCCGGCTCAATGTTGCCGACCCCAACGCGTAACTTGCGGTATTCTTCTGGGTGTGGACCAGGACATCGGAGTTGCGGACTTTTGAACTGGCCGCATAGGCGTTCCATTGGTTCGGGCTTAGATCAAGCCGACGGCTCATCCGGGCTACAATTTCGGACAGGCTGTAAAAAGGCTCGATCCTTTGCGGCGCCGGGCCAGGCTGCAAAAGGTACCAGATATAAAGTGCATTGTTCCAGGTTTGGCGGCGTGCAATCGCCATATCAGAACCCACCAACTCGAGCACCTTCCTATCATCATGCCAGTCGGACCAAGGACAATGCTCCTCGCCCACGCTTGGATCTGAAGCCCGGGCAAAAACCAGAGGGTCAAAGTGCTCAGGGGAATCCCATCCACAGGTGCTTCGAGCAAATTGCCATGTGTAAAGCATCAGGATCATTTGGCCGCGCGGCGTCAAAGAGGCCTTTGCGCGAGCCAACAGGTTTCGCTGCATGGATTCAGGCATCACCATCAGCGAACCATAAATAAACACGACATCATAGGGGCCGCCGTACACCGCCTCGGAGCTATCGGCGCAGTACAGGGTCTTGATTCGATCGGCCACGCCCCTTAATGAAGCAATGCGGTTGATTACCGCGAGGTTGCTTTCGACAATATCGGCACAGGTGACCTCAGCACCTCTGGAGGCATAGAGGACCTCATGAAATCCAAGCCCCGATCCGATGGACAGTATGCGGCGGCTGGCAAAATCCTGCGCTGCAATTTGAGCGAAAATATCTTCCTCCGGATAGCCGCGGAATCGAGCGATAAAGGCATCATTCCAGATCTGCAGCAATTCCGTATCAGGTAATGTAGCCAGCAGGCGCGTGTCATGCTTGCCCAACCCCGACGGCGCGTAACGCCAATAGCTTCGTGCACGCTCCGCGTCGAAATGGCGCGCGCCAGTATTTCCTGCCTCCATCTCCACTCCTTTTCAGCCTCCGATGCATCCATCCGGACCAACGGCTTCGCTACTTATCCGCCGGCTTGGGGACAGACGGTCTATCAGCAAATACGGTCTTCCATGTAGGGGCACAAACCGTCTGCATCCCGTAATTATAAAGCTCCATAAAATGATCGAACGGCAAATCATTGTAAACGCGCGACGGTATTATGGGCGCATTCGTATCAGCGATTAATCCCCAGTAATCAGGATCTTCACAATTCAGTTTTCCCATCTCCCGCAACTGTTTGTTGATGGGAGTCCCAGGCAAGGGGAGCAGCAGGTTAAGACTGCTCAGCAGATTGTTTTTTGCAATAAAATCCAGGCTTATCCGAATATCCGTTTCGGTTTCTCCCGGAACCCCCACAATGAAGCCGGATTGCGGCCGGATGTCGTTGGCTTTGCATGCATCGACCGCCTTCTGGTTCAGTTCGGCGGCCGTTCGTTTGCCGAGAATATCCAGCACGCGCTGCGATGCGGACTCGAAACCAAAAACGATCCCTATGCAGCCCGCCCGTCTCATATCAGGCAACAATTCATAGGGAAGATCGTCGGCTGAGGCACAGGCAATCCACTTGACCCGGTCCGCCAGGCCACGCTCGACCATGGCCGAGCAGAAGGATCGCGCGCGCTTCCGATACACCGGAAAATTGATATCGTAAAAAAACAGGCCCGTTACGCCGTTGTCGACCAGTTCTTCGATTTCCTGGATCAATGCCTCAACGGGACTAAAAAACAGCTTGTCTTCCATCAGCACGGAGGCACAGAACGCGCAGCGTTTGGGGCAGCCTCTCGAGGAAATAATCGATGCCGGCTGCCGGAAGTAATAGCAATTGATAACACCGTCCCCTTCGCGCTGGTAATAGGACTTGTCCAGGAGATCTCGCGCCGGACGCACTGTAAAAAAGCGATCTTTGGACCAGGGCCCGTCCGCTGTGCTGAGAATTGAGCTCGGACTTAACTCGGATCGCCGCCTGCGGAAAAAACTCAAAACGCTCCGATCCTCTCGCCTCGCAGCCCGGTAAGTCAGGCCTGGAATTTTGCCGAGTGGCAGCCCATCGGCCAGTAAAGTCATGGCGAACTCTCCCTGGCCCCGAACGGCAATATCCAGGCTTGGGATATCGCGAAATATGGTCAACGGCTCAGAAGTCGGATGGTAACCTCCGGCAACAATCAAAGTTTGGCTGCGGCATGCAGATCGCGCCAAATCCGCAACATGTCGCGCATCGCGCAATTGGCTGGTCATCACAGTGAGACCCACTATGTCGGGCTTAAACCGGGAAACCTCAGACCGGGTCCTTTTATCGAGAGCTTTGATGAGATCAATATCCTGCCCGCCGGCAAAAGCGCCATTCTCTTTGTTCCCGAAAGCCTGCGCATTGCGGTCGACGAAAACAACCTCATGCCCTTCCCGCCGAAGTTTGGCGGCAACAGTCAACACACCGAGCGGAGGCATCCCCATCGGGTCATATTTAAACCAGCCGCTCAGGGGATTGATCAGCATTACGCGCATTAAGATCTCTCACTAAAGCAATCGAAGGATACATGCCCCAACACAGCATTGCGGCACCGTTCAGATTCCATAGTCCATATCTGATTGCACAGCATACCAGAAAGACCGGATGGTTCAGATAGCCTTCCTTGTATATCCGTCCAGCTTCCGTTGAGCGTTGATGCAACAGGGTGATGCGATGAATTCAAGAACAGCGGGTTAACAATAATTTAACGCCATTCCCATTTTTTGCAGGATGAGAGGAGCGCAGAAGCGTTGACGCGAGAGGCCGCCGAGATTGATTTTGCCGTGAGTGTTATCAAAATATTGACGGTAGATCAGGTAACCGCGCTGCAAACGAAGTTAGGTATCGATGAAGTGGTACGCTTAATCCAATCCCTGGCTGGCCCGGGTGGCCCCAATGGTCGCGACGGCACGACAGCGAACTAATCGTCAAATAGCATTCGAACAAGGCATCCCGCCCGTTGTGTCCATCACGGGCGGATGCGCTTTTCACGATTATCTCTGCCTGGTGGAGAATGCAGGGAATGCTGCTCCAGTGAACTAGTCTGTGCTTCCGGCCTGTGGCGTGCATTCACCGATGATTAATCCTGCTTTGTCATGTCTCCTGCCTTCTTTTCCTTCACCAGTCTATCGGCCTGTAATCTTTCAAAAACTTCCCACACCAGTGCGTGCCTGACTTGATGCCGTCGAAAAACGGATCGCAAACGCGTGCGGCTCCGTCCACGATGTCGAGCGGCGGTTGGAAATCATGCAATTCCTGTTTCCGCTGCGCAAGCAGAACCGGATCTTCGTCGGTTACCCAGCCCGTATCCACGGCGTTCATGAAAATGCCGAAGCCGGCCAGATCCGACGCCGAAGTGTGGGTCAGCATATTCAAGGCAGCCTTTGCCATATTGGTATGCGGATGCCTGCCATTCGTTTTAAATCGGAGGAATTTACCTTCCATGGCGGAGACATTCACGATGTGCTTGCAGCCTGTGAAGTCGCGTTTCATGAGATTCAGCAGCCTGTTGCAGAGCACAAAGGGAGCGACCGCGTTTACCAGTTGGAGCTCGATCATCTCCGAGGTTTTAACATCGCCCAGTTTCAGTCTCCAGCTGTTGACATTCCGAAGATCCACCTGCTGAAGGTCGGCATCCAGTTTCCCCTCCGGAAAAACCGTTTCGAGTTCGAGCGACTGATCGTGTTCATAGGCGATTTGCGACAGCTCCGCGGATCGGGAAATCCCAATTCCCGGCGTTCTCGATTGCCACCGGACCGGCAGATTGGCCCGGTCAGGTTCCGTTCCCAGCCTCCGCACGCAATCGCTATATCCCGCGAGAAGATCCTGTTGCGCGGCTGTAAGGATCGAACGGCCGTGGCGTTCATTTTCAAGAAGATGCGCATAAAACTGGGGGGGACGCCGGACTGTCTGAGCCGCATTGTTAACGAGAATGTCGAGCCTGTTTTCGGTTTCCTCAATATGCCGCGCAAGAATTTCCACGCTCGGCGTGTGGCGGAGATCCACCCCAAAGATCTGAAGCCTGTCGCTCCAGCTCGGGAAATCCTCCTCCTTCGAATAGCGGAGCGCTGCGTCCGCGGGAAACCGCGTAAGGGCGATCACCCTGGCTCCAGCGCGGAGCATCATGAGCGCTGCCTGGTACCCGATCTTCACGCGGGCGCCGGTGATGAGTGCGGTTTGTCCGTTGAGATCCGCCGTCTGAAACCGTTTGGCATAATTGAACTCTGCGCATTCCGGACAGAGCGCATCGTAAAAGAAATGGAGCCTGGTAAATTCGGCCTTGCAGATATAGCAGTTGCGGGGAGAGTTCAGTTCCACGACGTTGTGTGGGATTTCAGGCGCGGAGAGCATACGGGGTGCCGCGAATACGGCTGCTTCCCTGGCGCTCCGGATGCCGGTGGCAGCCCGAGCCGCGCGCTCTATCCGGGTGTTTGCGGATCGCATCTCCTTCCGAATGGCCTTGCTTCTTTTTTTGAGAGACTCCCGGTCCGGACGGGAAAGAAGTCCGGCCACATGCAGAAGCTCTATGCGTTCGGATTCCGTAAGCCGCGCAAAGGCATCGGGATCGGATATCAGATCATGGAGTACACGGATGCAGGTACGGATATCGTCGTCGGAATACATAAGCCGAAAGCATACCCATCGCCCGGGGCCACCGCAAGTGACATCCGGAAAGATCGGCACAGAGTTTTGCGCGGTTTTAGATTCCGCAGCGCAAAATGCTACACTTACCTCAGCCACTCCCCCCACAGAAAGCGGAACCTTATGAAATGGACGGAACTACTGAAGTCAGAACTCGAATTTGCCTATGCTTCCACCGAAAAACTGGTTTCCCTGGCCAATGATCAGATGCTTCCCTGGAAGCCTTCCACCGGCCCGAATTGGATGACCACGGGACAGCTCCTGATGCATCTGTGCACATCCTGCGGCGCGACGTTCAAAGGATTCGCAACCGGAGATTGGGGAATGCCCCAGGATGTCGATCCAAGCAAGCTGCCGCAGGAGGAAATGCTCCCGCCTGCCGAGAAAATGCCCACAGTCGCCAGTATTGCCGAGGGACAAAAACTGCTGCGCGAGGACAAGAAAACCGCTTTGGAAATCCTTGCCCGGTGCAAAGAGGAAGACCTGGAGAACCAACAGGCACCGGCTCCCTGGGACCCATCACCCATGAGCCTGGGACACCGTCTTCTTCAGATGATCGATCATCTGAAAGCCCATAAAGGACAACTTTTCTATTATCTGAAACTCCAGGGAAAGCCGGTCAACACGCACGATTATTGGGGGATGTAACCGGCAGCCAAAAAATGACGGGCGCTCGGCTTATTTATCGAGGGCGAAGCCCTTCGGAGTGAGGTAGCTTGCCACCGCCTTCGGCTTTAATGGTCTTCAAAAGCGGCAGCAAGCTGCAGCGCTCCAAGGCGCCTTTTTGCCAATAATATGCGGCATTGGCCGCGGCGGCGCCGATCCCGGTATTCCCGGTTTCAGAACATTTCGGTGCGCCACAGGTCGTGGACATGCACCACGCCAGTAACCACGCGGGCCGCATCCACCACTACCAGGCTGGTGATCTTCATCTCTTCCATCTTTGACAGCGCCACCGTCGCCAGCTCATCCTCAGAAATGGTCTTCGGATTCCGGGACATCACTTCCCCGGCCTTCAGCTTCATGGGATCGGTGGATTTCTGCAGCATGCGTCGCAGATCGCCATCCGAAACCACGCCAAGCAGGACGCCGTCTTCGCCGGTCACCACCGTCATCCCAAGGCTCTTCCGGGTCATCTCATAAATCGCATCGCCCATTGGCGTCGACTCGAGCACGCGCGGGATCCCAGCTCCCGTATGCATCAATTCCCTGACACGCAACAGCTTTTTCCCCAGGCTGCCGGCCGGATGCAACGAAGCGAAATCGTTTTTGCCGAAGCCCTTTCTTTCCATGAGAGCCATCGCCAGGGCATCACCCATTGCCAGTGCCGCGGCCGTACTGGTAGTGGGCGCCAGCCCGAGCGGGCACGCTTCTTCGGCGACGCTGACGTCCAGAAACACATCGGCGAACTGCGCCAGCGAGGATCCCGGCTCGCCGGCCATCGCAATCACCGGCAGTCCCATTCGCTTTGCGACATTCAGAATCTGCAGCACCTCTTCCGTTTCGCCACTTTTGGAAATCGCCAGCACCACATCTTCTTTTCCAAGCAGTCCACAATCGCCATGCAGAGCATCAGCCGCGTGCAGAAAGATGGAAGGAGACCCCGTGCTGCTGAGCGTGGCGGCAATCTTCTTGCAGATGATTCCGGATTTTCCCAGCCCCGTTACCGCGATCTTCCCCGAGCACGAGACGGCCAGATCTACCGCGGTCAAAAAGGATTCTCCAAGCCGGTCGATGAGTGTCCGAATCGCTTCCGCTTCCGCCTCGAGAACACGGGCGGCCGTTGCCAACGCAAGATGCGTCCCGACGGCTTTCACAGGGTCCTCCGCAGCGCACCGCGAATCCGCAGAATGTCCTCAATCAGCCGGGGAAAGGTTTTCAGGTCGAGAGAATTGGGGCCGTCCGACAGGGCCAGGGAGGGATTATCATGAACCTCGAAAAAGAACCCGTCCACACCGGCGGCGGCGCCGGCACGCGCCAGGTACGGGATAAACCGAGAGTCTCCACCCGATTTGTCCCCCTGCCCTCCAGGAGCCTGCACGCTATGGGTCACATCAAAGATCACCGGTTGTCTAAAAGACTGCATGATCACAAAGGAGCGAAAATCCACGACAAGGTTGTTGTATCCGAACGAAGCTCCACGCTCGGTCAACAGGATATTGTGATTGCCCGTCGCCAGCGCTTTTTCGAGTACCTTCCGCATCTCCAGAGGAGATAGAAATTGCCCTTTTTTTAAATTCACGCAGCGGCCGGACTTGGCCGCTGCCTGGATCAGATCGGTTTGACGGCAAAGAAATGCGGGAATCTGAAGAACATCCAATACCTGCGCCGCCGCAGATACCTGGTCCATTTCGTGAACATCGCTGAGGACGGGAAGACCACTGACGTCGCGCGCTTTTTCGAGAATGCGCAACCCGTCTTCCAGTCCCGGCCCTCGATAGGAGCTGACGGATGTACGGTTTGCCTTGTCGAACGACGCCTTGAAAATAAGGTCAACGTCGAGCCGTGCCGCGTACGACGCCAGCCGCTCCGCCATCTTCAGGCAATGCTTCTCACTTTCAATGACGCAGGGGCCCGCAATGAAAAACGGCCGGCCTTTACTGCCGAGTTTTATCGAACCGATTTTGACAGAACCCATTCAATCCTCAGGACCGGGCCGTATCTTGATTCTTGGGAACCTGGATTTCGGCCTGCGCCGCCTCTTCGGCGTGCTTCCTCCTGTCCGACTTATGCAGACAGGCGGCGCCGATAAAGCTCGCAAACAGAGGATGCGGCTGCAGCGGCTTCGATTTGAACTCCGGGTGGAACTGACAACCCAGGAACCATGGATGGCCCGGAAGCTCCGCGATCTCCACGAAGTTGCCATCCGGAGAGTTGCCCGAAAACTTCATGCCATAACTGGTGATGATCTTCTCGTATTCCCGGTTGAACTCATAGCGATGACGATGCCGCTCGGAGATTTCCTTGGCCCCGTAAACTTTGTGTGCCAGCGAATTGGGCTCGATAAGGCAAGGATACGCGCCCAACCGCATGTTCCCCCCCATGACTTCGCTTCCAAGCAGTTCCCGCAACATGTAGAACACCCGATGCGGCGCTGCGGGATCGAACTCGGAACTGTCTGCCTGCAGCCCACAGACATTGCGCGCATACTCAATCACCGCGCATTCCATGCCCAGGCAAATGCCAAAGTATGGGACCTTCTTTACACGCGCCCATTGCGCCGCTTTGATCATGCCCTCAATTCCCCGTTTCCCGAATCCACCGGGAACAAGGATCGCGTCATACTTACCCAACTGCTCGTCCAGCATTTCATCAATCAGACCTTCCGATTCCACCCACTTCAGCTCCACACGCAGCTGATTGGCCAACCCGCCATGATAAAGCGCTTCATTGAGGCTCTTGTATGAGTCTTCGTACTCGACGTACTTCCCCACAATTCCAATCTGCACGGAATCGAGTGGATTGCGCGCCGCCTCAATCATCTTCTCCCAGCGGGTCAGATCCGGCGCCTGCTCCGGAAGAGACAGGTGGCTGACAATCGTGTCATCGAGACCTTCACTGTGATACACGAGCGGTACTTCATAAATATTGTGTACATCCAGTGCCGTAATGACGTCCTTTTCGGAAACGTTACAGAACAGCGCAATCTTGGATTTGATCTCTTTCCCCAGAAGGCGGTTGGTCCGGCACAGCAGGATATCAGGCTGGATACCGATTTCGCGCAGTTCCTTGACGCTGTGTTGAGTCGGTTTTGTCTTTAATTCACCGGAAGTTCCAATATAAGGTACAAGTGTCAAATGCACAAAAATCGAGTTTTCCCGACCAACCTCATTGCGCATCTGGCGGATGGATTCCAGGAAAGGCAAGCTCTCGATGTCGCCGACGGTTCCGCCTATTTCTATAATCGCAACATCCACATCCTGGGCAACTTTTCGAATAGTCGCCTTGATTTCATTGGTGATATGAGGGATCACCTGGACCGTTTTGCCGAGGAACTCCCCTTTGCGTTCCTTGTCGATCACGGTCTGGTAAATCCTGCCGGTTGTGGAGTTGTTCTCTTTGGTGAGCCGTACGTTGGCGAACCGTTCGTAATGCCCAAGGTCCAAATCGGTTTCCGCGCCGTCGTCGGTCACGAAGACCTCTCCGTGCTGGAAAGGACTCATGGTACCCGGATCCACATTGATATACGGATCCAGCTTAAGGAAATTGACCTTCAAGCCGCGAGCTTCCAGAAGACAGCCGATGGAAGCGCTTGCCAACCCTTTTCCCAACGATGAAAGAACTCCGCCCGTTACAAAAATAAACTTCATCGCACGTCCCTCACATTATTTGCGCAGATTATCAGCCGAAACACGGCAGTGCAAGAAAACCTTTAGTGGAAATAGTGCCACGGCGCCTGTCGTCAGCGAAAGCGCCGGTTTGTCCGATGTAGCACTAAAGAAGTCGGGCGGTACTTCCCTAATGCTGCTCGTTATTGATTGGGTACAAAGATCTGGAACCTGTTTTTACCGGAGCGCCAGCTTTGGTGGCAACAACCGCTGCGCTCCTAACAAAACCTGACTTGACCGAATTAGCAACCCCATTAACCGCGAAGACCCCGAAGACCGCAAAGAAAATATTTTAGCAGGTTTTGCGGTTATCGTTCTCGCCAGATCATACGCTGGCTTTCATCCCTGATGCTTCATACATCAGGCACCGCTGAATCGACAATATGATGCACAACTTCTTTCCTATCCATCACACTATCTCATTGCCCAGCAGCAAAATGAGCCAAAAAATCTTTGCGGTCTTCGAGGTCTTCGCGGTTCAAAGATAAAAACTAATCAACCCCATTTATTTATGGAACCTATTTTGCCGGGAGCACCGGCTTTGGTGGCAACAACCGCGGCGCTCCCGGCAAAAGCTCTGCACTTCCATCGAAGGAACCTAGAAGTTGATCAGTTCGACGTCGCGCGTATCTTTGACGTAGGGCTGATCCGCCTGCGGATACCGGTACTGTTTCCCCTCAAAATTCCGCAGTACGATTTCCTTCTCATCAAATCGAACGACATAGTCCGGCATCAGGGGGATTTTACCTCCGCCGCCGGGAGCATCGATCACAAACTGCGGCACTCCGAACCCGGTGGTGTATCCGCGCATGGACTGCATGATTTGCAGTCCGGCTTCCACACGGGTGCGGAAGTGATTGGTTCCCCGGGTAAGGTCTGCCTGATACAGGTAGTAGGGGCGCACTCGCATCATCAGGAGCTTGTGCATCAGCTCTTTCAAAATCGCAGGGTCGTCGTTAACCCCCTTCATGAGAACAGTCTGGCAGCCCAGTGGGATTCCCGCGTTCGACAGGCGTTCGCAGGCTTCCTTCGCCTGCGGCGTCACTTCCTGCGGGTGATTGAAATGGGTGTTGATGAAGATCGGATGATATTTCTTCAACATGTTGCAGAGCGAATCCGTGATCCGGCTCGGCAGGACGCAGGGGAATCTCGTTCCGATTCGAATGATCTCCACATGCGGAATGGCGCGCAGGCTGGAAATAATCCGCTCCAGTTTGCGGTCGCTGACCATCAGCGGATCACCGCCGGACAGCAGTACGTCCCGTATCTCGGTATGGCTCCGAATATAGTCGATGCCCATCGCGATGGTTTTTTCCGTGATGGTGCTGGTCCTGCCGACCATGCGCTTCCGCGTGCAGAAACGGCAGTACATCGGACAGCGGTCTGTCACGAGCAGGAGCACGCGATCCGGATAGCGATGCGTCAGCCGTGGAACGGGGCTGTCTTCCTCTTCGTGCAGCGGATCCTCCGGAGAATTCATATCGCGCAACTCCTGGATCGACGGCACCGATTGCATCCAGACGGGATCCCCTTTCCCTTTGATCAGGTTGTAGTAATACTTGGGAATTCGCATCGGATACTCTTTGCAGATGGCGTCGATCTCCGAGGCGTCCGCGCCAAAATCCGCGGCAAGCTGCTGCCCCTGAGTAACGCTGTTGCGTAAATCAATCGTCCACTGCTCCATTCGTTCCATTTGCGAGCCTGTCTCCCTGTCAGGAAAGCCTCTTCACAAGAATCAGCCTGTCATCCCCGACATCGTAAAAGTGCTCTATACGAGATGCCTCCTCGTACCCGAGGCGTTGATAAAACTGAACCGTTGCGGTGTACGAACTTTTTCCCGACGTCTCCACGACGAGAAGCCGGCCTTTCTCTGCTTTAACCTTGTCTTCCACATACGACATCAGCGCCTGCCCATAACCGTGACCGCGCGACTCCGGGTGCGTTGCGATCCAGTAGAGGTCATACGTCCCCCTGGTCAGCGGCACCGGTCCCCAGCACGCATACGCACGCACGGAGGGGGTAGAATCCTCGGCCACAACCACACGGTAGTCGGTTTGATTATCGTTCTGCAGATAGATGTTGATCAGTTCCAGGGCACAGTCGACTTCAGCTCCATTGAAGTTCTCGATCGACCCGACTAGTGAAGAGACGACAGGTAGATCGCGTGATGCCATCGGTCGAACTGCAATCGTTGGATGCTCGTCAGAATGCATAAATGGCGTCGGTCACTTTCGCGCCGCGCTCCATAGCTGTTTCACTGATTTTGACAATGATCTCGGTGTAGCTGTATCCGGCAACTCCTGCGGCCCGCGCGAATCCGGCCCCCGGCGAAATATCGCAGTTGGGATTCACCTCGAGCACATACAGGTTGCCGCGGGCATCGGTGCGCATATCCACACGCGAATAATCGCGGCAGCCCAGGGTCAAATGGCTCCGGATCGCAACATCGCGAATCCGGTTTTCCATTCGCTTCGGAATATTTGCCGGGCAGACAGGCACGGTGCCTTTGTAAAAATCACTCTCCTCGTCCCATTTCGCGCGATAGCTCACGATTCGCGGTTCCCCCTCCGGCATTCCGGAAAAGTCTATTTCCTGAACCGCGAGCACCTCCGGCCGCTTGTCGCCGATCACCGAGACGTTGAATTCACGACCGTCCAGGTATTCTTCGATCAGCGCTTCCTGCTGATAAATCTCCTGAATATATCGGATCTGCCGTTCGAGCTGCTCCGCCGTGTAGCACACGGAATTGCTGTTGATCCCGAGGCTGGCATCCTCGTGGGCTGGCTTCACAAACATCGGGAACCGCATGCCGCGCGGAATCGACAGCTTCTGCCCCGGGAACCGCAGGAATCCGCGGGCCGTGGGGATGCCCGCTGATCGCAGGATCTGCTTCACATGAAATTTATTAAGCGCCAATCCCAATGCAAACGGGTCGGAGCCCGTATACGGGATTCCCATCATGTCGAGCAGCCCCGCGACACAGGCTTCCTGTTCGCATTTCCCGTTGATCTCTTCCACCAGGTTAAACACAAACTTCGGCGCGAGATCGGCCAGAGTATCGACCAGGTCTTTCGTGAAATACTCAACCGAAAGCACATACGGGTTGAAGCCGCCTTCGCGGAGGCTTTCCTCGATGGCCACCACTTCCGAACGGATAATGTTCGAGGCGTAAATCTTCTCTTCGCAGCCATCCACTTCTTCAATACTCGCAGCGTTGTAGAGAATGACGCAATCGTTGTGTTCCATCAGATCAACCTGTAGCGTTTACACGCAGTATCCAGGACCGCATTGATTAACTGGTTGTAATTGATCCCCGCCGCACGCGCCGCTTTCGGAAAACAGGAGTTGTCTTCCGGCTTCGGCAAAATTCCGGGCAAGGGATTGAGCTCAATAATATGAGGGCGACCTGAAGCGTCCAGACGTACATCAATGCGGCACCAGTCGCGGCACCGCAAAATCGCATAGGCGCGAAGGCACGCGCTCTCGATGTCAGCCTGCAGTTCCGGACTGAGGCGGGCCGGACATTCAAAAATCTTCAGCGGATTTGAACTCTGATCCCAAATCCACTTGGCCTCATAGGAATAGATAGGATTCACTCCGTCCGGGAGTGAATCGAAGAGAATCTCCACAATCGGAAGCGCACGGGCTTCTTCGTTATTGCCGATGATGGACACCGTAAACTCGCGTCCGGGCAGAAACTCCTCCACCAAAGCCGGCTCCCCATACTGCCGCATCAGCCATGTGACTCGCTCCCGCATCTCCTGCCGGTTCCGGACCAACGAGTCGTTCCGGATCCCGATGCTGGACCCCTCATGTAAAGGCTTTACCATCAGCGGGTAATGCAGGCTATTGGACGAAAACCCGTCCTCCCGGATGACTCGGAAACGGGAAGTCGGCAGACCGTAATAGGCCAAAATCTCCTTGGTCCGCGCTTTGTCCAGGCAGATATTCAGGGTGAGGGGGTCGCTGGCTGTGTATGGGATTCTCAGGTGCTCCAGGATGGAGGGGATGTAGCCCTCGCGGCAGGGGCCGGAACTCCCCTCCGCGATATTGAAAACGATGTCCGGCCGGGTCTTCTGGAGGGCACCATAGGCGTCCCCGCCGGCATCGATCGGGATCACTTCATGGCGTTCGGCCAAGGCGCTCTCCACGGCGGCAATGGTCTCGGGTGTGTCCCATTCCGCCTGGCTGTCCGCCGGGTAACTACCAGGAGGTTCCTGCGCCTCCTCCGGCTCGCCCCTCTTCATATTAAAAGTTAATCCAACTCTCATCCACCCCTAACCTTTCGCAATTTGGTATAAGGGAATTGCAATTGCTTGTCAAGATATATTTGGAAAATTCACACAAGATATAGTCCAAAACTTCGTTTCTGCACAAAATCTTGTGTCCAAAGTAGGGTCCCCGCTCCACTTTGGCGCCCCCATGCAATCGAGGGGCCATTGACGGATAAAAAAAACTTATCCTAGGATTCGAAATTGGCTATCCGAATCGAAACCCCCGCAAGTGAACCTTCATTTTACCCGCATTTTTAGCGGATTTTGGCCTGTTCCGCATAGTGAAACTGTCCCAAATGGTACGCCAGGAAGCTCCAGTGGAGGCGGGGCGGATGGCCAAAAAAAGAGCTGGAATTGCCGTGTTTCAGACTTTTCGCCGTTATCGGGTATAATGGCGGTCCCTTGAATGGGGGGGGTAGGGATGAAGCGGATAGTCCTTAGAAATCTCTTATTGTCGATCCAGCCGCGCATGGCTGTGGCGGCTGCCTGCGGCATGGTTTGCCTGTGTGCCGTCGCGGCGCCCATCCTGCTCGCCCGCTCGCACGGCACGGCCGCATCTGTCCTGTACCTGCTCTTCTCCCGCATCTGCCATCAGATGCCGGAGAGATCCTTCTCGCTTTTGGGGTATCCCCTGGCGGTCTGCCACCGCTGCATGGGTATTTATGCAGGCCTGTTTCTCGGCTGTTTTCTGAACATGGATGTTATGAACCGAAGCCCTCGGACGCGCCGCGGCTGGATTTTGAGCGCTGTCCTACTGCTTGCCTGCGATGCACTGGCGCCGGCGGCCGGACTATGGACGAACACCTGGTGCACGCGCTTTTTCAGCGGCCTGTTTTTCGGCACGCTGGCATCCTCACTTGTTATGCGTGGACTCTCAGAGCTGGCCGAGGACGCATCCCTGCGCCCGCTGCTCCTGGCATCCCCGCAACCCAAAGGAGACCTTGTATGAATGAAGAAAGACTGTGGAAGCCTGCGGTGATCGGCGGAGTGGTTTTGGGAATCCTTTCTTCATTGCCCCTCGTCAGCTGCCTCTGCTGTGCCTGGGTCATTGCCGGCGGCGTTATCGCCGCGTACATCTATGTTAAGGACTCGCCGGTTGCCGTTAAACTCGGGCGCGGCGTCCAGCTCGGGCTGCTGACGGGTTTCATCGGAGCCATCGTCATCGGCCTGTTCTCCGTGCCGATGCAGATGCTGCTGGGACATGGCAGTTTCGTCGAACAGGTCCGGCAATCCATGGAACAGATGCCGAATGTGCCGCCGGAAACCCGCCGAATGGCCGAAGCCTTCATTGCCAACTCCGGGGTTATTTATGCATTAGGCATCATTTTTATGCTTTCATTCTGCTGCCTGCTCGGCATGGTCGGCGGCGCCATCGGCGTCGCGTTGTTCGAGAAACGCAAACCCGGAGATGGCGCAATGCCGCCAGTGTATCAGCCGCCGGTTCCGCCAGCACCGCCAGCAGAATGACGAATTACGAAATACGAATGACGAAAGAAAACATACGATGTGGCGATGATTGGGCTGGCTGATTAAGAAGACCTTTGTGGAAGAGTTCCGATCCCATGACGCATGACGCAGACCGGGACGCGCTGTTCCATTCGTAATTCATCATTCGTCATTCGTAATTCGTAATTTGTCAGTGGCAGCCGACGTCCTCGCCCGGATGCCAATCGTCGAATTCGATCTGGATGGTCGTATGATCGATCCCATACTTTTCGCGCATCAGGCGGTTGGATGCAGCCAGCGCTTCGCCCGCATCCACGTTCGGCTTCAGCACCACATGGCAGCTCATGGCTGTCATATCGGATGTGATGGACCACACATGCAGATCGTGGACCGAGCGGACGCCCTTCAGCTGACCCAGGTCGTTTAGGATATTTGAAATATTCAAATGCCTGGGCGTGCCTTCCAGGAGCACATCCACGCTCTCGGCCACCAGTTCCCAGGAGCTGTACAGCACCAGCGCACCGACAACCACTGACACAATAGGATCGGCCAGGTACCACTTTTTAAGAATCATCAGCACGCCCGCGATAATGGCCCCGACAGATCCAAGCGTATCCCCGAGCACATGCAGGAAGGCTCCTCGCAGATTCAGATTTTCATGCCGGCTCCGGAACAGAAGCGCGGCCGTGATTACATTGGCCAGGAGCCCGGTGAACGCAATGACGAGCATTGTCCCGCTCTTCACTTCCTCCGGCAAACGGAAACGCTGATAGGATTCATAGAAGATATATATGGCGATCAGGATAAGAAAAATGCCGTTGGCAAGTGCGGCCAGAATTTCGGCACGCAGGTACCCGTACGTCTTGGAATGCGTGGCTGGCCGCGCAGATATCTTGAGGGCAAACAGGCTCAGACCGAGGGCAGCGAGATCGGTGAGCATGTGCGCTGCATCCGCCAGCAGTGCAAGGCTATTGGCATACAGCCCCCCGGCCAGCTCGATGACAAACCATGTGCCGGTTATCGCAAGGGCGAGGGTCAGATTCTGTTTGCCGGTTTTCGGTGCGTGGTGCGCGTGATGTGCGTGATCGTGACTCATGAAGAAGCGTTGACGATTTGCGACGGACGATGGCGGGCCAATCCGCTCATTGTCCGCCGCAAATCATAAATCCTATTTGGCAGCCTGTTTTTCGGCAATATCCCCGATGATCGGAAGCTTGAACATTTCCTTGTTGTACGCCTTGAACATGAGGAACAACCACAGAATAAAGAATGCAAGGTAGACTAGCGAGCCGATCAAACTGACCAGCGAAAGCAGCCCGAGCGAGAAGATCAGCATTCCCACAATCGCGCTCCAGATAAATCCGAAAATAATCAGGGCGACATTCAGGAAAATCGATTGAAACGCGTGGAAGCGGACAAAACGATCACCCTTGTACGGATCCAGAACCAGGAAGATGATTCCAGTGATCAGACCCACCAGGTAGGCAAGAGCGCCGGCAACATTGGAACTCAGGCCGGCCGAGGTCGCTCCCATCTGAGGCTGTAGCGGCGCCTGGGGCTGAGGCTGGGACTGATACTGAGGCTGAAACTGGGACTGCGGTGGGGGCGGAGGTGGGGGAACAGGATTGCTGACAACTGACACCGGTGACCCACAAACGCTGCAGAAGGATGCGCCGTCTGCTACGACCGACCCGCATTTAGAGCATGCTGCCATAATTCCTCCATTTCAACTTGATTGTATCTGGGACACACTCCGGATTACGAACACGAATTCGTTGTACCACAATTTGCCGTTTTGAACCAAACAAACAATGCACCTGTCGATCACAGCACCGGGAGCGTTGGCTTGCCGGCGAGACACCCAATGCCATTTACTTTTTTTCAGGCGCTTTCTTTCGCCCCTTCAGGGCTCTTTGATTCCCCCGAGTATAACCCCGGGCTCGCAAGCTCGCCCGGGGCTACTATCTTTCGCGCCTCCGGCGCTGGATCTCCGTGCCGATGACACCAACGGCTGCTTGAATCGAGTCACAGGGCAACGAAGTACCCACCCGCCCTGGTAGGAACGCTGGAGGCGCAAGAGGTAGGGCTCTGGGCGAGCTTCGCGGTTCAAAGAGCCTCGAAAGCGCCGGAGTTTAAGCAGGGGTGAGCGGAGCGAACCCCTGCCCTGGCAGGAACGCCGGAGGCGCAAAATTTGTTCTGAGCCCTGCGACACGAGCGAAGCACCAGGCCCGGAGGGCCGAAAGCAAGTAGCCAGGGGTGAGCGGAGCGAACCCCTGGTAGGGTGGTGAAATAATAGTAGCCCTGAAGGGCGAAAGATCGGCAAATGAAAAAAAGCAAATGGTATTACGGAGACGTCGGCGCTTCCAGTGGGTCCCGCCTTCATTCCGCAGCTCAACCTCTAATTAGTATGCGGGCTAAAGCAGAGACAGAGGATCGACGTCGACATGCACGCGCGCTGCCGACAACTTTTGCCGGTCCAATTCCTCAAAGCAATCCTGAAGAATCGCGGCGCCCTGCAAATCCGGGTGCAGCTTCACCAATACCTGCATCCGGAAATTGCCGCGCAGCTTCTCAATCGGCGCCGCTGCGGGCCCCAGCACATGCGGCCGCATCGGGCCTTCAGTCCGGGCCGCAAGTCTCCGCAAAGTAGCGGCTATCTTTTCGGCCGTCGCCGAAGCCTTGGAATGGTCGGGATCCGCAATGAGAATCTGCACTAATCCGCGATAGGGGGGATATCCCATCAACCGACGGAAATCGATCTCCCTCTCATAAAACCCCTGATAATCCTGTTGCTGTGCAAACTGCAGCGCGTAGTTGTCGGGGTAGTACGATTGAAGAACCACGCGGCCGGGAGAGGCCCCCCGGCCCGCGCGGCCCGCCACCTGGGTCAGAAGCTGGAACGTTCTTTCCGCGGATCTGAAATCCGGGAATGCCAGCCCGGAATCGCCGGACACAACACCTACGAGCGTAACGTTCGGAAAATCGTGCCCTTTTGCCAGCATCTGGGTTCCGACCAGCAGGTCCAGCTTGCGATCGGCAAAGGCAAACAGCGTGGATCTCAGCACACCGCGTCGGCGCGTGGAGTCTCTGTCCAGGCGGGCAATCCTCGCCTTCGGAAGCAGTGCTTTCAGCAGTGCTTCCAATTGTTCGGTCCCTACTCCGGAATAGTGAATGTAGGCCCCCCCGCACTCGCTGCAGACATCCGGGGTGCTGCGATCCTGCCCGCAATAATGGCAAGCCAGCCGATCCTCCAGCTGATGGTAAGTCATGCTGATGCTGCAGTCCGGGCATGTGAACACGTGCCCGCAGCTCCGGCACAGCAGCGACCGGGAATACCCTCTGCGATTGAGCAAAACGATCGCCTGTTCCTGGCGATCCATGCAGCTCTGCAGTTCCTCTTCCATGGCTGCTGAAATGACCGTTCGTTTGCCGACGCGTTGGAATTCCCGGGTCATGTCGACGATATGGACCAGGGGCAACGGCTTTGCCTCGATCCGCTCCGGCAGTGAAAAACAGCGGCCGCTGCGCCTGGCCCAGTGGAAGGATTCTATCGATGGAGTTGCCGAACCCAACAGCAGGACCCCGCCACACTGCGCCATCCGATGCCAGGCTACTTCGCGCGCATGGTAGCAGGGGGATTCATCCTGCTTATAGGATGAATCCTGCTCTTCATCGATGACAATGAATCGAAGATCCTTCAGCGGTGCAAACACGGCGGACCGAGTTCCAACCACAACTTTGGCCTGGCCGGCCCGAATCCGGCTCCACTGGTCAAACCGCTCCCCCGGAGACATGCCGCTGTGCAACAGCGAAACCTGGCCCGGGAAACGGGATACAACCAATCGGCTGAGCATCGGAGTGAGCCCAATCTCCGGAACAAGGAACATCGCGGTGCCACCGGATTTCAGCACCTCGGAAATCAGCCGCAGATAGATCTCGGTTTTACCGCTTCCCGTCACGCCATGAATCAGGCAACGGGCCGCCTGCCCTTGTGAAATCAATTGCAGAACGCCATCGACCAGCTCGCTCTGTGCCGGCGTCAGGACCGGCGCAATCGAAGCCTCGGTGGCGGCCAGGTCCAGCGGTGTCCGGTGCAGTTGAGCCGGTGCAATCGAAACCAGTCCCTTTTGTTCCAGGGCGCGGGCCACGCCGTTTGTGCTGTTGGCTGCTTTCAACGCGTCCTGCAGCAGAACCGGCTCCCCGGCCGGATTGAGCACCGAGAACAGCCGTTTCTGCGCGGTCGGCAGATCCGCGGCAATTTCAGGAGAGAATTCGAGAATGCGAATTCCCAGCTGCTCCTTCGCCTTCACCTTGGCCACTTCAACAAATGTCTCGACCTGCACCCATTGCGCCGCTACGAGCGATTCGATCCAGCCATCGACACCCTGCAACCCCGAAGACTCGGACAGCTCCTTGATTGTCCGTGAATTTTCCTTTGCCAGGATATCCAGGATCCTATCTTCCTGAGAGCGTAGCCCAACCGGACGTAATCCCCCAGCCAGAAGCCTCTCCGCTTTGGGCGTAAGAGAGACGCGCCGCTCTCCCGACACCTGCGTCCCCGCCGGAAACAAAGCCCGGAATACCTCTCCCGGCGGAGCAAAGTAATACCTGGCAACCCAGAGCGCCGTCTCCACCAGCGCTGCAGGAACGGCAGGTTCAGAATCGAGCAACTCCCGGACAGGGCGCAGCTTCTTCATCTCCACCTGCGCGCTCTCCGGAAAGCCAACCACATACCCGGTCAGAAGCTTGCGGCCGAATGGCACCAGCACACGCATTCCTTCCGCAATGCATCCTCGGAACTCCGGCGGCAGAGAGTAAGAAAAAGTTTTTCGAATTCCAACCGGGATGGCTATATCGACGATTTCACGCATGATTTCCTGCCGACTTACCTGTCGGGAACGCCGGCATCTCACCGGCAAAAGCTTGGCCACTTTCACCACAGCTGCTGCCGCCGGGACGGCGAATGCTGCATATTATTTGCCCAAGAAACCTGGTTGGGCAACGCATATCAGCCCCGGAGGGCGATCAGAAAGTGGCCGGGGTGAAGCGCAGCGCCCCCCCGGTAGAGACAAGCGCGAGAAAAACCTGGAGGGGCGAACGATCGATCATTCTGCCACCCCTTCAGGGCTTGTTGCTGGTCCAATCCAATCCGGGGGTTCGCTACGCGTCACCCCCGGCTACTTGCTTTCGGCCCTCCGGGCCTGGTGCCTCACTCGCATCGCAGGGCTCAGAACAAATACAATGCAGTATGAGCCGGGACGGCGGCGCTCCCGGCGGACGCGGATTTCTTATGCCCGGGCCTGACGCGCATGCGGTGATGTTTATGGATGAACGGAGCCGAGGTGTTTTTTGATTACCAGCATGTCCTCCCACACCTTCCTCTTTTCCATCGGGTTTCTCAACAGGTAGGCAGGATGATAGGTGGCAATGAGTTTAACGCCCCGGTATTCGAGCATGCGACCGCGCAGCCTCCCGATCGGCTCTGTGGTCCGCAAAAGCGTCTGCGCACCAAACGTGCCCAGCGCACAAATGATCTTCGGCTTCACCGCCTCAATCTGCCGGAAAAGAAACTGCTCACAGGCGGCGATTTCCTCGCTTTCCGGATTGCGGTTTCCGGGTGGGCGGCACTTCAGGATATTGCAGATGAACACATCGCTCCGCTGCAGTCCGACCGACTCGATGATTTTGGTGAGCAGCTGGCCGGCGCGCCCTACAAATGGCAAACCCTGTTCATCTTCGTCCGCCCCGGGGGCTTCCCCGACAAACATCAGGTCCGCATGGGGATTCCCCGAACCGAACACGATGTTCTTGCGCGTGGACCAAAGCTTGCAGCGCTTGCAATCCGTCAGATCCACCCGGATCGCATCAAAGAATTTATCCGGTTGCGCGGCTGGCTGCGCCGGACGGACTTCCGCTTTCGCCGGCTCGGTCGTTTTCGGAACCGGTCCCGAAACCGGCCGCGCCACTGGATCCGGCCGCCGCTGCGTTCGGGCAGCCGCCTTCTGTTTTGGCTTTTCGGACGCTCGCACCCAACGCACCCCCAAATCCCTGTAAAGCTTCAGATGCTCCAGTATCTGCTTCTCAAGCTTTTCATCGCCGATCATAGCCCGAGCTCCAGTTGATCCAGCACGGCGTCGTCATTCCGCCAGTTTCGCGCTGTTCTCACCTGGAGGCCGAGGTATACCTTGCAATCGAGCAGCTGTTCCAGTTCCTTGCGGGCGGAGATGCCGAGATCCCGAAGCTGCGAAGCGCCGGCACCCAGAACAATCCCCTGCTGCGAACGCTTCTCGACCAGGATGTCCGCATCGATCACCACCAGGTTTTTTTCTTCTCTCTGGCTTTCATCAAACTTACGAATCAGTACGGCACAGGCATACGGCAATTCCTCGCGAACACGCTCCAGCAGTTTTTCGCGGATGAACTCGGAGGCAAGAAACCTCTCCGTCCGGTCTGTGAACTGTTCAGAATCGTAAAGCGGCTCCCCTTCCGGCAGATATTCGAAAAGCCTGTCGCGCAGCAGATCGAGGTTTTCACCGGTCTTTGCAGAAATCGGCAGGATCTCCAGAAACTCATACGAGCTTCCATACCGCTGCATAATGGGAAGCAGCTTGTTCTTGGCAATGCTGTCAATTTTGTTCAGCAGCAGCAGCGACCGCGCCTCCGCTTTTTTTACGGTCTCGAGAACAAAATGCTCTCCCGACCCGTAGGCAATAGAGGCATCCACGACCAGGAGCACAAGATCAACATCTCTCAACCCGTCGTAGACGGTGTGCAGCATCCGACGATTCATCCCATAGGCCGGCTTGTGAATTCCCGGCGTGTCCATGAAGACGATCTGTCCGCGCGCTTCGGTTGTGATCCCGAGGATGCGATGCCGCGTCGTCTGCGGCTTCGGGGATACGATGGAAATTTTCTGCCCCACGAGCGCGTTCAGCAGAGTGGATTTTCCGGAATTGGGTCGTCCGATGATGACTACAGTGCCTGACTTCATAAGTGAATACGATGCTGGCTACCGGATGGGGCGAGGTGCGCCCGCTTCGAGTATCAGCCCTTTCTGACAGCTAATGCCAAATCGAGGATTTTGCCTGCAATGGAGAGTTTCGATTGCCCTTCGATGGTAATTGTCTCCCCGCCTTTGTTCAGAATGTGGACCGTGGAGGAATCCGAACCAAAGATTCCCCGGGAGACATCATTGGCCACCAGCAGGTCCAGGTTCTTGCGCAGCAGCTTCTCCTTCGCGGCCTCAAGAAGGTTTTCCGTTTCAGCCGCAAATCCGACCAGTACCTGGCCCTTCTTCTGTTTCCCCAGAGTCTCGAGAATGTCTTCCGTGCGCGTCAGATGCAGGATCTTTTCATCTTTGCCTTTTTTGATCTTCTGCGCGGCAACTTCCACCGGGCGATAATCGGCAACCGCCGCAGCCTTGACAACAATGTCCACGTCCGGATACAGACGCATCACGGCATCCTTCATCTCGGCCGCCGAACGCACGGAAATTCGCTGCACGCCTGCCGGCGCACTCAACGCCGTTGGACCCGATACGAGGTAGACCGTAGCCCCGCGACGGCGAGCTTCCTCCGCCACCGCATACCCCATCTTCCCGGAACTCCGGTTGGATAGAAACCGGATCGGATCGATGTCCTCAACCGTTGGCCCCGCGGTAACCAGCACCTTCATCCCCGAAAGCGCGTCACCCGCACGCAGCACTTGGAGAATCCGGCTGACGATCACATCGACGGTCGCCAGCTTCCCATCCCCCTCCATGCCACAGGCAAGCATGCCCGGCTCCGGATCCACGAAATAGTGTCCACGGCTCTTGAGGATATCCACATTGGCCCGCACCGCCGCGTGATGCCACATTTCCACATTCATCGCCGGCGCAATAAAGACAGGGGAAGGAGTGGAAAGATACAGCGTGGACAGAAAATCATCCGCGATCCCGTGGGCAAACTTTCCGATGATGTTCGCCGTCGCCGGCACGACCGCCAGCAGTTGAATGGACTGCGCGACACTGATGTGCCGGATATCCCGGTTCAGTTCCGCCTCAAACATGTCCGTGATGACATGCTGTCCCGACAAGGATTCAAAAGTCAGCGGCGTGACAAATTCGGCCGCCGAGCGCGTCAGAATCACCTGCACGGATGCGCCGGCCTTCTGAAGCCCTCGCATGACCTCGATAGCCTTGTAGGCAGCGATGCAACCGGTTACGCCCAGCGCGATCTTCACAGGAACTCCCTAACCCTGACTCGAGGGCTCTACCGGAGTCTGCATTTCAAAAGCAACCAGATCCTGCTCGATCTCCCGCATCGCTATATGAGCCGGCTTGGTGGACCGGGTTTTGATCTTCGGCCTGGCATTGTTCTGCAACTGCTTGGCACGCTCCGCCGCAATAATGATAAATCGGTATTTAGATCCAATGCTTTCAGGAACCTTCTGCATCCATTCCTCCAAAAGTAGCTAATATCGACTTGACGGATTCAACCCTGGCAGCGGTCCGGCACCGCGCTCCTACAATTATGGACTCCAGTTCGCGTATGGCGCTGCCGAGATCCTCATTGATGACCAGATAATCGTATTCCTTGTAGTGGCTGATTTCGTTACAGGCCCGCTTCAGCCGCTGCTCCACAACCGTTTCCGTATCGAGACTTCGGTGCACGAGACGGCTCTGCAAAACATCGAAAGATGGCGGCAGGATGAAAACGGCAATGGCATCCGGCCGCTTTTTGCGAATAATTCCCGCCCCCTGAACATCGATATCCAACAGGACATCGTAGCCCTGCATCATCAGGTCTTCCACAAAGGCTTTTGAAGTGCCGTACAAATTGCCATGCACTTCAGCCCATTCAAGAAAACTGTCGCTTCCAATCAAAGATTCAAATTCCGCCCTGTCTACAAAGAAATACTCCACACCATCGGTCTCTGTTCCGCGCGGCGCTCTCGTCGTATAGGACACCGAAAACCGCACGCGCGACACGAGCTTCAAGACACTTCCAACCAGGGCGGACTTCCCCGCACCCGAGGGTCCCGAAACGATAATCAGATTGCCGCTTCGCTTTATCGTCTCACTCAACGTTCTGAACCTGTTCACGGAGTTTTTCAATATCGGCCTTGATCGCGATGGCGTTGCGGGAAACATCGAGATTTCCCGATTTTGAAAGAATGGTGTTCGCCTCGCGCTGCAGCTCCTGAAGAAGGAAATCGAGCTTCTTTCCCGCTTTCTCTTTCCCATCCATCAAAGCATGATACTGCTCAATATGGCTTCTCAGGCGAGCCACTTCCTCCGAAATATCGCATTTGTCCGCAAGGAGCGCGGCTTCCTGCGCCAGACGCTGCGGATCCAGTCCTCCCTGCGGGAGAAGCTGCGCAAGCCGATCCTTCAGCTTCTGCATGTATTCCATCGAGGAATTGCTGCTCAACTGCTGGATCTCACTCGAACTCGCTTCCACCGATCCGAGGTTCTTCAGCATATCCGTGCGCAGCGCTTCCCCTTCTTTGCGACGCATCTGCAGAACTCCGTCGAGCGCTGTTCTGACAGCGGCAGCCACCAACTCCGAAATGGCTGCGGTATTGTCGGTGACCATGTCCCGGTTCTGAAGAACACCGGGCAGGCTCAGGATGGATTTCAGATCCAGCGAATCCTGGAGGTTGAATTCCTGCTTCAGCCTTCCGGCCGCCTCCAGGTACCCTTTGACCAGGTTGGTGTTGACCAGAAATGCCGCTGCACTCGTGTTCTGGATCGTCGTATTCACTTCGACCCGCCCACGATCCAGCACACCTCGAACCAGTTGTTGAATCTCTCCCTCAAGGAACAGGTACTCTCTCGACAGTCGTATGTGGAGATCCAGGAAACGATGGTTGACAGTCCTGATTTCCACCGAGACCGTGATGTCGTCCTTCTGAGCGGAGCCACTCCCAAAGCCAGTCATGCTCAGAATCATCGGTTGGCATACCTCGGTGCCGAAATCAAAATAGTGTAGCGAGGATGGGGGGATACGTCAAGGTTAACCTTTGTATCTTTTGACTTTAGAAAATCGGGAACGATTGCAAATTGCTCCGGGAGCGCAGTCGTTGCGGGCAGGGAAGGCTTCACTCGGGCGTATCGGCGTCTCACTGGCAAGAACGTGGCCGCTTCCACGACGTTGATGCCGTCGGGACGGCTAATGCTGCATATTATTTGCCAAAGGAACTTGGTATCGCAATGCGTATCAGCCCCGGAGGGGCGAACAGAAAGTAGCCGGGGGTGAAGCGCAGCGAACCCCCGGTACAGATAAGCGCAAGAAAGAGCCCCGGTAGGGGCGTAAGATCGGGCATTCTGCCGCCCCTTCAGGGCTTGTTACTGGTCTAATCCAATCCGGGGGTTCGCTGCGCTTCACCCCCGGCTACTCGCTTTCGGCCCTCCGGGCCTGGTGCCTCGCTCGCGCCGCAGGGTTCAGAACAATTAGTATGCGGCATTAGCAGGGACGGCGGCCTTGACTAGTCTTCTTCCGTCTGGAGGCGGAAGAACTTCCGATAATGGCCATCCCGGGCTATCAGCACGTCGTGCGTCCCCGACTCCACGATTCTCCCCTTGTCAATGACCACAATCATGTCCGCATTCCGTATCGTCGACAGACGATGCGCAATGACAAAGGTGGTCCGGTCCCGGATAAGATTCGTAAGCGCCTGCTGAACCAGTTTTTCCGATTCCGAATCCAGGGCCGACGTTGCTTCATCCAAAACCAGGATAGGCGCATTTCTGAGCAGCGCTCGCGCGATCGAGATCCGCTGGCGCTCCCCTCCGGACAATCGCTGGCCGCGTTCGCCGATCAAGGTGGCATATTTCATGGGAAAGCGAGAGATGAAATCGTCCGCCAATGCCACCCGTGATGCCGCGACAACCTCCTCTTCCGATGCCAGGATGTTTCCATACCCGATATTGTTCCGAACCGTGTCGTTGAAGAGAAAAGTCTCCTGCGTAACCATGGCGATCTGCTTCCGCAGCGAGTTCTGGGTGTATTCGCGGATGTCGATGCCATCGATTAGAACTTTCCCGGACGTAGGATCGTAAAAGCGAGGGATCAGCCCAGCCAGCGTGGTCTTGCCGGAACCGCTGCTGCCAACTATGGCCACCACCTGGTTCCGCTCGACCTTCAGATTGATATCCTTCAGCACTCGCGTTTCACCGCTTTGATCCACGTAATCAAAGCAGACGTCCCTGAATTCGATCGATTCATTGATTCCGCCCAGCGTTTTTGCCCCGGGACGATCCTGGATTTCCCTGTGCTCTTCCAGGAGTTCCACAATGCGCGCACCCGAGGCAATAGCCCGCTGAAACTGAACATGCATCCGGCTGAGCTTCCGAATCGGGTCATACATGCGGAAAAGGCTGAACATCGACCCGCCAAAGAGCCCGAAGGTCAGGGTCTTATCGGTGTTGATGCGACCTGAAGCGTAATACAGAAACGGAATGAAAACGGCAAATCCGATGAACTCCATTACCGGGGAATTCAGAAAAAGGATGGCCGCCGCTTTCACATTGCTGCGGTACAGCCGGGCCGAATTATGGCGAAAGCGATCCTCCTCGTGCGCCTCCATTCCGAACGCCTTGATGATGCGCATCCCCGTAATCGATTGCTGAAGCTGATCATTCAAAGTAGCGGCATCTTCCCTGCCCCTCAGACTGACGCGGCGGATGCGCTTTCCCATTCCAAGCGTGAGGACCAGGACAAAGGGAGCGATCAGAAGCGAAAGACACGCCAGCCTCCAGTCAATCCACAGCGTGACGCACAGGAGAAACAGCAGCGTAACGACTTCCCGGACAAAGTCCGCAAGGACGTTGGAGACCGATTCCTGTACCTGTTCCACATCTCCACTCATCCTGGACATGAGCCGGCCGGTGGAATTCAGAGAGAAGAATCCCATGGACTGCCCTAGTACATGATGGAAAAGAGCGTTCCGCAGATCCGTGACGACCCCCTGCCCAACACGGTTCATGAAATAGTTTGCATAATAAAGGGAAAGTCCCTTCAATAAAGCCAAAACAAGGATCGCCACACACAGCCGCGTTATCTTGTTCCCGGGGAAAATGGCGAGAAAAATTGAGATGAAATGCTGGATGGAAGTGAAGTCGGAAACCTGCGATTTGACCAGGACATCATCGAACATGGGGATCGAAAGAGAGGTCAATGCAGCTTCAAGAAGACCGAACAGGACGGAAAGCGCCATGGCAAGAACCAGGGTGCCCCGGTACGGACGAACGAACTGGTAGAGCTTCCGGTATATATCCATAAACCGCAGTAGACTAGCACAGATTCAGGATGGACGAAGCATCAAAGGGATGAGGAGCGCTGCATTCGGAGGCTTTGCGGAATTCGTGGCAACCCCAAAAGCTGCCACGAATTCCACACATTTCACGAACAACCCGGCCTAGCGGCGGCGGCCGGAGTTATTTTCCGGGGTACTCCTGCCGGGAGAACCGCTCTCACGGGAAGGAGCTGGAGCTGAATGGACCCCTCCGCCACGCTCGAATGAGGGCCGGGCTGCAGGGGCAGCACTGGGAGCGCTGTAGGAGGGAGCCCTTCCCCCTTCAGGCGCTCGCCAGGATTCAGAGCGATTGGCGTTGGCGGGCTCTGATGGACGAACATACGCCGGACCGGAATCGGCCCCTCCTCCCGCACCATTGCCAAATCTCGGCGCTGTAAAGGTGCGAACACCTTCCACCGGCCTGGGTGCCTCTGCCGGGGCAGGACTGCTCCAGCGGCCTGTGCTCGGGCGGAGGAAGCTGCCGGAGTCGCTCTGCCGGAATTCGCTTCTCGGATTGGCCTGGGCAGGCGGGTTAGTCCGCCGCTGTTCCGGAGTTGACCGTTCATTATTCTGCCTTGACGGAGGATTCTGCGGTGTCGCTCTCGGTTCCGGTCTGGCTGCCGGAGCATTATCCTCCCGGGGGCTTGGCCGGATGGATCCGCCGCGAGAGCTCTCGCTGTCATTCGTTCGCCCAAAAGGCCGGGCGTTATTCTCGCGCCGATCCTGCATGCCCGGATTCGAGGCCGGAGGATTTTGTGGGACCTGAATGGCCCGGCCGCTCGGTCTGGCATCAGGATTCTGTTCTCCTCGGACTCGAGCGCTGCCGGACCAGCCGGAACGAATCTGGGAGTTCGTAATCTGATTAAACCGTTCGCGATCCCCGGAATTCTTCTCCGGAATGCCTCGTACCACTACGGGCAAAGGACGAGCGGTACTGGGCCGCGCCGCGATGCGATCCGTTACCGCGCTGAAGCTTCTCGCGGACGGCTGAATATCCAGCCGGTTTTGCACCAGAGTCCCCTGGCTCCACGGGCGATCGATATTTCCAAACCGCGTGTTCCGGCTCCTGCCGTCAAAGCTGCCCTCGCGGAACTGTTCAAGCTGTGCGGTGCGGAAGGCGCCACGCACGTCCCGGTTGAACGGGTTGCCGGCCGGTCTCGTGTTCAACCTTCGAAGCTCGGCGATCTGGTGGCTGTAAATTCCATGTCGATAATGGTAATTCCGGACGTCGTAGTAATCTCCAGGTCCCAGAGGGCACCAGGAAACCCAGCCGGGTCCGTTATAGAAAGTCACCAGGGCTGGAGACCAGAAGTTGAACCCGTAGGATGGACCGGGCAGCCAGCACCATCCGTAAAGCGAGCTGTGGTACCAACGTCCATAATGGTACGGGAGCCATCCCCAGGGCTCATAGGATATCCATGTCCACCCATACATCGGGCGATAGCACCATCGCCCAACCGAATAGGGGCTCCAATAATCCGCCATGTTGTAGGGGATCCAAGCATTCCCATACGTCTCCACATTGACCCAGCGGCCATAGCGGTCCAGTTCAGACGCACCCATGTTGACGTCATCCGGCAGGTACCTCTGATTTCCGTAAACACGGAGATCGGCATTCCGCCGGTCATTCCACTCGTCCCATTGATCCCGCCGGTCATAGCTGGATACTTCCGGGTTATCTCTATCCTTCAGAGTCAGGTGCAGAAGCTCTCCCGCCTGCAAACGCTGCGAAAACTGGTTATTCGCGGCCTCCATTTCTCCCTTGCGTACAATGGCATCCGTATCTCCATTTTCCACAACATCAAAGCGATAGATGCCTTCCCGCACCGCGTTAAACGCGGCCGTGGGAGTGTCGACTTCAAAATCCGCATTTCCCAGAACATTCAGCGTGGAAAGCCCCAGAGACATCCGTATCTGGATTCCCTCCTCGCGCAAAGAGAGGATTTCGATATCGGTATTTTCGGCCATGCGAAAGGTCGAGCCATCGTCAAACTCTACCTCCGCTCTACCATCATTGCCGGTATAAATACGGTCGCCCGGTTCAAGCGGCAGGTTGACACTTGCCGCGGACCAGTCCACATCCGAACCATGCTGAAAGCTGACACGCCCCTCAACCAAAGAGAGTCGCGCAAGGCGTGTATAGGTTTCATCCTGCGGATTGGTAAAACCAAGGGCGCCGGTCAGACAAGCTGCAATCACCAAGAGAACCAGTCGGCGGATCACGTTTACACCCTCCCTCCTGTGTGCTTTACGTTTTTCTAACATATCAGATGCGGAGATTGCGGCAAAGTGTCAGGAAAAGGAGACAGGAGAAAGGAGTCAGGAGTCAGGAGGCAGGAGGGTGTACTAATTTTGGCGAATTCTATTCTGACTACTGTCTCCTGACTCCTGTCTCCTTTCTCCTTTCCCTAAAAACCGCAATTTCATTCGCATACGGCGCCAGATCCCACGTAATCAGTCCCGAAACCGCATCCGTCAGGTACTGATGCACATCGTGGGCTGTCACAAAAGTCAGGGCTTTTTTGGCGATGGCCCGGCATTCGGGCAGGGGGACCTCCCGAATCGCCTTGCGAATCTGCGGAATCGATAGAGGATTCATGCTCAACTGCGTGAATCCCATTCCCAGGAGCAGGACGGCAAAGATAGGATTGGAGGATATCTCCCCGCAGATACGCACCGGCTTGTTCGCTTTTCCGGCAACTTCGGCGATTCGATCCAGGCATTGCAGCACGGCGGGATGGAGCGGCTGGAACAGATAAGCCACATGCGGGTTTCCGCGATCGACGGCGAGGGTGTACTGAATCAGATCGTTGGTGCCGACACAAAGAAAATCAACCTCTCCCGCCAGCGTTTCCAGCGCGAGAACCGCGGCGGGAACCTCCACCATTGCCCCCAGCGGGACCGGGGGAATGTCCAGGCCGGCTTTCTTCGTCAGCTTGGCCCGCATTTTTGAGATCACCTCTTTGGCCTGCCAGATCTCTTCGACGGTGGAAATCATCGGCAGCACGATCTCAATATTGCCTTCACAGCTCGCCCGCAGAATAGCTTCAATCTGGGTCCGGAAGACATGTTCACGATGCAGGCTCAAACGGATCCCACGTAAGCCCATGCTCGGGTTGGATTGACCGGAGGTATCGACATGGCCACCCACCTGTTCGGATCCGGCATCCAGCGTTCGGATGGACACGGGGTGGGGGCTCATCTCCTTGGCCAGAGCTTTGTATGCGGCCAATTGCTCATCCATTCCCGGAAACCGGTTCGGGTGGCCGAAATACAGAAACTCAGAGCGAAAAAGTCCGATCCCTTCGGCTCCGCATGCTTTTGCGGTCTCCAGTTCGCGCGGCAATTCCGTATTCGCGCGCAGCGAGACAACGGTGCCATCCTTAGTTTTTGTAACGGGGCTGGTGGTGGCGGCAGAAGACTCCGGCCGCGAGACAAAGGCCTCCATTCGCAGGCGTGCGGCTTGAATTCTTTCCGGCGAAGGATGGACGATTACCAGGCCCTCATCTCCGTCCAGCAGGAGCGTATCTCCCGTGGAGACCGAGGGCAGCAGATCCTGAACGCCCATGACCGTCGGGAGGCGCAGCCCTCTGCTGATAATTGCCGTGTGGGAGGTCCTGCCGCCCGATTCCAGGGCAAGGCCGAGAACCTTGTGCGTGTCCATCGTGGCAAAATTGGACGGGTTAAAATCGTGAGACACGAGGATCAGGTCTCCCGAGAGATGCTCCCAACTCAAAGGCCGATCTCCCGAAAGATTCAGCAGAATGCGTTCCGCGACCTGCTCAATGTCACTGTGGCGTTCCCTGAAATACTCGTCGTCCAGCGATTTGTAAGCGTGGACCAGCCGGTCGGTGGCCTGCACCACCGCCCATTCGGCGTTGGCGTGCCCCTCGCGTATGGTCGCGAGAATCTCGGCATTGAAGTTCCGGTCTTCCAGGATGAGCAGATGGGCATCGAGAATAATGCCGTGTTCGTTCCCGACTTTTTCCTCCAGGCGGGATCGCAGCATCTGCATTTGATCTTTTGCCGCCTCGATCGCCCGCAGATACCGGTCCGCCTCCGATTCCACATCATCGATCTGAATTTTCAGAATGAGCCGGTTATGGCTGTCGAGCTTCAGAGCCTGGCCCAAGACTATCCCGGGAGACACGCCGCTTCCGCTGAAAATGATCTCGTTCTGGGCAGCCATCAGCTTTCCTCTCCAAACTTGCCATCAAAAAGCCTGCAGATCGCCTCACCGGCTGCCGCTTCATCCTGTCCTTCGATGGAGATCACCAGCCGCGTTCCCTTCGCTGCGGCAAGCATCAGGATGCCGAGAATGCTTTTGGAATCAATCATCTGATTCGCATCTTCGCGCGATAAATGAATCTCGCTGGCGAAACTGGACGCAAGCCTGACCAGCTTTGCCGCCGCGCGCGCATGAAGACCAAGTTTGTTCGAGACCAGCACGGATTGACGAATCATGCGGTTAGAAAGTCGCTGGCCATCGAAATGCTGGACCGGCCCTGATCCCTGACTGTGCGGGCGAGCGAATCCAGGGTATCCCCTTCCTTCTGGCTTGCGATTCGAATGATCATGGGCAGGTTGACGCCGGTCAGGACATCCACTTTCCCCGGATCGTGAAAGGACAGGGCGATGTTGGAGGGGGTCCCGCCGAACATATCCGTCAGGATAAGCACGCCGCTGCCACTCTCAACCTCGGCAATACGCCGTTCAATATCGTTATGGGCATCGTTCACATCATCGTGCCATCCGATAGACACGGATTTGATGTGCGAAATATCGCCGACAATCATTTCCGCGGCAGCCACGAGTTCCTGGCCCAGATGCCCATGCGTTACAACCAGTGCACCGATCATAAGGCGCCTTGTTCTCCTCTGAATTTATAGATCCCGGTGACGCACATGAATGGTGCGCTTTCTGTCCTTCAGAAATTTTGCCAGCTCTTCGACTACAAAAACGGAACGGTGCCGGCCTCCGGTACACCCAACCGCCACGGTCAGGTAGCTCTTCCCTTCCCGCAGGTAGTTCGGCAGCAGGTATTGTAGAAGATCTCCGATCCGTTTTACAAACTCCTTGGTTTCCGGAAATGAGCGCAGATACCGGATCACTCCCCGGTCCAGGCCGCTCATCGCCTTGATGCGAGGCACAAAAAACGGGTTAGGCAGGAAGCGCGCATCAAAAAGCAGGTCGGCTTCGAGCGGGATCCCTTTTTTATAGCCGAAGCTCAGCAGATTGACGTTCAGTTCCTCGGAGTGCGGACGCTTCCGGAACCGTTCCATGATCAGCGAACGGACCTGGTGCACCGTGGTATCGGATGTATCGATGATGTGATCCGCCAGATCCCGAAGTTTGCGCAACCGCCGGCGTTCCATCTGAATGGCTTCACGCAACGACCGCTGCCCGGCACACAACGGATGCGGCCGGCGCGTCTCGCTGAATCGACGGACAAGGACATCATCCCTCGCTTCGAGATAGAGGACAAACAGGCGGAAAGAGTTGTTCCGGAGATCGCCGATCAAGCGGTCCAGCCCCTGCAGCCGCTCCCCCGCGCGAATATCGATGACCAGGGCTGCGTGCTTGATGTCGCCGCCCGATACATGAATCCCTTCCACCAGATTCGGAATCAGCGGCACCGGAAGATTGTCAATGCAGAAGAAACCAAGATCCTCAAAGGTCCTTAAAACCGTCCCTTTGCCGGAACCGCTCATCCCTGTTAGAACGACCAGATCTCGGAGTCCCATATCAAATTACGAATTACGAATTACGAATGACGAATTACGAATGACGAATGACGAAATCATTATTGACTCGGCTCTTCAAAGGGGCGGTAACCGCGCTGCCGCAGAAGATGAATCCGCGCCGCCACTTCAACCAATGTCGCCATATTCCTTCCCGGTGCTACCGGCATATCGATTACGGGGATGGAGACGCCCAGCAATTCGAGGCTGGACTGATCCAGTCCCAGCCGGTCGTATTCCGCATCGGATTTCCAACGCTCCAGCCGCACGGCAAAATCAATATTCTGCGATGCGCCGGTGGCGGAAATCCCGAGGAGTTCCCGGATGTTGATGATTCCGAGCCCGCGCAATTCCATGTGATGCTTCAGTATGTCCCCGCCGGAACCGGACAGGCGATCAATTCCGATCCTCGTGATATCGACGGCATCGTCAGTAATCAGGCGATGCCCTTTGAGGATCAGTTCCAGGGCGCATTCGCTCTTCCCAATGCCGGAGGGCCCCAGGATGAGAACGCCCAAGCCAAAGATCTCGAGCAGCACTCCATGGATGGTCATCCTTGGAGCCAGCCGAACCTCGAGGTAGGCAACAATCTTTTCCATGGCCACGGAGCTGACTACTCGGCTCCGCAGCACCGGGATGCTGTTTTCCGCCGCAAGCTTCAGCAGTTCACCGGTAACTTCAAGCCCCTTGGTAACCAGGATGCAGCAGATTTTATATTTTCCCAGCCGCTGCACGGCCGCCGATCGCGCCTCCGGGTCCAGGTCCCGCAAATAGTTCAATTCGCTGCTGCCGAAGACCTGAATGCGATTGGGATGAATATACCCGGAGAACCCGGCCAGCCCCATTCCCAGCTTCTGGATGCGGGCAGACCCGATCTTATTATCCAGCCCCCGGTCTTGCAGAACCTCCAGTTCCAGACCGAGGGCCGGCGTTGTCGAAAACTCCCGGATCGTTACCTCTTCTATCTGCAGTCGCTCGCTATCCGGAAGCGCTTCATTCTTTTTCTGCAAAGAATCTCTTACCATTCGGCGTCAGGATCAGGCGCGGATAAGCCCGACCGTTCCATCTTTCCGGCGGTAGACAACGTTCACCGCACCGGAATCCGCATTTCGGAATACCACGAACGGGTATTCCGAATGGTTGAGTTCGACGACGGCTTCTTCAACCTCCATCGGCTTTCTTTGGGCTTCTTCTACTCGAATCCCGTCGGTCTTGCGGGCAAGCGTCCTGGCCGTGCGCTCGCCAGTGCCGAGCTTTGTAGCCACCGATTTCGCTTTTGCCCTCTGTCGTTTTCCCTCGATGATCTTGCTCTTGTGTTTGAGAGCTTGACGCTCGAGTTTCTCGATCGCACGCACGATCGAGTTGTACATATCATCAGACTCACCTTTGCCCGTCAGATCCAGAAGCTTGTGCTTCAATAGAATTTCCGCGGTTTGACGCTCCTTTGCGACGTCAATAATCACATGGAAACTGATGTCGTCTCCCAGGATCTTGACGAATTTACGGAGTTTTTTCAGTACATAGGTGCGGATTGCAGGCGTAATCAGAACATGTCTGCCGGTTATTTCCACATTCATGGTGAGTTTCCCTTCCAGGTAGATTATTCAAACTGCTCTCGCAATTCGACGCGGTGCGCGGACGCCAGTCCCGCGGATCAGAAGAGATATCCTATCTTTCGCTCGCGCGACCCGGGAATCTGCATCTGTTCGCGATATTTGGCCACCGTGCGCCGAGTGATGAAAATGTTGTCACGGCGCAGTAACTGCCCGAGTTGGTTGTCCGAGTAAGGCTTGCTCCTGTTCTCTTCCTCAATCAGTTTCTTGATCTTGAGTTTGACCTGAACAATGGAGAGTTCCCCGCCATCCGGGTTTTCAACGCCCATGGTGAAGAATTTTCTCAGCTCCATGACCCCTTGCGGAGTATCGACGTATTTGTTAGTGACAACTCTGCTGATTGTGGAACTGTGGACCCCGAGTTCACTGGCCACATCCTTGATCAGCATTGGATGCAGATGAGAGGGACCATTTTCGAGGAAATCCCTCTGTCTGTTTACGATGCAGACGCAGACTTTGTAGATTGTCTGTTTTCGCTGGTTCACGCTTCTCAGGAGATCAACCGCTGAACGGAACTTCTCCCGCAGAAAGGTCTTGGTTTCGCCGCTGACTCCATTGCTTTTCAGCAATTCCTTGTAGCTGGCATTCAGCCGCAATTGCGGCATCCCTTCGTCGTTGAGGAGAATCACGTACTCGTCGTCCACCTTCGAGATCGTGACTTCAGGCTGCACATAGGTTGCGTTCTGGTTGTTATATTTCTGTCCCGGTTTCGGAATCAGATGCTTGATGCAGTCCACGGCCTGCAGAACGTCTTCAAAAGTAGCTCCGGTGCGCCCTGCAATCTCCTTGAATTTGTGGCTCTCCAACAGGGGCAGATGTTCCTGAACGATCTGGTAGGCGAGACTGCCTTTCAGATCAATGCTGTCCAACTGGAGGCAAAGACATTCGCGCAAATCGCGGGCCGCCACACCAATCGGATCCATGGCCTGCACCACCGCCAGGGCCTCTCCGGCCTCTTCGAGCGTGCAGCCACAAACCTGGCATAATTCCTCCATGCCGATCAGCAGGTATCCATCTTCGTTAAGGTTTCCGATGATCTGGTTGGCAATCTCGGCGATTCTGGGGCTGGCATCCGAAAGACCTAACTGCCAGTTCAGATGCTCTTCCAGCGAGGGGGATCTGGTGAGAAATGCTTCAAAGGAAGGCTTTTCGGAATCCTCAACTTCGCGGTTCCGGTACCCGGTATCCAGGTATTCATCGAAGAAGTATTTAAAATCGATCTCGTCAAAGGAGTCTTTTTCCCCGTTCGCGAGCGGTGTTTCCGGCACTGGCGGCTCTTCGGCCACACCGGCATCGAGCGCTATTTCCGCGGGCGTCTCCTGCTCGGGAACTTCCTCCAGGATCGGATTTTCCACCAATTCCTGATTGAGCATTTCCTGCAGCTCTAGCTTGTTGAGCTGTAGAAGTTCAATTTTTTGAAGCAGGGATGGGGTCAGGGCAAGCCGCTGGCTCAGCCTTAAATCCAGAGTCTGCCGAAGATATTGTCTGCGATTCATCGTTATATCTGTCTAATCCGCGCTTTCCCGTTTATCCCAGCCTGAAATTCTCGCCAAGATATACCTTCTTTACCTCATCGTCATTTGTCAGCTGTTCCGGCGTTCCTTCACGTAAAATTTTGCCCTCGCTTATTATATAAGCACGGTCCGTTATATTCAAAGTTTCCCGCACGTTATGATCGGTAATCAGCACGCCGATCCCCCGTTGCTTCAAACCGCGGATAATTCTTTGGATATCCAGAACCGCCAGCGGGTCAATTCCGGCAAACGGCTCGTCCAGCAAAATAAACCTCGGGGTCAGCACCAGGGCTCGCGCAATCTCCAAACGCCGTCGCTCGCCACCTGAAAGCGTATATGCACCTTGATTTTGCAGCGGTTCAATGCCGAACTCCTTCAGCAGTTCCGCAACCAGCTGGTAACGCTTCTCCGAGGGAAGATTGAGCGTTTCCGCAATGCTCAGAAGATTTTCAAGAACCGTAAGCTTGCGAAATACCGAAGGCTCCTGAGGCAGATAGCTGATTCCGGCCCGGGCCCGCCGATACATCGGCGTTCGGGTAATATCCTCCCCACCGAGCTGCACCTGGCCGCCATCCGGCGAGATCAGGCCCACAATCATGTAAAAAGTTGTGGTCTTTCCCGCTCCATTCGGCCCCAGCAGCCCAACAACCTCCCCGCGCCGCAGCTCCAGGCTGACGTCGTTAACAACCTTTCTTCCGCGATAGGATTTGCTTAACGACGAGGCCTGCAGTTCCCCGTTATCCATATGTTAAATAATTGAAAATCAAAAACTTATATCACGTTTTATTTTTCGAGCAGAATCGTATCATCGGCTGTGGTGGAAGTCAATCTGCGGGCGAACGATCGGCCTTTATCCGGGTCATAAAACTCAGCCGGCTTCCCGGTTACGACGAGTTTTTTTGAATCCATGTCGTAATCCGCAAGATCCCCTTTGCAGGACCGGGAGCCATAATGCACCACCACATTCCCGCGCGCTGTCGCCTGATGTATCTTCTTTCCCTCCGCATCGGGAATGGCTTCCATATCGTCGGAGGAAATGTCCGCATCTTTCGAATGCAGCGTTACTTTCCCGGAATAGCTGATTTTGTTTTTATCTTTTGCATAGTTCATGGATGAGCTTTGAATCAACGTCAGAACGTCGTCTGGGTCCTGCTTCGATTTTTTTCCAGCCGGCGAACCTCCATTCTCTTTCCTGGAAATGAGATGTCGAACCTTTCCCTCGGCAACGACCTGCTCCAACCCCTTCGTAAGCTCAAGAGTATCGGTCTGCAGATTCTGATTGTCCGCAAGCAGGCGGACATTGCCGGAATACCGCGTGCGGCCGCTCTCAACCCCGTAGAGCATTTCATTCGCCTTCACAATCCCCGAAGACGACGATGATTCCGTGCCAAAAAGAGAACCGCTTCCTTTCCGGGATCGAAAACTGGACCACACATTGCCGCGGACCCAAAGCTGCTTGCCGCTTTGGTCATATTCAATGCGGGTTCCCGTGGTGGTGGTTTCGCCATCCGCTATTCTGGGAGACTCGGTCAAAACAAGCAGCTGCCGGCCGGCATCGTAATCGCATTTTCCAGCCGAAGCATTTCTGTCGGCATCCTCGTACCGGAAATCGCCCCACTGTTGAACGGACTCAACCACACTTTTGCCCTCTTTCAGCAAAAACTCGGCATTCATCCTGTTGCTGTAGGTCTTGAATCTCTCCACCGCCGCGCCCGATGACTTTCCGCTTTTCTCATACACGAGACGCACGTTGCCCTCTGCATCCAAATGCTTCACTGCATTGTTGCTGGCATAAAACTGAAAGCCGGCTCTATCCGCATTCAACCTCTTGAGCTGCGGTCGGTTGGCAGGCTCGCTCGATCCTTCAGAAAATTCGACCGCGCCGGAAGCACTCCCGGATTCGATATAATCGCCCGTTTTGGACTGAGTCATTTCAAGCAGAGACCCGCTCAACGTCCGGACCGGTTCGGAAGCCGCATTCTTCGGCAGCGGTCTCGAAATATAGCGCGCCTTCCCCTCGGCGCGCAGCTTCTCCAAGACGGATCTGCCGTTGATTTCGCGCAGGCTGATGCGAATATCATCGGCCTGCAATTCGCTTCCTTCGGCTTTGTCGGCAGACATTTTTAGGATGGCCTGGCTTCCCGTTGTTCCGGACGGCTTCAAAATCTGTATCGTTTTAAGAATTCTGCTGCCCGCAACAAAGATTGCATCGAGCTGATCACCCGACATCGAAATCTGATCGGCACCTCTGTAGCTCTGGAAAGTGACACCGGTACGCGCTTTGATTGCCGCAGGGAGTTCCGCCGCATCGAATCGAACATCGATCTCTCCCCCGCGCAGGTTCTGGGTCTCGACGGGAGAAGAGGCGGAAAAGGTCGCCTGCCCTGAAACAAAGATGCTCTGCAGCGCGCCGTCGCGGATTTCGAAAACCAGCCGATCGCCGCCAATGGAGCGCGACTCCCCGGGCGCGCTGGAGCTGTACAGCGCATTTCCTTCGGCCGTCAAGGAACGGATCCGCTTATGATCCGCATCCAGGATTGCCTCGACGCGCTCCCCGGATAAAACCTGCGTATCGGAAACCAGGCGCGCGCTTCCCTCGAACAGAATTCGTCCCGTGGTGTCGGAACAGAATGCCCGCTGCGCGGTAGCATGCATCGCTCCATTCTTCCTGGCACCAGGTTTCGTCCCTCCCGCCTGGTTGAACGTCAGATCGACCTGGCTCTGCAATTCCAGGGACTGCTGCTTCTGCTCAAATCGCACTCCGCGCGCCGTTCCGCGTATTTCCTCGGATAAAACCCGCATGAGATCCGGAGTGGTCCCGACCTCTTTATCGAGGTCGTAGTGAAGCGAGTCGGTCTGCAATTCGATTTTCTTGTTGATGAACACACGGACGTTGCCCGCGAAATCCGCAAATTTTCGGACCGGATCATATTCCGCCTTCAGACTGTGGATCTCGTGACGGACGCTGCCGTCCGCGTTAAAGTCGCAGGCATCGATTCCCTCCAGCAGGTTCGTGCCGGTCTGCTTCTCCTGCGCCAGCCTGGCATGAATGCGGAATTTCGGAACCCTTGGAGTACCCCGGTATTCGATATACTCAACCTCATTCGCGGATCGACGCATCTGCGCATCGAGGATGGCGGGAGGCTTGGCGGATTGCTGGGAACGATGGCGCCACGCCTGGAGATAATTGAGCAGAACCGCAGCGATGGTGAGGAGGATTATGCCGAGCAGAACCCGGCGCGTCAGTTTTATGGATGGCACGCGCATCGGCCTGAGTATATCAAAAGCAGTCGTTAGTCGTCAGTTGTCAGTATATTATTGGCCGAGGTTTCTGGCGTTGTAGTTCAAAGGAGTTGCCTGGCTGGACTGAACCTTAACCTGCCAGATGTATTCGGCATCAGGAGTCCCCTCCGCCTGAAATCTGAGCCGAACCCAATAAACTTCATCTCCTCGATTCACCGCATCCCATGACTTGAATTTCAGTGACGGGTCTTTCCCCTGGATCAGATTATTGACGGCCGGGTTTAACTTCAGCAACAGGTCATACGCTTCCTGCTCCGCCTTTCCTCTCTGGTATTTCAGCTCATCCTCTCCACCCGCGGCAGGCTGTGCCGCAGCCTGCGTTTCCACCGGCGCGGCCGCAGCGCTTGCCGGGGCTGGCTCGGCGGCAGCAGCCGTTTTCGCGCTTTTCGCCGATCGAGGGGAAACCGCCATTGGAGCCGGCGACGGCGACGGGCTTGCCGGGCGTCCGTCCAAGGTAAACACACGATCCAGATTGGCGACCACCGGAGCATGCTGCGGTGGAGGAGGAGTGGGCCGCTCGAACTCCGCAGGAAACGGCTCGTGATTTGAACCCGCGACCAGCGTGGCCGGCACAATCTCACCGGAAAACGCGGTCTTCAGTGACATCACGCGCGTCGACAGGCGCTGCCGCAGCGAGGGAATGCCAATCAGGGGCAGCCCGAATACAACCACAAAAAGGAGAAGTATCGTGGATACTCGATTGCGGGTTGAATAAAAACGCGGATCGGGATGCCGTATCGGCATTGCCTGGGATTCATTGGTATCCAATGCCACTCTATCCCCCCCTAAAACCTGATTAGACGCGCTGAAAGCCGGGAATGGCTCAGAAGATTTCGGATTTCAGACTTACTCTGAAAACCAAAATCCGGAATCCTCGATAACAACTTACGACCTGCGCACACCGCGGTGCACCATGTATTCGTAAATGAAATCCTCAATATCACCGTCCAAAACCCGATCCGCATTCGACGTTTCGTATTTGGTTCGATGATCCTTCACCATCCGGTACGGGTGCAGCACGTAGGATCGAATCTGGCTTCCAAAGTTGATGTCCATCTTCGAATCTTCGACAGCCTGCAACTCCTGGCGTTTCTTGCTGAGCTCCAATTCGTAAAGACGCGCGCGCAATACCTGCCGCGCCATTTCCCTGTTGCGTATCTGGGACCGCTCGTTCTGACACGACACGACAATGCCGGTCGGAAGGTGGGTAATTCTTACGGCAGAATCGGTGACGTTGACGTGCTGTCCGCCCGCCCCGGAAGAACGGTAGGTATCGATCCGCAGGTCCTTCTCATCGATCTGAATCTCAATCTTGTCATCCAGCTGCGGATAGACAAACACAGAGGCAAAACTTGTCTGCCGTTTGCCCATCGCGCCAAAAGGCGAAATGCGAACCAGCCGATGCACGCCGCTTTCGGAGGAGAGGTATCCATAAGCCAGGTGGCCTTCAACCAGGACCGTCGCCGATTTGAGGCCGGCTTCGTCTCCAGGCTGATAATCCAGAACCTTGGTGGCATATCCGGATCGCTCACTCCAGCGCAGGTACATCCGAAGCAGCATTTCCGCCCAATCCTGCGAGTCGACGCCGCCGGCTCCGGGATGAATCGTCACGATGGCATTGGAATGGTCATGCTCTCCGGAAAGAAGCATCCGGATTTCTGTGTGTTGAGCTTCCTGCTCGAGCCGTTGGACTTCGCCGGCCAATTCAGCGCCAACGTCCTCCCCTTCCCGCGCTAGTTCCGCCAGTGCTTTGAGATCATCGATCTGACGGGCCATTTTGGAATCCAGCTCGATGTCCTCTTCCAGTCGGCTCCTTGTCTGCAGTATGGATTGTGCCTGTTCCTGGTTATTCCAGAACTCCGGCTTGGCTACCTTTCGTTCAAGCTCGAGAACCTCTGTACGCTTTTTACCCGCATCAAAGATACCCTCGAATCTGCTGTATCTTTTCCTCGATGGCGGTAACTCTCTCCTGAAGTTCCTCGGGCATTATTCCTCCTAAACTGAACGTTTATGCACTCCAGCGCCTCGCAAAACCGAAAAAAGCGCCAATCCAACCGAAATGATAGCACATAGGAAAACGAAAACGTCGCCATAACGGGTATAGAACGTTTCCGTTGTCATGAAGTCAAAGCGGCCCCGGCAGATCGCCTCGCGCAGAATCCCGGTCGATGCCTGTATGTGTCCGTCCGGATTCACCAGGGCGGAAATCCCGGAATTGGTCGACCGAAGAAGGAATCTCCGGTTTTCGACCGCACGGAACCGCGCGATTGCCAGGTGCTGGAAAGGAGCAGCCGAATCGCCGTACCAGCCGTCATTCGTCAGATTAATGATCAACTCGCTTCCCTGCCGGACAAACCTGCGCACCATATCTGGAAACACAGCCTCGAAACAGACCACCGCGTTCACTGGATGGCCATCGATCCTGGCCACCAGGTAGGAACTGCCCGGCTCAAAAGACCCGACATCCTTTGAAATAACCTCGATAAATGAAAGCAGGCGCTTCCATGGAATATATTCGCCAAAGGGAACGAGGTGAATTTTATCGTAAACGCCATCCACTTTGCCGCTGCGATCCATGAAATAGGCGCTGTTGAAGTACCGGGATATCTCGCCGGAATCCTGAATGCGAACATTGTTGAACACAATCCCGAAGCGAAAGCTCCCGGCCAGCGTGGCAAGGCCTTGCCGGTAAGCCGCATCCGTTTCAAAAAACACCGGGGAGGGAGATTCCGGAAGAAGCAGCAAATCCGTGCCGGTCGTCTTCAGGCTGTCGGCCATCCTGGCATAGCCTTCCCCAAATTTTTCCACCAGCACGCTGTGCGGGTCATCGTAGGATATATTTTTCTGCAACATGGCCACGCGGTACCGCGGCTCCGGGCTCTCCCATCGGCGCATGGACGCCCCGCCATAAACCAGCATCCCGACCACCATCGCGATGGAAATGCCCGCAGGCAGCCAGGCGCTGCGACCATGCCCCCTTTTCTTGGTCAGCCAGGCAGCCGAGGCTCCGGTCCAGGCCAGAACAAAGGAGATTCCGTATACGCCGGTTATATCGGAGATCTGAATCACAGGGAGGAATCGGGATTGAGAGTACGCGGCGACAAGCCAGGGGAGTCCTCCAAAAGGGGAAAAGCTCTGCGCATATTCGGAAAGGACCCAGAGCGCCGGAAATACCAACAGATAGGATTCCCCGCCCCAACGGATCAGGCTTCGCGTCAGACCGCAGGCCGCGGCCGGATAGCAGGCCAGTACCGCGATCAACAGCGCATAAGCAATCCAGGCCAGGGGGGATGGCAGCCCGCCATAATGGGCCAGCACCGTTGGCATCCAATTCAAAGAAGCGAATGCCAGAACAAAGCCCAGCGCAAAGCCGCCGGCAAAGGCTCTTCGCACGCTGGCACTCCGATCGATGAAGATCGCAATGGGAATGAACGCAACCCACGCCAGGTAGCCCTGATCAATGCGAGGGAATGAGACAAAAAGCAGAAGTCCGGAGATGACCGGCAATAAAAAAAGCATGCTCTTGGGAGATGCCGCAAATGGCTCGATTGTCTTGCGCAAATCTGCGGCGTTCTAGTTTGTTTTGATGAAGGAGGAAATACCTTCTCTTTTGAGTCGAAGCTGCAGGGCAGAAGCTTCCGCCCTGGTTTTAAACTTGCCCACTTTCAAGAGAAACAGCTGGCCCGGTTCGGACGGAGATTCCATCCTGCATTCGAATCCCTTCTCTTTCAAAACCTTTGCCCGGAGTTCCATCTGATGCTTATCCCGAAACGCCCCAACCTGGACTGCATACGAACCCGGCTCCGAGCTCGCCGCTGCCTTATGCTTCTCGGTGTGAACAGCCGGCTCCTCTGAAGCGGGCTTCTTGACGGTTACAACCGGAGCAGCGGCCGGCGTCGTGGCAACCGCTGCGGCAGGCCGCGCCTCTTTACTGTTGACGTTTTGATACCAGTCCAGCGGCTGACTGGCGGCAGCGGGCTGCGTCGGCTGGGCTTCTTCCTTTGCCGGCTTTTCAGCCGGTGGCTGAACAGCCTCCGGAACCTGCCGTGGAGCCGGTTCCGATGCAATCTGGCTCCCCTCCTGGTATCCCTGCCTCTTCCCTTCAATAAATCCCACCACGAAGAAGCAGCCGCAAATCGCGATCAACAGCGCAAAGGCAATAATGAGCTTCCGGTTATCCAGCACAAGTTCGAGCCCCGACTCCACTTCGTTATTCGCCATTTTCCCCTATTCCCGCTTTGTAGTGTCCACCCAAGCCTTGATGATATCGATCGGAACGGGAAAAACAACCGTCGTATTTTTCTCCACACCGATTTCGGTCAAAGTCTGCAGATATCGCAACTGAAGTGCAACAGGTTCTTTATTAATTACGCCTGCCGCTTCGGCAAGCTTGGAGGATGCCTGGAATTCTCCCTCGGCGTGAATGATCTTGGCCCGCTTTTCCCGCTCCGCTTCGGCCTGCTTGGCCATCGCCCGCTGCATCTCCTGGGGCAGATCCACCTGCTTCACTTCAACCAGGCTCACTTTGATCCCCCATGCATCCGTATGCTGATCGAGTATCTCCTGAAGCTTTACGTTCAGTTTCTCGCGCCGGCTCAGCAGGTCGTCCATTTCAACCTCCCCAAGCACGGAGCGGAGCGTTGTCTGCGCAAGCTGGGAGGTGGCGTACAGATAATTCTCCACCTCCACGATCGCCCGGGGCGCATTCATGACGCGGAAATATACGATGGCATTCACCTTCACCGAAACGTTGTCCCGCGTGATAATGTCTTGCGGAGGAACTTCGAGCGTAATCGTCCGAAGACTGACGCGCACCATTTTATAAACGGGCCAGAGAATAAATACGATCCCGGGTCCGGTCGCATTGGGCATCAGGCGACCCAGCCGGAATACCACTCCGCGTTCATATTCCCGCAATACGTTGACGGTACTCCAGAGATACAATAGAACAATCACAATTCCAAACAGCAGCGTCGATTGCATGTCGCCTCCGGATAATTAGTCTTTCACCTCTTCAACCTTCAGAACCAAATTCTCAACCGCCAGAACCCGGACCGCCTTCCCGGCAGCCACAGGGACCTCGGCGTACGCCGTCCAATACTCCCCGCGAACCTTTACCCGTCCGCGCTCCTGAAAATCATTGTCCGCAACCCCGATCAATCCAATCATCCCCTGGTCGCCGGTTGCAACCTTTTGCCGGTAGGAGCGGAACAGCGCAATCAGCAGAATCAGGAAAATGGCGGCAAAGGGGAGCGCCAGCGCCAGCGCAGTCGATAACCGGATCCGGACCGCCGGATCCGGAGCATCTATCAGGATCAACATTCCTATCACCATGGACACGATTCCTCCAATCCCGAGAACCCCGAATCCCCCCACCTTGACCTCCGCGACAAACAGCCCGATCGCCAGCAGGATCAGGAGCACCCCCACGTAATTGATTGGCAGAAACGAAAGCCCCAGAACCGACAGCAGCACACAGATGCCGCCAATCACTCCCGGAGCATAAAAGCCAGGATGCGTAAATTCGAAATAAAGAAGGATCAGACCCACAATCCCCAGCAGCAATGCCAGGTTGGGTTGGGAAATGGCGGCAAGCAACTTCTCCCGCGTCGACATCGGGTAATCGACCACGCGCTGCCCCTGCGTAACCAATACACATTCCCGCCCCGAAAACAGCCGTACATGGTATCCGTGGAGTTTGGCAAACAATTCGGCCTCGTCCCGGGCAATAAAATCGATGAGATGCGCATTGAGCGCTTCCGCGTCGGTAAACGATTTGCTTTCCGTAACTCCCTTCTCTGCTTCAGCCACGTTCCGATTGCGCTTGGTGGCAATGCTGCGCAGAAACGCTGTCGCGTTGCTGGTAATCTTCTCCGTCAATGTCTTGCCGGCATCCCCGCCGCTGACAGGAAACCCGCCAATCGCCATGAGCGGGTGTGCGGCCCCTGTATTCGTTCCGGGAGACATCGCGGCAATATCGGATGCAAGCAGAATAAAAAATCCCGCGGATGCAGCCTTGCTTCCACTGGGAGTTACGAAGACAACGACCGGCACTTTACTGCCGAGCATCCGCGAAATAATCTGTTCCATCGAAGACGCAAATCCGCCCGGCGTCTGGAGACGGATCAGCAAAAACCCGGCATGCTCCGCCTCCGCCCGGTCGATGCTTCGCGTCACAAATTCGGCCGTGACCGGGTCGATGCTTCCGTTCAAATCAATACGCGCGATGTCTCCCCGGACGTGAGGGGCGAGAAGAAGTAGAAGAATGGCAAGCGCAATTCGTCTGGGCGTCATGGTTTTATTTTCGCCTATATATTGATTTTAAACGAAAAACGGCAGGAATCCATGGAATTCACGATTTCAGATTCCAGATTCCGGATTCCAGATTTCGGATTGCGGATGGGGCTTTCCAGTTTGATCAAATCAGGGTCCATACATAAATAGCGTTGGTTAATTTTTAATATTTGAACCGCAAAGACCGCAAAGACCGCAAAGTATAGTTTTGGGGCTCATTTTGTTGGTATTCGCGGGCTGGATGTTTATGCAGAATATCCTGTTCCTATCCACTACAAGGAGATCGCGCTCGATTGGGGATAAAAAAGTGTCTTCTTTGCGGTCTTCGCGGTTATCCAGCTTGGGAGAAACCCCGGTGTCCCTTCTATTAATGGGTGTCCACAATCTCCATAAATAAATGGCGTTGGTTAATTTTTAATATTTGAACCGCGAAGACCGCAAAGACCGCAAAGTATAGTTTTGGGGCTCATTTTGTTGGTATTCGCGGGCTGGATGTTTATGCAGAATATCCTGTTCCTATCCACTACAAGGAGATCGCGCTCGATTGGGGATAAAAAAGTGTCTTCTTTGCGGTCTTCGCGGTTATCCAGCTTGGGAGAAACCCCGGTGTCCCTTCTATTAATGGGTGTCCACAATCTCCATAAATAAATGGCGTTGGTTAATTTTTAATATTTGAACCGCGAAGACCGCGAAGACCGCAAAGTATAGTTTGGGCTCATTTTGTTGGTAAGGATTGTGGACACCCATGAATTGGAGACTGTTCCGGAATCTGGAATCTGAAATCTGGAATCTGAAATCAGCCGTTAACAAGCTGTTCGGCCCGGTACGATGACCGCACAAGCGGACCGGAGGCCACCTGACGGAAGCCTATCGACAAGGCATGCTCGCGGTACGCCTCAAATTCCGCCGGCGTATAAAATCTCTCGACCGGCAAATGGTCCTTCGTCGGCTGCAAATATTGGCCAAGCGTAAGGATATCGACGTCGGCGCCGCGCAAATCCTTCAGAACTTCCAGGATTTCCTCCCGGCTTTCCCCCAGCCCCAGCATGAGACTGGATTTGGTAGTCAGGGGAAAACCAAAACTCTTGGCATTCCGCAGATGATCCAACGACCGCTCGTAGCGCGATCCCGCCCGCGCCGTTTTATATAAACGCGGCACAGTTTCGACATTGTGCCCCAGGATGTCCGGCCTGGCTTCGGCCACCGTTTTCAGTGCGCTGACACTGCCCTTGAAATCCGGGATCAGCACCTCGATCCTGATGCCGGGACAGGCTGCCCTGGTTTTCCGGATCGTTTCCGCAAAAATAAAGGCGCCGCCGTCTTCAAGATCGTCACGATCGACCGAAGTGATGACCGCATACCGGAGGTTCAGCTTTCGGATGGCCTCCGCCACGCGTCCGGGCTCCTCCGTATCGTATTCAGGGGGTAGGCCGGTCTTTACAGCGCAGAACTTGCAGGCTCGCGTGCATATATCGCCAAGAATCAGGAACGTAGCGGTCCCCGCCCCCCAGCATTCGCCGATATTCGGACATCGCGCATCCTGGCAGACCGTATTGAGCCTCTGGTCGTGAACGAGCGTTTTCAGCCGAAAATAGCCTTCGCTGGCGGGAAGCCTGACCTTCAACCATTCCGGTCTGGGTTGTCTCTTCATGGCTCTAATCATAACCTTGAACGCATCAAGACCCCAAGACTCTTTGAGTCTGCCGGGCAAGACGTGCATAATAGGTAGTTTATGTCTCAGATAGAACGCATAGGGCGGCTTGTCAGCCAAAAAATCCAGATACGGGGAAGGGACTACTTCCAGAGGAATGCCGTCCGCATCCTCTTCGCCGACCCGGAGTTTATATCGGCCCGCGTCTCCGGCACCGATGACTACGATGTTGACCTGGAACGCGACGACAATACGTTGATCTATTCCTGCGACTGCCTCTATTTTGAACAGAACCTGGAAGTCTGCAAACACGTCTGGGCGACGCTCCTGGAACTGGAGAGGAACGGCCATCTGCAAAAATGGCCCGGCAGCTTTCCCAACAAGCTGGTTCCGGCCGAGTCCGACCCGAGCGAAGTGGACGATCTCGAAGAGCTGGATTTCGAAACACCCGAGTACGGATCCGAGGAGGAACCGCGGGACAAAACCGGAACGCGCCACGTTGCTCTGCCGTCCCCGCGCTCCTGGAAGCATCTTCTGACCAGGATCAACCAGCCAAGGCTGCAGGAGCAGCGGCCTTCCTGGCCGGCCGGCCGGGAGATTCTATACATCATCGAGAATGCCCGCCGCTCTCTGGGCACCACTTTCATCCTGCAGATCGAGGCCCGCGACCCGAAGAAAAATGGCGGATGGAAAAAACCGAAACCGCTGTCCATATCGCACGAAATCCTGTCGGCGCTGCCGGAAGCCGCAGACCGTGAAATCCTGACGCGGCTCATCGGTGTACAGCGGGAAACCTGGTATTACGGCCCCTATGAATCGATTTATCGATTCCAGCCGGGACAGCAGGAACTGGCAGACCTCCTGCCCATCATCTCGAAAACGAACCGTCTCTTTTATCGCAACCCGGAAGCGGCCGAGGAACTGACTCCCGTCACCTGGGAGGACGCCGGCCCATGGGAATTCGGCATCGATGTGCGCGCAGACGAGGCGGGACACCAATACGAGGTGCGCGGGACATTTCGCAGAGATGACCAGGCGATTGAAATTGCTTTGCCCGAGTTTATCTTCTCTTCGGAAGTCTTCCTGGTCGGGAACTGCCTTGCACGATTTCGCGGATCGTATGAGTGGATATCGTTTTTCCGGCGGGAGGAATCTTTTTTTGTCCCCGAAAATGAAGCGGATCAATGGCTGGAAACCATGGTGGCGCTCCCTTCCCTTCCTGCCCTGAACCTCCCCGAGGCGCTGCGCCTGGAGGAAATCCAATCCGTGCCGAAAGTGATCGCGCGCATCAGCACCAGAAAAGAGGCGTGGGGTGCTCCCTTTCTGCTGGGCGAAATGTTTTTCGACTATCTCGGCCATGCGATAAGCCAGGACGATCCGGCGGCCGGTATCCCCCTGGTTTCCGAAAGAAAGCGCATTGTGCGCGACCCGAAAATCGAGAGCCTGGCAAAACAGAAATTCGAGGAGGCGGGATTCAAGCATCAGCGCGATTATCGAGGCACCCTGATCTGGAGCATTGCGCAGTCGCGCCTGCCCGGAGCCGTTCGAGACCTGGTCGCGGCGGGCTGGCAGGTGGAAGCCGAAGGCAAACTCTTCAGAAATCCGGACTCCTTCAAAGTTCAGCTCTCCTCCGGAATCGATTGGTTCGAGCTGCACGGCACCGTTGAATTCGGGAATACGCAGGTGGCCATTCCGCGACTGCTCTCCGCCCTGCGTCGCCACGAAAACACCATCCTGCTCGACGACGGCAGTTTCGGTATGATCCCCGAAGAGTGGATGGAAAAATATGGAATGCTGGCCGGACTCGGCACCGCCGAGGAGGATCATGTGCGCTTCGGCCGAAACCAGGCCGGCCTTCTGGATGTTCTGCTCGCCGCCCAACCCGATGTTAGTTGCGATGAGCTGTTCAACCGCATGCGCAGCGAACTGCGGACTTTTCAGGGCGTCACGCCGGCAGATCCCCCCGACGGTTTTCAGGGCACGCTTCGCCCTTATCAGCGTGAAGGGTTGGGCTGGTTGCATTTTTTAAACCAGTTCAGCTTCGGCGGCTGCCTTGCTGATGACATGGGCCTGGGAAAAACCGTGCAGGTCCTGGCACTGCTCGAAGAACAGCGTCAACTCCGCAACAGCCCAGACCTGTCCGCCGACGCCATTCCCCCATCCCTCGTCGTAATGCCGCGGTCTCTCGTATTCAACTGGCACCAGGAAGCGGCCCGCTTCACGCCGAAGCTTCGCGTGCTCGAGCACACGGGCGGCGAGCGCATTCGCAGTCATGAGCACTTCGACGACTACGACGTGGTTTTCACCACCTATGGAACCCTCCGGCGCGATGCTCCGTTTTTTAAAGAAAAGATGTTTGATTACGTCATCCTCGATGAGGCCCAGGCTATTAAGAACGCCTCCACCGAATCCGCCAAGGCCGCTCGCCTGCTGCGGGCGCGCCATCGGCTTGCCCTGAGCGGGACGCCGATTGAAAATCACCTAGGCGAACTCTGGAGCCTCTTCGAATTCCTGAATCCGGGAATGCTGGGATCTGCCTCGGTTTTTCGCATGGGCAAGGGATCCGCAGCCAATGGAGATGAAAACCAGCGCATCCTGCTGGCCCAGGCCCTGCGCCCGTTCATACTCCGTCGGACCAAGTCGCAGGTTGCCCGGGATCTGCCGGAAAAATTCGAGCAGGTCCTGTTCTGCCATCTGAAAACGGCGCAGCGCGCCCTCTACGACGAGCTTCGCGACCACTATCGGCGCACCCTGCTGGATCGTATTGAACGCGACGGACTCGAAAAATCCAAGATCCATGTTCTGGAAGCACTCCTCCGGCTGAGGCAGGCGGCTATTCATCCCGGCCTGATCGACCGGACGCGCTCCAACGAACCCAGCGCCAAGATGGAAATGCTGATGCCGCAATTGATGGAGGTCCTGGAAGAAGGCCATAAAGCCCTCGTCTTTTCACAGTTCACCTCCATGCTCGGGATTCTTCGCCAACGGCTTGAAGCAGAGAATATCCAGTATGAATACCTCGACGGACAGACGCAGGATCGCGCCGCCCCCGTCGAACGATTCCAGAACAACCCGGAATCCAAGCTCTTCCTGATCAGTCTGCGGGCCGGAGGCCTCGGACTGAACTTGACCGCCGCCGAGTATGTCTACCTCCTGGATCCCTGGTGGAACCCCGCCGTGGAGGCCCAGGCCATCGACCGCACCCACCGGATCGGCCAAACCCAATCCGTGTTCGCCTACCGACTGATTGCCAAAGATACCGTTGAGGAAAAGGTCCTCGAACTCCAGGGGAGCAAACGGGAAATTGCCGAAGCCATTATTAATCAGGATAACAGCCTGCTGAGAAATCTCAGCCGGGACGATTTGGCCATCCTGCTCGATTAGAAGGCAAGGAGACAGGAGTCAGGAGTCAGGAGTCAGAAGACAGAATTACTAATTGCTATTTACTATTTGCTATAATCCTTCCTACCGAAACAAATCTGAAATCTGAAATCTGAAATCTGGAATCTGAAATCTGGAATCCAAAGGAGCTTCTATGTTCCGTCACTGTATCGTACCCCCCTATATGCTTCGTGCGATTCTGCAGAACGGCGACTCCAGGCAGCAGGCACTGGCATGGTCCACCCTGACCGATTCGGAGCAATTTCGCGGCGAACGCCGCCTGCTAGCCGCCCTGGCTCCACTGTCCGTTGCACCCGGGCACAAACGGCGCTCCGTGTACGACGCCCGGCACCAATACGATCTTCCGGGAAAACTGGTGCGATCGGAAGGAAAGCCGAAATCAAAAGATCCGCGCGTCAATGAAGCCTATGACGGCGCCGGCGTCACCTACGATATGTTCAAACGAGTGTTCTCCCGCAACTCCATCGACGATCGCGGCATGCGCCTGGACGCTACGGTGCATTATGGCGAAGCCTACGAAAATGCATTCTGGAATGGCAGGCAGATGGTATACGGCGATGGGGATGGAGTGATTTTCGGCCCATTCACGCGGGCGCTCGATGTCATCGGCCACGAACTGACCCACGGGATCACCCAAAACGAGGCCGGGCTCAATTACCGGGGGCAGTCCGGCGCGCTGAACGAATCATTCTCCGATGTATTCGGCTGTCTGATCCAACAATACAAAAAGCGCGAGACTGCGCAAAAGTCGAGTTGGCTGATCGGGGAAAAACTCTTTCTGCCCGGAGTGAAGGGAAAGGGAATCCGGTCGATGAAGGCTCCGGGAACCGCTTATAACGATCCGGTCCTCGGACGGGACCCGCAACCAGGTCACATGCGGGATTATGTTGTGACCCAGGAGGATAACGGCGGCGTGCATCTGAACTCAGGAATTCCCAATCGGGCCTTCTATGAGCTTGCTGTCCGGCTCAAGGGTTATGCCTGGGAAAAGGCGGGGCAGATCTGGTATCGAACTTTGACGGATAAGCTCCGGCCAAATTCCAACTTTCACGATGCCATGATGATGACGGTTGCGGTTGCCGGCGAGTTGTATGGCGCGAACAGCCTGGAACAGAAGGCTGTTCGCGAAGCATGGTCCGAAGTAGGAATTTAGGGAGCAGGCATTCTCCGTGAAAAATTCGTGAAATTCGTGGCCGATTTGCAGTTCCGCCACGAATTCCACGAATTCCACAAAGGCGTTCCTGCCGCAATTGCCAATCAGGCAAGTACGGAGAGGAGCGGCTGAAGCTTGGCCTGATCAAAGCCTGCCGTCACCGATAAAATCGATTCCGGCAATGCGGCGAGAGCTTCCGCGCTCTCCGGGTCCACCACAACCAGGGACATCCCCAGTCTGGGCTTCATAAAATCGATATGATGCTGAACCTCCTCAACGGCGCTCGGATCCTCGAGTTCATCCTTTGTAATAAACCCAATCATATAATCCGGGCTTGTGAGCGTGCGATCATAGGTTTCCGCAATGATCGGAATATCCGTTTCGCTGGACATAAATGAAAGCATCATCACCCGCGAATCCAGGGCAAATGAAGTATCGCCCGTGCGCTTCTTGGGCCGAACCGGGGGCCGGTAGCGTTCGGCATAGCTTTCAATTTCCTTCGCAATCGACATCTTGATGGCTACAAGCCGATCCAGCTTTTTCGAGTGAAGCGCAAATTCGGGCAGACGAATCGTAGGATGATGCGCCTGCCGTCCGAAAGAAATCTCGGTCAACTGCCCCAGGTACGGCTGGTAATCCTCATCCAGTTCGATCGCAAAGACTCGATCCGGTTCGAGGAGTTTCAGGATTGCCAGCCCGGCCCACCACTCATATCCGAGACGGTAGAGATCCGACGACGAACTGCGCAGATCTCCCAGGCACTGCTCTTCAAAAACCTCCACCGTTGTCTTGCCCTGCAGAAGGTCGAACAACCGGTTGTAGAGGATCCGGATGAGCCCCTCCCGTGGAGTGTGCAGAAAACTGAACAGATCCATTGGCATCGTAATGCGCTCGATGCCAAGAAGGGCAATGATTTCCTTTTCGATCTGAAGGTATTGCTGGCAGAGGGCATCAATATCGTACGGCACCTCGGAATAATGAGCATCCACCATGGCGCCCCGGATCCGGTCGAAACGCCGGTAAAACTCATCCTTGAACTCCTGGGGAATGGAAATCTCGCTGGAGCTGAGAATTATCGCAGGATTCGCCGCTATAAATTCCTGCAGGGCGGCGTATTCATCCTTCCACTGTGAACTGAAAGTCATACAAACATTCCTATCCGTTACGCATTCTCCCTTTTCCGCAACACAAAGGGAAAAGGACACAGTTATGGTTAAAGCGCCATTTTAAAGATCTCGATGGCATTCTTGCTGAATATCTTTTCTTTCTCCTGGTCCGTGATAGCCATTCTCTCGATGGACTGGACCGTTCCCTCGATCATTCCCCAACGCGGTCCGAGCGGCGCATCGGTGCCGAAGAGAATGTGATCGGCCCCATAGTATTCATAGGCGCACTGCAGCGCCGAGGTGTTCCCGTAGAGAGCCGTATCCACGTAGAACTTCCGGAAGTGTTCGTAAATTTTCGGATCGCGCTGCGGGAAAAGTTTGGTTGCCGATGCGAACCATTTCAGCCGGTCGGAAAAGAACGGAACCATGGCGCCGGCGTGGTGCACAATGAACTTGAGATCCGGGTATTCATAAAAAATGCCCGAATGGACCAGCCGGAACATGGCGGCCGTCGTTTCATACGGCCAACTGAAGAGGCCCCGATCGACATCCAGCAGAGGATTCGTCTCCGGATGCAGCCAGATGGGAAGATTGTATTCGGCCATCTTGGTATAGAGAGGCTTGAATTTCGGCGAATCCAGCGGCTCACCCGCGATGCGGCTGTATATCTGGACTCCCTGGAGTCCCAGCTTGCCGATCGCCCGATCGAGTTCCTCCAAAGCCGCATCCATGTCATTCATCGGGAGGCAGGCGGCGGCGCCGAAAAACTTGTTCGGATACTTCACAAGCAGTTCAGCCAGTTCATCGTTGGCGATCCGCGCCAGTTCCGCGGCATCCTTGGGTCCGACAAATTTTTCGAGCGGCACCTTGGCCACGGTCAGAATCTGCAAAACGTCCGGGTAGCGATCCATCAATCCAAGCCGCATCTGAAGATCCACCACCGGCCGCGTGTACACCTCGATTTCGTTTTCTATCGCAGGCACCTTCTTCCTGTAAACCTCCAGATACTTCTCCGTCATGATGTGTGAAAAAATATCAATCTTCACGGGGCTCTCCTTGCATGGGTTATGGATAATTGGCAAAGCCATTATAAAACGAATCTAATCCAGACCCCCGGTGAAATTCGCGCTAATTCGTGGCGTTTTTGATTCTCTTCATCTACGATAATGGCCTGGAGGACTCATGTTGAAAAAAATACTTTTGACGATAGTGATGACGATGTCCCTGGCACTCATCTATGCCCAGGAATCCGAAGATGTGAAGACGCGGCCGAACAAGCAGGATATCACGGGAATGATGGCTAAGATCGCCCGCATGCCGGCGCAGCAGCAAAACAGCAAAATCGATTCCATCAATCTCGCCGCCAGCAAAACACCCCGTTCCGATTTCATGTTCTGTACCGGGCTCGCCTATCTCGGCAATTACAAGGCGCAGAAATGCCTTGCCGAAGCCTACGAAAACGGACGCGGGATCGTCGAGGATCAACCCGAAGCCTATACCTGGTACGCCATAGCCGCGGATAACAAAATCCCGGATCAGGGCACCCAGGAGAAACTCCAGGCGGAGAAAGACCGAATGGAGAACAAGCTGCTCGCAGCCTATCCCCATCCGACCGAAGATGAGCTGGCCGACATGATCAAGGCTCAGAAATCGCGCATCGAGCAGTACCAGGCGGATGTAAAAAAGGCTCCCAAGTAACCACCCGCATTGACAGCAAGGACAGGAGAAAGGATTCACAATGCTCTACCGTAAACTGGGAAAAACCAATGTAAGCGCATCCATCCTCGGGTTTGGAGCCATGCGTCTGCCGATGCTGGGCGCCCAAGGAGGAATGTCCAGCTTTGATCCAAGCGTTCCGATCGATGAAGCGCATGCCACGCGGATCATTGAACATGCCGTCGAAAAGGGGGTTACCTATTTCGACACCGCTTACGGCTACCATGGAGGCAAAAGCGAAGTCTTCCTGGGAAAAGCAATCCGGCCGCATCGCAAAAATGTCATGATCGCGACGAAACTCCCCTCGTGGAATGTGCAGAAGCCTGAAGACCAGGAAACACTTTTTCAGGAACAGCTGCAGCGGCTCGGCATGGATTACGTCGACTGCTACCTGGTTCATGGCCTGGACACGAAGAACTGGGCAAAAATGAAATCCATGGGCGTTCTGGAATTCATGAGCAAACTGAAGGCCCAGGGCAGGATCCGGTTTGCCGGTTTCTCGTTCCACGACGAAATCAAAGTCTTCAAAGACATCATCGATGCGTTTGACTGGGACATGTGCCTGCTTCAGTTCAATTTTTATGACCAGGACTACCAGGCCGGCCGTCAGGGCATTGCCTACGCGGCCTCCCGCGGCGTTGGCATCGTCGGCATGGAACCGCTGCGAGGCGGCAAGCTGGTCGACAAGATCCCCAAGGAAGTGCAGGAACTCTGGGATAAAGCGCCCGTCAAACGCTCTCCGGCGGAATGGGCCATGCGCTATGTTTGGGACTTCCCGGAAATCACGACCGTTCTGTCCGGATCGAGCACGCTGGAGCAGATCTCCGACCACACGCGCATCGTCGATCAGGGCGTCGCCAATTCATTGACGCAGGAAGAGCACGCGCTGATAGAACAGGTCCGCCTGGCCTACAGAAAGCTGCTCAAGATTGACTGCACCGCCTGCGCGTACTGCATGCCCTGCCCCAATGGCGTGAATATCCCGCAAAACTTCAACCTGTACAATGACAGCTTCCTGTTCAAGGGAGCCGAGATGAACAAGTTCTTTTACACCAGCTTCCTGACGCCCGATCAGCGCGCCTCCGGCTGCATCGACTGCGGCGTCTGCGTCGAAAAATGTCCGCAGCACATTGATATCCCCAATGAACTCAAAGTCGTCGCGGAGTATTTTGAGAAGAAGTAGAAGCCTAACCTGAATTCGCTCCAAGGGCTCGAAGCAGCGCAAGCGCTTCGAGCCCTTGCATCTTCCGAGGTTTTATCATGGCCGCAAAGAACGATATCGAAACCGTCATCCAGTCGTTGAAGGCGAATAACTTTAAAGTGGAGTACGTGGAAAAAGCAAAGGATGCCATCCCGGTCGTCCTCAATGCGATTCCCGCGGATGCTTCGATCGAAATGGCAGGATCCGTTTCGGTCGGACAACTCGGACTGCTGGACCGCCTCCGGGAACGCGGAAACAAGGGATTGCAATTTCCGAAGCCGGAGGAGTTCTCCTTCGATGCCATCCGGAAAGACCGTCGGGATGTGCTGCTGGCCAGCACCAATGCCATAACCCTGGACGGAAAACTCGTAAACACCGACGGCATGGGCAACCGCGTGGCTACCATGTTCTTCGGAACCAAGCAGGTTGTTCTGCTGGTGGGCGCCAATAAAATCGTGCGCGATCTCGATGAAGCGCTGGAACGCGTGCAGAAGGTCATCTCCCCCTACCACGCCAAATACCTGGGGCTGAACACCCCCTGCGCTTCCACAGACCAGTGCATGGACTGCGATTCGCCGCAGCGCATCTGCAACATCACAACCATCATTTCCAAAAAACCGCCAACAATCGATTTCCTGATTGTTCTGGTGGGCGAAGACCTCGGACTGGGCTGGGATCCGGATTGGCCGGAAGAACGAATCGAAAAGATCGCTTCCGCCTACCGGACGGAAATCGAAAAATTCCGCGCCTCCCTTTCTTCACCCAAGAAGTAGGCGGAGTCGGAACGTTGGACGTTGGACGTTGGACGTTGGACGTTGGACGTGTCAAAATAGCCCGAACGCAATGTTATGAAATATTCGAAACCCATGATGACGCCCTTGCTCAGGCTGGCAATAGCCCTTTCGATAGCTGCGAACATTCTCCTCCTTCCCTGCGAGACTTTTGCCTGGGGGAAGATCGGGCACCGCGTTGCCGCGAGAATTGCCGAAGACAATTTGACGCCACATGCCAGGACTGCGATTGAGAGTCTCCTGGGCAGCGGGGTTCGACTGTCGGACGTGGCAAACTGGGCGGACGAGCAGCAGGAGGTTACCGGAACCGGGACGTGGCATTACGTCAATGTTCCGATCAGCGAATCGCGCTACGACCGGCGCTATTGTCCTGCCCAGGGATGCGTGGTGAGCAAGGTTGAAGATTTTCGACGCCTTCTCCAGGATCCCGGGGCCGGAAAGGCGCAAAAGCAGATGGCTCTTAGATTTCTGGTCCACTTTATTGCGGACCTTCACCAACCCTTGCATGTCGGGGATGACAACGACAAGGGGGGCAATTTGCTTCAAGTACAGTTTTTCGGTCAGGGTACCAATCTTCACCGTCTGTGGGATTCGCAGATTATGGAGCGTCACACGCAGAATGAGAACGTCTGGATGTGGGATGTGAGCTTTATGGCCAACCCCAAGAATAGATCCGAATGGTCCAAGGGAAGCCCGGAGGACTGGGCAACCGAAAGCCTGATCCTGGCGAAATCTGCACACCGTCTCCCAGGTTCACTGGCATGGATCACGTCCGGCACGAGGATTAGTCCGGAATACTGCAGAATAGCTCTGCCGGTCATTCAAAAGCAGCTGGCAAAAGCAGGAATTCGCACCGCCTGGATTCTGAACCAGATATTTCCATAGAATTTGCCGAACGTCCAACGTCCAAACGTCCCAACGTTCAACGTTCAACGATCTTGGGTCCCGCCGCCCGCTGGCTCGCCTCTTCTTCCATCTGCCGGACGCGCGCTCGGATGACCGCCGCGTTCGCCGCATTCGGAGCCAGCTTGAGATAATTTTTCATCTCTTTCAAGCCATTGTCGGAGTCCCTCCGTACGAGGGAAATGTTTGCCAGGATCAGGCACAATTGCGGATATTTATTCGAAAAATCCATGCGCTGCCCCTGCTTGGCCCGCTTCTCCGACAGATCGAACTCCCTCAGGTTGAAGTGCGCCAGCGCACTGACAAAATAGGCTTCCACCAGATTGATTGAATCCAGTTCGAGCGCTTTTTCCACAAGGTCCGAGGCCACGCGCCAGTCCTGGTCCGCCGCAGCGAGCTGCGCGAGACGCATGTATGGCTTCAAATACATTCCATCCACCCGCTTGGATTCGCGATAGGCGCTCCTTGCATCGTCCATCTTCCCCTGACCTTCATACAAAGCCCCCAGTTCGAACCAGGCTTCCGCATATTTCGGATATTCCTGGATCGCCGCCTTGTAAAGAACCTCTGCTTCCGCAGCATTCCGCTTCTGAACCGCCTTCCTCGCCTTTTCTGCCGACTTTCTTGCCGACTTCGGAACCAGCAGATTCGTAACACTCACCAGGCTCCCCTGAACACGCTCATTCGGGTAGAGCACGATAGTCCCGACTTCATTCGGCCCCTGTTGTGGCTCCTCCATTATATTGAGTATCGTCGATCGAAACCCGGAGAGCTGCGCTCTCATTTCACACCCGATCATCCGACGACTGCGCTGCCGCCTCGCATCCCCTCCGTAAAATCCGGAACTGGAATTCCCCCCAACCATTCTTTCGCTATCTCCAAGCGGCGGATCCAGGCTCTGACTGGCATCCGGAAATACCTGAGCCAGCCGGTTGTCACCCCCGAACTGGAAGCTGAATTGCCCGTTTGTCCCTACAATCGCCTCCCGCGTGATGCTTCCCCCGCAGTTCAACTCAATCACCGCTCCATACGGCGGAGGGGATCCATCCTCCCGCACCACTCTCCCCAAAATGAATACCTGGACGGGCATCGACAACTGCTGATCCTGACCGCCGGGCTGTGGCTGAGGCTGGGGCAAATTCGGTCTCGACGGAATACTCGGCCGCGAATTTCCTCCCGTATTCCCGCCGCTGGACCCTCCTCCCACCGGCGGCGTTGTCTGCTGTTGCGCCACCGCAACCGGAATCAGGATCGTTAAAAGCAAAAAAGCAAGGTAGGGTTTTCCAAACTGTAGGGTGTTCATAGGAAAGAAATAGTACCGAGAACCATATAAATCAAGTTATTAATTTCTTACGGCTATTTTTAAATTGGATTTCGCTTCAAGAAAACATAAATCCGTATAAATCTGGAATAAATCTGGACATCCATTATTTGAACCAGCTCGACGCCTCGGAGCGTCTCGGAGTCTACCGAGAAGAATGGTGGGTGTCCCCGTTTGTCCGATTCCCATTCCGGTGTCCGGCGGAAATCTGAAATCTTAAATGGAATTTCCGCAGGTTTTTGGCTTTAATTAGCGCCCATGAACGATTCGCAATGGAATACGCTGGTTTCTGTCATTCGAGGGGAAGAACCGGAGGTCCTTCCCACCGGGTTTATCATCGACAGCCCGTGGCTCCCGAAATGGTCCGGCCACTCAATCCTGGACTACTTCACGGATGACCGGGCCTTCCTGGATGCAAATCTGAAAGCCATCCGCACTTTTCCCGATACCATGTTCCTGCCCGGCTTTTGGTCGGAATACGGCATGTGCACGGAGCCTTCGGCCTTCGGCGCGGTATCCATGTGGGAGGAAAACGAATTCCCGTTCGCCCGGCGCATAATGCGTTCGGTCAGCGCCCTGGACCGGATCGAGAAACCGAATCCGCGCAAAGAAGGGCTGCTTCCCTTCGTCATCAAGCGTCTTCAGCATCTCGAACCGGAAATCAGGAATGCCGGCCACAAAATCCGGTTTGCGGTGGCCCGCGGTCCCCTGAACATTGCGACCTTCCTCATGGGAGCCACCGAGTTCATGACGGCGCTCAAAACCGATCCGGAACCCATGCATCGGCTGCTTGCAATGATTACGGAGTTTCTCGAAGGATGGATCGCCTATCAGCGGGAATGCTTCCCTTCCATTGACGGGATTCTGCTTCTGGACGACATCGTAGGATTCATCAGTCGGGGGGATTTCGAGATTTTCGGCGCGCCCTACCTGCAGCGTCTTTTCAGCGCCGACGTGACCGTGAAGTTCTTTCACAACGATGCGCCGTGCAAAGCCAGCGCCCCGCTACTGCCGGATATCGGGATCAACCTGCTGAATTTCGGAATCCAGCACTCCCTTGCGGAAATGAAGGCGTGGACCGGGAATCGGATCACGCTGCTGGGAAACATCCCTCCACGCGACGTACTCGCGTCCGGCACGCCGGAGGACGTTTCCCGGTCAGTCCGGGAAATGCTGTCCGCGCTCGGCGATCATTCCCGATTGATCGTTTCCTGCGGGGGCGGCATGCCGCCGGATACCCCGTCCGAGAATATTCAGGCCCTGATCAAGACCTCCACGGATTACAAATGACGAATTGATTCCCCCTGCCCAATTCGTCATTCGTCATTCGTAATTCGTAATTTTTGCGTGCTTCCCACCATCCAACGAGTCTAAAATGCTCTCGATTTCTTATCCAAACAAAGAGCAGGAAGTCTCATTCACCTGAAGGAGGTCGTATCATGGCGGGATCGAAGTATGGGAAGTACTTCATGACGGAGCCGATCGAAATAGGACCGATGCTTCATGCGTGTGGCGAAGATGGTTGCGTGGGAGCCCAATTTTCGGGATTCCCGATTGAAATGCAGTTGCTCTGCCTGAAAGAGCCGGGAGTGATGATTCACAAGCCGCACGCTCACGATTGCGATGAGCTTTTTTTCATCTTTGGAGGAAACCCGCAAAATTATTTTGAGTTTGGCGCAGTTATCGAAATCATGATGGGCGAGGAGCAGGAACGGCACATCGTCGACAAAACCACCATTATCTATGTTCCTAAAGGAGTCGTTCACTGCCCGATCACAACCCTGAAGGTGGATAAGCCTGTGCAGTGGATGCACGTCCTCTTCCAGGGCAAATACCAGATGGGAGCAAAGGATGATATGTCCGGGCATCCGAAGCATTCCGACCGACTGCCCTACGATCAGGAGGATGTCGAAAAGCTGCGAAGTGGAATTACCGTGGGGATCAAAGGAACCAAGATCGCCAAACGAACATAACAAATTACGAATGACGAATGCTGAATGACGAATTGGGATGAAGGGATCCAATTCGTCATTCGTAATTCGTCATTGGTCACTCGCTAGGACTGGACGCTCAGATAGACCTGTACGCCCATATCCTTGATCTTTCCTGCCTGCTCTTCCAGACCGTCCACGTGGCTTTCTTCGTCCTGGAGCAGCTTCTTGAGCAGCTCCACGGATCCCTGGTCCGCGGCATCATTGGCGATCTTGACGAGCCTGTTGTACATGGCAACGGCGCTGAGTTCCAGCTTCAGGTCGTTTTCAATCATGTCGGGCACGTTTTGTCCGATGTTGAGCGGCTTGAGATTGGTCATGTTGGGGCGACCGTCCAGGAACAGAATCCTCTCGATCAGTTTCTCCGCATGCTTCATCTCATCAATCGATTCCTTTTTAATGAAGGCAGACAGCTTCGTGTAACCCCAGTTTTCACACATTTCGCTGTGAAGGAAATACTGGTTGATTGCCGTCATCTCCTCACCAAGAGCTTCGTTAAGCGCTTCGATAACTGTCGGATTACCTTTCATTCTTCATCTCCTGATACAAGTTGATCTTTTGGAAGCTTAGTCATTAATGCAAACACATCAAAAATAACATCCTAGCCTCAGTTTGACCACCCAGTTCGACAATTTTCTGGTAACCTCGGAAACTCGAGGACTCAAATTGTGAGGGCTTTGCCAAAGAGAGGATTTTTTCCGCCATGCCCAAAAAACTGATTGCACTCATTCTGCTCCTGGTATGCAGCGCGGCCCTGGCCCAGCAACCCCAGAAAATCGAGCATCCCTATTCCGGTATCACCCTGATTCAGCGCACCATTACGCCACCAGATCTGCCGCGCGCGGTCAATTTGAAGATTCTGCAGATTGACCTCAAAGCCCGCGGACTCCGCTTCAAGCTGAGTCCCCGCGCGGGAGCGCTGGAAGTCATCAACCAGCCAACGCTCGATTTCATGATAAAGGAAGGCGCCCAGCTTGCCGTCAACAGCCATTTTTACCTGCCGGTCCTCGCCAAGGAAACCAACCTGATCGGACTCGCCGCTTCCGACGGTGACGTCTACTCGGGCTTTGAAGCCCCGGAACAAACCTATGCCATCGTCGACTATGCACCGGCTATCGCCATTGACGGCGGGAACCACGCAAAGCTCGTTCATGCCGACCGACGCTATCCGGACGGCAAGCACATCCTCGAGAAAATAAAAATCAGGAATGCGCTCAGCGGGTCCGCCCAAATCATCACCAAGGGCGCCGTCACCATCCCGGTCTACAAAGACACGGCCCATCCGGAAGGAACACTGACCGTCGGCAGCAATTATTCCAACGATCCACCGAAAGGAACGAATCTCGGCTCCTGGTACGATGTGCCGAATCCCCGCACCGCTATTGGCCTGTCCAGGAACAATCGCGTGCTGACAATTTTCGTAGCAGACGGCAGGGGGGCCGGCGGAAGCTATGGGCTGACCGGCGCGGAAATGGCAGGGATCATGGCAAAAGACTATGGCGTTTACAATGCCATCAATCTCGACGGTGGGGGATCCACCACGCTGTCGATGGCCGACCCTGCCGATGGGAAAGCAAAGATCATCAACGTTCCTTCGGACAAGCCGCCCCGGTCCGTAGGGAGCAGCCTGGCCATCTTTGCGGTTCGGTGATGCGCTGAAAGACGCTGCCCATGATCCTGAATAACCCCGCAACGGAATTGACGACGGCCGCCACCGACGCCCTGCTCGGGTTTGTGTGCCTCGTCCTTTCCGCCCGGATGAACCGCCGCGCAGATTCCCATCGCTGGAAGGCTCGCCTCTGGCAATGGGTTTTCGCCCTCCTGGCGGCTTCATCGTTCCTCGGCACCATTGCCCATGGGTTCAGCCTCCCGACCGCAACGCGCGACATGCTGTGGCACCCTCTGTATCTCCTGCTGGGGTTGGATGTTGCCCTTTTTGTCGTCGGAAGCATTGTAGATGGGTTTGGCGAGAAGCTTGCCCGCAGGCTGCTGGCGCCGTCCCTGGCCGCCGGCGCATTTTTCTACGTGATTACTCTGTTTTCGGATGGCAGTTTCAGGATCTTCATCCTTTATGAGGGAGTGGGAATGCTGGTCGCGATCGCGCTCTATGCGGGAGCCGCCCTCTGGAAACAGGTTCCCGGGGCGGCCACAATTGCACTGGGGATAAGTCTGACGATCGTCGCGGCAGTAATTCAGGCCAGCCCGCTGCAATTCACCTTCATCTGGCCTTTCGACCACAACGGCATCTTCCACCTCATCCAGATTCCCGCCCTTGTCGTGCTGGCCCAGGGACTGATTTCAAGCATGCCCGGAGATCCGCGCCCTTCCCACAATTCGTCATTCGTAATTCGTAATTCGTAATTTGTAATTCGTAATTTTCTCTAAGCCCCGTGACTGTCAGCAAACCGCAGCTCAGCCGTGAAGCAAATTCAGAAAGTCAGACTGATCTAAATTACCCTGATTGATAAGCGGCCGAAATTTGCCCCGATTATTATTGACCCGGATTGGCTCCAATTTACAAGGGCCGGAGGCCCGGCAGCGAGTAGCCAGGGGTGAGCGCAGCGAACCCCTGGTTGTCGACCACAGGATGAACCAGCCCCGGCAGGGGCGAAAGAAAGCGATTATCAAAAATACCTTTCATCAAATTTAGTCGCGTGGTCTCAACCCTTTTTTGTGTGAACATTTCTTTCGCCCCTGCCGGGGCTCCATTATTCCTGATCCTAGTCCAGGGGTTCGCTACGCTCACCCCTGGCTGATATGGAGTGATCGGTCAAGTACAATCAATCCGTTCCTTGTTCGTTCATTTTGGTTTTCTTCGGTTCATAAATAAATCAGCCAGTAAAAAGAACAGGGGATCGAGTTGGCAACAGCGACGATAATCAATCTGATATTCGCGGGTCGATAAGCACGCATGACAACTGATTCATCGGGAGCGGCCTCACTCTACTTCCGTGGATTCTGGTTTCCCATACCAACATAGCCAGGTCGAGGTTTCTCCTTTCGAAGCCTGGAACTCGATCTCCTGTTCCGTTCACTAACCGAATGTTTCCGTTATTAATCCATTGAAGAACAAAATAGCTGCAAGAGCTGGTGCCTTATGTCATGCAACACGACCGATAGCCCAGATAAATCCTGCCAATTCTCGACTTACCGCAACCGCGATCTTTTGTCTTTCTTTCCCTCGGTTGAGCATGCGTCGGAATTTTTGATTCAATCGCTTATCGCAACGTTGTGCAATCTCGATAACTTCTGCCGGCAAACACTCTCGTCGTTTCTTGAGAGTTTTGCCAGCTACTGAAGAATGACGGTAGTGCCAGGCGCTTTCGATCAGCACCCTACGTAGGTGGCTGTTTCCCGTTTTGGTTATCCTTCCCCGTCTTTCAAGTTCACCTGAGCTGCTTTCCGAAGGCACCACCCCAATAGCGGCCATAAACGAAGGCGCATCAACGAACCGTCTTAAATCGAGCGCTTCTGCGATAATCGTCATCGCCGTCAGAACCTGAACACCTTTTAGCGCCATCAAATAGCTGACTCGCTTTTGATAGTTCGGCTGTTTTGCAACTTCCTCGATTTTTTCCTGGAATTTTTTCAACCGCTCCGTCTGTTGCTCAAGCGCCTGTCGATATTCCTCCAGTACTGTTTGATCCCCATCATCCTCAAACACAAGGCTCTTAATCCATTTTAGGTGCCCAAGCGACCAGTTCTTGCCCTGCGGATATTTCAATCCACGTCGCATCAGAAACCGTGCTAATCGATGCCGTGCTCGCTGCTGGTCTTCCAATGCGTCTTCTCGCGCGCGCACTAGATCTCGCAGACTTTCCTGTTCTTTTTGCGGGATCACAATACATGTTAGTTCTCCCGCTCGGTACAATTTGCCCAGGGCTTTCGCATCCAGCTTATCCGTTTTTACTTTTTTCCCCGCTCGTCTCGGGGTCAACGAAGGGGCCGCAACCTCACAAGAAATCCCATGTTTGGCCAAATAGCGCTGCAAATAGTATCCATTAACGCCCGCTTCGTAGACGCACCGTACATCATCTTCAAATGCCCTTAGCTTTTTCGCTAATCGCCCCAGCCCCGTACTGTCGTTTGATACAACAAGTTCTTCTCGTGGGTTACTTTCCTGCCCGCGAAAAACTGCGACGTTTATCTTTTTTGCTGAATCATCCATCCCTACCCAAGTGATACAATCTGCCATGATCGGTCTCCTCATGTTTTATGGCTCTGCAGCTTTGTCACCACGACTTCAGCTGTAACCCACGATATTACATGCTAGAGACCGATCACTCCATTATGTCTACTATCTGCCGCGCCTCCGGCGCTTTGCTTGCGTTGATTTTATCGGTTTGGGTTATTCCAGAAATGCGGATAAATTGCAGAGGCCCGACCAATGAGATCCGCGCGCTTCTCACAATTCGTCATTCGTCAATCGTAATTCGTAATTTTCTTCACGCCCGTCCGACAAACTCACCGGTCTGGGTGCTGACGCGCACGACTTCCCCCTCCTTGATGAAAAGCGGCACGCGCACCTGCAATCCGGTCTCGAGTGTCGCCGGTTTGGTTGTGCCGCCGGAAGCGGTGTCTCCACGCAGCCCCAGTTCGGTCGATGCTACCGCCAGTTCAACAAAGGGAGGCAGCTGCATCGATATCGGCAGGCTGTTGTACTTGCGGACCTGCAGCGAAATCCCTTCTTTCAGGTACAGCCGGTCATCGCCAAGCTGTTCGGCAGTAAGAGAAAATTGTTCAAAGCTGCTTTCGTCCATGAAGTAAAACCCGTCCGCATCGGAATAGAGATAGGACGCGGGAGTCAGCGAGACATCCGGTTCGGGAAACTTTTCGCTCGTCTTGAACGTCTTCTCCAGCACGGAGTCGTTGATCAGGTGCCGCAGTTTCGTACGGACCATCGTCGAAGCTCCACGGGCACTCGGAGTTGCGAAGAACACATCCATAACGGTATAGGGCTGCCCGTCAATTTCGATCAACATTTTCCTCTTCAGTTCGTTTGCACCTATCAATGCCATCCGTCCACCTCAGGTTCGATACACTGCCAATAAAACATTGCCGCATGCGATTAAACCATAAAGATATGATAATCTCTGCCCGCCGTAAAGCAGTCGGCATCAAATAGCCTGGCAGGGGATGGTATGAATTTTGTTCTGATAGCGGTTTGTCTTGTGGCGGGCCTGATTCTGCGCTCAACCGGAACGCTTCCCGAAAACGCGCACAAAGGCATCAATGCGTGGATTCTGTATATTGCGCTGCCCTCCATGTCGCTGCTGTATATCCCCGCAATCGAGTGGAGCACGTCGCTGATCCTTCCGGCCGCCATGCCGGTGGGGCTCTGGCTGGTCGCCTGGACCGCACTGAAGTTTTTCGGCAACAGAATTTCGCCGGACAAACAGACCCAGGCCGCCCTGCTCCTGACCGCGGGACTCGGAAACACGTCTTTTATCGGCTTCCCGCTCACGGAAGCCTACCTGGGACACGAAGGGCTTCGCATTGCCGTGATCTGCGACCAGGTCAACTTCATCGTCCTCTCGGCTTTTGGCGTCATGACCGCCCTGCGGGCGTCACACAGCACCGCACAAAAAGGTGTTTTGAAAACCCTGGTGAGATTCCCGCCTTTTGCGGCCTTTGCGCTGGCGCTCATCCTCCCGCGATTTGTCAGCCTCGATCCTGTGGTCCCACTGCTGACGCGCCTGGGAAACACGCTTGTGCCCCTGGCACTCTTTTCCGTCGGGCTCCAGATTCACTTTTCGGAATGGAAACGCGAGGTAAAGTGCCTGTCGGCCGGTCTGGCCTATAAACTGCTGATCGCGCCGGCACTGGTGTTCGGCGCTGCGCTCGTCTTCGGCGTGCGAGGATTCCCGGCGCGGGCCAGCATTCTGGAAGCGGCGATGGCTCCGATGATCACGTCCGCCATCCTGGCATCGGAGTACAAACTCAATCCGCGGCTCGCAAACCTGATGGTCAGCGTCGGAACGTTGATCTCCCTCGGCACCACGGCATTCTGGTACCTGGTTTCGGTTGGACGATGAAACGTGGGACGTTGGACGTTGGACGTTGGACGTTGGACGTTGAGACGTTGGACGTTGGGACGTTGGACGTTGGGACGTTGGACGTTGGACGTTGGGACGTTGGACGTTGGGACGTTGGGACGTTGGACGTTGAGACGTTGAGACGTTGGGACGTTGAGACGTTGGACGTTGGGACGTTGGACGTTGGACGTTGAAACGTTGGACGTTGGGACGTTGGGACGTTGGACGTTGGACGTTGGACGTTGGGACGTTGGACGTTGGGACGTTGGGACGTTGGACGTTGGACGTTGGGACGTTGGACGTTGGACGTTGGGACGTTGGACGTTGGGACGTTGGACGTTGGGACGTTGGGACGTTGGGACGTTGGGACGTTGGACGTTGGACGTTGGGACGTTGGACGTTGGACGTTGGGACGTTGGACGTTGCCGGCGGGATCGATTCGCGGGATAATAGCTTCAGCAGGGGGGTGCTTCATGAAAAAAGTACTTATCTGTTCCTGTATTGTGGCTGTCTGCCTTACTTTCATCGTGATCACAAATCCTTTTGCCGAGGAAAAAGGGACTCAGATTTCCACGACTGGCGGAGTGGTTCTGGGACACCTTAAGATGCGGGACAAGGTTGTCACGATCAGCAAAGGGGAGAAGGGAACGGTCTACACGGTCAAGAATTCGGAAGGAAAGCTGCTGGACGAAAACCTGAACGAGAAGAGCTTTCAGGCAAAATATCCGAGCCTGTATGATCGTCTGCAGGATGGCCGCGCCGGGGGGAACGATCTCTGGCGTCAAAAGCAGCTACGCCGGTAGCGTCACGTTCCAACGTTCCAACGTGCAACGTCCAACGTTCCCTATACCCCTCCGCCGAAATCGGGAGGGAACGTCATCTTCAGCTCACGGAAAAGAAACCCGTACATATCGGCCCGCTCCTCAATGAGCTTATCGGTCGGCTTTCCGCCTCCGTGCCCCGCCTTCGTTTCAATCCGGATCAACACCGGAGCCGTTCCGGCCTGCGCGGCCTGCAGCGTGGCGGCAAATTTGAAACTGTGGAGCGGCGCGACGCGATCGTCATGATCCGCCGTCGTGATGAAGGTCGCCGGATATCGTGTCCCGGCATGGATGTTGTGCAGCGGCGAATACCGGTAAGCAATTTCGAAATCCTCTTTTTTATCGGGATCGCCGTAATCGGATTTCCACGCCCACCCGATGGTGAATTTGTGAAACCGGAGCAGGTCCATCACGCCCACGGCGGGCAGCGCGGCCCCAAAAAGATCCGGCCTCTGCGTGATGCATGCGCCGACCAGGAGCCCGCCATTGCTCCCGCCCTGGATAGCCAGCTTCGGCGTTGAAGTGTACCCCTCCCGGATGAGATATTCGGCTCCGGCGATGAAATCATCGAACACATTCTGCTTGTTCTTCAGCCGCCCGGCGTCATACCACTCCTGCCCGTATTCACCGCCTCCGCGCAGGCATGCAACGGCATAGATGCCTCCCATTTCCAGCCATCCCGCGGATGCCGGCGAAAATCCGGGAGTCTCCGAAACGTTGAATCCTCCATACCCATAGAGCAGAGTCGGATTCTGCGTATTCCGCACCAGCCCCTTGCGGTAGGTGATGAACATAGGAATTTTCGTTCCATCCTTGGATGGGTAAAACGCCTCGACGGTTTCGTACCGCGCGGCATCAAAACTGACGAGAGGCTTTTTGAAAACGGTGCTGATCCCCTGCGGGAAATCATATCTGTAAATGGTCGTCGGATACAGATAGGACCCGAATGAGTAAAAGGCCTCCTTCTGCGCGCGCAGCCCGACAAAGGCGCTGACGCTCCCGATCGAAGGCAATGCAATTTCCTTCCCCCGTTTCCCGTCGAGGCCGTAAATTTGAAGACTGCTGCGCGCATCGGTCAGCAGCAGTCCGACAAACTGATTGTTCACCATCGTCACGTCTTCCAGCACCACGCGGCCGGCGGGCTCCGGGATCAGCGTCTTCCATGCCTCCGGCTGCGGCCTGCTGCGCTCTATCGCCACCATTCTGTAACGCGGCGCATTCCGGTTGGTCAGCACATAAAAAACATCGGCATCATTGCCGACGACGATGTACGATGCGTCAAAGGCGTCCAGAAAAGGCTGCATCCTGGGGGATTTCTCCCGCAGATCCTGGAGGAAAACGCGGTTCCGGTTTTCCGTGCTCTCACTTTGCGTCACAACCAGGAATTGCCCGTCGTCCGTAACGTCGGCGCCAAAACTCCAGTCCGGCTTGTCGGCGCGCGCATATACGAGACGGTCTTTGTCCTGCGCGGTCCCGAGCTTGTGGAAGAACAGTTTCTGATTTTTATTGACGGCCTGAAGAGACTTGCCGGGCGACGGCTCATCGTAGCGGCCGTAGTAAAAGCCCGACCCATCCTTCAGCCACGAGGCGCCGCTGAATTTGGACCAGCGAATGACATCCGGCAGGTCCTTCGCCGTCTCCACCTCACGCACATGCCACTCCACCCAGTCGGACCCGCTGGCGGCCACGCCATAAGCCATGTAGCGGCCGTCATCCGTATAAGAAGTGTGGCTCAACGCAACCGTGCCATCGGCGGAAAGAGTGTTCGGATCCAGCAAAACCTCCGGCTCTGCATCGATAGCCTTCGCCTTGTAAATGACGGACTGGCGCTGCAGACCGCTGTTGCGGCTGAAAATGTAAAAAGGCCCCCGGTGCGCCGGCGCTCCATACCGTTCGTAATTCCAGATCGAAGTCAGCCTCTTTTTGATGCGGGCACGCTCCGGGATCTGACTGAGGTAACCCTGGGTGACCTTGTTCTCGGCCTCGACCCAGGCGCGCGTATCGGCCGAATCGGCATCCTCGAGCCAGCGATACGGATCCGCCACGCGCGTCCCGAAATGGTCCTCCACCAGGTCAACCTTCTTCGTCTGTGGATAGAGGATCCGGGAAGATTCGGACTCGGCCGGGCCGGACACGGAACAGGAGCACGTAGCCAGTGCGGCAACCATGGCAACCAAAAGCAAATTTTTCATAGCCTGCCATTTTTCGGTATGGATGAATTGTGGATCGGATGGGGTTTGAGCATCCTGGTGCCGCGTATTTTACAGGGCGCCTCCGCGACCTCGTGAAATACGCGGCATCCGCTTTAGTGTTTGAACACGACCAGCTTGGTTTCAATTCCGGCGATCTTATCCAGCATTTTCTGCAACTGCTTGGCCTTCGGTTCTTCAACGATATCGAGAAGCATGACCCCTTCAGGAGATGAAAAATCGCCGCCCACTTCATGGAGCCCAAGGCGGGTCCGGATCACATCGCCATACTGCGAAAGCGATTTTTGAACAAGAGGCGCCTTTTTAAGACGGTTGGTTACGTGCACTGCCAGGACGACATGCGAAGCCTTCTTTTTTTTCTGATCCAAGTCTTTTTCCTCCAGAAGTTGTTTTGAACGAGCCTATAATAAATCAAAATTCGTTCGGTGCAACCTTCAATCAGGCTTCGTGGCATTCGCGGCAAGAGTGATCCCTCCCGGTGAGGCACGAATGCAGGAGATTCCATGATGCGCAGGATTCCGCGAATCACCTTCTTGTTGATCTTCGCTGTACTCGCATCCGCCGCCGCTTCCCAGATCCGGTCCTTCCACCCACAGCCGGAAAACCGGACCGAATTCGAACTGCCGGTTTACCAGCACTTCAACAACACCGGCCTGTCCATCCTGGCGATATCGCCGGACGGCAAACAGTTTGCCTATTGCACGACCAGCGGCATCTACGTGTGTTCGGGGAATCCCATGACTACCCGATTGCTGCGCGGCACTCAGGGTTCCCCGGTACAACCTTTCTTCTCTCCGGACAGCAAATGGCTGGGGTTTATCTCCGAGCGCGACGGGAAACTGAAAAAGGTATCGCTGGAGACCGGCGAAGTCATCCTGCTGCGTAACGCCGGTGCGGTCTCCGGGGCCCACTGGTTCACCAACGACTCAATCGTTTACAGCCGGAATGGCCGCTCCATTGTGCAGATTTCCGCCAACGGCAGGAATGCGAAAGTCCTCGTGGATGCCGTTGGAGAACTGGCGATTTATCCGCAGATTCTGCCGGGCGGAGATTCCTTGCTGTATACCGCAACCACGACGGGCAACGCCGCCGAGTCCAGGATCATGGTGCGATCGCTCAAATCGGGCCAGGAAAAAACCGTGTGGACGGGAGCCAAAGGACAGTATCTCGCCGATGGCCGGCTTATTTATAAACTGGCGGACAAAAGCATCCGGGCAATTCCCTTCGACCTCCACAAACTGGAAGTCGCGGGCCCGCCGGAGACGGTGCTGCGGAGTATCTGGGATAATGGATCACTGCAGTACGCGGCTTCCGGAAACGGCACGTTCGTCTACATCCCCGAAGATGCAACCAGCCTTCCCACCCGCACATCCACCCTGTCCTGGCTCACGCGCGAAGGCAAAATCGAACCGCTGGGAATAACTCCTGATCGCTATTCTCATGTAAAAATATCTCCCGACGCCGCACATATTGCGCTGACGGTCGATAACGGCAAAAGCGGAGGCATCTGGATCTGGGACTGCGCACGCAAGAGCCTGTCCCGCCTGACCTCGGAGGCAAACCCGGGAAACCCTCTGTGGACATTCGACGGCCGTCACGTCGTGTACCATTTTGCTCCGGACAAAACGAACTATGACATCGTCCGGAAACTGTGGGACGGAACCGGAAACCTGGAACGGCTCCTTACCATCCCCCAGAAACCCTATCTCTTCTACACCGCCAGATCGGACAAGGAACTCACGCTGCTCAGTATCCCCGGCGCCGACCCGGGTTCCCTGCCGCAGATCTCCCCCGATGGCCAGTGGATCGCCTATTCCTCCGACGATACGGGCAGAAAAGAAATCTATGTGAGTCCCTTCCCCGAAATCACCCGCGAGAAGTTTGTGATTTCGGTTGCCGGCGGAACCAACCCGCTCTGGTCGCCGGATGGCAAGGAAATATTCTACCGCCAGGCAGAGGCCATCATTGCGATCCCGGTCGAGACAAGCCCCGCTATGAGAACCGGAAAGGCCCTGCCATTATTCTGGATGCCGGAGAGCGCCTCGTCCGACGACGGCGGCGCAGCGATGGATTGGGATATCAGCCCGGATGGAAAGCGGTTTTTGATGATTCATCCGGTAGAAAAATATCATCGGATTGTCAGGGTAAACGTTGAACGTTGAACGTTGAACGTTGGACGTTGGGGACGTTGAGACGCTGAAACGTTGGACGTTGGACGTTGGACGTTGGGACGTTGAACGTTGGACGTTGGGACGTTGGGACGTTGGACGTTGGGACGTTGGGACGTTGAACGTTGGGACGTTGAACGTTGGACGTTGGGACGTTGGACGTTGGGACGTTGGGACGTTGGACGTTGGACGTGGGGACGTTGACGTTGAACGTTGGACGCTGAAACGTTGGACGTTGGACGTTGGGACGTTGAACGTTGGGACGTTGGACGTTGGGGACGTTGGGACGTTGAACGTTGGGACGTTGGACGTTGGACGTTGGGGACGTTGGGACGTTGGGACGTTGGACGTTGGACGTGGGGACGTTGACGTTGGACGTTGGGACGTTGGGACGTTGGACGTTGGGACGTTGGACGTTGAGATCTTGCCTCCTGCCTCCTGCCTCCTGTCTCCTGCCTCCTGTCTCCTGCCTCCTGCCTCCTGTCTTTCCAATTTTGATCGCTCGCTTTCCAGGCCAGAGTGTCGTAAGCTGTAGTCCCTTTATTTGAACATGGAGACAGAGTATATGACGGCAAAACTTATCCTGGGCACCGAGATCCGGGAAACAATTCTCGCGGAAATTAAAGAAGAAGTAGAAAAGATCAAGAAATCACATGGCGTCGTTCCAGGCCTGGCGACCATCCTGGTGGGGGAAAACCCCGCGTCCGTATCCTATGTCACGCTGAAGATCCAGACGGCTCACAGCCTCGGCTTCAAAGAGGTACAGGACAACCAGCCTGCCGATATCTCCGAAAAAGACCTGCTGGCCCTGATCGAAAAATATAATAATGACGACACGATCAACGGGATCCTGGTTCAGCTGCCGCTCCCGAAGCACATTGACGAAAAGAAGGTCATCAACGCAATCAACCCCGACAAAGACGTGGACGGATTCCACCCGGTCAATGTAGGCAGAATCATGATCGGCGGCGGCGAATGCAAATTCCCACCCTGCACCCCTGCCGGCATCCAGGAACTGATTGTGCGCTCCGGCGCCAAGACCGACGGCGCGGAAGTCGTGGTTGTCGGCCGGTCCAATATCGTCGGCAAGCCAATTGCCAACATGATGCTCCAGAAGGCCAAGGGCGCCAACTCCACCGTCACGATCGTTCACACCGCGACAAAGGATATGGCCTCGCATTGCCTCCGCGCCGACATTCTGATCGTTGCCGCGGGAGTTCCCGGCCTTGTGAAACCGGAATGGATCAAGCCCGGTGCCTGCGTCATTGACGTCGGCGTCAACCGCGTGGGCGAAAAGATCAGCGAAAAGACCGGCAAAAAGGTCGCGATTCTTCGCGGCGATGTCGATTTCGACAAAGCCAAAGAGATCGCCGGCTCCATCACACCGGTTCCAGGCGGCGTCGGCCCCATGACCATCACAATGCTCATGAAGAACACCATGGTTTCGCTCAAAGCCAAGCTGGGACTCGCATAACATCCTGCTGGGAGCGCCGGCATCTACAGTAAGCGCCGGCGTTCCCAGTGCCTTATTTGGTGATTGCGGCGTACTTGCCCGATTTCGCCCAATACCAATGCGTGTCGGAAAACTCCTTCCCCAGCACAAGCATCAGAACTGTCTCCGGCCCATAGCATTGCCTTGAGATGCTCGTTCCCCATCCCGCACCTTCGCTGTTTTCAACCTCAAAGGAAAGCTGCGCCGGCGCATTCGGGGTCCGAAGCGCGCCGTTTTGATACTGCGCGCTCACTTCGCGGTTATTGAGCTTGATCTTGAGTCCGCTGGTGATCGCTTTCATTCCATCCTTCTGGACTACGCGGAACACAACGGTACAAACATTTTTGGAAGGCGGCAGGGTCAGCTCGTCCGAAAGGCCGTCCAGAGCACTATCCGTCCCGGCCTGGCCCATTTTGGCGGAAACCTGCGACTGTGTTTTTCCCTTTGCCAGATCCGCGGATGCCGAAGCCTGCACATCTATATTCGCCCCTGCGCTCGCATGGAGACCGGTATCACTCCATTCCCCCTGCGTCTGACTGCTGCAATTCCCGGGCGGCACCAGCAGCGAGTCCGCGGGCGCCGTGAATTCCGCCTTGAGAAGCTCCAGCATGACGCGCAGCGGCCCGTTTTTGGGCTGCATCGTCATCTTCACCGGAAAATCGCCGTTCTGAGCGATCCAGGTTCGGACCTTGCCTTCCGGGGAATCAGATTCCAGCAGGGTGGACGGAAACCCGTTGACGGTTTCGATCCCGGCCCGCCGCTGGCCGGATTTGGCCATCTCGGCGCGCAGGGCCGCATCCAGCGCGGTCATGGGGTCATACCAGACAGGAATACGCGCAGACACATAGCTCATCCAGGAACAGGCATTATTGATCAGATCCTGGGAATACGCTTTGTGCGCCTGCAGGTCAAACAGATACCGGTAATGGACGCCTTTCGGATTGTCCTTCCACGGGCCGATGGTCAGATCCACCAATTCCTTCGACCCGTTGCGGTAGACCTTGAGCTGCGACGTCTGGCCGCTGAACATGCTGGCCTCCGTCAAAGTGCTGGTCAGCGTCAAAACATACGCCTTCGGGGCGGACGCCTGGGCGAACAGGCAAGGGAGAATTCCAAGGAAGAAAAATATCGCCAGTGCAGAAATTCCGATCCTTTTTCGCATAAGTATCCTCTAATTATATCTATCCTGCATTGTGGAAAGCACTATCAGATAATTCATTATAAACGCTTGTCCCTGAAGTGGATACGTGATTTTTTGGCCCAAGGATGGATGCAGCCGTTTTTTGAGCGGTCCACAAATTTTGACAATTTTTTGACATTCGGTAGGCGATTTCCTTTCTTTTGCGTTCTTGCTGGTTAGAATTAGAAATTATTTAGAAAAGTTGATTCCTATGACGGCAGCATTCTCAGGCAGAAAGATCCTCCTTGAGCTTGGAAAGTGGAAATCCAGGAAAGCCTCGCCCAAAGGCATTCCCGAATCCAATTCAAAAAAAGAAATCGGAGACCACCTCACTGCCGCGGGCTATGACCCGGCAGACTTTGACTATTGCTACCTGGTCGACGAAAAGGACAGCTACCCATTCAGTTCCTCCCACATGGTGACGTGTTCGTACCGGGAGCTTCCTGAGAATCTGGAGTGCTTTCTCTGCCGGTCTACGGGAGACCGAGCCGTGATTTTCGATTATCATCGCCATCGGGGACCTCGAATTGCCCGGCGGGGATAATCAATCTGCAGAAACTGAAACAATTTTCCTCAAACTCGCGTAGAATCGATTATGGCCAGAGGCTGGGAAAGCAAATCCGTAGAACAGCAGATAGAGGACGCACGAATGGATTCAAACCAATCTTCCTCCCCTCATTCAGCAGTCAACATAGAATTGCGGCAGAAACGGGAAGGATTGCAGCTTCAGCGCGCACGAATTCTCCAGGAAATGGATTCCGCGCGCAATCCGCGGTATCAGGAATTGCTGAAACAAATGCTGCTCCACATAGACGGGCAGTTGTCTTCGCTCTAGCGGCAGCGCCATCCGTAGGATTTGTGGCAATAGCGCTGCCCCGTAAAAATCCGGAGGTATGGCTATGCACTCTTCGCGCATTGTTCTGCTTTGCCTGGTTCTCCTGGGCATCTGCTCCTGCTCTCCCAAAGAAGCCTCGGTGGAAATGCGGACAAGCGATGAGCACATCGTCCGCGAGCTGCAGGCAAAGCATTCCCAAGCCCTCACGACCAAAGATCTCGATGCCCTGGTCGCCCTGTATGCGGACAATGGCGCGCTGTATGACGAACACAACCCGATCATTCGCGGGAAAAGCAGGATCCGGGAAAGCTGGAAATCCATTTTCGCCACGCCCGGCCTGACCCTGCGCGCGAGCTCGAATAGAGTCGAGGTGGCGGACGCCGGAGACCTGGCCTGGGCGCATGGCAGCATGGTTTTGGATGCCGCCGTCAGACCGGAGAGACGCGTATTCGAATATGCCGTGATCTATAAGAAATTGCCGGACGCCGGCTGGAAGATCTGGGCCGACTGCTCTCATGCCGACATCCACAACAGCCTGATCCACACCCCTTTAAAAAGCAATTCCCGCTATGCCCCGCTGGCCCCTCTGATCGGACTGGGATGTTTCGCCGGCTGCCTATGGTTCACTTTCGGAATGCCAATCGTGACCGTAATCTGCGGATGCATCGCCTATAGCAAGCGGAAGTGGACCAACGGCCTCATCGTATCCCTATCCATGTGGATCGCGTTTGCCCTGGTCGGCGGGCTTATGTGGCTGCAGATATCGGCCAACTACTGGAACCTGCCGCTCCGGCATGCCTTCATTGCGGCCGGGGATACGGCGCGCTACGGGAACCCTGTGGAGGACACGGCCGAGAGCATCCTCATCTCGATGATCGTCATCTCGGTGTTTTCAGGATTTGTGGCGGGAATTCTGGCCAGGATCGGATGCTGGATTCGAACCCGCATGATCGCGGCCGCGTAGGGCAAAAAAATGGCCGGGACCACCGATGGGTTGCAGTCCCGGCGCAGGCACCTAACAACAGTTACTCGAGGTTCATGAAATCCAGCCACCTCTACGGCCCCCACAACCGTCGGAGAAGTGGTTTCCTTCTCAATCACCTCAGTACCACATCGTGGTATTTAATTAATAGTAATTATCGCGATTGTCAACCCCAAAAATTACGGGGAGCACGTGAAAACGCCGCCGTGCTGATCTTTCGCCCCTAGCCGGGGCTCTTTCTCCCGCTTATCTATACCGGGGGTTCGCTTCGCTTCACCCCCGGCTACGTTCTTTCGGGCCCTCCGGGCTGGTTGCTTCCCTCGCGTCACAGCGCTTGGAGCAAATAATATGTGGCATTGGCCATCCCGTCGACATCGGCACGATGGAAGCGTCCACGCCCTTGTCGGCCAGACGCCCAATGTCACACATTATTTGCCCGAGGAAGCCGGAACCGCGAATCAGACCCAGACCGAAAAGCTAATGCACAATCGCAAGGCATCAGCCCCGGCAGGGGCGGTCAGAACGTAGCCGGGGGTGAAGCGAAGCGAACCCCCGGATTGGATTAGGCATGTAACAAGCCCCAGCGGGGCGGCAGAATGCTGATCTTTCGCCCCTAGCCGGGGCTCTTTCTCCCGCTTATCTATGCCGGGGGTTCGCTTCACCCCCGGCTACGTTCTTTTGGGCCCTCCGGGCCTGTTGTTTCCCTCGCGTCACAGCGCTTAGAGCAAATAATATGTGGCATTGGCCATCCCGTCGACACCGGCGCTATGGAAGCGTCCACGCCCTTGCCGGCCAGACGCCCAATGTCGCACATTATTTATCTGAGGAAGCCGGAACCGAGGATCAGACCCAGACCGAAGAGCTAATGCACAATCGCAAGGCATCACGAAAGCCTAGCCCCGGCTACGTTCTTTCGGGCCCTCCGCGCCGGTTGCTTCCCTCGCATCACAGCGCTTAGAACAATTAATATGCAGCATTGCTCATCCCGTCGACATCGGCGCGATGGAAGCGTCCACGCCCTTGCCGGCCAGACGCCCAATGTCACACATTATTTATCCGAGGAAGCCGGAACCGCGAATCAGACCCAGACCGAAGAGCTAAAGCACAATCGCAAGGCATCAGCCCCGGCTACGTTCTTTCGGGCGCCGGGCCGGTTGCTTCCCTCGCGTCACAGCGATTAGAACAATCAATATGTGGCATTGGCCATCCCGTCGACATCGGCGCGATGGAAGCGTCCACGCCCTTGTCGGCAAGACGCCCAATGTCGCACATTATTTGCCCGGAACCCCGGAAGCGCGGATCAGACGCGGCGGGCGGTGATCACCGACGGGACATCGCCGATCAGCATCAATGCGCGCTGAAGCTGCGCGATGCCGGTGACCTCGATCGTGAAGTGCAGGCTAGCCGTTCCCTGCCGCGTCATCGTATTGACCGAGGTCACATTGATGGATTCCCTGGAAAGCACCTCGGTAATATCGCGCAGTAATCCCGTGCGGTCGGCGCAATCGACGATAATGTCGACCGGATAGGCGGCTCCACCCGTTTGTTGCGCCTGTGCCTCGCCCCAGTCGGCAGCAATCACGCGCTCCGGGTTCAGGCGTGCCATCCCGGCAAAGTTCGGACATTGCGTCCGATGAATGGAAATCCCCTTGCCGCGCGTAATATATCCCTGGATCGGATCAGGCGGGGCTGGTTTGCAGCAGCGTCCCAACTGGGTCAGCAGCTTATCCATGCCGACAATGAGCAGCCCGTCATTTTTCCCGGCTTTGCTTTTGCGCGGCACGAACTCCGGGGCCGCCTCCTGCTTTTCGTCCTCGGGTCGCAGTGCCTGCTGGATGGCGCGCGCGCTCAGCTCGCCGCGGCCGGCTGCAAGGAACATGGCCTCGGCACCGTCATATCCAAGTTTCTTCCCGAGATCCTCAATATTGGACTGCGTGGCCCCCTCGCGCTGCAGTTCGCGCAGCACAGCGCCGCGCCCGTCCGCCATCGTCTGCGATTCATCGAGCGCGGTAAAATACTGTTTGATCTTGTGACGTGCCCTGGACGTCTGGACATAGCCGAGCTGGGGGTTGAGCCAGTCGCGCGACGGCCCTCCTTGTTTGGCTGCCACGATTTCAACGGTCTGCCCGGACATCAGTGGCTTATTCAGCGCCACCAAAACACCATCCACTTTGGCGCCACGGCACCGGTTTCCGATTTCAGTATGGACACAGTAAGCAAAATCGATCGGCGTGGCACCGCGGGGCAGGTCGACAACGCGGCCTTGCGGCGTCATGATATAAATCGTATCGTCCAGCGCGGCCCGCTTAAACTGCTCGATCCAGTTGGACGCGTCCGCAATTTCGTCGCGCCACGAAAGCAGTTCGCGCAGCAGCGCGACCTTGTCATCATAGGCATCCTTTTTGCCGGTCGCGCGAGTCCCTTCCTTGTAGCGCCAGTGCGCGGCCACGCCCAGCTCGGCATGCTCATGCATTTCCCATGTGCGGATCTGCACTTCGAGCGGACGACGGTCCTCGGCCATCACCGCCGTGTGGAGCGACTGGTAAAGGTTCCCCTTGGGTTTCGTAATGTAGTCGTCGAATTCCTTGGCAACCGGCGTCCACATCTGGTGCACGATACCAAGCACGGTATAGCAATCGCGAACCTGGTCGACAATTACGCGGATCGCGCGGATATCATAGACCTGCTCGAGCGGGACCTGCTTGGCGCGCATCTTCTTCCAGATGCTGTAAAAATGCTTCGGCCTGCCGTAAATCTCCGCTTTGATCCCAACCGACTCGCACTGCTCCTTCAGCAGCGCGATGGCCTGCGCAATGAAAAGCTCGCGCTCCTGGCGCCGCTCATCGACCTGACGCGCAATCTGCCGGTAAGTGTCCGGGTCGAGAAAACGGAAACTCAAATCTTCGATTTCCCATTTGATTTCCCACACACCCAATCGGTTGGCCAGCGGCGCATAGATATCCAGGGACTCCCGCGCCGTTTCCTCCCGTTCGGCACAGGGGTTGTCGATGTAATACCGCAGCGTCTGGGTCCGGCTGGCCAGGCGTAGAAGCACTACGCGGATGTCCTCCACCAGAGCCAACACCATCTTGCGCAGAACTTCCGGCTGCGTCCGGACATCGCGGAGGCTCGAGGCCGGCGATGGAGCGATGAGACGCAAGCCATTCAGCCGATGCAGCCCGTCGACAAGCCCGTCAACGTGCGGGTTGAATTCCTGCCGGATCCGCTCGTGCGCCCCGGGATTCAACTGCGGCACGGCAAAGAGCAGTGCCGCGATGCGCGTGTCCGCATCCAGCCTCAACGCGGCTGTGATCAACGCCATGCCGAAAACATGCCGCGAAATTTCCTCCCCCGTCCCCAGGGTCTTGCCGGCATAAATCGGCGCGATAAATTCGGCCGCGCGACGAAGCCGCGCCTCGTCGGCGGGAGGCAGTCCCGCGCCGATTTTCTCCAACAGGTCCGAGCCGGGCTGCACCGAATTCAACGAATAGGGCACGTATACCATGAAGCACTTTTCCTCGAAAGAAATAGGTTATCACAGACGTTGGACGCGGGAAACGTTGGAACGTTGGACGTTGCACGTTTGGAACGTTGGACGTTAGACGTTGGGACGTTGGACGTGGAAACGTTGGAACGTTGGACGTTGGGGACGTTGCACGTTGGGACGTTGCACGTTGCACGTTGGACGTTGGGCGTTTGGACGTAGGACGTGGGAACGTGCAATGGCTTAACGTCCAACGTCCCAACGGCTAACGGCCCATCGTCCAACGTCCCAACGTCCAACGTGCAACGTCCCCACGTCCAACGTCTCAACGTTTTAGCAGGATGCGGCTGTCGGCAACGGAGCAGCCCTGCCCTTCCGGGTGGACGATCAGCGGGTTGATATCCAGTTCGGATATCTCCGGGTTATCGACCACCAGCGCGGAAAGCCTCAGCAGGACATCCTCCAGCGCCGACAGATCGGACGGCGGCGCGCCGCGCACTCCCGTCAGGATTTTGAAGGCGCGGATCTGCTGCACCATCCGGTGCGCGGAGGCACGCCACATGGGCGCCAGCCGAAATGTCACATCCTTGAACACCTCGACAAAAGAGCCGCCCAGTCCGAACATGAGCAGCGACCCGAACCTCGGATCTTTTGTCGCACCCAGGATGACCTCCACCCCCTTCGAAGCCATTTCTTCAATCAGAACACCCTGAATCTGAGCGTTCGGAACGGATTGTTTTACGTTTGTCACAATCCGGTTGTAGGCGTTGGCTGCCTCTTCCGCCCCGCGGATGCCGAGCAAAACCCCGCCCGCATCCAGCTTGTGGACGACGTCCGGCGACATGATCTTCATCACGACGGTACGCCCGAACTGCTCGACAATTCCGGACGCTTCTTCCGCACTCGTCGCCATGCGGCTGAAGAGCAGCGGAAATTGATAGCATTCCAGCAGCGGACGGCACTCGGATTGCGTCAGGTATTTTTCCTCGCGCCCCGCCAGCGCGTCCGCGACAATGCGCCGAGCCCGGGCCACGTCGTGATCCTTGAACGTCACTTCCTCCCGATCGGCCATTTCCAGCGTGGACGACAGACGCTCGGCCGCCGCCAGCGCCAGCACCGCATCCTCCGGAAAAGGATAATTGGGAACGCCGGCGCCCCGCAGGAGTTCCACGCCCGCCGTAACATCCCTGGCCCCCATGAAGGAGCAGGCGACCGGTTTGTTCAACCCCCGCAGCGCTTCCGGGATAATCCTGGCCGTCCCCTCGATCTCCGTCATCGACTGCGGAGTCAGGATCACCAGCCCCATGTCGACATCCGGATCCTCCAGCACCGTGCGCACCGCCACCTGGTAACGATCGGCGCGGGCATCGCCGATCACATCCACCGGATTACCCAGCGCCGCCGCAGCCGGAAGCCCCGAACGCAGTTTGTCCTTCGTGGCGGCCGACAAGGTGGCCAGCTTCAGGCCGGCACGCACCGCGGCATCCGTCGCCATAATCCCCGGGCCGCCGGCATTGGTGATAATGGCCAACCGATTCCCCTTCGGCATTGGCTGCGTCGTGTAAAGCGCCGCATAGTCGAACAGCTCGGAAATCTTGTCCACACGCTCCACACCGCTTTGCATCATGATGGCATCGTAAACGTTGTCCGATCCCGCCAGCGAGCCGGTGTGGCTGCTCACCGCCTTCGCCCCCTCCGGCGAACGCCCGGATTTGAGGCAAAGCATCGGCTTGCCCGTGCGCCAGAAAACTTCCCGAGCCGTCTCGATAAATGCCCGACCGTTGCTGATGTCCTCCAGGTACATCGCGATGACATGCGTGTTCTCGTCCTCCGCCAGATAGGAAAGCAGATCGATTTCATTGACGTCGGCCTTGTTGCCGAAACTCACAAACTTGCTGAATCCCATCCGCCGCTCCTCGGCATAGTCGAGCACCGAGGTGCAGAGCGCCCCGCTCTGCGAAATGAACGCCAGGTTCCCCGCATGCGGCATCTTGCGGGCAAACGTGGCATTGAGACTGGCCCGCGGGTCCGTGTTGATGATGCCCAGGCAATTGGGCCCGATGAGCGCAATCCCCGCATCCCGCACCGCCCGCCGCAGCTTCTGCTCCAGCTCGATCCCTTCCTGGCCCGACTCCTTGAACCCGGCCGAAAGCAGCACCATCGCTTTCACACCGATTTCAGACGCCTGCCGCACCACCTCCAGAACAGTCTGCGCCGGCACCGCGACACAGATGAGATCCACCGGCGCCGGGAGATCCTTCAGACTGGGATAGGCATGGATGCCCAATATCGATTGGGCCTTCGGATTGATCGGATAAACCGATCCGTTGAACTCGTGAAAGATAAGATTGCGCAAAAGGTCGTTGCCGACCGTATGCGGCTTGGTTGAAGCCCCCACGACTGCAATGGAAGTAGGATTGAAAAATGCATCCAGCTTTGTATAGTTCGATTCCGCCATGATCGGTTCCCTTCTTGAGTAATTTGTATAAATCGATATCGATGCGCGAGGCTCGACGCCCGGACAGACCTCCGGACAGACGAATTCCGCAGTTTTGGCTATGAACGCCACCGCGCAGGTTGTGTTATGGAGAACCTACTCGTGTCCGTAAAGCGCAGCTTGTGAAGTGGCACTGCCGTCGTGCCGTGTATTTTGATCAATACACAACCTTACATAATGATCCTAAAAGGCATCCCGGGGGAAGCAAAAAAGGCGCATTTTTGCACCTAATTGATAAAGACATAAAATATTACCATTGAACACTTACATCTATTTTGATATCTACTTTCATAATTGTTGTATGAGAAAGGGGATTCTAAGATGAAGAATTGCCTGAAAGGATTTGCGGTTGCAGCGTGCCTTATGACTGTTCTTTCCGTGCTTGTACCGGCCGCGAAGGCAGAAGATGTAAGCTGGCCGACAGCGATCTATTTCGACCAGTCGGTTCAAATCGGTTCAGCGGTGTTCCCCGCCGGATCCTATATTCTCCAGCGGTGTCCAAACGAGGTAACCCTGCGCCTGATGAAGATTTACAGCGTGGATCGCGGCAAGTGGGAAGGGTTCATCATGGGAGCAGCGGCACGCAGGCCGGAAACGGACCGCGCTGCGATCGTGACCTTTGAACGGCGCGGATCCGGGGAACCTGAAGCGCTCCGCTATTGGTTCTTTGAAGACTGGAACATCGGGATGGAATTCCCCGCCCCGCACTCCGGCAGAACTCAATCGGCGAGCAACCCCAGTACTTTCGTCACGGTCCTTGCGCAAAGGGCGGATGTACGTTGAACGTTGGGACGTTGCACGTTGGACGTTGGACGATGGAACGTTGCACGTTGGACGTTGCGACGTTGGACGTTTGGACGTTGGGATGTGGGAACGTGCAACGTTACACGCTGAATTAGAACGCTGGACTTAGACTAACAACATACAAGGTTTAACGTGCAACGTTTAACGTCCAAACGTCCAACGTCCAAACGTCCAACGTCTCAACGTCCAAACGTTCAACGGGTAATATCGCCCGCAAGAAACTGGATGAGGGCGACTGTGGCAACCAGACGGCGAGTCAACAGGTTAACCGCAGCACGCTGCGCATTCAACAACGTGGCCTGAGCCGTAATCACCGTAAGATAACTGGCGGTCCCGGCCTTGTACTGCTCCGTCGAAATCAACAGGGCGCGCTCCGCAGCGCTGGCTGCCTGCTGGACCGGTACCGCTTCCTCGGACAAAATGCGCAGCGTCGACAGCCCGTCCTCAACCTGCTGGAAAGCGGTCAGCACTGTCTGCCGATAAGCCGCCACCGATGCATCATAGGCATCGAGCGTTTGATTCAGGGCAGCCCGTCGACGCCCGGCATCAAACACCGTCTGCGACAGCAGCGGGCCAATCGAGAAAATCCGGCTGGGCCAGCTGATCCACGTGGCAATGCTTGCACTGGAAAACCCGGCTGTGCCGCTGAGGTTCAGCGAAGGGAAAAAGGCGGCCCTGGCAATCCCGATCAATTCATTGCTGGCGGCCATCTGCCGCTCGCTTTGCGCGATATCCGGTCGACGTTCGAGCAGCATTGAGGGCACTCCGACCGGGACAGGCGGCGGACCTGCGGCCAGCATGGCCGGAGCCAGAGACAATGATGCGGGCGGCTTCCCGGTCAGCACGGCAACGGCGTGCTCGAATTGTGCCCGCGCCACTCCCAGATCGATCAACTGCGATTGCGTGGCCGCCAGCTGCGACTCCGCCTGCGCGACATCGAGATCGGAAGCCACGCCGCCGGCAAAGCGGTTGCGGGTAAGGGTCAGATACTCCTGGTAGGACTTCACGGTGCGCTCGAGCAGATCCTTCTCGGTATCCAGCCCATGCAGATTGAAAAAATCCTGCGCCAGCTCCGATTGGTAGAGCAGGCGAATATTCTCGAGCTGCGCGGCCAGCGCCTGTGAATTAGCGCTTGCGACGGCCACGTTGCGCCGCACGCTCCCCCAGAGATCGGGCGCCCAGGAAACATCGGCCGGAAAGTTGTAGCTGGTGAAAAGCAGTGGGGTCGCCCGTGAGCCGTTGGAAGACGTCCCGCCCGTGGTCCGCGCTTCGGTGATCGCCGGCGCCACACTGATTGAAGGCTTCAGGGCGGACTGGGCAATCCGCACGGCCTCGCGTGACGCCCGGTATGCGGCTTCGGCCTGCAGCACATTCTGGTTGGATATGTCGACCTGCTCTTCCAGGGCATTCAGGCTGGCATTGTTGAATATCTCCCACCAGTGCCCCTTGCGGGCGCCATCATTCGGCTGCGCCAGCTTCCACCCATCGGTCTCCTTGAACTCGGGCGGAGGAGGCTCTTTGTACACCGCCGGCACCGGGACCTCCACGCGCTTGTACTCCGGGCCCACCACGCACCCGGCCGCCAGGGCCATGCCCGCAACGATCATTCCCCGCCACCACAGCCCCTGCCATCGATTCATCCTTTGTCCATGCCTTCGTTCCATACTCTGCCCCATCGTCATGCCTTCGAATCCAGCGGCGCCACCGGCTCGCGCCGCAGGCCGCGCAGTCGGCTCCACCAGTGCTGGAGCCGATTGAAATACAGATAGATCACCGGCGTCGTAAACAGCGTGAGCGTCTGGTTCACGATCAGACCTCCGATAATCGTGATGCCGAGCGGCCGCCGCAGCTCGCTCCCCGTGCCGGACATGACCGCCAGCGGCACGGCGCCCAGCATGGCCGCCATCGTCGTCATCATGATCGGGCGGAATCGCAGCAGGCTGGCCTCGAAGATGGAAGCTTCCGAATCTCTGCCCTCTTCGCGCTCGGCCGCGATCGCAAAATCGATCATCATGATGGCGTTTTTCTTCACCAGCCCGATCAGCAGGATCACCCCGATGATGGCAATGACGCTGAGTTCCGTGCCGGTCAGCATGAGTGCGAGCAGCGCCCCCACACCGGCCGAGGGCAAGGTCGAGAGAATCGTGATCGGATGGATGTAGCTTTCGTACAGGATTCCAAGCACGAGATAAACGGTCAGCAGCGCCGCGAGGATCAGGACCGGCTCGCTCCCCAGCGAATCCTGGTAAGCCTGCGCCGTTCCGGCGAACATGGTTTGAATGGTCGGCGGCAAGCCGACCCGCTGTGCCACCCTGGTAATCGCGCTGACGGCATCCCCCAGCGCGACTCCCGGCTGGAGGTTGAACGAAATCGTGACGGCGGGAAACAGCCCCTGGTGATTGACCGAGAGCGGCGCCACGGCCGGCGCAAATTTGGCAAAAGTACCGAGCGGGATCTGCTGTCCGTTCGGCGCCCGCACATAGATCAGGTCCAGGAACTGCGGATTCTGCCAGTACTGTGGCTGCACCACCATCACCACGTGATACTGGTTCAGCGCGGTATACATCACCGACACCGGCCGCTGGCCAAACGCATCGTAAAGCGTGTCGTCGATCAACTGCGGCGAAATATTGAATCGCGCGGCCGTCGCGCGGTCATACGTCACGGCCGCCTGCAGACCCTTGTTCTGCTGGTCGCTGTTGACGTCGGTGATGATCGGCACCGTCCTCAACTGCTGATACATCGCCGGGGCGTACCGAATAAGATCCTGCACGTTGTCCCCGCGCATCGTGAACTGGTACTGCGCGGCGCTCATCCGGCCGCCAATGCGCACATCCTGCGCCGCCTGCAAATACAGCGAGGCGCCCGGGACCTTTGCCAGACGGGGACGCAGGCGCGCAATGACCATCTCGGCGCTGAGCTTCCGCTCGTCGATCGGCTTCAGCATTACGAACAGGTTCGCCCGGTTCAGGGTCCCCCCGCCGGTAAACCCCATCACGTTGGCCACCGCGGGATCCGCGATCACAATCCGGATCATCTGCCGGAGAATCCGGTCCATCGCCTGAAACGAGGTGTCCTGGTCGGCGATGATTTGCCCCATCATGCGACCGTTGTCCTGCTGCGGGAAAAACCCTTTCGGAACACGCACGAAGAGATACACGTTCAGCCCGATCGTTGCCAGCAGGGCCATCAGCGTCACAAAGCTATGCCGCAGCACGATCCTGAGCGCCCGCCCATAGACGGCGACCATTCCATTGAAGAATCCTTCGCTGACGCGATAAATCCACCCGTGCCGGCTGCGCTCTTTCAGAATGTGCGCGCACATCATCGGCGTCGCCGTCAGCGACACCACCATCGACACGCTGATGGCAATCGAAAGCGTGACCGCGAATTCACGGAACAGACGGCCTACGATCCCGCCCATCATCAACAGCGGGATGAACACCGCCACGAGCGAGATGCTGATAGTCAGCACCGTTGGCCCGATTTCCCGCGCGCCCCGCAGCGCCGCCTGCACCGGCTCCATCCCCTGCTCCAGGTAGCGCGTGATGTTCTCGATCACTACGATCGCATCATCCACCACAAACCCGGTCGAAATGGTCAGTGCCATCAGCGACAGGTTGTCGAGGCTGTAATGCAATAGATACATCACGCCAAAAGTGCCGATCAGTGACACCGGGACCGCGATGCTCGGGATAAACGTGGAACGGAAATCGCGCAGAAAAACAAAAACAACCAGGATCACCAGCAGGATCGAAATCAACAGACTGGTCTCGACTTCGTGGACCGACGCGCGGATCGTAACGGTCTGATCCATCACAATCCGCATATCGATGGACTGCGGGATCGCCGCCTTCAGTTGAGGGAGCGCCGCGCGAATCCGGTCGACGATGTCGATGATGTTCGCGCCCGGCTGGCGGAAGATGATGGTCAGCACTGAAGGCTTCCCGTTGCAGTACCCGGCGTTCTCCACGTTCTCCAGCGAGTCCTTGACGTCCGCGACATCGCCGAGACGCACGGCCGACCCGTTGTGATAGGCCACCAGCAGCGGGATATAATCGACCGCCTTGAAAATCTGATCGTTCGCGCCGACTTCCCACATCCGATGATCGTCGGACAGGTGCCCCTTCGGCGTATTGGCGTTGGCGGTCGCCAGCGTCTGCCGCACCTGCTCGAGCCCGATGCCGTATTTGTTCAGCCGCGTGGGATCCACCTCAACGCGCACGCTGGGCAAAGAGCTCCCGCCGACCGCAACCTGTCCCACCCCTTTGATCTGCGCCAGCTTCTGCGCCAGGATGCTGGAAACCGCATCGTAAACGCGGCTTTTGTCGAGCACGTCCGAAGTAAAGGCGAGAATCAGAATCGGGGAATCGGCCGGGTTCACTTTTCGATAGTTCGGATTGCTCGGAAGATTGCTGGGCAGATAGCCCCGCGCCGCCGCAATGGCCGCCTGCACATCGCGCGCAGCCGCGTCGATATTCCGGTTGAGGTCAAACTGCAGCGTGATGCTGCAGGAACCCAGCGAACTCGACGACGTCATCTCGCTGACCGATGCGATGCGCCCGAACTGCCGCTCCAGCGGCGTTGCGACAGAGGAAGCCATCGTTTCCGGGCTGGCTCCCGGCAGGCCGGCATTCACCGAAATGGTCGGAAAATCGACCTGCGGCAGCGGCGATACCGGCAGGATCCGGAACGCCGTCGCACCGGCGAGAATGATCGCAATCAGCAGCAGCGTGGTCGCGACCGGCCTTCTGATAAATGGCTCCGACAGGTTCATAGCTTACGAGGCCGGGATCGGCCCGGTATCCGGATGGAACTCCCCTTCATGCTTTCGGGAGAACCTCCCGGCCAGACGGTCGAACCAGAGATAAATTACGGGGGTGGTGTACAGCGTCAGCAACTGGCTCAGCAGCAGCCCGCCGATCATCGTGATACCCAGGGGCCGTCGCAGCTCCGATCCGGTTCCGGCGCCGAAGGCCAGCGGGACTGCGCCCAGCAGCGCGGCCATTGTCGTCATCATGATCGGACGAAAACGCAGCAGGCAGGCCTGGTAGATGGCGTCTGCGGGCGCCCGCCCTTCCTTGCGCTCCGCATCCAGCGCGAAATCGATCATCATGATGCCGTTCTTTTTTACGATCCCGATCAGCAGCACCAGCCCGATCAGCGCAATCACGCTGAAATCCTGCCGGCAGAGATTCAGCGCCAGCAGCGCGCCGACTCCCGCCGAGGGGAGCGTCGATAGAATCGTCACCGGGTGAATGTAGCTCTCGTACAGCACGCCCAGCACAATGTAGACCGTGATCAGCGCCGCCAGGATCAGCAGGGGTTCATTGGCGAGCGAATTCTGGAACGCCTGCGCCGAGCCCTGAAAGGCCGCCTGAATACTCACCGGCAGCCCGATTTCCGCCTTTGCCCGGTTGATGGCCTCCACCGCATTCCCAAGCGATGCGTCCGGAGCTAGGTTGAAGGACAGGGTGACCACAGGAAACTGCCCCTGGTGGTTGATGGTAATCGGAACCGGAGCCAGCTCCACGCGGGAGAAAGCATCGAGCGGCACCTGTCCGCTGCCGGCAAACACGCTGCTGGACGCAATCGGGGCTCCGATGATGCCAGCCGCGGAACCGGTCGACGCGGACGCCGGGCTCGAACTGACCGGCCCGCGCCCAACATTCGCCGTTGCGGACCCGCCTGACACCACGCCAGCCCCTCCCGCAGCACCCGCGGCCGATCTGATGAACAGGTTCCGGAGGTCGAGCGGATTTTTGCGGTAATCCGGGACCAGCTCCAGGATAACGTGGTACTGATTCAACTGCGTGAACATCACCGAAACTTCGCGTTGACCGAATGCGTCATACAGGGTCTGATCAATGGCCGCTGCCGTGATGCCGAACCGCGCGGCCGTAGCCCGATCCACCACCACGCGCGCCCGCATCCCCTGCACCTGGCGGTCGCTGGCAACATCGCGAAGCTCCGGCAGCTGCTTCATTTTATCCACCATGCGCTGCGCGTAGATATTCAGCTCCTCCGTATTCGGATCCTCCAGCGTGTACTGAAACTGCGTGCGGCTGACCCGGTCCTCCACCGTGATATCCTGCACGGGCTGCATAAAAAGCGTGATGCCGGCAATCACGGCCAGTTTCGGCTGAAGGCGACGGATAACGTCGCTCGCACTGATCCGCCGCTGATCGAGCGGCTTCAGGTTGATCAGGATGCGTCCGCTGTTGAGCGTCGTATTCGTTCCATCGATCCCGATAAACGAGGACAGATTCTGCACGGCCGGATCCTTCAGGATCACCTCGGTCAAAGATTGCTGCAGTTTGGACATATCCTGGAAGGAAATGGATTCCGCTGCCTCCGAAACGCCCTGGATGATGCCGGTATCCTGGATTGGAAAGAATCCCTTGGGAATGTGGACAAACTGAAAGACCGTCAACGCGAGTGTGCCCGCGGCAACCAGCAGCGTCGCGGTTCTGAAGCGCAGAACGAACCGCAGGGTGCGCCCGTAAAAAGCGATGATCGCATCGAAGACGCGCTCGGACGCCAGGTAGAAGCCCCCGGGTTTCCGGCCCTTCCCGCCCATGAGCCGCGCGCACATCATCGGCGTCAGGGTGAGCGACACCATCGCCGACACCAGGATGGTCACCGCAAGCGTCACGGCAAATTCCCGGAACAGGCGGCCGACAATGTCCCCCATGAATAGCAGCGGGATCAGGACCGCGATCAGCGAGATGGTCAGCGAAATGATGGTGAAGCCAATCTGCTCCGATCCCTTCAGCGCCGCCTGAAGCGGGCTCATTCCTTCTTCGATGTAGCGGCTGATGTTTTCAATCATGACAATCGCATCGTCCACAACGAAGCCGGTTGAAATCGTCAGCGCCATCAGGGTGAGATTGTTGAGGCTGTACCCGAGCAGGTACATCACGCCGAAAGTCCCGACCAGCGACAACGGCACCGCGATGCTCGGAATCACCGTCGCGGCCAGGTTGCGCAGGAACAGAAAAATCACCATCACAACCAGGGCAATGGTCAGCAGCAGTTCGAATTGTACGTCTTCGACCGAGGCGCGGATCGTCGTGGTGCGGTCGGTCAGGATGCTCACCTGCACCGATTTGGGCAGCGTGTTCGTGAGCTGCGGCAGCAACCCTTTTACCCGATCCACCACGGTAATGATGTTCGCATTCGGCTGCCGCTGGATGTTCACGATGACCGCGGGCACGTCATTCATCCAGGCCGCCTGCCGGATATTCTCGACATCATCTTTCACCACCGCAACATCGGTCAGCTTCACCGGCGCCCCGTTGCGATAGGCCACGATATGCCGCGCATAATCCTCCGAAGACAGCAGCTGATCATTGGCACCGATCTGAAATGCCCGGTGCAGCCCGTCAAAATTGCCCTTCGCCTGGTTCACATTCGCCGCCACGATGGACGCTCGCAAGTCCTCCATATTGAGGCCGTAGGACGCCAGCAGCGTCGGATTGGCCTGGATGCGCACGGCAGGCTTCTGTCCGCCGCTGATCAAAACCGATCCTACGCCGGACAACTGTGAAATTTTGGGAGCGAGGCGCGTGTCGGCAAGATCCTCGACTTTCGACAGCGGCATCGTTTTTGAAGTAAGGGCGAGGGTCAGGATTGGGGCATCCGCCGGGTTGACCTTGCTGTAAATCGGCGGGTTTGGCAAGTCGGCCGGGAGAAATGTACCGGACGCGTTGATCGACTGCTGCACTTCCTGTTCCGCCACGTCGATGTTCAAACTCAGGCTGAACTGCAGCGTGATCACGGAGCTGCCGTCGGAACTGGTCGAGGTCATCTGCTGCAGCCCGGGCACCTGGCCGAACTGCCGCTCGAGCGGCGCCGTCACCGACGATGCCATCACCTCCGGGCTCGCGCCCGGATAAAACGTGACGACCTGGATGGTCGGATAGTCCACTTCGGGAAGCGCCGAAACGGCCAGCTGCTGATAAGCCACGCCTCCGGCCAGCAGAATGCCGAGCATAAGCAGGGACGTCGCAACCGGGCGCAGGATGAACGTGCGGGACGGACTCACCGCATCCCTCCCCCACTGCTGCCGCCCCAGGCGTGCCCTCCGCCCACCGGCCGCGCCGGTTTCCGGGGATTTCGGTTCAGCGGCAGTGTGCGCGCGCCGGGGGCGTCTTCATGATTCTCTTCCGCGATCTGAGCCTGGACTTTGCTCCCCTCCACAAGCTTGTCGATGCCCGTGATCACCACCGTGTCCCCCGGGCTCAGCCCTGACGTAACTTCCGTATCGTCTCCCTCGACAGCCCCCTGCGCAATCGGCCGCACTGTGACCGTCGAATCCGGTTTGACCAGATATACAAAATTTGAATTGGCCGACATCTGCACCGCCGCGCTGGTGAGCAGATTCACGCTGCGCTTCTCCTCGATCAGCAGGCGCACGTTGACAAACTGGTTGGGAAACAGTGCGGAGTCCCGGTTATCGAAATCGGCGCGCATCTTGACGGTGCCGGTGCTCGGATCGATTTCATTGTCCACCGTTTTCAAAACCCCGGTGGCGAGCTTGCGCTTGAAATCGCGATCCCATGCTTCGGCCTGCAACGCCTGGCCCGCCAGATTCTTCTGCATCACGGCCGGAAGATCGTCCTCCGAAAGCGTGAAGATGACACTGATCGGCTGGATCTGCGTGATCACCACCAACCCGCCGGCATCGCCGGCGTGGACGATATTCCCGGGATCCACCAGGCGCAGCCCCACGCGCCCCGTGATGGGAGCCGTGATCCGGCAGTAGTCCAGGTTGAGTTTGGCACTGTCGATCTGCCCCTGGTCGGCCCCCACAACCCCTTCATACTGCGCGACCAGCGACTGCTGGGTGGAAACCTGCTGCTCCGGAACGGCATTCTGCTTCAACAACCCTTCGTAGCGCGCCTCATCGACGCGCGCATTGTGCAGCAGTGCGGTATCACGCGCCAGCTGCCCCTGCGCCTGCTCCAGAGCAACCTGGAAAGGACGCGGATCGATCTCGGCCAGCAGATCCCCCTGGTGGACATAGTCTCCTTCCTGGTAATGGATCTGCATCAATTGGCCGTCGACCCGGCTCTTGACCGTTACGGTGAAGATGGGGGTCACGGCACCGAGACCGGTTTTATAGACGCCGATATTTCCCCGGCGCACGCGCGTGGCGACCACCGGAGTCGGACGCACCGCATTCTCCTTGGGTTTGGAATTTGCTGAAGTACCGGTGGGAGCAGCGTGGCCGGAGATATGGCCCCAGCGCAGCCAGACATAGCCTGCCCCTCCCCCCAACAAAAGCAGAACGATAAGCACTATCCTACCGGCCCTGACGCGTTTATCGGGCATGCTACGGAATATCCTTTTTTTTGGGGGGGGGGATATCTCTAAAGGAAGTATAGCACGTTGAAACGTTGCACGTTGGGACGTTGGACGTTGAAACGTTGCACGTTGGACGAGGGAACGTTGGACGTTGGAACCGTTGGACGTTGCACGTGGGAACGTTGAAGGTTGGGGACAAAGCGACCGGAAGTCATACGCTCGCAATCATTACGCAAAAACCTGCCCTTACGGACAAACCGCGGCCTCGTAACGTTCAACGTTTCAACGTTCAACGTTCCAACGTTTCTTCTTTGCATTGCGAAAAACCAATGATCTAATTAACCGTTTCAAAACCGCGGAGGACACGCATGCGCATCCGGGATCGATTCCGAAAACCATTCATCATGACAGTTGCAGCCGTCGCTTTCGCCGCCCTGGCTTTCGCCCAATTCCCGATCAAAATCCCCAAGCTTCCGATACCGGCTAATCTGTTTGAAAAGGAATCCCCGCTCACGACGAGTCTGACGGACGCGGTCACCGAGATCCCCTTTCTCGACGATTTTCAGCCCTCGGCCTTCACGCCGCTTTCCCAATTGCCTTACGGACCCAACAACGGCTTCATGATTCCGGGGGCCGGCGGCGATTACATGCTCCTGGCGCAAAGCTACTGCTACCACGCGGGGACGCACTCACCGAGCCACGGCAAAGGATATCTGTACGCTCCCCTGAAAGGGGGGGATGCGGAGGTGATCCGCAACATCCTGGAGCGCTCCGTTAACCACCCCAAAATTCCGCAGCAGGATGTCCAGGCGCTGGTTTGGGCTGTTCTCGCGCGAACCAAGCCCAGCCAGATGAATCCGCCGATGAAAGCCAACGCGCGGAATCTCCTGCAGGCCGATGAAATCGACCGGCTCGAAGGAAGCGCCTTCCAGGAAGTATCCCAGGATGTTCTTGGCAAGGCCCTCGGGAAACTGCCGCCGCAGACGCGACAAGTCTTCGAGGCGGAACGGATGATCCGCGACGGGGTGCGCCGCAATCTCCGCTACGATGAACTGGAACGCATGGCAGTCCTCGCCGGCGAACCGCTTCCTGGCAAGGATGACCGCGCTATCCCGTCAGGCCGCTGGTCCTATCATCCCGAAGGATATTTTGTCCGGTACTTTCCGCACGGCTATCCCCTGACGCGCCTGGAGGCGTACTTCACGGAAAACATCAAAGTAAAAAGAGACCTCCTGAACCGCATTATCGGCATCGTCTGGACCAATGGCCGGGAGCTTTCCGTCGAATACGACGACAGCGTTCGTCCCCTCGACGTGGCAAAGGACAATGCCTACAAGGGATATCCCATGAAATCGGTCCGGCTGGAATTGGAAGTCCCGCCGGGCGAAAACGCGGACAAAGCGGAGGCGATGGACCCGCTCGCCGTCGAATTGACCGATGGGTGGACTTATGCCGGGGATCTCGATGGACGCGGCAAGGCATCGGCGGATAATCGATATCCGAATGCGGAGGCCCGCTACAATGCCGCCAGGACGCAGGCGGACGACCTGCGGAAACTGCTGACGAGCATCGAGAAATTTGACAAAAACAAAAAGATGCGGACGTTTGCTCCGAGCGAATCTGCGCGGCTATTGGATCTGATGCAGTTCACCCTGGCCCTTAAAGAGCTGTGCGCCGCAAAGGGCGCGGTGCGCAGCAACCTGCTGTTCGACCCCGTCGAACTGGCCCAGAGAGCCTGGGCAGCCGAACTGGAGGTGCTGGTCTGGACGCACCAGACGGCTGCATCCGGCGCATTGGTTCGGCCGCGCCTTTCGGACAAGCAGTTCGCCGCTTTCCCATTCGCTACGAGACTCGATGTTTCGCACGCGCCGCCCAGTCGCAATCCGGATCCGAAGCCGTTCGAGTTCGATTCCAGCAGCGGTGCGGCCTCGCCCGCGGAAACCGGCCGGCAGCGTCTTGGGGTTTCCTCGCGCCCCGCGGGGAACAATGGCGCCTGCAGTTCCTCGTATCTGTCCTGCCTGAGCAATGCGGATTCGGGCGTAGGACCGTGCATTAGTTTGTGCTGGAAGAACCTGTCACCCTCCAACGAAGGTCGGATGAAAACAATGGGCGGAGCGCGGGATCGATGTATTGCCACCTGCTATGCCGGGAAGCAGGCGGACTATAACGTTTGCAGGTATAACGCCATCCAGTGCATGGACAAATAACCCACTGGGAGCGCCGGGGGGGGAAAGCTCAGACACCGCCGGAGGCGCAATACAGCCAAGTCCTGGCCGCGCCCCGGAAATGAGGTTCGCTGGTAAACCAAGCCCGAAGCAATTCGCAACCGTGTGCCAATATCACGCATCGCCCCCGCAATGATCCGGCAAACGTGTGCCAATATCACGCATCGCCCCCGCAATGACCCGGCAAACGTGTGCCAATATCACGCATCGTCGCCGCAATGACCCGCAAGGCACGCCAAACCTGTCCATCAACCCCGGAGGGGTGTTCAGAACGTAGCCGGGGGTGAGCGAAGCGAACCCCCGGATTAGGTTGATTCGGAAACAAGCCCCAGCGGGGCGACAGAAATTGTTGGCACTTTCCCAAGGTTCCTCATTAGGTAGGTGGAGGAACGAATATGCCATCAACGCACTCAAGTCTCTATTTTCATTTCGTTTTCAGCACCAAAGGACGACTTGCCTGGATCAAGGACGCATGGGAATCACGCTTACATGCCTACCTTGGCGGTACCCTCCGCAACATCGGGGCATTGCCGGACACGATTGGAGGATGCATCGAGCATGTGCACTTACTTGCTTGCCTCAAACCCACCCATCGAATATCGGACATCCTTCGAGAACTAAAATCGAGCTCATCAGCATGGATTCATCAACACGTTGGCATTCGATCATTTGAGTGGCAAGACGGCTATGGCGCCTATTCTGTCAGTCGTTTAGGGTTGGACCCACTAAGATCCTACATAGCGCGGCAAAAGGAACACCATCGACTTAAAACATTTCAAGAAGAGTACATTGAGCTGCTGCGGGAAAATGGAGTCGAGTTTGACGAAAGGTATCTATGGTAATTGCCATGGATCTTTCACCCCTCCGGGGTTCCTTTTACTTTCATGCTATCCGGGGGTTCGCTTCGCTTCACCCCCGGCTACGTTCTTTCAGCCCTCCGGGCCTGTTGATTCACTCGCGTTACAGCACTCAGAACAAACATATGCAGCATGCAAAAAAATCGATTCCGCAAATATCAGGTCAGATGTTTTCAAAAACTTATAGATGCAAAATCGCTGATTTTGGGATTTGAACTCATGATCTATACGGCATTGGGCGGCCACCGGCGAGGCTGTCTGGCCGCCCCTGGGGCTAAGATGCATCGCGCTTCCTGGTTCCTCGGGCAAAGAATGTAAGGCAACGGCTGTGGTGGATGCAATTTTGCTCTTGTCGGCGAGATGCCGGGGCTTGCAGCGAGCTATCGGAGCTTTTGCCAATCCTCGGCCGCGGTCTCCGACAGGTTGCCGGAATAATACCCCTGCATGGGCAGAACGAAAGGCTTCTCGTCCTGGGGCTTCCGCAGCACCACATAGAGAATGGAATTTTCGCGCAGCTCCCCCTTCTTCTTCATCTCATGAATCTGCTCGATATTCTGCAGCTGCACGATGCGGAAAGGCTGGATCTCGCCGTAGGCCCAAAGCATCATCACGTACTTATTCGCGGCGACAAGGTCCGCGATCATGGTTGGGTTGAAATTATAGAATCCGTGATCGAGCCAGCCCATGAACGGGAACGCGTGGACCATCAGTCCGCCCGGGCACGTGCATTCATGCGCCGTTTTCATAAACTGGCAGACATTGAACACATGTTCGGCCGTCCCGGTATTGATGACCACGTGGAACTGCCGATCCATCGCAATGGGCGCATTGAGATCGTAGCGAAGCGCGCTGGGAGTGCCGTGGAAATCGATGGCGGTAATGCTGCGGTAATCCAGAAAAGTTTTATAAAACACCTTTGCGATATCAAAGTGGACATACTGCGCGGAGAGATTCGAATAGAGTCTCTCGAGTTCCTGCAGCAGTTCCTTTTGCCGCTCCGCGCTGCAGCGCTCCTGGATGTCCCCGACCAGCCGGCCGACTTCCACATCTCCGTACCAGTTGGCTTCGCCGAGTTCCAGCACATCCGGCTGAGAAGGAATGGCATTCGCTTTAGCCAGTTCACGAAAAACAACGTAGTCCAGCGCGGAAACAGCCATCGGCAACCTCCACGGTTTGTATAGTGATGATTTTAGACGATTCTAATATAAACACGCCGGCCAGCGCTATACCAGAAGCGCCATGGAAGCAGCCGCGCCCTCGCCGCGGGATGTCTAATGCTATTTACTATTGCCGTTCTTTCGCCCCTTCAGCAGCCCGCCCACCGGTGGGCGGGCTGCTGAAGGGGCGAAAGAAAGGCCTTTAAAAAAGAGCAAATGGCATTAGGCGCCTCGCCGGCGCCCGGTGTCAGCTTCGGAAGGTGCGCAGATAATCGCGGATCTGCGCATCGGGCAGGCTCAGGAAATGGCCGCACGCGTGCCGGATGAAGGTCGCGGACGCCTCTATTTCAGGTCGGATTACTTCCGTCGCCCCTGCCTCCATCAGCAGCCGATAATCCTCCTGGCGATGGGCCCTGGCCATGATCGGCAGGTCCGGATTCAGCTTGCGCGCATTCGCGATGGTCAGCCGTCCGCGATCCAGGTCCGGAACCGTTACGATCAGCAGCGCGGCCTCCCGCAGGCCGGCCTGTTCCAGAATATGCCCGTGTGAGCAATCCCCGAAGATCGCAGCTGTTCCGTTGGACTGGATTGTCGCGAGCACATCCGGATTGAGCTCCACCGCGAGATAGCGGACATCGAACTTATCCAGCGCATAGCCGATCGCGCTCCCCACGCGCCCGAATCCACTGATGATGACGTGGCCGCGCAGGCCTTCCGTCCTTTCATCCTTCTGCGGCAAAGAGGCCATCCTGCGGGCCAGGCGTATCCGATCCAGCGCATGTGGCAGATGGCGCACCAGCGCCGAATTCAGCAGAATGGTGATCAGCGAGGCGGCCAGGGTCGTGTTGTACAACTCACTTCCTATGATCCCGGCCTTCCGGGCGACCTGCACCAGGACAAAGGAGAACTCCCCGATCTGCGTCAACCCTACGGCCACGGGAATGGAAGTCCACAGCGGGTAGCGAAAGGCGGAGACCACGCCGGTCCAGATGAGAAATTTCCCGAAAATAATCAGGCCGACCATCACCGCGAGGAGCGTCCCGTTGGAAAACAGTTTCCACGGATCGATCAGCAGCCCCATGCTCACGAAAAACACGGCCACGAATGCATCACGCAGCGGGAAGAGCTGCGCGATCGCCTCGTGCGCGTATTCCGATTCGCTGATGATCAGCCCCGCGGCGAAAGCCCCGAGTGCGAGGGAAAGGCCGATAGCCCCGGTGAGCGCCGCCGTACCCAGGCAGATCGCGAGCACGACGAGAAAAAACAATTCGCGGCTTTGCGTGCGCGCCACCTTCTTCAAAATGGGAGCGACGATTTTTGCCGCAAGAAACAGAACCGGCACGAGGATCAGGATGGCGCGCCCGAAGTCCTTGGCCAGGAAGAGAATCTTTCCCTTCTCCAGGTTGGCAAATCCGGGGATCAATACAATCAGGATAACGACCGCAAAATCCTCGACCAGGGTAATCGCCACCATGATCCGGCCGGCAGTGGTCCGCAGCTGCCCCTGGTCGATCAGCAGACGAGTCAACACCATCGTGCTCGCGACGCTGATAATCGCGCCCAGCACAATCCCCTGCGGCGGCGTCCACCCGAGCAGACGACCCGCGCCCAACCCCAGCAGAATGGAGAGGCCGATGCCCAGCGGCCCGCCGATGAACGCGACCCATTTGGCCTTCAGCAGTTCCCGCAGCGAAAACTCCAGCCCGACGGAAAACATCAGGAGGACCACGCCGATCTCGGCGAAAAGCTCCAGCGAATGGGTATCGCTGACCGACGGCCCCGGCGTCAGCGGGCTGATCAGAATCCCGGCCAGAACATAGCCGATGATGACCGGCTGGCGCAGGCGCCAGGCGACCAGTCCGCCCGTGATGGCCGCGATGATGACATAAGCAAGATCTCGAAAAGGAATCGCATGCGTATCCACAGGTTACCTTTATCATGAATGCCGGCGAAAGAAAATGCCGTATACCGTGCCGGGAGCAACCTAGGATGCTATCCAAAATTCATGTGTATTCCGGCCTGCAATCCCTGCCGATATGCTGGAAAGCACGATCGCCGCACACCACCCGATATCGTCTCCCGAAATGCGGAAGTGCAGAGGATATCAAAAATGATGAAATGGATTAGCAGACTTTCTCTTGTCACGAAACTGGTTGCTCTTGCATTGTTGGCTATTTTCCTGGTTATCCTGGTAAATTATCTCACCTTCGTGAGTGGGCATCGCGCAAGCGCGCAAACCGCCATGGTCGAGAAAGCGAAGGCATTCAGCGCCGTCGCCGATGAGGCCAAGAACCATGCGAGCCTCCTGCACTCGAGCGGTGCATTCGACACCAAGCAATTAACGGCTGAAATCAAAGCTGACCTGAGCGCGGGGAAATCAGCCAATCAGACCAGGTTTTTCCAGACCGTGCCGGTTGTAGTCGGATGGACGTCGGCTCAAAACGCGGCTAAAAGAGAACAAATCGAATTCCGAATCACTTCCTTCAATTCCCGCAACAAGGATCATGAGCCGCAAAGCGGTTCATTTGACGCAAAGCTGTTAACCCGGCTGACCGATCAGGTTGCTCAGGGAGGCGACGGCATTATCTCGGAGATCAACACTGCCGATAACTCTCTGCATGTCCTGCGCGCCATTCGACTGACCGAAGCCTGCATGATGTGTCATGGTGCACCGGGAAGCCGGTATGATGTAAACAAGAATGGCAAAGATCTGACCGGCTACTCCATGGAAGGGTGGAAGCCCGGCGATATGCATGGAGCCTATCACGTTGTCATGCCAATGGCGCCGGTTGACGCTCAAGTGTCGGCTTTCCTGTGGAAGGGCCTGGCGTGGACCCTGCCCTTGCTGCTCCTGACCGCGGGCGCTTTCGTATTTCTTTCCAGGGTGCTCATCGGGCGTCCCGTAGCCACACTTTGCGAACAGTCGATCGCGGTCTCCAAGGGAGATCTTACCCGCGCCATTCCCGAGCACCTTGTGGAACGCAAGGATGAAATCGGCCAGCTGGCCGGGATTTTGCGCAGCCTGATCAATTCTCTCCGGATATCGCTCATCGAGGTCCTTAATAGCACAGGCACGCTTGGTGCCGTATCCGATGGATTGCAGGCTACATCGAAACGGCTTACGCAAAGCGCCGGCAAGAGTGCGGAACGGACGGAAAGCGTGGCCGCAGCCGCGGAGGAATCCAGCGTTTCCAGCAGCTCGGTAGCCTCCAATACCGATCTCGCTTCCCACAGTCTCGATTCGGTGGCGGCAGCGACCGAAGAACTCAGCAGTACCGTGGGTGAAATTGCAGGCAATGCCTCCAGGGCACGGTCCGTGGGCGAAAATGCCATGGCTCGGGCCAATGCGGTATCCGCGGTTGTCCAGGAACTTGGGCAGGCAGCGAAGGCCATTGGCAAAGTCACGGAAACCATCGCCAATATTTCCGCCCAAACGAATCTGCTCGCCCTGAATGCAACGATCGAAGCCGCACGCGCCGGCGACGCCGGCAAAGGGTTTGCGGTTGTTGCCAATGAGATTAAAGAACTGGCCAGTCAAACCGCCACGGCGACCGTAGACATTAAGACCAAGGTGTCCGGCGTCCAGGAGTCCGCTTCGCGGGCCATCGATGACATCGGGGAAATTGCCAATGTATTCCGGGATGTCGGAGAGATGGTTACCGGCATTGCCGGCGCCATCGAGGAACAATCCGCGGTTACCAAGGATGTGGCACAGAATATCTCGGAAGCTTCATCCAATATCCGCACCGCCAGCGAATTGGTTGCCCAGGCAGCCGAAGCATCCAAATCCATCGCCGCAGACATTGCCACCGTGAATCTTGAAGGCAAAATGATCGACCGCGAAAGCCTTTATGTCATGGAAAATGCGGGGGAATTGATTGGATTGTCGGAAGGATTGAAGAGATTAACCGCCAAATTTCAACTGGGCCAAAAAGCCGATTTTTCCGCCATCAAAAAAGCTCACCTGCAATGGAAGCACCGGATCATAGATTTGCTGGATGACCGGCTGAGCATTAGTCGATCCGAGGTTGTGGACCATCACGGCTGCGGTCTCGGCAAATGGTATGATGGCGAAGGAAAAGCCCAGTTTGCGAATCTGCCGGCATTTGTTCAACTCGGCACGGAACATCAGCGCTTCCATGCGCTGATCGGCCAGATCGTGGATGCATGGCACGAGGGCAAGAGAGATGAAGCCCGCAGGCAGTTCGCAACTCTTGCGCCGATGACAACAAAGATAATCGAATTATTGGATTTGGTTTCAGTCGAGAGCGTCAAGTGACTCAACCGGCGTGGGTGAAACCGGGCGCGCCGCGGTTACGAATAATGCAATTTGTTTTTTTGTAATTGCGGTTCTTTCGCCCCTTCAGGGCTCTTTCTCAGGCTTATCTCTACCAGGGGTTCGCTCCGCTCACCCCTGGCTACTTTCTTCCGCGCCTCCGGCGCTTTCGGAGCTCTTTGAACCGCGAACATAGCCCGGGCTCGCAAGCTCGCCCAGGACCGCTACCTTTTGCGCCTTCGGCGCTTCGTGTAGATGGAACAAAGCTCCAGGCACGGAGGGCATGCCAGAAAATAGGTGGAACATAGATTCAGCCCCGGAGGCGGCCCCAAAAGAGGGAACAAAAATCAGGCCCGGAGGGCCGAAAGCAAGTAGCCAGGGGTGAGCGCAGCGAACCCCTGGATTGGATTAGACCAGTAACAAGCCCTGAAGGGGCGAAAGAAAAACGTCCGAAAAAAGACAATCAGCATTAGGCGTCCCGCCGGCATCCGGCCGATTCGTCACGCATCCAGGCACACACGACTCCGTGGCTGTCCGACGCAAAGAAGGCGATAGCCGCGCTCTTTTAGAGCGGGATCCAACCCCTCTTCCACCTGCATCTCAACTTCGCCGTCGAGCACCCGGGTTGCACAGGTGCCGCACTGTCCAATCCTGCATCCGCACTCGATATCGATGCCGTGCTTTTCTGCCACGGTGAGCAGATAATCGGCGGAGGAGCATTCATAATTCCCGCCGGATCTGGCGAACTCCACCGAAAACCTTGCGGCCTTGGCATTCGCCGCCATCCCCGTACCCACCGTAAACAACTCCTGCCGGATCTGATTCGGCGCGGCACCCAGCGCCATCAGGATTTCCTTCATGCCGGTCATAAATGCAGCCGGCCCGCAAAGAAAGAACATCTGATGATCGATTGGGCCCAGTCTGGGTTCAATGATTTCCCGGCTCAAATGCCCGCTTGGACCAAGCCATCCGCTTCCCGGCCTGCTTGCAATAATGAAGCAGCGGAATCGCGATAATCGTTCCTTCAACCGTTCCAAATCTTCTCCGAATATCACGTCATGCTCGGTACGAACGGCATAGAAAAGCGTGATGTCAGGCTTTGCGCTACGCTCCTCGATATATTGCAGGATGGACATGATGGGAGTAATTCCACTCCCCCCCGCGAACAGGACGATGCTCGAATGCCGTTCTTCATCGAAACAGAATTGCCCGAAAGGACCGCGTGCCCGTACCTTGAGTCCCTCCTTCGCACTGCGGTTCAGAAACGACGACACAATGCCCTGCTGCTTCACGGTGATTTCGAAATAGTCTCGCTGCAGCGGCGAGGACGATATTGAATAGGATCGCGGCAGTTTTTTCCCGTCCACAATCCAGTCGAAAGTAAGGAACTGACCCGGTCTCCAATCCAGCTTGTCTTTTCGACGCAGCGGAAATCTCAACGTTACCGTATCGTGAGTCTGTCGCCGGATATCTGAAAGCCTCAGCGCCAGCGTTTTCCCGGCTCGGCTCTTCCAACCCACAAGCCTTGATGCCAGCAGAATCGCCACCAGCGCTCCATAGAATGCCGGCCATCGGATGTCGGATTTCACGAGCCAATAGTAATGCACTACCCCCGCGATCGCGGCACCGTAAACCAGGCGATGGAGCAGTCGCCAGCGTTCGATCCCCAATCGCCGTATCCAGCCTTTAGTGGACGTAATCGCCAGCGGGAGCATCGACAACAGGCCGAGGGCCCCGGCGATGATGAAGGGACGCTTCGTTAAATCCTGTGCGATTTCCTTAATATCAAATAACTTATCCAGCCCCAGCCACGTGAGGAAATGAAGGGAGCCATAGAAGAAGGCAAACAGGCCGAGCATGCGGCGGAAGCGGACCAGCTCCGGGAGGCGCAGCAGCTTGCGCAACGGCGTGATCGCCAGCGTAAGGACAATGAACCGAATGGTCCAATCTCCGGTAAGGTGAGTAATGTATTCAATGGGATTGGCTGAAAGATCATCGTTCCAGGCTTTCCAGCCAAGCCAGCCCAGAGGGGCCAGGCATAGAACAAACATCAGGATTTTGATCCGCCGACTGCGCAGCATATTCAGTAATTTTTTCTCAGGTCCATGCCCGCGTACATGTGGGCAACCTGGTCTGCATAACCGTTGAACATCAGGGTCGGGCGGCGCCGCAGTTCTCCCAGCCTCCGTTCGCTGGCCTGGCTCCAGCGCGGGTGGTCGACAGTGGGATTCACATTGGCATAGAAGCCGTATTCCCTGGAATTGGATACATTCCACGTGTTCCGCGGCTGACTGCTCACAAGCCTGATTTTGACCAGGGATTTAATGCTCTTGAATCCGTATTTCCAGGGCACAACGAGGCGCACCGGCGCTCCATCCTGCGGCGGCAGCATTTCGCCATACATCCCGACGCACAACAGCGCCAACGGATTCATGGCTTCATCCAGGCGCAGCCCTTCGACGTAAGGCAGTGGAATGCCGGCATGCCGGCCTTCGGGCATCTGCGCCGGATCATAATAGGTTTCGAAGTAAACAAACGCTGCCTTGGGTCCGGGTTCCACCTGCTTGAGCAGTGAACTCAACGAATAGCCGACCCAGGGCACCACAATCGACCACCCCTCCACACAGCGGTGGCGATAAATGCGTTCCTCCAGAGGCGCGAGCTTCAGGATTTCCTCAATACTGAACTTGCGCGGCCTGGCCACCTCCCCTTCCACCGAAACCGACCATGGGCTGGTTCGGAAATTCTTTGCCAGCCGGGAGGGTTGATCCTTCTCCGTGCCAAACTCATAAAAATTGTTATATGAAGTGACATCTTTTGCCGGAGTCGCCTTTTCGCTTGTGCTGAAGGGGCTCTTCGAGAGATTCCCCAGGGGGGTTCCCGCCTGAACGGTCGCGGCCGGAAACAGCAGTTCACGCATGCCGAGCAAAGCCACAGGCAGATGCGCGATAAAACTGCGGCGGTTTACATAAAGCGATCTGGGCGTCACCTCAGAATAAGGAATCTCCATACTTTTCCGAATCAACATATTCGGCCTCCTGTGTTTCCACCACGTCCGCGCCCGCAGTCATTTGAGGCGCTCCTATATATATATTCCTCGCGTTCGCGCTTTTATTCCAGCCCGGCGCCTTTCAGCCTCCGCCTCCCCGGTCGATTGTCGCCGGCAAAACCGGGTATGGAGGACAAGCTGCTTCCAGGAAAAAAGGGCCACGAATTTCACCAATTACACAAAGAAAACCAGAAAACGGGGACACCCATCATGTGGTAGATTCTGAAACTGTGTAAAAATGGGTGGGTGTCCTGGTTTTTCTGGTTTTTGCTGGTCTTATTGTCTTGCGGGCGGGGGTTTATGAATAGATTCGGTTTGCTGGTTGTTGCGATAGCTTTGTTTCTTCCCTTTTCTTTCGCTCAGAATCCAAAGGCCGTTTATTTCGAGCGGCAGGAAGTCGCGGTTGCCGACTTCCCGGCGGAAGGTTTCATCCTGGACATAGGCGGGGGCGGCGAAGGCGTCATCGGGCAACTGAAGGGCAACCAGGTCATTTCAATCGATCCTTACAAGGACGAACTCGAAAATGCCCCATCCACCAACCTGAAAATAGTGATGGACGGCAGAGATCTCAAGTTTATCGACAACAGTTTCAACACGACGGCGATTTTCTACACATTGATGTACATAGGCGCCGGAGACCATGAAAAGGTTTTCCAGGAAGTAAAGCGCGTGTTGAAACATGGCGGGCGGCTCTTGATCTGGGATGTGAATCTGCCGGTCTGGAAGGACCCCTCAAAGGAATTCGGGGTGTACAAGTTCAAGTTCCGGCTCCCCCATACGGAAATCACAACCGGTTATGGTGCCAGGTTTCCGCAAAACGCCGATCAGAACATGCAGTACTATATCGACCTTGCCCGGAAAACGGGATTCAAGGTCCTGTCCGCCAAAGATAACAATCCTTCTTTTTACCTCGAACTGCAGACCCCTCCGGCCGTGACTGAAGCCATGGCAAAAGCCCTGGGGGCCAAAGGCGTCGGCTCGGCCGTTAAACTCTATGATGAACTGCGGCAAAAGAATCCGGAGGACTATTATTTCGGCGCCGATGTACTGCTGGAGATGAGCCACCGTCTGCTGCTCGCCGGAAAGGCCTCGGATTCCGCCGTCATTTTCCGACTTGCGTTACGGGATTACTCCATTGCCGAAAACAAGGTCAATGTGTATGGATATCAACTTCTCAATGCGCAAAAATTCTCCGAGGCCATTGAAATACTGAATGTAAATGCCGAGAGATTTCCCAAATCGGCGAACGCCTTCGACAGCCTTGCGGAAGCTTACATGAAGAACGGGCAAAAGGACCTGGCCATTAAAAACTACCAAAAATCGCTCGAGTTGAATCCGGAAAATGCAAATGCAACGCAGATGCTGAAGAGCCTCACCCGCGAATGATGGGTGTCCAGAATTTTTGCAGATTTTGATTTTCTTTCGCCCCTACCGGGGCTTGTCTATTCCGTGATTGAGAACCGGGGGTTCGCTTCGCTTCACCCCCGGCTACATTCTGACCGCCCCTGCCGGGGCTGGATCCTGTTGCATCGACCCTAAGCGCCAAAGGCGCAAAGGATAGTAGCCCCGGGCGAGCTTGCGAGCCCGGGGAGGCGAAGGAAAAACGCCCGAAAAATAGTAAATGGCATTAGTCGTCTCGCCGGCAGGGGCGCATTACTACCATGGCACTGATGCCGTCGGGATAGCGCGCCCAGCCGAATGATGGGTGTCCAGATTTTAGTGGGTGTCCAGATTTTGTTATGGGTGTCCAGATTTTGAGATTTTGTCAGGCCCGGAGGGCCGAAAGAACGTAGCCAGGGGTGAGCGCAGCGAACCCCTGGATTGAGATCAGGAAAGACGGAGCCCCTGCAGGGGCGAAAGAGAAAATCGGAAAATCTGGACACCCATTATTTGGTGGACTTCAATAAGCAGCGGCGGATCCATCTTCATCATAAAACCTAAGAGTCGTCCCAGATGCTTGCCCTGCACTCACCAGGATGAACTCCGTCACATAACCTCCGCCATCAGCAATCTGGGGAAACAACATTGTGGAGGGAGCTGCTCTATTTACATCTGCAACGGGGAAAGTTGTCATTAGTGGTTCATTTCTCTCATTCACCAGCGCTCTCACTGTTAGCACTGCAAACGGACACGAGGATCGGATATCCAATACTCCGGCAAAATTCGGGGGCAATCCGGAGATGAGTTGATCGGCAAACTTCGCCTCGTGTCCTCCGGCCGACAGTTTCAGCGGACCCTGGATGGTACCTATCGCCGTTGTCCCATCCGTCGAATATGCGGTTACCTCTATGCTCGCCGCCACCGAATCCACATTTGCTATAGCCAGGCCCGTGTTGTGATTGTTCGACAAATCCACATACACCCGGGCGTGGGTTGTCGGCAGCGCCGCTGCGATCCCGGATTCCGAAACCAATACGCCGCCGGCTTTGTAACTAAACACTCCGGATGCGATAGGCACCGGGTTATTGGAATCCGGTATGAGCCTTATCGATCCCGTATTTGTTACAGCCGGGGCACCGCTCGTTTGAAACCTGAACGCTCCGCCTGCCGGGATTGCATATCTGAAGGATGAATCCGATGCTCCGCCCGCCTGTGTTACAGCCATGGGATTCCCATCATTATCCAATATTTGCAATATTCCACTCTCGGTCCCCGCCGATGTATTCATAAGCAACAAGGATGAGCTGTATCCTCCACCATCCGCTACTTGCGGGAAATACACTGCGCTATTGCTCAACAATTGAGTCATGTCTGCGACCGGCGTCGTAGTGGTCAAAAATTCATTGCGCTGATTCACCGCACCGCGTACGGCCAATAACGATAGCGGTTGGTCACTCGAGATTTCCAGCGACCCAAAATGAAGATCACTGGAAAAACCGGCAGGGAAGATAAAATCCGAGGCTATATCCTTCAATTGATCGACGAACTTCGAGAAGTGCCTGCCAGCCGGTAGGGTCCCATGCCCGGTCGCCAGTATGGATCCATCCAGAGCTCTCAAAGCAAGGGCAATGTTCGCTGTTGCTGACCCCGTATTAACCGCCGCTATCCCCGTATTTATATCTACAGCGCCGGAGCCACTCTGTCCCGGTGTCGGCGCAGTTTCACTGCGATATTCGATAAATACTCGAGCTTGTGTTGTGGGGGGAGATGCGGGGACTCCGGCTTCCGATACGGTTACGCCATTCTGCCTGAACCTGAATACGGCTGTGGCATACGGCGTGGCCCCGGTATTAACCGAAAACCGCGCATAGCCGGCCTTTGCCACAGTACGGCTCTCTGACGTCTGGCACATCCCAACTCCGCCGGCAGTCAAGTTCAATGCAGAACAGGCCGCTATCGCGGAAACCTTGCGGATGCGGTCATTCTCCATGTCCGATATGAATAGATTACCGGCCGTATCCACGGCTACGCCATATGGGATGCGGAGTTCAGCCATAACGGCCTGACCTCCGTCCCCACTGAAGCCCTGAGTCCCATACCCGGCGACAACGCTGATAATTCCCTCGGGCGTTACCTTGCGGATACGCTGGTCCATTTGGTCGACGATATACAGATTGCCGACCGCGTCTACTGCGAGACCATGTGGGTAACTGAGCTGGGCTAAAGTGGCCGGTCCACCATCTCCCAGATATCCCTGGCTTCCGTCTCCGGCTACGGTACTGATAATGCCGCCGGGCGTCACTTTGCGAACGCGGTGGTTATACATATCGGAGATAAACAGATTGCCGGCCGTATCCACGGCTAAACCATACGGGTACTGGAATTGGGCAGAAGTCGCGAGTCCCCCATCCCCCCCAAAACCCTTGGTACCATTGCCCGCAACGGTGCTGATCACCCCCAGGGGAGTAATTTTACGGACACGTTGGTTGCCGGTATCGGCGATAAACAGATTCCCCATGGCGTCAACAGTGATGCCATACGGCCATTGAAATCTTGCGAAGATGGCAGGGCCGCCATCGCCGCTGTTGCCTGGAAATCCATCCCCAGCGATGGTGCTGATGTTGCCATCCGGCGAAATTTTCCGAATGCGGGCATTATACGCATCCGTTACGAATAGATTGCCCGCTGCGTCGACCGCTATGCCAAAAATTCCGTCGAACTTGGCCGAAGTCGCAGGACCGCCATCGCCGGCAAATCCTTGTGTCCCATCGCCGGCTATGGTGCTGATGATGCCGGAGGGCGTCACCTTGCGAATGCGATTGTTCCCGTTATCGACGAAGTAGAGATTTCCTGCTTTGTCGACCGTAACACCCAGTGGATTACGAATCTGTGCGGAGTTGGCAGGCCCGCCATCTCCGCTAAAACCCTCTGTGCCATTTCCCGCCGCGGTGCTGATCACGGAGCCGAACAATACGCTGCCTGGAGCCACCTTGCGGATGCGCTGATTAAAGTAGTCTGCGATGAACAGAAAGCCTTGGGTATCAAGAGCCACGGCCATCGGATAGCTGATCTGTGCCGCAGTAGCGGGTCCGCCGTCTCCACCGAAGCCGGGAGTTCCGTTTCCGGCAACAGTATTGATCACACCGTCAGGCGTTATTTTGCGAATAGAACCGCCCGATGAATCCGCGATAAACAGATTTCCTGCTGCATCGACGGTTATACCTTGAATTCCCCCAATCTTTGCCAGGATTGCCGGTCCGCCATCCCCCTCATAACCCACGGTGCCATTTCCTGCCACGGAGCTGATTAGCCCGTCCTTCGTCACTTTGCGGATACGAGAATTGGCCGTGTCGGCAATGTACAGATTTCCGATCGCGTCTACTGTTACGCCATATGGAAAACACAACTTTGCTGAAGTAGCAGGTCCACCATCGCCTCCGAACCCCTGGGCACCATTCCCAGCCACAGTACTGATGGTGCCGCCCGGTGTCACCTTGCGAATTCGCGCATTGTACATATCAGCAAAGAATAAATTCCCCGCCGTATCCAGGACAATAGACTCCGGAGCGTCTATTTGTGCCAAAGTCGCCGGCCCCCCATCTCCGCTGAAGCCCGCAAGGCCAGTTCCGGCTACAGTACGGATCAAACCATCGGGTGTCACTTTGCGGATACGAGCATTCGCGCCATCCGAAAAAAACAGAGTACCAGCCGAGTCGGTAGCAAGCCCCCTTGCCATATTAATCTGTGCCGAAGTCGCAGGACCGCCATCGCCACTGAAGCCATAAGTGCCATTTCCCGCCACAAAACTGAACTTTCCCTGTGCCGTAACTCTATAGATTCTGGCTTGGTCATAGCTGGCAAAATAAAACCCACCGGCTCGATCTGAAGCAACGGATACCGGGTGGCCGATGGATGCAGCACCCGCCAAGCCGCCCTCTGCCGGCATTGGAGGACCGACGTAGGTTGTGATGATCCCACTTTGAGTAAATGCGCTGAAACTCGCGACACAAAGCAATATGCAGGCAGTCCACCAAACTCGCACCGAAACCCTCCACAAAATATTGGGCCTATTCTAATCCAATTGACGGGCCTCCCATTTAGCCGGTTCTATCTCCAAGAACGCAAATGAGGACCGATCGCCTACCCAAAGATTTGAGAAGCTGAAGATGGTTTCGATGGAGTGACGGTAAGAAATTAGAAATGAAGGATTTAAGTGGTACGCCTGGCAGGGTTCGAACCTGCGACCTTCGGTTCCGGAGACCGACGCTCTAATCCAACTGAGCTACAGGCGCACATTTTGTTTTCAACACCTTAGAGGGATCAAAGCTTACCATCATCCCCCCCTCTGTGTCTATATGGTGTCGAGCATGCAACAGGAAAAAATTTGCGCTGGCAGCACCGGGAGTGCCGCCGCCCCGGCCAATGCAGCATATTAGTTGTCCACTGCCCTGCGATGCGAGTGAAGCACCAGGCCCGGAGGGGGCCCCGCCAAGGGTGAAGCGCAGCGAACCCCCGGATTGGATTAGCCCAGTAACAAGCCCTGAGGGGCGGCAGCAGGCCCATCTTTCGCCCCTTCCGGGGCTCTTTTTACTTTCATGCTATCCGGGGGTTCGCTTCGCTTCACCCCCGGCTACGTTCTGACCGCCCCTGCCGGGGCTGGGATTGGGTTCGACCCAGCTTAGGAATAATTGTCGACCTTTCTAATCGCCCCCTGCCGGGGCTGGGATTGGGTTCGACCCAGCTTAGGAATAATTGTCGACCTTTCTAATCGCCCCCTGCCGGGGCTGGGATTGGGTTCGACCCAGCGCAGGAATAATTGTCGACCTTTCTGCCTAAACTTCGGGGCGCGGATGCACCGCGTTCCAGATTCCTTGCGCAAATAACATGCGGCATTGGGCATCTCCCCCAATGTCACCTACCATTGGTTCTAGGCCCCGAGGCTCCGGGCAAATAACAGGCGGCGATTCGCACCGTAGCGGCCCGGAAGAGCCATCCCACATGGCGTAAAAATCTAATAACTGATATCGATGACGCGGCCGGTCGCGCCCTTATCCACAATCGACACGGTCAGGTTGCGCTGCTGCTTGGCGGCCAGAATCTCGACCCCCTCGCTCCGGTTCTCCACCGTCAACTGCCACTGCGCCGCCGCGAGCTCCTTCTTATAAAACTCCACAATCTGCGACTTGGAATCCCCCGACTGCAGGTGCAGCAGCCGGACGCCGCCGGTGATTGCCTTCGCCGACCGTATATTCTTATAGACCGGGACATCGCTGGGGAAATCGTCGGGAATCTTCCCGACATTGAGCTGCGTGTCCCCTTTTTCACTCAACGGCGCATTTTCTATCGTTGTTTCTTTGCCGCATCCGACTACCAACGCACCGACCGCCAACACCAGGAACCAGCCATAAATCCGCTTCATCGATCCACCCTCCAAAAACTCACCGGGACAGCCTACCTCACTTCCAAGGGACCATGCAACCCATGCCCCGGGCAAATTGCTATTTCGTGACGCAGGACACAGAACTTCCCCCGCTCAGGGCATAGCATATCTATGGCTTACCCTACTTGGAGGATATCCATGCACAAGCGAATCGGCATTTTCCTATCCGCACTCATCACCTATCTCCTCGCAGGGATGCCCGCCGCCGCCCACGCTCAGGACACCCACCGCGTCGACCGCTACCTGCGGCACTATCAGCGCGTCGCCGTGGACACGCGCGCAATCGTCCGCAGAGCCAGAACCATGGGCCGCGTCACCATCCCCACCGAGGACGGGACGCTTGAACTGATGGTGGCCCCGAACGATATCCGCTCGCCGCGCTACCGCGCCGAAGCGGTCGCCGAGGACGGCATCGCCTACCCGGTTACTCCGGCCAGCCTCCGGACCTTCCGCGGCACGGCCGCCGGCATCCCCGGCAGCGAAGTCCGGTTCAGCCTGCGCGAGGATGCCATCGAAGGCATCGTGATCACGCCGCACGAATGGTACCTCGTCGAGCCGCTGCGCAACTACGACGCCACGGCAGACCAGGCCGAAATGGTGGTGTACCGCGCCTCGGACATCATCCCGGAAGCCTTCGGGACCTGCGCCACCGCCCTCGCCGAACAGATCAGCACACAGGCCGCCCATGTCCAGGGAGTGATTGCCGCCCAGTTCGCCATTGCCGGCGCCTCCGTCTCGGTTGCCGACGTCGCCACCGAGGCCGATTATGAGTTCGTGACCGCCAACGGCAGCGCCGCCAACGCCAACAACGCGATCCTGGATATCATGAACCAGGTGGACGGCATCTATAGCTCGCAGCTCAACATTTCGCTGCACGTCATCTACCAGCACGCATGGGCTACCTCCGGCGATCCTTACACCTCCACCGACCCATCCTCCATGCTGGCCGAATTCCGGAACTGGGGCAGCACCAACCTCGGCTCCGTCCCCTACGATATTGCGCACATGTGGACCGGGAAAGATATGGACGGCTCCACCGTCGGGATCGCCTATGTCGGGGTGACCTGCTATGCCGCTTCCTTTACCTACGGCGTGTCGCAATCCCTGGCCGCCTCGCCGGGAAAATATATTCTGACCGCGCACGAGATCGGGCACAACTTCGGGGCGTCGCATACGGAAAACGCCTCGCCGGCCCAACCGGACTGCGTCAACACGATTATGAATTCCTCGCTCGGGACCGGGACGACCTTCTGCACCTACTCCAAGTCGGAGATCAGCTCGCACGTCAGCCAGTACCCCGGGTGCCTGGTGACCAGCGGGTCCGGGAACTGCGATATCAACGGCGATACCCTGACCAATGTCCTGGATTTGCAGGCGCTCGCCAACACGATCCTGGGGAAGAATGCCTGCCCGGCGAACTGCGACAGTAATAAAGATGGAAGCGTCAATGCGCTCGATATTCAATTGGAATCGAATGTGATCCTGGGAACCGCGACATGTCCGTGAAACGTTGAACGTTGGAACGTTTCAACGTTTAACGTTTTAACGTTCAACGGTCTTTACGCCGAGGTAGAAAGGAAGGTGCCGCGGGTGTCGCTGAAGTTCACGGCCAGGAAACAAATGCCGATGGCATAAGACGGTTTCACGCCCGCCGCTTCTTCGCTCACATTCGTCACCGTGCCTGAGGCTTCGAAAAGCCGGCTGCTGATCTTCAGCACAGTCTGCGGCGCCAGCCGCTCGCTGCACAGAAATCGCAGCCCCTTCGGAGAAAAATCAATCAGCTTTCCTTTGTGCGCCTTCCCCGGCCAGCTCGGGTAATACTCCACCGGCTCGGAACTCCTGATGCGATCCATCGAGCGCTTGTTGGACGGCGCGGAGAGCGGCGCTTCGTCCGATTGCAGCGGCGTCCGGCAGGTTGAGCAGATCTCCCCGGGCTCCGGCGTCCGCGACAGCGGCCGACGACAGACCGGACAGAGCACCGGCGCAATCGGCGACATCGTCCGCGAATGCACCTGCTTCGTAAACTTCAGGAACAGCTCCTGGTCGTAGGCCGCGCGCTTTTCCGGGTTGCCAAGCGTCTCGAACGCTTCATTAATGAGAGCGGCCTCGTACGTCGACCCGCCCAGGTCGGGGTGCTGCTTCAGATCACGCATCATCGCGCGATAGCTCGCGTGAATGATCTCCGTCGGCGCGTCCGGCTGCACCTGCAGGATCCGGTAGTAATTGCGTCTGTTTTTCATCGCCCATCGAGATTATTACAAAAGTCAAAAAAACGCCACGTTTTGCAGTACTCTATCGTTATATCGGGTAAGAGGGAATCCATGCGACGCACCCTGATCATTTTCGCCAGCACCCTTTTGTTCGTGTTGGCCGCCTTTGCCCAAAAGAAGAACCCTCCCTTCAAGGTGGAAGTCCACCTCGTCTTCCTGGATGTGGAAGTGCTCGATCGGCAAGGACGAGCGGTCCCCGGCCTCGCCGGCGATGCCTTCGAGATCAGGGAAAACGGGACACCCGTGGAAATCGCCAACTTCAAACAACTCTCGGACGTCCCGGTGAGCCTGGTCATCTCGCTGGGGACCGGCTTCATGCCGCAATCCAGCCTCTCGATCGCGAAGAACATGATTTCGCAGCTCATCCATCTTCTCAAGCCGACGGATGAAATCGCGCTCTACTCCTATGATCAGCGCGACGCCTACCTCGAGCAGCGTTTCACCCGGGACCGCCTGGAGATCATCACAGCGCTGGAAAACATCGGCGTCCTCTCGCACAGCCGGCGGCCGCGCCGGATCGGGCGCAGCTTCATCACTCCGCCACAGGTGGGACTGGGGATCGACCTCGGACTGAAGGCGGCGAAAAAAGGGGACAACCAGCGAAAGGCGCTGCTGCTCATTCGCGATCACCCGGAAGAGCTGAGGCAATCCTCAATCGAACACTTGAGGGAATCCGGCGTAATACTGATCGCTGCAGGATTTTCCGAGGAGTCGAAAAGCAGGTTGACCCTGATCCAGGAACAGTCCGGATCGGACCAATTGATGCTGGGCCCGGAAGAAATCAGCGCCTCGGGCCAGGACGGGGATGTCAGCGGGCTGTGCCGCACCATCACACATCTCCTCTCGAGCCACTATTCCATCGTGTACCGCACGCCACTGAAAGACGGTAACGCCGAGAGGCACATCGAAGTGACGATCCCCGGCGGCGACTATCACATCATCGCTCGTCGTGCGCGCTGAAATCGTTGGACGAAGAAACGTTGGACGTTAGACGTTGGGACGTTGGGACGTTGGACGACAAGGCCCGGTTTCATTTGCGCTTCCGGATTCGTGATAATTCGTGGAATTCGTGGCCGCTTGTCCAACGTGCAACGTCCCAACGTCCAACGTTCTTTTACGCTTTGAGGGGAAAGAGCTTGGCCGAGCGTGCCGTGCCGCATTTCGGGCACTTGGCCTCATACCACGAAATCCGCCCTTTGCAGCCGGGGCAGGCCCACCGCGCGTCTTCCATCTTCGCCCATTCCGTAAGTCCCACCGCTTTGAGCTGTTTCAGATTTGCCAGCACTTCCGCGTGGTGCACCATGCCGTCATTATTAAAGCCAGTGATGCGCGAGCAGGCAAAGTCGGAGCAGTCCGAACAGAGTCTGGACTTGGTTTTCGCCGCCGCCGAATCGCGGATGGCGCATTTGCGGCAGAAGACGGCCAGCTGCCCGGTGCCCCGGCATCCGTCGCACAGCAGATCTTCCATCTTCCAGTTCATCTTCGAGGCGGAGAATTGCTGCATCATCGTTTTGATTCTCGACTCGTCCTTGCTCTGGGTGGCGAGGTACATGGGGCATGCGCCGCAGTAGAGTCCGCAGGAGGCGACGAGGGTTTCATTCTTCCCCGGCTCTATCAGCGCGCCAACAACAGCGGTTCCTGCAACACCTTTGACAAAATCGCGTCTCGTGATCATGGGCTGCTCCTTTTTCGGCCGATTATACGCCGAAACGTTGAACGTTGAAACGTTGAACGTTCAACGTGTCTTCGGTGACACGGTGTATAAATTGGCGCCATTTCGGGTAACCGATTATTTGTGGAATTCGTGGAATTTATGGCGTTTTGTCGGTACCATTACACCCGTAATTTGTTTTGGAGTGCATTTGATGTTGATTGATTATTTTAGCGAGTCTGAATCTATTCTGCTTGGCGCTTTTGCCCCCTCACTGACTCAAATCACGATGGAAATCGAGTGCAAAGATTGTGGGCGCCCGGTTTACGTCAGCCCCAACGAAAAAGGGACATCCATAGTGTTGTGTATCGTGTGCGGCCTGAAGTACTTCAACGACACGGACCGTGAAACCCTTACCAAAGCACTAATTCCACAAGCCTAACAGCCACGGGGCGGGCGGCAAATCCGCCTGCCCCGCCGCTGCGTAGTACTACCCAGCCTTCATTGAGTATTCCCACGAATAGTTTTCAATCTTCTTAAATGTTTAAATATCACTTCGGTCAATGAGATGCGGCATCTCAGAGACCAGCGGTTGTGGGGACAGAATACTGCAGACGGAAATGTAGGGGGGGCCGGATGCAGGGATAGTCCCCACGGGACATTAGATTCATCTAAACGAAGCGCGAGCAACAACAACCACTCAAAATGACGATCTCCTCCCCAGGGATCGTTCCCGCCTTAAAAAGACCTACTGCGAACGACAGGGCCCCATCCTTGGGGCCCTTTTAATTTTTATCCCGCTCCCACGTTCCAACGTTTCAACGTTTCAACGTTCAACGTCCAAACGTCCAACGTCCCAACGTTCCAACGTTCAAACGTTCAAACGTTCAACGTCCCAACGTTCAACGTGCTTTATCAACGATGCCGTGGTGGAAGACGAAAAGGGTCAGTTCAAGACGATTGTAGACGCCGAGTTTATCGAAGATGCTGGTGATATGATGCTTGACGGTTTCTTCACTGATCGATAGCTGCCGCGCGATCTCCTTGTTCGTGGAGGCGGAGACGACGGCCTTAATGATCTGCATCTCTCTCGGGGTAAGACGGTAGTTTTCCGGCCGGGCTCTCTTGGCGGTGCTTCGGCAGCGCTGCAGGACTTCCTCGAGATTCTCGGCGCTCTGTCTCCCGATCCAGTACTTCCCTGCCAGCACGGCGCGCATGCAGTCGATCAGGATGGACCCGGCGACATCTTTTTTCACCAGGCCGCGCGCACCCAGCTCAAACGCCTTCGTGATGTCATCCCCTTCAATCGCACCGCTCAGCATGATGACCCGCGTCCGGTGCTTCCGCGCCAGCATCTCCTCCAGCACCTTCATGCCCCCCAGCTCCGGCATGACGAGATCGAGCAGCAGAACGTCCGGATCCAGCCGATCGACAACCTCGAGCGCCTGCGTCCCCGTCGAGGCTTCGCCCACGACCTCGAATTCCCGGTAATCCGCGATCAGCATTTTGAGGCCGTCGCGCAGGATGGTGTGGTCATCGGCAATGATAATTCGTACGGAATCCATATTCCTATTGTATACGAATATGTCTACTTTTTGGATTCAAACTACTTCTCCCCGCGTTCCAACGTCCCAACGTTCAACGTCCCAACGTTCAACGTTCAACGTTCCACGGGAACACTGACTTCCAAACTCGATCCGCTTCCCGGAATAGATTCAATTTCCACCCGGGCTTGTATTTCTTTGGCACGTTCCAAAATGACGACGGGCCCTTCCCCGGCGGCGCGCAGGTCTTCGTGGGAGCGTCGTCCGCTGAATTTGAATCCGCAGCCATTGTCGGTGATGGCGAGCAGGTAATTGCCGTTGCGCCGGTTGAAGCGGATCAGGACTTCCCCGGCGCCGCTGTGTTTCCGCACATTGGCAAGGGCTTCCTGGGCGATCCGGGCGATTTCGACGCAGACGCTGGGCCGCAGCCGCACTTCCTCGACATCGCAGGCGAACCGGGCGGCGATATCGCTGTCGAACTGGAATTTGACGGCCAGCTGTGACAGGTGCGGGATGAGGCGGGCGGCATCGATGTCGAGCGAGCGGAGTTCGGTGGCGAATTCGCGCAGGGAGGCGATCTCGTCGCGGATATTTTTCTGGATGGATGCGAGCCGCAGCGCCTCGGCGGTGAGGGCGGGCCCGGCGCAGCGCCAGAGCTGATCGAGCTGCAGGCTGATGCTGGTGAGCGACTGGATGGCACCGTCGTGCAGTTCGCGCGCCAGCCGGTGGTGGACTTCGGCTTCCGCTTTGCTTTTAATGCGATCGAGGAGGAACAGGCTGCGGATCACGGGCGCAACCTGGAGCGCCCCGCGCCACAGGAAGCGCAGCGCCGCGGCGCCGCCGAACCACGGGTGCGGATCGATCACGAACGGGCGGATGCAAATCTCGTTCTCAACCGGCAGATCGACGCTCAGGACCAGGTGCAGCGGGTGCTCGGCCAGGAAAGTCTCCGGCATGCCGCAATCGCCCCGGCAGGTGCGCAGACGGTCGTCCTGCAGCGTCAGGCAGCGGAACTCGGGAGTCCGTGCGCGGCGAACAGCCCTCATGCGCCAGCCCGTCGCGGGCGGAGTGAAGAAGTAATGCGAGTATTGCTCGGGGGTGAGGACCTCGCACTGGACGTTCTCGGAGGTGTTGCCGGCGCGGAACAGCAGCGTACGGTCGGTGTGCCGGTCGTGGATGGCGATGAGAATCTGGGTGGCCCGGAACAGGCTCATGGCCGCGCTGCAGATCGTCTGCATCGCCGGGGTCAGGCCGCGGCTGGAATCGATCCCTTCGAGGATGGTGGTCAGGCGGCTCTTTTCCATGTGCATGAGCTTGGGCTCGGCCAGGCGCCCGATCACGAGCGACATCGTCATGTGGATGGCGAACTCGAGCAAGGCATCGAGCGGAGAGGCATGCCGCCAGCCCAGGACCGGGCTGTAGATCAGGCTGCCCGCGAGCCAGAGGAAGCTGAAGCCGCCGCCGGTCAGCAGCGCCTCCCAGAAGCCCCAGCGCATCTTGGAGCTGATCAGGAGGAAGAACAAAAGGACCAGGGAAACGCCCGGCCACTCGATGACGAGCGCGAGCTGCGCGGCCCAGAGCACGTCGGCGCAATGTAGGCCAATGTGGAAAGCCGGGCTGGACTGGATGCGGAAGCGCAGCGCGAAGGTGATCAGGACGCTGTAGATCGAGTACAGGCACAGCAGCGTGGTCGGGAGCGTGGAAGAGAGGCCATGGGAGTGCGCGGAATTGGCCAGGAAGCAGAGGCTCATGAACAGGCGTGCTATCGCCATGATCCACTGTTCGCGGCTGAAATCAGAATAATCTCTCGGAGCGCGCAGCCAATAAAAGAAGCCTCTGGCCAGGATCTCCCGCGGCATAGGACACCCCCTACCCAGACTCATCGGCCGTCGATGCTATAGTTTCTTCCTATTTTCTTCAAGAGATTTGGCGATGGGAAAGGCTGTGCCGCCGGAATTTTACGGCCGTTCCTTCGGTGGCGGAGCGGACGACGCATCCCTGGAAGTAGAGATTGGCGCCGCGCAGGGCGAATTCGACGTCAACGAAGGAGCCGGCGGGGAGGCTGCGGTCGGAGATAAACAGGATGCCGGTGCGGCTGATATTGATGCTGGAGCCGCCGACCCATTCGATGGAATCGCCGGTACGAAAGCGCACAGGCACTGTTATGGGGTAGCGCTCCGCTCGATCGATGGCAAGCAAGGGGACTTGCACCATGATTTGAAAATAATCCCTCCGGGCGACTTAGGAAATAGCACCTTGGTAGAAGTTTTCCTTACCCCCGGGTGGCACGTTGAAACGTTGAACGAAAAAACGTTGGACGTGGAAACGTTGGACGTTAGACGTTGGGCGTTGGATCATTCCACTTTACAGCGTGAAATAACCCGACACTTGGCGAAACAATAAATTCATCTCTTTCTCAATTCTCCATAAACCCGGGCGATCTGAAATCTCGACATTGACACGTAACTACATTGTAGCTACATTGTATATGAATGAACTAGTATTTGAATGGGATCCCGACAAGGCACAGTCAAATGAACTCAAGCATGGCATTTCTTTCAACGAAGCAACAACCATCTTTATGGATGAATTCGGTCTGCTCATTGATGATCCCGGTCACTTTAATGGAGAGAAACGTTTCTTGCTTCTGGGCTTGAGCTGTAATTTGCGCCTGTTGGTTGTATCTCATTGTTATCGGAGCGCTGACTCCGCAATCAGGATCATCTCCGCACGGAAGGCAACCCGAAAGGAACGGGACGACTATGGTCGAAGGCACATTCAATGAAACGAGAATATGATTTTTCGAAGGGGCATCCGAATCCATATGCAGCCCGGCTCAAGCGCCAGGTAACGATCCGGCTGGACGACATGACGCTCGAATACTTCAAGCAGCTTTCCCAGGAATGTGGAATCCCATACCAGACGCTGATCAACCTGTATCTTCGTGATTGCGCGGTTACAAAGAAGCGCCTGTCCATGATCTGGGAAAAACGTTAACACGGACGGTTAATTGCCACGAATTCCACAAATTATCACGAATCCGGCAACGCAGGTGAAACCGGGCCCAATCGTCCAACGTCCCAACGTCGCAACGTCCAACGTTTTTTCGTCCAACGTCTAACGTCCAACGTTATAACGTTACGCGCGCAAGTTCCATTCTCCCGGAGACTCCGAAAATCTGATACAGCCGTGTAAGGTGATATTTGACGGCTCTTTCGGTAATTTCGAGTTCGTCGGCGATTTCCTTATTCGAGCAGCCGGCGGCGATGGACTTGACGATCTGCCGCTGCCTGGGCGTCAGATGGTGGGTATGGTGGGTCTTTCCCTGTTCGATGGATGCGGCGAAGGCGCGCATATATTCAATGAGGCCGGAGACGCCATCGCGGCTGATCCAGTACTGCCCGGCCATGACGGTGCGAATGCTTTTATATAGTGTGGCGGCGGGGGCGTCTTTCATGACGAGCCCGCGGGCGCCGCGCAGCAGCACCTGGAATATTCTGCCATCGTCGATGGTATCGGTCAGGACGATCGGTTTGACTTTCGGGAATTGCGCTGCAATTTCCTGCAGGACATCGATGCCGGAGCGCCGGCGCAGATTCAGATCGCAGACGAGCACATCGGGGGAATGCTCGGCGACGAGGTGTTCGAGCGCCTCGCCGTCGCCCGTATCGGCGACCACGAAGAAGTCCGGCTGCGATTCGAGCAGGCGTTTCAGGAGTTCGCGGAGCATATCCTGGCTGTCGGCGATGAGAATGCGCGTGAGCATAAGCAGGATTACACATTCAAAATAGAAATTTGGCAATAGCACCCAGGTGCTATACCCGTCCCCATCGTCCAACGTCTAACGTTTCCCCGTCCAACGTCCAACGTCCCAACGTCCAACGTTTTTTCGTCCAACGTTTAAGTTTAATTATTCACCATTCTTCATAATTCTTGACAATTACTTCACATTCTTCATTTTACAGGGGCCGATGAGGGCAAGTGACTCTACACCCCCGAGCCATTGAGCAGAATACGAAAGTAATACATAAGTAATGCGCACCACAAAACTTCTCTCGAATAGCCCCGCAGCCCTGTGACTGAAGGGGCGAAGCTGTATATTCCCCTCCGCAACCATGAAGGAAACAACATGTCGGTATTGAAGCGCAGATCCCGGACAGTGAGCTTTCGCCTGTCGGAAACAGAGTATGAGGCGATGATGGCAGGCTGTCTTTCCCGCGGTTCGCGCAGTCTTTCGGACTTTGCGCGTACGGTGGCGTGTGAGCAGGCACAGGGTTTGGGTGATCTCTCTATGGCGGCCTTGAAGGCGCGCGTTGAGGAGTTGGACCGGGTGGTCCGCAGTTTGAATCAGAAGTTGAGCGAATCGGCCGAGGTCAATGGGCACAAGGAGGCGTAACGGCATGCGCAGCGCATGTATTACACTTGTATTACTTCTGCTGACGATCGCGGGACAGGCGCAGCCACCTTCCGACTTTGCGATCGGCGTCGGCGATGTGCTGGACGTCAACGTGCTCGGCGTAGCCGATTTCACGAAAGAGCTGCGGGTGAGCGGTGAAGGGACGGTCCGGATGCCCTTTCTTGGCGATGTGGAAGTGAGGGGGCTCACCTGCCGCCAGGTGGAGACGAAGCTGGCCCGGCTGCTGGACAAGGAATACGTCAACGATCCGCAGGTGTCGGTGAGCATCAAGGACCCGCGCAGCCGCAATTATTCATTGATGGGCGCGGTGATGAAGCCCGGGCAATACCAGCTGCAGGAATCGATGACGCTGGTCTCGGCGATCGCGAATGCGGGCGGCCTGGACTTACTGAAAGCCGGCGACAAAGCCAATATACAGCGCGTTGGAAGAGCAGGGATTGAAGTCGATTTGAAAAAACTCCTTATCCAGGGAGATATGTCCCTGGATATCGCGATTCTTCCCGGCGATGTTATCAGCATCCCGCAGCGCGCAATCAGTGCGGTCTATGTAATTGGCGATGTGAGCAAGCCGGGACCGTTTGATCTGCCGGATGGCAAGGGCATCAAGCTGTCGAGAGCACTGGCGGAAGCGGGCGGTCCGACCAAGACAGCCAAGCTGAAGGAAGGAACGCTGCTGCGCCAGAAGGCGGACGGCTCCATGGACAGAATTGCCTTCAATACAGGCAAAGTGCTGAAAGGCCAGGCGCCGGATCTCGATCTTCAACCCAATGACCTTGTCTTTGTTCCCAGCAGTGTAACGAAAAACCTGGGTTGGGCAACCATCACCACCCTGCCCTCCTCGATCTTATCGAGACTGGTTCTTTACTAGTCAGCGTGTGTCAGGGTAAGTCGGCGTCCGTCAGCGTTAAAAGCGAGCAAAAAAATGTCAGAAAACGAAAATAATCACAATAACAACGGCAACGGTCATAACGGTAACGGTAACGGCAACCTGCCGGTCGAACGGCATTATCCGTACGACATCCAGGGCTACGGGCCTAATCCCTACGATTTATACCCGATGCAGCCTCCGACGCATCCGATGGATCTGGATCTGATGTTTCACCAGCGCAAGCACATCCGCGAATACTACCGGCTGGTGATGAAGCGCAAGTGGGTGATTCTGAGCTGCATCGCGATTGCCTTGACGCTGGCGACGATTTACAGTCTGCGCCAGATCCCGATTTACCAGGCCACGGCCAAGCTGGAAATAGACCAGGAATCGGAAAACATACTTCCCTATCAGAGCGTCAACCAGCAATCCAATTACTATTACGATTACCAGGAATTCCTGCAGACGCAGATCAAGCATTTGACGAGCCGGACTTTTTCCGCGCGGGCGGCGGTAGCGGCCGGCTTTGACAAAGAGATCCCGGTGAAGGCGGATCCGCCGCAGCGCTGGGCATTCTTAATGTCACTGCTGCCCGGCAGAACCGCACCCAAGGAAACAAAGCACGCGCTTACCCGGGAAGAGCGGATCCACCAGGGCGCCGAGCTGATTCTGGGCGGATTGAAGGTGACGCCGGTGCGAAATTCCAGGGTTGTGGAGGTTTCCTATTCCTCCCCGGACGCAAAGCTGGCGGCGCAGGTTGTCAACACAGTGATACGCGAGTATATCGAGTACAACTTCCAGGCCAAGTACGATGCCAACACCCGCGCGACCGATTTTCTGCAGAAGCAGTTGATCGACCTGAAGGCGAAGGTCGAGCAGTCGGATGCCTCCATGATTGAGTATGCGCGCACCCACAGCATTACCAGCGTTGGGGAAAAGCAGGACGTCGTCACCCAGACGCTGGCCGATCTGAATTCCAAGCTCACGGAAGCCCGAACGGCGCGCATGGAAAAAGAGTCTGTGTACAGGACCATGGCGAAAGCAACGCCGGAAAACTTTCCGCAAGGGTTGCGCACAGACCTGATCAGGAAGCTGGAAGAGCAATTGGTCATGGACGAGCAGGATCTGGCGCGGCTGAAATCGCAGTTAGGACCCTCGATGCCCCAGGTCAAGCAGATTGAGGCAAAGGTGAGCCAGGAGAGGAGCCAGCTTCTCAGGGAAAAGCGGCTCGCACTAGAAAATAGTGACAATGAGTATAAAACGGCATTGGCCCGCGAGAATCTGCTGTTTGACGCCTACAATGCGCAGAAGCGCCAGGCCGATCAGTTGAATGAATACAATATTCATTACAGCATTCTGAAACGCGAAGTAGAGACGAATAAACAGTTGTACGACGGCCTGCTGCAGCGGATGAAGGAAGCCGGCGTGGCCACCGGGCTGAAGTCGAGCAATATCAGGATCGTGGACCAGGCGGAAACTCCGACAGCGCCGATCAGCAACGATTTGAAAATGAATCTGTACATGGCCTTTGTGATTGGTCTTTTTGCGGGCCTGGGCATGGCATTTTTGCTGAACTATATGGACAACAACGTCAAAACGCCGGAGGATGTGGAAGAACAAATTGGTCTTCCTGCTCTTGGCCTGGTACCGAGTCTTCAGTCCTCGGTTGGGCGCTATGGCTATTATTACCATCGCAATTCCAGAAAAAAAACTCAGTCCCTGGCGCTGACGCAAAAAGGGGTTGAACTGGCGTCCTTGGTTGCGGGCAATTCGCCAATTGCGGAGGCCTATCGCGGGCTGCGCACGGCGCTGCTGTTGTCCATGCCGAATAATCCCCCGCGCACCATCATGGTGACTTCATGCAAAGCGGGCGAGGGTAAAACGACGACGGTCTGCAACACGGCCATCAGCCTGGCGCAGGCAGGAAAAAAGGTCTTGATCATCGATGCCGACATGCGCCGGCCCAAGATCAGAAGAATTTTCAACGGCAATGGCAATGCAGGCTTAAGCGAGTACCTTACCGGCCAGGTTGAGTTTGATGAGCTGGTACAGGAGACAAATATTCCGAATGTATACGTTGCCTATGCGGGTGCCTATCCGCCCAATCCCGGTGAACTGCTGGGCTCTTCGCGAATGAAGGAAGCCCTGACGGCAGCCGTAGGCGTATTCGATTTTGTGTTGGTGGATACGCCGCCCATGATGTCGGTAACAGATCCAGTCATCGTGGCTCCAATGACCGACGGCGTAATTATGGTCATTAAGGGCGGAAAGAATTCTCCGGATATCATCAGGAGAGCCAGGAAAAACCTGGAACTGGTTCGATCCAGGATCATCGGCGTTCTGTGTAACAACGTCGATCTCATGCACAGCGACTACCATCATTATTTAAAACAGTATGCCGACTATTCTGCCTATGTTTCGGAAGAGTCCGCTGTCCGGACCACTAATCTGAATTAGGCAATACCAACATCAGCAGAATGAGGAAATCCTAGCCTATTCGGCCTCAGTTAATCCTGGAATCGAATTCCTAGCCTTACGCTATGAATATGCCAAACCAACAAACATTGACCGAGCAGCTGGCAGAATTCGACTTGGGGATAAATGGTTCTGTCAGGATTCGGGAAGACCTCCAGCGATTTCCAATCATAAATACTTTTGCACCTCACATTCCAATAGAAACAGAACTAGGCGAGGCAATAGGATTTATCTCCATAGCTTATTGATAGCATTTGATCCGGAATCGATTGTCAGGCGCGTTCAATGTCACAAAACTGCTGGAATAGATCTTCATTCAATAACGCTTTGATGCGTTTAGTATTTGTTGGGAGCAAAACCAGTACCTTTCTGAGAGGAAATTTTGACGCATCAACAGCTCAAGGTCGTTCGAAACGACGATACCGGCAAATCTCACTGAATGTCCTGTCGTCGATTGGAGCGCGGGCGATTTCGGTTCCTTCAGCTTTGATTTCCGTCCCAATGACGTTGACATATCTCGGACAAGAGCGATTCGGATTATGGATGACCATTACATCCCTAGTAGCATTTCTCGGTTTTTTGGACTTAGGATTGGGGCAAGGACTTCTGAATGCTATAGCAGAAGCTGATGGGAAAGGCGAACGCACTCAGGCACGCGCCGCTGTATCCTCTGCTGTCGGTCTGCTTTCCTCAATCGCACTTTTTTCCGCGGCTCTACTAGCCCTTATGTATCAATTTGTCCCTTGGGCAAGGTTTTTTAATATTGCCACAGAACCGGCCCGGAGCGAAGCTGGGCCAACAGCAGCAGTATTGATTTTGTGTTTCCTGGCAAGCATGCCATTGTCGGTAGTTCGACATGTCCAACTTGGCTACCAAGAAGGTTTCCGCAACGACCTATGGCAGTCAGCTGGCGCTTTGACAGGCTTAGTGGCTCTCTCAGTTGCCGTTTGGATGAAGTCCTCGCTTCCCTTTCTGGTACTGGTTTTCGTGGGCTCGCCGCTGTTGGCGACAGCTCTCAATGGAGTAGTGCTATTCGGTGTAACCAGGCCTTGGTTGAGACCATCGTTAGCTGGCATAACTCGCGAGTTGACATTGAAGCTAGCAAGTCAGGGACTATACTTCACTGGCGCAAGCATCTGCGCAGCTGTGGTGGTTTCAGCAGACAACCTGATTATTACACAATTACTTGGACCGACATCAGTAGCACAGTATGCCGTGCCATTGCGGCTTTTCTTGCTCAGTTCGGCACTCCTAAATGCGGCGCTTCTGCCCTTATGGCCTGCCTTAACCGAGGCTCATACTCGGCGGGACTACGACTGGCTGAAAAAGACATTGCGGCGGATGACTATATGGGGCGCATTCTCGGCGGGCGTTCCCTGCTTGATTTTTGTTTTTTGTGGACCACTACTTATTCGGTGGTGGGTCGGCTCACAGATTCAGCCTGGAGTGGGCTTGCTGGCCGCACTGGCACTATGGACAGTTGTGAGCCAGATAGGTTACGTCCTAAGTACTGCCTTAGCAGCACTTGGCCAGTTGCGATTCAGGCTTATCTCCACTGTAATTATGACAGTTTTGGGAACAGGGCTCAAAATCGGATTAGTAAAGCATTACGGACTCGCAGGAGCACCCGCAGCCATGACAATTGCGTTCACCATTCTCTTCGTGCTGCCAGCGTGGATATATTTGGAGCGCACACTAGATCGTATGTACAAAGGACGTGATTCAGATTGTAACGGTGCCCGAAAGGCCCCGGATCCAGAGATTCGTTTTTTGAGTGCAGCAATAAGGCACGTTACTTCCATCTTGCGTCGCCTTGCTGCAACGCTTCTTCGATGGGTCCCGCTGCGATGGATTGGAAGATATGTTCATTCCAGGATTTGCGCAGCCCAAATGAAAGGCCAGAGCTTAGAGACACACTTTTTCCGTAACCTTGCACAACTAGAATTGTTGGCTCGTATGGTTAAGAAACACAAAAGGGGAGAGAGACCACTGCGAATTGCAGTACTAGGCTGCAGTACGGGTGAGGAACTCTACTCGGTAATATATATGCTGCGGCAATGCTGTCCGGCCCTTCCCATCGAGTTTACCGCCGTGGATATTTCGTTAAAGGCAATCAAGCAAGCGCAATTAGGCGTCTATGAACTGGCGGGGCATGAAAGTGATCCTCGATGCGGGAGCCTCCTTGTTAGAGTATCAGAAGGGCTGCAAGTGCGGGCAGCATATCGACAAAATGTTAGGTGGCATGTAGGCGACGCCGGAGATCCCGAGCTAAGGACCAAAATCGGGCCTCAGGATTTTGTTTTAGCTAACAATTTCCTGGTACACATGAATACAACAGATGCCTCATCCTGTCTTGAAAAGATCACTGCTCTTTTGGTTCCGAGTGGGCGGATATTGGTGGCGGGAGTGGATCCTGGCGTGCGGTCCGAAACGATGCTCCGACTAGGCTTCACACCTGAACGGGATAGCCTTGAAGCCGTGCACAATGGAGATCGACTTTTAAAGATTGGTTGGCCATTGAATTACTGGGGCTTGGAACCGTTGGACAAGCGGCGGCAGAATTGGCAGTTTCGGTACGGGACAGTCTTCCAGCCTAATTCCGATGCTAGCAAAAGCCAAGACTGTGACAAAAGCGACCCACCATGCATAGTAGAATAGCCTCGCTGGCATGAAAGCTCTTGCGCCATAATTTTGAAAGTAGGATTCCTTTTTTCATCAAAATATTATCGCTCTAGTAAATTGAGGTAAGCTATTGGCATGCCAGCTACAGGCTTGAGCAGATCCGCCAGAGCAGCATTGAGTATTGTCGAAACGGCCGTAATCCGGATTTGGAGACAATGCGCCTTGGAACCAGCAGTTGGCTATATTGGCTGGCAGGGGCACGGGAATCTTGGAGATGAAGCACTGTACGCCGCTATTTGTCGTAAGCTATCGCCTATGCCAGTTTCCCCTTTTGGTGGAGCCTGCAAGGAGCGCTTGTTAGGGGCTTTGCAACTCAATGGGCCTTCTGTATTTTCTGGCATAATATTGGGCGGAGGTACACTTATCAACGCCGGGTACTTACCAATAGTTCGGCGAGCATTGGAAATTGGGATTCCTATGTATTCGTTCGGAACAGGGGTTGGTAGTGCTGGATTTGGAGAACCAATCGAGTCGGACTTGGATGGTTGGGCTGAGGCATTGAACGCATTCCGCAGAGTAACTGTACGAGGCCCGGATTCAAAGCAAGCGCTTGAGAAGATTGGAGTGCGCAATGTTGAGGTCGTTGGCGACCCGGCGCTCGGATTGGCTCTTTTAGAAATCCCAAAACGACGAACGGTCCCACGCTTAATCATAAACTTGGCTGCGCCAACCCCCACAACCTATCGCGATTTGCCACTGCAGGGTCTCTCATTGATAGCGCAAAGCTTTGCCAATTCGGGCGGCGAGGTAATTGGCATGGCTTTGTGCAAGGAGGACAAGGAGCCGCTCCAGGCTTTTATGCAGGAGGCACGGATGGATGCATCCATGGTAAAAGTCTGCGACTCAATACCAGCCATATTTCAACTGCTGTCAGGGAGTACGGCAGTTGTTGGAGTTCGGCTGCATTCGGCTGTACTTGCCTGCGCCGCCGGCGTGCCTCCAATTCTAATGTGCTACCGTTCAAAGTGCCTTGACTTTTTAAGGTCTGTTGGTTTGGCTCGCTATGGCGTGCTCCTAGATTCAACCAGCGAAGCAAACCTTAAGCAGGCTTGGGACACACTAGTAGGAGATTTAGGGCTCCCGGAAGCAATACACCGATCAGCACACCAGTGGGGGCTCCACCAATCAAAGCTTGCCATGGCAATACGAGAGGAACTTGGCCATTCAGCATGACTTCGCTCTTAGAATCGGTTGAGGTTGTCATCTGTACGCGCAATCGCCCGCAAAGTCTCTGTCGAACAATTGAAAAAACGAGACAAGCCGGGTTAGCGTGCCCAATTTGGATCTATGATGATGCATCCGATGTGCCAACAGCGAATCTCACCATTGATAGCCTTGGCAGATCTAAGGTAATTGCTGGCCGGCGGTGGGAAGGGCCGGCATTCGGGCGTAATGCACTAATGAACATAGTATCGGCGCCTTTCGCACTTTTTCTTGATGACGATACGTACCCCCAAAGTGCGGAAAGCGTAGCCGCAGCAGCACTTTTCTTAGCCAAGAATCCCCATTATGGAGCCGTCACGGCCAGACTTGTGCGAAGCTATGACGGCCGGGATTCATGTCCCCCTTACGGTTTGGCCAAGCCCGTCGCATTTCTTAACGGCGGTGGATCGCTAATCCGCGCGCAAAGCTTTGCTAAGATTGGCGGATATAGGGAAACTTTGAGATTCGGTTGTGAAGATACGGATTTAGCTTGGAGACTAATCGGGGCTTCCTTTTCGATCCTGGAGGAACCTTCATTCGTCATTTTTCATGATCATGTATCTCAATCTCGAGATCTCGCATGGGAGGCATTCCAATACGGACGTAACACAGTTCTGCTTTGGGCACTCAACCGACATTGGCCCGGCGGTTTGATTCAGGGCCTGATACGGGGAATAGCTAAAGCGCGACGCACGTCGCCAAAGCTGCCGTGTTTATCAGGCTCGATTTCAGGCGTGCTGGACTCATTTCGACTTAAGAATTGTTCCATGGCGCTATCAGATGCTGCTTGGCAACAGATCCGAGATTTGCAGCGCCCTTTTATTGAATTGGGTGTGTCGCGTAATCTAAAATGATCGCTGTACTCCACATAGCAAGGAATCCCAGAACCGGTGTCTGGTCCGCAATTAAGACGCTCGCGATCGCACAGTGCAAGGCTGGATACCATGTAACCGTAGGGCTATTGGTTCCATCGGATTGGCCCTACCGTGCCGATCTGCGAGACCTTCCCTTTCGAGTTAGACTTGCTTATTCCCCGAGAGTTTTTGGAACAGCTGCCTTTCTTTACCATCTTTTGTTTAATCACTCCGTCAATATTTGGGTGAAGACGCTCATCTCAGATCATGAGGCAAGCACTCACGCAGTGCACTTCCACAATGCGTGGCTTTCGGGTGCGCTCATTGGTCGCCGGCCGGCTATTGATGGTCTCGTTCAGGTAGCTACGTTCCATGGAATGGCCGCAAATTCGCCATTATTGAAACAACCAATACGACGACTTATTCACAGACGCTTTGCGCAGCGGTTGATCAAAGCAGGTTGTATTTTGTCTTCAGTGGCACCGCCGGAAGCACATACTGCTCGAGACGTATTCGGATTGGACTTAGAATTGTTCCGCGTGACACCGAACGGTGTGGAGGGCGGCCCTCCGCCCTCACGCCAACATGCGAAATCCCACGACATAGTAATTGGCCACGTAGGCATGATCGATGACGGTAAAGGCTGGCGCATTACGGCTGCGGCAGTTGAGCAAATACGTTCCCGCGGCATGGCTGTTCATTTTTGGATAATAGGCCAAGGACCCGAGCAGGAAGAAGCACGTCGCTGGTGTGAAGAGCGTAGCGAATTTGCCCGCTTTTGGGGCTATGTCCACAACGCTGGAATAAATATCATGCCCCAAATAGATGTCCTTTCACTGCCTTCGCGTGTTGAGGGTCTGCCGATGGTAGTACTTGAGGCCATGGCGGCTGGTGTTGCGGTGATTGCCACTCCTGTAGGAGGGATTCCCCAGGCCGTTATCAATGGCGTCACAGGCTTTCTAGTAGATAGAGATACAAAACAAATCGAGGCAGTATTGCAGAGATTGGTAAATGAACCATCCATCCTAACAAACATGCAAAAACGCGCTTATGATCACTATCGCGCCTGCTACGGAGCCACTCGGATGGTAGAGAGCTATGAACAGTTGTACAAGCGAACATAAACCTTTCCTGCCTCTGTCGAGCAATATTAGGCGGAAGAAAGGTCTGTTATCCTTTTACGAGTGCTATGTCGGAGTATCGCTAATAGCACTTATGTTCGCCCCGCTCAACAGAGGGATTCTGGGATTATTGATCGGCATAAGCGCAGTTATGATTGCTGTCAAAGATCCGTTCGCTTGGTTTCTGTTTATTTCTGGTTCCCAAATCGTTCCCGATCCGGCGCTCTCTCCCTTTACATTGGCCCAGATGCTGATGATTGGATGGCTAGTTACGCTCCCCCTCAATGGTTGCATTGCTTACCTAAAATATCTTTATCCAATGACTTCGTACATTGCTCCTTTTGCTTGTTGGTTCCTTGCGGCCTTTGCAATGGCGCGGGGTCAGTTGCATATCCCAATGCTATTGGCATTTATCACGGGGCTTGTCTGCTTTATTTATGCTCTTCGGGCACGAGACCAACTGCACCGAGCGCTTTTCTTTTTGGCAATAGGAGGCGCATTCCCAGTTTTGGGCTATTGGGCTTGGCGGTTGGGACTGCCTGTCGTAGCAACGATATATGAATTGGCTCTTACATCCCACATGGCAGATCAAGAAGTGTTCCGGATTGGCGCGGGTCGAGCTGATGCAAATACGGCCGGCCTAAACATTCCCTTGCTGGTCATTGGAGTGGTTGGGTTGATGCTCTTCTCTCGGCTTATGGTATCAAGCACTAGATTGCGAAAGATTTTATTATTGGGCGGAGTTCCCTTAGCAGCGCTTGCATTGCCGGCAATTGGCGCAACTCTTTCCCGAGGCGCTTTGTATGCAATGGCACTCTCGACATTCTGTCTCTTGGTGATCTGGATGTTTGGTCCGTCGCGACGAACGCGGAGGACCTCCATATTGCTCCCGGTAACAGCCTGCATGGTGGGGATATTCGTACTTGCCTACGAGCCTGCGAGACAACAATTTGGCATCGACCAGGCCTATTCGGCCCTTCAAGCACGTAACTTAGAGACAGAACGAACCACTCAATCAGATAGTTTTATGGCCGGACGATTGTCGTCCTGGGATACCCACTTCGAAATAATGAAAAAATATCCCTTGATAGGCATTACAAAAGGCGAAATCTGGGATTTCGGCGAATATGGCGCAGGCAGAGTTGGAATCGATGCAATCGGCGGAGCAGCACACAACGTTTTTCTCGATTTTGGGTCATCAAGCGGCATAGTGGGCCTGGTGCTATTCACATGCCTCTTCTTCAGGGCGCCTGTGATCTTGATTAGGCGTCGCGGGTTCGTATTTGCTCTTCCTTTTCTAGTTGAATTGTTCCCTATCTTCTTCGGTTTTATGAGCTTGTCAGCTGGAAATTGGAAGACCTACTGGGGGCTACTTGCCTGCATGATCGCCGGTATATGGGCTTTACCGGCCACCAAGGCATCGAGGATTAATCCAGCAGTAAGGGAAACTCGTTCATATGCAGCGAGGAAATTTGCAAAATGTTTGCAGGAACCGCCCAATGGATAGCAGACATCGCAGAGAACCACTTCGGTTGATAATAGCCCACTTAGGCGCACGTCAGCATTACCAATTGTCACGAGGTGCGGAAAGAAATGGAGTATTGGCCCGGTTGATAACGGATTTCTGGAACCCATTTGGATGGGGTTCAACCGGCATAGCGACGGCTTTGAGGTGGCCTTTGTTGATGAGAATGGCCAGTAGGTGCACAAAAGGGATTCCGCTTAGAAAGGTGATCGCTCTCTACCACATCGGCCTTTGTGGAGCTTTGATCCGACGGCGCTGTCACGATAATGAATCGCTTTATCGGCATTTCCTTACTGAGGGACAGGATTTTGCTCGGCAATGCATTCGCTGGCTCGATATAAATCACAATGTTTTCATTGGTTTTGCAAGTGGCGCACTTGAGAGTCTGCGTTTCGAACGAAGCCAAGGCCGGGCTGGCGCCGTAGTTCAATTTGATGCAGCCAGGATGCATGCAAGAATTGTCAGTGAAGAGGAATCACGATTCCCCGAATTGGCGCCGTTGGGCAGAACAGGAATCCCCGAATCTTACTTTGCCCGGCTAGAGGAAGAATGGGATGAGGCAAGGTGCGTTATAGTTGCCTCTGAGTGGACACGACGCGCCCTGATTGAACAAGGCGTACCATCTTGCAAGATTGAGATGCTCCCCCTTGCCTATTCCGGGCCCCAATTGGCATTTGAACATCGACGCAGCAGCAAGCTGCGAGTGTTATGGTTAGGAAACGTAACTCTCAGCAAGGGAATAGTCCCAACCATCGAGGCAGCGCGCCTTCTAGAGAAAGAAGGCGTTTCGTTTACGATCGGAGGACCTATTGGCATCCGTATGAGCACGCTCTCATTACCAACGAACATGAAAATAATCGGACCAGTACCGAGAAACATGGCATCGTCTTTTTATGCATCACATGATTTGTTCATTTTGCCCACCCTTTCGGACGGTTTTGCGATTACACAAATCGAGGCTATGGCTCATGGGCTGCCGGTAGTCGCCACACCATGTTGCGGAGCGGTGGTAGAAGACGGAGTTTCCGGATTCATTATCCCAGCCCGAGATAGCCAAGCATTGGCAGAGGCTATTCGCAAATTTCGTGATGACCCAAATCTGATCGAGCGATTTTCAATAGCGGCCATAACCCGAAGTAAAGATTTCTCTCCGGAAGCAATTTGGCCACAGGAACATGGCGTATATCGGAGAATTGCAGATTGTCATGAGAGTGCTCATAGTTAGCTCCAATTCCAGCGGTTCTGGCGGTGGAGAGCGTTACATAACTTATCTTTCGCTTGGTCTGCACAAGCTTGGGCATGAGGTTATAGTGCTTTTGGGGATGCAGCCCTATATGGACAGATGGGCGATGCAGCTCAGCAGTGTAGGTGCTCAGGTTGTAAGACGACCAATCCGCGCATTACGGGAGCGGCGCACTCGATTCGTTTCGGCACTGGCTGATTTTGCCCAGCAGCAACGGCTTGCAAAACAATATCGTGATCTTCGCCCAGATGTTATCCACATTAATCAGCAGTACGATGAAGATGGCCTGGACCTCGTGCTAGCCGGCCATTGGGCACAACTTCCATTCGTCGGGACCATCCACCTCCCGATGTGCAGCACAAAACGCAATCGACCCTTTGGCCGGTTGCGTATCGCGGCGATGAGGGCCTTTTATCATCGAATCTTATATCCCAAAATCTTGGTGTCGAGATCAGCGCTGGATGAATTCAATGCCATGTATGGGGTTACCGAGACTTGTTTCGAGGTTGCAAACGGAACGTTTGACGGTGGATCCTCTGCGATAGCTACTCGCGAAACCAAGGTGCCGGTGATTGGCTTGGTGGGAAGGTTAGAACCGCAAAAGGATCCCCTGGCGCTTATCGAGGCATTTGCACTATTCCAGAAAACGCACATCGGAAGCCGGCTATTATTTGTTGGAGATGGGAGCCTTCGCGAATCACTCCAATCGCGTGCTGCGGATTTAGGGGTTGAGCCTTTTATTCGAATTACGGGGTGGATCGACGAACCTGAATCCTTTTGGCACAATATTAATGTTTTCGCATTGACTTCGCAATTCGAGGGCATGCCGCAATCGTTCATCGAAGCAGCATGCCTTGGTAAGCGAATCGCAGTCGCACCCTATCCCGGAATCGAAGAACTGCAGGAGCATGTCCCCTGGTCGATTTTGGCAGATGACCGTTCCGCGGCGGCCATCGCGTCCGCGCTTCATCGTTCCTTGGATAGCCGGGGACCAGGAATGGATCAAATAGAGAGGGTTCGTCGATTTTTTTCGGTTGAGCGCATGGCTACGGAAACCACAGCGGTATATATGCATGCGCGATGAATGCGCACTGGCAATAATTTGGCTAGATTGGGGACCTTATCATTTGGCACGGCTACGCGCCCTCATGCGCCATCCGTCCTTAAGGGGCCGGGTGCGAGGCATCGAGATGGTTGGAGGAGAAGGGATTCACAGCGGCATCTCGTTTCGCGCTCGGCATCATGACGGTTTGCCATTAACAACCGTATTGCCGGGCGCTGATTGGGAAAAGGAAAGTCAATTGCGTATGGCGGGGGCCATGTGGCGGGAATTGGGAAAATTGGACCCAAAGGTTGTTTTGATTCCAGGCTATAACACGTTACCCGCAATTGTAGCAGCATTGTGGGCGCAGATGCATCGGCGAAGATCAGTGTTAATGCTGGACAGTACAGCGAACGACCGCACACGTGGGCGCTGTAAGGAATTTGTGAAGGCAGCGCTTTGTAGCATCTTGTTCCATGGTGCAATTACAGCAGGGAAGCGCTCATCCGCATATGTCTCATCACTAGGATTCAGACAAACCAATATTGCAGGTTTTTACGATGTAGTGGAAAATGATTATTTTGCTCGAGGCACGCGTAGTCTACGCCGACTTACACCGCTGCAATACGGCATGCCCAAGAATTATTTCCTTTTTGTGGGACGGCTGTCTGAGGAAAAAAATCTACGCTACCTACTCGAGGAATATCGAAGCTACCGGCTCGGTGGAGGTAACTGGGCACTGGTGATAACCGGTGCCGGTCCAATGGAAACCGAGTTACAAACCATCGTGAGGCAACTACAAATACCAGAGGTCCTATTTGCTGGATTTAGAACCGGAACTGCATTATTGGTTTGCTATGCATTCGCACAATGCCTGATTCTCCCTAGTAAAAATGAAACCTGGGGCTTAACGGTTAACGAGGCAATGGCCTCCGGACTTCCCGTATTGGTTTCGACTCACTGCGGATGTGTCGACGATCTAGTCGAGGAAGGTGGAAATGGGTACACATTTGATCCCCTGACGGAGGGCACTCTTTCTCATGCCATGAACCGAATCTGGGCCATGGCTGATAAAAGCCGAATCGCAATCGGCCAACGCTCGTCCGAGATCATTAGGAAATACTCTCTCGAGCACTGGGCTGCAGAGGTTCTGCGAATTACCGGTCTCTGATATCGCAAACAGCTATATGGAAAGCGAACAAACGGCAATTGGTGTATGCGTTAATATAGTGGCAGGACTCAACTCTGAGTTAGGAGGAATTGCCGCATCGACTCCATATTTGTGCCGCGCTATTGACGAGGCAGGATGTTTCCGCGCTCCAGTAATCAGTATCGCTGGAAAGAGTAAAGAGAACAAAATGCAAGGATCAAATATTGGCTTGTTTCCTGCCGGTCACTGGAGATGGATAACAAAAAAACAGCTACGCCTAGCGCTCTGCGCGGAAATCGAAAAATCCGAATTGGCGCATATCCATGGATTGTGGCAGGAGCATTGCCTTTGGGCAGGGCGGTTTTGTCGAAAACTGGGTAAGCCTTATATAGTCTCAGCACATGGAATGCTTGAGCATTGGGCGTTAGCTAATAAGCGCTGGAAGAAGGCCATATATAGTGCGGTGATAGAGCAATCGAACCTTCGAAGAGCCACATGCCTGCGCGCGCTCAGCAAAGAAGAGGTCGATGACTACCGGGAATGGGGTTTAAAAAATCCCGTGGCTGTGATCCCTAACGGTGTAACGATCCCTCAAAGGATAGACCCTGAAGCATTTTGGCAACGCTGGCCCGAATTACGAGATCGCCGGCTGGTGCTCTTTCTTGGACGCATTCATTATAAGAAAGGCGTCGAATTGCTTGCTCGTGCTTGGGGAGCTATTGAACGAGACTATCCCGATACACAGCTTGTGTTCGCAGGGCCAGATTCGGAAGCAACATTGAGGCAACTGCAAGGCCGTATCACAGCTCTCGGAATAACCGATCGGGTAACGTTCACAGGAATGCTGAATGAAACGCTAAAGTGGAGCGCCTTGACGGCTGCAACAGTTTTTGTACTGCCATCGTATTCAGAGGGATTTAGCATTGCAGTGCTTGAAGCATTGGGCGCTGGGTGTCCGGTGATTATTAGCCGACAATGCAGATTCTCTGAAATGGAACGAAGTGATTGCGGCTGGGTAATCGAGCCCGAAGTTGCTGAACTAGCGGGTTTGCTTGTCAAGGTTCTTGCCCTGCCCAAAAGAGAACTTGAAAGGATGGGCGCAGCAGGATCCGCATTAGTCCGCAGGTTCTATACATGGCCCTCAATTGGCCTGCAAATGTCTGAACTATACTCATGGGTATTGGGGGGATCCCGACCTCGCAGCGTAGAAATTTATGAATGAGCGCTAGACCAGACCTTTCTTTATTCGATAATTCCTGGTATTCACCGGGCCGGCCACTCTGGATTTGTGTTGCGTGGTTTCTGGTGGGGTTGCCGTTATTGCGCTGCAACCTACTGCCATTTTCAGGTTTTCGCTGTTGGCTGCTTAGGCTTTTTGGAGCACGGATTGGTAATGGTGTAGTAATAAAGCCGGGGGTTCGCGTTAAATACCCATGGTTGCTATCAGTGGGACAATTTTCATGGCTTGGAGAGGATGTTTGGATCGACAATCTAAGTTCAGTAACGATCGATGAGCACGCCTGCATTAGCCAGGGCGCGTATCTCTGCACTGGGAATCATGATTGGGCTGACCCAGCATTTGGGTTAGTTGCAAAGCCAATCGTTATAGAACAGGGAGCTTGGGTGGGAGCTCATGCAGTTGTATGTCCAGGCGTAATGCTGGGCCACTGTGCGATCGCATTAGCTGGCGCCATTGTTAGTCAATCGATCCCCGCATTTGAGATTCACGCCGGCAATCCAGCCCGACTGATACGTCGCCGCACAATTCGAGACCTGTAAAAAATGGATTACCTATTCGTCCGGGAGATGTGCTCGAGGCATCCTGCTGAATGCTTGTCCAATCCACTGCCAGCAAGGTTAGCGGACATTTGTCGCAGCCCAGAAACAGTGATCTGGCTTTCTGCCGATTGAATAATTGGGCAGTTTTGTAAGCTATACAATTTTGTTAAACAGTTATTTTCTGTGAAAATTTTGTTGATCAATCAATATTTTTATCCTGATATGGCGGCAACGGCGCAGCTATTGACTCAACTCGCCCAGGATTTAGCTAGTAATAATTGCGAAGTCACAGCATTCGCAGGTCGCGGCAGTTATGCACCTGAACACTCTCGGCCTTTGGATCGGAAGGAAAATTGGGGAAACATTATTATCCGCCGCGTGTGGTGTACGAATTTCGGACGCAGAAACAATATCGGACGCATGGCCGACTATTTAACATTCCTATGGTCCGCAGCACTAGCGGTGCTTTTTTCACCTCGACAAGACGTACTCGTTTGTCTTTCAACGCCGCCTTTCGTTGCATTGCTTGGCGTTCTCGGAACGTTTCGTGGCAGCAAGTTCGTCTACAAGGTTGAGGACTTATATCCCGATATTGCCATTGCCCTGGGAACACTTCGCAGAAATAGACTGACGCGCATTCTGGAATTCCTATCAAATCTGATTATTTCGAAAGCGGATGCAGTAGTTGCGCTCGACCAGAACATGGCAGCGCAGATAGATAATAGAGGGGCTAAGGCTATTCACGTGATCCCCAATTGGGCAGACGGCAAACAACTAAATGAAAACAGAACCGCCTATCGGAAGGTCGCAGATGCGCTGACAGTTCTCTATTCTGGCAATCTCGGATTTGCGCATCGATTTGACGCAGTCATCAGCGCGGCACAAATATTGGCCGAAATAAATCCCGGCATACGCTTCCGGTTTGTGGGCGGAGGATCTCGACTGCAAGAGGTCAAAAGGGCAGCAGCCATGCTGTCAAATGTAGAATTCATGGATTATCAGCCTCGTGAAAAATTGAACGAGCTATACGGAGATGCAGATATTCATCTCGTAACGTTAAGGGATGAAACAGCCGGGATGCAGGTGCCTTCCAAATATTCGGCAGCGCTCGCCTCCGGAAGACCGGTTCTCCTGGTCGGGGGGAAGGACAGCAGCCTCGGCGACGAAATCCAACTGGAACGCGTGGGATGGATATGCAATCACGACCCGGAACAAGTTGCGGCCACCCTGATTGAGGCGATGGCCCATCCGGACCATATGCAAGCAATGGGACAGGCCGGCCGAAGACTTTTTGAAAAAAAATATGACCGCTCAATATGCACGGCAAAGTGGATCAACCTGCTAAATGAAGTGGGCATGAAACACGGCCCCCACACCAAAGCAATTATAAGCTGCAATGAGCGGCCGCACTCCGACGCGCTTCGCACAACAAATGATTGAAAACTTAGCCTACAGCTTGTTGGGATGCCTCTTGTCGTTTCTGGCAAGTACGGCGGCATTGCCATTTGTTAAGCGGGTTGCGCTGGCGGTGCGCGCAATGGATTACCCCGGCGGTCGCCGCCAGCAAGCGGAAGCTATTCCTCGCCTTGGAGGGGTAGCCGTGGCCCTGGGATTTTTTGCAGCACAAGCCCTAATAATCCTGATTCGCTGGGGCATATGGAGATCGCAAAATACGCAGGCCCAGTTGTTTGCAATCCCCATAGCCTTTTTGCTTATCTTCCTGTGCGGCTTCCTCGAGGACACAGTCGGAACAGCGATGGTAACTCGCCTTTCAACCCAGGCTGTATCGGCATTCCTTGTTGTCAAAGTCGGCTGGTCCTTCGGTGCCATCAACCTCCCTTTGGTAGGCAATCTGGAATTGGGATTTCTGACTGATCTGATCTCTGTGCTCTGGATCGTCGGTGTTACTAATGCAGTGAATTTTCTTGATGGATTGGATGGCCTCGCGGGAGGGGTTGTTGCCATTATTGCATCAAGCCTTCTTGTCTTTTCAATATGGCGCCATGATTTCGTAACCGCCATCATCATGGCAACAATGGTGGGAGCCTGCCTTGGCTTTCTACGAAAGAACTGGGCACCAGCGCAGATTTATCTTGGGGATGCGGGTTCGCTCACACTTGGATTTATCCTTGCTGTGGTCAGCCTTCGCTCATCCATCAAGGCGCCAGCGGCTGTTGCGATTCTTGTCCCTATCCTGGCCCTTGGATTGCCGGTTATCGATACTTTGCTTGTGATGCTGTTCCGATTCACCAAACGGTCAGGCAAATTATCGCTCGCAAAGCGTGCACGGCGCATGTTCCTTGCCGACCGGAATCACGTCCATCACCTGCTCTTGGGGCTTAGTACAAACCGTAAACAAATCGTGATCGGCCTGTATTCGGTGGCCGTTGCCTTTTGCGCTATGGCATTAATGGCTGCGACGACAAAAACCGTGGCCCCTGGTTTGCTGCTGGTAGCACTTGAGGTCGTCGTTGTTTTCTCCATACGCCGCTTTGGAATGCGCGCATGGGCGCTTAAGCTTTCGATAGAACAAAGACAGGAGGCAAAGGAATTACTCCTTGCCACGGTAAATGAGCATCCGGCCAATCCCGGTCTCACCATTCACTCGCAGTTGTACAAAACGGACCTGACCAAAAATGCTTAGTGCCGAGCAAGCCAGCATTGTTGTGGACCTCATCCGCAAGACGGCCAGGACGAGAATTGCCGCCAAGCCTGCTAGAATACTGAACAGGATTAACTCAATAATTGAAGCCCAGGAAGCAATGGTGCCGGAGTGTTTCCTCCTGCCGCTATGCTCCTGCCTTAAACAAGTGATTTGGAAAAGCCAGTTTGATTCTTCACTACTGCCGATTTCCGTGGCGTCCCTCTTCGGGAAAAATGAGCGTTACCAAAATGAAAACATTGCCGCCCTTCAAAGACTGGGAATGAGGATAAAACGCGAATATAAAGTGCTGCCGGAAAATACGGTTCTGGGAGACGATGCAGCCGTTCTGCCCGGACTATACGAGGATATGGGAACGTATCCGGGAAAGCATTGGGCCGCGTATCTGGGAGATGGGACCTGCATCAATGGAGATAAGCCTAGGCCGGTGATGACCTTTTCAGAGGATTGGACTGAATTGGTCCGTGTGGACAAAGCCCTATGGCGAAAGCCGAAACCAGCTTTACTGGTAGCAATGCTTGCAATGCATGTGGGTGATCCGTCCATGAACCCGGCCCCCCCCATGTGGCATCATCTTGGCCTTGCAGTGCTTCTGTGGAAAGACAAGGTGAAGGCGGGGAAGATAGTAGAAGTGGGCGACAAACTGGCTCAAAGGGAGGACGTGGAACGGGGGTTGGCCATAATTGCGCATATCCTGCCGGAAATAGGCTCATGGCTCAATTCCTCAAAACTCGAAATGCCTAAATGGGAACATAAGTTCGCAATTCCCATTGCGTCGCGTAGGATAGTCTTAGGTGATCACGGATAGCTGACAAAGCATTGCATTGATGCCCTGCCCATCTTATCAGTCCCGCTTACCCAACAGATATTTACTGAGAAGTCTTAGAGGGCGAAGAACAAAGTAAATAGGAAAAAATAAACACGGCAGTTTCTTTTTCCATTCCAGTATTGTTGGCGTAGTCATGATGCGGAAGCAATAACTTAGACGGCGGGTTAAGGTGGTTTTGAGTTTAAGGTCAAATATCACCGAACAAGAACCAGTAGGTTGTATATCTGCTGTGAAAATGCGCCGATATATCTGGTCCGTTAAAAGAATGACAGTTGGGTCTGTTCCAATCTGAAAGCGTACTTCTTCAGGTACATGCGCAGCCAGAATTTTTTGCGAGAGATTTAACGAAAGGAAGAGAATGCGTTTTATCTCGGGATGCCAATATTTATGAAGGACATAATCCCAGTCCAATCTTGGATAGATTGCTAATAATCGCGCGACGTCGGCAATCCAACAGAGGGAGGCCCACCTGTGTCTCGCTCCATGAACTGAAAGCGCGATTAGCAAATCCTCTGGTGACAGACTAAAAACGTAGCGATAATCCATTTTAATAGTTGTCGCGTGTTCCCACCAGACATCCATTGAAATTGGCAGATCCAAATAATGGGGCGCGATATTCCAATGGATCTCAACCAGGCTCGACCCACTCGGTTTCCTAATGTGATAGTGATATTCCCTTTTTGTAATTTGATGCTCGACAGCAGGCGAATAATTAGGAATCTGTTCATATTCTAGTATTCGCAAAAGCCTTAATGCCTTGAAGACATCGTGTTCTTGCACAAGGATATCAAGATCGCTGAATTCGCGAATTGCCGGATCTGAATAAAGGGCGAGAGACAACACCGGGCCCTTAAAGGGGATTGCATTAATCCCGTTTCCCTTGAATAAGTCGAGGATAGAAAAAAGCTCTGCAGTCTGAAGAGCATTGCGGATAGCGCTATTCCGAAAGTGCTCTCGAAGGCGGCACAAAATGTGATTTGGGATAAATGCATGAAGGTTGTCTGTCAAATGACGATAAAACAAGTTGGTCATTCGGTGCAGATCAGCGCATCGCAATACATACTCCCAATCAATGTCCTGCCCAGGAATTCCGGACAAAAATGCGTCTCGTTTAGAATCATCAAAGCAAGCAGCATTGACCAGCAGAAGGTGTTCAATTCGTCCCATTGTGCAAATGAAAATATCATATCTGTGATAGTGTTCGAAAGTACCCAATGCATTCTTTGGGCAGCCAACTGCATCGGGATTCAATAGGAGAGCTGTGAATCCAGTCATTTGTGCGCTACAACCATTAAAATCTTAAAGTTGGAGGAAGGAACCATGCCCACCGAGCAGAAAAAAGCATCCTCAAAACTGCCCTATGAAAAACCCAAAATTGAATTTGTAGAACTGAAAGTAGAAGAGAGGCTCATGTCCTGCGTAAAATGCCCCGGCGCAGGAAATCATAGTACAAGCGGATGCAGCGCTGGACCCACTCAAAAATCTTGATCATCATTTCCACTTGAGTATGACTATTAGGGAGAAACGCTCGCATTGCCTTATATCAGACGAGTCCGTTTCCACCTACAAAGAGATTTTTGTGTAGACCTAGCCAATCCGAAACCGATCTGGAGGGAACACGATTCAACATGTGGAAGGCAAAGAACGATGTTATTCTTAGAGAAATCGGTGAGCAGAGCATAATCATTCCAACAGGCTCCCAAGTTGTGAACCTCAATGGTATTCTGATTCTAAACAGCGTAGGCGAATGCCTATGGAGGCTTCTTGACGGGCAACATGATTTGGAACAACTTGCTCATGAATTAGCGGACCGCTATGACGTAGGGATTGCCGAAGCTCAATGTGATATTCAGCAATTTCTTGATCAAGCGAACCAGATGGGTTTGCTGTCAAATGTCACAACTACCTTCTGAGTACGGCCCTTTACTCGATTCCCTTTCAAAAGTTTCCTTAAGGAAATGTCAACCTGTGGAGGGAACTTTTGAGCTAACAACCCGATGCAATCTGAACTGTGGCATATGCTACATTCACGACCTTTGCGAGGATAATTCGGAGCAGCTGAAGGAGCTTTCGGCAATCGAATGGGTTCGGATGGCAAGTGAGGCGGTCGAACATGGGCTGGTGTTTTTATTGCTATCCGGAGGCGAACCATTCGTACGCACGGATTTTTGGGAAATATATGAACCGATCCGAAGGATGGGGCTAATACTTGCGCTATTTACGAACGGGACACTGATTACAAGGGAAACCGCTAACCGTTTGGCCAAGATGCCTCCTAACCGTCTTGAAATAACGCTCTACGGAGCGAGTGAAAGCATTTATGAGCAAATCACAGGTACGAAGGGAAGCTATAACCGTTGCATGTCTGGGATCGAGAACCTCCGGACCGCAGGAGTTCCCCTGATATTGAAAACAACCTTAACAAAGGAGAATTTAGGAGAGCTTGAAACCATGCGAAGCATGGCCCACCAGTGGGGTGCCGTATTCAGATATGCATGGTTACTGACAAAGCGCCGTGACGGCCAATATTCAAACGCTGAGAATTCAAGGCTTTCTTATGAGGAAGTCATTGAGTTGGAACAGGCACAAAAGACAGTATCCTCGATGCAAGCAGGCAAAGGTACCGATACTCTACCACTCGGTGCTTTTGAATGCGGGGCTGGCCAAAACAGTTTCCATCTTACAGCGAAGGGAGAAATGAATGTCTGTATCGATTTTCCCTATCCCTCCGTAAGACCGCTCAGAATAGGCTTTGATAAAGCATGGAAGGCTTTGACCAATTTTGCAACCTCGGAGGTCCCGATTTCAGCATGCAATTCCTGTGAACTAAAAAGCAATTGTCCTCAATGTCCCGCTTTTCTTTGGCTAGAATCAGGGGACACGACAACTCCGGCACCATATTTTTGCGCAATAGCCAGAGCGCGACGCGACCAAATGCAAAAACGAGCCTAATGTACCTCGCAAACCTAACAATCGCTGGACTTCAAATTCGCCTCTGCAGTTCGCGGCCGATTTCGGATCTGCGGATTGAGAAGAAGCTTGGGCCTTTCTTGGGAGACTTTGGATCTCCATCGGCAACAACATCTCTGCAATGGCAAGACACGCCTGGCGTCATCAAACCGGAGGGTAATTTAGTCTATGACCCTGGAAGTATCTGGCAGATGTATTACAAAAAGGATAGTGAACAATTCACGGCCTTTATTCATTACTGTTCTAAGATGCCCTTGTACACTGCAAGAGCCATTCTGAGGTCAAATTCAGATTGGAGCCAAACAGAGATTATTGAAAGGCGCAATGGACCTCGGTGGCATAGCCTTTTAGCCCTTGGAGCCGGGGAGTTGATCGTCAGAACTAGAATACTTTTTACAAATGGCATAGTCCTACATGCAAGTGGCCTTGATGACAATGGCAAGGGAATCGTATTTGTGGGACATTCTGGCGCTGGCAAGAGCACCCAGTCCTGCCTTTGGGCGAAGGCAGAGGGTGTGATCCCAGTTAACGATGATCGCGTTGCGATCCGAGTTAACAAGAGTGGATCATGGATTTATGGCACTCCTTGGGGTGGCAGCGCAAACATTGCAAAAAATCATCAGGCTGATTTGAAAGCAATTTGCGTGCTTGAAAAGGCGACTACGAATTCGATCCACCTCCTTGCAGCCAAGACCTCGATACCGCTACTTCTTGCTCGCTCTTTTCTGCCCTATTGGGATGCTGAACTGATGAGCATCGCCGTAAACAATATCAAGATGATTGCAGAGAGCATTCCAGTTTATTTGCTTAAGTGTCGCCCAGAGCCTACGGTAATTTCATTGGTCAGGTCGGTGCTATGATCGTCCCTATAAATACATTGGCGCCGTTGATTACAGATTTGCTGGGCAGCGGTATCAGAGTACGAATCAGCGCACCAGGCAGCAGCATGTGGCCATTACTCCGCCATGGGGCGATCGTGGAACTCGAAAGCACCGCAGGCCAACAAATAACAATTGGGGACATTGTTCTCGCGCGTCGGAGTAACGGCCCTTATGTCCTTCACCGAGTTATTTCGCACAACGATAGATTCTTCTACCTCGCAGGGGATGCTCAAGGACAATCGGAGGGTCCTTTTGAAGAAGAAGCGATTCTGGGAAAAGCCGTCATCCTGCAATCTGGCAATAGCACTGTCTATCTTAAAAACTTTCATTGGCGTTTCTGGGGATGGATCTGGGCAAGAACCTTCCCATTCGGACAAGTGTTTCTTCAAACTCTACATAGCCTTAAGAAAAGCTCAAATTTTTTCTATTCTCGAGGTTTATTCACAAACCCTGCAAGAAAGCTAAAAGACAATTGACTTATTATTTTGTCAGGGGACGTCTGGTCCGCAGAGCGGAGAGAGGAACGTTGAACGTTGGACGTGGACGTTGAACGAGAGATTGAGATGAGAAATGCTATTTGATTATAACGAGATTATTCAGGGACAGCTTTGGGTCGGACGATTCATCGACCATAAAGATGCAAAACAACTCTGGCGGCTGGGAGTCACCACCGTCATCAACCTGCAAAGCGACCATGACATCAAGAGCTGCCGGATCAATCTCAAAAAACTGGAAAAAGCCCTCGATGCCGTAGATATCGAACTCCTGCGCCTGCCGGTGCCCGATTTCAACGAAGATTTACTCGCCCATCAACTCCCTCATCTCGTCGATAAATTAGAAGCCGTGCTCGCACTCAATTGGACCAAGGTCTACCTCCATTGCACTGCCGGCGTTAATCGCAGCCCAACGGTCGCCGCCGCCTACCTGATGAAAGTCTTCGGCCGGCCCGCAAAGGAATCCTACGATTACCTGGTCTCAAGACGGGATTGCATGCCGTACCTCAACGTACTTCATAAATATGAAAGCTTGCTGAGATTGACGTCGCCGACGAAAAAAAAGACCGAGGTCGAAATTAACGTTGCAGGATGTTGGGTGACGGTAGGATAGGAACGTTGGACGTTGAAAAGCACGTTGGACGTTGGAAAACCCGTTGGACGTTGAGACGTTGGACGTTGAAAAGCACGTTGGACGTGGGACGTGGGACGTTGAGTGTTTTAAAAACCGATGGGGTTTTTGCGGGTTGACGGCGTATCGATCAGCCTTTTTACAACGGAGTACACTGCCGCAAGTTGACGTCCCTGGTCCTTCTGCTCACGCTCCAGTTCATCTATTTTCTTCGCCAAATCATGGTGGGTAGCAAGAACCTCTCTGATTTTGACAAAAGCACGAATGATGAAGATGCTCATCTGCACAGCGCGCTCACTTTTAAGAACTGCAGATAGCATCGCTACACCGTGCTCTGTGAAGGCATAGGGAAGATATCGGCGGCCTCCGCGGGATGTGTTTGAGGTTGCAGATTGCAACCTCAAACAAACAGCCTCATCTTTCGTGAGGCGAAACATAAAATCTTCCGGAAAGCGATCCAGGTTTCTTCGGACGGCAAGATTGAGGTTTTTTGTAAGCACTTGATACAATTCCGCTAAATCCGAGTCAATGATAACTTTCATGCCACGGATCAGGTAAATGCGACGCTCGATTGAATCAGTCGGCACGGCAAGAATGTTCGAATTCCTCATGATCTGAATGTTTCATCGGGACCGAGATTATTTCGATTAAAAAGATAATAAAACGGGCAACGGCCAACGTCCAACGTCCAACGTTCGCCGTCCGACGTGCAACGGAATTAGTGTGGAACGCTGCACGCGGTTGGACAATTGCCTGGGGAATCATCCTCATCATCCAGGGATTACTGCCCGCAGCAACCGTGTACTTCAGCCGGTCACTGGTAAACGCCCTGGTCGGGCGGCAATTGCACGCGACGATCCTGTTCGGCGCGGTTATCGGCATCGTGCTTCTTCTGACCGAACTGCTGCGCAGCGGGGCCAACTGGATCAAGTCCGTGCAATCCGAGCGGGTGCAGGATCACATCTATTCCCTGATCCACGAGAAATCAGTCTCCGCCGACCTCGCATTCTACGATCAGCCCGAATTCTACGACCGCCTGCACCGCGCCCGCGGCGAAGCCACCTATCGCCCCATCGCGCTGCTCGAAAATATGGGGAGTCTGCTCCAGAACGGCATCACCCTCGCCGCCATGCTCGGCATCCTGATGCCCTACGGCCTCTGGATCCCTACCGCCCTGTTCCTCTCCACCCTGCCCGCGCTGTATGTCGTGATCCACTTCACGCTGAAGAATCACCGGCTGTGGGAGAAGAACACCGCCAACGAACGGCGCACCTGGTACTACGACTGGATCCTGACCTCCGGCGACACTGCCGCCGAAGTGCGCCTGTTCGGCCTTGGCAGCCATTTCCGCGATCTGTTTCAGTCGCTGCGCCAGCTCCTGCGCGGCCAGCGCCTGCGCCTCGCCGCCAACCAGAGCGTCGCCGAACTCGGCGCCGGAGCCGCCGGCCTTCTGCTCTCCGGCGGAGCCCTCGTGTGGATGGCCGCCAAAGTCATGGCCGGAGCGCTCACCTTCGGCGACCTGGCGCTCTTCTACCAGGCCTTCGACCGCGGCCAGGGCCTGATGCGTTCCCTGCTCCAGAACCTGGGACAGATCTACAGCAACAGCCTCTTCCTCGGAAACCTTTTCGATTTCCTTGAAATGAAGCCGAAGGTGGTCGATTCCCCGAAGCCCGCCTGTCTGCCGTCCTGCGTGCGGAAAGGGATTACTTTCGAGAACGTCAGCTTCCAATACCCCGGAAGCGAGCGGTTCGCGCTGCAGAATTTCAACCTGCACCTGCCGGCCGGAAAAATCACCGCCATCGTCGGAGCCAACGGCGCCGGCAAAAGCACGCTCATCAAACTGATCTGCCGGTTCTACGACCCCGACCAGGGAAAAGTCTGCCTCGACGGGATCGATCTGCGAAACGTCAAACTCGATGAATTGCGCAGAGCCGTGACCGTCCTGTTTCAGCAGCCGGTCCACTACAACGCCACCGTTGCCGCCAATATCGCGCTCAATCGCAACGCCTCCATCGCCGCCATCCACGAAGCCGCCGAGGCCGCCGGCGCCGTCGATCCCATCGCACGGTTGAAGCTCGGATACGACACCCTGCTCGGCAAATGGTTCGAAAATGGCGAGGAATTGAGTGTCGGGGAATGGCAGCGGATCGCCCTGGCAAGGGCCTTCCTGCGGAAGTCCCCGATCCTCCTGCTCGACGAGCCGACAAGCGCCATGGATTCGTGGGCGGAAGCGGATTGGGTGGAACGGCTGCGCGAAAATACCCGCGGACAAACCGTCCTCGTCATTACCCACCGCCTCTCTACCGCAATGTGGGCGGATAGGATTCATGTAATGGTGGGCGGGGAGATTGTCGAAACCGGGAAACATGAGGACTTGATTAGTGGTGAGGGGCTTTATTCACAATCTTGGAACCGCGGACGGACGCTGACATGCGCGGACACACGCTGACGCTTGCTGGGTTAGGAGTGGTGCTGGCGTACGCCGTGTATTGCGACGGAGGGGTGCAGACGGCGCAGTGGCACTGGTGTCTGCTGGGATTCGGCATCGTTTGCGCAACCTACTGGATGTTCAACGTTCCAACGTTCCAACGTCCAACGTCCCAACGTCCAACGTCCCACGTCCCATCGTCCCAACGTCCCAACGTCCAACGTCCAACGTTGAAACGTCCAACGTTTATGCTTCTCCTTCCCTGCTACGCGCTCGCCCAGTTTTTCGTCACCAGCATTAAGCCGGCAGCGACGTTCGAGCATCTGCTGCGCATCCTGGCCTATATTGCCGTCTACTTCACGATCCGCGGGATGAAAAGCCGCTGGGCGGCACTCCCGATCATCATCGTCGCAGCCATCGAAGCGGCTCTCGGCATCATGGCCATGAACGCGGAAACCGGCGCGCACGGCACCTACGTCAACCGCAACCACTTCGCCGGGCTGCTCGAAATGTCTCTCCCGTTCGCCGTCGTCGGCGCGTTTCGCGACAAGTGGCTTTGGATTCCGGCCGGCATTATTTTTGCTGGAATTGTCTGCTCCTACTCGCGCGGCGGGTTCCTGACGACCCTCTGTGTGCTGTGTTTGATGGGAATACTGTCGTTGAACGTTAAACGTGGAACGTTGAACGTTCAACGTTGGATTAAGTGGGTGGCGCCGGTGCCGATCCTTGCGGGCGCGCTGTTTCTTTTTCTTTACCTGCCGCCCGATCCGTTCTTCAAACGATTCTCCGAAGCATCGGAAGAACAGGTGTCCACGCTGGGAGGACGGCTGCTGTTTCTGCAGCAGGCCCCGCCCCTGATCAAAAAATATGCCGCGTTCGGCTGCGGCCTCGGAGGCTTTGAATCAGCCTTTTACAAGATCAAGGACATCCTTCCCGGACACACCGTGGATTACGCACATAACGATTATGTGCAGGCGATGATTGAATTGGGGATCATTGGATTTTTGCTTGTGGCGGTTTTGATCGGAAGTGCATTCCGGCAGGCGATACGGGCCGGGCATATCGCATGCATCGGGGCGCTGGCCGCCATCCTGTTGCATAGTTTCGTCGATTTTAATTTGTATATCCCGGCCAATGCGATGGTACTCGGTTGGATTGCCGGAACGTGGAACGCGGAACGTCCAACGTCCCAACGTCCAACGTCTAACAAATTTTAAGGAGGAATCATGGGAAATCATCTGATTGATGACGTGGCAAAAGCCCTGGCGGGATCCATGCCCCGCAGACAGGCGCTCAAACTGATTACCGGGGGGCTGTCCGCCGGCATTCTGGGCTTCCTGGGCGTCCGCGCCGCTTCGGCCGCCAAGTGCGCATCCAACCAGACCGCCTGCGGGTATGGCTGCTGCAATAACGATACCCAGGTGTGCCTCAACGGGAATAAATGCTGCGAGAAGGGATCCACCGTCTGCAAAGGAAGCTGCTGCCCGCCGGGCTCTACTTGCGTCAGCGACGGCTGCTGTCCGCCCAGCCGCGTGGTCTGTTTCAATAAATGCTGCGCGCCCGGCGAGATTTGCAAAGACGGTTGGTGCAAGCCCGGTTCGCCTTCTCCCTCCTAGCGCTGTCACCGGGAGCGCCCGCCCTGGGAGCTCCGGCGTCCCAGCGGCAGAATGCCGATCTTTCGCCCCTGCCAGGGCTCTTGCTCCCACTTGTCTCTACCGGGGGTTCGCTTCGCTTCACCCCCGGCTACGTTCTGACCGCCCCGCTGGGGCTGAGATGCATCACGCTTCCAGATTCCTTGGGCAAATAACATGCGGCATTGGGCTTCCGGCCAATGTGACCTACCATTGGTTCTAAGCCCTGCGACGAGGGTGAAGCAAAGGCCCGGAGGGCCGAAAGATCGTAGCCGGGGGTGAAGCGAAGCGAACCCCCGGTAGAGATGTGCACGAGAAAGAGCCCCGGCAAGGGCGAAACATCGGCATTCTGCCGCCCCTTTCAGGGCTTGTTGCCAACCTAATCCAATCCGGGGGTTCGCTTCGCTTCACCCCCGGCTACTTTCTGACCGCCCCGCTGGGGCTGGATGCATTGCGCTTCCAGCCTCCTTGGGCAAATAACGTGGGGCTGAGATGCATCACGCTTCCAGATTCCTTGGGCAAATAACATGCGGCATTGGGCTTCCGGCCAATGTGACCTACCATTGGTTCTAAGCCCTGCGACGAGGGTGAAGCAAAGGCCCGGAGGGCCGAAAGATCGTAGCCGGGGGTGAAGCGAAGCGAACCCCCGGTAGCGATGTGCACGAGAAAGAGCCCCGGCAAGGGCGAAACATCGGCATTCTGCCGCCCCTTTCAGGGCTTGTTGCCAACCTAATCCAATCCGGGGGTTCGCTTCGCTTCACCCCCGGCTACGTTCTGACCGCCCCGCTGGGGCTGGATGCATCGCGCTCCCAGATTTCTTGGGCAAATAGCATGGGGCGGAGATGCATTGCGCTTCCAGCCTCCTTGGGCAAATAACGTGGGGCTGAGATGCATCACGCTTCCAGATTCCTTGGGCAAATAACATGCGGCATTGGGCTTCCGGCCAATGTGACCTACCATTGGTTCTAAGCCCTGCGACGAGGGTGAAGCAAAGGCCCGGAGGGCCGAAAGAACGTAGCCGGGGGTGAAGCGAAGCGAACCCCCGGTAGCGATGTGCACGAGAAAGAGCCCCGGCAGGGGCGAAACATCGGCATTCTGCCGCCCCTTTCAGGGCTTGTTGCCAACCTAATCCAATCCGGGGGTTCGCTTCGCTTCACCCCCGGCTACGTTCTGACCGCCCCGCTGGGGCTGGATGCATCGCGCTCCCAGATTTCTTGGGCAAATAGCATGGGGCGGAGATGCATCGCGCTTCCAGCCTCCTTGGGCAAATAACATGCGGCATTGGGCTTCCGGCCAATGTGACCTACCATTGGTTCTAAGCCCTGCGACGAGGGTGAAGCAAAGGCCCGGAGGGCCGAAAGATCGTAGCCGGGGGTGAAGCGAAGCGAACCCCCGGTAGCGATGTGCACGAGAAAGAGCCCCGGCAAGGGCGAAACATCGGCATTCTGCCGCCCCTTTCAGGGCTTGTTGCCAACCTAATCCAATCCGGGGGTTCGCTTCGCTTCACCCCCGGCTACGTTCTGACCGCCCCGCTGGGGCTGGATGCATCGCGCTCCCAGATTTCTTGGGCAAATAGCATGGGGCGGAGATGCATTGCGCTTCCAGATTTCTTGGGCAAATAACATGGGGCTGGATGCATCGCGCTTCCAGATTTCTTGGGCAAATAACATGGGGCTGAGATGCATTGCGCTTCCAGATTCCTTGGGCAAATAACGTGGGGCTGAGATGCATCGCGCTCCCAGCCTCCTCGGGCAAATAGCAGGCAGCATTCGGAGGGACACCGGCGCTCCCGGTGTGACGATTATGAAAAGAGCATTGATTACGGGGATTACCGGGCAGGATGGATCGTACCTGGCACGGCTGCTGCTCGATAAAGGCTACGAAGTGCACGGGATCATCCGGCGCACCAGCACCTTCAATACCGACCGCATCGAGGAAATTTACGCCGACCCGCACGAACTGGGCAGCCGTCTCTTCCTCCACTACGGCGACCTCACCGACGGCACCAGCCTGCGCCGCATCCTGGAAAAAATCGAGCCGCAGGAGGTCTACAACCTCGGCGCGCAGTCGCACGTCCGCGTCTCGTTCGATCAGCCGGAGTACACCGCCGACACCGTCGCCACCGGCACGCTGCGCCTGCTCGAAGCCATGCGCGACGTCTGCGGCACGGGCGGGTGGCGCATTCGCCTGTACCAGGCCGGGTCGTCCGAAATGTTCGGCGCGGCACCGGCGCCGCAAAGCGAGAAGACTCCCTTTTATCCGCGCAGCCCGTACGGCGTCAGCAAAGTCGCCGCCCACTGGTACGGTATCAACTACCGCGAGGCGTACGGACTGTTCATCTGCAACGGCATCCTGTTCAATCACGAGTCGCCCCGCCGCGGCGAAACTTTTGTCACCCGCAAAGTCACCCGGGCGGTCGGTCGGATCAAAAACGGGCTGCAGGCCAAGCTCTTCATGGGCAACCTGGAGGCCAAGCGCGACTGGGGATTCGCCGGTGATTACGTCGAGGCGATGTGGCGCATGCTGCAGCAGTCCGAGCCGGACGATTACGTCATCGCGACCGGGGAGACGCATTCCGTGCAGGAACTGCTCGACGAAGCCTTCGGCTATGCCGGCATCGACTGGAAGCCTTATGTCGAAATGGATCCGCGCTACCTGCGGCCGACCGAAGTCGATCATCTTGAAGGGGACGCGTCCAAGGCCCGCACCAAGCTGGGATGGGAACCGAGGGTCGGGTTTAAGGAATTGGTGCGAATGATGGTCGATCATGATATGGAGTTAGCGAGGCAGGAATGTACTTTACGCAGTGCGGGGCATAAAATTGCCGGGTTAAGGGCGGTATAAGAACGTTGGACGTTGGACGTTGGGACGTTGGACGTTGGGATGTGGGACGGGGGATGTTGAGGGATGATGACAAAGGTTTATGTGGCGGGACATACGGGATTGGTGGGGTCAGCGGTGACGCGCCGTCTGCAGGGGAGCTGCGACCTGCTGGTCCGCACCCTCGACGAACTGGATCTTAGGGACCAGGCCGCGGTCAACGCCTTCTTCGACAGGGAGCGGCCGGAGCAGGTCTACCTCGTCGCCGCACGCGTCGGCGGAATCTACGCCAACAGCACCTGGCCCGCCGAGTTCATCTACGAAAACCTCATGATCGAGGCGAACGTCATCCACGCCGCATGGAAATACGGAGTACAGAAGCTTCTCTTCACCGGCTCCTCCTGCATTTACCCCAAGATGGCGGCGCAGCCGATCAGGGAAGAATACCTGCTGACGGGATCGCTCGAGCCGACCAACGAGTGGTATGCCGTGGCGAAAATCGCCGGAATCAAAATGTGCCAGGCCTACCGGCAGCAGCACGGGTTCAAAACCGTCAGCGCAATGCCGACCAACCTGTATGGCCCCGGCGACAACTTCGACCTGAAGACGTCGCACGTGCTTCCAGCGCTGATCCGGAAATTTCACGAGGCAAAGCTCGCGGGCGAAAAAGCCGTCACGGTCTGGGGCACAGGGACGCCGCGGCGCGAGTTCCTGCACGTCGACGATCTCGCCGACGCGCTCGTCTTCCTGATGGAGCATTACGATTCCGGGGAGATCATGAATGTCGGGACCGGCGAGGATCTCACCATCCGGGAATTATGCGAGATCGTAAAAGAAACGGTGGGATACCAGGGTGAGATGATCTTCGATTCATCCATGCCCGACGGCACGCCGCGCAAGCTGCTGGATGTTTCGCGGTTGCAGGCGATTGGATGGAAACCCCGTGTCGACTTAAAAAAAGGTATCGCCGAAACCTATGCTTGGTACATGAACGTGGAACGTTAAACGTTTCAACGTTCCAACGTTCAACGTTCCACGTTCAACGTAATGGATAGATCGTCGATCCAGGCGATGCCGGCGATTTTGTTGGCAAAGCGCTCCGAAGACCGTCGAAACACTTCGATCCGCACCAGCGATGGCTCCTTCATCTCGAACTCCTGCTCCAGCAGCGTCCAGTCATTGGTTCCGGTGAGCTGCCGGGTCATAAAGCCGTTGGCGCGCAGTCCGATCCCTTTGTCCGTCGTAATCCCTTCCGTCCGGACCCATCCGCGCAGCACATACTTCCCCGCCTCCAGATACACCGACTGACTCGCGTGGCCGTAGGCCACGTTTTCCTTCCCGTCAAACTCCACCCGAAGCGACCACTTCCCTTCCCGATGCACCGACTCATCCCGTGTGGTTTCGACGCCCCGGGTCTGCGACAGCTGCCAGTCGAAGGGGGAGCGGAGCGGCTCCGCTTCGAAGCCGGGGTTGTAGAGCCGGTTGGGCTGCCCGCGCGTCCCGGCCCAAGCCATCCAGGCATTGCGCGCACCGGCCGGATCGCCGATCCGGATCAGGAAAGAGGCGTATTCGCCGGCGATGGCTCCATCCGCGTAGCCCTTGGAGGCCAGCCAGGTCCATCCCAATCCCGCCTTCTCCGAATCGCCGTTGCGAATGAGGGCGCGCATGTATGCCTGCGCCACCGGCTGGTTTGCCGGAATGCCGTATCGGAGGGTGTCCCCGAAATCGAGATCCTTCTGGAGGTACTGGTAGAAGATGGTTTCGCGGCTCCCGGGATCCTTGTCGAGCATCCGCGCGGCATAGCGGAAGACTTCCTTCGGCTGATGCACCGCCAGGTAGAATTCCACGACGTGCGACAGCGTCTGGATGTTGTTCGGACCGAGGCGGACCGCCTCTTCAAAGCAGCGGCGGGCTTCCACGGTGTTTTGCGAGTCCTGCAGGGCGCGTCCCAGGTCGCACCAGCGATAGGGATTTTCACGGTCTCTCGAAAGGACGTCGCGGTACAGCTCGACCGCTTCCTTCAGCGCAGCGGGCGTTCCCTTGTCGCGCAGCGCCTCGGCCGCGTCGTGGACGCGCTGGTCGGCGACAGCGGAATAGCGGGCCAGGCGCCGCTGCACCCGGAGATCGTCGCGATAACAGGTTTCGGTGAGGACAATGACAGCGGAGAGGACGGTCAGGATGAGAGCCAGCGCCAGAGCAATAGGTTTCACACGCCGATTATAGGAATGCGCCTCCGGACTGACAAGCGCAGACTGGCGCCGGCCTCATCATTTATGAAGTTCCGGCTACCGCTTCCTGCGCAGGAAGATCGAGATGCCGGCAATGCCGCTACCAAGCAGGATCAGAGATCCCGGCTCCGGGACAGGGGAACCCGCAGTCGACTGATAAAAAGCCGTGTATCCCTGATCCTGCAAGCTCTGTGAAAGGTATTGCGTGGCTTCAAAAGGCTGCCCGGCGTTGAGAAAGTTCTGATTATCGGAACTGACCAGATCGGCGTAGTAAAACGGATCCGGGTTGCCGGCAAAATCAGCGGAAAAACTCAGAAAATAATCGTCATTGGTGAAGGCAATGCCGAACACGTCGCTGATGACGGCCGGATTGCTGGGGTAGAGCGTTGTATAGTTGCTGAACTGATCGCCATCGATGGCAAAGCCGGGGATCGTGTAAATGAAGTCCGTCCCGTTGGCCTGCTTGTCCGCTTCGGTTGCGATGACCTGCCCGACGATCCCGCCCTCCGGGCCGTAGACCGTCATCCAGCTGTCGGCCGCGGCCGGAAGCGCAGCAAAGGCGCATATCAATATAGTGAGGAATAGCTTTCGCATAGGCACATTACACCTCCATGTGTGGTTCGCCCTGGATATAGGCAAAAGAATGACCAGCGGGATCGCGCGGGAAAGGAATTTGCAATTGGGGGCTGTAAGTAGCCTTCGGCGTGGAGTTAGAAAAATGAAAAGAATTGTCTATCTAATGTAAATAAATCCCATGGGAATGTTTTGTAAATATCGTTTACAGAAGGTGTTAGGTGAACCGACATCGGACGTTGGAACGTTGAACGTTGGAACGTTGAACGTTGAACGTTGAACGTTGAAACGTTGGACGTTTGGACGTTGGACGTTACGGCGTCAAAGTGACGAATTTGAGGACTTGTTTGGATTCGGAGGTGCCGACGATTATGACGTCGCCATTGTTGAGCTGCCTGGCGCCGCCATTCCGGCCCTGCCCGATAATCTCTCCTTCGACAATCGTTCCGCACATGCTGTTGCGGTCCACGATGTAGAAGTTTCCGTGGCGCTGTTCGATCTGGAAATGCTCCCGGGAGATATTCAGCATCTTGCCATCATCCAGCAGGTAAAGCTCGTTGTTGGGGCTGGAATCCTGGCGCCTGCGGGAATTCGGGAACGCAGCAGCTCCCGCTTCGCGGCTTTCTCGGCCAACGCGATAGGGATAGCGATGAATCTGAACCTGGGGCGCACCCAGGCTGGTCTTTGACTCCGGAGTCAAGGCTTTCAGAAAGGCTACGGTTTCCGACATAAATATCTCCTGTAGAAATCTTTATATCGGCATTTTATAGATTGTTGGTTAATTCTAAATCAACGTCTCAACGTCCAACGTTTTATCGTCCAACGTCCAACGTTCATCGTCCAACGTCCAAGGTCCAACGTTCAACGTCCCAGCGTCCAACGGTTCAACGTCCAAAGAAAATTTGCTGAAATGAAAAATCCGCCGCCGAAACATTCACAACAGCGATCTTCCGTTTGTTCTTTTGCGTCATTAGAACGGGTTGATATAATGAAGTTCAGTGAGCTTGTTCGGCTGTTGGAACGAAATGGATTCCACCTGGTTAAGGAACGTGGTTCAATCCGTTTCTATGGGAAAACCGGCCATATGAAACTGATCCGCGTGGATTTCCACGGCACGAAGGAAGTACCGGCAGGGACTTGCTATTCTATCTTAAGGGCAGCCGGATTGAGTGGAGGGGGAAGATGATAATCGAATTGCCGTATTCTCTGGTAATCGAGGCCACCGGCGATCCTGAGTTTTTCTCTTTTTACTCGCCGGACCTTGGCGGTTTTACGGGTGCGGGCCGATCATTGGAAGAGTGCCTTCGCACGGCAAAGTCCGATATGCAGGAATTCGTGGATACATTAAGGGAAATGAATTTGCCCGTTCCGGACCAGAATCATCAGCCCAGTATTCTGATAAAGAGCGCGCCCAAAACCGAAGTGGCGTGATACGCTCTTTCCAACGTCCAACGTCCCAACGTTCAACGTCCAACGTTCCAACGTTTCAACGTCCAACGTTTTATCGTCCAACGTCTAACGTTTCATTCACGCCGTACAGTGGGCGAAACCTAGAGCTATTAGACTGCCTTCCACCTTCTTAACGGTACACGTCGCCGGCAACTCGCCCTTGATTTCGGGCGACAGAAACAGCTTCCCTTCGATCACGGCGCGCAGCCCCGGCAGCAGATCCCTGGCAATCCCGTCCTTCAGGGCATAACCATTGACTCCGACTTTGAAGGCGCGGCACAGCAGTTCGGTCTCCTGGTGCATCGTGAGCACCAGGATCGCGATCGGGAACCCCAGCCGCCGGATTTCGCCGGCGGCCTCGACGCCGGTCATGACCGGCATCATCAGATCCAGCACCAGCGCATCCGCTTCGACTCCGTCCTGCAGCAGCTTCAGAAGCTGGGCTCCATCCCCCGCCTCTCCGACGACAAGGTACTCCCCCGACTCTTCCAGGAGCGATTTTACCGCGCTCCTGAGGGGAGCATGATTGTCGGTCAGGATAATGCGATACGGTCCGGGCATTCGGCCACTCTTTCTATTCGAAGTGGAGCCCCGTACTCTTCGAATTGGGAATTGGAAATCAGGAATCTACGGCTGCGGTTGCGTGTTTGCGCGAGCAACGCCGCCTAATCAATATAAGCTTTTGAAATCGCGTAACGGATCAGCTCGGCGGTGCTCTTCAACTGGAGCTTTTCTATCAAGCTCGCCCGGTGGTGATCCACCGTGCGCACGCTGATGTTCAGCTGATCGGCGATTTCCTTGTTGGACGCCCCTTCGGCGACCATTTTCAATACCTGCTTTTCGCGCGTGGAAAGATTGTCATCCGGCATTACGACCTTCTGCTGCCGGAAGAGGTTGATCCACGCCCCTTTCAATTCATTGTTCATCAGCGACGAAATGTGTCCCTGGCCGCTCAGCACTGCCGTCAAAGCGGTAAAAAGTTCCGTCGTCACATTCTCTTTCAAAAGATATCCGTCCGCCCCGGCGACGAACGCCTCGCAAAGAAGCCGCTCATCTTTGTGCATGGTAAGAACCATGATGCGGATTTTGTCCGAGATCGTCTTGATCTCCCGGATCGCTTCGATGCCCCGCAGGCGCGGCATCGAAATATCCAGGATGACCAGGTCCGGCAGCGGGCCGTGTTTCAGCATGCCGAGCAGCTCGAGCCCGTCGCTGGCTTCGCCGGCGATCTGGAATTCGGGCTTTTGACTTAAGACCAGCTTCAACCCTTCTCTGAAAAGCGCGTGATCATCTGCCAGAATCAACTGGTAATTTCCCATATCCATCCCTACCCTGTCATAAAATATAGCATTCTTCCGGGTGGAGGATAACCACCTGTTCCAAACATAAAATTGGTATTTAGTAATAGCAATCGTGAAACGCGGAACGATCAACGTTGGGACGTTGGAACGTTGGAACGTTGGAACGTTGGACGTTAGACGTTGAGACGTTGGACGAGGGAACGTTATAACGTTCAACGTGTAACGTGCAACGTTTCAACGTCCCAACGTCCAACGTCCCAACGTCCAACGTTCAACGTTTTAATTCGGACAGAGAAATTCCTTCGCGATGCAGAAGAACAAGGCCGAGTAAAATCACCGGCCCCATCGACATGAGGTAAACGCCGTTGCTGACGCCGCCCGCCTGCGATTCCGGATCAACGCCCGGGATAAAGGCGCGGAAGAAATGGATCAGCCCGAGCGCCATGAAAAACTGGAATCCGCCCACGCCGCCCGGCGTAGGAATCGCCACGCCGACGACCGTGATTGCCATGATGAAGAGCGCGCCGGTGAACGGAAAATCATCGAGATAAGCGCGCGTAAAGCACCAGAGCTGCGCGCTGATCGACAGCCAGATCAGGATCGAAAGCGCTCCGACTTTGATCGCGGCCGGCCAGCTCTGGATCGAGCGCAGGCCGTCGGCAAACGAGAGGACGTGCTTCCGGAGGATCCCCGGAACACGGTTGTGCCAGCGCTCGCTGTGCAGGAACAGCAGCAGAAGAATCAGCAGCACGGCAAACACCGCCATCCCCACCATCGTCGAAGTCCGGATCGTGTCGAAAATCTCGCGCCCGCGCTTCGAAGTCGGCGCATACCATCCGGCGCAGAAGAAAAGGTAAAAGCCGAAAATCGACAGGACGGCCAGCGCGTCGAGCACCCGTTCGAACAGAGAGCTGGCGATGGCCGAGGAGGAGGGGATCTTCTCCTTGCGCGCCAGCAGCACCGATCCGGCAATTTCGCCGACGCGCGGCGGAATGACGTTGATGACGTATTTGATGATGGTCACCGAAAGAAAGCTCTTCAGCGGGATGCCGCTCTTGACCGGGCGGAGCAGCAGGCTCCAGCGCAGCGAGCGCATGACCATGTGGAGCCCGACAAAGCAGATTCCGGCCAGGAACCATTGCGGGCGCGCCGAAATCATGATCGAGACAGCCTGCCCCCAGTCGGGCACGCTGCGGTACAGCACATAGCCGATCACGGCGGTCAGCGCGATGCTGATGACAAGCGACCAGGTTCGTTTCATTAGGTCTGCAGCATAACATAAAAACGTGGAACGTTGGACGGGGAACGTTAGACGTTGGACGTTGGGACGTTGGGACGTTAGACGTTGGACGATAAAACCGTTGGACGTTGGGACGTTAGACGTTGGAGGTTTTACTTTTTTAGTGAAATAATTTATGTCCGGCAGAAACATTCATTTCAACGTGCAACGTTCAAACGTGCAACGTTCAAACGTCCAACGTCTAACGTTCCTAACGTCCAACGTCTAACGTTCCTAACGTCCAACATCCTTTTATGTCAAAAATCATATCCTTCGAAAGCATCAACGCCTGGCAAGTCGCCCGCGAACTCACAAAGCTGATTTATGATCTATCCAACCAGGGAGGCTTCTCCCGGGATTTCGGCTTAAGGGATCAAATCCGTCGAGCGGCGGTAAGTGCGATGAGTAATATAGCGGAGGGATATGCATCCGGTCCCAAGGGAATCTTCATCCGATATTTACGAATTGCGAAGGGTTCTACGGGAGAGGTGCAATCGCAATTGTATGTTGCTTTGGATCAAGCCTACATTAATTCCGAAAAATTCGATGTAGTCATGGACAAAGCCAGAAAGCTCGCTGCCCAGCTCTCAAATTTCATCAAATACCTTCAATCCCACCCATAGCCTCCCCCTCCCATCGTCCAACGTCCGATCGTCCAACGTTTTCTCGTCCAACGTCCAATCGTCCAACGTCCCAACGTTCAACGTCCAACGTTTTTTCGTCCAACGGTTTTCTCGTCCAACGTCCCAACGTCTAACGTCTAACGTTGCAACGTTTCACGTTATCGCGGTAAAGTGGGGCCTCATTTCATCAAACCCGGGAGGCATTATGATCGGAAGGCTTCTCATAATATTGGTTTTATCGAGCCCCTTCGCCGCGGCAGCGGAACAAACTCTCTACTGGCGCGACATGACGGTCACCGCGCAGCTCGATGCCGACGGCAGACTGCACGTTGAAGAACGGCAGTCCATGGTCTTCAACGGAAACTGGAACGGCGGCGCACGCACCTTCAACCTTCGGCTGGGCCAGAGTCTCCACCTTGAAAGCCTCATGCGCGTTGATTCTGCCACCGGCCAGGAAATAGAGCTGAGCCGCGGCAGCCTCTCGGAAATCGACGAATATAAATGGATCGACACCAGCCATCTGCGCTGGAGAAGCCGGCTTCCCACGGATCCCGCTTTCGACAACAAGGAAATCACCTATGTGCTCCGGTACACGCTCTCGAATATCCTGGTTCCGGAGGATAGCCGTTACCTGCTGGACCATGATTTCGCTTTCCCGGACCGGTCCGGCATGATTGAAAAATTTTCGCTGTCGCTCACACTGGACCCGGTCTGGAAGCCGATGCAGGCATTCGAAGGGCCGACCGGATTCGGGCCGATCCCGCCCGGCCGCGGGTATCTCGTGACGATTCCGCTGCGCTACGAGGGATCGGGCAAGCCTGCGGCTGCGCGTGCCGGGCTTTCGTTCGGCGTGCGCGGAACGCTCCTGATCATCCTGTTCGTGGCGATTCCCGTACTGATCTCCCGCTTCTATCAACGGGAAAAAGCGCTGGGCCGGTTTGCCCCGCTCCTTCCCGCGTCCTCCATCAACCGCGGGTGGATTGAAACCAACATCCTGCAATACCCGCCGGAACTGGTCGGCACGATCTGGGATGAAAGCGTCGGCTCGGCCGAAGTCGCGGCGGTGCTCGCACGCCTGGTTCTCGAAGGAAAGCTGAGGAGCGAGGTGCGGGGGAAATCCAAGCATTCCGGAGTGCTTCACCTCTGGAAACAGGGAGGCGGCTTTGAAGGGTACGAGGTCGATCTCGTGAACGCGCTGTTCTACGACGGAGGCAACGAAACCAACACCGAGCGCGTCAAAGCGCATTACGAGAGCTCCGGGTTCGACCCGGCGTCGAAAATCAGGAAGCCGCTCGAGATCCAGATGCAGGATCTGCTGGCAACCTCCGGCACCGGCAGCAAGCCGTCGTGGAAAAAAACCTTCGCGCTGGTGGCCGCGGGAGTCGCGCTGATTGTGATTGGAGTTCTTTCGGCCATGACGGACCGCATTGCCGGGCTGCCGGACCTGGCGGCAGGGATCATCGGCGCGGCCTCGGTGTTCGTGCCGTATATTCCCGCCATCGTCCTGGCCTGCCTCTATCGCAAGCGGCTGGTCAGGCTGCGTCTGCACTTCATCATGATGATGATACCGATGACCATCATGACGGGGGTTTTCACGGTGGCGATGCTTCTGGGGCCACTGCCCATCAGCGCCTGGGTAGCGGCGGGGGTGATGGTCCTGCTGATCGCAGCTTTCAACAGCGTGCTGAACGCAGCTATGTCGCGCGAAAACCAGGTCCAGATCCTCTTTCGCCAGAAATTTGCCGCCGCGCGCGAATACTTCCGGCTGCAGCTGGCGCAGGCGAACCCGGAGCTGCAGGACGCGTGGTATCCCTACCTGCTGGCGTTCGGGCTTGGCGATTCGGTGGATGAGTGGTTTCATTCCTTTGGCGGACAAGAGACGGAGATCGCGCACACGATTGGCTCGACCGGAAGCTTCACGGGAAGCGGCGGCGGAAGCCGGTCGTGGAGCGGTGGAGGCGGCGCGTTCGGAGGCGCCGGAGCCAGCGCGTCGTGGGCGGCCGTGGCCGGAACGATGGCGGCGGGCGTTGCGGCGCCCAGTTCCAGCGGAAGCAGCGGCGGCGGAGGTGGCGGACATTCCGGCGGCGGCGGCGGTGGGGGATGGTGAAAAGAGGTTGGACGTTGGACGTTGGACGTTGGACGTTGGACGTTGGGACGTTGGGACGTTGGACGTTGGACGTTTGAACGTTGAACGTTGAACGTTGGAACGTGGAACGTGGGAACGTGGAACGTGAGCTATGCGCGGGAAATACATACTGATTGTTATTTTGGTTGCGGTGGCGGTGACGGCAGTGGTGCTGATGCTTTCGCCCAAAATGCCGCTGCGCGTGATTCAGCGCGGGGGAGAGGGGCCGCCGACGCTTCTGCTGCTGCACGGCTATGGCTCTTCCGCCGAGCACTGGCTTCCCTTTTCGGAAAGTATCGCGCTCCCCGGCAACGGGCGCTTCCTGTTTCCGGAGGCCACGGTGCCGGCGCTGCGCACCGACGGGTCCACGGGAGGGCTTGCGTGGTGGGACCTGGATCTCGCGGCGCACCTGCGCATCCACCAGAACGGCATCGACCTGTCGCTCGACGCGCCCGGCGGACTGGAATCGGCCGCGCAGGAGGTGCGCGCCGTGATGTCGGCCGAAGGGAATTCGGCCAAACACCCGTTCCTCCTGGGCGGCTTTTCGCAGGGAGCCATGGTCGCCTGCCAGATCGCTTTTATGTCGGACGAACCTCTGTCGGCGCTGATTATCTTTTCGGGGACGCCAGTCAATGAAGCAGCTTGGCGGGCCGGCATGGCGCGGCGCAAAGGGCTTCCGGTCTTCATGGCCCACGGGCGCGGCGACAACATCCTGCCGTACGACCTCGCGGAGCGTCTGCGGATGGACATGGTAAAGGCAGGCCTGCAGGTTACGTTTGTCCCTTTTGATGGCGGGCACGAAATCCCGGCCGAAGCCGTCATCGGCCTGAACGACTGGCCGCCTTTGCAATCTCCCTCCTCCCGTCGCTAACCTCCCCCCTCCCGCGTCCAACGTCCCAACGTCCAACGTCCCAACGTCCAACCTCCAACGCCCCACCGTCCAACGTCCAACGTTCCCAACGTCCCCAACGTTCCAACGTCCCAACGTCCAACGTCCCGACGTCCAACGTCCCAACGTCCAACGTTCCCAACGTCCAACGTCCCAACGTCCCAACGTCCAACCTCCCCCTTGACATCCCCCCCCATACCTCATACACTCCGCACTTTTAATGGAATCAATGTTCCTTTTCCCACGTCGAGGTCTTCGATGAAAAATCTCAAGCTCTGCGGACTGCTCCTGATCTTGCTTACAATCATTCCCGAGGTTCTTCCTGCCCAGGACAAGCAATTCGAAGTCTCCGGCGCGGTTTTCTCTCATTATATGTGGCGCGGCATGCGGTTGAGCGAGGGTGGAGTTTTCCAGCCTTCCGTGACGGTCGGCAATAACGGCTTTGCCCTGAACCTGTGGGCGAATTATCAATTCGACCCGCGCCGCTGGTCTGAAGCCGATATCACCGCCTCGTACACCAAGGAGAAGGACAAATACAGCTACGAGATCGGCTATATCCACTACGGCGTCAACGAAGGGCCTGACAGCGACGAGATTTACACCGGCATGAGCCACGACGATGCGCTCAAACCTTCCCTCTACATTTATCGCGACGTAAATTACGGGAAGGGATCCTACATACAGGTAGGGCTGGAGCCCGCCATCCCTCTCGGCAAGAAGGCAGCGTTAAACATCAAGGCGCATGCCGGCTACGTGCTGAAGAATTCCTACATGGGAACGAACGATGAGGGAAAGGATTTCTCGAATTTCTACAGCGCCGATTTCCAGACATCGCTGACGCTGCCGCTGGGCAAGCGCGTGACGTTCGAACCGATGCTCGGCTACTCGACCGCGCTCAGCGAGAATGCGCGGCAAGCGATCCGGAACAACAGCGTGACTCCCCGCGGACAGACGTTGTACGGCGGCGCGACGCTCACCTTTAATCTCGATTAGCGCGAAAACGGCGCGGGAACGGCTGGCGACAACACCTCGGATGGAAGGGCTAGGGGTTGGCAGATTTTCTGGTTTTTGAGAACATCTCCAAAAGTTTCGGGACGACTCGTGCCGCGGATAACATCTCCCTTTCGATTCAAAAGGGGGAGTTCTTCTCTCTTCTGGGCCCCAGCGGCTGCGGCAAGACGACGCTGCTGCGCATCCTGGCCGGCTTCGAGCAGCCCGACAAAGGGCGCGTTCTGCTCGACGGCGAAGACATCACTTCCCTGCCCCCGCACAAGCGCAAGGTCAACACAATCTTCCAGAACTATGCGCTCTTCCCGCACCTGACGGTGTGGGAGAACATCGCGTTCGGCCTGCGCATCGCCAAAGTTGCGCCGAAGGAAATCAAAGCCGAAGTTCAGCGGATGCTGCACCTCATCCAGATGGAAGACCAGGCGCACAAGCGGCCCGACCAGATCAGCGGCGGGCAGAAGCAGCGCGTGGCGGTGGCCCGGGCGCTCGTCAACCGGCCGAGAGTGCTTCTGCTGGATGAACCGCTGGCGGCGCTCGACCTGAAGCTGCGCCAGCGCATGCTGATCGAGCTGGACCTGATCCACGACGAAGTCGGGATCACCTTCCTGTACGTGACGCACGACCAGGGAGAGGCGATGAGCCTGAGCGACCGCATCGCCGTGATGAACCGGGGGCGGATCGAGCAGATCGGGGCGCCGGCCGAAATCTACGAAGCGCCGCGCAGCAGTTTTGTCGCCGCGTTCATCGGCGACACGAATTTCTTCGAAGGGGAGGTCGCCGACCAGCCGGAGAAAGACTACAGCCTGCTAAAAATCGACGGGTTCCCGGACGTGCTCTGCTTCAACGACAAGCAGATCGGCAAAGGGAACCAGGTTTACCTGAGCATCCGCCCGGAAAAATTCAACATCTCGCGCGAAGAGCCGCCGGCGGACAAGCGCCACAATAAAATGCGGGCGCACGTGGAGGATGTGATTTATCTCGGGACGCACACGAAATACTGGGTGCGAATCCAGGAGTACCGGCTGGCGGTGTTTCGTCAGCACAGCCGCTTCCTGCTGGATGAAAAGCCGATCCAGTGGCATGAGGATGTCTGGATCAGCTGGCACGCGGATGACGGCTTCATGCTCGAGCGCTACAGCGAATCGGATGAAGAGCTCACCAACCTGCCGCCGCAGAAGGTTGGCGACAACGGCGATTAGCGTGTGACACAATCGTGAAGGCATCATGAAGGCCTAGCCCCGGAGGGGCGGCCAGAACGTAGCCGGGGGTGAAGCGAAGCGAACCCCCGGATTGGATTAGGCTGGTAACAAGCCCTGAAGGGGCGGCAGAATGCCGATCTTTCGCCCCTCCAGGGCTCTTACTAGGCTTCTCTCCAACCGGGGGTTCGCAAAAAGCGCTCACCCCCGGCTACGCTCTTTCGGCCCTCCGGGCCTATGGCTTCGCTCGCGTCGCAGGGCTTAGAACAAATAATAGGCGGAATTCGTCGAGACGCCGGCGCTTCCAATGCGCAGCAGGTGATGAATATGGCTCGCAACAAAAAGATCCAGGAATGGCTGATCACGGCGCCGTCGCTGCTCTGGCTGGTGCTGCTCTTCCTGATCCCCACGCTCATCGTCTTTGCCATCACCTTCAAACCGACCGACCTGTATGGCGGGATCGGTGCAGGCTGGACGCTGGCGACGCTGCGCAGCCTGGGCAACCCGAACTACCCGATCATCATCTGGCGCACGATCTATCTCAGCCTGCTGACGACGGCGGCCTGCATCTTCCTGGCAACGCCCGCCGGTTACTGCCTGGCGCGCGCGAGCCAGCGCTGGCGGCAGATCCTGCTGCTGCTCGTCATCATCCCTTTCTGGACCAGTTTCCTGATCCGCATCTTTGCCTGGAAAACGCTGCTCCATCCGGAGGGGATGATCAAGAAGACGCTGGTGTTCCTGCACCTCCTGAGCCCGCAGGCCTCTCTGCTGTACAACGCGTGGGCGGTCTGGCTGGTGATGGTGTATACATTTCTGCCTTTCGCCATCCTCCCGATTTACGCGGCCGCGGAAAAATTCGACTTCCGGTTGATGGAAGCGGCGCAGGACCTGGGCGCGCGGCGCTGGCAGTCCTTTATATACGTGTTCCTGCCGGGAATTCGCCGCGGGCTCTGGACGTCCATCCTGGTGGTCTTCATCCCGGCGCTCGGCTCGTATGTCATCCCGGATATCGTGGGAGGGCCCGGCGGAGAGATGCTGGGGAACAAGATCGCCCAGCGCGTTTTCGTCGACCGCAACCTGCCGCACGCGAGCGGGCTGTCGGCGCTGTTGATCCTGGCGGTGCTGCTGCCGCTGCTGGCGGTCATGGTGCTGCAGAAAAAAAAGGGAAAAGCCGCGCCGCTGATCGAGGAGGACGCATGAAACGGAGCCGTTTTCCGCTGATCATCACGTGGGGGCTGCTGATTTTCTTCTACCTGCCGATCTTCGTGCTGGTCCTGTATTCGTTCAACGGCTCGCGCTTCGGCGGTTCGTGGCAGGGCTGGTCGCTGCACTGGTACCGGCAGCTGTACCGGGAGCGGGAAATCTGGCACGCGCTGACCAACAGTCTGCTGATTGCAATGAGCGCCACCATTGTGTCCGTGATCCTTGGGACTACCGCGGCGATTGCGCTGCACCGCTACTCCTCGCGGCTGCAGAAATTCCATTACGCCCTGATCTACACGCCGCTGGTGGTGCCGGAAATCCTGATGGGGATCAGCCTGCTGCTGTTCTTTGTCGCGCTGCACATCGAGCTGGGGCTCTTCACCATTTTCCTGGCGCACGTGACGTTCTGCATCAGCTACGTGGCGATGGTGGTGCTGGGGCGGCTGCAGGATTTCGATTATGCGATCGTGGAAGCGGCACAGGACCTGGGCGCGGACTGGTGGACGACGCTGTGGCGCGTGCTGCTGCCGCTGCTGATGCCCGGGATTGTCGCGGGAGGGCTGCTCGCCTTCACGCTGTCCATCGATGATTTCGTCATCACGTTCTTCGTGGCCGGACCCGGCTCCACCACGCTGCCGATACGCATTTACAGCATGATCAAGTACGGGTCGCCGCCGCTGATCAACGCGCTCTCGTCTATCCTGCTGCTGATCACTTTTCTGACGGTCTTTTTCAGCCAGCGCTTAACCAAGGAGGTCGTATGAAATTCCGGTCTTTGATTCTTCTGTCCCTCATCCTGTGCTGTATGCCCATGGGCTGCCGGCGCCAGACGCCTGAATTGAAGATCTACACCTGGGCGGACTATTTCAAGCCGGAGCTGCTGCAGCGTTTTGAAAAAGAGCACGGCTGCAAGATCGTCATCGACACCTTTGAATCGAATGAATCGATGTACGCCAAGATCAAGGCGGGCGCGACCGGGTACGATCTGCTGACCCCCAGCAGCTATTTCGTCAAAATAATGAACAATCAGGGGTATCTTCAGGTGATGGACCACAGCCAGCTGCCGAACCTGAAGCATGTCGACACCGACTACCTGAAGATCGCGATGGATCCGAAGATGGAGCACAGCGTCCCGTACATGCTGACCAATACCGGGATCGCCTATTTGAAGTCGAAGGTGCAGAACTTCACGCCTTCGTGGACGATGTTCAACCAGGCGGCGCTGAAAGGGCGGATGACCATGCTCAACGACATGCGCGAGACGCTGGGTGCCGCGCTGAAATCGCTCGGGTACAGCCTGAATTCGCGGGACGACAGGGAGCTCGCCGCGGCGCGCGACGTGGTCATCGCGTGGAAAAAGAACCTGGCGAAGTTCGAATCGGAGCAATACAAGGGCGGACTCGCGTCGGGAGAATTTCTGCTCGTCCACGGCTTCAGCGGCGATCTTTTGCAGGTGCAAAAGGAGAATGCGGATATTCAGTTTGTGATCCCGGCGGAAGGGACGTCGATTTCGTGCGACGACCTGGTGATTCTGAAGAACGCGAAAGAAGCGAAGCTCGCGCATGCGTTTATTAATTTTATCCACGATCCGGAAGTGGCGGCGGAGAATACGAATTTCCTTTCGTATGTCTGCCCGAACCAGACGAGCTATCCGAAGGTGAACGCGGAACTGCGCAATAACCCGGCCGTATTCCTGGCACCGCAGGTGAAGGCGAAGTGCGAGGTGATTGACGATCTTGGAGCGGATACGGCGAAATACAATAAAATGTGGGATCAGATCAAGGCGGAATAATACGTTAGACGTTAGACGTTGGACGTTAGACGTTGGACGAGGGACGTGGGAACGGGAGCCCACACGGATTATTCGGCCTTGATCCAGTTTCTTCAAACGTTCAACGTTCCAACATCCAACGTTCCCATCGTCCAAACGTCCAACGTCCAAACGTCCCAACGTTCAACGTCCAACGTTTCCCGTCCCATCGTCCAACGTCCCAACGTCTAACGTCCAACGTCGCAACGTGCAACGTTCCCATCGTCCAACGTCCAAACGTCCAACGTGCAACGTTTCATCGTTCCTGCGGCCTGCCCAGAAGATACCCCTGTCCGTAGTCGACTCCGATATTTCGGAGAATATCCAATTCCGCTTCTGTTTCGATTCCCTCGGCGATGACCTTCGAGCCGATGCCGCGTGCGAGGGTAAGGATCGCCTTGACCATTTCCTGGCTGACGGGGCGGTGGGGCAGATCCTGAATGAGCGAGGCGTCCAGTTTGAGATACCCGGGGCGAAGCTTGCCGATGGTTTCGAGGCCGGAGTAACCCGAGCCGACATCATCGACGGCGAGCGCCATGCCGAGCGCGGTGAAATAGCTCAGCGATTCCTGGAACATGCTGAGGTTGTCGATCAACAGCTTTTCGGTGATTTCGATGACGATGCGGTCGGGGGTAAGGCTCCCCTGGTCCAGCAATTGAATCAGAGCCTGCCCCTGGAATTGCGGATCGCGGATCGTGGCGGGGAGCGTGTTGATGAAAACCTTGGTTCCGGCCGGCAGGCGGCTGGCGGCAATCAGGGCGCGGTTGCGGCACAGGCGATCCAGTTCCACCAGCAGGTGGCATTTGATCGCGGTGTTGAACATTTCGTCCACGGAGGAGAAGCCGGAATCCTTGCCGCCGCGGGTCAGGGCTTCAAACCCGATCGGCCTTCGGTCATGGATCCCGACGATCGGCTGAAAAACGGTCGTGATCTGTTCGTTGACGATGGTCTCTTTCAGTTCCTGCAACCGGTACAATTTATCCGTTTCGCGCTGCCAGCGGGCGCGCTCGCCGGCCTCGCGGATGACGCGCAAAATAATATGATGCGGGTCCTGGAGCGGATTATTCACGCCGATCGAAAATCCTATATCGATGCGCGGGGGCTTTTTCAGATAGGGGAAGGCGGTGCGCACGAGAGAAGGGACCAGGGACTGGGCCATCCGGGTGCGTACGAAGTCGAGGTCTTTGAAGGATCGCAGTTTGGAGTGGCGTTTGGGGCTGAGGAAGAGCAGGATCTGCAGTCCCTCCGGCTGTTCGAGGGCGAGGATGTCTTCGCGTCGGAATTCTTTTCCGGCCTGTTCCACGAGCATGTGGATCAAGCGATTGCGCACAAGGGTATAGATTTGGGAGCCGTACAGTTCCTCGATGACATCGAACTCCGAGACATCGAGGAGCATCAGGGCAACGCTCCCATTCGAAATCAGGTCCTGCGAAAGAGCCGGAAAGAATTCCGCATAGATGGGTAGCGATTCAGTCATACCGCCTCTCGGAACGTTGGACGTTGGACGTTACACGTTGGAACGTTGGAACGTTCAACGTGCAACGTCTCAACGTCCAACGTCCAACGTCTCAACGTCTAACGTCTCAACGTCTAACGTCTAAGGGACTATTCTTCCCACTGGGACAGGACTTCGCCCAAGCCGAGGCCGCCGCCGCCCATATCTCCGTCGACCACGGTCATTTTGGCATCGAGCACCTTGATCGGGCCGAGGAATTTCAGCGGATCATGCGGGCCGTCGAAGAACTCTATGGTCGCGGTGCCTCTCGTATCCTTCGGTCCGGCCGGGATGGCGAGCGGGCCGGTGGAGGCTTTCGGGGCGTTGCAACCGACGCAGATCATCTGGTTCAGCGACGGGGTGGTGGGAGAAGCATTCGGGATGCGTCGTACCAGGTAGGTGGGGCCCATCTGCGGCCATGTAACCTGGGGGAGGGTCTTCGATACTTTGTATTCCACCTTCATCAGGGGAAGGCTGGCCTGGTCCTTCATTTTGTTTGCCGTGACGGTCCAGCCGGTCGCGGTCTGAGTCCAGGTGATGTCGGCCATCTTTTTCGGCCAGCCATAGACTTCGCGGCCGGCGATGAGACCCATGTCGCTGTCGATGTATTCGATCAGCGTGGTATTGCCGGACTTCCCTTTCCAGGTCATCGGGGCATTGATGGCGATCTCGTGAACATTGAAGCCCTTCTTTTCCACGTCACCGGTCCAGCCCATGAGCAGGACGAAGGTATCGGCTTCGGCCGTTGTTTCCATGGGCGGCATCAGCGCCTTTTTGAGAGCGCCCTTGGGGGCCTGGCACAGGATCTGGATGGTCTTCAGGTTGCTGAAATGATGAGGAAGCGGCGGATACGGAGCCGAGAAAATCGGAGAAGGAACAAACGGCGCTTTCGCGCTTTTGTTCTGAGCGACACACATCATCAAAGAGACGGCAAGAACTGCGCCTATGGCAGCAACAGCAATAGAGAATGTATTCCGTTTCATTATTCTTCCCTCTTTGGAATGTTGGGGTGAACTATTTCAATGGCGATATAGTAAAGGCAAACCGTCTCCATCTCCAGCAAAATGCTGTAAATTTGCCCCGACTTACACGAATATAGTGTCATCGGGAGCGTCGGCGCGCCCGGTCATGAAAATCAAAAATGATAAGCATGGAGTCGATCATGAAACTATTTCGTTTGTGTTCCCTTCCCATCTGGCTGTTGTTCCTCGTACTTTTTGCCGGAGCTCTCGCGGCACAGACGCAGCCGGGAGCCGGCACTGTTGGTAAAGGCAGTATTGAGCGAATCAAGGTGCACGGAGTTGCGCTGGAGGGCAACCTGGAAGGAGACAGTCCGGACCGGGACGTCGTGGTTTACCTGCCGCCGAGCTATGCCAAGGAAGCCAAGCGGCGCTTCCCCACGGTCTACTTTCTCCACGGCTATTCGGTGGGGGTGGATGCCTACGTAAAGATGCTGAATCTCCCGGATATGGCCGACAATGCCATTGCGGCGGGGGCGCGGGAGATGATCCTGGTTCTGCCCGATGCGTACACCATTTACAGTGGCAGCATGTATTCCAATTCGCCGACTACCGGGAATTGGGAAGGCTTCCTGTCGCACGATCTCGTCGCCTATATCGACAGCCATTACCGGACCGTTGCCGACCGCAACAGTCGCGGGCTGTCGGGGCATTCCATGGGCGGGTACGGCACTATTCGCGTGGGGATGAAACATCCGGAGGTGTTTTCGGCCTTATATGCGATGAGTTCGTGCTGTCTAATGAATAACCCGGCGCTGCCGCCGCCGGCTCCGGCGCAGGGAAACAGCGCCAAGGCACCGTCGGCGGAAGAAAAGCGCATGGCGGGCGCATTTGCCAACGTGATGTCGGCGCAGGCCGCGGCGTGGTCGCCGAATCCCGCGAATCCTCCCAAATATTTTGATATGCCGACAAAGGACGGCCAGGTTCAGCCGCTGATTGCCGCCAAATGGGTGGCCAACTCGCCGCTGGCGATGGTCAGTCAATATGTGCCGAACCTGAAGCAATACCGGGCCATCGTAATGGATGTCGGAGACAAGGACACGCTCAAATCGACGAATATCGAACTGGACAAGGAACTCACGAGCCTTGGAATTGCGCATGTGTTCGAACAGTACGAAGGGGATCATGGGAATCGCGTGGCGGCGCGTTTTCAGAGCAACCTCTTGACCTTCTTTTCCCGGCAGTTGAAATAAAAGCGCGTGACCGGGAGCGCTGCGACGCGAGCGCAGCAACAGGCCCGGCGAGGATTGGAGACATGATGAGTCTGGATGGAAAGGTTGCCCTGGTAACGGGCGGCAGCTATGGCGTGGGCAAAGGGATTGCGCAGGAGCTCTTCAGCGCGGGCGCCACGGTTTATTTCACGGGCCGGTCGCTGGAAGACGGAAGCGTCGATGGCCATGGGACGGCCATTCGCTGCGATCACCGGGAGGATGCGCAGGTCCGCTCGCTGTTTGACCGGATCACGGGCCGGCACGGGCGGCTGGACATTCTGGTGAACAATGCCTGGGGCGGCTATGAAAACATGATGGAGGGTGGCGAGTTCACCTGGCCGCGTCCGTTCTGGCAGCAGCCGATCGGGCGGTGGGATGCGATGTTCCAGGCCGGGGTGCGGTCGGCCTATGTGGCCGCCCAGCTGGCGGCTCCGTGGATGGTGCGCCAGGCGAGTGGGCTGATCGTCAACATCTCCTTCTGGGCGGCGCAGAAATATATCGGCAATACGGCCTACGGGGTGGCCAAGGCGGCCACGGACAAGATGACCTCCGACATGGCGCACGAACTGCGCGACCATCGGGTGGCGGTGGTGTCGTTGTATCCGGGGCTTGTGCGCACCGAAAAGGTTATGCAATCGGCCGCATGGCTGGATCTCAGCAACTCCGAATCGACGCAGTTCGTGGGGCGGGCGGTTGCTGCTCTCGCCTCGGATCCCGGGATCATGGAAAAAACGGGACGGGTGCTGATCGCAGCCCAGGTCGCCAGGGATTACGGTTTTCGGGATATTGACGGAAAGGCGCCGGTTCCCCTGACCCTCGCGGACGTGTAATCGTCAATTCTGGACACCCACCGATTTAGCGACAAAACTCAGACCGTGGGTCAGACCGTGGCAGACCGTGGGTGTCCATATTTTTGGTGGGTGTCCACATTTCCAAACGTCCAACGTCCAACGTCCAACGTCCCATCGTCCAACGTCCAATGGGTGGGTGTCCACATTTCTACATCGTCCAACGTCCAACGTCCCAACGTCCCATCGTCCCATCGTCCCATCGGCCAACGTCCATCGTCCCAACGTCCCAACGTCCAACGTCCAACGTCCAACGTCCCATCGTCCAACGTCCAACGTCCCAACGTCCAACGTCCCATCGTCCCATCGTCCAACGTCCAACGTCCAACGTCCCATCGTCCCATCGTCCAACGTCCAAACGTCCCAATTTTTCCTAACACCGATCAACAGATCGAAGCTATTATTTCCTGTGGTTGTTTAGATTCAGATCACATATATACATAGATAGGCAGCACTGAGAGGAGAACTTATTATGAAAGTTCAAACACTTTTGACCGCATTCATCCTAATGTTGGTTATCGCCTCCGTCGGCTTTGGCCAGGCGGATATGGTATCGATCACCATCAGCACCAATCCCGCCGGCCTTCACATCACCGCCGATGGAACCACCTACACTGCGCCGCATACCTTTAGCTGGGTTGTCGGCAGCATCCATGGGATCTCGGCCGCCGCGATTCAGGAGGATGGAGAAACGCGTTATGTGTTTGCCAATTGGAGCGATGCGGGCTTTGGTTCGCACATCATCGGGGCTCCCGCCAGTGAGACAACCTATACGGCCAACTATGGGACCCAGTACCACCTGAGCAGGAGCCAGTCTCCGACCACGGGAGGGACCATTACAATGAATCCGGCGGCAGCGGACGGCTTCTATGATGTTGGGACGCCCGTACAGGTACTGGCCACGGCCAACCCGGGGCATTCTTTCAGCGGCTGGAGCGGCGCTCTGACGGGGATAGAGAATCCGCAGGAACTGATCATGTCGCAGCCACGGGCAGTAACCGCGGAATTTGCGACTCTCGGCAGCCATAATCTGGTTCTGCCATCAAGCGGTGTGGCCACGCAAAAGACAGACAACGCGGGGGACGATCTCAAGGTCGGATATGTAAACCTGAGCGTCAACAGCGGCCCTGCGCCTTATGGCACCGCGGTGTTCAGCTATAAAAAGGATGGCATTACCGTCAGTGAGGTGGGAGTGCCGGCATCCCCGCCCACGACCGGGGCGCGTATTTTCATCGACTATCGCACGGGTGTTGCAGCGGTGCCGGCCCACGGCGAATTCGGAACGGTCGACATAAACACGGGAATTGCCCTGGTCAATCCGGGAGTGTCTGCAGCCATAGTCACGTACACGCTGCGCGATGCGTCCGGCAGCACGCTTGCGATCGGCCACGGGGCCCTCGATCCCGGCAAGCATCTCGCGTGTTTCATCGACCAGCTCAAGGAGAAGAGTGCGACCGATTTTGTGCTCCCTTCGAATTTCAAGACGGCGATCCAGTTTGGGTCGCTCGATATCACGAGCACGGAACCGCTGTCGGTTCTGGCCGTGCGCGGCACCATGAATCAGAGGAATGAATTCCTGATTACCACCACGCCGGTTGCGGATCTGACCGGCAATCCTGAAACCGGACCGGTATATTTCCCGCAGCTGGCAGATGGAGGCGGGTATACCACCTCTCTGCTCCTGATCAATACTACGGGAGGAATAGAGCGGGGGACCCTGCGGATCTGGGATAATAAAGGACAGCCGCTGGTGGTCAGCCAGGCGGGGGGCGCCACCGATTCCTCGTTTGCCTATGCAATTCCTGCCAACGGCGTATTCCGGTTCCAGACCGATGGATCTCCGGCAACCACGAAAGTGGGATGGGTCCAGTTGACGCCTGATTTTGTGAACGCGACCCCGGTCAGTTCAGGCGTGTTCGGATACAACACCGAAGGCGTCCTGGTTTCGGAATCGGGCGTTCCTGTTGCCGCGGCGACGACGCACGCCCGCATATATGTGGATCTTTCGGACAATCACAATACCGGGTTGGCTTTGGTGAATGTGTCCGGAACGACAGCATCGATTACGGTCCGCGCTTACGGCAAAAACGGGACGACTCCGGTTGGAACGAGCAAGCCGCTGGAGCCGATGCCGGTCAATGGCCACATTGCCGCGTTTGCCGATGAATTCGTGGCCGGGTTGCCGGCCGGGTTTACCGGAATACTGGATGTCAGTTCGGCGGCGCATTTTGTTGCGCTGACGGTGCGCTCTTTGAAAAATGAGCGGAACGATCCGTTGATGACGACCTTCCCGGTCGCCGATGCGAACAGGCCGGCACCGGAGCCGGTGATATTTCCGCAGATTGCTTCCGGCAGCGGGTATACGACCGAGATTATTCTCCTCAGTGCCGGGGCGGCGGCGAACGCAACCATCCGCTTCTATGACGAGAACGGCACGCCGACCGATTTCGGGGAGTAGGCGGAAGCGTTGGATTTAGGGAATTTGTGGCAGAAGCGAAGCTGCAAATCTGCCACGAATTCCACGAATTTCACGAATGCCGCGCTTCCCTCCCAGAAATGTGGACCAGAAATGTGGACACCCACTGTAATTCTGGACACCCACCGACTTAGCGCCACTGGAAAACTGGAGGGGCGAATCCGGGCGCCCGCCGATTTGGCAACAAACCTCGGATCGTGGGTGTCCACATTTCCCACATTTCTATTAATTCCTGGGATTATTTGACATTGATTTCGGGCGTAAATCGTATCAAGAGATAGTGCTTAGAGGAGAATTTACCGTGAAAATTCAAATGCTTCCTTCAGCATTATTCCTGATCTTGGCTATCGCCTCCGCCGGCTTTGGCCAGACAAGCATGATCACGGCTTTCGTCGTAGTGCCAATGGCTCCAAATGCCCAAATGGGGCTGGCGGGAGAAGTCGACCTGGTCCCCGTGATCACCGGAACTATTCCACCGGGCGAATCCATTACCTTTACCTATGCGGCTCCTATTTCCGCCGTAGCCGACATCGGGGTCTACGTCATGGGCTGCAATAGCGGCAACCCGATCACCAGTGCCGATTTCGGAACACCCAAATCCTGCGGTGCGGGAAATGTGTCGGTCGGACTGAATCTCGTAACCAGTTCGTTTGCCCTCGCTTTTTCCGGAGCGCCTTTAGTCACGATCCCGTCCACGCAATTTATCCGCGTAACGGGAGTGCGGCTCAACATGGCAGCGCTCAGCCCCGCAATTGGCCAAGTGGTCAGCCAAACAACAACCTGCAGCACGGGAGTAGGGACCATCGTGGCAAACACAACTCCTGTGGCGGTGGCAACGGAGCCGCTGGTCGTCACGCCGGGAGGTGCGATTGTCTTTCACCAGGATGGGGCTGCGGCTACCGCCACAACCACGATACGGATTGACGAAGCATTTGCCTATGCCTTCGCGACCAACGCCGGGTTTCCGACTCAACTGATTATGCATGTCGATGGCATTCCGACCGGGCTGAAGCTCGACCCGGGGCAATCGATCGTCCTGGGTCCTTCGACCGGCGTCACGGCAAGCCTGGATGCATCGACCAATATCGCGGCGGGAACCATTGTCATCAACATCAATGGGCAGAACCCCGCGGTGCTGGATCACATAGATGTCACGTTGCCATTCACCAGCACGCAACTGAACATTCCCCTGAGTCCGCCGACCGGGACGATCGCGGTATCTCTTGGTCCTCCGGCGAGCGGCCTGGTGCCGTATTCGTATCCGCTCCGGTATGCCTACCGGGCGGTGACGGTGAGCCAGACCTACACAATCCAGGCGGTATCCTCGATCACCCTCACCACCAATCCCGCCGGCCTTCATTTCACGGCAGACGGCACGACCTACACGGCTCCACAAACTTTTTCCTGGGCGGTGGGAAGTTCACACACGATTGCCGTCTCCACCCCGCAGGCTCAAGGGGGCGCGCGGCAGGTTTTTACGGGTTGGAGTGACAGCGGCGCCGCCAGCCACTCGATTACCACGCCGGGAAGTGCAACTTCCTATACGGCCTCTTTCAAGACGCAGTACCAGTTGACCGCGATCGCTTCACCCGGCACGGCGGGAGGTATCACGGTCACGCCCTCCTCTCTCGATGGATTTTACGACAGCGGCACGACGGTGCAGCTGTCCGCGATAGCCAACTCGGGCTATATCTTCTGGGGCTGGAGCGGAGATGTGAGCGGGTCCATCAACCCGGTTTCCGTGGGCATTATTGCGGCGAGGAGCGTGACGGCAAATTTTTCCGCGGCGACAGGGATTACGATCATGACCGACCCCGCCGGGCGCAATTTCACGGTGGATGGAGTGGCCTACTCCTCGACGCAGATTTTTACGTGGGTGGCCGGCAGCGTTCATGGGATTTCGACCGCCACGCGCCAGGTGGATGGGGACACGCGCTATGTGTTTGGCGGATGGAGCGATGGAGGCGCGGAATCTCACATCATCACGGCGCCGTCGAGCGCCACAACCTATACCGCTGCCTTTGGGACGCAGTATCGCCTGGGCACAAGCCAGTCGCCGGCCGCTGGAGGAACCATTACAATGAATCCGGCGGCAGCGGACGGCTTCTATGATGTTGGGACGCCGGTACGGGTACTGGCCACCGCCAGCCCAGGGCATTCCTTCAGCGGCTGGAGTGGTGATCTGACCGGGACCGCAAATCCGCAGGAACTGATCATGTCCAAACCTCGAGCAGTGGTAGCGGAGTTTGCGACGCTTGGCAGCCATAGCCTGGATTTGACATCGGGCGGCGCGGTAACGCAAAAGGTCAACGGCGCGGGCGACGATCTCAAGGTCGGGTATGTCAGTCTGAGCGTCAACAGCGGCACGACGCCCTACGGCACCGCGGTGTTCAGCTACAAGAAGGACGGCATCACGGTCAGCGAGGTTGGGGTTCCGGCATCGCCGCCCACAACCAATGCGCGGGTATTTATCGACTATCGTACCGGGGTTCCGCCGGTGCCGGCCCACAGTGAATCCGGGACGGTCGACATAAACACGGGCATCGCCCTGGTCAACCAGGGAACGGCCGCCGCTGTCGTCACCTATACCCTGCGCGATGCGGCCGGCGCCACGCTCACGACGGGGCATGGAACCATTGATCCCGGCCGGCATCTCGCGTGTTTCGTGGACCAGCTCAAGGACAAAGGGGTTCCCGATTTCGGCCTGCCTGCGAATTTCAGGACCTCGATCCAGTTCGGGTCGCTCGATATTACGAGCACGGAACCGCTGTCTGTTCTAGCCGTGCGCGGCACCATGAATCAGCGGAATGAATTCCTGATTACAACCACGTCGGTCGCGGATCTGACCGGCAATCCTGAAAACGGGCCGGTATATTTCCCGCAGCTGGCGGATGGGGGCGGGTATACCACCTCTCTGCTCCTGATCAATACGACGGGAGGAATAGAGCGGGGGACACTGCGGATCTGGGATAATAAAGGACAGCCGCTGGTGGTCAGCCAGGCGGGGGGCGCGTCCGATTCCTCGTTTGCCTATGCAATTCCTGCCAACGGAGTATTCCGGTTCCAGACCGATGGATCTCCGGCGGCCACGAAGGTGGGATGGGTTCAGTTGACTCCGAACTTTATGAACGCGGCCCCGGTCAGTTCGGGCGTGTTCGGATACAACACCGAGGGGATTTTGGTTTCGGAATCGGGCGTGCCGGTTGCCTCCGCGACGACCCATGCTCGCGTGTACGTCGATCTTTCGGACAATCACAACACGGGGCTGGCACTGGTAAATGTATCCGGGGGAACGGCCACCGTTGCGATCAGCGCCTATGGCGAAGATGGAACGACGCCGGTTGGAACGGGCAAGCCGCTGGAGCCGCTGCCGGCCAATGGCCACATTGCCGCGTTTGCCGATGAATTCGTGGCCGGGTTGCCGGCCGGGTTTACCGGGATTCTGGATGTCAGTTCGACGGCGCAGTTTGTTGCGCTGACGGTGCGCTCTTTGAAGAATGAGCGGAGCGATCCGTTGATGACGACCTTCCCGGTCGCCGATGTTAACAGACCGGCACCGGAGCCGGTGGTGTTTCCGCAGATTGCTTCCGGCGGCGGGTATACGACGGAGATTATTCTTCTCAGCGCCGGGGCGCCGGCGAACGCATCGATCGGCTTCTATGATGAGAGCGGCACGCCGGCCGATTTCGGGGAGTAGGCGGGAGCGCTGGATTTAAGGAATTCGTGGCGGAAGCGAAGCTGCAAATCTGCCACGAATTTCACGAATGCCGCGCTTCCCTCGCGGGGAGGCGATCCGGAAGGATCCCGCTTCCAATAATGAGGATTTTTATGGGATTGGCAAATCTTCAGGACCTGAGTGAACTCATCAATGCCATGCTATTGGCCTCGCCCCAAGGGGTCTCCATCTCAGGAATGATACAGGAGGCGCTTAGGAATTTGCAGCTTCCAGGTGAAAAGCGAGAACATTCCGATCAGAGTTCCCTGGAGCATGGAATCATCGATCTCGTTGGCCGCCTGGCCCAGACCGCCAAAATAGCCCCTCAGCCGGCCAATGAAACGGATAACCGCATTCTGGAACTGTATCAATCGGGAGAATTGGCAAAAAATGGATATAAGGGTCTCGAGGGAAATCTGTTTCTTGCAATCAAATGGATTCCGATAACCAACAACCTCCCCGTAATTCGCGACTCCTCCCCATTGTGATTGCCACATAGAAAGATCAGGAAAGACACCGTATATTTTGGAATTATGGATGCCGGTTCATCCAGGCCAGAACCGATTCGGTAAAGCAGTCCGGTTCCTCAAAGAACGGCTGATGTCCGCTGCGTTCAAAAACCTGCAGCGTGGCGGTTGGCAGGGATGGTACAACGCCATCCCACAGGATGTGGGGGGATACGTAATCGTGCAAGCCCTGGCCAATGAATATCGGCGCGCGCAACGAGTCCGAATCGACCGTTACATCCCAGCCTGCAGTGAGAGGCCCTAGCAGATGTGGAAAGATCTGGGGCCTTACAATGGCATTCGCCAAAGTTGGCCAGGCATCAAATTGCGCATTGAAAAAACGCATGGGCGTCTGGGCCAGGATCGCTCGAGACATCTCCGTGTCCGGGCTGAGTTTTGACATATTCTCGCTAAGCAATTTTTTTCGCTCTTCAGGCGCATGCTCTTGGAAATAGGCCCATGATTGTGCCGACAACCAGCTCATATCCGCCTTGGGCGGTGTCCCTACCGTTATCACGTGCGAAACCTCCGCCGGACAACGTCTGCCATATTCGATCGCCAGCACCCCGAGGATTGAATGGCCCAGGACTGAGACCCGGTCCGCTCCGATATGCTTTCGAATGGCCTCCAGATCGCTGGCGAGAACGTCGAAAGTGAGGTCCGAAAATTCGCCGGTGGACTCTCCACTTCCCCGCAAAGCAACGAACACGAGCGTAAGGTGATCACACAAAGAGGCAGGCATCTGAAATTCGTAGGGGGGCGTACCGATATTGCTTAATACCAAACATACGGGCCCTTTGCCACGCATGGAACAGTAAAGGTCGGCACCTTTCACGGGAACGAGCATATTTGTCTCCACGGTTTTTGCGTTGGGAGCAACCCCATTGCAATGAACAATTCCTTAGGCTGCGGGAGAAACAATATAGACGATAAAAGGCACCGACACAAAGGCAGCCAACTGCGAAATGGATTGTATTTTTACTTGCCGCCCTTGAGCATCCCGGTATTATTTATTACCAGGTTGACCATTACCTGGCAATATTTGTTACCTGGTTTGAAAGATGCTGGAAACGATGTCGATGCGCATGTCTTACATCCGCCGGCGTCCGATGCATTCTCCAGCCGACACCTGTCTGTAATTCTTACGGATAGAAACCAAGACCTGGATCAAGTTTCCTGCGCACAATAACAATGCATGGGATATGCACATTGTTCATTGACCCTACCAGTACTTCCACGTCTGTAAGCTTAGGGGGTTGGCGAACGGAAGTACCTGTGCAACCAGACCCATCGAGCCAGTAGGAACAAAGACTTTGAATATAACGAAAACTGAAACTAATGACTGTTACTGTGCCACGAGTTCCACACGGCGGTTCTTGGCGCGTCCTTCTTCCGCTTTGTTGGAAGCAACGGGAGAAGTGGGACCTGCGCCAAAAGGAGTCATTCTCGCAGCCGCGATTCCCATCTTCGTCAAGGCTGCAATGACACTCGCGGCACGATCCTGGGCCAGTTTGACATTGTAATCAAACGCCCCGACGTTATCTGTATGGCCAACTACAAAGATCTTAAGAGCAGAATCGGCCTGGAGCATTTTTGCGATTTGCGCAATCGCGGGTTCCGATTCGGGCTTAATGAGCGCCTTGTTGGTATCGAAGTAAATGCCGTAAACAGCCGCCTTCCCTGTCGTGTTGATACTCCCCGCAAGAGATTTAGCATCCGCCACCACGGCCTGATCCATAGCCTGCTTTTCGACGATGTACAGCTTGTACATCCCATTGCCTGCTGCTTCGACATTCGACCAGACTTCCTTCCCGTCCTTGACGACTTTCATTACCGCGCACTGCGTGCCACCATCCTCGTACTCGTAGACTACCGTCCCGCCAATAGCTTTGACGGCATTCGTGTAATTTCGAGCGACCTGCAATCCGCTTGGCTGCTTAATCCCTTCATTCGCATAATAATCATAGTAAAAATATCGCCCCTCCACGGCTTGCTTTTTGCCGGCACTCACCCAGAACTCGATGCGATCAAATTCAAGATTGGTCGAATTGTAAATATGAAAACCGGGCATGCGGCTGAACAGCGCCGGATCCTTGCAACCTTCGCAATCCTGGGCGAAAGTCGAGGTGGCGATGAAAATGCATCCGAAGGCGCACAGGAGAGCAAGCAGATTCCAAAACGATTTCTTCATTTCTCAAATCCTTTCCGGGCGGACCCGGCGAAAAACCTGCGCCGAGGTTTTGAAAATGGCAACCAGGCTCAGCATGAACTCAATGCTTGAACCGCTGGATATACCGATGACGCCGATTGCACTGAATAAAGCCAGCGCTGCCGCGTTACCCAACAATAGGCGGTACAAGAGCATTCCAAGAAACTCTGAATCCGAAACGCACCTGTACATCATGCACAACCGGAAGTCTGTTGTTCTGATCAAATTCTGCATTGCATTCGAAACTGGTTCGACTGTCCAAAGAGGCGGGCGTATTGACCGGCCTTTTCTGCACGAGTTATCCACCCCCAGTGATAAAGCTGGGCCATGGTTTGGACACCGTTACGATAACATCACAACGGACCTAAATGCGATACTTTCGGGCCGCAAAGCAAGATTGATCTTTTGAAATAACAGGGCGTGATTTGCCCTTGGGTGTTCTTTCACTGCCGGACCAAAACGAACGCGGGCCCGCGATTTCAGGAGGCCGGCCGTCAGGAATCGATCAAGATCCGGAATCAACGACGAAGTAGCTATTCCGATGACAGGACATAAGACCCCAAGTAAAAAGGTTTCAATTGGCCGAAGGATAACCTTTCAATTAGCCGAGCATAAACCTTGCAATTAGCCGGGCAATAGAGTTACGCGATCAGCCGAGATGAATACCTTAACTTTGTATCCCCGATTCTCTGCCGATCGTTTAAAAGAAGCCCTGGTGGACACTCCGGTTGTACTCATTCACGGTCCCCGGCAGACTGGGAAGACTACCCTGGCAAAGCTTGTAGGGGAACCGCTCGGATATTCCTATTTTAGCTTTGATGATCCGGTACTCTCCAACGCAGCCGAATCAGATCCTGTCGGCTTCATTGACGGTCTTCCGGATAAGTCGATTCTTGATGAGATCCAGAAAGTTCCAGGGCTTTTTGGACGCGACTTCAGGACAAGTGAGTCCGTTTTACGACTGATTCATAAGCCGATTTATCAGAGAGGAAGGACACTGACTGCTTAGTTCTCCATAACTCGCTTTCCAGAACATCCATAACGGCGATGAGCATTCGAAGGCGGTCTAGGGGCTGCTTTGCTTTATTGATATAAGATATAGCGCGTTTGAAATCAATTAAGGCAACCTGACCGACAAACCTTTTCTCGAACTCGCTTCTTGTCGATGAGCTCCGTCCGTCGGTCGCGCGAAGAACATTGAAGCCAAACTCGATCCATTCCGGTTGCAACCGGGCGCCATAGCCGGGTACTAGCCGCGAGGCCATGGAAATTCTGGTTTCTGCCTCGGGTTCGTTCAGCACCATTTCCCTCCCTACATTCGACGCAACTTCAGATACGGTCGCACATGAAGCTGATGCCGCCCAAGATACGGAATCAAAATCTCGTGCCGATTTTAGTGCTGCAACCGTCTGGAGGACTTCATTCCTGGATTGATCACACAATGTATCTATTTTTGCTTTCAAACCCTTATAGCCCCTGTAAAGTATCGGTCGGCCCACATAGGGGGGACCACCGCGGAACTCTCCATGATCAAGTATCGAGTTGAATCCGCCGACCCGATCCATCTTTTCTTTAAGGCTGGGAGCCACCTGGAGCATCTCTGTCGCAGTGCTAAAGTAACTTTGGGCGACGCGCATTAGTATCTGAAACGCATCCCCTTCCAAATCATCTAGCATGGTGGATTTTCCGTCACATGAGAGCTCGTAACGGGATGGCCATCTATCATGCTTTAAAAGATCAATGTAGTGGCGGAACAGGGATGCATCCCAGGAATTTGGATCCATAATCTTGCTGACAACTCGTGGAGTTGACGATGATCGTCCAGACTGGGCCTCGCATTCGCGGAGCATGCGGTCGAACACTTTACGAGCATCATCTGGTCTGGAGAAAAACCTGCTTATCAAAGCAGACCAGGTATTCATGTTTTCGGGTGGAATATATTCGTTTACATAATTCGACGGGTTCTGTAAAAGCCGGTTTCGCTGCTTATCGGCTTCGAATTTATTACTAAAATCCTTGTATTGCTGTTCGAAGTCCAGTGGAGCGGGCCAGCTTTCAAACAGCTTTTGAGCCTCTTGGGACGAGATCCGGTCAAGGGACATCAGGAGATAGTTTGCGGCATTGCAGGCAGATCTGTACTGAACTGCCGAGTTTGTACAGGCAGCAGTATCGCGTGCGTGTTTGAACAATGCTTTGGCCGATGCTTCAGACTTATTCCATACGTCTTTTCTTAGATGCAAAGAAATGTCTATGATCTCATCTGCAGGTAAAGGTTTGATTTTAAGTGCCATTTTTACGGCATTTGAAAATACTTGCTGCTCTTGCGCCTGGAGATTGTCGCAATACGCAGGCACTGCGGTAAAACCAAGCGCCCAGAATGTCACAATTATCAATGCAAAGATTTCGCGTACCGGCATAGGCACCTCCGGTATATTCCACGATAAATATATCGTATCGTTCCCACGAAACGGCCTTCCGAGCGGGTAAATCAGCGTAGAATGCAGTTTCGACACGGGAATTGATATTTTGGCGCAATCTCCCATATCGGGACTACAGGACAATTGCATTTGGAATTGGCAGGAATAATGCGCCGTAAGAGATAGGATGCCACCCTTAATCCGAACTGAAGGGAGTGACCTTCCACATTTTGCGCCATACCTGTGCCTCACACCTTGTAATGGAGGGTGTGGATCTGGTCACGTGAAGGAGATCATGCGCCATAAGACTATTGAGATGACTTTGCGCTATGCTCACCTTGCCCCAGCCCACAAAAAAGCGGCGATAGATGCCCTTGAATTAGCACTTCATCCAAAAGAAGAATCAACGCCTGCTGAGGCAAAAACTGCATAACTGCCCCCATATTGCCCCCAAGGACACCATGCGCAGGGATTGCGGATTTTCAGGAATGGGAAAGCCAAGAGGAATGAAGAACTTATGGCGCACCCGGCCCGACTCGAACGGGCGGCCTGCGGATTCGAAGTCCCGCCTAGCCATTTTTCCGAGATGTTGATAATGAAGGCATTAGAGCCACACATGCATTAACACTGCTTAACCGCATGAACAAAAAGAACAAGCAAAACCAAAGAACGTCCACTTTGTTCACCTCATTTCCTGCAACTTTCCTGCAAGTTTTTCTACCCCCCGGGTAGTCCCCCCCGGAAGGGGGTGGCCTTCTTCCACCGACTAGGCATGTCAGGATGCGCACGCCTGCCTTCCGCCGATCTCTCTACATTCTAAATTTCCTTGACGTCCGAAGATCTGAAGAACACTTCTCACTATAAATTAGAGCGCTCTTGATCCAATGCATCTTATTCTGGAGCAAGCCGTCGGCATATATTGAAAGTTTTTATTCCTATGCGTTACTACAAGGAACCTGAAGGAATGGCAATGTACGCTCCTCAACAAAAATGGTTTCAGAGAACACTTCTTTCAAAATTGGCAGATCATCCGCGAATTTAAGGTATCCAGTATGATAAAAATTTCGCAACACAAAAGTAATAAAGCAGGCCGGTGTTACTGGTGATGAGACAGGAATCCTGCAATTTATGTATTGACCCAAAGTAAAATGAGATTTTGGATGCTCCACCGGCTTAGCCACTTCATCGCGACAATCACAATCGAATCTGAATGGGAAAGGAACGATGCTTCTGGCGACAATGTCTGCGTATATTTCTTCCAGCAGATAGATCTCGGGGTTGCTCTGGAATTCCTCAAGATGGGGCGCCGGTAAAAAGCTCAATGTATGACGTTGAATCTTATCGTTTGTAAACAAATACCTCATTTGAATTAGGGCGCCATCGATCATCTTGACCATAAAAGCGCGTTCATCTGCAAAATATTTATAAATTTCGGTATAAGGCTCATCTTTCAGAGCTGCTGAAATAAGCCCAGATTTTTGAAATGTAATCTCAACTGTATTTGCTGAATCAGACTTGAGAAAAGCAAGATTTTGATCAGTGGCCAGTCCTATTTTTACAAGATGGTGAATCAACTTATTGACCTGATTCAGTACATCAGTCGCGCTTAGCACAAACTTTTACTCCCGCTTTCTTTTAAGGAGAGTTTCAAGTCTCTTTAACAAAGCATCGTCCAGATCATCGGGGTAAACATTTCCAAACTCCAAATCATTGACCAGATCCGCCAATTGCTTCTCTGTTGATTTTAGCTTTCTCTGCTCCGCTGCTGTCATGTCTCTATGCACAATGCCCAATTTTTGGCGTTCTGATTCGCTAGGATATCGAAATTGGAGCTCGAAATTTCTTTTTTTAAGCTCATCAAATTCAGCGATCAGGGCTTCCATTTTTGGACCAACACCCAAAATTCTAACCCAAGCTTTACTTCTCGTTATGGCCGTGAACAGACGATTACGAATACTAGCTAAATTGAAAAATGCCGACTGACAATCATGCGCATTGATGATATAGACCATCCCGGCCTCATTTCCCTTCGCACGATAAATGCCAGTAAAAGTAACTGACGGGCTTTCGGATTCGAAAAATACATCTGGATTGGTATCAACCCCGGCAAGATGGGAATTGATCTTCATTTCGAGAAGTCGATCACGGATACGGCCAGCTTCTTCGAGAGTAGTGATTGGGTTGGGATTTATAACTACAATATCGTCATGCCTTAATTCGTCTTCGGTAATATTTTTTTCTATGGACTTACTGACCCATTCAGCTTGTTCATCTACAGTATCGAAAACATGGAACTGGATTAGGTCGTCGATAGGAGAATGGTCTTCAAGAAATTTGGGACTAGTCTCGGGGGTTCTTGCCAGAACAACGTCACTGTTATCCTGAAGTATGCCATCTTTAACCTGATAGCCGATCTCCTCCCAAAGCCGAGCATTTCCGAACATTTGAACCAACCCTATATCGCTCTTTGGGGGAGGAGTCCTATATATACCAAATCCAAGCGAATGCGCGGTTACAAGCACCGGGCGCGAATTGCGATAGCACATCGGCAAAATTATGTCCCGTATAGGACTCGTCTCAGGAGAATCGTCGAAAGTCACGCGAGACGACCCATCTTCATGCTTACCAAAGATATCTTCTGGAGGTGGCAAGGAATTGCCAGATAGGTTTTGAAGCTCATCGTATGCATAAACCAATCTCTTTTGTTCGGTTAAAATGTCGTAACACATTCGAAGGAATGCTGGTGATAAATCCTGTGCTTCATCAACTAGGATCGCATCATAGTACTGGGTAATTTTTTGAGCTTGTTTCAGAGCTTCATTACATACGCCTGCAAATTCTTCCCCTCGACCATAAATGGCCTTTGCACTCCGATAATCGTAATAGGGGATGTCCTGCGCCCGACAAAACTCATGGTAAATTCCTTCTCTATCTTTTCCCCCAGGGGCACCCCATGCATTCAATATACAAAGATTATCCCAGTCGGGTTCTTCCTTTGTCTGTTCTATCACGAACGAGTTGATAAGACGTTTGAACTGACCCTTTAGTGATCTCGTATTGAAGGTAACTGCTATACGCCAGTCAGGGTGTTGCGCGTGAAGGTAGGCGGCTTTGAGCGCAAGTACGATCGTCTTACCGGATCCAGCCAAGCCCCGTATTCTTTGTACGCCATCAACAGTTTCGACAACTGCCTTGTTCTGCAAGCTGTCTAGAGTTGCGATGGAATCCTCCAGGCGCTTCAGTTTTGCTCCACGCGAATCCACTTTTGTTGTGATCCTCTTAGTTCGCGATTTGCGAATCGAAGAGATATTCTGAAGTGCAGACAGCGTCGCCCCGTACACTGAGGTATCTGAATCACCCCAAGCGAACGCCCTTAGGCATAAATCAATCGAGTTTAGGTTAACCAGCGGGTAATCGGGTCGCTCAAACCTTTCAGGAGTGCTGATTCCAGGAGCAAAGGAAATAGTGTGAATGGGTATCAGCAAATTCCTTCGATCCATCAACTCTCGATGAGTCTTCAATCGCGCTTCAATTTTGTTGGCAGCATCGTCTTGACGTTCAGAATATTCACCAGGATCAACACCTTCAACAAGATCGAAAATGACGATCCCTTTAGTTGGAGAGATCCACATAGCATCGATCGGATGCCGTCCCTCTGGTGTTCCGATAATGGGGAACCCAATGAACAGTTCCCCGGCATCAGCTAAATTGTTGGAGAAATATTCAACAAGCGCTCTGCTTGATGCAGGTTTTGAGTTAGTTCCCTGAATTATTTTGACACCTGATTCCAAAAATCACTCCTCCTATTGAAGATTCTGGACATCTTCTTTATTGCTAATAAAATAACATGGCGTTGGTATTTTGCACGCATCATTAAAGGATTTTAGCTCAAATGGTCGCAAAAACCCGTGACCGGTCCTCGATTTATTATTCTATGCTTTAACTTCTTAGCTGAAAGGGCTTTATCAATTCAAGGGTCTGGAGATAAAATGCAACTAAAATCAAATGCTTTACCAATCTATAGGCTCGTGTTTTGCCGAGAAAGGATGAGATAGAATCAGTGAACAACCGTTCGTATTATTCAATGCGTACGGGCCGCCTGAAAAAGTCAGAGGGGCTAACGCTGGAAGAATTCCGCGATTTTTTCCTAGTGACCTACACAGCGTTTGAATCTAAAGGCTACTTCCAGGAATACCTTGGAATTAATTGCGTTGACGGCTATGAACCCGGCCTTGTTGGGGACGTCGAAGGCTATGCTTATCGCAAAATTCGTCGAAAGGGACTGTTCCCTATCTGGGAACGGAAAGCTGATCTGAGCGAAGACGAGATTTTTGATCTGATTGAGTTCCTTTTCGATCATGCGTCTCAGCCAATTGCAGAAGGCTATTACCACGACTATGGGAATTGTGGTTATCATTATAAAAAATTCAAAAAGGGAACGGCAAATGCTGAGTGGCGGGAAGAGATAAATGCCCTGCTGCGAGATTATGGCTCCGGGTATGAGCTATCATCACGCGGCGAAATTCTTTTACTGCCTGGAGGGAACCTCGAACCACTGCTTCAGGCCCCAGTTCCCACATACGACCAACGAAACATACAGATCCGTGTTAATACCGCTGTCGACAAATTTCGCCGACGTGGTGCATCTCGCGAAGACAGGCGAGATGCCATCCGCGATCTGGCCGATGTGTTAGAGTTTTTGCGGCCAAAATTGAAAAAAGTTCTTTTATCCAAAGACGAATCGGACCTGTTTGAAATTGCTAACAACTTTGGAATTCGTCATCACAATTCCAAACAGAAGACCGACTATGACCCAACGATATGGCTAAGTTGGATATTCTACTTTTACTTGGCTACTATCCACGCGGGCACACGAATGATTGATAAGCAACGGGCGAAACCGCAGTAACATGGGCGACAAGGCCCCTCTACAAAAGCTTGATGGCAGGTCCAGCATAGCTTGGATTATAAAAAGCGTATTTTCTTACAGAGCAAGTGCGCTTCTGCTGATCTGAATGGGCATCTTTAGGCAAGATTGCAGAATGGTGGATATGTTAAGCGTATATGCAGATGAAAGCTCTGATGAAAGGAAGGAAAGAGTGTTTGCCGTTGCTGGTTTAATTGGCAACGACGAACTGTGGGAATCGCTGGAAGTAAAATGGAATGCCAGAACTAGCGGCATCATGCTAATGATTGTGCTAGCGACAGGGGCGATTACAAAGCCAATGATCATGCCATAAATAAAGCTTTGTACCGTGATCTGGTTACATTGTTGGTTGAAAGCGGACTTGGTGGATGGGGTTTCGTAATTGATTTGGCGGCTCAACGCACGGTCTTCCCCAATGCGCCAGATATTGCATATTACAAATGCTTTCTTGAACTTATTCGGGCAATGCGTAATTGCGCTGTTAACAATAGCGAAATGGTTCAATTTGCGTTCGATAATCGCCGGAAAAATGAACACAATGCAACCCGATTTTATGAAACTCTAGTGCAAGATTCTGAATGGAGCCAGTATATTTCCCCGAAGCTCACATTTCTTTCTTCGGCTGAGAGTTCACGAATTCGGGTTGCAGATCTGTTTGCCAGGGAAACCATGAAGGCTTGGGATAATAGGTTTGGCCCCCTTCCCAGAAAAGTTCGGCAGTCTTGGACCGCATCGAGAAATACAGGGCGGCTTCATATCGAAGCTGTGGGCATCGATTGGTTCACGCCTCTCAAAGAGAACATGACAAGGTTTGAGAAAGAAACCGGCATGTCTCAGTCTAGTTATCAGGGTTGGCTTAGCGACATACGCCTTCAACATAGCGTGTCCAATCTTCTGTTCTATGCAGGTTTTGTGGGAGTGAATCCATTCCGTAGGCTTAAAAAAGGGCTAAAAAAGGGAATGCTGGATCAACCAGCAATGCTCACTCGAGATCATGATGGGTGGCTCATTTATCTAAGATACTGCCGAGAATGAGCCTGAACAGGCATTGGAAACGAAAGCAAGCGCACTGGAAGAACTCCGGTCTGAAGGATGAAAAATCGCAAAGGTGACATCTCCTATCAATTGCAATATCCAGGGCTGGAGAGATTCGATCTATTTGGCTGGATGCTGAGGCGCAGAATCCAATAAATCTCCTTTGCAATATTTTTCCGAACCATGCACCTATTTCTTCATTTCACCTATTAGGCTCATCCCGCTGATATATGAAGCCCTTTTTCCGCCGCGTTATCGCTTATTCTGTGGTATCAAATAATTTCTTCCTGCCTACCTATTCCATCCAAACCTGGAAATAAAGAGCGGCCAGTTAAATTCATGTTCCACAGCTGCCGAGTGAATTCCGGTTTTCTCTCCGCCCGTATTCGTATTCGGAACTGTGAATAGGCAGATTTCATAGCATTATTTAGTGTATTTAGGTGCACCACGTATATCGCAGCATCTTTTGCCGGTTGCCCCGACACGGCAAAATATGCTGCAACAGAAATTGGAAGCTGTCCAATCAAGCATTCGTGTCGGGACTCCATAGTGACGCATTATTGGCCACCAATCTATATCGCTACGCATGGAAGATGATTTGGTGAAATGGCACGGAATTCATAACCTAAGTAAAGCTCTCTCGAAAGAAGATAATCAGCTGTAGGTAACGGGAAGATTCTATTATTTGTTACTGCTCTGTAAAGAGAAGGATCCAACCGATATGAAGCATCCTCATGTCACCGGTATATATATGTAGATCCGCCTAATGATGCAGGTACTGCAAGGAGAACCGCCGCAAATTTTACGTGTTGGACTCATACTGCTCTTTCATTCTTCAGGTTATTTAGGTTTACATAAGGCAGGAGAGCATTGTGAAGAAGAGAATCAAATAAGCGGCTCTTTTCTGATTGGCTTATCGAAAGCTGTAGTTCAATTTGGTGACATAACGTGATAAGCTCATTTACTCTGGTGACAATTCGATTTTGCTCCGCAATCGGAGGAAGCGGAATAAGGATATTTCTCAATCCTTCTAACGGCACCGTCTTCTGCGCAATGCCTGTAGCGCGTTTGCTCGCTTGATCGAAAACCCAACGACTTCCCAATATCCAGTACAAAAATGTGGAATTTATCTCGTTGGACGGGCGTAAAATTCCGATATGCCTTTGCACACAAAATTGTTGATTATCTTCAACTAGGACTGGAATTCCGTATGATCCTACCAAGGTGTATAAGACGTCACCCTTCCTAGGTCGACGGATAGGGTTAAGGTTGTTATAATATTCTTCGAGTACATGCCGACATCCAGAAAAATCTATTTTTTCGTTTCGGACATTTCCGATGACCAAGAATGGGATACCTGCGTCAGCCTTTGGCGGCGGAAGGTGATCTCCATCCGCAATCGACTGGCATAATGCTTGAAGGTTTGCGGGCATCCATCCTTCTGGTAGACGAAAAGGAAATTCCGACTCCGATGGTGAACGCTGGGCAAAATCGTTTTTCTTGATTATTCCTTTCCTTAAGAGATTCAGCTTTTCATCCTGTATCCTTAGCAAAATTTTTTCGGCAGGTTCGTCAGTAGATTCCTGCCGAACTAATCTGCCTCTGATTGCTAAATCGAGAATAGTTTTTTTGAGTTGTTGAATATGCTCGGGATGAGTTGTAAGCCGATCAAAATGGCGGATACAAAACCGGGCAGCATTGCAAAATGCTTTCTCATCAGCGGGTTTACTCAGCCGCTGGAGAGATGCTGACACTAGCCTATCTCGCTGGTTCTCTCGTTCGGCCTGGGCAGCCTCCAAGCGTTCACAAAGTTTCATTAATTCATCTACTTTGGAAACAATGCGGTGTTGTTCGGCGAGTGGAGCAAGGGGCACGATAGTGTTGTTAATTTGTTCTGTGCTTAAATTGGGAATCGCTGTCCCCGAAGAAATGCTGAGATTTCGAGCTATAATAGTTTCGAAAAAAAGCTTGATGAATTTGGCATTTACTAAAAAAAGCTCAATTCGTCCGACTCTTTGATTCAGCAAAAGACGACGACCAGTAAAGTTAAAAGCTACTTTACCTGTGGTAGCGCCAGACATAGCTATAAGGAGTGCATCTGGAGGAATCCAAATCTCAGGTTTTAATGCATTTGCTATTTTCTCGGAAACGCAAACAGCGTTGTCCAAAACAACCGCACCATTCTGAAGATCTCCAATGCGAACAACCGGAATGCCATCCGACGTAAAATCTCCACTACCAAAAGCAAAGCCATTCCAGAGCTTTGCTATCTCGGCCATTCGGACCCATTGCCATCCACTAGGCAGTTCATAATCCATACCCTGTTTGGCAATCGGCAAAGAAGGTGCCGCAGTTCTAGAATACTTTATTGCCCGTTGTGTCTTCTCAGCATCAATGCGAAGCAGAAACTCTGACGCCGGTTCATCATCTGGGTTCTGATCGACGAGCTTTCCACGAACCGCAAGATTTAGGATAAGCTGGCGCAGTCGTGAAACTGCACCGGGCGCTTCGATATTTCCACTAAAATGCTTGAGGAGTAGATTCGGATTTGTCATAACAGCGCCTCAGATAATGCGGCCTTCAGCTGTTCTCGTAATGACGCCACTTGCCCCTCGGCTTCGATAAGCTTGGCAATAAGATTGTCTGAGGTTTCGTATTTATCTAAAACTGTGCGGGGGTTTTTCAAATCAAGATTATAGCCACGGCGTTTAACTTCTTCTGCCGAAATTCTCCAGGCTGATTCTATTTCTTTGCGGCCTTTCCGTTTTGCACCTCCCCACCAATCAATGCACGATTTGAAATGTTCGATTCGAATAGGTTTTGTCATTGAGTAGGCCTTTTGCCCCTCGGGTATCTGGTGCTCGTAGAACCAAACCTCTTTCGTTGGCTCGCCCTTCTCGAAGAACAGCAGGTTTGTCCCAATGCTGGCATACGGTTTGAATACGCTATTTGGTAAGCGAACTATTGTATGCAGGTTGCACTCTTCCAGCAGATGCTCTTTTAATCTGGATTTGATGCCTTCACCAAAAAGGGAGCCATCGGGCAAAACCACAGCTGCCCGACCACCGGGCTTAAGCAGCCTTATTATGAGAGCTAGAAATAGATCTGCAGTTTCACGAGTCTGAAAGTGCTTTGGGAAGTTATTCTCAATGCCATCTTCCTCGCGTCCTCCGAAAGGTGGGTTTGTAACGATAATGTCGACACGATCGCTTGCAGTGTAGCTGATGTAAGGTCGGGCTAGAGTATTGTCATGACGGACGAAACCGGGATCCTCGATCCCGTGCAACAACATATTGGTGACACAGAGCATGTGGGGGAGCTGCTTCTTTTCGACTGCTCGCAATGACTGCTGCATTTTTTGTTCGTCTTCAACCTTCTTCACATAGCGTTCACGCATGTGGCGCAACGCACAAGTCAAGAAACCACCAGTGCCGCAAGCGGGATCCAGCAAAATCTCGCCAGGCTTGGGGTCAATTCGATCCACCATGAAACTAGTAACAGCCCTTGGGGTGTAATATTCGCCTGCATTCCCGGCACTTTGTAGATCATTCAGGATCTGCTCATATATGTCGCCAAAATGCTGACGCTCGGCCAAGTCATTGAAATCAACTTGATTGATTTTGTTAATGACCTGCCGCATTAGCTGCCCAGATTTCATGTAGTTATAAGCATCTTCAAACAACGCCCGTACCACACGCCGACGGTCCCCTGATTTCCCCGAGATAGATAGCTCTTTTAAGGCCGGAAACAATTCGGAGTTAATAAAAGTTAGAAGCGCATCCCCAGTGATACCTTCAGGGTTTGCTGCCCAATTGCGCCATTGATACTCGGATGGAAGCGGAGAACGATAGCCATCCTGCATTATTTCGAGCTGCTGATCCTGGTCATCTATTATTTTCAGAAAGAACATCCAACACAGTTGGGATATTCGTTGTGCATCTCCATCAACGCCGACATCTTGGCGCATGATGTCTTGAATGGATTTAACAAGATTGCGAACAGACATAAATCAAGCGACCTCCTGGTAAAGCGCGGTCTGGAGTTCGTGGACTGCGTTTTCATAATTGCTGCGGGTACCGAATTGTTTTATTAGCTGAATTGGTGTTCCCATTGAACTAAAGGGAGGGACTTGGAGCAAGCGTGGATCGTCCAGGTTCAACACTCCTTCATCCTGGTACTTTGCCAAGAGTGCATCCAACACGGCCCGAGCCTGCGGTCCGTATTTTGTGAACACGTCTCGTTTTCGCACGTTCTCAGCCCTTTCTCGCCGGGTGAGAGGCGGCTTGCCAAAAGCCACGTGGCAAATCAAATCAAATGGGTCGAACTTATCTCCGAACTCTTCTGTTAGCGGCTGGAGAGGCAAACCTTCCTCACCAAGCTCGTCAAGGATTGCCTGTTTGCGATCTGTTTCACTCCAGCGATTTAGAAATTCATTCAGGCTGGCAAAGTGTTTTCGTAAAGCCCTTTTCGTAAAATCCCGCAGGCTCTCGGTAACAAGCTTTCCATTTTCATCAAGGTACTCGATGCGCTCAGCAACAATCGTTGCGCCGATACCGTCAACGTAGACCTTTTTTCGGCTTTCCTGCCCATCGTCAGATCCGATCCCTATATCCGGTGGGGGGCCATCTACAATGACTTCTTCTTCTGAATCGTAAGGAGGCTTTTGCCCTTCTGGTGGCGGCTCGTCATCGGGCGGCTTAATAGGATCACCCTTGCCAGGATTGTAGATTTGGACCGGCTCGCCATCGAATTCGGGATCGGCGAACAGATTGGTAGCGCCCCGAAAATCAATCAAAGTGAAGTAAAACTTCTTTGTGTCCTCATGGACGCGCGTCCCACGACCGACAATCTGTTTGAACTCGGTCATGGAGCCTATTTCCCGATCTAGCACAATCAGGCGACAGGTCTGTACATCCACCCCGGTAGAAAGTAGGCGAGAAGTTGTTACTAGAACGGGATACGGTGCTTCAGGATCGATGAAGTTGCCAATCTCGTCCAATCCATCAGGATCATTCCCCGTTATCCGCATCACGTATCTGGAATTCTGCTGTACAAGATCAGAGTTCTCATTGACCAGAGCTTGCCGCATTCTTGCAGCGTGTTCCGTATCAACACAGAAAAATATGGCCTTTTGAAAACGGTCTCCGCTCTCCTTCAGGAATTCTGTGACTTTTTTGGCTACGAGCTTTGTACGGTCATCAATGACCAAATTGCGGTCAAAATCCTTCTGGTTATAAATCCGGTCCTCAACCTCGTAACCGTCTCGATCAAGCTGCCCCTTCTCGGGCCGATACCCTTCAATGTCTCGATCGATATGGACCTTAATCACTTTGTACGGCGCAAGGAAACCATCTTGAATGCCTTGCTTTAGAGAGTACGAATAAACGGGTTTGTTGAAGTAGTTGATATTTGAAATGTATTTGGTCTCTTTGGGCGTGGCGGTTAGACCGATTTGAGTGGCGCTGGAGAAATGAGTCAAGATCTCATGCCAAGCTGCATCTTCAGCTGCACTGCCACGGTGGCACTCGTCCACAACGATCAGGTCAAAGAAGCCAGGGGAGAATTCCTTATAAAGCTTCTGGCGCTCTTCTGGGCCTGTAATAGCCTGATACAGTCCCAAGTAGATTTCAAAGGCTGTGTCTATACGGCGCTTTTTATCTAGAGCCGTTGTCAGTGTGACTTCAGTTCCATCCTCCCGCCCAATTGTTTTAGTCCCGGTGCTGAGCTTTGCCATGGCAGAGCCAAAGGGTCTGAAGTCGTTGACCATGGTTTGATCTACCAGCACATTGCGATCGGCCAGGAACAAAATGCGTTTTTTGATACCAGCCTTCCATAGCCGCCAAATTATCTGGAAAGCCGTATATGTTTTGCCGGTGCCCGTGGCCATTACCAAAAGAATCCGGTCTTGTCCTTTCACGATGGCTTCGGTTGTTGCATTGATGGCATTGCATTGGTAATAGCGTGGAGCTTTGCCGCTCCCGTCATCGTAGTATTCCTGACTGACGATTTTTTCAGCCTCCGCAGATAGACCTTTCCATTGGCAATAGTGAGTCCAGAGTTCTTCTGGTGATGGGAATTTATCCAGGGTTAGGTTTGTCTCTTTTTGTGGAAAGGTGCCGGTGCGATCGTGAAATACAAAGCCATCACCGTTGGACGAAAAGACAAACGGGACATCTAGGGTGGTAGCATAATCGAGCGCCTGCTGAATGCCGTCACCGACGCTGTGATTGTTGTCTTTTGCCTCCACCACAGCAATGGGGATGTTGGGTTTGTAGTACAAGATGTAATCTGCACGTTTTGGCTTTCCCCGGCTGACCAATTTGCCACGGACTATGATGCGGCCTTTTGTGAAGCTTACCTCTTCGCGGATCTGAGACATCTCATCCCAGCCCGATTTCCTGATGGCCGGGGTAATAAATTTTGTGCAGATGTCACGCTCGCTCAGTGCCTTTTTGTTCATGATCTATTCCGAGCTATCACTTCCCGCAATAACGCGAGCTTTGTTTAGGTTTCGGCGATTGTAGCTCATTTTTGGCGTGCTGCTATTAAGAAAAATCCCATTCCTAATAACTTTAACTATAAGGGGCAAATTGGTTTCTTCTGGGCCAGTATCGAACTGTATTTTAAGGGGGCACCACTGAACAAATCACACAACATCCTGCTGCCTTTTGGATGAAAAAATATGCTCGATCGGTAATGAAATAGTGTGTTCGACATGGTTAATTTGATAGGCTATGCAGCGTACCCGGTCAGCAACTAATTCTCAGGATGAATTGTCAGGTTGGACTTATGAATAACTCGAAGAAAGAGGCCAATCGTTCAGAGCAGGAACATGCAAGGGACGAATTGGTGAAAGCCATAAGCGAACACATACTGAGACAGCAAGGTGTTCACCCGGAACAGATTGAAAGGCAGAGAGACAAGGCTGACGCGGAGAAGTACAGGGCAATTCTCCGCGATGCTTCAAAAAAGGAGGCCACCACAGGGGGGATTCCTAAGGGTAGTTTGAAGAAAAGGCTGATTAAAATCCACGACCTTTCCAACATGTTTGCCGACGCAAAGCTTACAGAGAAGCAGCAAGAATGTGCCTCACTCAGCTGGGAATACCGTTTGAGCCCCTCTGATATCGCAAGAAAATTGGGAGTTCACAGGACCACCGTTATTGAACATCTAAAAAGAGCAAAGGACCGCATTGACCGTTCAGCCCATATGCAGAGAAAAGAAAAGCATAGAGTAGCAAGGAAATCCGCCAGCACGGATACCGGCGAAAAATGGCAAAAGATCAAGGAATAATTATTTAACTGCTTCACCCTTCAATCCAATACAGCATCCCCACCCCTCACATTAATTCTCGAAGAGACCTTTGCGATAATTGCATCCACTTTCCCTGCAAATATTTAGGCGACAGCACCCCGACAAAAACCAACGCGAGGGGGCTAAGTATGAAGAGGAGAGTTATGACGGATGCCGAGTTCATGTTGGTTCTTCGATTTAGTAAAGCATGCCTGTTCAGCTTTGGTTCGGTGTCCACCCTTTGTCTGGAACCCATGAAATAATGAAGTTTGTTACTTGTGAAATTTGAAAGCGAGATACCTCCAGGGGGGGCTTAAAAGATAAGTGCCTGAGTGGCCTGGAAATTTCATTTTGGGAGGACAGATTTGCCAAGACCATGCGGAGCATGTACCCATATTGAGCACGAAAATATCGACCTACTATTAGCAAGCGGGACGTCTGTCCGGGTCATAGCAGGACGGTATGGTTTGAGCAAATCGGTGGTACATGCGCATTTTAAAAATCACGTTTCAACTTCCCTTGAGAAAGCCGCTAAGGCAGGGATAGCCAAACAACGAGAGCAGGCAGAAATTGAGCGCGGGACCGCACTGCTTGAAAGGCTGGAGAACCTCACACAAAGGACTCTGCGCGTCTTGGAGCGGGCCGAGAAAGCCCAGAACCTCAAGGTATGTCTTGGAGCCGTGAAAGAAATCAGGTCCAATCTCGAATTTGTTGCGAGGCTCACCGGACAGATCGGGCAAGGGGCTGATTTCACGCAGAGCACTCAGCAGCCTGCATTTGTACTCCCGGCAAACACAAAGATTGAGATCACCCTTACAGCCCGGGATCAGAGGCGGCTTGATGAACGAAACCGGATCATTGATATAACGCCTGCAAAGCTCTCTTTGCCCGCTGGAGATGGTCTACCTGGAGAATCCGCACAATCTTAGGAATTGAGTTCATGCGAGCAGGCATTATCTGCCCTGTTGCCGCTCGCTTAAACCCATGGGCAGAGAAGGAGAATTGTGTGTATGACTGAGCAACAACAGTTTTTGAAGCCTTCCGACATAGTTCGTCGCTTAAGTATATCTCGCTCCAAAGTTTGGGAAATGCTAGTTACGGGCCAGATACCCGGCACCCTGCTTATCTGCGAGGGAGCGGAGAGGCGCACTTTCAGAGTGCGGCCCGAATCGTTTGAGGCATGGTTACGGGGCATGGAGGTTAGTAATGTCAGGGTTGCATAGTGCGGACAGTCTGGGAATGTCTCAGCAAAAAGAAACGGCCCGATCTCGCTCTGGTAAAGCGACCCGGGCCAATGTCAATCAACTTATCGAGGATAACATTATGATCGAGCAGAATCATCCGAGTCAAGGTGAATCCAGCCAGCCGGATTCAATCGCAGCCACCAAGCCAGTGAAGAAACGCCTCATCTACCATATGTCGGATGAGGGTCTAGCCCGGTGGCGAACAAAGTACCCGGAGCTGGTCAATTTGGGGGTGCCAGGCCCTGAACTCCAGAAATGCAGGGAGTTTGTTTCGGAGCCCGCTTGGGGGCTAAAACGAGCTGGCACTGCCCTCGGCCTTGATATCACCGACCTATTGGTCACACAGGATCCTATTACCGGATATTCGAATTATGTGCTCTTCATCGAAGATCCAAGAACGGGATATGTGGAATTCAAGGATCAACTGCCGACAGATCAAATCGATTTTGCACAGAGATTTATTTCCGGCCTCTACGTGGAACCCAATAAAGTCCCAGATTGGAGCGAAACAAGAGGGTGGTTGATATCGGCTGCAAGGGCCGTCACAGCGACGGAAGTACAAAGGGCAATTGTGGAGCAAGATTTCTATCAGATCAGGAACAGGCGTCACCGCCTTGCGGATTCCATAACATTCCATCGAGCCTATGAGGTACTCAGTCAGGAGATCGAGAGACTCAGTCAGGGGGTAGCATAGATGGCCTTCAATATTTGCGAAGTTGACGAAGTAGAAACTGTTCCTGAAATATCGGCTCCTCCTGCTGTAGGGGGAGCCGGTTCTTCGGCAACACCCCACACCCCTGGTGAGTTTCTTCGCTGTTTATTCGGCGATGAGGACTTGCATGGGTACATTGCAATCTGCACCGAGCGAGACTGGCGAGGCAAAACGTTCGCTGTTTCGGACTGGGAGCAAGCCGGGAAGGAAGCGGAGCGATTAAGCCAAACGCATGATGTGTACTTCGGTCTGGGCCTGCACCCCCAGACGGGGAGGGCGGGGGCCGAGAAGGTATCAGCAATCCCTGGACTCTGGATTGAGATTGACGTAAAGGGTCCGGGACACACAAAGGAGAATTTGCCTCCAACTATGCAAGATGCCCGCAGAATACTGGAAGCCCTGCCGCTGAAGCCTACGATCCTTATCTCGTCCGGTGGCGGCATACACGCCTATTATTTATTTCGAGAACCGTGGATTTTTGAAGGCAAGGATGAATGGCGGGAAGCCGCCAAGTTATCGTCAAGATTCCAGTCTACCCTTCAAGCTCAAGCTTCAACATTTGGATGGGAGATTGACAGTACCCCAGATCTTGCCAGGGTTCTTCGTTTGCCGAGAACGTTTAACCGGAAGCTTGAACAACCGAGACCCGTGGAGCTTATCGAATGGCATCCTGAGTGTCGGTACAACCCGAGCGGCTTTGAGCCCTTTCTCCTGGAGGGTAATTCGCCGGAAACGGTGGGGGGGCATCGGGCGGAACGGGGATCCGGTGGGGATGCAAACGCCCAATTCAATCGTCCTCCTGATCGGATTGAACCAATACTTGAGGGGTGCGCGTGTGTCCGACACTACCGGGATGATGCAGCCATCCTTCCTAACCCCGAATGGAAGATCATGCTTGAGATTGTCGGCCGATGCGAGGGCGGGCGAGAATTAGCGCATGAGTGGAGCAAGCCCTATCCGGGGTACACCCGCAAGGAAACAGAAGCGGAGCTTGACCGCATTTGGAGTTTCGGCCCGCGAACCTGTGTGAATATCCGCCAGAATGGGGGGGAGCCTTACTGCTCCGCGTGCCCCAACTGGAGGCGGATTACATCGCCGATCAACTTGAACAACAGGTCAACCCTCCAGGCTGGGGGGAAAGAACAACTCACCGATTGGGGTAACGCTCGTATTTTTGCTGAGCGTCACGGGGCGGAAGTGCGCCATGTTACCGGCTGGGGCTGGCTCGCGTGGACCGGCAAGAGGTGGGAGCCGAAGGCCGAGAAGGCGGTTTCCCGCATGTGTCAGGATGTCGCCAAGGGGGTGTATCAGGATGCGCTTAATAACGCCGATCCTGCATTCCAGCGGAGCCAATCTGCACATGGATTGAAATCTCTGGGGGAGCAACGTCTGAAGGCAATGATGAAGGTTGGAGAAAGTCAGCCAGAGATAGAAGCACAGCCAGAAGATTTTGATTCCAACAACTGGCTATTAAATTGTGAAAATGGAACGATCGATCTTAGGACCGGCGATTGCTACCCGCAGAGGCAGGCAGATATGATCACAAAGCTTGCGCCTGTGGTGTATGATCGGGAGGCAAAGAGCGTGTTGTTTCATGCTTTTCTGAACAAGATCTATGCAGGGAAACAAGATCTTATCTCCTACGTGCAAAGAGCCATCGGATACAGCCTTACCGGGCAGCAAAGCGAGCGTGTGCTGTTTGTGCTCCAGGGCGGGGGTCGGAATGGGAAGACAACTCTACTGGAGATAATCCGCTTTGTACTCGGCGACTATGCCGGTCAGATTCCAATCCGGGCTTTAATGTCGCAAAAGAACGGGGGCGGGCTGAATGCTACGCCCGAGTTCGCGGATTTGAGGGGCTTGCGGTTTGTTACATCCTCGGAAACCGAGGATGGGCAAGCTTTGGCCGAATCAACTATCAAGCTGCTCACTGGAGGAAACACTGTTAAGGCGAGGGGGCTGTATCAGGGCTATACCGAATTTGCCCCTACTCATCATATTTTTCTCGATTGCAATCACAAACCAGACGTTAGGGGCACGGATGAAGCAATCTGGGACCGGATCCGCCTAATACCTTTTGACGTTCGCATTCCCGATGAGGATGTTGATGCCAATCTTCTGGAGAAGCTCAAGGAAGAGGCACCCGGCATTCTCAATTGGGCGGTACAAGGTTGCCTTGAATGGCAACGGATCGGCGGGCTTGGCACGCCTCCTGATGTAATCAAAGCTGGCAAGGAGTATCGAGACGAAAACGATATTTTCGGCCAGTTCCTTGATGAGCGGACGGAAAAAGCGCCCCGTTCTGAAATGCTGCGTCCAGACGATCTGTATCAGATCTTTTGTGGATATTGTCGGCTGGGGGGCTATCGAGAACCCAATAAAACTCAATTCCGTCGAATGGTTGCTGCGTGCCCTAGAATCGAGCGAGGACTTCACCCTCGGTCGAGACTAGCAGTGTATTTTGGTATACGAATCCGACATCAAGACATAGTTCTTGAGGAGTACACGGCGAACCAAAATTTGCACCTCGTCCGTGATCTTCAAGTCGGGCAGTGATCCCGAAGGTGGTTGCCTGCGAAGGTTGCGAAGGGCAAGAGGGTGTTTTTATAAAGTATCTATCGCGAGAGATTACTATAAATACTTTACTGGAGACCCCTCTTTACCCTTCGCAACCTTCGCACCTGGAGAATGCAGGGTCAAGCCCATGAACTTGAGTTTGGGAAAAAGCTAATCAGCCTCCGCCTGGGCTGCTGCATTTCTGCCGTATTACGGCAGAAATAATATTGATGAAAAAATTTTCACACAAACGAAAACCGCTTGACAATAAATCGCAGCAAGTTTTATTGTGTTGTCTATGACAACACTCATGACAGCCAAACAAGTTGAAAAAATTAGAAAGAAGTTGGGTTTGACGCAAAGTCAGTTTGCTCGCCAACTGGGGGTCAATCGTTCATCGGTGTGTTATTGGGAAAACGGTGGCCGTGAGGTCTCTCAGATGGCAGCAAAGTTTATTCACTTGCTTGAGTCATTAAATGAAAGGGGAATAAAGCATGAGTAAGAAGAAGTTGCCGCCAGGAATAAGAGAGCGGGCAGGAAAAAAACATAAGAAGGATGGAAAGGTTCAAACAAGGTGGATCATTGATACAACTTACAAGGGACACAAGATCTGGGAAACATACGCGACTCCCGAATCTGCAGAAGCCAATCTGCACAAGATCACATCGCTTATAGATGAAGGCAAATACCTTGATAAAAAGAAGGAGTGCAAAAAGACCTTTGGTGACCTCAAGACCGAATATTTAAAGTGGTGCGAGAAGATCGGGCAAAAGGACGTCCGGAGCAAGAAACAACGCGCAAAGGTTATCGAAGACATCTTTAAAAAAGACACTCAACTCTCGACCATAACCCGAGCGAAGGTGGAAAACTTTCAGGCAGATCGGCTTTCGTCCTTATCAACAAAAAGTGGCGAGGTCCTGAAACCTGCAACTGTCAATCGCGAGATGGCCCTTTTGAAGCACATGTTCACAAAAGCCACCGAGTGGGAGTGGATAAGCCAAAGTCCTGCTAAGGGAGTAAAACTGAAAAAAGAAAATAACCGTCGTTTGCGTTACCTCACACCCGAAGAGTGCAAACAGCTTATTGAGGCCTGCCCTTCCCAAACAATGAAGCAGGTCGTTACTCTGGCCATTCACACTGGCATGAGACGAGGGGAGATCCTCAATTTGAAATGGGATAACGTCAATCTTCGGGATAAATTCATCGAGCTAACAGGATCCGACCAGAAGAATGGAGAAAGGTCTACAATTCCACTCACTGCAACAGCTCTGGAGACATTACGTTCCATTCCCCGTCGACTGGATTCCAAATACGTATTTACAGGAAAGACCTCAGACAAGCCCTTTTATGACCTCAAGAGGCAGTTCGAGAAAGCGGTGGAGAATGCCAAGTTGGCGGGAGTGACATTCCACATACTTCGACACACCTGCGCATCGCACTTGGTTATGGCTGGAATTGACCTCGTGTCCGTAAAAGAGATCATGCGTCACAAATCGATTGATATGACTTTGCGTTATTCGCATCTTGCCCCGGCTCACAAAAAGGCTGCTATGGCTGCCCTGGAAGCAGCACTCCAGCCGAAAGAACAAAATGAAACGGAGCAGTCCCAAACCGCATAAGTAAGACCCGAATTCCTGCAACTATCCTGCAAGCAATAAAAGGCGGGACGGAGGATCCAATGAAGCAGGCAGATAAGTGCAACAGCGGCAATAAGTAAGCTGGCGCACCCGGCCCGACTCGAACGGGCGGCCTGCGGATTCGAAGTCCGACGCTCTATCCAACTGAGCTACGGGTGCGCTGACCGCAGAATAATACACTAATCGCCGGTGGTCCGGAAGTCGCTTCTTAGCGGTTTTGTCCCGATCCACACGCCATATTTCTCTTGACATCAAAGGATTGCCGTCAACATATTTAACTCATCAAAAGTCTTACCATCACGCCTTATCTTTCTGTGTAGATTCTTTACCTGTTGAGCGAGGCTACCTCAACAGCGAAACTCGGGCAGCACCGGATCCACGCCATTCAAGAGGATATGCGCCATGTCTATCATCCGGTTTGGATTCACCTTTCTACTCCTGGCACTGGGATCGATCTGCGCACAAGGCGATCTCGGCACCGTCACGGGCACGGTGACCGATTCCGCCGGGGCCCTCATGCCGGGAGTACGGATTGAAATAAGGAATACCGACTCGGGGTTGTCGCACCAGATATCGAGCACTGCCTCCGGCAATTACACCGCGCAGTTGCCGGCCGGCATTTATCAGATCTCCACCTCGGTACGCGGATTCAAACCCTACATCCGCACGGGCGCCGCGATCCTCGGATCTCAGACGATGCGCATCGACATCGTGTTGATGATGGTGGGGTCGGACGAGGTCCTGACGAATGAATCCATCATCAAACTGGTGAAGGTGGGGATCCATGAAGATGTCATCATTTCCAAGGTGCTGGAAAGTCAAAGTAATTTTGACCTCTCGGTCAACGGAATGGTGAGCCTCAAAGAAAACGGGGTCAGCGACCGGCTCATGGGAGTCCTGCTCAACCCGACCAGGCTGCCGGAAGTGAAGACCGCTCCGACCACGCACGCCTTTCTGGAAGCCTCCGTCAAACCGATCCCGCCCAAAGAACCTCTGCCGAAACCCGCCGAAACCACCGCTCCCGCGATACCGGTTAAAATCCCCACGGAGGCGGGAGTGTATGTAAAAAAAGCCGAACAATGGGTTGATCTGCAACCCGAAATCGTCACCTATCGCACGGGCGGAGCCTTTGCGCGCCTGGCAACCGCCGGCATTGTCCAGAACGACCTGAACGGCAGAGTCACCGGAGCGCACAGCGCCAATGTCCTGAAATCTCCGCTGGAATTCCTGGTGATCCCGCCCGAAGGGGTGGTGATCACGGAATATCAGCTGATTCATTTACAGCAGCAGCGGGATGCCCGCGAATTTCTCGCGGTTGTGGGAGGCATTTTCAGCTCTTCGGGTGGAGCTACGAGAGATCTGGTCAAATACGAAAGCACAAAGATGCCTAGCCGCGGCTATTCGATCAAACTGCCTGGATTGAATGAGGGAGAGTACGGTTTTCTGCTGGCCGGCGCCGACGTATCCAGCACAAAATCAGGCAAGATTTTTACCTTTCGTGTCACGGATTAGTTGACCGCGGAGACGCGCCTTGGAACAGATTGGCAGATACAAGATTACGAAAGAGCTGGGCCGCGGTGCGATGGGGGTCATTTACGCTGCGACGGACCATCTGATCGGCCGTTCGGTAGCCATCAAAACGATCCGCCTCAGTTCGCTGGATAGCGGCGACAATCACGACGAACTGACGAAACGGCTGTATCGGGAAGCTCAATCGGCGGGAATCCTGTCCCATCCTGGAATCATCACCATCTACGATATTGGCGAACAGGGCGAAGACGCCTACATCGTCATGGAGTTCGTGGCGGGGCGGCCCCTCGAAGACTTGCTCGCTTCCGATTCACCGGAGCACGCCGAAAAATATTTCCCAATCCTAAGACAAACGGCCGATGCTCTCGATTATGCGCACGGCAAGGGGATCATTCACCGCGACGTCAAGCCCTCGAACATCATGATTTGTGAAGATGGCAGGGTGAAGGTCGCCGATTTTGGAATTGCGAAGCTCACGGCATCCGCCTCCATGACGCAATCGGGATTTGTTCTCGGCACGCCGAGCTATATGTCTCCCGAACAGGCACAGGGCCGCGAGGTGGATGGCCGCTCGGATCAGTTTTCGCTCGCGGTCGTTGCGTACCGGATTTTGACCGGAAGTCTTCCCTTCGTTGCCTCAACCCTGACGGGACTGCTGGCAAAAATTCTATGGGAGGAGCCGGATTACGATAAATCGGGCTTCCGCCCGTCGCTACTCGCTGTATTCAAAAAAGCTCTCTCGAAAGATCCCCAGAATCGGTTCGACAATTGCCTGGATTTCGTGCAGGCACTGGAAATCGCCTTTGTCCAGCGCAAAGACAGGGAGAGCATTTCAGCATCTCCGACTGCCCCGCCAAGAATTGAGCCATCGGCAAATCCGGCAGCCCGCAAAAAAATCTCATCAACCGCGTGGCTGGCGACTATTGCCGCCGCTGTCCTGCTGGGGATCCTCCTCTTCGCAATGAAGAGCATTCACAACCCTGAGGTTCCGGCTCCAGGGCAACCGCCCGCAGCTTCAGAAGGGGCAAGCACGGTCGGCACAACGGCTGCGCCCGAACCCATACCTGCTGCTCGGCCGCTGACGACGACTGCAAGCGCACCGGTCCAACCGGTCCTTTCCGAAAAACAGGAACTCCGAAACGAAACGGACCGCCCCGGTACAGCCGTCACACAGCCTGTGAGTTTTGCTCAATCCGCGGCGGCTCTCAAGCCATCAAAGCCCGCGCCCAAAAGGGCACAGCCGGCCCAGCTCAACTCGGGCACGATCATCTGGACAGGTGAACTGCAGAAAAATTCGGTATTGATTCTTGAGGATCAACAGGCTTCCATCGGAGCTATCGAGGGACAGTTCCCCGGAAGACCGATTTCGATTGAGGTGGACCCGAAGGAGGTCGTCATCCGCCAACTGCCAAACGCGACAAACGGGTGGAAACTGATCATCCTGTACAGCGGGAATCAGAAATACACTTCCATCACGATCAACTGGAAAGCCGCTCCATAAGCAAAAATTTCAGCGAAAAAACGCCGCGAATTACCCGCGGCCATTGAAGGCTCGGGCAATTCGCGGCCATAACCAGACTAAGCCTTCGGGCCATTTTCCCAGAACACAATCTCATCCATCGATGCGCCGATGTATTTTGAAAAGCAGGCGGAAGTTGCTTCTTCTCATTTTGTGAGGCTCAGTTAGTGGCCGTCAATGTGACGGTCCCCTGGCCGAGATATGTAAACGTGTCGAGGGTCCATACCTGAACGGTGCCATTGACGACAGCGTCCGTCGGGGAATAGGCACCGAAATTCCAGTATTTGATCTGGTTATTGGTCACGTCATAATCCACTAAAGAGCATCCCCCATTTACGAAGGTGCCCGCAACATATCGAGGTGCCTCCAGCGACGGAGTCTGGGTAACGGTCACATAATCCATAACCGTGCCGTTAAGTCGTGCACTTAAGGTTCCGGTTTTGGCGCCACCCGGAGAATTGACCGTCCAGTTATAGGTCTTGACCGCAGGCTGGAAGGGCAAGGACGAAAACTGGCTGCCCGCCTGCGTCAAAGCCAGGCCATAAATGGGAATCGCGCACTCGATATCCAATCTGCCTGCCGTGCTCGCGGGAATGCCGGGGAAAACCTGGCTCAAATACTCGGCTATGTGTGCATTCGGCCCCAGGGATAACACCGCCGTGCCCAGGACGCTTGCCGGCGTCAAAGCAGAATATACGGTCAGCTTCACGGATGCGGTCTTGGGGTCCGTATTCGCAAGAGCAAATGCAATCTCCGAAAAGGTGTCAAACGGAATGGTTGTGTTGTAGATGCGACCCGACGGCTCGACTCCGATGCTGTCCACCACGTCTTTGCCCGAAAGGTAATAATAGGTCAGCGAACCTTCGACAAAGCTGGTCAGATCCATATCCGATGGCGCACTCGGCGTAATAGTGCCGAATCCGACCTGAAGCGTCGGAGCCGTTATCATCAGCAATTGAGTACTGCCTGCCGGGATCGAAACCGCGATGTGTCCATTTGTAACAAACTGACCATTCACCATCGGATTCCATGGCAAAGAGCCGGCTCCGTTGGCAGTCATGGTAAAGAGATTGAGCTGCCCCGTGTATGCCGTCACTCCCCGGTTTGTAATATTGATCACCGTTTCCCAGGATTCTCCGCTGGCAATTTGCGCAAAGGTCAGCGCTTTGGCAATGGACTGTGCCCTGGCGGACGCCGACAGACATGCCAACAACATGAAAACACCTGCGAGTTTCTTCATAACCGCCTTTCCCGAATCTGTTCAACTCCATTGCCCGCAAAGCCTGCAGACATGGAACTACTTTGTCGAATCCGCCAGCCAGTTAACGACGGAGGAAACGGTACTGTCGGACCAAGTAATCGAGCCGCTTCCTGACTGATCAATGGAACCGGTTGCCAGTATGGCGCCGGTGCTGATCTGCGTGATTTTCAGAGTCAGATTGCGCGTTTGATTGTCGATCACATTCATCTCAAATCGCGCATCATGGGCAAGATCTGTCAACGTCCACCCCGTTGGAGTCGGAGGGAAAAGTTCAAAACCGGCGGCGCCTCCGCTTGCCGACGACACTCCAAATGCTGTTCCGCCCTGTATCGCCAGGGACATTGCAGATGGACTCGTCAGTGTTAAGGATTTCATTGGGCCGGTAACAGCCACTCCGCCGCCGGTAAAGGTCATTGGAGACGCACTGGATTCCGGATCATATGTAAGGGTAAGTGGAGTGACGGCTCCGATAGAAATTCCCAGATCGGTAAAATCCTGAACGATGCCTCCTCCGCACTGACCGACGCCCGTGCTCTTCAGAGTGCAATACATCCCCAGCTGCGCCGTTTGCCCTCCCCCGGCCGGCGTAAACGTGGCCATGCCGTTCAGAGAAATCGTTCCGTTGAAAGCACCGAAATCCGCAGTTTCTATCATGGCCATGGATCCGAGGTTTTTCCCGGTCAATCCGTAATAGATCGCTGTTTCCGAAACATTGAGGACGCCATTGTTGGCCTGAATCGTGGGAGTGCTTACGACGTAAGGCCTGGTGCAATTGGCATCATAGAAAACCGACAGGGTGCTGGCGCCCGCCTGTACGCTTCCTCCACCTGGCAAGGCCTGGCACGACGTGCTGCCGGACATTTTTGCAAGGACCATCAGGTACTGGCTTTGCATGACGGTGGAAGCCTGTCCCATCGCCAATCCGGTTTGTGCCAAGGCCCGCTGCACAATACGCGTATTTGCCGGGCTTGTCGATGCGGCGACCAGCGTCACGGTGCCTTGCCCAAGGTAGCTGTAGGAAGGAGTGAGACTGTAGATTTTCACTGTGCCGACGATTGAGGACATCGAGAGAGAAAAAGCGCTGAAGCGCCAGTACCGGACCTGCCCGGCAGTCTGATCATAGTCAACTGTTGTAAAATCACCGCCGGAGAATATGCCGGTAATCAATCTTGGAGCTTCCTGGGATGGGGTCATCGTTGTTTTTTGATACTGCAGCAGGGATCCGCTTAGCGAGAGGCTCATCGTCCCTGTTTTGAGGGTACCGGTGGGCGTGAAATTTTCTGTCCACGTATAGGCTCTGACCGCCGGCTGGAATGAAAGCGATGAAAACTGGGAACCCGCCTGCGTCAATGCAAGCCCGTATATCGGAATATCGCATTCTATCTCGAGCCTGCCCGGCGTCCCATCCTGAATGCCTGCAAACACCTGGCTGAGGTATTCCGCAACATGCGCATTCTGCGCCAAAGAAATCACTGTCGTGCCCAACACCTGCCCCGGCGAACTTGCCGCATACACGGATAGATTTACAGATGCCGTTTTGGCATTGGTATTCGCAAGTGCGAACGCAATCTCAGAGAAATTGTCGAAGGGAATCGTCGTCAGATAGGTTGGCGCTGACGGCTCAACTCCAATACTGTCCACGACATCTTTCCCGGAGAAATAATAGTAGGTCAATGAGCCCTCGATAAAGCTCGTCTGATCAGCATCGGATGGGGCGGCCGGAGAAATTGTTGCAAAGCCAGTTTCCAGATCCGCTGCGGTAATCGTCAGCGTTTGCATGCTGCCCGCGGGAATCAGGATGGACAGCCGGCCGTTCGAAATCTTCATCCCGTTGACAGACGGATTCCACTGAAGCGGCGTACCGGTAGCAGACATGGTATACAGATTGAGCAGTCCCGTATAAGTCGTTGTCCCCCGATTGGCGATATTAATCACCGTCTCCCAGTTTCCACCGCTTGCGATTTGCGCAAATGCCAGAGATTTGCCGATCGACTGGGCGGCGACGGTGCCTGAAAGCAACGAGAACAGCGCCACGACAAAAGCTGCCTTCTTCATGATTCCAATCTCCTTGAACGCGCGGGGTTTTGTGCGGCAGATTTTGCCTCGCCTCTGCGCGGACCCGGCTGCAGTTCAGACCATTTCGTGTTCTTTCAATTCAGTCAGCGGGAAACAGCGGGAAATTGCCTCAACTTTTTTGGGGTTGGGTCGGCAGCCTGAAAATCAGTAGGAGGATCTATCCGCATAATGGTAGGATCGGGGCACCGCAACGAACCTAATAGCCGGAAGGAGGGCTGCGCGTGGATCCGGTTCAGGGAGAAGTGACGCTGCTTCTGGGAAGATGGAGAGACGGAGAGTCATCCGCTTTCGAAGATCTGATGCCGCTTGTCTATCCGCATCTTCATAAAGTCGCCGCCGCCTACATCAATCGCGAGAAGAACCCGGGAGAACTTCAGGCGACCACTCTGGTGAACGAACTCTGCCTGCGCCTTATCAACCAGAAAAAAGCCACCTGGGTGGACCGCGCCCATTTTTATACTTTCGCAGCCAAGGTAATGCGCATGATTCTCACGGATCACGCCCGGTCTGTCTATGCGCAAAAACGAGGCAGCGGCGCGCAGCATGTGCCCCTCAATGAGCAGATTCCGTGGATAGGGATCGGAAGCGAAACTCTGATCGACCTTAACAGCGCCCTGGATGAGCTGAATTCGATCGATGCCCACAAAGTGCAACTCGTCGAGCTTCGCTATTTTCTCGGGTGTACCTCGGAGGAAACCGCTGCCATCATGCAGACGTCCAAGGCCACCGTGGATCGTGACCTGAAATTCATACGGAGCTGGCTTTACCGGCGCATTTATCCGGATGCAATTCCGAATGCCGAAGCATAGCGCCAAGGATTGAGCCAATCCTCCCGTTTTTTTCGCGGCATACAAAAAGAGGTTCTGCCGTCTATTTGAAAGGCGTTCATGGCCATGCCTGATTTATCTGCCCTTTTTCACCAGGCTGAGGAGATCTTTCAGAAAGCGCTTGAGTCCCCGGAAGCACAGCGCGCCGCAACGGTGGCGACGCTCTGCGGCGACAACACGGCATTGCTAAGGGAGATCCAATCGCTGCTGAAAGCACATGCGCAGGAGGAATCGGCCACGGCATCCTCAAAACTGGAGGCGGGCAAGGGGGGTATAGAAACATGGTCCGGCAGAAAGAGCATCGGGCCGTATGAAATCGACCGGCTGATTGGACATGGAGGCATGAGCGCCGTCTACCTTGCGCACAGGGCGGATGGGCAATTCGAACAGCAGGTTGCCCTGAAATTGATCGACATGCCTTTTGTCACGAGCCTTTTCCAGGAACGATTCCGCCAGGAGCGGCAGATCCTTGCAACACTCAGCCATCCGAACATTGCACGCATGCTGGACGGAGGCGTCAGCCAGGATGGGGAACTCTACCTGGTCATGGAATATATCAACGGGTCTTCCATCCAGAAATACTGCGCCGAGCATGCTCTGCCGGTGCGCGGGCGCATTGAACTTTTTTTATCGGTCTGCTTGGCGGTACGATTTGCGCACCAGAACCTTGTCGTCCACAGAGATCTGAAACCCGATAACATCCTGGTGCAAGAGGATGGAACGGCAAAGCTTCTCGATTTCGGCACGGCCAGGCTGCTTACGCCGCTGGATTCCACCGCGGAAAGCGAACTTACACGCCACGGCATGCATTCATTTACGCCGCAGTATGCAAGCCCCGAGCAGGTGAAGGGCGCTCCAATTTCGACTGCCAGCGACATCTATTCTCTGGGGGTCCTCTTATATCTGCTACTGGCAGGCGCTCCGCCCTACGAATTGAAAAGCGGCACGACCGATGAAATGATCCGCGTGATCTGTGAGGAACAGCCACCCAAGCCCAGTACAAAGGCCGCTAAAGGTGCGGTAGATGCCGACCTGGACGCCATTGTTCTCAAAGCTCTTCGCAAGGAACCGCCGCAGCGCTACAGTAGCGTCGATCAGCTGATCGCGGATCTTCAGGCCTATCTCGACGGCCAACCGGTCATAGCACATCAAGGCAGCTTCCGCTATTTCGCCGTCAAGTTTGTGCGCCGGAACAGACGAGCCATCATCGCGGCAGCCTTGCTGGGAGCCAGTATTCTCACCGGAATGGCGGGCATCCTGTGGCAGTCACGGATTGCGCAAAGGCAGCGAACTATTGCGGAGGCGCGCGCGGAGGATTTGCGCAAACTGAGCAATCAGCTGCTGTCGGAAATTGATGAGGCTATTCAGAAGATTCCAGGATCTACCGCCGCCCAGCGACTCCTCGTGAGCACGATTGCCGAGCATCTGGACCGGGCGGCAAAAGACGCCTCCGGCGACTTGCAAATGAAACTGGACCTTGCCAACGCCTACACGCGCCTGGGCAACATTCAGGGCAATCCTTATGATCAGAACATCGGGGACACGCAGGGCGCGGTCGCCAGTCTGAATAAAGCAATCGTGCATGCATCCGCTCTCGTTTCCGGGCAACCGGACCATGCCCCATCGCAGCAGGCGCTTGCCTGGGCAAAGCAATCACAAAGCGAAGTACTGTTCGGGATAGGCAGAACGCCGGAAGCCGTAACCATGATGCGCGACGCCGCATCCATTTACGAAAAACTGGCGCTCGCCCCGGGAACACGGACCGAAGACCTGTTCAAAGCGGCTACAGCCTATGGAGGACTCGGCGATGAACTGGGACAAGCCGGCGTGGCAAGCATGGGAGATCCCGCGGGCGCCCTGGCTGCATTCCGCAAATCGATGGAAATGGATGCGCGTATTCTTCAAAGCAATCCCACATTTGTTCACGCATTGCGCGGGACAGCCGTAAACCGCATGAAGATCGCCAACATCGAATCCGAAACCGACCCGCAAGCCGCACTCAAAGATTACCGCGAAGCGCTCAAGGGGATTGAAGCTCTTCCGCCCGATGTAAGGAAAACCGTTTCAATTGTCCGCATTGAGGCTTCCATTCTGCGTAAGGCAGGACTGGCACTCAAGGAGACCGGCCGGTACCAGGATGCATTGTCCTTTATGGAAAAATCCAGACTGCTTACCGAACCCTATGTCAAGGCGGATCCAAATGACATCCGCGCGCTCAATGATTTCCAGGCCGTCATGGAAAATGAAGCGGAGTGCTACGAAGATCGCGCTGAACGAATTTTTGCGGAGGGGAATAGAGATCGTAACGCAGATGCGGCCGAAGTCCTTCGCGTTTTGACGAAAGTTCAGACGATCAGCGAAAAGCTGCTACAGGCTCAACCTGACAATATTTCGAGGAAATCAACCATGGGCTTATTGCTGATCCGGATAAGCCTGCAGCAAAGACGCCTGCAGCAAACAGATCAGGCGCAGCATTTAGCCGCGCGCGGCGTGTCGTTACTGAAGAGCGTGGGGAAACAGGCGGATGCGCAGGCATCGGATCTTGATGCGGTTGCCACAGGATTGACGATTGTGGAGCCGGGCCAACTTCGAGACGCGGACCTTGCGCTGGAATGCGCCCGGCTCATTGTGGAAAGCAGCCATCATGTGAAACCGGGCTTTCTTCTCACGCTGGCCCGCGCCTATCATGCTGCCGGCCAGCCCGAAATGGCTCGCCGGGCGGCAAAGGAAGGCTTGGCTCTTCTTCCTGGTTCGCCCACGTACACGACAGGCTCTCGCATCGGCAGAGAGCTGCGCGCACTAATTGAGCCTTAATCCTATCCGCATGCGTCGGCGAAGTCGGCGTATGTCGGCGTCTCGATTCGGCGGTGGCCTTAAGCCTTCGGGCCATTTTCCCAGAACACAATCTCATCCATCGGCTTGCGCGGCCGCGGCTGCGGCGCTTCCTCCGCATATCCCAGGAGCAGAAAATCGTGCACAAACCAGTTGGCCGGCAGATTCAGGGCTTCCTGCGCATCTTTGGGCAGGATGGCGCCGGCCCAGCAGCTTCCCAATCCCTGATTCGTGGCTTCCAGCGTCATGTAGGCAATCGATATCATGAGCTGCTCGCTGGCTTTGATAATCATCGCCTGGTCGCCGAGCTTGTAGGGAGCAAACACCTCGCTATCCAGAACCACGTTGTCGAGCATTTCGTCGGGCCAGTCCATCACGCCCGCCGCAATCAATTGCTTCAGCGACTCCCGGTGCAATTTCCGGGAAAACGCCTCCTTTTCCCCGCAGCAGAGGATCACAACCGGAGCCGTGGCGACGTGCGGCTGCCCGGCCGCCGCCTTGCCAAGCTCCTGGATTTTCGCCGGGTCCTGAACGACAACAAAGCGCCACGGCTGCGTATTTCCCCAGGACGGGGCGCGTCTTCCCGATTCCAGCACGCGCAGAATCTTTTCCTTTTCCACCGGCTGCTGCTTCCACCTTCGTATCGAAACTCTCTTCTGAATCGCTTCAGTAACTTCCATTGTGTTTCATCCTCCATGGACAGGATTAATCTGTGGCGCGCAGGCAAACTGCCGACCTAGAAATAGGCATGGAGCGCGTTCGCGTAAAACATCCGTTGTTTTTGCTCTTCGGTAAACAAGGCGCACTTTTCAAAAGCATCCGCCAATTGCGCGTAGGTTCCGAAACACAGCGTACCAGGGATGTCGGATCCCCATACCGGCTTGTCTGCCCCGTACGCCTCAATGACTTCCCGTAGGAAATCCATCGCGGATGGGAACGGATATCCCTCTTCGCTGAAGAGAGCCGGCAGCGCCGATATGTCGACCCAAACATTTGGGTGCCGGACCAGGTCCATCATTTGTCTCCAGCGACGGTATTTGTCCACGTCATTTCGCATCCCGGGAAAAGGAAAACCCAAATGGCAAAGGATCCAGCGCAGCCCCGGGAACCGGAGAATCATGCGCTCCAGCCGCTCCACCTGATATCCCGCGCTGCCGATGGGGCTCGGATCGATTGTAACGGCGATTCCGAGCGCCTCTGCCTTCGCCCATATTTTTTCAAACAGGGCGGAATCAAACTTCAGACCGGGAAACATGTTCGGGTGCGTAAATCCCAGCCCGCCCGACATCTCAAATTTCATGATGCGCAGCCCGCATCGACAGGCGTTATCCATCTCATCGAGACACGCTTCGCTCCAGGGTTCAATGATCATGGAGCCGGCCAGGCGGTCCGGGTGTTTCTGAATGGCCTGGATTACATCGTCATTGAAGCTGAAACAGGGAGACTGCTGGATCACGGCTCGTTCGACGCCGAGATTGTCCATGGCCCGGACCAGGCTCTCAACGGGAAAGCAGCTGTCGGCCATGTAATCGGGCATGAACTGGTAAACGCTGCCGTCGGCAAATCGTTTGATGCCGTGAGGCTCCACGCGTACGCCAAAGCGTTCGTCGGCTTTGCCCAACAGATGCGGGGGCACAATATGGACATGCGCGTCAATGATAGGTCTCATGAATCCGGTCCCTTATGCGAAGATAATATTGGTTTATGGGCTTCGATGCAAATAAGTCGTTAGGGGGACAGGAGACAGGAGGCAGGAGTCAGGAGACAGGAGTCAGGAGGCAGCGTCTGGCAGGCAGGAGCTGGGCTGCTTGCATGGCGCTAATGCCGCCGGGACCCCGTCTGGAATCCGGAATCGACAATTGTGGCACAATTGTGGACACCCACCGATTTTTATCCTCAATTCATGGGTGTCCACAATTGGTTAGAGGTTAGTGGTTAGTGGTTAGGGGGACAGGAGACAGGAGGCAGCGTCTGGCCGGCAAGGGCTTGGCTGTTTGCATGGCGCTGATGCCGCCGGAACCCAGTCTGGAATCTGAAATCTGAAATCTGGAATCACAATTGTGAACACCCACTGTTTTTTATCCTCAATTCATGGGTGTCCACAATTGGGCAGGAGTCAGGAGGCAGGAGGCAGCGTCTGGCCGGCAAGGGCTTGGCTGCTTGCATGGCGCTGATGCCGCCGGAACCCCGTCTGGAATCTGAAATCTGGAATCTGGAATTTTTTTGAGGAAGGGTGAGCGACGGGATTCGAACCCGCGACCGCTGGAGCCACAATCCAGAGCTCTACCAGCTGAGCTACGCTCACCACAGTGCCGCGAAATAATAGCAAAATTTACCGGGAATTACACGAATTCCACGTAGGTAATTTCATTTTTTGCAAAATTGTCGGAATTCGTGTCCTTTTGCTCCGGAAACAGGATCGCGTGGGTGCACGATTCCCGCCGGACAAGCTCCACAAAATCAACAGGATCGAACGAGCGCATCAGCACCAGCGTCCCCCCGGCCAGGATCGTCGGCAAGGATAGGCGCTGCGTGGCCTCCGCGTATAGCGGAGTGCCGATCAGGCTGACCGAATTTTCCTCGATCTGCCATTCACGGCGGCACGCCTCGGCGAAGCGCAGACGTTCGCCATGGGTGGTCCCGGGGCTGAAGAGATCCTCCGGCGAAGGAACCTGTGTCGGGGTCGAATCGGATCCGGCCAGCAGAAATCCTTCGTAGGAAAGCCAGCCCTCTTCCCTCCCCTCGAACACGACGCGGGTGCATAATTTTCTGAAGCCGGCAGCCAGCGGCAAAGCCGGGTGCGCCACAAAGACAGCCTTCGCATCCGCTTTCAGCAGCTCTTTCGCCACGCCCTCCGGCGTCGTGTCAATCGGGACAGGGACCGTGACGGTGCCTGCTTTCAGGGCGCCGAACAGGATTTCCGGATATTCCAGGCAGTTTCCGGCAACGATCGCAACACGCTCTCCCCTGGCCACGCGGAGCCGTGTGAGGCGGTTGGCAACGCGGTTCGATCGCTCTTGAAACTGTTGCCAGGTGATTCTGCGGTCGCCGCAAATTACCGCGGGTTTCCCGGGATGAAGATCGGCGTTTCTGTTGATGTGTTCGATTAATGTCATGGGGTGAGCTTCGCGGAATTCGAGGCGAAAGCCTGCAATGTTTCCAGATAATATTCCGGCAGCCCGATATCATAGCGCTGGCCGTCGATCATCAGGCCGAGGAAACCATCCTCCTTCCGCAGCCGGTCCAGCGCGGACGTAAGCTGGAATTCGCCGCGGTCGCGCACATTGTTTTTGATGTGTTCCTCGAGATAGTCAAAGAGCATGGGCTTGATAATATACTGGCCGAAAACGGTCAGGTATTCGTTTTCGCCAAGGCCGGGCACTCTCAGGTTATTGCGCGCATAATCCGCCGTCGGCTTTTCGGCAAACTCGCTGATGCTCAGCAGCCGCTCACTCTCCAGCCATACGCCGGTTGCGGTTCCGAAGTTGGCCAACTGCGCCTCGGGGGTACGACGCAGCCCGAGGGCGCTCATCCCATGTTCTTCAAAGGAAGCGATCAACTGCTGCGCACACGACATTTCCGTGTTTGATCGGTACAGGTGGTCTCCCAGCATCAGAAGGAAGGGCTCATTGCCGACGGCCTCCCGCGCGCAATAAACCGCATGACCGAATCCCTCCTGAGCCCGCTGGGTCACAAACGAAACGCGTCGCCCCATTTCCAGGAGCCGCCGGGAATAGTCCTGAAAGTGCTTAGGAAGTTTGTTGTAGTTCTCGATGGTCACCTGTTCTTCGAAGAAAGATCGGAAGTCGCCGAGGTCATGCTCCTGGACAATGAGGATCACTTCTTCGATGCCGGCGTTCAGTGCCTCCTCTACGAGCAACAGGATGACCGGCTTGGCAATGCCGTCGCGGTCCACAATCGGAAACAGTTCCTTTTTTGTGGCTTTGGAAGCCGGGAACAGGCGCGTGCCGAACCCGGCCGCGGGGATGACGGCTTTCCGCACCTTCTGTCCTGTTTTCAGCGTCAGCGGGAGGCAGGACATTCGCAGGTCGCGCTCCACGATTTCCACAACCGACTTCTGGTCCGACTCGCTGCGCGCCAGCAGTTGCGCGGTCCCGTCTCCCTGCGAACCGACACCCTTGCCGCCCCAGATGTGCGGTTTGAGCGGCGCATAATCCAGAATTTTGTGGAGCAGCGGAGCGGTGAGCTCCTCCGGGCAGGCCGGCAGGGCATAGCGATCGAAATAACCCTGCGCCTCGACCATCAGTTCGCCCAGCTTTTGCGCATCTGACTTTTCCAGCGCGTCCATGGCCTGGTGCACGACCCGCTTGTTGATCGACCCGAATAGCTCCTGGATCTTCTCTTCCATCTCATTTTTAGCAAAGGGGTAGGCGCGATTGAGCCGTGCGAGAATTTCCAGGGTATCTTTCTGTCCGCCCAGGTCCACGAGCACCAGGTACATATTTTCGCGCACGCGCAGTTCCTTGACGTCCAGGCGGTCGCTGTCGTAGGTCATCAGAATGGGCCGATTTCCGAAAGCGCAGCCCTGGTCCATGCGGCCGCAGCGCGATGGAGTTGTGATCTCCCCCTGATAGGCAAGTTCCATCTCGCCGCGCACGGTCATTTTCAGATCATAGATGCGATTGAAGGCCCGCGCCGTCAACACACAGACGGCCGCGCTCGAAGACAATCCCTTCTTCATGGGAAGGTCGGTTTTGTAGTTATCGATTACGAGGCCGCGCACGTGGTAATGGGTAAGCACCTGGTAGGCAACGCCGGCGATATAGCTCCAGAAGCCTCCCTTCTGTGCCTCTTCGAGCAGCGCTTTCGGCTGCATGGGAATCTCATAGGGGCCCTGCTTTTCTCCCCTGGGCGTTGTGGAGTGGATCACGAGCGCATTCGGGTGCGATTCCACATTGGCATGGATTCCCTGGTCCGTACCCGCAAGCAGCGTATACCCCTTTTCAATCTCGGAGTTGATTCTGCGATGCCCTCCGGCCCAGTCGGAATGCTCACCAAACAAACAGACGCGCCCGGGAACGAATATCTTCACGCGGCCCTCCTCCATGCTATGAATGGAACGAATCGACCAGCCGTTCGTATAATGGTTGAATTCGCGGCGTTTTTCTTTCCGAATTGTCCATACTAGCAGATAATAGGGAAAATCCCCTGGAGTTTGAAAATATGATCACGATGAAATTCGGTGGAACCTCTGTAGGCGATATCCAGCGCCTCCGCGAAGTCGCTTCGATCGTGCGGTCGAATCTGCCCAACAACCCCGTGGTTGTCGCCTCAGCCATGGGCGGGGTTACCAACATATTGCTCGAAACCGCCCAGCTCGCCGTGCAGCGGGACGCTCTCCGCGTCGAAAAAAATATCGAGCTGCTTCGGGAAAAGCACTTTTCTATCGTTGAAGCCCTGGTGCAGAACCCGGATCGCAAAAGGGATCTGCTCGAAGGCCATTCGAGGAATTTTCAGGAACTGGCAAATCTATATCACGGCGTCAGCCTGCTGAGGGAATTAAGCATCCGTTCCCTGGATGCCATCGCCTCGTTTGGAGAAATCCTGTCCTGCATGCAGATCGCGGCCATTCTGAGCGACAGCGGCATTGCCGCGGAATTTGTCGATTCCAGGCAACTGGTGCGCACCGATTCCAGGTTTGGGGAGGCAGGGGTTGATTTTTCGGTGACAAACGACAGGATCCGGGAGCGGATTCTGCCGCTGCTGCTGAAGAAAATCGTACCGGTCGTGACCGGGTTCATCGGTAGCACCGAGGATGGGCTGACGACAACGCTCGGCCGAAGCGGATCGGACTATACCGGTTCCATCGTGGGAGCTGCGCTCGGGAGCGAGGAAATCTGGATCTGGACGGATGTGGATGGCGTGATGACGGCCGACCCCCGTTATGTAAAGGGAGCGGTGGTGCTGCCGCAAATATCCTATCGGGAAGCGGCGGAGATGTCCTATTTCGGGGCGAAGGTGATTCATCCCAAAACCATGCTCCCCGCGATAGAAAATGAGATTCCGATCCGGATCAAGAACACTTTCAATCCTTCGCATCCCGGCACGCTGATCGCCGCTGTCTCCAATTCGGTGGAGCGCGTCGTCAAGAACGTCACTTCCATCGACAACCTGGGACTTGTCGCAGTGGAAGGAAACGGGATGGTGGGCGTGCCTGGTGTATCGGCGAGAATTTTCGACACACTCGCCCGCGTGCAGGTCAACGTCATGATGATCTCGCAGGCATCCTCGGAGCACAATATCTGCGTGGTCATTCCGCAAAAGGATTGCGCCCGGGCCGTCAGAGAGCTGCGCGCGGAATTCGAAATGGACATCGCCCGGAAGACGATCGATGATATCAAGCTGCAGGAACCGATGTCGATCGTGGCGGTTGTGGGGGAAGGGATGAAAGGACTGCGAGGAATCGCGGGAAGAACGTTTTCCGCGGTCGCGCAGGCCGGGGTGAACATCGTTGCCATTGCCCAGGGATCCTCGGAGCTGAACATCTCTTTGCTGGTCGAACAGGCTGATGCGCGGAAGGCTGTGGAAGCGATTCACGACCTGGTGGTCAGCCGCTAAATTCGTCACGAATTGCATTCCATCCAGATGCCGATTTCGTGGCCGCATTCTCGTGTTTTGAGGCTCGTGCATGTCGTCCGCAGGATCCATTCCAGGGAAGCTTATCAAGATTATCGCGGGCCTCTGCGTGGTCATTGCGCTGGCATTCATCATCCACGCGTATTTGAAAGGCACCCTTTTCGGCAACGGGGCGGATGAAACTGTTTCCTTTCTGCAGCTCACGAGCCAGCCGGGACCGGAGTATTTCCCCAGCCTTTCCCCGGCGGAGAATACATTCGTCTACAGCGCACGCACCGAGGGCAACTGGGATATCATGCTGGCCAAAGTCGGGGGCCGGATCCCAATGAACCTCACGCGAGACTGCCCCGACGACGACACGCAGCCCGCATTTTCCCCCGATGGAAAGCTGATTGCATTCCGCTCCGAACGGAATGGTGGCGGCATTTTTGTCATGCACGCAACCACCAATGCGGTGCAGCAGGTTACGGACTTTGGCTACAATCCCGCATGGTCGCCGGATGGGCGAAAAATCCTGCTGGCCGGCGAGAGCATTACACGCCCCGAAGACCGCGCGGCCACCGGCAGCGGCCTCTGGATTGCCGATTATCCCCGGGGCGAACGACGGCTTCTCTATAAAGGGGATGCAGTGCAGCCGCAGTGGTCGCCGCATGGCAAGCGCATTGCGTTCTGGGCGATTGATACCGGCGGCGGCCGGAATGTCTGGACGATCCCCGCGCAGATTCCGGAAGGAGCCAGCCCGCAGCCAGTGCGGGTGACAACGGGATCAATCAACTGGAATCCGGTCTGGTCGGCCACCGGAGACGCGCTCTACTTCTCCAGCGACCGGTCCGGCAACATGAATCTGTATTGCGTTCCGATGGATGAGGAAACAGGGAAAGTGCTCGGGCAGCCGGAACTGGTCTCCACCCCCTCCGCGGACAGCTCGCACATCAGTGTGGCCCCCAACGGCGGCAGGCTCGCCTATGTTCAGTACTCGTTTACCGCAAACCTGTATAAAGTGCCGTTCGACAGCGTCTCTGAACTGGCCCGGGGCGAACCGCTGGCGATCACCCACGGATCCAGGCAGGCCACGCGTCCCTCCCTTTCTCCCGATGGAAAGTGGCTGGCCTTCAACACCTGGGCTAAACAGGAAGACCTCTTTGTTGTGGGAACAGACGGAATCGGGCTGCGGGAACTGACCAACGATGTTTACCAGGATCGCGGTCCGCGCTGGTCGCCGGACGGGAAAAAACTGGCGTTCTTTTCCAATCGCAGCGGCAAATATGAAGCCTGGACCATTGACTTCGAAGGGACCGGGCTGCGGCGGATCACGAACTATCCCGAACACATGGTGGTCTCCCCCTTCTGGTCTCCCGACGGCAAGGGCATTGCCGGATCCATCTATGGCATCCGTTCGTTCCTGATGGATTTCAGGAAAAAGGTGGAGGTGCCGCTCGATATTCACCTGGATCAGTTTGGCGGCTATTTTCAGGCGTGGTCCTGGTCAAAAACAGGCAGTATGATCGCGGGTCAGCTGATCAACCCGGATGGATCGGAAGCGGGGATAGGAATTTACCACGTGGCTTCGAATAAATTCGAACGCCTCACCCGCTACGGAATGGATCCGGTTTGGCTCAGCGACGATCGGCGATTGCTGTTTTCGCACGATGGCGGGATCGACCTTCTGGACAGCCGCACGGGAAGAACGCATCCGGTCCTTTCGGTGGCTCCGCAGTCGGTTGCAAAAAGAGGTTTCGCGGTCTCCGCGGATGACCGGCTGATTTACTTCAGCCAGACTACCACGGAAGCAGATGTCTGGCTGTTGAGGAGAGAGCGTGGGGGACGGTGAACGTTGGACGGTGAACGTTGGACGTTGGACGTTGGACGTTGGGACGGTGAACGTTGGACGTTGGGACGTTGGAACGTTGGACGTTGGACGTTGGAACGTTGGACGTTGGGACGTGGGACGTTGAGACGTTGGACGTTGGACGTTGGGACGTTGGACGTTGGGACGATGAACGTTGGACGTTGGGACGTTAGACGTGGGATGTTGGACGTTGGGACGTTGGGACGTTGGGACGTTGGACGTTGGGACGTGGGACGTGGAACGTTGGGACGTTGAGACGTTGGACGTGGGGGATGGGGGACGTGGCAGGGGGCGGCGTGATGGATAGATGCAAGCTGTGGATGGGATTACTGCTTTGTATGGCGACGCTGGTCTGCTTCGCAGGACAGCCGGGGGTTACCGAAACGGTTTTTAATCGAAGGTTCATTCCAACAATCAAGCCGTCAATGACCTACGAACAGGTGGTCAAACTTGCCGGCGCACCCGGTGCCAAAACCGGCGAAGATCCCAAAGGAAACCCGCCGACGGTTCAATACCGCTGGCAGGGGGGAAGAGATTCGGTGCTCACGGTAAAGTTTGCCAACAATAAGATGATTGAAGCCACCGTGCTGGCTCCCAACAAGCACACCTATCTGATCCGTGCCAATGGAGAGGTTGTGGAACGTTGAAACGTTGAAACGTTGGACGTTGGACGTTGGATGTTGGATGTGGGACGTTTAGTTTGGAGGCGCGTAGTATCCTTTTTTTGCACGAATCGACAGCTTGGGAAATCCGCGGGGCGCGTCCAGCTTGATGGTAATCTCCCTCCATTTGCCATCGCGCGCGGGATTGTTGGGCACATAGCCCAGCAGGTATTGATTGCGCAATTCCGTGTGAATCAGATCGATGTAATAGTCCAGATCGTTCAAACCACTCGGGAAAAACACGCGTCCTCCGGTCACTCCGACCAGCTGCCGCAGCAGACCACTGCCGTACCCTTCCGGCCCGGTCAGCCCGATCGCGTAGATCTGGACGCCGGACTCTTTGCTGAATTCCCGGACCTCGTTGACGCTGTATCGGCTGCTGTTGTCTTCGCCGTCGGTTATGAGGATCAGCGCTTTCTTTTCGTTCTTCCCTCTCTTGATCTGGTCCAGTGCCATATACACGGCATCGTATAAGGCGGTAGTGCCGCCGCTTTTCTGCACTGCGATGCCGTTCTGGACTTCGGCGCTGTCTTCGGTAAATGCCTCAATCAGGCGGACGGTCCGGTTGAAGGCCACCAGAAAATACTCGTCATCCGGATTGCGCGATTCCAGGAAAGGGAGAAAATCCTTTTTAGCCAGCCGGAAATTCTTGCGATATCCCATGCTGCTGCTGACGTCGAAAATCAGGCCGACACTGATGGGAGCCGATTCCTGGCTAAAGTGGGTGATGGTCTGCAGAACACGGTCCTCGTAAATCCTGAAATGCTCCTTTTCGAGGCCGGTGACATAGCGGTTCAACGGATCGGTGACCGCGACCTTCACAAACACATTCACCACATCAGCGCGAAAGGACGGAATCGGCCGGCGGTCCTGGCCGTGGAGCAACGGAAGCACACAGAAGAGAGATACCGCGACCAGACAGGCGGGTGTCCGACTGCGTTTCATGATTGAAGTTCCTCATTCCGGTCAGAGCTTTATGACAATAATAACTTAGATGCTGTATTTTACTAAATTGTTCATCTTTGATTTCCCATACCGGGAAAATGGGAATTCCTTTCCGGCCGGTTTTCATTCCATTGTAAGATGCCACTGGATCACGACTAAGGGAGGACACATATTGTGACGGACTTCGCGTTGCGCATGGCGCTGGGGATTGGGGTCATCCTTGTAGCGGTACTGATTCGGGCGGCCAGCATCAACCGGCTTATCCGGCGCAAACTGCGGATATCCTTCCTGCTCGCGGCCGTTTATGTGCTGGGAACGGCGGTACTGCACTATACAGGGTTGTCTGCGGCCAATGCGGTACGCATTCAGTCCGTGATCGAGCTGTGCTTTGCGCTCGCGGTGATCAATATCGTGGTGATCACGGCTATCAATCCGCTGCGGGAGGATCGGGTCCCGGAGCGCTTCCCCAATATTCTTCAGGACACGATCATCATCGGATTGTTTTTTGTCGTAGCCACGCTGGTCATGCAGGAGAAATTTCTCACCACTTCGGCGGTGGGCGCCGTTGTCATCGGTTTTGCGCTGCAGGATACGCTGGGCAACACTTTTGCGGGGCTGGCAATCCAGGTCGAAAAGCCTTTTCGGGTAGGCCATTGGATCCGGGTGGCGAGCCACGAGGGGCAGGTCAGTGAAGTCACCTGGAGGGCCACGCGGCTGCGGACCAAGACCGGGAATATGGTGATCCTGCCGAACTCCATGCTTTCCAAGGAAGCCATCGTCAATTACTCGCAGCCGGCGGTGCCGACGCGGCTGGAGGTGGAAGTCGGGGTCAGCTATTCGGTATCCCCGGACCGCGTCAAGTCGGCTCTTCTCGAAGCTGCCGGCAATGTGTCGATGGCATTGAGAGAACCTTCTCCGGACGCGGTGCTGGTCAGCTTCGGCCCCTCAGCCATTGTCTATCGCGTGCGTTTCTGGGTGGAAGATTTCGGTCGTGATGCGGCGGCGCGGGATCAGATGCAATCGGCCATTTATTATGCGCTGCGGCGCCACGGTTATGAAATTCCGTTCCCGATCCAGGTGGAAATTCCGAGGCAGGAGGCACCGGAGAGCGCTTCAAGCCGCACACGCAGGATCGACAGCATCCTCGCGCCGCTGGAGCTGTTTGCGCCCCTGACAGAGGAGCAGCGGCATGCGCTGGCGGCGGGAGCCCTTGAGAGAATTTATGGAAAGGGAGAGCGGATCGTCCGCCAGGGGGATGCGGGAGGATCGATGTTTGTGATCCGATGCGGCCGCGTCCGGGTTGTGGAGAACGCTGCGGGTGAACTGGCGGTGGTGGAGGCGGGAGGCTATATCGGGGAGATGTCGCTGCTGACCGGCCAGCCGCGATCCGCCACGGTGGAAGCGCTGGAAGAATGCGAACTGGTGGAACTGACCTCGGAAGCGCTGCGGGACATCGCGCTCGCAAACCCGGACGTTGTGCAACGAATCGGCTCCGTGGTATCGGCGCGCCAGGCAGCGATTGAGAGGCATAGGGCGGTAGCGGTGGCAGGGCAGCCCGCTTCAACCGAGGCGCAGCGGCCGCTGCTCGCGCGCATCCAGGAATTCCTGCGGCTTCCCAGGCTGATTGGAGAATAGCTTACCGGGAGTGCCGGCCTCTTGCCGGCACTCCTAGTGCGCTCGAATCTGGAATCAAACCTGAAATCTTTCCGACAAACTCAGTTGCCAACCATCGTCGCGGATCCCCCCAGTGCGTTTCCCACAAACGCAAGCACCTGGTTGATTGGATTGGCAATGGCGAGCGAGCTGCTGCCGGCAAACAACAGTCCGATCGCGCGCGGATTGGTGGTGTAATCCTCAACCAGCAGCGATCCGGAATCGCCGCTGTTGAGGAACCGGCTGCTCCGATTGGCCAGGACGATCTGCCCCGTGAAGATTTTGGTAAATGCCGTACCTCCGGCGCATTCGTTCTCATACGTCACGGATATTGTGGCATTCAGTCCGCTCACAGAGCTGCGCGTCAATCCGGTGGTCCGGCCGCTCTTTTTGACCTTCTGATTCAGGGCAGCGGGAACAGTTTGTGAGGAGATGGGGCCAATTTCCAGGATCTCGGCGCTGACGGCTCCGCTAAGCACCTGGGCGATGGAGGCATCCACATTGCTGTTGGGCAGGGACTTGAGTATCTGGAGAGTCGCCACATTTTGCGCGCTTGGGGCCCCACATCCCACATCGATCAACCCCGGTTGAATGGCATAGCTCCCGTTGGTGGCAACAACTCCATTCCCTCCGGGAACGATATCGGCTTCGAACACGTGATAGTTGCTCAGAATATATTGTTGGCCATTGACCTGAATCAGCGCGCCCAGGGTTCCACCGCAGCAGTAGCCGTTGGCAAGATCGTTGCGCCATCCGCCGGAAGTTCCAAGTTTGATCGGAAGCGCCTGTTTTGCCGTATGGGATACCGTGGTGGTGGGACTGTTCTTCCCGGCAAATGCGCGAAAAGGCTCGGTAATTGAGACCGTAACGCGTTCGCCCTTGATGGCCTTGGGAATCTTGCGGCTGTTGGCCGAAGGATTTTTCCCCTCCAGATTGACAAAAACCAGGATGGTCGGTTCGCCGTCGTCATCCTGGCCGATCGCCGTGCCGATCACATCCTCGATCGCCATCAATTCCGGAGTAGCTTCCTCCTGGGCATTCATGATTTCCCGAATGCGCGGACTGGCCGAGTTCAGGGCCTGGTCCGGCAACTGCCCTCCGAAGACGCAAATGGACAGGATCAGGACCACCATGGTGAGTTTCACAACAGACAGCATTCTCTTCAACACCTGCGCTGATTTCATACATTCCTCGCCGCAAAGCTGGAAAAACTTTTATGTCGATTTGCTGGTATAGCTGCGGGAGAACTTCCCGCGACGAAGGGGGTGAGGAGATTATAGTCAAACCTGGATTGTTTTTTGAGGGGGAGTTTTTACAATTTTTGGAATGGGCGGGAAAAGGGGGCAGAGCCTCCTGAAACGCCACCCATTCCGTGAGTAGGTCTTATTTCCAGCCGCCGCCTTTGCATTCATCGGTCCAGTTTTTCCGGTCGTCAGACCAGGCAAAGCGATCCGAAAAGATGCGGACAGAAACGTTTCGGCCTTGATCCAGCAATTCGAGGTATTGGCTGTTGCGGCTCACCTCAACCAGGCGAAACCGAACGGAACCGTTTTCCATAAACTCCACCCAGGAACCATTGCGTTTCTCAAATCCATAGTTTTTTCCGCTGCACTGCCACCGGTTTCCGGTGCTTTGAGCAGGCTCAGGGGGGGCGGCGGCGCCATCGCGCGCAAAGACCACGATGCCGTTGGCACCGGAGGCATCGTCGTGCCAGGCCAGGCTCAATTCGTTATTGGAAACCATCGTTGCTTCCCATGACCCGGTCCAGTTTCCTTTGACATCGGTGTGTACATAGGTTCCGGCAGAGGTAACATTCCCGGTCTTCAGGACCGTGTAGACGGTGGTTGCGGGTTTGTCATTGGCCGCATGGGCCTGCTTCAGCGTCCAGGACTGTCCGAAAACATTCATCCGGGCAGTGGTATCTCCATTCGTTGCTTTCCAGGAACCGTCCGGCTTGCGGCCATTCTTTGCAGTATCGGCCTGCATTGTTTTGAGCAATCTGTTGACCACATCCGAGTCGGAGACAACGGAGGCATCCTGGAGGCATCGGGAGAGATGATCTGGATTCAGGGGTGAACGCAGGCAGCCAAAACCCATGCAGTAGCAGGGGCCGTTAGCGGTTTCCCGGCAGGAACCCGAAGCATCCATCGGGCGAGTGTCGTACTTTGCCGTGGCCGTGCAGGAAGTGGAGAGGCGACAGGCACAATCCAGGATACTTTGAAGCTCCGGAGCCTCGAGGTCGTCCACATAGCGTTTGGGCGCAGGGCCTTTCGCCGTCGGACCGGAGCGGCCGGGCCAATAGCTCCGCACCTCGGCATTCAGGCTGTCCCGGTATTTCCTGGCGGCACTGGTTACTTCTTTGATGGTGCCGCGATTCCCATCCAAACCGAGCCATTTTCCGTTGTCGTTGACTTCCTTGCTTGGAATTTTGTCATTTGCAATGGTCGCCAGATAATCGGCCCATGCCGACACCGTATCGCGCAGGAGGAGCAGGAGTCGTTTGCGCTCCTCCGGGTCGCTGGCCGCCTCATATTTGGCCCGCAGTCTGCTGACCCAGAGGGCCGATGCATCCGCGGTTTGGGTCCACGCTTCGGTTTCCTTCTTGGTTGTGTTCATGAGGGTCAGGGTCGATTGCTCGGCATGGAGCATCTCATGATATAGAGTCTGGGCGGCTTTGACCGTATCGGAGAAGACCGCTCCCCCCGTCGTATCGGGATCGAAGATATTGCCGAACATGCTTTTGTTCAGGCGGATGACCCGGTTGTCCAGTTCTCCAAAAATCTGGCCGCCGGCGTCGTCTTTGATCTGAGGCACGACCTGAATCGTTCCCTCCTGCAACATCCTTCGCAGCCGCTGGGCTGCCTGAACCTCGCCCACACGTTCGAGGTATTTGCTGATGGCGCCGATAATGCGAATTTGTTCTCTCTGTGATTGGGCCGCTAGGTTACGGGGCAATGGCATCGATAGGGCTAATAGGATAAACAGAATAACTTTTGTAATTGCGGGCACCGGGAATTTGCGCATATATCTCTCACTTTTTTAAAAGCGTTCACGACCAGTGCCCATATCGGACAAAAAGCGGAAAAGCATCGTGAAAGTGTATGGATCCATGCGATTGGCGGTATTGAGTTCAGGCGTTTTTGCTTTTAGTATGGGCCTATGCGAAAAAGAAATGTAATCGGTGCATTGCTGCTATTTCTGACGGTTCAGACATTATCTGCGGAGACGCTGCGGTTTGGCTTCAAGGGTGGGGTTCCCTTGACGGATGCCTTTCAGTTTTCAGGCTATACTATCGTGCCCGACATTTACCCGGCAACGGGAAGCCAGAATTATTTCTCCAAAACCAGTCGATATACGGTGGGGCCATCCCTTGAGTTTGGATTGCCGTGGCATCTGTCGATCGAGCTCGATGCTTTATACAAGCACCTGAACTATGACTATACGAGCGTTTATGTTTATGCGCCCAAATCGTTGCTGAGTTTCAGGCAGAACTCCCTGGACCGATGGGAATTTCCTTTGCTGCTGAAATACCGGCTGCCGGTGAAGCAGCGCATCCTTTATGTATCGGCAGGACCCAGCCTGAATTATGTCAGCGGGTCGCAATCGATTGAGACAATCGAGCAGCATTATGTCATTGATTTCAGATCCAGACAGACATTGACCGGGAATCCCGTGGAACTGCGCCGGGTGAGCACGGGCGGAATCGCGGTGGGAGGCGGCTGCGAGTTACGCCGGGGGATCCTGGGTATTTCACCTGAACTGCGTTACACGCGATGGATCAACGGGAATTTTGCTGAACTCCCCGGGATGCGTGCCGGGCTTCGATCGGGTCAAAACCAGCTCGAATTCCTGCTTGGCGTCAAGTTCTGAATTCGTATGATAGGATCTTTATTATATTCCGCTAATAAATCATAATCTCGAGTCGATAAATACTGCTGGCACATCGTGATTGGAGGATTGTGAACGGCCACGCAGCGACCACTCTGAACAGCCTGAGCTCTGTTGCTCAAAAGCTCTGGCGCCCCGCCATAATACTTTTGACACTTTGCGCATTACTATTCCCTAAAACGAGGCTTGCGCCCGGCTCCTATGCGTTGCTTTTTGCTCTGCCACTGGCTTGGGTTGCGGTTCGGGAAAGAGAGTCCGGCGACTTCAAATTGTGGACTATCTATGCGCTCAGTTTTGTCGCATTCGCGCTTACGCGTCCGATGCTTGACAACCTTGGCCAACCGGTCAGGGTGCACTATCCAATGATCGTGGACCGGATTATTGGTTTTGGGACGCTTCCGACGGTTCGGCTGCAGGCTCTGCACCTGCCGTTTCTTGACTGGTTGGGGGTTGTGGTCCACATGACATACTACTTTGCTCCCCCGTTGGCTGGCTTTTACATCTGGCGCAGGAAAGAGTGCTTTTCACGATTTGTCTTCTCCCTTGTATCCGTATATGCAGTCGCGCTTGTTATTCATGCCCTTGTGCCCACCGCGCCCCCATGGCTTGCAGCAGAACAGGGGCACGCAGCCGGCATCCAGCGGCAGCTTTTTTCCCTTCTGTTTCCTGAACTCTATACCTACGGAATGGCGGTTTCAGGAGCTAATGATGTGGCGGCCATGCCCAGCGTGCATATGGCGGTAGCCACGGTTGTAGGCTTAGGAATGGGCCGTTATGGATGGATTTATGCCGTCCTGATGGGCTATTCGCTGGTTCATATTGGCGAACATTATGTAACCGATGTCCTCGCGGGAGCCCTTCTGGCAATTTTGGCCTGGGCTTTCTTCGCCGGAAAAATCAGCCCCGGTAGAAAAACCTGGGAAACCTGAAAAACCTGGAAAAAACCTGGACACCCACTGTTTTGTTCCATTGCCTCCAATTTTTCTTCGCTCAATTCCCAAGGTTCGCCATTAGTAACTATGCAAGGAGGCAAACCATGGGATTGGCAAGAAACATCTATGTCATCGAAGGTGAGGAAGGCGTTTATCATTGCATCAGTCGATGTGTCCGCAGATCTTTTCTTTGCGGGTATGACCCTCTTAGCGGCCGGGATTTCTCCCATCGCAAAAAATGGATTCTCGATCGTTTGAAACAACTTGCCGGCATCTTCGCCATTGACGTGTGCGGTTATGCCATCATGGAAAACCACGTGCATTCCATCTTGCGAACCCGACCCGACATTCTTGAGTCCTGGTCCGATCTCGACGTCGCCGCCCGATGGCTAGAACTCTGCCCCCGAAAACCGCGCACCAGCAAAAAGCCTCTTCCTCCTAGGGTCGAACAGATCCAGGCATTAGCAGATTGTCCGGAACACATTACTGTTCTGCGCAAGCGGCTGGGCAGCCTGAGCTGGTTCGTGGCCAAACTCAGTGAATTCATCGCTCGCAAGGCTAACAAGGAAGATAAGGTCAAGGGCCGCTTCTGGGAATCTCGCTTTAAATGCCTGGTGCTTCTGGATGCTTCTGCCATTACAGCTTGCTTGGTCTATGTGGATCTGAATATGGTTCGGGCCGGCGCTGCCTCCACTCCCGAAGACAGCGACTTCACCAGCATTCAGGAGCGTATCCGCGCCTGGCATCGCCAATCCTTGTCCCAGCAACCAGCCCCTCAACCCAGTGATTCGGGCCCGGCTTTCGATTGTTCTCCTTGTCAAACTGATGACACGATTAATGCTCCCTCAACACCCGGAACTGCTTCGAGCTCTTCTCTTCGGGATTCTGCAGACTGTTGGTTGGCCCCAATTCAATCAACCCCGAGCCGGCGTGGTATCCTCGACACATCCACAGCCGAGTATTTTGATTTGGTCGACCGATCGGGACGCATGATTCGCTCTGACAAGCGCGGGTTCATTGATAGCCGTCTTGCCCCGATCCTGAATCGCATTGGAGTTATTCCCAAGGAATGGATTGAAACAGTGTCGCATTTTGGTTCCGCATTCCAGGTGGCCGCCGGCAGCCTGACGCACATGCGTGAATTCGCGGGACGGCTCAACCGGCATTGGATAAAGGGCTTGTCGGCCGCTCGGTCTGCTTTTACATAGCCTCAAGGCCAATTGCATTCCAGATCAATAGGATCTATTCCGGATCTAAACTACGCGCCCCTTCAGACTTCGCATCTCTCCTCGCAACAGGCTTGTTTACTCGCCTCAAGCAGTAACAGCTAAGCCCATTACAAGCTTTCTTCCCGTATTCCTCAGCAACATGAATCATCGGTCGGGAATTTCCGCCAAGACCTTTCCGAAACTCCTCATTCGGTCAGACGAACAAATCGTGGGTGTCCAGGTTTTTCCTCAATTCCCTCAAAGGTTTTCATGGGTGTCCAGGTTTTTCCTTTTTCGTGGGTGTCCAGGTTTTCGGTTTCAGGTTTTCCTCAGGTTTTCTTCAGGTTTTCCGGAATTGGCTAAAAATGGCAGGATGGCTAAGTGGTTGATATGGCTTGTTTTTTCTGGTACGCCCAGCAGGATTCGAACCTGCGACCCTCTGCTTAGAAGGCAGATGCTCTATCCACCTGAGCTATGGGCGCACTGTCACTGCAGAAAAGCATTCCATCGCAAAAAACCACAGCAAGCGCTTGATGCTTCGCCCGATAATGTAGCATTTCAGCGAGCACTTTCAAAGGCAGTTCTGTAGGGTTCTACCGGGAGCCGATGGAGCTTCCGTTCAATCGCCAAAGCCTGTGCCGACGCGCCGTGCGCTTTCGATCCAGGAATGGTCGAGCGGCACCGTTTTGATTTTCCCGACGATTTCCTCCAGAGGGACCGGCTCTGCCCTATCTCCCCGTGCGGCCAGCATTACACCGCTGATGCCCTCGTTGATCAGGCTGGTACAGGCCGTCCCAAGGCGCGTTGCCAGGATCCGGTCGTTTGCCGACGGCGTCCCACCGCGCTGGAGGTATCCAAGGATTGTCACGCGCGATTCCAGCCCGGTGAGTTCTTCCAGTTGGCGCGCCAGATGCAGCGTATTGCCTCCATGCCCCATTTCATTCGACAATGCTTCTTCGCCAGGTTTGCCTTTGCTGTTCTTCGGTCCCTTGTTCTTTTTCCTTTTTTCAGCCTTTTGAATGGCCGCAACATCCTCCAGGGACTGCGCTCCTTCGGCAACCGCGATAATACTGGCGTGTTTTCCGCCGCGGCGGCGGCTCAAAATAGCTTTTGCCACCTTTTCGATGCTATAGGGAATTTCCGGAATCAGGATCACATCGGCGCCGCTGGCCACGCCGGCGCCCAGAGCGAGCCATCCCGCCCGATGCCCCATAGTTTCAACCAGAATGATCCGGTGGTGGCTATGCGCGGTGCTGTGCAGCCGGTCGATGGCCTCGGTCGCGATCCCGAGCGCCGTATCGAAACCGAAAGAGACATCCGTTCCGACAACGTCGTTGTCGATGGTTTTCGGCAGTGTGATGACGTTCAGCCCCTTCTGCATCAGCCGGTAGGCGTTTTTTTGTGTCCCTCCCCCGCCTATGCATACGAGCACATCCAGGTGATTTCTTCGGTAATTTTCCACGATGGCATCCGTCATATCCATGAAGCGGCGGCCAACGCGCATCCGATGGGGTTTCTCGCGGCTGGTTCCCAGGATGGTGCCACCCAGGGTTAGAATTCCGGACAGGGCGTTCTCATTCAGCTCGATTGCCCGGTTTTCCATCAGCCCGCGGAAGCCGTCGCGAAAGCCCATTACTTCCATGCGGAATTGCTCCTGTGCCGCTTTACCGATGCCGCGAAGAACGGCATTCAATCCGGGGCTGTCGCCGCCCGCAGTCAACACGCCAACCTGTTTGGTCATCCCCAAGTTCCTCCGCGGCTAGTGTAAGAGCTGTGGGGGATAAAAATCCATTTTTTTGCGCGGTCAATGTGGATCATTATTTCTTACTAAAGCGGCTATTTTGGACCTGACACACTCGGGGTTTTGGGATAAAAAGGACACACCGGAGATGCGACTAAAAACAGCCTGGGCCTTTGTTGCCCTGATCTATTCCGCTTTATTTGCCTTCCCTGCCGCCGATGCGGCAAGGCTGCGCGGCAGTGTGGTAGATGAGGACGGCAAGCCTGTAGCCAATATCGAAGTGACGATCCACACTCCGGACAATCAATCGCGCACGATGCACACCGATGCCGCGGGGATATTCGAGTTTTCCGCGGACCGTGACGGCGAATATCGAGTGAGCCTGAACAAGATCGGCTTCTTCCGCGTCTCCCGGCAGCCCTTTGTTCTGAAGCCGGGCCACAACGAAATCACCTTCACCGCCGCCCATGAAACCGAAATCCACGAAGAAGTCGAGGTTTATTCCTCCTCGGAAAACATCCAACCAACGGTGACGTCGCACCAGGAGGGGCTGATTGCGCGCGAGATCCGCGATATTCCCGTACAGTCCACTCACGACCTCAGAAACAGCCTGCAGGTTCTTCCGGAGGTAGTCCGGGACGGCAACGGACAGCTTCACATCGCAGGCGGACGAACAGGAGAAACGCAGTACCTGCTGGATGGGTTTGACATCGGAGATCCGGTGACGGGAAACCTTTCCGTCCGGGTCAACGTGGACAGTCTCCATTCTGCCCAAGTGGAGTCGGGCCGCTACAGCGCTCAGTATGGGAACGCCGGGGCAGGCGTGCTGTCCATGGATACCGCTGTGGGCGACGACCGACTGCGAGCAAGCGCCAACAACTTTTTTCCGGGGCTCAGCCTGCAGCGTGGCCTGCATCTGACCAGCTGGTATCCGCGGTTCACTCTTTCGGGCCCGATCCGCAAGGAGCGGGCGTGGTTCTCGGAGGCGCTCAGCATTCAGCGCACGGTCAGCCTGATCGAAGACCTTCCAGCCGACGAAGATTCCGTTACGCAATGGTCCGGGGACAATATGCTGCGGACGCAGCTGAAGCTGACGCCCAAGAACCTGCTGCAGGGGAGCTTCCTGTACAATCAGCTGCAGGCTTCCAACATCGGGCTTGCGCCTCTTTCGCCGATTTCAACCACGCGGCGCACGCGCGCTTATCGATCCTTTTTCTCCGTAAAGGATCAGATGTGGAGTGGCAGGACCTTTTACGAACTCGGTTTTGCTGCCGATTTTTCTCATAACGAGAGCCTGCCGCATGGATTTGATACCTACCAGGTCACGCCCGACGGATCCTCCGGGAATTATTTTGAGGCTCTGTGGCAAAAGAGGCACCGATGGCAAAGCCTCGGAAACGCAAGCATGCCGACGCGTCACTGGAACGGGACGCACGATCTCCAGGTCGGATTCAATGCCTCGGGTCTGGAATGGGATCAATCGGCCCAGCGGGCGGCGATGGAAGTAATCAGGGCGGACGGATCCATCGCGCAGCGCACCACGTTTTCAGGACCCGCCAACTTCAATCTCACGGATGCCTCCGTCGGAGTGTATGGACACGATGTGTGGCGCGTATCCCGCGCCATGGTGCTTCAGTTCGGATTAAGAGCGGATTGGAACCGGATAATCGGCCGAACGACCCCATCCCCGCGCATAGCGGTGAACATCCTTCCTTTCAAAAACGACAAGACCAAGTTCACCGCCGCGTGGGGCGTTTTCCTGCAGCCGGTGACACTTTCGAATCTCGGCCCAGCGTACGATCAACAACGCTCCGATCTGTTTTACGGCAAGCTGCCCGGACAACCGGCAATCGGCCCCGTGGTGAGTCGATTCATCCAGGTGGAAGAGTCATTGAAGCAGCCGCGATTCTATACCATCAGTTTCGGGCTCGAACAGGCGCTGAGCGCTAAAACTCAGCTCGAGTTGAATCTCACAAACAGGAGGGGACGCTTCGGGCTGGCTTATGACAAGCTTCGGGAGAGCCCGGTCAATCCGCTCGAAAACATTTTCCAGCTGCAGAACAACCGGCGGGATCACTACCGGTCGTTCCAGGTTTCATTAAAGCACGCCTTCTCGGACAAGGCCTCCATGTCCGCCAGCTATACGCGGTCCAGCTCACGCAGCAATCATGTTTTTGATTATGCATTAAAAACACTGGTATTCACTCCGCAGCAGGCCGGCCCGCTGGACTGGGACGCGCCGGATCGGTTCATCTGCTCCGGCTGGACGCCGACTCCGGTTTGGAAGCTGTTCCTCAGCTACTTTCTGGAGTATCGGTCGGGGTTCCCGTTCAGCATTGTCAACGAACAGCAGCAGCTTGTTGGCCCGGCCAATCAAAAACGACTGCCCAATTATCTGAGTCTGAACGTGGGATTCGAAAAGCGTCTGCACCTCTTTACTCGGGACTGGGCCATTCGCATTTCGATTATGAATCTGACCAACCACCATCACCCGGATGGAGTCATCAATAATATCGATTCACCCGATTTTTTGAGGTACCTCGGCGGACAGAGGAGATCTTTTACGGGACGCATTCGCCTGGTGGGATAGAGCGCGGATTTCAGACGGGGACGGCTTATCAATTGCCGATCTTTCGCCCCTCAGGGTTCCTGCTTTTTCGCTATTTACCAGGGGTTCGCTCCGCTTCACCCCTGGCAACTCACTTTCGGCTCTCCGGGCCTGATGCTTCTTTCGCATCGCAGGGCTCAGAATAAATAATATGCGGCATTAGCCGGGACGCGGCGCTCCCAGTGAGCCGTTAAAATAGCAGGCGGGTGCGAATGCTGCTGTCGAGCGCCTGGATCTGCTGCTGAACCGCGCGGGACAGGCTTCTCTCCACATCCATGATCAAATAACCTATGCCGCCCCGCGTGTTGTAGGACTGCGCCTTGATATTCACGCTCATAGCCGCGACCAGTCCGTTGATGCGGCTGAGGACGCCGGGCATATCCCGGTGAATATTGAGCACGCGATAGCTGTCTTCAATCGCTGAAAGCTGCACCTCCGGGACGTTGGCGCAGCCGATCGAACTTCCTGTCTGCGCATAGGCCATCAACGATTCCGACACTTCCAGACCGATATTTCGCTGGGCCTCTTCCGTGCTGCCTCCGATATGCGGTGTCAGGATGACATTCTCGAGTCCTCTCAACTCCGACTGGAACGGATCTTTGCCGGAATGCGGCTCGCGCGGGAATACATCCAGGGCGGCACCAGCCAGGTGTCCGCCGACCAGGGCCTGGTGAAGCGCGGCGATATCCACGACCGAGCCCCGGCTCAGATTCAGCAGGTAGCTTCCCTGCGGCATCATGGCAAGCTGTTCCCGGCCGATCATGTTTTTAGTCAGCGCCGTATCCGGCACATGCAGCGTGACAAAATCGGACACCTTCAGCAATTCCTCGAGTCCGGATACCTGGCGCGCATTGCCCAGCGCCAGCTTTTTGACGATGTCATGGAATACAACCTTCATTCCAAGGGCTTCAGCCAGCAATCCGACCTGGGGACCGATATGGCCATATCCGATGATCCCGATCGTCTTGCGCCTCACTTCCACGCAGCCTTTTGCCGACTTTTCCCACCGACCGGAATGCAGTTCCATCGATCGCTGCGCGGCGCGCCGTGCCAGCATCACCACTTCGGCAATGGTCAATTCCGCGACGCTGCGCGTATTGGAAAAGGGTGCGTTGAAAACGGCGACGCCTCTCCGCGTCGCGGCCTCGATATCGACCTGGTCGGTTCCAATACAGAAGCACCCGACAGCCACCAGATTGGGGGCAGCGGCCAGAACCCGCTCGTTGATTTCGGTCTTCGAACGAATACCCAGGACATGCACATCGCCGATCATACCGACCAGTTTATCCTCTACCGGAGAGCTCGACATCCTTTCGATCCGGCTGAATCCGCCGCTGCGAAAATTCTCTTCGGCCGCTGCATGAATGTTCTCCAGCAGCAGAATTTTGGGTTCCTCCCTGGTAAGCGGCTCGCCGGCCGCCATCGATGCGGACTCTGATATCGACTGATTCATTTCGAAACACCTGCAAATAGAAAGTTGGATGATTAAACGCGCGCTTACTCGAGCCGGATCTGCATGCACAAATTCATCGCCGGAGTGACCTCGTCAAAAATGGCCATCATCGATTCAATCAAATCGACTCCGGATGAGCCGCGCACATCTTTTTCCGGCATCGGGTAGTATACCTGAAAACCTGCCCATGATGCGCCCGGGGCCTCATCGAGGGCGCTTTTCAGCTTGGCCATACTGGGGAACCGGCTCTTCGTCGCCGAAAACGGACGCTCCCAGCTGCCGGCATCGACTCTGAATCCCTCGCGAACCACCAGCCGTTTCAACTCACGCTCCATTGCGCCCGAAGGCTTCAATGCGGCCGTCAGCCGATGCCAGTCAAAATCGGACTTCAGTTCAATCGCGGGAAAATCCGGGGACTCGAGGAATCCGCGCTCCACGGAGAATCCGCACTTGAAAACCTTGGTCTCCGTATCAACCGTTAAATAAAACTTGGAGCACCCGAAACTGACCTTTGAGGAGATCGGTTTGGCACTCCGATTGGCGCGCGGCAGAAAACCAATCCACTGCCAGTAGACCCCGCGTCCGAAGCGTTCCGTCACAAACGGCTCCCGGTAGCGCGCTTCAAGCGCCAGTTTCAGGATGCGGGTGATGCGCTGATTTTCTTCAAGGTTCCCCACATGGATGCCCCGCTCAAAATCGAGGTATTCCGGCAGAAAACCTATTGCCGTGCGCGGGAACGGTTGCGCCGGCTGAAATTCCTTGGCCATAGGAGCTTAGGATATCATTTTCCGGCGCAGGATGGCCGCAAAAAGCTCGGTTAAGATTCCATCCGCGGAGGCCGAGCCATTCAGATTTTGTCGATTTCCGCGAGATCCTCGCTCGACAGCTCCCAACTTGCGGCAGCTACATTCCGCTCCACCTGCTCCGGGCGCGTAGCACCGGCGATAACGCTCGACACCACCGGTTTGGCGAGCAGCCAGCCAAAAGCCAGATCCAGAAGCGTATGCCCTCGATGAACGGCGAATTTATCCAACGATTCCACCACCGTCCAATTCTGATCACTGATATACCGCTGTGAAACCGACTTCCAGGCCGAGAAACGGGTGCCGGCTGCAGGCATTTCTCCCTTTTTGTACTTGCCGGTCAGCATGCCGCTCGCCAGCGGGAAATAGGGGAGCAGCCCGAGCCCGTATTTCGCCATCACCGGGATTTGATCGCGTTCCACCGTACGCACGAGGAGGTTGTATTCGTCCTGACAGGACACGAAGGAATTGATGCCGAGGTCCCGGCTGATCCAGCACGCTTCAACCACCTGCCAGGCGGGATAATTGGAGCAGCCAAAATAACGAATTTTGCCCTGGCGCACGAGATCGTCCAAGGTACGCAGGGTTTCGTCCAGCGGGGTTTTGGGATCGGGGGTATGGACCTGGTATAAATCAATCCAGTCGGTATTCAGACGGCGAAGGCTGGATTCGACCGCCGACAGGATATAGCGTCGCGACGCTCCTTTTTTGGTCTCGGCCCCATCCATGATCATTCCGAATTTCGTCGCCAGGACGATGTCCTTTCGACGGGATCCGAGCACTTGACCCAGGATGGTTTCGGAGCCGCCACGCTTTCCGTATACGTCGGCCGTATCGAAGAGCGTGATGCCTAATTCAATCGCCTTATCGATCACCGCACGCGATTCTTCCAAGTCAATGCGCATGCCGAAGTTATTGCAGCCCAACCCGACTTCGGAAACAACTAGTCCAGATTTGCCAAGATTCCTTGTTTTCATGAAGTGATAGTAACGAAAAAGGGACTGGAAGTCAGGAGCCTCTTTCCTGAAAGAACACTGGATAGAATTCCAGATTCCAGATTTCAGATTCCGGATTCCAGATTCCAGACCAAGGCTGGAGAACGAGACGGCGGCGCTTTCAGGGAAAGCTCACGCTACAGCCAGCGTATAGATAAAACTGTCGGCTGCGCGCCAGAGGCCATGGTAGATCCTTGGCGGATCCAGGGACTTACCGGTCCAGCGCTGCCAGACTTCACTCGGCTCGGCGAAATCCGGCCGAATCCCAACGCTGCGCGTGTCCAGCGTCAATCCTTTGCGGATGACTTTAAGGGCGGATTCCTTCGCACTCCAGATAAGCGTTTCGGCCATTTCGCGTTTATCCTGCGCCTGCAGCACAAACGCAAGTTCTTCATCCGTAAAATAATCGGGCGCAAAATTTTTCTCGCGCGGTTCTATCCACTCGAGGTCGCACCCGGCGGCCAGGGTTCGCGGGCCGGCCAGACAAAAACTCCGGTCCCCGCTGTGGCTGATCGAGATGGAGACGTCGGCCGGCTTTCCTTCAAAAAAAACTTCCGGCGCTCCATTGGAATCCGAACGTATTTCCAGCGATGCAAGCGCGGAATCGCCCCAATTCTTAAGCAGACAAATGGTCTGTTTTGCCGTCCAGCGACCCAGGCGCCAATCGGTTCTTCGCTTTGGGAAGCGAAATGCCGACACCACCTCACGCTCTTCCTTGCTTAGCCAGTTATCATCCAGGGGAATCTGTTTCGAGGTACGGGTAATGCAGAGGAGATTCCAGTCCCCGGATTTCAGATTCCAGCTCTGTCCATCAGGACATTCTGAAATCTGAAATCCGGCATCTGAAATCATGAGGTTATGCTTTCTCCGACAGCTCCGGCTGCAACGCTGCCTTGATGGGCTGAATGAGATCCGCCTGAACCGGATCCGGGAGATCCATGGTCTGGTAGCCGCGGAGGGTCAGATAAACCTTTCCCTTGCCGTCCAGCACCTTCGCATCATAGGTCCCATCCGGGTTGGTGGCAACCACGGAGAAGAAGTTTCCATCCGACTCCTTCTCAGGCATCGAGAGGACTCGCAGCTCCTTGAAGGAATTCGGCAAACCAAGCCGCGACTGTCCGGCGAGTCCGGACAGGCTGGCCGCCTGGAAGCAGAGTTCCACATACCTTGGCGAAGCCAGCACCGGCAGTTCGGCCGGCACATGGTTGACCGGCAGTTCCCTGGCAAACGATGCGACAATGTTGCCGCCCGACTGCCATGCGCTGTCGATCACCTGATACGCCGGTCCATGGAAGTAAACCTTGTAGATTTGCGCCGCTTCCGCCCTGGCACCGCTCGTTCGCGCGGAGACGGCGTTTTCCTTGGCAGCCTTGGGCGGTTGCGTTGTCAGGCGCACACGACCGGTGAAATGCGTCGTGATTTCCGGTTCCGCATGCCCGTGCAGCAGGCGAGAACCGACAAGCCTGCAATCCGCGACGATATCCTCGTTGTCCGCGAAGAAGTCCACGTAGATCTTAATCGCGCGCGGCTGGTTGCGATAGAACTTGAACGGAGTCATGAAGCTGACATCGGTGATGGCTCCGACATAGCGGTCCGGGAAGAGAAGCCTGGCGGCTTCCGCCATGGCTTCCAGACCCATGACGCCCGGAAGCACCGGGGTCTGACTGATCTGGTGGTCGAAGAGGAACGGCTGCTGGGTTGGATCGAGAGTTGTTTCAATCGTCAATCCACCGTACAGACCCATGCCCTCGACGGCTCCGATCATGATCCCGCGATCCTTCAGCGACGCTTCAAGCGTTCCGCCAGCAGTCACATCCAGTCCGCCCTGCGGATCAAATTCCTGAACCAGGATTCCCAACTTCTGCCCGATCACAAGCTCTCCACCCGTGCCGGCCAGCAGTTCGCGGCGCACGATCGAGATACCGGCCTCGGGAGGAAGCATATCGATGCCGGCCTGTTTCATGATGACAGGAATGGAGCCCCTGGATGCCATTCCGATTCCACTCCACGCCGTCCAGTCAATCGAGATACCTCTTGTCTGTGGCCGCGTCGTGCGGAAATTCGAGATGCATTTGCAGAGCAGATCATTGGCCGAGCTGTAATCGGTCTGCCCGGAGTTGCCGAAGCGTCCGGCAACGGAGCTGAATACCACCGCCGCGCCGAGCGGCATTTCTCCCATGCTGGAAAGAAGGTTGAACCAGCCATCGCTCTTCACATCGAAGACAAGGTCGAATTCCGACGTCTTCTTGTCGGGAACCATGTGGCTGATTTCGAGGCCGGCAGCGTGCATCAAAACATCGATGCGGCCATACCGGTCGGCGATATCCTTGACGACTTTGCCCACCGCACCCTGATCGGTCAAATCGAGGCTGCAGTAGTGAACCGTTCCGCCTGCGTTCTTGACGGCCAGGATGGCATCCAGTGCAGCGCGGGACCGTTCGAGCGAGGCGATTTCGCGATCGACCATGACCGGTGTCGCGCGTTCGCCACGCACTTTGAACCGTTCGAAGATATCGCGCTTCAAGCCTTCTTTATCGGTCACCAGGCGAGCGAGGTCGCTGTTTGCCGCATCCGGCTCCGGCGTGAGGTCGAGCAGGTAGAAGATTCCGCTCGAAGCGGCCGCAAGATCCGCGGTGATGGCGGAAACGATGCTTCCTGCCGCGCCGGTTACCACAAAGACCGTATCTTTGTTGAGCTGAACCGGTGTCGCTTCCGCAACCGGCCTTTCAACCAGACCAACCGTAAAACGCTGGCCATCTTTGTAGCCGATTTCCACCGCTCCCGGATCCCGGAGCGTTTCATCCACCAGGAGATCCGCGAGTGCGCTTGTCTTGCGGCTCGGCTCGAAGTCGATCACCTTTACGGTTGCATTCGGCTTCTCACGTTTGAAGGCTTTGGTGAACCCGGACACCGATCCACCCAGGGCATCGGCCGCGCCGGCTTCATCGTATCCATGCTGGCCGCCCAATCGCGTCGCGGAAACCAGGAAAGTTCCCGGCTCGCCGATCTGATCGTAAAGACTCTGGATCGTGGCAAACAGCAGCTTTGCCCGCACCCGCGTCGCTTCCTTCCACTGAACAAGAGTCATGGAGGAAACATCGCCGGCCTGATCAAGCGCGGGGAGCCAGTAAATCCCCTGGATCGGGCCTTCGGCCTTCCATCCCTCGATGTATTTCGCGAGGAACTTCACATCGGGCACGCCGTCGATCACAAGGACTTGGACTCCGAGCTTCTCGAGTCTTCCGATCAGAGCTTTTCCTACTCCGCCCTGGTCCGGCATCACGACGACCCGGCTTCCCGGTTTCAGAGCAACGCCGGTTGGCTTGCAGACACTCAGCGCCGGCCGAAGTTTGGGAACGGGCAGACGCCTTGGCACGGCGTTGGCGGCATCAAAACTGGCCGCTACCGGTTTGGGCGCTTCCGCCGTTGCCGGTGGTTCCGCAGCCTTCGATTCGGCCGGAGTCCCGGTCGCATCGGACTGCTTCAACCCGGGCTTCCGGTCGTACACGAACTGAATGATATGCGCCAGCGTCGGGAAATCGCGCAGCTTCAAATTGTCTTCGCGCGGGATGTCATAAGCCGCGCGGATGGTCGCGAACATCTCGGCCTGCTTTACGGTATCGATCCCAAGATCTGCTTCGAGATCGAGATCGAGATCCAGCATATCCGGTGGATAGCCGGTTTTTTCCGCAATGATCTTGAGGACCATGTCTTTAACGCCATCATCTTCGGTTGCGGCTGCCGCAGGAGCCACTGCCGCCGGTGCGGCAACGGGTGCTGCCGCCGCGGCCGGTTTGGCCGACGGTTTCAGATCGGGCTTCCGGTCGTACACAAACTGAATGATGTGCGCCAGCGTCGGAAAATCGCGCAGCTTCAGATTGTCCTCGCGCGGAATGTCGTAGGCCGCGCGGATTGAGGCAAACATTTCGGCCTGCTTTACCGTGTCAATCCCGAGGTCTGCCTCGAGATCGAGATCCAGGTCCAGCATGTCGGAGGGATACCCGGTTTTTTCCGCGATGATCTTCAGGACCATTTCCTTCACGGCATCATCGCCGGAATCGGCCGGCGCCGCGGCGGCCTGCACCGGAGCCGGTGCTGTCGCCGCTGCTGCAGGAGCAGGCTCGGAAACTTTGGCAGCCTGAACAGGGGCTGCCGCGCGCTTCATATCCGGCCGGCGGTCATACACGAACTGGATGATGTGCGCCAGCGTCGGGAAATCGCGCAGCTTCAGGTTGTCTTCGCGCGGGATGTCATATTCCGCTCGAATGGCGGCAAACATCTCCGCCTGTTTTACCGTGTCGATGCCGAGATCCGCTTCCAGATCAAGATCGGGATCGAGCATGTCGGAGGGATAGCCGGTCTTTTCGGCGATAATCCGCATGACCGCATCTTTCACCGGGTCGGAGATGGACGCAGCCGGCTCCACCGCTGAAGGCACAGCCGTCGCAGCAGGAGCAGAAACAGCCGGCGCCGGTTCCGATATTGCAGCCGCCGGGGCGGCAATCTGAGGAATTGTGGCGGCAGCCGATCCATTCCCGTTTTCCATTCTTGCGGCAACGCCCTGATCTTTGATCCGGAGCGTGCGCTGTACCACTTCCAGCTCCGCCGCATTATTGCCCGCAAGGCGCTTCAGCCAGTTGTTCCAGGCGGTCTGATCTTCGATTCTGTATTGGTAACCGAGCCCTGTCGGAGCCGGACGTCTCCCATCGGGGGTGGGCGCCCAGCGCAGCAGGGTCATACAAATCTGCGATCCGAAGCCGGCACCCAGTCTCAACGCATAGCGCACGGGGTACGGTCCGCCTTTTGAGAGGTTCAGCTGGCCAAGTTCGGGGTCCACTTCCTTGAAATTGGGAACAGCGGGAACGATGCCGGTTTCCAGGATTTTGACCGAAACGACATCTTCAATACCCACGGCCATCGGGTGCCCGGTGGCACCTTTGGTATTGGCCACGATAATCTGATCGGTCGCATCCTTGAACACGTGCCGCAGCGCGAAGACTTCCGCCGATGCGCTGCCGCCGCGGGCCGGCGTGTATGTTTCATGGGAAACAAATACCGTCTCGGGAGCTATCTCGAACCGATTGATACCCCATTCCTTTTCCGCCGTGGAAATCAGTCTTTCCATCACGTGGCGGATGTGGCTCGTGTCCAGACGGGTTCCGTGGAACGCACTGTTGGCCACCACCGATCCCAGCACATGGCAGATCGGGCGGACGCCGCGCTCGCGGGCCGAGTCCACACTTTCGATCACGACGGCGGATGCGCCCATTCCAATGATCAGGCCATGGCGCCGGCGATCGAACGGAGTGGCCGCATCTTCGACGATCTCATCCGTCGCAGCCGATCCGGAAGCCAGGAATCCGGAACCGAACCAGCCCATGAGGTTTTCAGAAGTGATATCGTCCGCGGAAACAATGATGACGCGCTTGCAGCGTCCGGTACGGATCCAGTCGCTGGCGAGCCCGACGGCCTGAGTGCCGCTTGCGCAGGCTCCGTTGGTCGAGGTGTTGGGCCCGCGGGCGCCGATGTATTCGGCGAACTGGGAATGGCCCATTGAAAGAACGCGGAACAGGAAACGGCGATCGAAATGATATACATTCTTTTCGATCTCCTCCGTCAGGTCTTTGATTCGCTTGTCGAGTTCCTGGGAAACGCCGTTGCCGGAACCGGCTCTGGCGGCCAGTTCGCGCAGGCTGCTGAGTTCTTCCAGGCGCTGACGACGATTCTTGTCCTTGTAGAAATCGGCGATGATCTTTTCATAGGAATCGTATCCCGGGAATGCCGAAGTAAAGAGGATTCCCGTGTCATCACGAATCTCTTCAGGCAGCTGCCAACGATCGGGAAGCAAAGTTCCTTTCGTGGTGGTCTTGTAGCGCATAACCAGCGGGATGCCGGCATCGCGCAGCGCATCGATACCGGCGCCAATGGCCAGCTGCGTCACGCGGTCCAGCGCAGGCATGCGGTCCTCTGGGAAGCCGAAATCGCGAACGATATCGAATTCCTTGGCGCGCGCCGCCAGCTTGATCACATCCGCCGTACTTCCGATGGTTTCGAATCTTCCTTCGCCCCCTTCGGATTTCACCAGCCGCGTAATGTTCTTTTCAACCATCGCCTCGCGCAAATGCGCAGGGATCTTGTCGATGAATACATCGCCGCGGAGAATCTTTTCAACGTTCGTATCGTCGAAAACGCCATTCACGCCCGGCAGGCCCAGAGCCGCCCCTGTGATACAAATGTCCACGGGAGCCTGTCCACGCTGTCCGCCGCCGGAGTAAAGCTGGAAGCCGCGGTCCATGAATTCGGTGAACAGTTTGCCCAATTCGACATACCGGTCGGATGACGCAGGAGCCACGCGCTGCGGCTGATCGAGCTTTTCCATCCGATAGGATGGCGCAGACGGAGCCGCCGTGAGGGAAGCCTGCACCGCGGGAACCGCGACCACCGGAGCCGCCGGAACGACAGCCACCGCTTTCGCCGGTTCACCAAATCCCAGGCCCGCGGCATAGAGACCGCACAGCGCGAGATTCAGAGAGGCCGCATCGCCGATTCTCGGGTGATTCCCGAACAGGGGGACAACACCATCTTTGGCGCCAAGCACATCATCCACAAATCCATACAGGATTCGCTTTGGACCGATGTCGACAAAAATCCGAGCACCGGCATTGTAGAGCGTATTGAGCCCCTTGATGAACTGAACCGGGGACGACACCTGTTTCCCGAGCAGACCGATCATCTCCGGAACCACGCCCGGTCCCATGGGATAAAACTCGCCGGTCACATTCGTCACAATCGGGATTTGCGGCGGACGGAGGTTCATGCCGCCGAGAATCCGGGCCAGGGAATCGCCCGCAGGCGCGACGATCTTGGTGTGGAACGCGTGGCTTACCTGCAGCGCTTTTGCCGTGTATCCGGCGGTGCCCAGGGCAGCGATCGCTTTTTCGATTCCCTGGGTGGAACCGCCGATGACCGCTTCCTTGGTGCTGTTGATATTGGCGACAACCACGTAATCGTCGATCGTTTCCAGGACTTTCTGGATCTCGTCAATCGGCCCGCCGACAGCGGCCATCATACCGTTGTCATCGAAGGCACACTTGGTCATCTCGTTGCCGCGTGCGCTGACGGCCTTCAGAGCCTCGTCAAACGAAATGGCGCCGGCGGCAACCAGGGCGCCGTATTCGCCAAGGCTGTGGCCCATCACCATATCAGGCTGAATACCGTAGGCGCCCAGCATGCGCGCCAGCGCCGTCTCTGTGGCCAGAACCGCGGGCTGCGTGATTGCGGTCTGCTTGAGGCCTTCCTCGGCTGCTGCCAATGCCGCCGCATCCGACTTGTCGAGGTAGATGCATTCGGTCAGCGGTTTGCCGAGCAGCGGTTCCATAATGCGATCGGCGGCCTCAAATGTCCGGGTAACGATTGGCTCTGTTTCCCGCAGGTGCTGAATCATGTTGACGTACTGCGAGCCCTGCCCGGTGAACAGGAAAGCTACCTTGGGAGCCGGGCCTTTGCCGAGGAAAATGCCCTTGGCGCGCAGCGCCTTCCAACGCCCGACCTGATTTTCCTCGAATGCCTTGAGCGCCTTGGCGCCCTTGTCGGCAAGCTCAGCCGCATTGCCATAATCGATGGCCAGGCGGACGGAAGCGCGCAGATCCGATTCCATCGGAACGGCAGGTGCCGGGGCTTTGCCGGCTTCCGCGTCCTTGACTATGTCGCGCAGCCGGGCAACGACCGCAGCTTCGTTATCAGCGCCCAAAACGAGGGCTCCGCGCAGCGGCGTCTTCAACTCCGCAGGGGCGGAGGCCACGGCAGAGACCGGGACGGAAGTGGTTGTCTTGATCTCTCCGGCAATCCGGCCGGGGATGTATTCTTCAAGAACAATATGGAAATTGGTACCGCCGAATCCAAAGGCACTGACCGCCGCGCGGCGTGCCTTTCCCGGTTCCACATCCCAGGGCTTCAACTGCGTATTCACATAGAACGGCGAGTCTTTGAAATTGATGTTGTGGTTGGGCTCATTGAAATTCAGGCTGGGCGGCAGTTCTCTGGCATGCAGCGCGAACATTGCCTTCAAAATACCTGCGGATCCGGCCGCGCCTTTGAGATGTCCGATGTTGGACTTCACGGAGCCCAGCGGAATCGATTGCTTGGGCAGCCCGAAATCATTGAAGACTTCGGCAATGCTCTCAAACTCGGCGACGTCGCCGACTGCGGTCGAGGTGCCGTGCCCTTCAATCAGATCGCCAACCGTGGGCAGCACGCCGGCCTTCTGCCAGGCCCGGCGGACACAGATCTTTTGTCCGGCCGGGTTGGGCGCTGTGATTCCCTTCCCTTTGCCATCGCTCGATCCGCCCATCCCGCGGATAACCGCATAAATCTTATCGCCATCCCGCTCGGCATCGGCCAACCGCTTCAGCAGGAACGTAACGGCGCCTTCCCCCATGACGAACCCGTCGGAGCCTTCCGCATAAGGGCGGGACCCGGTTGCGGACAGGGCGCCGATTTTGCAGAACTTTACGAAGGTGGAGGGGCTCATGTTCGTGTCGATTCCGCCGGTCAGGACGGCATCGTAATCGTGGGCATTCAATCCCTCGATTGCGGCGCTCATCGCGGCCATGGCAGATGCGCAGGCGGCATCGGCTACATAGTTCGGCCCTTTGAAATCATACAGAGCCGCGATGCGGCCGGCCACGATGTTGGCCAGTTCCCCGGGCATCGTATCCTCCGTGATTGGAGGAGTCTTGCGTCGGACGCCTTCATGGAGCTGTTCCATGATCGACTCGCGCACTGCGGGCGGCAGGGCCGAATAGCTGGTGGATTTGATCAGTTCTTCCGCAAACTCCGGAAAGAGAATCCTGGCGGCGGAATACAGATGCGTATCTCCGGCCATTGCATTGCCATAAATGACGGCGGTGCGTTCAGCGTTCAGGGCGCGGCTGGGATAGCCGAAATCCGCCAAGGCTTCTCTCGCGGTGACAACGGCCCACTTTTGGGTCAGGTCCATTGCGAGACTGACTCGGGGAGGAATGGGGAGCTTCCATTTTAGCGGATCCCACTCCCAGTCACGAACCCATCCGCCGATCTTGGAATAGGTCTTATCTGGAGCCTTCGGATCCGCATCGTAATACAGATTGGGATCCCAACGCTCTTGCACGACATCCTTGATGCTGTAAACGCCCCCTCGGACGTTCTGCCAGAATTTCGGCGCATTCGGCGCATCCGGCATCAGGGCTCCGACGCCAACTATTGCAACTGCTCTTTCCGCTGCAGATACTTTCATTAGTGCAATGCCTCCGGACTAAACTGCAGGTCTCCCGTTCCTTGTTTCCGTCTCCCGCGGCATGAATCCATGCGCGGCACCGGAAAAAGCAAACCGGGCAACCATAAACATTCTATAGCTGCACCTGCTTGTTTCTTTGTTTCAGGAATGAGGATTCCCGTTCCCCGCGTCCCCTGCCGAATTTTGCAGGGAAAACGGGGAACGCAAAACGGGAAACCTATTTATTTCTTCCGTATAAAACGTCTCCAACGAAGTCCATATCTTGGAGCAATCCAACCTGTGCGCGATGGATTTGCGGGATGAACAATTTCTTCTCAAGGGCGGCCGCATCGGCTTCGGATATCAAACCACCGATCCAGCGCATCCCTTCGCTCACCACTTTCATGGCGGCTTCCCGGGCGGCAATCCGGCTGAGGGCAGCCAGCGTTTCCGCATTGAAGCGGGTGTGAGACTTTGGATTTAAGGTCCCCTGGGCGGCTCTGCCGGCACGCCTTGCAAGACTGGAGACGCCTTCGGCATGAGCAATCCACTCGCCCAGCCGGAAAAGAATGTGCTGATGCCGCGTTAATCTCTGGGCCCGAGCCACTTCGAGCAGATCGGCCAGACCGTGGAGGCAATAGGCCACCACATCGGCACCCAGCTTGTTGTTCTGCTTATGAAGCTCCTCCGCCTGACGAGCCATGTCATGGTAGAACTGACCGTGGGTCTTCAGGTGTATCTGCCAACGATCGCGGCAGATCGTCATTTCCATGATTTCGGACGTCCCTTCATAGATTCGGGTGATCCGGGCATCCCGTTTGTACTTTTCAACCATATATTCACGGGTATAGCCATATCCGCCCAGCGCCTGGATGGAAGCATCCGCGGCCAGATTTCCGGCTTCAGTGGACAGGTATTTCGCAATAGCGCCTTCCGTATTGAGGTTCCCTTCCTGGCTGTCAATCCGTTCAGCGGTTTCTTCTATATAGGAACGGCCGACTTCCAGCAGTACGGCGTTGGGAATGATGAGCTTATGGGTGTATCCCTGCTTTTCCGACAGCGGCGCTCCGCCGGCGATGCGGCCCATCGAGTAGGGAATGGCGCGATCCAGGGCAGCCCAACCGGCGCCCAACCCGAAAGCGGCGACCATCAGCCGCGTATAGCCAAACACCAGCTGCGCCTGGATAAGGCCCTGGCCTTCCACGCCGCCAATGAGTCTTTCCACGCCAACCCGGACTCCCTCGAGCGACACGGTTGAAGTATTGCTGGCGCGTATGCCGTGCTTGTCCTCCGGCTTCCCATGGCTCAATCCATCAACGCCCTGCTCGACGATAAACCAGGTCGGACCGCCAGGCGTTTTGGCCAATACGGAATAGAGATCCGCGTAGCCGCCGTTGCTGATCCATTGCTTGTTTCCGGTGATTTTGTATCCGACGATCTTGCCGTCTTCCATAACGGGATCGGCTACCGTTCGCAGCGCCGCAAGGTCGCTCCCGGCTTCCGGCTCGGTGGCGCCATAGGCCATCAACAGACCTTCCTGGCCAATGCGGGTCATCCAGAGCTTCTTCTGTTCGTAGGTGCCGCCGAAAATAATCGGGTCGCTTCCAAGGAAAGTGGCTAATACGCCCGTCGCAACTCCAAGGTCGATGCGGGCCAGTTCCTCGCAAACCCTGTAAACATCAAATGCTCCCCCACCCATCCCCTCAAACTCCTCTGGGATGAAGAGCAGCTGAATACCCAGTCCCCCCGGGTTACACATTTCGCGGACGATCTCGACCGGGAATTCCTCCGTCGCATCGAGCTCCAATATCTTTTTTTCCGGCAAATGGGTTTCAGCGAAGTCCTTCAACGCTTCCAGTGTCAGATCGAGTGCTTCCTTGTCCAATCCTTTATTTTCCATATTTATCAGTAGTTACCCAATAAAGTGAAGGTGACGAATCACCAATTCAACCCTTTACGTAGACTATCCCCAGAAATAAAAGTCCTCTTTTTGCCTAAAATTGGCCGAGTTTACAAATCAATAATTCTAATGCACCGGGGCGGACTTGTTAGATCCGGCATCCGCTAGGCCCGGAGCAGCAGGGCTCCCCAATTCATCCCGGCGCCAAAGGCAACCATTAAAACCAGATCTCCAGGATGGATCCGGTCGCTGCGCACCGCTTCATCCCACAGCAGTGGAATGGTTGCGGCGGTGGTATTGCCGTATTTATGGATATTGGAAATTACTTTTTCGTCCGGGATCTCCAGCATTTTCTGGACGCGTTCATTGATGCGCTTATTGGCCTGATGCATCAGGACCATGGAGATATCCTCGAGCTTCAGGTTATTGCGTTCAAGGATTTCCCGGGTGACATTCACCATCGCGTGGGTGGCATTCCGGTAAACATACATCCCGTTCATTACAGGAATGTGGTCGCCCCGCTGAATCTGTTCTATGTCGATATATGGCCGATGTTTGAACCCGGCGCCCGGGACATAAATCCGTTCGTAATCGCTCCCGTTGGTCCGAAGAATACAGTCGATGACGCCGCGATCGGCGGTTTCTTCCGCTTTCAGGACGACGGCAGCGCCGGCATCTCCAAACAGCACCGTCACATTGCGGAACCGAGTATTCCATTCATACTCCTCCGGGGTCGGGGGAGTTTCGATACGGCCGTAGAGATAGTTGTAATTGTCCTTGGTCCAGGGCATGAAGCCGGTATGGGTTTCGGCTCCGACCAGCAGGACGGTCCTGGCCGCGCCGGCGCGGATCTGTGCATCGGCCAACTGCATGCCGTACAGGAAACCAGCGCATTGCTGGCGGATATCGAAGCAGGGCACATCTTTAATGCCCAGCTTGGATTGAAGCAATCCGCCGCATCCCGGGAAATAGTAGTCGGGAGTCATGGTGGCAAAGACGATGAGGTCCAGGTCGTTTTTGTCAATGCCGGCGAGTTGGATAGCCTGGGTAGCCGCCGTCAGGCCGAGATCGGATGTGGACGTCCCCTCATCAACGAAGTGCCGCGCCTCGACCCCGCTCCGCTGCTGGATCCATTCGTCGGTAGCGTCCATGATCCGGGACAACATGTCATTGGTAACCAGGTTGGGAGGAATACACGTTCCGCTCCCAATGATAACCGATCGAGGCATAGAACTCCCTTTCGTGAAAAACAGAACGGTGATTGTAACACGCCTGGGGGCAGAAGATTAAGTTTTTGAATAAGGGCTTCCACCTTTGAGTCCTCCAATTTTTGGGTTAAACTCGGAATTAGGGACCGGTGGTTTTTCCTTGGGGACTTGGGCTATGACTCGATGGGCAATATTCTGTATCTTATTTGCATTGAATGGAATGGCGGTTGACTTTCCAAAGATCGACTCCCGTGCTTTGCTGCAGCATATCCGGACGCTGTCCTCCGATGCATTTGAAGGGCGCGCGCCGGGAACGCGCGGAGAAGACCTGACCGTAGCCTATATCCAGGATCAGTTCAAAGGACTGGGTCTGAAGCCCGGGAATACCGACGGCACCTACATTCAGAAGGTGCCCATGGTCGGAACAACGCCTGATTCCACCATGTCTATGGTTCTTCAGCGGGGAGCCAGAAACCTCCGGCTGAAATATCTAAAGGACTTTGTCGCCTGGACACGGCAGGCTATACCGGATACGAAACTGGAAAACTCCGACCTGGTTTTCGTTGGCTATGGCGTACAGGCTCCCGAGTTCAAATGGGACGACTATAAGGGAGTGGATGTCCGGGGAAAAGTCCTTGTCATGCTGGTCAATGATCCGCCGGTTCCCGACCCTGCCAACTCGGAAAAACTCGATCCGAAGGTATTTGGCGGCAAAGCTATGACCTACTACGGCCGATGGACTTACAAATACGACATCGCCGGGGAAAAGGGGGCGGCGGGAGTCCTCCTGGTTCACGAAACCGCGCTGGCCGGATACCCGTGGTCGGTGGTTCAGGGATTTGGGGGCGAAAGGTTCGAGCTGATCGCGCCGGACAAAAACCTGAGCAAACCCAAAGTGGAATCCTGGATTACGGTGGAAAAAGCCCGCGAGCTTTTTGCCATGGCCGGGCAGAACTATGATGCGTTAAAGAAGCTGGCAACCACGCGCGCCTTCCGTCCGGTTCCGATGAATGTCACCGCTTCAATCAGTTTTCACAACAGCTTACGAACAATCAATTCGCGCAATGTTATGGCCAAGCTCGAGGGGAAAAACCCGAAGCTGAAAGAGGAATACGTTCTGTACACTGCGCACTGGGATCATCTTGGAATTGGCGAGCCTGTGAATGGAGACAGGATTTATCATGGAGCCAAGGACAATGCAACGGGCGTAGCGGCGCTGATTGAGATCGCCAGGGCGTTCAAGAAACAGACGGTCCAGCCGGAGCGGTCCATTCTATTTGTATCGGTCACGGGCGAGGAACAGGGATTACTCGGGTCGCAGTATTACGCCGACCATCCGGTTTACCCTCTGGCAAAAACACTCGCGGCAATTAATATGGATGGGATGAACACCTATGGCCGAACCAGGGACCTGACCATCATAGGACTGGGAAATTCGGAATTGGATGATTACGCGCAAAAGGTCGCAAGCCGGCAGGGACGCGTGCTCGTGCCGGATCCGGAGCCGGAAAAAGGGGGCTATTACCGGTCGGATCATTTCCCCTTTGCCCAAAAAGGAATCCCGGCCCTCAATTCGGATGAGGGGACCAACTACATCGGCAAATCGCCCGGGTTTTCGCAAAAGGTGCGGGACGAATATACGATGCACGACTATCACAACCCGTCCGACGTGATCAAACCGGACTGGGATCTGAGCGGCATGGTGGAGGATGTTCAGTTGCTGTGGATGGTGGGGTGGGAAGTTGCAAACGCGGACCACTTCCCCAAATGGAAGCCTGCTTCCGAATACTCCCGCAAATAGCACTGGGAGCTGCTGGGACCGCCGGAGTCTCGCAGGCAAGAGCAAATCTGCATCCGGAACAAAAATCCAGCCCCCGAGGGCCTGGTGCTTCACTCGCGTCGCAGGGCTCAGAATGTCATGTAGGAACCAAGAACTTTCAGATACGGAGCCAGCTCGCGCAGGTGCCGCAAAGCATTGGTGCATTCCTGGCTGTGAACGTCAATCTGAAGATCCAGGTAAAACAGGTATTGCCACGGCGTGCCGCGAATCGGGCGCGACTCAATCTTGCTCAGGTCGATGTTTCTCAGGGCAAACACGGACAGCGCCTTGAAAAGCGCGCCCGGCTCGCTTTTCAGTCCGAAAACGATGCTGGTTTTCTTCCCGCCCTGGGAGAATCGCTTGTGGCGAGCCAACGCCAGGAACCGCGTGTAATTCTCCGGATCATCCTCTATGTCGCGGCGAAGGATTTTCATCCCGTAAATCTGGGCGGCGTCCGCGGATGCAATGGCCGCAGCGTTCCGAAGCTCCCGATCCCGGATATGCTTCACGCTTCCGGCGGTATCGTAATAGGACACCTTCTCGACCGATCTCAGGCGGCGCAGCAGGCTTTTGCACTGTTCGAGGGCTGCGGGATGCGAGTAGATCTGGCGGATCTGCCGCAGGCTGGCGCCGGGATGAACAATCAGATTGTGTTGCACGCGCAATGAAGTCTCTCCCACGACTTCCAGCGAATGATGCGCGAGCAGATCAAAATTCTGGTGAATGCTGCCTGCCAGGGTATTTTCGATCGGGATGACCGCGCATTCGGCCTTCTTCCGGGCAACGGCGCTGAATACATCATCAAAAGAATGGCAGTGATACGGCTCGATTGAAGAGCCAAAGACTTTCAGGGCCGCCCGATGGCTGAAAGATCCGAGTTCCCCCTGGAAAGCGATGGGAGTCCCATCCGGTACCGACAGGTGTTTTGTCATTTTGAACACGCAGAGTAATGGTTGGCATGCAATGATTGACGATTGGAAAACGCTCGGTCTTCCAATCGTCAATCGTCAATCGTCAATCTCAGCTATTGGCCTGGTGTGCGACCAGTGCGCTCTGGTAGTTGATGAGCTTGTTGACGGCATCCACATAAGCACGGGCGCTGGCGTCCACGATATCGAGACTGGCGGCTTTCCCGATGAAGGAAGCTTTACCAAAATCGATTTTCATAAAAACTTCGCCCACGGCATCGGCGCCTTTGGTTACGCTGCGGACAGCGTATTCCACAAGCTTGCCTTCAAGCCCGGTGATTCGATCGATCGCGCGCAGGACTGCATCGACCGGCCCATCGCCGGTAGCGGAATCCTTGAACGTCTGGCCTTCCTTCTCCAGCATGATGGTTGCGGTAGCGATGATCTGGTTCCCGCCCGTAGACTGGATGTATTTCAGCTTGTACACCGGCGTGGAGATTCGAAGGGCGTCGCGAACGGTGACGATCAAGTCGTCATCGAATACTTCCTTCTTCTTGTCCGCAACCTTCTTCAGCAGCACATAAGCCTTATCGATTTCGGCATCGCTTAAATCGAAGCCCAGTTCCTGGTATTTCTGCTTGAGCGCATGCCGGCCCATGTGTTTGCCCATGACCAGCGTGCTTTCCTTGATCCCGATATCCTCAGGACGCATGATCTCATAGGTCAGCTTGGATTTGATGACGCCATCCTGGTGGATGCCGGCTTCGTGGGCAAAGGCATTTCTTCCCACGATCGCCTTGTTGGGCTGCACCATCATGCCGGTCAGGTTCGTGACCATGGCGCTGGAGGACCATATTTCCTGGGTATTGATTCCGGTTTCGATTTTGAAGAGGTCCTTGCGCGTATACAGCGCCATGACAATCTCTTCGAGCGAAGCATTGCCGGCGCGTTCGCCGATCCCGTTGACGGTGCACTCCACCTGCCGAACGCCGTTCTGAATAGCCGTCAGGGTATTCGCAACCGCAAGGCCAAGATCGTTGTGGCAATGCACGGACAGGATGGTTTTGCCGATGTTCGGAACGTGATCATACAGATACTTGATCCGCCGCGCGTATTCCTCGGGAATGGTATACCCGACTGTATCGGGGATATTGACGACATTCGCACCGGCTTCGATGACCGCTTCCACCACTTTTGCCAGGAAAGGAAGGTCGGAACGCGTTGAGTCTTCGGCAGAGAATTCCACATCCTGGCAGAGCGTTTTCGCGTAAGCCACCGCTTCGCGCGCGATCTGCAGAACCTCGTCCCGGGTCTTTTTCAGCTTATACTCGAGGTGAATATCCGAGGTGGCCAGGAATGTATGAATCCTGGGCTTTGCGGCATGGCGAACCGCTTCCCAGCATCGATCAATATCGCCCTTGCTGGCTCTCGACAGTCCTGCGATGGTGATGGTTCTGATTTCCTCGGCTATTCTCTTAACGGACTCGAAATCCCCTTCCGAGGAAATAGGAAAGCCGGCTTCGATAACATCCACCCTCAAGCGTTCCAGTTGCCGCGCCAGCATCAGCTTTTCGGAAATGGTCATGCTGGCCCCAGGAGATTGCTCTCCATCTCTCAAAGTCGTATCAAAAACCAATACTCGGTCTGTCATCATGGATCCTTTCACTAATTGCTTCGGGGTTTTGCCTCGAACCCGGTGTTCCTGAAATTAAGGGTCAAGGCAGAAGAAAGGCGGCTTAAAGGAGGAGGATACTAAGGTAGAAGATCGCGTCACAACGAGTGGGCTTATGCAGTTTCATAATAAATATCCCTGCTGGTTTTAAGTAACCGTATTCCGTATCTTAAACTGGCATGAGGCATTGTCAAGACAAAATGAGGGGCGCATCGTCCCATGGATGCGCGGCGGAGGCTCATTTTCTCCAAGGCTTCCCAGTGCACGGGAAGCCTTCATGTTGCCGGTTAAGCACGAAGACATTGCCTTTGAATCAGGTCTTCAGTATGGTAAGGACTATTCATCAGACAGCTCAAGGCGGCCGACGTGAATCCTCGCATTTCCATCATTATCGTGAATTGGAATACCAGAGATTTGCTCCTGCAGTGCCTGGCATCCGTCAGGGCTCATGCGACACATTGCGAAGTGATTGTCGTCGACAATGGTTCCACGGACGGAAGCATGGCCATGGTAGAAGCTCAGTTTCCGGAAGTGCAGGTCATCCGACAGATTGAAAACCAGGGATATGCCCGTGCCAACAATGCCGGCGTGCGCGCTGCGACCGGGAATTACCTGCTGTTTCTCAACAGCGACGCGATTCTCCGCGCCGATACGATCGACGGGTTGTGGGCCGTGTCGCAGGACGCCTCCCGACGCGCGGCATGCAGCCCCCGGCTGCTGCAACCGGACGGCAAGGCGCAGCCTTTTTCCTTTGGTAACGACCCGACTCTTTCCTATCTCTTCGCCCGCGCCTGCGCCCGCACCGGCATGCGTCAGCCTCTTCACGACTGGGAAACATCTATCGGCCAGACGGTAGACTGGGTTTCCGGTACCTGTCTCCTGGTCCGAAGATCGGCATTCGAGCAGGTCGGCGGTTTCGATGAACGGATCTTCATGTATTTTGAAGACAACGACCTTTGTCTTCGGCTGAGGCAGGAGGGTTGGGAGGTTATGTATGCGCCGCACATTGCGGTGACGCATCTGGGAGGAGCGAGCCTGCAGGATTCGAAAGAGCGCCGGAAGCATTATTACGCGAGCCTGCAGTATTTTTATGCCAAGCACTACTCGGCGAAGGCTGGAGCGATTCTGCGGATGCTGATTCCCATCTACAGGCTGTTGATTCGGTAGCCACCGGGAGCGCCGCCGTTCCGGCCAATGTCACATACTATTTAGCCAAGGAACTTGAGGCGCGATGCATATCCGCTCCGAAGGGAGCGAACGATCGGCATTCTGCCGCCCATCGGGGCTTGTTACTGGCCTAATCCAATCCGGGGGGTCGCAAAAAGCGCTCACCCCCGGCTACTCGCTTTCAGCCCTCCGGGCCTGGTGCCTCGCTCGCATCGCCGATTTCAGAACAAATAGTATGCGGCATCAGGCGAGAGGCCGGCGGTCTCAGTCGTCAGCTTACGAAATATAGCTGGCGTTAATATCCACATATTTGTGGCTCAGGTCGCAGGTCCAGATCCGCGCAGAAGCCTTTCCGTCGCCCAGATCGACCTCAATCAACAGATCTTTGTCCCGGATTGCCTCTTCCGCGCGAGCCCGTGTGGAGGCAACGGGAGAACCATTGCGAAAAATAGGGATGCCGTTGAGGCTGAGGACGATCTGCTCCTGGTCAAATGGAATACCGCTGTATCCCACGGCGCACAGGATCCGGCCCCAGTTCAGCTCCTGTCCATATAATGCCGTCTTCACGAGGGGAGAATTGGCAATCGTCTTTCCAATCACGCGGGCCGACTCGAAATCGGAAGCGCCTTTGACAAGAACCTCGACAAACTTGGTCGCACCCTCACCGTCCCTGGCAATACTCTTGGCCAGTTCCGCGCAGACGATGGCCAGTCCTTTTTCAAACATGGAGGCGGACCGGCTGTCATCCAGGGAGGCGCCGGAGGCGCCATTGGCCATCGCAAAAACGGTGTCATTCGTGGAGGTATCCCCGTCAACGGTAAGGCAGTTGAAGGTATAGTCGGTGACGCGGCGCAGCATCTTCCCCAGTTCACGCGGGGACAGCTGAACATCGGTCGTGATGAATCCGAGCATAGTCGCCATGTTGGGATGAATCATCCCGGAGCCTTTGGCAATCCCGCCAATCCGAACGGTCTTTCCCCCGATACGCCCTTCAACCGCGATAAATTTTTCCTGCGTATCGGTGGTCATGATGGCGCGCACTGCGGCGCCGCTGCCCTGCGAGTTCAGAGCGGAAACGGCACTGGCGATTCCTTTCATGACTTTCGGAACGGGGAGAAAGGCTCCAATAACGCCTGTGCTGGCTACGAGAATCTGCGCCGGATCCACTTCGAGGTGGGAGGCGAGGCACCGCGTGGTGATCACGGCATCCTTCATTCCCTGTTCGCCGGTGCAGGCATTCGCGCACCCGGCATTGATCAGGATGGCACGGGCGCGGCCGCGAGACAGTTTCAGATTCTCCTTGCTCAGCAGGACCGGGGCAGCCTGTACCTGGTTCAGAGTAAAAACGCCGGCAGCAGAAGCCGGCTGGGAGGAAAAAATAACCGCCAGGTCCAACCCTTTCTTTTTGACTCCTGCCGATACTCCGGATGCGAGATAACCCTGGGGTGCGGTGATTCCTCCTTCCACGATACGCCAACCGGTGCTGGAGGATGTCTTCGAACGGCTCTTCTGAGATTTCATAGGTGCAATACCATAGCGAGTTCATCGCATTTGTTGAACTTGGGACAGTGGAAGCACTCGTTGTATACCTTCAACGGCATGGTCCGGTGCTCCACCTGGATAAAACCGAAACGCCCGAAAAACCTGGGTTCATACGTAAACACAAAAACCTGTTCGATCTCGAGTTCGCGCGCCTCTTCGAGAAGCTGTTCCACGAGAAGGGTTCCAATGCCTTTGCGGGTTATCCCGGGAGCCACGGCGACTGCGCGGACTTCCGCAAGATTCTCCCAGTAAATATGAAGGGCGCCACATGCCAACACGCGCGTCGGATCCGAAGATTCCGTCACGATGCTGTAATCACGCAGGTTTTCGTAAAGCTGCAGCTGCGTTTTCGGGAGCATCAACTGCATTTCCGCATAGTGATTGATAATACGGAACATGTCATTGACATCCGACAGCCGGGCCTTTCGGACCACAGGCTCTGTGCACGGTGCCGGATCGATGGAATGCAGCGAGGCTTGGTCGGACATGGCGCCCCTCTCAATCAGTTCTTCTGAGTAATCTCTTTCAGGATCTGGCCCAAGGCGGCCAGGAAATCATCGACGTCCTGTACACCGATGATGAACGGAGGCAGCAATCTCAATACGGTATCATGCGCCGCGTTTGCGATGAATCCTTTCTTCAGCAGTCTTTCCACGACATCCTTGGCAATGCTTCCGAGTTCCGCGCCAATCATCAACCCCATGCCTCGAACCTCGGTGATCACGGGATAGCGCGACGCCAGTTTCTGGAGCCCTTCCATGAGATAGTCGCCCATCTGTTCAACCCGGGCGAGCAGCTTCTCATCATCAATAATATCCAAAACTTCCAGTGCCAGCCTGCAGGCGAGAGGACCGCCGCCGAACGTTGTGCCATGATCTCCCGGCTTCAAGCATTCCGCGACCCGGGCGCTGCCCAGCATGGCGCCGAGCGGATATCCTGCAGCCAGCGATTTGGCCAGCGTCATGACATCCGGCTTGATATCGAAGTGCTCGAAAGCGAAAAATTTTCCCGTGCGTCCAAGCCCGGACTGAATTTCGTCCACAACCAGCACCGCATCATATTTGTCGCACAGGCTTCGTGCGGCTTTCATGAACTCCAGCGGGAGCGGGACAATGCCGCCTTCGCCCTGGATCGGTTCCAGGACAAGCGCGCACACGCGATCGGAAAACGCCTTTTCCAGGGCCGATACGGTCAGAGCCTCCACGATTTCGACATCCGGGACCAGTGGCCGGAAGGGCGCCTGGTACTTCTCCTGCGTCGTGATGCTGAGTGCTCCAAACGTTCTGCCGTGAAAGGAATTTTTGAGAGTCAGGAGCACGGACTTACCGTCGCCTCCTTTGGCACGCCCGTAGGCGCGCGACACTTTGAGCGCTGCTTCAATCGCTTCCGTGCCGCTGTTCGTAAAGAACGCCCGGGACAATCCGGACTTCTCGACAAGCCGCTTCGCCAGCATTCCCTGGTACGGGTTGTAGAAAAGATTGGAGCAGTGGATCATGCGCTGCCCCTGTTCAAGCAGGACCTTCATCAGGCGGGGGTGGTTGTATCCCAAGGAATTTACCGAAATGCCGCCGAGAAAATCGAGGTACCTTTTGCCGTTCAGATCATAAACATAGGGTCCGGAGCCGCGCTCGCAATACAGCTCGGCTCGTTTATAAGTGGCAAAGAGGTATTGTTCTTCCAGAGACTGGATCTCTTCCGGTTTGGGCACGTCATAGCTAATGTGCATGGATTTTTGTTCCTTCCTTAAGGTTTCCACCCGCAAATCTGGTTAATATATCCGGACTGGAACCGGGCAAAATCAATACAGAGCCGACTCCGGTTTTCAGGGCTTCCAGGCAGGATGACGTCTTCGGCAGCATTCCTCCGGACAAAATCCCCTTGGAACGCATGTCCATGATCTCGGATTCTCCGAGCTCATCCATCACCTTTCCCTGCTCGTCCCTGACACCCGGCACGTCGGTAAGATAGATCAGGGAGGTACATCGGGTACCGGCAGCACAGGCCGAGGCCATCTGATCGGCGTTGATATTGTACATCTGGGAATCCGGGCCCACCGCGATGCTGGATACGACAGGCACCAGTCCATAGCCGAAAAGCAGTTCAAAGAAGCCGGCATTCACCTCGACCGGTTTTCCGACATAACCGATTCCGGCGGGAAAACCCGGCAAACCATCCACCGAAATACAACGGACGGCATTGGCGTCCGCGCCGCAGATCCCGAGAGCCTTGGTTCCAAGGCTGCCCAGTTCGGCGACAATTTTCTTGTTCACTTCTCCCGCCAGCACCATGACGGCAACGCCCAGCGTCTCCGCGTCCGTTACCCGCAATCCCTCGACGAACTGCGAAGTCATTTGCATCTGGGAAAGCCGTCGATTCAGGCTCTTTCCGCCGCCATGCACCAGAATGACCTCATGTCCCTCGGCCGCAATTTTCGCGATCTGCGTCAGGATATGCCTCCGGATGCCTATATCCTCCAGAATGCTTCCGCCCAATTTGACTGTAAGTCTCACGTCTACTCCTTCCGGCAGCAGGGCAGCGGGCAGTAGGTTGGTGCGATCAAACGTCGCCCGCTGCCCACTGCCACTGCTCTTCAAATCAGGCCCGTGGTTTCTTTAAGGCCGTGCATGATATTGAAATTTTGCAGGGCTTGCCCGGCGGCTCCCTTCCCGAGATTGTCAATGGCCGAAAAAATGACGGCCCGCCGTCCACCCTGGGTCAGGCGCCAGGCGACATCGCAGAAATTGGTGTGCGCGACCGAGCGCAATTCCGGCAACTGCGTATTGCCGAGGATCCGGACAAAGGGCCGGCCGGCATATCGCTTGACATATTCGGCCTCAATCTCAGCCGAGCTCGTTGGATTCTGCAGCCGCACATACATCGTGGAAATAATTCCGCGATTCGTGGGGAGCAGGTGCGGAACAAAAGTAAAATTATTCAGATCCCACTGCAGTTCCTGGCACATCTCGGGAGCATGGCGATGCTTGATCGGGTTATAGGGTCGGAAGTTGTCCGAAACTTCGGAGAACATGAGCTCTGTCTTGGCCCCGCGCCCGGCGCCGGTCACTCCGGACTTCGAGTCGCAATAAATGTCGGATCCCACTTCCAGCATTCCGGCCTTTGCCAGCGGCAGCAGCGCCAGTGTCACGGAAGTAGGATAGCATCCCGGATTAGCAATCAGCTTTGCGGAAGCGATCGCCTTGGTATTCCACTCGGCAAGACCGTAGACGGCTGCATTCAGCATCTCGGGGTTTGCGTGCTGGAACCCGTACCACGAAGGGTAGCTCTCGGCTTCTTTGAGGCGAAAAGCTCCGCTGAAATCGATGACACGGATGCCCAGCTGCATAAACTTGGGAACCAGATCATAGGAGACCTTGTCCGGGGTACAGAGAAAAACGGTGTCCAGCCCGAGATCCGCAACGCGCTCCGGATCGGGGGCAAAGGTAATCAGACTGCTGAACCCGCGCAGGCGCGGATGCACTTCGTGCAGCGGCTTCTCTCCGATTTCGCTCGCATCCATGGCCGCAGCAAACTCAACTCCCGGATGCTGCAGGAGGAACTTGATGAGCTCCAGCCCCGCATATCCGCTAACCCCGACAACTCCAACCCGCTTTTTCATTCCGATAACCCCCGAATTCTTCCCAACACCTTTTTCCCCAAACGATCGCTGCGCAAAAGAACAAAGATAGTGTCATCTCCCGCAACCGTCCCCAGAACCTCCGGCCACTGTGCGGCATCCAGCACCACTCCGACGGAATGCGCATTCCCGGGGGAGGTTCTGAGCACCACCATGTTCCCGGAAACATCCGTGCGGATCACATACTGCCCGAAAGCGCGTCGCAGCACGTCGTCGGCAGGGGGCACCGACTGGAGCTCTCCCGACGTCTGGTAGCTGCCGCGTACTTTAACCAATCCCAATTCCCGGATATCCCTGGAAAGGGTGGATTGCGTAACTTCCGCCCCCTCCTTTTTCAAAAGAGATGAGAGTTCTTCCTGGCTGCGCACCAGGCGTTTTCGTATAATCTCCAGAATTCTTCCCTGTCTTGCCTTTTTCGATATCATAGAGTCGATAATTATGCAGAGAAAAGACTAAATATACAATATATAAGTTGCAGGTTTGCCGTGCAGGTTTTGCCGTGATTTTGTGATACCCTGTTCCGTCATGTATAGAGTCCCGACGGCGCTTGCGCCGGCAGTTTACATTCCAGGCCTGCTGTACGAGGCAATCATCCGCGCGAGAAACCGGCTGTATTCATCAGCCCTCCTGGCGCAAAACCGTTTACCCCGGCCTGTCATCAGTGTCGGGAACATGACGCTGGGAGGCACGGGAAAAACTCCGCTGGTCATCCACATTGCCGGGCTGCTCTCCAGTCTGGGATTAGATCCGGCCATTCTCACGCGCGGCCATGGAAGAAGGAAGCCCGGCAGCCTGCATATCCTGCGGCCGGGAGAGGCCATCCCTTCCGCGGCGCTGGGGATCGGGGATGAACCGGCTCTTATTCGACGCCACGCCGTCTCCTCCTGGATGGGGATATGCAAAGACCGTTTCACGGCGGGCAGCCGGATCGCCCGAATGCACCCTGGCGTTATTTTTCTGCTCGACGATGGATTCCAGCACAGAAAGCTGCGCCGGGATCTGAACATCGCGGTAATTGACGGGAGCCGTCCGCTGGCAGCCGATCGAGTATTCCCCCGGGGAACTCTGCGCGAACCCATCCAGGGATTGCGCCGAAGCGATATTATTGTCCTGAACGGTCCGGTCGGATCAGCCGCGAGCGCGGGCCTGGAAGCGGAAATCAGGCGCCTAGGAGTCAGCGCAACGATTTTCCACTGCACTCAATCGATTCAATGGCTTGTTCCATTTGAACGGTGGCGCGGATTGAAGGGTGTCCCCTCCGGGATGGAATTTCAGGCAAAGAGCACCGGCCTTCGCTCAGCTTACCTGGTCGGCGCACTCGGAAATCCGGAAAGATTCCGGCGTGACGTCGAGCAGATCGGGATCCCATTGACGGGATCATCCTTTTTCACGGATCATCATCGGCTGGGGCTAAAGGACTGGCGGCGCTGCCGGGATCTGGCCCAAAAAACGGGAGCAGCGAGTTTGATCGTTACGGAGAAGGATGCCATCAAAATCGATGAACCGCCGGATTTCCCGCTGCTGGTGGCCGTTCAGTCCACAACAATCGCGGAAGCGGAGGCGTTCGTGACCATATTGAAGAAGACGGTAGAGGAGTTTCGGTGAAGGCATTGGATCCAGCAAAAATCCGATCGATCTTGATCCGTGGAACGAATTGGGTCGGCGATTCCGTCATTGCCATCCCGGCAATGCGGGAAATCCGGAGGCTGTTTCCGCAGGCGCGGATTTCCCTGCTCGTGCGACCGTGGGTTCGTGACATTTACGCGGACAGAGAATTCATCGACGAGATCCTCGAGTATGACAAAGAACGCGCGCATGCCGGATGGCGCGGTTTTGTAAAACTGGCATCCGAACTGCGAGCCCGCAGGTTTGACCTCGCCATTCTGTTTCAAAATGCCTTCGAAGCGGCGCTGCTGGCATGGTGGGCCCGCATTCCCCAAAGAGTAGGCTACGCCCGGGACGGCCGCGCATTTCTGTTGACGCATCCCTGCCAGATCGGCACCGAAGTGAAAAAGGTGCACCAGGCCTATTATTACCTGAACCTGCTCGCCGAAATGGGCTGGCTGCCGAAACGACTATGGGAGCAACCGGACTATCAGCCCACCATCCGGATCCACGCGCAGGATTCGGATATCCGCGAAGCCAGGGAAATTTTGCGGAAGGAAGGGATTGGCGACAACGAAGTTTTCGTTGGCCTAAATCCCGGCGCATTTTATGGTCCGGCCAAGCGCTGGTTTCCGGACCGGTATGCGGCCGTCGCCGATAGCGTGGCGGAGGAATACAATGCGCGGATTGTCGTTTTGGGTTCGTCGAGCGACTTGCCGGTCGTGGAGCAGGTTGCGGGCAACATGAAAAGAAAGCCTGTCATCCTGGCAGGCCGGACGACGCTGGGCCAACTGATGGGATTGATCAGTCAATGCCGGCTGCTCATCACCAATGATTCGGGACCGATGCATCTGGCCGCGGCACTGGATGTGCCCCAACTGGCGATTTTCGGGTCCACGAGCGAAATTGCCACCGGCCCTCTGAGTGCCAATGCTGTGATCATCAAAAACCAGGTCGATTGCAATCCCTGTTTTTTGCGGGAATGCCCGACGGACTTTCGATGCATGGAGGGAATTTCGGTCCAGCAGGTACTGGGGAAAGCCCGGGAGGTTCTTGAGAAAGGGCCCGCGGCCGCATGCAAATGAGCTCGACATCCCCCGGTTTGCGACGCTGCATCTGCATCCCGGCCACGGATGACAGCGATCATACTGCACCCATACGCCGTAAGAAGTGACCAGGATCACAAAATAGAAAATAGCAAAAAGGATCCCGCGGGGGCAGCTGGTGGATTTTGATGACTGTCCCTGCTTTTTCTGCTAAATTCACGCTCCTGATGAGCAAACAACTGATACAAATCGTTGACCGGTTTCAGGGCCGAAAGATCGTGGTGGTCGGCGATCTGATCGCCGACGAGTTTCTTTACGGACAGATCGCCAGGGTATCGCGCGAAGCACCCGTGCTGGTGCTGGAATACCGCGATCTCGTCCGCGTGCCTGGAGGTGCGGCGAATGCCGCGAATAACCTTCTCGATCTCGACGCGAAAGTCACGATTGCCGGCATGGTTGGACAGGATGAACCGGGAACGGACATGGTTTCCCGCCTGCGCCTGAAAGGCGCGGACGTTCGTCCCGTCAGGAAAAGCCGTTCATACTTCACGCCGGTAAAGACGCGCATTCTTGCCGGCGCCCATCACTCCGCGCCGCAACAGGTAGTTCGCGTCGATCGGCTCCGAAACGCTGGTGCGGAACAGGAATTGCCCTGGACGGCCCTGGAACGAAGCGTAGGCATGGCCGACGGCATTATCATCAGCGATTACGGGTATGGAGCGGTCCAACCCGCGCTTGTCGACCAATTGCGCCAGGCCGCGGCATCGAGAAGGATACCTGTCGTGGTGGATTCCAGGTTCCGGATGGGCGATTTCCGGGATGTCACATCCATTACACCCAATATTACCGAACTCGAAGCCTCCGTCGGGATGTCGATCGGGTCCGACGAGAAGCTGCTCCACAAGGTGGGGCGACATGTTTTGCGCAGCCAGCGACTGGAATGCCTGCTCGTCACGCAAGGGCGTTTTGGAATGACCCTGTTTGAGCCTCGCAAGGAACCTCTGCATATCCCCATCCATGGGACAGACGAGGTTGCGGATGTTACCGGTGCCGGAGATACCGTGATCGCCGTGTTCACTCTCGCGCTTGCCTGCGGAGCCTCTGCGGAATATGCGGCCCGGCTTGCAAATTATGCCGGGGGGATCGTTGTTATGAAACGAGGCACGGCAACGGTTACCCGGGAAGAGATAAGGGCAGCGGTCAGTGGGTAGTGGGGGATGGGAATGTGGAATGACCCGAAGGACAAGATAAGGTCGATTGAGGAATTGCGAACAATTGTTGCCGAGAGGCGATCCCATGGACAGAGGATTGTCTTTGCCAACGGCTGCTTCGACCTGCTGCATGCGGGACATATCCGCTATCTGGAAGCGGCCAGGCAATTGGGCGACCTTCTGATTGTCGGGCTCAACAGCGATGCCTGCGTTCAGGCGCTGAAGGGTGCGGGGCGCCCGCTGCAGAACGAGGCGGACCGCGCGGAAATAATCGCCTCCATCGGCTGTGTCGACTATGTTCTTCTGTTTGAGGAGCCTACCGTCGATGGTATTCTAAGGGAACTCAAGCCGGACGTGCATGCGAAGGGGACGGATTATACCGAGGAAAGCGTTCCGGAGCGAAATACGGTGATCGGTTACGGCGGACGGGTCGCCATTGTTGGTGATCCGAAAGATCACTCGTCGAGAGACCTGATACAGACAATATTGTCCAAGTTCACCCCATGAGTTCATCTCCCAAGATCCTGATTCTACGGCTCAGCTCTCTTGGGGATATCCTGCATGTCGTACCCGCCTCCGCGGCTCTGAGAAGGAAATTCCCCGACGCGACCATTCACTGGCTTGCCTCCAGAAAAAGCGAGTTCCTGGCACGATCCATCCGGGGAATTGATGCGGTTCATATTCTCGACACCGATGCATTGGCCCAAAGCCCCTTCAGCCGGGCAGCCTGGGGTCGGGTCTGGACGGTGATCCGGCAGTTGCGCGCGGAGCGCTTCGATATTGCGATTGATTTTCAGGGGCTCATAAAAACTGCGCTGATCTGCTTTTTTAGCGGGTCGAATACACGGCTGGGTTTTTCCAGGGAGCTTGTAAGGGAAAAACCGTCCCACTGGTTTTACCACCGAAAGCTGGCCAAGCCGGAAAGGCCTGTCCACATTGTGGTGCAAAATCAGATGCTGGCAGCATTGGCGGGAGCCGAACCGGTTGCGGCGTCCGTGGACCTGGCTGTTGCTGATGCCGATTCCCTTCTTATCGATTCCCTGTTGCATCGTGCGAATATCCATGACTACATCGTCATTAATCCCGGTGGAGGATGGGCGACCAAATGCTGGTCCCCGGATCGATACGGACGGCTGGCCCGGCGCATTCAGGAAGAACTGGCACTGCCGGTAATTGTTACAACGGGGCCGGGAGAGGAAGCGCTCTACCGGAAAATCACAGAGGCCTGTGGCAACACGCACCCATGCCATTTCCCCGTCACTTTTATGCAGCTGATTCCCCTGTACAAAAAGGCCCGCCTTTTTATCGGAGGAGATACAGGGCCATTTCACCTTGCCTGTGCACTGGAGACGCCGGTGGTTGGGATTTTCGGTCCAACGTCACCGGTGCGAAACGGGCCGTGGAAAAAAACGGACGAAGTGCTGCAGCATCCTCTGCCCTGCAGCAACTGCTATGGCAGGAAATGCCCGACAGCAAACGAATGTATGGACATTGATGTCGACGAGGTCTTTGCCGCCGTAGTCCGGCGCATAGGCCTTCGGGAGGATTCTGCGGATGAACGCATCTAAGATCCTCTGGGCGATCTGCTTTCTGTTTCTTGCTTCCGCCCCGGCAACGATCCTTCAAAGCCAGGAGAGCAATGCAAATGCGCCTGATGAGGAGCGGCTGGTTTACAAAATCCAATGGGACCCTCCATGGTATCTCTTCTTTATGCCCAAGGTGGAGGCGGGAGAAGTGACCCTCGAGTATTCGGCAAATGTGGAGCTGGAAGGAAGGCAAGTTGCGAGGATGAGTCTGAAGGCGAACTCGAGCGGCACCCTGGCGAAAATCTCGGGGATGAAGATCGAGGATGAATTCGTCTTCCACACGGAGCCGGGTACTTTTTGTACTTTAAGCGCTTCGGAAAAGGTACGCGAAGGAAAACGAAAACGTCAGATTGACGTACAGTATTTGCGATCCTCCGGTCGGCTGCATATTCGGGAAGTCGACGAATCGACCGTGCCGCCGAAGGTGCGGAAGGACGAGACCAAAAACAACATTCCCGAGTGTGTCCATGACCCGTTGTCTGCATTGTTCATGTTCAGACAACTCCCGCTCCGCAATCAATTTACCCAGACCTATATCCTCGCCAATGACGATAAGATCCGCGAAGTTCGAAGCCTGGTTGAAAAGAAGGAAACAATCGAGTCGCAGTCCGGAAAAAGGGAGGCATGGCAGGTCAGCACCGCGGCTCTGATGGGTGGACTATTCAAAGAGGGTGGCCAGTTCAAAATCTGGCTCTCGGCGGATGACAAAAAAGTACCGCTTCAGTTTGAAGCCAGGGTCCGATTCGGGCGGGTTCTCGGCAAACTCAAATCTGCCGAATGACACACGGCGAGGATCACTGGAACCTGCAATCGCCAATCGGGAATTGCAAGCGCTGGAGCCGCCCGTAAGCCGAATTCTGTTTCCCTGCATGGCAGGGACGGCAATCATTCATCTTGTCCCAGGATCACTCCGGGGATCTAGCGGTCTACCCAAAAGCGTCGGACGGGCCGCCCTTAAATCCCTTGCGGGATCGCTTTTCTATTTGACCTTGCTCCGTGTGGGGTTTGCCCTGCCATCCCTGTTGCCAGGGACGCGGTGCGCTCTTACCGCACCTTTTCACCCTTACCCTGCAAATGCAAGGCGGTATATTTTCTGTGGCACTTTCCGTAGGGTCGCCCCTCCCTCGCGTTACGAGGCACACTGCCCTGTGGAGTTCGGACTTTCCTCGACCTTTTCAGGCCGCGATTGCCTGGCCGGCTCCAGCGCACTCATTGTAGGCTACGACAAATCCACTTTCCAGCGCTAAAAGCCAGGCCTCGACGAATCCCCTAATGCTGCATCTTATTTGTCAAAGCAGACTGGTTGGCCAATGTATATCAACCCCCAGGGCGATCAGAAAGGTTGACAATCATTCCTGCGTTGGGTCGAACCCGATCCAGCCCCGGCAGGAGCGAAAGATCGGGCCTTCTGCCGCCCCTTTGGGGCTTGTTACTGGTCTAACCCAATCCGGGGGTTCGCTGCGCTTCACCCCCGGCTACTCGCTTTCGGCCCTCTGGACCGGCTGCTTCACTCGCGTCGCAGGCTTAGAGTATGCGGCATTAGGCGGAAACCTGGCGTGCCCGGTTAAAAATCTAGGATTTAGGCTTCTCTGCCGCGGCTGCCACCGCGGGTTTGATCAAACCGAGCAGTTCACGCAGTTTTGTATTCAAGGTTTCGGCGATATCGGGATGCTCGCGAATGAACTGCTTGGCATTTTCCCGTCCCTGCCCGAGCCGTTCGCCCTTGTAGGAAAACCATGCACCGCTCTTTTCAACCAGCTTTTTGTCCACAGCCTGATCGATCAGATCTCCTTCATAGGAAATGCCCTGGTTATACATGATGTCGAACTCGGCCTCGCGGAATGGCGGCGCCATTTTGTTTTTCACTATCTTCACTCGCGTCCGGCTGCCGACTACCACATCGCCTTCTTTGATCGAACCGATACGCCGGATATCCACACGGATGGATGAATAAAATTTGAGGGCGCGACCGCCGGTGGTGGTTTCGGGGTTACCGAACATGACGCCGATCTTCTCACGGATCTGATTGATGAAGACCATGCAGGTATTCGATTTGGCAACGATGGCCGTCAGTTTGCGCAAGGCTTGCGACATCAGGCGCGCCTGCAGGCCAGGGAGCGAATCGCCCATTTCCCCTTCCAGTTCAGCTTTGGGGACCAGGGCGGCCACCGAGTCCACCACAAGGATATCGATCGCGCCGCTTCGCACCAGGACCTCGGCTATCTCGAGCGCCTGCTCGCCGCTGTCGGGCTGCGAAACCAGCAACTCATCGGTATCCACGCCCAGCATCTTGGCATAATTGGAATCCATAGCGTGCTCGGCGTCGATGAATGCGGCGGTTCCTCCGATCTTTTGCGCCTGTGCAATGGCATGCAGGGCAATCGTCGTTTTTCCGCCCGATTCCGGGCCGTAGATTTCCACCACGCGCCCTTTGGGAAAACCACCCACTCCGAGCGCTGCATCGAAGGAAATGCACCCGGTGGGAATGGATTGGATGCCAACCGTATCGACGCGATCGCCGAGACGCATGATGGAGCCCTTCCCGAACTGCTTTTCTATCTGCGTCAGAGCCATATCGATTGCTTTATTTTTACTGACCCGCTCGTCTGCCATCACGCTATTTCCCTTCCGATTGTGGTGTAATTTCCCGGCTTCCCCGCAATGTATCTAATCGGGGAATGCGGATTTGAGCAACAAAATGTATCAAAGCCATGTTTTATTTTTTCGAGTGGCTATCCTACCACGGAGGGCGCCCGGAGTCAGCAGGGAGTCGTCGGCCAACAATCTTCGGGGTACAGAAAAATCAGCTTCGGCTGTCGTGATGGCTTTGGCCCCGCGGCCCGTATCTTGTATCCTGTATTCTGCAACCAAACCTGACGGAGGATTCTGTGACGGAAAGCACCTCAAGAAAATGGGCATTGATCCTGGGCGTATCGAGCGGGTTCGGAGCGGCTACGGCAATAGCGCTGGCTCGAAGCGGTTTCGATATCATCGGAGTTCATCTGGATCGAAGGGCAACCATGCCTAACGCCGAAAAAACCATCGCCGAGATACGTGCCCGGGGACAGGAAGCGCTTTTTTTCAACGCCAATGCAGCCGACCCGGAACGGCGGGCCGAAATCATCTCCGCCTGTAAGCCTGCCTTGAGCGCTGCCTCGGACAGCGGGATTGCCCTGATGCTGCATTCGCTCGCTTTTGGCACCCTGAAGCCGTATATCGCCCAGGATTCCAATTCAGCGATCAAGCCGGCCGATATGACCATGACGCTGGATGTCATGGCAAACAGCCTGTTGTACTGGACGCAGGATCTGATGCAGGCAGGGCTGCTTAAAAAGGGCGCCAAAATATTTGCCATGACCAGCGCCGGCAGCCACCGCGTCTGGCCCACTTATGGAGCCGTTTCCGCCGCCAAAGCCGCACTGGAGTCGCATGTCCGGCAGCTGGCGGTGGAATTGTCTGGTTTGGGAATCTCGGTGAATGCCATCCAGGCCGGCGTCACCGACACTCCTGCCGCCCGGCGGATTCCGGGAAGTGAACAGATGTTCGCCCGGGCCCTGGAATCCAATCCGGGGAAAAGACTTACGGTGCCAGAGGATGTGGCGGAGGTCCTGGTTTCCCTGGCGATGTGTGATTCGACATGGGTTACGGGAAACATCATTCGAGTCGACGGCGGAGAAGATATTGTTTAGTCGGCGGCAGCCGGCAGGCATCCGGAAGAAAAAATGTCGAATACTGAATACTGGCTGCTGACGACTATTGACTATAGGCCCAATGATTGATAGTATTTGCGGCTTTAACGGGAGTGAATTTTATGCCGATGCAGTGTCATGTTTGTGCAAAGAGTCCTATTTTTGGCCGTACGATCTCCCATGCCCATAACGTACGTCCGCGGAAGTTCTATCCAAATCTCCAGAGCATCCGTATTGTGGAGAATGGCTCGGTAAAGCGCGTGCGCGTCTGTACGCGATGCCTGCGGTCCGGCAAGGTCCAGAAGGCCATCTAGCTCGCCGCGATAGCTTCTACTTCCACCAGAGCTTCCCTGGGCAAACGCGCAACCTGAACGGTTGCGCGGGCGGGTTTTGATTCCGCGAAGTATTCCCCGTATACACGGTTGAACTCGGAAAAATCATCAAGATTGGTGAGGAAGACTGTTGTCTTCACTACATTGTGAAGGCCTGTTCCCGACGCCTCCAGAATGGCGGCAAGATTCCGGATCACCTGGTGCGTCTGTGGAATAATGCCTCCATCAACGATCTGCCCGGTCTCGGGATTCAGGGGGATCTGGCCTGAAACGAAAACCAAACCATTCACCCGCATAGCCTGCGAATACGGCCCGATCGGTGCCGGCGCGTTTTTTGTTTCAATACTTTCTTTCATGGGTACCCCGCAATTCCAATCTAAAATCTGAAATCTGAAATCTGAAATCCGAAATCTGGAATCTGGAATCTGAAATCTGGAATCCGAAATCCTACGGTATTTGATTCACGCGCTCGACGTTTTGAATGCCGCGAATGGATTTGAGTTCATGGATGACTTTCTGCAGCTGCCGCGTATCGGCAACATCGACCGTGATTTCGACGGTTCCCTTCCCGGACCCGGAGTCGCTGGTGGAACGGGAATCCCGGATATTTGTCTTCAGGTTTGAGATCACCGACACGATATCGGCGAGAATTCCCTGCCGGTCTTCCACTTCAATTTCGAGTCGAACTACAAATATTTCATCTTCGGATGAGCTGACCCACTCCACATCGGTGATTCGATCCGACCCAAGGAAATTGGCCAGGTATGGGCACGAATTTGTGTGCACGGCAATGCCTTTGCCCCGGGTGATATAGCCGACGATTTCGTCTCCGCGGATCGGGTTGCAGCATTTGGCTCGATAGACAAGAAGCCCGTCCTGCCCTTTGATGGTGATGGGCGATTCGCCCTGCTTAAGCACCCTGCGCACGACTGCAGGAATTACGGAGGATTTCGCTTCCATCTCCGAGGCGGGGGAAATATCGGGGAAAAGGAAGGAAAGGATCTGGCGCGGGGCCAGGGTGCCGAAACCCACTGCCGGGTAGATATCCTCGGGCTTCTGCAAGCCGCATTTGGCCAAGACTTGCGGGAGTTCGCTCATGCACAAAACTTTGCGCCAGCTTGTTTTGAACCGGCGTGCCTCTTTTGCCATGAGTTTGAGGCCCAGTTCGGAGGCATCTTCCTTTTCGCGCTGGTTAATCCAATGTTTGATTTTCCCCCGGGCTCTGGCTGTTTTCACAAAGGACAGCCATTCGCGGCTGGGAAATGCATCCTTGGATGTGACGACCTCGACAATCTCACCATTCCGCAGCTTATGCCGGAGCGGGACGATGCGCGCATTGACTTTGGCGCCAATGCAGTGGTGCCCCACCTCGGTATGAATCTCGTAGGCAAAATCGACCGGCGTTGCATCGCGCGGCAGCGTGATGACTTCGCCCTTGGGCGTAAAGCAATAGACTTCGTCCGGGTAAAGATCGACCTTGAGATTGCTGAGAAACTCCCGCGGATCGCTGATATCCCGCTGGGATTCGATCAACTGGCGGAGCCAACGGAATTGCTCCTCCCCTTCCGCCGTCCCGAGTCTGCCTTCCTTATACTTCCAGTGTGCGGCGATCCCCTCTTCGGCGATCCGGTGCATTTCCTGGGTACGGATCTGAATTTCAAAGGGCTGGCCGTTTCGTCCGATCACGGAGGTATGGAGCGACTGATAGAGGTTGGGGCGAGGGATTGCGATGTAATCCTTGATTCGTCCAGGGACCGGCTTCCAGAGGGTGTGGAGAATGCCCAGGATGCTGTAGCAGTTCCTCACACTGTCTGTGATCACCCGGATGGCGATAAAATCGAAGACCTCATCGATTGATATCTTCTGCCGTTTCATTTTGCTGTAGACGCCGTAAATGCGTTTTGTGCGGCTCTCCAGTTTGGCCGGGATTTTATGTTCCGCCAGTTCCCTGGCGATGGTCCGCTCCGCCTCCAGCACAAAATCCTGATTAACGGCTCTGCGGGCTTCGATGAGCGCGACCGTATTCTGATAGGCCTCCGGTTCCAGGAAACTGAAGGAAAGGTCCTCCAGTTCGCCGCGAATCTTGGCCATGCCCAGTCGATGGGCCAGCGGCGCATAGATATCGAGCGTTTCGAGTGAAATGCGCTCTCTCTTATCAGGTCGGAGGTACTGCAGGGTGCGCATGTTGTGCAGCCGGTCCGCGAGCTTTACGAAGAGGACGCGGATGTCGCCAACCATGGCGAGCAACATTTTACGGAAATTCTCCGCCTGTTTCTGTTGTCTGGAGGTAAGCGAAACCTGGGCAATCTTGGTGACTCCATCGACAAGAAGGAAGACTTCGTCTCCAAATTGCTTCCGAAGTTCTTCGGGAGTCATCAGGGTATCTTCGAGTACGTCATGCAGGAGCCCGGCGGTGACCGTAATGGCGTCGAGCTTGAGTTCGGCGAGGATATTTGCGACTTCGAGCGGATGGGTCAGATACGGTTCTCCGTTCATCCGCAGCTGCCCTTTATGGTATTTGGCGGACACCACGTAGCCCCGCTGAATCAGTTCGATTGGGGCACCGGGATGATAGCGGGCAACTTTTTCTGCCAGGTCCTCGTAACGTATCATTGAAATCGTGTGCTCACGATGATTATAGGATACATCGGGCGAATCGCGAAAGGGCCATTGACCGACAGGAAGTCCTGGACGGCCACGATTTGAGATGGCGCGCCGCACAATCGCCATCTCCCATGGGAGAGGGCACGGGCACGTCCGATGGTCCACGCATAAAAAAAGGGGCGAAAAAATTCCCGCCCCTTTTCATATTCAGATATTCTGGAGTTGTTACTGCTTTTTGCCCAGCCCACCGAGCTTTTTCGGTGCCGCAGCCTCTTCCTGCTGAGCTTTCAGCTTCAGAGCAAGAGCCTTCTGCGAAACCAGATCTGCCTGGCGGATCAGATCAGCCTTCTTGGCCTCATCTTTTTCAAACTTGGCTTTTTCTCTCCAGAGAAGGTTCTGATATTCCATTGCGTCGAAGTACGTCGGGCGTATTTCAAGCGCCTTGGCGAGGCTGGCAACACCTTCATCGATACCGGTTACGACCCTTGTTCTCTCTTCCGGTGTCATCATCTCAACCAATTCGCCCTGGACACCCGTCTTCTCCAAAGAATCGTCAAAATCGATAACAGCGATGCGGTAGTAAGCTTCCGCATTCTGAGGATCGATTTTAAGAACGTTATTGCACCATTCCTTGGATTCGGGGTACTTCTTCAACTGGTAATAAAGGCTGGCGATGCTGAGCATCGCAGTCTTTTTGTTGGGGTTAGCCGGATCCTTGGCGTTCTCTACCACCTGTTTAAAGGTTTCGATGCCTTTTTTGGCCATCTCTTCGCTTTTAGGATCGGAGGAACCGGGAATGAACTGGGACGTATAAGAGGTCGCCAGATACATTCTGGAAGTTTCGAAATCCGGGTCCAATTCTACAGCCTGTTCGAAGAATTGGGCGGCGGCATCGTACTTCTGATCGGTAAACGCCTTGACTCCCTTATTCAGCTTGTCCCTGGCCTGCAGTTTGTTCATAAAACTGCAACCCGCCAAAGGAACCATTGCCAGAATAAGCAGGACGGCTAGCCACTTCGAATTGAGCCTCATTGTGGCCTCCATTCTATAAGTTAAATTGAGTGCGAGTTTGGGCGTCCTAACGGATTTCTTCCGTTAGCAAACCGACATCTCCCACACCGGCCCCTTTGGCGATATCGATCACTCGGACCACATCACCATAAGGCAACTTTGCACTAGCGCTGATGAACATATTCTTGTTCGCCCGCTTGCTGTAGATCTCCTGGAGCTTAGATCCCAATTGGGAGATCGTCGTTTGTTCGTTGTTGATCGCGATCTGCGCGGATTCACCGACTGAAACGACAATCACGCTGGGATCAATAGCAGTATTCTTGTTAGCAGAGTCATCAGAAGTCTGAGGCACTTTAACGTCCAAGTCCATCTGACGAACGGGCGTGATGACCATGAAAATGATGAGGAGCACGAGCAGAATATCAATATATGGGGTAATATTGATATCCGACTTGGGCCCTCCCTTGGTACCAACTTGCATTGACATAGTGGATCCCTCTCTCGTTTACAACAGTCAGGCTTATCAACTTTTCCTTATTGCTGTTCTGATTGGTCGACGCAGGCGGAGCGCTATTTCTGATACCGCCCCGGACACCGCCGGCTATTGTGCCAGCAGACCGATCTACTCGGCACTGCCAGCCCGACAGCCGGATTGTCGATTATTACAGAAGGCAAAGTCCTGAACTGCCGACAACTGCAGTAAACACCCCTGACGAATCAGAGGTGTTTACTTTCTATTCCTTTTCTTTTTCAGCCATCAAGCCGATGCGTTCGACTCCCGACCTGCGGCAACCGTTGACAATTTCCACGACGCGGCCATAGGCCAAAGCCGTATCCGCTTTCAGGAAAATGGTACGGTTAATCTCGCCACTTGAAAACTTCTTGAGGAGAAATTCGTACAGATCCTGTTCACTGATCTGCTTCTTTGCGAGAAAGAGTCTCCCCTCGCGATTCATGGCAACGACCACCGCTTCCTTGCTATCCGCCTCTGGAGCATCCAGAGGGTTCTTAGCCTTGGGAAGGTTCACGGTGATACCGCTCTGCAGTAGGGGTGTCGTGATCATGAAGATGATCAGCAGCACCAGCATGACATCCGCCATTGGCGTGACGTTGATGTCAGCGACCACACTGCTTTTTGATCTGTGTTTAGCCACGAGCATCGCTCCGTTTCTTCAAGAAATAATCGATCAGCTCTGAAGAAGAGTTATCCATCTCAACCGTGAATGTTTCCACTCTGTTTGTAAATGCGTTGTACGCCCACACTGCGGGGACCGCGACGAGCAGACCGAATGCGGTGGTGACGAGCGCTTCAGCGATACCGCCGGCGACCGCTGCGATACCGGCTGTTTCTTCAGTCTTCATACCGGTGAACGCGTTGATGATACCGATGGTGGTTCCGAACAGACCCACGAAAGGAGCCGTCGAACCGATTGTTGCCAATCCGCCAAGACCTCTCTTCAGGTCTTCGATGCAGACTGCGGTTGCTCTCTCAAGAGCGCGCCGGGAAGCCTCAATGGTTTCACCAGGAATGTCATTGCTCTTTTTGTGAGCCTGGAGTTCATGCAATCCGGACACGAGAACCTTGGCCAGATGGCTTTTGTTGTATTGTTCGCCGAGAGAAATGGCTTCGTCCAGTTTTCCATCTTTCAAGCATTCTGCTACTGCCGGGGTGAACAGTCTGGATTGTTTGCGAGCCTGACGAAATGTAAGCCACCGCTCAACCATGACACTGATCGAGTAGGCCGACAGAATGAGAAGAAGGATCACAACACCCTTGGCGATCCCGCCCATTGAACTCCACAGCTCTACGATATTGATTTGTCCCATCGAATTTCTAACCTCCGATTTGATATTTGGGGAAAACTATTTCAAGTTAAAAATTACAGTCACGGTAGCGATCACAGGGACCGGCTCTCCATTCAGCAGTGTCGGAGAGTACTTCCACTGTTTCACGGCAGTAATCGCAGCCTCATCCAGTAAAGGATGACCATTGGAAACCTTGATATCAGAAACGTTGCCTTCTTCGTCAACAGTTACGACGAGAACGACTCTGCCCTGAACACGTGCGCGTTTTGCAAGTTCAGGATAAATCGGTTCGACTTTCCTGATAAGTTTGGATTCCTGTACGTTGCCACCGACTTTGATCGGATCACGTTTCACCGGCTTCGGTGGTGGTGGCGGCGCGACCGGCGCTGCGCCTGAAAGTAAATTGCCTACGATTCCACCCGGGACCCCTCCTGTCACTCCTCCGGCAACTCCGCCCGGAATTCCACCGACGATATTGCTGACCCCGATAACGGGCGCTTCATCAACTGGAGGTGGAATTTCTTTCGGAATTTCGGTGGGGGCGACGAACTGGTTTGGATCAACCACGGCAACCTTCGGCTGTGTTCTCACATTAGTCGGCGGTGGCGGTGGCGGTGGGGGCGGTGGTGGTGGCGGCGGTGGCGCAATCAAAAACGTGAGGAGCTCGCTTTCCGGTAACACATTGAAAAAAACGAGCGGCATGATGATCACGGTTATGATCAGCACGAAATGCAGTATGATCGAAACGACTAGCGAAGAAACTCGCTTTAAGCCATCCGATTGATTCATTTGGTCTACATCTTCAAACATGTGTCCCCCTCGTAAACTGCCCGTGGTCCTGAGAATTGGGCTGGGCCTGCTGCGGTGACAAAATGAGGACCCGATCTTAATATCGGGTCCAAAAAACTGTCAAGACAATTCTCGCTGCCCGCATTCCCAAGATTCTCAAACCTTTGAGCAGTTCTCACCAACAACATCATCCACATAAGTTTCACTATGCGGCCTTATTTTTTGACTTCTGGTCAATAGAGCGATACCACCATTCCACGATGGGAGATGCAATAGCAATCGAGGAATAGGTGCCGATCAGGATCCCGACGGTCAATGCAAATGAAAAACCGTTGAGGACCTCTCCACCAAACAGAAACAAAGCACAGACAGAGACAAACGTCGTAAGCGATGTCAGCAATGTCCGGGCAAAAGTCTGGTTAATACTCATATTCAGAATCTTGAATAGAGATTCCTTGCGAACAACCCTGAGATTTTCACGAACACGGTCAAACACGACGATGGTATCGTTCATGGAATAACCGACAAGGGTCAATAGCGCCGCAATTACCGTCAGGGATATTTCCTTCTGCGTAAGCGCAAACAAACCTAGTGTTACAGCCAAGTCATGGAACAGCGCAACTACCGCGGCCACGCCGTAAATCGGCTTGAACCGGAATCCCACATACACAAGCATACCCAGGAACGAAAGCCCCACGGCAAGCATTGCCCGGCGTCTCAAATCCGACCCAACCACGGCGCTTACATTTTCATAGGCTTTAATTGCCAGTCGGCCTGCAAAAAAGTCAGCCTTCAGCTTGGCAATCACGGCATCCGTAACCCCGGGAGCATTTTTCAAATCATCCAGAGACTGGACCAGCCCGCCTCGCGTCGTATCCCGGAAATTTTTCAGGGATTTCGCCAGGTTGCCGTAATACGTATCGATTTCCTGCGTCGTCTTTCCCTGGTTGCGCAGGTTGTCCGGATCCGCTCCCAGCAGAGTCTTGTACAGCGCATCCGCGCCAATGTTGTTGAAGTCGGCCTGGCTGCTGTTCACGTGATCCTTATCGAATGCCTTCCGCATCAAGGCCAGAACGGCTCCGCGTCCAGATTCTGTCCCCTTCTCAGAGCCTGGAATCATCTGCATCCGGATCTGCACTTCATTCGCTGCCGGGTCGCCATAGCTTTGAATCAATGGCGGCGATTTCGCCTCGGTTTTCAATGCACTCCGGAGCGCATCCAAATCTGGCTTTTCTGCGAATTTAGCCTGAATGACCGTTCCGCCTGTGAAATCAATTCCGTAGCTCAAACCGCCATGCGTGACATATCCGATAGCTCCCAGCGCAATCAGCAACCAGGAGAGACCGAAGAACCACCATTTCTTGCTCAACCAATCGATCGAGATCTGTTTAAAGATTTCCACAAAAATCCCTCGGATGGACTTACCGGATTTTGTCCTTCATATGGACACCATCCGGCGCCCTAAAGTTCCCCTAAATTGACAATGCCTCAACTCTGCGATTACCCAGCATCGATTCAAACAGTCGATGCGATACCCAGACAGCCGTAAACACATTCGCCAGAAGCCCAACGGTCAGGGTAACTGCAAACCCTCGGATCGGACCGGTCCCGAATTGGAACAGGAATGCGGCAGAAATCAGCGTCGTAAGGTGGGTGTCGAGAATCGTCCAGAACACTTTGCTGAAACCTGTATCGATGGCGGCCCGCACGGTTTTGCCGGCTCTCAGCTCTTCACGGATCCTCTCAAAAATGAGGATGTTGGAGTCTACCGCCATACCGATTGTCAGAATGACTCCGGCAATACCGGGCAATGTCAGGGTTGCACCGACCACGCCCATGAACCCCATCAGGATAATCAGATTGCCCAGGAGGCACCAGATCGCGTTCAAACCGGAGTGCTTGTAGTACACGATCATGATGATCACAACCAGGCCAAACCCGATCATAGAGGCCATAATGCCGGAACGGATCGAGTCATTTCCTAATGAAGCACCGACGCTCTGATCATGCTCAATGCGGAGCGATGCCGGCAGCGCACCCGATCGCAGCAGCAGGGCAAGGTCATTGGCCTGTTGCATGGTGAAGCGGCCATGAATGATACCCTCGGCACTGATCCGGTCCTGAATCGTGGGAGCGGAACTGACGACGTTATCCAGAACGATCGCCAGCCTTTCGCCGATGTGCTGCTCGGTTGCTCTCGAAAACAGCTGGGCTCCATCCGATGTCAGGAAGAAGCTGACGGCCGGCGCGCCATTGGAATCGGTGCTCTGGCGTGCGGTTTTCAGATCCTTTCCGGTAATGACCGGGACTTTGCTGATGACCAGGTATTCCAGTTGGCTCTGATCGCTTTTGTCTTCGCGATAGGGAAGGATCGAGTATTCATCGGAGATGGTTCCGCCATTGGCCTGAACCGCCGACTCGATGCTGGAGAATGGGCCGCCCTGATCTTTTTTAACCAGGCGAAGCTCGAGCTGAGCGGTGTTCTCCAAAAGTCCTTTTACGCGGTCGGGATCATCAATTCCCGGAAGTTCCACAATAATCTGATCCTGAACTTCGTCGCCGCTTCCGCCGTAAATCTGGAGGCTTGGCTCCGCGACTCCCAGTGCATCCACTCTGCGTCGAATCGTTTCAAGCGCCTGCCGCACGGTGGATTCCTTGGTTTCGCGGATATAGGACGCCGCCATGCTCAGGCTGAAATTCGTTTTGCCTTCCGAGACAGAGCTGCGTACCGCATATTTCCGACCATAGGTCGTATCGAGATATGCCCGCACTTCGTTTTCCCTGGTGGAATCGACTCCCGCCACTTCGACGGTATAACCATTCCCCTTTTTGGAGCTGGTGTAGGCAATATTCTTGGACTTCATTTCCTGCGCAATCCGATCGGAATCCTGTAGAAGCTCGCGATTCAGCGCGTCATCCGTCATTACCCGCAGGACAAGGTGAATTCCACCCTTCAGATCGAGACCCAAATTAATCCTGGACAAAAGCGGAGCACCTTTTTCCTTCGGACTAACGAAGAAATAGATGCAGATCGCCATCAACACAAGCACCAGGATGAGCTTCCATTTCAAATTCTTCTGCATAAGTCACCTAAGCAGTGGTTCGCAATTTAGGGGAAGACGCCCGAGGCAGGATGCCGGATTCACAAAAGCAATAATCCCGGATCCTGTTGGGATCTGCCCGCTCTATGTGGCTACTGGGTCTCCTCGGGACCTTGGAGACCTGCAACGGCGCTCTTGGCAATCTCAATCTTCACCTGGTCGGCAATCTTGAGAATGAAGGTTTTGTCCTTAACGCCCGCCACAACACCGTAAATGCCCGAACTCGTGATTACTCTGTCACCGTTCTTGATTTCGGAAATCATCGTCTCCATCTTCTTCTGCCTCTTTCTCATAGGCATGAAGATCAGGAGGTAAAAGATAACGCCGACGATCAGAATCGGCAGAAAAGAAATCAACGGATTCTGAGCTTGAGTCTGCAACATCAGAATAGGTTGTTCCATTTATACCTTTTCTTTTTTTATCCCTCAGTGCAATTCGGGAGGAAAATTTAAATGGGCTGGAACTGCACGACCGAGACCGGAGAACATGGGACCTAGGGCTCCGCATCCCCCGTTGGCTCTAGCCATTTACTAAAAAAGTCAAGCTCGATAGCCTGTCTTATTTTGCTCATCATGTCAAGATAAAAGGTCAGGTTATGCAAGGTGTTGTAGACGGCGGACAGGTGTTCGCCGGCCATAAACAAATGGCGCAGATAAGCCCGCGAAAACCGTCGGCACGTCATACAGGAACAGTTTGGATCCAGCGGCCCTTCATCCTCCGCATGCATGGCGTTCTTGATCAAAACCCGTCCCTGGCTGGTAAAGAGGCACCCATTCCGTGCATTGCGGGTGGGCAGGACGCAGTCAAACATGTCTATCCCCATGGCCACGCATCGAATCAGGTCCTCCGGAGTTCCCACGCCCATCAGATATCGTGGTTTGTCCCAGGGCAGAAGTGGCGCCGTGCAGCCTACCATCTCATACATTTCATCCTTGGGCTCTCCGACACTGAGTCCACCTATGGCCATCCCCGTAAAGCCGATTTCATTCAGCGCCTCGGCGGACCGTTTCCGCAATTCCGGATAAACGCTTCCCTGCACAATACCGAAGAGGGCATGGCTGCCGTCATCGTTCCGGTCCCAGTGTTCCCTGCAGCGCCTTGCCCAGCGCGTCGAAAGCTGCATCGAGGCTTCCGCATCGGCAAAACCAGCCGGGTAAGCCGTGCAATCATCCAAAACCATGGCGATATCGGATCCGAGTGCACGCTGGATGTCGACGACCTTCTCCGGAGAAAAGAAGTTCTTGCTCCCATCGATATGGGATCGGAACTGGACGCCATCCTCATTGATGCTGCGCAGCTCCCTGTGGCTGAATACCTGGTACCCGCCGCTATCGGTCAGGATCGCCTGATTCCAGTTCATGAACCGGTGAAGCCCCCCGAGCCGTTCCACGCGTTCATGGCCCGGGCGGAGATACAGGTGGTAGGTGTTGCCCAGAATGATCTCCGCATTCAAGGCTTCCAGCGAATCGTTCGGCATCGCTTTGACCGCGCCTGCTGTTCCGACCGGCATAAAAACAGGAGTCTGGACGTCTCCATGGGGGGTATGCAGCACTCCCCGCCGCGCACCCGTCCCGGCATCCTTGTGAAGAACTTCAAATCCAAATTTTGCCATGCGCGTAAGAATGCACGATCCGCCGCGCAGTATTCAAGCTCGTTCAAGTATGAAGCGGCCCAAAATTCGTGAAGGCAAACGAACCCGGCATCCAGCCGGGGATTTCGCAAATTGGGGAGATTGTTCCGCTATGCCTTTGAAATTTGGGACTTATTGCGAAAGCCTTGCCGGATGATGAGGGGCGATTGGAAGGCGAGGCGGCGAAACAGGGAATTATAGGAAATATTCCCCGCAATGAGGTTATCCAGCAATCTGCGTACAATTTCGCTGTATCGGACCGTTTGCAGCGCCCGGCGGATGAAGGTGCGGGATAACACCATGCCGCCATAAAACCGATCTCTCCAGGCTGCCGCGCTCTGCAATTCGGCGCCGAAATCCTCTCGCCAGGCTGTTTCGTAGCTTCGCGGATCCCGACGTCTCAGCGATTCAGACAAAAGCTCGGCGGAGCGCAATGCATAATAGATTCCCTCGGCGGTGATGGCATCATTGAATCCTGCAGCATCGCCCAAAAGGGCCCAATTGTCTCCACACACACGCTGTCGAGCCAGGGATTTACGGCTCAGACATGGGATCCTGGCTGCGTAGAATGTCCGCTGAGAGTCGGAATTGGGGTACCTTGCGTCGATAAGGTTCTCCACCCGCTGCTTCAAATCCGCCACCTTTGTTCCCGCAAGCGATTGGAGTATTCCGACCGTCGAGTGATTAACGCGGGGAAAAGACCACAAGTAGCCCCGAAATCCGCTCTCCTGAAAATGAATCAGCAGCATTCTCGGATCAAAAAGACCGGACAGGTGATATCCGATAGCCAGGGACAGGTCGCAGGCAGGAAAGTGCCCGATCATTTTTGCTCGGACAATGCTGTTCACTCCATCCGCGCCCACCAGGTAATCCACGCCCTTTTCACCGGAATGGGTTTCAATAGACCAACCCATCCCATCGTGATGCAGATTCAGGACGCGCTCTGGAAGAAACTGAACTCCGGAATCGACCGCCCATTGCAGTAGGTGCTTATCCAGGCTGGGTCGCGAAAAAACATGGATCGGATGCGGCAGGGGAAGATCGGCAGCATAGCCGTCATGCGTAACAAGCCGGACCTTTTCAATCACTGTGCGCGGGAGCGGTTGCACATGGAACCAGGGCATCCGGCGGAGCGCTTTTGCGGTCACTCCTCCTCCGCAGGGCTTTTCACGACCGGCGCTGTGGTCGAAAAGAAAAACCTCGTGCCCCTGCTGCGCCATTAGCTGCGCAGCATAAGCTCCAGCCGCCCGTGCACCCACGACACCGATTCTCATGTTTATCCGGAGAAGCAACCAATGCGAAGGTATTCCGCAAACTCGAACAAGCGCCTAGTTTACGGAAGGATTGCCGGGAAGAGACGTCCAGTAGATGGCATCCTTTGTTGCCAGGAAAAGCTCTTTCCCCGCAACCGCGAGTCCGATGAGGATGGGCGCGGTAATAAAGTGCGTGAACGAACCATTCCCGGGCGAGTATCGGAATACGCCTTTCCTCCCCTGGTAGCCGGCACATACGAGCAGATCCCCGTCCGGCAGAAATGCCATACCCTGTGGCCGAGCCAGGCCCTCCGCCACGGTTTCACTTTTCCCTTCACGCGAAAGGCGGATCAGGCGGTCGCGCATCGAAAAAGTGGGACCCGTAACATAGACGCGATCCTCGGAGTCTATGGCCAGATGGTAAGCGGCGATACTCGGCTCCAGTTGGGCAAATTCCTCTTTGTTCCCGGCAGAGTCGACCCGGTAAATCCTTCCGGTTCGATCCCCGACATACAACAGGCCGTTGGAATCAAAGGCAATTCCGCATGGAATTCCCAGGTCGTCCGCCACAACCTCGATCCGATCGTAGTCGGTATATCGGAGGACCGTCCCGTCATGGCGGCTCGAAATATACAGCTGGCCATCCGGCGAAAAGGCAAGGCCGGTTGGATTCGTAACATCGCAATTGTACGGTATCTTATCTCCATGCCGGGTAACGCGGACCAGTGGCTGGGAAACGTGCTCGCCCCGGCCTCCGCTGATGGTGGTAATGATGGATCCATCCGGGGCCACCACCGGATTGGCCACCGGGTGGAGATCGGAGGCAAGTCTGGAGGCGAGGCTGAAGGCGAAAACCGGCGAGACTGCATTTCCAACTTTCAGAGAAACGCCCAGACTTTGCGGACTTTCCGGAAGCCGCGCAAAAATCCGGTCGGCGGATGCGGAGAGAATGAGCGCCTCCACATTCCCAAACAGAACTCTGGAGGTAACATCCGGCTTGAAGCCGCGGCATTTCATGACAAGTTCCCCCCCGGGAACCCCGGCAGGAGGAGTGACTTCCAGGATAGATACAATTCTCGGTGGCATCGGGGGCGAATTGTACCAATGATCGGCAGTTATTGTTAGTCCCAGATTTCGGTTTTTGGATCGAGGATGGCCGGTTTCGGATTGGAGATTGGAGATTGCGAATTGCCTCGCCGGAGACCCTGCATACCGGCAATCTCCAAACTGCTCCCGCGCGGACAATTGACAAGGATCGCAGGGCTCCATAACATACATCGTTCTCTAACTGGGGTTTTGCCATTGAGCGCAGATCAAAAAGAAGCCATCGTCGTTAAAGGAGCCAGGGTTCACAATCTCAAGAACGTAACGGTCGAGATCCCGCTGAATTCTCTGACCGTCGTCACCGGTGTATCTGGAAGCGGCAAAAGCAGCTTTGCTTTTGATACGCTCTACGCTGAAGGCCAGCGGAGATACATTGCTTCCCTCTCGGCCTACGCGCGTCAGTTTCTGGAGAGGATCGACCGGCCGGATGTAGACGACATCGAGGGCATTTGCCCGGCGCTTGCAATCCGCCAAAGAAATTACTCGCGAAATCCCCGCTCTACCGTCGGAACGGTAACGGAAATCAACGATTATCTAAGGCTTCTCTACGCCCGCATCGGCATTACCTACTGCCATGTTTGTGGACGCGTTGTCGGGAAAGATTCGCCGGAAAGCATTGCAGACTTCGTCATGTCACTGCCCGCAGGGCAGAAGATCTATCTCTGCATGAAGCTGCAGCTGGATATGCCCGTCCCTGCCGCCGATGGCCATTCCCGTCGCGCGAAGAGCTCTTCCACATCCTCCCAGCCGGAGGATCGACTGGCTGTAATTCTTCCAGGACTACAGCAGCAGGGATATGTCCGGCTGCTCATCGGCCGTGAACTGGTCGATCTTTCAGAAGCGGTTGAGACGATGGCAAAGAGCAGCAACAAGGAAGCGCACGTCGTTGTCGACCGCCTTGTTGTTCAGCCGGACATTCGCAAGCGACTCGTGGATTCCATTGAAGTATGCAGTCGCGACTCCGAGGGGCATATCGAGTTGATTCTCCTGGCGGATGACGCGTCGGAAACCGAGCGCATGATTGCGGCGGATCATCCGGATATCCGCTGGCTTCCCCACCCGGCCGGAACGCTGGTTAAATTCAGCGAGGCGTTCGAATGTCAGTTGTGCCATGTCTCCTACCAGGAACCGGAACCGCGGCTCTTCTCCTTCAATAATCCGTTCGGAGCCTGCCCCGAATGCCAGGGCTTTGGGAATACGCTCACGATCGATCTGGATCTGATCATCCCCGACAAATCCAAAAGCCTGACAGCCGGCGCCATCAATCCCTGGACCAAACCTCGCTATCGCAGCTTTCACAGCAGGCTGCTGCAGTTTGCGGCCCAGGAGGATATCTCCGTCGACACTCCATGGCAGGAACTGCCGGAGAGCGACCGGGAAAAAATTATCCAGGGTCACGGCCGGTTCCCGGGCGTCCTCGGCTTTTTCGCTTACCTGGAACAGAAGAAATACAAGATGCATGTCCGCATTTTTATCAGCCGCTACCGCGGGTATGCGACCTGTCTGTCGTGCCGCGGCGAGCGCCTGCGCCAGGAGGCACGCGATGTGAGAATTGGCGGCAAATCGATCACCGATGTAACGCACATGACCATCGCACAGGCAGCCGTTTTTTTTGCAAGCCTCCCGCTCACGGCACAACAGTCCTCCATTGCGGAACGAATTCTGGCGGAAATCAGGCACCGGCTCGATCTCCTGGTCCGTGTAGGCTTGGACTACATTGCCCTGGATCGTCTTTCCTCCACCCTGTCCGGCGGCGAATCCCAGCGCATTCAACTGGCAACATCGCTGGGATCCACGCTCGTAGGCGCTCTCTATGTTCTCGACGAACCCAGCATCGGGCTGCATCCGAGAGACAGCCGCAGACTGGTGGACATTCTCAAGAGCCTCCAATCGCTCGGCAATACGGTACTGGTCGTAGAACACGATCAGGAGATCATGCGTTCCGCCGACTACATTGTCGATCTGGGTCCGAGGGCCGGTGAGCTTGGAGGCGAAGTCGTATTCCAGGGGAATTTCCCAGCGCTTTTGAAGGATACGCAGTCGTTGACCAGCCGATACCTCCAGGGAGAACTCAGGATTCCGATTCCGATGTTCCGTCGCAAGCCCAATGTCAAAAAGATCGAAATCCGGAATGCCTACGCACACAATCTGAAAAACATCGATGTCCGGATTCCGCTTGGCATGCTGGTTTGCATCACGGGAGTCAGCGGCAGCGGTAAATCGACGCTTGTCCATGATGTGCTGTATCAAGCCATCAAGAAGGCGAAGGGTGAACTCAAGGAATCACCGCCCGGATTCCAAGCGCTCCGGGGAGCGGAACATGTCTCGGATGTGATTCTTGTGGACCAGTCGCCGATCGGAAGGACCCCTCGATCCAACCCGGCCACCTATACCAAAGCTTTTGACGACATTCGGCATATCTTTGCGGATACACGGGATGCCTATGGCCGCGGTTTTGGGCCGGGCCATTTTTCGTTCAACCTCGAAGCCGGACGCTGCGAAACATGCCAGGGCAATGGAACCGTTACGGTAGAAATGCAGTTTCTCGCCGACGTGGAACTGACGTGCGAAGACTGCAAAGGCAAGCGCTTCAAAAATGCGGTTCTGGAGGTTCAGTACAAATCGAAAAACATCGCGGAAGTACTTGACCTGACCATCCGCGAAGCCATGGACTTCTTTGCAGGTCATCCGTCGCTGATTCGAAAACTGAAACTGCTCGATGAGATCGGGCTGGGATACCTGCGTCTCGGTCAGTCCGCGACCACGCTTTCGGGAGGAGAAGCTCAGCGCATCAAACTGGCTTCCTATATATCCAAGTCCAGCACCAAAAACACGCTGTACGTTTTTGACGAACCAACCACCGGCCTTCATTTCGATGACATCCGAAAGCTTCTCTCCGCCTTTGACAAGCTGATCAGCGCCGGGAATTCCCTTCTGGTCATCGAACACAACCTCGACGTGATCAAAACGGCGGACTGGGTGATCGACCTGGGTCCGGAGGGAGGCGAAGCGGGTGGAAGGGTCGTGTTTGAAGGCACGCCGGAAGATCTGGTCCAGTGCCCGGAATCACACACGGGTAAATATTTGCAATTGACGATTAGTGGATGACGACCGGGAAAACAGTCGGGGTTCCCAATCGTTATTCGTAAATCGTCAATTCCTTGATTCCGAATATGGCAAATGAGTATCATAGTTACGGGCCCCTGCAATGTTGGTGATGGCAAACATTATTTGAGCCAACATTCTATTTGATGGGAGTTCGTATCGTTCTGTGGTGTGCGGGCTTTTCCTTCGGGAACTTGATCGCCTGAAACAGAGTGTAGGACACCCCCTTGGTAACAAGGTTCAAATAGATATGCCACACGGCGGCGCGGGGGTCTTTTTTTATGCTGGTAACGGTGAAGGGCGGAATGGATGCGAACGCTATTTATTGGTGATATTTTTGGAAAGCCCGGCCGGAGATTGCTGCAGGAAAAGCTTCACTCCATTATTCAGGAACATCGAATCGATTTCTGTATTGCAAACATAGAAAATGCGGCAGCAGGATTCGGAATTACGCCGCAGATTGCCGACGAATTTCTGAGCTGCGAAGTCGACATTCTCACATCGGGAAATCACATTTGGGACAAGCGGGCTATCGTGCCCTATCTCCAGGAGCAACCCAGGCTGCTGCGGCCGCATAATTTCCCCAAGGGAACACCCGGAACAGGCATTTATATTGGTAATACCAACTGCGGCGTACGGGTCGGAGTCGTAAATCTGCAGGGGCGTGTCTTCATGAACAGCATTGACTGCCCGTTCGTCACAGGGCTGGCGGCAGTCGAGCAGATCCGCAAACAGACTCCGGTCATCCTGGTCGACTTTCATGCGGAAGCCACTTCGGAAAAGCAGGCAATGGGATGGTATCTGGACGGGAAAGTCAGCGCGGTTGTGGGGACCCATACGCATGTGCAGACTGCCGATGAGCGGCTGCTGCCGCGTGGGACCGCGTTTATTACCGATGCAGGCATGACCGGCCCGCACGACTCGATTATCGGTTCCGTGCCGGATCTTGCGCTGGATCGGTTTCTCCGGCAGATCCCTGTGCGGCTGGAACCGGCATCCTCGAACCTGCGTCTTTGCGGCGTTATCGTGGAGATTGACGAATCGACGGGGCGCGCTCTCAGCATTCAGCGGTTGAATCTTCCTTTCAACCTGTAAAAATAACAACGCCAAGAATTTCGCGAATTCCATTCGTGCAATTCTTGGCGTTGTTCAGGACTTGATCCGGTCCAGGATGGACACACATGCGAGCGCGCTGCGGCTGAGCGACTCGTCGAGCTTCTGCATTTCCTCTTGCGCCTTGTACAGGTCATCGGCCAGGCTGAGCGCCGCCAAAACCGCCACCTTCAGAGTATCCACCGATCCGGTGGAAGCCGCCACCTCGCGCATGCGCTTGTCCAGATTAGCGCATACGGCTTTGAACCGCTCAGGATCTCCCGCTATGCGAAATCCGTACTCCCGGTCATAAATTTTGACTCGGATAGAACTGGATTCCGGCTGTTCGCTCATGGGCATGTCCTCGAGCTACAAAGTGGCGCTTGCCTGGCTATTGCTCTCGCCCTTCCATTGTCGCAAGAAGGCCGAGGGCTTTTTCGACGCGTTCCCGCAGCTGCTCGCGCTCTTTCTGAAACTGCGCCAGATCGTTCTGGATGGTGGTTTCATGTTCGCGGAGTTCCGCAATCTGCGATTTCAACTGAGCATTCTCCGCCTGCAGTGTGTCCTTCTCTTTGCGCACCAACTTGTACTCTTCGACCATCCGGAATATTTTGTCTTCCAGGTGACCGAAACGTTCAAGGCTTGTGGGTTCCCATTGAGGTTTTGTTTCACTCATAACGATCTCAGCCCCGCTCCGAATGTGTTGGTTAAGTATGAAAGAACAGTATCAATGAAACCTTGAACCCGGTCAACAGTAAGGGTTCTCTCGCGGTCCTGAAATGTGAGCCGGAGCGTAAGACTGACTTTGCCGGCGGGAATCTTCTCCCCTTCATAGACATCGATGAGATCGACGCCGCTGAGTTCAGCGATGCCAAGCCCGGATATTCCGCCGCAGATCGATCGATAGGCGATGTCGCTGTTTACAACAATGGACATATCTCTTTCCACCGAAGGATACCGTGGCAGAGACTCATACCGGATTGGCGAAAACGCCAGCCGGGACAATCGCTCATAATCAATTTCGGCAAGGTATATGGGCTGCTTCAGCTTGTACTTGTCTTCGAGGACCGGAGACAGCGAGCCTAGAACGCCTACAATCTCTCCACCCATCTTGAGAACAGCCGCATCGGACGAATTCAGCCAGCCCGCGGCTGAAGAACTCTCGATATCGAATTCCGGGACACGAATCCCTTGCAGGAGTGCGGACAGCACTCCTTTCAGATGGAAAAACGAATATTCCGCATTCGGGTTCGCCCAGTTTTGCCCCGTAATGCCACCCGTGCCCAAAATACCCACCACATTTCGCTCGGTTGGAACGCCGTCGGGTCCGGGGCTATACACTCTGCCGATTTCAAAGAGACGGACATTGCGCTGGCCGTAATTAAAGTTTCTCTTGGCGGACCGGACCAGACCTGGGGCCAGGGTTGTCCGCATATACTGGGTGTCTTCGGTCAGCGGGTTTCTAACCGCAATTCGGTCCCCGGCAACCGGCGGGAACTCCACATGATCCGCATCCGAGGCGAAGCTGAGATTTACCGCTTCATAATAGCCCTGGCCGACCATGATGCTTCGAATCGCGTTTTCGAGGGCATAGACGGGAGAGTGAATCCCTACCGTCTTGCTTGCAGGAAGCGTTGTGGGAATATTGTCGTATCCGTAAAACCGGGCCAGTTCTTCAATCAGATCGGCTTCCAGTTCCATATCCGCGCGAAATGTCGGGCAGCGAACCTCCCACGCCCCCTCGGCCTTCCTGTCGAGTTTGAACTCCAGTCGCTGCAGGGTGGACTCGATGAAATCGCTGTCCATGTCAACGCCGAGAAGCGCTGCGGCATTTTGTCTCCGAAGGTGAATGCACATGGGGCTTTTCTTTGCCGGATAGGCATCCTGCAGACTCCCGGCAATGCGTCCGCCCGCAAGCTGTTCAATCAGGTAGCAAGTCCTGGCTATTGCCGCCACGGTAATTTCCCAGTCGGCTCCGCGTTCAAATCGATAACTGGCCTCCGTGGAAAGCCCCAGCTTTTTTGATGTGCGCCGGACGGAAGCGGGCTGGAAATAGGCGGATTCCAGCAGGACGCGGGTTGTTGTCAGCGAAATCTCGGAATTCAGGCCACCCATGACGCCGGCAACAGCAACCGGCCCCTCGCCGTCGTTGATCATCAACATTTCGCCGTCCAGATCCCGGTCGTTGCCATCGAGAGTTTTGAATCGGTCCCCTGCGGTCGCACGCCCTACCACGATTTTTCCGCCGCGAAGGACGTCAAAGTCGAAGGCATGGAGCGGGTGGCCCATTTCAAGCAGAACATAATTCGTAATATCGACGACGTTGTTCAGCGGACGCATTCCGGCCGCTTCCAGCCTCCGCTGCATCCATTCCGGCGAGGCTCCGACCTTAACGCCATCCAGAACGAGGCCGACATATCTTGGGCAGAGATCCGTATCCTTTATCTCGATCTTATAAGGGATTCTCTCGGTTGGCACGCTAAGCTTGTCCTGAACCGGCGGCAGTCGCAGCGGCCTGCGGTAGAGGGCGGCGATTTCGCGTGCAATTCCGATATGGCTGAGGCAATCCGGCCGGTTGGAGGTTACCTCAATTTCGAGGACGGCGGTACCCGGAGCTTCGGCGAGCCCTTCAACCAGGAGCCCGATCATTGAAAGATCCTGCTTCAGCTTTTCCGGGCTTTCCTGGACATCCACATATTCTTTAAGCCACTCAATGCTGATTTTCATTGGACAGACTCCCTACCCGGACAAGCCGGAACCAAAAGTTGAATTTCTTATAAAATGTGCATTTGGGCCTTATTTCATGCAGGTTCCCGACCATCGTGGCTTGCCGAGAAAAGGCCTCAAATCAACTATATAGGCCCTAAAATTGTTTCAGAAACCTGAGATCATTCTCGAAGAACAGACGGATGTCATCCACTCCATACTTGAGAATGGCGACCCGGTCGATTCCCAGCCCCCAGGCGAAACCGGAATAGCGCTCCGGGTCCACGCCCGACATCCGCAAAACCTTGGGGTGAACCATTCCGGCCCCAAGGATTTCGATCCATCCGCTCTGCTTGCAGGTCGGACAACCTCGTCCTGAACAGAAGATGCAGCTGATATCGACTTCGGCGCCAGGCTCCACGAAAGGAAAGAAGCCGGGCCGCAACCGTACTCTCGTATCGGGCGTAAAAACGCGTTTCAGGAAAGCGTCCAGCATCCCTTTCATATCACCCATCGTGATCCCTTCGTCGATCACGACCACATCGACCTGGTAAAACATCGGGGAATGGGTGGCGTCAAAGGGATCTCTTCTATAAACCTTCCCGGTCGTGACCGCACGGATGGGCGGCCGCATGGCCTCCATGGCATGCACATCCACCGAGGTGCAATGCGTTCGAAGCAGCATAGTATCGTCGAAATAGAAGGTATCCTGGGCGTCCCGGGCCGGATGATTCCGCGGCATGTTCAGCGCTTCGAAATTGTAGTAATCCCGCTCAATTTCCATCTGGTTGAAAACCTGGAACCCCATCGTGACAAAAATCTGCTCAATTTCAGCCTGCAGGCGTTTGATGGGATGTGCGGCTCCGAGCGAAAACGGGAAACCCGGCCGGGTGACATCAATCTTCTGCTGATTCACCGCTTGCGATTTGAACTCGTTCTGACGGGCCTCGAGCTTTTCTTCCGCATAGGCTCGCAGTTGATTCATCGCCTGTCCGAAGGCCGGTCGATCCTCTTTGGGAATATCGCGAAGCTTTTTCAAAGCGGTCGTGATCAGCCCGCTTTCCCTGGCCAGATACTTGTCACGGACGGATTTCCAACCATCCATCTCCGTGATGGCCGAGAATTCCTCTTCAAACTGTCGCCGTAGATTATCGATGGCTTCGTTCATAATCCCTCACTTGAATTTCGGATTTCGAATTGTGGATTTTGGATTGTCAGAGCACGCGGGCCAGGATTTGTCGCACAATCCGCAATCACCAATCCGCGATTGAAACAGCCCCAAAAAAGAAAGCGCCCGGCGTAGCAGGACACCCGGGCGCTCTCACAATCGGAGTTATCAAACAGAAATTCTTACGCGGCTACCGCTAGTGCCGATTTGGCACTTTCAGCAATTTGAGCAAAGGTCTCAGGATCTTTGATTGCGATCTCCGCAAGAACACGTCGGTCCAGGGTGATACCTGCTTTTTTCAGACCGCTGATAAACCTGCTGTAGGAAATGTTATTTTTCCGGGCCGCAGCTCCCAACCGGATGATGAACAGGCTGCGGAATTCACGTTTCTTGGTTCGCCGGTCGCGATACGAAAAACGGAGTGCGCGATCCACCGATTCCTTCGCTGAACGGTGCAGCTTGCTCTTGGTAAGGCGAAAACCTTTTGCCAGGCCCAGAATTTTTTTACGGCGCTGGACGCGTTTGTTTCCTCTTTTTACTCTTGGCATCTCTTTACTCCACGGTACATTCGGATATTCAAATATTCAGCATCTTTTTTACGCGCTTGGTATCAGGCTTGCTCACCAAATCGACAGCCACGAGCTTCCGTACGCGTTTACGGGGTTTCTTGGTCAATATGTGACGGGCATGGCTATGATGCCGCGTGATTTTTCCCGTCCCGGTTACTTTAAATCGCTTGGCCGCACTCTTGCTAGTTTTCCGCTTCACAGTATTTCTCCCAGCTAAATATAGTAGCCTAATCACACAAATCCGGCTATGAAGATCGCATAAAAACAAAAAAGCCGTATTCAGGCAAGACCCTAGTGCTTTTTAGGAAGGAAGATTGCGACCAGCGCATATCCTTCCATTTTGGGCATCCGCTCCACATCGGCAACTTCTGCTAATTCCTGCACCAGTCGATCCATCAGTTTTCGTCCGATTTCCTGATGGGTCACTTCTCTTCCGCGAAAGACCACAGTCGCTTTCGCCTTATTTCCTTCCCCCAGGAATCGCGCGATATTGTTCTTCTTAAACACAAAATCGTGCTCTTCCGTCTTGGGCCGGAATTTGACTTCCTTCATTACAACTTGCTTCTGGTGCTTCTTTGCCTCGTGAGCCCGCTTGCTCTTCTGGTACTGGAACTTGCCGTAGTTCATGATACGGCATACAGGAGGGTTGGCTCCCGGAGCCACTTCCACCAGATCCAGTTCGCGCGACCGGGCAAGAGTTAGCGCCTGCTCCGGTGTCATGATTCCCAGTTGTCCGGCATCTTCATCTACTACCCGGATCTCCTTGGCTCGGATCAATTCGTTGACTCGAACCCTTGCTGGCTTGGCTGTTGTGATTGGCGACCTCCTTTAGTTTATGAGGAAAATCCAGAGACGGCCTGTTTATGGCCGGACAGCCCTGGATTGAATGAACTCCTCAATCTTCTCCAAGAAGCTTTCCAGGGATTGAGCTCCCTCATCCCCTGCAAAGCGGTTGCGTACCGAAACTTGTCCAGACTGTGCTTCCTTATCTCCGACTACCAGCATGTACGGTATCTTTTTCGTCTGGGCAGCCCGGATTTTATAGCCCATTTTTTCGTTTCTGTCGTCGATTTCAGCGCGGATATTTGCCTGGCCCAACCGTTCCATGACCTTCTGGGCATACTCATGATGCCGTTCCGAAATAGGAATTACAACGGCCTGAACAGGCGCGAGCCACAATGGGAAGGCACCTGCATAGTGCTCAATCAGAACACCCAGGAACCGCTCCACCGACCCCAACAATGCGCGGTGCAACATGATGGGCTGATGGGATTGTCCATCGGGACCGATGAAAGAAAGATTGAACCGTTTCGGAAGCGTGAAATCAAACTGAACGGTCGACAGCTGCCACGGGCGGCCAATGGCATCGATCAGCTTCACATCGATCTTGGGCCCGTAGAAAACCGCTTCCCCTTCCATCCGGGTCCAGCTGATTCCTCTGGATCGAAGCGCCTCCATCAGCGCTTCCTCGGCCATATTCCAGTCTTCTTCCGTGCCGGCGTAGTCCTCTTTTTTGGATGAATCCCGAACCGAAAGCTCTACCTTATACTGGTCGAAAGCAAAACTGTTCATGATGAACAGTACCAGATCCATCAGGTCCGAAATCTCGGAATACACCTGTTCGCGCGTGCAGAAGATATGAGCATCGTCCTGGGTGAATCCCCGGACTCGAAGCAGTCCATGCAGCACACCGCTTTTTTCGTACCGATACACGGTTCCGAATTCGGCAAAGCGGATCGGCAGATCGCGGTAGCTCCGCATCTGCGATTTATAGATCTGAATATGCCCGGGGCAGTTCATCGGCTTGATCACGAATTCTTCGTCATCAATCTTGAACACATACATGTTCTGCCGGTAATAATCGTAATGCCCGGAGGTCTTCCACAGGACATCCCGCGCCACATGCGGCGTTGTTACAAATTCATAGCCGCGCTTATACAGTTCCTTGCGCAGGAATTCTTCAATCAGAAGTCTTACTCGGGTGCCTTTCGGGTGCCAGAACACAAGTCCAGGTCCGGCTTCTTCCGAAATGCTGAACAGATCCAGTTCGCGCCCAAGTTTTCTGTGATCGCGCTTCTTGGCTTCCTCCAGCTGCGTCAGGTAGGCAGAGAGCTCTTCGGGCTTTAGAAATGCCGTTCCATAAATCCGCTGGAGTTGTTCCCGATGCTCGTCACCTCTCCAATAGGACCCGGCAATGCTCAGAAGATGAAAGCTGTCGGGATTGATTTCCCCGGTCGAGCAGAGGTGCGGTCCGATACAGAAATCGACCAGATCCCCGAGCTTGTAGCAGGACAGCGTTTCCCCCGCCTTTTCCTCGATGAGCTCGACCTTCAGGCGTTCGCCCTTCTCTGTGAAGTACTTAACCGCTTCCTCTTTGGAAACGATGGAGGGCTGAAAGCTAAGGTTCTGGGCAACCAGTTCCTTCATCCGCGCCTCGATCTTCTGGAGATCTTCTTCCACAAAGCCACCGGGGCGCTCAAAGTCGTAGTAGAACCCGTCGCTGATCGCCGGTCCAATCCCGAGATGGGTCCCGGGGAACAGGCTATTGACGGCGGCTGCCATTAGGTGAGAGGTGCTATGGCGATATACTTCCAACGCAGTGCCGGAATCGGCGACCTCTCCGACAGTTCCATCTGGGTTTATGATTCTCAACGACATATTCTATAAACCAACCCTTGACCCTACACTATATAAGGACAAGGAAAGGAGTCCTTCCTGGCAATTAGTCTGTAAACTGGGGAGGAAAGCTAGTCCGTTGGATAGCGTTCATTTCGGCTCATTCATCCACGAAGGAGAACTCGTTCCTGAGGCCAAATTTTTTTTGGTAGGCGCGAGCGGATTTGAACCGCTGACCCCTTCCGCGTCAAGGAAGTGCTCTCCCCCTGAGCTACGCGCCTAAAAAATAAGGACTTAGACTAGCAGAAAGCCCGAAATAGTGTCAATACTTATTGCCTATCATGCTGCTTTTTTTACGGGCATTTTCTCTTTGGAAAGGATCTCCACGGCCTTATCCAGCTGAATCTTTTCTATTTTCTCCTGAAGTTGCTTATATTTAGCAGCCTCTTCCTGCTCATCATAATAAGATTCAACGTACAGCTCCTGGCGCTTTTCATCTTCAGGAGCCTGCACATCCGGTACGATTCCAGCCTTCGCCAGCGCCTCATCCTGAATGATTTTACCCTTTGGCGTACAGAATTTTGCCGTTGAGAGAATCAGGACCGCACCGCTTTTCAACTGGATCGTCTTCTGAGCCGATCCAACCCCAAAGGACTTTTCCCCCACAATTGTGGCGCGATTGCTGTCCTTCAAAGCACCGGCGGCGATTTCGGCAGCACCGGCCGTCGACCCGTCAATCAGAACAACCATGGGAAGATCGGTGATAAATTTGTCGGGAGAGGCATCGACAACCTGTACCTTTTCGCCCTGGCGGTTCTGGCTGTAATAAATCACGCCGGAACGCATAAAAAAGTTTGCCAGGTCTGCGCCCTCTTTCTGCGTCCCCTCCGCACAATCCCTCAGATCCAAAACAAGCTTTTTTGCTCCCGCAGAGATCAGCGTCTTCAGCTTCAACTTGACGGGTTCCATGGAAGCACTGGTCAGGGATCCTATATCCAACAAGCCGATGTTTCCTTCCAACATCTTGGAATCAACATGGTTTTGTAATGGATCCTTGAGTGCCATCTCCAATTCCAGGGGTTTCGTGGTCCGGGAACTGCGGAAAAGGGTAAGCTTGATCTTGGTTCCCGCCGAACCATGAAGAAGACTGTCGACCTCCAGAATGCTCTGATTTTCGACATCCTTGCCATTCACGGCCAGAAGGTAGTCCCCGGGACGAATGCCCGCGTCGGCCGCCGGGCTATCGCGTTCGACCGATACCACATAAATGACATCGGATCGTTTAGAAAGAACGATGCCAAGATCTGCATTCCCATTTGCCTTGCGTTTCTGCAAGGCCTCATACTGCTCCTTCGAGAGGAAACTGCAGTAGGGGTCCAAAGCATCGATCAGCCCGCGCATCGCCCCTTCCTGAACACTGTTCATATTGGGAGCTTCAACGTAATCGTCGCTGACCTTACGAAGAACTTCCATAAAAACGGAGAGCTCCTTGTAGGCCTCGTCTTTGGCAACCACTTTGCCGTAAAAGGCAGCAGAGATGCCGTACAGCGCGATCAGGAAAGATGCGACGAATACCAACAACTTGCCCTTCTGGAATCTTAAGCCTCTACCGGACATTCAACCTCCCGAATGGGTAAAGATAAAGTCATAGAATAGTATAGCAATCCCTTTTGGGTTTCAAATATTTGCTTGGCGGATTGATCCGGTTGCATCTATTGGCGCGACTGTGATCCAATGAACCCATGGTGTCGGGAAAGAAAATTTTGGCTATCGACTATGGAAGTAAAAATATTGGCCTTGCCTGCTGCGACGAGCTGGGATTGACCGTTCAGCCGCTTCCCTCCCTGCCCAACCGAGGACAGAGGGACCTGATTGGAAAAATTCGCGCGATGATCGGAACCATGGGCATTGGGGAAGCTGTGCTGGGGATGCCCGCCAACATGGATGGTACGCATGGCGACGCTTTTCTCCGGATGGAGCAATTGCGAACAGTATTGGAAAAGCGGCTGGAAATACCGGTTACAGGCGTGGATGAGAGGCTCTCCACGGTCGAAGCCCAGGAATTCTGGCATGCCATGAATCCCCGACGCCAGAAAAAATATAGAACCATTGACTCCCTGGCAGCGGCGCTTATTCTTGACAGATATCTGAAGGAAAACTAGTTTGCGAAAAATTGTGGTTCTGATTGCAGTTGTTCTTGCCGCGTTTGCCCTGCTTGCTCTTGCGTTTCGCACCGAGATAGAGCGCCCTTTTTATGGCGCCTCGGCGGATGAAGTTTTCATCGAAATTCCAAAGCATGCAACATCGTCTCAGATTGCGGACCTTCTTGTCTCCCAGGGTGTGCTGCGCTATCGGCTCCCCTTTTTGCTATATCTGCGCCTCAACGGCCTGGGGCGACGCATCCAGGCGGGAGAATATCGATTTGCCGATGCGGCGAGCCCCGCGGATATTGCCCTGCGGCTTGTCAAGGGAGACGTCAACTTCCGATCCGTCACCATCCCGGAAGGGCTGACGGCCCGTGAAACGATGGAATTGCTGGCCAAAAACGGATTTGGCAATTCGGATGAGCTGGAACAATTGCTCCGCAGAACCGACTGGATACGCGACCTCGATCCCAAAGCACACACCCTCGAGGGGTACCTTTTCCCGGAAACCTATCGATTCGGGCACAAGGCGAGTTGCGAGTCCGTTGTCAAAGCCATGATCCAGCAGTTCCGGACAAGAATGGCGCAGATCCTGGCCGGCACTCCTGCCCCGCAGGGCTGGACAATACCGCGCATTGTGACGCTGGCATCATTGATTGAGAAAGAGGTAAAGCGGCCGGAGGAAGCGCCGCTTGTTGCCTCGGTATTACTGAATCGGCTGGACGCGGGAATGCCTCTTGCCTGCGATGCCACCATTATTTATGGAATGAAACTGGCCGGCATTTACGAGGGACGGTTGGGAAAGGCGGATCTGATTCGAGAATCGCCCTACAACACCTATATCCACCCCAACCTGCCGCCCGGCCCCATCGCCAACCCGGGGGAAAATGCGCTGCGCGCGGCGCTGCGCCCCACCAGAACGGGATACTACTACTATGTATCTAGAAATGATGGATCGCATCAGTTCTCAAAGGACTATGCGACGCATCAGATCGCGGTAAACAAATATCAGAAATCCCTGATAGGAACAAAAAGGAGACAGGAGACAGGAGGCAGGAGCCAGAAGGTTTCAAAATAGCCTTCTTGTGACGCCCGTCTTCTTTACTCCTCGATCGGCGGTTGCGGCTTTTTCAGCTCTTCCGGCAGCATCGCCTGGATCTTTCTGGCAAACATCAAAAAAGACTGGAGGGTGCTCCCGGTGCCCCACTGCTGGGCGGTTTCCGTGTCGAGCGGCTCGTCCTCATTCATATCCAGCATGTGAAGAAGATGCTCGGATTCAGCCCTGTTCAGCGGGCAATCCAAAGCAAGGCAATGCGCCGCCGTATGGCAGGATTCCTCATCGATCATTACGTTATGAATGAACGCCCGACGCACGGGATCGCATCCAATATACATGTGACGGATTTTTCCCGTATATCCGCAAACGGCTACGGCGAAGTCCTGACCCGTTGGCAAACGATAATCAACCCAGTTGGTAGCATATTTAGGCATAGATTTTTCGGTCCCTGATAATATTCCACTTCAGAATATAGTGAGAGAGCCTTCGATGCAATTGATTCATGATGTGCCGGCCTCAGAATGCAGTCCCAAAGCCCGGATGCCGCAAAAAAACGGTAGTGTCCGTTCGACGATTGACTTGGATTGGACCCGGTGCTACGATCTCCGCGTGCGCCTAGAATTACATAGCAATCAGCATCTTAGATGCATTCTCAAACAAATAGTTCTCCTGGCAATCCTGGGGCTCGGCGGAGTGTTTCCGCTGAATGCCCAATCGCAGAAACCCAACCTTCCTGACCCGGTCAAGTTTGTCAACAAGTTCGAGGTCGTCGCAAATGTCGTCTATGCCGTGTTTGACGATATGGACTACAAAATTGAGATGGATGACCGGAAGGGTGGAAAGATCACGACACGCCCCTATGAATTTATTACCGGCTCGCTGACGCCGAGCGAGGTTGAGAAGGTCGCGATACTGAATGACCGGGCTACGGGAACCTGGCTCAAGGCGCAGTATTCAGTTGAGGCGTTGCTGGAAATTGTGTCCCCCACGGAAACGATGGTTACCATACGGACAAAGGTGGAAGCACTGAATCGGGATGTTGATGGAACGGAGAAGTGGATCCCCCTGGACTCATTGGGCACTCTGGAAAGGCGCATTCTGGGAAAGATCAGCACAAAGCTGATGATGGGCCAGGAACCGCCATCATCAGGGAAAAAGGGATTCTGGGACAAAAGCCCTCAGCCCGTCGATTCACGCCGCCAACCCAGGTTTCCCACATACCCCAATAAGTAAGACTTGATACGCAGCCCGCTCTGCCGAGAGTTCTTCGTGCGCCTGACTTCCGATACCGGAAAACGATGAGGAAATAGAGAAAGCGAAAGGACCTATGCTCCACCTTAACTTGGACAAGTCCAGCCCGCCGGAACAACCAACTGAACCCACATCTGCTTCGCCCCAGGACGCACCGGATGCTGCGCGCCGGCCGGAAGCCCCAGCTTTTACCGCGGTACGGCAAAAGCCCTGGCTGCTCGGAGATCTTCTGCGGGTTCTCCTGATCATCCTGAGCCTCGTGGTTGCCGCGGGTTTTGTCCTTGTCATTCTTCCGCAACCAACCGTTGACAAAATGACCAGGGACCTTCAGTCTCGACGCGGAGACGAACGGCAGGAAAAAGTCGCGCTTTTATACCTTGGGGATGAGGTCAAAGACAACGAGTTCCATATTCGTGGCGCCATCAGAAATATCGCAACGGACACGCTGGAGCAGCTGGACACGGCGGTACGCCTCTATGCACACGATGGAACCATCCTGGAAACAGCCATAGTCCGAATGAACAAGGAATCGATTGCGCCGGATGAAGTGGCCCAGTTCGAGTTGGTTTACCCAAATTATAAGAACGATATCATGAAGTATTCGGTAGAATTTAAGTTGCGGGATGGAGCACTGATTCCCTACAAGGATATGCGGACTACGCGATAGCGCTTTTCAGCAGCTTGTCCTTATTCGTATCTCGGTCCAGCCGCTTACTCAGCTTTAGCCATGGCAGACAGAAAACACCCCCTTCTCTATCTCTTACCCTATCTGGGCAAATACCGTTCGAGGATGATCATGGGATCCCTGATGATCATTGCGACGGTTGCAGCAGCCACCTGTTCCCCCTGGGTATTGAAATATGTGGTAGACGGGCTGCGACACGGCATCGACAAGCAGAAACTTTTACTCTACGCCGCGCTCATCCTCGGCATTTCCCTGGTGGAGGGCTTTTTCCGCTTCTGGATGCGGCAGATTCTCATTGGCGTCAGCCGGCTGGTTGAATACGACCTGCGCAACGATTTCCTGTCGCATGTCCAGAAGATGTCTCTTTCGTTTCTGCAAACGCGCAGCACCGGCGACATCATGTCGAGAGCCACCAACGATCTGAATGCCGTCCGTTCCGTGCTTGGCCCGGGCATCATGTATTCCCTGAACACGATCACGCTCGTGATCATCCTTACCACTATTTTGCTCCGGCTGAACTGGGAGTTGACGATTCTCGCGTATATTCCGCTGGCGCTGGTGTCTGTCACGGTGAAGAAAGTCGGCCGGCAAATTCACGATCGTTTCGAAAATATCCAGGAACAGTTCTCCAACCTGAGCACAAAAGCGCAGGAGAACCTGTCCGGCATTCGCGTAGTGAAAGCCTTCGCCCGTGAGGAATCGGAAATTGAGGATTTCCGCAAACTCAACGTCGAGTATGTGCGCCGCAATGTCTCCTTGATCCGGCTCTGGGGCATCTACTATCCGCTCATGACCGCGCTGATCGGTATGTCCTCCGTCGCGCTCCTGTGGTTCGGCGGGCGCCAGGTCATCCGCGGCACTCTGACACTTGGAGAGTTCGTTGCGTTCATGGGGTATCTGTCGATGCTGACCTGGCCCACTATTGCGATTGGCTGGGTAATGAATATTTTCCAGCGCGGAGCCGCATCCATGGGACGAATGCTGGACATTATGGAGGCTCCACCCGCCATTCATGACGAACCTGGCGCCCTGGCTCCGGAGGAGATTTGCGGATCGCTGGAGCTCAGGAACCTGACATTTCAATATCCAAATGGCAAGCGCCCCGTGCTGCACAATATCAGCGTCACAGTCCCGGCCGGAACCACTCTGGCGATTGTAGGTCACACCGGAAGCGGAAAATCTACCCTTGTTAATCTGATCACCCGGCTTTTCGATCCACCGCCGGGAACCGTGTTCATCGATAACAAGGATGTGCACCAGTGGCCGCTGGCTGATTTGAGAAAAAACATCGGCTACGTCCCCCAGGAGACGTTTCTTTTCTCAGATACGATCCGGGAAAACATCGCCTTCGGAAACGATATCCCCAAGACCGATGAGGAGGTGGACTGGGCGGCGCGCGTTTCTCAAATTGCGGATGACATCGGGACATTCTCAAACGGCATCGGGACGTATGTAGGCGAAAGAGGCATTACGCTGTCCGGCGGCCAGAAACAGCGCGTCGCCATCAGCCGAGCGGTGCTCCTGCTTCCCAAGGTCCTGATTTTCGATGACTCCCTGTCGAACGTGGACACCTATACCGAAGAGCGAATACTCGGAGAACTGGCGAAGGTCATGAACAACCGGACCACAATCCTCGTTTCACACCGGATATCCACGATCAAGAGCGCTCACCAGATCGTGGTGCTAAAAGAAGGACGGATTGTCGAACGGGGCACGCACGATTCCCTGATGGAGCTGCAGGGGGTCTACGCGGATCTGTACAGCAAACAATTGCTCGAAGAGGAACTCGCGGTAACGTAGGAATCATGGCGGAAAATATCAACGAAGAACAGGTCTTGGGCAAGGCGTACGATGCGCGGCTGATGCGCCGGCTTCTCTCCTATCTGAAGCCGTACCGCGGTTCCGCTTTCCTGGCACTGGTATGCCTGATCTCCGGCTCTGCCTTTTCGATTATTCAGCCCTACCTGACCAAAATCGCAATAGACCGATACATCCGGAACGGCAGCTTTGCGGGACTGAACCAGATTGCGCTTCTTTACATCCTTTCCCTCTTCTGCGTGTTTGCGTTGAGTTTTACCCAAACCTTGCTCATCAATACGGTGGGCCAGAAAGTCATGTTCGACCTGCGCATGCAGATATTCCGGCATCTGCAAAAACTGGACGTTTCATTTTTTGACCGAAATCCCGTCGGCCGCCTGATGACGCGAGTCACAACCGATGTCGATGCCCTGAACGAGCTGTTTACCTCAGGGGTCATTTCCGTTTTCGACGACCTCTTTACGCTTTCGGGAATCATCATTTCTCTTTTTATTCTCAATTACAAACTGGCGCTTGCGATTGTAGCCATTCTGCCGTTTCTGATTCTTATCACGCTGATCTTCAAGATAAAGGTCCGCGACTCCTACCGGAGAGTGCGGACAGCCATCGCGCGCATCAATTCCTTTCTGCAGGAAAACATAACGGGCGCGGCGGTAGTCCAGCTTTTTGTGCAGGAGCAAAAGCAATACCGGCGCTTCACACGGATCAACAAAGAACATCTCGATGCCAACATACAATCGATCTTCTATTATGCAATCTTCTTTCCCCTGCTGGAGGTGGTCTCCGCCTCCGCAATTGCGCTCATCGTCTGGCTTGGCGGCCACCAGGTGCTTTCAGGCGCACTGACACTGGGCACACTGGTCGCATTCATCCAGTATTCCGACCGCTTCTTCCGCCCTATTTCGGACCTCAGCGAGAAATACACCATTCTCCAGGCAGCAATGGCTTCCTCGGAACGCATTTTCAAGCTTGTGGACACCGAACCATCCATTGCATCGCCGGAGGAGGCGGAATTGCAGCCGGTGCAGCGCGGCAGTATCGAATTTCGTAATGTGGGGTTCTCCTACAATGCCGGAGAGCAGATTTTGCATGACGTGTCCTTCAAAGTCGCCCCCGGCGAAAAGGTTGCGGTGGTCGGCGCCACCGGAGCCGGCAAATCAACGATTATCTCGCTGTTGAGCCGCTTCTATGATGTGCAGCAGGGAGAAATCCTGGTGGATGGCGTAAACATCAAGGAGCTCGACCTGCAGGGATTGCGGCGTTCGATCGGGATCGTGCTTCAGGACGTATTCCTCTTTTCCGGAAGCGTGGCGGAAAACATCCGGCTGGGAAACAACCACATTTCCGACGCCCAAATACAGCAGGCGGCGGAGACAGTGCACGCGGCTCAATTCATCGGCAAACTGGAAAAGCAGTATTCGACGGAAGTGGGCGAACGGGGATCCTCCCTGTCGGTGGGCCAGAAACAGCTGTTGGCCTTTGCTCGGGCCCTGGCCTATGACCCCAAAATCCTCGTGCTGGATGAAGCAACCTCCAGCATCGACACCGAAACAGAGCTTCTCATACGGGATGCTCTCACCCGGCTGATGGCGGGCCGCACCTCAATTATTATTGCGCACCGTCTGTCGACCATTCAGAATGCGGATCGCATCATCGTTCTGCACCGGGGCAGAATCCGCGAAATCGGCTCTCACCAACAGCTGCTCAAGCTGCGCGGCATCTACTGGAAACTCTATCAGTTACAGTACCGAGACCAACCGGAATCCACTGCAGTCCTTGAATCAAACTAATATCACCTGGCTTGACCGGTTTGGTGTAAACGGCGCTAATCCCATAAATACCGAATGAATAACTCTTGTTCCAGGGGTTCGCCGCGCTCATCCCTGACTATCTTCCGGCGCGCCTATGCGGCGCTTTGCCTGCCGCTGGTTTGACGGTTTGGGTAAAAACAGCGCTAATTCCATAAACACTGATAGATAGCGGATCCAGTTGTGGCACGATCCAGGATATGTGGTTGCTAATTCGGTCAAGTCAGGCGAACAAACTAATCGCAAATTTGTGCTCCGGAAGCCTTGACCTTGATCCTGCATTTGACACGGGGGAGCACTTGAGTATAATTACTCAAGGCGTGAGTAGTTTTACCCATCCATCCTTAAAGAAATACGTGGTTCGATGCGATACTCCACGAACAAACTGCTGCTTGTTTTTATGCTGGTAACACTGGCTCTGCATGCGGATGCAGTGGTTACGGCCAGATCTCGAGTGCGGAAGGACCTTTCTCCGAAATCGATCAGCAGAACCTCGATTCCGGACGTCGCCCCCTCCGGGCGGGCGGGTCACCCGCGGGAAGAGGCCGGATCCACCGCATTGGCGATGATTCATTTCCCGTGGCAGGATCTTGGATTCAGGGTATCGTTCCTCGATCGACGTCCCGGATACAGGGCTTTGACCCTGGTCGACCGGAAGCAGATCGAGGTGTATGTCAAAAACGAAGATCCGCCGAGTGCGCTTGCCTTTGATCTGGCGCATGAATTCGGACATGTCTTTGATTTGAAATATAACGATGCCTCTAGGCGAAGACACTGGATGGAACTGCGTGGCATCGACGCCAATATGCCCTGGTACGGCTGCAGTGCCTGCGCAGACTATGCCACGCCTGCAGGCGATTTTGCCGAGACTTTTGCTTATCTGTTGCTGGGGCCTGGAAGCTATCACAGTCGCCTGGCACCCCCGCCCTCTCCCGAAAAGATTCGGGAACTTGCCGAATTCTGCCATATCAAAGAGGTAAGCAGTGCCTTGCTGATTTCACAGTGACGCGATTGTTACCTTGCGCCCTTGCCGAAAATTACAACGGGGAACGTTCGCAGCAGAATCTTGAAATCGAGGAATAACGACCAGTTATCGATGTAATGCAGGTCGAGCTTCATCCACTCGTGGAAATCGATTTCGTTGCGGCCGGAAACCTGCCACAGGCATGTGATGCCCGGCTTAACCGACAGTCTCCGTCTTTGCCAGCGCGTGTATTCCTTTACCTCGTCCGGCAGCGGCGCACGCGGTCCCACCAGGCTCATATCGCCTTTGAGCACATTCCAGAGCTGGGGCAATTCATCAATAGAGGTTTTCCGGAGGACACGTCCGAGCGGCGTCACGCGGGGATCGTTGCGCATCTTGAACACAGGTCCATCCATTTCATTGAGGTGCTTGATCTCCCACAAGACGTCCTCGGCGCCTTCCCGCATGCTTCGGATCTTATACAGCATGAATTTCCGTCCGTACAGGCCGCACCGTGTCTGCCGGTAGATCGCCGGCCCTTTGGAGGTCAACCGGACCGCCAGCCCGATGATAATAAAGAATGGAATCAGCAGAACGAGCAATATACCCGAGATCACGATATCGAGAAATCGTTTGATCAAAAGCGCAAAGCCGTGATCCGGGGCAGAACTGAACGTGATCACCGGCACGTTTTCCAAAAACTCCATGGAAAGATTGGAAACCTTGGCCGGGAAGAAATCCGCCGCTACACGCGTGCGAATGCCCTGTTCTTTACAGAGTTCGAGAATCCCGTCCAGCAGGTCGAGGTTGGGACGGTCCCCCACAAATATGATTTCATCGACGATATTATTTTCTATGATCTGCGGCAGATCGGCGATTTTCCCGAGAATACTGTTGTCTTCATCCGGAGAAGATCCATTGACATCCACATAGCCGAGGATCCGGAACCCCCAGTCGGAATATCTGGAAATAAGCCCGCCCATTTTGCGCGCTTTCGCCATGGTCCCGATGATCAAGACGTTGCGGCAGTTTTTTGAAGAAAGGGCAAGACGCCTTCTACGAAGTGCAATAACACCTCTGGCAATACTGATACTGGCCGCCTGGTACAAAACAAACAGTGCAATAAGCGGACGGCTGAGGTCCAGTTTCAGGGCAAATGACAGGAACCCGAGAAAGAACCAGATGAGGATGGAGCTTTCCAGCGCGATCCGCACCTTTTCCCATCCCGAACGCCGGATGGAAATCCTGTAGAGCCCAAGCGAGTAAGCCGCGCCGGACCAGCAGGCAGTCGCAAACATCGCGATCCAGAAATATTCATGGAATGGAAGCAAAACGGGGTTAAGCAACTGATCCCACTCAACGGGCAGGATTTTCGAAAGGTGTACCCGGCTCCAGTACGCTGCGGGGAAAGCGGCAAGAGTAATCAGAACGTCAGCGACGAACTGCAGTCGGTTGAAAAGCTTTGCACGTTCTCGAAACATCTGCGGATCTCTTCTCCCCGGGGGCGGCGATTATATCAGCGGTCCGGGATCAATCGTTAGTGGAAAGCTCTGCACCGGGAGCGCTGGTGCAAATGAGCCCGACTTGTCTAATCCTGTCTTTTCGCCTTGAACCTGTGCCCAAAATGGGCGACGGGATCCTCTATTTCCAGAACCTCTTTATATTGAAATCCCTCCCCCTTCCGCTTTCCGATAAGCGTTCCATAAAAAGAATGGATATTCTCGATGTGCACAAGGAAATCCGGATGGCTCAGCTTGGTGGCAGGTTCACGGCTCGAGGGATCATGTAACTGGGACCGGTAGGCAGTAATCGCTGCCATGCGCTGCTCCGCATATTCCGTAATATCCACAACAAAGCTAGGGATCTGATTTGTCGGAACCTTGTAAAACAGAAGTGTGGAAGGGCGAAACCGCTCCTGCCCGGTGCGGATCTTGGCGAGCCCGGAGTGGTGAACGGCTTCGGCCACCAGCCGGCTTGTGTGCACATGATCCGGATGCTTGTCGTCCCAATGGTGGGTCAGGACAATCTGCGGACGGTATTTCCGCAGGACGCGGATGACCTTCAACCTTGCCGCGTCCGTGACGGGCACCGCTCCATCGGGAAAGCCCATGTTGTCCCGGATTTTGACGCCGAGTATTTTGGCCGCTTCAGATGCTTCCTTCTTCCGAAGAGCCGGCGTTCCACGCGTCCCCAGTTCTCCCCGGGACATATCCACAATCCCCGTGGCATGGCCAAGTGCGGCCAATTTTGCCATTGTGCCGCCGGCAAAAAGCTCAACGTCATCGGGGTGCGCCCCAAAAGCCAGTACGTCTAGTTGCATTGCTTCAATCCATCCAAATTAGTTGGTGCTCGAACCTCGTAACATCGATGTGCTCATATAGCACATTCAATCCGCGAGTTGAATAGCGCAACGGAATCTGGACCGCGCCGATTGCCATTTCCTGCAGGCGTCCGCCCGGAGCCAGCAATGCGCAGGCGTTGCGAATTCGCCTTGCGGCCACATCTTCTTTTGCTTTCAGCGCGGCATCAAAATGGGTCTGCAATTTGTTCAACTGATACAATATTTTTTCCTGCGTGCTGCGTGCAAGTTTGGAAAACCCGCTCTCATCCTCAGCCAGCGCGGTCAGGGATCCGATCCCTGTCTCAACCTCATGTTTGAGTCCGGACAGTTTGTCCAGGCTTCCACGCGGAAGCGAATTTCTGATAACTCCAAGAACGGCGGCTTCTCCCTCGAATAGCTGCTTTAACTCGAGGCCATACCGATCCATAGTCCTATGAACGCGGACGTCGCCTATCGTTGCACTTGCCTGCGGCCACGCGGTGATCGGAGCGGACGCGGTGGTGGAAACTCGCGGTGAGACCGGGTCAACCTCGAAAGGACTCAGGACCCAGGACAGCACGGGCAGAAGCTCCGACGGACTCCGGCGAATGCCGGCGGAATCGATCAGGATCATTCCCCACTGCTGCAGCAGCGAGGAAAACAGCTCTGCAGTTGCGGAGGAAAACGACCGTCCGGCGGCAAATGACCGTCTGATGACATCCAGCACTTCGCCATCGTATGCATCTCGACCGAAGTTCTCGATGATCGAGAGCGTTTCAGAAATCGTACCGGGAATCACGGCTCCGGGCGCAACCCCAAAAGACCGGATTTCGGCATCATCCACAAGAGCGATCTCCCAGACCGGGAAATTGCAGACGCCGGAATCAACCCATGCAACGGGAACGGCATTGACCGAGCAGGCTCGCAGTTGCGCCGAAAGCTTGATGGCGGTCAGACACTTCAGAATTTGAGCTATGGGGCCGCCCAGGAAACCAGAGTATATTTTCGCCAGGATAACGACCGCATCCGGTCGGCCCAATCGCCCAATGCTCTCGGATAGTGGCAGTTCACCCGCATCTCGACTCGTAAGCAGTCGTATCAGTTCGCCATCGGCAGTGCGGCCCTGCAGGGCGCTTGCGCGCAAAGCCAGATCCCGCACGCTGACTGGCACTTCATAGGCCGGAAGTCCGGACTGCAGGAATTCGGGCCATGCTGCCGTGATCCCGGGCAAACCCTTGAATTTCATACTCTCGCCATTTGTCGAATTAGACAGAAATATCTCCTATTTCGATCTCCGCTTCGAAGCGGCACGGATATGCAGAATGCGTTCATCTCCGCCCGCATCCTCGATTTCGATGAGGGTAGCGTTTTCGAATGAGCCGGCCAGCCGTTCGCTCCACTCCACGACCGTAACTCCCTCGCTTCCCAGGAAATCATCCATCCCGATTGAATACAGGTCTCTTTCCCCTTCGAGCCTATAGAGATCCACGTGATAGACAGGGCATGTACCGTGATAAACATTAACAAGAGTGAAGGACGGACTATTCACCAGGCTCGTATCCTCCAATCCCAGGCCCATCGCAATTCCCCGGGTCAGCGTGGTTTTGCCGGCCCCGAGAGAGCCTCGCAGCAGCACCACAGCCGGAATGACCAAAGATCTGCCGACATCAAACCCGATTTTCTGCGTCTCCTCCGGGGAACGCGTCCGGATGTGTGAGATCTTCTCTTCCTGTTTCCTCGTCTTCCGAGGCTTCATTAATTTGACACTTTCTTGAATGCAGCGGGCAGATAATCCAGGAGATCGGTCGCAACCAACGATTCTACCCCTTTTACTTCGGCGCCCAGATCGCCCGCCAGGCCGTGAAGGTGCACGGCGGCACAGATAAAATCATCCAGGCGAGCCTCATGCTGCCGGGCATTCAGAATATTCCATGCCGCAACAAAGCGCCCCATCATGCCGGCAAGGATATCTCCTGTTCCACCGGTTGCCATACCCGGATTGCCCGTGTTGTTGATGTAAAGATCTCCACCAGGTGTCGCGATTACGGTCTGGAAGCCTTTGAGCACCAGATAGCAGCGTCTTGCGACGGCAAACGCACGGGCGGTTCCAAGCCTGTCCTTTTGCACATCGGAGATCTTCTTCCCGATCAGTCGGGCCATTTCGCCGGGATGGGGGGTAAGGATTACCGGCTGATTCTGTTCATTCCGGACAGGTTCGGCGGGAGGCACGAAGGCATTGATTCCATCCGCATCGAGCACGACCGGAACAGGAGAACGTCGGACGAGTTCCCACACAAGTTTTTTCGTGGAAGGGTGGGTCGTGATGCCGGGCCCAAGTACAAGCGCATCCATATCCGGAAGCAGCGATAAAACACGCTCGGCTCCGGATCGATCCGGAGTTCCATCCTCGGTTTCCGGCAGCGCTTCGATCATCAATTCGGGAAACTTTCCGGCCAGCAGTTTTTGCAGGCTGGCAGGAAGCCATAGGGTCACCAGTCCCGCCCCGGATCGAAGAGCCGCCAGCCCGGTCATCAGGGCAGCTCCGCTCTTTCCACGCGACCCCGCAACAGCATACACATGTCCATAGGAGCCTTTGTGTCCGCTCCGGGCCCTTTCGGGAATTGTTGACCGTACCTGCAATGCATCGACGAGGTTCAACCGGTATGCCGGATCTTCAAAGAGGGCCTGGGGAGAACCAATGTGAACCAAAACCACTTTTCCCGCATAATCCGAAGCCGGAGGAACAAGATGCGCCAGCTTCAGCGCTGAAAATGTAACGGTCAGGTGGGCTTTGACCGAAGGTCCGATCACTTCCGGAGAATCCGCCATGAGTCCTGACGGGATATCCACCGCGGCGATAAAAGCATGGGCGTGATGCTGGTTAACCCAATCCACTACATGCCGGTAATCGGGTCCGACCGGCTTCGAGAGTCCGGTTCCAAACAATGCATCCACAATAATATCGGGACACAGTACTTTTTTCAGATAGGACTTCGCTTTAACCGGTGTCGGCAAAACCTGGATGTTCAGGCCCATTGCCTGGGCGATTTCAAAGTTGGTCCGGGCATCGCCTATGATTTTATCCGGCTCCGTAAACAGCAGGATCGTGGGCTTTGCATTGGCCAGAGCAAGGTACCGTGCAACGACAAACCCATCTCCGCCATTGTTTCCCCTTCCGCAGAGGATAATGATCTTCTTCCTGTCAAAACCCGGGCAGGCTTTTTCAATTTCCTCCGCCGTCAGGCGGCCGGCGTTTTCCATGAGAAGGATCGACGGAATTCGGTAGCGCTCCGTGGTGAGTCGATCAACTTCTGCCATCTGTCTTGCACTTAATATTTTCATAGATGCGCGCATCCCGTAGAGTTTGACCAGCGATTCCCGAAATAAAAGCACGCCAACCGGTTCCGGCAACCCGAATTCCTGGCACCCATCACCTGAACACCGATTTCACAATGGTTGACAGCGGTGCGGGCGCATCCTAGAATCAGGAAGTGAAACATCAGGGAGCCCGGCACATCTAATAATACGTTGAAAATGAGTCCGGCCGTTGGCCTCGTCTGTTTTCAATGCTCTAGCATAGCGGGGGTTGCCGGAGAAAACAACGCTCCCAGTGGAGGATTTGTATGAAGGGACTGTCTGCGAAAATTGCGATCTCGGTCCTGGCCACAACGTTCCTTTCGCTTCCGGGATATGCCGACAGGAAGCACGGAGATGTGGAAAACATCGGGAATCGCAGCGTCTCGGGAAAGATCTTTGGGGTTCTACCCAACTGGGTATCTCTGGAAAAAGAGATTGCCATGGGGAATCAGATCGCTGCGGAATTCGAACAGACCGCTCGTTTAATTGACGATCCCGTTGTCAGCGAGTATGTGGATCGCATCGGGCAGAACCTCGTCAAGCACTCCGATGCAAAAGTCCCATTCCACATTAAGGTCGTGGATACCGATGAGGTCAATGCTTTTGCGTTTCCAGGCGGATATTTCTATGTTAACAAGGGCCTGATTCTGGCTGCGGAAAATGAAGCGGAACTGGCGGGAGTCATGGCTCACGAAATTTCCCATGTTACCGCGCGCCACGCTACGCAGCGCATGTCCAAAGGCCAGTATCTCCAGATATTTTCGATCCCGGCCCTTTTTGTCGGCGGCTACTGGGCGCAGATGGGAATCCAGCAAGCCTTGGGATTAGGCATTAACCTGGAGTTGATGGGTATTACCCGGGAATCCGAGCGTGAGGCCGATCAATTGGGCATCCAATACCTGTGGAACACCGGGTACGATCCCAATGCATTCGTCTCCTTCTTTGAAAAGATGCAGGAGCAGGAAAAAAGCAAACCGGGAAAGCTGGCGGGCTGGTTTCGCACGCACCCCTCCACCGATGACCGGATTTTGGCATCACTGGACGAGGAACGATTTTTGCCCGAAAAAGACAACTACATGATCAATACCTCCGAATTTGATCGGGTAAAAGCGCGATTGCTGGCAATCGATAACGCCCAAAAGTCGGAAGAAGCCTCCGGAGAAAAGGAACAGAAGCGCCCCACACTGAAGCGCCGGACGGAAGGCGGGGGGCCGGACCCGGCGGATGGCACTGGCGATGACGGAAGCGACACTCCGAAAAAGAGCCGACCGACATTAAAACGGCCGAGTGATCCACCGGATCAGCAGCCAACGCCTTAACAAACACATTACAAATCGGTTCCAAGAACGGGGACTGCCGGAACGCGGTCCCCTTTTTTGTTGATTTAGGCGGGTCAGTCCGATATTTTCGCAGTGCAGGTTGCTAGCGCATCAGGCTGCATTTGCAATCCGGGAATCCTGCTTATCTCGAAGTTGCAACAATCACAAGCTTCTTGAAACAGTTTTCCTCCATTTATCGTATTGATTAATTGTTACGCAGGCTTGGCTTTTTCAAATCATTAAGGAGTCCTGTTTATGAATCAGAGTGCCAGTTTGCCGCGCTGGATTTCCGCCGTGTCGGGCATCTTGTGCTTAGTTCTTGTATTCAGTGCAATTTCGCCTGTTGCCATGGCGCAGGAGGCAGCTGCGCAGGCGGCTGCGAGCCCAAAAACATCGGCACCCGCAGATCTTCCTCCGCTGCCATCGAGCCCGATCGAGAAAGCACAGAAGGACGGAACTGCATTGCCTTTGTCGCTCAAAGAAATCACAAAGCTCGCCCTTCAGAACAACCTGGACATTGCCATCCAGGACACGAACGAGCAAATGTCTCAGCAAAGAATCCAGCAGACCTACGGCGATTACGACCCCAGACTGACCGGCACCCTGGGCGTGAATTCGCAAAAGAGCGCAATCACCAACTACACCAGTGCATCCACTTCGAGCTTTAACAAGAATGATGCCGCCCAATGGAATTTCACGTTTAACCAGACCGTCAAGACCGGTGGAAGCGTTCGCGTACAGTGGAACTCCTCGCGTTCGGATTCAAACAGCACATTCGCCACCTTCAACCCGCAATATAGCAGTTCCGCCGTGGTCAGCTTCACGCAACCGCTGTTGAAAAACCTGCGCATTGACAGCACCCGCGGAAATATCAAGCTTTATAACCTTGACCTTAAAAACACGGACAGCTCATTCAAACAAAAGGTCACGGATACCGTCGCCAACATTCAGACCCAATACTGGAGCCTCGTGTCGGCGATCCGGGATTACACCATCAAGCGCGACTCTGTACAGCTGGCTCGAATCAACCTGCGGGACAACAGAAAAAAAGTGGAAGTCGGCACCCTTGCACCTATCGATGTAACCGATGCCGAGGCCACCATGGCCCAGCGCGAGGTCGATCTGATTGCTTCTGAAGAAACACTATTGAGCCAGGAAAATGCCCTGCGCGCGCTGGTTTCCAGCAACAGAAATTCGGAAATCTGGCGTCAGGTAATTGTCCCGACGGACACTCCTGATTTCAAAGAATACAAGGTGAGTCTGGATGATGCCATCAATACCGCCCTCGCCAACAGACCTGAACTTGAACAGTCGCGGATCAGCATCAGCAAGATCGATATCAACCGGAAACTGTTAGAGAACAACCGCAAGTGGCAGTTAGATCTCACCGGCCAATTCGGGAGCAACGGTACGGCCGGCCCACAGAGCTACAAGGCGGACGCTTTCACTGGAGCTCTGCTGAAAGACGCGAACGGCAACCTAATCCCAAATACTCTTCCCTCGCTCGTCGGCGGGATCGGAAACGCGTATAAAACGATCTTCACAGAGGGGTATAACAACTGGTCCATCCAATTTCAGTTGACGATACCTTTGAGGAATCGCAGCCTTGATGCTCAGCTCGCACAGCAGGATATTTCCAAGCGGCAGGAGTTGATGCGGCGGAAGCAGACCGAGCAGTCGATTCAGGTGGATGTCCGCAATGCAGTTCAACAGCTGGAGACCCGAAGGAATCAGGTCTTGGCTGCTGAATCCGGCAGAAGGTTCTCAAAAGAAAGACTGGATGGCGAAGCAAAACGAATGGAAGCCGGGCTTAGCCAGAACTACCTTGTTTTGCAACGGCAGGACCAGTTAGCCCAAGCAGAATTTCAGTATCTGCAAGCGATGATCAATTATAAGAAGTCCATCATCACACTGCAGAGGGCTATCTACACCCTGCTCGAATCCAACGATTTCGAACTTGCAAAGGGCACCTCGGAAAAACCGGCCTTCAAGTAGTGCCATCTACTGGAATGACGCCGGGGCTCCACCGGGAGTTCCGGCGTCTCGCCGGCAAAGAGCGTGGCTTCCTGCATGACGCTGACGCCGCCGGGACGGCGGCGCTCCCGGTCAAATTATCTAACTCCCCGCAAATTTGCCTCCCAAACAAATCCCGAACTAATCTAGAATAGCCGAATGGATCCATTACTGATTATCTATACGCTGTTTGGGCTGGCGATCGGCAGTTTCCTGAATGTCTGCATCTACCGAATCCCTTTGCGAAAATCGATTGTCTTCCCGGGCTCCGCCTGTCCGCAATGCGGGACTTCGATCCGATTTTACGACAATATCCCGGTCCTTTCGTATTTGATACTCCGCGGCAAATGCCGAAATTGCAAGGCATCCATTTCCATCCAATATCCAATTGTTGAATTGATGACAGGCGTGGCTTTCTTTGCATGCGCATGGAAGTGGGGTTTCGGTTCACCTACCTTCGTGAACACGCTGTTTATTGCCGCCATCATTGTCCTGGTCTTTACTGATCTGAACCACCGGATACTCCCCAATGTACTGACACTGCCAGGAATCGTCGTAGGCATTCTACTCAGTCCATTCCAATCCAGGGATTTCTATCTGTTCGACTGGATAGTCCCCAGGCTGTCGGCAACGCTCTGGCCCGGTAATCCCCAGGCGGTGTTGCCGTGGATGGGATCCTTTGTCGGTGCCCTGATCGGGGGCGGACTGCTCTTCCTCGTCGGATTCATGTACGAAAAACTGCGCCACCGAGAGGGTCTGGGGATGGGCGATGTCAAAATGCTGGCCATGATCGGGGCATTTCTCGGATGGCCGTTTGCCATTCTGACGCTGATGGCGGGCTCTCTGATCGGCACGCTTCTGGGCTTATCGCTGATGGTGTTCAAGCGCGGAAACCTTCAAACCAAACTTGCTTTCGGTGTGTTCCTCGGGATAGGAACCGTGCTTGCCACTTTTTACGGGATTCAATTCCTTGCGTGGTATCTGAGAATTCCTCGCTGATTTTTTGGCTCAATTTCGCCGGTCTTCATTAGATATGCATGAAGAACAGCGGAATTCATACGAACCGCGGGGCAGCGGACCCCGGATTCAGCCTTATCGAATGCATGCTCGTCCTGATGTGCGCGGCGATCCTGATCGCCGCGGCCATTCCTGGCATTGCCCGGATGCAATGCGAGTGGACGCTCTGGACTGCGGCCAGAATGGTGGAATGCTCGCTGCAGTGGGGCCGGATGCACGCGATCTCCTCCAATTCATCGACTCTATTTACAATCGATTCGGATAAACAGACATTTTGCTGGATGGATCCCGGCAGCGGTCAGCCCTATGCGCAAACTTCGAATCGGCTTCCGGGCAAAACCTGGTTTGCTTCGTTTCCCAAAAGCGCCTTGCGTTTTTATCAGCATGGAAATGCAGCGCCGGCCGGGACCTACAAGGTGCAGGGAGAAGCAGGATCCTATTCCGTAATCGTGAGTCCTGGAGGCAGGATACGGATCCAGAAGAATTAGCCGGGCAAGCGGGTTACCGGGGATTACATGGTCCGGGTGAGCTCAACCAGTCGTTCAAGGCAGGATGCGGCCTTGCCGGAGTCGATCGATTCGCGAGCCATTTCGATCCCTTCGCCCAGAGACTTTACTTTCCCGCCCACAACCAGGCCGGCGGCGGCATTCAGCAACACAACATCGCGGCGCGTGTTGCTCTGCCCGGAAAGAATTTCCCGTATGATTGACGCATTCTGCCGGGCATCTCCCCCCTGAATTGCACGGATGGGAGCCCGGCTGATTCCAAAGTCCTCGGGAGTCACATAATAGGTGCGCACTTCGCCGTCACGGACTTCCGAGATCTTGCTTTCCCCACTGATGGTGATTTCGTCGAGGCCGTCTGAGCCATGAACAACAAAAGCTCTTTCCGAACCCAACTCGCACAATACCTGGGCCATGATCTCTGTCAGGTCCTCATTATAAACGCCGAGCACCTGGGCGGTGGCATGCGCCGGGTTGCAGATGGGACCAAGCAGGTTGAAGACTGTTCGAATTTTCATCTCGCGGCGAGCCAGGACAACATAACGCATCGCCTCGTGAAGCAGCGGCGCGTACAAAAATCCGATACCCACCTCGTCAATACAGCGTGCGACCGCATCCGGAGACAAATCCAGACGGATGCCCAAAGCTTCCACCACATCCGCACTGCCGCACATACTCGACACACTGCGGTTTCCATGTTTGGCCACGCGAATGCCGGCGCCAGCCACTACAAATGCCGTAGCCGTCGAAATATTGAAGGTTCCGGTCGCATCCCCCCCGGTTCCACAGGTATCTACGAGCATTTCCCGATCGGTGCCCGAAAAGGAAGCGGCCACGCTGCTTTGAGGCCTCACCGGAGATGCCTTTTCCCGGATTACCCGCGCGAAACCGATCAGCTCATCCACCGTCTCGCACTTCATTCGCAGGGCAGTAAGGAAAGCTGCAATCTGGGCATCGGTCGCCTTGCCTGTCATGATTTCATTCATTACAGATTCAGCCTCCAGCCGGCTGAGATGCTGCCCCTCAACGACTCTTCGGATCCCATCGATAATGTTCATGCCGAGAGTATATCCGGATTGAATCGGAATATGAACAAGAGCTTTGGATTGAGGACGTTCTGCCGTTTCACCCACCCGGGACGGACAGGAATAATCCCGAATCAACACCCGGCCTCCGGCCGATCAGATAATGGGGGGATGAGACCGGCGGCCGGGTTCAGCCTGCTGGAGATCATGATGGCGGTTCTGCTGCTTACAGCCTCACTTCTGGCAACGGGACACGTCTTTTTTGTGATGGCAGCATCCGAATCGTTGGCACGATCCAAAGGGACAGCGGCCCTGGCTGCCCAGAACCTGCTCGAATCCCTCTCGAGTTCGTACCAGCAGAATCCCCTGTTGGCTGATCTGGACTGGGGAGGACATGGCCCGAAACTGGAAGTGGTCGTCAACCCCGTGGATGGCAGCGTTCTGAATCGCTATAGCATAGCCTGGGAGGTCCACCCGGTTCCGGATCCTCGCGCGGGCAAGGCACTGGATGCAAAACTGGTAACGGTCAGGGTAAATCCAGTACTGGCTGGTGGAGCATTGAACAGCAAACCAGGCATGAACAAAATTCTGAATGTATCCACTATTCTTGGTCTAAGAGAACAATGAAGCGTGACGGACATCACGATGTTGCAGACGTTTCAGGTCGATCTAGTTCCGGATTCGGATTGATGGAGTTACTCATATCCACCGTGATCTTTCTTGTGATCGCATCGACGCTGTTCGGGCTGCTGGTGGAAGTTCAGCGTAAAACCAGCTATCAAGCGGAGGTACAAACGATCCTCAACAATACGCGTCTTGCCATCCAGACAGTCGGTCGATACGTGCGGCAGGCGGGCAACGACCCGGCGAAATGCGGACTGTCCGGTATCATCCAGCTGAGTACATCCGAACTGCTGGTCGAATCCGATATCACAGGCTCCGCCGGCCCGTCAAATCCGAACAAGGGAGATCCGGATGGGGACATTCTCGATTCCGGAGAGAAAATACGATTGCGCTACAATGGAGCTACACGATCTTTGGAAACCATAACCGGGAGTGGAGCCGTTCAAACCGTCGCAGGCTCAATCTCCGATATGGCATTCCATTGCTATAATGCCGCCGGAAACCCGGCCTCGAGCGGAGAGGAAGTCCGTAGAGTCCATGTTACAATTTCAGGGGAGAGCCTCCTGCCGGATCCGGTTACCCAGAAGAGATTCGGAGTGCAACTCCACAGTGATTTCGAGATCGCCATGTGAAGAAAAGGTTTAATAAATATGAGCCAAGTACCCATAAAACAAGATATTTATGAATCAAATCGTGTAAAGATACGACGAGGTACACCTATGAGGATTATGGCCACAATCTTCCAAACGGCACTCCTTCTCACTCTCGCTTCCGCGGCCTATTCTCAGTCGCTGGGAGATCTCGCCAAGAAGGAAAGCGAGCGCAGAAAAGAAGTAAAGGACGAAAAGGTGATCACGGACGAGGAGGCGGCAAAATACCGCAGCGGCCCCGTACCGACAAACCTGCCGGATCAGCCTGCCGCCAAATCCGAAACCGGCAGCAAGGCGGTTGCAGGGAAAGAAAAGAACGCATCCGATGAGCCGGTCGATTTCGAGGGCAGGCCCGAAAGCTATTGGCGCAAAGTCATGGGCGAAGCCCGGCAGAAGGTGAAGGACCTGGAAAAGCAGTCCACTGAACTGACGCTGAAGGTCAACAATCTGCAAAACGATTTCTATCGTGAGGACAGCGGCTTCAAGCGTGAAGACATCCAGAGGGAGCTTCAAAAAACCTATTACGAGCAGGATAAGAACAAAGAGGAACTGACCAAAGCCAAAGATGCCCTTCAGGATCTGGAAAAGGAAGGGCGGAAGAGTGGCGCGCTCCCGGGCTGGCTGGCCGGCAAGGAATAGCGGAACTCATCGACAATTGACGATTGGCGATTGGAAAGGCGCCTATCAGCCTTCCAAATCGTCAATCGTCAATCAACCTGCTTTGCCCATGATCAATACCGCAATGCCGCCCGTCAGCAGTATTGGGTCCACTGCTCTGAATCCCCCAACCTCTACTCGCTTCTTTAGTTCTTCCGCAGGCGGAAAGGTCTGAACGCTGGCTGGAAGGTATCCATAGGGTCCTTCGACTCCGGAGACCAGCCTTCCGATTCGCGGCAAGACGGAAAGAAAATACCAGCGATACAAAGACCCTATCAGCGGGATTCGGGGCATCCCGAAATCCAGAATACCCAGCACTCCACCGGGGCGCAGCACGCGGCGCATTTCGCGAATACCCTGGTCGATGTCTGACAAGTTCCTCAGCACAAAAGCTGATACAGCGATATCAAAGGATTCGTTCGGGAATGGCAGTCTGAGCGCATCCGCCTCTAGCAACGAAACCGGATGCATGGTTCTTTCGCGTGCAAGTTTACCCAAGCCGACCTGAAGCATCGGGTGGGAGAAATCGCATCCGGTGACGGGGCCAAGGCCGGAGAAAGCGATGGATAAATCGGCAGTGCCGCAACCTATGTCAAGAATTCTCGGAGAGGCCTCTCCGCTCCTCTTTGCAGCCTCACGCACGCAGATTTTGCGCCAGCGCCGATCAATATTGGCCGAGAGAAAATGGTTCAGGAAATCATATCGGCCCGCAATGGAGCCGAACATTTCCCGGACCTTTTTCGACTTTTCATTTTCTTCCATATTCTTTCGTTCACGCAATACCGGGTAGTTTCGGCATCCGGTATCCCTAATTTTTCCGCCCGGCTTCCAGAAATTTCCGCAGAAAACCGCGCAGCGATTCGGGCTCGATGCCATCGCGGACTTCGGCGACGCCGAGCTCCTGCAGCAATATCATCCGAAATTTTCCCGATGTGAACTTCTTGTCGAGAATCAGCCCATTCCAAAGGCGGGCGAGTGATATACCGTCTAAAGATGGCAGTGGACCGACCTGGCGCACAAGCCGTACCAGGCGCTTGGATTCGGCCGCCTGCAATAATCCCAGTTGCCTGCCAAATTCCACCGCAGCAATCATGCCCCAGGCCACGGCCTCGCCATGCTTGAATCGATTGTAATGCGTAGCCGATTCCAGAGCATGTCCGACCGTGTGTCCATAGTTCAGGATCATTCGAAGCCCGGTTTCCCTTTCATCGGAGGCCACCACTTCCGCCTTGATCTTCGCGGTCTGAACGATGACGTGCTCCATCTCTCCGGCCCCGCAGTTGAGAATTCCCGCCAAATTCCGCTCAATGTATCGGAGCAGCGGCTCGGAGTAAATGGCGGCTCCTTTGACGACTTCATAAAGCCCCGAAGCGAGTTCTCTTTTGGGGAGCGTTCTCAACGCAGCGATATCGGTGAGAACGACTGAAGGCTGGTGGAAAGCGCCGACCAGGTTCTTCCCTTCCTTTACGTTGACGGCAACCTTCCCCCCGATTGAGCTGTCGACCTGTGAAAGCAGAGTTGTCGGAGCCATCGCGTAGGGGATCCCGCGCATGAAGGTAGCGGCAGCGAACCCGGCGATATCTCCTACTACGCCTCCTCCAAAAGCAAGAAGCCAGGAATTCCGGTTTGCATGCGCCCGGAACATGCCGGAATAGATTTTCAGGAGAGTTTCGTGATTTTTGAATCGTTCCCCATCCCCTATGCGGATAACGGGGGTCGGCCCAAAGGCAGCTCGCAATGCCCGATCCAGGGTACGGCCGTGAAGTCGCCACACTTTTGCATTCGTGACGACAATCGGAGCTTGTTTGAATCCGGCTTTGGATAATAGCGAGCCGGCATGCGACAGTATGTCCTCCCCCACGTAAATCGGGTATTTCCGTTCCGCCAGATTCACAGAAAAGCTTTTCAAAGTTGAAGTCCTTCCCAGAGCTGATCGCCCAAGACCTGAGGGTCAAGATCACCCAGCCCAATTTCGCGGCTCAGTTCATCCGCACGATAAAGCAGCCCTGTCTCCCATATTTCCTTCAGGAAGCTGGAGGCGGCTCGGCTGGCGGTCCATGCTTTTCCGTACCGGGTCCGCAGATACTCCCGAAGCATGGCTTCCAGCGCCCATCCGCGGAGATAATCGGCGCAAATGAATCCCTCGTCAAGATCTCCCGGCCAGGCTTCCGGAATATATTGCAGGCCCGTGTATGCATTCATTGTTTCAGAGTATATCTGCGGGAAATCATCGAACGCGCTCGACTCACAAATTTTCAGGGCAACGCGCAGTTTCCCGACACATCGTCGGACAAGATAAATACGATAAAGCGAATGAAAGCGCAGGAACGCATCGGACTTTGTGAAGGCCAACCTGCGCGCGAGCCAATCCGGCTCCAGGATAAATTGTTCGAAAAGGAAACCGAACGCTTCAGTCAGGGCGCGATCCCCCACGATCCTGTGTTCAACCGGAAGCGAAGGGCTGGTCCAGGCAAAATGATGTGCATGTCCGCATTCGTGCAATAGCGCGGCATAATGCCGTGCCCCGTCCCCTGGATTGACCACAACCTTGATTTCATGGGGGATTTGCACGGGGATGCATACCGGGGCGTGATGCTTCGCAGGGTTGGGATCCATATCCAGGACGATCGAATCTTCCCGTTCGGGCCGTACGCCAAGATCATCGACAGTCAGCCGAATCACGCCGGAGAGATTTTTCTGGAGAAAGATCTCAGGCCGATCATTGCGCGCTTCCCAATGAGAGATATCCCACGACCCGGTCTCCTGCAGCGGAATACCGAGAGAAGCCTCAAGAGACGCGCGCGCGCGCTCCTGGTATTTGTCTTCGAGCCGATTCAGAATTTCCTCAAAGGAATTGAGGGTTTTCTCCAGGCGAATACCGCTGATCCTTTCCCGGGCCTCCGGATAGCTTTTAAATCCAAGAACTCCCGCCGCGGAGCGCAGTCGATCAACTTTTTTCCCCGTAAGCTCTGCAAGTTCGTCCTGAGCTTTGGCCAGCCGTTCCTGAAGTTTTCTTCTTTTCAAAGCATTCGACTCGCGTCGAAGCTCGGAAGGAACGTGGAGGAGGGGCAAATCTCTCCCCTCCCACATGATTTTTCGCTTTGACCAGAAGTGTGCAATCTCTTCATTGACTGGCGCGGTGCGCAGGTCGAAATACTGGTCCAGCAGGAATACCAGTATCTTGTCGAAAGACTTCCGGCGGCTGTCAAAAGACTCGATCTTTAGGGCAGATTCAAGTTCGCGGATGCTCTCGACACAAAAGAGATCGGAGTAGTCGGAATAGACGGATACAATTTCGAGCCTTTGTTTCCGACCGGAATGGAAGGAATAAAGCTCCCGGTTGAGTCTCTGCTCGAATTCCTCCAGGCGTGTTCGATAAGATTCGATCTGCATGGCTCCGCTAACGCGAGATACCCTGGAGCGGGCTGCTTGCGGTGGCGTAAAGTTTCTTCGGGATGCGTCCGGCTTTGAATGCCATCCGACCCGCCTGAACGGCCAGTTTCATGGCTTCCGCCATGGCAATGGCATCCTGCGCCCCGGCAATTCCCGTATTCATGAGAACCGCATCACACCCCATTTCCATGGCAATCGCAGCATCCGAAGCGGTCCCGACGCCGGCATCCACGATCACCGGCACAGAAACGCTTTCCATGATAATTCTGATATTCGCAGGGTTTTGAATTCCCATTCCGGAACCGATGGGAGCGCCCAGGGGCATGACGGCGGCAGCGCCTGCATCCTCCAGTTTGCGCGCCATAATGGGATCATCATTGGTGTAGGGAAGGACAATGAATCCATCCTTGACCAGGACTTTGGTCGCAGCCAGCAATGCTTCGGTATCCGGGAACAGCGTTTTTTCATCCCCGATCACCTCGAGCTTGACCCATTCGGAGAGCCCGGCTTCACGCCCCAGGTACGCGGTTCGGATGGCGTCATCTGCTGTATAGCATCCGGCCGTGTTCGGCAAAAGCATGTAGCGATTTGTATCAATAAAGTCGAGGAGGGATTCCGACGACCGGTCCAGATTGATGCGGCGGACCGCCACCGTCACAATCTCGGCACCGGATCTATCAAGTGCTTCTTTCATCAGCGGAAACGTCGCGTACTTCCCCGTGCCCACAAACAGGCGAGAGCGGAAGGTGCGCCCACCCAATGTCAATGTATCTTCTGCTTGCAAGTATGTCATGAACGACTCCGTTAGCCCCCTCCGACAAATTGAACGATTTCGATGCGGTCTCCGTTTGAAACCGCAGTCTGCTCCCATTCCGCGCGGCGCACTATCTTTCGATTCAACTCGACCGCAACGTGGGTCCCGGAAATTCCCAGGACTTCGAGCAAATTCCGCACATTTGAAACCGGGACCAAAGTCCGGGTTTCCCCGTTGATTTCAAGCGTCATGGTATCCATCGAGTTGACATCATACCCGCTTTGCTTCGGCCTGCGCAAGCGTGCTTCGGGCTTCTAATTCGTGTCATGCATAATCGCAAAACCGCTTCCATTGTCGTCCAGCTCAAAAGCTTTCAGCCTGCCGCACTTCCGTTTATAATGCAATCGATGATGAATGATCTGAATGATTTGAAAAAACGTCTGCAAGAAGTTTACTCGGAGACTACGGTTGATCACGTCCTGAATCCGCGCAACACAGAGCCCATCAGCACACCGGATGGATTTGGCGAAATACAGAGCGGCCACAACGAAAGTCTGAAGATATGGCTGCGGGTACGGAACAATGTCATCCTGGATTCCGCCTTCTGGACAAACGGATGCGCCGCCACCGTCGCGTGTGGAAGTATGACCACGGAACTGGTGCGGGACAAAACCGTAAATGAAGCGTTGGCGATCACGGCCGAGGAAATTGCCAATGCCCTGGTGGATTTGCCCGAAGGCAATTTTCACTGCGCGGAACTGGCAGCAGGGGCACTCCGGCTTGCGCTCAAGGACTGCCTGGCAATGCAGCAGCAGCCATGGAAAAAACTGTATCGCAAATAGAGCAGGACGGGAATGACCTACGAACGAGACATTGAGAGATCACTACGGATCGCGCGGGAGGCGGGCGAGCTTGCCTTGCGGTATTTTGGCCAGGCAACGCCGACAGAGGAAAAAAAGGACGCCTCCCCTGTCACGATCGCGGACAAAGAGTGCGAGAAGCTGATTGCCCGTCGGATTCAGGAGCACTTTCCCGGAGACGGGCTGCTGGGAGAGGAAGGAAGTCTGATTCCATCCACCTCGGGACGACGATGGCTGATCGATCCGATCGATGGCACCAGGGATTTTGTTCGCCGCAATGCGTTCTGGTCAGTTCAACTGGCCCTGCAGATTGGAGGCCGAGTCGTTCTGGGAATCATCTACAGCCCTTGCACCAATGAGATGCTGCACGCTGCCGACGGATTTGGATGTTACTGGAATGACACGCGCGTGCAGACATCCGCGATTTCGAGCCTGGATAAAGCCATCCTGATGGTCAGCGGCTTTAAATCTGCCTGGAGCACATGGCCGCCGGATGCGGTCCGAGCCCTGACCGAAAACTGCTGGACGGTGCGGTGCTATGGCGGGTGCTACGATGTCATCATGCTGGCTCGGGGCAAGGCCGACATATGGCTGAGTGGCAGCGGCATGGAATGGGACTACGCGCCCGTTCAGGTGATCGCTCGCGAATGCGGAGCCGGATTCCTGACAAAAAACGGCGATGATCGCATCGATACCAGAAACTGCGTTGTTTTTGCTCCAGGGATCGAAGGGGAAATACGCCGGGTCCTCGGGATTCGCTGATTCCGGTGAATCTCGGCTCCGGGCAACCACGGGATTTCTCTTTTCCGCTTCTCGCGATTGCATTCGAGATCTATCCGCGATATAGGTTATTGTCGTAACGCATGGAGACACGATGAGCTCAATTCACCTGTTCAAAGAGCACCCCAAGACTTACGAACGCCAGTCCCTGGGAACGATCACCGAAAAGCAGCTGGATTTTCTGATGGAAAATCTGGAAGAAGAATTCGAGGAAGATGAGGAATACTTTTTAAACCTGGATACCATCGATTACCTCAAGGAACAGGGAGCCGACAAAGACCTTCTCACCCTATTGGAAAAGGCCCTTTCAGGAACGCAGGACGGAGTAGATATCCTATATATCGTGGAATAGGATTTTCTTCGAACCTGCCGGGCTCGCCACGAAATAGCCACGCCCTCGCCAGCGCCCGGCTAATGCTGCATATTATTTGCGGAATTCCAGATTCCAGATCAAAACTGCGGAGTTTTCCCTGGGAGCGTCGGCGTCCCGGCTAATGCTGAATACTATTCGCCCAATGCCGCACATTATTTGCAGGAAAGCTCTGCCGAATGGGTACCGCGGAGTGTGGCAGCTTGATGCCGCCTTTGAAAGACAGAAAAGCCGAAGGGCTTCGCGTTTGACAAATGTTTCTAGCAGGACGGACTGAAAGGATAGGCGGCACGCTGCGGCACAAATTTTGGAGCCCACCGCCCCGGTATCGCTTGAGCACAGCCGGGGCATCGCCCCCTTTCATCGAGCCGGTAGGATATCACTCTGAAGCCGCGGCGCTCCACCAGCAGATCTCCGCATTTCGGACAATAGGTGTTTTCCCAATTGCCGGCTCGTCCGGGCAAATTCCCGGCGTAAACATATTGCAATCCGCTTTGTTTCCCGATTTCAGCGGCTTTGAGCAGATCCTCGGGAGTTGTATTGCGCGCGTCGGTCATTTTGTAGTTCTGGTAAAATGCGGTGACGTGCCACGGAATTTCGGTCGACACTCCGGCAATGAACTCTGTCAGCTTCGTCAATTCATCCGGTGCATCGTTGAATCCAGGGACGAGAAGAGTGACAATTTCCAGCCAGAATCCCATAGAATAAATCCGGCGGATACTGTCCAGAATGGGCTCCAGCCGCGCCCCCAGCTTTCGGTATTGCCGGTCGCTGATGCTCTTGAGGTCGACTTTGTACAAATCGAGCCAGGGCTGCAGGTAAGCCAGCACCTCCGGTGTTGCGTTCCCATTCGACACAAACGCCGTCATCAGGCCGGCGGCTTTGGCTTCTTTAAACACCGCAACGCCCCATTCGCTCGTAATCAACGGCTCGTTGTAGGTACTGACAACGATTTCCGCCCCCTCCCTGCGCGCCTGTTCGATCAGATCGGCAGGAGTCACGCGAACGGGAGGAACGATTGAATTTGGGTCACGGAGAACCTGCGATGAGATCCAGTTCTGACAATACCCGCAATGCAGGTCGCATCCCAGCATCCCGAAACTGTAGGCAAGCGCGCCCGGGCGCACGTGAAAAAACGGCTTTTTCTCTACGGGATCGCATTGAACTCCAGCAACATATCCGAATGGAACGCGCAGTGTCCCGCCCTGATTGAAGCGGACCTTGCAGACGCCCTGGGCACCCGTTGGAATCGGGCATCGATGTCCACAGGCGAAGCACCGGATACGGTGATCATCGATTTTTTCGTATAGTTCACCCGCAACGGTCAGCTTTTCGAGAATGTCGGTCAAAGTAGCCATGATGATTCATCAATGGTATCTCACTTTGTGCCCGGAATACAGCGGGAGCCTGTCCATTGCGAAGTTGGAATTCCCATGGTTTTTCCGTACTCTTTGAGTCAGGATACGTCGTTGGCATTTGGAAAGATGACGGATTATTGCAGGGAGCTATGGAAAAGATAACCGATTGGAACTCCTTGTGGGGAGATCTCGTAGAGATAAAGGTGCGCAGCCGAAAGCATAAGCATGCGGGAACCACGCCTGAAGATATCTGGGCCGAACGCGCGCGCCATTTCAAAGAACGAGTCCGAAAAAAGTGGGCCAGGCCCGACTCGAGCCGTGGATTTATCCTGTCCAAACTCGAACCGGAAAGCACCATCCTCGACATTGGCGCCGGGACGGGCGATTGGGCGCTGTTGCTGGCCGCGCGTGCGAGACATGTGACTGCCGTGGAACCGTCCAGCGCCATGATTTCAGTAATGCGTGACAGCCTGAGCTCACAACAGGTCTCCAATGTTTCGATTGTGCAGGGCTCCTGGCCGGATGTTGCCGTCGAGCCGCACGATTATTCCCTATGCTCTCATGCCATGTATGCATGCCATGATCTGAGGGCTTTCGTCCTGCGGATGGTCGCGTGCACGCGACGGACCTGTTTTCTGCTTCTTCGCGCCCCAAGCCCGGACAGCATTCGCGCCGAAGCTGCACGGCACTTGTGGGGCCAGCCGCTGGACAGCCCCAATTTCACAATTGCGTACAACGTTTTGCTTCAGGCAGGCATTTACGCCAACGTGCTGATGGAAAACACCGGGTTGTGGAAGCCGCGCACAAGCGCGAGTCTCGATGAGGCCTTGTTTGACATGCGACGCTTCATGGCCTTGGGAGATTCAACGGAACATGACGCCTACCTGCGGGATTTGCTGGAAAGCAGGCTCACGTGGCAGGACGGCAGGTATGTCTGGCCGCCGGAAGTTCGGTCGGCTCTGGTCTATTGGGATGTGGGATAACCGCACGGTTTCCGGAACCCGCAATATTGAGGCAATGGTTCGCTCAGTCCGATCGAGCCCGGCCGAAAAAGGGAAGCTGCAATTCCGAAACCAGGATACCGGCCAACACCAGGATTCCACCCAACCATTCGCGCGGCGTCAACACCTGCCCCAGAATCCAGAAAGCAAACAGAGCGGCAAAAAATGGCTCCAGGCTGAAGATCAGAGCAGCATGGTTTGCCGTAGTCAGCCTCTGGGCTCGCGCCTGCACATATAAAGCAAAAGCCGTTGCGAGAACGCCGGTAATCACCAGAGCCACCCCCAGCCTTGCATTCCAATTCAGACGCGGAACCTCAAAGATCGGCGATGAAATTGAACTCAGGATGGCCGTCCCTGCGAGCTGCAGCAGGATCAGCTGCCGGTAGTCGTTGACCAATAAAAAGCGGCCGAGCAGAAGAATGTGAAATCCAAAAAGAGCGGCACAGATAAGGGTGAGAAAATCTCCGGATCCCATGGTCAACTGGGAAAGATGCGCAAGAAGCAAAAACAAACCGATGGTGGCCAGAATGACACCGGCGAGGGTCTGGGGGCGCGGTTTGTGATGAAACAGCAGATAACCGAGCAGCGGCACGAGCAGAACGCTCAAACTGGTGATAAAAGCAGAATAGGAAGGATTGGTATTGCGCAGCCCCAGGGTCTGAAATACGAACCCACCGAACAAAATGAAAGCCAGAACCATTCCATGCAATAAGGTCCGTTTCCCGATCTTCCGTATCTGCCCGGGCATGAGTGCCGTGCAAATAATCGTAGCGATCCAGAATCGCAGTGCAACAAACAGGATGGGAGAAGCATTTTCGAGGCTTTGTTTCACAACCGTAAACGTGCTGCCCCAGATAAAAGTAATAAAGACCAGGGCCAGGTCAGCCTGGAGTGGTTTGGATATTTTCATTCTTCAGATTCCGTGCAACATGGCCGGCTTGCATCCCGGGCAATCAGGAGTTCAGCGGCAGCGATTGCCCTCCAGCGTCTCGGCCTTATGACATCCGTGCCCAGCGAATCAAGGTACCGATGGACGGGGGCTTTCCAAACATCAGAAGCCCAACGCGAAATACTTTTGCGGCAAACCGGAGCGAAGCATAGGCGCCGGCAATTCCAACAACGATGGCAGCGCCGATCTGCCAGAAAGGCGGCGGCGAACTGGATGCCATGCGCAGCACCACGACAAAACTGCTGATCGGAGGAATGAAGCTCAGGACGATGGCAAGAAGAGAATTGGGATCCCGACTGATGGGCATCATCAGCAGCCATGGAATCATCAGCACCATCATCATCGGCATCATCAGACCTTGAGCGTCCCGCAATTCACTGACCGCGGAACCAATGGCGGCCATCATCGCCGCAATCGTCAGGTACGCGAGCAGAAAAAACAGGAACAGGAAGATCAGAAGCATCGGGTTCAACAACCCCATCATGGCGAATGAGGTCAGAGCCGCGATACCCAGTCCGGCATAAAGCGCAAGAATCAAAAGGCCGATAGCCATTTGCCCAAGTATCTTGCCGGTCATCAGCTGCATGGGTGAAACGGCGGACAGAAGCACTTCAACCACTCGATTCGACTTTTCTTCGATGGTGGTTGTCAACAGGTACTGGCCGCTGGTAAGGACTGAGATCAGCAGCAGGATATTAAAGGCAATGGGAAGAACGGAATTGAAAACCACGCTGTTTTTCTGTTCGCCGCCGGGGGTGATCGCCCTGGTTTCGGCTCTCATTACAGTGGTCAGAGCCTCAACAGTCTTGGCATCCAGCCCGGTCGATCGAAGACGAGCGCTCCCAATAGCATTCTGTATGACCGCGTGAAAATCACCGATCAAACGATCGTCCAGCCGGCTTCTCACGAAAAGATCATATTTCGGTTTTGCCGTGCCCTCCGGATCCGGCTTCGTCGCATCCGGATGGACCACTATCACCGCCAGGCACGCGGACCGGCTGCCCTGTTTTTGTGCCAGCGGCACCTTCAGCAGCTCCTTTTCATGCTCGATTTCGGCATCGGAAGACAATGGTTTTACAGAGATCTGCGGCATCTCTGACGGAGTCAGTTCGGATGCAATATCCTTCCCGGCAGAGGACTTATCCTTGCGATCGTCCTGGCTGTTCCCTGGCCATCCGGGTCTGCTGAGCAATGCCTTCCTCCGTCGTTCCAAGAACTGCTCTGGCACCAGGTTTTTTTCGATAGTATCGGCGATCTGCCCCGTGGGATCCGAAATAGCGACCTGTCCTTCAATTTTGGGTGGCGTTTCATTTGCGATGCGCGGGATCAAAAAGGACATGAATACGACCAGCGTCGGCGTAAGCAGCACACCGAAAATAAACCCTTTGGTGGTCACCGTCGCCACAAATTCCCTGGCCGCAACATACAGGATCTTTTTCATTACCGCGCCTCCCTCGTATTTCCGCCTTCCCGCAAGGCCTCGCGCAACTGCTCGTTGCTTGTATCCGGTCCGGTGCCGGAGACGATCTGGACGAAGATATCCTCGAGCGAGGGCCTTCGCACCCTGACCTGAACGGGCATGACCGCATGGACTAAAGATGCCAGAGCCGTGGCCGGGTTGACGTCATCCGACAGCGATATCTCCCAGGTGGTCCCTTTCGAATCGATTTCGTGCACGCCGGGAACAGAGCGAAGCGGAGCTGCATCCGCGGAAGGATCCAGGGGTTCGAATATTATGTGCCTGGGATCCGATGCCTGTCGGATATCCGACAGGCTCCGGTCCAGCATTTTATGGCCTGAATGAATCATGATGACATGGTCGCAGAGCTGCTCCGCGTGCGCCATGACATGTGTGGAAAACAGAATAGTGGCACCCCTTCGATGCTCCTCCATAACCAGTTCCCTCATCAGACGCTGGTTCACCGGATCGAGGCCGCTAAACGGTTCGTCGAGAATGAGCAGATCCGGGCGGTGAATAACCGCCGCGATAAATTGAATTTTCTGCTGCATCCCCTTGGAAAGCTCCTCGCATCGCTTCCCTTCTGTCCCGGCCAGGTCAAGCCTTCGAAGCCAGTCACGAATGCGATCCCGCAGATCGGGAGGATCCAATCCTTTCAGGCGCGCCATATAAGTAAGAAAGTCCCCAACGCGCATTTTTTTATAGACCCCTCGTTCTTCGGGCAGGTATCCAATGCGGTCCTTGGCCTCCATAGCCGAGGCATGTCCAAGCACCGTCAAATCACCCTGGTCGGGAAACAGAATCGAGAGAATCATGCGGATCAGAGTGGTTTTCCCCGCACCATTGGGCCCAATCAGCCCATACAAGGCTCCCGCGGGCACCGTCAAATCAAAGCTGTTTACAGCCACATTATTTCCAAAAGTTTTGGTAATATTTCGCAGCCTTATTGCATCGGTCATTGTGTCTCCCTGACTGGCGGTTGCAGTGCGGTTGCCGCGCAGGATTTTACACCTGAAGAGCCGTTCCAATGATAACATTCGCACAGCCTTGGCAGTGTGTGTCAGCTTGGAATACAACCTATATCCGGGGAAACGTTGATGGATGGCAAAAAAAGATCGGACATTCAGCCTGGCGTTCACGTGCGCGTGGTTCAGAAGCAGGATCAGAGGTCCGGACGGCTGACGGATGGAATCGTCTCCCAGATATTAACCAACTCCCCCACCCATCCGCACGGTATCAAAGTCCGGCTGACAAGCGGCATCGTAGGAAGAGTTCAGGAAATCCTTCCTTGATTCGCGCTTCAGAGCAAAAAATGCCACGCGTTTCCCTCGAATTGTGCTAACGCCAGGCTTCAAAACGTCGGTTCAAGGCCCTCCGGATAAATCAATCGCGCGTTCACTGTAAATACATCAGATTTCGGGGCATACACCTCCGCCCGCCTTCTCCCAACTAACTAGTATTAGTGTTAAGGATAAGGTCCCGTCATGACGATAACTGAGCTTTGGTGCCTGGCACAGGTCTATGTACGCTTGCGCATGTTGTTTTCCCGGGCACACTAAGAGCAAAAAGGAAACAACTCGGCCCAAATTGCGGCAGGGCATTCCATGCGGCAACAAAACCGAATCCGAAATGCCGGAAACAAAGCTCCGGACAGCGAGGGACTATGAGAACGGTCTGGAAATACTCGGGGTTTTCCCTGGGGTTAATGTTTTTATGCGGCTTTGGTCTGCTGCAAGCGGTCGCCCAGGATGCACCCAAGGATCTAACCGAAATCCCTCTTGAGGATTTGGCCAAGCTGGAGGTCTACAGCGCATCCAAGTTCAGTCAGAAGATGACGGAAGCACCCGCGTCGATCCGCATTATCACTGCGGCGGACATTCAGCATTACGGCTATCGAAAACTATCCGAGATTCTCAACAGTGTTTCCGGATTTTATTCCACCAATGATAGAAACTACGAATATATTGGCGTGCGTGGCTTCGGCCGCACCGGCGATTACAACACGCGCGTCCTGCTGTTGCTGAACGGTCTTCGTTTGAATGAGAGCATTTATGGGGGTACGGGGATCGGATTTGACTTCCCTCTCGACATCAACCTGATTGAACGCATCGAGATTGTACGCGGTCCGGGCTCATCTCTTTATGGGACAAACGCGTTTTTTGGGACGATCAACATAATTACAAAACGCGGACGAAGCCTCGATGGCGGGCATATCTACGCCGAGGGGGGCAGCTGGAGCACCTATGCCGGAGGCGCAAGCTACGGGAAAAGTTTCAAAAATGGAACTGAAATGCTGTTTGCTGCCAGCCACCGAAACAGCAAAGGACAGAGACACCTTTATTTCAAGGAATTTGATACGCCCGAGACCAACAACGGAATTGCGGAGGACCTGGATTCCGAGAACAGCACAAACGTATTTGCCAACATTTCGGGGCGAAATCTGACCGCCCAGTTTGTTTTCAATTCCAGGGGGAAAGCCATCCCGACGGCTTCTTATGGATCCGTTTTTAATGATCGCGCGGCTCGAACCAAAGATACGGTAAGTTATATCGATTTGAAATATGAGCATAAATTTCGGCAAAACTGGGATGTGGTTGCCCGCACATATCTTGGCATCTATGACTATGAAGGCGTTTACGGATATGCCCTTGAGACCGAGGACTCTTCCTACTTTGCAAGAAATTATGATTACTCTGCCGGCCGCTGGTGGGGAGGCGATTTCCAATTAACCCGTACTCTCGCGGGAAAGCATCACCTTACCGTGGGTACAGACTGGCAGCATGGTTTTCACCTGCGTCAGTGGAACTATGACGCCGAACCGCACTATTTCAGTTACCTGGACACCCTTAACACATGGGCAACTATTGGATCCTACGCGCAGGGCGAATTTGCCGTGAGAGAAAATCTGCTGGTGAGCGCCGGATTCAGACATGACCGATACAATACATTTGGTGGTAATACCAGTCCCCGATTCAGCGTTGTGTATTCGCCTTTGCCGAAAACAACCCTGAAGCTTCTGTACGGACACGCATTCCGGGCGCCAAATTCCTACGAGATGTTCTATGCTGACGGATACTCCCAGAAAACCAATCCGGATCTGCAACCCGAAAAAATACGAACCACCGAGTTTGTGATTGAACAGTATTTCGGGCATCAATTCCGCCTGGCTGGTTCGGCCTATCACTATCACGTCAGAGGCCTGATTACACAGGATACGGATTCGGATGGTCTGGCTGTATTTCGAAATACCGATCACATCACGGCAAATGGAATGAAGTTGACCTTCGAGGGCAAAAATTTTCATGGGGTTGACAGCCACCTGGCCTATTCGGTTCAGAGGGCAACAAGCGAATCCACGCAGGCCTCGCTGGCCAACTCTCCCAAGCATATTGTTCAGCTGAATCTCTTTTTGCCTTGTTTTGCCACACGGGGCGGTGCGGGAATCGAAATGCGCTATACCGGCCCCAGAAAGACCCTGGATGGGGAACGGCTGGGAGGGTTTCTGCTGACAAACGTCACATTTGTCCTAAGAGGCCTTATGCCCAACCTGGATTTAACAGCCGGCATCTACAATCTCTTTGACAAGCGATACGCTGATCCGGCCGGAGAAGAGCATGTTCAAAGCTCGATATTGCAGGATGGCAGAAGTTTCAGAATCCGCATTGCCTACGGGATAGCAAGCAACTAGGCGTTTGAATCGGATATTTCGAATGCGGATTGATGCATAGCATGGCACATAACGCACCATCAATGATCAAAAGGAATAGACCCGGGAAGTGCCGCACCATTGGCGCTGCCCTGGCTTTGCTTTTGGGCTGCCTGTCTGTGCAAGCTATCGGTGCCGTGGACAGAGCAACGATGGAAAACGAAGTCAAGGCAGCCTACATCTACAATTTTGTGAAGTTTGTGGATTGGCCGGAGGGAACGTTCTCCTCCTCTGGCGCCCCAATAATCATTGGCATTGCCGGCGACGATGAATTTGGAACGCTGCTCGGAACGGTTGTGAAGAACAAGACAATCCAGGACCATCCTATTCGCATCAACCTGATTAAAAAACCGGCCGACTTTCGCAACTGCCAATTGCTTTTTGTCAGCGCCTCGGAACTGAAAAAGTCTCAAAAGATACTCGAAGAGCTTCGGGGCAGTCCGGTGATCACCGTAACGGAAACGGATTCCGGGTCACCCGCAAAGGGGATGATTAATATTTTCATTGAAGGGGACAAACTGCAATTCGAGATTGACTCGGAACGCGCAGAGAAATCCTCTTTGCAGTTCAGCTCAAAACTGTTGCGCCTCTCTCGAGGCGCCCTGGCAGCGCGGGCAGGCAAGGGAGAATAATTGTGGCAAAAATTCTCCGGAAATTTTCAATAAAAACGAAGATCAAGGCCATTGTCCTGGTTTCCACGGCATTAGCCGTCATTCTTTCTTCCGTCTCCTTTTTATGGCTTGCCTGGCATTCCTTGCGCCATTCGGCCATGCTGGATGCCACGGGACTGGCTTCAGCCATCGGCAACAACTGCACCGCTGCACTGCTTTTTCACGACAGTAAATCAGCAAAGGAAATCATCGATGCCCTCGCCTCCGATGATCGCGTACTGGAAGCATCGGTCTATCAGCAAAACGGCAAGATCCTGGCACAATACCAGCGCGGCGGGTCCAGTCCATTGCCTGTGCCGAGTTCCCACAGAGGAGAGGAGTCCCGTTTTGGAAGCGGATACCTGTATATCTCCAGGGACATTTACATGGACAATGAGCGCATCGGGAATATAGCCATTCTGATGGGACTCAATTCGCTTGAATCTCTTTTTGCAAAAATTGTCCTGATCATGTCGGCAATTGCCGCCTTTGCCCTGCTCTTTACCTACCTTATTTCATCGCGGCTCCAGGCAGTCATATCCAAACCGATCCTCAATCTCGCCCAGACCGTCAAATCGATTTCGCAGCACAAGAACTACTCTATAAGAGCAGTCAAAACCGATCAGGACGAGGTCGGCGATTTGATCGACGGTTTCAATGAAATGATTGGGCAGATAAGCATCCGGGATAATGCCCTTCAGCAACACGGCATCGAACTGTCCGCCATCAATGAAAAGCTGAGCGCCGCCATTGTAAAAGCCGAGCAGGCCAACAAGGCAAAAAGCGAATTTCTTGCCAAAATGAGCCACGAGTTTCGGACCCCTCTGAATGCAATTATTGGCTACAGTGAACTCCTGAGAGAAGAAATTGAAGAAGCACCGGAGCAGGCAAACCTGGCAGACCTGGATAAAATTCACACGGCGGCCAACCACCTTTTGTCGCTGGTCAACGATATTCTGGATATCTCAAAAATTGAAGCGGGCAAAATGGAGCTTCATATTGAGACGTTTGATATTCAAAAGATGATTGAGGATGTTCTCAACACGGTGCGGAACCAGGTTCAAAAGAACGGCAATCAGTTGATTCTCGAATGCACGGGAATTCCCGGCGCCATGACCAGTGATCCCGTTAAATTCCGACAGATACTCCTGAATCTTCTCGGCAACAGTGCCAAATTCACTCAAAACGGCACAGTCACGCTTGCAGTTTCCAAAGCCGATAATAAAGGCGCCGACTGGGTTCATATCCGCGTCAAAGATACCGGAATTGGGATATCGGAAGAGGATCAGAAAAAACTCTTCCAGATCTTTTCCCAGGCGGACGGATCTACCACGAGGAAGTATGGCGGAACAGGATTGGGACTGGCGATTACCAAGCGATTCGCGAACCTGATGGGCGGCGATGTTACCGTCGAAAGCAGCACGGGCAAGGGCAGCACGTTTGAACTGCGCCTGCCGTCAAGAATTGCCCGATCCGGAGCCGCTTTGTCGGCCTGATTCTGAAAAGCCTCCTACGGCGCTCAGCCTATCGGACATCCGTAGGCAGCATCCCGGCCAGACGAGCGGCCTCCAGACCCAGATCTCCATCTTCGAAAACCTGGCAGCATTGCGGCGCGATATTCATCCGTCTTGCCGCTTCCAGGAAAATGTCTGGAGCCGGCTTTGGCTTTATTGCATCGTCGGCCGTCAGGATGACAGGGAAAAACTGTTTGATGTGAAGGGTCTCCAGTTCGAGTTCGACAGTTCTCCTGGTCCCGCCCGAAGCCACAGCCATTGGAAGCACACCAAAATATTTCCGCGCGATATCAACCACGTATGGAATTGGCTGAAGTTCGTCCAGGCGGGAATAAAAATACTCATGTTTAATTCTGACAGTGCTGACGGCATCCAGCGCAGTCCCGTAATCCTGATTGTATTCGATGACAATAGCCTCTTCCGGCATGCCCTTTTTCGAAAAGAAATAGTTGTAATCCCACTCTCCGCCCTGAGAGGTGATGACATATTCCCAGGCGCGCATATGCAGCGGCATCGAATCCACAAGCGTTCCATCACAATCAAAAATCAGGCCCTTGATATGGCCAGGCACATCTATGCTGCGATTAAGCATTTTGCGACACTCTCAAAAGGTAAAGAATAACTATGGTACTTCAATTGCCGTGCAGATTCCCCTAGCCGGCAAAATATAGATAGGCGGCCAGAATAAGGCCGATCACTACAATCGACAGCACAACATCGATTGGTTTCCAACTCGCACGGGAAATCGCCTTATCCTCCCGGGTGCGCGTTCCGTAGGTCAGGCCACTGATCTTTGCATAATCCGGCTCCGCGCTCATGTGACTGACAACAACCATGACAACGGCGGAAACAACAAGGATGATCATGCTGTAATACTGAAAAAATATGTTATTCACGATCCATAGGAACGATCCTTCCGGATATTGGAATCCCTGAATCATTTTAACCGGAGTATCGATCGCAAGCCGGAAGATACCGAGGCCAAAGCCCGTAATCAAAGCCCAGAGGCAACCCTTTGCATTCAGACGCTTGTTGAAAACGCCCAGGAAGAAGACCACAAAGATGGGCGGAGCCAGGTACGATTGCACGCCCTGCAGGTAATCGTAGAGGCCGCGGCCACCTCGAATCACGGGAATCCAGCAAATTGCGATCAGAACCATGACGCCGGTGGCAACACGTCCGACCCAAACCAACCGCTCCTGCGATACGTTTCGGCGCAGCCTGCCATAGAAATCAATGGTAAACAATGTGGCACAGGCATTGAATGCGCCCGCCAGGGAGCTCATCAGGGCCGCCAACAGACCGGCAACAACAAGTCCGCGCACGCCCATTGGGAGTATGTGCGCCACCATCAGCGGAAATGCCTGCTGCGCGTTATCCCGGATAATATTTCCATCGGGCCCAACCAGCAGTTTTTGAAAAACAGGCACTTTACCGGACACAGCGAGACCGTAGCAAATGATCCCTGGAATGATGAAAATAAAAACTGGGAGGAGTTTGAAAAAACCGGCCGCGATCGATCCGCGCCTCGCCTCGGTTTCATTTGGCGCACCCAATGTCCGTTGCACAATATACTGATCGGTACACCAATACCACAGACCGATCACGGGAGCACATACAAGCATCCCGAGCCATGGATAGTTATTGTTAAAATACCAGGCCATCTGGTGCGCATCCCGGACCGGGGCCCATGTCCCATGAAGCCCCGCCGGCACCATCGGCTTCCACAAATTGAACATCTCCGAAGGCACAACAGCTCTAAGCCCCGCCCATCCGCCAATCGCCTCCAATCCAAAAACAGTCACCAGCCCCGATCCGATAATAAAAACAATTGTCTGCATGGCTTCCGTATAGGCTACGGCGCTCATGCCACCAACAATGGTATATAAACCCGTGATCATGACGACCAAGAGCGATCCAATCCAGAAGCTATCCAATCCCCAGAGGTTCATTTCCGGCAGCAGCACGGCAAACACGACGCCGCCGGCGAAGATACCCACCGCAATTTTGGTCAGGATATAGGCCACAAGGGATATGACGGATAGGACAGTACGGGCCGCCGGCGAAAACCTTTTTTCAAGAAATTCCGGCATGGTAAACACTTTGGAGCGCATATAAAACGGAACCATAATCCATGCCAGTACCAATAAACACCAGGCATGGAGCTCATAGTGCGCCATGGCCACTCCGTCCGTTGCCCCGGAACCAGCCAATCCCACCAGATGCTCCGATCCAATGTTTGAGGCAAATATGGAGGCACCGATAACAAACCAGCCCAGTTCTCTTCCTGCGAGAAAATAACTCTCGGACGTTTTCTTCTGCTTCTTCGCAACCCAAACGCAGATTCCGGCAATCAGGCCGAAGTAGGCAATGATGACTATCCAATCAAGAGAATTCAGAACACTCATGAACGGGTCTCCTTTGGCGCTATCTGATCGAAAACTGATAAATAGTGGTCTGATGATATGTCTGCCCCGGCCTTAGCGTAGCGCCAGGAAACTGCGGTTTATTCGGCGTATCCGGAAAGGCTTGCGCTTCCAGGCAAAGACCGGATCTGCGTTTATAGGCAATCCCCTTCTTCCCTATGGCGGAACCGTCAAGAAAATTTCCGGAATAGAACTGGAGTCCGGGCTGATCGGTTGACACGGTCATCAATCGGCCGGACGACGGGTCATAGACTTCCGCAGCCTTGGCAAGCGTGCCTCCGCCGGCTCTCAAGACCCAGTTATGGTCGTATCCTTTGCCCAAAGCCAACTGTTCGTCCGCATCATTGATCCGGGCACCGATGACATAGGAAGCGCGAAAATCAAAGGGAGTGCCGGCAACACTGGCGATTTGTCCTGTGGGAATAAGCCCGCTATCCACAGGCGTGGTCCCATCCGCCTCAATCATGAGCTGATGATCCAGAATTGACGTTGATGGCTTTCCCGAAAGATTAAAATATGAATGCTGCGTCGGATTCAAAATTGTCGGGCGATCGCTGGTTCCTTCATACTCAACGCGCAACTCGCGATTGACAGTCAATGTATAGCGGACCTTCAGGACTACAGTCCCGGGATATCCCTCCTCCCCGTCAGGACTGATGTATTGCAGCTCCAGCCCTGGTTCATCCGAGGTTCCGACCGATTTCGCCTCCCACAAAGCCTTGCTGAATCCTGCTTTCCCGCCATGAAGGTGGTTGACGCCGTCATTGATGGTCAGCTGATATTCCCTGCCATCCAGTTGAAAGCGTCCCTTGTCTATACGATTCCCGTAGCGTCCCACGACCACTCCAAGGTAGGCAGATCCTTCCACATAACCTGGCACGCTGTCGTACCCCAGGACAATGTCTTCCAATTTCCCGGTTCGATCCGGAATATTTAAAGACACAATGGCAGCCCCATAGTCGATGATTTCGGCCGACATTCCTGACTTGGATGCCAACGCATATTTGTGAATTTCATGGCCATCTGGGAGCTTACCGAACACTACGGTATTCATCGAAAATCAACCTTTCTATACCTGATGCGCCGCAGCTGAATCCGGCGCTGAGATCTCGTAGCATTGCACACGAACCCCACGTTGCGTTCACACTGGATAGTCGGAATTTTTAAATGCGCAGTGTGTCATAACCCACATGCCAGTGCAATCTCTTTGAGTCCCGGGGCTTTGATGATTACGCCAAAATCTCAAAGGCCCGAAGTCTCGGGCTAAATCTATGTTAAGATCGGTACATACGAACCAGCGGCAGGAGGATGCATGAAGAAAATCTTGCAGGGGAATGAAGCGATTGCCCGAGGGGCATGGGAAGCCGGAGCCATCGTGGGATGCGCCTACCCGGGAACCCCGAGTAGCGAAATCATGGCAGAGCTTTCCAAGTATCCGGAAGTCTATACGGAATGGTCTCCAAACGAAAAAGTCGCAATGGAAGTCGGCCATGGAGCCTCCATTGCAGGAGGCCGTACGCTTGTATGCATGAAACATGTTGGCTTGAATGTCGCCGCCGACCCGTTCATGACAATATCCTATACGGGCGTCAAGGGCGGGATGGTTGTCGTTGTTGCGGACGACCCGGGCCAGCACAGTTCGCAGAATGAGCAGGACAGCCGCCACTGGACCCGTTTCGGCAAAGTCCCCATGCTGGAGCCGGCAGACTCGCAGGAATGCAGTGACTTCACGCGACTCGCATTCGAAATGAGTGAAAAATTCGACACTCCGGTTCTCCTCCGCAGCGAAACACGCGTTTCGCACTGCGACTCGCCGGTTGAACTTGGGGAAAGAAAGGAATCGTCCATACCCAAAGGGCTGAGCCGCAAAGATGCCCCGAAGCAGGTCATGGTTCCCATTTATGCCAGAGTTCGCCGCGTCCTGGTTGAAGAGAGAATCGGGAAGCTGGCTGAATACGCGGAACAGGAATTTCCTTTTAATAAAATGGAAATCAATGATCCTTCCATAGGATTTATTTCGTCCGGCATTACCTACCTCTACACGCGGGATCTGTTCCCTCAGTTTTCATTTCTGAAACTTGGAATGGCCTGGCCGCTTCCCAGGAAACTGATTTCCGAATTCTGTTCAAAAGTGAAAAAAGTGGTGATCGTGGAAGAACTCGACCCATTCCTTGAAACTGAGATTAAGGCAATGGGGATCACGGTACACCACGGCAAGGATCTCATCCCCGCCATTGGCGAACTCACGCCAACCGTAATTGAACGAGCGCTTTCAAAGCTTGTGACCGAAAAGGAATACTCGAATCCCGCCACGTTGGTTGAAACCGAAGATCTTCCCAAGCGGCCGCCCAATCTTTGCGCGGGATGTTCGCATCGGCCCTTGTTTTATGCCCTGAAAAAACTCGGCGTTTTCGTATTTGGAGATATCGGGTGTTACGGTCTGGCCGTTTCTCCCCCGCTTTCGGCAATGCATTTTTCCACCTGTATGGGAGCCGGTGTCGGAGGTGCATTCGGTGCAGGTAAAGTTTTGAAGCAGGATGGGCTCGGCAAAATCTGCGCAGTGCTTGGCGATTCTACTTTCCTGCACAGCGGAGTGACCCCGCTGATGGATGCCGTCTATAACGGCGGCTATTCCACAACAATAATCCTGGACAACCGCATTACCGCAATGACGGGACAACAGGAACACCCCGGCACCGGGTTCACGATCGATGGAGACCCGGCGTCAACCGTTGACTACGCACAACTGGCCAAAGCAGTCGGCGTCAAGCACGTTCGCCTGGTCGATCCTTACAACATTAAGGAAACGACCAATGTCATCCAGCAGGAGATAAATCGGGATGAGGCATCCGTCATCATCACGGTCAATAGCCCCTGCATGCTCCTGCGCCGTGCCAAGCCGCGTGAGAGATTTGCCCAGCCCTCCTACCGGATCGATGAGGACAATTGCATGGGATGCCGGCTTTGCCTCGATATCAATTGCCCGGCAATCAGCTGGGTACCGGAAGCCGGACAAACGAAAGCCGGGAAAAAGAGAAAGGGTATGTCCCACATCAATCAGGATCAATGCGTCGGCTGCGCAATTTGCGTTCAGGTTTGTGAGTTTGACAGCATTGTGCCGCAAGCGGAATGAGGAGACGGGCTATGTCGGGAAACGGTACGACCAGGAATGTGTTTCTTTCAGGTGTCGGAGGACAGGGGACTATTCTCGCAAGCAACATTCTCGGCCAAGTCATGCTTAATGCGGGATATGACGTTAAAAAAGCGGAAGTTCACGGGATGGCTCAGCGCGGCGGCGACGTCACTACGCATTTTCGTTTCGGGCCCAAGGTCTTCTCCCCGCTGATTCGTCAGGGAGAGGTCGACTACCTGGTTTCATTCGAGTTGCTCGAAGCCTTGCGCTACATCAACTGGGTAAAACCCGGGGGACGCGTACTGCTGAACAATTTTTCCATCCTGCCCCCAACGGTCAGCCTCGGAAAAGCGGAATATCCCAAAGAGGTGGAAAAGACATTCCGGCAGCATTTTGCGAATAACGTATGGATTGTGGACGGCAATAATATCGCCAAGGGGCTGGGAAATCTTCAGGTCGCCAATGTCGTTTTGATTGGCTCTCTTTCAAATTTCTTCCCGGAACTGGCTCCGGAACAGTGGATCGGGGCGATCCAGGATCTCCTTCCGGCCCGGCTCCACGACATCAACGCCAAGGCCTTCCAGGCAGGCAGACAAGCCACAATCTAAAGACAGGGGGCGGACACCGAAAAAGTGAAATTCCACTTTTCAGTGTCCGCCCCCGATTGTCTAGATGACGCCCTGGCTTTTCAGCGACTTCAATTTAGCGGGACCGTACCCCAGGTGCTTCAGGTAGATGAATTCATTGTCATAACCTGCCGGGCGGCACACCCACTTCGTTCGCATGGGGGTCTCCGTCATTTTGTACTGCGCCTGAGCGGCAATGATATCTCCATAGAGCGGATCGGATACGGGCGTAAAGATCCCCCGATCTTTCCAGTTGGGATCGTTCATCGCATCTTCAGGAGACAGGATTGGCGCGACGACGCATGTAATCGGAGCCAGGCGTCCATGCTTTGAATACTCCAGGGACATATTCAGAAGCTGTTCGCTGGTATATTTGCGCGTTTCTTCAAAAATAAGCGCGGACCATTTGAGCTGTTCTTCTTTTCGGGTAAATGGCGCGACGCTGGTCCATTCCGCCGCCCCCCATTCGTCCCATTTGCCAAGCATGTCCACGAAAGCCTTCCACATTTCAACGCGCAGGCCTCCAAGGAAGACGGCCCCATCGCTGGTGGGAGCAAAACAGTAGAGCCACAGCGCGGTATCCAGATTGCCGAACCGCTCATTGATCTGTCCGGCATGCTCATACCAGAGCGCTACAAAATCATCGATGCGCGTGTAGGCTTCGGTGGTTGCGCAATCAAGTGCCTGCCCTTTTCCCGTCACTTCCCGGTAATGCAGTGCCGCCAGGATGCCCATTGACATGAAACTTCCCGATAGAAACCAGGCAATCCAAGGGCCCGATTTAGTGGGAACGGCCCAAGGCATTTCATCGAAAGTCTTTCCCTTGGGCAGCATTTCGCCCGTATCGTACTGGAACCCGGACCGTGCCTGGGCGATGTTGTCATAGTCGTGAGTGCGATTCTTGCTCATGGGACCAAATTGCCCGAAGGCCGTGATCGAGGCAAAGATCAGTCTCGGATTGATTTCCTTCAGATCCTCATAGCCAAGTCCCCACGCATCCATCACACCCGGCTGATATGTCTCAATCAGAACATCGGCCTGGCTTGCAAGGCCTTTCAATATTGTCCTGGCATCGGGTTTCGTGAGATCCAGTGTGATGTGAAATTTGTTGCGTCCTTCGGTCAGATAATTCAGGCCCTCGCCCTTGTACATAAAGCCGTACGGCGAACAGGATCGAATAAAGTCTCCCCCCGGCGGTTCAACACGCAAAACTTCAGCGCCAAATTCGGAGAGTACCGAAGAACAGTGACAGCCGGCAAAGCTCTTGTTGCTCAGGTCGAGAACAAGAAGGTCGTCCAGTGCTTCGGGCCGGGTGTGCGCGATTTTCGGATCGTCTCTTTCTCGAATCCAATTTGACCACTCCGTCCAATCCTGACGCTTCTTACTACCCATAGCGCTATTCCTCTTCTGCAGATTCTGGTTCATCCCGCTTCAGTATGAGCCCGGCCTTGCCGTCCCAATCCGGCGGCGGCGTTCTCCCAAGCGCTTCTCCCCACTTCCCCAGCGCGCCGCTCTGATAAAGCTGCTGAATCTGGTCGTCGCTCTTTCCCAGCATCCACTTCATGACAAACTCATTATCAAAACCGACGGGTCGGACGGACCATTTTGTTTTCGGAGGCGATTCCGACATTTTGACCGGAAATTCATAATTGTTATAGGTTCCCAACAGCGGATCATCAATTTCAGACCAGAAATCATGCTGCCGAAACTGCTCACTCTCAACGATATCCCTGGCGTTATAAAGGTGTGTGGCCGCGAAGCCATGCTTTTCGGCCAGTGCCTCCACCTCTTCCGCTCTCAGAGTCTTTACCCATTCCCGGATAATCCGCAGTATTTCTACCGCATTTTCCTCCTTCAACCGTTCCGTGTGTTCCTGGAACCTCGGATCTGTCGCCAAACCCGGCTTCTCCATCGCGGCACACAGACCGGCAAACTCCCTTGGATCGGCAGCCGCGATTGCGACGAAGGTATCATCGATGCAACGGAACGTGTCGGCCGGACAGATGGATACATCACGATTACCCGAAGGCTGCGCGCATTCGCCGGTGAACTGCTGGTATGGCCAGACCCAGGACATGGTTCGCATGACGTTTTCGGTTTGGGAAAACTCGATATACTGCCCTTTGCCGGTCCGATCGCGATGGTGCAACGCCGCCAGCACCGCTATTTCCGCGCATATCCCTCCGTAGTTATCTCCAACGTAGGCACGCTGCTTCAGCGGTGTCTGCCCGGGAGACCGGGACATCCAGGAGAAGCCTGTCAACGCCTGTGAAGCGCCGTCGTTGGAAGGCCGGTTTTCCTTTGCATATTGTCCCCACTGCCCGTATCCATTCTTTGAAAGAAAGATAATCCCCGGGTTGATCTCCGCGATATCGCGGTATCCGATCCCCCAGTCTTCCATTACTCCCGGCCGGAAGTTGTTTTCGACGATGTCGCACTTTGCGGCCAGTTCGCAAAAAACCTTCCGTGCCTCCTGCTTATGCAGATCCAGTCCCAGCCAGTATTTGTTCTGATTGATGTGCAGCAGCAGGGCGCTGGTGTCTTTCAGAAACCAGCCGAACGGGTTCAACGAACGGGTTGCATCGCCCAAGGGCGGAATTTCGCACCGGATGACTTCCGCTCCCAACTGGGCAAGCAGAGCCGGGCCGATCGGTCCCAGCAGCATTGTGCAGACTTCCAGAACCTTGATGCCTTTCAAGGGAGAAGTTTTAAACGGTTTTCTTTCCTTGTAGTCCTTCCACGTCTTTTCACTCATGCGAGCGCGTATCCTCCTCGTCGGATATGAGTTTGGATCCCAAGACTATAACCTCGAAGCCCCGAAGACTCAAAGAATACTTAGAGACTTGTGGCCGAGGTTGCTATGATGAAATAAGAAACAGCATCCAGGCAGAGGAGACAGCCTATGAAAAACGTTGAAGGAAAAGTGGCGTTCATCACCGGAGGCGCCAATGGAGCCGGTTTGGGGATGGCCCAGGCGTTTTTAAAAAACGGGATGAAGGTGGTCATCGCCGATATCCGCAGAGACAGCCTCGATCAGGCAATGGTCTATTTTAAAAATAATCCGTCCATTCACGCCATTCAGCTTGATGTCGCCGACCGGGAGGCTTTCGCGCGAGCCGCCGATGAAGCCGAAAGAGTATTCGGCTCTGTTCACGTGGTCTGCAATAACGCCGGCATCAACCTGTTTGTTCCGATCGAGGACTGCACGTATAACGACTGGGACTGGGTCATGGGAGTGAATTTTGGCGGAGTGGTCAACGGCATCCAGACCTTTATACCGCGCCTGCGGAAACACGGCGAAGGAGGGCATATCGTCAATACCGCATCCATGGCCGCTTTTCTGCCCAGCGCCGCGGCCGGCATTTACACGGCATCCAAATTCGCCGTGCGCGGGCTCAGTGAAGCCCTGCGATTCAGCCTCTATCCATACAATATCGGCGTATCGGTCTTCTGCCCTGGGCTGATCAACAGCGTAATCTACGAAAGTGAAAAGGTGCGACCTTCACGGTTCGCTTCCGCCGAAAATACCGCGAAAAGCCAAAAAACAATGGACGTCCTGCCGCAAATTCATAAACAGGGGATGGCGCCCGAAGAGGTCGGAGACCGGGTGCTGGCAGGGATCCGAAAAAACAGCCTGTATATTTTCAGTCACCCGGAGTTCAAGGAGGAACTGAAAGAAATTTTTGACGAGGCCCTGGATTCACTGCCCAACGAAGAGGCTCCGGCAGGAAGGCTGGCTTTTGAAAAAATGCGCAGAGACGGATTGAAGAAGGCTCGTGAAGAAGCGAACAAAATTGGTTAATGCGCCAGTCAGTGGAGTGCGGCCTCAATGATGCCGCACTCCGCTGACAAATGCAGGGCTACATTGTCATGTTGAGAGCATAGACAAACGGAACCGGATCGGCGCCCAGAAACGCCGGAGAGAGCACCCGGGTTCGCATCAGTTCATGCTCGATAGCAGGATTATCCGGACCGGCGATCCGCTGAATCCCCAGGATCTCGCCGACTTCGTTGATATACAGATTATATTGAATCATGCTTAGCCCGCGCGAATCCTTCGGGGAACTGTTCAGCAACGCCTGCAATACTTCCGTGTTCGGCAGGATCTGCGGAGGTCTGGCCGGAGCTCCTGTATAAAACAGCCTCCCATTATAAAAGGCATAGGCTCCTCCCATTTCCAGTTTCTGAACTCCCTTTTGAATCAAATCCTGAACAGCCCGCTCTGCAACCCGGATAGGAGTTGAGGATAATATGTTGACCACGGCTGTACCGCCCAGCGCCATCTTCTGCATGAGAGCATTCATATCCCCCGGCGGCAGCGCCGTAAGGCTGCCATATTCATCCATCTGCAGCACAACATCGTTATCGCCTCTGATGTTGAAAACACAGGTGACCGTAGTCATTACCGGAACAGGGGCTCCATTCAGCAGCGTGGGGCTGTAACGCCATTGCCTGACAGCAGAAATTGCAGCCTCAGCCAGGAGAGGGTGACCGTTGGTGACCCTGACATCCGTCACCAATCCATCCTCATTGACGGTTACAGCCATGACGACTCTCCCCGTAATACGGGCACGCTTGGCCAACTCAGGGTAAACAGGATCCACCCTATAAATCAGTTTGCTTTCCTGAATGCCGCCGCCAACGCGGATCGGCTCGCGTCCAATGGGAATAGGGGATTGCTGCACTGGAGCCGCGGTTTCCACAGGCAGGGCGGGAGTGACGTTTTCAGCCGTCATAACCGGCTGTGATTTTGCGACAGGCAACAGCCGAACGGCTGGCGGCAGGACTTTCGCATCAGTTTTCGCAGCCAAAATGCGCTGAGGGACAACATTCCCCGAAAAACCAGATACATGTTCCTGGATAATCGGCTCTCCCGTCAAAGGAAACCAACCCGCCGCAAGCTTCACAGTTCCTATCAACAAAACGAGCATTGCCGACAAACTGCAGAATAATCGCGATCGACTCATAGATGCCTCCTTCAGCAAAAGTGCAACTCGTTGAACAAGATGATTTTCTTTGAGAAAAAGAGGGGCAGGAATAGCTTGCGACCGCCGCTGATTCCGTGCAAATTCCAATAGTGAATCCAGATATGGCTGCCGGTTGCCGCACAGGCACACAACCTCATGATCAACCGCTTGCTCCCGGCTCAACCGGATTCGGCTTAGTACCCACCAGATGGCAGGATGGAACCAGAAAACCGCGCGCACTGTCTCCTCACCCAGAATAAACAGCCAGTCCCGCCTGCGGATATGCAACAACTCGTGGCATAGAACCGCCCGCTTATGGGCTTCTATCATTTCACCGAATCTGGAGGGCAGGATAATGACCGGGGCTTGCGCGCCGAACGTCACGGGCGTATCGGTTGCATCGGAAACCAATACCAGGGATCGCGTCTTCGTCAGGGATTGCATATCCCTAACCAAGGAGCCTTCTCCGTGCAGGACTTGAGCATTGCGTCTGAAGGACTGCAGTCGCAGCAGCCCAATACACAACCAGAGGAGACGGCCAAGCATCCCGACAACCAATACCCAGCCAATCAGTTCAGAACTGGGAATGAACGATGCCGGAGGGGGAGGAATATCCGCTTCCATCGTAGCAACCACGCTGGAAACCGCCACCTGCGCGACCGGCAGACTGTAGACAGGATGTCGCCATCCCTGGAAGGCAAAAATAAAAACACACATCAATAGAAGAACCTGCCAGTAGCCCAACGTAATGCGCGGTACACGCATGCGGAAGAGGTAAGCCAGCAGAGTCCCCACCGCGACCAGAGTTGCGATTTGAAGGCTGTAGGCAACCAGATTATCAATCCAGACAGGAAGTGACACGCGTCCTCCTTGCTAGATGGAACTCGTTAATGGAGTTACTTCTTTTCCCGAATCATCTTGGCAATCTGATCCAGATCTTTTTGCGACAGCCGCCGCTCTTCCACCAGATGCGCGAGAAGCGGTTCGGCTGAACCGTTAAACACCCGATCCAGGAAATCGCCGACAATCCGTTTTAACGCTTGCCCCCTGGGCTCCACCGCACGATAGACAAACGCCCGCCCATCCACTCGCTTTTTCAGGTGGCCTTTGGTTTCCATTATTTTCATCGTGGTCATGACAGTTGTATAGGCTATGGAACGTCGGGCACGCAGTGCTTCGTATACGTCACGCACCGTCGCTTCTCCAAGCTCCCACACGACCTTCATGATGTCCAATTGCTGCGCCGACAAGGTATTTGTTTTCGGTCTCATAGTACTATTTATTAGTACTATTATTAAATTATGTCAATAGGAAATTTCACGGCGACCTAAAGAGGATAAAAACTGCAGGCCTTTGCAGCAACGCGGTTGTATGATGAAAGCTCCTTGACGGAGACAGTCATGCCGATTCCATTTTCGCCCCACTCCCTGTTCTCTGCAGAAAGCATCGTCGGAAATGAAACGCCGCGCGCCTTCACTTCTCCGCACTGGTATATCCAGGGCAACCGGGTCATCGACCGTGTGGGGCAATATTTATCCATATTGTCGAGCCGCCAGCCGGCAGTCCTGATAACCCGTGGAGGATGGAATCGGCTGGGAAGCAGGATTTTGAAAAGCCTGTGCGACGTTGGAATCGATCCCATCTTCGAAATTTTCGGAGGAGAGTGCTCTCACGAAGAAGTGAATCGTCTTGCCCATGTTATCCGCGGATCGGGAAAGCCCATTGACTCTGTCATTGCGGTGGGCGGCGGGAAATGCGCGGATGCGGGAAAGTGTGTTGCTTCCCGTCTTTCCGTTCCGGTAGTCATCTGTCCGACCATCGCATCCACCGATGCTCCCTGCTCAGCAACCTCCGTGATGTATACCAACGATGGAGCCGGCATGGGGCCGGAATTTTTCCCGAGCAATCCGGCGCTGGTCCTCGTTGATTCCGGCATCATAGCCGATTCTCCGGTGCGGCACCTGGTTGCGGGCATTGGAGATGCGATTGCCACTTTTTACGAAGCGCGCACCTGCTACCGGAATCCGGCAGGTAGAAATATGCTGGGTGCGCGGATCACCCTGGCCGCCCTCGCCATAGCCGAATTGTGCGCCAAGACTGTAATAGAAGAGGCGCGTGCGGCCATGGAAGCCGTACAACGCCATGAGGTTAATGCAGCTCTGGAGCGTGTCATCGAAGCCAACACGCTGCTAAGCGGAGTTGGGTTTGAAAGCGGAGGACTGGCCGCAGCCCATGCGATGGCGGCGGGCATGACCGTCATTCCTCTATTGCATCGGGATTATCTTCATGGCGAACTCGTCGCCATCGGACTCATAGCGCATTTGGTCCTTGAGGGCGAGAGCCTGGAAGCCAGGCGTATTGCGCGCTTCCTGACGGAAGTGGGACTACCGGTATCGCTGCGTCAACTGCAGATGCAACGCGACAGAGACTCCGTTATTTTAATGGACGCGATGCGCGCGGCGGTGAAAGAGCCGTTTGCGCACAACGAGCCTTTCGAAGTGACACCTGAAAAGCTCTACTCCGCGCTCCTGGAGGCAGACGCTATCGGCGCGGAAATAATGGCAGCCGCTGGCAAATAGCATGCTTACTGGAGGCGCCGGCCTGATGTACCGCCGGCGCCTCCAGCTTCGAAGGTTAGACCAATCGCTCGCAGACCAGGTCTCCGACCTGTGCCGTCGAATAACCCATTTTCCCGGCCGCAAGCGATTTGAGTTTGTTGGCCGTGATATACATGACCGCCTGCTCCACCGCGTCGGCAGCCTTTTGCTCGCCAAGCTCTGCCAGCATCATCTGCATCGCACAAATCGCAGCGAGCGGATTAATAATGCCCATGCCCGTATACTTGGGAGCGCTTCCGCCAATAGGCTCAAACATGCTGACGCCTTCGGGATTCAGATTCCCACCGGCGGCAATTCCCATGCCACCCTGGATCATGGCCCCCAGATCCGTGATGATGTCTCCGAACATATTCCCGGTCACAATCACATCGAACCACTCCGGATTCTTAACGAACCACATGGTGGTGGCATCGACGTGATAGTATTCCCGGTTGATGTCCGGGTAATCCTTCTGCCCCATCTCATGGAAAGCTCTTTCCCAAAGATCATAGACATAAGTCAACACGTTCGTCTTGCCGCAGAGAGCGAGAGTGTTCTTATCACCTTTGCCGCGCGCTTTCTTCCCATGCTTGCGCGTGTATTCAAATGCATAGCGCAGGCACCGATCCACCTGGAAGCGTGTGTAGACGGAGGATTGGACCGCCACTTCCTGGGGAGTTCCCTTCATCGTGACTCCGCCGGTTCCGGTATATATATCGCCGGAGTTTTCGCGGACGACGACAAAGTCGATGTGCTCGGGGCCTTTATCCTTGATCGGCGTCTCAACACCGGGAAAGAGCTTGACCGGCCGGAGATTGATGTACTGATCCAGTGCGAAGCGAGCTCTGAGCAGGATTCCTTTTTCCAGGATTCCCGGAGTTACGTCCGGATGCCCGATGGCACCCAGCAAAATGGCATCGAACTTGCGCAGTTCCTCGATTCCGCTGTCCGGCAGCAATTCCCCGGTTCTCTTGTACCGCTCGCCACCAAAATCGAATTCGGTCAGCTCCGCTTTGAACTTGAATTTATCAGCTGCGACTTTGAGGACTTTGACGGCCTCGGCGGTTACCTCTGGTCCCGTCCCATCACCAGGCATGACTGCAATCTTATACACCGTGAATCCTCCTTGGGATAACTCCGCCCAGGACAAAACATCTGATGCGATCCATGGATCGGATGAGTTTTGATCTAAAGCTTACGCCTGCCGGCTGTGGAAGTAATGTGCGGTTCAGCCGGCGCAAGAGTGAGAGGCGATTTTGATACGGGAAGTGCCCGGGAGCAAGCAAAATCAGGTTTTGTTCCGCTTCCCGCATCCCGATAGGGGTTATGGAAGCAATTTTCCATCGGCCGGCAACTTATAGCCGTTTTCTTTCAGCAGTGCGGTTGTACGGCCTGCATCCTCCGGAGTTGCATAAAAATAGACTCCGACTTTTGTGGTGCGGAACAGCAGCCCGCTAAGGTAGTGCCCAGTCTCGAGGTGGTAGTCGATGCCGTGCTCATTCAGCAGCTTTTCTATGGCCAGGGCATGCTTCAGTCTCCGGGCCATATAAATCAAAGCCAATTCCGTTTCGCCAAAGAATTCCGGTTCGCGTCGCATAGGTTACTCGTGTTGTCCTCCGTCAATCAACCGGCCGTAATACATCCTTGTAATGTAATCCATCGTCACTATGCCATTGGCTGCATTGGCCTGAAAGGCCTCCAGCAGGCCGGCCATCAGGGGGTCGTGATTCGGATGCCCCAATTCGGGCGTATACGAGGATGACAGCATTCGTCCTTTAACTCCCTCAAAATCCATATTCTGCTGATACCTGAACGCTATTTCCGAATACCCGGATGGCCCGAAAAAGTCACCCAGCGAATGCTCGTATACGCTTTTGTGTTTCGCTCTTGCATAGTCGATCGCATATTGCTGTAAAAGCCGATCATAGGCAATCAAGAAGGGCGTAGTCTCATATTCGCGCTCATTCCATACAATCATTGCCCAGCCGGAAGGCCTCAGGATGCGTAGAAACTCGCAGCGCGCCCGTGCTACATCAAACCAATGAAAGGCTTGTCCGGACACCAAAAAATCGACGCTCTTCTCCGGCAGCGAGGTCGATTCCGCCCGCCCTTCAATGCTGCAAAATCCGGAATAATGCCCCAGGAGCCGCTCGGCCCCCTTTCTCATTTCCCGGTTGGGTTCCACTGCGAATACCCGGTTGCCATGCCGGAGAAACGCTTCCGTCAGAGCACCGGATCCGGATCCGATATCGGCGATCAGACAAGCGGAAGTCAGCCCACATTTCAAAACAAGAGTGTCGATCACCTCGCGGGGATAGTGCGGCCGATATTTTATATAGTTGTCGACACGGGTCGAAAATCGCTGAGTCGGATCCATCGCATTTCCCATTGTACCAGCAACAGGCTTGCCGCTGCTTTTACGCGGAAGTCCGCAGCATGAAACTCAAATCGTCATCCGTTCGCATTTCACGCGGTTCTGCTCCGTATTTGAACAGGCGAAGTGTGCGTATTCCTTTTATGCGCATTTCCGAACCATTGACATAAAACATGCACCCTTCGCGCAATCCGGCCACATAAACATCGCGATTCACGGCTGTGAACTCGAGGATGCGTTCTTCCCGGGTTTCTCCGCCATGCCCCTCCGGGTTGGCATCCAGGTAATGCGGGTTGATCTGAAACGGCACCAGGTTGAATGCATGAAACCCTTTGGGATCCACAATCGGCATATCGTTCGTAGTCATGATGGTCGGACAGGCTACATTCGCACCCGCACTCCATCCGATGTACTTCGTTCCGAACAGCACTTTCTCCCGAACCGGCTCAATCAAATCGAGTGAGTGGACATGATACAGCAGGTTCCACGTATTCCCTCCGCCTACCACAATAGCTTCCGCGTCCCGCACCGCTTGGGCCGCATCCGGAAAACGATGAATGGAAATTACATCGTGCCCTATTTCCAGAAAGCGCTCCTTCACTCTGGATTCGTATTCATCCCAGGAAAACGCAACGGCCGCAAAGGGCAGGAAAAGGGCTGTGACTTTTTTATTTCCTAAAAACTGTTTGATGTCCTCTTTGGGATATTCAAGATATGGCTGTCCGGCCATAGTCGAGTTACTGAGCAGCAGCAGTCTTTTCATATTCGGCTCTCTTCTCCCCATATCGGGCACACACTCAACATAGCAAGCATGCCCTCCATTCTATAGTGAAATATCTCGGGAAATCACGGCGCGCGGAATACGCAGGGGAAAAACCAAAGCCAATGGAATTGCCCGGTAAATCGCCGGGATCACTTGGCGAGTTTCATCAGGAAGAACGGATTCCGAGCCAGTCTTTTGAAAAGGTGCGCCAGATAATCGACGTAGTCAATTTCGCCCGCAATCAAGTCCATATATCTCTTCATGATGGACTGGCTGTGCGGAAGCGCTTTGATCAGGAATTTCTGGGAGATTTCGGGGAAAAGCAGATACCGCATCCATTTTGCCTGCTTCAGCAGCGACGTAATCCTGCGATACCCATCAAGATAGAAGTGCAGCGCTGAATCTGGATTTCCCTGTGAGGCCGCCTGAATCACCGCTTCGCCGGCATATTTCCCGCTCAGCATAGCAAAGGCGATGCCCTCTCCGGTAATCGGCTCCACCAGTCCGGCTGCATCGCCCACGAGCAGCGTTGCACCGCGACCCGGCATATCCTGGTAATACCCAAAGGGAATGTGGTGTCCCTCATATGGAATTCCGGGGGAAAAACCGCAGATCTGCTGGAGAAACTGCTCGAACTTCAGCCGCAGTGATTTATTGGTGTATTGAAGCCCCGCAAGTCCGACTGTAACGGTGTTCTTTTTGGGAAATACCCAGCCATAGCCCCACCGCGCAATCCCCAGATAGATTTCCGGAGCCTCGATCTTTCTCTTCAGCATATCGCGAGGCAACTCGGATTCGAGTCCTAAGGCCAGAGTACGGATCCGATCCGTGGACCGGTCGATGAGTCTCAAGGTGCGGCTGTTGACGCCATCGGCTCCAATGATGAAATCCGCCTTGATCGAACGACCGCCGGACAGAAAAACCGTGCGGCTCTCCAGGTCAATCGATGAAACCCCATTCCCCTGGAATAACCGGGTTCCGCGTTTTTCCGCAAGCTCCAGCAGATAGGTATCGTAGTTGGGACGGGAAGTGAAAAAAACACGCTTATAGGAGTCGAGCTGATTCAGTAATCGATCCCGATGATAAAAAACAATGCCGTCGGCGACAGTCTCGATAGTCGGCCCCCAGACTTCCCCGAAGACGCTCTTAAATACCGCCTGACTTCGCTGTGTCAGCAGGCCTCCGCAGAGTTTATTGCGCGGAAATATGGCTTTGTCGATCACCGCCACATTCATGCCGCTTCCCGATATCACATGGGCCGCAGCCGAACCGGCCGGTCCTCCTCCGATCACAATTGCATCATATTTATGATCCAAGATGGGCTCTCCTGACGATGAGCTCATGCAAGCAATAAAAAAATTCCGGAGCAGAGATGGATGTTTGCCCCTACTTGTCGGAGGTCGGGAGAGAGCCTCCGGGAAGGTCCCGGAGATCGTATTTATTGAGTTTTGCCCTCAGCGTCTTGGGATCCACCTTCAGCAATGAGCATAACTCCATTTGCGTGAACCGGCGTCGCCCGATGAGTTCGCGCAGCACAGCCTGCTCGATCTGCTCTTCAAACCCGGCCACAAAAGCCTTCAGATCCAAAACGCCGCTTTTCAGGCTGAGCGTAACCTGCTGAGCCGCCAGTTCTCTAAAATAGGCAGCGGCAGTCTCCGCCCCGATGCCCCGCGTGGGTCGGCGCAGACGATCCGGCAGAGATTCGACCTCAATGGTATCATCGGCCGCGAGCACCGCGGCACAGACAGCGTTCTCCAGTTCGCGGACATTGCCGGGCCAACGATATTCGCAGATCAGGTTCAGCGCTCCGTCCGAAATTCCCTGTATGTTTCTGCCGAACCGGACGTTGAACAGATCGATAAAAAACGAGGTCAGCTTCTCGATATCACCCCGGCGTTCCCTGAGAGGCGGGATGCGAATTACCACCTGGGCAATTCGATGATAGAGATCCTCACGGAAAGCCCCCTTCTGGATGGCTTGTTCCAGGTTCAGGTTTGTGGCGGATACGATGCGGACATCTACAGGAATAGATCGCTGGCCACCCAACCTGTCGATATACCGCTCCTGAACAACGCGCAACAGTTTTGCCTGAAAATTAAGGGGAAGATTTCCGATTTCATCGAGGAAGATGGTGCCTCCGTGCGCAAGCTCGAACTTACCCGTCCGCTGCTCCGTTGCACCGGTAAAGGCCCCCTTTTCATGCCCGAACAGCTCACTTTCCACCAGGGTTTCGGGAAGCGTTGCGCAGTCCAGCGCGACAAACTGCCGGCCACATCGTTTGCTCTGCGCGTGAATGACGCGCGCAAACAGTTCCTTCCCTGTTCCGCTTTCCCCTACAAGCAGAATACTCACATCGGGAATCGCATAGCGGGATATCTGGGACCAGACTTCCTGGATTTCGGGGCTGTCACCAATCGGGATCTTCGTCACCGACCCATATTCCGAGTTTTGGCGCCATAGAGACTGAAGACTCGAGCGCAACTGGCTCGGCTCAAACGGCTTGGTAAGGAAATCCCTGGCTCCAAGCTTCATGGCTTGAACCGCTGTCTCGATATCTCCCTGACCGGTCATCATGACAATCTGAGTGGCCGGATGCGCGCGAAGAATGCGCCCCAGCACAACCAGCCCGTTTTCATCGGGAAGGTTCAAATCGAGCAGAACCAGATCAGGGACATTCCCCTGTGCGGATTCCAGCGCTTTTGCGGCTGAATCCGCCTCAAGAACCTCGTACCCATCCTTTCGGAGAATGCGGCTCAGCATCTGAACGATGGCAACTTCGTCATCGACAATGAGGATCTTCTTTTGATTCATGCTTGAAATCCGAACCCCAAAACTACGCTACCCGCAATTTTTGTCAGGCGCCCATTATAGAGTCGAAGCGTTCGAATTACAACGAACTGGATCCTTCCCGATTTTGAACCCGATGAGGGCCTAAACAAAATCGAAATCGATTTCAAATATTTATTCCCACATCAGAAAAGTTATTAACCGATTCGTTTCATCCAGCCCACTAGGGAAACGATTCCCCAAAAAGCGCAGCGCCTTCCCGTTGTGATGGTCGTCACACTTTTCAAACATTGAAAAAATTTTGGGGTCACCACAAGGCAATGCGTTTTTTTCGCCGACAAACGAGTTTTGATGTATAGGACATTCAATCACTTAACACTTTTGATTCTTGCAACATTCCAATAAACCAAATTCCTTCGAAGCAAAACGCCGTCATGGCACACCGATTGCAGAATCAAAATCAGATCGCGCAGCTTCACGTTCGATTTGGCAGCAGAACACAGCATTTGATTCACAAACACCAGGGCTCTATGTGGGAGATCAACTCCAATGACCGCGACCAATTCATGCCTGACCTATCAAACCTTGAGTTTTCTGGAATCCAATTCAGCAACCGCTCCGGCCGAAGATTCTCAGCCCAAGCGAGGACGATCCAGGCTCCTGATAGTCGATGATGAATCCGCAATCCGCGGGGTCCTCAAGCGTCATTTTACCAGAATGGGCTTTGAGTGTTTTGAGGCCGGTACGGGAACGCAGGCGGTGGAGCTGCTTGAAAACAGGGATGTTGATGCGGTGCTCAGTGACCTAAACATGCCGCAGATGGACGGCTTTGAACTCCTGCGCACAATCAAGAAAATGGACCCGGACCTGGCTGTTCTGCTGATTACGGGCAATAATGAGATTGAAAAGGCGATTTCTGCGATTCAGTGCGAAGCGGACGACTACCTTCTGAAACCCTTTAATATTCCACAGATAACTAACAGGGTTACGCAGGCGCTGCAGCGCACGGCTCTCAAACGGAAACTGCGGGAGTATCAGAATGGGCTGGAAAATATGGTTGTACAGCGGACCTCCCAGGTGCACCGCCTGACCCTCAGTGTCATTCAGTCTCTGATCACAGCCTTGGAAGCCAGGGATCCCTACACCGATGGCCACTCCAGACGCGTCGCCTGGCTCGGGCTGCAGCTTGGCAGCGCGGCGGGGCTCAATATACGCGAACAGGAGATTTTGCAGATTGCTGGCATGTTTCACGACCTCGGCAAGATAGGGATTCGAGAGTCTGTGCTCGCAAAAACCGGACCGCTCTCCGAACAGGAATTCATGCACATAAAGAATCACCCGGACATAGGCGTGCGAGTCCTGGAGCCTCTCAGCGAATTTCGCGAAGCGTTGCCGGCCATTCGTCACCATCATGAACACTACAATGGACACGGGTATCCGAGTTCCTTGAGCGGCGACAGCATTCCGATTGGGGCGCGCATTCTGGCCATTGTCGATGCCTTTGACGCGATGACGTCTGATCGGCCCTACCGAACCGGGATGACCGCCGCGGAAGCCCTCTCCCATTTGAACCGTGGAGCCGGAACGCAATTCGATCCTCAGCTTGTCCGCACTTTCCTCACAATTGCGGATCGGGGGATTCTCCAACGAATACCCACAAGCCCCAGAGTCGAATCGGCTTAGCTCCGTGACATTCGCGGTGGAAGCGCCTCTCTGCCGCGAATGTCACTTCCTTTCCCCCGTTATTGAAAAACTCGAAATACTTGCGCAACTAATAAAGCAATGAGACTGAAAGCCGATATGTATCTATTCGTTAAGGTGAAATGGACTTAAAAAATGCCTGCGGGGCATTTCAGGAATAGGAAGACAGCATGATTAGGCTGAGTGATATAAAGCTTGGAAAACGGTTGGGCCTGGGATTCGCACTATTGATGGTCGTAATCACCATTGCGGGATTCTCCATCTGGCAGAGCAGCAACTCGTCTCATGAAATGATGAATCAAGCTTTGGAAGAATCGAAAAAGATGCAGCTGGCGCAAAGCCTTTCTTCCAACATTGAAAAAATATCCGTCCATATCTGGAGCATCACCGCAACCAGGGACGCTTCGGCCAAACAGGCACATCGCGCGGAAATAGAAGCATTGAACCAGGACTATAAAGAAAAGCTGGAAAGTCTGAAGGCAATGGCAAAAACTCAGACCGGCAAACAATTGCTGGGTAAGATAGAGGATGCGATTTCCGGCACCAAAGACCTGAACGACCGCGTCCTGGCCCTTGTCTCCCGCGGAAAAGAGATGGAAGCGGCCATGCTTCTGGCCCGCGAGAGCGCCGCCGGCACGCAAAAGCGGGAAAAGGCAGTGGATGAGTTTATCCAATGGAGGGCCAAGCGCCTTGCGGAAAGCAAGGCAACCGCGGAAGCTACTGCAAGTCGTGGGAACCTGCTGATACTCCTGGTAGCGTTCGCCTCGCTTACCTCGGCGGTCGTGCTAAGCATCGCGCTGGCGCGCAGCATTGCACGTCCTCTTTCCGCCAGCCTCGGAGTTCTTGGAACCATCAGCCAGGGAGATGTCGCCTCTCAAATTCCAACGAACCTGCGCGAACGAAAAGACGAACTCGGCGACCTTGCCAAGGTAATGGCTCAGTTGTCCACTGCCATACGGATGTCTCTGCTGCAGGTCAACAACGGCACCGGAACATTGTCTGCTTCTTCCGAAGGTCTGATCGCCGTCTCACAAAGACTCTCCTCTGCCGTGAAGGAGACTTCCGAAAAAGCCCACGCCGTTGCGGTTGCCGCAGAGGAATCAAGTGCAAACACGGTTTCGGTGGCCGCCAGCATGGAACAGGCCCACACGAATTTATCCTCAGTAGCCGCGGCGACCGAGGAAATGAGCGCCACGGTTGCCGATATTGCCTCCAATTCCGAAAAAGCCCGCACCATCAGTGATCATGCCACGGAGCAGGCGCAGGCCGTTTCATCACTCATGCAGCAGCTTGGGCAGGCTGCACATGACATCGGAAAAGTGACAGAGACGATTACCAACATCTCGGCACAGACCAATCTGCTCGCCCTCAACGCTACTATTGAAGCGGCAAGAGCCGGAGAAGCAGGAAAAGGATTCGCTGTTGTCGCGAATGAAATCAAGGAACTGGCACGACAGACCGCAGATGCCACCGAGGACATCAAGGCAAAGATCTCGGGAATACAATCATCAACGGGCAACGCTATAACCGACATTGAAAAAATAGCCGATGTCATCCGTGAAGTCGGCGAGTTGGTCGCGAGCATTGCCGCCGCCATTGAAGAACAGGCGACCGTAACCAAAGATGTTGCGGTAAACATTGCCCAGGCCTCCGATGGAGTCAAAGATTCCAATGAGCGTATCGCACAGCTTGCGGCAGTATCGAAATCCATAGCGGAAGATATTGCCCGAGTGAGCGTTCAGGGATCGGCAATGAATCGGGACAGCGGACACGTCGAAAGTAATGCGGTTGTTCTGCAGAAACTGACCGAACAGCTCAAACAGGCGATGTCCCGGTTCCAGGTTGGAAGCAAGCTTGATTTCGGGGGCGTCAAAAAGGGACATCTCAACTGGCGCAACAAACTCATGAGTCTTTTCCAGGGGAACCAGAACTTCACTCAAAATGAAGCGGGGGATTTTCACCAGTGCGCTTTTGGCAAATGGTATCACAGCGAAGGGACGGAACGCTTCAGTACCCTTCCCACTTTCGATACCATCGGAGCAAAGCACCAGGCCTTTCACAAGCTCTGTGCCGATATTGTCGGATTGTGGACCGGCGGCCGAACGGATGAGGCACTTCTGCGATTCGATAAATTGGAAGAACAGACGCAGGAGCTGTTTGTATTGCTGGACCGTCTGACCCTTGAAGCCGTTCAATCGGAAAACGGCTAAACGCCCCGGAGTTCACGACGGATTTGACATATCTTGCCTGGCCGTCCACCAGATTGAGCGGCCAGGCAAACCACTGAAATTATCCATCCGGCAAACCTCGATTTGCAGCGAAACATTCCCCAGTAATCTTTAATATCCATTTTTGATCAAAAAATGCAATTTCCAGTAGGCGACTCTCCGGGAAATGCGTTCTTGGGTATGAGGGTCTAACTATGGTAATTGCAACTGAGCGAATTTGTCCGCAATGCAGAGCCTTCACTCCGTCCAGCGCAAGTGCCTGCACGCAATGCGGACAGGATTTGAAATATGGTTCCTATAAAATTATTTTTGACGGCAAGCAGTGGGCCATCGCCTACAAGGGAGAGATAGCGGTCGACGATCTGACGCTCGATCATGCCCTGAGCATTGCGGACATAATGAATTACTATGGAAATTTGTAGCAGACGAAATGCAGTCACTGGGAGTACCGGCGAGATGGCGGCACTCCCAGTGGCTGGCAAAGCGGATCCAACCCTAAAAGCCCGAAAACTCGAAGGGACTACTTGAGGCTGGCCAGGATCTCACGGCCGAAGGCCAGACAATCCGAGCGTTTGAGGAGCTCGTAATCTTCCAGTTGCTTGCCCGCGAACTTGGGATACATGTCCTCCATCATTTTGCGATTCTCGGGATCCAGGAGAGCTTTTGTGATTCTGCCGTTAAATACCTTGGCGGGAACCGCGGCAACCTCCAGCAGCTTTGCCAGATGGTTATCAATGTAGGAAGTTTTCTGGGCTGGGCCAACAGGCTTTTCGCCGTTACCGCACACGATAAACAATCCTCTCACTTTGCTTTTCAGAATTGCCTTATTCTTTGCAATATAGTCCTGCAGCTCTTTCCGGGTTACGCCCGATCGAATGGAGCCGCCAATGACCAGATGATCATAGCCCTTCAGATCCGGATTCTCACGCACATCGAAGACATCGGCAATGCCGCCCATCCCTTCCGAAATCCATACACCAGCATCGCGTGAACTGCCGCACCAGGTTGAGAAAAGCACGGCGCACTTCTTGTCGGATGGCATAGGATAGTAATCCAAAGCAAGGACATCCTTCGCCGCAAGCGCCACGGTCCCGACTCCAGCCGCTAATCCATACTTAAAAAAATCTCTTCTTTCCATGTTTTGTCTCCTCCGTCCAAGATTCTATGAATTTGATAACGTTCAGCCAGCTAAGAAAAGGAAGCCCCATTATATAGGTAAGATCCGTTCGCGGAGTCCTTTATTTTTGCTTGAATCCGCAACATCTCCTAATGTTTTCGGATTTAGGCTCAATTCAACAGCAGACTCAGAATATCCACTCAATGCGACAAGTGTTGTTATATGCTTCAGTTTTGTTGCATATTCAAAGCGCTGGTCCACCCATATTGACACTTAAAATCCGGAGGTTTCGCGTGAAAAGGCTCAATATCCTGTGTGCAATTTTTCTCCTGGTAATCATCGGCTCCACAAATATCTACGGTCAGGTGCAGACCGCCGATCCAGCCCCGGTCCCCAAGATTGTTGCCATTCCAAGGCCAACGCCGGAGGAAGTGCAGCTCGCCGAGCGTGCACTGGCAAAGTTTCTCGAAAAATCCAAATCCGATGTCAAAGCCATCAACGCCAAGTATCCCGGGTTGATCTCGGTTCGAGTCCCCCCTGCCAATTCCGCGGTGGTTCCCTTCCTGGCTCCGTTCTTTCAAAAGAAACACGAGACCAATCTTGAAGTAGCCAAGCAGGGGAATATTGATGTCCTATTCATGGGGGATTCCATCACCGATTTCTGGCGCAATCCTGAAGGCGCGTATGCAGGAAAACCGGTACTGGACAAATACTGGGGCGATCTGAAACTTGCCAACTTCGGAATCGCAGGAGATACGACGCAGGGAGTTCTCTACCGTCTCCAGCACGGCGAAGGCCAGGGCTTCAGCCCCAAAGCCGTGATGTTGATGATTGGCACGAACAACACCGCACAAAACACAGCAGCCGAGATTGCGGAAGGAATCGGGGCAATTGTTCTTGAAATGCAGAAGGATTTCCCCAAGGCAAAGATCCTTCTTCTTGCCGTTTTCCCGAGAAGCACACCCGGCGACCCGGTGCGCGCCAAGCTGGCCGAAATCAACACCATCATTGCCAAAATGCATGATGGCGACCGAGTCCAATACCTCGATATCGGCGCGAAGTTCCTTGATGCCGGAGGAAACATCTCAAAAGACATCATGAGCGATGCGCTGCACCCGACAACCAAAGGATATGAGATCTGGGCAGAGGCGGTGAAAGAACCGCTGGCAAATCTGATGAAGTAATTCCCCGGCACGTCCTTTTGTGAAATTCGTGGCAGAAATCCGGAAAAACCTGCCGCGAATTTCGCAAAAATGTCTTCCAGACGCTTTGTCCGAAAACCTGGATATGCTCCTAAACCGTATCGCGCATTATTTTGCCGGTAACCTTATCCTTCCAGGAACCTCTTTGCTGCAACGGCCAATTGAATGAAATGGCGCCGGTCTGTTTACAGTCCAAAACGCAGCATCCGCAGTACCAGCATTCATCCGGATGCAGGATAATCGGGGGGCACCCCTTTTCAGGATTGGGAATAAACACGTCCACCTGGCACACATTGACGCAGGTATTGCATCCCACACAGAACTCCGGACTAAAGATAACGGGCGTGTTTGGTGTCGTGATGTTGGGCAAAGCACTGATTTTGATCTGAGCCATCGCTGTCTTCCTACTTTCTTTGATACACTCCGGTATAGTCCCTGTTATTGGCCTCGTAATTGGCTTTCAGATCGCCCCAATAGTACAAAGGCAAATCGCCGGGTTTGACCTTGCCATTTTCCAGCTTGATGGTCACATATTTATTCCACTCGACCGGGTCCACGGTGGGGTAATCAATCCGATAGAAATTGAGAGGAACGCTGCTAGCCTTTCGAGCCAGGGAAGCATTCAGGATCATCTGGGCATGCGCCAGCATACTCAGGTCTTCGATGCTGCGCATCAGCTTGTGCGGATCAAGAGCGTAAAGCCGCGGCACAAACTCCTGTTCAATTTCATTCAGGGTCTCGAGTCCGAGATTAAGCAGCGACTCTGTCTTGAATTCGCTGCAATAATACTGCATGGTTCTGGCGATTCCGGCGTTCAATTCCTTCCATTCAATCCCGCTCGAGCGCATTACGGGCGCATAGATGCGCGCCTTTTCGCGAGCCACCTGGTCTTTGGATATCCTGGATTCACCGGTTTCCTTTGAGTAATCAGCCGCCTTGCGTCCCGCATATCTTCCGGTAGCCGCGGCGAAACTGTGATCGCCGTGGGAAAACAACTGTTCCCCCGCCGCGTACAACCCATCGAGTGTCGTCTTCAGGTTCCAATCGATCAAAGGACCGCCGCCTCGGGGAGTTCTCCACTGGGAATGTGTTTCCCCTTCGATGAAAGCGTAGCTTTGAAGCAGGTGCTTTTGAGGATCGAATCCTGCCCTCTCGTACGTGCTGGTGATGATCTTCGTGGTCGATTCCTGTCCCAGCATCAAATCCCAGGTTATCCTGCGCTCCATATCCGGCATGCCTGGAAAATCCCCGTAGAAGGGCAATGCCCACTCGCCTTTGAATATTCCTTTGCGTATTGAGTCGCGCACATCCGGAGGCGGCATCATGGCCCCTCCATCCTGCCAGCCTTGTGTCGGCCAGGGCAGTTTTTTGCCGTTCGCATCCACAATCTGGAGGTTTTCATAGCTGGCATCGCCGGCGCCGCCGTACCAGTTATGCCGGTATCCCGTGCCCAGCATCAGCGGTATTGTCTGCTCCATCAAAACCAGCTCTGCGCCCGCCTTCCATGCCATGGCATATCCATCTCCTGTCGCACAGCGGGAGCGAAATTGTCGGCAGCCTGCGTGTTCCGTGTTCAGCATCCACATGTAAAAGTCCCCTGCAGTGGCAAGCACAGCAGCTTTGGACTTGAAAATCATGAACTCCCCGGTACGGTTGCTAAATCCGGTAGCGCCAACCACGCGCGCGCCCTGAATGCCGCCCTCCGTTAATAGGCTTGTAACCATGACCCGGTCAAAAATTCGGACGCCCAGCCGCTGCAACTCTCTCTTGAGCGCTGGCTTGAACGTTACGCCCCATACTCGCAGGACAAGGTCTGTTGTGTGCTCCGGATTGGTTCGCGGAGAAAACATGAACTTGGTATCGTCGTACCGACCGTCGGCGCCAAGATATTCATCATGGACATCCCTGATTTGACCGCCCATCTGCTCCAGTTCCAGGAGCGCATCGTAGTTTTCGCGGCATGTAATCTGCGCACCGATACCATTTCCATAGGAGCATTTGGGCGTGTTCTTCGGAATCTCCGACATGGTTCCCGGATTTACCGACAGCAATTTTGCCCATTCGTCAGGATCGACTTTGGAATGCGGGTTGGCCGGGCACTGGCACCAATGATCGCAGCCGGGCCCGCCGGAACCGCTTCTTATGGTATCCCCTTTCTCCACCAGAGCGACCCGGGCTCCTTGCCTGGCAGCGCTGATTGCAGCCCAACATCCCGCAATGCCCCCACCGATGACCAGGACGTCGGTATCGATTTCGTATTCCTTCTCATAATCAACCGCGTACGGCCAGGGCGGAGCAGTGCCCTGCCTTTGATAGAAATCGTGCCACTTGGTCATCTTGATCCTCCTGATTCATGTAAAAGAATGGAGGAATTTTACTCCAGGGCAACGGGTCCGCTGCAACAAAAAGTGTCTTGCCACGGTTAGGCCGTAATGAGCGAAACAAGCGGGACGTATATAATTGCGTGCTTTCGCAGGTTTTTCCGTTGAGAAGCTATTGAAACCACCACCAGCAGGGAGTGTCCCGGAGGTAGAGATGAAGAAGGTCTTGATCGCTATTATTCTGATTATGGCATTTGCGCAACTTGCGCTTTCGGAAATAAAAACAGCCAAGGTGACCGGGGGAGAGGTTCAGGGAATCGTCACCGACGGCATATCGGTATTCAAGGGGATTCCATTTGCCGCCCCTCCGGTCGGAGATCTGCGCTGGAAAGGGCCCGCCCCCCTGCAACCCTGGACCGGCATCAGGAAGGTGGAGGCCTTCGGGCCGGCCTGTATGCAAGCCGCAAATTCCCAGGGAAACACTGCTCCGGTCAGCGAAGACTGCCTGTACCTGAACGTATGGACTCCGGCGAAAAAGGCAGGTGAGAAGAACCCTGTCATCGTTTGGATCTACGGGGGAGGCTTCAGCGGCGGTTCAACGAGCGTCTCCATGTATGACGGAATGGGCTTTGCCAAAAAAGGAATCGTTCTGGTAAGCGTTGCCTATCGAGTCGGTCCTTTCGGATTTCTCGCTCATCCGGATCTCAGCCGTGAAAGCGGCAAGGGATCGGGTACTTACGGGCTGCAGGATATGATTGCAGGTCTGAAATGGGTGCAGGCAAACATTGCCAGGTTTGGAGGCGATCCTTCCAAAGTCACGATCTTCGGTCATTCGGCCGGCGGCATGGCGGTCAATATGCTTGCAGCTTCGCCGGTCACCAAAGGCCTTTTCCGGGGTGTCATCTGCATGAGCGGAGGTTCTTTTGCTCCGCTCCAGACCTCGGAACAAGGCGGAGCAGGGCTGGGAATCCCTGCGCTCAAGCTGGCGGAGTCGACCGGCGAATCCTTTCTGAAAAAGTTGGGAGCAGCGGATATCAAAGCGGCGCGCGCCATGAGCGCGGAGGAGGTCCAGAAGAACATCGCCGGCGGGTTGAGATTCCGTCCCGTAGCCGACGGATATGTCATCCCGAGCGATCTGTATTCGATCTACCAGTCACGCCGCTTCAATGATACGCCGATTTTGCTGGGCGTCACTTCAAGCGAATTGGGTCGCAGCGCCACGGCCGCCGAATTTGAGAAACAGATCCGATCCCAGTATGGCCCGCATGCCGACGCTTTGCTGGCCGTATATCCACATTCGACAGATGCCGAAGCAGCCAAGTCATCCATTGGGATCTCGCGCGATGGCACCTTTGCTTGGAGCACCTGGACGTGGGCTCGGCTTCAAACCCAGAAGGGCAAAGGCAAAGCCTTCGAATATTATTATGACTTCCACGGGCCAAATGTGGATGGATCCGGACATGGCAGCGATGTTCCCTATGCATTCCAGACCCTGGCCGCAGGCCGGGGTGGCGCCCCCAAACCGGAAGAGCAGAAACTCTCCGATATGATCAGCTCCTATTGGGTCAATTTTGCCAAATCGGGCAACCCGAATGGCCCCGGACTTCCCATGTGGCCGGCATTCGCGGAAAACAATCAGCAGGCAATGGTATTCGATGCCGTGCCGCCCGGCGCCAAGCCCTTGCCCAATCTGGATAAGCTGAAAGCATTTGATGCCTATATTTCCTGGCGCAGAGACCAGGCCAAGAAAGACGGCGGACAATAAGCAATCCGCGGTTTGACGCTCTGTGCGTCGCCATTTTTGTACCTGGCGACGCGCGGAGCGTCAACATGAAAGCGCCTAATCCCATTCACAGGATAAAACTGACAGGAGCAGATAGTTGCGGATTGGAGGTCAACTCATGTCCCGGGAGAATCCGGGGTTAGCTTTGCCATAAAGCGGGAAACGTCCCGTTGATTGATCAGATTATACTTGGCCAGACTGGGAGTAAGGCCGATCTTTATGGTAATGGCCGAAGACGGCAGCAACCGGAAGAGATCCTCATCGGTTTTATCGTCTCCCATCGCGACAATGAAGTCTGCCGCTCCATCGGCGATGATCTTGGCAGCGGCAACGCCTTTGTCGTAGCCGGTCCGTTTCACCTCAATAGCCTTGCTGCTCTCCAGCACGTGGAGCCGGTTTTCCGTGGAAACCAGATTCCTCAACTCCTGGGTAAGCTCCTTGGCCCGCAAGGAACCGATCTCCGGGGAAGCGTTGCGATAATGCCAGACCAGGGATGAGAATTTTTCCTCAATGAAGGAACCATTGCACCGGTCGGCGTAACGCTGCATCACCGGGACAATTCCCTCTTTCCAGGTTTGATCCGGATCGATCGTGCATTCCCAGGCACTTCCCGGCGTCCGTAGAAAGGCTCCATGCTCGGCCACCAGAAGTATATCAAGTTGGCCCAGCCATTCCTCCATAAAGTCCCGGTTTCGCCCACTGATAATGACGACTCTGTTTTTCGCATCGCTGGCAAGCTGCTCAATCCGGATCAAGGTTTGCGTATCGGGAATCGCCAATTCCGGGACGCTCGAAAAAGGGACGAGCGTCCCATCGTAGTCCAGGAAAATCACTCTTCGCGAAGCGCGTCGATAGCGGTCGACAATTTCTGTCTCGATGACACTGGTCATCAGATTCACTTTTCGCAGTTCCTGCTCCTTTTTGATGGCAGCAACATTCTGTACGATATCGGAAGCCCAGGAAAATACGTTGTAGCGGCGAATTCGATTCTGCATACGGGACACCAGGATCTTCCGGCTCCGTTCCGGCATTGTCAGGGCACGGTTTATGGAATCCGCCATTTCCCTTTTGTCTCTCGGATTGATCAATAGCGATTCACTGAGTTCAGCGGATGCTCCGGCGGTTTCACTCAGAACCAGCATGCCGATTTTTCCGGTCTGGCAGGCGATATACTCTTTGGCCACCAGATTCATACCGTCGCGCACGGGCGTGATAAGGCCGACATCGCTCAGATTGTAGAGCGCTACCAGTTCATGAAAGGAAAGAGATTTGTATTGATACAGGATTGGCAGCCAGGCAATTGTGCTGTGCTTTCCGTTGATTCTCCCGACGGCCGCCTCGATCCCATGTTTCATCTCCTGATAGCTTGGGATGGAGTCGCGCGACGGGACTACCACCATGTTGAAAATTACCTTCCCGATCCATTCGGAGTATGAATCCAGAAAACACTCGAATCCATCCAGGCGATGCAGAAAGCCTTTGGAATAATCCAGACGATCCACGGAGAAAATCAATTTTTGATCCTTCAGCAAACTGAGAATTTTTCCCTTATCCGCCTCTACCTCGGTTGAAGAGGACGCCGCCTGCCTGAATTTTTCATAGTCGATGCCGATGGGATAGGCATCCACACGAACAATGCGATCTTCGAGCGCCACGGTATTCATGGTGATTTCATGCCCCAGGAACCTTGAAACGGAGCGCAGAAAGTACTGGCAATAGTCGTTGGTATGAAAGCCGATCAAGTCCGCCCCCAGGACACCCCGGAGGATTGCTTCGCGCCATGGACGCGGCAGAATGCGAAAGAGCTCGAAGGTAGGAAATGGGATATGCAAAAAAAAGGCAATATGCGCCGACGGGAGCGCCTCCCTAAGCATAGACGGCAACAGGAAGAGATGATAATCATGAATCCAGATCAGGTCTCCTGGCCTTGCAACAGCTTTTACCTTTTCCGCAAACAGTCGATTGGCGGCAACATAGCTGTCAAAATAGCTTTCGTCCAGGACAGAAAGCGATGGGAAATAGTGGAAGAGCGGCCATAGCAGATTATTGCAGAAGCCACCATAATACCCTGCGTCGATATCGGGCGGTATGGCAACCGGAACCAATCGATAGTTCAACCCGTCTTCATCCACATTCATCTCGTGTTCAATCCCGTCCCCTCCTTTCCCAACCCATACCAGATTGTGATACAACTCTCCGGCAGAGGCTTTGCGAGAAAGCGATATCAAAGCCGAAACCAGCCCTCCGGAGGATTGCTCCACTCCGTTTCCGCCGGCGGCTTCGATGATTCTGAACGGCAGTCGATAGGAAACGATGAGCATCCGCTTGCAGGAGAATCCAGCCTCGCTCATATAACGGCCTCCGTTATTCGAGAAAGATCGGCAACCCTCTTCCGTTGGCAATGCGATAGACTGCGTTCATGAAACCCACGTGGCTATAGGTCTGCGGAAAGTTCCCCCACTGGCCGCAGGAAAAGTCCACATCCTCGCTGAACAGCCCAAGGTGGTTTGAACACTTCAGGCCTAATTCCAGCATTTTGCAGGCATCATCAATCCGGCCAACGCAGGCAAGCGCTTCCGCATACCAGAATGAGCAGGCCAGGAAGCACACCTTGGGAAGACCAAAATCATCCATGTGCGCATACCTGAACAACAAACCATTCGGCGACAGCAATTCCTTTTCGAGCGCATTGAGATGCTCTTTGGCACGATCGCCACCCGGGTCCAGATAGTGCATATTGATCAACTGCAGCGTGCTGGCATCCAGGTCTTCGGCTCCGATGGCTTGAACGTAGGCATGCTTGTTTTTGCTGAAACAGTGCTCGATTCTTCGCGCTGCCTCCAGGCCCAGCTGAGACGCACGCACAGCCAAGGTATTGTCGGCCGATGCATTGGCAATCTTCAGGGCCGCATTACAGCCAACCCAATGGAACAGGTATGTATAACAATGAAACTGCCGGCGGCCGCGATATTCCCAGATCCCGGAGTCCGGCACATCCATCGTTTTCTCGATTGCATCCAAAAGCCGGAGGACAAGTCCTGTTTGCCGTCGGTGCCGGTCCGAAGCCAGTCGGCGGTCGATGTAGAGCGGGAGAAGACAAGCCAGCAGCTGGCCGTAGACATCGTTCTGGGGTTGCAAATAGGCGCTGTTTCCAATGCGGACGGGACGGTTATTTCTGTATCCGGGCAGGTCCAGCTCTTTCTCAAGCAGATCCTTTTCACCGCTCAGGCCATAAACCGGCTGGATGCCGCCAGATTCTCCCATAATCACGTTCTGTATGAAGTGAAAATATTTTTCCAATTCTTCGAAATGCCCGAGGCTTTGAAATGCATTGAGCGTATAGAAGGAATCACGAACCCAGCAATAGCGATAATCCCAATTTCTACCGGCCCCGTCCTCTTCGGGAAGGCTGGTCGTTCCGGAAGCAATAATTCCCCCCGTGTCTTCATATTGGTGCAATTTCAAGATCAGGGCAGAACGAATCACCTCTTCCTGGTAGAGCATGGGAATAGAGGTGGTCTTTACCCATTGAATCCAATATTCCTCTGTCCTACGCAAAAAATCCTCAGCCGTTGAGGCCAGCGGCGCCTCCAGCGGCTCGCCGTAAGTGAAAACAAGGTAACGCGTCTGGTTTAAGACGAAGGGTTTTGGCTCAAAAACATAGTTGAGGGGAATATCGGTGGTCAACCGGACCTGGATTCCCAGATTAAGAAAGCGGATATGGTTGCTGCCAAAAACAATTTGAGGTTCGACAGCGCCCCAGCCAGCCCTTGGATTGCAGATAACTCTGACTACGGGGTCTCCCGACAATGGCTCCAGCTTGCGAATAAGCATCAAGGGCTTGAAGTATCGCTCGTAATGAAAAAAACGGGGCGCGAAGTCGGTTACGACGAAAGTTCCACTGCCTGAGCGAAACTCTGTACATAGTACATTGGTGTTGTTCTGATAATACTGATTCGTAGCAAAGGGCGCATCCGGGGTTGATATGGAAAACTCTCCGCCCTTTTGCCGATCCAGGAGCGAGCCGAAAACAAAGCTGCTGTCAAACCGGGGCATGCAAAGCCATTGAATCCTGGCCAGAGTATCAATATAGGCGAGATAGGAACAATTACCGATAACGCCCATTTCATATTTGTGAACCGCATGGCTCATGTAAATTTCCCCGCATCGTCGGTTCGATTTTGCTCCAGTCCGGCCGTAATGACCGGAATGCAGCTTTGGACCGAGTCCAACCGTCCATGGCGAGGCACCCGGAGTGGGTGGATTCGTGTCCCGAAGCTTCCGCAGTGGCGCTAGCAAGCCCGCCGCGCGCCAGGCTACCGGTCCGAACTATTATGGGCCTTTATTTCAATGGGCATGTCGCCAGTTCCAGTAATCCCTCTTTTCATCATCACTGCGTCGGTCGAAATCCCTGTGATCTCGACGCGATTCCATTTCCCATCTCTGGTAGAAACCCGCTTCCCTATGGTTCCAGCGGTGGTAGTCATGATGATCTCCGTCGTATACGCGGATGCGAGCGGCACAATTCACAAAAAACAGGGGGGAAATCAACGTTGCGGCAAGCAACGCCATGCGAAGCGAATGACGCATTATGGACCACACTTCCCGGGAGGGCCTCCCAATGGGATTTCCCATTCGGGCTTTCTCCCATTTTGCGCCTCCATTCAGCCCGAGGCAAATGCTCGCATCCAGTTCCGCCCCAAAGCCCCCTTCTGTTCCCTGCAAGCGGCCGATATAATTTTGTTATGAAGTAGGAGTGGAATATGAGCAAAAAAATCACATCTATCTGCCTCACAGTCTGCCTGGTTTTGCTTTCGTCAACACAATGTGTGTCTGCTGCGGATACTCATCAACCCGATGGCAGTGCCCTCCTGAAACAAAAAGCGGAGTTGTTTGGTATCGGCGCGGATGTACGGGTCAGGCTGTCGGATGGGCAAAAGATACGGGGGCAGATATCCTCGATCGAGGATGCCGGTTTTACATTGGCGCCGCTTGCGCGTTCAACAACACGTCTCATTCGCTTCGATGACACATCCGAGTTGACTTTGATTGCACAAAAATATCGGGCTTCGGGAACAACGGATGCCTCCGAAGCGAGACGCGCAATCGCGGGTTTGGGCATCGGCAGGCATATTGTGGTTCAAACCGGGGACACAAAAATACACGGCCACATCCGGACCATTGAAATGGATCACTTCGTTATTGCGCCGGACGACGAAGCCAATCTGATCGCGCTGCAATATCAGGATGTGCGGCAGGTTGGTAAAAACCTTGGGGTCCTGTCGACCATCGGACTTGTTGCCATCATCATTGTGGCGATAGTAGTGGTGGCCAAGGTGAAGTGAAGGGGTGCAAAAATCGTCCGGCTTCCCGATGCGAACAACTTTCAATGCACTGCTCTTATTGCTGCTGTTAATCCTGCCATGGACGAAAACTCTGGCGGCAGCCGGTCTGAATCCCCGATGGATGATAAGTGGAGGAGGAGCCATTCTGCCGGATAGAAATATCCGCGATGGGGCAAGTTCAACCTATCGTGCCAGGCTAAAAAACCAATTCCAGATTGGAATCCTGGCAGCTGTCGATCTGCATACACCGGTTTCCCTGGAAATGGGTTTCCGGAATGCGTGGAACGATCTGGATTTGCAGGCTGCGCCTGTCTCACAAGCAGCCGGAGGCCAATCAACCAGCTTTACCATACAGCAGCTATTCTGCAACATCGCTCTGGCTACACCCTATTCGAATGGCGGCTTGCGTCTATTTGCAACGGCAGGAACCGGCCTGAGAAACATCCATCCTGATAACGGGTCCGGTTCCGACATCGGATGGAGTTTCAATTATGGAGGCGGGATCGAGGCCCGCCCCAGCAGGCGCTATTCCATTCGAGTGGAAATAAGGGACTTTCTGGGGAATTTTCCCGCCTTTTTGCAGTCACAGTCGTCCGGGGGCCTGTTCCATGACGTCCAGACATCGATTGGAATCCTGGTACACATGGGAAAATAGCAGGCACTCAGTGAGACCGCCGACCTGATTACTGAACTCGAATAATATATTTTCTATTTCCTATATAACGCGAAAGGTCAGCCTGTAGGAGTGGATCGGGCGCCACCCTATTCCAGCAGATAGCAGCCGGTAAACGTGATCGTACCCTTGCCATGATAGTACTCCAGGCCGTTAGCCCGGCAGACCTCGTTGACCATCATTCCGTAGGCTTCCATCGGCGAACTGGCACCGTGCGGATCCCGGCACGGCGATTCCGGAAAGGAGCACGCATCACAGGCTGAACAGCTCTCACTCCCAACCGGAAGCATGTCCGGATACTCCTTCCGTAACACCCTGGAAAAATGGCGGAAGGTTTGCGCATGACGATGCGCGGCCTCCATCATCCCTTCCCCGTCGAATTCATCCTCCAGTTTCCCAATCGTCTGAACGATCAGACCTTTGCCATACCGACGGATAAGGGCCGTGCATTCATCCAAAGATCCGCAACCCGGAGGACAAGACCAGCTTTTGCCGTACCGCCCGCAGGTATTTTTTTCGCAGGCTTCGCGCGCTTCCTTCCGCAGATTGATGGTGGAACAATCCAGTGCGCCTGCAGCATCAAAGCCTGCCTCGCAAGCTCTTGTTATCAACTCCTCAATATTTTGCATAGCAACTCCAAACTACAAACAAGATCCGGGTGAAGTCAACTGTCAATTATATCCGATGTTTTGTTACCATTTAGACAGGCTCATTACCCGGTGTGGCTGTCCCGGCTGGGAAATATGGCTCGAATTCCACCGCATGCCGGGCAGGATAATTTCGGCAAATCCTGCAGTTTTTCCATCGGTCCTATGGTATTCTGCCCGCCTTGAGTGAAACCAAACCATGGACAACCATCAGCAGAAGTTTTGAGAAGGAAGCATACATGCCCGTGCCCAAATTTGACCCCAAGGAAATGGAAGTTATAAAAGAACTTCCGGCAAACTTGTTTATGCCTGCGTTAAAAATCTATAACTACCCTGTTTCCGACAGGGAAGCTGTTGGCGCCCTGCTAAAAAGAGAGCCCATCTGGCAAATTTCGGGGATGCTTGAGACTCGTTTGTTCAGCCCCAAAATTATCCCCGATAACGTGGCGCGTTCATTTGTCTTCGAAGCCAATCCATTCGACCCGAACAAGGGCGGCGGCCCGGATATGTTTGGGATGCCATGGGAGTATGTCCCCGTCGCAGGTGGATCCATGATTCGTCCCGGCAAGCCCTTCATAGAGGATTTCAACGAATGGCCGAAACAGATCGCTTTCCCGGATATTGAATCCTGGGACTGGGAAGGAAGCGCAAAGGACAATGCATCGCTTCTCAGTGACGAAAAGTTCAATGTAGGATGGTTTCTGACGGGCTGGTATGAACGGCTGATCACTTTCATGGAATTTGAAAATGCGGTTGTCGCCATGATCGATGAAGACCAGCAGGATGCTATCAAAGCCTTCTTTGACAAGGCAACCGATCTATACATACGAATCTTCGACAAATTCTGCACACATTTTCCCGGCATTCATGGGTTCTGCATCCATGATGACTGGGGTTCCCAACAGGAGACCTTCTTTTCTCCTTCCGTTGTCAGAGAAATGATCGTCCCCTACATGAAGCGGGTCACCGACTTTCTGCATTCGAGAGGCAAATACTGCGAACTGCACAGCTGCGGCCAGCTCATGAAACAAGTCCCGAACATCATAGCGGCCGGCTGGGATATGTGGTGCCCGCAGGCCATGAATGATACGCAAAAAATCTATGAATTGTATGGAGACAAACTCCTGATAGGAGTTATGCCTGCAGCTTCAGATCTGACTGCATTGACCGATGAGCAGCAGCGCGAGGAAGCCAAAAATTATGCGGCCCAATTCTGCAATCCGGAGAAGCCATCTTTCCTGAATTTCAATGCGCTGAAGATGTCCGCTCCTGCATTTCGCGAGGAACTCTATCGCCAATCGAGAATTCACTATAGCCGCTAAAAATGGGACAAACCGAGATCCCTTGAAGGCGGTAGAAGCAAAAGGAGAGCTATTTTTTAATGAAGAGTGACGTTTTTAACCTGGACGCATATTTTGAGAGGATTAATTACAAAGACGGAACGGAAGCCAGCGCAGACACTCTCAGGAACATTCACATTGCTCATACCTTGACCGTACCCTTTGAAAACCTGGATGTATTTTACAAAAGACCAATCCTGCTGGATGAAGCATCTTTATATAAGAAGATTGTTGCAGACAGGCGGGGTGGATACTGTTTCGAGATGAACGGCATCTTTTCCCGCGCCCTCCAGGAGATGGGATTCAAAGTAACCAATCTTCTGGCCAAGGTGACGGTCGACGGCATCCATTACACCACCAAAACTCATCAGGCAATACTGGTGGAAACGGGAAGCAGCAGATGGCTGGCGGATGTGGGATTTGGCAATGACGGCCTCATCGCTCCCCTGATACTGGAGGAGAACACGGAACAAAAGCAGTTCGCCCATACTTATCGCCTGGTAGCGGATTCAAAGCTTGGGTATGTGCTGCAGAAAAAAAACGAAGATGGATTTTATCCGCTATACGCTTTCACTCTGGATGAATGCAGTCCTGACGATTTTCTGATGTCGAACCATTTTACCGCTACATTCCCAGGTTCTTTCTTCCTGACAATGCGCATGTGCACCATGCCCAGGAAGGATGGGAGGATTACGCTCACCGACACCCATTTTAAGGTGGTGAAGGAGAATAGCGTCTCAACCTCGCCCATCGCGAGTGAATCCGAATTCACTGAGCTGCTCAAGGAAAATTTCGACCTGGATCTGAAGTTGATCGGGGTCTAAGCACCGGGAAGAAAAAAGGGCGAACCCTGATATTCGGGGTTCGCCCTTTTTTCACTGCCTTCCGCTGCTTCTATTTGAACATTTCCTTGGAAGCGTTGTCGATCTCTTCCATGACGGCGTCATAGACACCAGGGAAAATGCTGGCAGGGTCCCCCATCGTGGTGCAGGGGATGTAATACTTTGTGCCGTATTCGCGGCATGCCTTGAAAGTCTCCTCTCGAACAGCCTCGCGTGTCCAGTCCCCGCGATCCACTTTCCCGTTGTCGATGCCGCCCATGATGGTCAATTTTCCGCCATATTCCTTGATGATCTTCGGAATGTTGTTGGTAGACATGGCGCCTTGCCAGACATCCATACCCATTTCGACCATGTACGGCACTAGGTTTTCGCCGTAGGAATCGGAGTGGTGAACGATGCACTGAACGCCGTGGGATTTGTAATAGCCGTAGATCTGCTTGTAGGCGGGCAGGATGAATTCTTCGAACATCGCTGGCGAAATAAAGGACGATTTCTGGCTGCCCCAGTCGTCATGATGGAACAGGGCATCGGGTTTGACATACTTGCAGACATCCTCCGCGTACCGGAGCTCAAACTCGGTAATCATCTCGTAGATCTCATGCAGCTCGTCCGGGTTTGTGTAGAAGGCGGTCAGGCAATTGGTAATTTCAAGGAGATAGTGGCTCTGCTCGAAAACGCCCGGGGCGACGAAAGGCGCAACGAAATATTCCTTGCGGTCGATAGCTTCAACCTGTTTGACCGTTTCTGCCCATGCTTCTTCCGGCATAACGGGATCGGGTACCTTTACGTAATCCCGCCAGTGTTCGATGTCCTTGATGACGATGTGTTCCGCATCGTGCACGGGAAACGGTCCGGGGGCATTGGACGGAAAACTGATGGTGACACCCCATTTGTTTACAATGGAGGGGCCACCCTGGATGGGACGGCCGGCGCTCATGCCATAAGGAGTCATCACCAGCGCAAGCGCTTCATAGCCTTTAACAAAGCGGTCGGGTTTCCCGCCCTTGACGGTTTCCACCATATTTTGTCTTTTTGTGAGCATATCTATTCTCCTTCATTGAATTACAGCACATCCATCGATGCATTGCATCGATTCGGCGGAAACCGCCTGTATCTAGGATACCCTCATATTCAGAAGCAACATTAAAAAACACGATCTTCAGATAATATCAGTCAATAGTCAAGCTGAGGCTATGATCGAAAACAGAAATCAGGTAGGGATATTCCAGGGAAGACGGAGCCGTACATATCACGCAGATCCGGATCGAAAACAACGGCTTCGTTTGTTAGTATTCTAAGGTTCATCAAAATGGTGCCTGAACGGCTAAACGGACACACATAAACCTTCAAAGCAGGGCAGGAAATAATGATGATGAATTTTAAGGAAATTCTTTTGGCGCAATTCAAGGGGCAAGCCCCAACCCACCCGTTGTTTATGCCTGATTTGAGTCTATGGTTCGAATGGCACAAGGAACGAGGCACATTACCGGAAGCGCATCGAGAGGGTTCCCTGGCTGACATAGCCTTGGCTTTGAACTGCCCGGCATGGGTGGTTCGTACACCCTGGAAGCTTGAGCATGACGGCATCGACATAATCCGGGAAAAGTCCGAAACCCAACGTATCATCCGATATCACACCAAATCCCGGGTCCTGACTGAGATATGGTCCCTGGGACCCGATGGCGACTGGTGGCAAACCGAGTACCCGGTCAAAGACGAAGATGATTTGGATGCCGCCGAGGAAATAATAGGAGCAATGCGGTACCGGCCCAAACTCTCCAGCCCGCTTGAAGTCGAACCGAATCCCGGCATCATTGACGTTATCCAACTTCCTAAGACTCCATACTCGGATATGCTCCATACAATGCTGGGCTGGAGTGACGGATTAATGCTGATGATGTCCGAGGAAGATCGCTTAGTGGGACTATTGGAAGTAATGGAAGAAAGGAGAAATGAACTGATTCAAAATCTATCCTCCGGGTTCTCACGCGCCATTTTTCTGGCGCCGGATAATCTGGACGGACAGTTCATCTCGCCTGGAGTATTCAGAAACCGCCTCGAGGCGAGTTACCGGAAGACCTGCGATGCATTGCATCGGAGCGACAACCATCTGCTGGTTCATATAGGCGGGATTTCCAAGCATCTCCTGCCGCTCCTGGCTGGCTCCGGCATCGACGGGCTGGCCGGCATTTCCGGACCGCCGCAAAGCGACTCGACCCTTGAGGAAGCCAGAAAAGCGACAGGACCGGATATCACGCTGTGGGGCGGCATTCCGCAGGACTATGTCATGCCAATGCATGACCTGTCTGTCCTGTTGGAATCGATTGAACAGGCAAAGGCATTTGCAGACTCCGACATCCGGACAATCATTGGAATTGCGGATCATGTCCCGGTTGATGCCGAGTTCAGCCGACTGAAAGAAATCTCCGATCGAGTAAACGGAAGTTAGCTCGCGACCACCTACCAGATCATGGAGCTGGCGGCAGCGAATTTGTCGTTGAACTCGGGGATGCAAGCCAGCTCGATGTATCCGTCCCTCGCGGCGATTGCCAAAGCAGTGCGCCGTTTATCCCGCGAAATCAGGGCCAGCCTTGCCCCGGTCCCGGCGGCATTCCCTACCTGCTGAAACCGTTCCAGGGGCAGCGGCGGCAGCATCCCGACTGCCATGGCGCTCTGCACGTCGATGAAGGATCCGAACGCTCCCGCGATAATCACCCGATCGATATCTGCTTCCACAATGCCCGCGTCCTCGAGCAAGGCCTGGATTCCGAGACGAATGGCGGTCTTCGCAGCCTGGAGCTCCCGAACGTCCTTCTGGGATATCGTGATATCCCCTTCTCCCGGACGCTCTACCAGGACAAATTCCTTCCGATCATTGCGCTTGCGCACAAGCGGATGGTCCAGCATCCTTCCGGAGGGATCGATCACGCCATTGTTCAACATCTGGGCAATCCCATCAAGAAGCCCGGAGCCGCAGATGCCGACCGGCGCACCGTCTCCAATGGTCTGAATTTCCAGCTGCGTCCCGGACAAACGCACTCGCTCGATCGCGCCTTTTGCGGCCCTCATGCCGAACTGGATATGCGCGCCTTCAAATGCCGGACCGGAAGCACAGGATACGCTTTTCATTCTGCCGCGACTGTTCAGACAGATTTCCGTGTTGGTGCCGATATCGAGTGCGAGCGTGACCCCTTCCCTTTCATCCAGCTCAGTCGCGAGAAGCATCGCCACGTGATCCGCACCGACATACCCGGCAATATTGGGCAGCATATGCACATAACCGCCCGGCGCCGTTTTCAGGCCAATATCCCGGGCTTTGATATCAACGGCGGAACGGACCGCAGGAACGTACGGAACCAGGCCCAGCTGTTGCACCGGAATCCCAAGGAACAGATGATGAATCGCCGTATTCCCGACGATCACCGCATCTGTTATATGTGAAGGGTCGGCGCCGATTTCCTTGCACAGCGAGGCAACGCTGCTATTCAAGGCATCCACAAGCAGCGACTGCATCTTCACCGCATTTGCCGGGGATTCGCCGGCGGTATAGATGCGCGATACGACATCCTCTCCATAGGAAATTTGAGGATTCATCAATCCCGCGGACACCGCGATTTCGCCGCTCTTCATATCCACCAGGTAAACGGCGATCTTGGTTGTGCCGATATCCACCGCAAGACCGAGCCAGCGTGTGGAAGGTGCATCCAGCGCAATGACTTCCGATTCCCGCAGGACAACGCTCGCCTTCCAGTCCAGGGTGCGTAGACGGGAAGAAAGAATCTGCTGGACCGCAAGATCGATGGTTCCCGGAGCCACACCGTGATCGCGTTCCAGCGCTCCCCACAGGTTCCAATCGTCCGGTTTGGGATCCTCGAGCGAAGGCGGGGTCAAAGGGACGATCAGACCGCGAGCCAATGGATCCGGCTTGACCTGCAGATCAATCCCCTCCACCTGCGTGCGCTGCGGCGCGGACAGAGACTCCGGCGGCACCAGCACGCGCACATCCTCCTGCGGAAACGTCATGCAGGCAAGACGTCTGCCTTGTCCAAGTTCCGCTTCCGTAAAGATTTCGAGGTCCAATGCTGTCGGGGGAGACACTGCGCCCGATATAATCTGCACCCGGCACCGGCGGCAGGCCCCAACGCCGCCACAGATGCTGACGAGATCCACGTTTAGCAGGCGTGCACATTCAAGGAGTGAATTCCCTTCAGGACAGCGACCGCGTCTTCCAACCGGCATAAATTCGACGTTGTACAATGGAACCTTTACCCCCGGTATGGTTTCAATACAAAAGCCTCCCTTATTGAACATAATGGGAGGCTTTGCTTTTCAAAACCGATAAACTGTTATTGCTGCTTTTTCAGCCACTCTGCTCCGTAGCGGTTGCATTCATCAATGACGATCGGGGTAACGAATTCATTGATGCATTCAAGGCTTCCAATACATGGCAGGAATGAGCCTCCGGGCGCATAGGCATCGATGGCTCTGCGTACTTCAGCGCGGATTTCGGCATCCGTTGCATCGGCCCTGTCGATTACGCCCTGCTCAATGCCTCCCATAAGAAGCATTTTGCCCTGGATGTTCTTCTGAATCTGAACGATATCATTGGAAGGAAGAGCTCCCTGCCACATATCAATGCCCAGATCAACCATGTCATTTTCAATTCCCTGGCAGAAGCAGTCGGAATGGTGTTGAATCAGCACTCCGCGCTTTTTAACATACCCGTAAATACGTTCATAGTGAGGCTTTAACAACTCGCGGAATTTGGCCGGCGAGAAGAAGAGAGCGGTTTTGGAACCCCAGTCATCATGAGTATGCAGAATATCCGGATGGAGGTTGTCAATGAGTTGCTCGATGACTTTGAGTTTCCAGTCGGCATAGGCATCGAAGAACTCATACATCGATTCCGGCTCTTCATACAAGCTGATCAGAACTTCTTCAAAAGGCATCAGGCAATGGGCGCGCTCAAACAGCCCGCGGAAGGTGGGAACCATCACCAGCTGTGTTTCCCGGTCGATTCCTTCAATTGTTTTCTTGGCATCGCTCCAGTCAAGGTTCGGAATCTCAGGAAATTTGACATAGTCGCGCCATTTCGTGATGTCCTTGATAACCTTGTTCTGCTCATTAACGATCGGGATCCAGCCAGGATCGCCGGGCAGGAAGCGGATGGTGCCACCCCAATTATCTATCGCAGCTTCTCCCGTGAACTGGAGAATATCCCAAATCGAAATGGGATCCATTACACAGTGGAACTTGATCTTTGGAAACGCTTCAAAACCATAACCCATCCACTTGATGGGCTTATCATTCCTCAATGCGGACATGAACATTTCTTTTAAATTCATGAGCAAAAACCTCCCAATTTATCCAATCAATTATTAGGAATATCGAAAATCATGACGAATTGATTATTATAATAGGCTGCGACTGCATTTTGAAAGGCAAACTTCTGGCAAATGGAGGCGAAACTCCCACCGAGAGAAATCAGGGTAACGCTGCGAATGCCTGGGACTCAAACGCTAACAATTGCCGTCAACCGGCAAAATCCATCGAGTCTCAAAGAGCTTTTTTTACAACCAGATCCGGGCGGCCCTTCAGGCTTGCGGTGATTGTGCGTTTCAGGAAAACGGCTTCCCCGGTGGATGCCAGGGGTACGCTGTCCTTTGTTTCAAACAGGATGCTTCTGCAGCTTGTTCCAGCCTCAATCGCCTTTTTGTGGACCATCACCGTCAATTCCTCCCGGGCAAACCGGTCCGCATCCTCGATACCGGCAAATTCACGTGCTCCCGAAATGCCTTCAACGATAAACCGGCCTGCTTCGCCGGGCACTATCCAGAGCTGTTTCTGGATAAACACATGGCTCGTAATTGCACCGATGGCATTGGCAACATCGGCATTTTCCGGAAGGATCGCTTTTGTCCTGAAAGGAGCGACGGCCTGGGGTAGAAAAAATTTGATCGGAGCGCCCACTCCGATCACAGGGTGATTAAAGTTGATCGCCACTTCATAACTGGAATGCTGTTCATTCAAAAGGTGATGGATCAGGGTTCGGCAAACCGGGCAGTCATCCATCTTGTCTGGAACCGTATCATCATCCAGACGACGCTTCAGCAGTTCCATCGATAACCGCTTAACGCCCAACTCGAGGATATGATCGATCATCTCAGACATGGGCTGATTGGACAGGAACGAATAAAACTCAGCATATCTCCTGGCCGCAGCGGTATCCCATGCCTCGAATCTGCCGTTGATATGGAGCAGATCGGTCAGCGTCAGGCCACATCTCTGAATCACGAAATTCTCTTCCAGTCGCTGCAAATGCAGACTGCCTTCGGCAATCGCCCCGGTGAGATGCAGAAGCTCATCCAGGGAATAGGGCCTTTGTTCAAGCAGGCCGAGAATCTCTTCTTCCATGGGGAAAAGCTGCATTGATTTGACCGCACTCGTTTTAACCAGGATCTGCATTTTCCGCGTGGAGGCACGATAACGCTTGAGATGAAGCCCCAGGTATTCCAGGGCGGCCTCGGCTCCGGACCAGTTTCGACCAAGCCAGGCAATGGGCGCAACGCGTTTGGGCCCTATGGAGAATTGCAGCCGCTCATACCGGATCAGGCTATCCCCTCCCAAACCGATGGTGCGGATATCAAGCGCTTTGACGTGAGTTCGATGTCCCCCGACATTGGATCCTGCCTCGTTGAGGCTGACCAGCCCCGACGAGAGCGCTGCCGTATCTGTGGTAGTTCCTCCCATATCCACCACCAGCGCATCATCGATGCCCGTTAAATGCCTGGCGCCGGCAACGCTGGCAGCTGGTCCCGAAAGGATGGTTTCCACGGGCCGGATCTTCGCCATTTCGGAACTCATCAGCGTGCCATCCCCTTTGACCACGACAACCGGCGAAGCAATTCCATACCTTGTCATGACTTTTTCAAGATCTAACAACAGGTTAGCCAGCCTGGGGATAATCCTGGCGTTCAGCATGGCAGTCACGGCCCTAGTCTGAAAATTAAGGGTATCGGATAGCTCATGGCCACAAGATACGAAGAGCCCCGTTTCCTCCTGAACAATTCGCTTTACCTGCAATTCATGCTCAGGATTAATGGAGCCGGCAAAGCCCGACACGGCAAATGCGGTCACCTGGTTATCAGTCATCTGGCGGACAACGGACCTTATCTCATCCGGATTGACGGGCATAATCTCCTTGCCCGTAATATCCAGCTGCCCCTGTATGACGGATTTCGGACGGTAGGATATGTTCTGTGCGATATCCAGTCCAAAGGGTGGCATTAATATCAGCCCGACCTTCTGGCCTTCATTTTCCACTATGGCATTAGTTGCAAGCGTGGTGGACAAGGAAACAAGCTCGATTTTCGGCAGAAATTTCTGATTCAGCTGATCCAATGCCTTGCTGATGCCCACGGTAAAATCCCAACGGGTTGTCAGGGATTTGGCTTTGCCTAGGGTGACATTTTTCTCAATATCAAAGATCACGGCATCGGTATAGGTGCCACCGGCATCCACGCCCAACCCGATCTTTATGTAGTCATTCGAATCATCAGCACCATATTTTGTATTGTTCAATATATTACCATTGCCTCGATTGATAGCCTGGATTGAAGCCGGAATCCACTGGCAAACACCAAGCCTTGCAGTCTGAGCACGATTCGCCCGCGACGATGGCCGGTTTGCCTCAAAAGCGAATCCAGCATGACTTTCTAGCATCTTTTACCAACGGCTTCAACACCCCCGGCCATTTACATAGTTCAGGACAATTATTTGACTTAGTTCGGATATTCCGGATAGAATCGAAAATTTGTGATACTGGAGTTTTCGGTAGAATTTGCAATTAAATATTGGTTACAAATTCGGCATTCAACAAGCAGGACCAGATAAAATAACGGAGCCAATGTAAGATGATTATTATTGCTGAAAAAATAAATGGATCGATCCCATCCGTAGGCAAGGCAATCGAAGCAAAGGATGCGGATTTCATCAGGAATCTTGCTAAAGTTCAGACTGAAGTGGGATCTGACTTTATCGATGTCTGTGCTTCCGTCGAGGTTTCCAAGGAATTGGATACCTTGAAGTGGTTGATAGACCTTGTCCAGGAGGTTACCGAAACTCCTATTGCGGTGGATAGCCCCAGCGCTGACACCTGCGCAATAGCCATCGATTTCTGCAACAAGCCCGGACTTGTCAATTCAGTGTCGATGGAAGGGACCAAAATTGACGTTGTTTTCCCGAAAATCGCAAAGACGAAATGGGAATGCGCCGCGCTTCTGTGCGATGATACGGGAATTCCGAGATCGGCGGAAAAGCGCCTCCAGGTATTTGAAGCGCTGATGAAAAAGGCGAAGGAATACGGCATCGACCCCTCCAGACTCCACATCGATCCGCTGGTGGAAATGCTGGCGACTTCGGAAGATGGCATCAATATGATCGTCGAGGTCATGAAGGAAATCAGACGGCAGTACCCCACGATTCATATCACGGGCGCTGCCAGCAACATTTCCTTTAACCTGCCGGCGAGAAAAATAGTGAACCAGGCATTTGTTGTTCTGGCAATGAATGCAGGGCTGGACAGCGTGATCCTTGACCCGTTGAACAGGGATTTGAGGGGATTGATTTATGCGACCGATGCATTGCTCGCCCGTGACGAGATGTGCATTGAGTACATTCATGCTTTCAGAAAAGGCATTTTCGGCACACAAAAATAGGAACTGCAATTCGTATCGTTGGTCCGGATTGTAAACGGGAATCGATGATTTCGGTTTACAATCCGTGCGAGTTATTTTTTTCTTAACTTATTCATAGCGGACGTGTTAGAAAGATAACTCGTTAAAGTGGTCAGGCATTTCTGATTTTTATTAGCAAGTTGAGGAATGGTTTTTACAAGAATAAAACTTCTCCGGCCCCAGGCCGGGGCATTATGGCACTCAGGTGAAAAAATATGGCTAAGATCGACGAAGTAAAAGAACAGGTAATCATCGGCAAAACCAAAATAGTTCCCGGCCTTGTTCAGGCAGCCCTGGATGAAGGAAGCGCCGCGAAAGACATCCTTCAGGCAATGATTGACGGAATGAAGGTTGTAGGCGATAGATTCTCCTCTGGCGAGATCTTTGTGCCTGAAATGCTCATCGCGGCAAAAGCGATGGCAAAGGGCGTGGAAGTATTAAAGCCCATGCTGAGCGCGGAAGCTTCAACATCCTTGGGAACGTGCATCATCGGCACGGTTGAAGGCGATCTGCACGACATCGGCAAAAACCTTGTCAACATGATGATCGGCAGTGCCGGCTTTGACATGGTGGATATTGGCGTCGATCAGGCGCCGAGCAAGTTTATTGAGGCCATCAAAAATAATAAAAACGTCAAGCTGGTTGCCTGTTCCGCGCTTCTGACCACAACCCTGCCTGCGTTGAAGAAAACCGTGGATGCGATCAAGGAAAGCGGTCTGGCCGGATTCAAGATCATCGTCGGCGGCGCGCCTGTAACTCAGAAATTCGCGGATGAAATCGGCGCCGATGCTTATGCACCGGATGCAGGGGCAGCCGCGGAAAAGGCAAAGGCAATTATTGCTGCCTAGTTCCGGATCCTTCAGGAGGCCTTTCTTTCATGTTGACCAAAAGACAGAATCTGCTGGAAACCATTCGTGGTGGAAAGCCGGACAGGTTTGTCAATCAGTATGAAGTATTCGATTGTTCTCCGACTGCAGCTTTCGGCATGATCTGGTCAGATCCGGTGGTAGCAGCTTCGCCAATGCCGGCACCCGGGGGAGCGCCGGCCAAGGATTCCTGGGGCGTTTGGCGGGCTTGGCCCGCGAATGTTCCGGGTGCCTTCCCGGTACACGATGCAGAGCACAAAGTGCTCAAAGACATCTCGCAGTGGGAGAAAGTAGTCAAGGCTCCTACGCTCAATTATCCCCAGTCGGAATGGGATAAATACAAACATCAGGCGACTTCAGTCGACAGGAATGAAGTATTTGTCACCTTGTTCGGCGCGCCCGGCATTTTTGAGCAGGTGCATTATCTGATGGGCATGGATGACGCTCTGATCGCTTTTTATGAAGAGCCGGAAGCCATGAAGGATCTCATCAACTATATTACCGAATGGAAGCTCGGTTACGCCAAGCTGTTGTGCGACAACTTCGCTCCTGAAGTAATCTTCCAGCATGATGACTGGGGCAGTCATAAATCCTCATTCCTGTCTCCGGACATGTTTGAGGAATTTTTGCTGGAACCGTATAAAAAATGGTACGGGTACTACAAGGAAAGAGGCGTTCAGCTCATCGCGCATCACAATGACGCTTACAGCGCCAACCTTGTTCCCGCCATGATCGAAATGAAGATGGACATCTGGCAGGGGTGCGTCAGCACGAATAATGTGCCGGAGCTGGTTAAGAAGTACGGCAGCAAGCTTACCTTCATGGGTGACATCGATAACGGACTCGTGGACCGTGGAGACTGGACCCAGGAACTGGTGGCAACGCACGTACGAAGGGCTTGCGAGGAAAACGGCAAGCATTACTTCATTCCCTGTATCACACAGGGAGGGAAGGGTTCTGTTTTCCCCGGTGTTTACGAGGCCATTTCCGTGGAAATCGACAAGATGAGCAAGGAAATGTTCAAGTAAATTCGTCCAAACCCCTTGATTTAGATTGCATGGGCCGGGAGGCGCGCCGAAATTAGCAGGCGGGGCTCCCGGCCCATTTTTATTTGGCACCTGCTGAACGCTTTTTTCGCTTGCCCCCCGCGATAGAAATCCTTATAAATTTTTGCGCAGCTTTAAGCTGCGGTAATCAGCGCTGATACCAGGTCCGGCATGGCCGTCCGCATGGCGCATTGAGAAAATGCGCTAGCTTATATTGTTCTGCTCCTGGCCGATGGTTCTTCCTGGCGCGCCAAGAACAATAAGGAGACTTTGAATGCTTACACCAAAACAAAACCTTCTCGAACTCTTAAAGCCCCAAGGCAAACCCGATAGACTCGTCAATCAATACCAACCCTGTATCCCGGTAATGGACGATCCGTGCGGCAAATTCACACGCGGCAACCGCGTAAAGGGATTGACGACCAAGGACCGGTGGGGAACCGAAATCGCATGGCCGGAAACGCAGTTTGCAGCCATGCCCCACGTTACACCCGAGAATAAAGTGCTCCCCGATATCACTCGGTGGAAGGAATACATAAAGGTTCCGGATATCGTCGGAGCCTGCTCCGATCCGGAACTTTGGAAACCGGCGCTGGAATCGGCGAGCCGGATCAACCGGGATGAAAAGATGGTCCTGGGCTTTATGGGCACGGGCATCTTTGAGCAATGCCACTATCTGATGGGTTTTGAGGATACGCTCTCAAATCTTCTGGAGGAGCCGGAATGCATGAAAGAGCTCATCGCTGCCATCAGCGAGTACCGGTTCAACTATCTCAAGCTGCTCGTCGATAACCTCAAACCCGATGTCATTCTCTCCCACGACGACTGGGGCAGCAAACACTCGATGTTTATGAGCCCCGCCACGTGGCGCGAGATGATCAAGCCTTACTACTTCAAGATGTACGGCTACGCGCATGATCACGGAGTCCTCATCATGCATCATGCGGATTCCTTCCTTGAGCAGATCGTCGAAGACATGGTGGAAATCGGCATAGACATTTGGCAAGGCGCCCTTCCTCAAAACGACTTGCGCAAGGTTCAAAAGCAACTCGCCGGCCGCATGGCAATCATGGGCGGCATCGACGCCGCTATCGTCGACTGGCCCGAAACATCGGAAGCGGTTATCCGTGCGGAAGTTCGCCGCGCCTGCGTGGAGTATGGACCGGGCGGCGGCTTTATCCCGAGTTTGACCTACGGGCTCCCGGGCAGCATCTTTCCTAACGTGGATCCGATCATCACGGACGAGATAGCCCGCTATAACGAAGAGGTCTACGGAATCAGGGCCTGATGTCCTGTTAGCAAGACCGCCGATACAATATGGGCCGCCTTGGCATCGCTCCAAATTGGGCACAGGCGGCCCATGCCCCCGGGCTTCGCCACACTGCCGTATTTTTCAGCTCCCGTTATCGCCGGTATCCGCGTTCCATCCTTCTTTCGATTTCCAGGCCTCCCTCCTGGGAATTTCCAGCCCTCCCTTCTCTGGTACAAAAGGCAAAAAAAGGAAATTTTGATCCACATCAAGGAAATCCCAGCTGCCGATACTATATATACTAGTATGGATGCATTAGCAGGTATCCACGATCAGCCGGGCACTTAAATAATTGATGTCCGGATTCATGGGAGTGCGGGACTTCAATTGGCACTGGAGAGATAGAGATGAGCAAGCATCTGCGTAGCAATGTGGCATTGGTTGGCGGCGGAATCATGAGCGCTACACTGGGCAGCCTGATGAAGATGCTGATGCCCGATCTGACCATTACCGTTTTCGAGCGATTGCAGAGCATTGCCTTTGAGAGCAGCCAATCCATGAACAATGCGGGAACCGGACACGCCGGCAACTGCGAATTGAACTACACCCCGCAGGAACCCGATGGAAGCGTCGATATCAAAAAAGCGCTGAAAATAAATGCAGCCTTTGAGGTCTCGCTGCAGTTTTGGTCCAGGCTGGTCGAACTGGGAGATCTGACGGATCCACGGCTCTTCCTCAACCCGGTACCGCAAATCTCCTTTGTCTGGGGAGCCGAGAGCCACGATTTCCTGCATACCCGATATGAACGGCTTGGGGCGCACCCCATGTTCGGCGGCATGGAATTCAGCGATGATTCGCGGCGCCTGCTCGAATGGATGCCGCTGGTAATGGAAGGCAGACGCAAAGACGAGATCCTGGCCGCAACCCGCGTCAACCGGGGAACCGATATCGATTTCGGCGAACTGACCAAAGCCCTATTGGGCGGCTTACACCATCACGCCGGACTGGAAATTCTGCTCAATCATGAAGTCCATGGCCTGGAGCGGGATCCCGAGGGCAGTTGGCGGCTGCAGGTAAAAGATGTAGTGACCGGCGAGGAGATCGAAGCCAAAGCTGAATTCGTATTTCTTGGCGCTGGGGGAGGAACGCTGCCATTGCTGCAGAAATCCGGGATCCCGGAAGCCCGTGGCTATGGAGGCTTCCCCGTCAGCGGCCAGTGGCTGGTCTGCAAGAACGAAGCGGTTATCGCCAGGCACGCAGCGAAAGTCTACGGGAAGGCTGCGCTCGGAGCTCCTCCCATGTCGGTGCCTCACCTGGATACTCGCTATTGGAAAGGAAGCAAGGCTCTGCTGTTTGGGCCGTTTGCCGGTTTCACGACAAAATACCTGAAACAGGGCTCCAACCTGGATCTATTCAAGTCGCTTCGGCCACACAACCTGGGCCCCATGCTGGCCGTGGCCATGAATAACTTGGATTTGCACAGCTATCTGATCCGCCAGGCCCTACAGTCGCAGTCGCAACGGATCGAGTCTCTTAAGGACTATTTGCCGGGTGTGGAAGGAGCGGATTGGGAATTGGCCATAGCCGGTCAAAGAGTGCAGATTATCAAGCGGGACCCGAAGCGGATCGGAACACTGGAATTCGGCACCGAACTGGTCACATCCGCCGATGGTTCGCTGGCTGCTCTGCTGGGCGCATCGCCGGGGGCATCCACCGCTGTGGATACCATGCTTGCAGTAGTGCTTCGCTGCTTCCCGGACCGGGCAAAGGAAGCGCAATTTCAAGCAAACTTGAAAAAAGCGGTCCCTTCTCACGGACAAGATCTGATCAAGGATTTGCCGTTGCTGAGGCAGGTCCGCGGCCGCGTCGATTCCATACTGGGATTGGGATCCATGCTTGCGCGTGAATTGGAGGCTGTCGGCGTGGCCTGAGAGTCGCCAACAACCTGCCCGACCTAACGACAGCGAGGTCGGATCGCCCCTGCTGCCATTATTGTTTAAGCATGAATTTACCGGGAGAGCCGGCTTTGGGGATTATCTCAACAGGAAGTCTCGCCCTTCAGCCGGCGATACACGGATTCGATAACTTCCCCGGCATCGGCATTTACAGATATTGATTTGGCTTTGATCTCATTTGGAATTTCAGGCCGGGCCGTATTGGCGAAGTCTCGATAATCCCCATTGATTCGAATAAACGAGACATCCCCGTGGATATTCACCAGCCGCTCAAAGGGCCAGCGGATCACGCCGGGGGTATTGAATCCAACGCCGATCTCCATCACCACCAGTTTTTTGTCCAGCGTTTCCCTCAGCCAGCGCTGATAATTCGCAGCCTGTTGCGCATATTCCTCTCTCCCCCGGAAGGCTACAAACAAGGGGGCCCCGCAATGGGGACAGGTGGGCAGAACCGCGGGATCTGCCACCTGCAGGGTTTCATAATCGATATGCGGAAGAATGCGATCGATAAAAGGCTTGGTATCCCAGGTCTGCGATGTGCAGGACATGGTGCACCGTAAACGCTCATAATTGCCCTGAGCCTGGAATACCCGATCCGGCTCAAACCCACTCTTTATAAATAATCCATCGGCGTTGGAGGTTATGACATAAAAATCTTTATCCTGGATAATAGCATGTAGCTTGCGATAGAGCGGGCTTGGTGGAAATTGATAAAAAACATAATTGAGGTGAGTTGCCCAGTAGGCCCATTTCGCCGGTTCCGACCAGTCATGGACTCCGACGAATTCATACTGCATGCGATGCCCTCTTTCGGCCCATTGAGGAAAAACCCTGGCGAAGGCAACGGTATCGGTATAATCGATGCCGGCGGCAGCCGACAGTCCTGCGCCGGCGCCAATGAGCACGCGCTCACTCCCGCGAATCGCCCGGGCAATGTCTTCAATCGTTTCTGCGCTGGAAGGCCTGGGTATACCCATCCAAATCCTCCTGAAGATACACATTAAAAATCACACGTTCAAAATGATGCCGATTGCCGTCAAGCCATTCGCTCACGGCCTGAATGGCAATCCCCGTGGCCATTTCCCTGGGAAAATTGAAAACGCCTGTGGATATGCAGGGAAATGCAATGGACCTGATACCGGGCAGCTGATCCGCCACGGCAAGGCAACTGCGATAGCAGGAGGCTAACTGAAGTCGCTGAAAATCACTCACCCCCTCGATGCCGATGATAGGACCTACCGTATGCAGAACGAATTTCGAAGGGAGGTTGTAGGCACGGGTAATTTTGGCATCGCCGGTCCGCTCCCGATGTCGCTGGATTTCCATGATCGTTTGACAGTCCTGACGAAGAATGGGGCCGGCGGCACTTTGGATAATGTTATCAATGCAGTTGTGCAATGGTTGAAAGCAGCCCAGCAGCTGATCGTTGGCGGCATTGACGATTGCATCAACTCGCAACCGCGAAATATCTCCCTTCCACAAAACAAGCCGATCCATTTTAGCCGGGTTGTGCGGCGACAGAATATCCGAGACAAAGGGCAGAGTGCCGCTGTCCACAATCCCACTGCGGTTTGTCTCATCCTGCAATAACCGATCCAGGTCCCCGACAAAGCCGCTATCGAGAGGTCGCGGGGGGCGGACATTCAGCAATGCCCGCAGCAGCAGCCGCCGGCGTTCATAGTCCGCCGGAAGTTTTCCGATATCGGTCAAATGCTCGCCTCTGATCAATCGGTCGAGCAGGCGGGCAACAATAGCGGCCTTTTCCGCGTCGGACAGCAGGCTTCCGGATTCATTTTGACAGAGTTCGTCCAGCCTGATCTGTTGACGATACTGGTCCAGAGCCAAACCTGGAACCACCCTGTCAGTGCCCGACCGGGATGTCATCATTGTCCCCTCTGCAAAAAACTCCTGTAATGCTTGATCCGTTTGCGTGCTCTCCGCAGCATTTCGCAAACCTTGGATTGTACGGCCAAATGCTGTGCGGGAACAGAAAGAAAGAAGGCTTGCGCGAGTTCTGCAATATCAAGCTTGTGAGAATTCCTGCATTTTGAAGAGAGCCTTGCGCGTATCACGCACGGACAAGATGAAGTAAGAGTGGATTGGATTGTCTCAAGCGAGTCAAGGCGGCAGGTACGATGAATGATATCTGCCGCCAACATACGAGACAGGTGTAAATACTGGGGGTAGCTTCAAATAACTATCTTGTTATACAAGACATTGACTTGTATAACAAGATAATAATTTATTTACCGCGGGTTGGAAAGCTCAGGCGAGCACGTGAAGGGCCCTGGCCTTAATCAAAAGGTATATCTCGGTGCCTTCGTTCAAATTCAGTTTCTGCACGGCTGCTTTCGTCACGCTTACTTTAAAATCAATGCCGCAGTCGGCAACAATTTCGGCGCTATCCACATTGGTGAGGATACTCCTGATTTTTCCCAGCAGCACATTCCGGGCACTGGTCTGGGTAAGGTGCTCCCGCGATATAATGATATCCTCGGAGCGAACACCGACAGTTACTCGCGTACCGACCGGCATGCCATTGTACGGGAGCTCAATTTGACAGGTTCCGGCCTCGATCATGGTAATCCCACCCTCCGTCTGATGGTGCAGGATTTTGCCCACAAAAACATTTTCGGTACCGACGACGCTGGCAACCGGCGCGGTCCTGGGAGCGTTGAAAATCTCGAGCGGCGACCCTTCCTGGACAACTTTGCCTCCATCGATAACCAGCATGTTGCTTCCCAGTCTTACCGCCTCGCTGGGGTTGTGGGTCACATACAGGAAGGGAATCCCGGATTTCTGTTGAATGGAGGCTATTGCCTCAAGCAGGCGCGTACGGGTGGCAACATCAACGGCAGATAATGGCTCATCCAACAGCATTATGTCGGGATCTGAGGCCAATGCCCGCGCCAAAGCAACTCGCTGTTGTTCTCCGCCGGACAGTTCATGGGGATAGCGGGCACGGGTATGCGGGATTGCGAGCGCATCAAAGAGTTCCCTGACCCGTTCCCGGGCGGAAAGCCGGAAATTCGCATCGATTCCGTAGAGTGCGTTCTGTTCCGCCGTCATGTGAGGGAAAAGGGTGTGATGCTGAAATACGTAGCCGATTTTTCGCTGCTGCATCGGCATATTAATGCCGGCGGCTGAATCGAAAAATATCCTGTCGCCGAGCGAGATTCGCCCTTCATCCGGCACAATTATCCCTGCGATCGCGCGAAGAATGCTCGTCTTCCCTGCGCCCGATGACCCAAATAGAACCGATACTCCCCGCGGAAGGCACAGGGTCACATCCACAGTCAATGCGTGCGCATGGTTCGCACCAAGCTGTTTTATTATCCGGGCATCCAGCATAGGGCTAGACTCTCCCCTTTGGACGAGACAGTCTGTTTGTTGCATAAACCACAGAAATCGAAATGCCGGTCAGAATCAGCGCCATCCATTTAGCCTGTGCATCCTCCCCGGCCACGACCGCCTCGTAAATGGCCAAAGGCATGGTTTGGGTTCTGCCAGGAATATTGCCCGCAAGCATCAGAGTTGCGCCAAATTCGCCAAAAGCCCGGGCAAAGCTTAAAACGACGCCGGCGAGAATTCCGCGACTCGCCAGGGGAAGCGTAATCCGAAAAAATGTTTCAAATTCGCTCTTGCCCATAAGGAAGGAGGCCACTTCAAAGTCTGGGTTCACGCTTTCTATGGCTGCCCGGGCTGACTTGATCATCAGTGGAAGCGCGACCACGGTGGTCGCAATGACGGCGGCAATCCAGGTAAAGCTTATGCTCCACCCTGTCAGGTGGTATAAAGGTTTCCCCAGCAAGCCCCTCCTTCCCAGCAGTAGAATTAGGTAGTAGCCGGTCACGGTCGGAGGCAAAACCATGGGCAGGGTGAGAACGGCATCCAATAGATCCTTGCCGCGAAAAGACCGTTTTGCGAATAAAAAGCCCAGGGCAGTGCCAGCCACACTAATCACCAGGGTGGCCAAGCTGACTACCAGCAGTGAAAGTTTGAGTGCGGGCCAGATCATGAATTACCGGGAGCCAGGAAAACCGTATTTTTTTAGAATATTTTGGCCGGCGCGGCTGAGGACTATGTCGATAAAACGCCGAGAGTCGTTTACCTTTTCACTTTGTCTTACCACCGCGATGGGATAGCGGATCGGTGAATACGAACCTTGCGGCGCCCGGGCAGCAATGACAACCCCACCGGACGCACCCGCCATGTCCGATTCATAAACCATCCCCGCATCAACCTCGCCTCGGACAACATAATCGAGCACCTGGCGCACGTTTTCCGCAAAAACCAGCCGAGGCTGAATGGATTCCCAAAGCCGCAAATTCCTCAACGCTTCCGCTGCATACTGCCCGGCTGGCACCGTTTTGGGACTGCCAATTGCAACCCGTCCGACTTCTGTCCGCGAGAGATCTGCCCAGGATTGGAGGATTACCCTCGAGGAAGCGGGCTTGATCAGCACAAGCGTGTTGCCGGTAAAATCGCGCCGGCTTTCACGAATAATCAAATCCCGGGCCTGCAGCTCATCCATCTGTTTTTCGCCGGCACTGGCAAACACATCCACGGGCGCTCCACTTTCCACCTGTTTCTGCAGCAATCCGGAAGCCCCGAAGTTAAAGCGCACCCGGTCCCCTGTCTGTTGTTCGTAAAGGGAAGCAATCTCGATAAAGGCCTCTTTAAGGCTGATCGCCGCGGAAACCAGGATTTCCCTCTCCTTTGGGGCGGAAGGAATATTCATGGCCAGAAAAAGAACCGTGAGAACAAGTATCGCAGAGACCACCATGCAGCGCCGAAACATCCTGAGCCTCCAGTCCCCAGATCCAAATCCTGAATATATTGTCATGCTAAGAGGACAGTGTAAACGTTTATTGTAACCGGACGTCAGTTTTAGGCTGTTCCGCTCTTCGCTTTATGCAACCCAGGCTGGCGAGCCCGCAATTGTCGTGATAACATGACCTTAAAGGGCTGTTGAAGTTATTTATAAATGCACGGCAAATGGGGTGACAATGGCTGTTCAGAACTTCCTTGCGCAATTCAGGGCCAAACGCGGTCTAACTGCAATCGAAATGGCAAAAAAGATTGGGGTAAGCCGTCAGACGATCTATGCAATGGAAACGGGAACCTACGTCCCGAATACTCTCCTGGCACTCAAATTGGCGCAACTTCTCGAAGTTAAGGTGGAAGACCTGTTCCGGCTGGAGGATCCGGAGGCACCCGCCGGCATGCAAACAGCGGATCTCCTCCCGACCGGGCAGGAAGCTCAGCCGGGGCTGCCGGTGCAACTCTGTGAAGTCGATGACAGGCTCGTTGCCGTCCTTCCTTCTCCAATTGCCTGGAGCCTCCCTCCGGCTGATGGAGTCTTGATCGGATCGGGGAAAAAGCCGGGTCAGGCCAGCGTGCAGCTTTTTCAGAATGAAGAAAAACAGTTCAGAAAAAGGCTGCTGATCGCCGGTTGCGACCCCGGCATCTCGGTTCTTCTGCGTCATCTTCAGCGCGAAGGAGTTGAAGCGGTCGTCGCCTACCGCAACAGTTCGCAATCTCTGGATCTGCTGAAGCACTCCATGGTTCATGTAGCCGGCTCACACCTGCGGGACGAAGCCACCGGGGAATCCAATCTCCCGGCTATCCGGAAACAGTTCCCCAAAGATACCGTGGCGGTTGTTTCCTATGCCATCTGGGAACAGGGCATCGTTATCGCACGCGGCAATCCCAAGGGAATCAGAGGAATTGATGACCTGACTCGCAGGAATGTGGTACTGGTTAATCGTGAGCCCGGATCGGGCAGCCGCAACCTTCTCGATATGCACCTGCGCCGCGCCGGTATCGTCCCCAAGGCCGTAAAGGGGTATGAGGATATAGCCCCCGGTCACCTTCCCGCAGCCTGGAAAGTGAAGAATGGCGATGCCGATTGTTGCCTGGCAACAAAAACAGCCGCATGTGTATTCGGGCTCGATTTCATTCCACTGGAAAGCGAGCGCTACGATCTGGTCGTCCAGCACGAAAACCTGACCCATCCCGCGGTACAGGTTCTACTGGACACCCTTGGCCGCAGCGCGTTTCGACGGGAACTCGAGGGAATGGGCGGCTACGACACCAAGATCGCCGGCAACCGGCTTGTCTGAGTTTCGATCCGTATTCCGCCGCCAACCACTGCGTTCGCTGCGGCCCAAAAGAGCCGTCTGCATCTGACTTCCTGCTTGCCCTGCTCCCTCCCGCACAGCCTCCTCTTCGAGCCCAACCCGTCATAAGTCTTGTATCACTTTCACTAGTCGTGTATAACACACATCGCAATGTGTATACTTTACGCACCACTGTCTGTTTATTATTACCTTTCAAATCAACCCACGCGCATATCCACTAAAGTGAAAGGATCAAAACCATGCATCTGTTACCGAAGTATGTCGGCCTTTTCATCATTCTCCTGAGTCTGCAGACCACCTGGGCGGCACAAGGCAAATTTTACATTGTAGGAATGGGGACGGCCCCGGACCTTATTACGATTCGCGGAGTGGAAGCCATCAAAAGCGCGGATATCATCCTGCTGGAACAGCCCTCGGAAAAGGATTACTGGAAAGAGTTTATTGGGAACAAGGAAGTAATCTACTGCCCGCATGGCGCACGTGTGGGGTATGGACTGGATCCCCAAAAGGTTGAAGATCCCGACATCCGGGCCATTGTGACAAGCAATGCCAAGCACCGGAAGGAAGCCGTTGAGAGAATCCTAAAGGCGGTGGAAGCCGGAAAAATTGTGGCTGCATTGGAGGGTGGCGATGCCCTGGTGTACGGCACCACATTTTATCTCGAAATGCTTCCGCGGGACTTCCCCTCAGAGATCATCCCTGGAATTGGAGCTTTCAATTCCGTCACGGCAGCCGTCAAGATGAGTCCGGTATTTGGGTATGACACAAATTCAGTCATCGTGACAATGGACGATTTCCCCGGTCGGAAAGACTTAAACGAAAAGCTGATGGCAACGCAAACAAGCATGATGATTTACACCATGGGGCTGAACTATCCACGGCTTTTTGAGCAACTCAGGCGACATTATCCCGCGAATACTCCGGTTGCCGTTGTGTGCTTTGCCGGAGAGCGAGACAAGCAAAAGGTGATACGAAGCACGGTCGGGAAGTTCCTTACCGACATCGATTATAGAAAGCTGCCCGCCGATGCCCATTCCATCGTGGTCGGCAAGTTCCTGGAAGTCGGACAAGCCCGCATCGATGCATTGCTGGGTGCCCGGAGACAAATCGAGAGAGTCCACGGCGCAACTCCAACGGCAAAATAACTCAATCCAACAATCACGCCACGCACTCAGGGGAGCACTATGCTAAAATCCACTGCTGTTCGTGGCGTTTGATTTCCCTAAATCAGGACATGAAACCTATGAGGCTATTATCCATTGGCGCGGGTGCCCTCTGTGCGGTCATTCTGTTTCGGCCTTTCTGTGGTGCGGCATCCAGAGACGGCGGCTTTGTGCTGTATCCGGGAAAGCCCGGTGAGACAGGGCCTGTGGTATTCAGCCATCGAACTCATGACCTCCGTGGAGCAGGATTCGAGTGCACCAAGTGCCACACGCCCGACGCATCCAATACTACCTTCGTTGAAATGAACAGCATCCGCCAAGGTCAGGCTTGCGGTTCCTGCCATGATGGAAAAACCAGGGGCCCTCGAAACTCAGCAACAGCTCTTGCCATAAAAGAATGCTCCGCCTGTCACATGCCGACAGGCGATGTCACCATCAAATTGAACCGCATGGATCCCGTCGCCTTTTCCCATATTCGCCATCTTGGAGCGGATTCAGGGCAGAAATCGTCGAAAATTGGCGGCTTCTCCTGCGGCGATTGCCATCCTAAGCCCTTCGAACGAAGCGCCAGCGGCCCGATCGGAATGGAAGTCCCCCACGAGACAGGCGGCTGCACCTCCTGTCACAATGGGAAAAATCATGTCGATGGAAAAACTCAGGTATTTGCGGCCACAACGCGTTGTCTGACCTGCCATAAACCGCCATCCCAGCTTCCGGGTGCATCCGGAACTGGAAGCGCTGTGGTCGAGCCAAATGCCGCCTACTAATCGCAAAAAGGCTTGCCCGAATGGGAACCGTTGAGAGCGGCGCCTTGCCGCCGCCTTTGAAAGCCATAAAAACCGAAGGCGGTGGCAAGCCACCGCTCTCCGAAGGACTTCGTACTGGACAAATAGTAAACAGCATTAGCCGTCCCAGCGACATCAGTGCCATGGAGAATCCGCTGCATGTCACACATATGTGACATATTGCTTGACAATGCGCAAACAGGTTCGATAGCTTGGCGACCGCAGCAATGGGATCGGTGAGGATGTCTCCAGTCATGCAAAGTATGGATTTATTCCTGCCACCGTTTTTGCGGCGCTTATGTCCGCGGGACTGCAACGAATGTTCAGTAAAATAACGATCGAGACGAAGGAACACCAGGACATGATGCCGGTGTTCCCCTAAATCGCAAGCAGTGCATTGGAGGCGTTGATGAACGACGAGAAAAACCAGGTTACACGGCGAAAATTCCTGAGAAGAACCGCAGTCGCAGCACCCGGCATTGCCGCCGCGAGCGTCTTGGGCGCACCCAAGACGTCCGGGCCGGCTCTCCGCTGGGACAAAGAGGCGGATGTGGTCATTATCGGAACCGGTTTTGCCGGATTATCCGCAGCTATTGCCGCAAAAGATGCCGGAGCCAAGGTTCTGGTTCTTGAAAAAATGGCGCAGAAGTATGAAGGAGGCAATAGCAGGGTTTCCGGAAATATGTGGTGGACGCCGACAAACCTGCCGGAGGCGCTCGAGTACATTCAAGCGCTTTGCGCTGGCTTGACCGATAAAGAAAGCATTCAGGCTCTTGCCGAGGAGATGCTGCAGCTGAACGGCTGGCTGGAAACTTTGGGCATAAAGCCTCAGCCTTTGGGCATGTTTCAGCCCGAACACCCGGAACTTCCTGGTTCGAAGTGCGTGCGCACCTGGAGTAATGGCGGAGCGGGAGAAGGCAAGCTTTGGATTCCATTTCGCGAGCAGGTTGAGAAGAGAGGAATTGAGATCCTGTATGAAACACCCGCCAAGGACTTGGTCCTGTCTGCCACCCGGGAAGTCATCGGAGTCAAAGCCTCGGCTGCGGGTAAACAGATTGCAATCAAGGCCAGGAAGGGAGTCCTTCTTGCCTGCGGCGGATTTGAGTTTAACTTCGAAATGCAGAAACAGTTCCTTCCAGGCTGGCCTACCTATGGTCGCGGCACGCCAGGAAATACGGGCGATGGAATAGCCATGGCACAAAAAGCGGGTGCGGCACTCTGGCACATGAACAACTCGCTGGCAGGGATTGGCTGCCTGATGGTTCCCGAATTCGATCCGGTCATGATACCGGTCAGTTTTCCGGGAAATGCGTACGTCCTGGTGGATAAAACCGGCAAACGCTTTATGAACGAAATGCGGGAAAACCGTCACGGTTTCGGTCATAAGGAAAACCTGCTTTATTTCGATGGAGTCCTCGGTGCCTTTACGCGCATCCCCTGCTTTGGAATCTTCGACGAAAATGCGCGAACCAAAGGAAACATTGCGGGCGGCATGTCTTTTAAATTCGGATGGTTCGGATGGTTCGGCGGGTACCAGGGAAGCCGGGATAATTCCAAGGAAATTGAAAAGGGATGGATCATCAAAGGAGAGACTCTGGCCGATCTGGCCAACAAGCTCGAAATGAAGCCTGCTGATTTGGAAGCTTCGATAGCGCGCTGGAACGATCAGTGCAAGAACAAGAATGATCAGGATTTCGGAAGACCGGGGCGCAGCCTGATCGCGATTGACAAACCACCCTTTTACTGCGTGAAGGTTTATCCTGCCACATTCAACACTCAGGGGGGGCCCAAGCGCAACCCGAAGTGCCAGATAGTGGATCCTGACAATCAGCCTATCTCAGGCCTTTACAGCGCGGGAGAGTTGGGCTCGTTCTGGGGATGGATGTACAACGGCGGAGGAAACAATTCGGAGGCCATGTGCACAGGCCGAATTGCGGTGAGGAACATACTGGCAAAGAAATCGATTTAGTGCAGCGTATCCACTCTGTCGGGAAGACACACAACGCTTTGTGTATTGGGGGAAGAACAAGAATGATATTCAGAGCTCAAGACGGGAGAGAACCCATGACGAGTAGAGTTGCCAAGGCCGCATCGCTGGCTGTTATCTTGGCCTGCCTGTTGAGCTGCCCAGCAGCCCTTTTACAGGCTCAGGTTTCGGCAAGCTCCGGTTTGCCCTCATTGGGAGAAGACAAAGTCATAACGGAAGCGGATTGCGCAACGTCAAAGCTGGGTTCTGCCATTCCTATCTCAGCCATCGGCGAACCGGTCTCTGCCGTAACATTGAGCGCGCCGATCTGGACAAACGCAACGAATTCCGCGCCCGCCAATTGCAGCGTAACCGGTGCCATGGCCCCGGTCTCAAAAGAGGCCACCGCCAGGCTGATTAATTTCAGGGTAGTACTCCCTGCCGCCTGGAATCATCGCGCAGCCCAGATGGGCGGCGGCGGACTCAATGGCGTTATTCCGAATCTGACCAGCGGAGTGGATCAATCTTCAAGAACCTCTCTTGTGCAAATTGGATTTGCTACCTATGGCAGCGATTCCGGGCATCAGATGGGGCCTATGATGGGACCAGGCCTCACTTCGAGGCCTGCGGCAGCTCCCTCCAATTCGGACGACTGGACCCTGAACGACGAAGGAATGGTCAACCTGGGCTACATGCAACTGAAGAAGACGCACGATGCCGCGATGGTTTTGATTGAGAGAATGTATGGGGAAAGACCCCGGTTCAATTATTTCTTCGGCAGCTCACAGGGTGGGCGCGAAGCTCTCACCGTAGCCCAACGGTATCCAGCGGACTATGACGGAGTCGCGGCAAATGTTCCTATCGTCAGCTTTTCATCGCTGATGCTTGCGCCCGAGTTAATACGGATTCAGGAAAAACCGCTGTCCAACTATGTCCCCATGTCTAAAGTGAATGCGATCCGCGGCGAATTCATGCGCCAATGCGACAAGCTGGACGGACTGGCGGACGGAATCATCAACAACTACATGGCGTGCCGCGCAATCTTCGATCAGACACAAGCGCCGAAGGGCAGCAATCCATGGAGTGCCCGGCGCTGCCCGAATAACGTGGATCCCAACCCCGGCGATACCAGCGCGAATGCCTGTCTCACAGACGGCCAGATTTCTACCCTCCAATTCATCTACCGCCGGTATCCTTTTGCATCCCCGCTGGCCAACGGAGTCAAATCGTTCGGCATGTGGGTGCCGAATACCGATCCATCCGGCAGCGGATTGATGGTTCCGGCCAGGTATCGCGGCCAGGAAGGCGCCGGCGACAATGCCCCCATCCACACGCATCTTGGCATTCTGGGCGTCACCGGATTTCTGATGCAGGATATCAAAGCCAATCCGCTGGACTATGTAGAGGGTGGCAAATTTGATGCACGGCGGAAGCAAATATCGCTTTCGCTTGATTCGACAAACCCGAACCTGGATGCGTTTCGAAAAAAGGGCGGAAAGCTCCTGGTAGTCATCGGAACAAATGATACGCTGGCTTCACCAGGAGCTCAGCTTGATTACTATCAGTCAGTCCTCAACAAAATGGGCCGGAAAAAAGTGGACTCCTTTGCCCGATTCTACGTTCTGCCTCAGGCAAATCATGGATTGAGCGGAACAAATTATGCAGTCGACGGCGATGGCAAGTCCATTCCTACCGCTCCCATCCCCAACACTTTCAGCCGGCTAAACCTGTTGGTTGACTGGGTTGAAAAAAAAGCAGCCCCGCAGATGTCCGTAACGGTAACGGGGGGAAATCGCAGCCTTCCTATGTGTTCTTATCCGTCTTATCCTCGATATGTATCCGGACCGGCTGAGAATGCAGCTTCATACAAATGCGAGGCAAAATAAAACCGTGTATTCCGGCCAGAAACGACATGCATTATCCGAGGCAACGCTATGAACAATAAACGCTGGATGACATCGATATCTTTGTTGTGTGCAGGTTTCCTGATTTTCTGCCAATTACCGCCACTGGACGGCCAGACAAAGGCAAACTCCGGCGGAGCCGCCAGGATATTGATCCCGCACAAATCGTGGCCCTGCGGAATGGCGGAGGGCATCCCGGTGCCGGAGCAAGGTGCGCTTGTCCTCGAAGCAACACTGAGGCTGGATCAAAAATATGATCTGGGCAAGACGCCCTATGGTCAGCGAGATGTATTCGTCTTTCAGGATGGCACGGTAACGGGCGAAAAAATCAATGGCTCAATCATGTCCGGAGGATTGGACTTTCAGCTGCGTTTTTCCAATGGCAGCATGGAAATTGAGCAGATATTGGTGCTGCGGACCAGCGATGGTAAATATATCTTCCTGCGGAGTGCGGGTACGGCCGCAGATTCGAACGATGTGAGGATAGTGCCCGATTTTGAGGCGCCAAATGCCGGCAATTACAGCTGGCTGAATACCGGAAAATACGCGGGAAGACGAATAGTGGATTCGGAGGCAAAGACCATGAAAATACGCGTCTACGATGTCTCCGGAGTCGCCGTCGCTGCCGATGCAAAAAATTCGATCCAGGTGACCAAGCCATCGGGCGTCCTGGATCAGCAGTGGAATTACCGAAAGGCAACAGCAGCGGAGAAGAATGGAGCCCAATTGATCGTCGAAAATGTGACCCTGGGACCTAGCCAATCGGTGGGAGCCGCGAAGGCAGGAAACCGAAACATAATTCCCATCACCGGTGGAACTTTGGAAGGAAGGATCACCGGGAAAGTACTGCCGGGAGGCGCGGATTACCAGAACCTGGCAAATCCGCCTACGATCGATGCACGCTACCTGTGGCAAACAAGTGATGGCGAGGTCATTATCGTGCGCAATGGCGGCACTTTCGGATTATTGGCTCCCTCGTTTGAGGTTCGAGTGGACAGCAAGTATGCCTGGCTTAACCAGGGAGTATACCTGAGCTCGAACCCGGGAATGGGCGTCGGAGGTGTAAAGCTGACTTTCTTTGAAAGCGTCCGCTAACCGGCTAAACAGCCACACAAGTGGATCAAAAACTATGAAGCCATCGTCTCATGGAAGGTTGTGACCGGACCCAGGGATTTCGGACGGCTGACTGGCAATACCAAATTCTTAAAGGTCACCATGGCTGGTCTGCAGGATGCTTTGTGCTGTGAATATGCTAGAAGGCCTATAACAACTGAAATGCTGGGGATGATAGCAACTGCCCAAAAACATTAGCATCGGGCATGCCATTCCGTGGCATGCCCGTTCTTAAGCACTTTCAATTTATCTGCGGCAGTCCACTAGATGGCATACAGAACAAGCTCTTCATGTTCTACCTGATCAGGTGCGTAATTATAGTGGTTAGCACAGTAAATCCTGTAATCAGGACGGCACGCGAGCACCCAACTCGGCAGGCGCCAAAGGTCCGGCGCCTTGTGATACAGGCTGATTTGGAGCTTGGGCTTGTGTTTGGCTATCAACTGTCTTGCGCCGCGCAGCACCTCCAGTTCGCCCCCCTCGACATCTATTTTGATTAGGTTAGGAAAGGTCTTCTGCGCCTCGAAATAGCTATCCAGCGTTACAACCTCTATTTTGGTATCACCTCCCGGTTCCACAAAAAAATTCCAGGACTCCCGGTTGGTTGTCGCAAGCGCCGTCTGACCATTTGAGCTCCAGGCTCCCTTGGGACAGATGGTAATGAGGCTTTCCAGTCCCTGTTTGCGTATGGCTTCCTGCATGACACCAAGGTTGTGCGGCTCCGGCTCGAAAGAATACACGCGCCCGGCAGGTTTTACCGCCTCCGCAAAAAGGATCGCGGTATACCCGTCGAATCCACCGACATCGGCAACGATATCCCCTTCAGTCGCCCTCACCAACGGGTGCACATACTGTTCGAATCCAGGAGCTACGAGGTAATCCGCGTCCATGGTCAGTCGACATCGAAGAACTGATTCGAAAGCGATGCGCGAAGGCTCATCCGCCAGGTTTTGGTAAACCGCCTCAATTTCCTCCCAGTAGCAGTGAATTGCTCTGGCGCTCAATCGATGAAAGTCCCAGGGGATCGAGTCCCGGAAAACAAACACATTCCTCTTTAAGCCCATCGCATGGAGCTGCAGCACTATCTCAATCCAGGCATGACTGCAAACGACGATAGGCGTGTCCGGGAACTCGAGCAGTCGCGCAGGCGCCAGGATTTCAATGCCATTGAGCCGAGAGCCCTGGCGCTTTGGATCATTGTCAGCAAAATAAATAATGCGACTACCCCAGTCCGCCGCTTCGGCCGCGAATAACAGCGCTGAAGAGCCGGAACCAAAAGCGATAAAATCACGCTTTCGCATCAACTGGCGCTGGAGGTCTCTTTCCACGGATAATTCTTTAATCTGTGAGAACATAGGAGCTTCTCCTTTTGCCGGCCGCTGCATCGATCAGAAGGGATATGGACGGCCATTCCGACCCGTCCGGCAACAAAAGCTTTTGTCATTTGGACTTTAGCTGAACCATCTTTTTAAGTTTGATATCGCCTGCCGATGCGCCAACCAGGATTTCAATATTGCAAAGGTCGTCATCCCATGCATGCCGTTTTTCATTCCAGTATCGAAGGCTTTCAACCGGAATTTTCAGGGCAACCACCCTGCTTTCACCCGGATTAAGCGCCACCCGCGAAAAAGCTTTGAGTTCCTTATAGGGCCAGTCAACCGATGGACTTGTCCGGTGGATATAAACCTGTGCCACTTCTTCAGCCACCGCCATTCCAGTGTTTTTCAAGTTAAAGGAAATTGCGATTGTATCGTTTTTGCCGTAGCTGCCTTTGTCGGCAGAAAGGGCTGCATACCTGAATGCAGTGTAGGTAAGGCCGTGCCCAAAGGGATACGCCACCGGCACGTTCCGGGTGTCAAACCAGCGATACCCTACCAGCGATTCTTCCGAATACATAGCGGTATTCGGGTCGCTGGTTGCCGCTTTGCCTGCAGTTTCCTCTTCCGACTTTCCTCCTGGATTGGTTTGTGAAACCAGGTTGGCAAAGACATCGGAGCTCTTTCTGCCTTGCGGATAGTTGCCCAAGGCATAGGCGGGCGAATCCTGCAGCTTTGCCGGAATAGTGAACGGCAAACGTCCGCTTGGAGAAATTTTACCGATCAGCACATCGGCCAGGGCATTTCCACCTTCGGAGCCGTTAAACCATGAAATCAGCAAGGCCCTGGAAACGCTTTTTGCCACGTTAAGGTCATTGGGAGCGCCACTGACCAGCACCGTCACGATATTGGGATTCACTTCGGCAATCTTGCGCATCAAGTCGTCCTGCCCTGAAGGCAGGAAGATATCATCCCGGTCCTTTCCTTCGGTTTCCACCGTTCGGTTATCGCCGCCTATAAAAACAACAACATTGGCCTTTGCCGCTGCATCCATAGCTTCTTTTGCCAGCTTTTGGGCCGTGGCTTCCCTCTCGCGATTTTCTTTTTCGAGTTCCTCCGGCGATCTCTTGCGGAATCTGTTGGCAGAACCGGGTCCCGCCGGTTCATATCCTTTCGCATATATGATTTCCGCTTTGTCTCCAATCCTGTTTTTTAGCCCTTCAAGCGGCGTGACCTCATACAATGTTTTCACGCCGGCCCCCAAACCGCCGGTTGCCATAACTTGAACGGCATTGGCTCCGACAACAGCAATCTTCGGCCTGTCTTTCAATTGCAGCGGCAGCGCGCCTTCATTTTTTAAAAGAACGATGGATCTGCATGCAACCTTGTAGGCAATCTGCTGCTGGGCCGACTGCGAGGTGATTTCCTTGTTTGCACTATCTGCGGGAACCGGCTTGACGGCCAACCTGACTCTCAATATTTCCCTGACGCGCTGATTGATAACAGCTTCAGAAACAAGTCCGGATTTCACTGCATCCAGCAGGGCCTGCCCGAAAAATCGTTTATCGGGCATTTCCACATTCAATCCGCTTTTTATTGCATCCACAGTGCTGTGGGTTCCGCCCCAGTCCGAAATAACCATCCCGGCAAAACCCCATTCATCCCGCAGGATTTTATTGAGAAGCATGTCATTCTCAGCACACCACCGGCCGTTGACCTTGTTGTACGCAGCCATGATTCCATATGCATCCGCCTCGGTTACCGCGGCTTTGAAAGGAGCAAGATAAATCTCCCGCATGGCACGCTCACCAATTACAGCATTGACCGTTCCCCGATTGTTCTCCTGATTATTGAGCGCATAATGCTTCAGGCAAACTGCGACGCCATTGTCCTGCACTCCCTTCGTGTAGCCCACGGACAGACGCGAGCTCAAAAACGGGTCTTCGCTCAGATACTCATAAGCGCGTCCGCCGGTGGGAATTCGCTGAATATTGATAGCCGGCCCAAGGAGCATATCCTTTCCCCTCAAGCGGGCTTCACGCGCCATTGCCGCGCCATATTCATACGCCAGTTCAGCACTCCATGTGGCAGCCAGCGCGGAGCCGGTAGGGAAAAAAGTCGCCCTGTCATTCTCCAGGCCCAGCGGCGTCCAACTGTTCGGCTGCAATTCCTCCCGAATACCAAACGGCCCGTCGGTATATTTCAAGTCTGGAATTCCCAACCGTTCTATTCCGCTGGAATCAAACATGTGCTTTGCATGGAGCATTGCAACCTTTTCTTCGAGCGTCATTTGTTTGATCAGGGCGTCAACCTCCCCGTTATTACGGAGCAATGCAGAATCGCGCATTGTTTGGGCCGGACTTGTCGTTAAAAGGAAAAGGACAATTGCTGAAAGCAGCTTGATCTTTTTGATCATAATCATTGGTCTCTCTTTTCGGCCAATAGGAACAAACAACATCGGGCCAGGAAGCTATTTCTGTATCAGGCCGCCGGTTGTTTCCAATAAAGTTCACTCCGCTTGCTATTCCAGATTTTTCATCTGCAATTTTACTACCGTTGCCGCGGATTGAAGAAAGAAACCTCGGCGCGGGAATCTTCCATAAAGGATCAGGTGGCTCAAGTGAAATCCGTATTGCCGATCTTAGCTCCATTGAGTCGATAGAAGACCTGACCCTAATCCAACTATTGTCACATCTATGTGACAATAGTCTTGACAAGGCATAGACAGCTCAGATAGTAAGGATTCACACAATTTGCTGACTGCATTGGGAAGGGGCAAGGCCGTAGCGAAGCTTTGAACAATAAAATCAGGATGGTCGAAAATTTGTCTTATGAGGCCCGGAATATTACGGTGAAATAATTTCACTCAGGAGAGTCTGCCATGAAATCACTCAAGGAAATTGCCAACGGGATAACCCGGAGAGAATTCGTCAAGAATACAGCTGGTACCGCCGCTTTTGCTATTGGCGTGGGAGGTGCGGCGATTCCGGGGGTTGCCCAATCCGCCAAGTCGACGCAGATATCCGGCAAGACAATCCGGGAGGCTGCCCGTGAGACAAAAGTGTGCCGCACCGCGGATGTTGTAGTTGTGGGCGGCGGCCCCGGCGGTATCGGCGCGGCCCTGGCCGCGGCCAGGAGCGGCGCGGATACAGTTCTTATTGAAAGATATGAGCACCTTGGTGGTATGGGCACGGGCGGACTGGTCACCATCATCCCCGACATGATCGATATGAACGGCAAACAAGTGATAGCCGGAATTACTCAGGAGTGGATAAAGAGGTTGGATGCCCGGGGAGCGACTGATTACCCGAAGAAGGAGCATTGGGGCTCAACCGATAAAAAGCTTGTTGATTATTATAAAAGCCGGTCCCCTTTTTATGCCTCAGGCAACAGAGTCGCCTATTCTGCGCACATCGATGCGGAGGTATCAAAGTGTCTGTTCCAGGACATGATGAAGGAGGCAAATGTTAAGACCTATCTCCATTCATGGGGGACCGAACCCATAATGGAGGGGAATAAGGCCAAAGGCGTAATCTTTGAGAGCAAATCAGGCAGACAGGCTGTGCTGGCCAAGATTGTCATTGACTCCACCGGCGATGGAGACCTGTTGCCCTATACCGGGGCAGCGTTTGAGACTCAGATCGATAAAACCCTGAGGATGTCAAACCTCTCCTTTTCATACTGGATCGATAACGTTAATCTGAAAAAATACCAGGATTACAAAAAAACCAACGCCAATGAACTGACCGAAAAGATGCGCGAAGTCAGAAAACTTGGCGGTACGCCCGGATTTCTGACCAGCAACCTGAGAAACCAGGAAAATGTGGTCTGGTGCTTCCCCCGATATGCAAATAAATCTCAGTACGATGTCGAGGAGCTTACGCGGGTAGAATTTTTGGGCCGTAAAGAGATGATGATAACCCACGATTTCTATGTGAAAAATATTCCCGGTTTTGAAAAGAGCTTCATAGTCCTGTCCAATTCGCAGCTTGGCACTCGCGGGGGCAGGCGGGTTGTTGGAGACTACGTTGTCACTGAAAAGGACATGAAATCAAAGGATCCTTTTAAGGACACCATTGCCATATTCCCTAATAGCATGGATGAAAAGAACCCCCTGATGTATATGCCCTATCGCTGTCTGATCCCGCGCAATGTAAACAACATGCTCATTGCCTGCCGGGCATTTTCATCCGATGCCGTGGTCAATGACACCTTCAACTTGATACACCACTGTGTCAGCCTTGGGCAGGCGGCTGGAACTGCAGCAGCCCAAGCCATAAGCAGCGGCGGCGATCTCCGAAAGGTTGACACAAAGGCTTTACAGGCCAGCCTTAAAAAACAGGGGGTAGTCCTGCCCGGTTAGTCTGTCCACCGGCATTCGCCTTTGAAGAACGCAATTGGAGAAGCATTACAGATACAAGAAATAAACCACTCCACCATGAGCGGAAGGACTGAAATAAAAGCTCGGGTGGAGTGGAGAGGTTTTTACTGAATGACACCTAGAGGGCGCCTGTATGTAAGGCTGGGTTGCTTTTTGCTGGCAACTCTTTTGTTATTGCCGTTTCCATTCTGGATCCATGGCTCCAGGATATTTGTTCAGTCAAGCCCATTTATCACAATATGCACTTTGCTGGCGCGTGGAACCCTCGGCGTGGGATCAATCCTGGGCTTGGTGTTTGCCGCTGCATCGCTGGCACGAAAAAGGTGGTTCTGCCGCTATATATGCCCGGTCGGACTGCTCCTTGATAATGCTTCCAGGGTGAAATTACCAGGCAGAATCTGGTGGAAGCGCTTCTCTCCTTTAGGCAGATACATCGTTTTGCTAACGGCCGCCGGTGCGATCCTCGGTTATCCGCTCTTTATGTGGATGGACCCATTGGCATGCCTGAACAGTGCGTTTTCGGTCTACAAAGCAACGGATGCACTGTCTGCGACAGTCGCGCTGGCCGGCATAGTTGTGCTTCTTTTGTTGGCAGTAACTTCGGGTGACTTCTGGTGCGCCCGTATTTGTCCTTTGGGTGCTACGCAAGACATCCTGGGAAATATCGGAACTACCATTACTGATTTCCGCAAGGCAAACAGAACAGAATCCCGCGAAAAAGCTGCGCCTGGAAATTCTTTTTGGGCGCCAAGGAGAATGTTCCTTTCCGTTGCAGCGGGCCTGGGATTCAGCCTGGTGGCGCAAAAAATCGGTCAGACACGATCTGCTACGGCTCCCTTGCGGCCTCCGGGCGCGATTGGAGAGGACAAGTTTACGGGGCTTTGCCTGCGATGCGGCAATTGCATACGCGCTTGCCCATCCAGGATCATTCATCCGGATAAGGGACAATCCGGGGCGCTTGGGTTTCTATCACCGGTCGTCCGGTATAAGACAGATTACTGCAAAAAAGAATGCAATGCCTGTACAACGGTATGCCCCAGCGGAGCTTTACAAAAATTAAACCTGGAGCAGAAAAACAGGTATGTCATAGGAAAGGCCAGCGTAGACACGTCTCTGTGCCTATGGGGTATCAGCGAGTGTCATGCCTGTTTACGACTCTGCCCCTATGATGCTATTAAGGTTCAATGGAATGAAGAAGCCTATGAATCCTTTCCAGGCGTTGATCCTGCAAAATGTAATGGCTGCGGCGCCTGCGAGGTAGTATGTCCCACAGGAGATCTGAAAGCCCTCAAAGTCCGAAAAAAGAAGGATTGAGCTCCGCCCGGGCTGTCGAATTGTAAAGCAACCGACCTGCTTTTTGCGAATTCCTATTCCCACGCCTGTGTTCCGTAGTAAAATACGCTCCAAAAGTTCCAGGAAGCATTCGAGTAGTCTCATCACCGTTCGTTGTTGGCATGGCATCTGAAACCAGAAAACGTCGGAATGCCAGCTACTTCGCATATCCGCCGTGCCTGGATAGTGCCTCCCGCCAGAAATAAGCATTCGGTGACCGGAGGAGATCCATGACATTCCGGAATGAAGACTTTTTCATGGGGCGGAAAGTAATTACCGTCGTGCTTTCAGTTCTTCTCATCCTGGGCTCTGCTCCCGGAAACGTCACATCCGGGCAGGATTCCGATGCTCCTGCGTCGGTCCAATATTGGAAATTCGTCATCAATCCAAGAACCGGGCAGATCCTCATCCGGGACAGTCTTAACTTTCATGATGAGATGGCTTTGGGGGTCGGAGCCGATCCCGGCCGTCTAGGCTATGTCGCAGGAGATGTAATCCGCAAAAACGGCAAGAACGATATCGTATTCCGGTTGGATACGATTCAGGATCCCGTTTTGAAACGACGATGGGAGGGGGCTTATCTTGCCGAATATATCAAAACAAAACTCTGCTCCCTGAACGAAGCGAAGGGCTTTCACGGGGCTGAAGTCCGCGTCGGCCGAAATTCGCGTGGTTTTTTCGATTGGAGAGCGGGCAAAGGGCTGGTCGCCGAAAAACCTCCAGGGCTGCCGGCAGCGGAATCCGCCGCAAATTCGGGACGCGGCAGCCAGGTTTCAGGCGAGTGGAAGACGGGCAGTTTCTTCTCCAGTCAGCCCCGACCGGCTCAATCCATATCCTCGCAACCTGCACGACAGGAGACTCTCGCCTTTGCTGAAATGGGAGAGGAACCAAGACCAGAAAGTGCCGCACTGCCGCAGCCCCCTGGCCCGACCAATCCAGTGCTGGAAAAACGCATCGAAGCTTTGTTGCGGAACACCAAACTGGAACAACTTCAGACCGATATTCGGGAGAAGCGTTGGGATTTTTTTGTCAACCAGGAGTTCGCTCCTCCGGAAGGATCGGTTGAAACGGCGCGGGCCTGGAAAAAGGTTTGTTCAAAAAGTGAGTTCCGCCAGCAAAGCGCGCTCCTTGCGGAAATGAGATGGAAGATGGTCGTTGATGTCTGGGCGGAGATTGCGCTTGATCACCAGGTGCATATTGAACTGATCGATTCCGGAAGCAGAAGTGCTTATCGCAGTGATATCGATGTTACGGTTTATGCGGATCCGGCTGCGCGCGGATCAATCACCCTGGCTCAACTCATCGCAGATTTCAATCTGCGCTTTGAAACGCGATTCAAGTATCAGCCGGCCAATATAGACATTACAACGCATGATGGTGATGTCTTCCTCCCGGGAGTTCGCAATGCGGCTCAGACTTTCGAGGAATACCGAAGTTCCCTCCGGGGCGCCGTCAAACAGATGCGTCTGAAGGTTACCTCCGGAGGAGATGCCTACTATGTGCCCGGCGCGAATCTCGAAACCGTTCAGAAAAGAGGATTCCGAGATGGACGCGCTACCTCGCTCGATCCCCGTGTTCAGGTTTTGAGAACCAGGTCCGTGCCTGGCGAGGAGGGATCCATCCCGGCCTCAGCTCAATTACAAAAACCCGCCCCGATTGAATACCGGATAGGCGAACTCGATCCCAACGGCAGGTGGAGAACCAATGCTATGCAGTTTGAGGGAATCGTGCCCGCCTATGATCGCAGCAATGCTTTCGGAGTTGTAACCCAGAATCTGCGCCAAATGATCGACCATGCCGATGATCGCGCAGCCTTTTCCAAATACTTCAACCGCGCAATCAATGAGGGAGCCGGCGCCGGTCTGGTGAATTCCTATCGGGATATCCATGCCTGCGGGCTTCCCAATGATCAGCCCACGACAACCGTTGACCCGATCGGCCCATCCAACAGTATCATTCGAGATGCATTCATGCTGGAGGGACTAGGCAAGGCCGATCAGGAAGCACGCGCAAGCATCTTAAGAAAAGATGAATATAAAATAATCATCGGCGGAAAAATGCAGCTGATGAAAGCGCGCTGGATGATTCGCGCTTTCCGGCTGGACATTCGGATGTCCAATGAGGCTTTTCGGAATCTCTACCAGAATATTGAGATCAGCAATCGTATTGAATACGCCAAAGCCAACAACCTTCTGGATTGGGAGCATCCCGACCGCGGCCGCTCTGTTTTTCTACAACCCTACTTCGACGAAGCGGTTTCCATTGTACAAAGGTCGCATCCCGAGCTTATCGAAACTTCCGCACCAGTGGGGCCATATCTCGATGCTGTTTACTCTGAAGCATGGAAGATCCATACGCGCCGGCTTCGGGATACGGTCGGTCAACTCCTGGTATCCAAGTACATCGAGGCTATTCGTGATTTCTCCGTCGCAGGGCTTAAACACAATGCCTATCGCTATATGGTAAATGCCGACGGGAGTGTGAACCGGGGACCCAATGTAACTGCCGCCCGTAAACAAGCGGAAAAGATTCGTGTCGAAATCGCCACAATGTTTGAGATTGTCAAAAAAATCGAAAACCCCGTGGTAAGCAAGGAACTCACAGAACAAATCCTCAAGGAAACGCCGCAGGCCTTGAAGGCAGAGGTTCAGAAGCTTTCGGAGCTTACCAGCGCCGAACTCGACAATTTCCTCTCCGAATACGAATCGCGTCCTCCTCAGCCTGCGTCTTCGGGCGGCACTGGAAATTCGGAAAACGCGGTGCGGGAAGAGGCCCTGAACCAAAAGCGTCAAAGGGTCGAGCGCTTAACGGAAGTCAGCGGCCAGGAAGCCGAGCGTCGCCTCCGCAATCCGCAGGATTGGCAAAAGCTGAAGGAACATATCCGGGAGGGGGCATCCTTTCGCGAACCGGCCTATGCGAGTGCCATCCGGGGGATCGTGGACATGATGGATCGCGATTTCCAGTTACCCCCAAAGGATTTTGGCGCGGCAACCTGGAACAATCTCATGAGTCCGCTGATGCTTGCCAACAGCGCACTCAATATTGTGAATGCCTACAGGACCGGGAACCGTGCCATCATAAGCGAAGCGATTATCACCGAATCGCTTTTCTACCTTCCCACTTCGTATGGGATCGTCGGTATTGCAATCAAAGATTTCAGCCGCGGTGAAATCAAACGCGGAATCGTCTCTATCGGCATGCTCGGTCTGCTGCGATACGCCTCCGAGTGGGCAAGTTCCCGGCTGGGAACCCCTTATGTGGGAGAACTTCTGCTGGTTTACGACCTGTCAACCGGCGTCCCATCACTCGGCTATCACTGGATGATGGAAAAGATTGATGACGACCTGATTGAACAAGCGTTCCGTTCACGTCCAGATCCCGGGTCTGTTTCGGTGCGCGCCCTGAGAAATCCTTCCGCCGATAATCCGATTGTAAAGGCCGACACTCCCGGCTTCCCAATATTCTGGGGTCATTCGTGCATGAGAGCCGAAGACGAAAACTCCGCATTTTCGGAGTTGACGAAAAAAGGACCGCGCATGTTCGCTCCCACAATCTGGAAACAGTTGATGTCCGAAGGATTGACACCCGTTTCGAAAAATTGGGATGCACGGAAGGAACAGCTCGAGAAAAAATACAGCTTTGATCTGCCTTACTATCAAAGAATCGCCAAAATCTACGACTGCTTTCAACCGTTGGTAGCAGCACAGGTCAATCCCGATTACTCAAATGAAGACGAAGTTCTTCAGCAAATCTTCAACAGCGAGGTACGGAAGTGGTTCGATTCTCAGCCTGATGGCTATAAGGCCGAGTTTGAGGGATTGTTCGGCGGGACCTCTCGACGCGATCAACTCCTGGCTTCGATGCGCCAGCGCCTGATCGGCCTTTACAAAGCTTATGAAATAGAAGATGCACGCGTGGAATTCCTTAAGGATGATATCCAGAAAAGGATCGCCGAGAAGGCTCAGCAATGGAATGTACTGGAGATGCAACTGCTTTTGTCCAAAGATCGGGTTCTTGATCGAATCCAGGCCGGTTTTGAATCCTGGGCAAATCAACAGCTGAGCCAATCATTGGCCAGCCCAGGCCGGGTCAGACTTAAAGCACCGACCTGGTACATAGATTTCAGCGGCTACGTCGACAGCGCTGCGAACGATCCGCAGGACTCGACGGAACGCCCCCCTTCTGCCGAGCCGATGATCGATACAAGTGATCAAAGCTCCAGCATCCCCGTAGATATTGTGGTAGAGGCCAACCGTGCCGATCATCCACAACCCTGGACTCATGACTATTGGCTGAAAGCGGAAAGCGTCAAAACCGGCCCTCCAGCCGGCTTCGTTCCGACAGAAAAGGAAAAGGCAAAATTGGAGGAGAAAGACCCGCAAGGCCGCCCCAAGTACACCATCCTGACTCTTTCCCTTCAGGCCAGAGCAAGTGCCCTGGATGCCGCAGGCGCCGTGATCGGGACCTCGGAACCTGTACCGGTCATTGGCTATGCCATCGCCCCAATTCCGAAGGTAAGCGGATCGGCGGTTATTGTCATTAGTGCGGAAAAACCCGGAGAGGACGGCGCGAAAATCGCGGTGCCCGTGGTCTGCAATGTGCAGGCAGACAACTCTCCCCCGGTAGTTTCCATGTATCCGCTTGATTCGCCTCCGAGAACAGTTGCCTCATTTGCAGGACTGAGCGCAGGATCGCATGCCTTCAAGGTAGTACCGCAGAGTCAGGACTGGGAAGCAGCGGATGCGAACTGCGAAATTGTCGATGAATATTCCAAAGTGTTTTTCGAAGCACGAGGCAGCACGCCCCCCAACAATTTTCCTATTGTCCTTCCAGTGAAGCTGAAATACATTGGAAAGCCACCCCAAAACGATTCCAGTCAACTGGAAAGAACCGCGGGCGGTTTACGCTCGGCAACAACGCCCACTTCGAGTCGAACGGATCCGGTCGCAGCTCTTTCGGATCTGGAAAGTCAGATCCCCAATGCAATTGCCCAGCTTCTGGCACTGAGGCAAAGAACAGTCAAAGCATGTCAGGAAGCCATTCGAGAGTCCCAGGATTTAAACGATTCCATCGCGGCCATGGAGCGGAATCTCGCCCAATTGAGAATACAGGCGAAGCAGGTCAAACAGCAGATTGATGATTTGGCGGCTGCAGGAGCAAAATCCCGGCAGGAACTGGATGTGCTGCTCAACGAATCCAAAGAACATCAGAAACAATTGGAAATCGGAGTCACGTGGCTCCGCAGTAGGCAGAATCCGTGTGAATCGGACGGAGCAGCCCGGCAGGCAGGGGATATTTGCCAGCGTTCGACAGCCAATCTCGCCGGGATTCTGAAGCATGGGATAGAGATCAACAGCAAATGCGCTCTCCTGAAGGCAATAAAGCCGGCGCTGGACGCAAGAAGGAAGAATGTCCGGCAATACTGGGAAATGGCGATTCGCGCGATGAGCGACATTGCGAATATTACCGCGGTGCCGGATCTGGCCAACAATTATGCGGTAACGGGCTATAACAGCAAAGAATCCTATGATCGTGAACGGAAAGCTCTGCGGGAAAGATTGGAGGCAATCCGTGCAGGGATTGCCTCAAGATCCGTTCCAGGCCAGGAAGAAAGGCTAAAAACCCTTCAGGCTCGCTTGGAGGCGCTCACGGACATTGGGGAATGCACCACGGAGGCTCCCTCCCTGCCGGCGCTGGAACAAAGCCTGGCCAACAGGTTTGCTGACGTTCAAAAGACAATGCAGCAATCCAAGGATGAAGCCAATCAGCTCATGGACGAAGTGAATATAGCCGCGTCACTTTGTGAAACCAAACTCGGGGAGCTTCCGGACTGTGAAGTAGTCGGAGCATTGGTTCAACGATGGAATACTCAATCGGCGGCGATGCTGGTTGATGTGGAAAATTTATGCACTCAGGTCAAGAACTGCGGGCCCCGTACTGTGCTGCCAAGCCCGCCGAAGGCATTTAGTTTATCCGGCGGCATTGACGCTGAAATGAAGGCATCGCTGCAAGACAAGGTCCGCAAGACCGGTGCAGCGCTTGTGCTCGAGGGCAGCAATATTACGTTTTCGTTCGTGCCGAAAGCATCCAATGCCGGTTCGGCTCCGGGCCGTCTTGAAATGACTCCGCGTACGATCACGCACACATGGCAGTTCACTTACAAGACGGGAATGATTGATCGCCGCGATGCAACTTGCGAATTGAAGGAGGGGCATTACAGCGTACTATCCCCGGACGATCAGGCAAAGATGATCGGGGGGTGGGGCGGAGCTCTGACATGCAGAACTATCGTAAGCCGCGACGGCAAGGTGACCAGTGATGCGACCGCCGATGCCATTATGATGATCAATTACGAACAGAAATCGCACGACTGGATCGTGATTCTCATCGGCGTCCAGGACGGGCAATGGCGACTTCATTGAGCCCCCTTGAAAGGCAGCTATAACGGGATGGCTCGTTTTGTCGAGAGCGATAGCTTTAGGGAGGGAGTCCTGATGCATTGCGGAAAGATCATTCTTGGGCTGTTGCTATTCCCTTTACTGCTTCAAGCTCAGGATTCGAAGGACTATGTATGGACGCCGAATCACAATTGCTATTCCAAGAAGACCTGCGGCAAAGATTTTGAGCAGACGCCCTGCAACGTTCAGGTCACGGCGAAGAATTTCGAGGGTGGAATTGCGGCCTGCACGAAGCTGCTCAAAGACAAGCCCAAATGCGGCGCGGCGTACCGGATGCGTGCGTTGGCCTATGCTCAAAAAGGTTCGCTGGAGGCTGCATTATCCGATCTTGCCGCCGCCATTGGCCTTGAGCCCGATATCTGGCTGACCTACTATGACCGCGGCATCGTCTATGGACGCAAAGGAGACCTTCAGTCCGCGTTGAAAGATCTGGACAAGGCCATTGCCATCGAACCCCGCGCCGTTGATGCCTACAACGAGCGGGGAGTTTCCTATTATCGCTTGCAGAGATACGACCTGGCCTTGCGCGATTTTGATGCGGCCATCAGGATTCATCCAGGGGCCACATACCAGATCAACCGGGCCAACATGCTCATGAAACTGCGGCGCAAGGATGAAGCCCTGGGGCAATACCAGCAAGTGATCGATTTAAACCCGCGCGATTATCAAACCTTCAGCGACCTGGGAATGTCATTGAAGATGTTTGGCTTCTATCCGGATGCGGTTCAATCGTTCCTGAGAGCCAATGCGCTGGCCGAACGGTTCGAAAACTATGTTGAATTGGGTGACAGCTACATGGAAATAGAGCAATACGATCCGGCGCGAAAGGCGTTTCAGCGAGCTTCTGATTTGGCTGCGCTGGATGATCTCGAGTCCATTGCCGCCCGGATATGGGAAGCGGCCTATTTCGCGGGCAACTATGATGATGCCCTGCAACTGGCTTTCCAAGGACTCAATCGTGCTTCCAGCCCGGCCGCCAGATTGCAGTGGACAAGGAATGTCGGCTTTTGCCACCTGGCTTTGGGTAGCAAAAAAAATGCGGTCGAAGCCTTCCAACAGACAAAATTCCTGGGAGTCCTCCTCGGAGAAGTAGAGGAAGGATTGAAAGTGAATCGCATATACAAAAATGGTCCCGCCGATCTTGGGGGACTGCAGCGCGGCGATGTGCTCCTGGAGTTAAACGGTGTTCATCTGTCAGGAGCGATGGCCAGAATTAGCGAGATCATCGATCAAAAGACAGCATTGGGCAGCAGTGCCAATATCCGTCTGATGCGAAATGGAGTAGTAATCGAAAAACAGATTCCGGTCAGCGTATCGGCGAACCCATAGAGGGATTGGGGGGGCAATGATCAGAAGCAAGATCGTGCATATCGCGGGAATGCTTCTCCTGGCGTTTTTGATATCAAATGGAATCGTGGCGCAGGACACGTCGGAGATTGTGACCATTCGAGGAGGCAAATCCTCTGTCGCGGTGGGGGAGCAGGTGCGGTATTCGGCCCATAAACTCAACGGAGCTCCCTACGCCGCGGGCCTGGCCGTCTGGCGCAGTCTGAATGAGGATATCGCCGCAATAGATCAAGACGGCAATGTGCGAGGACTGAAGCCGGGATTCGCTACAATCATGGCTTCCGTTGGAAAGTCCACATCCACAATGAATCTCGCTGTTGTAGCCTCGGCGGATCCGGTCGCGCCATCGCTGGTACCAGCCCAGCCGCCCGTGGTTCAGGTCCTGGTTATTGAGGGGAAGCGAATCCTTGGCGTGGAAGAACAGGCTCTTTTATCAGCAACAGTCAATGGGAACCCGGCCGGAAGCACCTCGTGGATTAGTGCAGATCCTGCCGTTGTGTCTGTTGACGCTTCCGGTACAGCCAGGGGATTGAAGCCGGGCAAGGCGGTCATTCTTGCATCGGCGGGTGAGCTCAGCGATTTCGTTACCATCGAGGTCATAAGTCGACAGGCCCAAACCGGATCCACGATGACTCCTCCGGAAGCATCGATGTCAAAGCCTCCGTCCCCACTCATGCCTGATCCTCTTACTCCAAATAGCCCGAAACCAAGGCCGGAAACCGCTTCCATAGCAGATCAGCCCCGGCCCGAACAACAAACACTCCTGCGATGGCCGCCAATTGAAACCGTAACCTTACCTTCGCCTGCTGCGACACGTCGCCTTCCGGAGGAATTTGTCCGTGAAATTACAGGCAATGAGCAGGCAAACAAGCAGCAGAATCAGGAACAAAGGATGCAGGCGTTGCAGGCCCTCCTGGGAGTCCTGGGTTCTACTGCACAGCAAAGAGGGGGAATCCAGTCATTCTCCGGGGCGCTGCCGGCTCAAGCTCAAAGCAGCCAGAATCCGGGCGTCAATGCATACACGAATATGTTCAATTATTTTTTAAATCAGCAACGCAGTGCTAACCAAATTCCGGGAACCTCTAATCCGCAGGGCATCCAGACCGGACAGATCGCGCAACAGCTCACAGGCCTGATGAGCATGTATCAGAATCTGCAAAACAATGCTGCCAACCGGACATCGCAGGGAGTACAGAGCCAAGGAATGCAGGGCCAAGCGAACCCTGTGGCGCAACAACTGATGAGCCTCCTCGGCAATTATCAGAAAGGAGTCCAGAATCAGTTGAACCAAACTGTGCCGCAGGCTGTTCCGGGACAGGATCAGAGCGCACAATTCCTCCAGGCATTTCTAAGCCTGATGAACAATATACAGAAATTCCCAAACAGTCCGGGTCAGACGCAAGCACCCATCCAGCAGCAGAATTACCAGAATTCGCAGATTCCGTCCCCGCAGCCCTCACCGCAACAACCGTTCAATAGCGCTGCCCCCAATACTCCTTATGTTCCGCAGCCAACATCGCCGTCCAATCCGACTACCACGCCTGGGGTTCAGCCCTCTACGCCAAGCGCAGAACAGATCGCAAACCTGCTGGGATCGCTTGCTGTTTCCCTGCCGCCGCCGAAAAACCTGGTTAGCGCACGAACAGCGTATGTTTCCTACCAGGAAAACTATGACCGCGTCATTTCGGATTTTCCCAAGAAGCTACGGGAATGGGGTCGCTGGACGATTGTGGACACGCCAGACCAGGCGGATATTCTATTGCACGTGTCTCAGGGCCGGTTGAACATGTTCAGCAATGAAATCGTGGTCCAGGTATACGACAGGGCTCAGCGAAATATCGCGACCATCTCGTGTGAGAGGCGAATCAGCGGTACCGGCGGAGTTCTGGTGAACCGGCTGAAAAAGGAGATCGAGAAACAGGAAAATTCGAAGAACAGGTAAATTCCATATCTTCCGCCAGCCACTCTGCGGCAATTGCATCTTGGCTGGCTCATGCCCGCTTCAGCACTGCACTCTTAGCGATTGCCGCGGTACCACGCCGTGCCATTGGCCCAGCGAATGGTATTCCCGTTATCCTGCAAGGAACCCCGGAGTCCGTTTTCCCATTCGGTGGCGATGACGGTAGACGCGTCCGCAAACCTGCCTTTGGATTTCATACCCATTTGGTTTGTAAAAACTAGATTTCCGCTCCCATCCTGCGTAATGGAGGTTGGACGTCCATCGCACGTCCAGACACCGGCCAAGGAGGGCGTGACAGCCGCTCCCGCTGCCGGTGAACTGCGGAACCATGCCGTTCCATTGGCCCATCGGATGGTATTGCCTCCGTCTTGCAGGGATCCGCGCAGGCCGTTCTCCCATTCCGTCGCAATTACCGCTCCCGCGTCTGCAAACCTGCCTTTGGATTTCATACCCATTTGGTTTGTAAAAACTAGATTTCCGCTCCCATCCTGCGTAATGGAGGTCGGCTTACCGTCGCAGATCCAGGCACCTCCCAGCGAAGGCAATCGGCCCTGCGAAGGCACTCCTCCCAGCAAGGATTCTGTCGGGTTAAGCCGAACGCCCGTGGGTCCGCTCCGGAACCATGCGGTTCCGTTGGCCCATCGAATGGTGTTGCCTCCGTCTTGCAGAGAGCCGCGCAGGCCGTTCTCCCATTCCGTCGCAATTACCGTTGCCGCATCGGCAAATCTACCTTTGGATTTCCATCCCATCTGGTTTGTAAAGACGAGGTTTCCGCCCGCGTCCTGCGTGATGGATGTTGGTTTGCCGTCACAGATCCAGGCGTCCGATAGGGATGGCAGGGAACCACTCTGTCCATAGCCTGTTTGATTTCGATACCAGACGGTCCCGTTGGCCCATTGGATTGTGTTGCCCCCATCCTGAACCGATCCACGCAACCCATTTTCCCATTCGGTTGCAACCACTGTGTCCGTATTCAGGAAACTGCCCTTTGAGCGCAGTCCATTTTCGTTAGTGAAAAGCAGGTGATTGTGGCCATCCTGAGTAATGGAGGTCGGTCTTCCACCACACGTCCAGGATCCTCCCACACTCCAAACAGTAAAATCCTGAGGGACAGTTCCGGCCGCAGCCACTAATGTGCTCTGCCAACCCGCAACCATGACGATCGAAATAAGCAAAATACGAAAAGAAGCCATGCCTTCCTCCCGGATGCCAAATCCATATTCCCGGCAATCGCATTTAGGACCGATCGTGGATCGGTCGAAATCTAATTACTTATCGACCAGTTTTTGCGAAACTTGTGCCGCAATAAAGACGGAAATGGGAACCGCCTGCCAGCCCCAGTCCTGGGTCGACTTGCACGCTGTCACTCTCAGAAAGTGCTTACCGTCGTACAAGCTCCGGGAGCGTGCCCGAAAATCAGTCTCGTCTGGCGTTTTGCAAGACCGATGACAGCTGATCTGAAGTAAAGGGCTTCTGCAGGAAATGGATCCCGGGACCTATCACTCCCTCTGACTCCAGGATGTCTGCAGTCCAGCCCGACATAAAAACGCATTTAAGATTCGGGTGATCCGAGAGCAGCCGCCTCGCCAGTTCCCTTCCATTCATTCCGGGCATGATCACGTCCGTCAGCAGAATATCAATGTTCCCGGGGTAATGGGCTAAAAGGCTGATGGCATCTTGAGCACTTGTTGCCGACAATGCTGTATAGCCCAGTTTTTCCAGCATTGTCGTGGCTAAAGTCAAAACTGTCGGCTCGTCCTCCACGACCAGAACCTTTGCCGGATTGTCCAATGGTGGTTCCAGTATATTTTCTTCTGAAACAGGATGAATCATCCCCACAAATCGCGGCAAGTAAATCTCAAACTGCGTTCCATTCCCCGGCTGGCTGCAAACATCAATGTACCCGTTGTTTTGCTTTACAATGCCATACACGGTGGCCAACCCCAAGCCGGTGCCCTTGCCAATCTCCTTCGTCGTAAAGAACGGCTCGAAAATGTGCTTCAGAGTCTCGTTATCCATTCCGCTGCCGGTATCGCTGATGGAGAGCTGCACATAATCGCCCGGCACAAAACCACTGCCCAATGCCTGATGTTTATCATCCAGTTCTATATTTGCGGTCTCAATGGTCAAAGTGCCGATCCCCGCGATTGCATCACGAGCGTTGACAGCCAGGTTGGCCAAAATCTGATCTATCTGGGACGGGTCTATCTCTACCAACCAAAGATCCTGACTAGGTTTCCATTCCATGACAATATTCTCGCCAATGAGCCTTCGGAGCATCTTCGTAAAGCCAGACACAGCCTCGTTGAGGTCGACAATACTCGGGGTGATCGCCTGTTTCCGGGCAAAAGCAAGCAGCTGCCGGGTCAGATTTGCGGACCGCCGTCCCGCCTTCTGGATTTCTTCCAGGCAGATAGAAAGCGATGGCTCCGTATTTGTCTGCGCCAGCGCTATTTCCACATTGCCTAAAATCACGCTCAGCATGTTGTTGAAATCGTGGGCAACGCCTCCCGCCAGCCGTCCGACCGATTCCATTTTCTGAGCCTGCTGCAGTTGTGCGGAAAGTCTGGCCCTCTCTTCATTGGCCCGCTTTCTTTCCGTGATATCCCGCGAAACTCCGATAATTTCGACCTGGCCTCGCTCGCTCATGACAGCGTTGGTGGTTACTTCCGTGCAAACGATGGAACCATCTTTGCACGGCTGATCGACCTCGGTCGTGGCAAAGCCGGGTATTGAAGGATCGGCTATGAATTGCGGAATCCACAGAGCCAAAAGCTCCTGAACCCGTTTCAAAGACTCAGGCGTCAGCGCCATATCCACGGGCTGAGCCATCACTTCTTCCGGCGAATAGCCGCGCAGTTTTGCCACTGAAGGGCTGACATATTTGAAGCGCTGAGTCTCAAGATCCAGAACCCAGATTACATCTGCCGCATTCTCTGCTATCAACCGATATCGGGATTCGCTCTCACGCGCAGCACGTTCGGCCTGTTTGCGCTCGGAAATGTCCTGCACCATGCCGAGAATCCGCAGGGGTTTGCCATCGCAAGCGACCTCCAGGCCACCGCGACCATACAAGATCCGAACCGTTCCGTCCGGCCTCATAATACGAAACTCTATTTCGCCAGGATTTTCGCCTTTCTCGCAAGCGCGAATAAAATCCTTCATTAATGCCCGGTCTTCAGGAACGATCAAGGCGACAAAGAGAGCAAGGGTTGGATGGAACGTGGCGGGATCCTGTCCATAGATGCGATAGGTCTCATCGCTCCACTGAATATCCTTTGCCCCGATCTCCCGGCTCCAGCTGCCGATATGCCCGATCCGCTGGGATTCGGACAGTAGGCTCTCGTTTCTTTTTAAATATTCCTCTGTCCGTTTACGGTCACTGATATCGAGCCAGGTTGAGACTATGAACTTCTCGCCCTGCAACTCCATCAGCTCTGCCGAGCACAAAGCCGTGAAGCTCTCTCCTGATTTTCTGAGAACGGTATACTCACGATTGCGGAAGGAGCCAATCCTATGCAGCTCTTCCAGGTATTGGCCCCGGATTTCGCTTGAGGGCCACAGCTGCAGCTCCAGCGCCGAACGACCGATGGCGCCGGCACGGCTGCATTGGAAGGTCTCCTGCCAGGTCTCGTTGACATCTACGATCAGGCCATTGTCCAGGCAGACAATGCCGATCGCCGCGGGATTAATGGCGAAGGCCTTTGCGTACATGGCCGATGCAGAGGATGATCTGACCGGATTATCATTCGCATTTTGATGATCGAATATACCGTCTTTGTCCGAATACATGAGACTGTCCCAGTCAAAATCTATCCTAAAATTGGCAGATGAAAGCAGACACTTATATACGAAAGTCGTCCCAAGCGCAGCTGAAAAGCTGCCAATTATGAAAAGTCGCCAAAGTGAAGAATGTAACCCCAACAGATCCAAAAGACCGCAGGGCTGCGCTCTATTCAAATCGTGGGCAATTCAGTCCATCCATACGGAGTTCCGTAAGCGGTTATGGGTTTTGCAGCCGGGTCAAGCCTGGTTCCCGAGCGTCGAAATAATCAGCCAGCTCGAAGTAAATTTGTCGCTGAAATAGATCCATACGATTATGATGGGTTTATCAAAACGCTGCGCTATTATAGGGCCTCTCGGGGTTCTTGGTGCAATACTGGGTCTCTGTTCAAAGGAGTCACAATGATTAGAAGAAATCTGAAGGTTATAGGTTGCGCGCTGTCTTTGATCATTGTCGCCGTAGTTCCGGCGTGGGCACAGATATCAAAGACAAAGGTCACCGGGGGTGTTGTTGAAGGTGTCGTGAAGGATGGCATCGCCTCGTTTAAAGGCATTCCGTTTGCCGCTCCGCCGGTTGGCGATCTGCGCTGGAGATCCCCCCAGCCAGTGAAACCGTGGCAGGGCGTAAGAAAGGCGGACGAATTTGCGCCCGGTCCGATGCAGGACACCGCTTTTGGCGCTATGCTGGGAGGCCCCCAAAAAATCAGCGAAGACTGTCTGTATTTGAATGTCTGGACGGGCGCAAAGAAGACCGGAGAAAAGCGTCCGGTGATGGTCTGGATTTATGGCGGAGGATTCGGCATCGGGATGACCAGCACGCCGACCTATGACGGCGCCACTCTGGCAAAGAAAGGAGTGGTACTGGTCAGCGTGGCCTACCGCCTGGGGCCAATGGGATTCCTGGCCCACCCGGACCTCAGCAAAGAAAGCGGTAAAGGCTCCGGCGCCTATGGAATTCAGGATCAGATCGCCGGCCTTAAGTGGGTAAAGGAGAACATTAAGCGATTCGGCGGCGACCCATCGAACGTCACCATCTTCGGTGAATCCGCCGGGGGCATGTCGGTCGGAATGCTTGTGACATCTCCGATGGCCCGAGGCTTCTTTCAACGCGCAATTTCTGAGAGTGGCGGGGCGATGCGAACTCTTGGCATGACGCTCAAAGCAGCGGAGGAGCAGGGGAAAGCCTATTTGAGCAAGCTGGGAGCCAACGACATCAAGGCTGCGCGCGCACTTAGCGCAGAGGCAATTCAGAAAGACACCAAGGGCATGGGCAGTTTTCGGCCGGTTTCCGATGGCGAGACAATTGTCGAATCCCCATATGAGATATTTGAAGCCGGAAAATTCAACGATACGCCTATCCTAGTAGGAACGAACTCAAATGAAGGCGGGTTGTTTGTCACCCAGTTAACCACGGGGACAGGGTTCGAAAAAATGGTCCGCAGCAGCTATGCGGCGAACGCCGAGGATATCTTGAAAGTCTATCCTCACGATATGGAGGCCGACGCGACCAGGTCCGCTAAGGACCTAATGCGTGAATCCACCTTCGCCTGGCCCACTTGGGCGTGGGCAAAAATGCAATCCGCGAAAGGTAAAAATAAAGCTTTCGTTTACTACTTTGATCATCGCACACCAGCCTCGCCCGATGGCGCCAACCACGCGGCTGAAATTTCTTATGTTTTCGGCAACCTGGGTGGAATGGGAGGAGGGAACGGACCGGAAGATAAGGCCTTATCCGAATTGATAAGCTCTTATTGGGTGAATTTCGCTAAAAAGGGTGATCCCAATGGACCGGGCTTGCCGGTTTGGCCGGCGTTTGATGAGAAGGAACAGAAGACCATGATCTTCGACAAGACTCCCGACGCCAGGCCTCATCCGAACATCGAACAGATCAAGGCCTTTGATGCCTATTTCGCCAAGATGCGGGAACAATCCAAGGCGCAAAGGTAGCCGCATTGCATGCACAGAGAGCGGTTTTATTACACATAGACCGCTCTCTTATCCCCTTCAACAAATTGCTAGGTAATAATCCAATTCTCTTTAAGGCGCCTTTTGCAGTAAAGCCATCATGCAATTCTCTTCGGCCGACCTTGGGTTCTCTGATTAGCGGTCCGGCCGCTCGCCTGATTTACGCAAAGCAAAGCTCCAAATCTCACCAAAGCAGATCGCCTTTAATGTAGGTTTTTTAAATCTATGATCCAAATGAAACCCGAAATACTCTAACTATATATAGACGCTTCACCCGCCTTTGACGCTTGCAGGCTAACAAACAAAAGAAGAATGATATGAAAGATTTCCCAGCTTCAGAATGCAACAGAATCTTCCGGATACTGGAATACAGATGGCCTATTCCAAATCCTGCAATGCTGTTTTTGTTTTTTGCGTTTTTACTGAATTTTTTCAGTTCAGCGCAGGAGACAAATGAATTCTGGAAAACAAAAGATTATCGCTATTGGACAGAGAAAGAATGCGAAACGATGCTTGTGGATTCTCCATGGGCTAAGAACGTGCTTTACAATTCCAACGGATACGTTGTGCAACTCTTCTCAGCATTGCCCATCCGGCGGGCACTTGCTCGTCAGAAGCAAATAGCCTCAAATTATGAAAAGCTCTCCCAGGAGAAACGGCAGGAATTGGATAAGGAGGCCGAGGAATTTCTCTCAACGCGATTTCCTAATGCGATTGTGGTTCATATTATAAGTGGGCATCACCTTGGCAGAAGTGTATTAGGCAGACCCGATTCGCTCCCTTGTCCCTATTGGCAGAATCAGACAACAGAAACCCTCAAAGATACTGTTTCCTTGATCCCTTCGAAAGGGAGACGGATCCCGCTTGAACGCTTTGTAATCTCACAACCCAATGTGTGTGAATTCCAATTCATTTTTCCTCGGCATTCACAGGGCCGCCCTGTTCTAAGTCAGGAGGATAAGTTCCTAAGGCTGGAATTCACAGGGCCTCCGGCATGGAGTATTGGCAGCAACAGGCTAAATCAAAACCCTGAAAGGATGCTGTTCGAGTTTAAATTGAGCGATATGAAAATCAATGGAGACCCTGCATATTAGGCTATCTGGTGGTATGGCTTCCTTCGGCACTGAGCGGCGTTAGTCAAATTGGAATCGCTGGATTTTCCTGCTCTCTTTATGTAATCGATTTGCAAAACATCCACGACAATAAGAATATGGAAGCTCAGGAGAGTGTTCTGACGGTGGGAGACGTGGAATTAGTCATGCATGAGATCGACTTCGAGGCATGGATGGCCGAGGAGCAGGAAAGAATTTTTGTGCTATGCATGCGCCTGCTCCGAAACCGCGATGAGGCTGATTCTGCCACACAGGATGTCTTCGTTGAGGCCTATAAGACCCTTGAGAAAAATGGCCGGAGCAGTATTCAGGAACCGCCAAAGTGGCTCACCCGCGTTGCCTTCAACACTTGCTACAATCGCATCCGGTCGAAAAGATGGCGTTTCTGGCAGAAACACTCAAGGGATGCCTTCAGCGATGACATGCTCCGGGCGACACCTGCATCCGGCCCGACACAAGAAGACGAAGCCAAGGGTCAGGAAATTCGACATCGTTTGGAAAGGTCCCTTGAGCGATTATCCGCCCGCCAGAAGGCGATTTTCATTTTTCGTCACGAAGAACAGCTGAGCTTCGAAGAGATTGCCGGAATAATGAACCTGAACACCGGTACGGTAAAAGCCCACATGGCTCGCGCAATAAAGAAACTGCGCGCAGAATTGAGAGACTTGTATGTACGATAAACATTGGACGGATGAGGAGCTTTTTGCCCTGGTCTATGATGTGCGTCCCGGGGATGATCACCTTGCCAAATGTGTCTCATGCGCCAAGAGGCTTAAAGCGATTCGCAGTGGACTTGAAAACTTTCAGCCTGTTGGGATTGAAGTATCCCCAGACTTTCTTGCCGGACAGAGGCGAGCCATTCATGCCCGGATCCATGCAAAACGCCGACCCTTTCCCATAATTCTGGTTCCGGTACTCGTTACACTTATGATTTTTGCCGTTGTGATGGTTCGAAGACCCTCTTCAATACAGCCTCCACCCAAGCAGCATATTTCGGACTCTGAGCTTTTCGATGATATCTTTTCCAGAATCTCGGATCCTCTCCCGAGTTCAGCGGAACCGATCCGGTCTCTATTCGAGGTAGGAAAATGAATACTCTGAGAATCAGCGTGTTAATGTGCATCATTGCGGCGTTCACAAATATCGGATCCGCCCAAGACCGGAACCCGCAGGGCGGCCGGGGACCGCGCCCGAAACCCGAAACCACAGCTTGGTGGGATCAACCTATTGTCAGGGATCTGGGACTAAGCGAAGAACAAAACAAGAAAATCCGTGCAACTGTAGCCGAATCCCGCGACCAGTTGATCCAACTGCGTGGTGCCGCCGACAAAGCCGAGGCGGTTTTGCAGCAAATTATGAATGATGAAAAAGTGGATCCCAGGCGCGGGCAGGAAGCGATTGATCAGGTCGTGACCACCCGCGCAGATATGATGCGTGCGGTTGCCCAGATGAGTTTAAAGCTACGAATGGTTTTGACGTCGGCTCAATGGCAGATTCTACAGAAAAAGGAATCACAGCCGCCGCCACCGCTGCCAGGAGAACCGCAAAGAAGGCGATAGCAAGCATTCCCAGCAGATAAGATTTGGCAACGCCATGGATTCGACAGCGACTTCCATGGCGTTTTTTTTATAATTATTCAGCATCCGCGTAAACCATTGCCGCCAAACCCACGACATATCGTTTGAGAAGGGAAACAGGCTGATCCGATAATTGGGGATTTGCTTCTTGCGTGAGCGCCCGGTGTCAGGCTTCGATTCCCCACTCTTTGGCATAACCGCCAGTGTCGCTCGAATAGCCTAAGATGCGTTTATTGTTCGTTCAGTGAATAAGAGGAGGGACAAGTATGCGGCGGGCAATTCAAATCAACAAATCAAGAAAGACAGTCATCGGATGGGGTCTGTTTTGGCTGGCATGTTTTTGGGCCGGCAATGCTTTTGCCCAAAATATCTATTATTTACCCCAAATTGCCAACGGTGGGGATGAGGGCAGGTTCAAAACAACCTTCGTGCTCTGCAACAACAGCAGTGCCGCTGTTACCGCCAACCTGGACCTATTCGATAACAATGGAAATCCACTGATAATGAATGTAGGTGGAAGTTCCAACAGCCATTTTGTCATTCAGTTGCCCGCTGGAAGTTCCCGCCTGCTGGAGACCAACAGCCAAGGAAGTCTGGTGAGCGGAGTAGCAAGGCTCTCCTCTTCGGCAAAGATAGGAGTATCGGAAATATTCAGGGTTTACGAAGTTGATGGGATTCACTTTACTGAGACCGGCATCAACAGTGCGACACCTCTGTCCAGCTTTGTGCTTCCCGTGGATACAACAGGGAACTTCAATACAGCGCTGGCATTCCTCAACACAGCAAATTCGAATGCCACCGCCACGCTCACATTACGTGACAATAGCGGCAAACAGTCCTGGGCCCCGGTTACCTTGACAATTGGGGCAAACAAGCACATTGCCCGATATATTTCCGGTTCAGGACAGCTCTTTCCATCGGCGTCCAATTTCCAGGGATCTCTATTGGTTCAGTCTTCGCAACCATTGGCCTCGGTAGCCTTGAGAGAAAACTCATACCCGCTGTCCTATACCGCGTTGTCCAGCATACCGACGAATTCGCTCGATCAAACGCAGTATTTCCCTCAGGTTGCTAACGGATCGTTTGGCAATGGCGCATATAAAACGTCCTTTCTGATTACAAATATCTCTGCAAAACCGGCCAATGTGACTTTGAGTTTGACTGACGATAATGGGAACCCCGTGAACATGACCATAATCGGACAGGGGAAGCATAGCAATTTCGCCTTTTCGCCCCTTGCTTCGGGAGCTTCATTATCTCTTCAGACCGATGGAACTGGCAGCCTGACTACTGGTGCGGCAACGATAGCATCGGATGTTCCAATCGGTGTATCCGGCATATTCACGATTTTTGATTCGGCAGGAGCCTTTCAAACCGAGGCTGCGGTAAGCGGATCTGCGGGGCTATCATCCATCACAATACCGGTGGCGGTCACCGGGGCATTTGATACCGGGATCGCTTTCCAGGGAATCACCAGTTCTGCTGCTTCTTTGAATCTTCAACTGATGGATGAAAGCGGGACAGCGGTCGGAACCAGTCTGAAGCTTGACCTGCCGGCAAAGGGCCATATGGCCAAGATGGTTTCAGAACTCTTTCCACAAATCAGTAATTTTCAAGGATCGCTTTTAGTCAGTTCAACAGCGGATTTGGCGGCTTTGATCCTGCGCATTAATAATTCACCCCTTTCGTTGACAACATTGCCTGTCATTTCAAACTTTAATGCAAGATTCAGCATGTCCGACACGATTTCCGATCAGGCCCAGAGCACAACCATAGCTTTCTCTGGACTTGCTATGATGACGGGGAATCTGGACGCACAGTCCTTCTTCCCTCCGGGAAAGGTTTCGGATTATTTTGGGTTTCAGTACCTGCGAGACAATGATCCGGACGACATGGGGCACAACACCAGTTTTCTGACCCGAATTGCAAACAATATCATCTACATCCTAACTGATGCACAGTTAGCCCAATTGGGTTCCCTTGCTACAACCGAGCAAAGCCGGATTGATCTATACGGCTACAAACGATTTCCTTTGATGCAGGCATTTCGCCGCCAACTCGATGGCAGCACTCCCGCCGGCTCCAATGGGCTGAACCTCAATGCGGTAAGGCAGGCTTCACGGGCACTCTACCTCATCGACGGCCAGATGAGCTTCGATCGCGCTCTCCTCTATGCCAATATCCTCAACTCCATGGACTCAACGCAGAAGACCTACCTGAATGCCATGAAAGGCAAGGGATGGGCTTCCTGGCCGGACATCAGCAACGATCTAATTAAAGCCAAGATGCAAAAACTTCCACGAGACACCTCGGTGGCAGTGATGACCTATGCAAGCGACATCTTCAGCTGGTATGCCGGATCAGTGACGGCCGATGTCTACTTCTGTCCCGAGCGTCATGGGACTTACTATGGAGGATTCTATATCAAGGATGCTCCGGCCGTAGGGCATGAAGGCTACAGCATCAATGAACAGCTGACGGCTACCGCTGGGTCGGCGCTCAGTGACAGCTCCAGAGGCTATGTCACAGCAAACCAGGCTGCAGCTTTCAATAACCTGGTGGACATCCAGAGGAATAACCTGTACTCATCCCCCATTTCCAACATCGTAAACCTTCGGACTCAGATCTCTACACTGCTGCGAAGTCTGATGACAACCACGGTTGCAACGGATGAGATCAAAAATCAAGTGCTCGCATTGTCTGAAACCTATGGGGATCTGGATGGCGAGAATAACTATCACTATGCAACAGTGATATCCCAAGTGTTCAATACTCTTAGTGCCGAACAGAAAACCAAGTTTGCGGCACTACGCAAATCCATAATGTCGGGCACCTATTCAGACGGAACGGCCTTTGATTTCTCGATTTGCACAACGCCCTTTCTCTATTCGAGCGTCATCAATGATGCAGGCCTGCTAGCGCCCTATATCAGCAATACGGATTACCTGTTCTTCGAGCCCTAAAAGGCAAGAACTCCAGAGAGACCTGATGCGAGTCCTGATGACGAGGAAAACAATTTCAATTTGCAAATATCTGCTTATTGTTCTCTGCACAGCATGCTTTTTCGCAAACAGCCTATATGCGCAGAGCGTTTATTATTTGCCGCAGATTGCCAACGGAGGCAATGGAGGGAGATTCACAACTACCTTTGTGCTTTGCAACAACAGCGGTTCCGCTTTTGCTGCCACTTTGGAATTATTCGATGACGAGGGAAACCCTCTGATAATGGCGGTGGATGGGAATTCAGGCAGCAGATTTACCATTCACCTGCCAGCCGGAGGCACGCAACTGCTTGAAACGGATGGACAAGGAAGCCTGGTTGCCGGTGTCGCGAAGATCTCCTCCCCCGCAGAGATTGGAGTATCGGAAATCTTCAGAGTTTATGACATGGATGGAACTCACTATACCGAAACCGGCATCAGTGACGCGAAACCACTATCCAGTTTTGTGCTTCCCGTCGATACTACAGCCTCCTTCAATACAGCTCTTGCGGTTCTCAATACCACAGGCAGAGATGCGACGGTGACCCTCACGTTGCGGGATAGCAGTGGCCAACAATCCGGGATACCGGTAATTTTCACTTTAGGGGCAAACAAGCACATTGCCCATTATGTATACGGGCCTGGACAGCTCTTTCCGACAGTGGCTAATTTCCAGGGATCCATACTGGTCCAGTCTTCAGAACCCTTGGCGTCAATTGCACTGAGGGAGAATGCTTCCCCGCTGTCCTATACCTCGGTATCCAGCGTTTCGACAAGCTCGACGGAACAGAAACTGTACCTCCCACAAATTGCGAACGGATCGTTTGGCAGCGGCATCTATAAAACGTCCTTTCTAATTACCAACATTTCTGCAGCACCGGCCAATGTGACTTTAAGCTTGACCGGCGATGATGGAAAACCAGTCAGCATGACCATCATTGGGCAAGGAAGGCGGAATATTTTCACTTTTTCGAATCTTGCCTCGGGGGCATCGTTGTTCCTGCAGACCGATGGAGTCGGCGGCCTGAATACTGCCGCAGCGATGATTACCTCTGATATTCCAGTTAGCGTGTCCGGCATCTTCACCGTTTTGAACTCAACCGGAGCTTTTCAGACTGAGGCGGCCGTAAACGGCTCAACTGCGCTGAATTCATTTGCAGTGCCGGTGGTGGTGACCGGAGATTACGACACTGGAATAGCCCTCACCGGAACCACCAGCTCAGATGATTCTCTGAAAATCCAGTTGCTGGATACTGAAGGGAACGCAGTCGGCATGGGTTTCACGATGAGCCTTTCCGCCGGCGGTCACATGGCAAAAATGGTTTCAGAACTATTCCCTGGAATCCATGATTTCAAAGGATCCCTTTGGGTAAGTTCAAGTACGGAAGTAGCGGCTCTAGCGTTGCGCATTAGCGGTTCTCCTCTCGCGCTGACAACGTTGCCAGTCGTTACCTATGGGAAGGGGAGTTTTTCGGGCAGCATCCTTCTTGGAGCACCAACTTCGAATTCCATAAAGCTGAATATATATTCTGCCGGTCAGAGCGGAAAGATCTCGGTTCAGTATGGAACGAGTCCCGGAAAGCTCGATAATCAGACATCCTCGGCCACCCTCTCTGCCGGTATTCCGATGCAGATTGCGCTTACTGGATTGTATGAAAACACAGTGTACTACTATCGCCTTTTTTATGAGGCTTCAGCCGGTAGCAGCAGCGGGCCAACAGATTGGTATACCTTTCGAACCGCCCGGCCGGCCGGCACCTCGTTTACATTTACGATCCAAGCCGACTCCCACCTCGATGAGAACTCGGATCTGAATCTCTATCGCAAAACCCTAAGCAATGTTCAAGCGGATGCGCCCGATTTCCACATCGACTTGGGTGATACGTTCATGTGCGAGAAGTATTCCGCTCCCTTGACATCAACAGTACAAACGGCCCGGGATCCGGCAACGGTTAATGCCCGTTACGAATATGAACGGGGCAATTTCGGAATCATCAGTCCGTCGGTGCCATTGTTCCTCGTCAACGGAAACCACGAAGGCGAGACCGGCTGGTTCGTTGATGGCACTGCAAATAACCTTGCAGTGTGGACGACGGAAGCACGTCAGCAATTCTATTTGAATCCAACACCCGATCCCTTTTACGGAGGGGATACAACGTCAGAGGCATTTGTCGGAGAGCGTGCGTCATGGTATTCGTGGCAGTGGGGCGATGCCCTGTTTGTCGTTCTGGACCCTTATTGGAATACAAGAGCAAAAGGTGGTACGGACGGCTGGAATCTGACTCTTGGGCCGAAGCAGTACCAATGGCTGCGAGATACACTTGCAGCAAGTTCCGCAACCTACAAGTTCATTTTCATTCACAGCCTGGTGGGCGGACTTGACGGGCAATACCGAGGAGGCATTGAAGCTGCGCCCTATTTTGAATGGGGCGGGAAAAATCCGGACGGCACGGATGGGTTCAGCAAAAACCGTCCGGGCTGGGGCGTTCCTATCCATCAGATGCTCAAGCAGTATGGCGTCACGGCAGTGTTTCACGGCCATGATCATTTGTACGCAAGACAAACTCTCGATGGAATCGTTTACCTGGAGGTTCCCCAGCCCAGCGCCAAAAACACCTCCAGCGGCGCGGCGCTTGCAACGCAGTATCACTATTCTTCCGGAACAATATTGAGCAGCAGCGGTCATCTGCGAGTTACGGTCTCGCCAAACAGCGCTCAAGCCCAATACGTGCGGGCATGGTTGCCGGCAAGCGAAACGGCCACGCAAAAGAATGGGGAAATCGATGATTCCTGGTCGGTGACCCTGCAATCGACAGTGCCAGTTGCATCATTTTCATTGAGCCCGGCGGCGGCGCTTGCAGGTCAGAGCATACAGTTCACGGATTCAAGTTCAGGAGGCCCCGTTTCCTGGGCATGGAATTTCGGCGATGGTGTTTCAAGTTCCACCCGGAATCCAGTGCACACATATGCGAGCGCCGGCTCATATTCCGTTACTCTTTCGGTAACGAATTCAGCGGGTTCGAATTCTACATCTCGGCTGATTGCCGTCGGAGCAGCCGACCGCACGAGCCTTTTCGATGGCAGCATCGTTCTTGGTTCGCCAGCGGCAAACTCTGTCAAAGCGAATGTGCTCACTTCCGATCAGAGCGGGACCGCATTTATCGCCTATGGAAAATCAAGCGGCACCTACGAACAAACGACTTCTATCGCAAACATTCAGCCGTCCATCCCGGTTGAATTCACTCTGACCGGGCTTCTGGAGAATACGCGATACTATTACCGGCTATACTTCAAACCCGCAGGGACAGGCAATTTCGGCAACAGTACGGAGATGAGCTTTCATACGGCACGCAGTGCCGGAGAGACATTCACCTTCGCGATTCAGGGCGATTCTCACCCGGAGCGTGAGAAATCGCAGTTTGATGCGGAATTATACAGAAGAACCCTAGCAACGGCGGCAGCAGATCATCCCGATTTTTACATCCTGATGGGGGATGATTTCAGCGTGGACAATCTGGATCCCACAACCGTCAACCCGTCATTGGTGAACGAACGATATACTCTGCAGCGACCCTATCTCGGGCTGATCGGCAATACAGCGCCACTGTTTCTTGTAAACGGAAATCACGAGCAGGCGGCAAGGTATCTGCTGGATGGAACGCCTGATAATGTGGCGGTCTGGGCCCAGAATGCCCGAAATTCGCTCTATTCCCAACCTGCACCGGATTCGTTTTACAGCGGGAATGCGGAGGTTGTGCCGTATATCGGGCTTCTGAGGAACTACTACGCCTGGCAATGGGGCGATGCACTTTTCGTGGTCCTTGATCCTTACTGGTCTTCCCCAGTGTGCGTGGATGCACCGTTTGGCGGCGGATCGAAACGATCCAACATGTGGGACATCACCCATGGAGACGCTGAATACCAGTGGTTAAAAACTACTCTTGAGCAGAGTACGGCCAAATACAAATTCGTCTTCGCCCATCACGTGATGGGCACCCAGAGGGGCGGAGTGGAGATAGCGGGGTTGTATGAGTGGGGCGGAGGGAATGCCAACGGGACGTGGGGGTTCTCAAAGAACCGTCCGACATGGAGCCTTCCGCTTCATCAGTTGATGGTGGCCAATCACGTCACAATCTTCTTTCAGGGACACGATCACATCTGGGTACGGCAGCAGCTGGATGGGGTTACCTACCAGACACTCTCAGAGCCGGCAGACCCGAACTATTCCTGGTTCAACGCAGATGCCTACCTGAGCGGAGATAAGTTCCCCAATAGCGGGTATACCCGAGTGACCGTTTCAACGATCGGCGTGAAAGTAGATTATGTAAGGACATACCCGGCTAAGGACGAGGCGCCCGGCAGGGAAAACGGCGCGGTTGCGTTCAGCTATACAATCCCATAAACAATGTTCCCTTACGGCACAGATATGGCTGGCGTGCTTTCTTCAATGAAGATCATCCCATCATAAAGCTGTGCCCAACTGTCATGTAGAGTGTGCCACTCCGGGTTTAGCCGATAGATGGCATGCAGCTCCTGAAACTCGTGCGAGCTTTGAGGCGTTTCAAGCCAGGTGCGCAGAACTGGCGACCGGGACAGAACCTGGAAATCAAGGTATAACACCGGAATGCCCAGCCGCGCCAGGGCATGCGCATAATATTCGGGAGAGGCTGCGCCGATCGCATAGGAATGGATAGTCGCCATGCGTGATGTAAACACGCCGCGATCAAACTCAAAACCCAGCAAGTAGGCCATATCGCCCCACTTCGCTTTCAGGTAACGGCCCATCCACCCGTTTCTGTTCGAGATATGAGCGTTGTGTGCCCACAGAACCATCTTGCTTTCCGGACCTGCTTCCTCCAGCAGGAGAGCCACGTTCTGCGCCATTACGGGATCGCGCTTACCGTAAATGGGATCAATCCCATGAAAAGTGAGACGTTCTTGCGGACTGGCGCTGGCATTGTAGGCACGCATCCAGGCAAGCATATCCAGCACCTCTCGAGTTCTCCAGGGCCAATAGAGCACTTGGAGAGGATCTGCCGGTTCTCCTTGGATGTAGTTGTTCAGCAGGTGGCCATCCCTGGTGCTGAGTTCCATCCCGAAATGCCGGAAGCCCATCTCTGCCACCAGAAATTCCGCCAGGCGGTGTTTCATGCGGAAAAACTGACTGGTCCCATGCGTGGCCTCGCCCAGAGCCACAATACGCTTTCCTGCCAGTATGCTTTTTAGGGGCCGCAGATCATCGAAACCTTGGCCCGCACTCACGGATTTCAGCGGGAAGGCATTCCGTCGCAATGCTTGAAGAACCTCGGCGCTGCCGTGGGCAGGGTGAAACCGAACGGCTTCCTGAACCGTTGGGAAAGCCACAATGCCAAATGCCAGCAGCGTGGCTGCAAGGCTAAGCGGCAAGGCCAAGTGGGCGAAATCATTTGCCGGGCGGATCCTCAGCAAGAGCCGCAAACAGGCATTGCAGAGGGCCACAAAGACCAGTACGGGCACCGTGTAGTCGATCACTGGCGATGGGAGGATCAGGGATAGAAAGATGTATGTCAAGGCAGCGCCCATGGAGGAGACGATCACGGAAAACAAAATCGGGAAAAGCACTCGGAGGTATTTGCGGATCATGCCCTGGTTTTTGCCTTCCAACATAAAAATGCTCCCAAATCCTGGTAAACGGTACTAACCGCTGCGGAATATTCGCAATATAATTCCGATTTTGCAGTAAAATCCCGATTCAGCAGGCATTGGAAAGCGGCGGCAGGCATGTGCGCGCAACCCAAGGCCGCCTATCGGAAGGTCATGATGCGACGGCGCGAGAACAGAAACTCGGCCGGTCCATCTTGTCATACAATCATCTATAGGAAAGGAAAACCAGTGAAACATACGAAATTAGTCACGATGTGGGTCGCTCTCTGCGCTGCTATCCTGATCCCCGCGTTGGGCCATGCACAGATGCCGAAGGCTAAAGCGCCGAAACCAGGGGATCCTCCGGCGGGAGTGCAGGCCACACAAGTCCCAATGGTGTCCTGCCAGCGCGGCGGCCTGCAACACGCCGTCAGGCTCTACCTGGCCGCACAAGCCAAGGGTGACCTCTCCATTCTGCCGCTTGCCAACGGCCTCGGCTACCAGGAGAACATGAAGCCCGCCGACATCAAGACCGGCCTCATCACCAAGCCGCTCAACATCGACAAGAGCATGAGCCTGTATGACGACGCAACGTGCCAGACCTTCACCGAGGTCATCGTGACCGATAAGGCCAACCCCTATGTGATCGGCGTGCGCATGCGCATTAACCATGACAAGATCGCCGAGGTCGAACTGATTACGACTACGACGGGCGAGTGGCTGTTTAACGCCGACAACTACCTGGAGTATACGTCGAAGGAAAATTGGGGGCCCATCCCCACCGACCGCCGCAACACCCGCACCGAGCTGGAGCGCGGGGCTGGTGCATACCTTGACGCCTTCCTGGAGGCGAGGGCCGACCTGGTTCCCTGGGGCTATCCGTGCGTGCGAGTCGAGGGCGGCATGACCACTTCAAAGGGAACGGACGCGGATACCTGCGAAGCCGGCCTGCCGGCAGGCGTAAACATCGCCAACCGCCGCTTCGTGGTGGATGAGGTGATCGGCTCGGTAGTGGTCTGGTGTACATTCGGCGCCGGCGGCCCCGGCACTTCCGGTGCACCGGACACGCACCTGTTCCGGCTGGAAAACGGCAAGATTCGCTACGTGCACACGTTGACGCATCTCAAGATGAGCGACTTCCGTGGCCCCACCGGCACCAACGCCGACACTCCGGCACCGAAACGGTAACCCTGCAGGACGAGTTCTCAGCTGGAATCACCTGCCGTGCAGCATAGAACGGGGCGGAAGTAAAACGAGCGCCGAAATGGTCGGCGCGGCACTTCCGCCCCGCTTTTCGGGCATGCGACATGGATGGGAAGCATCGGCTGCCGGTTTGGATTCCAGGCTCTTCATTGGACCTCGGACCTGGCATTCCCTGTTTCCTCACTTTACTAGAGGAGTCCGCGATGAAAAGACGTATTCCGTATGTTCCGAATGAGCTGCGCGTAATCGATACTCTGCCCGCATTTTTCGGTCCCGGAAATCCGCTTCGGGATACCCCAGTCACGCCGCGAGAGAATATCTCGGCGCTTTTCTTCGAAAAACATCCTTATTGGATGCCGCTGCCCGGAGATTCCGCCATGATTCTGCCCGCACTTTACAACAATCAGCTGGGGCGCGGCGGCCCCGGGGGGATTACGGACGCTTTCGGCATACAGTGGGAATGGGTGGAATCGGCCGGCGGTTCGATGGTGCGCCCGGGCAAGCCCTTTCTGCAAAACGCCAATGAATGGAAAGATAAAATCAAGATGCCGGATATTGACACGTGGGACTGGGCGGGGGAGGTCGAAAAGACAAAACTCGACAGCCGCGTGTCCACCATGATGACGTTTATCAACGGTTTTTGCTTTGAACGGCTGGTGTCCCTAATGGAATTCGCGCCTGCCGCAATGGCGATCATTGACGACGACCAGATCGATGCGATCAAGGCGCTGTTTGCCGAGTTGACGGATCTTGGATGCAAGCTGGTGGATAAGTTTTGCACTTACTGGCCGGGATTGGATGGTTTCAATATCCATGACGATTGGGCGGCCCAGCGCGCGCCGTTTTTCTCGATGGATGTTGCCAGGATGATCGTCCCCTATATGAAAGAACTGAACGACCACATCCATTCAAAGGGCCGCTATGTTACGCTGCACTCCTGCGGCCACGGCGAAGCCCGGGTCCAGTGTTTCATCGATGCCGGCTTCGACGCCTGGGATCCGCAGATAATGAACGATACCGCACGGCTCTGGGAGGATGTCGGCGACAAGATCTGCATTTCCGTGGTGCCGGAATCATTTGACCCTGAGACAACAAGCGAGGAAGAACAGCGCCGTCGCGGCCGCGAATACGCTGAACGCTTCAGCATCCCGGGAAGAAGTGCGCAGTTGGGCCATTACGCCGCGCCTATGCTGACTCCGGCATTCGCCGATGAGGTCTATGCGCAGTCGCGCAAGATCTTTCTTTCTTGATCGCGTGGTGGCGCGATTATGTTTCGAAGTCGCGCCCATGCGCACTGCAGAAAAATGCAGCTTCAGAAATAATGGCGTTCTTTCGTTGCTCCGGAGATCGATTCATTGAAGGCCGGCATTAGTGATGCCCGGATCGACTCCCAAAAAATATCGAGTGTATTTCAGCTCGCCGCGGCGAATGAGAGCGCCCTTTTCGACAAGGTCCTGCAAATCACGCGTGGCCGTGGCACGCGAAGTCGATGTGATACGAATATACTTCTCTGCGCTCATGCCGCCCTTGAATCCGCCAGGGCCTTCTTCAAACATGCAAAGCAACCCGAAAATAAAAATGGAGTCTTCGTGGCATCAGAGCGCCTGAAAACCTGGATGCTCATTGCTGGCTGGCCTCTCCATAGTTCAGTTAACCGATGTATGTAGAGGCTTTAGCATAACCAACACCTCGAGATTTTTGATGGCGACGCCAGCACAAGGCTTTGCTACTCAGGCGCTGCCCCGGAGGCTTTTGGAACTTGAGGAAAAGCTGTAAGGTCCTGAGGATTTTGAGTGGGCCCAGAGGGACTTGAACCCCCGACCCGCTGATTATGAGTCAGCTGCTCTAACCAACTGAGCTATGGGCCCATATAACTGATAGGACTGATTTTAGAGGCTACACCAACCGGGGCTTCATTGGCAAGTGTAGTAAAATTTGTTGGGGAGTTTTCCACGAGCCGTTCCACCGTTTCCCTCAGATGCTGTTCACTGAGCTGGACATAACGGCGGATCATCTTCGGTTCCTTCCAGCGTCCTAGTACCGGGAGGGTTCGATCCCCTGCCCCCTGCATTCCCAACCGGCTCGCAAACGTTTGCCGCGGAGTATGCGGAGTGACGTCGGATAATTTAGCATTTCGGCAGGCAGTTTCAAAGGCAGTTCTAATCGATTTGGGCGGTTTCCAGTCACGATTTGCAAAAACCCACTCACTCCTGGCCGAATTCTCAATCTGGGCTAGAACTTCCACCAGCCTGCGGTTGATTGGCAGTGTGTCGATCCGGCGCAGGTCGATATTGGCCCACTTTTTGATACTTATTTGTTGTGTGCATCTCGGCACGCTGTTACGATCACAACAAATTCATAGACGGACTCGCTTTGAATATCCGGATTCACCTGTCCGTATTGAGCCGAGATGACCGAAACAATGCGGGTGGCACTTAAATCTCAGTTGACAGGCCGGAACCAAAACTTCTATGGAGACTATCTACATGAGCGGCAGCAGATTATTCACAGATGAAGAACTCAAGCAAATGGGTACACGGACGATGGATCTCGTTCTCGAGGCCATCGAAGCCGGAGACAAGGACAAAGCCAAAACGCTGGCACAGCGGATGCAAAAAGAATTCAACTATCTTCACGATGGATACATGTTCTGGGTTTCCGGGCTGCTGACATACATTTACGAGAAACACGGCGTCGACGCCGTGGAGGAAGCGGAAAGATTTGCCCACACGGTTGAAGCGAGAGCGGTATTCAAACCACCGAAAAGAACGGACATCCGCTCACTCGTCCAGGGTTTGGCCGCGGGGTTGCGCGGGCATTTTCAGCCAATAACAATCGAGGAAGATGATGCAAAAATTTGTCTGACAATGCAGCCATGCGGATCAGGCGAACGGATTATACAGAAAGGCGGATACACGCCGGAAGTCGGGTTGGCTACCATTACTGAGCCGCATCGGATTACTTGGGGCATGAAGGATTTTCCAATTTACTGCGTGCACTGCCCTGTTATGGAAATGCTTCAGATCGAAAACGCCGGTGATTTCGGCGCGACTCATATCGTAAAGGAACCGATCAATAACGGATCCTGCAAATTCACGTTCTACAAGAATCCAGCGGACATCCCGGAAGAGTTCTACACGCGAATAGGCAAGAAGCGTCCCGCATAGCCAGAAAGTCAAGAAGGCTCAAAGATGGCTTTGAGCCTTCTTGGGAAAAACCCGCCTCTTCCGCATTATCCCTCCTGTGCTACCATAATTTCAGCTGGCTTGGTTTGCCACCTTCCCCCCTCGGCTGGAAACAGAAACCGGAGAAACGAGCTATGAAATTGCACCGAGGGATTTGTCTTTGGAATCGGCTGTTCTGTCTGGCTATTCTAGCAATGATGATCTGGCCCGCCGCTTCCAGCGGACAAACCGATCAGAGCGTACCTTTCAATATCTACTTTCCCCACTATGCCGCCGGAGGAGGATTCGCCACTACCTTCACCTTTATCAACACCGGAAGTACTCCAGCCATTGGGGCGCTTTGGTTCTGGGATCCCGCCGGGAATCCAAGAACTCCGATCGAAATTGAGGTCAGCTCGAAAGGCGTGAGCTCGTACCGGATGCAGGGATCTGCCCTCCGAACTGGATGGGCAAAATATGAGGGGGAGGGCGGCACGATCACAGGCATCGCCACTTTTGAATATGCCGAATCGGGGGTAATCATAAAAAGTATCGCTGGTGTGTTGGCCTATCCTCCCACAACATCAGCGACGATAGCGGTAGACTATGAGCCGGACCTGGAACTCGACACGGCATACGCGATCGCAAACCCTGGGACCGAAGCCATGATCGTGACGATGGAAGCCTTTTCCGAAGATGGAATCCCCCTCGACACGCCCAAGCTTGTTCCGCTGCTACCGAAAAACAAAATATCCCGGTATGTATACCAGGATTTCCCGTCGCTCGATAGTTTCCGGGGAACGATCGTCTTTTCCTCGAACTCCGGCGCCAGTTTCATCCTGACGACATTGGCTCAAAACCAAGGCTTATATACGGTGATGCCGGTTGTCCCGGGTTCTGCCTCTCAGTAAATGAGCCGAGCTTATATTGCTCTGAGCCCCACGCCCCTTCTCCGGGCCTGTGGATTCAATCGCGTCGCAGGGCTTAGAGCAAATAATACGCGGGCATTCGCCGAGACGGCAGCGCTCCCAGTCAGATGCTTTTCAGATGGTTGACGGCGTTGCGGAAGAATGCCAGCCCAAGCCCATGCTCCGGAAGCGTACCGCTTTGCCTCTGCAGTTCCCATTGAGGATGGTTCTCCGGATAAATATAGGCCTCCGGATGCGGCATCAACCCAAAGATACGGCCCGTCGGATCACACAGGCCGGCAATTGAATGGAGCGAACCGTTTGGATTGTGTGGAAACTCCTGGGTCGCTGCGCCCGTCAACGGATCGGAATAACGGCACGGCACACAGCCCGCGTCCTCCAGTCTTTGCAGCAATCCCTTGTCCAGGGTAAATACCTTCCCTTCTCCATGCCGTACCGGCAGCAGCATGTGCTCCAGGCCCCGGGTGAAAACACAGGGAGATTCCGATTCGAAGCGAAGTCGTACCCAGTAATTCTGAAACGTTCCGCAGTCGTTCTGAATAACCGAAACGGTCTGGGTAAAATAATCATTATCCAGGCCGGGCAGCAGTCCGAGTTTCACGATGATCTGAAACCCATTGCATACGCCGATGATCAGTTTTCCCTGATCAATAAAGTCCTTCAACTCTCCGCTGAGACGATGACGGAAGCGCGCGGCAAAAACGTGGCCGGACGTCATGTGATCCCCGTAGGCAAACCCGCCGCCAAACATCAGCCCGGCATAATTTCGGAGCAGGGACGGGTTGGCAAGCAGCTCGCTGAAATGGACCAGTTCGGGATTTGCTCCCGCAAGCTCCCACGCGTATTTGGATTCTGCTTCGCAATTGAGGCCGTAGCCGGTGATAACCAAAATGGGAATTTCAGACGCCATACAATGTTTCCTTGAATGCACGCCGAAGCGCATCAACATCTATATCCACGAGCTTTCGTCCATCCTGCCCCGAAATCCGGACCTGCTTCTCCGCTGTAACCTTCCCCACCCGCGCGATAGGCAAATCCTGAAAAAGCGCGGTCAATGCATCTTCGCAGTCCGGCGCACAGCTGACGACAAACCGGCTGTTGGATTCGGAAAAAAGCTTTGCATCATCCTCGAGCATGCCGTCACAGACAAGTCCGGAGAGATCGATATCCGCACCAAGGTCTCCGCCAATGGCAGGAAGCGCGAAAGCGGAGGCCAATCCTCCCAGCGTCGGCGTATGCGAGGATTGAAGCAGCCCCCCGCAAATAGCCAGATGCATGGCCGCGTAGGTTGCACGGGCGCGATCCACATTCAGTTTCGGTACTTCGCCCCCGTAGGATGACGGATTCCCCTGTTCCCGTGCAAGCAGCCGGAAATACTCCGAGCCGCCAAGTTCGTTGGCTGTAGATCCGACGACAAAAATGATATCGCCCGGATTTTTGAAGAACAAGGTGACGGCACAGCCGATGTCATCCATGCGTCCGATGGTGGAGAAGAGCACGGTTGGAGGGATGGAAATCTTGCGTCCGCCCCGCACCGAATCATTTTTCATGCTGTCCTTGCCGGAGATGGCAGGAACCCCAAAGCCGGTTGTGATGTCGTACAGCGCCTTATTCGCGCGCACCAGCTGCGCCATTTTGTAATGGCCATCGGGCGTCTTTTCAGAGAAGACCGGATCCGGCCAGCAGAAATTATCCAAGCCTGCGATCCGATCCGGATGGCCGCCAACGCTGACAATCCGACGCACAGCTTCGTCAATCACGCTGGCCATCATATGATAGGTATCGAGATCGGAATAGAACGGATTGATGCCTTCGGCCAGCACGATTCCTTCACCACAGCCGTGTTCTACGCGCATGATCGTAGCATCGCTCGGGATATCGCTTTGGACGCCGACAAACGGCTTGACCACGCTGAGGCCTTTGACTTCACCGTCGTATTGGCGCGATTTAAATTCCTTGGAGCAGACATTCAGAGCCCGCAGGATTTCGACCAGTTTCCGGTTGCGCATTCCCTTGCGTGGGAGCTTTGGCAACGGGATCTGCGGGGGTTGCCAGCGAGCCTCCAGCAGCATGCGGGGGTCGCCCTCGTGGAGAAATTCCAGTTCGAGCCGCGCGACAACGCGATCGCCAAACCGCACCATCAAAGCACCGCTGTCCGTGAAGGTGCCCAGAGCCGTTGCCTCGACTTCGCGGCGCGAGGCAAGCGCAAGCAGTTCTTCCAGTTTTTCCGGCTGCACCGCAAGCGACATTCGCTCCTGCGCTTCTGAAAGAAAAATTTCCCAGGGCTGCAGCCCCTCATATTTCAGCGGAGCTTTTGCCAGATCCAGGTCGGCTCCACCGCTCAGGCGGCTCATCTCGCCGATGGATGAGCTCAAACCACCGGCGCCATTGTCGGTGATGGCCCGGTACAAGCCCAGATTCCGGGCTTCCACCAGGAATTCATACAGGTTGCGCTGCGTAATCGGATCGCCGATCTGCACGGCTTGCGCGGGGGATTCCTTCCTCAATTCCTCAGACGAAAACGTTGCGCCATGGATGCCGTCCTTCCCGATGCGCCCGCCGCACATCACAATCACATCCCCGGGAAAGATTTCCTTACGTTCAGAAGGACGATCCTGCAGCAGTCGCGGGATGCGACCAATGGTGCCGCAGTACACAAGCGGCTTGCCGATATACCGTTCATCAAAGCGCTCAAATCCCCGGGCCCAGGGGATGCCGCTCTGGTTGCCACCATCAATCACTCCCTGGTGGACGCCATCGCGAATCCGGTTAGGATGCATCAAGCCCTCGGGAAGATCCCCTTCGTAGAACGGAGACCCGAGGCAATATCCCCAGACGTTGGCAACCATCTCGCATCCCACACCCGTCCCCATCGGGTCGCGATTTACACCGACGATGCCCGTAATTGCACCACCGTACGGATCAAGCGCCGAGGGAGAATTATGCGTTTCGACTTTATAGGCAATGTTGAAACGATCGTTGAAACGGATGATTCCGGCATTGTCGCTGAAGACCGAAACCAGCCAGTCGATTTCCCTGCCGATCTTCTCGGTGGCATTACGAATATAGGTTTTGAAGAGCGAATCGATCCACTCTTCACGCCCCTGTTCATCTACATAGTGGACGCGGCCGGCAAATATTTTGTGCTTACAGTGCTCGGACCATGTCTGCGCGATGCATTCCAATTCGACATCCGTTGGCTGTTCCGGGAGCCCAAGGGCGACTCTGGCTTCCTTCACTCTCCCGGATGCAAAGTAATCGCGAATTGTGTGCATTTCCTCGAGGCTCAGCGACAGGATGCCTTCGCGACTGATGCGCATAAGGTCCGCATCCGAACCGCTCAAATCATAGGAGCCCACGCGAATGTCGCTCTGCTCGCGGATGGCCGGCACGCTGCAATCGACCGGCGTTGCCGCCCATTCCTCGCTGGAGAACACCTGAATTGTCTGGATCAGGGTATTGGCCAGGAGGTCTTGCGCGACGCGCTCCACATCGGCGCGTGTCAGCTTGCTCCCGCGGATAAAATACTGGATCGCGGTGTATACCCATTCCGAGTGGTCCAGGGATCGTTCCAGCAGATCTTGGGCAAGAGCCCGGGCAGTGGTTCCGACGTTGTCGGTCACTCCAGGTTTGAATCCGACATCCACAAGCCAGTCAAAAGCTGGAGGAGCCAGTCGATCCAACGCGGAGCGTGAAATCACCGGATCGGTAAAGGCCTTCTGGATCATGCGCAGTTCTTTGGGAGAGAGCGACAGATCCGCCTTGTAGACATCCCGTGTCTGGCAGGATTCGACGGGGATACGAAGAAAGCGCCGGGTCTTTGCCACGGCGGCGCGCCCGCGGGGATCCCGGATCCCACGCTTCAGCCCGATCTCTATGCGATATGCCACGATTGCACCCGATTCAGTTAATAGAACTAGGCAGGATATTGGGATTCCGAGCGGATTTCAATATGCATTCTGCGCTGCACTGCAGGTTCCCGGTTTCAGGTCCCATGTTCCCGGCCGCAACATGGAATCTGAAACCGGGAACCTGCAATTTCAATAGATTTCGGGAATAAAATTCTGGTCCGTAATGGGCGGACGAACATAGCTGTCGTCCTTTTGCCGGGGCGGAAGCTTGATCGATTCAGGAGTCAAATCCTTGTAGGAGATAAGACTCAGCAGATGGTGAATGCAGTTCAGCCTTGCCCGCTTTTTGTTGTCGGCGTTCACGACATACCAGGGCGCCTGCTTGATATCGGTATGGACGAACATCTCGTCCTTTGCCCGCGAGTAATCCACCCAATGCGCCCGGGCCTGAATATCCATCGGACTTATTTTCCAGCGCTTCGTCGGATCTTTCATCCGGTCCTGGAACCGCTCTTCCTGCTCTTCATCGCTGACAGAAAACCAGTACTTGATGAGAATAATCCCCGAACGCACCAGCATGCGCTCGAATTCCGGGCAGGATCGCATAAACTCTAGGTACTGTTCTTCCGTGCAAAAGCCCATCACACGCTCGACGCCGGCACGGTTGTACCAACTGCGGTCGAACAGCACCATCTCCCCCGCGGCGGGAAGCCGGGCGACGTAGCGCTGAAAGTACCATTGCGTCTTCTCCCGCTCGGTGGGAGTGCCCAGCGCTTCGACTCGGCAGAGACGGGGATTCAGGCTTTCCGTGATGCGTTTGATGACGCCTCCCTTCCCCGCCGCGTCCCGACCTTCGAAGATCACGACTATTTTCAAGCCCTTGTTTTTGACCCATTCCTGCAGTCGCACCAGCTCAATCTGCAGTTTTTCGAGTTCCTTTTCGTAGGTCTTCGTGTCCAGCTTTTGTCTGACCGGTTTGTTTTTAGGCACATAGCCTCCTTCGCGAGTTGGAGTAATGCTATAGTCCTATCAAAAAAGGCCACGAATTTCACCAATTACACGAAGGAGCTCGTGCAATTCGCAAAATTCGTGGCCGATTGTTTCCTTGCTTTTAGTCGCGGATCGCGGACCCTTCGAGGAAGGCCATCAGCATTCGACTGCGGGACGGATGCCGCAGTTTACGCAGGGCTTTTGCCTCGATCTGCCGGATTCTCTCACGTGTTACGGAAAAGCGCTGCCCTACTTCTTCCAGCGTATGTTCACTGCCGTCTCCCAACCCGAACCGCATCTTGATCACCTGTTCTTCGCGAGGCGTCAGCGTTTTCAGAACCGATTCGGTCTGTTCCTTCAGGTTGATATTGATGACGGCTTCCGCAGGAGAGATCACGCCGCGATCTTCGATAAAATCGCCAAGATGGCTGTCTTCCTCTTCTCCGATAGGAGTTTCGAGACTGATCGGTTCCTGGGCGATTTTGAGAATCTTCCGGACTTTGCTGACCGGGAAATCCATCTTTTTTGCAATTTCGTCGCTGGTGGGTTCTCGCCCGTATTCCTGGACAAGGCTTCGGGAGGTTCGGATCAGTTTGTTGATGGTTTCGATCATGTGGACGGGGATGCGGATGGTGCGGGCCTGGTCGGCGATGGCGCGTGTAATCGCCTGGCGGATCCACCATGTGGCGTAGGTCGAAAACTTGTACCCTCTGCGGTACTCAAATTTGTCGACCGCCTTCATCAACCCAATGTTCCCCTCCTGGATCAGGTCGAGGAACTGCAGTCCGCGGTTCGTATATTTCTTTGCAATCGACACGACCAGGCGGAGGTTGGCTTCGACGAGTTCTTTTTTTGCGATATCCGCTTCGAGTTCTCCGGAACGGATCGTGGCCAACGTACGCTTTAGCTCCGAAACGCTGGCAAAGGCATCTTCCTCAATCTGCTGCAGCTCAGCTTGGATTTGCTTTACTCTTTTTTTAATTCCTTTGGAATCGTCAACGCGCCGGGGCGTTTCCAGGCTCTTGTTGAGCTTATGCAGCTCGCGTTCCAGCGCCACGACTTTATCAACCGTATCCTTGATAACTCCGACCAGCCGGTCATGCTGGAGGCTGCTGAGTTCGAGCGCCCGAACTTTCCAGGCAATGGGGATGCGGTATCGCGCCAGCATGGAAAGGTGCTTTTTATACAGACGCGACCCTTTGCGACATCGGCTCAGTTTGATCCGGATCTTATGCGCCGCGCGCTCATGCTTGCGGATGCTTTCGATGACTTCCAGGACGCCGGCAGCTCTTTCCTCCATCTTCTCTTCGGTCACTTCATCTTCATTGAATGAGACGAGATCCTTGATGGAGATTTGCTTCTTTTTGAGCTGGTCGCCGATATTGAGGATCTCCCGGACAACCAGCGGCGAACGGGACAGGGCTTTCAGGATCACGCGCTGTCCATGTTCTACGCGCTTTGCAATTTCCACTTCGCCTTCGCGGCTCAGCAGGGGAACCGTTCCCATCTCCCGGAGGTAGAGGCGAACCGGATCATTGGTCTTGTCGAGATTGAGGGCGCCGAAATCAAATTCGCCCTCTTCTCCGGATCCCTCATCCCTTTTGTCATCGCGCTTGCCGTCATCCTGGAATTTCTGCTCGGTATCGATCACCTCGATTCCGGCTGAACCGAAAAGGGAAAAAATGCTGTCCAGTTCATCGGAGGAGCAGATGCCTTCTGGCAGGAGGTCGTTGACCTCGTCGTACAAAAGGTAGCCTCTTTCCTTACCCATAAGGATCAGCTCTTTTACTTCATCGTACTTTTCTTCGATAGACAAGACCAATGTCTCCTTTCCCTGCTATTTCCTGGATAGGCTGACCAGTTCTCGATCCACTTGCACCCGCTGCTCAAAAAGTTGGTTGAGCAACTCATCGTCATTCCGTTGAGCCGCATCAGCGATTTCGGCAAGGATCCTCTGTTTATGTGCCGCCAGCCTCATTGTTCGCAAAGCATTCAAGAAACTCTCAGCGGTATCTCTCGAAGGGCTTTCAGGTACCTCTTCAATTTCCAATTGAGCAAGCAGCGCCTGTTCTGCTTCTCCCGCGAACTCTCGATGAAACCCTTCGTAACTGCCCAGCTGATTTGTTTGAAAACCGTCCAGCAATTTCAAAAAAATCTTTTCTGTCGTCAACCCCTCGAAATCCTGTTTTACACAGAAGGGTAAAATTTCCCGCTGCATGTCAGTGTTGCTCAGCAGCAGTTGCAGCAGCCTCTTTTCGGCAAATCTCATTGCCACCATGGACGTGACGGACTCGTCCGATAATTTTGTCTTCTTTTGCTGCGCCGCGCGTCTGGTTTCTGCCAGAAGCTGCTGATCTTCAATACCAAGCTTGCGAGCAAACTGGAATACGTAATCCGAGCGTTCCACGGCACTGGGCAGCTTTGCCAGGTAGGGCAGGACAGCATTCATGGCCTGCACCTTTTTCTTGGGGTCATCCAGCGCGCCCTGAGTTTGGATGGCTGCATCCAGCACAAAGTCCAGATAGGGAACCGATGCTCGCGCCCGGTTTTGATATTCTTCTGATCCTGCGCTCCTTACAAATACATCCGGGTCCTGGCCTGCGGGAAGCCGCAGGACCTTAACTCGGAAATCCCCCTCCAGAAAAAGATCCAGGGACCGTTGGGCAGCGGCAATGCCAGCGGAATCCGGATCATAGCTGACAACAACTTCGTGAGTGAAACGTCCCAGCAGTTCCACCTGTTGCGGCGTCAGACTTGTTCCGAGTGAAGCGACCACATTTTCCACTCCGTACTGGAAGGGGATGATGAAATCCATGTACCCCTCTACCAGGATGGCGTGGTCACGAGCTTTGATCGCCTCCTTTGAGAAACTTAGTCCATATAAATTACGACTCTTATTATAGAGCTTGGTCTCGGGGGAGTTCAAATATTTCGGAGGCTTGTCCCCCATGGCTCGAGCCCCGAAAGCCACCGGCCGTCCCTGAAGATCGGTGATGGGAAACATAATCCGGCCGCGAAAACCGTCATACAGACGGTTCCCGTCTTCCGATCTTCTGGCCAGGCCGCAATCCTCGAGAACCTGGAGCGAGTAGCCCTTGCTCTTTAGCGCCTGGATCAGCACGTCGCCACCGGCAGGCGAATAGCCCAGGTGAAAGCGCGTGATGGTCACGTCCGACACTCCACGCTCGTGCAGGTATTTCAGGGCAGGTTTCGCCTCAGGGGATTCGAGCAGCCACCGGTGATACATGCCAACCGCGTCGGCCATGGCCTTGCGCAAGGAATCGGTGCTGGAGGTTGTTACGGCCGCCTGGCCGGGCATCGTCGCGGCTGCAGCCGGCAGGGCAACGCCATAGCGTCCGGCAAGATGCTGAACCGCTTCCACGAAGGAAAGATGCTCGATCTGCATGATGAAACGAAACACATCCCCCCCCAACCCGCAGCCGAAACACATAAAAATCTGTTTTTCTTCGCTGACATTGAAGGAGGGAGTTTTTTCGTTATGGAAGGGACAGCGGGCGACATGATTCCGGCCGCGCTTCTTGAGGGCGACGTACTCCGACACGAGGGTGACAATATTCACCGCACTTCGCACGTCATCCAGGACGCTGTCAGGATATAAGGGCATACAAAAAGCCGCTGGGTATATGAATTGTTAAGACTATCAAACCCGGCGGGTTATTACAAAAGTTTCATCGACCGGAAGGTCCGTCGCTCCCGGTCTGCAGTCGCTATTCAGCGGCTGCCTTCCGCTTGCGATTGATAAGGCTGGCAACGTAACCGGCCCCAAAACCATTATCAATGTTTACGCACACAACATTGGATGCGCAACTGTTCAGCATTGCCAGCAGGGAGGAAAGCCCGCCAAACGAACTGCCATAGCCGATGCTGGTGGGAACCGCAATGACAGGAACGCTCAGCAACCCGCCCACAACGCTTGCCAGCGCCCCTTCCATCCCGGCAACAACGACAACGACACTGGCCTGCATCAAAGCTTCGCGGACATTCAACAGGCGATGAATACCGGCCACGCCCACATCATAGGTTGTTTCCACCGCATTGCCCATGAGTCGCGCGGTGAGCGCGGCCTCTTCCGCAACCGGGATATCGGAGGTACCGGCGCAGACCACATAAACCTTCCCTTCCCCATAGACTTGCGTGTCGTTGACGACCGTAATCGCCTTGGCATTGGGATGGAACTGCGCTTTCGCCACAACACGGCGGACCTTTTTGTAGGTTTCCTGGGTAGATCGGGTGACGAGAATATTCGATTTCTGTTTAAGGAGACTTTTGACGATGGCGACAACTTGCTCCGGCTTTTTGCCGGGTCCGAAGATCACCTCGGGAAATCCCTGGCGCAAGGTGCGGTGATGATCGACGCGGGCAAAGCCCAGATCTTCAAACGGCAGGTGCTTTAATCGCTCCACTCCCTGCTCGGGGGATACGGTCCCGCTTCGAACCTTTTCCAGAAGGTCCAGTACCTGTTTAGGATTCATAGCATTGCGGATTGCGGACTGCAGATTGCGGATCTGGATAATTCCGCATTCGCATCCGCAGAAGAACACCTACGGTTAATCATTCCGCGGATTTCGGATTCCGGACTTCACCTTACAGTCCGCAATCCGAAATCCGCAATCTACAATCAGTAATTCCGACGATGACCGCCGCGATCTCCGCCACGAGGCCGTCGATCATCTCTGTGTCCGCCTGGACGGCGATCCGGATGATCGCGTCGCGGTGGACGCGGTGCAGGATCAAGCGGTGGGAGTCCTGCCTGCTCTCTCAGAACCGCTTTTCTGCTCAACCGAATCTTATTAGGCGGCTCGATGCTGATGACCTTCACCGGAATCTGATCGCCGACTTTGAGTTCCGAGTTGATATCCTGGACCCGGAAATCCGCAACTTCCGAAATGTGCAGCAATCCCTCGGTTCCGGGGAAGATCTCCACAAAGGCTCCGAAATCCACAAGCCTCGTTACGGTTCCAAGATAAGTCTTCCCTACCTCCGCTTCCATCACGAGATCTTCAATCATTCGGATGGCGCGCTGGGCTGAATCGGTATCGGTGGAAGCAATGTTGACCTTGCCGTCATCTTCAATATCGATTTTGACGCCGGTCTGCTCAATGATGCCACGGATGACCTTTCCGCCGGTGCCGATGACTCCGCCGATCTTATCCTTCGGGATCTGAATCGTGATAATCCGCGGCGCATACGGAGAAATTTCCTGCCGCGCATTCTCCAGGCACTCCGTCATCCGTCGAAGGATGAAGAGTCGTCCTTCCTTGGCCTGCGCCAGTGCCTCCGCCATGATCTTCTTGTCGATCCCGCACATCTTGATGTCCATCTGGAGACCGGTAATTCCCTTTTCGGTTCCGGCCACCTTGAAGTCCATATCGCCGTAATGATCTTCAGCTCCGGCAATATCGGTCAGGATCGCGTAGCTATCGCCTTCCTTCACCAGCCCCATCGCCACGCCGGCAACGGGCGCCTTGATGGGAACACCAGCATCCATCAGGGCCAGGACACCACCGCAAACTGTTGCCATCGAAGAGGAACCGTTGCTTTCCATGATGTCGGAGACAACACGCACCGTATAAGGGAAGGCCTCTTCCGTCGGCATGATCGGGGCGATACTTCTTTCCGCCAGAGCGCCGTGTCCTATTTCGCGCCGGCCGGGGCCGCGCAAAGGCTTGGTCTCTCCCACGCTGAAGGGAGGGAAATTATAGTGCAGCATAAATCTCTTGAAGGATTCGCCTTCGAGAGTATCCATGCGTTGTTCATCATCCGCAGTTCCCAGAGTGGCGGTCACCAGCGCCTGCGTCTCACCACGGGTAAACAGGGCTGAACCGTGAGTCCGAGGCAGCAGAGACACCTCGCCGCTTATGGGCCGGATCTCATTGAACTGGCGGCCGTCCGGTCTGCGCCGCTGTTCCAGCATCTCGGTGCGGAAAATCCTCTCCATCACATGATGATAAATCTTGGCAGCCTGCTTCCGCTTTTCCGTTTCCTCTTCAGGCACGGAAGCGATAATCTCGTCTTTGACCTTATCGAGTTGTGCGTAGCTCTCGAGTTTGCCCTTGACGTGCATAGCTTCCGAAATTTTTGCGGAAAAGTCTTTCTCGATCCGCGCCACTTCCGCAGCATCCAGTTCAGGCTTTGTAACCTGTCGTTTGACAGGCTGGACCTTCTCGTACAGCTCTTTCTGCAGCGCAATCAGTTTACGGATGATGCCGTGGGCGAAATCAAGCGCCTCCACCATCATGTCTTCGGAAATCTCGTTTGCACCCGCTTCCACCATTACGAGCGCGTCTTCCGTTCCGGCGACCGTAAGATTCAGGCTGCTGTCTTTCAGCTTGCTGATCGGGGGATTTACAACGAACTGATCGTTCATGTATCCCACGCGAACCGCACCGATCGGATTGTTAAACGGGATAGGCGAGCAGTAAGCTGCGGCGGAAGCTCCCGTAATCCCCATGATGTCGGGGTCGTTTTCCTTATCCGCCGACAATACCATAGCGATGATCTGGGTTTCGTTGCTGAAGCCTTCCGCGAACAACGGGCGCATGGGGCGGTCGATCAGGCGCGACGTCAGGACTTCTTTTTCGGTCGGACGTCCCTCTCGCTTGAAAAAGCCGCCGGGAATCTTCCCTGCTGCGTAGGTATTTTCCCTATAATCGACTGTCAGCGGGAAAAAATCTTGGCCTTCCTTTGCCACTTTGGCGGCACAGGCGGCCACAAAAACAACTGTATCTCCATAGCTAACGAAAGCAGCCCCATCGGCCTGCTTCGCGATTCTTCCCATCTCTATGGAAAACTCAAGCCCGCCGATTTCGGCAGATACTCGATGAACCATTTATTCCTCCATGTAGAGTGAATGACTCGGGGGTTCTGGAGGGCGGGAATTATGAACAAGGAAATATGAGTTCTGAGCTAAGGATTATTCTGCAATAACCCTTGGCTCATAACTCACACCCATTCCCCCGGTGTATGTTGATTAAGGACAGAGTGCGAATTCTCGGACTCTTAGAACTCATATCTTAAAGCACCAATGCCGAGACACCAGCAGCCCGGTCCATGGAATGCGGTCACAGAATGGAACCGGGCATACCTTTTACTTACGAATACCGAGCCTTTCAATGACGGTCCGATATCTCGCAACATCCTTATCCTTGAGATAGTCCAGCAGGCGACGACGCTTTCCGACCATCCGCAGCAATCCGCGGCGCGAATGATGGTCTTTTGCATGCACCTTAAAATGATCGGTCAAATAAGAGATCTTTTCGCTCAAAATCGCGATCTGGACTTCCGGAGACCCCGTATCGGTATTGTGAGTTCGATAGGCATCTACGATTTCGGTCTTTCTTTCTGCTGTAAGTGACAATTCATCCTCCGCATCACAAGCCTTAAATATAGAAAGCGTTAAAGGTTACCACACAGATCTCCGCTCTGCAATGATTCAGTCATCAGAGGATTCAGGATGTTCGGCTGTGGCCATCGGGCAATGAACAATCCTGATTTTTTTAACTTCGCCGGCCGTGGCACATTGAAGTTTTTCCAGCAAAGCGGATTTAATGCTGCTAACTGCTTCTTTCCATTGACGATCCCTTGTTTCTATCACAAGAGTCGATCCATCAAATAAGACCGGAGTACACACACCGGCCAGCCTGTCTCCTATGAGCTTTGGCCAGGCTCCCTGAAGACAGGCAACAACCCATTCGCCTTGTTCGGGCGTTCCGCGACAAACCGAAAAGAGTACGCCGAACAGATTCTCCAATCTACTGTCCCGGATAAGGAACTGCAGTAATGGTCGTTATGAAACGAAGATCCTGACTGTACAAAGCTGCGAAGCTATGCAGCGGCTGGTCAGAATGGATCCGAACGTTGCCGGATCGGTGATCATGCATGCCGGGAAACAGAGTGCTCAAGGTCTGAGCCGTTTGCGCATGCGGCGCCAGGGTAATCGAGCGCACGGAATCCAGTGTGCCGGAGGGACCCCACAGCTCGACCTGAACGTTGGCAGCCACACTGCCGCTGTTGAGCAGGGCAACTCCCGTGGCGTACTGATAATCCTCCGAAACCAGCGGAAGCACGAAATTCTTCAAAGGCGCCCGGGATAGCTCATAAGCCGTCAGGAAATTGTTGCCGGGATTCGTATAGGAAACGATGCCGACGATCTTATCCAGGCTGCTTGTCACTTCGATCCAACCGGTTTTACCTGCCAACTGGGCATTGCTATTGAAGAGATCCAGGAGGTTCCCTTTGATCTGCGCATTGGCGGCAAGCACGCGGGTCAGCGGGCTGCCCAGGACAGTACCATCCGGCCCGTGCAAAATGATACTGACCGTCGCGTCATCCTCATTGGCATTAATGACATTAATATGCGTCTGGTAATCCGGAAGGATTGCAAACTGAGGAGAATAGATCGACTTCACCCCCTCATAGCGATCCACGTTAATCCCATTAATGCCCGTATCCGCACCGCCATTGTTGTAGATCTCGGTAAAGAGCATCCCATAATTGGATGTGACCCGGAGATAACCCTCGGCCCCTCCAACCAGCATCGTGGCGGTATGCCCCTGGCGCGTCGTGGACATGTCACTCGCCGGCACAAAGGTTCTCTTGAGCGGATCGTAAATGTCAGCACTGCTCAATGTTGTGCTGCCGTTGGCTCCACCCGCGATCAACACCTTTGTATTCGTGTTATCGGCGACTGCATTCAATGTCAGATACAGGGCCGCTGAATGGAAGGCTCTGGGCGAAGACATATCCGATGAAGTGGGGAGGAATAATCCCGTGTCCGGATAATAGATCTCTGCGCTGGCCAGCGATCCGGTCGAATTCAAACCACCGGCGATCAGCACTGTACCGTCGGCCAGCAGAGTTGCCGTGTGCCAGCCTCTGCCCATGGCCATACTGCCGGTCGGCGTGAACACGCCTGAGGCGGGATCGTACAATTCCGCCGAATTGAGGTAGGTACCGTTATAGCCTCCCACAATCAGAACCTTTCCATTTGCCAGCAGTACCGCTGTATGGAAAGCGCGGCGCGCATTCATGTTTGCCGCAGCGCTGAAAGTGCCGGTTGCGGGATTATAAATTTCCGAAGTTATGGAAGTACCGTTGCCGTCAAGACCTCCGGCGATGAAGACTCTTCCGTCCTGCAGCAGCGTGGCGGTATGCGCATCCCTTGGAGATGTCATGGCGCCGGTGAGGACGAAAGAATTTTCGCTCGGATCGTACAATTCCGCGGTCTTGTTGATCGAGGCGCTATTTTGTCCGCCGGCAATCAGCACCTTGCCGTTCGCCAGCAGCGTTGCGGTATGCCGGTAACGTTCCGCATTCATGCCGCCCTGGGTAACGCTGAAGCTTGTAGCCACGGCGTCATACAACGCTGCACTGCTCAGAGTGATGGAGCCGTTCCGACCACCGGCAACGAGGACCTTGTCGTTGCGGAGCATCGTAGCGGTATGACCCTGCATGGCGGTTGGGGGATTCCCGGTGCTGGCAAAGTTGCTGGAATTGAAAAGCTCGGCACTGGTTTTGGTAGAGGTCGAGTCATATCCGCCGACAATCAATATCTGCCCAACGCCGATAGTGCTGATGAGATCGGAGACTGCTTTGGCCTGCCGGGTGCTGCTGCTGATGGCATTGGACGCCTTTTTCTGCAGCAGTGTCCCATCGGACGCATAATGGGTTACGTCGAAACTCGCCGCGTTATAGTTCGGATTGAGAAAATTGTACTCTGCCGATGTTCCGGTAGCCTGAGGAAGCTCAGGGATAATCCAGTCGGACATGGTATCCCGATAATTTGCATTCAGTGGGATCCCCTGGACGTTGCTCAAGTAGGCATCCAGAAAGTCCGAATGAATTTGGCCGACTTCGCTGAAAGCTGCGATGGAAGGCTGGTCGGAAATAAGGGATAGATAGCCCGAATTCGTTGTGTTGGTGTTGATGTTGAAGAGCTGCGCCACATCCACCGATTTTTGCGAATTCGCAGGAATCTGAAGCGTCACAGGGTTCTGAACTTCATCCGTCAGGTCGGAATCACCGTCATCCGTCTGGTATTCGGCACCGGCATCGGTCATGGCCGTGAAAGTTACATTGGCCGGTGTATTCGAAAGGTTCACAACCGAAAGGCCGGTGAACTTTTCGGCTTCGCTGACATACTTGGTATTTCTCATTACCGTGACATCGCTGAGCAGATCGAGCTCATTGCTCTCAAAATTCACGACGGCCAGTTTGCTGTAATCCGGTGTGAATGCCAGGCTGGAGGGCTGATCTACGCCAAGATCCTCATCCCCTACCTTAAATGCGCCGACAGCCGGACCGAGTCCAAAATCCTGTTGATAAACCCTGTCCGCACTGCCTGAAGCCCAGTAGGCGTACCGGACATCCGGAGAAATCACAATATTTCCGGACCGCAAAGCCCCCGCCTGCACGGAGTAATTGAATGCGGAATCATGACTCCATGTGGGCACCACCGAGAACGTCCCATCACAGAGCACAAGCCAGAACAGGCCGCTGGCTGTCAGAGTCGTATAGCCGGGGCTGGCGCCAACCGCGATAAGGTTGGTTATCTCTCCCGTCGAAACATTGAATACCAGCAGGACGCTGTCCTGGCTGGCAATGACGCCATGCTCTTCGTCGGCGCTCAGGACCGCTTTGTTGAAAACACTGAAGCTGGCCGACGCATCATCCTTATTGTCAATCGGCTGGGTTTTAAACTTCGCCTTCATGGTCGAGGCATCCGCGAAAACAAGCTCATTCAGGCTGACGTCGACAACAATCAGGGTTTTCCCGTCTTTGGTGATCGTTACCTGTCCCGGAGCCCCCATGCCGGACAGACGCCCCAATTCCTTACCGGTAGCAATTTCAAATTTGATGACTTCTCCGGTATCGGTGGAGGAAATGTAGCCGGTGGCCGAATCCGGAGAAAAGGTCAACTGACTCCCATAGCCAAAGGTGCCGGTAAAGGAATACGTTTTCGTCAGCGTAAGGCTCGCGGCATCGATGACAAAGATCTTGTTATCCAAAGCGGAAACGACAAGAAGTGTCGACTTGTCGGGAAGCAGCGACATCCATACCGGACGACCGCCGGTTTTGAGCCGGCGGAGCACCGTGCCCGTGGCGGTCGAAAAGGAAACAACCGTCCCGGAACCCGTATAGGACACAAAGCCGGTCTTGGAATCCGCAGAAAAGAGGATATTGGGCGCCACATTATCCGTGGAGGTCAGGTTTACATCAAACATCATAAGATCGGAATTCTCGCCCCCGGCAAGCATTACCCTTCCATCGCCCAGGAGGGTTGCCGAATGCTGGGACCGAGCCGATGTCATCGGAGACGAGACAACCGTAAAAGTACCGGATTGCGGATCATATATTTCAGATCCTGCCAAGGCTTGGCCCGCATAGCCTCCGGCAATCAGCACTTTTCCGTTCTGCAGCAACGTGGCGGTATGGCGAAACCTTGGAGTATTCAGATCGCCCGTCGCGGCAAATTTTCCGGTTACGGGGTCGTAGATTTCGGCCGTCTTCACGAAGGAGCCATCCGCCGCCAATCCTCCGACAATCAGCACTTTACCGTTCAGCAGCAAAGTCGCGGTGTGGTTGGCGCGCGCGGTATTCATCGCATTGGTTGCCGTGAAAGTATCTTTTTCCGGATCGTAGATATCGGCGGAACTCAAATACTTGGTGCAGTAGACCTGCCCGGTTTCAGCAGCCGTACAGCCACCGGCGATCAACACCTTGCCGCTTGTAAGCAGCGTTCCCGTGTGATCCTGACGCGAATCAGACATGGTCGAACTGGAATTGAGGAACGAACGGTTTTTTGCGAAATAAAAATCCGCCGAGCTCAAAAAGGACCCGTTATAGCCCCCGGTAACCAGAACATTGCCATCGCTGAGCAAAGTAGCGACCGGACGCGTTCGCGCTGCCGACATATTCGTCGCCGTAGCCGAAAACTTATTGGTCCCTGAGTCGAAGATTTCCGCAGATTGCAGGAACGTGTCAGTCGCATTATATCCCCCAAGAATCAGGACGGTCCCGCCGGTCAGAACGACGGAGGCAGCATCGGCGCGTGCCGTAATCAGATTATGGGAAGTGTCTTTGCTGCTGGTTTTTGTCGATGCAAAGGTCCCTGTGGAAGGATCAAATAGTTCCGCCAGGTTCAGATAGCGATTGTTGTATCCGCCGGCAATCAGCACTTTGCCGTTTGTCAGCCGGGCAGCAATATGACGTTCGCGCGGATAATTCATCTGCCCCGAAACGGCTGTCATTTTGCCGGTTAGCGGATCATACATATCTGCCGTGCCGTTTAGAGCGGTTGAATTGGGATTCACCGATGTATAGACACGCTTTTGTGCGGATGCGGTCTGGATCGGCAAAAGCAGCAACGGCAGCAGATAGATTATTACGGAACGGAAACGCATACGCTCTCCAAACGGGTGCCGCTTCTGCGGCATTAATTAATGGTAGACACTAATTGTCCTCTTGGAATATGGCAGGAAAGCACACCGCGCACCCCATGCCTTCAAGACTCTCTGATGAGTTCCGGTCCATCAGGGTTCATGAAAGAGGTTTCAGGACCACCGGTCCGAAACCCAACTATTCCAAAATAGGCGCACATTATATACGACACGATCCATGTTCGGGACAAGAGTTTATAGAGGGAAGTAAATAGGAGGAGGGGGGTACCCTGATTCCCCATCCGGCGGTATCTTGCCCAAAACGAAGACAAAGCCAGAGAAAAGGATACATCTGCACTTGCGGGATGAGAATGTTTGCGGCAAATTTCATCTATCTTTTGTCCATGCCATTAGCAGGTATCGACAAAAGATCCCTATTAATGTAAGAATGGGCGGCGCATTGGCGCAACACAGCCTTGAGGGACCGGGCAGGCTCGTTCGCAATTCGAGTTTTTAATGAAGAGGAGGTGCGGAGTGACCCGAGTTGCCACTCTTTCCATCTGCGGTTTGATTAGTGCCGTTCTAATTCTTTCAGGACTTCCAGCTACACTTTCGGCCCAGACTGGGTATATCCGTCTGGAGGGATCGGTCTGGGATCCATCGGGCAACTCGCTTGCCGGGGCTGCATTGACAGCCGTTGAGGAAAAAACCAGCCAGCCATCCACCACGGTGAGCGACGAAGAAGGCCGCTATGTGTTCCTGGCGCTTCATCCGGGCACTTACACCGTAACGGTAAAGGCCAAAGGCTACAAGGACGTGATCCACCGGGGAATTCAGCTGTTCCAGCCCGGCACGATAACGGAGGAATTCAGCTTCGAGGTTTCCGCTATTGACAAGGAATCTCCGGTAGCAGAATCCACCCATACTAATGAATCGGCGCGTTCAGACGCGCTCTCTCGACATCAGATTGAGGCGCTGCCGGATTTAAATAGAGATTCGCTGTCGCTTGTCATCTACCAGCCGGGAGTTTCGATCAACCCGAATGACCCTGGAGCCTCTTCATTCAACGGCACGCGTCCCGCAATGACCGCGACCGGAATTGATGGCAATGCCACATCGAACCAGGTGCAGCCTCGCTTGGATATTCCGGTTATCGCGCCGGATCCGGATGCCGTATCCGATGTACAGATCATCACCGCAAACGGCAAAGCGGAGTATGGCCGCACCGGAGGGGCGCAGGTCACAGTCGTATCGAGACCGGGCTCCAAGTCGTGGTCGAAGGAAATCTACGATTACGCTCGAAATCAGAATATCGATGCCAATGATTTCTTCAATAATTCGCGCGGTATAACCAAGCCCAAACTCACGCGCAACGTTTTTGGAGCAACGGTGTCCGGGCCGGTATTCGGAGCGAACAACCTTCTCTTTTTGAATTTTGAGGGCAATCATACAAACCAGCAGGTATCACGAATCCGGAGTGTTCTCTCCGACCAGGCAAAAGCGGGAATTTTCCGATGGTATAAGCCGGGCACGGCAATCCTGAATTCTTACGACATCACATCCAATGATCCGAGAAAACTGGGGATTGACCCCGCGGTAGCGGCAGTTCTCGCCAAGATGCCTTCGCCCAATGTATTTGTCGTGGGAGACGGACTGAACATAGCCGGATACCAGTTCAACAATCCCGCCTACCTCGACAGTCAATCCGTAAATGGTCGTTTTGATCGCAACCTCAGCGCCAATCATCATCTGTTCATCCGCGCCAACTGGTCGCATCTCGATGCGACCGATCTTGCCAGCGGTGCGGATGCCACATACCCTGGAGAAAAAGCCGGCACGCAGTTGAACAGGCTTTACGGGTTTATGGTCGGATCCGACCTGGCATTGGGCTCAAACAAGCTGAATCAGTTCCGGGTGTCCTATTTCCGCCCTGAAGCCGAACTGAAAAGACCGGCCCGGCTGAGCACCTCGATGTATATCGCCAATACGTGGACGAATCCACTGGATCCTTCTTTCCCGCGTTCTTACAAGACTCCCGTTTTCGAAATTTCGGATTACTTCGCGCACAGCAAAACCGCGCACAATCTGAAGTATGGTGCTACCTTCCGGCAGACCACCCAGAGCAGCGTGGATTACACCGGGGTTTATCCCAACATTACCTTCGGGACCACGATGGGAAATGCGCCTTCCAGCAATGTGGGTCCATCCGGCGTATCTGTAATCTCAAACTCCGACCGCCTGACCTTTGACAATCTCTATAATGATCTGCTCGGCCGGATGGAGAGCGTAAGCCAGACCTTCAATTCAAGCCTGACCGCTACGCTGCCCACGGGAACTGCCAGGAGCAGGGATTTTACGTTCAGGGAATTTTCGGGGTTTGTCCAGGATGACTGGAGAATCCTGCCGAATCTCACGCTGAATCTTGGCGTGCGCTATGAACTCAGCACCGTCCCCAACGAAAATAACAGCTTCCAGGCGGTATTGGACCAGTCCTCGCAAATCAGCTATTCCGCCCATATCTCCAATTTCAAGGTGGTTCAGGGCAACGGATGGTATGGCAGAAACAATTCCGATTTCGCTCCCCGATTCGGTTTTGCTTGGGATGCCTTGGGATCCGGAACCCTGGTGCTACGCGGCGGTTTCGGTATTTACTATGATCGCCTGATTGGCGCCGTCACCAATTTTGTGGATCAGAACAGCTACGGTTTTTCTCAAAACGTCTCGTTGTTCCCCAATTCGACCGGCGGCGATCTCCGTCTCAGCGACGGGACGCCCTCTCCGTCACAGCCTTCCGCTCCTACGGCGCAACTGCCTGTGACGAGATCCACATCGATAGCCATTCTCGACCCCAAATTGAGGACACCCCGCGTTTATCAATTCAATATCACCTTGGAAAAACGGCTCTGGGGCGCTATCTGGGAAGCCAGTTATGTCGGGACACGCGGCAAAAATCTGTTCCAGATGCTGAACCTGAACCAGACCAATACGCAGGGCGATTTCCTGAATGCCTTTAAAGAGCTGCAGGCATACCGGATGTTTGGAACCCCAACCTCGCCCTCGAATACGCTGGTAAGGCTGTTCGGCTCGCCCATGGAAGCCATGAAGTCGCTGGGCAACTATGTGCTGGATTCCGGCCAGGTTGGTGCCGCGGCCGATGCGGTGGACCGGAATTATTATTTTAAATATGGCGCGGCAGGAGTTTCCGATTTCTACCTTCGGAATTACCCTCAATTCAACCGTGTCTACTATGGGACCAATTCCGCGGAATCCTGGTACGATGCACTCCAGCTCGGACTTCGCAAAAGCGCAAAGACGTATAACCTCCGGGCGTACTACACCTGGAGCAAGACGCTGGACACAATTTCCTCCGAGGGCGATTCCTTTGTGAGCTCGTCCAACAACAGGAATCCGCAGATTGACAGGGCTCCCAGCGATTTTGACCGGACGCATCTTTTCAACGCGACCTTTAACTGGGCGCTTCCCTATGGAAGAAGCAGAAGCGGCGATCTTGAGTATTCCAAGTGGATGGATCGCATCCTTGGCGGCTGGAACCTGGGACTGATTTATGTCCGGCAAAGCGGTTCGCGCTTCAGCGTGAACTCAGGACTGCAGAATCAATATGCAGGAGTCAGCAGCCTTGCCAATTATGACGGCAGCCGTAATGTCGGAGGAATTTATAAGAACATCGGCATCGTTTATTGGTTTGACCCGACGCTGGCCGCCCTCTTCACGAATCCCGCGGCAGGCAAGGACGCCAACTCCGGCCGCAACTCATTCGTGGGACCGGAATACAAGAACATCGACGCTCTGCTCCAGAAGAAATTCCGACTTCATGAGGGCCGGGACCTCCAGCTCCGGATTGAAGCCAACAACATCTTCAACAGCGTCCACTATGCAAATCCTGTCTCGGATCTGAACAATGTCAATTTCGGGACCATCGTTTCTTCCCAGGGCACGCCGAGAAGAATCCAGGTCGGCTTGAGATTCGCCTTTTAGACACGAAATCCACGGAAGAAGGCGGAACTCGCAGAAGTAGCGAAAACACGACGGAGAACACGGAAATTTCCGTGTTCTCCTTTTTTTTAGGTAAAATTGCAGATTGATGAAACCTAAGAAGGCAGACCAATCAGGATGGATTCTGGCTTCCGCTTCCCCGCGGCGACGCGAGATACTGAAGCGCCTCGGGCTGCAGTTTCGCGTAGAACCAAGCCACATACCGGAACCGCCGCGCAAATCGCGCGAAACTGCTTCCGACTATGCGGTCCGCATCGCACATTTGAAAGCATCCGAAATTGCATCCAGACACGATTCCGGCCTGGTCATAGGCGTGGACACCATTGTTGTCCTGGGAAGCATGATTCTTGGAAAACCGGAAAACCAGGCGGAAGCGCGCTCCATGCTGCAACGTTTGAGCGGACGCTGGCATGAGGTCATTTCCGGCATTTGTCTGATCGATTGTGATCTTGAACGCACGCGATCAAGCTACGGCATCTCACGGGTACACTTCCGCAGGCTGTCTCCAGAGGATATCGCGTGGTATCTCCAAACCGGAGAACACCACGACAAGGCAGGAGCCTATGGCGTCCAAGGCTATGCGTCCCTGCTGATTGACCGCATCGAAGGCTGCTACTTCAATATCGTGGGATTTCCGATTGTGGTATTTCAGCAGCTTTGCCGGCAGTCCGGCATTGACCTTCTTCGGGAATTGAAAAGTCGTTAGTCATCCGCGCGGCGCGGACGATCTTGTATCCTTATCCCCAGCGCAACTTCTCTCTCAACAGCTTGAAGAAGGTATTCCCAAACGGCAATACCAGCTGCATGGTTGCTTCAGCCCGTCGAATCATAAGGCAATCCTGCGGTTTCAGCGGCGTCCCGACCTGGCCATCTACGGTAAGCATAACCTCCGTCCCGCGGCGCAGGCAGATTGTGACGGGCAGCTTGTCCGGTATCACGACCGGGCGGTTGCTCAAGGTATGAGGACAAATCGGAGCGATGATCACGGCATCGAGGGTCGGATAGAGAATGGGTCCGCCGGCGGCCAGTGAATAAGCCGTAGATCCGGTTGGAGTGGATACGATCAAGCCATCGGCACGCGTAAAGAGCACCGGCTGTGAATTGACACTCACCTCCAGCTCAATGATGCGCGCCAGCGCGCCCTTGTTGATGACAGCATCATTCAACGCGAGGTATTGAGATACAACCTGGCCGTCCCGCACCACATCCACATTCAACATTACGCGTTCTTCGAGTTCGTAGCGACCGGAAAGGAGAAGTTCAAAAGCCTCCTGCATGGCATCGAGGGTCACCTCGGTCAGGAATCCCAGGGAACCCAGGTTGACACCGAAAATAGGCGTCCGGTTGGCTCCAACCATGCGGGCGGCGTACAGCATCGTCCCGTCCCCTCCAAACACGGCGACTACATCAGACCGCCGGGCAAGCTCTTCCGAAGGAACCAGGGATAATCCGGGCGGGCACTGTTCAGCGGATTCCCGATCAACCAGGATCTCGAGATTCCGGGATTGCAGCCAGGGGAGTATGTCTTTCAGGATGTGTTGAACTCTTGAGTCCTGCTTTTTCAGGATGATGCCGATTGTGTGTATCTGACGCGTCATGGCAAGGATAATAGACCTTTTGCAAGCCGAAGATGTAACAAAAATTCCTCGTTCCCCTCGGCTCCGGGCACCGGCGACGGAATGCTGCCCTGAACGTGGAATCCTTCGTGAGAAGCAAACGCTTTGATCCCATCCAATGCCTGAAGGCGCTTGGATTGGTCGCGTACGATGCCCCCCTTCCCGACCTCTCCTTTTCCAACCTCAAATTGAGGTTTGACTAGAACAATAACATCGACGGGCGGTTCCTGACACGTTTCATTTGAGCCTGCACGGCCGGAAATCAGCGCGGACCGGAGTGCGGGCAACACTTTGGTAACAGATATGAAGGAGAGATCCATGGTGACAACCTGAACGGCTTCGGGAAGGTCGGCCGGGCTCAGGTTGCGAACGTTGAATTCATCCCGAACGATGACGCGCGAGTCGGATTGCAGCTTCCAAGCCAATTGCCCTTTCCCGACATCGAATGCGTACACTCTGGCTGCGCCATACTGAAGCAGGCAATCGGTGAAGCCGCCGGTCGAGGCTCCCAGGTCGGCGCATATTTTTCCATCAACGGGAATATGAAAGTAATCCAGCGCAGCCTGCAATTTGCCACCGGCCCTGCTGACAAATGGGATTTGCCCAAGAATGCGTATCGGGGCTTCGGGATCGATCAGCTGGCCCGGCTTCTCGATCTTCTGCTCCTGAACCAAAACCTGTCCCGCCAGGAGCAAAGCCTGCGCCTTGTGCCGGCTCTCGGCGAAGCCGCGCTCCACCAGCACCAGATCGATGCGTCGTTTCATGGATCAAGCAGTCCGGCTGATGACAAATTGCGCCAGGTTCCGGAGGGCCTCCGCTTCCTTTCCGAATCCACGGATATCTTCCAAAGCTGCAGCGACAAGGTCCCGGGCTTTCCGCGTTGAGGCCTCGATGCCGTACAACGCGGGATAAGTTGCCTTTTTGACCTTCTCATCCTTCCCCGCGGTCTTCCCCAGCACCTCGCTGCTGGAGGTGACATCCAGGATATCGTCGACAATTTGAAAAACCAGTCCGAGCTTGGCGCCGAATCCGCTGAGCGCAGTCAACTGTGCCTCATTGGCTCCCGCTGCCAGCGCACCGCAGCGGACGCTGGCTTTGAGCAGCGCGCCGGTTTTCGATCGATGGATATATTCCAGTTCCGTCGGCGTGATCGGCTTGCCCTCGGATTCAAGGTCGACCACCTGCCCGCCAACCATCCCTTCGACCGTGCCTGTCGCATAGGAAATTTCGCGCGTAATGCTCACACTTGTGGAATCGGGCACGCCGGGAATTTCGGTCAGCAGTTGATAACAGCGCGTCATCAGCGCATCGCCGGCCAGAATGGCCATGGCTTCTCCGAAGACCTTATGGCAGGTTGGAATCCCTCGCCGCAAATCGTCGTTGTCAAGCGCCGGCAGATCGTCATGGATTAATGAATAGGTGTGCATCATTTCGATTGCGGCGCCTACGTGAAGCAGCGTATCCCGGTTTCCAGACAGGCTTTCCCCGGAGGCGAGCACGAGGATAGGTCGTACACGCTTGCCGCCGGCAAAGACCGAATGCCGCATCGCTTTATGGATCGTCACCGGCGCCTGGTTTTCCGGAGGGAGCAATCGTTCCAGAAATGCGTCGACCAGTTTCTTGGACTCTGCAATATATGCTGTTATTTCCATGGTACCCGTATCAGGACTCAGTCGATTCAATATCTTCCGAAAAAGGAGTTTCCTTCAGCGTGCCGTCGGCCGACTTGATAAGAACCTCTACCTTGCGCTCGGCCTCATCCAGTTTTGAACCGCAGAATCGACTGACCCGGATTCCCTCTTCGAACAGTTCCAGTGCCCGATCCAGCGTCAAATCGCCGGCCTCGAGCTGTCCCACAATATCTTCGAGCGACTTCAAAGCCGACTCAAAGTCCTTTACCTTCAGTTCCTCCATATGCACCTCTACGAATGACGAATTACGAATTACGAATTACGAATGACGAATTGCGAATGATGACCAGGAGACGAACCATCACTCGGAAGCCGTAATTTTACGCACTTCACAGTCCAGCTGGCCTGCGGAAAGAGTGACCGTGATGCTGTCGCCCTGCGACATCTCCGCTGCATTCTTGACGAGCGCGCCGTGTTCATCGCGGCAGATAGAATACCCGCGCTTGAGAATTGCCAGAGGGCTCAAGGCATCCATTTTCCCGACGGCTATCTCGAAACGAGTATGCCCGATGTGCAACCGTGTCTTCATTCCTGCAATCAGTCGGTTGCGGGAATGAACCAGGATGTCTCCCTTGTGCCGGATCAGGCGGCGCAAATCTATTTTGATCAGGCGTGTCGCCAGCATCTGTTCCCGGTGTCGCACCCTTGAAGCAAAGCGCTGCATCGACGCCGCCATCCGCATGGTACTTTCATCGAATCGCTGCTGCAGATCCCGGATTTTATTCGGAGCCACCATGAAGGCCTTGTTATGCGCCAACCGTTCGAGATTCAGACGGCGTCGTTCCAATCCGCGGTGCATCGCCTGATTCAGGCGGCCTCTGAACGACAGGACAGTAGCGCGCAGATCTTCCCTGGCGCCGGATACCATTTCGGCAGCGGCAGACGGAGTCGGGGCACGAAGATCCGCGACAAAATCGGCGATCGTATAATCCACTTCATGGCCGACGGCTGATACCAGAGGAAGCTCGGAACCATAAATAGCCCGGGCCACAATCTCCTCATTGAAGGCCCACAGATCTTCAATCGACCCGCCACCGCGTCCGGCAATGATGACATCAATATCCTTCCGGTTATTGAGATACCGAATACCCGCGGCAATCTCCTCCGCCGCCCCCGCACCCTGCACTCTGGCGGGATAGATCAGGACATCCAACGAGGCATTGCGTCGCTTGAGAATCCGCAGCATGTCCCGGACGGCTGCCCCCGTGGGAGAGGTCACGATGCCGACTTTTTTCGGCAGGAGCGGCAATGGAATCTTGTGGGTCTCATCAAACAAACCTTCTTTGCGCAGCTTCTCCTTCAGCTGATCAAAGGCAAGCTGCAACGAACCCAAGCCTACAGGCTCCATGTACTCCACAATGATCTGATAGTCGCCCCTGGGCTCATAAACGCTTAAACGTCCGCGCACCACAACTTCCATCCCGTCTTCAGGACGGAATTTCAGATACATATTGTTGTTGCGGAAACAGGCGCCCTTCATCTGCGCGCGCTGGTCTTTCAGCGAGAAATACATGTGGCCGGAGGAATGATGCTTGAAATTGGAGATCTCCCCCTGAACCCAAATAATGCCAAGCTTATCCAGCGATCGCTTTATTTCGGAGGTGACATCGTAAACTGAATATATTTTGCGCTGCGCAAACAGGTCCACGCGTCATGTTTATCATGGAATGATGTGAGATGGAAGAAAGGAGATAGGAGACAGTGACTCCCGTCTCCTTTATCCTAGTTCTTTTGCAGGCCGGGCCAGAATGCTTCCATGGTTCCCGGGGAACCGAAGGGACTTTGCGAAGGGCCAAAACAGATGAAATCAGGAAGCGGTCCGGAGAATACCGCATAGGCACTCTCGGTTTCGGATACGGTGTTCGCGGCGCCGAACCACAATACGTCGCGGTTATCGTATCGGCCGGAGCCTTTCGCCTCGGCAAACACCACGCGCGATATCTCTCCGCCGCCGGACCGCCCCTGCCCCCATCGAACAATCTTCGCATTTTTTGGAGCTGCAAACCGCCAATACTGCAGGCGGTCCCCTCTCGTATGAACTTCTATAGCCGTCATCGAGGGATCGCCGTCATAACAGGAATGGACCTTCCAGACAAAACGGGGTTCGTTCTTTGCATGATCCTTCTTGGCTTGCATGGTGTCGCTCCCCAGGACGCGGGACAATTGCCGTTTCCAATCCGGATCACCAAGCGATATGCACGGCAGGACCCTGAGAACCGGAGGCACCTGTTGCGAGGCAATGCCGTACATCAGTCCGGCTATTGGAAAGTCCGATCCCATTTGAACAAGCGTCTGATCAATGGCGCCGGTCAATTCGTCAGTATAGTTGCGCCGGGTGAAACACTGGTGGGTGAGGATATACAGCCAGCCATCGAAGCCGATGCTGCGCAGTCGCTGAACGACTCTTTCGCCTAATTGAGAGTTTGGCTGCAGTTGAAAGGAATCGTAGACCGCCTCAAAATTCGCGGCTTTCAGTTGAGGCAGAAGATAGGTAAAATCTCTTTCTTCATTGCGGATCCAAGGGTAACTGATCCACAGCCGGCGATTGGTTTCACTCTGATTGTTATCCACCCTGATTGCCTCCTGATTTGAAGTCCCATGGCTGATTCTAGCCATAATCCATGCGCGCGCAGTGACCGGAATCACCGTAGTGCCACTTCGTGAAGTGCTGATTTTGAGCACACCTCTGCCGAAAAGCCGCACTTTCTGGCTAAAAAAACAGGGGACAAGCGTTGGGCCGTCCGCGAACCGGATTACATCGTCACCTGTAAGTTATTGGCGAATAAGTTTTTAAGCTGACGCGTCGAATATTGCGCTAAAAGCAGATTTGATTTGGCCTTTTGATTGCATTAGCAAATGCCCAGAAGTCCCCAAAAAAAATAATTGGAGGGATTGTTAATCAGATGGCTCCTGACACGCAGATGCTTCGATATGCATGGTTGGAACAAGAAGAAGGAAAATGGCATTTCCTGACGGATCTTTTTGCCGATCCCAAGGCATCGACACGGAGTTGGCCTGACAGCCTGCGGGCGCTGGAGGAGCTTCGCAGAGAAGGCTGGATGGTGGTCGCGCCCTACTCGGATTCGGATCGAAGTTCCTGCGGTTATGGATTGCGTAAAACAGGGATGATTTCCGCCGCGCATACCGGAATCCCGATGGCTTTTATCAGCAGAGATGAATGTGCTCCGCGGTGGTAATCATCCTTGTACCTATGCGGTAAACTGTCCGGAAGCAGGATTGGCCATCCATGACGCCAGCGTGTGGCCCTGCTGATCCTTTTCCGAGAGGAGAGGCCCTTCCGACACAATCGCGTCAAATCCACGCTTCAGATCGCGATCACAGAGAGACCAGTCGATATCTTTGGCCAAAGGCGAAATGCCGGCTTCACACGCGGGGTTATATTCGCCTGAGCAGAAATATTCGATTCTCGATTCCCTGTCAAAATAATTGCCATGAGCAAATCCTGGCGGAACCCAGATCCACTCGTCATACGCCACATGGAGATCTGCCGGCATTTCATAGGCAATGATTTTCCCCACTGTCGGGGATCCCTTCCGAATGTCCAGCACCATATCGACCATTCGCCCTGCCAGCGTCCGGACCAGCTTGCCCATAAGCGGATTCCACTGGAAATGCAGTCCGCGAACGGTGCGCGGCCTCGAGTAGCTTTCGTTCGACTGCTGGAACTCCACTCCCTTTAGAAACCCGAGCTGCCCCAAATCGCTTTTTCTGAAATGCTCTGCAAAGTAACCGCGGTGATCGGCAAAACGTGCGAACCGGATGACCTTGACAGCAGGGATTTCCAGCGTCTTTATTTCCAGGATTTTCATTTCCTATCTCCGCCTGCCATTATACAGGGTACCGCGCTGCAAGAAGTACCCTAAATCCAAATATGCACAGGATGTTCCGATCATTACATTTGATTACAATTTAGGACATTCTGGTGACAACACCCGACCTCCCGTCGTCTACACTCTGCCCGACACTTTGGGGGAGATTATGCATTTCTTTGGTTCCTCGGCAGCGCCGTACGAGAAATTCCTGCGCAGCGGCAATATTTCGTATCTATACCAGATGGACAATTTTGATTTGTTCATCGTGACCGCCTATTTCGTTATCCTTGGGATTCTCAGCTTTTACGGTCTCCATCGTTACATCATGGTGTATTTATTCCACAAATATCATAAGAGAGACCTCGCACCAAAAGCCCGATTCGAAGAAATGCCCCGGGTCACCGTCCAGGTTCCCGCTTACAACGAAATGTATGTAATCGAACGGGTGATCGACGCCGTATGTGCCTTCGATTACCCGGCAGACAAGCTGGATATTCAGGTGCTGGATGATTCAACGGACGAAACGCAAAAGATCGCGCGCAACGCAGTCGAGCGCTGGCGCGAACAGGGCGTTGACATTGATTATATTCATAGAGTAGACCGGACCGGCTTCAAAGCCGGCGCGCTGGAAAACGGACTGAAGACGGCCAAAGGTGAATTCGTTGCCGTCTTTGACGTGGATTTTATCCCGGAACCGGATTTCCTTCATCGATCCGTTCATTATTTTACAGACCCCAAAGTTGGGATGGTTCAGGGACGGTGGGAACACCTGAACCGCGAATATTCGTTTCTTACCAGAACCCAGGCCATCTTCCTCGATGGTCACTTTATTCTTGAAAGCTTTACGCGGTTCCTGAGCGGCCGCTTCTTTAATTTCAACGGCACTGCGGGAATCCTTCGGCGCAAGGCAATCGAGGAAGCCGGCGGTTGGGAACACGATACCCTGACCGAGGATCTCGATTTAAGCTATCGCGCACAGATGAAGGGTTGGAAGTTTGTCTTTGTTCCGGATCTGACGGTCCCCGCTGAGCTTCCGGTTGAAATCCAGTCCTTTAAGGCACAACAGTGTCGTTGGGCTAAAGGAGCCATGCAGACCTGCAAAAAGGTGCTGGTAAAGGTCCTCAAGGGCAATTTTGATGCGGGCGAAAAGATGGAAACCTGGTATCACCTTACGGGAAACATCAGCTATCCCCTGATGGTGATCCTGTCGCTGATTCTCTTCCCGGCACTGGTTGTGCGATATAACCAGGGTTGGTTTCAGCTTTTAACGATCGACCTGCCCCTTTTCATTCTTTCATTCAGCAGTGTTTCCACTTTCTACATCACGTCGCAGAAGGCACTGCATAAGGATTGGCTGAAACGCATCGCCTACCTGCCTGGGCTGATGGCCGTAGGGATTGGCATGACAATCCCGGGATCCAAGGCGGTTCTTGAGGGAGCGTTCGGTATCAAATCGGCATTTATCCGCACACCCAAATTCTCCGTGGCGGGAAACAAAGGAGAGTGGATGAGCAAGAAGTACCGTGGCGATATCAGCTTCACGACTATTCTTGAAATCACATTCGGACTTTACTTCCTCTTTGTCACGCTCTACGCATTCGACCTCGGGATCTATGGAGTAATTCCTTTCCTGCTGCTGTTCGTTTGGGGATACCTCTATACCGGTCTGTGGGGCCTTGCTCAGAGCTTGAAGCGATCTTCGCTGTGGAGCTCGGTGGAACGGCTCCAGGCTGTGCTTCCCTTTTCCAGAACCGCCGACGTAGATTAGCCTGGTGAGCCGGATACAAGTTCGGTACGACCGAACCTTGTATCCGGCCTCCCCCATCCAGTATCCTGCAGCAGTCATGCGCTCCTTCGATTCCATCACACCGATCATTCTTGCCGCCGGGGATTCCACCCGCATGGGGTACCCCAAAGCGCTTCTCCCTTTGGGAACAACAACATTTCTGGCCCATATCCTGACAACCGTTCATAAAGTCGGATTGGGCAATCCTGTGATAATTCTGGGACGCAGCGCAGATATAATCGCACCGACAGTCCATAATTCGTCGGTATCCATCCGCGTCAATCACGACCCGGACCGGGGACAGCTATCATCCATCCAGGTGGGCATTTCCAGCCTGTCCTCCGGCACGGAGGCCGCCATGATCTGGCCGGTCGACCAGCCCGCGGTATCTGAGACTCTCGTTCGAGATCTGGTGCAGCTTTATATCCGGGCAAACTGTCGGATGGTTTTTCCCAGGCACGGAGACAGGAGAGGGCACCCTGCAATCCTTCAACAGTCGGTCTTCCAGGAGTTTTTGGATGCGCCGCTGCACGAAGGCCCCAAAAAAATCATCCTCCGGCACCTGCCTGAAATCGCTGAACTGGCAACCGAGGAATCAGCCGTTATCAACGACATTGACACCCCGTCGGAATATGAGGCTTTGACCGGCGAAACCGTTCAATCGGCTCTTGCCCGTTTAAAGATACTGAAACGCTGACAGCGCGCCCGATCTCCCTGCCGTATCCCTTCATCCTTTGTATTCTGTATTCTGCGTTCTGCATCTTGTGTACAATCCTTTTCCATGCGCTTACGAAACTGCCTGTTGGCGATCCTGATCCTTTTCTTTACTGAAAACCTCCGGATACATCGATGCCCGGCGCAAACGCCGACAACTTCCATCCCCCCGGCGATTCTCAAGCTGCGATCCGATCTGGAGGCAAACTTTTCTGATCCACGCCTGGCCCAGGCTCAGATATGCGTGAAGGTAATGTCGCTGGACCGACAGGAAGTCCTGTACGAGAAAAACGCACGACAGCTGTTTACGCCCGCGTCCACCAATAAACTCATTACCGCCGCAGTTGCATTGGTACGGATGGGGCCCGACTATAAATTTGAAACACGCGCCTTCACCGATGGGCAAATCCACGACGGAGTTTTGGAAGGCAACCTGATTATCGTGGGCTCCGGAGATCCATCCTGTTCGCCGAGGTTTCACGACGGGGATGCTTTTGCCGTATTTAAGAACTGGGCAGCTGCACTAAAAGAGAAAGGCATCCGGACTATCTCGGGAATGATTCTGGGCGACGATTCCGCCTTCAATGCGCCGGGGCTGGGCTTTGGGTGGGAGTGGAACGACTTGCCCCGATCTTATGCCGCCCGAGCCTGTGCTCTGCAATTCAATGACAATGTCATCTCCCTTCGTATTGCGCCTGGCCCGGATAGGGCAAGCCCCGCGATAATCCGCGCACTACCGCTGGAAGATTACCTCGCAATCAACAATCGCATTATGACCGAATCGGGCCCGGGAGGAGCAGAGCCACAGATCGAGTATCTCGATTCGGATGAGAGCATCCGCGCAACCGGCTCGATTCCAATCAAAAGTGAACCCATGGTGCAAAGCGTGGCGGTTCAGCACCCGACGCGGTTTTTTCTTGCAGCAGTGGAGAGCGCCCTTTCAAAGGAAGGGATCCATGCCAACAAATCCGGCCTGGCGATACCGGGCAATTACAGTGCGCCACCCTATTCGTTGCTATGGAGCACGTATTCGCCTCCCCTCCCCGACATCCTCAAACCTCTTTTGAAAAAGAGCCAGAACCTGTACGCGGAAACATTGGTGCGCGCTCTGGGCTTGACACAAAAGGGAGAAGGAAGCTTCGCCAAAGGCAGAGAGGTCGTGGAGGAGGCTCTTGCCGAAATGGAAATTCCCACCGGAAGCTATGTGTATGCGGATGGGTCCGGTCTCTCACGGCAGAATCTCGAAAGCGCCGATTCGCTGGTTCAGCTGCTCCGATCCATGCGACAGCAGAAGAATTTCGAGATCTTTTACGATTCCTTGCCCATAGCGGGCACGGATGGAACGCTTTCCGATAGAATGAAGAAGAGCCGGACCAAAAACAATGTGCATGCCAAAACCGGCTCGATGGCCAATGTCTCGACTATTTCCGGCTATGTAAAGACAGCGGATGGGGAAATGCTGGCATTCTCCATTTCGGTAAACAATTCCATGGCCGCAAAAGATATCGTAGAGACGCTTCAGGACAAAGCCATTGAGAAGCTGGCCGAATTTGCCCGGAGCCCCAATTAGCCAAAACTCCGCCTCGCCCCAAGCCACTCCTTTGAGGTTGCAGGTCCCGGCCAGGATAATGCAACATATATCAGGGACCCAATATGATTCCGTTACTATTGGTTATTGGTTTTTCTCTTTTTATCCAGGCTCCCGCGCCGACGGAAAAGCCGCCGGCTGATAGGAGTGCCTGTTATGCCTTTGTCGATCACGACTACATCCTCACTATCGAGATTGTTAAACCGGGCGTTCCATTGCTCAATTTCGTCTCTATGACGGATGCAGAAGCCAGAATTCAGGCAAAGGACATACGGTTATCGCTCGATAATCGCAAAGCATCCCCTACCTTGATTTCCGTTGAAACCGGTCAGTTTCAGCAACCGATGAGCGTAACATCGATTGCAGTCCATCCGAGATCCGCGTTTGGCGTGCGTCTGGACGGGGATTTCGGCGATGCCCGGCAACTGTTTGGGGCGTCCATCCGGATAGGAAATGATGATTTTCAGCTGGCCCCGCTCTCGCGGTTCGACTTCGAAGCTCTGGTCTTGAAAGTGAATCGGCTGAATCTCGGCTCGCCCGATTTCAGCGATGATTGGCGCGTATTGAGAATTGAGCCGATAGGAAGCCGTTCCATTGCGCGAAGACGAGACCGCGAATCCCGGTAAAGGAATACCCTTGGCCTGAAATTTGAAATCTGGGATTCCGCAAATAATATGCGGCATTAGCCGGGATGGGACTGCTCAGCGATTCAGAAAATAGCTTTCCAAGGAAAGCATCCAGGAATCGAGAGCATCGGCAGAAAAGCCACCGGCCTGAGCCAACTCGGGTCGCCCGCCTCCTTTTCCGCCCAGTTCGGAAATGGCGCGCTTGACAGCTTCATTGCAGCTTCCAGTCATATCCTTGCTTCGCGCCACGACAACCTGGATGGCATCGGAAATGGCAAAAATCGCGAGAGTATTGGGTTGAGCCACAACCTTCTGGGCAAGCACCTTTACACTGTCCAGGCTCCGCTCCGCGTACACCTTTCTTATCATTGTTGGAGTCTGGCCTTTGGGCGCCGCAGCCATCAACTCCTTTGCCTCGACATCCAGCAATTCCCCGCGCAGATTCTCAATTTCGCGCGACAGAGATGTCTTTTCCTGTATCAGCTTCTCGGTAATTTCCGGGATGGATTCCGGAGCAGCGGAATGCAACCGGCTCAGCCTTTTTAGGATTTCATGATCCCGTTGATAGGATCGCAATGCGCGGCTGCCGGCAACAAACTCCACCCGAGTGCCGCCTTTATACTTTTCAAATCCCAGGATGCAAATCAGCCCGATTTCGCCTGTGTCGCGGACATGAGTTCCCCCACAGGCAGATCGATCAAAATTTTCCACGTCGATCACACGGATCTCGCCTTCGCGATCGGTCTCTTTGCGCACACCCAGGGAATTGAGTCCTTCGCGATCGGTGAAGATCACATGAACGGGCCGGTTCTGAAAAACCAGGTCGGAAGCGAGCGCCTGAACCTCTTCCATTTGGCCGGCAGATGGCTGAGCGATGGCCACATCAATAGTGGATGAATCCTGGCCCATGTGAAAAGAGAGGGTCGGTGCCTTGGCCACATTCACGAAGGCCTGGGAGAGAATATGCTGCCCGGTATGCTGCTGCATGTGATCAAAGCGCCGCCCCCAGTCGATTCGGCCCATGACAGGGCCGGCGGGAATCTCCCGCTCCAATACGTGCAAAATCTCGCCCGCATCGCTTTCGATGACGCGGAGCACCCGTACATCGCCAAGGAAACCGGTATCGTAAGGCTGTCCCCCCGATTCCGGATAAAAGGCAGTCTCATCCAGAATTGCGGCAATATTCTTTTCCACCTGCCGCCGATCGATCACGGTGGCGGGAAATTCCCTCAAATACGAATCGCTGTAATACAGTCTCTTGGTCATCATAAGCTCCCACACGAAATCTAAAGCAGCTGAGAGCCAGAAGCAAGAAGCCATCCATGTGATTTTCGTATATTATCTCTCCCTGGCTTTGGTTGGATTGGGTATAAGCCCATTTTGTTTTTTAAAGGATTTTCCCATGGTATGGAAACAGTTTTTCACTGCATTTGTAGCACTCTTTATTGCGGAACTCGGGGATAAAACGCAGATCGCCATGATCACGATGTCAGCATCCTCCAAAAGCCCGTTGTCTATTTTCCTGGGAGGAGCCACAGCCCTTGTCCTGTTGACAGCGATTGCGGTTTTAGCCGGAGAGGCAGTTACACGTTATATTCCCCAGTCGGTCTTATCCAAGATCGCCTCGTTGCTTTTCATTGCCATTGGCATATGGACATGGTTCAAAGATTAGGGCCCCCTGGATTGCTCGTGCTCCGCGAAAATGGCGGAGCCTCCGCTTTTTTTTGATATACTGCCCCGTTATGAATCCTGAAAATAATGCTTTTCACGGCACGACAATTCTATTGGTCAAAAAAGGTAATCATGTGGTGATTGCCGGAGACGGGCAGGTGTCTCTCGGTGACACGATCATCAAACAGAGCGCTCGAAAGATACGGCGGGTTTATAACGATCGGGTTCTCGTAGGATTTGCCGGCTCGACGGCGGACGCATTTGCGCTATTTTCGAGGCTCGAAGTCAAACTGGAGCAATTCCAGGGCAATCTGAGCCGCGCAGCCGTAGAACTCGCCCAAGAATGGCGTACAGACCGCGCCCTTCGTCATCTGGAAGCGCTCCTGCTGGCAACGGACGGCAAGTCCACCTACCTGCTTTCCGGAACGGGAGACGTGATCGAGCCCGACGATGGAATTCTGGCGGCCGGATCCGGCGGCGTCTACGCGTTATCGGCAGCGCGCGCATTGACACGCCACACCAAGCTTTCAGCCAAACAGATTGCCGTGGAGTCCCTGAAGATCGCCAGCGAGATTTGTATCTTCACCAATAACGAAATTATTGTGGAAGAAATATAGGTCGTCCCTTGTAACCGACGGCACGCCTGATCAATTACCCTATTCCGGATGGAATTCCTGCCGGCCTTGAGGATTCACCCCAGCGGCGGCAAGAAACTCCTCCATAGCGAGATTTGATGCAAGAATTCGGGAAACGCAAAAAAAGACCCGGCCACGGCTTGGACGACATGGCCCCCAAGGAAATCGTCGAGGAACTTGACCGGTATGTTGTAGGCCAGCAGGCGGCAAAAAAGGCGGTGGCCATCGCGCTGCGCAACCGGATGCGTCGGCAGAAGCTTGATGAAGAAATGGCGGAGGAAATCGCCCCCAAGAACATCATCATGATGGGGCCGACCGGCGTGGGCAAAACAGAAATCGCCCGCAGACTCGCCCGGCTGGCAAACTCGCCATTTCTAAAGGTGGAAGCAACGAAATTCACGGAAATCGGCTATGTCGGCCGGGATGTTGAATCCATGGTTCGAGACCTGGTGGAGATCGCCGTCGACATGGTCCGGCTGGAGAAAATCAACGAAATCGAGGAAAAAGCCGAGCAAAACGCGGAAGAACGCCTGCTCGATATGCTCCTGGCAGCTCTGCAGAATGTCCCTGGCGACGGGACCAAGCTGGAAAGCCGGGATCTCGCCCGCATTGAAGCAATGCGGGAGAAGCTGCGCAAACAGCTTCGTTCCGGCAAACTCGACAAACGAATTATCGAACTGGAAATACGGGAGCATCCCATGAACCCGATATCGCTCCAGTTCTTCGAAGGATCCAGCATCGAAGAGCTCCAATTCAACATGCGGGATCTCCTCTCCGGCATGATTGAAGGCAAATCGAAAAAACGCCGGGTGCCGGTGGATGAGGCCGCTGAGTATGTGATGCAGGAGGAGGAACAAAAGCTGGTCGACATGGAGCAGGTCGCCCGGCTTGCACTGGATCGAGTAGAACAACGAGGGATCATATTTCTCGACGAAATCGACAAGATTGCCGGGCGTGAAGCCGGCCATGGACCGGATGTCAGTCGAGAGGGCGTACAACGGGATATTCTCCCGATAATAGAAGGCACGACCGTAAACACACGCTACGGCATGGTGCGAACCGACCACATTTTATTCATCGCGGCCGGCGCGTTTCATGTTTCCAAGCCGACGGACCTCATCCCGGAATTGCAGGGAAGATTCCCCATTCGAGTAGAACTGAATCCTCTGAGTGAAGAGGATTTTTCGCGCATCCTCCAGGAGCCGAAGAATGCTCTGATCAAACAATACACGGCATTGCTGGGAACTGAAGGGCTGAAGCTTCGTTTCACCGCCGATGCCATCCGCGAAATATCCCGGCTGGCCTGCATGGTGAACGAAAGTGCAGAAAACATCGGCGCGCGCCGACTGCACACCATCATGGAAGCGCTCCTGGAAGATGTCTCATTCGAAGGAAAACAACGCAATCCCCGCGAAATCCGCATCAATGCAGAGTATGTCCGCCGGAAACTTGACGGCATCGCGCGGGACAGGGACTTGAGCCGGTATATTCTCTAATGCAAGGTCTCATGCCTCATCGCCGTTTTCGAACCCGTGGAAAAGGTCCCTCCGAAACAGGGGCGTGCTTTTTCCTTTTTCTGATACTCGGGATTCTGATCGCGAATGCCGGATGCGCCAAGATTGCGGAGCCTCGCGCTCCAGAAATCCGCATTCCGAAAGCCGCAACAGATCTGGCCGTGCGGCAGGTATCCGATCACATCGTCCTGTCCGTCTCAAAGCCGGAAGCCAACACGAACGGATCGACGCCTGTGATCCTTGGGCGCATCGAGGTGTACCGTTTGACCGAGAACCCGACAGTCTCGCAAACCGGATCCGCTGAGCTGCAGTTTCTGCAGCCGGCCAATCGGATTCTGTCTCTCGATGCTCCGAAATTGGCGGAGATTCTAGTGGATAACCGGTACATATTTCAGGACCGGTTCCCTCCCCCTCCATCGGAAATGTTTTCTCACGCCTACCGCTATGCGGTTCTATTCGTGAACAAAAAAAACCAGAGCGCCGGCTTGAGCAACCAGGCAGCCATTACCCCTGTGCCGATTCCGCCCCCTCCCGGCGGGATTGCCCTTAGAGGCACACAGGGCTCGATCCAGATTCAATGGGCCGTTCCCGCTGAAAACATGGACGGATCGGTGCCACCGCGAAATGCCGGCTATAATATCTACCGAACGGAAGACCCAAAAAAATTTCCGGTGTCCCCCCTGAACGCAAACCCAGTGACTTCAACGGCATTCGAAGATACGAATTTCAGGTTTGAAACAACGTATTACTACGCCATTACCACCGTGGGAAGCCTACACCAACCGTATCCGGAAAGCCTTCCCTCGCCGCCCGTATCCATTAGCACGAAGGATGTTTTCCCGCCGGAGCCTCCCGCCGATTTCAGCGCCCTGATCCAGGGAAATGCGATTGTCCTGCTTTGGGAGCCGTCACCATCAGCAGACGTTGCAGGATATCGCCTGTATCGGAGAGAAAAAGGGACATCCGAACGCCGGGCGATTCAACCCGAACTGGTTCGAGGTTTGAGCTTCAGGGACACGGGCATGGAGCCGGATAAACAATACGAGTATGAGATCCAGGCGGTCGACGCCTATGGCAATGCGAGCCCGCCGTTAAAGGCAGATTCGGAGCAGCGCTAGGACTGCAGGCGAACCTTTGTCGAATTGAGAACTCCGGCCAATTCACAGGCTCTCGCCGTTTTACCTGACACGACACGAAATTTCTTATAATATTCAACTTTGTAAGGGAGAGAGCACCTATGAAATTTTTCTTGGATACCGCAAATATCGACGAAATCCGTCATGCCGCTGATTATGGTCTCATCGATGGAGTCACCACAAACCCATCCCTGGTAAGCAAAGAGGGACGCGCATTCAAGGATATTATCCTCGAAATCACCAAGATCGTTGACGGACCGATCAGCGCAGAGGTTGTAAGCACCGACGCCGCCGGCATGTTGAAGGAAGCCTACGAACTGGCCAAGCTTCACGACAACATCGTCATCAAAATCCCGATGATCAAAGAAGGGATGAAGGCGCTCAAGCAACTTTCCAAAGACGGGATCAAAACCAACGTCACCCTGATTTTCAACTGCAACCAGGCTTTGATTGCAGCCAAACTCGGCGCAACCTATGTGTCCCCGTTCGTGGGCCGGTTTGACGACATCAGCGAAGTCGGGATGAGCCTGGTTGCCGATCTTGTGCAGATTTTCGAAAACTATGCTTTTGCAACCGAGATCCTGGTGGCCAGTTGCCGGAACCCGTTGCACATCCGGGAAGCGGCGCTGCTGGGCGCAGATGTCGCGACGATGCCGTTCAAGGTTCTCGAACAACTTCTGAATCACCCCCTGACGGACATCGGGCTCGAGAGGTTTTTGAAGGATTGGGAGAAGGTAAAGTCGCTGAAACCATAAACGGCATTTTTTACACTTCGCACGGCGAATTCCCGAGATGCTTACCCATCTCCCCCCTGACACCGTGAAGGCGAACAAAATGATCGATAAGCTGAGGGAACTTCAAGAACTCAATCAGAGGGCTGAAGAGGGGGGCGGCGCTGAACGCCGCAAAAAACAACACGAATCCTCCAAGTTAACCGCCAGAGAACGCATCCATCGACTGCTGGACGACGGCAGTTTCGAGGAAATGGATAAGTTTGTCGAGCACCGCTGCACCGATTTCGGAATGGAACAGCAGAAGATTCCGGGAGACGGTGTAATCACCGGGTATGGGCGTATCGATGGAAGGCAGGTTTTCCTCTATTCGCAGGATTTCACCGTATTCGGGGGAAGCCTGAGCGAGACGGTCGCTGAAAAAATCTGCAAGGTGATGGACATCGCCATGAAGGTGGGAGCCCCCATCATCGGCTTGTGCGATTCGGGAGGTGCGAGAATTCAGGAAGGGGTGGCAAGCCTGGGAGGCTATGCCGATATATTCCTGCGCAATACGATAGCCAGCGGAGTTGTGCCGCAGATATCCGCGATCATGGGCCCCTGCGCGGGCGGCGCGGTTTATTCGCCCGCGATCACAGACTTCGTCATCATGGTCAAAGACACCAGCTATATGTTTTTGACGGGTCCCGATGTCGTCAAAACCGTTACCCATGAAGAAGTCACCATGGAGGAACTCGGCGGGGCCATGACCCACAATGGAACCAGCGGAGTCTCCCACTTCGCCGTCGCCGACGACGCGGAGTGCCTGGATACCATCCGCGAGCTTCTCGGATTCCTGCCCGGCAATAATCTGGAAGATCCGCCGCGCAGGCCAACCGCGGATCCGTGGAATCGCGCGGAGGAGTCCCTCAACCATATCATCCCATCGGACCCCAACCAGGCCTACGACATGAAGGATGTCTTCAGGCCGATTCTCGATAATCAGTACTTCTTCGAAGTGCATCGTCATTTTGCCAAAAATATCATTGTCGGATTTGCCCGGCTGGACGGCTACCCGGTAGGAATTGTGGCCAATCAGCCCAACTACCTGGCGGGCACTCTCGATATTTCGGCATCCGTCAAAGCTGCCCGATTCGTCCGATTTTGCGACGCCTTCAACATTCCCCTGATCACATTTGAGGATGTCCCGGGATTCCTGCCAGGCACTTCACAAGAATATGGCGGCATAATCCGTCACGGGGCAAAACTGCTTTATGCCTTTGCGGAAGCCACTGTGCCGAAAATAACCATTATCACTCGCAAGTCGTATGGCGGAGCCTATTGCGTGATGGCGTCCAAGCATTTGCGCACAGATCTCAACTATGCCTTCCCTTCCGCCGAAATTGCCGTCATGGGGCCGGAAGGCGCCATCAACATTTTGTTTCGAAACGCGCTCAAATCGACGCCAAATTCCCAGGAACTCCGCGCCGAAAAGATAGCGGAATACCGAAACAAATTTGCATCACCCTATATTGCGGCACAGCGCGGCTTTATCGATGAAGTTATCGAGCCGCGGATCACGCGCGCAAAACTGATTACAGGTTTGCGCATGCTGCAAAACAAGAAGGATACGACTCCCCCCAAGAAGCACGGGAACATTCCATTGTAAAAAGGAGACAGGAGACAGGAGTCAGGAGTCAGGAGAGGGGAGTCAGAACTCCGGCTCACAAAGAAAGGCCCTCATGCTCCAAAGAATTCTGATAGCGAATCGAGGAGAAATCGCCGTCCGGATAATCCGTGCCTGCAGAGATGGTGGAATGGTTCCCATCGCGGTCTTTTCCGAGGCGGATCGGGCATCGCTGCACGTGCGGCTTGCGGACGAGGCCTATCTGCTTGGACCCGCCCCTTCCCTGGAAAGCTATCTCAATATTGACAAGGTCATTGAAGCGGCCAGGAGATCCGGAGCGGATGCCATTCATCCCGGATATGGATTTCTGTCCGAAAATCCCGCCTTTGCCGCCGCCTGTGCAAAAGCCGGGATTACGTTTATCGGTCCGTCTGAAGAATCAATGCGGATGATGGGAAGCAAAACCAACGCACGCACGCTGCTTCATAAACACGGAATTCCGCTCGTCCCCGGCACCTATGCCCCGCTCACATCGGTTGAAGATGCGATAAAGGAAGCCCGCGTCCTGGGATATCCGGTCATGATAAAAGCTTCTGCCGGCGGAGGGGGCCGGGGCATGCGCTTTGTTACCGATGAGTCCCACATGAGAGGGGACTTCGTTGCCGCGGGATCCGAGGCGCTCCGCTCTTTTGGGGACTCTTCGCTCTACCTGGAAAAATACATGGAGAAACCGCGTCACATAGAAATCCAGGTTCTGGCCGACCGGCATGGCAACGTGGTTCATCTCGGAGAACGCGAATGCTCCATTCAGCGCCGACACCAAAAATTGTTTGAAGAAAGCCCAAGCCCCACGCTGGATGAAAAACTGCGACGGAAAATGGGTGAGGTCGCGACGCGGATCACCCGCGCGGCCCACTATGAGGGAGCGGGAACGATTGAATTCCTGCTTGATTCGGACCGGAATTTTTACTTTCTGGAAATGAATACACGCCTCCAGGTTGAACATCCAATCACAGAGGCAGTAACGGGCATTGATCTGGTGGCCGAGCAATTCCGCATTGCCTCCGGGGCCCGGCTCTCATTCCGCCAGGAGCAGGTACAGATGCGCGGCTGTGCCATGGAGTGCCGAATATGCGCGGAGGATCCCGTCCGCATGATTCCGTCCGCCGGAGTGATTCGACGCCTCCAGGAACCGCAGGGGCCGGGGGTCCGGCTTGATTCCGGAATTTATCAAGGCTGGGAGGTTTCCATCCATTACGATCCACTCCTTTCCAAACTGATTGTAACCGGGGCAGATCGCACACAGACAATCGGCCGCTTGCGACGAGCGCTTCAGGAATACCGAATTACCGGCTTACGGACAAACATCTCCTTCTTTCTCGAATTATTGTCCAATGGCGATTTCATTGCAGGACACACGCATACCGGTCTCGTGGAGGAAATGCAGCTGCAATCGATGAAGCCTTCGAGCTCAGAGGCCTTGATGCCGACGCCACACGCACTCGCGGCCGCTCTCGCCTATGCCGAGACGACCGAACTGTCACAACCCGGCCAATCAGAAGCCGAAAGCCCATGGAAGCTGTCAGGGCGCCCGGGATTTGCCGCAGTTCCACGACGATAGCAGACGCATAAAACACCGGTATCCCTTTTGGAGTCCAATGTGATTCTGGAAATAATCGAAGGCGCGCACAGAATAGCGGTGGAAATTACTTCAAACGACGGCCGGAAGAAGATACGCATGGGCGGGAAGGACATACTCTGCGACTGGGTGCGGCTGGAGGATGGCCACTACTCACTGATTCTTGACGGAACGGTCCATGATCTGCACGTCAATCTGTCGGCTGAAACGTGTGACGTCTCCAGCCGGGCAGGCACCTACTCCTTCCGGATTAGCGATCCACGCAGGCAGGGAACCAGGGATCACTGGGAAGACAGCCAGTCCGGAGTGCAGCGCATTTGTGCGGACATGCCGGGCAAAGTAATCCGCATCCTGGTCCAGGATGGAGATGCGGTTGTATACGATCAGAGTCTCCTGGTGCTTGAAGCCATGAAAATGCAGAACGATATTCGGGCACCCAAAAGTGGAATAGTAAAGGAAGTTGCCGTGCAGCCGGGAACTACAGTCAATACAGGCGATTTGCTATTGGTGATTGAATCCTAGCCCACCGGGACCGCCGGCGTCTCGCCGGGCGTATATTACTTGCCGAGACGGCGGCGCTCTCCCGGTGCTCAAGGCCTCGTCTTTTTCACCAGCGGCATCAGTTCTCCGATAAGGTAAAGAGACCCCGTTACGACGACCAATCCCGAACGGGAACACTCTTTCCACGCAGCGTTCAGCGCTTCTTTCATGTTTTTATGAACTCTCATTTTCGAAAGAAAGCCCTTGTGCATGGCAGCCACTTCCGCCGGATCAGACGTGCGTGTATTGACCAGGGGCGTCAGATGAATGGTGGTGGCCACAGGAAATAGAGCCTCCCCTATCTTGCGAATATCCTTGTCTCGCACCGCACCGAAAACCATGTGGATCTCTTTTTCTTTTCTGCGGACAAGAAAATCCCGCAACAGCCGGGCTGCTTCCGGATTGTGAGCGCCATCCAGGAGCGTGCGGCGCCGAGACCGATATTCGTCAAGACGCCCGGCCCATTGAGTCCGGGAAATTCCCCGGCGGATTTCGCCGGCGCTGATGGGAAAAGCAGCCAACGCTTCAATGGCGATCACTGCAAGGGAGGCATTGCGGATCTGATGTTCACCAGCCAGGGAAAGCCGAAGGTTGCGATACTGTCGCAGCGGTGTTTTGAGATCAAAACGGTAGCGCCCTTTTGTCTGCCCGGTAACGCGAATTGTGCAGGCATTGCATGTTTCGGTCAAAGGAGCATGGACTTCCCGCGCCCGATTCCGAATCACGCGCCTTGGAGCCGCTTCGCAGCAGGCTGAAACCGCCGGCACCCCTTTTTTAATAATCCCGGCCTTCTCGCCGGCAATCTCGGCTAGCGTATTCCCCAGCAGATACTGGTGATCGAGAGCTATCCCGGTAATAACGCTCACCTCGGGCGTGATTACATTGGTGGAATCAAGCTTTCCGCCCAGTCCCACCTCAATTACGGCAATGTCGACCTTCCTGTCTGCGAAATGCAGAAATGTGCAACAGGTTAAAAATTCAAAGGTGGTCAGCAGACGATCAAGCGTCTTTTTCTTGAGCAATGCCGCTTCCGTATCTCGAACACGCGAGGCAACAGAGGCGAATGCCGCGGGAGAGATCTGGCTGCCATTCACACGCATGCGCTCCTCCACCCGAATCAGGTGCGGAGAAGTAAAAAGGCCGGTCGTCAGTCCGGCTTCACGCAAAATGGATTCGCACATTGCGGCTACGCTTCCCTTTCCGTTGGTGCCCGCAATGTGAATCGAGGCATAGCGGTCCTGCGGATTATCCAGGGCCTTCAACATGGCGATCGTGCGATGCAGACCTAGGTGCATGGTCTGAACTTCATTTCCACGCAGCGCGAGGAAATCCAGAGTCTCTTTGTAGTTCATGTTTTTTTCGTTTTCATTAGCTCGTGCAACTGGAATCGGAGCCAACCATGCCCGATTCACAAATTGCATGAAGAAAAAAAGTAAGGTTATATTGAGTGCATCGCATTTGGCAAGATTATCGAACTTGGTTCATGTGGAGCGTTATGCACCGAACAATCCGGATCGCCATGATTCTGCTTTCTCTCGCTGTCTGCTCATTGGGGGCACAGAGATACATCAACAATGATCTGGAGCAGGGTTTTCAGAATCCCCCGGACAGCGCAAAACCACGGGTCTGGTGGCACTGGATGAACGGCAATATCACAAAAGAGGGAATCAAACTGGACCTGGAGTGGATGAAAAGAATTGGACTCGGGGGTTTTCAGAACTTTGATGCCTCGCTTTCCACTCCCCAGATTGTCGAAAAACGCCTTGTCTATATGACTGCCGAGTGGAAAGAGGCCTTTTTGTATGCCGTGACAATGGCGGATAAACTGGGCCTGGAAATGGCGATTGCCGGATCTCCCGGATGGAGCGAAACGGGCGGACCCTGGGTTCAGCCCGCACAGGCGATGAAAAAGCTCGTGTGGAGCACAACCATGATTCCCGGGGGAAAACCATTTAATGGAATTTTGCCCAGGCCGCCATCGACAACGGGTCCCTTCCAGGATATTCCACGCTCCGGAGACAGCACGCCGCTGGCAAATCTCGAGTTCTATGCCGACTCTGCCGTGATCGCCTGCAGGCTGCCCGAAGGGGACACTCCGATCCGCGACCTGAAGCCAAAGGTGACCTCCAGCGGCGGCCAGTTCGATCTCGATTTCCTCACCGATGGGAACCTGGCAAAGACAAGGGCATTGCCGTCGGCTCCCCCAGGCGAAAAATCGTGGATACAGTTCGAATTCGCACAGCCTCAGACCATACATGCCTTATCTCTATCGAAGGGCCGTGCGACAGGGCTCTTTGAAAAAATTCAGCCCGAAATGGATTTCAAGCGCGAACTGGAGGCTGGCGACGATGGCCGAACTTTTCGAACGGTTGCCACGCTGCCGGGAGGTGGCGCCGGCCAGCGGACCCTCGCCTTCCCTCCTGCAACCGCGAGATACTTCCGTCTCAGCTATACTTCGCCCAGATTCGACGTACCCGAACAGAACCTGATTTCGGAACTGATTCTGCATACAGGCGCACGAATAAATCAGTTTGAGGATAAGGCCGCCTTTGAAGCCGTGCCGGATCTGTATGCGCAAGCAACACCGTCCATTGCGCCGACGCTGGCGGTACCGAAAGCACATGTCATCGATCTGACGGCGCGAATGGAAGCCAACGGAAGTCTGAATTGGACGCCGCCTCCAGGCAAGTGGGTCGTGCTGCGCATGGGCTATTCATTGACCGGCGCCCATAATTCACCGGCATCCCCTGAGGCAACGGGCCTGGAGGTCGATAAACTCAACCGCATCTATGTCAAATCCTACATCGATAATTACCTCGCCCCATACCAGTCCATGCTTGGCGATCTTATGGGAAAGCGCGGGTTGCGGTACATGATCACCGACAGCGTTGAGTCCGGCGCGCAGAACTGGACCGACGATATGATCGGTGAGTTCATCCGTCGACGGGGCTACGATCCGCATCCATGGATGCCCGCGCTCACGGGAATCATTGTTGAAAGCGCCGAGGCAAGTGATCGCTTTCTGTGGGATTTCCGCAAAACACTATCCGACCTGATCGCAGAAAATCATTATGATCAGATCACCGCATCGCTGCGTGAGCGTGACATGGGACGTTACTCCGAATCGCACGAGGGGGGCCGCGTATTCATCGCGGACGGCATGGAAGTAAAGCGCCATGCGGATATTCCGATGAGCGCGTATTGGACGCCACGATCAGCCGAAGGGGTCGAACAAAAATCCTATAACGCGGACGTGCGCGAATCGGCCTCGGTTGCCCACATTTATGGTCAGAACATCGTTGCAGCCGAATCCATGACAGCACGCGGCAGCGCCTGGGGATGGGCGCCGGAAACATTGAAGCCAACCGCCGATATCGAAATGGCGATGGGCCTGAATCGGTTCATCATCCATACATCCGTCCATCAGCCGGTATCGGACAAAATTCCCGGGCTCGGACTTGGGCCCTATGGCCAGTGGTTTACGCGGCACGAGACCTGGGCCGAACAGGCACAGCCCTGGATTGCATACCTTGCACGCAGTTCCTTTATGCTTCAGCAGGGCAGGTACGTGGCAGACATTCTTTATTACTATGGCGAGGACTCCAACATCACAGCTCAGTTTGCCGAAAAGCCGCCCGATTTGCCCGCAGGCTATAGTTTCGACTACATCAATGCAGATGCGCTGATCAACGAGGTATCGGTATCCGGAGGCAGACTTGTAACAAAAAGCGGCATGGCCTATCGCGTTCTGGTAATGGATCCGCGAAGCCGGCATTCCAGCCTGCCGGTCATGAAAAAGATACAGGCCATGGTGCGGGCCGGCGCTCTGATTATCGGAGCAAGACCGATGGACAGCCCCAGCCTTGGCGATAGCCAGGCTGAATTCAAACTGATTGCCGATGAAGTCTGGGGCTCGGGTTCCGACGAAAACGCCTATGGCAAAGGAAAAGTGTTCAACGGGATTTCCATCGAGGAAGTTCTTCATACGCGCATGAAAGTCCTACCCGATTTTGAATATACCCGGCCCTTTGCCGATACGCGTCTGCTCTATGTGCATCGGCGGATTTCGGGGCAGGGCGACGTCTATTGGGTAAACAACCGCAACAGCCGCGTGGAAAGGGTGGATGCGGCCTTTCGCGTAACGGGCATGCTGCCGGAAATCTGGCACCCGGACACGGGCCGGATTGATTCAATCGAAAGTACTCCCTTCAAGGTAGCGAACGGACAGACCATTGTGTCGCTTCAACTCGATCCAAATGACGCCCTGTTCGTCGTATTTCGAAAGCCCTTGGACAAAGTGCGGATAAAGTGGAGTTCCGCGGGGTCCTATTCAGGAATCCTCCGCAATGAAACAATGGTTTCAGCGCTGGAAGGCCCCTGGGTGGTGCATTTTCAGCAAAACCGCGGAGCACCGGAAGAAATTACGCTTGGGGAATTGTGTTCATGGACAGAGCACGCCGACCCGGGCGTGAAGTATTTTTCAGGAACGGCTATCTACCAAAAGCCTTTTCAGGCGCCCGCAGCGTGGCGAACCAATGCCACCGCTGTGTGGCTCGATCTGGGCAGCGTAAAAAATATCGCGGAAGTGCGGTTGAATAATCAGCCCCTGGGAATCCTCTGGAAGCCTCCATTCAGAGTAGATATAAAAAACAACCTCAAGCCCGGCGCAAATATGCTTGAAATAAAGATAACCAACCTCTGGGTCAACCGATTGATCGGCGATGCACAGCCGGAAGCAGCGAGGAAATACACTTATACAACCCAGGCGTTCTATAAGGCGGATTCTCCACTGCAGCCGTCGGGGTTGCTGGGCCCGGTGAGAATAGTGAAATCAACGTTTGGTGCAATCCGGAAATAATCTTAGCTCTTTGCGGCATTCGCGGCAGTTTTTGGCTCATTCATGGCCGGGAATATGGAAATTTGCGCGAAGGTTGGCAATTTTCCATATTCCGCTGTATGATGCGAAATAATCAGCATTGCTATTCGGTATCTCATGAAACCATTGTGCAGGAGCGGGACCCATGGCAATGGAAATCAAAATAGATCCGGAATCGAAAATTGTTCAGGGTGTTTCCTCTGGAAGCTATTCGCGCGAAGAGTCGCAAGAGAATTTTTTGAATTTGGTGGATGCCGCGGTAAAACACGGAATCCCCAAGATTCTTCTGGATGCACGCGAGCTCAAAGGTACGCTATCCGCAGTGGACAGGTATTTTTATGCCGGTTTTGCCGCCGATCAAAGCAGGCAGTTGGCAGTCGCCAAACTCTTGCCTGGAGGCCTGAGCCTGGCGATTGTCTTGCCTGAAGATATGTTTGACGGGAGCAAGTTCGGGGAAAATGTGGCCTTCAACCGCGGCATGTCCTTCAAGGTCTTTTGTGAGTTCGAAAAGGCATTAGCCTGGCTTGTTTCGCTCCCATAAACCCTGATCGATTGGAGTTTTGGACTCCCAGCTCAAAAACGTTGATTCACTGATCTTCCGTCGTTGCCATGACAGGACACCAGCTCCCTCTTCCCGCTTGCGTACGATGCTCCCGCCGCGCTTCAACCGGGCCGTAAAAAAAATGATAAATTTTGCTTTCCTGACTAGGCAAATTGGCCTCAATTACGTTCTTGTAATTATGGACTCTGAATAGTTCTATCGATATCCGTATTGGAGTTTATTGCCATCTCTTTCCGGGAGGTTTTTATGCAGCGATCTCTTGCAGCTCTTTTCCTCTGTTTGATTCTCAGTCTCTCGGCATTTTCCGAAGAAAGCGGAACCATCCGGTGTAATGCCGGCTCAGCGGGGCATGTCCCGGCGTGGGCCGCTCCCGGCAGCCCTCATGTGGTTGAGCAATTGAACTGCGGTCAGCCCGTGACCATTATCGGGCTGGAACGCGGATATGCAAAAGTGCAGATCGGCAAGCGAGTAGCCTACGTAAAAACCAAAGACATCGAGATGCAGTCTGGAGCCGAAGCCGCCTCGGAATCAATGATCCCGGGTTTTCACTCTCCTGGAAAAACGAAAAGTACCCTGGATAGAGCCAGGCGACACCAGGCCGGCCTCGGTTTTGAGATTTCCAATATCTATTACGATGAACCGGAGTTGATGAGAAACAAAGGTTTCATGTACGGAGTGTCCGGTGATTATACATTCAGGCCGAACCATTTTGCATTCAAGCTGGAAAGCAGATTCAGCCTGGGCGATGTCGATTACTGGTCCAATGGCACCGGAGTCTCTTCCGGATTGCGCGATTATAATTTCGAAACCAGGTTTTCCGTTGGATACGATATCCCGGCACCTTCCCGCAAGGCTGTGTTTACTCCATTCATCGGTTTTGGCCATCGGTATCTGTTTGACGGGGAAAGCGGAGTCAGGACAAGTGCAGGGTTCATTGACTACGACAGAAAGCAGCATTACCTGTATAGCCCGATCGGGCTGGAAACCATGATTCAGGCAGGCGCCAATTGGAAGCTGGGCCTGGCCGGGGAATACGACCTTTTCTGGCACGGATGGAATCACAGCGAAATCAATGAAGTGGGCAGCCCCGCACCAATCAAATTCGACCAAAAGGACGGCTGGGGCACCAGAGGTTCGATCAAGTTCATCCGCAAATTGGGAAAAACAGAATTGGCCGCCGAGCCTTATTTCAGATATTGGAACGTTGAGGATTCCGATCGGATGTATGCGATGGACGTCGTCTATTTTTATGGCTCCACTCTTTATATCGGAATGCCGGCCGTCGAACCGCACAACACAACCACGGAATGGGGATTAAAATTGGGAGTAAGGTTCTAGATTTTTAAATTTATGGGCTGGCATGGTCCAATTACTGGGTGAATACATACATCATTTCGAGGGGCTCCTCCGGGAGCCCTTTTTTTCATTTCAAACTTTGTGGCAACGGAGCGTTTTTTCGGAATAGTATCGGCAGTCAATTTATTCGTTCATCGGCACCCGGAGCGGGCTATGGAATACAAAATTCAGGATGGGGCCGGATATTTGCTGGTAACCCTGAAGGGCGAGTTGCCCGTGACCATTGCCAACTGGATTGCGAAGGAAGTAATAGGGGAACTGAATGCTGCCAAAGATTGTACTTACTGAGGTTCAATGGTGGGCGGTATAGGATTTGAACCTATGGCCCCCGGTGTGTAAGTTGACTACAGGTATTGAGAATATTGAGTTTAGCGGATTTGCGATTGCAGGATGACTCTTTATCGGGTCATTTTGAACGCAAATCCGCAACCCCCGCGCAACCAATTCCACAACAAAAAAGGCTCCCGAAGGAGCCCCTTTATTTTGGTGAAAACGCAAATACCAGTCAGTTCCTTCTTCTGCGTTTCGGGAATTTCACTACCTTCAGCACCTTATCCTTTGCTTCTTTGACATCCTTCGCTAATACATCATGGTGGACGATTAGATTAAACTCGGCGCTCCATGCACGCCAGCCCTCAGCATCTAAAAGATCCTGAAGCATCCCGTGTAATTCTTCGTCCGATAAATGTCTCTCGTGCGGTTCTTTCCCCACGTGTTTAGAAAGCCGGTCATCGTTCAAAGAATTCGCTTTTTTCAGAATGTATTTAGGTAGGCTTTTGGGTAGAATTCGCGCAACCATGTGTTTCCTCCAAGTAGGAAATGCTGGCCAGGGACCGTGCCAGCACCACCTGGTACGCGTCCCGCTTCAGCGGTTTCTATTCTTCTACGCTTTTCTGATTAACGAATCAAGGAAATTAGAATTCAACTCTGGAGGAGACTATCGTGTCAGGCTTAACAGAGAAAGACATGCTGCTGATAATGACTGTAACTGATATTTTGGGAAAGAAAGCAGGGCCAAAGAAAATAACCGCCGTCTACGAACGGCAGAAGAAAATATTGGCTAAATCCAAAGAAGAAGAGAAAATTGATTATAAGGGGATACAAAGCGTTCGAGCATAAAAGCATTTCGGCGGGCTCCGGCTTGTTTCCAAGTGGTGGCCCGCCGTCCAGGTTCCTGCCTGTCAGTCGGCGCTTTACGTTTGCAAGGCACGCCGAAGGCCCCTCCGCAATTTGCCCGCTGCGGTCGGGGGGAGCCGGGAATATCCCCGCCCGGAACGATACGGGCAAGGCCCCTCCCGGCCGGGGGAATATCAATTCGGTTGCGCTGGCAAAGGATTGAAGCCCTCTTCCTGGCGTATCTCATTCGGAGTCAGGATTCCCGCTTCAACGGCAATCTTCCATGCACTCCAGCGTTGCGCCGGATCCCCGCGCATGAGCCCTGATAGATCGATCTCCAGCCGATGCGTGTCACGGGAAGCGCCGAATACGCTTCGGGTGAACTCAGATTCAATCTTTTTTATCCAGGGACTAAGCGTGTTCTGCGCGAACCAGCGCAAAAGTGTTTCGACGTTTGAGAATGTTCCGTATTGAAGATCCCCAATGATAGGGGGAGGGACGTTGAATATCCTGGCCAGCTCCTCAGTCGTGAAGCGCCGACTGTTTAAAAATTCCGCATCCTCGGGATTTAGGCTGATCTGTTTCCAGTGGACGCCCTGATCCAATACCATCGCCTTTGCTGCGTGATGGGATCCGGCATAGGCTTCACGGAACATTGTTGCCAATCGCTGATAGCCCTCCGTGCTGAGTTTTCCGTCTACTTCAAGCGCCCCGCTTGGATTGACTCCATTTTCATAAAGGGCGTTGGCGAAAGTCTGGATGGACATCCCCGCGGCTACCACGGCCGCAGCCCGCTGGAGCCTGGATTTGCCTATTAATCCATCATCCGTGCGGTCCCGCAGGTGAAATACTTCGTCCTGCAACAGTCTCCGGGTCCCGCCTGTCCCGCCATAGATGGAAGTGATCTCGGAAACGTCATAGACCAATCGACCATTCGGAAGCAGTTGAACTGATACCCATTCCCAGGGGACAGGACGGAGCGCGGCAATTGCCCCATATCTGTCGGTCACAATCTCGGAAACGCCGTTTCCGCGAAGCAGTACGCTGGCCATTGTCCACTCAATCCAGTCCGCCCAGGTTTGATGCTGGTTCGGCCCAGTTGCGATAAGATGCGAAATTGAGTGTGTATCGTCGATCACGCGCCCGCCCTGGACGCTCTGGTAAACGTACGCAGGAAGGGACGCCAGCCCGGAAGAAATGGCCGACACGCAAGCCAAAACGCATGATAAGTTCTCGGCTGTTCGAGGATTGACTAGCAGTCCACCTGTATCCAGCCCACCCAGAGCACGCGCAAGCACGGGATCCCGGCTTGAAAGACTCCGGCGCTCCGGATCCATCCATTCTGCAATTCGTTTGATTAGTTTCATCGGACTGTCTCCAGGTATCGGGTGAGAAGATTAAGACGCGGAGTCTTCGAACGTGGCGTGACTACGGTCCCTTCATATGCTGGCCATGCGGACACTACGCTGATTTCGTGAAGGTCCACGGCCAGCAATTCCCGCTTGCGTCCCGTCCATCGTTCGCCGTTTTTGGGCACGGTGAATGCGAAGGACATTCCGCCCAGGTCCCCGCGTTCGGCCAGCTCCAGAATGTCCGCTCCGAATGTCGTATCAGGAACGCTCAATTCGAACTGCAATCCGTTGTTGTCCTCGGCCAGCTTCAGATTGCCGGATCGGGTCCGCGCCAGAACGCGAGTTCTATCGTGATCGACAAGCGCCAGAATGTCCCGGCTGCCGGCCAGAGATGCGCCGAAAGCGCCGGCGCGGATCACTTCGGTGAAGTCCGCTATCCGCGCTTCGACGTTAAAGCGGGCTGCGTAGCCCTCCAGCTTGCGGCCCGCAGCCCTCAATTCAGTTATGGCCCTGCGTTCCAGGGAAATCACAGTGTGATCCCCGTGGCTTTGCAGAATCCCTCGGGATGCCTGATAAGAACGTCGCACTCCGTGAAGGCGCGTATTGCGACATTGCCCTTTGCATATACGCTGTCTGCGTAGGGATTCACCAGAATGTCCGCGCCAGCGTTCCCCCAAAATGCAAGAATGACCTGGCTGAAATCCCCGAAAAGAATCGTGCCGCTGGTTACGGGTGAGGACTTGGGATTTCCAGGCATCTGGCTTGTGATCTGTGCCGGATAGCCCGCCAATGAGTTCGGGTCATCCATCAAAAATCCCTGCGTCTCAGTCACGTTTTCCCATTTCGGTGTTGCCCTCAGATTTGCCTGGACGTACGCATTGAAGGTCCAGCCAAATCGTCCTCCGCGAACATCAGACGCCAGGACGGCCGCAATCATGTTCAAGACATTCGCCCATGCCACGGCGTTGCTTGTGAGGGTTTCCGTACTGATCTCGGAATACCTCAAAATACCTTTCGGTTGTCCATTGGCTCCTGTTCCATTGAGCCCCGCCAGGTCCACCGCTGCGGCTAGCTTTGCCGTGAAGTCAGCGCGGACAAGGGATTCAATGGAGGGATTGGCTTGCAGCAAAGTTTTCCTGCTCCACTCGGTCAAAAGCCCTACGGTTTTCGGTGAGCCCGAAACATGAGTAAAGGAGTGGTCCCCGCCACTGAGAGCCGATGTGCCTTCGCTTTCCAACCATTCCGCTGCGGGCGTCAGCGCATCCATTTTCGGAATGCTGATATCACTTTGAAGTCCGGTCAGCATTCTTGTGCCCAATGCACCTAGGACAGTCGCCGGACGAAGCGCATCGATGAACTGATCCGCCAGAACATCCGTGCGAACAAGATTCCCGGCATCCGCCGCAACTGTCTGCGTCCGTCGTTCGACATTTACAATCGCATTCAGCGGAACAAACATTCCTTGTGCCGTCTTCCCGCTGCGTCGTGCTAGCTCCTTTGATGCTTCGATCTCCCGGCCCGCATCCACTGAACGCGGTTCGATCATTGAAGCAATCGCCCGCGTCAGGGAAAAATCCCGGCACAGATTATCGAAATTGCCGTCCCCGCTTCCGGCAATCTGTTCGCCATTCATGCGCCGTTCCGCGGCATCAAGGATCTGCTGACGCTCAATCTGCTTCTCGATTCCCTCAAGTTCCGTTTTGAGAGAATCAAATTTTGTAGTCTGTTCGGTGGAAAGGTCCCCGCCTTCCCCCGCTGGATTGCCGGTCAAAGAACGCATCTCTGCGACTACTTGTGTTCTGCGCTGAAGCAACTCACTCAATCTCATGGTGTTCCTTTCTAAAGTTAGGCCGATATCACTAGCGGCCGTGAAAAGTCATACTGCATAGGTTTAGGCGCTTTGGCGTGGAGTCCCACGGCCATTACAAGCGACACAAGCCCGTCTACACGCTCGATGCTTTTTTCCTTAGTGATCTTGCGCGAGCCCGCAGGATCGATCTCGACAACGGCATTGGAGACATTCCAGGTCAAGATAGGATGCCGATCATGTTTGATTGTTCTATTAAGAATGGCTGTCTCTATCGCATCGACGGCGGGCCCCATGTCCTGGTATCCCTGTCCCCACGGCGTGATCGGGATTTCTATACCTTCATTCTCGAGCAATTTTTTTAAATCCTCGAAGCGCCACCGATCGTATGCAATACCCTGGAAATCAAAAGTGCTGGCGAGTTCTGCCAGTTTGTGAATGATGAACTGCTTATCTATTGCCCGTCCCGCTGGCGCTTGCAGGAATCCCGATTGATGCCAAGTCCAGTAAGGTACTTTGTCACTGTGTTCGCGTTCTCTCAGCCGATCCGCCGGGACCCAGAAAAAGGGAAGCACAGCGCCGCCGTCCTCGGGAAAGTAGAGAACCAGCGCGGTTAAATCCGTTGTGGATGAAAGATCCAGCCCGCCATAGCAGGGACGCCCGCGAAGTGATTCAATATCGATATCGCCCGCGCAAGAGTCCCAATCGGCTTTATTGATGAATCTGGCATCGGCGGACACGCGCTGATTTAGGTATAAAAGCCGGAACGATGATTCCCGCGCCGGGATGCGCTGCGCCTGGAGTGCCGCAGATCTCATTTCCTCAAGCGAACGAAAATCCCCAAGTGCTGGATTGCACGCGAACCATGTAGCCTCGTTCCATGGGTCCGCGTCTTCCGGCGCCGTGTAGATGACAGGGTAAAAAGCAGAATCTTCGAGGATTCCATCACGGACCTGGACGCCATAGTCCACCAGTTCGGTCATGATGCTGTGCGGATCGCTCGATTGAGTGCTAATCACGATGGCCAGCGGTTCGGCACGTCCGCCCATGCTGGTCATCAATACGTCATACAGTCGTCTGTCCGGCGCTTGTGCCAATTCATCGTAGATGATGCAGGATGCGGAAAAACCGTGCTTCGTTTTGGCATCGGCCGAAAGCGCCATGTAGATGGAGCCCGTCTCCACGTCTTCCAGGTGTTTGGTGAAATCCCTAACGATAATTCGCTGGTCCAGTTCCGGGACTTCGCGGATGATTGCCTTCATTTCCTCGTAGATTAATCCAGCCTGATTCCGATCCGCTGCGGCCGAATAGACCTGGCCGCGTTGCTCTGCTTCAGGTCCGCATAAATGACAGAGTGCCAGTGCTGCGGTGAGCCCTGTTTTCCCGTTCTTTCGCGGCATTGTGATGAGCGCCTGACGCACAATCCGCTTTCCGTTTTCATCTGTCCGATAAATTCCCTCAAGAATGGATCTCTGCCACGGCCGTACTTTGAATTTCTTTCCGGCCAGCATCCCGCTAGTGATCGGAAGGGATTCGATGAAACGAATCACGCGTTCCACGCGGGAGCCCTTCTTTGCGGACCTCTTCCGGGAAGTCGTTTTCCGGCGTATCTGCTTTACTGGTTTGGCTCCCGGTCCCCTTTGTCCCATGAACTAACTCTTTTCCTCAACGCGCGCCCGGATTATGTCGCTCAGACCTACCAAATTTTTTTCGCGTTTAAACGGCTCAGGATCGATATTCATAGCTTGAGCCTGTGCCGATGTATTCCTGTTCCAATGATGTTCGGGATCCAATGGCGTGCCGTCAGCGCGGCATCCTTTGACGGGAACACGATCCCGGCCCAGGACCTCGATGTAATAGGTTTTTCTGGAATGGCATGCGACACACGCGGATCTAAGATTTTCCCATGCGAACGGATCACCGCCGTTTTCAATACTCAAGGCATGATCGACCTGGCTAGCAGCTTTTTCACCGCAGTATTGGCACAGCGGATCCTGTGCTAGCTTCGCTTTGCGAAGCCGTCTCCATGCTGCGCTTGCATAGAATGGATTAGCTGGCATGAGCCCTCACAACTGCAGGACGCTGTTTCCCTGCATTGAGATCGGCCCACAGATAGCGCCCGCTCATGTCCTGGTAGACGATGATCCTGCCGCGTCTCCATAGGACACGGCGCACCAGTGTGCGCTCCTGAGTCTTTGTTGTGTTCCTGTCCGCGCTGGTGTTATTCATGGGCATGGTCCCCGGCGCTTGCGGCCGCGCTCCAACGCGGCCATGTCTTCTTCTTTACACACACGTTTTTTATATATAGAGAGGTAACAGGCCAGTTCTGCCGTTTTGGGTGTCTATCCTTTGTTTTCAACCACTTATCAGAAATCACTGTTACATCCTGTTACAAAGTCGTTACATTGCGGTTACAAAGCGTTACTTTTGTTACATCTGTTACAAGCTGTTACATCTGTTACATCCAGTCGGGTGAGTCGCATCTGAATTCCGATCCGCCAATGAGCTTGTATGCTCTCGTTTTGCCGATCATGCTGTGGTCCGTTTTGCGGTTTTTGCATTTGAGAACGGTTGCCGTGTTGGGCTCAGTCTTATTCCCGGCACGCAGTGCAATGGCCAGCCGAGCCTTTTCAAGCGCCCGCTGTCCTCCAAGCGGCATGTCAGTGCCTGTCTTTGTCTGGATTGCAACAATTGCCACAGCGCCGTTAAGGTTCCGGTGTATGGCAGACATCAATGCGGAGACTTTGTAAAATTCGTCTGTCACTTCCAGGTAATCGATGAGATTTAGTGTGTGTCCGCCCGTTCGGATTACATCCTGAAAATCGGAGGACCGTTCATAAGCATGGAAGTTTTTATGCTTGCGCGGGAAACTGCCAAACAGGTCCAGCCGTTTTCGCAGCTCTTCCGGCCCCATTTCGGAGTTGAAGTAATGGCAATGCCAAACATCGACGTTCCGCTTGATGATGTTCAGTAGGAATGCGCTTTTCCCAGCGTCAGGACCTCCAGCTATTACTATCAGATTTCCCGGCATTACGGATGCTTTGTTGTGAAGGTCAAGCGGCAACCATAGATCCAGGGATTCCATTGAGACGTTCTCAAGGTCCATCTCTTGCAGCCGATCCGATATGATTCGATACCATCCGGCCCGATCTCCCTCTGTCTCAATGACGCTTCCTCGCATTCGGTGTAAGGCAACTCGGGCGGAGGTTTTGTCTTTGCGGTTTGTGATACTTAAATCGGTGTATAGCTGTTGAGTGGAGAAAGAGCCTTCAAGCGTTGCTACATATTCGCGGACTTCGGCCGCAATATTCCGTTCTTCAGGCCTCTCCCCAAAGGGACGTAATTGTCCGGCAGATTCGGCTTGTATAGCTTCGCGCTCAAGTCGCGCTTCTTCTTCGGCCGTCAATTCCGCGAAAGGATTAGGCGCTGTAGCTTTCATTCAGCCGACCTCATTTGCCTAAAAATCTCCAGTTGCTGTTCATCGGTCCCGTTCAGCAAGTCCAGCCGCCGTTCCAGCTCATCGAATGGGATCCCGGTGTATGCCACGGACAGAAGTTCCCATCCGATGCAATCCTCTGGGTCCCGTAAGAGACGGCGCTTGCCGTTCATTTCAATTTTTGATCTGTGATAGAACTGATCCCGAAGTTCACGCTGTAAGTCATGAGCCCAATTCTTGAGCCCTGTTCGGATTCTGTATTGGCGCAGCACGGCCGGATCTGGAGCCTTGATAAAATCAGAACTCAATCCAAGCCATCGCAGAGCGCCCACAAAGTCCACGTCCAGGGATCGCTTCACGAGGTCGATAGCGTCCCCACCGAACCCACAGCGGAAGCAGTACCAAAGACCTTTTGCATCGTTGTATGAGAATGCCTGTTTGTTTTCGCCCTGGTGAATCGGACACTTTGTCCGGCCGTGTTGGTTAGGATTGATGCCCAATCCGGTCAGGATGCTTGAAATGGATGGCAACTCGGAGCGGGCTATCATGCGATGCCCTTCTTTGCACGCTCGATGGCACGCGTGAGCATCTCTTGAAGCTCGCTTTTTTCCATCTGCTTATCTTTGGGAGTTATTTCGTGCTGGTGTATGTAGTCATCTAGGGATGCTTTTTCGATGAGAGTCTTTTTCCCGATCCGGAAGGCCCGCAGCTTGCCTTTGCGGATGGCATCTTCCAGGGATCTAGATTTCAGATCACTGTAGATCTCCGCGTGCCTTTTCGTTATGTACCCTGGCTCGATCCCCAAGCTCATGACGCTCATAGTACTTTTTACGTTGCGTCAACGCAATACGCAATGTATACTTTATACGTAAATACGGTATCACACACATAACGGTCCCATACCGTATTGACACTTCAAGGAGATAAATCATGAATCTTTTCGCTGTTGCAGTTCGGTTGATGCAAGGTGATGCGGCAAATTTAATGCGGGGTATGGCCCATCTTGAATTGGGAAAGAAGCATGGTTTGCCTGAGGCACACAAAATGGTGGGGCCACGCGATGGAACATTTTCCAAAAGAGACAAGCGCCTTAAAGTGGTGACAGTAACAGGGAAATCACAGATCCCAGACTTAGACGCTCTTTACAGGATTCTTCGAGAACACGTTGAGAACCCAACTGGCAGGGAAAGAACCATAAAAAAAATTGAAGAGATGAAACGTGATGCTAAGGCACGTGGAGAAAAGTTTATTTTCAAAGGTCCTATTTATTCTTTCGTGGGGCTTCCAGAAGAAACGGAAATTCTAACGAAGTGTCTTAACGGTCCAGTACTTCAATGTTTTCTATTTCCAAGGAATGAAGGTGAGCCCTGGCGAATCGAACGCTCATCCGCACAGTTGCGGAATGTAGCGGAAGCTCTTGTTTATTACCTGGAGCATTTCGAGAATCCGGATCTACTCGCACATGATCCCATAAAGATTTGTCCTAACTGTGACGCTCTTTTTTTGAAGGTCAAATCATCGCAGGAATTTTGTTCTACAAATTGCCGCGTATCCGCATGGGGGAAAAAACAGGGAAAGGAGTACTTCAAGCAGAAACAAGCAGAGTACCGCGCCTCGGTCAAAGCGCAAGAAGAGAAGTTAAAGGGAGGCACGAAAAGGAGGAAATAAAATGGGAGTTAAAATTCGAGAAAGAAAGCCCGGCATATGGTGGGTTTTCGTCAACTATAAAGGAAATCGCGCTGCCAAGTGCGCTGGAAGCTATGAGACGGCAGTAGCGGCACAGGAATACTTTGAGAGGCAGATTGCGTGTAAGCTATATCAACCACCAAAGCGAGAAGAAAAAAAGCGCATCCCAACCCTTCAAAACTACTTCACTAAGTTTAAGGATTCGTACCTTAAAACGGCCGTCCGCGATTCAACGGCGGAAAGATATGACCAGTGTTTCAAGCATCATATATTGCCGCTGCTTGGTGATCTGGCATTGGACCGCATCACAAAGGAAAAAGTTAAGGAACTGATTGCGGAGACAGTCAAAAAGAATTTGGCGAGGCATACGATTAGGAACGTCGTGGCTTGCCTTTGTTCCGTTCTCAGCCATGCCATTGACGATGGAATCATCACGCACAATCCGGCCGTGAAACTCGGGAAGTACTTCAAGCAGGCCCGCGTTGTTCACGATAAGATCGAGCCATTGACGGCGGATGAAGTCCCAAACTTCTTGGCCAAGTCCAGGGAACGGGATTCTAAAAGAGCAAAGGGTAATCCGGAATACTGCCCTCTTTTCCTCTGTGCTGTTCATACCGGGATGCGTGCTGGTGAAATCTCCGGGCTCCAGTGGGGTGATATCGATTGGAATGGTAAATACCTTATGGTCCGGCGCAGCATCCGGAAAGGCAGGATCTATGAGACAAAAACGGGGAAGGTCCGCCGCATCGACATGTCAGACGATCTACTGGAAGAACTCAGCGCATACCGCCGCCGTCGCCTTGAAGAAGCCCTAAAGGGTGGAAGAAACGAGCTTCCACAGTGGATATTCGCTTCCGGCGAAGGAACCCCGCTCGATATGCACAATGTCGAGAGACGGGAATTCAGGAATTGCCTTGAAGCTGCCAAACTCAGGAGGATCCGCTTTCACGATCTTCGTCACACAACGGCATCCCTACTAATCCAGAATGGCGCTCCGCTGGCATACGTCAGGGACCAGCTCGGCCATTCAAGCATCAAGGTTACTGTCGATATCTATGGACATTTGGTGCCTGGAGCAAATCGCCAGGAAATGAATAGATTGCCTTCGCTTAAACCCGCAACCCCCGCGCAACCTATATCTACTGCGGCTGTAAGTGGTGGGCGGTACAAGATTTGAACTTGTGACCCTCGGTGTGTAAGACCGATGCTCTGCCGCTGAGCTAACCGCCCAAAGAGGGGTGATATTACTAAACTTATGACGGATTTGGAAGACCAAAAAATCAATCAGAACACCGCTCCAATCAACACCAATCAACAAACGGCTATATTGCCCCTGGGAAATCAGGGAGGGCGGCCTGCGAGGCAGCCTCAAAATTAACCTCACAAGAAGAGGTTCATATACATTTACCTGTTTGGGATCCGCCATGGTCACAGGTTTTGTATTCCGTGCCAGGAATGAAAGAAAACAAAGACAGTTACGATGGCTGCATATAACCATGAATGTGCTACGAGCGCTATGCCCAGCAGGGCGACCCATGGCGTGATGCGAGGAGCGAAGAGACCGGCGATGGGTTGACTCCATAGTGGGATTAGGGTAAGACCGATGCTCTGCCGCTGAGCTAGCTGCCTGAAGAGGGGATAATACCCAAAACAGGACGCATTTCCCCGTCCGGAATCAGTCCAGTTTCATTCTCGCCCGGGGGGAATCGGAACAAAGGGATGGGCGCCATTGCTCCAAAGAAAAATTTAGAGACTTTCACGGCCCGGATAGAGGCTTGCATTCAGGCGGCAATGCTGCAGATCTTGATCATATTTGCTATAGTACGCAGCATGAAACCACGAACGCTCTCAAATGAACCGCTGCAGGTAAAACCGGAACTGATCGGTGCGCGGCTGGCTTCGCCCATGCGCCGAGCATTAGCATTTATTTTCGATACCGCCCTGATATTCTTTCCAAGTCTTTTTTTAGCCGCAGGGGCCGCTGCAATTTCACTCTCTTATAGCGACCCTCAGGCATTTGCCGGCATGCGAACCTTTCTGACTGATACTTCGCTCAACACAAAAGAAGGAGAGGAAGCCATAAAAAAGGTCCTTCCCCTGCTCGCACGGCATGAAATGCTCGGAATGCCAAGTGCAGCCAGAGTGGCCCTGGAGGAGGGGAAAATTGATGAGGCGTTCGAGCTTGTTCGTGACTATGGATACGAGTTGTCGCTGCAAGTTGGCGAATTCGAACCCCCGCCGCCGAAGCCTAAAACCATCAGGGTTGAAATCAGCAAACTGATTCCCCGGTCAATTCGTTTTCTGGCGCTGTACGGCCTGGCAGCCGTTTACTTTTCACTTTTCTCCTCGACCCGCCGAGGTGCGACGCTTGGGAAACGCATGCTGGGCATTCGCATCGCCAGGCTTGATGGACACCGGTTGTCTTTGTGGGAAAGCCTGGAGCGGTTTGTCGGTTACCTGCATATTCCGGCAACCCTGGGGCTTCCGATACTTGATTTGTGGCGGGATCCCAATCGCCGAATGCCTCACGACAGGTCCGCGCACACGGCGGTAATTCGCGTAACCGGCAAACCCTGAGCTGCATTTTGATCTGTTGCCCAAACACCTTTCCTCAAATTTGCGATCCGGGCATAGACTGTCTGTTTTAGAATAGCCGGAGAACGAGTCCCTTCGTTCTGTTGCACATTTAGCGGAGGCGGTTATTCGAAAAGAAATTAATATCGGGATCCTGCTCGACAATTCAAAACTCGGAGGAATTTCGCTCCGGGTCATCATGCTCTGCTTTTGCGTGATGCTCATGGACGGCTTTGATTACGGCATAATGTCAAACGCGGCTCCGCTGATCATGAAAGAATGGCGGATCAGCACAGCCATGTTTGGGCCGGTCTTTTCGGTAGCCACTTTCGGGTGGATGATCGGCGCCATTCTATTTGGCGCTATCTCCGATAAATTTGGCCGCAAGAAGACGCTGATTGCCGGGGCAGCCATTTTTACCATTTTGACGGCATTGGTCTATTTTTCGAGTACCCTGACACACCTGCTGATCATCCGTTTCCTGATTGGCGTAGGAGTTGGCGGAGCCGTCCCGGTCGCAATGGTCCTGACCAGCGAATACTCTCCGGGAGCCTCGCGGGCAAAATCCATCACGATCATGTTCTCAGGCTTTGTGGTTGGCATGACCCTCGGATCCTACGTTGCCGCCGCAGTCATGCCGATGCATGGCTGGCGGCCCTTATTCCTGATTGGCTTCTTTGTACCGCTTCCGATCATTGCCCTGCTGGTCATCGTCCTGCCGGAATCGGCGCGATGGCTGGCCCTGAATGGCACAACCCAGGCAGAGCGGCGTTCGCTCATCCGGATTATCCGCCAGGTGGATCCCCGGATTACGGTGGATGAGGACACCGATTTGATTGCAGCCGCGGCATCCCGGCAGGAAAAGCAATCCATCCGGGAATTGTTCGCGGGCAGACTTTCATGGTGCACTCCCCTGCTTTGGCTGTTTTACTTAACGAGTTCTCTCGCGCTTTTCTTCATCGTCAATTGGTCGCCTCAACTGCTCGTACTCAAAGGGCTGACCGCTTCGGAAGCTTCTTCCATGGTTGGGACCAGCGGATTATTCGGCATAGCCGGGACCATACTGATCGGACTGTGGCTGGACCGGACCGGTTTTCGCTGGGGATTCTTCTGGCCGCTTTTGACGATCGGATTTACGGCACTGATCGGAGGAGCAACGGGGAGTATGCTTCTGGTGTGGCTTTGCATTAATAACTTTTTCATGAATGGCGGACATTCTATTTTAACGGCGCTGGTTCCGGTCCTGTACCCATACAAGATCAGGGCGCAGGGTTCCGGCATTGCCAATGCGGTTGCGAGAACAGGCTCCATTATCGGACCTGTCATCGGAGGCTTTCTGATCTCCACCGGCATCGAGATGACGAAGCTTTTCTATCTCGCTTCCCTGCCGTTTGTTGTGTGTGCGGTCCTTTGTTTCATTTTGGGTTTTCAATATGACACATACTTCATGCCGCTCTATGCCGGCGCACTCAGCAGCGAAGAGAGAGGAGGGATTCGCTGAATGAACGCTACCCGAACAAAACAAATCCGAAACGATGGCTCCGAAAAAGGATGGAAAATTCAGACGGATATTTGCGTCGTTGGAGCGGGTATCGCGGGAATTACCGCGGCCATCGAGGCAGCCCGCGCGGGACGGAAAGTTATTCTCCTGGATAGTCAACCGCAACTGGGCGGCCAGACATTCAGCAGCTGCATCGGGACATTCTGCGGTTTCTTCACCAACGGGACCGGGGGATTCCAGGTCACTCACCGGATTGCGGACGAGCTTTTTCAGGATCTGCGAAATGCCGGCGGGCTTTTCGATAACCCGGCGAATCCATTCCTTGTCCCCTACTATAACGAAACACTCTTCCTGCGCTGGGCGGAAAAAAAAGTATTGGAGGCAGGAGTCCAGGTACTTCTCGGCGCAACCGTACGCAAAGTGCATCGGGAGGGGCGCCGCATCTTGTCGCTGGAGGCGGTAACGCGGTACGGCGAGGTCATTATTCGGGCTGATGGCTACGTGGATGCGAGCGGCGATGCCGTGGTTGCCTGGCTTGCCGGGCTGACCTGCAACATGCCCGAAGAAGGGGCCATTTACGGCTCAATTATGTTCCTGCTGGAAAACATCGATTATTCGACGCCGGTGCCCACCGAGCAGGCGCTGATGCAGCGAATGACAGAGCGGGCAACTGCCTACGGACTGAGCAGGAAAAAAGGGCTCCTTTTTTACACGCCCCAGCGACCCGGCGGCGTTGCCTATGGAAACATGACACATGTCGATACGCCCCTGGATCCGCTTCTCGCCTCCAGAATCTCGATTACGGGAAAAGATCAGGTCGATCGTGTCTTGGAGTTCCTGAAAAGTGAATACCCGGCAAACTTCCGCGCTGCTTCCGTGCGGGTTTACGCCCAAACCGGGATACGCCAGACGCGGTGGATCTCGGGCGTCCGTCAGCTCGGCCTGGAGGATGTGCGTTCCGGCACCCGCTTTGCAGATGCCGTGGCCCGCACCGCCTGGCCGGTGGAGCTGCACGATCACGGAGACGGATATGTCTGGGAGGTGTTTGATGACAATCATGTCCATTACATCCCCCTGGCCGCGTTGCTTTCTCCTGAAGCAGATAACTACGCAACGTGCGGCCGCTGCATCGATGCCGATGTCGCTGCTCTTTCAAGTGTCCGGGTCATGGGCCCCTGCATGGCTACAGGGTCTGCCGCAGCCCACTCGCTTGTTCTGGCCGGTGAAGGAAGCGTCCATTCCATCGATGTGCGGAAACTGCAGGAGATTCTCCGCGACAATCTGGACCGAACAGACTGATAACGTCATACGGACGTTGTTAAGGAGCAAAAAATGCTTTTGAAAGATGACGAAAAGGCCATGCTGGATGGGAAAAGCGGGACGGCGGTTCAAAAAGCCATGGAACTGCTGGTTCGATACGGAGATGCCCTGGGAGCCGAGACATTCGTCGACACCAACAACGTCGGCGGGTATATGATCACGGATCTGAGATCCTTCAAACGCTTTGGAAGCCTGGATGCCGTTTTTTCCGAATGGTGCCTCGACAGCGACACGCCGGTTAAGTTCCCCAAGGTGAAGGTCCCTTCGTGCCAGTTTGAAACATCCATGGATCCGGATCACTTTGACTTGACCGGCCATACGGAGGAGGAACGGGACTTATACCTGGAAAACATCCGCTACCTCGCTGCAATGGGCATACAGGTACTCTGCACCTGCGCACCGTACCTGGTCGGAAATGTGCCGGTTAAGGGAGAGCATTGCGTGTGGATGGAATCCTCCGCCGTTGCCTATATCAACGGTGTCCTCGGAGCCCGAACCAATTGCGAAGGGCGGGAAAGCGCTACATGCGCCATGCTCACCGGCAAGATCCCCTACTGGGGCTATCACGTCCCCGAACACCGCCTGGGGACTCATCTGATCGAGGTGGAGGGAGATATCCGGACCATGGTGGATTGGGGATTGCTCGGGTACTTCGTTGGCAGGCAGGTTCAGGACAAAGTGCCCGTAATCTATATCAAAGATCCTAAAGCCAGCCGGGACATGCTCAAGCACTTTGGCGCAGCCGCAGCTTCGTCGGGTGGGACCGAAATGTTTCATATTCCCGGCCTTACGGCAGAGGCTTCTACTGTTGAGGAGGCTTTCCAGGACAGGCCACCGCACGAAATTCTGACATTCGGGGCGGAAGAAAAGCTTCACGCCTACGAATTGCTGAACTCCATCGGCAGGAAAACGGACGTTGATTTCGTCATGCTGGGCTGTCCTCATTATTCGATGGATCAACTGTGGGATCTTTGCCGCATGCTTGAAGGAAAGCACATCAAAAAGGGAGTCTCCTTCTGGGTATTTGTTCCCCAGGCACTCAAGGATGTGGCGGAACGCAACGGTTTCCGGAAAACGATTGAAGATGCCGGCGCAGTCCTGATGCGGGATTCCTGCCCTGCCCTTGGACGATTTACGCCCAAAGGCGCGCGGGTCATGGCCACAGATTCCGCCAAGCAGGCGCATTATCTCCCGAACATGACGGGAATCGAAGCATGGTTCGGCTCGACCGAAGAGTGCGTGCATGCAGCACTGACAGGAAGATGGGATGGGAGCTTGGAATGAAAAAAATTACTCTCAAAGGAAGACAGGTGTTCGGAGGATGCGCTGAGGGCGAAGCGCTGGTAACGCAGGAAACCATTTCAGGATGGGGCGGCATCGATCCCATGACCGGTACCATCGTCGATCTGCGCCACGAATTGGCCGGGCAGTGCATCGCCGGCAAAATCCTTGTCTTCAAGGGAGCCAAGGGTTCTTCCGGCTGGTCTGCATTCTTCCATGAAGCCCGGCTGAATGGCGTCGCACCCGGCGCCATGGTTTTCTGCGAAACCACAACGAAAATTGCCCTGGGCGCGGTCGTGACGAGAGTTCCGGCCGTTACAGACCTGGACAGAGATCCGACAAGGGTCATTGAAACCGGTGATTGGGTCCGCGTGGATGGAGATGCGGGAATCGTGGAAATCACGAAACAGGTCGCGGAATCCGAAGCAAAAAGCTAAAAGGCCTGCCGCGAATTATCTATTTTAGATATTTAGCAGTCTTTGTACATTTCCGTGAAAAAGCTTTTCTTTCTGGGCGGGTGTCAGGGTGTCCGAATCCCGTATCAGATCGACATAGCGTTTTTGATCGCGCCAGGGACTGTCGGATCCAAAGATAAAATAGTCCTCATTCTGCCTGAACAGCGCTTTCCCATGCTCACTCTTTTTCATTTCTTCCAGCACAAAAGCGATGTCGAAAAAACACTGCCGTTCCCCCATGAGGTCAAGCACTTTATCCCATTCGCCCATTCCGCCGCCGTGAGCCAACACGATGCGACAGCCGCTGAAATCCCGCAGGAAAGAGGCGAATCGGTCGATGGAACTGTATTCGCATTCAGGCAGGCTGGGATCAAAACCCGAGTGGAAATACATGATGAGGTCATGCTTCGCCGCCGCTTCATAAACGGCATAGGCGGCTCTGGAGTCTACGGGAAATTCCTGATAACCGGGATGGAACTTGAGGCCGCGCAGACCATACGCTTTCATATCGCGGATCAGATCACGATAATTGGCATCTTCCGGATGAACCGACCCGAAAAAAATCAGCCGTTGCGAAACCGAATCCACCTGTTGAATCCACTCAAAGATGCCATTGCCCTGTCCCGGACCGGTCGCGACCGTCAGAACGATGGATGTGGCAATCCCGGCATGATCCATCGAGGAAAGAAGGCCGTTCATTGTCCCATCCGTAAAGGTATCCAGTCGCCCGTTCATATTGGAGACAACCCGGCTCAGCGCCCGTTCGGCAACGGTATCCGGATAGATGTGTGTGTGCGCGTCGATAATCACCGCAACTCCCAACGTTTTAAATTTCCCATCAACCCTCCGCCATCGCCGGATCGAAAGACTGGCCGCGGAATAATATAGCAGATCTCTGGACGGCATATTGAAGTCCATGAGGGTCCATTGGCAGGCAACGCCGAGTAATGCACTCGGATTCGCTCTGGCATATCGCACAACGATGGGCGACTATTAGTAGGCGTCAGACAGCCCGGATTGGTTGCGTGCTGCCTGCCAGCAATTAAAGGTGATCAGTGATGTCCATAAAGCTTGTCGACCGAGGTCCGTACTACAGGGGGTTGCTGGTCTTGATCCGAAAAGATCAGATAATCAGTGAACACGAACGGGAGCTGATGCTTCAATATGGGAAGCATCTCGACTTCGATCAACGATTTTGCGAAAGCGCCATCGACGACCTGATGAAGAATCCGCACATCAAGGCCGAACCCATAAAGTTTTCCGATCAGGAAACAGCAAGATCCTTTCTCAAGGATGCGTTTCGACTTGCCCTGGCCGACGGGGAGTTTCATCCCAAGGAATTTTCGTGGCTTCAGGCGGTAGCCGCTGCCAATGGATTAGAGGGGCAGTGGCTTCCGGAATTCAGATCGAGTCAGGAATCCCAGGAAGCCTGATGCGATCTGGAAGCGTTCACTGCTAAAAAATTTAACACCTGACTTAACCACTGCCTTGTCAGCGTTTTACGCCAGAAGTGTTAAAAAACCTTACGATTGCACTCTCTTTCCCCCACCGATTCGATTTTTATTTATTCGTTTATTTTCTACACTTTACGGAATCCATCCCTTTGGCACACAACTTGCAATAAGGGCAGTGTAAACATTTTTACTTTATAGCCGGATATGCACCCGGCCCCAAAAGGAGAAAGCGATGACAATGCAACCAAGAGTTTTGATCGTAGATGATGAGGCCCCGTTGCGCCGGCAGGTTATGGTTGGTCTTGCACAACACGGATATGAAGTAGATGAATGTGAAGAAGGATTCTCGGCGCTTTCGAAGATCAAAGCGGCGGAATCAAAGCAAAATCCGTTTGGTTGTGTAGTGCTGGACGTCCGCCTGCCTGATGTCGACGGCCTGAAGATTCTCTCTGTGATCAAAGCGATTTATGCCGATATGCCGGTCGTTGTCATTACGGGCTTTGGCAATGAGGATATTGTCAGCACCGTCCAGAGCCATGGGGGAAGCGTTTACCTTGACAAGCCCTTTGAGATTGATGATCTTGTCACGCAGATCAAGAACATCCTGCCGAAAGCGGAAGATAAGTCGGGGCCCAGCGTAGCCGTACAACCGCAGGTTCTCACCAGTGCCATGGTTTTCCTCCGGGGCACCAAGGATGCGGATCTCCCGGCCATGTACTCGAAACTTTACCTTGGCGACGGCGTTTGTTATTGCGATGCGGTTCTGGGCGAATGGGATATAGTCCTGCTGGTGCAGGGTCAGGACAGAAAAACCTTGATGAAGACCGTGCAATCCCAGGTAGAATCGCTGAAGGACGTGGAGACATTTGAGATCCACTATTGCGAAAAGCCTTCTATTTCCAAGGAGTTGGAGGACTTTATCCAGGTTTACGAAAAAGCGCGGGCCATGGACAAGGCGGACGGCAACGCCGTGGATATGAGGAATATCCGCAAGTCGACCTCCTATGCGATCCTGGATATCGACCCCGGCAGTCTCTCAAGTTTATATATGAAGCTTTATTTTACTGAACATGTGGTACACTGCGATGTTGCAGATGGCGGCAAACAGATAATACTTTTGCTCCAGGGAATTTCGACTCAGGAAATCCAGAATACAATCCGCAACGAGATCAGAATAATGCCGGGAGTGCTGCGTATTAAGCAGCTAAATTGTTTGAACTTCTCATCCAAGTAGTAGTGATGGGGCAGGAAGATCATGATTCAGGAAAGCCAGAGCGGCCGGGTTGCCCCGGCCGCATTCGAAAGAATGCTGTGGAGGCATCGGGGTGAGCCGGGGATGCTCATCCCGCTCTTGCAAGCTGCGCAGGACAGCTACGGTTTTGTTCCTGCGACCGCCATCGAGCAGATTGCGGATGTTACAGGGATTCCCACCGCAGAGATCTACGGAGTTATCACCTTTTACAAGCAGTTTCGTCTGAAGCCCCTCGGCCGGCACATTATCCGTCTCTGCAAAGGGACCGCGTGCCATGTGGTCGGGGCGGAGATGATCGGAAACGTTATTGCCGACGAACTCGGCGCGACAGCCGACGAGACCACGAAGGATGGGTTGTTCACCTACATGGTCGTTGCGTGTCTGGGCTGTTGCAGCCTGGCGCCGGCAATGATGGTTGACGATCAGACCTATGGACGGCTTACTCCTCAGAAGGTTCGCAGAGTAATCAAGCAATATCGGCGCGAAGCGGAAAAAACACCGGCTGCAAAGGCTTAGCAACCCGTCCTTCACAGGACGGGCGGCGATGCCCGGAGTGTGCCGATGTCTCGCGCAAATCATCGGCGATGATACCCGGCTTACAACCGGGAACAATTCGGAGGTTTTATGCAGGAAGTTTTAGTCGGTCTGGGCTCATGCGGTCTGGCCGCCGGTGGTCTCAAGGTCTACCAGCGCTTTGCGGAACTCCTCAAATCTGACAGCGGCAGCATCGAACTGAAAAAGACCGGCTGCATCGGCATGTGCTATGCGGAGGTGTTGGTTGAAGTCCGAGATGACGCCACTGGCACCACCCTCTATGGCAATGTTTCTCCGGAAAAAGTCGACCGGATCATTGAAAGCCACCTCAGAAACGGTCAGCCGATAGCCGAGTGGATGGCGGATGCGAATGCATCCAGTTCACGACAGAAACGGATTGTACTGAGAAACTGTGGGATTATCGACCCGGACAGCCTCGACGAATACCTGGCGCGACAAGGCTATCAGGGACTCGAAAAAGCCCTGACGCAAATGAAACCGTCCGAGGTAGTCAAAACGATCGCCGATTCCGGTCTGCGCGGCCGAGGAGGAGCAGGATTCCCGACCGGAACCAAATGGCGCCTCGCCGCCGCTGCGCAGGACGCGCACAAATATGTGATTTGCAATGCGGATGAAGGCGACCCGGGGGCCTTTATGGATCGGAGCGTTCTGGAAAGCGATCCGTTCTCGGTCCTTGAAGGCATGGCTATCGCGGCCTATGCGATCGGAGCCGATGCCGGCTACATCTATGTCCGGGCCGAGTACCCGGAGGCCGTCAAACGGCTGCGTCATGCGATTTCACAGGCAACGGCAAGGGGCTTTCTCGGCAGCAATATCCTCGGCAAGGACTTCCATTTCCATCTGAATCTGAAGGAAGGGGCCGGAGCCTTTGTGTGCGGTGAGGAAACTGCGCTGATCGCATCCATCGAGGGCAAGCGCGGAATGCCGAAAGTGAGGCCTCCGTTCCCTGTCGAAGCTGGTCTTTGGGGACACCCCACCTGCATTAATAATGTGGAAACCCTGGCCAATGTGTCGTGGATTCTCCTGAACGGCGCCGAGGCTTTCAATGGGCTGGGAACCGCGGGATCCAAAGGGACCAAAGTTTTTGCCCTTGCCGGCAAGATCAAAAAAGGCGGGCTTGTTGAAGTGCCGATGGGAATGACACTGAATGAAGTCATCTACGACATCGGCGGCGGCACGCTTTCGGGCGGCCAGTTTAAAGCGGTCCAGATGGGCGGTCCGTCGGGCGGATGCATCCCGGCATCCCTGGGAAACACGCCGGTCGATTACGAACAGATTACCGCTACCGGTGCCATCATGGGGTCCGGCGGCATGGTTGTCATGGATGAGACAACCTGCATGGTGGACGTAGCGCGTTTCTTCCTGTCCTTTACGCAGAATGAGTCCTGCGGAAAATGCACCTTCTGCCGCATAGGCACAAAGCGCATGCTCGAAATCCTCGAACGCATCTGCGCGGGAAAAGGGAAAGAAGAAGATATCGCCCTGCTGTCCGAACTTGGCGAGCAGATAAAATCGAGCTCTCTCTGCGGTCTGGGGCAGAGCGCGCCGAATCCGGTTCTGACAACGCTCCGCTATTTCCTGGACGAATACAACGCCCACATCAAAGACAGGAAATGCCCTGCTCATTCCTGTTTGCCGCTGGTCGAATTTTCCATCAAGAGCGATTTGTGTACCGGATGCGGTCTCTGCATCGCGTCTTGTGGCACGGGCGCCATCACCGGTGAAAAGAAGAGCCCCCACAAGATCGACGGACAAAAATGCATCAAGTGCGCCAAGTGCCTCACGATGTGCAATTTTGGCGCCATTGAGAAATTGTAATTGCGGATGACGAATGACGAATTATGAATGTTTTGTTCCTGATTCGCCCTTAGGGAACCAACTCAAAAGAGATTCACAAAAATGGCTACAGAAATAAAAGATCGAGCATCCATAGCAGTCGAGCTGATGATTAACGGGAAGAAGGTCTCCGAGGCTCCGGGTCAGACGATTCTCGATGTTGTACGCAAGCACAATTTCGACGAAATCCCCACCCTGTGCCACGATCCCAGGCTTGAACCGTACGGCTCTTGTTTCCTGTGTGTGGTGGAAGTGAAGGGGGCGCCGCGCCTGGTTCCGGCGTGCGTAACCCGGATACGGGACGGAATGGAAGTCACGACGCGAAGCCCGCGCATTGTTACAGCGAGGAAAAGCGCCCTGGAGCTTCTGCTCTCCGATCACTACGCGGATTGCGTCTGCCCCGGCCAGCGTTCCTGCCCGGCGGGCGTCGACATCCAGGGTTACATGAGCCTGGCTGCACTCGGCTACTATAAGGAATCTCTGGAATTGATTCGGGATCGGAATCCGCTTCCCGTTGTATGTGGACGCGTCTGTGTACGAAAGTGCGAAGTGAGCTGTCTCCGCAACAACGTCGACGAAGCCGTCGGCATCAACTTCGTCAAGCGCTACGTTTCGGAGCATGCGGGAACGGTCCCTACGCTGCCAAAGAATCTCAAGAAATCCAGCAAGCAGGTCGCAATCATCGGCGGGGGTCCCGCAGGATTGAGCTGCGCCAATTACCTGGCCAGACTCGGCCATGAAGTCACGATCTTTGAGTCTCTGCCCAAATTAGGCGGAATGCTCCGGTATGGAATCCCCGAATACAGACTTCCCCGAAAAGAATTGGATGATGAGATCCAGGGCATTCTCGATCTCGGAATCAACGTTCAGACCGAGGTGCAACTCGGAAAAGACTTCACGGTTCAGAGCCTGATGGAAAACGATCGCTTCGATTCAGTTTTCATCGCTCTGGGTGCCCCGCTGGGCAAGAAGATGGGCCTTCAGGGAGAAGATGAAATCGAAGGCGTGAAATCCGCCCTCGATTTTCTGCGGGATTGCGAGCTCAATGGATACCCGCGGCTGAAAGGAAAAGTTGCCGTCATGGGCGGAGGCAACTCCGCTATCGACGCAGCGCGGACAGCTCTGCGCTGCGGTGCCAGCGAAGTAACCATTCTGTATCGCCGGAGCAGAACTGAAATGCCCGCTCACCATGAAGAGGTGGACGCGGCCGAGAGAGAAGGCGTGAAGCTGGAACTCCTGGTATCTCCGCTGGAACTGATTGCTGAAAACGGCAAGCTCAAGGCAATCCGGTGCCAGCGCATGGAACTGGGCGAGCCCGATGCGAGCGGCAGACGCAAACCGGTCCCCATCAAGGGAGCGGTCACCGACTTCCACTGCGAGTATATCTTTGCGGCCATAGGACAGGATACCGATCTCACGGCACTGAGCAAGGAACCGGAGAATCTCCACCCCGCCGCCAGCAAATGGTCAACACTCCAGGCGGACCCGAAAACGATGGCAACCAACATCAAGGGGGTCTTTGCAGGGGGCGACGTCGTCATTGGCCCATCCGCGGTAATTGACGCGATTGCGCATGGACGCTTTGCCGCACTTGCGATCGATGGATATCTGAAGACCGGCAAGGTACTGCAGCCCGGACCGGATTTCCAAAGCCGAAGAGACTTTTTTGGAACCATTCCAAATACAACTTTTAGCGATGTGGATCAAAACAAGCGCTCGCCTATGCCGGAACGTGAGCCGCTGGTGCGCATTCATGACTTCTACCAGGTTGAAACGGGGCTGAACGAACACCAGATGAAGGGTGAGGCCATCCGCTGTATGGAATGCGGATGCAAGACGGTATTCGGTTGCGATTTGAAGCGCTACGCCGCGGAATATCACGTCGACATCTCCAGAGTGGCCGGCGAAGTGCGCCGCCATAAAGTGGACCGCAGCCATCCGCTGATTTCCCTCGACCCGAACAAATGCATTTTATGCGGACGTTGCGTAAGAACCTGCGCCGATGTTGTCGGGCTTTCCGTGCTCGGCTTTGTCGGTCGCGGTTTTGCAACAACCGTGCGACCGGCCATGGGGAAATCCATGGTGGAAAGCGCCTGCATCGCCTGCGGCGCCTGCGTTGAAAGCTGCCCGACCGGAGCGCTGGAAGCCAAGCTCGATTATGGCCGCCAGGGCCCGTGGAAAACCAAAAAGGTCCCATCGGTCTGCAATTTCTGTTCGATCGGCTGCGATCTGGATTTGAATGTCGTCGCGGACGGTCTCCTCTGGGCAACGGCGCCGGAATCCTCCAGCCTGGCCAGGGGCGAATTGTGCCTCAAAGGACGGTTCGGCACAGGGCTGATTCAAGGGCCGGGACGTCTGCATAAGCCGCTGGTCAGAAAGAATGGAAAACTGACGGAAGCGAGCTGGGATGAAGCGCTCACAGCCGCCGCAGCGGTGCTGCAAAAAGCGGCCAAAGCTCATGGCCCGGAATCCATCGGTATCATGGCATGCCCGCGAATGACCGTGGAAGAAGCCCTGCTTGTCCACCACCTGGCAAACGGCCTGGGGACCACGGAGGTCGGAAGCTTCGGGCAAAACCGTAGGGGCGGACCTCGCCACGATCTGGACAAGATCCTCGGCGATACCGCTTCCACGTGCACCATGGACGATATCAATCACGCGGATCTGATTATCGTTGCCGGCGCAGATCCAAGCGTCACCCACCCTGTGCTTGGCATGGCGATCCGGCGGGCACTGAAGCGTGGCGCAGAAATGATTGTGCTCAATTCCGGCCAGATCGACCTGCTTCGCCCGGAGGACTTGTGGCTGGATACGAAGCGTGGCACAACCGGAATCACATTTGCCGCTATCCTTGATCTGATCCTGGCCAACGATCCGGCCAGCGTCTCTGAGAAAGCGGATCTGCGTGCCCTCCGAGACTCGCTTGAATCCCTGACTCTGGACGGCGTTGCAATGGTATCCGGCGTGGAAATGTCCAGGATCCGCGCTTGCGTGGAAAAGATCACCAAAGCGCGCAAGGTGCTTGCCGTCTACGATCTGGACGACACCCTTGAACGCTCGACCGATGACCTGCGCGGGCTGGCTCAGATCCTGATGCTGACCGGCAACATCCGGGGCCTCGGGAAAGGGCTGCTGCTTCTGAGATCGGATTGCAACAGCGTAGGCGCTAAGTTCGCCGGCATCGACAATACGTTGAATATGGAAAAGCTGCGGGCAGCCCTTGTCATGTTCGAAAACCCGCTGGGGGACTATCGCGCGGCCAAGGATTTCGCGGCTATTGAGTCGCTTGTTGTCATCGATCACTTCCTGACCGAAACAGCGCGTGCGGCCGAAGTTGTGCTCCCAGGCGCTACGCTGGCCGAATCAGAAGGAACCATCGTGAGCTTTGACCGGCAGATCATCGACGTCCATCCGGGCAGCCGCCCGGTTGGAGGCTTGACCAATGGAGAACTGCTGGCCAAACTTGCCACAGCCACCGGCCACCCGCCCATAAGCGTCAACCCGGTCGCCATCCGGGCTGGATTGGTGTCCGCAATGGGAAGCAACCCGTCCGAACGGGATGAGAGAAAGGGAAAACCGGCCGCGGTCCCAAGAGAGGATATGTATTCCGGAGCACTGGTTCCGCTCCGAATCGATACCACCGCCTCAACCGCAAACTTCTTCCCCTATGCCACCCTTGATGGGATATTGGAGAAAAAGCTGGCGGAGATGCGCCAATAATCTTCAATCCAACTACTCTTGCCGTTTGCCGGGCCGTCGGCATTCAGTACCGACGGCCCGGAGGCAGCTTGCGGCCGCCCTTGAAAACCAATAAAAGCCGAAGGCCGTGGCAAGCCAAAGCACTCCGAAGGCTTCGCCCTCCACAGATCCCAGCTTCATTTGCTAATTCCAGGAATGCTGATAAACATGTGTCTAATTCTGTCGAGTCAGGAGAATCTGCTATCTCCCCGGTGATTTATGCAGGCAGATTATTATGAAGTGGCTTCAAAATGAACTTTCCCATATCATGTAGTGTTCCTTCGGAGACATTACCCTTTCTATGGACCGGCTTTTTATTGAAGAAGAACTGTTCTCCCGGATCGGATGGTTCATCCGGATCCGCTGGGCTTTTATTGCCGGTCTGTTTCTGACGCTCGGCATCTGCTGGTCTGCAGGGATCCATCTTCCCTATCTCAAGCTGCTTCTGGTCGGCGGATTCATTTTTGCGTATAACCTCGGATTCTCGCTGCGTCATGTCTACATTGAGCGGCTTGGGATTCACTATCCCAAGCGCGCGCAGAGAGCGGCCAATCGACAGGTTTACGCCGACTACCTGTCCTTGACCATGGTCATTCACTTCGCGGGGGGAATCGAAACTCCATTTATATTTCTTTATCTTCTCCACGTCATTATTGGCAGCCTGATGCTCCGGCGTCCGCAGATATGGTCGCAAGGACTTTTTGCGTACCTCCTCTTCCTCCTCGTCGTTTTCCTGGAATACACTGGCATCATCCCGCATTACACCATCCGGGAGATCGGCACCACGGGATACCAGAACCCGTGGTATATCCTCGCCGTCAGCGTGGCCCTTCTTATCCTGATCCTCAGCACGATCTCGATGAGTTCCACCATCGTGCAAAACCTGCGGGACCGCGAATATGGACTCATGCAGGCCAGGAGCATGTTGGAAAAGAAATCGGTCGACCTTGAAGAGGCAAACAACGTGCTCCGGGAACAACAGCAGCAACTGGTCCAGTCGGAAAAGCTGGTATCTCTGGGCAGGCTTTCTGCGGGCATGGCCCATGAGATCAATAATCCTATTCAGTTCATCCAGGGTAACATGCGCATCCTCAGCGAAGCGATGGATTGCATGCTCCCGATTATCGACCGTCATTTCGAACTGAATCCGGGGTTCAAGGTGGCCCGGCTTGACTATCCGCTGTTCCGGCAACACATTTCGACGCTTCTGAAGGACATGTCCAACGGCACCGTTCGGATTGCCGACATTGTGAGGGATCTGAAGAAGTTCGCTCGCGCGGATGGCGCGGCGCTGGATGAAACGGTCGACATCAATGAATCGATCCGCTCCAGCCTCAGGCTCGTCCACAATAAGATCAAGCGCTACAAGGTAACCAGCGAGCTGGATCCGGACCTGCCCAAGGTCAAAGGAAGCGCCAACAAAATCGAACAGGTAATCGTAGCCAATCTCATCAACGCCTCCGAAGCACTTGGAGAAAGACCGGGCGGCGCCATCGAGGTAAAAACCGTCCACGACCCGCAGCGGATGCGTGTAAGCATCTGCATTTCGGATAATGGCCCGGGCATGACGGAAGAGGTCAAAAGCAGGCTGTTTGACCCATTTTTCACAACAAAACAACAAACTGGCGGCATGGGATTAGGCCTCTCGGTGGCCTACGGTATCATCAAGGATCATCAGGGATCGGTTGATGTCGATACGAAGCTTGGAGAGGGCACGACGCTTCGATACCATCTTCCCGCAGCATCCTCAAGGAGTTAGGAATGAACCGCGTTCTGGTGATCGACGACGATGTTGCCGTTCTCAATTACTTCATGATTCTTCTTGCCCAGACTCAGCATTACGAAGTCCAGGTCTTGAGCGACAGCACCAAGGCATTCGACGTCATTGACTCGGGAAATTTCGACGCCATTCTGCTGGACATGGATATGCCTGTTGTCCACGGCCGTGAAGTGCTTGCTTATGTGAAGGAAAAACACCCCGGCATCGAGGTCATTGTCATTACCGGTGTTGAAGATGTGCAGCTTGCGGTCGAATCGATGAAAATCGGCGCCTATGATTATCTATGCAAGCCAGTAGATAACGGCCGCCTCCTCATTGTTTTGGAACGGGCCCTGGAACGATCTCAGATGCGGGGCGAAATATCAAAATTGCGTGACCAGGTAAACCTGGAGGGATTGCGTCACAAGGAAGCCTTTCAGTCGGTCATTACGCAGAACAAAGCATTCCTCAGGGTGCTTCAGCGCGTAGACCAGATCGCCGAAAGCGAAAACTATGTATTGATCTGGGGAGAAAGCGGAACCGGCAAAGAATTGGTAGCACGCGCCATTCACCAGATCAGCCGCCGAAAAGACAGGCCCTTCCTCGCGGTAAATGCGGGGACATTCGCTTCGGAACTGTTTTCTTCGGAATTTTTTGGGCACGAGCGAGGTGCTTTCACCGGCGCCATCCAAAGCAAGGCCGGCTTTTTCGAGAAAGCCGATGGCGGCACCCTTGTGCTGGATGAAATCGGCGAACTGGAACTGCCTGTGCAATCCAAACTGCTGCGCGTGCTGCAGGAGGGGGAGTACTTTCGCGTCGGCTCCACGGAAAAACGCGGATCGGATGTTCGGATCATCGCATGCACAAATAAAGATCTCGCAGATGAAATCGACAAAGGACGCTTCCGTCGGGATCTCTATTACCGACTGAACATTTGCTCGGTTTTCCTCCCGCCGCTGCGCGAGCGCGAGGGGGATGTAGAACTGCTGGCAAACTGCTTTCTCGAAAAGCATAACCGGACAAACAACAAGTCCATCTCCCTGATCGAACAGGACGTTATTGACCTGCTTGATCTGTACGACTTCCCGGGAAATGTGCGCGAACTGGACAATATCATTGCCGAGGCCGTGGTGGTCGAAACCGGAAGGACGCTGACGCGGCGCTCATTGCCCCGCTATGTTTTGAATGCGGTCAATACTACCCGGTCTGTATCCGTACCTCCGTCGGAACGCAAGACACTCAATGAAGTCGAGGCAGCACATATTCAAAGTACGCTTAAATTGACGGAAGGCAATCGAACTGCCGCCGCCGAGATCCTGGGCATCTCGCGCGTATCGCTCATTTCCAAAATCAAGCGCTACGGAATTACCGAATAACGCTAGCGCCGCTGGGAGCGCCGGCGCTCCCAGCACGGGTTCCTGCGATATGAAAAAATTCCCTGCGGTACTCTGTCTGACATTTCTGTGCGGTGCTTTCACCCTCGGAGCCGATAAGCCAGCGGAATCCATCCCCCTCCAGCAGCGTCTTCATCGCCTCGAATCCCGCGTGGAAAGCGCCGAAGCTATCCGCAACATCAAGCGTCTCCAGTATGCCTATGGACATTATGCCGAATTCGGATTGTGGAATGATCTTGCGGACCTGTTTGCCGAAAACGGTGTCGGGCATTATCCATCCGGCACTCTGGGAAAGGATGCGATTCGGAAGCTTTTTCTCACGGACATTGGCAAAGGAAAACTTGGACTGGTCGACGGAATGTTCTACCCGCATTTCATGCTGGAACCCGTTGTGACTTTAGCGCCTGGCGGAAAAGCCGCAAAAGGGCGATGGCGCGTTCTGGCAATGCTGGGAAATTTCGGAAGCAATGCCGTCTGGGCCGGAGGCATCTACGAAAATGAATATGTACTCGAAAAGGGTGTCTGGAAAATAAAAGATCTGCATTACTACTCCAGGTACACGGGTCTATACGAACAGCCGGGCTGGACAACCGATAAAGAAGCAACACCGGTGCACTACACGCCAGCCATGGTCGGAGTCCCCATTCCCGAATCCGCCAGCGTCCTCATGCCGGATCAGCCTACGGCAAGCCCGCAGGATCTTCGCAAACATGCGGCGATGCTCCAGCATCGTGTCAGGCAACTGGTCGATGCCCAGGAGGTCGAAAATCTCCAGCGCATCTATGGCTATTACGTTGACCGGAAAATGTGGGATCACGTGGCAGACCTGTTCGCCCCGGACGCTTCGATGGAGCTGGGATTGCAGGGGGTGTATGTCGGAAAAGCAAGTATCCGGCGAGCTCTGGATCAGTATGGAGCCGGAGGGCTGCGCGAAGGAGAGTTGAATGACCACCTTCAGCTCCAGACCATTGTCACTGTTGAGCCTGGCGGTCGCATGGCAAAGGCCCGAAGCACCGAGTTGACGATGTGGGGAATCAACGGCAAAAGCGCCGAATGGAGAGAAGGCACATTTGAAAATGAGTTCGTCAAGAGAAACGGAACCTGGCAAATCAAGTCGCTGCGCTTTTTCCCGAGGCTGATCACTGATTATTCAAAAGGATGGGCCCGCGATGCACAGCCCGCCCCCGGTCCCAGCAAGGAATTCCCTCCCGACCGTCCTCCTGCGAATCATTACCCGATTTTCCCAAAGTTTTTCATACCGCCTTTCCATTTTAGCAACCCCGTTACGGGCCTTGCGCCACAATACCCAGGCGCCACCCGCTCAAACCACCACGATCGACCGGATAGAACGCCCCGGAATGAACCGCGACTGCCCGCTGCGGCGAGCCTTCCGGATGCGATCTCCGAAACGGAACGAATGCTCGGGGCTGCAGTCGCCTACGATGCGTCCGAAAACCTTGCCTCCGCCTACGGCTATTATCTGGATGATTTCATGTGGGACGAAACCGCCGATCTTTTTACATTGGATGCCAAAAGGGATCTGTCCGGCATCGGCGTGGATACCGGGCGCGAAAACATTCGGGAATCCCTGAAGCGCCGATATCCGGGCAAAAAGTCGTATGAGTTTCTGATAGCCCACCAGCTGATTCAGCCCGTTATTCACGTCGCGTCGGATGGTCAGAGCACCAAGATGAGGGTAAGACTATTTCAGCTTGCAGGCGCTTCGGGAGGCAGCGGCTCATGGATCTCCGGCATTTATGAATGCAGCACTGCCGTTGAGGGTGGAGTGTGGAAGCTCAGCGGCATGGACCTGGATTATACCTGGACGGCCGATTACAAAAGAGGCTGGGCGGATATCGACGCCAATGCAAAGGGTATTGTTTCCACTCCCTTCCCGAAAATCATCGAAGTCCCGTTTCACTACTCCAACCCTGTATCCGGGAGAAAATAATTACCGCGGCAAATGGAGCCCGTTGCCGCGCGCAGCCGCAAATTCCGCAGGTGTTCGTGTTTGCGCCCCCGCGTAAATCCCCGCCCCCATTGAATCGGAAACAGTGAAACTTCAGCGGCTGTCGGCCACAGGATCGAGTCCGTTTCGATACCGATAAGTGCAAAGAAAAATAGAGTTTGGACTGACTAAGTTTTCCTCGCTTTCGGCCGATAAGGACATGGCAAGCCATAGAAGGGGAGGAATAAATCCGTGCCCAGAGCACGTCTAAGCCTAATCATATCAATAGCAATGTTGGCCGGTGCCGCTTCCTATGCCGCCGAAAAGGGGGACCTGACGGATCTGAGCTTGCAGGATCTGATGAACGTTGAAATATTCAGCGCCTCCAAATTCCTGCAGAAAGCCTCGGAAGCGCCATCTTCCATTACCATTATTACGGCCGAGGAAATCCAACGATACGGATATCGCAATATCAATGATGTGCTGCGAGCATTACCGGGCTTTTACGTCACAAACGACCGGAATTACTCCTACATCGGGGAGCGAGGCTTCTCACGCCCCGGCGATTACAATATCCGTCTGCTGATACTCGTGGATGGTCATCGACTGAATGACAATGTCTTTGACAGCGTTCTTGCCGGGGATGAATCACCGATCGATATCGACATCATCAGCCGTATCGAAGTCATCCGGGGCCCAAGTTCCTCTTTGTACGGCAACAGCGCCTTTTTTGGAATCATCAACATAGTGACCAAAACCGGCCGGGACATACGGGGTGGCCAGGCATCAGCCGAAATTATGAGCAATGGCCGGTATAAGGGCCGATCGACGGTGGGGCAGAAGTTTGAGAGCGGATTGGAATATCTCTTCTCCGGATCCGTGCTGGACAGCCGAGGCCACGACACGCTCTATTTCCCTGAATATGACAGTCCGGGAACCAACTTCGGAATTGCGCAAAAAGCAGATGCGGAGAGGAACAGGACTCTCTACGCCAGCCTTCGCTTTAAAGACCTCTCTATCCACGCCGGCTATGGGTCCAGGAAGAAAATAATACCTACGGGTGCCTTTGAAACTGTCTTCAACACAGACCGCACCTTTACGATCGACGAACGGACATTTGCGGATCTCCAGTACGACAAGCAAATCGCGGCAAGTTTGGGGCTAACGGTTCGTTTTACATTCGACCGGTATCGATACAACGGGGATTATCTTTACAGCAACTCCGATACGGACACGCCCTATTCGTTCCTTAATCGGGATTATGCCAGGGGAGATTCGTGGGGAACCGAGGTTCAGCTAACTAAAAGGTTCCTGGCCAGGCATCGGTTTACAGCCGGGTTGGAGTATCGGAACAATTTCAATCAGGATCAATTCAATCATGATGAGGCCCCCTACTTCAGCCACCTAGCGGACACACGCGGATCTGCGTTATGGGCATTCTATGCACAGGACGAATATAAGATCACCAAAGATCTGATCCTGAACGCGGGTTTGCGGCATGATTACTACGACTCCTTCGGCGGAACAACCAATCCCAGAATCGGGCTAATATATGGCTATTCAAAAAGGACCAATTTGAAGTTCCTGTACGGCCAGGCCTTTCGTGCCCCAAGCACGTATGAGCAGTATTACCGGGGAGGAACGTCATTTGATAACCCTTCGCTGAAACCCGAAAGCATCCGGACCTATGAAGTCGTGGTCGAACGCAGATTTGGGGAAAATTTGCGAATAGGCGCTTCCTTCTATGACTATGGAATCAAAAATCTTATAAGCCAGGAATTAGCGCCCATCACTCTGCTGATGGTCTATCAGAATGCCAGCAAGGTAAATGCAAAGGGGATGGAGCTCCAAATAAGCGGGCGCGCCTCGAGCGGATTGCAGACGCAATTCAGCTATACACTGCAGCAGGCTAAAGATACCGGCACGAACAGCATGCTATCGGGTTCGCCCAAACATATGGCAAAGGCAGGACTCTCTATTCCATGTATTCGGGGGAAGCTTTTCGCGGGGTTGGAAGCATTCTATATGAGTTCGCGTCGAACGATAGCAGACAATGCCGTGGGGGGCTATACAATCGCCAACCTGACGCTTTTCTCGCAGAAACTGTTCAGGAATTTCGAGCTGAGCGGCGGGCTTTACAATATTTTTGGAAAAAGATACGCCGATCCCGGCTCAGAGGAACACCGGCAAAACGGCATTGATCAGGACGGACGGACTTTCCGGCTCAGGGCGCTTTACCATATTCCATTTTCCGAAGGTCGCAGATGATTTTTGCATTCCCAGGCTGCGCCCCAAAGAGGGTATTGGTTGCTTTACTGCTTCTATTGGCGGTTTATCCTCTGGTTGCCGCAAAGGCTGCAGGCGGAGATAAGCCAAGTACCCTGTCAGAGCAACAGGTTAAAGCGGCGTTTTTATTCAATTTCATTAAGTTTGTGGAGTGGCCGGCCAGTGCATTTGCAGACAGGAATTCTCCCCTTGTTATCGGCATTATTGGAGACGATCCGGTCGGAAGAGAGCTGGCACAATCGTTTCAAAACAAAAGCATAAATGGCCGAGATCTGGTTTTGCGCCAACTTGCATGGCCGGGGGAGATCCGAGGCGTGCACATACTTCTGCTCTGTGCCTCGGAGGCAAAGTCGGCATCAGCCGTTCTTGCGGGCATCAAAGGGATCCCGGTCCTGACTATTGGAGAAACGGATCGATTTGGAAGGCAGGGCGGCATTATCAACTTTTATATTGAAGAAAACAAAGTTCGTTTTGAAATCAACATTGACGCAGCTGAAAAGGCGCGACTGAAAATCAGCTCGCAACTGCTGAGTCTGGCAAAGATCATCCGAGAAGACTCCCACGCCGGAAGGATGTAGCATGAATGCACTTGAGGCTTGGCCGATCAAAAAAAAGCTGACCGTGGTCCTGATGATCACAACCGCTTCAGCCCTGCTGATCGTCGGCGTGCTGGCCTGCCTTTATGTACTCATCAACGGCCCGATGGTCTTGAGCCTGGCGAGCGCTGTTGCGGCACTGTCCGTAATCCTGGGCATATCCCTGCTCGTGGCAGGGGCTCTCTCCCTGGCGCTCCAGCACTGGATATCGGCGCCTATTGTCAAACTGGCATCGACAACCCGGCGCCTATCCTATCAAGAGGATTATTCGCTTCGCATTGCCAGGAGTTCCGGCGGAGAAATCGGCGCGATTACGGATGACTTCAACAGAATGCTGCGTGAGATTGAGTTGAAGGATAAGCAACTGCAGGATCAGCGGAACCGGCAGGAAGAAGAGGTATCCGGCAGAACCAGAGAATTGACTCGCATCAATGAAGAGCTGATTGCAGCAAAAAACCATGCAGAACTGGCTAGCCGCGCCAAAAGCGAATTCCTGGCCAACATGAGCCATGAACTGCGAACGCCCCTCAATGCGATTATAGGTTACAGCGAACTCCTCCAGGAAGAAGCCGACGAGCAGGGAGAGGTCGTGCCGGACCTCAAGAAGATCAACTCTGCGGGAAAACATCTCCTTGGACTGATCAACGACATCCTGGATCTTTCGAAGATTGAGGCAGGAAAAACGCAGCTCTATGTCGAGAACTTTGAAATTCGCCATATGGTTGAGGAGGTGCTGCACACCATACAACCCACCGCCTTCAGCAAGAGCAACACCATCACCGTCGACTGTTCCTCCGACCTGGGATGGATGGATGGGGACCTTGTCAAGATAAGACAAATCCTGTTGAACCTCTTGAGCAATGCCTGCAAGTTTACGGAAAATGGCAGCATCTGGATCGAGGCAACACGTCGACAAGGAGAGGCGGGAGACGAAATTGTATTTTGGGTCCGGGATACAGGCATCGGGATGACATCGGAGCAGATCGGCAGTCTATTCCAGCCATTTCAGCAGGCGGATGCATCCACTACACGCAAGTATGGGGGGACCGGGCTGGGGCTCGCGATCAGCCAGCGATTCTGTCGGATCATGGGCGGAGATATTACGGTAGAGAGCAGACCCGGCGAAGGAACCGCTTTTACCTGCCGCTTCCCTGCGAACCAGACTCCATCCACGCAACCACAGATTCCAGCGGCACAAGGTTCAGTGGTCCGGCCGGAGAAGGCGGATCAGAGGACCGTCCTGATAGTGGACGACGATCCGGTAGCTCGCGACCTGATAACGCGATTCCTTACGCGAGAAGGGTTTACGGTGGTTTCGTCCGGTCAGGGGAGCGAGGTCATTGCTCTGGCAAAGCAATACCGCCCTATTGCCATCACGCTGGATGTTCTCATGGAAAATACATGCGGGTGGGATGTGCTTTCAGAATTGAAGGCCGATCCTGAGGTTGCCGATATACCTGTTGTAATGGTTTCGATCATTGACGACAAGAACCGCGGATTCACTCTGGGGGCTTCGGATTACCTGACTAAGCCGGTCCACCCGGATCGGCTGATGGCCATTTTGAGGAAATTCCGCCCCGACGGATGCCCCGGCTCCGTTTTGATTATTGAGGATGATGAACCCAGCCGGGAACTGTTGAGACGTCTGTTGGAACGGGATGGCTGGGAGGCGGATGAAGCGCCCAACGCACTGATCGGCCTGGAAAAAGTTGCGGAGGCGATCCCGTCACTCATTCTGCTGGATCTGATGATGCCTGAAATGGATGGCTTTGAATTTGTCAGCCGGCTCCGCGCCAACGAAAGGTACCGTTCTATTCCGATTGTGGTGTTGACGGCAATGACCTTAACGCCGGAAGAGAAGAAGCAGCTAAGCGAACACGTGACGAAAATTGCTTATAAAGCATCGACGAGCTGGACCGCGTTGATATCTGAATTAGCAAAAATAGTGGATAAACAAGGAACAAACCATCTCTCTGCTTCATCGAGTGGAAATGCCAGTCTGGTCTCCAATGCCTAATGGAAGCCGGATGGCAAAATCGGGAGGGCTGTTGTGAAGCGCATCTTGCTTGTCGAAGACAATGAACTGAACCGGGACATGCTGTCGCGCCGACTTATTCGCCGCGGATATGACGTTAGTATGGCGGTGGATGGGAAAGAGGGCCTGCGCATGGCCAGCGAGCAATCACCGGACCTGATTCTGCTGGATCTCAGCCTGCCGGAAATGGATGGCTGGGAAGTATTGAAGTACCTCAAGCAGGATCCCAAAATGAAAGAAATTCCCGTTGTGGCACTCACAGCACATGCGCTGGTTTCGGACCGGAACCGGGCTCTGGAGGCCGGATTTGACGAATATGATATCAAGCCGGTAGAAATGCCACGTTTGTTGAAAAAGATGGAAACTCTCCTGCAGATTGAGGCGACTTCATGAGTTCAGGACCGGATTCATTGTTGGTTGTCGATGATGAACCGCTAAATCGTGATTTGATGTCCAGACGGCTGTCCAAGCGTGGCTTCAACATATTCCTGGCGGCTAATGGTAGAGAAGCCATCGACTGGCTGGAATCCAACACCGTCGATCTCGTATTGCTGGATGTTGAGATGCCCGAGATGAATGGCCTGGAGGTGCTGCAGGTCATTCGCAAATCGCACACGCCGGCGCAACTCCCTGTGATCATGGTTACAGGCAAATCCAGCAGCGAAGATGTGGTGACCGCACTGGAGGCCGGTGCGAATGACTATGTAACCAAACCAATCGATTTCCCCGTTGCCCTCGCGCGAATTCAAACACAGTTATCGCGCAAGCATACGGAAAAAGCGCTGCATGAAAGCGAGGAGCGGTATTCGCTTGCCGCCAGAGCCGCCAATGACGGCCTCTGGGATTGGGATCTGACCACCGGCAAAGTCTACTTCTCGCCTCGCTGGAAATCGATGCTGGGATGGGAGGAACACGAGATCGGCGACAGCCCCGATGAATGGTTCAGCCGGATTCACCCGGATGATGTCGATCGCGTTCGCTCTGATATCAGTGCCTACCTGGAAGAATTGACCACTCACTACGAAGACGAATACCGCATTCTTCATCGGGACGGCAACTACCTATGGATGCTCGGCCGTGCTTTTGCGGTCAGAGATGACAGCGGCAAAGCATACCGGATGGCAGGATCTCAGACCGACATCACGAGAGGAAAGGTAGTCGATGTCCTTACCGGTCTGCCGAATCGGGTTCTCTTCATGGATAGACTTGCCCGTTCCTTTGATCGGGCAAGGATACGCAAGGACAGGACCCTGGCATTGATTTTCCTCGATCTGGATGATTTCAAGCTGATCAATGACAGTCTAGGCCATCTGGTGGGGGATCAATTGCTGGTTGCCATCGCGGGACGGCTGGAATCCACAGTGCGTTCCGGCGATAGCGTGGCACGTTTTGGGCGCAACAACACCATCGCCAGGCTTGGAGGGGACGAGTTCACCATCCTGCTGGAAGAAATTTCAGGGCCAGCGGATGCACTGCGGGTGGCAGAACGCCTTTCAACGGAGCTCTCTCAGCCATTTGTAATCGGTGGACAGGAGATGTTCCCTACCGCAAGCATGGGAATCGCGCTCTATAACCCGTCCTATCAGATCCCCGAAGAATTGCTGCGTGATGCCGATACGGCCATGTATAGCGCAAAAGCCCTGGGCAAAGGCCGCTTCGAAATCTTTGATTCCAATATGCGCGCCAATACAATTGCGCGGCTGCAACTGGAAACGGAGTTAAGGAAAGGTCTGGAGCGCCTGGAATTTGAGAACCACTACCAGAGTATCATTTCGCTTCAGACCGGAAAAATATTCGGATTCGAATCTCTGATTCGCTGGAATCACCCGACCAGAGGTCTTGTTTCGCCGAAGGATTTCATCCCGATCGCGGAAGAGACCGGCCTAATTGTTCCCATGGGCCAGTGGGTGCTTGAAAATGCAGCGCAGCAACTGCAGCTGTGGCAGGCGCGCTTTTTGGAAAATCCCCCGCTTCGCATGAGCGTGAACCTGTCCGCCCGGCACTTCCTGCAGCCCGAGTTAATTGACCAATGCCGTAGAATCCTGGAAAAAACCCGATTGTCCAACAAGAGCCTTACCCTGGAGGTTACGGAAAGTGCCATGATGCCGGATCCGGAATCCGCCATCGACGTTATGACGCAACTGAAGGCTCTCGGAATCAAGATTGCGCTGGATGATTTCGGCACCGGCTATTCCTCGTTGAGCTACCTGCACCGTTTCCCTCTCGACAGTCTTAAAATCGACATGTCCTTTGTATCCAGAATGATGGAAGACGACGAAATTGTCCGGACCATCATTGTGCTGGGACGCAATCTGGGATTGAGGGTGATCGCAGAAGGGGTTGAGACCATTGAACAGGCGATCCGATTGAGAGATTTGGGCTGCGAATATGCCCAGGGATATTTCTTCTCCACGCCAATCAATGCAGAGCAGGCCACAGATCTTCTGGCCGCCCAGCATGCGACTGCGCTGTTACCGGGGACACAGGCTATTCCCAAATGGATGGAGACAGCAGCCCCCACGACTTGTGCCGCTGAGATCACGCAAATGGCTTGATGCTTAAGCGGGTGAAACCAGATTCCAGAAATCTGAACAAGTACATATAAATGAACCCATCACGGGGCTATTCGCCCTGGGGTTCGCTGCCGATATGCCTATCGCGACCGGCAGGCGAGGCACAGGGTCTGCGCGTATTTAGCTGCCTTATTTTCCGCTTCGGGACGCTGGTTTTGAGCGTCAAGTTGGCGAATCGGCGAACAGTCGTATTGGGGGGGGGCCGCCGATTGATTTTCAATTCATACAACTCGAGAACTACGGTCTCCGGAGAACTATCGGTCATCGCCGGTTCGAGTGAAATAGAGGTTGCAGTATGAATCCCTTCGGGGAGTGGTCCATCAAGAAAAAACTCATCGTCATCATCATGTCGACGACCACGGTTGCGCTCTTCCTTACTGCCTCCGCACTTGTCAGCTACGACCGGTTCATCACCAAAGGGACGATCATTCAGCGGTTGACCGTTCTCGCCCGGGCTATAGAGTCCAACAGCGGCGCGGCTTTGCTTTTTAACGATCAGAAGGCAGCGGCAGGCAATCTGCAGGCTTTGAGCGCCGAATCGCACGTAGTCAGCGCCTGTCTGTATGATCAGAGCGGGAAGCTCTTTGCCACCTATGTGCGGGATCCGCTGCTCGCCGTCACTTTCCCGGACAGTCCCTCCGCCGAGGGTAGTTATTGGGAAAAGGATCAGGTTCGAATATACAAAACGATCCGCCTCAATGATGAGCCTGTTGGAACGCTCTATATCGATTCAGACACTCGGGAAATCTACTCCAGATTACTCCGCTTTTTGGGCACCATCGGACTTGTAATGGTTTTATCTCTGGTCGGGGCATGGATTCTCGCTTCCAGGCTGCAGCAGGTCATATCCGCGCCAATCCTGAACCTGGCGTCCATTACCAAGCGCATATCCTCCGAAAGAGATTACGCCTTGCGCGCTGCGAAAGACACGGGCGGAGAGATCGGAGTGATGATTGACGGCTTTAACGACATGCTGCAGCAGATTCAACTGCGCGACAAGGAATTGCGCGAAAGCGAAGAGCGGTATGTCCTCGCCGCCAAGGCAGCCAACGACGGCCTCTGGGACTGGGATCTGACCTCCAACCGAATCCATTTCTCGCCGCGCTGGAAATCCATGCTTGGATGGAAAGAACACGAAATCAGCGACAGTCCTGAGGAGTTTTTCAGTCGCATTCATCCCGATGATATCGATCGGGTCCGTACCGAAGTCAATGCCCACATGGAGGAAGTAACGGCGCACTACGAAGGGGAATATCGCATATTGCATCGCGATGGAAATTACCTTTGGATGCTTGGCCGCGCCCTGGCAATTCGGGATAATTCTGGAAAGACCTATCGTATGGCCGGCTCTCAAACCGACATCACACAGGGCAAGGTCGTAGATGTCCTCACCGGTCTGCCCAACCGCGTCCTCTTCATGGACAGGCTGGAACGGTCGTTTGCGCGTGTGCGCCGCCACAAGGACAAAACTCTCGCCCTGATTTTCCTGGACTTGGACAGCTTCAAACTCATTAACGACAGCCTGGGACATTTGATGGGCGACCAGGTTCTCGTCGCCATCGCGGGCAGGCTGGAAGCCACCGTTCGATCGGGAGACAGTGTTTCCCGCTTCAGCCGCAACAATACGATTGCCCGGCTCGGTGGGGATGAATTCACCATCCTGTTGGAGGAAATCCCCGGAGCCCTGGAAGCCACACGCGTGGCTGAACGCATCCTCACAGAGCTTTCCCAGCCTTTCGTTATCGGGGGCCAGGAACTATTCCCGACTGTCAGCATGGGAATCGCTCTGTATAATGACTCGTATCAATCCCCGGAAGAGATGCTTCGAGATGCGGACACAGCCATGTACCGCGCAAAAGCTCTCGGTAAAGGCCGCTTTGAGATATTCGACTCCAACATGCGGGCCAGTACCATCGCGCGCCTGCAACTCGAAACCGAGCTTCGCCGCGCCTTGGAACGAGATGAGTTCGATGTCCACTATCAAATGGTAGTATCCCTGGAAACAGCAAGAATATGGGGGTTTGAAGCCCTTGTGCGCTGGCGGCATCCGACCCGGGGATTTGTTTCACCCAATGAATTCATTCCCGTTGCCGAAGAGACCGGACTTATCGTTCCCATTGGCAAGTGGGTTCTCGAAACTGCCGCCCGGCAGATGCGGACCTGGCAATACCGATTCCCTGGGGATCATCCTCTCCTGATCAGCGTCAATCTGTCGGCACGCCATTTTCTGCAGCCTGAACTGATCGATCATTGCCGCCTCATCCTGAAACAAACGGAGCTTTCACCCGGCAGCCTGAATCTCGAGGTCACTGAAAGCGCTATGATGCCGAATCCGGAAGCAGCCATTGACGTCATGGCTCAACTGAAGTCTCTCGGCATCAAGCTTGCCATGGATGATTTCGGCACGGGCTATTCATCGCTGAGCTATCTCCATCGTTTCCCCCTGGACAGCCTGAAGATAGATCGATCTTTCGTTTCCCGAATGATGGAAGATGACGAGATTGTGCGAGCGATTATTACCCTGGGCAGGAACCTTGGGATGAAGGTGATTGCCGAGGGCGTCGAAACGGCGGAACAGGCTGTGCTTTTGCGGGAACTGGGATGTGAATTCGCGCAAGGCTATTACTTCTCCAAGCCGGTCAATGCACAACAGGCTACGGAATTGCTCATGGCACAGCACCATCGGGCGCGATTGAAGGTATTGCAGAAGCCATCCTCAGGGCGGACTTAGGATTGCCGTAAGCGTCCACCGGTACCGTCGCCGTTCCGGCGGCATCAGCGTTATTCACGCTGCCACATCCCTTGCCTGTGAGACGATGGCGCGCCCAGTGCTCTTCCAGTAATCGGAAATTCACACGCCCGATTTGTGGCGCATCTGCTCCTTCAGCTTTGCATTCTGCGCCATGATCTGCCGGGCACTTTCCAGATAGGAGGGATCGTAGGGATAGCTTTCATCGATCTTGAACAGCATCAGCAACTGCTGGCCCTTTGGGTCCAAATGCAGGGTGCGCAAAGCATCGAGAACCATCTGTTTATACGGCGATTCGAAATTGGCTCGCGCGCATATCACGGCAGACATAAAGGCCGGAGAGACGGCGACAACTTTCAATTGGCTTTTCAGCTGCGGGTTCAGCTCTGCCATTGTTTCATACCCGTATCGTGTCACAAGGCACGCGTCGGCCTGGCGAAAATACACCGGCAATACCGTACGGCTCACCTTCTGCAATAGCGTAACATGCCTGAAATATTTTTCGCAGGAAGCAAACCCTTTTTCCAAAAGGATGTTTTCAAGCCACACCCTGCCAAGGCTCCCCTCCATGCTGGCAAATATCAGGATGTCTTTCCCCGCCAGGTCTTCAATTCGATTGATTCCGCTCTGCGCGTGGACGACCAGCAGACAGTCCTGCTGCACCCGACCATTTCGTTTGGCCGCAAAATAGGGAGTGAGCGTAACCTTATCCCGGATTTCCAGATATTCCCTGGTCAAGATGGCGGCGATATCAATGCGTTGATCACGGAAAGCTTCACTGGCAGTTGAGGTGTCCTCGAGTATATACGGATCCTCTATCTCAAATCCCTTTTTCTGGGCAATAGCCCTTGCCCAGACCCTTGTCGCGGCAAGCGCATCTGTTGTATTGACATCGACAAACAAACCTCCGCTGAATGCAACATGGATGGGCGCAATCCCGCCTTTCTGCTGTGCCAGTCCGGTCATTACCGATAAGGGCAGCATCCCCAAAGCGCAACGAAGGAATGCTCTTCGATTTTCGCGATCCCACATTATCCGGCGGCCCCTTTTCGGCGCATTTGCTCTTTGAGCTTTGCATTGAGCGTAAGTAATTGCCGCGCACTATCCAGGCATGAATGGTCAAACGGGACAAGTTCGTCGATTTTGAAAAGCATCAGAAGTTGCTGCCCCCCGGGCTCGGCAGGCAATTCCCTGACGGCTTCGAGCGCGGACTGCTTGTAGGGTGATTCGTAATCTCCCCTGGTACAAATAAGGGCAGGCATAAAGGCAGGAGAAGCATCAAGAACCCTCAGTTGGCTTCGGAGTTGCGGATTCAGTTCCACCATCGTTTCAAAGCCATCCCGCGTCACCAGGCAGGCATCCGCCTGTCGAAAATATACCGGCAATACTGCCCGGCTGGCCTTCTGAACCGACATCGATTTGCGAAAGAACCTCTCAATCGAAGAGTGCCCTTTTTCAATCAGTGTATTTTCGAGCCATGTCCTTCCCAGGCTTCCTTCCATCCCGGCAAGCAGAAGAATGTCTTTTTGAGCAAGATCCTCAATCCGGCTAAAACCGCTCTGATTGTTCACCAGGATAAGAGAATCCTGCTGGGTGTGCCCTCTCCTTTTGGGGATAAACTGAGGAGTCAAGGCAACCTTCTCTCTTATTTCCAGGTATTCTCGCGTCAGCAGGGTCGCGATATCGACACGCTGGTTTCGGAGTGCTTCAATAGCAGCGGCCGTATCGCTGAACACGATCGGTTCAGAAATTATAAATCCCCTCTTTCGCCCCAGGGCATTCGACCAGGCTTTTGCGGCCGCCATCGCATCCGTTGGGTTCACATCCGCAAATAAACCGGAACTGAATGCAATGTTGAAACTCGCCACGATGCTCTTTTGCTGTGCATGGGCAGCGGACAGGAACAGCGATCCCATGCCCAGCGCTCCCTTGATGAACATCCTCCTTTCAATAAGCATCAGACTTCAGACACCTTTCCGGTTTGGGCTGGATACGATTCCCTCGCATCTCCCATATTCAGTAGTTAGTGAATGGAAACATTCTCACTTCTAAGCGCGCACGATCGAATGGAGTTTGCCAGGCTGGAAACCCATTCGCCCTGCGAATCGGCCGCTTTAAAAACAACATTGGAAACATTTTCCTTCAGGAACTCGAGCTGCTGCGGAGTCAGTTCCATGGCGCTCTCCACTACAACCGGTATCATTCTCCATTTCTCTTCAGACCGCAGCCGGTTGAGGAACTCGAACCCATCCATCTCAGGCATCAGGAGATCCAGAATAATCAGGTCCGGAGTCTCGGTCAAAACAGAATCAAATGCTTGGCAGCCATTTTCCGCGGTTGTCACCCGCCAGCCCCAGCCACGCAGCAGCCGGTCAATATACTCCCGGCTATCCGCATCGTCATCCACAACCAGAACGTGGCCAGGCATACCAAGATTTCCCAACTGAGACAGAAGTGCAGACAATTGCATCGCATCCACTGGCTTGACGAGATACCCGGATGCCCCAAGGGAATACCCGCGCTTGGTGTCATCAACGATCGTGACCATGACGACCGGAATCGAAAGGAGTTCAGGATCAGACTTCAGCCTTTTCAGCACCTCCCATCCTTCCAGATCCTTCAGCAATACATCCAATAGAATTGCATCCGGCCGCCGCTCTTTGGCAATTTGGATTCCTTCCAGCCCGGTAGCACAGGAGATGACGGAAAATCCATCGCGTGTAAGGAAGCGGGTCAGGAGTTCCCGGACTTCGCTGTCATCGTCTATCAACAGCACTTTGCGCTTGGCCGGGCTTCCATTCTTGTCGCTGCCCTGAATTTCGACAACGCTCTCGGGCACCGCGGGATCCGCCTGCGAAAATTCCGAAGGGATGGAAACTGTAAATATCGATCCATGCCCTGATTCGCTTTCCACGGCGATGCTACCGCCCATCATCTCGCAGAACTTTCTGCTGATCGCGAGTCCAAGCCCGGTCCCCCCATACTTCCTGGTGGTGGAAGGATCAACTTGCATGAAATCCTGAAACAGTTTCTTCTGATCTTCAGCAGCCATACCAATACCCGTATCAGAGACGCGGAATCGAAGCCAGTCACGCCCTTTGACCGATTCGCGCACAACACTGAGTTTGATCGTGCCATGATCAGTAAACTTGCCCGCATTGCTTAGCAGGTTCAGGACAATCTGCCTGATCTTGGTTCTGTCTGTTGTCGCGGTACCCAGATCGTTCCGCGCTTCGATCTCAAAGGCATTGCTATTCTTTTCAACCACCGGTCTCGCGGTGGATTCCACCTCGGCGAGCAGGTCACAAAGGCTGAACCGTTCGGGCGCCAGCTGCATTTTGCCGGCTTCAATCTTGGACAAATCCAGAATATCGTTTATGAGCGACAACAGGTGTTTTCCGGCGCCATGAATTTTCTTCAGATCAGGAATAAACTGCGTCAGTCCCTGATCCTCGGCATCATCCTGCAGCAACTCGCTATACCCGATCACGGCATTGAGCGGAGTGCGAATCTCATGGCTCATATTTGCGAGGAAGAGCGATTTCGCTTTATTGGCGGCCTCAGCCATTTCTTTCGCAGCCTTCAGTTCCTCCTGAGCCTTTTGTCGATTACTGGATTCGAGAGCCAAAGAGGCCAGATCCGCCAGCGACCCGACAAAACTCTGTTCCTCCAGCGTCCAGACTCTCTTTTCGCGGCTTCCAATACTGATGGCTCCAACCACCTTGCCGGAAAGCCTCACCGGCGCATCAAGAAGCGACTGGATACCCTGTGAGCTCAGGTGAAGCTTAGCCATCTCCCTGGTTCTTGGATCTTCCGTGATATCGCTAATCGAAATGGTGCGCTCCGTATGAAGCGCTGCAATGAAACTTGGGAATATGGACAGGTCACGAGTCCCGCCCGATATGTGACGATTGGTATCCCGCTCATAGTGATCAAAGCAATCCACGATCGTGCCGTCGGTGATCAGCCAAAGCTTGGCCCGGCTGGCCGACAATGTGTGGGTGGATACCTCAGTAATGCTTTTTACGGCCGCCTCAAATTCCCCGTCATGGATGGATTTCATGCTTGCGAGCTGTGCCAGGGCTTCTTTCTGTCTGCGCAGTTGCCCCTCTCGCATGGCCCTTATCTCTTCAGTCTTCTTTCGCTCGCTGATATCGAGCGCTACGTAAACGATGCCCTCCACATTCCCGCGCTCGCTGGTCATCAATGCGCTGGACAACAGGATCGGAAAAGGCTGACCATTTTTGGGCTGGATTACAGTCTCCACATTTCGCTGGGATTCAAAATGCACGGAGGCAAAGTCAGGCAGAATTTCGCTTATGGATTTGCCCGCGAGTTCCGAATCCGCATATCCGAGAAGCTCGCAGGCGGTCCGGTTAACCGTTATGATTTCCCTGCCCATCGAACAAACCAGGAGCATATCGTTCATGGACTGAATGACATTCCTCGTATAATCCCTGGCAGCTTTCAGCTCAGAATGAGCAAGCCCGAGGCTTTCGGTCATGCGGTTAAATGAATTTCCCAGATTCTCGATTTCATCGCCCGATCGGATATTCGCCTTCACGGACAGATCTCCGTTAGCGATTCGTTCCGTGATGCCGGTCAATTGCCGGATGGGATCGGCCATCCGGCGTCCGAACAGAATGGCAAGCAAAAAACCAATAAACATGCAGGCAAAACTCAATACGTAGATTCTGCGTCTTCCAGCCCCCAAGTCGGCCCTATACTGGTTGAGAGAAAGACCCACATGGATCCATCCCCATTCTATGCCTGAATAAACAAACGGAGTGGAATACTGGTACACTTCTTCCGGGAAGAAGTCCGTTTTGACAATCTTGCCCGCTGCAGAGTGCAGGCCTGTTGGTCGCCAGTCTCCATTCAGCTCTTTGGTCGTCCACCCGCTTGTCTGATGCACAAGAGAGAACCCATCCTTGCGCGTTACGATAACATAGGGAACGGATTCTCCATTTCCAACGATCTTGCTGCAGTGATCAACCACCGTACTGAAATCTTCAACAACAATCGCGCCCGCCGCAACATCCGCGATAGACGTGGATACGATTTCAGCCTTTGATTTCAGACTCTTGAGGAGCGATTCTCTTTGCTGCGGGATAATAAACAGGGCAAATATGAGAATCGTAAGAACAGTGATCAGCGAGGAGGCCAGAATCGCCCGCATCAGAATGCCAATGCGCCGCGTCTTTACTGATGCATGATCTGGATATTCCGCCTGTCCTTTCACGTCACGTTACCTTTCTTCTTTTAAAGTCGAAGGCGAGCGCTGAAGCCCGCGCCGTGCAGATTTGGCCAGTCTTTGCTTCCTTATCAGATCGCGCACGGCATCCTCAAAGTGCGGATCCCAGCGAATCAGCCGATCCAGTTTGAAGACATTGAATGTCTGCAATCCGCCCGCTGACTCGTGCAGTTTCAGAGCCTGGCTGACATACAGGCTCTTTCGTTCTTGCGGGAGGTTTGAACGAAAGCAGGTGACCGTCGTGGCCAGCCGCGGTGAAACCGCAATGCTTATGATCTGCTGCCCCACCTGCGGATTCAGGATAACGGCTGTTTCCAGGGCAGATTTTGTTATGATGCCGGCATCGATCTGCCGGAAGAAAACCGGGAGAACCGCTTTCGAGGTTTTGCTGACTTCTTTGATTTCTTTGAAAAAGGTCTCCTTGGGCTGCAGTCCATTATCGGAAAGGACGGTATCCAGCCACAGTGGAACCAGGGAGTTGCGTCCACCCTTGATCAGAGTGATTCTCTTATCGCGGAGATCGGCCAGAGTTTTGGTATTGCTGTCTTTCCGAACAATGACGACATATTCGACCTCAGCCTGCCCCGACTGAACATATGTCAGCGCGGGTTCAACATTCAGCTCTCCTTCAAAATCAAGATATTCCTGAGTCGACAATGAAATGACATCGGTTTGCCCGGCTTTGACGGCTTGGACAAGACTTGGGAGGTCGTAATATATCTTGGCGTCCGATTGAGACCATGCCCCGACATTTGAGCCCAGCTTCGCAGACCAGACTTTGGCTGCGGCAAGCGCATCGTCCGGATTTACATCAGATTCCAGAACCGAGGAGCTCATGGCAAAACGGACCACCGATGGATCATAGGTTCTATTATCACCGCTAGCCGGATTGCCCCATGCGCCAAGAGCCGTTAGGCTCAGACAAATCAGCAGGCCTGGAAGATATCGATATGCAAAATTGAAGGACGCCATTTACATGCCTCCCGCGCTGCCGCGCGTCCTTCCCTGCACCTTTTGAAAATTCCGAACGGTCTGCTGGGATGACTGCATGTAGGATTTTTCAAATGGAATCAGTTTGGTTACCTTGAAAAGAGTCAGGATCTGCTGCCCTCTGGGCTCGAGGTGCAATTGGGCCAGTGCATCCAGCAACACATCCCGATAGGCCGGATCGTAATCCTTCCTGATGCAGATAACGCATATCGGATACCCGGGTGACTGCGCCAGGATTTTCAAATCCTTTGCCAATTGCGGATTCAATTCAGTGACGGTATTGAACCCCTGACGATTGACCAGGCACGCATCGTTTTTGCCGAAAAAAACCGGCAATACGGCCTGAGAGGCTTTGGCCACACCGACCGCTTTCCCGAAAAAGGCTTCCATGGAGGGGAAGCCGCTTTCCATAATCTGCGTCTCCAGCCAGACCCTTCCCAGGTTCATCATGCTGTTTCCCGAAATTACGATGTCCTTCCCCTTCAGGTCCTCCAGTCTGGCAGCTGAAGACCGTCGATGAACGAGAAGCAAACTCTCGTCGTCAACCTTTTCGTTATTGGACGCGATAAAACATGGAGTCAGCGGAGCGGTATCCTGGATTTTCAAAAATTCATATGGCAGCAGGATTGCGAGGTCCAGTTCTTTTCTCCTGGCGGCCCCAACCAGACTCTCCAGATCCTCGAATGCCTTGGCATCCGAGGATCCGGCATACCCTCTTTTCTTCCGGATGACATCCGCCCATACCTTTGTAGCCGCCAACGCATCGGTAACATTCAAATCGGAAAAATGAGTTGAACTGAAACCTATGTTGCAACTGATCGATGGGCCTTTGCTTTCCTGCGCGCGGAATTCAGCGGCAATCAGCAACGCAAATCCAGCGATGACCACCGTCCTGAACCGGAGTGATATATCGCGCAATCTTTTCACGCGTGACCTCGCACGATGACAGTAAGGAAAATGCCCGCTATTCCGGCTGCTCGGCGCCGGAGACAAAATTGAGTTTGGCGAGCCCTTCGACGTGGTCATAGAGTACTTTTTGATACTGCGCCGAAAGGAGTGCTTCCAGGATTTGCGCTTCAATAACTTCCTTGGTCTCCACCAATTCCTCCTGGTAGGCGCGAACATTCAGCTCACGATTTTCGGCGGCGGATTTTGAGGCTGCAAAGCTTGACTTCTGCTGGTCCTGGGTTTTTTCCAGATTCCAGCAGAGCCTCTTGATCTCGAGTGCAATGGCGTCATGCAGCAGCTTTTGCTGATTTTCGAGTTTGTGCAGTTGAGCCTTGGCTTCCGCGACCTCTTTGGAGACGCGGAATCCTTCAAAAATTGGGATTTGAACGCCAATCCCGACCGCCCACGCCGTTTTGTTGCTGTCGGTCATAAGTCCCGCGTCATAGGAATTCTCAATGCGCTGGAATTTCCCGAACAAGCCAGCCTTTGGATAATGACCGCTCTGGGCGGCTTTCACGTTCTCCCGTGCAGCCTTCAGGCCGGCTTCCACACGAGCCAGTTCCGGGCTCGAATGAAATGCCCGCTCCACATAGACAGCCAGGTCGCGCGATGTGGCGGTGAATGGGATTTCTTCATCCGCAAGTTCAACCTGGGTATTCCAATCCAGGCCAATCACGGTAACCAGGGCTGCTTTAACGGTTTTCTCGTTGCTCTCAAGTTCGGAGGTCATCGATCGAAGCGTTTCCACCACAGATTTATTCCGCAGGTAATCGGTCTTTTTTACCGTCCCGGAGCCGGTTGTATAGAGCTTCTCGGTAAGTTCAAGCGTTGCCTCCATCCGGGCAAGCGTATCCCGGCTGATCTGGGCAAGACGCTTCGACAACACTCCTGCGTAATATAGTCTTTTGACGTCATACCGGACTTCGAGATCGGTTCGTCTGCTTTCCTGACGCGCCGCCTCGACACCGGCTTTGGCTTGCCGGATACGCGCTTCGCGCAGGCCACCGGTATAAAGAGGAAGCGTTGCATCCACGGATGCTATCAGGCTATCCCGATTCATTATTTTCACGTCCTGCTGCGGTATCTGGTAGGTCTGCGCCGGAACGTCTACGGTAGTCGGGGGCGTCTGGATCGGCACATTCACAGGAGGAAACCCCGGCCCGAACGAATTGGCCGGCAAAACGAAGGTTGAGGAAGGAACCGTGAACGTGGTGGCAGGCATCGAAAAATTGTTCGCCGGAAAGATAAAATTGAGATCATCATCGATGCGGGATCCGGTAATGCCGGCCGAAACGCGCGGCCACCAGGCTGAAAGAGCCTGCCCATGCAAGGCCAGGGCGGCCTCGACATCATATTTGGAGACCTTGCTCCGGTAATTATTTTGAAGCGCCAGCTCGACCGCTTTCGGCAGATCAAGCTTTACAACATTGGATTGCGGAGACGCTGCTGCCGGCTTTCCATCCTGAGCGCCTGCGGATGATACCAAAGCAAAAACCAACAAGAATATCCATCTGGCCATTAGGTTGCTCCTATGTAGTTTCCAGTATTTCGGTTCCCGAAATTTCGACGTAGTCGTTGTTCTCGCCGCTGTCTTCCAATTCTTCCGGCTTGCCGCTCCACTCAACCGGCAGGAGGACGGTAAAAGTGGATCCTTGCCCCAGCTCACTCTGGACGGATATCTCTCCACCCAGCATGACGCAAAAGCGTCTGCTGATGGATAGCCCCAGTCCGGTTCCACCGTATTTGCGCGTGGTGGAGGCATCTGCCTGTGTAAAATCGCTGAATAGATTCTTGATTTGCTCCGGGGCAATGCCGATGCCCTGATCCGCAATACAGAACCTCGCCCATTCTCTATTACCCGGGTCCATCTGTCTTTGAGCCGACAGTTGTATGGTTCCAGCCTGTGAAAATTTCGCGGCATTGCTGATCAGATTGAACAGGATCTGACGGACTCTCATTTTGTCCGAGGTGATCGCACCGAGGTCCTGACTTAGCTCAACCAGCAGTTTGTTTCCGTTCTTCTCAACCAGGGGCATTACCGTTGCAGTCAACTCCTGTATCAGCTCTTGCACATTGAACAACTCAGGAGCCAGCACCATCTTGCCCGCTTCAATTTTGGACAGATCCAGGATGTCCGAAATGAGGGCCAGCAGGTGTTTTCCCGCCGAGTGGATTTTCTTCAGATCGGGAATGACCTCGCCGTATCCGCTCAATTCCGCCTCTTCCTGCAGCAGTTCGCTGTACCCAATCACCGCATTCAGCGGCGTGCGGATTTCGTGGCTCATATTGGCCAGGAAAGAAGATTTGGCTTTGTTGGCGGCTTCAGCCGCATCTTTTGCCTGCTTCAGTTCTTCCTGGGCGACATTGCGGCGCCAAGCTTCAAAAGCAAGCGTGACCAGGTCGGCCAAAGAGGCGGCAAAGTTCTGCTCCTCGAGGCTCCAGGCTCTTTTCTCAGACTGTACGTGAGCCACAAGTCCCATGAGCTGACCGCCCACACGAATTGGAGTACTCAGCATGGCTCCGATCCCATAGGGGACGAAAAACGGTTCAGCCATTTCATTGGTCCGGGGATCCTTCAGCACATCCGGAACAACAATGCAGCGCTCTGTTTCGAGCGCTTGGTAATACCGGGGGAAGTCCCCAATGCGAACGTGAGGAAATTCGAAGTGGTCCTCTTTAATCGAACTGTATCCGTCAATGCAGCGAATGCAGGAGGGATCTTCCGTACACAACCAGAGGCAGACAGCCGAGGTCTGAAGGGTTTTCGAGGCGGTTTCGGTGATAAACCTTGCCGCAACTTCAAGCTGACCAGAATGCAGGTCCTTATTGCTTGCGAGAGATGACAGCGCTTCCTTCTGCTTTTCCAGATACTCCCGCTGCCGGGCGATGGCATTCTCAGCACGTTTACGATCGCTGATATCAAGGGCCAGATAAACAATATCCTGCTTGGCCTGTCCTACGGACATCATGGCCGCGCTCGACAGCAGAACAGGAATCTCCTTCCCGCTTTTGGTGCGAAATATTCGTTCGCTGCCATTCAGGCTTTGCTCTTTGGTGCTGCTATTCCCTTTCAGCGAAATGGGTTTTACTATCTTGAGCAAAAGCTGATCGATCAGCTCCGTTTCCTCATATTCCAACAATTCGCAGCAGGCACGATTGACGGTCAGGATCTTTCCGGCGGGAGAACAAACAATCAGGATGTCATTCATGGACTGCAGAATATTTCGAGTGTAGTCCATCGACTCCTGGAGCCTGCGATGCGCCTGGTCCAGGTTATCCGTCATTTCATTCAGCGAAGCGCCCAGATCTTCCATTTCATCGCCGGACCCGATGGTTGCTCTTGCGGTAAGATCGCCGGCGGCAATTCGCTTTGTAAGTTCCGTCAGGCTCAGGATGGGGCGAACCAGGCGTCTTGCAAAAACAATCGTGATAATCAGGCTGACCAGGATACAGGACAGACCAACCAGCGTGGTATTCCGGTAAAGCACGCCGAGATCATGGTGGTATGTATCGAGAGAAAGACCGACATGGATCCATCCCCAGTCAATCCCGGAATAGAAAAATGGAAAGGAATACTGATAGACTTCATCCTTTGAAAATGCGGTACGGGTTATTTCGCCATGAGGCTGATCCCCGCCCTGGCTGACCCAGTCCTTCGGAAGCGTCTGCATGGACCAGCCGCTGGTCTGATGGATCAGCGAAAAACCATCTTTCCGGGTGATCACGACGAATGGAACAGACTCCCCCTTGTCCACAATCTTCATGCAATGATCGACAACCGCACTGTAATCCTCAATGACGATAGAGCTGGCAGCAACGTCAGCAATGGAAGTTGAGACAAGCTGGGCTTTGGAATTAAGGTTCTGAATCAGAGAGGCCCGCTGCTCCGGGAAAATGGCAAAGGCAAACAAGGCGATCGTGAAGACGGTAACACTCCATGAAAGGATTGCCACCTTGAGCAAAACACTCAGCTTCCTTTTTTTTCTGCCATCCGGGATGGACGAGTTGCGTGATTCCGGGCCTCGGTTCATTGCGCAACTCCTGGTATCTTGCCTGGTTCCACTACATGACCCTTTTTAGTTTTTCGTATTCATCCAGCAGCTGTCGAATATTGCTTTCATAGCCTTTTTGCCAGGCAACGATCCTGTCGATCTTGAACATGGTGAAGGTCTGCAATCCTTCGGGCAATTCATGGAGCTTCAGCGCTCTCTCGAAGACCGTCGTTTTCTGGAGGGAAGGCATCGAATCTCGCATCAGCACAATCACTGGAACCAGAGGAGGAGAGGAAGCGAGAACTTTCAGCTGTTTCCCGATTTGGGGATTCATAACGGCCGCGGTGTCAAAAGCAGATCGGACGACAATCGCAGCATCCATCTGATTGAAAAAGACAGGAAGGATCGCATGCGTTGTCTTGTTGACCACTTTCCGTTCGCGCAGCGATATTTCCTTACCCGCAGAGCGGTTTTTCATCAGAAAGGTGTCCAGCCAGGTCGGCACCAGGCAGTGGCGCCCTCTGTTGCTGTAAGCAACGCGTTTCCCATCGAGATCCCTGGCGGTTTCAATCTTGCTGTCTCTGCGAACGAGGAGAACGTATTCGACGTTTACATCCCCGTTGATCATGTAGGCCATGGAAGGCTTAGCGGATATCTTGGCTGGGTTTGGAATGTATTCGTTTGTTCCCAAAGCGACAAGATCGACTTGACCGCGGCTAACCAGTTCTTCGGCTCGTTCAATATCGGGCAGCACCACGCTGTCCGCCGCCTTCCAGGATGCTCCGCCCATTCTTGCCGCCCATACCCTGGCAGCCGCAAGAGCGTCATCGGTGTTTACATCGGGTTCCATTACCAGAGTAGACAAACCAATGCGCAACGAAGGCAGATTCGCATCGGCGCTTTGGACTGTCCTGGTCCCGCTGGAGCCAAGCAGAACGAAGACAAGAATTACAAGCGATAAACCGGCGATGCTCTTGTTCATAATAGGGCCTCTTGCTGTATTGTCCATGTGGCTGGTTATGCCGCTGCGCGAGCCACGGACACATAGGCAAGAGACTTATCGATAGCCAGAGCCTGGGACTTTATGATTAGATTAAACTACCCAGTCCATTGGGTTTCCGGCGGCAGACAGCAATAGCTATGTTCAGGAAGGAGCATCCGGAGTCCGGCATGGAGGCTTGGCAAACGCTCTTGCCGGCAAGAGGTCCTGATTCGGCCAGCCCGCAAAGCTTTCGGGAGCGCTGGTGTGTTTATTGACTGGGTGATTTGAAAGTCAGTCCTCACGCATGAATCAAACCTTCTATTTCCTGCAGAATGATTTCCGCGGGACCCTGGACTGCTACCGATACACTATCGGAAGCGGAAGTTGCCTCCAGGTTTATTTCAACGGTAAAGGCCCCATTCGATCGCGCCCTGCCGGCAAGCGCGGCAGCAGGATATACCTGCGCCGAGGTACCGATCGTCATGAAGACGTCGCAGAAAAGGGCTACGGAAGATTTCTCGAGAACCTCCGGATCGATGCCCTCGCCAAACCACACCACGCCTGGACGAATCGGCCCTCCACAGTGGGGACACGTTGGGAGAATCGGAATCGGCACCCGGGAATCCATCCATCGTGCCGGAGAAGCAGGGCAGCGGTTCCAACACTGAACCTCCCAAATAGATCCATGGAATCGCACAACATTTTGGGCCCCGGCTTTTTCGTGCAGTCCATCGACATTTTGTGTAATCAGTGTGAATGAAGGATATCGCCGGCTCCAGGCGGCAAGGATCTCATGCGCCGGGTTTGGCTGGCATTTGGAAATCAGTTCCCGCCTCCAGTTGTACCATTCCCAAACAAGTTGCGGATCTCTTCTGAACGCCTCGGGAGTTGCCAATTCCTGGGGAGAGTACGATTTCCACAAACCCTCCGACCCTCGAAAAGTGGGAACGCCGCTGGCCGCGGAAACGCCTGCCCCGGTGAGTACGGTGACGCGCGCGGAGGGATAAAGCTTTTGAGCAATCTGAAGCATCGCTTGAGAGTTTGCCATTGTCTGTCTCTCCGAATCAGTAACCGGTAGTCCTCTAAGGTTGAATCCATTCTGGCAGGCACGCAGTCCGCATGCAACTGCTCACTGCCAACCTGGCCGGGTCCGGGAGGATGCCATCAGGATTGACTCGGCAGAGGGCATTCGTTAGGATGGTTCGCCCTGCAAAATCAAGCGTACTAATCGCGCAAATAAAAAAACGGAGGCGCAGATGCATTTGGAACAAGCGGAAATGGAAACAAGCTTGCAAGCCCCGTTGGATCTCGACAAAGACTCTCTTGTTGACTTGTACACGACCATGTTGATGATCCGGCGTTTCGAAGAGCGTGTTGCCAAAGAGGTGTATGAGGGGAACGTTCCCGGATTTGTCCACTCTTATATCGGCGAAGAGGCCATCGCAACCGGCGTGTGCAAACAGTTTCGGCGCGAGGATCGGATCGTCAGCCATCATCGGGGCCACGGCCACTGTATTGCCAAAGGCGCCGACATGCGCAGAATGATGGCGGAGATTTATGGCAAGAAAACCGGCTATTGCAAAGGCAAGGGAGGTTCGATGCACATCGCCGACTTCAGCATCGGGATGCTGGGTGCCGATGGCATTGTCGGGGCGGGACTGCCGATCTCAACCGGAGCGGCATTTGCGGCACAACTCGAGAAAAAGGGTAATGTGGCCGCCGTCTTCTTTGGTGATGGCGCATGCAACGAGGGAGAATTTCACGAATCGCTGAATCTCGCATCCATCTGGAAATTGCCGCTGCTGTTTGTTTGCGAAAACAACGGGTATGGAGTTAATACGGCCGCCCGCTATGCCATGGGCGCCAAGGATATTACCCGGATACCCGAGGCGTATCACGTCGCCAACCGGACCATTTATGGGAACGACGTGGAACTCGTGTACCAGGTGGCCGGCGAAGCCATTGCCGAACTCAGAAAAGGAAATGGCCCCTTTTTCCTGGAATGCAAAACATATCGATGGCACAAGCATTTCCTGTCCAAGGGTCTGGAAGATTTACGTCCTTCCGAGGAACTGGAATCCTGGAAGAAAAAATGCCCCGTTGCCGCTTATGCGAATACCCTGCGCGATCGAAAAATCCTGACGACTTCTGAACTCGAGGCTATCGAGAAGACCGTTCTGGCTCAGGTTGAAGACGCGCATACCTATGCGCTGGAAAGCCCATTCCCTCAGCCACAGGACGCCCTGGAAGATGTTTATTCAATTTGATAACTAATGAGGCAATCGATGCGAGAGATTACATACGGACAGGCGGCCAATGAAGCCATTCAGGAAGCATTCCGAAAGAATCCCAAAACTGTTCACATGTCGACGGACCTGGCAGCCGACCTGCAAGAGGAATTTGGATCAGACCGAATCCGGGTGACGCCTATCGCCGAAAACAGCTTTGTGGGCGCCTCCATTGGACTGGCAGGTTCCGGTTTCCGGACCGTCGTCAACCTGCGTATGGCTACATTCGGCTTTGTTGCCCTGGACCAGATGATGAACCATGCCGCCAAAATCACTTACATGTTCGGCGGACAGGCGAAATTCCCGATTTTGATCCGCATGACCGTAGGAGCCGGATATTCAGGAGCAGCCGAACATTCCATCAGCCCCTACTCCATGTTCATGAATGTCCCCGGACTTAAGATTCTACTGCCCACCACTCCCTATGACGTAAAGGGCTTGTTGAAAACCGCGCTGACGGAAAACAACCCGGTTATTTCGTTTGAGCCGTTTCTGCTGGGCGGAATGACGGGACAAGTCCCCGAAGAAGAGTATTTCCTCCCATTCGGCAAAGCCTCCGTGAGAAGAGAAGGAACGGATGTTACGGTGGTAGCGTTCGCACGGATGGTGTATGAAGCCCTGGGAGCCGCGGAGGATCTCGCCAAGGAAGGCATTTCGCTGGAAGTCATCGACCCGCGAACACTGGTCCCCTTCGACAAGGAAACGGTGATTCAATCGGTTCGCAAGACGGGACGACTGATTGTTATCGATGAAGCATGCCAAACCTGCGGAGCCGCCGCGGAAATTCTGGCTTTTGTTTCGGCCGACAAGGAAACTTTCGGAAAACTGAAAAGCGCGCCGGCCCGCGTCTGCGGACTGGATGTTCCCATACCCTTCAGCCCGCCAATGGAAAAATTTGTCCTGCCGGACAAATCCAAACTGATTGAAGCGGTACGAAAACTGGTACGCTAGATTTTTTCAGCGCGCCGACCGGGTGCAACGCCATTCCGGTTGGCGCGCCTCCTCCCAACATCCTACCTGGAGCGCCGATAGGCGACACGGTTCCCGGCATACACGCCAAGCCATAACGTGGAATCAAGTTCTACCGCCGCGCTGACATTCTGGAACGGCGATGATCCGTCATCCTTTGCAACCTGGGTAAACTTCAGCGTATCCGGATCCAGCTTTACCACCGTCCAACCTTTGAATTTGGGAAAGCCGCGATCGGAAACGCCCGGCACCGTGTTCTGTCCGGCGATGATCAGCTTGCGATCCGCAGTCCAGCGCAGATTATCGGGACAGAATCCGAGCTTCACGACATCCTTCCGGAGCGGGCCAGTTCCACGGGAATAGCGAACGAGCTCCTGCGATCCCCATGCCGCAACATAGATGAATTTGCCATTCCCGGAAACCTCAATTCCATTGGCGCCGGCAACGTCTGTGCCGGGCAGCGTCTTCAACCCAGTTTTTGGATGCCATTCCGTGACACCTCCGGTCGTCCCCCCGGCAAAAATAGAGGCAACACCTCCGGGGGCCTTTGTGTCATAGAACTTGGTTGCCACAAACCCGCCATCGGGCAGGAAGGCAACCGAATTCCCAAAGTTGGTTTCCCCCATTGAAACACAGCCCACCCAGGAGATAACCGGCTTGGCTCCGGAAGCGTCCAAATGGAAAACCTCAATCGCTTCCCGCCCGTGGTTCACGGCCAGGATCACGCTTTTTTTACCGCCGTCGCCGGAAATGGCAATGCCATGGGCTCCAAAGGCAGATGGATCCGGCGAACCGGGGCAGGATGGAAAATTGATCCTGTCGGGAACATTGTGCGCAGCAGGGCCGGGATAAAGTACCTCCCAGGTTTTGTTGACGGCATTTATCAAATGGAGTTTGCCGGGGGTGCGCCCCTCCATCATGCCGCTTCCGATCAACCAATGAGTCCCCGGCACAATAACGAGATCCTCGACGCTCGTCGGCCCGCAAACAAAGCTAAGATCGCCCGACGGCGCGCAATTGTCTTCCGCCGAAACAGCAGGCCCCAGGCTTCCGCAGACAACCAGAAGCAATAGAGCATGAAAAAATAACCTGTCCCTCATGGCATCCCCTCCCCACATCGAAGACCGGACATCAAAGCGTTGCATTCACCCCGCCGTCCACCGGCAATAGAGCTCCCGTTATGTACCGGGCTTCCTCCGATACCAGGAAAGCCGTGGCCTCCGCAACATCTGAAGGCTCTCCAATATGCCCCAGTGGAATCGATGGATTCTCAAAGGGCCGGTTCACATACTCCCGATAGCCAACCGGTGTTCCAACCAGCCCCGAACCAACGGCATTCACCCGTATATTGAATCGGGCCAGATCCAAAGCGGCACATTGGGTGAGGCTGTTTACCCCGCCTTTCGACACAACATAGGAAAACTTGTTTTTTAATCCCCTTGAACTGGAGACCGTCACGTTGACGATGCAGCCGCCGCCCTGCTTTTTCATCATCTCGGAAGCAAGCCGAGTGCAGAGATAATAGCTGCGCAGATTCGTATTGATGGTGTATTCCCACGTGGCCAGATCGCAGTCGGATATCGATTCGTTCTTTGTAGAGGCGACATTATTCACCAGAACATCCAGCCTGTTCAGTTTTCTTTCGATGAAACCGAACAGGGACTCAATCGATGCCACCTCCGAGAAATCCGTCCGGAAATACGATCCGGGAATCGACAAGCCTTCCGCTACCATCCGGGCCTCTTCCTCGTTCCGCGAAGTGATCACAACGTGAAATCCGCGCCGTGCCAGGGTTTCCGCAATGGCTTTCCCGATATTATTCGTTGAACCCGTAACCAGAGCCACCTTGTTCATTGCCTGCCTCCAGAGTCGATGTGGATGAGGGGATTATATACCCATGCTTTCAATCCGTTGTGTCGATCCTCCCCCTATGCTAAATTATTTGCCTTTGGGAAACCCATGAAGCCGGAGGGAAAAACGATGGAATTCCAAAAATCGACGGTTCGGGAATATTTCGAGTCCATCGTGATCACCGCCATTATCGCTTTATTTGCGACAACCTTCGTCGTGCAGGCGTTTAAAATTCCGACCGGCTCGATGGAATCCAATCTCCTCATCGGCGACCATCTGCTGGTCAACAAATTCGTTTATGGTTTGCATTCCGGATTCTGGTCCAGGTTTTTTCCATACAAAGCGCCCAAACGGGGAGATGTTATCGTCTTCAAATACCCGAACAGCCCGGAAGTCGCTTACGTAAAAAGGCTGATCGGCATGCCCGGGGATAAACTGGAAATGGTGGGACACACCATCCTCATCAACGGCCAGCCGCTGAAGGAAACCTATACGCAGTATATTGATCCCGGCAGCATCAATGATCACTTTGGCCCCATCGATGTGCCGCCGGACAAGTATTTCGCCATGGGCGACAACAGGGATAACAGCCAGGACAGCCGTTACTGGGGCTTTGTGCCGCGGGACTATATTCTTGGCAAGGCACTGGTGATCTACTGGTCCTTCGAGACGCCCAGGGACGAGTACCTCCAAACAACCGTACCGGATCGACTGAAACAATTCGCCGATGTCTTCCTCAATTTCTTCACCAAAACCCGGTGGAACCGCACGCTCCGGATCATCCGATAGCTGCGCGGTCGGGAAACCCGTCTTTGCCTCACTATATCCGCTGGCATTCCTTGCCATGGGATTATTCCTCAGTTGGGCAGCGGCAACGGAATCCGTTCGACCGGGAATATCCAGAGCGGCAGCCAATCAGTGCGCTTCCAAGCTGAAAAGCATTGAGTATTTTGCCGCGCATCATAAGTCCGGGCAGAGGCAGGCAACGCAATTCACTGAAGCCGAGGTAAATTCCTATCTCTCCCTGGATCTGAAATCGAGATATCATCCAAGCCTGAAAGACCTGGTTTTCAAATTTGAGGAGGACAAACTGCAGGCAGTCGCAGCCATCGACTTTGACCGCCTGGGAGCGACCTCGACCAAGGTTTTGCCCAAACTGCTCAGCTTCATGCTGTCCGGCGTACACACGCTAACAGCGCGGGGACAGCTTGTCAGCGGGAATGGAAAGGCGTATTTCCGATTGGAGCAGGCCCGGTTTGACACAACCACTCTTCCCAAAGCCCTCGTGGAGGAGATCATTTCGGCGGTAGGACGAAAACAGAATCCTCCTTTTGACCCTTTGCAGCCATCCAGCCTTTTCGACAACATCGAGAAGGTGGACGTACACGCGGGATTCATCCTGGTGCATCAATAACCGGCTCCAAAGCGAAAACGCGGACTTTTCGCGCAAAGCACTAATGAAAAAGGAAGATGTTGCTGAAAGTGTTGTATAGTAGGTTTTACCCTAATGCTCCGGAGGTGGCAACCGGTGAATCGACAACAATTTAACGCACAGCTAAAAAAAGCAGATACGAATGAACAGCGAATTTCCCTCTACGACGCATACGCGGAAGAATTGTTTGAAAAAGAGAATTACTCCGAAGCCGTCAAAATATATGCCGAGGCATTGAAGCTGGCAAAGGAACACAACATCCAGGCTTATTTTACGGGCCGCATCGGCATCTGCCATTACAACACGGGCGATGACAAAAAGGCCTTTGACTGCCTGACAAAATCCGCGGCGCTATTTGAGCCGGACAAGCCGGAGTTCATGCGTGACATGTGCGGTTTCGTGCATTTTCACCTGGGTTCACTTTACGAGTATCACGGCAAAACCGCCAAATCGCTGGAAGCCCGGAAGATCTGCGAAGCATACGTGGACAGCCAGGAAAAGGACACACGCTGGATGCTGTTCGCGGGGATCAGCCGCAATTATGAAGCGCTCGGGAAACACGAAGAAGCCATCCGGTATTCGCAGAAGGCCATCCAGGTACTCAGCGACAATGATCCGGGACTCAGCTATCTGTACGAAACCATGGCCAATAATTACATGGGCCTGAAGCAATACCTGGAAGCCATCAAGCACTTCTCAAAGGTCCTGGAACTGGATCCGCAATTCGAGCGGCGCGATGAAATGCAGTTGAAGATGGCGGATTGCTATCGGCAACTCTCGAATTATAAGATGGCCCTGGAAACCTACGAGAAGATGATCCAACTGAAAGAAATCACCGAGAAGCGGAAAGATCTCGTCTGGGTTTACCTCAAAATGGCGGAATGCCAATTCCGGCTCGAAGCCTTCGAAAAGTCGCTCATCATCACGCTGGAATTGCTGCGCCGCGGATCGGGCAGCAAGCTGGAAAAGGCAGAGGCCCGAAGCTATCTGACCGACAACTACTACGAACTCGGCCGCTACAAGGAAGCGGCGGAGGAGGGTGAAAAAACGCTGCAGTTGTCCAAGCGATTCCCGAATGACGATCTGTTCTATGTCCGCATGGCTCTGAGCTATCACAAGCTGGGTGACAAGAAAGCCTTTGCCCGCTACCGCACGCTTTTCCGGAAGCTGTTTCGGGAAGACAACTGGAACAAATATCTTGAAAAACTGGGATGACGAAGCCGGCCGTCGCCGACGTTATCCATACGATTCCGGAATCGAATGAGAACAGCCGCCCGCCGCATTGTGGAAAAACTTCGTCTTCATGGACATGCGGCGTTCTTTGCCGGAGGCTGGGTACGGGATTATCTCCTGAACCGAAAACCCAAGGATATTGACATTGCCACCAGCGCCCTTCCGGAAGCAGTGCACCGGCTGTTCCCGAGATCACGCCTGATCGGCGCGCAATTTGGCGTCGTCCAGGTGCCGATGTACGGCCACTTCTACGAAGTCGCAACTTTTCGCAGTGATCACGAGTATCTGGATGGAAGACATCCGACCGCGGTCACCTTCGACGGACCGGAACAGGATGCCCTGCGACGGGACTTCACCATCAATGGTCTCTTTTTTGATCCCATCGACGACCGCATTATCGACTATGTTCAGGGCAGGAGGGATCTGGAGTCCGGTTTGATCCGGACCATCGGAGATCCCGGGCTGCGCTTCTCCGAAGATAAGCTGCGCATGCTTCGCGCACTGCGGTTTTCGTGTACGCTAGGGTTTGCAATCGTGCCGGAAACCTGGATCGCGATCCAGGAGTCGGCCCCGCAGATTCTACAGGTCAGTTGGGAGCGCATACGGGATGAACTGACGCGGATCCTCACTGGATCTGCGCCGAGTCAGGGTCTGGACCTGCTCCAATCCAGCGGCATATTGAAATATGTCTTGCCCGAAATCGATGCCCTGCGGGAAGTCCCAACCTCGTTTCAGTCGAAATCGCAGGAGGACGTTCTGGCGCACACCCGGCGCCTCCTCGAATTATTGCGAAAACCTTCGCTGGTCCTGGCCTTTGGAGCCTTGCTCCACGACGTCGGCAAGCCACAGGCTATCGCTTCGGGAAGTCCGGATTTGCTCAAAAGACATGCGGAATTGGGCAGCAGAATCGCGGAGTCGATCTGTCGCCGCCTGCGATTGTCCAATGAGGAAACGATCCAAATTGTGGATCTGGTGGCAATGCACAGCCGGTTCAGAAGAGTGCGCGAGCTGCGGGAAAGTGAGCTGTACAGGCTGCTGCACCGGCCCGATATCGAATCTCACCTCGAGCTCCATCGAGTAGACAGGCTGAGCGGCGGCCGAAGCATCGACACTTACAGATTCTGTATCGAAAAGCTGGCGCAATATGAGAAACATCCGATCCCGGCGCCTTTGCTGAGCGGGGAGGATCTTATCGGCATGGGGTACACGCCCGGCCCGCTGTTCAAAACGATTCTCCGCGCAATTGAAGACCTGCAGATTGAAGGGACGATTCGCAGTCGTGAAGAGGCGATGGCGCACGTCCGGGCTGCGTTTCCACCGAACTCTGAAGCGGATTAACTTACAAAGAACATGGAGTCCTCATTGAATCCATTCACGGTCAGCAATAAGGTTCAGATAACGCCGGCGGGCATCCGCCGCATTCGACGTGGACACCTCTGGATTTATGCCGGGGATGTTGCGAAAGAAAAGGTGGAAGGCAATCCTCCGATCGTTCAAATCGTGGATGCGGCCGGGAATATTCTTGGCTATGCCTTTTACAGCCGGGAATCGCAAATACGCCTGCGCATGCTATCGCGGGATGCGGAACCGCTCAGCCGAGAGTTCTTTCGAGACCGAATCCTCCATTCCATTGCCCGCCGGCAAATCCAGTTTGGCTCATCGTCCGCAGGCCGCCTCGTTTTTGGCGAAGGAGATCTGCTGCCGGGAATCATTATTGACCGGTACGGCGACTACCTTGCACTTCAAACTCTTTCAAGCGGGGCTGATGCGCTAAAGCCCCTGCTGATTGACCTGCTGAAGGAAATTGTGAGTCCGTCAGGCATCATGGAAAGAAACGATGTGAAAGCACGCAGACTGGAAGGCCTCGAAGAGACCAGCGGCGTCGTGTGGGGCAGCATTCCGGAAGAAGTCATTATCCAAGAAGGCGCCATACGCCTGTCCGTAAATCTTCTCCACGGTCAAAAGACCGGTTTCTTCCTGGATCAAAGCCAGAACAGGGTGGAGGCAGGAAGGTACGCCTCCGGCCAGGTTCTGGATTGCTTCACCAACACGGGAGCGTTTGCACTTCAATTTGCGCCCAACTGCGAATCGGTGTTGGCGGTGGACATCTCGCAGGATTCGCTGGTGCAGGCGCGCCGGAACGGCGAGCTCAATGGAATCCGGAATATCGAGTATGTGGAAGCCAATGTGTTTGATTATCTGCGCGATCTGGAAAGTGCCGGCCGGCTGTTTGATCTGATTTGCCTGGATCCGCCCGCGTTCGCCAAAAATCGCAAGGCACTCGCGGGGGCCCGCAGCGGCTATAAGGAAATAAATCTGCGGGCACTGAAGCTGCTGCGACCAGAGGGGATACTCATCACTTCGAGCTGTTCCTACCACATGCTGGAGGACGATTTTTTCGGCGTGATCTGCGAGGCCGCGCAGGATGCGCGCCGGCAGGTGCAGGTCATCGAACGCAGAAGCCAGGCCAGTGATCATCCCATTCTGGCGGGGATGCCGGAAACACACTATTTGAAGTGTTTCTTTTTGCGGGCGCTCTAGCTCTTTTGCTGTCCATAAAAATCGAAAGGCTCAAGGAGATTCCTTGAGCCTTTTTGGTTTTAGACAGGAAAAGCGATTTTTACTTGGCCGGTGCGGCAGCCTTGGCGGCATCTTCCGGAGTTGCATCCTTGGCGCAACGGAAGCCTACATCGCCAAGAAATGCGGCGGGATATCCGTCGCGATCCCACAGGTGAGCCATTTTGCCCTTGTGGTTCGGGGACAGGCCGCGGACAACAAAGCGTCCTTTGCCCGGGTTTTTGGCGGTATTTCCGGCATAGAGTTCAAACGGGGTCGAAGTCCATTCCCGCACATTGCCCAGCATATCGTGGGCACCATACTGGCTCACGTCGTCGTACTCGCCCACATTAGCGGGCTTCAGAAGTCCGGTTTCGGCGGTATTGCTGCGGCCGTCTACCCATTCATTCCCCCAGGGATAGGCTTTCCCATCCGCACCGCGCGCGGCTTTTTCCCACTCGGCTTCCGTAGGAAGTCTCTTCCCTACGGACTTGCAGTACGCTTGGGCATCGTTGAAGGTGACATATTGAACGGGGACCAGCGCTTTGTCCGGAGTAGCAAAGAGTCTCCAGTCTTTTCCCTCTTTGGCGCCTTCGCCGGTATATTTTTCTTTAATGGCGAAATCGAGCATCTGGAAGTTTGTTACTTCATATTTATCAATCCAGTAGGCGGGCAAATTCATTTTGTGTTCCGGAAAGGCAAGGGTTTCTTTGCCGTCGCTACCCTTGATATTGCTGCCCATTATGAATTCGCCGGCAGGAATCAAAACCATTTCCCCCGGGTTTACCACAGCTTTTGCGGGCGCGGCGGTTTCTCCCTGCGACTCTTCAGACTTTTTTCCACAACCGCACAACGCAACAGCCACGGCCAGCACCATGAAAACCAAGATACCTTTTTTGAATAGCATAATTCTCCTTTTGCGGCTTTCCTAGATTAGTTCGAACCAATCTTTATACAGCACTCGACCCGGTCAGTCAATTTGAAGCTGCGTCCCGCGGCGGGACCGAAATAGGAATTCATTCCCATTGCAATTGCCCGCATCTAACACTATGATGCGCATCCATACTGAAATCTAGCCCCCGTATCTCTGTACAGAGGCTCGAGATGGCGAATCATGCGAAGCTGCGATCGGATCTGGACATTCGTTCGGAACAGAATGCCGGTGTCGTTGTAAAAGATCCGGTTACTCTGCGCTTTTATCGATTCACGCCGGTGCAGGCTTCCGTTCTTGATCTTTTGAACGGGCAGAATGATCTGCCTGCCATCGCGGCCCAGGTCACCGAGAAGCACCAGACGCCTGTCACGGAAGAGCAGTTGCGGGAATTCCTGGGAAAACTGCAGGCGCTGCTGCTCCTGGATCACCCATACTGCTGGAATAAGCTGAGCGGCGCGGCCGCAAGAAAACGAACGATCATCCGAAGTCTGCTGTCGATCAAAATCCACGCCTTTAACCCGGACCAGCTTCTCACCCGGTTGGAGCGCAGGCTGCGCTTCTGCTTTGCCCCCGCCTTTTCAGCGCTGGTGTGGATCGCAGCGCTCGTATCCGCCATCATTTCGATACTAAACAGCGAGTCCCTGTTTCTCTCGATGGGAGCCATTTTTACCATTTCCTCCATCCCGACGGCATTGGTTGTCATCTTTGCGATCATGACCATTCATGAGTTTGCCCACGGCCTTGCCCTCAAGCATTTTGGAGGCAAGGTAACCGAGATGGGGTTCCTGATCCTCTATTTTATTCCGGCTTTCTACTGCAATGTCAGTGATGCCTGGCTGCTGAAAAAGAGAGAACGGATCCGGATCACACTTGCCGGCGCCTATGCGCAGGTCATTCTCTGGGCCATCGCAACGATTGGCTGGAGACTCCTGGCGACGGAAACGCTTGCAAGCCGGATATGCCTGATCGCGATAGCATTCAACGCGATTCAGACCATTCTCAACTTCAATCCATTGATCCGTTTGGACGGCTACTATTTCCTGAGCGATCTCATCGAAGTGCCGAACCTGCGACCGAAGGCCCTTGCCTATGTGAAAAACCGGCTCCTTTCGCTGCTGACCGGGAGTCGTTCTTCCGCTGAACAGATGCTGAGCCGCAGAGAGAAGCGGTTGTTTTTTATTTACGGAAGCGCGTCTTCTCTGTTTACGCTGCTGATCATCTGGGTGATGTTTCAGAGGCTGGGCGCCTGGTTTGTGGAAGAATATCAGTCGTGGGGCGTGGTTTTGATCTCGGCGCTTTTTTTTATGACGGTTCCAGTCGCGAGCAGGGATAATGTAGCTGCTTCCGGGAAGGTGACCAAAGCGGTGATTGTACGTTTTCGAAAAAATCCTCTGATCCTGGTTCTGCTCCTCCTGGTCCTGCTGGCCGGCTTTCTGCCCTGGGAAATGAAGGTATCCGGCGATTTTACGATGCTCGCCTCCAGGAGAGTGTCGGTAACGCCGGAAGTTCTGGGCAATCTCAAGAAGATCTATGTCGAACAGGGGAGCCAGGTGCGCGCGGGTGATGTACTCGCGGAAATCGAAAACCTCGAGCTGTCGAACAGCTATGAGGATGTCAAAGGCGAGCTGCAGGCGCAAAAGGCCTCGCTGGATTTGTTGAATGCAGGAACGCGGCCCGAGGAAATCGAGAAAGCCAGAAGTCTGATCGAAACCAAAAATGCGGAACTGGCCAGCATCGGCAAGGTTGACCAGGAACGGGCGGTGCTTCGGGACACCATGGCCAAAAAAGAAGCGGAGCTTGCCAATGCCAGGTTGAATTATGAGCGGGCGCAGAACCTGCTGAAGGCGCAGCTGATCCCGCGGAATGAAGTAGACAGAGACCGGACCGCCTATGAAGTGCAGCAAAAGGAAGTTTCGGCGGCCAAAGGGCAATTAAGCGTTCTCGAAGAGCAGATCGAGCGGAACAGGGACGTCAAAAAGAAAGAACTGGCGCAGGCGCATAGCGAACTGAAGATACTGCTGGCGGGCGCACGGAAGGAATCGATCCGGGCGGTGGAATCGCAGGTGGACAAGCTTGAAGAGAAGCTCCGGATCCTGGACCGCCAGGTAGAATTGATGAAGATCCGGAGTCCCATTGACGGGACGGTGGCGACTTCGTATCTGCACAACAGGATCGGCGATTTCCTCGACAAGGGGAATGTCTTCTGCGAAATCGTCAGCAATTCGACCATGATTGTCGAGATGCCGGTTCCGGAGAAGGAAATTGGGGACATCCATTTGGGCTATCCCATTACGATAAAAGTGCGCGGGTATCCCCGCCGCTGGTATGAAGCGCATGTGCGAAGCATTGCCCCGGTTGCGACCTCGGGCGGCAACCAGAAGACCGTGACGGTTCAGGGGGAGTTGCCAAACCCGGACGGCAGTTTGCGCGCGGGGATGACAGGAGTCGGAAAGATACGCTGCGGCAAGAGAAGCATTTACGAGATCGCCTCCCGGCGGGCGATCCGATGGCTCCGGACAGAGTTCTGGGAATATCTGCCCTAGGATTTGGCGGATGACGGGCGATTTGGAGACGGCGTCGAACCTAGTCCTGGAACGGTCGGCAACAAGCCTGAAAACTTTAAAAGAAATTAGAATTTTGTTGACACTAGACTGTAAGCCCTGCTACGGTCTGGTTTATCAAAGAGTCTGTTGTACAGTAAAATGCCGGGGATCAGGAAACCTAGCTCCTGGTTCTTGGTTGCGGTGAGTGATCAGCAATTTCTCGAATAGCTCTCTCACCTTGACGAGTGTTCAGGCCGTGCCCTTTTGGGTGTGGGTTGAATGCTTTTCCCAATTTGAGTAAGAGCGAAGCTGAAGAAGTAAGCCGCGCTTGTTTTACGTATTGCATATCGGTTTCATAACCGGTGTGAGTGGCATTGCTTTGGAAGTGGCCCGAATGGCGCCTGGTTTTTTGGGGTGTCTTTGGGATCGGTCGAGCTATATCGAGAGAGGGATGTTCATTCAATGATTAAAGAGGAGACTGCTATGGCGAGTGCAATTCTCTGGCTGTGACAGCGGCAAGAGTATTGTGTTGTTTTTTTAAACACAACCCATTCAGATATTTGGAGATAAAATGCAGACCGATATCGAAATTCTCGAATCCCGTGAAACCCCTATGATTATTTGGGTTGGCTAGTATTCTCATTCTAGCAGCAAACTAGATGAATTTGATTAAATGGCCTGCAATTAGGTTTTAACCCTAATTGCAGGTTAAGATTAGGTGGTTTTTTGCCGATACATGATTTGGTAGGCTACTGATTTAAGTAGAAGATAATCATGGCATGGGCAGATCTTCCATCAAAGTTAAGGCTATATATAGGTCTATTGGTTTGTTCAGCCATACCTATATTGCTCTGGGCCGGCATTAAGCTCTCAAAAGGAGGATATGATAGTCGATGGCTGATTCTCCTTGCGGTTGCCCTTGTTACCATCTTTTGTTTTCTGCACCTGCCTCATTTCAAAGCTGCAATTACAGTAGGTGATTCATATATCATGGCAATAGCCATGATATATGGAACCGCACCATGTGTTATTGGCACTTTTGTATACATTCTCATTATCTCGATTGTCTCACAGAAGCCCAAAGTCTACGCCCATAGGGTTGCATTTAACGTTGCAAGCACCACGTGTGGGGCTTGGATCTACAGTTCAATCTATCAAAGCATTCACCAATTCAGCGCCAAACCAATTGATATTGTTGTTCCCGCCGCACTTCTAACTCTTAGCTTCTTCCTGTTTAACTCGATTTCCACATCAACTGCCATCGCATGGTCATCAGATGAAAGTGTCTTTAGATTTTGGGCCAAAACTTGTGTCCCACTCTCTATGGATTACTCTCTTTCAGGAATGTGTGCTGCAGTGATGGCTGTTTTATACCAATGGCTAGGCTCTTGGGCTGCATTCGCCGCGATACCAATCATAGGCATTGTTTGGGGATGGAACCAGATCAATAAAAGCAGGGTTGCAGAGGCGCAGGACCATCTAAAAGAACAAGAGCAATTGTACCTGCGCACGGTTGAATCATTAGCACTTGCCGTTGATGCAAAAGATCAAACAACCTATGGCCATATTCGTCGAGTAAAGATTTATGCGATGGGGTTGGCTAAACTTTGTGGAATTAGGGAGCCAGATGAGTTACGAGCAATTGAAACCGGATCGCTGCTTCATGACATAGGAAAGATTGCTATTGACGACTATATCCTAAACAAACCTGGACGGCTTTCAAAAAAAGAATTTGAAAAGATCAAGGTTCATTCCATTGCGGGAGATGAGATTCTTCAACAAGTAAGATTCCCATATCCTGTGGCAAAATATGTTCGTTCACATCATGAGCGCTGGGATGGACTAGGATATCCGGATGGCCTAAAGGGTGAGGATATTCCCTTGGGGGCAAGGATTCTTGCAATTTCTGACGCTTTTGATGCAATCCGGTTCTCTCGTCCCTATAAACTGCCTATTGGCAAAGATGAAGCGGCTGAGATTTTGCGCAATCAGGCGGGGACGGTCTATGATCCACACCTTGTCGACATTTTCACAAAACACATTGATGAACTGGAACAAGCGGCACTAAAGGAATCCGAGAATGCACCGCAGTTGTCATTCCGAAAGTATTCGGAAACAAGTGAGCCAGATATCGCCACCAAAACCGCCAAGTCAAGTTTGGACATACCAGCCGAGCTAATTCAATTAACGGAGCTTTGCAGTACAATCTCCGGGCACTTGCGCCTAAACGATGTTCTTTCCATCCTGGCGCAGCGACTGAAAGCTTTGGTCCCATATTCCACCTGCGCCTTCTTCATATGCAATTCCGAAAACAAAATTTCGGCTACATATGTTAGCGGAATGTTCTCAGAATCACTTCAAAACAGAGAAATGGAGGTTGGAAAGGGAATCAGCGGGTGGGTGGCGGCACATAAGCGCCCAATGATCAACACGGGGCCGGCGCTCGATTTCCAGGGAACGCCAGGGGAATCACAGTTCTCATTTAGCGATACACTTGTCGTGCCCATAACCAAAGAAGACGAATGCCTTGGAACGCTCTCACTCTACGGACAAGATCCAATCTCCTACACTGAGAACCACCTTGCAGTCCTGCAAACCGTGGCAAATGTTATTGCGCCTCTTTTCGCAGATGCAGCCAACGAGGATAGTAAAACCTCTAGTGATACTATTGATCCAGTCACCGGCCTTTGCAGAATCTCATATTTAGCCGCAGTCGGCCCGCAACTGATATCTGCAGCCGCTGAAAACAGAACACCAATTTCGCTAATATATATTGAGATCAGAAATCTTCCCCAGATTGTACGGAATTTTGGTTCTAATTTGGCTGATTCAGTTTTCAAAAAAATTGCGGATAGCATTAAGCCTGAACTGCGAGAAAGTGACATTCTTGTTTGCTATGGGGCTCAGGGATTTGTTGTCTTTCTCCCAGGCGTCAGGGATGACCAGGCATTACGTTGCGCTCAACGATTGAAACAGCAGATAAGAGGCAACCGCCCGACGATTGGACAGGGTTTTTCTATTGACTGCCAAATAGGAATTTCATTCTACCCCAAAGATGGAGCTACAATTTTATCACTTTTGCATTCTGCACAGGAAAACCTTCGATCGGGCATTCTTCAAAAATTCACATTGGATACAAACGTTATCGATTTTTATCGCGCATAGGCATCGAAAGACTAATCATATTCGCGCTGTCTGAACTGCTGGTAGTTTAAATAGCACTTATAATGCTTTAAAAATCTGATAGTCAGCGAATACTGCCGCCCGGGGATTTTTAAAATCGAAAATGCCTTTCTGTAGCTCCCCGCTGACTCCCTCAACGCCCTCTCAATAATGCTTCGAAGTATTGGTGGGCTTAACTGGCGATCAATGAACGGCTTCTTTACCAATTCTTCAAAGGTTCCGCGTCCTTCAGCAATTTGAATATATAACCGCGAAGCAATGCCATTGTCGGCACTGAACTCTTCCGAAAGCATTCCCCTGACCTCGACTGGCAAATCGCCAACGCTTATCTGCCCGCCCTTTGCTGAATAATAGGCATCAGCAACAACGTTCTTGAGTTCGCGTATATTTCCGGGATAGTGATATCTAGATAAGATCTCCCTCGCCTCTTGTGAAAACTTCCTTTTCTTGCTAGTTGCTCGGTTAATATCCGACAAATGCCAGTCAACCAACAGTTGGATGTCGCCCAAACGATCCCTTAATGGGGGCACGCGTATTTCCATTCCTCTCAGACGATGATATAGATCCTCTCGAAATTTCCCCTCTCGTACATCCAGTAGAATATCTCTGTTGGTTGCCGACACTACCTGAAAATCCACTTTTCTTGTTATGGTTTCACCAATTCTCCTAACTTCCCTTTCCTGAAGAACGCGCAATAATTTTGGTTGTGTTTTCAACGGCATGTTCGATATTTCATCCAGAAATAAGATCCCGCCGTTAGCTGCCTCAAGTAGCCCTGGCCGATTTTCGAACGCCCCTGTAAACGCCCCTTTGCGATAGCCAAATAACTCTGCCTCTGCTAGCGTGTCAGAAAGCGAGCCACAATCGACTGCTATAAATTTCCCATTTTTTCTATTTCCTGAGCTATGAATGGCTTTGGCAACAAGTTCCTTCCCCGTACCACTTTCTCCAATAACCAAAATATCAAGCGGCGATTGGGCTGCCATACCTATTCGATCACGCAATGACTCCACCACGGCACTTTTTCCAACAATTTCGGGGTATTCACCACGAGCGAGATGAAAATACTCTTCCAACTCCGACTTTTCCCGAGCCAATTGCTGATGCACAATTGTGTTATCAATAGCTATCCCAGCAAGATTGCAAAAGGCGGCAAAAAGGTTAAACACTGACTCGCTAAGGTTTTCCTCTGGCAATGAATGATCTGCATAAAGAACACCAAGGATCCTGTCGGCTACTCTTAGTGGAGCACAAAGGAGTACGCCTTGATGCCCCAACATGTTTACCTTGTCCTTAAATCTCGGATCGATTTGTGCATTAGAGCTAACCATAGGCAGACCTCGTTCAAACACCTCCTCAACAATGGTGTCGATTGTTGCTCCCGCGTTCTGAATAGTCTCTCTTAGGTGATTTCTGCCTTTGGCCAAACAAAGATCTCGGTTTGAGCTGTCAGCAAGAAAAGCAAAAGCCCGCTCCAGTCCTGCAGCCTGGATCAACTGATCCAATATTCGTTCCAAAAGTCGGTTTATGTCCGGAATTGAGTTTACTGCCGCGCTGACTCGCAACAGTATTCTACCCTCGATACTCGCAATTAGCCCAGGCCCCGAATTATCTTGTGTTTGACAGCTTCCACGCCGATCAGCAAGTCGAAGCACTTCGGATTTCAGGTAATTTCGTCCGAATGCGTTTATATAAGAATCCTGCATCCTCTGCGACAATCGTCTTTCGATTTTAGATAAACAATTATGCGCTTTTTCCGCATAATCGACGCTTTTTCTCGAATTTGCCAACTCTTCATATATCAAACTCAATTCTGCACAGGCTCGCCAAACAGTTTCATTGGAAACGGAGGCGCTTGAGTTGCATACAAATTGCAGGTTCTCTATCGCATAACCAAGATACAATCTGTCCTTATCATTAGAGTGAAAAAGTCTGGAGTATGCACTCCCAAGCAAAAGGTAACTTTGCCCAATTAGGGATTCGGAATGCATACCCTTTGCCAATCGCAACGCATTCTTTGCTAATTTTTTGGCAGTATCATAGAGCTGTTTTCGAAGCATTATTTCAGCTAGGTGAAGCTTTATGATGCACATCTGATAAGGCCACTTTTTTCGGGTAACCGTTTTGTCAAGTGAGCGCAATTGCTTGATTGCACGATCAGCGAGGCCTCGTTCGGACATAATGCGGGCCTGCAGCGCAGCGGCCAACTCTCTCTCATAAAAAGGAGCTTCTGCCCGTTGAACAGAAAAAATTGTTTCAATGTGATGAATCGCTGAATCAAAATCTCCCAAATAGAAAAAAGCACTGGCAGCGACATAATGAGCATGGCCCGAAATATACACGGCTGAACGCCCAATTCTCTTTTCATCCAACTGCCTGATCAGATCAAGCGCTCCACTGTAATCGCAAAGGTTTAGCTTAATTTCGGCCATGATGACAATAAAAGCATCTCTTATGGATGGATTCTGTAGCCCATAAATATATTCGCTGGCATTTTCGGCCAACTCCGCAGCTTCTGTCATTCGCCCCATTTTGCACAAACACTCTAGTAGATTGGCAGATGCTTGAGCCCTTAGCGCGACCGAGCGATTCTTTTCGCTTTCCGTGACAGCATCTTGATGCATTCTTAGGGCAAGTGAAAATCTTCCTAGGCCCATTAAAACCAAGCCCAAAGTTGAATAGGCGGAGCAAACTAGAAAGGAACTATCACACTTGGTAAAAATACTAACCGCTTTCTCGCCTGCAATGAGAGCCTTTTGGAAGTTGCATGCCACTCGATGAAGAGATGCCGCGAGGTTTTGTATCCTGCCAGCCAGAATCCCTGAATTGGATTCAGGACAGGCAGATTGGGCTTTTTTTAACAACCTTAGTCCAAGTTTTGGATTAGATCGTAGCATAGCGTTGAAAGCCAGTTCGGCCCATAGCAATGCTTTTGTTGGATTCTTATCAAAACGTGAATGGCGAAGGTAATGAAGCCCCTTTTTACAAAATGTATCCTTTCGAATCAAATCTCCTAAGTGCTTATATGCAACCGCGAATTGCATCAACAATCCCGCCCTTAATTCCTGATCGATATTGCCGCACCAATTCATCTCTCTTTTCAAAAGCCTGATAGCTTGGGTCGGAATTCCCAGTGCAAACATTGTATCGCTGGCTTCGATGGCGGCTTGGCAAAGGTCGGCCTCCGTCAGGTCGCCTCGATGACGAAACACATATTCATAGCATTGCAGTGCTTTTTCGTGGGCAAATTCAGCATGGGACTGAGTCGCCAATGTCAGCGCATATCGGACAGACTTGACCCCCGTCCGCCCTTCCATTGCATGCATTGCCAATTCCTGGAGATTCCCTTCGCATCCATATTCCCGCTCCAGAACCTCGGCTATCTTTCTATGCATCCTCAAGCGCTTAGCCTTCGGCAAATTCCCTCGAATGACTTCTGCAAAGAGAACGTGGCCTAACTCAATAACTTCAAACGCATCGCCCATTTCAATCCGCACCAACTGCCGTTCCCTCAGCTCCTGCAAAGCTTTGGCTACCTCCGCATCCTCCCACTCCAAAATCGATGTCAGGAGGCTTTTGGTAATCGGCCGGTGAAATAAGGCGAGCCAGTTTGCCAGATTTCCCGCTGCTGAAGACAGGTGCACAAGTCGACGCTGCAGTACCGCTCCAATCGTTTCAGGCACTTCCAATCTCTGCAAATCCCTATTCCTGAACCGGAATCGATCCAATTCACAACGCAGCAATCCCTGCTCCACCAGATGCTTCAACATCTCCTCAATAAAGAATGGGTTTCCTCCTATATTGTTATACATCCACGATCCCAGGGTACCTTTAAGCCTGGCATCGCCTGTAATCCCGGCCACAAGCTCACCTACACTACCTTCAACCAGAGGCTCAAGGTTCAAAACCTCGCCCCGCTGCTGCCTCAGAGCCTGCTCTATGGCGCGGTTAATTCCTCCACCTGCGTCCTCGCAGGATCTCAGACTCACGCACATCAATATCGGGTGCGTCTGAATGTCCGAACTCAGATAGTCCAGAACAGTACTGGTAGCCTCATCAGATAAATGAAAGTCATGCAGTAAAAGCAAGGTTGGGCACACGCTCAACCGTCGGACAAGCTCCCGGGTCAGAAGATCCCGGAACTGGCCGGCAGCAAACTCAGGAGATGGTTCAAAGGATCTCATTTCCTGTGACCGTGACGTATTCTCAAAACGGAATATGGATTCTCCACTCATGGATTCCGTCTGAGCCAGAATCTGCCGGTAGGGCCCGTAAGGCTCCTGGTGGCGCGTATCGCAGGCTCCTTCAATTACCCGCCAGCCTTCCAAACGGGCCCAGCTTGAAAATTCCTCCAAAAGCCTGCTCTTCCCCAAACCTCCTTCTCCGGATACAAACACGGTCCACCCTCGCCCGTTCACCTCCACCTGGCTAGCGCACTTCTTGAGAAGACTCTGCTCGTTGTCCCTGCCGACGAATCGCGATGAGGAGAACAGGTTTCGCAAATCCCTGGCATTCCGGCGTGATGTATCGCGTCCAAGTACTTCTATCAACCCCCGTAAGACGCCCTCACTGGATCCGGATCGTTTATCCGCATCTCTTTCCAGCAGATTGCACAACATCTCCTTCAATACGGCGCCATTCTTAAGACGCCCTATCGGCCTCAGATCGATGTTTACCTGCAGGCGCTTTTCCACCAGAAAACCGGGGTCAACATCTTCGAAAGGAAGCCGGCGCGTCAACAACTGATAAATCAGGATTCCCAGAGAATACAGATCGGAGCTTTGGGTGACGGCTCCACCCAACAAAAGCTCTGGAGCCAAGTGCACGGGATTCCCTAGTCTGCTGCCTCCATGCTGCGGAAGGCTTCGCACCAGGCCGAAATCCAACAGCTTTGGCCTCGTGCCCTTCCCATTCTTGGCCAGGATGATATTCGAGGAATTCAAACAGCCGTGAACCAGTCCGCGTGTATGCAAGTAATGCACAGACTGAACGACATCGATCAAAATACTCAACAGCTCTTCAAATTCCACATCCTCGGTTCCAACCCATATATCCTTGCCATCCACCCATTCCTGAACGACAAACAGATCTTGAGACCCCTTAATGATTCCATAATCCAAGACGCGCCCCAGATTCGGGTGCTGCAATCTGCGAAGCAGCGATAAGGCTCCGCTCATAGCCGCTGTATCCGCTACTCCAAGCGACTCGCCGAAAAGAATCCGCAATCTCGCCCGACCCCGCCCCGTGGCGCGATCGCTGCAGCGATAAAGCTGTCCTATGTCCTGAATCCCCAGCATTTCTTCAATTTGGTAGCGATCATTCAGTTTGAAGCCATCCTTGAGGTGCTTGGTCATTGCCTTCATAGACGCTCCCTGACAAATGGTGGCAGGCCACTGCAAAGACACTAATTTTTAGAAGTTACACAGACCAACGGCTATCGCGCGTCTAAATTCAAAAGGGCGCCCTCACTCCGAGGGAACTACAGATGCAAGCGAGGGGTTGATTCAAGGGCAGCCCATTATAGAAAATCACGGCTTTCTAGTACAATGGGAGTTTCAATTCGGGCAAATTACGAAAAATCGGAGCGTGCCGGCATCCCGGACAGAACAGATGCCGCCATTGGCAAAAACAGATGCGGACCGGGACTTCATCCTTCCTATTGAAACGAATCGCTCAGTTCCTGCTGCTTTCCTTTGCCGTTGCCTTCCTTACCTTCTGGCTCTCCGCAGTTATTCCCGGGGACTTCTTCAGCACGCACCTGGTCGATGCATCGATCCAGAAGGAAGCGGTAAGCCAGCTCCGGCATAAATATGGACTGGACGCGCCGTTCTACATTCAGTTTGCGCGCTGGTTCGGCAGGCTTCTGCGCCTGGACCTGGGACAATCCCTCTTCTACCAGCGCCCCGTTTTCTCCGTAGTCACCGGCGCCCTGGCCAACACTCTCTGGATGGGGATTCCGGCTTTGATTCTCGGCTTCGGCGGCGGGCTTTTTGCCGGCACCATTCACGCCCTGTTTGAGAGACGCGCGCCGGGAAAACTGCTGAGCCTGTTTTCCACGATCGCACTTTCACTCCCTTCCCTTCTACTGGGACTGTCGGCGCTACTCTTTGCCGCGCACACGCACTGGTTCCCGCTGGGGGGCATGAACTCGCTGGCCGATCAGCCGATCGGCATCCTGCACTGGACAATCGATCGGCTCCACCACCTGTGTTTGCCGGTGCTCTGCCTGACCATTCCCGTTCTCGCCTATATAGAACGGATTCAATACGCCGCCATGCAGAGCCACGACAATTTATTGTACCTGCGCTGCGCACGAGCCAGAGGCCTGGGAAATTCGCGGATTTTTCTGAATTACATGCTGCGCCCGGGGCTCAACCCCGTGCTCTCAATCACAGGGCCGATGCTCGGGGGAATCCTCAGCGGAAGCCTCGTCCTGGAAGTCATCTTCTCGTGGCCCGGACTCGGACAGATCACCTATGACGCGCTCTTCAACCGCGATCTGTTCCTGCTGGCCGGATGCGTCCTGGGAAGCAGTCTTCTCCTTGTCCTGGGAAATCTGCTGGCGGACACGGCGATGCTGGCGCTGGATCCCAGAACGCGTCCCGCGATGCGGAAAGGCATACGATGAAATCGCTGACTTTCAGGCTCTCCGCGGGATTCGTGCTTCTGCTGGTGCTGGTTTCCATCTTTTCCGACTTCCTCTCCTCCAATCCGCCGGGGATGCAAAACCTGGAACAGTTTTTCCAGCCTCCCAACCGGATGCACTTCTTCAATCAAACCGCACTGACGGTACCGTTTGTCTATCGGATGGAATTGAAGGATCCGCTCGATACGCGCTACAAGGAAAACACGGAGCAGACCTATCCTCTGCAGTTCTTCTACTCCGGATACTCCTACCGGCTCCTGGGTTTGATTCCCATGAATTGCCATCTCCTGGGAAGAAGCCAGCCGCCCTATTACTATCCGGCCGGCACCGATGATTTCGGGCGCGACGTTCTGGCACGGGTATTGGCGGGAACCAGGACTTCGCTTCTCGTCATGCTGCTCGGGCTGCTGCTCTACTCCGCGCTGGGCATTTCCATCGGAGCACTGGCCGGGCTTTTCGGCGGTTGGATCGATTCACTCCTGATGCGCTTCTCGGAATTTGTGCTGGCGCTGCCGGCCCTCTACATCGTGCTTTCCCTGCGCGCCTTTCTGCCCGCCAAAATGCCCTTCATGCAAAACCTGCTTCTGATAGTCGGGACAATTGCCGCCGTGGCATGGCCACCCATGGCGCGCGGCATTCGCGGTCTCATCCTGCAGCTCAGAAATTCCGTCTTCGTGGAAGCGGCCCATTCGCTTGGCGCTTCTCCATGGCACATTTTCCGCCGGCACATGTTTCCCGGTCTTCTCCCCTTTATCCTCTCGCAGCTTGTCGTGGCCGCTCCCATATTCCTGTTGGGTGAGGTTGTCCTCTCTTTCCTAAACATCGGGTTTCATGATGCGGGAGAATCCTGGGGATCCATGCTGAAGAATCTGAAGGACGCACGCGTGCTGACGGATTTCTGGTGGAACCTGCTGCCGCTGGGTATGGTGTTTGTAACGCTGCTCTGCCTGAATCTGCTGGGCAGCCGGATTTCAAGGGGAAATCAGAAGGGGAAGGATACCGTCCGGCTATAACAGAATCAGGTCCCTGAGAGGCTGTGGTTTAAGCAGCGGACGCTCCATCCGCAGCCTCTGAGGGCCTGATCCCATCACCGTCCATAAAGCGAAAACTACTTCTTTCCAGGAACCACGGCGTCTTTGCAGGCCTTGGCTACTCTGAATTTTACAACGGTCTTCGCAGGAATCTTGATCGCGGCGCCGGTCTGGGGATTGCGTCCCATTCTTGCCTTGCGCTGTGATTTTACGAGCTTGCCAATCCCCGGAATAATGAACTGGCCGTTCTTTTTTGTCTCGGTCACTGCGGTGTTGGCAATAATCTCGAGAATCCCATTCGCCGCAGCTTTGGTAACTTCTGCCTTATCTGCAATCAAGGTAACCAATTGAGCCTTCGTCATCACTTTTCCAGCCATTCAACTCCTCCCATGAATTTATTTGACCCTACTGGAACAAAGCAAACAAGCTATGGACATTTTGCGGATATTCTAAAAAAAAACAATCACTATTTTCAAAAAACCCGCTATTTATCGCTATGCGCGCAGATTTTTTTAGCTAAAACCCCGAATCCAGCCTCAAAAAGCCGCATGCGGCCGACAACGGATCCGAATTTCGCCAATCCACTCGCGCCCGCACACACGCGCCGCTACTGTTGATAGTACGGATTCCGTCCCGCTGCGTGATCGGTGGTATCCAGCACTTCCCCGACTTCAGGTATCTGTTCGCGGATGGCCTTTTCAATTCCCATCTTCAGCGTTACGTTTGCGGATCCGCAGCCCTGGCATCCGCCTCCGAGCCGCAGATACACCGCATTTTTCTTCACATCGATGAGTTCCACCCAGCCGCCGTGCATGCCGAGAGCGGGATTGATTTCCCGTTCCAACAGGCCCTGCACCTTTGTACGAATCTCCGATTCGGATGGCATGGCGGACTCGAACTCCGTCGTTACCGCCGGCTGATTCGACCGGATGTGTTCGCGAATCTTGGCTCCGATGAGTTTCCCGATGACAGGCCAGGGCTCAAAGCCGGACTTGGTCACGGTAACCTGCGTATCCGCGATGAGTATGTTCTCGACTTCCTGGATTTCGAATACCTTCTGTGCCAGCGGAGAGAACTTCGCGGCATCGCGGTTTCCAAAATAAGCAGACCCACCGGGATATACCGATCGGTCTACGGTGAATTTGCAGGTTGCGGGGTTAATCGTCGGTTCGCCAACAATGGAAATGTCTTTGTCCACAGCTTTCTCCTTTTGTTCGTCCATGCAAGTCAAAGTACCCGACAAGAGGAGCACGTGTCAACAAATTGGGGCGGGTGCCGGGCTTGCGAAATTCCGATAACGATTCCCTTCCCTAATTCGCTATCATGGCTCCGGCAAGCCTTGGAAAGGAATTCCCGTGATTCAACAAAAAGCCTATGTTGTTCTTGTCATGGTTGCAGCGATCTTCTCAACTCAACTGCTTATGGCTCAACAAACCAATATTCATGTGGTCCCGCTGCCCGAACATATGGTTCTCAACGCGGGCAGGCTGGTTATCGACGGCAGCTTCAATGTGAAAATTGCGGGATATTCCGATCCGCTTCTGAAAAGGGCCGCGGACCGTCTGCTCGATCGGTTGCAGCATAGAACCGGGATCCCGCTGCATCCACAGGGGGACACGGACTCCAATCCGGCAACACTTCAGATTCAGTGCAGCGGAGCCGGCGAAGCGCTGCCGTCCCTCACGGCGGATGAATCCTACCAACTGGAAGTTACCGACCGGGCAGCCCGGCTCACGGCAGCTTCACCCATCGGGATCCTTCGAGGAATGGAAACATTCCTCCAGCTCATTGAGCTGGATGGCCAGTCTTTCTTTATCCCGGCGGCCAGCATTGAAGACCGGCCACGCCTGCGCTGGAGGGGCCTGCTCATCGATGCCTCACGCCATTGGGAACCGCTCGATGTTATCCGTCGGAACCTGGATGCCATGGCCGCGGCAAAGATGAACGTGCTGCATTGGCATCTGTCCGATGATCAGGGCTTTCGCGTGGAATCGCTTAAGTTCCCCAAGCTCCATGAAATGGGCTCGGATGGTCATTACTACACACAGGCAGAGGTCAAAGGGCTCGTGGCCTATGCGCGCGACCGCGGCATTCGCGTCATTCCGGAATTCGACATGCCCGGACACTCGACATCGTGGCTGGTCGCCTATCCGGAACTGGCAAGCGCGCCGGGCCCCTATCAGATCGAACGCTCCTGGGGCGTCTTTGAGCCGTGCCTGAACCCCGCACTGGAAAGCACCTACTCCTTTCTCGATGCCCTTATCGGGGAAATGGCGGCGCTCTTCCCCGATGAGTACTTTCATATCGGCGGCGACGAGGTCAACGAGAAACAATGGAGCGCCAGCCCGACGATCCGTGCATTCAGGACTCGGCACCAGCTGAAAGACAATCGCGAACTGCAGGCTTATTTCAACCAGCGTCTGCTCAAGATAGTGACAAAGCACGGCAAGAAAATGATGGGCTGGGATGAAATCCTGCACCCCGATCTTCCCTCCAATGTGCTGGTGCAGGTGTGGCGCAAGCAGCCTACTATCGGCGACACCGTTCGCAGGGGATTCTCCGCCATTCTTTCCTACAGCTATTACCTGGACCACATGAGACCCGCGTCTTTCCACTATGAAATGGACCCGCTCGGCAAAGACGCCGATTCACTCAGCGCGGAGGAGCGCGGCCGGATTTTGGGCGGAGAAGCCTGCATGTGGGCGGAGTTTGCCAATCCCGACAATATAGAATCCCGCATCTGGCCGCGCGCGGGCGCGATTGCGGAGCGGCTATGGTCCGTTTCCGTGCCCACCGATGCCGCCGATCTGTATCGACGACTCGATCGCTTCAATCAGGAACTCCGTTTTCTGGGACTCCGGCACGCCGACCACCAGATCGAAATGCTGCAGCGCCTGGCAGGATATCAGGATATCGCGCCACTCCGGAAACTCACGGAACTGCTGCTTCCAACCGGTCTGGGCGTGCGGCAGAGAACAAGAAAATACACCAGCTTCAGCCCCATGAACCGGATGGTCGACCTGGTTTTCCCCGAAAGCGAAACGGCCCGGCAACTGGATCTGCAGGTGCAGAATCTCCTCGCTGATCCAGCGGGAACGGCCGCAGCCCGGGTTCGAGCCTCGCTGGCGGACTGGAAGGATAACAATGCCGCGGTTCAGACCATGATCGGGCGGTCATACCTGCTTGAGGAAATCCGGCCCATGGCGGATACCATTGCCGAACTCTGTGAGAGAGGCCTGCAGGCCATGGATTTCATCCAAAATGGGCAAAAGCCGTCCGAAGCCTGGCGCAAGGAAACAAAAGACCTTTTATCACGCGCAGACAAGCCTCAGGCTGAAATGCTCCCCGCTATCACCGGTTCAATCCGAAGGCTCTTTGAAGCCATCGCGGCGGAGAACGCAGGGAAAAATGCAGAGAACGGGAAATAGGCCCCGTCGTATTCCGCCGGCTCCCTATTTTCAGCGGCTCAACACGACGGTGGTCGAGCCTTTGTCCGGGGCATCTCGAAAAGCCAGGACACGCGGATGCTTCTTCAGAATGGAGTGCACGATGCTGCGCTGCACTCCCACGCCCCTGCCATGAATGATGCGGACTTCCTTAAAACCCTTTTGTTCAGCCTGGAACAGATACTCTTCCATGAGATCCGGAATCTCTCTTGGCTGAAACGTATGCAGGTCGATCGAATCCTCGATCGGCAGCTCCACCGGCTCGGTCACAGCGCTTCCCTCCCCCCGCTCAGAGAATGCCTCTTGAATTGATGCGCGGCTCTATCCAAATTTAATTCAGGAGGCGGTGATGCGAACACGCACGGAAAAAGATTCCCTTGGCGCGCGCCAAATCGACAGTAATGCCTATTATGGCATCCAGACGGACAGGGCTGTGGAAAATTTTCCCATCAGCGGCCTGAAGCCCAGGCCGTCCTATATCGATGCCACCGTTTATATCAAGAAAGCTGCCGCCGCGGTCAACACCTCGCTCGGGCTCCTGGATTCCACGAAGGCCCAGGCGATCATTGCGGCGTGCGATGAAATCCTGAATGGTAATCTGCGGGAGTGGTTCGTTGTGGATGTCTATCAAGCGGGAGCCGGCACTTCGCACAACATGAATGCGAATGAAGTGATTGCCAATCGCGCCATCGAGCTCCTTGGCGGACAAAAAGGGGACTATTCCATCATCCATCCGAACGACCACGTCAACATGTCTCAATCCACCAACGATGTCTGTCCGACAGCGATACGGATTGCGGCCGTAATGCGGACGCAGGTGCTTCGGCACTCGATGGAAAGCATGCGGCAAATCCTGGCGGAAAAAGCCGAAGAATTCGATTCCGTTGTGAAATCCGGACGGACCCACCTGCAGGATGCTGTTCCCATACGGCTGGGCCAGGAATTCGGCGCGTATGCAACCTGCATCCGGAAGCATCTGGAAGCAATCGAAACAGCCGAGGATATGAACAAGGAGCTGGGGATTGGAGGAACAGCGGTTGGCACAGGGCTCAACGCGCATCCCGAATACCGCTTCAAAATGGTGCAGGAACTCGGCAGAGAACTGGGCTTCGATTTCCGGATGGCGGACGATTACTTTGAGGCCATGCAATCGCTGAGGCCTTTTGTGCATCTGTCAGGAGCCTTGCGAGCGCTGGCCCAGGACCTTATCAGGATTGCCAACGACCTGCGACTGCTCAGCTCGGGCCCCAAAACGGGCTTCGCTGAAATCTCTCTGCCCGGGCTGCAACCGGGATCCTCGATCATGCCGGGAAAGATCAATCCGGTAATGGCGGAAATGCTCAACATGGTCTGCTTCCAGGTCATCGGCTGCGATACGACTGTCTTGATGGCGGCTCAGGCCGGGCAACTGGAGCTTAATGTAATGATGCCGGTGGTGGCGTTCAATCTTCTCCATGCAATCGAAATTCTTTCCAATGCGGTCGATGTCTTTACGCGATTCTGCCTGGCGGGTATCCGGGCGGACGAGTCTCGCTGTCAAGCCTATGCGGAAGCCAGCATGAGCATTGTCACGGTGCTGAATCCTCACATTGGATACAGTGCGGCTGCAGAGGTGGCCAAGGAATACCTAGCCTCCGGCAAAACCATTCGACAGATTGTGCTGGAAAGGGGATTGTTGAGCGAAGCACAAATCGAAAGGGCATTCGACCTGCGAAATATGACTGAGCCGGGAATCAAGTAGTGGGTAATGGGCTTGTCGCGGCCCACTACCCACTGCCCGTTAATCTCTGTGCCAATGCACGTAGGCAAACTTATCCTCGGGGGTATACCGAAGATGCAGTTCGCCGCCGAAGTCTCGTTGAACCGATTTCCCTATTCTGGCAACCAGGTGTTCTGTTGTAGCAGAGACAACGATTCCCCCCTTTTCCTCCTTCACCTGAACAATGCGTTCCAGGGGCCGTTCCTCCCGGGTCAGTTTCTCTACATTCCTGATCCGATTCAATAATTCCTGGCGGTGAACCCCGGCAAAAGCGCCTGTAAACTCGACAATACCTCCTATTTGGCCATCCCGTATCTGCATGCATGCGGGACACAGCTTTGATGGCACATCCGCTCCGTTCTCCGCAATGACCCGTTTCCACATACCATCCTGGTATCGAAGATTGCACTTCGGACAACGGGTGTTGGATGCATATTTTTCAGACTGATGTGATCCACCCACTGCGCCACGCTTCTCACTGCGCGGCGCCTCACGGGACTGTAGCATCTTGGTCATTGAACCTCCCTCAGAAAAATAAACCTCCTGCAGCGATCCTCAAAACCTCCATAGATCTTCGAATACCATCCTTCCATCCCGGGCCAGGCCGAGAGACCGATCAGTGCAGGAGCGCCCCAAAAGACGCAACCCTCGGGTGCACCAGCCGCTCGAAATCCGCAAAGAACATCTGTATGATTTCGGCGTGCGTACCCGCATTGAACGAAATAGTCGGGTATAACCGCAATTTCGCGTCAACCCAGACATCCAGGTGATAGAGGTTGCCCAGGGGTGGCATGGCACCCAGTTCACATTCGGGGAAGATATCCTGGAATTCCTCCTCGGTCGCAAGGCGGATCAATTTTGCTTTCAGGATGTCCGCGAAATGATCCAAATCCACACGATGGCTGGCGGGAACGACCGCCATCACGACCTTCTTTTCCCCCACCACGACCATCACCACCTTGGCGAGCCTTTTCCCACTCAGATGCTGCGCCTGGGCAATCCCCTGGGCGGTATAGGCTCTGGAATGAGTAAAAGATTGATAGGGAATATGTTGGGAATCCAGATAGTTGCTGATATGGGCCGGAATTGACATATTGCATTCCTTTCCGGTTTGATGGCGGGGACGTCGGCTAGCCCCGTACGCTGCTCCGACACACCCGCCCTCGAAACCCTGGATAAAACAGGCTTTCAGTTACATTCCAACACTGTCGTACGGGAACCGGGGTGTTCGGCTTTTGGGATGCGATGCCGATGATTTGAGAAGCAGCACTCCATACTCTGCTCCTTTATTCTTACATTTATGCTATACCCAATCGGTCCCGTGATCTACTCATAAATGGCTGAATGGCCGGCTCTTTCATTTTGCCCGGAAAGGCTGTTTTTTTGTCCGTCGAAAGTCGTCGCTAAGGGTTCCTTATGGATGGGACGGGATAGTTTATAGAAATTAATCGATAAATGGACTTTCCGCGATTTTCCTTTATAATGTCCCGGCTGGCATGGGGCTTGGTGCAGATGGGAAAGGCCATGGCAGTTTATTCGGTCTTATTATAAAAACCGTAAAAAAGAAGAGTAAAAGAACAAACGGAGGATGGCACATGGGAAAGCTTGATCCAACTAAAATGGCTGACTGGCAGATAGCGTTCGAAGCCGAAAAAGACATGAGAACGGTCCAGCAGCTTGCGGATGGACTCGGAATCAAAAACGAAGAATTGATTCCTTATGGGCATTATTATGGCAAAGTCGACTATCGCGCCATAATGGATAGAGTAAAGAACAACCCGGACGGCAAGTACATTGACGTTACGGCGATTACCCCTACTCCACTGGGAGAAGGGAAAAGCACCTCCACCATGGGTTTGGTTCAGGGTCTGGGGAAACGCGGGAAGAGAGTAACCGGCGCGATCAGGCAGCCCTCGGGCGGACCAACCATGAACATTAAAGGGAGCGCTGCAGGCGGCGGTCTGGCTCAGTGCGTTCCGCTCACACCGTTCTCCCTCGGATTAACGGGCGACATCAACGACATCATCAATGCGCACAATCTGGGAATGATTGCTCTCACCTCCAGAATGCAGCACGAATACATCAATGACGATGCTTTCCTGGCATCCAAAAACCTGAAGCGGCTGGACGTCGATCATCGCAATGTTCAAATGAAGTGGGTCATCGACTTCTGCGCCCAGGCTCTGCGCAACATCACCATCGGAATGGGCGGCAAAATGGATGGCTTCATGATGCAATCCGGTTTCGCCATTGCCGTCAGCTCCGAATTGATGGCGATCCTCGCCGTCGCCACCAGCCTCAAAGATATGCGTGAAAGAATCGGCAAAATGGTGGTTGCGTACAACAAGAAGGGCGATCCCGTCACCACAGCCGATCTGGAAGTAGACGGCGCGATGTGTGCCTGGATGGTCAATACCATCAACCCGAACCTTCTGCAGACGATTGAAGGACAGCCGATCTTCGTCCATGCAGGACCGTTTGCCAATATCGCCATCGGTCAATCCTCCATCGTGGCGGACAAGCTGGCTCTCAAGCTTGCCGATTACCACCTCACCGAAAGCGGATTCGGCGCCGACATCGGCTTTGAAAAGTTCTGGAACCTCAAGTGCAGATTCTCCGGCCTGAAGCCGAATTGCGCTGTTGTGGTTGCCACTGTTCGCGCTCTCAAGAGCCATGGCGGCGGCCCTCCAGTTCCTCCGGGCAAGAAGCTGGATCCTGTTTACTCACAGGAAAACGTTGAGCTGGTGGAAAAGGGCTTGTCCAACCTGCTCAAACACATTGAGAACGTGAAGAAGGCCGGCATCAATCCGGTCGTCTGCATCAACTCGTTCTATACCGATACCAAGGCCGAGATCGATTGCATCAAGAGAAACGTCGAAGCCATCGGCGCACGTTGTGCGGTTTCCGAGCACTGGCTGAAGGGCGGCGACGGCGCATTGGAGCTCTCCGATGCCGTTATCGACGCCTGCAACGAACCGAACGACTTCAAGTATCTCTATGAACTTGACATGCCGCTCGGAAAGAGAATTGAAACCATCGCAAAGGAAATTTACGGAGCCGACGGTGTTTCCTACACGCCCGACGCCCAGACCAAGCTCAAGAAGATGGAAAGCGATCCTGAGCTCCAGAAGCTTGGAACCTGCATGGTTAAGACACACCTCAGCCTGTCGCATAACCCGAATCTGAAGGGTGCACCGAAGGGCTGGACGCTTCCGATCCGCGACATCATGACTTACAAAGGCGCGGGCTTCGTGGTCCCGGTTGCCGGCGACATCACTTTGATGCCGGGAACTGCATCGGATCCTGCATACAGAAGAGTGGACGTCAATGTCGAGACTGGAAAGGTAACTGGCGTTTTCTAGTTCTTTCCTGAAATGTGGTATAGCACGCCACGGATTTCACGAACTATTTGTGAAATCCGTGGCGTTTTGTTTTTTATGGCTCATCCACGGCAGGCTGGATTGGAGCGGAGGAAACGAGCTGGAGCCTCGGAAGGCGCGAGAGAAAGAGGACAGCGCCGGCCAGGCAGATGCCGCCGCCTATCGCAATAGTCAACGGAGCCCCTACCTTCGTGGCGATCGCCCCCGCCAGGAAGGATCCGAACGGCGCCATTCCCATAAACATCATCACATGAACCGCCATGACCCTGCCCCGCAGATGATCGGGCACCATAGTCTGAATCAGAGTGCTGCTGGCAGCCATCTGCACCATGAATGAGTAGCCGACGGGTGCCAGGAACGCGGCGGACAGCCAGAAGGACCGGGAGGCGGAAAACAGAATAAGCGCCGCTCCGAATCCGGCGCTGGCATAGCCCACTACTTTCCCCAAACCTTTTGTCCCTGACCGGACAGCCAGCGACATGGCGCCAACCAGCGCACCAATCCCGGTTGCCCCCATCAGAATGCCCAGCCCCCTCGCCCCGCCATGAAGAATCTTATCCGCAAAAATCGGCATCAGGACCGAGTAGGGCATCCCGACGATGCTGATCAGCCCCAGCAACAGGAGCACCGCCCGGATCGAACGCATTTTACGCACAAAGGAAAACCCTTCGAGCAAACTGCGCATCCCCGCATCCTTTCGCTCCACCGGAGGCATGGGCTTCAGTTTCATCATCAACAATCCTATGATGACCGCAATGTAGCTGACTGCGTTGGCGAAAAAACACCACCCTTCTCCGATACCGGCAATCAGGAGTCCGGCTACGGCCGGTCCCAGAACCCGCGCGCCATTGAATATCGAGGAATTCAGGGCGATGGCATTCATCAGATCTTCCTTCTCCACCAGCAGAACGATGAATGCCTGACGTCCCGGCATATCAAAGGCGTTTACAATCCCCAGCAAGGAGGAGAGGACGATAATGTGCCAGACCTGGATAGTATGGGTCAGGGTCAGAAATGCCAGGATGAATGCCAGGATCATCGAGGCGGCCTGGGTGGCAATCACGACTTTATGCCTGTCAAATCGATCCGCCACGGCCCCGCCAATAGTCGCCAGAAGAAAGACGGGAATTTGCGAGGCGAAGCCGACGGTGCCGAGCAACAGGGATGATCCGGTCAGACGATACACCAGCCAGGGCTGTGCCACCATCTGCATCCAGGTCCCGATCAGGGAGATCAATTGGCCGATAAAAAAGAGCCGATAATTGCGGGAGCGCAGCGCCCGCAAGGCTACCTTGAATTTTGATTGGGCTCCCCCATTGGATGCAGGTTCGTATGGGTTTTTGTTTTGATTTGCTGAAAGCGTGGGGCCCATGATTCCTTCGAAATTGTGAACGGAGCATCGCCAACTCCGGCAGCAGCCGGAGTCATCAGAGGTATGGTTTACGAATTATCAGACCTATTCCCGCGGAGTCTCGAGAGATTTGCGACGCCCTTTGTAATACTCCATTCTGCTTGCGGTCGATTCGGCAATCCCCTGGACCTCATCGGCAATTCTCTGCAGCACGCTGCCCGGAAAGATGACATAAAGCTCATCATCCCCGAGCTCATTGTACATACGGTTTCCCAGGCAACCGGCACTTGTGATCATCCCATGCTGCCCCAGAGAGGCTGGAAGTGACATGCACGTCGGCCCGCCAAATAGCGAAAGCTGCAGCCCGACGCCGGCACGCATTGCCGATTCCTGCAGCAGCATGATTTGCATGGGACGGGCAACAATGATTACCAAATCCGGATCCACCGGAGCATTTCCCAGCGGAGAATAAACGACAGCCTGGGGTGCCTCCCGGAGGTGCGGCATGGAATGGAGTTCTTCCATTTTTATATAGCCGCTACTGCTCAGCATCGAAATCGCATTCTCCAATTCCCCATCGTGTCCGGGCAACCGAGGAAATCCATGCGTGTATCGTCCCAGAGCGCAACGACAATGGTCGCCGGGAATCGTATAAAAGGTCATTCCTCCCGCCGCCAGTTTCCAGAAACTGCACCCCGAGGGTTCGTCTCCGGCAAATCGGACGACTCCGGCAGGAGCGTTTTTGCGAAAGGTAACAGCTACAGGCCGTTTCGAAAGGCTAAGAATTTCGCAGAGGTCGCGTTCAAGAATGGAATAGTCCGTCATGGGATACTCCTCCATACGCTGCCCCAAAAGTTACCACAGAACGAACTGTTTCAGGAGTCAGAAGTCAAGGAACTTGAAGCGAGAGATCCGAAGAAGGCCGTCGAGCCGGAAATCGGAATGCTCCCCGTTGCGCAGAAGCATTCCGACTCCCGGCTCGCATCTGCCGAATACACCTCATTGGAACGATACAGCAGAATTTCGGAATCGTGTAGGGTGTACTGCGAGATTTCGGGAAATTAAGACTGCGCGGCCTTGGATTTAAGCTGCGCTTCATTCTGATTGATGAACATCCGGATATCTTCCGACATATCCAGAAGTCGAAGCCATTGTTCCTTATAGAGCGTGACAGGAAACCGTCCGAGTCCATATACCGAAACAGCGCCCTTTTCGCTTACTCTCAAAGACAGTCCTTTGGAAGAAGACCGTTTGAGAGCTTCATTTTCCGCCCGCAATCTCTCGAGTTCCGCTTTGATATCTTCATCACTCATCGCCCTTATCCCTCCTCCATACCCACGTAAAAAGATAACTTTCGATCCTGTAAAGCCGCCAATAGCCAAGCCAGATTAGTAAAGCTCGCCGATTTTACCATGACAGGGGGTAATTCCCCCGGAAAATATGGTTCTTATCTAGCCCTAGGTATATCCATATGGATATACTCCGCTTTTCTGCCACGTTCGGCCACGTTCGGCTGATTGACACATGGTTATCTGGGGATTATCGTAGCAGCGGAAGGACAGCATGATCTCCCGACGCAAATTCCTCATTTCAGCGGCCGGCCTTGGCTCCACTGTTGGAGCAGGTCTGGCTTTTGCCTACCCGTCGTTCTTCGACCGCACTTCCGACCTGGCACGGATGGCTCCGAAAGCCCGCTACTGGGCCTCGACCTCAACTGGAACCGCCTGTTCTGTCTGTCACGGACAGCAAACATACCTCCGGGCGGCGGCGCATACGGGCAAGCCTGCTTTCATCAAGTGTCTTCTGTGCGCCCAGGGCTGCATATTGAAAAGCGGAGATCGGGGGAAATGCCGGGCGCGGATGAATGTTGACGGCGAGCTGCGCAGCCTGGTCTACGGAAGGCCCGTTGCCATCCATGTGGATCCCATTGAGAAAAAGCCCTTCTACCATTTTCTTCCGGGATCGGAGGCGTTCTCATTCGCCACCTCCGGATGCCCCCTGCATTGCAAATTCTGTCAGAACTGGGAGATCTCTCAATCACGACCGGAGGACTTCAGCGTTCCTTTTGTGCAGCCGGCCGAACTGGTCAGTACTGCGGAATCCAAACAATCCCCGGTAATTGCTTTTACCTACAATGAACCTACAGTGTTTATCGAATATCTGGCCGACACCGCCGAACTTGCAAGGAAAAGGAAATTGCGATGCGTCATGGTCAGCTGCGGATTCATGAACACGGAACCGCTGTCTGAGCTGTGCCGCGTTCTGGATGCCATCAAAATCGATCTGAAAGGTTTCAGCCCGGATTTCTACAGGAGAGTCTGCAGCGCCGAGCTTCAGCCCGTTCTCAACAGCATCCGCCAGATTGCCAGAAGCGGCATTCATCTCGAGATCGTAAATCTCGTTGTCCCGACGTTGAATGACTCAAAAAAAATGCTGCAGGGACTCGTGGATTGGATCATGGGCGAAATCGGCCCGGATGTTCCGATCCATTTCACGCGCTTTCATCCCGACTACCAGCTGCTGAACCTGCCGCCGACTCCCATCGCAACGTTGGAGCGCTTCAGGAACTATGCAATGGAAAAGGGGATTCATTACGCCTATGTCGGGAATGTCCCCAACCATCCCGGGAATCAAACCTACTGCCCGAGATGCGGGAAGGTCGTCATCGAACGAAGTTCCATCTTCATAGCAGGCATCCATATGAACCGAGGCACCTGCAAATACTGCGGGAAAGAAATCGCGGGAGTCTGGGCGTAGCAGGCAAATAGCAGGACACGCAGACCATCGAAGGAGCAAGGCATGAGATTTATCTCTCCGGTTTTGCATATCCGCTGGAAAATGCTTCCGGCAACCATGGTATTGCTTCTCTGTGGAGTCCAAATCGGATCCGCCGCGGAAACCGATGTCCGCCCTCCGGCAGTTGCAGGCCAGTTTTATCCCTCGGACCCGGAAAAACTGAGATCTGCCATCGAAGCATACCTAAAGCGCTCCGCCACGGGAAATGCCGGCAATCCTATCGCCATCCTTGTCCCCCATGCCGGGTATGTTTACTCCGGGCAAATTTGCGCGAATGGTTATCGACAGGCGATGGGAGTCAATTATGACACCATCGTCATTCTTGGCGTGAATCATACAACCGGGGATTTTAGGGGCGTTTCCCTCGGCAATTACGGCGCTCTGCGCACGCCTCTGGGCGAAATTCCCGTTGACACCAATCTCACCGCCGCGCTGCTATCTGAATGCAAGGATTGCGTTCAGAGCCGACAGGTCCATATTGCCGAGCATTCCATCGAGGTACAGCTTCCGTTTATCCAGGTACTCTTCCCCAAAGCCCTTGTTGTGCCGGCCATCATTCATCCGCCCGATTACGATATGTGCGTCCGGTTTGGAAAAGCGTTGGGCAAAGTACTGAAGAATCGTCGCGCATTGATCGTGATCAGCTCCGACCTGTCCCACTATCCATCCTATGAAAATGCATCCAAAACAGACCACCAGACGCTGGACGCCATCGCATCCCTCGACACGGTCCGATTTGCCTCCACGATGAAAGAACTGGATGTGCCCAATCTTGCAACAAGGGCGTGTGGAGAAGCGGCCATTATTGCCGGAATAACTGCGGCCAAAAGCCTTGGAGCCAGGCGCGCTTTTGTGGCGAGTTATGCGAACTCAGGAGATACGCCCGGCGGAGATCGGTCCCGTATTGTAGGGTACGGAGCTGTTGTACTGGATTCGGGCGCAGCGTCGGCCCAGGCACTGGATCGCGAAATCCCCGGGCTTTCGGGCACAACGCCGCTTCAGCCCGCCGAAAAGAAGATGCTTCTGTCTCTCTCGAGGGCAACCATCCTTCACCACCTATCCCCCCAGGCCCCGCAGCCAACCGTTGATTTCCCCGCCAGGTTGAAAGTGCGGCAGGGAGCTTTCGTAACGCTGCGCAAAAAAGGAGAATTGCGGGGATGCATCGGGCTAATGGCCAGCAATACCGAACTGAGCAAAACCGTCGGCATGATGTCGCTGCAATCGGCATTCAGTGATCCCAGATTCACTCCCGTGGAATGGAGTGAACTCAAGAACCTGGAGATTGAAATTTCTGTGCTCACGCCGATGCAGCCCATAGCCTCTGTCAGTGAAATCGTCGTAGGCCGCGATGGCGTGCTGCTGTCCAAGGCAGGACGCTCCGCCGTCTTCCTGCCGCAGGTGGCAACCGAAAATAAGTGGAGCCGGACAGAGATGCTCGACAATCTCTGCAGAAAGGCAGGCATCACATCCGGCTGTTGGAAACAGGGCGCCGAATTCCAGATCTTTCAGGCAGACGTCTTCAGCGAATCGCAATTCGCCGGTGGCGGACCGGGAGAAAAATAATAGATTCAATAGTAGTGAGTGGAAATGGAAAAACAGACCCATAAGGCGCGATTTTGCCGCATATTTGGGCTTTTTGGCGCAACCATAGGAAACCAGTTGACCCCATGATTATGCAAGGATTGCGTCGATCCGACTCCAGCATTGGATATCTCCTGGGGGTGGGATTCCTGTCTATATTGGGGCAGGTTGTGCTGCTGCGCGAATTGAGCGTGGCCTCTTATGGAATTGAACTGGTCTATACACTGGCACTAGGGATATGGATGCTTTCAACCGCATGCGGCACCTTGCTCCGGCGCTCGCGGTCATCCGCTCCGTCTATTTTTCTGATAAACCTGTTCTTCCTGTTATTCGCCATCATTCTCCCTTTGGACATCGCCTTTATCCGATCGATTCGGCTACGGCTGACCGATCTTCCTGGAGCCTATCTTCCCCTGCCCACCCAGATTGCAGCAATCGGTGCGTCCATTCTTCCGGTAGGTTTGCTCCTCGGACTTCTTTTCCGCTGGAGCGCCAGGGTTGCGATTGACAGTGGAAGATCGCTGGCAACGGCATACGCCATTGAGAGTATTGGCGGGCTTGCCGGCGGTTTGAGCGCCACCTTGCTGCTGCGTTTCGGTTTTCAGAATTTTCTTATTGCTCTCCTGTGCGCATTGGTCGCCGCCGGATGCTCCTTCCTGGATTTCGACGGGCATTCCCTCGAAAAAATGCGGGCGCTTGCCCTGGCATTGGTTGCCGGATTGATGTTTCTGGTATGGAAAGCTCCCACGCTTGACCGCCAAATGACAGCCTGGACCCATCCCACGCTGGTGGATGCCCAGGATTCCCCGTATTCAAGAATCACGGTCACGTTTCTCGATGGGCAGGTCTCCGTTTTTGAGAATGATGCTCTGCTGTTTGATACGGAATCCACACGCCCGGAGGAATTTGTTCATCTGGCGGCGCTCCAGCATTCCAATCCACGGCGAGTGCTTATCCTCGGCGGGGGCATTGAAGGCACTGTTTACCAGGTCTTGATGCACTCTCCCCAAGTCGTCGATTATGTGGAGCTGAATCAAACGCTGTTGGACTTGGTGCCCCCCAACCAGACACCGCAAATTCAAAAATCGCTGCAGGCAAGCAATGTCCGGATCATTGTCGCGGATCCCCGCCAGTTTCTCGAAGCCGCCCTGTCCTATGATTTGATTCTCATCGGCATGCCTGAACCCAGCTCGGGACAGGCCAATCGGTTTTACACAAGCGAATTCTTCAGGCAGTGCCGGGCAAAGCTGAACCCGAATGGAGTAATTGCCTTCAGCCTCCAATCGTCCGAGAACATCTGGAGTCCGCAATTGACGCGAAGGATGACAGGCATCTACCGTGCCGCCCGGTCGGCTTTTTCAGAGGTCCTTTTTATTCCCGGAAGCACGAATGTCGTTGTCTGTTCCATGGGAGCCCTTACCAGGGATCCGGCGCTCCTGGCATCCAGATTTGTCGAAAGGCAATTGAAGACAAAAATTGTATCGCCGCCTTACCTGCGATACCTATTCACGAATGATCGTTTTCAGGAAATCGCGAAAACGCTTGAATCCTCCCGCGCACCCATGAACACCGATATTCGTCCTGTTTGCTATCAGTACACCGCCATGATCTGGCTCTCCAAACTGCTCCCATCCGCCCGGTATTGGGATCCCTCCATTCCCGAAGTCCGTTTTGACCGCAAAGTACTTTGGCTGCTGGCTATCAGCATCCCGGCATTGCTGCTGACCTGGGCTCGCTGGCCAATCCGGCGCGCGCTGCTCATGGGAGTTGTCGCCTTTTCGGGAATGACCTTGGAAACCGTGCTGATTTTATATTTCCAGACCAAATGCGGTGTGCTCTTCCAAGACCTGGGACTTCTTCTTACAGGCTTTATGGCCGGTTTGGCGTTGGGATGCTATGTCATTGAGAGGCTCAGTCTCAATCCGCCCAAGACTCTCGGCATCCTCCTGTTGGGAAGCCTTGTCATTCTTAGCGGAGTAATGGGCAGGCAAATAGCGGCGGGAGCCATTGCCTCCCTTTCACAGTGCTTTGCCTTCCTGGTCATGACCGGAATCCTGGTGGCCGCAATCTTCGCCTACGCCGGCTTCCACGACGCATCCGATCAACGTGCGGCAGTTACCCCCCTTTATGCCGCTGATCTTATCGGGGGTTGTCTTGGATCGATCCTGGCCAGCCTGTTTTTTGCGCCTCTTGTCGGCATGGCAATGACTTCCTATCTCATGATTCCACTTTTATTACTCTCCGTATTGCTTCTTTAGTCAGGTCCGAGCGCCTGTATGGAGGGAAGGTTGCTGAAGGCTCCGGATACCTGCTAAAGTACACCTTTATTTTCGCAACTGAAGCCCGGAATTCGCTATTCTACAAACCGCTATGACTGAAATAAAACCCGCAGTGCTGGTTACAGGTGCGACAGGATTCGTCGGAATCAACCTCGTCCGGAAACTGATTGAAAAGGGCTATGCGGTTACCTGCCTCGTGCGCAGCACGAGTGACACGCGCGCGCTCGCAAAAATGCCGATCCGGCTGCAACTCGCAGATCTGGGAAATGCGGCAGGCATGCGCAAGGCTGTAACGGGGATCGAAACTGTTTATCATGTTGCCGGAGCCATCAAGGCCGCCAATCGCGATGCCTTTTTCCAAACCAACCAGATCGGCACACGACAACTCCTGGAAGCTCTTTCGGAAAGTTCCGGTATTCGCCGCTTTGTTCACGTGAGCAGCCTTGCCGCCGCCGGTCCAAGCTCCGATGGAACGGGCCTCACCGAAGACTATCCGCCCAAGCCGATTTCCTGGTACGGAGAAAGTAAACTGGCGGCCGAGGCAGAGGTGCTGCGCTTTGCCAAAGCTTTTCACGTTGCGATTCTGCGTCCTTCCGCTGTTTATGGACCCGGCGATCGTGAAACACTTTTGATCTTCCGCATGATTCAGCGGGGCTGTCTCTTTACTCCAGGCCGCTTCACACGGCGTTTCAGCCTCATCCATGTCGACGACTTGGCCGATGCCCTTATCCTTGCCGGAGAGCTATCCATCGCCTCGGGCGAGGTCTTCTTTATTTCGCGTGAGGAAATATATACCTGGGATGAAGTCGGTCGCACGATCGCTCAGGAGTTGGCCAAAACATATCGCAGAATTGCTTTCCCGCCGCTTATTGCCAAGATGGCTGGTTTTGCCGGGGATTTGTGGGCGGGCATTACCAAGCGACCCTCAACGGTCAGCAGCCAGAAAGTAAGGGAACTCCTGCACCCCTGCTGGCTATGCAACACAACGAAGGCACGCAAGCTCCTGGGGTTTAGTCCGCAAATCAACCTGCAAGACGGCATGCGGAGCACCGTCGAATGGTACCGGAACCATGGGTGGCTGTGACCCTTACATTACGAAATTCTAATCCTGGGATATGCAAACAAATGGAAGGCCGAATAACGGAAACTCATTGCAAGTCTGACAGAAAAAGGCTATGTTCGATGCGTCATCCGGATATGTTTATTGATAGCAGCCCACAGGCACTCGAGGCGGCCGGATTTTCGATTTGCCCATGGCTAATAATTAGGAAATCAAGCGTTAACGTGACGCGTTTCGGTCTTATGGGGAGTTTATGTTAGGAACGCTTACCGATGCCCGCGATGCGGCTTCGTCTATAACGCACAAAGGCTATACGTTCCTTGATAACGACCTGAATCCCACGGACTGGTCTTTTGCCGACGTTTTTAAGGAAGCGAAGCGCATCGGAGCTTCTCTCCAGGCGATGGGTCTGGCAAAGGGAGACCGTGTTGCCCTTGTGCTGAACTCTCCGGAAGACTTTGTCCTCACATTCCTGGGCACCATCGTTGCCGGGCTTATGCCCGTTCCGCTTTATCCCCCGCTGGCGCTTGGCCGAATGGACAACTATCTCGAGCGGGCGACCGGTATCCTGCGTGTTTCCGGCGCGAATGCGTTGATCACCACCGGGGATTTTATCCCTGTCCTGGATCCTCTTCTCTCCCGTCTGCCTGCACTAAAAGAGCTGTTGAATGTTCAGCGGCTGAGAAATGCCGACCCGGATATCGTTCTGCAGGAATTCACTATCAAGCCTGACGATCCATGTTTCCTTCAGTTCACCTCCGGATCCACCTCGGCTCCGCGCGGCGTTGTGGTAACGCACCGCAACCTCATTGCAAATGCTCATGCAATTATCGAGACCCTGGAGATAAAGCCGGATTTTGACCGGGCGGTTTCCTGGCTTCCGTTGTATCACGACATGGGTTTGATCGGATTCGTCATTTCGACTCTCGTGGCGCAGATACCGGCGATATTCATTCCGACGATTGCATTTGTAAAACACCCCGCGGTTTGGATGGAAACAGTACACAAATATCGGGCATCGATTACCTTCGGCCCCAACTTCGCATTCGATCTTGCGACCAAGCGCGCACCGAAAAAGTCCAGGATGGAACTGGATCTGTCGTGCCTGCGTGTATTGGGATGCGGCGCCGAACCGATCAATCCCAGGACAATGGAAAAATTCCTGTCCACCTTCGAACCCTGGGGACTCAAATCGCACGCCATCATGCCTTGCTACGGGATGGCCGAGGCGACGCTTGCGATCGCGTTTGATCATTTGCACCGCCCCGTACGAAAGCTGGTACTCAACCGGCATCTGTACGAGTCAAAAAACGTTGCGGTGCCATTGAATGGTGATGACGACGGAGATCCCAAGAAGAGATTTGAACTCGTTTCCTGCGGACGGACCTTCAGAGAACACGAACTCAGAATTCTGGATGAGAAGGGCAAATCGCTCCCCGAGGGGAAGGTCGGCGAAATTGTGTTCAAGGGCCCCAGCGTCACTCCCGGCTACTTTCAAAACCCGGAGGCCTCCAGCCAGCTCCTGAAAGGGGGATGGCTGCACACAGGGGATCTCGGATTCATCCTGAACGGGGATCTATATATTTCGGGCAGACAGAAGGATCTGGTTATCATCAATGGACGCAACTATCCGCCACAGGCCATTGAGTGGGTGGTCGAGGAGATATCCGGAATCCGAAAAGGAAGCGTCGTGGCATTCTCGGTTGATGGGGAATCCACCGAGAAGCTGATCATCATCGCAGAAACCACCATGCAGGATAATGTGGCATTGGCCCGCGCCGTTAGTGACCAGGTTCGTTCTGCCTTTAGCCTTTCCGTGGATAAGGTTGTCCTGGTCGGGCGAGGATCCATTCCCAAGACTTCCAGCGGAAAGCTGCAGCGGCGGAGGACCAAGGCGCTGTTCGAAGATGGCCTGCTGGGCAATTCGAACCAATGCGCTACGCCCCAGCGTGCCGAAAGCCTTGTTCTAGGTTAAGCTGCACCCTCCCTTCCCTACCGCCAAACCGCCTCCATACTCAACAAGTGCATGTCTTCCTGTAAGACGTCGAAGCACCTATGGTATGATGCCTGACTTCGGCTGAGGACAGCCTCAACAGTATTACATTAATCAGGTGAGAACATGGAAAGCACGGATCAAAATCTTCTAAATGTGCTCAGGGCTGCGGTTTACGATGTCAATTTGAGGGACTTCGATCAGTTGAGCCCGGCTACGCCCATTTCTGAACTGGGTCTGGATTCTGTAGCCATGATGGAAGTGATCGGCGTGCTCGAGGAAAACCTTTCGATCCGCATCGCAGATGAAGAAGTGGCGTCTCTCAGCAATGTGCGCGATCTGCTGGATTTGATCCACAAGAAGCTTCCGTCCGGATTTAGCCTGCCCGAAGAATCGCCTGAAGCTCAAGGCGAAGCGGTGCCGCAACCGGGAGGTGCCAACCCGGAATTTTGGGATACAAGAAAGTTCCCGGAGATAAAAAGCATCGGAGAACGCCTGCTGGAGATTGAAGCGGCCGGATTGAGAAATCCATATTTTCATGTTCATGAAGGCACAGCCAGAAACCACAGCGTTATCGATGGAATCGATATGCTGAATTTCTCGAGCTATAACTACCTCGGCCTATCCGGTCATCCTGAGGTGAGTGCCGCCGCCAAAGACGCCATCGACCGATACGGCACTTCCGTTTCCGCCAGCCGCCCGGTTTCCGGCGAACGACAAATTCATCGGGATCTTGAAAAAGGAATTGCCCAACATATTGGCGTCGAGGATGCGGTTGTCTTTGTAAGCGGGCATGCCACCAATGTAACCACCATTGGACACCTGTACGATAAGAACGACCTGGTCCTGCACGATTCTCTCTGCCACGACAGTATTCTCCAGGGCATCTACCTTTCCGGAGCCAAACGACTGCCATTCAAGCATGCGGACACAGCGGATCTGGAGCATATCCTGGGACAGATTCGCGCCCAATACCGGCGTACGCTCATCTGTTCTGAAGGCCTCTTTTCCATGGATGGAGATATCTGCGACCTGCCGCGGCTTATTGAAATAAAGAAGAAATTCCAGTGCAACCTCCTGATCGACGAGGCGCATTCGCTCGGAGTCCTTGGGCCATCAGGGCGAGGCGTCGCACATCACTTCCCCGGGGTGGACCCGGTTGAGGTCGATCTCTGGATGGGTACTCTTTCCAAATCGTTCGCAAGCTGTGGAGGCTACATTGCCGGAAACAGCCCGTTGGTCCGTTATCTCAAGTTTACGGCACCCGGATTCCTGTATTCCGTAGGGATGGCACCACCCAACGCGGCCGCGGCACTCAAAGCCCTTGAACTGATGCAGCGCCTTCCCAAAGTGGTCGAACAGCTTCGAGACCGATCCAAGCTTTTCCTTGACCTGGCTCGCAGCCATGGAATCAATACCGGCCACGCCGTTGGAGTTGCGGTAATTCCGGCGATCATCGGCAATTCCATCCGATGCATGCAGCTAAGCCAGGCCTTGATTGAACGCAAGATAAACGTTCAGCCTATTGTCCATCCCGCCGTGGAGGAAGATGCGGCACGATTGCGCTTTTTTATCAGCGCAACCCATACCGAAGAGGAAATCCGGTACGCTGTTCAGGCGCTGGCGGAAGAATTGGCAAAGCTCGGCGGCAAGCAGGCGTCAGTTTAACGCGGGAGCAAGGATCGCCGCCGCTACAGTGGCTTTTCGAAAATCCTGTACCGTTTATAGATCTCTGCCCCGAACAGCTGCATACTCCGGTTGATCAGGTCGTTGATCTCGAGTGTCCAGGAAAACTCGCAACTGCGATATCCTGCCTCCACGCCACGTCGGAAAGACTCGTAATACAGCGCAGCCCCGAGCCCATTGCAATTCTGTACCTTCTTGGAAATCCCCAGTGCCAGGACGCGAACCTGCTGTATGTGCCTCGTAAGGTATAAAAGCCGCGGCAGTCCGAAGGGAAACAGTCTTCCATTGATCTTTTTCAAAGCCTGATTCACATCAGGGAGCGCAAGGGAGAAGGCGACCGGTTCTTCGTTCTTTTCCGCGATCAGAACGACGCGAGGGTCCACAACCATCTTGAGATCTTTGGCCATATGATGGAATTCCTCATCCGTCATCGGCACAAATCCCCAGTTGTCGCTCCACGCATCGTTATAAATCCGTTTGATGATGGCAACGTCCCCCCAATAATCCTTCATATTGATGCAACGCACACGGATTCCCTGATCTTTCAGAACTCTTTCCCCTACACGGGTGATCTTCGGGCTCAGACCTTTCTCCGTCAACAGCCACCATGCATACAAGTCCATTGTTTTGGAAAATCCGGATTTCTCGATCAGGTCGCCGTAATAGGCCGGATTATGCGGCATCATGATGCAAGGGAGTGAATCAAACCCCTCTATGAGCAGGCCGACCGTCTCATTGGTCGAATAGTTCATCGGTCCGCGCATTCGATCCATTCCGCGCTCGCGCACCCATTGTCCGGCACGCTCCAGAAGCGCCGTTGCCACCCCGGCATCATTAATGGATTCGAAAAATCCAAAAAAACCGGTGCGTTCCTTGTGAACCGAGTTGTGATTGTTGTTGAGGATAGCTGCAATACGCCCAACCGGCTCCCCCTGGCGGCGGGCGAGAAAAAATTCCGCAGACGAATGGCCAAAAAACGGGTGCTTCTTCCTGTCCAGGAGATTTTTCATGTCGAGCAGCAACGGGGGCACCCAATAAGGATCGTTGCGATAGATGCGCCATGGGAAGCGAATGAACTGCCGCATTTCACCGGCACTGGTCACTGGGACAATTTCAATCTGAGCCAAAGTTTAACCCCTGAAACTTGAAATAAGTGTTTCGAGCGGCTTCCGTATATATCAAGCCGGCAGGTCCCGCGAAACCACTCCCAGCCGATTAGAAAACTGATCGTTTGGCACTTCGTGGAAACATCATGGTATCATGTGGCTTCATCTGGCCTTACAACAATTCAGCGGTGAGGGATAAACCCGGATCTGTATGGACCATCCATTTCGAAGGCTGCTCCCGGCAACCATCATATTGGCTTCGGTACTGATCATTGGCATCATCGGATACGAATCCATGGAGCATTATTCGTTTCTTGACGCCACCTACATGGTTATCACAACCCTGTTCACGGTTGGATTCCAGGAGGTCCATCCCCTTTCATCCGGCGGCAGGGTATTCACGATATTTATCATCATCGGCGGAGTGGGCAGCGCGATCTATCTTGCCGGCCAGGCGGTGGAGACTATTGTTGAAGGGGAAATGTCCGGATACAGAAAGAGGAAAAGGATGGACAAGATCATCAGCCAGTTGAAGCAGCACTATATCATCTGCGGCTTCGGCAGAGTTGGTCACCAGGTGGCACAGGTCTTTGAATCTTCCAAGGTCCCGTTTGTTGTAATCGACAGCAAGAAGGAGACGCTGGACGAACTGCGCGCCAAAAATGTCCCCAGCATTATAGGAGATGCCACGGTTGACAGCGTATTGCTGGAAGCCGGCATCAAAACGGCTACCGGGCTTATTGCCTGCTCCGATTCCGACGTCGCCAATGTTTACGTTACGCTGTCCGCCCGCGTCCTGAATCCGAATCTGAACATTGTGGCCAGGGCGGGAATCAAGGACACGGAAAAAAAGCTGATCATGGCAGGCGCCAACCGGGTGATATCGCCTTATTTCATCTCCGGCATAAGGATGGCGGCTTTGGCCATCCATCCGGTTGCCAGCGACTTCCTGGATCTCGTGACGCACGGAGGCCAGGTCGACTTCAGTTTGTTCGAAATGCCAATTCCGGCCAGCTCTCAACTGGTAAACAAAACGGTGGGTGACGCGGATATTCGGGGCAACTCCGGAGCGCTCATCCTGGCAATCAAGAAGAACGACGGCTCCTTTGATCTGCAGCCCAAAGCGAGCTCGCAGATTCACCGGGATGACGTCCTGGTGGTGATCGGAACGCAGGAACAGTTTGAATCACTTAATAAATTCGTAAACGCATAACTAACAAACTGCACGATAGTAAATTCGCTATTCGGAGGTGATGGGGAAATCCTCCTCGACAACCGTGGCGTAATTTTTGAATCCTCTCGCAATCAAAATATCCATGTTCTTAAGCCGCACTCCAGTCTGGTTGATCCGTTCGAAAATTGCGCAGACGCCGGCGATATCGTACCCCCCGAGATTGATCAACGGTATGTTGTAATCGGTAAAAACATATTTCAGCTGTTCGAGGTGGCTTTCAATCGCATCGGAATACCCGCGAACCAATGACAACCGGTCGCAATGATCCGGTGGCAGATCCGGGATCTCCCGGAGCTTCACAAGAAAATCCGGCTCGGCTTCCCATCGGTGGCGATAATAGTCCTTTTCAAAAAAGAAGGTGGCTGTGGTCAAATCAAAGTAGAGCGTATAGTCGAACGCAAAATGCTCCTTCACTTTGCCGACTCCGCCATAAAAGGATACCAGCAGCGATGTGGCCCGCTGCTGGCCGTCCAGAATATACGACTGAAGCCTGTTGTCCGTGTCCCCGTTCTCCGGGATAAAAAATCCGCCCACCTGCCGATGCACATGCAGGCGCGTACGCGTTTTCCAGCAGAGTATGGTTCCGATGGGATAGTAGTGAAAAATGCTGTCCCAGAGGCTGGAGATGTTCTCGGGGTCCCAAACAAAAAGGCGCTGAAAGGTCGGGATCAGGAATTCCCCGGCGGCCAGTTGCTGAATGAACTCCAATAGATTTTTGTTTTGTATGCTGATATCACGACTGCGGTAATCCAATGCTCGCTCCATTAAAAAAGCCTAAATATATAATTTCTGAATGGCGGAGCAAGCGAAAAAGCGCCAATGGGCAGGAACGGCTTTTTCGGCCCGCCGAAAAAGTGATCGCGATTACAGAAATGAAGAAGATACGGAATGGGCTCATGATTTATCCTGCAGTATTCCTATCGGGCAGCCGATTGCTAACCCATGAACTGTCCAAAGTGTGGCTACCAGCAAAGTGGGGGGTCCGAGTGTTTGCGCTGCGGCCTTGTCTATGCCAAGCTTCGCACAACACCGCCTGTTTATCTGGAAAGAAGGCCGGGAATGATTGGTCAGATCGCAGGCGGCCTATGGCGCTTTTACAAAATATTCCGTTGGGTCACGCTGGCGGGTCTGCTCCTGGTGCTGTTTCTAATTTTGCGGACCTCTGCCCCTCCGGTCATCGCCGTTCCACCGGACGCTTCCCATCTGGCCGCGGAGAAGGTCCAGCGTTTTGTTTCCGGAGCCCGTCATGGTGTTGCCGGCAGACTGGAGTTGGATCAACCGGAGCTGAATGCATGGATTCAAACGAATCTCGCATTGAAAAAGGACGTCCGGGCCGGAGGCATTGATTCACAATCAATCCCGGATCTGGCCAAGGCGGCCACCAATATCCATTCTATGGACAGCTCGTCCCTGTCGCAGGCGCAATCCACCGTTCGTGATATCAAGCTGGAGTTGAAGGATGATCTGGTCCTTGCCTATGTAGTCTTTGACATGCACGGCATGAACATGTCCATGGAACTTGAAGGCCACCTTCTGGCCGAGGATGGCTATTTGCGGCTGGATCCAACGGGTGGGAAATTCGGGTCCCTGCCTCTGTTCTCAAGCACGCTGCACGCTGCCGCGGACCGGCTTTTCACCTCGCCGGGAAACAAAGAGAAATTCAAATTACCCGACTATATCCGGGACATCCGCATCGAGAACAGCGAATTGATTGTCTTATCCCAGTAAGCTGAAATTACGGGGTTATCTTTTTGCGTCAATTCCAAAGTCGTAACTGTTATCGGGTTCTCCGATTACCAGCAGATACTCCCCCGCATCCAATTTTGAATCGGGGGTGACGGCAATGACGCCCTCTTCAATCCTGGTCACTGTTACCATCCGGAGATCGGATTTCCGGGCGCCGATCTTGTTTTCGATGGTCGAGTTCGCCGAGGACTTGTAAAACGCGCGGCCGGCCTTCTTCTTCGTGAGACGAACAATCTGCACATCCTCGGCGGGACCAATGCCCTTTACAAAAAGGGTCGGCATCGGATCGGATATGCGCGTCTTTGCCTTATCCCCTTCGCACACGACATCCGTGCCAAGATTGGTGTAGCCGCCGGTCTCCACAAAGAGGCCGGTACCCATCAGTTTTGAACTCAGGATCGGGGCTTTAGGAATGTTGATCCAGGATTGGGCAGGCTGCCGATAATAAACGCCGGGTGCCGAAGGGATATCCTGGATAGCCGTGGCCTGTGCGCCCTGCAATAGCAATAACAGAACAGTCAAGAGCATCATGGAATCATGGTAACACAGAATACGCCCTCCCATGCCCCGGGATTCAAGATGCCTCCATTGAAGGATTTGGGGGAATGTGCACATATGCTACACTTGGCAGGCTGATTCGCCCAGAAGCCGAGCCGGATCATCAGAAATACTGCGCGTGAGATTTCGATCAGTTTTTTCAGTCAGTTAAAAGAAGTCCAAAGCATGGCGGCTATATCAGCCGGGATAAGAGCGCCTGCATGTACACCGAATATTTCAAACTCAGCGAACCTCCGTTCTCTCTGACACCGGACCCGCGGTATCTGTATATGAGCGAACGACACCGAGAGGGCCTGGCCCATCTGTTTTACGGAGTCCAGCAACCCGGAGGATTCGTGCAGCTGACCGGAGAAGTCGGGTGCGGCAAAACCACTCTGTCCCGATGCCTGGTAAGACAGCTGCCGCCCGAAACCGATGTCGCATTGATCCTGAATCCCCGATTGACCGCCACTGAACTGCTCGCCACGGTGTGCGATGAACTCCGAATCCAATATCCGGCCGAAACCGTCAGCATCAAGGCACTGATAGACGCGCTGAATCAGCATCTGCTCGAATCGCACGAGAAGCACAGGAAGACGGTGCTGATCATCGATGAAGCGCAAAACCTCAAGGGGGATGTTTTAGAGCAGATCCGCCTGTTGACCAACCTTGAAACATCGCAGGAAAAGCTCCTCCAGATCATCCTGATCGGCCAGCCTGAACTGCTCACAGTTCTGAAGCGGAAAGATCTGAGGCAGATTGCGCAGCGGATCACAGCCCGCTATCATCTGCTTCCGCTTTCCCGGCATGAAACGGTTGCCTACATCCATCACAGATTGCTGATTGCCGGCAGGAGAGACCCTCTATTCACAAAATTCGCGATCAGCAGCATCTATCGACTCTCTGGCGGAGTACCGCGACTGGTCAATATCCTTTGCGACCGTGCCCTTTTGGGAGCTTATGCGCAAAACAGGCAGCAAGTCAGCGCAGCCATCGTCCGCCGGGCGAGCCGCGAAACGCGCGGCGTTGTCCCATGGTATCGCAAATACCGGCTTGCATGGATTCCGGCACTGATGCTCCTGGTTGCGGCGATGGGCGTCGGTGCCGTCTATTTCAAAACAGCCAAATCCTCTTCTGCGCCGAAAGCTGCGCTGCCATCTGTCCATGCGGCCGCGGCTGGGGTGGTCAAGCCGGAAACTAAGGTCAGTCCTCCTGTTGAAACAAGCCCGGTCCCCGCCGCACCCGAAACACCCGCCGGCAACAAGCTCCCGGCCATTACGTCCTCAGCCAGGTTGATCGACCTCCTGCCAGCCTCATCCTCTGCTTTTGCAGATATTTACGCCCGGTGGGGAGTGAAGGTTGCATCCAATCCGGGAGAGCTGGGGTGCACGATCGCCAAGGCTCACGGTCTCGAGTGCATTTTCCAGACAGGAAACTGGCCGAAGCTGCGCAGGTATAATTTGCCGGCGATTCTTGAAATCCCATTGCCAACGGGTGGCCGTAAACATGTGGCCCTTGTTGGACTGGATGACAAAACGGCAACGCTATCCATTGCGGGGCGGGAACGGCCCTTTCCGCTTTCCGATGTCGATAAGATCTGGGATGGCTCGTTCATCCTTCTATGGAAGCCCCCGTTTCCTCCTCCCTACCAGTTGTCAACCGGTGCCAGTGGAGCCAACGTCCTCTGGATCCGTCGAGCCATGGACGCATTGGAAAAGAGAGAGCCTAGCCCCGCCTCGAAAGATGCCTATGACGAGGAGCTGAAACAGCGCGTCCTGCGTTTTCAGAAAGATCGATTGCTGATCCAGGATGGTTTTATCGGTAGTGAAACGCTGGTTCGCATCGCAACCGCCTTCAGCGGCCCGGATTCGCCCACGCTGTCCAGGGACATTCGCTAGAAAAGGGAGATCTATAGCATGTCCTATATACTGGATGCCCTTAAAAAAGCCGAGCGGGAGAGATCCATTTCGCAGGTACCGACGCTGATGAGCGTTCATGACACGGAGCCTGAAACGCCCTCCAGACGTCCGTGGGTTATTGCGGGAGTTTGCCTGATCTCCATCGCCATGCTCTGCCTGACGGCTGTTCTTTTGTGGAGACAGACGGGCACGAAGAACGGCTCTCCGGCCCAGCATATGGAAGAAGCAACCCAGTCATCCTCCCTCGCGACAAGAGAGGCGCCACCCAGGGCGGCTGTGCCATCCGATCCCCCGGTTTCAAGCGAAACGCAAGCAGAATCCCGCGAGGAAAATGCCATTTCATCTTCAAGAAGACCCGGCGCAGGCTCTGATTTCACGCCCAGGCCCAGACCGGTGCCGGAAACCGCCGAGCCGATACAGAAACCATCCGCCAGGCCGCTGGCAAGCCCCTCGAATCCGGCTCCCGCAACGGAAGAGCCATCCGCAACCGCAGCTCCGCTATCGCTGCGCGAAGCCATGGCAAAAATGACCATGACGATTCACATGTATTCAGAAACCAAATCCGAACGCATGGCCTTCATCAATGACCACAAATATCAGGAGGGAGAATACGTGGACGGACGCTACCTCCTTGAAAGCATTACGGCCGAAGGAGTCGTGCTGAGCTACCAGGGGGAGAGGGCCATCCTCCGGCCCAAATCCAGGTAATCTCTTCCAGGAAGTACTACCGGCGTCTCGCTCCGAGGGCGAAGCCCTTCGACCTTTATGGTTTTCAAAGGCGACAACAGGCTGCCGCATTCCACGGTTTTCGAGCGCGCCTTTTTTGCAAATAATATGCGGATTCGCTGTTCTCAATGCCGATGGTTATTACATAATCAGGCGATTGGAGAACTCGCCGTTTACATATTGGAGCAATTGGGGATAGAAAGCCGGTTCAAGGGCTATAAACTTAAAAAAATTTTTAACAAAATATGAGACAAACGGCATGCTGTCCTCGTCTACTATGTTAAAATTAGTGGAAATCTGGTTAAAGAAGGGGGAAATCATGAGGAGACAGATCTTAGGCGTGATCGTTGTTTTGATAGCCTTTTCGATCGTGTCGCCGATTTGGGCACAGCGGGATGTTCCAGCCAGTTCTTCGGACTCCGGGAGAGGCATGACAACGGCCGCATCTTCACCGTCCTCCGCTCCCACGTACTCGAGCGTTTCATCCACTTCCTCGTATTCCTCTCCAAGCTCATACTCGGGCTATTCCCCATCTGGAGTTGATCTGGGAACGCGCGCCTTCTCCAGCACACCGTCGAGGGTAGTCCCCAACCTCACGGGAACTTGCTTCCGATCGACTTCGGACTACTACTACTGGCAAAACTACTACGATTATCTGTATTCGATGTACCACATCTACCCGACCTATTTCTCGCGGTTCACAAGAAATTACGAACCCAAGATGACCCCGGCGATGCTGAAGATAGCGCTTCGGGATCCGCTGATCCTCGCCCGGGAGATGCTGAGAACCATTGATGAGCTGGAAACCATGCTGGCCGATGCGCGGTCGGGCAAAACGGTCGACAGGAATGAAATAATCGCAAAATCGCAGGCGATCCGGAGCTTCGCCAAAGAAATCCGCCAGAACCAGACTATCGCTGTTATTGATCTTTCCTCCAAAAAAGCAATCAATACCGGCTCCGATGCGGATGCCCTCGATCCGGAAACCATTGCCAGGCTGCGTGCCATGGCCGTGGAACTGGATCGCCAGCTGGTGAATCTCTATTCACTGCCTTCTTCGTCCACGGTCTCTGCGGACAGCCTCAGAGCGCCGTCTTTTGAATCGCAGGCCAAAGCCATAGAGAAGATTTGCAAAGACATAGAACACGCATCCAAACGATTGTAACGGCTCTACGGCAGTCCGGTCTCAGATCATCCGCTAACCTGATTTTGTTTTGTCGAGTGCAGGTGTGTCTATCGTGAGAGAAAGACATGCCCTTATGTGAAAACTGCGCAGGTGTTTTAAGAGTCGTCACGGAGGTTAACGTGAAAAGCTTCGTAAAGTTCGCCCTATTCGTTGCATTGCTTGCCGGCGCTGTTCAGACAGGCTTTTCCCGCGGAGACAAAATCATACCGCAGGTTGCCGACGGTCCCGGGTGGGTCACCAAATTTGACCTTACGAACATTAGTTCCGCTCAGGACATCACCAAAATGCGTCTGAGCTTTTATAAGAATGACGGAACGAAATGGACCTTACAAACCAGCCAGGGTACCGGGTCGGATTTCATGCTGAGCATCGGCGCCAGGCAGACACTCCGGGTGGAGACTCTGGGCGCCAGCAGCCAGGTGACAACAGGATACGCCGTCGTTTACGATGAAGAAACTTTGAATTCCAGGTATTCGGAGGATTTCGTACTTGGCATTTCGGTTTTTTATGTAGCCTCCACCAGTTCAGGCCCGGCAGATACGGTTACCGTTACCGTCCCGACACCCACCGCGGTGGCCGACATCCCAGTGCAGATGGACGACGCCCACGGGATCTACTCCGGGCTGGCCTTTGTCAACTGGCTGAAATCATCGCCTGCCGCAACTCCATCGACGAATAATGTCAGCATCACGCTCTATTCCGAAAACGGCGTCAAGTATGGCTCCACCAAAACAATTACCCTGGGGGCCGGCAAGCAGGAATGGTCCGGTTTCCTGGATAATACAGATCTTTTCCCCGGCCTGAAGTCTTTCAAGGGAATGGCTGAGATTATCTGCGATGGGCCGATTGGCCTGCTCGGATTATTGCAGACACGCACCGGAGATGGGAATGCGCAGTTTTCGACGCTGGTGGCCGTGGACAGAGAAGCGCTGCGCAGAAATACCTACATGGTCGTCATTCAGGCTTCCACGGATGGGAATCCGCGCATGCCGGTGGACTTGGACAATTTTGCGGTCGACTATTTCAGAAAGGATGACGGGACTGAAGCTTACCCGTGGGATCTGGAATATCGATACAGCAGTACCGATCGGACCAACCGGTATCTGCAACCCGACAATGGCGCCGCCCTGGCATTCATTGGAAGCCGCGACGATGTGGGGTTTGATGACATCACGCTGCCCGGCCTGAAAGCCCTGTCGTACTCCTCCTCAAACCTGGACGTAAGCGGATCAAACCTCTATACGGGATACACGTTTGCGGTTCGAACCGATATCGGCAATTACGCAAAGATCAGGATTGTGCGGATCATCGATACAACCGATAACACCTCGGTTCCCGGCTCCACTTTGTATAACAAGGATCTCGTGTTGGAAGTCTACATCTACAAATAGCTTCCATCTTGCCCGCTGCCAAAATCCTGGGCACAATGAGGAGGGGTTCGTTGATGCGAACCCCTCCTCATTTTTTTGCTGGGAGCGACAGCGTCTCGCCGGCAAGGGCGTAACTGTGTCGACAAGGATGATGCCGCCGTCCCGGTTAATGCTGCCCATTATTTGCTAGAGAAGGCCGGAAGCGCTATGTATCTCAGCCCCAGCGGGGCGGTCAGAGCGTAGCCGGGGGGTGAAGCGAAGCGAACCCCCGGATTGGATTAGACCAGTAACAAGCCCTGAAAGGGCGGCAGAATGCTGAACCTGATTATAGTTTCGCTGATCTGGGGATTCTCGTTCGTTATCATCAAAGGATCCCTGACATCCCTTGATTCCAGTTTTGTTTCATTTGCCAGACTGCTGGCGTCCTTTGTGCTGTTTCTGCCTCTGATTCGTCGCGGCGGAATCAGATTTGCCGACCGATTTCAATTAATGCTCATCGGCAGTGTCCAATTTGGAATCATGTACATTGCCTATATCGCAGCCTTTCGGGACCTGCCGGCACATGTAATTGCGCTGCTGACGACCACCACGCCCATTTTCGTATCGCTCACCCATGGTCTTTATGAAAGGAAAATCCGTGGATATACCCTGCTGACGGCGCTGCTTGCGGTTGCGGGAGGTGCGGTCCTGCAGTTTCCCAACCAGGCTCTGGCCGCAAATCTCCGGGGTCTTATTCTGGTACAGATCTCCAATGCGGCTTTTGCCTTCGGTCAGATTGCCTATCGGCGCTGGATGGCGGCACGCCCCGGATTGCAGGACAGCCATGTTTTTGCATTTTTGTATTGCGGCGCCGCACTGATCACGGGGATCGCCTCTCTGGCCACTACGGACTACCCCCAACTGCGGATACAAGCGAACCAATGGCTTGCGCTGCTCTATCTCGGCATCATTGCATCGGGACTCAGCTTTTTTTTGTGGAATATGGGATCCAGGAAAGTAAATGCCGGCGTGCTTGCCATTATGAACAACATGAAGATCCCGGTGGGAGTTCTCGCCAGCCTGATTATTCTTCGGGAAAGGACCGACTGGATCCGATTATTGGCGGGGTGCCTGCTGATGTTTGCTGCGCTGTATCTGAATGAGCGAAAAGAGCAGCCACAAAAATGATCCATGGGATTCGGGGCAAAACCGAGGCCACGAATCCCACGAATCCCAATAATCGAAGATCAGTTTTGGACTTTCTCCTGCGTTTCCTCGGGCTCTTCGCTCGTCGTTTTTGCAGGAATCGTACAAATAATCAGGAAAGCCAGGAGCATCGTAATCGCGCTGACCAGAAAAACACTTCGCACGCCGGCATGCATCGCGGTGCGAATAGCGCTTACAGTGCCTGGAAAGAGAGCCTGCATTTCACTTCCGCCCTGATCAAATTTTGCTTTCAGCGCATCCATCGCGGATTGCGACAGCAATACCCGCGGATTGCCCAGCGAATCAATCGTTTCCCTATCAGCAACGCTGTGCAATCCGGGCGGCAATGTACCTTTGAGATTTCTGGCATAGGAAGCATTCATGGCAGAGCCCAGCAAAGCCGGTGCAATCGCCACCCCCATTAGAATAGCAAAGAAAATTGCACCCATCGCAACGCCCAGCAGCCTTTTGGGGACAGAATTCTGTACCACCATGGTATTCACCGTCGGGATTGCACCCAGGCCGATGCCGGCAATGGTGACGACAACAATGCTCCAGAAAACAGGCGTCTGTTCGGTAAAGAGGAGTATGGCAAACATATCCGCAGTCAGGATGCCGAAACCCAGGATGTACATCCATTTGAATTTCCCTGTGCGTCCCAGGAGAAATCCGACCGGGACTCCGATGAAAGACATCAACACGCTGTAGGGCGTGATAATCTGTCCACTCCTCATTGCGCTGATGCTCTGGACACCCTGGAGGAACATGGGGAAATACATCATGATTCCCATCTGACCGAAAAAGGAAAACAGAGTGGCGAGAGCAACCGTCAAAAACGACCGGTTGCGCAGAACGAGCGGATCCAGGATCGGCTCGTCCACACGATTTTCCGTACGCAGGAAAAGGACCCAGAATAGCAGGGAAACCACCAGCAATCCGATGACCTGAGGCGAACCCCACGGGTATTTATCTCCCGCAAAGGAAAAACCGATAATCAGCGTTGAAGAAGCGATGGCGACAAGAATGCATCCCAGGATATCGATCTTGCGTTTCGCCCCGCGATTGATGATTGAAGGCACTCCCACGGGAACGGTCAACAGGCAGACGACCAGCAGCGGGAGTGCAATCCAGTACAGATATCTCCAACTCAGATTATCTACAAACCAGCCACCCAGCGTCGGGCCGATCAGCGAGAAGACACCCGTGGGGATGTTCAGCATGCCGATCCACTTTCCCCGTTTCTCGGGAGGAAAGAGGTCGCCCACGACCGCAAATGTCAACGGCATCATCGATCCGGTCCCAAGGGCACTGACAACTCCGGCGACGATCAGAAAAATAAAATTGGGGCTGATCGCACCCAGGATCGTTCCAATCGTGCAGAAAATGACTGAGACCATCAGCATGATACGGCGCCCGTAAATATCGGATAACTTGCCGAAAACAAGTGTGACAAAGGCGCTGACAAGGCTGGGTATGGAAACCGCCAGCGAGTAGAGAGCCATGCCATTCAGATCAGCGGCAATTTTCGGCCGCGCGATATTAAGCGTCTGAACGAAATAGGCCATCGTTCCATACACTGCAAAGATTGCAACGAGTCCCAGGTTTATCTGCTTTCTCGTAAAACCGTATTCTGTCTGTGTCGCTTGGGACATCCGTATTCCTCCGTGAATTGTGGCATGCAAAGGAGCTTAACAGCTGCGGTGATAGACATAGGACCTTCTGTACTTTCACCAGGGCTGCTAGCTTACAGTAACTCTCGATGTAGACAAAAAGGTTTCCCACTTATGGGACGATTCCCCGTTGGGCAGACATCGAGGGAATAATTTCATGTTGAAAGTGAGACCGTGCGCTGAAATGATGGAGCCCTATCCGGATTGCAAAGGAAACGCCAATGAACCGAATTTGCCTTGTTCTGTTTCTTCTTCCCGCTACGCTCTTTTGCACAAACGCCCCGGCTACCAGCCTCAACGGCACGACGACAGGGGAATTTGTTGTGGAACCTCCAACGCTGATTTCGCTTGGATTCGAGTGGTATATCCAGGGGGATGAAAACCGCAACGCTGAAGTGCAGAGCTTCTATCGCAAAAAGGGAGAAACTGCCTGGCACAATGGATTGCCGCTTTTGCGGATTAATGGCGAGCGCACCCGATATGTGGATATTCTGGATTACACGGCTCCCAATCTGTTCGCCGGAAGCATCTTCGATCTGGATCCGGACACAACCTACGAATGCCGCTTTGTGCTGAAGGACCCGGATGGAGTTCGAGGAATTTCCCGGAAGTTTGTCACAGTCCATACCCGTCCGGAGCCGCAGCCCTACAAGACCGGGCGCGTCTATCATGTCTATCCGGATGGATACCAGGGCACCAGGGCGGAACCTGCGTTCACGGGTCTTCTTGCGGCTTATTACACTTCGGCTCAAGGGGGGGACTGGAGCCGCGCATCACCAGCCAGAGTCCGTCCAGGCGATACGATTCTGATGCACGCCGGAGTGTATAAAGATGACCGAACGGACTACAGCCACGAAATCATGTCCTCGACCAAACTGTGCTGCGGCACGCCATGGAACGGAACCTACTTCCTCAACCAGAGCGGAACAGCCGACCGGCCGATCGCCATCAAGGCTGCGGGAGATGGGGAGGTTATATTGGATGGAGATGGCAATCATGTCCTGTTCAATGTCATGGGAGCCGACTATCTCTATTTTGAAGGGATCACGTTTCGCAGCACCGACATGGCTATAGAAGCCGGGCAAAAAGGGATTGCCGGCTCCAAAGGGCTGAGCGTCAAGCACTGCCGATTCACAGACGTCGGCGTTGCCGTTCACAGCGACTATTCCGGCACAAAGAATTTCTATATTGCGGACAACGTAATGATCGGCCGTTTCGATCCGACTATTGTGTTTGGCTGGCTGAATATTGCGCCATGGAAAGATCACCCGCAATTTGAGGAATTGCATCGCATCAAGTCCTACTATGCGGTCAGCGTCTATGGTTCCGGCCATGTGATGGCCTTCAACTATGTCGCCAATTTTCACGATGGCCTCGACCATGCGACTTATGGAATGCCGGACAATTATCCGCATACGCCGCGGGACCGCATGCCTGTCTCGATCGACATCTACAACAACGATGTCACCAATATGCACGACAACTGTTTTGAAGCCGATGGAGCGATGTATAACATCCGCATCTTCCGTAACCGCTGCTTTAATGCCGCGACAGGCGCGATGAGCCCTCAGCCCATTTTCGGGGGACCGGCGTATTTCATCCGAAATGTTGTGTACAACGGCGCCTATGGCCCGCTAAAAATCCATAACAGTCCCTCGGGTGTCCTGGTATATCAAAATACGTATATCGGAGAGATTGCCCAATTATCGCCTGCTTCAAACATGCATTTCAGAAACAATCTGATTCTCGGGCAGGGGATGAAACCATTGGTATTTGCCATCGACACCTATACGAATTACAGCACCTCCAACTTCAACGGGTTCCTCCCGAACAGGGATTCGGAATTTGCCTATCAATGGAGTTCACCGGCATTCGGCACTCCGGCGGAATATAGCACTCCATTGGAAGTCCGCCGGTATCGAACTCTGGCAGAATATGCCAAAGCCACGGGTCAGGATAGGCAAAGCCGTGAACTTGATTTCAGCGTTTTCCGGAAGGCGGCGGCTCCCGATTTCACGCATCCCACGCGCGTTGTGAGAACCGACGAAGTGGATCTTCGGCTGCGCGAAGGCTCCGCGGCGGTGGACGGCGGAACCGTCCTTCCAAACATCACGGATGGATATACCGGCAAAGCCCCGGATCTCGGCGCATACGAACTGGGGGCGGATATTCCGCATTATGGGCCGAGGATAATGCGAAATAGGATGAGCCCGGATTTCTGAAGATTCTGCAGGAAAGGCGATATACCATAGGTTCCAGACTTGAGATGGCTCGTACCCACGGGCCGTGAATCGATTACCGATATCGGATTCAATGCCGCTTCTGTCGGCAAAGGAGGCGTATTGTCCATACCCAGGATTGAAGAACTCGCAGAAACTCACGGGTTTCATGATTACAAATGGATTGATCCCAGTGAAATCATCACCGCGCATTGGGTCAGACTGAAATGCGTTTTCGGCTGTGCCTCGTACGGACGAAAGGCGTGTTGCCCCCCGGAAAATCCTCCGATCAGCGACTGCCGCAGCTTGTTCTCAGAATATAGCAGGGGACTATTCTTCCGCTTTTCCAAACAGTTCAGCGACGCGCAACTGCGACATGCCTGGGGACGCGAACTCATCGGCAAAGCGCTTGATTTTGAACGGGCGGTTTTTCTGGCGGGCTTCTATAAGGCCTTCGTCTTTAACCCCGCTCCCTGCAATTTATGCAGTGAATGCAAAAGCGTAAAGGCGCAATGCAGCAACCCGTCGAAGGCAAGACCCACGCTTGAATCCTATGGCGTTGATGTTTTCGGAACCGCGCGCAAGTTCGGCTACCCGATCGAGGTTCTGCAGGATTACGGAAATGAGGTAAACCGTTACGGGGCTCTCCTCGTGGAATAGACGGATTTCCTATTGCCCGGAAACGCTGAACGCCCGCAGCCGGGGCCACTGCGGAGGCCTGGAACAAATTTCGAGTGGTGAGCCGCCGACAAAGCTAATACTGCGAATAGTTTATCTTATATAAACTATTCTCCCCATTCATATATTTCACGCCACTCCTGCTTGTGACATTCCGATCTGCTTTGTTAGACTATTAAGATAGGCAGTATGGATATCATCAGAATTCGAGTGAAGCCAAAACCTGACTGTCCACCCATTGGATCCGTGCTGCAAGTTTGCGGTTTGCTCTTCAACGGGAGGTATCCGTGCATTCCAAAACGCTTGTTCATAAATCCCCTGATCCTGGGGTAGTGGAACTCATTCGGGACCTCGGCGGTTCTCGGTCGGAGGTAGTCAAGATCCTGAGAACCCTTCAGGCCGAACATGGGCGTCTGACGCCTCATCTGATCGATGAGGTGGCGCGCGAATTGCGACTCCCGGCTTCCAAAGTTCACGGGATTGCCACATTTTATTCCATGCTGACAACACCGGCTCCTCCGGAAAAGACAATCAGGATATGTGATGGCCCTTACTGCATGATGCGGGGTGCGGGAGACCTGATCCTTCAGATGCAGGCTCAACTCGGTGCGAGCTGGACCATCACCAGAACAAGCTGCCTGGGGCTTTGCGATCGTGCGCCTGCGGCCCTGGTACGTGACAGCCAGGTGGGACCAATCAGTCTCGAGCACATGGATCGCTACGAAATAGGCTGGTGCGGTGAGGTTTCAGATTATCGCAAACCGCGCCCGGGAGAAGTGCGCGCCATTCTTCCCGATCCGAGCAAAGCCGGGGATGCGCTTGAATCCTCCTTTTCCAGATGTGAATTCCCTGCTCTTCAGAAAGCACTGCGCATGTCATCCGAAGCAATCATCGATGAAATGGATCGATCCAAGCTTCGCGGACGGGGCGGAGCCGGGTTTCCCGCGGGCAGGAAGTGGAGATTTGTCGCCGATCAGCCGCGCAAACCGAAATATGTCGTGTGCAACGCGGACGAATCCGAACCGCTCAGTTTCAAGGATCGCGTAATTCTTGAACTGTGCCCGCAGCTCGTGCTCGAAGGCATGGCGATTGTCGCCCGTGCGGTCGGCGCCGAAGCCGGGTACATCTATATCCGGGGTGAATATCGCACGCAGGTTGAGCGCGTTCTGGGTGCCATCGCCAATGCGGAAGATCGGGGATGGCTGGGCACTAACATCGGCGGGACCGGATTTTCCTTTCATGTCCATATTCATCAGGGCGCCGGGGCATACATCTGCGGAGAGGAATCCGCCCTGCTTGAATCGCTGGAAGGCAGCCGGGGGGAGCCGCGGGTTCGACCGCCCTTCCCTGTGGAACGCGGCTACAGCGGTCAGCCGACCGTGATCAGCAATGTGGAGACTTTAGCTTCTGTCCCCAAGATTCTAGCCCGCGGATCCGACTGGTACTGCAGCCTTGGAAATCCAAATAGCCCGGGCACCAAGCTATATACCCTCCTGGGAGAGGTCAATCGTCCAGGTCTCTTTGAAGCCCCGCTGGGGTTGAGCCTGAGAGAAATCATCGATTCGTTTGGCGGTGGGATGCGAACCGGATCCACCTTTCACTTTGCCCTCACAGGCGGAGCCGCAGGCACCATCGTGCCGCCCTCGCTCCTCGATGTTCCGATGGACTATGATTCCGGAGCCCGGGGAGTTTCGCTCGGCAGTGGAGGGATGCTGATCTGCGACCAGACCGTTTCGCCGCTCAGAATCGTCCGCGAACTGGTACGCTTCTTTGAGCTTGAATCCTGCGGCAAATGCACTCCCTGCCGCATCGGGACTTACGAATGCCGCAAGATCCTTGATCGGATGCAATCCGGCGACGCCGGCAATGCAGATCTCGCGCGTTTGCGTACTTTGGCAGCCATGATGCAGGAAGCGTCGTTATGCGGCTTGGGAATGTCGGTCAATAAGCCGGTACAATCGGCTTTGCAGCACTTCCCGGATTATTTCGCTCCAAAGAAACGAGGCGCGTAGAGATGACGATTCAGATAACAGTCAACGGACAGGTTCTCAGTGCGAACGAAGGGATGACCGTCCTCGAGGCGGCTCGCCTCAATGGTATCGAGATTCCGACACTCTGCCACCATACGGGACTAAAACCTGTCGGCTCCTGCCGCTTGTGCCTGGTGGAAGTCCAGCCCCGGGGAAATCTTGCCACCTCCTGTACGCTGCAGGTTCAGGAAGGACTGGAAGTTCAGACGGAGACGCCCCGCCTGATTGAAATTCGAAAGTCCATTTTGGAGCTGCTGCTGGAAGACTATGCGGATTCAGGGTATTCCGCCGGCGACCGCAAAACGACCGAATTTGAGCGGTGGCTGGCCAAATATGGCATTCGTCGGCGTGCAGGGGAATCGGCGCGACTTCGATATCCAATCAATGCGGACCCCAATCCGGTTCTCTGGGTGGATATGAACAAATGCATCCTTTGCACGCGCTGCGTTCGCGCGTGCGCCGAACTCCAGGGCCGCTTTGTGTGGGGAGTTGGAGAACGGGGACACCGCGCCCGAATCGTTGCAGGATCAGATTCTACGCTTCTCGAAGCCCGGTGCGAATCCTGCGGCACCTGCGTCGCCTTCTGCCCGACCCATGCGCTCGACGATCGAATGTCCGTCGGGATGGGAAAGCCGGATCGTGTCGTAAGAACGACCTGCAGTTATTGCGGCGTTGGCTGCCAGCTTGATCTGAATGTGCGCAATGAGCGGATTATCCGGGTAACCGTCCGCGACGAATTTCCGGTAAATGGACGGCAGCTCTGCGTCAAAGGCCGATACGGTTTCGATTTTGTAAACCATCCGGAGCGCTTGATGCGACCGCAGGTTCGACGATATCTGCTCGAAGGCCGTCCGCGTCCTTCGGGAGGAAGAGACGAACTGGTCCCGGTAGATTGGGAAACCGCCCTCGAATTGGTATCGAGAAAATTTGCCGAAATAAAGGCGGAATCCGGACCGGATTCCATTGCCGTGTTGACCTCGGCCAAATGCACAAACGAGGAAAATTACCTTCTGCAGAAATTTGCGCGACAGGTCATCGGAACCAATAATGTCGACCATTGCGCCAGGCTTTGCCACGCCTCAACTGTCGCGGGCCTTGCGCTCTCGTTTGGTTCCGGAGCCATGAGCAATACCATGAAGGACGTGGCCCGCGAGGCCCAGGCGTTTTTCATCATCGGTTCCAATACCACGGAACAGCATCCAGTCTTTGGAACCATGTTGAGACAGGCAGTCCTGCGACGCGGCGTGCCGATGATTGTCGCCGATCCGCGGCAAATCGATATTACCGAATTTGCTGCGCTTCATCTAAAGCAGCAACCGGGCACTGATGTTGCCCTGATCAACGGCATCATGCACATCATTCTGAAAAAGGGATGGCAGGATCAATCGTTTATCGATCAACGCTGCGAAAATTTCGAAGAGTTTCTCTCCGTGGTTGAGTCATACCCGCCGGAAAGAGCATCTGAGATCACGGGCGTATCGGTGGCGGATTTGGAAAAGGCAGCCGAAATACTCGGACACCATCGGCCGGCCGCCGTCATCTGGTCCATGGGGATCACGCAACATACCACTGGAGTCCTGAATGTCCTGGCGCTCGGAAATCTGCAAATGCTTCTGGGAAACATGGGCATTCCCGGCGGAGGCGTTAATCCGCTCAGGGGACAAAACAATGTCCAGGGCGCATGCGATGTCGGAGCCCTGCCTAATTTCCTGCCGGGCTATCAACTGGTCACCGATGCATCGGCACGCGAAAAAATCAACACGGCCTGGCAGCTGGAATTGTCCAGTTGGGATACGGATCAACAGCCCACATTTGCTCTCTGCCCCAAGCCCGGTCTGACAAATACGGAAATGATCGACCAGGCAGGAACCGGGAAAGTGCGAGGTCTTTACATCGTCGGCGAGAACCCGGCAATGACAGACCCCGACCTCGGACACTCGCATCGGTGTCTGGCCGCCTGCGAGTTCGTCGTGCTGCAGGAGATCTTTCCCTCCGAAACTGCGGCGCTGGCCGACGTTCTTTTGCCCGGAACCACATGGGCGGAGAAGGAAGGAACTTTTACCAACACCGAGCGGAGAGTTCAGCTGATTCGCCAAGCCATTTCGCCCTTGGGCGAATCACATCCGGACTGGGTGATCGTCATGGATCTTGCCCGCCAGGTCCTCGAGCGCGAACAACGGCAACCGATCGGAGTGCACGCATCCTGGCAGTATTCAAACCCGAGGGAAATCAGCGAGGAGATTTCCGACTTGACGCCCATTTACCGTGGAATCCAATACGAGCGTCTCGAAAGAGGAGAGCAATTGCATTGGCCGGTGCCAACATCGGACCACCCCGGCACTCCGATTCTTCACATAGGGCAATTTACGCGCGGGAAAGGCAAGTTCCATCCGACCGAACATATCCCGCCGCAGGAAACGCCGGATAGCGAATATCCGCTGCTCCTGACCACGGGGCGCGTTTTATATCACTGGCATGGAGCTGAAATGACCCGCAGAGCGCAGGCACTGCAGGAGCTTTATCCCGAATCGGCTATCGAGATCAGCCCGGAGGATGCCGCCAGGATCGGATTGAATGAACAGTCGATGGTGCGCGTCAAATCACGCCGCGGGGAAATGATCGTGCGCGCGCTTGTAACGGATCGCGTTTGCGAGGGACTTGTCTTCGGCAATTTCCATTATCCGGGAGCGCAGAACGTCAACAATCTGACCATTGCGGCATTGGACCCGGTTGCCAAGATTCCGGAATTCAAGGTTTGTGCCGTGCAGATTGAAGCGATATAAATGGCGTTGGTAAATTTTTGTATTTGAACCGCGAAGACCTCGGAGACCGCAAGGATTTTTGGGCTCATTTTGTCGACCAGCAATTAGGTAGTGTGATGGATAGAAAACAAAACTGTCGATGTGATCCATCCGGTCCACCGAGCCCAGTTGCTTGCCTATCTCAAGCTGGAAGGTCCCAGGCATCAAGGATGGAATCCAGCCTATGATCTGGCGAGAACGATAAGCGCAAGGCCTACAAAAATATTTTCTTTGCGGTCTTCGATGTTTTCGCGGTTATCGAAAGCTATTTCATGTTCTACTCTTCTATAGTCTGCGCTGGAACGCTTACCATCTGAGAAAGATCTTCGGTGAAGAAAACCTCCAGCCCCAGCAGTCCGTAATCCGATGTCACTTCAACATGGCCGTTCCCCAATACGAGGTCTCCCGTAAAGAAGCCGACCCCTGCATCCGGGTAAACCAGAATCCGGGACATCTTCTCGTGCGGACCGATCGTTTGCGTCCCCTGGTATCGGATGGCGCCTGCGCCATCGTAAACAGTCATCGTAAAACTGACGCTGGTTCCGTACGGATTCAGCAATGCGATCCCGGTCTGATAAGGCACGCCATTCCCGGCGGGCACCCCATTGGCTATTTGCGAGAAAAGCAATCTCCGGCTTGGAACCGAATCCGCCGGAATCATTGCATCCGAGGCGGCAATCCCGTCGCCATAGATATAGTTGGTGAAGCCCATGATCCCCGCTTGATCGCTCTGGGCCACCAGATACCCGGTCTGGAGTGCACTCGCATCCGAAATTCCGAACAACTCCGTTACCGTTTTCAGCATTTGTTCTCCTGGCAGCAGTGACAGTCCATCAACGCTGCCGATCAGGTTGCCAAGCGGATCATAGGCACTCAAATTCAAATTGACCGTCAGGGAAGCATTGGTATTGATGATCCCCACAGTGGTCGAATAGTGCCCCCCCACTGCAAAATGCGGGAAGAATAGACGAGCCTGGGTTCCAGGAGAAAATCCGCCCAGAGCCGCCATGATATTTGCGCTACCTACCAGTTCCAGGCCGGATATTGGCCGGTCGGAAGCAATGGTCACGTAGCCGGTGGATGTTGTTGAATTGAATTGAACGATGGTCTGCCCCTTGGCCGCGACAGAGACGGCTTGCGTGGAAACAGTAGTCCCATCGCTGCCATGCAGTTTTGCAGTGATATTGGCAGTGGTCACGCCCGGATTAAAGAGGACATAGCTGCTCGTTTTGCCCGATCCTGTCTGGTGCCGCATGAAGACCATATCGCTGGAAAGACGCGTTGCCGCATTCACTCCCGTCGCAAATTTCTTGGCCTCGGAATCCATATACACCAAAAAACCGGCAGTCGGAACATCCGTGGCACCCAAGACTCCTCCACGCGCCGTGTCGGCAGAACTGTATCCGAACATCTGCCAATCCAGGATTGGAATCTGGGCTTCAGGATCCAGGGAGCGGGTATAGGGATTTTGCGTACCGGCAAGTTTGCCTCCCGTCGGATCAAATCCGGCAAAAGCAAAATCCTGACTCGTACTGGTGGGATTGAGAAATGCAATGCCCGTTGTGAATGACGAGCCAAGAGTCGTGTTATTGCCGCTGACGAGAAGAGGATAGATCAGCGGGTAGGCTGAACTGGATTCCACGGCGCCGGCATCAACCGTCCCCTGCCCCGGGAAAGTGCTGGCGGAGGCAATACGCACCTGGCCAAGAAAATCAAGGAAGGGTAAGCCGGCTACCGTATTGCTGCCGGCATCGATGGCGGGTGATCCCGCGGACAGCGAAAAGTTGTCCGAACTCGCGCTTACAAATTTGGGATCCGCCGCCGTAATCGAGGATTGAATGGAGCCTGAATTGACTCCTTGAATATTCCCGGCGCTATTCGCACTGATGATGGAATTTGCCACGGAAGTGGTTCCGAGCAACTGATGAACTCCATACAGTTTGTTGCCATAAACGGTATTGTTGATGAGCCTGGCCGTGCTGCTTCCTTCGACCAGAACTCCATCGCCGAGGAAGCCGCTTGTGGATCGCACGATGATGTTGTTAGTAAGGAGCGCATCGGCGGTCGAATACAGATCCACGCCTCCGGCATTGTCCTTGATCAAATTGCCATCCGCCGTCACTGAAAGCGCCGGGTCTGAATAGATGCCATAATAGCCATTCGACTGCATGACATTGCCGGTAATTCTGGCCTTTGAGCCGCCCGTTGCATTGGCGGAAACCAGTGCGATCCCGGCTTCATCATTGGAGTCAAACAGATTGCCCTGCAGGGTAACATTCCCATCCTGAATCTGGATCCCGTCACCATACAGGCTCGAGGTGTCCCGATTTTGCGAAAAAGTACTTCCCGAGATGGTTCCGGTGCAATCGGAGAGGAAGGCTCCGGTCCCGCCATTGGCCCTAAGGGTTGAATTGGCGATGTAGACATCGGAGACATAGGCATCGAGCCCATCATAGCTGTTGTTTTGCACGGTGGAGCCGGTAATCGTCAGCTGCGTGTTATCCGCATATAAACCCGCGGCAATGCCATACCCGGAAGAACCGCTTATCGTGGACTTGGTAATATCCACGATCCCGCCGCCATCGATGAAGATATTGGCCGCAGCTGAATTACCCGATGCATTGAGGACCGTACACTGGTCAATGGTTGCCGACATCGGGATGCTGGTGGAGGGCTGCACCAGCTCAATTCCGGTATACCCTCCGGACACCTGCAGTCCCTGCAGAAGAACATTTTTCAATCCGACTATCTGGATGCCGGTGGAAAGATTCGGCGCCTGAATGATCGGAGTCTTTCCGGAGGCAGCTCGAATGACCAGCCCGTGCAAAGGAAGACCCTGGCTGTTTGTGATAATGGACAATCCCGGGCTTTCAATGGAATAGGTGGAATTGTCGCTGATCTGGATCACATTGCCGGGCTGCGCAGCGGCCACGGCATCGGCCAGGGTTGTGTAGGCTCCGGATCCGCTCTGCGATACTTCCAGAATGCGCGTGGCATCCGGCACATACAGCCCCGCCCAATACGGGATTCTATACACAAAAGATGTAGATGCACTTTTGATCGTGACAAATCCCTGAAAACCGCCGGTCGCAGGCGCCGTGGACTGCAAGGTTACGGTTACGTCCGCACTGGCTCCCGATGCCACGGAGCCGGTACCGGGGGAACTGAAACTGATTGCGGGTCCCGAAACAAGGGGTTCAAAACCAAACGCAAACTGATCAGAGCCGGACGAAATGTTCTGCACCGTCAACTTGAGAGGCAGCGACAGGGTTCCGCTATAGGAGTGCACTCCAAAATTCAGGTTTGTCGGATAAAAGACCGCAGTCCCCTGAATAGCAGCTCCCATATCGAGGAGCCCGCTTCCCGCTTGAAGCACGCTGGGAGGGTTGGTTCCATCGGCAGTCAAATTCCTGCTGGCGGTGGTTGTCAGGAGAGATTTGATCGCCAGAACTCCGAGTGAGGGATATTTTTGTATCACCCCCGCCGCGGCCCCGGCAACCATCGGAGAGGAGAAGCTTGTCCCGTTTTCTGTCGTGAATCCCGAAGAGTCGTACATTTCACCGGAGGTTCTCGTCTTTTCGGTTGCCGAGTAAACATATTCACCAACGGCTACCAGGTCAGGCTTAATGCTGAAATCCGGCCCTGGGCCGACGGAGCTGAAGGAAGAAATGATGCGCGCCGGAACATCGACCGCACTCAGATTGGTGGCGCTGCCAATTCCCGCCGTTGCCGTACTGGCGTTTGCATCCACATACTGCTTAAGCGCAAGGCCGTCCGAATTGGAAATCATGACCGCAGGAATTGTGGCCGTCCCCAGGCCGCTCATCGAAATGGTTCCGTTAGCGGCATTGTTATAAACGACGACTCCCACGGCACCGGCTTGGGCCGCATTCCCTACTTTGTCGGAAAAGAGGCAGACGCCCCGCTCAATCAATGCGATGGAGTTGGAAAGACTGGCGGAGGGGAAGGTGGAGCAGCCCAATCCGTCTCCATCGAGGGAAGCTACATCCACTATTTTTTTCAGCGCCTGGTCGGTAGAGACCTGGATGCCATCGGCCGAAGCGGCATAGGCAATCGTGCTGAGGCTGGGAGAATTGGTGCGGACAACGGCCAGGAAGTCGCGTGAATTTGAAACCGAACCGACAGCGATGACATCCGCAATCGTTGCGGGACTGCTGATCGTATGGGTCGAGGACCCGTCGTTCCCGGCAGATACAGTCATGACCACGCCGGCCTGGATGGCTTTTGTGATCGCGGCGTATTCCGCTATTTCATCCGGAGGCAGGTTGTCCAGCGCGCCGATGCTCATATTGACGACATCCATGCCGTCGCTCACGGCATCATCCAGGGCGGCCACCTCGGCTGCCGTTGAAGTGGAGCCGGTCGAGAGAATCTTATAAACACCCAGGTAGGCACCCGGAGCCATGCCGGAAATGGTGGCTCGAGGAGCGGCAACCTGTACGCCCGCCGCGCACGCAGCGACAAAAGTGCCGTGTCCCAGTTCATCCTCAGCTGTAAACACACCGGACGAACCCAGATACTGTTGATAATAGCTTCTGGCAACAATCACTTTCGCATTTGTAAAGGCTGCGCTTGAGGAAGGGGAATACTTGGGAAATCCGGCCGGAGCTGTCATCCCGGTACCGCTGAACATTGGGTTCGAGATATCGATACCGCTGTCAAGGATCCCTATTTTGACGCCCTGTCCAGTGCTGCTTTTGCCGCCGGCAAGCGTCCACATGGTTTGCGCATTTTGCAAGGTGGCGGCAGTGTCAAGCAATGGCTTCCGCGGCAAGGAAAAGTAGACCTTTTTTACGCCGGGCAGCTTTCGAACCGCGTCATATTGAACAGCGGGCACGCGTATAATTATGCTGTTCATGATGGTACTGGTGGTTCCCTGCACCTGGACGTTGGGGATAGCGGCAATCCGCGCCTTCATGGACTCCTGTCCACGCTCGATTGTCTGGCGATGCGTCCGCGCCTGAGCCGTGGAGAAATCCACGCGGCGTCCACGCAAACTCAGGGACAGAGCACTTCGCGTGGATCCGGAAGTCTCCGTCCCCTGCAACCGGTCCAGAACCGACGGATCGGATAATTCCACAATCAACTGTAGATCCTGAGTCCCTGGTATCACCATCCGCTGTAGCGACCGTGAAACATCAGTCCCCTTTGACTCCCTCCGCGCGGGGAAGGAAATGCCGGCCAGTTCGGTCGTCAACAGAACCAAGGCTACGATGGGGAAAAAAACTTTGAGGCGGACACTACTGATTCGAGGTCGCATACATATCTTCCTGATTCATGGATGGGCCAAAACTTCGACTAACTCTCACGCAATCATTGATAATATTATGGCCAAATTCGTTCATTCTTTTTACAGCATACTTCCACATAGCTGTTTGACGCGACAGAATTTACACCATATTAACATGTGGCCGGGATCAGGATAAAACAGAGGTATAATTGCCGCGGAATCAAGAATATGCCAAGGAGATTTCGATGCCTAAATTCATCGTTGCATGGATGCTGATTTTCGGATCTGCTATCGGAGTTTTTGGACAGGATATTTGGGATAGGGCCAGAACGTCAGTCAACGGCAAGACGGTTTCGATTGAATATGGCCGACCCAATCTGAAAGGCCGGCCGCTGGCCAGCCTTATGAGGCAGCTTCCGGCAGACCGCATCTGGCGTGCCGGTGCCGGCCCCATGACGATCCTGAGCACGGAAGCAGACCTGTCGATAGGCGGAAAAAAGATACCAGCCGGCAATTATTCTCTTTACATGTATTGTCCCGAAAAAGGAGACTATGCCCTGATCATCAATAGTGATATCGGACAGCCGCGCAACGAACCTTTTCCTAAGGCCGCATCCGACAGAGCCAATCGCCCTTATCCGCATTTTGCGGACTATTCCATGTCCATCAAGGACCAGGAGGTGGCTCGCATTCCGCTGAAGCAGGTCCAAGGCAAAAAAACGGAAATCCTGATATACCACTTTGAGCCTGCGGCGGCCGGGGCAACTCTGTTCATATCCTGGGGTGATCAGACTTGGTCTATTGAGATACAGCCGGCGGGCTGACAGGGCTGTCTCCCGTCCTACTTTTTTATGAGAGGCTTGGAACGAAGGAGAGATAAAGAATGCGCAGAATACTTGCCTATTTCTTGCTGATTGCATCGTTTTCACTGGCACATGCAGAAAACTGGCCGGGCTGGCGTGGAGCAGGCGGACTCGGAATATCCGGAGATAAAGGATTCCCGGCAACCTGGGATATATCGAAAAACGTGAAATGGAAAGTGGAAGTTTCGGGCCTGGGCCACTCGTCTCCCATTGTGTGGGGAAACCGCATCTTTGTCACCACGGCCATCAGCAGTGATCCAAAAGAAGATTACTGGGAGAAGGGATTTCCACGCAGTGAACGTAAACCGGATGCAGCCGAAATTTCATGGAAGGTACTCTGCTATGATCGCAACACCGGCAAACTTCTCTGGGAGCAGACTGCGGTTCGCACAAAACCGGTCAACGCACGCCATACCAAAAACAGCTATGCCTCCCAAACCCCTGTCACGGATGGCACCTATGTCATCGCATTTTTCGGCGACCAGGGCATGTACTGCTATGACTTCAACGGCAAGCTGATCTGGAGCAAGGATCTCGGCAAATTCACCATGAGAAATAACTGGGGCATGGGAAGCTCGCCCGTGCTATTCAAGGACTACGTGATCCAGACCTGCGATCAGGAACCCGGCGGCTCCTTCATCATTGCATTGGATAAAAAGACCGGCAACACCATCTGGAAGACCGATCGCGATGAAGCTTCCTCCTGGAGTACGCCGTTTTTGTATGACAAAGGCGCAAGACCGGAACTGATCGTCAATGCCACCCGTGCCGTTCGCAGCTATGATCCGGCTACGGGAAAACTCCTGTGGGAATGCCGCGGGCCCGCAACATCCATAACCACGCCCACGCCGACATTTTCCAACGGGCTGATTCTCGTATCGTCCGGCTTTATTATGGAAGAAGTCCGTCCCTTGACCGCATTCCGGCCGGGCGCCAACGGTGACATTACGCTCAAACAAGGCGAGACCAGTTCAAAGGATATCGCCTGGCGGCAACTCACCGCTGCGCCTTACATCCCCTCGCCGATAGCCTACGGGGATTTTGTCTTTGTCGTGCTCGACCAGGGCTTCATTGCCTGCTACGACGTCAAAACGGGAAAAGAACTGTACGGCAAAACGAGAATAGAAACCGGAGCCAATTTTTCCGCGTCACCGGTCGGCATCGACGGCAAGCTCTACGTCATGAGCGAAGACGGAGAGGTGTACGTGATCAATGCAGGGCCAAAGTTTGAGCTGCTGGCCAAGAATTCCCTCGGGGAGGCGGTCATGGCTTCGCCTGCGATTTCCCAGGGCAGGATGTTTGTTCGAACATTGAAACACCTGTACTGCATCGGTCAGTAAGTTCGAGGACTGCCCCTCGGCGCCACCGGTTCAGCGCCTTGAAGGGGCAGTCCATTTTTTCGTTGACAAAGAATACCATTATGGTAACAATACCATTTTCGTATCCTTTAAAAAAACCATGCTTTCAATAAGACGTGACACCGATTATGCAGCGCGCATAATTCTCCATCTTTCGATGCTGGGAAAAGGCGCGCAGATTACCGCCGAGGAGGTCGCCCGGAAGCGCCTGTTGCCGCGCGCATTTGTGCGACGGATTATCCGGCGCCTGGGCAGTGCAGGTATCCTGCGTACGATTCGCGGAGCCGGCGGCGGGATAACGCTATCCCGTCCCTCTTCGCAGATCAGTCTTCTCGATGTTATACGGGCTATGGAGGGGGAACTTGCCCTCAACCCCTGCGTGGACAATCCGCAGGCATGTCCGCTCACGAGCGGCTGCCCGGTACGGGCCTCGTGGGCTGCGGTAACCGACCAGACCGCCGCTTCCCTCGGAGCCATTCGTTTTGACTATCTCGCCAAAGCTTCTGGTCTTTCCCACCGGCCAAACAGCTTGAACAAACAAGCCGGTCCATCTGAAAAAAAGAAGAAAGGAGACGGCCGTGGACGTGCTTAGTCTTTCACGCCTGCAGTTTGCAGTGGCCACATATTTTCACTTTCTATTTGTGCCGCTGACTCTCGGGCTTTCCATCCTGGTCGCGATCATGGAGACTCTCTATGTGACCCGGCGCGATGAGGATTACAAACGAGCAGCAAAATTCTGGGGAAAGCTTTTTCTGATCAATTTCGCCATCGGTATTGTAACGGGGATTACTCTCGAATTTCAGTTCGGAACAAACTGGTCACGCTATTCCGCTTATGTGGGGGATATTTTCGGCTCCCTGCTGGCCATCGAGGCCACTCTGGCATTTTTCCTCGAGTCCACCTTCATTGCCGTCTGGTTCTTTGGCTGGAAGAAGCTCTCGCCGAAAGCCCATGCCGCGTGCATATGGATTGTGGCCGCGGCGTCCAATGTTTCGGCCTATTGGATTCTGACCGCAAACTCCTGGATGCAGCACCCGGTAGGTTATGTGATCCGGAATGGGCGCGCTGAACTGTCCAATTTGTTTGAGATCATGACTCAGCGCTATGCCGTTCTCACTTTCGTGCATACGGTCGGGGGCGCGTACATCCTTGGCGGCTTCTTTGTGATCGGCATTTCTGCCTGGCATCTGTTAAGGAAACATGAAGTCGCCTTTTTCCAGAAGTCTTTCCGTGTAGCGCTGCTCTTCACTCTCATCTTTTCCCTTTTCGAAGCGGTACAGGGACACATGAATGCGGAGATGCTGGGTGAATATCAACCGGCGAAGTTTGCGGCAATGGAATCGCACTGGGAAACCGGACGCGCGGTTCCAATGAATCTCGTTCAATGGCCCGACTCGGCGAATGAACGAAATAGCATTCAAACCTGGTCGATCCCCCGGCTCCTCTCGTTTCTTGCGTTCTATGATGGAAATGCCGAAGTCAAAGGCTTAAAGGCTTTTCCCGCGGATGAACGCCCTCCAGTTCTTATCTCATTCCTCTCCTTTAGAATCATGGTGGGGCTCGGCGTCCTCTTCATTGCCGTCTGCATTTGGGCCTGGTTCAAGCGGGAAAAGATAATGGAATCCCCGGGGCTTCTGAAACTGCTGGTCTGGGGCATTCCTCTGCCCTACCTGGCTATCCAGTTTGGCTGGACGCTCACGGAGGTCGGGCGACAGCCGTGGATTATCTATGGCATGATGAAAACCAGGGACGCGGTTTCACCCATTGCCGTTTCTCAAGTAGCGATCAGTACCGCTGCCTTCTTCCTGGTCTACACTCTGCTCGGAATTGCAGACTTCTACCTACTATTCAAGTTCGCGCGCAAAGGCCCACAACCGGCGAATGCAAAATCCGCTTCGGCCCTGGCGCAGGCGGGGAGGTGATCAATGATGCCGACCATATGGTTTATTCTTTGGGGAGTGCTCTGGGCGGTTTATTTCATGCTGGACGGATTTGATCTGGGCCTGGGCATTATCCGGCCGTTTATCGCCAAGAGTGAGCAAGAAAAACGAATCACGCTGAATGCCATGGGACCCTTCTGGGATGGGAATGAAGTTTGGCTGATCACGGCTGGCGGCGTTACCTTTGCCGCATTTCCAGGAACCTATGCGGTCATGTTCTCAGCGCTGTACACACCGCTGATGCTGCTGTTGTTTGCATTGATTCTCCGCGGCATTTCCTACGAATTTCGCGGAAAGGAAGAAGCAGCCTGGTGGAGAAAAACGTGGGATGCCTGCCAATTTATAGGAAGCTTCCTGCCGGCGCTCCTGCTGGGCGTAGCGTTCGCCAATATCTTCTCCGGTATACCCATCGACAAAGAGGGGATCTTTCACGGCAATCTGTTTACATTGCTCAATCCTTACGGGTTGCTGGGCGGAGTTCTCTTTGTTCTTTTGTTCGCCGTTCATGGAACGATTTGGCTGCTGACGAAATCTGAAGGTGAACTGCAGGCTCGTGCCTCCAAGGCGGCACGAGGACTGTGGGCCGTGCTTCTGGTCGTAGCGGTACTGTTTCTCATTTATACCTGGTTCGCAACGCCGCTCTGGCAAAATGTTCTGGCCAAACCGGTACTCCTGATTCTTCCGCTCCTGTCGGTAGCAGGGCTGTTTCTTTCACGAGTTTTCCTGGGAAAGGGAGCCTGGTGGAAATCCTGGTTTTCATCCTGCGCAACCATTGTCGGGTGCACGCTGTTTGGAGTTGCAGGGCTTTATCCGGCACTGCTTCCCTCCAACATCGATCCCGCATTTTCCCGAACCGCTTTCAATACGCAGTCGAGCCCTCTGACCTTGGCCATTATGCTTGGAGTGGCATTGGTAATGGTTCCGATCGTGTTGATCTATCAAACGTGGGTGTACTTTAAGTTTTCGGGTCCGATCGGCGCCGACGCTCTGGCCGAGGACGAGTCTTACTAGATTCGCGGCGATCCTGCAAAAATCGGGAACGCCGTCGTCTCGAACCATAAGCGAGACGACGGCGTTCCCGGCAGGCTAAAAGAGTCGCGCCCTTTCCAGTTGAAGCAGTTCTTCTTTGATGGACAATCCCCCTGCATAACCGGTCATCTTGCCATTGCTTCCAATCACACGGTGGCACGGAATCATAATGGGAATCGGATTGGCGCCATTAGCGGCGCCGACCGCACGGGACGCCTTCAAATTGCCAACCCGTCGCGCCAGCTCCGCATAAGAGATCACGGTTCCATATGGAATATTTTGAAGCTCCTGCCAGACCTGCAGCTGAAAAAGGGTCCCCTTTGGTTTTAGCGGGATATCAAACCGGATCAGCTTTCTTTGAAAATAGGACTGTAACTGCTGGATTGCCTCACGAACCAATCCGGTATTTCCCCATGACGCCGATGGAGAAACATCTTTTCCTTTGCCAAATTCTATCGAGCACAGCCCTTCATCATCTGCGGCAATTGTCAGCAGCCCGATCGGGCTGTTCATTTCGGAATAATTCATAAATCCCCGGTTACTTTGTAAAGAGCATATATAAATAACTGGTCGTCGCAACACCGAATGAAGCATAGGCCACCGCTCTATGCGCGGATGCATCCCCGCTTCGAATGCCCCCATCATCCTCATGGTGTGGAGCCAGGGCAGCGGTTGCCACAAATCCCGCATCTGCCGCCAGCATCAAAATGCCATGGACCAGACGCCGGCTTCTGCCTTTTGAGAGTTTCCTGGCATCCCATAAATTCCAGACACCCGTAACGCTCTCGACTCCAAAGAGCACGCCAATCCCGGCAGCCAAGGCAGAATGCGCAGAGCGCAAGGAACTATCACTTCTGCTATCTATCAATTTCTGGCCAACGATGGCTTCCGAGACAGCCAGCGGCAAAGTTGCGATGCTGGCATATTTGTGAATCTTTCGTCTTGTGGCATAGCCTTTGGTATAGTTAAACGTTTTCGGGCGTGAGGCAGTGGCTTGCGTCTCCAATGCGTCTGTCTCCAATGCCGGGACCCTGTTTGCTGCAAAAGGAATATTTTCATTTTCAAAACTCTTCGGAAGATTCAACTCGAAATGAAATGGCCGATCGGAAGGCGCCGAATTTGGTCCCGCCGAAAAGCCGCGAACCAAGGGTCTCAAGGTTTCCGGTTCCGAAGATGTTTGGGCCCAACCGGCAAAAGAACCACAAAGAACCGCCATCGCCACAAATAACATTAGCTTCATTTTCAGGCCTTTCTTTGGACAGGTCCGCGATACATGGCTCCTGAGGCCTGGGACCCTATCCAATTTATCTCCAGACTCACCCGAACAAGCAGAGAAGAACTATGGCATTATATCAGGCGCGCGCCCCCCGACTCCATCCGCCATGGAATCGGCTGCATTCAAACGAGAGATTGAACTCTTTGGATGCTTATTTCGTTATAGGGAATAGACTGCCAAGGAGGCAATGATGACGAGACTCTACAGAAGCAGAAAGAACAAGGTGATCGCGGGCGTTTGCGGCGGCATCGCCGAGTATCTCGAAGTCGATCCGGTGCTGGTTCGTCTCATTGCGGTTCTCCTGCTCTTTGTGGGCGGAGGATCGCTTATAGCATATATCATTGGCATGATCATCATTCCGGAGCGGCCGCCGGAATCCGCCGCCCCCAATTACCAATCCGGAGTGGACCCGGTTCCTCCTCCCCCTCCAATCCCGGGCAGGACAGGTCAAACCGGAGGATTGATTGTTGGCGTAATTCTGATCGTTCTTGGACTCAGCTTTCTTCTGCGACACATCCCCTTCTTTCACCAGTACTACTGGTGGTTCTGGAATATGGGATGGAACTTTTTGTGGCCATCCATACTGATTTTTATAGGACTGCTCATAATATTTCGGGCTGGCAGGCGGCAAAAGATCGAAGACAAGTAGCCATCAACGGGCTCCCCGGCATTCGGCAGAACCAGGGAGCCCGTTTTCCATCAGGGCATATTTGCGAACTGCAGCTCGTGCAGCGTCTCCCAAACCCGCCGTTCCTCTTCCATAACGGCTTTCTCCACGCGGCAATTCGAATCAAGCACCATCGTTGCCCGTTCTTCGCCATATTGAGGCCATTCGCCAAGCTGCGCGCAGCTCGGCTTCCCGGTTCGCGCAAAACTGGTCCAGGCATCCTGCATTTGCCCGGAGAGTTGATCCGCCTGCGGCCCTTTTCCATTAAACGTTGCATTATAGTTTCCGAAGATAAACGCGACCTCGAGAACGTGGCAGGCTCCCAGCTTCCCGCCTGAAGCCGGCGATTTCCAGGTAAACAGATAGTTATATCCGCCCGGAGCAAATCTGCACTGCGCCTCGGCAACGCGAATGGCTGTCCTCCTGAACATGACATCGGTGTTGATTGCCGAGAACAAATCAAAGGATGCGATCGGTTCTCCACGTTTTGCCCTGGCAGCCTGATAGACATCCAGCAGCCGGGACACATCCTCCGATTTCACATATTTTTCAGCGCGCTGCCGCAATCCTTCCTCATCTATTTTGAAAAGCTTCGGATTCATCAGAGAGAAGAACTTGTCTTCGTCCAGGTTGCAGCCGACCAGCGTCGGCACCTTGGCTCCGCGTCCAGCCTCCAGCGAAGCCAGCGGCATCATCGGCATTACCTTGCCATCGGCGACCGGGATCACCGGCGCAGCTCCCTGCTCCATCTGCAGTGCCGTCTGCTGTTGAGCACGCAGCAGTATTTCGGGGGAAGCGGATCGCAAGCCTGGAATATCATTTCGATTCAAACCGCTAAGCCGGAGGAACTGTTCGGTTATTTCAACCGACATATCCAAAGGCCTTGCCATTTCGCCAACCGCGCTTTCGAGAATAGCCCGCTGGAACAAGCCCTGCGCCGCAGGAAGATTCAGCAGGCATCCAATGCTCATGGCTCCGGCCGACTCGCCAAATACGGTGACATTGTCCGGATCGCCTCCAAAGGCCGCAATGTTTCGCTGCACCCATTTCAGCGCGGCAACCTGATCGAGCAATCCCTCGTTCCCGGTAGATGGGATCCGGCCATTCGTGACCTCATTCAGGTTAAGAAATCCCAGCACACCGAGGCGGTAATTGATGGTGACCAATACAACGTCGCTATTGGAGGCAAGGGTGCCGGTCGTGTACATGTCTGTCGAACCGGAGCCGATCGAAAATGCGCCGCCATGAATCCAAACCATGACCGGACGCCGGCCACGGTCCAAGCCAGGCGAATACACATTCAGAAAAAGACAGTCTTCGCTCTGCTCCTCCGGTACGGACGGCAGGACCGGCAGAATCGATGCATCCTGGGGCGAAATCGCACCATAGGCCGTTGCTGGCCTGATTCCCTTCCAAGCCACAGGTGGCTGCGGAGGAAGCCAGCGCAGCTCTCCCACAGGCGGTGCCGCATAGGGCACACCTTTGAATGTATAGAGGCCTCTCTCGTACACGCCCTCGAGTTTCCCGCAATCTGTCTCCACCATGATGTTGTTCGATACGCTCATCCATCTTCTCCTGAAGCAGCTTTGTTATGGGCAGCATTCCAGAAATACCGCGTCCACAGTATAGGCAAAGGGTACCGGGCAAAAAAATCAATTATGGCGTCACTCCGGATTTTTGTGTGGACAGTATCCGAATCCGCATGCGGCCAAGCTCCTTCTTTCGCATCCCCGTCCCTCGAAGATCCAAGAACAGTATCCATTGCTGCCCCTGCCCACCTTCTCCGATCCCTCGAAAATCGACTTTTACAATTATAACCGTATTTAGTTGCATAATAACAACTTATCTAAATCACCTCGCGCTTTCTCGCTTCCCCCAAACCGATTCCCGTTGACAGTTATTGCATATTGCAATATATATATCGCATTTTGCAATTGACTCCAATGGATGGACGTCAGGCTGCAAAAAAAGGGAGATTGGCAGATGAAGAAGGAGCGCATTGTGGTGCTTTGCCTCTGTGCAGTTCTGCTTGGAAGCATATATGCACAATGGATTGCCTGGGCCTGTCACCTCGTCATGCCTTCCATAAACCTGTCGGCCCAGCCGGTACCATTTGGCTCGGTCGCCCCCTCGGAGACCGTCATGAATTTTGTATCTGCAGGTTGGCCTCCGGTAGGATTTTTATATGCCGAAGTGCGTCTACTGAATGGAAAGCCGACAGGGCGTCAAACGATGCCTGATGCGACTCAGGACATTACGCGGCGGACCTTTCGGTGAGCGTAAGCACCGATAACCTGCATGTTCGGAAGTACCATAATGACATGCGCTTCGAATTTGCGATATTTGCCACGATAGTCTTTGGAAGGGGGGGCGAGCCGGAAAAGCCATCCCTCCGCCGCAAAGCCGGAAACTCGTCCTTTTTGGTTTTAGGTGATCTCACACAGATGCCGGAATGTCTCCAGCCCCGGCGTTTTGGAAAGAGATTTTGCCAGGGCAGGATCATCCCAGCGGAAAAATGGATTGGTGCAGCATTCCTCCTGCAGCGTCAGCGGGATCGAGGGTTTCCCGACGCGAGCTTCCTCCTCGAGCCTTTTCAACCGCGATACAAGGCAGGCATTGTTGGGATCCAGCCGCGCGGCCTCTCGAACAAACTGAAGCGTGTATTCATGGGCGGCCCAGATTCGAGTCTTTCGCGGCAGGCTCCTGATTTTTCGTATGGATTCAAACATCGTATCCGGAGTGCCTTCGAAGAGATTTCCTATCGTCCCGCCAAAAACCGTATCGCCGGAAAACAGGTCTCCTTCCCCATCAATCCCGGCGACGTAATAGGCGATATGAGCACGCGTGTGTCCAGGTACATCCAGGACCATTGCCTCCATTCCTGAAAGAGAGATGCGGTCTCCCTCCCGAACAAAATGCGTTTGCCCGGGAATGCGGCCTCGATCTCCTGCCCCGCCATAAACGGCAATATCGGGGTAGGCCTCGAGCAATTTCCGGTTGCCACCGGTGTGGTCATGATGATGGTGCGTATTGAGGATCGCCGTGAGACACCGGCCTGTGCTTTGCAGGTACGCTTCGACAGGTTCTGCAAGCCCTGGATCAACGACGGCAACGCCGGATCCTTCATCCTCAGGGAGCAAGAATATGTAGTTGTCGGCAAATGCCGTACGCATGACGATCTGCATTGTCCACCTCAAGTTCATTATGACCGTTTGCGGATTCAGTTGGCAACGGCAACCATCGATCTATTGATTGGGCGGCCGCACTTCAGATTTCCTGAAATAAGTCTCTGCCGGCAGAAACAATATCCGCGCAGGACCCAGTAATCGCCGGAACTGGCGCATCCCTCAGGTTTTAATCCATCAACTCGGAAGGAGACGAAATATGCTCACCAGGTTTTCGTTTTGTGTCACAGCCTGTCTGATCCTCTGCTCGCTAGATTTGCTGGCAGGAGCCAAAGATGATTTGTCCTCATGGCGGACAACAGATCGGACCCAGGCTATCGAATTGGCATCCATTGATGAGAGCGGTCCAATGTGGACGCTATCCTTTAAAAACAAATCGACAGACGTGATCACGGCTGTCGCGCTGTCCTTCAAGGCGGATGCGCACTATTATCAGGACTGGCTCAATGCCGAGCCTTCCGGCCTCGCTCCAGGACAATCCTTTAACCTGACAATATCCCACGAACATGCCGCAGACCGAAAGGTCGAGATTTCTGCGGCAATTTTTGATGATGGCAGCGGCAAAGGAGATCAGACACAACTGGAAGTGATGCAATGTCATCGGCTGGGACAAATTCTCGAGAGCTCTCGTGTAAAGGAGATACTCCGGAGTCGACGTTCAACCCAGGATGATGCCAGCATGAACGCTCTGCTGCAGAAATTAGGAAAATTGCCCCTCTCCGCCGAAGATGCATTCATGTCATTGGCCGGCACCATCGTGCCGGGAATCCAGCTGGATTCTCTCCGTAAATCCGGGGAGAAATCCCGGGACGCGGTGTTGTGGGGAGTTTCCACCGCCAGGGAAAAGGCCATGCACCAGATTGAAGCGGTGAAGCAATTTCCTGTCATATCGGCCAACGACGAGCATGCCTCAAGAGCCGCAATCCTATCTATTTTGCAGGAGCAGTATGACGCGCAAAACACGCGGGCGCTTTCATTGCTCGACAAGACACAGGGAGGTCGCTAATGAACGCGAAACTTCTTGTATCCCTTTTGGTCTTGGCGGCATGTGTTACGCCATTGAATGGTCAGGACTGCACGAATTGCGTGCCGGTCTCGACAGTCCACAATGTAGAACTGTATAACCCTTGTGGTGGCGCTTCACCCGGGGAATTTTGTATCGATGTAATCCGCAAAACAACGCAGCACACGATTTTGTGGCCTGATGGGCAACTCCAAAGTGCCTGGCTGACTGCCTATGGGCGATCTGCCTGCGCGGCGAGCTGCATGAAAGACTGGATAGGAGCGCCCTGGTATCACAGGGATTGCTGGCCAGACTTTTATTCTCCCGTCATGACCAGCAGAAACTACTATTCTGCGGCGGCGGATAATGGAACCGGCGTTATTATGCAGTGGTGTTCCATCATGTCGTATGTGTCGGCAGTCTATTGCACCGGAGCCACCGGGCCGCTGCGCTATATCGGCATCACTCACACCTGCAACGGCTGCCCGTCAAGCGATATGGATCAAGATGGGCATCGGGCGATAAGTGCCGGAGGCGATGACTGCAACGATTACGTCCCGTTTATTTATCCCGGCGCTCCTCCTGTCTGCTATCCGGGATATGATGCAAACTGCAACGGGTCGATGGATTTTCTCGAGCCTCGTTGCATTAATTCCCCGATATTGATCGGCATGGGAAAGGGAGTCCTGGAGCTCACATCCAGAGATGATGGAGTCCTCTTTGATCTCGACTCTGACGGAACCAGGGAACAGCTTTCATGGACCAAAGTAAACACGGACGATGCCTGGCTTTGCCTGGATCGAAACCATAACGGCATGGTCGACGATGGCACTGAACTATTTGGCAATTACACACCCCAGCCGGATCCGCCGCAGGGATCGGAACCAAACGGATTCCTGGCCCTGGCTGTCTATGACACAATCGAAAAGGGAGGCAACGGCAATGGCGTCATTGATAGCGAGGACCCGATCTATACAGAACTCCAGTTGTGGCGCGACAGAAATCACAACGGAGTATCGGAACCGGATGAATTATTCAGCCTGGATGCATCCGGGATAGTGAGCATCAGCCTGGACTACAAGTTATCCAAAAAAGTGGATGAGTACGGGAATCAACTCCGGTATCGGGCTAAGGTGCAAACCAAGGCAAATTCGAGTATCAATAAATGGGCTTGGGATGTCTTCCTGCTCAGAAACTAGTTTGTTTGCCATTAGGCGATGAAGCGCAATATTCGCGAAATTCCTGGCAGATCAGAGAGGTATGCCACGAGTTTCGCGAATTGTGCAAATGAACCAATGATGGGCGGAACAGCTTTCAGTTTGACAAAAAGAAGCAGCCTGCGATAGAAGGGCTGCTATGAGAGCCCCTGAATATGTTGAAACCCGGAGGCTGGTTTTGCGGAAACCACGTCCTGAAGATGCGGAGGCCATTTTCCATCGCTACTCCAGCGATGAAGATGTGACCCGCTATCTGAGCTGGCCAAAGCATCATTCTATCAGGGACGCGGAGATGTTCCTGGCATTCAGCTCCGCGGAATGGGAAAGATGGCCTGCCGGCCCCTATATCATAGTATCCCGGGAAACCGGCTCCGTTCTTGGCAGCACCGGATTCGGCTTCGAAACATCCTATCGCGCATCAACCGGCTACGTACTGGCCAAAGATGCCTGGGGAAAAGGATTCGCAACAGAGGCCCTGGGTTCAGTAGTCGAGATCGCGCGGCATCTTGGGTTGGTGCGGCTGTATGCCCTTTGCCACACGAAAAACCTGGCTTCCTGCGGCGTGCTGCAAAAGAACGGATTCCTTCGAGAAGGAATTCTGCACCGTCATTCGGAGTTCCCCAACCTGAATGCCGCAACCCCGCTTGACGTTTTCTGTTATGCGCTGGTGCTTTAATAAGTCTTACTGGGAACGCCGGCGTCTCGCCTGATGCCGCGGATTATTCGCAGGATTCCAGATTTCAGATTCCAGATTCCAGATTTCAGATTCCAGACCAAGACCGGGGCACCTATTGGGAGCGCAGGCGCATCCGGCTATGACCCGATACGAACCAAGTCATGCTTCGCCGGGCTCCACCTGTAAATGGATGTGGATTTTGGTTCAGTCCCAACCTGATTGGATTCTACTCGCACGATCTCTGCCCGCGGGACTTTACCCTTTACTCTCTCGATCAATTCCGACCCAAAATAAAAAACGCCATCGACATGTTCTGGAAGGCCCACAATGCAGATCCTGCGCGCTTCTGGATTCCTTAGCCATTCCATACGCACCGATTCAGCGATAATTTCGGTTCTGGCAAGCGCCCTCTTATAGCCCTGAATATTGGTCAGTACTCCAGCTGCACTCAGCAGAAGGTATCCCGTCAGCAAGAGGCTGGAGAACCGCCCCCGATTGAGAACAGATGCCATCATCAGCGCGGCGAAAACCGCGGGCAGGTATAGGTATCGACTGTGTTGCATGGAAGAGCCGATCCAGGAGACAATATTCATAACCGGGATTGCAGCAATCAGGGTCCAACCCGCCAGCAAATACTCTTGAAGCTGAAAATTGCCGCGACAAATGAGGGCGGCGACAACAAGAAAGATGATAAAGAGGATCAGCCCGATGGTCGCCCAGCGCGGCGCAAAAGCAGTTGTGTTGACACCCAAAATCGAAAGGGGCAGAACTCTCAACAGAGACCCAATCGTCCTGAATCCGGGCACAAAATGAGGGGACGCCCAATTTGTCGTGCCTGAATACCCGCCCAGATTTCCATAAATTGCTATCCGGGCACACACGGCAAGCGCACTAATAACCGTGGAACAGGCAAAATACGCCAGCCACTTGAAAAACCTCGGCCGCAGCAAAGACCAAACAGGATAGAAGCCCACAACCGCCAACACTAGGAAAGGGAGCGCATAGCTGCTTTCTTTGCTCAAAATCCCAGCCGCATAAAACCCATTGGACAGCACCAGTTCCCATGTCCATAAGGCCGGATCACGAAAATACCTGATAGCAAAGATAAATGCGGCAAGAGTGAACGCTGCGGCCAATAAATCAAACCTGGCCGCAGGCCACAGAACAGGCTCAAATCCGACGGACGTCGCGGCAAAAAGCAGTCCCGCCCACATGGATGGAATTCGCCCAAATCTCATGGTTCCGGCAAGAGTCACAACCAACAGGGAATTCAGAATGTGCAATACAATGCTCTGGATGTGATACCCCGGATACCATGACCCAAACATCCGATAGTCTACCCAGAGAGAGACAAAGGTTAGCGGGCGGCAAAATCCATCGGCCTGTTTGCCGATGAATAGTTGCCAGGCATCACTAAGCGAGTGAATCCCCGAACTGATATGGCGGTGTGTCCAGTCCGGATGATTTATATTGATTAGCGCGGAAGACAGGTAAAGCGAGGATACAAGCGCCACAATGGCACTTCCTATCCACGCCCAATCCCGGAGGGACATAGAGGGCACATCATCCCGCGGACAAAGGCTGCGCCCGAGTCTCCCCCAAGCCATTAGCATCAGGATAAAGCTTCCATTCAGCATCAGCAGAGGCTTGAACAATCCGTGGGCGGAGATGTGCATATTCCCCAAACGGACGTCGTAGCCGCCGAGCCAGGAAAGCAATGCCGCATTGATGCAAAGCAGAAAAAACGCGAGCGCAGACAAAATGCAGGCGCTTTTACGCCACCGGGACGATTGTATAACCATAAGCGGACGCACGAAGGTTCTGAACAAACCGCTCTTCGAAACAAATCCCTTTCAAAAATGATTATGATCCGAGTGCTTCCTTCTCCATCATGGACACAACAGGATGAAAACCGCCGCCTCGGTGCAAATGGCCCGAAAGTATCCTGAATGATCAGCAAAGTCAATCTTCGGGGCAGCGGAGGTATCGCCATTTCTATGCGACCATGAAGGTATTGCTGGCAAAACACGACATCATCCCTTAGAGTGGCAAAAATGGAAAGAAACCAGACCTGCGACTCTTCTGGGATTTTCGACGCGCATACGCATCTATATACACCATCCATAATTTCCAGCGTCTCACGAAGAGAGGGTCTTGCTCCGGCGCTCGGCCTAAACATGGAGGGGGCTTCTGAGCGCACGGACAAATCCAAACTAAAGGAAGAATTCACCCTGGCTGGCGTATACGCATGTCTACTCTTGCCCATTGCCCCGGTCAATGGAGTCCATGAGGCCAACAAGACGTTCGTCTCTGCCATAGAAGGGGAACAAAGTCTCTTCACGGCAGGCACAATTCATCCGGCATGGCCGGAAATTGAGAAGGAATTGGAATGGCTCTGCAGCGCAGGTATCCGGGCCCTAAAACTTTCCTCTTTCTCCCAAGGCTTCAGGCTGGATTCTGAGATCACGATCCGGCTGTTCGAAAAGATACGCAAACATAACATGTCCGGAAAGCCTTGTTTCTTTGTGCTTCTGGATACCTTCTATAAAGCAGATGTTTTTTTCGGAACTCCTCCGGAATACATCACCACGCCCAGGCGCTTAAGCAGCCTGGCGGCCGCTTTCCCGGAAATCACTTTTGTCGGGGCGCATATGGGTGGACTTGCAGCCCCGTTTGCCGAAATCGAGGAATACCTGAGCCCGAGAGACAACTTGTATCTGGATACGTCCAATGCGTCCCGGACGCTTGACAGGAAGGAATTCCTATTTCTTCTTGAGCGTCACGGTCCGCAGAAGATACTTTTCGGAACCGACTGGCCGTGGTTCAGGCATGCGGATGAAATTGCCTTCATTTCACAACTGCTGAGCGATGCCCATTTTTCGACAGAAGACGCCGCGCAGATTTTCAACGGCAATATTTGCCGGCTTCTTGGATTAAGTCTCTAGGCTCGTATTCACAACAGGCTGTTGGTTCGCGCCAGGTTTGCATACCAGCGCCCGGATTCCTTTAAAACGCGCCGTTGCGTGGCAAAGTCTACATGGGCAAGCCCGCAACGTTTTGCATAGCCATCGGCCCATTCAAAGCCGTCGGTGAGATTTGAAATATAGTAACCGCGGACATCGGCGCCATCCTGGATTGCATAGGAAATATCCAGCAGTCGGTTGCGGAGAAAGCCGATACGGATCTTGTCCTGTACTCTGCACTGCGCATCGGGAGTCTCTCCGAAATCGTGCCCCCTTTGCGTGACCTCAATGATGGGCCGGTTATAGTCTTTTGTGATGCGCATGATCATTTCGCGCAGACCATAGCTGTCGACCGCTGCTGCGGACGACTTGCTTTGGGAATTCGAGGCGGAATGCGTGGAAGTCGCGGAGACTCGGCTCGGCGGATAGCTTACAAGCGCCACAAAATCGAGGGGGGCCATAACCTTCTCCATGTCTCCCGCCCGCACACCGAAATTTTCCGGTGCTACGCCGACCATGGCTTCCGGGTAGCGGCCCTTGTAGGCCGCCTCCAGGAACCAGACATTGAACGACAGGTGCGTCCGCTCGGCCGCCTGCCTGTCGGCCGCGCAATCCGTCGGTGTATTCACCCAGGACATGCCCAATGCAGTGCCCACCATGGCAGAGGGCTGCACGGCTTTGATGGCGCGGAAGGCCAATCCCTGGGCAAGACTGACCGTATGGATGGAATATAGGAAATCATATAAATCCGAGCGCCCGGGCGCATGGGTGCCCACGAGGTAACCAAGGGTGGTGAAAAGCCAGGGTTCGTTGAAGATCAGGTAGCTCTGCAGACGATCTCCCAGTTCGCGCACCACGATATCGGCATAATCGGCAAAACGCTGCGCCGTATCTCGCTTGGGCCAGCCGCCCGCGTCTTCAAGCGCCTGAGGCAAATCCCAATGATACAGGGCGGGAACCGGACGAATGCGCGCAGCGAGGAGATTGTCAATCAGACGTTTGTAGTAATCGAGACCCCTGTCATTTTTACTGCCGCAGCCGTCAGGCTGTATACGAGGCCAGGAAATGGAGAATCGATAGCTATTGAGACCGAGGTCCCGCATCAATTGCACATCATCCCGATACCTCCGGTATTGATCGCACGCGACATCCCCAGTATCTCCGGTTTTAACCTTACCTGCAGTATGGGTAAATCGATCCCATATCGATTCACCTTTGCCATCCTCACGCCAGGCCCCTTCGACCTGATAGGATCCGGCAGCGGTTCCCCAGCAGAAACCTTTTGGGAAAGCAATCGATACGGATTCAGGCGGCGTTGAGGGAAAGAGACACCGAGGGGTAACCGCGGTTGCGGCCGCAATTTTTACAGACGCTCCTAGAAAATCCCGGCGCGTCATCGAAAAAGGACGATTCGCCATGGAACACCCGGCAATAAAAAAACTGCTTTTTATATCTTGTACATGACTCCGGCTCAGAAATCCACTATCTTGATGGACGAACAATTTCAACAACCGCCACCAACAGGACCTATTTATGAAAATGGCCTATGCCCTTGTGTTGTTCCTGGTCTTCTCCATTCCCGCATTCCCCGGACAGGAAACCGATTCGCAAAAAACCTTTTCTATAAAGCTGGATACCCCAGCAAACGGAAGTATTCGAATGGATCCCGCCCTGCCGGCAGATGGCAGGATGCCGGCCGGCTCCGTTCTCACCGTAACGGCCACACCGGCCGAAGGATATGCTTTTGACAGCGGGTACTACGCCACTCCAGGCAAATGGGGAAAAATGTTCTATGAATCCATGACTCCGGTATTCCAAGTGACCGTGGACCAGGACAAATTCATTGGTGCTTCCTTCATAGAAAAAGAAAAGGCGCGCGGCTACAAGGTTATCCAGGATGTGGTGTATGCGCAGCCGGGCGCCAAAAAACTCAAGTACGATGTATTCTCGCCCGAAGGCGCAAAAAAACTGCCCTGCATCGTCATTATTCACGGGGGCGGTTGGTCCACGAATACGGAAGATATCATGCGCGGGCTGGCAAGAGAGTTAATCAAGGACCATCGATATGTAGCGGTCAGCATAGACTATCGATGGGTAGATAAGCTGGATGGCGATAAAACGCCCAACACATTGGCGAATCTGATTGAGGATGTATATGGCGCCATCGCGCACATCCAGGAACACTGCAGCGAGTACGGGTGTGATCCCGCGCGCATAGGTGTGACGGGAGACAGCGCCGGAGGGCATCTCTCCGCGGCAGCGATTGATATGACCGAATTTATCGGAGACGGCGGTTTCGGGAAAAAGCCAGGGGTATTTGAATTCATGCCGAGCTACATGCCCAAAGGAAAAACTGCGGCTCAGGTTCGGAAGGAAATCACACAGGCGGTCAAAGCCGCTGCTCCCAGCTATGGCGTATTTAGCGGATCTCTTCTGAAGAGCTTCGCCGGCAGTTTTCCGGACGAATCCTGGCTGCGGGCGGTTTCCCCCATCGATCGAATCCCCAACGCAAAAACACGAGCGGTCCCGCACTACCTGCTGCGTGGAACCAAAGACATGCTGATCACCCATGAAGCGGTCCAGATGTATGCCGATGCGCTCAAGGCCGCCGGACAGACCGCGAACTATGTTCAGGTGGAAGGGGCGAATCATGCTTTTTTTGACTGGAAGCCGGATTCGCTGACCAAAGAAACTTTCGTCCGCTATGGAGTGCCCTACGCCGCTGAAATGAGGGCTTTCTTTGACGGCGTGTTCGCGCGGTAATTCAAGGCAGGCGCGGTTTCCCGGACGCACATCCATCCTCGGAGAACGGTTTTATGGCGGAGAGATTAAGCAAATCGCTGCTTTACACCTACGGCATTCCAGACATGTTCTTCAATGCGATGATCAGCATGGAGGCATATTTCTTCGCCGCGTTTCTGACCGATTACGCACAATTTTCCATCGCACTGGCCGGTCAGATCCTGCACTTCACCAGCATCATCGACATCATTTTTGCCCTGGCCGGTGGAGTCCTCCTGCAAAAAGTGACGCTGCGATATGGAGGCAAATACCGTTCATGGTTCCTGATCGGACCACCGCTCGTTGCACCGCTGTTCATTCTTCAATTCACCAAAATTGGCGGGACGCCTACGGCCGCGCTGTTTGTTGTCTTTGGATTTGTCACCAGCCATCTCTTTTTTAATGTCGTCGTTTCCGCGACGGGCGGAATGCTGGGCAGACTCAGCCAGCTGCCGAATGAAAGAACGATCCTTTCCACCAGCCGCGCCCAGGGGATGTCCGCCGGACAGATTCTCTTTTCTGCATCGGCTATGCCGATGGTCGCGTTTTTTGCCGCACGCACAAACAAAATAGCAGGATTTACCTATACGGTAGCCGTGTACGCAATCCTGATGATCCTGGGATATTGGTTCATCTATTGGAAAACTGCGGGAAAGGACCCCTATGACGAAACGGCGCTCCAGGGCTCCGGTCCCAATGCCGGCTTGACGGTGAAGGAAATCATGGGCCTGGTTTTCAAGAATCCTCCTCTGATGGTTCTTATTCTGGCCCAGACTTTCAGCAGCACCAGCTTCTTCATTATTACGGCTATGGCCATCTACTATTTCACTTATGTGGCAGGCAATGCGGCGTTTCTCTCGGTATTCCTGCTGTCCATCAGCATCTCGCGGCTTGCCGGAACATTTGCGGCGACATGGATTGGATTGAAAATGGGAAAACGGCATTCCTATTGGCTGTTCTTTGTACTGGCGGCCGTGGGGTTTGCCCTTACAAGATTCCTGAACCATTATCTGTGGGGATTCACCCTGACCTTCAGCCTTTCCGTTCTCTGTGTGTCGGTATCCACGTCGATGAATACGGCGTTATTTGCAGACACGGTGGTTTTTGGAGAATGGAAAACCGGGATCAACCTCAGGGCCTTTACGATGGCGCTGATGAACTTTCCGATCAAGATGGGCGTTTTGATTCGCAGCGCTGTCATGACAGCGGGGTTGATTATGATCGGATTTGTGGCCAATACACAGCCCACACCGCGTGTCATTGAAGGTATCAGTTCCATAATGTCCTTCGGTCCATCCATTGGATATGCTTTAACCGCCATCACCTTCTTTCTCGGTTATAAGCTGGAAGAAACCGGCATCGTGGAAATGCAGGAGCAGATCGCCGCGAAAAAAACTGCCGTTCAAGGGTAGAATGCCGCTCGCTTTTACAACTAAAAATATCGTAGGATGATCACGATTCAGTCAACGGGTTGCAGGAGCGCAAATCGAAACCAGTCCATGCAGTGGAGCTTGCTTTGGAAGAAGTGTCTCGTCAGTTGTTGAGTTGGGCCGAAAGGCACAAATACCTTCTACTGGTCGTTCTTAGTGTCTTCATCTCGGCATTCCTAAGGCTTCCGTATTTTCAGTACGACTTCATTTTCGTGGATGAGGCCCACTGGGCCAATGGCGCGAATGTCCTGCATCAGGGAGGCCGGCTTTATCTCGATATCGCGCTGGACAAGAATCCGCCGATCTTCTGGTTCTGCGCATTTCTCTTCAAGATATTCGGACCCAGTATGACGGCTATTCACATCGGAGCCCTCCTGCTGGTGTGGATGACCTCTATCCTGCTGTATCTATTGGGAGCAAAGTTTTTCTCCCGGGGCGCGGGAGCCGCGGCCGCCATCATTCATGCCTTCGCCAGCACGACATACTACATCCCACGAATTATCGGAATGAACACCGAAACCCTGATGGTGGTTTTTACCTCCCTTGCCGTATTGTTCTACCTTCATGCCCTGATTCACGGCCGCAGACCGGCCTTTTTTGCAGCGGGATTTTTCGCCTGTTGCGCATTTCTGACAAAACCGGTGTCGGCGCCTGAAGCGGCGCTGCTGGCCATATTTCTCTTTTTTGGCAATGAGCGCTCGGTTAAGGAAACTCTTTATTCTGCTTTCGTCCTTGTTTCCGGAGTGTTTTCCTGCCTGGCATTGTTCACAGGATGGCTCTTCCACACGGGAATTTTGATGGCATGGTGGGATCAGGCCATTCTTTATGCTTTCCGGTATGTCGGCAGAATCAACATCGCCTCCTTTTTCGGCAAATCAATTCGCGTGACGATCGCCTTCGGACTTATCTTTGCATGGCTTGTCATCCTGATGTGGATGAGCCGGAAGTCACGGGGCGAAAACTCCAGGGCCTATCTGTTCCTGATTTGCTGGAGCATCGCTGCTTTCGCTGGAGTTGTTGCTGGAAGACGCTATTATGCGAACTACTTTCTGCAATGGATGCCCCCTTTGTCCCTCCTCGGGGGACTGGGATTGAACTACCTGTGGCAGCACAGAAACCAACAAAGCCTGCGAAGGCCTCTTAAGATTTGCGGCACCGCATTTCTGATCTCAGTCGTCTGGTTCCACTCACGAACCCTCATAAACTGGCTGGCGCTTCCGTTCCCCAAACTGCACCAGATAAAACTCTGGGAGATGGGGCACGAAGAAAAGAGCAACCGGGAAATCGCCGCCTACATCAGGTCGACATCTTCGCCTGGAGATAAGATATTCATCTGGGGGTCGAAGCCGCAGCTCCTATTCCTTGCCCAAAGACAGACGGTAACCGGATGGATGGATTATGATATAGCCGACGACTATCCTCCACACGCAGGCGATCCGGCAAACCAGTTCCGGACGGCAGAGTTTATTCGCGCGACCAAACCGCTGCTGATTGCGGACGTGCAGAAGGTCGCGACGATCGATAAATATCCTATATTCCAGAGTCTGATCAACGAGATGTATGTTCCAGAAGCGCAGATCCACGGAAGCAGGATTTATCGGCTCAGGGCCCAGTTCGCGAACATTGCTATCCGCGGTTCAGAAACAAAAATCACTTATGGAATGGATTGACATCTGAGTACCGGGCCACTCCAGCCTTGGCAATCATAAGGGGGAAGCGGCGGCGCGCTCAGTTCATCGGGGGCGAGTCTTGTTGACGATTGCGGAGAGGGCAACCATCCCTACTTCGCTCGAAATTGCGCGAGTCATATTGCAAAGCGCTTCTCCGAGTAAAGGCAGACGTTCCTTGGTAAGCCGATAGGATGGGCCGACAATCGCTATCGACGCAATGGGATGCTTGTCGGCGTCAAAAATCGGGGCAGCGACGGCGTTGATAGCCTCTTCGTATTCCTGCTCAGAAATGGCATAGCCACGTTCTGAAGTAGCTTTCAAATCCGCCATCACGTCCTCTAAGGCCATTGATGCGTGATTAGAGGATTCGGCCAGGTTTTCGTTGATGATTTTTCGAACTTGTTCCCCGGGAAGAAAGGCGAGCAGGGCTTTTCCGGATGCTGTAAAAAAAGCCGGCAGCCGCTGTCCGACCGCTGCAGCCAATTTGACCCTTTGGGGACTCTCAATGACCTCGAGGTAGATCACATGGGATCCCTCCAGGATAGAGAGATCCACCGTTTCTCCAAAATCAGAAGAAAGGCGCTTCAGGTATGGCTGAGCCCAACGATGCAGCTCGACATCCTGAAGAACCAGCGAGGCCATTTCGATAAAGCAGAAGCCGAGCCGGTATAGACCTGTAACTTTGTCTCTGGTAATAAAGCGCTTGTTCTCGAGCGTGGTCAGGAGCCGGTGCACAGTGGTTTTGGACATGTGGACCGACTCGGCAATCTGGGTCAGAGAACGAGTAGGTTCTTCGCGTGTAAAGCAGAGCAGAATATCCAGAGCTCTTTCAACGGAGCGTACAGACTGGGACAAATCAAACCTCCTTTGAGATCTTGGTATCCTAAAGACGCTCTGCTTTTTATGATGACACGCTGCTAAAAAAACTCCCTGGGGGCTGCCGGAAAAATCGCCGCAACCCCCAGGCCATCCTTATCAGAAAAGCAGGGGGCAAACGGCGCCCCCTTTACAACAACTGCGCAAAAGCCTATGGGGGATAAGCGATCGTATAGAGATGCTTTCCACCATTCAGCGGGCCCTTCAGGAGCGCTTCAATTTCCTTCGGATCGCGCTGAGTAGTCTTTTCAGCCGGAGGCAATTTACCGGCCGGGAAGGCGGTCATGATATCGGTGATCAGCTTGCACATATAATCCAACAGCTCGTTAAGACCTGCATAGGCCTTATCCGCACTGGCAAGCGTCGGATGTCCGATAACGCCTTCCGGATAAACATTCACTTCCGTACCACTCAGGCCAACATGCTCGTGGCCGCGGATGGGTCGATGATACACTTCGCCGCCACCGTCCACGTGCCCCTTGGGAATGAATCCAGAGGGTTTGTTGTCCACAGCCAGCTTCATGTCGCAGAACTCAGGGAAAAGCGCCAGCGAGTAAGAAGCTTCCGCTTCGTCCGCATGTGAGAACTGCGTCTCGAAAGGTCCGCCGAACTCTTTGGTTCTGAGATGGTCATGAATGACTGTCTCCCAGTGCAGCGAAACCAGAACTGATGGAACCTGGTACTTCTTCGCCCACTGATGGAGTGCGAGTGGAATGACTTCCTCCTGGCCATGGCCGTTCAGAAAAATCTGCTTTCTGAAGCCCATATTCCACAAGCCGGCAATAATGGCTCGCAGGTTTGCCAGAAATGCGTCCTCGGGAACGACAACCGTGCCCGGCATGCCAAGATGGTTGAACGGATGAGATCCGTACCAGACCGGCATTGCGATCGTGCACCCCATCTTCGCGGCGACCTGTTCGGCCATGCGCGTGACGAGGAAGGTGTCTTCGCCGATAGGCTGAGCCGCCCCATGACATTCCGTGCTTCCGATCGGGACAATGATCAGATCGTTTGTCTTGAGACGGTCGTTGATCTGCGTCATGTTCATGGTCTGGAGATATACTCCGGGGGTCTCCATGTGGCCGCCTTTCGACGGCAATTCCCACTTACCCCATTCTCCCCATTTACTACCCATGACATCCTCCTAATCTGCGGAACTGACGTCCGCGGAACAAGGTTCAGTCTTACACAACAGGAATACACATATCCTTGGCTCGCTTGCCGGACTGTTTGAGCTCTGGAGCGTACCGGGTGATCATTTCAACAACGATGGTGGCCTGGTTGGCCATTTTCTTTCCTTCGGAAGCGCCAGTCATTTCGCCGTGGCCGCCGATAACGGAGTTACCGGTTTTGCAGTGCAGCGGAGCGGCTACGCGGACGATCTCGGGGGCTTCAAACACGCGGATGAATCCGCCGGATCCCGGAGGGTTGTCCATGTGGATGTCAAGTGGCGTGTCGCCGATGGCCTGGCGGATGGCAGAGTGCATCGGGATCTGCAGATCGCGGATCGGGTTGATGCTGTCTGCGCCGAGGTCCTTCAGGAGCTTCATGGACGCCGGGTTGCAATGGCCAAGGTGAGCGGAGCACTTGAATACGATGTCCTTCGGGAGGTCGCCGTTTTTGCGCATTTCGTTGGCAACCCACAGCATGCCTTCATCATAAACCAGGAAGCCACGGCAGCCGAGCTCATAGCCGCGCTTGATGTCTTCGATGGCGCGGATCAGCTGTTCCTGACCACGGAGACGATAGCCTACGCGAACACCCTGCGAAGAGAGAACCGTTGCGCCCGTGTCATATGTTGCGCGGGGGCCGGTGGAAAGCAGCAGTTCGCAGCCATAATCGTGGCACAGCTTGCAGTATTCTTTGATTTCCGTTGCGGTGTGGCGGAACATCCCGTAGGTTTCAGTGATACGGTTGATGGTAACGCCGGTTTTGTCGGCGGTGTCCAGAAGGGCGGCAACCGTTTCCGAGGAATTGACGGTCGGGCATTCAATACGGAATGCTGCGCCATCAGGAAATCTCTTGGTTGAAGAGGGCATATCGAAGGCATCGCCTTCCGGCAGCCCGAGCTTTTTCATGGCCTTACGTGTTGCATCGAAAATCATGACTAAAATCTCCTTAAAAAAATATGGAAATTAACTGCAATGAGACGGCAAAGGTGGACAATAGCACCAGACTATTCGAAGCGGCTCGTCACCGATGTTTTCTACTCTGTGCTTTACACCAAGCGGTGAGTAGAAGGCGGTTTCCGGTCCGATTTCCCAGGATCCTACCCCTTCAATCACAATCCGCGCCTTCCCGCTGATCAGGAACAGAACTTCCTCGGATTCATCATGGACGTGGTCGGGGATCTGGCTTCCGACTTCTGTGATATTCATACCCATCGATACGTTCTTAACGCCCCCGAACTTGGGAGCTAGTAAGAGCTTGGATGTGCGCGGAGGCGTTCTGAATTCTCCCTGCACGTCAGCGGCTGCTTTAAATGGCAATACTTGCGGCTTGTTTTCCATAGTTAATAAATCCTCCAATGTTCTGTTCCATTATGCGGAATCGCGTTCCATTGTAGGTGCAATTCCACGACGTGTCAACGAATTTCGTACTTCGGAACAATTTTTTTGCAAAAAAAGGGGCAGCCGCTGAGAATCAACTTCTTGGCGGCTGCCTGAAACCTAACACCAGATGAAACTTAGCGGATACCTTTTCCTAAGCCTTGCATGGCTCCAGCTTCTTAAAGCCGAATCTCTCGGCATAGCCGGCAAGCATCTTCCATTCGGTATCCTCCAAGCTTACTCCGTCGACCATGGATTCCGCGCGCTTTTCAATTTCCTTTTCGCCATGGACGTAAATCCTGTCATGCCCTGCTGCCTTGTTGCTGGTGCGGACGCCTTCCAGAATCGATTCGACATGGTCGGCAATGTCCTTTGCATTCCCAAAAAGATCGGTGCGGATCGCGGCGAAGAAGCTGGCCACGCAGCAGCCATTGGTTTTGCTGAAGGTCTCTTTGCTCCACGCACCCATGGACATACCGGCGCAGAGAAGATCTACGAAAAGTCCAAGACCATAACCCTTGTGTCCGCCCAACTCTTCCCCGGCACCGCCGAGGAACAAATGGCCGCCATTCGGGTTCGTGCTGCGATACAGCTTCTGGAATTCAATCGTATCGCTCGTGTCATTTCCATTTTCATCTACGACCCAACCCAAAGGCATCGGCTTGTTGCGGCGTTCATACACTTCTACTTTGCCATGCGCCGTTGTGGTGGTCGCCATATCCAGAATAAACGGTACTTTTCCGGCAGAAGGGATCGCAAAGCAGATCGGGTTTGTTCCCAGAATGCGTTCCTTCCCGTAGGTAACAACCGAACAGATTCTTGTGTTGGTAAAAGACATGCCGATGAAACCCTCATTGGTGGCCATTTCAGCCCACAATGCCGCCATTCCGAAATGGCTCGAATTCCGCAGGGCGCCAAAACCCGCTCCGACTTTCTTCGCCTTCTCAATCGCCTGGTTCATCGTATACTTGGCAAGATACGGTCCAATGCCATTGTGCCCATCCACGGTCAGAGACAACGGAGTCTCATGCACAACTTCCAGCTTCGCCTCCGGAAAGACGAACTTTGACTTGATATTGGATTCATAGAAAGGAAGCCGACCTACCCCGTGAGAAGGAACACCGCGCGCATCCGCTTCGACGAGGGTCCATGCGGTTACCTCTGCCTGCTCCTTCGGATAGCCCAGCTTTTCGAGGACCTGCTGCGTATAAGATGATAGCTCCTGATAACTGATATTCCCTTCCTTCATAATCCTCCTTTGTTTTGGCAGGGCATCCGATCGATATACTCGCCCTGAGACTTTACTGCGTCAAATAAAGCGCTTTTATAGATCAAATTCCACCCTGTGTCAATCATTTTCGTATGCCGGAACAGGTTTAAGAATAATCCGCAATTGGCTCCGATGGTGGGTGTCCACAATTACACAATTATTACTGGGTCCAATTCTTTTGACAAAAGGAATACCAAGGAATATTCTGCCTTATGGAACAAGGTTTCGCATTGCGAAACATCAGGACGCGAATATAAAAAGTAGAGGGGGCGAAAAATGTACAAGGTGCCGTATGGAAAAACGACGATGGAGTTCTCGCTTCCTTCGGAAATGCGCGTCAGTCAGGCCGTATCCAGACCCGTTCCTCCTGTTGCAAATGAGGAAAAAGCCGTACTGGACGCACTGGCGCATCCAATCGGATCCCAGCCTCTAAGAAAATTGGCCCACGCCGATAGTCGAGTATGCATTGTTTTCACGGATATTACCCGTTCCTGCCCCGACAGTCTTCTGGTGCCGCCCATCCTGTCCGAACTGCAGGATGCCGGCGTCAAAGATGAAAACATCACCTTGCTTTGCGGCATCGGCATGCATCGCGCCTCCACCCGGGAGGAGAAGATATCCAAACTGGGAGCGGCGGTTGTCGCCCGCTATCGCGTCATTGACAATGAACCGCAAAACCCGTCCGCCCTGGTCGACCTTGGTACCACGGAGGGCGGAGTTCCCGTTTCCGCACATCGTGCCGTCGTCGAATCGGACCTTGTCATCGCGACCGGAATCGTCGAACCGCATCAATATGCCGGCTATTCCGGAGGCAGGAAAACGCTTGCTGTCGGGGCTGCCGGAGAAGCTCTGATTGCCTATTCGCACGGCCCCGCCTTTGTCGATCATCCGGGAACACGGCTTGGACAGATTGAGGGGAACCCATTCCATGAAGCCATTACGGAGGCTGCGCAGCGCGAGGGACTCCGATTCATTCTGAATGTGGTACTCGACGACGACAAGCGCGTGCTGCGGGTGGCCGCGGGCCATCCGGAACAGGCGTTCCAGGATCTTGTCGCTTTCGCGCGCTCGGTTTATGAAGTTCCGATTCCCGGGCAATACGATATTGCAATTGCCGGTGTCGGTTTTCCAAAGGACAGCAATCTGTACCAGGCAAGCCGGGCGCCATCCTACCTCTTCTTTGCACCGACCTGCGTCCTTCGCCCGGGTGGATATTTTATCGTCCCCGCGCGCTGTGAGGAAGGGGCCGGAAGCGGCGTCGGCGAGCAACGGTTCCTTTCGGCAATGCGCGACATGCCCGACGTTCAATCGATCCTGCAGGACGGACGAACCAACGGATTCCCTCCCGGCCAGCAGCGCGCTTTCGTCATTGCCAAGGTGCTTGAACAGACGAAAATTATCATCGTTGGCAGTGAGTGTCCCGAAGTTGTGGCCGCGTGTAAAATGATCCCCGCGGCTACAATGGACGAAGCCATTCAGATTGCGGCCCGCGACAGGGGCTTGTCGTGCGATGTGTTGATTGTGCCGCATTCGCTTCTGACGCTTCCGGTCGTGACAAAATAAATACCGGCCGAGCGAGCATTGAGCCCGCAACGCTAAATGAGGTAATTGCCTTGAACCTGGTTAAACCTGACGAATCTGCGTATCACAATTGCATTCGCTGCGGGTTATGTCTGGCTGTTTGTCCGACCTATCGGGAGTATTTAAAGGAAACAGCCTCTCCGCGCGGTCGCGTTGCCCTGGCACGGAAAGGGCTCGAAGGACAGCTGGAACTCAGCCCCAACCTTATCGAGCAGATGTACGGCTGTTTCGATTGCATGGCCTGCAATGATCTCTGTCCCGTGGGAATTCGTCCCGCCGATCTGGCGCTTTCCATGCGTCACGTCCAGGAACAGATCCGCCCTGCCAAATGGAAACAGTGGCTTTTTGGAGGACTGGTTTCCCACGCGGGTCGGATGGAAATGGCAACCTGGCCTCTTCGGCTTTACGAAAAACTTGGGCTGCGCCGCCTGGTATACATGCTCGGGCTGAACAAGCTTCTGCCCGGGAAACTTCGTGATCTCGAAGCCATGCTCCCGAGGCTCCCGCAGCGCCCTTTGCGGCGCATCCTGCCGGAGGTAACCAAAGCCAGGGGCGAAGAACGGTATCGCATCGGTTTCTTTCTCGGATGCGCCCAGAGTCTATTATTCGCCGACCAGAGCGCAGCTACGCTGCGTGTCCTGGCCCGAAACGGCTGCACCGTCATTTCCCCGAAGGAGATTGAATGCTGCGGCATGCCGGCACGAGGCTATGGCCGCATGGATCTTGTGGAAAAACAGGCCCGGCATAATATCGCTGTTTTTGAACGCTATCACGTGGACAAGATTGTTACAGATTGCGCAACGTGTGGATCCAGCCTGAAGGAATATGGCGTTCTGCTTTCGGGCGATCCGGATTGGGCAAGCCGGGCAAAAGCCTTTGAATCCAAGGTGCGGGATATCAGCGAATTTCTTTCGGAAATACCGCTGGAGAAACCTTCCGGGCGGCTCGAGACAAAGGTCACCTACCATGATCCCTGTCATTTGCGAAGGGGCCAGAAAGTGTGGCAGCAACCCAGAAAGCTGTTGTCCCTGATCGACGGCCTGCAATTTGTCGAGATGCCGGAAGCCGACTGGTGCTGTGGATCTGCGGGAAGTCAATTGATCACGCACTATGAAACTTCATGGAAAGTTCTGAACAGGAAACTGGATAATATCGCAGGAACGGAGGCACGTGTTCTTGCCTCCGGTTGCCCGGGCTGCCAGATGCAGCTCAACACGGGACTGCAGCGGCGCGGCTTGCCGGTTCGCGTCGTACACCCGGTTACTTTATTGGACGAAGCGTACGGGGGTGCGGATGGAAAGTAAAATTATCGAGCGTTTGGTGGGAATTGCCGGCAAGGATGGCGTGCTGTGCACGCCGGAAGACCTGGCCGTGTATAGCTATGATGGAACCTTTGCCGAAGGGCTGCCCGACGTGGTCGTGCTGCCGCAATCGACGGAACAGGCAGCGGAAGTAGTCAAGCTGGCAGCGGAAACCCGCACCTCGCTGATCGCGCGCGGCATGGGGTCCGGACTGGCTGCAGGCTCAATCCCGATTCGCGCCGGCGGCATCATTGTCAGCTTCACACGAATGAACAGGATTCTGGAAATCGATGCCGGCAATTCCACGATCCGCGCCCAGGCTGGCGTGGTCACATCCGACCTGCAGGCAGAAGTCGAAAAACTGGGATTCTTTTATCCTCCGGATCCATCCAGCATCCGCCATTCCACCATCGGCGGCAACATTGCCTGCAATGCAGGTGGGGCTCGCTGTCTGAAGTATGGAGTCACAGGCAATTACGTATTGGGACTGACCGTGGTGCTGGCCAATGGCAGTGTTCTGAAAACCGGGGGTAAACCGATCAAAGATGTAACCGGCTATAATCTGAATGCCCTGTTTACGGCATCCGAAGGGACTCTTGGGCTCATCACTGAAGCGCTCCTCCGTCTGGTCGCCAAGCCCCGATATGCCAAGACCGCCCTGGGCGAATTCAGCTCTCTCGCAAATGCGTCCAAGGCCGTCAATGCAATCATTGCGGCGGGTATAGTGCCGGCAAGCCTTGAACTGATGGACCAGACAGCCATATCCTGCATAGAGGAGGCGATGCACCTGGGATTGCCGACCGATGTTGAAGCCACTCTGATTATCGAAACGGATGGCTCGGATGAGCAGACGGTCATCCGTGAAATCGAGGCGGCAGGAGAGATCTGTACAGACAATGGAGCCCGGTCGGTAAAGGTTGCCAAAACTGAAGCTGAGCGCGCCGGCTTGTGGAAGGCCCGACGTTCCATTTCCCCGTCGCTCGCCCGCAAGGCTCCCAATAAGCTGGGTGAAGATATCACAGTTCCGCGCAGCGCCATTCCGGAAGTCGTGCAGCGACTGCGCGAGATCAGCGCCCGATACGGGCTTCCCATCGTCATCTTCGGCCACGCGGGAGACGGGAACCTGCATCCCAATATTCTCTTTGATAAGCGCAAGCCGGAAGAGTGGGCAAAGGTGGAGAAGATGGTAAAGGAGATCTTCGCAGTTGCGCTCGCCCAGGGCGGAACACTGTCCGGAGAACACGGTGTCGGAGTTCTCAAGCGCCCATATTTCGAACAGGCGTTGGGTCCGGTTTCTGTCGGAGTTCAACGGCAAATCAAACAGGCGCTGGATCCATTGAATATTCTAAATCCGGGAAAAATGTTCCAAGATTAGTAAATGGAGTGTGAATGCTGAACACGGACTGAAGGATTCCGCGCGGAATACCCTGCCCCCCATCTCGGAATCCGGCTTGAACAATGGAGAGACAGCCATGGCAGAAGCCGTCTATGTACCCGTTAAGAAGCTGACCGAGTTTATGATTGAGGCAATGACTCGCATGGGGCTTCCCCGCCCCGATGCCGAAATTGCGGCAGATGTCCTTCTCGCCTCCGACCTGAAGGGCGTTCGCTCTCACGGGATCGCCCATCTTCACTGGTATTACAAGCGCATCAAGTCAGGACTGCAGCAGCCGACAACCCATTGGAAAATCGTAAATGAATCTCTCACTACCGCCGTTGTTGACGGAGCCAATGGGATGGGAATGGTTGTCGGGTTCAATGCAATGAAACTGGCCATCGAAAAAGCCCACAAATATGGCATGGGGGCAGTTGCCGTTCGAAATTCGAGCCACTACGGAATCGCCGGCTACTATTCCCGGATGGCGGCCAACGAAGGCATGGTCGGGATGAGCTTTACCAACGCCCATCCTTCCATCGCCCCGACCTTCGGCGTCGAACCCATGTTGGGTACTAACCCAATCGCATTCAGCGCTCCGACCGATGAGGAGTTTCCATTTACATTCGATGCTGCCACATCGATTGCTCCACGCGGCAAAATTGAAATTGCCGCCCGCGCCAAAAAACCAATTCCCGAAGGATGGGTGATCAAAGAAGACGGATCGCCCGCAACCGACAGCTCCAGGCTGATCGAGCAAATGAACAGGGGAAAGGCCGCGCTTCTTCCCCTCGGAGGAAAAGGGGAACTGATGGGCGGGCATAAAGGATATGGGCTGGCAACGATAGTGGAGATTCTTTCCTCAGCCTTCCAGGATGGGTGCTATCTCTCTCAACTCCACGATCACGATAAGGACGGGAAGCAACAACCCTCCCGCATCGGCCATTTCTTCATGGCAATCAATATTGCGAATTTCCTCCCGGTGGAAAATTTCAAACATACGACCGGAAGCATTCTGAGGGAATTGAGGGCATACGAAAGAACTCCGGATGCCGGCCCCAACGCCAGAATATATACCGCGGGAGAAAAGGCGTACGAATGCATGAAAAAGGCGATGGTGGAAGGGATCCGCATCCCCCCCAGCGTTCAGAAAAATCTGAATGCACTATGCGCAGATCTGCTGATGACCCACAATCTCGGCTTTTAGCCGCCGGTGGAATTCGCGACAGAAAGAGCCCCTCTGCCACGAATTCCACGTAAGATTGCGCACCCGGCTAGACGCTGACCCGGCTCACTCGACACAACAAGGCTCTGCCCGGCCAGCTTCCGGTAACCTGGTCGCACGTATCCAGTTCATCGGTGGTCAATACATTTACATTCGACTGCCACAGACCATGCAAAGACGGCTCTTCTCCCGGCTGTTCAGGAAACCACCAGCAATGCTCTGCATGCACAACACGCGGATCGATGCCCGGAGTAAGCTGCGTTTTCATGATAATGGCGCCTCTGGGTGATTCAATTCGCGCCCAGTCTCCTTCTCGAAGATCCAGCCGGGCTGCTGTTTCCGGATGAATCTGCAGAAGCGGATCGGGGTGTTGTTCGCGCAGCCCCATACCGAACTGTCGATGCTCGGATTGAAACTGCGGAAGAAATCGCCCGCCATTGATCAATATGAGCGGGTATTCGGCCGCAATTTCCGGAGTTCGTATCGGGCTCTCGGGAGGTTCTTCATAATAAGGAAGCGGATCATATCCCAGTTCCTCGAGGATATTCGAATAGAGCTCGAACTTGCCGCTGCGCGTAGCGAAACCCGTTATCTTTCCAGTTCGCGGATTAATCTTGTCGTATGTCCAGGATTCAGAACTGGCGATAACATACCTTTTCGTGGCTGCCTCTTCGAAGGTAATCCCCAAGGGCTGAAGGCGATAGTTATAGAGATCCTCGTCGGTTTCCCACGGAAAGTGCTCGCCAAAACCCATCCGGATAGCGAGCTCGCGGAAAAAATAATAATCCGATTTGCGCTCGCCGATAGGCGGGATGGCACGCTCGGCCGCGACGAAAACGGAGGTGAAATCCTCCATCGTGGACAACGTCCCGCGCTCCAGTTTGCTGGCTGCGGGAAGGACATAATCCGCCAGCAGGGCCGTCGGAGTCATGAAGTGTTCCAAAACTACATGCAGATCAAGGTTGGGGCTCTTCAAAGCTCTGTATACCATCCTGGTATTGGCTGCATTGAGCAGAGGATTACTGCCCCAGGTGATGAGAGCTTTCGTAGGATAGGGGACGCCATCCACAATACTGCGCCAGATGGCCGGTTCCGGGGCAGTAAAGCTGTGGCCGCTCATGGATATAGGCACGCCATACGTCTGCTCATACATTGCGTTCATACGCTCATACGCAGGCCAGGTCATCAACTTGAACCGATCGCTGCCCAGCTGTTTGGCTCGTTGTTCCGGCGGGCACAACTCCGCCATTTGCATCATGGAATCGCGCAGGGCCATGGTGCCATTGACAACGGGGCCCGGACCTTCGGGCGCGAGCCCGGGCGCATCACCACGCATGTTCCCGGTAATGGCATGCAGACAAAGCTTGGCCTGCTCCACGCGCGTGGCGTTGAGGCCCAGCTGATCGGGCGCCAGTCCGCTGGTGATACATCCGGGTTTATTGCCGGCATAGGCGATTGCGGAAGCGATGATCTGATCGGCCGGGATCCATGTGATCTCGGCAACGCGTTCCGGCGTATACTCCGCTGCGCGCTGTTTGAGCTGCTCAAAACCATAGGTCCATTGTTCGACGAAGGCTCGGTCGTAAAGCTGGCGCGAAATAATCACATGGATCCAGCCCATGAGCAGGGCTGTGTCCGTCCCAGGGCGTAGCTGCAACCAGATATCGGCCATTTTGGCCATCTCTGTCTGCCGCGGATCTATGACGATCAGCTTGGCGCCGGAATTCTGCGCACGCCATTTCTGCATCGGGCGCCGCCGGATCGGATTTGAAAATGTATAATCCCGACCCAGCAGTACCAGGCAGTTCAAATGCTTGATGGGAGGCGCCAGGATGCAGGGAATATTGGTTCCGGCCAATGCGAAGGACAGCGCGACCTTGTTGCATGCGCAGGCTGTCCCGGAAGCCCCCACGTTGGCCGGGTTGCCAAACAGATTCAGGAATCGTGCCCGGATAGCGTAGAAATCGGAGCGATAGGTCCCCTCGATCGTGGACAGACACTCGGCGCCGTGCTCGGCCTTGAGAGCCAGCAGTTTTGCGGAGATCTCGTCCAGCGCCTGCTCCCAGGAAATTCTCTCCCACAGATTTTCGCCGCGCTCTCCTTTGCGTTTGAGCGGATGCTGCAGCTGATCGGGATGATCGAGCCATTTGCGGAAGTGAGGCATGCGCTCGGCGCAGACAGACCCGCGATTGTATGGGAAGTCAGGATTCCCCCGGATGCTTAGTATCTTGTTGTCTTTGACGCGTACCAGCAGGCCGCAATTGCAATGACAGCCCGGAGACGGCCAGCAGATTGTCTTCCTGATCTCTACCCCTGTTTCTTCATCCACGATATCAGCCATTTCAATTCCCCTTTTGGCGGGACGTATCCTGCGTTGTCCGGAGCGTCAATAAAACCGATCGCAGAAATCGCGTCGTGATCGTTGCTTCACATGCCTGCCGTCCCTGAATGCCAGATAATCCGCGCCGCCCCTTTCAATCCCTAGAATGCCCTACACAGCCACGGACTTGGGGAGCAAGACTCCATGGTTGAGCAGATGCTTCTGCAGCAGACGGATGTCAATATCTCTTGGCCTGATTCCGGCTTTCACCGCAAGAGCAGCCGCGGATCCGGCTGCCTGACCAAAGGCGATGCAATGGGGAATCAGATTGAAATACTCGTTATGCTGATACTCTGAGGAATAGGCGCGACAGGCGACCAGCAGACCTTCAACTCCTTTGGGGACAAGCGCGCGGTAGGGGATACAAACGCTAGGATGCCGGGCGGAGTCCTCGCCGTTGTCGTTGTTGGGGAATACCGCGATGGTGTCATCGAATATTTCATCGGACACCATATCCTTTTGACCCAGGACATATTCTCCTACGACTCGCTGCCCGCCCTGAATGCCGAGTTGCATTGAGCTGAGCGTAATATAGCTGTTCTCAAACCCGGGGAGATGTCGTCGATAAAACTCATACGAGGATTGCATGAGCTTACGGCCTTGAAGCTCTGCCCGATTGATCTCGACGATATCATCCTGATCCAGACTCGGGAGAAACGGATAGAACCAGGCGACTCCATCGTGTTGCGGAAGAAGGTCCTTTATATAATACCCGGCGCCGCCCCGCCCTCTTAAATCATCCATCAACTCGGCATATCGCTTCGGCTGCGTCTCCCTGAATTCTTCAAGCTTCTTCATGTTGACGTTCCCGATCCAGAATGGAAAAGCGAATGCGGCGATTCTCATCCCTGGAAGCATCCGTGGATCGCATTCGGCTCCTGCCGGTTTGAGAAGATCGCCGTCACCGGTACAGTCGATCACAACTTTTGCCAGAATGGCCTGCCGTCCCGACTTGTTTTCGATGAAAACACCCTTCACCGTATTCCCTTCCATGATCGGGCGAGTCCCCCATGAATGGAGACAGAGTTGGACGCCCGCTTCTTCCATCATGTTGTTCAGCTCGCATTTCAGAATTTCCGGATCGACCAATGCAGTGTATAGAACCCGCTTACGTCTCGTTTTGAGATCGTCCCGAATATAGAAAAAAGCGAAATTGGCATCGATGTAGTATTTAACGAGTTTCTCATCGTCGGAGCCCCAGTTTTCCCTCTTGGGGACATGAGCTGCCCCGCGCGCGTCGACTCTATCGATCAACTCCTGGCAGATTCCGGCAATCCATTGCTCTCCCTGAATTGTGCTGAGATTTGGGATAATGGCAACCAGGCCGCCGGTTGACATTCCACCGAGATGTCCATAGCGCTCGACCAGCACCGTCTTCGCGCCGGCTCTGGCCGCAGCGAGCGCGGATCCAATGCCGCCCGGCCCACCGCCTATGACGACAACATCCGCTTCCTGGCACACTTCTATCTCACGAGTCGGCTCAACAACAGTTCTGGTCATGGAATGAACCTCCACAAAAAGGGCAGGCAATTATTTGGAATCTGCGCTCTCAAGTTCGAGCTTCGCAGAGCGGATTTTACTTCAAACCGGAAGCTGGACTAAAAAAAAACGGGGACATTCCTCACGCATTCTCCTATTTTCAGCAATCCGGCTGGGTGCCGTGGATACTGAAAAATGGGAGGAGCGAGCGGAACGTCCCCGAAGGAGACCTTTGACGACAGTTCGAGGCTACTGTTTGACCAGCTCCACGCGGCGGTTCTTGGCACGCCCCTCTTCGGCATCATTGCTGGCCACCGGGCAAAGGGGACCCGCGCCACGGCCGGTTAAGCGCGCGGCGGCAATGCCATGTTTTGTAACAAGCGCCTGCACCACAGCCTCCGCTCGGGCCTGAGACAGTTTCATATTGAGGTCCAGCGCAGCCACATTGTCCGTATGACCCACTACATAAACCTTCAGTGCGGCGTCCGCCTGCAGCAACTTGGCAACTTCAGCCACCGCAGCATCCGATTCGGGCTTCAGGATGGATTTCCCCGTATCGAAAAAGATCCCCGGAACTTCGACGTGGCCGGTAGAATTCAAGCCGGATTTAAAAAAGTCTGCATTCGCGGTCACTTCCTGAACCATCGCCTGTTTCTCTACGATGGTCAAAAAGTATCCCCTCCCCCATGCGGTATCGACCTGGATCCAAATCTCTTTCCCGTCCTTGACAACTTTCAGCGTGGCATATCTCGCGTCTTCAAAGACAGTAGATCCACCGATCTTGGCAATAGCCTGCTGGTGGTTACGGATAACGGCGACCGGGGTAGGAGGCACCGCTCCGGCCTTGGCAACATATCGGATCTCGAACTTTTTCCCTTCCACAGGAGTGGTGGCCAATTTGGGTCCGGTTCTGAAAGCGAACTGATCGAACTCCGAGGTCTTGTACACCGTAATGTACATGTTTTGCATGCGCGTCAAAAGCGGATGATCCTGGCTGCCCTTCATATCCGTCTCTTCGGCCTGGACACAAAATGCAAAGAATGCGGCAAGGATCATGGACATTAACAGCCGTGTTCTAAACATGAGGAAATTCTCCTGTCATTTTGAAATGAAATGTCTGCATCTTATCACAGAAAAATGCATACCCTCTAAGTGCTAAATGAATCGGCAGCGGACGAGATTCCCATTTCCCTTTTTTCGCAAGCCGGGTAAATGAGACAGAACGATCCGGCGCGGATCAGCATCTGCCGCTGCACGGAAACCACCGTTATCAGGGCAAATCGATTCCCGACATGAACGAGAATTCAACCGTGGACGGAGGCCCGGAACCATCCCGAAACGATTTCTCAACAAACGTGACCCTGCCGGATTGCTCCATCAGAAGCACGGTGGATGACCGTGTGCCGTAGTCAGGACTGTTGATAAAAACGGGAGACAGCATACGCTCCAAGGCCAGGCCTACGCCCGTATCCGGCAGCGACTCATCCGGCGCGGCTTCATTGTCATGGAGAAGGCGGAACAGGTCCTCAGGGCAAACATCCTTTTCAGCCAGCAGCAACTGCAACGACTGTTTTCCCTTTTTTACCTTGGGCCATGGGGTATCCATCAGGTGGTTGCTCAAGCCGTGAATTCCAGGCTCAAGCGATTGGATTTCTCCCGTGCTGCTGGAGTAGCAATGCAAATCCGCGCCTTGTCCTGCAAGAAGGTTGAACCCGTTATATTGATGAGCATTCGGGCACAGATGCGCCAGATAATCCGCAGACTCCATCGCGCCGAGCAGAAAATCGGAAACCAGGTGTCCTCGAGAAGGCGCAGTAACTCGGTTCGACTCCGGATCTCTGTAGTTGGTCAAGGCCGCAAAGCGTCCATTCCTGGTAACGCCCAACCATGTGCCGCCGGCTCGAAGATCTCTGCCCGCGAGCAGCCATGGCGCGTCAGACCAAAAGGAGGCGGGCGCGGATGGTCGATCGTAGAATTCATCGCGATTAGCGGCAATGATCAGTCGGTATTTTGGATGGGCTTCAACCGCCACAAAGATCAGGCACATTGGTTCAGCTCAGTGAATGCTTATGTCGGTTCTTGTCACAGTGTAGGCTCGGCCGCATCGAGGGCACTCGATCGATACATACGGCAAATCGCCGAAGATATCTTTGCGATCCATTTCGCTCATGTTATCCACCATCCGGATAATCATATCTTCCGAACACCGGCATTCATAAAACAGCAGTACTTCATCGAGGGCTTTAACACGTCCGCCACTTAATGCAGTGTCGAGATACGCAAACAATGCATCGTCATCAAGAGAACGCACCGCGTCAAAATTGCCTCCGGGCAGGGCCTGCACAAGAATGCCGTCTCCATTTTCCCTTACTTCAAGTCGAGTTCCCGTCTGATCCACCTCGGCGAAATACTGTTCGACCATCGCACGCGGACTCGTGGTGCGCGCCTTGATATGGCTCTGGGTCATTGGCAGCCCGGCCTTCTGTCTTTGGACCATAACCGAGACCCTTTCCGATTCAGCGTCCAGAATCTTCAGGCAGACCATTCCCTCCGGCTCAATCCCCACGAAAAATCCTACATTCATCCCCCTGAATGTAAGCGACCACCCCCAGGATTCCCTGTCGGCAAGCGAAATCGCCGAAAGCGCTGTCGTTGCCAGAAGCTCCTGAATCAGAGCATCCAATTTTTCGGGTGGAGGGGTGATCCTGTGGCGAGAATCATATTCGCGCATCCCCGCGATTATCGGCATAATGCTCCCGCGCACCACCAGCAGGTTGGCATCTTCAATCAGATAACGCCTGTATTTGGCCAGGTTTTTTAGCTCCAGCATCTTGGTCCCTTCATCAAGTTTTCCGATTGTGACTATACAATAAAAACTCCCACTCGTGAAATCCGGTGAAAAATTTTCAGTATCGGGTCGAACGCCGATATTGGAAATTTGGCGTGATATAATCCGACGTTTCACAATAGGAATTTATGCATTCTCCCCTCCGTGAATCGGATTCGATACAACGACGGCTGGTTCTCCTGCTGGCGGTTACCGCCGGAACTGCCGTTGCCAGTAATTATTATGCTCAACCGCTTCTTGCGATCATTTCGCATCATCTGAATGTCACTCGGCGCGCCACCAGCCTTCTAGTCACTTCCAGCCAGGTCGGCTATGCGCTGGGTCTGGCTGCAGTCGTGCCTCTGGGTGATCTGCTGGAGCGTCGCCGTCTGATCACGGGACTGCTTGGCATTTCAGCAATCGGCCTGTTTGCCGCTGCTTTTTCGCCCAATCTGGTCGTGCTGGCCATGGCCAGTCTCATTGTCGGCGTGACCTCGGTTGTCGCCCAGGTGGCGGTGCCATTTTCCGCATCCTTGGCCGCTGAGCATGAGCGCGGTCTCGTGGTAGGAACGGTTATGAGCGGGCTGCTCATCGGGATGCTTACCGCCCGCACATTTGCAGGATTTGTTGCGGACTATCTTGGCTGGCGCGCTATCTATATCCTGGCAGCACTTCTTGTCTTCGCGCTGGTTTGCGTATTGCACCGGGAACTGCCTGTACACCGGGAGATCGGCGTTCCCTCCTATTCGCACCTGATGAAGAGCGTCTGGCATCTTTTGCGGACGGAACGCGTGCTTCAGCACCGCTCGATTTATGGCGCCTGCGTATTCGCCGGATTTTCAGCCTTCTGGACAACGGCTTCGTTTCTACTGTCCGGCTCTCCCTATCATTACTCCGCCAGAATCATTGGCTTATTCGGACTGGTAGCGGTATCCGGCGTTATTGCTTCGCCCGTAGCCGGTCGCCTTGCAGACCGTGGCTGGGCACGATACCAGACCCCTGCATTTCTCCTGTGCACGCTCGTCTCCTGGCTGCCAATCGCGCTTGGAGCCGACAGTCTGGCCTGGCTGGTATTCGGGATTATCCTGATGGACTTCGGAGTTCACGGAATGCAGATCACCAACCAAAGTGAGATTTACCGGCTGAATCCGGGATCTCGATCCAGGCTGACCACCGGATATATGACCCTCTATTTCCTTGGCGGCGCCATAGGCTCGCAAACGGGCGCTGCGATGTACGAGAGATTTGGATGGAATGGGGTTTGCTGGACGGGCGCAGGATTCGTTGCCATCGCCCTGATTGTCCTGATCATCACGGAGAACACAAAAAAAAATCGCCAGTCATCGGCGATATCTCGCTGACGACTGGCGACTACTGCCAACCAAGCTTCAACTATTTGGCGAAGTTGGGCTTTCTCTTTTCCAAGAATGCGTTGACGCCTTCCTTGCAATCCGGGGCGCAGGAAATGTCGCCGGCACCGAGATAGGCAATTTCCAGCGCTTCAGCCAGGGTCTTGGCTTTGGCTGCCTTGCTGACGATGCCGAAGATGATGCCAAGGATTTCCTTGCTGAGCGGAAGTTCACCGGCCATAGGGGCATCCGGGATCTTGTACTCGGGGATATCCACCGGTCCATCTGGAATTCTGGGGACATTTCCCTGGAGCGCGTTGACTTCAGCGATTGCCGCATCAATCAACTCGGGGAAGGTCTTGACGATCTTCTTCACGATTCCGATTTCCGCTGCCTCTTGAACCGTCAGTCTTTCGGACTGGCTGATCATGGCATGGAATTTCGCAGCGGCTTTGGGCCATCTACGATACGGGATCACAACACCGCCCATCCCGGGGATCATGCCCAGGGTGATTTCCGGCAGTTGCATGAAGGCCTTTTCCATCGCAACCATGCTGTGGCAGCGAGTGGCAAGTTCCGTGCCGCCGCCCATGGCAAGTCCGTTGAGAGCTGCAACCACGGGCTTGCTCATCTTGTCGATGTATTCGAGGACTTTGGAATTTCCACGAGACAACGCCTGTCCCTTCTCGTGATTGCCGAAAGTCGCCACGAATCCGCCGATATCGGCGCCCGCGCAGAAAGCCTTCGGGCCGTAACCGGTAATCACAAATCCCTTCACGGAAGAATCCGCCTCGCCCTTCTTGAGCTCGGCAAGAATCTCGTTGCAGGTTTTGTCGCTCAGAGCATTGGCTGCCTGCGGCCTGCGCTGAGTCAGGATGATGATGCCATCCTTTTTGTCGACCAGGATGTCGCGCGGGAAATCGAGGTAATCCTGAATGGGCTTTGCCGGCTTCGGGTAACCAGGACGTTCCTTATCGAACTTTTCGATGTAGCCTTTCACCTTTTCGGCTCCAAGGCTGGCCATCAGATCGAAGATGCCCTTTTTGTAGCCCAGAGCGATCATGCTGCCGAAATTCAGATCGCTGCTGGTACCGATATTTCTGTCGGCGATATCGAAAGCCTGGGAGAAGACGCATCCGAGGAAGCGCATGCGAATCCATTCTGCCAGCTCAGGATCCACCTCAACCTTGGTGCGGGGCTTGTTCGCAGCCCATTTATCGACGGACAAGAGCAGTCTGGACGGAGTGTAGCACTCTCCTTCAGCCGTTCTTCTCATCATGGATGAATAGGTCAGAGGATTGGTCATAATACCGAAAGGACCAGCGCCCAGGAACTGTTCGCTGATGAAGTCGATTTCCTTGCTGGTGGCCTTTGGCAGCATCCAGGCAGTCTCACTGCCCCAGGTTTCAAACAATCTATTAAGCACAAAGGAAAATGCATCCTGTGCCGCAATCGGAGCTTTGCCCGCTTGGGCGAAGAACCAGAGCAGCCAGTTAACGGTCTCAGGATTCGCCTTTTCCCAGTTGATGACCTCGACTCCCATGCTACGCCATGCCGGTTCGAAGAAATGGGTGTTCGTGGTTCTTTCCGGGTTGTTCAGATGGCTGAAGATCTGATGCGCCAGGATACCGCTGGTGTTGGATGTGATGATCGCATCCTTACTCACGACTGCTTCGATCTGCGAGAGGATCTTCTTTTTCAGATCCAGGTTTTCCGTCGCGGCTTCGATCACGAGTTCGCAGTTTTTCAGCTGGCTGTAATCGGTGGTGTACACGATACCGCCCAGGATTGCTTCCACCAGCTCGGGCTTGATCGTTTTTCTTTCCACGCCCTTTTGGGCATAGCCTTCAAAGCGTGCCTTTGCCTTCTTGAGGGGCTCTTCCGCTACGTCCACGAGGAACAGCTTCATTTGAGGAAAAGCAACGCGAAAACCATAGGCAATATCGGGACCGATGGTTCCGGATCCGACCACGGCCATTTCCTTGGGGATGGGCCGGGTGGGCTTAATCAGGTAAGGATTCTGAAAAACTGGATACAGATTTTTTACCGTCATTTGGATTTCTCCTTCACGTATCGTCTGCGTATTAGTTCACTTTGAGCACAATAGCGGCACCTGAATCGCCTGCGGCGCAACCGGCCACGAGTCCATAACCGCCGCCCTTGATAACCAGCTCTTCGATGCATTCGATGGCCAATCTCATTACCGTTGGGCCCTGGGGGTGTCCGAAAATCAGAGAGCTTCCGTAATTGTTGAAGATCTTCTCATCGATCCCCATCTGTTTTCTCATGATGATGTCATTGACGGAAAACGGATTGTGGGTTTTGACAGCCTTGAGATCGGAAACCTTGATCCCCGCTTTTTCCAAAGCATTCTGCGAAGCTGGAACTGGGGCATCCGGCATGTGGGCTTTCTTCACGCGCGCAAAACCATAGGAAAGGATCTGGATGGTCACGCTCTTGTCAGCGGACAGCGAAGCAGCCTTGTCCTTGGTGGTGATAATCATACCGGCATTGCCATCGGCGGCGTGTGTCTGGGCGCCAACAGTCATAATCGAATCCGGCATCGGTCTAAGAGCGGCCAGGCCTTCAGCTGTGCACGGAGAAATGCCCTCGTCCGCTTCAACGAATATGGATTTTTTCTTGGAAATTACGACTTCAACCGGAAGCATATAGCGCTTCTGGAATTCGCGGTCATTCGCGGTTGACATCAGGTATTTGTTATATCGATCCAGAACCAGGGCATCGGACTCTTCTCGGGTAATGCCATGTTCCTTTACAACGTTATTGGCTGTGCCCAGTGGACCTGTGTCGCCTGTCGGCTCAAAGTTAAAGCCATCCAGCATCCAGCTCTCGAAATCCGGCTTGCCACCGAGACCTGCCGGATTCGGCCAGAGAATGTTCGGGCAATTCGATGACCGGTCAGCAGTGGCCACCAGCATGTTGGAATTGTTCCCCGCTTCAATGAAGGATGAAGCAACATTGATCGAAACTGTGGACGTAGCGCATGCCTGAGAAATCCGGGGGCCGCTGATATTTGGATTGCCCATCAGCGTGGCAAACCACGGGGCATCATAAAACCACATTTTCTGCGGAATAGTCGTGCCGAAAACGATGCCGTCAAAGATGTCCGGCGTGATCCCGCGCAATTCAAAAAATTTCTTCGCCGTGGAAGCGGCCAGTTTTACAGCATGCTGATTCTGCAGCGATTCCTGCCATTTACAAAAAGGTGAGCTCCAGTATCCTTTGTAGGGAACATATACATTTTTAAACATTTCCAGCTCCTTTCGAATAAATCCTTAGCGACTCTCTTGGTCAGGCTCTTGCCTTGGGGCCTTTAGGTAATGAAGATAGGAATGCAAAGCTATTGGCTCTTTGAAACAGGTCATACGCTTTCCGCAAAACCGAAGGATATCTTCTCCCATCAACATTGATGCATTGTTTTAACACCATCACAGCATGACCGCTTTCCAAGCCCAGTCTACTCGAGGCAGTTCCATAACAAGCTGCCGACTCTGAAAAAAATCACGCTGGTAAACATGGGGATTCTATTTCACGGCGGCTACGGGGAGGAGTCGCCACCCACTGGCCTACGCCTTACCCGCTTCTTGTCGGTTCACTTCTTCGAAATCACACACGCGCACTGAATAAGATAGTGCATGCGCAGCAAAATCTCAGATTCCGGGAGATAGAATAGGAGGGACCGAGAATCATAGTCAAGGACGAAATGCCCATGCCTGGACCCATGTTCCAGCAGATGGAACCCAGCGGCAAAATTGCTTCTTGACGCCTAATCAAACATGTTGATAACGTAACCCGATTATCTGGAACAGGATTATTTGCTCTTTGCCTTGGGAACCGCTCAAGGGATGGAAAGTGCCCTACTTAAAACAATTATGGACAGAAACGGGAGAGACGTATGGGACAGATTTCTTCATTAGACGCATTCTTTAGGCCGAAAAGCGTAGCCATTGTCGGAGCGTCCTCTGATCCCAAAAAGGTTGGCAATACAGCATTTAAGAACCTTATCGCCATGGGCTATCAGGGTAAAATCTTCCCGATTAATCCGCGAGAGGAATCCATTCTGGGCCATCGCTGCTATAAAAACATGCTGGAAATCCCGGAACCGGTGGATGCCTGCGTTTTGCTCGTCTCCGCAGATCTAACGATGCAGGTCGCCCAGGAACTCGTTCAGCGAAAGAGCAAACACAACGATGTCACCGCCGCCATTTGCATGTCTGCGGGATTTGGAGAATTGGGCACTCCGGAGGGAAAAAAGCGGGAACATGATCTTGTCCAGTCCCTAAGATCCTCCGGGATCAGACTCATCGGGCCTAATTGCGTTGGCGTATTCGATACCTACAGCGGATTCAACACAAATTTCGACATTGCCACCTATCCCAAAGGCGGAGTAAGCATCCTGACTCAGAGCGGAGCCTTCGCCAATTCGTTTGTTTTCTGGGCCGAGAGAATGCGCCTGATCGGCCTCAGCAAGTTCGCTTCTATTGGAAACATGGCTGACGTCACCATGGGCGAACTCCTGAGCTATCTCAAAGATGATGAGTCCACGCGCGTTATCGCGCTGTACATGGAAGGGTTCTCGAACCCAAGGGAGTTTTTTGAAATCGCGCGCGAAGTCAGTGCGGTAAAGCCCATCGTGGTCATGAAAACCGGGAAAAGCGACATCGGCTCAAAGGCTGCGCTGTCTCATACCGGTTCGGTGGCCGGATCCGATGCCATTTACGAAGGCGCATTCAAACAAGCGGGCATTATCCGCGCCAGGACCATTCTTGAATTCTACGACACCGTGCGAGCCTTTGCGAAACAGCCGGTTCCAACAGGCAATCGAGTGTCCATTCTCACGCATATGGGCGGACCGGGAACCATCTGCATGGATGAGCTCTCTGCAACCCAGGAACTGCAACTGGCGAAGCTTTCGCCCGAAACCGAAAAAACATTGAAGAGCATTTGTGCCCCGATGGCTAATATCGGCCACCCTGACGGATATGTCGATTTGACTGCGGCTCATTACGAAAAGCTCCACAACCAGGTCCTGCAAATACTGTTCCAAGATAAGAACATTGATATGGTACTGCAGATCCTGGCACCGAGCGCATTTCTCGACCAGAAACTCCTGGTGAAGGAAATTGCGGAAGCCTGCCAGGCGCAGCAAGGCGGGAAGACGTTTCTGAATGCCGTGACTTTCGGAGAGTTTGCCTTCAACGCAAGGCAGGGTTTGGAGGATGCGGGTTTGCCCACCTTCGAGTATTCCGATATGCTGGCCAGGGTTGCCGGAAACATGGCGACATACGGAGCTTACCGCAAAGCCCATTCCGAAAAAGCCGATAGTCCTCAATACCAGCCCAATCCGAAAAACCAATCCGCGGGAATTATTGCTGGGGCTCTAAAGAAAGATCGGGTCAGCCTGCTGGAACCTGAAGCCTACGAAGTATGCACGGAGTACGGCATCAAGGTGCCGCCCTTCCGCGTAACGGATTCCATCGACAATGCCATTGCGGCCGCCAAGGAAATTGGATACCCGGTTGCATTAAAGGTGGTTTCGGAAGAAATTCTCCACAAGACAGATGCCGGCGGCGTCATGCTGGGAATAACATCGGATGACGCTTTGAAAACATCCTATGAACAGCTCGTCGCAAATATAAAAAAAGCAGCGCCCAAGCTGACCAAGATGAGTGTATTGATTCAGAAGATGATGCCTTCGAACACGGAACTCGTAATCGGAGCGCTCCGGGATAAATCCTTCGGACCGACGGTAATGTTCGGCATGGGAGGGATTTATGTAGAGGCGTTGAAAATGGTTGGCTTCCGCCTCGCCCCCCTCACTTTTGATGATGCGAAAAAGCTGATCCTTGGAACGCTCCCGCCGGCCTTGATCAAAGGAGTGCGCGGCAGAGGCCCGATGAACGTGGAGTCGATTGCCAACGTCCTCGTCTCGCTGGGAAAACTGCTGGAAGAACAGCCGCAGATTGAGGAAGTGGACTTCAACCCGGTCTTCCCCTACACCGACGGCTGCATTGCCGTCGACGCGAGAATAATTATTTCCAAGCCTCGATAACAGATAAATCCTGGCCGGACGATGTTCCGGCTAAAGGCCGGCAGCTCTTTTACCGATACAGCAAATATGGGAAATCCTATATCTGCTGTATCGCTGCTTGCCGGCAGTGCTGCACTCCAAAGTGTCAGTCGTGAAGCCGGACTGGCCGTGCTGAAAAAAACCAACGACATTGCCCAGCAGGAAGGCTCCGCACTCATCCAGATGATGGAAGAATCGTTGCCTCAGGCAAACCAAGGTCAGCTTGACGTCTACGCATAACAGGCAAAACGATTCAACCCTGGCTAAACCCATCTCGGCAAATTGTGCAAATAACAGTCCATGGAATTCGCGGCTGTCTCGAATTCCACAAAGTTTTAGCTGCCAGAATCAGAATACGAAAAGATCGAGGCCTCCCAGCATATTCACCACGGCGCCGGTCATATACCCCCCGCCCGCGATGAACGCGACAGCGTCCGCTATTTCCTGAGTATCGGCCGGCCGGCCCACCGCTGTTTTCTTTTCGACCTTCTCACGCACCGGCTGAGGAAGAAGATCATATCCGTCGGTAGAAGATATCCCGACCGCCACACAGTTCGCTGTGACATTGAACCGGGATCCTTCCAGCGCAGCAGACTTGGCAAGGGCAATCATGCCCCCCTTAGCAGCACCATAGCTCGACTGGCCATAACCGCCGATGACGCCGGCAACAGAGGTAATGTTGATAATGCGGCCCCACTTGCCGGCACACATATCCGCCCACGCCTCTTTGATGCAGTAAAAAGCCGAATTGAGACATGTCTTGACTTCATTATCCCACTCCTCCACCGTGGTCTTTGCAATCGAAACATTGTGTCCCATGAGCGCGGCGTTGTTTACCAGGATGCTCACCGATCCAAGTTCCTTCTTTATGTCGGCAAAGGCCTGCTTGACATCCGGATAATTGCGAACATCCATTTTGACAGCCATGGATTTCCGGCCCAGCGCCTTTATTTCATCGGCAATTGCGTATGCCCCTTCCATATGATTGTAGCCACTCACGGCCACGTCAGCTCCCTGCTTGGCTAATGTAAGGGCTATAGCCTTTCCAATGCCCTTCGGCATTGAAGCCCCTGTCACGAACACAACCTTGCCTTCTAACGACATACCGGCCTTCCTTTCTGCGTATAGGAAAACTCAGCCTCCGTGTTTACCAATGCTCCCGTGTTATTTCTGGGGCTGCTTTAAAAGAAAATTCGTTTTGTGCAATTCTCGTGAAATCCCGGGGGCACTGTCAAGCAAAGTCGTCAAACTCCAAGACCACCAAATCATTTTCCCAATGAAAAACAAAGTCGATATCCCGGCAGGAAATGCTCGATTGCCTGCAATTAGGCACAGCTGGGCCCAGTAAACTTGACAGAATGGGTATAATGCCCTCTTTTGTGGAATCATTTAAGGAGTTGAAGATGCCAGTTTCTGTGCTTAAAGATATTACAGTCGTTGAATGTGCCACCTATGTCACTGGGCCGTATGCTACCGCTTTATTGGCTGATCTGGGTGCACGTGTCATTAAAATCGAGTCACCGCCTGAGGGCGATCCCTATCGTTATTTTGCTCCGGGCGAATACTACAGCCCCAATTTTGCCCATTTGCATCGCAATAAAGAAAGTATTCTTCTGGACCTGAAAACACCTGAAGGCAAAAAGGTCTGCATTGATCTGGCCAGCAAAGCCGATGTTTTTGTGGAGAATTTCCGTCCAGGCGTCGCGGATCGCCTTGGTCTGGGCTATGAAACCTTGCGCGCATTGAATTCCAGGCTGGTCTATTGCTCAATCTCGGCATTCGGCAAATCAGGCCCCTATGCAAAAAAGCCTGGCTTTGACACGCTGGGTCAGGCGATGAGCGGCTTGCTGGGCTTGCTCGCCGATCCGGATGAGCCCAAGATCATGGGAATTGCCCTATCCGACTACATAACAGGGTTTTCGGCTGCCTACGGAATTCTCGCCGGATTGATGTCACGGCAGAATACTGGACAGGGACTGAATGTAGAAACATCGCTGCTGCAGGCGACACTGTCATTCATCGGCGAGACGGCTGCCGGGTATTTTGCTACCGGCACGGTCCCAACGCGCATTGCCCGGGTCAAGAACGGCCATGCATTTGCGTTTGTCACGAAGGATCAATTGCCTTTGGCCATTCATTGCTCGGTGCCGGAAAAATTCTGGCTTGCGCTCTTGAAAACCGCGGATCGAATGGAAATTGCGGATGATCCGAGATTCAAGACGCGCAATGACCGACGCAATAATTTCGAGATCCTTGAAAAAGAACTGGCGCCAACTTTCACGACCAGGAACCGGGAAGAGTGGCTGCGGCTCCTGGAAGAAGCCGATGTCCCGGCGAGCCCGTTATACAACATGAAGGAAGTTCTCGAGGACCCGCAGGTTCTTCATCTTGGCATAACGGAAGAAGTGGAGCATCCAAAGGCAGGAAAGGCGAAATTTGTAACGGGTCCGGTGAACTTTGGAGGTCTGACCCTGGAAAAATCCGGTCCATCTCCGATCCCGGGCGAGCATACGGATGCGATTCTTGCGGAGCTCGGCTACAGCAAATCCGACATAGAAAGACTCTTCAGAGCAGGCGTCAAAGAGCTTAAGGCGGAAGCATAGGATAATTCGTGGAATTCGTGGCAAAAAGCACCTGCAAGTCAGCCACGAATTCCACGAACTCGCACTAAAGAGGTATTCCCGGTTTCTCGGAACCGGCGAGCCATTCCTTTCCCTCCCGGTAGAGTGATTCCACTTCAGGGCCGCGCAGTCCCGGCAATCCTTTCTTTACCTTGAATCCATTTTTAGCCTGCAAGTACGCCAGGTATTGATAACCCTCCGGAAACTGCGCCAGCAGGTCCTGATCCAATTTCAGGGAGGATCCAGGATCGACCGGATCCAGCCGATCCTTCTCATAAATAGGCTGCCGGCGAACAATAGCCCAGCGCCCCTGGCGTTTTTCAAAGAAGTCATAGAACCGGCCGATGCAGGCAACATCCACCGGCACGCCATCCAATGGAGCTCGCTGGTGAATCGTCATTTTCATTTGCGAGATCGCCCGATTCCCGGATATCTCGCACGTCCACCCTCCGAGAAAGTGGAGGATGTTCACACCTTTATCGAATCCTTCGCGGCTCACTTTGATAAAATCGCTTGCAAGCCCCTGAAACCATGTTGCCGTCATCCAGCCTTCCGGATGCCAGACCGTGGCAAAGCGCTCCCAATTGGCGGAGTCACGCCATAGCACCCAGTTTTCCACGACCTCCCGAATGGCAAGCTTATCTGCCAATAAATCATCAGACATTGATTCAACCTTTCAGCCGGTCAAGCAAATTGGGCCAGCGCTGCTTCCAGTTCCTTCAGGTCACCCACGACGGTAACCCCGGGAAAAGTCTTCAGCTTTGCCGTATTTTCAAGATCAATGGGACGAGGATAGACCTTGATTGGCTTTCCCTTCGGCCCGACAGACTCAACGGCGGGCACGACATCGGTGGGATACACGACTGCGGGCACCCTTGATTTTCCGGCCTGGGCCAGCAGGTTTGTTATCAGCGTATCCGATATACCGGCGACAAACTTGGCCACCGAATTGGATGTGGCCGGCGCAACCACCAGAACGCTGTAGGTGCCGGCGAAAAGCTGTATCACCTGAGGCGCACTGTATTTCGTCTCCTGGTAGATTCTGATTTTCGGCACGCTGATGCGCGCATCCATGTTATACATCCCCAGCACTTCTTCAGCGGCCCGGGAGAGGAATATGTCGACGTGCTCATGGTTCAACAGCACATCGATACACTCTTCTAAACCATGTCCAGCCCCTGTGATCGCCCATGCAATTCGTTTCTGCCCCATAGATGTCCTCCGCAACCTTCAACAGGATATAGGAATGCACCCTCAAGCGTATGCACATTTCGCGGCGATGTTTCTGACTCGGAAACATACCTGGATTAACTGTACCACGGAGAGCGGCACGGAGGATCGGGGCAAACAACAAAATTTGCTTACCCCGATCCGATCAGGATGTTCAGCTGGAATTATTTCTGGAGCTTTTGAATGGCCGAATGCAGGTTGGCAAACAGGTTTTCAACCAGTTCTGTTGGCACGGCCGAAAAGGCCAGCCGAATCAAGCCGGACAGCACGATAACTCCGGTGCTGTAATTCGAAATCAGTTCCTTGCGCAGTTCCTCGTTATCCACTCCAATAGGCTTTACGCACATGAAGTAGCCTGAGTTAAACGGCATCACTTCAAAACTCCCGGCGTACTCGGGATGCGCCTTCAGCGTGGCTTTGATTTTCCGAACGCGATCGGCCAGGATCCCATATTTCTGCTTCTTCTGATCCGCATATTCCGGAGCGGTATATGCCTTCAGAAGAATAGACTGCGAAAGGCAGGGAGCATTGGAGATGGTTCCACGCACGGCGCCGGCGGCCTTATTCTCCAGCGCCTTCAATTGGGCCGCATTGGCACCTTTGAAACCAAATGTGATAAAACCAACGCGGAAACCCCATACATAATCTTCCTTGGTCGCGCCATCCAGCTTGACGCTCAGAACATTGGGATGCAGGTCCACCAGCAGGCTGAACAGGGATTCCTGGGAAATGCCCTCTTCATACACTAGGCCGAAATATGCGTCGTCGAGGATCACCACGACCTTATTCCCCGCCTCCGCAGCCTTTTGTATCTCGGAAGCCAGGGCTTTCGCTTCAGCCTCAGTTGGCGTATAGCCGGTGGGGTTATTCGGAAAATTCAGAAGAACAATTTTCTTTCCCACTTTGCCCGCATTGAGCGCCTTCCCGAAGGCTGCAACATCAAACCCGCCGGAGACAAAGGTATTGTAGAAATTAAGTTTGGCTCCATAGGCTTCACAGAATACGAGCTCGTAGTTATCCCAATAGAGGTTGGGGAGAATGATTTCGTCCCCCTCGTCTGCGAAAAGATAGCCGGCCATGGAGAGTCCATGCGTCAATGCAGCGGTTACAACCGGCTGACTGAATGTCTTGCCTTCCAACCCCGGATTCTTGGTAGCCAGTATTTTGCCCCACTCCTCGCGCAGCTTGGGCATTCCGAAACTCGGTGCATAGAGAAAGGATTCCGATGGAATATTGACCATTCCTTCCATGCATTCCAGCGTGAGAGGGGAGCCATCATTTTCAAAGGCAGTTCCAATGGTAGCGTTGATCTTGACGCTCTTTGCCTCGGCCGTTTGGCCAAGAATTCCCTTGGACGGGAAATAGATTGCTTTTCCGCGTGCCGAGAGCATGCTGAGGATCTGCGGAGCACCATTCTCAATGTCCTTGTTTAAAGCCTCGGCAAGGGGATTGTACGCTTTCATCATTTGCTCTCCGTTATGAAAGTCCGGGCAACAGAATAGACGCGCATAGCCGGAACGGCATCTCAAACATTTTGAGATGCCGTTCCGGCGCGTTACTAGCCCAGGCGTTTTGTTAAAGCTTCAAGCTGTTCGTTAAGCTCCTTCGGGAGCCTGGTGCCAAATTTCGGATAGTGTTCGGCTTTGATATCCTGCAGTTCGGATTTCCAGCCTTTGACATCGACCGCAAGCAAGGATCGCATATCCTCTTCGCTCACGCCGGCTGGAGGCTCAATGGCATCCACCGTGGGCATGTGACCAATCGCGGTCTCCACGGCCTTGCCGCCGCCGTCGCACCGTTCAAAGATCCATTTGAGGACACGGCTGTTCTCGCCGTACCCAGGCCACAGCCACTTACCGCTGCTCGTCTTCCGGAACCAGTTTACAAAGAAGAATTTCGGTTGTGATTTCAGCGGAGTCCGCTCACCCATTCGAATCCAGTGAGCAAAATAGTCGCCCATATGGTAGCCGCAGAATGGCAGCATGGCAAATGGGTCGCGCCGCACCGATCCGACCTTCAGGTCGAGCGCGGCGGCGGTAATTTCCGATCCTGCGATCGATCCCATAAAGACGCCATGATTCCAATCAAAGGCTTGCGTTACGAGAGGAACCGTCGATGGGCGTCGTCCGCCAAAGAGAAATGCGTCAATCGGAACACCCGCGGGATTTTCCCAATCGGATGCAATTGCCGGGCACTGTGCCGCAGGAGCGGTAAAACGCGAGTTGGGATGAGCCGCGGGAGCCTGGGATTTGTTTCCTTTATCTTGAATCCAGGGCTTACCTGTCCAATCGATCACTTCGCCGGGCGCATCGTAACCGATGCCTTCCCACCAGACATCGCTGTCTTTGGTCAGGGCCACATTGGTGAAAATCGTGTTTTTCTCCACGGAGCGCATGGCATTCGGGTTCGAATCCAAGGATGTTCCCGGTGCCACGCCGAAGAATCCCGCTTCGGGATTGATGGCGTATAATCTTCCATCTTTGCCCGGTTTCATCCAGGCAATGTCGTCTCCGATGGTCTCAACTTTCCATCCCGGAATAGTAGGAACAAGCATCGCCAGATTGGTTTTGCCGCAGGCGGAAGGAAACGCGGCCGCAATGTGTTTCGATTTTCCTTCCGGATTGGTAATCTTCAAAATCAGCATGTGCTCGGCAAGCCATCCTTCTTCCCTGGCTATAACCGAGGCTATCCGCAAAGCCAGGCATTTCTTGCCCAGCAAGGCATTCCCTCCGTAGCCTGAACCGTAGGACCAGATCGTTTTCGTATCCGGGAAATGGGCGATGTACTTCTTATCCAAGGGAGCGCATGGCCATTGCCCTGCGTCATCCTGACATGAAAGCAGCGGTTTACCGATGGAGTGCAGGCAGGGAACGAAATCGCCGGAATCTCCCATCACCTGCAGAACTCTCCTCCCCACCCGGGCCATGATATGCATGCTGACGACCACGTAAGGGGAATCGGTAATCTGAACGCCGATTTTGGCGATAGGGGATCCGATGGGTCCCATGGAAAACGGAATAACATACAAGTTACGGCCCCGCATGCATCCCGTATAGAGCTTCTTCATTGCGTCATTCAATTCGACCGGATCAATCCAGTTGTTCGTGGGTCCAGCTTCTTCCTTGGTCTTGGATGCTATATAGGTCCGGTTTTCGACGCGTGCTACATCGGAAGGGTCGGATCGGAATAAAAACGAATTGGGCCGTCGAGCCAGCGGCGTGGCCATCCCGCCATCCACCATGCCCTTCATCAATGAATCGTATTCCTCTTTGGTGCCGTTGCACCAGATAATGCTGTCGGGTTGGGTCATTGCTGCAATTTCTTCCACCCACGACAGTAGCTTGGTATTTTTTGTCGGAGCGCTCACAGAACCTCCTTCGCTCGAGTAATATAAAAGTAATCTAATTATGCCAAACGAATAAGAAATCATTATAGCTGTTTCGCGGGTCGGAGTCACCAGAAGTCCGCCCCGAATTGCGGCAATGGACAGGAAAGCAGGCTCGGCAGTTTCCTCCCCATGGAACCCAGGACCGGCTATCGCTTTAATTCGGAAATATTTACATTTCGGTCAACCTCTTCTCGGATATTATTATTATTGGTATTCTTCTAGCCGGGACCTTGTTTAACCACTCCTGCCATGGAGGCATTGGACTACAGATGGCCAAACTTGAACTCGACGGTAAAACATACGAATTCCCTGTGGTTGTGGGATCCGAAGGAGAGAAGGCAATCGATATCTCCTCGCTTCGCAACGCTACCGGATACATAACGCTGGATGAGGGCTACGGGAACACGGGCTCCTGCATCAGCAAGATCACATTTATCGATGGAGAACAGGGCATCCTGCGCTACCGTGGGATCCCCATCGAGGAACTGGCCGAAAACTCGACCTTCGTTGAAACAGCCTATCTGCTGATCTGGGGAAAACTGCCAACAAGCCAGGAGTTGAACGCTTTCTCGCAGCTTCTGACAAAAAATGAAATGCTTCATGAGGACATGAAATTTCATTTTGAGGGCTTTCCAACGAGCGCTCATCCGATGGCAATATTGTCTTCCATGATTAATGCCGCCGGCTGCTTTTTCCCTGAAGTTCTGGAAAAGAACGAACTCTTTCTGATGCAGGCGGCGCGGCTGATCTCGCAAGTCAGGACTATTGCCGCGTTTTCCTATCGCAAGTCGCTCGGATTGCCCAACATGTACCCGAAGCCTACGTACAAATATACGGCCAATCTGCTCCACATGATGTTTTCCGAGCCCTATCAAGACTATGAACTGTTCCCGGAGGTAGTCCAGGCGCTGGATTTGATTTTCCTCCTGCACGCCGATCATGAGCAGAATTGTTCAACCGCGACGGTACGCATGGTCGCATCAAGCAAAGCCAATTTGTTCGCCAGTGCCGCCGCCGGTGTCTGCGCGCTCTGGGGCCCCCTGCACGGCGGAGCCAACCAGGCGGTGCTGGAAATGCTCGGGGAGATCCACCAATCCGGCGACAACGGATCCAAGTTTATCGAACAGGCCAAGGGCAAGCAGGGAAAACGGCTGATGGGATTCGGCCACCGAGTGTATAAAAATTATGATCCGCGCGCCCGGATCATCAAGAAGAAATGCGACGAATTGCTGGCGGTGCTGAAGAAAAAAGATCCACTGCTCGACATTGCCAAACGGCTTGAGGAAGCGGCGTTAAGCGACTCCTATTTCGTTGAACGAAAACTCTACCCGAATGTCGATTTCTACAGCGGTATCATCATGCGGGCAATCGGGATCCCCATCAACATGTTCACCGTCATGTTTGCCATTGGCCGCATGCCGGGATGGATTGCAAACTACAAGGAAATCCTGGAAGACACCGAAGGCCGCATTGGGCGACCGCGACAGGTCTACAATGGTCCGGTCGGAAATCACTACGTCCCGATTGGAAAAAGAACGTAAGGAACACAAACCACGAATGACGAATTACGAATGGAAAAACCATGTCCATTCGTAATTCGTCATTCGTGGTTTTCATCATCGCACTGTAAAAAACGAAGCCAGGTCATCCACGCCACGGCGAACAGCCATGGCGCTTTTCTGCAGTAGTTCCGTCTCTTCTTTTTCCAGATCCAGTTCCACAATACGCTCGACACCGTTGCGTCCAAGAATCACGGGCACTCCAATAAACAGGCCCTCAATCCCATATTCGCCCCGCAAATAGCAGGCGCAGGGCGCCAGGGTCTTCCGATCAGTAATAATGGCTTCCACCATTTCCGCAACGGACGCTGCGGGCGCATAGTAGGCAGATCCCGTTTTCAGGAGGGAAACGATTTCCGCTCCGCCATTGCGTGTTCGGTCCACCATTCGATCGATGACCGGCTTTTCAAGAAGATCGGTGATCGGGATGCCGGCCACGGTAGTAAATCTCGGCAGTGGCACCATCTGATCTCCATGCCCCCCCAACACCATTGCATGTACATCCGTAAATGCACATCCAAGTTCCTGGGCAACAAAGTAACGAAATCGGGTTGAATCCAGGATTCCGGCCATTCCCACCACGCGCTGCACCGCAAAACCCGTTGTTCGAAACGCCACATGACACATAATATCCAGCGGGTTGGAAACAACGATTACTGTGGAGTTCGGAGCATATCGGGCAATGCTTTGCGATGCAGATTTGACAATTTCAGCATTTACCTTGAGAAGGTCCATGCGATCCATTCCCGGTTTCCGGGGCAGTCCTGCGGTGATCACCACCACATCGCTGTCCGCTATTTCCGAAAAATCTCCGGTTCCGCGAATGGACACATCATACCGTCGCATCGGGCCCGCGTGCAGGAAGTCCAGAGCCTTGGCTTGAGTCATTCCTTCGATGACATCCACCATCACGATGTCTGCAATGACCTTCTCGGCTATGTAATAGGCAGCGGTTGCGCCGACATTGCCGGCCCCAATAATGCTTACCTTTTTACCAGGCATGATCTCATCCTCCTTTTTTTCGGCCGGGCTAACAGTTGGCACGAGACAGTGAGGCGCACAAATCATTCACGGCATCAATAAATTCGCGGTTTTCGTCAGGACTCATCCTGACGGAAACAATCTTATCGACGCCGTTTTCCCCTATTTGCGTGGGGATGCTGACCGCAACCCCGCCAACTCCGTATTCTCCCTGCAAACGGACGGAAACAGGCAGAAGCGCCTTGCTGTTGCGGACAATCGCTTCGACGAGGCCGGCGACAGCCGCGCTGGGGGCATAGTACGCGGTGGAGCGCTGAGCCATATGCAGGATATCGTCTCCCGCCTTTCTTACCTCGTTCAAGATGGTGTTGATCTTTTCGGGCGACAACAGCTTGTCCACCGGTATCCCGGAAACCCGGATGGTATCGCGCAGAAATACCATGGTCGGCCGGTGCGGGCCGATCACCATTCCGGTCGCCTCGCGCGAAGAGACTCCCAACGCATTGCTGACCAGGTATTGCATACGCATGGAACTCAGGAGGCCACCGACACCCAGAACCCTATTACGATCAAATCCGAGCGCTTTCTGCGCCAGGAGGGTGATCATATCTACCGGTTCCATAACATTGATAACCACGGCATCCGGCGCCAGCCGGATGATGTCTTCGCAAATCTGCAACATCAATTTGGAATTTTCCTGAAACAGATCATCCCGACTCTGGTCCGGAGCACGTACGCGCCCCGCCGCTACAACCACAATATCGCTGCCGCGGATGGCCTCAATGCTATCGCCTCCTCGAATGTCGGTGTCATACCTGCGAATGGGCCCTGCTTCCAGCATATCCAGGCTTTTTCCTGCGGCGAGTCCTTCTTTCACGTCAACGAGCACGACCGATGCGGCCCGATTTTCCGCGACAAAAAAAGCGGTATTCGCTCCCACATTTCCGCTGCCGATGATGCTGACTTTTTTCATGGCTCTCCCCTCCCCTGCCTTGAATACAAGTTTAGTAAACTAAAAATCCCGCTACAAGCCGAGGGCAGACGCAATAAACGGCAATCTGGTGAACGGATCCGTTGGGGGCCAAAATATTGATGAGAAATTTAGAGGATGGGCTGAGGCGAAATTTAGCTTTCGGGGTCGGACCCGATTTGTGGCGGCGGTGAAAATCGGGGTCGGACCCGATTTTCACCGCGGAGTATTTGTGCGGATTTACTTGGTTTTCAGATTCGCCTGTTCGACGATCTCAGGAACAGCGTCCTCCCATTCGATGGCCATAATGTGTACGCCACGAATGCCTTTGACTTCCTTGAGCTGTTGGATCGTTTCCACCGCGATCTTGATTCCTTCCTTCTTCTGATTCTTTTTCTCGACGCCTTTGATGCGTTCAATCAGCGCCTGCGGAACATCCATCCCGGCCACCTTCGTTGCCATGTATTCAATCATGGGCAAGCTCTTGACCGGCGTAATTCCCGCTAGGATATAGGCTTTTTCATCAAGTCCACGATCTCTTGCGCCGCTCATGAACTCAATAAATTTGTCGAGATTGAAAACGCATTGGGTCTGAATAAACTGTGCCCCGGCCGCAATTTTCTTTGCCAGCCGCGGAACCTGGATTTTGAAAGGATCCGCGAACGGATTTGCCGCCGCACCAATAAACATATCCGGAGGTCCATCCACATCCTTGCCGCCGGCGAATTTGGAGTCATCCCGCATTCCCTTGGCGATCTGTAGGAGATGGATTGAATCGATATCGAATACATTCTTGGCTTTCGGGTTATCTCCGAAAACCTGATGGTCTCCGGAAAGGCATAGCAGATTGGAAATCCCGAGCGATGCGGCTCCCAGGATATCACTCTGAGCCGCGATTCGGTTTCGATCACGGCAAACCATCTGCATGACGGCATCAATGCCCTCATCACTCAAAATCTTGCAGGCTGCCAGGCTGCACATACGAACAACGCTGGTCTGATTGTCGGTGACGTTGCAGGCATCGACACAGCCTTTCAGAATCTTGGCCTTCTGGCGCACGACTTCAGGCTTGGCTCCGCGCGGCGGCCCCGCTTCGGCGGTTACCGCGAATTGGCCCGATTCGAGTACGGTCTTCAGGTTTGACTTGCTTGGATTCATGTTTTTTCCTCTTTTAGCCATTCTCTACCTTAAGTCTTCCCGAACCAGTTTTCGCGGTCCTCCATCACGGGAGCGCGACCAGTCCGCCGGTTCCAGAATATTCTCGTATTGGTCCAAACAACCTGTCGCCTCCAGCCGATCCACGATCAGATTCCAGCCGCAGGAAATATCGGAATTCACTTCGCATTTTCCATCGCGCGATCCGCCGCAGGGGCCGTTCATCAGGCTCTTGGAGCAGCGCGTGACGGGACAAATACCGCCGGTCAGAGCAAGCTTGCAGTCGCCGCAGGTCTGACACCGTTCGCCCCATACTCCCTTTTCATGAATGGCGCCGATAAAATTTGTGTTCAGCGCCGGCACTACCTTCTTCGTCCCGGCATTTTCGGCTACCAGCTGAACGCCTGCGCCACAAGCCATCGACAGGATTACATCGTTTTCCTTGGACTTTGCGATCAATTCTTCGAGGAACTCCACATCGCACTGGCGTTCCAGCGTAATCTTCGTAATCTGGCATGGCTGGCGGCGCTTCATCCGGCCCAGTTCAATCATGCTGGCCAGAACATCCACTTCCTTCTGTCCCCCCGCGCAGCACACCGTAACGCAGCCGTGGCAACCTGCCAGCAGTATACGTTCGCAACCATCGACGTATGCCAGGATGTCTTCAATAGGTTTCTGATCACCAACTATCATTATCTATTCCTCCATTTGCTAGGCGTTCTTGCCTGAGGCTGTCTGCTGTTGCACGAACGGAATGGTCAGACTGCCGTCGAGCAACACCAGGACTTTGGCATCTTTTCCTTTCTCCGCCAGAGCGGCATCCAGGGCCGTCTGCAGCGAAGAAAAGGGCTTGATGAAGATGCTTTCAAGCAGTTTGGGATCGAGATCCGTAACGCCCCAGGTTTGTGCCCAAATCCCGACTTCCGCCATCTTGGCCGCTTTATGGTAGCCCACAACGAATTTCTTCTCGATGCGGTCCAGAGCATCCTGCGGCGAACTTGCAGAGCTTAAAAGCTTGACGAACGAATCCTCGCCAATGCCTGTACGGCACTTTGAAACCAAAATCAGGATGCCGCCTTCCTTCAACGCATGTTTCGCGTTATCGATTCCCTTCTGAGCCTGATAGAGATCGATATCGGAAGGGAATTTAGCGACAGAAACGACGATATCCGCTTTTTCCGGGATCTTGGCTACAAATACATCATTCGCCTTCGCAACCGCTGCCTCAAAAGACTTATAGATGTCCCCGGCGGCGGCAGCATAAATACGATGGTTCTTGTCCAGAACCGTATTGATTACAAAAATTTCCTTCTTCACCGTGCTGAGGGCATCAATCATGTCCTCATGAACAGGATTGCCCTCGAGCTTGAGCGCACAGGCTTCACGTTTCAGCGCGAGCTTGTGATTCTGCGTGATCGTTTCATACGAAGCAATGCCGGGCAGGAACGACTTGCGCCCGCCGGTGTATCCCGCAAAATAGTGGGGTTCCACCGAAGTAATGATGACGATTTTGTGCGCTTCGACGCCCAGCTTGTTGACCTTCATCTCGGTGCCGTTTTTCGACGTTCCGAGGAAGACCATATCCTCGCTCTTCCTGGCATCATGGACGAAAATACAATCCTTGTATTTGGCATAAAGCTTCTCGCCGAATATCTGGACGTATTCTTCATCCGTCGGCTTCCGGTGGATTCCGGTGGCCACAATAAAACTGACCTTGTGACCGGCAATGTCATCCTGAATCAACTGAAGCACGCGCGACGTTGGCGTCGGCCGCGTCGGGTCATTCACAATGAACAGCACATCCCGGGCATCCTTCAGGAATTCCCGCAGGCTTTCATACCCGTGGGGACTCGCCAACGCTTGCCGGATGACTTCCGTTTCATCGCCGATCTCGACTTCATTGGGTTCAATGAGCCCAAGAACACGCTTTTCGTCGATTTCGGCCTCGAGCTTTCCATCTTTGCCGTATGCAACACTTAGCTTCATTGGCAACTCCTTATACTAAAGGCCCGATGCTTCGGATATCTTCCATGAAAGCCTTCGTAGCGTTGGTAAACTGCCCCGGATTCCCCGGCGGCACTTCAACCACCTGCAGCCGCTTCGGGTTGATGTCGAGTCTCTCGAGAGAGCTTGTCAGGGCCTTCATGCGCGCCTTCACTCGCGGACTTCCGCCGTGCTCGCATTCATCTTCCGGGCAGCAGCAGATCAGGACGCCCCAGGCTCCACGCTCCATTGTTTCCAGAACAGTATTCGATTTCAGGCGTCCGCTGCACGCGGTCACCAGGATCTTGTATTCGTTGCTGATCACGAACTTGTCGTACTGCGCGGTCTGAAGCCCCGGATAGCTGGAATATCCGCAGGAAAACACGATAGCCTTGGCATCTTTGTTTTCCGGATTCCCGAAGTAGGCTTGCACCTCATCAAGAAGCTCGTTCGGATTGGTACCAAAACCGTGCTGAATGCTGACACCCTGCGCCGGGCAGATATCGATACAGCTGCCGCAGCTCTGGCATTTCAGACGGTCCGTGACAATCTTTCCGTCCACATACTTCCGGGCTTCATGTTTGCACATGCGCACGCAGTTCAGACAGCGCGCACAATCTTCGTGCTTGGTCATGGAGGTGGTTCCGACGACGTCGTACCCGGCTTCCAGGAAGAACGACCTGGAATCATTATAGACATCCTGTAGCGGCACGCCGGAAGAACAGGCCTTCACGCAGCGGTTGCAGTGGAAGCAATCAAAAATCTTGGTGGCGATGTAATCGGACGGCTCCAGTTCTCCGCTGAGCATTCCGTAGAGCAGAATCAGCTTGCCACGAGGGCTATCAATTTCCCACCGTGTGGATTTGTAGATCGGGCAGTGTTCATAACAGTAACCGCAACGGATGCACTTATTGAGCGCAAGCTTCCATTTTTCTAATTTGGTGATGTCTCTCATTAATTTCCCGCCTTCGAAACTTGATACCGCAAATTTGTCGCCTCGACCCAATCGTCCGGGCCGTCCATGAGTTTTCCAGGATTCAAAATATTGTTGGGATCAAACGCGCGCTTGATCGCACGCATCAGTTCAAGGCTGGGTTGCTTTTCCCTCTTGAACGCTGCGGCTTTGGACAATCCGATGCCATGTTCCGCAGAGGTGGTACCGCCAACCGAGCGAACAAAATCATAAATCTCGGCAACGGCATCCCGGGCGCCTTCCCATTGGAACTCCCGGTCAGTATCCATCAATATCTTGGTGTGCATGCAACCGGCACCACAGTGCCCGTAGGCAGTCATTACGAGCCCATGTTTCTCGGCCACTTCATGGATCTTCTCGGCTGTTGCCGCCATTTTGGAGAATGGCACTGCCATATCATCAGCCAATGATGTGGAGGCAAGGCGATCGTCGTATTTTGAAAGAGCCGGGAACAATTTGGCGCGTCCGGCCCAAATCCGCGTTCTTTCCTTCTCCTCGTAGCTGCTCTCCATACCGAAGCAGTTATGCTTTTCGCAGATCTTCTGAATCTTGGCCATCTCGGCATCGATCAGGTCTTTCGTCATTCCGTCCGCTTCGAAAAGAAGAATCGCCTCAACTTCGGGCAATCCCAGCTTCGCAGCCTTGTTCGCGGCGATGATCGCAACCTTGTCGATGAGTTCCAACATGGAAGGCTGGCAACCGCTGCCCATGATATCGGAAATCGCATCTCCTGCTTCTCCGAGTTGGTTGAATTTGGCAATGCCCAGGCAACGAAGCTTGGGTATTGGCACGAAGCGCATGCAGGCTTCCGTGATAACGGCCAGCGTTCCTTCCGATCCGACCATGAGCCGTTCCAGCGGATATCCGGACGCAGCCACACGCGTGCTGGATCCAAATGAAAGGTGGTCGCCATTCGGCATGACAACTTTCATGGAGAGGATCGCATCACGGGCGGCGCCGTATTTCACTGACCGTCCGCCGGAAGCGTTATTGGCGATTTCGCCGGCAATGGTTGCCACGCAGCTGGACGCCGGGGTCGGCGGATAGAATACGCCGAATGGTTTCAGCGCTCTATTCAGATCATCATCAACGACTCCCGGTTCTACGCGGCAATAGCCATCTTGCGGGTTAATTTCGAGGATTCGGTTCATGCCCTTCATGTCAAGGATAATGCCCCCTTGAACCGGCACTACCTGGCCGCACATACCCGAACCGGACCCACGCGGAATGATTGGTACTTTCTCACCATTTGCGTACCGCATGATTTCCTGAACCTGTTCAGTGTTCTGCGGCCGGACAATGGCGTTCGGCATTGCTTCGTGGACGGAAGAATCGGAACCATAGACATACAGGTCGGCTATGTTATCCCGAACATTCACTTCTCCGACTATTTCCTTTAATCTGCCAATATTTACAGAGCTCATCGCTTCACCTTTACAATGAAGTCATTGTTGTTTTTGACGACTGAAAGCTTCTCTGCGAGTTCGATCCGGTGTTCGTAACTGCAGCGTCAACAAAGACGTCTTTTCGGTTTCTCTTTTTGTTAGTAGTTGAAACGCATTGCCAATATTACAGCAAAAAATGGTCAATGTCATCCCGGAGTTTTGAAATTCACCTACAATATCAAACGGAATCACACGTCCGAAAAAAAAAATCAGGCCGCCAACTCCGTAACCATGCGGGATTGGCGGCCCCTTTCGGAAAAAATCTACTTGGCTGTTCCAGCAGCCTGGGCTGCCGCGTCCTGACGCTTGGCTTCAATAATCTGCTTGAGCCGTCCCCACTCCGGATAGAAAATCTCCGGCGGCATCGATTTCAGGTTGGCCGCAACCTTGGGCTTGAATTCCATGTGCGCGAAAATATCTTTCTCGATATCGATTCCCGGAGCAATCTCCACAAGAGTGATTTCGCCATCAATCAACTGGAACACCGCGCGCTCAGTCACATAGAGAATGGGCTTCTTGTTCTTGGCCGCATATTTGCCGCTGAAGGTAATTTGCTCCACGTGATCGATGAATTTGAGCTTTTTCCCTTCCTGCAAAATCTTGACCTTGCCATCCTCGGCCGTAACTTTGAGGCCCTCTGTCGTAAAGGTGCCGCAATAGACAACCTTCTTTGATGCAGTGGTGATGTTGATAAATCCGCCGCATCCGATCGGCCTGCCGTTGAACTTGCTCACATTGACATTGCCGTGCTGATCGATTTCTCCCATCCCGAGGAAAGCCTGATCGATCCCACCGCCATCGTACCAGTCGAACATATTGGGATGGCAAACGAAAGCCTCTGCGTTGTAACTCATGCCAAAATTGGGCCAGCCTGCCGGCACGCCACCGACACCGCCGACTTCGGTGGTGAGAGTCAGCATATCGGTCACGCCCTCATGAGCCGCAACCGTCGCGAGCCGGTCCGGAATACCGATCCCCAGATTGACAACAGAATTGGGAGTAAGCTCCATGGCTGCACGGCGAAGAATGAACAGACGTTCGTCGAATGGAAGTTTCGGGAGAGCGCCCAAGGGCATAACCACATCGCCGCTGAACGCCGGCTGGTAGTAAATGCCTTCGCTCTGCATGTGCCATTCCTGGGGATTCTTAGCAACAACGATATAGTCGACGAGCACGCCTGGCACCTGGATGGACTTTGCGTGAAGCGTGCCGGCTTTCGCCAGATACTCGACCTGGGCAATGACAATCCCGCCGCTATTCTTGGCAGCCTGCGCGACCTGGAGAGCCTCGAGATTGGCTCCTTCCCTGTCCATCGCTATGTTTCCACGCTCATCAGCCCGCGTTCCACGAATCAAACCAACATTGATGGGTACCGGCTTGTACCAGATGTACTCCTCGCCATTAAAAGTCACCACCTCATTCAGGTCAGGCTCATTGCGAGTCAGATCGTTGAGCTTGCCGCCCTCCTGCCGAGGATCAACAAACGTGCCCAACCCCACTTTAGTAATGATGCCCGGCCGTTTCGCGGCAATTTCCCGCAGAAGCTGCACCACAACGCCCTGGGGGAAACAGTAAATGAGCATCTTGTTTTCCTGGATCAGCTTTCCAATGGCCGGGGATCCGTGCATGTGCGCGCCGATGTAACGGGTAACCAATCCCTCGATCCCGATGGTCTGTGGCCCTTTGTCTTTATGGTTGCCGGCGGCGGACCCCAAAAACAATGTGATGCCTTTCGGATGCCCCGTTTCCCGATAACGTTTTGCAATCGCCTGCGCAATTTCCTCGGACCAGCCGGCCAAACCAATAATGGGGGCAGCCAGCGTCACGCCGTCCTGTATCAGAGCAGCTGCCTGGTCAGCGCTAATAACCTTTGATCCACCAGACTGTGAAGCATCGGCCATTTCTGTTTCGATCATCGTACTTCTCCCTTAACTCTTATGTTATAAAACCCTGGGCTTCCACCGCCGATGGCTCCGGGGAAAACGCTTCCGGCATCGGTCTACTGGCCCCCGTAAATAATTGCTATTCCTGAATTCGGTCCAGCGGGATTCTCACAAGCACACTAAACCCGCCGCGGAGGAATCTCCCGGCGGCGCAGACATTGGCTGAACTTCCGAAACAGATACATCATTATGGGGCATTCCAGCGGCATATACGAATCAACCGATGCCGGCATTCAACAATCGCACGAGCATCCGACATCGGACTTTTGCTCAATTTGCCCATATCTTTTTATCACATTTTATGCCCATGTCGGAAACGATTCTTAATACCAATGACCAAATGGAGTCCCCTCCTACGAATAGATTCGAAAGTACTCGCACCGACAGTCCCGCTTTTTTGTTGGTTTCTTGGAACAAGGTTCAGGAGTAAGCTATCCTGCATTCGAGGTCAGACACATGAAGAAAATAGTTTTGGGAAAAACAGGAATCGAAGTCACAAGGTTTGGATTTGGCGGCATTCCGATTCAAAGGGTCAGCGAGCCGGAAGCCATCGAGGTCGTTAAGTATGCGCTCGAAAAGGGGATGGACTTTATCGACACCTCCAGGATGTATACGACCAGCGAAACAAGGATAGGCAAAGCTTTGAAGGAAACGGACAAAAAAGCGGCCCTGGCCACAAAATCCTTCGGCCGCACCGCCGACAGCATCCGGAAAGATGTGGAGATCAGCCTAAAGGAACTCCAGCGGGATTACATTGATATCTACCAGTGCCACGGGATCAGCAGCAAAGAGGAATACCTCCGGATCACCGCGCCGGGAGGTGCACTTTACGGTCTTCAGAAGGCAAAAGAGGAGGGATTGATAGGCCATATCGGGATTACCAGCCATAGTCTTGATCTCTTGGAACAGATACTCGATGATGGTTTATTCGAAACCATCATGGTCTGCTTCAGTTTTCTTGAGCCGGCTGCCCGGGAGAAAGTCATACCCAAGGCAATTGACAAGCAGGTGGGGATTCTGGCCATGAAGCCCTTTTCCGGTGGAGTCATTGAATCTGCTTCGGCCGCGCTAAAGTGGATTTTTGCGTATCAGAACATCCTGGTTCTTGCAGGGGTTGAAGACAAACAGCGCATAGATCAGAACTGGTCTGTTTTTGAGAGCGATTATGTCTTGACCCAGGAAGAAATGAGTCTGATTGCTGAGGTCAGCAAGGAATACGAAAATAAATTCTGCCGCCGCTGCGACTACTGCCTGCCCTGCACGGTCGAAATTCCAATACAATTCATGATGGGAGTGAAATCGCTCGTGAAGCGGGGCGGTCCGGCTATCCTGAAATCTCCGATGCTCGCAAACACACTGCAAAAAGCGTTGGGATGCACGGAGTGCGGCGACTGCATGGAGCGATGCCCCTACGACCTGCCCATACCGAACCTGATCAAAGAGAACCTCGAGTGGGTAAAAGGTATTCAATAACGCTGCTGTCTGATATTGGTCGGAGAGACATCCCCAACCCGGGAATTGTCCCCCGATGAAATTCTGCGCAACTGGGAGTGCCGGACACTCCCAGTTGCCGAGAATCCAAAACCATTCCCAGGAATATCCATGGCAAAGTCCAAAGTTTTTGTTACTCGCATCATCCCGGCAGTGGGACTTGAAATGATCCGGAAGGAAGCGGATATCGAGATCTGGCCCGATGCGCTCCCGCCGCCGCACGAAGTTTTACTGAAAAAGGCAAAGGGCGTCGACGCGCTTTTATGCCTGCTGACCGACAGGATCGATGCGGCCCTTATGGACTCCATCGGCCCGCAAATAAGGGTCATCAGCCAGATGGCTGTGGGCTTTGACAACATAGACGTGACCGCGGCCACCGAGAAAGGCATTCCAGTCGGAAATACGCCCGGCGTTCTCACCGACACTACGGCTGATTTTGCGTGGACACTCCTGATGGCGGCAGCGCGCCGAGTTGTGGAGGGGGATAAATTCACACGGGCCGGCAAATGGAAAACGTGGGGGCCGGTCGATTTTCTCGGACCCGATATAACGGGCGCTACTTTGGGCCTTATCGGGTTTGGACGGATCGGGCAGGCTGTGGCACGCCGTGCCCGCGGCTTCGATATGCGCATTCTGTATTTTGACAGGAAGCGCCAGCCCGACGCGGAGCAGCAGCTTGGTGCACAATATGCCGACCTGGATACCCTGCTTCAAGAATCCGATTTTGTTTCGCTGCACACGGTACTTTCCGAGCAAACGCACCATCTCATCAATGAAACCCGCCTGAGGATGATGAAACCAAGCAGCATCCTGATCAACACCGCGCGCGGGCCAATCGTCGACCCCGTGGCCCTCTACCACGCGCTATCTGCTGGCACCATCGCCTACGCCGCGCTGGATGTAACAGAACCCGAACCTATCCGCGCAAACGACCCGTTGTTGTCGCTGGACAACATCATCGTTGCGCCTCACATTGCGAGCGCAAGCTTTCAAACCCGCAACAAGATGGCAAGCATGGCCGCGGAAAACCTGATCGCCGGGTTGAAGCGGGAGCGCCTGCCAAATTGCGTCAATCCACAGGTCTATGTTGCGGAAGGCGGAGGACAGTAGGGGGTGAGCAGCCAGGCGGTTCGGGAATCGCGATTGGCATCCACCTAAATTGCAGCTTCCCAGACGGCTTTTTTCTGCTAAACTCGCATCTTCTCTGCGTACTGATGCGACTTTTTGGCTAGGAGACCGAGGGGCAATTATGTCTGTCATGCAAAGGATCGTCGATTTCTTCACGAAGAAATCAAATATCTCCAAAGGCGGTGGCGAGCAGGCCATCAGCAAACAGAAGGCTGTCGGGAAAATGACGGCGCGAGAAAGAATTGCCGCGCTGCTCGATCCGGGCTCCTTTCACGAATACGACCTTTTCGTAGAACACAACTGCCGCGATTTCGGCATGGACAATAAGGAACTGGCGGCCGACGGTGTTATTACCGGCTCCGGGACCATTGGCGGCCGGCCGATTTGTATTTACGCACAGGACTTCACCGTTGCCGGCGGGTCGCTGGGATTGATGCATGCGCGCAAAATCACAAAGATCATGGATCATGCCGTCAAGATGGGAATCCCGGTCATCGGAATCAACGATTCGGGGGGAGCGCGGATCCAGGAAGGCGTTAATTCACTCGCCGGCTATGGAGAAATTTTCTATCGCAACACCCTGGCTTCCGGAGTAGTTCCACAGATCTCGGTTATCCTGGGCCCATGCGCCGGAGGAGCCGTCTACTCGCCAGCCCTTACCGATTTCGTTTTTGTCGTCGACCAGATTTCCAAAATGTTTATTACCGGCCCGGAAGTGGTAAAGACGGTGCTTGGCGAAGAGATTTCAATGGAAGATCTCGGCGGAGCCCGTGTTCAGGCCGAACTGGCAGGCAATGCCCACTTCTTTGCCAGGAGTGAAAGGGAGTGCTTTGAGCAGATCCGCAAACTGTTCAGCTATCTGCCCAACAGCAACCGCGAAAAAGCTCCCGACGCCGAGCCCAAGATCCCGCACGAAACATTTAAAATCGAAACCTTGATCCCGAAGGACTCCAAGGTTCCCTTCGATGTCAGAGACATCGTGCGCGCGCTCGTGGACAATTCCGAATTCTTTGAAGTTCAGGAAATGTTCGCGCCCAACGCGGTGATCGGATTTGGTCGCATCGATGGTCAGAGCGTTGGAATCATCGGAAACCAGGCATTGGTGCTCGCGGGCGTGCTGGATGTGGACGCGTCCGACAAGATCGCGCGCTTTATCCGTTTCTGCGATTCTTTCAATATACCGCTGCTCACGCTGGTGGACATCCCGGGATATCTGCCGGGATCCGATCAGGAACACGCCGGTGTTATCCGCCACGGCGCCAAGGTTTTATATGCCTATAGCGAAGCCACCGTGCCGAAAATTACCCTGATTCTGCGCAAAGCCTATGGCGGCGGCTATATCGCGATGTGCTCGCATCATCTTCGCGCGGACTTCGTTTTTGCATGGCCCATAGCCGAGATTGCGGTCATGGGTCCGGAAGGCGCCGCCAATATAATCTTCCGCAGCGAAATAATGTCCGCAAAGCACCCGGAAGAGATGCGCAAGCTCAAGGTCAAGGAATACTCCGACAAATTCGCCAATCCGTACGTCGCAGCCTCCAGCGGTTACGTAGATGCGGTGATCGCGCCGGAGGAAACACGGGCCTATATTACCCACGCTTTGAAAATGACGCGCAACAAAGAGGAAAGCCGTCCGACGCGCAAGCACGGAATTCCGCCATTCTAGGAGATTGACTGTGAGCGATCACGATAAGTTCATGCAGATCGGGTTGGAAAACGGCGTATTCGAAACCCGCTTGACCCGAAAATTCGGAATGCGCAAGCGCTTTCAAAAAAAAGATCCCCGGATTATCCGCGCGGCTATTCCGGGGGTAATTGCGCAAATCAACGTTGAAAACGGCAAGCCGGTGCGACAAGGGGAAACCGTCTTGATTCTTGAAGCCATGAAAATGCTCAATAGCCTCAAAGCCGCGCAGGATGGCGTTGTCAAACATATCCGCGTAAGAAAAGGCGATAAAGTGGCAAAAGACCAGATCCTGATCGAAATTGCCTAGTGCAGCACTGAAGGTCGTGGCCGGAGCCACGACCTTCACGGAATCATCCGCCCGACAATCCCCCGCATAAAAAGCGAATTCAATATCAGGTCCGGTCTTCGGCCGCATATAATGCCTGTTGAAATTGCAGCCCGGCAATTCTTCATGACTTCGATAAACATTCGAGGAGGCATTGAAACATGGCTGATACGCAATACGGGAAATACATCATCACTGATCTGAATAAGGTCCCGGATGCTTTGGGGACACGAGTCTATTGCTTGAATGGTGGAGTATTCGAAGGCGCACCCTATGTTGATTGCGCGTGGTTCTGGCCGCAGCCCAAAGAGGTTGTCGTCGTTGACAAAGGTCATACGCATGACTTCGGAGAAGTCGTAACATTTTTTGGATCAAATCCGGCTGACCCGACCGACCTGGGTGGACAGATTGAGTTTTGGATCGGCAACGAACCGCACCTCATTACCAAGAGCTGCGTGATTTTTGTCCCTCCGGGAATCCAGCATTGCCCTTTGATCCTGAAAAAATTGGACCGCCCGGTCTTTCATTTTGCGACCGCCACCGACAAAAACTACAGAGGGCCCCACGAACTCTAAGAGTCTGTCGAGAGCTTTTCTGCTATGAGTCTTGGAGGCTCCAGCGCATGCCGCAAGAGCTCCAAGACTCGAAGAGATGATTGCCTAATAAGGATTCCATTCGAAAGCCCTATGCCGCGAACGAAACTTGCCGAACAGGAAGCATATGAATTCCATTTCACGATCTGTACCAGGCCTCAGGACATCAACTATGGCGGCCATTTGGGCAACGACAATCTGATCTCGCTGATCGGAACCGCAAGGGCCTATCTGTTTCGCGGTCTCGGTCTCAGCGAAACGGATCTGGGGGACGGACAGACGGGTATTATCATCACGGACCTGACCGTCAACTATAGAGCCGAAGCGTTCCTGTTTGACAATCTTTGCATCGAAACACACATCGATGAAATCGAGGAGAAACGATTTCGGATGTTCCACCGCGTCAAGAGGGAAGCCACGCTAATCGCTCTCGTGGAAGTTGGGCTTGCGACCTACAACTACGAAGATCGAAAAAGCGTCCCAATTCCGGCTGCCTTTCTCAAAGCTATTGAGGAACGCCCTTCAACCGATCGGACAAAGGAACAGCCGTGAAAATCGGGCTCGCCACTTTCCTCATCGCTATCTCTACAACCTATGCATGGGGAGCTGACTATGAATCCCTGCGCACCAATGCCATCCGGAAATGCGAAGTTATCGATCCTTCCGAATACCGTGGGGGACTGTATTTCAATCCCGCAGGCTATCGATCTTTTTATATCCGGTCTGAATGTTTTCAGCAGGCCGCGGTTCAATTTCGAGACAAATCTCTTTGCCGGAAAGTCATTCAGAGGCATTCCCTTTTTGCTTCAAGTTGGGGTTATTCCCCGGATCAATGCCTGAAACTGGTCGAAGAGGGGTCTGCCGCCGACCGTACAGAACTGGAGCAGAAAAGGCGCAACCATTCCCTGGATCCAGTACAGCTGCGCGATTTTCGGATTGAGCGCAACGGGAATGGACGCGATTACGATATCCTCCCGACTTTCACCGGCAGTTCCGGCGGCAGTTACATCCTGCAATTCGATATTCTGCAGACAACTCCGAATGCAAAGCTAATGCGGCTGCATGCATCTGCCTATTATTTGGATGAGCGCAGTAATTTAAGAATCTTTATTCGCCAGGAAGATATCCGGAAGGATTACCCCGAGTTTGCGGCCGGACATTCCTACCTGGTCCGAGCCACATCCACTTTTAATATTGGCAACGGGAGCCCCGCCGGCTATTGGAGCCATTCATTCATCGAAAGCATTTTCCCTGAGGCGCAGAGAAGACAATCTGTGACTAGGCAGATTCGTTTTTAGCCCCGGCAGCGGATAGATCGCGCCTTCTTCGCCTATCGGTTTTAACTCGCCGGAGATCGCTTGGCTATGGACGCAATAGGGGAGGCGGGATACAGCCAATCTCAATCCACCGGCCGGTGATGGGATGGCTGAACCCCAGTACGCTGTTATGCAGCAGATAGCCCAGGTCCCCGGGCAAGGCGCGCGAGTTCTCCGCAGGCACCCCTCCAATCCCATAGAGGGGATCGCCAAATAAAGGGTATCCGGCCGCTGCAAGATGAATACGTATCTGGTGCGGTCTGCCGGTAGTGATCTGGACATCCACCAAGGCATGGTTGCCACGTCGCGTCAGGACCTTTACATGACTGTGTGCCCGCTTACCGTTGGGATTGGCGGCATAGATCGATTTTAGGGCGGGATGAGGAACCGGTCCGATAGGCACGTCGATATCAAATTCATCCTCGTCAGGGCAGCCAGAGATTAGTGCACGGTAGATCTTCAAGGTTCCGCGAAGCCAGGATTGAGAGATGACGGAAGCCGCGGAAGTGTTGCGTGCGAACAGAACAATACCGGACGTTCCGCGTCCCAACCGGTGCAACGGATTGGCCTCCGGATAATGCTGGCGTACCCGATATAAAAGCGTGTTTTCCATAAAACTGCCGCCGCCGGGAAGCGTCGGCAGTCCGGAAGGTTTCGCAATTCCAAGCAGGTGATCATCGGAATACAGAATCGCAAAGGAAAGTGGGACCCGGGGTTCCTCCCAGGGAGGACGGACCCAGCTTAAACAGTGCCCCGTCTGAAGGACCGCATCGGCATTGGCGCGGGCGCTGTTGAGAAACACTCGCCCCGCCTCAATTCTTTCAAGCCACTCGGCCTCCGTAAACGCTGAATGGCAGCGAACCAGGTAGTCTATCAACCGGACGCCAACGGCATCGGATCCCAGATGCTTGCGAAATTCATATCCACGGTTCAATGCCGCCAATGAAGCTCCTCATTTTTCAGCCCCCGGAAGCATCTATCAATGCGGGTCGGGAGCAGGTCCGACCCATTCGTCGGTTATTACGGGATCTCTACATTGCGATGTCCATCCAGCACTTTGCGGACCGATCTCGCAAGTTCTTTGACCGCAAACGGCTTGGATAATATCTCACGAATCCCGCTTCTCCGGGCCCTTTCGGCATCCACCGAATCGTTGAACCCCGTGCACAAAAGAATCGGCAAATCAGGCTGAAGGTCGATCAGTTTCCCGGCAAGTTCCACACCCGTGAGCTGCGGCATGGTCATATCGGTAATGATCAGATCGAATGCAGGTTCTGTTTGGCTTTGTTCACGGATTATTTTCAAAGCCCCGATGCTGCTCGTGCACGATTCAACGTTGTACCCAAGATTCTCCAGCATTTTCTTCATGACATTGGCCAGTGAAGCTTCATCATCCACTATCAGGATCTTCTCTCTCCCGCGAGGCAGGGGCACCTCTTCCGTTGTTTCAGAGGACTCCAAGCCCTCCATCATTGGGAAATAAAGGCTGAAAGCAGCTCCACGGTCCGGAATACTATCCACCTCAATAGCGCCGCCATGACTTTTTACAATTCCGTGAACAACCGACAGCCCCAAACCCGTTCCGGTGCCGGGAGACTTGGTGGTAAAGAAAGGGTCAAAAATGCGATTCATAATGAACGGATCAATTCCCTGGCCGGTATCCTTGACCACGAGCTTCATATAAGATGCGGGCGCCAAGTCCGGATGGGAGGACAGAAGGGCAGTTTTGTCTTCAACATCCTGAAGCGTTACATCGAGGATTCCTCCGCGATTCCCCATTGCCTGCCCGGCATTCACGCACAGATTCATCAATACCTGGTGAATCTGCGTGGGGTCGCCCCGCATCACCCCCCTCGAGACAACGCTGGTTCGAATCTCAATGGTTGTCGGCAGGGAGGCACGCATCATCTTCATCACTTCTTTTACAACAAGCCCGAGCTGGATTGGCTTTTTCTCCTGGTCTTTAAGCCTGCTGAAGGTAAGGATCTGTTGTACCAGATCCCTGGCCCGGCCCGCAGCGGCAAGCACCTCCTCGAGCTGAGAGCGGACCGCGGCGGGATGATCGCAATCCGAGACAGCCAGTTCCGTATAACCCAGGATGATTCCCAGTATGTTATTGAAGTCGTGGGCAATCCCTCCTGCGAGTGTTCCCAGCGCCTCCATTTTCTGCGCCTGTTGGAACTGAGCCTCCAGACTGAGTTCCCGCGTGATGTCTCTTTTGACGGCCACAAAATTGGTTATAGTGCCGGCCTGATCACAGACGGGAGAGATGGTAATATCCTCCGTGTAGAACGTTCCGTCCTTACGCCGATTGACCAGGCGTCCCTGCCAGGTCTGTCCCGCCTGGATCGTGTCCCACATGCGTCGATAAAAGGCTTCATCCTGCTTCCCGCTTTTGAGGATGTTCGGGCTATTGCCATATACCTCATCCCGTGCATACCCGGTGATCCTCGTAAAAGCGGGGTTGACGTATTGTATCTTCGCCTCCGCATCCGTGATCACAATGGGTTCTGCCGCCTGCTCAATGGCGGTTGAAAGCCGCTCGTGTTCGGCTTCCGATCGTTTCTGCTCCGTAATATCGAGGACCGTTGCTAGAATGGCGACATCTCCGTCGGCCAGTTCCACTCGAGTCAGAAGAACGGCGGCGGGAAACTGGTTCCCATCCATGCGTTGATGCATCCATTCAAAAAAATGAGAACCTGTCTCCAGCGCCATGTCCACAAAGCGTCGCGCTTTGTTTTGAGACAACTCCCCATCCGGCTGCCGTTCCGGAGACAGGTCGGTCACTCGCAGCGCCAAAAGTTCCTGGACACTTTGCACTCCAAAGGTCGCCAGGGTAGCCGCATTGACGCTTCTGAATTTGAGGTCTTCCGGAGAAATGGTCATGATCGCTTCGCGAGAGCTTTCAAACAAGGTCCGGTACCACATCTCACTTTCGCGCAATGCCGCCTCAGACTGCATTCTCTCCGTTATGTCTTGAGTCGTCCCATACATCCAGGATGCATTCCCCGCTTCGTCGCGGGCGATTTCGCCTTCATCGTGGATATACCGAGTAGAGCCGTCGGGCCTGATAATGCGATAGTCCATGGAATAAGGCGTACGCCCGCTTACGGCATCCTCCACCGCCTTCCGGAATCGTACCTGCTCGTCGGGAGGAAACAGACGAGCCGCATCGGCAAGCGTCACCGGCATTCCCGGAGGGAAGCCAAAAATCTGATACATTTCCTCCGACCAATGCAATTCTCCTGTGGGCAGATGGTCTTCCCAGTCGCCGATATGGGCAATCCGCTGGGCACGCGAAAGCTTGCGGTTCATATCCCGAACGGTCTGTTCCGCCAGCCGCCGCTCGGTGATATCACAGAAAATGCCCACCATGCAGTCCCGCCCTCCAATGTTGATGCGGGCGCCGCGTATCTCCACCGGGATTCTCTTCCCGCTCTTGGAAAGAAGCTCGTCCTCCAAAACGATGGACGGGTTGAATCGGTGCTCGCGGAAGGTGGGAGACTTGCCATCGACAAGATCCCGGGGAGGATGTAGAAACGACTGCAGGTTCCCAACGATTTCCTGCTTTTCCCTTTCAGCCATGCGGCAGAGAGCCTGGTTGCAATCCAGGATGATCCCGGTTTCGGAATCCGCCACGACCATGCCATCGCGAGCATTTTCAAAAATGGTGCGATAGCGCTCTTCACTCTCCCGCAATGCGGATTCTGCTTCAATCCGGGCTTTGCGATCGGCGGCATCTTGAAGGCTCCGTTCGATGGCAGGCTTCAGCCGGACCAGATTGTCCTTAAGAACAAAATAGGACACGCCCAGTTTGAGCAAATCAACGGCGGACTCCTCACCCACGCTGCCAGAGACCAAAACAAACGGGATCTCCGGCTGGCGCAGCCGATGCGCATTCAGGATTTCGTAAAAATCCATCCCCGGCAGATTGTAGTCCGAAATGACAAGGTCCCAGCCTCCTTCACCAATTGCCGCTTCCAGTCCCGCCCAATCCTCTATGCGTCGGCACAAAGCCTCCACGCCATTCTTCTTCAGATGCCGTTCAATGAGCAGAAAATCTGACTGAGAATCCTCAAGAACCAAAAATTTCAGCATTTTGCTCATGCAAGTCATCCTATTGCCACACTACAGTTGTGGATGAACGGATCTGCGAAACTTTGCATTGGGCCGCTGCCTCACGCCAATTGTTTCCGCGTCTTTCCTTTGGCAACCTCAGGAACACCAGCACAAGCTGAAACGATCTATGGCAGTGTGTTCTCCTCTTGTGCGGATGGCAAAGTGAAGTAGACGGTTGTTCCCTGGCCCGGGCTCGAGACAGCCGAAACGTCGCCTCCGTGACGATGTACGATCCGCTGCACAGTCGCAAGCCCCAGGCCCAATCCCGGAAATTCTTCATCCCGGTGCAAACGGTGGAAGGGTTGGAACAATTTTGCGGCATGCTTCATGTCAAAACCCGCACCATTGTCCCGCACATAAAACTGCGTGCACCTCCGCCCGGAGGATAGCGCTTGAAATTGTGCTCCGGGCATTTCCTCCGCAATGCCAAAAGAAATCCGTGCCTCGTCGCATTTCATCGAATATTTCCAGGCGTTTCCAATGAGGTTGGACAGCATCACCTCCATCATGCGGGCATCTCCCAGCACGCTGGCACCGGGGTCAATGGTCCAAATAGCTCGGCGACCTGGATCGGAGGCACTGAGTTCATCGCGAATACGCTCAGCGAGCATTGACAGATCAACTACGCCCTGCTTCATTTCACCACGACTGTTGCGAGACAAGGTCAGCAAACCCTGGATGAGTTCGCTCATGTTGCCGGTGGCTGAAACGATTTGTGTCACCTGTTCCTGCGCTCCGGGCGGCAGGACGCCGCCATAATCTTCAATCAGAGCTTCACTGAAGCCATGTATTGCCCGCAAGGGTGCCCGCAGATCGTGAGAAACGGCATGCGCAAAGGAGTCCAGCTCCCGATTGGCAATCTCCACCTGATGAATCTGTGACCGGAGGTCCTCATTTAACGACCGGACTTCGCGCTCCGCTTTCTCCCGCGCCGCTAACGCGGCATTCAGTTGTCGGTAGGTCCGTGCATTCTGAATTGCCAGGCTGCACACCTGCGCAACCGTTAAGGCAAGATTGAGATAGTGAGTCTTGTATTGCGGGAACGCGACGCCCTCGACCTCCATTGCACCCAGCGTTGTCCCCGCGCGCATGAATCTCACAATGAATCCGTTGCCGGAAGCCGTCCATGCATGAGAGCCATTGTTGCAAGACAGGAACTCGCGAAGCTCGCGGCTGGCATTGCCGCCGGAGGGATAGAGGGAACTGTCGTTGCCGGAGGAAATGTAATAAATCTGGGAGGGAGCACACAGCATCACAAACAAATCCTGAATCAAGCCCACCACCCTGTCTTCATCCATCAATTCGGGCAGTGTCCCCAGCAGATCCAGTACCATGACTGAATCGGCCAGCCTTCTCTGCAGATCGAGTGCGCCCCCATTTTCACTGGAAGGAAAAGTCATTCCATTGCTTCCTTCGAAATCCAATTTAGTGGATAAGACCCCCAAGTATGAACAGCATCGGCAATAACATGCAGAATGTCATCGGATACCTGCCAGGGAATTTCGCCATGGTTGTCCGACAGGATATATCCTCCTCCCGGCCCACCTTCGGCGATGGCATTTTTCACCTCATCGACTGCCTTTTCTGCTGACCAGTGTCTCATGGCAATGGCATTGAGATTCCCCATTACAGCCAACCGGCCGCGACAGGCCGCCTTGAGATCCGTCAGGCATTCCAAGGCGCTGACTCCGACTGCAATGGTGCCCGTCTCCGCAACATCGCCAAGAATGGACAAACAGTTGCCGGAGGCAAAATGCGTCGCAACACCTCCTCTAATCTGGGGGATAACGCGCCTGGCTACCTGATACCCTGTTTGAAGATACATTTCGCGCGGAATAATCGTCGGGGAAGAAACCGGGTCCGCATAGCCGACGGCCGTTGCGCCTGCCAAAATCTGTGCATTTGCCCAGGCAACGCAGAATTCCTCATTCACTGCCATCAACCGGTTGAACAGATCGGGACGTTCATGCATCAGGCTCAGATAAGCTTCAAATCCCATCTGCATGACGGGAAGAGAAAACGGGGAATTAACCGCGCCCATGATCGGGATGGAATCTCCCACTTTGTCTTTCAGCCGCTGAATAACCTTAAGTGCTTCGGTGAGCCGCGGGGATTCCTCAACTCGCGGGGGCGTGAGATCAACAATCTGCTCCGGACGGGAAATGATCGGAGCGCCGGCATTGGGAGGGCCGTCTTCGCGAAATATCGTTTCTCCTCCCCAGGCTTCTATTTCCAAGGCGCCATAAAAACTGGCAATCAGGGCATCATGTCGATATTTGGCTAAAATGCGCAACTGGCCTTCAACGATGTTTTCGGCTCTTGAGTAATACTCTTTTATCGAAAGACCCAGTTCGCGAGCACCCAGCATTGTGGCCGAGATGACAAACGGAACCCGGTCCGGCTCCCGATGACTCATGCTGATCATGATCCGTTCCATCGCTGTTGCTGCGGGCACAGTCACGTTGTAGTCTCCATCCTTTCCACGGCCTGTATCAATTCGCGCGTGATCGTGATAGCTTCGCCGGCACTGCGCCCTCCGGCATCGGCGCCTACTTCACGCCACAACTCCGGATCAAAGCGAAATGGCGCGCCGCCAACGGCGATCTTTGCCCGGTATCCTGCCGCTTTCAGTCCGTTGCATACATCGCGCACACGGAGCGCCGATGGAAGCATGAGGGTGGATATGAGCAGCACCTTCACATTTTCAGCAATCACAGTCTGGATGAGCTGCCCTACATCGGTTCGTCCAAGATCGAGCGGATTGAATCCGCTCGCACGCAGGGCGGACAGAACCAGATTTTTTCCCAATACATGAAAATCTTCCAGGACGGTAACCCCCACAATCGGTTTATCCTTTCGATCGTGGCTGTCGATGGGCAGGAGATTGCTTACCAGCGGCTCGCAGATTCGGCCGCTCATATAGACTTGTGAAAGCGCAGCCTCGCCGCGTTCCCACCTGGCCCCGATGCGCTCAAGCGCAGGCACAATGATGCTGTCCACGATCTGAACAGGAGAAAGCATTGCACCAGCGCTGTGAATAAGTTGCCGGGCTTCCATCGAATCCATAGCCAACAACGCCAACTCAAACTGATCAATCCATTCGTCTGCCGTTGGCACCCTGCAACCCCCACATCAGCGATATCAGCTGCCGTAAATCTGTGTGTCAGGAAAAACCCGAGAGTGTTGACTGATAATATTGCGCATGGTGGCTGACGTGCAACAAATAGTTCCAATAAAAACGCAATAAAAATGCATGAATAATTCCGAATCTATTAGTTCTGGTCTTGTGAAAAACAGGAGGAGGCACTACGGAGATATTTCTGACGATAAGCAAAGAAGAGATCGACCCGCACCATGCCTGTGTGCGGTACATCCCGGCTTTTGGAAACGGTCACTTGCCTTCGGCCTTTGCATGCAGAAGGAAACCTGACTACGTTGCGGCCACCAAGGAATCCCTTACGGGGTGCTGCTGGAAATGCTGTTGGCACACAATTCCGTCCAGACATCAATCTTCTCATTTTTCTGTACGGTCTGGAGAAACTCTACATCCAGTTTGGGCAGCGGTCCGATGGACTCACGGCTGGACAGCCGGTGTTCCAGAACATCGGCGGTATGGACCGCAGCGAGCAATCCAAAGACATTGATTTTGCACTGACTTGGCCGGTGGTGCCAGGCCACCGACTCAACAATCAAATCAGGCAATCCCCACAGACCGAGCAAATAGGCCCCCACCTCTTCGTGGGTCGATCCGAATACATCTCTTTCCGCATCCGGGAACGAAATCCCTTCGTGCGTTACTTTGCGAAGAACTTTTCCATATTCCTCCGGAAGGTTTGACGCGAGCACCAGTTTCCCCAGGTCATGCAGCAGGCCCGCTGTCAGGGCGGCGTCCGCCATGCTGTCGCCGCCATTTTCCTTTTGCAGAATCCGTTTTGCAAATATGCCGGCGATTACACTGTGGCTCCAGATATTTTCAATGGTGTAATTCGGCACGCCCTGACTTCTGAAGCTGTCAAATGCATTCAAGGACAGAACCAGCGCTTGAATGGTCTCAATTCCGATAAAGCTCACAGCCTCCCGGGCGCTGCATATCTTGCGCCGGATTCCGAAGAAAGCCGAATTAACCAGTTGCAAAATCTTGGCGGTCATCGCGGGGTCATGCGCAACAATATCTCCGATGCGCCCGGAGGAAGCATTGGGGGACTGCAACTCTGCCACTATTTCGTGATGAAGAGAGGGAAGACTGGGGAGATTACTCAAGCGGCTGATCAGGCGAACCAGCCTCTCATCCGACAATAATGCGCGCAGTTCAAGCGCCCGTCCGATAACGGTACGAATTACGGCTGCATCGCAGGGCTTGGACATGTATTGGTGGATAATTCCAACCGAACGCATGATCAGAGATTGATCTGAATAGCCGGAAAGGATCATCCGGATAACTCCGGGGAACCTCGCCTTAACTTCAGTCAGCAACTGCAGCCCGTTCATCAGAGGCATTCGCATGTCAGAAACAATAAGATCGAATGGTTCGGCACTCAGGATATCCAGCGCGTCCTTGCCGCTGGTTGCAAAGCGCATCTCCCAATCATGCCGCATGTCACGCAGCATCCGGCCCAATCCATCCAGGATACTGGGCTCATCATCCACGAAAATTATCCGTTTCTTCATGCCACTTCCTCGTTCCTTCCCACACTATCCAGCGGTAGACACACAACAAAAGTTGTCCCTTTGCCTATTTCGGATTCAAAGCGGATGGAGCCTTTGTGCTGCTGCACAATAACCGCGTGGCATATGGCAAGGCCCTGGCCAGTCCCCCGCCCGATGTCTTTTGTGGTAAAGAAAGGATCGTAGACCTTCCCCTGAATCTCCTCAGGGATCCCCGCCCCTGTATCCGAAATGCGAATTTCGGCCACATCTCCTTTATTGTGCGTAGCGATACTGATCTTTCCTTTGGCGTTTGGCTGGGAGCCAACCTTATCGGCAATTGCATGCGCTGCATTGATGACAAGGTTCATGATGACTTGGTTGAAATCGCCGGGAATGCAGGGAACCAACGGCAAAGACTCGTCAAACTGAGTCGCAACATCAGCAACATACTTGTATTCATTTCGGCAGACAATGAGCGTGTTTTGGATGGCTCTGTGGATGTCGGTCGGAGTCATATCCTTGGAGCCTGGATGAGAAAAGTTCTTCATCGCCCGCACGATGGTGGCAATTCTCTCAATGCCGTCAAGGCTTTGAGTGATAGCCTTGGGGATCTCCGATGAAAGATAGTCCAGGTCCGCCGAATGGAGAACCGCCTCGACCCTTTTTATCAGATCGGGAGAAACGCTGTCATCCCGGCAGGCATCGAGCATTTGCCCATATGTCTGCAGCGCCGAATTCACATCGCGAAATGCATCCAACAGGAAACGCGTGTTGTCGCCCACGTATTGTGTTGGAGTGTTGATTTCATGCGCAATTCCTGCTGCCAGCTGACCGATGGATTCGAGCTTCTGGGCCTGGCGAAGCGTTACCTCCATGTGATCGCGTTCGGTCTTGGCCTGCATCCGCTCCGAAATATCGCGCAGGATCCCGATAGAGGTCCAATGGCCGTTCTGCCTCACAGCCGAGAGAGAAAGCTCCACAGGAAATTCCGTGTGATCCTTTCGCATCGCCGTTGATTCAATGGTCTGTCCAATCTCATCACCCGTGGCAGACGCCAGCCAGTCCACAAAAGCCTTCTGGTAATCGATGCGATACCTCTCTGGCGTAATCAGCTCGTTCAGGTTCTTCCCCAGGGCCTCCGCCTCCGAGTATCCGGTGATTTTCTGAATGGTCTGATTCCATAACAGCACATTGCCGGTGCCATCGGTCATGGAAATTCCATCCCGGGCAGCATTCACCAGGCAGGTCAGGCGCTCTTCGCTTATGCGCAATGCCTCTTCAGCCTTCCTCTTTCCCGTAATGTCCTGCACGATGCACTCGTAGCAATCCTCCATCCGGCCCACGTCCTTGGTCAGGCGTGCGTTAATGCTGCCCCAGATCTCACTGCCGTTGGCGCATCGCAACCGCGATTCAAATGCACTGACCAGGGCCTGCTGGCGAAGAAGGTCAAAAATAGATCGACTGTCTTCGGCATCGGCAAACATGTCCGTCCCGACATTTTCGACAGACTCCATGAGCGCTTGAACGCTTTCATACCCGAGCGTCTTTGCCAGCGAGGCGTTGGCATTCACCAGATGCCCGGACAAATCCATTCTGCCGATCCCCAACGGCGAGTTCTCGAACATCTCCTGATAGCGCTTTTCCATGGCAGCCACAAGCGCCCGAGTTCGCTTCAATGTCGCACGGTGCTGGTGCAATGCATTATCGATGGTTGTTTGCAGATTCAAATGATTGAACGGCTTGAGGAGATAGCCCAGAGGATCAACGTTCATGGCGCGTTCGAGCGTGTCCTCATCGAAATAGCCGGTCTGAAAGACGACCGGAATATCCAGATCCCGTCGAATGATGGCCCCGGCGTCAATTCCATCCATATCCCCCGGAACATAGATATCCAGCAGCGCCAGATCCGGAAGAGTATTCCAGGCCGCATCTACAGCCGCCTGTCCGGTATCGACAAGGTCCGCAACTTCATAGTCGCACTGCTCCAGGCATTTGCGGATGTAAGTGCCCAGCCTTTCATCGTCCTCGAGCACCAGTATTTTTGCTTTTGACATGTTCCCTCACATACACTCCGGCACGGATAACATATCGACAGGTATCCCCCCTCCGCGATAGGTGAATTCACAGCCAGGACATGGTCAGGCAGGATTGTGAATTAAATTGTACGAATACAGGGTTGCGGAACGATAAGAGGAATGAGGACAAATTAGGGGGCTCGCACGTTGAATAGAATCCTCTTTGTTGATGACGAAGTCACGGTCCTGTCGGTAATCCGCCGTGCGTTTAAAGAAAAATTTGATATCTCGGTCGCCCGTTCGGCAAAAGAAGGACTGGCGCTGATCGAAAAGGAAAACGTATTTCCCGTCATTGTCTCCGACTATCAGATGCCGGGCATTGATGGAATTTCCTTCCTGGCCACCATTGGAAAAATTTCTCCCAATTCAGTACGGATGCTGCTGACGGGCTGCGCCCATTTCGACATCAGCATCAGAGCCATTAACGAAGGCAACATCTTCCGATTCCTTTCGAAGCCATGCCCCATGGATGTCCTGGAAAAGGCGCTTCTCGACGGCCTGCGGCATCATCAACTGCTTCAAACCGAGCGGGAATACTATGCCCTGAAGCGATGGAATGAGGGCATGGGAGGCCTGATCCAGGCTTTTTCCCGTTTGATTGAATCGAAAGACCCCTATACGGCTGGACACCAGACTCGCGTATCCAAGCTTTCTGCCGCCATTGCAGAATCCCTTGGTTTCCCGCAAAACGCCGTCGAGCAGATCCGCATGGCGGCGATGATTCACGACATAGGAAAGATCTATGTCCCGGTCGAGTTTCTCAGCAAACCCGGCGTTCTGAATGCTTCAGAATGGGAAATTGTAAAGATGCACTCCCAAGTGGGACATGACGTGCTCGCACCCATCGGATTTCCATTTCCTATTCACGAAATTGTTTACCAGCACCACGAAAGGCTGGACGGCTCAGGATATCCAAAGGCGCTGAAGGGGTCCCAGATACACGTGGAAGCGCAGATTATTGCCGTTGCCGACATTGTGGAAGCGATCGCGCATCATCGGCCCTACCGCCCCGCCAAGGGCCTTGAGGAAGCGATCCGCGAACTCCGCGCCAACATGGGAATTAAATACAATGCCGATGCAGCTCAGGCTGCCATCTCGTTGCTGACGGATGGGAAATTCGTGTTTGACTGATAGCGCGGCCGCAGGTTGCATCGAATCCGCATAAGGCGTTCGCAGCCTTGAATCAAGATTATCCGCAATAGAATCATGCCGGCAGTTCCCTGGCATCAGCGCTCTTCCTGACATGCATCCCTCGAAATAGACTGGTACTGTGAACACTTCGAAAATACTCTATAATGAATAAAACCAATGGCGAGATTAAGCACACCTTGACTTATAGGATGGCTAGAGAATGGATATTCGATTGAGCTTCGAGGAATACAGACTTTTGGTGGAAAAAGCGCCCATTATGATCTGGCGCGCAGACTTAACGATGGGATGTGATTACTTTAACGAGGTTTGGCTCAAATTTACCGGCCGCTCCATGGAGCAGGAAATGGGAAATGGGTGGGCAGAAGGAGTCCATCCCGAAGACTTTGACCGCTGCCTGCAGATTTATACGGATCATTTTGCCAGAAGGCTGTCTTTTGAAATGGAATACCGATTGCGCCGCTCGGATGGCGCATACCGCTGGATCTTTGACCGGGGCGTCCCCTTTCACGATGCAGCCGGCACATTTCTGGGCTACATAGGAAGTTGTATCGACATCACCGAATCCAAGGAAGCCCGGGATTATATGCAAACTTTACAGGAACGCGAAATTGAAAGCCTGCGGAATTTGCTTCCGATCTGCTCCTATTGCAAACGGATCCGCGACGACAAAAATTACTGGAATCAACTCGAATCCTACATCAGCAGCCATTCCAACATTATCTTCTCCCACGGCATCTGCCCGGATTGTGAGGAAAAAGCTCTTGGCAATATAAATAAAAAGTGACCGGGGCTGCTTGCATAGCGCTGAGGCCGCCGAGACGGCCAAGGCCGCATACTATTTGTCGAGACGAAGCCCTTCGGAGACAGCTGAGCTTGCTGCCGCGCTCCACGGCTCCCATTCGGGCACGCCTTCCTGCAAATAATATGCGGCCTTAGCCATCCCGGCGGCACTCCCTATGGCTTCGCTGCAAGCCCTGCATAAACCGTACCCGCCATATACATTCTATGCATATTTCCCCAAGCACTCATTTTATCCACAAACGACAAGCCTAACCATATCAACAGTTAGCAATTGGCATAAAACGGGCATATCCAAGTATGTTCCATTGAACAGGAGGCGGATATGAAGATACTGCTTGTTTTGCCAGCCGGCCGGAATGTTCGGGTTACTCGGGAGAATCCCACCGTACCCAAGCGGAAAATGCTGCGCTTCAGCGTGCTGCCGCTCACGATTGTAGCAGCCCTGACTCCGTGTGAGCATGAAGTCCGCATCGTGGATGAAAATGTTGAACCCCTGGATTTCACTTCGGATGCTGATGTAATAGGCATCACATTCATGACGGCACTGGCGCCGCGCGCCTACGAGATTGCCCATCAATTCCGAGATCAGAGAAAAGTGGTAATTGGCGGGGGGTATCACCCCACGCTTTGCCCGTCCGAGGCATTGGAGCATTTCGACTCCATTGTAATGGGTGATGCGGAGGGTCTTTGGCCGCAGCTGCTTCAGGATATCCAAACCGGAAAACTGCGCCGGCGCTACGAACACTCCAGTTGTGTCGATGAAGCTCCTCTGGACTCACCCGTGCCGCGCCGCGATCTACTGGCAGGCAAGGCAGGACACTATGTCACGATCAATGCCGTTCAAGCCGGGCGGGGTTGTCGGCATGCGTGCCGCTATTGTTCCGTTTCGGCATTTCATCGCCAGAGATACCGGAATCGCAGGCTTGAGGATGTGCTTGTGGAATTGAAGGGGTTGCCCCGGGATCTGATATTTGTGGACGACAATATTATGGCGGACAGGGATTATGCGCGAAATCTGTTCCGCAAAATGATTCCGCTGCACAAACGATGGGTCGGCCAGTGTTCTATAGAAATTGCGGACGATGCTGAACTACTCGGCCTGGCCGCTGCCGCCGGCTGCTGCGGTTTTTTCATTGGGATCGAAACCTTGAATACGGGCAATCTCGCGGGTATGAACAAAACCTTCAACGACAGCGCACGATATGCCGAGCGTCTTGCCAGGATCCGTCGGAAAGGCATTGGCGTCATCGCCGGAATCATTGTCGGGCTCGACGAGGATGATGAAACGGTGTTTGAGAGGATGCTGGGGTTTCTGCAGAAATCCAGAATTGACGCCCTTCAGCTCAATATCCTCACCCCGCTCCCGGGCACGCCTCTGTTTACCGACATGAAAGGTAGCGGGCGCATAACAGATCCGGACTGGAGCCATTTTGACTTCCGCCACGTTGTATTTCAGCCTTCGCAGCTCACCGCAAGAGAACTCCAGGCTGGCGCCGACTGGCTATATGCACAGTTTTACAGACTTGATCGTATCTATTGGAGATTTATGCGCAATGTGTTGGCATTCCGGTGGCAAACGGCCCTTCTTGGATTAAGGCTGAGCCTGACCTATCGCTATGACAACAAACGCGAGGGCATCCGCGGCTGGAACCCATCCGGAAAGAACCAACGTTATGAAGTGCCGGAGCATTCCCATCCTGTCGAATTGCGTGTCCTTGGGTCGTAAATTCCCGGCACGCAACAAAAGCGGGGCTATTTTGCCACACCCTCCTGCAGTAATCGGGCAACGCGTTCCAGCAATTGACTTGATGTAAACGGTTTTGCAAGGAAATCGAGATTATCCGCGGCGGGTTCCGGCTGCTCTTCGGCAGGATAGCCCGACATGAAGAGTATATGCATGCCGGGCCATACCAAGCGCACGCGGCGCGCAAGTTCGCGACCGCCCATGCCAGGCATCACCAGGTCTGTGATCAGCAGGCTGACACGGCCTGCCCACTGGTCCAACACCTCCAGGGCCTGTGCCCCATTGGTAGCCTCGATCACCCGGTATCCGCGGTTTGACAGCGTACTGCATACCAACGCGCGCACAACAGATTCATCCTCCGCTACCAGGACTGTGCCGGAACCGGGATCTGAAATGCGAACGCCGGCGGGACGATCCGCCGGCGCTTCGCTCGGTTGGGGTTCGCGCCGCAGCTGAATGGTGGCAGTAGTCCCGCAGCCGGGAGCGCTTTCCAGCCAAACAGCCCCTCCACTTTGATTGACAATGCCGTAAACCATCGACAAACCGAGACCGGTGCCGCGACCCATCTCCTTGGTAGTAAAGAAGGGATCGAAAGCCCGCTCGACAATTTCAGGCTGCATCCCGTCGCCGGTATCGCGAACGCGCAGAATCACGCAGGATCCGGCAAACCGATCCGAGTGTGCCCGGGCTGAAGGCTCGTCAATTTCCTCGTGCGCGGTGGATACAGTCAATGTCCCGCCTCCGCGCATGGCATCACGCGCATTGACCACCAGATTCAGCAGTACCTGCTCGAGTTGCCCGGGATCGATGCGCACCCAGCAGGGACCGGAGAGGTGCTCCACGCAAAATTGGATGTCCTCGCCGATAATCCGCTTCAGCATGCTGCCCATCCGGCCAACCACGGCGCTGAGATCAACAACGCGGGGGGAAAGCTGCTGCCGGCGGCCATAGGCCAGCAATTGCCTGGTCAAGGTAGCGGCGCGCTGCGCAGCCTCGAGCACACTTTCTGCATAGGAATGCAGTTCCGGATCTGTGATTTCGTCCAGCAGACTTTCAGCATACCCAATAATGACCGTAAGCAGGTTGTTGAAATCGTGGGCCACGCCGCCAGCGAGCTTGCCAACCGCCTCCATTTTCTGTGCGTGACGGAATTTTTCCTCCAACAATTTGCGTTCGGTAATATCCGCAACCGCGCCATCATAGCAGGTAACCTCGCCCTGAGCATTGCGCGCGGCAGTGGCGGTGATCAGGCCCCAGAAGGCTGTGCCGTCGGGCCGTCGGAACCGCACCTCCTCGTTCAGCCACTGGCCACGCGTGAAGATCAGGCCGACCATTTCTGAGCCATGAATCGAATCGGCAAATGCACTACGGAGACTGGTCCCCACCGCACCCTCGGGAGAATCATGACCCAGCATGCGTGCCAACGCCATATTCGAATATACAAGCCGCAATGAAGTATCTGCACGGAACAACCCCTCGTTCACATTTCGGTTAATGGACTCGAGGAGATCTTCGGCAACCCTCCGTTCAGCAATCAGCGCGGCAAAAGCAACCGGGATTACAGCCAGAGCGAGCTCGAACAACTGAACTACTTCATGACGCTGAGGGCGGGGCAATCCGGGGAAGGGCCCAAATCCTCGCGATGTCATCACCGCCACGCCAATGGCCAATAACAGCGTTGTCAGAGTAGCTCCAGGCACGCCGTATCGGACTGCCGCAAACAATGCAATCCCCATCAGCACCAGATTCATCCACATGATGCCAATGGCGTCACCGGGCAATATGAAGAACAGCAATGCCATGACAACCGCAATTGCGGAAATCCCGATACCCAGCGCGGCAAGGAATCGCCAAATGGAATGCTGCCGTGGCCGGCCGAGCCAACTGACAATTGGCGGCACCATGGTGATGGCACCCAGCGCATTCATACGCCACCAGCCATCCCAGCCGGAGTAAAACGGCATGTTTGGATCAACCCAGATGTAAAGCCGGCCAATCCATGACGTCAGGATGCTGCCAAGCGGGGCAAGGGCTGCCGCGGCCAGGAGCGCACCCACATCGCGCAGCCGGGAAAGAGAATGTTGAAATCCAAGCCGGCGCAATATCAGGACACCGATCAAAGCCTCCAAGGCACTGCCGGCAGCCGCGCTGACCCCGACGCCCCAGTCGTAGCCAAGGAACAGGCGTTGAAGAAACGTGGATGCGGCAACAACCCACCACGCACTGGGTCCGAGCAGCCACAGGCCGGCAATCGAGACTCCGGTAGGCAACCAGATGATGGCATGGTCGATAATGCCAGCCGAACCCTCGCGCAGGGACGCCGAGGCAATCAGCGCTAAACCGAAAGCCGCGTAGCGACAGGCAAGGACAACACGGAGTCGAATAGCAGGAGTTTCCGACACTGCGCCCCTGCTGGGATTGAGATCTCCAGCCATGGCATTCTCAGGATTCTAAGCGACGTACAAGCCAACCAGCGCGAGTTTCTAAGTAGGTCTTCACGCCACGACAGATACTCTATCCGACAACCTATGGGAAGGCGAGCCTATTCTATTCTTGCGGGATGCAGCCGGGATTCAGGGAATCCCCAGCCATCCGAACTGCTGTGAATCCCCCGATCTATAGCCCACTCGCTAACGCAATGGGGAGCCATCCTGCTGCTCGGCTATCATTATTTGAATTTCGGTCAGGTAGTTTTTGGGATTTCCCCGGAATATCATTCCCGGCCCTTTGAGATAGACTTCCCTGGTGGGTAGAAGAGCCTGATATTTCCTTTCCTGCATATACTCCATGATCTTTGAATAGGAACGGCTCAAAAGATCATATGGCCCCTTGTGAACAAGGCAAACGCACTTCCCTCCCTGCAGTTGATGCAGAATAAACGCTTCGCTTTGCTTCACTTTATTTTGAACCGGATAGCAGGTCTCAATATCTGCATCCTCCTCCCGATAGTCTCCGTCATAATAAAGGTTCATTGGTTTTCCCCGGATGTAGCGGCCAACCAGCTTTCCCAGTTTCTGAAAAGCGCCACCCACATCGGAATACCGACCTTTCCAACGCAACCCTGCAACCAGAATGGAATCGATTTCCCTCTCTATGACGGAGAATGAATTCTGATTTAGCATATCCTTGGCCTCCCTCTCCTTTTGAATAATCTCCTCCAGTTTGAGGGCGGTTTTGTTCAGCTCCTTAATTCTCCTGGTGATGTCACCCTTGTGCGTCTCCAGAAAAACCAAAATATCGGCGTCTTCGGAAAACTGGTCCAACATCAACTTGATATCCGAAAGTGGAAACAGCAGCTCACGGAGATAGGAAATCGCCCGAGCCCGCTCCACATTCCTGCCGTCAAAATAGCGATACCCGGTTGACTCATCCACCCGGCACGGAATCAAAAGTCCCTTTTCGTGATAGAGACGAATGGTCTTGATCGTAAGCCCTGTGATCCTTGAAAACTGACCGATGCTGAACATAGCGTCCTCACTCCACCAAGAGCGTAGAGTCTCCCCCAAAGGGAGAGTCAAATGAGAAATTGCGGATTTGAGCGGGATAAAGGAAAGGACATCCTGTCTTCTGATAGCCCGGAGCACTATTCTGGAATAGCTTATTTGATTGGCTCCGGCATGCTATCAGGATTTTGGCGGCATCAAGACTAACAATATAGCCGCCCTGCATCCTCCATATATCGAATCAAAAAGCCGCCGACAGGGCGGCTTTTAATTAAGGAAACTCTATCTTTGTTCCACTCACCACCTTGCTTTGAATTTCGGATCAGCCTATTGGGCTCTCTTGGCGATGATTTCCATGGCGCCACCCTGGCCGCCTCCCATGGTTTCACGCACAAACTTGATTTCACTGCCTGAGGCCTTTCCCTTCCATGATATCTTGGCCTCAGTCTCTCCCATTTTTCTCACCACGTAGAAAGATATATTTTCTCCGTCAATCTTTCCTTCTTTGATTTCGGTGGGACCCGCTTGGGGATTATCAACGGTTCCGGTTAATGCACTTCCGTCCACCTTGAAGATCAACGTAATATCGACATCTCCGGCCCGGGCAATCCATTTACCCGAAAAATCAGCAGCAAGAGCACATACCGCGATGCTCAGCAACACAACCAATCCAATTGCATAAACTCTGATCTTCATTACGTAGCCTCCTGGTTTCGGTTAGAGTCACGCCAATCACTGTACATTAGCAATCCCGATTGACTCGTCGCAACTATAATCGGGCCGGCCAGAACCTCCGGATATCAACATAATAACCAATATCCATGTTCAGGCTTTTTTCTAGGAGCAGGTCTGCGAATTGGGATATGCTTCGGGGCAATGACACGCTTGAAGGCGCCGGGCTTAATGCACAAATCTGGCTTCACCAAGAGGAAACTGACGATGGGCCGATTGAGATGGATTTCCCTGGTTTGGATTGCCGTGATTCATGGGCAGATACTCTTCGCCGCCGACAACGCTCAGGAACGGATCCTGACAGCCAGAGATCTATATGCCGGCCTCGAGGCAACCCGCGTGATTCCAAAAGGCGATTCATTGGTACTTGATGCCCGCAACTTGCAGAAGACCGGCGGCGCCGGAGTGATTATTACGGATGTGCTTGATCTCATCGGCACAGGTATTCTGAGCAACGAAGGAAGCATTTCAGATCTCGGCATTCAGATTACCGCCAATGCTGAGGCCCCAGCCCACATTGCCGTCGAAGTCCGCACCGGCACTTCCTTCTTCCAAACCGAGGCGACCTGGTCCAAATGGCAGCCCGCAATCGGAGCCATCATCCCCAGGGGACGTTACGCCCAATTCCGCTTTGTACTCACAACAACCGATGCAAGAGTTCTACCTGCAATCACGGGAGCGAAAATAACGTACCAGGCCAATCCTTCCGTGTTTCCAGAAGCGGTGATTCTGCTGGAGGACCAGGTCCAACAAATTTTAGTTTCGCCTGTTGTCTTTGGCTATGAGCGGCCCGACCAATCCGACCTGACCTGGCTTCGCCAAACATTCAAACTGGATGAAGTCATTGCCGGGAAGCAGAACGAATTCGGGCAACTCAAAGCACTTCTGGATTGGGTAGCCAAACGGAAAAACAAACGCCCTGAGATGCAAAACCCGGATGGCAGCTATCCATGGAATATTCGCAAAGCTCTTGGGGAAGAAAATGGGGGCACCATCTATGGCCACTGCATGAGCTATTGTGAGACTCTAATTTCAGCAGTCATTTCCTTGGGTTGGCAGGCTCGCCACCTGGCGATCAAGGGCTTCCGCGATACTAATCATGAAGTCGCCGAGATATGGGTGAATGAACTGAACAAGTGGGTGTACCTGGATCCCTCGCTGGACACTTATTATGCCGACAGAAAAACCGGACAGCCGCTCAGTCTGCTTGAAATGCATAATATCTATACGAATTTTGTATTAAAACCAGGCGAAATTCAGCGTCGCGGCGAAGACGTCAACCTCTCCCGAGTAGAAGCACTCCGGGGCAAGCATCCGATCAAATGCGTGACGAACGACTATACCTATGGAGAACACGAAAAGTGGGATTGGGAATATGGCCATGGATATTTGACGGCCGGATGGATGCAGCTTACGCCAAGAAACAACTGGCAGTCGCAGCCTGAGCCATGGTGCCGAGCCTTCGCTGAGGATCCTGACGGCTACTGCGGCTTTCCGGTTTACATTGACGAAAAGACTCCAATTGTGGAATCGTCCACCGCGGTCTGGTACACGCGTCCGCGGGATCTCTGGTGGTCCCTAAATCAAGCTTCGTTCCGCCTTATTCGAACCGGGGACGACACCCTGTCGGTTGAATGCGGCAACAGCCAACCATTTTTCAAGCGGTACCTGGCCAGGATTGATGGCGGAGAATGGAAACCGGTTGATTCGCATTTTCAATGGAAATTGGGGATTGGGCGGAATCAGCTCGAAATAAATGTCGAGGATGAATTTGGAAGAAAGGGGATTGTCAGCAAGGCCTCCGTCCGCCTTGGAGCTCGCTGAAAAATTGCCTGCCCGACGCCAGCATGTTTGAATGAAGCACTTTGACAACGGGGCAAGATCCCGAAGGTGCTATCCAGGCTCGATAAGCTGATTATCGGAATCGTCCGGTTCCAAAACCGGACGAATGACTGTCTCCTAATTTGCCATCCAACGATCAAATATGCTACGCAATTTCGGGTTGCTTAATCCCCAGCAATCTGGGAGGATCCAAGTTTGGCTTCATACTCTGGATAAGGATGGCCTTTGCATAGTTCATTCATCTTTTCGCCAATACCTATCAATCCACGGCCAGGCAAAACTGCAAGAGCTAACGGGAAGATGCGAAGCGCGTTCCCGCTTGTTGCCCTGGTACTTATCGCTGTCTCCTTTTGCTGTCATGGCTGTGCCAGCGGTCGACGCGGGAATCCCGTTGAGAATGGAAACGCATCCACTGCCGGGCACGATTTTGGTTCGGAGGCCCGCCTGCTATTCAGGATTGCGGCCTGCTCTGGGAATGCGCCAATCCCGAAGTCGTTTGATCTGGACGTAATCAAGCGTCACTGCGACGAGCTGTTGCCACGAATGCAGGTCTATCGTGATCAATATTTGTCGATCATGGGGCCCTACCTCTCCAGGCTTCGCCCGGCCGGCCTGCCAACAAAGGTAGTCTACCCTTTGGGAGGAGGCGATCTGCTCTCCGCCCTGACGGCATATCCCGATGCAACAGAGATCACCACGATTTCGCTTGAGTCCGCAGGCGATCCACGTCGGATAACAACCATCAACTCCGACTCGCTGGAAAAAGACCTTACTCGGTTGCGGCACTCCATGCTGCAGTTGTTGACACTCAGCGATAGTGCCAGCGAGGACCTGATGCAAATGCACCGAGGTGGAATCGCCGGACAATTGTCGTTCTTCCTGGTAGCTCTCGCCATCCACGGTTTTGAACCGGTATCGCTGCGCTATTTCAGAATTGAGCCAAACGGATCCCTGCACTATCTCGATGACGCGGACATTGCAGCCTTTGAACCAATACAAGCACGCAAGCTCAACAAGGTGTGGAAGTCGCCGGACTTTTCGCTGGCATTCTCCAACCTTGAATTGACCTTCAGGCCCATGGACACCAGCCTTGGTACGCGCATTCGAGTGCACCGGCACATTGCTGCGGACCTGAGTGACACGGCGCTTAAGCAGGACCCCGCAGTGCTGCGTCACCTGGAGGCAAAGGGGCATACGGTTGGTCTTGTGAAAGCCGCAAGCTACCTTCTTTGGACTCTGCCCTTTGGGCAGCTTCGAAACTACCTGCTGGGTTATTCAGACTTCATAATCTCCGACAGCAGCGGAATCCCTCCGCGCTATGCGCAGAAGGCTGGTTTCGTGCAGGAGACGTATGGGACATTCGAGGGAACCTTCATCCCTTCACGCACCTGCGAGAAGAACGATTTTGTAAAATTATGGCAGTCGCAGCCTCATCGCGAAATGCCCCTGCGTTTCGGGTATGGCGATATACATAAGGAACCGCACCTGCTTGTGACGCGGCGCGTATCCACGATCTCTACGGGGACCGGGCCCAAAAACTAGCCGACCGCCGGCGCCGGGCTTGCCGTTGAAATCATGAACGCATCTTCATCAAGCATAGAGATTGAAAAACAATCTTCCGGACCATAGGACATCGCCAAAGAGGGATCCTATCGAAGCATGGCATGGATGCGGCTGACAATATCCTGTAGCATTGACAGTTTTCCCAAGGTCATGTCATCAAGGTTGACTGCCGCCCCCTGAGAGATATAGCGGAATCGGTACTGGGCCAATAACAACGCATTCCATACAACCAGAATCAATGACAGGCTGACGACAATTGGCATCGCCCGGCGTTCCGCAGCCCAATCGACAAGGGCCGCCAGTCCCAATGCCAGTGCCGGAAGTGAGCTGATAAGCATTCTTCCGCCAAACGCATCGCCGCCAGACCAGGCATGCCAGGAACCAATGACATAGATTTGCACGGCGAACATCAGTCCCAATAAAGCAGGAAGGAGCCTATTTTTGCGATAGAGTAAAACCAGGCCGGCAGTCGCAAAAAGCAAAATCGGATGCCACGAATAAAGCCCATGGCAGAGCGAAAACAGGACTTTCAGAGTTTTCGGCGCTAGCCAGAAAAATCCCTCGTGTGCGTGAACATAGCCTGGTCTGACAATGGACCCATTCAGAATTTGCCAAATGACCATTTGCGGCAAAAAGGTCACCCAGGCAGCAGCTCCAAAACAGCAGATCCCTCCTAGTTGGCGTCTCCAGCCGACATTTCTGCTTTTCCTCAAAGCCAATAATGAATCCATACATGGCAGTACCAGCCAGGTTGCGTCCTGCAATCGCACTAACGCGACAATTCCAGCGGTGATTCCCAAAAGCACCCATTGCCTGAGATCGGGCAGAGGTCGGAACCGAAGCCAGAGCTCCAGAAACAACGCAACCGCAAAAAAGGAGCAGGCATGAGACATCGATGGTTCGGCGGTCATGTAATAAATCAGACTTGTAGCCAGCCAGATCAAAATGGCGGCCAAAGCGCTGCTCAATGGGCTGAAAAATCTATGGCAGATACGGTAGACGAGCACTACCCCGACAAAACCATAGGTAATACTGCCGAGCAATGTGGGGATCTGATAGGCAAACCCCATCCCATCCGGCACTGTGGAAAAACCCGAGGCATTCAGAATAAGCGCGATACCGTGGCCCAAAAGAAAAAATGGGAACCAGAGAAGCGCCGCGCCAACGGCAAATTTGTTGGTAGTGCCATCGGGAAGAGGCGGGGATGAGTTTGCGGAGAGTTGTGGCATCAGTCTCCGATATTGGTTGCTGAAATCCAAATCGTGATCTATCAACAGGCTGGGCAGGTAGGCGTAATAGTAAGTACCATCGGACCCAACCAGTTGTCCATCCACGCGAGGCAATGGAACAGAGACAAGGAAAATCACAATGCAGCCCAAATACAGCACAGCGAGGTGGGCAAGCGGATGCCGTTCCAACCGCTCCCGCACGCGGCCCCAAAAGCCACTATGACAATTCGTAATCAATATTCTCTCCCGCAGCCGACGCCGAATCCCCCCAATGTAAGACTGGAGATTGCCAGGAACTATTCATGATTTCCAAGCGGCAATAGTACAGCCGTATCGACCAGATTGAACCGGGAAACTCGAAATTTGTGCGCCCGATGGTATTAGCGAGATGCCTGGTTGAGAGAATAGTGACCAGGCAGATAATGAGGGGGTTTGCGAAGTGTCAGCAAAAAGCCATTTGTTACGCTCAACCCAACAAAAAAGCCGCCTTGTCGGCGGCTGATTTATGATGGCTGGTTGCGGGGCCAGGATTTGAACCTGGGACCTTTGGGTTATGAGCCCAACGAGCTACCAGACTGCTCCACCCCGCGATAACTGGGAAATAATACGTTCGCGGCCTCGTGGTGTCAAGCTGTACTTCAATAAAATCAACAAACTAGCGTAAATCATTGAGGTTGTGGTTCTTGCTCTTGGGCTCCCCTTTATTGCACTATTGCACTGTCCTGAACCGGATTTACCACAGATTCACCACAAGTGAGTGGACATTCGGATTCTGAGTATTTGTTGATTTTGCCCAACAGATTATACAGGAAGCCCGCAAATTCCGTGCGGTTTTGATAACCGGACAAATCCAATAAAAGTCCTTTAATGTTCTTACGGTAATATGGTAGATAGGATATAGCAATATCCAGGAAGTTGCCTTAGGGCACATTCAAGCTCATCCTTGCTTTGATTCCTGCACCAATTCTAGCGCAGCCCAGCGCGGTCTTTGGCGGGTAACACTCTGTTGTCATTCCGACTCTTTTGAAATCGCAATATTCGGAGGAAGCTGCTATGCGAAAAACCATGTTATTGGTTTCGCTTTTGGGACTGGTAATTGCAGTCTGTTCATCGCCGTCGGGGTTTGCCAAGCAAGGGGGCAAAGTCTTAATGATCGTCAACGAAGCAAAGTCATCGGATCTTGAGCTGATGCTTACAAAGGAAGTTGGCGTTATGAGCGACCTCCTTAAGAAGGCGGGATACACCGTCGTGGTATCCACGGCTTCAAATAAACCGCTGACCGCAGGGCTCGCAAAATTGAAACCGGATCTAAAGCTCAGTGCGGCAAAGGTGGCTGATTATAAGGGAATAATCATACCCTGCATGGCTGCATCCGGGGCTCCGCTTCCGTCCGAAGGCATGGCATTTATCAAGGAGGCTGTGGCCAAAGGGAAGCCAATCGCAGCACAGACCGGATCAGTGGTAATCCTCGGCCAAGCAGGATTATTGAAGGGCAAAAAGTATGCGCTTGCCAAAGATTGGCCGCAAATTGAGGGAGCCATCCATAGCGGTGAAGGCGTCGTTCAGGACGGCAAAATAATCACCTCCGGGATCTGCCCATACATGGCAAAACAGTCTAAGCAAACGGATGGCACTTCCAAACTCACAGAAACATTCATTGCAGAACTCAGGAAGTAGCCTGGAGCAAATTTCTACCCGTTTGAATAAATGAATTCCTAAATCACAAGCAGCGGAGGACAAATAAATGAAAAAGGCAATGCTGTTGCTGACTGTTCTCGGATTAGTTGGCTGGGCATGGGCGGCAGATCCATTTATCGGATCATGGAAACTAAACCTGGCCAAGAGCAAGGTTGAGAACATGCCCAAGAATGAAATCATGGTAATAACGCCGCAAGAAAACGGGTTCAAGACAAGCTTTGAGGGCGTGGACGGCAAAGGGAAAGCATTCCATGATGAATGGGCTGCAACCTATGATGGGAAAGAGCACCCCAGAGTTGGAAACCCAAATGAAGACGTAATCTCCATGAAAAAGATTGACTCCAACGCCATCACGGTAGTGGCCAAGAAGGCTGGAAAGGAAGTGTCCAGTTGGCGGGTTGTCATCTCCAAAGATGGAAAAACGCAGACGGCCGTAGGAAAAGTGAAAGACTCAAAAGGACAGGAAACAAGTGAGACTTGGGTTTATGAAAAACAGTAGCGCACAAAAGGAGACTCCAATGAAAAGCATATGTGTTTCAGTTCTCTTAATGCTCTTGCTGCCATGCCTGATCTTTGGACAGGCAAAACCAACCGCAGGACAAAATGTTATACAGGAGATAGCAGCGCTCGAAAACGCATGGGCTGAAGCTGCCATCAAACATGATGTTTTATGGTTTGAGCGCAACATAGCTGATGGGTTTGTCATGACGGATGAGGATGGGGTTATGACCGATAAGGCCGCCATACTCCAGTGGGTCAAGGGAAAGCTAAATAACTACAGTTCATTTTTTCATGAAAATTTGAAAGTAAAAGTATATGGCGATACAGCTATTGCAACAGGCATCGCCAGTATTAAGGGAACCTTCAAAGGAAAGGATTCTACGGGGAAATACCCCTGGACAGACACTTTCGTCAAAGTCGGGGGCAAATGGCAGTGTGTGGCATCTCACAATTCGAAGCTTCCGTCCAAATAAGACGGATGAGGCGGCATGTGTCATCTTCAATGCAGGGAATGTAGGGGCTGCGACTTCCTTTTTGTAAATTCAATTTTGATTTATCGGAATTCGATTCAGTTATGATTCCTCCGTTACGGCTCGGTTCGCTCCCCTTCATTCCGGGACCATAACTGAATCGACCGGCCTTGTGGCGGCGGGCCAAAGCTGTTTTCCTATTCTTTTGAACGCCAATTCAATTGAAAGAAGCGCGAATCTAACGTGGTGGATACTGTTGGCTAATCCGGCTTGACCGCGCGAGCAAAATCCGTGCAATTCGCGGCAAAAGTCTTTGCAGCCGCCTCAAATCCCGGAATATGCAGAAAATCCACCATCAACCGGCAACACGATTCCTGTTACAAACCGGGACATTGGAGACAGAAGCCACAACACACCGCCCAGCAAGTCTTCGGGCGATCCAAAACGTCTCATTGGAGTGTGGGCCAATATCTGTTCACCTCGAGGTGTCATTTTCCCCGTGTCCTTATCGGTCAGCAGGAAGCGATTCTGCTCGGTCAGGAAAAACCCGGGGGCGACGGCATTCACACGGATATCCGGCGAATATTCCTGTGCCATGTATACGGCAAGCCATTGAGTAAAATTCGACACGGCGGCTTTTGCAGCCGAATAAGCCGGGATGCGCGTCAGCGGGCGAAATGCATTCATGGAGGATACATTTAGAATCACACCCTCCTTTTGCCCAACCATCGTCTTGCCAAAAACCTGGCAGGAGATCACTGTTCCCATGAGATTGAGATCTGTGACAAATCGGAGTGATTCCTCCGGCAAATCGAAAAATGTCCTGTCGACACCCGTCGTTGCACCGGGATTGTTCCCGCCGGCTCCATTAATCAGGCAATCCACTCTGCCCCACAAATCCATAATTTTTTGCGCAGCCAGTTCCAGGGATTGCCTTTGCAGCACATCACCAGCCACCACGATGCATTGATCTTTCAGAACATTCAGTTGCGCAGCCAGACGTTCCGCCCGCTCCGGCGCGTGATCAATAATCGCCACCTTTGCATTGCATCCAACCAATGCGCAGGCCATCTCTCCACACAAGATGCCGGCACCTCCGGTAACCACAACAACGCGACCCTTAAAATCATACTGATTGGTTAGTTCTTCGAGATTCATAGATCTCCCCTCAAGAGAAACTTCGCTATTATTTCACGAAAACTGCCTTTCCGCTTGGCCAATCGACTCGAGGTCATCCTATGATGCATTTGGTTGGGCATTGGTCCATTCCGCCACTAATCACCGGATATGAAGAGGCGCTCCCGGCGGGTTTCAATGAGGATGGGGTTGCTTGTCTGTCAATACACGAGGGGTCGCATCATGCACTGCAGCAGGTTGCAGCCCGCAGATTAGGCACGGAAACCTGCTGCAGCTAAATAGCTCCGTTACAGCTTTTCGAGAAGATAGAATGAGCGCAGATGCCCATCCTGCTCGGACACCCAGAAATCGGTAGCCGCATATCCCTTTTTAAAATAACTCTTGAATACCTGGCGCATCTTCCCCTGCCACTCGAGAGCCATTCCAAGGTCTCGATTTTTGATTTCCGGAAGATTATAGGGAACTTCGAAAAGAAAGCGGTCGGCAGCGCAATTCAGCTTTAAAGGAGACGAATGCATCAGCCCCGGCGCAACTTCGATCAACGTATTGATAACCGTCTTTTGCTTCAGCTCTTTTCGAATGTCGCGGCGGGCAGGGCCGGACTCGAGTCTCTCGGCGACCTGGTTACTGTCAAGATCCCAAATGGCAAGCATTCGGTCAGTGGGGAGCCCTCGATCTGAAGCACTGGTGGTTTCCCCATAAAAATCTTCTTCGTAAGTATTGGTCCACGCCCCCAGCTTACCCAGCGTGAAATAGGCGTTCAGCGGCTGCATCGGATCGAAGGTAGAGGAGACCAGCGATATCTTGCGGCGAAGGACTTCTTTTCGCTGCGCGATTTTCAGCTTGTACCCGACATCAAAGTTCCTATAGGCAACTCGAACCGCCAGCATGTGGGAATAGTGTAGAAGATTTCCGTCCATTGACCCAAGCAGGCTGAAGGCAAAGCCGATAAGATCGCCAAGATTGTTATAGGCTCCGATGAGCGTACCGCCGGTGCGGTTCGCGGCCAGCAGAAGCGGCACCGGAATAATGTCAATATCCTGGAAGTGCCAGACTTCCCGCTGAATATCCTCACAGGCCTTGTAATCCGCCAGGCTACGAAAGGGAGCAATCGTTACCTTAATTTCGTCCTTCCTTTTCTTTCTTCGAACCGTCGAAGCCATTATTGCCTCTCTTTTTTGTGTCGGGGAACCACATCATAGATAAGAACTTTTTGGCGCTTTGAAAGAAATTCCGTCATCCTCTGGCTGCCGCTCTGAATCACCTTCTGAACAGAATTACCCGCCTGCAGCTGTTTCATCGCATTGGCATTTCCCAGCAGATCCATCACTTTGCCGATTTCGAATTCGTCGGGATAAAGGCGGTGCAAAATGGCGATCAGCGAAAGCCCCAGCAAAACCGAATCGAATTTCTCGATATTGGTAACGGACAGGCTCAGGCCGCCACATTTCTTCCCCTGATATCGATCCGTGCTCGGCGTAAAAAACACGGGCACGGCCTTGATGCCTGGAACACCCGCTTTTCTAAGCTCCGCAGCAAGATGTCTGGGCTCAATCCACGGCGCCCCCAGGAGTTCAAAGGGCCGATCAGTCCCCCGCCCTACCGATATATTGCTCGATTCCAACAGGCATACCCCGGGATACAGCACGGCGGCTGCCATACTGCGCATATTGGGGGAAGGGTTCACCCAAACCTGTCCCGTATCCCATAGATAATATGGACGGAGCCAGCCCTTCATCTCGATTACATGCAACTCCGCCCCAAGCCTCTTTTCCGCGTTAAAATAGCGGGCCAGTTCGCCCACGGTCATTCCATGCCGCACCGGCAACGGCATGTATCCGGTAAAGGACGTTCTGTCTCCATCCAGGATTGGACCTTCAACGCGGACGCCGCCGATAGGATTGGGCCGATCCAGGACATAAAAAGCTATCTTTGCCTTTGCCGCCGCCTCCATGCAGTAGGCCATGGTCGTTATATAGGTATAAAAGCGAGCGCCGATATCCTGGATGTCGAAAACAAGCGCATCAATTTTTTGAAGCAATTCGGCGCTGGGCCGCCTGGTTTCTCCGTACAGGCTATAAACTGGAAGCGAGGTGGATTCATCAACCGATGAATCCACTTTGCTATCCATGGTACCACGGATTCCATGCTCCGGGCTGAGCAGAAAGACCAGCTTACACGTCCCTGATCGATAAAGAAGATCTATTGTGGAGGTCCCGTCCGCCGCCAGCCCCGTATGGTTGGTAATGAGACCGACTCGCTTCCCGGCAAGGGGTTGAAAACCACTCTCGCGCAGGACGTCGATGCCATTAAGTACGCGCGGCACACTATCCCCTGCATGCAGACAGGCAAGGCTGCAAAGTAATCCCAGGCACAACCGGATAGAAGCGCGCAACCAAGCAAAAGATCTCATCAATCCTTAACCAAGCGTGAGGGAATAGGGATTATACATCAAAAAGCCTAATACAAAAGATAGAAGTCAGAAGTCCGGAGGCGGAAGTCCGGCGACTATTCAATCACCGATTTCCATCCACGGCGGCTCAGGTCACGATAAATGATCCAGCCGGCAATTCCTGCAATCATGAGAAACACAACCCCGGTGCCAACCTGACCGAAGATGATTTTACCGACCCCGAACAGGCTCATATACACGAGAATACATCCGCATGCCCAGTCCAGCAGATTGAAGGCGCCATCGCGCGGAGGAGTGATATCGGAAGCCTTGCGTGCAATCGGTTGCCACAGCAGCGCGCTGGGTCGCACGCGTCGGTAGAAGGCGAGCAATATGTCTTCCCTCTCTGGAGAGGTCAGGTACGTCGCGGCCAGCCATATCACGGTTGAACACAGGACCGTGATGATCACAATCCAGGCAAACTGCAGTGGATCATCATTGTTCAATTTGAAGTACAACTGGAGAATCATCGACACGCAGAAGGACGCCGCCATTGCAAAAACCTCGCTCCAGGCATTGATGCGCCACCAGAACCAGCGGAGGATAAAAACGCTGCCGGTCCCTGCTCCGATTGCCAGCAGAAACTTCCAGGCGCCCGCAATGGAATCCTGGTAATAGGTTACGAAGCAGGATGCGAACATGATCAAAACCGTGGCAGCCTGTGAAACAAATACGTAATGCCGTTCCGCGTGGTTTCGCACCAGAAACCGTCGGTAAAAATCATTCACCAGGTAGGAGGCACCCCAATTCAGTTGCGTGCCGATGGTGGACATATACGCGGCTGCGAAGGCGGCGATCATGAGTCCGCGCAAAGCCGGGGGAAACACCTGCGGATCGACAATGACCTTGATGAACCCGCTTTCCTTGTCCACGAGTGTCGGATACAGAACGAGTGAACACAATGCAGTCAAAATCCAGGGCCACGGCCGAATGGCATAATGCGCGATATTAAACCAGAGAGTTGCGAGCATGGAATGCTTCTCATCTTTGGCGCATAGAATGCGTTGTGCGATGTATCCGCCGCCGCCCGGTTCCGCCCCCGGATACCAGGTCGCCCACCAATTGACCGCCAGATACACGATAAATGTCAGCATCGGCATCCATACAGAACCGATATCCGGTGTAAAGGAAAGTATGGATCCATGACCGCCGGTTGCAGCTGCTTTTGCCGCATCCAGACCGAGGAGTTTCGATTTCAACGACTCCATGCCGCCGACCGCATGAACGGCAAAATAGGCCAGAACAAGCATCATTCCCATCTTGAGAACAAACTGGAAAAGGTCTGTCACAAGAACACCCCAGATACCGGACAGAGTGGATATCATCGCGGTCAGCAGCATGATGCCGAATACGATCAGGAGTGCCTGTATTTTCGTCACGCCAAAAATCATCATCAGGATCTTGACCATCGCCAGGTTTACCCAACCCATGATGATACAGTTGACCGGCAGACCCAGGTACACGGCTCGAAATCCACGCAAAAATGCTGCCGGCCGGCCGCTGTATCGTATCTCCGCAAACTCCACATCGGTTAGAACGCCCGCCCGCCGCCAGAGACGGGCGTAGAAAAAGACCGTGAGCATGCCGCTCATCAGCATGTTCCACCAGACCCAATTCCCGGCTATCCCATTTGCGGCCACGAAGCCAGTCACCGCCAGGGGAGTGTCTGCGGCAAAGGTCGTGGCCACCATCGATGTCCCCGCCAGCCACCAGGATACCTTGCGGCCACCAACGAAATAGTCCTCGGTGCTCGCAGTAGCGCGCTTCCGGTAGTACAGGCCTATGAGCATGTTAAATAGAAAATAGGCAGCGATGGCAAGCCAGTCTACCAATGAAAGTTGCATCCAACCCTCCATCCATTGACGGTTTATCGACGAACACTCAGCTCGAAGTCTCATCGTAAATCGTCTATCGACAATCGTAAATCTCAATTTGTCCCGTGCTATAATTTTCTCAAGAGGAAGCTACCCATGGATCTCAAGGAACTTAGAAATCGATGCGTGGGTGCTGTGATGGGATTCGCTGTGGGGGATGCACTGGGAATGCCTGCGGAGTTTCTCAGCCGGGAACAAATACGGCGCTACTATGGCAAGCCGATCTCGAGCTTTGTGAAAGCCCACACCGGGCACGCGAGTGATTTCCTGGCCGAGGGTTCCTATACTGATAACACCCAGACAATGCTTACGACTGCGGAATGCCTGATCGAATGCAGGAGAATGGATCCAGCACGACAGGCGGACGCATTGCTTTCCTGGTACCAGAACACGCTCCCGCATCGAACTCCTTCAACCGCAAATCTGCGCGCATGCAAGCACCTGGAAACCGGACGTCCCTGGACCAAAAGCGGAGTCTTCAGCAGCGGCTGCACTGCAGCCATGCGAATGATTCCAATCGGCATCTATTTCAGCCACTGCCCTGAGGAATTGACTCGTGCCGCCTTGGACAACTGTACCATTACGCACAACGAACCTCGGGCCAAGGCGGCGGCTGTCGGCATCGCCTACCTCATTGCGAGATTGCTCAAATCAGATGAACGCTCCCGGCCGGCAGATCAGGTTTTGGAAGCCGCGGATCATATCTCGCATCTGGATGAAGATCTGGCAGCCATGATGCGCTGGTCGACCCAGATCACTCACCTGCCGCCTGAAGAAGCCTTGTTTGAAATCGGAACAAGCTCCGATGCAATCGAAGCGATACCGGCGGCCATCTATTGTTTTTTGAAGCATCCCCGGAGCTTTGCCGGTGCTGTTCTTCCAGCCGTAAACGCGGGAGACGCTTCCGACTCAATAGGAGCGCTGACAGGCAGTTTTGTCGGCACCCTGGCCGGCGTGCACGCCGTCGACAAACACCTTATCCGCAGTGTGGAAAACTCAGACCTGTTGATTGGAATTGGAGAAAGCCTGGCAGCGCACCTGGGTGCGTAAGGGAATAGCCACGAATTTCACAAAACTCCAGCGTGAAATTCGTGGCCTGGGCATCCTTATGTATTTTTAACAATGATGGACTCGAGAACATTGGCAACATCTTCTGCCTTGTCCGTTGCAGCCTCGAGCGTCTCGATGATTTCTTTCCGCTTGATCACCTCAATGGGATCCTTCACTTCATCAAATAGCGCAGCAATCGCAGACTGGAATAGGCGATCGGCATCATTTTCGAGCCTGTTTATCTCAATGCAGCGCTCCACTACATGATCATTATCCTGCAGGTTGGATACGGCGGCTCCAATCTCCATGGTCTGGCTTAAAAGCACAGAACACATCTCCGGCACGGAACGAATCGGTTCCTTGATACGAAAAAGGACAATCCGGGTGGCAATCCCGTCAATCAGGTCAAGGACATCATCCAAGGCTGCGCTTAGATCATGGATATCTTCACGATCAATCGGAGTAATGAACGTTTTATTCAGTTCATCGATAACACGATGCGTCAGTTCATCCCCTTTATGCTCCAAATCCTTGATCTTTGATGCAAGCGATGCCAAATCCACCTCGGCCGGATTCCGCAGCATGTTTCCAAGTATCTCTGCGGCCTCCAGGATATGCACCGTCATCTGTCCAAATATCTTGAAGAACTTCTCATCCTTCTTAAAAAGCTTCGACATAGTTCCCTACCTGCACCTTGATCGGATAAAAGCAATTGAAGGAACATCCCTCAATTTGGAAGGCGCATTATACACCGCCCCCTGGAGAGCGGCACGCTACAAATTTTTGCGGAAAACCGACTCCGAGTTTTTCACAGAAATTGTGGAAAACCGGGCGAAAGCAGAGTTTTTAACAGGAACAAATGATTGCAAAATAGATAGTTGTTACCTCTTTGCATAAAGAATGTGCAGGCCCGGATTAGAGCTCCCGCAAAGCATTGACGGAAAGTTTCCGAACTAAAAAAAATTTTCGCCAAGAGGTTTCCGACCCGAAGCGCGCTACTCCGCACGATAAAGAATCGCGCATCAGTCAATTGCGGAAGCGATTGCTCCATACAGCCTGCAGCGTTTGCACTATTCCGGTTGCGGACAGCGGATCAGGAGCAGGAGCCGACGCAGGCGGTTCCGCTGTTCGCCGCAAAAGCCGACGCTCCAGAACAAACCTGCATACGATACTTTTGATCCATATTCCGCTTTGTGGAAACTGCACGGGCCAGCAGTTCCTTGAGATTCCTGCTTTCCAACGTTCGTCCCTTGATGTTCACGTAGTAAATTTTGCCCATGATTCCCTCTCCTAATCGTATTTACGCATCACGCTAACAACAACACCCTGAATTTTTACCCTCGCACCGTCCAGTATGATCGGTTCAAGAGACTGATTGGCAGGCTGCAGGCGAATCCGACCGCCTTCCGGAAAATACTTCTTTAGAGTGACATTCTCATTATCGACCAGAGCTACGACGGTATCACCCGGCGCAGCCGTCTGCCGGGATTCAATCACAACGTAATCTCCATCCTGAATATGTTCCTCAATCATCGATTCGCCTTTTACACGCAGGATGTAATAATCCCCACGTCCTGGCAAAAGGTATTCGGGAACCTGTAAAACCTCCGGAGCAGAGACAGCCTCAATCGGCTGTCCGGCGGCAATGTAACCAAAGAGAGGAAGATTGCTCACAGATGCCGGAGCGGATGGGGAGAGTTGGATGGAACGAGCACGGTTGGAATCCCTGTGCAGGTACCCACGGCTTTCCAGAGCTTCCAGGTGTTTAAATACCGCATTGAGGGATGCGAAGTGGAAATGCTCCGCAATTTCCTCCATGCTCGGCGAGTATCCGTTGTGGTCGATAAAGTCGGAGAGGAAATCGAGAATCTCTCTTTGTCGTTTAGTCAGTTTCATGATTTCACCTTTTCTCCACCACGGATTCTAGGTGGCAAAAAGGTGAAAGTCAACGAATTTTTTGATCCGTAAAGATTCAAGGCGGGTTCACGCCTTGAATCTTTACGGTCAGGGTCGAGTCTATAATTTCAAACCGCGTTCCTCTTTGCCGGGCGCGGGAATCGTCGACAGCGTCACCTCAACGGTCAATTCCTTTTTATCCCGAATCAGCTTCAGGCTCATTTTTCCTTCTTTATCACGAACAATCCGGGTGAGATCCTCCGGCTGGCCGATATCCTTGCCATCGGCTGCGGTAATCACATCTCCGGCACGAACCTTCCCAGCACTGGGAGATCCCTCCAGAACGGAAGCGACCAGAACACCCTTTTTGCCGGGAACGCCCATATGCTCCGCGAGCTGATCACTCAAGGGCTGTAGGGTCAGGCCAAGCCGCGGTTTTCCGCTTGGCTCCAGAATAATTCGGGAATCCCCGCGCTCCGCCCGTCCATCTGGAAGCATGCGAAAGAGATTCCGCATGCCGTCCTCAGACCGGCTGCTTCGATCTTCATTCCTCGATCTGATTTCAGCTGTCAGGCTGATACGCTTCCCCTCTCTGCTGACGGCCAGATCCACCTTGCGCCCCGGCGGTGTTTCCTGGACAAGCCGGGTAAACTGGGCGGCCGACCACACCGGTGTCCCGGCATATTCGAGAATGACATCATCTTCATGAAGTCCGGCTTTCTCTGCCGGAGTTCCGCTCACCACGGAGCGGACAATCACCCCTTTTTCACTGGTCAGTTTGAATTTGGCCAGATTTGCCGCAGTAACATCCTCCATCTCAATCCCCAGGTACGCCCCATTGGAATTCATCTGGATGATGTTCGGAAACGGCCCCGATTGTGCATAAGAAACCAGGGAAGCCGACGTGCTGAGGAGAAAGGCAACCAGCAGAATGCTTCCCGTTTTAGCAAAGGAACTCATGTGTATCCTCCGGTGTAACAACCTACAAAACTGTTCCTCACTCAATACGGACCGGCCGTAAGTGCGTTCCAAAATATGGCAAACTCCGATGTGGATGACCTTTCTGAAATAGACGCCTTCCTTGCATGGGCACGAATTCTCGTCAGGAATGGGCCCATCCTCTCTGCTACACTTAAGAAAGAAGGGGCAATTGCTGCCGGATCGCTCCGGAAACATGCAAATTCGAAAGGCAGTAAACTGCGCTGATTTGGTATGCCAATGACACTGGCCGGTTTATAATGGTTCAAAAAAAATGGGTCCGAAGCGAAACTTTCCGTATCCCTATGTATCAACAATTGTGAGTTCAGTTTGACGAAAAAAAACTTGAACCCGGTGAGCACGAATATCGATCCCGCAACGCTGGTCCAGTGGATCAGGAAAGCTAAAAAGGGAGATATTCAGTCCTATCAGGAAATATATGGTTTCTTTGCGCGCAAGGTCCTGAACTTCATTTACCGGATGGTCAATTCTCCGGAAGAGGCAGAAGATCTTGCACAGGAAACCTTCGTAGCTGTTTACCAGAAAATCGCGACGCTGAAGGACGACAGCAGGTTCGAACCGTGGCTTTTCCGGATTGCAAGAAATTTTGTGTACCAGAGATATCGTACGCGCGCTCCCGCGAGTGTTTCGATTGACGCTCTGGACGAAAATGGCCAGACGGTGACCGAGCTGGTGGATACGCGGAAGAACCCTGACGAGGCTTTTCAGAACATAGAGCTCGAAGATGTTGTGGCAGATGTTATCGCCGGGCTTCCTGAAAAATACCGGGAAGTGTTCATCCTCTCCGCCCTTCAGCATCTCAGCTATCAGCAGATTGCGGAGGCGGTCGGCAGAAGTCTTCCGAGCATCAAGACAGACATTCATCGTGCTCGACTGGAAGTCCGGAAACGTGTTAAAGAATATCTGAAGGCATAATCCATGGATTGTATACAATGCGGAGAAGAGTTGACTGCGTATTTGGACGGCGAGTTGAATGCCGCCGACACGGAACGAGTCCGATCCCATCTTCGAACCTGCGTTCCCTGCTCAGAGGAATTGCGCAGTCTGCAGGAAGTCGGCGATTTCGTTGAATCTCATAGCCGCACATTGGATCCACGCCCCGAATCGTGGAATATGGTGCGAGCCCGCATCTACCAGGACGCACCGGAAACCGCACCTCGCGTCTGGCTGGTTCGTCGCTGGCGTCCGGTAATGGCCACCGCTGGATTGCTTGCTGCGCTTGCCATGGGATATGTGCAATATACCCATATCCAGCAACAAAGCCTGGACAGGTATATCTCCCAATACATCCGGGAACGGGAAGCACGCCAGATGCAGTCCCAAAACGACAATCCATACGCCTATAATCCTTTCATAGAAATCCATGCAACTGCCGCGGAAAACCCTTTTCGATCGGAGGATCGATGAATTCGGCTGCAATATCAAAAATCAGGCGAAGGATCACAGCCGGCGTTCTTACAATATTACTTGCAGGGATTTTGCCAATCGCGCCTCTTTGCGGGCAACAATCGGATCCGCCGGCAGCCTTGGGCAAAACCAAGAGCATGGCCGAAACCCAGCATGAAATCGTAATGCTGCTGATAAAACAAAAAGAATTTCAAAAGGCGGTCGCTGAGGCAAACAAGATATTTGAAATGCGGTGGCCGGACGATCAGGAACCTCTCCTGCTCAAAGAGCTGCTCTTTTTGAGCGACCAGTTTCTGCGGCAGGGACAAGCATCCCTTGGCCTTCAGGTCATTGACCGGAGTTCAAAGTGCTTTCGGTCCTCTCCGAGTCAGATCGCAATCTGGAAAGAAAAGGGCTATCTGTATAAAAACATGAACCAGAACGATAAAGCGATCGACTGCTTCCGGAGAGCAAAAGAACTCGAAGACAAAAACTAGTTCATCGGCAGGCGCACGCAACCAAATCCAGATGAATTCATGAAAGAGACCATCGAAAAACAGGTCACCACAATTTCCGGACATCCCGTTAAAGAGGTATATGCGCACGAAGATCTCGAGGGGTTTGCCCCTGAGAACGACCTCGGGCTGCCAGGGGAGTTCCCCTATACTCGCGGAGTGCATCGGGACATGTACAGGGGCCGGCTCTGGACAATGCGTCAATTTGCCGGCTTTGGGACCGCGGAGGATACCAATCAAAGATTCAAATACCTCCTGAAACAGGGACAAACGGGACTTTCCGTGGCTTTCGATTACCCCACTCTTTACGGGTATGATTCGGATCACCCTCTTTCCGCCGGAGAGGTCGGCCGCTGCGGCGTTGCGATTGATTCGCTCGCGGACATGGAAACCCTCTTTGAAGGCATTCGGCTTGATACCGTAACCACATCCATGACAACGAATGCTCCTGCATCGATGATCTGGGGAATGTATCTGGTAGCAGCCGAAAAACAGGGAGTTCGCTGGGAGGATATTTCCGGAACGATCCAGAACGATATTCTAAAAGAGTATATCGCGCAAAAAACCTACATCTTCCCACCGCGGCCCGCCATGCGGATTGTGACCGACATCATCGCGTACGCAACTCGCCACGTTCCGCGCTGGAACACGATCTCCATCAGCGGATATCATATCCGGGAAGCCGGTTCGACGGCCATTCAGGAACTTGCATTCACGCTGCGCGACGGCATGGAGTATGTAAAATACTGCATGGATGTGGGGCTCGCGGTCGATGATTTCGCCCCGCGCCTCAGTTTCTTCTTTGACATCCACAATGACTTTTTCGAGGAAATTGCCAAGCTTCGCGCGGCCCGACGAATCTGGGCCCGGGTGATGCGGGACCGGTTTGGCGCCAAGGACCCCAGGTCGCTTCTCTGCAGAATCCACTCTCAAACTGCCGGAGTTTCTTTAACCGCCCAGCAGCCCTACAACAATGTTGTACGCGTTGCAATCCAGGCACTGGCCGCCGTTCTGGGAGGAACACAATCGCTTCACACCAATTCGCTGGATGAAACACTGGGACTGCCGACGCAGGATTCCGTCCGACTTGCGCTTCGAACGCAGCAGATTATTGCGCACGAAAGCGGAGCGGCCGGCACAGTCGATCCGCTCGGGGGGTCCTATTTCGTAGAAACCCTGACCAATGAAATGGAAGCCGCCTGCCTCGACTATTTCGCAAGAATAGATGAAATGGGGGGCATGATCGAAGCCATTGAACGCGGTTTCCCACAACGGGAAATCCAGGAAGCATCCTATCAGTATGCCAAAGCCCTGGAACGCAAGGAAAAGCACATCGTCGGGATTACCGCATTCGCCGGAGAAGAAGAAGCCCCGGTCGAGATTCTGGCTATTGACGAAGAAGTGACAGAGCGTCAGTGCGCAAAGCTGAAAAGGCTGCGAGCTTCGAGGAATGACACGCATGTCCGGGAAAACCTGTCGAGGTTAAAGACTGCAGCGCAGGGCACGGAAAATCTGATGCCCGTGATTCTCGAGTGCGTCCGCTCCTATGCCACTCTTGGCGAAATGTGCGACACATTGAGATCCGTTTTCGGGGAATACCAGGAACCGGCCATCTTCTAGTCCTGAAGCACCTGAGAAGCAGTTGTTCGAGGATTCAGCCAATGGAGAAGATAATTCGAATTTTGGTAGCAAAGCCGGGACTGGATGGCCATGACCGGGGAGCCAAGGTGATCGCCCGCGCCCTCCGGGACTCCGGAATGGAGGTTATCTACACCGGGCTGCGGCAGACTCCGGAGCAGATCGTGCAGGCGGCTCTGCAGGAGGATGTCGACGCTATCGGGCTTTCCATTCTATCAGGAGCCCATATGCATCTTTTCCCAAAGATCATCAGCCTGCTGCACGAGAACGGGATGGAAGATGTCCTGGTTTTTGCGGGCGGCATTATCCCTGAACGGGACATCCCCGCGCTAACGGAAATCGGGATTGCAGCCATCTTTCCGCCCGGCAGTCCATTGCAGGAAATTGTAGACTTTGTAAAATCCCGAGTTTCTGCCAGATCTCAGCGTATCTGAGGTTGCGGATGAGATCCTGCCGGCAAGAAACCGGCTATCCTTGCGGCTAGATTCCCAAACGAGCTTTTACGAAATCGATGAAGCCGGCCGGCAGTTTGCCTGGTATGGGTGTTGTAAAGACAGGGATCCCCTCCATGGCAGCTCTTATTCCATCTTTCCAGGCAGGGATGGATTCTCCGGAATCAATCGCAATAATGGCATTCGCCCGGACCAGTGAATCGCGGGCACTGGCCTTAAATTCGTCCACATCATAGCGAAGGACCATCACGTACAGCTCCGGGCAAATATGATGCAAAATTGCATTGCTCTCAACGATTGTGTACGGCCCGGAATGCATAATGGAAAGCAGGGTGGGAAGCGCATTCGCGAAATGCTGCGGGCGCACCTGCATCCAGAAAGCACGCGAGGCGCCCGCCCTCAGGTACCTGGCCGTATCTGAAGAATTTCCGCTTCCCGGAGATTCCTCGTGGATAAGAAAAGCATCCGTCACAGCCGGGTCTGCATGCCAGTGAGATGAGATTTTCACGGCAGTCCAGGGGTATTGGTGCAATTCCCGGATCAAACCTTCGGTGACGGATGTCTTCCCCACTTTGCGGGAGTGCCCGCCAATCACAATCGTAGTCATCGATGGGCCTTTCAGCCCGAATGCGGCTAGGATTTTGCAGCCGGCTTCACACCAAACGCATGCCCGAATACCTCTTCGTAGCGCGCGGCAAAGCTGACCGTCAACCCTTTCTTCAGGTAATCCGGAAGCTCTTCAAAATCCTTTTTGTTCGCTTCCGGGAAAATCAAAAATTTGCAGCCAACGCGTCGGGCTGCAATGATCTTCTCCTTCACACCGCCGATCGGCAGAACCTGCCCGGTCAGGGTAAGCTCCCCGGTCATTGCCAGGTGCTTTCGAACCGGCTTGTTCAGTATCATGGATAGCAGCGCCGTGGCCATCGTTACCCCGGCTGAGGGCCCGTCTTTTGGCGTAGCGCCCGCGGGAACATGAATGTGTACAAAGCGTTCATCGAAAAAGTCCGATTTTGCCCCGTATTTTTCAAGATGCGCCATCACATAGGAATAGGCGATATCGGAACTCTCCACCATTACCGCGCCAAGTTGGCCGGTCTGCTTGAATCCTTTGCTGCGGCTGTGCACAGCGGTAGCCTCGATTTGAAGCGTGGCGCCGCCCATGCTCGTCCATGCCAGCCCGGTGACAACGCCCGGAATATTCTCAAACATCTCATCCGCCATGAAGACAGGCTTTCCGAGATATGTTTCCACATCCTTCTTTTGAATGACAATTTTGTCTTTTTCGCCGCGAACAACTTCCATGACACCTTTGCGGGCAATCTTTTTGATCAGATTTTCGAGATTCCGCACGCCTGATTCACGGGCATAGTTCTCGATGATGGTGGATAATGCATCGCGCCGAATGGAGATCTGGCCCTCCTTCAACCCGTGGTTCCTGATGGCCTTGGGAATCAGATAACGGCGTGCGATTTCCTGCTTTTCCTCAGAGATGTATCCGGAAAGGCGGATAATTTCCATTCGGTCCAGCAAGGGGCGCGGGATGGTATCCAGTTGATTCCCGGTCGCAACAAAAAGAACATGCGACAGGTCAAACGGAACATCGAGGTAGTGATCGCGGAAACTGCTGTTCTGCTCCGGGTCCAAAACTTCCAGGAGCGCTGAAGCAGGATCGCCCTGGAAAGATGCCCCGACTTTGTCGATTTCATCGAGCATGATCAATGGGTTGGAAGTCCCAACCGTCTTCATTGCCTGCAGAAACTTTCCCGGCAGCGCGCCGATATAGGTGCGTCGATGCCCTTTTATCTCCGCCTCATCCCTCATGCCTCCGAGGGAAAACCGGAAAAAACTTCGCCCCAACGCATCGGCAATGCTCTTTCCGACCGAAGTCTTCCCGACTCCGGGAGGGCCGACGAGGCAAAGGATGGAACCGGAAATGTCGCCTTTGAGTTTTCCAACCGCAATAAACTCCAAAATTCGATCTTTGACGTCCGCCAGGCCGTAATGGTCCCGGTCAAGAATCTCTCGCGCCTTCTCAACATCAAAGGAATCCTGGCTGAACTTGCCCCACGGCAGAATTGTGAGCCAATCAAGATAATTTCGGGAAACCGTGTACTCGGGCGAGTGAGGTTCCAGAAGCTGCAGTTTATCCATTTCGTCTTCAACAGCTTTCCTGGCCTCTTCATTGAGCGTCAGGGTCTTGAGCCTTTCCTGGAATTTTTCGATCTCGGCAGTTTTCCCTTCTTTCTCGAGGCCGAGTTCTTTCTTGATCGCCTTCAGCTGCTCCCTCAGGAAAAACTCGCGCTGCTGGCCGGAAATTTTCTCCTGTATCTGCTTGTTGATTTCAACATGAAGCTTGGATATTTCGACCTCACGCTTCAGCAACACCAGGACGCGATCAATTCGAGCGCGGACATCGAAGGTTTCCAGCACTTCCTGGAGCTCGGCGCCGCTTGCGGTGGTCAGGTTGGCCGAAAAATCTGCAAGCCGGCCCGGATCATCGAAGGTGGACCGGCTGAGAAACATTTTAATCGCTTCGGATTGCAGCGGGTTCAACTTCACAAGATCCTTAAGGGTCGTCACCACAGCCATTGCATAGGCCTTGAGCTCTTCAGTGACAGGCACCGCCGCCGGAAGCTGGTATTTGACATTGGCCATGATCCCGATGTCCGATTTGGACATATCCTCAATTGTGAATCGCTCCACGCAATTGATCAGGATGTTGGTGCTTTCATTTTCGCCCTGGAATACACGGAGGATTTTCGCGGCCACCCCGACCTTGTACAGATTGTCGGGCGTTTCGGGCCCGTTCGGGTCACGAACGAGGATAATTCCCATCGTTTTTGAAGAAAACTCAAGCGCATGCTGGATACCCTGGATCTGATCAGGGCCTACTTCCAGAGGGATAGGCAACCCGGGAAAGAGCGGCCTCGGTCGAATGGGTAGAATCGGCAATCGTGTCGGAAGCAATTCAGAGGCGAGCACCAGTGGAGCTTGCTCAATTTCCGGCTGTGCTTTAATAACATCTTCCTCTGTCATGGTATCGGTCATAATAAGTACCCTTATGGATTCCTGTTATCTGGAAAGCCACTTCCGCGGCACATGTTTTCACGGCAACCGTGGCACAATGTAATCGAGCTGCGTAACTAATGCAAGATATCGCCGGGAAAAGAAAATGGAGTAGCGTAAATAATCAACAAAAAATCAGGATACTTCCCTGATCCGCCGGATTATTTGTTTTCTACCCGGAGGTTATTGACGACGCTAAAAGCTCCCGGAACTTCCCGGGCTGCTATCCCGGCAACATTCCGCTCCATTTCGTTTGCCACCACACCTACCAGGGTAATCGATCCGTTATTGACAATAATATGAATCGGCGGGACAGCTCGCATAGCGTACAAATCCAATCCAGGTTTTGAGAAAATCGTACGATACGCGGCCAGGCGTATCCTTTCATCCGCAGGCGAGATTGGCAACACTTCGATCTTGTTAATAACCTTTCCCACCCCTTCGATGTTAAGGACTGTGCGCTCAGCATCGCTTTTCAAAGAAGGTCGGGTCACCTGACCGGAAAGTGTCACGGTGTCGATTTCTGAGATGGAAAATTCGAGATTGTCGAAAATGCCATAATTCGGCAGCAAAATGAGGGAGTGGCGCACTTCTTTTGCAAGACGTGCCTGGATCGAGGGCAGATCTTTTTTGCTTTGAGCCTTGGCAACGGGGAGGAGGAACAGAAAACATGCAATGACAGGAACGAGCCGAGCTATTCTTGCCGCACCCATATCTTCTCTCCTTTTTTCTTGGCTAATCTCTTTTGACCATGAATTGTGTTAAACCCGCTGATAGCTATTTACCAGCGGCATTACGGGCAATGCAACAGTCTAAGGAATGATACAGGATGAGATATGTGTGTGGACAGGGATAGGAAAGGCAAAAAAAACGCCAGTCACCCGTCGTCCATAGTCCGCATCTTTGCGAACTACCGGCGACGAATGACTGGCGCTGTATAATTTAATCCGGCGACGACCTACTCTCCCACATCGTTGCCAATGCAGTACCATCGGCGCTGGAGGGCTTAACTTCCGTGTTCGAGATGGGAACGGGTGTGACCCCTCCGCTAGTGTCACCGGAAACTTTGGTCTGCAGCCTTCGCTGCTTCCCTTTTTTCCGTTCTATCGTCAGATAACGACAGGCTTGAGATTTTCAAGCAGGGCAAATCTTATGGTCAAGCCTCACGACCGATTAGTACTGGTAAGCTTCACGCATTACTGCGCTTCCACACCCAGCCTATCACCTGGTGGTCTTCCAGGGGTCTTTAGCACCCTCGCGGGTGGGGATATCTTATCTTGAGGTGGGTTTCACGCTTATATGCTTTCAGCGTTTATCCCAACCGAACTTAGCTATCCAGCTATGCCGTTGGCACGACAACTGGTGCACTAGAGGTTCGTCCATCCCGGTCCTCTCGTACTAAGGATAGACCCTCTCAAATATCCTGCGCCCACCACAGATAGGGACCGAACTGTCTCGCGACGTTCTAAACCCAGCTCACGTACCGCTTTAATGGGCGAACAGCCCAACCCTTGGAACCTTCTTCAGCTCCAGGATGCGATGAGCCGACATCGAGGTGCCAAACCTTGCCGTCGATATGAACTCTTGGGCAAGATCAGCCTGTTATCCCCGGCGTACCTTTTATCCGTTGAGCGATGGCCCTTCCATTCAGAACCACCGGATCACTAAGTCCTGGTTTCCCATCTGCTCGACTTGTCTGTCTCGCAGTCAAGCTAGCTTATGCCTTTACACTCGTTGGCTGATTTCCAAACAGCCTGAGCTAACCTTCGAGCGCCTCCGTTACATTTTGGGAGGCGACCGCCCCAGTCAAACTACCCGTCAAGCAATGTCCCTCGCCCAGTCGATGAGCGTAGGTTAGTACCTCAGAACGATAAGAGTGGTATCTCACCATTGGCTCCCTGCAGGCCGAAACCCACAGTTCATAGCCTCCCACCTATCCTGCGCATAACGCACCGAAATACATTGCTAAAGTGTAGTAAAGGTGCACGGGGTCTTTCCGTCTAGTGGCGGGTAACCGGCATCTTCACCGGTATTACAAATTCGCTGAGTCACTCGTTAAGACAGTCGTCAGATCGTTACGCCATTCGTGCAGGTCGGAACTTACCCGACAAGGAATTTCGCTACCTTAGGACCGTTATAGTTACGGCCGCCGTTCACCGGGGCTTCAATTCAGAGCTTCTCAGAGTTTCCCCCAATGACTCCTCCTTTTAACCTTCCGGCACCGGGCAGGCGTCACACCCTATACGTCGATTTTTTGTCTTCGCAGAGTGCTGTGTTTTTAGTAAACAGTCGCCTGACGCTTTTCACTGCAACCCACTTCACCTCCAGCCGCAGGGCCTTCAATTACCATGGGCACTCCTTCTCCCGAAGTTACGGAGTTAATTTGCCGAGTTCCTGAACGAGTGTTCTCTCAAGCGCCTTAGGATTCTCTCCTCATCTACCTGTGTCGGTTTACGGTACGGTCACTCATGAAGCTCACTAGAGGATTTTCTCGGCAGTGTGGAATCAGTTGCTTTGCGCCTTGCGGCTCGACATCACTTCTCGGGGTTAGTGCCCGGCCGGATTTTCCTGACCAAGCCCCCTACCAGTTTGAAACTCCACTTCCAATCGGAGTCCAACTTATCCTTCTGCGTCTCCCCATCGCTGGTAACGCTCCACGGGTGGTTGCCGAATGTTGACGGCATCTCCATCGCCTACGCCTTTCGGCCTGAGCTTAGGGACCGACTGACCCTGGGCGGATTAACCTTCCCCAGGAAACCTTAGATTTTCGGCGTCGCGGGTTTTCACCGCGATTATCGCTACTTATGCCGGCAGGGTCTCTTCCTATACCTCCATCAACTGTCGCCAGTCAACTTCGCAGGCCTAAGGAATGCTCCCCTACCATTACTGTTTATGGCAGGTAATCCACAGCTTCGGTAACGAGCTTTAGCCCCGTTATATTGTCGGCACGGACCCACTTGACCAGTGAGCTGTTACGCTTTCTTTAAAGGATGGCTGCTTCTAAGCCAACCTCCTGGTTGTCCATGTGTTTCCACATCCTTTCCCACTTAGCTCGTATTTTGGGACCTTAGCTGGTGGTCTGGGTTCTTTCCCTCTCGACTATGAAGCTTAGCCCCCACAGTCTGACTCCTGAAATTATAATCTCCGGCATTCGCAGTTTGGTTGGATTCGGTAACCCTGTAAGGCCCCTAGTCCATCCAGATCTCTACCACCGGGATTAATTGTTTCAAGGCTAGCCCTAAAGCTATTTCGGGGAGAACGAGCCATCACTGAGTTTGATTAGCCTTTCACCCCTACCCTCAGCTCATCCAAGCTGTTTTCAACCAACACTGGTTCGGACCTCCGGTAGGTGTTACCCTACTTTCATCCTGGCCAAGGGTAGATCACTCAGCTTCGCGTCTATTACATGCAACTATTCGCCCTATTCGGACTCGCTTTCGCTTCGGCTCCGTCTATCGACTTAACCTCGCTGCATACAATAACTAGCCGGCTCATTATGCAAAAGGCACGCTGTCAGTCCTTGCGGACCTCCAACTGCTTGTAGGCACACGGTTTCAGGTACTATTTCACTCTCCTAGCAGGAGTTCTTTTCACCTTTCCCTCACGGTACTGGTTCACTATCGGTCGAAGGTTAGTATTTAGCCTTAGAGGATGGTCCCTCCAGATTCCCACAGGGTTCCTCGTGTCCCGTGGTACTTGGGTACGGCACTCAGTGAGTCTATTCCGTTTCGCTTACAGGACTATCACCTTCTTTGGTCAGCCTTTCCAGGACTGCTCAGCTACAGAATAGATTTCTTACTCACCGACAGAGCTGCAACTCCGTCCAGCACCAACCCGCTACCCCTATCGCACAACGATCGCAGTCTTTAACATGCAATAGGTTTGGGCTCTTCCCTCTTCGCTCGCCGCTACTGGGGGAATCGCTTTTGCTTTCTTTTCCTCCGGGTACTAAGATGGTTCACTTCCCCGGGTTCGCCTCTCACCCCCTACTTTACTCAGGGGTGGATTTCCCAACTTTACTCGGGATCTCTTTAGAAGATTCGGATATCCCCGGATCACAGCCTGTTTGCGGCTCTCCGAGGCTTTTCGCAGCTTACCACGTCCTTCTTCGCCTTCCTTCGCCAAGGCATCCACCGTTTGCCCTTAGTAGCTTGACCATAAAATTTGCTCCACTCAAAATCTCTTCCAAGACCTCAAGTTCAGAGCACTATCATGGCCCCTTGTTCCTTGATTCTTTTTTACCCGTCGTTATCTGATTGTCAAAGATCTTCCGCTTTCGCTAAAGCTACGGCGGATGAATCATTACTTCTTCCGGCTATGCCGGAAACTAAAAGCTCTTTTCGAAGCTCTTGGTTTCAGGCACATCCTGCGGAGGCTGGTGGAGGTAAGCGGATTTGAACCGCTGACCCCCTGCTTGCAAAGCAGGTGCTCTTCCAGCTGAGCTATACCCCCGATTGGTCAAATATTTTCCGACCGAACAGTTGTGGTGGGCCTAGGTAGAGTCGAACTACCGACCTCACCCTTATCAGGGGTGCGCTCTAGCCAACTGAGCTATAGGCCCATCTTCGTCATTAGCCATCTCCCCGTTTCCACGGGTCCAAAGCTTGTTGGCCAGAAAGCCTAGATCTTTGAAAACTAGATAGTCGTGCCTTTGGACCCCATCTCTTTCCTTTAGAAAGGAGGTGATCCAGCCACAGGTTCTCCTACAGCTACCTTGTTACGACTTCACCCCAATCATGGATCATACCTTAAGCGCCTGCCCCTCTTGCGAGTTAGCCCGGCGATTTCTAGTACAACCCACTTTCGTGATGTGACGGGCGGTGTGTACAAGGCCCGGGAACGTATTCACCGCAGCATGCTGATCTGCGATTACTAGCGATTCCACCTTCATGCAGTCGAGTTGCAGACTGCAATCCGAACTGGGATTGGTTTTTTGGGATTAGCTCCCCCTCACGGGTTGGCGACCCTTTGTACCAACCATTGTAGCACGTGTGTAGCCCGGGACGTAAGGGCCATGAGGACTTGACGTCATCCCCACCTTCCTCCGGCTTTTCGCCGACAGTTCTCTTAGGGTGCCCAGCTTGACCTGATGGCAACTAAGAGTAAGGGTTGCGCTCGTTGCGGGACTTAACCCAACATCTCACGACACGAGCTGACGACAGCCATGCAGCACCTCTATAACCGTCTCCGAAGAGAATTACGACTTTCATCGTATAGCAATTACAGTTCAAGCCCCGGTAAGGTTCTTCGCGTTGCGTCGAATTGAACCACATGCTCCACCGCTTGTGCGGGCCCCCGTCAATTCCTTTGAGTTTCAGTCTTGCGACCGTACTCCCCAGGCGGGGCACTTAACGTGTTAACTCCGGCACCGAGGGACTCAATACCCCCAACACCAAGTGCCCATCGTTTACAGCTAGGACTACCAGGGTATCTAATCCTGTTCGCTCCCCTAGCTTTCGCGCCTCAGCGTCAGTCTCTGTCCAGGTAGCCGCCTTCGCCGCAGGTGTTCCTCCCAATATCTACGCATTTCACCGCTACACTGGGAATTCCACTACCCCATCCAGAACTCAAGCTTATCAGTTTCAGATGCAATTCCCGAGTTAAGCCCGGGGCTTTCACATCTGACTTGTTAAGCCGCCTACGCGCCCTTTACGCCCAGTAATTCCGAACAACGCTTGCCACCCCCGTATTACCGCGGCTGCTGGCACGGAGTTAGCCGTGGCTTCCTCAACGGGTACAGTCAATCCTATTGCTAGGCTTTCGTCCCCATCGACAGGAGTTTACGACCCGAAGGCCTTCATCCTCCACGCGGCGTTGCTGCGTCAGGCTTTCGCCCATTGCGCAAAATTCCCCACTGCTGCCTCCCGTAGGAGTCTGGACCGTGTCTCAGTTCCAGTGTGGCCGTTCACCCTCTCAGGCCGGCTACTGATCGTCGCCTTGGTGGGCCGTTACCTCACCAACTAGCTAATCAGACGCGAACCCCTCCTCAAGCAACTTACGCTTTTGATCCTTCAGCCATGCGACCATAGGATTTTATGCGGTTTTAGCACCACTTTCGCGGTGTTGTTCCCCTCTCAAGGGTAGGTTGTTCACGTGTTACTCACCCGTCTGCCACTGTACTCGCAGGATTGCTCCCACTTTCTCGTTCGACTTGCATGTGTTAGGCACGCCGCCAGCGTTGATTCTGAGCCAGGATCAAACTCTCCAATTAGATCGAAGAGTCCCGAACATTAATATGTTCGGGCTACTGGTTACTACTTTTGGAATTGGTGTCTTTAGGACACGCACTATCTAGTTTTCAAAGATCTAGGCAGTCATTAATCTTAGGACTGAAAAATCAGCTTGTCAACTTTGGCTGAGATCAACCCGACTATGACCGAAGGACTTCTCAATCAATTCGATCGAAAATATCCAGCCCCTCAATCGTTCCTGAGAGGCGGGTCAAATACTAGATCCGATCGCGTCTCTTGTCAAGCAGGTATTTTGTTCACGGAGAGTGAGCAAAAACTGCCCAGGAAACGAAAGCTTTTTTTCAAATAGGCTGCAACTTCCTCAATCTCAACGACTGAGAAGGGGGGATTCTACGCATGTCGCATCGATCTGTAAAGACAAAAATTGAAATATTTTAAAATTATCCTCAAATCGACCAGCCCATCGCTCCCGTGCGCGGCTTTTGGGCCGGCAACGGCCGTCTTTTCAGTCATTCAGACGCGCCAGAAGAAGATCAATCGCGCGCCAGTAAATCCGGTGCTCCTGCTCCAATATGCGCGCAGACAGGCTGTCCTCCGTATCCCCCGCCAGCACATCTACAGCGCTTTGCAGAAGAATGGGGCCGGTATCCACGCCTTCATCCGCAATATGCACCGTACAGCCGGAAATCTTCACGCCATATTCCAGCGCCTGCTTCTGCGCATGCAATCCCGGAAAGGAGGGCAGCAGCGCCGGATGAATATTCACGACCCGTCCCCGATATTCCCTGAGAAATTCGGGACTCAGGATGCGCATAAATCCGGCCAGGCAGACAATCGCAGGATCGAACGGACGGAGTGCATTCACCAGCATCCGATCATACTCCGCTCTATCGATGCCGTGAGAAGGGAGACAGGATGCCCTTAAGCCAAATTCCCTTGCCCGCGCCAGCCCTGCAGCCCCCTGGACATTACTAATCACACAGCATATCTCGGCATTCAGATCTCCCCGCTGGATCGCCTCATGAATGGCAACGAAATTTGAACCTCTCCCGGACAGTAGTATCGCAATTTTTCTGTTTTTCATTGTGTTCCCGCACCAATGGCCGATCAAACCCGCCTTCTATTCCGGTTTCGTATCGTCGTTTTTGCCGAAAAGGCTTTTCTGTTTTTCGAAGACGGCAGGGTCGCCCGCGACATCGGTCGGATAGTTGTTGGTAAAGCAGGCCGAGCAATACCGCTTGTTATCCTCAACCGCCCGCATCACCGCTTCAAGACTGAGATAGCCTAACGAATCCGCGCCAATAAACTTTCTGATGTCCTCCACCGATTTTGAGGAAGCAATCAATTCATGCCGCGTCGGAATGTCAATCCCGTAAAAGCATGGCGCGATGATAGGCGGGGACGTAATACGCATGTGGATTTCCTTTGCGCCGGCCGCGCGAACGATATTGACGATCTTTTTGCTCGTCGTTCCGCGCACAATGGAATCATCCAGCAACACCACGCGTTTACCCCGCAAGATCTCCCGCACCGGATTCAATTTGACTTTCACGCCGAAATTGCGGATCGACTGTTTGGGTTCGATGAAGGTACGGCCAACGTAATGGTTCCGAATCAGGCCGAATTCAAGAGGCAGTCCGCTCTCCTGGGAATACCCGATAGCAGCAGAAACTCCTGAGTCCGGCACGGGGACCACAACATCCGCCTCCACCGCGTGTTCCCGAGCCAGGTATTTGCCCATTTCCCTGCGGCTCGTATTCACGGTACGCCCGAAAACCAGGCTGTCCGGGCGGCTGAAATAAATGTGCTCGAATACGCAGTGAGCCGGCTTTTCCCTTGCCAGAGGAAGTTGAGATTCCAGGCTGTTCTCCTCAATGCGAACAACCTCGCCCGGCTCGATATCTCTTATATACTCCGCATTGATAAGGTCGAAGGCACAGGTCTCCGACGCGACCACATAGGCCCCTTCGACGCGTCCAAGGCAAAGCGGCCGGAATCCGTGCGGATCCCTTGCCGCCAGCAAATACTCGGGAGTCATCAACAAAAGAGAAAATGCACCCTGGACGGTTCTCAATGCCTCCACAAACGCTTCCTGCAGCGTGCGACGTCTGGATCGGGATATGAGATGCAGCACAACTTCACTGTCGCTTGTGGAGTGAAAAATCGCGCCGTCGCGTTCCAGTTCATGGCGCAAATATCCCGCGTTCGTCAAATTGCCGTTATGGGCAAGAGCCACAGGGCCGCGCCAGCAGTCCACTAGGATTGGCTGGGCATTCCACGCAGCACTCTCCCCGGCCGTCGAGTATCGGACATGGCCCAAGGCAGAATCCCCGTGAAGCCGTTCCAACCGCGACTCACTGAAAAGGTCGGCCACATATCCCATCCCCTTCTCAATAAACAACTTTTTGCGGTCGGAGGTTACGATGCCCGCAGACTCCTGCCCGCGGTGCTGGAGAGCATACAATCCCAGATATGCGATGCGCGCGGCTTCCGGATGAGAAACTATGCCGAAAATGCCGCATTCCTCTTTCAACTTATCCCAAGGTGCCATTGTTATTCCCAATCATTGCTGTAGGTATCAGGCCGGACTTCGTAGCAGATCTCATATTGATATCTATAAGTTATTCATTATACACGAGCGGACGGCCGTAGTCAGTAGGCAGTAGGCAGGAGAGTAGCGGGCTACCTGCCGGCCGCTGCACTGCGGCCCACTGCCTACTGCCCACGACACACTGACTTTTGGCTTCGTCTTACAGCATGCCTTGATATACCATATGGTTTTATTTTTAGCGATAAAGCGATACGGGCAGATGCAATAGCTGCCAGAGAAAGGAAATTTGAAAAATGCCGGACGTAGATGGCGCAACCGATACAAAGGATTACTGCCTGGACATCCCCGCGAAAAATACACCGTTTTTCCTGAAGGGTTCAAACGCGTTGGATTGGGGAATGCAGAACAGGCTTGCTCGCATTTTTAACCCGGCTTCTGGCAGAACCGTGATGCTGGCTATTGACCATGGCTATTTTCAGGGACCAACATCGGGACTTGAACGCGTGGATGTTAACATCGTACCGCTGGTCCCTTATTCCGATGCACTGATGCTGACGCGCGGCATATTGAGAACAAGCATCCCTTCCGCTACATCAAGATCGATCGTGATGAGAGCCAGCGGCGGCCCGAGTATTCTCAAGGAGCTTTCAAACGAACAGATTGCGGTTGATATGGAGGATGCGCTCCGTCTGAACGTTTCCGCGATGGCGGTCCAGGTGTTTATTGGAGGAGAGTTCGAAACCCAGTCCATTCATAACATGACCCGGTTGGTCGACATGGGAACGCGCTACGGGATCCCAACCCTTGGAGTTACCGCGGTGGGAAAAAACATGACGCGGGATGCACGCTATTTCCGGCTGGCTTGCCGAATCTGCGCGGAACTCGGAGCCCACGTCGTCAAGACCTATTACGTCCCGGAAGGGTTTGAGACCGTGACGGCCTCGTGCCCGGTTCCGGTCGTTATGGCAGGCGGGAAGAAGCTTCCGGAACTGGAAGCGCTGGAAATGGCTTACAAGGCCGTAAGCGAAGGTGCGGCAGGAGTCGACATGGGCAGGAACATATTCCAGTCCGACGCTCCGGCGGCAATGATCCAGGCAGTGCGCAGCGTTGTTCATGATAACGCCAAACCTGCGGAAGCCTTTGAGCTCTTTCAGACCCTGAAAAATGATCTGAAACAAGCTTCGGCTAAACGATAGGCGTACGATACCGGATGCGGGAGGTATTGGGTTTTCTCCTGATCATTCCAGATTAAGCAAAATGATTTGATTCACGGTGATCGATCGGATGCACCCACATCCGCGGCCGAACGAGGATGGAATAGACATATGGAAAACCGCTGGTCTGATGACAAAGCGGCTCAGTTCGTGGCGAAGTACGGGGAGCACTGCGGGCAGGATTTGGCCGTGGGGCTTTACGTCGCCTCCCTGATTGGGGCCGAATCCAAACTGGTTTTGCACGGCGGGGGCAATTCATCGGTTAAGACCACGCACAGAAATCTGTGGGGCGAATTAGTTCCAGCGGTCTACGTCAAGGCTTCAGGCTACAATCTTGCCCACATCGAACCCAATGGCTACACGGGACTTGATCTCAACTATCTGAAACGGCTGAGAACGGTTTCGGAACTTACCGATGAGCAGATGGTCAATGAATTTCGCACCCATCTGCTGGACGCCCGGGCAGCATCCCCGTCCATTGAAACCCTCGTCCATGCGTTTCTGCCGAATAAGTTCGTCGATCACACTCACCCCGATTCCATTCTGGCGCTTACCAATCAACGCGGGGGAGAGAAGCTGGTTCGGGAGGCCCTCGGCGAGGATGTTGTGGTAGTGCCCTATGTGGCTCCCGGTTTCAGGCTGGCAAAAGCCGTCGCCGATATGCTGGATAGCAATCCAGGAGCCAGGGCGCTCGTTTTAATGCAGCATGGACTCGTGACCTGGGGGGCAAGCGCTTGCGAGTCTTACACCGCCACCATTGACCTTGCCAACAAAGCGGAGGCGTACCTCCGGCAGCATTCGCACAACCCGCTCGTCTGCGCCGTATCCACTCCGGCTTCGGTGGCAGAGAAAAGGCTGACCGAAATCGCTCCCATCATTCGCGGAATTCTGGCTAGCCCGACCCAGGATTCCGATCATCATTGGTCGAAGGTTATCCTGCGACCGCTAATCACCAAGAACACTTTGAACCTCGTCGATTCCGACCGGGGACGAGAAGTGGCCTTGACTCCGCCGCTGACTTCCGATCATCTCATTCGCACCAAATCCACTTACATGTGGGTTGATAGTCCCGATTTCAGCGATCTGAAAAATTTCCGGGAACAGTTTTCGAAGGCGGTCCAGGAATATTCAAGCGCCTATAATGCCTACATCGAAAGACATGCGGGCGAAATGCCTTGCGGCGTCGAAAGAATGGAATCCACTCCACGGGTCATCCTCCTGCCGGGATTAGGTGTTCTCTGCGCGGGCAAGGATGCGGCGACGGCCGATATTGTCAAGGATATCGCAGAGCATACGCTTGCGACCAAAGAGCAGATCGCCGCCATGGGGACCTATTGCGGCATGGAGGAACAGGATCTGTTCGAGATGGAATACCGCACACTCCAGCATACAAAATTGCAGGGAGAGAAGGCTCTTCCGCTTGGCAAGCAGATCGCGCTCATAACGGGCGCGGCGGGAGCGATCGGCTCGGGCATTGCCGAAGAGCTCTTACGGCAGGGCTGTCATGTCGCGGTTACGGATCTTCCCGGTGATGCACTGAATGGGCTGGTAGAGGAACTCCGGTCCCGTTATGGTTCACGTGTGATGGGAGCTCCGCTGGATATCACCGATCAAGGTTCCGTTGCCGAGGGATTCGGCGCGGTGATCCGCAACTGGGGCGGCATTGATTTGGTCGTACTCAACGCCGGCGTGGCTCATGTATCGGGACTTATGGAATTGAGCCTCGATGTATTCCGGAAGATAGAAAAAATCAACGTGGAAGGGATGCTTCTTACTCTTGCCGAATCCGCCCGCGTGTTCAAATTGCAGGGCACCGGCGGCGATATCGTGCTGGTATCGACCAAAAATGTCTTTGCGCCCGGAGCGAGATTCGGAGCCTACAGCGCAACAAAAGCGGCTGGTCATCAGCTGGCGCGGATCGCAAGCCAGGAATTTGCGGATATGGATGTCCGGGTGAACATGGTGGCGCCAGATGCTGTTTTTTCTCACGGAAGCCGCAAATCCGGCCTCTGGTCTGAAGTCGGCCCGGACCGAATGGCAGCCAGAGGACTAAGTCCCGAAGGCCTCGAGGAATATTACAGGACCAGAAATCTCCTGAAAGCAAAAGTCACCGCTGAGCATGTGGCAAAGGCTGTCTTGTTTTTTGCAACAAGACAAAGTCCGACGACCGGCGCAACTATCCCGGTGGACGGAGGTCTTCCGGACGCAACACCCAGGTAATTGCGGTTTGCAGATTTCGCTTTCAATTCAAGATCCTCCAATAAGGAACTATGATCGGATATTTACGGGGACAGCTGTTACAGAAGAAACCCAATGCACTCCTGGTGGATGTTCATGGGATCGGTTATGAGGTGTTTATCCCGCTGACAAGCTTTTATGAACTCCCGGCCGAAGGAAATGAAGTCTCGCTCAAAATCCATACGCATGTCCGCGAGGACGCGCTGACACTCTTCGGCTTTCATACCCAGAGAGAGAAAGATCTCTTCCTGCGGCTGCTCTCGATCAGCGGCGTTGGCCCCAAGCTGGCCATTACCATACTGTCCGGAGCCCAGGTCGAAGAACTTGCCCAAGCGATAGCCGAAGGCAATCTAACCCGCCTCACCGCCATCCCGGGTGTTGGTCGAAAAACGGCAGAACGGCTGGTGCTTGAGCTGAAGGCCCATATGACGCCTTTTCTTTTGCCCGAACAGGTGGAAGCCTCCAGACAGAGCGGTGCGCCATCCCCCCTCGAGGAAGATATCCTTTCAGCCCTCGTCAATTTGGGATACCCTCGTCCTTCCGCGGAGAAAGCGCTTGCGGTTGTATTGCGTTCGGCGGAATGCGAACGCACGTTTGAGGAAGTCCTGCGGAACACATTGCGACGACTCGCCGGTTGACACGGCCTGGAGATATCGTGACAAAAGAATTACCCCACACTCTTCTGAGCCCATCGTTTGACTCCAACGAGAAATCCTACGAACAGAGTCTGCGCCCGCAAACCCTGCGCCAGTACATTGGCCAGCAAAAGGTCAAAGACAACATTGAAATCAGCATCCAGGCGGCTCTGAAGAGATCGGAGGCTCTGGATCATGTGCTTCTATACGGACCTCCCGGGTTGGGAAAAACCACGCTGGCCACCATCATCGCCAACGAAATGAAGGTAAGCGTCCGGACCACCAGCGGGCCCGTCATCGAAAAACGAGGCGATCTGGCGGCAATACTGACAAACCTCAAGCCAAACGATGTTCTCTTCATTGACGAGATACACAGATTGCACCCGGCCATTGAGGAAATTCTTTATCCCGCAATGGAGGACTTCTATATCGACATTGTGATCGGAGAAGGGCCTGGAGCCAGAAGCATCAAAATGCCACTGCCCCGGTTTACCCTCGTGGGAGCCACGACCCGCGCCGGCCTCCTGACAGCCCCCTTGCGCGGAAGGTTCGGCATCATTCATCGGCTGGAGTTTTATAGCAGTCCCGACCTGCGCGTGATCGTGCTTCAATCCGCACAAACGCTGGGAGTCGAGATCGATGACGAAGGCGCCCTGGAAATCGCCTCACGCAGTCGCGGGACACCGCGCATCGCCAACCGCCTTCTCCGGCGCGTGCGCGACTATGCTGAAGTGAAGGGCGATGGAAAAATTACCAAGGCTCTCGCCATGAGCGCGCTCGCCATGATGGATGTCGACACTTATGGATTTGATGAAATCGACCGCAAGCTGATGCTTACCATCATTGAGAAATATAACGGCGGCCCGGTAGGGGTAAGTTCGCTTGCTGCCGCCATCAGCGAAGACGAAGATGCCATCGAGGATATCTACGAACCATATTTGATCCAGATAGGCTTCCTCGACAGGACCCCACGCGGAAGAATGGCGACAAAAAAGTCCTTCGAACACTTCGGCATCAAAATCACAGGCAATCAAAAAAACCTCTTCTAATCGGCCTGCTGACTTCTGTCTTCTGACTTCTGTCTCCTTTCAGTATACTTGTGTCTGCGAGAACCGACATGACCAAGACCGTAGACCTGGAGCCCAGAACTCTTCAATTGCAGAAAGCCATAGCAACGGTGGTCCGGGGCAAGCCGGAAGCGATCAAGCTGGCACTCATCTGCCTGCTGGCTGAAGGCCACCTGCTCATCGAAGACGTCCCGGGTGTCGGAAAAACGACGCTGGCCCACTCTCTCGCCCGAGTTTTTGACTGCACATTCCGCAGAATCCAGTTCACCAGCGACCTGCTGCCTTCGGATATTTTGGGAGTCTCGATTTTCAGTCAGACCAGCCAGGCATTCGATTTTCGACGAGGCCCCATATTCGCCAATATCGTGCTCGCGGATGAAATCAACCGTACGACACCCAAAACACAAAGCGCACTCCTGGAGGCTATGAGCGAAGGAAGCGTCAGCGTTGACAGCCATACCCACTCACTCCCGCGACCGTTTATGGTCGTCGCCACGCAAAACCCGGTGGAGCATCACGGAACCTATCCGCTCCCCGAATCGCAGTTGGACCGATTCCTCCTTCGAATCAAGATGGGATATCCGGATGCCGAGGCGGAAAAGGATATTTTACGACGTCAACACAGCATCCCTGATGTGGAGAGTATCCAGCCGCTGATGCGCGCCGAGGACATTGTGCAGGCACAGGCGCTCGTAAGCGAGGTTCGCGTGGAGGAATCACTGCTCGACTACATCATGACCATTGTTGAAGCCACCCGGCGCTCGGAATTCCTGCTGATTGGAGTCAGCCCCCGCGGATCCCTGGCTTTGCGGCGTGCAGCGCAGGCAATGGCATATTTCGAGGGTCGCGGCTACTGTATACCCGACGATGTCAAGCAGCTCGTACTGCCGGTTCTGGCCCACAGGGTGGTGGTTAGTTCCAAATACTCTTCGCCGTACAAGCGGAGCGAAGAGGCAGAGGCGATTCTCAGTGAAATACTTCAGAGCGTCGAAATCCCGCTCTAATTCCAATCAGGGCATCGGCAATCCGCGCCCTGCCAGACGTGCGCTCCCTTTTTCCGTTCGAATTACACGCGAAGGGCTTATCTACCTGGCCTGCGTATCCATTCTTTCCCTTGCCGCCATCAATACCGGCAATAACCTGCTTTTCATTATCCTGTCTGCCCTGCTGTCCATGATTGCCGTTTCAGGCATCGTTTCGAGGAACTCTCTGAAGCAGGTCGCATTGTCCCTGCAGCTCCCGGAAAACGTATTTGCCGGCGAGCGCGTTTCCATCAAAGTTTCGGTCAGAAATCTGAAGCGCGTATTCCCGTCGTTCTCCATTCGTGTGGAAGACCCGGAAATGAGCAGAAGCCGGTCTTTGGTTTCGCGTATCCGAAAGCTCCTGCCGCGCAGGATTAACGCAATCGAACACCGCGAGGACAACCGCTCGATGCTGCGCCAGGCAGCCTATTTTCCCGTCCTTCGCGCCGGGGAAACTCGCTCTGAATTGACAGTGCAATCCTTTCCCAACCGCGGCGTATACAGCCTGGACGGATTCTGGATTTCCACGCGGTTCCCCTTTGGCTTCTTCCGCCGAGGCGAACGCATCGGAGCCAACGGAGAGGTGCTCGTCTATCCGCTAATCCGGCAGATTTCTTCATTTTTTCATCTTCTCCCTTTTCTTCCCGGAACACTCGAAGGGCTTCATGTAGGGCCGGGTGAAAACCTTTTTTCAATTCGCAAATATGAGGACTCTGAAAGCGCACGACTAATCGATTGGAAGGCTACTGCCAAGACAGGCACATTGATGGCCCGCGAGCATGCCCGGGATGAGGACAGCAAGTTTTGTCTGATCCTGGACACGCGCGTCAGCGAAGAATCGCATCCACAATTGCGGGAAAGATTTGAAAAAGCCGTATCTCTCGCGGCAAGTATTGCCGCCTATTTTCTTGAACAGGGGGCGGGAATCGAATTTCTTACTCCCGACGAATATGTCCCTCGCGGAACCGGGATCGATCACCTGTATCGAATTCTTCGATCGCTTGCAGTTGTAGGGTACGAGGTAAAGTCCATGGAAAGATCCCGGCTCTGGGATTTATCCGGCTTTCCCGTTTCCGCAAATAATGCACCGTTGCAGGAGATCCTCTCCGATAAGGTTTTCAAGATTGTTATTACATCGCAACCACGAGGCAGCTTCCCGTCAGCGGTCTGGCGATCCTCGCATGTGGTTTTTTTCGACGAACTATGACATTTGCGCGGTCATTCAAACTGTCTTCCTATTGCCTTTTCGCCTCCGGATTCATAGCTATCTGGGCGACTGGGGCGGTCGACTGGCCGTCTGCCCTGTTTTTTGTCGTTACCTTCATCTCCAGTTGGTTTCTCGACACTGGCGCCTTGCGCAACCGGATCCCCATATGGATACTGAACTGCCTCGCCCTGACATATCTTCCCTTCTTTGCCCTTGACTATCTTTTTCTATCGCGCTCCCTCATTCTCTCGGTCTTTCATCTGCTTCTCTTTACCGCGGCCATTAAGCTATTAACCCTTTCGAAGGATCGCGATTACATCCTGTTATACCTGATCAGCCTGACCGAGCTTCTCGCCGCATCCACCCTGACGGTCAATATTGTCTTTGCCGTCTGCTTCCTGGTTTTCCTTTTTTGTGGAATCAGCACCCTGGTTCTTTTTGAAATGCGGCGAACAAACGCTCGCGTTCAAAAGGAGATCCCGGTCCAACCACTTTTCGTCCCGAGGCAGTTTCAGGGTACAGGAATGGAATTGTTCTCCGCCTTCCCCGCCGGTCTCCTGGCAATGATGGTGGTGGGGATAGCACTTTTGGTTATCATCGTATCGATCCCGATCTTCTTCATTCTGCCAAGAATCACCTACGGGATGTACGGCAGGCCATCCGGCAACATGCAGTTCACAACCGGATTTTCAGAAAGAGTCGAACTGGGCCAGATAGGAAATATCAAGCAATCCGATGCTGTCGTCATGCGCGTAAAGCTGGATCGTGATCCCTCGGAACTGCACGCAGAATTGAAGTGGCGGGGCCTCGCCTTTGACTACTATGACGGGCGGGCGTGGCAACGGACCAATCAGATCCGCGGCTCAATACCGATTCAGGGAAGGCATTACAAGCTGGAAAATTCCACGCAGGGAACGGACTGGATTCATCAAACCTTTTTCCTGGAAGCTCTGTCCACTGATGTGATCTTTGCGACGCCCAAGGCGCTTGCGGTCTCTGTCGACGTTGGTCTGCTTCTGCGCGATGGCTCGGAAAATCTGTATGCGCCGCGGTCCTTGAACAAGAAGCTGAGATATTCCGTTGTTTCCGATCCCGTCCAGCCGGACCCCGCAAATATCTCCGACCTTCGGCCGATTCCGCCCGAGATTATCCGTGTGTATACCCAGACTCCACCGGAAGATCCGCGGATCAAAGCCCTGGCCCAACAGATCACAAAGGGCTTTAAGGATAAATACTCAAAAGCCCTGGCGATGGAGCAATATCTTCGGACCCATTATGGCTACAGCCTTGTCCTGCGTGGAAAGCCGAGCAGCCCGGACCCGCTGGCCGCGTTTCTCTTCGATATCCGGAGCGGCCATTGCGAGTATTTCGCATCCGCCATGACAATCATGCTTCGACAACTCGGAATCCCCGCCAGACTCGTCAACGGATTCCGCATGGGAGAATACAATCGTCTGGGCAACAGCTGGACAGTGCGGCAATACAATGCCCACAGCTGGGTGGAGGCATATTTCCCGCCTTATGGCTGGATTGAATTTGATCCGACGCCTCCGGACAGCGGGCAGCGCAAATCCGGGCTTTCGCTCATTCTGGCCAACCTGTCCGACGCCATCGATCTCTGGTGGTGGGACAGCGTGATAAATTACGACTTTTCGAAGCAGGCCGTTGTGCTCGTGAATGCGCGGTCCAAGGCCGATAGTGCCGCCCGAAGCGTGATGGATCACTGGAGCACACTGCAGGAACGCCTTAAAAAGGGGTGGCAGGACTTGAGCGTCAAGGAGGTGGCTTTCTGGCTGTTGCGAAAATGGGCTTTCTGGATCCCCTTGATGGCCATTATCGTCGTTATCATAACCGCCACAATACGGGCACGCGCATCGGGCTGGCTGCAACGCCTCATTCATCGAAGGAACAGCCGGAAAGTCGCGGCAAGTTTTTATATGGAGGCTCTGGCCGCTCTTGGAGCAGAAGGAATGCAACGCGGCGCTACCCAGACCCCCCTGGAATTCGCTCGGAGTATCGGGCAACACCCCGCCGGGAAACCGTTTCTCGATTTGACAAAAATATACAATTCCATTCGCTTCGGTCCACCCGAAGCTCCTTTCCACCGGACCGATGCGGAAATTCTTCTTCGCGAACTTCGGGTTGCACTCCGGAGAAAGCATTGAGAATATAGGCTTAGGTGACTCCAGTATTTCGGACAGTTTCCGAGCCATTGCAGCAATGCAAGGTCATGGACTTGATACAATGATCCTGGAAGCTTACTATGGAAAGCTCCTCGGGAGTGACAGGTGGCAAAAATAGGTTTTATCAGTTTAGGTTGTGCTAAGAATCTCGTCGACAGTGAAGTGATGATCGGACTGTTGCAGGCACACGGACATGTTATCGAAACCGATCCGGCCAATGCAGATGTCATTGTGGTCAATACCTGCAGCTTCATCGGTGACGCTAAAAAGGAATCCATTGATACGATCCTCTCCGCTGCGCAGCTCAAAAACTCCGGTTCCTGCAAAAAACTGATTGTTACAGGCTGCCTTGCGGAGCGTTATCCAAAGGAAATCCACTCGGATCTGGTTGAGGTGGACGCAATCCTCGGCACAAATCAGATCGAGGAAATCGTCAAAGCCGTTTCCGGCGACCCGGTTGCGCCGCCCGATTCCTACGGCCGAAGCGACGCGGATCTCTACCTTTATGACGACACAACCCCAAGGACGTTGATTGGGCCGAAATACAGCGCCTATCTGAAGATATCCGAGGGTTGCGATCACACCTGCGCATTCTGCGTCATCCCCAAAATACGCGGTCGCCTCCGCAGCCGTACAATCCCATCGCTTGTAAAGGAAGCCTCGAGGCTTGCCTCCGAAGGAACCAGGGAAATCACCCTGATTTCGCAGGACACCACCAGCTATGGCACGGATGTGGGGATGCAGGACGGCCTGGCCAATCTGCTTGAAGCTCTCGATAAGGTCGAGGGACTGCGGTGGATCCGCTTCCTTTATGTCTATCCGGAGCTTGTCAGCGACAAATTGATACAAGTCGTCAACGCGAGCGAAAAAATCTGCCGTTATATTGATATGCCGCTGCAGCATGCAAGTGCGAGCATACTGAAGTCCATGCGGCGCGGCGGAAATCGCGCAAGTCTCAGCAGGCTCATCGAGCACATCCGCGCCGGAATTCCCGGTGTTACCTTTCGAACGACAATGATTGTGGGGTATCCTGGAGAAACGAGAGAGGATTTCCTGGAATTGAAAAATTTCTGCAGGGAAATGGAATTCGAAAGGCTGGGCGTGTTCACCTATTCCGACGAAGAAGATACGCTAGCCCACGGGCTGAAACCAAAGGTGTCCGCCAGAACCGCCGAAAGTCGGCGGCGCATTTTGATGGAGCAGCAGGCAACTATCGCATCCAGGCAAAACCGGCGTCTGCTTGGAAAGGAATTCCCCATCCTTGTGGAGGGTCCATCCGAAGAAAGCGATTTACTGTTGCAGGGCCGAATGGCATCACAGGCGCCCGAAATTGACGGCGTTTGTCTCATCAATGATTCCGAGATCGGTGAAGTGAAAAGCGGCGAATTTCGAATCATCCGAATCACACGCGCCCTGGGCCACGATTTACTGGGAACCATTGTCCGCTGACCGGCACAGTCCGATTTATAGGAAATTGCAGACAAGTATGATCGTCAAATGTCCCCGCTGCGGCAAAGATACGGCAACTGAAGAAAACAAATTCCGACCTTTCTGCAGCCAGCGCTGTAAGCTGCTGGACCTGGACAATTGGATTTCAGGCTCGTACCGTATCCCGGTCAATACTCCAGATGAAGACGAAGACGGGGATTCATCCCCTGACATTACGGAGAAAGCATGAAGGATCGCTTGTGCCTGGCCTATGCCAGCCTGTTCTACATCGGTTTTATTCCCGGAGCGCCAGGAACCTATGGTTCGTTTGTCACTACCATTTTGTACTTTGCCGTTTACCGTTGCTGCGGCCGAATTCTTCCTGCGCTTCACATAAGCGCCCTGTGCCTGATCACCCTCGCCGGCATCCTTGCTTCCGCGGCTATCAGCCGACGCACCGGCGAAGAAGACCCTTCATACATCATTATCGATGAGGTGGCCGGTCAATTGCTGACGTTTCTGTTCCTTCCCATAAGCATCTTCAACCTGGCTGCAGGCTTCGTTGCTTTCCGGGTCTTTGATATGTGGAAGCCATACCCCATCCGGAAATTGGAATCCTTCGAAAACGGCGTGGGCGTAATGGCCGACGATTTGCTGGCTGGTGTCTATGGAAATATCCTGCTTCACCTGTTGAACCTGTTCTTCTAATCCCGGGCACAATGAAATGATCAAGGCGGAAATTATAGCAGTCGGTTCAGAACTATTGACTCCCGATAGCCTGGACACCAATTCGCTTTTCCTGACTCAGCACCTGAACGAATCCGGATGCCGCGTCCATCTGAAAACAGTCGTTGGAGACGATCGGAATGACATAGGGGCCGTGCTGCGCGCTGCGCTGCTTCGCTCCGACATCATTATTTTCAGCGGAGGACTCGGCCCGACTGAAGATGATCTCACTCGCGATGCGGTAGCCGCAGTGCTCGATCGGCCGCTTCATATGGACAAATCCATTCTGGAAATATTGAAACAGCGATTTGCGGCGCGCGGTTTTCAAATGGCCAAAATAAACGAGAAGCAGGCGGAAGTTATCCAGGGAGCCGAAATAATCGATAACCCGTTGGGGACAGCACCCGGCATGTGGATCGAGGAAAAAGGCCGGCATATCGCACTTCTACCGGGCCCGCCCAGAGAACTCAAGCCTATGTTTGAATCCATGCTGCCAAGAATCAGGGCCTTGGGAGCTGAAACGCGTCTGGCTTGCCGATCCTTTCATATCACCGGTATTACGGAATCGGAACTTGATTCGCAAATAGCTCCGATATACACAGCCTATCCCGAAATACAGACTACGGTGCTGGCAGGAACCCGGCACATCTCCGTTCGCCTGTATCAATGGGTTACCTCAAACAACGCTGCCTCCGACCTTGATGAGGCAGCCTCCAAAATTCAGGCAAAGCTTGGGGACGCGATCTTCACAACCAAAGATGAAATGATGGAACAGGTAGTCGGGGGACTTCTTCTGCAGGAGGGAAAAACTCTTGCTGTTGCGGAATCCTGTACCTCCGGCATGCTGGGAATGCACATCACACGAGTTCCGGGAAGCTCGGAATACTTTCGGGGGGGCATCCTCTGCTATAGCAATGAAGCCAAAATAGAGCTCTGCGGTGTTGATCCCGCCCTGATCCAACAATATGGTGCGGTCAGCGCGGAGGTGGCAGAGGCTCTGGCACTGGGTGTGCGCGAGGCATTGCATAGCTCCATCGGCCTATCCATTACGGGGATAGCGGGCCCCGGAGGAGGCTCCGCGGAAAAACCTGTCGGACTTGTGCATATCGGCATGTCCGATGGTAACCGAACGCTGAGCCGTCATCGAATCATGCCCGGCGACCGGGAATCAATCCGGGAACGTTCAACCTATCTCGCCCTTTCATGGCTGCGGCGATTCCTTCTCGGTCAAGTCTGATCTGTTTATGGGATATTTGCGGGATTATGGCAATTTTTTAAGCTTTTACCCCCAATAATACGGATAGAATGGGTGTTTTTCCGTGGCATGCTTTTTCTCACAAAGGATATACTCGATAGCGATTTTTACCGGGAGCAAGGATGAAGCAGTCTAGAGCAAAACTCGACAAGGAACTGCGAAGCGGAGCCGACAACCTTGCTGGGAGCCTCATTCCGGAAGCGGGGGCCATTCCCCGAATCGACAACGTGGATATTTACGGCACATCGATTCCACTGAATGGCGTGGCAGGCGGCGACCTGATTTCGTATGTAAATTTTCCGGAGCGGTACCATTTGGATGCCAGGATTGCCCGAGCCCTATCACAAGGGCAGGAGGGGATCGCCCAGCGACTCTACAGCCTGAAGAGAAAAGGGGGAATTCTGGTTGCGGACGTGGCGGGCCACGAGTTTACCGATGCGATCACGGCACTGATACTTCACCAGACCTTTTATCTCGGCGCCTTATACGAACTCGATCAGTGCGGGGAGATCACCACGCGCCTTTTCGAGCAGATCAACATGCGGTTCTACAGATCCAGGACGCTCCACAAGCTTTCCGGCGAAACGGAAGCAGCCAGCTTTATCACCATGATCTATGGAGAGATCGATTCATCAGGCGGGTTCCGATTTGTCAATGCGGGCCATCCCTTGCCGCTTGTCTTCTCCAGAGAGTTCGATCGGTTCGTGGAGATCAGCCCGGACCGGATGGTGAGCTATCCCCCACTTGGATTACAACTGAACGAAGACAATGCGGACGCCCGCATGTATCAGCCGGTCTTGGGCTACATGAAGCACTACACGGTCAACGAATTGAATCTTCTGGGTGAGGGAGACGTGCTGCTCCTCTTCACAGATGGATTACTGGATCCATTTTCTACCTATTCGCAGCAGCAAATGGAGAGAGCGGTTTCGCGGGCCCGAAACGGGACTGCCCGGGAAATATGCCAGGCTATCCTTGACGATCGCAACGCCACCGGTGAACAAACAGATGATCTCAGTCTTGCCGTCATCAAATATCGATAGACAGTCGATGTTTGACTAACGGCTGGCGACGGACAACCGCTTTATCGTAGGCTGCCACTATCATGAGAACATTTATCGCAATCCCGCTTCCACCTGCATGCCGGTCAATGCTCATGGAAATGCAGGAAGGATTGCGCCGCGTGGGAGCCGAAGTCGGATGGGTTGCCATCCCTTCTATTCATCTGACGCTCAAATTTCTGGGTGAAGTGGAACCCAGCTCCATTCCGCGGATGGCGGAAGCACTTCAAATTTCAACTTCATCGATTCGCAGCTTCGGACTTCGGCTTCGCGGTCTGGGCTGTTTCCCCAGCGACAAAAATCCTCGGGTCATCTGGTGCGGAATCGAGGGGGACCGGGATGCGCTGGTCCAGCTTCAAGGCATCGTAGAAAAAACCTGCGAAACTCTTGGATTCCCCCCGGAGGACCGGGCCTTCAAACCACACCTGACTCTTGGGCGCGTTAAGGGGAAAAGGAATTTGCAGCCCCTGATCGACTGTATTAAGATTGGCTCCGGTCTGGAGCACAGTTTCCATGCAGACCATTTTAATATCTACCAGAGCACGCTGAAGCCTCAGGGCGCCGTGTACACTGTCCTGAATAAGGTTGTGCTTTGTGATTGAGGAGAACCGGGGTCAATCATGCCGCGACCGGAGCTTTTAATCCCTTTCATTGCATATCTCCTGGGCTCGATTCCGTTCGGATACATCCTGGTCCGTTTCACCGAAGGCAAGGACATCCGCTCTTTTGGCAGTGGAAATATTGGCGCCACGAATGTTTTTCGCAGAAGCCGGATCAATGGCATCGCCACCTATCTGCTGGATGCGGGCAAGGGCTATCTGGCAGTCCTGATCGCGGGATGGCTGGGCGGCGGCATCGAGTGGCAGTCAGCCGCGGCATTTATTGCCATCGCTGGACACATTTTTACAGTCTGGCTGCGCTTCAAAGGAGGCAAAGGGGTTTCGACCGGCTGCGGAGCCTACCTTGCACTTTCGCCGGCGGCTGTACTTACAACCCTGGTCGTGTTTATTCTGATTTTGGCTCTGACACGCTATATATCCGCCGCATCGATTGGTGCAACTGCACTTTTCCCGGTCTGGGCATATTTGTATGGACAACCGATAGTCGTAATCGGCTGGGGATCTCTGGGAGCGCTGCTGATCATAATCAGACACAGCCAGAATATACGAAGGCTTTTTTCCGGCACGGAAAACAAATTCGGTCTCGGGGCCCGATCATCCCAGGGAGCCGGATCAGGAGGGAAATAGGTAATGACCATCAGCAAGGAACTTCTGGACATTCTCGCCTGTCCGCTCTGCAAAGAAGAGGTTCGACTCACTCCCGATGGGAATGGATTGAAATGTGTAAAGTGCAACCGGGTTTATCCTATTCGGGATGACATACCTGTCATGTTGATTGACGAGGCCACCATCGAGGAACCCTAAGGAGCATCCACCCTGAATTCGGCGTCTCAAAAATCATCTACATCCACGGGGACAAGTGCGGAAGCGCAACGATTGCGGCGCGACCTGCAAAATATTTCCAATATTCTACTCATTCGACTGCGTTCCCTTGGGGATGCCATCCTAACCCTACCCCTGATAGAGGCACTTCATCGCTGGAGGCCGGAAATCCGGCCAAGCGTACTGATTGAGGCACCCTTCGCTCCGGTTTTTCTTCATCACCCGGCCGTGCGTGAGACGCTTGTCCTTCAACGCGGTACTGCAAAAGGCAATGGCTGGACGCGATTCCGGGCCGTTGCGGAAATCAGGAAGAGGCATTATCCCGCAGTGTTGAACCTCCACGGAGGGACAACGTCCATGATGTTTACCGGGACCAGCGGAGCCCAATTACGGATAGGACAGGAAGGGCATCGACATTCCTGGATTTATACGACGCGCATCCCACCCTCCACCGGAATCTGGGGGCGTCCATCTTTGCACACGGTCGAACATCAGCTCAGCCTTCTGCGCTGGCTGGATATCCCGATAGATACCTCACGTTCCACGCTGCACATTGATGAAAGATCGCGATCCGGCATTGGCGATCGTCTTACCCGGGCGGGGATCTCGGAGTTCGTTCTGATCCAGCCGACTGCCACGCTGCCCACCAAACAGTGGCCCGCAGCCAGATTTGCCGGTCTGGGAGACTGGATTCTGAAAAATTGTGGAATCCCTGTCATCTTCACAGCTGCTGCCCACGAAAGGTACCTGCTGGACGAAATCCAGCGGACCGCGCTAAGCCGCCATACTTACTGGGCAGATCTGCCGCTCATGGACCTGTTTGCGCTGATTGAAAGATGCCGCCTCTTTGCAGGATGTGACAGCGGCCCGGCACATGCCGCCGCCGCGCTGAAAAGGCCGCTGGTGGTTGTATGGGGATCCTCCAATCTGCAAGCCTGGCATCCCTGGGAAACGAATTACGAGGCCGTGGGCTCCAATCTTCCATGCATACCCTGCCCGGGATATGAGTGCAGTGTTTTCGGAGAACCCAGATGTATCCTCGAGGTTTCACTGCCACGCGTTGCCGAAGCCTGCGCCAGAATGCTCGCCAAACCATCGGCATAGTTTTTGACTTGCCGAATTACCCACTTATTTCGGCGAAAGATCAAGCCTTTGCCTAAACTTCGGGGCTTGTTAATGGTCCAACCCAATCCAGGGGTTCGCTCCGCTCACTCCTGGCTACTTGCTTTCAGCCCTCCGGGCCTGGTGCCTCGCTCGCATTGCAGACACCTCAGAACAATTATTTTGAGGCAGCAGCGCCATGCAAGCAGCGGTGTGCATCGGCTTCATATCAATGCCGATAACTGGCGGATCCAGCCATGGCACAGAGCCGTGCGGGGGAGCTTTTGGGGAATTGTGCGCTGGGAACGCAGCCGTCCCGGCTGATGCCGCATACTATCTGCCCAAGGAACTTGGAATCGCAATCAAATCAGCCCCGGAGATCAGAAAATAGCCATGGGACTTAAAACGGCCTCATTGCTCAAGTCAGGAGAACGCAGATGTGTCCTTGAGGTTTCGTTGCCACGCGTTGCCGATATAGATTTGCAGGCTAATCTGTATTCACATGCTGCCGAATGCCGGCAATCAGCTCGTCGGGACTCACGGATGCGGTACCCAGTTTCCCGACCACGATCCCGGCCGCGATGTTGGCAAGCATGGAAGCTTCCAGAATGGACAGCCCGGCGACCAGTCCCAGTGCCAGCGTCGAAATTACGGTATCCCCCGCACCGGTCACATCAAATACCTCCTGAGCCACCGTAGGAATGCAGGTTACTTTCGAGTCGCCCTCAAAAAGAGCCATTCCCTCTTCGCCACGAGTGATCAGCAGATGATCGATACCAGTTTCGCCCAGGATTTTCCGTCCGACGCGCAGCAGATCCCGATTGCCCGAAATCGGGATTCCGGACGCTTGTTCCGCTTCGGTGGTATTCGGAGTAATAATCGTCGCAGGCTTATAGGCGCTGAAGTTTTTCATCTTGGGATCGATGCAGACAAATTTTCCCGCAGCCTTGGCTTTCGGCAATACGCGCCGCAGCATTGCGGGCGTAATCAGTCCTTTTGCATAATCAGAGACGATCACCGCCGCCACAGACGGAAGGGCGGAAAGGAATCTCTCTGCAACCCGCAGTTGTATATCGGCGGATAAAGGCGAGCGATCTTCACGGTCCGTGCGGCAAACCTGCTGATGATGGGCAATGATTCGCGTCTTGATGCTGGTCGGGCGTTTCTTATCCACAATAAGCCCGCCCACAGGACACTCGAGCGACCGGAATTCCTCCCGGAGGCGATCCCCTTCGAAATCGCTGCCGATAATCCCAAGCGGGACCGGGATCCCCCCCAGGCTCCGAATGTTTGAGGATACATTGGCAGCTCCGCCCAGGCGCGTACTCTCTCTCTTGATTTCCACAACGGGAACAGGCGCTTCCGGGCTGATGCGGGACACCGAACCATAGATAAATCGATCCAACATCAAATCACCGAAAACCAGAATGCGCTTATTCTGGAAGCCGCGCACGGCGCTGATCAACGTTTCAGGATTGCAGTTATACTGATTCAGGATCATGGGAGTCAGGGCAATAAAATGGAAGTGCCGCCTTGTTCCTCGCGAGGGTAAAGGCGTGCAAGAAAATCAATGTAACCTGAATCTGACCCGCGGTCCGCGAGGTAGGATGCCGCGAGAGAGCGTATAATTTCCAGGCAGTCAACGGCGGCAGAGAGCGGCAGGCGTTCGCTCTTGGCATCTACAATCCCTCGATTTTCCTGCCCTCCGGGATTGCGAAGCGCTTCCACCGTCGTTTTTAGGGTTCTGCGCAATGCCTCAACACGAATATCTTCGGATGTCTTCTCATACAGGACGCCCTTGTCTTCCGTCCTGTAAGCTTCAATCAGGATCCCGATGGCAGCCACCACATCTTTATCCTGAAGGTTCCGGTCCGATAAACGTTCGCGGGCAAGAGTGTATTCAATGCGCGCAATCGTATCCTGCTGATCGTTGTGGATTCGCTGATTCTTCACAATGGAATCCCGGTCAAGAGCGCGAAAGCGTTTGGCGTAATCCTGTATTTCCCTTTCCCTGCCGGTCTGAAGAAATGCGCAGCTTTCCGGGCAATCAATCTCCAGAACCCGCTTCTCTCCGCAGCATTGCGGGCAGATCAGCCCATTCTTTGCCGGGCAAGGTCTTTTGGCTTTCCTCTGTTCACATAATGGACATTTCATACAACCGCCGACTTCATGCGTATCAGGTTGAAGGTGGTTTTATATCACAAAGGCAAAATGAATTGCAGATTTTGCTGGCAACATCCACTATCTGTCGACCAAACATGGACGCTTCAAAATAATCTCCCGCGCTAACCGTCAATCGCCCTGCGGCGACGGCCGAAATATTCGCGGAGAAACTTTTTAGCCCGCTCATAATCCGGATAGGCTTTTTCTGCGCGCTGAAATTCGGGAGGATGATGGCGGCGAGATGGAGTTGAAGATTCCTCCCCAAAAACGGCATGAAGCACTTCGTGGTAAACAATATAGCGAACCACAAATTCGGGTACTTTGCCGGAATCCAGTGCCGGGCTCACCGTGATCGTGTGGTGGATGGGGTCATAATGGCCCAGCCGCCTCCATCCTTTTCTCAAGCTCCATCCTATTTTGCGAATTTCGACCTGGTTGTTAAAAAAATCTGCATTCACTTCTTCGTAAAGCCGCACCAGCGAGTGGTGTTTCCCATCGACGCTGCCGATTCGCTTGCGGCCACTTGTCCTGCGCCGTCCCCGCACCGATTCTTCAAGTTGGGGATCCTTGCGGTAATGATCATAGATCTCCACATATTTCCCCTGGGGCTTCCGCCTCACTATTTTTGAACCGAGAATGATAACGATGGCTTCGAGGACGGGCCTGGGGGCTTGCCGGCAATGATCGCTGATCCGAACCATCCACCCGGAACCTTTGCGCCGGATTGTGTGTGTCAGTCCGATGTAGGGATAAAACGCCGCATCGATCCGTACATTCCGAAAAAAGGCGAAGGTTTCCGGCAATGCTGACCTGCAGATCCACTGCAGCATCGCATCGCTTTCTTCTTTTCTTCGTTTTGACTCTCCGGATTCGGGGAGTTGCGCATAACTATCTGGCTGTCGCATCTGTTTCAAAGATTAGCTGCCGGTACTCTTGTACTGCAATACGCCTCTTTCCCACACAAAAATGGAAATGCCAACCAGGGCCGCAGTAACCACCGGAATGAGATAGAATTCCGTCCTGAACTCCGTCCGTCCCAGGAAGCGAACTGTAGGATAGAACGATGCAAAGGCGAAGGGAATGATCCAGCTCAAAAGAAATTGAATCGCCGTGTTATAGATCGTGATCGGGTATCTTCCAAAAGCAATCATGTTGAACACCGGCGGAGCCAGTCCGATTCGATCCTCAACCCAGAAATTGACACTGGAAATAATCACAAAAATGCAGATGTATATAATTGCGCCACACAATGAGAGAAGCGGGAAAAGGATCAGGTTTAAAGCCGTGACCGCTATCTTCAGTTTGCCGGCACAATAGGCAACAGCGATGAGCCCGGTAATGATTTCCTGCATGGACTCCAGGCGGAAATTTTCGAACATGATTTGAAACAGCGAATGAACGGGACGAAGCAGGATGCGGTCAAACTTCCCTTCCACTATATAGATATCGCCGAAATCATAGAGATTAAGGCTGACAATATTGAACAGTCCCATCGGAATCAGCGAGAAACCATAAATGAAAAGCACTTCCTCAAATCTCCACCCCCTTAATTGCGGTATTCGGCTGAAAAGCACCAGGACAAACCCGTAGCCGGCCACCGTTGCCAGGATGTTGGCAAAGGATGCAATAAAGAAGTCCGCTTTATAGGCCATCCGAGTTTTGGCATATTGCGCGAAGTATTGAGAGAGAATAACCAGAATCTTAAACAAGTTATCCTCCTTGTACCGAAAGCTTGCGGGTTGAGAATTTCCAGAAAATTCGGCCGGTCACGAATAGGACCAAGACCCACAAGCCTTGGATACCAAGCGCTTCCCATACCGCCGCACCATGGACTTTTCCGAGATAAATCTGCAAAGGAGTAAAGCTCACGTGTGGAAAGGGAAGGAATGCCATGAAGCGCTGAAGCCCGGCAGGAAAGAAGGAAATCGGAATCAGCAATCCGGAAAAAAATTCCACGATCGCATACTTTGCTCGGATTACGCCCAGGATCGAAACGATGTGAAGAGCGAGTGTGCCGACGATAAAATTCAGCAGAGTAAAAATCAGCAATGCCAGCAAACAGCTCAGGACAAAAAGCAAGCCCAGAGAAGCGGAGGCGGGCAATCCGATCGGATAGACAAGCATCAGAACAACAGCAATCGGCAGTGTGAACAGCAGGGCGCGGAAGCACGCCTCGCCCGCCGTCTGGGCTACGTACATCAACTGCGGATCCACCGGCTTGATCAGATTAATGGCGATCTTGCCTTCCGACACCTCCATGGCAATCTCGCGATCCACATTATTGAAATAAAAGGAGCGAATGATCCAGCCGATCGCAACATACGTTGTCATCTCCGGCAGATTGTATCCGGCCACATTTGTGCTCGCTCCATAAATTGCCTTCCAGATGAAATAGTAAACGGAAACATTGATGAAGTAGCCGACAATGCCGGTGAAATAGCGGAGGCGGTAGGCAAGAATCTTGAGAAAAGACATCCGGGCAAATTCAAAGTAAATTGGCAGCCGATTCATAAACCTTGCTCTTGCCGCGAATCTCAATAATTGGGTCATACCATTGCGTCAGGACTCCGACAGGCCGCGACTATAGATCGTCTTAATGATGTCTTCTATCGGTTCCGCTTCAATATAGATATCGTGGATCGGCACTTCGTTGACGATCTTCCGGATGATCTCCGCGGTGGACACCTGTTCCCTGTCAAACCGGACGCGGTAGCTGAGTTCATCCGCATGTTCCCATTGCAGTCCGTTTCCGCTGCAGAGCACCGCATCCAGTTTGGATCGGTGTTTCCGGTCATCCAGATGGATGTTGATGGAGTTGTACCTTCCAAGACGATGCCTCAACTCGTCCAACGAACCGTCATAAAGGAGCTTTCCCTTATCAATGATAATGACGCGCCGACACAGCTCCTCGATGTCCGATAGATCGTGAGTGGTCAATAAAATCGTCGTACTCAATTCTCGGTTGATATTCTTGAGGAATTGGCGGATCCGGTCTTTGGCAATCAGGTCAAGGCCAATGGTCGGCTCATCCAGGAATACGATGGGCGGATTGTGCAGAAGCGCCGCAGCCATTTCGCAACGCATTCGCTGACCCAGGCTCAGCTTGCGCACCGGAGAGTGGAGAAACTCATCGAGCCCAAGGAGATCACAGAAGAACTCCAGCCGATGGCGATAATCCGACTCCGGAACATCATAAATTCTGCGCAGCAGTTTAAAACTCTCCACCACCGCAATATCCCACCAAAGCTGAGTGCGCTGACCAAATACGACGCCGATCTTCTTTGTATACCGCGTCCGATCCGCATAGGGCCGGTAGTCGTTGGCAACTATATCCCCCGATGTCGGCATCAGAATCCCGGTCAGCATCTTGATCGTTGTGGATTTTCCGGCGCCATTCGGGCCGATATAGCCGACAAATTCTCCCTTCTCGATGGAAAAGCTGATTCCATCCACGGCAGACAGGCTCTTGTATTCCCGGTGAAACAGATCCTTGAAGGCGCCCCAAACCCCTTCCCGGTGCTTGAAAACCCGGAATTCTTTTCTCAGATTATTGACTTCAATAAAAGGCATGCGGATCAGTTACAGGCCACAGGTTGCAGGGTTCATATCTCAGGTTACAGGTTCTCACGCATAATCCGGAACTTATAACCCCTGGCAGCTATTCCTCATTCTTCTTGATCGATGACTGCAGGACGGCAATTTCCTTCTTCAGCGCATCAATTTCCGCCTTCATTTCGGGAAGCCGCCCGAACAGTGCATTCAGTCGCTTATATTCGCGCAAAGGGCGCACGGGAACACCCCAATAGACATCTCCGCTGCGCACAATTTTTCCAGGAAGTACGCCGGCCTTGGACCCAATCACGGCTCCCGTCTGTACGCGTGCATGGTCCCCAAAACCGACCTGCCCGCCGATGACGGCACGATCCTCGATGACCGTGCTGCCGGAAATACCGGTCTGCGCAGCAATAACAACATGTCTGCCGATCTCGACATTGTGCGCGATCTGCACCAGGTTATCGATCTTGGTTCCGGCTCCAATGCGCGTTGTTCCCAACGAACCGCGGTCGATGGTCGAATTGCACCCGACCTCAACATCATCGTCGATGATCACCGATCCGACCTGGGGAAACTTCCAATAGGATTCGCGGTCTGGAACATATCCGAAACCATCGGCTCCAACCACAACGCCGGAATGTAGAATCACCCGATTCCCCATATGAACGCGGGGATAAAGCATAACCCCCGGATGCAATATACAATCGCTCCCGAGAATACACCCCTCGCCGACAACCGCGCGTGCATGCAGGATGGTGCCATCGCCGATTCGTGCCCCGGCTTCCACGACGACAAAGGGACCGATTTCCACATTGGCGCCCACGGAGGCATCCGGATGAATCTCGGCGGTTGCGTGCCGGGTCCCTCGACTGACCGGCCGAGGGTGAAGTTGCGCTGCAGCCCGCGAAAAATCGAGCTTGGGATTGTCCGAGTAGATTGCATTCATCCCGCAGGGCGCGGCAGATTTTGAAATAATGACGCAGCCGGGGATGGGTCCATCCGAGAGAGTCCGTTCCGACTCGCCCGCCTGCACAAAAACCAGCGAGGACTCATCGGCGGTCTCGAGTCTGGCAACTTTTGTCAGCAAACGGTCTCCATCACCGCTATATTCCAAACCCAACAGGGCGGCAATCTGTCCAATCGTATAGGCCATAGCTCTGGATGTGATAACGCGCATGCCCCGGTCCCCGGTTCGCCCCTTGTAATGCGCGACAGAGACCGCAGGTATGGAATTACTTTGACTTAACCGATGCCGTCGATCGTTCTTTCGAAACACCTATCTCTTCATTTTGAAGGACGGGAAGGATAAGGTCGTGCCGGGTGGTTTTCAGCTCTACTTCTCTTCCCTTTGCATAGATTTCGTGCTTTCCCTTTTCCTTATACCAATCCGAGAGGTGTGCGGTCTGATGTCGCGTCTCCACGATCTGGCGCCAGCCGATTCCGGTATTATAAGCACAAAAGGAAATCTCCCCTTCCTGCGTGCCATAGGGGATGACGCACATCTCGGTTCTTCGAAAATCATACGTCCACAGATCCTGGAACCACATCCCCTCGACACACAAAACGCGCCACTCATCTTCAAATGAGCGCGTTTTCATGCGGTCATTTCGATCGCTGTCTGCTTTTTCGGAATTAGGCCGGAACAGCTTGACGACCTGGGAGATTGGAAATCCCTTGGGGGCCTGATCTGCACGGAAGTTTCTCAAAATAGCCAATGCCAGCTGTGCCTCGGTGAGCGTTTTTCCTCTTGCCGTGTCCGTGATGATCTTCACATCACGAATAAATTGCTCATAGTCGAAGAACTTGAACAAAGGAATCCATTCGCGCGTTTGCCGATGGACCACCAGCAGAGTAAAGACGCCGCAATCGGGATGACAGTTGCAGGCACTCCACCCCCAGGAGGCAGCCGGTCCCTGGAGAATGTCCATAATGCTGGTAAACGCACTGTAGGTTGAGAGTGGAAACCAGTCGCGCATGGGCTCCACTTTCCCGCGCAACTGCCGTTTTAGATCTTCAACCAGTTGAGACAGCGTGTATCGCTGTCTATTCCGCGAGGCGTCATCGATGGACTCGTCCCGCCCGGTGAAGGAAATCGGTTGAAAAACCGCTGTCTGCACCTTATCCACGTTGTTCAGGGCAAAATCGACAATTCGACCGGTTTCCTCCTGGTTCACCGTGTTGACAACAGTGGTAACCAGTGTCGTCTTCATGCCGACCCTGGCCATGTTTTCAATCGCCTGAACCTTCACATCGAACAGGTTCTTCACACCCCGATGCTGGTTCTTTTCGTTGCTGATTCCGTCAAACTGCAGGTACGTGCCGTGCAGCCCGGCATCCCTTGCCTGGCGCGTGAATTCCTCACTTTGGGCAAACCGGATGCCGTTGGTCGCCGCCAGGATTCGATAAAAACCAATCTTTTTGGCGTAGGCAACCGCTTCAAGAAAATGAGGCGAAAGTGTAGGTTCTCCGCCTGAGAACAGTATGATGATCTGCCTGCGCGGCTTGAAGGAAACCGCCCGGTCGAGCACCGCCTTTATTTCTTCCAGGCTCGGTTCGCACACATACCCGACTTGATTTGCATCCGTGAAGCAGGGGTTGCACATCATGTTGCAACGGTTGGTCAGGTCAACAGTCAGAACAGTTCCCCGACCATAGAGAATGGAAGAGGCGCCGTGCCGATGCAAATTCTCATCCTGGACGGTCTGAAAATCGCGACCGAAAAACAGATCTTCAACGCGCCGCGTAAAGGCAGGATTTGTGGACAGGACATCTTCGAACGGCCCGTGTTTATCACAAACCTTCCGGATTAAGATCCGGCCGTTTTCCTCCACAAGCTGCGCCTTGATTTCGCCAGGATGGCTTTTGATGAGGACATCGAGATTCGCCTCGCCGGAAACGATCTGTTTCCTGATCTCCGGAACGCAAACGGGGCAAAGCGAGTCTGTCTCCCTGGGAAAACCCAGGGGCGGTTTCGAGCGTTCCCTGCTCTTGGATATCTTGTCGGGAGCCCAGGAAGGCTGCGGGAGTTCTCCTTCCGGTACAAGTGTGTTGATCGCCTGGAAGGCTTTCCACGTCAGGTTTGCCAGACCTGCAACGATAGACGATTTCACCCGGTTCAAAGAAGATCCTGATCCGATATTCTCGCCAGATCCATTCCCTCCGCGCATGCTTCCGCCCCCTACAATTCAGGGCTAAAGCTATCAATATTTTGAAACTTCGTCCATTCAAATCTGGAAAGTCGGTTTCGACATCAGGTGGGAAAATTGCGGCTTTACGAAGGTCCTACGCCTCAAAGATGCAAAGACCCAAACGATCCATCCATGTCTCTGCATCTTTGAGGCTACGGCCGGCTCACGCTACCAACCGGCGGAACTGTTCGAAGCAAAACCTGGAGCCTCAAAAGGCTTTTTGAGTCCCGGAGCCAGGTCTGCCGTCTGCCTGGGAGCCTGACGATTGGTCCGAACCGCTTTTCCCGAAACATTGGTCAAACGGAAAGCCCCAACCATCCCCTTCATCTCTTCGGCCTGTCCCGACAGTTCCTCCGAAGCGCTTGCCGATTCCTCAGCATTGGCTGCCATCTGCTGTGTTACCTGATTCATTTGCTCAAACGCAGTATTGACCTGCTCAACGCCCTGGCTTTGCTGATCGGATGCAGCGGCTATTTCAGCCATCACGGCGCTGACTTTATTCACCTGAGTGTTGATCTCGGTAAGATTATTTAAAACTTCCTGGTTGATGGAAACACCACCCTCCGCATTCTTGACGGATTCCTCGATCATGTTGGCTGTGTTCTTGGCTGCCTCCGCGCTGCGCATGGCAAGGTTGCGGACTTCCTCGGCAACGACAGCAAACCCTTTCCCGGCATCTCCGGCGCGGGCGGCCTCAACCGCCGCATTGAGGGCAAGCAGATTGGTCTGGAAAGCAATCTCGTCAATTGTCTTGACGATCTTTGCGGTCGAATCGGACGATGCCTTGATACGGTTGATTGCCGCGGAGAGCCGCTTCATGCTTTCAACGCCGCGGTCCGCCGTCGACAGCGCGCCTTCAGAGAGGCTTCGCGCTTCCTTCGCATTCTCGGCATTTCTCCTGGCCATTGATGCCATTTCCTGAATGCAGCTGGTCACTTCCTCGAGCGAGCTCGCCTGCTCCGAGGAACCCTGCGACAGGGTCTGGCTTCCGGAAGAAATCTGTCCCGATGCGGATGCAACCTGTTCGGCGGCAAGCGTTACCTGAACAAGGGCGTCATCGAGATTTCCAATCAGGGTATTGATGTTATTTCTCATTTTCTCAAAAGCACCCTGGTATTGGCGTTTGGCGCGGGCCGTCAGATCTTTGTTGGCCGCAGCCAGCAGCGCCGCTCCGCCGTCCTCCTCGATAAGAGCTCGGAGTGTATCGATGCAAAGGTTCAGGCTGTTCTTGATCGCGTTGAAATCACCATTGTAGTGTTCGGTGATATTCGACGGGATGTCGCCTTTGCTGATGCGATCGATATAGGTGGAAGCCATCTGCAGCGGTCCGACGACGGCATCCAGCGTGGCGTTGAATCCGAACACCATCTGCCGATAGCCTCCTTCAAACTGATCTGCCTTGCCGCGATTCGAAAGGTCGCCGGCCTGAGCACTCCGGATCATGCCATTGATCTCGTCGGTTACGTGCCGGAGGTTAGCCATTGCCGCCTCAAATGAACCAATAGTCGACTGAGTCTGGCTGATGATCCCGTTGACGCTTCTCGCCAGCTTACCCACTTCATCCTTGCTCTCTATCTGCAGCAGTTCGGTATCTGTCTCCACCGTAACATCAAGAATACCGTGCGCCATCGCTTCACTGGCTTTGCCAAGGTTGGCAATGCAGACCGATTGAAGTCTTTCCGCACGCTCTGCCACCTGCTTGATCGGGTTGGAAATGAGGCGGGAGATCCACAGCCCAAGCCCTATGCCCATGAAAGCGGTGACGCCCAGAATAACCAGCATCACGTTCCGAGCCGAACTCGCCAGCGCCAGGTTATTGTCCGAACTTGCCCGGGCCTGTTCGGTGTTGAATTTGACCAGTTGATCCATCGCCGCCAGCCCTTCCTTGGCAACGACAAGGAAGGGGCCATGCATGTACTTCAAGGCATCATTCTTTTGCTTTGCATCCAGAAGTTTCCGAAAGACCTCGAAGTCCTCCGCATACTTTTGGACACTCGATTTGAAGGTATCGTAGACATCTCTTTCTTCCTTCGAGGCAATGATGCTTTCATAATCTTTGATGAAGCCCATCAACTGTTTTATCTTTTCGTTAACCGTCCCATAGGCCTGCTCTTTCGATTCCTTGTTTTCCGCCAGCATGGCATCGCGCACACCAACGCGAAGCATCTGATAGTTTTTCGATGCCTGGGCAACCTGCCCGAGAGGCACTACGTTAATTCTGTACATGGCCAGGTCGGCCTGACTGAGATTGCCCAGTTCCGTAATCCCCACATAACCGACCACTCCCGCCACCAATACCATTGCAAGCGAAAAAAACGTCAGCTTCGTAGCAATGTTCATGTTATAGAACCACTTCATCTCGACCTCCCTCGATTGGTCCGAAAAAAGATCTGTTGATCAGGCTTCTTTGCAACGAAACCAAGTTGTTGCCCTCCAGGCATTGATAACGGACTATTGAAATTCTCCAGGAAATTCAGGCTGCCGCAGTCAACTTCGATGAGGTGGCTCGTATGTGCAACAGGAACAGGGAGCGGAGCAATCACTAGCATAGGAGAACCTGTCCCCCCAACTGGCTGTCGAGATCAACCGATTCCGGTACTCCCGCAGCCTTTTTGAGGGCGGATTATTTCTTTGTCTCCTCCGGCTTCTGAGAAATAAAAAAGGCGCAGCAGGCACCATTCACTTCTCGTGCCCGCTGCGCCTTCAACTTGTAGACCTGGTTATCTACCCGCTAAGACATCAGTCTGCTTATCTAAAGGAATCAACTAATCTATTGAGTAAAATAGCAAGCCTTCTTACTCCATGCCCTATTATCGGAGGAGTTTACGGTCTTCTTTAGCGGAATCGAATCTGCAACTTGGAGTCTTTGCGCCTTCAAGGTAAAGTGGAGCCGCACGCCTAAACGAGGAATCATAGCAAATGGCATACTATCACTGGTCAGCAGAACCCGTTACCCTGCAGGAAATGAGCTATCCACAAAGTGGTCAACCAAAGCCGAATGGCTTTTGGTTTGACGTGAATGGCGGGTGGAAACGCTGGTGTGCGATCGCGGAGTTCCGTCCTGAGACTTTCCGTTACCGGCACACGGTCACCATCGTGGATGGATCACGGATACTTTACCTCCGGAATCCCACGGATATTGATGCATTTACCGGCGCTTATGGACAAAATTTATCCGGCCGCATCCAGTTTCTCCAGAGCCCGGAGGAAATGGACTCGTTTGCACAAAGCTATGGGCGCGACCTCTTCAGCGAAATTCAGAAACAATTCTCGAATTACATTATGTGGGAGGATGTTGCGGAAAAATACAGCGGCATTGTGATCGCCCCATATTCGCGCACGCGAAGTCAGGTGTATCTGTGGTATTACGGCTGGAATTGTGCTGGAGGCTGTGTCTGGGACACCAACATCCTCCGTCTTGGCAAACCGCAGGAAATTGCCCGATAGCGATCTTTGCTATCGCATAATTCCCGTTTTCGTTACAATAGCCTCAATTTCCTAATCAATGCTTTTCTTGTATGGCAACGACTGTGGACATGGCCGCCAACGGTCATCTCAGTGGAGGAAAAATGAAAAGAACGCCGCTCTTGTTGTATAGCCTGCTGGCGATCGCGGGCCTGGTACTATGCAGCATCGGACCATCTCATGCCGCAGGTGACGCGTCCAAGGAAAAAATAACGGTTATGAGTCCTGGTCTCACAGACAAACTTGCCGAGCGAATTCCCCTGGCTCCACGGCTTGACGCGCTTGAAGGCAAAACCGTTTATATTGTGGACACGAACTACGAAGGATTCGGCCGCCTTCCGGTGCTGGAGGAAATGCAGGCCTGGTTTGCAAAGAACAAGCCTGGCGTAAAGACCATTCTCAAGCTGAAAAGCGGCAATTACGTTGCGGATGATCCGGCCTTGTGGAAGGAGATCGGCGCCAATAAGGGCAGCGCCGCCATCATCGGCGTGGCTGGCTGATGGGGATGCCTATCGGCCGTGAGCCGTTTCTCTCAGACCCTGGAAAAACAATATGGCATTCCCACCGTACCGCTCGCGAACGAAAACGTCGTGAACTATGGCATGAACGCCTATTTCAAATACAACTCCGGCATGCCGCTCCGCTGGGTTGGCGTACCGTATCCTTTTACTGGCCTCAGTAAAGACAGCCTGAAATCCTATCTCGACGGCAGAGACAAAGTCAGCGGCAAACCCTTGATGCAGGCGATTGTCGACAATCTGACCAGGCCCTTGACCGCCGAGGAAAAGAAAACCGGGCTTCCTTCCGAGTCAGCCCCCGAACCCAGATTTTTGCCTCCGGACACGGAAGACAATCTGCAGCGGCTGTTCAAGGATAAAGGCTGGACGGACTACAATCCTGTCATTCTCCCAACCGAAGAGAGAGTGAAGGCAATGCTCAAAGGCACCAGCCACAAGCCGGATGAACTGATCAAGAAAGACGCCGGCGTCTTTGGAACTATCCGTCCATTTACAGTTGAAAAAGTAGCAATCATCGGTGTAATGGCTGGGGCAAAGCCTGAATACATGCCTGTATTGCTGGCCTTGTCTACCCAGGTTCCCTTCATGGATTCCACCACATCCAATGCAAGCATGGTGCTGATCAACGGACCGATTCGCAAACAAATCGGAATGAACTCGGGAGAGGGCGCCCTGGGGCCGAATGCCGAAGCTAATTCTGTCATTGGTCGAGCGATGACCCTGATGCATAGCGCTCTGCAGGGTTACATCGAGGGCATAACCGGATTCTCTTCCCTGAGTAATCCACTGCGCTACAACAATGTGACCATCGCGGAAAATGAGGAGGCTCTGCCGGAGGGCTGGAAACCCATTCATGTACAGATGGGGCACAAAGCGGAGGAAAGCGTTCTCTCCATGTTCTCGGGATGGAACTTCGTGAATTGCTCGGGGTCCGTCGTGGAGCATTATCCGCCACAATTATTGATGCGCGATTTCACGCGCGTACTCGCGGCAACGGGAGCCGCAACGCTTATTATGGACCCGTCGGTCGCCAAGCTGCTTAAGACCGCGCAGGGCTTTCAAACCAAAGAGGCATTCTCCGAGTGGCTGTCCAAGAATTCGGAAGTGCCCGCAGGCGTTTACTGGGCCAACTCCATTGCGTCGGGCATGATGGCTCCAATGGGAAAACAGGGGCTGGAACCCTATGCCGGATGGCAGAAAGTATCGAATGATGCATTGATCAAACACCTGCCCAATCCCAGAAATATCCGGACGATTGTGGTCGGAGGCAGCACGGCAAGCGTCTGGTTCATCACCGATTTCATGACCGGTCAAGGGGTCTCTATTGACGCCTGGAAATAGCTGACAGATTCCGGATTCCAGATTTCTGATTGCGGATTGCAATTGGGAATCTGGAATCGACGGGCGGAACGCTCCTGCAGTAAACCCGCACTCCGGAATATGAAGGTCTTGGCCCCAATTGCCGATATGCTCTCTTACAACGAAAAGAAGAAGTGCATCTGCATAACAGAATCTTGCCCGGAGATGATTTCATGAAGCCATTTGCCTGTCTTCTGCTCCTTCTTTTGGGAGCATCCTGCAATTTTTCCGCTGAACAGAACACGACAGCCCCATCTGCCGCCAAAACGACATCCGGACTGCCGAGCGGCTGGAGCACTCACCGAGATTCCGCCGGCTTTACCATCGCGATTCCGGCCGGGTGGAATGTCCGTACAGAGAAACAGACCGGGCGAATCCTGGTACAAGGCACCCAGGGCGAACAGTCGGCAATCTGGCCGACATTTCTTCCTCAGCAACAGCTGGATGCAAATTCCGCCGGCATGCTTGCCAGGCAAATCGCTCCCAGGCTGGATCCACAAGCCGCCTGGGGCCCGCCGGAAAATACCTCCAATTTTGTCCGCCTAACCGCCCGAGGGGCTCAGCGCAAAGGCGTCCTGCTGCTCACGTGGACCAATAAGCCGATTGGAGCCCAGGTATGCGTCTATGCCTCGTCGGCACCCGCGAGCAGCTATCGGACTTCCGCAGATATGTTCGCACGAGTTTTTGAAAGCTTCCGCATCGAAAGCGCCACCGAAAAACAGGCACCCATCAATAGCGGGTTTGCCGCTTCGCCCAAATATGTCCAATGGATGGATCCGAACGAAAGTGCCTTCACCCTTGCCGTGCCGGAAGGCTGGAAAGCCCTTGGTGGAGCTTATCGCTTCACTGCAACCGACATCCGCAAAGGGGTGAACCTCTTTTCCCCGGACGGGCAAGTCCGGATCCTTTACGGGGACGCCAATATCCCTGCCTTTACCCTCCCGACACCGATGTATTCCCAGCTAGGAATGCGCGAAGGCACTTATACGACGCTGGGTGATGGCAGCAAACTGCTGATTCGAGGCTATCTCTCGGGTGAACAATTCGCAAGAGACTATGTTGAGAATACAATGCGCGGCCAGTGTCAGAACCTCCGCATTCTTTCAACCGGCAATCGCCCGGAACTCACCAAATTGGCAGCGCCTTCCCAAATGGTTCCCGGCATTGCACGCGTCGAGACCACGGCAGGGGAAGTTGCCTTTTCTTGTACGGTGAACGGGCGTTCCCTGGAAGGGTACGTCGCCGCAGTGACGCGTGTCGCCTATTCTTCCATGCAGGGGGGCCTGTGGTACGTGGAGAATCTCTTCGGAGTCCTGGCGCCCACTCAATCCATACAGCCGGCCAAAGCCGTCTGCGAGAAAGTCGCATCTTCATTCCGGCTGGATCCGGGATGGGAAAACCGCCAAAGGCAAATTTCGGCAGCGGCGGTTCAGCAGGACTACGCACGCAGCCAACAGATCCAGCAGCGCGCGCTGCGAGCCATTCAGGAAGATCTGCGTGCCACGTCCGACATCATTGTTAACGGATATAACCAACGACAGGCCACCTACGATGAGATATCCCGCAAACGCGAAAATGCCATTCTCGGAACGGTTGATGTCGTCGATCCGGCAAGCGGCAGGCAGTATAAGATAGAAAACTACTCCGATTACCACTGGATGGATAATCAAGGCAATATCGCCGGAACCAGAACCGCAGATTCTCCCGGATTGGGCTGGCGGCAGATGCTTGATCTGCCGTAACCGAAACTAAAACATGAGATCCGGAATCTATTGTGGCTTCCCCGATTTTAGGTGCAATATCGTCCCCAATCATGGCATAAAGCTGAGAACCGGGTAGGATTTTGCGATTCGGTTCTGTATACGCAAGCACCTCATAACATTCTCGTAAAGGGAGGAACCAATGAATTTTGATGAGTTCGACAAGAAAAACTCGAGCCGCAGGGATTTCTTTCAAAACGTTTCCGCAGGCGCAGCCGGTATGGCATTTGCCAGCGTGCTGTCCACGCTGAATTCGGCAGCTGTTGCCAGCCCTCAAAAGCCTACTTACAACGACAAGATGGACATGAGCAAGCTGGAGAATGTCGTCCGCGAACCCGGCGTTGTCGAATTCAAGCCGTGGAGGTCCATTCACAAAACGATCACCTCCCCGATGATCACATCCTGGGGCGCTAAGGATATTCCTGAATCCAACCTTGCGGTAGGATTCGCCTACATCACCACGCCGGACACGTTGGGCGGCGACACTCATTCCCACCCTCACGATCAATGGATATTCCTGATCGGCGGAAATTCGAAAAATTTCCTCGAATTTGATGCGGACTGCGAAATGCTGCTGGGAGACAAGGTTCGAAAGATCAATTATCCCTGCTATTTCTTCATTCCCGCAAATACTCCCCACTGCCCGTTGGTCATCAAGCGCGTCGGCAAACCGCTGGTGTTCATTGATGCCAGGGTTTCAGAAGAAATGTCTATTCGATCCAAAAAGAAATAGGTCCGGAACATCATGGGATTCGCGGCTTCGGTTTTTGCCACGAATCCCATGAAATTTGCCATTTGGCTAATACCATAGGCCAATTGAGCTATTATCCTTCCCGCCCCAACAACCCGCCACACTGTTCTAATTTGGTTTATTTTGTTATTTTTTGTATTAATATGTCTCTTTTTTAAACAGAGGGACAGAATTTTGGCAATAGTGTGGTTTATGCCGCACGCGGGCATCATAACAACAGACAAATTAATCTATCGGCTCAAGGCTTAGGCGTACGTGTCTGCGTCAATGCAGCCTGGAGTCCTGTAACCCAAACCTCCATTGTATTTATTCACTCATTAGGAGACTGCTCTATGGCTGAATCCGAAAAAGCCGAAAGCAAGAAAAAGATGGTACTCCGGCGCGAATTTCTGGTCGGCAGCGGGGCCGCTCTGGCGGCTGGAGCGCTGACGGTCAGCGTTCCGGGAACTGCGGCCGCAGCTTCGCCTGCATCGGTATCCTATCCTGCATCCACGGGATATATTGTCTACGATAGCCGTCTATGTTGGGGCTGTCAGAGCTGCATGTTTGCCTGTTCAACCAGCCACCAGGGAGAGGCAAATCCGACCCTGTCCCGCATCCAGATCATCCGGGATGCGCCATCGTTTACGAAATATCCGTTCGATGTTGTAATGGCTCCCTGCCGGCAGTGCGTTTCACCGCTCTGCGTTCAGAATTGTCCTACTGGAGCGGCGCACGTGGATGCGGAACACGGCAATGTCCGTGTGATCGACCAGGAAAAGTGCGTGGGCTGCAAGATGTGTATCCAATCCTGCCCGCAGCGACCGCATCGGACTGTCTGGAATCCGTACAAAAACAAATCCTCCAAATGCGACCTGTGCATTGATGCGCCCAACTGGAGCAAAAAGGGCGGTCCCAACGGAGAACCGGCATGCGTTACGATCTGCCCGTCCAAGGCTCTCAAGCTGGTGCATGAAGCGCCTCCGCAAGAGGACGTATCCGGGTACGACGTTAATCTCGAGCCGCCGCGTCCAAAGATGCCGGCACGCAAGCCAGGAACGCCAAGCGCCAAACCGGCGCCGAAATCATAGGGAAGGAGAAGAAAGATGGCTAACGGATTTACAGGAAAGATACTGCGAGTCAATCTGACGACGAAACAAACCAGCACGATCGATACCGCTAAATATGAGGAATTCGGTGGCGGCTATGGCATGGGCGCCGCCATCTTCTGGGATCTTGCGGTCGCTCCCGGCGACTGGGATTTGAAGGATCCCTATGACCCGCGACATGTTCTTCCCATCATGGCGGGCCCGCTGGCAGCTACAGGCGTTCCAGGAGCCGGCAGAACCAACATCTGCGGCATTTCTCCGGAAACGTTTCCAACCTGCGAGTTCTGGCGAGGCAACTTCGGGGGCCGTTTCGGCACGATGATGAAGCAAGCCGGCTGGGACGGCGTGGTCGTGGAAGGCAAAGCCGAAAAACCGGTTTGGATCAACATCATCAATGACCAGGTTAAAATTGAAGATGCCAAAGAGCTTTGGGGCATGGACACCTGGGAAACACAGACCCGGATCGCATCCATGGTCGGCGGCAGAACACGTTATGGCGAAGAATGGCAGAAGCTCGGCGAATCCTATACCACCGGCATACCGCAGATTGTCTGCATCGGTCCAGTGGGCGAAGCGAAATCGAGGCTGGCCTCTCTTATTCATGGCAGCGGAGTCAGCGCACGCATCGGCGGCTATGGCGCGGTCTTTGGCGCCAAGAACCTCAAGGCCATCAGCGTAACAGGCAGCGGCAACGTTCGGGTTGCCAATCCCAAGGCTATCCTGGACGCAAGGCTGTGGCAGATGACAGGCGGCGGGCTTGTCACCGGGAGCTTCGCGCCTGCCGGCGCCGGATCCGCTTCCTGCAACCCGTGCCTCCGGGCCGATCGGCGCAGGAATTCCTATAACGCCGGCGAAACCATGTGCGTCGATCAGCATTGGCTCAGCGATCGCGGCGATACCGCCAAGGATTTGGCAGCCCAAGCCCTGATGCGGTATGGAGCCAGCGGCTGGTCCGCTCACTTCCTCGGCCTGTTTGTTTCCGATATCCCAGGCGCGCCAGAATTTTTCCACAAGCAGGTGCCGGTGGAAACCGGAATCGGATGGTACCTCCGGTACCTCTATGAGATCGGCGATCTCGGCCCCGGCAAACGAATCGATTCGGCTCCACTGCCGCTCGATCAGTGGGGTGAGCTGTCATTCAGAGAAGCCATGCTGGATGCCATTTCGCGCCGCACAGGCATTGGCGATATCCTGGCAGAGGGCTGTATGCGTGCCGCCCAGAAATGGGGACGGCTGGAAAAGGATCTGGAAAGCGGAGCTTTGCGCTTCCCGGCATGGGGCGCCACCGGTCACTGGACGCTACCCAGCGCCGAATGGGCCTACAACTACATGCTCGGCGCAGGCGATCCAAGCTGGCACGGATTGGTTACCGCGGTTGGGGCCCCCAGAGAGGGTACGCTCGAGGAATCTTTGACCAAACTGTCGAAGAAAACCATCCCTTATACCGACGATATCTTCATGTTCAACTACGCGTGGAAGGGCGAAGAAGCCTGGAAAACCGGGATCTATTCGCCGCATAAGGCCAAAGAAGTTGCCTGGAGCCGCCATTATGCTTCCTTCTGGAACGAATCGATGGCTTTCTGCGAAATGTTCCTGCCTACGCTTGAAACGCTGAGCCCCGATGTCGAAATGAAGTACTATGCCGCGGTTACAGGGAAGAAGGACTCTTTTGCCGATACCATTCGGATCGGCCAGAAGATCTGGACTTTGGAACGCGCGATTCGCGTCATGCATGGCAGAAGCCGTCAGACCGAAGACCTCGCTCCATTTATGTACAAGCCCGGCGCCTCCGGCATGACCTTCTGGGGCGGCGTTCCGATCTACGAAAACGGCAAGTGGCGTTCCGACCTGGCCCCCGAGATGTTCATGGATCGAAAGGGGGTCAATGATTTCAAAGATCATTACTATGCACTGGAAGGCTGGGACAAAGAACATGGCTGGCCGACCAGGAAAACCCTGGAAGGTTACGGCATGAAGAAAATGGCCGACACCATGGCAGCAAGAGGCAAACTGGGCAACGCCTAGTCTTTCATTGAATCTGTGAAATTCGTGGCGGGAAACACTGCCACGAATTTCACAGAGAAGCTTACTTTTCCAAAAGATCTTCCTGAAGTGCGATTCTCTGATCCTCGGTCAACACTCCCCTGGTTTCGCATCCCGGCAAGTCGCTACCAAGAGCAACCGGTGCTTTCCCGCCAACCGGAAACTTCAGATATTGAACCGAGGAAAGGCGATCGACACCGACCTGCGCGGGATCGAAACGGGCATATGCCTTCGTTCCATCCGGCAGTTCAGCGAACAGATGCTTTGGCAGATCCAGCCACTCCCGGAGCTTCAGATTTCTTTGCTGCGGATCTTCGACTTCGATCATCAGACAACATCCGATCTCGCCGTCGCCACCCAAAACATCGTTGTAGGTGTCCAGTTCGTGCTGAATATCCTTCTCCCGTACAATCTTTTCGGCCCGCATCATCTCCTGGATCTGGTAACGGATGGTCAAAGCATTCTCAAAAAGAAAGGTAAAGTGCTCCCCCAGGTGTATCCGCCTGCGGGCTTTGGCTGGAAATACCTTTTTTTGGATGTCGGCCCGATTCTCCTCGTAACTGACATAATCGAGGATTTCACTTCTGTTCACGGCTCTCATATTGTGGCAAACCCTTTATCGTTACAGTTTTTTGTCAAAGCCGTCCTGGCGATAGGCCTTTGCCAGAATCGACATCGGGTGCATCGGTTTGACACCTGCATGCTGTTGGAACTGAATGGACGCCAATGGACAGTCGGTCGACCAGAGAGCCGCGTTCGCCTCGCGCATGGCATCAAACGCCTTTTTGCCAATCCGGCTGGAAGGTTCAAACCCCTCCACCGTCATCGCAAATGTTCCGTTGTGGCCGCAGCATTCCTGAACCAGAACGGGTTTCACTCCCGGGATTTTGCGCAGCAGGTCCCGGCCGCGGAAACCGATGGCCTGCGCTCGAAGATGGCATGGAGCATGATAGGCCACGGGGCCTTCCGGAGTGCTCTTGAAATCCGCGCAGAATCGAGATTCTTCACGGATGCTCCATAAAAACTCGCTGGGATCCATGGTTGCCTGCGCGACCTTTCCGGCCATCTCCCTGTCTTCCGGCGACACAAGTTCCAGGTATTCACGTCGGAACATCATCGAACAGGTCGGGTTGATGACTATTACCTTGGCGCCTTTCTCGACAAAGGGAAACAGAATCTCGAGATTCTGCTTTGCCTGCGCCCGCAGCGATTTCAAATCCCCTTTTTCCCAGGCCGGCATTCCACAGCAGCACAGGCCTTTCACGCATTTGATATCTACCTGATTTTTTTCGAAAACCGAAATCGTATCTTTTCCGAGTTCCGGGTCGTTATTTTGGACGAAGCATGTCTGGAAAAGCACCGCCTCGCAACCGGGAGAGATCACAACTCGTCCCGTCTTCTCAGCCCAGTTCTCGAAGGTCTGGCTCGCAAAATCCGGAAGAAGCTTGTCCCGGTGAATTCCCAGCGCTTTCTCCATGAAGATCCGGTGGGGCCGCATCCGATTCGCAATATTTGCCAGGCCCAGGCTGGCTCTTGCCAGCTTTGCGCTTGTATCAGGGTCGGCGAGAAACCGGTCTTTCAGCGACATACCGTGCTGCTGGACCCTGATCGCGCGGAAGCGGCTCACCATCTTGGGGAAATCAAGCATATAGGCGTGATGATCCCGCGGCGTATAAGGACAATTCACTTCGCAGAGCTTGCACTGGAAACAGGTATCCAGAATCTGCCCTGTCTCATCCGCCGATATTTTCCGTACGTTACCGTCATGCTTCTGATCCAACAGGGAAAACAGATTCGGAAAAGTATCGCAGTATTTGAAGCAGAGGCGGCATCCGTGACAAATCTCGAAAATCCGCTGTATCTCTTTGTCAAGAAGTCCCTGGTTCCAGTATCTATCCTCGGCGGGATCGTAGGACAGACCCTCGGTAGGCTGATAGGAAATGGTTTTCTCTGTATCGTTCATGGCGCGAATATCCCGAATTTGCCGGCACCGCCGGGAATCCCACGGAGCCGAACAAGAGTATGTTTGATCCAGGGGGGCATCCCCCCCCGGATCAAATCATCTGATTTTTACTAGCTGATGGATTTCAGCATCTGCGCAAATCGCCCGGCATGCGACTTCTCCGCTTTGGCCAGCGTTTCAAACCAGTCCGCAATTTCAGCAAACCCTTCCTGCCTTGCCGCTTTGGCCATCCCCGGATACATGTCGGTGTATTCATGCGTCTCTCCGGCCACCGCCGATTTGAGGTTATCCACTGTATCACCAAAGGGCAGGTCCGTTGCAGGATCGCCCACCTTCTTCAGATAATCCAGGTGACCATGTGCATGGCCGGTTTCCCCTTCCGCAGTTTCACGGAAGTTGCCGGCGATCTCAGGATAACCTTCCACATCCGCTATTTTGGCAAAATATAGATATCTGCGATTTGCCTGGGATTCACCGGCAAATGCGGCTTTGAGATTTTCATGTGTTTTCGAACCTTTCAATTCGGCCATTCCCTTTTCTCCTTTTTGCGGGAGATCGATTACCTCCCGGAAGTTTTCCTTTTTGACGACCTGTTTGACTCAGTGACTTCAGCGCCGAAAGGCAGTCTGTGCACGTTCCGACAATTCTTATTTCAAGCTCTTCCGCCACAAATCCCGCAAGATCGACTCGGGGCATCTGCAGTTCCGACAGGGATGCATCCGTAATATCAATTATGCGTCCGCAAACGCGACATACAAGGTGTTGATGCGGGCGATGGTTGCCGTCATATCGGACAATGCCATTGGTAGAAATCACGCGACGGATCAATCCCTCGCCTTCCAAAGATTCCAGAATTCGGTATACGGTGGAGAGGGACAGCGCCGGCATCGATTTTCGCAGCCGCGCATATAAGGAATCCGCGGTCGGGTGATCGGCGGTCTGTGCCAGCGCTTGAAAAACCGCCAGGCGCTGGGTGGTAACCCGAATACCACGGGACCGACATTGCTCCAGGAAGTAGCTCCGCACCTCCTGATCGTCCGGTATTCCGTTGTTGGAAATATTTCTCACATGCAAATAATTAGCATCTAGCTTTTCACGTGTCAATGCCAAATACAAAAGGCCTGAAACCATCGTTTCAGGCCTTGTGTACCGAATGTTCTGCGGTTTTGTTATTGCTCCTGGATGGGATTCAGGTTGAGGAGATGCCCCAGTTTATCGCGTTTGGTTTCGAGATAACGGACTGCATGCTCAGAGGCAGGAACTTCTATCGGCAGGCGTTGCGTAATTACCAGTCCGTATCCGCTCAGGCCTACAACTTTGCGGGGATTATTGGTCAGAAGGCGAATCGACGTCAGCCCGAGGTCCGCCAGGATTTGCGCCCCGACGCCGTAATCACGCAAATCCGCTTCGAAGCCGAGCTCATTGTTGGCCTCAACCGTATCCATCCCTTCATCCTGCAGCTTGTAAGCAAGAAGCTTATTGGCTAGCCCGATTCCGCGCCCTTCCTGCCGCATATACACCACAACGCCGAGTCCTTCCTGGGCTATCCGCTTCATGGCTTCATGAAGCTGAGAGCCGCAATCGCAGCGAAGCGAACCAAGCACATCTCCGGTCAAACAGCTGGAGTGGACCCGAACCATGACGTTTTCCTTTGCAGCCACATCTCCGCGCACCAGGGCGAGGTGATGGTGGTCGTCGACTTCGGACTGATAGAGATGCAGCTTGAAGTCACCGTACTGCGTGGGCAATTGCACGGTGGTGATCTTTTGGATGAGCTTTTCCGTGCGTCTTCGGTATTCAATCAGCGATCGTACCGTTACGAATTTGAGGTTGAATTGCTTCGCCATCCGCATGAGACGCGGGACTCTGGCCATGGAGCCATCATCATCCATGATTTCGCATAGAACGCCCGCCGGCCTCAATCCAGCCAGGCGCGCCAGGTCGACCGAGGCTTCCGTATGCCCAGCCCTTGTAAGCACTCCTCCCTTAAGAGCCTTCAGCGGGAATATATGCCCGGGGCGTCCCAAGTCTCCCGGTTTGCTGTTCGGATCCGCCAGCACCTGAATCGTCCGCGCACGATCGAACGCGGATATGCCGGTCGTGGTGCCCTCAAACGCATCCACCGATACCGTGAAACGCGTTCCCAGGCGAGCCGTGTTCTTGGGTACCATCTGATCGAGATCGAGACGTTGGAGATTTTCCTCCGTCATCGGAACGCAGATCAGCCCGCGTCCGTGCATAGCAAAAAAATTGACCATCTCGGGAGTCGTGGTTTCCGCCGCCATGATCAGGTCGCCTTCATTTTCGCGATCCTCATCGTCCACCACAATAACGCATTTGCCTTGCCTGATCTCTTCAATCGCCTCTGGAATCGAGTCAAATCTCAGATCTTCTTCACTCATAGATATCATCCGCTGGTTGCAGATCCCGGCCCTTATGCCTTGTGGCGCGAGCTCAAAAGAATGGTTGCAAAAATGTGCAGGATTGTTCAGGCATGAAAAAACCCCGCACGGATAACGGGGCGATGGAGGGACTATCCTATTAAGTCGTCGATCCTTCTACCATCCGGACTGTTGCCGTCGGCACCTGAATTGCACAGGTTCTGCTTCGTTAACCAAAGCTCGCGGGCTGTCACCGCCGGTCGAGGAATTCCACCTCGCCCCGAAGAACACAGCACCAAATATACACCAAATTGCCCGAAGGGCAATGAAAATGCCGCGGAACTCACGCAGCCAACGCTTCTTCTTCCCCTCCCTTTCCTGGCAGACAATGCCAGCCGCTTATAAGACTATCTACATATTATCATTATATTTATCAAATTATTACAGACATTATGATATGTCGTTTCATTGACAGACATTCAAGAGGGTTCTATCCTTTAGTTAAGTTTTTTCTACCTATGAGGTGGCCAATGGAAAAAAAGCGATCAGAGGATCAGTCCACAAGAAAGATCTGTGACTTCCCTCCTGATTCAGATTCGGAAGAACTGAAGAGGCTGGTGAACAACCCTTCCTACGTTTGTTCGGAATGCGGGAAATCCGCGGCAAGCCGTGAGAATCTCTGCAGCCCAGAAAGGATGTTCTCCTCGTGGTAATCCTCTGATGCAGGATTTCGCCTGCATCAGGGCTTCTTCGAGACAAGACATGGAAAGTGGGCGGGAGCGACGGCACCAGGGATGCGGCTCCTGCCCACAGCAGGTTATTAACGTCCCTTGCAGTTGCGCGAGACCAGATCAAAAAGAAGCATCTTTTCCAAAAGCGGCAATGCAGACAGCGCTAATCCATCGGCGAGAAGATATCCTTGCTCACGCCGCACGTCGGACAGCGCCATTCATTGGGTATTTCTTCGAATGGAGTGCCGGGCATGATGCCCGAATCAGGATCTCCCGCTACCGGATCATAAATATAGCCACAAGGGCAGGAATATTTTTTCATGCGCTCTCCCCTTTCCTGGAAGGAGAAAAGATAGCATGCGGCCTGCTCCGCACAAACGGCAATTGCAGTTCTGAAAACTCATTTCCCCGGCATAGGACCGGCCTGCATGACTCGTTGTGGAACGATCGGGTTTTGCTGTCAAAAAAATCCTCGTTAAGTAAGAACCGTGTTCTGTCGATCAGTAGATCATACAAAGCCGATGATTCACGGAGCAGGTCGGGAATGATCTCTCGTGCATTATCGGGCGGAGGCATCGTATGAGTATTTCAGCGTTGGGACAACAGAGCATCGCGACCACTAATCCGTCTGCGGGCGGTGAGGCAATGCAATATCGAAAAGCCTCCATAACGAGCACCCAGACTGCGGAAATAGAGATCACCACCGCCGAAGGAGACAAAGTAACGCTTTCATCTACGCTTCAATTCGAAGCCTCCTCCGAGTCTTACGCCTCCTATGATCAAGCAGGTCGCTCCCATGGATCGCATCATCATAGAAACGGCGGCCATGCACGAATGCATCGCCAGGACCCATCCACCAGCACAAACACAACGAGCACTTCCTCCACGCAAAAATACTCGGTCTCGGTTGAAGGGGATTTGAGCCAGCAGGAATTGCAGGATATTCACAAGGCGCTGCAGACCCTCGAACAGGCTTCTTCAAAAATGCAATCCGGCAATCTGGATGGAGCTCAGAATAAACTCGAGAAGCTTGGCGATCTGAAAACGCTCAGCGGTTTGTCCGCCAATATCTCGATACAACAGAGCGCAACGCTGGAAACGGGCACCATCGTCCAGGCGGCTGCCTAGGACTTTATCCGCCCTTATACTTCACGAAACCGTTTTGCCTGCCAGATAGCGGGATGGATTACTCTCAAAGCGGCGTTTGCAGTTCTCCAGGCAAAAATAATAGGTATGCCCCAGGTGCACACTCCGCAAAGTAGTGGCATTGACCTCAACGGTCATTCCGCAAACGGGGTCCACCATTCTCCTTCCGGTATGCCCGTCCGCAACTGGTAGCGTCTTGGATGGGGATTCGACACTCACCTGCCGCATACGGCTCTCCGAATCGAGCAGGAAGTTTCCCGAGACAACAATCTTCTCTCCCTCTTCCAGCCCTGCCTTGACTTCTACACTTCCATTGGATCGCCATCCGACCTGTATCTCGCGCGCTTCAAACGCCCCGTTGCCGCAATCGACAAAAACCATTTTTCGCAGCCCGGTATCCAATAGCGCTTCGGCGGGAATGGTCAAGGCGTTGGAGGACGGGATGGATAATTGGACATCTACAAACATATCCGGGCGGAGAAAAAATTCCGGATTGTCCGTTTCCAGCCTTACCTTGAGTGTGCGGCTTGCTGAATCAAATTGAGGCAAGACTTCGCTGACCTTGGCTGCGAGGGTTCGGCCAAGAGCGGGATAGCGAATCTCCGCAGACAAACCAGGACGCAAAAAGCCCGCCTCATTCTCAAAAAGGTCTGCCAGAACCCATACTCTGCTCAAATTAACGATACGGTACAGTTCTTCCCCGGCAACAAAGCGCTGTCCCAAGGATACGTTTCTGATCGTGACAAATCCGGATTCCGGCGAGCAAACAAGGATATTTTTCATCGGCTTGCGCGTGCGCGTAAGTTCAGCAATCTGAAAATCGCTCACCCCAAGATTGCGCAGGGCATCCGCAGCCGCCTGGATACGCGTCTCGGCTGGAACAGCCTGCCCCGGAAGTTCACCATTGCTGGCGGGATTCTGCGAAACCAGGTTCAGCGTATTGACGTATGTCAGGAGAGCGCCCTGGAGCGCAGGAGTGGCATAAAATGCCGCGAGCGGCTGATCCCTCCTGACGAAACTGCCGACCGTATTGGGATAGATTTCGCGAATCCACCCGCTGTCCGGCGCTATGATTTTGTAGACCCTGGTTTCATCCGCCGCTACCCTGCCCAAAATTCTGAGCGATCGCGCATTGAAGCTTCGTTGAACAGTTCCGGTGCGCAATCCCATCAACTGCTGCCGGTCTGCTTCGATATGAATGCCGGCTGCTGAGGCATGACCCGAATCGGTCCCGGCTTTGTGATTCTCCGAATACACCGGTTCCATCTCCATTCCACAACATGGAGCGACTCCCGGCTTGTCCGATCTGAAAGTCGGATGCATCGGGCACATGTAATAAAGCGCTTTCTGCGTTGATGCCTCGCTCTGGATTCGGTTCTGGCTGCGCCAGGATCCGGCAAGATAGAAAAACACAGTCAGCAGCGCCAGTATGGATATCCGGATGGTTGTCTTCATCATAGGCTCCCGATCAGGAAGGGAGCGAATGATGGATCCGCCCCCTTGGTTTAGCGGAATGGTCTCAGCGCACCTTCACATATCTTCCGAACCCAATCATCCCTAAAATTCCCGATGCAAGCAGAACCAGAGTGCCCGGCTCCGGAACAGGAGAATAGGAAACAGCCGAAACGTCAAAAAAGGATGTGGGGGGGCTATAAAAAAGCAGGAGCGCCTGACTGAATGCAGGCCCCTGATAACTCAACTGCCCGGTAGCGGTGCCGACGCCATTGGAGTCCGCTACGAAGGCCGCATTGGAAGAAACGAAATCTCCCGTATCAAACATCACAAACAAGGCGTCTGTCACCAGATCGGGAGGGCTGCTGGGATCAAACGGGACATTGAGGAGCGTATAATCGACCAACAGGCTATTCGCAAGCCCGGTCGGGTTGGTAAGTCCGAAATCAAACTGCAGCGCGGGGCCGGTATCACCAAAAATTCCGGTATTGCTAAGCCAGGCGGCCAGCGGATCCTCTCCGCTGTAGTCATACAGGAAAGTAATTCCATCCTGCATCGTGTACCCGACCCATCCGGCCGGATTGCGTCCCACTGTCAGGTCAATGTTATCGAGCCCTAATTCATTAAAATCAACATTCACCATTGTGGCCCACGCAGGCGTTGCCAGAAGGCCCATCAGGATAAGCGGTATGGCTATTAGTGACTTTTTCATCTGTACTTCCTCCATAATCAAAGGATGTGGCTGGTAGAGCGTGGCTTCTCTACCAGCCACGTGGCCGACAGGGATTGCGTCCCTGTCAGTCGAGGCGCATCAATTAATCACTACGGTCAAAATGTTTGAAAAAGGTGAAAGCACAGTGCCATTGGTTGCGCGCACCTCGTAAAGATAGGTGCCCGCGGCCAGATTGCTGTTTTGGAAGGTTGTCAGCGTGGTTGTTCCAACCTGCGCAAATGCGCCGCCGTTGACGCTTCTCCACACTTGATAACCGGAAGCGCCCGCCGTTGCATTCCAGGCAAGAATGATTCGCCCGTTATTCTGTCCGGTGGTCCTTTGTACCACAAGCGTGGTCCTCAGGTTTGTCGGAGCAGCCAGAGCGCCGGGAGTCACAACAATTACTGCCGCTGAATAAGCCGATGTTCCGGCGGAATTGGTTACCGCAACACGGTAATAATAGGTGCTGTTGGCCGCTACCGTCATGTCGGTATAAGCCGTTGGATTGGCCGAATTGACGGCAAACGTGGTCAACCCGGCGGTAAATCCGAGATTGGTCGCCCTCTGGATCGTTGCCCCAGTCAGATTGGCGTCGACAATCGTCCAGGTCAGGTTCACACGCAGCGATGGGGTTGCTGTCGCGGAAGGGATCAACCCGGTGGGAATCGAAGGAATCCTGGCCGCGGTGGTAGCGGAGAGAACATTCGACGAGGCGGAGTTTCCCTGGGCATTGTAGGCGACAACCCGGTAGAAGTACGTTCTACCCTGCAGGACGGTTTTATCGATATAGGATGTTGCATTTGCCAGCGCCGACCCGACATTGCTGAACGGACCAGCCAACGCGGTAGCGCGCTGGATCTGAAATCCTATCTCGTTGGTTGAATTACGATGGAACACAAGGTTGATCTGCAAGGCAGTCGGCGGTGCAATTGCGGGCGCGGTCACGGAATTGAGGGTCGGTGCCGCGGGAGCCACCTGCGCAACCGAGAAATAGATCGGCCGCATCATGTCCATCTCTTCATGGCTCAGGATGTGGCAATGCCACACGTATTCCCAACCAAAATTCATGATCTGGTTGGTTACCGGGGATGGCAGCGCATTGCCATCGGGTCCGACATTACTGAATCCATCCGGAGAGCCCAGCGGCATTGCTGGATTCAATGGACGGTTGCTGTCCGGTATGCCAAAAGGCAACTTGGGGGCAACCGGTCTCAATGCAACAATCGTATCCTGCAACGGGCTGATTCGAACAGTTTCCTTCCACCCCAATTCGTTGGGGTCTGTGGGAATGATCAGGTTATCCCAACCAATGCGATTGATGACCTGAACATCAAAGAGATGGAAGTGAATCGGGTGAGTGTCGACTCCATGATGTGTGATTCTCCATATCTGTGTTCCATCCCCCAGTTGCGGATAGCCAACCGTCCCTGAATCCGAGATGATTTCGCTCGGTGGGTCGATATAGCTGCGCAGAATGAAATTCTGGGTGGTTGCAGTGGGAGGCAACATCTCGAGGCCTAGTTTGGTGCTCATTCTTCCGTATTCATCGTAGGCTGCGCCCATTTCATCGTGCATAGCCTTTGGCTGAAGCGGGATTGTCATGGATCGGCCATCCACAGTCTCGAAGGGCAGATTCCACATATCGATGGTCACTTTTCCCCAATTCGGGTAGGTGGCGGGGAAAGTCTTATTGTAGGCGGTATCATAATCACTCTGCCCGACAATAACCGGGTTTTGCGAGCTTGCAAACACACCGGTTGCCCCGTTGGTTGGATTGAATCTGGCCTGCAGAGCTGCAAGATTAAAGGCCGGATCCGGAGTTGTGTTTCTGATGACGATCTGCATTACGGTGCGCGTATTGGGACCAAAGCCGGCTTTGGGTCCACTGTGTCCACCGGTAGAGCGAAGATCCGGGGCATCGGTGAAATAATCGACGCGAGGATCGCGCGCGGGGAAGGCAGCGGGAGCGTCATTGTACAGAATCAGGGTCTTCCCGGCATAGGCTGAGAAATCGACGATAACGTCGGCGCGCTCGGCCGGTGCCAGCAGCAGCGAATGATCAATCACGTTCCCAAAGGTGAACTGCGTCGGATCAGCATTGAAGATGGTCGGAAGCGGCGGGATCACCGCCGGAGCGGGCAAAAAACCGGCTTCATTCCCAATTTGAACCCAGTCCGGCCCCATCGTTGCCGGGTCCGGAACTCCCCCATCGCGCCCGTCGGTCGGCCATTTCGCCGGGAAACCGGCGGTGGCGGCGGCGGGAACAACCTTAACTTCCGTATTGGTTCGGCCATCGGCACTGGTGACCGAAGAGTCTGCCAGATACATGGACAGATTGAAGAATCTATCGTTAGCCGCATTCAGAATCCGGAAACGATAGCTTTTGGGATCCAGTGTAACGGTAGGAAATGCCGCACCGTTCACCATTGCCGTATCCATGAAGGATTCTCCGGGAGCGGACGGCTGAGGCGTCCCCGGCATTAGAGACGGCTGCCAGGGTGCCGTGCATGGCCCGCCGGGACCGCAATCGTAATAGGGATTGGCAACCGGAGGATAAGTAATGTTGGTGGTCGGCGGGAAAAACCATGGCCCATACATCCAGCGACCATAGGCATTGAGTCCGAGAGCATCCTGAGGATTTTGCGCGGGTGAATAAACATGCGGATACCAGAGATCTCCCGTTATGGGCGTTCGCTGGCGATAACCCGAGGCGTTTGCCGCAGCCAATGAACCGGTCCCCCAATTCCAGGTAGGATCATCCCGGAGAATGGTGGGAGTGCCGTCAGGAAGAGGCGTGGCATCCACGAAACTCTTATCCTGAATGACGAGCGGAATCTGATTCCCGGGAATGATACCGTCCGCCACTAGGGCGGCCTCCGTCGGATCGCTGATCAGGTAACCCGCTGCTTCGCCGACGTAAACATTGAGGCGTGTGAGTCCGGATGCGTGGTCATGGTAAAACAGCATTCGGGCACTCTGCTGGTTCGTCCAGTAGAAGGTCTGAGCGCCGCAGAAATCTCCGGCCGGGCTGGTGCAATCGAGGTTGGCCCCATCGCCGGGATTGGGCATATCCGGAACGTTATACAGGCTGACTCCCTTGACGTAAGGCGTCAACTCACCCGCAGGAGTGATCCACTGATGCGGGGTTCCATCACTAATCCAGGGCGTCAGGCCGCCGTGCAGATGGAGCGTGGCACGGTTTTGAGTAAAACAGTCATAGGGGATGGCGCCACTAACAGGATCGGCTTTGCACAGGATATCCGGCCCTGCCGATCCCCAGGCGGCATTGGGCCCCGGGCCCGCCCCCATCACACTGGTATCGGTCGGAATGGAAAGATTACCGGCGGAACCGCGTGGCAGCTTATTGATGAATTTGACGCGTACGGGACGGTCCTTTTGAGAGAGAATCAAGGGTCCCAGATACCGGGGTTTGTCCATGGCATAAAGCTGGTTCCCATTGGCATCCCTGATGGCCGAGCCGTCCGGATACACCAAAGGATAATGTGAGCCGGCCCCCTGAATCGCGGGTCTTTCCAACTGAACATATCCCCTCAATCTCGTGGGTGCCAGATCCCGGTGCATCTGTTGGCTGAATTCCACAAGGGCAAGGACATAATAGTCCGATTCCGGAGTCCCGCCGGAAGCCGCAAGCACTTCAGGCACGGCCACAGGCAGGTAGTTGCCCAGGTTGTTCGAACCACCCGATCCAACTCCGGGCAATGTGTCAACGAACTTCCTGATCGGCGGGCTGAAAGCCCAATTCCCGCTGCCAAAATAATCGGGGATAAGATATCCGTTGGCTCCGACCTGAAGCCCGGCACCGGCAGCAAGCGCGGCCGCGGATGGAGTGCGACCTGCAACCTGTCGGCCGGATGAAGAAGCGGCCGGCTTCGCCGCCTTCGTGGCACCGGAAGATGCCTGCGCCGCATTTTTGGAATTGGCAGAGGCCGCTGCCTTCATCTCTTTCAGCCTGTTGGCTGCAGCCTCTCTTTCAGCCTGCGTAATTCTACGTTTCGCTTTCGCATTTTCGCTGTTCGTCTGTGCCTGGGCAGTCCCGTCCATACAGAACCACTGCACGCCCGCTGCTGCCAGCAGGCACACGTACATTAACCATCTGCATCTATTCATGTCATATCTCCAACGTACAGTTGAGATCACAAACCCAACGCGGGCGTCCAATTGGGCCAGTTATGCTTCTTGTGTTCAGCTCTTATGACGGGAGGAGGCAGCTATTTACTTACCGGCAAAAATACCTAATTGGGCATCGGTAGTTTTACTCACTGCGATGATCTCTATGAGAATTGCGAAAGAATGAAGCAGAAAGTGGACGCACCTCGCGAATGGATTGTGATGCCGATCAAACAACCATGTGGGTGAATAGGACAAATCAAAAGCAGCCAATCCGGCTGGGCGCCATTACTATTTGCTGTCTCGCCGGACAAGCGAAAACAATTCGTCGGCTCCGAAATCAAAGTAGTAGTCCGGCGCATCTTCAAAACGCGGCACGGTCGCGTGTCGATTCAGAATATTCACAAAATGGGCTTTGCCCATGCGGTCGAAATAATTGGAGAAGGCTTCCCCCGCGCCCCCCTTCTCGCCGAAATCGGCGGCCAGCGCGCATAGAAAAGCAGGTATCGCTTTTGCAGGTATTTGACCGATAGCAATGCCAAGCCGTGCACGCTGGAATTCGCACCTTCCCCCAAGTGTTACTTTATAGGCAGGCACCAGGCGACCATCAACTCGCTGGGCACATCCCGAAAAGCCGACAGGCGCGATGGGCTGATGACCGCAACCATTGGGGCAGCCGTTGATGAAGATGGACAGTCCTTTAAGCTCCTTCTCTATAATGCCGCTTTCCTTGAGTCGCTCTTCGCAGGCGAGCGAAGCATTTCGCGAGAGACAAAGCCCCAATCGGCAGGTATCAGCTCCGGTGCAGGATACTATTCGCTGGGTCAATGATCCGCGGTCAATATAGTCGGCCTTCATTTGCAGTAATTCTCCTGCCAGCAAAGGCAGATTTTCCTCTTTGACAAATCGCAATTGAAGTCCCTGCGCTCGAGTGGCGTAAATATCCCGGCTTTCGCTAAAGCGCGCAGCCAGATCGCCAAGCCGCGCAAACTCTTCTGCGGAAACAAGCCCCAGTTTTATGTGGAGCGGAATCGTTATGTATCCATCCTGAACCTGCTTCAGGTAGCGTATCCCACAGCCTTTTTCAAGAATCGGAGTCTGCGGCTGAATGGCCTCGCGCTCTCGCCGCAGATTCGAGCTAACGGACTCAGGAACACCGTTTCTGATTATCTTATCGAATTCGCCGCGAAATGCATCTCGGAAGGGCGATTCTCCGAGCCTCTCCACAACAAAACGCAGCCGGGCACGACTTCGGTTGCTGCGATCTCCGTGCCGGTCAAATACTCTTCGCACAGATTCGGCAATCCGGATCACATCTGTCGTCGGTACCCAATGCAGTAACGGCGCGCCAATCCTGGAACTGACACCCAAACCGCCACCCGCGAATACATGGAAACCCGGCCTTCCATGTCTTATTGCGCCGATGAATCCAAGGTCCGCTATTTGCGCCAGACCGCAATCGGCCCCGCAACCGCTGAACGAGATCTTGTATTTTCTCGGAAGCGTGTAGCTGCCGGCCTGCCGTATAAGGTAATCCGTCAGTTGATGTGCCTGTGGGTTTACATCCAGGTTTTCGTTGGGGCATATGCCGGCATAGGGACATGCGGTGATATTTCTAACCGTATTCCCGCCCCCCCCTTTGGTGGTAAGGCCCACTTCAAGAAGTCGCCTCATGATAATCGGGGTTTCCCCAATAGACACGCTATGAAACTGAATGTCTTGCCGCGTGGTAATGTGCAGCCGTCCATCGCCAAAGGCCATGCACAAATCGGACAACACTCGGACCTGCTCACAGGTCAGACGCCCGGCCGTAACCCTGACGCGAACCATATAGGTCCCGTCATTTCTTTGCTCATAAACGCCATATGGCACTCTTTTTGCCTTGAATATTTCAGGCTCCATTCCCGCCGAAAGAAACGCCCGGACATTCCGTTCGTATTCGTCAATATCCGTTTTCAGTTCCAACGGGAAAGCGTAGTCTGGGTTCCCCATAATTCTTTGCCTTTTCCCCAATAGCCGATCCATCGTTGCCGATTCGACGCTTTGTACAATGCCAAGCATATCGTGTCAAGTTATTACCATAGGTTTTTGCTTTTATAGTGCCCGGCTCCTTATTTTATGAACTCCTCCATTCGCTTCTACTACTTTGTGGCACCTTTTTATCACATTTTTATTGACACTCACACTTCCCATCTTTAGAATTTGCGCCATGAGTTCATTACGCAGAAGCACATTCCAGACCGCTAACCGCCCCGGATGCTGTTGTAGACGGCCGACGGCATGGCTCGCGGCATGGACTTGCGCAGCGTCCTAGACCACGATACAAGCCCGTCGGCATCCATTCCTTTCTGCTTCCACTACTTGAGATCGTCCGCATACATAAATGCATACGATCTTGCATGTTTCCATATACCGGATTGAGGCAGGCCTGAAAATTCATGACGCATATCCGCCATGCAATCCAAGGCTCTATCCTTCAATTCTAAAGTTTTTTCAGCGCGTCATCGCGAATGAACCGGAGTTCGGAACAAGGCCTATGCCCACCAGTCAAACCTTCCCAATCTCACTGAAATTGAGCGGTCGACATGTATTGATCGTTGGAGGCGGAAAAACGGCATTCACTCGTATATCACAAATGCTGTCGGCCTCGGCAAAAGTCACGGTAATCGCCCGTGAGGCCATGCCGTCCATCGTTGATCTTGCGGTTGAGGGTTCCCTTCAGCTTCATCAGCGGCCGCTATTGCGTTCGGATATTTGCAACGCCTATTCGATCGTCATAGGCGCAACCAATGACCGAACAGTCCAGCAGACAATCTTCGAAGAAGCAAATCGCCGGAACATACTGTGCAACATTGTCGATCAGGCGGAGCAAAGCGATTTCTTCTTCCCCGCCATTGTGGATCGCGGCGCACTGAAAATCTCCATTTCCACCGACGGCAACAGTCCGGTCCTCGCGGCATGGTTGCGGGAGCGGCTCGAGGAAGTGCTGCCAGCCACCCTGGATGCATTCGCCATAGAACTAGGTCAGTTGCGCAGACATCTTAAAATCCACATTCCCGAAGATATGCAGGAGCGTAAAGCGGTTATTCGCCGCGTACTGGATCAGATGGATCAGGCTCAGCCAGGGAGGATTCGGATCGATGAATAGAAAGGCTGCCACCAAATTGGATATGCCCCAGGTTTTTATCGTGGGAGCGGGCCCTGGAGCCGTCGATCTGCTCACAATCAAAGGCATGCAGGCCCTTCGCAAGGCGGACATCATCTTTTACGATGCGCTCGTCAACCCGGAAATATTTCAATATGCCGGGCATGGAGCCGAAAGGGTCTTTGTCGGGAAGCGCTGCGGCAAGCGGGCGATGGAACAGTGGGCCATCAATGAAAGGATCATTGCCTCTGCCAAATCGGGCAAGACGGTCGTGAGACTGAAGGGAGGCGATCCTCTTCTGTTCGGACGCGGAGGGGAAGAAGCTCTTGCCTGCAAGCAACACGGGATCCGTTTTGAGATCATACCCGGAGTCACCTCCGCACTGGGGGCCGCCAGCTATTCGGGCATCCCGCTGACTCACCGCGCGATCTCCTCTTCAATTGCATTTGTAACTCCAAGGGATTTCAGGACCGCCCCGAAGAACCGATCCTTATCCGATATTGCCAAATCCGTGGACACACTGGTGGTTTACATGGGCGGGCTGCAACTGGCTGAAATCGTCTGTTCGCTGATGGCGGGCGGCCTCGCCCCCAACACTCCGATTGCGGTCATCAGCAGAGCAACGCTGCCGGATCAGCAAACCGTATTGGGGACGCTTGAGGATATCGACGCCGGTGTAACCGATGTGAACCCGGCAACACCAATGCTGGTGATAGTCGGGAATGTGGTCCGGCTCAGTCCGGTCTTAAACTGGCATGAAGGAAATGCGCCTGAACAACTTTTTGCAGCGATCCCTTTCTATACCCATTCAGGAGACATCAATGAAGCTCTGGGAGAAAGTCGAATTATCTAAATTTATCATAGAGGTTGCCATTGCCAGACATTCGAGGGTATTTGCCTCCTGCTCATTTGGTAAAGACTCTCGGGTGCTGGTGGATCTCGTCATGCAGGTAAATAAAGACGTCCCGTTCATTGGCATCGATACCGGCTACGAGTTTCCGGAAACCCTCGCCTACGCAAACCAACTGGTCGCGGAAACCGGAATGCATTTCCGATGGATTGAGCCGCCGGATGCAGAGCGTCAGCGGATAGAAACCGAGTTCGGAGAGCACACGATCAGGAACGATCGCTATAAATGCTGCGAAATGAAAGCTCCCGCGCTTTCGCTCATTCTCCCTCAATTTGACGCCTGGATAACCGGTCTGCGGCGCGATGAAAATGAGCTAAGGAAAGACACCCCCATTCTGTCAGAAGGCCGGATCACCAAAATCAATCCCATTGCATTCTGGACCAAGGAAGATGTCTGGAATTACATCGTGCAGAATAATCTCAGCTATCACCCGCTGTACAACCAGGGATATGCCTCGCTTGGATGCCTGCCCTGCACATCCAAAGGCGGGGATTCCGAACGCGCAGGGAGATTTGCTGGAACATCTCAGCATGGGATGGAGTGCGGACTACATAGCGATCAGTAAAGAGGACAGCCATGGATACACTCGACAAATTGGAAGCAAGAAGCATCTATATCCTGAGAGAGGCCTATCGGGAGTTCAAACATCTCTGCATGCTCTGGTCGATCGGCAAGGACAGCACTGTGCTCCTTTGGCTGGCCCGGCGAGCTTTTTTTGGCCATGTACCATTTCCGCTTGTCCACATAGACACACATTTCAAAATTCCGGAAATGATCCGGTACAGGGATCGCCTGGCCAAAGAATGGAAACTGAATATGGTCTACGGTGAAAATGCTGAGGCTATCCGGTGCCGGGAAACCTTTCCGGATGGAAATGCCGATCGCATTGCCTGCTGCCGCAACCTGAAAAGCGAAGCGCTCAAACGAACACTTTCCGGCGAATGGCCCCGCTACAGAATGGATCATTCCACCGGGAAATATGTAAGCGAGCTCCATCAGGAACCCTATACCGGAGTGATCGTCGGCGTGCGCGCGGATGAAGAGGGCAGTCGCTCGAAAGAGCGCTATTTCTCCTCGCGGGACAAAGACAACGAATGGGACATCGCAGACCAGCCGCCCGAGCTATGGAATCAGTTCAAAACAGATTTTGCCCCGGGAACTCATGTACGAGTGCATCCGCTTCTTGATTGGACGGAACTGAATATCTGGGAGTACATCGAGCGGGAAGGCATAGGCGTTGTCTCCCTGTATTTCAACCAGGGGGACGGGAAGCGTTATCGCTCTCTCGGCTGCTATCCCTGTACGCATGCGGTGGATTCCGAGGCGCGTACGGTCAGGGAAATCATCGAGGAGCTGCGAACCGGGAAATTCGCAAATATCGCGGAACGCTCGGGGCGTGCGCAGGACAAGGAAGATGGCGGGGGCCTCGAAACGCTGCGCCGTGAAGGATACATGTAGAACGATATCGTTGGAGCAATCGGATGCGCGAACAGATGAATATAGTAGTTGTTGGTCATGTGGATCACGGCAAAAGCACGGTCATAGGGCGGCTACTTGCGGATACAGGATCGCTGCCCCAGGGAAAACTCGCACAAGTTCAGGCAATGTGCGAGCGGAATGCACGCCCCTTTGAATACGCATTCCTTCTGGACGCACTCAAAGACGAACAGGCACAAGGCATAACCATTGATACCGCCCGATGCTTCTTCAAATCCGCGCAACGCGATTACATCATTCTCGACGCGCCCGGTCATATCGAGTTCCTTAAGAATATGGTAACCGGCGCAGCCCGTGCAGAAGCGGCGCTCCTGGTGATCGACGCCAAAGAAGGAGTACGCGAAAACTCCCGCCGGCATGGATACCTTCTGTCGATGCTGGGAATTCGCCAGATTGTCGTCCTGGTAAACAAGATGGATCTTGTCGGTTTCGATATGACCGTTTTTGAACGGATCCGGCAGGAATATACCGCATTCCTTGCAGAGATCGGGTTGCATCCATTCGGATTTGTGCCAGTCTCCGCCCGGGAAGGCATCAATCTGACGCAAAAAGCGGAGTGGTACAAGGGACTCACCGCCCTCGATTTTCTGGATTCATTCACGAAGGAAGCGGGAAAAGAAGAACAGCCATTTCGATTCGCGGTGCAGGATGTGTACAAATTTACCGAGGAAGCAGATGACCGGCGCATCCTGGCAGGCACAATTGAAACCGGATCCGTTTCCGTTGGAACCCCGGTGGTTTTCTATCCTTCTGAAAAGAAGTCCACGATCAAAAGCATCGAATCGTTCAACCGACCGCCCGGGTTCAGCGCATCCGCAGGCCAGGCAGTCGGAGTTACGTTTACGGAAGAGTTGTATATCCGGCCCGGCGAAATTATGTGTAAATATTCCGAGCCTTCAGTGATAGTCGGATCGAACCTGCGCGTACATATATTCTGGCTTGGCAAAACTCCAATGATCACCGGCAAGAAATACAAGCTGAAACTCGCGGCAGCGCGTGTGCCGGCATATCTTTCCAGGGTGAATCACGTTCTGAACGCCGCAGACTTGAAAGCAGAAAAAGGCAAAAACGAATTGGAGCGCCACGATATCGGCGAGTGCATCCTCCAGACAGTAAAACCCCTGGCATTCGATCTCTTCACTAATCATGAGGGAACCGGACGCTTCGTCATCGTCGACAATTACGAGATAGCCGGTGGAGGCATCGTGCTCGAAGCGGCCTCCTCTGGACAACCACTCGTAGCAGAGCATGTCGCAGAAAGAGAAGCGGCCTGGGAACTGGGCTCGATCCCTCTCAACACCCGCGAAGCGCGACACGGCCATAAATCCAAATTCGTGTTTCTGACCGGCCCTTCAGAAGAGCATGTCAAATCAGTCGGCAAAGCACTCGAAAAGCGGTTGTTCAATGCCGGCTTTTTCTCCTACTACCTTGGCGTATCCAGCATGGACAAAGGGATTGGATCAGACGTGGCCGACACGTTTGACCGCAGGGAAGAAAGCATTCGGAGGTTGGGGGAATTGGCCCGGATCATGACAGACAGTGGCCTGATCTTTATAACCGCCATGCCAGAGGTGGATCGACACGAACTGCGAATACTGCGGGAACTCGTTCTTCCGCAGGAAATACTTGCAATCCGAATAAGCACCGGGATGCACCGGGATGAAGGCGAAGACCTTCATATCTCAACCGAGGACCCGGTTGAAGCTTCCCGACAGGCAGAAAATGCTCTTAGAAAGGAAGAGATTCTACCAGAGTTTGCCATATGAACTCTGGTCCAAGAGCCGTTCAGGGGCCACTAACAAGGCACCGCAAGCATATTGGGAGTTTTGGCATGATGAATATACGAATCCGCGGGTTTCTTATCTTTATTGCTTTTGTCGTTGCAACCTTCACTTCAGCCCTAGCCCAGGGAAACCTGACGCTCCTGAATGTTTCCTATGATCCCACGCGCGAGCTGTACCAGGATTTCAACGCGGCCTTCACCAAGCACTGGAAAGCCCGAACGGGACAGGCCGTAACGATTCGCCAGTCACACGGAGGATCCGGGAAACAGGCACGAGCCGTTATTGATGGACTTCGCGCAGATGTTGTCACGCTGGCGCTTGCCTACGATGTAGATGCCATCGCCAAGGCCGGACTCCTTGACGTCAACTGGGAAAAGCGGCTGCCGAACAACAGCGCTCCCTATACCTCAACCATCGTCTTCCTGGTTCGGAAAGGAAACCCCAAAAAAATAAAGGATTGGGATGACCTGGCAAAGACGGGGATATCGGTAATAACGCCTAATCCCAAAACATCCGGAGGAGCCAGATGGAACTATCTGGCCGCCTGGAGCTATGCCTTGAAGCGATGGGGCAATGACGAGAAGAAAGCACAGGAGTTCATTACATCCATATTCAAAAATGTTCCCGTTCTCGATACCGGTGCGCGCGGAGCGACCACCACATTTGTCGAGCGAGGCATAGGGGATGTCCTGATCGCATGGGAAAACGAAGCGCTATTAACCGTAAAGGAAATAGGCAAAGGCAACTTTGATATCGTGATGCCTTCAGTCACGATACTGGCCGAACCACCCGTTGCAGTGGTGGATAAAAATGCTAAAAGGCAAGGCTCTCTGACAGCGGCCCAGGCCTATCTCGAATATCTATACACCGAGGAAGGTCAGGAGATTGCGGCCCGCCACTACTACCGTCCGCGGAATGCAACGATAGCAGCCAGATATTCGAATATCTTTCAAAAGTCAACGCTCGTGGGAATTGACCAGCTTGGCGGTTGGCAAAAAGCCCAGAAAACGCATTTTGATGACGGTGGCGTTTTCGACCGGATCTATCACCCCTAGGCAAGCGACAGAGAACCCGATCGTGTTGACGCGCTTATGCTTCCTTAAGAAAGAGGATCGATGATCATTCTCAAGAAACGGAGCATCATTCCCGGTTTTGCCGGATCTCTCGGCTATGCGGTGCTCTATCTCGGCATTGTTGTGCTGATTCCCCTATCGACTCTCGTGATCAAAACGATGTCCCTGAGCTGGGGGCAATTCTGGGCCACGGTGTCGACTCCTCGCGCATTGGCCTCCTATCGCCTCAGCTTTGGCGCATCCTTTGCAGGAGCCCTGGTGAACACCTTTTTCGGGCTGCTTGTGGCCTGGGTATTGGTACGCTACAAATTCCCAGGCAAGAAGCTGATTGATGGGCTGGTGGACCTTCCGTTTGCCTTGCCCACGGCGGTCGCCGGCATAGCGCTCACAACGCTTTATTCCGAAACCGGATGGATCGGAAAAATTCTTCATGGATTCGGGATCAAAGCAGCCTATACGCCGCTGGGAATCACCATCGCTCTTGTCTTCATTGGGCTCCCCTTTGTCGTCCGCACGGTTGAGCCGGTATTGCAGGCTATGGACGCTGATGTCGAAGAAGCAGCCGTCAGCCTGGGGGCTACCCGTTTTCAGACGATTACGCGGGTTTTGCTTCCGGAACTCGCCCCCGCGTTACTTACCGGTTTTGTGCTTGCCTTTGCGCGCGGCCTGGGAGAATACGGATCGGTGATTTTCATCTCGGGCAATATGCCCATGCGCACCGAGATTACGCCCCTGCTGATCATGATCAAGCTTGAGCAGTTTAATTACGCTGAAGCCAGCGCGATCGCCCTGGTATTTCTGCTGGCCTCCTTCACACTGCTTCTTGCCATCAACTTTGCCCAGGGATATCGAACCAGGCTTTCCAGATAATATCATTGAGGAGATCCCCATTGGCCAACGCTCCATCCACTCAAATCCGGAATGGCACGATCCAGTCACGGAACACCACGGAATCTCCAATAATCCGATGGGCTCTGACGCTGACCGCATTGCTGTTTCTGGGATTGTTTCTGGTGATTCCGCTCTTCACCGTATTTGCCAAGGCGCTGGAAACGGGCTTTGCCAAATACTGGGAGGCAATATCCGAGCCGGATGCCTGGTCGGCCATTAAGCTGACTTTGATAACCGCCCTGATTGCCGTACCGCTCAACGTGCTGTTCGGGCTGGCAGCCTCCTGGGCAATCACCAAGTTTGATTTCCGGGGCAAGAGCTTCATACTCTCCCTGATTGACTTGCCTTTCAGCATCTCCCCAGTCATTTCCGGCATGCTCTTTATTCTTCTCTTTGGGGCCAGGGGGCTTCTGGGCCCATGGCTTGACGCACACAATCTGCAGATTGTTTTCAGCGTGCCAGGGATCATCCTGGCAACCATATTTGTAACCTTTCCCTATGCCGCCCGCGAGTTGATTCCATCCATGCAGGCACAGGGCAGCGATGCGGAAGAGGCAGCGCTTATCCTGGGAGCCAGCGGTTGGAAGACCTTCTGGCTGGTAACCCTGCCCAATGTGAAGTGGGGACTATTGTATGGAATTATTTTATGTAATGCGCGCGCGATGGGCGAGTTTGGCGCGGTTTCGGTTGTATCGGGACATATCCGCGGATTGACCAATACAATGCCGTTGCATGTGGAAGTACTTTATAACGATTACCAGTTTGTTGCGTCCTTTGCAGTGGCATCCCTGCTTGCGCTGCTCGCATTGATCACCCTTGCGGCCAAAGCGATCATAGACTGGCAAGGCCGGCGACACGTCAACACGCCATCCACCTCAAATATCGCACCGGAGTAGGCTTCGATGAACATCGAATTGAATAACATCGCAAAAACATTTGGCAATTTTAGTGCACTCAGCAACATCAGCTTGACGATCCCCTCCGGCCAATTGGTTGCCCTGCTAGGCCCTTCCGGCTCCGGAAAAACAACCTTGCTGCGCATTATTGCGGGGCTCGAATTTCCCGATAGCGGAAACCTTTCGTTTGATGCAAATGATGCAACCTTGAGACACGCTCGTGAACGCGGAGTTGGCTTTGTCTTTCAGCACTATGCCTTGTTTCGCCACATGACCGTTTTTGAGAATATCGCTTTCGGCCTCCGGGTAAAACCCCGGAAGGAGCGTCCTTCATCCGGCGAGATTCAGACGAAAGTAAACAACCTTCTGGACCTGGTTCAACTCCGATCAATGGCGAACCGGCTCCCATCGCAACTATCCGGAGGACAAAGGCAGCGTGTGGCTCTCGCAAGAGCCCTCGCCGTTGAACCCAAAGTCCTATTGTTGGACGAACCATTCGGATCGCTTGATGCCAAAGTGAGGTATGAGCTTCGACGCTGGCTGCGGAGGCTTCACGATGAAATTCATATTACAAGCGTCTTTGTCACACACGACCAGGAAGAAGCACTGGAGGTCGCCGATCTCGTTGTCGTTATGAACAAAGGAACAATTGCCCAGACAGGGACGCCCGAGGATATTTACCAGCACCCGGCAAATTCGTTTGTCTATAACTTTCTCGGAAATGTCAATCTGTTCCATGGCAGGGTTGAAGGCGGCATCCCCTATATCGGAGACGAATCTGCGCCCGGCACCGGAAGGAGCGCGGTTCTCTATGTGCGGCCACACCAACTCGACATCACGCATCATCCGGATGGAAGCAACCATTTGCGCGCAAAGGTTCTGCATATCAATAGTGCCGGCCCGCTGGTTAAAGTGGAATTGATCACCCGAGCCGGAGACTCCGTGCGAGTGGAAATGACTCAGGAACGCTATCGTTCTCTCGCGTTGGAACGCGATCACGAAGTATATGTCAGTCTGAAGGAAACGCAGGTATTTTTGGAAGATTACTCCATTTAGAACCTGACTTTGACCGAATCAGGCCACATATTTTCGGATTATGCTGCGACTGGATCCGCTATTTATCAGAATTGCTATGAAGCCGGGTCCCATTGGGACTGCCGGCGTCTCGCCTAATGCCAAATATTAAGCGCCGGAGGCGCGTCAGAAAATAGCCCGGGGTGAGCGCAGCGAACCCCGGGAAGAACAGCTGAAATATTGGAGCCCTGAAGGGGCAAAAGAACGGCAATTGCAAAAAAGTATGGCATTTTGGGCGCTCGCCGACAAAGGGCACAGCTGCTTGCGTGCGCTGATGCCGCTGGGACGGCGGCCCCTCCCCGCGCTGCCTCGCGGCTTAGCAGGAGGAGTTTGGCCAGACAGCTTAGTTGGGGCCGGAATGGCTACACCGCACGAGAATGAAGTCTCTGCTTTTATACTCCTCCGAGCATAGGGCACTTCGGTTCGGCAGGGTACTGAATACGGTCTTCTGAAAGAGATAAAACCCGCCTTCATGTTCCATTTCCATTTCCAATGCCTTGAGATCAGGAATCATGCGAACGACACCCTTTTCCAGATAATTGCTGGGAATTTTCTGATGAGCCGCCAACGATTCTTTGCTGCTAAATTGGAACTGAATGGGTCGATCGGCATAGAAATAGGCGAGCGGAGCAGCTTCACCGAATTCGTAGATGCGAAGCAGGTCTCGATTAGCTGAGGATTTGCGGAATTGGGCAAACAGGTTCTTCAGCTGAAACGGGTTTGTCTCCTTTGACAAGAGTTCTATTTTCTCGTGCTGAAAATGATATCCGGTCCACAGGGCACTCAGAGCAGCTCCGGCCACAAGAAGGTAAACCAGCACCGGCCGGTTTACCTTCTTGATCAACACGTCAGAGGCCACCGCAACAGACAGAGCAAAGGGCGGATAGAGCGGTACCGTATACCAGGCCAGTCTTACCGCCGAGGCGCTGATGGGGATAAAGACGGCAGCGATCCAACCGGCCAGCAGCATGCAGTTCCAATCTCTGTAGATAATGGCGCGCACCAACACTACTGCAATCCCCAGCACGATGAAGATGCCCAGTGGATTCGACCGACCAATTTCCAAAAAGTAGAACCAGACGGAATTCCCTGTCTGGTACCCGATGTCTCCCATCATTCTTTGCACTACATGATACAAGAGGTATTCGCGCAGGAAGAGATTGCCATGCCGAACATAGGCATAAGCGTGCCAGGGCATAATCACGAGAAATGCGATGGCCAGGGATTCCAGGTAATACCGCCAGACATTTCGGCCCGGCCTTTTCAGGAGAAGGATCATCGTTCCCGCGATCAGCGGCACAAATCCAACGACGCTCTTGGTCAGAACAGCCAAACCAAAAGAGATGCCATAAAACCAAAAATACCGGCGCTGTCCTTCCTGCTCTATGCCCTTGTGAAAAAACAACAGCGAGATGCTGATCAGGAAAGCGACTGGAATATCCAGCATGGCTTTGGTCGAATATTCATAAAAAGCCGGAAACGACAGCATGGCCAGCCCTGCAACGCAGGATGCCTGCCACGACAGAAAGCGCCGTGCGAACATCATCACCACCAGAACCATGCCCAGCCCACAGAACATGGGGAACAGCCTAGCCGAAAATTCCGTGACTCCCATAACCTTAAACAGGCCTGCCGTAATCCAAAACTGCAGGGGAGGCTTTTCAAGAAACGGAGATCCGCCCAACCAGTAGAGGTTCAGCCAATCCCCTGTCTTGAGTATGTTCCTGGATGCTTCGGCATAGAAACAATCATCAAATGCATCCAGCGGCCGGATTCCCACGCCGGAGGAAAGGATTATGAGAATGCCCGTCAGCAGGATGGCACACCAAATACATTTCGTAAGCATCGATACATTCGTCACAGGCAGTTCCCGATGTGCATTTTCATTGCCGAGCTTTTCATCACGCATAGCCGCACTCAACATTTTCGCCACCTAAAGTCCAAAACCTGACGCTCATTTTTGAGAAGCATATAGTTTACCCTAAATCCGGCGCACGTCGGCTGTGGTTGTTCATGAAGATGGACAATGTTCCACGAATCCTCTCCGTCTCCAAATAGAAGCAAATCCCTAACCGATAGATATTTCCTGTCACATTGTTTCAGTATAAAATCCCAAAAGGTAAAAGCGCAGATATCGAAGCTTGCAGGATGCATTTGCGTAGCATTGGATCCAACCTTTACAGCGAGGGACGATGGAGGCGATACCACGATCTTTCCGATTTGGGCAACAAACGATATTCGGCACGATTTCTTCCCTTTCAAGACGCCTGGTCCCCCGCACAGATTTTCGTGAAATCCTCTCGAGACAGCCTGATTTCTGGTCGAAATCTTATCAATCCCTGATCGCCCTTATTGATCCCGCCGATGGCTTTCAGGTGAGCAATCTCGAGAACACGGCATGCTGCGTCACCAGCGCATATCCATTGGAATCGGACTGACCTTCTGACCATTGCGTGTGCGGTCAGACTTGTTTGGTAGTGCAGGAAATCAATTACGAGGAGATCGAAGTAATGGAAGGAACCCTTCTTTTCAGTCAGAGCCCCTATATCAATGCTCCAGTGATCATTTTGCTGCTGATTCTCGTAACCGAGCTGAGTTTCCGGGCAGGCAGAAAGCAGAGCAAACAGGGGAAGCTGCTTGAAGAACGCGAAAAGACAGCGGGAACCATCACAGGTGCCATGCTGGCGCTGTTCGGATTTATCCTGGCGGTCTCCCTTTCCATGGCCGATTCGCACTTTGAGGCCAGACGCAAACTTGTCCTGGCTGAAGCCAATGCCATCGGCACCAGCCGTCTCCGTGCGCTTACGGTTGGCACGGATCATGGCATGGAAATTGTCCGTAGCTTAAAAGACTATACGCAACTGAGAATTGAGTTTTTTAAGGCGGGAGAAGACAGCAATCGCCTGAGCTCAATCTACAGGCAGACATCCGAACTCCAGGACCACATGTGGGCACACGCATCCACCATTGCCGGCGCCCAACCAACACCGGTCAATGCGCTGCTCCTGTCATCATTGAACGAGATGTTTGACTTGGCCACATCAAGACGATGGGCGCTTGAGGTGCACGTCCCTCCCTATGTCCTTAATCTGCTCCTGGTATTCTGTTTTCTGTCGACAGGCATGATGGGCTATTATTTTGGCGTCTGCGGAGTGAGGCACCCGATTCTTTCAACCCTTCTCACGATCGGATTTACCATTGCCATTCTGCTTGTCATCGATCTAAACAAACCGCGAAGTGGATTTATACGACCTGAGCAGTCGGCGCTCATCTGGGTGCTGGAGGATATGAACCAGCAAAAACCAGGGCATTAACCAAATTACGGGATGCCCAATCGCAGATCAAAGCTCGAAAGCCCGGCGCTCCCCAAACGCCAGTAGTCTATTGCCGATCCGTCAGTACTCGCTCAATCCGCCGGTCCGGAATGATCCAGATGAAGGCTACAACAATGTAAATCCCATTGGAGATCCAGGGACTCGCAAAGGCAAGGGGGATTGCAGCAAAATAAAGAATCGGTGACAGCTTTCCCTTCCAGTCGTTTCCGACTGCCTTTGCCAATAGCGATTGCGGGCCTTGCCTGACGATAATGGCTCGCTGCAAAATGACATAGGCAATGGCAGCCATCAGCAGGACAGTTCCATAGATCGCGGTCGGAGTGGAAGCAAATTGGTTCTCACCCATCCAGGCAGTTGTGAATGGGAATAGCGACAGCCAGAAGAGCAGATGAAGGTTTGCCCAGAGAATCCCGCCGCTGACATGCCTGGTTGCATAAAGCATGTGGTGGTGGTTATTCCAATAGATTCCGATGTAAACAAAGCTGAGGATGTAGCTCAAAAAGACCGGCAACAACGGACGCAAAGCCGTCAACTCAATGCCATGCGGCACCTTCAGCTCCAAAACCATAATAGTAATGATAATTGCAAGCACGCCATCACTGAACGCTTCCAGTCGGTTCTTTTCCATAGTCGAATTATCTTTAAGCCCTTGCCTTCATTTGTCTATTTTATCGTAAACTGGGAGGCGTATTGGAGAATTAGGATACACTCCCGGGCTGCGGTTTTGCCTTTTTGCAATTCAGGCGGCGGCTAAGGAAGAGCATCGGACATCACTCAAACCGGAGTTTTTTATGCGGGGCATGAGCAGGATTCTATGGATTATCCTTTCCTTGGCACTGGGGATTGCCTTCGGTATCGGGCTGAACTCAACCATGCGGCGTAATCCCAAATCCCTCCCAGCAAAGGAAACTTTAATCAAGCCGGAGCCGCCCTTGCTCCTCACCGTACCCGATCTTCGACAGGATACAGACTATTCCTGCGGCGCATCCGCATTGCAGGCGGTATTTGCCTACTGGGGAATTGATATGACCGAGAGCACATTAAGGAAAGAGCTCCGCAGTAACCCCGAAGATGGAACGAAGCCGGAGGACATCATTCGCGTCGCCAGAAAACATGGGCTGCGCGCCGAAATGAGAGAAGGAATCGGGATATCGGACTTGCGGAAAGCATGGGAAGCAAGGATTCCCGTAATCGTTGACATCCAGGCATGGCAGGACAATCCTCAAACCAGCCCTCCCTGGGACAGCGACTGGGAAGATGGCCATTATGTGGTGCTCCTGGGAGTTGATGACCGGAATATTTATGTGGAAGACCCATCGCTTCTTGGGAGCCGAGGAGTAATTCCGCAGCAGGAATTTCTCTCTCGCTGGCATGATTATGAAGGCAAACCGCCCTACGATTCAAAGGATCGGGCCTATATTCACATGGGTCTGTTCATAGAGGGAAATAATAATAGCAGGGCGGCACAGTTCAGCCCCGTTCAATAGCCATCGCCTCATCCGGAGACACGAAGCCCATTGCAGCGTTGAAATAGTGAACATTTTTGTGTACAAACCCGTATGGAAATGTGGACGCCGGATTTCGGGAGGGTGGATATGCTTCTCGCAACGGGTGCCCGGCATTCGCTGACTACACATAATAAAGGAGCAGAGCGCCTATGAGCACATTGCCGCCGCCGGAACCACCTTCAGCAAACCGCGCCAGCTCTGTTGTTGGAGGAATTGTGCTCATCGGATTGGGCGTAATCTTCCTGCTGCAGAACTACGGTTTGTTTTTTATTGGCAACTGGTGGGCATTGTTCATTTTGTTGGGTACGGCCGCCGCATGGGGCGGCGCCCTGCACGTTTATCAAAATAATGGCCAACGGCTGACGCAGGCCGTACTGGGCCCTTTTTTCGGCGGGATGTTTCCACTTGCCGTAGCCCTTATATTCCTCTTCGATTTGGACTGGGGAACCATGTGGCCCATTTTCCTGGTTATCGCGGGCGTAGCGGTTTTAAGCAAATCGCTCCCGATTCCCAAAAACTGATGCAGTAAAATCGGAGACGCATAGCTTGCCCCCATCGCTTTATTGCGCGCCACCGGGCACTGCCGCCGAATTTCCTGCCCGATATGGCATGGCTGCCTCATTGTGATATGCTGGCCCGGCTCAAAGCTTGCCAAGACGTCCATGGCAAGCGCTCTGAGTTTCCCAAGGTGTAAAGGATTGAGGAGCCGGTTCACGCAATGATGCTTCGAGAGACTCTGGCTGTTGCCTGCATCTTCATCATCGCCTCGCTTCTTTGTTATCCTCTCTTCGCCCTAGGAACCCTGGACGGGCATGATGCATGGCATCATCTCCTCTGGGCGCATCAATGGTTGGCATCTTTCAAGCTGGGCGTGCTCTACCCGCAATGGGTACCCGATGCATTTCTTGGGTGCGGGGATGCCTCGTTCATTTTTTATCCACCCTTCCTTTTTTTCACATACATTCTTGCCGGTTTCTTTACCAGCGATGTCGTAACCGTTATCAGCCTTTCCGCCTGGATTGGGCTCTGGGCCTCGGGGATAGCGATGTATGCATTTTCCCGGATGCACATGGCTAGGATTCCGGCATTCCTTGCCGCCGTCCTATATACGACGTTCTCTTACCACCTCATAGATCTCTATGTGCGAGGTACGCTCGCTGAATTCTGGGCCTTTGTCTGGCTTCCGCTGATCGCGCTCTGCATTTTGAAAACCAGGGAGGGAAAAACCTGCGGATTTATCTGCCTGGCGGCTTGTATTGCCGGACTCATTTTGACGCACCTTCCGGTGGCACTTCTCGCCCTGCTGTTCTTTGAGGTCTTTGTTTCATATCTCCTTTATATAGAAAAAAGCTCAAAATCATTTTGTCTGCGCCAGGCTGCATTCATTTTTGGGATTGGAATTTCTGCCATCTATCTCATTCCCGCTCTTTCCGAACAACAATACGTCAATATCAGACAGTTGTCTGAATTCCGCATCGAAGACAACTTTCTTTTTAACGCAGGCGGCGGTTTCACCGCCGCATTGAACCAGGCTGCGGTGGAAATTGTTTTGGTCGCCGCCTTGGGACTCCTGGCCACCCTGGCACTTCGCTCCCGCAAATTTCCCGACCGTTCCCATGTGGCATTCTTTGCGATATCCGGGCTTGTGTGTTTCATAGCCCTGTTCCATTGGACTGCCCCTCTCTGGCTGGCAGCGCCGCTGCTTCAACGGATTCAGTTCCCCTGGAGGCTTTTGTCAATTGCATCATTCTGTGCTTCCATTTGCTCCGGCTTCATTGCTTCGCTGCTGTTTCGCTCTGACGGGTATGGTCGAAAACTAAAGGTCCTGTTCAGCTTGTTGTTTTTCGGCCTCCTCGCTGCTGTTTTTCATAACGCCTACGGGACCCTTCCGACTCTGAGCGGAGCACTGTATGAAAAAGGGCAAGCCCTGAAGCGCAACGGCTGGATCATCAAGATGGATCAACTGCGCCAAGACTCGGCCAAAGGGTACGATCTTTATCTACGGAATCTCAGTAAAGATTCCGCCCGCTATGTGCCATCCAATCCATGGCTGATTGACTCGCTTGAGTACAAGCCAATATGGTCTATCCCAAAGAGCCTTCCGGAGAAATCAACCTGCATACGCGGCGCCATTTTTGACACCTGCGGCTCCTATATCATTTACCCGACCTATGACTGGCTGGAGACGCGCAATTACCCGGAAGCAATCGTCAAAATTCCCACAGCCCTGCAAAACAATAGAATCAGCATCCCAGCAGACATTGGCCGTTATGAAATCATTCTTTGGGAACCGGAAAGAAGACGAATCAAGATCGAAGCCAGGGAATCCGCCGGGGTTCTGGTACGGACTTTCTACTACATACGATGGAAAGCTTACGAAAATGGCCGCACGATTGCCCTAAAGCCGGACGCTGAAACAGGCCTTATCCGGATCGATGTGCCAAAGGGAAGTCACATCATTGATCTGGTTTTCGAACCAAGTGGCTATCGAATAGCGGGAAAAGTACTCACGGTTGCTTCGCTTCTAGGGTTGCTCTTATTTGCGCTCTATCCAAGCCTGCCAATTCGACGGCGATAACAATTGTGGCCTGAATCCGCGCATCTCAACAGCAGGAGTTCTTGCAGAACCCCATCCGGTCGAAAATTACCAGTCAATCTGCACTCCCATCGCATCCCGGAACGGGTGCTGATTTTATCTGCAATTCACAAATATTGCTGAAGTGTTCAATAGTGAACACCACAATCACGCAAATCCTCCTACATTTACCCCAATGAACATGCTCTCAGGAGCATGTCAGCTCTATTGAGCTCGGTTTGGCCAAGGGAGCGACTGCCGTACGGCAAGGAGTTCTAGCTTGAGAACCTGTCTCAGTTCAGACAACCCGGCAGGGATAAAACAGCAACGCGGCGATCTCCTGCTGCCATCCCCTTCGAGCCGTTGCATACGGACCACTTGTTCCGACACGCACGTAATGCGAAGGCGGCTATTGCCGTCGAAAGGAGGTTTGCGTGATCCCGAATAGGCAGCATCGACTTGGTCTATCCCTGGCTTTGTTGTTTCTTCTGTCCGGGGTAGTGAGTGCCCAGTCATTTAGGGTGCAATGCCCCAGTACCACCATCACCCATCCCAATGCAGCTGCAAACAATGCGGAACCGGCATACACCGGCCCGACCTATGCCGGTACCAATGGATATCCATCAACTCCCGCAAATATCAATGGCGCAATTAAGTGTCAGCAGATTTCCGGCGGTGACGGATACGCCACGATGGGAGACGGCACCCAGACATACATGTTCTCTTTTGGACCTTTGTCAGGGCTTGCAGATATTGCCAACGGACTACCTGGCACCCAGTTTCCCAGTACGTTCAACACGGTATCGCCTGGATCGCTGCAACCCGGTGACCCTGCCACAACAAACGGAGCCTCAAGCGGAGCCTCACCCGGCACGCTGGGAGCATTTACCTACAATGGCGCGGTCGGCTTAACCCCGGATACCTACTCTGAAAACATCGATACTGCAGGCAACCCTACTATCAATGGGCATGTGGATCCGCGTCCGATTATGGATGTGGGGGTGATGAACGGAAATATACCGGCGCCACTCATGGCAATCGATGAAGATGACGAGTTCTTTCTGACTCTCACTAATGTAGGGATGATCATGCGGCCCGATCTATTCGAGCAGCATACAGTCCACTTTCACGGCTATCCCAATGCCTCCGCCTTCTACGACGGTGTTCCCGATGCTTCCGTTGCAATCAATATCGGTGCCAGCTTCACGTATTACTACCTGGCGCCGGATGCCGGCACCTATTTCTGGCACTGCCACATCACGCCCCCGGAGCACCTGCAGATGGGCATGGTCGGCCAGCTCTTCGTAAGGCCACGGCAGAATCGCGTCCCAAGCACCACCACTCTGTTTGCCGGCCTGCAGCAACAGCAACTGGACAATCGCACAAAATGCGATTCCACAGAAGATATTCTGTGCAGCAATCCATTGCCTGCGGCGCAGACAAGCGCGACCGGAGGAGGGAAATACGCCTATAACGATGGCGATGGTTCTACCTACTATGATGTGGAATACCCGATCCAGATCCACGGATTTGATCCCAATTTTCACTTCGTTGGAATGACCTTTAACCCTGAAGGGTTCGCCGATATGAAGGACAAATACTTTCTTCTGAACGGGCGGAGCTATCCTGACACGGTAACGGCTGGACCGTTGGCAACCGTTTCCTCGGATGGAGCGATGCATTATTCACAACCACTCCCATCCATTATCAACATTCCTGCAGGAAAAAAGGCTCTGCTGCGGATCTCCGATCTCGACGTCAGCGAGTATCAGACGCTGGCTTCCCTGGGGATCCCAATGACTGTCATTGGATACAACGCCAAGCTGCTGAGGGATCAGGCTGGGAACAACATGTCCTATAAAACCAATTCCATCACGCTTGGCGGCGGAGAGTCCCTTGACGCAATCCTGGATGCAACCGACACAACGATGTATCCCCCGGGCAGCGTTTTCTTTCTTTACACCCCAAACCTCGATCACCTGTCTAACGACGCGGAGAATTTCGGCGGTCTGATGACCGAGATCCACATCAATTAGGAGAGCGGTGATGAAAGTGATGCGAATAAAAAAAGAATACCCCTGGATACTGGCTTTGACCATCCTGACAGCCGCCCTGCTCCTCACGCCACCAGCGTATTCGGCAGTCCCCGGCATAACCGGAACCAGCGCGGCAGGTACTTTCGATTTGACGGCCCAGGACGCCTATATCAGCCAGCCGGATGGTCAGTCCGTTTATTCATGGGGCTATGGCTGCAACAGTACGCCGTCCGGTTATCTCCCCGCGAACCTGGCCAACAATCCGTTTTGCGGCGCCATGCAAGTCCCGGGCCCCACTCTGATTGTCAATCAAGGGCAGTCAGTATCGATTACCTTGCACAACAATCTGCCGAGTTCGGCCGGAAACACATCGATCCTGTTCCCGGGTTTTGCGGTATCCACCAGCGGCGGCGTGGCCGGACTTCTGACGCAGGAGGCCGCGCCGGGTGGAACCGTCACCTATACATTCACTGCCACCACGCCGGGGACTCGCTCCTATTACAGCGGAACCCAGGGCGACCTTCAGATTGAGATGGGCCTGTACGGCGCGATCATTGTGCTCCCAAATTCCATTCCGCAAAACTGCACCGCAACCGGAACACTGGCTGCCAAAAATCTCCAGGCAGAAGCGTTTTGGGGGGAAAAGGATTTTCGATTGACCAAGGCCGCCTACAACCATCCCGACACTTGCTATGACAGGGAATACCTATTCCAATTCTCGGAGATCGATCCTGACATTCACAGTCAAGCCTTGGCACAGGTAACAGCACTGGGCGCTTGCGTGGCCGGTGCCACGGGATGCAGCCTCAACATCGCAACAGAACCATATCACCCTGCATATTTCATGATCAACGGACGTTCGATGCCCGACGACATGGATGCTAATTATGCGATCCAATATCCCCATCAGCCCTACAACGGGGATCCACATATGCACCCTGGAGAGTTGGTTCTGCTTCGGATTGTAGGGCAGGGACGATGGCAGCATCCCTTCCATGAACATGGCAACCATGTGCGCATTCTTGCACGCGATGGCAATCTACTCCTCAGTAGCTCCACAATCACTTATGCCGGCTCAAGCGCCGCGACTCAAGCTCTCGCAGGGCCGTTATTGTTTACCACAACGACTACTCCCGGTCAGGCAATGGATGGAATCTTCTACTACACGGGAAAGGGATTGAACTGGGATATGTACGGCCATACGCCGGGCTCCAGCGATCCTAATGCCAAGCTTCCCTGCACGCCTGATGCAAATGGATATAACACCGGGAATCCGACGGCGATCAATTACTACGAATGGTGCCAGGACCACAACAAGCCAATGGAGAAGGCTCCTTTCGGTGATGTGGGCGCAGGCGGACCTATGACCCTGCCTGATCCGAATCTGTTAACCAATGGGCCCTGGTTCGGCGGCAGTCCCTATCTGGGTCCGGACGCAACCACCCGCGCGACTTACGGAACCTGCGCCGGAAACAACTGCGCTACAACAGGAACAACGCCCCCATCCGGAACCATTGCCAACAATCCCTCCTCAGAAGCTGGATTCGCATTTATGTGGCACTCACATAACGAACGCGAAATCACGACCAACAACATTTTCCCTGGCGGCATGTTGATGATGATGCTGGTTGACTCCCGGGAATTTGTCATAGACGAGACAAATTGAAGGAGAAGAGCGAATGGGATCGAGAGCATTAAGGACAAACTGGAGCATTGCGACACTGGCTGCTGTTTTCCTGTTCATTGGAACACTTGCGGCAGAAGCACAACAACAGGTGAACATGACGGCCACAACCACGAGCATTACCTTGCCCGATGGTTCAGCCGTACCCATGTGGGGATATAGCTGCGGACCCGCCGTAACCGGATCAACGGCAACATGCGCAAAACTGAACCAGGGAACTACGAACTGGTCTCCCGTTGTTATTACCGTTCCAACCGGACAAGGCCTGACCGTTAATTTGACAAATAGCCTGCCTGTTCCACCGGGAGCCCTGGCGGGTATTCCGACCTCGCTGGTAATTGTGGGGCAGATCGGAGCGGGCTTGGGAAGCGCTGCGACCTACACGCCCAGCCCAAGCCATACGAATGCTCAGGCAAATGCCACATGGCCGATTGCAAACACCGGTGTCTCAGCATCACCGCCAGCACAAAGCCCTCGCATTCAATCTTTCTCAACCGAAGTGGCGACAGGTCAGACAACCGCATTGACATGGAGCAGTTTGCGGCCGGGCACGTACCTTCTCGAGTCCGGCACCCACCCATCCATTCAGGGACCCATGGGATTATATGGAATGGTTGTGGTCACTTCGGCACCGGCCGGATCAAACCCCGGCACAGCCTATCCTGCCTCCGGCAGTAATCCGGCGGTTGTGTACAACCAGGAAATACCGCTGCTCTTTAGTGAAATCGATCCTGTACAAAATGCAGCTGTGAATGCCGCGGTGAACACGGCCAACTTCAGCGAAACCATGGTCTGGTCAGGTCAACCGGGGGGATGCGGCAATCCCAGTTCCTCGACTTATCACCAGTGCTATCCGCCAGCCGTGAACTATACTCCTTTGTATTACCTGATCAACGGAGTGGCCTTTGATAAGAACAATCCCGCTATTTCCAATTTTGCCAGTCTGCCTGTTACAGGCGCCGCAGGCAGTGTCCTGGTGCGCATGGTCAATGCGGGATTGCGCATGCATGTTCCCTCCATCGTAGGGGCTTCCACCGGATCAAGTCCGGGCTTCACACTGATGGCCGAAGACGGCAATACCCTGCCTGGATCAGGCCGAGTGCAAAGCGATGTTTTCATGGCTGCAGGCAAAACATTTGATGTGATGATAGACGGCCCAGCCACATGCACTCCTGCGACTCCGGGGACAACGTGCACCATGCGGGCACTCCCGGTGTTTGATCGCCAACTGAGTCTATCCGGCAACTCTACCGCACGCGACGGCGGGATGCTGGCCTATATAAGCATCAATGGAAATCTGGCCGGCACTACCAATGCCGGAGGAGGCTCGACAACCGGAATCCCCGGTTCAACGCTGCCAAACACGTTTGCCGCTACGGTCACACCAGACACCTACAATTCCCTGATTGCGGGGCAAACCTTCACAGTGTCGGATCCTTCCAGAGGCGTGATCGCCAACGATATCAATGTCTATGGAGTTCAGATATCGACTCCGGCAGCCAGCGGCACTGTAACCCTCAACAAGAATGGCACATTTACTTACATACCCTCCGGAACCGCGACATCGGATGCTTTTGGATATTGCGCAAACGGGGCAACGGCGGGCGGTCTCTGCACAACGGTTACATTAGGCCCGGCGCCTATTGAAAGTGCCGCGGGCATCCTGATGCAGAACGCCACCTACACCTCCAATCTGGCCTCCGGCATCCGCATCAATCCTCCGGGGATCCTGTCGGCGGATAAAGACGCCGCGGGATATCCGCTCAAAGTGTACAATTCTGCAGGTGTAACAACCCTTTCCGGTCCTGGTTCGGGAACGATTACAGTGGATTCCAACGGCGGCTTCACCGCTGCCGTCAGCGCTTCTGGAAGCTATACGTTCTCCTACTTTGCACAAAACTCGCAGGGAACCGTGAGCTCTGTGGCCGCAACCGTGACACTAATATTCCCGACGGCAAGCGGTCTCAATGTGACCGTTTTGGACGGTGCCAACAAAAGCACTCCCGTGACGGATTATCGCTGGATCATTGAAGAGGATCGCACCTTCTATGTCGATCCCAAATGCCAGGTAAATCCGCCGCCCGCCGGCTGCCCGACTGCAAGTATCCCGGGACAGGGCGTGACCGGAATTGTTCCTACGCTTGGAACCAACTTTCACACGAGCTACATGCCGGTAGTCGCACAGGGATGCATTGGCACCATAGCATGCGAATCGGGACAGACGCTTCAGGGGTTACCGGCAGTGTGCGACGTCGGCAACGGAAGTTGTCGAACCGGTGCGGCGCAACAGTCCCCGGTCAACCCCAGTCAAGTTCATCTCGATCCAACCAAGCGCTACTACATTTCAATATTGCCGGGAGACGCCGCCAATCCATTTAACACCGGAAATGCCCAGAGTGGGCATGCCATGGGCGGCGCTCCTATTGCTGCGGGGCAAACGAGCGTTACGGTGCTTACAAATCCCACTCCTTTTCAGCCCGCCAAGTTGTCGGTCCAGGTATTTGAAGACGATTTCCCGCTCAACGGCGAGCAGGATGCCGGAGGCGGCATTGATGTTCTTGCCAGTAACGAACCGGGGCTGGGTGGATTCAACATTGTTCTCTTTGACGATGCCGGAGGCACCGGTGATGCCACGGGGCAAATGACCTATGACATGTTCAATATGCCGTTGTCGAACAGTCTTGCTGGAACAATCGACCCGGCAACCGGAAAAGATGCCTGTCCCATTTCCACCAAAGTCACCGCCAACGCAACCGGCGGCAACGGAAGTCAAAAAGGCATTACGGGCATGATTGTCACATGTCCGCGATACGAATCTGACGGGACAACGCTATCGCCTTTGGCCGGGCAAGCAGTCATTGCAAATCTTATGCCCGGAAGATATGGAGTGGTTGCCACTCCAGGGGCGGACAGGATCGCGCGCGGTGAAGAATGGATGCAAACCAACACGCTGGATGGACAGAAGGCTCACGATTCTTTCCTTCGCATCGGAGAGCCGGCCTACTTTCAAGAATACGGACCGGCCGGATACCACGTATCGATAGGCTTTGCCAATCCAACCATCATCAATGGGCGATTGAAGGGGGTGTGTGCGGGGACTGACCCGACAATCACCGGCACAAGCTGCACCAACACATTGAGTGGCAGTATCACCACCGAACGCATGAGCCGAACACCCGATGAGCGGCTTTACAGCAGCGGAGACAACAGCAGTTTTGCCTTCACACAATGTTATGTGAGCATCGGAGATCCGGATGGCGAAGACTTTGCGTTTGCCAAATGCGCAGGAGACGGATCCTTCAACATTCCGGGTCTTCCGGATGGCAATTGGAGAGTCACAGTTTTTGATCAATGGAATGACATGCTTGTGGACGGCCTGTCGACACCAGTCAAACTTGATCACACCGTCGCAAATTCCGGCAACCTGGGACAGATAGCCACCAATCAGTGGCAAGCGAATATTTACACCAATACCTTTATTGATTCCAACGGCAATGGATTGCGCGACAGTAACGAAAACGGACTTACTTTGGTTCCCACCAACATCCGGTTCCGGGATGGGAGTTTTTCAAACTTCAACAACACGGATTTGGATGGGAATGCCGGCTTCAATGAAGTGTTCCCGCTATTCAGCTGGTATGTCATTGAAACAGATGCAACCCGCTATAAGAACACCGGAACCCATGTGGTTTACGATGCGGGCGGACCGGCCGATGGGACTCCATGCGGTTCGGCCTCAAACCCACCCACTGCACCCTGCGGCAATTCCTCCATCGGCCAGAAAATGGCCAACACTGTGGAGCAGGTATCCCTGCCGACAGCGCTGAGAGTGCCCGGTGCCGTGTATTGCGCAGGCGCGGATTGCATTGGCAAGTCGATCAGCGGGGTAAACGGCAGCAATGCCAGCGACGCTCCCAGCACCTGTACCACCAATGCCACAACCGGGGTAACGACCTGTACCCGCACGTTATCTACCGGGAGAATTGACCCTCCCTGGGTTACAAGCGAAGGGTGGCAGGGCTTTTCCGGCCAGAACAGTTTCATCGAATTCGGCAAAAAGCCCTATGCCGTAGGAGAAAATGGCGGCATCAGGGGCCACGTAGTGTATGCCTCTACCCGTCCCTTTGACGATCCGCAATTGCTATTGCAGACCAGTTGGGAACCGCTCGTCCCGGGAGTCACCATCAATTTGTATCAGGAAGGGACTGCGCCGGATGGGAGCAAAAGCCTCAAGCTGATTGACACCACAAAAACCAGCAGTTGGGATGATTGGGCCCAGGGATTTTACCCGGGGACCAATAAGCCCTATATGAACTGCCCGGGACAGCAACCGGCACCAACATCAGGTTCCGCGGGCGATCTCTTCTTCTTCTCGCTGTACAACCAGCCAATGTGGCTCGACATGTATGGCAACAGCGGTATTCCGGCTCACGCCATGCCCAACAACTCTCAGTTCAAATGCTATGACGGCATGCACAACTGGAACCAGGTGCAACCTGCGCCCTACGATGGGATGTATCAATTCCCCAGTGTAACCGGTCTCGATCCCAACACGGGAAGACCCACCGGAACAAACTGCGACCCGACCGTATGCATACCCGATCCGGACACAACGGATCCATATCGGCATGGACTTCCCATGCTGCCGGCAGGCAAATATGTTGTGGAAATTGTAGTACCTCCGGGATACGAACTGGTGAAAGAAGAAGACAAAAACATACTCATCGGCGACAACTACATCGCGCCAGTCACACAACAGTTTGGCCCGCTGGCCAACATTTTTATCCTACCCGATCAGGCGGCAGTGGCGGCATCGTACAATGCCAGCAATGCCCAGAACCCGACAACGGATTTGGGCGCTTTCCCCAGACATGAGGGGGATACAGGCAGTGTTGAGAGCTTCTGGCCATGTGTAGGCGAGCCTCGCGTCGTTCCGGATTACATCAGCCTTTTCCCGCAATCCAGGGAAGTTGCTCCATTCGCGGGTGCGACACGAAACCTGTGCGATCGCAAAGAGGTGACGCTCACAGATCAAGCTTCCGCATTGGCGAAATTCTATATTTTCACCTCGACCCATGCCGCCGCACATTTTACCGGGATCATCACGGATGATTTCACTTCGGAATTTGATCCCTTCTCCCCGTCGTTCGGCGAAAAATTCTCGCCGGCGAACCTTCCCGTTTCCATCAGAGATTTCAACTACAATGAAATTTCCCGCACCTACTCCGATCAGTGGGGATCCTATGACGGCATTACCTACTCGACCTGGGAAGTAAATCCACCCAACCCGACTGGTTATGCGCCAACCATGATGGTAACGTGCATGAACGATGCCGGACCCATTGCTGATCCGGCGCATCCGGGACAGACCATAACGGATCCGTTGTTTAATCCGGGATATAGTCAGTTCTGTTATGAAATCCCATTCATGCCGGGACAAACGCAGTATATGGACACGCCCGTAGTGCCAACCTCGGGCTTTGTCGGCGCCGGATACAACAACCCCGATTGTGCATTTCCTGCATCCACTCCCGCGATCAGTTCGGTTGTCAACACATCGACGGAGGGAAGCTTCCCTGCCCGGACGGGACCCTGGGTAAGCGCCGCCGGTCATAGCATTACAATCACGGCACTGGGCGATCAGATAGTCAACAACTACGGCTACTCCGGTCCCGCCGCACACACGACTCCCTTCAATCAAAAAACAGTCAGTCGTCACTACGGCTTCGGGACAACGCAAGGAACGGTCAGCATCGGAGGTGTCAACGTACCATCCAACCAGATCACAACCTGGAACGACACAACCATTGTGCTTAATGTTCCCAGTAACGTGCCGTTATGTGATGTGCAACAACAGGCTCAGTACGGAGGCTCTTCAGCTCAGTGCGGAGAACTGGTTATTACAACGGCTCCTTCCACAGCTTTCCCAAAGGGACAGCAGTCTGTCGATGCGGTTACAGTCACCATTGGCGGCAAGGCGCCCACTGCCGTGGCCCCAGGGTCAACAATTCAACCGTATCTCGATGCGGCCGCTCCCGGCGACCTCATTGTCGTTCCGCCCGGCACTTACAATGAACTGCTGCTTATGTGGAAACCGGTCCGGCTGCAGGGAGTTGGCGCTGCATCCAGCATCATTAATGCCAACACCCACCCGGCTGGAATTACTAAGCTGGATCCATGGCGGCGCAGCGTGAATTGCTTGTTTGGCCTGGCGCTCAATGGCCAACCACGCACCAATGCCAACCCCTTTGACTCCACAGGCGCTTTCGGATGCCCGGACGGCACAGGAAACTCACAGCCTGGGCCAAACGGTAACACCTGGAGCTATTTCTCCGGAGGCCCCAGCTTCCCGTTCATGGCGGTCGACCGTCTTCCAAGAGAGGGTATTGTCGGATGGGATACAACGCTCAATGGCAACCTGGCCGAAATGCTGCAGGAGCCCTCGCTGATGGGAGCTTACGAAGGAGCAGCCATCACGGTCCTGTCCAAGGGAGTGAATATTCCACAGGGTGCCGCAGATGTTTTCGGCAGCGGCGCGGAAGCAGACTTTCCCGCCGGCAGCACGCTGCTTTCCGGACAGGGAACAGCTTCAGGAATATTCCTGTCGGGTGACACCAATCCCATTTGTAAGAGCAGTTCAGGAGGGTCCAATCCATATCCCAGCAACTTCCAATGCAATCCATCGAGTATTGATGGGCTGGGAATCACAAACAGCTCCCAGGGCGGAGGCGGCATCCTGGTGCACGGCTGGGCACACAACCTCCAGATCGCCAACAACCAGGTCAACAACAATGCCGGCACTCTATCCGGCGGGATAAGCATCGGGCAGGGCGAATTTACGGATGCCTACCTGGCACCCAACAGCGGAGTCATCGCTCCCGGTTCCTGCCAGGACAGCACGGTCACAAACACTCAATTACCCTATTGCTTCTTCCTGCACACGAATGTGCACAACAATTCCATCTTTAACAATTCCTCCACTGGTGATGAATTGTTTACGGCCACACCGGCCGGAGCGGGTGGCGCAAGTTTCACCACGGGAGCCGATTACTACCGGTTCAACAACAACTGGGTATGCGGCAACCTGAGCACTGGCGATGGCGGAGGCTTAGGACACCTCGGCTTTATCTACAACGGAGACATTGAACACAACACGTTCCTGTTCAATCAAAGTATCAACCCGACGATACCGACCAATGGCGGCGGTATTATCGTCATGGGTGCTCCACCTGACGGCACGCAGATCGTCAATGGAGTCGCCACAGAATGCGGCACTGTGACCGACGTCGATTGCGTACCGGGATTGGGCGATGGCGCCGGCCCAGGTCTGGTAATCAATGCAAACCTCATCATGGGAAATGGCGCGGAGAGCGGCAGCGGCGGTGGACTGCGTTTCCAGGCGGTCAATGGCACCGAGGTTGCCCGGTTCCCGGGTGCTCCCGCCAGCTGGTACTCTGTCGCTGTCACCAACAATATTCTGGCCAATAATGTGGCCGGCTGGGATGGCGGCGGTATTTCGCTCGAAGACTCGTTGGCAGTAAACATCGTGAACAATACGATCATGTCCAATGACAGCACCGCATCCGCAGGTGTTCTCTTCAACACACTGGGAGCTCCACTCGCAAGCTCGCAGTCACCACCGGCCAACTGCCCCGGGCAGGCTAACGGCACAGGTTCCTGTCCTCAACCTGCGGGGCTGGTATCGCTGCAAAACAGCCCCCAGCTGGTATCCTCCTTCGCCGGTATCGGCCCCATTACATGCCCGGCAGGTCATTACTCCGGAACGGCCACGAATGGGACCTGCACCAAAATCTCCTATCCGCTTCTGTACGACAATATTTTCTGGCAGAACCGGACGTTTGACATTCACGTGGGAGGTTTGGGAACGGGGGCACTCAACCAGCAGAACGTGGTCGCGTTGCTCAACGGGTTAACCGGAACGGCACCGGCAAGCCAAACGGCAACCGGCCAATGCGTGAATGGGTCAAACTATTGGGATATCGGCGTGCGTGGCGACACCGGACCCGCCAATCACAGTTCAGGATTCACTCTGAACGCACAGTGGTCACTGCTGACGAGCATCGCAGGCTACAATGGCCACAACGCAAATAGTAATCCGTCGGTGATCAGGCAATATTGCAATGGGGCAAGAGTTCCCCCGGAAAACGGTGGCCTGGGCTATCAGGTCCCGCCGGGCATTTCCGATGCAACGGTGCCCAATCCAATTTTCAGCCTGACTCCTGCCGCAACCGTGGATGAGGGCAACAACTGGATCAACATGAGTTGGGGCCCCCTGTCTCTTGTAAACCCCGTGACCAACGCAGTGCTGGGCAATTACTCGCTGCAATCGGGTTCATCGGCCATTGATTTCGTGGAGTGCTCCAATGCAAATGCGGCAGCTGTTGGCTGCCAGGTAATTCCCGATGGCAATGGCCCGACCATCACAGCCCCAAGGACCGACTTTTTTGGCAATCCAAGGCCGGATCCAGGCGCAAACCCACACACCACCGATGCCGGAGCCATCGAAATCCAGGGCTCGGCTGCTGGTGGCGGAGGCAATACCGCCCCAACCCTGACAAGCATCAGTCCTGCGTCAGGCACTCGAGGCAGCAGTGTTCCGGTAACCCTGACTGGAACGAACCTGACGGGAGCAACATCGGTGACTGTTTCAGGTAGCGGGCCAAATGCAATCACTGTCACCAACCTTGTCGTTGTCAACGCCACAACGGCCACCGCCACCTTTGTGATTCCCATAGGAAACAATGGAGGCCAGGGCACAAGGACCGTCAGCATCACCACTCCCGGAGGAACCAGCAACACTTTGAATTTCACGGTGACGGCTCCTCCAGCGCCGGCGTTAAGCGCCATCAGTCCGGCTACACATGCAAGGAATGGTGTAGCATTCAACGTTACATTGACTGGCACCAACCTGACGGGAGCCACTGCGGTGAATGTATCCGGCAGTGGCGTAACGGTTGGAGCATTAGCGGTTTCAGCCAATGGCACCACGATCACAACAACGTTCACCATTGCAACCAATGCCAACATCAATGGATCCAATGCAACGCGGAACGTAAGCGTTACCACGCCCGGCGGATCCGGCGGCAATGTGAGTTTCACAATCACACCTTAGGTGAGGTCGCATAGAAGGGGCATCCGGATGGATGCTCCTTCTATGCATTAGCCAGGAAGCCTGCCCTCAACTTTGGCTAAAGGAGAAGACCCTGTCATGTTCCAGCGTCGCTTCACACATGATACAAAAATAATGATTCTCGGAATGGTAATCAGCGGTCTGCTCATTTCACCCTGTAAAGCTCAATCCGTGGTCTCAGCCCTGCAGCCGGCCGCGTCAAAAAACGCCCGCCACTATCGCTCCGCCCAATTTCCCAAACGGGCGGAGCTTTATTACAGCAGAGTCTGGGGCATTGATTCTCTTCAAATCAGGACGGCTGAAGCCGGCGAACTCATTCGATTCAGCTATCGTATCCTGGACGCGGACAAGGCCGCCCCGCTTAATGAAAAAACCAATCAGCCGATTTTGATCGATCCGCGGGCTGGAGTCCAACTGGTGGTTCCATCCATGGATAAAATCGGGCAGTTGCGCCAGACCAATCATCCGGAGGCCGGGAAATTCTACTGGATGGCTTTCTCCAATAAGGGAAGGCTGGTAAAACGAGGAGATCGAGTTGCCCTGGCTATTGGCCTATTTAGGGCAGAGGGTTTGGAGGTGCAATAGAAATGCCTATGCTTATTGAATTATGTTCAATAGTGAACATCCTCCCGTATTGTCGCCGGCTAGACTGTTAGCGATGATGCTTTCGTGATCGATTGTTTACATCGTGAATGCTTAGGATCATTTGGAGGTGATTCAAGATGCACAAACTGCTTCTTGTGGTTTGCCTTTCTTTAGCAATAGAAATACCGGCCCATGCAGCTCTCGCAGAGACCATGACGGCAGAGCAGGTGGTGGAAAAGAACATCGCTGCCCGAGGTGGATTGCAAGCTTGGCGCGGAATTAAGTCAATGACCATGACCGGTAAAATGGACGCCGGAGGTAAACAAAATGCTCAACTGCCATTTACGCTAAAACTCAAACGGCCTCGAATGTCGAGGCTTGAACTGGAGTTTGCCGGAAAAACCGCATTACAGGTCTATGATGGCAGTAACGGCTGGAAGGTACGTCCATTCCTGAATCGGCTGCAGGTAGAACCATTCACCCAGGCCGAAATGCAAAGTGCCACGGAACAAGAAGCACTGGATGGCCTCCTGATCGACCATGAAACTAAAGGCATCAAAATAGAACTGGCAGGAGTAGAGCCGATAGAAGAACGCGCGGCCTACAAGCTGAGGCTTACAACCAGGGATAATCAGGTGCGAAATATCTGGATTGATGCCCAAACATTTCTCGAAGTCAGAGTAGAGGGTTTTCCGCGCATGCTCGACGGAAAACCACACAGGGTCTATATCAACTATCGCGACTATCGATCCGTTGGCGGATTAATGATGCCTTTTGTTTTGGAAACGGTGGTTGAGAATGTAGTTCCTGCACGCAACATAAGGATCGAAACAGTTAATCTGAATCCGAATCTGGAAAACAGCATTTTTGCGAAGCCGGATTATTCCGGCATCCGTGCTGCAAACTAGAGGGAGGCCTTGAATGAACCGATGTCCCAGCGGCACAGCATTACTTATGATTATTGTATTCACAGCCCTTAGTGGACCGATGGCGCGCGGAAATGAAACGGGGGCAAAACGTTCAACGGCGGAATACGTCGTTCCCCAGGTGGAACTGGTAAGAGATGATGGCGAAAAGGTGACGCTGCAAAATGAACTCAGGGATGACCGGCCAACCTTGATGACCTTCATCTTTACTTCCTGCACTTCGATCTGTCCAATAATCAGTCAGACGCTCGCCAAGTTCCAGGACCGACTGGGAAAGGACCGGGATCACGTGCATATGCTCTCTATTTCAATCGACCCGGAACAGGACACGCCTGCACGCCTGGCAGCCTATGCAAAAAGATTGCATGCAGGATCCGAATGGCATCACTATACAGGGACCACACAGGCGGTTATTGCCGCGGCACGTGCTTTCGGTGTTTATCGCGGCGACAAAATGAATCATGCGCCGGTGATTCTAGTGCGCCCTGCGGCAGACAAGCCTTGGGTTCGTTTTGATGGATTTGCCACCACCGATCAGCTGTTCAGCGAAGTCCGCCGTGAGGTTGCGGCCGCCAGATAACGAGGATTTCCTCCATGCGCATTCCGTTGATATTCGTGTCGTGCATCGTGCTCTTTGTCGCGTGGATATGGGCAGCTACCAATGCACTGACCGAAGGCGAAGTGCTGTACCGGAAAGGAATCCTTGCCTCGGGAGCAGAGGTAACCGCACAACGGCCGGGCGGCGGATCGATCTCCGGATCCACAGCCGCCTGCGTTAACTGCCATCGGCCAAGCGGAATGGGCAGCGTAGAAGGCGGAACCCTGATCCCTCCTGTTACCGCGAAGTATCTCTTCAGTTCGGGAGGACTTTTTGCGCGAGAAGCAACGGACCACACCGAGCGGACAACGCCTAATAGGCCACCCTACACGGGCGAGACTCTTGCAAAAGCGATTCGTGAAGGTATCACTCCTGACGGGCGTCCGCTCAACTATGTCATGCCAAGATATCCGCTTGACAATGACACGATGAGCGCGCTGATTTCCTATCTCGCAAGCCTGTCCAGCGGGAGTGTTCCAGGTGTTACCGGGGATACCCTGCACTTCGCAACCATCATCACTCCTGATTCGGATCCGGTAAAGCGAAAGGGCATGCTGGATGTATTGCAGCATTTTTTTGCGGCAAAAAATGTCTTCTATCGCCCGATACCAGCCCCAGCGCGATATACCAAAATGATGTACCGTGTGCCCCGCAAATGGCAACTGCACATCTGGGAGCTGTCCGGAGACGCAACAGGATGGATGGAACAATTGCGGGCGAAGCTCAAGGCCGAACCTGTTTTTGCGGTTCTTTCCGGAATGGGAGGCGCAAACTGGCAGCCCATTCATCAGTTTTGCCAACAGGAGTCCATCCCCTGCTTCTTCCCCAATGTGGAGTTGCCGGTTGTGGCAGAGGAGGACTTCTACAATCTCTATTTCTCCAAGGGGGTACTGCTTGAGGCCCAGTTGATTGCACAGCAGTTGAGCCGAGGGCCATCGCCACAAAACGCTCGTCGCATTGTGCAAGTCTTCCGAAAAGATGATGTGGGCGACGCTGCCGCAAAGGCTTTTCATGCCGAGAGTGCAGCTCACGGCATTACTGTAATCGACCAGCCTCTTCCCTCATCCCCGGGCCAAATGCTCATAAGGCATTCGCTCCGGAAAGCACGTCCTCGGGATGTGTTGATTTTGTGGCTGCGGCCAGATGACTTAAAAATGCTTCCGGCTGAACCGCCGAAAGCAACACACATATTTCTATCCGCAATAATGGGAGGGCTGGACGATGTTCCGCTTCCCGGTTCCTGGCGAAGCGTGGCTCATATGGCCTATCCTTTTGAAATACCATCCCGCCGGGGTGCCCTTCTCGATTATCCATTGGGATGGTTTCGGATTCAGCAAATCCCGGTCGTTGCAGAAGAAACACAAGTCGACACTTATATTGCCTGCAACATAATCTCCGAGAGCCTGAATGAGGTATTGGACAACTTCCTGCGCGATTATCTGGTGGAAAATGTAGAGGGCATGCTGAGCACAAGAGTGATTGATGGGTACTACACACGATTGAGCTTAGGCCCAGGGCAGCGTTTTGCATCCAAGGGCGGATATATCGTGAGATTCGGCGGCGCCGATGAAAGGACCCTGATCCCGGAGGGAGATTGGATCGTCCCATAGCGCCTGCCAGAAGGAGGATGGATGCGCGGCATTTTGATCCTGGTATTGGCGATATTGGCAGCCCCCGACCTGCCGGCACAATCGCAGCATTCTGCATCGAGATATTTCCGAAGAAAGCTGAACCCGCAGGAACAGTCCGTTATCAACATTGAAAGACCGACCAAAGTGACGGGCGAAGGGGTAAAAACCGCGTCCGGTTTAATCTATTGGGACATCCTGACAGGTGAAGGAATGCCAGCAGGAAGGGGGCATACGGTTATGGTCCAGTATAAGGCCTGGGTAGAAAACGGGAGGGAATTTGCCAGTTCGTATTCCGATGGCCGGCTCCCCGTTTTCACACTGGGAGCCAGTCAAGTTATCCCGGGCTGGGAAGAAGGAGTCGAAGGAATGAAGGTAGGAGGAAGGCGACAGATCAAAATCCCTCCCGACCTTGCCTACGGATCGACCGAAGTGCCGCCGCTTATACCACGAAACGCCACCCTGATATTTGACGTTGAACTAATCGCGCTGCAGTAATCCATGGCAAATGGCGGACGTCGGCAATGTTGTGAGCAGATGGAGGCCCGCATGAAAATCGGTGGTGTAACGATAGCTCTTTGGTTGTTCATCGGCCTTGTTCTGCTCCCCTGGCCTTATGCTGCCTGGGCGCAACAACGACCCGGAATCAGGCCTTTTGTGAAACCGCCGGAAGATTGTTATCTGCTGGATCCGGCGGAGCCTGAAAATCCTTATGCATTTCTAAGGGCCGAAATCCAAACTTTGTCGCTGGCGCAACGGGGGGAACAGGCCAACGCCAGAATGCTCAAGACACCCGGCGGAGCCTCCCTGGATGATATGGACAAAGCCATTAATGGTCTGCGCGAAGAGCGCATAGAAAACACATGCGCATCCTTTGTCATTTCCTATTACAACCACAGTAAGGATCCTGCCATTGCTGCGATTGCAGGAGATCTCATTTCTTCGTACAACGCCCTGGGCAAAATGAGCGATGAGTTGCTTGGTATCCATTTGCAAAAGACCATACGCAAAATAAACGGACCGTCACCTCAAAAACAGTTCGCGGATTTGATGGCAAAGCGCCAGGCTCTTCTTCGGTCTGTAGCGAACCAGATAAATCTCTCGCTGGGCATGCTGGTCGATGACAACCGGGCAAATGAACAAGGAGAATTCGATCATCTGATTTTGCGAAAGGTTGAGATTCGGAATTTGACAAATTACCTGTATACACAATTCCCATCGCTAAAAGACAGCCCCCGAACACTTCCTTCCGGGGATTTTGGCAGGCTGGCGGCAAATATCCGGGACTTTCTTGCCCGCGGGTTTAAACCGGCAGACAGCCCCTAGAATCTCCCCGCCAATAACGGAAATGCCAGAGATGTTCAATAATGAACAGAAGAACTTTTCCAGATCTGTCATTGTTGCCTCGTTGAGAAAGGGTTGGTTCTTTAGCGTTGTTTATCCCGTGGACGTGATTTTAGGGCGGTCCACAATATTTTCGAGCATTCCCGTAATGATCGATAGGAAAATTACCATTCAAGCCTCCCCGCAAGTGATGCCTGTTTCGCGACTATCTTTCGAAGAAGACAGATCCTTTAAAAGACGCCGCAAACACTTTTCCAATTGAGGACAAAATGAGAGTGCCAATAATTCAGTGGCTTATCATCGCTGCAGCACTGCTTTTGAGTGCATCCCAGGTCGCATATTCCGCGGGAACAGCGGTCTACATATATAACATCAATGCCACGGGAATCACCTCTGCATCGGCGACAATCAACTGGTCAACGCTGCTTCCGGCATCCTCGCAATTAGCCTATGGGAAGACTCCCGGCTATGGAAATCTCACGACCCTCGACTCAACCCTGGTGACATCGCATTCCCAGACAATCAGCGGCCTGGATCCCAACACCTCCTACCATTACCAGGTGATCTCAGTTACAGGCAATGGGACGCAATATGTGGCAGGCGACTTCACTTTTCTGACTTCCCCCAATATTGTCCAGGGCATGGTCAGCGGGGTAAACGTTTCGGGGATAACGGAATCATCGGCAATAATAAACTGGACGACCAACACGCCGGCAAGCTCACAAGTTCAATATGGAACAACAGCCAATGCCGGCACATGGACGGGACTCGATCCGGCCCTGGTTGTTTCCCATTCTGTAATGATCAGTCAACTGACTTCAAACACGACATATCATTTCTCTGTGTGGTCCATCGACGCTGCGGGGCGTTATGGAGTTTCGAGCGACGCTATTTTCACGACTCTTCCGAGTTCTGCGGGATCAGCCTTGAACGCAATTGCGGTTCCCTTTTTGGCAAGCACATCGGCAACCATAACCTGGTCCACGGACACACCGTCTTCTTCACAGGTCGACTATGGCATTTCGTTTCTATTAGGCAGCACGACAGTACAGGACCCCACACTGACAACCATCCATTCAATCACTCTAGGCGGGCTGACTCCGAATACAACCTATGTCTATCGCGTGCAATCGATGGATGTCACCGGCGGCGTGCTGACATCAACAGAACTCTCTTTCACCACTCCGGTATTGACCTATTACCTTCCCCAAATGAGGTTTACTTCAAATCAATACACCGGTGTCGCGCTGACTAATCTCGATCAATCCAGCGCGACAATTGGCTTCTCCGCCTTCGCGGGCGCCGGCAATCAACTCTCTCACTCCAGTAATCCCATAACTCTGGTTCCCGGATCTCAGTCGGGAATCCTGGTAGATCAGCTTTTCAGTGTAACTCCCGGTGACTGGCAACTTGGGTGGACATCCATCAATAGCTCCAGTCCTCTGGTATCCGGTTTTTTCCTGACCTTTGACACAGGCTTCACTCTAATGGACGGAGCAACCATGTCGTCCAGTCTGCTCGATTCCTTTGTCTTTCCCGAAAGCCTCAGCCAGGGATTTACCGATATCCTGCTTGGAAATCCGAACGGCGCATCAGCCCGCGTTGATATTGATCTCGTTAAAACAGATGGAACCATACGCAGCACGTTCCAGACAAGTATTCCTCCGTTTGCAACATACACCGGGGATCTGGCAAGAAATATGTTTGCGACCGCATCAATATCACCCTCGGATTACCTGCGCTTGACCGCCTCGGTGCCATTAGTGCCCTATGAATTCACAGGTAACGCTTCAAAAGACATTGCGGTCGTTGCAGGACAGGCATCGACATCGGGAGCTACCACTTTATATGCGCCCCAGTATGCGGTGGGAGGCCCCTATGATTCCTCGCTGTCAATCCTGAACCTGGACTCAACCCCTGGAACAGTGACCTTGACACTATTTGCGGGAAACGGACTTCCTTTGGGGAATCGTCAAATAATGTCCATCGCAGGCAACGGGAAGATCTTTATCTCGGACCCGTCCTTCTTCTTTGGTACCTTGCCAACTCAGCTTACAGACGGATATGTAGTGATAGCATCAGACGGAGTCCACCTCTCCGGCATTGAAATGTTCTCCGACGCACAGAATGGAATCTTCCTGACATCACTCCCTCTGATATCATCCTTGCAGCAAATGGAAATACTTAGCGACCTCGCTTCCGACACATCTTATTTTACAGGTCTGGCCATTCTGAACCCCAACACTGTAGATGCAACGGTGACGATCCAGGTGTATACGGCTACTAGTCAACTGGATCAGAGCCTCACCCTGACAGTTCCAGCAGGAAACCGGATATCTCGACTGTTAACGGAATACTTTCCCCAGTTGAATGGACAGAGCCGCCTCTCGGGCTACATAAAAATAACCGCGGATCAGGGCATAGCCTGTTTTGGAGTATTCGGCACAAACAGCCTGTCGGTACTATCCGCAATTCCGGCGCAGCCGGCCCCCTAGAAAAAGCAACATCTATTCTCGTAAGGCGGTCCGGTCCAGCGCACACCGAACGGCCTGTCATTCGAGCGAACATACCAGCCCTGCCTTGCCATTATTTTCCTCTAATGACTCTTGAACCGCCCAGGCTTCACTGGCACCATAAGTTCAAGATGTATATCGCTTTGATATATTCTATTTGGAATTGCCTAAGTTTTTAAACAAAGGATATTAGCTTAGCACTACCCTCCCTCTTTGAATTCAACGAGCTGCAAATATATCGAGCATGATTACGCACGAGGACATATCCATCCGGGCGAGATAGAAAAATGACCTCCATCAGGAAAGCCATTTTTTCATCCTTGAAAACGCTTCTCGTCGCAGTTTTCTTCGTGACTCATGGTTATGGCTTTATCTGCAGCAATCATGCTCACCTTGGCGGCGGTCGCGTTGTTAATCTAGCATCCACAACGACCCAAGGGGCGGTCCAGTCATTATTCATCTCACATCCTGCCTCGCGACACAGTTTTGTTTGCCCGTCGGACAGACTTTTGCTGAGAGCATCCGCGATTACCTTTGCGGGGATCATTGCTCCCATTGATGCGGATCACGATGGGGATGAGGATCTGCTTGTATCCGACCTGTTCTTCCGGTTTCTGCTTACAACCTGGATCAATGATGGCAATGGACTTTTCAGCAGAGGGGACTTGCTCATCCGTCGGATTGATGCAATGGGCGATTCCGGGCAGTACTCCAATCAAAGGGAAACAAAAAACAGAGATCTTCTGCCTGAACCCGAATATACAGCAGCACCATGTCGAGCCAACGGCGATCTGCAGCTTAAGCCGTCCGGAAATATACCGGGCGCCATCCCGATTCAAAACTCTCAGCCAAACATCCTCGCATACGGATCCAGAAGTCCTCCGCAGCCCTTCAATCCACAGACTGGTCAGGTTTTATAATAGGAAGCCATGGACATGTCTGAATGGTCCTCAAACTGAGCGGGTTAACCCGCGCACCAATCCTGACATGCTTTCGGCCGACAACTATCTCCGTCCCCCTGGCAATAATGAAATCGGTATTTCATTACAACCGTTTCCATTCGAACGGGGTATTTCATGGTTGAATTCACGCTTCCGTGCGACAGGTTTAAACAACAGCTGAAAAATTCCCTTGGCAGCCAGGCTCCCGGCTGGCGCGCCCTCAAGTATGCAAAATCACAGTTCATCTATACGCCGGGGGAACAGGATGGAATGATCTACTACATTGAAGGCGGCCAGGTCAAACTGCTGCTGCCTTCCACTGAAGGAAAGCAATGCCTGACCTCAATCAGGACATCCGGAGATATCTTTGGGGAGCCTTGTTTATCGGGCCAATCCGTGCGATTGGAAATGGCAGTGGCCATGATGGACTGTTCAATTAAGAGGATTCAGGCTGGCGAATTTGTGAGATACATGAAAAGTAATTCGATGATGGAGAGCCTGATTCAATACCTGGCGGTAAAGGTATCCGAACAGCTGGAGATTATCGGCGCTCTCACCACTGCCGACGGAGAACACCTTCTTTTGAAAACTCTCCTTCACCTTGGACACCAGCTGGGCCGGCAGGAATCAGGCAGGCTGTTTATTCCTCAACGCATTTCCCATCAGGAGTTGTCGATTATGATCGGAGCGACACGTCCCAGGGTTGGTGTACTGCTGAAAAAATTCCGTCAACGGGGGCTTATCCGAGTGACCAAAGAAGGTTTCATTATTTTGGAGCAGGATAGGATCGATCAATTCACCATGAGGACAAAAAGCGACGACACGGATTGGGCATCTGTCTCCTATGGCGTTGCGGAATCCTGATTTTCAAAAGCAGGTACCGGGACTGTCGATTGAGGGCACGAGACGGCAGCTTGTCAGCCGAAGCTTTCAGGGGCAAACACAACCAAGCCGCCAAATCGCCTGGGCTCGGAGCAAACCGGAGCCGCTCACGCCATAACAGACGACTCCATGAATAGCGCCATCTTCATCGATGCGCAAAACCTGGGGATTATGCGTGGGCTGAACCGCCAACGGCAAATTATCGGCTGAAAGGGGGCTATTTTTGTCAAAACCCAGGGCGCCAAAACTGGCAGTGGCGATCTCTCCGGGCATAACTTTATCCGGACCAAATCCGGGCCCCCATCCCTCTTTACGTCCACCGCCATAACCATACACCGCATAAAATCCGAAAGAATCCCCGGTGGCTTCACCCCAGCCAGCAAGCTGTCCTTGAGAGTTTAGGCAAAGAGCTCCTTTGAGATCCACGGCTGGAAGAATCTCAAAGCAAAATTCCTCAATTCCATTCGGGCCTTGGATGCAAACGGCCGGATAATCGGCATCCTTCCACCATGCTGAATAGACTCCTGCTGCAGCGTTCAGTAGGGATCCCATATCCTCTCCCTTCGGAATAGTATTTTGTCCATGTTCAGAGCAAGTGCTGCCCTTCAATTCCTGCTTTGAAGCAATTGCTGGATCTCGGCAAGTTTAATTTCCACCCGTCTTTCAAAGCGCCTTACTGTCAAGAGAACCCAAATGGAGAGAGCAATCGGAAGCGTATTCAGGATCAACACCAAAAGGGCAACAAAGATTTCCATCGCATGAATCTGAAACATGTCTGTAGTTCTCCGTTTAGGGGTCATTCAATAAGGATGTCATGGCATATTACACCTCCGCACCTGAAAGACTTTTGAAATTCTTGTCTTTCTTTGCCGGGCCCAGAGAACAAATGTGCTAAAAAGGAGTCGAAATATGGTTCGTGAGAATCAAATATTCTGATTAAGCCAATGATAATTCGGGATATTGGATCTCCTCCACTTTCTGGCAGCAATGGAGTAGGAAATGAAAAACCTGGATGAAAAGCATGCATCGCAAAAGCTTCTGGCCAAAATATTTTTGGCAATCGGGCTTGTCGGCATTGCGCTTTGCCTCCTGCCCTGGCTCCTGGGCATTAGCATTCAGGACGGCGCCCCGGCCATTGTCATATTTGGCAGCATGTTCGCAATCATCGGCTTGCTTTCCTCCAGGTCGCTGTTTAACCGGGCTCGAATTCTCAGACGAATGAGTTCCGGGTTCGAGATCCTTGCCCGATGGACCTATGACTCTCCACCGGACCAGAATCTGAAAGATGAGTTTGGAGAAATAGTGATTGGATCGGCCGGTCTTTATGCCGAGGGAGAATTATATACCTTTTCTGCCTATTCCTGCCGGCTCGAGAGCGTCACATTGGTTGAGGCTCCCCGCCCGCAGGTGCTGTTTGTGATTTCCATCCCTCGCAAGCACGGAAGGCATCAAAAAGAAATCAGCATTCCGGTTCCTGAAGCGAGTCGATCATCCGCAGCAACCGCCGTACAGGTCCTTAACAATTCCCGTCGCATGGCCCGGGAGGCATGATCGGATCATTCCATCAGAGCCAGGATTCCCGCTGTGCCGGGACAATCAAGGATTCCAAAGTCTTGCACAAAGCTCGTGATCGGGCTAATTGATATTGCGGCCTTTCCGCGGAATAGAAGCCGTCCGATGCGGCTGTCTTGGCTGTCGTTTGGACCTTCCGGGCCGGACCTTCCCGAGTAATTGCTGACGCTCCTCAACCGAAATTGCGTTTATAAGCAGCTCTGCCGAGTTGCTTGCGTTCACAATCTCAATACCACAGCAATTCTCTCCGTGCAATTCCATCAACACCAGAAACCCTTCCGCCTCCTTGTGACTGTGAAAGGGTCCAATGTACTTGTCCTCTTCTTTCAGGTATACACCCATCTTCCCCATGCCGCTTTGATTGAGGATCGTAACAAGACCGATAGCCTTATCCAGTTTCAAGCCCCGAGCCTTAATTTCACCCTGGTGCGAAACTCCGAAGGTGAAGCCTTCCTGGATGATGAAGTATCGGTCATGCAAATCTACGCCACAATGAATACAGCTGGAATCCGAAGGCAACACCCCGGCACCTGAACAGAATGGGCAGTAGTAAGAGATTTCTGGAGATCCCATGATTTTTCCCAATTTGCCACGGATTAACGGAAACAGTCTTCAGAACTGTTTGCCTCGATGATTCTATTGAAGATGCCTTAACGGCGATACTTGTGAAAATTGCCTATTTGAGGGAGCGTAATTTGCGCAATGGAATAGGCCACCATTCATTTGAGATCTTCATGGAATCACAGCGAACAAGCCGTAGGATTCTCGGAAAGTGTGCCCGTGAAGATAATCCGCGGTATTTGGAGATGCGTGCGCTTGCCGGTCATGACATCCGCTGGAGCTAATAGGCTTATCAAAGCTTTGATTGGGGATCCTGCCGTATCCGACTGCTGCTTCTCGATAAATGTTTCGTCACGAAAGTTAACGGCAGCATAGCAAACCGGTATTCCAGGGCACTATTGAAAAAGATCACCTGTCGCGGCTGATTGGGCCGATCGAGACTCCCCGAAATTGGTACAATATATTGCCGGCTCATCCGCTACAGGGCATTTTGTCTCGCAAATACCGCAACCAATACAGGAGTCGGGGTTTACCACAGGAACATCCTGGGCATCCCAAGTTCCGTTAGGGAGCATCACTTCGGTTTCGACGATCTCAATTGCCTTGGGAGAAGTCGGACATTTTTCCTCGCACACGCGGCAGGCTTTTCCAAGAATATAGGGGAGACATCTGTTTTTGTTGATCCATGCGGTGCCGATGCGAATTTTTGTTTTCTCTCGGATTTTAAGCTCCTTGATGGCACCCGTTGGGCATACCTGACCGCAGAGAGAGCAGTAATACTCACAATAGCCCATTCTTGGAACAAGGACCGGAGTCCATAAACCTTCGGGTCCGGCCTGGTCAAAAGCAGGTTGAAGAGCATTCGTGGGGCATACCTTCATACACTCCCCGCATTTGACACAAAGGCCGAGAAATTGTCCTTCGGGCTTGGAGCCCGGCGGGCGGATCAGTTTTGCTCCCGCTCGCGTGGAAGAACCGGAGATCCTAAAGAACGGTACTATAGAGCAGCCAAACACGGCTGACAGAACCCACCGTCTGCGTCCCAGGCTAATGGGCCTTGATACCTTGGAACCAAACTCAACGGGCAATCGGATGGCAGCCGTTGGACAAGCCGATGCACATGTATAGCAATAGATGCATTCTCCAGATTTCCACTTCTCTTGCGGAAAGGGTTCCGCTTGAGTTTGGCATTGAAGAGTGCAGAGGTTGCATCCTGTGCATTTGTTTGCATCCACCTTGATTTGTACAAGATTTCGGCGCGCACAAATTCCAAGCAACGCCCCGGCAGGACAAAGATATCGGCACCAGAATCGCTCCCGCAGCAGATTAAGCAGCAACAAAGAAATAAATATCATTGCAATCAGCAGAGCCTGATCGAATGTATGGCCGATCGCCAGGTCCTGAAGGCTTCGTGACAGGCTCTCCCGCATTCCCTGATGGGGCATGAGCGCAATAGCCGATTCGCTTACAACAGCAATCGCGGGCAAAACAGCCAGAATGAAAGATCTGTAGAGCAGGCTCAGCGGATCCAACAACCCGGCAAGATCTAGCGCAAACATGCTTGAGACAAACACCACCATCATAATTGCATATTTGAGAGCCAGGAGTCCGTTACGTTGAATCGCCGGAACATGTAGTTTTGATTTCTTAAAAATGAACGAGAAAAACTGCAAAACGCTGCCCATGGGACAGACCCATCCGCAAATAAATCGCCCGAATAGGACCGTCAGCGCGAGCGAAATAAAAGCCAATGCGATACTTTGGGCAAATGTTCGGGAAGCAAATAGAGTTGATACCGCAAGAAGGGGGTCAAACCGGAAGAAGCCTTCAGTATTGCCGATGTAGTCTTCATTTGAGAAGTGAGTCTGCAGCAGCAACCCGAGAAACAGCAGGAAAAATGCCGTCTGGCTTAATATACGCCCCCGTTGAACCAGTCGGTAAAAAGCGGAATGCTTCGCATTCACTGCCCCTATCTCCCCAGATCATCGTACGCGATTCGCGGCATACAGGTACGCCACGAATCGCGTGCAGGATGCTCTTGTCACCAACATTACGCTCGAATCAGTGCTCTCAGATTGCGGCTCATAATCGGAAACTGGTCCTTAGATGTGACGGCGCGAAACTGGCGCAACTTCCGCTGCAACGATTTCAAAAGCAGGTCATCGGGAGTCCCTTTGAGAATCTTGCGGGTTTCCTCCTCGGAGACTGCCTCCAGATTACCCGAAAGTTCCGCAATTCCTTCGTTCACGGGGCACGGCGATTTACATTTCATACAGCCCATCAGTGCATGATGCATGCTTCCATAGATCCAGTTGGGAAAATCGCCGCCGTTTTCATTGTAGAGCGTCAGACATTTGTCGACATTGGCCCCGAATTTCCAGCGCTGAATACATCCCGTTGGACACGTCCGTTCACACGCATGACAGCGGTTGCACTCCTCCAGAATTTCAAGATTTACCCAGTTATCCTCCGTAACGGGATGGTCGGAAAGAAATGCATACAGCAAATTGTAGCTTCCCATTCCATCTACGAAGACCAGGCTGTTGCGCGCATAACGTCCCAGGCCGCTGCGCGCCGCAAGAAGTTTCAGGGGGAACTGTGAAGAGACATCCTCAATCCGCCGGCCGGGAGTCTTGATAATTTCCTTCTGAACAATTGCCTTTAGTTTCTCCGCATTTAAATCGTCATTGTAGTATTGGAACGGCACAAGAATTTTGTAAGCGTTCCCATCCAGGTGGAAATTTGCATACATGTTCTTGGAGTAGGCCGCAACAACGACGACACACTTGGCATTCTTGAAATTATCCGAAACTTTATAATTTAATGAGGCAATCTGGTCCCGATAAGCCTTGGCACTGCCAAACTGGGCATTGTTCCGCGCCATATTGTATTCAGTTTGAAGAGCCGCGAACCGGTCCACGGATACAATCCTATATTTGTAGGCTGGAATCTGCGAAGGATCCACAACTCGCGGGATGCGCGCTCGACGCCGTCCACCTCCCCATTCTCGCTGGAAATCCTGAGGTAGAAACGCGGCAGCCGCCAGCGCCGTTTGAATCATCTGCCTTCGGCTGAGTTGCCTGGCCGTTCCTGCGGAATTATGGAGAAGCTTGTCTTTTGGTGAATCCACTGAGAAACTCCTTTCCTAACAAGTAAGACGGAAATGCTCTTGCATCGATTCGCTACCGCAGGAATCGCGCATTCACCTTCTTCTCAATATGTCTATGCCAATTGAGCTCTGCGTTTCATCCAGGAGCAATACCGGCGGAAAGTAAGCGCTATCCCAGTCCACACCAGCACCACACCGGCCGCCGAAGCGACACCGGCGATTGTCTGACCCAACACACCGTAGTATTCACCCGTATGAACAAAACGCATCCACAGACGAGCTCTCATCCCTCGATCCATATTGTCAAAACCTTCCGACTTGATGACCAGGCCCGACAAGCGGTCGAGAGTAATGGTGGAGCGCATTTGCGGCTGTCCGCCCAAGCTTTTGTCCACGCTAAAGGTAAGGGCTTTGTCGCCAGACGAGGGAATCTGGAAGTTGATGCTTTGCCAGTCGGCGGCATTATTTTGAACAGTCTTCAGGACATTGTCCAATCCCTGAATATCCACCGGAGCCCCTTGAAGGCGCGAGACGGGAACTCCTCCACCGGGCCTTCCCCCAGGCCCCATACGCGCAGGAGGTATGCTGCCCGAAAGCCGAAATACCAGATTGCTGGCCCATGAATAGGAAATAACCACGCCGCTCAATACAATCAGTATCAGAGGGACAACGCACCAGAACCCGAACACATAGTGCCAATTCGAATCTCTTAGCCTTCCGGAAAGTCCGGGCCGAAACCATGATATGCCGCGGAAAATACCGCTTTTCCATTTTCGAGGGAACCAAAGATAAAACCCGGTAATAACAAGCATGAGGTACATAAAATTGCACACACCGGTCACAGCACGACCAATTCCGCGATTTTCGCCGCTCAGGGACAGCCATCGATGCCAGTCTGTCATGGCTTTGAAAAAAGTTCGCACGCCCTCAGCGCCCTTCCCAAGGATTTCACCGGTATAGGGATTCACATAGGTAGTCTCGTTTGGTCCAGACACAATCGCGGCAGGCATTTCTGGATCGGACGAAAGACTCACACTGACAGGACGAACATCAGGTCGCGCTGCGCGGTATTTCTCCAACAGTGCCTGTACAAGCAGCGGCGCTCCTCCGGGAGGTATTTGCATTTTGTATTGTTGTTTATCAGCCCATCCCGTTATCTGCTTTTGATACATCAAAGCGACGCCGGTGACAGACATAATCAACACAACAATTCCAGCAAACACTCCGCTCACCAGATGAAGCCAGAAGATTGTCTTGCGCAATATCATAATATTTCCTTAGTGCTGGTATCTGAGCACATCCTATTTCCTATCGATGCGGCCTTGATGAAATCACACCATTTCCATCATATGGATCCAAAGCACCTTTGCATGGCGTTCGCTTTCAAATACGCAAATTAGAATTTGTGTTGCAAAAATTATGCAGACATCTGACGGCAACTGGATTTTTTGCGAAAATGATGAAACGCTTCCTCCTTCTTGCGTATTCATGTTCGCAAGCTGAAACAGAAAGGCGGGCTGTGCGCATACAACCAGGCATTCGGCCTCAGATCGCGGCATTTTTGGCATTGGTTATTTTAGCTACGGCCGCAATTTCCATGGGTGGCCATGGAATCCCCGGGCATCATGACCTATCCCGCTATGGCGAAAGGAATCCTGCCGGGCATAACCAGGGCGATGGCGCTTCCGGTGTGCTTGCCGCATGGCTTTTTGTCATAGCCAATGTCACTGTAGCGCTGAGCATCTCATTGAAGATTGCAGTCAAGGCGATGTCACCCGGGGACACTCGCAGAAGGAAGATTGAAGGATTCAATCAGACCCAAAAAAAATATCTTAGGCCGGTTCACTATTGGCTGAATCCCATAGCAATGATTGTAGCCATCACGCACTTTTATCTTTCCCAATGTACCGTCAGCATTTTTCCTGAATTAGGGATGGCTGCCATGATTCTGATTTCCGCGGCGGGACTGCTGATTTGGCTGAAATTAGCACCGGCAGCAATAAGACGGCTGGCATTCCAGGTCCACACAAGTCCATTCCTGTTTATAGCAACTGTTTCAATACTTCTGCTTGGCCATTCCTTGATTGGCTGATAGGCAGACTGCCATTGGTGGCGCGCACAAAGGCTCGTAAGACTACTCACTTGGAAATGAGTATTTTTGTATATTCAGAATTGGCCCGAAGCCGGCTACATTTTTTCAACGAAGTATTTAAACTGCATATCACCCACTTCATTGCAGTGAATGCTCCAGGCACCGACCCGATCTATTCAGACCAGCAAATTGCCGGCGGATAGGGTACTGCATCCACCGGCTGTCAGTAGATCCCCCGTGAATAAATCCAAGACACTTTCCTTAAGGGAGCAGCCTGTGAAGGTAAAGGCACAAAAACGCTCTACCCGCACATCACGCAGAGCATTTCTCAAAACAGTAGGGTTGACGGGAGCGGTTCTATTTGCCCCGGCGGCTGGATTCTCAAGACGCACACGAATTCGTTCCTCGGGCGGCACACTGGATCCTACTCAAATCCCAAAATATCGCATGCCCCTCAGCATCCTACCCACCATGCCCCCAAGCGGGCAGGTCAGTCATGACGGTACGCTGATCGACTATTATGAGATTGCCGCGCGCCAGTTCCGCCAGCAGATGCTGCCGCCCGGCTTCCCTTCTACAAAGGTCTGGGGTTACGGGTCCATCACAAATCCGGGTTCAGCGGCTCGTGGCGGCAGTTTCCATTCCCCAGCCTTTTCGATCGAGGCGAAATACAATATTCCCCTGCGAGTGAAATGGATTAATGATCTGAAAGATCCTGAAACCGGGCGATATCTCCCCCCACTTCTGGCTGTGGACCAGACCCTCCATTGGGCAAATCCTCCCGGACCTCGCGATTCTCATGCCAGCAATCCGGAACCCTATCAGGGACCGATGCCATTTGTAACCCATCTTCATGGCGGGCATACCGATGAAGAAAGTGATGGCTACCCCGAAGCATGGTATCTCCCGGATGCATTATCCATACCTGCCGGTTATGCACGGGTGGGTTCGGCCTATGATGAATTCAAGAACAGATTTTACGAAAAATACGGAGTGGCCTGGGAAACGGGGAGCGCAACCTATCAATATGCCAACGACCAGCGTGCAGCAGGATTGTGGTTCCACGCCCACAGCCTTGGCGTGACACGTGTAGAAATGTACTCCGGCCTTGCAGGTCTCTATTTTTTGCGGGGCGGTCCAGGTGATGAGATCGACGGAGTTTTACCCGGCGCCCCGGGGCGCGGACCGAATCCCTATGAGATCCCGCTCGTAATACAAGACCGTTCCTTTAACCGGGATGGTTCACTGTTCTATCCGGACAGTCGTGTCTTCTTTGATGGATTCGCTGGTCCCTATATCCCGTACAGCGACATTGCTCCCATTCAAAACCCGGAGACATTCGGCAACACTATGCTTGTAAATGGGCAGACATGGCCTTACCTGCTGGTGGAACCGAGGCGATATCGCTTCCGCATCCTCAATGCCAGCAATACACGTATTCTCATCCTGCAGATGGAGAATGGGCTGCCATTCTGGCATATAGGTTCTGACGGCGGATTCCTGCCGCAAGCGGCACAGTCCGATCGCGTCATGATCTTCCCTTCCGAACGCGCTGATGTCATTGTGGACTTTTCAGACATCCGTCCGGGATCAAGGATCACCTTGCTGAATGTTGGCCCCGACGAACCCTTTGGAGGAGGAACACCCGGAGTTGACTTCCCATCCGCAAATCCAGGCACTACCGGGCAGGTCCTGCAATTTCGTGTGATCGGCCTCACGAGGCCAGACACCAGCACTCCACCGGAGCGCCTGAGACTTCCAACTCCGCCCGATCTGGGATCTGCAGTCCGCACACGGCAGATCTCCTTTAATGAGCTCGATTCGGAAGTTCTGCCCGGCGTGGGTCCGCGCATTGCGCTATTGGGAACCGTAGATCTCTCGGATCCCGGCGTCCCGGCCGGAATTCCGAAGCTTTGGATGGACGATCCGACTGAAACTCCTTCCCAGAATACGACGGAAGTATGGGAGATCTATAACTTCACGGAGGATGCTCATCCTTTCCATGTTCATCAGGTACAATTTGAAATTTTAAGTCGCGAAGTCTTCGATCCCGCGGTCGGAGCACCGGGAGAACTGCAGCCGTTGGAGGTCTGGGAGACCGGTCGCAAGGACAGCCTGATCGTCTATCCGGGACAGATCACACGCATCAAAGCTCATTTTGACATTGCCGGACTTTACGTTTGGCACTGCCACATTCTGGAACACGAAGATAATGAAATGATGCGCCCCTACCGTGTGCTTCCGGACTCGTAGTGCGTCTGGAAATCAGGATATGCGTCTGAATCCATACTCCCCCCCTTCCATTCCCTCATCCAGGTTTGCGTTGAAGTCATGGATAAACGCTCCTGTCAATTCAACAGCGAAAGACGGCATGGTGCTTATATGAAACTGTATGCACGAATCTTTGTATCGCTTTGCGTCATCCTCTTGATCATGTTCATCTATGGCGTTTCCCATTTACACCACCAGAACAGCGTCAATGCGGAGGCACATAAAACGCACATACTGTATTATTACTGCCCGATGCACCCGAGCTATCGAACAGACAAGCCCGGGATAGCTCCCTGTTGCGGAATGCAGGTCGAACCACTCTATGCATATCCAAGCCTTGTTGCAGGAAGTGATTCGACGAACGCGGCCCCAGTCAATGTCCAAATCGACTCCGAAAGACAGCAGCTTGCCGGTGTAAAGGTTTCGACCGTGGATCGGATGGTGGGCATTTTCAAATTTCGAACATTTGGACGCGTGGCCCCGGATGAAACGCGCGAATTTCGAATAGTCCCGCCAATTGACGGTTTGATCCGCCAGGTTGCGCCCTTCGTCACGGGAGACTATGTAAAAAAGAATTCCGTACTGGCGACCTTTCTCAATCGAGAGATACTGCGCCCGCAGCAGGCCTATATCCAGGCGCTCAATGCTTCCGAAAAATATGGACTGCCGTCCGATGCGAATCCATCGGATTCCGCTCAATCCCTGATTCTGGCCGGCGAGGATAATCTGGAGTATCTAGGCATCTCCAAACTGCAGATTCGACATATCGCCTTAACGAGAAAGACCACTCCCGAAGCCGAAATCCGTGCGCCGGCATCAGGAATTCTGATGTTGCGAAACGCGTATCAGGGAACGCGCTTTGAACGGGGGACGGAGCTTTTTCGAATCGTGGACGTAAGCAAAATTTGGGTCCTCGCCAACCTCTTTGAAAATGACGCTCGCCTTATCCGGTCCGCCACCAATGCTTCCGTTGAATATCAGGACCGCATCTATGCCGCTCAAATATGCAAAACGCCGCCTCAATTCGACCCGGCCAGCCGCGCATTGAAAATCAGGCTGGAACTGGACAATCCAGGCCTGCTGCTTCGGCCCGAGATGTTTGTAAATGTCGAATTCAGCATCGGGCTGAGTCCCGCCGTAGCCATTCCAACCGACGCCATTATTGACACCGGCCGCGAGAAAATCGTTTATGTAGATAGAGGCAATGGTTTCTTTGCCCAGCGCATAGTACAGACGGGATGGCGTCTGGATGGGCATACTCAAATCTTGAGCGGGCTCAACCAGGGCGAACAGATTGTTACTTCCGGCAGCTTCCTCCTGGACTCGGAAAGCAGGGTGTCTTGGAATGCCAACACAAACCTGACAAAAGATTTCGCGGCAATTCCACAGCGCCGATTTCCTGGCGACCGGTAAAAAGCGTGTTTGGTTCTGTTCCCGGCATCCATCCTTGACTCAATAAAATCGGGCACTGGGAGCGCCATCATCCCGCCAAGCGACTTGCCGCCGCGCTTTCAGTGGCAAATCACAAACCTCGCGTCGACATCCGCTGTGTGGCAAAATGGACAGCAATTATTTTCACAAGGGGGCAAGGGTGATCGGAGCAATCATAGGCGATATCGCAGGATCCACTCACGAATTCACCGGCACGAAAACGAAGGACTTCCCGCTGGTCACCTCCCGATCAACCTATACGGATGACACGGTTCTAAGCGTAGCGGTTGCCGACTGGCTATTGACCGGGAAAGACCTGACGGATCTTCTGCATTCCTACTATCACCTGTATCCGGAACGCGGCTATGGAGGGATGTTTCATCAATGGGCAAGAACACGAAATCGCAGCCCATACAACAGCTATGGTAACGGCTCCGCCATGCGTGCCAGCGCCGTCGGGTTTGCGTTTGAAACCATTGATGAGGTCCTCCTTTGGGCTGAACGCAGCGCCAGCGTCACGCACAATCATCCGGAGGGCATCAAGGGAGCCCAGGCAACAGCGGCAGCTATCTACTACGCACGACGCACCAGCGACAGGCAGGAGATCAGACGCCTGCTGGAGTCGAGGTTCAATTATGATCTGAGCAGAAACCTTGATCAGATACGGCCTTCCTACGCATTTAACGGAACCTGTCAAGGAACCGTTCCCGAAGCCATTGTTGCCTTTCTGGAATCCACCAGCTATGAAGATGCGATCCGCAATGCCATCTCCCTCGGAGGCGACGCCGACACACTGGCATGTATAACCGGGGGCATCGCTGAAGCCTTTTATGGAATAATTCCCGATGAACTTATCCTCTGCGTAAAGCGGATATTGAGCCACAGCCTCATGGAAGTGATCCGCAGTTTTTACCGCAAGTTCGGCAGCGAGCACGCGGCAGCGATTCTCGACTAAATGACATGGCCCCATGGTGTCTGCTGCGCAGGAAAGAAAGGTGCGCGCCAGTCTGAACAGGGCTGCGCTTCGGGACAGGCAAGTCTGGCTACAGCGACAAAATAATGTTCCACTCCACCGTCCCGTGGGAATAAGATAGAGCGCATTTTGCGGTGGCCTGCGGGCCATTCAGAAATGTGCACCGATACGATAAAAGACTGGCCATGCATTCTATCCAGGCCCGGGAGAATTTATGACGAGAGGCAATAGAGTTGCAGCTTTCCTTGGAGTATTTTTTACATTACTGCTTTGGCCCGCATCAGGACCGGCTCAGACAGCATCCACGGTTCCGCCTGTTATCCCCGCCAATCAGCAGGCAACGAAGGAACAACTATACAGCCTATTCAAATTGATACGGGTGCCTGAGCAGGTCGCTTCGATCAGGAAAACCATGCCCGCCCTAATTCAGCAGCAGATGACGGCACAGTTCAGGCAGATGCAGCAGAATCAGCCGGAACTGGCATCCAAGGCCGAAGCGCAGCAGTTCTTCACGGATATTATGACAAAGTATATGGAACGAGCCATGGCGCTAAACAGTACGGATGAAATGATGGAAGATATGGCGGGGTTGTATCAGAAGTATATGACCGGTCCGGATATAGATAGAATCATCGATTTCTATAGCTCCCCGGCCGGACAGCATCTGCTCGATGTTCAGCCTACCATCCTGCAGGAATATTTGCCGGTAGTGCTGCAGCGCATACAAAACAGAGTCAAGGCACTAAATGAAGAGATGACAAAGGAACTGAAGAGCCTCCTCAACTCAAAAAGTGCGCCTTCGAACAAACAGGCACTATGAATCAGGATTCCCACGCGCTTGTTTTTCAAAAGGATGACTATGGCAAAAGTTTTAGGCATTGGCGGCATCTTCTTTAAATCTCCAGACCCTGCCCGGCTGCTTGCCTGGTACAAACAGTGGCTGGGCATCGATGGCAGCCCGGAGGGAGGAGCAAACTTCCTACCCCGGAACATGCCGGCGAATGGCCTCACGGTCTGGGCGGCATTCCCGGCGGATGCCGATTATTTTGCTCCCTCAGGCAAGGACTACATGTTCAACCTCATCGTCGACGACGTGGAGGAAGCCCTGCGCCAGGTGCAGACCGGCGGCGCCCAGTTGGCCGGAGAGCCGCAGACCAGCGATTATGGCAAGTTCGGCTGGTTCATCGACCCAGACGGCAACAAAGTCGAACTCTGGCAGCCGATTTCATAATAGCTGAAACCTGGACACCCACCTGAAACCTGGACACCCACTATTTTTGAATATTTCTTCGCTCAATTCCCATGGTTCGCCATTAGTAACTATGCAAGGAGGCAAACCATGGGATTGGCAAGAAACAACTATGTCATCGAAGGGGAGGAAGGTGTTTATCACTGCATCAGCCGATGCGTCCGCAGAGCTTATCTTTGCGGATATGACCCGCTTAGCGGCCGGGACTTCTCCCATCGCAAAAAATGGATTCTCGATCGTTTGAAACATCTTGCCGGCATCTTCGCCATCGACGTATGCGCTTACGCCATCATGGAAAACCACGTGCATTCCATCTTGCGCACTCGACCCGACATTCTTCGCTCCTGGTCTGATTCCGATGTCGCCGCTCGCTGGCTTGAGCTTTGCCCCCGAAAATCCTGCATCGGCAAAAAACCCCTTCCTCCTCGGGCTGAACAGATCCAGGCCTTAACCGATTGTCCGGAACACATTGCGGTTCTGCGCAAGCGGTTGGGCAGCTTGAGTTGGTTCATGTCCAAATTCAATGAATTCATCGCGCGCAAGGCCAACAAGGAGGATATCGTCAAGGGCCGCTTCTGGGAATCCCGCTTCAAATGCCAGGCACTCCTGGATGGCCCCGCTATCACAGCCTGCATGGTCTATGTTGATTTGAATCTGGTCCGGGCCGGTATTGCTTCTACTCCCGAAGACAGCGACTTCGCCAGCATCCAGGAGCGTCTCCGCGCCTGGCATCGCCAATCCTTGTCCCAGCAACCAGCCTCTCAACCCAGTGATTCGGACCCGGCTTTCGATCATTCTCCACTTGAAACTGCTTCCGACAGCTGGCTGGCTCCGATTCAGTCCACCCCCGGTCGACGGGGCATCCTCGACATATCCGCAGCCGAATATTTTGATCTGGTCGACCGATCGGGACGCGTGATTCGCTCTGATAAGCCCGGGTTCATCGACGCCCGCCTTGCCCCGATCCTGAATCGCATCGGAGCTGTTCCCAAGGAATGGAGGGAAACCATATCTCATTTTGGTTCCACATTCCTGCTGGCCGCTGGCAGCCTGACCCACATGCGTGAATTCGCAGACCGGCTCAACCGGCATTGGTTCAAAGGCTTGTCGACCGCTCGATCCGTTTTCGCATAGTCCGGAGTATTCTGGACTCAGCGCATTTTCGGGATTAATCCAATGTCCGCCTGCCTACCCGCGTAAAATACTCTCGAATAGCTCATCAACTACGAAGAACATCACAATTCTTCTTATGGTATTCTCCAACAGCTCGCATCGAAAGTCGGAGCTTTTCTACCGGGATCTTTCCCGAAACTCCTCGCTCGGTTTTCCGAACAAATCATGGGTGTCCAGATTCTTTGTTTTTGAACAAATGGGAGCGAAAGGCATCTAATATATTGGAATCCCACCAGGTTGCAGCTTTAAGTATTGCTTTCGAACAAGGGGCGGCAAGCTCACGTAAGATCAGCACTTCATTGAACAGGAGGGACACGTGAGAACAGTAAAAACATTGATCCTTCTCTTTTCGGCCTCGATAGCCATGCTTTGCCATCAGCAATTAGTCCTAGGATGCTCCTGTGCAGGTTGGGCCTCAGTTTGCCAGGCCTACGCTTCTGCCGAGAGCATTTTTGTCGGCACTGTGACCAGGGTCGAAGATGTTCCAGTAATCAGAACCTATACAGCTCAATCCTTAACTGATCTCAACCCAAAAGAGGAGCTTATCAAGGCGAGGGGATGGAAGATTTACGTAGAGATCGAGAAAACATATAAAGGCAAACCCCAGAAAGAAATAGTCCTCGCTCGTGAAGATAATAGCTGCTCCGGAAAATTCGAGATCGGGGCCCGACTACTGCTTTATGCTCAATTCAACAAAGAGCTTGGAATGTGGGTAATCCCTCCATGCAATAGAAATGTGTTTGTTGCAGATGCAGCTGAGGATCTGCTTTTCTTAGAAGGATTGCCGAATAGTTTAGGCAGAACGCGGTTATCAGGTGAATTGTCGCGGGACGAGGACACACCGGAGAAGGGTTTCACAAAGACTGGCAGTTTTGCTGGAGCCAGAGTCAAAATTGCAGGCAAAAACAAAACGTATGAAGCTATGACTGACCAGAATGGCGTTTACGAAATCTATGATCTGCCTCCAGATCAGTACACGGTAACGCCAGAAGTTCCGCCAGGTTTGAAAATCCGTTTTCCCATGTTCTCCGGATTTGGGGGATTGATGCGCAACACCTCAGGAAATCCGAATTCGGTCATGGTTAATCTTAAAGAAAATGGGTGTGTTAGCGTTAGCTTCGTTTTCAACGCAAACAACAGTATCAATGGAAAGGTCATCTCATCAAAAGGCATGCCGATGAAAGATGTTTGCATGGATTTGATTCCGGTGGCAGATAAGGTTTCGAAATATTTCCGTGTCTTTGATTGCACGGAAGAAGATGGCAGTTATGCACTAAAAGACATGCCTCCGGGGAAATATCTGATTGTTGTTAACAAGGACAACAAAATAAGTAGCACTGAGCCGTTTCCCACGCTTTATTACCCAAACACCTTTGAGAAGGAAAAGGCAACCATAGTCAATATGGGGGAGGGAGATGTCAGAGAAAATTATGATATTCACGTCCCTGCACAATCCGAAACAATAACGGCAGATGGAGTGTTTTTGTATTCAGACGGGAAGCCCGTAGTTAAGGAATTTGTCGAGTTTATAGCTGACACGAAGCAGCCGGAAATAGACGGGATTTCAAGAGCGCAAACAGACGCCCAGGGGCACTTTTCCATTAAAATCCTGAAGGGCTTGCAGGGTAAGTTGTACGGCAAAATGTTCACTTACATCGGAGAGTTTGAGAACTGCCCTGAGCTGGACAAGATTATCAGTTCGACTGGCAAGACAATGTCCGAAGTCACCACCGAAGGACAGCAGACGACAACTGATGCCGATCTGCATGGCATCGAGTTGCGCTACAAATTCCCCGGCTGCAAGAAGGCAAAGGGGGACGAAGACTGAGGCTATGATCCCGGCGTGATCCAGAACAAATTTTGTATTTTGATTATTGCCTGTAAGTTATTGATTCTAAATGGTGAGCCGTGAAGGAATCGAACCTTCAACCTACTGATTAAGAGTCAGTTGCTCTGCCAATTGAGCTAACGGCCCACTCTTGAGGAAATTATGCTGCTCGCAGACACAGACCTCCTGCCCCGAACAACGCACAAGAGGTTAGCATGCCTCGGCTTGATTGTGAAGCCAGTTTTGCATTGCGGCCACAAATTTCACGAATGGACACGAAAATAATTCGTGGAATTTGTGGCCGATAGCCCGGCTACTTTTTCGGGTAAGGCGGCGGTCCGGGAATCGTGACCGGTTTGGCTTTCATCTCCTGCAGAATCACTTCAATCCCCTTATCCAGCTGTTCATCGATCCCGGCAAACTCCTTGGCTGGATCATTATCAACTACAATGTCCGGATCAACCCCGTGACCTTCCATGATCCACTCTTTGCCGGCCATATCATACCGGGAAAACTCCGGTTTGTTCAGAAAGCCGCCATCCACAATCGGCAGCGTCCCGCGGATGCCCACAACTCCGCCCCATGAGCGTTTCCCGATCAGCTTCCCCAACTTGTAATACCTGAAACGATAAGGGAAGATGTCACCATCCGATGCGGAAAATTCATCCAACAGGCACACTCGGGGACCCGATATGATCGCTTCCGGGTCAAAATTCGGCGTCGCATTCCGCGCGATGTCAATCATGGCAGCCTCGCGGCGCAGCCTCTCAATCAGCATCGGCGAAACATTCCCGCCGCCGTTCCCGCGGACATCGATGATCAACGCTTCCTTTCTGAGCTGCGGATAGAAGTACTTGACGAATTCATTCAGCCCTTCGACTCCCATATCCGGCACGTGAATGTATCCCACCTTGCCATTGGTGGCTTTGTTGACCTTTTCAATGTTCCCCTGAACCCATTCGTAGTAATGCAACGGGCCCTCTTTGGCAATCGGCACAACGATGGTCTCCCGGCTTCCCTCGGCTTGTGGCCTGGCATTCAGCTTCAGCCGGACCTGCTTCCCGACCGTGTTTACCAGAGATTCGTAAATATCCCTCATCTGGGCCGTCGACTTCCCATCCACCGCCAGAATGTAGTCTCCTTCCCTGGCATCGACACCGATTTCCGTGAGCGGAGACCGCACATCCTTATCCCAATTCTGCCCCTTCAATATCTTTCTAATGCGGTAATAGCCCGAAGCCGCATCCCGATCAATCACCGCCCCGAGCAGCCCCAGCTTGACCCGCTCGACCTTCGGCAAATCTCCACCACCGACATAGGTATGACCGGCGTTCAGCTCTCCTATCATCTCACCAATGATATACGTGAGATCCGCGCGATGCCTGACGAAGGGGAGCAGCGGCTCATAATTTCTCCGCACTTTCTCCCAATCCACGCCGTGCATGTTGGGGGCGTAAAAGAAATCGCGCATTTCCCGCCAGGATTCATTGTAGATCTGCTTCCATTCCGCCTCGCGGTCCAGCTTGAATTTCATATCCGATAGGTTGAGCCGCTCACTCATATCCGGCTTCGATTGCGGAAGGTCCACAATGGCGTACGACCCGCCTTGCCCAATCAGCATTTTTTTGGAATCCGCCGATATCTCATATCCGTTGGCATCCGCCAGTTCCGTCTCTTTCAGTTTTTCCAGGTCGTACACCGCCAGCTTCTGACTGCCCTGGCGGCCGCTTCGGTGCATGTAGTAGAGCTTGCTTCCGACCGAAACCAGGTGATTGTAGCGTCCGGCCTGAACCGGAAGCTCGGCGATCCGGCTCTGCAGGCCATCCGCATCCACCTTGACGGTGACCGTCTTGGGAGCTTCCGGCTTCTTCCCCGGTTCCGCGGCATCGCCTGCCGGCGGCGTGGCGCTTTCCTTGATCTTTACCTCGTCGCTCTTGGGTTCAAATGGTGACTTCGTATCCTTCGCAAGCGTTACCAGGTAAATCTTCGACATATCCTGGTAGCTGTAATTGAATTCCGTCTGACCGTAAGTCGGATTGAAGGTCCGGTCGGAAACAAAGAACAGGTACTTCCCATCCGCACTGAATGCGGCGCCGCCGGATTCAAACCATCCATCCGTCACCGCCATGGTTTCCTTGCTCGCCAAAGAGTAGAGATAGATGGTTTGCATCTTATCGTCTTCCTGCCTCGAGTAGGATATCCACTGGCTGTCGGGCGACCATACCGCCTCTTCGATCTCCCATTTCTTTGCCTGAACCACCAGCGTCACCCCGCCGGATTCGACATCCACATATTGCAGGCGGAGTTTTTTGTCGGCCCAAAGCAGCTTCCGGCTGTCCGGCGACCATTCCAGATAGAACTTGTAGGTGTCGGCCCCCTTGGTAAGCTGCTTTGCCGGGCCGGATCCGTCCTGCGGCGCCAGGTAAATCTCATCCTCGCCGGATGCATCGGATATGTACGCAATCCATTTGCCGTCCGGCGACCACTTCGAAGCCCTTTCCTGAACACCTGAGGTATTGGTCAGGTTGCGCGTATTTCCATACTTGGCCGGGACGGTGAAGATTTCTCCGCGTGCGCCGAACAGTGCGCGGCTGCCGTCGGGAGAAATCTCATAGTTCGTAATACTCCGGCTGACATCCACCCAGCCGCCGCGACTGCCCACCTGGTCATCATCCACCGAGATCGAAACTTTTGCCGTCTTCTGGCTCTTCAGATCGAATTTGTAAATATATCCGCCATTTTCAAAAACAATGGCGTTGTTGCCGAGAGACGGGAACTTGATGTCAAAATCGACAAAACTGGTCAGCTTTTGCGTCTGCTTGTTTCCAAGGTCATAGACATACAGGTTGAAGCGCTTGTTTTCATCGCGATCCGAAATAAAGTAAATCCTGTTCCCGCTCCACATCGGAATTATGTCCTGCGCGGGGTTGTTGGTAATGTCGACTGTCTGTTTCGTGTCGAAGTCGTAGATCCAGACATCATCCGCCTGGCCGCCGCGGTAGCGTTTCCAGGTGCGGAATTCGCGGAAAACTCTGTTGTACGCCAGTTTCTTCTTATCCGGCGAAAAGGAACAGAAACCGCCGCGCGGCAGCGGCAACTGCTCGGACAGCCCTCCTTCCGTGGAAGCCAGAAGAAGATCTCCCTTGAAATCGTTCCACTGCGTCCGACGGGATCGATAAACGATCTGGCCGTCATCCTTCCAGCCCATCACGATGTTGTTCGGCCCCATGCGATCGGACACCTCATCACGATCCAGGGTGGCGGTATAGGTCAGCCTTTTGGGAATCCCTCCCTCTGCAGGCATCAGGTAGACCTCGGTGTTCCCGTCGTATTGAGCCGTAAACGCCAGCCGCTTTCCATCGGGCGAAAAGCGGGCAAACATCTCGTAGCCCAAATCATTGGTCAGTTTGCGGGCGGTTCCACCGCTGGCTGGAACCGTATACAGGTCCCCGGCATAGCTGAAGACGATCTGGTTGCCGTAAATGGCGGGAAAACGCAGCAGCCTCGTTTCCGTCTGAGAGAAAACAGGCACAATGAAAATCGTGGACAGAAGCAGCAACAGCAATGAACATTTTTTCATGGTCTACCCTTATCTTGAAAGCTAATGATACCCTTCAGATTTGCCGGTTAAAAGCCTGTCTTGCCCGGAACCCCGCGATGAAGAATATTTCAAATCCGGCCTTGGGTGTTTTCCGCTTTTGTTTCACGCCTTCCATGGCTAAGGTGTATTTTGCAAGATATGGAAGGAGGCGTAAATGGGGGGACCAACACAGCTGCTTATTGGAGGCAGGTTCCAGGATGCCCGGTCGGGCAAAACTTTTCCGACCATCAACCCGGCAACCGAAGAGGTCATCGCAGACATAGCCGAGGCAGATGCCCCGGACGTGGATGCCGCCGTGCAGGCCGCGCGCACAGCTTTTCAGCACAAATCCTGGCAGAACATGAAAGCCCGCGAGCGATCCAAGCTGCTCTGGAAGCTGGGCGACCTCATCCTGGAAAACGCCGACGAACTGGCTATGACGGAAAGCCTCGACAACGGCAAGCCGATCACCGAGTCCAGGTATGTCGACATCCCATCCGCCGCCGAAACCTTTTATTACTACGCCGGCTGGTGTACGAAGATTGAAGGCGAAACCATCCCGGTCCCCGGAAACTTCCTGAACTATACATTACGCGAACCCTACGGCGTCTGCGGCATTATCACGCCGTGGAATTTCCCGCTGCTGATGGTTGCATGGAAACTGGCTCCCGCACTCGCCTGTGGAAATACGGCCGTGCTCAAAATAGCCGAAGAGACGCCGCTGACAGGACTTCGGCTGGGAGAACTGTGCCTGGAGGCCGGATTCCCCGAGGGCGTGGTCAACGTGATCCCGGGGTTTGGCGAGACGGCCGGTCGCGCGCTCGTCGCTCATCCCGGCGTGGATAAAATATCCTTCACCGGGAGCACTGCCGTCGGCAAGGAAATCATCCGCACCTCCGCGGACACGCTTAAAAAGGTCTCTCTCGAACTGGGCGGCAAGTCGCCGAATATTGTATTCGCCGATTCCGACCTTGATGCCGCCGCCAAGGGGGCGTTCAATGGGATCTTTTACGGCAAGGGAGAAGTCTGCAATGCAGGGTCCCGGCTGTTTGTCGAAAAACCGGTGCACGACGCACTGCTGGAACGGCTCATAGACAGAGCGCGAAAACTGGAACCGGGCGATCCCCAGGACCCTAAAACGCGGCTGGGCGCTATCGTCTCCAAAACCCAAATGGATCGCGTGCTTCAATATGTTGAGATCGGCCGGACTGAAGGGGCCCTCCCCGTTCTGCTCGGAGGAAGATGCGGCCAGCGAGGCTATTTTGTAAAACCCACTATTTTCGATGCCGCCGATGCGTCCATGCGGATTGCCCAGGAAGAGATCTTCGGTCCCGTCCTTACCGTGCTCTCGTTCGAGGACTTCGACGATCTCGTGCAAAAGGCCAACTCCACGATTTATGGGCTCGCAGCCGGAATCTGGACGCGGGATATTGCCAAAGCACACAAACTTGCGAGACAAATGCAGGCCGGCACGGTCTGGATCAATGCCTACGGGATGCTCTCGCCGGAGTCTCCCTTCGGCGGATACAAACAATCAGGCTTCGGCCGCGAATTGGGGAAATACGGCATTGACCTATATACACAGGTAAAATCGGTCTGGGTGTCGATGGAATGATTACGCGATCTCAGATTTCAGATTCTAGATTCCAGATTCCGGATTCCAGATTGAGTCTGGAATCTGAAATCCTTTAGGGAGTTTTTCCTTTGAAAAAATATTGTCAGATACTTGCATTGCTTTTGGTCTCCTGTCTCCCGGCACTTGCAGCGGAACCGTTTTCGGCCGCTGACGCACTCAATCTCAAACGTGCAACGACCGTTGAAATCAGTCCGGATGGAGCCTGGATCGCCTATACGCTCAATGTGCCTCGCGCCGCGGAGGAAGAGGCCGGAAGCGCCTGGAACGAGCTGTACCTGGTTTCCACCACCACCGGACAGATCCGGCCGTTTCTTACAGGAAAAGTCAGTGTCAGCACGCCGCAATGGAGCCCGGATGGAAAGTCCATCGCATTCCGCATGGCTCGTGGGAAAGACTCCAAAACCCAGGTTTGGGTGATTCCCGTGGATGGCGGCGAAGCGGTGGAACTGACAAATGCAAAATCCAGCGTTCTGGAGTTTCGTTGGGATCCATCCGGGAAACGGATTGCGTATACGGCTGTTGCGCCCCAGACGGCGCGCGAAAAGGACATGGAGAAGAAGGGCTATGGATTCACTTTCTACGAGGAGAATTTACGGGATCGCAACCTCTACCTCGTTACAGTGGAGCCCCGCAATCCTGCCGGGGAGATTACGCAACTGACCCAGGGCGTCTCGGTATGGGGTTTCGAGTGGAATCATGGCGGTACAGTGATTGCGGCCGCCGTTTCCCCGCTGAACCTCGTGGATCACAGTTACATGTTCCAGAAAATACACACGATTGACGTTGCCACAAAGGCGATGCGCCGCCTTGTCGACAATCCGGGCAAGCTTGGAAATTTTGCCTGGAGCCCGGATGACCGGTTCATTGTCTATAACAGCGCCCTCGACAGAAAGGACCACAATATCAGCCAGGCTTTCATTGCTGACGCAGGCACCGGCGAGACACGGAATCTCACGGAGCCGCGCTTTCGCGGCCATGTCGACTGGGTTGGATGGCAGGATGCATCAACCGTTTTATATCGTTCATCGGAAGGGGCTTGGCCGACGCTGAGTTCTGTCTCTGCGAATGGCGGCGCCCGCAAGATCCTTCTCCATGGAAAGGACTCCGGAGTTATTTTCGATGCTCCCAGTATTGCGTCCGGCTTCAAGCGTGTGGCGTTCCCGGCCACCGCACCCGATGTCCCGGGCGACGTCTATCTATGGCAGCCCGGGCAGACTGCGCCCAAACGCCTGACAGACAGTAACCCCTGGATCCATGCGCGAGCGCTGGCCCGGCAGGAAATCGTTCGCTACAAGGCGCGCGACGGTGTGGAAATCGAGGGAGTCCTCTACTATCCCCGCGATTACAAACAGGGCCGGCAGTATCCTCTGATTGTAAATGTGCATGGCGGCCCCGAATCCAATCACCTGAATGGATGGCATACCAATTACTTTATGCCTTCGCAGGTTCTCGCAAACAAGGGATACCTTGTCTTCCTTCCCAATTACGGGGCAAGCACCGGCTATGGAGTTGAATTCGCGCTCCGCGGCTACCAGGACGCAGCCGGGAAGGAGTTTGATGACATTGCGGATGGAATCGACTACCTGGTTTCAGCGGGGCTTGCGGATCCTGCCCGCATCGGGTTGGGCGGGGGATCCTATGGAGGCTTTGCTGCAGCCTGGTTTGCAACCTATTACACGGCGAAGGTGCGTGCGGTCTGCATGTTTGTGGGGATCAGCGACCTCACAAGCAAACGGCTCACGACAGACATCCCGTACGAAGAACTCTATGTTCACTCCGGCAAACCTCTCGAGGACGCATGGGATTTCAGCCTTAAACACAGCCCGATTTACTATGCGAAGCAGAGCAAAACTGCCGTTCTCATTGCGGGAGGCGCGGCGGACACGCGCGTCCATCCATCGCAAAGCATTGAATTGTACCGGGCACTCAAGCTGAATGGCCATCCCGCGGTACGGCTGGTACAGTACCCGGGCGAGGGGCATGGGAACTCCATGCAGCCGGGAAGAACGGATATGCTGTATCGGCACCTCGCATGGTTCGATTGGTATGTGAGAGACCTGAAGCCGTTGAACGGCCCTATGCCGCCGCTCGATATCAGCGATGCCTATGGCTTCAAGAAATCAGGAGAATGATCGGAAGTCTGGGAGCGCCGGCGTCTCGCCCGGCGCTCCCCGTGGGGTGGAGACGGTTCCATCAACTGTGAACAAGTTCGTTGAACGTTCAACGCGAACCATCAGCCTTCCCGGTTACCCTACGATGTCAGAAGACCAAGCTGTCTGCCCACCTGGGTGAACTTCTCTACGCCGTAGTCGAGATCCTGCTCGGAATGTGTGGCGGAGATCATGACGCGGATGCGCGCCTTCCCCATCGGGACCGTCGGGAAACCAATGGCCATCGCAAACACCCCTTCGGCAAAGAGGCGACGGCTGAATTCCTGCGCCGTTTTTGCCTCTCCCAGCATAACCGGCGTGATCGGAGTCTCGCTCTTTCCCGTATCAAATCCTGCCTTGCGCATCCGGTCCTTAAAGTAGCGCGCATTGCTCCAGAGTTTCTGAACCAGATCGTCCGATGATTCGAGAATATCCACAGCGGCGCTGCAGGCAGCCACGTCTGCCGGCGGCAGCGCGCTGGAGAAGAGAAAGGGTCGACCCTTCTGACGCAGATGATCGATGACGATTTCCTTGCCCGCTACAAAACCGCCTACGACGCCGAAGGCCTTGGAAAGAGTCCCGATCTCAACATCCACACGTCCGTGCATATGGAAGTGATCGACGGCGCCGCGGCCCCCTTGGCCGAGGACTCCCTCGCCATGGGCATCGTCCACCATGATCATCGCACCGAATTTTTCCGCCAGTTCGACCAGCGGCGGCAGTGGGGCAATATCTCCATCCATTGAAAAAACGCCATCGGTGATAATCAGCGCACGGCGTCCGTCGCCGGGCCGATTTTCCTTCAGCTTCTGTTCCAACGATGCGGGATTGCAATGCTCGAATCGAATGATGGGAGCGCCCGAAAGACGGCATCCATCAATAATGGAGGCATGGTTCAGTTCATCAGAGAAGATGAGATCATCCTTTCCCACCAGGGCCGGGACAGTAGCGATGTTGGAGTTGAATCCTGACTGAAAGGAGATCGTGGCTTCGACCCGCTTGAAGCGGGCAAGCTTCTTTTCCAGTTCGGTATGGAGCGTCATTGTTCCCGCGATGGAACGAACGGCCGCCGGTCCGACACCATAGCTCTCAATGGCACTTTGAGCCGCCCGTTTCAACCGCGGATCGTTGGCGAACCCGAGATAGTTGTTTGAGCAGAGATTCAAAACCTTTTTTTCATCTACCGTAATCCAAGCGCCCTGTGGCGACCCGATAGTGCGGATCTTTACCAGCAACCCCTCTCTCTCCAGCCGGGCTTTTTCATCCAGAATAAACTGCAGTTTATCAATCCCCATAGATTCCTCACAATGTAGCCACAAGAAATAAGGATGGTGGCTTTCTATACTCGCATTAAGGGTCTCAATCCGCGCGTGCTTGCCAACAAAGCTTCACGCTCATCAGCCTCGAGAGGCGGCAAGCCATCCGCGGCCAATTCCAATGCCATCCGAAACAACCTTATATCTCCCGGCGGAACGGCTGCTGTTACGCCTTCGGACAGCGTAAACCGAAGCGCCTGGCGTGCAAGCGCGCGGTCTTCAATCGGACGGTACCAGCAATTGGGGTATTTCCGATCATCATTCTTTCGCCATGGGCCATGCGCCATCGCCTTGATGGCGAGACGCGCAACATTCTGTTCTTTTGCCCGGGCGAGCACCTGCGGGCCGAAATTGCCGCGGGCAAAGTTGATAAAATTCACCGGGAACAGGATCGAATCAAAAGGGAATCGATCCATCATGGCCAGCGCAGCCTCTGCGGAATGTGCAGAAAACCCGATATAGCGGATTTTCCCCTGATCACGCGCCTTCAGGAACGCTTCCATCGCGCCACCGGTTTCAAATATTTCCTCTACATCCTGAAGATCAGAAACTGCATGAAACTGGTACAGGTCGAAATGATCGGTGTGCAACTCGCGGAGGGAGTGCTCCAGTTCGGTCCGGGCAGCAGCGGCGGATCGCTCGAGCGTTTTGCAGGCGAGAAACACATGCTTCCGGTGGCTGGTCAAGGCCTTCCCCATCTTCTGTTCCGCCTCGCCGCTTCCATAAAAAGGAGCCACATCGAAGTAATTGATGCCCAACGACAGCGCTTCGCCCACAATGGCATCCACATCTCCCGGATCTAGGCCGAGCAGGAGCATTCCTCCCAACCCCAGAATGGAGAGATTTACCTCATCACGAAACGCCCGTCTGGGAAGCAGATCATTCTTCATCCTTGTGCTCCACCGATGTTTGTATTTAACCTTAAAGATCCGAAGACTCAAAGGAATAAGGGAGTATTTCCAAAGATTCAAGCGGGCAATGCCGATACGAAGCTGGTCATTATATAGCAGGAGAGTATGGGAAAAAGATACGCCCTCATAATTCTATTGATTTCAGCACTTTCCAGTCTTTCGACATTTGCGGACACCTACGTCCGGCAGCCTTCGGTCGACGTTATTCACTACGACATTTCCATCCAGCTGAGCGATTCATCGAATGCCATTGCCGGAATCGCCAAAATTCAGGCTCTGATTCGAGGCGAATCTGCCACCGGCATGTGGCTGGATTTGGCAGATATGTCGGTCAGCAAGGTGCTGGTTGGAGGCATGACCCGATCATTCAAATGCAATGAGGGCCGTCTTTCCTTCGAATTCGACCACGCGTACATCCGCAACGATATGGTGGACATAGAGGTGCGGTATCGTGGGAAACCCGGCGACGGGCTTTTGTTCGGAAAAAACAAATATGGCCGAAGAGTCGTATTTGCAGAAAACTGGCCGGACAAAGCGCACCACTGGTTTCCATCGATTGACCACCCATCCGACAAGGCATCCGTGTCTTTCACCGTGACAGCACCGGATAAATACGAAGTCATTGCCAACGGGCTTCTGAAGAAGACGGCTTTACTTCCCAGCAATCGCAAAATGACACAATGGGCGGAAACAAAGTCCATCCCCACCTATTGCATGGTGGTGGGGATCGGCGAGTTTTCCCTCCTGCGCTCCACAAAGGACACACTGCCCCTAACCTGGTATGTATACCCGCAGGATTCGCAGGCCGCTTCCGTGAAGTTTCGCAGAACCGACCAGATGATTTCCTACTTTGAAAAACTACTGGGCCCGTACCCTTACGATAAACTTGCGCAGGTGGAATCGACAATCCGGCTGGGGGCCATGGAAAACTCCAATACCATTTTTTATGGAGAGGACCTTTTTGGTTCGCTTTCGGAGGAGCCGGTGGCGCATGAACTCGCACACCAGTGGTTCGGAGACTCAATTACAGAATCCGACTGGGATCAACTCTGGTTGAGCGAGGGGTTCGCCACCTATCTGGAAGCCCTGTTTTACGAACACGTGAACGGCCCGGAGGCGATGACCCGGGCCATGGAGCGGCACACGACCAGGATCCTTTCCTACAGGCAATCGATGGATAGACCCATCATTGATCCTCTGCAGACCGACCTCATGAAGAAGTTGAGCCCGCTCACCTATGAAAAAGGCGCCTGGGTTCTGCACATGCTGAGAGGCATGCTTGGAGACAAAGCCTTTTTCGCCGGGTTGCATCAATTTTATGTCCAATATGCCGGGGGAAACATATCAACGGCGGATTTTCAGAAAGCCATGGAACTGGCCGGGGGCCTGGACTTGAAACACTTTTTCCAGCAGTGGCTCTATGAACCCGGACTACCGGAATACCGCATTTCATGGCAATGGGATCAGTCTGCCGGAAATCTGGATGTATTCGTACAACAGACTCAGCTTCGAGGACTCTTTGACATGCCGGTGGAAATCAGGGTCGCCGCAGGAAACCGCAGCGAAACTCATCGTTTTCGCGTTCATCAAGCTGCCCACGTCTTCCGGCTGCCCTTCACTGCGAAGCCAACCGCGGTCGAACTGGATCCCGGCAATCATATTCTGAAAGTGCTTGTTCCCTGAGGTTTTTCGATTTGTGTCGGCGGACCTTTACGAAATTAGGCACTCCCGGTTCCTTTTCCATTAAAGCAGCTTAAATCCCACACCGATAATACTATCGCAGGCATGGGGATGCAGTGGCTAGGCTGCAAGATTCCCATGACGTGAAAACATGCGTCTTAACGGGTAGGCATCAGGTCTGCAAGTTGAAGGCGCAGCAAGCACATCCTCGGGTGTGCGTGCTGCGCCTTTTTTTTCACTCCACTGGACAATTGTCCGCAGTCAGTGGGCAACGAATAGGTCGAGGAGTCCATTATGTCAACAGTATTGGCTGAGTCCGAATCAGCGGCAACCCGGAAAAACTCAGCAATCGCAAGCAACACCGCAAATCTGGGGGGTAAATTCCTCACCTTTTTTCTGGCTGGAGAGGAATATGGAATTGCCATCCTAAAAGTGCACGAAATCATCGGGATGATGGCCATAACGAGCGTTCCTCGAACTCCCGTATTTATTCGTGGAGTCATTAATCTGCGCGGGAAAGTCATCCCCATTGTCGACCTTCGACTGAAATTCGACATGCCCGCCCAGGATCAGACGTCGGAAACCTGCATCATCGTAGTCCATGTGCAGGGAATAGAAATTGGAATAGTGGTAGACAGGGTTTCGGAAGTTCTGAACATTGCCGGCAACGACATCGAAGACCCTCCTTCGTTCGGCGCCGATGTCAGCACGGATTACATCCTGGGAATCGGCAAATCACAGGGCAAAGTAAAAATCCTGCTAGATATCGACCGGGTCCTGTCAACTCAGGAAGTCAATGCGCTCCCTACCGCGGAAACAGAAAACGTTAATTAGCACCAGAACCGGCCTCAAAGGAGATCATGATGAAGTGGTTTTACAATTTGAAAATCGCCTCGAAACTGATTAGCTTCTCGATTCTATTGGCCCTCGTTGCCGGAGTTGTCGGATATGTCGGCATTTCCCAAATGCACATTATTGATGCGGCGGACACAGCGATGTACGAGAAGAATGTTGTTCCTCTCGGCACCGCGGCACAGGCGTCGAAGAAGTATCAACAGCTGCGCGTTGCCACTCGCGATGCCTTCCTTGCGGAGACCAAGGAAGAGAGAGACGCCCAGACTGCCGCAGTACGAACTCTGCTGAGCGAGCTTTCCGGTCTTCTGAAAAATTACGAGAGCTCAATCACCACAAACGAGGAGAAGGCGGCTGCCGGGGATCTGAGCACCAGCATAAAAAAATACTCCGTCAATTATGATGAATTCGTAAAGCTGCTTGAAGACAGCAGACGCATGGATGCCATTACCTATCTGAAGGGACCGTTCCTGGAAACGGCAAAAATGGGAGCGAATGCAGTCGACAAGCTGGTCCAGCAGAAAACCGATCAGGCCAAGGCGTCATCAGAGAAAAATTCAGCTACCGCGAGCCGAGGAACGCAGTTGAGCCTGGTAATTATTGCGCTCGGCATGGCAATGGCAATCGGTATTGGCCTATGGCTTTCAAGACTTATTGCCAACCCGATCAAACAGGTGGCAGAGCGGGCCGAAAGACTGCAGACCGTCTGCATTACAAATCTCGGCAAAGCCAGTGAAGCGATGGCTCACGGCAATCTCGATGTCAAGATTATCTCGGACACTGAACCGCTGAAGATAGAGAGCAAAGACGAGGTTGGAGATCTGGCCCGTAGCGTGAACGGGATTATCACACAGACTCAATCCACCATCGCTTCGTTCCAGTCTGCCTCGGCGAACCTTCAAAAGGTGACCGACGAGATCAACAGCATGATCATGAGTGCCCGGGCCGGCAAACTTGCCAACCGAGGCAAAGCGGAGCAATTTGAAGGCGGCTACCGCCAGATGGTATCAGGCTTCAATTCGACACTCGATGCCGTCGTCGGGCCGCTGCAGATGGCCTCCACTTACATCGATCGCATCAGCAAAGGCGACATCCCGCCGAAGATCAACGATCACTACAATGGTGATTTTAACAACATCAAGAACAGTTTGAACCTTTGCATCGAAACGCTGCGGTCTCTTATCGAGGAAGACGGCGGCGCGGCGCTTCTAGCCGCGGCCAACAAAGACCTGACGGCTCGTGCAAAACGCGAATATCAGGGTGCCTTTGAAAAGATGAAGAATAACATCAATACCCTGATAACCAACCTCGATGAGGCGCTCAGCCAGGTTGCCATTGCAGCCGAACAGGTGGCTTCCGCATCCGGCCAGATTTCCTCCGGAAGCCAGACGCTGTCGCAGGGCTCTTCGGAGCAGGCCAGTTCTCTGGAAGAGGTTTCGAGCAGTCTCCAGGAAATGGCTTCGATGACCAAGCGAAATGCGGAGAATGCCAAGGAAGCCAGAAGCCTCTCGGAAGGCGCGCTAACGACAGCAGACCGCGGAGTCGAAAGCATGAAGCGGCTTTCGGAAGCGATTGACCGCATCAAAACATCGTCCGATTCCACGGCAAAAATCGTCAAGACAATTGACGAGATTGCGTTCCAGACCAATCTGCTTGCCCTCAACGCAGCCGTTGAGGCGGCCCGCGCCGGAGATGCAGGCAAGGGGTTTGCCGTCGTTGCCGAGGAAGTCCGCAATCTTGCGATGCGCAGTGCTGATGCCGCAAAGAACACCGCCAACATGATCGAGGAATCGGTCAAGAATGCCGAGGGCGGCGTCTCAATCAACCAGGAAGTTCTGAAAAACCTGACCGAGATCAACGGACAGGTAAACAAGGTCAGCGCCGTGATGGCTGAAATTGCTGCCGCATCCGATCAGCAAAGCCAGGGCGTTGAACAGGTCAACAGCGCAGTGGAACAGATGAACCAGGTGACGCAACAGGTTGCCGCCAACGCGGAAGAATCGGCAAGTGCCGCGGAGGAACTGTCGGGGCAGGCTGAAGAGATGAAGGGATTGGTTGGCGCTTTCAATTTGACCAACAATTCAAATGCGGCAGTTCGAACTGTTCATCACGCTCGCAGACAGGCGGCCGCCATGGCTCCCAAACCGAGAAAGGCTCCGGAGAAGTCCGTAGTCGCTTCGCGGCCAAACGGCGGGCTTCAGGGCCATATCGATCCTGCCAGACTGATTCCATTCGACAATGATGATCAGGCGATTCTGAAGGATTTTTAAGAAATCCTCCGGGGAACGGGTCGAAGGCAACCAAGCTTTCGACCCGCCGGGATTTCCCCGGCAGGGAAACAAAACCTTAGTTGTTCACGGGCATTGCCTGCACAAAAGAGCGGCAGAAAGCTGCCGGTCTTTCATGGCGAGGGAGATTTAGAATGAGCCGGTCAGACCAGTTGCGTCGCAAAATGATCGAACTGGATTCGGAAGTGGACAGACTGAACAGCAGTTTGGCGGAGAGTGAAAGCCGATGGTTCAAGCTCTTTCACGCTTCCTCGAGCCCGATGATGATCACCACCGCCGACCAGGGCATCATCGTTGATCTGAACCATTCTTCGGCTCAACTGTTCGAATATGAACGCAGCGAGCTATTGGGCTGCCAATCCGTAATGTTGTACAGTGACCCCAATCGACGGCGGGAACTGATCCAGAGGTTCCAGTACACCGGCCGAGTCACGGACTTTGAGATCGGCATCAAAACGAAGTCATCGGGTTCTCGAACGGTCCTTCTCGCGGCAAATGCAATTAACATCGAAGATCAGCTCTGCCTCGCCTGTATTTTTACGGACATAACTTCCAGGGAGAAGGAAACCCTTTCCTTGCGGCAATCGGAGGAACAATACCGCGCGCTGGTCGAGAACTCGCTCCAGGGAATAACGATCAGCCAGGCCGGGCGGATTGTATTCTGCAACAGTGCCTTTGCAGAGATGACCGGGTATTCCGTTGAAGAATTGCTTTCCTTCGACCGTTTGGAATTGCCGAAGCTCGTGCACACGGACGACCGCCCTCATATTACCAGGCACTATCGGGATATTCTTGCGGATCGACCTGTTCAATCGAAATTTGAGATTCGCGGAGTCCGAAAAGATGCGACAACCTTTTGGACGCAGGCCTCCGCATGCCGGATCAATTATCATGGCAGACCAGCCATTCAAACCGCCTGCGTCGATATTACGGAACTGAAACGCGCGGAAAAGGCGGCTTCCGAGATAAGCGAAAGACTCGCCCTCGTGCTCGAAGGAACCGGAATGGCAACGCAGCACTGGGACGTTCCGAGCGGTCACATGGAGATCGATCCCAGGTGGGTTCAGATGCTTGGATATGAGCCGGATGAAATTGAGCCCCACATTGATAAGTGGAATGAACTCATCCATCCGGCTGATCTGCCGCGGATACAAGCCAGCTTTGAAAATCACAGCAAGGGGGAAACTCCGTTCTATGATTTTGAGGGGCGGGTCCGCCATAAAGCCGGCCATTGGGTTTGGACTATGAGCCGTGGAAAAATCGTGGAACGGGACAGCGCCGGCAATCCGCAAAAGGTCGTGGGAATCCACATGGATATCACAGACCGAAAATCCGCCACGTACCAGATCCAGCAGCTCGCTAATGAACAGAAGACAATTCTCAACACCGTAAGCCTCGGGATCATCTATATCAAAAAACGGAGTGTGCAATGGATCAATCCCGCCTTTGCACAGATGTTTGGCTATACGGATCCCAAGGACAATGCCATATTCCTGGAAGCATACAAGGATATCAACGCACTGGCTTTTCCCCGGCTGGCAAAAGGGGAAGTTTACAAAGCGGACCGATGCTTCAGTCGAAAAGATGGGTCCACGTTCTGGGGCACAATTTCCGGTCGCGCCATCAACCCTCAGGATCCGGAGGAAGGATCCATCTGGGTTTTACAGGACATCATGGAACGCCGGCAGAGTGAAGAAGCCCTGCGTGCCAGCGAGGAACGGTTCAAACGGCTCCTGGAAAATTCCAGTGATGTCATTGCGGTTTTAGATCAGAACGGCGCACAACAGGCCATTCACGGTCAGATGGAACTCATAACCGGCTATCGGCCGGAGGAGCTTCTCGGCGCCAGCGGTTTCGAGAAGATTCACCCCGATGATCTCGAATCCGTGATGAAAACATTTTGGGAAATCCTGAAACAACCCGGCGTGGCGCGACGGTTTGAGTTCAGGTATCAGCATAAGGCCGGCAACTGGGTGTTTATGGAAGCTGTCGGCACCAACCTTCTGACCAATGAATTGGTCAAGGGAATCGTCCTGAACCTTCGCGATATCTCGGAAAGAAACAGGCTCCAGCAACAACTGCAACAGGCGATGAAAATGGAAGCCGTTGGAGTGCTGGCGGACGGCGTGGCGCACGATTTCAATAATCTGCTTTCGGTGATCCGAGGCTACTCGGAACTGCTGGTAATGGATACGCCCGAAGGGGACCCCAAGCGCGCCGACATGGAGCAGATAGAAAAAGCCGCCGACAGGGCGACATCCCTCACGAGCCAGCTTCTTGCGTTCAGCCGCAAACAGGTCCTGCAGCCTGAAGTACTGAACCTGAACGAAATTGTTACGGATATGGGCAAGATGCTCCGCCGGCTGATCGGTGAAGACATTGAGCTGACTATGATTGTGCAGCCCAACCTGGAACTGGTCAGCGCAGATCCCGCGCAGATCCAGCAAATCATCATGAACATCGCGGTGAATGCCCGTGATGCGATGCCCCGGGGCGGCAAATTTATTATCGAAACCAACAATGTCGTTCTCGACAGAGAGTATGCCCGGGAGCATCCCTCCATCCAGCCGGGGCTTTATGCCATGCTTGCCTTCAGCGACAACGGGACCGGCATGGACGAGGAAACCCGTTCGCGGATCTTCGAACCATTCTTTACCACCAAAAAACAGGGAAAGGGCACGGGGCTGGGCTTGTCGACTGTTTATGGAATTGTCAAACAAAGCGGCGGCCATATCTGGACCTACAGCGAACCGGGCCAAGGAACTACATTCAAGATCTATTTCCCCAGAGTGAAAATGCATCGCAGCGGAAACGGGGAATCCGTCAAAGCCCAGGCTGATTCGAATGCCGCCGGAAAGACCGTGCTCATCGCCGAAGACGAGGCCTATGTCCGCACTCTCGCGGCAAGAATCCTGCGCGAACGCGGCTATCATGTTATCGAGGCGGAAAGCGGAACCAAAGCACTGGAGATGGCGAAGGAATTCGGCGGCAAAATCGACCTTGTATTAACGGATGTTGTAATGCCGGGACTCAGCGGCAGCGAACTGGTTTCGGCAATCCGAGGCATTCAGCCTGAAATTAAGGCTCTCTTTATCTCCGGCTACACCGACAGCGCCATTGTGCACCATGGACTGCTGGATGCCAAAGACAACTTTCTGCAAAAACCGTTCACTGTGGCGGGCCTGGCCAACAATGTGCGGAAACTCCTGCAGACAGGAGCGGAACAGGGCAATGGCCTGGGGCCCGCAAAGGAAAATAGCGGTTCATAAGAAATCAGGATTTTCGCATGAAGGTGGGCTGAGAGCGAAAGAGCGCAATCACACCTGCATACTCCAGAGATGAGGAGAAATAGAATGTCCAGTGACGATAGCAAATTGGGTAGCAACACTATTCAGGGCAAAGCAGAACCGCCGGGAGCAGGGTTTGCGCCATGCACATCGCTTGATGATGCGGTTGCATTGCTGCTCCAGCTCGAGCCGGAAAATAAGCCTGAGATAGCCCAGATCAGTGAGAGCGTGGAAACCCTCATCGCGCCGCTGCCCACGGCAGACCCGTCTCGAGAGCATCTGAGCAGCGCCCTTGGGTTGCTGAAGCAGATCATCCAGGGCTCATCGAAGGATGCCGGTGAGGATCTGAATCATGCGCTAATCGCACTGGATACAGCCCGGAAGCTGCAGGACGATTCCTATGCCGCGACCGCCGACAAACCGGCTCCGGCCGCTGCGGGCGCCAGCACATCCGAAGCGCCGGCGGCAGAAGCACCCTCCGCTTGCCCTATAAGGCTGACGCTGCCATCGGACGCTGATGTGGATCTGATTGGCGAATTCGTCACCGAGTGCAAGGATCTCCTGGAAAAAGCGGAAGCGGCTCTTCTCCTGCTGGAAACGAATCCTGAAGACATGGATTCCGTCAACACGGTCTTCCGGACATTTCACACGATCAAGGGGACGTCCGGATTTCTTGGGCTCCTGCACGTTCAGGAATTTGCGCATTTCGCCGAATCCCTGTTAAGCCGCGTGCGGGATCGGGAGATACGATTCGCAGGCATTTATGCCGACCTGTCGTTGCGTTCGACGGACATCTTCAAGGAACTTATCCAGGGCGTGCAATCCCTGTTATCGGGAGGAGACGCATTCCTCCCGGATAGTTATGCCGAGTTGATGAAGCACCTGCAAAACCCGGAGGCCGCCCAGATTTCGATGCGGCCGGCGGACATGATGCCGCAAGTGCAGGCAACCTATGAACCCGAAACCACGGCTACCGAAACAGATCTGCCGGTACCGGCGGAATCTGAAAAACCCCAGGGGGCCGTTGCAACAGCCTCCGTCTCCGTAGGAACAGCAGCACCCGCGATGGCCGGCGCACAGCGCACAGTGCAGCGACGATCAGGCCCACCGAGCGATGCAGAGACGACTCTGCGGGTGCGCACAGATCGTCTGGACCGACTGGTAGACATGGTTGGTGAACTGGTCATCGCACAATCCATGCTTTCCCAGGATCAGATCGCGCATCAATCGGGCAATCATGACCTGCTGCGCAAGATAACGCACGCCGGCAAGATCGTTCGGGAATTGCAGGATCTGGCAATGTCCATGCGCATGGTGCCGCTCAAAGGAGTTTTTCAAAAAGTGGCCCGACTGGTGCGCGACCTCGCTCACAAAAGCGGCAAACCCATCGAATTTATCAGTGAAGGGGACGAGACGGAAATCGACCGTAACATGGTGGATGTGTTGGGAGATCCTCTGGTTCATATGGTCCGGAATTCCATCGACCACGGAATTGAGCCGCCGGACGTGAGAGCAGCCAAAGGCAAGCCTCCCACAGGAATCGTGCGGCTTGCCGCGTATCATGCCGGCGGCAATGTAGTGCTGGAACTTCGCGACGACGGCAAAGGGCTGGACAGAGACAAGATCGTACAAAAGGCAATTTCCAAGGGACTGCTGGATTCGGAAAAGAATCTCTCCGACAGCGAGGCTCTGAAGCTGATTTTTCTGCCGGGCTTCTCCACCGCCGACAAGATCACCGAAATTTCCGGGCGCGGCGTTGGGATGGACGTAGTCCGGAAAAATGTCGAATCGCTTCGAGGGCGCATCGATCTCAATTCAGAAGCGGGCCAGGGGTGCACCTTTTTCATCCGGCTGCCGCTGACGCTGGCGATCACCGACGGCATGCTGGTGAAGGTTGGATGCGAACGGTACATCATCCCGACGGTCAATATTCACCTGAGCTTCAAGCCCGAGCCGAGTGCGCTTTGGACCGTTTCAGGCAAAGGCGAAATGGTCATGCTGCGCGGCGAACTGATGCCTGTCTACCGGCTTCATTCACTGTTTGAGATTCAGGGTGCGGTTACAAACCCGACAGAAGGGTTGCTGGTCGTCGTCGGTGAAGGAGATAAACGCTGTGCTCTGCTCGTGGACGAACTGATCGGGCAGCAGCAGGTTGTGGCCAAATCACTGGGCGAAGGGATGGCCAAAGTCCAGGGAATAGCCGGCGGCGCCATTCTGGGAGATGGTCGCGTCGGTCTGATCCTGGATGTTTCCGAACTTGTATCCCTGGCGCGCACGGGATCATCCAACGGCGGGCCAAAGGAATCGAACGACCTGAACGCCGCCTAGGAAGATCGAGAATTTTGGGATGAAAAGGTAAAGGTTTTCTTATGTTGTCCGAGTTTATATCAGATGGGATGAATGATTCTGCAGTTTTGAGCGCATCTCAGTTCGCGACGATCAGTCGCATTATTCACCAGCGCTGCGGCATCTGTTTCCCAAAAGGAAAGGAGGTACTGGTCAAGTCTCGACTGATGAAACGATTGCGGATCCTCGGGCTGTCCGGGTTCGATCAGTATCTTCGGTATGTCGAGGAAGATTCATCGGGAAACGAGCTGTCGACCATGATCGATGCTCTGACCACGAATAAGACTAATTTCTTCCGCGAATCGCATCACTTTGATTTTTTGCGGGCCAACATTCTGCCGGAGCTTCGGACCTCAGACTCAAAGATCCGGCTCTGGAGTGCAGGATGCTCTACGGGGGAGGAGCCCTACTCGCTTGCCATTCTTCTGAGCGAGGAGCTTTCACAAGCCCGCCGCAAGAACTGTCAGATACTGGCCACGGACATTTCCCGCCGGGTCCTGGCTATCGCGCGCGAAGGAGTTTACAGCGAAGAATCCCTGCAGGAAGCGAATCCTTCGCTGTGGAAAAAACATACCGTCTGCATTCAGACGAAACCCAATCGCGTATATCGGATCGGGGATGAGGAACGCGCCCTCGTCCGTTTCGCTTATCTGAATCTGACGGAATCGTGGCCCATGCAGGGACCTTTCGACGCTATTTTTTGCAGGAACGTAATGATTTATTTCGACGGCGAGACGCGCAAAAAACTTGTTCGTCGTTTTTATGATCTGATCAAGCCGGGCGGCTATTTATTTGTAGGACATTCCGAAAGTCTCGGTTCGACCTCCCGGGAATTCCGCTATGTTGAGCCGGCGGTCTATACGAAATAGTGCATTAACGGATTCGGAGCGGTTTGCGTGCAAGCTATACATGTAGTCGGAGTCGCTGATTTGAAACTCTCGGCCGAAACTGGAGATTCGATTATCACGTATGCTCTCGGGAGTTGTCTGGGGATTACGGTCTATGACCCTGAAACCTGCGTAGGCGGAATGTTGCACGCCATGCTGCCGCAGTCCAGCATCGACGCCAAGAAAGCTCAGGAGAATCCCTATATGTTCGTCGACACGGGAGTCCCTGAATTGTTTCGGCAATGCTACCGCCTCGGAGGAAAAAAGGAACGTCTCATCGTCAAGGTTGCGGGGGGTGCATGTGCGCGGGGCGCAGATGAGGACGACTATTTCCAGATTGGAAAGCGCAATTTCGTAATGCTGCGCAAGCTGCTGTGGAAAAACGGCGTGCTCATAAACGCGCATGACGTGGGAGGCAGCTGCCCCAGGACCATGACTCTGGATATTCAGACGGGCGATGTCTCGATAAGAGCAGACGGCATCACACGGAAACTGTAGGAGAAACGAATGCAAAGCCATTGCACAATCAAGGGCGGAGGAAATCGGATGGGAGGCAAAACATGGCGCTGAATGTCCTGGTTGTGGATGACAGCTCCGTTATGCGCTCGATTGTGATTCGCACCCTGCGAATGAGCGGCCTGGAACTCAATGACGTTCTCCAGGCTGGGAATGGACAGGAAGCGCTCGAGATACTCGGAAAAAACTGGGTCGACCTGGTCCTGCTGGATATCAACATGCCCGTCATGAACGGCATGGAGATGATCGACTCCATCAGGCAGATTCCAGAATTAGCGGATCTCCCCATGATTGTGGTCTCGACCGAAAGCAGCTCAACCCGAATCGATACCTTGAAGCAGCGGGGCATCGGCTTTGTTCACAAGCCCTTTACGGCCGAAATGCTGCGCAATTCCGTCATTCAGCTGACAGGAGTGACTTTGAATGAAACGTCTTCAGACGCATCTTTTTAGGGCAAGTCTTCATGTTTTTGAAGACCTGGGTTTCCTTCTGCCTTCCGATGAAATCAATGAGGAGCAGGCTCGGACAACCCCGCAGGCAGCCGTTACAGTGGAGTTTAAGGGTCCGGTCCAAGGGATGATCCTGCTGACGCTCAGCGGTCCTATTCTTCCGGTCCTGACGGCCAATATGCTGGGCGAGGAATCTCCCACCACGGAGGTTCAGGAGATGGATGCGCTCAAGGAAGTGTGCAATGTGATCTGCGGCAACCTGCTGCCCAACCTGGTCAATCAGGATGCCGTGTTCGATATCCTGCCTCCCCAGGTTCGCGATGTGAAACAGATTGACGGCCTCTTGCAGAAGCCCTACGTCCATCAGTCGATAGGGTTGGAGGACGGGCGAGCGGATATTCGGCTTTTTTTACCGGAAGAATTTTTGAAACGGGAAGCATGAAATGATTCGTGTTCTGATCGTCGATGATTCTGCGCTGGTTCGAAAAGTCCTAACCGAACAATTGTCCGGCCAGACGGACATTACCGTTGTTGGAACTGCATCGGATCCCTATGTCGCACGCGATCGAATTGCTTCGCTCCGTCCGGATGTGATCACGCTGGATATTGAGATGCCCCGAATGGATGGGCTGACATTTCTTTCGAAGCTGATGAAGTATTACCCGGTGCCGACCATCGTTGTCAGTTCTCTTACGCCGCAAAATAGCGATACGGCCCTGCGTGCCCTGCGGCTGGGCGCCATCGACGTCATCAGTAAACCCGGATCCCAGTTTACCGTCTCGGAAGACTCGATCAGGCTGGTTCGAGCGGTTCGGGCCGCTGCCGTGGCAAAGCCTGCCCGCACCGAGGAAACGGCTGAAGCCGCAAAGTCCACGGACTCTCCACACATGCTGCTGTCGACGACTCATAAGGTGCTCGCCATCGGAGCTTCTACCGGCGGCACAGTGGCCATCGAGAGTGTCCTGCGCGCACTGCCGAGCAGCATTGCGGGAACCGTAATTGTTCAGCACATGCCCGAGCATTTTACCGATGCCTTTGCAAAAAGGCTGAACTCCGTTTGCGCCATGGAGGTTCGGGAGGCCAGGGATCGCGACAGCGTGGTTCCGGGCGTTGCTCTTGTTGCGCCGGGAAACCATCACATGCTCCTGCAGCTCAATGGAGCCAATTACATGGTCCGGATCAAAGAAGGGCCGCCCGTCCATTATCAAAGGCCGAGCGTGGATGTGCTTTTTCAATCGGTGGCCAGGAACGCGGGAAGCAACGCAGTCGGCGTACTTCTCACAGGGATGGGCTCGGATGGAGCCAAGGGACTGCTGGCCATGCGCCAGGGAGGAGCCCATACCATCGCGCAGGATAAGAAGAGTTCGGTGGTTTTCGGCATGCCCAAAGAGGCAATCAGCCTGGGAGGAGCCAGCGAGGTAACCGCACTCTCCCAAATACCGCAGTCGATCATGCGGCAGTTGGTGCAGTAAATGCAGTCTTAAAGAAAGGACATTATCGTGGCAATTCCTGAGCGGCTTTTGGATGGAATTCAGCGGCTCGATCCTTTGCCCATTACTGTTCAGAAGCTCATGACGGCTTTGTCGGATGAAGACGTGCGCATCCGCGAAATCGCCGCGATCATAGAATATGACGGAGCCGTGGCAGCGAATATCCTGAAGGTCGCCAATTCAGGAGCTTATGGAGGATCCTTTCGCACCGATACCATCGGCGCTGCCGTCATCCGCCTGGGCGCGGCCAATCTTCTCAATATCATACTGGGAGATCATCTGACATCGCTCAAGCCGGCTGCACCCATGTACAGCCTGACTGAAAATGATTTCTGGCTCCACAGCGCCGCCGCGTCGCTTGCAGTCCGCGCCCTGGAAGCTGAATCGAAAACGCATGCCATTCCGAAAAACGCTCAGATTGCTGCGTTGCTGCACGATATCGGGAAACTCCTGATTGTCCGATATCTCAGCACGGACACGGAGCATGTCCTTGCGCTGGCCGAGCAAAAGAAGATTACCTTTGTTGACGCGGAAAGGGAGCTGCTGGGCTGCGATCACACCGAAGTCGGAGCTGAAATGGCCCGTCAATGGCACTTCCCGGATGATATTACGAATGCCATCGGCAAACACCACAGTATTGGCAATGAAAACACCGATCCCCTGATTGACGTGGTCATGCTCGCAAATCTTGCGGCCAAGTCACTGGGGGCCGGGCTTGGCGCGGACGGAATGAACTTCCCGATTGATTACGCCGGATCAAGAGAGCGGTTGGGGCTCAAAGTAGAAGATTTTGAACGCGCATGCGCCCAGACTTCAATCTGGCTTAGTGAACTCACAAATATGAAACAGAGCAGGAGCAGGCCGTCAACGATCCACTAAAAGATATCCTAGTTGCAGTTGAACAAACCTGCCGACCAAGAACAACTGCAGTCGGCAAAACCAAGGAGTGAGAATGAGTACGGTTGCCGCTAACATGGGGAATGTAACAATGCCCGAACTGGAAAGCAGTCTCGAGAAAGCTGTGGCCGAAGTTTTCTCCACAATGCTTAACCTGCAGCCTATCATCGTGCCGTGCACGGATAACGTGTTGCCTCTGGGGGTTTCAGCCATCGTCGGATTTGGAGGCAAAGTGTCGGGCTTTCTGGCTCTCCATATGAGCCCCGAAGACTCCTGCTTTCTGGCTTCCGGATTGCTGGGCATGAGCTTCAGCGAATTGGATGAAATTGTTTCCGATGCCATGGGCGAGATTGTCAATATGCTTGCCGGAGGGCTCAAGAAATTCGCATCCCAGAAAGAAGAGCTTTTCAAAATCTCAATCCCATCGGTCATCAGTGGGAACGACTATTCAACCCATGCGCCCAAGGATTCCGAACAACGTGTGCTCCAGGTCCAGGCAGGACACTGTTCATTGGCTGTTCAATTGGTTGTTGAACAGGTGTAGCAAAATGGGTTCAGCGATATCAACATTTGATGTAAAGGATAGTTCCAAGGAGGGCTTCCGTGGGTAAGACAGTACTGACCATAGATGATAGTAAGACTTTGCGACTCATCGTCGCCAAACATTTAGCTCCATTCGGAGTAAAAATGCTGGAAGCCGAAAACGGCGAACAGGGACTCGTACGCGCTCGCGAAGGGGCGCCGGACTTGATTTTGCTCGACTACAACATGCCGGTCATGGACGGATATCACACGCTGGTTGAGCTGAAGACAGATCCCAAGCTGAAACCGATCCCTGTTGTAATGCTGACCACCGAAACCGTGAAGGAAACCGTGATCAAGCTGATGAAGCTTGGGCTCCGGGACTATATCGCCAAGCCGTTCACACGCGACGTCCTTCTCTTGAAGGTAAATCCAATCCTGAATCTGTTCGAGGGCACCGAAATCCCGACTGAAGCGGCACCCGCGGCAGCGCCTGCTGCGCCGGCGGCACCGGTTACGGTCCCGGGAAAAGCGAGCATTCTTGCCATTGATGACAAGGAAAACATCCTCAACATGCTGAAGCAATACATCGGGGATGGATTCAATGTCGTTACTGCCGATTCGGGCAAGGCCGCGTTGGCGGCCATGGCGCGCACCCGTTTTGAGTTTGTTTTCCTGGACTCAAGTCTGCCGGACATGAATGCCATGGATGTCTACGAAGCTTTTGCAAAAACTCAGGGCAACGGCTCCAGCACAACCCGCGTGGCTGTCATGCCGCTCCGCACAGCCCAGGGAGACATCGATAATGCCCAGTCGCACGGACTGAAGCTCTTTCTGTACAAACCCTTCAGCCAGGAAGATGTTACCCAGCTCGTGTCCAACCTGGCGCCACCATCGCAGAAAGCTGCCCAGAATAAGTTCCTGACGGTCTCGGGCGATATCCGCGTTCTGCCGTGTCCCCCCGACAAGAGCCCGATGTTCAGGCTTTACTCCGGAGCACTGGGGACAAACATCCGGAAGGAAGTGGATGAGATGGTTGAAGAAGGGTTGACAAAACTGGTTATCGAAGTTCACCAGGGTCTCCTGTCGGATATGGCCATCACAAGGAAGTTCATTGATCTTGTCGAACACGCGTCGAACCTTTCAATGACCATCCGGTTCGCTGCCGAGTCGCCTGCGGCCAGGGATTCATTGAAACAATTTGCTGAAACCGCCTCTTTCCCAATTGATATGTCCGTTCAGAGCGCGGTCGGATCAATGAGTTAAACATTCAGGAACGGATACCCCGGGCATTCCTGATGCCCGGGGTATCCGCACCGCCAGGTTCCCGCCAGGTTCGAAAGCTTCAGCCATCCCATGCAGTGGCAATCACGGTCCCGCACCGGTAGCGCACTGGTGGAGTGTGGCCACCTCGCATGCTTTCTACTGTTGTTTTCAGCTCATTTCCGGTGTAGATTCCCATATCAATAAATCTTAATCTATAAAACACACTCAGGATTTCTATGGACGACCAGAAACAAGACGTAAAGGAACAGGAATCCAGCGACCAGGATCGCATTTTGATTGCGGATGACGAAGATATCTTCTTGATCCCTACGTCCAAAATACTGGAAGCGCACGGCTACATGTGCGACTGTGTTCACACGGTCCAGGAAGCGGAGGAGTGTCTCAAAAAAAACAGATACGATCTGTTGATGATCGATATCAACATGCCAGGCAACCGAAATCTGGAATTCCTGCGGGATCGGGCTGGCGATTCATTCTTCCTCCCAGTCCTCATCGTGACCGGATATCCTTCCCTCGACTCGGCGGTAGAGTGTCTCCGCCTCTCCGTAGTCGATTACATCATCAAGCCCGTCATCTCGTCCGACCTGCTCAAGGTCTGTCGCTCCGCCATCCAGAAAGGCAAAGTCCTGCGCAAAATGCAGGGCATGCGCAAGGACTTCTCCCAATGGCTCAGTAATATTCAGGAGATGGAGACGTCCCTGCTGTCGAACCAGGGAACCGGCGCAGTGGCCACCAAAAGCGGGACGCTCGACTGGTACCTCGATGAAACGGTAAGGCAATTTACCAATATATCGCTGAATCTTGTCTCAACGATCCGTTCGCTGAAGCAATCAGGCGGGGACACCAGCGAAAATGTGTGCACGCTCATGAATTGTCCCCGGCTGATATCCTATAAACGAGGCGTTCAGGACGCGGTAGACGTACTGGTCCATACCAAGAATTCTTTCAAATCCAAGGAACTTGCCGAACTCCGGAAAAAGCTGGAAACTCTCCTGCAGGAATAGGCGGATAACCGGTAAAGGATTGAGACCGTCGTTCTGATTCCCTAAGCCCCCCGGGGAGATGCACGTGATCGATGAAATGAAGGCCAAGGATAATGCCGGCGATACCCTCATCGGAGCTCCAACGCCCACAGCGCCCATTGTAGTTTCCATGGATCCATCAGGGATCATTGTCGGCGTAAATTCGCCGGGATTATCTGTTTTCGAATCCCTGTCCAGCGAGCCGGTTTACGGGAAAAGGTTGACGGAGATTCCAGCCCTGGAATCAACAGAGCTGCCTGAAAATATCCGGAAATGCATGGCCGCATCGACGCCTGGCAGCTTCGAAGCATATCTCCGCACATCATGGGGACACGAAATCCACGTCCAATGCCAGATATCTCCGCTTCAAAATGCCGAAGGCCACATCCTCTCCTATCAGCTGATTATGGATCCCCTGGACAAGAAAAAAGCCGCCGCACCGCAGACGGCTCCGATCGTCAATCCGGAATACGTCACCAGGGTGAGAAAAATGGCCCACGATTTCAATAACATCCTGTCCGGAGTCCTGGGCTACGCGGAATTGGCCATGTTCGGAACAGAGTCGAGTTCCGAGGCGCAGGAAAATTTGCGCGAATGCATCAACTCCGCTCTACGCGCCAAGACGCTTGTCACCGAAATGATCGAATTGAATCGACAGACCTTTGGTAAACGATCCTGAGACAATTTCCATCGGAAGGGACGGAGTCTGGAATTTAAAATCTTGAACTTAATTTATGCAGGACGGAATTATGGGTGGAGGTCCCGGGCAGCCCGGAACCTCCCTTGGGATTATTAGGATTGCAGTTTCACAACATCCTGGGCCTGGTATCCTTTGGGCCCTTTGGCTACATTGAATTCAACGTGATCACCTTCGTTCAATGACTTGAAGCCGGAGGCCTGAATCGCGGAATGGTGCACGAAAACATCATCCCCTGAATCGCGCCGAATAAATCCGTAGCCTTTTTCGTTGTTAAACCATTTAACCACGCCTTGTTCTTTCATTTTTCCTCTTCTTTACTTCAATAACATCCCGCGCGGCACGCAAGGATACACTTTAAACATCGATTGTCTGTTTTCGTTCCATTTAAACCCAAGGGGGGACGAAACCAAACGGTGGAGCTACCTCCACCTCCTAACTGCTGGACCCATCTCTCTCGGGAGAAACCTGATCCAAGTCGATGACGAATATACATGCTCGATTTGCAAAAAGCAACTTTTACGCAAGCAATATTAATATATTTTAATAAATGGCAAAAGCGTGAGGAGTCCATCATTTCCAGCCAAAAAATCGGATCAAACTTCGAAAGATCCGGGCTTCAGAATCTGCTCGGGCGGTTCCTCGATTCCCTGTGGGCGGCAGTGCGGACAAGGACATAAACCACGCAGATATTCAAAAGTATAAATGCCGGTTTCGTGTCCATCGCTCCAGCCAAACTGCAACGCATAGTTGCCCACGGGCGAAACGCTTAGCCGTTCAATCGTAGCGGGGATGTTCCCATGACCGACCTTTCTCTCCCCGGAGAATTCCTCAACGCAGGCAGCACACATGCAGTTTTCCCGCAAATACCAGGACGGGTAGGAACTGAAGTGTCCGTCGTTCCATGTGATATCGGTTTGTATCGGGCTGACCCGTTTTACCAACGTGGGAGTTATATACGGCATTGAACATCCTTTCAGGTTTGATGAACTCCGCCGACCTGTCGCCGTGCGGGTTTTAAATATTCCCCTGCCTTCCGGAACTGGCCTGTAAAGCCAGGGTCATCTTCTTCAGGAATACATCCTTCGATTCGAAACCGGTTCCGCGAAGGTTTGCAATTTCCTTCCCATCCGGAGTCAAAAATACCAGCGTGGGGACTCCCCTTGCCTGGTATTTCTTTCTCAGATTTTCGGCCAGGGGATCCTCCGAGGAGGTTAGATCCACTTTCAACATCACAAACTGTTTCGACAGGGCAACAACCTCGGGCGTCGAATAGGTCTGCTTATCAAGTTCCTTGCAGGGAGCGCACCAGTCTGCATAGAAATCGATGAAAACGGGCTTCGACTCCTGCTGAGCCTGGTTCAACACCGTTTCCGAATAGGGCAGCCACTGGACGCCTTCTCCTCCGCTAGTCTGAGCTTTTTCCGGACCGAATCCGAACCCTGACAGTGCGAAATAGACGGCCGATCCGATGAACACGATTCCGACGACGCTGCGCAATCGCGAAAAAATCGTGCCACCGCCGGGCACGCTGGCAATCCAGGCCAGATATATGCCCGCCACCAGCATCAGAATCGAAAGGGTAAAATGATACACCGCTTGAGCCGGAAAGAGCGGTTTCAGGAAATAAAGCGCCATGGCCAGCAGGATGAATCCGAATATTTTTCGCACCCAAATCATCCAGGCTCCGGAGCGCGGCAATCGCTGAATGCTTCCGGAAAAGAAACCCAGCACGATAAAAGGCACGCCCATGCCGATTGCCAGGACGAAGAACAAAGCCAGCCCGAGAACAGCATTCCCCTTGTTCCCGACATAGGTCAGGAGTCCGAGCACGAAGGGACCGATGCAGGGCGCAGCGACAATTCCTACCGTGAGCCCCATCAGAAAAGTGCCGACAAAACCCTTTTGAGAACTCCCCGCAAGCCGATTCACGAACTGCGGCATTCTGAATTCATAGACATCAAACATGCTTAAAGCCAGGATTCCCATCACAAGCGCAATCCCGATCAGAACAGGAGGATATTGATGGGCCGAGCCGAAAAGGCCGCCCGTCATGGCAGCCACAACTCCAAGAATGGAATAGGTCACCGCCATGCCGATCACATAAAGAAATGAGTGCGCAATGAGGCTGCCTTTCTTCCCCTGGGCCTGGCCGCCAAAATATGTGATTGTGATGGGGATCATCGGATAGACGCACGGTGTCAGGTTGAGAGCCAGCCCCCCCAGGAATACCAGGAGGAAAGTCACCAATAATCCGCGGTGTCCGAAATCCCCGGCCGAGTCCGCCTGCTTTTGCATCGCGACCGGGGGCTTACCTATTTCGGGAGTTGATTTCCCTGCAGATGGTTGAACTCCGGAGCCGGAGCCGACACTCAGCGGGACAAGAAAATCCTGGCTTACAGGGCGCAGGCAGTATTGATTGTTGCATGCCTGATATCGAAGCTTGCCCTTGAGGTTCACGATGCCGTTGACTCCTGTGTCAGGAGTCAACGATACCTGGATTTTAACCGTCCCCTCGTACACCGACATCGGCTCATCAGAGAACGGGAGTTTCTTGGAAGGGGCGGGGGGAAAAACAGCTTTCCCGATTCGAAATCCTGCCTGCGGCTGCAGCTCCATCGTGGTTGGAATAAGATAGTCCTGCAAAGGCCGATCTGAGTTGATGTGATAGGGCGGAGAGATCACAAGTTCGACGGTCAGGACCGTTGTTTCACCCGGAACCAGAGGGGCCGAAGGATTAACCGGACGGATGGAAAGCACCGATTCTTCCGCGCTGAATACGTTTGGAGCAATGCAAAAACAAAGGACCAGGATCAGCAGGGTTCGCTTCATGCGACAATTATAACATCGCTGCCTGCAAGTCAGAGCAGGGCATAAAAAAAGCAGCCGCACCTCACCGTTCCCATTCGGGCGTGCCTTTTTGCTAATAACATGCGGGCATTAGGCGAGACCGTGGCGTTCCCGCGGGGGTCCCGGCTTCACTTTGTTGCTCAATCCGCAATTAGCTAAGGGATCTAATTCAGTGCAAAAATTGCGATCATGATCAAAACAACGGCAGCCTGGGCACGGCGTGTGAAGGATGGGTGGTTCTTTTTCAGTGCCTGCCAGTATTTTGCCAACAACAGCATTGCGACGATTATGGCAGCGCTGAGAAGGAAACAGCCCGCGTATCCCATCTGCTTTCCGAGTATCGGCCCGAGCTTCTTGCCCCGAAGGAAAGCAAAGATGACCCAGAGATGAACGCCATAGACGAGCAGCGACTCCTGTCCCGCAAGCAGAATCGGTTTGGGCATCCATTTCCCGCTGTTTTCCAGTCTGTACAGCAAAACCATAAACAACAGCACGCACCCGATTCGAATCATCATATAGAGCGGGCTGGTTGTATAAAAGTTAACAAATCCGGGAAGCGTGTATGGGGCATACCGCAGCAAGAGCCCGGCGGAGATCATCGTCAGGCCAAGCCACAAAGCCTTCCCCATGAATCCGGGGAGGTCGGCCGGACCGGAAAACTTCAGAAAAAGAGAGCCGGCCAGGCTTCCGGCCAGCACGAAACAGAGCCAGGGGAAGATAGGAAACAGCGAGATTCCGTGAGGATTCAAGAATAGAGCGACAGTGAGAGGAAGGGTTCCCTTGAAATCGTAATTCCAGACCAGTGGAGTGGTTAAAGCCACCGACAGGCAGAGCAGCCCCAGCCCCCATGGCAACCAATGTTTCCTTCGCAAAACAAAAATCAGGAGATGAACAACCAGAAGGGACACGACGATGCACTGGAGCACATCGACCTGCAGCGTCCGTTCCCACATCAAGCCATCATTCCATCGACTGAGATAGCGGCTCAACCTGAAGCCCTGCAAGTGGCTATAGTAGGCAACCAGGCAGATAAAGCCCAGCCGGCGCATTTGTTTCCAGAAAGGGAGACGGAGGTGAATCCAGTTGTCCCATTGAGAATTGCCCTGCAGGATTATGGAAAAGCCTGCGGCAAACAGGAATGTGGGAGCAACCAGGCCATTAATGAAGGAAAGCCAGAAGAAAAATGTCGATCCTCTTTTCAGCTCCAGCGGAAGATACGCATTCATGACATGCGTTTCAATCATCACCAAAATGGCAAAGCCGCGCAGCAGGTCGACAAACCCGTATCTTTTTGCCCCCGCCAAAGGGCGCGCCTCGGCTTGAGTTTTTTTGGTGTCCGTAGGAACTTGCTTTGTAACCGTGTCTAATCTCCCGCGTCGTCAACCGGAAAGCCCGCGCTCCCGATTCAAAAAACAAGTCGTGGCTCTCAACAAATCATATGCCGCAGGGACACCCACATAACTACCTGGCCGTAGCCAGCGCCGTTGTCATGTCCCCATGCGCTCGTCGAAATTCGCAACTGTGATGATACGAAGCCCCAGAGGATACAGAAAAACCCTGGTTATGACAAGAATGCTTTCCGGCTGCTTCAGCCTGGATTGAGACTTGATGCCCGGAGGACGGTCAAGCTACCATATCCCGTGGTTTATCAGCCTCAAACGAACAATATCGAGAGAACATAGACTCGAACCATGAGTGAAACAGGCTCGAAACTCGACATTCAGGAATACGTGCCTTTGGCTCCATTCACGACGCTTGCGATTGGCGGGCCGGCCCGGTTTTTCGCAAGGGCCCGGAATGAAGATCAGGTCAGGGCCGGACTCCGTTTTGCGGAACGGAGCGGCTGCCCCGTGTTCATTCTGGGCGGTGGCAGCAACCTGGTTGTTTCCGACTTGGGATTTTCCGGCCTTGTGCTCAAAATTGAATTGGCGGGAATCGACGGGCTTCAGAACAAAAATGGCGAGCTTATATCGGCGGCGGCCGGAGAAGAATGGGACTCATTTGTCCGGCAGTGCACGGATCACAATCTCGCCGGGATCGAATGCATGAGCGGCATTCCGGGAACCGTCGGAGCAACACCGGTGCAGAATGTCGGCGCTTATGGGCAGGAGTCCGGCGAAGTTATCCATTCAGTGCGAGTGCTGGATAGAACAACTCTCTCGCTGGAGGATTTGACCAACTCGCAGTGTTGTTTCAAGTATCGTACCAGCCTCTTTAATTCAGCGGCAAAAGAACGCTATATCATTGTCCGGGTCTGCTATTTGCTGCGTCCGGGAGGCAAGCCTTCGCTGCAGTACCAGGACCTGCAGCGCTACTTTGCCGGCAGTGCAGTCGCTCCATCCATCCAGGATGCCAGGAAAGCGGTCCTGGAAATACGCAGATCCAAGGGCATGACTTTGGATGATGGGGATGCGGATTGCAGGAGCGCGGGCTCGTTTTTCAAAAATCCGATCGTAAATCCCGAGACGGCGGATGAGGCCGAGCGAAAGGCCCAGTCTGCGGGCACGATTGCATCGAATGCAACCATCCCCCGATTCAGAACCGCATCGGGCGAGGATAAGCTGCCGGCCGCATGGCTGATTGAAAACGCCGGTTTTCACAAAGGGTACTCGGTCGGCCGTGCCGCGATATCCACAAAACACAGCCTTGCGCTGGTCAATCGCGGCGGCGCCAGAGCGCAGGAAATACTGGAGCTCATGCAGCAGATTCAGGATCGCGTCTGGACCATGTTTGGAATCGGGCTGCATCCGGAGCCGATTTTCGTGGGATTCAATCGGGAATAAACACCGTTTTTTTGACTTCCGCCATTTTGAATCGCAAATTCCACCAATACGGAGAATATGGTGACTGTCCCGGAATTTATGGGATAATACAAATTCTATGTTCAGGAGGATGCAATGACCAAAGGTGCAATTACGGGGCTTGGCTGTCTGGCGATTGTTGTCATCGCCGTTATCATTCTCGGCGTATCGGCCATGGGTACTTATAACAGCCTCGTCAGTGAGGAGCAAAACGTCAAATCGATGTGGTCCCAGGTGGAAAATACCTACCAGCGGCGCGCCGATCTGATTCCGAACCTCGTGGCTACGGTGAAAGGGTATGCAGCCCACGAACAGCAGACTTTGGAAGCGGTAACAGCCTCCAGAGCACAGGTAGGCTCGATTAAGGTCACTCCGGATATGCTGAACAACCCTGCCGAGTTTCAGAAGTATCAACAAGCTCAGGCAGGCCTGTCGAGTGCCCTCTCACGGCTCATGGTCGTGGTTGAACGCTACCCCGATTTGAAGGCCAATGAGAACTTTCTTCAGTTGCAGAGTCAGCTCGAAGGCACCGAAAACCGGATAACCGTTGAGCGAAAGCGCTTCAACGATGCAGCTCAAGTCTACAATACCAAGGTATTGCAATTCCCCGGCGCAATCTTTGCCCGGCTGTTCGGTTTCAAGGAGAAGGCGTACTTCCAGTCTGCTCCAGGAAGCGAAAAGGCTCCGGTTGTGGATTTTTCAAAGTAGGTAAAGGTGAAAATGTCCCGATTCTTATTCGGCATAGCGCTATTTCTGTTCCAATGTCTGAGCGCTCTCGCGATTGACGTACCAAGGCTGGAGACACGGGTGACGGATCTCGCCGGCATCCTGAACTCCGACCAAAAGGCCAGCTTGGAAGCAAGACTGCAGGCGTTTGAGCAGACGGATTCCACGCAAATCGCAGTTCTGATCATTCCGAGCCTGCAAGGTGAATCGCTGGAGGCATACTCGATTCGCGTCGCCGAGGCATGGAGGATTGGGCAAAAGGGGCGAGATAACGGCGCTATTCTCCTGATATCGATGGAGGATCGCGCGGTCCGTATCGAAGTCGGATACGGACTGGAATCCAATCTCACGGATGCCAGAACCGGACAGATCATCCGCAACGATTTCATCCCCCGGTTTAAGCGGGGAGATTATTACGGCGGCATTGACGCCGCGGTGACCGCAATGATCGAAAGCGTCCGAGGAGTCTACCAGGGAACGCCTTACGAGGAATCGCGGTCATCCCGGAGGCCAACCGGCGGACGGCTGATGCACATGATCATTGTGCTTCTCTTCCCGCTTCTCTGGATTCTGAGCGCTACCGGAAAATGGGGCGGCGGCATCCTCGGGGCGGGAGCGGGAATGCTCCTTCCATATACGCTGATCAGCCACAGCCTCCCTCTTGTCCTGGGTGGCGGAGTTGTGGGCGCCATATTGGGAATATTCATGGGAGCCATGGTTCGAGCCGGAGGAGGAGGACGCGGTCCCGGATCTTCCGGCCCATTCTTCTGGGGTGGCGGATTCGGCGGAGGCGGAGGCTTCAGCGGAGGTGGGGGTGGATTTGGCGGCGGTTTCTCCGGTGGCGGTGGCGGATTCGGCGGAGGCGGCAGCTCCGGAAGGTGGTAGCCAGTCAATGATGATTGGGAAAGGGATGCAGCACCCATAGCGTCAGGAGATAGTGCAAACAATGACTCCGTTGAGTGAGCAGGACAACAAGGCAATTGAAGAAGCGATCCAAAAGGCCGAAGCCATCACCTCGGGCGAAATCGTATTCACTGCGGCTCCGGCATCGGCTCATTACTACCACGCCACACTGCAGGGTGCGCTGATCGGAATGGTCATTGTGACAGCCATTTTCCTCGTGCTGCCGTACTTTGACCACACCCTGACCCATTTACTCTGGGCGGAATTCCTTTCCTTTGCGCTGTTTTACACCATTCTCCCGTATCTTCCCTGCCGTCGCTGGCTGATTGCCAGGCAGGAACTGGATGCACGGGTCCATGACGCTGCTTTTATGCAGTTCTATGCGAGCGGCCTTTACCGGACGCGGGAATCCAATGGAGTGGAAATTTACCTGTCCTTTTTTGAAAGAGAGGTCGTTGTTATCGGGGATCGGGGAATCCACGAAAAGATGGGAGATCAGCATTGGCAGAAGGTGCGTGATCTCATCATCCGGGGGATGAAAGACGGCAATGCATGCCAGGGGATCTGTAACGCTGTTGAAGAATGCGGAAAAGCACTGGCCGAGCATTTCCCGCGCAGGCACGATGATGTAAACGAATTGCCGGATCAGGTAATCTCCCGACCGCTGCGTCCGGATGCACCCTGACAAGAGGATTCGGGCCTTGAAAGAACTGACCATGGATCCCTGTTTTTGTGCTACGATTTGCGTTTGAAATTAAAGAGGAAGATGGAATGCCTATATTTGAGTACAAATGCCTGAAATGCGCGTCCGAATTCGAAAAGCTGGTCTTCGGATCACAAAACGGGGTTCAGTGCCCCGGCTGCCAGTCCGATGAAGTGGAACAGATGTATTCCAGCTTTAACGGCGTATCCCGCGGTAGCGATGGCACATCGCACTCCATGTCTTCGGGCTGCTCGTCCTGCTCCTCATCCAGTTGCGCCAGCTGTAAAAGCGCATAGCACGGCGGCGTGAAGCCGCATGTTTTTGCTGCGCTATAAGCAAAGCAGCGGTCAGGGATCCAACCCGGTAATTTCGCGAAAGCTGATTTGGGAAACGGGGATAAGGCTTGCGGCTGTTTTGACGGCATCCCCGTTTGAAAAAATCTTGCTTGCCGCGCCAATCGAAATTGTCGGAGAACCAAATGACGTTTTCCCTGCCAGCGCAGCAGCAATCAGTCCCCCCTGAATTCCAGGCCCCAATCCGTCGGCATTGACGACGCCGGAACCCATCGCAAGCACCAAGCCATTAAAAGCAAAATGCCCGGAATAGGACAGTGCTCCGGTGACAATCAGGAGCCCGCCTCCGGAGTAATTTCCATCAATGGTCAAGTCTCCGTGAACCACGGTGACTTTGGGATCCTGACCGGGCGCGTTCCATGGCTTGGCAATGTCATAGGCTCCACCATAAGGCGCTGCGCCGCCACTCCAATGCTGATTACCGCTAAAAAAGAAATCAGCAAATCGCGGAGCACGGGTGTACACGAAATCCCAGAGGAATTGCGGATTCATCAACGGTGATTTGCTGTTGCTTGAAAACACCGCTGCGGAAATATCCTGGACGGAGGGCGCGGGCCATCCCCCACCGGTGATATTGCCGCTCAAACCGGCAGCTGAAGCGATGGTCGCATCCGGCATGCTGGAATCAGCAAGATCGGTGTCGATAGTACCGACTCCTGCGAACTTATCGCCCCAGATTTCGTAGGTACCGCTAAAGGACGCGTTGACCTTACTTCCCAAAACAACGAGAGCCGGGCCCACATCAAAGGCAAGAATACGTTTGAAGCGCGCCTCGAAAACTGCGATAGAGTTGAGCCGTGCAACCGGACCCACCGTTTCGGAGAACGTCCTGGAGACTCCGATAGATCGCGAGATAACGACTCCATCCCCATCCAGAAATGGGTTATCCGACGAATCCCCGGATAATTCCGACGCCTCGCCATTATTATCCGTGACCTTCACAAAATAGCGGGCTGTTACCAGCATGCCTGCGCCATAGGGATTTGCGGCCTGCAACCCGATCCCGGCCAGAGGGATCAGGGCGGTCCCGTCGACCCCATTGTAAAATCCTGTACTTATAATTCCGTCATCGAATATTCCAGTCGTGCTGATGATTGGAGAGGAAACATCCAATCCGTAAAGGGTTGCCAGCGGCAGTGCATTGCGAAAATCAAACTTCCGGGCCTGGATCAGATAGGCCGGGGTATTGTTGTACACACCATCCGGCCCTTTAAGCAGATCGTCAATCGGGATCCCCCGAATCAGGGCTCTGGCGTGATTCAATCCGGCCAGGGCGGCGTAGGTAGCCTGGACTTGAGTCTCGTAATTGTCACTGATCTTCACCCCTGTATTGGCATCGATCGCGATGAAAAGCCCAAGAAGAGACAAAAGCAATATGGCGACAAGCGTGAGCAACAGGGCGGAGCCGGATTCATTTGAGATCATGGGGTTCTTCCTCCCCCACATTGTTTCCGCATCCGCCTGTTTATTTCACCGATAGTGATTTCCTAAAGCCATTCCCGGCATTTCCCGATATTTCGTGGATACGACAGCGCGCTAAAAAAATAGCGAACGGGAGATGCGGCCCAAGATTTCGCTCAGGAAGAGAGCTTCATATGTCGATGTGTAGGAGCGAGACAGACATCTATGCGAAGCGAAATGGCGGGCGCATTGCCTGCAAGAATTCGAATTGTGGCCATCGAGGAACACGAACTATTTCGCGCCGGGCTTAGCCTTCTCCTTTCACAACAGCAGAATTTCGAAATCATCGGCAGTGTTGGAGCGCTGCAGGATGCCATTGCCATTGTGAAACGGGAACAGCCCGACATCGTGCTGTTCTCCATCGGCTCTCAGGAAACGGGCATGGACCTCATTCCTGAGCTCCTGACGATCTCTGGAAAAACAAGAGTCCTGGCACTCTCGGATGCGGGAGACAAGGAACTGCTTCGGAAGGCTGTGCGGCTGGGGGCTTCCGGCGTCCTGTCCAAACATAGTCCTGCCGCCATGCTCATCAAGGCGGTCGAGTGCGTCCATGCGGGCGAAGCATGGCTGGATCGGGCGACCACCGCAACCCTGCTTCGAGAACTATCGAGAAGGAGCAGTCCTGAAAAACCGGATCCGGAACAGCTGAAGATAAGCTCGCTCACCGAACGGGAGCGTGAAGTCATCAGGCTGGTTGGAGAAGGATTGAAAAATCGGCAGATCGCTGAAAAGCTCTTTATCAGCGACATCACCGTGCATCATCACCTCACATCGATTTATTCCAAGCTGGACGTGGCAGACCGGATGGAGCTGTTGATTTACGCCTATCGCAACAGCCTTGCCCAGATTCCGCTCTAAAAGCCTGGCCGGTATTATTTTCTCCTGAAATGCTAAAAGAGGAAAGCGACAGCAAACAGGCAAAGCCCTGTCGGACGATCCTCTGTTCTCACAACAAGGCCACGGGCAGACACTTCTGCCGCCTGGGCCGACCTGTTGCCGGGATGGGCAAACCGGACTCGCAGAGAGAGCTTTTCGCCAATCTTCATTTTTCGCGGCGCAAAAGCACAGAGGCCACCGGCCCCGATATTCCTCGCCACCGCCTCAAATCGATATTCGCGCCCGCCCTCTTCTGAACCGCGTATGCTCACCGGCAATGCATATTCCATTCGGTCCTTGCGTCTCCGTTCAGCCTGCATATGGATATTCTCTCCCCCTTTATCTTCTCGATCCGACTTGTTCAAGAGCAACGCGACTCTGCATCCCGCCGCCCGTTTCAAAGGAACGATTCCGGGACTGTTCAATTCCCTGTGTTGTAGAAGATATCGCATCCGCGGCCAGCGCAAACCCGCTGACCTGTGCGTTGGCCAGAATATCCAAATCCGAGGGGAGGCGTCGCTCGTCCGCATTCACTCCGCTCATAATGGAGCCGTACACGAGAATGTTGGCATCAAAGTGGGCAATGACACCCGAATTGTTGCGTGCCAAAGGAATCTCTGTTCCGGTAAAAGGATATTGGCTGGAAATCCGGAGCGATCCGCCGGAAGTCTGTTTCAGGAAGCCGATATTCGATGTACTCAAGCCCAAAGCATGGCCGATTTCGTGCAAAGCCACGGAGAGAAGGTCGATACGGCCGGCGGCTTCTCCGGTCGGTCGTCCGAGAATCCTCGCCACATTGATGGATCCATCGCCCAGATCCTGATATTCATTGGTCAAACGATGGTACTCTTCGTTAACCGCCGGAGTAGGGTCGAGGAAAAAGGAAACGGACCCGCTGTTGTCGAAAACAATAACACCGGACACTTCCCTGCCCTGGGCATCGCTCTGTTGCAGCGTGTGAGTCCCGGCATCTCCGGCATCTCCCCATCCGTAGTAGAGATCCAGAACAATTGGATCAGAATAGGCCGATTCCCAAATACGGGCAGCCGTGGTCACAATCTCCGTCAAATTGCCGCCGCCCGCTGCATTGGCCGGGGCCTTGCCGCCTACAAAATGAGGCACGATCGTTAATGCCGATGCATCCGCTGCAAAAACGCAGAGGAACAATAGAATGATCCAGGACATTAGTCTGCAGGATTTGACCATCTTCTTCTCCGCCTCACTTCCGGTTTGGGTTCGGGGCTTCGTTTTCATGGAGCTCAATGTACGCTTATCCGTGCTCCAGCACATCGTAGGCCGAGACCAAAATGGATGGCCAGGAGGTGCCCGGTATCGGTGGGCCGGTATGGCCATATTTGCCCATACCCAACGGCAGAGGACTGCTCACCAACGGATTGCGTGTTTTAAGGAGTTGTGATAAGGATAGTCCGTACGTTTCGAAACTGGCAAGGCGAGCAGGTAGCCCGCCCGCAGTACTTGGCAATGAACTAGAAGAAAATAGGCCACTTACCTGATTTGAGCTTTAATCCGGCAATGGGGAGCAGGCACGACAAATTCTTGATCAGCTCCTCATACGCGCAGTTCAGAATGGATAACACAAAATGCTGAATGATTCGAAGAAGCCATACAGTTGCCGGATCCCGGCTTCTGCCCGCCTGAGTGTTCTGATGACTGCATCCTTTCTGGCGCTGGTTCTCCTTTCGCAGACAGGCTGCTTTTTCCTGAAGAAGAAGGCGGCCAAACCGGATGCGGTGGCAGTCTCTCCGGTTCGGCTTGTGATTCTCCCCTTCAATGTGCAATCGGAAGATAAGGAATTGCGTTGGCTGTCGATGGCAGCCCCTATCCTCATGATGAAAACGGGAGAGAACGCGAAAGGGCTGGAAATTATCCCTCTCTGGCAAACGATGCCCACGGCGATAAATGTCGCAGGATCCCCCCATACATTCACGGAGGAATCGGCTGCAACGGTTGCGAACTGGATGACGGCAAAATGGGCAGTCCTGGGAGAATTGACGCCCACGAAAAACGGCATTTCCCTTATTGTGGACTTTATTCCGGCCAAGGCAAACCTCGTGCCATTTCGATTCCTGCGATCGGGAAAACTGGACGCCGTGGGAGAGGGCTTTTACGAAGCCTATATTCAATTCCTGCGCTACCTCGTATCCAAGCCGTTTGAGCAGCCTCGCAATAAGGGAGTAACACTCTCATCTCTCAAGGATTTGGCGGAGACTGTGGATCGGGAGTATGGGTGGTCGGTGACTGCCGACCCAGGGAAAGCGCAGCAGACGGTTAACGGCCTGATGAGTTCCGATGAGAAACTGACTCGAATGCTATTCAGCCCGACGCTATATCCTTCCCTGGCCGGGGATGAGAAGAAATAGGGATAACGGTTTGACGGCAGCACGCATCCGATCGTAAATTCATCCAAGCAAATGGTACAATGGGCTTTATAAGCCAGGGAGTATAGAATGAAGCTAGGGGTGATTGACTATATCGATTGTGCCCACTTTCTGCCCGGACATGACAAATGCGGGTCCCTGCACGGCCACACCTACAAGATTGAGGTTGTTATCGAGGGGGAGAAGAAGGACGGAATGATCCTCGATTTCTCAGAGCTGAAGAAATCGATCAAAACCGCTTTGGGCTTTTTTGATCATAAAACCCTGAACGATATCCTTTCCTATCCTTCGGTTGAGAATATTTGCGAAGCTATCAAAACAAAGCTGGGCGAGCATATTGCATTTCCATTTACCCTTCGTGTCTGGGAAGGTCATGGCAAATGGGTCGAGATGTAACGGCGAATTGCCGGCTGCCCGTTGCCCACTGTTGACTGGCATTGACACGGACAGATGGCTTTGTTAAATTCCCATTTTGATTGTGGACTCGCCCTAGCTTTTGCCTCTCCGGCTGCAGTTATCAACAGATACCCGGAAAATGACGCTCAGGTGGGACAACTGCGAAAGTGGCGGAATTGGCAGACGCGCTGGACTTAGGATCCAGTCCCGCAAGGGGTGGGGGTTCAACTCCCCCCTTTCGCACCAGATGTTGCATCGTTAGGTATTCCCTGCGAGATCATGGCCGACGAACGGCGATGGCTCATAATGAAAAAACAGAGGATGGACCCACGGATCCATCAACACATAGGCAGGTACCAAGTTGACAGTAGAAATCGTAGAGGTAAGCAGTTGCAAAAGAAGCCTTGCGGTGGAAATCCCTCCGCAGGAAGTTGAGCAGGAAGTCGAAAAGCTGGCCCGGGAGTATGCACGGAACGTGAAGGTTCCGGGATTCAGGCCTGGCAAGGTGCCGCTAAATATTATCCGGCAACGGTTTGGGAGCGATCTGCAAAAGGATGCCGTCCAAAGCATCATTGAACAAAGCTGGAAAGACGCGATCACGGAACATGATCTGCATCCTCTGGCCCAACCGACGGTTAAGGACGTTGAAAACAATCCGGGCAGTCCGCTCAAGTTCACCGTATCTTTTGAAGTGCTGCCTCCATTGGAAGTAAAGGATTACACAGGAGTTCCAGTCACACTCCCGTCGTCCGAGGTTACCGAGGAGAACGTCAATCAAACGATCGACCGGATGCGCGAGCACCAGGCTCAGTTTGTGCCGACGGAGGGCGAGGCTCGGGACGGGTTGTATGTCACCCTGACTGTCGACGGGCAGTTTGAGGGAGAGACAAAACCTAGCCATGAAGATGATGTCACTCTGGTCATCGGCCATCCTCAGACAAACGCGGATTTTTCGGAAAATCTGCGCGGGACGCATATAGGGGACACCCGGACTTTTGATGTCAATTACCCGGAGGACTATCATCGGAAGAGTTTTGCGGGAAAAAAAGTCACATACACGGTTGTCGTCAAGGACATCAAAGAAAAGCAGCTACCTGAGTTAAATGATGATTTTGCTAAAGATATCGGGTCTGAGAGCCTTGAAGCACTGCGAACCAGGGTTCGTGATGATTTGGTAACGCAGGCAAAGGAAAATGCCGAAAAGAAAGCCAGGGAGGCGCTACTGGATACGATAGTCGGGCGCCAAACGGTTGAAGTTCCGGAGTGCATGGTAGAGGATGAGCTGGAGGCGCACGCCCGCCGGCTGGCCAGCAATCTGGCCTACCAGGGAATTGACATTAATCAAACCGCGATTGACTGGAAGAAGGTCCTTGAGGCTGAAAGGCCTGTGGCGGAACAATCGGTTCGCAGAACTCTTTTCCTGGATGCGATAGCCCGTCAGGAGAGTATCGACATTACAACGGAAGAGGTTGACGCCGAGCTGCAAAAGTGGGCAGAAGGCTCCAGCAAATCAGCAGCCGCCTTGCGAGCCCAGCTCGAAAAGGAAGACAGGATTCAGAGTCTTGAGCAGCATTTACGCCAGAACAAGGCGCTTGATTTCATCTATCGCAATGCTAATATAAGCGTGGGGTGACCATTGGCATTAATACCCATGGTGGTCGAACAGACCAATAGAGGCGAGCGCGCGTATGACATTTACTCGCGCCTCCTGAAAGATAATATCATCTTTTTGGGAACACCTATCGACGACAACGTGGCCAACGTTGTTACGGCCCAACTCCTCTTTTTGGAAGCCGAGGATCCGGACAAAGACATCCACCTTTATATCAACTCCCCCGGCGGTTCTATTTCGGCGGGCATGGCGATTTACGACACAATGCAATACATTCGACCGAATGTATCGACGATCTGCATTGGCCAGGCTGCCAGCATGGGGGCGTTGCTGTTGGCAGCAGGCTCTCCGGGGAAACGATTTGCCTTACCGAACTCCAGAATTTTAATCCATCAGCCATCAATGAGCGGCCTTGCGGGCCAGGCGACCGACATCGACATTCATGCGAAGGAGATACTCCGACTTCGCGAGTCGATGAATGGTATCCTCGCCAAGCATACAGGACAGGGTCTTGAACGCATCGAAAAGGATGTTGAACGGGACTACATCATGACAGCCGATCAAGCCAAGGAATATGGCATAGTGGATCAAGTTATCTCGAGAAAAGAGTAGGGTTTTGTACCCTGGAGGACTCCTTTGAGAAAAGACGACGAGAGAGATGATGTCTTGAGATGTTCGTTTTGCTCTAAAAGCCAGAACGACGTCAAAAAGCTCATTGCCGGACCTACGGTCTACATATGCGACGAATGCGTCGATGTCTGCAACGAAATCATTGCGGATGACGTCGTTACATCCCCCATCGGGGAGAAGCTTCCCAAGCCGCAGGAAATTAAAGAATTCCTCGACTTGTATGTTATCGGACAGGAGATGACCAAGAAGAAATTGGCCGTCGCTGTCTACAACCACTACAAACGACTCGAAATATCCAAAAAACGGGGCGACCTCGAACTGCAGAAGAGCAACGTCATGCTGATCGGGCCAACCGGAACCGGCAAGACACTGCTGGCGCAGACACTTGCTAAAATGCTGTCGGTCCCGTTTGCAATTGTGGATGCCACGACGCTCACGGAAGCAGGATATGTTGGCGAGGATGTGGAGAACATCATCCTCAAGCTTCTGCAGAATGCGGGCGGCGATAAGGAAAAGTGCCAGCAGGGCATCGTCTATATCGACGAGATCGATAAGATTGCCCGCAAGGACGAGAATCCTTCGATCACACGCGATGTATCGGGAGAAGGCGTGCAGCAGGCTCTTCTGAAAATCCTGGAAGGAACGATCGCGAATGTCCCTCCGCAAGGGGGCCGCAAGCATCCGCACCAGGAGTTCATTCAGATCGACACGACGAACATCCTGTTTATCTGCGGTGGAGCTTTCGTTGGCCTGGACAAGATCGTCGAGCGCCGGATCGGGAAGAAGAGTATGGGATTCCTGATCGGAGACAAGGCAGCCAAAGTTGTAAAGACCGCCAAAAAAGAACAGGCCGCCAACATCCTGGAGCATTGCGAACCCAGAGATCTGATCAAATACGGACTTATCCCTGAGTTTGTCGGAAGGCTCCCGGTCGTCGGTTCCCTGTCGGAATTGGATCATGTCGCGCTGATCGATATTCTGACCAAACCCAAGAACGCTCTCGTGCGGCAATATCAGAAACTATTTGAATTTGAAAACGTCAAACTGAAGTTCACCGACGATGCGGTCGCCGCGGTAGCGAATCTGGCGCTGGAGCGCAAGATGGGAGCCCGCGGTTTGAAAATAATCCTTGAAGATCTTATGTTGGACGTGATGTACCAACTGCCCTCACAAAAGAAGGTGAAGGAGTTCATGATAACGCGCGAGATGGTTGAAAATAAGGATATCGTCTTCGCGTTATTGGAAAAGGCCGGTTAACTTAAAGAATGACAAACGAACTGCCCCCCAAGAAAACTGAACGTCTTCCCATGATTCCGATCCGGGACGTCGTCGTGTTCCCGCACATGATGATCCCCTTTGTAATCGGACGTCCGACTTCAGTTCGCGCCCTTGAATTTGCCCTTGAAGGATCCAAGCGAGTTTTCCTGGCGACTCAGATGGACGCATCGGTCGACGAGCCGAAGGCTTCGGATATTTATGCCGTCGGCACGGTGGCAAACATCGTTCAGAGCGTAAAGCTGTCCGACGGAAATATTAAGGTTCTCGTTGAAGGGGTTCAGCGCGTCCGTGCAATCCGGTATTCCAATGATCCCGGTTTTTTTGTCGCGGATGTAGAGCTGCTCGATGAAACCTCGAGTTCAAGCGCGCGAACCAATCTTCTGATCAAACGGCTTCAAACGGTATTTGAGCAATTCTCAAAACTCAGCCATCACGTCAACTACGACGCGATTCTGAATGCGATGAAAACGCTTGAGCCTTCGAAGCTGGCAGACAATATCTGCGCCAACCTGCCGATCAGCATCGAGGAAAAACAGCAGCTTCTCGAGATGGTAGATCTGGCCGAACGGATTGAGAAGATCAACGAGATCATCGAAGTCGAGATGGAGAAGATCAAGGTAGACCGCAACATTCAGGGCCGCGTGAAACGGCAGATGGAGCGGGCTCAAAAAGAGTACTACCTGAATGAAAAGATGAAAGCGATCCAGAAGGAATTGGGTCGCAAGGACGAGAAAAGCGAACTCGATGATCTGAAAAAACAGGTTGAAGCGGCAAAGATGCCGAAGGATGCGAATGAAAAGGCGATCAAGGAAATTCAGCGCCTGGAAATGATGCCTCCGATGTCGGCCGAATCCACCGTTTCGCGCACTTATCTCGACTGGCTGATCGCACTGCCATGGAACAAGAAATCGCGGGAAATCCGGGATATCAACTGGTCCAAGAAGGTTCTTGAAGAAGACCACTATGGCCTGGAAAAAATCAAGGACCGCATTCTTGAATTCCTTGCCGTTCGCAGCCTGGTGAAGAAACCGCAAGGCACGATTCTTTGTTTTGTCGGACCGCCGGGAGTGGGAAAAACATCCCTGGGAAAATCCATTGCCCGTGCAACGGGAAGAGAGTTTGTGAGACTCTCCCTGGGTGGAGTGCGGGATGAGGCGGAAATCCGCGGGCATCGCCGTACCTATATCGGTGCGCTTCCCGGACAGATCATCCAGTATATGAAGAAGGCCGGTACCAAGAACCCCGTATTCATGCTCGACGAAATCGACAAAATGAGCATGGATTTTCGAGGGGATCCATCGGCGGCGCTTCTGGAGGTGCTCGATCCGGAACAGAACCACATGTTCGTCGATCACTACATCGATGCCGAGTTTGATCTGTCGATGGTGATGTTCATTGCAACGGCGAATGTGCTGCACACTATTCCCCGTGCGCTCCAGGACCGCATGGAAGTCATCCAGCTGTCAGGGTATACTGAGAATGAGAAGCTGGAGATCGCAAAAAGGTTCCTCGTCAAAAAGCAGGTGGAAGGCAACGGATTGACTCCGGAACAAATACAGTTTTCGGATGATGCGCTGTATGAGATCATTCGTAAGTACACCCGGGAGTCCGGCGTTCGCAATCTGGAACGCGAAGTCGCTAATGTCTGCAGAAAGACGGCAAAAAAGATCGTCACCGAGGAAGCGCAGTCAAACGACATCAATGCGGAAGAAGTCGAGAAGCTTCTGGGACGTCCGAAGTTCCGCATGCAGGGGATCGGCGAAACCAACCAGGTCGGGTTGACGACAGGTTTAGCCTGGACGGAAGTAGGTGGAGAGGTCTTGCAGACGGAAGCCACGCTGATGGACGGTAAAGGGCAGCTGACCCTCACCGGCAAGCTGGGCGAAGTCATGCAGGAATCGGCAAGGGCTGCCATGACATTTGTGCGCAGCCGAGCTACCGATTATGGCATCGGACGTGAATTCCACCGGAAGATGGACCTGCACATTCATATTCCGGAAGGCGCCATTCCGAAGGATGGGCCATCCGCAGGTATTACGATGGCTACCACCATCGTATCTGCCCTAACCAAGATACCGGTCCGAAGAGATGTTGCCATGACCGGGGAGATTACCCTCCGTGGCAAAGTACTTCCGATCGGAGGGGTAAAGGAAAAACTGCTGGCAGCACATCGCGCCGGCATTAAAAATGTTATTCTCCCAAAGGAGAACGAGAAGGATCTCCAGGATCTCCCGAAGGATATACTGGATGATTTAAGCATAAGTCTGGTCGAAACCATGGATGAAGTCCTGCAGATCGCACTGGAAAGTCAACCTGTACCAAGACAGGTGTCCCAGATGTCCGATATCGAAGGTACTCGTCCAAACGAGAACGTCGCGCACTGAACTTGAGGTCCGGCCGCGTCGAGCGGTCGGACCTTCAATCCCTCATAATATCCGGTGATCCAAGCAGAATTTATTATCAGTGCCGTCTCGGAACGAGATTTCCCACGAGAGGAAATCCCTGAAATAGTGTTTGCAGGCAGGTCGAATGTCGGGAAATCCAGCTTGATAAACAAGCTGGTCGGCAGCAACCGGCTGGCTCGCACCAGCTCAACGCCGGGCAAGACTCAGAGCATTAACTTCTACCGGATTAACGGGACGTTCTATTTTGTGGATTTACCCGGCTATGGCTACGCTAAAGCCGGCAAGGCTGCAATCCAGCAATGGAAGCGGCTGATTGAGCAGTATTTTAAAAAGAGTACCAGTATCGTGCTGGCGATTCAGATGATTGATTCAAGGATGCCGCCCACCGATTCGGACACTCAGTTGGCCGGATGGCTGGGACAGTTGGAAGTCCCCCGCATGGTGGTGGCAACCAAAGTTGATAAGCTTTCAAACAATCAACAGCGTGAACAGTTTCGTATTATTTCAGAAGCGTTGGGGGGTCAATCCGTGGTGATGTCTTCGGCGAAAACCGGAGCGGGCTGTAAGGACATTTGGAAACGGGTGCTACAGGCAGCCGCAGTTGAATCCTCTATCATTAACCATTAACAACCTACCGTTGGTTATCTCCCCCTGGAGGGAGCCCATGCCTGAAACGACGCAACGTCGCAACTCGAGTGCAAACCGTGAAGCCGCCCGGGAAAACAACCGGGAAAAGGAATCCGGTCGCGAAACAAAAAGTGAATCCAGCCGTGAAAACGGCCGTGAGAATACCCGCGAAAATGCCCGTGAGAACGGCCGTGAAAATGGTCGCGAAAACGGTCATCTGAATATCCGGGACCTGAAGGAGATGAATATCGCCTCCCTGACTCAGGTTGCCAAGGATATGAATGTTCCGGGATATACCGGGATGCGCAAGCAGGAACTGATATTTCAAATCCTGAAGGCGCAGACCGAAGCTAGCGGGCTGATTTTTTCGGAAGGCGTTCTCGAATGCCTGCCGGAAGGATTCGGATTCCTGCGTGCCCCGGACTACAATTACCTGCCCGGCCCAGATGATATCTATGTCTCCCCTTCCCAGATCCGGAAATTCGATCTGAGAACCGGAGATACGATCTCTGGACAAATCCGTCCTCCAAAGGATGGTGAGCGCTACTTCGCCCTGATCAAGGTCGAAGCCGTAAATTTCGAGCATCCCGATGCCGCCAAGGACAAGATCTTTTTCGACAACCTGACGCCGCTGTATCCCCATGAGCATCTGAAACTGGAGACAGCGCCGGACAACCTGTCCGGCAGAGTAATGGATATGCTTGCGCCAATTGGCAAAGGGCAGCGCGGGTTGATTGTATCGCCGCCCCGGACCGGAAAAACGATGCTGTTGCAGTCCATTGCCAATTCCATTTCGCAAAACCATCCGGAAGTCTACCTCATCGTGCTTCTCATCGATGAGCGCCCGGAAGAAGTGACCGATATGCAGCGCTCCGTGAAGGGCGAAGTCATCAGTTCGACCTTTGATGAGCCGGCATCGCGTCACGTACAGGTAGCGGAAATGGTGCTGGAAAAATCAAAGCGGTTCGTCGAGCACAAACGGGATGTCGTCATCCTGCTGGATAGCATCACCCGCCTGGCTCGCGCCTATAACACGATCGTGCCTCCAAGCGGGAAAGTCCTTTCCGGCGGCGTTGACAGCAACGCGCTGCAGCGGCCGAAGCGCTTTTTCGGCGCCGCTCGCAATATTGAAGAAGGCGGAAGTCTCACGATTATCGCCACCGCCCTCATCGATACAGGCAGCCGTATGGATGACGTTATCTTTGAAGAATTCAAAGGAACGGGCAACATGGAGCTGCACCTCGATCGTAAACTGGTCGACAGGCGCGTTTTCCCCGCCATCGATATCAACAAATCCGGAACGAGAAAAGAGGAGCTGCTCGTGCCGCAGGCCGATTTGAACCGTATCTGGATTCTGCGGAAGGTTCTGACGCCTCTGTCTGTTACCGAGAGTATGGAACTCCTGCTGGAAAAGCTTTCCAAAGCAAAGACCAACGGTGACTTCCTGGGCTCGCTCTCCGGCGGGTAGAATGGATTGACGATCACAGATTGACGGTTGACGATTGTAAAAACCCTGAGAGAGGCAAATGCCTCTCTCAGGGTTTTTTTTATTTTGAGGCTTAATCGATGCACTCAACACCTGGATTCCAGGTTTGGTGTATTCACGTGCACCCGATACCGATCAACCATCAGGCCGGAAGATTTTTGATATATTATAAATTCGATGCAATGCGGTTTGGGGGGACGGATTGGATAAGGTTGCGCGGGACTTTCAGATATTTGCAAAGCCGGCCGGCGCTGTGTGTAACCTCGCCTGCCGCTACTGCTACTATAAAGACAAGAGCTCCCTCTATCCGGATGCAGGCACGCTCCGAATGCCGGATGATCTCCTGGAAAAATACATCCTCCAGCATTTTGAGGCTTCTCCCGGACCGGAGGTCAGCTTCTCCTGGCACGGAGGCGAGCCCACGACCCGCGGTCTCGATTTCTTCCGAAAAGCAGTCGAACTGCAGCGCAGGCACAAACCTGCAGGCTGGCGAGTCCGGAATGGCCTCCAGACAAACGGCGTTCTTCTGGATGAAGAATGGAGTCGGTTTCTTGCAGCCGAGGGATTCGGAGTCGGGCTCAGCCTGGACGGACCGGCTGAATTGCACGATCCCTATCGGATCACGCGCGGCAATGAACCAACCCACAAAAGCGCCATGCGTGCCTACGAATTGCTGCGTCGGGTAAATGTTCCAACCGATATCCTGTGTGTTGTACATAATCTGAATGTGCGTCACCCGCTTACCGTTTACCGTTTTTTCCGCGAGATCGGTGCACGGTATATTGGATTTCTTCCCGCGGTGGATCAGGCCGCCGAAATGGAAAACGGCGTCGCTCTCCATACACCATCGGCAGAGGACTTCGGCAAATTCCTGTGCAAAATCTTTGATGAGTGGGTGGCGCGCGATGTCGATCGCCTGATGATCCAATACTTCGACGAAGCCGCCAGGCCACAGCTCGGCATCGATCATTCCCTGTGCGTCTTCCGCAAAACATGCGGACAGATCCCGGTCCTCGAACATAACGGCGATTTTTTCCCCTGCGACCATTTTGTCGAAGAACCCTACCGATTGGGCAACATCGAGCAGAAAACGCTCAGTCAAATGCTGGATTCAAAGGCGCTGCAAGACTTCGGAGACGCGAAGCGCGATGCCCTTCCGAACTATTGTCGCCAATGCGAAGTTCTGGCCCAGTGCAATGGCGGCTGCCCCAAATATCGATTTATTCAGACTCCGGACGGAGAACCTGGACTCAATTACCTTTGTTCGGGACTTAAACAGTTCTTCCTTCACAGTCGGGCCCCCATCGCGGCTCTGCTCGACAGGCAAAGAAGGCCCGCGCCACGCCCCAGGCCCACAACCGCGGCAGGAGTTGGCAGAAACGATCCCTGTCCGTGCGGCAGCGGCAAAAAATTCAAAAAATGCTGCGGCGCGAGCCGGTAGCGTATCGGTTTGTGGCGGCAATCCGCGGCGCTTCGAATGAACACTACTTTTCCCTTGTTTCGGCGGCAAAACGCGTAGAAAATCCCCAAAAAGAAACAGCAGTCTTGCCATGTAAACTTCTCAGGGCATCAGCAGCGAAGGAGTGGATCGATCATGCAAACAGTTACCAGAAGACGATTTCTAAAAGACAGTGCGAGTGGTGCGGCAGCATTGGGATTGGGGCTATCTTCTATTTATGCACAGGATTGGGCACGCAAAATGGTAGACAAATCACCTCGAAAACGTGAGTGGGTTACAGTTAAACACGGCGGGAGATCCGTCGAATCGACGGTCGCATATCCCCAGACGAAGGAAAAAGCGCCCGCCATGGTAGTCATCCATGAAATATTCGGCATGACAGACTGGGTGGAGAATGTAACGGATGAGTTCGCGGAAGCCGGCTTCATCGCGGTGGCGCCCGACCTATTGTCAGGCATGGGCCCCAATGGAGGGCGAACGAAAGATTTTCCTGCGGCGGAAGGCGGCGGTTTCGGCGGACCAGCCACGCAAGCGGTAATGAAATTACCCCCGGACCAGGTCACAGCCGATCTCACCGCTGTATTCGAGTATTGCAAAAAGCTTCCATCCTGCAATGGGAAAGTATGTGTAGTGGGTTTCTCCTGGGGCGGCAGCCAATCGTTCCGCTTCGCCACCAACTGCAAGGATCTTTCAGCGGCGTTCGTCTTCTATGGCGGCGGGCCTGACTCAGGAATCGCCTCAATCCAAGCCCCGGTCTACGGTTTTTACGGCGGGACGGACACGCGGGTCAACGGATCGATTCCCCAGACTCAGGAACAAATGAAAGCGGCCGGCAAATTTTATGAGCCCGTCATCTACGACGGAGCGACCCATGGCTTTATGCGCAGCGGAGAACAGCCCAATGCAACGGAAGCCGACAAAAAGGCTCGCGATGCCGCCTGGGCAAAAATCAAATCTCTCGAGCCAAAATTTAAATAGAAGAAAAATACCCTTCCAGAGCAATACGGCAGGCGATGTTCTATCGCCTGCCTTTGTTCCGCTCATGCTCCTGCTTTCATTCCAAGCCTGAAATCCCAAATTATCTTAGCGGTACACCCCATATTCTTTGGCTGCAGCCATAAAGGCACGCAGGTTTTCCGGCGTTGTCTCTGTTGCCGCGGCTCCACCGGCGAGAACATACCCCCCTCCGGGAGCGCACGCCTCGATCAGCTTGCGGCAGCTTTCCTTCACCTCTCCCGCCGTCCCTGTTATGAGCGTAGAGGCAGGCACATTACCCACAATGCAGCACTTGTGGCCGATCATTTTCTTGGCTTTCACCATATCGGTCCTGTCAAACGCCCAGGTTACCCAGCCTTTCGGGAAGTCACTGATATACTCAAGGCGCTCGTTATAGGCCCCTTCGGCAAACAGGTGAACCGAGATCCCCTCATCGATCAATGCATCTATCACTTTCTTCAGCGATGGCCAGTAGAATTTCTCAAATTGTTTCCTGGACATGAACGTATCATCTCCCTTATGCAGTGGGAAGCTTGCGGTAAACCCTCCGGTTGCATTGATGGTGGAAATGATCCGCTTGATAGTCAGGCCCGTGATGCGATCGATCGCAGCCATCATCTTATCTGGACACCGATACATATCGAGAATGGCCCCCTTGGTTCCGCGCAAAAAATCCGCAATCACATCGAATGGAGCGATTGCCAGCGTTCCAAATGCCCCTGGGAATCCGGCTTCCAGAGATGCCTTATTGACCGTAAACACGTGTTTTTGCCATCTTTCCAACTCTTCCCCGGCCTTAATCAGAGACTGGAATGCGGCGCGCACCTCGGGATCGGCGAACGGATACGCAATCATCAAAGAAAGAAACAGCATCGTGTTCAAAGCCGGCAACTTGGTGAGAGGCTTCAATGTCCCGACGGTGCGGGGCAGCAAGAATCTGAAGGAAAAATCCGAGGGATCTTCAATCAGCGCATCATACTCCTCCGGCTCCATGATGGCTTCTTCCACAAACTGGTAGGCATTGACATCGTCTCCCAATCCGTGTCCCGGCCATTTATAGGATTTATAATCTATGATTTCCATGGCCGGAGCCGAATGCACAAAGCCGGGCCCCATGAAACTGTCCATGTCATCATAAAAATCCTCCATGAATTTCAGCCACGATTTTTCGAGCGCCTCGTAATCGTTCATCACTCTCTTCATGGTGTAGCCGGAATGATAGGCAGGAAAATTTGCGGATGGTATCTGCACCGGCACTCTATCCGGCACTTCACACATCATTGCCAATTTCTGGCGGGTGACTCGTTCTTTGTACAATCTTGCCGCCTTGGCATCGCGGAAGGCGATTCCTGTTCCGGCAAGCCAGTTTTTCATTCTTTCTTCCCGCTTTTGCTCACGGGACAATTCCAACCAGTTCTTCTGCATGGGAATCTCCTGTCGTAAAAAAACGGATAAAACAGAGAATGACGGGATAATCACCGCAGCCCCGCACCGGACTGCGCAAACGAGGAACGGACTGCACGATCATCGAATTCGGTGACTGTCCCGGGTCGACGCTACGCTCTTCTGGATACTAACGATGCAGACATGGAACAGGCTTTAGCGAATTTGAGATTGAACTTATCCACGCCTGCCAATTCAATATAGCCATCGCGCAAGGCGATTTTCTCCGCCTGGAGGCGCTGGCTTCGAGACACAAGGGCCAGGCGTGCCCCAGTACCGGCGGCATTACCCACCTGCTTGAATCGGTCCAGTGGAAGCGCAGGCAGCATGCCTATGGCAATGGCGCTTTCCACATCGATGAATGTGCCGAACGCTCCCGCAATCACCACCTCGGCAATATCCTCTTCGGACAGGCCGGCCGCCTCCACCAGCGCATCGATGCCGACACGAATGGCTGCCTTGGCGGCTTGAATCTCCCGCACATCCTTTTGCGAAACCGTGATCGCATCCTGGTTGTCCCGCTCAACCAGCACAAATTCCGTATTGCCGTTTACCCTGCGCACCAATGGGTGGGACTTCATCCGGCCCGTAATATCCAATACGTCATTGACGCGCAACTGAGCAACGGCATCCAGCAGGCCGGATCCGCAGATCCCGACCGGCGGCTGTTCTCCAATGGTCTGGATCACCAGTCGATTGCCGGACAAACGAACATGTTCAATGGCGCCGGGAGCGGCACGCATACCAAATTTGATATGCGCTCCCTCGAAAGCAGGGCCGGAAGCGCACGAAACGCTGGCCAGCTTTCCGTTATATGCCATGCAAATTTCGGTATTGGTGCCGATGTCAATGGCGAGCGCCGGGTGCCGGGCATCGGCAATTCTTGTTGCAAGCAGCATTGCCACATGATCCGCACCGACATATCCTGCAATATTCGGAAGCAGATGGACATACGCCCCTGGAGCAATCCGAAGTCCGAGATCCCTCGCCTTGATGTCGACGGCCGATCGAACGGCCGGCACATAGGGAGACATCCCCAACTGCATCACGGGAAGCCGCAAAAACAGGTGGTGGATAGCAGTGTTGCCGACGATCGATGCGTCGACCACCGAGGAGGGAACGGCATGGATTTCCGAGCACAGGGCCTCCACGGTTTCATTCAAAGCATCGACGAGAACCGTCTGAAGTCTCAAAGCATTTTCAGCCGACTTTCCTGCAGCAAAGATGCGCGACACAACATCCTCACCGTAGGAAATCTGCGGGTTCATCAGGCCCCGGGCCGCTACTGTTTTGCCGGTTTCCATATCCACCAGGTAAACCGCAATTTTGGTTGTGCCGATGTCCACCGCAAGGCCGAGCCACTGCGTCGCGGACTGGCTCAGCGCAACGATCTCATTCCCGCGCAGGGCAACGCGCACCTTCCAGTCGGACATTCGCAGCTGCCGCGGAAGGCTCTGCTGCACCATCAGGTCGACTACCCCGCTCGGAACGTTATGCTGTGAGGCAAGTGCCGCCCAGAGATTCTGGTCATCGGACTCGGGGCTGCCGAGCGAAGGAGGCGTCAGCTGGACAGTCAATCCCTGAACTAGCGGTTCCGGTTTTACGTCCAGTTCCAGACCTTCCACCTGCGTGCGCTGCGGCGCCGACAGAGACTCCGGAGGAACGTGAATCTTCACATTGCCGCAAGGATAGGTCAGGCAGGCCAGCCGATAGTTCTTCTTCAGTTCATTCTCGCTAAAAATCGCCTTCTCATCTGCAGTGATCTCGTTTACTTCGCCCGAGATGATCTGCACCTTACAGCGATGGCAAGAACTCATACCTCCGCAAATGCTGACCAGAGACACATTCAATTGGCGGGCACAGGCTAGAAGCGACTGATCGGGGGGAAACTTTCCTCGGCGTCCTACCGGTTCAAAATCGACGGCAAACAATATGGCTCTCCTCGCGTGGCGCTGTTTCTGGCTGTTTTTCAGGTCATCACGCGCAGGCCCTGGCATCGCAGGCAGATGCACGCCTAATACTGCACCCAATAGCCGCCGATCAGCAGATAGTAGCTATTTTATAGAGTTTTTGGAGGAAAATGAATAAAAAGAGGGTACTCCTTTCCCGGCTTCTGCCGGGAAAGGAGCGGGAATAGTTATTGGCAGGAACCGGAAAGTTGCCGAATGGAACTGACTTTGAAATGTGGCTGTCCGGACATCCAGTGGGTATCGTGGTTTGCCGACGATCTCTCCGTGGTCGAAGGGGTCCGGTTCGGAGACATCTGTGAACTTGCCTCCGCCATCATTCCGGTAACCTCAACCTTTTGGCCGATGTGGCTTTTCAGATCTACCTGTTTACCTGGAATCAGTGTATACGAGGTTTCTGCTCTCGCCATCTCGGAAGGTGTGGATCCTGACTGCGCCGAATGCTGAAGATCCGGAGTATCCGTACTCCGATTCCATCCCTGATCTCCATATTCCCCGTGAGTCTGATTCTCGCTTTGGTCCTTGCCGCGCTGATATGACTGCCGACTCATATCACTCGACATTACGTTATTGAGCACATAGGAATTGGGCGATGTTCCGGACCGCAGGCAGCCTGTAATTGTTACGGTCTTCCCCATGTCGGATGCTGAAGAAGAAGTGCTCTGCTGATCCGTTTGCAACGGGTTCGATGCCAGCACAAAAGCCGCAGTCAAACTGCAGGCCAACAACAGAGACAATGTTATTAGCGTCTTTTTCATTCTTTCTCCTTTGCATAATCACATGCCTCGGCCGGACATTACTTCGTTCCAGCCGCACAGTGACATGCTGTGGAGTGCAACAGGCGTGCCAGGAGAGATCATTTTTGGCCAAATAATTGGAATATCAGCATGTTCGAACCGGCGAGGATATGAAAGCAGCACGCAAAAGCGCAGGATGGGCAGGAATCTTTCCCTACCAAGACTGCCGCAGCCGACATATCGCGTCGGGCTCGCGATGGAGTGAAGGCGTCCGATGGATTCATCAACGCTTTCTCATTCGCCGGCAGCGAATGGCGCGTGATCTCTGACAATCCGAAAATTCAGGAGGTCATCCACGTACAGAACTTTGCCACCGCGGATGGAATATCTCCAGGTCGCGCAATTTTCTCCATTTCCGCAACAATGGCGCTCCCTACTACGGCGCCATCCGCGATCTTCCAGACCTCACGCACATGTTCCGGCCTTGAAATTCCAAAGCCAACTGCCACCGGAAGTTTGGTATGGCGGCGGACGCGCTCGACGGTAGGCACTATCGAGCCGGAAAGATCCGACTGCGTCCCGGTAACTCCCGTGCGGGATACGATATAAACAAAGCCGCGTGAGCAGGCGGCAATGTTGGCGATTCTCTCATCATCGCTGGTGGGCGCAACCAGGAAGATTGTGTCCACTTGATTCGATTCCATACAGGCACAATATTGAGATCCTTCTTCCGGCGTCACGTCCGTAACCAATATGCCGTCAATTCCTGCTTTGTGCCCATCGCTCGCCAGCGCATCAAGCCCGTATTGCAGAACAGGATTAAAGTAGCTGAACAGGAGGATCGGAACCTCGCTAACTCGGCGGATATCCCTGACAGCCTGCAGGTAGTCCGCCATGTGATATCGATGCTGAAGGGCTCGGGCACCCGCACGCTGGATCGTAGGGCCGTCGGCAACCGGATCAGAAAATGGAATGCCTAATTCTATGACGTGAGAACCGGCGCGCTCCAATTCCGGAACCAGACGGATGGTGGTGTCCAGGTCCGGATCTCCGGCCATGATAAATGGGATGAAGGCTTTTTTCCCTGTCGCTTCAAGTTTATTGAATTTATCAGCAATTCGTCGCATCTGGTTGTCATCCTCGAACAATACCCATCAATCCATCCCACCCAGTATCTGGGCAACCTGGTTCACATCCTTATCTCCTCGACCGGAGAGATTTACAATCACCACCGCATCCTTGTCCAACGTTGGCCCGATTCGAAGCAATTCCGCAATCGCATGGGAACTCTCCAGCGCCGGAATGATCCCTTCCATCCGGCTCAGCAATTGGAAAGCCTGTAATGCCAGTTCATCCGAGATGGCGGTGTACTGCACACGGCCTCGGTCATGCAACCAGGCATGTTCCGGACCGACGGACGCATAATCCAGCCCGGCAGATACCGAATGGGTTGCGGCAATCTGGCCATCTTCATCCTGAAGCACGTAGCTGTATGTTCCCTGGAGTACGCCTTTTCGTCCGCCGCCGAATCGCGCGGCATGCTCGCCCAATGCCGTTCCTTTCCCGCCGGCTTCCACGCCGATCATGCGCACTTGCTCATCATCGAGAAACTGGTGGAAAAGCCCGATGGCATTGCTTCCCCCTCCGACACAGGCGATGAGCAGGTCGGGCAAACGGCCCTCCGCTTCCAGAATCTGAGCCCGCGCCTCTCGCCCGATGACCGATTGGAAATCCCGGACAATCCATGGATATGGGTGGGCGCCCAGCGCAGAGCCAAGCAGATAATAGGTGGATGCAACATTCGTGACCCAATCACGCATTGCTTCATTGATGGCATCTTTGAGCGTGCAGCTTCCCGAATCGACCGGTCGGACCTTGGCTCCCAGCAGACGCATTCTGAAAACGTTCAGCGACTGGCGACGCATGTCCTCTGTGCCCATGTAAATATCACAGTCCATTCCGAAGAGAGCGGCGACCGTCGCGGTAGCCACTCCATGCTGTCCGGCACCGGTTTCGGCAATGATCCGCTGCTTCCCCATCCGGCGGGCAAGCAGGATCTGACCAATTGCGTTGTTGATCTTGTGGGCACCGGTATGGGTCAAATCCTCCCGCTTAAGATAGATGCGTCCCTTTCCAATATGAGCCGCAAGGCGGTGTGCCCGCGTCAATTGCGTCGGCCGTCCGGCATAGGTCCTCAGCAGAGTATCCAGTTCCCTCTGGAAATCCGGATCCTTGATTGCCTTCCGATAGGCTGCTTCGAGTTCCTGCAGGGGCCCCATCAGAGTCTCGGGGACAAACCTGCCGCCATAATCGCCAAAGCGACCGCGAGCATCAGGGCCGCTGTATGGGGTCACTGCCATGCCTCACCTCATTCATGAATTCTTTCAGTCTTTGCGCATCCTTTTTCCCTGGAGCACACTCCACGCCGCTGCATACATCGACCGCATACGGGCCCACCGTCCGGATCGCATCCCCGACATTTTCCGGCCGCAGCCCCCCGGCCAAAATCACAGGCCGAATTTTTTTAACTTCTAGAGCCCGAACCCAATCGAAGGTTCGGCCGGTTCCGCCGAAAAGCACATCATCCCTGGCATCGAGTAGAAAGGCCCGCACCGAATAGGCATCGAGGTTTTCCTCTATGGGACCTTCTCCGATGCGGATGGCCTTGATTAACGGCCAGCCCTGGAGATCCCGGCAATACTCGGGACTTTCGCCGCCATGCAGCTGTAAAACCTGTACGCCGGCAGTACGCGCCATCTCCATGACCTCCACCGGGCGTGATACATTGACGAAAAGTCCAACGCTCACCGCAAACGGAGGAAGCCGATCAAGAATGCGCCGGGCAGCCGCCGGATCAATATACCTGGAGCTGCGCGGAAAGAAATTGAACCCTAACGCATCCACGCCCATGTCCAGCACCATGGCTGCATCTTCATAGCTGGTTATGCCGCAGACCTTTACTTTCATACCGGTAATGTCTTCGCTTTGGATAGGCTCTTTGATCCTATTGGATCAACTCTCTTAATGCACGACCGGGCGACTCCGCCCGCATAAGCTGCTCTCCCACAAGAAACGCCTTGAATCCCGCATCTCTGAGTTTCCGCAAATCCGTGGATGTCCGGATACCGCTTTCCGCAACCGGCAACACATCTTTGGGCATTTTTCGCACAAGGCTCAGGGATGTTTCCAGCGTTACTTCAAATGTGCGCAGGTCCCGGTTGTTGACGCCAACAAGAGTTGCACCCGATTCCAGGGTGCGTACCAGTTCAGGCTCGTTGTGAACTTCCACCAGCGCATCCATCCCATATTTTTCAGCCTCGATGCGCAGATTTTTCAAGGAAGCAGTATCCAGCAACGCGGCGATGAGCAGAATAGCATCCGCCCCGGCGTGGCGCGCTTCCAGAACCTGGTATCTGTCGATGATAAAATCTTTGCGCAGCAGTGGAATGGTGCTATTCCAGCGCAACGCTGCCAGTATTTCCAATCCGCCCTGAAAGTTTTGCACTTCGGTAATAACCGAAACCGCGGCCGCCCCCGATTCCTGGTATTCCCGAACGATGCTCACAGGATCAAAATCCTGGCGAATCAATCCGGCTGAAGGGGATGCTTTCTTTACTTCCGCAATGATTGCCGGCGTTTTCCCCGTCAGGGCTTTTTTGAAAGAGCGGATTTCCGGAGCTCTTTCCAAAACGCTCTCGATACAGACGGCGGGAAATTTCTTCTTGGCCCCCCTCAGCTCATGCACTTTGGAGTACATGATTTCTTCAAGAATGGTCCCGCTCAAGTCTTCCGGTATTGCGTAATCGGTCGTTATTCCTGACATATGGCACCCGCAAATATCTATCTATCCCAAACCGACAAAATTGGAAAGCAGCTTCATCCCGCTGTCGGTCAAAATCGATTCGGGGTGAAACTGAACCCCCTCGACAAGCAGCTCACGATGACGCAATCCCATAATCACGCCATCGGAGGTTCGGGCCGATATCTCAAGGCAATCCGGAAAGGTCTCAGGCGCCACCACCAGCGAGTGATAACGCGTTGCGCGAAATGGGCTGGGCAGATCCTTAAAAATCGTCTTGCCATCATGAAAAATTTCGCTTGTCTTCCCATGCATGATTCCCGGAGCGGAAACCACCTGCCCACCGAAGACAGCCCCAATCGCCTGATGCCCCAAACACACGCCGAGAATTGGGATCTTCCCGGAAAACTCCTTGATAACATCCATAATGATGCCGGAATCCTCAGGACGGCCGGGGCCCGGGGAGATCAAAATGCTTTGTGGGGCGAGCTTTCCAATCTCATCCAGCCCGATGGCGTCGTTGCGAAAAACCTTCAACTCCTGCCCCATTTCACCGAGGTACTGCACAAGGTTGAAGGTAAAAGAATCATAATTGTCGATGACCAGTATCATGATGAAACTCCCCAAAGACCGCTTGTCGCCATTTCCAGTTCGTCAGCCTTAATTCGTCATTTACTTCAGCCCTTCGTGGGCAAAGCGCACGGCGCGGATCAGCGCGCTTGCCTTGTTCACCGATTCCTCCCTCTCCCGCTGCGGGTGGGAATCGGCCACAATGCCGCCTCCTGCCTGGATATAGGCCACTCCGTCTTTTATGACAAGAGTACGAAGTGCAATGCAGGTATCCAGATTGCCGGAGAAATCGATATAGCCTACCGCTCCTCCGTACACGCCCCTCCGTTTCGGTTCCAGGGCATCAATAATCTCCATAGCTCGAACTTTTGGGGCTCCTGACACGGTTCCGGCCGGAAGACAGGATTCCAGGGCATGGAAGCAGTCCAGATCGCCCCGCAAACTTCCTTCCACGCTGCTGACCAGGTGCATCACATGGCTATATTTTTCGATACGCATAAGATCGGTCACCTTGACCGTACCGAAGTTGCAGACCCGTCCCAAATCGTTTCGTCCCAGGTCCACTAACATAATATGTTCCGCCCGTTCCTTCTCGTCGTCCAGCAGTTCACGCGTCAAGCGGGCATCTTCCTCCGGCGTCTTGCCCCGTGGCCGGGTCCCGGCAATCGGTCCGTACTCGACATGGCCGTCCTGCACCTTAACCAGCATCTCCGGCGAAGCTCCCACCAGGTGAAGGTTATCCATTCTCAAAAAGAACATATACGGGGAAGGATTCACAAAACGAAGCGCACGGTAGATATCAAAGGGATCGCAGGTCACGTCCATGGCGAAGCGCTGCGATAACACAACCTGAAAAATGTCTCCCGCAAAGATGTGTGATTTCGCCGTGGCAACATTTTCGTAATACGTGGATTCGCTCAAATTGGAAACCGGATCCGGGATAGTGGTCTGAACGGCGGGAGACGGCAAAGAAATGGGAACCGTCAGGCGCTTTTCAATCTGCTCAATTCTGAGAAGCGCGTCCTGATACTTGCCTTCCAGGTTATCCGTACCTCGATCGTTGAATATGTTGGTGATGATGTGAATCCTGTGCCGCAGGTGATCGAAAGCAAGAAGCGTGGAAAAATACATCACCTGGTAGTCATCCATTTTGAGGTCATCTTCGGCAATACTCGGGAGCTTTTCAAATTGCCGGATCAGGTCGTACGCAAAATAGCCGACTCCACCGCCCAGAAATGGCGGCAGGTCGGGAATCTGTACGGGAGCGAAGCCTGCGGATATCTCACGGAGCTTATCGAAGCCGCGTGTGGATTCGTGGCTGATCTCGCCCTGGCGTTCAATGGAAACCGAATCCCCTTTCCCCCGCACGACCAGGAAGGGGTCCCAGCCAATAAAAGAATAGCGCGCCAGATGCTCTCCGCCCTCCACGCTTTCCAGAAGAAACGCCCGGCGCCGACCGTGAGCGACTCTCAAAAACGCAGCGGCAGGAGTAATCAAATCCCCCAATATGTCCTTACAAACGGGGATGACGGATCCCTTCTCTGCCAGTTTTTTTAATTCCGATAATGATGGCTGAATCATATCCACTCTCCGGAAAACCCGCGTATAAACAAAAAAGCCGTGAACGCCTCGAGTCGTTCACGGCTTCCTTATCCCTTGGCAAAGCAGTTCAGGGGAGTGGCGGCCAACCGACCCGGGCACAGGTGTCCGAGCGCCACCAACACCAAACATCGATCTGAACATTTGCTTTGCTGCTCATCAGTCCGCCTTAAGTCCATTAACAATTATCATACATTGTACTTCTTCCGCAACGACTATGAACATAGGAGTGTTCCCGCAAGCCTCCACTGTGTCTTAAATGCAACAACATCTCCATGACATGATAGGCAGATTTCCATCAAACAGCCCATAAATAACTCGACCAAAACCACTTCCCAGTCTTTCGTCGTCGCGGCCGAAGATGGCACGAAATTTGCTATCCTTAAATGTTTTTTTGCCTTTCGCAAATACAAATGCACTTTTGATACAGGGATTGATGCATGTTTAAGTTCCAGAGAACGCTGTGCAAAAAAATTCACTTTGATGGAATCGGTCTGCACACAGGATATGCCGTCAAGCTTACAGTCAATCCCGCCCCTCCGGACACAGGCATACGCTTTCGGCGCACAGACCTGAAGAACTTCGAGATTGAGGCGGTCCGGAATCATGTAGCAAAGGTCAGCTACGCCACAACGCTGATGAAAAAAGGTGTCATGATTTCCACCGTGGAACACCTCCTTTCGACGCTGTATGGCCTATGCATCGATAATGCCTACCTGGACGTCGACTCCATGGAGGTGCCCATCCTTGACGGCAGTTGCGGTCAGTTTGTCGCCGAGATCGAGAAAGCCGGAATTGCTGAGCAGGATGCCTTGCGCAAATACATTGTGATCGAACGCCCGATTGAGGTTCGCCAGGGAGACAAAGTTGCCGGCGTGTATCCGGACCCGGTACCCAGCGCCACTTATGTGATCGATTTCGAACATCATTCCATTGGGTATCAGAAGATCGAAATCACGCTGACACCGGAATCCTTCTGCCGGGAAATCGCCATGGCTCGAACCTTTGGTTTCGTTTCGGACATCGAATACCTCAAAAGCCTGGGACTGATTCGCGGTGGCTCGCTTGAGAATGCAGTTGTGCTCGATTCCTCCGGCATAGTCAACGATCAGCTCCGATTCCCGAATGAATTTGTGCGCCACAAGCTTCTGGATCTGCTGGGCGACATTTCGCTGACAGGATACCCGATTATCGGCCGCCTTTATGCGGAGCGGGCCGGGCATGCCATTCATACGGCGCTCGCAGACCAGATTATCCGGCAGAAATCCAATTACCAGATTTGTAACGCGGAAGAATTGGAATCGGCTCTTACCGAGGCAGTGGGATAGCGGCTATCGCCACAACACGGCACGGACGGGAGAACCGTCCGCCCCATCAATTTTCAGAGGCACGCAGGCAAGGTTGTAATCTCCGGGCGGAACATCCCCAAGTCTGAGATTTTCCACAACTACAATTCCACGCCCCAGAAGCAGGTTGTGAGCAGGAAGATCGGTGCTATCGAAGCAATCTACGGACGGGGAATCCATACCAACCAGCAGGATACCTTTCTCCGCCAGGAATGAAGCCGCCCCGATATCCAGCCAGGCAAAATCGGGATCAAAGGAATTCCCCTGATTACCACTCCGCTGGGTACGGAACAGAATTCTCTCCACCGTATCCCATTTCCGGGATAAAAGGTCCTCGGCTCCTATAAAGGTCTTTCCGGAAAAATCCATGACACGAACGGGCCCAATGCAGGATTGAAGCGGGATCTGGGCCACGTCATTCCCCAGGCGCTGCAGGTGCAGAGGCGCATCGACGTGCGTACCGGTATGAGTTCCCATTTGGATACGGGAAACGGTGGAGGACTGCCCTTCCCCGATGGAAAAAGTCCGCTGAAGCGAAAGCTCGGGGTCGCCCGGCCAGATAGCCATCCCGGGATGCAACGTCTGGGATATATCGAAAATCTCCACTTCTCACCCTCTTGCCAACCGCCTATTTTTTTGGAGGTAGGGGTTTTGAAAAGAAGCTATCCGGAATGTTTGTGTTGTAGCTGATCTTCAATACAAACGTCTGCGAAGCACGACGGCCGTTCAAACTGCCATCCACGCGCATGGGCGTATTAACCCCCTGGATCACATGCCATTGACTGAATTCGTCGACCAGACGAACCCGGATGCCACGGTTGTTTATATCCCTGTACTCGATTCTGGCGGGGAGCTTTGAAATGCGATCGAAATAGACCGTGGTCTCGTCGTTTTCCGGATCCACAATTTTCACCAGCTCCAAAGTCACATCCTTCCCTTCCCCGGGCCCCATATAAAAGAGTTTGTTTTCCGGATCCTTATAGCGGTAATGAAAAATTGTATCGATGCTGTGCTTCACCACACTGCGAAAACTCCGCATTTCTTCCGGCTTTGCTTCACGGGTATCCTTCTGCCCCTCCTGAATCCATCCTTCGTTTTTCTCAAGATTGAAGACGGAGATATCCAAGTCCCTCTTTTTATTGCCGGACTCATGACGGCTCTTGTCGGGAAGCTTGGTATAATCGACAAACTTGATCAACCCGGAATTCTCTCCCTGGCTGTTGAACTGGAAAAATTGCCCTTCAGAGGTCATATCCTTAACATTCAGGTATGCTTCTCCGCCCATTGCCTCTATGGCATCCTGAAACAGCTTCTTGATGATGTCCTCATCCTGGCTTCGGACATTCAGAGAGAAAAGTAAAACAAAACCCACCAGCACCAGCACGCTTCTCATACGCATTTTGATCTGCCCTAATTTGGTCATCCCCTATTGGAAGCATGTCCTAATCCATGGACACACTTCTAGGATATCACATTTACACCATGGACGCCGGGGCCCTCTGGAATGCAGCGGACGCAACGCCTATTCACATGGTCCTGGTTTTGAGTGCTTGACCGCATCAAGGCCTGCGCAGGATAATGCCGCTCGTATGAAGAAGTCACCGGATTACCAGAGCATCGTAGAATCCCGTTTTCCCGGGCTGGTGAACAGAGTCCGGGAGATCATCCAGGAATCCGAAAACAGATACGAAGGCAATGCTGATTCGGAAAGCTTCCTCTGGGAACACACGCAGCACACCGCATCCATTGCATGCCAGCTCGCCCTGGCGGAAAAAATGGAACCTCTCGTCCCGGTAGTCGCCGCCCTCTTTCACGACGCCGGAAAATTTTCGGGAGGAAAATACCATGCTGAAGAGACAATCGAAGAAGAAGAATCGGCCCAGATAGCTCAAAGGCTGCTATCGGAATCGGGGATGAGCAAAGGGGACATTCGGCAGGTGCTCGCGGGGCTCAAAGCCTTGTATAACGAAAAGTCCAAAAAGAACGCGGTCGCGGCCATCATTCATGATGCCGATTTTCTTTCGAAGTTTGGTGCTCTCGGAGTTGCCGCGTTCTTTACCAAATCGGCACTTCGCCGGAGAACGCTTCAATCCACGGTTCTTGGTTACCTGAGCAAAGAGCTTACCTACGCTTCGTGCCTGCCTCTGAACATGCACACCTCCGCGGGACGGAAACTGGCGGCCAGAAAGTCATCGGATTCATTGAGATTTTTCCGTTCCCTTCTCGCCGAGCTTCGGGAGGCACGGATTGCGAATCTTCGGATCCAGCAGCTTCGCATCCTGGATCCCAGGGCCAGGAGCAGATCACTGGGCGTCCACATTGTGGTTTCCCCATCATGTGCAAAATGCGGGCAAAGCTGGCATTTCGCCTGGACGACCGAAAAGGGAACAAAGTGCCACAAGCTGAATGTCGACTGGGATTGCTCCCATTGCGGACATCGAGTAGAAACATCTTTCTGTCTTCCCGAGATTGCATAGTTACCGGAGGCCTGTCCCGGTATTGCGCGGGCGATGTCCGGCAAATTCGTCCGTTCCTGGTTTCAGCCTTTTTTTTCCTATATGCTTTCCCTGAGGTGCTCTATGCAGAAGACACTCGTAATGACAATTGTGGGAAAGGACCGGACCGGTCTGGTGGAATCGATAGCAGGACTGATTGCGGATCATGGCGGCAACTGGCTGGAAAGTCGCATGTGCCGACTCGGCGGTGAGTTTGCCGGGATTCTGAGCGCAAGCGCTCCGGAAGTTGAGGTGCATGCGCTCATTCGCGCTCTTGAGGCGCTGCAATCCGAGGGATTGACCGTGATTATCCGTCGCGACGAAGCCACATCAACAAAGAGCCAGACGAGAGCGGCAACCCTCAGCCTGATTGGCCATGACCGGCCAGGGATCATTTACGAAATCTCTGCCGCCATGGCGCACCAGAACGTAAGCTTCGAAGAGCTTGAAAGCGAATGCACCAGCGCGCCCATGTCCGGGGAGACAATTTTCAAAGCCGTCGCGCGGCTGCAAATCCCCGAAGCCTGCGATATTTTGGCACTCCAAAAAGAACTGGAGACAATCGGAAGCGAATTAATGGTAGACATCTCCTTCACCGGGCTGTAATACAAAAACCGGAAAATACAGGGCCTGCTGGCCCAATTGCTCCGTGCAGCCAGGCGAAGTCGCTGTTTTTGCCTGATCTTCTGAACCTCCGGTCTTCTTGAGACTTGTTTCATAGAAAATAGGGTAGCGTCTCCCGTTTTGAGTCGGTTAATATTGACGCCATAGGAATATTTGACACGAATTGGGAGCATTGTTTATGACCAAGGAAATGCTCAGTACTAAAGAAGTGGCCGAATACCTCAGCATTAACGAAAAACAGGTATACAGGCTGATTAAGGAAAAGAAAATACCGGCTACCAGGATCACGGGAAAATGGCTGTTTCCCAAGGGATTGATCGATGAGTGGGTCATAAGCAGCGCCCGGGAAAGCGTTACGATTCCCGGCAAAAAGACTGCAGCCGAAAATCAGATCGTTATTGCGGGCAGCAACGATCTGGCGCTCGAATTGCTGGTGAAGAATGCCAACCTGCTGCATCCTGAATACACGATCTCAATCTCCAACCTGGGAAGCCTGGCGGGATTGATCGCGCTGAAAAACGGCAACTGCAACATCGCGGCATCCCATCTTTTGGACCTCGAAACGGGTGAATATAATAATTCTTTCATCAAAAAGCATTTCCCGGAACTGAAGGTTGTAATTTTAAATCTGGCGCATAGAGAGCAAGGGCTGATTGTCAAAAAGGGGAATCCCCTTGGAATCAAGAACCTCAGCGACCTGGCAAACAAAAAAGCTACTTTTGTGAATCGACAGGAAGGCTCAGGTACGCGCGTATTGCTGGATTACAGGCTAAAGGAGAATGGGATCAACTCGGCTGAGATTTCGGGCTATGACAAGGTTGCCCACACGCATATGGAAGTCGCCCTGGAAGTTTTCAGTGGAGCGGCAGATGCGGGCGTTGGCATTTATGCGACGGTGGGACTGCTGGGGCTCGACTTTATCCCCTTAGCCACGGAACGTTTTGACCTGGTCATTCCATCCGATATCTTCACAAGCGCGACAGTAAAAGCTCTAAGGCAGGTGCTGAATTCGGAGGAATTTAAAACCAATATTTCCCGGATGGGCGGATACGAAATCCACGATACGGGAAAAATCATGTACGAAAGAGGATAGTGCGCCACGTACGCGGAGGTCTGTTCCATGAAGCTCACTTCATTGCTTTTCATATTCCTTTTTGCTGTTGCCGGTGTAACGGCCCAAGATAAAAATCAATCCACAAACAGCCTTTTCGACGACTCGGATATCAAGTCTCTGCCGGTGAAAAGCATCATGGTGCAGGGAGAGGTGCAGGACCCGGGTCCGGTGGATTTATCCGCGCTGCCGGTTCGCAGTGTGGCCATCAAAGAAGTCGGACTTGATAACGGCCAGCCTGGATTCAAGGGCGCCTACTTCGTCAGCGGCTATGCCCTTTACGATATTCTGAACAGCAAAAAAGTAAAAAAGTCGGCCGAAAATACCTTTGGCCCCCCGGTAGATCTTTATGCCATCGTGGAAAATGACAAAGGCGAGAAAGCCGTTTTCAGTTGGGGCGAGATTTATTACCGAAACAGCTTCGATATCCTGATAGCAAAGGGCATTCAGGCGATCAACCCTGCGCGGAACAAGACCGTGTGGCCGCTTCCGGATGTCCCCAAGCTTGTCGCCACGGGAGACCTGCTGAACATGCGGTTTGTCAGCAATCCATCCAAAATAACGGTGAAGTCATTCCATGGAGCTGTGCCCAAAGATAAGCCCCAGGACATCACAGCCCCGGAAGTCCGCATTACCGGGAAAATGGGATCGTTTATCGTCAAGGACATCCCTCCCTCCGTTGAAAAAAGAACCTATTCGGATATTGGGTATGGCCATGGGATGGGATTCAAGGGGGTGCAGAGCGTTTCAGGATACCTGCTAAAGGATCTGGTGACCGCCACTCTCAAGATCAGCCCGGAAGCGATAGCCAAGGCCATAGTCGTGGCCAGCGCGAAGGATGGCTATCGCTCGGTGCTCAGCTTCAGTGAGATTATGAACCGGAGCGACAATCAGGACATTCTGCTGATTGAGAAAAAAGAGCCGGGCGCGGGGAGGTATATGCTATACCCGACCGGCGACTATTTTGCCGACCGCGACGTTCGGGCTGTGGAAAAAATCGAGATCATGGATGCAGACTGAAAAGCAAAACCTTCAGCCCCTCGCATGAACTAAAAAGCCCCGGTCTTCCGGGGCTTTTTTTTGGACAATGATTTGGTGATTTGCTGGCGGCAGGTTGAGCAACAAAATGAAGCCGCCCACCGGAGCGCCGGCGTCCCAGTGCCGACGCTCCTGCTTTTTTCGATTTCGGTTTATTTACTGCCTGCTATTTCGCGTGAACGCTATCCAGTTCCTCAGCGGACACATCATATAACAGCGCTCCAGGACCGAATGCTTCCTCGACAAAGAACTTCGGCAATCTGTCATCCGCGCTGGTAAGCCCGGCTGCCGCATTGAATTTCCTTTCAATCTCAATTACCTCGGCACCCAGGTTGCACATATATTTCTCATCCAGCGGGACTCCCAACAATGCGGAGACCGCGCCTACTGCATTCAGATGAAGCCCCGGGCCGGCCTCCATGATGGGCATATTGATCATCATACAAAGTCCCAGGGTATCGCCCGCAGCCATCCAGGACTGCATGAAACGGGATTTCGGAGCTTGCCCTGTCGGAGCAACCGGAACATAAGTGGGATCGTGCGGGCCGGGAAGAACAATGCCCGCCGTGTGGTCGGCGCCCTGAGGAGACGTGGCGAATGTAACGCCGGTGCCTTTCAGGACTCTCGGATCGTAGCCGGACAGAGACTGTCCTTTGACGACGGGGACTCTCTTCACGCCCAGCTTTTCACCGGTAACTTTTGCACCGCTTCCAATCATACGGCCGTTCTCGGTCCCCAGAGCAATCTCCTCGACCAGCTTAAGGGCAGCGTCCGCATCGCCCCACTTCAGAAGGCCGCCTTCCATGGCTACCGCGAGCGCACCACCGATATCCATCGTATCGACGCCCATATCGTTGCAGGCACGATTGATGCGGGCAACCATATCCAGGTTATCAATCAGGCAGTTGGGTCCGATCAAGGCGATTGTCTCGTATTCGATTCCGGATACGATCATCTCGCCCTTTTCGTCCGTGTACACGTTGGAGCAACTGAGAATGCATCCTTCCATGCAGCGATGTACCGTTTCGGCATTCGGACGGCCCTTCAGCAATTCCTCCATATACTCGCCGGTGAGTCCGTCAATCCTGTCAAATTGCCCCATCGAGAAATTCTTGGTCGGCAATGCTCCGGCCAACTGGGTAATGGCAACAATTTGGGGCGTGCCTTTTGCTCTCAAGCCCTGGCAGAAATGGTCCGCCATGCAGTGCTTGGTTACATTCGATACGCATTCCTTCATCTTCTGTTTGTCTTTGATTTCAACCTGATTGACTCCGCCGTCTTCGACAACTACGGCCTTCAGGTTTTTCGAACCCATTACGGCGCCCACGCCTCCGCGCGCAGCCACGCGAATATGGAAGTCCGGAGTGGTAAACATGATTGAAGCCGCGGTAAGCATCTGATCGCCTGCGGGCCCGGTCCACGCCATACAGGATTTGTTGCTGTAGGATGCTTTGAGTTTGTCCAGAATTGCATAACTTCCAAGGCCGGCAAGATCGGCGGCAGACGAAAACTTCACGCCGGTGTTATCAATCTTAACCAGAGTAGGCTCTTTGGCCTTGCCTTCAAAAACTACGGCTTTGATTCCAAGCCTTGCCAGCTTCTGGCCCATTGCTCCGCCGGAATTGGCCTCTTTAATACCCTTTGTCATTGGGCTCTTTGTACCCACCGACAGCCTTCCGCTGCAGGGGAAAGGAGTTCCACCCAGGATTCCGGGAGCCCAGACAAGCTTGTTGTCGACACCCAGGGGATCGCAAGTCGGAGGTACTTCTGTTGCTACGATGCAATCGGTTAAGCCTCTGCCTCCAAACCTTTTATAGGCTTCCGGAACCTCGTCAAAGGTTGCGGAGAGAGCAGACATATTTATTCTTAGTAATTTAGCCATTGGCAATCCTCGCAGTGAATATTGCTGCAGAATTTATCTCTATTGGGAATAGCCGGTTCCCGTAACGGCAAATTCACCACCGTGGCGACTAAACCCGGCAGCTGCCGTCTCGGATTTCAATATAATCGGATTGTGTTGCTTTTGCCATACAAAAGGCGCGTTCACAATAACCCGGACGGGCGGAATTGTTCCCTATTCGGAAGGCTTGAGAATAGTTGCAGTTGTTCAGTCTTGACGGTCCAACAGCCCTCGCGGGATAATGCCCGTTTTGTGCCGTGTGAAGATGGCCTTGGCAATTCGTTCAATGTGAGGGGTGGTTTTGACTGAGTTCTTTCAAGTAATTTCGGCAGACGAATTCATTGAAAAGCTGCGCCGATTTTCCAGGCTCACTTCGGAACATATCTCCCTGGACGCGGGGCTTCACCGAATCCTTGCCGAGGAGGTCATTTCCAAAGAGAATCTGCCGGAAGGAGCCCGGTCCACGGTTGACGGCTTTGCCGTGCGCGCTGAGGATACATTTGGCGCATCTGATTCCATCCCGGCTTTGCTGAACCTGGTTGGCGCTATTCCGATGGGAGTCATGCCTTCATTCACTCTGGGACTGGGGGAGGCTGCCCAAATTCCGACGGGCGGTTTTTTGCCCAATGGCGCCGATGCGGTCGTGATGGTGGAATATACGAATTCGGCAGGTCCGGAAGCCATCGAAGTCTCCCGCCCCGTGACATTCCGCACGAATGTACTGGAAAAAGGTGAAGATGCGCAGGCAGGGGAATCGCTGCTTTTTTCGGGAAGTATGCTCCGTCCCCAGGAAATGGGGTTTCTGGCTGCCTTGGGCGTAACGAAAGTAGCGGTTTATCGCGTCCCCAAGGTCGCGGTGATTTCCTCCGGAGATGAGATCATCCCGATGGAGCGAAAGCCCTCTCTCGGCCAGATCCGCGATGCTAATGGCCATTCCATTGCCGCGCTGATCCGAGCATGCGGAGCGGAACCCATAAGTTTTGAAATTGTTCCGGATGATGCGAGCAGAATGAAGGAGACGCTCCGGACCGCTTTGGAGATGGCCGATGTGGTAACAATCTCAGGCGGCAGTTCCGTGGGCGCGCGCGATTTGATGGTCGAGGTTGTCTCTACGCTGCCGGACGTGGAAGTTCTGGCCCACGGTGTAGCTATCCGTCCGGGCAAACCCACACTTCTGGCTGATCAAAAGGGGAAAGCGATCATTGGCCTTCCCGGCCATCCGGTTTCCGCTCTCGTAGTCGCCCAGGTTTTCCTCGCGCCATTCCTGCGATATCTACGCGGAGACAAACTCGAAAAGGGCCCGGTCGGGCATCAAACCACAGCCGTGCTCAACACCTCTGTTCATTCCACAATCGGTCTGGAAGAATACGTTCGAGTGAGGATTGAAAAATCGGAGGACAACTCCGATATTGCCATCCCCGTGTTTGGCAAATCGGGTATGCTTTCCACCATGGTAAAAGCCGACGGCATCATTACAATTCCGATGAATGCCGAGGGATTTGCAAAAGGGAAAGTGGTCCAGGTCACCCAGCAATGATATGGATGCTTCGTTGAACTAATTGAGATCTGAACGGATTTCCCATGACTTCAAAGCGACAGACTTACCGCAATCTGAAACCACTCAAGGAAGCGCAGGAACTCTTCTTTTCGCGATTCCGCAGTCTGCGGATGGAGACGGAAAGTATTTCGGTTCGAAAGGCGCTGGGCCGACTTCTGGTTGGCCCCATTAAAGCGGAACGCTCGGTTCCGGCTTATAACGCCTCGGCTGTGGATGGGATTGCAGTCCGCGCCGCAACCACGTTTTCGGCATTTCCGGAGAGCCCTGTCATCCTGCCGCTTGGCGGCCAGGCTGTGCAGGTCAACACGGGAGATCCTCTGCCGGAAGGCGCGGACGCAGTGGTCATGATTGAGAAGGTTGAGCTGTCGGAAGGGCTCTGCGAAATTCGCGACTCCGTTTACCCCTGGCAAAACGTCAGAAAAACAGGAGAGGATATTATCAAGGGCGAGATCATTCTGCCCGCCTATCACAGAATCCGCTCTTACGATCAGGGAGCCCTACTGGCCGCGGGCATCATGGAGGTGCAGGTATTCCGCAAGCCTCGCGTGCTCATCATTCCTACTGGAGATGAAATCATTGCTCCAGAGGAAGTCAGCGACCCGCTACCCCCCGGGGTCATTCTCGAAGTAAACGGACAGGTGCTGTCCTCCATGATTTCCGAGTGTGGAGCGGAAAGCACGCTTGTCCGTACGGTTCCCGATATATTGGATAAAATCAAAGACGCGGTCAGATCCGGAATAGCGGACGGATATGACATGATTCTCACGATAGCAGGCTCCTCCGCCGGCTCCGAGGATTTCTCCCCGACCGTGATGTCGGAACTGGGAGAACTGCTTGTGCATGGAGTGACGGTAATGCCCGGCAAGCCGACATTGCTGGCCGCTGTGCAGAATCGCCCGGTCGTCGGGGTCCCGGGCTATCCGGTTTCAGCCGTTGTTTCTTTCCGCGAATTCGTGCGCCCCCTGCTGTTTCACATGCAAGGGCTCCAACCGCCCGATCCCGATAAAATTGAAGCCTGCATGGGCAGAAAACTCCCGTCAAAACCGGGTCTCGAAGAACACGTGCGGGTTCTTCTGGGCCGGGTTGCGGATCGCGTTGTTGCCGTGCCGCTCTCCGGAGGAGCCGGCATGATGACATCGCTGGTGCGCGCCGACGGCATCCTGCGGATCGGTCCGGAAGTCAGCGGCTATTCCGAGGGAGAAAAGGTCACGGTTGAGCTTCTGACCTCGGAAAACGCCCTCAATAACAGACTTCTCGTGCTCGGCTCCCACGACCTTACCGTCGATTTACTTGCCAGCTCAGTAAAGGAGATGTCCGAAGGACGGATCAATATTTCCTCCAGCAACGTCGGCAGCATGGGAGGATTGCTTGCCATAGAAAAAGGCATCGCCCATTTTGCCGGCACGCATCTTCTGGATACCAGCACCGGCGACTATAATCGATCCTATATCAAACGATATATCCGGAACACTCCGGTTGCGCTGGTGACGCTGGTGCATCGGTGGCAGGGATTGATGATCGCCAAGGGCAATCCTAAGAATATCCGTGGAATTGCCGACCTTACCCGTCCGGACATTGCAATGATTAATCGTCAGGCGGGATCAGGCACTCGCATCCTGCTGGATTACGAACTTCAAAAGGCCGACATTGATGCAACAGCCATCCACGGATACAGGACCGAAGAGTATACCCACATGAGCGTAGCGATGGCGGTCACCTCCGGCCGCGCGGATGTTGGACTTGGAATCATGGCCGCGGCCAAAGCTCTCGATCTCGATTTTATTCCCGTATCCCGCGAGAGATACGACCTTGTCCTTCCAGCGAATATGTTAAAGGACGAACGCATGCAGCTTCTCCTGGAAATCATTCGGTCCGGAAAATTCATCGACCATGTCCTCACCCTTGGCGGCTATGAGGTGGAGGAAACAGGAAAACTGCAGGAGCTTTAGTCCGTTGAGCAGCCCGGAATTACGGCTGCGAGTCGCCGCATCTCTACAAACTCAGCCCTTTCCCGCTGCGGGATCGATGCCGATTGTCATTCCGAATGCCGTCAATTTCTAATAGAATGCTCCCTTTATAGCGGGTATTTCATGCCGACACAAAAGACAAAACGCCGCGGATCAAAAGCCGGAAAAAAATCCAGGCGAAGCATGCTGATCAAGATTCTTGCGCTGCTTGCGCTCATCCCGCTGGTGGCTGTCGCCGCGTTCCTGATCCATTACTATTACATTTTCGATGGAACGATTGAGGCGAAACTCGGAAAACGCTCCCGGATCACGGAGACTAAAATCTACGCAGCACCGCTGCTTCTCTATCCTGGCAAGGTCCTCACATGCACGGAACTGGAATCCAGGCTCAAGCGTCTGGGCTATCAGGATCAGGACAAAGCTACCGACGGCGCCTCCTGGTACCGCCAGGACAAGGCCGGCCGCCTGATGATTTACAACGAGTCTGCAGTTCCGGTCGATTCCAATCGAAGAGTTGAGGTCGCCTGCTCGGGCAAAAGCATCTCATCCGTAACGGATCTCGGTACCAAAGCAGAGTTGCAGCAGTTCTCGCTCAGGCCCGAATTGCTCAGCAATGCTATCGACAGAAGCAGAGAGAAGCGCCGCGCCGTCACCTACCAGGAAATTCCGGAAGTCCTGATCAACGCCGTGCTCGCGGCTGAAGACAGGCGGTTCTTCAGCCACAGTGGCATCGATCCTATTCGCATTATCAAGGCGTTGATCGTGGATATCCGGGAAGGAGACACCGCACAGGGAGCCTCGACGTTGACGCAGCAGTTTGTCAAAAACTACTTTCTGACTCCCGAGCGGACCTGGAGACGAAAATTTGCCGACGCGTATATGTCCATTCTGCTGGAGAAACGCCTTACCAAGACGCAGATCTTCGAACTTTACAGCAATGAAGTGTACCTGGGTCAGGCGGGATCTTTCAGCATTGTCGGGTTTGGAGAGGCCGCAGACACATTTTTTGACAAGCGAGTCAAAGACCTAACGCTCGAAGAAGCCGCCACTCTTGCAGGCATGATTACGGCGCCTAACCGCCATACGCCATTACGGTATCCTGACCGGGCTACCGTCAGGCGAAACCTGGTATTGGATCAGATGGCCGAATACTCCATGATCACGGAACAGGAGCGAAACGCAGCCAAAGCAAAACCACTGGTTGTCAAACCGACATCCATCCTCAACTATTCCGATGCCCCATATTTCGTGGACTATGTACAGGATCAATTGATCGCAAAATACGGCGATGAGACCCTTGCCAGGGAAAAGTACAAAGTCTATACAAGCCTGGATACCGGCCTGCAACAGGCGGCATTTGAGTCAGTCAGGGCAGGACTTGCTGAGTTGGACGCTTATTTCGCAAAGCATAAACCACCAGTTCCGCCGGGAACCGTGCAGGCAAGCCTTGTCGCGGTTGATCCGAAAAACGGGCAGATCCTCGCGATGCTGGGCGGTCGAAGCTATGGAATGAGTCAATTCAACCGCATCACACAATCAAAGCGGCAACCGGGAAGCATCTTCAAGCCCTTTGTGTACGCAACTGCGCTCGAAACGGCCTATAGCAGTTCCACTCCGCTGACCGTCGTCTCCACGGTCCTCGATCAACCGACTCAGTTTACCTTTGATGATCTCCAATACGAGCCGCAGAATTTCAAACAGGAATATTTCGGACAAGTGACAATGCGGCAGGCAATCACCAAGTCGATGAACATCGCGACAATCAAGCTTGCCGAAAAAGTGGGATACCAGAAGGTTACAGAGCTGGCGCAACGGCTTGGATTGAATGAGAAAATCAAGCCATACCCCGCGATGGCCATCGGCAGTTTTGAAATAACGCCGCTGGAAATGGTTCGGGCCTACACCGCCTTTGCCAATGGCGGCCTGCTTTCCGACCTGACGCCCGTCCTGCAAATACAGGACGCAAACGGCAAGCCGGTCAGGGTGGAACCGCCTGAGCCGAAACAGGCTTTGACCCCTCAGATTGCATTCCTCGTAACCTCCCTGCTGCAATCCGTTATCAACAACGGAACCGGGGCGGCGGCCCGGTCACGCGGATTCGGGCTCCCGGCGGCCGGCAAGACGGGAACATCGCATGACGGCTGGTTTGCAGGCTATACGCCGGATCTGCTCTGTATCGTCTGGGTGGGCTTCGATGACAATCGGGAGCTTGGGCTTTCAGGCTCACAATCCGCTCTTCCCATATGGACAGAATTCATGAAGAAAGCGGTCTCGCTCCGGCCTCTGAGAGGGGCAGAATTCTCCATCCCCGACGATGTTCCGGAAGTGGAAATTGATCCTTCAACCGGACTGCTGGCTACAGAGCATTGCCTCCAGAGAGAAAAGGAATATTTCATCAAGGGCACCGAGCCCACTCTTCAATGCTATGGCAATAACTACGAGCAGGCGGCCGGCAAGGGGGGACCTGTAAGCATTTATGCAACTCCTTCTAAAGATACAGGCGGCGGAGCCGATAACAAAAAAGGGCCCTAATAATTTGATTCCCCCCAAGAATGATCTGGCATGGCTATCGGTGATCCAAGGAGTACCAACGAACCTCAATCCCCTGATGCGTCCAGGACGGGCAATGCAACCAGCCTGCCCGGAGGCGCACTCCCAAGGCTTGAAATCGCAAAACCCTCGCCTGGGACAAGCGCTGCAAAGGAATCGCTCAACGATCTGCTGATCGAATTTGGCGGCTCGGATACGGCGTCGGCATCGAGAAGAGTATCCGGGGAGGAAAGATCCCGCCGTTGGGCCGCCCTTCTGATGGACAGGACTGGGATTGAAGGAGCGCCGGCTGAACTTGCCAAAAACCAGTTCATCGATTGGCTTGCCCATTCGGCTGAAGGCATTCTTGGAAGCGTACAGGTATTCCCCGATGTTCTCCAGACCACTCGGTTCTGGAATGAGCTCAAGATCATCGAAAGCCCGCTGCGGTTCCTGAAAACCATTTTGGAAAACCTCCGTTCCGGTTCGCTGACGTTCTATGAAGCCGTGGATTGCATCGGCCGCAGTTTCGCGTGGGAGGAACCAAGGCTATTCAAGTGGAAACAGGGGCTGGAGAACCTGGCCGGACTCAAGCGCTGGATGCCGGCTTTCATGCATGCGCATGAATATCTGACGGCAGCCTTTTCGCTGAATAACGAAACCCTGGATCGGCTGAAGGAGTCGTTGCTTCAATCCCTGGAGGAACCTCATCGTTTTCTCGACCCGGCCGTGCGGATCGACTTCGACAATAAGTTCCTCGAATTCAAAAAGAACTACATGGATACATACTTCCTGCTGCACGAAGAAGCTCTCCATGTGATGGGCGGATTCAAGAAGGATGAAGTAAAAGTCGATTCTATCGCCCTGCGCAACCTTGAGCTGCTTTCCGGACTCCCGCATGCCGATCAGAGCTGCCTTAATCGTGTAAAACTGCTGGCTCGATGGATTCAGCGCAATCAGTGTAATCTGCCGGTGGATCAAATTCTGGAATTGTATCCTCGATGCTACTGCAACTTTAATCCGGCAGCGCGGCAACACCCCGCCAGTTCTGCCGCACAAATCAATGTATGGATACAGGAAGGACTCGAGGATTTTCGTGCTGTTCTGCGCCGATGCGGGAATTGGATTCTGCTGGAAGCCAAGGCTCAATCTACGGATGACGAGAGCCTGAAACAGATTTTCTCTTTGCTGGGCACGGATCCCATGATTCCCCTAAAACCGCTGACCGTCAGGACTCTGAAGAAGGTGATCGCAAGAAACTCGGCGGAATTTTTATCCGAAATGCGAAAATCGCGGAGATAGCATCCGGTCTCTTGAAGGCAGGATGGCTCGGAGAATTCAGCTCTCCGAGCCATTTTTTTTGCACCGCCGAATCTACTGTTGCCGATAAAACTCCGCAATAGTGTCCACCACATATTGCCTTTGAATATCGGTCAATTCCGGATAGATCGGAAGCGCCAGCGAATCCTCGGTAGCTGCGTGCGATTCAGGAAGATCCGCCGCCGAATAACCCAAAGACTGGAAGCACTCCTGTTCGTGCAAGGAAACCGGATAATACACTTCGGTTCCGATCCCGGCCGCCTTTAATGCGGCCAGCAGCTTATCCCTCATCTCGCAGCGAATGACATACTGATGAAAAATGTGCGACCGGTCCTGCAGCACCTGCGGCGGGCGGACCCGGGAAAGCAGCCCGGCCGCCTTGAAGCTTTCGCCGTACTTCCTGGCATTTTCGGCGCGCGCGCTGGACCAGCTTTCGAGATACGGCAGTTTTACTCGCAGAACGGCTGCCTGCAGTTCATCCAGGCGACTATTGAACCCCACAATTGCATGAAGATATCTCTGGTGCGCCCCGTGGGTTCGGAGCAAACGGACACGATCGGCAAGCTGAGGATTGGAAGATGTAACCATGCCGCCATCGCCGGCTCCACCCAGGTTCTTGGAGGGAAAGAAGCTGAAGCATCCCAGGTCTCCCATCGCGCCAGCTTTTCTATCCTTGTACGTGGCCCCGATAGCTTGACAGGCATCTTCAATAACGGAGACATTATAAGTCCGGGCAATTTCCAGAATCTCATCCATATCGACGCATTGTCCATACAGATGAACCGGCACAATGGCCTTAACGATTTTTTGGGATGCTTTGTGAACGGTCTGCCGGGCTCCTGGATTGTATGTGCATTCGCGCGTAAAGAACTCCGACAGCTTCGCCGGATCCATCTCAAAGCCTTTTGGCTCTATGTCGACGAAAAATGGGGTGGCCCCCACATTCACAATTGTTCCGGCCGTGGCAAAAAAAGTAAACGGAACGGTAACAACCGCATCTCCCGGATTAACGCCGACAGCCTTCAGCGAAAGCAGCAACGCATCAGTACCTGAGGCAACTCCAACCGCATACGGGACTCCGCAGAACCGGGCGATTTCCTCCTCGAGGCCAGCCACCTGGGCCCCAAGAACAAAACGCTGCGATTCAAAAACGTTGTCAACGGCAGCATGAACCTTATCCTTTATTGTTGCGTACTGCGCCTGCAGATCCAATAGCGGCACATTCATAGCCACACCTCCTAAAACCGGAGATCATACCACAGCGACGCACCTATCCGCTTCTCACGTTCTTGATTTGTTGAATGAAGCTCACGAAATATCCCTGCTGCGACTGGATTCGCCATTTATCAGCAGGTTCTATAATTTGGATCTGAAGTATTCGATGGTGCGGCGCAACCCTTCTTCCAGAGGTATTCGCGGAGCCCAGTCCAATAAACGTCCCGCACGGGTGATATCGGGGCGACGCACTTTGGGATCATCCTCCGGCAACGGTTCATGGATAATGCCGCTGCTCGAACCGGTCAGGCGGATCACCTTCTCTGCAATTTCGAGCACCGTAAGCTCCTGCGGATTCCCAATGTTGACAGGCAGATGTACCTCTTCGCTTTCCGGAACCAGCAGGAGCCGGATTAATCCATCGACCTCATCCTCGACATAGCAGAAACTCCGTGTCTGGTCACCTTTGCCATACACAGTGAGCGGTTCGCCTTTGAGCGCCTGCACTATAAAATTGGAAACCACGCGTCCGTCATGCGGACGCATGCGCGGGCCATAGGTGTTGAATATACGCGCGATACGCGTGTCCACCTTGTGATAGCGGTAATACGCCATTACGAGTGCCTCCGCAAACCGCTTGGCCTCGTCATATACTCCGCGCAATCCAATAGGATTGACATTCCCCCAATAGGTTTCGGGTTGCGGATTCACCAACGGATCCCCATAGCTTTCCGAGGTGCTTGCCATGAGGAATCGGGCCTTCTTATGCTTGGCGAGTCCAATGGTCTTGTGGGTACCAAGGGCTCCAACCTTCAGAGTCTGAATCGGCAACTCGAGATAATCGCGGGGACTCGCGGGGGAGGCAAAATGCATAACCGCGTCAACCGGCTGACCGATAAAAATGTATTCCGTCACATCATGCTTAAAGAACTGAAACCTCTCATTTCCCATCAGGTGGGCGATATTGTCGACCGTTCCGGTCAAGAGGTTGTCCAGGCAGATAACCTCGTGTCCCAATTTCAGCAGGCGATCACACAAATGACTGCCAAGAAAACCCGCACCACCCGTAATTACTATTCGCATCCAGGGCCTCCCGAAAGAACGCATGCCGTGTGCAACGGAGATATCAAATCTCCTTGATCGTATCACCGGCAGGAATCTTGGCAATGAGAATAATGCGGCCCTACACAATCGGGCCAGGCATGGCCGGATCTCATGCGAAAGCGTGCAAATTCAGAGAATACAGTCTTCCTTACCTGCTTTTGGCAACGGATCGATAATACTCCTCGACCAGCTTACGGTAGCGATCCGGGGACCCGTTCTCCTCTTCGGACAAATATCGTTCACTCTGATTGAGCTTTTCCAGATCCCGGGACAAATCGAATTCCACTTTGCGCATATAGTCGATAGCGCTCTTCAACCGGGCAATCTGTTCCGGGTTGCCCTGGTTTGTATAATCTCCTGTCCTTCGCAGCGATTCGATTACCTTCTCCAGGTTTTTCATTTGGGTTGAGTTCACATCGAGCAGGGGCTTCAAATCCCGCGCATCCGTCAGCCTTTGCTGTAATTCCCTGCCAAGCTGGCGAGCTTCTTCATTCCCCGGAGTTCCGGTACCGATCGGCGGACCGATCGTATTCCCGGATGGCGTGCGGGCATCAGTGCCGGGACTTGGTCTGCCATTCCGGACAGTAGCCTCCGCCTGTCCGCCTGAAATCGGACCAGTTTGCATTGAACCACCCTTCTGCCCCTGAGGTTCCTGCCCACTATCCTGCCGCGCTGATGGTGGACCTTGCCGCTGGCCGTTCCCTTCCTTCCCCTGCTGAGCTTGGTTCATGCGCTGCTGCATGGATTCCAATCCTTCGGCAAGCTGTCGCGCCCGTGATGCAGCCTCTTCGAGCTTCCCTTCTTTTGATTGCCCAGCACTATTTCTGGCCGTCTCCAGCTGTTTATTCAGCGCTTCCAGGCTGCCTCGAATAAAATCCTCCCGTTGTTTCTGGCCGTCATAATATCCATTCTGGATCATGGGATTTCCGCTCATGATGCGGTCCGGGAGGCGGCTGTCCTGGATGCCTCTGGCAGCCTCGCCTAATCTGTCGCTGGTCTCCTTTTGGCTTTTTCGCGTCTGCCTCGAGAGATCCTGAATTTGATTATTCAGACTTCTGAGTCTATCGGCCAGGCTTGTTTTCCGTGAGACCATATCTTCACGAAGCTGGCGGCCGGATTCAGACAAGCCTGCCGGAGGTTTGTCCTTTGAAAGCCGCTCCAGGCCTTCCTGAATTCGTTTCTGCTCCTCTACCAGGCTTTTGGATTCCTCCACCGCCCCGTCAAGACGCTGGGCAAATCCGGCTCTTTGACCCTGGGATAGCTTGCGTGCGGCATCTTCCAACTGCTGTAGCGCGCGTATCCCCTGAGCTGTGGACTCCGCGCTATTCTGATTTTGCGAATTGCCGAGAGCCCTTTTCATCTCGTCGATCGCCTTCTGGATCTGACTGCCGGCCTCGTTTATCTGAGGAGAGCTGCGTTCTCTGGATAACCGCTGCAACTGCCGTTGCATTTGCTCCGCCTGCTGTATCAACTCCTGCTGATTTTGGGGTTCTCCGCCGGACGAAGCGCTTTTCCCCTGCTGACCCAACATGCGATTGCGTTCGTTGAGTTGCTGCTGCCTCCTGGCCAGTTCCTTCAGCTTTTCCATTGCCTCGTCGACTTTTTGATCCCGGGCCTGCTCTTCTCCTCGCTGCACTGTTTCGTACTGGTTTTTGAGCTTGTTCAATTCCAGCTCGAACAAATCCGCCAGGTCCTCGGCGTTTGTCTGCGCCCCACTCCCGCCGCCCTGGGCTGCAAATGAGACCTGGATTTCGCGAAACAGGCTCTCGGCACGCATCAACTGCTGGAGGGACTTTTGTTCATTAGGCATTGCTCCGTCGGGCTTCTGCGCTCCAAGATTAGCCGCTGCCTTCTCCATCTCCTGAATGGCGGTCCTCAGGTATTCGGACAATTTGCGGAATTTGTCATCGACCTGCACGGCCCCACGGCGTTGCATCCGATCCACCACATTTTGCGCCTGCAGCTGCAAACGGGTTTGTACCAGGGCCAGCGACTTCAGACCATCCTGGTACTCTTTGGACTCCATCCTGCTCTTTTCACGGATCAGCCTGAAGGTCGCGCTGATAATGTCCTTCTGCTGCTTGCTGAGCGCTTCCTCCCGCTCTCCCCCCTGCCCGGACATGCCCGACTGTTGGTTTTGCGTATATTTCTGCTCAAAGGGGCGAACCTGAATGAAATAGATATCTGAGCTTGCATTGCCAGGCCCGGTCGCATTGTTGTTGTCCCAGCCCTTGGCATAATAGGAAATTACATCTCCGGGCTGCAGGCCGAACTCCTCCAGTAAGAATGTATGGGACCCGATGACTGAAGTCTTAGGAGGCTTTCCGGTGTAAAGATCCACCGATCTTTCCGCCCCACCATTGACTGAATAGTGAAGCTCCAGCTTCCCAACCCCGATGTCATCTTCTCCTTTGACCTCCGAAAAAACCTCCTCAACGCTGGTGGCGCGCACATCCCGCATCGGCCTGGTTATGGTCACCTTTGGAACCTGGTCATCCAGCGCCTCGATGCCATACTCGGCTGATCCAGGATGAGTGGAACCGCGAGGTTCGGTGATTTGAACAACGTAGGATCCTGACCTTTGAAGAGTAAGCGTGCCGGCAAAGTCCTGTGCCGTACCTCGCGAAAGATCCAGAACCGATTGATTGTCAAACAAGAGTCGGGCCGATTCAGCTGGACGGCTGAGACGAATCCGCAGATCCACTCTTGTCCCTTTCAGCGCCGAAATATCCCCCTCATTTCGCACCGTCTGATCAACCATCCCGGCATACGCGGGGAAATGATACGTCAGATCGATGGCATCGACTTTCGCCAGATCCTGAACGCGAATCAGGCAAGCTTTGGATTTCACTCCCTTCGATTCGACGTAGTAACGAACTGAGGACCGAAGATCCACCAGCAGGTATTGAAAACCGCTCCCGCGCGACTCGGGCTCCATCACCGAAGCATTCCATGTCGCGGAACCCTCAACCTGAGAAAGCAAACGGACGTCGGAAGAATCAAACCCGATCAACTGCGCGTGAATCTGCTGATCCGATCCCTTTGCCAGTTCAACATCGCCGGGAGCGATTTTGATCATCAGAGATGAACCGAGAGAGGCTTGCGTCCATGGTGCATACAGATAACTGAACCCGTAAGGAAAGAATGACGGCCCCCAATTCAACAACAGGAAAAGTCCCAGCAGTGCGGAAAACCCGGTCAATGCGAAGGACAGCAGCCGTTTGCGATCCAAAAACACCGACAGATCGATCGCAGCTGTCTTATCCAAAGCATCTTTAATGAGAAGATCGATCATGCTCTTCGATTCTGCCGCATTCCCTCCGTGTTCCACCGCCGCAACAAGTCGATCCTCCAATTGGGGATATTTCTCTTCGACAAACCGTGCAATTTGAACATTGGTTATCCGGGCTCGAAGCGGAACGCAGAGAAAATACCACCCCGTAAAAAGAACCGTTGCCCCGGCTAGAATACGGATCATCCAAACCACGGAAGACTTGAATCCAAAGAGATCCGCGCCCCAAACGCCCAGCATGAGGAAGGCAATCGTGGAGGCAAGGAACAAGGAAATTCCTTTGACCAGAATCTGGGAGCGCCATTTCCGACGCACCTGTCGTATCGTTGTCAACAGGCTCCCGTAGGCATTCATAGATCCTCCCCGGCCTCTTAAGCCTGACGCCTGGCTATGGGCACATGTCCAACCGGCCTTTCCTGTCCGCGCGAAACAGGATGAGCGTTGGATAAAATCAATTCAGCAATCAAAAGGACTGCGGCTCCTATCAGAATCAGAACCCATAATCGCTGCCGGCGATCCAGATCATCCAGGCCTAATCGCTCATCCTGATGCAACATGGAAGGATTAGAGGCCATCCAACCTGCCGCCATTTCTTCTGCATTCCCATGTTCCAAATCGGATTCCTTTGCCGCCGGATTGACCGCTACGGGTATATTCCAATGCATTGCCCGGATTTCATAAAACCCCGCAGTTTCCAGTGTAAGCGCGGCATCGCCCGGCAATAAAGGGAGCCGCTGCCTTCTCGGATCGAGGATGGCAACGGACGCCTCGCTATTCGCAAGCCCTTTCCCTTGCCTGAGGGCTGTGTCTGACAGCAGCGTCTTGGGAGACAACGTCGCGCCCACCTCCATCCACGGTCGCCTTTCCTGAAAGTTTTCCAGAAAATGAAGTGCCTGTTGCCAGAAAGGCGCGTAAACGGCTTTCAAGGGGAGATCGTTGGACGAATCATCGGCCGAGGAGGGGAAAACCAGCACGCGACCGGCTTCGATTGCAACAGCAATAAGCGCAGGGTCACCATTATCAAATCGAGCCAGGATATCCGCAGCAGAACCTACCGATAGTTTAGCATGTCGGAAAAATCGAACGCCGGAGAACGACCCGGAATTAGGCTGACTGAACGGCTTGAAAACTGGATGATCCATCCGGATAGCCGTCATCAAGGCATAGTCCTCCGAAGGTCGCCTGGAAAAGGACGAGGGGTTGGTTCCCTCCATATATCTGATGGGAAGCCAGGAGCCGAAAGTTCGATTGAATTCGGACGCCTGCAGACCCTCCGGCATGGTTATGGCCAGCCCACCTCCGGATTTCACAAAGGCTCGTATCTTCTCCTGAACACCGGCGGTTCCACCTGTGGTGCTGTTCCATATCAGGAGGCTCCCGCTGATCGCAGGATTTTGCGGCGAAACAACCGCCATCCTGTATGGAGAAAGCGTATCGATATTCAGGGCTTTGGAAAGGAAATACCCTGGAGAATGCCGCTCATCCGTATTTTCGGTTTCGACCACCTGGACGAGAGTCTTGGTTCTGGCCTCGACCGTCATATAAAACCGATTATCTCGCGCCAGATATGGGTCTTCGACCTCCAGCACCGCAGGATGAATGCCTGACGTGAGCCCTGGCAAGGAAAATTCAATCCCCTGGGATGCCCCGGACCCGATATCTACCCGTTTTTCCGCGACAGAACGTCCATCCAAAAACAGTTTTATCAAAATGTTTTTGCGATCCAGTTTCCCATAATTCTCGACGGATGCGTTAATGCTGATCTCGCTTCCCTGGGCCAGATCGTTTCCTGCCAGGTGAACATCTCTAAACGCGAGATTGCTGAAATCCGCGGATCCCACATCTATGGGATCCAGCTCAATGCCTGCGCCCAGTTGAAAATCGCGTTCTTCCGCCATCCAGCCGTTTTTTTGAAAATCGGAAATGAGGTGAATGATCCGCTTCCGGGTACCGGCATCAAGGGCAAACCTTTCTGCCACCCGCAGCGCTTGAGCATATCGGGTCGCCTGATCACTCAATTCCAGATGACGGACCTCGCTCTCAGCCTCGGACGATCCCGCGATGAAAGCCGTCCTGGCTACCGTTCTATCCGAAAACTGGAGTATCGCAAATTTATCGCCTGGCTCAGACTTGTGAATAATGCGAACTGCGGCCTCCTTGGCTTTATCCCAATGGTCGCGGTACGCCATGCTCAACGAGTTATCCACGACAATAATATGTGCCGTCGATATTCTGCCAATGGACGCACTCGCCTGCGCCTTTTCCCGATAGGGCCGCATGAAGGCAAGGACGATCAGCAGGAAAGCCAGAATTCGCAAAAGCAGGAGCAGAAGGTGCCGCAGTTTTTGATATCGAATAGAACGCCTGGAAACACGCTGCAGAAACATCAGAGTCGAGAACTCGATCTTCCTGGCATGCTCCCTTCTGATAAGGTGCAGGAGGATCGGAATCCCTGCCGCCAGCCCGCCAATCAGAAAAAGAGGATTCACAAAATTCATAGTCAGTAGTCAGTAGTCAGTAGTCAGTCGTGTTGGCTAATATAATTGCTCTCTACGCACCAGATAGTTGAACAATGCCTGATCCAAAGGCTGCGAGGTATCGATCTGAAAAAAATCCATTCGATCTTTCCGGCATTCCTTTTCATAGTCGGCAATCTGCGCCTGGAGCACGCGGCGATACTCCTGGCGAATATATTCCGGGACCACCAGCATTTCAGCCCGTGTTTCCAAATCCACGAACTGAGCCGCCTCGGGAAAATCAAATCGAATTTCTGCCGGATCCAGGATTTGAAACACAATAACATCATTCCCGCGATAAGCCAGGTGCCTCAATCCGCTGATGACCTTTTCAGGCTCATCATATAGATCGGATATCACAATAACGATCCCGCGTCTTCGAAGCCGTTCGGCGACACTCACCAATGGTTTTACAAAACTGGTCTTTTTCCCAGGTTCGGAATTTTCAATGGCGTGAAGCACTGTATTCAGATGTCCCACCGACCCGCGCGCTGGAACGTAGCGAATAACATCTTCATCGTAGGATACAAATCCCACAGCATCTCTCTGTTTAAATGCAAAATAGCCGAGCGACGCAGCCAGGTACTGGCCGTAGGCAAGTTTGGTGACTGCCTGGCTGCCATAAGACATGGATCGGCTGCAGTCGAGAATGAGATGTATGCTGGTATTGGTCTCCCCCTCATAGTTTTTGATAAAGAACCGATCTGTTCGGGCATACACCTTCCAGTCAATTTTGCGAATATCATCACCGGGTCTGTAGGGACTGTATTCCGCAAAATCCACACTGAATCCCAGGTGCGGAGATCGATGCAGCCCTGAGATAAATCCCTCCACCACCGTTCTGGCTATGAGTTCCAGCGAGGCAATTCGAGTCAGGGCTTGAGGATCAAGGAAACGGGTTGCCTGAAAATCGCTCATACTAATCTCAATCGATCATTAAGGCCCGCAACTAGCGAAGGCCGGATTTGGGAACAGGCACTACTTCCAGGAGACGGCGAATAATCTCATCTGTGGAGACCTTCTGCGATTCGGCATGAAAGTTTGTCAAAATCCGATGGCGCATAACGGGATAGGCCAACTCCTGGACGTCCTCCACCGATACATTGAACCGACCGTGCAGCAATGCCCGAGCTTTGCCCGCAAGCATAAGATACTGGGCTGCCCGCGGGCTGGCTCCCCAACTGACAAATTCCTTTATGAACTCCTGCGGGGGGTTAGTGATACCGGGCCTGCTGGCTCTCACCAGAGCCACCGCATATCGGGATACGGATTCAGGAACCGGCACGCGGCGCACAAGTTCCTGAAATGCAATGATGTCCGGACCCGTGACGGTCCTTTCGAGCCGAATATCCTGCGGCACCGTTGTTGTCGTTACAACCGTATGCTCATCTTCTTCTCCAAGGTAATCGATGACGACATTGAACATAAACCGGTCCAACTGGGCCTCAGGGAGAGGGTATGTTCCCTCGAGTTCAATCGGGTTCTGCGTTGCCAGAACAAAAAATGGGCGTTCCATCCGGTAAGTAATACCCTGAACGGTTACCTGCAGTTCTTCCATTGCCTCAAGCAGCGCAGCCTGGGTCTTGGGCGGCGTGCGGTTGATTTCGTCGGCCAACAATATGTTCGCAAAAATCGGTCCCTTCATAAATACAAGCTCGCGTTTGCCGGTACCGACATCTTCCTGGATGATATCGGTTCCGGTTATGTCGGCGGGCATCAGGTCAGGCGTAAATTGGATCCTCTTAAAGCTTAGATCCAAAATCTGCGCAAGCGTTTTGATGAGCAGCGTTTTCGCAAGGCCGGGAACGCCGGTAATCATGGAATGCGCTCCGACGAGAAGCGATATCAGCGCCTGATCCACCACGGTTTTCTGCGCAATAATCACCTTCCTCAGTTCCTTCATAATTCCGCGATGACCGACACGGAGTCTTTCCACCAATTCTGAATCGTTGGCAACCATCGATTGAACGTCCATCGTATTCGTTCCCTTTCAGCTACCGGATATACCTAATGCGTTAACGCATACATCACGTAGTTGACCCCGTATTTGTAAGCTTCGTTGGACTCCTCGATGGGAGTCAAAGGGTCATCCGACCATTCCCAGTAATCGCTGATGTCGTTATTGTAATCAACAACCATCATAAGCCGTCCGGTGTCATCGCTCATTCCGAAATACTGAGGAGTCAGGAACCTGGAGTAGGGCGGCTCGATCATCAATTTTGAGATATCGTAAAAACAGGTCCAGATGGGATGTGACCGGGGCAATTCCTCCAGGGAGCGCTTCGGAAATACCCGTTTCATCTGCATCTGAAAATTAGCAAATTCACGCTCCCCGCGAAAATCGTCCACAATGAGGAACCCGCCGCGCAGAAGGTATTCGGCCATCCGGCGTGCTTCCTGATCTGAAAGATTCATGTATCCGACTTCGCACAGGTACGCTATAGGATATTTGAAACATTCATCATTCTGAAACGAGAGAATATGCCCCCCGGGGTTCACATCCAGCCTGGTAACCTCCGCCATAATCTTCATAAAATGCTCTTCAGACCGAGGCCAGTCATGGCTCCATGGCGGACCATTCCCGGCGCCGATCGGTCCGCTGAATATTCGCGTCAGTGGGGAATCAAAATAAATCCTGCCGAAAGTAAAACGGCTTTCCTTCCGGGCCAACTCCTGCTCTGATTCCTGAGCAATCCCGGAGAAGTGGCCGGCAGCAACAGCAACAAGGGCCAGCAGGAAGAAAATGATCCCTGATGAATTGCGAATGCAAAAGTGAAGGCTACGAAACCCACCGGGTCTCGTCTTTTCATTCGTCTTTCGCAATCTGCTTTCCGTCATTTTGCTTCCCCGCTCAGGCTCAACAGCAACTCCTGTGCCTCGCGATAGGAGGGCGCAATTTCCAGCGCCTTCAGCACCTCTCGTTTCGACTCCGGCCGGTTGCCGGATTCCAGAAGGGCACGGGCCAAATCAAAATGCGCCCCGGCAGAATCCGCGACTTTCGAACCGGCAAGGCTGCGATAAGCATCTATGGCGGTGGACCATTTCCCGCAGGCCATAGCCGCATCGCCGAGCTTCTTAAAAACCTGCAGATCGTAGGGATCTATGTAAATGGAAAGGCTCAACACCTCCGTGGCAGAAGCCCAATCCTTGCGATCCAGGTAGATGCGGGCAGCAGCGGCCAGCGGATCGAGGGCAGACCCATCCACCAGGCTCCAATTCCTGAACTGAGCCAAAGCCTCATCATTTCGCTTCAGCTCACCGTAGATTTCCCCAAGCAACTGGTAGGAATTCCCCTCTTCCACGTACTGCGGGAAACTCCGCTGGGCATCTTTCAAATAAATTTCGGCCCCCGCGAGGGATCCTTCCTTGCGAAGCAACCGCCCCAGACTCAGATTGGCCCAGAAATCCCCAGGATTGTCTTTCACTTTCTGAAGCAGGCTGGCCTTATCCGCTGTGTCCGGTTTGGATCCATCTTTTTCAAACCGAATATGTTCCGCAATCGCTTTCACGCGCGAATCCAGATATTTTGCATAGGCTTCATCCATCTGAGCCTGATCCATTCCAAGCGTTTGATGAAATACTTCTTGTGCAGATTTGTTTTCCGCAAAAAGGAGGAGAGACTGGCGTATCTTATCAAACCCGTATTTCTCCTCGATCATTTCACAGATCAACCCCGCCTGGTAGTAGGTCAGCATCACCTGTTCGGGGCTCGACGGGCGTACGAACCCCATGTTCAATTCGCTTGCCTTCATGAGCTTTCCAGCCTTGTAGGCGCGAAGGAAATCAAGGGTCAGGTTCTCGCCCCAACCGGGACGGGCTTTATGTTCTTCATAAACAGATAAGCCCTCTGAATACCAACGGGGAATATTATGCTTGGTCATTTGAAGGGTAATGACATGCGCAAATTCATGCCACAAGGTGGATCCCCAATTATACGTTCCTTTGGGTCTGGTACCGGGAGCATCCATGGCAATGACTTTGCCAAAACAGACACCCAGGACTCCCGACAACCCCGGAAGTCCGAGGGTTCGAACCGCAAAGCCACCATGATCCGGATAGATTTCAATCTGGATCGGGCCTTCGGGTGTGAAGCCATAGCGCTGCGTCAATTTGGAATAGACCTCTTCAGCCAATGCAGGGGCAAAAGACCCGATAGATGAAGCATCCTCCTTGGCCATACGGAAAGCAAAATGCTCGCTCTGTATCCGGCTAAAGGATTTGACCTGATCAAAAAGATCCAGCGAATTGACTGCCCATACGTTGTAGGGATCTCCCTCAAACGCCCGCTGAATGGACTTTCGTCCCTCCTCGATGTTGCCGACGCGCATGAGATTCATTCCCAGCAGTACATGAGCAGTCCAAAGTGCCGGCTGAATTGCAATTGCTTTCCGGCTCCAGTCTACGGCCTCCTGGTATTTTCTTCTGGAAACAAGGTTATCCGCCAGTATGCGGTAGAACTCCCCGTATGATGGGTTAAGCCCCAGCACGCGCTTCTCGATATTGGCAAACCCGGACATGTCTCCCTGAACGTAGCGGCAGAATGCCTGCAGGCTGAGGGTTTCCAGGTCCAAAGGATTAACCCTCAGGGCAGCTTCAATATGCTCGAGCGCCTCCGGATAGGCTTCTTCTTCAATTGCAAGCTGGGCCAATACATTCCGCGCCCCGACCAGGTAAGGGTTGATCTCGAGTGCAGCGCGGGCATTCACCTCCACCTCGAAATCATTGTCGTACTTTTTTGCAAGCGCTATGCCAAGCTTCGCCCGCGCCGAGTTGTCCAACTTCAGACTGTCGCGAAAGGCCCCGAGCGCATCCTTGGCATTGTATTTTTCGAGCAGCAGAAAGCCAAAATCGGTGAGCACCTCCGCGGATACAGCACTCCGTTCTGGGTCGGTTGCATCCACGAAGATATTTTGAGCCTCCCGGAAATACCCTCGATGCCAGGCAGCCACAGCCAATTCACCCAAGGTCTCACTGTCATTCACCCCTCCGGTCCTGTATTGAGCCAGCAACTGATCCCAAAGCGATACGGCTTCCTTCTGACGGCCCGTTACTTCAAGCAACTCAGCCAACGTCCGAATTGCGTGAAACCTCAGCGTGGAAACTATCGGGGCATTCGCAATGGCCGCCCTAAGCGCATTCTCTCCAGGCCCGTACTCCCCAACCGCTACAAGGCTACGGCCATATTCCAGTCGCAGAATCGCCGACTCGCCTCGTTTCGACAGATATTCCTCCCCACGCCGACAAGCTTCGCGATAGGCACCGGCTTGCCGTAATTTGAAGAGCTCCTTTGCCTCAAGGTTTTCGTGGGATGCGAGGGTGGAGGGTTTGCCCTGCATGGAGGCGGCACACCATGGGAGAAGACAGAACAAGTGCAGACAAAGGCCCAGAACGAAAAGCCTTCCTTTGATGATCACAAATCCAATTCTACTTCGGAAGCTTTGCATTGATTTGTGCCAGCCTTAGCAATAAGGCTTCCAGTCGCTGCTCGTATTCGTTTTCCGGTATCTGGCTTTTAGAATATTTCAGGGCTTCAATCTGTTGTTCGACATCCCGAGCCTCACGCGCCAATCCCTGCTGCTCTATTGTCAGCGTGCCCGTGGCTTGCGGCACTTCCTTATCCAGAAATAGGGTTCGCGCAAGCAATCCCGCCCCATTTTCCGGGCCAGGCAAGTCCTGTCCTTTTTTTTCTCCGAGATCATCCAAAACCGGGTGCTCGGTCTGCAGGCTGCCTTCGCTGACGTAATAGTTTTCTACTCTCTGCCTGGCATAGAAAAATGCTTCCAGCATCGATACGCGACCGTTTTTGTCCGTATCCGCCGCATTGTTTTGCAGGGCATCAACAAAATAGCGCCCCAGGTGCGTGCTGTTTCTTTCCATGCCGCTTTTCGTTGCGGCAATCAGGACCGTACCCTCCCGGGAAAGCGAAGCGATACTGCCGCCGCTGCTGCTCGTGGCGTTGACGATCACAAACCGGCGCGCAGGAATGGAGTACAGCATGGAGGCCAGATCCTCGGCCGTGGGATCCGGCCCGGGACAATTCAGCTTATAGGTGTTGCCATCATAGGTACCGTGCCCGTCAATGAAGACAAAAACCATATCCTCTGCCCTGACACGCGCGGCCATTTGGCGACAGGCTGTCTGAAGTTCTTCGCGCGTCGATTTGCCCTCAATTATTCCCGGAGCCAAAGCGGGATCCTCAAAAAGCGCCACAATCTGCTCGTGCGGAAAGCCCATGGACTTCTCTAAAGCCGTACGGAGATCGGTTATTTCCTTCAGGTATGCCTTCTGCAAATCGGGATCACCGCTATTTCCCACCATCAGGATGGCCCACCGTCCGTCTCTTTCCTGTGCGGTGAGTTGAGGCATGCAGGAAAGCAGCATCAGGATGCCCACAGTGATCGCCAGGAATGGGATCCGGAACGAACATGCCACCATCGACAGCAAGCAGCGGAGGGTAGCTGCAGGCTGGCAACAGCTGATTGGCAACCGAAGGCTTCGACTCATGCCAGTCCTTTTCTTTTTCTTAAGATCCATTCCGCGGAAACCAAGCCTACCAAAAGCAGAAAATTGAACGGCATATCCCACAAATCCTTTTCTTCCAGCCGCGATGATCCTGTATCGATGTACGAGATGTCTTCTGCGAGTGTGCGGGTGTTTTCCGGAGAATAGTAACGCCCACCCGTTGCATGGGACAGGCGCTTGAGAAGGTCTGCATTCAGTTGGGCATTGTGAAATTCTTCCGTGGATGGAGCGACCCAGAACTCAGATTTTGCGGAACCGATGCTCTGGGTTCCCAGGGATGCTTCACAGGATATTTCATACATGCCGTCCTCGGATGCCTTAAAGGCGCCGGAATAAACGCCGTCAGACTCGACATCCCAGGAAAGAGGAACGCTGCTGCTCTGCCCTGAAGGAGACTTGACCTGTGCCCGCACTTGCGCCTTATTCAAAGGGCCGAATGACGCGTCATTAACCTCCGCCCGGATCAGGACAGGCTCGTCAGAAGAATAGGTCCGTTTTTCCGTATCCACACTGACCTGATCTGGAGAATCGCTGACCAGCCATCGCAGGGCTTGCTTCCAGAAAAGCTCATGAAAGTTGTTGGCATGGTCCTGCTGCATCTTCCAGCGCCAGCTGGCTGCGGTTGTGAAGGCTAAGGACTTCCCCTTTCCAAATCGCTGGAATGCAAGTATGACGGGGCTTTGCCCGCGGGAGTCGGGCGTTCCTCCCTGGGCAAGCACGGTTGCCCCGGGTTTAGGGCCGGCGGTCGGATTGAAGCCAATTAGCGTGGGTGCGGCGTCCCACCGTTTCCTGTTTTCGGATTCCGACAAGGACAGCCTGGTTACCGGGTGCTCGGCCCCATAGGATGTCAAATGCACCTTATATTCAAGCTCACTGAAGTCAGGGATTTCGCGACTATTGGGGCCAAGCCGGACCGGCAGAAGGTCTTCGACCGGGGTGTTCATATATCCGCCCTGACCGAACGAATTCTTGCCGCCAAGCATGAGAAAGCCGCCGCCGCGCTGACTTACAAAATCCGAGATCATACGGAGCTGATCAAAAGTGAAGAAACTGGCTTCCACACTCCCGATAATCAGTCCCCTGTACTTGAACAATTCCGCTTTGTCGACGGGAAACCCCTTTTCCAATGTGGATGGCGAATCAATACCCTGTCTCAGAAATTTCCCGTCCGCCTGGCGAAGCAGCGTCACCACCTGGAGGTTTTTGTCGGAAAGGATGGCACGTCTGAGAAAGCCATACTCCCAGCGTGGCTCTCCTTCAACGTATAGAATCTGCGGCTGCGCATCGTCAACTCGAACAAGCGCGGACTGATCGTTGTTTTCCCGGATCAGTTCATCATCGAACGGCTCTATCCTGAAAGTGAAAACACGTGAACCGGGTGTCTGGCTGTTGAAATAAACTTTGTAGGTTTTCACCTCACCATCGCCGCCGAGCAGGATCTCCTGGCTTTGAATCTGCCGGTCCCGCTCCATAACCAGAAGCTTGGAACGACGCCCGGCATATCCAGTCGATCGCACGAAAACCTCGGCTTCCACAAGGGTATCCTTGAGCACATGCCTTGGTGCGGAAACCCGCAGCACCTCTGCATCGCGAGGAAAACCGGTGCTGCCAATTCCAACGGCATATATGGGGATATTCCGGGCATGCAGCTGTGCGGATACGGCATCCAGGTTTGTGGAGTGATTATCCGCACCGTCGGTGACTAAAACAATGCCCGCGACAGGTGCTGCCGCCAGTTCTCCTTCTATCTGACGGAGAGTGTTCTCAATGTCCGTGATCTCGCCGCGACGCGGCAAATCCTGAAATGCCTCTGTTCGCTCCGCTGCCTTTGAAAACCTGAAGAACCGGAGCTTGAATCGAGAGGAGAGATCCTTCAAGAGTGGATTGTCTGAGGCACGCAGGAGACGCTGCTGCACTGACATTCTGGACTGTCCATCCGCGCCATCTCGTATCTCCATGCTTCTGCTTCCATCATAGGCAATCGCGACAAAGTTTTTCTGCGGTATCACGGAATGAACACGAAGAACGGGCTGCAAAAAAAGGACAAGAATGACGAGAAATGCAGCCGCACGCAGACCGGACAGCCCTAAGCGCCAGGCGCCCGGGAGTGAAGGATATCGATAGAACCAATAAGCCCCAAGGACGGCCGCGACGGCAAACAGCAAAGTAATATACCAAGGCCATATTGGATGAAAAGAGAGGTGGCCCTTTTCATAAAGCAGCGGCCGAAACTTAAACAGCCATTCGAAGACTGCAGTCATGGTTCCCCGAGTTAGTGGCTCATGGCATAGACAATTGCATTGATTCCGATCTGGTAAGCGTATGTTGAATACTTGGCGGGAAACCCTGGAAGATCAGCCCATTCCCAGGAGTCGCCCAAATCGGTATTCCAGTTTATGACAATAAGGAGTCTACCCTCCTGATCGAAAATTCCCCGGCAGTGAGGAACAAACCCATCCTGTTCATAGGTATTTTCCGAGTAAAGGGCATTGCCGACATTGGGAGTCTGGATGATCTGACGAATGTCGTAGTAGGAATGAAATATCGGGTGGCTCATTGGAATTTCGGTAATAACGGCACCGGGAAGAACTCGGGATATTTGCTGCTGAAAATTCTCCCATTCCCATGTGCCCCAGAAATCGTCGCAGAACATAAAACCGCCCCGCTTCAGATATTCCCTGAGGCCGGCGGCCTCAGCCTCGCTGAAATTCCAGTGTCCGCATTCGACAGAATAGATAAAAGGATAACGATAGATTTCCGGATCCGTCAGACTAACCGTTTTGCCTTGCTCCGCAACCCGTATGTTTGTCAACCTGCGCACTCCCAGGATGAACTGACGGTCGGACTTTGGCCAGTCTGTATACCACCCTTTGTAATATCCATAAGGCCCAAGCCCGGTATAGACCACACGTACGAACGTGAATTCCGGATTCCCGGATGGCTGAACCATTCCGGACTGTGCGGGCACACGCAAAAAACCTGGAGTTCGTTGCGATTGGGGGTACCCCACCACCCAGCCGAAAACAGCCAGAATCATGCAACTTATTATGCGCTGCCGGAGATTGGGGTTTATTTTGCTATACAATCCAATATCTACCTAAAGTAGGGGAAGTATAGCAGAAGTGGACAGGAGTCAGGAGATAGAAGTCAGGACGTCAGGAGACGGGGGGACCTGTCTCCTGACAAATTTTCCGGCTATGGAATCAACTGTCGAGTATTGCCAAGCGGTTCCAGCGCAGGCTTGAGGATCGATTCCGGACCTCGAATGAGAATCACCTCTCCGCTGGGAAAGATATAGTTGTTCGCCGCTTCCTTTATTGATTCAATGTCACAGCGTCGAATCTGATCCGGAAACAAGACGGCATAATTGCTGCCGAGTTTGTAGAGCTCCGCATCCAGCAGAATATTGCAAATTCCGGCCGATGTAGATAGCTCGCGATTGAAGTCGGCAATTACCTTCTGCTGGGCGACATCCAGCTCTTCTTTCGAAACGGGATTGCTTTTCAAGTCGTTTGCGGCTTCGCGAATGTGTTGAAGCTGATCGGCCGCCTGGTCCGCCGCCGCTTGTCCCTGGACGTAAAACGGGCTGGCCATTCGCCGTCCATCGTACCCAACGGTCAACAGCGAGGTCGGCAGCATTTTCGTCAGGCGTTCCTGCAGAATCTGCGCCGTCAACATGGCATTTCCAAATCCAGGATCTTCTCTGCGTGGGAAGAGGTTTCCGATGATGAACTGGGCTGCGGGAGAACCGGGATCATCCTCGAGGTATATCTGACGGCCGGCAGGCTTACGTGGAGGAATGAAGGTAAAAGGTACATCCTCATTCTGAACCCAGATACCCCATATGCGCGTAGCCCTGGGAAGCACCAGGTTTGGATTGATAAAACCCACCACCAGAAGCGAAGCAGACCCTGGAGAGAAAAATTTGTGATAGAAACCGCGAACATCCCCCAGCGTGATATTGGCAACGGTCCGCGAATCCCCTTCGATAGGGCGTCCGTAGGTAGTCCCTCCGAAAAGAACACTATCAAGTTGCCGGTGGATTCGTTGTCTGGGATCGGGAGGCTTTTGAAGGTCTTGCAGGATCGATTCCTTGACAACCTTAAAGTCGGCTTCATTAAACTGAGCTTCCGCTATGATCTGGTAAAGCAAAAGGAGAGCGCGCTCGTATTTTGCGCTTTGTCCGTTCAGTATAAAGCGGAAGCCATCCCAATCGCATTGGATGTCGAGCGTGGCACCCAGATATCGGAGTTCTTCCTGGATCCCCTTGGATGTTTTATCGTCGGTTGCCCTCATGAACATGCGGGATACAAGGTGCGCCAATCCGCCTTTATCGGACGGATCAAAGGCCGCTCCATAACGCACCACCAGCCCGATGGTCATGTTATCGCCAAGGCTGGGATTAGAGGCGACCGTGATATGCAAATCATTGAGAAGCCGCTTGGAGGTCAGTTCAGGCAATGGAACAGGTTTCTGGGCCAGTGCAGGGATGCAGCCCCAGAGAATCAACAGGATTACAATCCACAGAGTCTGTATACGACGTCGTATCATGATTCGTCCCCAAAAGCGGAAGGCTATCATACTAGTAGCGATCAGCAAATACCTGCTTCACAGCAATAATAATCGGGAAGAGGCCGGGGCCATCCTGCCTCATTGGATATCCAGCTTCGGTTTTCTCGCCAGCAGGAAGATGGAAAGTCCAAAACCGAAATCTGAGCGTCCCAGGATCGATGCTTCGAACTGCAGAATAGAGGTGAGAATTTGATTCAAACCGCTCTTACCTCGAGTCGTCGAGCGGACATCGGATCCGTCGGGAGCAAGTCCGATTTTTTTCATTGTCCGCCAGATAACAGCCACCGGGAATAGCAGAGTATTCGCTCCGGTCAGGCGCACGATTTCAAATCCGGCATTTCCCGCAACCATCTTCAGTTCTCTCAGACTGTACCGGTGATACGCCATAACCGCCTCGTCGTGCCCGCTGCGCAAAAACCGGTATGCCGGCACACGAAGCAGAAGACATCCTCCAGGCTTCAGCACCCGAAGAAATTCCTGCAGAGCTCTTGCTCGGGCGGGCGCATCCTTCAAATGGGTCAGTACGTCAAAACATAAAATGAGATCAAAAATATTCCCTGCGAGAGGAATTGAAGCGATATCCGCGCGAACCAGATCCTGCGCACCACGCCGCCGGCAAAATTCAAGCGCCCGTGGGGAAAAATCAAGCCCCGTGACACCGGCGCCATACTGCCGTTGAAGCCAGCTGATGTTGTACCCGGTCCCACAGCCTGCATCGAGCACCACGGGAGAAGATGGCAGAGATTCCGGCGGCAGCACTTTCAGTGTGATGGCACGCATTCCTTCGTACCACCAATGGAATACTTCCTCGTCATACATGTGGAGGTATTCCTGATCTTCCATAGCTTAACCCTTGAAAAACTTGCGTACCATCCGGATCGTGTGCTGCAGTTCCTCTTCCTGAAATTCCGGATATAGCGGGAGAGAGAAGATCTCCTGGGTCACCCTCCGGGCAACAGGAAACTCCTGGCCAGGCAATACAAAATGACTGAATGCCGGCTGATCGGGCAATGGTATCGGATAGTGGACGAGCGTCTGGACTCCGTTCTCGCTCAGGAAACTGCGCAGCTCTTCTCTCCTGGGAGTGCAAACAGGGTATAAATGACGGTTGGGAATCAAATCCGGTATTGACGGCAATCGTTGCAGGTCCAGCGAACTGAATGCCTCATCATAGCGAGAGGCGAGTTTCCGGCGGATTTCGTTGCGTCGCTCCAGCTGCCCCAATTTCATTCTCAAAAGAGCGGATTGAATTTCATCGAGACGCGAGCAGCAACCCAGCAGAGCGTGATGATAGGTCCGATCCTGCCCTCCGTGCCTCAGCATCCGGACCCGCCGGTCCAGGGCTTCATCTCCCGTCGCCACAATGCCGCCATCTCCGAAGGCTCCCAGGTTTTTCGTCGGATAGAAGCTGAAAGCGGATGCCCTTCCATAACTCCCCAGCGATTTGCCCGACAGTCGTGACCCATGGGCCTGGCAGGCGTCTTCGACTACAACCAGCTCATAACGGGCTGCCAATTGGAGAATCCGGTCAATATCGCAGGGATAGCCATACAAATGCACAGGAAGTATGGCGCGCGTTTTATCGGTAATGGCAGCTTCGATCTGGCTGGAATCAATCTGCAAAGTTGCGGGCTCGACGTCCACAAACCGTGGGACAGCACCGGCGCGATAGATGGCCAATGCCGTAAAGGCAGCCGATATCGCGGGAGTAATGACCTCATCCCCCCGCCCTGGAACGACGCAGCCACTCGCTTCCAACGCAAGGATCAGGGCATCGGTTCCCGAACCGACACCGGCCGCGAATGGCACGCCGATGGAGGCGGCAAACTCCCGCTCAAGCGATTCCAGTTGCGGGCCTAAGATATAGATTCCGCTCGCCAGCACGCCCGCAATAATCTGTTCAATCATTTCCCGCTGGGCGGGATAGCCTCTGCGGAGATCGAGGAAGGGGATGTTTTGCAATGTCATTTCCCAATATAAGCCGGATGGCGGCCAAAGTAGCTCAACGTGCGCCGGATCCCGTCTTCCAGGGTGATCTCCGGTCTCCAGCCCAATTCCTCCTGAATTCGGGAATATGAACCATAATAGTTCCCAATGTCGATCTTCTTGCCTTCGTCAGGGAAAGGCACGAACCGATAGCTGCCTCTGCCCGCAATAGCAATCATCAACTCAGCCAGCTTGAGCAATGTAATTGGGGCTGGGCCTCCAAGGTTGTATACCTTGCCCGGTGCTTTGGGATGTATCCCGGCAATCAGCAGAGCATTGACGACGCAATCAACATAGGTCAGGTCTCGGATCTGCAATCCGTCACCAAAAAGTACCATCTCCTGGTTGCAGAGGATCTGGTGAAAAAACCAGCCGATGAACCCCTGGCTGGCATTCCGAATCAACTGCCTCGGCCCGTAGGTGTTGGTCAGGCGAAGCGAGCAGGTTTCGATCCCGTGAACCTGATGATAGATCCGGTGGTAAAGCTCGGTCGCATATTTGTTCACGCCATTGATATCGACCGGCAGGATGGGATGCTCCTCGTTCACGGGAAGATACTGCGGGCGGCCATAAAACTGTCGGGTACTGGAATAGATAACCCGGACACGCGGATTGACAGCCCGGCAGGTTTCAAGCAGGCAAAGGTGCGCCGCGGCATTCCCACCCAAATCCTGAAGCGGATCTCGCATGGAATCCACGTGGCTGACATGGCCTGCGAGGTTGAAGATGACATCCACTCCACTCACCACTTCCCGCAACCGCGAGGTTTCTCGCAAGTCGAAGGTGTGGATCTGAACAGGACGGGAAATACCCTGGATATTGTCGGGATTCCCTCCACAGGAGGAAGAAAGCGAATCTACAATACGTATCTCAGCCCGGCTGGCTTCGGCCAGTCGCATCGCGACATTGCTTCCTATGAAGCCCAGCCCTCCCGTGATGAGGACTGTTTTGCCATCATAGATTGAGAGCACTTCATTCATTCGAACTCCGCACCGCGCCCTCACGCCTCAGGCTTAATTCCGGCATTTTGGAGTCACGTGAAAATACCGGGGCGGCAACAAGTTTGCACCAGGCGACAAAAAGCTGCCCGAATATTTTGCGAAGGTGTTTGACCGTGAAGAACTGGCTGCTGCCATGGAACCGCGGGTAATGATGAACAGGCATCTCAACGGTCCGGCACCCCTGCGTTTCAAATCTTTTCATCATCTCGACGCAGATCACGCCACTTTCAAAGGTCAGGGGCGTTCGAATCAGCAGCGAACGACGGAAGAGGCGGAAATCGCAATCGACGTCCTTGATCTTCAACTGGAACATAAATCGCATCAATCGCTGATAGGCACCGCCAATGATAATTCGATGAAGAGGATCGGAGCGGCTGATTTTATAGCCATTCACCAGGTCGATGTTTTCGCCGAACGAAGAGAGCAAGGATTCCAGCTCCCGCACGTCGTATTGCCCATCCCCGTCCGTGTAGAATATCAGTTCCTTTGAGCAGTTGGAGAATCCCGTAATCAGCGCTGCCCCATATCCACGGTTTATCGGATGTTCAATTACCTTGAGTAAAGGGATCTCCGCGGCAAGAGAGCGGAGGACATTCCCGGTTTCATCGGCAGAACCATCGTTGACCACAACGATTTCATATTCCGAAGCAAGTTCGGGAAGCAACGCGGCGGCTGTCCGCACCACCTTCCCAATTGAACCTGCATCATTATAGGCAGGGAAAAAGGCTGATATGGAATACCGCTTTGCATTTCTGGGCTTAACTTCCGAAGGCATCATGCCCTTATCCTCTCCACCCGAACCTATACTCCGCCGGGAACTTCCGAAAGGTGAGATCCATCATATTCGAAAACCATCGCTCCCGGAGGCATATCCTGTCGATCGGGCAGCGTATACCCCCGATCGACAAACCGGATATCCAGTGATTTTGCCGGGTAAAATAGCCTGACAAGCGTGCCGTAATCATAAAACCACCGGAGACTCCCCAACGAGGATTTGTCCACAAAATACAGTGTTGCTCCATCCGGGAGGGTGGGCCGCAGGCTTTTTAGATCGCGCAATGATGTTTCCGCAATGGTTGAAGCCTCTCCAATCCAGGATTTCCTGACTGCGATCAGGTTGTGGTGAAACACAGCGATCATGAAGATGAGCACGTAGGCCACGATCGCGTTATGCACCCATGTTTTGCCTTTATCATCAAAACTATCCAGTGTCTCATGCATCCAGGCGCCAAAAACAAGAGCCAGCCCCACCACCGGCACGTAAAGGTTGTGATTCATTGTAAGATTGCGCAGAAAAAGAACAGGGCTGAGCGCCGCCACAAACCAGATCGTCCCGACCCAGCTAACCGGATCCAAAGCAAAAAGCCTGCGAATAAGAGACAAAACAAACGGAAGGACAAATATTAGGAGTGCGAATGCAATCAAGTAATTGGCAATCCCTTCAAAACTGAAAAGAAGGCCGTCCGGCAGATTAAAAGCCCACTTCAGGTATTTGTACTTGAGGCGGAGGACGCTCAGGGACAATTCCAGATGATGAGGATGCTCCACGCCGGGCGCATATACCTGTCCGGCCTTGGAAATCAGGTGGAAACTCAAATACACAGCGCCAAAGAACAGAAAATGGAAGGATCGAATAAATGCGGTCCTGGCCGCCTGCACCACGGATTCCGGGCGACGGAAAAACCCCTGCGATCCCCACAGGAAAGCGATCGCAAAAACAATGACCGGCAAAGTGATGGCAGCTTCCTTGCAGAAAAGCGCGAGTACGAAAAACAGAAGAGAGATCGCCATGGTGCCGTATCTCTCCAGCCGCAGATATTTCACGAACCAGAACATCGAAAGCAGGTAGAAAAATGAATAGCTGAGGTCCGGAAGGAACGCGACACAATAGGTTACGTAAAACGCAGTGGAATGCGCCCCAAAGAAAAAAGTGCCAATCAGCGCCGCGCGTTCAGCCAGCCCAAGCCTTCGCAGAATGCCAAACACAAGAAGAGTGTTCGCGGCATGAACCACAAGCGGAAAAAGGTTGTAGCCAATGGGATTGGTCCCGAACAGCGGCTTAAGCAGGAATGAGAAAATGACAAAAGTAAGCGGTCGATATTGCCAGAGATGGTCCTTGGCACTGAAGACGCGCCCAATGTCGGACCAACCCGACACCTCGTGGGAAAAGAAGAACAGGCTGTCGCCGTTAAAAAAGTGATTGCACTTCCAAACAAACAACACAACTTCGGCTGCCAGGATTGCGGCAAGCCAAAGGTACTTACGAGAGGAGTTCATCCGGTTACGCCACTCCTCCAGCCCTGCCATTTTGAGTACGGAGTGAAACTTTTCAAATACTCACCCGTACTATTCTGCAGGGCCCGGGGAAAAAAAGTTTGCAGATTTCATGTGACGGATAACTCGCCAAGTTCAGTCCGCCACAAGAAACCGGGTCCTTGGTCCTGCATCTGTCGAGCCGATTTTCACCGGCCGCGAAAAATGAAGAACTTCTCCAGCCTATTGCTGCCTATTTGGCACCCATTAGAAACTTAAACGACATATTTGTCAAACCCTGAGTGAATCTCTCCATCAAAAAGCGGAACTAATGGGCAATGGGCAGTATCTATACCCTTGTCAAAGCCTGTTCGTTGGGATTTCAATGACTGTCCCCGGTCTTGAGGGATATAATTGAGAGCCTGTGAGAGCAGACCGCTAATGCAGCGCAAGACGGAGGATATGCCAATGATCGAATTCACATCTGAGCCGCGAAGGTCATTCAGCCCGACCAAGCTCCTCATAGCGCTCGGAATGCTGGTTGTGTTGCTGGGTAGTATTCTGCTCTATGTGCGGTACCAGCGCACGGCACAACCCAAATCCGGCTCAGGCGCGGTCGTCGTTCCCGGGTTGCTCCGCAAGGGAAATACCAATTTTGAGTACTATAAGACCAAGATCCGGATAGAAAATGTCAAGGCAACCCTTGGACTCAGCTTTAACAATGCCCGGATCGCCATTATTGACGGCACCATTCTCAACGATGGCGACCGCACGCTGGAAGCGGTCGAGCTTCACGTCACGCTGTTCGACTCGTGGGGAAAGGTATCCAAGGAGCGCACGGCATTTGCACTGCGTCCGGGAGCTGGCATCAGCGGAAAACCGATGTCTCCGCTCGAGAGAAGACCCTTTACCATCGGAGTTGAATCCGTCGAGTATTATTGGAATCCAAAACAGATCAGTTACGAAATCACGGGACTGAAGTACGAATAACCCGCGGAAACAATTTCACGGATCTCATTTTCCCCAAAAGAGATAGCCCATTTCCAAAAGGGAGACCCTTGACAGGTTGGTTCCGTATTTTTTGAGAGAGATAATGCTTCCCAATCGAACATGCTTCCGAAGGACCTGGATATTAGGTCTGATTCTTGCCATTCTCCCGACTATTTCCTGCGGGCGCTACCGGGCACGTCACGAACTTGAGCTGAATAGCTACTACGCGCAGATTCTGCAGCGTGTAGATCGTCGCTGGATCGGAAACGACCGCTTTTTTGAGAACAACCTTCTGGCCAACCAGAATCCGGAAGTGCGAGAGTGGTGTGCTATCGCGCTGGGCAGGATAGCATCGCCACGAGCCTTGCCGTTGCTTTACCGTGCCGCACACGCGGGAGACACTTCGGTTCGTGCCGCAGCCGCCTTTTCCATCGGAGAGATCATTGATCGGGAGCTGCCCAGGGATTCATTGTCGCCACCGGATCCCGAAGCTTTGACGACATTGCGCGCTTTGCTTTCGGATCGATCCATCTCGGTTCGGATGCGGGCAATGGAAGCTTTAGGCAAGATTGGGGCCCATCCTGAAGCGGCAGCAATCCTTCAGAGTCTTGAGCGCTTTCCCCTCGTTTTAAACGGATCGCCGGCAGAACGCGCCTGTGCAGAGTATGCCATTACTGCACTGGCACGTATCAAGGATCAGTCCGCCATCTCGATACTCGAACAATTGGCCGGAAGCACCGATGCTGAAATTCGACGGCGCGCCAACGAAGCCAGAGCCCGGATTGAACAAAAGGAGGAATTGGCTATCGCCACACCACCTGCCAGTTCCGATGCACAGCCGACAGTATCGCTGGCAGTTCTGCAGAGGATGGGGCTGTCTTCGGATGCCTCGGATCCAGGCCCGGTAGAATCCTCTATTACCGACACCACCAGTTATGCGCTGGCCTCCAGCCGCAAAAACAGTACGGTTGCCGTGGTGGAAACCAGTCGCGGCACTCTTGAAATTGAACTATTCCGCGATGACGCGCCTTTGACTGTCGCCAATTTTATCCTCGCGGCCGGCCACGGCCGTTTCAATTTTTCGAGCCAGGACAATTGGCAGCAGAAAAAATCGGGATTCATCTTCAACCAGGTGACAGGCGGCCTACAGATTGGCGGCGAGGTGATGAGCGATTCCAACGGTTTTGGATGGTCGATGAACGGAGAGGTTAACATGAGACCTTTCGAACGCGGAAGCCTCGGCCTGTCGGTAGATCGTGCAAATCCGAATAATAAAAGCCTTTTCCTGGCCCTGGCTCCACTTCCCTATCGCGATGGCGTCGATACATGCTTTGGCCGTGTCATCAGCGGAATGCCGGTCGCAGACAAAATCGTTGCCGGCGACAAGATTCTGCGAATAACCATTAAAGACACGATCAGCTTTCTCGATCACGTCCGATACTGAGAGCGCATCGCGCCATTCCGAACACGCTCCGGAAGTGAACCCCGACTGGGAGAGCCCGGATGATCCATGGACTGAGCTATCTTCTGGTAGGTTTGTCGGCGGCAGCCGCCGGCGTGGTGAATGCTATTGCGGGCGGCGGTACGCTGATCACGTTCCCAATGCTGACGGCTGTCGGCATTCCCGCGGTAGAAGCCAATATCACCAACACAGTTGCCTTGTGCCCGGGATATCTTGGCGCGACCTTTGCACAATCCCACGATTTATCCGGCCGGGGAAAACGGCTTTGGATGGCACTGCCGGCATCCATAATCGGTGGAGTGGCAGGCGGCATCCTCCTGTTGAATACGGGAGAGCGAGTATTCCGTACGCTAGTCCCGTTTCTGATCTTGCTCGCATCGGCATTGCTGTCGATCCAGGACCCCGTCCGTGCATGGCTTGGACGGCGCGCCGGCCGGGCGCATCTCCGCGAGTTTTGGGCAGTCATCCCCATATTTCTGGCCGGCGTCTATGGCGGCTATTTTGGAGCCGGCCTGAGCGTGATTGTGCTCGCGATTCTCGGGGTAGTGATTGAGGATTCATTGACGCGGCTGAATGCTTTAAAGCAGGCGATTGCTTTTTGCGTCAACAGCGCAGCGGCAATCTTCTTCCTGTTCTCCGGCCGCGTGCATTGGTCGATTGCGGTTGTAATGGCAGCGGGATCCCTGGCAGGTGGAGTCCTGGGAGGAAGGCTGGCCGGCCGCATCAAACCGGGCACCTTGCGCTGGACGGTGGTCAGTATCGGATTGATTGTATCCATTATTTATTTCATTCGCTGAGCCTGTCATTTTCTTGCCCACTGCGACTTCCCGCCCAATGCTCCAGGAGAGCAGAAACTACTTGTGCTTGGATTGAATTTGTTGATACAAATTAGGCCCACTATGAGCGCCGACCAGAAACTATATGTAACTCGACCATTTGTGCCTCCTCTTGAGGAGTTCCTTCCCTACCTGACTGAGATCTGGAATACAAGGATTCTGACCAATAATGGGCCTTTTCATCAAAAGCTCGAAGATGCCCTTAAGGATATGCTGGGCATAAACCATATATCGCTTTTCGCGAATGGAACTCTGGCGCTGGTAAGCGCCTTACAGTGTCTGCGAGTAACGGGAGAAGTAATTACTACGCCCTATTCCTTCGTTGCTTCTTCCCACTCCCTCCTGTGGAATGGACTGAAGCCTGTTTTTGTCGATGTGGATCCGGATACGTTCAATTTGGATCCCACTCAGATCGAAGCCGCAATTACGCCGTCGACATCGGCCATCATGCCGGTGCATTGCTACGGAACCCCCTGTGCCGTTGATGCCATCCAGCAAATTGCGGACAATTATGGACTCAAGGTGATCTATGATGCCGCCCATTCATTCGGAGTGGAGGATCAGGGCGGAAGCATTCTTCGCTACGGCGATCTCTCCGTATTAAGTTTCCATGCTACAAAGGTTTATAACACTTTTGAGGGTGGCGCCATTGTATGCCAGGATGCACGGACTAAACAGCGAATCGATTACCTGAAAAATTTCGGTTTTGCGGATGAAACGATCGTGGTCGCACCGGGCATAAACGGCAAAATGAATGAGATCCAGGCTGCTTTTGGCTTGCTGCAGCTTCGTTATGTGCACAAAGCCATTGAGGAGCGCAAGTTAATCGACACCTATTACAGAAGTGCTTTGTCCAATATCAAGGGGATCAGCCTTGGGAAGCTTGTTCCGGGAATCAGGCACAATTATTCCTACTTCCCGATCTTTGTTAATTCCGATTATCCCATCACACGGGATGAGCTTTACATCAAATTCCGCAAGAATAATATTTATGCCCGCCGCTACTTTTTCCCTCTGATCAGCGACTTTCCAATGTACCGGGGCCTTCGATCTGCCGCCAAGGCCAGACTCCCCGTTGCACGACAAATTGCAGACCAAGTACTGTGCCTGCCAATATACCCGGCGATGCAGACCTCCGATGCCGATAGAATTATCGAGATTATTCAGAGGAATGAATGAAGTTATCCATTATGCAGCCTTACTTCTTTCCGTATATTGGGTATTTTCAGCTTCTTCGCGCGGCAGACATGTTTGTGGTCTACGACAATATCAAATACACAAAAAAAGGTTGGATCAATCGGAACCGATACCTCCGGCAAGGTCAGGCGGCTGATTTTACAGTACCAATCAAAGGGGATTCCGACTTTCTCGATGTGAGGCAAAGAGAACTCGCTCCCGATTTCAGTCGAGGCAGGTTGCTCAACCAAATACGCGAGGCGTACAGAAAGGCACCATATTACGGGGATACCCTCGCCTTGTTTGAGAAAACAGTGCTGAACCCTGAGATCAATCTATTCCGGTTTATCTATTTTTCTATTCAGGAAATCTGTAATTATCTGAACATCCGAACTCCCATAGTCATTTCATCGGATATAGAAATCGACCATTCGCTAAAATCCCAAGACAAGGTCATTGCCATCTGCAAAAAACTTGGCGCGCATACATATATCAACCCATCCGGAGGGCGCGAGTTGTATTCCGGGAGCAGTTTTGCAAGTGCCGGCATTGAGCTGCTTTTTCTGAACAGCAAGGCATCTGCATACCCGCAATTGGGAAATGAATTCGTTCCCAGGTTGTCGATCGTTGATGTAATGATGTTTAACAGTCCGGCAGCTTTGGAACACATGTTGACGGAATTTGAATTGGTTTCATCGGACCAACCGTGTTTAATTGGCGAAAATTAGGTAGGGTCTTCAATCCCGCTGAATCAATGCATGCCGACTGGATGCATGAATTTGCCCAGGCGCCCTGTGCATTGGTCCATGATGATTTTGTTCGAGTATATTTCAGTTGCCGGCCGAAGCCTGATGAAAAGGGCCAATACGTCAGTTATTCCGCGTACATAGATCTAAATCGGGAAAATCTGTTTGAGATTCTGGACATTTCCGCGCAGCCGGTCTTGAAGCTTGGTGGGTTTGGCACCTTTGATGAATTTGGCACCTATCCGATCTCCGTAATTCAGGATGGGAATCGGCTACTGGCTTACTACGGCGGGTGGACTCGTTGCGAATCTGTCCCGTTCAATGTGGCAATTGGATGTGCCGCCAGCCATGACAATGGACAAACTTTCGAAAAGTCCGGCGCTGGGCCAATTTTGTCCTACTCGCCGGATGAACCCTTCGTATTGAGCGGCCCCAAAATCAGGAAATTCAATGGACGATGGTACCTGTATTACATTGCCGGAAGAAAATGGATACTGCCGGATGGCAGGCCCGAGCCGATATACAAAATCCGCATGGCTACTTCCGAAGACGGATTCCATTGGACGAAACTTCATAAAGACCTAATCGCTGACGCACTGGGAGAGGATGAAGCGCAGGCCAGCCCTGATGTTTTCTATCATGACGGAACCTATCATATGTTTTTTTGTTATCGTCATCCTACGGATTATCGGCGGAACAAAAATAGAAGTTACCGCATCGGATATGCTTTTTCTCCGGATCTCGTGAATTGGAGCCGGAATGACTCTCTGGCCGGAATCGATGTCTCCAATGAAGGCTGGGATTCGGAGATGGTAGCCTACCCGCATGTATTCCACCTGGATGGCAAGATATACATGATGTACCTGGGAAACCAGGTGGGTCGCTATGGCTTCGGACTCGCCCAGGCCTATTGATTCAAAAATTGTTAAGAGCCGGCATAAAGATGAAATGGAAAAAGCTGGGCAAGATCTTCGATCCAAATGAATACCTGGCGGGAGAGGAATCCGCCGGGTTTGCGCAGTCCCCGCAGGCTCTTGTCTTCGATGATTTTGTGAGGATTTATTTCTCGACTCGAAAAAAGGATCCCAAAAACGACAAGGTTTTGAGCCACATCGCATTTGTAGATATGGATAAAACCTTGCGGAATGTATTGCGCGTCTCCCACCACGAGGTTATCCCGCTGGGCAAATTGGGCTGCTTCGACGAACACGGCATTTTCCCGATGAATGTTGTGCGGCACGGCGAAAGAATCCTTGGCTATACCTGTGGCTGGAACCGAAGAGTATCTGTTTCCGTAGACACGGCAATTGGTTTTGCCGAAAGCTTCGATCACGGATGGACATTTCAAAAACTCGAGGATGGGCCTATCCTCGCTTCCAGTGTTCACGAGCCATTTCTGGTCGGGGATCCCTTTGTACGCATTTATGACGGTCTGTTTCATATGTGGTACATCTACGGCACTGAATGGAGAACATTTGCCGAAGGTCAAGCCCCGGACCGGATCTATAAGATTGCCCATGCCATATCCCCTGACGGCATAAACTGGCAGCGTGAAGGCAGGCCGATTATCTCAGACAGGTTGCAGGATGAAAGCCAAGCCCTGCCCACCGTCATTGACTTTGGCGGATCATTCCACATGTTTTTCTGCTATCGTCATTCCTTCGACTTTAGACGGAACAGAAGCCGGGCTTACCGTATCGGCCATGCTTCTTCTTCTGATCTTGTCCATTGGGTACGGAATGACGAGGAGGCAGGAATCCAGCCGACGGAAGGAGACTGGGATGCCGACATGCTGTGCTACCCGCATGTTTTTTGTTGCGATGGAAAGATCTTCCTGCTTTATAACGGCAGTGAATTCGGCCGCCAAGGGTTCGGTCTGGCAGAACTGGAGATGCCAGAGTGTGATTGGGAGCTCAAAATAAACACAGCCGCGAAGGAGCAGATAACCATCCATCTTCGGCAATGTGCGGATCAGTTTGTACCAACACTAAGTCAGCGGGTCGATATTTTGGAATATGCCAGGAAGATCGCCGAAAAATCGGTCACCTTTGAAGCCTGGAACCAGGAAAAGCTGATCGGTCTGATCGCGGCATACTTCAATGATCCGGAGAAAGAATTCGGCTTTATCACCAGCGTGAGTGTTGTCGACGATTGCACCGGGAAAGGAATTGCTGCCGCGCTGCTAAATCAATGCGTGCAGTATGCCGGAGAACAAGGCTTTAAAACCATTCGCTTGGAAGTATCGGAAGAGAATTCCAGAGCCATTCGCCTGTACAGCACGCGCCGCTTTTCAACCTATGACCGAAAAGCCGGTACTTTATACATGAAGCGGGACATTTCGCGGGAAGCCGGGCAATGAATAGAGATTACGACCAGGAAATCAAAGATACGGCAGATAGCAGGTACGCCTACGATTTTGATTTTGATGTCATGCATCCTTTTATGCTGAGATCCTTTCTGCCTTTCTTCCGAAAAGGAAATTTGCTTGAGCTCGGAAGCTACAAGGGGGATTTCACAGCGCGATTACTCCCCCATTTTGCGGATATTACCTGCATTGAAGCATCTGGAGATGCGATTGCAGAGGCCCAAGAGAGGCTGGGAAATAGAATTAGTTTTGTGCATTCCCGCTTCGAGGATGCAGATTTGCCCGTGCAGTACGACCATGTCATTCTGACACATGTTCTCGAGCACCAGGACCGGCCTGTTGCCCTGCTCAAGAAGATAAATGACCGATGGCTTTCCGATTGTGGGCGGCTTTTTCTAGTCTGCCCGAATGCCAACGCACCCTCCAGGCAGATCGCGGTCAAAATGGGGCTCATAACGCATCCGGCTGCGGTGACACCGGCAGAATCCGCGCACGGGCACAAGATCACTTATGCTTTGGATACTCTTGAGCGGGACGCCAAAGCGGCGGGACTTAAGGTAATCTTGCGAACGGGGATATTTTTTAAGGCGCTTGCCAACTTTCAGTGGGACCGTCTCCTTAAAACCGACATCATTTCCAAGGAATACCTGGAAGGCTGCTATCAACTTGGCCACCATTATCCGGATTTGTGCGCCAGCATCTTTCTGCTTTGCGAAAAGGGAGGTTCCGATACCACGGTTGACTCCTCAGGAATTGGGAGATCATTATGAATACGCATATTGCCATCGGAGCGCCAGCTTTTCCGCCCTCAAAATGGGTATCGGTGATCACGCCGGTATATAAAAATGTGGAATCCCTTGAAGAGCTCTGTTCGGCAATTCTGGCCGTCTGGAAGAGTCAATTTCCACAGCACGGTTTGGAAATCCTATTTATAGACGATGGATCTCCGGATAAGTCATGGGAAGTGCTGGAACGCCTGCGTGCTACATATCCCAACCAAGTAAGCCTGTTGAAGCTGTCCCGTAACTTTGGCCAACTCTCTGCGATTCTTGCCGGGTATGATGCAGCGCAAGGCGATGCCGTTATCATGATTTCGGCGGATCTGCAGGACCCTGTTGAACTGATGGGGCAAATGGTCTCAGAGTGGGAAAACGGCCACGATCTGGTGATCGCGTATCGCGAAAGCCGGAACGATGACTGGACTGCCCGTTTGTTCAGCAGAATCGCCTATGCCTTTGCCCGGAGCGCCAATCCACGCATCCCGAGGGGAGGCTTCGATTATTTGCTAATGAGCCGGCGAGCGGTGGAAATTTTGAAGACATTCAGGGGCCAACATCGCTTTTTCCAGGGAGACGTTCTTTGGCTGGGTTTCCCGACTGCATTTCTCCCCTATGTTCGAAAGCGCAGAAAACATGGGAAATCGGCTTATACCTTCACACGGAAACTGCAGTCGTTTCTGGATTTGACCCTGGATTCCTCTTTTCTGCCGATCCGGATGATGTCGGCAACCGGTTTTGTGACCGCGTCGGCGGGAATGCTGTATGCAGTGACAATTGTTTTAAACCGGCTTATCCGCGGTCAATTCCCATTCCCAGGATGGGCACCGCTTATGATTGTTATCCTCTTGACGGGAGGCCTGATCATGATGATGCTGGGCGTGATCGGAGAATACCTTTGGCGGATTTATGATGACATCAAGGGGAAGCCGATGTATGCCGTGGATAGGAAAGACCTTGTGGCGCAATCCGCCGCCCGAAGGGCATCCGAGGATTCTGAATCCGCGGCACAATCGCCAAAATGAAAATCTGCCCCCAATGCTCACAATCCCATAATTCGGACGAGTGGCTTTGTCCTCGCTGTGGGTGGAAACCTGTCCAGCATCAGGGCGTTGTTTGTCTGCATGGGCCGGTTTCAAAAGCCGTCAACTATCCCGAGGAAAATTTCTCCAGTTTTACGGATGCGGTAGATACGAATTTCTGGAGTCGGGGACGAGACGAACTCCTGCTGTGGCTATTTAAACGTAACCTGACGGGAATGCGGCAGGCCCATGTTCGCGATCGCATGCCATCCATCCGATTTCTCGAGGTCGGGTGTGGGCTTGGCCAGTTCATTCGAAAGGTAGTGAAACAGTTCCCCCAATGGTCCTGCACGGGAATTGAGTATTATGGGGCACCGCTGGAATACGCAAAGGCTCGCGCTCCCGAAGCTGATTTTTTGCAACTAGATGCCGTTCGCATGCCCTATGATGGAGAGTTTGATCTGGTTGGCCTTTTTGATGTGCTCGAGCATATTGAGGAGGATGTCCCATTTCTTCTTGGCTGCGTTCGAGCACTCAAACCTGGGGGACTACTGGTGATTCAGGTACCCCAGCATGCCTGGCTTTGGAGCGATTTCGATAAGGCTCTTGGACACCAGCGCAGATATGTTCGCTCCGATCTATTGAACAAGGCTCAAAGTGTCGGACTTGAGCCCGTATGGGTGTCCTCTTTTGTTTTCCTGTTGCTGCCGGTCATGATGGTTACGCGCTGGATGGCCAGGAAAAAGCCTGCTTCGACCGCAGTATCTGAACAACTCCTACTGCCGCAGTGGCAGAATGCTGTTTGTGCCTGGATCATGGGCATTGAACGCATGGCGATCCGAATGGGGATACGTTTCCCGGTCGGGGGATCTCTTCTGGGCGCGTTTCGCCGTGTCCGGTAAATGACATTTTGACGGAGGCATGGTAGTGGCCAAGTCTGCGCACAAACGTCCACCAAAGTCGAGTTTGCCCCAAAAACGGGAGAGTCGTTCAAGCATTCCGGATTCGCCACCTGGCCCTTTACGACGGTATGGTATTGCGATTCTGCTGGCTTTGGTGCTTCTCGTACACTTCGGTGCCCGCTGTACGGTTAATTACAACAGGCCTCTTGAGTCGAGGCACTTTTACCCGGATCTCTACAATGTCGCATTGTCTCTGACCGGAGGCGCCGGTTTGAAGATGATCACGCTGGACAGCAAAGTCCCAGCCCATGCGCCGGTGATCCGGTTTCTGGACCTGAAGCAGGATTCGTTGACGTCGGGCGAATTCTCGGCATTCCTGGCATCCAAACCCGCCTCGGAACCCGTGACCGTTTTTGCTCGAAACCGGCTATTTGAATTTCGGGTGGCATCTTGGCTTTGGCGGATTTTCGGCATCTCCTGGCATGTGATCGCCTTCTTCTACATTCTCGTCAGCACAATTTGTTGCCTGTGCATTTACTTTCTCTGCGCGCACTTAACCGGCAATAAATGGTGCGGCCTTTTGGGCGCAACGCTTTATGCCGTCCTGCCTTGCGAAATGGTACATACGGTTTGGTCCATCCGGGATACCAATCCGGCATGGTTTACCATTATGGCCCTGACCTTCTGCCTCTGCATTGCCGGGCGATTCCAATCCCGATGGATGAACGGAAGTTCCTATGTCTTGCTCGGAGTCCTGTCTCTCATCGGATATGGGTGGCGGTCTGATGCCATTCTAATTCCCGGCCTCACGTTTCTGGGATTGCTTATTGTTTTGCGCCGTCAACACCGAAGCCTGAGGCATGGCATTTTGGCCGTCATGCTCTTTGCCGTCGGCGTCGGCGCTGTCTACACCTCCTTGCTGGTTCAAATCGTCACGAAGCAGGAGTTCTCCCCGGCATGGGTTACGCACATTGCCGTGTATGCTGATGAGACGCGCGCCAATATAGGCGAATACGAAAACTCCTATCAAATGTTTTTTGACGATGGCACGGTGATCAACAACGTATATAGGTGGACCGGAAAAGTCGTGCCATACCTGAATGCCGAATATGCTCGCACCAGCGCACAAATGCTCTGGCATGAAGCTTCGTATAACATGTTCAACTGGATTGACGGGTTCCCGGCCTTCTGGGGAAGTAAAATTTGGGAAGGATGCGGCGATTCCTATGGGTCGCAGCAGTTCGCACTCCACGGGGAAAAGATACGCGAATTTTTTAAGCTGATTCAACAGTTCATGAAGTCTTATTGGATTGTCCTTATCCCGGCCTTTGCCGGTGCATTGCTCTTCTCTCCCCATCGCCTGGAAGCTTTACTGTTGGCCTTCTTCTCGCTTTATTACACCGCGCTTTACTGGGTTACGCTTCCAATGGAGAAACACCTCACTCCGATGTGTTTGCCGGCTGCGGTTGCGTTCGCCTTTGCGGCCTGTGCCATTATTTCCCTTTCAACCGGAACTGGTCGCTCCACCGCACTCCGATCCATTCAAGGACATTGGAAGCCGGCGCTTGTGGTGCTCGCGGTGATTTTGTCTGTTTTCCTGGTTTGCCGTGAATTGGCTCGATGGCATTCAACCGCTGTGAGATCGCATTATCTCAGCGAGATTCAAAGCCGTTACGACAAGGGGGTGCCCGCAAACGAAAGTATCAAAACACCGCAGAAGGCAATACTTAGTTTCCCATCGGGCACTCTGACGAAGGATCGAGGCTACTGCTGGAAGATCCGCACTTATGGTCAGGGCGGGGTTCTGCAACTCTGGATGCGGCGTCCGACCATTTCCTCTTTCGCTACCTTCTCCATTCCCTCAGGACAAGATGAGGTATATTTTTATTCAACTTTCACCCAATATCTGGCGCATAGCGCGGCTGACGCTCCACTGGACGTTGCCTTGGTCCTGCAGTCGGGAATAAAGCTCGTAAGCGCTCGCTCCTTTGAACTGGATGGCTGGAAAACACTCCCATTCAACACGGTATTCTATCCAGGACAAAAGGAGGCTGGAGCGCCGCGGGTTAATATCAATGCCCAGATTACAGGAGTCGCCTCGCCGCTTGAAGGTTGGGAAAAGCTGCTGGCCGAGCAGTGATATCCTTTTCCCCACTGATTTGCTGATTCGTGCTGCGGACGATAGGTGCAGGCCTAAAAGCAGTCCTCGTTTCCCGAAATCCACGATTCATGCCAAAGCACGGCATTGAGTACCGTCCAAAGGTGAAACGTGTAGCCTCCACGGCCATTCATCTGCCCGCGAAGCATGTCGAGAAAGAACTCATTGTTCAAATAGCCTTCTTTTCGAATGCGCGATTTTTCAAAAGCTGCGACACATCTGCGTCCGAATTCGGGTTCCTGGAACCAACTTTCCATCGGGGCACCGAAACCCTGTTTGGTCCGGTAAATCATGTCGTGGTCCAGATAGGGTTCGGCCGCCTTTTTCAGCACGGATTTGCCGAGGCCGTTTTTCAACTTATAGGATGGAGGTATGCGCGCTGCGAATTCCACGACGTCGTGATCAAGGTATGGCACGCGGGCTTCGATGGAATGGGCCATGGTCAGTTTGTCGACCCGCATCAGCAGGTGCTCAGGAAGGCGAAGTTTCAGTTCCATATAGGGAATCTTCTGAAGGACTTCGGGCTCAGCGAGGCGGTTGGTCAAACTTCCGAGATAATGATCGACAACGCCATGACTGTCCATGGAGGCAAAAGAACTGGGAAGCAGTCCCGGGACCGGACAGTCGATGGTTTGTTCAAAGGCTGCCTTGTTCGGAGTGAGTTGTTCGCGCAGATGTCCCCACCAGCAGACCGATCCGCCCCAGAACAATTCCCGGCCAAGTTGGGCACGCGTGCAGATATCCTGGTCCTCCTGGCTCCTGGCTATTTTAGCCGCCTTTCTTCCGAAGAGATGACTGAGCCAGCTGCGTCGGCCTTGCCGGGCAGGATTGTAGACATCCACCTCTTTTTTGCGATAATGCTCGCACCACCAGTAACCAAGGAAGTTTTCATCCGCCCCCTCTCCCACCTGAACTACGGTTGTTCCGCTCTGCCGTACGAGCCTGGCCAGGAAATACAAAGGGATGCACACATTGTCGGCAATGGGTTCGTCCTGAAGGCGCACGAGCAGCGGCAGGAATTCCTGGGCATCTTTGTGGTTGATCAGCGCCTCGTGGTGATCGGTCCGATACCGTTCGCTGATACGGCGGGCGTAGCGAAACTCATTGGTGTTCTCCTCTCCCTCGTAGCCGATCGTGAAGGTTTTGACCGGCCGGTCCATGAGCTCGCTCATGAGTGCCACGTTCAGACTGGAATCCACTCCGCCCGATAGCAGTACACCAAAGGGGACGTCCGACACCATGCGACGATGGATCGAAAGCCGCAGCAGGCGCGTCAATTCGGCCACGGCCTCATCCTCGCTCAACTCGCTTTCACTGAATGTTCGTTCGGCGCTGGGACGGCAGTCCCAGTATTGATTCGCCGAGGCCTCGCCATTATGCCGGATCGTCAGCGTGTACCCCGCGGGCAGCTTGAAGATACCGCGAAAGAGCGTGAGAGGCGCAGGCGTTATGATGAATGTGAGATAGTGCCAGAAACTCGTGAGATCCATCTCGGGTGTAATGTCCGGGTGGGCCATCAGAGCCCGTATCTCGGAGGCAAACACCCATTCGCCTGAGGCGGTTTTGGAAAAATACAGCGGCTTAATTCCGATACGATCCCGGACCAGGTGGAGAACCGGCTTGCCCGGAATTCGCGCATCATAAATAGCAAATGCGAACATGCCGTAAAATCGTTTAACGCAATCCAGCCCCCATTCCTGATAGGCGTTCAGCAGCACCTCGGTATCGGAATGATCCGTCTTCCACCGATATTTGCCCAGCTTTTCCAGTTCACGGCGCAGTTCCAGGTGGTTATATATCTCGCCATTGAATACAAGCACTACACTGCCATCCTGGTTTGCCATCGGCTGCGCGGCGGAAGCCGAAAGGTCAATGATCGACAGCCTGCGATGTCCTAATGCGCAACTGCCTTCAGCTGAACGCCACAGTCCTTCGCCATCAGGCCCGCGATGTGCCATGCGATCCCGCATTGATGCCAGCGATTCATTGCTGCACACCTGATTACCGCCGGGATTGAATGCTCCAACCAGTCCGCACATTGTATGATCCGCTCCTATATATCACGTTTCCTGGCTTCTACCTTGCACACCATTCCGTTGCAACTGGGAAAGCAACCGGCCACACCCAAAGTGTAGATGTCGACAACTTCGCACCGGACCATCTCAAATCCGGCCGCAGCAAACGCATTCGCGATGCTTTCAGTGTCTGCTTTCCACAAATGAGCCCAAAGATCATATTCAGGGTGCAGGGCATCCAGTGGAATAAGCGCATAGAGGCTTCCCTGCGGCCGCAAAACCCGATGAACTTCCTGCAAGCAGCGGAGTGGGTCGTATAGGTGTTCCAGCGAGTTGTTGGCGATCACGGAGTCAAATGCATTGCCGACACAAGGCAGATTATGTACATCAGCGGCTGTCTCAAACAGTATTTGAGAATCGACTCTTTTCCCGGTACGCACATATAGATCAAGGCACAGAAAAAATGTTGACCTCGCCGCCAGTTCAGCCGCCAATTGACCCGTGCCGCTGCCTATTTCCATGGTTCGACCAAGTTTCCGGGGGAGGAATTCCAGGAAATCTCTGACATCCTGCCGCAGCATGCTGCTGGTTTGGGCCGACGATAAATATTCATGGCCGTGCACCTGTTGATCCAAAACGGCTTGGATGCTCGAAGAAACTCTCTCTGCGGCCTCGGCTTGGGCTGAAGAATAAAGCGCCGCTGCCCCCAGAATCCGGCCGCGCGAACCGACTGCCCGGCGCAGGCGGGCAATTTTCCGGATGGCACCCAATGCGCGAATGGGATGGTTTAGTGTGCCGCAATCCACAAGCACCGTCCGCGGAGAAACGTCGGGTGGCGGCCAATTGTATATACGGTAATGATCATATAGCCGTGCATGCAGGAGAGATTCGCCGTCGTTCTGGTGATACTTCTCCATTCTACCCCAGTCAAGCAACTGCGCCAGTTCGCCTAATGAAGATTGTCGTCGCCACCCATTTGTGCAGGATTGGCCGACGATTTTGTGCACGTCCTCCAGCGGCACTCTTGGCAGTTCCATAAAATTATCCCTGCCCCACAAACCCGCAGGTATCCTGATATCGAAAGGCTGGCACTGATAGGCGCCACCACCCAGAAACGGCAACACGTTGCGCTCCGAGTTTTGCTCGACAGTTTGGGTGGCCGGAAGCGAACTGTCTACACATAGATTGGCCCGCCGCATTGCGTCGTTTACGAGGCCAGGCAAATTCGTAGGGATTGGACTCTCGAAGCAAACATGACGAATGGGGCAAGACACGCCCAACAGCTGACGCAATCGGTCGGTCTCCGCCTGTAGATCGCAGAATGCAGACTGCAACTGTGAATGGGACACGAACAGGGCAATCCCTATCGAATCCTTCAGAATCAAATGCCGGAGCATCGAAACAAGGGCTCGGCCGGAGGGCAAGGACAGCTTCTGTGCCTCCTCCAATCCCATGGCAACGGCTGCGATAGGCATCCCTGATGCTCGAATCATCGCCAGGGAAATCCAGCTTAATATGCTGCCGCGTCCACGAGGTAATGCCAGGCGGAACCATAGTCCGAGATTGGTTTCGCGCAGACAACCGGCAAGAATGATTCGGCTCAGCGCGCTTCCGCGCCCCGTCTGGGCAATAAAGTCTATATCCAGCCACAAACCAAACACGGCGAGAGCTTCGAAGTCTTCGAGTCCTCTGGTTTCAAGGTTTTCCAGGCACCAGATTACGCGGCTTTGAGGAGGAACGGACTCGGACAATTGAAGTATCTTGCTTTCAATTCTGTCCAAACAGGACCGGGCATTTAGCTTGAATTGCGAAAGCTCCCCGTCAACTCCCGCACACAACACGTTTGGACTGCCTTCTGCTAGATATAACTCTATCTTGGATCTGGCTTCCTCAGGAAACGATGCCAGCCATGGGCTATCCGGCTGAAGTTCGGGAATGGATGTTGGAAAATCCATTGAACCTGTTAAGAAATTTCTTCCAGTCATTTCATTTAGCAAACGTGCCGATCATTTTGGAGCCGGATTCAAATCCGGTACGGGTTGGCCGGACGACAACACCGGACCGCGAAAATCAGCCCGCGCTTTGAGTTTGATCTTGAGCTGAGCTTACAAAAGACCAATCCGCTTCGCCCACAAAACCAGTCCCGGTCCCGACTATTCCGCCACCGCTGACGACAATTTCCAGCACCCGGGAAAGGCACATATAAACTTCCGGGTTTATTGAGTAAAAAATTGTTTGAGGGCGATCATAATAGCCTTCCGCCGCAAGCATAATCGAGACTGTGAAGGTGCCGTTTGCCAGTCCGAGTTTGGGAAGGCACATACGAACCGAGCCGGTAGCGCTCTTGGCATAATCGAAAAGAAGATCCTTGGTGATAACGCGCAGAGCATCTGCGACGCCGTCACGGTGAAATGCAACCAGCAACTGAGGCCGCTCAAGCAAATCCTGTCGGCTGATTTTGTAATCGATTTCGAGAGACATCGGCATTCCATGAGTAACGAAAGGCGACTCCTGGCCCAGATGGTTGTAAGCCCTCACATCGGTAATCTGGATGGAATGGGATCCGTGAACGCCCTCAAGATTGATACCAGCAGCCAGGCCAGGCGCTTCATCTGTGCGCGCGACAGGCTTGCATTCAATCTCATGCCGGATCCATTCTCCCTGGGAATGCGGCAGGTTACCGAGATAGATCTCAGTGTCTCCCAGAAAGGCGCTCAAGGCGACATCGCAGCCACTCTCGGAACAATAATCGATTGTCAGCTTGCAGGTCTTCAGGCTTTCCGCGCTAACGGAATCAGGGAGCGCGAACATTCCTGAAACTTTGTGAAATGGCGAACCGTGATCCTGCATGGCTCTGGCCATTTTGCCCCGCCATTCAACGGCTCCCCCCCAACATCCGGCTTCTAATACCAAATGAGTACCGGATTCCGGTTGCGAAGAAGCATCGGCTATCGGCAGAGCATCGCTCCATCCTGATAGATCGGACAGGTGAATATCACTGAAGTAAACAGGACATGGAAGCGGCAAATTGCGCCGGGCACCTATTTCGAGCAGCAGATTGCGCCGTCGAGGCTCGTTCAACGCACTTTGGGCCGCAGCCAGCCGGTTCTGTTTTTTCTGACGAAGACGCTGCTCTTCCTGCGCGCGGATGCTATCCTCATAGGCATTGATTACAACGGCGCTGAGGCCGTCAATAACGACTCGACCCCGATCGATCCAGATCATGCGCTCGCAAAGCTTGGATGCTCCATATACATCATGCGAGACGAGCAACAGCGTCGTACCGCTTCCGCTGCAAAGATCTTTCATGCGGTCATAGCTCTTCTGTGCAAAATAAGCATCCCCTACGCCGAGGATCTCGTCGAGCACCAGGATATCCGGCGTCACCACGGTCGAGACCGAGAACATGAGGCGTGCAACCATTCCGGTTGAATACGTCTTGATCGGTTGATCGATGTACTCTTCAAGCTCGGAAAATTCGATAACCTCCGGGATTTTTTTGCGAGCCTCTCTTGGACCAAGTCCCAGGTGTGCCAGATAGGAGGTGACGTTTTCTCTCCCCGTAAAATCAGGATGAAAACCGGTGCCAAGCTGGAGCAGTGCATGCACGCCCTGCTTAACTTCAAGGCTTCCCGAGGTGGGTTCAATGACATGGGTGATCAGTTTCAGCAGTGTACTCTTTCCAGCTCCATTCCGCCCGATAACCGCCACCTTCTCACCCGAGCGTATTTCAAGGTTGATGTCATTGAGAGCCGCATGTTCGCTGTAGGCACCCGCTTTGTTGCCCAATGCTCCAAACATGTCGAGGAATCGATAATGGGGGCGCGAATATAGACGGTATATCTTCGTCAGATTTTCTGCCCGGACGACAACTTCATTCATAGTCCACCAGAATACCTTTGAATCTGTAGAAAAATGCACAGCCTGCAGAGAACACACACAGACTCATCAGCACAAAAACCGCCGGCACAAGAAAAAGACGAGACTGTTCGCCGAGAATGGCGATCCGAAAAACTTCCACCATATAGTAAATGGGATTGAGATAAACCATGAAGCTGAAGCTGGACGGAAGCATCTCCGGCTTGAATCCGATCGGAGATACGAACATGAGGAACAGGAGAAAGAGATTAACGAAATACACCAAGTCAGGCAGCGCGACGGCGATAGAGGACAAAATAAAGACCAACCCAATTAAAAACATGACCTGCAGCAAAATAACCAATGGAAGCACAGCCAGTTGCCAGGATAAAGCGCCGTTCATAGCAACCAGCGCAACCAAAATGATCATGCTTACGAACTGGCTTGGAAGACTTGTGGCGACGGCACGCACGGGAATCAGCTCAATCGGCAGGATGACATTTTTCACCAGATGCATGTTCTGCTTGATTGAAACGCACCCCATCGTGATGGCTTCACTAAACCCGATATAGGGAATCAGGCCGCAGAAAACGTAAAGGACATAATCCATCCGGCTGTAACCCGGAAATCGCATCTTGAAAACAACCAGGTATACGAAGAGATATACAGACAACAAGAGAGCTGGATAAAGCAGCACCCAGAGCATTCCCAGGAATGATCCAGAATATCGCTTGGCCATTTCGACGCGGATGGTTGAGAGCATGACCTTTCGGTAACGCACCAGCGTTTTAATAAAGCCGTATGTCCGGTTTTCATGTGCTGTTGCTGCTTGCATCTTCAACCCCGTCATCTTAGAGAGCTGCGCGAATCTCGTTCCAAATCCAAAAATTCAAGCCCAGAACCGGTCCGCTAATGCAATCGCGTCCGCCAGGTCTGTGCCGGGACAACCTGCAGGCAAAAATAATAAAGACATCCTCGGCGGACAATGGTCCATCTCGCCCACAAGCGCCGAGGTTCGGATCCGGCTGCCATAGCCATCGGAATACCATCCCGGCTCGCTGCGAAATTGAAGCCCGGACGCAGCATTAATGACGCCGCCCCCTTCCGGACCGGACAGCTCAACAATGCCGTCCTGAATCCTGACCGAAACTCCCGGATATAGCAAGAAGTACCAGCGCAACCGGTGCTCCGGAGGGCCTTCAAAGAGATCGTCCAGCAGCATGCCACCGTCGGTCCGCAACAGCACGCGGCGCACATGTACGAGCGGCGCATCCAGCCGGCAATACGCCGTATGTCTCCCGGCGACGCCGACCGCAAAGTCTTGAGACCGCGAGTCCATGAACGTGGCGACACCCTGCTGGTCCATCTTGAACAGCCTGCTTTTGTCGAACGTATTCTGTTCCAAGCCGTCCACCATGACGGTATTGTGGGTGGCGGTGCTCCGAAATAGATTTCTGGATTCGGGATCGCGTGTATAAATGTAGCTGCCGCCATCGACGGCGAGCGGCTGCTTCCCGATGATCCATTCGATTGCCAGTTGATCGTTGTGTTTATGGTTGCCAAACCCGCGGGTGCCAACGATGCTGTTGCTCATCGCTACATAGGTGTCCTTGGCCCGCATTATGGCAATCCCGGTATTCGGAAAAACCTCGAGCCTCTTTGGCGTAGGGCTGGAAGTCTGTACCTCCGGCGCTGGTCCCCAAAATAGTACCTCAAGCTGCTCCGCTTCCGGAACTGAAGCGGCGAGTTCAGGGCATTTGAGGATATGCGCTCCGGCAACGAGCAAATGATCCATGCTCTCCTGGCGCCACACACCATAGCGCGTGAAAACGTGGGCCCTTCCGTTGTCTGCATCCCCAATCTGCGGCACGCGTCCGTTTTCCTGCCGCAAGCCGGCGACAAACTCGAGCCCCTTCAGCAGGCGCGCACGATACGCGGCCGACAGCGGCACTCCATGGTGCACCGACAGTGCAAAAGCCGAGAGAAATATTTCGATCACAAGCCGTTGATAGGGTACGCTCGACTCGAAGTCTCCGCCGTCGGGATGGATCTGCTTCTGAATTTCCTGTTCGAGAGCGTTTTCAGCGATTCCGCGCCAGACACAGCCGGCATCAAGGTGCGGAAATGCCAATGCCAGCCAATATAGGCCCAGGAGGTTGGACAGGTAGTGATTTGACGTGATTATTTCACCGTTCATCGTTCCGAACTCGAGGTTCGCAGCGATGAATGTTCCGTGCTCGGCAAGGCCTTTCAAAAACATGCGCCACCACCGGATCCCCAGTTCGGGAGCATTTTGAAAAAATGACAGGCCGGCAATCCAACTCACCACGCGCAAAGCCACATCCATTGTGCAAGCCCATTGCACTCCGAATCCGGGCGGGTTGTGTTTAAGGAAATCCTGTATGGTTTCCGCAAAGCAGCGGGAAAAGCGCCTGTCATTGGTCAGCCAATATGCCTGGCCAAGTACAACAAAATGCTGGCAGCGCCCGATTTCCCATGGTCCTTTGATATCGGCACCGCTGGTCAGCATCCCCGGATTCCAGCGCCAATGGTTAAAAACATTCGCGAATTGTTTACCGCTGATCGGATCAAGATTCCATGTTATTGCGGAGCCTCTACCCCGTGCGCCTCGGCGAAGATCCGCAAGGTCGCTGCCGAGCACCTCGAACCGGCCATGTAGAATGCGTTCAGCAATCGCCAGAATAGACTCAACTTCGCCGGGGTATCGGGAGCGGAGCGTATCGACAATGCGTTGCTTGTCCAATGCGACGAATGTTCGCGCACCGTAACTTCCTACCATCTGTCCGTAGGCGTACTCTGAAAAGCCAGGCACGCCCATTCTCAACAGGCGCGCCGTCATTTCTGCCGTGCTCGGCTGCGAAGGAAAGTGATATTTCTTTCTTTCCCAAATAAGTTCACCGATCTGATCAGCCCGGCGGATCAGACTCCTCCCCTTTTCCGCGGCGCGGCGAATCAGCGATCCGGGATTGAGAGGTGACCGCATTGTCAGCAGATTCCTCACTGTTTTTCACCTTTTAATCAGCAGACGGGATGTCAGTTGCCGGGACCAGAGAGATGATTCTATAAAGGCTTCTTAGCCTTCACGACCAGATTCCAACCCATGATTCGACCTGCGATCCCTACCGGGATCCATTTGAGTTTTGCCGGCAGTTCCTCCGGAGTCATCTGTCGCTTGATGACACGGATATTTTCAAACTTATCAAAATGTCGGCCAATTCTGGACCTGGTGTACACCTTTACAAGAGGGCGGGCATCACTTTGCGAGAGCTCAACGTGGCGTGACATGATCTCGCCCATGGAATATTGATCCAGTAGCCGGGAACGCACTCCGAGAATATAGACCAGCTGGATCCAATAAACGAAGGAGTTCTCCGCATACACCATCACGATAGCGCGGCCTCCCGGTTTTAACACGCGATACATCTCGCGAATCACCTGAAGGGTGTTTGGGGTGTGGTGGATTACGCCGTTGCTGTAAACAAGATCGAATGACGCATCGTCGAATGGCAAAGACTCCGCATCGTGTTGCAGGAAAGTCCCGGTCAGATTTCTCAACCTGAAATTTTCCTGAGCAAGCTCGAGGTGTCCAGCGGAAAGGTCTACGTCGGTCACGATGGCACCTGCTTTGGCAAACTGAGCAAGATCGGTGCCCATTCCTCCGCCGATTTCAAGAACGCGCTGGCCCCGGTGTTTTGAAAATTCCATAATTTCGGGCATCCAGGGAGCATATTTACCGTAACGGTATTGCTCCACTTCCAGAAACCAATCCAACGTTCTGGGTGAAGTATTGCGCGCATAGTGCGAGCCACAAGGGTCATTGTCCCATTGCTTTTGCGCCCGTTTTTTATAGGGATCGTCTGCCCCGTCCCCTTCCTCAACGGTCTGGCCTGCCCCCGGTCCCGCGGTCGTTAGTTTCCTGCCCGGCTCGAGCTCCATGGTTTCTTTCCGAAGAGCGCGCCACAGATCCGCGACATTCCGATCCCAGGAATAATAGCGAGCCGCCGCTTTGCGTGCATTCTGCCCCAGCCGTAGCCGGACATCCGGATGAGAGATTAAATAACCCGTGCCAGAGACGAATTCATCCAGGTTTCCGGGAGCACACAGAACCGAGCGTTCATCGGTGATATTTGAGCCGGATGCGGGCAGGCTGTTTGCCGGCAGCGCCGGGGAAAGAACCTCTCCGATTTGTTCCAGGTCGCTGGCGACAATGCCGCCGCCCAAGGCCATATATTCAAAAATTTTGGTCGGCGAGCCAAAGAAACGACTGTCCACCATGTGCTTGTTATGGGGCGACAGGTAGATATCACAGGCCCGCAAATAGCGTGCCCCGTCAACCTGCGGGACTCTGCCCGTGGAAATCACTCTTTCCGCCAGATTGTGCTGTTTGACCTTTTCATCGACCAGGTGCTTGTAATTGCCGTCTCCAATAAGCAGGAATCTGGCTTCAGGAAACAAGGAGCAGATCCGGGGGATTGCCTCTGCAAGAATATCGATCCCGTGCCATCCCCCAAAAGTACCGGTAAAACCCAGAACAGTGTGTCGGTCGTCGAAGCCAAATTCCGATCTCAGCTTCAGTTTTTCCTCAAGAACAGCGGGCCGATAAGCTTGCAGGTCAACACCGTTCGGATTCACCAGAATTTTGGACCGATCAACGCCCCTGCCGATGAGATCGTCGCGAACGGCATCAGATATGACCGATATGAGGCTGGCCTGCCGAAACGCCGCCTGTTCCGCCTTCAGAAAGAACTGCTCGTAAGCGAATCCGGTTCCCCCAAAACTTCGGTTCATCGATATTTCAGAACCATTGTATTCGGCGATATAGGGAATCCCGAGTTCAAGGCTGAGCTTTGCGCCCACATAATTTCCCAGGCACAGACGCTCATAAATATAGAGCGGTCTCAATGCAGCCGCTGCCGCTTTTAGCTGGTGATAGTAATTCGCATTGGCGCGCACGAGATCGATTTCGCCGCAATCCCGGCTGGGCTTGTCCAGAACGACCTGGTGCAACCCCAGTTCATCGAGGAGCGAATAGCGATGCGGCATGAAGCACACAAGATTCCGCGTAACGCGAGACAGCGCGGCGGCCACATAGCACGTGTGACCATAACTTCCGCCGGAAGTTATGGGCGCCCAGAAGTCCGTCCTCAAATACATCCCGGTGCCATCCAGCGGCTTTTCAAACGAGGGCTGCCTATCCAGACTGGGGAAGGAGACTGCTTTTGCCTGGCTGAGCAGAGACTCGCATTCGGCATTCTGATCATTCGAGAAAGACAGGGGCAGGGGATCCGCCTGCGTTGCGGCTGCAGGATCAGCGTGCCGTCCCAGTTTCCCGAATGCTTTTGCAGCAAACCAGAGTCTCCAGCAACTTCCGAGGCGTTCCCTATCTATATACTCGATCGCCGATTCATCGGGCCAGTAGAACCAAACCTTTTTCCCCGACTTCAATACACGGCCCGCTGCCTGCAACTGATGCCGGCCCGGAGTCCCCCGCGACATCTGAAATACGATGCCCCTGCCACCCATGAGCTCCAGTTCGCTGCACGGATCGCTGGCATTCCGAAGAGTGGCCGCCGGCAATACATAGGTGTGCCTCTCCAGAAAAGAAGCTAACCGGCTATCCCAGAACTCTCCAACTTTGTCGAAGGTTGCCGTGGTTAAGAGGTAGGTTTCACGATTCGTCATCCGACACTCCCGATCGGCCATGAAGAAGGTCCTCGATGTGCAAGGCAACGGCCGTCGATTCGATCAACTCATCAAAGGGGATAGGCGCGGATTCGCCTTCAATGGCCGCACCGAACCTGTTCATTTCCTCCTGATGCCCTTTATCCACAGTGGGACTCTGCCACAGAATGTTGCCATCGCTTGCGCGAGTAAGACTCTTGAAGTCGTCGAGAATATAGGCATCGCCGTCGCAGAAAAGCTCCACCCGCTCCTTGGGTAACCCCTGTTTGGGGCCGAGCGAAGTATATATCAAATTTCCAACGCTTCCATCAGCATAGCCCACGGTGGCCGCGAAGTTATCATTGCGCAGATAAGGGGTAGCCTTGGGATTAATGGCTGTTGCCGCAATGGAAACCACGGCGCTTCCCGCCAGAAATCGAAACGCGTCGTACATATGGCAGGCTTCGCCTATGTTCCGGCCTTTTCCCTGCTCATTTTGGATCCAGTGATCCGGAGGAATGTACCCCCCATTCAAACGATAGTTGATAATGCAGGGAGATTGCCGCTTTGCGGTCACTTCCTTCAGCATCTGCAATGCCGGGGAGAAACGGCGGTTAAACCCCACCATCAGAATCGGTTTTTCGGACAGGCCTTGATAGGTACTGACAATCTCGCCCAGTTCTTCCCAATCCACGGCAAGCGGTTTTTCGACAAATACATGTTTGCCGGCTTTCAGGCTGCGAATCGTTTGCGAGGCATGTTCATGGTGACGCGTGGCGATCACGATCAGGTCAAAATTCGGGTCTTTAAGTATGTCATCCAGATCGCTCGCCAGAACTTCTACGCGGTTCGCACGCACGAAGTTTCCGGCTGCAGTGGAATTGCGGCTTACAAGCCCCCGAAGGAAAAACTTCCCCTGGACCTTCTGCAGGGCGGGAACCAGCATGGAGGTTCCGAAAGCGCCGGCGCCGACCAGCGCATAGTGAATAGGTTCTCCCGCAGGCTTTTTGTGACCTCGAATCGTTATTCGCGTCGCATTCGAAGGTTCTTCAAGCGATCGGGTGTCGTCAGGATAGCAGATGAGAACGCCGAGAGGCATTTCCGCTCGACTCTCCGCCAGCGACCGATAGAGTTCGGGGGCATTATCCACGGAGGCAATCCGGTCAATCAGCACCCCGGGGTTGATCCGGCCCGCAGAGGCCAGGTCCAAGTATGCCTGCATGTTTCGGTTCAATGTCCAGCGCACATATCCAACCGGATAATCGTGCCCGCCTTCTTCGTAGGAACGGTCGTAGCGGCCTGGTCCGTACGAAGTGCTCATCAACAAATCGATTTCCTTGCGGTAGAAAACTTCTCTTCGGACATTAAGTCCGATATCGCCGACAATCACAACCGCGCCTTTGGCACGCGTCGTTTCCATGGCAAGATTAACGACGGCATCGGATTTGGTTGCGGCGGTAATAATTGTCCGATCAGCGCCGTATCCTCCGGTGGCATCCCGCACCAGTTGCTTGAGGATCGCCTCTTCCGACGCTCCATAGTCCATGCCTTGATCAAGGGCGCGCTTTACTCGGGCTGCGTCCATGTCAAAGCCAATCACTTTGCATCCGTTCGCCCGCAGCATTTGAACCGTAAGTTGCCCGATCAACCCGAGTCCCAGGACACAGATATTGTCGCCGAGTTGAGGTAATGTTCGTCTTACCCCCTGGAGTGCGATGGTGCCGACTGTGGTGGTCGCCGCCGTCTTCAGATCGCAATGATCCGGCACTCGACAAACCAGATTGCGCGGAACCGAGATAAAATCGGCGTGATTTGCCTTCCCCGCTCCTGCGCAGGCGACTCGGTCTCCGACCGTCAAATCCGTTATTCCTTCCCCAATCCCAACCACTTCTCCCGCGGCAGAATAGCCGACTCCCCAACCCTGATCATCAAGCTCCGTCAACGGCAATCCACCCGGTTCGCCGGAAGCCATCAGGACGCGGACCGACGAGATGCTCGCGCGAGCTTCCTCCGATGTCCCCGCATTGGCGATCACAAGCGTGCATTGGCTTGAGCTGCCCTGGTTGAAAATCAACTGATCTTCGAAAGGCCCCGCGTCATAATTGCGGCTGCCGAGCCATCCGCTTTGATCTTCATTCAATAAACCGATACAAATAGATCCTGCTTGAACACGCCCGCGCACTTCAACTACGGGAGATTTGCCGGGGGAAATGGGAATTGCCTGTGTAATGACCTGGTATCCAAATTGGGACGTGTCGGTAACCAGTTCCAGGAGATCGCCATTCTTTTCAAAGCGCTTTGCACCGCAGCGTGTCCAGGAAATGCCTTCCGTCTCCAGCGCAGGCACCATGGCCGGATCCCTGCGTATCCACCCGGATAGTTTATTTTGCGCTATGCCGGCGACCCTGCGTGCCGCCAGACGCGGGTTGCGAACAGCCTTTCCCAGGTAGGTATAGGCAAGCTGCGAGTATTGTTTTGCGCGTTCCGAAGGTGTTGTTTCCTCCTTTGCGCCGGCAGCTCGCAGCGGGGCCAGCTCGGTCCCAACGCTGATAAGTGAAAAACGAACCCGTACAAGCACACATCCCCTTTCAATAGGCGGTCTGGGCATGCGGGCAACGATAGCTCCATTATTATTGATCAGGATTTGTCTCATAGAATAGGCGGCATTGTATAAGTAGCTGTCGCACAAATTCAAGAAGAACCTCCTTGAGAAGACAGTACAATTTCAATTTGTCTGACGTGCGGAAAAATCACTGATCAGGCGGGACAAAGATGCCTTGGAAAAACCGCACCCGCGCAGCTTCGGTCCTTTTCCAATAGGCTTGGCCGCTGCCGGAATCAATGAACCCGCTGGACCTTTTTGCGCATGTAGTCCATGAGGATGTACTGCCCCAGCGATCGTGGAGTGGTAAAATAGGCCTTGCCCCTGCAGATCTCGGTCACCTTGCGGACAAACTCGACCAGATCGCTGTCTCGCGCCAGCATGAAAGTATTGATGAGAATATTGGCTCTGCGGCATTGGCTCACTTCTTTGAATGTAAGCCCCACGACATAGGGATCCAATCCAAACGCGTTGCGATAGATGGTCCCATCCGGTTCAGTAACTGCGGAAGGCTTGCCGTCAGTGATCATGATGATCTGGCGCATATCCTTATTTTCGCGCGCGAGCAGGCGCTGAGCCAGTTTAAGTCCTTCGCGGGTATTCGTGTAAAACGGCCCCACCTGTACCCTGGCAAGCTGGCTCAACGGAATCTCCTCGGCCGAATCATGAAACAAAACCACTCGCAAGGTGTCCCCGGGGTATTGGGTCCGGATAAGATGCGCGAGCGCCAGCGCAACCTTCTTGGCCGGCGTAAACCGGTCCTCCCCATACAGAATCATGCTGTGACTGCAATCGAGCATAAGAACGGTCGCGCAGGAAGACTGGTATTCGCTCTGGTGGATTTCCAGATCGGAGTAGGCAAAATCAAGCGGCATCTGCAGTCCGCGCCGCCGGACGGAGTTCATAATGGTGCCACTGGGATCAAGATTCAGCGTATCGCCAAATTCGTATGATTTTGTGGAACCGCTGGTCTCTACGCCTGTAGCCAGATCCCGCGTATCGTGTCGGCCAAAGCTCGATTTCCCCAGTGAACCCAGAAGGTTTTTCAGGGTCCGGTACCCCAGGAAATCGAGAGCCTTATCCGTTAATTCGAAGCGGACCTGCCCTTCCTGTAACTGTGCCCGCCCGCCCTTTTCGGTGACAGGCTTGCCCTGCCGAAACTGTATATAGCCTTCCTTCTCGAGCCTCTGCACGATGTGTTGAATAAGCCGTGAAACTTCCTCAACCGATCCCTCCCCCTTCTCGATTTGCTGCAGCATATCCTCAGGCATCAGGGCATGCCGCAAGAGCGCATCCAAAATAGCTTCGTGCAGGGCTCGAAGGTCACGGTCGCTATTTGCGGGATCGTCGAAGTATGGATTGCCGAATCCGGACTGCAGCAAAAAATCGGACAACTTATTGAGCAGTTCTTCAAGGCTCAATGAATCCCAATCTTCGCCGTCATATTTCGAGTAGTTCACCGATTTCATAAACGATCTCGAACCGTCTTCCCTGATTGCTTCCGTCATTCATCACAATCAGTTTCAATTCCACTTCTTGCTTTTACGGGCTTCGCCCGGATTCTCAAAATAGGCTTCTCGCTGAGATTTCTGCGCGGCCTGAAATACTCTCTCCTCGTCCCGATTGATTTTCTTCTTGGCGTACAGCCCTTCAAGAATGAACTCGGAGGCGGCCGCACGATGCCCTGCAGAATGCGATCCCGGTCCAAGGATTTCGTCTGCGCCCTCGAGCAATCCCTGGATGCCGCGGAATTGTTCCATGCAGTCCGCGGTAGAAGCATCCATGGATAACTTCAATGTCCCGCCCAATTCGAACCAGTCAATGATCCGCTGGTAATCTTTTCCATCCGCAAGTCGATTGAAGCATTCGCCAACTGCCGTTCGAATGAGGTCTCGCGCCACATTGTCGGCACCCCGCAATTCGCCCTCGTATTCCAGTTCAAATTTGCCGGTCAGGGATGGAAGGGCGGCATAGATATCTCCGATGCGCGGAACGATCGTCTTCTCCCGGTGCATGCAACCGCGTCGCTCCGCATTGGATACTGCATTCTCAAGACAGGTAATCGATAGTCTCTGACTGACCCCGCTGCGCTTGTCGATACGCGGATCCTTCCGGGCGGTGAATGCGACGCTCTCGACGATTTCAGCGATGAATCCCGGAATGCTGAGCAGGAAACCCGGGGTTCTGTCGATCCATGATTCCTGCCGGGTGATGGCCATGCCCTCATCAACGGTAGCAGGATAATGGGTCCGGATTTCCGAACCAATCCGGTCTTTCAGGGGAGTGATGATCTTACCGCGGGCAGTGTAATCCTCAGGATTTGCGGAAAAAACCATGGCGACGTCCAACCGGAGACGGACAGCATATCCCTTGATCTGGACATCTCCTTCCTGAAGGATGTCAAAAAGGCCGACCTGGATTTTGCCCGCGAGATCCGGCAGTTCATTCAGCGCAAATATTCCTCGGTTCGCACGCGGAAGTAAACCATAGTGAATGGTGAGTTCATCGGACAGATTCAATCCCGCCCGCGCAGCTCGAATAGGATCCAGATCTCCAATGATATCGGCGATGGTTACATCCGGTGTGGCGAGCTTTTCAAAATACCGGTCCTCGCGGTGAATGAATTCAATCGGCAATTCATCTCCAAACTCCGGCACCATACTGCGGCATCGACGGCAAATGGGGGAATAGGGCGAATCATGGATTTCGCACCCCGCGACGACCGGCATCCACTCATCAAGAAAACGCACCAGGGAGCGCAAAATACGGCTCTTCGCCTGTCCGCGCAGCCCTAACAGAATCATGTTGTGCTTGCTGAGAATGGCATTCACGATCTGCGGAATCACGGAATCGTCATATCCGACAACCCCAGGGAATAGCGGTTCCCCTTTCTGGAGTGCCGCGATGAGATTTTCCCGCATCTCTGCTTTGACGCTGCGCAAATTCTTGTGTGCCTGGTGGAAAGAACTTTTTTTCAGTTCGGCAAGTTTTTGAGGAAATTGATCCATTTGATACACCCGTTAATCTAACCTTAGCTTATGCGCTGGGTTCAGTCAAACAGCCGACTGGGCGATTATCTTGGTCTGTACTCATGATTCTGGTAGAGTTTTGCGCTATGCAGACGAATACGATTCACAGGATTCACCTGGTCGGAATATGTGGAACCGGCATGGCTTCTCTCGCTGCCATGCTGAAGGAAAGCGGTTATGAGGTGTCTGGCTCGGATGAAGGAGTATATCCTCCGATGAGCGACTTCCTCGCCCAAAGAGGCATCCCCGTGACCCAGGGTTTTGCTGCAAAGAACCTGCAGCCGGAACCGGATCTGGTGGTCATCGGAAATGCGCTGTCACGCGGCAATCCGGAAATTGAGCAGGTACTGAATTCCAGGCTCCCCTATGCCTCCTTTCCTGAAACGCTGCAGAATTTCTTCCTGCGAGACAAGACCCCCGTCGTCGTCACCGGCACGCATGGCAAAACGACCACAACGTCGATGATTGCGTGGGGACTTCATGCAGGAGGCAGGTCGCCAAACTTTCTGATCGGAGGAATAGCCGAGAATTTCCGCTCCAGTTACGGATTGGAAGGAGGGCAATACTGTGTCGTCGAGGGGGACGAATACGACTCCGCCTTTTTCGACAAAGGACCAAAATTTTTGCACTATCTGCCCTATTTTGCCGTAATTGGGAATGTGGAATTCGATCACGCGGACATCTATCCGAATCTTGAAGCCATTAAGTTGCAGTTTCGTCGTTTTGTAAACCTGATTCCCCAACAGGGATTCCTGGTTGTCGGCGGCGAAAGCCCTGGAGCCGTGGAAGTCAGCAGCAGCTGCTTCTGCGGGAAGGAAACGTTCGGACTGGATCCGGATTTTGACTGGAGTGCGAGCCGCTTTGAGTTGAGCGGCGACCGCTATTGCTTTGACGTTCTTTATCGAAAAAAGCTGTTCCAGCGATTCCGGATGAATGTTCTGGGTGAATACAATGTCCGAAACGCGCTGGCAACAACAGCAATCCTGAATCAGGCGGGGATGACGCCAAACGAGATCCGCGAGGCCATGGAATCCTTTATCGGTGTGCGCCGGCGGCTCCAGCTTCGGGCCACGGTGAAGGGCATTCGGGTTTATGAAGACTTTGCGCATCATCCAACGGCCGTGCGCGAAACGCTTCAGACCATCAGGAAACTGTTCCATCCCGGACGAATCTGGGCCATCTATGAACCGCGTTCAGCCACCAGCCGGCGCAATATCTTCCAGCATGAAATCGCCGAAGCCTTGAGCTTTGCCGATTGCATAGCGATGCCAGAACTATTCAAACCGGAAAAGGTGCCAAGCGGTGAACGTCTGGACGAAAATCAACTGATTGAAGACCTTCTCCGGATGGGCCGCGCTGCCTGGAATCAGGGAAATGTGGAAGGTATAATCCGGAAGGTATGTGAAGAAATTCGTGAGGGCGACTTAATCATCATCATGTCCAATGGAGGATTTGGCGGCATTTACGAGAAGCTCCCGGCAGCGCTCGAAAACGTAAATCTGTCCAAATCGTTATCATCATAACTGGCCATCCCATGCAAAGAGTGCGACTGTATACAACCGCCTTATTCATTATTTGCGCCTGCACTGCTGCCGTCCTGTGGGGGCAGCAGCCCAAGCAGGCCGGCACATCCACGGAAGGCCAGGATGCCTTCAAAATCGGGGTTGAGGTCAACATGGTGACCGTCCCGATCACGGTTCGGAAGCCGGAAGGTGGCTTTGTCAAGTCGCTCCCCAAAAGCGCATTCCACATCTATGAGGATGGAGAGCCTCAGGAGGTAGCCTTCTTTACCCAGGAAGGACTGCCGGCCCGCATCGCCATCGTGCTGGACAACAGCGCCAGCGTCCGCACGGAATGGGGCACGATCAAATATGCTACCAAGAAATTCGTGGAAAACCTGAAGCCGGATGATGAGTTTGCGGTTGTAAGCTTTAACTCGGAAATCCGCCTGAAAATGGATTGGGGCCGCAAGACAGACCGCGTTGATAACGTTCTATCCTCGATTTACTGCAAAGATAACACAAAGCTGTGGGACGCCATCTATGTTGTGTGCGACGATGTATTCAAGGGCATAAAGCAGAAAAAGGCCATGATCATCATGAGTGACGGGCTCGATAATGAGAGCTACGTCTCGTTCAAAGAAGCCGTGGATGCGGCCGTGCACTCCGAGGCAGCCATCTACGTGGTCAGCAAAACACAGGCCGTGAAGACCATGCTGGAATCGGAATACACCAACATACCGCAGCGGGAATTTCTGGAGGCGGATGCCGCATTGAGGCAGATCGCATACCAGACCGGCGGCCGGGTACTGTACCCCAATAACTTCGGCCAGTTGAACAACGTCTATGCTGAAGTCGACGAGGAATTACGCAACCAGTACACCATCGGTTATATCTCGACAAACGAGATAAAAGACGGATCCTACCGCAAGATCGATGTCAGGGTAGATACGCCGGGAGCTGTCGTTTCGTCACGGCCGGGATACTACGCTCCCGATGAACTGAAAGCTTCGCCGCGGCCCAAAAAGTAAAGCAACTTTCTTTTTAGTCTTGACAGGCCGTCCACGGAGACTTACTTTCCTAATTGCCCCAGCAGTTCCCTCGAATTCAAACATCCTTTAACCGTTTGAATTGGAGGGCCACCCCCCGTGTACAATCCTGCCTATCAGCCGTTTGAGCACAGTTTTGTTATTGCAGAAAGTTCTTGCCCCGAACAATACGCAACCGAAGCCGAAAAACCCGAATGTGTGGATGAGGAGCTTGCCGCCATTCGCAGAGTGCTGCAGCGCCTGACCACCACTCGTGTCCTAAATCCGACCGATGCCGAAGATCTTGTGCAAGACACGCTCCTGACACTCATTACCAAATACCCGGCCGAACTGGAAAAGGGACTGCTCGTCTGGAGCCTGGGAATATTGAGAAAAAAGGTCGGCAACTATTACCGGAGAGCCCAGCGCTTTACCTATTTCAGCGAACAGGATGCATCCATGCAGCAATCCATTCGTGAAGTCTCCCTGGACACTTCTCCAGAGTCGGGGCTATTCCATGCGGAATTGGACAGACTGGTGGAAAAGTCTCTTGAGCAGTTGCCCCTATCTCAGCGCAAAGCGATAAAAATGTTGATCGCAGGCTTCGACTCGGGGGAAATTGCCGAATTTTTCCATCCGGAACGTTACCAGAATGTCATTAACCACATTCATCGCGGGCGCAAAAGGCTGGCAAAGGAATTGGCCAAGTATGGATATGGCCCGGAAGCGAAAGTGGGATTGCACGGCATGAAACGCTGTCGTTCTCGGAAATGAATAAGGAGTGCAGGGAGAAAACCCGGCGGCGTGGTTGTTGAGTCTGTTGGGAGGGGGTTGTGTGCGGCCGCCGCCGGTAACTGACTTCTTGTCCCTTATGTTTCGCCGGAGACGGTTTTATTTCACCAAATCTCAGAACGTAGTAAGATTTGGATATGAAAATTTCTATTGAGCGGAGCGGAGGGTATTCCGGAATGAAGCTCAAAGGATCCCTCGACTCCTCCACCCTTCCCCTGTCCAAGGCGCGACGGCTGGAGCAGCTCATAAAAAGCTCTGGATTTTTCGACCTGCCACTGAACCAGGAAGCTGGAACCGGACAAGCCGACCGCTACAGCTACAAGGTCACGGTAGAAACCGAGACTCTTACGCGCACCATTGAAGCAGGCGAAGAAGCTATGCCTGCATCCATGCGTCCCCTGCTGGAGTTTCTCACAAGTTCTGTGCGCCCCAGGAGGCAATAAAGAGCCGCCTCATCACGATTGCAGGATCACGTTGGCCCTGCAATTCGCCAGGATATGCTCCGTCGTGCTTCCAAACAGCACTTCGCGGATGGGACTGTGCCCATAGGCTCCCATAATGAGCAAATCCACACCGCCTGTTTTTACCATCTCACAGATTACATCCGAGGATTTCGAACTGACGCGGACCTGCTTTCCCGGAGCGATTCCACGATGGCACAAATATGCCTCGGCGGGCTCCAGCACTTCCTGTCCCACCTCTTCAGCATGGGCTACCACAAACAAGGTGCATGAAACACCGGGACGCGCAGCCAGATCCGCAGCCAACGGCAATGCGCGCGCGGCATGCCGGCTGCCGTCATAGGCGACAAGAACGTTGCGAATTTCGCTATCCTCGTGGAATTCAGCCCCGGCCACCAGAACAGGCCGAACCGAAGCGCGAATGGCCGGGGCGACAAATCCATCCATTTTCTCGCCCCCAGCATCCACGCGGCTATACCCACTGCGGGAAAGCACCACAATATCGTGAGCAATGGATGCCCGGTGAATGATATCGCCGGGAATACCTGTCCTTAATTCGGTAAAACAAGGGATCCCTCTGTCGGCACACTGCGTCGAAAAACGGCTCAACCGCTCATTGCCTACCGCGGTCAATTCGGTCAATACGTGGCGGTTTTCCTTCAGCGGCGGAATGACCGCCGAAGGCATGAACCCATCGGGGGTACCGATGACAGGAACCTCGAAAGAGGTGATGTCGATAATGGAGAGTGCTTGAATCTGGCTGCCTTCCTTTCTGGCAAGCCAGAAAGCAAAGTTTTTTGCACTGGTATCGTAAGGCGATTCGCCTAAAACAAGCAATATTGAGCGGATCATGGTGCCTCCTTCGGAAAGTCGGTACGGAATGTTTCCGCACCATTGAGGTGAGACCCTGATTTACGCTACGCCCAGATCAGACTTGATCTTGAAAAAGTTCATGATGTCACGACGGGAAACGATGCCCAACAACTGGCCATCTTCCACGACGGGCATCCGGCCGATGTCGTCCGAAACCATCTTCGAAAGGGCTTCGCTCACGTCATCGGTCGGGTTTAAACAGGGGACAAATTCAACAGGCGTCATGATGTCACGAACCTGTTTGAACCCCCACAGTTCTCTGGAAAGGGTTTTGACGCCATCCAGAGATACCATTCCGATAAATTCGGCGCGGTTAAAAACGGGGAAATGGGTGAACTGGTGCTTGTAGATGTAATTTTCGACAAGTTCCTGGATCGGAAGGAGCCAATCGACGCTGATAATTCTCTCTGTCATGATCTGCCGCACCTGCACGCCCGACAGCGCCCGTTTCAGCATGATTCCCTGGTAACTCCCCACGGCCGATTGCTTCATGAAGAGACCGATGAAAATGATCCAGAGCCCCGATACCAGACTCTGGGTTACCAGAAATTGCAGTATGCCAAAAATGATCAGAAATACCGCAAACCCGTTCCCAATCTGGCTGACAACCTTGGTGGCGCGTGCCACATCATTCCAGTGATCCCAGAGGAACGCCCTGAGTATCCTTCCTCCATCAAGCGGAAACCCGGGAATCAGGTTGAGCAGGGCAAGGAATACATTTGCAACTCCGAGTCCGTAAGCAATCCCCGATGCAGGCGAAGTCAAATGGCTATATTCAAAAAAGCTGAAGACTCCCAGGGACAATATGCCCAGCATCATGCTTATCGCGGGACCGACAAGGGCAATTAAAAACTCCTGCCTCCCGTTCTGCGGCTCTGAATCAGCCTGCCAAAGGCCTCCGAAGATCAGCAGCCGGACGCTGATAACCCTGATGCCGTTTTTAACAGCCACGAATGAATGGGCCAGTTCATGCAACAGAATTGATAGAAAAAAGAGCGAGGAGGTCGCTATTCCCATCATCCAGTATTGTTGCGTGGAGTAATTGTGATTCGTTTGCGGCAGGTAGCTTTCCGCCATGGTGTAGCTGATCAGAAAAAAAACTACCAGCCACGAGTAATCGACAATGATCTCGATGCCACCTATCCGGAAAAGGCTAAACCCACTCAGCTTCATGTATTTACAATAACACGAAGTCCCCTCGGAGACCATGGCCCGGAAGCCCGAAGACCTGGCTTCAGACTGACGCCATTTATCTGGAAATCATGCGTGGACAACTAAATAGGGGAGGCTTGTTCTGAGAAAACCTCTGCTTCAAAGATATATATTTCGGTCTCCGGATCCTGCCACGATGATTCCGGCAGGCCGGATTTCCGGCAGGTCTGCTTCAGGAAGGTTATGCGATCCCAGCCATACTCGGAAGCCACCTGAGGCAGCAAAAGCCCTCGACGATACCCCTTGACCATGTAAAGTCCGTGTCTTCCGACCTCAATTTCCTCAATGGTCCGGATGCGGTAGAAAGGGCTCAAGACCGAAATTTCGATAGACAACTCCGGCAGCTCCTCGATCGAGACCGGATCAAAGCGCGTGTCTTCCGCGGCAGCACTGATCACGCAGTGCCGTACGACATCCGTAAGTTTATGATCAGGAATCAGTTGCCCGATGCAGCCTCGGAGCGCATCCCCGCGATGCAGGGACACGAATGCCCCTTTTTTCTCTCCCAGCGAATCGATATCCGGCATGCAGGGCGCAGGGGTTCCTTTGCGGAGATAGCTTTCCAGCGTCTTTCGTGCTAACTCCAAAAGAGCGGATTTCTCGGCTGTATTGAGCATGGCTTATTCACCGCCTGGCTATCCGGTGGTTGGAGGTACCGGCCCCGCCTGATGCTTGCGCATACGCTCCAGTTTTCGAAGCCGCCTGAGTTCCTTCCGTTCGGATGCCCACTGCCGGCGTCTTTCAAGAATCTTCATCCGGCGTCGCTCACGATGCTTGATGCTGCTATCCAGCTTGGACCAGAATTCACGAAAATACTGGACCATGGAAACCAGCGCAAAGAACACGACCGCCCAGAGCAGTATCCTGGCGGTGCTTTCGACCCACCCGCCATACTTGGATCCAAGAATCAGGCCGACAACAGCAGCCACCTGCGTCACCATTTTGCCTTTTCCCAAGGTCGAGACATCGATGGAGAAGCCTTCGTGCGCCGCGATACTGCGGAGACCGCTTACGGCAAACTCGCGACCGACAATGATCGCCACCATCCAGGCCGGAGCTATTTGAAGCTGAACTAGAGCAATCAGCGCAGAGGAGATCAGCAGTTTATCCGCAATGGGATCCAGCAACCGCCCGAGAGTGGTTATCTGTTTCCTTCTGCGGGCGAGGTAGCCATCCAGCAAATCCGTGAGCGCCGCCGCCAGGAACAGGCTCGCACCCCAGAATGCCCAGACACGCATCTCTACCGTCAGCAGTACGGCGACAATAATAGGCACCAGGAAAATCCTGGCCAGAGTCAGTGCATTTGGCAGATTCATAGGCGGATTTACATTAACACAAAAAGATAAAACCGGGTACACTCCCATCACATTCCAACACAATATGCGCCCGCTTACCCTTCGACCGGCACAGGCTTATCGATCCGGTCTATCCCCGCCCGAAACGATGCGATCCTCCGCAGGTCCTTGATTTCCGACGGAGAATGCCTGTGGTATGATAGGGGGTTCGCGGAGGCCCGGAAAACGTGATCAAAGCACTGATACTCGCAGGAGGGAAAGGAGCAAGGCTGCGTCCACTTGCGCTCCACGTCCCAAAGCCGATTGTCCCACTGGCTAATATCCCGTTCCTTTTCTTTCAGATTGATCACATCAAACGCGCGGAGATAACCGAAATCATCCTCAGCCTTTCGTATCAGCCGCGCAAAATCACCGATATTTTTGGTGACGGGATGCAATATGGAGTCACCATGCGCTATACGCATGAGGATCTGCCACGAGGCACGGCCGGCGCATTCAAAGCCGCCGAAAACCTCATCGATGACACAACGATCGTTCTCAATGGGGATATCTTAACCGATACCGCGCTGCTGGAGGTCCTTGAATACCACCGCGCCAAGAAGGCCGAGGCAACCATAGTCGTCGCCCGCGTAATGAATCCTGTAGGTTATGGCCTGGTGGAAGCCGATCCGGATGGCAGGGTCCTTCGTTTTACCGAAAAGCCGCCGGAGGATGATATAACCGGAGATACGATCAATGCCGGCATCTATATCCTCGAGCGGTCCGTGCTTGATCGAATCTCCGGAGAAGGCGCGCAGAGCTTTGAGCGTGAGTTGTTCCCATCGATGGTTCAGGAAGGCGCACGCGTCTATGCATACCTGACCCATGCGTACTGGCAGGATATTGGGAGTCCACAGAAATACCTGGAGGCTACCTATGGAATCATTTCGGGCCGGACCCGGATGCCGGGCTATCCCCAAAAGTCCTGCCCTCCCAACAATTGGGAGAAACACCAGGTCTCCATCGACTCTTTCACTGTACTGGATGGAAAGTGCGTAATCAAATCGGGCGTTACCATTGAAAATTCGGTGCTTGGGGAAGCATGTCGCGTAGAAGAGGGTGCGATGATCAAGGACTCTGTGATCTGGAGCGGTACCAGGATCCTGCCCAACGCAAGAATTGAGCGGGCAATCGTTGGACGGCAATGTCACATCGGCGAAGGAGCCCGCCTGCGTCCCGGAACGGTATTAGGAGACAAATCCATCGTCTCCGATTTTAGCGTAATCTAGATATACGTCTGGGGTCGCGCAGACTTCATCTGCGGGGCCCCAGACATCATTCGCGTTGCGGCAGCAGGTCCCGACTACTTTTTGACAACCAGATCCCCTGGATGTATCTCGGACATGCTGTTGACGATTTTCCCTACCGCGATCTTTTCTCCGGCTTCCACAATTACAATGTCGCCAAGCACCTTCGGAGGGAGTTTCCGATTCCTGAGCATCGACTCCATTTTGTTCGGCAATATCCGGTTGCGCATGGGCGAATACATCGCATCTGTGGCCGAGCCGCCTACGGTCATATCCTGGGCATTGAATGCCGGATTCGGGCGGTAGACAACGAATTGATCCCCGGCCTGAATTCCATCCCGACGACCCAGCTGAATGAAGCAAAACTCTCCAGCCGAAAGCTCCCGTTTGTCGTCTTTACCGAAGAGAATCGAACTGGTAAGCCCGCCCCGTACCGGGGTTACATCGGTGGACAGTTTCCCCTTTAGCTCCACCGCCGACTTTGGCGCGCCGGGGACAACCACGTCTCCCTTCAATATCCCTTCACAGGTTGTGACAACGCGCGCAATCGCGTCTTCCTGTTCGACAGTTTCTATTTTGACCGTACCGATATCTTTGTAATAGATGCCGATCTTGTCACGAGTTCGCGGATCGCGGACACGGCCTTCAGCACGAACCACACGCTGCACCGTTCCGGGCTTGAGGAAAGATACGCCGGGACCGTTCAGGTAGAGAATCTGCCCAGGCATGGCATTGGTCGAAGCCCCTTCGCCGCTCACGCCCGCTACATAGATATCTTCCTGAATCTTTGTTTCCTGTATCGATCCGACACAGGCCAATTCTCCCGCGGTTGCAACTTTGAACGCAAATAGAAGTAGTAGTGTAATCATGTCTATCAGATCGGCGATTCGGGCAGGGAATTTAGTGATTAGGGTCACCAAGAAAGAAGACAGGATGCAGAAGGTCAGGAGTCAGGAGTCTGACTGCCGGCAAAATAGGCAATGATTTGCGAGGCGGCCTTGGGGCCGACATACGGGGCCAATTCGTCAAAGGCAGCCTTCTTTACACGCTCAAGGCTGCCAAACGCCCTGAGCAGGACCTTTTTTCGGACCTCTCCAACGCCTGGAATATCCATCAGTTCGGAATCGAAGTCGCGAAGCTCCCTTCTTTTCCGATGATACGAAACCGCGAATCGGTGCGCTTCGTCTCGCATCATCTGAACCAGATGCAGCACAGGGGAGTCTTTGGGAAGCTGAACCGGCTGGTCCTCCCTGCCTTTGACAAAAAGCGTCTCTTCCCTTTTGGCAATGGCGGCAACGGCCTGATTTTCCAGCCCCAAATCATCCAACGCCGAGATGGCGGCCGCCAGTTGGCCCTTTCCGCCGTCAATCAACACAAGATCAGGCAGATTTCCTTCATCCTGCTCCAGTGAGTTTTCGTAGTGTCGGTGCACGACCTCCCGCATGGCTGCGAAGTCATCCGGTCCTTTAACGGTCTCGATTTTGAATTTTCGATACCCCTTGCGCTGCATGACGCCGTTGACGCAAAGGACCATGCTGGCAACCGTATCGCTGCCTTGCACGTGCGAAATATCGAACGTTTCAATGCGCCGCGGCAGGGATTCGATTCCCAGCGCATCCTGCAGCGGCTTGAGCAGGTCCTCCCCCTTTGATTTTGCAATCCGGAATCGCGTTTCAAAAGAAATCTGCGCATTGCGCATGACGAGGTCCAGCATCTCCGATTTGATCCCCTGGCGCGGGGACCGAATATGGACTCGACTCCCTTTGCGCGCGGAAAGCCACTCCTGAAGCACCTCGGCATCTTCAATATCCGCAGGAATATAAATCTCCTTGGGTGTGAAGGTATCCTGCAGGTAGTACTGATTCAGCGCTTCGGAAAAAAAATCGCCCGGGTCAAAGGCAATCAGATCTTCCCAATAGAATTCACGGCGCCCCACCACGCGTCCACCGCGCATAGCAAACACCTGCAGGGCAAGCTGGGAACCTTCCTGATGGTACCCGAACAAATCGCAGTCATCCTGCCCATCGACAGCCATTTTCTGGCGCTCTGAGATGTCCCGAACCATCCCAATCCAGTCGCGATACACGGCCGCCGCCTCGTACAGCAACTCCTCGGCAGCCTGCGCCATTCGCCGTTCCAGCCCACGAATCAGTTCATCGGTTTTGCCCGAAAGCAGCAGCTTTACATCTTCAACCGCATGACGGTACTGCTCCTGCGTGCATAACCCCGCGACGCAAGGCCCCAGACAACGTTTCATCTGATAATCCAGGCAGGGTCGCGCAAGCATGCCATTGATGTCCAGATTGCACGTGCGCAGCTTAAAATATTTGTTGACCAGTTTTAGAGTTTGCCGGGCATAGCTGGCGGGAAGAAAGGGCCCGTAATACAAGGCGCCGTCCTTTTTGATTCGGCGCGTGATGAAAATCCGCGGGTAGGATTCGTTTACCGTAAGCTTCAGGTAAGGAAAACTCTTATCATCCTTCAGGTTGATGTTATACCGAGGCTGGTTCCTTTTGACCAGCGTCGATTCAAGGATCAATGCCTCCACTTCACTGTCGGTAACAATATATTCCAGGTCTGCAATCTCAGAGACCAGCCGCTGCGTCTTGGGATCAAGCGGCCGGCTATCCTGGAAGTACGAACGCACCCGGCTTCTTAGCGAGCGTGCCTTCCCAACGTAGATGATCTTTCCCTGAGTATTTTTATAGATGTAGACGCCGGGCTCGGCCGGCAGATAATTCAGTTTTTCCTGAAGCACAGTGAAAGGTTAGCAAAGAGAATGACGAATTACGAATGACGAATTGCGACTGGCCAATCGAAGCGAGCTATTTCGTTGGCAATTCGCCATCTCAGTTTAGTTTGGTTTTTACTATCTCGCTGATTTTGGCGCCATCAACGGGGCGGCCCGCAAACTGCACCATGCAGCCTTTCATGACCTTTCCCATATCCTTTATGGTTGACGCTCCGATCTCAGCGATTACAGCAACAACCGTTCTTTCTATCTCTTCATCCGTTACAGCCGCCGGCAGGTACTCTTCAATGACCTTAATTTCCTGCGATTCCTTCTGGACAAGATCGGTGCGGCCACCCTTGGCGAACTGTTCGATGGAGTCCTTCCGTTGCTTGATGAGACTGACCAGCAGCTGCAGCACCTGAGGATCTTCGAGTTCCTGCCGCGAATCGATTTCCTTGTTTCGTATCGCTGCCTTCATCATTCTCAGAACACTCAACCTCTCCGCCTCTTTCGACTTCATGGCGGCCACCAGGTCTGCACTGACTTTGTCACGTAGTTTCATAGGATCCCCCTTTAAACGTTCCCGAATAGATCAGCGTCGATTTCCCGCCGCCAGCACATCCAGCATTTGTTGATGAATCAGACCATTAGACGCAACAACCTCGCCCTCGTAGATCGAAAATGGCCGGCCGCCAAAATTGGAAATCGTGCCCCCAGCCTCACGGACGATCAGCGACCCGGCCGCGCAATCCCAGGGTTTGAGCTTGTACTCCCAGAATCCGTCGAACCGTCCGGAAGCAACATAGCACAGATCCAGCGCCGCGGAGCCGCCCCGTCGGACACCCTGGACCCGGACGGCAAATGCGCAGAAATTGTCCAGGTTATTCCGGCTGTCGGTTTGGATATCATAGGGAAAGCCGGTGGCAAGCAGGCTGGAGGTCAACGTGGAATTTTTCGAAATTCCTATGGGCGCGCCGTTGCAGGCTGCGCCTCGGCCTTTACACGCGGAAAAGAGCTCATTCCGCGTGGGATCAAACACTGCTCCCCATTGGATCTCCCCATCGATCTCGAGTCCGATCGACACGGAAAACACCGGGTACCCGTGTGCATAATTCGTCGTGCCGTCAAGCGGATCGATCACCCACGCGATTCCTTTGCTATGATCCTGATTATGTCGCTCTTCGGCGAGAATGGCATGCGAAGGAAATGCCTTGCGGATGCGTGAAACAATCAGTTCTTCCGCCGCAAGGTCCACTTCCGTCACAAGGTTTACGACCCCTTTGTGTGTAATGGTAAAGTCTGTGCGAAACCGATCGAGCAGCAGCTGTCCCGCTTCGCGTGCGACCTCCATACCCAATGCTGCAAAATCATCCATCAAGTCCATGTGTGTGCAATTCGCTATCTAGTCTTCGTTATTGAGCCGAACTTCCTCGACGCCTTTTGGCTTTTTGAACTGAAAAAGTCCATTATCAAATTTCGTATTTGTGATTACGCCTGAAAGCAGGAATTCGGAGGTACTTCCGCCCGGCTCTCTTACGATGATCCGCCGCAGGTCATAGGATTGCGGATCGAGCTCCAGGGCAAGAAAGGAATACTCCGACGGCTGCCGGCGCGGAATCAGGCGGATAAAGAGGCCATTCGCAGCCTTGCGCTTATATTCTGATTCCCATGCCACGAAATATGTCTTATTGATATCACCGGATCCCAGCAGAAAACTGAGCGGCGTGTTGTGCAGGTCGGCCGGGCTCAGCGGCTGAATCGTCACCTGACGATCATCCGGCACATAGAGGTACGATTTCCTGCCGTCCGCAATGAACAACTGCACATCGGGAGTCTTGTATTCCCAACGCATGAGCCCGGGTTTCTTCAGCCAGAATTCTCCCGTCTGTTCACGCTGAATGCCGGGGGCCCGGTAGGATTGCTGAAAACTTCCTTTTACCGTCTCTACCGAGGCATAGCGTTTCTGCAGGCCGGCGATAGCCTCGGACAGATCCGCTGCATGAACGGGAGTTGGTAAAAGCGCAAGAAAAACCAGCCCGCAGGAAAATAGATACCGGATAAGCTCCGACGCCCGAACTCTGCATCTCCAGTCCTGCATTCTGTGTCCTGTATATCTAAGAATGGCCGTTTGCAGCATCTCCGGCAATTTCATCGATGCCTGGATTGCACACGGTATCAATCAAGAGCAGCGCGATCCCAACCGTAATGGCAGAATCGGCAACGTTAAAGTTCGGCCAGTAGAAGGATTCGTGGATGTGAAATTCGATAAAGTCGACAACATATCCACGAATGATGCGGTCGAGGAGGTTGCCCGTGATTCCGCCCATTGTTGTTGCCAGTCCGCACTGAAGGAGACGCCGATCCGCGGGGGCCCGCCTTGCATACATAAAAATGACCACCATTGCGATAACAGCCATCGCTCCCAGAACATAGGGCTTCCAGGCGGACACAGCCTCGGAAAACAACCCGAATGCCACGCCGGGATTGTGTACCAACGAAAGCCTTAGATACCCCGGGATAAGCTCGATAGGATCGGTCGCCAGTCTGAGATTTACCCACCATTTCGTCACGTGATCCAGGATCACCACGAAAAGTGGAATGAGGTAATATCGCGTTCGCATCTTGGCAGAGTTCATGGAAGTTCGGGAAATCCGCGGCAGCTATTCCCTGCCGCGGATTTTGTGGGGTTCTAGTTGTACATTTCCTCTATGGCTGGAACACAGCGGCCGCAAAGCGTCGGATATTTGGAATCCTGTCCTATCTCCACGGCATAGTTCCAGCAACGTTCGCATTTCTGCCCATCCGCCTTTACCACCTCTATTCGGAGATCATCACCGGCGCTTGCATCGTCCTTCACTTCGACCTGGGACACGATAAAAATGTACCGCAAATCGGATGCATGCCGGCTCAGAAGGGCGGCATTTTCGCCCGCGGCGCGAATAATGACCTTGGCCTCGAGGGAATTGCCGATGGTTCCCGCCTTGCGAACATCCTCGAGCGCCTTCAGCACGGTTTCACGTACTGTGCGTATTTTTTCCCATTCCGCCAGGAGCGTTTGCTCCTCACGCAATTCGCTTTTGGGAAAAAGCAATACATGAACGGATTCCGCGCGCGTTTCGGGGGGAAGACCTTCATACATCGCCGCGTACACTTCCTCACTGGTGAAACACAGGATGGGGGCAAGCAGACGGGTAAAGGCATCGAGGATATCCCAGATAGCCGTCTGGGCGGAGCGACGCGACACTGAATGCGTTGCCGCGGTATAAAGCCGGTCTTTCAAAATATCCAGGTAAAACGCCGACATATCCACCGTGCAGAAATTGTAGAGCGCGCTATAGACCTGATGGAACTGATAATCCTCGTATCCCTTCAGGCACTTCTGAATCAATTGATCTTTCCGCGCCAGCGCCCAGCGGTCGATTTCAAGCATCTGTTCGCAGGGGACACGATCTGCCGCCGGATCAAAATAGGGTTTTTGGGGATCCTGCTGGTTGCTCAGGTTTCCCAACATGAACCGACACGTATTCCGGATCTTGCGGTATGCCTCACCCAGCCGTTCCAGCAATTCATCGAAAATGCGAATGTCCTCGACATAGCTGACTGAACTGAACAGGAGGCGTGCGATCTCAGCCCCTCGTTTCTTGACGAGATCCGCCGCGTCAATCCCGATCCCCTTGGATTTGGACATCGCCCTACCCTGCTCGTCCAGAGTCCAACCATGCGTAATGGCAGTTCGGTAAGGAGCTTCTCCGTGCAAAGCCACCGCAATCAGGAGAGAACTCTGGAACCAGCCGCGATACTGGTCCCCGCCCTCGATATACAGATCGGAAGGCCAGGGCATATCGGCTCGCGATCCCAGGGTCGCGAGATGGCTGCTGCCGGAATCAAACCAGACATCGAGAATATCGAATTCCTGGCGAAAGTCCTTGGCTCCGCACTTGGAACAAACGGTCCCCGCTGGCAAGAGTTCGGAAGGCGGATGCGCGTACCATGCGTCAGCACCTTCTTTATCGAAAATGGAGGCAACGTGGTCGATGATTTTCTTGCTGAGCAGCACCTCTCCGCAATCGGTGCAGTAGAACGCCACAATTGGAACGCCCCATGCCCGCTGTCGGGAGATACACCAATCGGGTCGCTCTCGAACCATGTTGCTGATTCGCTCTTCGCCCCAGGCAGGAATCCACCGTACACGCTTAATGGCTTCAAGCGCCTGGCTCCGGTATTGATTCTCATCCAACGCGATAAACCACTGCGGCGTTGCCCGGAAAATGATCGGGTGATGGCAGCGCCAGCAATGCGGATAACTGTGCTGGAAATTTTCCGAGAAAAGCAGTGCCCCGATTTCACGCATGTATTCGACTATCTGCGGATTGGCTTTGAACACCTCCATGCCGCCAAACCGATCGACAGTCTTCAGAAAACGGCCGTCATCGTCGACCGGGCAAAGGATCTCCATCCCGTAATTGCGGCCGGTGACATAATCATCATAGCCATGGCCCGGAGCCGTGTGTACACAGCCCGTACCGGCATCCAGCGTTACATAGTTCGCAAGCACCAGCGCCGAGTCGCGCGGAATAAATGGATGGCGCGCTTTTCGCCCTTCCAGCGATTTCCCGGCAAATCTGGCCACTTCCTGCGGCTCACTCCAACCACATTTTTCCGATACAGCTTTGAGCAATTCGGAGGCGACGATATAGCCCTTGCCGCCGACCCGCACCGCGGAATACTGATAGTCGGGATGGAAGGCGATCGCCAGGTTGGCGGGAAGTGTCCAGGGGGTCGTCGTCCAAATCACCACCGCCCAGTCTTTTCCGGCAAGCGCCGGGTCGAGATCGGAGAGATCCGATACCATCGGAAATGCCACATAGACAGATGGGCTGGTGTGATCTTCGTACTCGACCTCCGCTTCAGCCAAAGCGGTCTTGCACGAAAAACACCAGTGCACAGGCTTCTGCCCCTTGTACACCAACCCCTTTTCCACAAACCCGCCCAGCGCCCGTGCAATTTCCGCCTCATATTTGTAGCTCATGGTGAGATACGGCTCAGACCACTCGCCGAAAACTTCGAGACTCTTGAATCCTTTGCGCTGGCGCTCAACATAATCCTCGGCATACTTCCGGCACGCTCGACGGATCGAGAGCTTGCTCATCTCCGATTTCTTTTTCCCGAGCTTTTCTTCAACTTTGATTTCGATCGGCAGCCCATGGCAGTCCCAACCGGGGACATAAGGGGCATCGTAGCCCATCATCGATCGGGACTTGACGATGATGTCCTTGATGATCTTGTTGACGGCGTGGCCCATGTGAATGTCACCATTCGCATAGGGAGGGCCGTCGTGCAATACATAGGTGGGACACCCGGCACGGGCGCTTCGGATCTTTCCGTAAATGTCGATCTCATCCCAGTGTCGCAGCATTTCCGGTTCGCGCTGCGGCAGATTGGCTTTCATGCTGAAGGATGTCTTCGGTAAATTGAGAGTGTTCTTTATCTCGAGTGTCACGGCCGAAATGTCTCCCTGAAAAAACATCCATAATATCACAGGTTTCCCGTCCGGCGTTTCCCGTTTCGTTAAACCCGGAACCGGCCCCGCTTTTTGGAGCGATAGGCAGCCAACCCTGCCCCAGGACTTGGAAAAACAGGCCTTCGCACAAACCTACACGCTTGCATCCTGGATCCCGCATCCTGTATCCTGCACCCTGTATCTTCTTTCCCAGGAGGCTCTTGCATGCAAGGCGCTGAATCGAAACCAAAGTTTCGGCCTTATGTTCCGCCCGATGTCCAAATGAGTGAATTCACGATGCGGGCTGTTATCCTCGGACTTCTGATGACCGGGGTCCTTGGCGCTGCCAATGCTTACCTTGGCTTGAAAGCCGGGATGACGATCGCAGCCACATACCCCGCAGCCGTGATCAGCATGTCGCTCCTTCGCCTGATGAAGGGATCGCTGCTGGAGGAAAACATGGCCCGGACCGTCGGATCCATTGGCGAGTCCGTCGCCGCCGGAGCGGTTTTTACCATTCCTGCATTCGTGCTGGCCGGATTGTGGCCGGGACTTGGAATGGAGAAATACTGGCAATCGGTCGCACTGATGGTAATCGGCGGTTTGCTTGGAATTCTGTTCGTCACTCTGCTCCGGCGCGTCATGGTAGAAGATCCGGAACTCCCGTTCCCGGAATCCGTGGCCGCATCCGAGATCCATAAAGCCGGGCAGCAGGGATCCGGCGCTGCCAAAATCCTTTTCGCCAATATGGGATTCGGCGCATTTATTTACGCGCTCTCCCAATTGAACGTGTTTGAACCGATGAAGACCTTCACGGTCAATATAGGAGCACTCGGCAAGAGCCTGCTTCTTCGCACAAGCCGGATTCCAAGCGTGGCGCAGCTCTCAACGGGCGGAGTCAGCACATTCAACTCGCCCGCGATCAGCCCGGCTTACTTTGGCGTCGGATACATCATCGGCCCCAGTCTGGCTGCCTTGAATTTTGCGGGAGGAGTGCTTGCATGGGGACTTCTGGTCCCACTGCTAACTTATGTTCTCGGCCCACAGTTGCAGGGCGCTGCACAGGGAACCAGCGGCGGAGCTGCGAATTGGGGGACTTTGGCAGGGGCGGTCTATTTTTCCATTGTGCGACCCATCGCTGTCGGCGGCATGCTGGTAGGCGCCGGGTATACCCTATTTCGGATGCGGGCTCAGCTTGGAGCCGGAATGGCGCGTGCCATCAGCGATTTGAAAAAATCGGCCGATGCGCACAAAGCAGTAAATAGAACAGAGCGGGACCTGAGCGCCAAAACCGTCTTCTTCGCCGTAGCGCTCGTGTTCATTGCGATGATCGGCATCTACTACTTCTTTATTGCAGGCGCAGGCACATTGACAGGCTCCAGAGTCATCATTGGAGCCGTCGTCGCAGCCCTTGTCATGGTAGTTCTCGGATTCTTTTTTGCCGCAGTCTCCGGAAATCTGGTCGGCATGATCGGATCCTCCAACAACCCTGTTTCAGGGCTTACCCTCTGCACGCTGGTTGTGGCCGCGCTCATGATGGTCGCATTGGGAGTGGCAGGCATCAGCGGCGTAGCAGCCGTCCTGGGAGTTGCGGCCGTCATCTGTGTATCTTCCGCGGTGGCCGGCGAAATGCTGCAAGATCTAAAAGTCGGCCATATCCTGGGCGGCACACCGTCGAGAATGCAGATTGGCGATATCTTCGGGATTATCGTGGCATCGCTGGTCCTTTTCTTCCCACTCATGATTTTGGATAAAGCCTACCACTTTGGCAGCGCGCAACTATCTGCCCCACAGGCAGGTCTCATGGCAATGCTCGCACAGGGAATTGTTGGAGGCAGCATGGCTTGGCCCCTGGTCGTTGTGGGGATCCTGATGGGATTTGCCATGATAATGGTTAAGGTGCGCAGCCCCATGCTGTTTTCCGTAGGCATGTACCTTCCACTGGAAACCACATTTGCCATTTTCGTGGGCGGCATCATTCGCTGGATTACGGACAAACTGCGAGACAAGCGCGGGTTTAATGAAGCCCAGAAAGCGCGCGTGGAAAATGCCGGCGTCCTGACCGCTTCGGGAATGATTGCGGGCGAGGCCCTCTGCGGCCTCATCGTCGCAGCCATTGTGTGGATACGCGGTTCCATGCCTGTGATATGGGAATCGCCGCACTGGATCGGCATGATCATAGCGTTTGTGGTCTTGGCCATAATCATGATTCGTGTACCTCTGGCCAATGCCGGCAAACCCGATGAACCCGCCCCTCCCACCGCGATTATGTAAGAGATTCAAAGATTCGCGATTTCAAAACTCGGAGGCCCGAAAGGGCCTCCTTTGTTTTTTGGGGGGACAACAAATTTGTTGTCTAAAATCGGGAATCTGAAATTTGACAAGAATGCGCTGAGATTTTAATTAGGTGCCATAACAAGTAAAACCGTTTTTAGGAGGTTAAAAAATGGCACCCAAGATAGCGAGATCAGAGCCGAACGGCCTTTCGAGGAATTTCCCGGCGACTCCATTCCGGTTGTTTGAGGATTTTTTTAACGACTGGGCGATGCACTCTCTCGAGGACCGTCGCGGCAGTACATGGACCCCTCCAGTCGACATCGTGGAAAGAGAAGGCAATCTCCTGCTCATGATTTCGATTCCCGGACTCAATGAGAAGGATATCGAACTGAAGATCGAAGGGCAGGTACTGACAATCAATGGCGAACGCAAGTCTCAAGCCGGAAACGGCTTTACCTACCACCAGCAGGAAAGCTTTTACGGCACTTTCTCCCGTTCCTTTACGCTGCCGGATTCCACGGATCTGAGCAATATCAAAGCGGATTATAAAAATGGTGTGCTTTGCATCGCAGTCCCCCAGAAAGCCGAAGTAAAGCCTCGTACAATCAAGATTAGTATTTAACAATCCCCCCTTTGCCGACTCCGGAGACCACCGGACGCGATTACAACCTCTTTTCAGAGGTTTCGGCAAAGGTTGACAATGAAACACTCACATCTTATGTATTGAACGTACTAAAGATTGAAATGGAGGTACAAGAAATGAGATTGATTCCATATGTTCGCAGGTCAGAATCGCCGGCCCGCTTGTTCGAAGAGTTTTTCAGTGATTTCCCGTTCAGTTCCGTTCCGGAGACACGAGACACATGGATGCCTTCGGTGGACATTCTTGAAAAAGACGGGAATTTGATTCTTCGAGCCGAGCTTCCAGGCATGAGCGAAAAGCAGATTGACTTGAAGATCGAGGGCAATACCCTCACCCTTAAAGGTGAGCGCAAAATGGAAAACGAAGATAAAAAAAGCAACTACCACCGCGTGGAAAGCTTTTATGGTTCGTTTACCCGGTCCTTCAGGTTGCCGGATTCTGTGGACAGTGAAAAGATACATGCCGATTATAAGAATGGCGTGCTGACAGTGACGATCCCGCAGAAACCCGAGGTCAGACCTCGAGAAATCCCTGTCAGCGTCCAGTAACTCAAAAACCAAAATGCAGGACGCAGAATGCGATACCTAGGGTTCCCCTGAACGCAGACTGCTCCTGCATTTTGAGCACCTTCGGCCTTGCGCCGGACATCGCGCAGCAAAAATCGCTCATAGAGGTTCAAAGACATGCGTTTCGAAAAACTGACAATAAAGGCGCAGGAAGCACTGCAGGCCGCCCAGCGGAAGGCGGACAGTCTCGATAGTCCGCTCATTGAACCGGAGCACTTGCTGTACGCCCTTCTAAGCCAGGAAGATGGCCTGGTTGCCCCGCTTCTCAAAAAGCTGGGCGTGTCCATAGAATCGATGCAATCCGATCTGGACCGCCATCTTGCTAGTCAGCCCAAGGTTCACGGGGCGCAACTGGCCGGGTCTCCAAAATTGGATGCAGTTTTTCGCCAGGCGGAGGCGGAGGCGGATCAATTCAAAGATGAATACATTTCAACCGAGCATCTGCTTTTGGGACTTTCCGGCGCCGATGGGTTTGCCGGCAAGCTGCTTCGCCAGCATGGAGCGGACCGCCCGGACATTTTAAAAGTCCTGGCATCGATCCGGGGCAGCCAGCGCGTAACCGATCCGAATGCGGAGGAAAAATACCAGGCATTAAAGCGGTATGCCCGCGATCTGACAGATCTTGCGCGAAGAGGCAAACTCGATCCTGTCATTGGTCGGGACGACGAAATCCGAAGAGTAATTCAGGTTCTATCCAGGCGCACCAAGAATAACCCGGTCCTTATTGGAGAACCCGGGGTCGGCAAAACCGCGATCGTTGAAGGCCTGGCTCAGCGGATTGTCGCGGGCGATGTTCCGGAGAGCCTGAAGAAGAAGCAGATGGTGGCGCTGGATCTTGGCGGGATGCTCGCCGGAGCCAAATACCGGGGAGAGTTTGAGGACAGGTTGAAGGCGGTGCTGCGCGAAATCGAAGAATCGGCGGGATCGATCATTTTGTTCATTGACGAGCTGCACACCCTTGTCGGTGCGGGCGCCGCCGAGGGTGCCATTGATGCATCGAATATGCTCAAGCCGGCATTGGCGCGCGGCGAGTTGCGCTGCGTCGGAGCCACAACTCTGAACGAATACAAAAAGTATATTGAAAAGGATGCGGCACTGGAACGGCGATTCCAGCCGGTTTATGTGGGCGAGCCTTCCACAGAAGACACCATTGCGATTCTTCGGGGATTGAAGGAAAAATACGAAGTGCATCACGGGGTCCGGATCACCGACTCCGCTCTTGTTGCAGCAGCCGTTTTGTCACACCGATACATTGCGGACCGATTCCTGCCGGACAAGGCGGTTGATCTCGTGGACGAGGCGGCTTCCCGCCTGCGCATAGAGATCGACAGTATGCCTGTTGAAATAGATGAGGTGGAGCGGCGCATTACTCAACTGGAAATCGAACGTCAAGCCTTGTCGAAGGAAACAGACAAATCGTCGTTGGATCGCCTTGCCACACTAAAACAGGATCTGGCGGAACTGCGCGAAAAGAGCGCACAGATGAAGCTGCATTGGCAGCAGGAGCGGGAAATCATCAGCTCGATTCAATCGGTCAAAGGACGGATGGATGCCGTAAAGTCCGAAGAACAGAATGCCGAGCGCCTGGGCGATCTGGGCAAAGCCGCCGAATTGCGTTACGGTACGCTTGTCCAGTTGCAGAAGGAACTGGACGCACAGAATGGTCGATTGAACAGCCTGCAGGCTGAAAAGAAGTTTCTTAAAGAAGAAGTCGACGAGGAAGACATCGCGGAGGTGGTAGCCAAGTGGACCGGCATTCCTGTCAGTAAAATGCTTGAAGGCGAGATTCACAAACTGGTTCACATGGAGGATCGTCTGCGGGAGCGTGTGCTGGGGCAGGATGCTGCGCTGTCCGCCGTTTCCAACGCAATTCGGAGAGCTCGTGCGGGATTGCAGGACACCAAGCGGCCCATGGGATCCTTCATTTTTCTTGGTCCAACCGGTGTCGGTAAAACAGAACTCGCAAGAGCTCTGGCTGAGTTTTTGTTTGATGACGAAAGAGCGATGGTTCGCATCGATATGTCGGAATACATGGAAAAGCATTCCGTTGCGCGCCTGATCGGAGCGCCTCCCGGATATGTAGGGTACGAGGAAGGCGGCTATCTGACAGAAGCCATTCGCCGACGACCGTATGCCGTCATCCTGTTCGACGAGATCGAAAAAGCGCATCCCGATGTTTTTAATGTTTTGCTACAGATTCTGGACGACGGGCGCCTGACTGACGGGAAAGGCCGAACCGTGGACTTCAAGAACACGGTGATTATCATGACCTCCAATATTGGAAGCCATGCGATCAGCGAGTCTTCAGGAGATTTGGATGCGGCGACGCCCCGGTTGATGGAAGCGCTGCGCAACACCTTCAGGCCTGAGTTTCTCAACCGTATCGACGATATCATCGTGTTCCATCGATTGTCGAAGGACCTTATTCAAGGCATCGTCAAGCTCCAGCTGAAGCAGTTGGAAAAGCTGTTGGGCCAGAAAGATCTGGTTCTGGATGTTGACGCGAAGGCTGCGGAAGAGCTTGCGCGCGAAGGCTACGATCCGGTATATGGAGCAAGGCCGCTCAAGCGCTTGATCCAAAAAAAGATACAAGACCGCCTCGCCCTGATGCTGCTGAATGGCGAGATCCTGCCGGGCGATACAATTCATCTCTCGGCGGACAAAAAGACGGGCGAACTCCAGTTCGAAAAAAGAGCACGTGCGGCGGTATGACAATGGAAAGGGATGAAGGATGCCGATTTCTTGCATCCTTCATCCTGTATCCTGCATCTTCATTGATGGTTGATGGTACTATTTGGGCTCTATGGCTAATAATATTAAGACAGTATTGCTGCTCGGTTTGCTGACGGGAGTTATTCTGTTTGTCGGCAGTTTCTGGGGATACCAGGGCTTGACGATTGCCTTGGTTATGTCGCTGATGATGAATTTCGCCAGCTATTTCTTCTCGGACAAGATCGCTTTGAGCATGTATCGTGCTCAGCCGGTCACGAGAGAGCAGGCTCCGGAGCTTTTCGGCATAATGGATTTCCTCTGTGCGCGCAGCAATATCCCCGTGCCACGGATCTACATCATCCCGGATGAATCTCCGAACGCATTCGCCACCGGCCGCAACCCGCAACATGCTTCAGTAGCGGTCACGCAGGGAGCTTTGAGAATTCTCGACCGGGACGAACTGACGGGAGTCCTTGCCCATGAAATTTCCCATGTAAGAAACAGGGATATTTTGATCAGCAGCGTTGCCGCCTCTTTGGCAGGCATGCTCATGTGGCTCGCCAATTTCGCCGGATTATTCGGCGGCAGCCGTGACCGCGATGATGAAGGCGGCGGGGGCATGGGAGGAATCATCATGATCATTATCGCCCCACTGGCCGCGATGCTCATTCAAATGTGGATTTCCCGCACCAGGGAATACCAGGCGGATGCCAGCGGGGCGGAAGTTGCCGGCAGTCCTCACGGGCTGGCTTCGGCACTTCAGAAACTGGAGAATTACTCGAAGCACATTCCGCTGGAAGCCTCTCCAAGTACCGCGCATATGTTTATCATGCATCCCTTCAGCGGCGGTTCGCTCATGAACCTGTTCAGCACGCATCCGCCGACACAGGAACGGATCAATCGTCTAATGGGCAGAACCGCCCAGGCATTGCGCCCTTGATTCTTTATTGCTAATCCCTAACTTTGCACTTCATACACAGGCATATGGAAAATCAGTCAAAGCAGAAGCGTGAACCTGAATCTCCGGAATTCCAAGTGATAGACAAAAGACAGTTTATAAATCTCGAAGACATCGACAAGGTTGAACTCCAGGAAGAAAAACCGCGCTACCCGAGCTATGTGGAAGAGCTGATGGCCCGCGTCGCCGAAACCGAACGCAAATTTCTGGAAAAGAAACAACAGATTGACGAAGAAATCGCCCGCACGAAAGTACGGCTGGAAGCCGACTTCGGTCGCAGGCTCGAGGCGGAAAAGCAGAAGATCGTGCTCCCTTTCCTGGAAATCCTCGACAACCTGCAGCGCGCAACAACCGCAGCTTCAAAGGCGGGTAGCATTGAACATCTGCTTGAAGGTGTGCAGATGACGGCCAACATGTTCCGGTCCAAACTTCAGACATTGGGCGTGGAGGCTATTCCGTCCCTGGAGCAGCCTTTTGATCCTAACGTGCAACAGGCGGTGGGGACTGTGACCGTGCAACGGGCGGACCGCGATGGAGTTGTTGTGGAGGAATTGCAGACCGGCTATTCAATGAACGGGCAACTGCTCCGCCCCTCGCAGGTCCGTGTGGGTCGATTTGAATAATTAGGCGTTTTCACAGGAGCGCCAGTGTCCCGGCTAATGCTGCATATTATTTGCGCTAGGCCCCGCGATGCGAGTGATGCAACAGGCCCGGGGGGCTGAAAGATTGCCCGAGAAAGCCGCAAATGTGATGCATCTCCGCCGGGGCGGTCAGAAAGTAGCCGGGGGTGAAGCGCAGCGAACCCCCGGTAGCGATAGGCGGTAGAGAGAGCCCTGGCTAGGGGCGAAAGTCAGCATTCTGCCGCCCCCGTCAGGGCTACATGACTAATCCAATCCGGGGGTTCGCAAAAAGCGCTCACCCCCGGCTAAGTTCTGGCCGCCCCGCTGGGGCTGGGAAGCATCGTGCTTCCGGCTTCCTTGGGCAAATACTGGGGCTTAGAACAAATGGTATACGTCATCCGCCGGAACGCGGCGCTCCCGGCGGAACAACCCGCTCACAATTCCGCTTATTTGGAGAGAACGTAGTTCTTCTTCTCCCAATAGATGATTGCAGGCAACAGGGCTTTTGTATCCGGATATTTCTGCATTATCGAGGCAAAATCCGAATCGGCTGCCTTGATCACCACAATCGGATCGGCTGAATTCTCCGCGCACTGCTTATCGATCCAGTACCCGCGGTTCTTAAAGAACACTCTGTCGCCGATTGCCTTGTTCTCCGCCGATTTCCGCGTAACATCCAAACTCCTGATCACGAACCTTATATAGGACTCAAAGCTTTCGGTCTCGTATAAAGTCGTGGCAATCCGGTTTGAAGCCGCGTAGATACTCGGTCTTTGAAATGGTTCCTGAGTCCGGGCGGGAGCGGATACTTCCGCGGACAGATTGGAGCCGGAAGCATCCGCTTCATCTTTAGCTTTAGAGTTTTGAGCCTGAATCGCAACGGAGGGTGCCGTGATCTTACCAAGAGAGACCGCGGCCGCCGGTGGAGACGCACTGTTTTGTAAAACAGGCGTCGGCATTTCTTCCTTGTGAATCATCGGCGCATCCGCGCGGCGGGCGCCTTCAGGCTGCACTGGAGCCGTCGACCCGCCAACGGCCTCCGCTGGCATGTTCAATGCTCCCTTTTTGTCCAACGATGCAATATCTCCGCTTGCCCCGACAGCGAACAGACCATCGACAGGCGGTGGGGCCGGCTGAACGGGAGCAGCGGATCGAGGCTGGATCTCGCGGGTTTTTTCTTTGGATTCCGGTCCGGATGCTATCTTCTGGGCAGGCTCAGATTCAACCGCAGGCGGTGTAGACACCGATGGCCTCGCTTCATTCCGAGCCGCTGGCGGAAGCTCTGCAACCTGAGGTGCCGTGAATCTGCGCGGCTCGTCATAGACCCGGAAGAATACAACCGCGATACCTGCACAAAGAAGCAGCCCGGCGACAGCCGAGATTGGGATCGATATGTGGAACAGCCTTTTCCTGGCAGGTGAGGACGGCTGCTCCTGAAAAGGCTCGTCTTCCTGCGACTGCAGCTTCAAAGCCAGAGCAAGCGTCTCCTGACAGACGTCACAATTTGCCATGTGGGCTTCAAACGCTATCGCCTCTTCCGGAGACAGATTCCCCTCGAGGTATGCAGCCATCCGGTTCTCATCCACGACATGGCCCGCCGGGCTTTGCGCCTCTGCAGAGAGCGATTTGCTTATGTGACGATCGATAGGCGTATCCCTCACTGCAATTCCTCCTTTTTAATGACGCCGGAGTTTTCTCCGATTGCAGCTTTTTTCTCCATCGTTCCGCCCTCATTCGGCAATTTTGAAGTTCCTTCGGTGGGAGGGCCGATCGAATCTGCCAGCGACAGTGGAGGCACCCATCGCCAAAGCGATTTGACTTCGTCGGGAGTCAGACGGTATTTCCGGTGAAGTTCCCGCTCCGTTTGTTTCCGGATATCCTGTCGCATCCGCTCAAGCCAGCGGGATGCGGTGGCTTCGTGTATGCCAAACTGGCGGCCGATATCCCGGAGGGAAACGTTTTTCAGGTAATAGAGACTGAGCATCAACCGATCCCTCACAGGCAGTGCCCGCAGTATCTCCTGAATGACATGACCGATTGTCTCCCCCCACCTGGAATCGAGGAACTCTCCCTCCGAATCCGACCCCGGACTTTGCGGCGTAACGTCAATTCCCTTTTGCTCCAGTTCTTCCATGGAGCTCATTCTGTATGTGCGCCGAAATCTGTCAATCGCCGCATGGGATACGGCCACTCTCAACCACCCGGCCAAAGATCCTCGACCATTATATCCACCGAGGCGTTCTCTATTTTTCATCAGCTTGGCGGTGATTTCCTGAGCCAGGTCTTCCGCATCTCCGGCATTGTTGCAGGCCTGACCCGCAAACCGTCGAAGAAGCGGCACGTAGTCATCGGCAAAGTACTCCCACGCGATACGGTCATCGCCGGCGCAGGCCAGGGCAAGGTAAATATCTTCGTGGTGAAGTTTGGCAAAAATTTCCGCTTTCGCAGCCTCTTTGGCTGAGGCTGCTTCTGTAGAAAGGATTTCGCGGATACGGGATTCGAAGGCTTCGACATCGACGCGCACGGTGGGATATCGTCGCTGACACCGCTCAAAAACCTCCAAAATCGGCAGATCCATCCCGCTCACCCTTGATTGCGAACCGTCTGTGAGTTCATTGTAGCGCAAATTGAGGAATCTATCCCGCTATCATCAAATAACTCTAGTACTCGAAGAGATTCCCGATCCTATGGTAGTATAGGTATATCTGGAGAAAAGGACATTCCATTCCCATGTCGATTCAAATACTGACGAAGAACATGCAGGTCTCAGATCTTCAGCAGATCAAGGTCTACGAATCTCTCGGGGGCTATGCTGGACTCGCCAAAGCGCTGCGCGAGTATAAGCCCGAGGAAATCATTGATATCGTCAAGCGGTCAGGATTGCGCGGCCGCGGCGGGGCAGGCTTCCCTACGGGAATGAAATGGGGATTCGTGCCAAAGGACGGTGGCAAGCCGGTTTATCTCTGTGTCAACGCAGATGAAAGCGAACCGGGCACTTTCAAGGACCGGCTGATTATCGAAAAGGATCCGCACCAGCTGATTGAAGGCATCATTATTTCCGCCTATGCGCTCGGGTGTCATCAAGCCTTTATTTACATCCGCGGCGAATTTGTCTATGGCTCGGAAGTATTGAACAAAGCGGTTGAGGAAGCCTACGAAAGAGGGTTCCTGGGAAAGAATATATTGGGTTCCGGATTTGACTGCGATCTGCTGGTCCACCGGGGTGCCGGGGCCTACATTTGCGGAGAGGAAACCGCCTTACTGGAATCCCTGGAGGGGAAGCGCGGCCATCCGCGGCTGAAACCCCCATTTCCTGCGGTGGTCGGGCTTTATGGTGCGCCAACGGTCATCAACAATGTCGAGACCCTGGCCAATGTCTCCCATATTATCAATAACGGACCCGAATGGTATGCAGCCATCGGAGTCGAACGGAATGCGGGAACGCGTCTGTTCGGAGTCAGCGGCCATGTCGTCAAGCGCGGCGTTTATGAATTTCCCATGGGGATTTCGCTGCGCGAGCTGATTTATGACCACTGCGGCGGCATTCGCAACGGACGCAAACTGAAGGCCATTGTCCCGGGAGGCTCGTCCGTCCCGGTGCTTACAGCGGACCAGGTGGACATCGCACTTGATTTTGATTCCGTCGCGAAAGCCGGAAGCATGCTGGGATCAGCGGGCGTTATCGTCATGGACGACTCCACCTGCATAGTAAAGGCGGCTTTGCGGATATCCCAATTCTATGCGGAAGAATCCTGCGGGCAGTGCACGCAATGCCGCGAAGGCACGGAGTGGCTCCACCGTATTCTGAAAAGAATCGAGCACGGCCATGGCAAGCGTGGCGATCTGGAGTTGATGCTCGATATTTGCACTGCAATGAAGGGCCGGACCATTTGTCCGTTATCGGATGCGGCAGCAATGCCGATCGAGAGCTATATACAAAAATTCTATAGTGAATTTGCCGCGCACATAGAGGAGCAGCGCTGCGTCGTAGCCTGAAATGAGCCCAGCAGATCAAATATCCATTCAGGAGAAAACTCTCGGCTTTCTCCTGGATGGTCAATATCTACTTCACGATCCCGGATCGCGACATCCGGAATCCCCTCAGAGATTGTCCGCCATCCGACAGATGCTCCAGGATTTTGGAGCATTCAGCCGCTGGCGGGTGCTGGCTCCCCGCAAAGCCACTGTTGAAGACCTGGAGCTTATCCACCACCCCGTTCATATCCAGCGCGTTGAGCAGGCTGTGCGGCGCGCCCCTGCGTATCTGGACGTGGATACCGCAGTATCCGCAGACAGCTACCAAACGGCGCTGCTCGCTGCCGGCGGAGTCCTGGAATGCATGGATGCCTTGTGCAGCGGGCAACTCCGCAGGATCTTTGCATTTGTCCGCCCGCCGGGACACCATGCAAATTCTGAAAGCGCCAGGGGCTTCTGCCTTTTTAACAACATTGCCCTTGCAGCTGCCTACCTCCGCACACGGCATAAAGTCGAACGGATCGCCATTGTGGATTTCGACGTTCATCACGGGGATGGAACCCAATCCTGCTTCTATGGAACTCCGGAGGTTCTCTATATATCCACACACCAATTCCCTTTTTACCCGGGAACGGGCGACTTCCACGAAACCGGCGACGGCAATGGGAAGGGATATACGCTGAACTTCCCGCTGCCGGAAGGAACGGGCGATTCCATTTTTGTTCCCATTTACTCAAAACTCATCGCCACGGTTCTTGACCAGTACGAGCCCCAGATAATCCTGGTTTCCGCAGGGCTGGATGGCCACTACAAAGATCCCCTGGGAGGCCTTGCGCTTACGCACATGGGATATGGTTCAGCAGCGGCATCTCTGATGCAGGCTGCCGAACGTTGGTGCAACGGAAAGATCTGCTTTATTCTAGAAGGGGGATACAGCATGCAGGGGTTACAGGACAGCCTGCGGGCAATCATGGTGGCGATGGAGAAGAGCCATCCCGAAGAAATGCCCGTTCGCGAAGGAGAAGCATTCAGAGATTTATCCAGGAGAGCGGCCCAATTCAGCCGCTGGCAATGGTGACCTATGTCCACGAGAGATGCTGCATATGCAGGACAATTTTATCCGGGCCATCCGGATCGACTCCGAAAAGAAGTAGAGTCCTTTGTATATAAACCGGAGTCGCTGTTAAATGCAAAAGGTGTGCTGGTTCCCCATGCCGGCTACATTTATTCAGGAATGGTCGCGGGCAAGGTGTTCTCATCGATAAAGCTGCCCAAACGCTTTGTTATCCTTGGGCCCAATCATACGGGCCGGGGTCCCGCACTATCGCTTTCCTCTGCCAGTGGATGGAAGACGCCCCTGGGCCTGGCTCCGGTCGATACGGTCTTCAACGAAAAACTGCTGGAAGCCTGCCCGCAAGTCCAGGAGGATACCGTTGCGCACCGCAGCGAACACTGTCTTGAAGTTCAGATCCCCTTCCTTCAGGTTTTGCGCCCGGATCTTTCGTTTTCCGCAATCTGCGTGCGCACCGCGGATTTCTCCATGCTGGAAGCGTTGGGCCATGCACTGGCACAGGTCATACAATCCGAGCCGGAACCGATACTATTGATTGCCAGCTCCGATATGAGTCATTACGAAGATGCCGAGAGAGCTGCTCGCCAGGACAGATTCGCAATGGACCGGATCATAGCTGTCGATCCTGCAGGGCTCTATCGAGTGGTTATGGAAAAAGACATAACAATGTGCGGTTTTGCTCCGGCTGTATCGGTGCTGACCGCCCTCGTCGACCTGGGTGCCTCCGCAGGAACTCTGATTCAGTACACCCATTCAGGAGAGGTAACGGGAGACAGAACGCAAGTGGTTGCCTACGCCGGCATCGCGATACAGTAATTGCGAATTACCCTTATGCGGACAGCCCAATAATTGCCCAGGCGAATACTCTATTTCACAATTCGTAATTCGTCATTCGAGCCCGGTGGGCGTGGCAGATGGCCACGGCGAGCGCATCGGCGGCATGGTCAGGGCTGGGAATTTCCTGGAGGTTGAGCAGCAGCTGAACCATCGATTGGATCTGCGCCTTTTCCGCGCGTCCATAGCCGACAACCGCACTCTTTATTTCAAGCGGGGAATACTCAGCCACGCCGAGTTTGTGCTGGGCAGCAACAAGCAGGGCTACGCCCCGGGCATGCCCCAACCGCAGCGCCGACTGGACGTTCGTCGCATGAAAAACCTCTTCGATGGCCATGATATCGGCCTTCTCATGGCGAAGAATCTTGGTGAGATCCTGGTGTATTTTGAGAAGGCGAACATGAAAGGGTTGGCGGGGCTGCGTGGAAATAGAGCCATATACAATCGCATGATGGCGGGATCCATCGGTTTCGATAAGGCCATAACCGGTGGATCCACTGCCAGGATCAATGCCCAGTATACGCATCCGCGGGTTGCCTAGGAGGCTTCTTCCTCGAAAGCCGATTCGTCGACGTCGAAGTTCGACCAGACATTCTGAATATCTTCATGGTCTTCGAGAGCTTCCATGAGTTTCAGCATCGTCTGAGCCTGTTTCCCTTCCAGCTTGATGTAATTCTGGGGGATCATGGAAATTTCGGCAGAAGCAGTCGGAATAGATTGCGCTTCCAGAGCGGCTCGCACGGGCTCGAAGCTTTCGGGAGTCGTCAGGATCTCAAAGTTGCTTCCATCCTCGCGCATATCATCGGCACCGGCACCGAGCGCCAGTTCCATCAACTTATCCTCATCCGCCGCCGATTTCTCCACGACGAAATAGCCCTTTCTATCGAACATCCAGCCGACACATCCCGTCTCGCCCAGGTTCCCGCCGTTCTTCGAAAGAACGTGCCTCAATTCGGCAACTGTTCGATTCTTGTTATCGGTCAGGACGTGCATGAAAATAGCCACGCCTCCAGGGCCGTATCCCTCATAGTTGATGTCTTCATAGGAAACGCCGGGCAGTTCGCCGGTCCCGCGCATGATCGCCTTTTTGATGTTATCGGCGGGCATGTTGGACGCTTTGGCAGTCGCAACGGCGAGACGTAATCTAGGATTCATGTCGGGGTCTCCGCCCCCTCCCCGCGCCGCCGCGGTCATTTCCTTGATCAGACGAGTGAATATCCTGCCACGTTTCGAATCCGTAGCTGCTTTCTTGTGCTTAATTGAGTGCCACTTTGAGTGACCAGACATAAAATGACTCCTTTGCCAACGGAATGAATCATTTTATCATAGATCGCGTAATCCCATAGGATCTTGTGGATACAACTTTTAATAAATGGGTAGTTCTATGACAAAAGACGAAGTGCTTCAAATGTTTAAGGAATCAGGCGCGCTTCTGGAGGGGCATTTCAAACTGACATCCGGCCTCCACAGCGATCGCTATTTGCAGTGCGCATTGGTGTTACAGAATCCCAGGCAGGCCGCCGCATTGGGAGCGGCACTGGCCGCGCGAATGAGGGCCATCAGCGAAGCCCCGGATCTTATTATTGCTCCGGCACTTGGCGGTATTCTTGTAGCCCATGAAGTAGCGCGGGAAGCGGGAGTCCGCGGTCTTTTTGCTGAGCGGCAGGATGGAGTGTTGAAACTGCGTCGCGGCTTTAAGATTGAACCGGGCGAAAAGGCGTTTGTTGTGGAAGATGTCGTCACTACCGGCGGGTCTACGAAAGAGACCATGGATGTCGTCACCCAAGCCGGAGGCATCGTCATAGCGGCAGGATCGCTGATCGACCGGACCGGTGGCAGAGCCGATCTGGGCGTTCCACGGGTTGCACTGGCCGTTCTCGATGTTCCTGCTTATTCACCTGAAGAGTGCCCGTTATGCAAGACCGGAAGCCAGGCAATCAAACCCGGCAGCCGCTAGGCAAAAAAAATATCCGGCTAAAGGTGGCTTTCGACGGAACTGCCTACCATGGCTGGCAAATTCAGCAGAATTCGCCGACAGTTCAAGGGACCATCGCGGATGCCTTGTTCAGGATTACCGGCGAAAAGGTTACGGTTACCGGAAGTGGGCGCACGGATTCGGGCACACATGCCCGTGGACTGATCGCTAATTTTGTTACCGGGTCCAGGATTCCGCCGGGCAAATTGCTCCGTGCGCTCAATGCCGTTCTTCCCAGGGATATTCGCATCCTGTCGGCACGTCGTGTCCCTGAGGACTTTCATTCCCGCAAAAGCGCATTATCCAAAGTTTACCGATACCAGGTGTATCTTGGGACTATCATGCCTCCACACCTTGCTCGAGAGCACTTCCACTACCAGTATCCCGTGGATCTTGAAAAGATGCTGGCGGCAGCGCGGCTATTTCCCGGAGAGCATGATTTCGCCAGTTTCGCGAAAACAAACGAATCGATCACCAACACCATTCGTTACATTTTTCGGTGCGAACTGAAAAAAATGGGGAAGAGGCTTCTTTTGACCGTGGAAGGAAATGGGTTTCTGCACCACATGGTCAGAAACATGGCAGGGACTCTTCTCGAAGTAGGGCGAGGCGCGATGGGAATGGATCAGTTCCGGGCTCTATTTACCAACCGTGATCGAAACCTTGCCGGCTTTACGGCGCCTGCGCATGGACTGATTCTGATGAAAGTAAACTATAAAAAGGCAAACGGGAAGAAGCACTGAAACTCCGGGCTCGTTCGGTTCGCGCTTTCTTCCGTGTTTCCCGTGTTTTCTGCTATCATACCCGACTGGAGATCATTCCTATGGAGTTGCAGGGCTTTGCCAAGACCGGAAGTCCGGAGGCCGGTCTGTTGAAGCTTATTGATAAAGACCGTTTGCCGAAGCATGTTGCCGTCATCATGGACGGTAACGGGCGTTGGGCCGGGCTGCGCAAACTCCCAAGAGTGGCCGGGCATCGCGCAGGCATTGAATCGGTTCGCGATATTGTGGACAGTTCTGCCCGGCTCGGATTGCAGGTTCTCACGCTCTATGCTTTTTCGGTCGAAAACTGGAAGCGCCCCCGCACAGAAGTCAAAACCCTCATGAATCTGCTGAAGGAATACGTGCGGCTGGAGCTTAAAAATGTTCACAAGAACAATATCCGGTTTCAGGCCATTGGACGCCTCCACGAACTGGACGAATCAGTTCGGGCGGAGCTTCAGCGCGCCACCAAAACCACTCACAACAACTCGGGAATGATCCTGAACGTTGCGCTGAATTACAGCGGCCGCGCGGAATTGGTCGATACATTTAACCGGCTCTTCGAGCAATACAGCCAAAACGGCCATAAAGCTCCCATCAGCGAAGAAAGGATATCGGAATCGCTTTACACTTCCGGGATCCCGGATCCGGACTTGCTGATTCGAACAAGCGGCGAAATGCGTATCAGCAATTTTCTTCTGTGGCAGATCGCCTATTCAGAACTCTACATTACTTCAACTCTCTGGCCCGACTTCAGGCGCAAACATCTGCTTGAAGCTATTCTGGAATATCAACGGCGTGACCGCCGCTATGGCGGAATTTAGTGGACAGTCGGCAGCGGGCAGTATCGGAGTATGGTTTGCCGATGGTGTGCGATGCAATGGCATGGCGCTTTCTGCTTTCTGGCCCCCTACTCACTGCGGACATAGGAAAACCATGAAGAGAATTCTTTCGGCGGCAATAATGATTCCGGTGGCAATTCTCGTAGTGATCTATGCAACGCCCTGGTACTTTCTGGCCGGCATCGGCGTTATTGGAACACTCTGCCTGCATGAGTATTTCGGATTGCTGCGCGCCATGAAAATCCATGTCCAGTCGCTGTTTGGTTACCTCGCGTTCTGGATATTGTTAATTGCTTTTCACCAGAGAAGGTTTCCATCCATGGCGGTGATCTCACTGGTCATGCTCGCGGCTTTTCTTTCCGCAATGTGGAGAACCAGTCTGCCGGTAAGGGATCGCGCCATCGCGCTGATGTGGGAATTGTTTGGAATCCTCTACCTTGCCCTCTTTTTATATCCGGCCATCGGAGTGCGCTATGACTTCGGACCTTCCGGCCTACATTGGTTCATTGTCCTTCTCGCAGTGATCTGGGCCGGGGACACCTTCGCCCTTGCCGGGGGACGAACATTTGGGAAAACCAAATTTGCCCCGGTTCTCAGTCCCAAGAAAACCAACGAAGGTGCGGCCGCGGGTCTGCTGGGTGGACTGGCGGTCGGCGTCCTGCTTCAACATTTCCTCTTCCCGGACCTGCCCCTGCGGCATGTCATTATCACTTCTATCCTGGTCGGGTTTTTCGGACAATTGGGAGACCTGGCCGAGTCCATGTTAAAAAGAGCAGCGGAAATCAAAGATAGTTCGCAACTTATCCCCGGACACGGGGGTGTACTTGACCGGATGGACAGCCTGCTGTTTGCCTTCCCGGTACTCTATTTTTATCTGCTGCAAATTTATTGAAGTGTGGGGACTTCACGCTATTCGGAAAGGCAACCAACCGGTGCATTCCAAAGATAAATCGCCAACATGCATCGATAGTGCTAAAATATCGGCTTTTTCGGGTAGGTATCGATGAAAGTTCTCTCTCTCCTGGGTTGCACAGGGTCGATCGGCACAAATACACTGAAGGTAACGTCCAGCTTTCCCAAAGACTTCCGGGTAGCAGGACTCAGCGGCGGCAGAAATGTCAGCCAACTGGCGAGCCAGATTGAAGAGGTTTGCCCCGATATTGCATCCAGCGCGGATGAACATGTGTCCGCTGAAGTGCAAAGCCTTTTGCGGCAGCGCGGTTACCCGATGGCCCGCACTCGATTCGTCCACGGCGTGGAAGGCCACATCGAAGTCTCCTGTCACCCGGAATCTACCATGGTGCTTTCAGCCATCTCCGGGGCAGCCGGCCTTCTCCCTACCTATCGCGCGCTGGAACTGGGAAAGAGCATTGCCCTGGCCAACAAGGAGACTCTGGTAATGGCCGGCTCGCTGATAATGAAGAAGTCGCGGGAACAAAAGACCGCGATTTTGCCGGTGGACAGCGAGCACAATGCCATCCATCAATGTCTGCGTGGAGGGCAAAAACGGGAAGTAAAGAAACTGATCCTCACCGCCTCGGGCGGCCCCTTCCGTGACACACCCAAGGAACAACTGGCTTCCGTGACTCCGGAGCAGGCGCTCAACCACCCCACCTGGCGCATGGGAAAAAAGATAACCATTGATTCGGCTACCCTCATGAACAAGGGCTTGGAGGTTATCGAGGCTTCCTGGCTGTTCGGCGTGGGCCCCGACAAAATTGATGTCGTCGTTCATCCTCAAAGCGTTGTCCACTCAATGGTGGAATTTGTCGACGGCTCAATCCTTGCGCAGATGGGCCTGACGGACATGCGCATTCCGATCCAATATGCACTGACATATCCGAAACGATGGACTACGCCACTGCCTTCATTGGATTTCCGCAACATGTCGAAACTCGAGTTCTCAGCGCCCGACTATGAGAAATTCCCCTGCCTCAACCTGGCTTACAAAGCTCTCCGGGCGGGCGGAACAGCTCCGGCAGTGCTGAATGCCGCGAATGAGATTGCGGTAGAGGCATTCCTGAATGGCGGCATAGCTTTCCATGAGATTGCAAAGCTTATCGAATCGGTACTGGACGCACACCAGCCGGCCAAGATTGTCGATTTGCAATCGGTGCTCGATGCAGACGCATGGGCTCGCAGGGAAGCTCAAGTCCTGGCCCGAGCGACAGATGTGGTCGCAGCGTCCTAAAGAGGCAAGTCCAATACTTAGATTATCCTGCGCTCCCAGTGGGCGGCGGATCGCCGCCTCCTTGCGGCCTGATCTCGGTTTGTATTCCCGTCGGCATTTCCTGAGTCCCGGATAAGCTCCTTACAATCTTTATTCCAGGAATCGATTTCGCTTGTTGAGCCTTTCCTTTCTATCAGGCATCATATTGACAACGATAGAGGGGAGATTTCGCATTGACACCATTGATGGCAAATATTTGGGATCTTCTGGAATCGATACCGGCAGCAATTACGATCCTGGCTTTTATTGTTGTTCTCGGTATCACAATCACAGTGCATGAATTTGGCCATTTTGCGATGGCCAAACTTCTGAAAATCAGGGTTTTAGTGTTTTCGCTCGGCTTTGGCCCGAAGCTCGTCGGGTTCACCCGTGGGGGCACGGAATATCGATTGAGTCCATTCCCTCTTGGCGGATACGTGAAAATGGCGGGGGAAGCTTTCGACGACGATCGGAGGGGAGAGCCGGACGAGTTTCTGTCCCACCCCAAATGGCATCGTTTTCTCGTAGCCATCTCGGGTCCTCTCATGAACATCTTTCTGGCAATAGCGATCCTGACATTTTCCTACTGCGAGGGGGTTCATGTCGCCCAATATCCAAAACAGGCGGCCGTAGTGGGTCCGGTCAACACGGGATCCTCCGCCAAGCGCGCCGGATTGCAAACAGGGGACCGGATTGTTTCGGTTCACGGCAATGCGATTAAAACCTGGGAGGATCTGGAAATTGCGCTCGGCACGGCGCCCAAGAATGCGTTAGACATCGAGGTCCTGCGTGGCGGGCGGACAATCCAAATGCATATGGAGCCTCCGGCCGATGCGGAACAGATCGAACCGGGCGCGCTGGGCTTCAAGGTCTCGCTGCCCAAAGCGATCATCGACACTCTGGATGAGAATAAGCCTGCGCAGAAAGCCGGGCTGAAGGAAGGGGACGAGATCCTGTCGGTCTCGGGAAATGGGAAATACGGCACAAAATACGATGATATCTTGAATATCATCTCCGACAGTGCGGGAATCCCCCTGAGCTTTCAGATTCGCAGGCTGGATAGTGAACCCACCAGGGAAAAGCTGTGGGAACCCAAGGAAGTCCAGAGCAGTAAGATTCTGAACTTTACCGTCACACCGGTAGAGGAAAGGGGCCACGGGATAATTGGCTTCTATCCCTCCTATCCATCGGAGCTGCAGAAGTTCGGCCTGATTGGTGCGATCAGGAAATCCATAGACCGCAACTACGAAATGTCGACACTGACTTTTCGCATCATTGGCAGGATTTTCAAGGGGTCCGCTTCAGCGCGAACGATTTCGGGTCCCATTGAAATTGCGCGGATATCCGGGAGCGCCGCGCGTACGCGCGACGCTCGTGTGTTTTTCGGATTCCTGGGGTTGATCAGTCTTCAGCTGGGAGTATTTAACCTGCTTCCCATCCCGATTCTAGATGGTGGCGTGATGGCCCTTCTCCTTCTCGAGGGGCTCTTACGGCGTGATCTGAGCCTCAACTTGAAGGAGAAGATCGTGCAGGTAGGCTTTGTATTCCTCATTCTCCTGATGGGATTTGTCGTGTTCAATGATCTTTCCAAGATCATCGACTTCAACCGCATCTTTCGATAAATCCGATCTACCGGAAGCTGGCAAGAGCCGCCTGTTCGTTTTCAAACACCTGGAAAACCGTCAGCAGTTTGGTGATTGCCAGCAGTTCCTGGATCTTCTTGGTGAGGTTCAGGAGCTTCAACTGGCCGCCGCCATTCGTTACGGTGGTATAGGTGCTGACGAGTTCGCCGATCCCGGAACTGTCGATGTAGTTCACATCCGCCAGATTCAGCACAATCTTCTTTCCGTCGGCTTTCAGGATGTCGCGCACCGTGTTGCGAACCGTCATTGTGCCCTCTCCCAATGTAATCTTGCCGCTGCAATCCAAAATGGTAACGTCACCGATGGTACGCGCTTCGATCTTCATATCCACTCTCCTTAATTTGAAGAAACCCTCTTCACCATATGCACTTCCATCCCCCCCTGAGAGAGAGGTCTGAATTCCACCTCATCCATGAACGTACGAATGTAATAAATACCCCTCCCGCTGGGTTTCAGCAGGTTGGCCGCATCCAGCGGATTCGGTACGTCCTCGGCACGGAATCCGTTGCCCTGATCCTTTACCGAGATGGAAAGTTGCTCGGGGGAAACAACGAAACTAATATCGACTTTTTTGCTCAAATCCAGCCTGTTGCCATGCTGAATCGCATTTGTAACGCTTTCACGGACAGACATCCCAATCCAATGCGCAGCATCCTCATCGAAGCTCATAAAATTCGTAATGCACTCGGTGAGGGTCTGGATCAGATCAAGATTATCCAGGGCACTGCTTATGATTACGTCAATCTCGTTGGCAATATTATTCATCAGGCGGCATCAACAAGACCGGGCATCAAACTCTTAATGACTCCCAGCCATCTTAATCGTCTCTTTTCCAGCGTGTCAAGCCACAACAGGATAGACGCCCGCATACGTTTGAACCACCACAGCACCTCTTCAGCCATCTCTTAAGAAAAGACACTACCGCGTCCGGCGCAAACACACAAGATCTTTAAGTAACAAAAACAGATACAGCCCCATGCCCTCCCCCCTGCCGCCAGCGCACACCAATAGTAAGCACCACAACCAAACCGGCCTATGGCATACTGGTAGCTCATCTCTGGAAGGATTATTACCTGTTTTGAACTGGCTTCCAAGATGGGGACCAACAGGCCGTACCACACGTAATCCGATGATTGCGACCATTCAGGGAGGTTGGAGTGATGAAATCCTGGCTTCGACGCTGGGGACCGGCGCTGATCATTATGGCACTGATATTTATTGCATCGTCCATGCCGGGCACTGATCTGCCGAAATTCGGGACGTGGGATCTCCTGACCAAGAAAGGGGGGCACATGTGCGGCTACGCCATGCTGGCCTCTGCCTTCCTGCATGCCCTGAGCAACCGGACGATGACAGGAAGAAACCGGATCCTCGCCGCAATCGCACTTGCCTCGCTTTATGCCATGACCGACGAGTTCCACCAGAGATTTACGGCCGGACGTTCTCCGTCAATGGGGGATGTCGGAATTGACTCTTTGGGCGCCATTGCAGGGGCAATAATATGGAACTGGATCAGCGGGCCGCGAGGAAACCGGGAGCCCGCATCTCGCAGCTAATTCACACCCTGAATGCCGGACTTGCGAATCAGCATCTCTTTAAGGGATGAGACATCCGATTCGGATGGCTCCGTGGATTCCGAAGGATGGGATGATGCCTGATCCCTGTTCGTATCGACTCCGGCATCGGGCTGCAGATGCAGCCGCCGTGTTAGTCTTGACATGAACAATTCGAGTTCCTGGATCAACTGCATCCATTCCCGCTCTCTTCCCGCCAGTTTTTGCTCCCGTTCCCGGCATTCCTTCTCAATAGTTTGCTGTTTCTCGAAGCTTTCCTGGCGCAGGACCTTCAGCTCTTCCTCGAGCTTCTGCTGGGCAGCAAGCCTCTCGCCCGCCCACTGTTTTCTGAAAGCCTCCTCTTCTTTTTCACGCCGGAGCCGCAAGGATTCCTGGTATTCCTTTTCCTCCTGCGCCCGATTTGTCTTTTCGTCTTCCCAGAGTACGCGCTGCTCGACGATGGAACGCTCGAGCGTTTCTTTTTGCCTTTGATAATCAAGAACCAGGCGCTCCAGGGCCACTGCGGTTGCTTCGATGCCATGAAGAGTCTTGAGTTCCCTCTTCTTCGCATCAACGGAAGCTCGAATACTATCCAACTGTTGCGCGGCAGCCTTGACTTCCTCCGACATGGAGGCCATGACTTCCGCCAATTCCGCGCTCAGTTTGGTGAAGCGCGCCATGCCAGAACCGAAATCCTGTACGGGAGGATTGCTCTTTGCTGCCTCACCCTCGATTCCTGATCCATTGACTGCCGGACGTGATCCGTACAGCTCGTTTTCAGATCCGCTCATGGCATCCTCCCTATCACGTCAGAATTGGCCGCTTTCGCGCCTGCTTCCGTCTATTCTAGTATCGCAGGCACCCCGGTTAACAGTAAAATTACCGGAAGAATTGCATGTCGCAATTCTCTGGCTGAGGGCCACATGATCGAATCCGTCGAACACCGAATTGAAACCCTGAGAAGGAAAATTGAGTACCACAATTTTCGGTATTATATCGAGGATAATCCCGAAATCAGCGACCTGGATTTCGATCGACTCATGAAGGAGCTTCAGGAACTGGAGGCTCAGCATCCCGACCTTGTTACGCCGGACAGCCCAACCCAGAGAGTCGGCGGCCGACCCATCGAAGGATTCCGTCAGGTCGAACATCGGGTCCCGATGCTGTCTATTGAAAACACCTACAACGAGGAAGAGGTTCGCGAATTCGACGGACGGCTCCGGCGCTGGCTCGAGGGAGAGGCCCCTCAGTACATTGTGGAACACAAAATCGACGGAGTGTCCGCATCATTGTTGTATGAAACCGGACGCTTCACCCTGGGATTGACACGGGGCGACGGCACCCATGGCGACGATATCACCCACAATCTTCGCACAGTCCGCGATATTCCGCTGCGCCTGATGACCCGGGATGAAAAGACCCCGGCCATCCTGGAAATACGCGGCGAAGTCTACATGACAAACACGGAGCTCTCGAGGCTGAACAAACTGCAGGCAGAGCGGGAGGAACGGGTATTTGCCAATTGTCGCAACGCCGCCGCCGGCAGCCTGAAACTGCTCGACCCCAGACAAAGCGGACTGCGCAATCTCCGTTTCTTTGCACACAGCGAGGGAGAGCTTCAGGGCCTGCATGTTGCAACCCACGAGGAGTTTCTCTCAATGGTTCGGAGCTTTGGAATTCCGGTTGTCCCGCACAGTAAGCCTTTTGGTTCGATCGAGGAGGCACTGGAATACTGCAGGCAGATCCTCGAAATGCGCGGAGACCTGGACTATGAAACGGATGGACTGGTCATCAAGACCAACAATTTCAGTCAGAGGGATAAGCTGGGCGCCACAAGCAAATCTCCAAGATGGGTGATTGCCTACAAGGTAGAATTGTGGCAATCAACCACGCGAATCAAGGACATCCACGTTCAAGTGGGCAAAACCGGCACGCTGACACCGGTAGCAGAACTCGAAACCGTGGAGATCGCCGGCACAAAAGTTTCCAGGGTCAGCCTTCACAATGCAGATGAAATCGGCCGCAAGGATATCCGCATTGGCGACAGCATTGTTGTTGAAAAGGCGGGAAAGATCATTCCACATGTCGTCCGGGTGGAACTCGAAAAGAGATCCGGAGCCGAAAAGCTCTTCGTATTCCCGTCGGCGTGTCCCGTGTGTTCTGGGCCGGTTGGTCGGGATGAGGGAGGTGTTTATATCCGTTGTCTCAACCCTTCCTGCCCGGCGCAGCTCAAAGAGCGGCTCCGATTCTTTGCCTCCCGGCGTGCCATGGATATCGAAGGGTTGGGGCCGGCACTGTTGGATCAGCTTGTTGATCAGGGCCTGGTGCGCGCTCTTCCGGACATCTATGGACTCGCCAGGGAACAGATCGAGACCCTGGAACGAATGGGAGAGAAATCGGCCCAAAAGCTTGTTGAAGCCATTGAAGCCAGCAAGCAAAGCGGACTGGCGCGGCTTCTCACTGCACTCGGGATCCGCCACATTGGAGAACGAAATGCTCGACTGCTTGCCGCAGAGTTTGGAGATCTCCGTGAATTGATGGCATCCACGGAAGAACGCCTGGCGCAAATACCCAATATCGGGCCTATCGTGGCTGAAAGCGTCTATCAGTTTTTCAGAAGCGAAGCGGGCATTCAAACAATCCAACGCCTTCAGGATTACGGAATAAAGATGTCGGCCCCGCGCGCCCCCAGGCCGGCGGCATCCTCCAGGTTCAGCGGAAAGACCTTTGTAGTGACCGGAACCATGGAGCACCTGAGCCGTGCGGAAATGGAAGAACGGATCCGCAACCTTGGTGGAAAAACCGCATCCAGCGTCTCAAAAAAAACGGACTACGTGGTAGCGGGAGTCAACGCGGGCAGCAAGTTAGACAAGGCCAAGGAACTGGGGATAGAAATTCTCAGTGAAAAGGATCTCCTGGAATCCTAGGAATGTATCGACAAAGAGTGCCGGCACCCGTTGCAGCTAACAATGCATGAAGTTCAACGATTTGATCAGATAATCCCGCAAATCACGCCGGTTTACGATGGCATCCAGCATCCCATGCTGTAGAAGGAATTCTGAACGCTGAAACCCCTTGGGCAGCTTTTGCCGTATCGTCTGTTCGATCACTCGGGGACCCGCAAACCCAATCAGAGCGCCGGGTTCGGCAATGTTCAAGTCTCCCAGCATTGCATAGCTGGCCGTCACACCGCCGGTAGTTGGATCCGTGAGGATTGAAATAAAAGGAAGGCGCGCATCGTCCAACAAAGCAAGTGCGGCACTGATCTTGCTCATCTGCATCAGGGATAGCGTCCCTTCGTGCATTCGCGCGCCGCCGGAAGCGGAAATGATGATGAGCGGCGCCTTCTCTGCAACGCTTCTTTCCACGGCCCGCGTAATCATCTCGCCAACCACGGATCCCATGGATCCGCCGATAAAACTGTACTCCATCGCGGAGATGATCGTATCGCGCCCGCCCACCTTACCAAAAGCGTTCACCACCGCATCGTTGATACCGGTGGACGCCCTGGCTGCCTCGAGTTTCTGGGCATATGGTTCTCGATCCACAAAATTGAGCGGGTCGGTTGAAACCAGCTGATTATCGAAGACCTGAAACTTGCGGTCATCAAAAAGCATCTCGAGCCGTTCGGTTGAGTTCAGCCGGAAGTGATGCCCACACTTCGGGCAGATTTTCATATTGGCATCAAGATCCTTTTTCCAGATGAATCCTTTGCAGCCGCTGCACTTGGTAAACAATCCTTCCGTGCGGACAGTCTTCTCTTCTTCTTTAGTGTTGGCGATCGGCGTCTTTTCTTTTTTAAACCAAGTCATGGAATTATCATAAACCAGTTTATCCGCCTCTGCATGCGAAGTTTTGCAATACTCCCGGTCCTTCTGGAGTCGAAAAACCGAAAATGCAGCGGCTTGAAAGAGTTTGCATTTGCGCTGAAATGCCCTCAATATACGCTATTCCGCCTGTGGCGGCCGGGATACATGCCCGGGCAGGGACTGTGAATTCGATGATTATTGCTGTAGACAAAGAAATACCGTACGGAATGGAGGCCTTTTCGCAACTGGGCCGAGTTCGTCTTTTTTCGGGGCGCAACCTGAAAAACCAGGACTTGCAGGATGTGGACGTACTTATTGTCCGGACCGTTACGCCCGTAAATGCTTTGCTGCTGAACGGCACTTCCGTTCGATTTGTGGGTGCAGCCAGCGCAGGTATTGATCACGTCGACCAGAATTATTTGAGGTCACAGGGCATTCATTTTCACTATGCCGCCGGCTGCAATGCGGATTCCGTATCCGAATATATTGCAACCTTGCTTCACATCATCGCATCCCGCAAGGGCTGGGATCTTCGGAGAAAATCCATTGGCGTAATAGGAGTCGGCAATGTCGGATCCCGCGTTGCCAGGAAAGCCCGGGAGTTGGGGATGCAGGTATTCCTGTGTGATCCACCGCTGCGCGAAGCTACCGGCGATGCCCGATACCAAAGCCTGGATGAAGTCATCAACGCAGATATCCTGACATTTCATGTGCCGCTCAATCCGGATGGCCCCTACCCAACGACACACCTGCTCAATAGAGAGCTGCTGAACCGTCTGTCCCCGGAACAGTTTGTAATCAATTCCTCACGGGGCGCGGTTTTCGACGGGCAGGAACTGAAAACGGCACTGCAACGGGGCAAAATCTCAGGAGCCGCTCTGGATGTTTGGGAAGATGAACCCATCGTTGATTATTCGCTTCTCGAACTGCTGGATATTGGCACGCCTCATATTGCCGGCGGTGCGCTGGACGGAAAAATAAGGGCAACGGAGATGATTCGGGAAGGTTTGAGCAAGTTTGCAGGCATCCAGTCTACCGGACTATCCGAGGATGTGTACCCCGAAGGAGCGGCTATTCATCCGGAAACCGGCAAGACAGGGCAGGAAGCCGTCAGGTCGGCACTGATCCAGGCGTACAAGATATTGGATGTGGATGCGCGGTTGAGAGCATTCGCTTCCTGTACGCAGGAACAGGCCCTAAATGGTTTCGAGCGACTGCGCACCGAAAAGCCGCTTCGGCTCGAATTCCGCCACTTTGTTATTGAGTTGGAAGCAGCACAAAAAGATCTGGCCAATATTTTTCGGGCACTGGGCTTCCAAACCAGAGTTGCCTGAAGATCTCTCAGGAGGTAAGTTGTCACGATGGCGTCGCTGATGCGTCACACACTAGAGTGGATTTTTCTCATTCCGGCCATCGGCGGTTCTGTCTATGCGATTCTTTGCGTCCTCGCCGTATCCCGTTTTCATCTGAGCTTGCATAACTGGCGGAAGCCCCGTCTGGAAAACTGGCCACCGGTTACAGTCCTCAAGCCGGTTCATGGATTGGAAAAAAATCAGCGCGAGAATCTGCGCAGCACCTGCATCCAGGATTACCCTGAGTTCCAGGTGGTTTTTTCGGTTCAGGACCCCGATGATGCCGCAATCCCGACCCTAAAGGAGATACAGCAGGAATTCGGTGACAAGCGAGTAACGGTGGCGATCGAGAATTGCCGCACAGGGACAAACGGCAAGATCAACAACATGATCGGCGGTTTGCGCCATGCCCGGCATGATGTACTCGTTATCAGCGACAGCGATGTCCTGCTGAAGCCGGACTATTTGAAGACAATTGTAGCCCCTCTGAACGATCCCAAGGTAGGCTGTGCCTGTACGCTATATAAGGCTGCCGATGCCCGTCGGTGGTACGAAAAGATGGAACTCCTGACGTTGAACGCCGACTTTATGGCCAACGTTCTTTTCGCCCACGTCAGCGGCGCATCGAAATTCTGCCTCGGCGCATCGGCTGCCCTGCATCGATCGACGCTGGAGCAAATCGGTGGACTCGAGGGCCTATCCGACTACCTTGTCGAAGACTACGAAATGGGAAGACGTATCGGCCTGCTGGGCAAAGAGGTGGCCATTATTCCCTACTTTGTCGATACGATTGTGGATCTGAAGAGCCCCGGACAATGGTGGAACCACCAGGTTTATTGGGATCAGAACACGCGCGCCGCAAGACCGTTCGCATTTTTCGCGACAGCCCTCATCCGATCGGTTCCGTTTGCCCTTCTATATGCAATAGCCCGGCTGGGTGACGCCATCGGCCTGTCTGTCCTGTGTGGCGCATGCGTCCTGAGGACTGCGACATCGGCTGTCGTCCTGGGTTGGGGACTTCGGGACCGTGAGGGTTTGCGTAGTCTTGGGCTTCTGCTTTTTAGAGACCTCACTTCACTGGTGACATGGCTGCTTGCATTCACAAAACGAACGACCATCTGGCGCGGCACCAGCTTTGTCCTGACAAGGGATGGGCGCCTTGTCGCCCAGGCGCCTCATTGCGATTAAGAGCCCACAGCATTCAGACTGCATCCACGGAAGGCCGGATTGAAAAAAATCATAGTTACCGGCGATGACTTCGGTCTGGCACTGCCGGTCAATGAAGCCATTGTCGAAGCGCACCGGACAGGCATCCTGACGACGGCAAGCCTTATGGTCGGGGCGAACCACTGTGCAGATGCCGTTCAGCGCGCCCTTCAGGTACCTTCGCTAAAAGTTGGTCTTCATCTGACTCTGGTGGAGGGCCGTCCCGTACTGCCGTCGCGCCAGGTACCCGATCTTGTGGACAACAACGGAGCCTTTTCAACCCAGCTGGCGAGATCGGGATTCAAGTTCTTTTTTCTGCCAGGAATCCGGAAGCAGCTCGAAGCAGAAATTCGCGCTCAATACGAGGCCTTCCACAAAACGGGACTCGCTCTGGACCACGTCAATGCCCATAATCACATGCACCTGCATCCGACAATCCTGGGGCTGATAATAGCGGTGGGACGGGACTATGGATTAAGGGCGGTACGAATTCCAAAGGAACCTCCGATATTGTCCTGGAGAGCATCGGGGCATTCGCTTGGGACAAGGCTGATGTTCAGCGCCTTTCTTTTTCCCTGGATGTCACTCATGAAACAGATGCTCCGCCGGGCCGGCATTCGGTACAACGACTATCTCTTTGGAATGACCGATGGCGGAGCGATGACCGCAGACCTGCTCGCACGATTTGCCAGGAACCTTCCGAATGGCGTTACGGAATTGTGCTTTCATCCGGCAGTACGTCGATGCTCTGAAATCGACGCAACGATGCCCCGGTATAGACATGAAGATGAATTCCTGGCCTTGACCGATCCATTGTTGCGCAAGGCTTTTGAAGCAGCCGGGGCACAGAGAATCGCGTTTAGCGACCTTTAGAAGCATATCCGGAAATCGGGGATTTATAGCAGCATTGCAGGCCTCGAAGACTACAAGACGCCAGGCAACAATGCTATTGTTACGGTCCACCAACTATTAGGGAGGGACTCCTATGTTACGAGTCTTGGTAGCCATGACGATTGCGACCGCTTCCGCGGCGTATGGCCAAATTCTTGTCCGGCGCGGAATGCTGCAAGTCGGCAGTCTGGAAAATTATGCACCATGGCCGTTGATCACCTATTTCTGGCATGCACTCTGCAATCCTTATGTCATTGGCGGTACGGCTCTAAACGCTCTGTTCTATTTCCTGTTCATCGCGGCCCTGTCATGGACCGGGGTGACGGTTGTTTTGCCCATGACCGCAATCGAATATGGATTTGCAGCCATACTGGCCGTTTCCATTCTGAAGGAAAGTGTCCCCCCCATGCGCTGGGCTGGAATTGTAATGGTAATAGTCGGAGTTGCACTGATCGCCCGGGGTGGGGGCGACTAGCGCAGTAGTCCAGAATTCAAAAATCTGCAATTCGCGATTGCAGTAAGATTGGAAGCGTTTTACATTCTTGCGTCACGTATTTTCTGTTTCGGCCCGGGATTCTCAATCCCGAATCTGAGACTCCGAATACACAAGAGAGGATAGCAATGTTGAAGGTTCCTGCCGCAAAGATTCAGTTTTTGCCCGAAGACAGAGTATGGATAGCCGAACGGATTCAGGAGGTCCTGGAATCGGGACAACTGACACTCGGAAAGTATGGAGAGGAATTTGAGAAAAGGTTTGCCCGACTTTGCGGGGCACGCCATGCCATCGCCGTCAACAGCGGCACGAGCTCCCTCGAAATATTGCTGCGTTCGCTTGGGGTTGAGGGCAAGGAGGTTCTCGTACCGACAAACACATTTTTTGCAACTGCGGCAGCTGTCGTCCATGCAGGCGGAATCCCGGTTCTGATCGATATGGATCCGCAGACCTTCGGAGTCCATCCGGAGGCTGTGGCCAAAAGCATCAATTCCAACACTGCAGGCCTGGTGGTTGTGCATATCGGGGGAATCGTTTCAGCTCAGATGCCCGCTCTGGTGGAATTGGCAAAGCAACATGGGATCTGGCTGCTTGAAGATGCGGCGCACGCCCATGGCTCTTCGTATAAGTCGGTTAGCGCAGGGGCTTTTGGAATTGGAAGCTCATTCAGCTTCTACCCCACAAAGGTCATGACTTCCGGAGAAGGAGGGATGATTGTCACCAATGATGATCATCTAGCCGAAGAAGCCAAAATCTATAGAGATCAGGGCAAAGCAAGCTTTACCGTCAATGCTCACGTCCGCATGGGATACAACTGGCGCATGTCCGAACCTCATGCGATCATCGGATTGCGTCATCTAAACCGGCTTCCCACGATGATTGCCGAGAGAAGAGCCATCGCCGAAATCTATGATGCGGGGCTGAGAGAATTTAGAAACCTGTCCGCACTATCCGTCCCTCCGGAAGGTTTCTGCAACTACTATAAATACATAGCCGTGCTGAAGGAAAAGCGCGATCGCAAGGAATTGAAATCCATTCTTCGGGAACGATACGGAGTTGCCCTGGCAGGAGAGGTTTATGAGGAACCCCTGCATAAACAGCCGGTTTTTGAGAAATACGCGACTGGAGCTCTGCCCGTAGCAGAGGACCTGTGCGCACGCCATATCTGTCTCCCGGTCTTTTCCGGAATGCAGGAATCAGAAGCGCAGCAAGTACTCCATGCGTTAAAGGAAGTAATTGGATAAGAGAGGATTTCGGATTTCAGATCCCGGATTTGGAGTTCCCAAATCCGGGATCCGAAATCCGAAATCTTGAATCAAACCGCAACTGCCACACTCGCCAGAAAGCCTCCAGGGCAATCGCTGAGGACATTTTGCTTTTGCCGCCGCGCCGTTCGTCAAAGACGATCGGGAATTCGGCATGCTTAAAACCGAGTTTGTCTGCCCTATACTTCAACTCGATTTGAAAACTATACCCGTTGCTCCGTAACGTACCCAACCCTATCCGCCGCAGCACGTCGGCAGACCAGCCATTATATCCGCCGGTGAAATCGCTGAAATAGGTCCCAAGAATGAGACGCGAATAAAAACTGCCGAACCTGGAAAGGAGTTGCCGGCCTAATCCCCAATTGAGCGTTCCACCGCCTGCAATATAGCGCGATCCGACCACGAAATCGTTTTCGCCGGCTAATTGAAGCATTGAAGGAAGATACTTCGGCGGATGACTCCAGTCGGCATCCATCTGAATCAGAAAATTATGGCCGCGCGAAATGCCCCAGTCAAATCCATGGACATAGGCACTGCCTAACCCCATCTTTCCGGATCGTGAACTCAGGAAGACCCGGCTTTCCGCACCGGACCGAATAGCAAGAACTGCTCCGGCCGTATTATCGGGACTCGCGTCATCCACAATGAGGATAGAAAGTCGTTCATCCAAGCTCAGAATTGTCGGAATCAGACTCTCGACATTTTCCCGTTCGTTGTATGTCGGGATGATGACCAGCGGCTTCAGATCCACGCGCTCATTCATAGGCGAATAATCTTAGCCATAAGTGGACAGGATTGCAGCACAAATCAATGATCAGGCAGCATGTTCGCTCAGGTGCCGGGCATGAGCTTTTCGATAGGCACCCGGGGGGATTCCAGTTCGACCAATAAATGCCTGAGCAAAGGATGGCTGCGATTTGTATCCGACTTTCTCGCAGACCTCTCTGATTTTGATATCGGGATCCTGAAGCAGTCTGCAGGCCATGCGCATCCGGAGTTCAAAGAGATATGCCATGGGGGATATGTCCACCACGTTCTTGAATTCGTAGGCAAAGGCAGATCTGGACATTCCACATGCGCGGGCGAGCTTGGTTACAGACCAATGCTCCTGGAGTCGCATTTGCATCTGGTACAAGGCTAATCCGATCTGCGGATGACGAAAGAACTCCTGCATCCCGGGCTGGTCCGACGATTCCAGGTCTGCAGGGGTACGAATCCGTTGGGCAAACATGAGATGAACCAGATCATTGACAACAGCCTGGGCACCGGGACGCCCGGAGCAAGATTCGTGAACAATCATCCTTGCAGTGCCGAGAATCCAGGGGATCAGATCCTCATTCCCGCTATTTGCAAGTATGACGGGAGGCATATCCTGCAGCAGCGCAACGACGTCATTATCACCACAATGGAACACACCGCGAATCAAGGTATCTTTGGAAGGATTCGTCCGAGGGCTCGAGCCTGGTCTGGTTGTCACAAACGAAATCCCGCTATTGCCGCTGCCCACGCTCGCCAAAGAATGAGCCCGGTGATGCAGCAGCACAGCCATGTCTCCTCGATTCAGCACAAATGGGTTCTCTATGCCCTCAAGTTGGAGGCTGCAGCAGCCATTGACCACGACATAAAAACAGGCTTGTTGGTCTGAAATATGGGCATCCCAAGGGTCTGGAAAACTGGTTGCCTGGACTGTGTGGATTTTCAAATCGATTGACTGAAGTAAACAATTCAGCAGACCCCGCGGATCCATTTCGGCACAAAACATCGCTCGCATTTCCACTCCCTCCATAAGCCTGGTGTGCATCAAATCGCCTGCCACGATTTACCAGATGAAACGCTGACTGAAAATGCTCAGGCTCGGGACGGGGTCTCGCCGCTTTTTACAAATCATTAACGCATCGGCTCCCTTTCTTTGAGCAGCGTTTGCCTCCTGCGGTAGTTTACAGGCGTTGCGCCGGCCCACTTCCCAAATGCACTGCTGAAAGCCGGCAATGACTGATATCCCGACCGCAATGCTATTTCCTTTATTCGATAGATTCCCTGTATCAATAATTCGCAGGCCCTATGCATGCGCCGCTCGGACAGATACGCCATGGGAGGTTGGCCGACGGCGCACTTAAACTCCCTGGCAAATGCCGAACGGCACATCCCGCACCTCCTGGCAAGGGATTGCAGGGACCATGCCGCTTCGGGTTGCGTATGGATAAGAAACAGGGCGGGACCGATCCGTCCTTGCACAATGGTCCGAAGCGCCTGGCAGCCACCCGGTTCCCCGGCGGCAATATGCGATCGAATACCCTGGACAAGAAAAAAATGAGCCACGCGATTAAGGATGTCACCGATAGGCGCATTCTGCGGCAAATCCGTCTGGTTGACTAATTGAAGCGTGTTCATAATCCACGACACAAGAGGTCCGCCCTGACTTTGAATGCGTATTGCCTGCGGCAATTCTGAAAGAAGCGGCTCGATTTGTCCTCCATGCCAGCTAAAGTGAATGGAAATCAAAGTAGAGGTATCGGAGTGATCACTACCTGCTACCGAATTGTCCTGCGATTGATTTTCCAGAGCGTGTGTCGTTCCATGAATCAGAATGGCAAGATCTCCGCCACTCAGGAGGATTGGGCGGCCTTGCTCCATGCGAAGCGCACAACTTCCATTCACAATCATATAGATGGCAGGCGTTCCCGGGGCGACTCTTATCTCCCACGGAGACACAAACTCCAATTTCCGCACCACGGCATCCGCAACACGAATAGTTTCCAGATAGCCGCTTAAAGGATCATTTTTGACCTGGTTAAACGCGAATAGCTTTTCCACATACAGCTCCGCATTGAATGGATTGCACGCATCCTTCGATCACAGAGTTAGTACGGAAGATGCAATGGAAGTGTCAGACAAAGAGAGTGCGATCGATTGCTTTTTACATTTCTTAACAAAAGACCGGCCCGAGTGATTCCATCTGATTACTCCATTGTGTAATCAGCGATCCAGATCGAATGGCACCGCATAACCGGATCAACTTGTTGGCGGCGTCCACAATTATTTCGCTCCAGTACTTAAGAGGCAGCGCGTCTTGACGGCGGCATTTTGCCCTCGCTAGTATCGCGCTCGCTTGAAATTTCGGATGCATGGTCCGTCATGCGGACAATTCTCATACCTGCCCTGGGATGTGCGAATCAGCATCGAAAACTCGAGCATGTCATGACGGGAACTTCCTTGTAGAACCGATTATCGAGTCTGGTCGACAAACCTGCTCCGGAATAGGAGAAAGGTTTATACCGGAGCGTGAGCCTGTGTGTTCCGACCGGATGGGATTGAATATGTTGCATCGAAGCCACCTTGGGCCTCGATGTTTCCTGGAGGGAAATGTGATTATGCAAAAATTTCTATCGATGGGAATTCTCCTGGCTCTTGTTTGCATACCGGCCTTCAGCCAGTCCAACGCGAGTTTGGGAGGAATTGTCACCGATGCTACGCAGGCAGTCCTGCCGGGTGTTACCGTAACTGCAGCCAATGTGGAAACCGGTATTGCAAAAACAACGACTACCAATGCAACGGGAGCCTATGGATTTGCCGGGATGCAGGTCGGCATGTATAAGCTGACGGCGGAATTACCCGGTTTCCAGACTCAGAGTTTCAAGGATGTCAAACTGGGCAATGATGCCCAGGTGCGATTGAACTTCACACTTGAAATCAGGAAAATCGAACAACAGATCGAGGTCAGCATCCTGGCCGACAACCTGATCTTGGACACAAGTTCATCTTCACAGGCAACTCTGAATGAAAAGAAAGTATCGGAACTCCCCATCGTCAACAGCAATGTACTCAGCCTTGTGAAGGTCATGGGCGGAGTCAGCATTACGGAAAACCCGATATTTGGAGCCGACGACACGCAGTTTGCCGGGGTCAGTGCATCACAGGTCAATTTGACCCGTGATGGCGTCACCGCCAATGACGTTCGCTACGCTACAGGACTGAATTCGCCTGTATACCTGAACCCTGAAATGGTCGGAGAATTCAAGATGGTACTTGCTCCTGTCGACGCGGAAATGGGGCGCGGCAATGGGCAGGTATCCGTCGTGACCCGTTCTGGCGGCAATGCCTATCATGGCAGCCTGGTATGGAATAATCAGAACACTGCCCTGGATGCCAACGAATGGTATGAAAACAAAATCGGGCGCACCCGCGACTGGCGCAACCAGAACGAGTACACCATGAGCATTGGCGGCCCTGTTATCAGAAACAAGACCTTCTTCTTCGCCTCCTGGGATCACCAGTTTTCCCGGATCCGTCAGAACAACGTCAACGTCCAGGTACCGACGCCATGCGCACGAAAAGGCATATTCCGCTATATTGATGGATATTCAGGCGGGAACATCCTGACAAACGCCGCCGGAACAGGGACAACCTACGATCCCAAAGTTGCGGCAACAGTCAACTCTGACGGATCACCCAAGACCGAACTCGGGGCACTCCATCAGATCAGTGTCTTTGGATCCCTGCTGAAAACACCCAAAACCACTGACTGTTCCGATGTAACCATTGATTCCAGCACCGGATTCCCGACATCCGACTGGGTAAATTACTCGGCCCCTTACGATTCGGTTCGCACTCCGGATGCAAGCGGGTATATCAGGAAATTCATGGCCATGATTCCCGATGCCAATAACTATCAGGTCGGCGACGGCCTGAACTGGGGCGGATATCGATGGGTTCGCCGACTGGACGGCGGGGATAACATCTACGGCCTCGGCGAAGGGCCAAACCGGAAGCAGATCAACTTCCGGATTGACCATAATTTCAATGCCATGCACCGGATCAGCGGCACTTACAGTTGGGAAACCAACAACGGTGAAGACAGTTTTCCAACCATGGAACAGAACAGCTATGGAGGCGTGATTCAACGCAAGCCACAGAGCTTCGCAGTCAATCTTGTATCGACTCTCAAACCGACGCTGCTGAATGAAGTGCGCGTCGGACTGATGCGCACTTCGTCCTTTGTTCTGGACCCGTTGAACAATCCTAAAACAGGCGGCACGTTGAAGCAGGCTCTATTGAATCTGTTCCCTTCATCCTCCGGAATTCCGGTTGTGATCGGACTTGGAGCAGGGTCCTATGCTTATCCAACTATCAGTCCGGGCTTTGCCATTGCCGGAGGAGTCAATGTATGGGGCAGTGGTCGGGGCAACTTCGGATCCACGTGGGGTGGACACGATCCGCGATGGTCCTTTGCCGACACTTTGACATGGACTCACGGAAGACACTCCATGCGGTTTGGTGCGGAAACACAGAGAACCCAGTCGTACCAGGAGATCAACGGCGCTCTCTCCTTTACCACGGGTACTACCACAGTTCCGGCTATTCGCGGAGGCGGAGTCGTATTCAGCGGGTACTCTGCCAACACAGGATTTCACAACCCGTATACCTATGCATCTTCACTTCCAGGCGCGGCAGGAGGACTATATTGGGGCAACGTTGTAGCTGGGGCTTACAGCCTTCTGAACATCTATGCCGGACAGGTCACCAATGTTGATCAGTTCCGCTTTATCAATTCACCAACCGCCACAACCTATAATGACATCACCAAAGGCGAGAACACGCGCATCACAGATTTCCGCCAGAATCAAATCAGCCTGTTTATGCAGGATGACTGGCGCGTTACCGATACCATTACCCTGAACATGGGAATGCGCTATGACTGGTACGGCGTCCCCTATCTGAAAGGTGGCATGACCGCGGGCCTCAAGGGAGGAGCCACATCCATATTCGGCCGATCCGGGAGCAGCTTTGAAGATTGGATGCAGCCTGGAACAATGAACGCCGACGGCACGGTAACGTACAAAGGCAATGACGCTCAACTGGCATTTATCGGCCCGGACTCTCCAAATCCGGAACAGCAAACCTATAACGACGACCTCAACAACTTTGGTCCGGTGTTTGGATTCGCATACCAATTGCCATGGTTCGGGAAAGGCAAGACTGTGATCCGCGGAGGATACCAGTTGAGCTATATGCCGGCCGGTAGGGCGGATGCTGCCGGTTTCACCATGCCGATGATTACCTATACAACAAACTATACGCCGAACTCGTCGATGCCATACATCAATCTGTCCAATGTAGGCTCGCTGCTGTCGGTGGTACCGATTCCATCCTATATCAAAACTCCAGCCGCGAATCCGGTCCTGCCCGTGCAGGAGCGTTCTCAATCGATCACGGTGTATGACCCGAACATGAGAACGCCCTATGTTCAGAATCTGAATGTATCGATCACCCGGAATATCACCTCAAACATAATCCTGGATGTTCGCTACATCGGGACTCTGCAGCGCAAGCAGCAGGGCTCGTTCAACATCAATGCAGCCAACATCTGGAACAATGGGCTGAAGGAGGCCTTCGATGCAGCGCGGTCAGGCGGCGAATCCACGCTGCTGGATAAGATGTTCAACGGCATCAACATCGCCGGCTGGGGCTATGGACCGGTAGGATCCGTTTACAATGGAGTAATGCAGACCGGGGCCATGCACCTTCGCGCTTATACCGGGACGAATGCCAACCTCGCAAACGGCAATTACCTTTCGCTTGCCAATACACTGGCCACAATGAACTATGTAACAACATATCCGGGAAACAACGCATTGCCTTCAGTCGGCACTGACGTTCTGGGGACAGTGCTGCGGCACAACAATCTGCCCGAGAACTTTATCTATACCAGTCCGCAGTTCGGAACCGCCACCTGGTACGGAAATCTAAACAACTACAATTACCATTCAATGCAAGCCCAACTGACTATCCGTCCCACCCACGGGTTCAATCTCCAGACAACCTATACTTGGAGCAAAAACCTTGGAGCCTTGAGCTATACGGACCCGCGCAACAGAGCGGCAGATTATGGACCGAACAGTATGGATAGAACGCATCAACTCTCAATAAACGGCGGGGTCGAACTGCCTTTCGGGCCAGGTCACTGGTTGCTCAATAAGAACGGGGCGCTGGCAAGGCTCGCAGGCGGCTGGCAACTGAGTTGGATAGCCAACATCGCCAGCGGGCGGCCCTTCAGCATCACCTCAACGAACACGTCGCTGTATGCCAACGGCGTACCGAACCAGGTCGGCGATTTCGACCGCAACTCGGGCGAGGTGGTGTGGCCCGACGGCGCGGCAACCGGCAATTATTTCTGGGACAGTTCAACAAATGCTCCCAGGTATACCCTTGTGTCAGACCCGCAATGCAACAACGTCACGGCGGCCCAGAGTCTGCAAAGTCAGTGCACGCTGCGCGCCATTGCGCTGGCAAGCGATACGTCCAAGCTCATTTTCATCAATCCCTATCCAACGGAACGCGGAAACTTCGCGCAGAATTCCCTGAGGCAGCCGTCCATCTGGAGTGCGGATATGGCAATGTCCAAGGCTATCAAACTGACTGAAGCGAAGAGCATTCAGATCCGCATCGATGCCACGAACATTTTCAATCATGCCCAACCTACTGCCGGCGCTTATCAGTCGGGAGTGGTACGCACCAGAGTCCCGGGCGCTCCGGCCGCAACAATGGGCTCCTATTATGACTATACCGATGGAACGTATACATACCGGCCATTGGGCTACATGAGTTCCAAAGTCGGGTCACGTACATTCCAGGCCAAATTGAGGTTTGATTTCTAAAGCGGTTTAATGGAATTCGTGGCCTACTGCAATTGGCCACGAATTCCACCCACCTTGAACCTACCTGTTTTTAACCAGGACCCGATGCAATATCTGCAGGACCTCCGTTCCAGCCGGATTCAGTTCCTTGATCCTGTCTTTTGGCAAAAGCGCGAACACGCGACTGTTGGACGCCCAGGCGGCATGAAACTCTTCGCGCGTGAGTACGATTTTCGGCGCATCGGGATATTTCATCCCCGGTACGAGTGCATAGGCAATTCCCTGGTAAACCTGCACAGGCAGTGGTTCATAAAAATTGAGAGAGTTGGCGGATTCGTAGTCATCAACAACAACCAACCGGTCTCCGACACGTGCTTCCCGCGCGAGGGCAAGCCCAAACCTTTTGGAGGAAATCAGATCTTCGCAGATATTAAAGCTCCAATGGATGGCAATGCAGATAACCACCATGGTCGCGGCAAGCGCACCTATGGCCTGAAGGCGCCGCCGGCGGGTTTCAAACCAGAGCGCGGCGCAAAATCCAGCCGATAGCGCAATGACCGTCGCTGCGGCTGGCCGGAAAAGCCCGGATACGATCTCCGCCGGCATCTCGGCCAAAATGCTGAAATCGGTCTCGTCCAGTCGATTGGTCGGCCCGGTCGAAGTGGAGTGTACCCCATGTCCTGCAGCAAGCCAGGCTCCAGCCCCCAGCCCGGCAACCAGTACCAGCAAGCCGAGAATCGCCAATGCGCGAAAGGCATTGAGCGTCCATTGACTTCTGTATTTACTGAGAGCGCCGGCGATAAAAAGCGAGATGGCGGGAAATGCAGGGAAGGAGTAATGCTCAAGCCGGTTTGAAATGGAGAAAAAGCCCAGGATCACGCCTGCCCAGGCGATAACCAAAAGCAACAGCACCCTATTGTACTGACCGCTTGAAGGACGGCTCGCCTTGATCGCTGCGGGGATGAAGACAACCCATGGAAACATCCAGGCAACAATGAGCCCCCAGAATGTCCAGAGGGGAAGAGACCAGAGAACCGGAGGTTCGCGTTTCCCAAAGAACCGCAGGATCTGCTCCCCCCAAAAAAAGAATTCCAGGAAGCCACGGTTTTGAGAAGCGGCAAGCCAATGCCAGGGCACGGTTAATAGCAGGAACAACCCGCTCCCTGGCAAAACATGCAGGGTCCTCCACCTGGGCCATTCACGCGACAATACAAAGAACACGACAACGATGCCCAGCGGAAATGCAATGCCGACCAGGCTTTTGCACATGAAGGCTCCTGCCGTTGCGCCATAGAAAAGCAAAGCGCGGCGGAGGGAATGCTGGGGGTCCATATACCAGTCGACGAATGCGTACATTGCCAGCGCTATGAAAAGCACCAGCCAGACATCGTGAAGGGTCTCCCGTGTAAATATGTATGTTCCGGCGCAAAAAGCCAGGCTCAAGCCCGCGATCCATGCCGTTTCCCGATCGGCGACTCGAAGTCCGATCAGCATGACAACGCCGACCAGCGCAATGACCGCAAACGCCGTTGGAAGACGCAGGGCAAATTCGCTGATCCCGAAAGCCTTGAAGCTGGCAGCCGTCAGCCAATAGAGGAAAGGAGGCTTTTCGAGAAAGCGAACTCCATTGACATATGGCGTCACCCAATTGCCGCTCTCCGCCATGCCCTTGGCCGCCTGGGAATAATATCCTTCGTCATAATCGATGATGCCGCGGTTAGTGTTGGTGAAAAGATAAAGGCATGCCGTAAGCATAATGGGCAACAGCATGACGGCTATGCCCAGGCGTTCACTTGTCTGACTCCCAGTCTTCATCATGGAGTGTTACTATAAAATGCCCGTCGCGGAGACGAAAGAACGAAATGACTTCATTGCGACTTCGACAATGGCCGGAGATAATGGACGAATGAAAAAGAGAAATGCGGATATCGAGAAACTGATAAGCCTGGTGGAACAACTGCGAGGCGAGAATGGATGCCCCTGGGACAAAGAGCAAACCAGGGAAACCTTAAAACCGATGCTGATCGAAGAGGCCTACGAAGTGCTCGATGCGCTTGATGCCGATGATCCGATCGAACTGAAAGAGGAGCTCGGAGACCTGTTATTCCAGGTCATCTTTCATGCACAGATTGCGCGCGAAAAGGACGAGTTTGACCTGGCGGATGTGATTGACCGTTCCCATGAAAAAATGGTGCGCAGACACCCGCATATTTTTGGGGACGCGGATCTCAAAACCGCCGGCGATGTCCTCAAGAATTGGGAAGATATCAAAGCGGCGGAAAAGGGAATCCAATCGGCCTCTCTTGCTGATTCCGATCGCTCGCTGCTCGATGGGATTCCGTCGAAACTGCCCGCACTTCACCGGGCCCATCAGATGACGGCAAAAGCTTCCAGAGTCGGATTTGACTGGTCGCACCTGGAGGATATCCTTCTGAAGCTGAAAGAAGAAACTTCCGAGCTGATGGATGCGCACGCCCAAAAAAATGGCGAAGATATGGCGGATGAGGTGGGCGACCTGCTTTTTGTCGTGGTCAACATCGCCCGTTTTCTGGGAATCGATTCGGAAACAGCTCTAAACAGAAGCAACAGAAAATTTGAGCGTCGGTTCAGATACCTGGAATCTGCCATCAAGCGGCAGGGACGCCAACTGAAGGACACTACGCTGGCTGAAATGGATGCGTTGTGGGAGGAAGCGAAACAGAGCGAGTAGGCAACCTGGGAGTGTCGTCACTGTGGGTGCCGACACTCCCGCTTAGAAACGCCGCTAGGTGACGATATTGAAGTGCTCGATGTGAAGCGTCGGATCCGCCTTGATAATTACATCCCGACGCAGCAGGTGACGGATCTCGTTCACCACATTCGATTCCGATTCGCGCAGAGCCCGCGCAACGTCAGGATGGACGCGGATCATCAGCTCTGCACGGTCGTTGATATACTCCCGCATTTTCTCAATTTCATGATAGATGCTGTAGCAGGTGGTCGCTATGGATTTGACCATACCGGACCCGGTGCAATAGGGACAGGGCTGGCACAGAGTTCGCTCGAGCGACTGTTTCACTCTCTTGCGCGTAATCGCCACCAGGCCGAATTCATTGAACTCGAGTATCTTGCTGGGCGATTTGTCTTTTGCAATTTCCTCTGAGAGCGCTTCCATCACTCGTTTGCGGTTCTTTCGTTCATCCATATCGATGAAATCGATCACGATGATTCCGCCCAGGTCCCGCAACCGTATCTGCCGGACGATTTCCTTGACCGCCTCCAGATTCGTCCGGGTGATCGTTTCTTCGAGGCTGTTTCCGCGCCCCACGAATTTCCCGGTATTGATGTCAATGCTTACCAGCGCTTCAGTCTGGTTAATGACAATGTATCCGCCCGATTTCAGCCAGATTTTGGGCTGCAGCAGTTTGTCAATCTCGGGAGCAATGCCATACTCATCGAAAATGTAATTTTCCTTGGTATACAGCTTCACGCGATGGACCAGGTTCGGGAAGATCTTGTCCACAAATTCGACAATCCGTTGATACTCCATCTCATCATCGACGCGGATGGCCGCAAACTCGAAAGAAAACTGGTCGCGCAGCAGCCGCTGAACCAGGTTCATTTCCGCATGGATCAACGCGGGTGCGGACATGTTTTCGGCCCGGGACCGCATGTCTTCCCAGAGTCTCACCAAGAAATTCAGATCGTTAACCAGATCCTCTTCGGTATGCTCTTCCGCAGCGGTACGCACGATTACCCCACCGGGAAAGCGATCGCGATGTTTCAAAATAATGTCTTTCAGGCGAATCCGCTCAGCATCTGAACCGATCTTGCGGGACACGCCGACGTGCTCCACTGTCGGCATATATACAAGATAACGACCCGGCAGCGCGATGTGGCTGGTTACCCGGGCGCCCTTCTTGCCGATCGGCTCCTTGGCCACCTGCACCAACACCTCCTGACCTTCTCTCAGCACATCGTCGATGGACTGGTGTTCGGTCCGGTGCGTATGCCTTGCGGCGGTATACCGTTTTCTTCGTGCCGCGGCTCCCCTGCGGCGGGCAAATCCGGGCTTTGAATTTTCCTGATCCACGGCGAAGGGGAGATTCTCGCCGTCGTCGCGAATGGATGCGGCATCCGGGGACTGGAAATCATCGGAAGGCTCTTCCGGTCGGAAAGCCTCGACATCTTCCGACATCATAACCGCCTGAGCCGGAGGTTCCGGCTCGGGTTCCGGGATGTCCGGGGGAATCGTGGCAGCAGAAAAAACAGCCGAGGATTCCGGAATGTCGGTGGCAGAATAAAGAACATCTGATTCCAAATGGGACTCGACTTCGCGTTCGGTTTCAGCGCTTATATTCCAATGCTCCGGCGGAAACGCGTCCGAATCTTCCGCCGTCTGCGGTGCGGCATTTCGAGCGGCCTCTTGACGTTCTTTGCGCTCTCGCCATCGGCTGCCTCGGTCCCCCTTGCGCTCCCGTTTTTGCGGCCGTTCCTGCACTTCCTCTTCGGCCATGGCGGCAACCGCCTGATCATCGACGGTCGGAAACACCTGATCACATTCCTCGCTGTCCTCAACAAAATCCGAGACATAAAGGAAAGCGTCCTTCTCCAGGCCGATATTTACAAATGCGGATTGCATACCGGGAAGAACTTTCGTGACCTTCCCCTTGTAGGTATTTGCCAGTATGCCTCGACTCCGGTTCCTCTCAATGTACAACTCCGCCAATTGGTCGTCTTCCAGAATAGCGACCTTCGTTTCCAGCGCAGTGCTGGAAACGATCATCTCTTTGATCATCGCAATGCTCCAGTAATTGTCAGAACGGATACGCTCGAGTGCGCAGGAGGCAGGATTCCACAGGCGTGCCGGGACTACTTACCCGGCCAGTTTTTTCTGATCAAGATATAAAAAATGATCAAGAAGCAAACACAAACCCGCTATATTCGGTGGTGAAGGTATTGGCATGCACTGAAAGTGATGGCATGCCGGTTACAATTCCGAATCTTCAGAACCCGTTATCCTATGACAGTCACTCGGCAACTATGGTTGCGACCCGTCATTTCAATTCAATGTGGCTCCAGCAGAGCCGAATATCTCGTAAACCAAACAACCTAATCTCTTCGCCATTCTGGCCCGAACTTATTATGGTAGATGGGTTAATGGCCTATTTCAAGTGTTCCTAATCACAAGTCTTCAGTTTTCGGTTATAGCTGATGCCGGCGGGCAGTAATCCCGAGCACCAAACCGGAACGACTAATTCACATATCGCCTCATCCGGATGCCCATGCAAAGGCTCATCGCGGCAAAATAAGATATCAGAGAGGAACCGCCGGCGCTGACAAAGGGCAGCGGTATCCCGATAATCGGGAGCAATCCTTCCACCATCCCCAGGTTGATGATGACGTGGAATAGAAGCACGGACAATACTCCCACCACAATCATGGATCCGATTTTGTCTTTCGCCTCCCGTGCCGTCCGGAAAAGTCGGTACGAAACAAAAAGGAAAAGCCCCAGAATCGAGATTCCTCCAACGAATCCCTTTTCTTCGGCCAGGACCGCGAAAACAAAATCTGTATGCCGCGCTGGAAGAAATCCGAGGTGCCCCTGGGATCCCTGCTTGAATCCCTTACCGAGCAAGCGGCCCGAACCAATTGCAATTTCAGACTGTCTTGTCTGATAACCCAACCCAAGGGCATCCCCCTCGGGATTAAAAACCGTTTCAATGCGTCCCTGCCTATACCCCTTCATCTGAAACCATGCAATGGGAGCCGCTGCAATAGCAATGGCCAGGATAACCAGCAGATGCTTTTTTGTTATGCCGGCCAGGCAGGTCAGGACTGCATAGATCGGAAAGAAGGTAATCGCAGTCCCCAGGTCTCCCTGCAGGATTACAAGCATCACCGGAACAAGAACAATGGCGCCTCCCGTCAGCAACTCGCGAGCGCCCAGATGCTCCCGTTCAAGCTCGGAGTAGTATTTCGCCAGTGCGATGATAACAACGATCTTTACAATTTCCGAAGGCTGAAATGAAAAGAATCCCAGGCTAATCCAGCTTTTGTTCGCATGGATGGTGCGACCGATTATCAAAACCAGCCCCAATACTGCGAGTCCGGCCACGTAGATGAATGTTATGAAATCCGAAAAGAGGTGATAGTCAAAATACAGCAGCGTCAGGAAAACCAGCAATCCGCAGGCAAGATAAACGATCTGCTTCCCGAAATAGGAGTTAAGGCTTGTTCCATCGGTAGTGCTCCAGATTGCGGCCACTCCCGCGGCCGAGAGCAGAAGAATGGCCAGAAACCACAACCAGTCGAAGCTTAAAATCAATCGTTGATCTATCTTGATCATTACGCAACTTACCTTTGCGCCATTGCCCCAAGAGCAGGCGACGGGTTGCCGGTAATCGAGGCCGGCTTGCGTTTCTCGTAATAAGCGGCAAAGATCTGCTTGGCGATGGGTGCGGCCGCGACTCCTCCCATACCTCCATGCTCGACGAACGCCACCACCGCAATTTCGGGATTATCTCTGCTCCCAAAACCCGCAAACCAGGAATGATCCTCGACGTCATCCCGGGATGCCTGCTTTTTGTTCTCGTTCCCGATGACCTGGACCGTTCCCGTCTTGCCGCAGATATCCCGTCCGGGGATTGCGGCATTATAGCCCGTACCACCACCGTTCACGCTTCCCCACATGCCCTGGCGGATTCTGTTGGCGCGCTCCTCTCCGATCGGGATCTGCTGGGCAGCCCATTGAGGTGCGCCGCTCGACATCTTTTCAGCCCGCAAAAGCACGTGCGGAGTTGTCAAATGCCCTCCCGTGGCAATAGCGCTCACTGCGCGCAGCACCTGCATGGGCGTCGTACTGACAGCTCCCTGCCCGATCGAAACGGAGATCGTCTCCCCTGCAAACCATTTAGCATGGCGCGTCGCCTGTTTCCATTCGGGACTGGGCATGACTCCGTTGCGCTCTCCGGGCAAATCAATGCCGGTTTTCTCGCCCAATCCCAGGGCGTGCGCGTGCTCGGCGATTTTCGAAATGCCCAATCTCCGGCCCAGTTCGTAAAAGAAAGTATTGCAGGATTTGGCAATGGCCTGCTCAAGACGCACGGTTCCATGACCCTTTCCGCCATGACAATGGAAAACGCGACCATAATACGTCACCGCGCCCGTGCAAAGGACAGCCGGATCATCATCCAGCAACCCTTCCTCAAGTCCTGCATCCGCCATGATCAGCTTGAATACGGAACCGGGAGAATAACTATTCTGAATCGCTCTATTCTGCATTGGCCGGTCAGGATCGTTGCGCAACAAGCTCCAGGCATCGGCCGAGATATGGGGAGAAAACTCATTGAGATTATACGAAGGGGCACTAGCCATGGCGAGAATTTCGCCATTTCTCGGATCCATGGCAATAACAGCGCCGACTTTGCCCTCAAGGGCTTTCTCAGCCACCGATTGAAGATCCAGATCCAGCGTCAGCTGGATCTCGCCGCCGATGACCGAGGCTTTCTCTTCAACGAGTCCGACTTCTCTTCCGACGCTATCGACCAGCACCTGTCGCACACCATCCTGCCCGCTCAGGAGCTGATTATAATAACGTTCAATCCCGGCATGCCCCACGAGAGAGCCCGATGTAGCACCGGCAAACATACCGGAAGACAGGTCCTGCTCATTGATCTCTCCAACGTATCCGATGAGATGCGCGGCCATTTTGCCGTACCGGTATAGCCGGCGAGGCTCCGGACCCAGTTGGATTTCGGGATGATCCCGCCTGTGCGCCTCTATGATGGAGATGTCTTCCATCCCAGCATCTTCTCTTAGAAGAATAGGGCGATACAGTCCCGTCCCTTTATTGCGACGAAGCCTGGATTCCACGTCCTCCGGATTCAGGCGGAGTTTTTCGGTCAGGAACCGCATCGTGTCGGCCTTATTCTTCATCGCTTCGCGATAGAGAAGGACGTCAAAAGAAGGGCGATTCTCGACCAGGGGTATGTTGTTGCGATCGGCAATATTGCCTCGCGGCGCAATCAGTTCAATTGTGCGAATGCGGTTGTGCTCGGCTCTCAGCGCATACTCCGCGCCCTGAATAATCTGGAGCTGCCAGAGACGCGCCGCCAGGATAAGGAAAACCAGCAGAACCGGAATGCGGAACAGGTTCAATCTTTGCTGTATGAGTTGTCGATTGGTTTCCTGCTGCAATACCACAGATTCGCTCAGTGCGCTTTATGAGTTTGTGTTTTTTTGTAGTTTTCCAGGCCCGCAAAAATGATAACCGCAATGGAGGCTGTAATGAAAGCCTGCAACGCGGACGCACCCAGGAAAATCCGGCTTGAAGACCGTTGCATAAGCCAGAAGAGAAGGTACATGCTCAGCGAACTCAGGCACGAGGAAGCGGCAATAATGGAAAACCGCACCCAGAGCTGATCGCCGGTATTGAACCTTTTCCAGCACTGGCCAATCGCGAAAGCAGCCAGTGTTTTCCCGAACCCGTTGTAGCCCAGGGGCCAGCCCATGGCCGCATCCAGAAGAAGCCCTGCAAGCGAGCCTACAAAGAGAGCCTGCATACGACTCCGGTAGATGGCCCAATAGGCAACCAGGATCAATGACAGATCCAGGAAATTAAACAGAAAGAAATTATCCCCCGCAATCATCTGCGCGACGATGGCCAGAAAAGATGACACTGCGAGGAACAGGTATTTCATAGAACGCGCTATTTTGTCACGGGCAATCGAGGCCCGACCATATCATCAGGTAAAGTTATGGCGCTCAGGATCACCGAGACTTCTTCGATTCTCATGAAATCAATATAAGGCTGAACCTTGATAGTGCGAAATACGCCCTTTCCCTTTTGGGATTCAACTACCTTGCCTATCGCCAGCCCTTTTGGATAAATGCCGTCCATCCCGGAGGTCAGCACAACATCTCCGTTTTCAACCGGCTCCGAATTCCCGATGTAATCCAGCGCCATCACGAAATCCCCAATCCCCTTCAGCACTCCGGGGGTTCGCGAGCTTTCAAGCATAACGCCGACAGAAGCATCCGGATTGCTGATCAACTGCACCTGAGACTGATGCTTCGTCACCAGGACCGTTCGGCCCACGATCCCGTGGCCCGATATTACCGGCTGATCAATCCGCACGCCGTCATCAGTTCCACGGTCGATATAAATGACATTCGACAGGAAACTCGGAGTGCGCGCCACAACATGAGCCCCGACCGTCCTGGTAGAAACGGCCGCTGTTATGGAAAGCAGTTGTCTCAGCCGGACATTCTCCTTCCGCTCCTGCTCATAAGAACTGTTCACCAGCGACAGCTTGCGCACCGTTTCCCTGAGCTGCTCATTCTCGGCTCGCGCGCCTGCAAGCCAGATATAGCTGCTCCACATATTCCGGATTCCGTGGGTAATGGCGGTAGAAACGGCAACCAAAGGCGCCTGGGCTGTGAGCGTCCACGAACGAAACAGCAATGTTCCCGAAGGCCCCTGGATTTGCAGAGAAAGAAGCGCAAGATGCAGAATGAGCAGCGGCACAGTGACCAATACTGCCCGTTCCCTGTTCCCATTTGACGGAAGTTCACTGGACACAGATTCTCCGGAACAGCTTCAGGTCCGTCAGCATTTTGCTGGTACCCAAAACCACGGACGACAGCGGATCTTCGGCAACGAATACAGGCAGACCTGTTTCCGATGCCAGCCGCTTGTCGAATCTTTTCAGCAGAGCGCCCCCGCCCGTCAGAACAATCCCGCGATCCATGATGTCTGCCGAGAGTTCGGGAGGAGTCCGTTCAAGCGCAACTTTGATCGCATTGATGAGGATGGCGATACTGTCGCTCAGAGCTTCGCGAATCTCCTCGTCTGTGACCGTGATAGTCTTGGGCACTCCTTCGATAAGGTTACGCCCTTTTATTTCCATTGTCATCGGCCTATCCAGCGGGCCAGCGGAACCCAACTGCATTTTGATGGTCTCCGCGGTGCGTTCGCCGATGAGCAGGTTGTGCTTGCGTTTGATGTACTGGATGATGGCTTCATCCATTTCGTTCCCGGCAACCCGAACCGAACGGCTGTACACGATACCGGAGAGCGAGATCACCGCAATGTCGGTCGTGCCCCCACCGATATCCACAATCATGTTGCCGCACGCCTCGGTAATTGGCATCCCGGCACCGATCGCGGCAACAATGGCCTGCTCGACCAGGTAAACCTCGCTGGCTTTCGCCCGCAAGGCAGATTCCTGCACCGCGCGCTTTTCCACCTGAGTAATTTCCGATGGAATGCCGATAACGATACGGGGGCTAAGAAGGTGGTTGCGGCTGTGAGCCTCTTTAATAAAGTATTTCAACATGACTTCTGTCACGTCGAAATCGGCAATCACACCATCCTTCATCGGTTTCACGGCCACGATGTCGGCGGGCGTTCTACCAAGCATTTCCTTGGCTTCGTGCCCGACCGCAAGAACCTTCTTGCTGGTTCGGTCCAGCGCCACAATAGAGGGCTCATTCACCACAATTCCACGGCCCTTGGCGTAGACAAGAGTGTTGGCAGTTCCCAGATCAATTGCCAAATCACTTGAAAAAAAACCGAATAATGATCGTAAATTCATAATTCCTAAACGGCGACTTTGATGCTGTTCTTGGAAAGCTCCTTGGCCCGGTACATGGCGGCATCGGCCTTCTTGATAAGCCCTTCAGCGGTAAGGGTGTGTTTCGGGCAATTTGCGACTCCCAGACTTACGGTAAGACGTATGCTCAAGTTCTGGGCAACAAACTCACACTCTTCTACTTTTTTCCGGATCCGCTCTGCTATCACCATCGCCCCATTCAAAGGGGTTTCCGGCAGAACAATCACAAACTCGTCTCCTCCATATCTTCCGACGACATCGGTTTCACGAACGATTCTTCTAAAGACCTGACCCATCTCGGCGAGAGCTTGACTTCCAACCAGATGTCCGAAAGTATCGTTGATCCTCTTAAATCCATCAACATCTATGAAGAGCAAAGATACTTTTTTCTTGTAGCGCAAGCAACGCTTAACGTCCGCCTCAAGATAGGTCATGAGGTATCGATAGTTGTAAAGTTTAGTCAAATCGTCAGTTATCGTCAATCGTTCAGCACTTTCAAACATTTCCACCGTTCGGACGGCAATGGCAAGGGGATTGAGCATCATCTCAATCAGAGACTGGTCCTCGGGGGTGAAAACGCCGGAGGCTTTGTTGATCAGTTCAATAGCACCTATCTTTTCTCCTTTATGTACAAGCGGATAGCAGAGAATCGACTTAATGAACACGCTTTCCTTGCTGAAAGGAACCCTCAACTCGAAGGAATAGCTGTTATTCACGTATGGAGTCCCGCCGCTTAGCACCTTCTCCACAATCGAACCGTTTGCCCGCTGCTCAAACAGGTCTATATCTTTGATATTGCCCGTACTATAGGCACGCTGCAGTGTCCCGCCGCTTTCTCCAAATAGATACAGGATGCACTCTTCGGCCTGTATGTGCGACAGGATCTTGTTGATCAGCAGGCTCATTCCGAGTTTACGGTCATTGGTGCTCGAGGAGGAATCGACGGTATTGGCGAACGCCTCAAAGAAATCCCGGATATCATCGACGCGTCGCTGGGCTTGAATCAGTTCCCTCCGCTGTGTGCGGGCCGTGAAAAAACTGTCCATCAAATATCGGACGAGAGGCATGGGCATCGGGAGCTGCAGCACCAGTTGTCCATCTTCCGTTTTGGAAAAACTTCCGGGATGCCGGTCTTCCGAGTTCAGGTATCCGACAATTTCTGCCCCTGGGAACAGGTTGGACAGGTGCCTCTCGATATCAGCAGTTTTATTGGCGAAAGGATATAGAACCGCCAGGTATTGTTTTGAAGGAGCGATAGGGCCGTTCAGGATCGTATTTTCCGGAAAGAATTCGACCGCCCACGGCATGGATCCCTTTTCGGAAACTTCTACCAGGAGCCGAGGAGGAGTCTCTCGATAGATGATTCCGATCTTTGGCGGATCAACCATATCAGTTCGCTCCACCATAGGTTCGGAAATCGTGAATCGCGGTGTACGTATGAGTCCTTCCAGCCAGATCCGTAACTTTAAGATTCAAGTGCACAATATCCACCGACGAGGGAAACGGCTTGGTAAAATGCTTGAACTGTCCTTCCGCTGTCACATCCGCTATTTCGCCATTTATCAAAAGGCTGCTTCCCGTTTCCACGCGACCGATTAGCTCCAGACTTTTCCCGAAGGGTATGATCTGATGCAATTCAATAAAGGGTCCTTTGCCCGACTTCGGGTTGCCTTTTTCATCAGACAGCAGCAGTGGCGGCATGGTTGCATCCGGAGAAACCGCTATCTCCATTTCATTCCCTGCAGATTTGCGAACCGTCATGACCGTGTTCCGAGGAATTGTAACAACAGTCCCATTTTTGTACTGTATTCCCGCATCGCCGGCGCTGTCGGTACGAACCAGATCTCCTTCACTAAAGCGAGCTCCTGTCTTTACTTCGCGCCATTCAGGATTCCCCGGAGTTTGAACCAGGATCATGCCGCTGGCAGAGATAAGTTCAGCAACCGGGGGTTGAGCCGGCATCTTTTCGGAGGCTTTGCTCCCTCGGTGCAGACTGAAATAGACGCCAATACCCAATAAAGCAATTCCAACCAGAATTGCAAAACCCGCCAATAACAATTTCTTCATTTGCCCGGCCACGGCGGGATTGGACTCAGGGCCACCCTGGAGTTTAAGCATTTTTAAAACAACCAAAAAACGGGTTGAAAGCCTCCGCACAATAGAACCGAATTCGGGGGCAGAGACACATGGACAGAAGCATTCTGACACAAGAACATGCTCTCCCGACTCTCATCGGAAAATCAGGGGTGGTTTATTATATAATCCTCACAAAAAATAACCAAAGGAAACCCTTACGGTATTATCAGATGCGGGCAGCCCAGCGATGCATATCAGCCCCGGGAGGGCCTGGTGCGTTATTCGCATCACAGGGCTTTGAACAAATAGTATATGGCGTTGGACGGGACGGCTGCATTAGCGTCGTGGAAGCGGCCATACCTTGCCCGCGAGGCTCTGGTGCCCGCGGCAGGCTCTTGAAAGTTCGCGCTGAAAATGAAAAATAGGATAGCGTCGCCTAATTGCTGCTTGTGCTATAATTCCACCCTTTACTCACGAACGGAGGCGGGTTCTTTCCTATGCTGGATATAATGCGCCGCAAACAGCGGCTAAAAATCGTCCTTTGGCTTGTCATTTTCAGCTTGGCCCTCGGCATGTTGCTATTCTTCGTGCCTGGAATGAATATGGGGACAGTGGCTACGGATACATCGGCCGCCACGGTCGATGGCCAGTCCATCCCTATCCAGACCTACGCCGAGGCGTATCGTCGGGTGATCCGCAATTACAGCAATGGCGGGAGAAACAATGTCGACCCCGCAGTGCTGAAAGCCATGGGAGTTCCCAGACAGGTGCTCGACAGCCTGATCACGCAGAAGGTGGTCGAGATCATTGCCAAGCGAATGGGAATCGACGTGACTCCGGAAGAAGTCCGGCAGGTTGTGGAAAGCCATCCATCTTTCCAGGATCAGGGCAAGTTTATCGGTGTGGAGCAATATAAGGCGCTCCTCCAGGCCAATAACATCTCCGTCCAGGATTTCGAGGAAGAAGTCAGGACGTCGCAGCTGACCAGAAAACTGCGTGCGGTCATTACAGATTCCATGCGAGTAAGCGACGGCGAACTGAGAGATGAATTTACCCGCAATAATCAGCAGACGGTCGTCGACTTTGTGATTCTGAAAAAGGACGATTTCAAAAAAAAGGTCAAGCCGGCGGATGCGGATCTCAAGGCCTATTTTGATGCACACAAGACCAACTATAAGCTAAAGGAAAAACGCCGCGCCCAATACCTGGTGATTCCGATTGCTCCCCTGCTGTCGACCGCAGGAGCCACGGAACAGGAAATCCTTGCTGAATGGAATCAGCGTCCGCATGACGAGACCGTAGATGCGGCCCATATCCTCTTCAAGGTCGATGATCCATCCAAGGAAGCCGAAGTCAAAGCCAAAGCAGAAGCGGTTCTAAAACAAGCCAAATCCGGGCAGGACTTCGCGACTCTCGCAAAGAAATACTCTGAAGACACGGGCAGCGCCGGCCAGGGCGGTGGGCTTGGTTCATTCAAGCGCGGGCAGATGGTAAAGGAGTTCGAAGATGCGGCTTTCGCGCTGAAACCCGGGGAGATTTCCGGACTGGTGAGATCTCAATACGGATTCCATATTATTAAAGTTCTGGCGCACGAAACCCCTACCCTTCAATCGAGTCGCGCGAACCTGGTCGCGAGCATTCAGCTGAAAAAGGCCAAGGAGTTGGCAAAACAAAAGGCGGATCAGGCCGCCACACTTGCGCAAAAGCAGAAGGATCTGGCACAGGTCGCCAAGGAAATCGGCACAGCAGCAGAGGTAAAGGAAACTCCTTTGATGAAGAATGACGACAACCCGTTCGATTTCGGCATCTCCGGAGAACTGCGCGATGAAATCTTTGCGCTGAAGCAGATCAACTCGACCGGGAAAGCGGTTGAGATCCAGATTGGATATGCGATACCCAAGTTGCTCGAGGTACAAATGCCCAGGCCCGGCGAATTTGCCGAATCGCGGAGCCTGGTAGAGAAAGATTTTGCCGACGCAAAGGCAAACGAGCTGATGCGGGAAGCGACTCAAAAGCTTTCAGAAGAAGCCGCCAAGCAAGGCAGTCTCGAAAAAGCGGCGAAATCGATGGGACTGACGGTCAAGACAAGTCAGCCGTTCAACATCACCGGGAATCCCGGAGCGGAAATCGGCGCCAATTCGGCATTCACCAAGGCCGCTTTTGATCTGGCGCCCGGGGCTGTAAGCGCTCCGATCCCATTGCTGGACAACGAAACCGTCATTCAGGTGAAATCCCGCACGCCGTTTGACGAAGCAGCCTTCCAGAAACAGAAGACAGAGCTGACAGATAAATTGCTCGAATCCTACCAGGATCCGTATTTCCAGGACTATGTCCGCAAGCAGATGGAAACCATGGAGAAGGCGGGAAAAATCAAGGTAAATCAGAAGGCGCTGGATACTTCAGTCAACTACTAGGCAAGTTCGGTGATTGGCGGCTGGCCATCAAGGCTAGCCGCTGGCCGCCTCCTTCTCCTTCTCAGGCTTTTCATACATCGACATCGCATAGCTGTGCAGGTTATCCACGACCAGGATAACGCGTTTCAGTTCCGAATAAAGCTTTTCTATATCCTTCCTTACCGTCCCCTGACAATTTGGATTCAAAATGAGCAGTTGTGCGAATCCCATCATCACCGCGAGAGGATTGTTCAGGTCATGCGAAAAGGTTCGCAGCTTCCCGGCAATCTCAGTAGAAAGAGCATTGGGAGGCTTGTTCCCTGCAGATTTTGTATTCAGGCTCGAGAAGACAAGGTACCCGGCAGAATGATTGCCGCTGCCCGCCAGCAAGGACACCGTCCCTCGTGCCTCAAGGTCCTTTCCCGCCCTCGTTCTATGGATGATATCTCCTTCCCAATGCCCCCATTGATTGGCTGAATCCAGCATTCGGCCCACCTCAAATGCCGTTGGATCGGAGAAGATCTGGGTAATCGGGCGGCCAACAAGTTCCTGAGGCGAATACCCCGTAAACTGTTCCGCTCCATAGGATAGTGATGTAATGACCGCATCAGTTGACAATGTGGCGGCGAGCCACCTCGAATTGTAGGCAAACGATTGCATATCAATATCACCTTGGTTCTACTGTTTATCGGCGGCCGCCCGGCACACGGTTAGCACAAAAGCCCCGGACATCCTGGTTTTGTGCTGATTTGAGAATTTCATACTGCGGAAATGATCAGGGATGCTGCGGATTATTCAATTCGTAAATGATTCGCAGCCCATCCAGTGTCAGCCATGGCGCCACGATGGATATGGATTTTGTTTCTCTGGCAATTACCTCAGCCAGTCCTCCAGTTGCGATGACTTTGGTATCGGATCCCAATTCGGCACGAAAGCGGGCAACCATCCCTTCCACCAATCCGACATAACCGAACAGCAACCCGGATTGCAGCGACTGGGATGTGTTGCGGCCAATGGCAGCCGGGGGCCGTTGGATATCGACTTTAGGGAGCTTGGCCGCCCGCTGAAAAAGAGCATCCGCCGCGATCCCTATCCCGGGAGAAATCGCACCTCCCAGGTACTCCCCTTCCCGGGATATCGCATCAAACGTGGTTGCGGTCCCAAGATCGATGATGCAGGCAGGCCCTCCATACAACCGGTACGCTGCTGCCGCATCGACAACACGATCAGCGCCTACCTGCGCAGGATCCTCGTAACGGATATGCACTCCTGTTTTGCTGTTGCCGTCGATAATGAAGGGCTCGGCCTGTAAATAGCGCCGGCAGGCTTCGGCAAAGGTCCCCGTAAGAGGCGGTACGACGGAGGCCATTGCGATTGCCCTGATTCCAGCCGGATCAATCTTCGAATTCTTAAACAACCCCATGAGAAGGGTTCCGTATTCGTCCGGCATTCTGCCATGCCCGGTGGCCAACCGCCATCGCGGCCCTAGACGGTCTCCCTGGTAGAGTCCCAGAGTGATGTTTGTATTCCCAATATCAATGGCCAGAAACATCCGCAATACTCCGATTGACGACTCCGGATCGTTGCAAGATCCAATCCGTTTTCAGGAAATAGCAATCGTCACTCCGCTTTTGCCGGATTTCCTGAAGCATCAAAACCACCCAGTCCGCGGCAATTCTGACAATTGCCGCTCCCATGCGGATAGCAGGATGTGCACGCTTTTCCCTTTTGGAGCGCCAGTCTGCCTGTGCCATGGCAATTGCGGCACTTCCCCGTGCCCTTGCAATGAGAACACTTTCGATACGATTCCGTCATTTCAGACCTCCCTTTCAACAACAATGTCCAGACCTGGCAACATGAACAATAAAAGGAACTCCGATTCCCCTGCCGAATCCTCTCAATCGGATTATGGCAGCGGTAGCACGGTTCTCCCTCACGCTGAAAAACCCTTAAAAACCTTTGGTTATCGCCCGGATCTCCATTCGAATCCATAAAATCCGAAAACGTTGTGCCCTTATTCCGAATGGCGCTACCCAGCACCTTTCGAATTGCATTTACCAGCCGGGCGGCTTCGCTCCGATCCAAAGTGTAGCATCGCCTGGATGGATGAATGCGCGCATAAAACAGCGACTCACACGCGTAAATGTTTCCAAGCCCGGCAATTTTACTTTGATCGAGGAGAAACGACTTAATTTCCTGGTGGCTTTTGTTGAGCCTCGGCAGAAGCCACTGTGCCTTAAAACTGCCGAGCAGAGGATCCATTCCAAGGCTGCAAACTTCCGGAACGAGTTTCAGTCGCGGCACTTCGTATGCCGACAGAAGACCAAATCGCCGATGGTCCCGGTATTCCAGCTCGGAGGAATCCTCAAAACGAAAAATGGCGTGTGTATGTTTGGCGGGAGCGGAGCTGCCCGGGCGGTACAAAACGCTGCCGCTCATTCCAAGGTGAATCACCCAATACGCCTTCGGTTTCATCTCCGCGATGATGTATTTGCCTCTTCGAAGGATCCGAACAATCGTGCGTCCTCGCAGCACCGTGGAAAACGTATCGGCAATAGGCTTGCGCAGAGAGAAGCCTGAAAGGCGTACTTCCGCAACCTGTTTACCGACAATGCTGCGTCGGAGCTTTCGGGCAAGAGTTTCTACTTCTGGCATTTCCGGCATTTTTCAGCAGACCGGCGGAATTACATCCATGAATGAGGAAACGGAAAAGACGGCCTTTCCAAGTCCGGGCTCACCGTAGCCTATCGGTACCGGCAAATGATACCTGGCCCGTGTGTCACGGTAAACCCGCAGCAATCGGACATAATATTCCAGAGGGGCGCCCTGCTTGTCTTTTCCCAGGACGCTCAAGGGCTCGGGACACCACGTTGTGAATCGAGGCGAAATTCCATGGCTCATGAAAAAATCGAGGCCTTCCGCGGTGGAGGCAATCGCATCATCCACCGATCGGAATCCTTCCGGTGGAGCCATCTCAACGCCTGCAACGAAATTGGGGATTACATGATCGGGACCGAATACGGATGCGGCATCCAAAATACGGCGAATCCACTCATCTCTTCCAATATACCGGGACTTCCCGGGACAATACGTCTCAAACAATCGCTTATCCCAGACTTCGAAATTGGGATGATACACCTGAACTCCCGCGTCATGGAGCCGCGTCACCTCATCTTTAGGAAGCGCCTGCACGACAACCTTGCTGATCCAGCGCCGTGGCCATCGCTTCTCAATTGCCTCCGGATAGCGGACATAAAAATCGATCTCCGATTTTCCATCCAGCGTCCCCGTAATACTGCCGCCAGTAACCGTGTACGCTTTGCTGTCGCTATCGGTTGAAGCAATAACCTCGAGGGCCTCCAAAATCTCATCAACGGATTTGACGGCGGTGTACGAACGGCCTGATTGCTTCTGCTGCCGATAATTCTCATTGATATCGCAGAATTGGCATTCTTCCTGTACGCCGAAATACTGACACAAACGAAATGCGGTCAGATACAGGAGGTACCCCCACTCGATCGTGGGTGCAATATCCGCGATTGGTTTCCCGCTGCTCAGAGTTTGCTGATAATAGCCGGGCGACTTCTGCAATTCGACCGAGGCCAACAACTGCGCCCCGCCCCTCAGAACAAGCCGTCCTTCGTCTGTCTCTACTCGATAGGCGGAAGCGGGATTCAGTCGGACAGAAACGACGGTTGGCTGAAGATTTTTTGCGCCGCCGGAAAATCGAATTTCCTCCGGCGCCTTCAAATGCTCCTTCTGTCCCATTTCAGAGATAGGGACCATATCAAAGGAACAGATAAAATACGCTTTGCTTTTGAATGCCGCGGCAACCTCCAGCGCATCGGTGCTCCAGGACATCCCGCGTCGGAGAAGATCCTCTTTGAGAATCGCCTCGAAAGGGATATCCGGATAGGCTTCCGCCAGAGATTCTACAGTTTGAACAGGTGACATCGAAATTTCGGAACTCATTTCCATTCACGATTGACGATGCAATCGTCTCCATCATCCAATTCACGACGGCATCAGGAACCGCCGGATTCCCTACAAATCGTCGCTCGGAGAAGTTCCCGGATCTTCGGGCGTTCCGCCGCCCGCCGCCTCCTGTGCCGCTTCTTCCGCGAGCTGGTCAATATCTTCCCCGCCAAAATCTTCACCAAGCTCTTTGCCCATCTTTTTCATCCATCGTGCCACGCTGGCCGGGTCATTTTCATCCAACCCGGAAAAGCTTGACGGATCGGCCAGGGACTCAAGACGACTTTCCTCGGATTTGGGCATCGCAAATCGGGAGAACAGCTGCTCCAGATCCTGTCCTTTGCAATATTTGCATACAGGCTGAAAGGAAGCCGTGGACATAACCAGAAAACTCATTTTACGTTTGCAGCCTTTGCACAGATATTCGTAAATTGGCATATCCGTTCTCGGTATCTCGGCGCGTTGTCCTATCCGGGAGCTCCCGGCAAATCATTTCCGCCGGTAAAGACCGCTCTTCCCTCCGCTTTTCTCCAACAATTGAATTCTATCAATTGTAGCCCCTTTCTCAACCGCTTTGACCATGTCATAGAGTGTCAGAGCGGCGACCGAGGCCGCGGTCAATGCTTCCATTTCAACTCCCGTCGATCCTTTGCAGGCCACGGTCGCCACAAAACGAACGCCGTTTCGCTCTGGCTCCGCCTCTACATCCACATGAGTCAGAAGGAGCGGGTGGCAGAGAGGGATCAGATCAGGCGTCCGTTTGGCCGCTAGAATACCCGCCAGGCGTGCGGTTTCCAGAGCATTTCCTTTGGGCAGCTTCCCTTTACGCAACAACCCCATCGTCGCGGCGGAAATCCGTATATAGGATTCCGCTATGGCCCGCCTCGATGTATCCGACTTTTCGGAAACGTCAACCATTCGCGCGCGCCCTTGGTCATCCAGATGGGTCAACTTATTTGATACCTTTTTTCCAGTCATTCCGTTTATCCGATTTGCCGATTGACGATTGCAGAACTGAAGTTCAATAGTAAACCGTCATCGATAGATTGTTAACGTTGCCGCGTAAGGAAATCGGGCAGCAGCATCAGCTCAACAATTTCTCCCCGCTTCAGAAAATCCTTATTTTTTGGAAAAATATACGCCGCATTTGCTCGTGTAAACCCGATGATGTCGGCTGAACTTTTCCACCGCAACGGTTCGACCTTCCACCCGCCATCCGCCCAGAAAACCCAGGCAGGAAGGAATGCAGTCCGGCCGGGGACCTGCTTCATATCCGCCAGCAATTCACCCGTCATGCGCGGCAACTCTGGACTTTTCATACCGCAGAGCCGTCCAAGAGTCGGACGCACAAAACATTCGAATGTAATGAGCGCCGAAATAGGATTGCCCGGCAGTCCGAAGACCAGCTTATCCCCGCGCCGCGCAAAGACGGTAGGTTTGCCCGGCTTGATCGCCACCTTGCTGAAGAGAATTTCCAGCCCGATTTCGTCAAAGACATCTTTGACGAAATCATATTCACCCATGGAAACGCCGCCGGTAATGATCAGCACGTCGCGTTCCAGCCCCTCGATCATCTTGTTGCGCAGGTCATTCTTGTCGTCTTTGGCGATTCCAAGGTAGGCCGCATCGATATCCATGTAACGCAACTGACTGGCAAGACAATAGGCATTGGAGTTTCTGATTTGGTCCGGCCGCGGCGGCTGATCCAGTTCAACCAATTCGTCGCCTGTCGCAACAATCGCGACACTGGGCCGCCGGTATACCCTGGCGTTACGGTAGCCAAAAGTCGCCATCACCGCTATTTCAGCCGGTCCGATGCGGTGCCCCGCCGGGAGCGCCACATCGCCCGCCTTCGCCTCGGAGCCTCTTTGCGCGATATTGTCGCGCGCTTTTGAGGCCTGGAGAATGGTGACGGTATGGCCGTCACTCGAGAGCTTCGAGGCCTCAACCATCTGCACACAATCTGCCCCTTCGGGCACGGGCGCCCCGGTCATGATGGATATGGCTTCGCCGGGCGGGAGTTTGCCGGGCATTCCGCCGCCCGCACGACTCTCGCCGGCAACGACAAGCTCAACCGGTGCATTCAATACATCGGACGAATGCAAAGCATACCCATCTACTGCTGACCGGTGAAAAGGCGGAATGTCGGTGGTTGCAACCAGGGATTCCGCCAATATCCGTCCCAGTGCTGATTCAAACGGGATCTGTTCTGTTTTGCAGTCCGGCAGATTGGAGAGAAGGATTTCAAGTGCTTCTTCCACGCTTATCATAAACTCATTTACTCCACTGACTCGAATAGGGGTTATGGAGCGCTCCATCCTACGCGCATAAATCCATTTCCCGAGCCTTAGCTACATTGATGCTCCCGCATCGCCCTCGGAAGAGTTCCATGCAGGCTCCTCTTCCCGGCTGAAGCGTCTCAATCCCTCGGCATATTCACCTAAACGTGACTCAACAAGTTGATTGATGGTGCCTTTCTCAAACACCCCGGCCTCGCTCCGCATTCCAGCCGGGCGACCCGTCAAAATCTCAATTCCTTCATCGATCGTGCTGACCGCGAAGACATGAAACTGTCCGGCGGCTACGGCTTCCACAAGATCGGTTCGCAGCATCAGATTTTTAATGTTTTGCCTGGGAATCATGACGCCTTGCCGACCGGTCAACCCCTTGGCGCTGCACAAATCGAAGAATCCCTCAATCTTCTGGTTAACGCCTCCGATAGGCTGTATTTCACCATTTTGATTGACGGAACCGGTCACCGCAATCCCCTGGCGGATTGGAACCCCGGAAAGGCTTGACAGCAGGGCATACAACTCAGTGGATGATGCACTGTCGCCGTCGATGCCCTCATAGGATTGCTCAAAACACAGACTGGCAGCGACTGAAAGCGGCCGCTGCTGGGCATATTTTGCTCCCAGATAGCCGCTCAGAATGAGTACGCCTTTCTCATAAATTCGGCCGCTCATTTTCGATTCTCGCTCGATATCAACGACACCGCTCTTGCCCATAAAAGTCTTTGCCGTAATTCTCGACGGCCTTCCAAACCGCGTGTCGCCCATATCAATCACTGCCAGGCCATTGACTTGGCCGACTTTTTCCCCGTCCACATCCACCAGGACGTTGCCATCGGTTACAAAATTTCGAATCCGTTCTTCGATCAGGCTGGACCGATAACACTTCTCATTGATCGCTTGCTGCACATGAACGGCGGACACAACGGTCAGCCCTGCGTGGCGCGCCCAATAACTGGCCTCACGAACGATGTCAGCCACATCGCTGAAGCGGGCAGAGAGTTTCTCCTGGTTGTCTACAAGCCATGCGCCATATTCAGCCACCTTTGCCACGCCGCTCGGATCAAAATGCAGGAGATTTTCGTCGTAGCATCTGGAGCTGATAAATGACGCGTAATTGTTGAGTCCTTGTACGTCCAGGGCCATCTCCGCATCAAAGTCGGCCTTGACCTTGAAAATTTTCCGAAAATCCTCATCGGCACCATACAACTGGTGATAGATAAACTGATGCCCGATCATGATGACCTTGACGTTTGCCGGGATTGCGCCTGGACGCATGCCTGCCACGGTCACCATTCCGTACTGCTCCGCAATGTCTTCAATCCGGACTTCTTTATTCTTTACCGTCCGCTTGAGGGATTCCCATACCCCTGCATTTAATAAAACATCGTGCGCGTTCACAACCAGGAATCCGCCGTTGGCTTTGGCATAAGAACCAGCCCGAATCAATGTAAAGTCCGCGGAAAGAGTCCCGAATTGCGCGCGTCGCTCCACGCGACCAAACAGATTGTAATAGGTAGGATTTGTTTCGATAATCACCGGCGCGCCCTGCAGTCCGGTGTTATCGACGACAACATTCACCTTGTATTTGAAAAACGGATCCGCTTCGGGCTCCAGATGAATCTGTGCCGGAGTCCCCGTCTCCTGTTTTGCGGAATCCTCCGTAAAATCCTCCAGGTGCGAAACTATGTACTCCTCGACATCCTTCAGGTAGGCAATAACGGAAGGAAAATCCGCGTGCTGTTCACGAAGCCCCTCCAGGCGTCCTCCGACAACATAAAGCCCCATCCTGCGATGGAGATCCGTAATCTTGTCCCGGCTTTCCTTGTTGAGATCTCTTACCTGACGCAGGAACGCCTGAATCTCCGGATCCAATTCCGATCTGCTCCGCTCGATATCCTGCTTGGCCTTGGTATCCAAAGCCTCATACTGTTCACCCGTTACGGGCTTCCCTTCAATAACGGGAAGGAGGGAAACACCTACCTTTGTAATATCAATCTCAAAACCCCGAGCCCTCACTCTGGCTGAAAGCTGCCCGAAAATCATTTGCTGAACCGCCTGATTCTCGCGGACCAGCCGGCTGACACTCTCTTCGTATTCCTTGGATTCGAACGCTTTTGGAATTTCCGTCTTCAGATGGCGGACAAACTCATCCATCTCGGCCCGTAGTACTTTCGCCCGCCCGGCAGGCAGATTCAAAACCATCGGGCAGTTGGGATCCCGGAAATTATGCACGTAGCACCAGTCATCCGGAACCGGCATCCTGGAGGCAATATCTTCCAGGAATGTCTTGATGACCGTGGTTTTGCCGGTACCGGTCAAGCCACTCACATAGATGTTGTATCCGGGTGAAGTAATATCGAGTCCAAAGCGTATGGCACGCGTTGGACGCTCTTGCTCGACAATACCTTTCAGCGGAGGAATTTCCTCCGTGGTTTTGAACGAAAAGACAGAAGGGTCGCAGATCCAGCGCAGTGTTCCGGGAGCCAATTCGCATTTCGTCTCTTGCATAAACCCCATCCTCTATCGGGCGGTAAAATCTAACGGTTGCTGGTCGGAGGTTTCAAATTTCAGGTTCGGCCTGAACCAGCTCTTATGTCCAGCAAAAATCCGCATCACCTCTTGTAACCAATCTTTCTCAGGAATTCTCTTCTGGCTTTTGCGTCCGCCTCCGTTTCAACTCCTTTGGGAGAGAAACCATCCACGACCCCGAGGACACCTCGTCCTTGATCTGTTTCCGCCACAACAATTTCCAGAGGATTGGCGGTAGCACAGAAGATGTGGCATACCTCCGAACAGCCCTTGATGGCATTCAGGACATTAATGGGATAGGCATCCCGCAATAAAACCACAAACGTGTGTCCGGCCCCCATGGTAATGGCATTTTCGGCCGCCGTCCTTTTCAGTTCCTCATCGTTGCCTTCAACACGGATCAGGCATGGACCGGATGCTTCACAAAAAGCGACACCAAACCGGCAATGCGGACAGCTCGTAGTGAGGATTTCATAAATATCCTCAGCCGTTTTGATGAAATGACTCTGCCCCACGATGATGTTGCTGTTTTCCGGAACAGTAAGGCCGATGTTTTTTATTTCCATGGTTCACCTCGGAACTGAGAGCAGATCAAGATGAAGGATTCAGGGCACAGCATATGGGATGGGCGTCTTCATATCCCGCATACCGCCTTGAATAGTTGCTTCCCATAACTCGCATAAACTATAATCTTCGCACGGCTATAGAGCGCCGGCGGGGATTGTAACACACTTGCCATTCCTTGGGACGGGGCAAGTGAAGGCGCTGACAGCCGGGATCCCTAATATAAACTTGACTTGCGCTGGGGTGCCTCATGTGTGGGATTGTTGGATACGTAGGACCCAAATCGGTTGTTTCCGTTGTTATCAACGGACTGAAAAAACTCGAATATCGAGGCTATGATTCCGCCGGTCTGGCTGTGGTGAAAAACCAGCAGGTGCAGATACGTCGGGCCCCCGGGAAACTGGTAAACCTGGTCCGATCGCTTGAAGCGGATCCGCTGGCTGGAGATTATGGAATCGGCCATACGCGCTGGGCGACACATGGTCGTCCGACGGAGGCCAATGCACACCCGCACCGAGACTGCTCAGGAAAAGTCATTGTGGTCCACAACGGGATTATCGAAAACTATCTCGAACTGAAGACCAGGCTGCAACAAGGCAATCACAAGTTCGCAACCGAGACCGATACGGAAGTCATTGCCCATCTTGTAGAATCGCTCCTGCCGGGGAGATCTTTTGAGGAAGCGGCGAGAGTCGCATTGGAACAGCTGCGCGGCAGTTATGCCCTGTGCCTGATCTGCTCGGACTGCCCAAACACAATCATCGCTGCGCGCAGCGGCCCGCCACTGGTCCTGGGCATATCCGAAAACGAAGTGTTTGTAGCATCGGACGTTCCTGCACTGCTTGAACATACCCGCAATATGTATTTCATGCAGGACGGAGAAATGGCCATTCTTGCCAAGAATGGAATCGTCCTGAAGGATTTCTACGGCAAGGAAATCAGCTTTACGCCCCAGGAAGTACAGTGGAGTGCGGAAATGGCCGAAAAAGGCGGCTACCCCCATTTCATGCTCAAGGAAATATACGAACAACCCAGGAGTCTGCAGGAGAGCATTGCCGGCCGCATATCCCTGGATGCCGGGCGGGTATTGCTGGAAGAAGCCAAAATACCCGAAGAAGCGCTTGCAAGGATTCAAAAAGTCCACATCGTTGCTTGTGGCACGTCCTGGCATGCCGCCCTGGTGGGCAAGTTCCTGATCGAGGAACTCGCCCGTCTTCCGGTGGAGGTTGATTATGGCTCCGAGTTCCGCTATCGCGATCCGCTGGTCGATCAGAACTCACTTGTAATCGCCATCAGCCAATCCGGCGAGACAGCGGATACCCTGGCCGCGGTGAGAGAAGCAAAGAGCAAAAAAGCCCGCATCCTCTCAATCTGCAATGTTGTCGGAAGCATGCTCTCCAGGGAAAGCGAAGGAAATCTGTATATTCGAAGCGGCCCCGAAATCGGCGTCGCTTCGACAAAGGCTTTTACCTGCCAGATGACGGTGCTATTGCAGTTGGCTATCTACCTGGCCCAAATTCGTAAGAGCCTTCAGCCGGGGTTGGCCAACGCGCTGTTATCCGGGTTGGGGCAAATGCCGCACACGGTGCAGCAGATACTCGAACAGGGACCCGTCTGCGAAAAGATTGCGAGCACGATCTACCGTCACAATAATGCGCTCTATCTCGGCAGGGGCATCCACTATCCCATCGCGTTGGAAGGAGCCCTGAAGCTGAAGGAAATCTCTTACATCCATGCGGAAGGCTATCCAGCCGGAGAGATGAAGCACGGACCCAATGCGCTCATTGACCGAAATTTGCCGGTAATAACTTTGGCAGCCAGGGACTCGCAGAATCAGAAATCCATGCTTCGCTATGAAAAGATGATCAGCAATATCGAAGAGGTTCGGGCTCGCGAAGGGATCATTGTTGCCGTAGCCAATGAGGACGATGACCAGATATCGCGCATCGCCGAGCATGTCATCCGGATACCGGAGGCATCCGACTACATCTTGCCGATATTGATGATTGTTCCGCTCCAATTGCTTGCCTACCACATTGCCATCCTGCGCGGATGCGATGTGGATCAGCCAAGAAACCTGGCAAAAAGCGTTACCGTAGAATAGCCATATGCGAATGACGAGTTGAAGATCAGTTGCCCTTCAATTCGTCATTCGTATTTTTTTCGCTGTCCAGCATGCTCATATGATGCGCGTCATACCGGTCGCCCGCGATTGCCAGGGGATGGACTTCCTGCTCCAGTTGCGTCATCTCCTGCAGCGTTAAAACCACTTCCAGCGACGACAGGCATTCCGCAAGCTGCTTGCGCGTGCGTGCCCCCATAACCGGCACAATGGATTCCCCTTTCGCCATAGCCCAGGCAATCGCCAATTGCGCAGGGCTGATCCCCTTTCGAGATGCAAATTCGCCAAGCTTTGCCACAAGATTCCGGTTCTGAGCGAGATTCTCTTTCCTGAAACGAGGCATAAAGGCGCGGAAATCACCAGCCTGAGACGGGTTCCATCCGCTCAGCAATCCGCGGGAAAGAACTCCATAGGCGGTAACGCCAATGCCGAGTTCCTGCAGCACGGGAAAAATCCGATTTTCAGGGCTGCGGCTGATGAGCGAATATTCGATTTGAAGATCGGAGATCGGGGAAACCGCATGAGCCCTTCGGATAGTCTCCGGCCCCACCTCGGACAGGCCGGCGTAGCGAACATAGCCGGCCTTGATCATATCGGCGATTGCTCCAATCGTTTCCTCAATTGGAACCGCAGGATCAAGACGCGCCGGACGATAGATATCGACGTAATCGACGCCAAGCCGGTTAAGTGTGTAGGCCAGGAAATTTTTTACGGCCGCCGGGCGGGCATCGTATCCCATCCAGGATTGATCCGGCGCACGCAGGGCTCCAAATTTGACGGACAGAATCGCATGGTCCCGGCGTCCGCGCAGAGCGCGTCCAACCAGCATTTCGTTGAGCCCCATATTATAAAAATCGCCGGTATCGATGAGCGAAACCCCTCGGTCCAGGGCTTCATGAATGGTTGCAATGGCTTCGTCTTCATCGGAGGGACCATAGATCCCCGTCATTCCCATGCATCCAAGACCGACGGGAAAAACGGAGGGGCCATTCAAACCTAATTGTCGGTTTTTTATGTTGATCATCATTCAATCCCCTGATTCCTTCTTGCGACACGGAATGTCGGCATTTCCCGGATAAATGGACTAACCGATCTCCGACGCGCGCCACCGGCGTATCGCCTGGGCATGCTTCGGATAATGACTGTAGGTGTCCATGCGAAGCCTGTGGCGGAATCGGGATTTGCTGTCGAGGCATTCCTCCGGAACCGATGCAATAAAACGCAGCACCTGCGCATGAACATCTTCCTGCTGCCGGATTACTTCAGGAAACGAGAGATTCTTTTTTGTCTCTGTCATCAATGCATTAAAGGCGTTGATGCCGCCATATTTCACGGAATAGCGCGGGCATTTTTCGCCTCGAAGCATGGCAGCGAGATGCTTCAGGGTCTCTTCCTCCCAGGTTGTCACGTGAGCAATAATGTCCCGTACAGACCATTGCCCGATTACCCCGGTTTTTTGCATATCCTTGGTCGACAGGCCGTCGTAGGATTGGCAGAAATCAAGCCAGGATTTCCCCATCCGATCCAAAAGCTTTTCTCTTTTATTTATTTTCATTGTTTTTTTGTCAGTGTTTTTTCCGAAAGCACCCAATGATCAGGATCCAATTCTACAGACTCCGGCTTCTTCGGCAACTGTATATTCACAGGATTTTGTGGCCCATTTGCCAGGACAGTTCCACGGGCCATTTGCCCCCCGGGAAACTTAATGACCAATGGTATCGGCATTCCCCAGGATGAAGGCGCATTCTCTTGAAAGACAGTTCCGCTGATATTTGCCGTCCCATCCTGGTTTTCCACAATGGAATAGTTCAGGCGGTAGGAGGGGAGCGCTGTCTGATACACCCATTGGGAGAAAAACCAGCGGAGGTCCTTTAGACCATACTTTTTTGCAACGGGCGTACGCGCAAAATGTTCGCTGGCCACAGCCTCAAACTGTTCGGTTGAGGCTGCAGCATTACGAAAGCGATCCACAAAATCCTTCATCATGTCGAAGAATGCCTGGCCATTGCCGTCATTGGGATTTGTGAGTAAAAAATGAAGCATGCGTAATACGAGCGCCCCTTTTGAATAGGTAAGAATCGAATAGGCATTCAGCGACTCTCGACTGCGCAACCTGTGGCCGAGAATCAGCGGACCGATATCTACCACGCGTTTGGAACCGATTCCGGTATTGGTATCCGGAGGCTCTTTCAAAGAGTTGCGCATGTCGTTAATCTCATCGCGCACATCTCCGCTTTTCTTGGTCCGAGTCTGCACATAAAGCGCTCCGGAATATTCCGCAAAACCCTCGCTAAGCCACTGGTCCCGATAGGATCGCCAGGCGACCACATTTCCCCACCACTGATGCGACGTTTCGTGTGAAAGAAAGGCGAATGTCCGGCTGGTTGCCGAATCGGCATTGGGAATGGCCAGCATGGTGGCAAAGCCCTGTCCATAGCGGAACGGGTGGAAAGCGGCTCTGAAGACCGGATATGGATAGGGCCCGAACATCGCGCTCAGATAGTCCAGTGAATTGCCCAGCTCTGCAAGCACAAAATCCTCTTTGATCGTCAACCGGCTGGTAGCCCCGACCTGCACTCCAGCCAAGGAGAAAAACTCGATTGGCATTTCGTTCTTCTGTACCGTGCGCTTTTCCTGATAGACCTTGTATGGCCCCATGGCAAATGTTACCAGCGCTACTGGCTCGGCCATGCGATAGGATGTGACCATTTCGTCGGGATTTCCGGATGCGCGCTCTTCTCGAATCCGCTCACCCGGACCGGCAACCTTGTATTTCTTGTTGTGAACGAAGGTGATGTCGAATTTGGAACGGGCAAGATACCCGTGCCTCGGGTACCACTGTCCATTGATAAATGGATAGTGACAATCATAGGTATTCGAGAGATCGTAAATAAAGTCTCCCTCCACCTCGGTCTCTATCGTGAATTGTTCCTGGGCGGCGTGCGTGGCCGGCAGAATCACCAGAAAACCCGCCTCCCATTCCTCCTGGATGGCTGCAAGCGCCGTGCCGTCCGCCAGGCGCGCGGCAGTCACGTGCATCCCCTTCTTTTTCCTGAGAGATTCGTCCTCGGGCAAATCCTCGCTTAATGCAAACGAGATAGCCCGCACGGTGGAAAGCGCTTTGGCATCCATTCTGGCATTTACTTTGAGCACTTTGCGCGGATCGCGCAAATCCACTTTCATGTCATAATGAGATACGGCAATCTGATCAAAAGAGTCCGAATAGTTGGCCGTCCCCGCTGCATAATCCTGCTCCGAATAGAAGGCCAGCCAGACATCATTCGCCATCTGGTACTTGTTGTATGAATAAATCAGTCCCTTCTCGCCTCCATTGATTGTGAAATGGACGGTTGGGATCCGACCCTGCATATCCAAAATCATGGCAAAACGACCCCGGTGCCCTTTGTCAAACTGGGCAATGAAAACGCCCGGATTCTCTCCATTTAGCAGTGAAACCAGTATTCGTGAGGCATAGTTGGCTCCCGTCTCACGCAATGTCCGCTGCTCCGTCTCGATGGCAAGATCCTGAGCCTCCTTGGGCGCCGTCCCCGTGGGTTCATGAGATTGGCCGATTATTGAAAAGGTATCATCCGTAAACCGCAAAACTGCTGTCCTAAAATCCGATTCGACCACATCCGCACTCAGCATCCTGCGCAAATTCTCTTTTTCAAAAGCCATGGCAGGCGGCTCTGCACGGAACTTGCCCTCACCAACAAAAACAGCTCCGGTGATTTTCCCAAGCACCGATTTCGGGAAATAGAACGTACCGGTGAACGTCATGACGGCTCGATCCCTCTTCAAGGTAAGGTTGCTGACCTTTGCATCGCCTCCGTTGAGTGTGAAGTCGTGGAGCGATCTATATGCACCCATAGCATCTTGTTCACCAGCCTGGCTTTGTGCAAATGCCGCACCCGTAAAGCTAATGAGTGCCAATAGGAGCAAAATTCCCCTTTGAATCGAGCGGACGGACATAAGAAACCCTCCTGGTCATGGCATAGAAATATGAACACCTATAACCAAGAACGTAATTGGCGGAGAATCGTATACTCAGAAAGGATCTTTTTGGCAGCCAACAGGAGTGAGGGATCTGGAAATCGGTTGTTTCCGGGAAGAGAAAATTTTGGAGCGTCGGCCAAGGCGGCATGCCTAAATCATGCGGCATGCCGCTTGGACGGTGGCGTTTTCAGTGGCTTTTACTTCAATAGCGATAAGCAATGTTGACCAGGAAATTCCGGCCGGGCTCAAAGACTCGCGCTCCGGACCTGAAGGGATCTCGCTGATACGAAAGATGCTCATAATACTGACGGCCCAAAATGTTATTTAAACTCAGCTTGATGGAAAGCTTTCTAATATTTACACCACCTCGGAGATTGGCGATGCCATAGCCCGCCGTGGTTTGTTCGCCAAGCAGAGTGTCTACGTGTGTTTGTGCGCCTTCGAACAGGCATTCCGCTTCGCCGAAAAATTTGCCGGCGTCATAGCGCATGCTTGCACGCGAGCGCATGGGCGGGATCTCGGAAAGGTCGGGCGTGACAACTCCCAGTTCGGATGCGATATTCCTTGTACCACGCACATAGGAGAAATCGCTGGATACAAACAAACGGCGAGTCAACAGGTAGGAAATGAGAAACTCTCCTCCATACAACCGCGCGTTTACGTTCTGATACGAGCGTGCTTTTGTATTCATTACGCCCGAAACCATATTGACCCGCGTCTGAGGTATAACCGAAATATAGTCGCGAACGTAGTCCAGGTAGAGGCTGGATTCAATCATCACCCCCCGGTGCCGGAAGGAAACTCCCCCATCGAAACCCGTATTATGGCTGGGTTCCAGATTCGGGTTGCCGACCCAATCCGTCCCCATGCGCTTCAGCGCGAAGTAGCGTTCGCGGGCATCCGGGACTCTGACGGTATGACCGACTCCACCACTGACCTCCAATCCAATGCCGGATCGATAGCTCAGCCTTGCATTGCCCGATGCAAAGTTGTTTGTCTTCGATGTCAGACGCGTGGAATTGTAGGCATAAAACAGGTTCGTATTGGCTTTTGCATCCTCGGCTGCTGTGGTCAGAGTGTCGAGCCGACCGCCCAGGCTCAATTTGAGCTTTTCGGTCAGAGAACGGGTGTATTCAGAGTAAAGGCCGAAACTGTCAGTTCGGACATCGGGAATCGAGTATTGCGGCGCATAGGAACTGCCGGACATTTGGGTCGTGCCGTCCCATTGCCGATGATAGGCTTCGATGCCAATGGTCACATCCCGACCGGACATTTCGAATTTTCCACCCAGCGCTTCTGTCCCGGCCAATGTTCCCATGGAGTACTCACGCAGGAGATTCAGCGATGAAATCCTGTACTGATCCGTCATCCAGTGATTCACGCGTGTGTAGTACGCCTGGAATCGAAGCGAGCGAACCAACGCAGACAGATTATTCACCTGGTACCCCGCGTTGATCCTGTCGGTGTCATCGTACACCGCATCCATTTGGAGATAAGGATAGAGCACATGATCTGCCTGCTGCCGCGTGTACGAGAACTGCATCAGGTGGCCCTGAAATGGCTGAAAAGATGCGCTGGTCCAGATTGTTCCAACCTTAAAGGCATCGCTGTCGATAGAATCAGATCTGTAATTGACTGCCTCGGTGAATCTCCGGCCGGAACCATCAGAGTAAGGTGAAGACAACCGGTAGGAATAACCTCCGAGAAAGGAAAACTGCTCACGTCCATACGAAACGGACGCCGAGGGATTTACGAAGCCAAAGGACCCGGCAGACAAATTGCCGGAAACATGCATCCCGCGCTCAGCCTTGCGGGTTACGATGTTGACGACGCCGCCCAGGCTCCCCTGGTTCTTGACGTCAAAGGGGCCCTTCCCAATCTCAATTCGGTCTACTTCGGAAAAATCCACGTGAAATGCTGCAGGGTCCATGTGGTTGGGACAAGCCCCATAGATCCGCTGACCGTCGATGAGCACATTCAAATCCTTGCTCGCAAATCCTCTGAGAACAAAATCATTGGCAATGCCTCCTTTGCGGAGCTTCCATACGCCCGGAGCATGCGCCATCACTTCGCCAACATCCCGAGCAGAGCTCTCCCTCGTATCCGCACCCTCGATGCTGTCCTTTGGGAGCGCTCCAACTACGGTCACAATCTCACGAACAGTCGCCAGTTTTAGGCTCAAATCGACCACTTTGCCGGCTCCAGGATTGATCTGAAGAGCCGGGATAGTATAAGGTTCAAAACCTACCAACTCGGCATTGAGCTCATACTCGCCCGCCGGCAACTCCGGTACAACATAGGCGCCGGTGGAACTGCTGACCACCTGCATTGACTGTTGCGCTCCGGGCATCCGTATAGTTATTAACGCACCGGGAAGCCTTGCGCCATCCGGCCCCTGGATCACTCCCATCAATGAACTTCGGGGAGGCTCTGCGGCTAGTGCGGCCGAGATAACTGCAAATAATAAAACACACCCAATAAATAGAGATCGCCTGATCATTGCTCCTCCTAATGGATCTGCAAAGTCTTGAGGTACTTTGGACTGTCAGGAATTTTGCGCGGCCAGTCGCTTAGGAGGGGGCGTAGGGATTGCAGGTTCACGCCCAATAAAAAGTATGGAAATGGTTTGATTCCACCGCGCTGGAATCAAATCCGGGAGGAGAGCTTCGGTATGAACAAAAGCAATAATTGCCGACAGAAAAACCGGATTGACCGTGCATTCATCGCTTGCGGACACGCCGCACTCACAGGAGTCTCCGGTCAGATGAACACAATGATGAACACCATGCTTATCGAGAAAACAAAGCGGCGTGCAACAGGTCCCCTTTTCGCAACCATGCGTCATGGCGGCAGTATTGGGAGGAATCAGAAGAAGGCCAATGTGCGTGGGAAGTGCGCTTGCCTGCACAAAGAGAATGAATGTAAACAGGATTGTAAGAAAAGGAGCCGGCGGCTTCCACCGCCGACTCCCGGATTGCGCCAGCATTGGCCTTGACCGGCGCTTGGGCGAGAGGAGCGATACAAAGGCGGCACCGGCAGGGATTGACGCCCGCCGAATCCCAGGCCGACCGCTCTCTGTATTCTCCCTCTCTCCAATTCTCAATTCCCTGTCTCCAACTCAGCCCGGAAAGGTTGAGACTAACCGCATTACTTGATAGCCAGCGGTTCCACTTCAAAAATCAATGTAGCGTTGGGCTCGATCTGGTTGCCCGCGCCCCGTTCTCCATAAGCCAGTTTGGATGGAATGAAAAGCTGCCATTTGGAGCCCAGCGGCATTAGTTTGAGAGCTTCGCTCCATCCCTGGATAATGCCACCGTCAACTTTTACAACCAGGGGAGTCCCTCTTTTATAGGAACTATCGAATTCGGTACCGTCAATAAGGGTACCGCGATAGTGGCACTCTACCGAATCCTGGCTGACCGGCTTTTTCCCCTCTCCCTGCTTGAGGATTTTGTATTGAAGTCCACTCGGAAGAGCGACCACACCCTCTTTCTTTGCATTCTCGGCCAGGAAGGTTTCTCCTTCCTTTTTGTTTTTCTCGGCAATGGCTTTGGCTTTTTCCTGGAATCGCCTCTGGGCTTCCGTCTGGAACGCCGTCATCGTCTTATCCAGGTCTTCTTCCGTCATGGCCAGTTTGGCTCCCGCCAGGACATCCTTCATGCCCTTGATTACAAGGTCGAGATCCACATTGATTCCCTGGCGCTGAAAATTGCGTGCAACTCCAACGCCGATACCGTAATTGATCTTGTCCTTTTCAGATTTCAGTTCAGGTTCCTGGGCACATACATAGCTTGCAACAAACATGAGTGCAATGATGGACAACTTGATCTTCATATCAATTCCCTTTGCTTTGGAGTGCGCGGCTTGCCATCGCTTAATAAAGCGGCAGCAAGCTGCCGCACACTATTGATTAAGCTTCCTGTAGAACAGGCTCTTCGACTCGCCGCTTTTTCAATTCAAAATGCCATTTCCAGACCTCGTAAATGGCGGGGTAGACCAACAACTCCAGAACAAACGAGGTAAACACTCCTCCGATGAGCGGCGCTCCGATACGTTTCATGACGTCCGAACCCGTCCCGGTTGCCCACAGGATCGGTACAAGACCGATAAAATCGGTCGCCACGGTCATGAATTTGGGCCGAATGCGCTTCACCGCTCCGTGAACAATGGATTCCTGCAAATCGGAGAGCGTTCGCAGACGACCTGCCTTTTTGGCCTCCTCATAGGAGAGATCCAGGTATAGGAGCATGAAAACTCCAGTCTCCGCATCCACCCCGAGCAGCGCAATAAGTCCGACCCAGACACCTATGCTCATGTTATAGCCGAGCAGATACAGGAACCAGACTGCGCCGATCGCCGAAAAAGGAACCGCGAGGACGACGATCATAGTTTTGATAACCGATCGCGTGTTGATATACAGGAACGACAGAATCAGGAAGGCAGTGATGGGCAAAACTATCATCAGCCGGTTATTCACCCGTTCCATTGCCTCATACTGCCCGCTCCAGGTGATGGCAAATCCGGGCGGCAACGCAATCTTTGCGCGAACGACTTCATTCGCTTCGCGCACATAACTGCCGGGATCTCGCCCGGCCAGGTCCACATACACATATCCGGTCAACAGCCCATCTTCATCACGGATCATGCCGGGCCCCGTGGTGGGCTTGATGGCGGCAAGTTCTGACAGCGGTATCTGTCTGCTGCCGCCGGCCGGAACCAGCACGCGCCCAAGCGCGTCCAGATCAGACCGGAAATCGCGCATATAGCGCACATTGACGGGATAGCGGGCTCTTCCTTCCACCGTGGTTGTAACATTCTCGCCACCGATGGCATTTTGGACCGCCGCCTGCGCATCATCGATGGTGAGCCCATAGCGGGCCAGCGCATCTCGGTTCCAGTCAAAGTCCAGGAAATATCCTTCCGAGGTCCGCTCCGAGAAAACACTCCGGGTTCCCTTCACGGAGGGCAGCACAGATTCAACGCGCGCCCCGATTTCCTGGATCTTCTCGAGGTCATCACCATGAATTTTCAACCCCACAGGAGTGCGCATCCCGGTGCTCAGCATATCGATGCGCGCCTTGATCGGCATTGTCCATGCATTTGAAATGCCAGGCAGCTTCACCACTGCATTCAGTTTGTCGACCAGCTGCTCCGGGGACATCGTGTCCGGAGTGAAATGGCGGAATACCGGCTTGACAAATTCCGGCGCCCAGGAGGAATACCATGTGGGCACCTTGCGCCACTCTGATCGCGGCTTCAGCATAATAACCGTCTCAAACATGGATAGGGGCGCCGGATCAGTGGATGTTTCCGCTCTGCCTGCCTTCCCAAGAACTTTATCCACCTCCGGGAACGACTTGATCAATCTATCCGTGACCTGAAGGGCGCGCTGCGCCTCGCCGATAGAAATGCCCGGCATAGTCGACGGCATATAGAAAAGCGCCTCTTCATACAGCGGCGGCATAAACTCCGATCCAAGCGACATAAAGACCGGCACCGTTATCGCCAGCAGGAGCGCAGCACATAGAATCACCGCCCACTTGTGACGCAGGGACCAGCGACAGGCAGGCTCATAGAGCCGGATCAAAACTTTGCTGACCGGGTGATTGTCTTCAGAATGGATACGGCCGACCAATAGGGTATTCGCCGCTTTTGAAATCCAGCGTGGCCGGAAGCTGAAATTCCGCAGGTGCGTAAAAGTCAGCCGAAGGGCAGGATCCAGCGTAATGGCCAGGATGGCAGCAACGATCATCCCCAAGGTCTTGGTATAGGCAAGCGGCTTGAAAAGCCGGCCCTCCTGCGCCTCCAGGGCAAACACGGGAATGAAGGAGACGGCAATCACCAGCAATGCAAAAAAACTCGTGCCGCCGACTTCTTTGACTGCCGTAATGATGACTTCTTTATAGTCTTCCCGACGGCCCGAGCTTTCCCATATCTCCAGTTTTTTATGGGCTTGCTCAACGACGACAATAGCGGCATCCACCATAGCTCCGATTGCGATGGCAATGCCACCCAGCGACATGATGTTCGCCGTAATGCCCATTCCGCGAAACGGAATGAAGGCAATGAGCACCGCTATCGGTATCGTGATCACTGGGATGGCGGCGCTCGGTATATGCCAGAGGAAGAGAAGTACCACGAGCGATACCGTGATAATCACTTCGATAACGGTGGACTTCAGAGTATCGATGGAATTGTGAATCAGTTGCGAGCGGTCGTATACAGGGACAATCTTGACGCCTTCCGGCAACCCGGGTTCGATCTGGCGGATTTTGTCCTTCACCCGGTCGATGACATCCAGGGCATTCTCACCCTGGCGCATCACGATGATGCCTGAAACCGCTTCGCCGGTTCCATCCAGATCCGATACTCCCCGGCGGATATCAGGACCAAGGGAAACCTGGCCAATATCCTTTACACGAATGGGCGTTCCATTTTCACTGGCCGCGACTACAACGGATTCTATGTCGGAAACCGATTTGGCATAGCCACGCCCGCGAACCATATACTCGGCACCGCCGAGTTCAATCATGCGGCCGCCGGTCTCGCTGTTGCTTCCCCGAACAGCATCCACCACTTTATTGATTGGGATGTTGTAGGCCTGCAGCCGGTTCGGATCGACATTCACCTGGTATTGCTTGCCAAATCCGCCGATGGGCGCGACTTCGGCAACGCCAGGAACGGATCTGAGGTGGTAGCGCAGGTACCAATCCTGCAGCGAGCGCAATTCGGCTAGGTTGTGTTTCCCGGATTTGTCCTCTAGCACATATTGATAGATCCATCCCAAACCCGTTGCATCCGGGCCAAGCTCCGTTTTCGATCCCTGGGGCAGGGTTTGCAGCACTCCCGAGAGATATTCAAGCGTCCGTGTCCGGGCCCAATAGATATCGGTGCCGTCTTCAAAAATGACGTACACAAACGAATATCCGAAATCGGAGAAACCGCGCACCGCTTTTACTTTGGGCGCGCCGAGCATTGCGGCGACTATGGGATAGGTAATTTGATCTTCAACAATATCGGGACTGCGATCCCAGCGGGAATATACAATGACCTGAGTGTCGCTGAGATCGGGGATGGCATCCAGCGCAACATGGTTCATCGACCACCAGCCGTAGATGGCGGCTACGGCGACGAGCGTGAGTACGATGACACGGTTGCGCGCGCAAAAGTCTATAATGCGCTCAATCATGGCTAAGTCCGATTCATGTGATTGTGACCGGGCGCCATTCCCTTGTTAATGTATTTTTCAGGATCTGCCTCAAAGCTTTTTTTGCAGCTCTCATTACAGAAATGGTAAGTCTTCCCTTTGTACTCCGTCTTGAGAGTATTGGCAGATTGAGAATCCACATCCATGCCGCATACCGGATCCTTTACCATTTTGGGGGCATCCGGTTGCTTCTTGCCGGTGTATTTTTCAGGGTTGTTCAGGAACTTGGTTTTGCAATCCTGCATGCAGAAATGATATGTCTGGCCCTTGTATTCCGCCTTGAGAGTGTTCTGGCCGTTCGGATCGATATCCATGCCGCATACCGGATCCTTTACCGTCTTCTTAGGAGAAGCCTGATCATCGGAATGCGCGTAGGAAACAAGCTTCATGCGTGCCTCGGAATCGATCAGGAAATTCCCGGATGTGACAACGCGCTCGCCCGGCTCCAGTCCTTTGGTGACTTGGACGCGATCACCCATGCGCCACCCGGTCTCTATCTCGCGTGGCTCGAATTCTGAACTTGCGCGCTCGACATAAACGATCTTATGCCGGCCGGAATCCACAACCGCATCGGCGGGCACCGTGATGGCTGCCGGCGGATCCAGGTGAAGCTCAACGTCCACGAAAACATCGGGCAAAAGCATCATGCCCGGGTTGTCGAGTTCGAAGCGTGTCTTCAATATACGTGACTGTGGATCAAACTGCGGCAACGCATCGCTCATGTGAGCCTGATATTCGCGTCCCTGATAGCGAACGGTTGCCATGGCTCCGGGTTTGAGGAATTCCCTGTCTTTCTCGAGAATGTCGGTCATCACCCAGACGTGGCTGATATCGGCAATCCGATAAAACTCTGTGCCTTTGTCGAACCTCTGCTGCGGGGAAACATTCCGAGCTATGACATAACCGGAAATTGGTGAATAGATGTCCACGCGCGGCATGGGATTGCGGGTGCGCTGAATTTCCTCGATCTGAAGATCACTCATGCCGAGACCGCGCAGTGAATCTACGGGAAATTGAGGATTGGCGCTCGTCGATGTCCGGATCGTCGCATAGCTGGGATCCGCTTTGTGCAAGGGGTCGTTCGCGTCCGTGCTCAACAGAAACAGCCGCTCGGAGGACAGGAGATCGCGCGTATAGTAAGAGGCAAGCACTTCATTCCGTTTGACGAAACGACCGACAGTATTGGCTCCGAGATTGAGTATCCAACCATCGGCTGCGGCGAGGATCCGGTACAGGCGCTGATCGTCCACCGTTACTCGGCCGGGCACGCGCAAATGTTGAGCGCCGGCAGATTGACGAACCTCATCGGTCTGAACCCCGATCATTTGCTGCCATGCTCGATTGACCGGGATCGTGCCAGAGGTTTCTGAGTTTGTTGCAGCCCCGGCGTCAGCCCGTTCGAGTTCAAGGCGCATGCCGCATATCGGGCAGTCTCCGGAGTGGCTGGATTTGTACTGAGGATGCATGGGACAGGTATAGGAGCTTGCCTGTTTTGTGTAAGCAGAAGCGGCAGAAGGATCCGATTGCCGGTTGGCCATGTACCCGGCAAAAAATATCGCCACCGCTATGAGAAGAATTGTGATGTATCTTGCGGGCGTCTTCATATTTCCTCTCGATAAAGGAAGTGAGGTGAAGGGGAGGGATTTCTCCCTCCCCAACGGGAAACAGCTTTCTTACGGAGTGAGTACAGGGAACGGCAGCGCGTTCACCGTATTGGATGAACCGCCATACTGATTGTTCGCCTTGATGCGATAATAGTAGACAGTGTTTTTGCTCACACTCTGCGACAGAGTTCTCGCCGTGCCGGCAACCGTGAAGGTAGTCAGGCCGGTTGTGAAGGTGAGGTTGTTGGCACGCTCGATCGTGAAGCTGGTAGGTTGTGGATTAGGCCAGGTAGCCGGTCCCCAACTCAGAGCTGCCGTATCTTTGTTGCCATTGGCCGGTGTCACCACTATCGTGAAACTGGTAGGAGCCGCCGGGATTGCCGGAATCACCACGGTAACGGTGTTGGAAGGAGCCGAAGACCCCGTCCCATTGACTGCTACCACCTGGTAGGAGTAACTGTTTCCAAACTGCACCGTTGTGTCAACAAAGGTTACATTGCCCGTGTTGCTCTTCGGTCCCGCCGTTGCAATCTGAGCGAATACGGTACAACCTGCTCCCGTGCAACGCATGATCGCAAAGCCGGTCTCGTTTGTTGCGTTATCCTTCCAGGTCAAACTCACCTGTGGCCCGGATTGCAGAGCCGCGGTCAGGCCTGTGGGCGCCGTTGGTGTTCCCTGCGCCGCTCCGAGCTGCACCGAAGCTACGTTGGAAATGGAGTCGGCAGCCATCGTCGGGAAGCCAACCGACGGGGCAGGATAAGCCTGCGTGTCGCCGACTGTGTTGCCCAACGCTGCCACCTTGTACCAGTACTTTGTGTTTTTCACGACGGTCGTGTCTTGATAGTTCACAGTACCTTTGGTGAGAGTCGTGGTCAACTTGGGATCGATGGTGGTCAATCCCGTCGAGAAATTAGCATCAGTCGCCCTTACCAGGACGTACTTCAGCTCTTTGATCGAATTGTCCGTCCAGCTCAGATTGACTCTCGGGTTGTTGGTAGTCCCCGCCGGCGCGGCGCTAAGATTGGTCGGCGCCAGAGGCGGAACCGCAAACACCAGGGAGTGCATCATGTCCATCTCTTCGTGGGCAAGAATGTGGCAGTGCCACACATATTCCCAACCGAAGTTGACCTTATGGTTAAGGATCTCGGTGATCCCGACACCAGTAGGATCGAACCATCCCGCCGGCGCGGGTGGAGGAAGCGTCGCCCCCTCGGGCAGCGTCGGGTCGATCAAACGAATGCTGTCTGGAACCTCGAACGGAAGCTCCGCGGAAGTGGGAATGGTCGGTCTCATCGCAAGGTAGGTGATCTCCAGGGGGTTAATCCTGAAGGTATCCTTCCAGCCCCGTTCTTCCGGATCAGGAGGCATCATTACCAATCCGTCCTGGCTGACACGGTTAAGGAGCTGGGAGTGGAACAGGTGCGTATGGATGGTGTGGGTATCCACGCCATTGTGGAAGATTCTCCAGATCTGCGTACCGTCGGGCAGTACCGCGACTGGAGTTCCGGGGACGGAACCCTGCACCAGGTCAGTCGGCGGTGCCGAGTAGGGGTAGGGAAGCAGCACATGCACCGGCGAAGTCGGGAGACTGTCTCCAAGCATCCCGCTCATACGGCCGAACATCGTGTCATATACGCCGCTCATCTCGTCGTGCATCGCCTTCATTTCAAAAGGCAATGTGACGGGAGTCGTCACCTGCTGCCCCGTTGCCGGGTCGATAGGCTTGAAGGTTTTCGAAGTATCGGCGATCTGTCCGAATTGCTCCGGTACATTCGTCGGGAACGTGGCGTTGTATGCCGAATTGTAAACAGTCTGCGGCACAACGACCGGATCCTGGGATACTTCAAAGACTCCACGCTTAGTAGCTGTCTTGGCAAACGCCGCCTGCAAGTTTGCAAGCGTGACGTCAGTCGTCGGCGTGGATACCGTCGTTCCCACGCGGATCTGCATAATGGTACGGGTGTTGGGACCATACCCGGGCTGCGTGGTTGGCGCACCGCCGACATCCATCTGGTTTGCTACGCCCGTGAAATAGTCATAGGTAGCAACACCAGCAGGGAATGCCGCGGGAGCATCATTGTAAAGAATGAGGGTTTTGCCGGCAAATGCAGTGAAGTCCACCACTACATCCGCACGCTCGGCCGAACCCAAGAGGAGCGAGTGCTGGTTGACATTGCCGACGTTAAATACCGTCGCGTCCATGTTCCAGCCAACAGGCTGCTGTGGCACGACAACCGGCGCCGGCAGGAATCCGCCTTCAGTTCCGATCTGAATCCAGTCGGGTCCCTTGTTCGCTTCGATAGGAAGCCCACTCGGCGTATTCGCCACCTGATTCAGGTCGCTCTGCGTCATAAGGCGCATGGCGACCTCGGTGCAATTGGCGGCAGTGGTTGCACTGCCTGTGCAAAGTGTTGGCACCACCGGAAGCTTGGTTACAGGGTCAACTGCTCCAGCTACCGTCGATGGACCGGTTTTATCTGCGGCCACATAGAGCTGCAGGTTGAACATCCGGTCGTTAGCCGCATTCAGGACGCGGAACCGATAAGCCTTCGGCTCAACCACAAGGTACGGATAGGCTGTGCCGTTAACAATGGGAGTATCCAGGAAGCCTTCACCGGCAATGGACGGATTTGGTACGCCCGGTCTCATTGGCGGCTCCCAGGGAGCAGTACAGCCGGGTCCCGGCGGTACCAGGTCGCAGTCTGCCTGGTGATATTCGTTCGGGATGGGGCCGACGTCAATACAACCCACCGGACCACCATTCACGCACGTGGGCACCGGAGGATTGAACCAGGGGCCATACATCCAGCGGCCGAAGGGATTTGTGCCCGTGAGATCCCATGGATTTTCGGCGGACATGTAGACATGGGGATACCAGAGGTCTCCCGTTACAGCTCCGGTTATATTTCCGGCTGCATTTTTCGGTCCCGTGCCCCAGTTCCAGGTAGGATCCTGAGCAAAGATGGTGTTGGCATCCACGAAAGTCCTGTCTTGAATGACCAGGGGAATACCTATATCGGGAAGAACCTTCTTGTAGGTACCCGGAATGGGAGCGCCGGTAGCGTCCACGCCGTTAATCCCGGACACATTGGTACCATTGATCAGATCCGATTCGACTGCATCGGTGATGACATAACCCGCCGCTTCGCCGGCGATCACGTTGAGGCGCGTAATGCCCATGGCATGGTCATGATAGAACATCAGCCTGGCACTCTGCGCATTGGTATAGAAGAAAGTCTGGCATCCGCTATTTGCAGCGGAGCAGATCACGTTGCCTGCGGTATCCTTCATATCCGGGACGCTATAGGCGCTGACGCCCTTGGGATAAGGGGTGATTTCAGTTGCAGGTGTGATCCACTGGTGAGTATTGCCGTCGCTAATCCACACGGTGTTGTTGCCGTGGTTATGAATGGTAGCGCGGTTCTGCGTGTATTTGCTGCCTGCCGTACCGGGCAGAGCCGGCCCTACGCCTGCGCCTGCGATAGTTTCATCCACAGGCAGGAAGAGGTTCCCTGCAGCACCGGTTGGAAGCAGATTGTAAAATTTGATGCGAACCGGCACAGGACTACCAGCCGGACTTGCTACGCCATGAGCTGCGCCTTGGGCAACGATAACAGGTCCCAGGAAATGCGGCTTGTCATAGCCATATACCTGCTGCCCGTTGTAGGTGACGCCAGTCAATAGAACATGTTTGCTCCCCGCGGGAGTTGTCGTAGATCCCGGAGGCTCAATCTGCACATAGCCTCTCATTTTTGTACCGGAGGCCGGGAGGTCTGAGTGCATTTGTTCGTTATACTCCACCACGGCTATTTCGTAATAGTCGGATCCCGGATATTTGGCAATATCCTTAACGCCGAGGGGAATATATTGACCGAGGTTGTTGGCCAGGCCGAGCTGCGGCAAACTATCAACGAATTTGCGCATGCCGCCAGAGAGCGTGGCAACATTCAGCGTCGCCGTGGCGGCGGCACCCGTTCCGGTTGCATCCGTGATGGTCACCACAGGAGCAGTGTATCCGGTGCCGGCGGATGCGAGCGCGATGGCAGTGATTGCACCCGTTGCATCCAGGGTTGCACTGGCAGTATCGCTCTTGGTGCTATCGTAAGCATCCGTGATGGTGATCACCGGAGCCGTATATCCGATTCCGGGAGCATCCACCGTTAATGCAGCGTTCAAATTTCCTACGGGCAGGGGGCTATAGGCCCAGTTGCCGTAAGGACCGAAATAATGCGGTACGCCGCCTGGCCCCTGATTTACCCCATTGAGAGGGGGAAGAGGAGCCGCAGCCGCCAGCGGAGTGGCCAGACCGGCTACTCCGGGTTTAAGGCCGAGGGCTGCGGCACGTCCTGCCGCCGCCTTTTTTTCGGCCGTTGTTGGTTTCAAATTTATATACTTTAGTTTCTTATTTGAGTTTCCAGACGATTGCGACCAGCTTTGGACTGTCCCCCAAGCCAGCGCCGTCATTGCCGCCAATGCAAGAAGCATCGGGACCCTTCTTTTGCGCCTCGTCATGTAGGTTCCTCCCTCAACGTGTAAAGCGTGTACCTGCTAACTGCTTGAAATACTTTTTCTTAGAGAAGCCACGTGCCGACTCCGATCCCGGGAAAGGGAGCGGAGGAATACTTATGGGATCAGGAACCAGACAGTGATTCCGTCGCGGTGGAGATCATTGAATGAGACAGCTCCGAATCGTTCCATATCAGCTCTTGTATTCGAGCATGTTTATATAGAAAGCAGGGGGAGGCGAACAATTCGCGAGATTACCTATTTCTCGCTGGGCAAAAGTACTTACGTACTAGTACGCTCTAACCAAATGAAGAAGGTTGTCAGCGCAAGCAAAGCGGCGGACCTTATGTTGCAGAGTCATTTTCAATTGCGGTAAGTGTTCTCAACTGAATCATTTCCGGCCAAATTTTCGCGATGGCCGCAGCGACGAAGATCGTGCAGATGCCGCCTCCGACCACAGCCACGACGGGCCCCAGAAGAGATGCGGCTAAACCGGATTCAAAACCGCCCAGTTCATTGGAAGCGCTGATGAACATCCCATTGACCGCGGATGCACGCCCGCGCATGGCATCCGGCGTGCGGAGCAGCAGGAGCGTGCTGCGGATAATCACGCTGATATTGTCGAGCCCGCCAAGCAGAACCAACATTAGAACAGAAAGCCAAAATACCTTCGATACACCAAAAACAATCGTTGCGGCGCCAAAACCTGCCACCGCCACCAGAAGGGTTGTTCCGGCCTTTTTAAAGGGCGGCAAGTGGGCAAGCGCAAAGGCCATCAGGATCGCTCCTACCGAAGGCGCCGCCCGCATAATACCCAGTCCCTGCGGCCCCACCTTGAGAATATCGGTGGCATAAATCGGAAGCAGCGCCACGGCTCCGCCAAACAGCACCGCAAACATATCCAGCGTAATGGCGGCAAAAAGGACCTTGGTATCACGGATGAATCGAAGTCCTTCAGCCAGCGAAGCCCAGGTGGTCGATCGGCTGGAAAGCGCCAGGGTACGCCCCCTGATCATGCCCAGCAGGATCAGAAACACCAAAGAGGCACACGCATCCGCTATGTAAATGACTGTCACTTTCGCGATAAGCGCCACAATAATACCGGCCGCTGCAGGCCCTGCAATGAGTGCAAGCTGCCAGGTACTGCTCATCCACGTGGCTGCGCTTGTGAAAACTTCCGGCGGCACAGTCTCCGGGATCAGCGTGGACGCCGCTGGCTCATTGAATGCCCGGCAGATCCCAATCCCCATGAGACATAGATAGATGAGGGGAATAGCGCCTTGAGTATGGGAAAGCCATGCCAGCCCAAGCGCGCAGATCATATATGCACCCCGCGTCATCATTACAATGCGACGCCGGTTGAACTGGTCCGCCACATGCCCCGCGGGCAAAGAGAACACCAGGATAGGAAGAACCTGAACCAACCCTACCATTCCAAGTGAAAAGGCACTATGCGTCCGGATCCATAGCTCCCAGGCTATGGCGAAGGTGAGCATTTCGCTCCCGAAACTTGTGATAAACCTTCCAATCAGGAGAAGCCGGAAATCCCGCAAGCGCAGCGCGGCATAGGGATCATGCTCTTTACCTGTAGTCATGATGGAATCGGACATATGGAATTCAATACCCTTGACCAGGCACTCCTCATATTACGGCTGCCACTACGCCTTTTATGGACTCAACCCGGGTAAATAACAAAGACAAACCTTAGCACAGGATTAATAAACCGGACTGAAATTTGAAATCTGAAATCAAAAATTCCTTCAGAGATGGCTTACGGGATGTTATAAGATATCCTGTTTTTTCGAACAGGAAGATCTGATGGAGCCGGCACTTTCAATAAATAAGCGAATACCGCAGTACAGGCGTCCCCTCGAAAGACCGTTTAAGGTGGAGGAGCGGGATAAAGTCACTATTCTGGTCGGGGGTCTGACACGAAAGCATGAGGAATTCATCCGCGCCGTTTTTCAGGGCAGCGGACATAAGTGCGAACTCCTGCCTGTTCCCGATCAGGAATCCTTTAATCTCGGCAAGGAATTCGGCAACAACGGCCAATGCAGCCCGGCATATTTCACCTCCGGCGCCCTGATCCAGTACCTCCGACGGCTTGAAGCGGATGGCATTTCGCGCCAGGACATTGTCGACAACTATCTGTACTTTACAGCAGGCTCCTGCGGTCCGTGCCGCTTCGGCATGTATGCCGCCGAATACAGACTTGCGTTGCAGAATGCCGGATTTGACGGGTTTCGGGTCCTGCGATTTCAGCAGGATGATGGGATTTTCCAAAAGGACCAGGCTCCCGGACTTCGCTATTCGATCGATTTCGGCCTTGGCATGTTGAAGGTCCTGTATCTGGGAGACACGCTGAATGATTTGACCTACAACATCAGGGCGTACGAGGTTAATCCCGGCGAAACCACGCGCGTCATGAATCTCTGCGTCCAGGATTTATGCGACCATCTGCGCACGTATAAATCCAAAGACCTTCCGAAGTGGGTCATGAAACGCCTCGCGAACAGAAATATGATTCGCGGACTTATCCACTTCATTTACAAAATGCACCAGCATATGCGCGGACCGGAGTTCTCGGAAGTCATGGAACGCTGCCGCAAGCGCATTGACGGTATTGCCGTTGATCGGCTGCGCCTCAGGCCGGTTGTGAAGATAATCGGCGAGTTCTGGGCCCAGACAACCGAAGGCGGCGGAAATTACCAGATGTTCGATTTTCTGGAAAAGGAAGGGGCGCAAGTCCAGACGGAAGCCATCGGGACATGGATTTCGTTCCTCCTGGCCCACGCCAAAATGCAGATGTATCCCAAGCGCGGCATGGATTCTCAATGCCGCGAACCGAAGACCTTCCGCGAGAAACTGGCCAACGAGGCAGGATTCCAGAAAAAGCGGGCGCTGCTGACTTTAGGAGAGCGGCTATACACGGGGCAATACCATCAAATCATCAAAGCCCTGGGGGATACCGCCCATACACTCGTTCCACAAAAGCAGCTCGCCTATTTGGCCAATCCCTTTTACCAGCCTCTGGCTCGCGGCGGAGAGGGATATCTCGAAGTGGGCAAGAACATTTACTATCACAAAAACAAACTCTGTCACATGGTGCTGAGCCTGAAGCCGTTTGGATGCCTTCCCTCTTCGCAATCGGATGGCATTCAATCCGCCGTCACCAGCAGATTTAAGGACATGATTTACCTTCCCGTTGAAACCTCGGGCGAAGGCGAAATCAATGCGCACAGCAGAGTTCAGATGGCGCTGGGCGAGGCAAAAGTGAAGGCAAAAGCCGAGTTTCAGGAAGCGCTCGCAAGCACCGGCAGGAAGATCGAAGATATTCGCGCCTTCGTCGACCGGCATCCCGAATTACGCCGGCCGCTATACAAGGTCCCCCACCGCCCTGGAATTACCGGAGTCGCAGCGAATTTCGTCCTCCATGTCCATGACCTGATGGCTGGACGCTCAGCATAACTAGTTTCAAATTTCAGATTTCAGATTCCAGATTTCATATATCAATCTGGAATCTGAAATCTGGAATCTGAAATTCTATTAGGAGAACGCAGTGTCTGTATCGAAATATCGTGCCGGCATCGATGTAGGCTCTACAACTGTCAAAGCAGTCGTGATTAACACCGAAACCGAGGCAGTGGTCTGGAAGGACTACCGCCGGCATGACACACGCCAGCTGGAAACACTACTGGATTTCCTCGAACGCATGGAATCCGAAGCAGGGATCACCCCAGGCAACTGTCGGGCATTCATGACCGGTGCAGGCGGACCCATGTTTGCCGATCTGATTGGCGCCAAATTCGTTCAGGAGGTTCTGGCGGCGGCGCTCATGGTAGAGCGTCGATGTCCGGAAGCTGCGTCCTTTGTCGAAATCGGCGGGCAGGATGCCAAGATCGTCATCCTGCGCAAGGATCCGGAAACAGGCCGCATAAAAAAAGTCCCTTCGATGAATGACAAGTGCGCGGGAGGCACGGGCGCCGTCATCGATAAAATCAGCATGAAAGTCGGGATTCCGCTCAAAGATCTGGGTAAATTGCATTATTCCGGCATTCGCGTCCATCCGGTAGCCGGCAAGTGCGGAGTATTTGCGGAAACCGACATCAACGGACTTCAGAAATCGGGGATCCCCGCCAACGAATTGATGGCCTCCCTGTTCGAAGCATTCGTACTCCAAAACCTGAAGGTGCTGGCCCGCGGGCATACGCTGCTGCCGCATGTGCTTCTGCTCGGCGGTCCCAATGCATTTATTCCCGGCATGCGCGAGGCCTGGCAACATAATGTGACGCTCATGTGGCAGGAACGAGGAATTGAGATCCCGGCGGGCATGACAGCGGAACAGGTAATCCGCGCACCTCAGGATGCCGAGTATTTTGGCGCTCTCGGGGCAGCGGAATTTGGCAAGGAGGAAGAACCGGAAGTCGGCCAATACCTCGGACTCACTCAACTCCGTGGCCTCCATAGCGGACGCACGGAAGGCAAAAGCAAAAGCGGGCTCGGAACGCGAGCCCTGGCGGAATCGGAGGAAGAGGTTCAGGAGTTTCTGAAAAAATATGCTCCGCCGCCCTTTACGCCACCCAAGTTCAATCCCGGCGATGTAGCCAGAGGGTTTATCGGAATCGATGGCGGATCCACGTCCACCAAAGCCGTTCTTCTCTCGCTGGAAGGGGAGGTGCTTGCAAGAGCTTATCAGCTTTCCAAAGGAAACCCGATCGCGGACACCGTTGAGATCCTCGAAAAACTGCGCGGCCAGGTCGAATCTCAGGGAGCCAGCATCGAGGTCCTTGGGGCGGCGACCACGGGATACGCCAAGGACACCCTGCGGGATGTAATCTGTGCGGATGTGGCCCTGGTGGAAACGGTTGCCCACACAAAGTCCGCGCTGCATTATTACGGGGCGCCGGATGCCATCGTCGATGTCGGCGGACAGGATATCAAGCTGATCATTCTGAAGGACGGGCGCGTAAAGGACTTTAAGCTCAACACCCAGTGCTCGGCCGGAAACGGCTATTTTCTGCAGGCCATCGCTGAAAACTTCGGCTACAAGGTCGAGCAGTTTGCCAACGTGGCATTCACTGCCCGCCAGATGCCCGTCTTCCCCTATGGATGTGCGGTATTCCTTCAGGCAGACATTGCCAGTTTCCAGGGACAGGGCTGGAAGCCGAACGAAATACTTGCCGGGCTTGCAGCCGTGCTGCCCAAAAATGTCTGGCTATACATTGCCAAAATCCCCAATCTGCCCGAACTCGGAAAACGATTCATTCTGCAGGGCGGGACCCAGAACAATCTCGCCGCTGTTAAAGCCGAGGTTGACTTCATTCTCCAGCGCTTTGAAAAATCCGGAGTGACGCCTGAAATCATCGTCCATAAGCACGCAGGAGAAGCCGGCGCCATTGGTGCGGCTTTTGAAGCCATGACCCTGTGGGAGCAGGGGCGAAAGACATCATTTATCGGACTAAACGGCGTTCGCAACATTAAGTACAAGACTACCGTCGGCGAAGAAACCCGCTGCCGCTTCTGCAAAAATCACTGTCTCCGTACCTTCATTGATATCGAAGCACCGGACGGAACCGCGGACGCTGAAAACGGCACCAGACGGCTGATCGTCGCCACATGCGAAAAAGGCACGGTTGAGGATTTGGGCGCGATGAAAGCCATCCAAGCAACGCTGGACGCTGCGCGCGAATCCAATCCCAATCTGCTCGAATATGCCGGCCGGGAGATATGGAGATTCCATGCACCCGAAAATGGGCATCCCGGGAAATCCCTGACTCAGAAAGCCGCCGCGCTTCGAGATAAAATCAGAATTGGTATCCCGAGAGTGCTGGGGATGTACGCCTATGCCCCGCTATTCCAGGTCTATTTTGAAACACTCGGAATTCCATCCGGCAATATGGTTTATTCTGATTTTACAACCGAGGAGATGTTCCGGGTTGGGTCCAAAAGAGGAGCGATTGATCCCTGCTATCCCTCCAAGCTGGGACTGGCTCATGTCCATAATCTGCTATTTGAAAAACACCGTCGCCAGAAGTTGGACTGTATCTTTTTCCCGATGTTTGATGTCTTGCGTTCTCCGCTGAAGATTCGGGCCAGCAATGCCTGCCCGACAACGGCATTGACACCTGAAGTCGTTCGCGCCGCTTTCACAAAAGAGTCCGACCTGTTTGCCGAAAACGGCGTTGCCTATCTGAATCCGCTGCTGGACATGTCCAAGCCGGACCTCCTGGCCCGGCAGTTGTTCGCCGTCTGGCAACCATTGCTCGATTTGTCTAAAGAAGAAAACCTGGCCGCCGTTCACGCCGGTTATGAGGCGTTGAACAGATATGAAGCGGATGTCCGGAAAAAAGCCCGCGAAATTATCGACAATCTCGAAAAGGAAGGAAATGTAGGCATCGTCCTGCTGGGACGCCCCTATCACCATGATCCGGGTATTAACCTCGGAATCCCTGACGAGTTGCAGAAGCGCGGATACCCCGTCTTTTCCCAGGCAACCCTACCGCTCGATTCAGATATTCTCGAACGCCTGTTCGGGGAGGAGGTCCGGGAGGGAATAATCGAAAGCCCGCTGGATGTAAGTGATGTGTGGAAACACACCTTCTCCGCCAACAGTGCCAATAAGCTATGGGCCGCGAAATTCACAGCACGCCATCCCAACCTGATCGCCGTGGAACTCTCCAACTTTAAATGCGGCCACGACGCGCCTATATACTCCACCATCGAAAAGATCATCGAAACGTCCGGAACGCCCTATTTCGCATTTAAGGACATCGACGAAAACAGACCGACGGGTTCTATCCGGCTGCGAGTCGAAACAATCGATTACTTTTTGAAGCTCTACGGGAAACAGCTGAAGAAGGAGTAAGAAGCAAGGAGACAGGAGTCAGGAGTCAGGAGACAGGAGACAGAGTGTTTTTGCTTCTGACCTATTGCTCCCTGATTCCTATTTCCTGCTGCTGCCTTTTGATTTCTTACTCCTAGATTTTCTAAGATCCTAGGAGTAGGATATCCGCACTATTTCAAAATCCACGGAAGGAGAGCGATATGTTGAAGGAGTTCAAGGAATTCGCTATGAAGGGGAATGTCCTCGACATGGCGGTAGGGATCATCATTGGAGCGGCTTTCGGCAAGATTGTAAGTTCGTTTGTGGGCGATGTTTTGATGCCAGTATTCAGTCTGCTGCTGGGCAAAGTTGATTTCAGCAGTCTCTTCATCGATCTATCGGGGCAACATCTCCCGACGCTCGAAGCCGCGAAAAAAGCGGGAGCCGCAACACTGAATTACGGTATTTTCATCAACACGATAATCGATTTCCTGCTGATCGCATTTGCGATATTCATGCTTGTGAAGCAAGTCAACAGATTCAAGCGCCAGCCTGAGGCAGCAGCCCCCACGACCAAGGACTGCCCGTTCTGCGCTTCGGCCATACCGATACCCGCTTCGCGATGCCCCCATTGCACATCGCAGCTGACAAAACAGTAATTACCTGATCAGCCCGGATTGAAATACAAGAGTTTTGGGTCTTTGAGTGCGGCCCTACACATTTGTAGCCGAACTCAAAGACTTAAAACTCATTTGGCAGGAATGTCCGCTATTTCTTGAACAGATCGAGGAAGGCTTGACGGTGGCTATCCACTACTTTGGGCGGTGCGGCGCCACTTCCCTGCTTTTCAATGAGCACCTTGGGATCAAAAGAAGGGCAGAGGTTGTTCACGCTTTTGTTCATGACCCGGATCTCGACAGGCTTCGTACACTCGTTGCGGGCTGATGGATCGAAATTCATACAATTTCGGCATGTATGCAGATCCGTGCCGCACTTCTTGCACTGGTCCGTTACCCGGATGCTATCCCCCTCCACCTGGATTTCGGACGCGCAATTATTACAGCGCGTAACCAGATGGAACTTGGTTTCCACTCTTCCTCCCGATCCTTTTGGACGAGGAGGCGGCTTGGGTCTTTTTTCCCTGTCCCGGTCACTATCCTGGTAGCCGGACTGACGATATTTTCTCGACATTTCCCTCCTTAACACACAGCCGAAAAAGCTATGTCAACACTCCCCGGCATAAAGAACCATCGACCAAATGCCTGTGCCATGAGAACCAGCCTCAACTGTTCTAACAGCCCAGGAAGTACTCATGCTTCGGGACTATTTGAATTCTAAATGGATCAATCCTGGGGGGCTTGAAACTGGGAGACGGCATTCACCATCCCAATGAGCGCATGGCTGTAGTACTGCCCCAAGGCCGATGAAAGGTCAGGATAGCACATCTCCGCGGGCGAAACGCAAACTAATTCTGCATGGATTCCAGTTCCGTGTTCAAATCCTCCCATTGAGCCAGGAATCCTTCGAGCTCCTTTTCCAGCCGGTCATGCTCCTCCATGGTGGAGCGAAAGAGCTGATGGTCGCGGTAAAGCTCTTCGGAAGCAAGCATCTGGTTGAGGACAGCGACACGTGTTTCGTGGGAGTGGATTTGTCCCTCCAGTTTCTCGATTTGGGTCTTGACCTGCTGGATCCGATAGGGGTTCACCTTCTTCTTTTTTACAACCGTTTCCGTCTCCTGCCTCTGTGGCTCGGATTGGGATAGAGCTTTGGCTTCAGCGGCATTGATGGCTGATTCCTGGGCCTTTTCCTGTTCGGCTTTCTTTAATAGATAGTCCTCGTAGTTGCCCAGGTATGTTGTCGCGGTCTGGCTTCCGATCTCCAGCACCTTGGTAGCCAGTCCATCCAGGAAGTATCGATCGTGACTTACGAAAACAAGGGTTCCCTCGTAATCGCGCAGTGAGTCCATCAGGATGTCTTTGGACCGGATATCGAGATGGTTTGTTGGTTCATCCAAAAGAAGGCAGTTGGCCGGCGACAGAAGGAGCTTGCACAGAACCAGACGGCTTCGTTCGCCGCCGCTCAAAACCGACACAGGCTTTTCAATGGAATCTCCGGAAAAAAGAAAGCAACCGAGAAGCGTTCGCAATTGGGGGACAATATGGTTGGGCGCGACGGAATAGACCTCATCCCAGACCGTCTTATTCGATGCAAGAAGGTCATCCTGATCTTGAGAGAAATAGGAGACCATCACGTTGTGCCCCTCCTTCCGCTCCCCCTCCATCAAAGGAAGACGGCCGGCAAGCATCTTCATCATGGTTGATTTCCCCGCTCCATTCGGCCCTACGAGGGCGACACGCTCCCCTTTTTCCAGGATATAGTTCAGATTAGAAAAAACGGGAGATGCCCCATATCCGGCGGTAACATTATTCAGTTCGAGCACGACACGGCCTGTCCTGGGTCCTTCGGGAAAACGAAGCCGGATCGGCTTGGTCTCCGGGGGAAGCTCGATCTTTTCCATGCGCTCAAGGTCTTTCAGGCGGCTCTGAACCTGAGCTGCCTTGGTGGCCTTGTAGCGGAATTTTTCGGCAAACGCTTTTATCCGGGCAATTTCTTTCTGCTGGGCTTCATATTCGGCGACAAGCTGCGCAATCCGCTCCTCGCGCTGATGGAGAAAATCTGTATAGGTTCCCTTATAGAAATGAACGCCGCGGTTCCGGATTTCCAATACCCTTTCCACGGATGCGTCGAGAAAATACCGGTCGTGCGATACCAGAACCAGGGCATGCGGGTAATTTTTCAGATAGCTTTCGAGCCAGTTCCTCGCCTCGAGATCCAGATGATTTGTCGGCTCATCCAGGAGAAGAAGGCTCGGCTGCTGCAAAAGGAGTTTGGCCAGGGCTATGCGCATCTGCCACCCGCCGCTGAATTCCTGGCACGGCCGCTGAAAATCCTGGGGTGAAAACCCGAGACCGAGCAGAACAGACCCCGCCCGGGCTTCGAGGGAATACCCGTCCTTCAATCGGAACTGCTGGGAAACGACGGAGTAACGCTCCATCTTTTTTTCGTACTCGGCCCCGGAATGCTGCATTTCGGCCAACTCGTGTTCCAACTGCCCAATTTCCTTTTCCATTGTCCGCAGGGACTCGAAAACAGAAAGCACTTCCTCCAGGAGAGTGCGCCCCTGCGCGAACAGACCATCCTGCGGCAGATAGCCAAATGTCAGGTCTTTGGCTCCGATCACATCGCCCGCATCGGCGGCGGTGAGTCCGGCCAGGATTTTCATGAGCGTCGATTTCCCGGTCCCGTTATCTCCAACAAGTCCGATTCTGTCCTGATCGTTAACCTGGAAATCGAGAGAGCGGAACAGCCACTCGCCACGAAATGCTTTACCGAGCCCCTTGATTTGAAGCATCATTTCTCCAAAAATGGACTATTGTAACCCGAACAGGCAAAGACTCGAAGACTCGAACGGGCAAAAGAGATGAAAAAAGCTGTAGTATTGACCAGCGGCGGGTTGGATTCCAGTACCGTCCTGGCTCTCGCACAACGACAGGGATTTGAAATTTATGCGCTTAGTTTCGATTACGGCCAGCGGCATCACTACGAATTGCAGGCCGCAAGGAACATTGCGCAATCGCTGGGCATCAGGAACCATGTCATCGCCAAAATAGATCTGCGCGTATTCGGCGGCTCAGCGCTGACATCGGAAATAGAAGTGCCAAAGAACCGGGATGCCGGGCACATCGCTTCCGGCATCCCCGTCACCTATGTCCCCGCGCGCAATACGATTTTTCTGAGCTTTGCTCTCGGATGGTGCGAGGTTCTGGAAGCTCAGGACATATTCATTGGCGTCAATGCCGTCGACTATTCCGGATACCCTGACTGCCGGCCTGAATTTCTAGATTCCTTTGAAACGCTGGCCAACCTGGCAACCAAGGCGGGAGTGGAAGGGGCTTCCCGGTACAAAATCCATGCTCCGTTGCTGCACATGAGCAAAGCCGAAATTATTCTGGCGGGCATAGAGATCGGCGTGGATTTCTCGCTCACCCACAGTTGCTATGATCCGTCGCCGGAAGGGCTGGCCTGCGGAGGCTGCGACTCCTGTGTTCTCCGCCGCCGCGGATTTGAGCAGGCAGGGGTCCCGGATCCAACACAATACCTGAGATAACACCGTATTCTCCACTGAACCTATGGCAGACATTCGCACTCCGCTCCCGGTCAAGCTGTTTGTAGGAATTCTTACGTCAATCCCTTCCCTGCTGCCTGAAATCGAAGCAAGGCTAAGCGGGCTTTTCGGGTCGGTCGACTCGAAAAGCGATCTCTTCCTGTTTGACCAGACAAACTACTATGACGCAGAGATGGGAAACCCCATCCATCGGTGCTTTTTTGCCTTCACGCGGATGATCGATGCTTCCGAAATTGCCGATGTCAAAATAGCGACAAATGCAATGGAAACAGACTTCGCGGCACGGAATCTCGGCGTGCTCCGTCCCATAAACCTCGATCCGGGATATATCGAGCAATCCAAAGTGGTGCTGGCCTCCACGAAGAACTTTTTTCACAGAATTTTGGTTTCAAAAGGGATTTACGCGGAAGTGACGCTGCATTACCAGTCAAAGAGATGGCAGGACTTTCCCTGGACATTTCCCGACTACAAGTCAAGTCATTATCAGGAGTACCTTTCCTCCCTCCGCGCTCTTTACAGAAATCAGTTGAGCGCAGCCGGATTTCAAATCCACCAGCGTTCCCCGCGGCATACCTGAATTCGGTCGGCATTCCAATCGATATAGGACCACAATGGTCCAGACATTTCGTGAAAATAATGACTTAACACTTTGAGTGATATAAAATAAGCACATACTCGTAGTAACTAGAAATAGACAAAGAGGTGTCCATGGCTGAGGAGAAAAATGCTCTAGGCAGCAAAGAAAACAAAAAGAAATTCTCTAGACGTGATTTCGTCGTCGGTGGCGGAACCGCTATCGCCGGCGGAGCTCTAGCAACCCTGGCAACGGCTGCGCCGGCTGCGGCCGCTGCTGCTGAAGACAAGGGTAACTATCCGCTTTCAACCAAATATCTGGTTTATGACTCGAAACACTGTGCCGGCTGCTACGGCTGCATGATAGCCTGCTCTATGGCTCACGATGGAGAGGTAAGCTTGTCACTGTCCCGAATTCAAATGCATCGGGCAGTTCTCAATGAATATCCCGCAGACATTATCACCCATGTATGCAAACAATGTCCTGATCCATCCTGCGTGAAGTATTGTCCGACGGGCGCCTGCCATGTCAGCGCCGAAAACGGCAACATCAGAATGATCGATGCCGAAAAATGCGTTGGTTGCCAAACTTGCATTAGAATGTGTCCGCAAACTCCTCATCGCACCATCTGGAATCCAAAGGCCAATAAATCGACGAAGTGCGATCTATGCACCAATACACCCTATTTCAACAGGAAGGGTGGCGTTACCGGAGCCCAAGCTTGCGTTGAGGCTTGCCCCAAACAAGTTCTGAAGGTAGTGGATAAGCTTCCATTGGAAACTGGTGGATACGAAGTCAACCTGGCGCCTCCTGCTCCAAAGGGCGGACCCGGAGGATTCGGCGCGAAACCTAAACCCAAGGCAGGGGCATAAAGGAAACGGAGGATAGAGATTATGGCAACACCAGGATTCGGTGGAAAGATTTTATTGGTAGACCTTTCGACAAAACAAATTACAAGACTGGATACCGCAAAGTATGAAATGTATGGCGGCGGTCATGGCACCTCCACCGCCCTTTTTTGGGAATTCAGCGTAGCACCGGGAGAATGGGATCTTCAGGATGCCTTTCATCCCAAGAATATGGTTTTCCTGATGACTGGAGCCGTATCGGGTTCAGGAATTCCTTTTGCCGCCCGCACAAGCGTATCGGGTATGTCTCCGCAGTGTTATCCAATCCAGTGGTGGTGTCACAGCAATTTCGGCGGCACGTTTTCTACGATGCTGAAGCTGGCCGGCTGGGATGGCGTGGCAGTGATAGGCAAAGCGGACTCTCCTGTATACATCAATATCGTTGACGACAAAGTGACCCTGGAAGACGCCAAAGATTTATGGGGCATGACCACTTGGAAATGCCAGGAGGAAATCTGGAAGAGAACAGGCGTTCGCTACGGAACGGATTGGCAGCAGTTGGATGGCGGATTTACGCTGCAAAGACCCGCAATCGTCACGATTGGAGCGGCCGGTGAAAACATGACGAGAGTTGCTTCCCTCGTACATGGCGGCGGCAGTGGCGCCGGTCAGGGTGGATTTGGCGGCGTTTTCGGTTCAAAAAACCTGAAAGCCGTTGCGGTCGTAGGCTCCGGCAGTCTCAAAATAGCCGATCCCAAAGCGCTTGTTGATGCCAAGGAAAAGTATTTCCGCGGCACTCCCGGCGGCGGCGGGTTTGGCGGCGGAGCCAATGATGTTTCCTCATGCTGCGCGGGCTGCGGCATGGGCAGCAGAATGTGCCACACGCGAAACCGGGCTTACAGTGCGGATTCCGACGATTGCGCGGAATCGACATGGTTCTCCATTACGAAAGAACAGTCCAACGGTGTGCAACTCCCGCGCGACATCAATCAGAAAGGGACCGACATCATTCAGCAGTTTGGAATCAATGGCATGGAAACCTGTTTCCAGGGTCCGATGTCATTCCCGACTGCCCACAACAAGGAATTCCCGATTCAGCCGAATATTCCCGCCTACTCCGCGCTCGGCTGGTACATGATGAAGATGTATGAGATGAAGATCATCGGCCCCGGCACCAAGTTCGACACGGCGCCTCTTCCAATGGAAAAATTCCCAAGCCAGGAATTCATGGAGATGTATGGCCGGGCGATCGCCAACCGAGAAGGCTTTGGCAAGCTCCTCGGAGAGGGAACAGCTCGCCTGGTTGAAGCGATTGGAAGAACCGATGACTTCAATACTCTGGCTCGCCAGACAATGTGGGGATTCATGGATCACTGGTCCATGCCCGGAGTCGAATGGGCTTACGGCAATCTGCTCGATTCCAGAGATATCAACAGCCACGATATCAGCTGGGGGCGAGGGGATGCTGAACAGAGTGTGAAAAACTATGCGGCCGGCACGCTAAGGAACGAACCGCTCTGGTTCGATTATACCTGGCAAGGGGATCAGGCGTATAAGACGGGCATCTATTCCAAACACAAAGCCGAATGGGTCGCCTGGCACCAACACTACTGGAACTATTACAAGGAATCGGTCGGCTTCTGCGATTGGGGATACTGCCAGCTCAACAACGGGCGCACTCCTACCGCCGAACCCACGTTCCTCAATGCAATCACCGGAAGAAACCATTCCTTCAACGATGGATTGGAGATTGGCCGACGCGCATGGACTTTAAAGCGGGCGATTTTCGTGATGCAGGGCAGACACAAAAAGATGGAGAATTTCTCGGGCTATTACTACAGGCCCGGCGCCTCCTATTGCGGATATGCCCAGACGTTGCCCATCCTCAACGGTGATAAATGGGAGTTCCAAAACTGCAAGGAACTCTACTTCACCAGGGAAGGAGTCGATCAGTTTAAGACTCACTTCTATAAGATCGAGGGCTGGGACCCGGATTCGGGTTATCCCAAACGCAAGACGCTCGAGGATCTCGGCATGAAGCAGGTCGCCGACGTCCTGCAGTCCAAGGGCAAGCTCGGTAAAGCATAGCTGCTGAATCCCAATTTAAAAAAGGCTGGCAATCATATCGATCGCCAGCCTTTTTTTATGTTGAAGGCCTTGGAAGAACGGTGGATTGCCACCATCTTTCGGCTCTATAAGGCGGCAGCAAACGGCCCGCTCCAAAGGCGCCCGCGGCACAGATTCCTACCCGATTTTCGTTGACCTGGCTGCCACCCCAAATTAGGCTGTTTGTGCTAAATCAGGAATGCGAAAGGAGTGTCTTCACTTGGACGGTAAACTTACTTCTTTGTTGGACCCGCGTGGAATTCAGGAGAGGCCAATTCTAAAACTGGCCCCCAGGACAACTATTGATAAGCTGAAAAAAGGCAAAATTCTGTTTTACAACAACACGAAACTCAGCTTCTGCAATTACGGAGAGGTCTTTGTCCGTATCAAGGAGCGCTTTCGTGAAATGGGAATCAGCAATTTTATTGATTATCTGGAAACCGTTAGAGGAAAGGACACGAAAGCGCTGGAGGCATATGCGGCGATGCTGGCCAAGGAAAAGCCGGATGCGGCCGTGGTAGCACTTGGCGATATGGGAACATCTCCCGCCACGTGCATTGTAACCATCGCGCTGGAAAAACTTGGTATCCCGACCGTCTATATTACGGCGCCTCCGGGCGGCGAACTGGTGGAGGGTGTTGCCGTCTATCGCGCCGGCAACCTGTGCCTGTGCAAAATTGATATCTACCAGGCGAGCACTGTTGAGGAAGTCCGGCAACAGATCGATCTGAAGTGGGATTACATCACTGATTCGTTGACGGCCGAACCCAAGAAACTGGCAGAAGTAGCCCGCATCGATTTCAAGATGGATCTCGTTCCTCCGGCCGCAGATGGCCTCCTGCCAATAACGGAAGCACTCAAAGTCCAGGAGGACAAACTGTGCGAACCGGGCTGCTACATGGAAGAGGTCATGGATTATCTCGACCGGGAGCACATCGGAGATGGACTGCCAGTGATTCCGCCGACTCAGTCCCGGCTGAACCGAATGTATGCCTACTGCCCCTGGAGCCCGGACGAAACGCTGTGGCGTGAAGTCGGGCCGACCGGCAAGGACGTTACGGTTAAGGATGTCGCGATTGCCGCGGTCATGGCCGGATGTAAGCCGCAGGCCATGCCCGTATTGGTGGCTGCGTTTAAAGCGCTGGCGGACCGCAGATACAATCTGCTTCAATCCGTTACGACCTCGCATCCCGGGGGAAACCTGGTTCTGGTCAGCGGACCCATTGCGCAGCAGATCGGGCTGTCCGGCAAACAAGGATGCCTCGGTCCCGGCTATCCTGGAAATGCCACGTTGGGCCGTGCTGTAAACCTGGTTATCCTGAACGTCTGTCGTTCGGTGCCCGGCATCTGCGATCTGGATTGTATTGCCTCGCAGGCGGAATTTACCTACTGCTTTGCCGAAGAACCGAGTCTGGCCCAATGGCAGATGATTAACGAGGAACACTACGACGCGGAAACCACCACCGTCTATGTCCTCAAGGCGGAACCGCAGCACGATATCATTGATTTCCTGAGCCTGAATGGCCACGATCTCCTGGATACGATTACGGATTGCTGCACCACGCTCGGCACCAACAACGCCTACATTCCAGGCCCGCTCATCCTCGTCCTCACGCCCGATCATGGAATGATGCTCAAGAATTCAGGATACACAAAAGACATGATCCGCGAGCACATTCATCTGCGCGCCGTTCACGATACCCCCATGGTGCGCGGAAGAGGGCTTGTACCGGTCCGCCCACCCGAGTTCGCGACAAAACATCCGATGCCGGTAACACGTTCGCCCAAGGATGTTGAAATCGTGGTTGCCGGCGGGCGCGGCGGTCATTCCGGTGTTATTCTGCCCTGGGCATTGCACAGCGAAGGCATTGTCCTGCCGGTCACTTTGCCGAACGGCAAGGTCGCCAGGAATATCGAGGAATTCAAGAAGTAGGAGACACAGTACAGGTTGCAGCTGCAAGTCACAGGCCTCAAAACTTGCAGCCGCTACCTGTAACCAGCAAGGGGACACCAGAATGGAAATTTATGGAGAATTTGATGTTGTGGTCGTCGGCGGAGGAACATCCGGAGTGGCCGCAGCGATCGCCTCTGCCCGTACCGGCGCCAAGACAATCCTCATTGAACGGTTGGGTGTTCTGGGCGGACAAATGAATGTCTCGGGACCTCCGGGATTTGCCTATGCCTACATGTTCAATCCACGCAAAGAGCAGATTATCGGCGGCATTATGGAGGAAACCCATCAGCGGTTGCTGAAGGCCGGGCATGCCATCCCGCACACTATTCCGGACTTTAGGATTGGATACGACTTTGCGCTCGTAGACCCGGATTACTGGGGACTCCTGATTTTTGAAATGATGGAGGAGAACGGCGTCCATCTGCAACTGCACTCCCTCGCGGTCGATGTCCTGAAGAATGGCGACGCGATCTGCGGAGTCATCGTTGAGAATCCCTCGGGCCGCCAGGCCGTGCTTGGAAAGATAATCATTGATTGCACGGGAGAAGGCGAAATCTCAGCAAGAGCCGGCGCCCCATTTGAAAAGGTGTCGAAGGATCAGCTGGAGCCACACACCGTATCTTTCACAGTCGATGGTGTGGACTGGGACAAGGTTCTGCAGTATGTCAAAGATAACGTGGCCTTCGACATCAACTTCATGACGCATCCCTATCTTAACTGGACAAATGAACAGATTGCCGAGAGATTCCGCCAGGTCAAGGATGTCCGGGAAATCACCAATTTCATGGGCTTTTATTCCCTGCGCGACAAGGCACTGGCCGCGGGCGAATGGCACGAATACAGCGGCGTAGGTTTCTTCATCATGCCCCGAGATAATGGCCACCTGCAGGCGCACTTCCAGCACTCATCGCAGGTGGGCAATTCCGATCCTACGGATGTTCGGGATCTGACCTATTGCGAAGTCGAATGCCGGAAACAGATCCGGATGGCACTGAAATTCATCAAGAAATACATGCCCGGCTTCGAAAACTCCTATCTGACCCGCATGTGCGCAGAACTGCGCATCCGCGAAAGCCGCCGCATCATGGGCGATTACGTTCTGACCAAAGCGGACTGTGCCGAGGCAAGAAAGTTTAAGGATGTAATCGGCAAGAGCGGCTTCTCGTCAGGAGCCAAACACATCGCCACCGGCGACACAATTGCCTACCAGGGAGTCGTCCATCCTAAAGACGGCGGATCGTACGATATACCTTATCGCTGCCTCGTGCCGCGGGTGATCGACAATCTGCTCGTTGCAGGCAAAGCCATCTCAACCGACAGAGATTCCTATAAGAGATTTCTGCAGGAAACGATGGTGACGGGACAGGCCGCGGGTGTGGCCGCCGGCATTTGTGCGCGCAAGAGCATTACGCCCAGACAACTCGAACAGGATGTGACCGAACTGCAGGACATCCTCCAGAAACAGGGCGCCATATTGTTCGGAACGCATTAGTTTTAGTAGAGAACCTGTAATTTACGATTGACGATTTACGATGACGATTTGAAAGCATGCTTTGTTTTTTCAATCGTCAATCTACAATCGTAAATCGTCAATCCGATATGAGGTGTAACCATGGATTACAGACCCTGGACCTGGCCGGTGCCAGAAGACTATCGAAAAACCCAGAACAATATGCCGCGACAGGATGGGCATGAAAGGGCAAGCGGCAAAGCAGCCTATACCAGAGACATTTATCTGCCAGGGATGCTGTATGCCAAAATTCTCACATCTCCCTATGCCCACGCAAAAATCACGAAGATCGACATAAGCCAGGCAAAGGCTTTGCCGGGTGTACGGGACATCATGACCTTTGATGATTCCGACATCAAATATGACAGCGGGACAGGCGCATGGTACGAGGTTTCCGGCATGTGCGATATCCTCAGCCTTCCCGGAGCCAGCGATTATTATAATCACCCGATGGGCGTTGCGGTTGTTGGCGACAGCGAGGAAGCCTGCGACAGAGCCCTGCGAGCCGTGAAAATCGACTGGGAAGAGCAGCCGTTCATCCTGGACATGGAAGAGGCTGCCAGGCCGAACGCAATCAAAACCATGCCCGAAGTCAAACGGGTGAACGAGAAGGCAAAGGATCCGAACACTATCTTTGCGGAAGACGTGACCTACGGCGACATGGAAAAGGGATTTGCCGAAGCCGACAAGGTGATCCAATACACGATCAAAAGAGAATACAACTCGTCCGCGGGAGTAGAACCGGCGGTCTGCGTGGCTCAATGGCGGGGAGACTTTCTCGATATGTGGGTTCATCATCAGGATATTCCGCAATGGTTCCTGGTCAACCCGTTGGACAAAAGAGAAAAAGCGGTCGCGCCATTAGCGGACTGGTCGAAGATTACCGTGACCATGCCCTATCAGGGCGCCTATTTCGGCGGTTTTTCGTGGCTTGCCTACTCGATGTGCTTCACACGCATTGCGGTCATCCTGGCCAGGAGAGCGGAAGGCCGACCGGTAAAACTTCTGTATGACCAGAGCAATCACCTGGTCCTCGGAGACGAAGCGGGAACATATACCTGCAAGGTAGGAGCGAAAAAGGACGGAACCATTACAGCTTGTCAGTGGGACTTGATTGGAGTCCGCAATGCCGCCGTCGACAAAACCTACGAATGCACCAAGATACCCAACATACGCGGCACGGTGCAGTGGCCACTGGTCAACAAGGGGCATCTCATCTGTTTCCGCCATGGCTCCCATGCGACTGTTCCGCATGATGTGATGATCAGCCGCGTCGCCGCGGAATTCGGACTGGATCCAACAGAGGTCGCGCTAAAGAACGACGGATGTAGAGGGCACGACTGGGATTGGGTTACGCGGTACCAGAAGGAAAACGGATTTCCTCAGCGCTGGTCTCTGAAAGAAGTCATTGATAAGGGAAAGGCGGCCATCGCCTGGGACAAGAAGTGGCACGCGCCAGGCTCCAAGAAACTGCCGAATGGCAGGATGCACGGCATGGGCTTTATGGAAGTCAATGAATGGGCTTTCTGGGCGCCTGAGCCGGGAATGACCTTTGGCTGTCTGATGCTTCGCAATGGCATTCTGGCGATCGTGGGAGTGCGAGCGGACCTCGGAGTGGACAGCGAATCCGGGGCACGCCACATTGTAGCTTCGGAACTGGGGCTGAAGTACGAACACACTGTCATCCACGAAAAGCGCTCGGATAACAGCAGCTATTACATGTGGCAGCCGGGAGGATCCTATTCAACAACCTTTATCACCACCCAGTTGATAATGGCTGCAAAGGAACTGAAGAAGAAAATTCTCGAATATGCTGTGCGGCCAACCCCCGCCTACAATACGAGCCACTTCTTCAAGACGGCACAACCGCCGGCATTCCCAGGCAAGAAGCCGGAGGATCTGGACATCAAAGACAGTTACGTCTTCGAAAAAGCGAATCCATCCAACCGCAAGACAGTCCGCGAAGTCGCGGACATATTCTGGGATGCAGATCCGGCCATTACCCATCCTGTGGTGGGAAGAGTAACCAGTCTGACGGTGGATGGGAAACCCGACAGCACCTGGTACGCGATGGGACGGCAGGCTCACTTCATTGAAGTCGAAGTGGATACGGAGACAGGGATGGTCGACGTCACCAACATCGTCTGTGTCAACGATGTCGGGCATCTCTTTAATCCTCGCGGAGCCCAGGCTCAACAGTATGGCGGAGCCATCATGGGATTGGGGAGGAGTGCCACCGAGGAACATGTCTGGTGTCCGCGCACCGGTGTCGCCTTGAACTTCGACCTGGTCAATTACCATATCGGGACGATGAACGACTACCCGGCCTCGACCTGTCTCCTCAATGAAAGCCATCTGGGGTACGCAGCATTCGGATCCTTTGGCATCGGAGAAAATTCAGGTGCCGCCATGTCGGGAATCACGGCTGCGGCCATTTACAATGCAACCGGGAAATGGGTTTTGGATTACCCGACAACACCGGATAGAGTTTTGAAAGCCCTCGGGAAAATCTAGTCGGACCAAGCGCCATGCATTGCTTGATTTTATGCAATGCATGGCGCTTTTTTATCACTAACTTCCCTTCCTTAAACACTAGTATAATACCCCCCATCTCTGACCAGAGGAGACCTGGACTAAACTCTATTTCCCAAGAGGTATTTCTATGAATTTGCGAACTTGCTCCTGTATCGCGATAGGAATGCTGGCCGCTTTCCTGTTTCTTACATTGCCCGTACATGCTCAACAATCCTGCGAAAGCCTGACATCGCTCAAGATACCCAACCTCACCATTACCTCGGCAAAGGCCATGGATGCCGGATGGGAAATGCCCGTACAGGAAGGTTTTATCAACACCAAGGCCGGACAAAAGGTTTCGGTTCCGTTCTGCCGCATTGAAGCCTATTCGGCGCCATCCAAAGATTCGCACATCGGAATCGAGGTCTGGCTCCCGCTCGCCTCCAATTGGAACGGCAGATTTTTTGGCGTGGGGAACCCGGGGTTCATCGGATCCCTGGCCCGCGGTGCTCTTGCAGGCAATGTCGCGCAGGGATGGGCAACCGCATCCACTGATACCGGCCATGTTGACGACACGGCAAAATGGGCAGTCGGCCACCCGGAAAAATGGGCGGACTGGGGTTATCGCGCGGTTCACGAAATGACGGTTGCAGCAAAAGCATTTATCACTGCATATTACGGCAAACCTGCTCAGCACTCCTACTGGAACAGCTGCCACAACGGAAGCAACCAGGGACTGAACGAAGCACAGCGCTACCCGAACGATTATGACGGAATCGTCGTAACCGATCCCGCCTACTGGATCTCTCATTTACAGCCCGGATCGCTGTACATAAGCTGGGTAGCCCTGAAAGATGGAGTCAATGCTCCCGGCTATATCGGAAAGAAGCTCGGGATCATCAACCAAGCCGCCATTGAAGCCTGCGATGCCATTGACGGCTTCAAAGATGGTTTGATTACCGACCCGCGAGAATGCAAATTTGACCCAAAAACCATCCAGTGCAGCGGCAACACCGATGAACCGACCTGCCTGACTGCAGCCCAGGTGGATACGGTGAAAAAGATCTATGCCGGAGCAAAATTCAAGGATGGAACGCAGATCTACAGCGGCTTCCAGCCGGGAAGCGAGTTGACCTGGGCTCCTATCATGGTTGAAAAAGATCCCTTCTTTGTTAATGTCGATTACTTCAAAGGAATGGTTAAAGAAGACCTCAACTGGGACTGGCGCACATTTGATGTTGATAAGGACACTCGCCTGGGGATCAAAAAAGCCGGCAAAGTGGTGGACGCCAATAATCCGGACCTAAGGCCTTTTAAGAAGGCCGGCGGAAAGATCATCCTGGCCGGGTCGTGGAATTCGAATGCGCTGCCGGTGCGCAGCTATCTGGAATATTACGAGAAAGTGGAAAGCACCATGGGCGGACCCGGCAAGACGCAGGATTTTGCCCGAATGTTCATGATCCCAGGATCGACCGGCTGCCCGGGTTTCATGGGCGGCCAGAAGGACTTCGACTCCTTTACCGCCATTCAGAATTGGGTAGAAAAAGGAGAAGCTCCGGAAACAATTACCTTCGTACAGCGAGACAAAGGCGTGGTGTCCCGGACGAGGCCCGCATGCGTCTATCCCAAAGTCCCCAAATTCAAGGGATCCGGCGATATCAACAAAGCCGAAAATTTTACCTGTGTCGACCCCAGGTAATGAGTGAATTCTAAATTCCAGATTCTCGATTTCGGACTGGAGATCGGGAATCTGGAATCCGAAATTTGACATCGGGAATCTTTTTACAATGGAGAATGGAATGCCGGAAGATTTCAGACCGTGGACATGGAAACCGCCGGAAGTCTCACCTGTTGACAAGGGAATGTCCCGTCAGGACGCCCATGACAAGCTATCCGGCCAGGCAGTTTTTACGCGAGATGTGGTTCTTCCGGGGATGCTGTACGCGAAGATACTCACATCCCCGTACGCGCATGCAAAAATAACAAAAATGGACACAAGCAAGGCGGCAGCCCTTGTTGGCGTCCGGGATATCCTGCGGTTCGACGATCCCGACATTCAGTTTGAAAACTCAACTGGAGGATACTGCTCCAGTCGATACAACATTCTTACCCTTCCGCGAACCGGCGATTTCTTCCAGCATCCGATGGGAGTTGTTGTCGTAGCCGACAGCGAGGAGCTATGCGACCGCGCCCTCAGGATGATTCAGATTGAGTGGGAAGAGCTGCCCTTCATCCTGGACATGGAAAAATCCTTGAAGCCGGATGCGCCCAAGATCATGCCGGAAATACTGCGGCTGGGAAAAGACTTGAAGGATCCCAATACCCTGGTGCCCACCAAATCGACTGAAATCGGGGACATCGAGAAAGGATTTGCAGAGGCAGACAAGACGATTGAATACACGTTTACCAGGGGCACGAATACGCCGGCGGGTGTGGAGGCAATGGCTTGCGTCGCTCAATGGCGCGGAGACCACCTGGATCTGTGGCCACACCATACCGCCCATATGCACCCCGTCCTGACTATGCCGAGCACCGTACAGGCAGGGCTGTCTCAGGTCTCGCTCGGCTATGGCAGTGTTGATGTTGAAGCCGCTGCGAAGCCCACGGACCGCATGCAGCCTATCCCGCCGCTTTGCGAGCACAACAAACTGACGGTTACGGTGCCGTACCAGGGTGCCTGGTACGGTGGTATTGCATGGCTGGGATACTCCACGGCCTTTATCCGACTCGCGGTCATTCTTGCCAAAAGGGCAAAAGACCGGCCGGTAAAGCTTCTTTATGACGAGAGCAATTTTTATGCAAACGGAGATGATGCCGCGATCTATCGCTGCAAGGTAGGGGCAAAAAAAGACGGGACCATCACGGCAGTCGACTGGGATGTGACAGGACCCGTCGGTGAACTTCACATCGACAAAACGCACGAATCCACCAGCATTCACAATTTCCGCAATACGCAACAATGGGCGCTGATCAACCACGGACATCACGTATGTTTCAGGCACGGGTCCCAATGCTGCGTGCCACACCATGTAATGTTTTCCAAGGTTGCGGCTGAGTTTGGCTTGGATCCCACGGAAGTCGCGCTTAAGAACGATGGCTGCCAGGGGCACGATTGGGATTGGGTAACAAAATACCAGAAAGAAAACGCATTCCCCCAGCGACAAAGCCTGAGGGAAATAATCAAACTGGGAAAAGACGCCATTCAATGGGATAAGAAATGGCATGCGCCTGGCACAAGAAAACTTCCTAACGGCAGGATGCACGGTCTTGGTTTCATGCATATCAATGAATGGAGCTGGATAGCCGGCAGGCAGTTTGCATGCCTTATTCTGCGCCAGGGGAAGCTTACCATCGTAGGTTTGCGTCCCGACTTCGGCATGGATACCGAGTCTTCATTCCGCCACTGCGTCGCTTCAGAATCGGGCCTGAATTACGAAGACATTATTGTTCAGAATCAACGGACGGATGCCGACACCTTCCAATTCTGGGTTCCCGGCGGAGCCATGGGGATTGGTCAATCAACACCCCAACTCGTCGTTGCTGCACGCGAACTGAAACGAAAGATCATTGAATACGCAATCAAGCCGGCTGGGATGGGAGGCCCGCCGCGCGGGTTTGCACCGAGCAAGAGCTCCGTATCTTTTGCCGGCAAAAAGCCGGAAGAGCTCGATGTCAAGGACGGGTTTGTTTTTGAGAAAGCAAATCCGAAAAGCAGAAAAAGCGTTAAGGAAGTCGCGAGTCCGAACTGGGGCGATGATCCGGCCATTGTCCATCCGGTTGTGCCCAACGTCAGCGGGCTGACGCTTGATGGTAAACCACATCCGCAGATGTACATCATGAGCCGGCAGGCGCATTTTATCGAGGTCGAAGTGGACACCGAAACCGGGGAAGTGCTCGTCACAAACCTCGTGTGCACCAATGACGTCGGCCATCTGTTCAGCCGACGCAGCGCTGAGGCTCAACAATACGGCGGCGCGATCATGGGGCTGGGGAGAAGCGCAACCGAGGAAAAGATTTACTGTCCGCGCACCGGCGTGGGGCTGAATTTTGACAACATCGGGTATCACATCGGAACGATGAATGATTACCCGGATATTGAATGCATCCTCAATGAAAGCCACATGGGATACTCATCCTATGGAGCCTGCGGCATTGGAGAAGCTACCGGCGCATCCCTGTCGGGAGTCACCGCGGGCGCGATCCATAACGCGACAGGCAAGTGGGCGCTGGATTATCCGTTGACGCCCGCAAGAGTCCTGAAGGCCCTGGGGAAAATATAGGCCGAAAAACAGAACGCCACGAATTGCACGAATTTCTCGAAGATGTTTCGCGGAATTCGTACAATTCGTGGCGTTTTTGTTTGGGGCCCGGATGAACCGCGGCCCCAAACATCTTGCGATGGACTAGAAGCTGAAGCGTGCGACGACTTGTCCTGTACGCACGTTGCTGGCTACTGCTGCAGCCTTCATGTTGATGTACCCAAATCCGCCAGTGGTCAGGTTTGTACCGGCTTTATAGGTTTGGGTTGCACCAGCGGTCAGGTTGCTGGGGTCGGGAACATACAGACGGTTGAAGATGTTGTTGAACTCGGCCCTTAATTGCAGAGTATAGTGACCGTCGCGTCCCATCCGGAAATTACGAGCCAAGCTCATGTTTTCCGTCGGATGCCTGCGGCCGCGATAATCGTTGTAATAGGCGGTGGAAGTGGTGAACTGTCCATCCGCTGGCGATGTCCATGCTTTGGGATTCAGCACGAACGTGGTGGCTGGATCGTAATTCCCATTGATGTCAATCGCGTTGCCATTCTGATCGGCAAAGAGCGATTGTCCGGCCACTCTGTTGGCAAACGTATTGTTCGCGCGGGCCAACAGTGTCTGAGTCGAACCAGTAGAGTTCGGCACCTGGAGCGGCTGTCCGCTGGTGTAGCGCAACAGCGCGCTGAACTGCCAGTCGCGCAGAATCTGCGATACGATTTTGTTTCCAGGGAAAACCTTAGGAACCGTGTAGCTCGTGGCAACGACGTTCATGAACGGTCTCGACAAACCGGAGATGTATTTATTGGATGCCCGATTTGCAACATCGCCGACCATCGGGTTGATGGTGCCGAAGAGCTGATACGAGAGTTCCGAACCCATCGTCATTTCTTTCTGGAAGGTGAAGCTATAGCTCAAATCAAAGTTATGCGAAAACCTCTTCGTTACTTTGAGCTGAGCCGAATCGTACCAGGTGCGTCCCAGCGGAGCCCACATCATCGAGATGGTGCTGAACTGCGGGAAAGGCCGAAGCGCCTGGATCAGATTGTAGCTTGTAGGGAATTTGGTAAACGGCAACGGGAATCGAATTTTGTCCGCAGCCGAGAGGTTCGCGTAGGATGTTGTCAGCAGGGTCCTATCTGCCGCACTGTTGACATCCAATCCCCACTTGGTCTTCAGGTATTCGGGGGTTACGCCGTTGATATCAACCAACGGATTGGCCTGCCACCAGGCACCGCGGTTGCCTACATATGAAAGGTCAACCATCAGGTCCTTGGTAATTTCACGTTGAATACCGAAGCTCCACTGAACGGTCCGAGGAGGACGGCCCGCGTTGCGATCGACCGCCATTGCCGGTGGGCCAAGGCTGGGCAATTTGGGGAATGCATCCGCGCGAATGTCAGGCCACACAACCGTATAGGCCGCAGGAGGGCCGTCATGCAGCTGGGCGGCAGCCAAACCAGGAGCAGTGGCGCCATAGGTCACAAAACTTGACAGCGTGTTGTTCAGGTAGCCAAGTTCAGGGGTTCGGCCGTAGGAAATACCGATACCGGCGCGAATGACGGTCTTTGGCATCACCTGCCAAGCCAAACCAAGGCGCGGTCCAAAGGCAAACTTGTAGGTATCTGCAAAACTGCAGTTGCAGTGACCCGCTCCGCTGCCCTCAAAAATAGTGGCGCCCGGCATGGGCTGATTGGTCACGGGATTGATAATGTTCGGATTCAAAGCGGTTGGGGAGAAGTTGGCCCACCGTCCGTATTGTTCCTTAAGATAGGTCTGGTAATCATAACGCAGCCCGTAATCCAGGGTGATCTTGGGCGTGATCTTCCAGGAGTCCTGTGCATAAAAAGCAATGGAGTGGGATCCCAGATGTCCTCTGCTCGGTGCATTTGTATACCCGCTGCCTACGCGGCCGGTAAGAAAGCTGGCGTATGCAAAACCGGTCGTTTTCCCACCGAGGTTGGTATAGGCCAGCGAAGGATCGCCGGTCTGAGCCGTTGCAAAGGTAAACCAGTTGTTGGCGAATGTTTCGCTGTAGCTCGGATGCGATTCGACGATCAACTCTCCGCCAAACTTATAGGTGTGGTTCCCACGAATCCAGGTCAAACTCGGATTCGCAGTCGGCTTGAGATTATCAAGCTGGGAGTTCATGACCGAACCCATCGTCGGGGAGAACCCACCAAAGCTGGTGCTGACAGGTCCAGCGATATATGGGAAACCCTTTGCCTGCGTGTTGATTCCGAAGGTGGCTTTTGTATCCACTCCTTGCGGAGCCAACTGTCTCATCCGGTTGACCATGAGCCCTGTGCCGACATGTAACAACATGGTCGGGGTGATGGTGTAATCCAGATTGACGCGCAGCGTGTGCGACAGGAAGGTATTGGGTACACCAGCCGTGATGGCGATTGGGAGGCCATCATCCGCGGTCGTATTGAAGGAATTCCTCGACCAGTATCCGGACAACTTGGCCTTGTTGTTGAGCGAATAATCAATCTTGACCGAAGGAATAAAGGTCAGGGTTGAGTTTGCGGTCTGTTGATTCCAGTTCTGAGTCAGCCCGGACGTCTCCGGCTTGGGAAACATCGCCTGAATCAGCACTGCCGATGAATCAAACAAAGAGGAATCAATTTGATTGTTCTTGAACGGATCCCAGATACGCGTGCCGTTCACCAGGCGTTCAGTGCGCCAGTCATATAGCTGGTTCTCATAAATAGGTCGGCCCAGAATATCCGTGCCGATCGCGGTTGTTCCTAGGATTTCGCTGAAATCACCGGTGCGCATCTTGAGCGTTGGAACCGTCGCAGCGGTCTTTGTGGTTGTGGCCTGGCGATATTCCTCAAAGCTGAAAAAGAAGAAGGATTTGTCACGGCCATCATACACTTTCGGCACGTAGATCGGTCCACCGAGGGTGAATCCGAAATCGTTCCGGCGGGAACGTGGCCGGTTCTTGTTTCCAGCACTATCTTCCGAATACGGCGTCGAAGCGTTGAGGGCCTCATTAACAAAGTATTCGTAAACACTCCCATGCAGCGCATTCGTACCGGACTTCATGGTCAGGTTGAATACGGCAGATCCTGCCTGCCCGAATTCAGCCGCATAATTGCTGGTGGCGACAGCAAACTCTTGAATAGCATCTACACCCTGCTGGGTATATTGGCCTTGTTGCTGCCACATGTTATTGGTCGCGTCCATACCCTCAACGCGCAAAGCCTGCGAGTTGCCGGGAGCACCGTTGACTCTGACGCTGGCATCCGGCCGCCAGTCGGCGCCCGGCAGAACCTGCATAACGGCATATGGATTTCGAATACCGGTACTGCCTGCGCTTCCGCCGATAGACAAAACCGGGAGCGAATCCAGCGTATCCGAACGGACGTTGTGGCTTAATTCCCCGCTTTCAGTCTTGAGCAGAGGAGCATCTTCACTGACCGTGACGGTCTCCGAAATGGCTCCCACCTCGAGGCTGACATTAACGCGGAGGGTTTGGGCTGCGGCGACTGTGATTCCCTGACGGACAAATGTCTTAAATCCAGTCATTGCAACCGTGAGTTCATAGCTTCCAGATGGCAATTGGGCAAGTGTGTAATTGCCGGTATTGGTACTCAATGTCTGATATTCAGCACCGTTCCCTATGTTTTTCGCCTTGATCGAAGCATTCGGAGCTACAGCGCCTGCAGGATCAGTGACGGTGCCGGTGATGGTGCCGCGGTCCGACTGGGCAAGGGCAATTCCTGCCAGAAGGAGCACGCAACAGCATGCCTTCAGCAATAAACGCATCAGTAATACCTCCTAGGGTTGACAAACCGAGACGCACGAAACAAAAGCTTCTTACCAGCCGCAAATCCAATTGCACTACGGCCGGTCATCCGCTATCTCAAGCAAATACACCCATTCGAGCCAGGGAGTCGAACAGGGCAAGCAACAGATTGTTAAAGCGAAATCAGATAAATCTGTAAAGCGCTGGGAGAATCGCCCGGGGATTTCGGGATGCGTAGAATATTATCCCTTTGCGTAGAACACTCCCATTTGTGGCACCATCCTATTTGCGATTGCAATAACAGTCAAGCAGATTAATTCAAACTAATATTCTGGAAACCTAAGGAAAATACAAGAGTTGCAAAGAAAATTAGATTGATTCGAAATAGGATATTGGCGATTGATGGCGGGTAAGAGGGGGGATGAGAGCCGGCCTGACCAGCTCCCACGAAAAACAGGAGATTTGCCAGAAATTGAAGCGGGCCACAATCTGTTCTTATCGCAGGTTGCTCACTGCGGCAGCAGCTTTCAAAAACGTCGCGAATGACACGGATTGCCCAAAGCATTCTTGGGGAATTCGTGCAATCGCGGCGTTTTGAAATGCTGGGGGCCAGCTTAGGCCGGCCCCCAGCACAATCCAGGGAGAGATTAGAAACTGAGGCGGGCGACAATCTGGCCCATCCGGACATTCGACGCGATTTGAGAACTCTGAAGGTTGATATATCCGAATCCGCCAGTCGGTTGACCGGTAGAGGATTTGGTTTGTGTTGCCCCGGCATTTGTTGCTGTTGGGTCTGGCAGGTAAAGCCGGTTGAAGATATTGGTGAATTCGGCCCGAAGATTCAGGTTCATCCGACCATCACGGCCGAACCGGAAGTTACGAGCCAACCCCACATTTTCCTGGGGATGGCGAAATGACCTGTAGTCACTATAGTAGGCCGCAGAGGTGCCGAACTTCCCCTCATCCGGTTCCGTCCACGCTTTCGGATTAAGTACGAAGGCCTGGCTCGGGTCCCAATTGCGGCTGTTGATGTCGATTGCGTTGCCGCTCTGGTCCATGAACACCGGTTGTCCCGGCACTCTGTTTGCAAAGGTAGTTGGGGTTCCAGCGACTGCCCCGCCGGTAGCCGAGCGGTGGAGAGCGTTAGGCAGGTTGCTGGACGCAACTGGCACTTGAAGCAGATACCCGCTCCTGTAACGAGCCTGGATGTTGATCTGCCAGTCTCGCAAGAACAGGGATAACATCTTGTATTGGGCGAAAACCCTGGGTGTCGTGTAACTCAGAGCTATGTTATGCATTAGTGGACGTGACAAGCCTGACATGTATTTGTTGACCGACCGGTTGGCCACGTCATTGATCAGAGCATTCCTGGGACCGCCGAACCAATAGGAGTTTTCGGCTCCAGAATAGAGCTCCTTCTGCCAGGTGAAACTATATTGGAAAGAGAAATTATGCGCGAACCTCTTGTTGAGGTTGGCCTGCAGAGCATCGTACCAGGTACGCCCCAACGGCGCGAAGATCAGGTTCATGCTTGAGAATTGAGGGAATGGAGCAAGCGCCTGAGCGAGCGTTGCGGTTGCCGCAGGAAAGCCGGCAAAGGGCGTGGTAAACCGCCCGGGATACTTGGCCTGGGCAGCACCTAAAGTATTCACCAGCAAGTCCCGGTCGGCCTTGACTCCGACGTCAAGCCCCCATTTGCTTTTCAGATCCTCCGGGGTTAAGGCGTTCCAATCCCTCAATGCTCCGGCATACCACCATGCGCCGCGGTTGCCAACATAGGAGACTTCCAGAAGCAAATCCTTGGTGATTTCCCGCTGGATCCCGAAGCTCCACTGGACAGTCCTGGACGGCCGGCCCATGTTGTAATCGTAAAACATCGCCGGAGGGTCGAGAGAGGGAAGATGCGGATAGGCGCTTGTGTCCGTTGTAGGCCACGTCGGCGTAACGCCGGGAGGTACGCCTGTCGATAATTGCCCGGCCGGCAGGCCCTGCCCCGGGTTCTGATAACTCACCATACCTGACAACTGATTGCTCAGGTAGCCGAGTTCTGTTGTCTTTCCGTAGGAGATGCCGATGCCGGCACGTAATACGGTCTTGGGAAGCATCTGCCACGCAAGCCCGAGCCGAGGGCCAAAGGCATACGGATAGTTTTTCCCAAATGCACAGTTGCAGTGTCCCTGCCCATTGCCTTCATACTGAATTGCGCCCGGCAGACCAACTTTGGGGTTCATCGCCGAGGGCACCAGACTGCCCATTCGGCCATACTGCTCCTTCAGGTAGGTTTGGAAATCGTAGCGCAAGCCGTAATCCAAGGTAACTTTGGACGTGATCTTCCACGAGTCCTGCGCGTAAAAAGCGAAGGCGTGGTTTCCCAGGTGCCCTTTTGCGGTCGTGTTGCTGGTTACCTGGTTGTAATTCCCCATGAGAAAGCTGGCATAGGCGAACCCGATGGCTGTCCCGGAGGGGAGGGTTGTGCCGCTCAAGCTCAGGGAAGGATCCGCGGTCTGGTTTGGAGAGAAGTAGTAATAGTTATTGGCGTAGCTCCTGCTATAGTCCGGATGGGATTCCACGACCAGTTCTCCGCCAAATTTGTAACTGTGATTCCCCTTGATCCAGGTCAAGCTGGGATTTGCCGTCGGCTTCAGATCGACAAACCGCACATCCATGGCCGGGCCTGTCGCCGGAGAATAGCCACCATACGTAGTATTGATCATGGTTGTAAGATACGGATTGGCGTCTGTTCCTCCAGGTATTTTAAGATCCTTTTGGGGAGTATGTCCTCCGGCATTGTAAGTCAGGACAGTCTGCATAAGTCCCGCACCAAGATGCAGCAGCATGGTGGGCTTGACAGTGTAATCGAAGTTGAGCCGGACTGTGTGATTCACGGATGGAGTCGGCATGAAGGAAGTGATCTGCGCGGGCAAGCCGGCAGAACCACCTGGTGCATAGCTATTCCTTGACCAAAACCCGGATACCTTGGCTCTTGGACTAATCGAATAATCCACTTTGACTGATGGGATCCAGGTCACAACGGATGCGGGAACGGTCAGCATCGCATTGTTGGTCAGTTTCGAGGCATCCGCGCCACCATAACCCGGCTCATACATGTAGCTCTGTACGGCCAATGCAGCCGGATCCCATCTTTCCTGCGGGATCTTGTTGCCGAGGAAGGGATCCCATACCCGGACTCCATTGACAACTCGTTCTGTGCTCGGGTCATAGATCGTATTCTGGTAGACCGGGCGGCCGAGCACATCAGTGATTACATTGCCGCTGGAGTTTTTCAGGGGAGCGGCACCCTGGATCGCACTGAAATCTCCTTTCCGCATGGCAAGAGTGGGAACTGTCACAAAGCTGTTCGTGGTGGTAGCCTGGCGATACTGTTCAAAACTGAAAAAGAAGAACGCCCTGTCGCGACCGTTGAACATTTTGGGCAGATACACGGGCCCGCCGACTGTGAAGCCGAAGTCGTTTCTTCGATTGCGGGGACGAAGTTTTCCCCCCGTCCCGTCAGACGTAAACGGCGTTCCGGCATTCAGGGCTTCGTTCACGAAGTAGTCATAAGCGGATCCATGAAGCTGGTTCGTGCCGGACTTCATCGTCAAATTAAACACAGCCGTTCCCGCCTGCCCGTATTCGGCCGCGTAGTTGCTTGTTTGTATGCCGAATTCCTGGACGGCTTCGACGCCGGTCTGCGTATATTGGGACATCTGCTGCCACATGTTGTTGGTGGCATCCATGCCCTCGACACGCAACCCCTGGGTGTTGCTCGGCGCGCCATTGACCTTAACGTTGTTATCGGGGGTAAAATCGGCGCCCGGAAGCATCTGGATCACAGCGTATGGGTTCCGGATGCCTGTCGTTCCTGCATAGCTGCCAATGGAAAAAACGGGTAGGTTGTTCAGCAACTCCCCCTGGATGGTATGGCTCAGTTCGCCGCTCTCCGTCTTCAGCAGGGCAGCGGCGGCATCCACGGAAACGGTTTCGGAGATTGCGCCTATTTCCAAGGCAGCGTCGATGCGCATTATTTGCGCGGAAACCACGGTGAGACCTGTCCGGGCAAGCGTTTTGAAGCCGGACATGGAAACCGATAGTTCATAAGGGCCGGGCAGCAACTGGGCGAGAGTGTAGTTGCCGGTGTTGGTAGTTATTGTTGAATACTCGGCGCCGGTTGCCGCGTTTTTTGCTTTGACTGCCGCGCCACCAATCACGGCGCCTGCCGGATCGGTCACTGCTCCCGTAATCGTGCCGCGATCGCCCTGCGCAAGGGCCATCGCTGAAAGGATGAGCACACAGCCGAATGCTTTAATGATTGATCGCATGAAACATGTCCTCCCTCAGGTTGAGAAAGAAATTGAGAATGAGGGCCGATGCCGGAACCATGGTGGATAGGCCAATACCGACAGCGGTCCCTGGCCAGCACAATGACTGTTCGAGCCAGGGTGATCGAACAGGATCGCAATGCTATGTCGTATAAGGCCAGATAGAATCAGTTGGTGATGCGCGGGAATCTCACATCGAACAAGAGCAAAAGCCCTTCATCATCGTTCGGAGAAAACCAGCACCGTAATGTGAGGAATCAACCCAATATGAGCCAATCCTAATTTTCTTTCCAGGCGCAGTCAAGGAATATGACTTTGCATATTGTTGGCATATCTACACATAAGTGGCGAGCAATCGCAGGGAATTGGTGCCCCCTTTGACCTGGGACGGATTGTGCCGGTGATTGCCTGGATTGTGAACCCGGAAACAGAGGATCTGGATGATTGACGCCTCACATCGCGCGAACTATCATCCTTGGCTGATTCATGGAATTACCGGCTGCTTTTCCGCCGGAAATTTCGCCGATTGCCAGAAAGGGAATGCAATGAAACTGCTCCACGCCGTAAAGCCGCGCTTTCTTGAACCAGTGGAAATGCCAGTGCCCTCCTTGCCGCAAGGCAGCAGCGAACACCTCCTTGTCCGAACGGCCTGGGTTTCGCTTTGCGGAAGCGATATCCCTTTCTTTACCGGGAAAAAGCGACATCAGACATATCCGATGCCCCCGGGCGCACCGGTACACGAATGCATCGGAGAGATCGTGGCAAGCGCGTCTTCGCAATTCAAACCGGGAGACCGGGTGCTTTCGATTCCGGACGGCAACCAGGGGCTTGCCGAGTATTTCCTGGCTCAGACCGCTCGGACTATTCTCCTAAATCCAAAGATCATGGACCCGGGAGCCGCCTGCATCATCCAGCCTCTCTCCACGGTCATAAACGCAATGGACCGTCTAGGTGAGATCGAGGGGAAATCAATTGCCGTACTGGGTCTGGGGTCCATAGGACTGATGTTCTGCTGGCTTGCGCACAAAAGAGGCGCGGGCCGAATCATTGGCATCGATCCGTTTGAGAACCGCTGCAAAAAAGCGGAGGAACTCGGAGCCGGCGAAACCATAGTCGGCAGTGCGATTGAGGTCGTTCACGGGATGCGGGCGGCTGGCAGCAACTGGAAGCCTGTGGACATAGTGATTGAAGCGGTTGGACACCAGATGGACACCCTGAACGATGCACTGGAACTGGTGCAAAAGCGTGGAACCGTTCTCGCCTTTGGAGTCCCGGACCACAATGTCTATGCGCTGGAATATGAAACTTTCTTTCGGAAAAATGCGGTCCTGATTGGGACCGTCACGCCGGCATGGAAAGAGTATCTGATGAAGGCCCAGGATCTCTTCATGGCAAATCAACGGGAGCTGACGAGCTTTTGCACCCACAGACTGCCCATCCGCGAAGCGCAGAGAGCGTTTGAAATGTACGAAACGCACGAAGACGGGGTGATAAAGCTGGCAATGGATGCGGCTGCCTGGTAATGCCGCCCGGAGCGTGGTCTGCCTTCACTTCAGGGGAAGCGAGGGATCGCGATCAGCCACACCTCCAAATTCATCAAGAATGGCGGACTCCTCCCTGTCCAGGATTCTTGTCGCCCATTCACGGATGGCACGAAGGCACGATTCAAAATCGCTTCTTTGCATTATCTCGGCTTTTTCCGAAGCGATGCCGGGATACTCGCCAGTAACAAATCCGGCATCCGTCGAATTTAGCGTGAACCGATACGTGAAGCGGGTGATCGTCACAAGCACGTCATTCTTTTCATCATAATCCACATGGAAGCCCCGTTGCCTGAAACTGGTGGCATCCAGCGCTTCGAAAATCCTGCCCTTCATGGCTGCGCTCAACCCTGGCATATCGTCCTCACTGATTAAGCCGCGAATGCACGCGGCAAAGCCTATGGCTATTCTACAAAGACAGCCTCTTCTCTTGCAGATATAAAAAATTGCGAATTGGAGTTTGAACGGAGGATAAATACAGAGGGTCCATATGGAAGCCGCGTTCTCGCGCGGCTTCCGATGGATTTCGGGCCTTCAGAGCCCGGACAATCATGCAGCTATTTCTTCTTTCTGTCCGCTGCGGCAAGGATCTGCGAAGGCTGATTCTCCAGCCATTCCCTGTCTTCATCGTCCTTCAGCCAATCCGATATCTGACCGATCTGCTCGCCGGTCTTGTAAAGAGCATTGTAGATCAAGCACTGCTTCTTATCTTTATCGATAGCCTGTTTGGACTTGTAGCTCGTCGTATAGTTCAGCTTCTCGTGAATCTGGTCCAGAATCATGTTGGCGATAGGGCAGATGTACGGATCGACGCCTTCCGCTTCAACAAGAACTTCCTTTTCATGATGGATGCAGTTCTTGATCTTCAGCTTGAGCATGATGCCGTCAGGGCTGGTTTTGTAGGTTACGTCGGAGACGAGCCCGGCAGCCTTCATCGCTTTGATGCAGCTTTCCGTTACTTCCTCAACCGTCGTTCCTTCAATTTTCTGAGCGCGGATAAAATCAGCACCCACAAATTCACACTTCCAGTGGGCCATGCCGGAGAGCTCCTGATACATGAGAGCTTCAACCCTTGCCAGCAATTCGTTGCAATACTTTATGCTATCCATCAGATCCTCTCCTTGTTTCCAAATTTTTCCCAGAAAACCATTTCAGAAAGCGGCAGTTTGGGTCTCGGATGCTTGCGCTGTTCCTTGGGATACCCGACTGCAAGATAAGAGAGCACCTTGTAATAGCCCATTCCCTGCGGGATGCCCAGGATATCCTTAAATCGGATGGCATCTCTCGTGCTGGCGACCGGACCATATACCCAGCAGGAGCCCAATCCCATCTGGTGAGCCTGAAGGATCATGTTTTCCATCGCCGCGCAAAGATCATAAGGCACGTCAACGCTTCCTACTCTCAAGTCACCAATTACAGCAATGACCACCGGCGCCTGCTTGCAGAATTCGGACACTCTTCCGGAATACATGAACTCAAGCACTTCCGCTCTCTTGACCGGGTCTTCAATTCCTTCGAATCTCTGCTGCAATTCGCTGAGGCAGTACCAGGAGGTCATACGCGATCCGCTTCCCTGCTTGGAGAGATCGCCAATCTTGTTCCTGGTTTCCTGATCGCGGACTACGATAAATCTCCACGGTTGGTAATTTTCACCTGTCGGTGCCCATCGGGCTGCCTCGAGGATCTTGTCGATCATCTCGTCTGGTACCGGATCCGGTTTGTATCGCCGGATGCTTTTTCTCGATGTAAGTACATCTAAAAATTCCTGATCGGTCACGGGTTACCTCCAAAGTTAATAGAAAAAAAATAGTGCCGGCTCTGTCGGAAGAATCTATAACCTGGTGCGGGGATAGATCCAGACCTTGCGTAACTAGCAAAGGATCTTTTTAAATCGAATTCTCGATTTTGTCAACAAGAAAAATGCACCTAGGGGAACTCTGTTTCGCAGGGCGGAACAAAAACAAGCAAAAATCCGGGATCGACTCCTTCTTCCCCATTTTTCAATATCGGAGGCAGGCCCCGATATTGAAAAATGGGGAAGAAGGAAAGAACTGCATCATTAGATTTAGATAATGGAATCGTCTTTGAGCTTCTTCATTTCCTGAGCATCAAGTCCGAGGATCCCGCCATACACCTCCTGGTTGTGCTCGCCAACCTCCGGAACTCTCATTTTGCGGTTGCCCGGGGTCTTGGTCATTTTATAGACGGAACCGCTGAGCTTTACTTTCCCGGAAACCGGCTGCTCCACCTCAACAATCATCTCTCTGCTCAGCAGGTGTGGATCGCTGGCAACCTGGTCGAAAGACGGCAGCGGCGAACAGGGCACGCCAAATTCCTTTAATACCGCGAAGACCTCATCCACCGTCTTCTGCTGGCACCACGCCTGTACCATACCGTCAACCTCTTCCATGTTCCTGGTTCGCATTTCGCGCGTGGCAAAACGCGGCTCGGTGATCAAATCGTCCCGGCCCATTGCCTGGAGGACTTTGTGCCATTGAGGATCCGTAATCGTACAGATCACCACATATCCATCTTTGGCATTGTAAGCACCGAAAGGAGCGGAACTGCTGAGCTTGTTGCCGAATCTTTTGGGGACTTCATGGGTGTCGAAGTAGTTGGCTCGATCGGGGAAAACCATTGCCCAGATGCCATCCTGCATCGATATGTCAATGGCCTGACCTTCTCCGGTTACTTTTCGATAATAGAGCGCAGCCAGAATAGCGATGGCGCCGTTATATCCGCCCATGTAATCGCCGAGAGAAATCCCCGCCTTCAGGGGTTCGCCGCCTGCATACCCGGTAACGCTCATCAGGCCTCCCATGGCCTGGGCAACCACGTCATAGCTGACGTCGTTGCGGCGCGGACCGGTCTGACCGAAGCCGGAAATGGATGCATAGACAATCCCCGGATTGATTTTGCGTATTTCGTCATAGCTCAAACCCAGTCGGTCCATGCCGCCAGGCGCAAAGTTCTCGACGAGGACATCCACTTTGGCCGCCAGCTTTTTGGCCACTTCAATACCTTGGGGGCTCTTGAGGTTCAGGGTGATGCTTTTCTTTCCTCGATTATAGGAGAGAAATTGATAGGACTCTTTCTTTGGAGTTTTGGGCATGGCTTGCCGCTCGGGTTCTCCCTTGCCCGGCATCTCGATTTTGATGATATCCGCGCCCAGTTCACTCAAAACCGATGTGCAGTGGGGACCAGACAAATATTGCGTAAAATCCAACACCCTGACGCCTTCCAATGCCTTAGCCATTACACCTCTTCTCCTTTTCTAATAAGGATTGGACCATAGCAGAAATCCTCCTTCTACGCATCATTTTGTTTTATTTCACGTGGAATGAACCGCGGATCGGTATAATGCATCCATAGAACGCATACGGTTTGACGTGCAGCAGCAACTCCCGGCTCTAACTGAATCTCTTTTTATTGCACAAGGGAAGCTATGAACTTCAGACGTAAACTCCTTCCGCTCTGTATGGCGGCACTCCTGTTTTCCGCGCTCCGGATTGCCGTTGCCGAAAACTATCCGGTGATCATCCGGGGAAAGGTGACACTACCCAACGGATCGCCGCCTCCTATGAGAGTCGGGATTGAACGTCACTGCAGTGATGGCCAGGGATCTGCCCCGGGACCGCTGACAGACAAGAACGGAGAATACCTGTGGCGGATGGATGTGGATCCAATGCGGACACGCGCGTGCGTCATCCGGGCGACCCATACAGGCTACACCTCGACGTCCATTGATATCTCTGCGCTGAACGGCTATCTGAGCACCACCACCACACTGGGGACGATCGTGATTTCTTCGCCGGCAGACGATCCCTATACCATCATCATGTCTGATTCGAACATGCCGTTGCGCTCAAAAGGCGACCTCAAGGCAGCCATGAAAGCCCTAGACAACCGAAATCACGACGAAGCCATCGCGCGATTTCAGCAGGGAATGGCCAAGGAGCCTAAATACGCCGCCGGTTGGCATGCGCTGGGAGTCGTGCTCGATCACGAGAACTCCCTCAAGGAATCGCGGGAAGCTTTTGAGAAAGCCCTTGCTGCGGACAACAAATTCCTCGCTCCCTACCTGACTCTCGTGCATACCTGCAGCAAGCTGAAAGACTGGGAGTGCGTGATCAAAACATCGGACGCCCTGGGCAAAGCGGACAAGAAGAAGCCGTATCCCGATGTTTATTTCCACAAGGCTATCGCAAGCTATATGCTGAATGACCTCGATCAGGCTGCATCGGCGATACAGGATGTCCTTCGCCTGGACTCAGCCCACCGAATCTCCAGAGCCGAATATGTATGGGGAAGAATTCTGGAGGCAAAGGGCGATATCAACGGTGCCAAAGAGCACATGAACATGTACCTATCGCTGGACAAAAGCGTCCCCGATTCAGAGGCAATCAGGCTGCATATCACCAATCTGGGAAAAACACCCTCCCAGGGCCCCGAACCGGAACTCGATCCAACCATGCATTAATGCCAACCGGGGCACCGGATTGCCCGACACCGCAGACGACGGGCACCCGGCGCTCCCGCCCGGCTATTGACGGATCTCCGCCAGAATGCTCCGCTCCGGATCCAGCACTACCTTCTCCGGTCGCATCGGAAGCTTCAGACTTGTCTTCAGCGGCTTGGTTCCTGATACACCGATCAATCCCAGGTACTGCTGCTGTCCGTTCACAACTGCATAGAGCGGCAGTTGCATCTTGAAAGAGTCCGAAACCGCCGACTGTGTCAGAGAAAGCGTCACCTCCGTTTGGCCACCATCGGCACCGGACAGCTGATAACTGAAATCGTACACCGGCGTCTGAGATCCATAGACCCACTGCTCAAAAAACCATTCCATGGACATTCCGGCATGCTTTTCCACAATCTTGCGGAAATCTTCCGTGGACACGTTCTGTCCGGCGAAGGTGGAGGTAAATTCGTGCATCATTGCAATAAACCGGGCATTGGGATTTTTCAATTTGGGGTCGAACATTAACACGCGGATCATCTCCATTACATATCCGCCCTTAAACTGGTTCAAATAGACTGAATTTGTTTTTGCGTCGTACTCATTGAGCTGTCCCCCCAGACACATGGGGCCGGCATCCACCGGGCGGTACCCCGCCGGGGATTTGGATAATAGCCATTTCCGCCGGATATCGCGGAACTCGCCGAGCGCCTTGGGATCAAACTGGCGCAGGTACATGGAGGTGACAAAATCGGCTCCGCCATCCCATAGCCACTGATCGTGATACGTTCGACCGCCCACCATATGTTCCAGCCATTGGTGCGCCATTTCATGAACGACTGTCGTGCGCTGAAATTCGCGCTGCTCCGCCGTTCGCAGAAATCCCAACTTGTTTTGCGTCCCGGAATCCAGGAACACGGAGGTAGGAGCAAAAATCAGATTTGGACTGCCAAGACTGGACCGGCCGGATTGTTGCGACACCGCGATGGATTTGAAGGGCAAGCTTCCTAATAGGAATTCATAAAAGCTGAAAGCCTGAATGCCGTTGATGGCCGCATCCTTCACCATGGAAGTTGTATTCAGCCCTGCCAGGCTAAGCCCGACATCAGACCGTCCATCCTTCATGATGGTTCCCACATTGAAGCCTGCTTCTATGCCCTTCAGATCATTCGGTAATTCCCGTCCGGCATAGGCAGTCAGCTTCAAGGTCGGAGTGCTTTGGCTCGATTCGACAAAATCTCCATAATTGAATCCGACGACGTCCAGCGGAAGCTCGGATTTCCAGGATGTGATCAGTTCGTCCTTTTCCTTGACGGACTTCAATAGGGCGCCACTGGCCATAAATGCAAATCTCTTCGGAGACCGGGCATTGATTTGATATTGAGTCCGGTCGTCCAGTTTGCCAAAACTCGGATACCAGGTATCGCGAGACGCAACAAAGTACAAGCCGCTTCCCTGATCGTAGATGATGCGCGTTTCGTAGGTGGAGTCCTCCTTGTAGCTGATCCGCACTTTGTACTTCTGACCCGCCTTTGCAGGCTCATCGACGATGAACCACGGATCGTTATCCAGCTTCTTATCTTCCTGGATGAAGTTGAGCTTCTTCCCCGTCCCATCATCAACGGCACTGATGCGAAGCACGCTGTTTAAATTGAACGGTATAACGCGGCTCGCACCTTCATGGACCACATATTCAAGCTCCGCTGTGGCCGTAATGGAATGCTCTTTCCCAACCGCTAAATCAATGGTCGCGGCGGGAGAATGAACATGCAACGTGCGGTGATCCGGATGTCGGGACGCCGCATACTCGGAGGAAAGATGAAACCCCGCCCACCATTCGGTATACTCGCCTGGCCGAAGGCGGAGAAGCGTCACCTCATCGCCCATCCGGACCCATGGGTAAAGCAAGCCATCACGGTTCCAGCTCACTTGATACAGTAAATCGCCGGACTTGCTGCCCTTGAAATCGGCCAGAAAGAACCCCTTGCTGGACCGGTCCGTGAGATCCGCGAGCATGCGTGCCGCCAGGTTGCGCATAACCGGATTGCCTTTACGCGTGTTATCAATCCAGTTGTTATAGCTGTCGGAATACCGCTTTTGAGCAGCCGCAAAGGGCGAATCCGCCGCCTTCGGCGTCGCTCGCACCTTCATCAGCTTGCTCATCTCGGCGAACGTATCATCTGTGAAAAAGAAGACCGCTTCACGAAACATATCCGTAAGTTTCTGATTCCCGGCAAATCGCGCCAACTGGCGCTGATCAACCGCAGAGGGAGGCTCCAGCTCAAAGCGGCCCTCTCCCTGGAAATAGGCCGCGAGTACGTGATCCCCGACCGGCTCGGAAAATAGAATGCGCCCGTTCAGAAACGTAAACGTGGCGGCATCGCGCTTAAAGGCAACATTCTCGACGGAGGCAGACTGACTCCCTCCCTGTAAAGCCCGCAGCTTCTGATATACGGCAACCAGATCCTGCGAGGATGCCGTTGAAAGGTCTGCCGCATTTGCAGTGAAAAGAAAGCCGAGAATCCAGATCCAAGCCAAACAACCACGCTTCATAGAACCTCCGAATATGTGCGATACTTCCAACAATTGTCTCTATGGAGAAACAGTACAGTTCGACGGCCATTATAAACGAAAAAGGGAGAAGAAAGGAGACAGGAGTCAGGAGGCAGGAGGCAGGAGGCAGGAGGCAGGAGTCAGGAGACGGGAGGCAATGCACTGTTATGAAAATGCCCAGGCCAAACGGATCAACGAAATTCTCGAGCAGGAGTACTGACTGGATAGAGGTCCGCTCTCAATCCTGCCTCCTGCCTCCTGCCTCCTTTCCCCTACCTCCTGTCATTGACTCTATCCTATCGGTTCGCATAGGATGAGACGCTCTCTTACAGGAGGATCTCGATCATGAAAAAGGCAGATATAGTTGGTTCTTACTGGACATTGGCAGGCAACGTTCATCCCCATTCCGAATATGAATACAGCCCTTTCACTTTTGAAGACCGGGTCAAGGCAGCTTCCCGCGCGGGCTTCACCGGAATCGGACTCAAGGAAGTCGATATTGAACACACCCTGCAGCGCCTCAGCTTGAAGGAAATGAAGCAGATTCTGGATGATAACGGCATCAAGCACGTTGAACTGGAATTCCTGACCGACTGGTTCCTCGACGGGGAAAAGAAGAAAAAATCGGACGAAACCAAACAGCTGCTGATGAAGGCGGCTGAAGCATTGGGAGCGCGACATATTAAAATCGGGGATTTTGATATGAACAGCGTACCCATGCCTCGTCTGATCGAGTCATTTGCCAAAGTGTGCGCCGATGCAGCCAATGTCGGAACGAGCATCCTGTTTGAGCTGATTGTGGATGCCATGATTCGCACTCTGCCCGAAACGCTGGAAATGGTGCAGGGAGCGGATGCAAAAAACGGCGGTATCATGATCGACCTGTGGCATATGGTAAAGCTCGGCATTCCCTACGAGGAAATAGCCCGCATACCATCCCGGTACCTGCTCGGCATTGAAATAAATGACGGCACGCTGACATGCCCGTGGAGCCTGCATGAAGACACCATTAATCACCGAACCTTCTGTGGAGAGGGAGAATTCGACGTCAAAGGCTTTGTCGGCTGCATGCTCAAAGCCGGGTATACCGGACCCTGGGGAGTTGAGATTTTAAGCCAGAATTTGCGAAAGCTGTCGCTGGATGAAGCGGCCACCCATGCCTATGGCACTACTATCGCGCAGTTTGATTAACCCACTGGGGCGCCATCCCGGCTAATGCTGCATCTATTTATCGAGGCGAAGCCCTTCGGAGTGCGGTGGCAAGCCACCGCGCTCCACGGTTCGCTCTTGCCGGCAAGACGTGCATGCCACATCTCATTTCTTCACCGGATTCCCAGCCGATAGCTCGGACTTGATTGCAGAGAGATCGAGAGCGGAATACTTTGCCGACTCTACCCGCGTCACCCCTGGATTCCCGGATAGCTCCTGAAATGCAAGCCAGACATTGTAATCGACTTTCCCGGGACTGAAGGAAGTCGATTTCGGCATGATAAGCATATCCGGCCGCGCCCATGCCAGGTATTGCCTGAACCCGGATGCGGTCTCAAACAGGTGTGGGAATGTGCCTCCGATCTGCTCAAAATCCTCATGGGTGCAGGAAAGCGATCGCAACGTGCGCTCCTCCCCTCTGCTGAACCCCACGCACAGGCGAATCTGAGGATGCACCCGCAAATACTCCTCGATTTCCCAGGCTCCGATATCCCTCAGGGCGGCTTCAGCACCAGCTTCCGCGTTGATCTGAGGCTTCTGGAGCGAGAACTTGAAAGCCTGCGTTCCCGGATGCCATGACCAGTGAGAAACAAACATAACCAGCAAGTGAAGCAGGATAAATCCCGCGCCACACGTGATTACCGCAATGCGAAGCTTTCCGCTGAGGCGCGACAGAATGCCGGCAACGGCAAAGACAGTGAGCACAACCGGGATCGTGTAATAATTCCCATCCGTACTGCCATCCCCATGCCTTCGCAAGAGACACGCCATGAAGATCCCACACGCCATTATCGGTATGCAGGCGCAGAGGAAACCCGTCTGCCTGGATCCCGGGATAGAGCGGATTACGGCCAGGATCAGCAACACACATATGGCAAAAAAAGCGATATTGCCCGGCCACGACATTGCATAGTGTGCATAGGAATAGGGATCAAAAAGTAGCTTGTACCAGTGCGTAAAGAAATCGCCCGGCGAGTTTATCGGAACTCCCAGGAAACCGAATTGCGAGGAATTCCATGGATATCTGGGGGTCAGTCCCAGTATTTTCCAGAGCGTCACAAACGCGGGCATGGTCGGAATGCCCGTTAAGAGCCATGTTCTGAAGGCAAGCCCGCCATAATTGCAGGCTCCAAGGATCACCGGCACATAACTGCGGAGGCCAGGCTTTTCATCGAGGTCTGGATGACTACCAGGCAGTTCGGCGTTCTTCGCGCTTCTGTGAAGCAGAATCCCCGTGAGAATAAACCCGAAGGCAAGCACGGGCGCGTAGGCATAGGCAGTAATTTTTGTGGACATCATCCCCAGAACTGAGGTCAGCGCCAGTGAAAGATCAAGGGACGTCCTTCCCTTGCACCATTGCCAGAAAAACAGGGCCGCAAGATATGCATATAGAGCAATGAGATTGTCGCTTTTGGCGGTAGAGGCCATATTGGAGACGGCAGGGATGCTTCCGACAAGCGCCGTTATGAATAGCGCGGAAGTGCGGCCCAGCCCGAGTTCCTTCCCGAGGCGATAGGTGGTCAGGAAAACGATCCCCAGCAGAAACACATTAAAAGCGACAATGTAAATGCCCCGGTTCAACTCGGCGAGGGGAAGCGTTAGAATCTCAAATTGCTTCGGGTAGTAGTAAACAAAATGCGTCAGCTTCAAGCTATCGAACAGCGAATGAGTTCCGATCAGAACGCGCTCCGGCCTCAGACCATACCAGGCCGAATCATAATCGGTGCCGAAGTTGGCTTTGCCAAACTGCGTTAATATCAGGGCCAACAAAAACAGGATCAGGACTCTGTCTTTATTGTTCGCGCGCTCGAATTGCTCAACAAGTGTCAGGCTCAAAGGCATCGATGGAGCAGACGCAATCGCCGCCGATGCCAGCACGATTGAATAAAAACGAAGAAATGCGATGCTCCCCGACCCACAGGCAGAAAAAAGAAGCGCGCCGACTATCCAGGCAGAAATTCCGACAATAAACCGGGCAAGATAAGCCTGCAGACTGCATGCTTTGGGATCCTGCAGGCGAAACAGCCGCAGAACGGCCCCACCAATCTGCATCAGAGCTTCGAGAAACAAAAGCCCCAGTGCCGCGGTAAGGAGAATGGAGTGCACCTGCAGGTAAAGGCCAGCCAGGACCGCAATCACAATGGTAACAAGGGAGGATCGTCGGATACAGCAGGCTGCAAGCCCCGACACAATAAACAGAACCAGCAGTTCAAGTCCACCCTGAATCGTTTCCGGCTGTTTTAGATGATAAGCATATATTTTTTGGGTGAATACGTATGCCGGTATATATATACATATGCCCGCCAGGAGGGCTATTGCAGCCATGGCGGCCCATTGTCGCATCGGATGATGGAGCATTTGCGAACTGTCTTCCTGACCTGTCGTTTTCATTGATATCAAAAGAATCATTCAATATGTATTTTGAAGAAGTAATACTAATACAAAAAGATCGCACCTGCAGATATTTTGACAGGCACTACAATCGGATGAATGCCCCCATCCATCCGCGCATTCACTCCAAAACACCGCGGCGCCGGCAAAAAGCTTTTGCCGGCGGCGACACCATGTATAATTAAGCTAGTTTGTACCTGTCGGACTTCAACCAAATCCCCCCGGAATTGTAGAGGCAACATGGAAAAAGCAGCGGCGTTTCCCGCTGATGAAGTGGTGAAGCAGTTTGCCCCGGCGCTGAAAGGCCCGATCATCCAGAATGGGGATGAAGCGTACGAGAAAGCCCGCCGAGTCTACAATGCGATGATAGACCGGAAACCAAGACTGATCGTGCCATGCGCGGACATTGCCGACGTGATTCACTGCGTCGATTTTGCCCGGAAGCACAAACTCCCGCTGGCAATACGTGGCGGAGGTCACAGCGCACCCGGATTCGGCACCTGCGATGACGGCCTTGTGATCGATCTTTCGCGAATGAAAGGCATTCGCATAGATCCCAGGAACAGAACGGCACGTATCGAGGGAGGCTGCACATGGCGTGATGTGGATCACGCCACGCAAATATTCGGGCTGGCAACTCCGGGCGGAATTATTTCCACCACGGGAGTCGGCGGATTGACCACCGGGGGTGGCTTTGGATACCTGACTCGACGCTATGGACTGGCTTGCGATAATTTGTTGTCTGCGGATGTAGTCACGGCGGATGGCAAATTGCGCATTGCCAGCCCTTCGGAACACGCGGATCTCTTCTGGGCCATCCGGGGGGGCGGCGGCAACTTTGGCATAGTCACGTCGTTTGAATTTCGTTTGCATCCGGTGAGCACGCTATACGCAGGCGTAATTCTCTATCCATTGGAAAAGTCTACGGAGGTTCTGCGCTGCTATCGGGACTTCATGAAAAACTCTCCGCGCGAACTGAGTGCCTTCTTTGCCTTTTTGATTGTCCCTCCGGGGCCACCCTTCCCGGAACACCTGCATATGAAAACTCTATGCGGCATCGTCACTGCCTACTGTGGTGATCTGGACACGGGAGAGATGGCAACAAAGCCGATTCGGGATTTCGGACCGCCACTCTTCGCTCACCTGGGTCCCGTGCCCTATCCGGCGCTCCAGTCCATGTTTGACGCACTGGTACCGCCCGGGCTGAACCATTATTGGAAGGCGGATTTTGTCGGTGATCTGAGCGACAAGATGATTGCCCAGCACATTCAGTATGGTCCCAAGGTTCCAACGGTTCATTCCGTAATGCACATTTACCCTCTCGATGGAGCCGTGCATGACGTTGGACCCGATGACACCGCTTTCAGCTATCGGGATGTGAAGTTTGCCCACATCATTGCCGCCATAAGCCCGGATCCGGCCGACATGACGGGATATCGCGATTGGGTCCGCGATTATTGGAACGCGCTGCACCCTCTATCCGCAGGCGGAGCCTATGTCAATTTCCTGATGGATGAAGGAGAGGACAGGATTGCGGGAAGCTATCGAGGGAATCTCGCGCGGCTGGCCGAAATCAAGGAGCGGTATGATCCGGGCAATCTGTTTCGTGTAAATCAGAATATCAAGCCGGCCCGCTAGAAATGTCTGTGGAATTCGTGGCAGCCATTTCCGCCACGAATTCCACAGATTCGGCTAAATATATGCGGCAGCTTTGAAGGCGGCGCGGACCGCACCGGCAATCGTTCCTACTTCCGATGCGTCGCCGACGATAAAAACTTCTGTTTCAGGTGCACTGCGGCGCAATGAATCGGCGACATCCTGACTGGCTGACATGCCCACGGCCAGAAGCACTGTATTGGCCGCGAATTCAACGCGCGCGGAAGTTTTGGAATTACGACAGATCACCTGCGTATCGGTGACTTCCTCCAATTGGCAGTCGAGATGAACGGGAATTGCGAGTTCCTGGATCAAGGAGGTCAATTCCGAAGCCGCGCCTCCGGCTGAGGCGCGGAGATTCGACATATCCGGAGCCATTTCAATAACGATCACATCTTTCCCGGCCCTCTTAAGCCCGATGGCGGACTCAATTCCAACTGAGCCGGCTCCGACAATCACGGTCTTATCACCTACCTTAACCTTGCCCCCATCCGCCTCCGGTGCCCAATGGACATGCGGCTTGTCGATTCCCGGCAAGCGGGGAACCACAGGGGTCGAACCGACAGCGATGATCAGCGCATCATAATGCTCCCGATCCAGCACTTCCTTTGTCGCTTCGGTATTCAGAAGGATGCGCGCCGGGGCTTTGTTCGCCTGGCAGACCAGGTAATCGAGATAATCTTTGACGTCCTGTTTAAACGGCAGAACCGATCCATCGACAACGCGCCCACCCAACTGTCCGCTCTTCTCATAAAGGGTAACTTCGTGGCCGCGCTCGCATAACGTCTGCAGAGCCTGGATCCCGGCGGGGCCGCCCCCCACCACCGCCACCCTCTTTTTTATCTCCGCCCTGGGAACCTTCGCTCCTGGGAACTCTGTTTCATTCCCGAGATAGGGATTGACGGCGCAATTGATAACGGCAGGAATCATGAGCCGGAAGCCGCAGTATTGACAACGCAGGCACGGCCGGCGGTCCTCTTCTTTGCCCAAGGCATACTTCCTCGGCATTTCCGGATCTGCAAGCAGCGGCCGACACATGGCAACAAAATCGGCCTGTCCCGCAGCAATGATCTCCTCGGCTTTTGCAATATCCATGATTGAGCCAACCGTACAGACAAGGAGTTTGGGAAAGGCTTTCTTAATATCCGCGGCATAGTGAACATTAAAGGCGCGATCCATCAGATAGTTCTGCCACCAGTTCCGCATATACTGAAATTCGCCATGAAGCCCTGCGGACACATGCAGGATGTCGACTTTATCCTGTATCAGCTCGATAAAACGAAGGGTCTCCTCGAAGTGCATCCCATCAGGGTGTATCTCGTCGGCAGAAATACGATATTCAATCACAAAGTGTTCGCCGCAGAGTGCTCGTACGCGGTCCAGAACTTCAATGGCAAAGCGTGCTCTGTTCTCGAGAGAACCGCCGTAATCATCGGTGCGTTTGTTGTAGAGCCGGCTGGCAAATTGGGAAATCAGGTTCCCGTGCCCACCGTGGATCATGCCCATCTTGAAACCCGCGCGCTTGCATCGATAGGCAGCAACGGCGTACTTCTCCACCGTCTCCCTAATTTTCACATGATCCATTGCGATTGTGGGGACCGGTTCCCTTCCCTGCATCTGCGCCCGCCAGATCTCGCTGGAAGGGATGAAGGAGGATGGGCTGAAGGCCTTCCCGGTTTTGCCGACATCGGAATCCTTGCCGTTGTGGTTAATTTCCAGCGAAGCAAGAGCACCATAGCCGTGGCACATTTCCACAAACCGCGTAAGCGGGAGAATGCATTCGTCGCTCCCCAGATCGAGTTGACGCTCCTCATCGCACGCTTCCCTGATATCGACAACGGAATTGCCGACATGGAGAACGGCAGTGCCGCCCTGGGCGAAGGTTCTGAAAAAATCTACAAATTCCGGCGTCACCCTGCCCTGGCGATCAGCCAGATTGGGCGATGGAGGAGCCAGTTCCAAACGGTTTTTGAAATCGACGCCTCTGATTCGAATCGGTGCAAATACATGCTCGTATTTTGATCCCATCACTGGCTCCTATGGACCGCTGAAGACGCGGAACACGCCGAATACGCAGCCTGTTTAATCTCTTTCCGCGCAATCGGCATCTTCAGCGTACTCAGCGGTCCTATCTACGCTGTATTACCCCAGCCTACCTTTGCTTTGAAGCAGGTCCGCAACTTTCTTGAGATTCATCTTCTCGAGGGTTGCGCGCGTCGGGTAGCCGCTGTCGGGATTAAAGCCTTCGAACTTATAGAACCGTGTCTTGAAGTCCTCGACTTTCGCCCGATCCAGTTTGCGCCCGGCGCCTTTGCCATAAGTCCACTTGCCGTTTTCATACATGGTCATGTCGTGCCCCATGCTCGGCCTGTCATAGACGTAGTCGGGGAACACCTCCATGTTTCGGTGTCTGCCCTGCAACACCCAGATAGACCGATCAAGCGTGTAAATCTTGTGGCCGATCTCCATGTAGTCGGCAAAGGAGAGATTTTTTCCGGTTACGGCATTCCAGAATTTCGGCTCGGCCTGCGGAGTCGCGCCCCTTCTGTCTGCCGTGTTGTTGGTAATGCACAAGGGCCAGCGCCAGCCGCAGAATCCGCCGGCCCCAACCCAGAACTTTTCATAGTGTTTGATCCAGGCAACCTGCTTGACCTTGGAATCGGAATAAATTCCGGTAGGCCCTTCGCTGTGATCCACCATGAAAGGATCTCCCTGGTAGGGGACCATCGCGTCGGTGTACAGCTTTGCCGTTTCCTCAGCCGTCAGATACGGGGCTCCCGACCAGGCCATCCAATGGATCGGATAGTTGGACATCATGTGGAGCATCAGATCCCGCTCTCCCAGGAGAGACCCGAATCCCCATTCCGCCTCGATAGCCGGATCGTAGTGGTTCGCCGTTCCCCAGTAAGCCAACCCGAGGTTGCCGCTGTTCACATCCTGCTTATACCGCCCTATTTTTTCCGCGAACCGGGCACAGCCCTCGGCCAGATCTTTCCCAATTCCCTGTCGAAGCGCAATCTGCCGCATAAGGGCCTCGGCATACCCGAACGTACCGGCCTGATCCAGCGGGAGGTTGGTATCTATCTGTTTGCCTTTTCCAAGGATTCCTTCCTTTGCGAGAAATTGGACATAGCTCAGGAGCGGCATCAACTGCCAATGACCAAGTCCATACCGCTGCATCAGGTCGTTGCCTTGCCGAGTGAATTTCACCGATCCATCGACATTGATCACCATAGTGCCGGCACATACCGATTCGTTGCTGTCGCCCGTTGCCAGCCGCATACGGCAGCCTCTTGGGCAGGAAGCACAGGCGGCAGCGCGTGCGGGGGTTAGAGGGTAATCCCGATTCAACACATTCCCGCCGCTGGGTCGTCCGCTGATCAAACTATAGGGACCGCCATTCGCAAATTTTTCAGGTTCGCGCGGGTTATCCACATCCCACTGGAACTGACGGAACCAGAGACGAGCGTCCATGAAAGCCTTCGGGTCGGCAATCGGAATATCCTGAGACCCGATGGCACTGATCGCCTTCAGCTTCTTGGATCCGAACACTCCTCCGAAGCCGCAGAGCGCCGCTTGCGATCCGGGGCCATGCAGGAGAGCGCCCAGGCGGCTTTTGTTTTCGCCTGCGGGACCGCAGCAAACCACGGCGGGAATCTGAGTAGTATGGCAATTCTCGGCCAACTCCGCCCACTCTCCATATCTCAAGGCGGGAATAACGCGCCGGGAAATTTCCTCCTGCGTATCCCAGGTATCCATTCCCCAGATGCCCTTGGCGCTTTCTATTTTGACCTTGTCATTGACGATATTGATCCAAACGGGTTCGCTCGAAGCACCTTCAACAACAATCCCATCCCATCCCGCGAACTTGAGCTGGGCCGTAAAGCGCCCTCCAAAATTGCTATGGCCAAACCATTCGATGGGGTACAGCATCGGGCCAAGGCCCTGCACTTCGCAACGCCCGGAACCGGGCATAAAGGTTCCCGAGAATGGAGAAGCCATCATGATGATGAGATTGCGCGGGTCGAAAGCCTCAAACGGGAGTTGATCGCCGACCAGGTCGAAGAAGACAGCCGAACCTATTCCATGACCGCCGCCAAATTCTTCGTACTTCGAGGTGTCCAGCGTGGTGATTGCTTTGGTAGTCAGGTTTACTCTAAGTATTTTGCCAGTATATCCGCCTGTCATAATTACTCCCCCCCTCCTACTTTCCATGAAAGATCGCGTTTGGGCACAACCGTGCTGTCGTCGACCAGGCCAAGGTTGATCCAGTTATCATTCCGGAGATTGATGTCGTATCCATCCGTCTCTTCCTGGTCGGGGGTTTGAGCAACAAATCGGATCGCCTTCATTGGACAGGATTCGACACAAGCCTGCTTGCCGCCGGGGCCTCCTTTTTCATTCCAGAAAGGAGTATCGATGCACAGATCGCACTTGGAGGATTTTCCGGTTCCGTTAATCACAACCCACACGGTCCGGTGCGGCTGCTGAGGACACATCTTGATGCAGGTTTTGCAGCCGACGCACTTCTTGCTGTCGATCCTTCTCACGTTGCCATTGGCGGTATCGACATAGGCGGCGCCAACAGGACAATTCTGCACGCAGACCGGTGCCACACATTGCCGGCAAGGCGCCATTTTTACATCCGTAGGAAACTTGCCAAACGAGTTCTGCATGATCTGGATGCGGGATTTCGAAAGATTCTGAACGCCGTAATGAACCAGCGAACATCCGAGCATGCACGTGGTGCAGCCCGCACACTTCTTGCTGTCGTACACAAGATACCCTTTGGAGGCAGGCAAGGTCGCCGCCGCCGGCGCGGGAGAGGCAGCAACGGCTTTCGCCGGAGTTGTCGCGATCAATGCATCGACTGCAGCGATCGCTCCTCCCGTAACGATAAAATCGCGTCGTGATAATTGTTTTTTGTTTTCTTTGTTCTCAGCCTCTTTATCTCCAGGCATACAGAGCTCCTTTGATAGCAGACTTGGATTTAAACTATTTGAATAGACGGGGCGCAAAGTCGTTCAGATATTCGCGCCAATTGATCCAGGTATGACCGCCTCCGGTCTCGTGCAGCGTAAACTTGATGCCATATTTGTTGAGCGTCCCTTTCAACTGATCAGAGTTCTTGGCAACAAAATCTTCGCGGCCATAGGCGTAGTAGACTAACTTCATGTCGGATGCACTCTTTTTCAGTGCGGCATCATTCGCTTTTTCGTATTGCTCTCCTCCGCCCGATATCGAAAACACGCCGATGTAGTTGAACAGTTCCGGATGAGTCAAACCGTTCTGAATCGTGTGCCCGCCGCCCATCGACAGTCCAGCCATGGCGCGGCCGGCTGCCTGGGGAATCGTGCGGTAGTGGCTATCGATATAGGGAATGACGATCTTCAGAAAATCATCTCTGAAATCGGTATTTTGCAGCATATTCATCGCACCGGCATTGGGGCGATCGGGAGTATGACCGTTCGGCATGACAATGATCATGGGCGCTGCTTTGCCGGCCGCAATCAGGTTATCCAGAATATTGTTCGCACGACCGACAGAGGCCCAACTATGATCACTATCCCCCGCACCGTGCACAAGGTACAGGACCGGATAAGTCTTTCCATCCTTCTCATAGCCGGGAGGCGTATAGACATACATGCGACGCACCACGCCCAAGGGTTCCGACCAGTATTCAACTTTCGCCACATGTCCATGCGGAATTTTTTCGTGAAATGTCTGAAAGTCCGCCACCAGTCCCTTCACCTCAACCAGGGAATCAATGTTGAATCGCTCCAACGAATATTCTCGCGCGGCAGGATCTGGGACTCGAACACCATTCACAAAGAAGAAGTAGCGATAGGTGTCCGGAGCAATCGGCTTCGGGGTGGTTACAGACCAGAGCCCTTTCTCATCCTTAATCATTGGACGGCCCGTTCCACCCATAAAGGTATTGGGAGAGATGTCTTCGTTATCGCTGCTTCCCAAACCGACAGCAGTCGCATCGGGGGCACAGATACGGAATGTCACACGCCCATCCGGAAGCTGTTCGGCGGATTTGTAGCTCGCTGTCCCCATTGCGGAAGGAGCTGAGCAGCGATTAGGATCGCCTCCCATCCCCGGAAAAGCTCCACGCGCGGGCGCACCCGGAACCGGAGCCTGTTGAGCAAATACACAGCAAGTCAGAATAGCGGAAAAAATTATGACCAGAATAGGGGCTTTATCGATTCTCATAGTGTATGCCTCTCATATAACCGGTGGTTTCAGCCTGGATAGTGAATGGCGGGACCATTATAGGCGGATGGTTTTGCCGCAAAAAGTAAAATCCGGGATGCACGGCTGCCGCTATTGAGAGCATAATACCGGCAGCGCGTCTCACCTGGAAGTTCTGGCGTCTTGCCTGGCAAGGGCGTGGCCGCTTCCACCATGCTAATACCGGCCGGACGCCGGTGCTCCATTGGAGATCAACAGAAGAATCAGGGACACTGAACCTATGCTTCGATACTTGTGGATGTTCCTTGGCATTTGTTTGCTTTCATTTTTCCATTTATCCATCGCGCGGACTCAGGAAAAGGAGGATCTTCGTATTCGAGTCGGAGTCGAAGAGGTGCGTGTGGATGCGGTGGTGGTGGACAGTAAAGGCCGACAAGTTGCAGATCTGGCTGCTGACGATTTTGAAATTGAGCAGGACGGCCGGCCTCAGAAAGTTACGGCAAGCACATATATCAGAAACACGATATCTCCAGTGGCCGGGACAAGCGTTCCGGCAGAACCTTCGTCGAAAGCAGCGATGCACTTCCCGGAATCTGCGAAGGACGCTAATCGCCGGACTATTCTCTTTCTTGTAGACGACCTCTCCATGGAAATGCCTGAGATCCAGAGCGCGCGCATGTCTCTTCAGAAGTTTGTCGAACGACAGATGCAGCCCGGCGATCTTGTATCCATCATGCAGACGACCGGTGGAAATGCGGGGATGCATCCCTTCAGCTCGGACAAACGACAGCTCCTTTCCAGAATCAGCAAAATCAGATGGAACCCGGTGCTCCACCCTCCTGAATACTTCGAAGACCGGATTGACAGGACGCCTCAGATCATGGCAATCGATTACACAATCCGGACATTGAAGGACGTACCCGGACGAAAATTCCTGATGTTTCTATCGACACAGGTAATGCTGCCTGAAAAAGTCAGCAGCGACCCGGCATTCGACAAATTGGCAGATACGGCATTGCACGCAGGAGTTGTAATTCACACGTTGGATATTATCGGGCTCATAAACGATTCCGCCACACGCGATGAGTATGGCAAAGCCCTGCTGCCGCTGGATGCATCCGTAGGGGCGGGAACACTGGGAGGACCTCCAGTTTTGAGTGCAGCCGTAACACGACAGATGACAATTGCTTCAACTCGTCGAGAGAACCGCCCGCTGCCTTTATCCCAAAAGACGGGAGGGCTCTTCCTCACCGGGCGCAACTTCTTTGTTAATGGGATTGGCGATGCCGATGAAGAAATGAAGGGATACTACCTGCTCTCGTACATCCCGCCCGAAAAAACCTTCGACCCGAACAGTACCGCCTCCTATCACAGGGTAAAGATCAAGGTTAAGCGCCCGGGCTGCACCGTCCACACTCGGGATGGGTTTTATGGAACCTTGAAGGCACCGGGACCCGAGATCGCCGCGAATCCGCTGGGCGATGCGATGTTCTCACCTTTCCGCCACAATGATCTGGCGCTCAGCTTGGCAACAGGCTATGTCTATGATCCGAAAAGCGAGTACCTGCTGCGCGCCTGGCTGCACCTGGATGGCCGGAATATAAAATCAGTTCCCGATAAGAACGGGAAAAATGCCATCTCTCTGGAAGCGGTCGCCACGACCTCGGATATGGAAGGTCTTTCGCAGGATTTTGGAAAGACGCCGATTGAGCTTTCTGTCAGCGACCATGACATAGAGTGGATACGGGAAAATGGGCTCAACATCGCGATCTCCATTCCTTCGAGAACGCCCGGCGCGCACTACGTCAGAGCTGCCGTGAAGGATAATCTATCCGGAGCTCTTGGTTCGGCGTACCAGTTTCTGGAAATTCCCGATCTAAAGAATAGCCGCATGCAACTGTCCAGCGTTTTCGTCGTGAACCAGGATGAAGATGTATCTTGGATTCGATCGGCATCGGCTGAACCGGGTCAGTCTTCGAATGAATTGTCAAAGAAAACACCCAGGCGCAATCAGGCACTCAGGAGCTATCTCCCGGGAGATGATATCGAGTTTATTGCATTTGCATACAATGCAAAAACCGAAGCCGGGCTGAAGCCGGATCTGGAAACACAAACAATTCTTTATCTAAACGGAATTGAAGTCTCACGGAGCAAGCTTGAAAAAGTAGATCTTGGCGGATTACAGGATCCCGCCAGAATCCCGGTCCGAAAATATTTGCGGCTTGAAAGGACAATGCAACCGGGAAGCTATGTCCTGCAGATGCTTGTGACCGACAAACGCTCGGAAGCTGCAAAGGAACACACCGCCACGCAAACGATGGACTTTGAGATTACCTCAAAATTGATCGGAAACGAGAAGCAGCTGGCTGCTTATAAGGATGCCGTCTCAACGAAAAAAAACGTTCTGGAAATGACTCCTGACGAATTGCGCGATTCCTATCCCCAGGAGTTATCCGGGGTTAAATTCAGCTTAAACCAGGACACGCTGAGCTTCCTTTTAGAGCAAGCCGGGGAGAGAGTCGTAGCCTTTTTCCAGGATTTTGCCAATACATCCGCCAGGGAACAGGTTCGGCTTCAGCGCTACCCGCAGCGCCTTTCGCTGCCGCAAAAACGATTTCAGCCTGTTCTGCTGCAGCTGAATCAACTGAATTCTCTGCCTCCGGCGGTGGACGCAACCGGTCGCAAAGCGGTTCCTCTCTTCCTGGGCCCCAACATATCCCTCAAGGAGCGCTCAACAGAATTCAGCTACCTTATTATTACCAACGGCGGAAAAGACGGAAATACGTGGCTCGAAGACAGGAAGGATAAAAACGGACGTGCGGTGGACTCCAAAGAACTTGCGGGCTTCATCATGAGCGCAGGGCATGCGGGAAAATCCACGTACCTTCATCCCGCTCATCAGAAAAATTCGACATTCCGATATCTGGGGCGAGATGAGGACAAACAAGGTGCACATGTGATTGCCTTTGCACAAAAAACCGAATCCGAGGACTACCTCGCCCGATACTCGGAATCCTATGGAGCGCCGCCGGTCCGTTTCCTTGTGGAGGGGTTCGTCTGGCTGGACCCGGATAGCTTTCAAATTCTAAGAATGCGCACGGATCTGCTTGCGCCGGAAATCACAACGGCGCTCAAGGAAACGATCACCGATATTCGCTACGAAAAGGTTCGATTCGAGCGGCGCGGCCGCGAGTTCTGGCTGCCGAAAGTAATTGATGTGAGTTGGGAATTTTTAAACCCGGAAGGTTACCTGCTGGTATACCGAAACCGGCACACATATTCCGACTATCATCTGTTTACCGTTGCCAGCGATTATAAGATCGATCCCGCTGTACCTGACAAATAGGCATCGCTTCGGCCTGGACTGACCTGCAAGCGGCGATGGTCTGCCAAACCTGGGTAGCTCTACAAGAAAGGACTTGGGAGATGCTTCGAATCCTGCTTTTCTTCATTGCTCTCAGCCTGCCACATCAACTTCCGGCCAATGCTCAAGGGGCAAATCATCCGGAACAAGAGGAAAAGAAAAGCGTGATCGAGATGACTCCGGAAGAGTTGCGCTACGCCTATCGAACTGAATGCGCAGGCATTCAGTTCGATACAAGCCAGGGATCTCCGAGTTCCATTCTGGAGCGGGCCGGAAATAAAGTCGTGTCCTTCTTCCGGGACTTTGCCAATACCTCCGCAATTGAGAGGGTTCGATTACAGCGATACGATCTGATTAGTTACCAGAAGCAACAGCGAAGTCAGCCGAAGCTGATGGAGAAGCGCCTCCCCGGAGCTGCAACCGAACGATATGATAGCAATTCCATTAATGGCATCCTGGCCTTCAAAGAACGTTCTTTAGAGTTCAGCTACCTCATCCTGCCCAACCCTGACAATAAAACAAGAACATGGAGAGAAGACAGAACCGACAAAAAGGGCGACGCAGTAAGTGCGGAGAAGATCACTGGCTTTACCATGAGTTCCGGCTATGCCTGCCTGGCCCTGTACATTCATCCTGAACGACAACAGAATTCGCATTTCCGCTACCTTGGATGCGATAATAATTTTCGCAGCGCTCATGTGCTGGCTTTTGCTCAAAAACCTGAAGCCAGGGATTACCTGGCCAACTACACGGATGAAACGGGATCAGGAACCCGATTCCTGGTCGAGGGGTTTATCTGGCTGGATCCGGACAGCTATCAGATTCTGCGGGTGCGAACCGACATGCTGGCATCCGAAACTCCAACCACCCTTCGGGAAACGGTCACGGACATCCGCTATGCCAAGGTTCGTTTCGAGCGAAGCAGCCAGGAGTTTTGGCTGCCAAGGGAAATCAATGTAAGCTGGGAATTCAAACCTCAAAACGGACGAAGCCTTGTATATAGAAACCGGCATCTCTACTCGGACTATCACCTTTTCACGGTTGCCAGCGATTACACCATCAACCCGAAATAAATCGCGGACGACCCCGATGGACGCAACAAAGGATATCGGGTATGATAGCCGCGCTATTCACTTCAAATCTTTCTCAGTTGCGATTTTCTAATTCCAAGGAGGAATTCCATGCGGATCAAATTGTTTGCTGTTGCAGCTTTTCTGTTATTCCTTCCCGCGGTGTTTGCGCAGCCGGCTCCCAAGGTCGCATGCGACCGCGCCTGCCTGGAGAAGTTCATCGACCGTTACCTGGATGCCGTGATTGCCAAAGAAGTCAGCCCTGCGCTTTTCGCCAGAGAGATAAAATTTACGGAAAACGGCGTACGTCTGCCCATGGGCAACGAGGGGCTATGGTACGACATGACGAGCAAAGGAAATTACAAGTTCTATATTCCCGACACCGAAACACAGCAGGTCGCCTTTATCGGCACGGTAACGACAAAAGCCGCGGCCAGTGCTACTGCCAAGCCGGGAGACAATAACAAGGTTGCCGTCGCAATCCGTCTGAAGATAATGAACAACCTGATTACCGAAGTGGAACAGCTTGTCATTCGGCCTACAGTCAGCCTGAGCGGCCCTGCGCCAGCATCCAAGTTCCCGCCGACTGGAGAGGCTGTCGATAAGATGGGCGCACCGAACAAGATCTTTACCGAAGTGATCCCTGAAGCAGAACGCGCCTCGAGAGAGGAATTGATCCGGGTCGCCAATTACTACTTCACCGGACTGCAGAAGAACGATACCAAGGGATACTATCCTTTCACCGACGACTGCGAACGCTATGAAAACGGGATGCTGTCGACAAAGGAATGCAAAAAGCAGTTCGAATCCGGGGCACTTAAAAACATCGTGTCGAGAATTCGGGATCGTCGTTTCGTTGCCGTTGACCGCGAACGCGGAATCGCTTTCGCTTTCGGCTTTTTCGATCACGAACAGATCAACTGGACCTGGCAAATTGCCGAGCTGTTCAAAATCGAGAAGGGAAATATCCGCAGGATAGAAGCTATCTTCCTTCAATGCCCCTACGGGTTGAACTCCGGATGGAGCACCTATGAATTAAGCATTTCAGATCAAATCCAGAGCATCCGGTAAAAGCGTTTCTCGGGGCGCCGTCGTTCCGGCGGCGTCCCAGTGAACCAGCCCGCTCCTCCCAAAATTGGATCATATTTGGATCCGCGCGTAACAATTCCGTAACATCCCCGGACTATCATCCTATTCGACTGAGTTGGCCATTGCGGCCTACCACCGAAAGGAAAACCAAGATGAAACGCCTCACACGGCTTGGACTGGCTTTGATGCTTGTTTTGGGGATCTCATCCCAACTTGCCGCTCAAGATCCATCGGTGCTTCTGGAAAAAGCTATCTATACAGAAGAAACCCTGGGCAATTTAAGCGAAGCGATCGGGCTGTACCGGCAGATCGCAGCCGACCTGTATGTCACGCGCTCCACCGCCGCGCTGGCTCTTTTCAGGCTGGGCATTTGCTATCAAAAGAGCCATAACGATGATCAAGCGCAGGCGGCATTTTCAAAATTGATCAAGTTATACCCGGAACAGCAAGATCTGATTGCCTTGATTCCGGCACCCGCCACAAACCCATTGGGATTGAAACCGGCACCCTGGGCAGATGGAGAAGTCCTGCAGCTATCCGCCAAGATGAAAGGAGGCGCTCCCCTAGGAACGGTCTCCTATCGCTTCCAATCGGCTGAAAACGCCGGCAAACGTGCCTGGAATCTGCAGTCAACCATCAGCTTCAGGTCCATTACTATGTCCGTATTGACCGATGCCGCCACGTTTACTCCTTTCAACAGCGTTGTGCAGGAGGGATCGAATTGGCGGGTATTTCGCGCGGAATATGGGCCTCGTCAGATCGACTTCTCGATGACTGTTGACAATGAATCAGGCAAAAAAACATTTCCGCTGACGCGTGTTGCGTATGACGAGCTTCAGCTGGTCCAATTTCTCCGCTGTCTGCCGCTTTACGAAAATTATCAAACTTCCATTCCCATTTTTTCTGTCTACAACTACATCTTTTTTGACGCCAAGGTAGAGGTAGTCGCCAGAGAAAGGGTCACGGTACCCGCCGGCACCTTTGACTGCTATAAAGTCATCGTGACTAAAGGAAACCAATCTCCATCCTCAACCTATTGGATATCCGACGATATCCATTCATACATTGTAAAAGCCAGTGAGGACCGTGTTTGGGGCGCAGTTGTCCATGTTGCGACCGATCAGGAACTCACCTCAATTGGCGGCAACTAACAGTAGATCCTTTGTGTCAAACAAGGTTATGAAGCATTGGGAAAGGACAACGAAAATGCAAGGCATCAAGGGAATTGGGATCGCACTCATTTTGATGTTTATGGCAAACCCGGCTTTTTCCTCGCAAGATCCTTCGGTTCTTCTGGAAAAAGCAATCTACACCGAGGAAACCTTAGGCAAGCTGAACGATGCAATCGCCATCTACAAGGAAATTATCGGCAATACCGAGACAACCAGAACTGTGGCAGCGCAGGCCATATACCGGCTGGGAATATGCTACCGGAAGGCGGGGAACGAAACGGATGCTCTTTCAACCTTTTCCAATCTCGCCAATTTATACCCTGAGCAGAAAGATCTCATAGCCAAAAGTCTGTATCTGACCCTGAAGGCGGCTCCCTGGGTCGACGGTGAAGTAATGAGACTTACCTACAATGGGTCGGGGGTGTTTGGAACTTATATATCGGAATCCGGTCAGGAAGCTGGAAAACCGGTATGGAACCTTCGGTACCTCTTTGGCGGCGGACAATCGCCCAGTCACTATTCCGGCACCGAAGCAGACGATGTCACCATGCTTCCACTGAAGAGCTGGGTTCGCTCCAATCAGACCTCTCTCGAAGCCAGATATGGCTCAGACAGCATTGAGGTAATCAATCTGAAGGATAGCAGCCAGCCCTCGAGGCAAATCAGAATGGAGGGAGCAACCTACGACGCATGGCAGATCGTACCGCTACTGCGCCGCCTTCCCTTAAAGGAGGGATTCCAGGCTACAGTCCCGCTCCTGGAAGCATCCACCGCCACATCTGCAAACGTCCGATTTTCCGTAACCGGCCGGGAAACCATTACCGTACCGGCAGGCACCTTTGACTGTTACAAGGTGGTGATGGCTTCAGATGATAGTCTGCCCACAGATCAAAAATTCTGGATCAGCGCTGACAGCCATGCCTACCTTGCAAAGGCACGCCTCAACCGCAATGATGAATTTGTTCTCCATTCAGTCGAGGTTGTCGGAAAAAACCAGCCGGCAATAATTGAAATCCCTGGAACAGGGCTCGTGTTTTCCGTTCCGCACCAGTGGTATTTGTCCACTGTCTCCGGTCTCTCAACCTATGGCAACATTGCATTTCTTGGAGTCGCGGCGCCGGAGGTAGATTCAGACCTGGGAGTGACTGTTTTTAAGGTAGATTCACAGCTTGCAGCGCAGATTGCCCAACCGACAGAGAGCAAGATCGTGCACAAAGTAGTTGTTAATGGCATCGAACAAAGCTATGAAATATCGTATGAATCGCGGGAAAAAGTATCCTTCGCAGGATTGACCGGCGAGCGATATATTACCAAAACGCTCAATGCCAAAACGGGCGAAGAAATTATTGCCTGCGTCTATAAACTCGCGTCGGAGGCAAAGTCGTATAGCTTTTCTTTCCGAACGGCAAAAGACAATCTCGACAAAATGCGGCCCGTATTCGAATCAATCATGACGAGTTTGAAAGCCAAATAGCGAATGGCATTCCGCCTATCCAGAAGAAAGAATTTTGCAGGCCATGGCCAGCAGCTGTGGCCTGCATTTGCCTTGTTGGCTGCGGTCGTAATGTTGCCGGCGGCAGGCGTTTTCTGGTTCATGAACCAGGCGATGCAGAATGAACAACTGGCCATGCATCAGCGGTTGTCGGATTTATATCAATCTCAAATACAAGTTGCCGCAGAACGAATTCAGAATGCCTGGGTACGGCAATCCGAAATAATTGCCGAAACCATTCGCCGGCACCCGGCGGCGGAATCGTTTGGCCTTCTCGTCACCGGCGGACATGTCGATTCAGTTCTCCTTTATCGCAGCGGAGAGCTGACCTACCCCGAATCCTCGGCCTTTCCTGTCCTGTCCGCGGAACTGCAAACACCCAATTGGCTTGAGGCGCGCAAACTGGAATTTGCAAAGAACAATCCAGGGGCTGCGGCGGAAGCCTATGCCGGAATCGCCCGGCAATCCTCGCGTACGCAAGAGACAGCGTTGGCATGGATGGCTGATGCGCGCTGCCTCAATAAGGCCGGAAAACCACCGCGCGCCATCGATGTTCTTGTCCATACTTTGGGTGAATCACGATACCGGGATATTCAAGATATGCAAGGTCGCTCCATCCAGCTCAATGCCACGCTTTTCGCCCTGCAGTTGATGAAAGGACCGGGACACCCGCTGTTCCGCCAGACTGCCGCCTCACTGGCAAAGCAGCTCAGCGACTATCAAAGTACTTCCATCCCGTCCTCTCAAAGGCGTTTTCTGATGGAGCAATTGCATTCAACCTGGCCCGATAGTTTTTCCCAATTCCCGACCTATGCGGCAGAAGAAGTGGCTGCCGGTTTCAGCAGAATCTTTCCGAACCAACTCAGCACCGGCCGGATACAGCCAACCGGAACAAAGGATCTATGGGCTTATACACCCACCGACCGGTCCTACATCGCATTGTTCAACCAGTCACGATTGTTGAGTTTTATGAGCTCCGCCATGGGCGCGCCCAAACCAGCAGACGGGATTCGACTGGTTCCCACACCGCCGGGCGCCAGATCAACAGGGGTTCAAAGCGGCAAAATCGGGGATCTATTCCCATCGTGGGAACTGGCGCTTTATCTTGATGGAACCGATCCCTTTCAATCAGCGGCGAGGCAAAGAACCGCACTTTATGTCTGGATGGGAATCCTGATGGCTGGAGGAATCCTGGTGCTCTCGATTCTTCTGGTGGCCTATCTGCAGCGCCAGATGCGTCTGACGCGCCTGAAGAATGACTTGATCGCTACAGTCTCTCATGAATTAAAAACACCCCTGGCTTCCATGCGGCTGTTGGTCGACACATTGCGCAATGGCCACAGTCATGACTCTCAGCTGGTACACGAATACCTGGAGATGATCGCCAGGGAAAACGCCCGGCTCAGCAGCCTGATCGAGGGATTCCTGACCTTTTCCCGCATGGAACGCAACAAGGCAAAGTTTGAACGGGAGATTGTGCAGGCGAAGGAAGTTGTAGAGGCAGCGGTGGGGGCCCTCGGAAACCGTCTGCGGTCCCCGGACTGCAAATTCAGCCTGGATATGGCGCCCGCGATGCCGCCCATCCTTGGAGATCGCGATGCATTGACAACTGTTTTCGTGAACCTCCTGGACAACGCCCTCAAATACACGGGCGAGCACAAAGAAATCCAGATTCGCGGCTTCGCTGAAAACGGATCGCTTTGTTTCGAAGTCCGGGACAACGGGATTGGCTTTCCCCGCAGCGCCGCAAAAAAAATCTTTGATCGCTTCTACCAGGTGGACCATTCCCTGTCGCGGCAAACCGGCGGTTGCGGGCTGGGGTTGAGCATTGTTCAATTCATCGTCTCAGCCCACAATGGCAGTGTTTCAGCCAAAGGCGAACCGGGCCAAGGCAGTACTTTTACAGTTCAACTTCCTGCAGGCGGGTAAGCATATGCCGGACGAAGCCATACTGATTATCGAAGACGACCCTGCAATGCTGCGTGGGCTAAAGGATAACTTTGGCTTCAAAGGATATAAAGTCAGGACGGCAAAGGATGGAGAATCCGGGTTGAATGAAGCCCTGAATTCACATCCGGATCTCATTCTGCTGGACATCATGCTTCCGGGCATCAACGGGTTTGAGATTTGCCGGCTGATTCGTGGCGAGGGGCTGGATATGCCGATCATCATGCTGACCGCCAAGGGTCAGGAATCAGATATTATCCTGGGTCTCAATCTGGGCGCCGACGACTACGTGACCAAGCCGTTTAACATCCAACAACTGATGGCTCGCGTGAATGCATTCCTGCGAAGAAGGCGGCGCCAGGAAATACGCGAATTCAAATTTGGGGATTTTCTTTTGAATATGGATTCGCGGCGATTGCTGCGGCGCGGGAAGGAGATCGAACTTACGCCCAAGGAATTTGGTCTGCTGTCCCTTTTCGTCAGGCGGGCAGGCTGCGCTTTGACACGGGATGAAATCATCCGGCATGTTTGGGGTTATGACATCCTCGTCACAACGCGCAGCGTCGATCGGTGCATCACCACGCTACGCACCAAGATAGAACGCAACTCGCAGGACCCCGCATACATCAAGACGGTTCGGGACATCGGCTACCGCTTTGAGAGTGAATAGCCTTTGCCAGGAAACTCCACTGAGAGCGCCGGCGTCTCGTCGGCTGCCATTTACTTTTTGCAATTGCAGTTCTTTCGCCCCTACCGGGCTCCGTCTTTTCTGCTTTCATTCCAGGGGTTCGCTTCGCTCTCCCCTGTCTATTTTCTGGCGCGCCCTCGGCGCGCTGCCTGCCATTGGATTGACCGGTTTGGAGGAAAATACTGGTACGATCCGAAATATCCGTTTATTGATTCAGTCGGATATTTAAGCTCCGGGACCCGCAAACTGCAAGTTGGCAGACTATCCAAATTGCCTCCGATTTTCCTCAAGGCCCGGAGTTGGCTTTGATTAGTCAGGGCCGGAGGCCCGATAGAATGTAGCCAGGGGTGAGCGCAGCGAACCCCTGGATCTCGATCGCAGAATAGGCAAGCCCCGACAGGGGCGAAAGAAATACTCCCGAAAAAAAGTAAATGGCATTAGGCTCTCGCCTGCTGGGACAGTGCCCGACTTCGCCATTGCTAAGTCGGGCAAGCTGGTGCTCCCGGTGATCTCTTCGCTTATTTCTCCAGGGGCCGTGTCGGCATCGCCGGCTGCGGCACTCTGTCGCGGCCTGAGCCTGTCTTCGGGGCCGGCCGACCCGGCATCATTTCGGAATTACCCTGTGGCGGCCCATTGCGTTCCATCCGGCGCTGCCGGAACTGCGCCAGTTTTGCGCGCTGCTCTGCAGTCAGGACGGCTTTAGCATTCAGACCGGCATTGATGGATGCTTTCATCAGCGCCGCTTCCTCCTGGGCTACTTCCTGAATCTTTTTGTCAACAGCCGCACGATCCGGATTATCGGCGTCCACCAGGCGCTGCAATTCCATGCGCTGGACCTGCATGGCCGCACGACGCTGTATAGACTCCTTCTCTGCGTTGAATCGTATATCTTCCAGTTTCTGACGCTGTTCTGCCGTGACTCCCAGTTCCTTCTGGATCTCCGGACGCATGATTTCTGAGATAGCATTTCCGGGCCCACCTCCCGGCCTGCCCGGCATCATCCGGGGCTCATTCATGCCCCTCATTCCCGCGCCCTGCATGCCAGGTCTTTGCATCCCCGCTCCCTGCATGCCCCGCATCGGCCCCTGAGCCATCTGCGGGAACCCGGGATTTCCAGGCGCCTTCTGGTTATCCGGAGGGGGAGCCTCCTGCCCAAAAGCCATGAGCGCCATCAGGAATATGCATGCACCGCACACCCAAATCCATTCACGCCTGCGATTTCGTTGAATACTCATATCCACTCATCTCCTAATCTTTTATTTCCCCTCGGCTTATACTCACATATTTATATACGCGTTCGCGGAGAATCGTGCTGTAAAGCTGGTGTAAATTCGTCATCCTTCCCGAAATCCGGAATCTGGAATCGGAAATCCCGGAGGATGCTATACTGGGCGCTCTATGACAGAACCGCATACGCATAAATGGCTGATCCTGGTAGCAGTAGGAAGCGCTTTATTGATGGGCACGGTGGACGGATCTATTGTCAACGTCGCCCTGCCGAGTCTGACTACAGACCTTCACACGAAATTCTACATTGTCCAATGGGCGGTTCTATCGTTCCTGATGGGGCTCACCATTCTGCTTCTGATGGCAGGCCGGCTTGGTGACATGGTGGGCAAAAAGCGCGTATTCACCCTCGGGCTCATCGTCTTCATACTCGCCTCGACGCTGTGCGGGCTTGCACCGGGAATTTACTGGCTGATTGGGTTCCGCTTCCTGCAGGCAGTCGGATCAGCCATGATTGTTTCCCTCGGGGTAGCCATTGTAACGGAAACATGGCCACGAACGGAGCATGGCAAGGCTATTGGAATATCCGCCGGAATCATATCCCTGGGTGCTGCGGCCGGACCGGCCCTGGGAGGGCTTCTTCTGCATGTCCTCAGCTGGCGCTGGATATTTTTCGTCAACATCCCCATTGGCTTGCTGTCACTGGCGCTTGTGCGCATTTATCTTCCTGAGCTTCGCCCCAAAGATCATGCAGAGACATTTGACCTGGCGGGCGCCCTGGCCATTGGCCTGACCATGCTTGCGTTCGTACTGGCAATGACTTTTACCCAGACTCACGGACTGTTTTCGGAGCCGGTGATAGGCTTGCTGGCCGCATTTGCAGTCTCACTGATCGCCTTCATCTGGATAGAAAGTCACGTAAAGCATCCGATGCTGGATCTTTCGCTTTTTTCCAATGTGGGTTTCACTCTGAGCCTGCTTACGGGATTTGCCTCGTTTGTCTGCATCTCCGGCATCCTGCTTATCTTTCCATTCTACCTGCAATTGGTAAAGAAACTGGATCAGCAGCATATCGGGCTCATTATGTCCGTTGTACCGATTGCGCTCATCATACTGGGACCGATATCAGGGACCCTTGCGGACAGATTCGGAACGCGTCCTGTCAGCCTGGTCGGGCTGGCAGTGATTTTTGTAAGTTATATCCTGATGGGCAGAATAACGGCATTCACGACCGCAGCCAGCTTTATATTGCTGACTCTGCCGAACGGCATAGGCATGGCCATCTTTCAAAGCCCCAACAATGCCGCAATCATGGCATCCGCCCCCAGGCGCAGGCTGGGCGTAGCCAACGGCATGCTCAGCATGAGCCGCACGCTGGGACAATTGACCGGCGTCTCGCTCATGGGCGCCTTTTTTGCCCGCCGCCTCCAGCACTATGAAGGCAAAGATGTCGACGTAACCATGGCCGGGAATTCCTCTATCGTCCATGCGATGCATGACCAGGCCTATCTTGCGGCCACACTGATAGCACTGGGAACGATCCTGGTTCTCTGGCAGGCCAGTAGAGAGTGGAAGCTCCGGAAAAATGGTGGAGTCGTCGAATCAGAAGACTGATCCGGAAGCCGCCTTCGGCTAGCCGGCCCCCAGGGCACCGCACGATGCCCTGATATCCGAGCCGCCCGAATATCTTCGTACAACGGGCTGCCCCACGTGGCGGCGCAAAGCATCGCGGAATGCACTCAATTCCGAGTCGTTCGGAGGGACAAAACGACCGGTTGGATCATCCACATCAATCAAATCCAGTCGAACTGGGGTATCACCGATAACCCGGCCCAAAGCCCGGGCATCTTCTTCCAAAACGTTCAGTCCGCTCACGCAAACATAGGACAGCATCACGCGCGTGCGGCGCGCGTGCGCGTAGTGCCTTGCCGCCTCCATTACTTCATCGATGGAAGTCCTGCCTGCCAGCGGCATCAGAAGTTTGCGTTTTTCATCTATCGCGGCTCCCAGGCTGACGGAAAGCCGAAAGTGGTGATTTTCGGAGGCAAATCTCAGCATGGCCGGAACAATCCCCACGGTGCTGATGGTGATCGCCTTCGCACTGATCGCCGACTCAACGGGGTAACTCAGCAACTCCGCAGCTGCCATTACGCGATCATAGTTCAGGAAAGGCTCTCCCATTCCCATAAAAACCGCGCCCGTGACCTGCCCGCCGCCGGCCCGCACAATCCCTCTTGCCTGGATGAACTGATCGATAATCTCCCAGGTCTCCAGGTCGCGCTGAGCTTGCATTCGCCCGGTAGCACAAAATGCACAACGCAGCGCGCAACCAATCTGAGAAGAAAGACAGATGGAAAACGCCCCGGGCCGATGCAGCGGGATGATGACGGATTCCACCAGCAGGTCATCTGCAGTACGAAAGGCCAGTTTCTGAAATCGCGACATTTCGGAAACGAGCCGCTTTTCAAGATGCAATTGCGGCAGTTCAGGAAGACTATCCAGCAGATGCCGGGGCAGAATGCCTTTGCGTCCCCATTCAGCCAGGCGGTACTCGCCTTTTCCAATTACAGTAGCGAGCCAACGACGCGCATTCTTCTCCTGAAGCGATAGTTTCCCAGCTTTGTGCAGGAAATCGGCAGGACTCTGGTCTCTCGGATCAAGACCTGTTCGGCAGCATGTATCCTTCATCAGGCTTCAAATTATCAAACTCGCGCCGCGGGACAAACACTAATCTGAAAAAGCCCTCCGGGGAATTGATGGCTAAGATGAGGATCTACGGAGATTTCGCAAGTCCGCAGAATTTTGCTGTTCTCGACGATCCTTTTCGCTTGCGATCCCGGTGGAAGGTGCCGATAAGAGCATTTTAGAAGCCCTGACAAGGCTTGATGACTGGCTGCAATAACTGCCGCCCCGCGAACCCAGGAGATTTTGACGCATGGCAAATCCGCTCATGGTAGAAAGAATTGATCAGGGGGCCATTGAACGGATCGTGTTGGCAATTGCTCATGAATTGAACAATCCCAACACTTTTGTCCGCGTCAACGCTCAAAATCTGAAGAAAATGTTCAAGCTGCTTCAGCCCTGCCTGGATGAATACGAGCAGCAGCATGCCACAGCCAAGTTTGGGCCCTATTCCCTCCCCGAGTTGCGGTCCAAATTCAGCCAGCACCTCGAGAGCATTCTCGATGCGACCATTCGGATCATTGCCATTGCAGACAAACTGAAGCAATGCACGGCGGATTCCCTGCAAAGCGAATCTGCGGTTTCGATGCTGGATGTCACGCGGGATATGCTGCATGTCCACGAATTTCTCATGGCGGGTACGGTCAAGGTAAGCTTGTTGTTTGAAGAAACAGGCGACTTCAGCGTGCTCGGGCATCGCCTGCAACTGGAACAGGCCGTATCCACGCTGCTGACCAATGCCCGCGATGCAATCGTGCAAAGATACGGTGAAGAGGATTCAACCAGCGGAAGGCTGGAGATTTCGCTCAAAGCAGAAAATCGGCAGGTCGTTTTGCGTGTCACAGACAACGGAACCGGAATGAGTCAGGAAACTCTGGCCAAGGTCTTTGACCCGTATTTTACGACGAAGCCTCAAGGGGCCGGAGATGGGCTGGGGCTTCCATTATGCCGATCCATCATTGGCCGGCACGGAGGATCCGTGCATCTGGAAAGCGAAGAGGGCCGAGGAACGGATGTAATCATTAAGCTCCCAAAGGGAGGAGGATCCGATGGAAAAGAATGAAGTGCGTATTCTCGTGGTTGACGATGAGGAGGATATTCTCTCATCGCTGAAAACCCACCTGGAATTGGACGGATATGGCGTGGACGTTGCAAGCACAGCTGCAAGCGCACTGGAAAAGATCCGGTTGGCAAAAGTCCATATCGTATTGACGGATATCAATATGCCTCAGATGGATGGCATTGAGCTTCTGGAAGCTATCAAGAAAATCCATGGCGATATCGTTGTCATCATGATTACGGCATACACAAGTCTGATGAAAGTGGCCAACAGCCGATTCCATGGTGCCGCGGATTATATACTGAAGCCTTTTAAGGATCTGGCTGAACTGGACGAAGTGATCGAAACCGCATACCGGCACATAGGTCGCTGGGAGAAAGTCATGACGGAAACCATCCAGCTCAAGCACAAATCATAATGGCCGACAAAGCGCAAAGGATTGTCGAGGGAGCGTCCATTCCTTCAATTCCTCACATTCTCCAGTCGATCTTGGCTCTTACGAGTGATCCGGCGAGTACCGGCCGTGCGCTGGAAGAAAAAATCATGGCCGAGCCGGGGCTGGTCACGCATCTGCTCCGGACTGTGAACTCGGCAGCCTATGGCCTGCTCCGAAAGGTTTCGTCGATTCGACAGGCTGTCGTGCTCCTGGGATATACGGCAGTCAGAAGCATGGCTTCCGGGTTGATCCTGATCAATACATTTAACCAGTTGCCTCGCGTGACGAGAACCTATCTGCAGGATGTGTGGGCCCATGCTCTCGCGACAGTTGGAATCGCCAATGTTCTCGCGGTCAGCAAGCCGCGCGAAAAAAGGGATGCACTCCTCCTCGCAGCCATGGTTCAAAATGTCGGGCACCTGGTTCTTGCCCAGCATTTCGAGAAAGAATATGAAGCGCTTACAAAGTCGAGCCCTTTCCCCCCGGTGGAAGAGGAGAGAACCAGTTTCGAGGTGGATCACGTGGATGTAGGAGCCCGCCTGCTCGAAAGCTGGAAATTCGAAAAGGAGATAGTAGATCTCGTCCGCGCGCACCATGAGCCTGAACTATACAAGGGAGATCCGTCGATCATAGGAATTTTGAGGCTCAGTCATGCGCTGGCACAGAAGTCCGACAGTCTGAAAGAGTGTCTTGCCCTTGAGGAAGAGCATGCCTGTGAAGAAGTTCTGACCATGCTGCCCGCAGTAGGATTAACCTGGGAGGAATTGCAGGGTCGATGCTCCTCAATTCTGCAATCCATCGATCAGGCCAAACAAAACCTCGCATAGAACGCCTCCGGGAATCACGACATCCTCCGTTTTTGAGCGCCGGCTTCCCTGGCAGGGAATGCCAGCGCTTGCCTGGAAGACAACCTTCATCTATCCTATTAGTAATTCCCCCCCCAAATGAGCTGCCTGATTGTGGGCTAAAAAATCAGCCCCCCCGCATAGCAAGAGAACCTCTCGAAGGAAGCGTTATGTTAAAGCAAAGTGGTTGTCTTTGGGGCATTCTGCTGTGTGCCCTAAGCTTGCTTTTAGCGACTCCTGCCGCTAATGCACAGTTCAGAGCCTCTATCCAAGGTACGGTATCGGATATAACCGGAGGGGTCCTCCCGGGCGCTACTGTTACCGCAACCAGCAAAGAAACAAACAAGGTGTATACCACCCTTACGGAGGATTCCGGTTTTTACCGGATCCAGGGATTGGCACCGGGCGCATATGCGGTCAGCGCATCGCTGACCGGATTCAAGAAGGCGGTGCTGGAAAGCGTTGTCATCAGGGCCGAGAGCCCCAGCGGCATTAACTTTAAACTTGCGCCGGGTGACATTACCAATACCGTCACAGTTTACGGAGAAACAGCGCCGGCCCTCCAGACCGAGAATGCGGAATTGTCATCAACGCTCAGCACGCAACAGGTCGAGTCTCTTCCCCAGGTGGGAAGAGATCCCTACGAAATCCTGCGCCTGTCTCCCGGCGTATTTGGCAGTGGTTCTCGTGCCGGGAATGGCAATGCGGTATCGTTGGGAAATCTGCCCGGACCGGGAGGATCCAATACCTCGGTATTCCAAACTGAAAATCAGCCGCAGATTTCGGCGAATGGGCAACGGGTCAGCGACAACAATTTCCTGATTGACGGAGTAAGCGTCAACAGTCTTGGGTATGGCGGGGCTGCCGTGGTGACCCCGAATCAGGAATCGGTCAAGGAAATCAAGGTTACGTCCACCGCATTCGACGCCCAGTACGGGCGAAATTCCGGCGCCCAGGTCCAGGTAATCTCGAAGAACGGAACCAACCAATTCCATGGAAGCGGCTTTTTTAAATATAACCAGCCCGGCCTGAACGCGTTCAACAAGTACGGGGGTCCCAATGGGACTTCCCCTCAACGCGTGGAAAATGCTTTCAGAAACTTCGGAGGAAGTGTCGGTGGGCCGATTCTGAAGGACAAGCTGTTTTTCTTCTTTTCCTATGAGGGGCTGAGAAATCAAAGCACCAACTATTCCACCCCTACCTATATAGAGACTCCGCAATTTCGCCAGGCTGTGATTGCAGCCCGCCCCACGGGAATCACAGCCAGAGTATTTCAGATGCCGGGCCTCGATCCGCGGGTTGTTCAGGTGGTCACGCCATCCTGCAGTATTTTCCCCGCCAATACTTGCCAGGCTGTCAGCGGGGGTCTCGACATCGGATCCATCACGGGATCTCTCGGCACATATGTCAACCCGAATCCGCCCAACCAGCCGGATGGTCACTATACAGGCGGCGGTTTTGACGGAGTGCCCGACCTGCAGCAGGTAATTCTTGCGGTCCCCAGCAGAAAAAGAGGAGACCAGTTCAATGGCAGGGTGGATTTCCAGCATGGCAACGATACGTTCATGGCAAGTTCCTATGTTTCTGCGCTCGATACGTTCGGAGCTGATTCCGGAGCCGACAGTCGCCCTATTGCCGACGTTGCATTCAAACCAATCAACACAGCCATCACAGCAGAATGGAATCACACAATAAGTTCCACGATGCTGAACCAGGCGCGTATCAACTTTACGCGGTTTTCCGACAACCAGGTTTCGGATGCCGCTACCACCAACTTCGGCGTTCCGGAGATCGACGTCGAGTTCTATCCTTTCAGTCGTATCAAATTCGGCGCAACACGCAGCGAAGCCACGCCGGCCATTTTTGCTCAAAACACCATCGAATTTCGCGACACGCTGAATAAGGTATTGGGTCCTCACGGAACCAAGTTCGGGATCGAAATCCGCAAGGAGCAGGACAACAGCAATCTGCTCGGCGGAGCCCGCCCGGTTTATTCCTTCTCCGGTTTCTGGAACCTGGCCAACGATACTCCGATCTTTGAGGGCGTTAACACGGACCCGAGAACCGGTTTCCCTGGAGATGCTCAGAAATATTTCCGTACGAGCAACTGGGCTCTCTTCGCGCAGGACGACTGGAAAGTCCACCCGAACCTGACTTTGAATCTCGGCCTACGCTGGGAGTACTTTTCCCCGCTGGCGGAAGATAAAGGCCAGCTTAGCAATATCCTCTTCCCCTCGCCTGGAGACTTGCGGAACGCGGTTGTTCGGCCTGTGAGCGATCTTTATGACAAGATCTTCACCGACTTTGCGCCTCGCATCGGATTCGCCTATAGTCCAAAATCCTTTTCGGACAGGCTGGTCGTCCGGGGCGGATTCGGCATTTTCTATAACCGAATTCCCAACAACGGCATTGGCAACGTGCGCGGGAACCCTCCATACTTCGCGCGCAACAATATCTGCTGTGGCACGGCACCCACATGGTTCGGAACACCATTCGCCAATGGCGTGATCCAGTACGCGCTTGGCACAAACAATTCGCCGCTGAGTTTTCCGGTAAATCAGGCCCTCGCCTACGGGATTGATCCGGTGACTGGGGGCATTTGCGGAAATGCCGGTTGCAGCTTCGATACGGCGGTCGAGATCTATGGAGCCCAGCCCAATCTGAGAACGCCATACGTCTATGAATATTCGTTCGGCGTTGAATATGAACTGCCGGACCAGTGGGTGGCCGCGCTGGGTTATGAGGGAAGCTCCGGGCATCATTTCGCGCGCATCGTAAACCAGAACTTTCTTTACCAAAACAATCCCAGTTTCTTTGCGGTCTACCTCCCCATGGATGATGTCAATGCCAACTTCAATGCGATGACCACGCGTCTGACGCACCGATTCGGGCGAGGCTTCCAGACCGAGCTTCGTTATCGCTGGAGCAAAAGTATCGACACCCTGTCGTACGGCGACAGCCCCTGCGCGTGCGGGAATCAGACCTACCCACAGGATCTGGCCAGCGAGCGCGGACCGTCGGATTTCGACGCCAGGCACTATTTGACATGGTCGGGTGTATGGGACCTGCCGCTATTGCGGGCCAGGAAGGACTGGATTGGAAAGATGGCCGGAGGCTGGCAAATCTCCAGCATCCTGACCGCGCACTCAGGCTTTCCATGGACGCCCGTCACCGGCGTCGCGGTCAGCACTCCAGGTGGACCGTCACTTGCCCCAACGCGACCCATTGCTCAGATTGCCCAACCGCTTAACGATAGTGGTACCGATGCGTTCACGCGGCCCGGAGGCAATTTCCCCGGAGGAGGCGCCGTCTACTTCGATTTTACCCAATCGGGACAGCCCGGAATCGGTCGCAATTCCTTCCGTGGGCCGCGTTACTTTTCAGTCGACATGACACTCGGAAAGACATTCGAATTGTCGGGATTGAGATATATGAAAGAACCGGCAAAGATCAACATCCGGGCAAATTTCTTCAATATATTCAACAAGCTGAACCTGCAGCCGTTCCAGTTCGACAGCAATGCAACGCACGCTGACCGGGCCACGTTTGGTCAAGCTGATGCGGGGCTCGCCGGCCGCGTCGTGGAACTGCAGGCAAGGCTGAGTTTTTAGGCAGGAGGGAGCGCCGCGGCTCCCATTCGCGCTAATATGCACGTTAGCCGAGACGCCCGGCGCTCCCAGTGGATTACCGTTTTACCAATCCGACTCTATCCATCGTATGTGAGATCTCAGGATTGCGCATGAACCAGCGCCACACGCCGCCATCCATGAGGTTCACTGCGCTCAGCAGGGTAATCCCCACATCGATGCCAACCACATCGGAGTCTATCCATCCGGTGTTTGGATTGAAGGCATCCACAAACCCATAACGTCCGTAGATCCGCTTCCCATAATTGTCTTGCATGGTCCGCAGCGCCGACAGGCAGATATCCGGAGTAAACATGAGCGAGCCTCCGGCTGCCGAAGGAACGACGGTACCGTCAATCGACGGATCAACCGGTGGGCCGCCCCATCCCAGGTATCCTTTGACACTGTCGGAAGCAGTAATCCCCCAGACATTGGAGGAATACCCGGGGAATTTGCCCGAGAGATCCATACAGAAGGCCCTATGCGCGCGCGTTGCCGCGATGGAGTTCTCAAAATAATCGGTATAGGGTGGATGAATTTCTCTCCTGTTTCGATAATCGACCCAGGCGTGCGAGTATTGATGCGTGAAAAGGGATCCGCCCGAAATGTAGGTGTAGGCATCATAGGTAACCGCAGTGCGCTTCCATGCATACCAGGATTCGGCCGGAATCGGCCGGGTCTTCGAACCAATGGCCAAAAGATAAAGAACGGTGTCCTCGGAGTAGGTATCCCAGCGATATTTGATAAAGCCGCTTTCCGGCTTCCAGCCGTGAGATAAAAGAAACGGATCCCCATTCAGCATCCATGGATAATCTACCCGCTCGCAGATTCTGTCGGCAAGCTGCACTATCTCTGCATCGTCCGCAAATCGATAGCGTGCCTCCAGCACACCGCAAAGCAGCAAAGCCGTATCGATGGATGATATTTCTGAGGAACCGTATCGCTTCCCACTTTCCGGATATACGAAGTGATAGAACCAGCCGCGCTCATGCGGCGCTTTATCTGCAAGAAACCGGAGATAAAGCCGTAGCCGTTCGCGCGCCTGTTCAGCAGTCAGCCAGCCGCGATCCGGCGCGATCGACAGTGCGGTCAATCCGAATCCGGTTGCAGCCATGCTCGCAAAGACGGGAGGCCATGCCCGTGAACCGTCAGCACGCGCGCGGTCGTCGACAAGACCGGTCCTGCGGTTGGTATGTTCATTGAAAAAACGGAACAGCCTTGAGCTCAGATCCTCAAGCAGCAACCTATCCTGCGCAGTCAATTCGTTTGGCTTCGCGGCTGCATCCATCGGCACCGCGCTGACAGAGAGGCGCAGTGCCGTCGTCATGGTCATGCATGCGAATAGAACAATCACTCCTGCAGCGTAAACTGCAGGGCGCAACCATATGACCATTTGCGCAGGCTTCTTTTTAAGGACGGATTCCTCCACTGCGGTCCCTGCCGGCGATGCGTCGGCCCTCCATTCATTTTTTGACAATGACAAGAGCCAAGCCCTGGCTTTGCAAAAGGATCTCCGTGGAAGCCGTTTCACTCCTTGCTTTCAGAGTACGTGCTTCCATAGGCGGCAATTCCGCAGCCTTGAGCAGGGCCTGCTGCTGCGCACGCGATGGGAACGGGGGTTTGCCCATCGACTCCCATGCCGAAAGGGGGGAACCATGATCCCGGTCGACCAGCCCAATGCGTACGCGCCGGCGGCCGCCAAGATTTTTAAAGGACAGGGTGATACGTCTGTCGTTACCCTGTACTCCCGGGGGTGAATAATTCCAGACCGCGAGAGCCAGCGAACCGTCGGGGAGCTTCGTTACGATCACCGATGCGGAAGCAGCCTCCAGGCGTTCAGTTCCCAGTTGATGCAGAAGCTTGAAGACATTAAAGGAGGCTTTGGAAATCCCGCCGGGCGCAATCAGGCCGAAGCCGCCATAAAATGGACTCCTGGCAACACCCTGTTCCTCGAAAACGTCCGAGAAGGTCCAGTAAGATAGCGAGGACACCAATCCGTCGCACTGGCGGATTGTGTTGGCCAACCAGGGTCCCATGTAAGGAGAATCCGTGACCTCGACTTCATTCATATAGCTGGCGTTGAATTCGCTCCAGACAATCGGCAGAGACGGCATTCGTGAGTCTTTAACCTGTTTGTAGACCTTCTGTACTGCGCGGGCAATCATGTCACTGCGGGGAATCACCTCCATCGTACCAAAAATATCTTTAGAGGTATCATTGGCATAGGCGTGAGTAGAGACAAAATCAACCGGAACCGCACCGGTTGCACAATGGTCGATAAAGCGATCCACCCAGGCAGCCTGCGCAGTTGCGGGCCCACCTACCCGCAGTCTGGGGCTGACATGCTTCAGGGCCCGGGCAGCCCGGTCATACAGCTCATAATAGGTACGTTCTTTAGGTTCGCCGGCCCAAAAGTCGATGTTCGGCTCGTTCCAGACTTCGAAATACCACCGGGATACTTCATCTATCCCATAGCGCTCCACAAGGTGGCTCGCAAAGCGGTAGATAAGATCTTCCCATCGGTTCCAGTTCTTTGGAGGAGCCACGATCGGACGGTACCAGAATGGGTGCTCTTTTTGGGATGCAGCCAGCTTGGACGGCATGAAACTCAGTTCGACAAAAGGCCGGACTTTATTTTCGAGTAAACCGTCATAAATCTGATCCGCGTAGGTAAAGTTGTAGACAGGATTCCCACCGGCGTCCTCGCCGTAGATGCCGATTTCATCATGAAAGATCGCGTGGCAGCGGACATACTGCATTTCGGTGACATCCCTTACCCTGCGCAAGTCCTTTCGATAGGAATCCCGAAGGCTGAGCACGGCGCGGCCCGAACCGAATATCTGCTCCCAGAAATGTGGGAAGGCGTGCGAAGGAGCCGCCGCATCCACGACAATGTTTTCGGATTCTTCTGATGGGTTCAGCGGACTCGCTGCCGGCGGAGCCGCTCCTATTTCTGATATCAGACCGGCCAGCAACATAGTGGTGCAAACGAAGCGGAACCATCGGTGGCATCCAGAGTTTCCCGCAGCGCTCAGGCTCATAGGACCATCACTCCTCAATACATAATCATAGGCGCAGCAAAACCATTCCGGCAAGCCCAGTCCCCACCCTTTGATTTCCGGCTAAAACAGCAAGGTGGCATAATTAGAGAATTGAAACAGCGGGATTCCCGCTTGATAGAAAACGGCTTGTCCAATTTGTTTCGACGTCCCGCTGATACCGTCTAGCAACGGAACCTGCAATAATCATTCACGCGGATCTCTCAAGCAGGAGGAGATTCAATGGCTGGCACCCGCGGATTTCGAATCCTTGCCCTCTTATCCCTCTTCTTCGCAATCCTCGTCGCCACATGGACTGTGGCTCAGCACCCGAAGAGCATGCCGCTATCGCCGGCCCCAGCATCCGAGTGGTGGGGAAATGCCGTTTTCTATGAAATCTATCCGCGCAGTTTCATGGATACGAACGCCGATGGAATCGGAGATCTTAATGGAATAATTTCAAAACTCGATTACCTTGCCGGGATCGGGATCGACGCTCTTTGGATTACGCCCTTCTACCCTTCTCCACAGGTGGATTTTGGTTATGACGTCAGTAATTATGAAGCTGTGGACCCGCAGTTCGGAACGCTGGCGGACTTCGATCGGCTGGTTAAGGAGGCTCATCGGCGTCATATCAAAATCATCTGTGATTTTGTTATCAACCATACATCGGACCGGCATCCTTTCTTCCTTGAATCAAGATCCTCGCGCAACAATCCCAAGAGAGACTGGTATATATGGAAAAATGCCGGACCGTCCGGTGGCCCGCCCAATAATTGGGGATCGCTTTTCGGCGGGAGCTCCTGGACCTGGGATGCAAAAACGATGCAGTACTATTATCACTTTTTCTATGCGGCACAACCTGACCTGAATTGGCGCAATTCAAGTGTCGCCGATGCAATGTTCAACTCGGTACGCTTCTGGTTTCGCAGGGGCATCGACGGATTCCGTGTCGATGCAATCGATACGATCTTCGAAGACCCCAAAATGAGCAACAATCCGCTGACCGGCAACATTCGCCCCGACGGCGAACCGGAGCAGGGATATAAGTACACCAGCGGTCTTCAGGAAAATCACGGAGTATTCCGGAAGCTTCGCCGCGTTGCGGATGAGTTTGGCCCGGGTCATATTCTGCTGGGCGAAACCTATCCACCGAAGGTGGCAGATCTGCTAGCGTATTATGGCAGCCGTGATGATGAGTTCGAGATGCCGTTCAATTTTTTCCTGCTGACCCAACCCAAATTGGACGCCAAAGCTTTTCGCAAAACAGTTGATGACCTTGAGAGAGTTCTTCGAAACCGGCCGATCAATTATGTCCTGAGCAACCACGACAATGCGCGCGCCTACGATCGGCTCGGCGACGGCACGCATAACGACGAGATTGCCAAGCTATTGATCCTGATGCTCCTGACTCTGCGCGGTTCTCCATTTTTTTATTATGGAGAAGAAATTGGAATGAAAACAACGCTCCCGCAACGGATTGAGGATGTGCGCGACCCTGTCGGAAAACGATTTTGGCCGAAGGACAAGGGGCGCGACGGCGAACGAACTCCGATGCAATGGACCGGCGGACGCAATGCCGGTTTCTCGACCGCCCCAAAGAGTTGGTTGCCGGTACCGTCGGCGGCAGCCACACGCAATGTTGCGGTCATGGAACAAGACCGGAATTCAATTCTGAGTTTCTTCAAGAACGCAGTGCGGCTGCGCCGAAGCTCGCCGGCAATTCTATCGGGAAGCTACTCGTCGATTGGGAAAGATCCTTGTGTCTTCGTCTACAGTCGAAAGAGCGGGGGCCAGGAAGTAATTGTAGCGCTGAATATGTCGAACCAGGTTCGAAGGATTAGCCTCGGCCGGAATGCTCCCATAAAAGTAAAACTAAGCAGCAATCCGGCACGCGCATCGGAAACGGTACTAGACAGTATTCTCCTGGCCCCATTCGAAGCGGTTGCCCTTGAATGAACTTTATCGGGCATCGCTGCTCCCAGCCTTCTTGATCTTCCACAAACCCGATGATAGCATCGGCCCATTCGCAAAACCGTTCTATGGCGTTGTCATTGAATTTCCTTCACCGGGTGAGAATCCTTCATGTGCAAGGGAAAGGCAGACAAATGAAAAAAGGGGCACGGTGGATTTGGATAATATCGCTGCTGGCGCTGCTTGGTTGCGCCCAGGCGATTGCAGCGGAAGTATCGTTGACGGTACTGAACCCGCGCGGAGAGATCATGCCGCCGAAGCAGGTGGGAATCCGGCCGCGGGTTGATGACTTGAACGGAAAGACGATTGCGTTGATCGACAACACCAAGGCAGGGGCGCGAAATTTCCTCGATGCAATCCAGGACCTCCTGAAACAGAAGTATCCCAACGCAAAATTTGTAGCGCCTCCAATGCCGCCGGGGAAACCTTTGTTCGACAAGAAAGACTGGTACCCCGAGGTTGTGAAGCAATTCGATACGTTCATCCTTGCAACCGGTGATTGAGGGTCCTGCACGTGGTGGGGTGCCCACGACACAGTCAAAATCGAAATGGCAGGCAAGCCGGGCGTATATATCACAACCGATAATTTCCTTCACGATGCCAGAAATTCGGCGGAAGACAACGGGATGTCCACACTGCGGATTGTGGCCGTTCCGGCGGACCAATACTATCGGGCTCGAATCACAGCCAAAGAAGTGAAACCGGTTGCCGAGGCAGCGCTCGGCCAAATTATCGAAAGCCTGACGCATCCGGTTACGGCGGCCGAATCCAGCCCCAAACCGGTTGTAAAAAAATCAGAGGAAGCCCCAATCAAGGTTTCCGCTCCAAACATCAGTGCCGCGCTGGAAAAGATCAACGAGATCTTTCTTGAAAGGCGCTGGGCCGACGGATTGCCGATCCTTCCGCCCACGGAGGACGCCGTCAAGCTCATGTTGAGCGGAACAAGCCGCTCGCCCGATGAAGTAATCGGTATTGTTCAACCCAAGAATGGCGTGGCAACGATAAGGAAGATCGCCATCAACGCGGTAATGGCCGGAGCCAAGCCTGAATACCTCCCGGTCATCATCGCCGCCATGGAAGGCTTTACGGATAGCAATTTCGACCTAACGCACCTGCAGGCATCCACAGGATCCTTCATTCCTGCCGTCATCGTGTCAGGACCGATTGCCAAAGAGCTCAATTTCAACTCCGGCATCGGCCTTCTGGGCCACGGCTGGCGGGCCAACAGTACCGTGGGACGCGCGTTGCGATTGTGCCTCCTGAATATCGGGCAGACATGGCCGGCCGTCAATGATATGGGACTGACGGGCCGCGTTTCGTCCTACACATTCTACACATTTGCGACAAATGAGATCAGCCCGTTGGAACCCGACTATACGGAGAATGGATTGGGCAAGGAAGACAGTGTTGTAACCGTATCCACTGTCGGAGGCCAGTTTCCTACGCTGGGCGGAGGAGCCGTCGCTCTGTCCACGGCACAAAATGTGCTCGACAGAATTGTCTCCAATATCGTGGCACCAGGGTTATATGTGGCGACCATGAAATATGTGATCGTGTTTGATCCCGATTGTGCCAAGGAACTGGCGCAAATGGGTTATACGAGAAAGAGCCTGCAGGAATGGCTCTATGAAAAATCGCGCACGCCGTTTTCCAGGCTGGCGCCGGAAAATGCCCGCTCCATTGCTTCCACACTCGACAATGGCCGCTGGAAGCCAGGGCGTGCCGAGCTCTTCCGGGAGGCACTGAAGGCCGGCGGTAATGTGCCGGCAGTTCAGAGCCCGGAGGATATTCACATTTATGTTGCCGGCGGATCTCCCGGCTATACCCTGCTCATGAGCTATGGCGGACTCAATTGGGGACATTCGGTCAGAAAAGTGCGCGGAGCCACACTCACCAAAGCCGGTCGCAATTGAAGATGGCTGCCGGATTTCGTAGAGGAAAGAGATGTCGATGGCAATGACAGACTGGATCAGATCAGGACGAACCTTGGCGTTCATGCTACTCCTGGGAATCGCCGGCTCTCACCGGTCCGGCGCCCAGGTTTCCTCAGGTAACAAGACATCGGAAGGAATCCCGGTCGGACAGCCCCTGGCATTTGCCATACAATCCGGGGATTCCTACAGCAGCTATGCCGAGCTTTATGAAGGACAGATTGTCGTTTTGCAGGTAACGCGCGGCGAAAAAGCCTGGGACTTGATCAAAGAGGCAAACGCCACAAACAAGCCACCTGCTTCCGGCATGGAATATCTTGTGGCGAAAATACGTTTCTCCTACTCCACCAAATCTGAACCGGGGAATAAAAGCTTCCTCTTGAGAGAAAACATGTTTACTGCCTTCGCCGAGAATGGGAAGGAATACGATCCTGTCTCGATTGCATACCCGAAAGTGAATCTGGACACGAAGCTGTTTGCAGGCGACGCCGTTGAGGGCTGGGTGGCTTTTCACGTATCCAAAGCCGATGCGAAACCCTCGATGACTTTCGGAAACGGCCGGAGGTTTCAGATCTACTAAATCTGGAGACGCGCCCCATTGCATGCCTGCGGGGCGCGTCTCGGTTATGCCCGCTACTTCACCACCGGCGAGGCAGCCGGATCGAAAGGATTCAGCCGGACTGCCAGTGAGAACAGATACGGATATTCCTTTTTCAAATGCTTCATGTAAGCCAGCCATTCGACAATCAGCAGAACATACGCCCGCTTCATGTCGATGGCGAGATGAGCGCGGTCCGATCCACTGAGTTGGGACAGATCTTCTCGCGCCTGTAGTTCTTCACTCAGATGAAATACCGCCCAGAGCAGGTTTGTAAAAGTGTCATGCTCCAACAGGTTCTGGTTTTCAAGCAGCCTCAGCAGGAAATCCCTCTTTGCCGCCATTTTCTCTCTGAGCTGATTCAGATTTTTTCCCGTAAGGTCCAGATTGTATGGGAGCGTATTCACCTCCCGTGACACTTCCCGGAAAGTTTTCTCACTCCATGATTCCGTTACCAGCATTTTCCCGCATATCCGTTCGAAATTAACGTCAAACTCCGAAAAAGATCTCAGGAGCGCGGTACCGACTTCGCTGAAGAACGCACCGATCACCATGTTCAACTTGGTCAGCATGGTTATTTTTTCATGGATGCGGAACACCTGATCGACAAACACCGTTACGAGCAGCACCTGGATCGGGAGAAAGGCGAGGTCCTGAAAAAGATAAAAGACAGTATCTCTCTCCGCGTGAAAGATGCGGATTTGCAGGAAATAGAACGCTGCAGACGCGATGATAAGCAGCACACAGAGCAAAATTTGTCGTTTAAAATTACTCATAGAGTGGACACACCAGCGTGCGCGAAATGAATGGCAGATAGAAGGTGCAACCTGCCGCGAATTTCGCGCGCACAAATTATGTGAAGTTATCGCGGAGCTTTAGATTGACGAGGCACAGCACAAAAAAAGTCCCGCCTTGCAGCGGGACTTTTCTGTTTGCGGGTTGGCGAGCACTTATTCGATTTCGCGCCAGTTCCAATCCAGGCCGCCCTTGAATACCATCGCGTTCATGCCGTTGCTCAGGCGAACGAGGTTGGCTTGCGGGAACCGGTCTGCCATCGCATGATAGAAGCCGGCTACGGTATCCTGCTTCACAAGCTCTTCCTCGGTCACGACGATATATTCTCGCGTGAAATCGAGAGAACTTTTGTCGAACAGGCATCCGGGCTTTTGATGGCCGGGGATGATCACCTCTGCCCCCATCTTTTCGATCTTGTCGACATCCTTGATCCACTGTGCGCGCTCTTCCTTGGTGAGCTCACAGGTAAAGGGGTGGGCCTGGTTGAACAGAACATCACTGGCAACCAGCGTCTTGATCGAGGGGATCCATACCATGGTGTTGTACCGCATATCGCCCATGACCTTTGTCATGATCTCGAGGGGCTGGCCTTCCAATTCCAGCTTATTCTCCTTCAGAGATTCGATTTTGGCGCTGACGCGGCAAACATTTTGGGCGCCGATGATGCCTTCCCAATGCTCGATTTTGCCGAAGAACTGCTTGTTCATGATGTCTGCTTCCGAAGGAATCGCAACCACACGAGCCTTGGGGAAAGCCTGGGCAATCACGCCGGCTCCAAAGTAGTGATCCGGGTGAGCATGGGAAAGGTAGATCGTCGTGAGATTTTTGCCTGTTTCCAGGATTTCGGTGATAATGCGGTGAGCATTGGACAACGTCCACTGCGCGTCGATGAGAATGGCATCTTTCTTTCCCATGACGATTGTTGAAGCGACTTCAAATCCGTTCTCGTCGCTGAAACAGACTTTGGTTGATAGATCGTTTTGTCCGCTGGCGTTTAATCTGATTTCCATGGAATTGTTCTCCAATATAGATTCTTGCTGGGCTTAATACTCAACATTCCGGGCCATGCCCCAAGATACTTCACTATTTCCCGGGTTACCTGCTTTCGAAATAATAGCTAGCCTGCCATTTATATGCATTTCCACCCTGAGGAACAAGAGGAAAATAGGCAAAACCGGCCTGCTGCCGCCGGAAAACTGGGGATTCCCGGCAACCCAGATTTTTCTGGGTTCCAATTTCGATGCAGTTGACCTGGAAAAATTCTATGTAACAACTAATGGGTATACACGCCAGGCTATGACTGCAGCGTTATTGGCTATACCTAAAGTCCGGCATGCTCCGCATCGATATGCATTCAAGCTGCAGGCATTGGGAACTGCCTGGATTATTGACCGACGGCAATTTGGCCAAAAGGGTCTTGAGGATGCAAACAAGGCTATTTAGATCCGGACTGATTATCTGTGTTAGCCTTGTGTTGTTGTCCGGCGGAATTACGGCGGTTCGAGGCCTCGAGGCAAATCTCTCGGTGCTGCGCATTGGCTTTCTTTCTTCTACCGTAGCGGCGGATGTAAATACGGACGATGTCCTTGCGGCCGCCAAAGTGTGGGTAGCCAAAATCGGCGGATCATCCTGGAAGAATGCAGATAGCTATGTGTTCGCGGATATCGATAAAGCGAAGGAATTTCTGGAAAAGGGACAAGTCGATATCGTGGCGATAGGGTCTCATGAATATCTTCAGTATCCGAAGAAGTTCCCCGCACAGCCATACCTGACCTACGAGCAAAACGGGCAGATTACGGTCGAATATGTTCTCCTTGTGCAAAAGGACAGCCTGATCGAATCCGCGAAGGATCTCGAGGGGAAGAGGGTTGCGCTCAACAACCGAGGTCGTGATTGCCTTGCGCCCATTTGGCTGGAAACCTATCTATTGAGAAATCGACCTCCAGGAAAGGAAATATCCTTGAGGGAACGCCGATTCGTCGCCAAAGCCAATCAGGCTATTCTTCCCGTCTTTTTCAGACAGATAGATGCAGCGGTTGTCATTCGCTCAGCCTTCGAAACAGCGGTGGCGCTGAATCCACAGGTAGGAAAGCAACTGAGAATCCTGGCCACATCCCCACCATTAGTTCCAACCATGTTATGCCTGCGCGATTCGTTGGATCCGGCGCAAAGAGAGCTGATAATCAGCCGGGGGTTGAAAATCCACGAAACGCCGGAAGGACAACAGACATTTACCACATTCCGAATTGACCGGATTGTCGGGTGGCAGAAAGTATTTGAGCCCAATATCCGGCAACTCCTGGACGATTACGAAAGACTGAAGAAGTCAAGCTAGCGGTGAGGGCGGTTTCCAAATATGACCAATGCCTTGCGCGGCAAATGCTGGCACCTCAGTGCAAGCAAGGCCGGCAGAGGTTTTTTGGGGGAGCCGGTAGTTTGCTGGGCTCCCCCGGTTAATCCAAAAGAGTGATCACCTGATCACACTCTCACATCAACGTGATTGGAAGATATGGTGCCTTCCTCCTGACCCGAACTCGCTTCCTGCGCGGCCTCCGCCGCAGATTCAGAAGCCTCTTCTGATGAAGCCTTCTGATCTGGCTGGGAAATACGGGACAGTTGAGAATAGGTCGTCAGACCTGCACTGATCGCGGAGATATTCATAATCGTCTCCTCCGGCAAAGCCAACGATCCAGGATCGTGTGCCGCAAATATGGTTATACACATATCTGATCGGCCAAAGCGTCTCCTCCCTTTAGCTAAATCAGCTAAATCAGGACACCCATCCTAAATCAGGACACCCATTGTTTTTCAATAGACGCGGACGTCCCTATCTGTCGAATCGATAGGATTAGCCTGGACCTCCATAATTTGCCCAAGATGTGTCAGGTGGATCGAAAGCGAGAATTCTGAATGCTCCTCGGTTTTGGGCTTGGCTATTCTGCTCGAGGCCTGCGAGCAAGCTTGCTGCGAAGAGAGCCGCGAAGTCTGGAAGGGGCGCGCAGTATAGGTTTGGATCAGATCCTATTGATCTGGAATGCGATCAGCCTTGAGGTTATGCGAAAACGGATCGAGCGGTCGACAAGCCTTTGAACCAATGCCGGTTGAGCCGGTCTGCGAATTCACGCATGTGGGTCAGGCTGCCTGCGGCCAGCAGGAATGTGGAACCAAAATGAGATATGGTTTCCCTCCATTCCTTGGGAACAGCTCCGATGCGATTCAGGATCGGGGCAAGGCGGGCGTCGATGAACCCGGGCTTATCAGAGCGAATCACGCGTCCCGATCGGTCGACCAGATCAAAATATTCGGCTGCGGATATGTCGAGGATGCCCCGTCGACCGGGGGTGGACTGAATCGGAGCCAGCCAGCTGTCGGAAGCAGTTTCAAGTGGAGAATGATCGAAAGCCGGGTCCGAATCACTGGGTTGAGAGGCTGGTTGCTGGGACAAGGATTGGCGATGCCAGGCGCGGAGACGCTCCTGGATGCTGGCGAAGTCGCTGTCTTCGGGAGTAGAAGCAATACCGGCCCGGACCAGATTCAAATCAACATAGACCATGCAGGCTGTGATAGCGGGGCCATCCAGGAGTGCCTGGCATTTGAAGCGGGATTCCCAGAAGCGGCCCTTGACGATATCCTCCTTGTTGGCCTTGCGCGCGATGAATTCATTGAATTTGGACATGAACCAACTCAAGCTGCCCAACCGCTTGCGCAGAACCGCAATGTGTTCCGGACAATCGGTTAAGGCCTGGATCTGTTCAGCCCGAGGAGGAAGGGGTTTTTTGCCGATGCAGGATTTTCGGGGGCAAAGCTCAAGCCAGCGAGCGGCGACATCGGAATCAGACCAGGAGCGAAGAATGTCGGGTCGAGTGCGCAAGATGGAATGCACGTGGTTTTCCATGATGGCGTAAGCGCATACGTCGATGGCGAAGATGCCGGCAAGATGTTTCAAACGATCGAGAATCCATTTTTTGCGATGGGAGAAGTCCCGGCCGCTAAACGGGTCATATCCGCAAAGATAAGCTCTGCGGACGCATCGGCTGATGCAGTGATAAACACCTTCCTCCCCTTCGATGACATAGTTGTTTCTTGCCAATCCCATGGTTTGCCTCCTCGCATAGTTACTAATGGCGAACCATGGGAATTGAGCGAAGAAATATTCAAAAATAGTGGGTGTCCAGGTTTATCCAGGTTTATTTCAATGGGATTTCCGCGGTTTCACCAATGTGGAGAAAAGTAGGCTGGTCTGGGGGGAAGAAGTGTTACCTATGTGTCCGGAATGGACCGATTGAAAATGGCGGAGAGGGGGGGATTCGAACCCCCGACACCGGTTTTGCCAGTGTAACTGCTTAGCAGGCAGCCCTGTTCGGCCACTCCAGCACCTCTCCGAAGGCATTTGGATACTTCGCGGTCGAGTGCTCATAGTACCCAATTCGAATCCCAAAATCCACCAATGATTGGCAAAAAACGGCTTTCCCCCCCCGATTTCGACTTCTGACTCCTGACTTCTGACTTCTCCTTCTTCTTATGATAAGCTTGGTGTTTCCCGAGGTTTGCAATGTTTCAGAACGAAGAGATTCGAGTGCGTTTCGCCCCAAGCCCCACCGGATATCTGCACGTCGGCGGAGCCCGTACCGCTTTGTTCAACTGGCTGTTCGCCCGCCATTATAACGGCAAGTTTATACTCCGTATCGAGGACACCGATTTTGCACGCTCCTCCGAGGAAATGGTGGAAGGGATCCTGCAGGGCATGCGCTGGCTGGGATTGACCTGGGATGAAGGCCCATTTTTCCAGTCGCAGCGATTGGACCGGTATCGGGATTTTGCCGCGAAGCTTCTTGCGAATGGCAGCGCCTATCGATGTTTCTGCAAGAGCGAAGGAACGGTCGCCCAAAACGACGAACAGGAAAAATCGTGGAACCAGAAGGAGCATGCCTGCGCCGCATTCAGCGATGAAGAATCCGAACAGCGAGCCGCCTCCGGGCACCCGTTTGCCATACGCTTCCGCGTACCGCCGGACAAAACCTCCTTTGAGGACAGGGTCTTTGGCAGAATCGAAGTGGAAAACAACATCCTGGAGGATTTTGTCCTGCTGCGCACCGATGGCGTTCCCACCTACCACCTGGGTGTCGTCGTGGACGACATGGACATGAATATCACACATGTCATCCGAGGCGCTGATCACATCTCGAACACGCCAAAGCAAATCCTCCTTTATCGCGCGGCGGGAGCGCGCATTCCTGAGTTTGCCCATCTCCCGCTGATCCTCGGCCCCGACAAACAGCGTTTATCCAAACGCCACGGCGCTACGTCGGTGATGGCCTATGCCGACATGGGGTATTTGCCGGATGCTTTCTTCAACTTCCTGTCCCTGCTCGGGTGGTCTCCCGGAGACGATCGCGAATTGCTGTCCCGCCGCGAGCTCGCCGAACTGTTTACACTCGACGGAGTGGGCAAGGCCGATGCCGTCTTCGGGCTCGAAAAACTCGAGTGGTTCAACAGCCAGTATATAAGAAACTCGCCTCCCGAAATTCTCGGATCCCTGGTAACCGAATCCTTGAAACGGTCCGGCATCTGGAACGATGCGCAGCCATCGACAGATCTGAATCCGACCCTGGAAATTATTGAAGCCCCGCGCCCGGAAACTGGGCGACTTCAGCACCAATTTCCGTGCCTTTTTTACGGATGATTTCGCCTATGAAAAATCAGCCGCCGACAAGTTTCTGGCCGATGGAAAGCTGAAGGACTTGATCCAGGGATTGCTCAATCAGTACCGGGAGAGTCCGGAATTCACGCTTCAATCTACAGAAGACACTCTGCGCCGCTTCGCAGAAAAAGAGGGAGTAAAAGCGGGACTTCTCATCAATGCGCTACGCGTCGGACTGACCGGGCAGGGAGTTGCACCCGGACTATTCGAGGTGATGCAGGTGTTGGGCAGGGAGAAGATGCTGACACGCCTGCAAAGATTGGTTGATTATTTGGAATCTTAGCCTGGTGTTTTGCAGGTGAAGTTACGGCCGCCGTTCCACGGCAAATCGTCAATCGTCAATCGTCAATTGTCAATTGTTAAGGGGGCTATCATGACCAAGCTAGGAGTGAATATTGATCACATTGCAACCATCCGTCAAGCCCGCCAAGCCATCGAACCGGATCCGGTGGCCGCAGCCGTAATTGCGGAGTTGGCCGGTGCCGACGGGATTACCGTTCACCTGCGTGGAGATCGCCGACATATCCAGGATGCCGATGTCCTTCGATTGCGGGAGACTGTTACGACGCGATTGAACCTGGAAATGGCCGCCACTTCAGAAATGGTCCGGATCGCTCTGGAATTGCGCCCGGATCAATCAACGCTCGTTGCCGAAAAACCGAGCGAGATCACGACCGAGGGTGGCTTGAACGTCATCGAAAACAGAAATGCCGTGGCAAATGCGATCCAGACGCTCGCGGACAAAGGAATCCAGGTAAGCCTTTTTATTGACCCGGACCCGGAACAGGTGGATGCAGCGGCGGATCTTGGAGCCCGGATGATCGAATTAAACACGCGTGCCTTTTCGGAAGCTTCGCCGAAAAGCCCCGATCTGGCCGGCGCCTCGCTGCAACACGAATTGACGAAGATTGTCCGAGCCTCGGAGCGCGGGGCCGGCAAAGGATTAAAGGTGTTGGCCGGCCACGGACTGACCTACCGGAACGTACGGCTCATCTCAGCCATTCCAGAAATTGAAGAGCTGAATATCGGCCACAATATCATCGCAAGAGCTTCCCTGGTAGGATTGGATCGGGCTGTCCGCGAAATGCTCCAAGCCATGAACTAAAATTACGAATGACGAATGACATGGCTCTTTATTCGTTATTGTAAATCAAAATTATGGGCATCCTGTACATAGTTGCCACGCCGGTAGGAAACCTGGAAGATATCACGCTGCGCGCACTGCGCATCCTGAAAGAGGTGGATCTGATCGCCTGCGAAGACACGCGCCACACCTCCAAGCTTCTTTCGCGCTATGGCATCGGCACTCCCCGGGAAAGCTACCACAAGTTCAATGAAGAAAGCCGCACGCCGCAGCTGATCGGGATGCTGCAGGAAGGCAAGAGCATTGCCCTGGTCAGCGATTCCGGGACACCACTGGTTTCAGATCCCGGATACGAACTGGTTTCCTCCTGCCGCAAAGAGGGGATACAGGTAGTCCCGATTCCCGGTCCCTCGGCCGCCATTTCTGCATTGATCGCCTCCGGCCTTCCCTCGGACACATTTTACTTTGCAGGGTTTCTCCCTCCCCGCCGCTCATTGCGGCGACGCAGGCTAGAGGAGCTGGCCTCAATCCCCTCTAGCATCATTCTGTACGAGGCTCCGCACCGTCTTCTCGCGTCACTCGAAGACATGGCGGACATTTTGGGCGCACGCCGAGTCAGCGTTGCCCGCGAACTGACAAAAATTCACGAAGAATTCCTGAACGGCACGATTCCGGAAATATTGGGAGTACTGCGCGAACGCCCGGAAATTATGGGCGAAATCACCCTTGTGGTCGAGCGCGGAGAGATATCTCCGGCGAATACGGATTTCCCGGAATCCATCAAACAACATCTCGAGGATGAAATCAGAAAGACCGGGCTTGCACGAAACGAAGCGCTGAAATCGGTGGCCAAACAGCGTGGCATCAGCCGCCGGGAGGCCTATGACCAACTAAATAGCGAACTGCAGAGCGGCGAGGAGGAATCCGGGATCACGGAATGATGCCCTTCCCCGTCAATTCACCCGGCAGGTAACCCGCCTTCCGGCCTCGATCATAAAGAACAGATCTCTCCTGCTGAAGCCTCTCGAGCCGTTTCTGTAATTGCTCCATTTCCTGTTTGAGCTTGTTCTGTGCCCGTTCGGTATCGACCGATCCCGAGACTCTCCCTGTCTTAGGTATTGCCCAGCGCGCTGAATGCAGTCGCGCGCGGCATGATTCAATGCGCTCCTGGGTCTGCCGGATATCCCGATCCAGCCGCCGCAGCTCATCTCTGATTTTGGAAACAGAGACCTTCTCCTTCACCGGCACGGGCTCTTTCATTGTCCGGGACGAGGGACTGCCGCTCGACAAAATCATATGCCCTTCCGGAATTGCGTCGATAACGCGGACCTGGATTCCCTGTCGGTCCAGTGCTTCTCGCCTTGCCGCCTCTTCCCTGGCTACCTCGACAAGGGACTGCAGACAAACAAACACCAAAGCAGGCCATAGGATATTCATGCCTATCTAATGAACGGACGGCAAATTGAGCGAAGATTTTTTACCGCGGGCAGCCAGTTTGGAAACCGCCTACCCGCAGTCGAGAGTTTGTTAAGGAGCGTGTCCAGGAATTAGGAGTGCTCCTAAACCTTGCGGCCTGACTTGGGCACCGGAAAAGCCTGCATATAGGCATCCGCCAGCTGAAGCAGTTTCCCTTCTTCAAACTGGTTGGCCAGAATTTGAAGCCCTACCGGCAAGCCGTTCGCAGTAAACCCACAGGGCAAGGAAAGTGCCGGAATCCCGGCGAGGTTTGCGGTGACGGTGTAAATATCGGAAAGGTACATCGCCAGTGGATCGGACGCCTTCTCCCCGATTTTGAAGGCCGGGGTTGGACTGACCGGACTGAGCATCGCGTCCACGCGCTCAAAGGCCTGGTCGTAATCGCGCTTGATCAGCGTCCGGACACGCATGGCGCGTCCATAATAGGCCTCGTAATAGCCGGAGGATAGCGCGTACGTCCCAACCATGATTCGCCGCTTCACCTCTGCGCCAAATCCCTCGCTTCGCGTTCGTTTGTACATATCCTGCAGGTCTGCAGGGGAATCCACGCGGAAGCCGTACCGCACGCCATCATAGCGCGCAAGATTCGAACTCGCCTCGGCGGGGGCAATAATATAATAGTCGGCGATCGCATACTTTGTGTGCGGCAATGAGACCTCGACCAATTCGCACCCAAGAGACGCCGCGTTGCGGATACCCGCTTCAATGATCGATCGAACTTCGGGATCCAGTCCTTCACCAAAAAACTCCTTGGGAATCCCGAGCTTCATTCCCTTAATCGGCCGGTTCATTTCCGACAGATAATCCGGCACCGCCGCCGTCGAGGAGGTGGAATCATGCGCATCTCTGCCCGCAACCTGAGACAGCAGAAGTGCGATATCCTTCGGGCAGTTGCCGATCGGCGCGATGCAGTCGAGGGAGGACGCGAATGCAACCAGACCATACCGCGAAATTCGTCCATAGGTTGGCTTCAGGGCCACAATATTGCAAAAGGAAGCCGGCTGACGAACGGAACCACCGGTTTCGGAACCCAGAGCCAGGGGCGCCATTTCGGCCGCAACCGCCACGGCGCTGCCGCCACTGCTTCCTCCCGGCACCCGATCCAGATCGTATGGGTTTCGGGTTGGTCCGAATGCCGAATTCTCCGTAGACGACCCCATCGCGAATTCATCGCAATTGGTTTTTCCAATTACTATGGCTCCGGCACGCTCCAGCCGTTCGACGACAGTTGCGTTATACGGAGACACGTAGTGCTCCAGCATTTTGGAGCCGCACGTTGTGGGCAGATCCTTGGCGCAAATATTGTCTTTCACGGCAACAGGGACACCGGCAAGCGGAAGCGCTTTCTCGCGCACTGTCTTGTCGATTTCCGAGGCACGGGCGAGAACCTTCTCTGTGTTGGTGTTCAGGAACGCGGACAACCTGCCATCGACCGCCTTAATTCGTTCCAGGGCTTGTTCGGCCACTTCCCGCGCAGTTATTGCGCCGGAATTAACCGCCTTCTGTATCGCATGAGCATCGGTAAGATTCATAGGATCGATCCGGGCTAGAGTACTTTGGGAACACGGAAATGTCCGGCACCTGGGTCCGGCGCATTGGACAGGCTGGCATCTTCGGGCAGCGATGCGCTAACGTCATCTTCCCGGAAAATGTGTTTTTCAAAATCAGCCGCAAGTGAAACATGGCTCGTCGGAGGGACGTTTTCCACATTCACTTCTTTGAGCTGTTCGACATAATCCAGTATATTCTGGAACTGCAGAACAAATGCATCCAGCTCATCGTCCTTATAATGAAGCTTTGCAAGATCGGCAATCTTTACTACTTCTGCGCGTGTAATGGACACGGTCATCTCCAATAAATACCAATCGCTTCCAATTCGTCATTCGTTATTCGTCATTCGTCCGAGCCAGTGAAAATACCTGCGGGCGTTCTCTTTGTCTTTTTGTATCCGCGCCACCAGTTCGGCCATCCCGGAAAAGCGCCGTTCATCCCGCAGACGCATCAGGAATTCCAGCGTGGCGTCTTTCTCGTATACATCCTGGTCAAAGTCAAATAGGTGCGTCTCAATGCTCAGAGACGCAGTATCCGTGATGGTGGGCCGGAATCCAATGTTGGTAACAGCTTTATATTTGCGGCCTCCCACGCTGAAAAGCGTGACATAAACGCCGCGGCGCGGAATCAGTTCATTGGGGGTCTGCAGATTGGCCGTAGGAATTTGCAGCTTGGTGCCGGTACCGGTACCGTGGACAATGGAACCGCTCAAGGCATACGGGCGTGCTAGCAGACGCCGCGCCAGTCCAACCTGACCGGAAATAAGAGCCTGGCGTATCGCAGTACTGGATACACGGTTGCCGCGAAACTGCACCTGGTGGATTTTCCCAGCAAGGAAGCCCTTCTCCTCCCCGATCTCTTTCAACAGGTTAATGCTTCCCTGTCGACGGTGACCAAAGGCGAAATTCGGACCTACATAAATCTCCTTCAAACGAAGTCGCTCCCATAGCTCAATAGCAAAATCGCGGGCGCTCGTCTGAGCAAGAGTGGTATTGAACGGAATCACCACCACCAGCGGAATCCCGAGCGATTCGATGGTCGCAATTTTTTGTTCAAGAGTTTGAATCTGAAGGGGAGCGTTGTTGGGCGCCAGCACCTGCAAAGGATGCGGATGGAATGTCACCACAACCGGCGTTCCGCCAACCTTTTCTGCCCGGCTGACAAGATCGCGTATCAGATTCTGATGGCCCAGATGAAGCCCATCAAAGTTCCCAATCGTCACAATGGGAGATGGATACTCTGGAGAGAGATCCTCCAAGCGGGAAATTACCTTCATATCACTCATCAATACTTGATACGGTTTGTCTTGGCCATGAACTTCATCCGCAGTTCATACAGCACGCTCTCGAGCAGCTGCTGCTCATCATTGCCAAGATTCCCTTTTGTTTTCTGTTCAAGCATCGACAGAATGTCGATGGTATGCCGTGCGGCTTCTACATCCTCTTCTTTTTTATTGGTATATGGATTCGGGACTTCGCCCAAAAGGACAAGACCCTGGGTGTAATAGCCGAGGATATAGGAGGGAAAATCAATGGGGGGACGAGGAGGACCATCCTCAGATGTCTTCTGATCGGAAGTCGATTCCGGCCCTGATGTTTCCACTCCCGGCCCTTCAGTCGATCCAGGAGCAGCCTTTTCGCCTTCCTCCTGAAATCCGCGTTTGTCCGTAACTTTGAAACCCTGTTCTTCCTGTTCTTTGGTCATGGCGGCACCTATTCAAGATTAGCTCGGAAACAGAGCTAAAAATGCTACCACTTGGTGCGACCCCGGCTCAAGTGGAAATGCCGGAAACATTGACGGGAGATGATTTCCAGACCTTCGTCCCGATCGTGAAATTCGTGGCAAAGGGAACAAAGCATCTGCCACGAATTTCACGAATTCCACACTCTCGCGGCCGAACCCGGATTCGCTATTTCGGTTTTTTTCCGGCCATGATCAACTCGGCCGTATAAACCTTCGATTGCAGATCCTTTGCCAGCATTTTAGCCTTCAGGTAATTTCGCTGGCTCATCAGGTTGTCCAGCGTTGTTGTCCCCTCCTGCAGTTCCGCCACCAATGGCTTGACCTGATTGGCTACTTTACCGGGCACCCGGCTGCCATCCAGCCGATCTTTCATTTTGCCCAGGCGTTCGCCTATGGTCCCCTGCATGGCAGTGACATCCTGAGCCATGGCATCCCCGCTCGATTTGGCCAGCTTGGCTGTTTTCTCAAAGCGTGATTTGGCTCTCTTGAAATAGGTGACGGAGGGTTTCCCGTCCTTTATGGCAGCCTGAGCCTGGTCCCAGACTTTCATGGCTTCCTTCCAGTCCAAGGGAACCAGGTCTTCGGCAAAAACGGCTTTGGCTGCATCCATCGCCTGCTGGGCAGCCTGCATGTCCGCCTGATAATTTTCACCACAGCCATAGCAAAGGGTTAAAACCAAAAGGCTGACACCAAGAAAAAATCGCACTGAGTTTTTCATTGATTACCTCCTTCAGTTTTATAAATAGTTTTCAGAAATCTATACCGTTCAAGCACAGCTATTCATTGACGAATACAGTGCTGTAACGCTCAATCCCGGTGGGAATCCGGGATAAATTTCCTACAATTCTGTTCGATAAAACCTGTCGTTTGGAGCAATAACCGTCCAGTGGGGCCCATTATGCGCGCCAATTCCCGATCCCGCAACAATTCAATGATCCATTCCAGGCCAGCGCTCCCGGTGGAAAGGATGATCCCTTATCCGGCAAATAGCGTCTATAATTAGGATAAATGGGTGGCAATATGCAAATTACAAGGCTTTGGTTTGCGGGAGTCCTGGCCGTTTCCCTGCTTCTCCTTTCCGCCGTTTCCGCGGATAAGAAACCCCGGAAATCCGAAGATCAGGAGCCTGCGGTTATCCGCGCCAATGTAGAGATGGTCTCGTTGCCGGTCGTGGTTTCGGATCGCCAGGGCAGACGCATCACCAATCTGACCAAGGATGATTTTCAGGTTTTCGAAAACGGAACCCAGCAGGAAATTGCCGGTTTTGCCGCAACCGATGAGCCTATCGACGTGGCGCTTCTACTTGATACAAGCGGGAGTACCGAACTGGAACTGGCGCGGATTCAAAATGCCGCCATCGAATTCGTCCATCAACTGCACCCGGATGACGAAGTAGCAGTTTTGTCTTTTGCAGACGACGTAAAGCTGCAACAGGACTTCACCATCAATCGCGATCGAAATGAGTACGGCATTAAAAAAACACGATCCGGAGGATGCACGGTTGCCTATGAAGCGGTCTGGCTTGCGCTCGAGGAAGTATTGAAACCAAAGACGGAGCGCAAGGCGCTCGTAGTTTTTTCGGACGGAGTCGATACCTGCAGCACCAAGGCAAGCGAAAGAGAAACTCTGGAGCTTGCCAAGGAAACTCGCGCCACAATCTATTCCGTTTTTTACAATACCGAGGGCGATCAATACCGAAGAAGACCCACGGTTGGATATCCCGGAGGCACCCAAATTCCTCCTGTCTGGAATCCAATGCCTCCAATCACCAGAGGTCCCAGGAGCACGCGAAGCACCATCCCAAGCCCAACCGGCACAACCGACGAGGATTATCTTGCAGGGAAGGATTATCTGAACAAACTGGCTGAATACAGTGGAGGCTTGTTGTTCGACGGCATGCAGGATTTGAGCCGCGCATTTTCGGAGATAGCCAGGGAACTTGCCAGCCAGTACAGTATTGGGTATTACTCCACGGATAACAAGCATGACGGCAAGTATCGCAAAATTGAGATAAAGCTCAAGAAGCCCGATCTGGTGGCACGCACCAAGAAGGGCTATTTCGCCACCAAGGATAAAAGAAAGTAATACTCTGCCGCCTGTCTCCGGTCCCCCGCGTTGACTTGGGCGAGGCTAACTGGTAAATACCAGGTATGAGCAAAATCTACGAAGACATCTCCCTCTCTATTGGAAATACGCCGCTTGTAAAGCTCAACCGCATCACAAGCGGCTTGCCAGCCACCGTCGTGGTAAAAATCGAGGGCCGCAATCCAGCCTACTCTGTGAAGTGCCGCATCGGAGCAGCCATGATCTGGGCTGCTGAACGTGAAGGCATTCTGAAACAGGGTTCAAACAACACAACGATTGTCGAGCCGACGAGCGGGAACACGGGAATTGCGTTAGCCTACGTCGCCGCCTCGCGGGGATACCCCTTGATCTTAACCATGCCGGATACAATGTCGTTGGAACGACGACGTCTACTCAAAGCATTTGGAGCTACGGTCATTTTGACCGAAGGCTCGAAAGGCATGCCTGGAGCCATCGCAAAAGCAGAGGAAATTCGATCCTCGGATCCCGGGAAATACTGGATACCGCAACAATTCGAGAATCCCGCCAACCCGGAGATCCACTGCAAAACAACTGGCCCGGAGATCTGGAACGATACCGACGGAAAAGCCGATATTCTGATCTCCGGAGTGGGCACCGGAGGAACCATTACCGGAATCAGCCAGTACTTCGAATTGGAAAAGAAAAAGCCCCTCTGGAGCGTGGCGGTAGAGCCGGTGGAATCGCCGGTCATTACCGCTGCCAAGAAAAATGAGCCGCTCAAACCGGGCCCGCACAAAATTCAAGGTCTTGGCGCCGGCTTCATCCCAAAGAATCTCGATTTGAGTTTTGTGGATGAAGTGGCAACGGTCAGCAGCGAGGAGTCCATTCAAATGGCTCACAGGCTGCACAAAGAGGAAGGTATCACCTGCGGGATTTCCTCTGGAGCGGCAGTCGCGGCGGCAGTCCAGGTAGCATCAAAGGCGGAGAATAGAGGGAAACTGGTGATTGTGATACTCCCGGATTCAGGGGATCGCTATCACTCCTCGATTCTATTCCAGAGTATTCAGGTTTGACCCAACACTCCTCCTGCTTCGCAAAACCTCAAGGGTTCGAAGGCATCTTCGAGCCTTTGAGGAGCTTGCGAAGTTCTTCAGGGCTCACTACAGGCGTACGGCATATGAAATTCTCGCACACATAGGCGGTGGGCTTCCCGCCGAGCTGTGTCCTGTTTTCAAGCAAAGGGACGCCGGCGCCTCCAGGTCCGCAAGCCACGACCCTATTCGGCAAATACATCCCGAAAACCGCACGCAAAAGCTCCCTCGTCTCCCGCACATTCTGATTTCCTATTATTGCGACCTCCTGTGGGTGTCCGAGACAGAAATCAAGCGCGCAAAGCAGATGAGGGAAAGCGGAGGATTGCCGATCCAACAGACCGGCCATTTTCTCCAGAACGCGAAACGCGTAATCCGAGAAACGGGAATTCCCGGTCAACTTTGAAAGCCGCAACAAGGCATGAACGGCCACGGAATTCCCGGATGGAGTGGCATTGTCGAACAGTTCTTTGGGTCGCTGAATGAGCGTTTCATGGTCGGCGGAGGTAAAATAAAAATCGCCGGCGTCAGGATCCCAGAATCTCTCGATCATCGATTCCGCTATCACCAGTGACTCCTGCATCCACCGAGGATCAAATGTCGCCTCATACAGCGCGATCAACCCATCCAGCAGGAATGCATAGTCATCCAGATACCCGTTGAATTTCGACTTCCCATCTTTGTAACTGCGGAGCAGCTGTCGATCGTGACGCAGATGCGTCAGAATGAATTCGGCATTTCGCACCGCAATACTTCGATAATCATCCCGCTCCAAAGTGCAAGCGGCTTCAGCAAAACTCCGGAGCATCAACCCGTTCCACGCTGTCAGGATCTTTTCATCGCGCGCCGGCTTGATCCGCGCTTCTCTGGCTTCGAAGAGGCGCGCCTTTGCTTTCCGGATGACGGCCAGCAACTCGGATTCCTGAATGCCATTCAGCCTGGCGACAACATCGGCTGGCCTTGGAACGTGAAGGATGTTCTTTCCCTCGAAGTTCCCTTCAGGGGTCACATCAAAATAGCGGCAGATGAGTTCGGCATCCGGTTCGCCAAGAATGGATTCCACCTCTCCGGAGGTCCACAGGAAAAACTCTCCCTCCCGCCCTTCCGAATCGGCATCCTGAGATGAATAGAAGCCTCCTTCCGGAGAGGTCATCTCGCGCACAACATAATCCAGTGTTCCAGTGCAAACCTGCCGAAAGAACTCATTTCCTGTTAAAAGATAGGCATCCAGATAAGCGCGGCTCAGGAGTGCATTGTCATACAGCATCTTTTCAAAATGGGGAACCAACCATTCGGCATCGACAGAATAGCGATGGAAGCCTCCACCCAGCTGATCATAAATGCCGCCGCATGCCATCCGGGCAAGCGTTTCATTTACCATATCAAGGTACTTCGCCTCTCCCGTCCGGCAACAGGTCCTCATAAGGAAGCTTAGAATCATGGACGGAGGAAATTTGGGGGCGCGACCAAACCCACCGTTCCGGGAATCGTAGTTCGAACCCAGTGCCGATGCAGCTCTATCAAGAATAGCGGGATCGAACGGCACCGGATCCGCAGCGATCTCATTCATCTGCCTCAGTGCCTGCAAAAGGGCTTTGGAATCGGCCCCGAGGATAGGGCGTTTCTCCTGGTAGGCTTTGGCGACACCGACAAGAACGCGTCGAAAGCTGGGCAAACCGGACCGATCCATGGGCGGGAAATAGGTTCCGCAGTAAAAAGGAACCTGATCGGGCGTCAGAAAAACGGTCATGGGCCAGCCGCCGGATCCGGTGGTCAGTTGGACTGCCGACATATAAATAGCATCCAGATCCGGGCGCTCTTCACGATCCACTTTGATATTTACAAACTCACGGTTCATCAGCGCTGCCGTCGTCTCATCTTCGAAAGACTCATGTGCCATGACATGGCACCAATGGCAGGCAGAGTAACCTATGCTGAGGAGGATCGGCTTGTCTTCCCGCTTCGCTCTGGAAAGCGCTTCCTCACCCCATGGATACCATTCGACGGGGTTGTGTGCATGCTGAAGAAGGTACGGGCTGGTTTCGTGAATGAGCGCATTGGTAAACTGTCGGTCAGGGTTATCCATGGATTCAGATTATGCCATTGTGAGGATAGATTCCAGATTGCAGATTCCAGATTGCAGATTCCCGATTCCAGATCGCAGATTCATAGATTACGGGGATTTGCCGCCTTCTTGAGGTATGCCATGAACCCGACAAGTTGCCGGCTGATAGATTCGCATCTTGGGAGCAGTTTTTCGAAATCGGTCCTCTCCATATAGCCAAGATCCCAAGATAGAGCTGAGCCCTAACTTCAGATGAAGAGCCCCGGGCAGAAGCAAGGTACCTGCAGGTAACGGCGTTACTCTGACTATCAAATCCTTCTGCAATATTGCTTGCGATGCTGACTGCCGCCCGTCGTATTTGATCGACCAAACCATGGTCAGATGAGAACTTCGGAGTCTGAGAGATAGCATAGACTGCTTTTACCAGAAAACGGGCAGATTGCCATAATTCTGTTTCCTCAAATCGTTTGCTTTTTCCCATATCCAACTAATCGCGATTCTTCCGAAAGTGCCAACAATTTCTTTGAAAATCTGGAATCTGAAATCGGGAATCGGGAATCCAGAATTATTCGAATGCGTCGCGAATAAGGGAAGGAATTTCGGCGGGTTGTCCTGCATGAAGAACAACAACAGTCATGCTGCCGGAAGCGGCGATTTCTCCCGGCTCACTCTCGAGATACACTTCAAACGCATAGTTAATGGAAGTACGGCCCAGTTTTTCAGGCCAGAACCTGATCGTAAACCGAACTCCCAGACCGAGCTGCTTCCGAAAGTTACATTCGACATGGACGCGCGGGAAATCATAGGTTTTTCCCATTTCCTTTCGCGACAGCCCCAGGCTATGCAGTAGTTCCCATTCGCCCTCGGCGACGTAATCGAATATCCGCGGGAAATAGATCCTGCCGGCAGCGTCCACATCAGCCCAACGGACCGTCCGTTTCAATTCGATCGATTTCATGGGTTAAGGCCGCACGTAGCGCGCTTCCACGCGGCTCTGGATGCCGCCACGAGGTGTGAACTCCCCGCGAATCGTCATCGACACAGGTTTACAGGCTGAAACCAGATCCTTCAAAATCCGATTCACCGCGTTTTCATAGAAGATGCCCAGATCTCTAAAAGCATTCATATATTCTTTCAAAGATTTGAGTTCCAGGCACCACTGATCGGGCACATAGGTAATATAGATCGTCCCGAAGTCCGGCAGACCCGTTTTGGGGCAAATGGCCGTGTATTCCGGAATCACAATCTCGATCTGGTAATTGGGATATTGATTTTCCCAGCATTCAATAGCTGGCAACGGGGCATCGATCCCCGACTTGGCATGATCTTCGGTATAGCTTCGCATAGAATCAACCTAGCATAAACGGCATTGAGAATACAGCCGGTTGCGCAGACACGGCAGGGTCTCGTTCAACGCCCACTCTCGTCCGCACATAGCCCGGTACTACGAAAAAGATTTCTTGCTTTGTATATCCACTCACGATTCTTTTTTCTGAATGAGCGCGAACCCGCATGCAAATGTTCGCGCATCAACCCCAGATGCAGGCGCATCTGGTCGTATTTCCCAGCCTTCTGCATCGCGACCGCCAGCCAATAGCGCCCTTCGGGATCCGCATCCCGCCCTGCCAGAAATGACTGGAGAAAATCGCTCCCCTTCTCGATTTGGCCGGTATTCAGATATCCCTTCCCGACTTCGCGGCAAATATCACGCGACGCGCATTCGGGATCAAGCCTGTAGGCTTCCTCATATTGGGACAGCGCCTGCGACCAATCCCCTGTTCGTTCCCACGTACGGCCCATGGAATAATGGTAGTCAGGGTTCTTCGAATCCTTTGCCAGGGCATTCTCAAAATACCTGCGGGCACCGCTAGGGTCACCCCGATCAAGATGGATGGTTCCAAGCCGGTGGTGTAACCCTGCATCCTGCGGGTTCAGAGTCAAGGCATTCAGGCTTTGTTGAAGATCATTCTCGCCGGCACGGAAGGAAATATATCCCCGTATCCTGTGATAGCCACGGACCAGCAGCAGCAGAAAGAGGAGAAACGGCAAGGACAATCGGAATGGCATCGAAGTAATCAGGGTATAAAGCGGCAACGTAAAAAGCAACAGCATGAACACAGCCGTCGCGCGGGTCAGAGAAAGGTAATTCAGTTCTTTGATAGCCCAAATTGTATACGCAAGCAGGAGCGGCAAGAGTACCAGCATTCCGATTGAAATGCCGACAACGCCAAGAACAAGGAACTGCGGCGCAAAATATTGCAGCGGGGCATCAACCAAAAACAACATTCCCCAAAGCGGCAGCATTGCGGACGCATGAGCCCGGTATTCATCCCTGGAAACCGCAAAACCGAGATCATCGCCGGAAATTGCATTGCTCAGGATGATAACGCCCGGAATGTAAATCAGGAGCACATAGAAAACGGTTTGCACCAGACGCAGGATTGCGTCTGTGATCTCGAATTGGCCGGCCAGATCCGGGAGCGAGGCATACACCACTCCGCGGAAAATGCTGAAGACAAGAAATCCCAGGCAAAAGCAGACGACTCCCAAAGGCAGGGCCTGTCGTTCGGCTTGTGCCTGGATGGACCTTCGATTGCAGCCGAGCATTCCCAAAAGATTGCGGAGAGCGTTCATGGACTGAGTTTGTATCCGACACCGTAGATCGTCAGGATGTGTTTCGGGTTTTTGTAATCTTCTTCAATCTTCTTTCGGAGCTTCACAATAAAATTGTCGACCGTTCGATTGGTTGGAAACTTTTCGGTCCCCCAAACCTTGTCCAGAATTTCATCCCGTGTAACCGGCTGATTGGCATGCGCATACAAAAGCTTGAAAAGCTCCACCTCGTAGTGTGACATGGAGTGTTCCTTTTTACCGCGGGTCACCCGGAAATGTTTGACATCAACGAGATTGGGACCGATTCGCACCAAATCCAAATCCTGCGCATATTGGGTGCGGCGACGAAGCAGGGCCATGACACGGGCAAGCAATTCTCCGACACTGAAAGGCTTTGTCAGATAGTCATCCGCACCCACCTTCAACCCGCGGATTTTGTCGTGATCCTGAGCCTTTGCCGTCAGCATGAGAATCGGGGTATTCAGTTTCAGACGCAACTGCTCGCAGACCTCATAGCCGCTCATATCGGGCAACATCAGATCGAGGATAATGCAATCCGGCTCATTGCGCGCCACGGCATGAATGCCTTCTTTGCCATTCCCGGCCGTTATGACCTCGTACCCTTCGAACTCAAGAATATCCTTGAGCCCGCCAGCCATATCCTTTTCATCTTCAATAATCAGGACTTTTTGCATGAGCGTCTAGGATTTCAGACTACTACCCGGCTTAAACGGAAGATCTGGAATCTGAAATCTGGAATCTGGAATTTTCAATAATGGGAATGCGCAGGGTGAAGGTGCTCCCTTTCCCCTGCTCACTTTCAACCAGCACATCGCCGCCGTGCATCCTGGCGACTCTTCGCGTAATGGCGAGGCCTATGCCACTCCCTCGAATCTGCCGGACGGACGAATCCGCCCCCCGATAGAATTGATCAAATATCTTATGCTGCTCCGCCAGAGGAATCCCTATTCCCCTGTCCTGGACAGAAATATACAGAAACTTGTCGACTCTGCGCACGCGGATGTCAATCTGCTTCTGATCGCGGGAATACTTGACGGAATTATCCAGGAGGTTCAGCAACGCCATGGTAATGGCGTTAGGATCCCCGTAGGACTCCGGGAGGTCCGGGTCGGCTTCAAAGGTCAGCTGAAACCCGTCTTTTTGGATTTCGTAGCGATAGGCCTCCAGCGCCTTGGTCACAACCTGTGCGAGATCAATCTTTTCAAAATGCTTTTGTTCAATCCCGCGGACCAGGTTCGCGAAATCCAGCAGGTTGGCAATCAGCCGCGACATACGGTCGCTTTCATTGTGTATGATCCGGTAGTATTCCTGCTTTTTATCCTCGCTCCGCACTCTTCCGGTCACCAGGATTTCGCTGAACATCCGAATCAGAGACAATGGCGTTTTCAGTTCATGACTGACATTGCTGATAAAATTTTCCTTCAACTGCCGCAACTGGCGATCATGCCGCCACGCCCCGTAGATAATGGTCAGGCTGAAAAAAATGGTCGACATGCTCAGAACAATGAAAAACAGGTTCGTGCGCCGCTGGTTTTTTACCGTAGCTTCGAGTTCGGGATAATTCCTTGGAACGATTTGAAGAAGCCATTTGTAGAGAGTGGACGGGAACCGCTTTTCATCCAAGTATTTCGAGGAATGCGAAATAGGCTGTCCATAAATTGTATTGTTATCGTAATCCACAATGCTGACATAGAAATCCTGAACGTTCCCCAAGTACTTATCCAGCAATGCCCGCATCTTTTCATAATTCATCTGATAGCAGACGAGGATTCGCGTTCCATCCCGGGTCTCGCGCAGGACATAGGTAACAAAAAAATAGTTGTCCGGCTTTTCCTTGTGCAGGTGATGAGGCTGATTCAGAGGGATATGATCCAGGTTGAGTTCATTGGTTTTGAAACTGGCGCGGAACCGTCCCCACTCGTTGCGGATCTCAAAGGAATAGGGTGGGAAAATCGGATAATTGCTTGGAGGTCTCAAAAAATAAACCTGGTCGACATTCAAATCGGCATTCTTGATGGCATCGACGGCAGCCGGCCACGTGGTCGGCTCATTAATGTCAACCATTTCCGAGAGGATGCGGTCATTGTACAGAATTTCCTGCTCGATCCGATCGACATACTGGTTCGCAAGTTTGTTTTCTGCCTGATAAAGGGTTGTTTCGGCCAGGTTTTCGCGTCCAACCGTATAACGATAGCTGACGAAGCTCAGGCTGGCTGTCGAGATGACGATCAGGCCGATCCCGATGAATACAACAAGCGGATTCTGCACGAACGGAATTTTCATATCCGTCCGCTATTCTACTCTGGATTGGCGGAGGCTAAGGCCTATTTTGTGAAATTAGTGGCTGCCTTTGGCGGAACCTGCCGGTGACTCACCCTTTGCCTTCTTGTCGAGCAAGGCAATATCCCCGACACCGGAACGTTTGGCGATATCCAGGAGAATAAAGACATCCCCGTAAGGAAGCGAGGAATCGCCGCGGATAAACATGTTCTTGACAGCGCGGCGAGCGAAAACCTGCGTCAGGGTGGTCTCCAATTGCTCCAAGGTAACCGGCTGGTTATTCAGCTTAACGGTATGGTCCAAATCGATATCGACGATGATGGAATCCGGTTTGACATCTTTGGGCTGGGTTGCCGGCGCCGGTTGCGGCACGCGAACAGGGTGGTCATGCTGCTTTAACGGAGCGGCCACCATGAAGATGATCAACAGCACGAGGAGGATATCAATATATGGAGTGATATTGATGTCCGCGTTGACCCCTTTTTTCCCTACCTTCATTGCCATGAACTTTGTGCTCCTGAATCCAGAGCCGCCAGGCTCAGCGATTCGTTAGATTCCCTGCCGAATCTTCCTAGTAAAGCCGGAATGAGACTTCGATGTTGGCCTGTACATCCACAGGCGAACCGTTAAATGTGCCCGGCTTGAAACGCCACTTCTGCGCAATCGTCTGGATGGCGGACTCGTCCAACCCGTATCCGAGGCCTCTCAGTATCTTGAAACTGTCGACGGTTCCATCCTTACGAACAATGGCTTGAATGACAACGATCCCTTCAGCTCTGGCTTTGCGCGCTTCTTCGGTGTAGGCAGGCAGGGGCTGATACAAGGGGACTGGAGCTTTCACACCGTTGCCCACCACATAAGGACCGACACCGGAACCGATACCACCGCCGGAGCCTCCGCCCATACCCCCACCACTTCCGGGTCCTACTCCCGCTCCGGATCCGGATCCGACACCCGTGCCGCTGCCGGTTCCGATACCGCCACCTCTGCCCGGCCCCGAAGACATCGAACCGTTCGGAGGCGCACTGATGTCTCCAATGGGAAGCGATTGATCCTGAGGAATATCGATAGGCATCTGCACGCTGGGAACCTGCGCCAACAGGTCTTCGGCAGGCATTAACGGCCTTGGATTTTCCGGATCGGGCGGAACCATCTGAACGCGCGTGGTCTCAGGCATGCGCCCGGTTGCCTGCGGTAAAGGCTGATTTTTTCCGCCACCGCCACCACCGCCGCCATCCCGACCATCCCCTTCATACGGAGAATAGACCGGGTTGTTGACAAAAACGGTATTGTCCTTTTCCGCCGAATCTTTCGACGGCTCGTGAAGCAGAACGAACGCGGCAATAAAGATGACGAGTCCGTGAACCAAAATCGAAACAAAGCCGGCTTCAATTTTTCGCGTTCTTCCCTGCGCGCGCTCGAGAACCAGCCCATCCTGGTCGGCAAAGACGGAAGGGATAAACAGCGGGTTTTTGTACCCGGTCAACAGGTCGTCCAGGAATTCTCTAAAACTCTCGTGATGTTTGGGCTCCTGATCAACATAATGGAAAAGCGAGGGCTTTGTGCGCGGCTCTTTCCACGATTCCTTGACAGTGCGAATCGGATGAAGCAAAAAGCTCCAATCCATGTCCTCGAACACACCAGGATCAGGCGTCTCCTTTACATAGTGAAAGAGTGATGCCTGCGTTCTCGGTTCCTTAAACCGTCCGAACATCCCGTCTTTGCTGCTGCTTCCCGTCATCAGAATATCTTCCGAAAAATTGGTAAGGGTCCCCTTCCCATTTCCGAGTTTAGCCGGCCCCGTGCCTCATGGAGGTGCCCATATATATCCCCGTCATTCATCGATTGATTAGATACAGGTGGATAGAAATGGTATCACCAAAACTTGCGGGGAGGCAGGGCTCCATGAGATTGAATCTTCGCAGGGAACGAAATTCAGCCATGCCTTTCCTTCTTTATCCAAAAAATAGCCGGGCCGGGGGTCCGACGCCCCACATATTACCACCGGGTAATTACGTCGTCTAGAAACAAAATGGCGTTGAACCTTTGAGCCGCAAAAACTTGTAGCAACTAATGTTTGGAGATTCAGGCCTCCCGGTCGCATCTCCGAACTGCGTCCCGTAATCGCTGAAATACCCTTGGGCCGCATGCTAAGCTAATACGAGAAGTTTCCTATTTCGGTCGACTTTTTTCTTTAAATCCATGTCAAATGTAAGCGATGAACGAATTCGCGGGCTCCATGATCCAAACTGAACGATCGTCGATTGCATCCGACCAGGATCAGGAGAATTCCTGGGTGGCAGCCAGTCAGCATGGCGACACCCGGGCATTCAATCGCCTGGTGCTGAAATGGGAGAAGAGCGTTTACAACATAGCGCTCCGAATCCTGCGGGACCGCGAGGAGGCTGCGGAAGCAACCCAGGACGCCTTTCTTCTGGCTTACAAAAACATCAATCGCTTCCGGAGAGACTCAAAATTCTCCACATGGATCTATCGCATTGTTCTGAACCATTGCCTGACCCGCGTGAAACAGCGGCCGCCCGGAACCCATTGCTCCCTTGAAGAGGAAAGCAGTGCGGACAGCCCGGCACCGCAATTGCGTATCGCCGGGAATCAGGTCGGGGATCTCCTGCGGCGGGAACAACGCGACCGTATTCTGGCAGCCGTTTGGCGGCTGCCTCCGGAACAGCAGGCAGTCATCGAATTGAAATTCTTTGAAGAGTTGACGTTCGAGGAAATCGCCACAGTGCTGGAGATCCCTATCAGTACAATCAAGTCACGGCTCTACTCAGGGCTGGAAATGCTGAAAAACAGGCTGGGCACCGAGGAAGCCTGATACCCGGAGGTATTGTATGAAATCCGAATGCAGCGAACATCAGACAAAGATTGCAGCCTACAGCCTGGGTGACATCACGAATGACGACAAACAGGCGCTGGAAGCTCATCTCGCTACATGTTCTTCCTGTCGTTCGGAGCTGGAGGGCTATCGGCACACGATCAGCCAACTGGCAGCGGTCGAAGACGAATCCGTTCCCCATCACTTTTTCGTTTACCCGGAAGAACGAGTCCCGGCTCATTGGCAGCTGTTCCATAGAATACCTCTCGGATGGCGCGCAGCTTTCGCTGCCGCTGCCGTTTTCCTGCTCTGCGTGGGGTTGGCTGGACTTACACGTCTGCAGGTGAGAGCCGATTCATCGGGATGGGCCATCAGCTTTGGCAAGCCGGATATCGACGCAACAGCTCTTAAAAAGGAAATCCTGGCCGAGGCGGAGAAAAGGAACCACGAAGCCAATGTGGCATGGACGGCTGAACTGCGCAGCGAGATTTCCCGCTCCTGGAACAGCCTTTCCAAGGAACAGCAGGCCCAGTTTACAGCTGCCTTGGCTCAAATGGATTCGAAGCTCACGGGAAAGATCAGGAGTTCGGAAGGACAGGCTGGTGACAATGCGAGGATGCTGGTTTCAGATCTCTATCGCGTGGTTGCACAGCAGCGGGCACAGGATCTGGAAACGATCAACCTTCGGTTGGACAGCACGGATGCAAACAACGCCATAAAAGCGCGACAAACCAATGAAATCCTGGGCACGCTATTGCAGGTCGCGGATTTAAAATATAGATAATCAATAACTTACGGAGGATAGAATGAAACGGCATATCGCATGCATCGCTATAGTTCTGCTTCTTGGAACCTCCTCGTGGGGCCAGGGAGTCAAAGAACCGTTTGATACCAGTAAATCCAGAGCGGAACTTGAGATAATGAAAGGGATTCTGAATACAACGCTGACGTTCTTCTCCCAGAATTCTGAAAAGAGGACGGCGCGCTTTCGCTTCTCAAACATGAAGGCTTTTTACCTCTCGGGTCAGGGAGCCGTATTTGAAATACCGACTTCAGGATTTCGGGCTTCCGGAATGTCGAACTTCAACTTTAACTTTGATTTCGGGCCAGAGTTTCAACAGGAAATAGCGGACATGAGCGAGGAAATCCGTTTGCAATCGCAAGAACTGGCCAGAAATGCCACGCTAAGGGCCATGGAAAGAGCCAGGTCGGATGCTGCCGGCAGCGGTAAGAACAGCCCAGTTGCCCCGGCTCCCCCGGCCGTAGCAGCTCCGCCGTCTCCGCCAGCACCCCCGGCGGTTGAAGTGAGTGGTGCCAAAATCAAGAAATCACTGGAAGAGGCCCAGGCGCGAACGAAGAAGTTGCGGGAAGATGCAGCCGCCAACCAGGAGAAGTTTCTAAAAAGCCTTTCCGAAGCCAAGATATACCTGATTGAAGCCCTGGCGAATTATGGCGACGGCATGACGACCGTAAAGCCCGAGGAGCATATCAATCTCGTACTCACTACCGACAGTTACGATGAGGATCAGCGGACTAGGGCGGATATTATTTCCGTGCGCAAATCGTGGATTTCCGATTACAAGGCGGGGCGCCTGACCATGGACGCTTTCAAGCAGAAGGTAATTCAGTATAACCAGTAATGCAGGGTTCCAGACGAAGGATTCCAGATTCCAGATTAGGAATCTGGAATCTGGAATCTGCAATCAAACCAATGCTAGGCGTGGGATTTCATCTCGGATGCTTCCGCACGAATGCGCATTCCATAGAAGGACCGCACCACGAAGACCATCGCAATCAGCAGAAAGATCGCGGCAATAACGAGATTGCTGCCCGCGGCCTTGGAAGACATACTGACAGCAAGTTCAACCGCCAACATACCGAACAACGTCGTAAACTTGATGACGGGGTTCATAGCCACAGAAGAAGTATCCTTGAAGGGATCTCCAACCGTATCGCCGACAACGGTGGCAGCATGAAGCGGCGTCCCCTTTTCCTTCAATTCGACCTCGACGATCTTTTTGGCATTATCCCAGGCAGCTCCGGCATTTGCCATAAAGATGGCCTGGAACAGTCCAAAAAGAGCAATGGAGATGAGGTAGCCAATGAAGAAGAAAGGTTCCACAAAAGCGAACGCGAGGGTTGAGAAGAACACGGTCAGGAATATGTTGAACATGCCCTTCTGCGCATAGCGCGTACAGATCTCCACGACCTTCTTGCTGTCGGTCACGGATGCTTTTTCGACGCCCTCGAGCTTGATGTTGGCTTTGATGAATTCAACCGCTCGATAAGCTCCGGTGCTTACCGCTTGCGTGGATGCCCCGGTAAACCAGTAAATGACGGATCCGCCGGCTATCAACCCAAGTAGAAATTGAGGGTGCAGCAGCGACAGCTTTTCGAGGTTCTGAGTAAGACCATTCGTAAGCATGACGATGATTGAGAAGATCATCGTTGTCGCGCCGACGACGGCGGTACCAATCAGAACCGGTTTGGCCGTTGCCTTGAACGTGTTTCCGGCCCCGTCATTCTGTTCCAGCAGATCCTTGGCTTTGTCAAAATTCACATCAAAGCCATGTTCTTTTTTGATCTGCTGCTTGATGCCCGGCACCTGTTCGATCAGGGAGAGCTCAAATACCGACTGAGCGTTATCCGTCACAGGGCCATAGGAATCCACCGCGATAGTGACCGGGCCCATTCCCAGAAAACCGAAAGCGACCAGGCCGAAAGCAAAGACCGCAGGAGCCGACATCAAATCGGCGAGCCCAAGGGTGCTGACGCCGAAGGCAATGCCCATGAGGCCCATAATCGCGATGCCCAGCCAGTAGGCACTGAAATTGCCGGCCACAAATCCGGAGAGGATCCCCAGAGAAGCGCCGCCTTCACGGCCGGACGCCACAACTTCGCGCACATGGCGGGATTCGGTTGAGGTGAATACTTTAACCAGTTCCGGAATGATCGCACCCGCCAGGGTACCGCAGGTAATAACCGTGGATAGCTTCCACCATAAGGAACCATCGCCCAGGTTTCCAATCAGGAAGTAGGAAACAATATAGGTAATCACCACCGAAACAATGGAGGTCAGCCAGACGAGGAATGTAAGCGGCGACTCGAAATTCATTTTTGTCGCATTGGCATAGCGAGCCTTGGCAATCCCCTCATTGACCAGGTAAGAGAGTCCGCTGGCAATGATCATCATGATGCGCATGACGAAAATCCAGACCAGCAATTTCACCTGTATTTCCTGTTGCCGGACGGCAAGGAGGATGAAGGAGATCAAGGCAACGCCGGTAACGCCGTAAGTTTCAAAGCCGTCCGCCGTCGGGCCGACAGAATCGCCGGCATTGTCCCCGGTGCAATCGGCAATAACGCCTGGGTTGCGGGCGTCATCTTCCTTAATCTTGAAGACAATCTTCATCAGATCGGAACCGATATCCGCGATCTTGGTGAAGATGCCGCCGGCTATGCGCAGCGCTGCGGCGCCGAGAGATTCGCCGATGGCGAATCCGATGAAACATGGCCCCGCATAGTCGCCCGGGATGAAGAGAAGGATGCAAAGCATCATGAACAGCTCAACGCTGATCAGCGCCATCCCGATGCTCATCCCGGCTTTCAGCGGGATTTCATAGCAGGGGAAGGCTCTCCCTTCGAGACTGGCAAAAGCGGTTCGGGAATTTGCAAAGGTGTTGATCCGGATTCCAAACCATGCAACCCCGTAGCTTCCGCCGATGCCTATGAGACTAAAGACTAAGATTATGGCAACTTTCGTTGCGGCAAAATGCTGGAGGAATCCAAAGTAAACCAGCATGATAATGCCGATGAAGACCTCAAGAATGAGTATGAACTTGCCTTGAGTAACCAAGTAGGTCTTGCAGGTCTCGTAGATCAGCTCGGAAATTTCCAGCATGGATTTATGCACCGGAAGCTTTTTGAGCTGGGTGAAAATAATCAATCCGAATAGAAGTCCCAGGATGCAGACTCCGATTCCACCCAACAATAACGTGCGGGCGTTAAATCCATGAAAATCAACCTGTCCCAAATTGGGGAGCACTAGCGACGCTTCTCCCCCACCTTCGTGGGACGCGGCGGCCTGTGCCGGCTCAGGAACCTGAGCAACGGCTGCCGGTATTGCCAGCAGGCCGAGAAGTAAAATAGCCAGGATCACGGTCCAGGCCCGAACCGTGACTCTCCCTGAGTAGCTGAGGCTTTTCGTAACCATTAACATTCTCCTGAGTACGTAAGCAAGGGTACGAACTCCTATGTCAAGTGATACAAAGATACTGCCAAATTCGAGGGGGTGGATTATACCAGAGGAAAGCGGAACAGATTCCCCAAATTATTCAACATTGCGATTTAGTCAAGAAATTGGACAAAGTGCAAAACCGCTCCCATGAGGTGCATTTTTGGCCAACAGGCAAGGAAAATGAGGCTCAACCGCGTACACATGCGGCAAATCTCCATGCTCGGACACGCTTTTAAAGGAACACAAAACGACAAATAAAAACGGCAGCGACCAGGCTGGCAATGTCGGCCACCAGCCCGGCGATAACGGCATGCCTGGTTTTTCGGATGCCGACGGAACCGAAATAGACGGCCAGAACATAAAAGGTTGTTTCCGTGCTCCCATAGGCGGAGGCAGCAAGGCGGCCAAGAAACGAATCGGGGCCGTGGACTTTGATCAATTCGGTAACTATCCCCATCGATCCACTCCCGGAAAGCGGCCGCATGATGGCAAGCGGGAGTATTTCGACAGGAAATCCTACACGTCGGAGCACGGGATCAAGCCAGTGTGACAGCATGTCAATCGCGCCGGCTCCACGCAACATCCCCACCGCAACAAGGATTGCCACCAGATAGGGTATAATGCGGATTGCCATTTGAAAGCCGCCCTTGGCTCCTTCCACAAAGCTTTCGTACACCTTTACCTTCTTGCAGGCTCCATATACAGGAATGAAAACAAGAAAGAGCGGTATAGCCCATATTGAGATCGTACCGATGATGTGCTGAATCATGAGGACTTCCTTTGCTGATCACGGTCGGGAGAAAAGACTGGAAGCTTTTCCAATATCTTGACAGCGGTAATTCCAAGGATCAGGGCTGCCATGGTTGCGGCAATGGTGGTACCGATTACCGCCGTGGGTTCTTTCGAACCGGCAGATGCCATGATGCTGATCATTGTGGCCGGAATCAGCTGGAGACCCGCGGTATTGACCGTCAGGAAAGTACACATTGCATTTGTAGCTACACCGGGATTCTTATTGAGTTTCTCGAGATCCTCCATGGCTTTCAGGCCCATGGGAGTGGCAGCATTGCTCAACCCAAGCATGTTGGCGGCAATGTTCATTGTCATGCTTGCCATGGCCGGATGCCCGGCAGGGACATCCGGAAACAGGCGTTTCAATATCGGGGCGATCGCCTTTGCTACCAATCCCATGAGGCCGGAGTCTTCCGCAATCTTCATCAGTCCGAGCCAAAGTGCCATGGTTCCGATAAGACCGATGGCAATTGTCACGGAATTGGTCGCCGAATCGATAGCAGCCTTCGTAACATCCTGGATTTTGCCGTTGATTCCGCCCACAACAACGGCAAGAATAATCATCGAAAGCCAAATGTAGTTGAGCATGGTTGATCTCCATCAATCGGGTTTCGGAAAGCTATCTTAACATCTATATGGACATTCCTACCATTCAACCGCCAAAGATGAATCCCGGCGATACCGTGTCAATCATCGCGCCTGCCAGCACGGTGGGACAACGCCAGAGATTCGAAAACGGAATAACCCTGCTGGAGAAGATGGGATTCCGCGTGCGCTTTGATGAACGTATTTTTGAATCGTCACGGTACCTTGCGGGCGCGGACGCCGACAGAGCGGAAGAATTGATGTGCGCATTTGAAGATCCTTCTGTGCAGGCTATCCTGGCCCTGCGCGGCGGATACGGATGCGCCAGACTGATCCCCCGCCTGATGGAAAAGCGATTGCGTCCGCATCCCAAAATATTCATGGGGTTCAGCGATCTTACAACCTTGCATATGTTCTTCCGGCGAAGATTTGGTTGGATCACGACCCATGGTCCCATGGCTGCTTCGCTCGGCGACGCCTCGCCGGAGCAGCAACAGCATCTTTTTTCTCTTTGGACCAATCCTGAATACCGACCTGCCTTTCATTTCGGCGAAATCGAAACGTGGCACCCGGGCTCTGCCGAGGGAATCCTTGTTGGCGGTTGTCTTTCCATAATCGCGACGAGCATTGGGACACCCTATGAAATCAAAACAGACGGGAAAATACTCTTCCTGGAGGATCAGGGGGAACCGCCATACAGACTCGATCGCCTGTTGATGCATCTGCAGCTTGCAGGCAAGTTGCAAAATGTCGCCGGCATTATCCTGGGTAGTTTTATCGATTGTGAACCCGACGATGCCAATTACACCGCAGCGGATACGCTCCGGGATATTCTAACCAAACTTGAAATACCGGTGATCGCGGGATTCCCGGCCGGACATTCGAAAGATAACTGGGCTATTCCATTTGGCGTAAAAGTTCGTCTGGACGCCGACGCCGGGTCCGTCCAGTTCATAGATGGAGCCGTGCGATAATAGGGATCCTCACGGTTGATATTTGCAAACACATAATCTATTGAACGAACTCTTCCTTTTTTCTAACCCAAGTGATTTTCGGACATTGAAAATCCAAGGCAATCACGCAGAATCTTATTCATTTTCAAATTTCGAATCCGTGTAAAACCACAGCTAAATCCTTAAAAATAATATAAACAAGAGACTTTACAGCCGATCCTCGACTCTGCTACATTTTGGTTCTTGAGCGCCTCCCTTCGGCACCTGATTGGCCGGTTCACGGTCCTTTGATCAAGTGAGAATGATTTATGAACCTACAGGGTTCCATTACAGAGCTTCAGGATACAATGATTCAGCTGTATGTTGATCTTCAGCAAAGGTTTAGTGAGAATCAGCTCGTCCGGGATATCTGGAGCTCGATGGCGCAGGATGTAGCACAGCAGAAGCGCAGCATGAGCGCTCTCCCGCATTCCTTCTGGATTCAGATGAAGGATGAACAGGATCCATTCATCAAGGAGATCGCAGCCGCTCGCAAGCAAATCATTGAAAAAAAAGAAGATCTATCCCTCATCCGCTGCTTTGAACAGGCTTTCCTCTACGAAGAGCCTGCAACCTTGAAGATCTATGTTCCGATCATTCGCAGATTGCGTGAGAACTGGACGGATCGCGCGCTGGACTTCTACATAATCGTTAAGGCGCATCTTGCCAGAATCACAAGAGTTACGCGAGAATTTGCAGGAGATCCCGGTATCCTTCAACATTCCAATCTGCTGTTGCAACAATTTGAAAAAGAAGTGCAGGAACCCCACATAAAGCCGATGGCACGCCAAACGGCCAAATCCGCCAAACCGGTACCGCCACCTGAAGTAAAGGCGAGACATGTGGCAAAGCCTCAGAAAAAGGCTGCATCCAAGCCAAAGCCCTCACTGGCAAAACACGCGGGAACTCATCACGGCAGATCCAAACCTCTGGGAGAAAAGATAAACCTCCAGCGCCGGCGCGCTCATCGATAAGAGCAGGGCTGCCGTAAACCAATTTTTATCATCGTTTTATTAAAAAAACGATGCTCCCGGTTTCTCAAGGTGCGGAGCAACAAAAATCGGGTTCAGCCGCTGCTTCCTCTCATTAAAAATTCCACCTGGAATCCTAAAAGAAGCCCCTCCCAAAAGCATTTAAGGCCTCTCAATGCACCTATTTCGGGCCAAGTGCTTGTGAACAGGAGACGTTTGGACCGCCCCACCTTTGTTGCAAATTGATTTTTGGGATCTTAATACGCATACTTCATGTCAAGGATCGCTTGAAGCGGCAGGTGCGATCGGAAGGAATTGTTTTATGCAATCTGGCACAAAGTGGCCTAATCCAGACGAGTTACGAAAAGATATGGAGGAGTTTTTCTCCAAGAAATATGGGGACCAGGTGAAACTTGGAATGTTGAGTGCAGAACCGGATCAGGCGCGGACTGCCGACGATGGAACTGAAGTCCAGGAGGCTCCGTTGGACCTTCCCTTTGATTACTTGCCTCGGGACATCAAGCGATATCTCGATCGATTTGTTGTAAAGCAGGACGCTGCCAAGAAGGTCTTGGCTACAGCCATTTGCGATCACTACAATCATATCAAGCGTTGTTCGGTCAAAGGGCCCTGTAAGGAATATGCCAAACAGAACATCATCATGCTCGGCCCTACGGGCGTTGGCAAAACGTACCTTGTTCGCACGATTGCCGATCTGATCGGCGTTCCATTTGTTAAGGCGGATGCGACCAAATTCTCGGAAACGGGATATGTCGGAGGAGATGTCGAGGATCTGGTACGGGAATTGGTTCACAAAGCGGATGGGAATATCAAGCTGGCAGAATATGGAATCATTTACCTTGATGAAATAGACAAAATCGCAACCCCGATGAATATCATGGGGCGGGATGTCAGCGGAGGCGGTGTTCAGCGGGGCCTCTTGAAGCTTATGGAAGAGACGGAAGTCAGTCTCCGCACGCCATTCGATCTCACATCCCAACTCCAGGCTGCCATGGAGTTTCAATCGAAAGGCAAAGTCTCCAAGTCTCAGATAAACACGCGGCACATCCTGTTTATTGTCAGCGGTGCATTCAACGGGCTGGCCGATATCATTCGAAAACGGATGGGAGCCAAATCGATCGGGTTTCATTCCGCAGGCCGTTCGGTTCCGCGTGAGGAAGATTTTTTCCAATATGCCAAGAGCAACGACTTCATTGAATACGGCTTTGAATCCGAATTTGTGGGCCGGCTGCCGGTTGTTGTCAGTTGCCATGAACTGAATGTTGACGATCTGTTTCAGATTCTCAGGAATTCTGAAGGATCGATCATGCGTCAGTATGTCAATGCTTTTGATGCGTATGGTATTGACCTTGTCCCCAGCGATCCCGGTTTGCACAGGATCGCGCAGAAGGCCTACGAAGAGCATACTGGCGCTCGAAGCCTGGTGGGGGTATGCGAGAGGACCTTCCGGGAATACAAATACAATCTTCCGCATTCCCCAATTAGGAAGCTTGAACTAAGCGAGCGACTGGTCGACACGCCGGATGAGGTTCTGAAGGAGATTCTGCAGCAGGCGAAGGGGCTTGAGTTGGAACAGATGGACACGGCCTTTATCACCATTGCGGAGGAATGGTCCAAGCGCAATGGAATACAGATTCAGTTGCAGCCGGAAGCAGCCCGGCTTCTCAGCCAAAAGGCAGTCGAGAGCGATGAAAAGCCGGAGATCGTGTTTGAGGAGGTTTTTCGGGATTATGAACACGGGCTGAATCTGATTCGTCGGACTCAGGGAGTCCAGCAGTTCGATATCACGCCGGAGGTAATTCGCAACCCGCGAGCCACGCTGGACCAGTGGATCCGGGCCTATTACATCAGCCACTAGGAGCGTGTCCCCGGTCAGGATCCGGATGTTTGAAGTATCTTCCCTTGCCAGATATTTTTATCGACAAACCGGCGATCGATACAGTGGCGAATCTCAGCAGGGCTTTTTCCCCACAGAGGTCCGATCAGTTGTGACGCAGGAGCGGCCCCGAAAAGCCGCTCTATGCGAATCTCAGGGCTCAGGCGTCCAACAAAATTCACCACCAGTTCGGCATAGTCCTCCAGCGGAAGCAATGGAAATGGCCTCTCCTCGTAAAGCCTGGCCATTTCGGTATTCCGAACTATATGGAAGTGATGGAGCTTCAAGAAGTCGAGTCCTTTGCCTGCAAGGACATCGGCCATATGCAGAATTTCATCTCTGGTTTCCCAGGGGAATCCCAGGATCAGGTGAGTCCCCAGCCGGATTCCGCGATCGCGTGTATTCCGCATCGCATCCAGCCAGCACTGGAATGTATGACCTCTATTGATGCGGGCAAGCGTGGAATCGTATATCGACTGCAAGCCGTATTCCACAGTCACAAAATACCGGGATGCCAGTTTTTCCAGCCATTCCAGTTTGGCATCATCCATACAATCCGGCCGCGTCCCCAAGGAGAGCCCGATCACATCCGGCTGATCGAGGGCAGCCTCGTAAAGAGGGATCAGGACCTCCAGCGGGGCATGTGTATTACTGTAGGGCTGGAAGTACACAATGAATTTTTCCGCCGAGTATCTCGTGCGGAGATACCCGATCCCTTCGCTCACCTGCTGTGAAATTGACTTGAGACGATCTGCACTCTTGGGACGAAAGGAGTCGTTATTGCAGTAGGTACAGCCTCCGACTGCCACCGTACCGTCCCGATTGGGACACGTAAATCCCGCATCAACACTGACCTTATAGACCCGGCAGCCAAAGGTATCCCGAAGAAATCGGCCATAGCTGTTGTAGGCAGCTCCCGGCTCCCGGATTTGTGGCTCGGCTTCGGATTTATTCATTGCAGAGAAAATATAACAATTTGGGTTTGCGGATCATAGCCATAGTCTATAATCTCGGGTTTCAATCGAATTGCATGAACATCAAACCTCGAATTGACTCGGAGCAGCCATGGGCCGACTAACCGGAATATTGGGAATTCTCGTAATTCTCGGAATTGCATATGTGTTTTCAACCAGCCGTAAACAGATACGGCTCGCCACGGTAGCCTGGGGACTAGGGCTACAGTTCGCTTTTGCCCTGCTGGTATTGAAGACTGCGGCAGGCCAAGCGACTTTTGCCTGGATCGGGTCCAAGATCACCAAACTTCTGGGATTTGCGAAGGTGGGGTCTTCTTTTGTCTTCGGCGAATTGGGGACACCCGGAAATACGATCGCCACATTTGCTTTCCAGGTCCTCCCCACCATTATTTTCATTGCCGCTCTTTTCGCGATCCTCTATTACCTGGGAGTCATGCAAATGTTTGTGCTGGCGTTTGCCAAGGTCATGACAAAGGTGATGGGCGCCAGCGGCGCAGAATCCCTGAATGTGGCCGCCAGCATTTTTATGGGGCAGACAGAAGCCCCGTTGACCATCAGGCCATTTCTCTCAACCATGACGCGATCCGAACTGATGACGGTCATGACCAGCGGAATGGCACACATTTCCGGCGGTATCATGGCCGCCTACCTGGCGTTTGGCATTGAAGCCAAGCATCTGCTGACAGCGGTAATCATGACTGCCCCTGGCACCATCATGATGGCCAAGATGTTCGTCCCGGAAACCGAAGTCCCGAAAACCGCGGGCAAAGTCAGCCTCAAGATTGAGAGAACCGATGTCAACGTGATTGACGCGGCGGCGCGGGGAACAGGCGATGGATTTCACCTGGCATTGAATGTAGGCGCCATGCTGATTTCATTTCTCGCCCTCATTGCCCTGATCAACGCCATCCTGGGCCTGATTCCAGTCGGCGGCGGCGAGCATCTGAGCATGCAATGGGTTTTCGGACGAATTGCCGCCCCGTTGGCGTGGCTGATGGGCGTGCCATGGAAGGATAGTTTCGCCATTGGCAATCTGCTGGGGACTCGTCTCGTGCTCAATGAACTGATCGCCTACAGTCAACTGGGCCCGCTAAAGGCATCGTTGGATCCCAGGTCATTTACCATCGCAACCTTCGCGCTCTGCGGGTTTGCCAACCTGAGCTCGATCGCCATCCAAATCGGAGGGATTGGGGCACTGGCACCGGAAAGGAAACATGAGCTCGCGCTGCTGGGATTTCGCGCCGTAGCAGCCGGGACGCTGGCAAACTTCCTCTCCGCATGCATCGCCGGCATGCTTTTATAGAAAGCGGTCGATCGGCCGAAGCAAAACAAACACGCTCGCCCCTATCTTCACAGAAATAGGGGCGTTGCTGTTAGGAGAATCAATCTTGGAGGAGATTTGGCTGGTTAGATCTTGACGCGGCTATCGTCTTTCGGACAGATCCAGAACATCCCGCCAGGTATGTCGCGATATTTGACAACCTTGGTGGCCACCATCGCAGCGCCGCACTGCGGGCACTTATGTGCATGCGTTTCGCCCTTATCACCAAGACTCGCTCGCGCTGTTTTGGAAATTTTTTCTGCCATCGGAACCTTCCCCCTTTTTAATGAGTGCTTAATACCGCAAAAACGGTAAATTTTACGGTTCCGGGCATACGCGGTCAACAATAATTTCAATCTGATTGTGATGCCCGTAAACTTTGAGCAGCCTGCCGTCGGGTGAAAACCATCGATCCCTCGCACTGCCAACTCCCAAACACCATTCAAACCGAGCGAGGAACAGCCCTGACAGGAAGACCTCAAAATGGAAATCGCTTGACAACAGGAACACCCAACCTACTATAGTCTCACCTGTAGAACTTCAACCTTATATATACAGGACTCAATGTCCAAATCGTTCAATACTCTGAATGGAAGCCTGTTGGAACGATACAGCCTTAGCAAGCCGGCAGCGATCTGGCAATCAATGAGCGAGGGACCTGATTCAATGGGCCTAACATTTCTTCCGAGAGGAGACCTTGATGAGCTCCAATAATGACAACGAAAAGAATCCGTCCAGAAGGGCATTCTTTCAGGAACTTGGCACAGGCGCCACGGGAGTTGCGCTTGCAGCCGCGTTAACACAACTGGCCGCTCCCGCAATCGCGCAAGCCCAGGAAGCCAAGACTGGCGCCGCAGCCAAACAGGCTGCATCCCCATTTTTCAAGAACCCGCCACCATGGCCCAAGGGCACAGACGGACATATCTATGACCACCTGTTCAGCAACAAGCTGAAAGAAAACTCGCTGGTACCGGATATCGTTCCAGGCCCCCAGGCCTATTTCCGGGGCGACAGCGACCTCCCGGGCGCCAAGATCAACATGGGCTGGCAGATATTTGTGAAGCCATACAAACTGGAACTAGAGTCCCATCATCATGATACCGACGAATATCTCTTCTTCCTGGGTGCAACATTTCCGGATCTCGTAGGCTCTTTTGACGCGGAGATTGAGTACTTCATGGGCAAAGAGTATGAACGGCACGTGATCACTCAAGCCACCGTTCTCTATATTCCCGCAGGCACCGAACATAACCCCTGCGACATCAAGAGAGTCGGCAAACCACTGTTCTTCACGGCGCTGGAATTGTCCCCCTACTTCAACGGCGTTTACCAGACCGGCGGATACAGGGAATTTCGCGGCACGCAGAAAATCAAATAGCCCTATTCATTGCAAGCAACCGTATGACAGCGGGTTTTTGAGTCTTTTCACAAATCGAGAGACTTGGAAACCCGCTGCTCTTTTAAAGGAGGCTTTGTGGAGTTCAAATCGAGAAGAGAATTTCTGCAGGCCGGGCTGATGCTGCCTGCGGTGGGAAGCGTAATACCCAATCCTTTTGAAATGACAAACCCACTACCCGCGGGTGACGGGTATCGACTGCTGGGCAAGACCGGCCTGAAAGTGTCCGGTGTGGGTTGCGGCATCGGATTAGGCCCTGATCCGGCCGTGCTGGTTCGCGCCGTCGAGCTGGGCGTCAACTACTTTGATACTGCCCGCATGTACGATAAAGGCAAAAGCGAGGAAGTCGCCGGAGTCACATTCAAAGGCAAAAGAAATAAGATCGTTCTCGCCAGCAAAACCGATGCCCTGACCAAAGCGGACGTCTTCAAGGACATGAACGACAGCCTGAAAGCGCTTCAAACCGACCATCTCGACATCTGGCATCTGCACTCCAGAGACACGCCGGAGACGATAACCGACGAAGCGGTTGAAGCATTGGAGACACTCAAAAAACAAGGGAAGACCCGCTTCATTGGCGTGAGTGCGCACGACATAAATGCAGTCGTCGATAAAATTATCTCTATCGGAAAATTTGATGTCGTGCAGACCACCTACAGCTATCCGATTGGTTCGCCTCTGCGCAATGCCTCCATCCGCAAACTGCATGACGCGGGCATCGGCGTGGTCGCAATGAAAGTGGTCCTCGCAGTCGCCGGTTTTATTCCGCCCAAGGAGTTTCGGCTGAAGGATGAGGGACCGCTGGCCGCGGTCAAATGGGTTTTGATGAACCCGGACATTTCAACCACCGTTCCCTTTGCCAAAAACGTAGCCGAACTTGAAATGAACTTCCGCGCCATGACGGAACCCTATACGCTCAAAGATGAGAAAATGCTGTATGCGCGAAATGAGGATATCCGCTCGCGCTATTGCCGCATGTGCTATGAGTGCAAAGGGAAATGTCCCAACGGTGTGCCCGTCACCGATGAGCTGCGCTATCTGGCATACCATGACTTCGGGGGCAACTTTCATCAGGCGAAGGACTATTTCACACGCCTGCCGGAAGGTATTCGCAAAGTGCATTGCAGCGATTGTTCTTCCTGCGCCATTCAATGTCCGAATGGCGTACGCGTTCAGGATCGCTTGATCCGCGCCCAGAATCTCCTGGCATAAAATCAGTCCACCGGGAGCGCTGGCGTCTCGCCGGCGCTCCCCCGGCGGGCCGTCCCCGGCTAAACCATGCGGACCGACTGGCCGGTCCGGGCAAGCAGCAGGTAGGCAGAGGATATATTCACAGGCAGAGCCTGCATTGCCTTTACATACTCGCGAATCTGGCTGTCATACTTGCCTCGGAAGTAGCCTTCCGCCTCTTCCTTTTGTGCCGATATCCAGTCGGTTTTGTAATCAACCAGGACCCATCCATCCTTTTCCTCAAACAGCAGGTCTATCTTCCCTTCCTCCACACCACCCTGGTCAATCGGACGAACAAATGGAAGCTCGCGGAGAATCCTCCGGCCCGACTGCACGCTGATCCGCGCACGTCCCAGCAGGTCCGAGCCCAGGGTGAGCCGGACCATCTCTTCAAGACCGGCTGCACTTTTCTGATCCAGGCTGTATCGCGCGATGAACTCCCGGAGTTTATCTACGGAAATTGCGGATGAAAGCAGATCAACGCTCTCCATAGCTTCGTGAAATGCCTCTCCCAACCGAACCGCTCGGCTTCCGGTGGCGACAGGAACGCGGTCATCAGCCGCTCGATCTGTCGGTTCGGTCAATCCATCGCCATGTCCCGCCGCCTGAAGATTTTTCGTCAGAGGCGTATTTTGAATAATGGACCGAAGGCCCTGATATTCACTCTCGAGGATTGTCTTCCAATCCTGCGCTGCCGTGAGGAAACTGGACTGGCGCGGCTTCTTCGAGATATCCAGTTTGTGCACATCGATCCAGCGCACCAGCCCATCATTCCGGCTGAGGTGGCTTTCAATGATAGGGCCCAATGGTTTGAGCCTCGTGCTGTTGGTATCAGGAATCCATTGTCCACCGGGAGCCAGTTTCCAGTCTTTTGTATGCGTTGAAATTACCATATGGTCGCGAGCTCGTGTCAGAGCTACATAGAGGAGGCGTATAAGTTCGGCGTCCTCTCTTTTTCGATCCTCTTCAACCAACGACCTCCAGCCAGGCGTCTGCCACCCGGATTTCTGGGAACCGAGGCTCAGCGCAAATACCTTTTTTCCATGGAGATCGGCCAGAAGGTTTTTGGTCGAATTCCTTTTCTCGAGACCAAGCCCTCCGACAAAGACTATAGGAAAATCGAGGCCTTTGGATTTATGGATTGAAAGGATCCGAACAGCATCGCTCCGTTCCTCCATGAGTCGGCTTTCGCTTTCAGCCAGACCCTCTTCATCCATCGTGTTCAACAGATCGACAACCTGTGAAAAGGTTGCGTCTCCCTGAAGCGCACGAAGCGTGCGAGCCAGCTTGTTCAGATTAGCAATGGACTGGAATCCGCGCGTGGCAAGGACTTCACGAGCCCCTGTTCTTTGCAGCAGAATTTCCAGGGTTTCCGAAGCCCGCCGTTCATGTCTGTTTCGGTGCAGATCGAGCAGCACTTCGAATGGGTATGCCAGAGCAGAAGCCGGGGGAACACTTGCCCGGTAATCCAATCGCACTCCTTCCATCCGGGCTTTCAGGAGATCCTCATCGGAGAGTCCGAAAAATATGGACCGCAGGGAGCCATAAAGCGCGACATCATCATTGGGATTTGCCAGCGCGCGGAGAATCGTGATCGCAGAGGAAACCTCGCTGCGAAGGTAATAGAACTTGCCCCCTTCGAGTACGTAAGGGATTTCCCTGTCGCGCAATGCGTCTTCCAGCGCATCCGCACGGCTAAGCACAGGCAGCAGTATGGCAATATCTCCGAACCTGGGAGTACGCCAGCCGCCCGACTTCCCTTCCTGAACCTTCCAGGATGGCGATCCCGGAATTTGTCCTATCAGTGCAGCCATCCGCGAAGATTCATGCTCTGCGAATTCACGAACGTTACCATACCCCCCCTCGCGCGCCTGCTCCCCAAGAAAATGAACGGAGGGCGCATTCAATTCCTCTTTTCTATGCCCTTCCCCTCCAAATGGGAGATAGTCCGGCTGATAACGACCGTCTGCGGGAGCCTGCATGACATTGGAGAAGACATTGTCCACAAACCGAAGAATGGATGGAACCGATCGGAAATTGGTTGTCAGTTCAAGCCGTTCCAATCCCAATGCCAGCATGGCTGCCGGTTCGGCAATTTCAAGGTACGTCTCAATGTCGGCACTCCGGAACCGGTAGATGGACTGTTTTGGATCCCCGACAATAAAGAGGCGCCCGGGACCCGGCACAATCCGGGCAGGGTCGGTCTCATCCAAATCGGCCGATGAAAGCAGGCGAACGATGTCCCACTGAATGGAGTCGGTATCCTGAAATTCGTCAACGAGGAGCGTGGCAAATCGCGACTGGAATTCGCTGCGCACGGCTTTGCTGCGTAGAAGCAGATCCCTCGCAAGCCACAATTGATCATCGAAATCGAGCAATCCACCGGTCCGCTTGCGGTATTCCCACTCCGGAATGAATTCAAGACGGATCCAGTTCAGGAGTTCACTCAAAAGCTGCTGCCCCGGCAGCTTCTGATAAGAATCGCAAAACTCCACAACTTCCCGTACATATTCCTGCACGCTCTCCAGCGTGGTCTTTCCTCCATCCCAGTTTTTCGCGGATCCGGCATTCCCGGGTTTGGACAACTTCGGACAGTCGGGGCCCGGGTCTTGCAGCCATGTCATCGATGCCTGCAGATAATCCAGCAATCGGTCCTTTGCATCGAGGTTCCGTTTGAGGAAAGCCTGGCCGCGCTGAATCATCCCCGCGAACCGCTCCTGCAACTGTGCCTCGCTGGGAGGAGAATCACAGTCCAGGGCACGGACGGCATGACCGCTTTTCCTCAGTGTGGCAGCCAGATTTTGCAGTGCTCCCAGGCCGATGCCCGCACGCAATGATCGCTCCAGCAACGGCGTACGCTCGGAAAGACAGCGACCGATCCAGGATTCCCATGTCTCTCGAAAGAAGAGCTCGCTTCGAATCTCGTCCAACGCCGTGAAGTGAGGATCCAGGCCCGCTTCGATCGGCCTTTCCTTCAACAACGCCACCGCAAATGAATGGAAGGTAGAAATGGAAGCGATCTCAACTTCAAGAAGAGCCTCGCGCGCCCGACTTCTGGACTCCTCAGAGCTTGATTTCCCGGCAATTTCCTCAAATTGCTGCCGGAGCCGCAGCTTCATTTCGCCGGCCGCCTTTTCCGTGAATGTAATGGCACAGATCCGGGAAAGACTGATCGGAAGTCCCGACGGCCCTTTTTCAAGCACCAGATGCAGGATACGATTGACCAGTGTACTGGTTTTTCCGGTACCCGCGGAAGCTTCCACGATGAAGGAGTGTCCGCTATCCTCCACTGCCCTGCGTCGCTGTTCGATATCGCGTGTCACAAAGACTCCACTGTCTCAATAAACAAACGGACCCGGGGATCTTTCGATTTGCGCTCTTCCCTGCGAATGCGATCCTTGCCGCACACCGAAAGATAATTACAAAATTCGCAATGTCCCTGGGGGCGGACCTTCCCACTGGTCTTCGCAAAGAAAACTCCCGATTCAATCCCATTCCCCACCAACTCCAAAACCTTCGGGAACGATTCAGCGGCCTTTTTCAGCTCTTCGTGCGTGAATGAGCATGGCACAGTCAAACCATTTTTCGGCTGCAGGTGCAGATATTCCGCTTCGACGGTTTCCACCTCCGCAAATTCCTTCAGCACGGAAAGAGCGCCGGCGTAAATAAGAAGCTGAATCTTTTCCCCGGCCATCAGGGGAGTCCTTGCGCTCTTCCTTGCCATGCTGTCGGGCAGTGTGCCTGTTTTATAGTCGACAACACGCGCATATTTGCGATCGGCAGAAAGGTCAATGCGGTCGATTCTTCCGCGGAAGCTGAAGGCATGCGGGCCTGCTTCGATGCTAAACGCCGGAAATTTTTCCGCTCCTGCGAATTCGCCAAAGATCTGTTCCAGCCGGGCAACCTGCAATCCGGAACCAGCCCGGTTCATTTCGAATCCCAGCCATCCTTTCAGCATTCGCAGGAGGACATCGCGCTCCACTTCCCATAACAGATCCGCAAGCCCGGCCGGTCTTGCATCATCCAGTATTTTGCGGGCCTTTCCCTCCAGGGCATTCCACATCGCATTGCCCGAGTCCAGCGGGCCAATGTCACCGTTATCCCGGAGAAATTCTTCGAGAACGGAATGAATGGCCGTGCCTCTTTCCAGCGGATCCATCGCCTCAACTTTGCCTTGCTCTTCCCAGCCCTGGAGATCCATGACTCTTTTGAGAAAGAAGGAATACGGACATTTCATATACTCTTCCAAACGGCTTGCGGAAACCTGTCCGGCAGAGATGCCCAGCCTTTGCGCGGTCCACTGAACGAGTTGGAGATTGGTGATCAGACCATCGAACGGGGTCAGCCTGTTTGCCCAGCGCGCCTGATCATATTTAAGCGGGCGACTGATCAGCGATGGTTCGAGTTGAGCCAGCGAGGCAATTGCGGCCCCAGACAACTCTCGCGCGGAGGTTACAATCCTGAGACGAATTTCGCCCTCATCAACAGGAACTTCGCCGTGACCTGGAGCGGGGCTATCCAGGCTCACGGAACGAAACCCCGAGATGCTGCCCTGCGTCAGATCACGCATTGTTACCGTGGAACCGCGAACCGCCGATGCCGCTCGCAGGAAAAACTGGGAGGGGATACGCTCGCGATCTGAAGACTCATCCAGGCGTGAGGTCATCAACACCAGGCGCTTTTCCGCTGAACGCGCAGCCATATCAAACAACAGTTTCTCCTCATCCACACGGCGTGATTTTACGGGCAGAGAACCCATGGATGAACGTTCGGCGTCCAACAACAGAGGATCCTGACGCAATTTGGATGGGAATCGTCCTTCATCCAGGCCCGGTATGATCACCAGCGGGAATCGAAGACCGCGAGCTGCGCTGGTTGAAAGCAGGTTTACGCCACTCCGCTGAAACTGCCCTACGGGACAGGAATGGGATGACACCGCCTCTATCAGGGCCGCACGCAGCATGTCTGCCGGGACAGATCGGCCGGATTCGTTTTTCGAATTGCTTTCGCTCAGCGTATCCAGGCTGCCTATTTCATCCAGCACTGAGGAGAATATCTGCCAATCCCGGGAGCCATTCATCAGTGGGGAAAACCGTTGATCCAGTTCAGCCGCCCATTGCCCCCAACCCAATTCAGTCGGCCAGGTCGCGGCCTTTCGAATGGCTTGCCATGCATCCCGAAGGCGCAAAGCGCTCTCCAGCCGGCGCTGCACGCCCCGCAGCGACCGCGCACGAGCATCCTCTCCGCTATCGGCGTCGGCGTCGGAGCTTCGCTCCGCTTTAGCCAGTTCAGACCGAGCCTCGTAAACCAGAGCCTCTGTCCCCGAATCCCACGCTGGAAGCCCGGACAGGAACCTCGGATCATTCGTCAGCGCACGCCAGTCCTGAACATCCCATCGGGAGGCGTCATCTTCAGAAAGGGCTGCCTCGACCAGTTCCATCGCGGTAAGGACAGCCTCGCGCGCAAAAGCAACAGACTCCAGCCTTCCCAATGCAATAACAGCTCTCCCGAGCGGACACTCTGCAAAACTGCGCCCTCCATGAACAAAATAGGGGATGCCCCGAACCCGCAGCATTTCGGCAATGACAGGGACATCGACTTCCGGTTGCCTCAAGATCACGGCCGCTTCGTGAAAGCCCCCGATTGTCCGGTCCTGTACTGCGCGGAAAATCTCACGCAGGATTTCAATGGCAGCCCTGGACTCGCCCGGCACGGAAATCAAAGCAACGGAGCCGTCGTCCTCCATTTCGTGAGAACTCGCGGACAACCCGAAGTCCACATGCGCGAGCTTCCCCAGATTGCCGGGAGGCTGGGTTTCGCGCAGAGCAATCGGAGCAACTCCCAGTTCCCTGGCACGGCTTTCGACGAAGGGGCGCGAAAACTCTGAGACTTCACCGCTGACGAAGGGAATGAAGTAGGTAAGGGTATGAGAATCACGCAGTGATCGGAAAAGCAGGGACTGCTGGCCGGTAACATCGTAGATTCCGTATATGAAGAGCGGACGGAATTCCGTATGGCCCGTCGGCTCCGAGGCCAGATCAATCGCATCGCGAAAATCATCATCCACATCATGGAAGAGTGCAGCGCGCTCCCGGTACCGGCGATAGAGATCGGCAAATCCGAGCAGATGAAGCCCGCGATCCGTATCCTTCCATTTGCGAGTGCTCTTTTCGAGATCCTTCGGCGCAAATCCTCCATCCCTGAGATCGCGGAACGTGTCAAGAAGCGCATCCCTAAAGCCCTGGTAACCCGACAGCTCCCCGTACACGTGCGGAGTCTTCTCCGAAAGCAGGCTTTCGAGGATTACTGAAGGTCCCAGCCGGGGCATCCGCGCCTTTGCCGCGCTGGATGGGTGCGACTGCGTCAGGCGCGCAAGGAGATCGGGAAATGTATAAAACCGGATATTGGCTGCAGTCCGCCCGCTTTCGGCAAAGCGCCGTTTGAGGTACAACGCGAGTACATTCGATCCGACCAGAACATCGATCTCACGCAGGGGATCTTCTTTCTGAACCTCCGAGACAAGTTCGATCCAGCGCGACTCCAGCGCGGCAAAGGAACCGGTATAGATTCGATGGTTGAGCGAGAAGGTAGTCATTGGCAGACCAGTGCACCCGTATTGCTCCGGCACCCAGGCTGGAACTCCACCAATTTTGCCGGAAGCTGCCCTACACTTTATACGATGTATTAAGGACTGTGCGAGAAGAAACCCTGGCAGGGCTGGAAAAAGGTAAAGCTACATTTACCTACAGGTTCTTATTTCACGCCGTACTGGTAGCCGCAATCGAAGGCTTTCAGGTTCATGTTCTCCGTCCCCTGGGGAACGGAAGCCTTCACTGCCTGCTTCACGGCTTCATAATCTACGAGTTTTGTGACTGCAGTGAAGAAACCGACCATGACGATATTCAGAATCATCTTCCGGCCCAGTTCCTCAGCAAGGCGCGTTGCGGGAATACCATGCACCTTCATGCCGGACTTCAGATCAACCGGCTTTACGAGGTCCTCTTCAATGACGAGGGTGGCATCATCCGTTGTCTGCGGCAAAAATTTATTGCAGGCTTCCTGCGACATGGCCAGGAGGATATTGGGACGGGTCACATACGGGTACAGGATCTTTTCATCGGATACAATCACCTGTGCGCTGCATGAACTACCGCGGGCTTCCGGCCCGAAGCTTTGAGTAAGGGTGGCGTACTTATTATCGTAAATGCTCGCCGCCCGTCCAATGATAATGCCGGCCAGAATCACGCCCTGGCCTCCGAATCCTCCGAACTTGATTTCAACGGCGTTCATAGTACTCCCTCATAGGGTTGGTACGAGGATCCGAAGATCTCAGCCATTCTCAAATTATACCGTTCCAGAAATGATGGCCGATCGCGATCCACGAATTTGCCGCAAACGATCTTCCCCTTGAATCCCAATCCGACTTCCTTGGGGTCGGCACCGTTACTGATGACGCTGTTTTCCTTATAAAACTGCATCATCTCCAATCCGTCTCCCAGCCGGTTCCGTCTCCCATACAGCGTCGGGCATGGAGCGATAATTTCAACAAAGCTGAATCCCTTTTTCTGGATGGCTTCCTTCATGGCCTTCGTGATTTGTCGGGCATGAAATGTTGTCCACCGCGCAACATAGACGGCTCCCGCCGATTCGGCAAGGTGCGGCAGGTTAAATGGCTCTTCCGTATTACCGTATGGCGACGTCGAAGCTACGGCGTCGGTCGGGGTTGTCGGTGTTACCTGTCCGCCCGTCATCCCATAGGTAAAGTTATTGACGCAGATGACCGTTAAATCCATATTCCTGCGGGCAGCGTGTATGAAATGATTCCCGCCGATGGCAAAGAGGTCGCCATCGCCGCTGTAAACAACCACCTTTAATTTCGGATTCGCCAGCTTTAATCCAGTCGCAAAGGCAATAGGCCGCCCGTGAGTCGTATGGAAGCTATCGAGCTTCAGATAGCCGGCAACCCTTCCAGTACAGCCGATGCCCGAAACAACACTGATATCATCCAGCGGAATCTCGCATCCTTCAATGGCGCGGACGAAACAGTTCACCGTGGTTCCCAATCCGCATCCGGAACACCAGATGTGCGGCATTCTGTCGGTTCGGAGATATTGGTTTACCGGGTTTACAGGAGTAGACATGCGGCCTCCTCGGACTGCGGTTGGCCGGCAGCCTCTCTTATTTTTTGATAGATGACCTCCGGTTCATGCACGGTTCCACCGCCATGAGGTATGAGGTACGATTTCGCCCTGCCTTCAAGCGCACTCTTGAGTTCAATATACATCTGGCCGTAATTCAATTCCGGCATGACAAAGGCTTTGACATGCGCGGCCAGTTCATAGATGCGCTTTTCTGGAAAGGGCCAGACCGTGATCAGTCGCATGTGACCCACCTTGATGCCGTCGGCCTTGGCCATTTCAATTGCCTTCACCGCTACCCTGGAGGTGATTCCGTAGGAAATGACTACAACATCCGCTCCCTGGATGTCCGTCTCCTCCAGAATAATGATTTTTTCCGCATTGCTCCGTATCTTATTGAGCAGCCGGTGAACGCATTTCTCCTGGGCTTCCGCATTCATGGCCGGATAGCCCCGCTCGTCATGCGTCAACCCGGTAACATGGAAACGATGCCCATCCCCAGCCTTGGCCATGGCAGGAACCATGCTTTGATTGACGTAATACGGCAGATACTCCCCCGGCTTGGCTGTGGTGTAATGCCGAGGAGTAACCTCGATTTCATCCGCCTTGGGGATAACAACCTTTTCGGTCATGTGCCCGACGCATTCATCCATCATCATGAAGACGGGCACCCGATATTCTTCTGCGAGGTTGAAGGCACGGATTGTTAGGTCAAAGCACTCCTGGGGTGAATTGGGCGATAGGGCAATGATTTCATAGTCGCCGTGGCTTCCCCAGCGCGCCTGCATCATATCCGCCTGGGCCGGCAGGGTTGGCAATCCCGTAGAGGGTCCGCTTCTCTGCACATCAACAAACACACAGGGTGTCTCTACCATGGCCGCCAGGCCAATATGCTCCATCATGAGCGAAAACCCCGGACCGGAGGTGACGGTCATCGCTTTCGCGCCGCCCCAGACTGCACCCTGGATTGCGATGGAGGATGCGATCTCATCTTCCATTTGAATGAACATCCCGCCGACCATCGGGAAACGGCTGGCAATGCGTTCCACGACTTCTGTGGACGGAGTGATCGGATATCCCGCTACAAATCTGCACCCGGCCGCCAGCGCTCCTTCACAACAGGCATGGTCGCCATCCAGAAAGTGCGCTCCGACCAAAACCCCCTTGGGATCTGCCTTCATGAAACCTCCTGTTATGCCACTGCTTTGGGTTTAAGCGGTGTTCCGAAAATGGCGAAGTCCGGGCAATAAATACCGCACATGTCGCATCCGGTGCAGGCTTCCGGTTTTGCTGCGCGGGGAGGATGGTATCCCTTGGTGTTAAACTGATCGGAAAACTCAAGGACACCTCTGGGGCAAAACTCGATACAGAAACCACAGCCCTTGCAAAGCTCTGCATTAATATGCACCGCTCCCTTGGGACCCTTGGGCTTTTGCGTGTCAGCCATGAAACTGCTCCTCATTAAAAAATAAATCTACCTTCCCCGCAAGGTGATCGCAACTAAATATTCATGCGGAGTTCCCTCCACCCCTGGAAAGAGCCAAAGTTTCCCCCGACTTTCGGATTATCAGTGAAATACCGCTACTCTTTAGTATATTTATAGATACAGGAATATTTATGAATCCCGGATGGTTGAGAAGGTATTTCTGGATGCGGTCGATTTCATTCCGGCTGCATCTGTTTATTGTCACGACGATCGTATTGACGGTCCTGCTGGTGAGCTACCTCGATTCCCGAGTCTCTATCCGGCTGCTCGATTCCGAAATCGAGGAAAATGCCATTACCACGGCATCGCAGGTAGCGGAAGACCTTTCCCGGAGAGATGCGCCGTCCGAACCCGCCACCGTTCAAAACTGGCTGCGCGGAATCGTGGAGACGAAATCTTACGTCTCCCGAATCGACATTTATCATCTTGCCTCGGGAGGCGCCGCTCGCTTTGTTACCACCTCCAGTTCGCCATCCATTCCCATTCCCGTGGATGAAGCCGCAGCAATGCATGATTCCCGAATGCGCATCGTTCCGGTGTTCCAGGACAAAGAGCGATTCCTGAAGGTAATCGTTCCATTTACCGACTCGAGCAAAACTCCAAGCTGCGTCACCCTGACCGCCAGTCTTCGTCAATCCGAGCTTGTAGGGACGATCCACAATCGTATTGCCTATTACCTGGTTCCCGGGTCGATTCTCCTGACGCTCATCCTGCTGCACTTTCTGTTCACCCGCATACTGATCCGACGTTTCGAGCGTCTGATTGCCGCCATGAATGAGGCAAGCCTGGGAAATCTGCAGATCCGCGCGCCGGTCGATCATCAGGATGAAATAGGTACGATTGCACTCCGTTACAATGAAATGATGGAGAAGATTGAGCAGGCATCGCATCAGAGAGACCGGTTGATCGAGGAGCAGCAAACCTTCAATGATCAGCTGCGCGAACGGGTACGGGAAGCGACACAGGAAGTCTCGGAATCCAACAGCATGCTTCGCCAGGTAAATGAGGATCTGCTGGATGCGCAGCGGCGTTTGACGCGTGCCGAACGTGCTGCCGTTGCCGGGCAAATGGCCGCTACATTCGCACATGAAATAGGGTCGCCGTTGAGCGCCATTTCCACGCACCTCGAACTCATGTCCGAGGATAGCAGCGTTTCAGAAGACACGCGGCGCCGGTTGAAATTGATGCAGGACCAGGTCACCCGCATCACCAGCTTTGTCGAAGAATTGCTTTCGGAAACAAGGGCTTCGATGCAGTCTCGAACACCGGCCCAGTTAAACCGGATTCTGCAGCAACTGCTGCTATTCCTGGAACAACACCTGGAACGGCAGCGGATAAAGGTGGAAACCCGTTTCAGCCCCGATTTGCCCGAAATTGAGGCCAATCCACAGCAGCTTCAGCAGGTTTTTCTCAACCTCCTCAACAACGCATGCGATGCCATGCCGAATGGCGGGACCGTTCTGGTTGAAACCTCCTGCCAGGCAAATGCGGATGGCGATTTTGTCGTCGCATCCGTAAAAGACAACGGAACCGGAATCGCGCCCGAAAAGCAGTCCCATATCTTTGAGCCGTTCTTCACCACCAAAGATATTCACCGGGGCACCGGACTCGGTTTGAGTATTGCCGCGAAGATTATTCGCCAGCATCAGGGCACGATTGAGCTCCACAGCGCTCCGGGTGAAGGGACAACATTTACAATCCGTTTCCGTGTGGCCGCTCCGAACACTCACCCGGCAGCGGGATCTCCGGATGAAAGAGGATGAATCGTGAATAATACAGGAAGGATACTCATCGTTGACGATGATGCAGCCTCTCTTACTTCACTTGGCGAGGCGATGACCCGCGAAGGCTACCAGGTAACCCTTGCGGGCTCGGGAGAAGAAGCCTTGCGGCTGAATGAACAGAATGAGTTCGATGTGGTGATCACCGACCTCCGGATGCCCGATGTGGACGGGTTGCGCGTCGTCCGTGCGTTTAAGAATTCGCATCCGGAGACGGTGGTCATCATTATGACGGGCTTTGCTTCCATGGATACGGTCGTCGATGCCATTGCAGCCGGTGCGCATGATTATATCTCCAAGCCGTTTCGACTGGATCAGATGCGGTTGAAAGTCCAGCAGTCCATGCATCAATCCAGACTGCTTCGCGAAAACCGCGATCTCCGGGAAAAAGTCCAAAGCCGGGATATCCAAGGTGAGATTATCGGATCTCATCCCAAGATGGTGGAAGTGTTCAAGACTATTGCCAAAGTGGCTTCAAACGATGCGACCGTTTTAGTCCAGGGAGAGAGCGGCACGGGAAAAGAACTGGTAGCAAGATCCATACACCGGCTTGGGCAAAGGAAAAACCGACCCTTCCAGACAGTCAACTGCGCCGCCATCACGGAAACCCTGCTTGAAAGTGAATTGTTCGGGTATGTCCGCGGGGCATTTACCGGTGCGAGCGGATCAAAGCGTGGAATATTCGAGGCCGCAGACCACGGCACAATCTTTCTTGATGAGATTGGAGATACCAGCGCCGGCATGCAGTCCAAGCTTTTGCGCGTGCTGGAATCGGGAGAGATCCTGCCGGTTGGAAGCAGCACTCCATCCCAGGTAGATGTCCGGATCATTGCAGCGACCCATCGCGACCTCACCGAAAAAGTGACGGAAGGAGCATTTCGCGAGGACCTCTATTACCGATTGAAGGTCGTAACGGTTGAATTGCCCCCGCTGCGCGAAAGGATTTCTGATTTACCGCTGCTGTTTGATTTCTTCCTCCGAAAATACTCCTCACGGACCGGAAAGAGGCTGGCCGTGAATCCCAGTGTGCTTGCATGTCTGGAGGGTTACCACTGGCCAGGCAATGTTCGGCAGCTTGAAAACGTCGTCGAACGCGCGGTTGCGCTGAATACATCCGGTGTCTTTGATATCGAAGACCTTCCCGTCGAGATTCAGGAAATACGCCAACGCAAGCCACCGGGAGAAAAACAGTGGCTTACGCTGGATCAGATGGAGGATCGATATATCCAAGAGGTGCTGCAGGCATTGGATGGCAATATCTCCAGGACGGCGGAGGTACTGGGAATAGACCGGCGAACGCTGTACCGCCGTCTGGAAACTAAATAGACCAATCACGGCGACACGATTCGCAGCACTCTTTCAGATCACAATCCAGGAAAATCACAATCCAGGCAAAGTGCCTTTGCCGCTCAACTGTGGCAGAATTGTTTCTCTTCGCAAAAATGCCACAGTTTCCCCTTGAATAGATCGCAGCCCCACCGCTGAACGCTGGCAGCTTATCCCTAGCTGACACAGCAGCTTAGCCTCACTTTCATCCATCAAAGCAGATTTGGCACGCGATGTGCAGTCATTCAGCACGGATTTGGCCGTGACGACAGGAGCCCGGAACGGCAAAACAGAAGCAAAGCGGAGGAACATATGGCTTTGGAAATGAAATCAATGGAATCCGAAAAGAAACTGAGGAAGTTGGGATTCAGGCATGGATTGGCACTCGGTTCGGGATTGCTCATGCTGATCCTGGCCGGCGCGCTGGGCTTTGTTGGAGCCCGCGAAGCAGGCAGTCCTGCCCCGGCCAATACCAATAGCGCTGCAGCCGCCGCAGCGCCCAGTGACAATCTCAGCACCGCATTCGAGAGGGTTGCCCGGATTGTGGAACCCTCGGTTGTCAACATCAGTACCGAACAGATCGTTCGCAATACCGGAATGCCGGAGGATTTTGGCGGCTTGTTTGGAGAGAACAGCCCATTCGGCTTCTTTTTTAACCAACCCAAAAATCTCAAGCAACGAAGCCTGGGCTCCGGGTTCGTGGTCGATCCGCGTGGTTACATCCTGACCAATGACCATGTAGTCAAGGACGCGACCAAGATTCGCGTGAAGCTGCAGGATGGACGTGAAATTCCCGGAACGGTGGTGGGCACGGATCCCCAAACGGATCTTGCGGTCATCAAAGTCAACGAATCAAATCTGTCTGCGGTGAAACTGGCCAGTGCAGATCAGGTGAAGGTAGGCGAGTGGGTACTGGCCTTCGGCAGTCCATTCGGGCTCGAACAGACGATGACGGCCGGGATTATCAGCGCCAAGGGACGCTACATCGGCTCAGGCAACTACGACAATTTCCTTCAAACCGATGCGGCCATTAATCCCGGAAACAGCGGGGGACCGCTGGTCAATCTCAATGGAGAAGTCGTTGGCATCAACACCATGATTCTCAGCCAAAGCGGCGGATTCCAGGGCGTGGGTCTTGCAATTCCATCCACCATGGCCGACAACGTGTATCAACAACTGGTCGAATCCGGAAAGGTCACGCGCGGATGGCTCGGAGTCGGGATTCAGGAAATGACGCCTGAACTCGCCAAGAGCTTTGGGATGAAAACAACAGATGGCGTTCTTATCTCTCAAGTGGAACCCAACAGCCCGGCAGCAAAGGCCGGTCTGCGTCCGGAAGACATCATCCTCGATTACAATGGGAAGGAAACCAAGAACCCGAGAGATCTGTCGCTTGCCGTAGCGGAAAGCAAAATTGGAATACCGGCAAAACTCAAGGTGTTCCGCGATGGCGGGACAAGGATGATGGAAGTGTCGGTCGGAGAGAAACCAGCGGATCGGGCGGCGGGCCGTTCCGAGTCTTCCGACGCGGACAAAACGGAAGGGATCAAACTGGGGGTGACGGTTGAGAACCTCAACCATGATCTCGCCGAGCAACTGAATCTCACGTCTACTACTGGCGCGCTGGTAACGGATGTTCAATCCGGCAGTCCTGCGGACGATGGAGGCGTGCAGAGAGGCGATGTAATCCGTGGAGTCAACCACAAGCCAATCACCAACGTTTCCGATTTGCAGTCAATGACTCGGAATCTAAAGAACGGAAACACCGTGCTGTTAAGTGTGGTTCGGCAAGGGCAGACGATTTACCTGGCATTCGACCTGTCCTAATCGCTCCTGGGTTATCGCACGAGCGGATGATCGGCACTCTGGATATGCCGATCATCCGCTCGCGCTTTGTGTTGGTTTGAAAGGCGGGATCAGATGAATATCCGCAGAGGATTTGCACTCGGATTCGTCATGATGCTGCTGGTGGCGACAGGATTCCTGGGCTATGTGGCCTCAACCCACTGGAGATCGCGCGCGGCTACACATGAAGCTCATGCAAAGACTGCCAGCTACGAACCAAGCCCCGACTTCTCCGTGCTCGCAACTCGCGTAGAACCTTCTGTTGTCAATATCACCGCTGTAACGGCGACAAAGCAAAACCCCAGCAATCTCTTTGGCGAGCTGTTTCGAGGGCATTCCCTGTTGAGCCCTCTTGAATTCGAACCGGAATTGCAAAAAAATCTCGGGTCGGGATTTATCATAGATTCCGGTGGATACATACTTACAAACAGCCATATCGTTGATGATGCCGCCAAAATCATCGTAAGACTGAGCGATCATAGAAGTGTGGAGGCCGTCATTATTGGGACCGATCCCAAAACGGATCTTGCGGTTCTCAAAGCCAGGACCCATGATCTGCCTGCTCTCAAGATGGAGAACTCAGACACGATTGCAGTCGGCGACTGGGTAGCAGCTTTTGGCAGCCCGTTTGGCCTGGATCAATCCATGACCGCCGGAATTATCAGCGCTAAAGGCCGGACCGGTGGATCCGACCATCTGAACGATTTTCTGCAGACCGATGCCATCATCGACGCAGGCAACAGCGGCGGACCGCTCGTGAATCTGCAGGGCAAGGTGGTTGGCGTCACCACCTCCTCAGCCAACCCGGGCAGAGGAATCAATGGAATTGGGTTTGCCATCCCGGCCGCTACTGCCTGGAAAGTATACGAGCAGCTTTTGAAAACGGGGGCGGTGACACGCGGTTGGATCGGCACGCAGATTCAGGAAGTCACGCCTGAGATAGCCAGGAGCTTCGGATTGCCCATCCGCTCCGGGGCCCTGGTATCCGATGTATTGCCTGGAGGCCCCGCCGAAAGATCAGGAATCCGGTCAGGGGATATAATCGTTGAGTTCAATCATCAGCGTGTGCCGACGGCACATGCTCTTGCAGCGGCCGTGGCCAATGCGCCAATCGGCATTACCGCTCTCCTTCAAGTGTTCCGCGATGGCAGCGAATTTTCGACCAATGTACTCGTTGGAGAAAGGCCATCGGCCATCGCCGGCATCTTCCGTTCGCCACAAGCAAGAGAGCGTGGAGGGGTTGGCCTGACAATTGAAACCGTTACGCCCGAGATTCAGGCGACCATGCATCTGGTAACATCCAGGGGCGTTCTCGTTCTCGAGGTAACTCCGGGGAGTCTTGCAGATGTAGCCGGCGTTATACCCGGCGACATCATCTGTGCCATCAACCATATTCCTTTGAATGGGGCATCCGATCTGACCTCCGTCCTGAACCGGATGAAAGAAGACAGCACCATTTTGTTCATGATCGAGAGGAATGGAAAAAGAATCTACCTGGCTTTTGAGCTCAACTCATAGACGCGAAGTTTGCCCGGAGTATCCCCGGTGGTCATTTCGGGAATAAATCGGGTGGCGTAACGGTCCTTCTTGGACCATAATTTCAGCTGGATCAGGGTTGACGCCCGTTGACTTCCGATTCAGAGCCGCTCGCAGGAATCGAGTAACTGAAAGAAACATGAAACCAAGAGGTAACCAATGAAATTTCTTATCCGCGTCTTCGCCGTGTTGTGCGTTGTATCCGGCATGTCGGCCATTTGTTCCGAAAAACCGCTTAAAACAAAAGAGCCGAAGCCCCCGGTCAGCAGGCAATTGGCGACAATCGACGGCATCGCCATTACCGAAACACAGGCAAGAGCGGAAGGCGCCGAAAAACTGGACTCGCTCGAACTGCAAAACCTGCGGACAAAAGCCATTGCGGCTCGAAGTGAGCACGAGATCCTGGAAGAAGCCGTAAACAGCATCATTGAGGAAAAGCTCCTGAAGGCCGAAGCGGAAAAACAACACATTTCAAAAGACGAGCTTTTGGCAAAAGAGATCCAGCAAAAGATTACGGAACCAACCGCTGAGGAAATAGAGAACTTTTACGAGCAGAACAAGCAGCGAATCACAAAATCAAAAGAGGAATCTATCCCGCAGATCAAAAAATATCTCAGGCAGCAGAGAGAGGGCGATCTGCGAGAAGCGCTTTTGGGCAGACTGGAAAAGGAACATAAAGTGGTCCGCATGATTCAGCCGCTCCGCTTTGATGTCAATGCGGCAGACCGCCCATCCCTTGGTCCGGCGTCAGCGCCCGTTCTCCTTGTCGTCTTTTCCGATTTCCAGTGCCCATATTGCAAGCGATTCAGCGCGGCCGTAAAAGAGGTTACCAAGGAATATGGCGATAAGATTCACCTGGTTTTCCGACAGTTCCCGCTGACAAACATCCACGCCAATGCACAAAGAGCCGCAGAAGCTTCTCTGTGCGCGGATGCCCAGGGACACTTCTGGGAAATGCATGATCTGCTATTTCAGAATCAGAACAGCCTGCGAGATGAGGATCTGCGGAGTAAAGCGAACCAGCTGGGCCTTAATATGACCGCCTTCAATTCCTGCCTCGATTCTAAGCGATTCGGCGGCAAAGTGAATGAAGACGTTCGCGCCGGTTCCGCGGCTGGAGTGGAAGGAACACCGGCGATGTTCATCAATGGAAGGTTTCTGTACGGAAGCCGTTCGGCAGAAGAGATATCGGAAATCGTCGACGAAGAGCTTGCAGCCCAGCCCAAAACCGCGGCTAAGAGCAAGTCGACACGCTAAATCTCTTCCCTCTGTAAATTATTGGTAGGAACGTGCCCGAAAGGGTCCATGGAGCGCGTCGGCTTGCTGCCGCCTTGAAAATCATAGAGCCGAAGGGCTTCGCCTTCGACCATGGTCTGTGTGCAAGAACACTCGTGCCGCTATTCGCGAGTGTTCTTGAATTCATCATACGACCTGGCACCCACGGCAAGACCCGCCGGCAGCGGAGCCTCTTCATCGAGATCCAGACACCGAAGTACCCCTGTCTGCACTTCCCTGTATTTGAATCCGCTCTCCGGGCAAGTCAAGATTCCCTCCCCATCCGGCGCTGACAAGCGATGTCCATGTCGGCTCATCCACCCGCAGCGGCGACCCGGCACTCCCATCACCAAGGCATAGTCCGGCATATTGGCAGATACAACCGCCCCCGCAGCAATAAAGGCATATCGGCCCAATTCGATGCCACACACAATCGTGGCATTGGCCCCGATCGAAACGCCCCTCCGTATCAGAGTTTTTTCGTAGATACTATGACGTATTACCTGACTCCTGGGGTTTGTTACATTGGTCAGAACACAACTTGGTCCCAGGAATACATCATCCTCTAGAATCGTTCCGCTATAGATCGAAACGTTGTTCTGGATTTTGCAGTTATTCCCAAGTACGACGCCGTCGGCGACAAATACGTTCTGTCCAAGAACACAGTTTTTGCCTATCTGCGCCCCGGAACTGACATGACAAAAGTGCCATATCTTCGTTCCATCCCCGATCAGAGCTCCTTCATCCACATAGCTGCTGGAGTGCGCAAAATAGGAACCACGAGACTCAGGCATTTGTATTCTCCTGTTTTATTTTCACCAAAGCAGGCAACGATCGGCTTAATGCCCTGCCTGCGCCAGGGAATCCTGGATTCCGGGCAATTGAGACAGCAGCGGATGCCGGCGATCATTGTCACCACGCTGAGCCGATGAAAAGCGTAATGTGTGGACCAGGTTTATCGATGGGCGGACCTCAGGAATACCGCAGCCTCCCCCCGACAGGATATCCTGATACACCAGCGTGTGGAGATCAGTGAAGCCTTCCGAAAACTCGACCTCATGGCCATCCACGGTAATGGAACGGAAAGTGGGCTTCGCCCCGGCTTGAATCGGCAAATCCGCCTGATTAACCGAGAGGAACCAGCGAACATCAGCCTTCTCCAGTCTCAGAAAACCGGCCATCCGTGTCCGATCCGAATGGTGCAACTCATGATACTGGACATCTCCAAAAATCCACATCAGCATGTCAAAGAAGTGAATTCCGATGTTGGTTGCGACACCACCCGATTTTTCGGAATCTCCCTTCCAGGAAGTAAAGTACCACCGCCCGCGCGAAGTGATGTATGTCATGTCGATTACATGGCGTTCGGATCTCGCCTCTTTTTGGATCTGATCTCTCAGGCCGATCAGAGCTGGGTGGTGGCGCAACTGCAAAACACAATAGATCTTTTTCCCGTAATCCCGCTCGAGCTCCTCGAGGGCTTCCACATTCCATGGATTGATGACGAGCGGTTTCTCGCAGATCGGGTTGGCATTGACGCGGAGCGCAAAACGGATGTGTGCATCGTGAAGATAGTTCGGCGAGCAGATACTGATGTAGTGAATCCTGGACTCCCCCCCTCTTCTGCGCAGCTTCTCCACGTGCCGGTCGAATCGTTCGAACTCGGTAAAGAACTCGGCTTCCGGAAAATAGCTATCCATAATTCCGACGCTGTCATGCTTGTCCAGGGCTGCAACAACGCGGTTTCCAGTAGCCTTGATCGCCTTCAAATGTCTCGGCGCGATATATCCTCCCACGCCGATGATGGCAAAGTTCTTGTTCTGCATACAGTCTGATTCGGACATTCACCGGCTCCTGTTTGAGAGAATCTTCGCATCGCGCAGGGCATTCCAAAGGGCTGGGAAAACACGAAACAGCCAAAATCTCTCCCAGACATTCTGAGCTCCGGCGATGCCGGCATAGCTTCTCGATCCCAGGGGCGATTGTACCAGTGTGGGAATAACCCGGCTACATCCGATTTGATCGAATCAATAGCAAAGCCCGAGCCGAAGGCAGAATTGAGCCGGACTCGAGCACCAGGATGCCGGATCTTTAGATGTAGTGTTTGCGCAGAGCGTACTGAACGAGTTCGGCCGTCTTGCGGATGTTCAGTTTGCTCATCATGTTAGCCCTGTGGCGTTCTACCGTTCGAACGCTGATACAGAGCAAATCGCCGATTTCCTTGTTGGATTTGCCTTCAGCGATCAGTTTCAGTATCTCCCGCTGGCGTACCGTCAGCGATTCGACAATGTGAAAATCGTCCTCGCCGCGACGCAGGCGTGCCCAGTTCTGCATGGATTGATCGGCCAATCCCGGGGAAATGTAGATTTTCCCTGCCTGGATATTCTCAATTGCGGTAAACAGCTCTTTCTCCGCATCCTCTTTCAGCAGATAGCCATCTGCGCCAGCGGAAATAGCCTGGTACAGATACTCCTCCTCATTGTGCATGGTAAGCATCAGGACTTTAACATCGGGTCGGACGTGGCGTATTTCGGGAATTGCTTCGATGCCTCTCAGGTGCGGCATCGAAACATCGAGGATGACCAGATTGGGCTCAATCTTGTTCAAAACACTCAGTAATTCCAGCCCGTCGCCCACTTCGGCCGCAATTTCCAGATTGCCTTTCTCTTCAAGAATTCGCCTCAATCCACGTCGGACAAGGATGTGATCATCTGCAAGGATTACGCGATACTCTTTCGCCATTGATCCACCACTCCGCAAGTTGGAGAAAACAGGGCTTCTTGTTAATAATCACGATATTGGGTACGGGTTTGCCATCCTCGACTACCATCCCACCAAAATCCGTCGATGTCAACCTCGGAAAGCTCGATCCTCGCCAAAATACAGCCTATAATTCGCCTGCGATCCAATGTGCAATCCAAGAGCCTCAGAAGAACCCGGAACCAACAAGCTGAAAGCATTATTCCAAAAAAACAAGGGTTCCGGTTTTTCACCTGGAACCCTTTGTTGTTACAGCGGGCTAGTAGCAGGTTTTGTGACAGGAGCGGCTCTGAAACCGCCTGATAAAGCAGATTGTTGCTCGCGCTTCGTTAAGAAACATATCCCCGTGGGGACTCTCCACGTGCCCGGCCCCCCCTACTTAACCACGCACAGGAGGCAGTCCCCACAACTCGATCGGCCGCATCCATTTTTCAATTGCAGCCAGAACTCGTATGATTGCCAATTCTCTTCCCCGTCTACAGGAATTCCTCCCGCCATCGGGGCATTAATGATGTTTCATTTAACCGCGAACCGCATCGGTTCTCAATCGGCTGAAATACCCAATGACGGGTAAGTGCTTTACGCCATATGTCGATGCGCAGAACTACGTATATGGAGAGTCGGTGCAGATAAAGAGCCTGCCGATGAGTGAAAAATCGAGGATAAAATTTCCTATGGGATCCGGGCCGATCGTTCTGATATAAGTAACACCACAAACAGCCGAGTGATCCGAACCGGCAACGGAGAGCGCATGGATCATCAGTTAACCCTGGTCATGTTTGTGATTGTGGTGGCGCTGGCCTTTGATTTCCTGAATGGCTTTCACGACGCTGCCAACTCGATAGCCACCGTTGTATCCACAAGGGTTCTCTCGCCGCGCGCGGCGGTCCTGCTCGCGGCGGTCTGCAACTTCAGCGCCGCATTTTTTCTCGAAACCAAAGTAGCCGCGACGATAGGCCACGACATTGTCCACCCTCAATACCTGGATCCCTATATGGTCATGTTCGGATTGCTGGGCGCCATCGCGTGGGACTTGATTACCTGGTATTTCGGGTTGCCTACAAGCTCTTCTCACGCCCTCATCGGCGGGTTTGCCGGAGCGGCGGTGGCCAAAGTCGGCTGGGTAGCACTAAAACCGCAGGGATTTATAAAGGTTGTCCCCTTCATCGTCATCGCCCCCATCGTGGGAATCATCCTGGGCAGGTTGATGATGATGCTGATTTACCTCATTTTTCGCAAATTCCCACCGCGGAAAGTGGACAAGATTTTTCGGCGCGGCCAGATCCTTTCAGCCTCCGTCTTCAGTTTCAGTCACGGCATGAATGATGCGCAGAAAACTATGGGTATTATTCTGGCTCTTCTCATTTCGGCCAACCTGACTCACGCCGCGCCCTCAGGCGCCAAAGCGCATTTGCCGCTCTGGGTTATATTTGCCTGCAACATTGCCATGGGGTTGGGCACATACTTCGGAGGATGGCGAATCGTGCGAACGCTGGGCATGCGGCTTACCCGCCTTCAGCCGGTCGGGGGGTTTTGCGCCGAAACCGGAGGCGGAGTCACGATTGTATTCCTTTCTCTCCTGGGCATCCCTCTCAGCACCACGCATACAATTACGGGTGCAATCGTCGGGGCGGGATCCATCCAACGGCTCTCGGCCGTCCGGTGGATAGTGGCACGCAACATCGTCTGGGCCTGGATCCTGACTATCCCCTGCTCGGCCCTGATCGGCGCGCTGCTGGAGAGCGTTGCCCGTCCCTTCCTCTAGGAATCAGGAATTGGGATCCAAAATCCGAAATCCTCTCAGCATGCCCCTATCTTTAACTTGGCAAGACGGGACAACCGGTGGTGAAATCGGGCATGGAACTGCCGGAATGCGGCGGGTGAAATGAGGCCGGACTGGAAAGCCCCCTGCAATCTTATAAGCGCTTCACGCGACAGTTCGGTGGCTCTTTCGGGAAGGTTCGCCTGGTGTTCGTAATACATCGCCAACTGCTCATAGGCCCTGAAACCAACGGCAGAGTCGTCCAGCAGTTTTTCCCATAGTTCATTGGACAGGGCATAATCCCGGTTGCGCTTCGCAAGATACGCCAATTCCCTTTGTGCGATCTGCTCGGCAGCCCTGGGCAGTCCTTGGCCAAGGGCCTTCCGGTACAGATGCCCGGCGCGACGATGGTCCCCGTGCTTTTGCAGTATGCGCGAAATGCCAAAAAGCTCGCCGGCACAACAGCCATCCTGTTCCGGATCTTCGAGAACTTCATTCATGCGGAGCGCGAGCCAGGCCAGGCCGCAAAGATCCATCTGGTTGTGATGAAAAACTTCAGCAATCGGCTCGGAAGGGCCGCCCCGCAAAAAATCAAAATATCGTTGCGGAATTGTCTCAGAGGCAATATCCGGCCCGCGATCAAAACCAAGCACATGCCGCTCAAGCTGCATCAGAGCAACGGATCCCAGCTTCAATCGCCACAACTGCCTTGCGGGATAAAGCAGATCCAGATGGACGGAGGGCTCCGGATGCTCTCGCATCCGGGACATCTGGAACCGAGTCTTCAGAAGCGGCCAGTCGAAGCTCTTTCCGTTAAATGTAACCAGAACCCGGCTGCAGGAAATACGCTCTGCAATCTCAAGCAGGAGAGATGGCTCTTCGCTGTAATCCCCCATGAAATGCTGTTCAACAACAAAAGAGTCCTCATCCCACCAGGCAAGACCCACAAGAAAAGCATAGGTACCGGTCCCTCCGGCAAGTCCGGTTGTCTCGGTATCTAGAAACAGCCATTTGGTAGAGTCGCAGAGAGAGTCTTCGATCCCGGCGCTGATCAGACGCAGCGCGCCGGAATGAAACGCCCTCGATTTCGGCTCCGGGAAACGAACCCGCAGCCGCATATGGCTGCCAAGCCGGTTAAGCACGTTCTCTGCATCGAGCAGTTGTATCAGCTTTTCCGAATTATGAGGAGAAACGGGCTTTGAATCCGGTAGTCGGACCGGACGGAGGGCCGAAATTCGGGAGAGCCTGTCTGTGATGGAAGTCATGTTATGCCGTGCCGATCGTCAGTTTATCCAATATCGCCAGAGCCGCCATTTTGGCACGGTCGCTTGTTTCCCCCGCAGGACCTACACAGGATGGGCATCCCTTTTCGCAGGTGCAGCCCGCAATGAGTTCCCGGGTGCGCTGGACCAGCAGTTCGTGCATGTGAAACAAGGGTTCGCTCAGCCCTATACCGCCCGGATACGCGTCGTACAGATACAGGGTCGGCTCAAAAAATTCCTTCACTTCTCCTTCAGAACGCCGGATGACCGCATTATCCGGCACATCGGCATCGGGCATTCCTTCGCCTATGGTTGCACCAAGATCCATGCGGTCGCACATCAGCAACAGGCTCGCTATGGATTCCAGCGCATATAACAGGCCAAAGAGACCATCCTGGCGTTCAGAAATGGTAAAAGGGAGAGAATCCATCAGTCTTCGGTCGAGCGTCATCCAGTAGGCGGTCGTATGCATCTCATTCTCGGGAAGCTCGAGCTTTCCGGAACCGACATTTTCAAGGGTATAAAACTTGATTTTCTTAAATCCTACGACCTGCGAACGCACCTGGACGTCCCCGTGTGCTTTGACGGCAGGGCCGGGCACCGCTGCCTGCTCCTCAACCTCCAACCGTTTGACCTGGGTATAGCGAATCGCCTGGGTGAAGTAATCGACATTCACTCGCCGGACATATGCCTTGCGTTCCTCGAAATCGAGCCGCTCCACATGATACTGCTGCGCTCCGTGCATATAGATCGCCTTCGGATGCACCGTGGTGAGAGCACTGGTAAAATCCACCTCCCCGATCACTTCCGGCTGATCCGTCTCATCAACAATTACAAAGTTATCCGATGTCACCGACCGGAGGCTGACGGTGTCCGCCGGATACGCTTCCTGCGTCCAATACCAGAAATCGCCGCTCCGATGCAGATAGCCCGATTCCTCCAGATGTTGACACAGCAGCGGCAGGTCGACCTCGCCAAAGGTCTCCCCGGACGCGAGCGGCAACTCGAAGGCCGCGCATTTCAGATGATTCACAAGAATCTCGAGGTTGTCCGGCTGGATGTATGCATGCTCGGGAGACGCGCTGAAGAAATATTCCGGGTGCTTTACGATAAACTGATCCAGCGGGCGAGAGGAGGCCACCAGTACGGCACAGGAGGTACCGCGACGTCTCCCCGCACGGCCGGCCCGCTGCCAGCTTGACGCAATTGTGCCGGGATAGCCGGCCATCACAGCAACATCAAGAGAGCCTACATCAATACCGAGTTCAAGCGCATTGGTGGCAACTACCGCCCGGATCTGGCCGTTTCGCAGCCCATGCTCAATTTCCCGCCTTTCCAGTGGAAGGTACCCGCCCCGGTAGCCACGCACAATTTCAGGCTCGCCCGGAGGCTGAGGATTATCCTGCTTCAGGTAGGTGAGCAACACTTCCGTGTGCAACCGGCTATTGGCAAAGACGATGGTCTGCAATCCCCGCTTCAGGAAACTGCGGGCCACCCGCCACGTCTCGTTTATGTAACTTCGACGAATCCCCAAAAATCGGTTCACAACCGGTGGATTATAAAAGACGAAATACTTCTCGGCGGCAGGTGCACCATTTCCATCCAGCAGATGAACATCCTCCCCCACCAGTCGGCTTGCAAGTTCGCCGGGATTTGCAATCGTGGCAGAAGTAAAAATAAACTGCGGATTCCGCCCGTAAAATCGTGCAATCCGCTTCAACCTCCGAAGCACATTGGCCAGATGACTTCCAAATACGCCGCGATAGGTATGCAATTCGTCGATAACCACATATTGCAGGTTTTCGAAGAGCCGCGTCCACTTGGTATGGTGAGGGAGGATACCCGCATGGAGCATGTCGGGATTGGTAAGGACGATATGGCCCTGCTGTCGGATCGACTGGCGGGCGTCGGATGGAGTATCGCCATCGTAGGTAAAAACGCCGAATCGATCACCCGCTTTCCCACCCAGATCCTGCAGTTCAGACAGCTGATCCTGCGCAAGCGCCTTGGTCGGATAAATATACAAAGCCCGGACATCCGGGTTTTCAAGGATGGCATTCAAGACTGTCAGGTTGTAGCAAAGCGTCTTCCCTGAAGCCGTCGGAGTTACAACCGCGACATTTTCGCCCCCGTGCGCACGTTCAGCCGCCTCCGCCTGGTGCGAATACAGGCGCTCGATTCCCTTTGCCCGGTAAGCCTCGGCGAGCTCCGGCCGAATCCATTGCGGCATGGAAGCCCATTGCGCTTCCTTTGCAGGGATACGGTGCACGGCCGTTATGATTTCATTCGTCTGGTCGCTTGGAGCCAGTTCCTTGATCAGTTCATGCACTTCAGCCAACGCAGAGCCTGGCTGGCGAATTAGCGATCCCATATATTCACCTTTTATTCACCGTCGAGTCTAGCACGATAGGAACAGGGTGGCAATTGCAGGCTTCAAGTTTTGGCTGCAGTTTTTGGAATCTATATTTCGCATCCGCCGCTACGCACTGTTTCTCTTGCGGACGGCCTTGTGGCGATACAAAGCCTGATCGGCCAGGCCAATCAACCGATCCAGGCTATCGGGATCAGTATTGACCGCCGTGCCGTAGCTTATAGAAATGCGGATATCCCCACCCGATGTTGATATCGGGTCGGACATTAAGCGGTCGGCAATTTCGGCGGCTCGCTTGTCCACAGTGTCCCGATCACATCCGGGAAGTCCAATCAGGAATTCATCTCCACCGTAGCGTCCGACATTCCCATTTCGCACGGCGTCCTGAAGCCTCCGTCCGACCGCTTCAAGAATCTGGTCGCCGACGAGATGGCCATACGAGTCATTGATGCGCTTAAAATCATCAATATCGATCAGAACGATTCCCATCGGAGACTGATGAACCTCCGCGACGCGTCGACCGAGCCGGTCCACGATTTCCCGCTTGACCAGGACTCCACTGGGATCCTTCTGAAGTGCGGCAATGGTTCTTCTCAGTTCAACCTCTTCGAGAATCCGGACCTTGACGGAATTCAGTTTGACTTCGAGCGATTCCAGCGAACCTTTTACAATGTAACCATCCGCTCCGGCTTTATATGCCAGGGTTTCATTTTCGATTCCTTCGCTGACGGTCAAAAAGAGCACGTAAAGATGAAGCCCGGTCTTGTAAGCCTGACAGCTTTTCGCCCATTTGCAGAGAGCCATGCCGTCAAGTTCCGGCATGTGCCAATCCACAAGCAGGATGTTGGGCCTTTGCTCCGAACCCGCCAGCAAAATGAGCTTTTCGAGAGCTTCCAGACCGTTGGCGGCGACGGCTACTTCATAGCCCCAATCCCGCAACTGGCCCCGTATAACCTTCCGGGCAATATCGTTGTCGTCAACCAGTAATATGTTCAGCTTCATATGCGCTTTCTCCTCTTACAACCGCTTGCTCCAAGGCCTGCACCGGACAGAATCCGCGGAGAAATGTCAATCGCGCAAGGGCAAACCGTTCGGCCTGCTGAAGGGGGATGGCGCTGCAGGCGCTGTCTTCATTAGGATACACAATTTCGAGTCTTTATGGACCTATTTTGCGCAAAATCAACGGAGTAAGAAGAGATAGAAGACGTCCGCCGGGGATACCCCGCACGGAGTTTACGTCAATGGCACAGGCGCCTCCCTTTTTAAGATCAATCCAGCGATCAGCGGTCCCCCACACGATTTCACCCGCAATTTCGCCCAACGAGGGCTGATGTCCAACCAGCATGAGGCTGTCCACTTTCCCCCAAAAGCCGGCAATTTCGCGATAAAGATCCCGCCGATGGGCGGCAGGCGCCAGATTGGGGGTAAGCTTCATTTCAACCTTCTTCGCAAAAGCACTGATCAATATATCCCCGGTCTGCCGGGCACGCAGGAGAGGGCTGCACAGAATGAAATCCGGGATATACCCAAGAGCATTCAAACCCCTGGCAGCCTTGCGCATCTTTTCGATGCCCTTTTCCGTTAATGATCGATTGTCGTCTTCAGTGCCGGGAATTCCGCGAGGGGTGGCGATTGCATGCCGAACGATGTACAGTCTCATCGGTTTCTCGCTTTATCTATGCTATTCAAAGGATATACTATAAAAGGAAACAGCAACAGGTAATGTGATGCGGCACACACAGGGCGCGGGTCTGTACAGGCTGTTCCCCTATCAAAACAGGCACTCATGGAACCAACCACCAATCTGTTAATGGCAGCCATCGATATCGGGTCGAGCGCTATCCGGATGGACATTGCGGAAATTCACAACGACGGCACAATCCGCGTGTTGGATTCGCTGAAGAAGGGGGTACAGCTCGGGCGGGAAGCCTTCACGGAAGGGCATTTAAGTCAGGAAACAATCCGAAGCGCCTGCGAGGCTTTGCGCGATTTCAAGAAAGTCATGGACACCTATGGAGTTGTTCGATACCGGGCTGTTGCGACAAGCGCCGTGCGGGAATCGAGCAACAGCGAGATGTTTCTGGACCGTCTCCTGATGAGCACGGGGCTGGATGTAGAAGTGATCGACGGTCCGGAGGAGAATCGGCTGACCTTGTCGGCAGTTGTGGATGCCATCCGCGGTGAGGCGACCCTCGGCAAATCCAAAAGTGTCTTGATGGAGGTAGGAGGAGGCAGTACGGATGTTGCAATTCTCAGTGGCGGAGAACTGCAACAGTCCGGGACTTTTCCCCTCGGATCGATCCGCCTGCGAGCCGAAATGGCCTCCGGCGGAAAGCATGACCAACATGTTCGATTTCTCAAACGGCAGATATCCGGTTTCATGACCGGCATCAAGCGCGAAATGGATTTTCGTGAAACCGCCCATTATATCGCAATGGGCGGAGACGTGCGCTTTGCCGCCCGAATGATCAATAGCCAAGCCCATGGCCGCCTTATCTCTATCCCCAAAGACGCCTTCTCCGAATTTGTCGATTCAGTCTCGAGGCTTTCCGTGGATGGGCTGGTCCAAAAGTATTCCATTCCATACCTCGATGCCGAGACGCTCGTCCCTGCGCTTTTGACTTATCTGCAGATGTTGAAGGAAACCCAGGCCGGCGAAATCACCATCAGCGACGCCAGCATCCGGGCGGGCATTCTGCAGGATCTGGCCCCGTCGGAACAGGGGAAACAGCTCAAGAAGCTTTCTCTGCAAATCCTTTCCGCGGCCAGAAGCCTGGGCCGCAAGTATCGTTTCGATGAAAACCACGCTGAGCGAGTTCGGGAATTGTCGGTTCGCCTTTTTGATGAACTGAAGGCCGAGCAGCGGATGACTGAAACACACAAGCTGTATCTTGAAGTGGCTGCGCTTCTTCACGACATTGGATTATTTGTGAGTTCACGCAGCCACCACAAACACTCGCAATACCTTATTTCAGCGTCCGAATTGTTTGGCCTGAGGAAACGCGAACTGGAGATCATTGCCAACATTGCACGCTATCACCGGAGGGCCCTTCCCCAGCGTTCCCATATTTCCTATATCTCGTTAGACCGGGATGAACGGATGGTGGTCTCCAAGCTTGCCGCAATTCTCCGCGTTGCCAATGCCCTGGACAAGGGCCATCTCCAAAATATCGTGGAATTGAAGATATCCCGTGAAGGCGATCAGATCGCATTATCCGGCCAGAGTGTCGCAGACTTTGCCATGGGTCGACTGGCGCTTGCCAGCCGCAGCGATTTCTTCACCGAGATTTTTGGAAAGAAGGTTGTCCTGAGAGAGGCGGCCCCGACTCCATGACGCGCCCCGTTGCTCCTTTCCTGAATCGCGAAATCAGTTGGCTGCAATTCAACCGACGGGTCCTGGAGGAGGCCAGGGATCGAAAGAACCCTCTTCTCGAGCGCCTGCGTTTCTTCTGCATTTTTCATTCGAATCTCGACGAATTTTTCATGGTACGGGTTGCCTCGCTGCAGCATTTGATTCAGCAGCGAGACAACAATCCCGATCCCTGTGGCCTTACGCCGCATGAGCAACTGGAGCGCGTGCTCGCAACAGTCCGGGAACTGTACGACACAGGTTTTGAGCTGTACCGCAATGAGTTGGTGCCGGGTCTCGCCAAGCAGAATATTTTCGTCCGTACCCTGGATCAACTGCAGCCTGCGCAGGAGAAATACCTGGACGAGTATTTTGAAAAAGTGATCTATCCCGTCCTGACACCGGTGGCGGTGGATGAAACCCATCCTTTCCCAAGGCTGTCCGGCCTGACGCTAAACCTGGCAATCCTGCTGAAATCCGATTCGAGAGAAGAGACCGCCCCCCGCATGGCCCTGATTGAAATACCGGGCAGCCTGCCGGGACTGTTCAGGCTTCCGGATGGGGAAGGCCTGGAAATGTGCTGGCTGCACGATGCGGTTCGCAGGCGCATCTCGGCGCTTTTTTCCGGCTATCAGATTCTTGAGGTGGCAGGAATCCGGCTGACGCGCGACTCCGAACTCGAACTGGATGATGATGCCCCCTTTGACTATGTCGGCATGTTGGAGGTGGAACTAAAAAAACGACGGAGCGCCAAGCCTATCCGACTGGAACACGAACCAATGTCACCGGAGCTTTTAGGAAGGCTCCGGCAGGCCCTTGCCATGGATGATTCCGTACTGTTTGAAGCCAGGGGCCCCCTGGATCCGCGGCCGCTTCAGTCTCTCGCTGACCTGCCGGGATATGAAAAATTCCGCTACCGTTTGCAGGCTCCGCTGCTGCGGCACGATTTTGCTCAGGGGAAAAACATTTTTGATCTGATCCGCGAACGGGATATCCTCCTTCACCACCCTTACGACTCCTTTGATCCTGTTGTTCAGTTCATTGAGACGGCCGCCGAAGACCCGGACGTTCTCGCCATCAAACAGACGCTGTACCGGACAGGAGGGAAGGACTCGCCCATCGTCAACGCCTTGATCCGTGCCGCTGAGAACGGCAAGCAGGTCACGGTGCTCGTTGAACTCACGGCGCGCTTTGATGAGGAACGGAATATCGAGTGGTCCAGGGATCTTGAAGAAGCGGGCGCCCACGTTCTCTATGGTCTGGCGGGGTTGAAGGTGCACGCAAAGATCGCGCTGGTTGTGCGGCGGGAACCTTCCGGCATTATCCGGTATCTCCACATGGGAACCGGCAATTACAATGATCGCACCGCCCGGCTTTACACCGATTTTGGATTGTTCACCTGTTCTGAAGATTTCGGCAGCGATGCTTCCGCCTTTTTCAACACAATTACGGGGTATTCGGAATCGCCGGTATTGAACCAGCTGATTGCCGCGCCTATCGGCATGCGAGAGAAGATTCTGCTTCTCATCCGCAGGGAAACCGATTGGGCCAGGCAAGGCCAAAATGGCGAAATCCTGGCGAAAATGAACTCGCTGGTTGATCCAAAGATAATCCTCGCCCTCTATGAGGCCGGCAAAGCGGGGGTCAAGATCGTGCTGAATGTTCGCGGTATCTGCTGCCTTCGTCCCGGCGTTCACGGACTCAGCGAAAATATCCAGGTTATCTCGATAGTCGACCGCTATCTGGAGCATAGCCGCGCTGTCATGTTTGGCAATGGGGGAGATCCGGAGATTTACATTTCAAGTGCAGACTGGATGCCGCGAAACCTCGATCGGAGAGTGGAATTGATGGCGCCTGTCCACCAACAGGATCTGAAGGAATCGTTGATGGAAATCCTGCGCACTCAAATGACGGACAATCAGAAGGCGCGCCAGCTGAAGTCGGATGGCACCTATGAAAAAATTGCGGCGGGGCGTGCCGAACCGGTTCGTGTTCAGGAGCTTTTTTATCAGCGCCGCATAGAAGACCAGGAGCGGATCCGGTCCCTGACGCCGGTCCGATTCGTCCCGATTGAAGGCAAGAGCTAGGAGCATGTCCTGATTCGCGGACGCGCTCCTGCAATTCATAAGATAGGAACCATGCTTTATGGAAAATGCAGACAAGAATCCGGTCGTCCTTGGAGTGGATATTGGCGGCACGAATACAAAATACGGCTATGTGGATCGAACGGGCAAATGCCTCGCCAACGGATCCATGCCCACCGAAGCCAATCAACCGGTCGAGCGCTTTTTCGCTCGGCTGCACGAAGCGGCCATCTCACTCGCCCAATCTCTGCCGAAGAATGCCGAACTGGCCGGTATCGGGATCGGAGCCCCCAACGCCAACTACCACAAGGGCACCATCGAGCATCCGCCGAATCTCGGCTGGGACTATGTCGACGTGCGCGCACAACTGGGAAAATATTACAGCCTGCCCATTGCGATAACGAACGATGCCAACGCAGCCGCCCTTGGAGAAATGCTGTTCGGCGCCGCACGCGGCATGAAGGATTTCGTCGTCATTACGCTTGGAACAGGTCTGGGCAGCGGGATCGTTTCAAACGGCGAGCTGATCTATGGCGCGGACGGCTTTGCAGGAGAGGTTGGGCACACTATCGTCGATCCGAATGGCCGGAAATGCGGATGCGGAAAGCTCGGTTGCCTTGAGGCCTATTGTTCCGCGACCGGACTTTGCAGGACTGTGCAGGAGCTTATCTGCAACACGACCGAACCGAGTCGGCTTCGAAGCATCAGCTACGAGGAGCTGACGGCAGAAATGGTTTCGGAGGCAGCCCATGGGGGCGACACGCTTGCACTGCAGGCCTTCGAGTACACCGGGCATATTCTCGGCATGAAGCTTTCAGACTCCGTGGCACACCTGAGTCCTGAAGCCATCATCTTTTTTGGCGGCCTGGCCGCGGCAGGAGAGCTGATTTTTGAACCGACCCGGCGCTCATTGGAGGAACATCTTTTCCCGATCTTCAGAAACAAAGTGAAGCTGCTTCCATCCATGCTTAGTGAGGGCAATACAGCGGTGCTCGGAGCGGGTGCTCTGATCTGGAATGTATTGGCAAAAGCTCAATGATACACACAAGCTATCACAACCATACAAAATGGAGCGACGGATCGGCGACTGTGACGGATATGATCGAAGCGGCACGGTCCGCCGGGCTTCAGGAATTCGGCATTTCGGATCATTTCGCACTAGGCCCAGGAACGCCGGTTTCCTGGGCCCTTGCACCGGACTCCCTTCGCTCCTACGTCGAAGAAGTGGAAGCCGCGCAGAAGGCCAGCACCGACATCAAAGTCCGGTTGAGTCTGGAGGTGGATTATTTCCCGGAAACGATCGACCTGATTCGGAAGAGCCTGGCTCCTTTCCCATTTGACTACCTGATAGGCTCGGTGCATTTTATCGATGCGTTCCCTGTCGATTTCAGTGTTCAGCCCTGGCAGGAAGTCACCCAGGAAATGCGCAATGCCCTGTGGAGCAGCTACTGGGAACTGTTGCGGGAAGCGGCACAGTCCGGCATTTATGACATTATCGGTCATTTCGATCTTCCCAAGAAATTCAAGTTTTATCCCACGGTGGATCTGACCGCAGAGGCCCTCTCCGTATTGGATGCGATCGCAAACGCAAACATAGCCATTGAAATCAATACATCAGGATGGGATAGGCCCGTGGGCGAAGCTTACCCGTGTCTGAGCTACCTGCAGGAGGCGTACCGTCGAGGGATTCCGCTGGTCATCAATTCCGATGCTCACTCGACAGGAGAAGTGACCCGGCACTTCGAGCGCGCGCAGGAATTAGCCCGGGAAGCAGGGTATAAAGAACTGGTTCGGTTTGAACGCCGCCGCCGATCCTTCTACCGATTCTGACCGGGTGAGCGCCGGTGCGCTCCCCCGGCATCTATCGGAGGGGTCATTTCCGCGCATGCAGGCATTGCCACACGGCTTCCGCCAACGCTCTTGCCTCATAGGGTTTGGGAAGATACGTTACATCGGCAGAATCAAGGACTCCATCCTGGACAATTTCGGTGCTGTACCCGCTTGAGATGATTGCCTTCAAACCCGGTTTCAGCATCCGCAATCGCTCAACCAGATCCATCCCGCTCATCCCTTCCGGCATCACCATATCGGTGAATAGAAGATCGACATCGGCTCCGCATATGTTCCAAAGAGCCATGGCTTCCCGTCCATTTTTTGCCGTGTGCACCGAATAACCCAGCGCACGCAAGGCTTGATCGACCATCTGACGGACGGACGTGTCATCCTCCACAAACAAAATTGTCTCACTGCCGCCGCGCAGCGGTACCCTGGATTCTTTGGGCAACACAAGATCGACTGGATGAATCAGCGCCGGCAATACCACCTTGAAGGTCGAACCTTTTCCTAAAGTGCTTTCCACTTCAATCCAGCCTTTATGCTGAGCCACGATGCCGTGAACTGTTGCCAGCCCCAGCCCGGTTCCTTTGCCCGCCTCCTTTGTGGTGAAAAACGGTTCAAAAATCTTCTCCATCGTATAGGAATCCATGCCCATTCCCGTGTCGGAGGCTGCCAGGCAGACAAAACTGCCGGATCGTCGATCAGGATTCATGACACAATCCGCCTCGTCCAAATCAACGGTGAATGTGCTGATCGTGATCCGCCCGCCTTTAGGCATGGCGTCCCTTGCGTTGACAACCAGATTCAACAGAACCTGATCAATCATCCCGGCATCCGCTTCCACAAGCGGCAATCCGGTCTTGCCGTCAAAGCGCAGATCAATCTGTTCCCCAATCAGGCGGCGCAGCATTTTGAGAAGGTTTTCCACAACCTCGTTGAGATCCAACGGAGCGGTTGTCAGGACTGACCGTCGACTGAACATCAGCAATTGACGGGTCAAACCCGCGGCGCGCTGCGCCTGTTCTCCCAGCTCATCCAACCCCTGCAGCATTTCGTCATCCAGAGCCGGACTTAGCCGCAACAGGTCCAGCTGCATCATGATCGCCGCCAGGATATTGTTAAAATCATGGGCGACACCGCCGGCCAACTGCCCGACCGCCTCAAGCTTCTGCGCCTGGCGAAATTGCTCTTCCAGTCGTTTTCGTTCCGAGATATCCCGATCCATTCCGCGGTACGCCTTGAGTCTGCCGGATTCATCCACCACCGGAACTCCGGAGGATTCCAGAATTACCAGGTGTCCATCCTTGTGGCGGTTGGCATTTTCCAGGCCGGAAAATGGCTTTTGCGCAGCTGCAATTTCCCGGAAAAGCGCGCTCACTCGATGGGCTTCTCGCTCCGTCATAAGATCGAAGGGGCTTTTGCCAATAACCTCTTCCGGCGCATATCCAAGGAGGTCCTTAACCTTGGGACTGGCATAGGTATAGCGCCCGTTCGCATCTGTCTCCCAGATCCAGTCAAACGTCGTTTCCACAAGGTTGCGATATCTTCCTTCGCTTTCGCGGAGGGACTCCTCAGATCGAATGCGGTCGAGTGCGCCCCCGCAGTAATCCGCCAGGGCCTGGAATATTTTCAGATCTTCCTGCGTGTAGGCGCCGGTCGAATAGCTGCAAATAGAAAGAAATCCCACAATGTGCATTTCACGATGAATGGGCACGCACATCATGGATGCCCCCTGGCACCCTTCGGTTTCAAATGGGATGGCCTCGGGCAGCCCCTCCATGGCAACACTCTGCAACTCGGGTCCGCGCACGATCACTCGCTGCATCTGCTCTGTAAGCGGGATAACTCCGAGCGGTGGCAGCTCAAAACGCTTTCCGTTCACAAGCCCCACTCTAAAAATCGACGAAACCTGCTGCGTGCCTGCATCGATGACATCCAGCCGTGCGGCATCCCACCGCCACAATCGATCGGCAATCCCAATCACAGACCTGCCCACACTTGCGGCATCTCGTGTGCTATTGAGCTGATTCCCGAGAGATAGAAGCGCCTCACGGAACAACTCCAGCCGCTTTCGTTCCGCAATATCTTCCATAACAGCTACAAAATGGGTTATCTGGCCCATGGCATCAACAATGGGAGAAACCGACGCGGATTCCCAATAAAGCTCTCCATTTTTCTTTCGGATTTGAAGCTCCCCATGCCACCCTTCCTTGCCATCCAGGATTGCCCCCCAAATTCCCTTTTCATCCTCCATCGAAACAGTATCCGGCTTTAGAAGCCTGAAACTGCGATGCTGCACTTCATCTAGGAAGTACCCTACAACTTGGGTAAACCTGGGGTTGACATATTCAATTGCACCCGCCGTATCCATGATCACAACACTGGTTGTGCTTTGAGCCACGGCCTGTGACAGTTGCCGCAGCTGATTTTGAGCGGCCCGCTGCGTCATTATCTTATGCAGTTCGTTGGCAACAATCTGCAACTGGGAAACATCACTGTCGTCATAATCCGTTGCCTTGTTGCCCACGCCGAAGATAATGCGGACTTTTTGATCGCGAATCACCGGAATACTCATAAACCGCTTCACCGGCGCGTGCCCTTCAGGAAGCCCTTTTTGATTGGGCGAAGTCGCATAATCGTTATAGACAACCGGCCTCTGCTCACGAATGCAGTCCACCCAGTTGCCGGCCGTGTTCACGGGATAATGTGAATCATAGTTGGCAGTGCAGTTCTCGAGCGCCCCCCTGTTCCAGGTGGTCAGCAGAATAGAATTCTGGTCCTCGGATACCTGGTGGAAGAAACCGATGGAACTCTCGGTAAGCCGTACCGCGCGCTCCAGAACATGGTCATAGAGTTCCCGATCCGTCATCTGAGATGCGGTTTGATGCAATTGCAGCAGGAACTCGGTCCGCAACGCATCGCGGGAATTGCGTTGCTCGGCGCGCTTGCGCTCAGTAATGTCCGTCCAGACCGCTGCCGCGTACTCACGATCCCTGATGCTCAGTTTTCGGACACTGATCCGCACGTCACGCAAACTGCCATCCCGATGGCGATGCTTCGATTCAAAACTCAGTTCGCCCTGGAGACGAATGGCAGTTAGATTCTGTTGTATGGTCTCAGGTGTGTGCTCGCCCTGGATGTCGGCAATACTGAAAGCTGCAAATTCCTCACGTGTATAGCCAAGTCCTTCATGCGCGACGGTATTGAATTCAACGAATCGCCCGTTGGATACATCCACAACGGTAATGGCATCCATGGCCTGGCCGACAATGATCGAGAATATCTCTTCTCTCTGTGCGAGCGCTTCCGTGGCCTGTTTGCGCTCTGTAATATCTCGGCAAACACAGAAGAAAAGTCTTTGGCCCTTCAATTCGGCGTAATTTGTTGAAATCTCGACATCGAACACCGACCCATCCTTGCGCCGATGTTGCGTCACAAAATACCCGCCCGCAGGAGCAGAACGGATGGAATCCAATACCATTTCCCTGGACCACTGGAAATCCCAATCCCAGACATGCAAATGGCGGACTTCATCCGCAGAATAGCCCAGCATCTCCGCAAAACGCCGGTTAGCCTCAACAACCGCGGCATCCTGATCAAGAACAACGACTCCATCCCAGGACGCGTCCACCAGAATTCGTCGCCGGGTAGCCTCCGCCTCCAGTGCATCTTCGGCAAATTTACGCTCAGTGATATCGTGAAACAGACCCACCATGAACCGCTGGCCGCCAACCTCGAAATTGCTGGCACTGATATCCGCCAGGAAAATGGATCCGTCTTTGCGCAATACAGGAATTTCTTTTGCGAAATGCCTCTCCTTCCGCGCAAGATCGTCAAATTCCAGGTGAACGCGCGGCTGATTGATCTGGGGATGTATGTCGATGACGCCCAACTGCGACAGCTCATCCAAGCGATATCCCAGGATCCGGCACATGCTCTGATTAGCCATGAGAATCCGCTTTTCGGTCGCATCCACCACAAGAACTCCCTCAGGGTTGTTCTCGAAAATCGCCCGGAATCGCTCTTCACTTGCCTGCAGCGCAAGCTCAGCCTTTCGACGCGCACGATAATTTTCAACATCCTTCACGCTGCGCTCTATCGTGGGAACAAGGCGAGTCAGATTGTCCTTCAGAATAAAGTCCCAGATTCCCTGGCTGAGAAGTTGTACCGCCTGTTCCTGTTCATGACGGTCAGAAACCAGGATGACCGGAAGCTCATCGCGCCAGGGCAGAAGCATTTGCAGCACATCTTTGAAATCAAAGCCCGGACCTGCAAAAGCGGAAAGCACCACATCCCAGACTCCGTCCTCAAGTGCGGTCTTCAGATCAGCCTCGCAGGTAACGCGATTCAACTCCACCTGCGGGAGGTATTTCTTCAGATGCTGCTGAATCAGGGAAAAATCGGAGGGGCTGCCTTCGACACAGAGAATCCGCAGGGATTTATTCATGGGACCTCGGCCATGCAATAAGCGTTAACACCCTATGCAAAGACCTACGAACTGAAACAGTGACTGGAAATGAGACGCGCGAGCCGGATGCGGCATCCAGCAATCCGGACCATAGTAACGCATGACACCACAAAATCGCTACAAGAACCCGCCGTGTCTGGAATCTGGAATTCGACTTGCCGATCTACAGTGCGCCTGCTTTCTTGAGAAGCGTAGTCATGGCTGCATCTTTTTTTCGAATTGCAATGCTCAAGGCTGTCTCGCCATTGGTCGTTCGGGCATTTACGTCAATTCCCTTCTTCAAGAGAACAGTCGCGCTGAAGGTATCAGCCAGCTCCGCCGCAGCCGTCAACGCAGTTTCGCCTTTGTTGTTCCGAATTGTCAAATCGGCCCCCTGATTGACCAGAAGCTCCGTTTTGTCAAAACTGCGGCTTAGAATAAGGGCGGTGTTCCCTTCGCTGTCACGGGCATTTACCTGAGCGCCCTTCCGGATCAAAACCTCGGCAATTTTAGCGCGGCTCTGGGTCATCAGCGGTGTTCGGCCGTCTTTGTTGCGGGCATTGACGTCCACTCCCCTGGCTAAAAGGAGTTCCGCATATTCCACAAATGCGACCTTATGCAAAACAGTGTTGCCTTGCGGATCCGCAGCCCTCACGTCGGCTTTGCGATTCAACAGGTTCTGCATGAAGGAGAGCTCATTGAAACCGACGGCATGCATCAACAACGTTTCGCCCAATCGGTCGCGCACCTCCAAGTCCACACCATTGTCCAGGAAAAGCAGCGAGCATTCCAGGCACGGAAAGTCGCCGCCGGTCGCATAGATGGCAATTGTATCTGTCTTCAGCGGTCTTGCGCCTTCTGCCAACAGCATCTGCGCGGTCTTGAGATATCGTCCGTGGTGGTACAAAACGCTTCTGCCGCTGCGATCGACCGCATGAATATTCGCCCCCCTGTCGATCAGCATTCGGACAAAGTCCGGTTCGGATGCGCACATCAGCGGCGTAAGTCCATCCGCTGTGGCAGCGTTGACATCGGCGCCGCGATTCACAAGAAGTCGCACCGTATCGGACCTGTAATAGTGCGTTGTAAGCGCGGTAAGCAGGGCCGTCAGCCCGCGGCTGTCGCGGGCATTCACGTCGGCACCTTTATCCAGGAGAATTCCAACCACCTCGACGGTGCTGGTGTCCGCCGCCGACATCAGCATGGTTTTGCCCTTCAGTGTTTTTGCATTCACGTTGGCGCCTCGGGCAATCAGAAGCTTTAGAATTTCGGCAACCTTGTTCGTGCTTTCTCCGCCCTGGCACTGGTGAAAGAAGGCGGTCTTCCCCTCTTTATCCGCCGCGTTCACATTGGCGCCCTTATCGACCAGCATCTGCACTATTTCCGGGCTCCCGGAACAGACCGATTCCATCAGCGGCGTGCGTCCGTCACGATCCGCCGCGTTAATGCTTGCACCCTGGGCAATCAACAAACGGGAAAGCTCCACATTGTGGCGCCCGGCGCTCTCAAGCAATGGCGTGCGTCCGGAGAAATTAGCGGCATTCACATTGGCGCCGCGATCGAGGAGCAACTTCACGGCCTCCATATGATCGCCGCTCGACGCCTTTAAAAGCGCCGTGTCCTGCCCCGTGTTCTCCCCATTGACATCGGCACCCTGTGCCAACAGCAGGCGCAGCGCCTCCACGTCTCCTGCCGATGCGGCATCCAGCAATGCAATTACGGAATGACGGGACTGCGTCTTCGCCTTGGCAATCGCGGAACCCATCTTTTTACCAGCAACGCTATCTTCTCCCTTTGCGCCGGAGTTTTTCATGATATCCGAATACATGTCCGACTGGGGATCCAGGCGGGACCCTCTCGCGGTCAAGAGTTTTATGATCTCTGCCCGGTCTTTTCCGGAAGCCAGTGTCAGGGCAGTCTGTCCTGCATCTGTTTTTGCATTGGCATTGGCACCTCGATCCAGAAGGTATCGCACCAATTCAAGGCGGCCATGATTTGCCGCCAGCATCAGACCGGTCATTCCGATAGCTCCACGCGTGTTGATATCAGCCCCGGCCTGCAGCAGCACGTCGATGACTTCCGGCTTTCCGCTTCCAACGGCCATTAGCAGCGGAGGCATCGCATCGCCCTTGATCCCGTTCTTATCCGCTCCCCTGGCCAGCAACTCCTTGATTTTTTCGATATTCCCCGCAGCGGTCGCCATCGTCAACTCTTCACTCAACTCCTTCTGAGTCGGACCGGGGGGAGGCCCGGAAGGCTTGTTTGTCAAAAGCTTGACGATTTCCGTTCGCCGTTCCCGGGTGGCGAGGTTCAGCGCCGTCTGGCCAAAGACATTTTGGGCTTTTAGGTCGGCTCCCTTATTCACCAGCAGCCAGACAATTTTCGTTTTGCCGTCCTCTACAGCAAGCATCAATGGCGTCCGATTCTCAAATCCGCTGGCATTGACATCCGCACCCTTTTCCAACAAAAGAGCAACAATATCCTCGCGTCCAAAAGCAATTGCCGTTTCGAGCGGCGTCTGGCCGTCAACACGGGAATTGACATCAGCTCCTTCATCGAGAATCTGACGGACCAGCTGCGTATTATCTTTGAACATCGCTTCCTGCAGCCGCCTCCGGTCTGCTGCGGCATTCCTGATATTGACCGGTTTCCCTCCCAGCAGCCGCGCAGCCTCCCCTTTCTGGTTTTGCACGGCCAACTCATAGGCAGTCATTCCCATCTGATCCTGGGCTTTGGCATCGGCGCCCATCTTCAGGAGAACGGTCAGTGATCTTATGGCCCCCTTCTCTGCCGCTGTCATAAGGGCGGTTCGTCCGCTCATGTCCTTGACATTGATGTCAGCTCCCTTCTCCAGCAGCCATTGAACGATTTCGACACGATCCCTGCTCGCGGCCATTATCAGAGGCGCCAGCGCGCCAGGACACCCCCCATTGACATTGGATCCCTTCTCGACCAAAAGCCTGGCTATATCTATCCGGCCGGCTTCGGATGCCGCAATAAGCGGATGAAAGATACCATCAGAGCAGCTATTCGGGTCTGCGCCCGAGTTCAGGAGACTTCGAACTACCTCGAGATCTCCACGTTCAATCGCGGAGAACAATTCTTCCCGAGTCCCGGCAGAACATGGCTGCATGACGAACAGGCATAGGAGTGCAACGCCTGGAATGCAGCTTCGGGTTATCTCTATACGCCTCAGAACCGCGCAAACAGTCCTTTTCATCCCCTGTCCTCCCATTTGACCCTATTCCGTGCTCAACAGGTTTTCGTCCGAGCCATGGCGCGAGCCCAATAGCTCGCAAATTCCATGGTATTCTCCTGAGACCGGCAGAAACATCATGATTATGGGCATCAAATAACATAGCGAACAGAAAAAAATAATTCCGCCTCTGTGCTATCACTCGATAACGCACTCCGAATCTATGGATAGGCTGTTTCAGGAAAGCCTGTGACTTCCAGATATCATTATCTGGCATCTTCATCTTCGGCTAGAATGCCCCATTGCCCGGATTTATCGATTTCAGGCAACATGTAGGAAATTATCCAAATCGCAACAGAGGATTTGAGACGAATCGGCTCAGGAGTCCACCGCCCATCCTCCTTATCCTCACGTTTGAGGGAGAATATATGCAAATTCCGAAATTCAATCCAAGAGAACTGCAGGTTGCTGCAGAAGTGCCGGATTTTTTTGGAGGCCCCGGAATTCCGATTTACAGCTTCCCCACCACAGGAAAGGAGGCGGTCAGAGCTTTGTATGCCAGGAAAGCGATCTGGCAGGTCATGTTGGGAATCGGCGTTGAGAGCAAAAATTTCACTCCGTCGATAAACCCGGACAACGTGGCCCGCGCCTTTGTTTTTGACGGCACCGTTGTTCCCGGCGTCAGCAATCTTACGGGAGGCAAGGACCTTTTCGGCATCGAATGGGAATACATACCATCGGCGGGCGGATCGATGGTTCGGCCGGGCAAGCCATTCATTGAAGATGCCAATGACATCGAGAAAAAGGTTATATGGCCGGACATCGACAACTGGGATTGGGAAGGCGCTTCGAAGGCAAACGAGCAGTACCTGGGCAGTACGGCATCTTATGCCGCTATGTTCATGAACGGATACTTTGAACGGCTGATCTCATTCATGGATTTTGAAGGCGCTATTCTGGCAATGGTGGACGAGGAACAGAAAGATGCGGTAAAGCGCTTTTTCGACAGGCTTTCCGATCTTTACATACGGATGATGGATAAATTCATAACCTATTTCCCACAGGTTGACATCTACACGATACATGATGACTGGGGGTCACAGAAGGACACGTTTTTCTCGCCCGCGGTGGTGTCCGAGATGCTTGTCCCCTTCATGCGCAGGGTGACGGATTTTATTCACTCAAAGGGCAAATTCGCCGACCTGCATTGTTGCGGCAGCAATATCAAGCAGGTGACGAACATGATCGCGGCGGGTTTCGACTCCTGGATGCCGCAGGCGATGAACGATATCGAGAAGATCTACGACCTCTACGGCGACCGGATCATCATTGCGGCAATGCCTGAGATATACGATGTAAAAAACTCGACAGAGGAGGAGCAGCGAGCCTACGCCCGAGCCTACGCCAACAAATACTGCCGACCCGACAAACCGTCCGCGTTGAGCATGTATTCAATGATGCCCGGGCTCAGTATTCTGACCAATGCCTTCCGCGAAGAGCTTTACAAGCAATCGAGAATCAACTACGGCGGCTAAATACCGAAAACCGGCACCGGATATCGGAGGCCGCGGGTACAAACCGTAAGGGATCGTGTGGTTGGATGACTGCAGTTGCGCTACGCCTGGTTTACCGGAAAGGGAGAATCGTCCATGACTAAAGATGTCCATCGCAATGTACTCAAAATCGGTATTTTGGCGGTGGCCCTGCTCACGATCCCGCAAAGCATGCTCAATCCGGTGCTCCCGGCAATTCAGGCAGCGTTTCCCAAAGTCGCTCCGAGCATCATTCAACTGCTGTCGACGATCCCTTCGCTGTGCTGCGTAATTTTTTCGCCGGTTTACGCCAAGCTCACCGACATAGCGGCAAGGCGTAAGATACTGTTTGTCGCTATCGTCCTTCTGCTGATTGGCGGTATTCTGCCTGCCTTCATTGACAACTTTACGTTCTTCCTGGTGCTGCGGTTCGTGATGGGTGCAGGGGTTGGCCTTCTGACTCCGGCCGCAGCCGACCTGATCGTGCATTTTTTCGACGGTTCGACCAGGCAGACGATGATGGGGTGGAACCAGGCAGCAGCGTCCGTTGGCGGCGTCGTGTTCCAGCTTATGGGCGGTTACCTCGCGGGAATCAACTGGAGATATGCATGTATCGCCACGGCAGTGTGCGCCGTGTTTTATCTGATCGCTTTTGTCATCGTACCGGAGCCCGAGCGCCAGTCAAAAACATCTGCGACCAATAAAGAAGTCAAAGCCAAATTCAGGATGGCGTGGCGCACCTGGACATTTTCAGTCTGGTACCTGTTCTATGCAATGTTCACGTTCGCCTTTGTGACAACCACAGCCATGATGGCTGTTGGCGAGAAAATTGCGACTTCCGCCGATCTGGGCCTGACCATGTCGCTCCTGACGATTTCGATCTCCATCGTAGCGTTGTTTTTCGGCCTGCTCGCGAAGCTCTTCCGGAAATATGTTATAGCCTGCGGCCTATTGATCAACGCCCTCGCGGCTTTTGTTGCTTTCACCGGGCACTCGCTCATTCTGATTAATCTTGCCATGATGCTCTGCGGTGTTGGGCTTGCACTGGTAATCCCGGGGGTCCTGACGAGGGTCTCCTCGATGGTTGCGCCCGTTGCAGTTACCATGGCGATGTCCATCTTCTATGCAACCTCCGGCCTGGGCCAGTTCGTCCAGCCGCTGGCATTTGCCTGGATTCAAAAACAGATGGGAATCACGGACTTTCGCCAGGCGTTTGTCATCTCTCTGGCCGGGCTTATCGTCTTGCTCGCATATATTTTGATCGACACAATAACGTATAAAGAGATCAAAGCACGGCAGGCCGAAGCAAGATGATCAAAGCAGGCAAGTCCTAGGAAGCCCAATGCGGGACAACACGATCTGGCATTTGATCATTACCGGGCCCGCAATAGGATTTTCATATTTAGTAGTTGAAGATAGTTCACGGATACCGTTATAAATTCGTCATTCCATATTACTCATACACATCCCAGGAGGGTTCAAAAGTACTCATGCCCGTCAGAATCGGATTTGACAATGAACGATACATACGCGAGCAAATGGTGGAGATTACCCAGCGGGTGGAGCGATTCGACAATAAGCTCTATCTCGAATTCGGCGGGAAGCTTTTGTTCGACTATCACGCATCCCGTGTGCTCCCCGGCTATGATCCGAATGTGAAAATGCGGCTGATCCGGGAACTCAAGGAGAAAGCCGATATTCTACTGTGCATCTATGCAGGAGACATCGAGCGCAAGAAGATCAGGGCGGATTTTGGCATCACCTACGATGCGGATGCCATGAAGCTGATCGACGATCTCCGTCATTGGGGCATCAACGTACGCGGAGTCATCATCACGCGCTTCGACCATCAGCCGGCGGCAACCCTCTTCAAAAATAAACTGGAGCGAAGAAATATCCAAGTCTTCACCCACAGCTTCACGAAAGGGTATCCAACCGATGTCGAATCGATCGTGAGCGATGAAGGGTATGGAAAGAATCCGTATATCGAGACCGAAAAGCCGCTGGTAATTGTGACCGGCCCCGGACCCGGCAGCGGAAAACTTGCGACCTGCCTGTCTCAGCTTTACCACGAATACCGCCGGGGCGTTAAGGCCGGGTATGCCAAGTTCGAGACATTTCCAATATGGAATCTACCGCTCACGCACCCAGTAAATGTAGCGTACGAGGCCGCCACGGCGGATATCCGCGACTTCAACCTGATCGATCCATTTCACCTGGAAGCCTACGGAAAAACTGCCGTCAACTACAATCGCGACGTGGAAGTATTTCCCGTCGTTAAACGGATCATGGGCAAGATCACGGGAGGAAAATCCTTTTACCAGTCTCCAACCGACATGGGCGTCAACAAAGCTGGCTTTGCCATCATCGACGACGATGTAACAGGAGAAGCTTCGAGACAGGAGATCATCCGCAGGTGCTTCCGCTACCGCTGCGAATATGCGATGGGATTGACCGACAAGGAGACGGTACAGCGCGTCGAGCTGTTCTTGAAAGATCTGGGACTGAAACCGGAAGACCGCATAGTCGTGGCTCCCTCCTGGGAAGCCGCCCGGCAGGCTCAGGTACAGGAGAAGGGGAATGAAGGCATTTTCTGTGGCGCGGCCATTCAACTCAAGGATGGAACCATCATCACCGGCAACAATTCGCCGCTGATGCATGCATCCTCAAGCCTAATCCTGAATGCCATCAAACGCCTTGCCGACATCCCGAGCAAAATCAAACTGCTGCCAAAATCCATTACCGATTCGGTGCGCAGCCTGAAGACAGATATTCTCCAGGAGAAATCCGTGAGTCTCGACCTCGAGGAAACCCTGATCGCGCTAAGCATCAGCGCCGCCAATAACCCGGCCGCGCAAATGGCGATCGAAAAGCTGACGGACTTGCGCGGCTGTGAAGTTCATATGACCCACATTCCCACGGCCGGAGATGAAGCAGGCCTGCGTAAGCTTGGCGTAAATCTGACCACCGAGCCGTACTTCGCGACAAAGAATCTGTTAATGCCTTAAATGAAGCACGACAAAACAGGCCTTTTATGGATCCCATGGTTCGGACACTATGGGATCCATCCATCCGGCAGAATCAACAACTGACAATACGGCGGAAGTGGGGCAGCAGCGCTACTGTCGGTCGAAGACCTGAATCACGCTGGTGTCGTGGCCCTCAGCATCCTTGCTGTTTACAATGCGATCAAAGCTCTTGCCGTCCGCAGAGAGGACATCCCGACCCTTAATAGTAAATTTGCCGATAATCTCAACAAATTCCCGCGTGCGCGCATCGATCCGTTTCAGCGAGATCGTATAGGGCTGAGGCCCCGGCGGCACCGATTTAACAGGATATTCCTTACCGTCGAATGCCGCAGTATACTCCACGCGCTCCAGTTTCCCCGTTCCATCCGTCTGGTTGGAAATCAGGTGCATCGTTTCCCCCTGGATTTCGATTATATTGGTGGAGCTTGGGTGGGGCAGCCGGCCTCCCGGGGCTTTGGATTTGGCCGGGTTTATCTTCCATGTCCCGTTCCATGGGTCTGCAGCCATGGCGGTCATGGCCACCGCCGCCAAAAGAAAAACAATCACGACAACAGATCGTTTCATCACTCTTTCCTTTCGGATGGCACATCGGTTTACTCAATGCTCTTGCGGGTGCACGCTACGGCAGGTACTTTGATACCGTTGTACTGATTGGGTCAAGCAGATTCAACGGGTCGGGGAAAACCCGACGGCGCCGGACAGGATACAATTTTGTTTTTGGGGAGAATGTCATGAAATCCAAAGCAGATGAGAAGAATATTGTAAAACTTGAATACGATCGGGGAGTGGCGTGGGTCACGATCAACCGGCCGGAAAAACGCAATGCCATCAACCCGGCGCTTGCCACGCGGATGCTGGAGATTTTCGATGAGGTTGAAGCAAATGACGATTGCGGAGTCATGGTGCTTACGGGAGCAGGCCAGGCATTCTCCGCAGGCATGGATATCAAAGAGTACTTCCGGGATATGAAGAAGCGTCCGCGCATCGCAACCATCAAGGCCCGGCGAATCAATTACGAATGGGCCTGGCGCCGGCTGCGTTATTTCGAAAAATCGACGATTGCAATGGTCAATGGCTGGGCATTGGGCGGGGCCTTTATCCCGATCGTTTCCTGCGATCTGGCAATTGCGGCGGACGAAGCGCAATTCGGGTTATCTGAGATAAATTGGGGCATAATTCCTGCAGGAAATGTCAGCAAAGCAGTGGCCGAAACGATGCGCTCCCGCGATGGATTGTACTATGTCATGACGGGACAGTTGTTCGATGGCAAAAAGGCAGCCTCGATGGGTCTTGTAAACGAGTCCGTACCGCTGGCAAGACTTCGGGAACGGGTCCGTGAATTGGCCAACCTCCTGCTCGAGAAAAGTCCCGCGGTATTAAAGGCGGCCAAAGACTCCTTCAAGAGAAGCCAGGAACTGAGTTGGGATTTTTCTGAAGAATACCTTACATCGAAGCAGGAACAACTCTGGTCGTTTGCCGGGGAGGAGCACGAAGAGGGTTTCAAGCAATTTCTCGATGATAAATCCTATAAGCCCGGCCTTGGCGTATATAAACGATCCTCTAAAAAGAAAAAATAGGGTTTCGCTTTTGGCTCCTGCCCTTCTTGATCCCATAGAGCTGAACGACAAAATTGAGCCAGCAGCATAAATCGCGGGGTATACGGATACCACCTTGCTGAAAATGCCAGATTGTATGCCGGTCCTTGGGAATAGAGCCCGGGCGTTCTAGGGAATTCCCCATTACCCACGAGGCAATCAAGGCAAGAAAGGTGCCGCATACTCTCCAAATGCGGAGCACTCATGCGACACACTTCTCCGGTTTGCACGATACACGACCATTTCCGATCTGATGTCCAGCCGCGGTCACCTCTTTGCGGTTGCTACCAACCGCTGGGCGGCCAACTGGGCACCATCGCTGCGCACCGTGCCCGCGATGGATTTAGCTCGAGCAATAACATCGGGGCGGAGAGCGTGCTCAAGGGCGCCCACCAGCGAGTCAGCGGTCGGTGTGCCGGCCGGGTGCTCGATTCCGATACCGAGGTGATGGATACGGTGGGCCCAGTAGCGTTGGTCGTAAAGTTGCGGGATTGCGACTTGGGGTCTGCCTGCCCGCGCGGCCAGCGTGGTTGTGCCGGCGCCGCCGTGGTGAACAATGACGGCTACCCTTTTGAACAGCGCCACAAGATTAACTTCGCCGATGACCTGGCAGTCTGGTTCGTCGTTCACGACCGACAGGTCAGCCCAACCCTGAGAGATGATTACGCGACGCCCAATCGAGCGTGCCGCCTGAATCATCACCTGGCTGATGCCTGCTGGTGCACGCGTACTGCCGAAGCCGAAGTAGACGGGCGGTTCGCCGGCATCCAGAAACTTCTTCAGCTCAGGAGGGAGCGGACGTTCATCCGGGAGAATCCAGGCGCCCGGCTGAAACACAAATTGGTCTGCGGGGTCAGGCCAGGGGGCCAATACCAGGTCTGCGGCCAGCCAAGGCCTGTCGGTAAACATGTGGTTGCGCACATCACCGACCGAGGCTAAGCCCTTTGAGGTGCGCAGAGCTACTAGCGCTGCGCCGAAAACGTCGTTGAAGCGTTTGGTATCGCGCGCCCAAAGTTCACGATTATCCGTCGTGGGAGGCAGAGATGCCTGCCCGGGCAGAGGTGGTAGAGGCGGAGGGGCGTGGAGAGGCGAAGGCAGAACAATCGGGCTATAGGCTGTGAAGACATAGGGGATGCCAATTTTTTCCGCAACTGATCGCGCAGCTATCTGCAAAGCAGTTGCCGCCAAAATAATATCGCAGCTTTGGGCCGCTTCCGCGATTGTGTCGAATTGCATGGCGACCATGTCTTTCATCATTTGATGACGTTGCTCGGGCGTTGGAATGAGGGCCGCCGCTGGTTTAGCTGCAGCCGAACGCACCTCGGGCCCGATAGGAGTGATGGACAATCCCAGCCCATTGAGCCAAGCGCGAAAATCGGGCGGTACGCACAAATGGACCTCCTGGCCGATCGCCCTCAACTGAAGCGCTAGCGCTACTAGCGGCTGGACATCGCCCTGCGAGCCGATTGTCGATAATAATGCGCGCATGATTCTTCTCCCTTCGAGAGCGTTGGCTGAATGGCTCAGCTCATTCTGAAATAAGCCCTACACGACATTCTTGAAGCATATACCCTTTCATTAATCCGTCACTAGGCAGATGGTCGCGTAACCGGACATAGGAAACGACTGCAACCTCCGCCGCCGGTAAAGGCGCGTCGGGAACCTGAATCATGTTGGATAGGCAATCGTCTGAATCAACCCATCACTATGCAACTTATTGCGGGATCAGCGAAGAATTTACATTCGTCGAGCGGAAATTGTAGGCATCAAGCAAAAATAGCGGCTGTAAGTGATTGAGGATTAAGCAGAAAAAAACTTTGGCTGGGAGACAGGGATTCCGGTCCTCCTTTTAATGCAACTTCCTATTCTTCTTGAAGATATGCTCGGCAAGGCCGGATTTGCAGGGGATATTTGCGGTCTCATTGGTTCCCATTTAACCGCACCAGTCGCTTTGGAACGCGATAGAAAAGGACACCAAATTCGCCAATACAGAGGATCAGCTCATCCAGCAGGATCAATCTTTGTGTTGATCTTACGATGTGGCTGTTTGGTAAAATCCACGTTCCTGACCTTTTTTCACAATTCGGAAGATGATCACTTCATCGTGATCCGCTTCGCGAGCAATCCGGCTGATTCTTCAGTAAATTTGCCATTTATCATGGCTCGTCCGCCGGTAATTTCGGCCATGATTTTCGGGGTAGCAGTGACCTGACCGTCGAGCATTATAGCCACGTTTTCGCCGATATGAGACTTGGTTAGACGCGCTAATTTCAGAGACCCTTCCTCTGTGAGCATAAATCCTACACCGAATCCGTCTGCATCCGGTTGAGGCCAGGCGTGGGCTATTTCGGAATTAGTCAGAGCAACTTCGGGCGAGAGCCATATGGGAGTCTTCTCCGGTCCGGGACCGGCAACCATGTTCCACCCCTCCACTTTGTGATATGAAGCGAGCCGGAGTTCGAAATTAAGCTTTCCGGTTTGGTCGCCCGCTAACACTGCGGCTGTGAGAGCGGTTGTGAAGATAACCGCCAAAACCGCAAAGAGCAGGACTGTATGAACACAAAGATGAGGTTTTCCATATTGCATGCTGATGGTCATAGTTATTTCCTTTCGATAGTGGTTGTGAAATATTTCTGTTCCAGCTCGGCTAGAGAAAGGTTTAGTAAGCTAAGATCGAAGCTCAGCAGAGAGGAATCTGTTCCAATCGGGCTCGGGACGGCCTTTATCTGCCTATTGAAATCGGCGACAATGAGTGTGCTCGGATTGGCATCAGCATAATCCCGCAGCCGCTGCACCGCCTCCGGCCTCAACTGGATTGTAATTCGCACTCCGCGCGGAATATCGGTATCGGGCTGGGTAATCTGTTCTCCTCGGACCACCCCTGCCACATCTCCTGTTCCTAGTAATGGTTCCCTGCCTTCCGGGCCGATCTGCAGAATGAAACCGGGAACGAATCCGGTATTGGCGTATTCCGCCGATTCGGTCTCGGTTCGACTGACCTTCCAGCCCTCCGGTACGACGAAATCGAATAGATCCGTTTCCAGCGGAGTATTCCATTGGATGTCTAAGTACTCCGCTTTCACATTCTGTCCCTCGGCGTTCCGATACTTCAGTTCTATAAAAAGGACATTGCCGTCGTCACGACCAGCCCATAATTGCGCTTGGACTTTCCCGGCATTGCCGATATTCCATCGGGCCGGCACATCGAATTCGAAGCCAACGGCGGCCATGCCATTAATTATCCGTTCGCCGATACGCCGGGTTTTATCAGCAGCGATCTGATTAAACAACTTCCAGTTAACAGCCGCCAGATCGACAGGGGGAGAGTAATGAAGCTCGCGGCCGTTGGTATGGAAGATAATAGTGTTCCATTCTGCCCGACGGGGATTCGGGTATAGTCTTAATATTTCTTCCCTATCGTGATCTCGCCTGAAGATATTAACCAACTTGAACTTGGGCTTGCCGCTCTCAATATCCGCTCTCGAGGCGTACAACTCGTTTCTCGAAAGCCCGGGATCCTGGTGATACACCCTGTAAAGTTGTTCGGTGATTGGCACGCCCGTATTGGATGAAGTTTCGATACGGGCTGTGAAGGTCAGCGTGTGTACCTGCATGAGCTGTTTTTGAACATCGGCCCAGGCGATAGCTTTGGAGGAGTTGCCATACCAAAGAACAATCAGGATGACGGCTGCCAGGATCGTTGCAGCAACAGGCCACGCAGCCCAGCGGCCGGGAAAAATTCTTTTTTTCACGGGTTCCTGTCCGGCTTTGACTAATTTAGACTTTATCCGTGCTTTCAGATCTTCAGGCATCCCGGGAGTCGGCTCGCCCAATTCGAGCAACCGATCCAAATTATTATCCAGGCAACCTTGGTCATGAGTTTCATTCGTGTTGCTCATGGAATCTTCCTCCCTCTTGCTTCCACTTCGAATAAAGCGCCGGAGATGGTTTCAAATGCCGTGCGAAAGGCCTGCCGGGCGCGGTGGAGCAGCACTTTCATCGTCGCTTCGCTGCTCCCTTCAAACGCGGCCATCTCCTGGAGCGACATGTCCTCAAAGTAGCGCCTGCGCAGAGTCGCCTGATAGCGCAACGGCAGATTGGTCAGAGCCATGCGTACCAGCTCGGCTGTCTCTTTCTTCTCTAGTAGCTGCTCGGGCAGAATGCTCGAATTCAGATCGATTAGAGCTTTATTGAGTTGATGATCGACGGTATTCCAGAAGTCGGGCAGAGCGCTGTCCCTGCTTTTTCTGCGCAGGGACTTCCTGATGCAATTGCGGGCGATGTGAGTCAGCCAGGAAAACATCTCGCCACGGCGCGGGTCAAATCGATCGATGGTGTCCAGTGCTGTAACAAAGGTATCCTGGGCTACGTCGCTGGCCCAATCGGCATCCCGTCCTACGCGGTAGAAGATGAAGCCGTAAACCGGATCGGAATAGGCGTCAAACCAGCGAACAACCTCTTCATTATCTCGCAGGCGCAGCCGACGATAATCGATTTCCGGCTCGGATTGAGCGGTTGTTCTATCCATCATGACTAATAATGTCGCGAGGAAGGAAAAAGGTTACAGTGCATCATAACTTTTCGATGCAGTTTCCGCAAAACTGCAAGAAATCAGACTACGAACGGATAATCCCAACTTCTTATTTCCCTTCGGTTTTGTTTCAGTTGGTTGAAGGAATTATCTTTTGCCCGGAATGGAGTCCAAAGCGCAAAGCTTCAGCATCCTGCCAGATTACCCTTCTATCGATTAGTCACTTGGATGAATTGTCGCGCAACCGGACATAGGAAACGACTGCAACCTCCGCCGCCGGTAAAGGCGCGTCGGGAACCTGAATCATGTTGGATAGGCAATCGTCTGAATCAACCCTCACTATGCAACTTATTGCGGGATCAGCGAAGAATTTACATTCGTCGAGCAGAAATTGTGGACATCAAGCAAAAATAGCGGCTGTAAGTGATTGAGGATTAAGCAGAAAAAAACTTTGGCTGGGAGACAGGGATTCGAACCCCGATCAGATGGTCCAGAGCCACCCGTCTTACCATTAGACGATCTCCCAGCGCTCGGGTCATTGTAGAAAAACCCGTACTTAACTTCAAGTCTAAATAGGTGAGTCTTTACTGTTTCCCGCTCTTTACTATTTTTGCCCAGGCATCCCGCAGGGTAACCGTGCGGTTAAACACCAGCGACCCTGGTTTGGAATCCGGATCCACGCAGAAATAGCCGAGCCTTTCAAATTGATAGCGGCCGCCGGGCTGTGCATCCGCAAGCGCCGGTTCCACCCGACAGGAACGATTGACTTCGAGTGAGTTGGAATTCAGGTAAGCCTTAAAATCAAGCCCATCCTTTTCATCGCTCGGATTTTCGACCGAAAACAGCCGGTCATAGAGCCGGACTTCCGCCGAATGAGAATGCGGAGCCGAGACCCAGTGAATTGTAGCTTTCACTTTTGGCGCATTTTCGGGATTACCCGTCAGCGAGTCCGGGTCGTAGGTACAATGAACCTCGACAACGTCCCCTTTGTCATTTTTCACGACATCGACACAGGTAACCAAATACCCATACCTCAACCGCACTGTTCGACCCGGTGCCATCCGGAAAAACTTTTTCGGAGGATCCTCCATGAAATCCTCCCGCTCGATATAGAGTTCACGCGAAAACGGCACTTTTCGAGTCCCGGCGGATGGATCCTCCGGATTGTTCACCGCGTCGAGTTCCTCCACACGGTCGGCCGGATAATTGTCGATTACCAGGCGCAAAGGATTCAGCACTGCCATGGTTCGGAGCGCTTTTGTGTTGAGATCTTCCCTCAAAGAATGTTCTAGCAGCGCTGCGTCCACCACGTTGTCTCGTTTGGCGACGCCCACACGCTCGCAGAAGCCGCGGATAGACTCCGGAGTGTACCCGCGACGGCGCAATCCGCAGATCGTAGGCATCCGCGGATCATCCCAACCCTTTACCAGCCCTTCCTGGACCAATTGGAGCAGCTTCCGCTTGCTCATAACCGTGTAATTGATATTGAGGCGGGCAAATTCGATCTGCCGGGATCGGAATGGAAGCTGCAGCGCTTCCTGAAACCAGTCATACAAAGGCCGATGATCTTCAAATTCCAGTGTACAGAAGGAATGCGTAATCCCTTCCAAGGCGTCTGAAAGTGAATGCGCAAAATCATACATCGGGTAAATGCACCATTGATCGCCCGTCCTGTGGTGGGTCGCTCGACGGATACGATAGAGGGTCGGATCCCGCATATTCAGATTGGGTGAAGTCATATCAATCCTGGCGCGCAACACCAGTTTCCCGTCTTCAAACTCCCCCGCCCGCATCCGGCGGAAGAGATCGAGGTTTTCCGGTATCGGCCGATTCCGATAGGGCGATTCTTTACCCGGCTCCGTCAGAGTCCCACGGTATGCCCTGATTTCATCCGCGCTCAACTCATCAACATAAGCCTTTCCCGCCTCAATCAGCTGGACTGCATCGGCATATAGTTTTTCAAAATAATCCGAGGCGTAGTAGCAGCGGTTTTCCCAACTGAAGCCCAGCCAGCGCACATCCTCCTGAATGGCATCCACGTACTCCACGTCTTCTTTTGTGGGATTCGTATCATCGAAACGCAGGTTGCAGGTCCCTCCAAATTCGGAGGCGATGCCAAAATCCAGGCAGATCGCTTTTGCATGACCAATATGCAGATAACCATTCGGCTCGGGAGGGAATCGCGTAGCCACACGCCCCTCATTCTTATTGGCTTTCAAGTCCTCAGTCACGATGGTGCGCACAAAATCCAGCGGAGTGCTGAGCCCGGTATCCTCTTTGTCAGGCAGGGCGTTGTTGCAGCTATTCTTATCAGGGCTTTCCATAAATCTTCCTAACCGTGTGTATCTTCCAATAAAAGTTTCTATTTTAGCACATTCCCGGGCGAAACCCCCTGATGCCGGACATCATGGGAACAAAAAGAACGGAAAGGCATCCAATAAGAAGGACGGTTTTCAGGGCAGCATGGCCCCCTAAACCCCGCGTTGACAAGCCGGAAGCGCGTCCGAGAATTTATGTCGACCTTTAATGCGGTGTATGGTTAAATAGCACCGCTCCCTGAAAGTTGCTTATTTTCAACAGGTGCCACGAAGAGGCAATCTGCGAACCGAGCTCAAAAAAATCGCAACTATTGGTATTCAGGCTCATCAATCAGGGTGAAAGCGGATAGGTAAACGGATAAGCAGCAGTCAGGTCTCGTGCTTTACTATTGTAATTGATTTACGTTAGGGCAATCCTTAAAATTCGCTAAACTAGCGAATCAGGAAAGGGGATCGATTATCCATGAAAGGCTATTCTAAATGGTTCCTTGCGGCAATGCTGGGATCGGCTGTATTTCTTTTCGCCGGTGCGGCAACCAGCCGGGCATTTGCGGATGAACAACAGGCAAAGGCGGCCACTACCGCACAATCGCAGGACGAAGAAACACCTTACGACGATGTTGAATACGGCGCCTATGAGGCGGCCGCCAAAGAACCGGATCTGGCAAAGCGCGGAACCATGCTGCTTGAGTTCATTCAGAAATATCCGAAGTCCGCTCTAATGCCGCACATCAATTCTGCCTATGATGGCCTTTTGCGGGAGTGCTCTCAGGGAAAGAAATACGAAATACTCGAAATCCTTTCCGAAAAATGGCTCAAAATCCACCCGAACGATGTACGCACCCTGGCCTTTGTTGCCGAAGCCGCCAACAATCTGCAGAAGTACGAACGTTGCGCCGAATGCATGGAAGAAATCTACAAGATGCAGCCTTCCCCGACTCTGGCAAAGGAAATATTCACCAGCTATCAGAAGATAAACAACCTGGCCAAGCAGCTGGAGTGGTTCGACAAGCTGGCCAAATTGCCCGAATTCGATGCCGATTTTACGACGCGCAGCTATTTCGTGAAGAAATACTCGGAAGCCAACAACCTGCCCAAAGCCGCCGAATTTGCACAGCTCACGCTGAAATCTACGGATCTGGTAAAGAACCCGGATGCGGACACGCAGGAACAGTTGAGGAAGACTCGCCGTGCCTGCCATCACATCATTGCAATGGACCAGATGGAAAAGGACAAGTTCCTGGATGCAATCGAGTCCTTCAAAAAAGCTCTGAAGGCGGAGAAATACGGCGAAGGCTATTATTACATCGGCCAGTGCCAGGAAAGATTGGGTCAGGACAAAGTAGAAGATGCGATCATCTCCTACATCAAAGCTGAACTGCAGGGCGGAGATATCGCGGCAAAGGCAAAAGCAAGAGCCGAGCAGCTGTACAAAGCGCTGCACAATAACACAACCATCGGTATAGAAAAGAAGTACAACAAGGCAAAGGAAGAGCTGCAGCTCGAAAAATAGGCTGACAGTCTTCAGTCCTGAATTCAAAAGGCCCTTGACGCTGAAAGCATCAAGGGCCTTTTTTATTGCCGAAAATAATGGATGCCTAGTGTTTTGCTGCGCGGTGTTTGACCGCGTTCAGGCGGGATATGGCGCGCAGCATTGCCATCTCGGCACGCTGAAAATCAATGCCGGGATCCTTGGAGGCCAGATATTTCTCTGCCCGCATCTTCGCCTCTTCCGCGCGTTTGATATCGATATCCGATGCGGCTTCCGCCGTCTGGGCAAGAAGCACTACGCGGTCCGGAAGCACTTCAACGAACCCCCAGGAGGAGAAAAGATACTCGGTTCGATCACCAATCTTATAACTGATCTCGCCGATTCCCAATTCCGCCAGCAGGGGAGCATGGCCCGGAAGGATTCCAAGGTATCCTTGCGTGGATGGAACAGTGACCGAATCAACCGCTCCGCTGAAAAGCTGCTTTTCGGGCGTGACAACTTCGAGATGGATCTTTTCCGGTAGTGCCATAGGAAGATTCCAGATTCCAGATTAAAGATTCCGGATTTCAGAGGACTGACTCAAAATAGCTCAAAATCTGAAATCCGGGATTCTATCCGTTAAGCGGCCGCGATCTGCTTGGCCTTTTCCAGTACCTCTTCAATTCCGCCAACCATATAAAACGCCTGCTCCGGTATATGGTCATACTCTCCGCGGCAAATTCCCCTGAAGCTCTCAATGCTTTCCTTCACCGACAGATATTTGCCTGGAATCTGAGTATATTGTTCCGCAACAAAGAATGGCTGCGACAGGAACTTCTGGATTTTACGAGCTCGGCTGACCGTCATCTTGTCTTCTTCGCCCAGTTCATCGATGCCGAGAATGGCGATGATATCCTGCAGATCTTTATAGCGCTGCAAAATACGTTTCACTTCACGAGCTACGCTGTAGTGTTCTTCCCCGACAATGCGCGGATCCAGAATCCGGGAAGTCGAGGCCAGCGGATCCACCGCCGGATAGATCCCCAGTTCCACGATCCTGCGTTCCAGGTTCGTCGTAGCATCCAGGTGCGCGAAAGTTGTTGCCGGAGCCGGATCGGTGTAATCATCCGCGGGCACATAGATGGCCTGGATGGAAGTAATCGATCCATGTTTCGTTGAAGTGATTCGTTCCTGCAGTTCGCCCATTTCCGTTGCCAGGTTGGGCTGATACCCCACGGCCGAAGGCATCCGGCCCAGAAGTGCGGAAACCTCGGATCCTGCCTGCGTGAAGCGGAAGATGTTATCAATGAACAACAACACATCCTGATGCTCTTCATCACGGAAATACTCGGCGGCAGTCAATCCGGACAGAGCCACGCGCAAACGGGCGCCGGGCGGTTCGGTCATCTGCCCGTAGATAAGGGCCGCTTTTTCAATAACCCCCGACTCCTTCATTTCAAGCCAAAGATCGTTTCCCTCGCGGGTACGCTCGCCAACGCCGGCAAACACGGAAAAACCTCCGTGATGCATTGCGATGCGGTGAATCATCTCCATGATCACGACTGTCTTGCCGACTCCAGCGCCGCCAAACAGACCGATTTTCCCGCCCAACACATAGGGTTCGAGCAAGTCGATCACCTTGATGCCGGTTTCCAGCATCTTCGTCTCGGTGCTCTGGTCCTCGAAACTGGGCGCGGGGCGATGGATAGGATAGAACTTGCTGGCCTTCAGTTCACCGACCTGATCCACGGGCTTCCCGATCACATTCATGACGCGCCCCAGGGTCTCGCGACCCACAGGGACACTGATCGGCTGCCCGGTATCGATGGCCTTCATTCCGCGAACCATGCCATCCGTTGGCTGCATACTGACGCAACGGACACGGCTTTCGCCCAGATGCTGCTGCACCTCCGTGGTGACGCTTATCTTGTCACCCCCGGCTTCTCCCTCGATGATTACGCTATTGTAGATCTTCGGGAGGTGCTTCTCTTCGAACTCACAGTCAATCACCGGACCGATAATCTGTATGACCTTGCCGACCTTTTCCATTCGTTTTCTCCTGCCGTTACCCAAATCATCAATCACAAATGACCGGTTAGAGATTACGGCGTCGCATGCTTCATTCGCAAATCGTCATTCGTAATGCGTCATTCGGTAGAGATGGCTCCGCTGACGACTTCAATCAATTCCTTAGTAATACCAGCCTGGCGCACCTTGTTCGCGTACAGGGTGAGTCCGTCTATCATTTCCGCCGCGTTATTGGTTGCCGCTTCCATAGCAGACATGCGGGCCCCGTGCTCGGAAGCGGAGGCTTCGAGCAACGCCCGGAATATCTGCGCTTCCACATGCCGCGGAAGCAGGTTCGAAAGTATCTTTTCAGGCGGCTCATCGTAGAGGTAGTCCAGCTTGCCGGCATCATCGACATGTTCAAGTCTCGAGATCGGCAGCAGAGGCTCAACCACCACGCGCTGTTGGACAACCGATTTGAATTCGTTGTAAATGATCCAGACCTGATCCTTCTCGCCGGAGGAAAACTCCTCAATAAGATCCTTTGCAATTGCGGCTGCATCCGCAAAGGTCGGCTTCTGCAGAACATTGATGGCTTCATGCCGAACCGGATAGGGCCGCCGTCGGAAAAAATCCCTGGCGCGCTTGCCCAGTATGTTCAGTTCCACCTTCCGGTCGGAATGCTCGTTCAGAAATTCAAGCGTCTTTCTGATGATATTGGTATTGTATGCGGCGCACAATCCGCGGTCCGCCGTAATAACCACCAGCTCAATCTTTTCGTCTCCGCGTCTCGCCAATAGCGGATGCGCGCTTTCGGGAACGCGGGTCGCGAGACTGTTGAGGACCGCCACCATCTGTCGGGCATAGGGACGCGCCGCAATGACGCGGTCCTGCGCCCGGCGTAACCGGGCTGCCGAGACGAACTTCATCGCTCGCGTTATCTGCTGGATATTCTTGGCGCTGCGGATGCGCCGCCTGATGTCGCGTACATTCGGCATAATTTACCCGTCGACAGATCCTTAGGCTGCAGCCCGTTCCGCCAGATATTTTTCCTTGTATTCCTTCAACGCTTCCAGCAGCTCCGGGCGGGTGGCATCACTGATCGCCTTTTCCGCCGAAAGCTTTTGCATCAAAGGTCCCTTCACCGTATCCATAAACTGCAGCATCCCCTTCAGGAAGGGATGAATCTCGTCAGCCTTCAGGGTGTCGGTAAAGCCCTGCGTCCCGGCAAAAATCGAAATGATCTGCTTGATGACATCGAGCGGCTGATATTGATCCTGTTTCAGGATTTCGGTAAGCCGTTCGCCGCGGGCCAACTGCGCCTGGGTTGCCTTGTCCAGATCCGATCCGAACTGGGCAAATGCCGCCAGTTCGCGATACTGCGCCAGTTCAAGGCGCAGCGTTCCCGCGATCTGCTTCATGGCCTTGATCTGCGCGTTTCCGCCCACGCGGCTGACCGAATTTCCCACGTGGATGGCGGGACGGATGCCCGCATGGAACAAATCGGCTTCCAGGAAAATCTGTCCGTCGGTAATCGAAATCACGTTGGTCGGGATGTATCCGGAAATATCTCCGGCCTGCGTCTCAATAATCGGCAACGCGGTCAGAGACCCGCCTCCCTTTTCGGCATTCATCTTGGCGGCACGTTCCAGCAGCCGGGAATGAAGATAGAAAACATCACCCGGGTATGCCTCGCGTCCAGGCGGACGCCTCAGGAGCAGCGAAATTTCGCGGTAAGCGGCGGCATGTTTTGAAAGGTCATCATAGATCACGAGCGCATGCTGACCGCGATCCCGGAAATACTCGCCGATCGCGCAGCCGGAATAGGGTGCGATATATTGCATCGTTGCGGGATCCGAAGCGGAAGCCGACACCACGATCGTTTTGTCCATGACTTCATAATCTGTCAGGGTCTTCACGACCTGGGCCACGGTGGAACGCTTCTGCCCGATAGCCACATAAATGCAGATCACGTCCGTGTTCTTCTGGTTGATGATCGTGTCCAGGGCAATAGCGGTTTTGCCTGTCTGGCGATCGCCAATGATCAGCTCGCGCTGGCCGCGTCCGATCGGAATCATCGAATCAATCGCCTTAATGCCGGTCTGCAGCGGCTCTTTGACGGGCTGGCGATCCACCACTCCAGGGGCGAGTCTTTCAATGTTTGCAAACTCATTGGTGTTGATCGGACCACGATCGTCTATCGGCTCGCCCAGCGCATTGACGACGCGCCCAATCATGGCCTGCCCGACTGGGACCGACATGATGCGCTTCGTACGCTGAACCGTGTCCCCTTCTCCGATCATCGTGTATTCGCCAAACAAAACGGTTCCGACATTGTCTTCTTCCAGGTTGAGCGCAATGCCCTTTACCCCGTGAGGAAAGTCGAGAAGTTCTCCGGCCATGACGTTGTCCAGCCCGTGGACGCGGGCGATTCCGTCTCCAACCGATATGACGGTTCCGACCTCGCTTACCACCACGCCCGATTGGTAATCCCGGATCTGTTCTTTCAATATCTTGCTTATTTCGTCAGCCCTGATCTGCATGCCCACGTTCCTCTCTAAAATTTCGAGATTCGAGAATCAAAATCCGGCTTCGAGAAAACCGATCTTGAGTCCCGAATTTGGAATCTTCTACGCCTCTGCAAGACGCCGCTTCATTTCCGCCAGTTGCGTTCGAATGGATCCATCAAATATCGTGCTGCCCAGCTGAACAACAATTCCGCCCAGGAGAGCATCGTCCGTCTTCAGCTCCACGTTGACGCGTTTTCCGGTTATCTTCCCCAACTGCGCCTCCAGGCTCTTGACAGCATTTTCTGAAAGAGGCGCGGCGGCCGTTACCTGTGCGGCAACGATCCCCTTGTTCTCGTTGACGGATTTCAAATAGTGGTTCCGGATCTGCTCAAAGAAGCGGATGCGATTGTGCTGAAGAAGAATTCGCAGAAAATTGGCCGTAACCTGAGATACCGGATAGCGCGCGATAAGCGCACCCAGGATCTTCTCCTTGGATTCGCGCGGCACAGCCGGGCTGTGAAAAACATCCAGAAGATCCGGAACCGCACGGAAGATCTCGCTATAGGTCACAAGATCCTCGGTCACCTTCGGCTCGATATTTTCCTCGAATACTACTTCCGCCAATGACCTGGCATAGCGCCCGAGAACTGCAGAGGATATCACTCGTTACCTCCCAACTTCGTCACGAACTGGGAAAAAATCCGCCCGCGGTCCGCATCGGTTATTTCACCGCGAATTTTTTCCTCCGCCATTCGCACCGAAAGCTCCGCAACATGGAGCTTGAGCTCCTTCTGGGCAGAGCGCGTAAGCCCTTCAATCTCCTGACGGGAACGCTCCACAATCTTTTCGGCGTCCTGCTCGGCGGCAGCCAGCAATCGCTCGTACTCTTCCTTCGATTCCTTTTCGGCGGCAGCCTTGATTTCCCGGATTTCATCGTCCAGGCGGCTCATGCGCGATTCCATTTCCGTCAGTTTTGTCTCGGCTTCAATATGCGCACGCTGAGCTTCCGCAAGCTGGTCCCGTATAGCCTGGCTTCTGCTTGCAAAAAAATTCGACAGCGGCTTGCGCGCGGCCCACACAAGCACCGCAACAACCAGGAGGAGGTTGAAAACCTTGCCTACTTCAAGCCAGACTCCCCACTTTCCCCCTTCTTCTGCGGCAAAGGCAACGTCCGATAGAACGACGATCCCCGCAACCAGCGACAGGACAGGAAAGAAAATCCGGGCTCTTAGAGTGTTCATGTAACGCTCACCTGGAAAAACGGTAAATCAAAATAACTAGATTGAAAAGAAAACCACTCGAGTCTAAGTGAAGTCTGCATCCAGTGCGGACCTTCCAAGAATCGCCGAAGTAATCCCTCGTGCCAATTCCTGCGCTTCCTGATTCAATTGCCGCTTCGCAGCTTCCACCTCGGTGAGAATGGAGACACGGGAATCCTGAATCATCTGCTCTCCTGCGGTTCTTGCTTTCGCGAGCACCTCGGCGCGCTTCTTCATCGCTTCATTCCGCAGCTGATCCTGCTGACGGTAGGCTTCCATTCGGGCAGTCTTCAAGGTCGCCTGGTATTCATTCATCAGGTCCAGCTGATGGCCCATCCGGGCCTGAGCTTCGCTCATGAGCCCCGAAGTACGACTCTCTCGCTCCGCCTGTATCTTCTGGAGAGGCTTGAACAGAAGCTGATTGAGAGCAACAATCAGCAGCAGGAAAATAATTATCGCCGGAACTATCGACCCATCCAAACTAACCATCTGTCATCCTAGTCCATTTGATAAAGGGGTAGTGCAGACAAGCCTCCCCCAAGAGGGGTCAAACTATCACAGGGCCGGATTCCCGTCAAGGCTAAAGGCCGTATACCCAAAATTATCAAAGGATTAAGAGACGTTGCCAGATCGCGTGATTTCAGATTTCTGATTTAGGATTCCGGATTCGCGAACTTATAACCGGCATCCCGCAACTCCTGATATAGTGTCCTAATGATCAAACGGTTGGTATGGCTTAGTTTGGTGGGGCTCGTACTTGAGGGCCTCTGGATTGGGGTATGCTCCCTCGGACCGCTGCGGCAGAACAGTGGCCCTTTCCTGGCTCTCGTAATCCTTGCGTTTCTGTTATGTATCGGGGCCTTCTTCCGCCTGCCCATAAAGAGCGGGGCGGAGATCGGGATTGTTCTCCTGTTTGCCTTCCTGTTTCGCTTCACTCTTCTGCTGGCACCGCCCCATCAGAGCGAGGATGTCTACAGGTACCTCTGGGATGCGAAAACGGCTGCCATGGGCATAAGCCCTTATGCCTACGCGCCGCAGGCTCCCGAACTCGAGCAATTGCGGGATAGTCAGATCTATCCAATGATCAATTCCAAGCCCTACATCACGGCTTACCCGCCTTTATCCCAGATCCTGTTTCGATTTAGCTATACCCTGTTCGGTGCGAATGTAACAGCCATGAAGGCAGTATTCAGCCTGCTCGAGTTCTTAACACTGTTACTGGCATGGAGACTCCTGGTTCTGTGGAAGCAAAGTCTGCAGCCTCTTCTCCTGATGGCGTGGCATCCCTTTTTTGTCTTTGAATTCTCCGCCTCGGGGCACTCGGACAGCGTCATGATGTTTTTCGCCCTTCTTTCCTTCTATCTGTTGTCCAGGCAAAAACCTCTCTGGGGACTGGTCAGCTATGCCGGTGCGGTGATGGGAAAGCTGCACCCCGCACTCTGGTTTCCTCTCTATGTGCGGCGGTGGGGATGGAAACCGGCCATGCCCTCCCTGCTCACAGGGCTGGGCCTGGTTTTGCTGTATTTCCGGGATATCGGGGCATGGCTTCACTATCTGAATTCTCTGAAACTGTATTTCCGGCTATTTGAGTTCAATGCGAGCATCCATTACTTCATACGGTTTATCGGACGCATAGCGTTCAATGCAGCGTGGGACAAAGAGATAGGCCCTTACCTGGCGGCCATCCTGGTGGCCATCACGATTGCCATAGCATGGAAATTCCCTTTGCGGGACGTCCGCCAGCTGCTGCATGCCGGTTTTTGGCTGATGACGGCAGATCTGTGCCTGGCCACAACAGCTCACCCCTGGTATATCTGCTGGGCTGCATTTGCCCTTCCGCTATTCCCTTACGCGTTCATGACCTATTGGACCGGAGCCTGTTTCCTGTCCTATCTCGCGTATGCCTTTCACCCGGTTTACGAACCGGCGTGGGTATTGATGCTGGAATACATTCCGATGTACGCGCTCATGGCATATGAAATTCGCCGTGGCGGCCCATTGATGATGGTTTGGTTTGAACGAAGAGGATTCCATGGCGAAGAAAAAGCTGTTCCTGGAACTGCTGCTCAAGGATGAAATTGTCGAGGGACACCCGGAGTCTTCCTTTTTCTCGCGAAAGGCAAGGACGTCACTCCTGGATATCCTGAACCTGTTGCGTCAGGCGGCGGCCGACCGGAAAATTGCGGCACTCTTTCTTACCCTGGAAGGCTTGGATTGCGGATGGGCACGGCTGAGCGATATCCGCCGCGCCCTCGTCCATTTTCGACAAAGCGGCAAACCGATCTATTGCCATCTCCAGGAAGGCGGGAATGCGGAATATTACCTGGCCAGCGCCTGCAATTTCATTTTCATGCCACCGGCCGCAAGCCTGGGACTGGTGGGACTCTCGGCGGAGGCATTCTACCTCAAAGATATTCTCGACAGGTTCGGTATCAAGGCGGAAATTCAGTCGATCGGCGAATACAAATCAGCGGCCGAAATGTTTACCAGAACCGGCATGTCCACACCGGCGCGCGAGCAACTTGAGGTTCTGCTGGACGATAGTTTTGAAGAGCTGTGCCGCGCTATTCAGGATAGAGGTTTCACTCGCAAGGAAGTTGAAGCCTGCATCGATGGAGGACCCTTCACTTCGAGGGAAGCCCTTGGGCAGAAGCTGCTGGATGGCGTCTGTTATCAGGATGAGATACAGGACAAAATCAAATCTGAACTGGGCAAGGGGCTGCTTCCCATCGCTGCGGACAAATATTTCAAGGAGGATGGCTTTTTCAAAAGACTATTCACCTTCAGACGCCCACGTATCGCCATCATCAACATAGCGGGACAGATCGATACGGGAGAAAGCCATCGGAATCAGGCGGGACGCGAAGTGGCGGGATCGGAAACCATTCAGTCTCTTCTGGACTATGCCGACAAAGCTCGCAGAGTCTGCGCCGTCATCCTGCGAATTGACTCGCCGGGCGGTTCCGGGATTGCCTCCGATCTGATCTGGAGGAAGATGCGGCTGGTGAGCAAAAACAAACCCATTATCGCCAGTTTCGGAAATGTCGCGGCGTCAGGCGGATACTACATTGCGGCTGCGGCTTCCCACATCCTTACCGAACCGAATTCAATCACAGGCTCCATCGGAGTCCTGGCCGGCAAAATCGCGGCACGGGAACTTCTCAACCGACTGTCAATCCATAGAGATGCGGTTCAGCGCGGAGCCCATGCCGGCTATGAATCCCTGTTCTCTGAACTCAGTGAGGAGGAAGCCCGTCGGCTGCACGCTCAAATCAGCGATTTTTATCAAAACGAGTTCGTCAGGAAGGTGGCGGAAGGCCGGAAGATGAGCGAAGACGCGGTGGACAAGGCAGGGCGGGGCCGCGTCTGGAGCGGCAGGCGCGCAAAAGAGCAAAACCTGGCGGATGAAGTCGGCGGTCTGCACGAAGCCATTCAAAGCGCGCGCAGACTCGCCGGCCTCCGTGAAACGCAGAGAACGCGCATCATCCACTACTATCGTCACAGAAGATTCTGGGAAAGGTTGATGCCGGACCTGCGCTCGCCGCTGATGTCGAACACGATCGCTCAGTCGGCGTTGGGATATATTGACGCTCTGGAACAGATCGGCAGGCAGGGAATTTTGCTTTTGATGCCCTTTCGCATTGATATTCGATGATTGCGGATTCCAGATTTCCAAATCTGCAGTCCGCAATCTGAAGTCATCACTGGCGCTGTTTGAAAATCAGATTAAGGAACTCGGACCGGGTTTCAGCGGACCGGCGGAAATTTCCAAGCATTGAACTCGTAATGGCCTTCGAATTCTGCTTCTCAACCCCGCGCATCTGCATGCACATGTGCTGCGCTTCGATAACCACGCCGACACCCAGCGGTTTGATTTTTTCCTCGATGGTCTTCGCGATTTGGGTAGTAAGCCGTTCCTGAACCTGCAGGCGTCGGCTGTACATTTCGACCAGGCGCGCAATCTTGCTGATACCGATTACCTTTCTGTCCGGCAGGTATCCGACATGGCACTTCCCGAAAAACGGCAGCATGTGATGCTCGCACATGCTGAAAAAATCGATGTTCGAAACAATAACCATTTCGTCATATTGCACATCGAACAAGGCATTATTCAGCAGTTCATCAGGATCCTGCGTATAGCCGCTCGTTAAGAACCGCAGCGCCTGTTCGACGCGGCGAGGTGTGCCCTTCAATCCCTGCCGATCCGGATCTTCGCCGAGATCCAACAGCAATTTACGAATGAGTTCCTTCATCAATCCCTCACACTGCCCGGCAACGGGCCAGGAATATTTCAAACAACTTTCGCGAAAAAGCGTCCCATCCAAAACTCTTCTCAGGATGCCACTGAACACCCAACACCCATTGATGCGGATCAGTGCCACAGACCGATTCAACCACACCATCCGGAGCCCGGGCAATTACATTTAATCCCGGGGCCAATTTGTCGATGGCCTGGTGATGCGTGCTGTTCACCGTTGCCTCCAACCCGCCGGCAAGCGGTTCCAGAACCGACCCGGGAGAGATCCGGATCGGATGACTCGGGACTTCTCCGCGCATGGAATGGCAGATGGAGTCCCCGACGACGCTCGGAATATCCTGCACCAGGGTCCCGCCCCCAAATGCGTTCAGCGACTGAATGCCAAAGCAGATGGCCAAAAGTGGAATACGTCGTGCCCGGACCAGCTCCATCAGGTAAAAATCGGTTTTGTCTCGCAGGGGCTGGCTGGGACCGCAGGCTTCGAGTCTGGAGGATCCATACATGGAAGGTTCCAGATCACTATCATTGCCGGTCAGCAGAACACCATCCAACCGCTCCACCAGCGGCCTCAGGACACCAGGCTCCGAGAGGAGGGGAACCAGGATAGGCACCCCCCCGGCTGCGGAAATGGCGTCCGCATAGTTCCGACTCAAATACTGCTTTTCGCTGCCGGGATCCATCTGAACCGGCATTCCTATCCAGGGCGCAGATCCGTCTTTGGTCATCATACCTTCTGCTAAAAGGCATTATTCTACCATATCCCCCCGCAATTGAAGTGGCCTGCAACTCTACTGTCCTGAACGGAAATTGCCCGCACCCTCACAAAAAGCAGCTTCAGAGGCCCGATGGAATGCTATAAACTCAATCCATGGCGAAGAAGAGGTCATTCATGCATATGGTGGGCCGCGCGTTGAAAGCTGCAGGACAGCTTATGCTGAAACATGAAATACCGCGGGATGCCGCCGGAATTTCCTATTTCAGCCTGATCGCGCTTGTCCCGACGATTCTGGTCCTGATCGCCCTGGCGGACGCATTTCTCGGCAGAATGAACCTGCATGGAACGGTGGTTCAGCGCGTAATCGCCCTCTTCCCCGGATCGCGGCAATTCCTTCGATCCAATTTGAGCGAAATTACCACTCCATCTACAACCGTCGTTCTCTCCTGCGTGATCGTCGTTCTCTGGTCGTCATCCTGGATATTCACATTCCTTGAAAACTCCATCAATCGCGCGTGGGGCGTCTCCAGCCAGAAGACATTTTGGGAAAGCAGGCTGCGCAGCATCGGGTTCATGGTGCTGGTGGGCCTTAGCTTGCTCAGTTCCGCGGCAACAACGACCTTTCTCAGTGCAGTCCGGGCACGAGCGGCCGCGATGACGGCATCCGCCCGCACCAACTATTTCATCGGGTGGTTCTGGTATTTTGTCCTGCTCGGGGCAGGGTTGCTGATCGCCATCCTCGTCTTTACTTTGGTTTTCAAATGGATGCCACACAGAAAGGTTTACTGGACCGAAGCCCTCGCGGGAGGACTGGTCACGACTCTGATCTGGGAAATTGGCAGCTATATCTTTGGAAAACTGGTCCCATTTTTCAACTACCAGCGGATTTACGGAAAAATGGGTGCGGTGATCGCCTTGCTGGCATGGGTGTACACCTCTAACACGATTCTTTTGTTTGGGGCAAATTTTTCGGCCCAGTTGCATGGCCTGATGTGGGAACAGACCATGCCGAGTTCCGGAATGTACATTGGAGAGAAGCTGCGCAGATTCCCTTCGGGAAGATAGGAAATCCGGATCTTTCGTTTCCCGGCAAATAACGACCTCGAGGAGCCGCCGGCGGTGCGGCTCTTTCTTTTGTGCGATGGTGCTATGAATCTTAGTGACTTTGATTTCGACCTTCCTGAACGCCTGATTGCCCAGGCACCGGCGCCGGAGCGCGATGGATCAAAAATGATGGTTGTCTGGCGGGAAACGGGCCGAAGAGAACATCATGTCTTTCGGGATTTGCCGGAGCTTCTCAGTCCCGAACACTTCCTGGTCCTCAACAACACCAAAGTATTCCCTGCCCGCTTGCGAGCAAGCCGACCGGGAAAAAAGGAAGAAATCGAGATCCTGCTCCTGCATGAAACCGGACCTCAGGAATGGCTGGCCCTGGTAAAGCCCGCCAGAAAAGCCCCGGTGGGAGGAAGCCTTGTGATTGGCGGATGCCCGGCTACAGTCATCGAGGCAACCGAATCTGGAAGCCGGAAGCTGCGGTTCGGATATGAGGGGGATCTCCATCAATTATTCGAGCAGACGGGAGAACCGCCGATTCCTCCTTATATCCGCCGGGACAAAGGGCAGGATCTCTCTCAGGACAAGCTCCGATACCAAACCGTATATGCCCGACATAGCGGTTCCGTCGCAGCGCCAACCGCAGGCCTCCACTTCACTGCTGAGGTTTTTCAACGACTGCAGGATCGGGGAATTCCCTTATGCCAGGTGCTGCTTCACGTCGGTTACGGCACATTCAAGCCGGTCAGATGCGAGAATATCCTCGACCATTCCATGGAATCGGAATACTTCGAAATAGATGCGGAAACGGCCAAACAGATTCGGACCTACAAAGCGGAAGGCCGCCGACTGGTTGCGGTTGGAACCACCGCAACCCGCTGCCTTGAACACCTGGCCAATGAAGAAGACGCCCTCGGACATGCCTCCTCCGGTTTTTGCAACCTGTTCATTTATCCGGGGTTCCGATTTCAAATGCTGGACGGCCTGCTAACGAATTTTCATCTGCCCCGTTCTACCCTGTTCATGCTTGGCTCCGCCTTTGCCGGGCGGGAACTGCTGCTGGACTGTTACCGGGAAGCTATCGCGAACGATTACCGTTTTTACAGTTACGGTGATTGTATGCTTATTTTGTGACGATGAGTTCTTTGATATCGCCGGTACAGGCTCAGGTCGAACGCGGGACGGAGACATCTAAACTAAGGTCCGCCAAATGATTGCAGACGCCAAGTTCCTATTGATCGACAGGGCGGGCTTGTGTTAAACCAGTCTTCGTAATCTTAATCTGTTCTAAACGACATGCGAAATATCCCCGTACCCCTGACGTAGTTATTTGTAGCTGGAAGTGAGGGTGTAGAAATGAAATGCACTACGGTAAAGGAATTGCTGTTCCGCCAGATCGACAGGGAACTCTCCGAAATCGATAGCGCGGAATTGAATGCGCATCTGGACTCATGTGCGTCCTGCAACCGGGAATACGGGATACTAAGCCTGCCGAAGCGAATCGCGCAGACATTGCCGCCTGTTGAACCCTCGCCATTCTTCTATCAAAGACTTAGAAGCAATATCGAGGGAGAAGCCCAGACGGTGGCAGGCTGGAATATTTTTACGCATCTGGCCCGCCAGGTAATTCCGGCATTGGCCGGCGTTACACTCGCGCTCCTCACTGTTTTCGCCTATATACAGTTCACCGGAAGTGAACCTGATTTATATAAGGCGTATGACAGGATCTTTATTACGGAAGAACAGCCACATCAGATGCTGTCCGGAGGGGATATCACGGACGAAAGCGTGTTGAACGCGATCGCGGAGCAGGATACGAGTCACCATCGCAGTCTTGACCGGAAGTAATCAGTAACTGCTGTTGAAAGTGAGACGCTGGAGCAATGAAATCCAAGCTGGGCATGGCACTGTCATGGATTCTGGTATTCCTGCTGGGAGCAGTCTCCGGCGGGATTGGGCTTTACCTTTATGCAAGACAGGTAAAACCGGCGGTTTTTCAAGCAACACCGCCAAAGTCGGGAGATATCCTTGACCGGATGGCCAATAAGCTTCAGCTCGATGCTCAACAAAAAGAATCTCTTAAAGCCATTTTTGCGAGTAGCCGTCAAAAATATCAGGCTCTAAACGAACAATACAAGCCTCAGTATCGTGTCCTGAACGAACAATATACGCCCCAATGGGAATCGATTCGCAACGAAACCAACGAACAGATTAAGCAGATTCTGCGGCCGGACCAAAAAGTAAAATTCGAAGCATTCCTGAAAAAGGTTGCCGCCAACCCTCCTGCCCGCCGCCCCAAATAGAGGTCGGGCCAGCTTAACTTCTATCAAATAAATCACTTACAGCCTCACTTGGCCGAATTAGTAGCCCCATTAACCGCGAAGACCTCAAAGGCCGCAAAGATCTTTGGCTCATTTTGCTGCTGGGCAATGAGATAGTGTGATGAGTAGGAAGGAAGTTGCGCATAATATTGTCGATTCAGCGGTGCCTAATTATGAAAGATTGAATCCTGCGTATGATATGGCGAGAACGATAACCGCAAAACCTGCAAAAATATTTTCCTTCGCGGTCTTCGCGGTTAATGGCGTTACCAATTCGGTCAGGTCAGGGACCAAAAAGTAATATTCGAGGCATTTCTGAAAAAAGTTGATGCCAACCCTCACGACAGCCTAATTCGATTTCATGCAATCATCGATTAGGCGCGAGCAAGGGTAAGCACGGATACGCGGAGAGCGCCGGCGTCAAGAAGCGCCTGCGCCGCACTGGCAACGGTGGCCCCTGTTGTCATGACATCATCCACAAGCAGAACACGTGCACCCGGATTTTCACCCGAGTCCTTGCATTCGAAAGCTTTCCGCACATTCTCCCTGCGCTGAATGTCCGTCAACCCAACTTGCGGGACTGTATGCCGGATGCGGCGGAGCCGATCGGAACATGGGATGGCAATGCGGAGCGAAAGAGCCTGGGCTAGCAACCGTGACTGGTTGTAGCCTCTCTCACGCTGACGTCTGGCGTGAAGCGGCACCGGCACCACGACATTGAAGTCTCCACGTGTCCAGTTCTCAGAAAAGATCTCTGCCAAAAGCGGTGCCAGCAATTCGACAAGATTCCTTCTGCCATGAAACTTGAGACCATGAATGAGCGCGCTGAGTTCGCCCGAGTAATAGCCAAAGGATCGGGCGCCGGAATAGGGAGGAGGCTGAAGGATGCAATCGCCGCAAAGGTGTTCGGAATCGTCCTGAAAGCTGTGAAAGGGTATCCCGCAGGAGGAACAGCGCGGTGGATGGATCTTTAGGGCGACCGCCTTGTTCCAGCACTCGTCACACAGGCCACAATCCTGACGTCGCGCGATGGGCACGGAACAGACAAGGCATCGCTCCGGATATACAAGATTCAGGATTCCATCGAGCAATGTTTGGACCTGAGAGGTCGGCAAATCCCGGCTAGTGGGAAAAAAGGGCTTGGTCGTCATTGGAGGCAGCGGCCGATATCGGACAGCCAAAATAAGATGCCACAAACTTCCTCAAAAGTCGACCAGGAGGCTTTGGGTAAGATCCGTCCTCGCGGGCGCTGACGCTCCCGGGCTTAATCCTCCAACAAACCCTTTTCCAGGAGTCCCTGGCATTCAATGCAGAGTCTGGTCCACGGCACGGCTTCCAATCGCTTGGGGCCAATGACATTTTCGCAGTTTACACAAGTACCGTAAGATTTATCATCAATGCGGTCGAGCGCTTCGCGAATGAGCTGAAGGATGAATCTGTCTCCTGAACTCTTGCCAAAATTAAACTCTTTGGTATATGACTCGACAGCCATATCCGCGACATCCTGGGTATCCTGATCTTTTTCGCGGCTATAGCCTTCGGTTCTCTGAACCATTTGCACCAAAGAAAGCTGTTTTTGAAGCAGCTTCTCTTTGTAGTAGTCCAGCTTTTTTCCATCCATCGGTTCTTCGCACTCCATTAAAACGGCGCAATCGACTTTCTAATTGCTGCCCCTGTGATAGGGAATGTTGCGCATAATGCACAACGCTCGATACACCTGCTCGAGTAAAAGCACACGACACATCTCGTGAGTCCAGGTCATTTTGCCCAACGACAATATAAGATGGGCTCGACGCGAAATCACTGGGCTCAAACCCTCCGGACCGCCTATCACAAATGTCAGGACGCGGTGTCCGGAGTTCTGTTCAGACTCAAACCACTGAGCAAATCCCTCGGAGGTAAACTGACGACCCGCTTCGTCCAGCGCTACCAAACGCCCGGAATCGGGAACAAAGCGCGCGAGTTCGTTTCCCTCCTCTGCGATAAGTTCCGCAGTGCTCAATGAACGCCTTTTTGCAAGATCGCGGGTCTCGAGTATCTCGCAAGGAGCAAGGTGCCGTATCCGCCCGCTGTAATCCGCAACCAGGGATTTCATCGAAGGATTTTTAGTCTTCCCGACCCAGAGAAATTTGATTTGCATATCCGGGATCCGGGCCGCACTTCCTGTCTTGCACCCGTGCTCTTATTCGCCTGGCTTGCTCAAGCACCCAAAATCAAGGCGGTAATATTACAGAAAAGACTCCGCCAATTCAACACAGCCCGCACAGTCCGGGGCTTCTATTCTTCCAGTTTCGATCGGGTTAGTGCCGGCTTTTCATTACAGAATTTTTTTTGCCCTTCTGGTTACCGGCCTGGGTTCGGGGGGCTCAATCAGTTTGCTGATATCGATCTTTTTCCCATCTCGCCACAATCTCTCAAGATCGTAATAAACACGAGCGGTTTTTGAAAAGATATGGATGACCATATCAAGGTAATCCAGCAGTATCCATTCGGAATTCTGATATCCTTCGATGTGAGCCGGCCGGATCCCTATGGCCTTCAGGCGTTTTTCCACCTCATCCGCAATCGCCTGCATTTGCCTCGAGGAGTCCCCGGTGCATAACAGGAAATAGCTGGCAAATGAAGCGATTTCCGAGATATCCAAAGCCACGATATCATGTGCTTTTTTGTCATCCGCCGCAGAGACGGCAATTTTCAACGCGTCAGTCATCTTCCACCATATAGACGAAGTTTGCGAATATAGTCACTCACCGGGGCGGGAACCAGATGCCGCACAGATTTCCCGGAGGATGCAAGCCGGCGTATCTGTGTTGCCGATATGTCTGGAGCCTGCACATCCACAATAAAGATCCTTGCCGAACGCTCCTGCTCATCAATGATGCGGCGAGCCTTTGTCCTCCCCACATTCCTGAGATCCAGGACACGGTTTAACGTCTTCTTCGGCAACAAATCAGCAGGATCGGATGCATCCGTTCCCGGCCGCAGTGCAAAAACAAAGTTATAAGAGCTCAGCAGTTTCTCGCTTTCCTTCCACGTCCTGACCTCCGCCAGCGAATCCCCGCCTGCAATAAAATAAAGCGTTCCTTTTTCCCGGCGGGCATAGCGCGACATCTTTTCCATCGTGTCCACCGAATATGGACTTGCCACCGGTTCCAGTTCGGCCAGAGACGGTTTGAACCTATTCATCCCGGCTGTTGCCAGGCTCACCATGGCATACCGGTGCGGAAATTGAATCAAATCCCCGGGCGCCTTATGGGGAGGTTCGGTAGCGACAACAAAATGCACCTGCGACAGGCAAAACAGTTTTTGAACAGCAGCCGCAATATGCAAATGCCCCATGTGTATCGGGTTAAAGGATCCGCCAAGAATACCGATTCGATTAGCCAGATTGCTCATACACAAAAGTCCTAGCGGAGCATCGTATCCAACATCCCGATCAATTCCTTGATTCCCTGTCCGGTCACGGCGGAAATACCAATGAAAGGCAATTTGCGGCGCGTACACATCCCCTTCAGCTTGGACAGCTTCCGCGGTTCCGATAAAACATCCACCTTTGAAGCTACAACCAGTTGCCGTCTATCGAGCAGGTCCTTGTTGAACAGAGTCAACTCACGAACAATCGCCTTAAAGTCGGCAACCGGATCCCGCGTATCATTTGAGACATCGATCAAATGGACAAGGACCTTTGTCCTTTCCACATGCTTCAGGAACTGATCGCCCAGTCCATGCCCTTCATGCGCCCCCTCAATGAGCCCCGGGATATCCGCAACTACAAACGTGCGGAAATCATCCAACTGCACGACACCAAGGTGGGGAACCAGGGTTGTAAAAGGGTAATCCGCAATCTTGGGCTTTGCGGAGCTTATCCTCGAAATCAGGGTTGATTTTCCCACATTCGGGAAGCCGACCAACCCCACATCTGCGATCAGCTTTAAACTAAGCGAGAGTTCAAACTGCTCTCCCGGATACCCGGGTTCCGTGTGGCGCGGAGCCTGATTTGTCGAGGTCGCAAACCGGGCGTTTCCTCTCCCTCCGCGCCCGCCGGCGGCAATGCGCAAACGTTCGCCCAATACTGCAAAATCGTGAATCAATTCATGATCCGGCTCACTGAACACCTGAGTCCCCGGGGGAACCAGAATGGTAACATCGATCCCATCTTTGCCGTGGCGCTTGTCGCCTTCTCCGTGCCGTCCCCGTTGACCTTTAAAAATACGCTTATATTGAAAATGGAGAAGCGTGTTCACCCGGTCGGAGCACTCGATAAAAACATCTCCGCCCTTGCCCCCATCACCACCGCTGGGTCCACCCCTGGGGACAAACTTCTCCCGTCTGAAGGCAAGACACCCATTCCCACCATCACCGGCAATGACCTGTATTTTCGCCCTATCGATAAACAAAGATAAAACTCCCCGCGCTATATTGAATCTACGGGATTGATCGTACCAAAAAAAAAGGACCCCGGTCGGGGTCCCAAGAACATCAGGTCTGACGACCGGCTATGAAGCTTCCGCCTGAATATGCACGAATTTGCCCAGGCGACCTCTATCCTGAAACTGCACGGTGCCCGTGATCTTGGCAAAGAGCGTATCATCCTTGCCGATTCCCACATTCAAGCCGGGTTTGAACTTGGTGCCCCGCTGCCGAACGATGATTGTTCCGCCGTTTACCAACTGGCCGGCGAAGCGCTTGACGCCCAGCCGCTTGGACTGGCTATCTCTTCCGTTACGGGAGCTCCCGACTCCTTTTTTGTGTGCCATACCAACCTCTTAGCCTGCTACATTGATTTTTTCGATGCGAACTTCCGAATGCTGCTGACGATGTCCGCGCGTGCGGCGATACTGCTTCTTTGCCTTATACTTAAAGACAAGAACCGTATCATCCTTATCCTGGGATTCCAACTTGCCCGATACCGAGGCGCCTTGCACCAATGGCTGGCCAATGTAGGTCTTCGCATCAGTCTTTACCAGGAGTACCTCGTTGAATTCGACCGGGGCTCCTGGATCGATCGCAAGCTTTTCTATGCGAACGAGTTCTCCTTCGGCGACACAGTATTGCTTTCCGCCGCTCATTATCACTGCATACACGGTCTCACCTCCCTTGGGCGAAATAGGAGATTTAACCAAGAAGCGGCTAAAAAGGCAACAACAAAACACTGGAAACGCGGAAAAAAGACCGAAAACGCGAAAAAAAACCATCCATGCCCGCGGTAAGGGCGCATTCCCCGGGGCAACCGATTCCCGGGAGCAGCAAAACGCGCCAATCAGGCTAACTGGAAGGTCGATGGGTCAACGGGAGAATCACTTCAAACAGGGATCCGTTATCGGGGCGGCTTTGCACCCGGACAATACCGTGATGGGTTTCGATGATCCACTTCACAAGAGCCAATCCCAGTCCCACACCTCCGCTCTCACGGCTTCGCGCCGGGTCTGCCCGGTAAAGACGGTCAAAAATATACGGAAGATCTTCCGCATGGATCCCGATACCGCTGTCCTTCACTCCAATCAGTACGGAGGATCCTTCCTTTGCCGCCGTAACCGCTATGCGCCCGCCCTCTTTGGAATACTTGATGGCATTATCCAGAAGATTGAGAATAGCCCGCCTTATCCAAAGCTTATCCGCATCAACCCAAAGACCCGGAGCACAGTGAACATCCATTTCCAGATTGCGGTCCGAGGCCAACAACTTCATCTGGTCCACGAGGTCTTCCAGAAGGTCCCCGATATTGACCGGTTCCTTTACAAGCACCTGTCTTCCCGCCTCAGCCTCGGAAAGCGTCAACAGATCGTTTACAATCCGTGTCAACCGATCCAGTTCCTCCAGATTGCTGATCAGAACGGAACGTATATCTTCCGAAAGACTGGGAGATCGAAGGGCTATCTCCGTTTCTCCCTGGAGAATGGCCAGCGGTGTGCGCAACTCATGGGCTACATCTGCATTGAATTTGCGCATTTGAGTGAAGGACTGGTTCAGGCGCGAAACCATCGCATTGAAAGACTGAACCAGCCTCTGCACCTCATGCTCTTTATGGGTACTGACAATCTGCGTATTCAGATTCTCATAGCTTATCTTTTCCGCCGTCCGCGCTATTTCCTCAAAAGGCCTCAAAGCTCGAACCGCAAAGTACCAGCCCAGTGCGACAAGGATGATCAGTATCAGGGGAACCGAGTAAATATAAAAAAGGAGGTACTCCTGCATCACCCCACGCTGCAATTCCATGGTTCGGCCTATATGGATGATGGCGGGACGCTGAAGAATCCCTGCGGGGAGCGGAAGGCTGATAAAACGATAGACCGATCCGTCCTCCGCCATGATTTGCCCGAATCCCGCTTTTTGACGAAGGATAAGCGCCAGTTTTCCCTGGGACAGCATGATCCGAATAAACCGGTTGTGGAGTTCTTCGTATAGGACCCGCCCGTCGGGATCCGTGAGGACAAAGTAATGCTCGAGTTCCTGGATCGCCAGGGCATTCCCCGTGTTCAGACCTGTTGTGGAAAGGCTGAACCCGGTTCCGCTAAACTTGAAGCGCGAGACAAAGAACTGCGCATCGCTGGCCAAAGCATCGTCGAACCGATGCTGGGAACGATAGCTGGCCAACTGATATCGGACCAGTCCGATGCAAATGACAAAAACAGCAATAACTACGGAGTGAAACCAGATGAGTCGAAAACGGAGACTGTTGAGATTCACTGTTTTTCGCGAAGTGAATAGCCGACACCCCGGACAGTCTGGATTAAGCGAGGTTCAAAGTCACGATCGATCTTGTTCCGCAAGTAATTGATGTACACATCTACCACATTGGTAAAATTGTCGAAACTCGCATCCCATACATGCTCGACGATCATATTCCGCGTCACAATCTGATCTTTGTTTCTAAGCAGGTATTCAAGTAGAGCAAATTCCTTATTGGATAATTCGATCGCCTTACCACCCCTCGTAACCTTACGCTTCAAAGGGCTGAGCACCAGATCAGCCGCGCGCAGCTCCAACGAGGCAGATGGATCTCCACGGCGCATCTGTACCTGAATCCGGGCCAAAAGCTCTGCAAAGGAAAATGGCTTGGTCAAATAATCATCACATCCAAGATTCAATCCCTGCACACGGTCCTCTACCGAGCCCTTTGCGGTCACGGCAATGATGGGAACGCCGGGTTTACATTCGCGTATCTTGGGAATAAGGTCCAAACCCTGGATCTTCGGAAGCATCAGATCCAACAAAACGACATCATAGTTGTTGGTTTGAATTTTTTCGTAGCCTTCCTCGCCATCGACGGCCACATCAATTTCATATCCCGACTGCATCAATCCCTTTTTGATAAAGCTAGCCACTTTGGCTTCATCTTCGATGACGAGAATATTCATTCGATACCCTCCATTACCTGCTTTTAAGGATTATAGACCAAAATGGCTTCAATTGTTGATATTTAAAGTTTTTGAGAACTCCTTCATCGCAGCGAACCAGCAGGCAAGCCCATTTCTTTTCACCGGAGCCGTTTGCGAAAGCGGAAATCCAATCCAAATTTCCCATCCTCATCCCGAGTAGCCACGACGGATACATTCTTCCCGACGTCATACTCGATGACCACGATCTGTTCCTGGTTTGTGGTCAGATTTCTCGAAAAAGTAACAACCAGGTCTTTGGAAAGGCGTTCGCTGATTGTAATGCGAGCGGTCGGATCGTTCTCGGCCCCCGCAAGGAAGGGATCAACCCGGAAACTTTCGAGACCAAATATGCGCTGGACTCGCTTGCCTAGCACGCCGGTGAGGTTCTCCGAAAGCACGCTTGCCGCACTCATCCCGGCCATCTGAGATTCGCGCTGCGACGTCACAGTCCCGGTCCCCGTTGACGTGGTTCCCGCGGTCTCGGTTTTGCCCGTTGTCAGCAGCGATAGAATATCGACGGTTGACATTGGCGGATCAGAACTAATATTCAGATTCAGGTGTTCCAAATCCCCAACCGCGTCGAGAATCAGGCGATAGGTTTTTACATCCGCTTCGGCCCGAATCTCCAGCACCGGGTTGATACGGTTTCGATCGACAAAATCGGCGGCGGCATGGGAAATCTCAAAACGGCTGCCCCGGAAGAAAATCATTCCCTCCCCGGCTTCCACATGCCCGGTAAGCGAAGGATATGCGGGCGTGCCTCTGAGCATCAGCCGCATGCTCCCGCGCAGCCGGGTAAGCTCATTGTCGATGGAAAGCCCGTTGTTTGAGCGGATTTCGATATTCAAACGCAACCCCAGCAAATAGGGTTCTGTGGTGAGCGGGCCGGTTTGAACGGGGCTGCGGCTGGCAAGCTGTTCCAAAAGGTTGAAGCTCCGCACATACTCGATACGGGTCAAGTCAATCTCTCCCGAAAGCATCTGAGAGTCCGCAGTGCCGCTCAAGACTAAATCGGCATTCCCGACGGATCTGAAATCCTTCGGATAGGGCAGGCGGGCATTTCGCATGGCAATCGCCAGATTGATCGATCGCAAGACAGCATTCCGATGCTCGATCGTGCCGGAGATCTGAATTGAACCGGATGCGGCGCTGCCACGCACATTTTCGAAACGGATAAGATTGCGGGAAAAAACGATATCTCCCTGCATGGAAGAAAGCCGGAAGGGGAGCGCCTCATGATCGATCTTTGCATCACGGAACGATGCCTGCCCAATGATCTGGGGCTCGCTTTTTCTGCCGCTGGCGCGAATGCTGAGCGTCGCACTCCCCTCCGAACGAAGTTTCTTTTCGAATCCTTCCAACAGTTCCAGGTTGAGATTCCCATTAAAATTGAGATCCAAGGATGGGCCATCATTCAACGGGATAGTTCCGCTCAATGAGATATTGGACCCTTCTCCGACAAATCGTACGCTTTCAATCCGAAGGTCCTGATTGACGATGGTGAATCGCATGCGACCGTCGTTGTGCACCTCGTGATCGTGGATCTTGAAATGGGCACCATCCACTTCACCACGAATTCGGAGCGAAGCAAGATCCTCAAAATTACCCTCGGCCTCCAGCTTTCCCTCCAGTGCGGTGCTAATGTCCTGAAGATATGCCGGCGGCTTCTCCGAGATAATCTTCTGGATATCGAGATGCTCAAATTCCATAGCCGTTTTACCCGGATATCCCGACCGGACCGCTATTTCAGTCTGAAAGCCAAGGTTCCCAAGTTCGGACTTGATTCGGGCATTCGCACGGACGGAGCCATCTTTGAAATCGACGTGGCCTTTTCCGTTCCCGATATTCAATGTTCCGTACCGGAGCGACGCCAGTTCGAAATCCCCTGAAAATGCGGGACTGTCCATCGTTCCGCCAATGGTGCCGCCCCCCCCAATCCGACCGCGAACCGTCCCCCCGCGCTTTTTAACGGCCGGAATTTCCTCGAGCGACAATCCCTGAAGCTGCGCAGATCCATCGATTTTTCTGGACGCCAGATCCAACTGGCCCTCGGCGCTCAATCGTGCGCCATCCCGCAGCACTTCGGAATTCAGGATGCGCAGCCTTTGGTTATCAAGGGACAAATGCATGCGTACCCTATCGAAGGGCTCACTCTGATAGCTCCCCTTTTCGATGAAAAACTGCCCGTCACCCTGCCAGGCATCGTGCGCAAACCGAATGGAACCGCTGCCGCTCAACAGCCCGGACAAATGGGAAACATCCACGCCGAAATCCTTGAGAGACGCAATCCCCAGCTGATGAATGTTCCCTTTGAACCCGAAACTGGAGATCCGTTCACCATCGCCCAGATCCAGATCCAGCGCACCATCAACCAACTGCGATCCGCTGTGCAGGGAAATCGGACGCAATTCCAGCAATGGCGGACGAAACAGTGCTTCCATGGTGAGAGTTTCGACGCGGTACGACCTCCACTTGCCATTCCTGGCAGTGGCGCTCCCTTTATATTCAACATCGGAAGACGACTGGATCCGGACATCCCCGTTAAAGGCAAAACTGCCTTCCATCTCCCGGACATCCGGTATCCGCTTAATGAAAGCCACAACGGCCTCAGAAAAATTTGCGATCAGGTCGAACGGCTCCGCGATGCGTGTCGTCGACAGTTGTACATGAAACTGCGGGCCCTGTCCCACGGAAGCCTGAAAAGAGGTGGATGGAGAAGAGAGGTTTGCGGACTGCAGGATCAATGTGCCAGATTCGAAATAGGTAAACCGGACGTTGCCATCCAGGGGTGTGCTTTGTGTCGAGGTCCAGTTCTGCCTTGCGGCGCGATGGAGCGTCACGTCGCAATCCGCGCGCAATTCTCCCTGGCTATGCCAGGTGAGAAGCGTGCTGGAATCGGCACCGTTCTCAAAAGTCAGCAATGGCAAATTCAGTAACCGCCCGACTTCGACAACGGGCACATTCCTGGCCGAGATGGTTACGCGATTCGGCTCTTTGCTTGAACCGACCAGTTGAATCTCCGCGTTTGCCAGAACCGTTCCATCCCCAATTCTTGCGGTGGAATTGCGCAAGTGAAGCACATCGTTTTGAATCTCGAATATCCCGGCAAGATTCCTGAAACCCATTTTGCGATAGGATCCGGCTTTGGCGGAGAATTTACCCTTCGAAAAAATGCCATTCCGGTCGCTTTGCAGATCCGCAATGACTTCAATATTCCCCTTGCCCTCATACAACGTCGGCGTGGTAAGAGCCAGATCTCTGGCATCCAGGGTGCCGGTGAGATGCAGACGGAATGCAGGAGATTTCCAGTTCATGAACGAACCGGATCCGGATAGGATCGTGTTCATCCCCACTCCCGATCGCCGAAACCGAAGCGACTCAATCGTGATCCCATCCAGTGAAACATGCGCATTCAGTTCCAGCCCATGAACGATGTCACGGTTCTCCCAGAAAAGCCTGCTGCGCGCATACACAAGTCGAACGCGATAGCTGGGAAGTTTTTTCTCATAACTTACACCCAGGTCAAAGTCATCGATCGACACGTTGAATGGAGCGGTATTCCTATTGAGCCTGATCCAGCCATCCTCAACACTCACTTTGGCCGCTTCCAGGCGCAAGGAGATCTTCAGATCCTGCAGAATTTCCTCAGGGCTCCAGGAAGATTCACCATTTCCTGAAACGAGTTCCAAGCGCGGCCGGACAATGCGCAATTCATGCAGTCGAACCCGAAGATGCCAGACGGAGGAAATACTGAGCGATGCGCTGATCTGAGGAACGGTCATGTGCACAAGCCCGGTTGCCGCCTTCCGCTGCGATAATTCTATTCCACGCATCACGAACTTGCCGCGAAGGACATCGACCTGAAGACTGTTGATTTTACAGTCCAGGCCCGTGGCGTTTTCGAGCTTGGAAATCAGCGTGGACCGGACATATTCCTGAAACCGGTCCGATTGCAGGTACCGCGCGCCCAAAATCGCACCGGCGATCATCGACAGCAGCGGTATCGCAATAATTAGGGATTTCCGGACAATTTTCATTATCTTCCTGCAGCGCGGCATTAATGCCGCAGCCCCATTCCTGTGCCTCTATTTTCGCTGATTTACAATTCCGCTTTCGTCCCTCGCACAAACACGACTGCAACCTATAAATCAGGGTCGCCGACAAAATATTCAATTCGAGAGACGCGGCGTATTTCCTTAATCCATTGATCCAGCACCGCATTGATCTTCTCTTCGCGAAGTATCTCCTCGATTCGAACGGAGACCTGCGGAAGCGGTGGCAGAGCCAGTTTTGCCTTTTGCAGCTGAGGAGTCAGCCTCGAGTCGTAATAGTTCTTAATTTCAGTTTCCGACACGCCGGCAAACGGACGGAATCTGAAATCCACAAAACGCATAATGGAAGACTCGAGTCGCAAGTAGGTCACCAACTCCGATTCCTGGAGCCCCAACTGTTTCAGGAGCAACGGGAGTCCCCCCTTTTCCGCATAGGTATTGCGCAGCGATTGCAGGCGCGCCTGAACCCTGCTTTCATCCTCCTGCGTCATTGAGAAATTTTGCAGTTCCTGCCGCATCAATTCGAGGTCGACCAGGCGTTCTATTTCCTCTGCCCGCGATTTCGGGGCGACCGCTTTGTCGGATATGATAATAGTGTTCACGCCGCGCGAAAGATTCAAATCTCCTTCGGTGATCACATTCCCATTTACAGCCGCAATCAAACGATCCACTTCGCCGGCTCGTGCCAAAGAGGCAAAAATGGAATTCAGCGCCAGGAGGGAGAACAATATCGGAATCGTCAGGCGGCGGGCCCTGCAATTCCAACAGACTCGAATTCGTTTGAAAGCGTTTCTGTTCATAGCTAGAACGGAGGCCCGATTGTAATGAAAAAATGGCCGGGAGTCAGTCCACGATGCCGAAGGTCCGGCGACAGATCCACGTTGTAGCCATAATCCGCTCGCAGCGGCCCGAAAGGAGTTTTGATCCTTAATCCGCCGCCAAGCGTATGACTGAACCCCGACAGACTGATATCGCTCACCGTGCGAAATACATTGCCCGTATCATAGAATCCTGCGAAATGTATGAATCGAAAGACAGGAACCCTTAATTCCACGGATCCTACAACCAGGCCATTCCCTCCGACCGGTTTATTGGAAACGGCATCCAAAGGACCGGCATAATCAGTTTCGAACCCTCGTAAGCTGGAGGATCCACCGGCAAAAAATCTTTCGCTGATTGGAAGATCCGGGTAGCCGCTCAAAGGGTGCGCTGCGCCAAAACGCAGCGAAGAGGCAAACTGGAGCGACAGCGGCAGCTTGCGGTAATAGCTGTTTTGCGTAAAGAAAGATATGTATTTGTTGCTGCCCCACAGTTCGGGGGTAAAACCGAAATCGGTTGAAGAGAAAAATCCCTTTGTCGGATCCAGGTAATCATCCCTCGTATCATTAATAAAGGCGGCGGAGAAAGTCGACAGATTCACAGGCTGATCTTCTCGACCCAGTTCGGAGAGAGAAAGCGATGTCGAGGAAACCTTCACATATTTGAAATTGTAACGAAGCATTCCCCAGCTGTGTGTCCCGAACGGGTGGCTGAATTGATAGGCCAGGTTTATTTTGCGCGTATCAAAGCTGACCTCCTTTTTCCGAAGCACCGAGAAGGTAAAATTGGAGTCCACCGGGATGGCGTGAAATTGCGGCTTGCGCAGAGTGAACAGAGCCTGCTGCTCAATACTGCTTCCTCGAAGTCGGATGTCGGCGCGCCGCCCAAAACCGAAAATGTTCAGGTCTGAGAACTCAAGTGTTCCGCGCAGCTTTTCCCTTTCCTGGTAGCCCAGACCATACCGGATCGTGAAGCGCTTTGATTCCTGGAGTCTGATGACGACATCCTTGTAGGGAGCAGGGCTATCGGCATTCTGGGCAGTCACGCGAACCTGATCAAAAACGCCGATCCCGTAAAGAGATTGCTGCGTCTGCAGCAGTTTCCCAAGGCTCAGCGGATCCTCTTCCTTTAGTTTGATCTGTCTGGAGATGAGAGAAGCTTTGGTCTTATCGTTGCCGAAAACAAAGACGCGGTCCACGAGAGACTGCCTGCCCTCGCTGATCTCTATAGATATGGGATAGGAATTATGATTCTCCGGCTGCCCGACATGCACAACCACCTGTGCCTGAAGATAGCCCAGATCATTATAGGCGGCCAGAATTGTCTGCCGATCCTGCTCAACCATGGACGGCGAATAGGGACTCCCGGGCGACAGGCTGATCCGAGACAACAGTTTGGGAGTGGAAAGAGCCTCGTTTCCTTTGATATCCAGAGACAGCAGGTGAGCTTCTGAACCCTCTTCGCAAAGATAGACGATCCCGATCTCCTTTGCATCCTTCCCCTGCTCAACCAATGGAACAACGCTGGCATCCAGATACCCGCGAGCCCGATACAGGTTCTGCAAAACATCAACGTCTGCATCCAGACGGCTGACGCTATAGGGAGATGCCGTTTGTATTTCAAGCGCCTCCAGCAACTCCCGGTCGCCAAACACTTTGTTCCCACGGAAATGAATATAGGCCACCGTAAATTTTCGACTGGGAAAGATGGAATAACGGAATACACGAACTCCGGATTCGTCCACCGTTTCAGTCATGCGAACATCTGCTTCGGCATATCCTTTGCTTTCCAGATACTCCTTCAGGTTATTCAACCCTTCATCCAGGAGATCCGGGTTGATTCCCTCTCCCGATAGAACGGGGAGAAGCCGCCGCAATTGATCTTTCTCGATTTTAAATCCCTCTACCGCGACCTTCATTTTCCCAAAGTCGGCCACCTCCAGCATGAGATCAACAGTGTTTTTCTGAGGCTCATAGGATTCCACCAACCGCGCCGTGGCGGCGAGATATCCTTCCTGGATGAAATATCTACGCAAGCCTTCCATCCGGGCTCCCAGGCGGCTTCGATCGAATATCCGGCCGGGCTGAAATCCGAGCTGCTTTTGCAATGCGCTGGATCCTCCTGCCGTGACTCCCTTGAATTGAATGGATCGGATAACCGCCAAAGTACCGGAATGCAACTCAAAAACGGTATCCACCTGCCGAGACTGATCGTCTGGAATGATCCTGGTTCCAACCCTGGCTCCATAAAAACCCCTGTCCTTCAGGAGCTTCAAAACCTCCTGCCGTGAAGCCTCCAGCGTTTCCCTGGAAAAACGCTGCCCGATTGGAAGGGACACGAGTTCCCATAACGAGCGGTCCTTCAGATCAAAATCTCCCTCGAGAAGAAATCGGTTGAAATAATAGTTGTGGTGGACTCTGAAACAGAGATCGACGGAAGCGCCGGCAGGGAAGGCATCCGCGCTGATGCGGGAAAAACGTCCGGACTCATACAGGGATTGAATGGCTTTCTTCACGCCCGTGCGTGTCAATATGTCCCCAGGCTTGATCCCAAGGTAAGGGTCATAGTGGGAACGGTCCAACGGCAGATCCGAGGAAATGTCGAGATTGCGAATGACACGCCCAAACAACGCAGAATCCGGTTCCAAGGGATCCGGAGCCTGAGCGCACAACGCCGTGGTCATGCCCAGCAGAATCAAGGCAGCCAGCGGCAATACATGCCGGATCCATCGGCACCCGGACTGCAATGAAAATCTGCGACAACTCGGCCTTGAGGGGATTCCCATATGCGATACAGGGCTGTCACCACCATCCATATACGCGAGCCGATCGAGGCACTCGGAGTAGTTGCGACCGCCCCTTTATTACAAATTGAAGCGGAAGAGGATGACATCCCCTTCCTGCACCTTGTAGTCCCGGCCTTCCAGGCGCAGAACACCTTTGCTCTTTGCAGCCTGGAATGTTCCCAGTTCAATCATGTCTTCGAAAGACACCACCTCGGCTTTGATGAATCCCTTTTCAATGTCGGTGTGGATGACGCCTGCAGCCTGAGAAGCGGCCGTATTGCGCGGAATGGTCCAGGCTCTCACCTCCGGCTCGCCGGCAGTGTAAAAGGAAAACACACCCAAGAGATCATAGGAATTCTGGATGATTCGATCCAGGGCGCTGCCGGAAATTCCCAGGTCATCCATAAACATCCGCGCATCCTCAGCGGGCAACGTGGCAATTTCCGATTCGATTTTACCGCTGACGGAAGTAATCGCCACATTGCGTCTTGATGCCTGCTGCTGAAGCCCGAATTCCTCTACGACCTTAGAGAGCTTGGAGGCATCCTGCTCCCCGACGTTAAGGACCAGGAGAATCGGCTTGGCCGATAGAAACGTAAACCCTCGAACACGCTTTTCCTCTTCCGGAGACAATTCCAGTTCGCGAAGCGGCTGTTCACTTTCCAATGCAGCCTTGAAGCGAAGCAGTACCTCATTCTCCAGTTCCAGTTCCGTCGATTTGGTTTTTTTCAAATCCTTGACGAGACGCTCCAGTCTCTTTTCCACAATTGCCAGGTCCGAGAAGATCATCTCGAGCTCAAATACGCCGATGTCTCTCAGCGGATCCACCGATCCTTCGACATGCGGCAGGTTGGGATCGTCAAAGGCTCGGACTACATGCAGAAGGGTATCGATATTTTTCAGACTATTCAGATAAGTCGACATCTCCTTCGCCTGCCCCTGCAAAGCCGCCTTGCCTTCACCACGTGCCAGGCCAGGGAGATCGACATACTCGACCGTGGCATAGGTTGTCTTCTTCGGTTTCACGATCTCCGCCAGCTTATCCACGCGAGCATCGGGCACATGTGCAATCCCAATATGAGCTTCCCGGCTGCTTCCCCAGGACGAAGTATCCACGCGTCCCTGGGTAAGAAGCTTGAATATTGTTGTCTTTCCGACCTGCGGCAATCCGACTATCCCGACTTTCATGAGGTATATCCTTATTATTATTAAAGGGTGACATGTTACCACAAGAAGGTTCCCGTTTCGCGTTTCCGGTTACCCATAAGGCCTTGCAAGGTCAATCCCCGCTATCTGGGACGTTTTTTGCATTTCCAACCACTTTCGACCACCAAAAATCGAGGAAAATGCAGAATTTTGGAGCAGCCTCCAATCATTGGGGCTCAAGCCGCGAAGGTTCGACCAGCCTTCCTCGTCACGAAAAATTTGGATCTAAGGCGCCAAAGCCCTGAATTTCTATCATTTACTGAGCAATTATTATTACTATTCACTTGACACCAAATTGTCGATAGGTTTATTGTCTTGTGGTCAAAGGTGGTCCAAGGTGGATGACAGAGGATCACTTTGAAGCGCATTCCCCTGAAAAGCTATTTCACAATATTGGCATCTGACATGTTGCGAGTCTGATATGCTGTTGGGCAGTTATTTAGCTAAGATCGACGAAAAATCCCGGTTGAGATTGCCGGCGAAATTCCGTCGAGATCTGCCCGAAACAGACGACAACAACTATTATGTGACCAGCGACGACGGGCACTGCGCTCAAATCTACCCCATATCCGTTTGGGAACGGATGGCTCAGAAACTCCAGGAACCGCCGCGAATGGATCCGGCCAAGCAGAAGCTGCAGCGAATTACAAGCTACTACGGACTGGTCACGCAAATGGATCCCCAAGGCCGGATTTTGATACCGCAACTGCTCCGGGAGGCAGCCAGGATTTCAGGAGATGTTGTAGTCATTGGAAAAACCGACCACCTCGAAGTTTGGAATGATGAGGTATTCCGAAAGAACTTGATCGATGATCCGCTCACAGCTGAAGAGCGTGAGCGATTGGCAAATCAGGGATTTTAGAAAATTCGGAACTCAGAAGCCGGAATTCAGAATGAGCAGCAATCTTGTCCCGATCCAAAAAGGAATCACCAATTCTTTGAACTGTGTTTTTTGAATTCTGGCGGTGAAGAGTGCGAGCAACGGCCCGGAAGAACATGACAGACCACTTGGAAGCACGTGATCCCGAGCACATTCCGGTTATGCCGAAGGAGGCATTGGACCTCCTGCGCTGCAAGCCGGGTGGTACGTACGTGGATGCCACGGTCGGGTTGGGCGGGCATACGGAAATGATTCTGGAGAAAATCCAGCCGGGCGGCCAGTTGATCGGCATCGACCGCGACAAGGAATCTCTGGAAAAGGTTCAAGTGCGGCTAAAGCATTACGCACAAAGTCTCCGGCTGCTGCACGACAACTACAAAAACCTGCCATTGATTTTGAACAACCTTGCGGGACCGGCCGTGGATGGAATTCTGATCGATTTAGGAGTGTCCTCCTATCAACTCCTTACGCCGGAACGCGGTTTTAGTTTCCAGTCAGACGTCATGCTGGACATGCGCATGGACCGCACCCAGCAATGGACCGCGGCGGATTTGGTCAACAAACTGTCAGAAACAGAACTGGCGGACATTATCTATCGCTATGGCGAGGAACGGCTCTCGCGCCGCATAGCAGCAGCCATCGTTCAGGAGCGCCGGAAGACGCCGATAACGCGCTGCTCGCAATTAGCGGAAATCATCAGCCGTGTTTTGAGGGTTCGTGGCCACCAGCCTATCCACCCCGCGACCCGTACCTTCCAGGCATTGCGCATTGCAGTCAATGAAGAGCTGGAAGGTCTTGAAGAGTTCCTTGGTGAAGCATTCGGATTCCTGAAGCCCGGCGGAAGAATGGTTGTCATCGCTTTTCATTCGCTGGAGGACCGAATTGTCAAAAGAGCTTTTCGCAAGCTTGCCGGACAGTGTGTGTGTGAAGCGCCTCCGGAGCTTTGCACGTGTCCTAGACAACAATTGGCTAACCTCCTTACCCCCCGGCCAATGGTACCGGGTCCCGAGGAGTTGGCTGCCAATCCGCGAGCCCGGAGTGCTCGTTTGAGATCATTGGAACGCTTGTAGAACTTTGGCGGCGGCTCCTTGGATGCTTTGCCCGAAGCAAGAAACTGGAGACAGAGATGACAGATTGGGCGGATGGAATCGAAACACGCAACTACGGCATCAAAAGCGAGATCGATGCCAGCATGCTTTCGGAACTCCTGCGGAATATCATTCCGCTGGCAATGATCGCAGCGGCTTTCATGTTCTATGCCTGGGTTCGAAGCCAGATTGTAAGCACAGGATATGAAAGCCAGAATCTGTATAAAGCAGAGCAGAACCTGCTGCGTAATCAGAAGCAACTCGGCCTTGAGGCAGACTGTTTGAAGAATCCGAGGAATATCGAGGACAGAGCCCGCAATGAGTTGGGAATGACGCTGCTCCGTCCAAATCAATTCATCCGGCCGCAGACGCAGGATGTGGAGAGTGGATTGTCGAATGCAATGGCCATGGCTGATTCCGAAGCGCCTCTCTTGAAAATATCAGAGGCCAGAGCTTCGAAATTCATCCCGGCAAATTAACATCTCAGGAATAGGAGAATAAATTGACGATTCACGATTGACGGTTGACGCCCCAAGAACTCGTCAATCGTAAATCGTCAATCGTCAATTATATGTCCGACGGTGGAAAGGGCTTCAAAACCACACGCATCGCCATTGTAATCCTGGGAATCACGCTCTGGAGCTTCCTGATACTCGTTCGCCTGGTTCAATTACAGGTATTCGAGCACCAGACCTTCGTTGAAATCGCCTCAGAAAACCAGCAGGTAACGCGTTCCATTCTGCCTCCCCGCGGAATTATCTACGACAGCCATATGGAGGAACTGGCTACAAGTGTACCCGTCAGCACGGCGCATGCCGAACCCAAGAACATAAAAAACATCCCCGCGACAGCCAGGAAACTCGCGGAGATTCTTAAAATGAATCCACAGGAAGTCCTCAACAAATTGACGGACCCGAAGCGCAAAGATGTCATCCTCCAGCGCAAAATTGATCCCAATGCGGAAAAGCAAATTGCGGCGCTCGGAATCGAGGGGGTCTATTTCGTCGAGGAAAGCATGCGCGTGTACCCCAATCGCGAATTGGCATGCCATGCTTTGGGATTCGTAAACATGAACGAAGATGGAACCTACGGGCTTGAACAGCAGTACGACAAGGAGCTGAAGGGAAAGGAAGGTTTGTTCTCCCTGGATGTGGATGCTCTGAGGCGCTCCTACAAAGCCAACGTTGAGGTAGCGCCGGTGCAGGGCCATTCCCTGGTGTTGAGCATCGACAAGTCCATCCAGTACATCACGGACCGAGAGATTACGGCCGCCGTGGAAAAGGCTCAGGCAAAAGCGGGTACTGCAATTGTCATGGAATCCGACACGGGCAGAATACTCGCATTGTCTAATTACCCTCAATTCAACTGTACCGCCTACAACAAATATCAGTCCGATGTCTGGCGTAATCGCGCTATCTCCGATGCCTTTGAACCGGGATCTACCTTTAAGGTTGTGGTAGCGGCCTCCGCTCTGGAAGCCGGGTTGACCCGACCGACTGAGATGATCGATTGCCAGATGGGAACCATCACGATCAGCAAACATGTCTTCCATGACCACAAAGGCTATGGCTTGCTCAGCTTCGGCCAAATCCTCGAGTATTCATCCAATGTGGGCGCGGCTAAACTCGGCTTGCGCCTGGGCGAACAGCGCCTGTATGAATCGTTGAGAAATTTCGGATTTGGCTCACGAACCGGGATCGATCTACCGGGCGAAATTGTGGGACTGGTACGCGATTGGCATGAGTGGTCCGGTCTTTCGATCGGTGCTATTTCATTCGGTCAGGAAGTGGGCGTCACATCCATGCAGATACTGACGGCGATCAACTCGATCGCCAACGGTGGATATAGGGTCCGACCCACACTTGTAGACCGGATTATCGATGCAAATGGGGATCTGGCTAAAGTAACGACTCCGGAGCGCGTGCGGCTAATGAGCCCGGAGACGGCAAAAGCGGTTTCCGATGCTTTTGAGGGAGTGGTCCTCCGCGGCACCGGAAAACGCGCAGCTCTCGAAGGATACCGCGCAGCCGGCAAAACCGGGACAGCGCAAAAAATCGTCGATGGACGATATTCACCCAACAAATACGTTTCTTCTTTCATCGGGTTTGCACCTCTTCCCCACCCTCGCATCACCATTCTTGTGCAGATTGATGAACCGAAGGGAGCGCATTACGGCGGCGACGTGAGTGCACCGTTCTTTCAGAAGATCGCCCAGGAAACATTGCTGCAGCTTCACGTACAGCCGGACCCGGCAATTCCTCTACCACAATTCAAGCCTCTCATTGCCGATGTCGGCTCCGAGGATTACATCCCCGATGCGGTGCAGCCTTTGCAATCGCCAAAGAATGGGCTCAAGGAAGAAGCGCAGGAATCGATTACCGTACAGGTCAAGAGCGGACCCGATATCATCATTCCAAATTTCAGAGGATTGGGCAAAAGAACCGTACTGGCACGCTGCATGGAACTCGGTATTCGACTACAGGCCAAAGGCGCAGGCCTTGCGGTCTTCCAGTCACCTTCGCCAGGAACTAAAGTATCCGCGGGGACCGCGTGCGATGTTATCTTCTCGAAGGGAAACCTGAAAGAGCAATTGGCTGCAGCCGAAGCCCGGTATGCGGCGGAGCACGCAACCAGTCAGCCGGCTGCCATCCCGGCCATGAGATAGAAGGATTATGTACCTACACGAAGTGGTCGCACAGATTCCAGGGATTCAGACGCAAGGCAGCCTCGATGTCGATATCCGCGGCATTGCCTATGATTCCCGCTCGGTGAAAAAAGGCGATCTGTTTGTCGCCATCAAAGGCGAGAAGAGCGATGGCACTCGTTTCGTCCCGCAGGCAATCGAAAAAGGCGCGGTTGCCGTTGCATCCGAAGCGCCGATGGAGCCGGCACCAGGGACAGCCTGTATCCGTGTTGGCGATGATAGAAGATTCCTGGCAGAGATATCGAAGGCCTTTTTTGGAAATCCCTCGGAGCGTCTGAAACTTGTGGCGATTACCGGCACGAACGGCAAGACCACGACCTCCTATCTTATGGAATCCATTTACGGCGGTTCGGAAATGCGCGCGTGCCTGGTGGGAACGATCGGGATGAAGATCGGATCCCAGAGTTTCCACAGCGAGCATACAACGCCTGAGTCGTCTGACCTGACGGGATTCTTTGCCCAGGCGGCTGACGAGGGCTGTACGGTTGGTGTTCTGGAGGTATCCTCGCATTCCCTCTCTCTTAAAAGAGTTTATGGAATGCGGTTCAGGGTCGGCGTTTTTATGAATCTGACGCGCGATCATCTCGATTTCCACAAAGACATGGAGTCGTATTTCCGGGCAAAACAAATTCTCTTCTCTGCAGAGAACGGAAATCGTGTGGAATCGGCCGTCATCAATATCGACGATCCTTATGGGAAAAGGCTGGCCGCAAACGTTGGATGCAACCTGGTCAGTTTCGGATTCAATAAAGAGGCATCCATTCATGTTGTGGATTTCCACAGCCGCGTCGATGGAACCGATTTAACGCTTCACACGCCCGCAGGCGAAATCCGGTATCAGCTGAAGCTGATCGGCCGGCCCAATATCTATAATGTCATGGCAGCCACAGGGGCCGCTCTCTCCCTCGGAATTCCGCTGGACCAGATTCAAAAAGGGATAGAAGCGCTAACGGGAGTCCCTGGCCGAGTGGAAAGAGTGGATGCTGGTCAGGATTTTGCTGTCATCGTTGACTACGCACACTCTCCGGATGCCCTAGAGAACCTTCTGAACACGGTTGCCCAACTCCCGCACGGAAAGCTGATCACCGTCTTCGGCTGCGGCGGCGACCGAGACAAGACCAAGCGGCCGATTATGGGTGAGATTGCGGCCAAAATGAGCGACTTCGTATTTGCGACCTCGGACAACCCGAGATCGGAAGATCCGCTTCAAATCCTGAAAGAAATTGAAAACGGAATGCGCGGAGGACCGGCACCCTATGTTGTTCAACCGGACCGGCGCAAAGCGATTGAAGCGGCGGTATCGATTGCAAATAAGGGCGATGTTGTCGTAATTGCGGGGAAAGGGCACGAGGATTATCAGATACTCGGCACCCAGACCATCCATTTCGACGACCGTGAAATTGCCCGCGAACTGATTCGAGAACGTTTGAACCACTGATTGAATGCCGGCACTCCGGCAACGAATGGCTTGTCATGTCGATTTTAACAGCAGCAGAGATTGAATACGGAACCTCCGGAAACCTGGCCTATGGTTCGAAGGATACCGTCTTCTCTACTGTGTCGATCGACACACGCCATCTCAAAGGCGGCGATATCTTTTTTGCGATCCGCGGCCCTAATCAGGATGGACATCGCTATGTCCCTGATGCCCTGTCCAAAGGCGCCCTGGGCGCTGTGGTGGAACACGATTACCGGTTCCCGGGAAGCTTTCCCGATGACCGCGTGCTCATCCGTGTCAAACAGACCCATGAAGCGCTGAAAGATCTCGCAATCTGGTTCCGGCAGCGATGGAATGGAATTCTGGTGGCCATCACGGGAAGCATGGGCAAAACCACGACAAAGGAATTTGCAGCCCACGTATTGCAAAACACATTCGGGGTTTACCGGACTCCGGGCAATTACAACAATCTCTTCGGGCTTCCCCTTGCGCTGTTCGGTCTGGCTTCCGAATGCAATGTCGGAATATTTGAAATGGGGATGAGCGCGCCGGGCGAGATTGCCGAAATGTGCCGCATCGCTTCCCCCGGGATCGGAATCATCACAAACGTTGCTCCGGTACATCTCGAGTTTTTCAAGTCGGTCGAAGACATTGCCAGGGCCAAGGGAGAACTCGCCGAAGCTCTGCCTGCGGATGGCGCATTGATCTACAACATCGATGATCCACTGGTCCGGTCCATCGCGGAGCGTTTTACGGGCACAAAAATTTCCTTTGGCTTCTCTGAAGGAGCCGAAGTTCGAGCAGACCGGATAGCCATCAAAGGGCTGACGGAGACCGGCTTCAGGCTCTCCTGCGGAAAAAACATGTGGGAAGGCACGATACCCGTGGCCGGGACCCACTATGTCATGAATCTCCTGCCGGCCATAGCCCTTGGCAGTCGGCTCAATATCCCCCTGGACCGGATGACGGAAACCTTCCGGAGTCTTCAGCAAGCGTCCATGCGGGGCCAGATCCTGAGTTTCAAACCGGGGTTCACGGTCATCGACGATTCATACAATTCGAATCCCAGGGCGCTCATGAAGATGATCGAGGTCCTTGCGGACATGCCGTCATTTTCCCGGCGAATCCTGGTCGCAGGAGAAATGCTGGAACTGGGAAGCGGATCGAATGCCCTGCATGCCGATTGCGGCAGGTTCGCCGCCGGGCATGGCATCGACATTGTGATTGGAGTCCGAGGAGCGGCAGAGGAGATTGTTCGAGGCGCAACGGCCGCGGGCTTGCCTTCGTCTCAATCGCGTTTTTATCCGGATGCGGATGCGGTAGCGGAAGCTCTTGCAAAGGAATTGCAGGCCGGAGATCTGGTGCTCGTAAAGGGTTCGCGCGGAGTACACCTGGAAAAAATTATTCAGCGGCTGCGCGCGGAGTTCGAGGCGCCTGGCAATTAGGAAGTCCGGAAGCACCGTCGCTTCCGGGAAATTTGTAAAGTCATTTTATGGATATCAGCTATCGAGGGAAATCAGTTCTGATCGTGGGTGCCGCCAAAAGCGGGATTTCTTCCGCCCGCTTTCTGTTGGCGGCCGGTGCGAGAGTAACTCTCACCGACTCACAAACACTGGAGAATCTGCCTCGCATTTCTCCATTGCTCAATGCCCGGGATTATCCAGGCGAACTCATATTGGAACTGGGAGGACATAACGATGAAAGTTTCCGCAACTGCGATTTTGTGGTTGTAAGTCCTGGAGTGCCCCTTGCACTCCCCTATTTCGATCTAAGCAGGAAAGCAGCAATTCCGATCATTGCGGAAATCGAACTTGCAGCCCGTCATCTGAAGGGAAAAATCATCGGCATTACGGGATCCAATGGAAAAACAACCACGACCAGCCTGGTATCCGAGCTTCTGGTCGGCGCAGGACTCAAAGGGCATTCCGCCGGCAATATCGGAACGCCCCTGATCGACTTCGTCGGCGAATCGTCGACGGAGGATATTTATGCCGTTGAGCTTTCCAGCTTTCAACTGGAAGGCATCGATACATTTCGACCGGCAATTGGATCGATCCTGAACCTGACGCCGGATCACATGGATCGATACGCCGGCTTCGAAGATTACGTCGCGGCGAAACAGCGAATCTTTTTGAACCAGCAAAAGACGGAATTTGCAGTCCTGAACGACGACGATCCCAAAACGGCAAACATCGCGGCGCAGGTGGCATCCACGCCGGTTCTGTTCAGCCGGAAGAAAGCTCAGGCGCGCGGTGCATACATGAGGGACGGGGTGCTCTTTTATTGCGACGAATCCGGCGAACGGAAGCTGTTTACCGCCGATGCCATAGCGCTCAAAGGAGCCCACAACCAGGAGAATGTTCTGGCCGCCTGCGCCATGGCCATACTGGCCGGCGCTGCCCCGGACAGCCTCGAAGCAAGTGTTCGGAAATTCAAGGGAGTGGAACACCGGATTGAATTTGTGTGCGAGATTGACGGAGTCCAGTATTTCAACGATTCGAAGGCAACCAACGTCGACGCCACAATCAAATCTCTCGAAGCATTTCCGGGCGGCATTGTCCTGATTGCGGGGGGCAAGGATAAAGCCGGTGACTTTACGGTCCTGCAAACCCTCGTAAGAGAACGGGTCAAACATCTGGTTTTGATCGGACAGGCGGCGGGCAAGATCCGTGAAGCGCTATCCGGCACGACGGAGATAAGTCAAACCGGCTCCATGCAGGAGGCAGTCTCCGCATGCCATCGGATCGCAAAAGCAGGCGACGTGGTGCTTCTGGCGCCTGCATGCGCAAGTTTTGATATGTTTCAGGATTACGAACACCGCGGCCGCGTCTTCAAGGATGCGGTGCGCAGCCTGAAGAAGGGCATCTAAAGCTTATGGCATATAAACCAGCCAGTGACAAAGTGCTGTTCTTTACCGCCGGGTTTCTCACGATATTCGGGCTGGTGATGGTTTATAGCGCATCCATGTCTTCGTACGCCTTTCTCAAGCAGCTGCTTCACGCGGGAATCGGCTTCGTCATGCTGCTTTTTGTGATGAACGTTGACTATCACTTCTGGCAGAAACCCAAAGTTCTCTATACGCTGCTGGCCGTATCCGCGGTGGCTTTGCTTTTCGTCATGACACAGGCAAAGGTAAACGGAGCTCATCGCTGGATTCGCTATGGGCTGGTATCATTCCAGCCTTCGGAAATCGCAAAGCTGATTGTTCTGGTGTTTATCGCATCATACCTGCATAAGCATGAAAAGGAGATCAACCAGCCTCTCCGCCGTTTGCTGCCCCTTGGAGCGGTTGTACTTTGTATTGCAGGACTGATTGCAGTCGAACCGGATTTCGGACAGGCTTTGACTATCTGCATGATTATGGGAATTCTTCTGGTGGTTGCGGGCCTGTCATGGAAATATATTATCTCGGCTGCAGCGATGGCGGTTCCCGCCCTCATCTTCTTCATCAAGCAGTATCCATTCCGTTGGGAACGGATGAAGGTATTCATAGATCCGCTGCATGACCGGCTTGGCTATGGGTGGCAAATCAGCCAGTCTCTGACGGCAATCGGCACGGGTGGTTTCTCCGGCCTCGGATTCGGCGCGAGTAAACAGAAGCTTGCCTTTTTGCCTGAAGCTCCAAGCGACTTTATTTTCGCTGTGATCGGCGAAGAACTCGGGTTGATTGGCACTTGTATCGTTGCGCTGGCATTTTTGATCTTTTTTTATCGCGGAATTCGGATTGTCCTGCGGACACCGGACCGTTTCGGATTTTACCTCGGATTGGCCATTACACTGATGGTAGCGCTGCAGGGGTTCATTAACATGTCCATGGTGTTGTCCATGATGCCCACAAAGGGCATTGCGTTGCCTTTCATGAGCCAGGGGGGCAGTTCCATCCTGCTGAATCTGATTGCAACCGGCGTGCTCTTGAATCTCTCGAACCATAACAGGTTATCCGAAGCGGCGGATTAGGCGGACAGGATAGATATGTTCAGGAAAATTCAGAAACTGCATTTTGTCGGAATCGGGGGCATTGGGATGAGCGGCATAGCCGAACTCCTGCTGAACCTCGGCTATGAGGTTTCCGGCTCCGATCTGAAGCCAAGTCCGGTTACCGACCGGCTGACATCCCTGGGAGGGAAGATTTTTTACGGCCACCGTGCGGCGAATGTCGAAGGCACCAACGTGGTCGTCATCTCCTCCGCCGTCCGTCCGGATAATGTGGAAGTGGTTGAAGCCAAGCGGCTGCAGATCCCGGTCATCCCCAGGGCGGAGATGCTTGCCGAACTGATGCGGCTAAAATACGGAGTTGCAGTTGCGGGCTCTCATGGAAAGACGACCACGACCTCAATGGTCGCCACGGTGCTGGTAAATGGCGGCTTTGATCCAACGGCCGTGATTGGCGGCCGGCTGAACGCCTTTGGAAGCAATGCAAAACTCGGCAAAGGCGATTTTATTGTGGCGGAGGCGGATGAGAGCGACGGCTCATTCCTGAAGCTCAGCCCCACAATCGCCATTGTCACCAATATCGATCGGGAGCATCTGGATCATTACGCGAATCTAGATGAAATCCAGGCTGCCTTTGTTTCGTTTGTCAACAAGGTGCCATTCTATGGAGCTGCCGTTCTGTGCCTCGACGATCCCAATGTCCAGGCCATTCTCCCGCGCGTGGAGCGGCGCATCGTAACCTATGGGACCAGCAAGCAGGCGGATCTCGTCGCGTCCCGCATCGAATTTCACGACTTCGGCACTTCCTGCCAGGTGCACTATCGGGGCAATGCGCTGGGTACGCTCCAGCTGCGAATCCCGGGAAGACACGGAATCCTCAATTCGCTGGCAGCCCTGGCAACGGGACTGGAGTTGGAAATCCCGTTTGACAAGATAGCCGAAGCCCTGGCGTCGTTTCAAAACGCCGATCGCAGGTTTCAGGTCAAGGGACAAAAGACCGGCGTTCTTGTCGTGGATGATTACGGTCACCATCCTACGGAGATCATTGCCACGCTCAGCGCGGCCCGGCATGCGTGCGATCGACGGATCGTCACGGTTTTCCAGCCGCACCGCTATACGCGCACCCAGGCCCTGGAAGAGGATTTTGCGCGAGCGTTTCACCATGCGGATGTTCTTCTGGTTCTCCCGATATACGCCGCAAGCGAAGAACCGATTCCAGGCGTCACGGCGGAACGGCTCGTTGAGCAGATCAAGAAATTCGGACACAGAGACGTAATGTTTGCACCGGATCCCGGCAGTGTTCAAAGGTTGTTGACAGAAAGGCTCCGCGAAGGCGATCTGCTTTTGACTCTTGGGGCCGGAGATGTGTGGAAGATTGGCGAAGAGTTTCTCAAGGAATAAACCCGGACCCGCCCTGCGCGGCGCACCCGGAGAAGTGATTGCAAATGGAAATCAAGACGACCAGCAAACCGCGTGAAGCTACGAGCGCCAGAATTGTCCCGCCGGATTCGTCCCGGCATGCACACAAGAAGGCGACGAACAAGCTGGGAAAAGGACACATCGCAGGACGCCGCCTTGTCACCGCGCTCAAAACCATCGGCAAACTTGGCGCCTTCATGCTGCTTGTATTCTGCCTGCTCTCGGTGTTTGTGTATGCCTATACATCCGACAAGTTCGATCTTCGCAAGGTCACGTTCCACGGCTGCAAGGCATCCAATCCAACGGCGCTGGAATCGGTTGTCCGGAAAAACTTCCCCGTCAATGTTCTACGCATTGACCTCTATCGACTGAGAGCACGTCTTGAAAAAGAACCGTGGGTAAAACGAGTGGAAATCCGCCGCATTCTACCCTCGGATCTCATCATTTACGTGCAGGAACGTACGCCGTCTGCCATCATTGAGTTTCATGGCGAACTGATGATTGCGGATCAGGATGGGATCATGCTCGATCGGTACGATCCCAAATACGGGAAGCTGGACGTACCCGTATTCAAGGGTGTGATGGGAAAGGATGCAGAAGACTACCTGCTGTACCAGGCGGAAAACTCAACACGCATCCGGAGAGGGCTTCAAATGCTCTCCGAAATCGAGGCCGGATCGCCGGCTGAAGCAAAGAAGATTTCTGAAGTGGATATTTCCGATCCGGACAACCTGAAGATTCTGCTGGTAGACGATACGGCCGAGGTTTTCCTGGGCGAGAAAGACTACCAGAAGCGCTTCAGCACACTGATGACAAACATGCAGCAATACCAGGAATTGAAGAATCAATACTCCGAAATAGAATCGATAGATCTGCGAGTTGAGGGCAACATTATTTATCGTCCGAGGCGCGCGGGCACGGGAAACAAAACAAAGACGTAAAGGCGAACAGGTGAAAAAAGATCGGATTATATGTGGTCTTGATGTCGGAACGACAAAGATCTGCATGATGATTGCACGGGCTCAGAAAGATGGAAGCCTCGAAGTGTTGAGCACGGGCTATGCCAACTCGAGCGGCCTGAAAAAGGGAGTGGTAGTGGACCTGGAAGAGGCGGCGGCTTCCATACGAAAAGCCCGGGATGAGGCAGAGCTCAAATCCAGTGTGTCCGTCGATTGGGTTATCGTGGGCGCTTCCGGCGATCATTTCCAGAGCTTTAATTCCCATGGTGCCATCACAATTGAAGGGAACCACCAGGAAGTCACCTCGGAGGCTATGGACCAGGTTATCCGCGCCGCTCAATCGGTGCCGATTCCGCCCGACCGCGAGATAATTCACATCCTGCCGCAGGAGTACTTCCTCGACGATCAGGGCGGCATACAAAATCCGGTAGGACTTTACGGTTCCCGCCTGGATGTGAATATTCACGTTGTGACGTGCCATAGCGCACTGAACCAGAATCTGATCAACGCAGTGAATCGGGCTCAAATGCGAGTCAAGAAGGTAATCCTCCAGCAATTGGCCAGCGCTGAGGCAGTCCTCACAAAGGATGAGCGAGAGCTTGGCACCGTCGTCATTGATATCGGCGGCGGGACAACGGACATTGCCGTTTTCATGCGAAACGCTGTCCAGTTCACGCGGGTGTTGCCGGTGGGAGGCACACATTTCAGCCGAGACCTTGCCATTGGGCTGCATACGCCGCTCGAGGAGGCCGACCGCATTAAGAAAGATAGCGGCACCGTATTAACCGAAAGAGTTCAGGAGGGAGAAACGGTGGACGTCCCAGGCATCGGGACGCGGCCATACAGATCGGTATCTCGCAAATACGTCTGCGAAATTCTGAGAGACAGGGCGGTGGAACTGCTGGAACTGGTAAGAGATCAGATATCCCAGGCAGTCGGCAATGAGCGCCTGATTGCCGGTGCGGTGCTTACCGGCGGAGGGAGCATGCTGGACGGCATGCTGGAACTGGCTGAAGAAACGCTGGGAATGCCTGTCCGGCAAGGCTTGCCGTTGGGAATCCGAGGGCTTTCAGACGAACTCTCACATCCGGTATACGCAACGGCGATCGGCCTCATCCTCTGCGGTGCGGAAGAGGCCGGGTATCGGAAGAAGACCACCGGAAAAACAAGCAATACACCGGTATTTTTTTCACGCATTTTGCAGTGGGCAGGAAATTAACGCAGGATGAAGGATACATCCCGCAATTAACTTGAATACAAAGGGCAGCAAAGAGGAGGAAGTGATGCAAACGGAGAAACTGCGGTTCGAAGAGGAAGCGGTGGAGTTCAGATTCGAGGAAGATCGACAGCCTCCTGCAAAAATCAAAGTAATCGGAATCGGCGGTGCCGGCGGAAATGCCGTAAACCGCATGATTCAGGCGAAAATCGGAGGCGTTGAATTTATCGCGGCCAACACCGACATCCAGGCACTCCGGAATTCCATTGCACCCATCAAGCTGCAGATCGGATCCAAGCTTACAAACGGACTTGGTTGCGGCGCAATTCCCGAAAGAGGAAGACAGGCGGCGCTTGAAGATACGGAACGCATCATCGAATTGCTGGACGGGGCGGATATGGTGTTTGTGACCGCCGGCATGGGCGGCGGAACCGGAACCGGCGCAGCACCCATTATTGCCAGCCTCGCCACCGAACTGGGAGCGCTGACCGTCGGAGTGGTAACAAAACCATTCAGCTTCGAAGGCAAGAAGAGGGGATTGCACGCCGACGAGGGGATTCATGAACTCAAGGAAGTGGTGGACACCCTCATCACAATTCCGAACGAAAGACTCCTCGCAGCCATGGGACCGGAAGCGCTACTGGAAGATTCCTTTCGTTATGCAGATGATGTGCTGTGCCAGGCCGTCCAGGGGATCTCGGACATCATCACGCTGCCCGGCATCGTCAATGTCGACTTCGCAGACGTGCGCACTACCATGGCCGGCAAAGGAATGGCGCTCATGGGCACCGGGATGGCTGAAGGACAAAACCGCGCGATCGAAGCCGCCCAAAGAGCGATCTCCAGCCCGCTGCTCGAAGAAACTTCAATCCGCGGAGCACGCGGGGTCCTGATCAACATCACGGCCACCCGTGAAAGCCTTCGGTTGCACGAAGTGGATGCGGCAGCCAAGATCATCGAGGAAATCGCCGGCGCTGAAGACACGATCTTTGGAGCCGTCTACGATGAGAGAATGGGCGATCGCATCAAAATCACGGTCATTGCAACCGGATTCAATCAAAATACGAACGAGAGGGCAAAGGGCGCCAGCGAACACACCCGCGGAAACAATGTCATTCCGCTGACTCCAAATGAATCCAAAGGGATTGATTTTCAGCTAAAAGAGAATCTGGACGAACCCGCATTCAAACGTCGTCGCGCCGAGTAACCCTCCAGCATTCGGCAGTGTGCAGTCGGCTTGTACAACGACTGCCGCTGCCGGCTTCGAGTCCTACTTTGATTTCTTGTAGCTGACCGCCAGCCCGCCAGAGCCCGGAATATCTAATACGCCGGTGTCGAGATTCGGGAGACTTTTGGCAAAGTCAAGATATCCCCCGGTCATACCGCCATACCCCCGACGAAAACCACCCCTGCTCCGTCCCCCTCCAGCCGAAGAATAATCATAGACATTGTGGGCGGCAAAACAACCACCGACGGCCAGTTTCGGCAGGACGGCTTTCAGATAGTTTTCGTACCATTCTTTATCGGCGTCGCAGAATACGAAATCGAAAGAACCTGCCAGTGAAGGGACAATCTCATGCGCATCTCCAAGCCTGGCATCAATAAACTTGGAAAGGCCTGCCTCACGAAAACCTGCCAGCGCCTCTTCGTGCCGACCGCGATCGATCTCAATGGTAATCAGCTTTCCTCCTGTCTTGGACAGGGCCCAGCTGATCCACATACCTGAATAGCCGTTTGATGTGCCGATTTCGAGCGCGTTCTTATATCCGTTCCGGATGATGATATCGTAGAGGGCTTTCCCGTCCGCTTCAGGGACGTTCATTCCTTCCCAGGATTGGCGGTGCGTATCAATAGCCCGGCGAACGCGGGCATCGGAGAGGGCGGCATCGCCAGCAGGCTGATCCCCCGGATTGGTCATTGTAAAACCCGCCAAAAGGCCCAGGGAGATCATCGCCAGCAATACCATTTTTGTCATGATAAATCCCGGCTGCAGGTCGGCCCGGGTGGCAGAACCACCCGGTCGCCTGCCATTCCTGCGTTTGGGTTATTTCACTCTTTTTGCAATGATTGCGGGTGGAGGACCGCCCATACCACCGCCGGGACCGCCCATGCCACCACCGCCGGGGCCGCCCATACCACCGCCACCGGGACCGCCGCCAGGACCACCCATACCGCCGGCCGGCATCTGGAATTCCCGCGTGAAGCTGATTTGATCGCCGGTAACTTTTCCTTTCCAGGTCGTCTTCATTTCCATTTCGCCCATTTTGCGTACGGCAACAAACGAAATGTTATCACCATCAATTTTGCCATCCTGGATTGCCACAGGATCTCCCTGGGCACCCTGCATGGTTCCAGTCAGCTTTGCCCCATCCGCTTTAAGGTCGAATGTGGTTTGGGTCGTGCCGTTTCTCCCCTGCATTTCCGCCACCCATTTGCCGGTAACATCGGCAGCATAAGCAGCTGCAACTACCAGCAATACGACTGCCCCAATCAAAAGTATTTTGCTTTTCATCGGATAAACCTTCCTCCTTTGACAAGGATTATTGTTCCAGTGCTCCTGTTAAAGACAACTATTCCATTTGAGTAGTATTACGTCCAACTCCCTATCATGTTACTCCATTTGATTGGGAACGGCATAAGACAAAGAGCGTCGTTGAAACTGTTAGGCCCTCGTTAAATTGGCAATCTCTAATCTCAAATTTCCAATCTTCATGATAATGTATTGAAATAAATAGGAAGCATGCAATGAAGCACCTCTATCTTATTTTTTCTATTGCAGTTATCAGCCTCTTCCCTCCCGTTTCCGGAATCGCGCAACAGAAACACAAAGTTGCCCTGGTCCTGAGCGGCGGAGGTGCGCGTGGCGCCGCGCATATTGGAGTACTGCGGGCATTGGAGCGGGAGCATATCCCCATCCACTGCATCACGGGCACCAGCTTTGGCGCCCTGGCCGGCGGTCTGTATGCCATCGGCTATTCGACCGATGAGATTGAACGTGTATTGTCCGGTCAGGATTGGACAACCATTTTCAGCGATGCCCCGGAGCGACGGCTCACCCCCCTTCTTGAACGAAGGAACTCCCGCTACCAGGCCCAGGTATATTTCCGAGGCTGGAACCCTGAGTTGCCTACCGGATTTCGAGGAGGTCAACGGCTGACGGAGGAATTGGATATCCTAACCAACAGCCGGATGCTCCGGGCCGGCTATGACTTCGACCGCCTTCCAATCCAATTCCGCGCAGTTGCCACGAACCTTGTGAATGGAAATGCCTATGTATTCCAAAAAGGATCACTGACGGAAGCACTCCGAGCCTCCATGGCCATTCCACTTCTTTTCACGCCGCTTGAAAAGGATGACATGCTCCTCGCGGATGGCGGACTGGTCGATAATCTTCCCACCGACATTGCGCGCGATCTTGGCGCTGACATCATCATCGCCGTCGATACGACGACCCCGTTGCAGCAGAAGGACATGATTCGCAATTTTCTGGATGTCGTCGATCAATCGATCAGTCTGCAGATGGAAAGGAACGTTCGCGAAAACCGGAAACTGGCAACCATCGTACTGCAACCGAAGCTTCAGAATCTGACCTATGCGGACTATGACAAAATCTCGACCATCATTTCACGCGGCGAAGAAGAAGTAAAAAAGCATTTGGAGGAAATCCGGGCCTTGACTGCCAATGTGGCGGCGCCGCCTTCTCCGCCACCATCCCCAATGGTAGTACAGCCCGCTATCTCATCCGTATCCTTCCGGGGACTCGCACACATTCCGGCGTCACAACTCATGCCAAGCATCCATGTACACCCGGGGGATACCGTGGATTCGGCTGCAATCGGCAAGGATGTCGGGCGGTTGTACGCCACGCGGCTGTTTGAGAGTGTTGCCTATTCGCTGGAACCGCTGCCCGGCAATCGATACGAACTCATTTATGTCGTGAAGGAAACGCCTTTGAAGGCGCTGGGCGCGGGCCTGCGCTACGACAACGACTATACCTTCGTAGCCCTTGCCGAATTCACCGCCCGGCAATTATTCCACTCCCCTTCCACCGCAACTCTCTCGACTCAATTCGGCGGCCTGGAAAATCACGTAGCCTCCCTGCGACTCATCCCCGCCAAAGCCCCTTTCCTGTTTCTGGAACCCAGAATCGAAGTACTTCGCCTTGAACGTCTGGACATGCGCGATCGGCAGATCGTCGACCGATTCACGGAAAAGCGTGAAGCCGGACGCCTGATGATCGGCGGATCCTTTTTCAAGCAGATGGAAATTGCCGGAGGATTCCGATATGAGCGCGTGAGAATCGATGGGGGCCAGGACCCGAACCGGCTGGCCGGCTCGCAGAGGCTCGCAGGACTTACATTCAGGTTGAACCGCGACACACTCGATTCCCGCGATTTCCCCCGCCGCGGCATGGCACTGCGTCTTCAAATTGATAAACGGAGCCCATCGCTGGGCAGCGACCTGGACTATTCCAAGTGGACTATGGATTATCAGCGCTCCATTTCCTTTTCGCCTCAGTCGACAATTCAGATCAACGCCAACCTGGGGTATTCCCACGGCACAGTCCCGTTTTACGACCTTTTCTTCGTAGGAGGATCTTCGGCTTCGCAAGCAGCATCGATTCCATTCCTGGGGCTGCGTCGGGACGAGTTCCCGGTTCGGCAAATGGCTATCGTATCCGCCAGTTACCGCAGGCTGATCTTTTCGAGGCCATTCAGCCTCGTCCGCCGAGGCTATGTTGTCGGAACCTATAACGGAATGGACTCCAGCATTGAACCGCGGCATCCATACAATTTCGGTTATATAAGCGGCGCAGGACTTGGGCTTGCCGTGGACACGATTCTTGGCCCGGTCCGGGCAACCGGAGGCTGGGCCGAAGGTGGACGCTTCAGCTTCTACATTTCCGTCGGACCATCGTTCTGAATTACGAATTACGAATTACGAATTGGGAATTGGGAATGAAGAGTGACGAATCAGGAGTTTTTGCGGGCGGTCTTGATGGATGCTACGATTATGGCCAAAATTTCGTTGGCTTCCAAAGTTAGCTTCTGAAGCATGCCTCCATTGCTCAGGTTCAAGTCTGCCAATAATTCCAGCCAATAGATGGACTCATCACACTCCTCTTCAACAATCTTAAGCTTGGCAATAAAATCAGGATGCGATCGCGCGCGACAAGCCGCCCGGAAATTGGCACCCACCGATGTACCACAACGCACAAGTTGCTGGCCGATGACACGTGCGGGGCCCCGGTCCGGAATTGTCTGAACAAACTGAATTATCGCAAAGGCGAATGCCTGCGTCCTTTTCCTAAGCGGTTCTGCTCCCATGCTGATCTAATTGGTATGGCCTCTTTTTGAGCCATTTTTTTTCATGGGAATTTTCAGGCGGGAAGGACAAAAATATTAGCAGTGCTTTGCATTCGTAATTCGTCATTCGTCATTCGTAATTCGTCATTTAATGGATTGTTGGGCCTTTTTTCTTATCGTCCTCGACCTTGCGTCGGACGTCGCCGTAATAAACCTCAAACTGGCGTTTGAGCTGCTCACGGTGCCTCTGTTCATCGAAATACCGGTATTTGTCATACCAGTCTTTTCCCTTCAGAACGAGGTAACCCACAACCATGCCGCCGAGGTGGGCAATACTGGCGATGCCGGGTTCCGTCCCGCCAATCGAGGAGAAAAAGGCCATCGCGCCCATGATGATGACCAGCCATTTGACTTTCAGAGGAAGCAGGAAGTTCACATAGACAATGCGATTAGGATAGGTCAGGCCATAGGCAAGGAGAAGTCCGTAAATAGCACCGGAAGCGCCGATCACGACGGCGAAACTGTGCGGGGCAACAGCCCAGGAGCAGATTCCCGCACCGATTCCGGTAATAAAATAGTAGTTCAGGAATCGGTAGGTTCCCCAGTATCGTTCCAACTCATTCCCGAACATGAAAAGGGTCAACATGTTAAAGAAGATATGGAAGACACCGCCGTGGAGGAACATGTACGTCACCAATTGCCATAACATGTACCCTTCGGTGACGCGGATGGGAACCAGTCCGAAATAGAGATCAATGACGTTGCTCCCCAGAAGGTGAAATAGCGTCTGGAGAACGAAAACACCAATATTTACAATAATTAGAGCCTTAACAGTCTTTGTGCTCGGACCGCCGAAAAAATAAGTATTCATCATTTGTATGCTAGGAGAATCGGATTGCAAAAGCAATGCCTGTGACCTGCATTCTTCTGGTTTACATCCTTTCATTTCTCTTATCGCCACTGATAGAATGTGCGTTCTTTTTTTTTGCCGGAGGTAAGGAGATTTCTATGAGACCAAGCGGGCGCAATTTCGACCAGATGCGGGAAACTCGCATCGAAATGGACTACACCAGGCATCCCCAGGGATCCGTTCAAATCAGCATCGGGGACACACGAGTTTTGTGCACCTGCACGGTCGAGGATAAAGTTCCACCCTTTCTCAATCACATGAACCAGGGATGGATCACAGCCGAATACGGTATGCTGCCGGGCGCAACGAACACTCGAACGGCCAGGGAAGCGGCACGCGGCAAACAGACCGGCCGTACCGTGGAAATTCAGCGGCTCATTGGGCGGTCGCTTCGTTCGGTTGTCAATCCCTCGCTTCTCGGCACCCGCACTTTTCTAATTGATTGCGATGTCATCCAGGCAGATGGCGGCACGCGAACCGCTTCCATCACGGGCGGATTCCTGGCCCTGACGTCTGCCATCATCCGGCTGATGGACAGAAAAATGCTTCCGGCTTCGCCTCTCCAGGACTATGTCGCCGCTATCTCTGTTGGAATCTTTGACGGCGCAGCCTGCCTGGATCTTGACTACAAGGAAGACTCGAAAGCTGAAGTAGATATGAACCTGGTAATGACCGGACAGGGACGATACGTGGAAGTCCAGGGCACAGCCGAAAAAACGCCATTCTCGGGCGAACAGCTTATCGAACTGCAGAAACTGGGGGCTCAGGGAATCCAGCAACTGGTGCAACTGCAGCGGTCGGCGCTTGAGTCTCGGATGGACCTCAAACGCCTCTTCCCTTTGCTGAAGTAAGACTCCCGGGATCGCTGCCGGGAGCACTGCAGTCCCAGTGTTTTACGAGTAATCTCCAAGATGTAGAGCGAATTATGGACACGCTTGTTATTGCTACAAAAAACAAGGGGAAATTGCGGGAATTCAGGGAGCTTCTGATTCCCCTGCCCTGCAGTATATTGAGTCTGGCCGATCTCTCCATCGATGCGGAATGCGAGGAAACAGGCAGTACCTTCGCTGAAAATGCCCGAATCAAAGCCCTGGCCTATTCCCAATTGACTCCATTTCCGGTTCTTGCGGATGACTCCGGTCTTGAAGTGGAAGCGCTTGGGGGCAGGCCTGGCATCTACTCGGCGCGCTACGCGGGCACGGGCGCATCCGATGCAGATCGAATCCGCAAGCTCCTGGACGAACTCGAGCAGCTGAGCGGACTCCGGAATGCCAGGTTCGTCTGTGCGCTTGCGTGCGCAAAGGAAGGCCAGCTGGTTCTGGAGGCAGAAGGTGAATGCTGCGGGATCATAGCGAAGGAACCGCGCGGCAATAATGGATTCGGCTATGATCCGGTATTTTTCTTTCCGGAGCTCGGGAAAACCTACGCGGAATTATCACAGGTAGAAAAGAATGCGCACAGCCATCGCGCCCGTGCCGTTGCGGCTTTTATCAGCAGAATCGTCAATCGCAAATCGTAAATCGTCAATTGTCACCCGTTGTGAATTAGGTTACAATGACGACCCTATTAAGTCGGGGCATAGCGCAGCCTGGTAGCGCGCCTGCCTTGGGCGCAGGAGGTCCGCAGTTCAAATCTGCGTGCCCCGACCACTTAAATCCAGGCACTTACGCCCGCCGCTGCCCTATCACAAACTGTCCAATGTAGACGTTATTGTAGCTGTTGAATCGGCTTTAACGAGCATCATGCTTGCGGGTTAATTATCCGCGATACACTTCCCGGCGGTGTCTCATCTTAACAATGATGACTAGTAAGATCTTGTCTTGGATGGAATAAAGAATTCGGTAATCACCCACTCGAACTCGATAGAAGTCCTCTTCGCTTCCTGACAGCTTCTCCACCCCCAATGGACGTGGATCTTCTGCCAGGGCTGATATCCTTCTGCTGACCCTATCCAGTATATCTTTGGGCAGGCTTTTCAAATCGCGGAGGGCCGCAGGCCGAAACTCGATCCTGTATGTCACCTAAATTCCCAATTCCTTCTTGATATCTTCCCAAGGGATATTCGAACCTGGTTCGGCGAGCGCTTTCTTTATCTCCTCCAAATCCACCCTGTCCTCTAATTCTTTGAGCAAGGTCAAATCCTCCATCGGGACGAGAGCAGCCACATCTTTGTTGTTCCTCTGGAGGACAATTCGTTCTCCTCCAAAAGCTACTTTATTTATTGCGGTCGCCATATCTTCGCGAAGTTGAGATGCGGTGAGTCTAGTCATAATTCCATCCTTACATATCGTACATTTTGTATGATTCGCCTGATTGATACAAGTCTCTTTCTCTTCATGCTCACTTGATTTGATGTAATATCCCGTGGCGCTACCTCTCGAATTTTGATCTCCTCTTGCTTTTGGCCAGCCACATAGTCGTACAGAGCTAAGAACGGCAGCCTGTGAAAAGAGAATAGGCTTGGATCATACGAAAGGACTGTTTTATTCTGTCGCGCGGAGAATTTTGATCGGCCACAAGTAGCCATCAAGAGTTATTCTTTTCCAGCAGAAATCGATTCCCTTAAACCGGATCTCACACAAAAATCAGCTTGCGAGTTAGCAAGCGGTTATTCTGTGAATCTGGCTGAGAAGATCAGATCTCTAAAGCTCTCTTCCCAATAAGGTCCTTGAGTTATAGCTCCAGGGGGACCGGAGAAATGGACGATTAGCATGAAGCTCGAAAGCGTGAAACAGATCGGAATCATCGGGGCCGGCATGATTGGGGATAGCCTGGCCGTGCTGACAACAGGCCACGGTTACAGCACCAAGCTCGTTGTACGCCGCGCGGAGATGATCCCGGAATACAAGAAGACGTACGACGACTACTTCCGCCAGCTGATCAGTCAAGGACTCATGCCCCAGGAGCAGTTGGCCATCTGCGAGAGGTACCTCGAATACTCCACCGACTACGGCAGTCTGGCAGACTGCGACGTCATCTTTGAATGTGTTCCCGAGGACATCGATCTCAAGCATGAGATCTATGCCCGAATCGAAGAGACATGTCCGCATATCCAGGCGATCTGCTCAGTAAGCTCCTCGCTCGTGCCGGATCGCCTAAACGAGAAGGCCCGCAAGTATCGGGACCGCATCATCGTGACGCACCCGTTCAATCCGGCTCACATGGTTCCATTTTTTGAGCTTTGCGGCGGTGCGGCCACGAATGGCGACGCACTGCAATTTGCCAAGGAGCTGCTCGAATCGCTCGATCGCAGGCCAGTTATCCTCAAGAAGCCCGCCCCGGGCTTCATAGGCAACCGCCTGCAGTTCGCCCTATGGAGAGAGGCTCTCAATCTCGCTGAGAGCGGTATTGCCGATCCCAGGGACATCGATACTTGTCTGAACTACAGCTTCTGCCCGCGGTATACGTCCATAGGCATTTTTGAGCACTTCGACAGCGGTGATCTGACGCTCAACATGCGTGTCTGCAACAGTGTGTTCCCGTCGCTCAGCAATATGACCGAGGCCCCGCCGGCTATTACCGACAGGGTAGCCAAAGGCGATCTCGGCGAAAAAACCGGAGTGGGCTTCTACGATTGGCGCGCTGTGAATATGGACGCCTACCGCAAGCGAGTGAATGCACCGTATTGGCAATTCATTCAATGGGATCTGCCCAAAGAGTAAAAGAAAGGGACGTGTTAATGGTCTACGACAACAACAGCGGCGGACAATACGGGAAATACTTCATACAAGAACTCAAAGAGCCCGCCAGCCTGGGCACGCCGGAGTTCCGGGAACTGTACACCCGGTTCGCCAAGCGCATCCTATGGATGGACAGCAGCGTCTGCGAAGGCGCTTTTCAGATGAATACCGCCTGGTATTTCGCCCCTGCCCCGAGAGATCCGATCTTCACGGAGCACGTTCACGATTATGACGAACTTATCGGCTTCTACGGGAGCAACCCGGACGACCCCTACGACCTTGGCGGAGTTATCGAGTTCTCGGTGAACGGTGAGGCCCACAGACTCACCCGCTCCACGATGATATGGCTGCCGGCCGGGGCTGCGCACAATCCGATGCGCATACTCGAGGTCAACCGGCCGATATTTCATTTCTCCGTTGTGATGAACCCAACATATGATGGGAAAGCGACCTACAAATAATTTCTTTTATTTCTCCCAGCCGCTTGGCGAGTTGTAGGGTGCACCGACGCCGATGGCTTCGATTTCATGAATCTGGCCGCTCCATATCTTAAAAATATGCATCGCCAGCGTATCAAAGGGAGAATAGGATCTATCGACCGTCTCGCGCCCCGGGTCATTGAGTATTCTGAATTGCTTTTTCTCCATCGCATGATGAAAATCGGAAAAGCCGAGCGCCAAACCGGTTTTTTCGTCGGCAATCTCGACCCGACGACCGACAATCTCGCTGATGTATTCAAACGTTTGCATGTCGATTTGGCTCTTGCAATCGACCATCCCCAATAGCCCGATCGGCCGCGGGACTGCACCGGGAATATCGGGCCCTCTCAAAGGACCTCCGGACGGCGCGGTGCGCATCCCATTTTCCAGACGGTCGCAATCAGCGGCAAAGGGCGCCAGCGAACTGTTGTTCAGATCCAAGGCATCATAATAAGACTTGGCAATGTGAATCATCCGTCCGCGCGAATCGGCATATTCATAAGGTATTTCCATCGGGATGGCAGGACGAACCTTGGTCAGTGTAGCGGGAAGCTCACCATTGCGAGGTATTGCAATCAAGTGTTCGGCTTCGATGATCACGTCGTCAGCCAACTTCAGACGAAAGCCAACCTGAGCAGGTTTCCCTTCGGACTGCATGATGACCATGCCGCCGACTTGATGTGACAGAGGATCGGGTACCACAATTCTGAATTCCGTCGCGCCTGCCGATGCGGTTTTCCAGAGACCTTCTCCCAGCCGGATGCGCTTGGCATTTTCAACTATTTTGACATCGCTGCTCAAAGGCACATTCTGGGGATTGTGTGCGACCAGCGCTGCTATGTATTTATCCGCCAGCGCCATCAGGCAGGCACGGTCACAATCGGCCGCATAGGCTGTTTCCATACTGAAAACCACTAGTGCGATACTGCCCAGTACTGAATATATGAATCGCATTGTATTCTCCATTAACCTATCCAATTTGCGGTGCGGTAGCCTGCTACCGCTTTTTTGAGGCAGTTTGCTACCGGCAAATCCTCCTCGCGGCCACAAGCAATTGCATGCCAATAGGCAAGTTTTAGCAAAACGTTTTGACAGTGGAAACACGGATAGGGTACATTGAGGCCCCTAAAAATAAAATATGAAAGCTATAAAGGTACCAATGGGCTCAATTGAAATCAGCCAGGAACGTTGCAAAGGCTGCTGCTTCTGCATTGAATATTGCCCCAAGAAGGTCATCCGCCTTTCCGACAAGCTCAACTCGAAAGGTTACTTTGTGGCGGTTTTCGAGGGTGAAGGCGGATGCAACGGTTGCGCGACCTGCGCACTTGTCTGTCCAGAGACTGCTATCGAGGTATACAAGGCGTGAAGAAACTGATGAACGGAAACAGCGCCTGTGCCGAGGCTGCGGTGCTGGCCGGGTGTACGTGCTATTTCGGCTATCCCATCACCCCCCAGAACGAGCTGGGCGAATACATGGCAAAACGTTTGCCCATGGTCCCCGGCGGAGTGTTCCTCCAGTCCGAAAGCGAGATTGCGGCAATCAACATGGTGCTTGGTGCCAGCGTTGCCGGCGCGCGTGTGATGACGTCCTCCAGTTCCCCCGGGATAAGCCTTAAACAGGAAGGCATTTCCTACCTGGCAGCGGACGAACTCCCGGCCGTCATCGTAAACATGTCGCGGGGAGGCCCCGGGATGGGCAATATCTCTCCCGCGCAGTCGGACTATCTGCAGGCAACACGGGGAGGAGGCCACGGCGACTACCGGACCATCGTCCTCGCTCCTTCAACCGTACAGGAACTTGCCGACATCATGCCATTGGCTTTCGAGCTTGCCGACAAGTACCGCAATCCCCTCATCGTGCTCGGTGACGGTGTGCTTGGCCAGATGCTGGAACCGGTGAGCTTTGATCACATAACGAAGGCCAAGGAATACCCCAAGGACTATCTGCTCACGGGCGCGGAAGGCCGGCCAGCCCGCTTCATCAAGTCGCTCCTTTTCGACGTGAAAGATGAAGAGGATCACAACTGGAAGCTTTTCCGGAAATATCAGCAGATCGAAAAGAACGAAACGCGCTCCGAATCCTTCATGGTCGATGACGCGGAAATGATCATCATTGCCTATGGAACCTCCGCCCGCATTGCCAAAGGCGCTATCAAAAGGCTCCGCAACGAAAACATCAAGGTCGGTTTGATCCGGCCCATCACCTGCTGGCCCTTCCCCCAGAAAGACATCAAAGATGCAGCCGAGCGGGTGAAAGACTTTTTTGTTTTCGAAATGAATTCCGGACAGATGATCGAGGACGTCAAGCTGGCCCTGGAAGGCCGAGGGCGAGTCCATTTCTATGGGCGACCGGGTGGGGTAGTTCCGACGCCAATAGAGCTTTACCGCTTAGTCTCCCGACACTACTACCAGTCAGTGAGGACCAAGAAGCAGTGAAAAAAGTTTACTCCAGACCCAAATCACTCAAGGAGAACCATTTCCACTACTGTCCCGGCTGTGGTCATGGCATTGTGAACCGTCTCCTCGCAGAGATCATCGACGAAATGGGAGTGCGCGAGAAGGTAATCTGCGTCGCGCCGGCGGGCTGCGGCATGCTCCTCTATAACTACTTCGACTTCGATGCCCTGGAATCAGCCCATGGCCGGGGTGCTGCCGTGGCCACAGGCATCAAGAGAGTAAGACCCCAGAATCTCGTCTTTTCGTATCAGGGAGACGGGGATCTGGCCGCAATCGGCACGGCCGAAAGCTTCCACGCGGCAAACCGCGGGGAACACATTTCGGTCATTTTCGTCAACAACGGCGTCTACGGCATGACGGGCGGACAGATGGCGCCGACGACGTTGATCGATCAGGTTACCACCACATCCCCCGCCGGCCGGGATCCCGCAATCGCAGGCCACCCGGTGAAGATGTGCGAAGTGTTATCGGTACTTCCCGGTGTCTCCTATCTTGAAAGAGTGTCCGTGCACAAACCGGCCGCCATTGTCAAAGCCAAGAAAGCCATCCGAAAGGCTTTCGAACACCAGATCAAGGGAACGGGCTTTTCCATGGTTGAGATCCTGTCGCCATGTCCCACCAACTGGCACATGGGCACGGTCGAATCGTGCAAGTGGGTCGAAGACGTGATGTGCAAGCATTTTCCATTGGGTTTGATCAAAGAGGTCCCATGCTAATCAAGACCATTTTTTCAGGCTTCGGCGGGCAGGGCGTGATTTCCATGGGAATGACCATCGCGAATGCAGCTATGCTTGAAGGACAGTATGTCACCTGCCTTCCCTCCTACGGTGTTGAGGTTCGGGGCGGCACCTGCAATTGTACGGTTGCGGTAAGCGATGAGGAAATCGCTTCGCCGGTGGCCTCCGAACCGGACTTCGTCGTCGCCATGAACCAGCCTTCCTTTGTTCGTTTCCAGAGTATTCTGCCGGCCGGCGGCCTCATCTGCGTCAATTCATCCATCGTCAATACCGACGGCGCCCGGAGTGATATCGAAGTGGTACAGGTCCCCGTCATGCCGCTTGTCGAAAAGGTAGGCAACACCAAGGTGGCCAACATGATCATGGTAGGCGTTCTCGTAAAGCTGAGCAACATGGTCTCCTTCGACGCGCTCATCAACAATCTCCCCACGATCCTCGGGGAGGGAAAAGCCAAGCTGACCAAGTTGAATCAGCAGGCTTTGGAATTAGGCTACTGTTACCTTAAGGAGTAAGAAACATGGTCATCACACAAATCTCCGTTATCCTCGATAACATGCCGGGGGCTCTTTCGAATGTCAGCGAGATACTGGGCAGAGAAGGCGTCAATATCCGCGCCATCTCCGTGGCCGACACCTCGGACGTATCCACGGTAAGATTTGTGGTTGACGATCCGGTAAAAGCCCTCAATATCCTCAAGTCACACGGATTTCGGACAAAGGAAACCGAAGTACTGGCCGTTGAAACGCCCGATCATGCCGGTGGCATGAACGCGGTTTTAAAGCCGCTGAAGGATGCGGGCATCAATGTTCACTACCTCTACCCCCACCTTGGACGTATGGGCGGGCAGGCCATCTGCATCCTGGGAGTGGATAGGACCGAAGAGGCGCAAAAAGTGCTCACCGCGAATTGGGTGCACACCCTCGGCAAGGAAGCCTACAATATCTGACGGACAACTGAATCATCTATCCCAGACGTCCGATCTCATGCCGTACGGCACGCTGTTGATTACCGCTTCGATTTGATCAATCTTGCCATCCCTGATCTGGAAGAGCTCGGACACCTCAATGGTGTTCGGGAAGTCCGCAGGATTGGTGAATTTTGTTCCATCCGGAAGGTAATAGGTGCGGGCAGCGGCATCATGATCAAAAAACGCAAATGTCATCACCAGGCCACGCTCCCTGTCGACAATAGGAAATCGACGGTTTCTGATTTCCGTCATGTGCGCCCACCAGCCGGTCTTTTGCTGAGCTTCGCAACCAAGCGCAAGCAGCGCTATTCCAGCGGTGCGCTCACCTGGCTTTGAATCTTTAACGTTCGTTGTCTGACGACCATTTTCAATGCGATTGCAGGTCGATGCAAACCTGGCGGTGAACCTGCCCGTCTGGTTTACCACCCCGGAGAAATATGAATTCGCCGTCTCGATCAATGTATCGCGGCTCATCCTCTCCGCCGGAGGTACGGTTTGCAAAAATTGGGGTCGAGGCGGTCCAAGCTTTTCCACCAATGCGCCTGCATGTTCTCCTATGCGTCCCCCTCCCGGTCGGGCGACTATTGCTTCAATTTCGCTGATCAGTGATTCGAACACCTTCAGTCGGAGTGCAATGTAGTCCAGGACAACCCCGCTTTCGATCAGGGTTCCGTAAAAACCGACCTGGCCGGCTTCAGGATCGGAAACATAAAGATTGTATTTGCCCCGGGCGCTCGCGGTTCGCCACAGTCCATCGCCGATTCGCAATTCAACACCGTTTTCCGTGTAACGAACCGTCTTGGACAGCATCAGCCGGTTTGGGCTGTGCGCGATCATGGCTGTCACCACACTATCCACATGGCCTTCCAGGCATTTGCGATCGCAGGGATCGGCAGCACGGACATGGTGTGAAGCCGCCACCAAGAGCAACAGACTCAACCAGATTCGCTTCATTCGATTCTCCTGTTTGATCTCAAACGATCCTACATTGGCCCTGCCGGGTACGCCGCTGTCCCCGCGGCGTCGGCATCGTGGAAGCGGCCACGCTCTTGCCCACGAGACGCCTAATGCCATTTACTCTTAATGCAACATGCCCCCGCACTGCAGACAGGCGGGACGAGGAACCCTGTCTAGAAGCAGGCCCCAGGGGTTTCTGATTGGAAAATATGTATTCACTAAGCGTTTTATGTGCGGTGGCTTGCACCACGCGGAGTACTTTAGCATAGGTTCGAGCGCAGTCAACGCAACCATTGTCAGAATGAGAGCGCGTTCAGTGTAAGATAGGGCCGAGCGAACAATGACATTTGCTTCAAGTGGGATGATATGCAATTACGGTTCAAGCTTCGTACCATTCTGATAGTTTCCATCCTGTTCGGGATCCTCCCATCGGGAGGCCTTGGCGCCCTTATCAGCCGATATTTCTATGACCGGCCTGGCGACAGGAGCTTTGTATGCAATACCAGCGTTCTTGAACGCTGGTCACCCTCCGGCAACAACAACCAAAGCTATAAAGTCGAAGCCCCCAGGGCTCAGGTCAAAGCCACGTTCACGAACAAGCCAATAGCGGTCGACGGCGTCAAAGAAGCCGCATGGAACGACGCGACTCCCTACCCGATCGCTCACAAATTCAATGCGAGCATGACGGCGGATGCGCCTGCTGCCTCAGCTCAAGGAACCACGCGATTACTCTGGGACGGGCCTGTCCTCTATGTCCTGGTCGAAGTAACGGGCGACTCCACCAGATCCGACAGCGAAACGCCGAATTGGAGCAGCGGCAGCTTCAGCCCCAACACCGACGGACTCTTCGTCTCCATGGATGTCTTCAACGACCGGTGGGGGATAGAAACCGATACACAGGGCATCTTTTTTTTGAGTGCCAACGCCGCCCTCACCTCCGTTGCATCCTTCAGTAATGGAGGCATTCCTTCCCTTGGCTCGTTCTTCAATCCAAACCATCAGGATTACTCGACGCGGTTGAAGGCTTTCAAATCCTCGGGATACAGAGCCGGGAGCAGCGTCAATTACACCTATGAGGTGTCCCTGCAGATCGAGGGTTGGGGCGATGCATGGAACCGAGAACTGAAGAATGGCACACAGATCGGCCTGGAGATTGGCATCTTTGATCAAGACAACTCATTTGCCTATCTGAGCAAGACCCAGTATTTTGCAGGGCGGGAGAGCAACTCGAATCTGCCAAATTCCGAACGGGTAAGGAACCGGGATTGGGGCGTGGTTACGCTGGCAGGCTGGAACGGAATGACACCCTTTGCCTATAGCGGTTGGCGGGCTGATGAAGACATCCGCTTCTGGAATTCCAAAAGCAACCCGGGCGGCTCGGGCGATGGCACTGCGGCCGGCGGCACAGGGGACAGCAGCCTTGTCTGGACCCCGGAATCCAAAATGCGCATGATTGCAGCCGGGAATGCCTATCAGGCCTTAAAGGACAATCCCGAGGCAACTCCGGCTCAGAAGACGCGGGCCGTGACCAAGGTCTGCCGGGCCTTTGCAGGATTGAGATGGGCGGACACGAGGTATCCGGATCCGCATGACTTGCCTGCCATCCCTACACTTCCGAATATCTGGCAGTTTTTCGACAAGACAAAGGGAGTCCGGGGCATGGTCGCCGGCAAGAGGGAGTGGGCCGAACGCAAACAGGAAATTCTGGAATTGGCCCAGTTCTATGAATATGGCTATAAGCCCAGGCTGGGAGCGGACTACACCATTACAATCACAGATAACAGCTATAATGGCTCCGGCAATCCCAGTATCAGCGCACGCATTTCACCCACAAATATTCATTTTGCGGGTGGCACTGCTCAGGATGTGGCGATATCGGTGACGCTACCGTCAAATATTCCTGAAGGCCGAAAAGCCCCCATCTCCTTTGGCGGGAGCTGGACAGCCAATGGCATCGCGAGTATTGCGTTCCCCAACTGGGCTTGGGATACTCGCACCGATGCCGGCGCATGGGGCAATCCTAATCGCACCGGTTTGTTTTACAAGATCTTTCCCTATACTCGCAACAGCACTTCCGCGGATTCCAGCATCCTGATCGCAAGCGCCACGGCCGTCTCTGTCTATCTGGATATACTGCAGGTGGCGGCAAACCAGAATCCTCAACTGGCGGCCAAAATCGATCCTGCCCGTGCGATTACGAAGGGTTTCTCCATTGGCGGCAAAAATGCCTTTGTGGCGGGGGTGTTCGACGAACGAGTAAAGGTGGTCGTCTGCGGCGGGGCTGGAGCCACCGGCCCAGCCAACTGGCGCTATAACGCCCAGGGGCAGGAGTACGATTTCAGCGATACCCTGTTCTATAGCGCCGGCGCAGAAAGCATTATTGCTCATGGCACGGAAGGACCCGGCAACAGCTATCGGCATAACCGCGTTCGTGAAACCGAACTGTTCCGCCACTTCATGCCCTATGGTCACATGTATCCGCATGAAGAGGGTTCTTACGGCTATGGCGGTTATAGCAGGCTTCCGTTCGACCAGGCTTTGCTTGTAGCTACTCTCGCACCTGATCGTGCGATCATCATTGATACAAACCTCAACGACTATAATGACGGAGCGATGACAGACAACCTGAGCCTGGAAATCGCAAAGAGCGTTTACAGAGCATTGGGCGCCAATGGCAGCAATTTCGTCAAGTTCAATAACGGCAATTACGTATCTAAGGGAGATCCGCACGGCGCAGCCCCAGCCGCAGTCGAAGGCAAATATCTGAGTGATTTCTTCTTTGGCACCCAAACGCTGACCGATGCGGAGGCGGCCAGGCTTGATACGGATCCATACGCGCTGAAGGTTTCCAATCACAGGACTCAAAGCCCGTATGACTTTTATTGGGGTGGTTATAACTCCATCACCGGTGGCCGTACCGGGGCTGCAGGCACAGACGGCTGGTATTACTACAAACTGCGCAGGTAGCAAGACACCTATGCTGCTTACTATTTGCTTTGGGCCTTGCGACGCGAGTAAAGCAACAGGCCCGGAGGGCCGAAAGATCGTAGCCGGGGGTGAAGCACAGCGAACCCCCGGTAGAGATATGCGCGGGAAAGAGCCCTGGCAGGGCGACAGAAACAGTCTTTCGCCTCCTCCGGGGCTCCTTCTAATTTTATCCTATCCGGGGGTTCGCAAAAAGCGCTCACCCCCGGCTACTTTCTGAACGCCCCGCTGGGGCTGAGATGCAACGCGCTTCCAGCTTCCGGGGCAAATAATAGAGACGGCATCATCAGCGTCGTGGAAGCGACCACTGACCTTGCCGACGAAAAGCCGGCGTTCCCGGTGAGCCTCGACTTCATTTCGGGTCGAGCCAACATCTCGCCAATGCTGCTTACTATTTGCTTTGGGCCCTGCGACGCGAGTAAAGCAACAGGCCCGGAGGGCCCTGGACTTTGGACAAAAACAAATCATGTTTTAGCGAAAATGGTTAGATTTTGGGCCATTTTCGCATAAATGGGCTCCTTGACAGACGTTTCAATGATTTCTGTGCGTAGCAAGGTCAGTAAATCGAGCAAAGAAACGCGTGAACTGTTCGATCGCCATTTCGGAAGAGGGATGCGACAAAAATCGCGACCGGGCCCGAAACAATGCAACCCTGCCAGCAAAAGCATGGAATACGAAGCTACTGTCAAGGCCGGCTGTTTCGATACGGACGACATCGACCAGACCTGAGCCTGTCCGACGCTAAGCACAGTTTTTTCGTCTCTATGATTGACTTCGATTTGCCAACGATCAAAGTAGCTTTGGATCAAGTCTCGGACGGGGCTGTAGGTGTCGGTCGACAGCAAATAACCTGGCTGACGAAAATTTCGGGAGGCATTGGGCGAGAGCTTATATGGTATGGGTGCAATAACAATTAATCGCAATTGCCGAGTGCCTGCCCCACGTCGCCAAAGAACGGCTTCCACTATCTTGTAACGAATACGGCGTCTTCTTTGGCCCATCCAGATTTTGCACCATTTAAAAACAGCGCGCTGGGAATCGAGGACATCCTTAGGAGAGAAGATGTCGATACTATATCGCCGGCCACTGCCCTCGGGTGCAGGGAAACACAGGCGGGCGTCCTTCCGACATCGTGTCAGCAACTCTGTCCGGTCGAGAGGGTTTTTATAAAAACAGCGGTTACAGAAGCTCGCATCTGCGACGATTCGCAATGTGCGATTTGTTGCCTTCATCTTGTCTAACTGGTTCCGGTAGTTTTGAATCCATTCCAACGATTGTGTGGAAAGATTATTAGCATTTTTCAATCGCCTGTATTCTTCTCGCTGCTGGTCACTGGCACGGATCCCGGGTTTCTTTACGACGGGTACGTGTCTAAAGGCCACTGGATAACCCCGCGCAGAGAATTCACCCTCGCAATGGTGCGGAAACAGCAAGGATCCTTGCAGAAACCGAAGCCCCCAAATCATGTTTACTTGAAACGGAGGCGACAAAGGATCTCTTTGCCAGCTGGCCCCTGGGATTTTTTTTCCGCTCTTTACTATCCGAGTGTCATCTACTGCTAGAACCACAGGCTTGTTCGGATATCGATTCAGATATTCTTCAGAGATCCTGTCAAACAATGCCTGCTCGTCCCAATGACTACGCGAGTAAAACTTGTAATCTGCGCTCCAGTCTTCCTGATTCCGCCCTTGCACACAGATCATCTGCGAGATCGTCCTTCGACCCAAGGCCGAAGGCCACGTCAAAGCGTGGTCAATTCCTCGCTTCAGTGTCCGTGCTTGCTTAAAAACATCCTTCCAACTCTGCTCCAACAAGGAACGGTAGAAGGGCAGCAGCATGATCACTCTCCTTGCTTCAGAGCAAAGACGTTCTTGTCCGTTCGCAGAAAGCGATCGTGGCGACGTACCTTTTTCACTAAGGATGAGACCACGGACTCTCTATCCAGTTGTTTACCAAAGACCTTCTCAATACGTTCCAGGATTTCCGTAATATGTAGCGGCTTGCCTGCCCGTTGAAGTATGTCGTATACCATATCGATCTGTGACATACTCCCTGCCGTACGCTGCTCTTTCACGGAATCGGGATTCTTTAACTTTCGAATTGCACGTAGCTGGGCATCGAGTGCCACCTCGAAGGCATTAAGCACAGCGAGTTGGATCGGATCTTGTAGTTCTAGCGGATCTAGTTTCTTCATGGCATTAACCTCCGTTGCAGAGATAATGCCACAACTGCGTATGTATGTATAGCAAATAACAACTTAACATACGCAAATGTCCAAAGTCCAGGGCCCGGAGGGCCGAAAGATCGTAGCCGGGGGTGAAGCACAGCGAACCCCCGGTAGAGATATGCACGGGAAAGAGCCCCGGCTAGGGGCGAAAGATCAGCATTCTGCCGCCCCGTCAGGGCTTGTTACATGACTAATCCTATCCGGGGGTTCGCAAAAAGCGCTCACCCCCGGCTACTTTCTGAACGCCCCGCTGGGGCTGAGATGCAACGCGCTTCCAGCTTCCTGGGCAAATAATAGAGACGGCGGCATCAGCGTCGTGGAAGCGACCACTGACCTTGTCGACGAAAAGCCGGCGTTCCCGGTGAGCCTCGACTTCATTTCGGGTCGAGCCAACATCTCGCCAATACTGCTTACTATTTGCTTTGGGCCCTGCGACGCGAGTAAAGCAACAGGCCCGGAGGGCCGAAAGATCGTAGCCGGGGGTGAAGCACAGCGAACCCCCGGTAGAGACATGCGCGGGAAAGAGCCCTGGCAGGGCGACAGAAACGGGCTTTCGCCTCCTCCGGGGCTCCTTCTACTTTTATGCTATCCGGGGGTTCGCAAAAAGCGCTCACCCCCGGCTACTTTCTGAACGCCCCGCTGGGGCTGAGATGCAATGCGCTTCCAGCTTCCTGGGCAAATAATAGAGACGGCGGCATCAGCGTCGTGGAAGCGACCACTGACCTTGCCGACGAAAAGCCGGCGTTCCCGGTTGATTTAGCAGGCAAGGAATTTTGCCGCATTCTCCCCCGCCACGCGGCCGGAGATTACAGCAAAAGCCGATGCTATGCCGGAAGTATCCCGCATACTGTAACTCTCCGCATGCAGTCCGCCCGCATCGAGCCCTGCGGCATAAAGCCCAGCAATCGGATTACCGTACTCATCTACCGCTTCCGTCCTGTGATTAATTTTGATTCCTCCCATGGTCCCCAGAAAACAGGTTCGTGCTTTTGCCGCATAGAATCGAGGCCCATGAAGCGGCAGGAGATACTCCGGGTTCTTCGCAAATTCGGCATCCCATCCGCGGGCACAAAATGTGTTGTACCTATCGATGGTGCTTTTGAGCACCCGGGGATCCACTTCCATCTTTCGCGCAAGCTCCTCGATGGAATCCGCGCCAAAGAACTCTTTTGAGTTCAGAGCCAGGAAACGGTCCAGTTGTTCCTCCAAATCGCTCAGCAGGCTGCCGGGATGCACAACGGTTCCCATCCCACGAAAAACTCCCTTCTCGACAAAATGCCTTTTGATCGAGTCATCAAAGATACAGAAGGTATATCCCTGTTTGTAGCGGCTATTCACATTTCCCAGGGAAGTATCATAATAGGCGATCCCCTCATCGCAGAACCGCTCGCCTCTGGGATCCACCCACAGGACCGGCTGAATGGCGGCTCCTTCCACGGAATTCATGAAGGGAAATTCCGGCCCGAACGGCGCCACCCGAATCATATGAAGAACTCCCATCCCTTCTGCGGCAGCCCCCATCTCCCAGGCCATGCGGATGCCATCGCCCATCTTGCCCACATTTCCCATGGGCGTTACCGTCTGGCCCAGATCGAAGCCTGTATATTTCTTGATCCACTCCGCATGATTCGCATAGCCGCCACTTGCAATCACGACGGCCTTGCAGGCCACCTCCGTGTCTCTTCCATCCAATTCAACAACGATGCCCGACAGCCCGTCCTTTCCCTTCAGTATCCGCTTCACCGGAGCCGCAGATCGGATCGAAACCCCCGCTTCCTTCGCCTTGAGCACCAGAGATTGAACCACCGCATGACCTTTGCCTTTGACCACGTGATAGGTGCGCGGCGCATCGGGCATATTGATGGTCACCTCAAGGAACTCCACTCCCAGATTCCTGAGCCAGTCGATTGTTTCCGCAGATCTGTTGATCAGGGAACGCACCAGACGCGCCTCTACAAGCCAGTGATTGTATTCCATGAAGTTCTTGAATGCCTGATCACTGGAGTAGGCGATGTATTTCTCCTTTTGCATGCCGCTTCCAACCGCAAACATCCCTTCGAAGAAGTTCGAGGTTCCCCCGAGAGTCGGCTGCTTTTCGAAAACAGCCACCTTCGCGCCCCTCTGTGCCGCCTCGAGTGCAGCGGCGAGACCGGACGCGCCCGAGCCCACGACTGCAAGATCTATTCCCCCTGGAATGTCATTCATTGCTGCCTCCGGTCTTTTCTTTCAAACTTCGCACGATGCCGCCAATCACCGCTCCCGACACGTCGACGATAGCCGCGCCGCCATCGACGGGGATAGCGGCTCCGGTGAGAAATGACGAATCATCGCTCGCAAGGAATGCGCAAATTCCGGCCATCTCTTCGGGTCGTGATACGCGAGGCAAAGGAACATCCTTCATGAAGCGGGCGAAGAAATCGTCCACATTGGTTCCGATCATGGTTGCGAATGCCTCCAGGTTTTCCGTAAACATTTCGGTTTTCGTCGCCCCCGGACATACGACATTGCATCGCACGTTGTAGCGGCCGTAATCCAGCGCCGCTTGCTGGGTCAGGTTGATCAGCCCTCCTTTTGTAGTGCAGAAACCCGGATTTTCGGAGATGCAGCGCAAGCCCGCCAGCGAGGATATGTTCACCACAGAGCCGCCCCCTGCCTTTATCATGTGTGGAATACAGGCCTTCATCATAAGGAACGGACCAGTAAGATTGACTTCAAGCATCCTTCTCCATTTGGCAACCTCCATTTCCACAACCGCTGCGGGAGGATCCTGATCTATCGCGGCATTGTTGACAAGCACGTGAAGGCTGCCTTCAAAGGAAAGAGCCGTCTTCAGGATCCGTTCAACATCCTGTTCATCGGACACATCCCCGGGACAGACCTTAATAGACTCAGCAGGCAGAGAACTTGCCACCGCATCCAGAAGCTCCTGACGGCGGCCTGCGATGCATACCCGCGCCCCGCAATGAATAAAGCGACGTGTAATAGCCGTACCTATGCCGGTACCGCCCCCTGTTACGATTGCAACCTTTCCTTTCAGATCCACAGTCTTGCCTCCAGAGGATTGTGCAGTAACACTCTTAGGGAATCGGTGAAATCAGCAGCAGAATTAAAGCTCTTTTGGGGCCAATGCCACGAACTGCAATTTGAGTTCGGACAGTTTGCCGATCAGCGCCATGGAACACTTTCGGATTTTGGAATCACTCTCAAGCAAAGCCAGCGCTTCGTCCTTTTTACCCGTAATGGCAAGCTCAAGGATACGGGCCGCTTCCACGTGAAATTCAGCATGCAGATTTCTAATCGATTCAAACAATGCAGTCCCGACCGTTTCCCGGGGAAAATCTCCGTAAAGCCACTTGCCGAAATCGCAGTTATTATCGGTCCTGACGATCTCAGGCTTGAATTGGCTATTCCCCTCGATGATGGCTACACGCAGTTGTATAAACCAGTAAGTATGAGCGGAAACTGCCTCATCGATTTTCTCTGCAATCGTCATCCGTGTATCAAACCTCCCAATCCGATATGCTCAGACAATCCATAAAGGACATGTTCCGACATAGTATCATTGGGCCCATGGCGAAGCTACGATTTGAGGAATATTATTCTGCGGGACTATTGCGGAGAACAGAAATCGGGACCGAATGCCCCGGTTTTAACTATTTTTGTCGAATTGGCTTTACTGCAAAACTCCATCTGCGATAGGAATATGTCTGGAGTGGCAAAGCAATTGAAGCGCGCGGATTTGCTGATTGCCGGGAAGGGGAAACCATGAAGAGATTACTGTTGCCGATTCTTCTGATGCTTCTCGTTCCGTGCCCAAACTTTGGACAAGCCGGACAAGGGCAGAGCGTCGCTCAACAGATCATTGCCCTGGAAAACGCCTGGAATGAAGCTACACTAAAATACGATGCCTCTTGGTATGAACATAATCTCGGAGAGTCCTACCTGGGAACGGATGAAGATGGCATCGTAAAAGATAAGGCAGCCATGATCGCAATGGTCAAGAGCAGAGAAGCGAAGTTGACATCGCTTTCTTTTCAGAAACCCAGGGTTCAGGCATACGGGGACACTGCCATATTTTGGGGCATTTACACTGTGAAGGGGACGTACAAAGGCAGGGACATCAGCGGCAGATATCCGCTGACGGACACCTGGGTTAAAATCAACGGTCGCTGGCAATGCGTAGCCGACCATAATTCCAAGCTTCCAGCCAAATAGGAATCACAAATTCCTCGGGAAACAGCGTAATCAGAATCTATGCTTGGGACGAATTTGCTCGTTTGGCTTGCGGGTTTTGTCTGAAGGCGGAGAGGGAGCACCGCGACGCTTCACCTGACGGTGAACGTTCTTTCCAAGCTTGATGTTTTTAAATCCGCCGGTGTGTCTGGACATCGATTTGCCCGCCTGATTCTCCTGACGATCTCTGCTTCCAGTAATTATAGCAAGCCTTGCCCGGGAAATGTCCATTTGGAAAATTGGGCTAGAGAATAGGGATTCGAAGTGCAGGCCCGTGACTTCGAATCCCTGGATGTGGGAATCAGCGAGTCGGCGTCTTGTTCCGCGACGCAATCGACTGAAAGAGCAGATAGGCTCCCATCAATATCAGCGCCAGCGGCCACCAGTGTCCAAGCCACTCCATCGGAATATCGAACAACGTGTAGGACAGGGCAATAGCCCCGACGATGACCAGAACCGCGCCACCAACCAGTGAGCCGTGTGAACCCGGCAGTTTTTCGCCCTCCGGCAATTCAAGGGCTCCGAGCCCCAGCAGCGCCTGGTTGTAAAATGTGGACTTGCGATAAGCGTCTACCAGATTGAAGAACCAGTAAAAGGCAAGAAAAATTCCGAGAAACGGCTTTATGCTATCACTCACGCCATCGTGTGCCAGCAGAGTAATCAGGCTGGCAATGACGGTGATATTGAGAAAACCCTGCTGGTAATACCCGACGTAGATCTGTCCGATGCCGGGAACGACAGACATCATACAGGCCAGAACAGGCGATTTATATCGCGGATCCTGCCGCAAAAATTCCTGTTGTGGTAATCCCATCGTCGGATACAACGGCTGCTTCGGAACCCGTAATTGTTCCGGCGAAATTTCGTTTGTGCTTTCCATGGGACCTCCAGATTCGATCATTGTCTCAATTTGCATCGTTGCCTCACTCCTACCCTGTGAAACGCATGAAACGCGAAAAAGGTTCGGAGCTGCCCTCAATAAATAATTGCTTTCGCAAAATTACCATCGAAAGAAGACGGGCTATTTTTTTTCGATCGAGCGCTTCAGCTTTTGCCAGTACAGCTTCAGATCTGTGGTTCCTTCCCTTTGCCAGCCCCGGGCATTTTGTATACTCCGGCTCAACATGGAATTCACACTTTGTTCCGTTGATTTCCATATATCCCGGCAGGAGCCGGTAAACTCCGATTGGCTGAGCGATAGGGTGGACGTCAGGGATTGAAGCCGGCTGGAAGCAGGATCCTTCGCATGGGCCCAGACGGCGGGGATTGTCTGAACCGCCATTTCGCGAAAAGGCAGCACCGGGCTGAAGACGAAAAACATCAAGAGCGTCGCAATGTAGGCCACTTCGAGGGAAAACAAAGGCCGTTGCACCATACACTGCCACCAGGCATGGAAGCGCGCTTTGAAGGAAGGCTGGGGGCGGCGCATGGAACGAATATGCCCGACCACCGAAATTGCAAAAGACTCCCCCGGATCGATATCCGACATCGCAGGCAGGGTTTCCCTTAACAGTCCCATTTTCGCGGCCATGGATTTGCAGGCAGGGCAATGCCTCAGGTGCATGATCACCAGATCCATCTCGTCCGAAGCCTGTTCCCCCGCCACGAAATCCCAGAGACAAGATTCAACGCGCGGACATGCGGCACCACTCGTGCGGGCAAGCACGAGATCACTAAACTGCTCAGGCTCTTCCATAGGTAAAATATTGACGCCGTCTCGGACGATCTGAAGCAACGTGCGACATTCCAGGCACCGCGACAGGTGGTCATGGGCGGCCGCGGAGTCCTCAACAGACAGTGATTGATCCAGAAAATCCGCCAGCAGGTCGCCAAAGCGCGTGCAGTTCACGACTCCACCTCCAGCGGCCCCTCGAACAATTCACCGCGATGTAAAGATAGTCTCTGCGCCAGTTCAATCCTCGCACGGTTCGAGCGTGATTTTACCGTTCCCAGCGGCACATTGAGCATCGAGGCTATTTCTTCCAGCGCAAATCCCTGGATATCGCGCAACAAAATCATCTCCCGATTCAGATCCGTCATTCCTTGAAGCGCGCAATGCACCAATCGCTTTCGTGAGTCGGCCGCAAACAGTTGCGCGGGATCACCACCGGGAGCATGAAGACCGGACAATTCCTCAGCGGGAAGGTCCTGAGCCGGAGGACGCACCTTTTTTCTACGAAGATGGTCAAGGCAAAGATTTCTCGCGATCCTGACAGCCCAGGGCAGAAATCTCTCGCTCTCGGCACAAAGAGCCAGATTCTGGTAAATCCGAATAAAGGCCTCCTGCGCGATATCGCGAGCGTCCTCGGCACTCCCCACATAATGATAGGCGACACCGTAAATGCGCGACTGGAACCGGCGCACGAGTGCTTCCCAGGCCAGTTCATCCCCGCTGCGGCATCTTTCCAGGAGTGCGGACAATTCCATTCTCTCAATCTCCGGCAGGACGCATTTTTGTCCTTGTAGTAATAACGCATACGGCAGCCAAAAGGTTCGGCCCAGGATTCAAGCTGCGGTGTTTTTCCTCTTTCCGGACTCATTGACCACACTTCCCCCAAATCCCTGCTTGCTGTTTTTCTTGACACCCCGATAAATTAATTGCATACTGGTTTGCGTTACAAACCAGAAAGGAACGCAAACCATGAACGACACGGTTGACCAATTCGCCCACGCGCCGCAGCAATACCAACTGCTGGACGGCACATCGGAAATTTTGTTAGGACTCGCATGTATTCTCTTTTCAGTCAGCTTCTGGCTGGCCACCCGGTTTACCGTCACCTGGCATTGGCTGGCTCTCATGCTTGGCGGTTGTGGAATTCTCTGGTTCCTCTCAACCTTCGGCACGCGGTATGTTCGAAGAAAGCTTGTCTACACGCGTTCCGGTTACATGAAGGCGCGCAGGTATCCGTGGAAAGCCGCGCTGCTTGCCGCTTCCGCATGCGCCATTGCCGCCGTTGCCGTCCTGGCCTTCAGCCGGACCTCAAAATCCCTGATTCCGCTCATCGCGAGCCTGGCAATCAGTGCCGCCCTCCTGGCAGCTTCCATTTTGAAAAAGGTGAGAAGATTCACACTATATGCGGTTCTGTCCAGTGGATGGGGCGTCCTGGTCTATTCAATGAAGCTTGGACTGAATCCCGGAATGACTGTCTACTATCTTCTCCTGGGAATTACCCTGGTTTTGGCCGGGGGGTGGACCATGCGGTCCTATGTCCGAAATACACCACAGCAGAATCCGGAGGCAGAGTGAACGATCGTATTCGAAATCTCGCCGATCTTGATCGATTGATCCACGAACCAGGACGCCTGGCCATAGTCTCCTTGCTTTCAGTTGTGGAGGAGGCGGACTTCCTCTACATCATGACTGAAACCGGCTTGACCAAAGGCAATCTCTCAAGCCACCTTTCCAAACTGGAAACAGGCGGATATGTAAAAATCGATAAGACTTACCGGGGAAAAATTCCAATGACGGTCTGCAGCCTCACGCAAGCCGGGCACAGCGCATTCAAGCGCTATCGAACCGCTTTGAAGGCAAGTCTTTGATCAGAAAGCTCTCTTCGAGCGATGGAGCCTTCGGGGAACTGACGAAGGGATAACTTCGAAGGCTCCAGGGATGCGGAGAGCCCCCGACAAGTGCCTGCAACTCTGACATTACGGCCGTTGACTAAAGGCTTAGTCCTAAACTTAGAGCCGGGACTGCCGATATCCTAGGCATGCGCTATGACAAATGGATAGGATTGTGCCTTAAACACCGCGCCGGCGGGATCTGGTCAATTGCCTTTTTTTATTTTGCGGGGCTTCTGCTTCCCTCCGGATTATACGCGGGGGCCTGGCCCCAGGACTCCCATCACGGCCAGATCATCCTGACCTATTCATTCATGCAAACATCGAAAGCCTATGATGAAGGCGGCGCAATCCAGAAGTTTGGAGATGACGGAGAGTTTCGGCAGATTGTCCTGAATCCATATCTTGAATACGGACTATCGGAACGCAATACGCTGTCCATCAATGCTCAGACCTCCTTCCTCCGGTATCAAAACAATTACGGGAGTCAATCGAGCTCAGGATTTGGAGACGTCGAATTTGCGGTCCGGCATCGATTCAACGCCCCCGAATCACCCTGGGTGCTGTCCGGTCAGTTTACCGTAATGTTCCCCGCGTATTCTGCACATCGCAATCCGGCACCCGGCAATCACCAGGAAGATCTTGAAACCCGGCTGATGGTAGGACATGGCTCCACATGGGCTAAACATCACATCTTCTGGGACGCTCAGGCAGCCTACCGGTCCCGTTTTGGCGCACCGGCGGATCAGATTCGATCCGATTGGACGGCCGGCATCGATCTCCACAAAAATGTTATGGCCATGGCACAGATCTTCAATACGTGGAGCATGCACAATGGCACGCCCATGGACGAGATCACAAATCCCAATGCGCAATCCGATTACAATGTGCACAAAGCTCAAATTTCGATGGTGTTCACCACTCCGCACCGTACCCGAATTCAGGCAGGATGGACCGGCGTTCTCAAAGGAAGGAATGTCGGAGGAGGGCAAACCTTCATCCTCGCATTCTGGAAAAGCTTCTAAAAATCATGGCCCCTCTAACCGACACCTTGAAAACGCCTGACCCTGAATTGACCCGTCGGAATGGGTCTATCCTATTCGAAGACATCGTGCCCGACGATTCGTTGGAACAGCGCGAGCGCAATGCACCGCTTCACGTCATGCTGGGAAAGCTGCTCATTGATGCCGGGCTGATCACGGAAGCGCAGCTGGCCGAGGCGCTCCGCAGGCAATCTCAATGGGGATCCCGTCTCGGGGATATTGTTCTTTCCATGGGATGGGCAAAGCCTCTCGATTTCTACAATGTCCTTGCCCGGCATTTTCATCTGGACTTTGTTAACCTGATTGAAAAACCCGCCGACAGTTATCTCCTGAAAAGCGAAGACTATGGTCTTTATGCCCAGCACCTGTTCCTGCCCTGGAGATATGAAAAAGGCAAGCTGTGGATTGCAACCGCGGATCCCCTCTCTCCCGAGGTGAGGCGGCGTTGGAATAATCCGGGAATCGGATTCGTCATGACGTCTAAATTCGACATACTCTGGGAGCTTCAGCGCATCGCCGGTGCCAGTTTTAGTCAGAGCGCGGTTTATCAACTCTCCGAGCGGGATCCGGAGCATTCGGCAAAAACCGTTCTGACCTCGGCACAAAAAGGCTCCTTTCTGACCATCCTTCTGGTCGCCATCTGCACGCTGTTGTGTTGGCCGGTTGCCTCAGCCATTGGGCTGAATGCGATTCTAAGCACCTGGATGCTTGTTTCATTTCTGTTTCGGACCATCCTCTGCTGGATGAGCTGCGCCGATCACGTTGGAATGGCAATCACGAAAGAGGAAGTGGAGGCACTCCATGATGCCGACCTCCCGGTTTATTCAATCCTTGTTCCGATGTACAAGGAGCCGACGGTACTACCCATCCTGGCCTCCGCCCTTCGACGGCTGGACTATCCGCGCTCCAAGCTGGATATCAAGCTGGTCCTGGAAGACGATGATCTTGAAACCATTCAGGCCGCCAAGGATCTGGGACTGGAAGCAACATTCGAAATTCTGCGCGTCCCGGTTTCCCAGCCGAAAACGAAACCGAAGGCATGCAACTACGCGCTGAGTCTCGTCCGCGGCAAGTATGTAACGATCTATGATGCAGAGGATAAGCCCGAACCCGATCAGCTGAAAAAGGCCGTGGCCGCATTCATGAAGATGGGGTCAAAGACCGGATGTATCCAAGCCCGGCTCAACTACTTTAATTCGGAAGAGAACTGGCTGACCCGAATGTTCACGCTGGAATACAGCCTCTGGTTCGACATGTTTCTTCCAGCGCTGGATCGGCTGAAAGTACCCATCCCACTGGGTGGCACATCCAATCACTTTGATCTCGAAAAACTGCGCGAAGTGGGGGCGTGGGATCCATTCAATGTGACCGAGGATGCTGATCTGGGCCTTCGTTTCGCTGCACTTGGCTATCATGTAGGAGTTATCAATTCTGTCACCTATGAGGAAGCCAACTCGAGGCTGGGCAACTGGATCCGCCAGCGATCCCGCTGGATCAAGGGCTATATTCAGACCTGGCTGGTTAACATGAGGCATCCGGTCCAACTCTACAGGCGTGTCGGATTTGCAGGATTCTGTTCGCTTCAACTGTTTGTCGGAGGGACGATCGTTTCAGCTCTGGCTTACCCATTTATGGTAATACCCTTTCTGGCCTGGATCATATCGCGCACATCGCAACTGCAGCCATTTTTCCCCGCACCGGTCCTGGTTGTCAGCATGTTGAACCTCATCGTGGGGAACAGTTGTCTGATTTATCTTTCGATGCTGGCGGTGGCAAAACGACAAAACTATCCGCTGTTGCCCTATGCCCTCACGATACCAGGGTATTGGCTTCTGCAGTCCATTGCGGCATACAAAGGGCTCTGGCAATTGATTACGCGTCCGTTCTATTGGGAAAAGACTGTTCATGGCATCAGCAAGTTTACTCAGAGTGAGATCATTCGAGCCAGCGCCCCAATCCAGTAACACCCTGAGGCGTTGGTATGCGGGGTCAGCGCTATTACTGAGCGCCTCCCTGTTCGGTTTCGGGACCAGATACGTAACCGGCGGGATTGCGGTGGCGGCCGTAATGCTTTCCATCGCAGCCGCCCTCGGGCTCTGGCTTCTGCATATGCGTTCCGGCGGATTACGCTGGATCTGGGCCGGAGCCTATTCATTCCTGATTGCCGGCCAATTGCTGTCAACAATTCTCCGACACCTGGACATTCCCGGTTTCACCTGGTTTGCCGCCCTCGGATGCGGGGCTTTTGTTTATGCGCTGGTGTGGGTAGCTTCCATGCATGAACAGAATGCGGGCCTGCAAGCTATTGCAACGATTGCACTGCTTCTTTCCCTGGGAGTTGTTTCCAAACCAGCGCTGGCGATCGCGTGCCTGCTGATCAGCGGCGGCCTGTTCATAGCCAATCGCCGCAGTTTCGGTGGGTTCCTTGGATCGGCGCTCCTCTTCTTTACTCCCACACTCCTGTGTTTTGCAGCCATCCTGGTTGTAAACTTCCTGACCTCCGGGACTCTCATTTCGCATATTGCAAATGATCCGACGCACAAGAGCATACCCAATTCCGGATTGCCGCTTCTCTCGCAGGCCGCACCGATGCTCTGGTTTGCGCTTTGCGTGCTGCTTGTTCGGGCTTGCGAACGGAAGGTTGGGATCCCGGATTTTTCATACATACTGACCCTCGTTTTTGCCTCCACCGTCGGGATCGCGCCGTGGATGCCGGATGCACTCTCGGGGGTGGATATCCTGCTGATCGGCTATACAGGATCAGCCTGCCTACTGGCCCTGAAGCCTCCCCAAAAAGCAGTCGGAAGGATCGCGGTGCTTATCGGAGCGAGTCTTCCGTTGATCCGAATGTTCTTTTAGCAGTCGACTTTTAGGGCTCGCTGGTTCCAACTCCGCAGGCTTGACTTGACGCGCATGCCCGCAGGTCACATCCAGCTATCATCGCTTCAGGCGTGGACGTTCTGGGGCTTTGGAAGCGGGAACATCTTCCGGTTTATCCTTGGGCTCATCTCCAAAGGTCATATTCACGCTGGCTTTGGCTTCTGTACCATCTGATAGGATGAAAAACGCGGAGGATCCGAACGTGGGCTCCCACGTCTCATTTCGACGGAGAGCACGCCGGGGAACGGTGTTCACCCTGCAGATCAGGAAACGATAGGTCAGATCTTTCGACGAAACCGCCTTGCATTCCCAACGGCTCTTGACTTCCGACGCATAGGCGGTGCTCCTGTCCGGCGCGGTAAGGCTGTATACTTTTCTCGCACCATCGGCCTTTAGAAACAGGTAGGGCAATTCGAAAGTATACGCCTTCGTTTGGGAATTCATTGCGACCTTGACGGGATCATTCACCATTACGTCGACCTGGTCGATGTCGATCCTATAGTTTCTATATTGCTCATAACTTGATTCCGTGGGGAATTCGGATGCCACCTCCATGCGACCATTCTCCGCACAATCTCCCTGAAAGGTATATACCTGCAGGTCAGATTTCACCTCGCCAATATTGGAGCGATGCCAAGCTCCGAGGCTGTGGTCTTCGTTGAAGAAAGCGACAGGCCGCCATTGGCCGGTGCGGCCCACAAGCTCAGAACACTGGATTTCCTGGGCATCGCGAAATGCCTGCTGCAGATCCGAATCCTGAAACCGCCCGAAAAGCGCATGCAACTGGTCGAAGAACTTTGATCCGTATGCTGCCTCGTCAATAGACCGTGACTGCCGCTGCTGAGCCCGGACATCGGAAAGTGGAACCTGATGCAGAAGAATGAGCACGCCGGCCAAATGGAAAAACACTTTTCTCATAAATACTAAGATGCGCGCGGTTCTCATCCGGATCAAATGGAAAGGGGGCAGGGCTATGCTTATGCCATAAACAATCCAAGATTGGATGCTAGGTTGAAGCAGGTGCGTTGCGGATACGACGCACCGTATCCCGTATGGACTGGATATCGAGGTTCTTTCGGATTGCGATGAGTTCGGCCACCAGGCTTATGGCGATTTCCTCGGCGGTTTCTGCCGCGATATCGATCCCCACCGGGACAAAGACCCGTTTGAATTCCGAGCGATCGATCCCTTCCTTTTCAAGCACGTCAAAGAGCGATTGCGTTTTCCTTGAACTACCCAGGATCCCGATGTACCTGGCTGGCGATTTCACCGCATATCTCAGGCAAAGCAAATCCAGTTGGTGTCCACGCGTAGCGATAAACAAAAACGATGATGGATTAACCGGCAGTCTTTTAAAAATTTCTTCCCATGCATCGACATAGAAATCATCGGCGTGGCCGAAATTATCAGGATTGGCATTCTCAATCCGATCGTCCACGATGGCTATTCTGAACCCGGCAAACCGGGCGACCTCCGCAACAGCCTTGCTGACAAACCCCGCTCCAAAAATAAAGAGCGTTGGATCGGGAAGGACCGGCTCCACATAAACCTGCATAAAGCCTCCGCAAACAAGCGCACTCTCTTCGTGATCGACACCGGTGAGGTCAAAACTCAGCAGCTTCGGTTTTCCGGTTCTGAGCGCAAGCAAGGCTTCGCGGCAAACCTCTGCCTCGGTAAATCCGCCACCGATTGTCCCAGAACGGCGACCGTCTTCATAGATGAGCATTTTAGAGGAGTCTTTGCGCGGAGTGGCTCCTTTGGTAGCAATGATAGTGGCAAGCGCCGCGCGCAGCCCCCTGGAGCGAAGATCCACAATTTCAGCAAATATATCTCTGGCCATCGACGGGAAAAATATCACAGCCTTTCGAAAATGCAGCCACGAATTCGGCAAATCTCACAGAAGTTCCGGCTGCAGAGCCCGTCTGTCGGCAATAAAGCGTTTGGCGGTACCGGTCGTAAAGAATCCGGCATCCCCCAATTGCACATCCAGCCCCAGACATCGCCGGCTAATGAGATTGCCAAACGCGGGATCCTGCTCAAACGCAGCCCGGATCTTTTCACCACAAAACGATGCCAGGGTCGACCGCACGGTCAGAGAAAGAAAATCGTGGCCGTCTTTGAGACAGATTTCCGCCGCATAGGCGGAAACGGAAGGGTCGGAGAAAAGAATCTCGTCGAGCTGACCGATGGATACGGATGTCCCATCCTTCAGCTGAATGGTTTCGCAAATTCTCCTCGAGACACGCTCCAACCGCCTCAACACGGAACCGCAGGGACAGGGCTCTGGCAAAATCCGGGACCGGTCCCCGGTTCTATACCGTATCAGCGGCATGCCGCGGCGGGTTAGCGTCGAAAACACGACTTCACCATATTCGCCGGCGTCCACGGGTTTCCCCGTAGAAGGATCGACCAGTTCGAAGAGCAGATCAGCCTCTCGCATGTGATAGCCCTTCCGAGCCTGGCATTCCACCGCACCACCCAACCCCATTTCCGTGCTCCCGTAATGGTCATAGACCTCACAGCCCCATGCCCGTTCCAGAGCATTCACCACGGCATGCGAAGCGAAATCGGTACTGAGCAGCAGCGTTCGGAGTTGCACTCTGTCGGCAGCCGGATCGGCTCCGCAGTATCGAGAGAGCGCGAGCATCTGAGAAGGGATCCCGACAGTAGTATCCGGTCTGCAATCGAGCAAAGCCCTGAATGCCCGATCATAGTCATCAATCGGTCCGAAGATAATCGCTTCACAACCGAACCGGACAACAGCCTTTTTTAAAAGATCGCCTACGCTTCCTTCAGTTTGCCCGGGGAGAAAGATCATGATGCGGTCAGCCGGACGAGCCAGCGTCAACATTCCGTGATGAAAGAAATCAACGGTTAGTTCCTGATCTTCGGGTGTAAATGCGATTCGCTTCGGCCTGCCGGTGGTACCGGACGTTGAAAGGGTAACAATCCGGCTGATGTCCTGCGGCGAAACGCAAATGAAGCCGTTGGGACAGTCGACAAGATCCTGCGGACGGGTGAATGGGATCCGGCCGATATCTTCCATCGTTCGTACGGAGGCGGGATCAATACCCTTGAGATGCTCCCGATAGAAAAGACTGCCTGTCATGGCAAGGCTGAGCGTGTCACGCAGTTTCCCAAGCTGATAGGCCTGAAGACGAGACAGGACCGGAGGCTCCGTGATACCCAGCTTACGCGAGGCCCAATGCTCGAGGGGGGTTATCTTCATGCTCAGATTGTAAAGCCATGCTCCGCCAGCAACTCACGGCATTTTTCGAGCGTTTCCGCCATCATCTTCGGGCAACGTTCGCTCCTATTGCGCGGATCGTTGTCGATGATTTCCTCACAGCTGATGCCGCCATACTCTTCACTGTAGGTTGTCTGGAACCATTCAATCAGCCGGGGGATCATATTCATCGCGGCGATCTTTTTGTCGTACATCGAGAGGAGACAGGCCGCTCCTGTCAGCACACCACAGCACATGCCGGCATGCAGTCCGCCGCACAGCCCGGCCATGGCATCCAGGAGAACGGGATTGTCCTCACCCCTCGCCTCCAGCCCAGCCTTCACCATGATCTGGCTGCAGCAAAGGCCCTGCATCGCAAGTCTGTAGACATCCTTTGAACTATCGCCCATGATTTTATCCCTCGGTCGGAAAGCCGGTCAGATATTTTGCGCAGAATGGAATGGTTCTGCCGCTCTCATAAACGTGGACGCTGCATCGACGGAGGCGTTCAAGGTCCAGCGTATAGGCATCCTGGAAATTCATCGCCGTGATTGTAAATCCATTCGACTTGACTCTATTGAGAAAACCATCGAGGCTGGCCGGATCTTTATCTCCACAGCAATCCGCGGCAGTGCGTTTCCAGCGGCGCGCCACAAATTTTCGATTCCTTAAATGCGCCGTGTCGTCATTGCCGCAGCACGAACGGACGTCCGTGCTGCAGGTCAGCCGGACAAGAGAATCGGGCATAACAACAAAATCGCCATGGAAGCCACAACCCGGGTGGCCGCAGCCGGAGGGCGCAAAATCGGTGATTTTGATTTTCCCCTTGGTCTGTCCTTCTATCTCGCGAAGGACATCCGGCAGCGTGATCCGATCCTCATCTCGCGGTAATTCGGGATAACGGCCGAAATAGCTGACCGGCTGAAAGTGCACACCCCGCACCGAGGGAGACCGGGATAATCCGAAATCTAGAATCTCGCCTATATTCCGGTCGTTTACGCCCGGGACAAGGGTAGGGACCAGCGTTACGCCCAGCAGTTCCTCTGAACAGGCTGCGATTGCAGCTTCCTTCTCCGCAAGCAATGGTCTGCCCCGCATCCTGTGGTAAATCGAATCGCTGGTGCCGTCGAACTGCATGAAGACAAAAGATAATCCCGCGCCCGCAAGCGCCTTTGTATAAGCTTTATCCTGTCCCAGACGGATTCCGTTTGAGTTCAGTTGAATGTTTTCACAACCTGCAGTTCTGGCCGCAGCGACTATTTCGGGCAAATCATCCCGGACGGTGGGCTCACCGCCCGACAACTGAACAAAGGTATTCCCATTGGCGACAAGCTCCGCAAAACAGCGGGCCAGATACTCAACCGTCGGATCGGCTGGCGAAGCCCCGCTTTGCGCGAAACAATAGGGACAGGATAGATTGCAGCGGTTGGTTACTTCAATTACGGCGCAGCATGTCTTTTGCTGGTGATCCGGGCAAAGGCCGCATTGATCAGGACAGGCCGGCTGTACTCCCGAGTGCTCGGCAGAAGGAGCATAATTTCCCCACCGCTCGAACGATGGATTCTCGCCACGCCAGATAATCGCGGAAGAAGAGCCATGAACCTTACATGCTTTTTCGAGGAAGTATTCCTGTCCGCGCTTCACAATTTCCGCAGGAAGCCGCTTGAGGCAAACCGGACACAGGCTGAATGTCTTGCTAATCAACTCTGTCAAACTGAAGATCTCTCCGCTAGTTGCGCAAATGGCCGATTCCAATTTGTCTGCAATCTATAATCTGAGATTGAAATCTGGAATCCAGTGTTACTTGTCTTCCAGCTGACCCTCAACCTCAGCCATTTTTCCCTCGGCCAGTCCCTCGGCAATAAACACTTTCCCGCACTGGGGGCAGGCCAGGACTTCGTGAGCAACGGTTTGTCCAAGATAGGAAAACACCGTCTTTTTCATTACCAGTTCCAGCCCGCACTTCGCGCATTTCCAGTGTCTCTCTTCGGCGTTCACCGCTTTTATTCCTCCCTGTCGAAGCGCATGCGATGGTAATAGGCACTGAAGACCCGGTAGGTCCGGGGAGCGGCTTCCTTGTATTGTACCCAGTAGGTAAGGACCGGCTTCACCATGCTGCAGATGCACATGCCATCCTTTTCGTCATAAAACTTCTCATTGGATTTTTCAGCATGCCAGATTGCTTCTTTCAGGTCGGCTGCCGATATCAACTTCCGGTCGAGGCTTTTCTGCAATTCATCGCCGATAACAAGGGTCAGATCATCCCACTCATGGGATTCGGGCTTGAAATCAGAATCCTGCAAATTCTTCATCAGTACGCCTTTCACCTTCAGGCTATTGTCCCGCTTCTCCTGCAAGCTCGGCACACGGGATTCCGATTGTATACCGAGAACCATGTCCAGAATGTGGGAACACTGCTTGTCTCGGGAAGCGAAAACTTCGCGGCAATTGGCACAATAGACGATGTAAGGCTTGTCGCTTGCCTCGCTCCGATTTTTGACGATTTCGTCATATAGCCTTGGGTTGGCAGTTCGGATGTGGCCGCCATGTCCGCAGCAGCGATTGGATTCGGGCAATTCTTCAAGCGCAATCCCCACCTTCTCCGCCAGCTTCCTGACGCCGGACTGCATACCTTGATCATTCCTGGCCGCACAGGGATCAAATACGGCCGCTTCCTGATAGGCCCGCACCGGCAAAATCTCATCCGACTCGGACAGCAATTGGTAAAGAGAGACTCCCTTGATTTCGGGGAGAAAGGAGTGAAATAAACTCTCACAGGTTGCGCAGGCAAAGATCATGGTTGGCTGGCCAAGATCCTTCCAGTCCTTTTTTATCTTTTCACAATTAGCCTGGAAGCGCTCTTCCTCGCCCGCCCAGTAGGCGGGAGCTCCGCAACAGCCGACGAAAATGCCTGCATCATAATTCCTGCTCAGGAGATCATAAGTCTTCAATACGTGATCAGGATTCGAAGCTCCAAGCTGACAGCCGGGATAGAAAGCATATTCACAGGTCGTTTTACCTTTGGGCGCGGAGGCGATGGAGCCTGCCGAGGTTGCAAAATCCATTTCACGCATCCAGAAATCGTGCAGAGCGGGAGGATAATCCCCCGCCTTCAAGCGCGCGGCGCGGGAAAACTGGAGCAATGCGCCGATATCCACCTTCTCGGGACAGATGGACTTGCAGTATCCACATATATTGCAGGAATAAACTTCCCTGGTTATCGTTCGAACGGAAAACGGGGGATTGGTCCCCATGTCGTTATAGACTTCTACCGCGATCTTGTGAGGCACCTTGTGAAAGGCCTTGAGCATTTCGCAGGCCATCATGCACTTGTTGCAATCGCAAAGCAGGCATCGTCCGGCTTCTTGCTTTGCCTCTTCTTCACTGTAGCCATCGGATCCTGACGCCTCTATGCGCGGAACGGAAACGGCTCCGGAATGTTTCAGATAGCGGTCACAGTAATTGGCATTCGATCGTCCATAGGTATGTGCGGCTTTGCCGGTTTGCAGGAATACCTCGATATTCATCGAGGCTTCATTGCCGTGAACGATGCTTTCCATGGGATTGGCTCCGCACAACGCTCCGCCCATGAATACCCTGGAGATACCTGTTGTCAGCAGGTCGCGTTCCCAGCTTTGAAACAGTCCGAATGAATCCCCTCCGGATCCCGTCGCGATAAACACTGCGTCGAATTCGGCAACGTCATCCAGGGTCTTTATTTCTCGTCCATACTGAAACTCGGTTTTGACAATGGAAAACTGCAGCGCGAAATCCTGCTCGAACTCCGGAAAACGCGGATGGGTTCGAAGCGCTCCCCCCCAACCAGGCTCCCGGTCAAACACCGTCACAGGGAATTTTTTTTGGGCAAGATTCAAAGCGCAGGCAAGACCGGCAAGTCCCGCCCCGATGACGGCTATGCGTTTGTTCTTGGGTGGAATGGTATAGGCTTGCGGTTTGCGGTTTTTCGCAAACCGGAGGCAGGCGGCTTCTATGTCGCGAACCGCGATCGCCTCATCGCCAACCACGGAGCGCTGGCAGTGGTTCCGGCAAGGCTGTTCGCACAAAGCGCTGACAACAGCCGGAAACATTACGGCATTCCGCAGAATTTTGTATGCGGCGGCCCATTGCCCTTTACCAGCCTTTTCCAGGAAGGCACGGACATCCATTCGGAAGGGACAGGCGTAGGAACAGGATGCAGGTTCTCCGTGAAAACACCGCGACGTAAATGCAGTTGCGTCCTCAAGCTTCATACGAAGATCATCCCCATGCGTTGATTCAAACGCATCCGGGAATCAGTCTATATTCTGATTCCCGGATGCGCTCCTAGTGTAAGTGTACACTATGGGGATTGCGTTAGTGGCCGGCGGGTTGTCCCGTGGTCATCGGATTTGCCTTGATATACTCCAGCTCTTCCTCAAAATCGGAACCCAGGAAGTACTTCTCCGGCTTCAACTCCTCGCCACGCTGTTTGGCATCCAAGGCAGCTTTCACCTTGTCCGGAGTTGCTGGCAGTGAATAGACGCGGATGCCGCAGGCATCGCTGATGGCATTGATAACCGCCATATGGTTGGAACTCTGGAAGACTTCCGAACAGCCGCAGGAACCATGCGGACCGGCCGGACGCTTGGTCTCGGTGAAGATCAGGTTCAGTTCATCAGGAATCACATCGATCTGCGGAACGCCGCAACCGATCATATTCCCATGTTTATCTTTGGCATCATAATCCTCACTGAGCGCAAAGCCGATGGAGTGGGAAATTCCACCATAGCCCTGGCCTTCGACCGCAAGCTGGTTTCCGATCGTCCCGACATCACCAGCCCAGGTAAACTTGAGGACTTTGGCTTTGCCGGACTTCGCGTCAACCTCGACCTGTGCCACGTTCACGCCGTACATGTAGGTCGGATTCTTTTCTCCTTCTCCTGTATCCGGGTTCAATCCCGGAGGCAGGCCGATGTTGAATTGGTCATAATGGCCGACATACTTGGTTGCGATTTTCTCTGCAACCATTTCCTTGTATGTGCGGAAGCTGCCATCCTTCTTGCGCATGGCATCCATCAGCTTGGTTGCGGCATCGATGGTGGCATTGCCGGCCATGTAATGGGAGCGGCTGGCTGCGGCCAGCCCGGTATCCGGACAGTCCTTGCTGTCATTCATCACCAGTCGCACCTGCTCGGCTTTGATGCCAAGAGGAGCGAGCGCTTTCACCGTATGTGTCAGGGTCCCGATATCACCGCCCTGTCCCATCTCTTCCCATGTATTGAAGTGAGTGATGGTTCCATCCGGATTCAGCTCGAGGGCAACTTCGGCTTTATCAAACATACCGATGGTGATAATAAAACCGCCCATGCTCAAACCGACACCCACCTGCTTGCCTTCCTTCTTGGCGGCTTCGGCTTCCTTTTTGTACTGGTCATACACCGGCTTGATCTTCTCGAGCAGCGCCGGATAGAGGTAGTCATGATAGGGACGGCTGTTGATGCTGAGATCCCCCGGTCTTGCCGCATTCTTGTAGCGGAACTCCCAGGGATCCATTCCTACCTTCTCGGCCACCATATCGATGAGAGCTTCGGTAGCGGTATAGATTTGAGGCGAACCAAAACCGCGATAGGCGGTGTTGAATGCGTGGTTCGAGGAACCACCGCGGGCCAGCGCTTTGAAGTTCGGAATGTTGTAGCCGTGGAATCCAACGGATACCAGGTTGTTGAAGATATGCCCGGCAACGACAGCGTAGCATCCATGATCCAATGCGATATCATACTCGGCAGCTGTAATTTTGCCTTCCTTGTCGCATGCGATCCTGCCATTTGTAAAGGTGGCAGACCGTTTGCCGGTCATGTGATTGAATTCGTCGTAGCGCAGTGTCAGTGAACACGGCATGTCAAGATTCTGCACAGCCGTGGCTACCAGGGCATAGGTATTGGAGCTTGTGGAGTATCCAAAAGAGCCGCCGACGTGATTCAGAACCATGCGCAGGTTTTCCTTGGGAACCCCTGTCGCCATCGCCACCGCATCTCTGGATTCATCGATGGATTGCGATTTGCATAGGATCGTGAGCATGCCATCCGCTCCCCAATACCCCTGAACAACATCGGGCTCGATCGGAAGATGAGGTTCATGCTGGGAATGGAAGCTTCCTTCAGCAACGAAATCCGCCTCCTCAAAAACCTCCACGGTATCTCTGCCTTTGAACACCGGCTGTTCCATATAGAAGTTCGGCAGGCTTTCGTGAAGCTGAATGGCATTCGGCATTACGGCTTCAGGGAACGTCATATACGCGGGGAGGATTTCCAGATTCTGCTTCACCATTTTGGCGGCAGCCCGGGCTCGCTCTTCGGTATCGGCCGCCACGAGGGCTACGACGTCGCCGCGCCGGCAGATCTTCTTGCCTGCGATAACCGGGAACTCGGTAATGCCCTTCCCCTTCTGCCGAGGAATGACTGCGGGCGATGCCATGTTATTGGAGCCTTTGACATCCTTTGCCGTCATGACCTTATAGACGCCGGGCATTGCCTCGGCTTCTTTGGTGTCAATGCTGATAATCTTGGCATGAGGCACCTCAGAGATGACAACTGCCAGGAAGGCTGTTCCTTCGGGCATCTTCAGCTTTACATCATCGCCGTAGTCCGCAAGGCCGGTCACTTTTACAAGTGCCGCGGGCCTCGGCCGGCGGGATCCGTAAATGTCCTTCTCTCCCTCGGAATCATACGTGATGTCCTTCATGGTGGCTTCGCCACGCATGACCTTTGCCGCCGCCATGACCGCATCCACCAGCGGTTTATAGCCTGTGCAACGGCAAATATTCTGATGCTTCTTGAACCAGTCGCGAACCTGTTCGCGGGTTGGATTCAGATTTTCCTGTAACAATCCGTATGCGGAAACAATAAATCCGGGAGAGCAGAAACCGCATTGCACGCCACCGTAAGTGATCCATGCCTGCTGCAATGGGTGCAGGTGCTGTGGAGTACCAATGCCTTCAATCGTAATAATTTCGCTGAATTCAGCAACGGTTTTCATCTTCTTGGAACAGGACCGGATTACTTTCCCGTTCAGGATCACGGAACAGGAACCGCAAACACCGGTGCCGCATCCCAATTTCGTACCGGTAAGGCCTAAGCGACGAATAACTGTCGTCAAGGAGTCTGCCTCGGGGTCACAAACGACAGCTCTCTCGACGCCATTGATGATCAGGGTCATTCTAGTAAGTTTCTTCATGTGTTCATCCTCGTCTCGTATATGGGCTTCCGCGGCCGGATACGCTGTGCAATCTCCCAGTCCGGTCCAGGCAAAAGCCCGCCTATTGTACCCCATTCGGGCCGGTCAGAGCCAACAGCGGTTTGGGTTTTAAATAGTAATTTTTTATCCGTATTTTGTTCGTTTTTGTGTGGATTTTTCAAACGAACAGTGAACAAAGCCGTAGGAGTTCTTCCAGGGGGAAAGGCGGAAGTGGATTACATTCCATTCTCCCGCCTTTTGACCATCACCTGATCAGGACGATGCCGGCTTATGCACCCAGGCGGCTCTTGCCGGCCCTGGTATCCGCAACACGCCGGATTCCTTGCACTCCACCGAATCCTCCGGTGCGGGCGCTGACACCGCTGCCGTGAATCAGGGCGCCAATCCGGACATAACCCGGTCAGGCTGGTCCGGCGGCACCCGGCACTCCTATGGCCGCCAGCGGTCCGGTCATTAGGGAGATCAGGAAGACTGATTATCATGAACGTGACCATTACAATGAATATACCCATATTTTGGACTATTACACTTTTTTTGTTATTTTTTGTTATTATTTTTCCATAGGTGTCTATAATATTTGCCAGTCAACCTGCGAAAGCTGAGGTTAGACGAACAGCCGGCTGCGAACGCAATCGACGAAAGATCAGCATCAACAATGATTTATAGATCAAACGAGTTACGAAATCCTGGGGATGCTTCTGGTTGACATCGGAGATTGGCAGTCGTTGTAGATCACGATGGTGAACATACGAACAAGGGGAAAAAATGCAAAAGGTAACGCTTACAATTAATGGCGTTCGACAGGAAGTCCAGGCTAACCCGGACATGGTCCTGATTGATCTGCTGCGCGAGGACCTGCACTTGACAGGGACCAAGCAGTCATGCGATCGAAAGGGACAATGCGGAGCCTGCACCGTAATCGTCAATGGGAAGGCGGTTCGGTCCTGCATCACCAAGGTGACTGGCCTGGAAGGCGCCGACATCATCAGTATTGAGGGAGTTGGAACACCGGCAAATCCTCACCTGATTCAGGAAGCTTTTGTACTGTCGGGAGCTATTCAGTGCGGATTCTGTACGCCGGGAATGATCATGGCGGCAAAGGCACTACTGGATAAGAATTCGAATCCCAGCGTCGAAGATATCAAAAAGGCTCTTTCCCGGAACCTATGTCGTTGCACGGGGTACAAGAAAATTGTAGAAGCAGTCCAATTGTCGGGCCGCTTTATTCGCAAGGAAACATCGCCCGCGGAGATTCGCAAAAATCTCGGAACCGCGATGCTGGGCGTGTCCCACGAACGGCCGACATCCATGGCGAAAGCCTGTGGAACTGCCAATTTCGGTGCTGACATTCAGCTTCCGGCCAACAAGCTGGAAATCTCGGTTGTCCGCAGCACCGAATTTCACGCTCTGATCAAATCCATCGACACCTCCGAGGCGGAAAAGATGCCGGGCGTAGCGGGCATCGTCCGTGCCGCGGACATCAAAGGAACCAATCGTCTCCGCCAAGTCCATCCGGATCAACCCGTCCTTTGCGATGAGAGAGTTAAAATCCTCGGAGATCCGATTGTAATCGTGGCTGCGGATACCAAAGCCCGCGCCGATGCCGCAATGGCAAAGGTGCAGGTAGTCTATGAAACGCTGCCGGCCATTTTCGAACCGGAAGAGGCACTGGCTCCGGGGGCTCCCATTCTTCACCAGCATGCGCCGGACAACATCTGCGCAAAGCAGCCCATTCTGAAGGGTGATGCCCAGAAGGCCTTGGCAGAATCCAAGGCCATGGTCGAAGCATATTTCACAACCCAGACCAATCACCAGGCGCCATTGGAACCGGAAACCTGTGTTTGCTATTTTGAAGGCGAAGGGGAGGCCGAGGAACTGGTTGTTGCCGGGCGAAGCATCAACATTCACTTCCATTTGAATCAGCTGAAGGAAGCTTTGGGTTACCCCAAGATGCGGTATGTTGAACCCTTCTCCGGCGGTCAGTTCGGCATCAAGACCTGGATTACGTCAGAAGCAGTCGCGGCGGCGGCGGCGATTCATTTCCACCGCCCGATCCGGTATATCCCGAGCCTTGAAGAATCGATTCTGATTTGCAACAAGCGGCATTCCTATCACGTCAAAACGAAGCTCACTGCGGATGCGAACAACCATATATCCGCTCTGTTCTGCGATTGGTTAATGAACAAAGGCGCCTATACGCTCAATGGTCCGGTTCTGCTTGGACGCTCTATCATGATGCTGTCGGGATCCTATGACATTCCGAATCTGGAAGTGATGGGCAAATCGGTCTATACCAATAATGCCTACACCGGTTCGGCGCGGGGCGCCGGGCCACCGCAGACAACGTTCGCCACGGAAGTTGCAGTGGATATGTTGGCTGAAAAGCTCGGAATTGACTCATTGGAATTCCGCCGCATGAATTCGCTCAAACCGGGCGGAACCAAATCTACGGGAATGGTGGCCAAGGAGTGGACCTTCGTTGAGGTTTGCGATGCAATCAAACCTGCCTATGACAGAGCCCACAAGGCGGCGAAGGAATTCAATGCCAAGAATACGGGCCCGCTTAAACGCGGCGTAGGCATTGCAGCTCATTCATTCGGAGTTGGTGGCGCGGGTGATTCCGCCCAGATGTCCATTGAGATTGATCCGGATGATGGAGTCACGATTTGGGCTGCGGTTGCCGACCCAGGCGAAGGCAATGACGCCATGCTGGCACAGATAGCCGCCCATCAACTCAAACTCCCACTAAACAGGGTGCGGCTGAACATCCGCGACACGAAAAAAACCGTGTTAATGGGGCCCGCAGCCGGCAGCCGTATGACGTTCATGGCGGGGCACTCACTCCTGGCCGCGATTGCAGCGTTGGAAGGCGCGGCAAAAGAAGCCGGGGCGAGAACCTATGAAGCTTTGAAGAAGGCGGGCAAACCATTCCGCTACGACGGTATTCAGAAAAACCCGGGCCCGGCCGGTCTCGATCCGAAAACCGGACAGGGGAACGCCCAGGTATCCGAATGCCACAATATTCAGATGGCCGAGATTGAAGTGAATACCGAAACCGGCGCAGCCAAAGTTCTGAGAATGACGGTCTGCGTCGATGGCGGCACGGTGATCAATCCACATGCTTTCGAGGGACAGCTGGAAGGCGGAATGGACCAGGGAGTCGGCTATGCTCTCAGGGAAGAATACACGCTGGGCAAAGAAAAAGACTACGTCCAGTTCAAATTCCCGACTATTCGCGACATGTTTGAAGTGGAAATGATCACCCTTCAGACTCCGCGCTATAACGGTCCTCTGGGAGCCACGGGAGTGGGCGAGATGACAATGGTTTCCACCGCGCCCGCAGTCATCAATGCAATCTACAATGCATGCGGTGCAAGAGTGTTTGACTTGCCGGCAACGCCCAAGAGAATCAAAGAGGCGCTTGCAGCCAGGAAATAGCGCGAAGCATCGACAGTGATCATTTGTTGCCTGAAAAACGGAGAGCCCTCCCGCAGTATTCGGAGGGCTTTCCTTTACCGCCGGAGCTTGAACGGCTTCGGCAAAAACCGCAGGCCATGAAACCTCTAAAAATCTACGCTACTCTCGAAGAACACAGGACTGACTTCCCTGCCCTGTCGCAAAGCCGCAACGGGAAACCGCCGGTATACCTGGATAACGCCTGTACAACTCTAACACCGCAACCGGTGATCGATTCGATAACAGAGTATTATTCCAGCTACCCCGCCTGCGGTGGCAGAAGGAGCCACCACTGGTTTGCGGACGAGGTTACGAGCCGCATCGAAGGCGATGCGGGCGCGGGCATCGCGGGCTCTCGACGGCGTGTCGCCGATTTCATTCATGCGGCCTCCGATAAAGAGATCATCTTTACCTCGAACACGACCCAGGCCATCAACCTTGTCGCGCTTGGCTTCAATTTTCGCCCGGGCGATGTTGTGCTTCTGGGCGACAAGGAACACAACTCCAATCTCCTTCCCTGGCTTCGCCTGCAGAAATCGGGATTAATCAGCGTCTTATCCATGGATTCCACACTGGATGAATGCTTTGACCTGGCCGCATACGAGCAGAAGCTGAAGGAAAACAGGATTCGGCTGGTGAGCATGGCCTATACCTCCAATATGACCGGATATTCAATTCCTGCCGACGCCGTCATTAGACTCGCCCATCAATACGGAGCGCGCGTCCTGCTGGATGGAGCCCAGAGAGTGCCGCATCAGTCTGTGGACGTCCAGGCTTTGGACGTCGATTTTTTGGCCTTCTCTCTACACAAAATGTGTGGACCAAGGGGAGTCGGAATCCTCTATGCCAAGGCGGATCTGCTCGGCCAGGGACCGCAGGAGGAGAGCCCAACTATCGGAGATATTCTCGAACCCGCAATTCTTGGCGGAGGCACTGTCAGCGATACAAGCTACGGCACCTATAATCTCCTGACGGCGCCTGAACGTTTTGAAGCCGGGATACAGAACTATTCAGGACAGATTGGCGCAGGGACTGCGGTGGAATACCTTCAGCAACTGGGGATGGAACGGATCGGCGCCCACGAAACAAAACTAAACCAATTCCTGACCGACGGATTGCTGAACCGGTATGGAGAGGAAGGCTGGCTGAAAATACTGGGACCTCAAGACGCGTCACAACGGGCGGGCATCCTGACTTTTGAGGTCAAGCGGCCCAATGCGGTCGGGATTGCCGATGAGTTGAGCCGAAAAAGCAACATCATGATCCGGGACGGCGTTTTTTGCGTCCATTCCTATTTCAATCGTCGCTATGGCCAGGGATGGCTGCGACCGAAGTCTTTCAGGGATCATCGGATGATCTACCGGGTTTCCTTTTATCTCTATAATACAATTGAGGAGTGCAGCGTATTTCTGGAATCGCTGGACGAAATCTTTCAGGAACGCTGTTACATCTAGAACCCGCGGCTAGCCGGGGAGTGAAAGGTTTGCATGGAGGAAGCAGTCGTCAGGTATTACCGCCGTCTGATCAAGGCGGATTTCGAAAATTTCGGTTCTTTTGAGAATCCCTCGATCTTTGCTGAAACCGTGGGTGAACGGATGGTTCACTGCGGCAACACCGGCAACTATATCCACCTCTTCATGATGGTAAAAGAGAACAGAATCGACGACATCCGGTACCAGTGCTCCTGCGAACCGACTGCCAATGTGGCGGTGGAAGTATTGTGCACTCTGGTGAAGGGAAAGACGCTGGAGGAAGCGGGAGCCACGCCTGAACAGGCGTTCTATGATTTGCTGGGATGCAATGGAGAGGAATTGCAGATCAAAGTGAAAGGACTGATAGAACTGTTAAATGAGGGCATCGACAACTATAGGGCCGGCAGGCAAACCATCCCGTCGCGCTAATCGTTCCTGGCGCCTCGCACCGCAATATCCCGTGCACGCTGCAGATCCTCCTCAACATTAACGTTAAAAAAGCTGAGGTGTTGAGGGTCGTATCGATCAATTTCATCGAGACTTAGATAGCGCGTCTTTGCGAAGCGCAGGATCTCAATCAGACGAACGCTCTGAAGCTTCAGCATTTCCTCGAGGCCGGCCAGGCAATCCTTCGAATACACGGCATGAAGAGGTTCAAATTGTTCCCCTTCCCGATAGGCCACCAGGTCCACGCCCGCAGCAATGTCCAGCATGTATCTCAAAAGGTCGACGCACAAAAAGGGCATATCTGCGGCAACAACAAGATTGCGCAATGAGGAAGAAGCCATTAAGCCTGTATAAATTCCGCCCAGCGTGCCTTTATCCGGATATACATCCCGAACAATTCTAACCTCGGCCGACGAAACAATCTCAGGAAGCAAGGATGCATGCGAGGCCACAATAATGACCTCATGGCCAAACAAAGACATCGTATCCACAACGCGCTGCAACAGCGTGGCACCGCCGACACTCTCGGCAAGCTTATTGCGCCCCAGGCGACTGCTTTTGCCACCAGCGATTACGATGCAACCGGCATTCAAGGCATAGGCTCCCGGCACTGGAATCAGAATCAGGTCAAATAGGCGATAAGGGGCGCTAAAGTGATCGGGCTCAAAAGAGTGGTTATGACAACGGTCCCGCTCACCAGCGCGCCATCCAAATCATACTGAACAGCCAGAACAGTGGTTACGACTGCCGCAGGCATTGAGGAGATCAAAACTGCAGCCTGGCGGGATACACCGGTCATCCCCATAAAATGCGCAACGAGAAGCGAGACCAGTGGAGTCATTACGAGTTGCAGAAATGCCGCGCTTGAGATCAGCCGGAGCCGTCCGCGCGGCCAGATGCGCGCCTGGGCAATTTGCAGCCCCAATATCACCAGCATCAAAGGAATGGATGCATCCCCCAGAAGAGTCACCGAGCGATCGACAAACAGCGGCACCCGGATATTTGTCCGAAGGACCAGGAGCGCCGCAAGAATACTGTAGACAGCCGGGACCTTCAACAGCTGGCGAAAAGCATCCCATACCGGCAGCTTTCCCATAGACGAAAGCAACACACCCAGAGTGTAAATAGCGACAGTCCCGGATACGAAACACACCATTGCCCGCGCCAGGGCCTGTTCACCAAAAGCAAACTTTGTTGCGGCAAGACCATAGTTCCCTCCATTCACGAACATGGACGAAACCATCAGGCTCACCAGCAAATGCCTTTCAACCCGCAAAACTTTCCCAGTCAGGAATGCACAGGCCCCTATCACAAGAGTCACTGCAACCGTGAACAGCGCCAGCCTGGAAAATTCCGCAGCCGGAATGGCCACGTGCGTCAAAGAAACAAAAACAAGGCAGGGACTGAATATAAAAAAGGCCAGATGCGACGCGGTTTTGATATCCGGTCGGATCGTTCGACCCAATACAAAGCCTGTCCCGGCACACAGAAGAATGGGCAGCAGATTGCTGACAAAAATACTCCAGATAAAGGCTAGGCTCATTCCCCCATTTCCCGCTTTCTGCTCCGATTTTTAGCGAGCTCGAATACCTATTGTAATGGGTATCCGGCCGCAGGGAATCAATATTGCGCAATCCAAGACAGTTTCCGGTTCAAACTCTATATCCGTTCTCTTTTCCCACAACCCAATTCGCCAGCTCTATTGTTATATTTTAATTGCTTTTGTTATTTTTTATTATATTTTGTCCATTTTACAGAAGTTCCCTGGTGAGGCGGTATCGCAAATGCGCTTTCGTCTTCAGCTTGCAATCACGACTGTCTGGCCATTCGGCGCCAAGACAAAGCCCCTATCCTGAAATGCGGAGAAACCGGTTATGAGTACATACGGACTGATCATCAACGGCAAAAAGATATCCACACAGAGAACGTTTGGAGTGCGCAATCCGGCTACGGGCGAAGTCTTTGCCCAATGCCCGGCAGCAGAAAGCACTCACCTGGACCAGGCGGTCGACGCCGCGGAAAACGCTTTTGCATCCTGGAGGTCAGAGGAAGACAACACGCGCAAGGCGAAAGTGAACGCTTTGGCGGATATTCTCGAAAAAAACAGTGCGGAGTTGATGGAATTGTTGACCCGGGAGAGTGGAAAGCCGCTGAGAGGGTACCAGGGAATCGGAGCCGGCATGGAGTTGGGAGGCGCGGTCGGCTGGACCCGGGCAACGGCCGAATTGGCGCTCCCGGTGGACCTTATTCAAGACAATGCAGAAGCCCGCGTAGAGGCCTATCGCAAACCCATTGGCGTTGTGGGCTCCATTCCTCCATGGAACTGGCCCCTCATGATCGCGATCTGGCACATGATGCCGGCGATCCGATCCGGCAACACAGTCATCATCAAACCTTCCTCCCTCACTCCATTGGCAACACTGCGATTTGTGGAACTTGCCAATGAAATCCTACCGCCGGGAGTGCTGAACATCCTGACCGCCGAAAACGGCATTGGAAGCGCGATGGCCAGCCATCCCGGGATCAGAAAGATCGTCTTCACGGGATCAACGCCGACCGGGAAGAGCATCATGAAAAATGGGGCAGCGAGCCTCAAACGATGCACGCTGGAACTGGGAGGAAACGATGCCGGTATTGTGCTTCCGGATGTGGATCCGAAAGAGGTTGCACCAGAGCTTTTCAGAGTGGGATTTCACAACAGCGGGCAAACCTGTGCCTGTCTGAAGAGGCTGTATGTTCATGAAAGCATATACGAAGCCATAGGCAGGGAAATGGCATCGATTGCCGGGACGGTGAAGGTCGGCAATGGCCTTCTGGAAGATGTGGATTTCGGCCCGCTCCAAAACAAAGATCAACTGGATTTCGTCTGCGCGCTGGCCGAGGACTCCAGGAGAGCGGGGGCACGATTCCTCTGTGGCGGTGAACCAATGCAAGGCCCGGGATATTTTTTTCCGATCACGCTGGTTGCAGACATTGAAGACGGCTCAAGGCTTGTCGATGAAGAGCAATTTGGCCCTATTCTCCCGATCATCAAATATTCCGATGTCGAGGATGCGATTCAAAGAGCCAATCGAAGCTGCTACGGATTAGGCGGCTCCATTTGGTCCAGTGATTTAAACAAGGCAAAAGAGCTCGCCGGCCGGCTGGAGTGCGGAACTGCCTGGATTAACGATCACGCGGCCATTCAGCCCAACGCCCCTTTTGGCGGAGTCAAGGAATCCGGAATCGGCGTGGAATTCGGCCGCTACGGGCTCGAGGAGTATACGACGCTTCAGACGATTAAGCTGGTGAAGCGCGGAAGATAAAAACTCCCATCCCGCATCATCCAACCGCCTCGCTTGGGTTTTCGCGGGAGCATAAAGGAAATGAGTTTGCCTTGGTCCTGATGTATTGCTCACCGGTATCCATTATATTCCTCCTTCAGACAACAGAGAATTTTGCCCATTGCTGCGATAAGCCCAGAAGGAAGACGATCGGGAAACCCCTAGAGCCTTTCTCCAGAAACATGCGTTGCCGGCCCGCGTATTTACTGGCGTAGCGAGAACGCGGATAGGGATATCTATGGAACTGGCTGATTTTGATCCGGGTGAAGTATTAGGCTGGATCGAGCGACTCGAAAAAGACAGCAACCTCATGAGGAAAACGCTGGAAAAAGCGCTGACCGAGGTTCCGATTATCGAATACTGGGTTCGCACACACATAGAGGGACAAAAAAGCGGCGGATCGGAGGAACTTCTTTCCCGAGTAAAGGATATTATCGATCTCCTGCTTGCGCTCTATTCCATCGAGCAACAACAGAAGCATTGACGCAAACCATTCTCCGACATTTAAAATCCTGATCAAACTTCGATCTCAAAGTCCCCAGACGTCTCGAATGCTCCTGGCGCCTGAAACAGGAGTCTTCGAGGTTTGCGCATCGGCCGATTTCGTATAAGATCTTGGTTTAAACGGGAGGTGGGTCTATGCCCTGCGGAAAACGCCTGTCATCAGCAACTCTGCTGCTCTTCTTGCTTGCTGCTTGCATTTTGCCATCAGGCATCGCCCAGGAGAACAAAAGCATAATCTTGGCAACCACAACCAGCACGCAGGATTCCGGATTGCTCGACGTGCTGATCCCGGTTTTCGAGAAGGAAAGCGGCTACATTGTAAAAACGATTGCCGTTGGTTCCGGCCAGGCGCTGAAAATGGGAGAAAAGGGAGAAGCGGATGTTCTTCTGGCCCACTCACCGGATGCCGAAAAACAGGTGGTTGGACAGGGTTTTGGCATCAACCGAAGGCTGGTCATGCACAATGACTTCGTTATTGTCGGACCGCCGGCGGATCCCGCAAAAATCAAAGGGATGAAATCGGCAAAGGATGCGTTGCTGAAAGTTGCTCAACGCAAAGCCCAGTTCTTCTCGCGCAGCGACAATTCCGGGACACACGCTCTTGAAAAGAAACTCTGGAAAGCAGCAGATCTGACCGTGGACGGCCAGGCATGGTATCAACAAACGGGCCTTGGCATGGGGCAGACACTGAATGTTACAGCCGAAAAAAGGGGCTATACCCTCGCCGACAGAGGAACCTATCTATCGCTAAAGAAAACTCTCGGACTCAATATCCTGGTTGAGGGAGATCCATTACTGCTAAATGTTTATCACGTCATGGAAGTGAGTGCGGCAAAATGGCCCAAGGTGAACTCCAGTGGAGCCAAGGCATTCTCGGATTTTCTGGTTTCGCCCAAGGGGCAGCAGATTATCCGGACATTTGGCATTGAAAAATATGGCACGCCGCTTTTCTTCCCGGATGCCGGAAGAAAAGACATGGAGACCTACTAGGTGGATCTGATTCTTGAAGGCCTTTTGAAAGCCTTTCGCCTCATCGCATCGCTCGATCGCGAGGTGCTGGCCATTACATGGCTGTCACTCAAGGTTTCCGGAACCGCCACGCTCATCAGTGTCGTCATCGGGATTTCGCTGGGAATGGTAATTGCACTGACACAGTTTCCCGGCAAGAAACTCGTAATCAGTGCCATTAATACGGGAATGGGACTGCCCCCGGTTGTGGTCGGGCTTTTTGTTACGGTAATCCTGTGGCGTAATGGCCCGCTCGGTTTTCTAAATCTACTGTTCACACCAGGTGCAATGATTCTGGCTCAGGTTGTGATTGCCACGCCTATTGTCATGGGCCTGTCCGTCGCAGCACTCCAGAGTCTTCCCCCAATGCTTCGAATGCAGATTCTATCTCTGGGGGCAACGCGTCTGCAGATGGTCTGGCTGCTTGCCCGAGAAGCCCGTTTACCATTCATGGCCGCCGTCATGGCAGGATTCGGCGGAGTGATCTCGGAAATTGGCGCCTCCATCATGGTGGGTGGGAACGTCAAAGGATACTCGAGAGTTTTGACCACGGCAACGGTGATGGAAACAGGAAGGGGAAATTTCGATATTGCTTTTGCACTTTCGATCATCCTGCTGGCCCTGGTATTCCTTGTAAACTATCTCTTTACCTTGATACAGCAGCGCGAGAGGCCCCGGTGAGCGCTTCAGACATCCTCCTGTCAGCCGAAGATCTCAGGGTTGCGCTTGGCAATGTTCTTGTCCTCGACATCCCGTCTTTGCGCCTCAATGACAAGGAAGTCCTGACCGTTGTGGGCCCAAACGGGAGCGGCAAGTCAACCCTGCTGTTGACGCTGGCCTGTCTTCTGAAGCCTGTTTCCGGCAGTATCTCCTATCGAGGCAAACCTCTGGATTCCCATGAGGCGATATTTCGGTTTCGCAGAAAAATAGCCATGGTCTTCCAGGAACCGCTGCTGTTCGACACCTCCGTCTACAATAATGTGGCCGCGGGGCTGAAATTCCGTGGACTCTCAAAGAATCGTATCCGGGAGCGTGTTGAAAAATATCTGAATCTGTTCAGCATCGGGCACCTGGCCGAGCGCTCCGCACGCAAGCTTTCAGGGGGAGAATCCCAGCGTGCCAGCCTGGCTCGAGCCTTTGCGATTGAACCCGAGATCATTTTGCTGGACGAACCCTTCTCCGCGCTGGATCCCCCTACGCGTCACGGCGTAATTCACGATCTCGACAAAGTCGTTCAGGCAACCGGAACAACCACCGTCATGGTGACCCATGTGGAATTTGAGGCATTGACTCTGTCCAGGCGAATTGCCGTCATGAACCTTGGCCGGATCGCGCAACTTGGGAGCCCTTCGGATGTCATGCAGAATCCGGTCAACGAATTTGTCGCAAAGCTTGTTGGCATGGAAGTCATCTTGAGTGGAACCGTTTTGCGCTCCGCTGAAGGGCAGCAGGCAATCTCGGTTGCCGGAAAGGAAATCCGTGCGTACGGCAATGGTCAGCCGGGCGAAGCGGTTTTATGCTGCATACGTCCGGAAAATATCCGCGTCGGCACACAGGAAATGAATGACCCGGAGGGTTCGCAAAATATCCTTGCAGGAAAGATCACCCATATTTATTCGATGGGACCGTTTGCCAGGCTGAGCCTGGATTGCGGCATCCCGCTGGTATCTCTCGTAACCCGCGAGAGTTTTTCAAAGATGAATCTGGAGGAGGGACAGGAGATTTGCGCCTTCTTTCCACCCGCTTCCGTTCACTTGATTCCGGCTGGCTCTGACAGTCACTGACCGCCGGGAATCGAGCGAGCCAATAGCAAACGGAGATCGATTTGCTCTCACCAGGCTTCTTGCTGCTTATGATAGCGCTATCCGCAACCAATAGCCTTTATCCATCGGGAGACACTCCGAGCCGCGGCCCTTCTGATAAACCAACCCTTATGCTGGCCAGCACCATCGGGCCCATCGATGCGGGCATTGTCGGAAAGCTGGAAGAGTCTTTTTCCGCTCAAACGGGTATCCGTGTTCAGCACCAGGGCGCCGGAACCGGAGAGGCCCTGAAACTGGCGGAAACCGGCCGATACGATCTGGTGCTTGTCCATGCGCGAGCTTTGGAGGACAAATTTATAGCAGAGGGATTTGGCACCGGGCGATACGACCTGATGTATAACGACTTCGTTATCCTGGGACCGGCGCAGGATCCGGCAGGAATCCGATCCATGACGGATGCGGCACAGGCGCTGCGCAAAATTGCGGAATCCGGATCCCTGTTCGTATCACGCGGAGACAAATCCGGAACACATATAAAGGAGCGGGAGATCTGGCAGAGGGCCGGCTTAGAAGCGCGGGGCGAATGGTATCGGGTCTTTGAGCAGGGGGCCAAAGGGAATGCACCAACACTTGCCTACGCAGAGGCAAATCAGGCCTATACAATTATGGATCGGGCTACGTATGTTACGATGAGGTCAAAGACCACCCTGCAAATCCTGGTCGAAAGAGATGAGGCGTTACTGAACTTCATCACACTTATTCCCGTAAATCCCGGGAAATTTCCGCAGGTTCATTATCGGGAGGCCATGGAATTTATCCATTGGCTGCAGTCTCAAGCGGCCCAAATCATCATTCGTGATTTTGGGAAAGACAAATATGGAGAACCTCTATTCTTCCCCAATTCCCCGGAAGGAAGAAAACTGATGAATAGCCGTTAGTCGCGGTTGGAATTGACCAGTATCGGCAGACCTGGCAGCAATGATGATCAAGGCCGCCATCAGATAAGGGATCTTGGAAAACTACCGGATTTTCTGCACCAGGTGCGGAAGGCGGGCGCAACACTAAAACATCCCTCCATCCTTGAACATGAGTGCTATATTTTGCCAGGCTGGCCTAATGGCCGGTGAGGCACTCGATTTACGGGAGAACTATTCGCTTGGCAAAAGTAAAGATTCACTGCGAGCATACCGCCGCGGAAATACAACTGAACGTATCGGAAAACGACATCTGCTATATCCAGTGCGGCCTCGTCCAGATAGCCCTGACTCCATCGCAAACAAGGGAGGCGCGCCACCATTGCGGCTGCCTGGAATCAAGGATGTATGATCACCCCACCGATCCCGCAAGGGCTTATATCACGGTAGATCCTTCTCAAATGGATCTTGGGGGAGAATTCGTTTCCACCTGGCCCATCGGATAAGCAAACACCTCTATCCCAAGACCTGCCTAAAAGAAGCTCTTATTGTAATGGAGACATCGTTTTCATGATGCTCTCGCGGGAGATTCCCAGCCCAAAAAATAGAGGGCCGGGAAATAAAGCCTAAGCTTAATCCCGGCCCTCTCCATCTCCATGGCTTAGAGAATAGCTGCATTATAGCATAATTTGTTCTTTCTAGTAATATTTTGTTATTTTTTGGATTATTACGGCATTAACGCCAAGAATGCCGCCGCAGCATCCTTGGGGCGGCATGTCACCCACGGAGCAAAAAAGGCGCAATCACCTGGCTGTTAAAATAAACGGGAAAGAGGCTTGAGGAACAGGGTGCAGACGCCCGGAAGAAAGAGCAGGGCGGGTAGTTCCCGCCCTGCTCTCCGTTATTACTGACCGGCCTTCAGTTGATTCGCAACCTTGACGCCATCGGCCAATAGAATCTGGGTAACGCCGAAAATTGCCCGGTCTCCGGCCTTGTCCGTCGGAACTACGAGCCGGAATGGCAATTCTTTTCCCGAAAGCGGTTTCCCATCCACATTCCAAAGCAGCCAGGCTTCGGCATTGCCGCCTTGGGGCATTAGTTCAGCCAGGGAAAACATCACGCGATACCCATCGTGAGCTTCGACGACAACCAGGAATTTCAAGTCGTGGTGTTTAACGGCCGAATCCGTCTTAAGCGCAACGCCCTGGATTAGTGCCAGCAGCGGGACTCCGGTTCCCACATGGGTCGACTTATCCATTCCTCCCATGAACTTGATTTCCTTAACCTGTGCAGCGAATTTTGACTTCAATTCATCTGCGGACCATTGGACGGGCTTTTGAAGATCTCCGCGAACGGATAAAACGGCGGCAGGCTCCTGGGCAGGAACGGTCCGGGCAATTGTGCAGGCAACAACGCAGAAAACAACACTCTTCAGTAGTAGGCGCATACAATCCTTTCGTCAGACTGAGATCCGATAATTTGAATAATTTGAGCTCCGGCACTCATCCCTTCTCGTACATAACCCTGCCGGTATCGTAGGTTTCGTATCCTCCCATGCAGGAAACGGTTGTTTTGAAATCATCGAGTGCAAGGGACCGGCATAAAGCACGGACAGGTTCGGCATCGTGCCATTGGGTTGGTACGATCAGATCGAATCTCTCGTTGGCAAGAGGAATGAAATCTAAGCCAAGCAACTGTGCAACCGCACGAATTCCCATTCCGATCTGAGCGGATCCCTGGAGAATCGCTACCCCCACCTCCAGATGCGTATAGGCCACGGTGTCATAGCCGGGAATTTCCGACGGATCGACATGATGTTCCTTCAGCAGAAAATCCAGCAGCACCCTGGTTCCAGATCCGTCCTGCCGATTAATGAACGTGCCCTTCCGAGATGCTAGGTCTTCCAGTTTGGCAACGCGCAACGGGTTCCCCTTTTTCATGAGCAGTCCCTGTTCGCGGTGCGCAAGATTGATGATCCTGACGTTGAGGTCGGGGAAGTACTTCCGAACGTGGGAATTGTTGTACTCCCCGGTCTCTGTATCCAGCAGGTGAGAGGCCGCGATATGACAGGTCCCTCGTCGCAGCGCATTCAATCCGGCAAGGCTTCCCACATTGGAAAGCGAAACATTGAAATGGGGAAACCGCGCGTGTACCTTTTTGGCCAGCATCTCCAGGGCAATATCATTGCTGCCCGCAATGACAATCCGGTTCTCCGGAGGATCTTTCTTTGGCTCTCCCTGGACGCTCTCTTTGGCACTGGCAATAACCCACTCATCGACCAATCGTTTCGGAAAGAGCCACTTACCCGTTACCCGCGTGGCGGGGAGTCGCTTTTCCTTGATCAGGCGATATATCTGGTTTTTGTGAATGCTCAGATATTCCGCTAGATCATCCGTTGTGAGCATCTCCTTATTCATGTAATGAGATTCCCCGCAAATTGGCCCGCCTATCGTTCTGGAACGCACGGAATTATATATCAACCTCCGCAATAAAACACTCGTTGCGGTCCGGTATTCGCACTCCAAATCGCATGATCGGCATCAGTATTTAGTCGCTTTTCCTTCTTTTTGTAATAATATGGGACAATAAACCAACTCCGTTGAGAGGTTTGATAGAAGAGTCTGGCAATTCGAATACACCGGCCCCCTGTTTGAGGCTGCGACTGGTTCTGAAACACCCAAACTCGCGAATAACATATATTAGTTAGGAGACTGCTCTATGGCTGAATCCCAAAAAGCCGAAAGCAAAGAAAAAAAAGTACTACGACGTGATTTTCTGGCCGGCGGCGGAGCTGCCATAGCGGCCGGGGCTTTGGCGGTGTGCGCCCCGGAATCCGCGGCTGCCCTGACGCAGGCGACGGCCAAGGCTTCCTATCCTGCTTCGACCGGATATATCGTTTACGACAGCCGGCTGTGCCTTGGCTGCCAGAGTTGCATGTTCGCCTGCTCCATGACACATGAAGGAGAAGCCAATCCAACCTTGTCGCGCATTCAGATCATTCGCGACGCGCCATCCTTTACGAAGTACCCCTATGACGTTGTACTGTCTGTCTGCCGCCAGTGCGTGTCTCCCTTGTGTGTCCAGAACTGCCCCACCGGAGCCTGTCATGTGGACACAGCCAACGGCAATGTCAGAAGGATCGACCAGACGAAATGCGTCGGCTGCCAGCGCTGTATTCAATCTTGTCCGCAGAGGCCGCACCGCACTGTATGGAACGCCGCAAAGAGAAAATCGACCAAATGCGATCTATGCACCGATGCGCCCTTCTGGAGTCAGAAAGGCGGTCCGGGCGGAAAACAGGCCTGCGTGGAGACATGCGTGGCGAAAGCTCTCAAGCTTGTTGCTGAAGCTCCCTCGCAACAGGATATCAACGGCTACGACATTAATCTTGCTCCCGCCCCGAAGCAGTTTGGACCTCCCGGCGGAGCTCCAAAACCGGCAGCGAAGACAGGAGGAGCATAGAAATGGCAAACGGATATGCAGGAAAGATATTGCTGGTTAATCTGACAGCCAAAACCACCAGCATCATCGAAACCGCCAAGTATGAGGAGTACGCCGGCGGCGTCGGGATGGGTGCTGCCATTTTCTGGGATCTGGCGGTTGTACCCGGCGACTGGGATTTGCAGGACGCCTTTGATCCAAGGAATGTTGTTTCCCTGATGACCGGACCGTTGGGAGCCACCGGCGCTCCCGGTTCCGGAAGAACCAGCATCAGCGGCATAGCGCCCGAACCCTTCCCCACTCCACTGTTTCATCGAACCAGTCTTGGCGGCCGGTTCGGCACCACGCTGAAGCAGGCGGGCTGGGACGGGATCGCGGTTCAGGGCAAAGCGGAAAGACCGGTCTGGATCAATATCATCAACGACAAGGTAACCTTTGAGGATGCCAAGCAGCTTTGGGGTCTGAACACATTTGAAACGCAGGGACAGATTCTCTCCTCAGTCGCGGGCAGGACGCGATTCGGCGATGAATGGCACAAAGTTGAAGACTCTTACACAACGGCAAGGCCTCAGATTGTCTGTATCGGCCCTGTAGGCGAATCGATGTCGAAAGTGGCATCCCTGATTCACGGCAGCGGCGTCAGCGCTCGCACCGGCGGATTTGGGGGAGTCTTCGGATCAAAGAACCTGAAAGCCATCAGCGTCATCGGCACCGGCAGCGTCCAGGTCGCGGATCCCAAGGGGATTGTGGATCTGCGGATTGAGCATATGCAGAAGTACGGCAGGGGAATGGTGACCGCGGGGGCATCCTGCTGTATGCCCTGCGTCAATCCCGACCGCAAGAGAAACTCCTATTATGGCGGCGAATCCATGTGCGCCGATCAGTATTGGTTCATGGGTGACCAAATGGGAGGCGCCGACGTAGCCATCAAGTGGGGAATCTGCACCTGGTGCACCAAGTTCGGCGGCGCGATGAATGCAAAGATGCCCAACGCGCCGGCGCTGTTCAAAGGCAGCGTTCCCATGGAACCGGGAATGGGCTGGTATATCAAATACCTCTATGAACTGGGAGTCCTGGGACCGGGCAAGAAGATTGACTCTCATCCCCTGCCCATGGATCAGTGGGACAAACTGACTTTCCGGGAAACTTTCTGCGATGCCATCGCCAGGAAGATCGGCATTGGCGCCGATCTGGCTGAAGGCATCCTTGAAGCAGCCAAAAAGTGGGGCAGACTGGAAGAGGACATGAACTCCGGCGCCTTGAGACTCCCCGCTTACGGAGCAAGCTGGCATCATTCCCTCCCGGGCGTGGATTGGGCTTATAGCTACATCTTTATGTCCGGGGACCCGATGTGGCATGGCTTCTTCACGGCGCTCTCGGGCGGAGGCGGTGGATTTGGCGGAGGAGGAACCGGGCCATCGGCCGAAGAACTGGTTCTGAAAATTGCCGCAAAAATGGCTCCGTTCTCTGACGACCCATTGATGCTCAGCAATTGCTGGAAAGGAGAAGAAGCCAAGAAGACCGGCATCTACTCCGCACACAAAGCGAAAATGCTGGCATGGGGAAGGCGCTTCGCCGGGTTCTACAACGAATCCATGTCCATTTGCGACATGTTGTTGCCCAACTTTGGCGGCCCCAGTCCTGAGATCGAGTATCGCTATTTCCAGACAGTCACCGGCAGCAAGAAATCTTTTGCCGATACAATCGAGGTCGGCAGAAAGATCTGGAACATGGAACGGGCCATCCGTGTAATGGCGGGAAGACACCGTGACAAGGAAAAGTTTGCCCCGTTCATGTTCATGCCGGGCGCTACCTTCAATCTGGGCATGGGCGGTAAACCCATATACCAGGACGGAAAGTGGAGCTTTGAAAATCAGAACGATCTCTATCTGGACAGAGACGGCGTAGAATTTTTCAAGACCAACTACTATAAACTGGAAGGTTGGGACGAGAAAACCGGCTGGCCGACTCGCAAGACGCTTGAAGGTCTTGGGATGAAGAAGGTAGCCGATACCATGGCGAGCAAAAATCGCCTCGGCGCCTAAAGCAAGCGCGTAAAAGCTGAGAAAAACGCCACGGATTTCGCAAATCAGGGAATCCGTGGCGTTTTTCGTTTTCGGCTATCCTCTGGTTTGATTTCCTCCTTGACTGACAGGCATATTCATAGAGAATCCCACTCAATGGAGGATTTATATGTACTCTGGTGGCTATGGGGGAAAGGTCTTACGCATTAACCTGACAGAAAAAACATCAAAGGAAGAATCTTTGCCGGAAGCCATTGCCCGGGACTTCATAGGCGGCGCTGGTTTCGGCATCAAGTATCTCTACGACGAGGTAAAGGCCGGCACCGATGCTCTTGGCCCCGACAATAAGCTCATCTTTGCGGTTGGCCCTTTTACCGGAGCAGGAGTCCCCTGTTCGAGCAGAATGTCAGTAGCAGCAAAGTCGCCGCTCACTGGCGCAGTCGGCCTGGCACTATCCGGCGGGCAATTTCCAGCGGAAATGAAGTATGCCGGCTGGGATGTCATTATCATAGAAGGCAAAGCAGACAAACCTACCTATATTGCAATTAACGACAACAAGGTGCGATTTCGCGATGCCTCGCACAGTTGGGGAACACTTACATTTGACTGTCAGCAAATCATCAAGGATGAGTTGCGGGACCAGAACGTTAGAGTCTGCTGTATAGGCCCGGCGGGGGAACGTCTGTGCAAAACTGCGGCCATGATTAACGAGCGGCGCGCAGTAGGGCGAAAAGGCCTCGGTGCGGTTATGGGATCCAAAAATCTGAAAGCGATCGCCATTCGAGGGACCCAAACCGTTTCCATCACCTCCAAGGAAAAGTACAACAAGAGCCGCAGTGCTTTGCTAAAAGCTTTCAAGGAAAGCCCTGTGCTCTATTCCGAATTTGCGGTACATGGAACCCCTATGGTTGCGGAAGTCACCAGCGCCATGGGAATCATGTCGGCAAGGAACTGGAGTGGAACGGGAGAATTTGTTCCCGAGGGACTTGCCTTGGAATCGCAAACATCGCGAAAGATAGGCAAAGAACACTGCCATGACTGCCCCGTTGGCTGCAGCCAGATGAAGATAGCGAGGACCGGAACTTACACCGGAACTTTGACCGAAGGCCCTGACTTTGAAACTGTCTATTCTTTTGGCAGCAATAACGGCATCGACAATATCGATGCCGTTATTGCTGCAGACCGGCTTGCGGATGAACTGGGCCTCGATAGCGTTTCTGCCGGAGTAACGATTGGTTTTGCCATGGAATGCTTTGAGAAAGGATTTCTTACAACAAAGGATACCGATGGCATCGATCTTCGTTTTGGAAATGACGAGGCGATGATGTCGGTTCTGCGCAAAATGGCTTTCCGCGAGGGCATCGGAGATCTGCTCGCGGATGGCAGCCTGGCCGCGTCCAAAAGAATAGGTAAGGGGACTGAGAAGTTTGCCATCCAGGTCAAAGGACTTGAACTTGCCGGTTACGACGTGCGTGGTGCCAAAGCGCACGGATTGAACTATGCCACCGCCTATACTGGCGCAGATCACTGCAAAGGCTACGCCTTCCAGGAGATCTTCGGCGTCCCCTTCCCCTATCAGGTAGATCGCCTTGCCATAGAAGGCAAAGGCAAGCTGACAATGTGGAACCAGGATATCCAGGCGGTCACGTGCGACTGCGCTCCCATGTGCAAATTCCTTCTGGATATGGCGGTTCCAACCATAGCCTGTCAGAACACGGCGGATCTCATGGAGGCGATAACCGGATTGCCCTTTACAACTGAAGAGGTAATGAAGGTCGGTGAAAGACTGACCAATCTGGCCAAAGCTTTCAATCTGCGCGAAGGGTTTACGCGCGCCGATGACACTTTACCGGAACGGCTTATGACCGAACCTCTAAAGGCGGGAGCATCCAAGGGACAACTGATCAGTCGGGAGGACCTGGACAGGATGCTTGACGAGTATTACGCCGAGCGGGGATGGGATGTTAAAACAGGCATACCCACGCGGGCTAAGCTCGTTGAATTGCGATTGGAATACGTTGCTGACGAATTGAAGCTGTAGGCTCAAACTCCATGAAGATCACGCTTCATACTATCTTGGGCATCAAGAACGCCATTGGTCAAAGACTGACGGAGATCGAACTCCCTCAGGACTCAACCATGGAAAACTTCATTTCCTACTTGAAAGAGAGGTGGGGAAAAGAACTTACTTCCCATTTCTTTGATCCTGACACGGGAGCCGTCGTGGCTTATGTCCGGATCATGGTCAATGGCCGGATGATTCAATTCCTCGAGGGGATGAAGACGCCACTCAAAGATGGAGATGAAGTCCAGATAATACCGCCAGCCTCCGGCGGATAAACGCTGGGGACGTCCCGCCTGTCCACCTTCCTTGTCCGCAGTGACATTGCGCCAATAGGTGGACGAAGGAACGTCCCCATTTTTATTTTGTCTTTACCATGGGACGAAAAAGGGATTTTGCAATATCGACCAGCTCCGGCGAACAGCGGGCCGGTTCATACACACGCCCTGAAGCCAATTCCCGCCAGAAGGTTGGCAGGTCCTGAATTTTGTGCGCCATTCCGCCCGATGGATCCGGAGCGGCATAAAGCGCTTTTTTGAGCCGTGCATTGATAATACGGGACATGCACATGGGACAAGGCTCCACAGAAGTATAGAGCACCATCCCCTCTATTTTTCGCTGTACCTCCGTGGGCAGGCTGGAATCCATGATTCTTCGCGCCTTGATCTTCTCTTCATAGCGGGTCAGAAGGTCCATTTCCGCATGAAGGTCGCTGCGAAAGTAGGGCTCATACTGGCGATTATGTCCCACCTCCACTATTTTTCCCGTTGCCTCCTCGACCAGGCAGGCACCGATCCCGCCATTCTTCTCCCGCCCTCCGGCAAGCGCCTCGCGGACACAGATGAGGACAAACGGGTCATCCGGGTATTGCCGGTCCGGAACATAAGCATTGATCCGCTTCTCGATCCTATCCAGATCGGGAGGCCCGTCGTAGGCGGCAAAGCACAAGTGAACCAGCAACAGCAATAAAAACAAGCCAATGCAATATCGTATCTTCATAAACCCAACCTGCGGCGCTTATCCATTGCCGCTATTTTGCCGCAAAAATAAGAAAGTACTGATAGGGCAGAAATGTATATTCCTTCTCCAGCTTGAATCCGCCCGCTTCCATTTCCTTCAGCACTTCTTCACGCGCCATCTTCATCTCAGGCGGCGGGCCCACGGGCAATTGTTCTTTCTTGTAATCCATCACGATAATCTGCCCGCCAGGCTTGAGAGCTTTTTTGATAAGGCCGAGGTAGCCTATGCGGTTTTGCACATGGTGCCATGTATTGCAGACAAAGAAGCGATTCACGGAACCGTCGATAATCAATGGATCATCGGGCGCTGAGAGAATGGTCGATACGTTCTTCAGCTTCATGTCCCTGATCTTGCGGTTCATAAAAAGAATCATGTCACTATTGATGTCCACAGCATAGACATGTCCGCCATCTCCGACGGGCCTGGCAAACTTGAAGGCAAAGTATCCCGAGCCTGCTCCGATATCGGCAATGGCCTCTCCCGGCTTGATTGCGAGGGCTTTGAGAACCTCTTCCGGCTTTTGTTCGGCATCACGTTGCGGATTTTCCAGCATGGCAATATATGCCTTCGGGTCCTGATGCATCTTTTCGATTTCCGCCTTCGACTTCGCGCCAGGATGATCCTGCGCCACCAGCAATGAAGGAACTAAAAACCAAAGCAAAACAAATGAGCGTTTCATTTTTCACTCCTTCCAGTAAATGCAAACCCTTATTTCAATGTGCGTCTCGCCGAATCGTCTGCTGTTTTTGCGTCCCCTGCATGACGGCTTCCATATTCATGTCCTGCATCATGCCCCGCTCGAAAGCCGCAGGATCGGAAATACGCGATGAATGCACCATATGCACTCCCTCCGCAAGAAGCACATCCGGTATCAAGCCCGCGCTTGCTCCATAGACCGTAATCAGGCGGGCGCGCCGGGCATAAACCAGCAGCTCATCAAAAGTTCCATTCACCAGCGAGGATCCGGTAATGGCAACAGCCGTTGCCTTGCGTAAAACCGGTTCATTATCCGATTCCGGGTGAATAAAAACCTCCTCAGGCGTAAAGCCAACCCCTTTGTCACTGACAAGTGTGGCCTGGAATTCCTGCCGCGGGCGCAGGTCTGTAACATGAAGCTCTCTGGACTTCCCAAGCAGTCGTTTGATGCCTCCGCCATAGCCAACGACCGCGACAATGTCATCGGGTTGTATGCAACTCGCAAAATCGGTGTCTCCCGAAGGAACATCAAATCCTCTGGCTCTCAGGGCATCCGGCGTGATCAGCGGTTGAGAAAGTGCCACAAGCGCGGCCACGCCAACGGAGCGCTCATGCCAGCTCTGCGACTGAAGGTAGGTTTCGGCCAGCAGGAAGAGGTCTTGTCCAATGAATGCCCTGAGCCGATCGCAATCGATCTGCTGCTTTCCGAAAACATCATCGCGGCCGGCAAAACTCATGGCCATGCCGCACTGCCCCTGGGTTCCAATCACAACATTCCAGCCCTGCTTGAGACCGGCTTTCACGAAAATTCCGGGCTCCAGCGGGTACATTTTGTAAAGAACTCGCAGTTCCTGCAGCGTTTTATCCAAAATCCGACTTCGATTCGCCACGTCTCTCCTCATTTGAAACTGTGGATAACCCCAAGACAGCCCTGATTATATAGATTCCGGGCAAAGCACTCGATACAGATATCCGCCCCAAACACCATATGGACAAACATGCTGTGGTTTCCCACGGCAACACTCTTTCCGGAAAAGTCACTGCCGAGCGTGTGCTCAGGAATATCAAGAAAATATCCCGAAAACGGAAAATCCCGTTTCGCATCGTTTTCGTCGTGATATTGATATCCAGTCGGATAGGCAAAGACCTGGTGTTCGCCTGTCATCATGCTCAGATACTGACCGTCTCCTGGTTCGTAATAGAACCAATCAACGCTGTTTGTGCAGGCTGCATGCGGGAGCACAAAATCCCTCACACCCAACCCTTCCAGAATAATGAGTGCAATCTTGTGCGTCTTAAGGTTGAGTTCAATCAATCTTCGAATATCCAGGATTGTGGCCGGTTCGCCCAGGGAGGTGGCTACTGGAATTGAGTATGCGGCACCAGGAACCCTCAGGGCTTTGCGAAGAGGAACGCCGGTGGTAGCGAAGGTCCAACCTTCCCGGGCAACCAGCAGATACTCCGGAATGCGATCCACGCGGTGCCCGGCATTCCCCATCAGATCAATCCATTCCTCCCGTCGCACAATTTTCTCAATCTGAGGAAGAGAGGCGACATGATCAAGATCTCGCGCACTGGCATGGTGCAACCCGGCATACCGCGCGGACCAGTGACTGGAGATGGCGGTGCCATCCGCTTTGCTCAGGTCGATCTCGCCGGCAACCTCCACCATGTCGCCAGAACCCACGATGACCGGGGTATAACCCGACTCACGAACAAACCGGCTCACTTCGCCAAAGACACTTTCGATCATCGCACGCCGCTGCTCCTCATTCATCGGCGTGTATCGTCCCGCAAAAAACTGGTGTGAGTAGAAGAGAAACGCAAGATCCGGGCAATACTCACGAATCAGATCCAGCGCAACATCGGTTACCCATCGATTGCTCTCCACATTGACATCGCCCGGATAAGCGTGCCGTGCCAGCAGATCACGAACCATCCGAGTCTGAGGATGATCATCCTGAACCTTCTTCCCGGTTCTGAGGTCGAGCAGGTTTTGCCATTCCCTTGCATCCACTATCGCCAGGCTCATAAAACAGCTTTCCTTTCACCGAGGGGAGGAACATACCCGCCTAATATTCTGATTTCGTATCCACAACCGGGACACGCGCTGCCAGAGCAATTAAACGAATCGAGCTTGTCGCCGCCGCATCCCAGGCTGAAACGTTCAATCACCTCCTTGTGGCACCGCGGGCAGCCGGTATTCACCCAATCGGATCCCACAAAATTGTGAAAGTAGATATAGACGAGTTTTTCCCGACAAGCCTGAAGAGCCCGGCTTATTGCCTCAATGCTGGGATAGTCGGCATCCTTCATTTCATGCTCCGGGAGGAGTCGGAAGACATGCCAGGGTATTTCCCCATCGATTCCTGACAAGAAATCGGCAATCCCATCAAGGTCCCCATCGTTGACTCCCTGGATGACCGGAGTCGTCACCTCGACATGCCGAAGTCCGGCCAGCCTTCGGATGTTGCGCAAAACCGGCTCGATGTTCCTGATCCCGATAAACTCTCGATGAAATGCGGAGGTAAATCCCTTCAGGCCGATGTTCAGAAAATCAAAGACCGACGCGAGAATCTCTGTCGACTCCTCAGTACCGTAAGCATTAGTCAGACATCCCAGGGGAAGGCCTGCCTTCTGGGCATGCTTTCTCAGCTCGATCAACTCGGGCAGAGAAACGGTAGGCTCATTGACATTGAATACGATGTTATGGCAATTGAGCTTTTGCGCCATGCGCACAAGATCTTCCGGCGTCATGGAGTAGGTGTTTTCCTCAACCGTGGCAGGATCGCGCCGGGCGATATAGGCGTTCGAACAATATCGGCAGCTAAAATTGCAGCCGCTTGTCCCGATAGTCAGAGAACGGCTTCCTGGATAAGCATGATAAAAAGGGAGCGCTTCGACACGCGAAACAGAATAGGACCATCGATTCGGGAAGCGCCCCGTGATTACTCCATGGTCCTCACAATACATTTGGCAAACGCCAAAAGACTGCGCGCTTAGCTCACAACCCCACTCGCAATAATTGCATTTCATAATGAGCCTTACTTTATAGAAAGCCTGGGTGTCACAACCGGCAGGCCGCTTATCGTAACATCAGTCTGGATATTTTCGCCCAGAGTTTGCTGCAAAATAGAATCTTTCATTACTTCACCGGCAGATCCGCTGGCGGTAATCTTGCCTTCCCTCAGCATGGCGACTTCATCGCAATAATAGAGAGTCAAATTGGGGTCATGGAGTGAGAGGAGCGCTGTGACACCACGCTTCTTCACAAGTTCCCGCGTAAGCTGCATGACCCTGTGCTGATTAGAGAAATCGAGGTGGGAATTCGGCTCGTCGAGAAGCATAACGGGCGCATCCTGAAACAAGGCTCTTGCCAGCATCACCATTTGACGCTCTCCCCCTGAGAGATGATTGAACGATCGATGCGCCAGCGCATCGATCCCAACCTCATTCAACACCTCCCTGGCCTTTTCCTTCTCGAGTTTTCCCGGGGCAGACCATGCTTTCAGGCGGGAGGCAGAACCCATCAAAATCATTTCCAGGCAGGAAAATGAAAAAGCACTGTAGATGCCCTGGGGAACCAGGCTGATGGACCGGGCGACTTCCATTCGAGACATCTCACGAACATCCATGCCATTGACCACAACCCGGCCCTGCATCGGCTTCAAAACCGCATTGATGCACCGCAGCAGGGTTGTCTTGCCGCTTCCGTTGCGCCCCATCAGCGCACAGATACTTCCCTGCCCGACACTCAGGCTGATACCTTTCAGAACTTCGATTCCGCTATATCCCGCACTCAGATTCTCAATTGCCAGGCTCACTGGAGACTCCCATGCTTCTCCGGCTCAAAACAAGATATCCCAGAAATGGCGCGCCGATGACCGATGTCAGAATGCTGATGGGGACCTCCGAGGGCAGGATAGTCCTGGCAAGCGTATCCATTAACAGAAGAAATGCTCCGCCAAGAAATGCGGCAGTGGGAATCAGTCTCCGGTGATCCATGCCGGACAGGTAGCGCCCGATATGAGGAACGATAAGCCCCACCCAAGCAATGGTCCCAACCGCGGCTACCGATGCGCCAACTATCAATGTGCATACAACCACATAAAACAGCCGCCAGCGGACAACATCGACTCCAAGCGACAGTGCATGCTCTTCATCCTGGGTCATGATATTGAGCCGCCAACTGAATACCACAACCAAAACCGAACCGATCAAAACGACTGGCAACGTGGTCTCTACTTTTGCCCATGACGCGGTATTCAGACTACCCATTATCCAGAATATGATTTGCGCCAACTGATCGTATGGATTGGCGATATACATCAGAAACGACAGGCCGGCCTGGAAAAAAGCGGAAACAACAATTCCTGATATTACAAGAACCGAGGCGCTCCGGTCCCAACTGCGTGAAGACAGCAGGTAGGCAAGAGAAACCGCAATAATCCCGAAGACAAAAGCGCTGCTTTGGATCACCCAGGCCAGTCCCGAAAGAAACATGATAGCCATTGCCGCGCCGAAACAGGATCCGGCCGTCACTCCCAGGATTTCAGGCGCAGCAAGGGGATTCCGGAATAAAGCCTGAAAAACGACCCCGGCAATAGATATGCCGCTCCCGATCGTCAGACTCAGAATTATTCTTGGCAGCCGCACATTCCAGAAAATCATGAGCGTATCCGCATCAGGTGCAGCAATGCCCCAGATCCCAAGATTGGAAAGTAGAATGCGAGCGATACCAGTCAGGCCGATGGGATAGCGCCCGACAGAAAGCGCAACCAGGAAACTCAGAAGGAAAAACAGGAAAAGAAAAAACCTGTGATGCGTTTTCATACAAACAACCCCGGCAGGATCGGGTTGGGAATCATCCGGTTCGACGTCAGATCAAAGCTTTCCGCCCATAGATGTGAATGAGTGGCCCAGATATTTGAGATAAAAGTTATCGGCAACCTGAAGCATGTCCACATCTTTGAAGTGATCAGGATATAGAATCCTGGCAGTCCAAAGCGCGCCGAGCGCGCAATGAGGGGCGGGATAATCCCACCAGCCGACATTGGAGGGAAAAACATACACGCGCTTATTCCGGACCGCCTTGATGGACTGGAATTGCGAACTTCGAAGCACCTCATCCGCCGCATATGTATCCAGCGATGACCCAAGCAGGATGACATCGGGGTTCCATGCCGCAATCTGCTCGGGAGAAACATCATTCCAGAAACCTTTCAGAGAAGAAGCAACATTGATTGCACCTGCCGTCTCCAGGACCTGGTTCTGAAGCATTTCTCCAGTGGCTACCGTGTACAGACTCTTGGGGCCGGTAAAGACCACACGAAGCCGCTGATGCAGGGGAATATTTCGGATGCGATCAGCCACGAGACTCATCAGGCTTTCGCAGGACCTGATGTATTCCTCCCCCTTTTCCTCACAATCAAGCACTCTGGCAATCAGCCGGACAGCCACGAGGCTCTCTTCAAAAGTTTCCCCTTTGACCGCGATGACTTTGATACCCGCATTTTCTAGCTGAGCCATCTGCGATCGGCTAAAGGAAGCATATACGATGGCGCATTGCGGCTTGAGCGCCAGCAGGCTTTCAAAGTTGATTCCATGTCCATCCGCAATGCGCGGCATCGCCGCGAATTTTGCATCAATCGATGCCATGGCTTTTGCTTCTTTTCCGCTTAGGCTCTGTTCAACCAACCGGTCCCGCTGCCCCAGTGCAAAAGCAATCCTTCCGGAAAAATGGTAAAGCGCCGCAACACGCGTCATGTGCCGGGGAACCGCAACTGTTCGCCCCAATTGATCGGTAACCGTGATGGTCTCATCATGCTGCACGGTACGGTAGTTGCATCCGCCGATCACTGCCATAAAGGCAGCCCATGCAATCAGAGCGATTCGTTTCACAAAAGCCTCATGAAAAAACAGCCACGAATCAACATGTCTTTCATGTGATTCGTGGCTGTCTGGATTACCTGAAGCGCTGGCTAAAACTTGAAGCGCCCGTTGAGATACCAGGTACGGCCTGCTTCGGGGAAGCCGGCTGTATAGTAAAAGTTGCGATCAAACAGATTCTTCAACCCAACCTGGGCGGTGAAACCGGCATGAACCGGAATCACGCCTCCAATATCCACCGTGCCATAGGAAGTAGCAAAAGGCAGATTTTGAGGTGAAGTTTTGTAAGTCGTATCCTGAAGGATGATGCCGCCTTCATACCGATACGCTCCAACGGCCAGGATGTCGTGGGGCAACCGCAGCGTGGCGTTGAAGATCACCTTGTTTTTGGGATAAGTCGGCAGGATTTGCACCGACGTCAGCACCTGGTTTATGTCGACATGGCTGCCGAAATCATAAAGCAGCGTACGATTCAGGTAGCTGTAGTTCACATCGAATGTCAGCCTCGGCAAAGGAGCGCTGCGCAGGCTGACCTCATATCCCTGATGCGTTTCCTTCGCAACGTTTACGTTCTGACTGCAATACCCGGCCTGCGTCCCGGTATTGGAACAAAGCGGCGCCGTGGTACCACCGGGATCCTTTATGTATACGGATTGAATTGCATTACGCAGGCGATTGTAGAAGTACTCAACCTGCATCACGGTCTTCCCAGGGAATGCATGGGAATAACCAAAATTCAGACTCGTATTGTGCTCCGGCTTCAAATCGGGATTCGGAATCCCCTTTCCCAAGCTATAGGAATAGCTTTCTTTCAGCAATGGGAAGCGACCTCGATCGGAAACGGTAAAGAACACCGTATCGCGGGAACTAATCGTGTAAGAAAGAGAAGCCTGCGGGTTGTGATTCCATATGCGCGCCGTGCAACCGGTGAAGGACGTATTCTGGGGACTATCCTGACAGGTGACCGAGATTAATCCGGTATTCGCGCTGTTGAGTTTCTGGATCTGCATCCCCTTCAGGTAATCTGCACTGAAGCCGAATGTGGCACGCAGTCGTGACGTGAGCGTAATTACATCCTGAAAGCCGATCGAGTACGTTTGCGATCTATTGAGCAAAGACGGTGAAATGAAGGGGAAAGGCGAGAGTGCAGGATATTCAAGCCGCTCCCGGTGATTATCGTCTCTGAGAACAAAGGACGCGCTGATGAGATTCCGCTTCAGCGAGCGCGTGGTGAACTCCGCAGACCCTCCGGCGCTGTGATCATTGTAAAAACTGCGGTTGGAGGACGTCTTCGCCATCGTGGAAAAAGTGGCGTTGTCGTAAAAATCCATTACGTTCGGGAATTCATCGTAATAGGCCCGGAACTTGATGGAACTCGACTCCCCCAAACCCGTATTTGTGATCAGGTAGTAGCCGGTCTTGTTCCAATAAGGCCATCGCCGATAGGCAAATGCATTAAATGTGGCAGCGGAGTTCGGTCCGGCGTAAAGAGGGACGCCCTTTTCGCCTTTCTGGTTGATCCAGCTGAACACATACTGGTCTTCACCCTTCGGCGTCCAGGCCAAGCGACCGCTGTATTTTGCATCGCGCGTATCTGAATTGTTGCGCTCGTTGGTAGCCTGGAAATTGTTCGGCGTGAAATTACCGGACAGGGGCACAAAGTCGCTTTGCAGCCAGTCAAATGTCCCCTGAAGGTAGAACTTCTGCCATCGCGATCCCAGATTGACCGAGGTAAGCAGTGCATTGCCGGATCCGGTCCCCATCGCCACATCGCCCTGGATCTTCTTTTCCGGCTGCCTTGTTACAAGGTTTACGGAACCACCCAGTGCGTTGGCGCCAAGCAGCGGAGAGGAAAAGCCCTTGGATACCTGCATCTCTGCAATATCATTGGAAAGGAATCGGCCGAAATCGATGGTCCCATCGTAGGGCATGGTGACGGGAATGCCATCAATGTAGAAAGGCACCTGCCCTTTCGAGGTGAATCCGCGCAACCGAATCGATGATTCGTTCCGTCCATTAGTCGCATGATCAATGGCAACGCCCGGGAGGTAATCCAGTGCGGCCGCCGCCGTAAGCGCCTGCCGGTTGACGATTTCACCGCGATCAAAGCTGTCCGCAATCGGAGACAATGGCGAGGCCTCGGCAGTAACCGCTACCATCGTCACGCCCATTTCAAAAGGACGACTGGGATCCTCTTTCAGAATGGATTCAATCGCCTCCGACAGCAGGTTTACCTGGTTTTTCAATTCATCAGCACTCCAGGGCTCTGCAGGTGCAGCTTTTAATGCAATTTTTGCATTGGGATGCATCTTCAACCAGAGATCAACTCCGGTTCGGATTTGTACGATGGCCGCGCTGCTGTCTTTCAGCGCATCACTGGAAGCACCCTTCAGGTACGCCAGGTCACTCGACCATTGAAGCAACTGCTTCGTCTGCGCCTGCAATGCCGAGGTCCCAAGGACCAGCAGGGAGAGCATCAGAACACACACGTATACTTTCACTCTATTCGCTTGCATAGCTCCTCTCCACAAAAGAATTACAAATAATGACAAAACATTACTATTTGTCAATAAAATACGGGGATTACGGACAGGGATAGGCCTGGGTCCTAACCTAAACGTCAGCAATTCGCACTCATGACTTGGAGGGGGTCCAATAAAGGAGGGCGGAGCGGGTGCTGCGAGGCCACTCCAGCCGGCCATCCCGTTCTTTGAGATTTTGCCTCAGCAGATCCTGTAAATAGTCATCGTACCGAGTCTCTCCCTGGAGGCCCAATCTACTCTTCGCCTCGCCAAAGGCTTCATCCAGGTTCTGACTGATCCATGGATCCCATAGGCCGGTGTTTTCCATCTGCACGTTTGGAAAGATATCCATCTGCAGCAGGGCGTTGTAGCCAACCTGAAAATTGGGACTATCGTAGGGCTGTCCATAGATATGCCCTGTGGCCGCACAAAGGAGGTCCGTCGGACTTGGAGAACGCATGATCAAAACACACAGTTTGCGCGTTACCGATTCAACGCTGTGGATGAATCCGGCAAAATCTGCGAACCCGAACATTGCCTGCGAACACAAAACCAGATCGTGTTTCTTAACCTGAGCATCCGGCCACTTGCTTTCCAGAACATCGATATTGGAGACATTTGCCTCCGATACATTTCTGCGCAGAACATCCAGCATCGCCGGCGAGGGTTCAACCACGGTGACGCGTCGTGCGCACTGCGCCATCAGGACGGCCCATGCACCCGTACCTCCCCCAATATCCAGGGCTGTCCACTCCGGGTTGGCACGCAATTGGGCAGTGACAAAATCGCGACTGGAATCCGGGGTAGCCCACCGTCTCTTGACTTCCGTGTTAAAAAACTCTGCTCTATTCCGCCACATGTCTTCGGAACCCTTCGATCCTTTGGAAAGCCACGCCGATTCCTGCCGCGTTGACAATTCGCGCCAGAGTTCAAGGTAATCCAGTGCCTTTTGCATTAGTTCGTCTCCTGAATACATTCAAAGTCGGACCGCAGGTCATTGGGCGAGGCGTGGGTCAAAACCCACCTTCTGTCGTGCACCTGCATCACCTCAACATTGACTCCATAGGCAGCGCTGAGCTGCTCCGATGTCATAACCTCTTCGGTGGTTCCTGAAGACAGCACCTGCCCACCGCGAAGCAAAATAACGTGATCCGCTATCGCCGCTGCGGCATTGGGATCGTGGGTTGTCAGGACAATTGTTTTACCGGAAGCCTTCAGCGCGCGGAGCCCTGCCAGGATGCGTCTTGCATTTCCGAGATCCAGATGAGATGTGGGCTCGTCAAGAAGCAGGACTTCGGTCTCCTGCGCCAGCGCCCGTGCTACAGTCGCCAGTTGACGCTCCCCTCCGCTCAATGAAGGGACCAGCCGATTCTGCAGCGCCGCTAAACCGACGGTCGCCAGAGCCTCGCGTGCAATGCGATGATCCTTTCCGCCCGGTCTATCCAGCAGATTGAGATAAGGGGCCCTGCCGAGCAATACATATTCGAGAACGCTCAGATCGAAGGCCACCTGTTCGTCCTGGGGAACCAGGCCGAGAATCTTGCTGCACTCTCTCCGGCTGTATTTCTGAAGAGGACGCCCCATAAGACATATTTGGCCCTGGACAGGAGTCAGCAAACCTAATATCAGATGCAGCAGCGTACTCTTCCCTGAACCATTGGGTCCGAGCAGCGCCGTGATCGAGCGCTTGAGCAACGCAACATGGACATCTGCCAGGACAAGCGGATCGGAAGGAGCATATCGGAAAGAAACTCTTTCCAGACTGACAACCGGGCATTCTCGGTTCATCAACGTGCCCTCCAGTCCCGTCTGAGCATGAGGGCGACAAAGACGGCCGCGCCAACGGCCGATGACAAAATGCCGAGGGGTATTTCGCCCGGCAAAAGAGTGCGGGCAACATCATCGCAAAGCAATACAAACAAGCCGCCCATGGCCATTGAACCAGGGAGAGAGCGCTGGGCATCCGAGCCGAGCCAGCGCCGTGCAAGGTGCGGAACGATCAAGCCTACCCATGCTATCAGCCCGGCCTTTGAAACCATGGCGGTGGTGGAGATCACTGCCGCGAGCAGCAGAATCATCCTTTCGCGTCCAGCCGCCACGCCCAAGGAAAATGCCGTCTCATCCCGCATCGACAGCAGATTCAACCGCCAGCGCAACAGATAGAGAACAACCAGGCAGGGAATGGCCACGGGTAGAACTTGAAACAGATCCTTCCAGGTAATCCCCCAAATTCCGCCCAGCAGCCAGAAGGTAACATCCGGAAGCTCTTTCAGCGGATCAGCCAGGTATTTGAGCAGCCCGGTTCCCGACGTATAGACTGCTGAAACCGCGATCCCCGATAAAAGCAGGCGTAACACCCAGTCGCCAAAGCGGATCTTTGTACCCAGGAAGTAAGAACAAGCCAATCCCATCAAGCCGAACAGCGCGGCACAACTCTGCACAGTCCACGTCGTGCCTCCCAGCAGTACAATCGCCAGGGAAGCGCCAAAGGATGCTCCCGCGGAGACGCCAAGAAACCCTGAATCAACAAGCGGGTTTCGAAATACCATCTGGAAAACTGTGCCGGATGCGGAGAGAACCATGCCGACCAGCATTGCCATGATCACGCGCGGCAACCTCAAATTGAGCAGAAGTCGCCTGGCAAGCGAATCTTCGCCCAATACTGCCGGATTTGTGAAGTAAGGTCCGGGATAGCGTCCGATGAAAACCGAAAGAATAAATATGGCCAGGAGCAGGCATGCAATGCAGGAGACTCTTGCCAGGGCTTCGCGTTCTCCTGAACCGGGCATGTCTTTAGTGGACATCCATCTTTACCTGGGGAAGTATGCCGGACTCGATGGCTGCACGGCTCATTCCAAATAACTGGCCGAAGAGCGCCATAATCTCCGCCTTCATGTCGATATCCTTGAAGCGCGTGGGGTGAACACGGGTGGCAAGCCACTCCGCGCCCAAAATCCAGCGCACATCGGCTGTATCCCAGCCAACAATATCGGTCGGGAACCCATAGACTTGGGCATTCGCAACCGCCTTGAGCGCTGACCATTGCGGGTCGGTTTTCATCCCGCGAATAATCTGGGCCGGATCCAACAGGTACCAGACGACAACAAAGATCTGTTCCGGGTTCCATCGTGCAATCTGTTCAATATTGACAATGGAATAGCCTTCTGTCCCTTGAACCGCCTCAAGCCAGACAGGATACCCGCCCGCCATTTGAACCTGCTGAGTTTGCATCCATGTTCTCGAAGGAACCTGAACGGCAACTTTGTTCCCCCGATTGCTATACTCCACAAGGAGCACGCGCGGCTTTTTCTGATCTGAAACGCCGGCCAGTCTTTTTTGCATCCGCTCCATGCGTACCTGGTAAAAGCCCCGGATCTCCTCGGCTCTTTTAGTGTTCCCGAGAATGAGCCCGAGATTTGTCACATCCTGAAGGAATTGATCCGGAGTCTCCAACGCAAGGTAAAAGGTTGGGATCCCGATCTTTTCCAAAGACTCGCTGGCTTTGTCGACCGAAGTACCTTTCAGCAGGACAATGTCAGGATTGAGGCTGGCAATTTCCTCGACGTTGGGGCCCGGAGCCAGTACAGGTTTGCGGGCAAATGCCGGATCCACCAGAGGCAGGAAGTCACTGGGAGTACTGGAGCCCTTTCTTTCGCTGGCCACAAAACGCTGGCGCCCCTCCGGAAACGCGTACAACAGATGCAGCGTCATAAACGGGATGCGCCCAATGACAACAATCCTTTGGGGCAACCGCGAGAGCTTAACCACACGTCCGGCGGCATCGCGAATCGCAAGTGGTTTGTTTTCGGCAAGAGCGTTCAAAGCACAACAAACCACGACGGAAAAAATTACCGCTACTTTGAAAAAGCGCATTTTCCCTCCGGAGAAATGCCGCGAGCGCCATCGTCTCGCCGGAAAGAGCGTGGCCGCCTCCACGACATTGGTGCCACCGGGACGGCCAATGCTGCATACGATTGGTCGAGGGCGAAGCTCATCGGAGGGCGGTGGCAAACTGACGCGCCTCAAGGTTCTCACTCGGGCACGCCTTTTTGCCACCGCTCCCAGTTTGTTACTTCCTGGGAACGCCCTTGCCAAAAATGACGATCTGTCGCCCGGCGACCAGGGGCCACCCATTTTTCCAGTCATATTCCTCAAAGCCGGAAGGCATGGGATTAATGCGAATCGCCGTTGCCCCGCGAATGCACGACCCGGCATTGTGATCAATCGCCTTCGAAAAATCCCACCCATCTCCGAAGACCTTGGACTTTACAGATCGATCCGGACGTCCCGGTTTGGACGGGTCGCCCGCAGTCAAATCTCTTTGTGGCTTGATCAGGCGATAGGGCCCTTCACCGGCAAGCCGCCCGGTCCCTTTTTCATACTGCGCACTGTCCAGCGGCTTCCCGTCCCTCTCAAACGCGATCAGAAGCCATGGCACCGCAGGAATCTCTTTCCCGTCCTGTACCCCTGAGGGCAGCGATTCCGGGTATTTGACAAATGCCTTTTCCTTATCCTGAATGCTTCCGGGTGCCGCATAAAAATATGGCTTTGGGAAAGGCCCCATCACATCATCCAGCGAGTAGTCGACGCTGTATCCATCCGGGGCGAAAACCGTGATGCCCGTCGATCCCTTCAAATCGATATGCGCCGCTTCCAGCAGGTCCTTGACTCGAACACCACCATAGCTTGCATAATCGTCAAATGGCTCGGAAGTTGTATTCATCAGCATGAATTGACTTTGGCGAGGAAGCTTTGAAATATCGCCCCAATTCAGAGTTTTGATGGGCGCGATCGGCTGGCCCGGGCGGCTACCCGCATCGCCGGGATACCGGAGTTCCGCAATTTCCTTCGCGTTGGCAAAGCCGTCACCATCAGAATCGGCATTACCCAGGTTGGCGAGAGCCTTGGCAGTCCGGCCTTCCTTCTTATAGGCCAGGCCAAAGGCATTGAGGGTATCCTCAAAACTCTTCGGTACGCCGGTTTTGTATTTCGAGTTTGGATATTGAAGTAAATGACAGTATCCGCACGGGCTATACTCCCGCTCCGTATCCGTGCCTGATGCGCCGCTGCGATGACAGGTCTGACAGTCATCCAGTCTTGTCCCCACAGTCTTCGGATATTGCTGCACGAAGTTCTGAACATCCCGATCGTTTTCATGGCCCACATATGCCCTGGATTTAATCTTTTCCTGGGCAGAACCTGTCAGAATTATCAAGCCCGCAGCCAACATCAGGCTTAGCAAAGCTATCGTAACATTGCCTTTCTTCATCCTTGTCTCCCAGCCGTTTCCGGCCTGATGCTATTTATGATTCAATCTGCGCCTTGCGCTGAAAATACGAACATTATCAGACAAAGTATTTCTTTCAGGCACGAAAAATAACATGCTACAGTGACTTCCTTCGAAGGAACGGGGAGCGACGAGCAAAATCCGCGCCGGTATCAGGTACGGTTTTCGGAAAGAAATCTGCAGGAGCGTAAACCTTGAAACACAATCGAAACATCATTCTGATCGCGATTGCCGGCACCATCCTTATCACTGCTTTCGGAGCGGACAAAACACGAACCATTACCGATATGATGGGACGGAAGGTTCAGGTGCCGGATCCCTTGAAAAGGGTGGCTCTCTTGGGCGGACCGACCGGTCAGATCGCCTATATCCTGGGCGCGCGCGGACAGCTGTGCGCCGTCACAAAATCGCTGACCACCTCAGAACTCGTCAACCAGATGGACCCGAGTGTGAAGAATCTGGCAACGCCCCGGACCACCAGCGGCCAGGTCAACGTGGAAGAGCTTATTTCAACCGATCCCCAACTTGTCATTGCCGGAGACCTTGATGGATCCATCGTGGAAAAAAAGACGCGCATTCCTGTCGCATACCTCGGAAGCTCGATGAGTCAGACTTTCGATGCGGTAAAAGAGGAAATACGCTTTTACGGCCGAATCTTCCAGAAGGAACCGCGGGCCGAAAAGTATGTGGCGTATCTTCAAAAAACGATCGATCTCGTCAAATCACGCACGGATAAACTGGCCAAGAACCAGCGCAAACTTGTCTTCAACGGCTACAGCGCCAATCACCTCGTTACCCTGGGTGGCGACACCTTCATGCAGCAGCATTTTGAACTGGCCGGCTGCCGGAATGCGGCGGAATCCATTCGATCGAGCGGCATGAAAGAAGGGCTGCATATAGGCCTGGCCGAAGTCTCGATGGAAAAGGTTCTGGGCTGGAATCCGGACATACTGGTTATCGATTTCGGATCGCCGGCCGACATCTACAACGATCCAAAATGGAAGAGCATTAATGCGGTCAGAAACAGGGCGGTATACAAGCAACCGGTCGGCGTGTTTATCATGGACAGGCCGACTGCGGAATCGGCCGTGCTTCATCCTCTGTGGCTTGCAAAGACCGCCTATCCGGAACTCTTCAAAGATATCGATATGGTTCAGGAGGTAAAAAAGTTTTACGGCGAAATCATGTCCTTTAACTTGAACGACGAGCAAGCGCAGTCCATCCTGACGGCCAGATACGCCGTTGCCTTCGGACCCGGTCCCAAGAAATGAGCCCGGCGTCGCAGCAGCACGCAACTCCAGCGGGCGTGAATCCAGCCCGCGGAGAACATCTCTTCGAGCCGCGAAAACTGCAGCTATTTCTTGTCGCAGCGGTTTTCGCCATCTGCATTGTTTCCCTGATATCGGGGCAGATGCACATTCGGCCGGGACTGATCCTCAAGATCCTGGTTTCCCGCATCTCAACATTGCAGGCTGACTGGCCGGCGACATTGGAATCCGTGGTTATCGATGTACGGTTGCCCCGTCTCCTGGCAGGCCTGCTGATTGGCGCAGGTCTCTCCATTTCCGGAGCCTCGTTTCAAGGGCTGTTCCGGAATCCGCTCGTTTCTCCTCATATCCTGGGAGTATCGGCCGGGGCCGGATTCGGAGCCGCTATCGGCATCCTTTTCTTCGGCAACGTCTTCATGGTCCAATTGCTTTCGTTCGTCTTTGGACTGGCTGCCGTATTCCTGACCTATGCGTTGAGCCGAACCTATCGCAGCACGCCCGTTTTGATGCTGGTTCTCGCGGGAATCATTATCGGAGCGCTCTTTTCGGCAGCTACATCCCTGATGAAATACATCGCGGACCCGGTCAACCAGATGCCTTCGATCGTATTCTGGTTATTGGGATCGCTGAACAACGCCTCAAACAGAGATATCGCAGTGGTGGGGCCAATAATCGTGGCCGGTATCGTTGCCTTATATCTCATCCGCTGGCGAATCAATCTTCTGACGATGGGGGAAGAAGATGCGCGCGCTCTTGGCGTCAACACGGGCCAGATCCGCGGCATCATTATCATTTCCGCGACGCTGATTTCGGCCGCGGCTGTCTGCATCAGCGGGGTTATCGGATGGGTGGGACTGGTGATTCCGCATATTGGCCGAATACTCGTCGGCGCGGACAACAAGTATCTGCTGCCGGTGTCCGCACTCATCGGCGCCATTTATCTTGTAAGCGTCGATCTCATTGCCAGGACGGCGATGGAAACCGAAATCCCCATCGGGATTCTGACCGCAATCATCGGGGCTCCGATCTTTGCCTATCTTTTGCGAAAGAATCGACCCGCGTGGTAAACATGACATTCCGAATGCAGGCAAGCGACATTTCCTTCAGTTATCACCAGGATTCAGCGGCCGCCGTGTTTCACAGCCTCTCGTTTTCGGTCCTGCCTGGACAGGTGCTTTGTCTCCTGGGCCCGAACGGAACCGGCAAATCCACGCTTCTCAAATGCCTGAGCGGAATTCTGCACATCCAGCAGGGCAATATTCTTTTCGATGGGCAGGACCTGTTCAGTTTCAAACTGTCTGAAATCGCCCGACGGATAGGCTATGTGCCGCAGGGCCTGACGTCCGCCTTCCCTTTCCGGATTAAGGACATCGTTGTCATGGGACGGGCGCCGCACCTGAGCATCCTGGCCTCCCCATCCAAAAACGACATGAAGATTGCGCACGAAGCCATGGAGACTGCCGGAATTCTGCACCTGGCGGACCGTCCGTGCAATTCTGTCAGTGGAGGGGAATGGCAGCTTGCCCTTATCGCAAGAGCCCTGGTGCAGAAACCGCAGTTGTTATTGCTGGATGAGCCAACGTCGCATTTGGACCTGGGGAACCAGACGAAGATACTTCAGGCGATCAGACGGCTGACCCTGGATGGAATGACCATCATCATGGCCACCCATTTCCCGGATCACACTTTTCTGGTCGCGGACAGCGTGGTTATTCTCAATAAAGGCAAAATCTCGCAAATAGGCGCACCCGACGATGTCATCACAGAGGAAAATTTGAGATCCGCCTATGGGGTGGAGGTGCGAGTCGTATCCGCCGGCGAATCGGTGGAGCGCAAGGTCTGCTTCCCCGCTCTCCAGCAGTAAATCGCAGCGCGCTGGCTTCAACGTTTCCGGATCGCCTCCAGCGCCTGTCGATAAATCGGGTTTGAGATCAAATACGGAATTTCTGCCGCTCGCTTTTGATTGATCTCCTCATCCGGGAAAGACTCCAGCATCGCTTGCATCCGTTCGGCAACACCCTCTTTGAACTCCCGATGGGTGAAGATAAACAGGTCGTTGCGGCGGATCCCCTGCAGCACCCGTTCTCCGCATTCCTCAATGCTCATCCAATTCGGAGAATTCTCCCTGCTGGCCAATTCCTTTTCCAGGTTCGCAAGGCCGCTGTTCGATCGGTATTGTTCCGGTCTGAGAGCGCCGGCCTCTCGAATATTCGTGGCCACCGGCCCCGGACAAAATGCGGAGACGCCAATATTATCGGCCGCCAGGTCACCGCGCAGACATTCACACATCGCGATCACGCCCGCCTTTGCCGTGGAATAGACTGGGGATCCGGACAGAGGCAGCGCCCCGCCCATTGAAGATGTGGTGATGATGTGTCCACCCTCGCCATGACTGAGCATGCGCGGCAGGAAGGTCTGGATCCCATTGACCACGCCGCCAATAAGGACGCTGATTCCCCAGTCCCAATCATCAAATTTCGTAAGCTTGATGGATCCGAGAATCCCGATACCGGCATTGTTGCAAAGCACATGCACATTGCCCAGCAATCGTTCCGTCTCATCGGCAGCCCAGGCAAACGCTTTGCGATCAGTTACATCCAGTTTGAGGCAACGGACGCTGCCGTCCTGCCCGAGTTTCTGAAAGCCGAGCATGGCGTCGCGCATCCGGTCTTCCTGAATATCCGCGATCATGACCTTCATTCCGGCACTCACAAACGCCTTGGCTATTCCCAGACCGATGCCGCTGGCTCCACCGGTGATGAATGCAACCTTTCCGTTTACATTTTCCATAGAACCCTCCCCTTAAATGCAAAAAGGCTCCAGGAGTTCTTTGGAGCCTTCTCGCCCTTGAGATCAGTGATGCAAGATCCGCTATATTTTTACCGCCGGAGTGGCTTTGGGGGGCGGCGCGAGATTCACGTCATAACCAGCCACATCCAACTGGGGCGGCGGATCCTTGACAAGCTTCAGTGCCTTGGCCGGACAATTTTGGATGCAAGCCTGCGCCCCTTCCGGTCCGCCCTTCTGGCTCCAGAACGGTGCATCGGCGCACAGGTCACACTTGGTTGATTTCTTCTTGACCGGGTTCCAGACGGTTCGATGGGGTCGCTGCGGACAGGATTGGATACATCGCTGACATCCGACACACTTGGATTGATCGATCCTCCGGATATTTCCATTGGCGGCATCGACATGACAGGCGCCGGTCGGACAGTTCTGGACGCACAAGGGAGAAACGCACTGCCGACAGACGGACATCACGATGTCATAGGGATATTTGGTAAAAGACGGGGCATCCCGGATAATCTGAATCCTGGACAACGAAGGACTCCCCTCCCCTTCGTGGGTCATCGAGCAGGCAAACATACAACTCTGGCAACCAAGACACAGCCGGCTGTCATAAACGATATATCCCGTAGAGGGAGCAAGATTAGCCTTTGCACCAGCCTGGGCCGCTGCCTCGACCGGCGCAGAGACCATTCCTAGCGCACCCGCGGCAATAGCTGCTCCGCCGCCAGCGAGAAAATCACGCCTCAAAACCTTTTTCTTCGTATCTCCGGTTTTCTGGGCTTCAGACATACCGCCGTCTCCTTGAATATTTGCCTTGAAAGAAATTTCGAGCGATTCCTATGGATAGAGCCTGCCACTGGAGGGCGATTTTGGCAACAGAATAGTAATGCATTTGCACCGCACGCACTCTCCGCCGGACCTAGGCTTCCGATATCCCCTTCTCGCTGAATTTCTTGATCTCTTCGAGAGTATCCAGCTTTGCCTTGGGATTGATGTCGATGCCGCACCGGAAGGCATCCCCAAGGCGATCGCCAATCCGGTAATATCCCGTGCCGGCAAACACAATCGGGTCCACCTTAGCCGGGTCCGGCCTGCCATTGGTCAGACATTCCTCCGAAATGTGGGTGTCCACAATTTTCCCGACGATTAATTCGTGGCTTCCCAGGTGAAGGATTTGAATAACTTCGCAGCCATGGCTGATGGGGCATTCTTCAACAAAAGGCGCGCTCTTCAATTTGCCGTAGGAAACCTTAAATCCGCAATCGGCCGCCTTATCCACCCGCGCGCCCGAGGCCAGGCCGCAATAGTCGGTCTCCCTGACGTGGGTGGCCGACGGGATATTGACGGAGAAAGTCATGTTCTGCCGAACTCCCTTGAGTGAATGTCGGTGGTGCTGGAGCGCGATGGTAATGGTGGGCGGAACGCTGGCAGCAACGCCTGTCCAGGCGACGGTGGTAAAATCCGGCTTCCCGTCCACATTGGCCCCAATGATGATGGTCGGGTAAAAGCCGAGGATGGGCATTGGCCCGGGTTTCGGTTCAAGCTGTATCTTCGCCATTTCGATCTCCTCCATTCCGCATATTATTTCTGTTCGGTTTCCTCGTTCAGAACATTCTCCGCCCAGGTGAACGCTGCCATCATGCCGGAAAATCCGATGGATGGCAGGCTGAGCAGAATAGCCTGCCGGATCTCGTCAGGCTGAAGGCCAAGATCCAAACCTTTCCGCACTTGCGATAACACCAAACCTTCCAATTGTGCCCCGGCGGCAATCCCTATCTTCACCAGCGCCTGATCTCTATCGCTGAGAGGTCCGGAACGCCGGCACTCTCCCGCCAACTCCTCGTAGGCCGCGGCTATTTTGGGATAATTTTTGGTGAATTCCTGAAAGCGGATAGGAACTTTTCTCATGCAGCCTCCGTCATTTGAGGATGCCATTGTAACGCAGATATACCCTGAGCTCGAAGATACAAAGACCGGGAGCGCACTAAAGAAGTTTGACGGAACGCCAGGCGGCGGTGGAGTCCGGGCCGAGATTCGGTTCCACATAAAGAATGATGCGCCCGCCTCTTCGATTGGGGCGGAGATGCTTGCCGACATCCACAACGCCGGAGGTCACCGGCAACTCGGACTGCGCCTGGCGAATCTCATCAACGCCACGGGCCTGAATGGCCTCGATATCCTGACAGCCGGAAAATCCGTCTTCCGGATAAGGCCACCAGGACAGATGAACAATGCGGCCATCGTTCCCGCCGACAACCAGGCCGATTGCCGCAAGCGCTCCGATGATGCCCTGTTGCGTCCCCCCCAAACCTTCAAGATAGCAGTCCGCGTGCGCCGCAATCACCCGTGCTTCCTCCTGGGTAATCACTTCGCATTTGCAGCGCTGGCTGAATGCCATCATTTCATCGGTGGCCCCGGTCGCTATACACAAACCAGGATCGCTCCCTTCGACAAACCAGCCCAGCATCACCTCACGGATGGCAGTCGTCAGGCCGGGGATATCCCCGGGCACAGCCTTGGGCAGTTGAATGGAGGCCGACCCATTTTTGCTTGTATACGGAACACGCGGATCAAAGAAAAGCTGGTGCCTGCAGATAACGGCATCCTGAGCCAGCGCACCAATGCGCCTCAGTATCAGGCGGGCTAACTGGTTCGTTCCCGGGGACCCGACAATGTCTGTGTCATCAATGCCGACAAATACCACGGCGCTATTCCGAATCTGCCGATTGCCGGGCGCGGAATTGGAAAAAGCACAGGGCGGCAATCAGGCCGGCAAGAGCCCCACACAGGGAGTAGGTCATGATGGCTTGAGACCACCATCCGCCAAACGGGCGCGTTCCCGGATCAATCATCAACAACTTGCTGGTGCTTCGTGATGCCAGAGCCATAAGATTAGTGGCAATTCCCGCAATAATAAAGCTGAGGTAAAGACGCAGGCCGCCCTTAACCTTTGTTAAGGCCAGATCCATCATAGGGCCAAGCAGGCAAAGGCTGACGAATGCACCGGAACCGTATTGCGCCAGTCCCGCGGCGGTATAGGCAGAGGCCGTGGCAAATGCGCCGGCGCTCATGATGAATCCGCTAAAACGGCGTGGAGCCAGAGCAAGGCCCAGAGCCATTGGAATCATGGAGAGAACAATGGAGTGCCCGGGTAAACGAAGGCCCAACCGCACAAAGGCAATCACCGATGCGGAAACTGCGCCGCAAACGAACAAAAGGGCTATTTCATTGGCAGAAATGCGGTCCTGATTTTTTGCTACAGGATGCAGCCGTCCCGCCGCGGCGAGACCATCGCGAACAGCAAACAATCTATACATTAACGAATCCTCCAGCCATTTCCCAATTTTTAGCATGTCCCGCCATACAATTACAAACGGATTGTGAATTTCATATTTTCAAGACAATCTGGTACATTATGGGCGTATCTTGTGGCTCTTTGGGAGAATTTTCTCCAGAGGGGCCTGCCCAGACTGAAGCCACCTCCTGACGTGGATTGCGGGCAATAAGAATATTCTAATTTAACGGTTTAGCGAAAGAGAGACAATGCATTTCAAAAACTTCAGGTCAATACGGTTCTTTGTGGTTTTGCTCGCTTTGCTTTGTCAGGCTGCCGTCCTGAGCGGTCAGACAAAGCAAGTTCTTACCTGGCGTGAAAGCCTCGATTCCATCCAGGCCATGCCGGCAGCTGAGCTCGAGGCCCAAAAGGATGCGGTCATTCAGATCCGCACCGCCGTTGAGTTCTGGCTGAGGCTGCACCCCAATTCAAGCATTAAGCTCGCAGCAGCTCCCGCTCAACCATGGAATGCGGAGCAGATCAAAGGGCAGGTTTCCGCACTACAGGAAGCGGTCGAAGCGATCATTAAGGAAGATCCGGGTCAATCGTTCGAACTGGGCGTAACCGAAATCAGCGTAACAGCGGAAACCTCCCCGCTGTCGCCGGTTACCGACAGCGTCGATCGTACGGACATGGCCAATTCTCATTTGACCAATGTGGCTCAATCCATCCAGTTTATCCCCGGAGTCTCCGTAGACCACAAGGCAGCCAGGAACCAGGCAGGCATCATGATCCGTGGATTTGACACGCGGCAGGTGGGGATCTACCTGGATGGCGTACCCATTCTTGTGCCCTACGATGGATATGCGGATATTGCCCGTTTCCTTACCAATGACATTTCAGAGATTGAGATAGCCAAGGGCTACTCTTCGCCGCTGCTGGGCCCCAACGGCCTTGGCGGCGCCGTCAATATGGTCAGCCGGCAGCCCGAAAAGAAGCTCGAGGGCGATGCATCGATCGGGACGGGCTCCGGACATCTGCTCGAATCGGGATTGCACCTGGGATCACGCTGGAACAAGTTTTTTATCCGCGGCGGCATGGATTGGCTGGAATCCAATTATTATCCCCTTTCCGGCGACTTTGTTTTGAATTCGACTCAGCCGAACTACAATCGGGTGAATTCCTATACGCGGGATGCGCGATACAGCGGCAGAGCCGGCTGGACGCCGAGAAGCGAAGATCAATACGTCTTTACCTTCACCAAACAAAAGGCGGATTACGCGGCTCCCCCATACTCCGGAAACGACACCAAATCCAACAAGGTGCGCTACTGGCAATGGCCATACTGGGACCGGGAGAGCTATTACTTCAATTCGAACACCGGCCTCGGAGAGTCCAGTTCCATCAAATTCCGTGCCTTCTACGACAAATATCCGAATGGCATGAATCAGTATTCGAGCGGGACCTATTCGACCCTGTCGAGCACTTCCGCCTATGACGATTTCTCGGCCGGAACATCCGCCGAATTCGCCAATCGCTCATTTTCACGGCACGCGCTCGGCGCTTCCTTCTTCTATAAGGACGACACGCACAAGGAAACCGGCGTTTCCTATTCCACCGCCGGAGTCCCGACCTATCAGCCCTGGAGAACCGACCGGGATCAGCAATATTCGATGGGTTTCCAGGATGCCATCACGCTTTCGTCGCGATTCCGCGCCACCCTTGGTTTCAGCATCGACCACCTGAACGCCGCCAAAGCGCAGAACCTGGTTACCACCACGGTCGGAAGCGGGAAAAACGCCACCACGGTCTACACGGTTGAGCCCTTCCCCTGCAACGGCGCAGCCAGTGATTCGTTCACGGCATGCCTGCTGAATGTCTGGACCTTCAACCCGCTGGCATCGATTTCCTATACGTTCGCGAACTCAGGAACCCTGTTCTTTACCTTTGCCGAAAAGAGTCACTTCCCCACGCTCAAGGACCGGTATTCGTATAAAAACGGTCAGGCAATCCCGAACACCGCCATACAGCCGGAGCATTCCAGAAACTGGAGTGCCGGGTATTCCCACGTATTCGCCTTCAAAACGATGATGCAGCTGGACCTGTATCGCAGCGATGTGTATGACGCCATTCAAAACGCCACCATCGCAGCTCAATTCCCGACTCAATGCCCGTCTCTTCCTCTGGGCACATGCCAGCAATCCGTGAACATCGGGAAAGAGGTCCACCAGGGCGTTGAATTCACGGTCCGCACCACGCCAGTGTCACGACTGACCGTGGACGCAAACTACACCTTCCTGAACCGCACAATGGAAGGACCGGTAAACATGCTGGGCGTCTATCCGACCGGAACACCCAAGCACCGAGCCATTGGTACGGCAAGCATCCGCCTGCCGCGCAGGGTTCAGCTTCTGGCAACAGCCCGGTATGAAAGCGGCACCATCACCACCAATGATTCCGGGCTTATCATTCCTGCGTCAAAATTCGCCACGGCGGATTTCGGCGGCGTCGTACCGATCTGCACCGGGTTGGACCTGCAGGCAGGGGTCAAGAACCTGTTCGATCGCAATTACTATTACCAGGAAGGCTATCCGGAAGCGGGTCGCAACTGGTACATGAACCTCCGATATCGCTTCTAAGCATTACGGTTATTGAAGACTTGAGGCGCCGCGGCGCTTCAAGTCTTTGATAACTGCCTATCTCTTTATTACCAATTTTAACTAATTATTACTTTTATTCCGCGATATTCCATGTTAGCTTAAATACATCTCTAGCCATTGGATTAGCGGAAGGCTGGCAGAGTCTACGGGCTCTGGGCGACTCCAGCCTTCCGCTGTTTTATTTCTCCCCAAAATAAAGTCTGTCCCCCCCCCCCCCCCCGCCATCCCAGCGGCATCAGCGCCATGCAAGCAGTCCATGACCTTGCCGGCGAGGCCCCGCGTTCCCATTGAGCCCCCAGCTTCATCTCGTTAATCAAGCTACAATCAGCATGCGGCATTAGCTGGGACAGCGTGTCTGGAATTTGGAATTTGGAATCTGGAATCTGGAATCCTTCAAAAATTATGCGGCATTTACCGTCCCGCTCACGCTCCCTGCGGTAACCACCTATTCCAAAATCTACTGGAATCCGCCCTACCTATAAAATTAATTTATTTTTCGCTTGCTATTAATTGTGAATCAGTTCACAATGCGTTTGTTTTCACGAGGGATATAGACTTGAAGATCGTTCCACATCGAACAGTTGGCCGTTTAACGTTGTATTGGCGTAATTTAGGGGAATTCGCCGCCGAGGGACTCACTCACGTCTATTCACATTTCCTGGCAGCAAAATCCCATGTCACGCCAGCCCAGGTACGCCGAGACCTTATGGTTCTTGGCTATTCCGGGACCCCTGCCCGCGGGTATGACGTGCTTCGGCTGCGGGAGCATATCGAAGCGTTTCTCTTCTCTGCAACGGAGCAAAAGGCGGCCATTGCAGGAGTCGGGAATATAGGTCGCGCCCTGCTCAAGTACTTCATGGGACGCCGTCCGACGCTCCGGATTGCCGCGTCATTTGAAACCAACCCTGAGAAGTATGACCGCATGTTTCAAGGCTGCCCGTGCTATTCGATCGAAAAAGCGGATAGTGTGATCCGGGAGCTTGGCATTAGCGTAGGAATTATTGCCGTACCCGATAAAGAAGCTCAGTTCATCGCCGATACTTTTGTAGGCGCTGGAGTCCGCGGATTTCTTAATTTTGCGAGGACTCCTCTTCATGTCCCCCCCGACGTTTACGTCGAGGATATTGATTTGGCCATGTCCATGGACAAGGTGGCCTACTTTGCGCGCCAGTCCGAGCGGTCGTCGGACAGGCAGATGTTGTCTGTTTATAAGGAGAGCAATTCATGAATGCTGTGGATGCCATTCTGCAGAAACACCCCAGGGCTGGCCGAGATGCCCTGATTCCTATCCTCCAAGAAGTGCAGGAAATAGAAGGCTATTTGTCACGCGAAGCAGTCATTCGTATCAGCAAACACCTCAACCTGCCGACCACAAAAATCTTCGGAGTTGCAACCTTTTACAATCAATTCCGGTTTCAACCCAAGGGCAAATATCATTTTATGGTCTGCCGTGGGACTGCCTGCCATGTCAAAGGATCCAATCGCGTTCTCGATATGGCCGAAAAAATGCTGAAACTGAAGCCGGGTCAAACATCGCGGGATCGTCTCTTCAGTCTGGAGACAGTCGCGTGCATGGGAGCTTGCGGACTTTCACCTGTGATGAACCTGAACGGCGAGTTTTACGCAAAGGTGACGCCTCAAAAGCTGGTCCAAATTATTCAAGAGTGCCGGGAAACGGAGTCCAAAAATGGCAAATAAAGCAAAAACAGAAAAGGGCAACTCCTGCTGGGTGAACTTCGGCGGCGTTTCCGAAGATCTCCTTGCGGATCTCAAGGCCGAGCCCTTTGTAAGCGCAGCCGCGCAGGGCAAGGAACAGATGGATGCGCTGCTGGCCTCGCTGCGCAGAGAGACAGTGGAAAAACCGGTCATTTTTGTCGGTGCCGGCACATGCGGTCTCGGTGCGGGAGCAGCCAAAACTCTCGTCGCCATCAAGGAATTTGTCGCAGAGAAAAAGATTGATGCCCAGATTGTCGAAGTCGGGTGCAACGGCATGTGCTCGGACGAGCCGATCGTTGACATTCAACTCCCCGGCCGTTCACGCGTCAGCTTCAAGAACATTACTGCAGACAAAGCCGCTGGGCTGCTTGACAGCGTTCTCGTCAACAAGAAGGTCCCGGCGGACGAAACCCTCGGGCAATATCGTGCAAAATCGGGAAAGATATGGACTGGAGTTCCTTATCTTGATGAACATCCTTTCCTGTCTCGGCAGGTCCGTGTGGTGCTGGCAACAAGCGGCATTATTGATCCTAAAAATATCTCAGAATATATCGCCCACGGTGGATACTCCTCGATTGCCCGCGTATTGCGTACGATGACGCCTGAAGCGGTGTGCGACCTGGTGGAATTCAGCGGACTGCGGGGCCGCGGTGGTGGCGGGTTCCCGACCGGAAAGAAATGGAAGTTCGCACGGGCAACAGCGGCGGACCAAAAATACCTGATCTGCAATGCGGATGAAGGCGACCCGGGCGCGTTCATGGATCGCGCGGTAGCCGAAAGCGATCCGCATAGGCTGATTGAAGGCATGCTGATTGCCGCCTATGCCATCGGCGCTACCAAGGCTTACATCTACATCCGCGCTGAATATCCGCTGGCTATCCAGCATCTCAACGAAGCCTTCGCACAGGCGCAAGCCTGCGGATTGATTGGTTACGATATTCTGGGCAGCGGTATCGACCTGCAGATCAAGCTGAAGATGGGTGCCGGAGCCTTTGTCTGCGGTGAAGAAACGGCCCTGATTCACTCGATTGAAGGCAAGCGCGGAATGCCGCGCCCGCGGCCGCCATTCCCAGCAGTCAGCGGCTTGTTTGGCAAACCGACCGTCATCAACAATGTTGAAACCCTGGCAAACATACCGCTCATCATCGACCGCGGCGCAGAGTGGTACTCCAGCATGGGGACCAAGGGAAGCAAGGGAACCAAAGTTTTCGCGCTCTCCGGAATGGTTCGGCGCACGGGCCTCGTGGAAATCCCGATGGGAACCACGTTGCGCGAAGTCGTCCAGGAAATCGCCGGCGGAATTCCGAACAACAAAACCTGCAAGGCGGTCCAGACGGGCGGCCCCTCGGGCGGATGTGTTCCTGAAGCACACCTGGACATTCCGATCGATTATGAAGAACTGAAACAGTTCGGAACTATCATGGGATCCGGCGGGCTGGTCGTACTTGATGAATCGACCTGCATGGTGGATTTCGCCAAGTACTTTATGGAATTCATTCAGAATGAGAGCTGCGGTAAATGCATCCCGTGCCGTGAAGGTACGAGACGCATGCTCGAAATTCTTGAAGCGCTGACCAAACCTCGCCACAAGGAAGACGAGCTGGATGCCTTGTTGCGCGTCCAGGGCATTATGCAGTTGCAGCAGTTGGGCGAGATGATCAAGTCCACCAGCCTGTGCGGCCTTGGCCAGTCAGCTCCGAACCCGGTCCTCAGCACCCTGAAATGGTTCCGCGATGAGTATGAAGCGCACGTGTTCGAGCGCCGCTGCCCGGCCGGATCGTGCAAGGAACTGGTAGGAGCCCCCTGCCAGACCGGATGCCCGGTTGGGACGGAAGTGTGGCGCTATGTGGCTCACATCGCTCGCGGCGAGTACGAAGACGCCTACAAGGTAATCCGCGACGCAAATCCGTTCCCCTCCGCCTGTGCCCGAGTCTGCCATCACCCCTGTGAGGCAGTATGCCGGGCAGGAGCCACGGGAGGACAGCCGATCGCCATCCGTACGCTCAAGCGCTACGTTGTCGACCATGTCATTCCGAGCAACAAACCTCCGGCAATTCCGGCACGTCCGGACTCCGCGAAGATCGCCGTCATCGGCGCCGGCCCGACAGGGCTTGCCGCAGCCAATTCGCTGTCCTTGATGGGGCACAAAATTACGCTGTTCGAGCGCGAAGATAGAGCCGGCGGCATGTTGACAGCCGCGATACCGGAATACCGGTTGCCCAGAGAAGTCCTGAACCGGGAAATCACCTCCCTGCTGAATAACAATATTGATGTTCGCTATGAACAGGCACTGGGTCGCGATTTCTCGATCGACAAGCTTTTCGAGGACGGCTACAAAGCGGTGTTTGTTGCGGCCGGATCGCATGCCAGCAAGAAGCTGGATGTTCCGGGTGAAGACGTCGAAGGCGTCATCCCGGGAATCAAGTTCCTGAAGGCATATAATCTCAAGAACGTATCGATGGCCAAAGGACGCGTAGGTATCCTTGGCGGCGGCAACTCTGCCATGGATGCGGCTCGCGTCGCCTTCCGACAGCCCGGAGTCGAGAGCGTCACGGTCTTCTACCGGCGCACACGTCAGGAAATGCCGGCTTATAAGGAAGAAGTGGAAGCCGGCCTCGCCGAAGGAATTAAGATCGAAGAACTGGTCACGCCCGTGGCCGTGAACAGCAAAGACGGCAAGTTGACCGGAGTTCGATTCCTCCGCAATGAACTCGGCGCACCGGATGCTTCCGGCCGCCGTCGACCCGTCCCTGTCAAGGGATCGGAATTCGATGCGGAACTGGATACGCTGGTTGTAGCGATCAGTGAAGAACCGGATACGGCAGGAATGGAAGCCCTCGGCAAAACATCCTGGGGTACGGTCAGCATCAACAGCGAATCGTTTGCCACCAACAGAGCCGGAGTTTTCGCAGCCGGCGATGTCGTGAGCGGACCGAATACGGTGATCGAAGCCGTGGCAGCCGGAAAGCAGGCGGCCACAATGATCGATCGCTATATCGCCGGCAAGCTGATGAAGGTCCTGCCGAAAGTGAAGCTCCCGTCCGTCTATGTGGAACCTGTGACATCGGAAGATGACGAGAACAGCAACGCGGTTCGGCTGGAAGTGCCTCTGCTGCCCGTAGTACAGCGGAAGGGGTGTTTCCACGAAGTGGAGTTGTGCCCGTCCGAACAGGATGTCCTGACGGAAGCGCGGCGTTGTGCGAGATGTGATCTGGAATTTACGCAACCACATTAGACAGATGGACTGAGGTGAATATGATTGAAATGATAGTGGATGGCCGGACCATTGAGGCCAAAGAAGGGGAAACGATCCTCTCGGCTTTGAAACGGGAAGGAATTCATGTTCCAACCCTGTGCCACCTGGAAGGGTTGCCCCCAAGCGGTGCCTGCAGAATGTGCATCGTCGAAATGGAAGGCGCTGGAAATTTCGTTACCGCGTGTTCGTATCCCGTAGCTCCGGGCATGAAAATCCAGACACGGTCGGCAAAGGTGCTGGAAGCGCGCCGCTCGATCGTTGAGCTGCTGTTGAGCAACCACCCGGATGACTGCCTGTATTGCGCGCGAAGCGGCAAATGCGATCTGCAGAACCTGTCCCAGTCGATGGGAATCCGCCAGCGCATCAGCCGCAGCGCACGTCCTTTCCGTGAAAAGGACGTCGCCGGAGCCATTGTCCGCGATCCGGACAAGTGCATCCTTTGCGGCCGCTGCGTTCGAATCTGCGAAGAAGTTCAGGGAATCGGCTCCATCGATTTCGTGAATCGCGGAAGCAAAGCCTATATCGGCACTGCCTTCGACCAGGGGTTGAACGTATCGACCTGTATCAACTGCGGCCAGTGCATCATCGGCTGCCCGACCGGCGCTCTGACCGAACACTCCTTCCTGGAAGAGGTGAAGGCTGCGCTGGCGGATCCGGAAAAACTGGTCGTCGTGCAGCATGCTCCCGCGGTCTCGGTGACTCTGGCGGAGGAGTTTGGAGCCGAGCCGGGACAGCAGGATGCCGATGGAAAGATGGTGGCGGCACTTCGGCGCATCGGATTCGATCGTGTTTTCGACACATCGTTCACCGCCGATTTGACCATTATGGAAGAGGCATCCGAACTGGCGCACCGGATTCAAACGGGCGGAACGCTTCCGATGTTTACGAGCTGTTCCCCGGGATGGATCAAGTTCATCGAGCAGTTCTACCCTGAGCTGATCCCGAACCTGTCGACTTGCAAGAGCCCGCAGCAGATGATGGGCGCAATCATCAAGAGCTACTTCGCGGAACGCGAGAAGATTGATCCCAGCAAAATCGTCAGCGTTTCGATCATGCCCTGCACGGCCAAAAAGTTTGAATGCGGCCGGCCGGAGATGGCACCCGGTCATGTCCCGGATGTAGACTATGTGTTAACCACGCGCGAACTGGCACAACTGCTGAGAACCTTCGGCGTCGACCTCCTCGCGATGTCCCCGGAAGCGGCGGATACGCCATTCGGGGAGAGATCCTCGGCCGGAAAGATCTTCGGCGCCAGCGGTGGCGTCATGGAAGCCGCTGTCCGTACGGCGTATTTCCTTCTGACCGGACAGGAACTGCCCAAGCCAGAGATGGTTCCGCTGCGGGGCATGAAGGGGTCCAAGGAAATCCGGGCCAAAATCGGCGACTTGGATGTTGGAGCCGCGGTTATAAGCGGTCTGGGCAATGCCAGAAAGCTGATGGATGAGATCGTGGCAGGGCGCAAAGATCTTCATTTCATCGAAGTGATGACCTGCCCCGGAGGCTGCATCAACGGAGGCGGACAGCCCATCGGCGCCAACATCAACGCAGCACGAGCCCGTATGCAGGCTCTGTACAAGATCGACCAGAACGATAAGCTGCGAGTCAGCCATAAAAACACGTGGGTCGCGCGGTTGTATGAAGAATTTCTCGGAAAACCGCTCGGCGAAAAAAGCCATAACCTGCTGCATACCCATTACGATCGCAGAGACGTTTTATAGCGATTGTTGTGGAATGGGCAGGAATCCATCCCTGGGCCACTATTGCCTGGCCTTACCGGCTTCACGCCTGCCGGTGAGGCGCGAACCTGGCCCGGGGTGGATTCCCGGTTCGACCGGCCGGCAAGGAACCACATGCAAACAGCCCGTTTGGGCTGTACAATGCGTGTTTCCCATCGAACCCGGTGGGAAGGAGCCCGTCAAAGGCTGGGTCCTGACAGTTGCCGGTCGCTCGTTATGATTTGAGTAAGGGAGCTTACGAAGTGAAAAAGAAAATTCTGGTAGTTGATGACGATGTGGATATCCTCGAACAGATAACAGCGATTCTTGCAGCGGCAGGATACGATGTAATCAGCGCTGAGAGCCGCGCGATGGCGGAAGAAGTGATTCTTAAAACCAAACCAGACCTGGCGGTTCTCGATTTGATGATGGAAGAGAAAGATTCCGGTTTTGTGCTCAGCTATCAGCTCAAGAAGCTGTTCCCGGAATTGCCGGTAATTCTGCTGACGGCGGTTGCCGGCGCAACGGGTCTGTCGTTTGCAGCACAACAGGCAGAAGCCAAATCCTGGATCAAAGTGGATAAGTTGATGGATAAGCCAGTTCGCCCGGAACAGTTGAAAGCCGAGGTCCGGCGACTGCTGGGTGAATCCGGAGAGACCTCCCAACACCACGGGTAACTCCGGAATAAGTCCGGAAAGGCCAGAATGCAAGTTGCATGTTTTGTACAGACGATTAATGAACGATGTAGGGTCTGTTACACATGTGTCCGGGAATGCCCAGCCAAAGCCATAGGAATTTCCGATGGCCAGGCTCATGTTATTCCCGAACGCTGCATCGGCTGTGGCAACTGTGCGCGTGTTTGCAGCCAGGGTGCCAAAAAGGTACTGGACGGAACGCAGGAAGTAGCCCGGCTGCTCGAAGGAGACAGCCGGGTCGCGGCCCTGATCGCGCCCAGTTTCCCCGCAGAATTCGAGGAAGTCGAATACGAAAAAGTCATCGGCATGGTGCGAGCCCTGGGCTTTCAGTATGTCCACGAAGTAGGGTTCGCCGCCGATCTGGTGGCCCGCAGATACCGGGAACTTCTGGACGAAAATCCCGATGGCAAGTTCATCGCCACCACTTGCCCGGCTCTGGTCGGGTATGTAGAACGATACTATCCCGACCTGGTTCCCCGTCTCGCCCCGATTGTTTCCCCAATGGTTGCGGCAGCGCGTGTTCTGCGAAGAATTCATGGCCCTGACCTGAAGTTTGTATTTGTCGGCCCCTGCATTGCCAAAAAAGGAGAGGCTGCGAGTGAAGCCCTGGAAGGAGAAGTCGCTGCCGTCCTGACCTTCTCCGAGCTTCGCCAGATGCTTTCAGACTCCGGGATCAAACCGGAATCGGTGGAGCCCAGTGAGTTCGATCCGCCCTGGAGCGGTCCCGGCGGACTATTCCCAATCAGCCGCGGGCTTCTGCAGGCCGCGCACATCAGCGAAGATCTCATGGACGGGCAGGTGCTTGCCACCGACGGACGCACCAATTTTGCGGACGCCATTCAGGCGGTCGATTCCAACAGCCTCAATGTTCGGCTGCTGGAAGTCCTGTGTTGCAACGGGTGCATCATGGGCGCGGGAATGACGACCAACACGGCTCTGTTCCGACGGCGCAGCATGGTCCGTCAGTTTGTGCAAAAGCATTGGGCAGCCCACAAAGAACAATGGGAACAGGACATAATAAAATTTGCCGATACAGACCTCTCCCGGGGTTTCCGGACCTATGACCAGCGCGTTTCCCAGCCATCCCGGGAAGAAGTCACCTCTATTCTGGCACGGATGGGCAAGGAAAAACCGGAAGATGAGCTGAATTGCGGCGCCTGTGGCTATGACTCCTGCGTCCAGCATGCCATCGCCATTCACCGCCACCTGGCCGAAACGGAAATGTGCCTGCCCTATACCATCGACAAGCTGCGCACCACGGTCAAAGAACTGGCCGTTTCCCACCAGGAGCTCGTCAACACGCAGGAAGCCTTGATGCATTCGGAAAGGCTGGCCAGCATGGGTCAGCTGGCGGCCGGCGTGGCACACGAAGTGAATAACCCGCTCGGAATTGTTCTGATGCATTCCCATATGCTCCTTGAACAGGCAGAGCAGTTCCCGGAATGGCGCGAAGATCTCAACATGATCGTCGAGCAGGCCGACCGCTGCAAGAAAATCGTGCTGCGGCTTCTGCATTTTGCGCGACAGAATAAGGCCGTATTCCGTAATGTAGACCTGTGCGCTCTGTTGCAGCATGCGGTCAAATCCTATCCATTCCCTGCCAACGTGACGGCGGAAGTGGATCCGGTAGCAGAGGACCTGGTTGTCGACCTGGATCCGGACCAAATCAACCAAGTCATCACAAATTTATTCAGTAATGCTTGCGATGCGATGCCCGAGGGAGGCAATATCAATATTCACATCGGGTCGAACGAGACGCATATCTGGTTCGCCGTTAAGGATACGGGCATTGGAATCTCCAAAGAGAACCTCGGCAAGGTCTGCGAACCGTTCTTCACGACGAAACAGATTGGAAAGGGAACCGGGCTTGGGCTGGCGGTAACCTACGGCATTGTAAAGATGCATCGGGGAGACCTCAGCATCGTATCCAATAACGATCCGTCTGTTGGCCCGACAGGTACGACCTTTACTGTAAAACTCCCGCGCAAGGCGCTGGATGAGTAAAACCGCAAAATACGAGGAGAGCGTTATGGCATACATTCTTTTGGTTGATGACGATCAGGATCTAGTGGAGATGAACAAAACCGTTCTGACTCAGCGCGGCCATGACGTTGCGGTGGCCTATTCTGCGGCTGAAGCTCGCCAAACTGCCCAGGCCAAAACGCCGGACCTCGCGGTGCTGGATGTGATGATGGAAGACAAGACCGCGGGTTTTGACCTTGCCCGAGCCCTCCACGAAATGTATTCCGCCATGCCGATGATTATGCTGACCGGCATTCGCAAAGAAATGCAGCTCGGGTACAGTTTCGAGCCGGATGAAACATGGCTCCCGATAAGCCGGTTCATTGAAAAACCGGTCAACCCGCGCGTACTCGCGGACGAAGTCGACAAATTGCTGAAAGAAACGAAGTAGCAACGGATGGCTCACGTGGAAACCCTGCACATCCTGGTTGTGGATGATGAATACGGAATGCGGCGCGGCGCCGATCGTGCGTTGCGGGATATGGTGCTGCACCTGCCGGATATCGGAGGCGAAGTCCGGTTTGAAATCCGTACCGCAGCCACCGGCAAGGAGCTCGAGGAAATCCTCAATGAAGGGAAAACCGACATTCTGCTCCTGGATCATAAACTTCCGGATGCCGCAGGGCTGGATCTCCTGGAAGGGATAGGCAAGCGCGGGCTGGATCTGCTGACTATCATGATCACCGCCTACGCATCCCTGGACACTGCCGTAACCGCTACACGGCGCGGCGCCTATGATTTTCTGGCAAAGCCGTTCACCCCGGAGGAACTCCGGGGAGCCGTTCGAAAAGCAGCCAGGCACCTCATCCTGCAGCGGCAGGCGCGCCGGCTGGCGGAGGAAAAACGCCAGGTCCGTTTCCAGTTCATTTCGGTTCTGGCGCATGAAATGAAAGCGCCCATTGCAGCCATTGAAGGCTATCTCCAGATGATCCGGGAACGGTCGCTGGGCGATAGTCTGCCTGCCTACGACCGGATGGTGGACCGCAGCCTCCTTCGAATCGAAGGAATGCGCAAACTCATTTCGGATCTGCTGGATTTGACCGCCATCGAATCAGGCCAGCGTCAAAGGAACGTCACCGATGTGGATCTGGCGGAAGCCGCGCGCACGGCAGTCGAAAATATGAGGCCCGAAGCTCAGCGCCGCAATATCGAGATCGAGTTGAAACTTCCGGGCGAACTGGTAATGAAAGCGGATCGCACCGAAATCGACATGATTTATAACAATCTTGTCTCCAACGCGATCAAATACAACCGTGATAACGGACGCATCACCGTTACCCTGCAATCTTTGGGGGATGACATCAAGATCCAGGTTGAGGATACCGGCATTGGGATGTCCCCGGAAGAATGCAAACGCCTGTTCTCCGATTTCTCGAGGATCAAAAACGAAAAAACGCGAGGCATCCTGGGAAGCGGGTTGGGATTGTCCACACTCAAGAAAATCGTGACCCTCTACGAAGGAGATATTACCGCCAAAAGCCAGCCCGATGTGGGCAGCGCCTTTGTGGTCACCATGCGCCGCAATGCCGAGCCGAAGGCTGCTGAGTCAAAATCCCAGGACGAAAGCCGCACAGCCCCGGCCGCGCCTGTGGAACCGGCCGCGGTACAGTGAGAAATTGGAAGATGCTGCGTCTCGCCGGCCAAGGCGTAGCCGCTTCGACAATACTGATGCCGCCGGGACGGCTAATGCCGCATATTATTTGCCCAAGGAAGCCGGAAGCGCGATGCCCCTCAGCCCCGAAGGGGCGGCCAGAACGTAGCCGGGGGTGAGCGCTTTTTGCGAACCCCCGGATTGGATTAGACCAGGTACCAAGCCCTGAAAGGGCGGCAGAATGCCGATCTTTCGCCCTTTCAGGGCTCCCATGCCTGCTCTCTTGACCGGGGGTTCGCTTCGCTTCACCCCCGGCTACGCTCTTTCGGCCCTCCGGGCCTTTTGCTTCACTCGAGTTGAAGGGCTTAGGGCAAATAGTATGTAGCATTAGCCGGGACGGCTGTACTTCCCGTTCCGATAAAGCTGAACTTATGACCGCGTACCGAACCGAACATGATTTACTTGGAGCCCGCGAAGTTCCGGCCGACGCCCTTTATGGCATCCATACTGTCAGAGCTCTGGAAAATTTCCCTCTCGCGCTCCGCCCTGTAAACCCTGCCCTTATTCACGCCTTCGGAGCGGTCAAACTCGCCTGCGCCCAAACGAATCATGGGTTGGGATGGTGGAGCGCCACGAAAGCCCGTGTCATCGCGGCGGCCTGCGAGGAAATGATGGAAGGGCAACTGGACTCCCACATCTTCGTGGATGCACTCCAGGGGGGAGCCGGGACTTCGACAAACATGAACGTCAACGAGGTTCTCGCCAATCGGGCGCTGCAAATTATGGGGAATCCCCTGGGCGATTATGGAACCATTCACCCGATTGACGACATCAACCTCCACCAGTCTACAAACGATACCTACCCCACCGCGCTGAAAGTCGCAGCCATCCAGTCTCTGCGAATGCTTCAGCCCGAGGTGATCAAACTGCTCGAGGAGTTTCAGCGCAAGGAGCATCAATTCGCCAGAATCGTCAAAGTAGGGAGAACACAATTACAGGATGCGGTACTCGTAACGCTGGGCCGCGAAATGGGAGCTTACTCGGAGGCGTTTGCCCGGGACCGCTGGCGCATTTACAAATGTGAGGAACGCCTGCGCATCGTGAATCTTGGCGGAACGGCGATCGGGACGGGCCTCTCGGCACCGCGCCAGTATATTTTCAAGGTAGTCGACCGGCTGCGCGAAATAACCCACCTGGGGCTGGCGCGCGCCGAGAACCTGGTCGAATGCACCCAAAATGCCGATGTGTTTGTTGAAGTCAGTGGAATTTTGAAAGCCTGCGCAGCCAATCTGCTGAAGACCGCTACGGATCTTCGGCTGACGTCTTCCGGGCCGGACGCGGGATTCGGCGAAATCAAGCTGCCACAGCGCCAGGCGGGCTCCTCGATTATGCCCGGCAAAATAAACCCGGTCATCCCGGAAGCGGTTTCCCAGGCATCTATGCTCGTAATGGCGAATGATCAGGCGCTCACGCAAGCCTGCGCCATGGGCAACCTGGAGCTGAACGCTTTCATGCCTCTGATTGCCGACACCCTGCTTTCCAGCCTGGACCTTCTTCGTCACGCCTGCCGTATCTTCCGCGAATACTGCGTTGCAGGCATTGAAGCGGATGAAACACGTTGCCGGGCTCATGTGGAAGGGGCCACGGCACTTCTTACAGCACTGGTGGAGGTTCTTGGGTATGAAAAGGCCCAGGAGATCGGCTCCATCGCTCAGTCAGAGGGGAAAAGAATTCGGGATATTGCCATTGAACGAGGATTCCTGTCGGTCGAAGAGTTCGAGCGACTGATCTCTCCCGAGAGCGTCTCCCGTCTGGGCTCACCCACCCCTGAGGACAAAGAATGAAAGACACTCCAAAAGGAATGAGGCTTCACATCGGACTATTTGGACGCCGCAATGTAGGCAAATCATCGCTTCTGAACGCACTGACGCGGCAGGAAGTCTCCATTGTTTCGGATGTCCCCGGAACAACAACCGATCCCGTGGAAAAGCCGATGGAGCTGTTGCCCCTGGGGCCGGTTTTATTCATTGATACGGCAGGGATCGACGACGTCGGAGCCCTTGGGGAAATGCGGGCGGAACGTACTCGGCAGGTATTCGAACGGACCGATCTAGGGATCCTGGTAGCGGAAGCGGATCGATGGGGAGAGTTCGAGGAGAAGATCCTGTCCGAACTGGAATCCCGGAAAACACCCGTGGTTGTGGTCTTCAATAAGCTGGACCTTGCCAGTCCTGCGGACAGCGTATTACAGGACCTCAAGTCCAGAAAGCTGCGCACCGTAAAAACTGCAGCCAGCAACGGAGCCGGGATGCCGGATCTCCGCGAAGCCCTGATACGCACGGCGCCCGAGGAATTCGTCGACACGCCATCGATCCTCGGCGACCTTATCACACCCGGGGAACTGGTGGTATTGGTAGTGCCTATCGACCTGGAGGCCCCGCGCGGACGGCTTATTCTGCCCCAAGTCCAATCGATCCGGGATTGCCTGGACAACGACGCCTATTGCCTTGTTGTAAAGGAACGGGAACTGCGCGATGCCTTGGACCGGCTCAAAAGGCCGCCAGCCCTCGTTGTGACAGATTCCCAGGCATTTCTGCGGGTAGCAGGCGATATACCGCCAGAAGTCCCGCTGACCTCGTTTTCCATCCTCTTCGCCCGGTTGAAAGGAGACCTGAGGGAGTTTGTTCGAGGCGTCAAAGCCATCGATAAACTGAAAGCGGGGAATCGCGTCCTGGTCCTGGAATCCTGTGCCCATCACCCCATAGGAGAGGATATCGGCAGGGTAAAGATTCCGCGATGGGTGCGCCAGTATACCGGAGTGGATCTGGACTTTGTCCACATGCAGGGACATGACTTCCCACAGGATCTCGAAGGCTACAATCTGGTGATTCATTGCGGCTCATGCATGCTGAACCGCCGCGAGGTCATCTCCAGGATTTTGCGCTGCCGCGAAGCAGGCATCCCGATCACAAACTATGGCGTCGCCATCACCTACTCGCTGGGAGTTCTCGATCGAGCTCTCTCCCCATTTCCCGGATTTTGATCACGAAGAACGCGGACAGAAAGCGCCAACGCCTTGCCTAATCTACATACTATTTGTAAGTCAGGCGACGAAGTTCTTCATTTTTCTGCCGCCCCGTCAGGGCTTGATACAGGACTAATCCAATCCGGGGGTTCGCAAAAAGCGCTCACCCCCGGCTACGTTCTGGCCGCCCCGCTGGGGCTGGAAAGCCTCGTGCTTCCGGCTTCCTTGGGCAAAAAATATGCGGCATTAGCCGGGACGGCGGCATCAGACTCGTGAAAGCGGCTATGCTCTTTGCCGGCGAGACGTCGAATGCCACATACTATTTGCGCTAGGCCCTGCGACGCAACTGAAGCAACAGGCCCGGAGGGCCGAAAGATCGTAGCCGGGGGTGAAGCGAAGCGAACCCCCGGTAGAGATACGCGCGAGAAAGAGCCCCGGTAGGGGCGAAAGATCGACATTCTGCCGCCCCTTCAGCAGCCCGCCCACCGGTGGTGTTCCAAACATCAAGGGAACTCGATTTATTTTTTTGCTTTTTCTCTGTTTAGTTAAATACTTGGAACAAATATAGTTATGATTCCCGATTTGCATCGAGCGCCTTAGGAGTGCTTGTTACCGGCCTAACCCAATCCGGGGGCGAGATGCATCGCATCCAGGTTCCTTGCGCCATTAGCATGCGGCATTGGCCGTCCCGGCGGCGCTCCCAATGGCACAGCGCCCTACGGGCTATCGGCCAGAGGTAAATCCGATCGAGAGACTGTAGGAGGGAACGGAATTGCTTTTGAACCACGTAAAACCCTTCACCCAGTGGTAGTCCAGTGCCGGACGTACAAAGAATCGACGGGAGATGAAGACCCGCAGCCCGGCGGCCGCGTGGAGCTGAAAGTGATTCGTGCTTCCGACAAAAGTAGTGTACCGGCCGGTGTTATAGTCGTAGTAGCTCGTGGTGGGATCATAAAACCGCATATTGACGCCACCCAGGCCTGCCTGGAATTCCGGCATGATGTGGTCTCCTATTTCGGGAGTCCAAATTCCGTTGAAGTCGTAAAATACAGGTCGATAATTCAGCCCCGCATAATCGCCCTGCTTGAACCGAACCGAAACCTGCCCCCCAACCCCGAGACTTGGCTTCAACATCAGAGCAGCGCCAAAGGTACCAAACACACCATCCATCGAAGGGGTTGTCAGACCGACGCCTGAACCAAAGAAATCAACCACATCGTTGGAGGATCCAACGGTGGCCGTTCCCATACCAAAATATGCATCCAGACGCGTCTCGGCCTGGAGCGAGGCCGCGGAGAGCACCAACATGAAAATCAGAACAGCCGCAACATGAAGAGTCCTTGCCATAATTCCTCCTGGTCCATCCTATCTTATACTAATTCTAGCGGTTATGGATTACCAGCCGACGGCCAGCTCCTTTTTCCCATATTTCCAGTCTGACGACTGTCACACAGCGCATAACAGAGTAGAGTAATTCCATGTGAATAATTTCTCACTCCTTCTCCGATCCCCTGTGCCTGAAGATAGCGGTCATAGGCAGCCCAACTGATTCGGCCGAACCACTCAATGCGGTATCTTCGATATGCCTCCTGCGCCGCACGAACATCTTGTCTCGCCTGGTCCGGAAGCACATCAAAGGCTTTAACGTAATCATCTCGTGCCAGGCCATCGATGGCATCCATGTATGCATACAGGGAGCATGCATAACCGGCGAAAGGATCTTCAGCCTGCAGCCCGGCAAGATAGCCGACAAAGGAGGCTTCATCTTCAGCGCAAAAACCGGCGATATGCCCAAGTTCGTGAGCCGCAGCAGACACGGCGGCCGCTTCCGGCAAGCCTCGGTCAACAAGAGGCTCGAGCGTAAAGGGAGAGCACAGGCCAGCGGTGCCGTTGCACATCAGGAGTCCGCGCGGGGTGAACTTGACACGAGCCGGCAGTCTGATGGGCCGGGCATCCCAGCGTTCGACCAGCCGTGCCATCGACAATGATATCGCTCGTATGCTGTGGGATGGATCGCGATTTTGCGGCAAAACCATGTTCGCGGTAATCCGATCCAAAAGAAGGCCACGCAAGCGAACCATATCCGCTTCGCTGATGGCCGACTGTGCAAAGTGGAGCCGCTGCGCAACAGGCAACCTTCGATAGCCGGCTCCCCAAAATGCCAGGAACCAGAGAATCAGAACCGGCAGGACACAAATGAAACGCCTGGCTCCCCATCCAAAACCGGCCCAGTGCGACTGCCGTCTTACATTCCTGATATTTCTCCAGTTCCTTATCCAGAGAATGATAAAGCCGGTGCAGGCAAGAGGCACGAGGCCCAATACCAGCGGGAATCCAAACCCCTGGGTTAACGGAATGGTCCAGCTCAATATCCACCGGTACCAATTCCGGCTGAACCAATACTCCACGATCGACGGTTTGGGCGGCATGAGGTACCAGGCGCCCACGACAGCCCACAGACAAATCCCCATCGTGCTGGAAAATATTATGGAGCGAATTCTGCCGATTGGACTATTCTGTCGCATGTAGCTCTTTGGGGGCAACTTACCGGTTCCTGGATAATTTTATGATAGAAATTGAAATCCCCGGATATAGAAAATATCAATTCGAGCACCTGGTTCTGGATGTGAACGGAACCATCGCCAAGGATGGCCAGTTGCTCGATGGCGTCGCAGATCTGCTCGACGCATTGCGCACGCACCTGCGAATCCATATGATCACCGCCGACACACACGGCCTTCAGGAAGCCATTGACGCAGCCCTTTCGCTAAAGGCGGTCCTCATTCCCAAGCAAAACCAGGCACAGGCCAAACTCAACTATATCGAAACACTGGACAGGGAGAAAGTAGTTGCCATCGGCAACGGTGCCAATGATGCGGACATGGTGAACATGGCCGCGCTTGGCATCGTGGTCATCGGACCCGAAGGAGCGGCAGTAAAATCGCTGCTGGGCGCCGATATCGCCGTCCGCGACATTCGCGAGGCCTTGGGTCTTCTGATCCATCCCAAAAGACTGGTCGCGACACTTCGGCGATAGCGGCCTGGAACCAGTGAAATGCCGGTGATGCTGGCCCGGCCCGCCCGGCCTATTCCACGCCTTTCAAAGCACGCGTCAGGCGATCCTTCCAGGCCGATAGCTCCGAGTCAGGCAATTGTCCCCCGCTGGTGGTGGTAACGTAGAAGTTGTTTTCCGCCCGGGCATTCCATGTGGCGATTTTGGCGGAGTGAATGTGGAGGCCACAGCGGGAGAGAGCCCGCGTCATAAGGTAAAGCAGGCCCTGCAAATCCCCGGCCACTATATGCACAACCGTATGCTCTTCCGATAAATCATTCCGGAGATCGATACTATCCAACACGATCCCGCTCGGAGGAGTTTTGCCGGCCTTCTTCAGATATTGCTCAATGGAATTGGTACCGGCAAGAATATCCTTCAAAGCCAATTGAATCCGTCTGGCACGGTTTTCCGCAATCTGCATGCCGTTGGAACGAATCCACAGGGTATCCAAAACCACCGGGCGCTCTTTCCGAATGGTAAAGGCCTGGGCCTTATGAATGTCAATGTTGCATCCATAGAGAACGCTGGCAATTTTCGACAACATGCCGGGGGCGGGATCATCGTATGTGCAAAGAGTCATTTCCGTGTAGTCATCACCGGGTCGATTGTACACGTCGAGAACTACCGGTTCCGCTTCCAGTCTTTCGAGGAGCTGGAGATGAAAGGAAATCTCCTCGAGAGGGGTATTGAGAACATATCCGGCCGGCATCGCATCGCAATGCTTTAGAACAGCGGCTTCATTCTTTGATGTTTTCAGGGCAACCAGCTTTTGCCGGACCAGAACGCTCTTCTCTTCCGCTCCCGCATTTCCGACTTCCGCTTCCGCCGCAAAGAAATCCTGCATTTTTTCGTAGAGATCTTCCAGATCTCTGGAATCCATGGATGTCCAGTTTTTTTCGGCAACAGCGAAGGTGTCGATATAGGTAAAGACATACAGGTGCTGCAGCGCCTCAATGCCCGGAACACGCTCGGCCACTTTGCGGATAACATTTGGGGATTTTAGGTCGTGTAGCCTCGCAGTCCTTACCAGGAGGAGATGCTGCCGTATGATGACATCCAGAATCTCTCTCTTCTCCGGGGCAAGATTAAGCCTGGAGGCTACGGACTTTGCCAGCTCGGCACTGCTTTCCGAGTGATCGCTGCCCGGGCTTAATTTCCCGGCATCATGAAGCAAGGACGCCAGCACCAGCATGTCGAAATGCGGGCATTGCTGCAGCAGGTCGGAGAATCGCTGCTCATCGGGATTCCCCCCCGCAACAAGTCTTTCCAGGTGCTCGACCATGTGGATTGAATGCTCACCCACGGTAAAACTATGTGCGGGATCGGGGGGGACAAAACGCATGAGATTGGAAAAGCCCGGTATAAATCGATCCAGGACGCCGAATTCCGAGAGAGCCCGCAGCGTAGCTGCCGCTCCACGATTCTCGTTCAGTATCCGGTTCAGAGCCCAAACCTCATCTGCGGTCGGTTCTGAGACCTCCAAAGCGCTATCTCGCGACTCCCCAAGCTGTTTCCGATCCTCGAAGCTGACCGGCAAGCCATACATCTGCGACAAATGGAGCAGCTTCACAACCGAGGACTGATTCTGCAAACGCAATGCACCGCGTTCCAGGCATCCCCCATCCACCGGAAGAGGGCCCTGCAAAAGCGCATGCATCGCCGATTCCTTGAACCGTGCCAGGGTTTCCGAGTGCGCTATGTGTTGGGAAAGCCATTCCTGCGCTGAAATCCCTCCCAGGTCGCGTGCAACCCGGTCCTGATAATTGCTGATCAGGACGTCAGAAAGTTTGCCAGCCGTTAAATGCATCCATGTGCGGACACGCCAAAACCAATCCGCTGCCCGCCTGACCTCTGAAATTTGCCGGTCGGATATTCCAGCGCGATCCCGTAAGGCAGACTCGAGGCCGGCATCGTCCACATTCAAAAGCAACTTAAAGATCCATCGGGCGCGATGCAGATCTCGCAGGGAACCTGGTCCCTCCTTGATAGACGGTTCTACGGAATACAGCGAGCGAATCCGCTTGGGCCGCCCCCCCTCCGGGGATGCCGCCTCCAGCATCAAATCCAATGGGGACAGGACTTCCCGGATTCTGGTCTGAAGTGCAATTGCAAGCTTTGGATCCCCACAGATATAGCGAAGGTCGAGAAGCGCTGTTTTGGTCTGAACATCCCAGGCACTTGCTTCCGCAATGGGACGAAATGCATAGCCCACATGCACATCTCGGAGGGACAGAAAGGAGTCCATTACCAGTTTGAAGGCGGTATGAACCAGAGCTTCCACCCACGGGTCCTCTTCCTCGGATGGAATAAAGGCTATGTCGATGTCAGAAAAGGGATTCAACTCTTTTCTGCCATATCCGCCGGTCGCTACAATCGCAAGCCCCGAGTGCCGGGATCGAGAAGCTTCCCTATCCGCGACCTGGCAGGAATACGCATAAATCTCGGTCAGAATCCTATCGACAAGTCCTGCATGCGCCTCCAGAAGATCCCGACTCGCAGCTGCCCACTGTATATTCTGAAACAGCTCTGCCCGCCCTTCGCGAAACCTGCGCCGAAGCAACTCTATTTCCTGTTCCATCGTTAGCGTCCATCCTGAAATCATTATCGAAATGTCAAACCGGATTAGTGTATCAACTTCCGGAAGGGAAATATTGTCAAAAAAAGTCCAACGGAATATCGAGTCCGGACTCGCCCGTGCCGGCAAGTAAAACGACGGCTCTTTGTCAGCAATATTCATCAAATCAAACACTTAAAATTTCGCCGCCGAAATGATCCTGACGGGGCACTGCGCGCGATGCGCATTAACACCGACGCTGAAATGCGTACTACCACGCATTGCCCTTCGGCATCCGGGATGGTCATATATGAATTACGACTACCAACACTCAATTGAAGAGGATTTTGGAGTGATACTGCCAATGGCTCGGCGAAATGAGGCTGTTTCCGTCCTTAAAGCCAGTCCACCGTCCAACCATGTCGCTTTGCTGCTGGCCGGGGGCGATGGCATGCGCTTGCGAGAGCTTACGCAGCAAATCGCAGGCAGACCAATTCCAAAACAATATTGCCGTCTGCTGCGCGGAGCTTCGTTATTGGAAGCCACGCTCTTACGGGCAGAACTGTTTACCACCCGAGACCGGATAAGCGCTGTAATCAACAAGGATCACCTTCCGCTGGCAACAGAACAACTGAAGACCGTTCCAAAAGCCAACATATTTGTCCAGCCGTTGAACCGGGACACCGGCCCGGGAATGATCTTTGCCCTTATGCATCTCCAGCAAATACATAATGATCCAATAATTGCAGTATTTCCGACGGATCACTACATCGACAATGACCGGGCCTTCATCCGGCATGTGCAGCGGGCCGTCCACACCGTAACAGCAATGCCGGACAAGGTTGCCATCCTGGGTATAGCACCGGATCGCCCTGAAACCGGATACGGCTACATACTGCCCGCCGAGCGGCTGGAACAAACCGATCAAGCCTTTTATGTGGAGTCCTTCACGGAGAAACCGGATCTGATTTGTGCAAAAGATATTATTTCCCGCGGCGGATTGTGGAACACATTTGTAATGGTTTTCAAACTGTCGCGCATGATGGAGCTGTTGCAGGAACTCGTCCCGGAAAAACTTGAAGAACTTGAAGGATTGGGTCGGACACCCGAGCGTGCGGCCGAGGTTTACCGGAATCTCGATTCATGGAATCTGTCAACGCAGGTTCTTGCCCATATCCCTCAACATCTGATCATGATGGAAGTTTCCGATGTCAAATGGAGCGATTGGGGCACGCGCGAATCCGTGGAGAGAACCTATCGCGCCCTGAATATCGTGCCGTTCTGGAAGATCTCCCCGCCTGTTTCAACCTCTTTGCCGGGATACCTGAATCTGGATCCCGGAAACTGATCCAGGTCGCGCAATCGCAAGGATTACGCGCCCATCTTTTCGCGCAGTTCTTTCAGTTGCGCGGTAATAGCATCCAGTCTTTGAATCAGCTCGGATTGCTGGATCTCATCGGTGGAGGGCTGTTTCCTCGTAAAAAATATACCTCCACCCGGCTCGATGACCGCCTGCTCCACCTCATGCAGGTCGTTGAATCCCTGTCGGTGCGCGGCCGTTTCCAGCTCAATCTTGGTCAACAGCTCTCTCTTCAGATGGTCTTCCCGCAAATGCCCTCTGTCGATCAAAACATCCGGCTGTCCCTCAATCAACCGGTCCATTTTTTCATGATTGAAGAGGAATCGTACAACCAGGTAATTGACCAGAAGAAGTGTGGCAGCACCAATCAGTCCGCCGGAAAGAGAGTTATCGTTCCCAATAATGGCATTTTGCACTGTATTGGACAGTGTCAAAAGAACCACCAGATCAAAGGGATTCAGCTGCGCCAATTCTCGTTTCCCTGCCAATCGCAGCGCAATGATAAGGAACGCATAGACCAGAATGGGCCGGATGATTTTTTCCAGAATCGGGATGCTGGTAATGAACATGTCATGCCACATATCGAATCCTCCTGAAGAGCATTATGCCGCTTCATAATACACGGGGATGGCCTGTTTTTGCATTTTGGGAACCGGCAGAAGGGATTGGGGAGGGAGGAAGGGGGCGACGACGGTGATGGTCGCCCCGGCGATGCAAATCGAAATCAGGATCAGCGATGACGCCTTCGATAGATCGGCCCGGCATAGACACGCGGAGCGCCAAAGTAATACCGCGGCCCCCAGGATCCATAGAAACTGAAGTAATTATAGGGAGGCATATACCACCCATAGTCATAGAGAGCAAAGTTTCGGCGCGGTTCTGGCCCGGTATTACCCACAGCCGGATAACGATCCGGATTGCGGGCAGGCCCGCGATTATAATCGCTCGGCCCGACTGGCAGAAATGCCTGGCGGCTTTGTTCAGTTGAAATGGTTAAAGAGTTTCCAAGGCGGAATGTTAGCAGCGTTTCCGGGACTATTTCTGTTGCCTTGTCTCTTGTACTTAAAACTCCCGCGACACCGGCGGCCGCGCCTACCGCTGCTCCTATAGCGGCACCCGGACCTCCACCCGCAATGGCCCCTATGACCGCACCGGTCCCTGTCGTGGCACCAACCACAGCTCCTTCATTGCGTGAACGCGGCGCATTCCCGCCCGAAATCGCCGCCAGTTCCGTTCGAATTGGCGCGGGCTGTCCATCCACGAGGTTCAGGTCGGTCAATTCCACGGCAAGTTGGGATGCAGCATGTCCGCGTCCAGCCTTTTGAGCGGTAACCACTTTACCCATCACCACCTGCCCTCGGCGGGCAACAACCCATCCCTGGGCGATAATGGCTTGATCCAAAATACATGTAAAACTGTCCCCAACCTGGTTATGGTCGCTGGACAAAGGCTGCGTGGTTCTGACGGTAATCAGCGTTCCGGCCGGCAGGTTCAACTGCGGAGGGACGATTTGATCTCCGGCCGCGGTCTGATCCGGATAGCCGGCATCAGCGGGAAGATCCTGTCGGGTTTGCGCAACGCTTATTGATGCTGCAAGTATCCCTGCAGCGAAAACAGTGGCTGCAACATGATTCAGTTTCATAGCTCACCTTCTAAATCTCCAGAATATAAGATTTACAGGTCGAGCGTAGTGTTCAGAAAAACATCGCGAAATTTCAGCTTGGAACAGGACTTGACCGAAATAGTAACCCCATTAACCGCGAAGACCTCAAAGACCGCGAAGGAAAATATTTTTGCAGGTTTTGCGGTTATCGCTCTCGCCAGATCATGCGCTGGATTCCATCCTTGATGCCTCATACATTAGGCACCGCTGATAAACGGACTCCAGCAATCCTGGCGCTGTATGGATTGCCATCGCTGAATCGACAATATGATGCGCAACTTCTTTCCTATCCATCACACTATCTCATTGCCCAGCAGCAAGCCTAATAATCTTTGCGGTCTTCGAGGTCTTCGCGGTTCAAATTAAAAACTTCTTGGCGGATCGCGTTAATAGCATTGTCGTGTTGCAGTGAAACCCCGCGGGAGAGAGCCTGATTGCCTCAAACTCAGGGTCTTACCATTTCAAACCGAACGCAGGCCTGCCCCAAATAAATCTCATCGCCAGAGCGCAGTAGAACGCCGCGGGAGTTGCCTCCAGGTATTTCTATGGACCGACCTTCGCGGATGATGCGAGTCCCGTACCGACTGGCCTCGTCAATGAGGCAGAATTCGTTTTTCTCAGCGTCAAACCAGATCCTGGCATGAATGCGTCCAACCGTTGAGTTGATATCTTCGCCATTGTCCAGGAAAACAACATCGTTCTTTCGAACCAGGCGTCCTTCGCGATCCAGCACTTCCGCGAGGCGTCCGATCAGAACACGCTCCTTTTTCATGGCGTACTCTGATTGCTCCGCCGCTCCTTTCAAGACGAGATATCGGGTCGAAGGGATCTCCGTCTTGCGAAGCGGATCGGGCTTTTCGAAATCGAGTTGGAACAGCGGGGCGGATTCTGTCGCGGTACCGGACGGCTCAAGGAGCTCAATAACGACATCGAGTTCCGACGGGTACTTGGCCTGAGTATCCTTCAGCTTGGACAAAACATCCGATTTGAGCGACTGATCCTGCAGGAAAGCGGAGGCAAAAACATCCCGCAGGGCGGATGTAGGCGGCTGAAGCTGCACAATCACTTTTGAATAGGGAAAGTGATTGCCGCTGGCATCGATAACAATACGGGACTCCACCTGTTCGATGATTTCCCGTCGCATTTCCAGAGGCGTCTGCGCCGATCCGCGTCCAAAGACGCTCTCCACCTGCTTGCGGATATTTTGTTCAGCCTTTACAAGTTTGTCCCAAAATTCCATTTTGTCACTCCCGCCCGATTAGCCCGATTTCTGCCGCGCCATTGGCAATTTCGGCCGCTGCCGGGGCTGCCGCACGTCCGCCATAGCGACCATTTTCGATCAGGATCGAAAATGCAATCTTCTTTCGTGCAGCCGATCCGTAAGGCGCAAACCCCACAAACCAGGCATGCGCGGGTTGATTATTCAGTTCTGCGGTCCCGGTCTTGCCGGCAACAGGAATACTGGACTTGCCTGCCTCTCTTCCGGTTCCCTCGGTGACAACTCGCCGCATGTATCCGGAAAGACGGCTTGCCTGGTCCTCCGTAAGACATGATTTTGCTTTCGCATCCGCATCGCCCAGGACAATCCGGACCGGCAGTAGGTTCCCTCTGTTTCCAATTGTGCCGGCAACGCGAGCCATCTGCAGCGGGGACGCCACAACTTGTCCCTGTCCGTAGGCCGCTTGTGGCAATGCATCCTTGAGCTGTGCCACGGTATTGGGAGCGGCAACGTGGATGCCAAACAGGTCCGCGGTACGTAAAAGCGGTTCCGCTCCGACCAGATAAGTCCCAAGCTGGGCGAAATAGGCATTACAGGATGCGATCAGACCCTTGGCCATATCCACATTGCCATGCGGTTCCTTATCCATCACATCATCGCGAATCGGCTTTCCCCAGCCTCGGACGTAATTCCCGACACGGCCATCCGGAAGACGCCTGCACTCAAAGCGAGCGCTTTCCGCATCGGGTCGTGTCTGCAGCGCCGCAATGGAAGTAACAAGTTTGAAGGATGACCCGGGCGGGTACAGCCCGTACCGTACGCGGTCCAGCAGATTATCCTTCAGGGTGGACGCATCCGGAATGTCGTCAGGCGCAATATCCGGCTGTCGCGCTTTCCACACGTCCTCCCTTGGATAGGTAATGGAAGACAGCAAGTCTCCCGTTGCAGGGTCAATGATGGCTGCAGCGCCACTATCTGATTTTGCCGCCTGCACATACTTATCCAGGATCGACGCAAGTCGGACCTGCATCCGGACATCGATGGAAAGATGGAGATCCCGGTCCCGGTTCAGAATCTCTTTCACTTCCTTCTTATCAGGCCGGTATCGATACCTGACAAGCGGTATGAGTTCGCGGAAATCGCGCCGGATCGTCGCATGGACCGGTCCGCCAAGGCGATCCGAAACATATAGCACGGTTGCCCGGTCATCGTATCCCTGGAGCACCGTATTCCAATCCCTCTCAATATAGGAACAGTTCTGCGCGCCCCAGTTGAGCCGGCTCCGCAGATCCCCGAGCAGGTGAAAGGTAGCGGCCTCGAATGGGTACAGCCGTCCGGGGCCCTGCTTCAGGACTTCTTTTACATCGATATGAAGCGGCGAATACTGAGCACTGAAAGAGTTCAACAATTCCGGGGAATCGGTCGCAAGGGGGATACCGTTCCGATCATAGATCGTGCCGCGAGGAATGCTGCGAGCTGCATTCATGATGCGGGGGTTATAGGTAAACCGTCGATGTCCGTCGGCTTGCGGTATCAGAGCTCCACGACCAAGCAATCGGTCTGCATCCACAATCTGGGCGCGCGCTGCCTGCAACAGTATCAACACGCCCACAGTCCCCAGGAATCCGGTGGCCCAGCGAAACTGTCGGCGAAAAGCCTCATTCGGCTGTTGTCCACCGCTCCTGGAAATTGAGATGAGTATCCCCAGCAGGACGAAATTCGCAAGCATGGAGGATTTACCGTAATTCAAGAATGGCGTCACGACACCTGAGAGGGGCACAAGCCCCAGAATCCCGGCGGCGATGAATGCGGTCTGCAATCCAAGCAACAGGGCGGCGGCAAGACCAAGGAACAGGGAGTACGTCCCGCTGCCTGTCAGCGAAATACGAAGGGCGCGATAAACGAGAATGGCATAGGCAATAACGACACAAAGAAACCCGACAAATCCAAGCTCCTCCGCCACCGCAGCCAGGATCAGATCGGTGTGCGCGGCCGGAACCACGCCCGGGTCGCCAAGCCCGAGCCCTGTTCCCAAAAGCCCCCCGGTGGAGAAACTCCACAGCGACTGGGCGAGATGATCGCCGCCAGGTCGAACAAAGTTATCCCAGGGAGTCAGCCACATGGAAAGTCGCGCAGAAACCGTTCGCGGCACGTTATAGGCATATCCGATGGCAACTGCGGCAATCATTGTGGCAGATGCGGCAATAGCACCGACAAGCCGCGATCGAGCCGTTGCGTACAGTATGATGAACAGAATTGCCATGACCAGAGCCGGCCCCAGATCTTTTTCGAGGAAAAAGAACACAATGGCAAAGCAGACCGCAATGATCATGGGCATGGAATAGCGCAACATGGGAATCTTCAGCCAGCGCAGAACGCTCGGAAGGGATGCCGGCGATTGCCTGAGCTGGCGCAGGAACTCCCACCGATCGGCAAAAAAGCCTGCAAGAAAAAATATGAGCAACAGCTTGATTGCCTCTACCGGCTGCAATACAAACGGCCCCAGGTGCAGATTGACCTTGGCATCGCTCAAACCAGGACCCGACCCAAAGAGAATGAGCACGACGGAAAGGCCGAAGCTGATCAGCAGCGGTACGTATGCCAGCCGCTTCAGCGGGGAACGCTCATAGTCGGGACGGCTTGCCAGGAACGCAAGAACGCAGCCAAAGCCCACGCCTATGGCAAAATCGCGCAGAAGCAAGGCATCCCGCAAAGGGTCCCGGAGCCTCACCATCATCAGAAAGCCCGTACCGCATAAAAAGTGAATAACCGGCAGCAGCAGCTGATCGCCGCCAATGCCGCGAATCCGCCAGGCCAAATGAAGGGCATAAAACCCGAGGAAAAAAACCGCGGCATATACAAACAGCAGCCGATGGTACTCCTCTTTGGTGCGGACACTGGCCTGCGCGCGTATTTGCTTGATTTGTGCAGAGGTAAATAGGGGGATCGAGTCCACTTCGGTCTGACCGTTTTCCCTGATTTTTTTCAGGCGTTCGGGAAAACTTACAAGGCCGCGGGTCCGTTGAATATCGCTGGCGGAGACGCGGATCTCCCGCAATTCCCCGATGCCCTCAATCCGGCCGCGATCCTGCAGAAAAGACATCGCCCGCAGCATCGCAAAGCTCTGATCTTTCGGCGTATCGTAAAAATCAATCAGGGTCTGAAACCGGGAGGATGAATCCATCTCGTTCAGATTGACAAGCGAGCCTCCATGGACAACGGAAACAGCCTCCTCCATCTGTCGGGATTGAACGCTGTATACCAGGTACAGTCCAACAAGGATGACGGCGGAAACGGCGCATAGCAGCCAGAATTCCGTCGCGCGCCCGGATCTTTGATTCGAATTCGTGCGAGTCGCCGCGGTACTCCGAGTAATTCCCATTTACGCTCTCTTTTTTGAATGCGCGGAATTCGCTTCCGCTCGCTTGCCTTTGCCGCAATTCGCGTATTTCATACCGCCGTGCCAAGAGCCTATTTAAACCAGTTCCAGGGAAGGATCGGATTCGGTTTTTCCAACTCATCCAGCCGTATCTGGACTCGCCCCAGGGAATCCTGGACTTCCGGAATTTGCTCCGTGCTATCACCCCACGGAGCGATCTGCAGGTAGTTCTTCAGTGCCTCATCCAGGTCGCTTTTCGCCTTCTTCAAAAGCTCCTTCTCCTGATCCGTTCCTTCGACAAGCTTGGCGTTCTCCACACCCTGAAGTCCCCGCTTTCGATGGGATTCTGCCAGCATGGCAATTTCCCTTTTTCCGAAAGTGTGGCCCAAGCCCTGAGCCCGCTCAAGAGCCTGGGTCCCACGATCCGAATCTCCAAGATTGTAGATGTACGTGCGTGCCAGCCCCAGGTAGGGATCGGCCCATTTCGGCTGCAGTTCGGCCGCATGCTGAAATGCATTCAATGCGTCAGAATTCCTGTGGTTGATTCTGGCAATCTGTCCGTTTGCATATTCAAGCATAGCGGTCGATTTGCGATCTCCTGAATCCAACTGAACCGCCCGCTGAAGGTACCGCTTGCATCGCAGCCAGTCCCCTTCCCGCACCTGGACCTTTGGATTGTCGCTGTTCCTATAGTCATTAATGACGCGCTCGCCGTTTTGAAGCAGCAGATCACGGAGCGGAGCGCGCAGCGATAGAGTCGCCAACCCAAGGATACTGCGTTCCCGCACATTCATATATTTGGACCAGGCACTATCGACATCCAATCGGCCGGACACGATATCGGGCTTCAATTGCGAAGCCGTATGGGCAACCACGCCTTCCCAGGTACCCAGGCATGCAAAGACAACAATCCCTCCCGTTAATATCCACTTTCTCCAACGGAAAAGATATTCCAGAAGTTCCCTATAAAAGCGATCCAGGCCCGTTTCAGCTTTGGCTGCGGTTACCAGGGCCGGCTGCATGGCCGGGTGGTGTTCTACCTCCGGCACGGACCGCCTGGTCTCGATATCCTCAACAGGTACGGTCCTCCGAGTCTGTTCATTCTCCTGCGCGGCCAGGGTTTCCTTCCCCGCGAGAAACAATTCCAGGTCGCTCTCAAACTCAGTGGCGCTCTGGTAACGGCTTGCGGACGAACTGGCCAATGCCTTATAGATGATCTGCTGCAGGGCAATCGGGCAGGAATCTCTCAAGGGTCGAACCGAATTTCTCGACCGGATGATGGTCTCCAGTCTTTCGTTGGTGGCAGCCTCAAAGGGAAGCCGCCCTTCCACCATTTCATAGAGCACAATGCCCACTGCCCAGAGATCCGACATTTCGTCAATGCTTCCGGAATCGAGCCGCTCCGGAGAGGAATAGGCCACGCTTCCAAAAACATTGCTGGTCAGCCTTCGCGTGATCGACAACCCCTTGGCAATCCCGAAATCCAGCACTCGCACGGCCCCTTGCGTGTCGATCCGGATATTTTTCGGCTTGATATCGCCGTGCACGATAGCCCGGAGTTCGCGGCCCCCTACCTGCAGCGTCATCCCGTGCGCCACTCGTAAAATGCCGCACAACTGCCTTGCCCAAGCGGCCGCCTCCCCCGAATTTAGGTCTCCGGCCCCGATGAGAGAGGAGAGATCATTCCCTTCCACAAACTCCATTTCGATGAAGAAATAACCGTCAATCTCCCCCGAAGCATAAATCGCCGGGACCCGGGGTTCAGCCTGGCTTATATGCTGCTGCAATTCAGCCCCGAGCCGCTCCGCCTCAACAACTTCCTGCGCTTCCGGGCCTGCGCCATGTTCCACCAGTTTCAGAGCTACCCGTCGACCGCTCTTTCGATTCATGGCAAGATAGACATCCGCCATCCCGCCTCGGCCAAGCTTTTCAACAATCTGGTAGTCTCCAATCGACTCAAAAAGACTTTTCATTGCACCTGCAATTTCCTTCTGTACCCGTTTCGCTTATTGCCGGATATGTTCGATAAGTACTGTCTTCCTGGAATTGATAAAGAGGTTGTCCATCATCTTTTCCTTGAGTTCCTGCTTCTGCAAACGGATAGCTTCGGCTCCATTCCCTGAAAAGGTATTCCGCCTCACTTCCGGAACCGAATTGCCGGTAACATACAAGCCCGGAGCTGCTTGTGTTCTCACCAGGCCGTTGGCATAAATCAGGTTTCCAGTCATGATTGGAATTGAAGTCCCGGATGTCACGATCCCAGGTCCCGCATTACCATGTACGTAACAGCCGGCAAGAAAGCTCCCGGAATCTCCCTCTACCTGGATCCCGGTGCGCACCGCCCCCGACACTTCCACTCCCACAATACTGACATTGGAGTTAACAAGGCGGATCCCGACAGGCAGCGCGGCAGAGGGCTCTGCTTTGATGGCAAGACCCATGATGCCGGCCCGCTTGACACCCTCGGCCGTAACCGCGGCATTTGCATTGGGGAGCGCCTGTGTCAAATGGATCACAGCCTTGCCGGGTGTTTTCGCAAAAATATCCACGCCATCCTTAAGCTTCAATATTTCCTGGTATTCTCCATCCGCCACTTCGATGCGATCGCCGTCGTTCGCGGCTTCCAGCGCGCCTGCAATTGTGGAGTGTTCGCCTGAAGGAGCGACATGCAACACGACAGACGCTCGTATCGACGGAATTGGAGGCGTCTCGACCTGCGGTTTGGCTGGACTCTTGAAAATAGAAATGGCGAGAAGGCTGAGGATAATTCCGTAAACAAGGAATGCCCAAGGCTCCCGGAACCAGGAGGCAGACCGCCCACTTTTTCCCATAACAGCCGTATTCTTTGCAGTTGAGGTGGTGAAATCTGCAGATTCGACAACAATGACCGAAATATTGTCCTTCCCCCCAGCCGCATTGGCCTTGTCAATCAGGCTGCGGACGGCAGCTTGCGGCCTCCCGGCATTTTCAAGCACGGCCCCCAGGATCTCCCTGGAACTCAGCATGTCGCTCAAACCGTCGGAGCAAAAGACAAATGCCGCGTCACGCTCGAAAGGAAACTGAAGATACTCGACAAAATCCGGATCCTCGGGCTTGTGTGGTTGAGACCCGACATCGCGAAAGACCTCGTTGCGTCTTGGATGCCGCATCGCTTCCAGTTCCGTCAACTCCCCGGAATCCTCTTTTTGTCCCACGGGGGAATGATCCGGAGTGAGCTTTCGAATGGCATTGTTCTGAATTCGATAAAGGCGCGAATCGCCCACATGTCCAACATGCAGAATCCCATTTTCAATAACTGCCGCAGTGAGGACGCACGCCATTCCATGCCACTCAGAATTCTGCGAGGCAAGGCGGTAGATTTCGTTGTTGGCCCCCGCGATGGCTTCTCTCAGCCGCCGCGCCACGGTTCCGGTTTCCGAGGATAACCGAGTCCCTATAAAATCAACGGCTTGCTGGGCGGCCACTTCGCCTGCAGCTTCGCCACCCATGCCATCCGCCACGACAAAAATGCCGCGGTCGGGATCGCAGAGAATTCTATCCTCATTGTTGTGGCGTTTTCGCCCTTGATCGGTCTGACCCCAGGCTTTCCAGTTGGGAGACGCTTTTGTCTTCTGCACGAAGTTATCTCGAACGGATTGTCTTCAGATGAACGCAGACGATCGATAAAATGGCCAGAGCCATCAGGAGCAGAAATCCGTAACGTGCCCAATACAGGGATATCATAGCTGTTGAAATTCCAATGTCATTCTGTCCGCAAGAACGATGGCAGCTTTTGCGGAAAGGGGAACCCATTCTTTCGGAGCAATCTTCTTCCCGTCCACGGCCGTCCCAAACTTGCTTACGTCCTGAATAAAAAACTCGCGCGTCTGCGGATCCTGTCTCAGGTAGAAATGCCGTCGGGAAATATCCGCCGGCACATCCAATTCCAGATCGCAGAATTCGTTGCGACCGCCTCGCCCAACCGAAATTTCAGTTGCAGTGACCAGGAACTCGCAACCCTGTCCGTTTTTATCCTGGTACGACAGCTTTGCGATTGCCGGGCCTCCGTCGGGCTGCCCCTCTTCCGATCTCTTCCGAAGCCTCTTTGTCTCCCCCCCGGATCGAATCGTTTCCGAGCGCTGCGTCTTTGTCCCCACGCCAAATTCCACGGGAGCTGGCAAAGCCAGCCTGGAATCCACCAGAATATCTCCGGGAGAGAGCTCATCGTTTTCGTCAATGTGAAACTTAATGGACCATTCCTTTTCGGCAGCTTCGTACTTGGCTTTGGATGTCCGCATGCCGGGCAGGGAAAAGCCTTTTTTGTTCAGATCAGCCAGTTTTGCATCAAGAGCCTGAACGGCCTCTTCCCGTATCCTGATCAGTATGGACGACAGGCGGCTGTGGTCTTCCCTGTGCAGATAGACATCATAGTGGCTTGGCACAAGTGTGTTGTAAAGCAGGGGTTCACAGGATTCCTGCATATTATCGACGACCGCAACAATAATATCCTTCCCTGAAGCTTTGGCATCCATGTGGCATTCTCCCCCCTGAGTGTATCACCTTTTAGCTTTTCCGGGCTTTTCAGAATCACCGTGACGCAGAAAATCGCATTAACTGTGGACTACAGGCCATATTTCGGGCATCATTTCGCGGGATAATTTGTATGCGTTGGCTTTTGCGATCAAAAATTCATAATGCCACAGTCACTGAAGCGAATGTGGCGTACGTCGGCAGCATCACGATAGACGAGGATCTGATCGAGCGGGTAGGCCTCTGGCCGGGAGAAAAGGTCCTGGTGGTCAGCAATACCACCGGTCAACGACTCGAGACGTATGTCATTGTCGGGAAGCGTGGATCGGGCGAAATCTGCATGAACGGGGCAGCCGCTCTTCGGATCAAGAGCGGGGAGGAAATCATCATCATGGGATTCGAGATGGTTTCGGAGCCTCTCAAACCGACCATCGTCCTTGTCGACAAAAAGAATCGCTTCGCCCGCTATTTGTAACTTCCATACCAGCTCAACTGCTTAACCGACGGGTATGCCCGGGGATTCCGGGATTCCGCTAATCATCCATGCTGCTGCGAGATCGGAACTGTTTCACGCCGGACCTGCGTTTCTTCTCCTGCAATCGTTTCAAATTCGAAGACAACGTCGGCTTCGATTTGCGCCTGACTTTGGGTTCCGTGGAAGCCAGCTCTATCAAATGAAGCAGCCGTTGCATCGCATCCTCGCGATTGCGCAGTTGAGTCCGAAACCTCCTGGCCTCGATAATGATTTCGCCGGACAGCGTCACACGCTTGCCTGCCAGCCGAAGCAGCCGCTCCCGTATTTCGGGTGTGATAGACTGCGAGTTGCGCGCGTCAAACCGAAGCTGCACAGCCGTTGCCACTTTGTTGACGTTCTGCCCTCCCGGACCGGACGCCCGCACAAACTCAAAATGCACTTCCTCAGGACGGATAATCATCGGGAGTTATACCCTTCTGCCAATGGCCATGCCTCGGCCGGCATCTATTTTGACGGCGAGCTTTTTTTCGGCTTTTGAACTAAAACCGGTTCATTTCTGTCGGGACTGGACCGTTCTGCCGCCGGATTAATCGGAGCAGCCGGATTCACGCCAAAATCCCATACAAACTGATTCATTCTTCCCTTCTCGTCAAATTCCACCAACGCGTACTCGCCGATCGAAAGCGGCGCGATCGGAACTATCTTCACCCAAAAATCGGATACAGGCTCGACTTTGACTTCCAGGAAGTCCGTCTTCTGTTTCACCTTTCCGTATATTGCAATGTCAATGGAACTGACGATCCGGCTTCCATTCTTTTCCAGGCAGCGCACTATCTTAAGATGATCTTTAGCAGTAGCACTGGTATATCCCGCCGACGAATCATCGGGGTCGATGGGAAAATAGAGCGACGGAGTTGTAACATGCGATTTGACGCTCGCATGCAAACCCTTCAGCTCAATTGTCTGACGCGGTCCGGCTACCGGATTGATAACACCCCGCAAAATATTTTTCCCGGTGTTTTTGTTCAGGTCTGCCCCATTCTGAACCAGCGGATTCAACTCCGGCGCATTCTGAAAAATATCCAGCAGGTACACGCTGTCCCCGGACAGCAATCTAACGCCGGGCGCGACCAGGGGCGTATGGGCTTCGTCATCCTTGCGCTCGTCCGCTGCCCGACCCAACGCTTCGCGCGTGCGTTCCGATGCTTCGCGGGATGCCTGCCCGGACCATTGCTCCGTTGCCTTCCAATCGACCAGAGAGGCGGGCATCTCTTCCCAGGCATTGCGCTCAGTGCTGTAATAGCGCACCCGGTCGCCCCGGACTTCATAGCTGCTGATCAGCTCATAGGATCCATCTTTTAAAATCAGCCGCTTATGGTTGCTCTGTTCTGACTGCAATGGCAGGAGAAAAAGCCACAGTATGGCGGCACAAACCGTGAACACACCAGCAAGTCTTTGATCCCTTGAGGTTCGAGATAAATCCATATCCCGGCTCCATTCGTCACACAGAAAATATCACATAATCGCCGCTGATATTTTGTCAATCAACACTTATTCACCGGTCCTTGAATGGAATTTTTTGCCGATGCCTCGTTGCCGATTTCTGATAGGATGACTGTTTATTTTGCAGTGAAGACTGGGTGACTGGATATCTCTATGGATAAAAAACAAAGACGCGGGACATGGCATCGCATTTTCCTTCTTGTGCTTATTACAGCTCTGCTGTGCGGCTGTTCTGTTCGAAAAATTGCCGTCAAAAAACTCGGCGATGCACTGGCGGAAAGCGGGACCACGTTTGCATCCGACCCCGATCCGGAACTGGTTAAGGATGCCCTTCCCTTCAGCCTGAAGCTCATCGAGAGCCTGCTGGCGGAGAGCCCCAAACATCGTGCGCTGCTGTTGGCAGCCTGCAGCGATTTCACACAGTACGCCTATGCCTTCGTCAGGGAAGAAGCCGACGAGATGGAGCCTCAGAATCTGGCGCTGGCCACGGAAATGCGCGTACGCGCCCGAAACCTCTTTTTGCGAGCCAGGGATTATGGAGTGCGCGGGCTGGAGACAGCACATCCGGGCTTTGGAGCCGCGGTCATCAAAGATCCGCGCAAGACTGTGCAATCGACAAAGGCTGCGGATGTCCCTTTGCTTTACTGGACCGCGGCCTCCTGGGGGCTCGCGATCACTCTTTCCAAAAACGAACCGGACCTTATAGCGGATCAGCCGGTGGTTGAAGCGCTGGTAGACCGCGCCCTGGCGCTGAACGAAGCCTTCGATCAGGGAGCCATCCACTCTTTTCTGATCAGCTATGAACCGGTGCGGCAAGGCGGAGAGGGAGACCCCCTGGAACGCGCCCGCAAACATTTTGACAGGGCTATGGAGCTCTCCGGAGGGCATCAAGCGGGACCGCTGGTATCGCTTGCCGAATCCGTTTCCATAACCAGGCAGGACCGTAAGGAATTTCAGTCTTTGCTGGACCGCGCTATTGCGGTCGATGTAAATGTCCGGCCGGAATATCGGCTGGCCAATCTTGTGATGCAGCGCCGCGCCCGTTGGCTCCTGTCGCGCATCGATGAACTGTTTTTGACTCAACCGACGCAAGGAGATGAGAAATGAGAAGATCTGCGGCCGTGCTTGCATTCATTGGCGCAATCACAGCATTTGTTGTTTTCGGGATGCCCTCCGATCTGGCAGCGATGGACCCGGTTAGAATTGAGCTCGGAACGCTGGCGCCCAAGGGGAGCTCCTTTTACACCGCATTAGCTGAAATGGGAGAAAGCTGGCGCAATGCAAGCGGCGGCGCCGTTAAGCTGGTTATCTATCCGGACGGCGTACAGGGTTCCGAGGCAGGGATGGTGAAAATGATGCGCAGCCGCTCCCTGGCTGCAGGCCTGTTCACCGTGGTGGGGCTGAGCGAGATCGACAAGTCCGTCGGCGGCCTCTCCTTTCTGCCTCTGACTTTTCGTTCCTGGGAAGAATACGACTATGTTGTTGAGAAGTTGTCTCCAAAATTGGAAAAGCTGCTGTTGGATAAGGGTTTCGTTGTTCTTTTCTGGGGAGATGCCGGATGGGTTCGTTTCTTTTCCAAAGCCCCCGGGACACACCCGGACGACTTCAAGCGATTCAAAATGTTCACATGGGCGGGCAATTCCGACCAGATTGATCTGATGAAAGCACTGGGATACAACCCGGTGCCTACCGAAACCGCGGATATCCTCACAGGTCTCCAGATAGATCGAATCAATGCCGTACCACTCCCGCCCAACCAAGCGCTTTTGGGCCAAGTCTATACCTATGCGAAGAACATGCTCGATCTGAAATGGTCGGTTCTTTCGGGGGCAACCATCGTTCGCAAAGATGTCTGGGACAAGATCCCTCCGGACATCCAGGTCAAGTTACGCAGCGCAGCCGCCACAGCCGGAGTCAAAATCAGAGCCAGTGCCAGGAAGGAAGATCTGGACTCCATTTCCGCAATGCAGAAGAGAGGACTGGTCGTCAACCCGATCACTCCCCAGATTGAGGAAGAGTGGCTGAAGCTGACGAAAATCATCTATCCGCAATTGCGTGGGAAGGCTGTCCCCAACGATATCTTTGATGAGGTACAGAGACTGGCCGCGGAATATCGCGCGAAAGGAACTAAAAAGTGAGCGAACCGGCCGGGAAGGAACACAGCTCGAATTCTTTGATCAAGATCGCGCGGACGGGCGAAAACACTCTGCTCACTGCCTGTCTTGCCGCGATGGTGATCATACCCTTGCTGGAGATGGCGTTAAGATCGACCACCATTGTCCTGCGCGGCTCGAGCGCCATTCAATCGCACCTCACACTTTTTGTCTGCATGATCGGAGGAGCTATTGCCGCACGGGAAGGTCGACTCCTCTCCCTTTCGACGGTTACGACATTCTTAAAACCGGGCGCAAAAAATGTAGCCCAGCTTTTCAGTAATGCCGTGGCTGCGGCTTTCACATCTGTTTTATTTATTGCAAGCGTGCGCTTTGTGCTTCAGGAGAAAGAAGCCGGTAACATCCTCGCATACGGAATGCCGATCTGGTGGGCAGAGACGATTCTTCCGCTGGGATTCGGAGCCATCGCCCTCCGCCTTCTCTGGCACGCATCGGATCGCTGGTCCCGGCGCGGTCTTGCATTGGTGGTGGCATTTGCCGTTATCGCCGCCGCCGTCTGGTCCCCGATAGATCCGTCAAAGATGATTGTTCCGGCAATAATCCTGCTGCTTGCCGCGACTCTGCTGGGTGCCCCCATCTTTGTCACACTCGGCGGCATTGCGCTGATCCTCCTTTGGGGAAACGAAATTCCTATTGAAATCATGCCGATCCGGCATTACGAACAGGTAACCAATGCGGCCCTGCCGGCTATTCCCATGTTTACTCTTGCGGGATACCTGCTGGCGGAAGGAGGCGCGGCCCGGCGCATGGTGCGCGTATTTCAAACGCTGGTCGGTCATTTCCGCGGCGGACCCGCCATCGCCACGGTGCTCGTCTGCGCCTTTTTTACATCATTTACCGGCGCCTCCGGTGTGACCATTCTTGCACTCGGAGGCTTGCTCATGCCGGTTTTGCTGGCTGCCCGCTACTCCGAAAGGAATGCACTGGGGCTCCTCACCGGATCCGGCTCCATCGGACTGCTTTTCCCTCCCTGCCTTCCGGTAATTCTGTACGCCATTATTGCCCGCGTTGAGATAAACCAGATGTTCCTCGGAGGTATTCTCCCGGGAACCCTGATGGTTGTTGCGGCCGGCATCTGGGGCATATTCCAGAGTCCCAAAATGGCCGCGAGCGAAAGAAAGCATTTCAGCTGGGCGGAAGCACGCAGTGCCCTGTGGGATGCCAAATGGGAACTGCTGCTTCCGGTTGTTGCGTGTGCCGCCCTCTTCAGCGGGATTGCGACCGCCGTTGAAGCCTCGGCCATTACCGCATTTTATGCGTTTATCGTTGAATCGATGATCTACAGGGATCTGGGCATCATCAAAGACATCCCCCGCGTCATGACGGAGTGCGGCCTCCTGGTCGGGGCCATCCTTCTGATCCTGGGTGTTGCACTTGGCTTCACCGGTTTTCTGATTCAGGCGCAAGTACCGGAGCACATGATTACATGGGTGCAAAGTTCGGTGCATTCACCACTGGTCTTCCTGCTGGCCTTGAACTTTGTCCTGCTCATTGTCGGATGCCTTATGGATATCTTTTCCGCGATCGTAGTCGTGGTGCCCTTGATGGTACCGCTGGGAGCGGCCTTCGGCATCGATCCGATTCACCTTGGAATCATCTTCCTGGCAAACCTGGAACTCGGATATCTGACACCGCCGGTCGGCATGAATCTATTCCTGTCTTCCTACCGATTCAACAAGCCGATGCCGGAAGTCTGCAGGTCGATCATTCCGATTCTTCTGGTTCTCCTTGCGGGAGTTCTACTGATCACCTATGTACCTTTCATGTCGACGGCTTTGCCCAGACTCTTCCGGTAGGGCCGGAAGGGTTAACCAGGCTGGTGTGGAAAAAGCAGATCGTCAGGAGAGCTCATCATGAATGTTGCCGATTTGTTTGAGAATGCCGCTCTTTGTTATCCGGATAAAAAAGCTCTGATCTTCGGCTCTTCAAGCTTTACCTATGCGGAGATGAACCAATCCATCCAAACTCTGTCCAAATACCTGGCAGGAATGGGAGTGGGCCAAGGCGACCGGGTCTCCATCTACATGGCAAACAGACCCGAATGGGTCCTGGTTTATTACGCAATTGCAAAATTGGGCGCAATCTCCGTCTGCGTTCCCGGCGCTTACAAAAGAGACGAAATCAGGAGCGTCGTGAATGATTCCCGTTCGTCCGTTATCGTAACGTCCGAGCAGTTGCTCGATCAGTTGCCTCCCTCGGAAACCATCCCCCTCATTCGCAATTTGATCGTGGTCGAACGGGATGAGACCTTCCAACGCGCCCTGCGCGGGGAAACGTTCCCCGGAATTTGCCCTGAGGTGGAAACTTCGGGAGATGATCCGGCCGCTATTCTGTACACCGGCGGAACGACCGGGACTCCCAAGGGTGCAATGCTGACTCACAGGAACCTGCTCTACAGCGCACAGAATGTGGCCTATCACGAAAAATTGGTCCCGGGAGACGTTGGCATCTGCTTCCTGCCGCTCAACCACGTTTTCGCGCAGTGCCACATCATGCACACCTATTTTTCCCAGTGCGCCACGCTTCTGCTCTTCTCCGCATTTGATATGGATAGTGTTATTGCAGGCGTAAGCGAACAAAAAGTGACCCGCTTTTACGGCGTCCCCACCATATTCATCAGATTTCTGAATAACCCGGAAACCCATAAGTACCTGAATAGCGTCCAATACGTTTTTTCCGGCGGAACAAGCATGCCGGCAGAAATCGTGCGTCAATGGCTTGATGCCTTCAGACTCCCGATTCATGAAGCCTATGGAATGACAGAGGTAGCATCGCTCGTAACGTTCAATCACCTTTTCCGGCACAAGATCGGATCCATTGGCATGCCCGCCGGAATCATTGAGGTAAAGCTTGTCGACTCCAATGACGTCGAGGTAAAGCAAGGCGATCAGGGCGAAATCATCATTCGCGGTCCGAATGTGATGAAAGGCTATTACGAGCAGCCCGCTGAGACAGCGGCGGCACTTCGAAACGGCTGGATGCACTCCGGAGACGTCGGAATCTTCGACGAGGAAGGATATCTGTATATCGTCGACCGGATCAAAGACATCATTATCACGGGCGGCGAAAATGTCTTTCCAAAGGAGGTCGAGGACCTGCTGCACCAACACCGGGCGGTTAACGAGTGCGGAGTCGTCGGCTTGCCGGATCGTGAGTACGGAGAGGCGGTCACGGCATTTGTCACAATAAAGCCGGGATTGGCCGTCGATGAAAGAGAATTGATCGCCTTCTGCAAAGAGCGAATGGCTCGCTATAAAGTCCCGAAGAGAATCAATTTCGTTTCGGATCTTCCAAAGACGCCACAAGGGAAAATATTGCGGCGAGAATTAAGAAAACTGTGAACTTATTGGCTCAAAATTCGTTTAATGATGTGAGCTGTAGCATAATAGGGACTGGCTATCAATTAAGTCGGAAACAGGTTCAATAGGAAGAGGAGAAGCATGGCTCGCGAATTCCGAGTAGGCGAGTGGCTGGTTGAACCCGATCTGAATTCAATGACGCGCGCCAATAAAAAGGTCTCGATAGAACCCAAGGTGATCGAAGTTCTGACCTTTCTGGCCGACCACCCCGGTGAAGTACTATCCAAGAACCAGATTATGCAGGCGGTGTGGCAGGATACTTTTGTCAGCAATGAAGTCCTTCGATATTCAATTTCGGAGCTTCGCAAAGCTTTCCACGACGACGCGAGAAATCCGAAGATCATTGAAACCATTGCGCGAAGAGGCTATCGCCTGATCGCGGAGGTTTCAGGCAAAGCCACCCACGGTTCACGAGGATCCATCGCAGTTCTGGCTTTTTCGGATATGAGTTCCGCCAAAGACCAGGAGTATTTCTGTGACGGCATTGCAGAAGAAATTATCAATAACCTGATTCACATCCGCGGGCTGAGAGTTTCCTCCCGCACTTCAAGCTTTGCATTCAAATCCAAGCCGGAAGACGTCCGCTCGATCGGAAAAAAACTCGGCGTGGAAACCATTCTTCAGGGAAGCGTACGAAAAGAAGGCCAGCGAATACGGGTCACCGCCCAGCTGATCAAAGCGGAGGACGGCTGCTACCTCTGGTCGGAACAATACGATCGAGAACTGAAAGACATTTTTGCCATACAGGATGAAATCGCCAGAAGCATTGCGGCAACCCTGAAGATCGCTTTAACGCCGAGAGAAAGCAACGCGATCGGCAGGGCGCCAACCACGGATCTGGAAGCCTACGACTATTACCTTCGGGGAAAGGTTTTTTTTTATCAATATAAGAGAAAGAGCATTGAGTTTGCACTGAAGATGTTCACACAAGCCATCGAGCTGGATTCCGGTTTCGTGCGGGCTTATGCAGGGATTGCCGATTGCAGTGCCTTCCTCTACCTGTATGCCGGCAATCACGACGAGCACAGGAAACAAGCCGACACGATGAGCCTCAAGGCTCTAAATCTGGACCCCGATTCGGCCGAGGCGCATGCATCCCGGGGAGTTGCCTGTTCCCTGAAAAAGGACTATGCCTGTGCGGAGGAAGAGTTCGAGACCGCCATTCAGCTCGATCCCATGCTGTTCGAAGCTTATTACTTCTACGCCAGAGTCTGTTTCGCGCAGGGGAATTTGCCGAAAACGATACAGATGTATGAAAAGGCTATCGAGGTAAACCCGCACGACTACCAGGCGCCGCTTCTTGTGGCACAGATCTATTCGGATCTCGGAGAGGAAGAAAAAGCCAAAGCATCCCGGCTGCGCGGAATAAAGGCTGCGCAATCCAAACTGATGCTGAATCCCGACGATACGCGCGCCCTGTATATGGGAGCGAACGGACTGGTTGGATTAGGCGAACATGCCCGGGGACTGGAATGGGCCGAACAGGCAATGAGAATTGATCCGGATGAACCCATGGTTCTTTACAATGTTGCCTGCATCCAGTCACTAGCCAGGAAATATGATGACGCACTGAACTCTCTCGAAAAAGCCGTTCGAAGCGGCCTCAAACAAAAAACCTGGCTGGAACATGACAGCAATCTCGATCCTTTGCGATCGTCGCCCCGCTACAAAAAGCTGCTGAAGCAATTCCCAACAGCCTAGTGCTGATTCCGGTACATGTTCACGGAAACGTGCCGGGTTAAGCCGCTCCCAAATTCCTAACAGAACCCTCACAGATACCTTCATCCCCTCCGCGTATAAAACAATAAACCGGCGGAAAACCAAGTCCAATAGGGGGCTTGGGAATCCGCAGATCCCATTGGAGGAATTATGAGACGCAATCTGTTAGCCTTATCTATTGTCACCGTATTGACTCTTGTCGCGGGCTCCGCCTATGCCTTTTCTCCCACAATGCACATCACCGTCCCCTTCGATTTTTATGTTGGCAGCGAGCAGTTCCCAGCGGGGGATTATTCCTTTGAAATGAAATCCGGAACGGCTCCCACCGGCTCCTTCATTGCAATAAAAACCAAGGAAGGCGTTGGAGTATGTCTTTTGCTCACCCAGCCCGGTGTAGATTCGTCATTTGACAAACTTCTTTTCAACAAGTACGGCAACAAGCATTTCCTCTCCAGCATTTCGATGCTGGGATATAAGGCCGGGGTGAGGATGCAAAAGCTTGAACGAGAATTGAGAGCGCAAACATTGAAATCGCAGAGCATAACAATCGTCGCACAAAAATAGCGATCCATTTGAAACCCGAGCCTCAAATCCTCATCTAAGCAGGTAGATCAGATTGGAGAGGATTTATGAAACAGATAACCAGATTGGCTGCCCCGGTCCTTGCCTTTATGCTGGCGCTCCCCATTGTGGCGCTGCCACAGGGACGATGGAATGACAGGGACTGGGATAGAGACAGGGATAGAGGCTACAACCGGTACGACTCAAGGGATGATGCCTATCGCTCCGGCTACAATCAGGGCTACCGAGATGGAGAACGCGAAGGGCATCGTGATTCACGTGAAGGCCGCCGCTTTAGTGACAAGGCGCGCGACATGGGCCGCTTCGGCTACGGATATAATAATTCCCATTTCCAAAAGGATTTCATGAAGGGATTCAAAAACGGATACCGGGAAGGTTATCGGGACGCATATCGCCGACGTGATCGCCGCTGGTAATAACCCGGCAGTTCCAACCACGCCCCTAATAATCCCATCAAATAGGCGCCACAAATCCAGTGAGGTTTCGCAGACCGCGAGATCCCACAGGGTTTGTGGCGTTCGACTTTTCTGAACCCCACGGGAGTCCCGCCCAATGCCATTTACTTGTTCTTTCGCCCCTTCAGGCCTCCAGTTTTTCACTCTCCTACCAGGGGTTCGCTGCGCTTCACCCCTGTCTACTTTCTGATCGCTCCTGCCGGGGCTGGATCCTGTTCCATCTACCCTAGCGCAAGATAGTAGCCCCGGGCTCGCAAGCTCGCCCGGGGTTCTATTCGGAGCCAAGGGACGTGGCTGCTTGCATGGCGACCCAGCGCCCGACTTTGTGTTGCCTATACCGGGTTGAAGCGAATAGAATCCACTTCATCAAACGCTCTAACCAGGAAAGGGCACAGCATGGATCGCGTAAAAAACAAAGTTGCAATTATTACGGGTGGTGCCGGAGGACTCGGAAAAGCTCAGGCGTTACTGCTGGCATCCGAAGGAGCCAAGGTTGCTGTCACAGATATCGATGAAACCGCCGTCACCGCCATAGCGGGTGACATTGGTCGTGCAGGCGGCAAGGCCATGGGGCTGCAGTTGGATGTAACAAGCGAACCCGATTGGGCGCGGGTCATCGATAGGACAGTGCAGGAATACGGAAGGCTCGATGTATTGGTCAACAATGCCGGCGTTATTATCTATAAGAAAATTGAAGAAACTACCCTTGCCGAGTGGCAATGGCTGATGCGCGTAAACCTGGACGGTGTATTCCTGGGAACAAAGTTTGCCATTGCGGCCATGAAAAAAACGGGCGGCGGATCCATCATCAACATCGCATCCGTAGCAGGACTGATCGGTAATCCGGACGCTTCAGCCTACCATGCGAGCAAAGGAGGCGTGCGCCAGTTCTCCAAAGCAGCCGCCATTGAGTGCTCCAAAGCCGGTTATGACTACAACATAAGAGTAAACTCCATTTATCCCGGCGTCATGGAGACGCAGATGGCGGACGATTTGAAAAAAGATGAAGACAAATACAGGATGGCGTTGAACTGGCATGCCATGGGGCATTTCGGTGAGCCCAATGATGTTGCCTACGGAGTTCTCTATCTTGCATCGGATGAATCAAAGTTCCTGACTGGCTCTGAACTGGTTATTGACGGCGGATGGACCGCACGCTGAGATTGCTTTCCACCGGGATACGCCGACACTCGAATATCGGCCAATATTCCCCCAAAAAGGACGTGAAATGATAAAGGCGGCAGAACATTTTAGTTTTACGGTCAGCAATATTGAAGCGGCCCTCCATTTCTTCCGCGACCTATTGGGATTGAATGCATCGCCCATCATGGAAGTGGAGAACCCGAACGTTCAGAAGATCGTCGGAATGCCGGACGCTTTTTTGCGCATATCCATTGTCGAAATCCCTCAGGGACCAGGCATAGAACTAATCGAATACGTCCGCCCCAGCGGGCAAAAGATCGACTCGACCTCATGCAATGCCGGCGCCGCACATATTGCGTTCCTGGTCGACGACATCCAGAAAATGCATCAGGAGCTTTCGGGCAGGGGGATCCGGTTTGTCAATCCACCGGTATGGGCGCCGGGCAACAATGGCACAGGCAGGTGGGGCGTTGCCTATCTAAAGGGACCGGATGACATCACAGTCGAACTGGTCGAAAAACAGCCGTAATCAGGAATGGAACAACAGCTCTATCGAACTCTGAAGCGCTGAACACTCAGGGAAAGAGCCAGCCTTCGACATTGCTCGATTTCCTCCCGGCTGAGCGAAAACCCGACCACGCTTGCCTGGGTTTCCCCAAAATAGTGCGGGGACCGCTCAAGAAACTCGAGCAAGGCATCCCAGTATCGACTGGGAGCAATACCCAAATCTACCGACTCCGGCCGGCATAATTCGATGTATCGTTCGGCACTCGGGGCATTCAACGATATCGAAACTGCGTCGACACATTCCGACAGTTCCGGGAGAACATCGCGGCCGTGAATCAGGCAAGCATGTCCATTTGTGTTCAACCGAATTTTGGCGCCTCGGCTCCGAAGCCAGGGCGCAGCCTGTTTCATCAACTCGAGGCGATACGTCGGCTCACCAAAACCGCACCATATGAACTCACGAAATATTTCGATAGACCCGTTAGATTCAACCGCATGCTTCAATGCAGGAAGGTCCGGTTCTTCCTCTCCCCAAAGCACCGCTCCGCCCAAACCCTCAATCCCATTACGAACGCAAAACCGGCACCGATTGGTGCATCGATTGGTTACATTCAGATACAATGCTTGCGGGTCGCCAAATTGATATGCGTAGTCCATCATTTCCAGATCAAGCGTTCGCCAGGATTTTCTGCACCTGCTCTTCCCAATCCTGTATCGATGTGTGAAGGGCCCGACCCAGAAAAGAATTGCGAAGCTGGCGCAGAACGGGCATTTTGCGGCAGGCAATTGCGTAGCGTCTATATTGAGGCTGCATTTCCAGAGACTCATCCTTCAGGTAGATTGGTTCCCGTCGAAAGTTCAATAATACGAGCGCCCGATTGAGTCGACGAATCGAGGCTTTCAAAACAGACGGCGCCTGGTCGGGATTTTGCAGCAATCCCTCCTGGTCTTTGGGGACGAGTCTGAAGAAATACGTGGCGCGCCCGCCACTGGACACGACCTCCCAGGCAACGAGGTTGCGCAACTCTCCCCGGTCCCCGCAAATCGGGAAAAAGTACCAATGGATAACGGAGGGAGCATCCGTCTCCGCAGGTTGGGATTCTTCCAGCGGAGTCCCGGCTTCGGAGATTTCTACCGTCCCGGCAACAACATCATCCGCTTCGGGTTCTTCGCGTATGAGTTTAAAACCCGAATACAAACCAGGTTCGATGGACCTTTGGCGAAGTGCCTCAAAGTAGGGCTGCAGCTTCACGCTAACGGTCTGTTCAGCCAACGCCTGACCGATTTTGGGATGAATGGCTTCCATCTCCCTGATATTGGCAGCCCGCCCTTCCATCAAAATGGCAGCCAACCGCTGGAATTGCCCCGGAGATAAAAATGGCAGGATACGCTGAATGACCCTGGCCGATTTTTCCGAAACATTGCTCATGGAGGATTTCAGGAATTTTTCGAATTCCCCCGTCCGCTTTGCAAGCTTTCCCAGTATCAGGCGATCATCGCACGACCTGACATGCAGAGCATGATCTGCCTCATCAAAAGCGATGGAATCAATGTCGGCGAGCCGCCACTGCATTCCGGTCGCCCGCTCCGGCAGAATAGCCAGATTGCTTCCATAGAGCCTTATCTCAGACCGGCAGGAAAACTGGAATTCAGGGGAATCCAATTGTGCGTTCCCTTCAATCCGGACGGCCTCTTCGAGATCCTCCAGCAGCAGGCACTGGATTGTCCGATCGCGATAGGCGGCCAGCAGGTCGTGCGTAAGGTTCTGATAAGTTTTGGCAAAATGGCTTAAAACAAGCAAGCTCCCGTCATAAACACGAAGCGTCAGCTCATAGTCTCCCGGAATATATTCATCGATATCCCCGAGATCCAATGCAATGGGCGAACCTTTATCCGGCAGAACCTGGAGGTTCTGATCCTCAACAACCACGCGGCAGGAACCGCTTTGCTCTGCAGCATTCGCGATATCTTTATATCTGTAACGACCCGTAAACGATGAAGCCATAGTCTCACCCAACAGGAGTTCACTATATCAGCCCACCCCCGATTTGCTTCAAAAATTAACTATTTGAGTCCTTTTGAGCGCCGACGGCTTGGAGGTATAGTAATCCCAAATATTGAGGAGAGTAGTCTATTGAAAATTCTAATTGGGATGAACGGGGCAACCGGGGTTATCTACGGCATCCGATTACTGCAGGTTTTGTCCGATATCAAGGAAGTGGAGACGCACCTCGTTATCTCTGCTGCCGGCGAACAGACGATTGAAATTGAAACGGCTTTCAAAGCAGATCAAGTCAAAGCCATGGCCCACTACGCCTATGACATAAACGATATTGGAGCCCGGATTGCCAGCGGTTCCTTTCAACATGATGGAATGGTCATTTCCCCCTGCAGCATGAAAACACTATCGGCCCTGGCTTCATCGTATGCCGACAATCTGATAACACGCGCCGCCGATGTCACCCTCAAAGAAAGACGGCGCCTTGTGCTGCTGGCGCGGGAAACACCGCTTCACCTCGGACACCTGCGAAACATGGTCAGCGTTACTGAAATGGGCGCGATTGTCATGCCACCCATCCCAGCCTTTTACCATGGGCCTCAAACCATACAGGATATTGTCGATCACACCGTAGGCCGTGTTCTCGATTTATTCAATATCCAGCACCGCCTTTTTACCCGGTGGCCGGGCACAGGCATCGTTCTATGAAATCGGTATCTCTGAGCGAAGGGACAAACCGCACTCGCGTGCATCTTGTCACCAGGCCGGTAGGCAATGACCTGGTGGTTTTTATCTCAAACGATCAGGCGCATGTGGGCGCTGTCGCGGTTGCGGAATACAGCGCCGCCGAAAACCGAGCATCGGTATCTGTCCTCACCAGGCTCGGGCACAAAGATGACATCATTGCCTACACGGCAGCGCACATGCTTTGCCGGCGGCTGAAAATACCGGTTTGTGCCATTGCCGGCATTCACATCGACGAGATTACAAAAGAAGAAATCGACGAGATTTCCAGAAACTGCGGATTGCTTATTGAGCGGCTGGGTGAGGTTCTTGCTGAGCAGTCACCCTCATCCGTGTAGCAGGTCCAGGGACCGACTGGGAGCGCTGACGCGCTCCCAGCGTGATCTTTAGCGAAGTCTGGTGGCGCGAATGCTGCTGCCTGACTTTGAGCTGATAGTGATTACATCACCTTCGACTTTGCCTTCATACTCATCCGAGCCCGCCTGAAAACTGATATTGTTTCCACTGAGCTTCCCTCGGACTGTGCTGGTTTGTCCGCCGGTCTCCAGTTTTCCACTAATCATCTGAAAAGTCTGCGTCAGATCCAGCGAACCGTTGGCAAATTGCCATTTCCCTTCCACCTTCGCGGGAATAATCCAAAGATAGGCGGTACACCAACTGATACAGCCGTTTTCCAGCGCCACTGTTCCATCAGCTTCCCAGTCCTCCATGGTAAAGCTATTCGAAACGATGCGAGTTCCCGGCTTAAGGTTGAGAAGTCTGGGCCTCAAACGAAGGTTGATATCGGGAAGCAGAAACATTGTGATAACGGTAGCTTTTGAGAAATCGCTTTCAAACAGATCGGCTTTGATGAAAGCGGCCTTGGCGCCCACGCCTGCCTCCGCCGCATTGCGTTTGGAAAGCTCAACCATATCGGGATTGTATTCGATCCCAAGAGCCTGCGCTCCGAGCTTAGCGGCCGTAATGACGGTACGTCCATCCCCTGAGCCGAGATCAATGACATAATCCTGCGCCGTGACTCTTGCCATCGCCAGCATTCTATCAACAAGATCCTGTTGTGTTGGAACCCAGACCACATCCTTGCCCTGCTGGCCGACCTGCGGCTGATACCCGCCCTTTTCCTGCGCGTGCATGAGAACGCAGGCACTCAAGAGGAATAATCCGGCGGCCATAATAATCCAACGGAAAGAACGTGATCGATTCATTTTCAACTCCTCTGCTGAAGTGTTAAGTTATTTAGGCTTTGTGTAGAGGGTACAATCCCAAAGATGCTGATTATAATCCTTAATCCAGGATGATCCCATATGGAATCCGCAATGAAACGAGACTGTCTTAAGGGAAGATGCGCCATTGTAACAGGGGGCAGGCGTGGCATTGGTATGGCCATCGCCATGGCCCTGGCGGAAGCAGGGGCAGACATTGCTGTCTGCGATATCTCAACCACGGACGGATTGCTTGAAAAAACTGCAGAGGCCATGCGCAACTCCGGCTCAAAGGCGCTTGCGCTCAAGGGCGATATTTCTCAACCGGGAGAAGTGAATGCCATGGTCAGCCGCGTCATGGATTCGTTTGGAAAGGTCGACATCCTGGTCAACTGCGCCGGAGTCTGGATTCCGGGAGAGACGCTGGTCGAGTGTAGCGAGGAGCATTGGGATAAGGTGATCGACACAAATCTCAAGGGAACGTATCTTTGCTGCCAGGCGGTCGGCAAGGTCATGATTCCGAGAAAAAGCGGCAGCATTATCAATATGTCTTCGCAGGTAGGCTTGACGCCTGGCCCGGGAGGCGGAGCCTATTCGGTATCTAAAGCGGGAATTATCATGCTGACCCGGCAACTTGCGTTGGAACTGGCTGAACATCGCATCCGGGTGAATGCGATCGCTCCAGGGATCGTTAAGACGGAATTTAACGCGCCTTTCTGGAAAGACCCTCAGCTTGAAAAACAGAATGCCGGGATGGTCCCGCTGGGACGGCTGGCTGAACCGGAAGATATCGCCCAGTCCGCGGTTTTCCTGGCTTCGGATGCGGCGTCCTATATTACGGGAGAAGTGCTCGCCATCAATGGCGGCTGGAAGCCATCCTCCCAATTGCGATAGCAGGCAATTGGATTCGTGGAATCAGGAGCCACCACTGGTTCCACGAATCCAACCGCCCGAAGCACTATTCACGACCGAGTTTCTTGACCAGCCGGACAAGGCCGGAGGCCATGACGCGTGTTTCCTCCATCGCGGTCATATCGATACCGCCGCCTACTCCCGTAAAAACATCCCCGGCTTCTCTTCCGTAGCCAATAGCGCCGCCGGACACAATCATTCCTTGCGCGATGCAAAATCCATACAGGAGCGACCTGGCCTGAATGGCCCCCACTCTCCGGGTTACAACGAGAGCCGCAGCCACTTTGTCTTTCAGTGACCGCTGTCGGAGCAGAGCAAACATTCTGTCCATAACCGCTTTCGCCTGTGCGGTAATGCTGCCAAAGTAGACCGGGCTCCCGAAGATGATCCCATCGGCCCGTTCCATCATCTTATAGAGCTCCTGCATATCATCCTGAACCACGCAGGACCCTACCTTGAAACATCCGTAACAGGCGACGCAGGGGGCCACCTGTTTTTCGGACATCAGAAAAATTTCGGTTTCGCAGCCGGCATCCCGGGCAACTTTTAATGCCTCATTCATCAGAATTTCTGTATTACCGTTTTTCCTCGGACTGCCCACGATACCTAAGATCCTCATCGCGCCCTCCACACGATTGCCGCCGGAACGCCAGATGGCATTTTAGATTCTTCCGCGGCTGTGATTTACTTATGCTGAACCTGATCCGCTCAATCTAGCATCAGGCTTCCGGAACAGTGAAGAAATAAATGCCCCTGGCGGATGGAATTGCGAATGAGTTCAGACCCTAGATCCGAATATTGCAGGCGACTGGAACAAAGACGGCACTCCGCCGCTAAATTGGATGCCCGGCATCACCAAATCGGCAACCTGCGGCTTCTCACGTTTATCGTCGCCGCAATCCTCGCCTGGTTTGCATTCAAATCCGAACTGATCTCGCCCTGGTATCTTATTTTCCCCTTTTTTGTTTTCATCGGATTAGTGGCATGGCATGGCAGCGTTCTTCAGAAACTGCAGAAGCGCGGCCGTGCCGCGGACTTCTATGCCCGTGGCATTGCAAGGCTCGACGAGAAATGGGAAGGATCGGGAGAGGCAGGCGACCGGTTCAAAGATCCGGATCATCCTTATGCGGATGACCTGGACCTGTTCGGCAAAGGTTCGCTCTTTGAGCTGTTGTGCAGCGCGCGCACCCATGCGGGAGAATCGCTGCTCGCTCATTGGCTGAAAGCACCCGCCGATGCCGGCGGAATCAGAAGCAGACAGGAAGCCGTAAAGGAACTTCGCTCCGATCTGGATCTACGCGAAGACCTGGCCGTGCTGGGGACGGAAGTAAGGACAGGAGTCCATCCAGAGCCGCTGATCCGCTGGGGCGAAGCCCCCGCGCGCTTTCGATCAAATTCAATACGGATCCTGGCTGCAATTCTGACATGCCTGGTCCTGGCATCCATCGGAGTGTGGATCGCAACCGGATATCACCAGTGGTTCCTTCTTGGCATCCTTATCCAGCTGCTTTTTGTGTTTTTGCACAGACACACGATTGGCCCCATTGTCCTTGCCGTTGAAAGTGCGGGCCGTGATCTTGAACTGCTCTCTTCCATTCTTGACCGTCTGGAAAGAGAATCCTTCAAGACATCTCATTTGCAAATGCTGCGCTCCAGGCTGGATTCCGCCGGAACACCTCCCTCCAGGCTGATTTCGCGTCTCAACCGACTCATCGTGCTGCTCGATTCCAGGAGAAATGCACTTTTCGCCCCGATCGCCCTGGTTTTGTTGTGGGAAGTGCAGCTCGCATATCTCGTTGAGGACTGGCGAAAAAATCATGGACGCTCCATCGCCACCTGGCTCTCAGCCGTGGCGGAACTGGAGGCGATCTCTTCTCTTGCCGGATATTCCTATGAGCATCCGGACGATCCGTTCCCCGAAATATCCGAGGAAGGACTCCGCTTTGAAGGCGAGGGACTCGGTCACCCTCTGATTCCCGAAAGAGGGTGTATTCGCAATGATGTCCATCTTACCGGAGACATTCAGGTATTTGTCATTAGCGGATCCAATATGTCGGGCAAGAGTACGCTCCTGCGTACCGTGGGGATCAATGCCGTACTGGCTCTGGCCGGAGCTCCGGTTAGGGCCCATCAACTGCGGATTACTCCACTGGCCCTCGGGGCATCCATTCGCGTTATGGATTCACTGCACAGCGGCACCTCAAGATTTTATGCGGAGATTACGCGACTCCGGAAACTCGTAGCTATTGCCGACGGCTCGATTCCGCTGCTGTTCCTGTTGGATGAACTGCTTCATGGAACCAACTCTCATGATCGCAGAATCGGCGCCGAGGCCGTGATTAAGGGACTCGTGCGCAAAGGAGCCATCGGCTTGCTTACCACACATGATCTGGCTTTGGCTCACATTGCGGACGTGCTCGCCCCCCATGCCGTCAATGTCCATTTTGAGGATCACATTGAGGATGGCCGGATGGTCTTCGATTACCACCTGCTTCCCGGAATTGTCCGAAAAAGCAACGCCCTGGAATTGATGCGTTCCATCGGCCTTGAAGTTTAGTCCAGACCATCCCTTTTTCACTTTTGGGGTCACGCCCTCAACGCTAAAAAAGGGAAATGGGGATAACTCCGATTGGGATCAAAATAGGGTGAGTTGCCTCGATTTGCGCTTATCGGATCTTTTCTTCACATCATCAAAGACGCTTCTTCCGCCATACTGCGATGAGATGGCCTTTTCATGGACAATCGTCGCGTGAAAATCGGCCCGGGGATCGAACCGTTCTTCGATTGTGCGGGAAAATCGCTCAAGCCGGCGAAAGCCCTCCAGCTTTTCATTATCTCCCACCTTTGCCCTATCCAGCGATGTCCGGAGCACAGAGATGGATTCGTCATACGTTTTCAATGGCACAGGGAAGGGGTGGCGGTCCTTACCTCCCAGAGAGAAAGAAAAACGCGCCGGATCGGAGAAGCGCGTGGGGGCTCCGTGAACAACTTCGGCAATCAGTGCGAGTGACTGGAGGGTCCGGGGCCCAAGATTTTCCAGAAGAAGAAGAGAGGCAAAATCACGAAAATCCCGTTCATACGCAACCGCCAATACGGCACCCAACCGCTTCAGGTCAACATCCTCGGCTCTGACGTCGTGTCGCCTCGGAACCAGCAATTGACGGGCTGTTTTCAGGGTTGAGTCCGGGTGTTCCTTTGCAATTGCAAGGAGTGCCGCCTGCGCAGCTTTGGCCTCGGCGTCAACCAGATTCAGAATGGTGCCTTGATGCTCCCCCACAATTCCGGTATGGGGTTCGGAGGTGAAATCTTTGACGGACGCGGAATGCCAGTGATATCGGCGTGCCATGCCGCTCTGTTCGTTCATTCCCTGCTGAACAACCGTCCATTCACCTTTTGAACTGAGAGTCAGGGTATGCAAGTAAATCTGAAATCCATCGGCAATCGCATTATTGTCGATGCGAGCCGTCAACCGGCTCGTTTGCACCAGGCGCTCCCCATCCAATCCCTTACGCTCGGCAATGGCCCTCAGTTCATCCGGGGTCTTCCGGGAATGCTTGCCTCTTCCACCGCAGATATAGAGTCCCAGTTCATCAGACTTTGATACCAGGCCCCGCTTTAGCGCCCCCATTACCGATGTTGTTATACCGGAGGAGTGCCAGTCCATTCCCATGACGGAACCAAGCGCCTGGAACCAAAACGGATCGGCCATACGGGACAACAGGGCGGAATGGCCATAGTGGTACAGGATCGCTTCTACAATGGCTGTTCCCATGGCGGTCATGCGCTCCGCGAGCCACGGAGGCACTCTTCCTCCGTGAAGGGGGAGATCGGCAAACCCGGATCGTTTCATGGGACAAAGTATAGCGCAAACGATGGGTGAGCGAGCTTTGAGAAAAAGCTTGCATGCAAACAGATCCGCGGTCAACATAGACGCTTTTGTGGAGGCAGAAGTGGAATTCCTAAACTGTACAGTGGGTGGTTTGCTCGAAGAGACCGCGCAAAAATATCCAGAACGTGATGCCGTCGTTTATTCGGATAGGGACCTTAAATACTCGTACCGCGCTTTTAACGCCCGTGTAGAAGATCTTGCGAAAGGCATGTATGCCCTGGGAATCCGCAAGGGGGATCACGTCGGAATTTGGGCCACCAATGTACCTGATTGGCTCACGGTATTCTTCGCGACCGCGCGCGTCGGAGCCATCCTGGTAACGGTAAACACCAGTTATCGGCCGTCCGAGCTTGAATACGTGGTCATGCAATCCGACATGAAGGCTTTGTTTTTAATCGATGGCTACCGCGATACCGATTATGTGCAGGCGGTCTACGACCTGGTACCGGAACTAAAGACGATGCCGAAAGGCCAGCTGGAAAGTGCGCGCTTCCCTTTCCTGAAAACCGTGGTTTATATCGGCCCCCGCCAGCATCGAGGGATGTACAGCTTTGATGAGGTTATGGATGCCCCCGGCAAACCGAGCGATCAGGAATTTAGCAAGGTAAAGACAAGCCTCGACACGCATGACACCGTAAACATGCAATACACATCAGGAACCACCGGCTTCCCGAAGGGTGTAATGCTTACCCACTACGGGATCATCAATAACGGATTGTCGATCGGCGATCGCCAGCGCTTCACGGGAGAAGACCGACTGTGCCTCCCGGTGCCTCTGTTTCACTGCTTCGGCATTACCCTGGGAGTTATGGCGGTCCTCACCCACTCCGCCACCGTCTGTCCACTGGAGACATTCGATCCGCTGATGGTGCTTGCCGTTGTGCAGAAAGAACGTTGCACGGCGCTGTACGGCGTTCCCACGATGTTTATCGCTGAACTGACACATCCGATGTTCAACATGTTCGATATGTCCTCGCTGCGAACCGGAATCATGGCAGGCTCGCCCTGTCCGGAACCGGTTATGGAGCGCGTGATGGACAAGATGAACTGTCGTGAAATCACGATCGTCTACGGGCTGACCGAAGCCTCTCCAGGCATTACCCAAACACGGACAGATGATCCGGTTCAGGTGAGAGTTTCAACCGTTGGAAAAGCCTTCGACGGAGTGGAAGTAAAAATCATCAATCCGGAAACCGGTCAAACGCTTCCCCCGGGACAACACGGAGAGCTCTGCTCCCGCGGATACAACACCATGAAGGGATATTATAAGCTGCCGCAGCAGACGGCTGAGGCCATCAGCCCGGACGGATGGCTCCGGACCGGCGATCAGGCGGTCGAAGATGAGGATGGCTACATCCGTATCACCGGCCGGCTGAAAGACGTGATCATCCGCGGAGGCGAAAACATCTACCCGAAGGAAGTGGAAGATTTCATGCGGGGGATCCAGAGCATCCGAGACGTTCAGATCGTTGCCGTACCCAGCGAAAAATACGGCGAAGAAGCCGCCGCGTTTGTCCAGTTGCACGAAGGCGCCGTTCTGGAGCCGAGCGAAATTCAGGATTTCTGCCGCGGGAAAATCGCGCGGTACAAAATTCCCAAATTCATCTTTTTCACAAATGACTACCCGTTGACCGCAAGCGGTAAAGTGCAGAAGTTCAAATTGAGGGAAGAAGCGAAAGAGCGCCTGGCCGGAAACGGCCATTCACAGGCCGCAGCTGTTCTCTCCAGCGGTTCCTAAGCCGAAAAATTGCGAATGACGAATGACCCGGTCCGTGTGGGTCCATTCGTCATTCGCAATTACTTAACGATCTGAATCTGATCCGACATACCCTGCTCGTAGCCGCTCCAGCCGGAATTCATCCCATACGGGACTTTTTGCATGACAGCCTCAATCCGGCGGATCTTTCCTTGGTCAACCTTAAAAAGCTCGGCAATCTGCCATGTCCACGGCTCGGTAGGGCCGGCGACGATATCGCGGCCACTGGGAGTTTTGTAGCGCCGGGTCTTTCCGGCGGCATGATCGAAAAAGGCAAAGCTGAACACCACGCCATGCTCGCGGTCTGCCGCCACGAAACGCCTGTCTCGGATACGGGTTATAAAGCGTGCCAGCCCGGATTCGAACTGCTCCCGGCAGCTCCACGCACTCGAATACATGTCCGCAGTTCGCGGATCCGGCCTTTTCTCTCCCGGCTTTAGCGGAACATTGGTTGCCAGTTCACCGTTTTCGATCCGATCACAATCATCCGTGAAAGGATAGAATCCTTTGCCATCATTCAGCTGGAGCCCGGAGAAATAATAGTTCGCGGTTTTGATCAGTTCCTCCCGCGGCGGCCTTTTTGCTTCCGGGATCACTTCGGCATATACCTTATCCGGAGACCCGATTTTTTCAAACTGTGCAGCGGCCTCCGAAAGATAAGCGAGAGCGCCTCCAGACAGATTGTTCTGTGCCCTGAACACGAGCTGTTCCGCTTCACTGATCCGGCTATTCTGTATCTTCAGACGCAGCGCTATGGTAACCGGGATCCCTTCCCCCGGTTTGTACCCTTCCTCCCGCGCTGTGCCCAGGAACGCAATCTGTTGGGTCTCCACATCCGGAATATAGAACTTGTAAGTCCCTTTCCCTGCCATGCTGGACCAAAGGCCCTCCCCGAGCTGGAGTCGAACCCCGTTCTCCGTAAACCGGCAATCCTTGGCAAAGAGCGCTGGACCAGGCTCATGCGAGAGCATCGCATCCATATACTGGTCGATGTATTTTTCAAGGCAGGCACGATCACAGGGAGCCTGAGTACTGACCGTTTGAGGAACGGCACTCTGTGGGGCATTGCCTTGGCAGGCGACGAAAAAAAGCGCAGAAACCAGGATCAGTGCAATGACAGATCGTTTCATCCGAACCCCCATACAGAATTACGAATTACGAATGACGAATGACGAATGACGAATGACGAATGACGAATTGAAAGGCATGCCCGGGCGTCTTAGTTGCATTCGTCAATCGTACATCGTCAATTACTTGATGATTTGGATCTCGTCCGATAAACCTTTTTCGTAGGTGCTCCAGCCGGAATTCATGCCGTAGGGGCATCGTTGCAATACCGCCTCAATCCGTCGGATCTTGCCCTTTTCGACTTTGAATAATTCCGCAATCTGCCAAGTCCAGGGTTCAGCCGGACCTTCCACCACATCTCGGCCGTCCAGCGTTTTGAAGCGACGCGTCTGGCCTGCACCATGATCGAAGAATCCAAAACTGTATACAATGCCCCGTTCCTGATCGACCGCAACAAATCGGCGATCGCGGATTCGGCTCACGAAATGAATAAGACCGGATTCGAACTGCTCCTTGCAGCCCCATGCGCTCGAGTAGACGGTCGACGTCTTGGGATCGGGCTTCTTTTCTCCCGGTTTCAGGGGAATATTCGTCGCCCTGCTCCCATTCTCGTAGCGATCACAATCATCCGTGAAAGGATAAAATCCTTTCCCATCATTCTTCTGCATGCCGGAAAAATAGTAATTCGCGGTTTTGATCATCTCTTCACGGGACGGACGTTCGGCTTCAGGTATTACTTCCGTGAAGATCGGATTCGGAGCGCCCATCTTCTCCATATTCTCTGCAGCAGAAGGTCCACGCTTGGCCCCCGGATTCAACAGGTTGCTTTCCGGCCGGATAACAAGCTGCTCCGCCTCAGAAATTCTTTCATTCTCAATTTTGAGCCGAATGGCAACTGCCACCGGAGATGTTTCCTTCGGGTTTTGCGCTTCTTCCCGGGCGGTACCAATAAAGGCGACTTGCTGGGTTTCAACATCCGGGACATAGAACTTGTAGGTCCCCTTCCCCACCATGCTTGCCCAGAGTCCCTCGTTCCCCAAAGGCAACTGCACGCCATTTTCAGTGAACCGGCAATTCTTTGCAAAAAGAGCATCACTCACGGTGTGCGCCAGCATGGCATCCATGTATTGATCGATATATTTCTCCAGGCATGCCCGATCGCATTTTGCCGGAGCGCTGCTGGTCTTTGGCGCCTCACTTTTAGGGGCAGTACTCTCCGGGCTGGGACTTTGACATGCCGCAACGAACAACAACGATATTGAGATTACTGTCAGAGCAATTAGCTTTATCCGCATTACACCCCCCTTATATCGAATTACGAATTACGAATGACGAATGACGAATGACGAATTGAGATCACTGGATAAATCGACATTCGGCATTCATCAAATGTCCTCTCCATTTATCCGGCAACAAAAACATTTATCATTCCTGGTTCATCCCAGTCTGAGCTATTGGATTGATGCGGGACCATCATACTCAGGGCAGGGAAGGCAATCAATTGACGATTTACGATGGACGATTCGTTGTCCGCAGCGGTGGAGTGAAAGGGCTATAGATATCTGAGGACCAGGTTGAGGATGCCGATGGCCGCAATGCCTGAAGCAAAACTGACAATCACCGCGGATCGGCTGTGCTTCATGAGTTCACCGAAAACAGCGTGAAACGCGAGGAAGATGAAGCCGCCGCCAACGTGTGCGAGGATGAGATCCAGCCAGACGCCGGAAATGTGGGGGACAACCCATAAACCGATAGCACCACCCATCAACGTAGTGGCCTCTACGGCTGCCACCCATGTCAGGGCAACCCGTCGTTTGAAACCGGAAGCAAGAAGCAGCGCGCACAGCGCCAGGCCCTCCGGAACTTTGTGCACGCAGACAGCGAGCAACAGAGAGGCATCCAGGCCGCCGGCCATTTCGGCTTCTTTTCCCAACGCCAGCGCCAGGCCGTCCATTGTACTGTGCAATCCCAATGCAATGACCATGGCACTGGCTATCTCGCTGAACCGATGCGTTGTGGCTTCATCAAAATGACTTGCGGCACAGGCGGGGCAAACGTGGAAGACATAATGGCTGACAAGAAAAAAAACCACGTAGCCGGAACCGAAGGCCACCAGCAACTGCAAAAGGGACATGGCTTCGAACGTTTCCGGCAGGATGGAAAAAAGGGTTACGCCCAGTAAACTGCCCGCAGCAAAGCTGATAAGACGGCACAGTCGCTGATGCGATATGGCAAATAGCGAACTGATCAGCCCGCCTAGCCAGGCCAGCGAGAAAGCCAGCAATACCCTGAACCCTACACCCACAATGTCCTGCAACTCGCCTCCAGCACCGCTCTATCTGAATTGAGTCTGCATTCTCCACATTCAGGGACCATTGTCAAGGTCTGCTCTGCCGATTCCCTTAAAACGGGCGTTGGAAGGCGCTGCCCGGCAAGAAGAAAACGAGGAAACTGGGCCGGGGAAAAGCCCGGTCAGCGCATTTGGCGCCGACATCCGACTTCGAAATTGCTTCGGACCTTTTTCCTTGAGTTTTGGCGCACTCCGACGGAAACTTTATCCTTTGGAGTTATTTAACTATCCTCGAGAAAAGGAGAATTCAATGCGTTCTAAGGTACTGCCCCTCTCTATTCTGGCTCTGGCGCTTGTAGCGGTACTGGCGGTTGGCCAGGATGCTGCAAAACTGATGGCACCGGCTCAGCTGACCGAACAGTCGCCCGAAAAATACCAGGTGAAATTTGACACCTCCAAGGGTGAATTCATCGTTGACGTCACCAGATCATGGTCTCCGAACGGCTCCGACCGTTTCTATAATTTCGTCAAGAATGGCGGCTATGACAATTGCCGGTTCTTCCGCGTCGTGAAGAACTTTATGGTTCAGTTCGGAATCAATGGCAATCCGAAAGTCAGCGCAGCCTGGCGCGCCGCGAACATCCCGGATGACAAGCCAAAGCAGTCCAACTTGCGCGGATATATCACGTTTGCAACGGCCGGACCCAACACGCGCACAACCCAGGTATTCATTAATTTCAAAGACAATACATTTCTGGATTCCCAGGGATTCACGCCTTTTGGCAAGGTAAGCAAGGGAATGGATATTGTCGACGCCATCAATAATGAATACAGTGAAAAGCCGGATCAGGGTCAGATTCAGATGCAGGGAAATGCCTATCTGCAGAAGGCTTTCCCGAATCTCGACTTTATCAAGGCGGCAACAATCGTCGCGCCTGCAAAGTAAAAACCTTTTTGCGAGCCATTGGACATTGGCACAACCACGAGTTCCGATGGCTCGCTGGGTCTTTCCGACTTTATCACGCAACCGCGCCCGGATTGGCCGCCGGTCAGTAGGGTGCATAAATCTCAATAAGGAGAAAGAATGAACCCTGCTGAATTGAACGAGACAGCACCTGAAACTTTTCAGGCCAAATTTGAAACGACAAAAGGCGAGTTCGTTGTGGATGTAACCCGGGCATGGGCTCCCAATGGAGCCGACCGGTTTTTTAATCTGGTAAAGAACGGGCTCTACGATGGCTGCCGGTTTTTCCGGGTTGTCGAGGGCTTCATTGTACAGTTTGGAATCAACGGCGACCCCGGCATCAGCAAGATCTGGCGATCTGCAAACATACAGGACGACAAACGCGGCCAATCCAATCAGCGCGGAACTTTGACCTTCGCCACTGCCGGACCCAACACGCGAACGACGCAGCTGTTCATCAATTTTGGGGACAACAGCTTCCTCGATCCGCAGGGATTCACGCCCTTCGGCAAAGTAAGCAAGGGGATGGAAGTTGTGGAGGCTATTACCAGTGAATACGGCGAGCGCCCCAACCAGGGACAGATTCAGATGAGGGGAAATGAATACCTGTCGGAGCAGTTCCCCAATATGGATTACGTTAAGGCTGCAACGATCGTTCTCGCCTGATAAAGGATGAGTGTCGATGTATTCTGAATTTGTAGAATCCGCGGCAGGTTAGGATCCTCTTTTGCCACGGATTCTACAAATTGCGGGATATGACTAGACTTTGTGTTCCTTGCGAATTACTTTCCGCGCGCCGTTGTACCATGCCGTGCTCCAGTCTTTGGGCGGCACGATATCTTCCAGTTTTTCAAGCTGACCGATATTTTTGAGACGGGTATAGATAAGCTGCCATGCGCACGGCCGGTCCGGATCGATTTCACAGCGTTCCTCCAGGGAACCTCCGCAGGGACCGTTCAACAGACGTTTGGCGCATCGGGTTACCGGGCAGATACCTCCGAAGTGCGCCAGCATACAATCACCGCACCCCATGCATTTTTCGGTCCAGATAGCCTGTTCCTCAAGTACACCCAGAAACTGAGTATTGAGTCCGGCATAGACCGGTTTATCAGGAAATCGTTCCGCAATTGCCTGTACGCCGGCACCGCAGCCAAATGAGACAATCGCTTCAACCTTGCTTGCAGGTTCCGCCAGCTCTTTGATGAATTCATTTTCGCATTGGCGTTCAATGGTGATCTGAGAAATTTCCACCGGATTTCGCTCGAGTTTGCGAGCCATTCGAACGGAATAGGCGGCTATGCTGACCTCTCGTTCACCACCAGCCAGGCAGACGGTGACACAAGTCCCGCATCCTGCAAACAGGACCTTTTTGTGTCCGGAAATGATGCTTTTGAGTTCAGTAATTGACTTTGGTGAAGCAACGATCATAGATCCCCTGCACTTTCATTATGTTTTGATTTCAGCGGATTCGGGCCCAGGGCTCTGGCAGTTTTCAGCATCTCGTGCATTTCCTGCACAAATTCCGAAGCCATGGAATCAGAGAGGTTCACCATCTTGAGGCGCCCCCCTCCAAGACCGATTTCATCAAGTATCTCGCAGACGCGCTCGGTGCGCTTGCGCGCCCGCAGGTTACCTTCCAGGAAATGGCAGCCACCTTCGAGACAGCCAACAACAAGGATTCCATCCACTCCCTTCTCGAAGGCTTCGAGAATATGCTCCATTTCGATTTTTCCGGTACATGGTGCGGGAATAATCCGCACACCGGTGGGGTATTGGATCCGCTTGGATCCGGCTAAAGCTGCAGCCGAATGGGCGCAATATTCGCAGCAGAATGCCAGAATCTCCGGTGCCCACTGAGTATTGGCACAGGTATCGGAGACCGAAACGCTGCCGCTTTTCACATCCCGGTTCAGCTCCTTCATTCCAATCCTCCGCTTGCCCGCATTTCATCGAGCATGGCGATCATAGTGCTGCCTTCCTGATGCTGGAGTGCCATCGCCCTTGCAGGACATGCTGCAACACAACTGCCGCACCCCATGCATTTTGCCGCCTGGATCTCCGACTTCCCCAAGGCATTGATCATGGGTGCGCCATAGGGACAGATCTTTACGCAGGTCGCGCATGCGACACAGTTGGCCGGCTCGACATAGGAAACCTGTCCGACAATCTCCATCTGAGTCTTCGACAGGATCCTTGCTGCGCGTCCGGCGACGGCATGGGCTTGCGCAATTGTTTCGTCCATGAAGCGGGGCGAATGCGCCAGGCCACAGACAAACTCCCCTTCATTGGCAAGATCCACAGGCCTGAGTTTCGGGTGGGCTTCGAGGAAGAATCCTTCCGCCGTTAGCGCACAACGGAGGATCCCGGCGATATCAGCATTCCCGGCATCCGGGGCAATGCCGGTCGACAGGACCAGCAGATCCGGGTGATAAGCCAGTTCGCGCCCGGTGTCATTTTCCGTTACTCTCACCTGAAGCACTCCACTCTCGTTTGCAACCAGGGGCTCCCGGCTCTCCGAGTACCGGACGAACTGGATCCCTTTGTTGCGCGCCTGCCTGAAGTAATCGTCTCTGGAACCGTATGTATGGATATCCCGGTTGAGGATGGCAATATCTGCATCCGGTCTGCGGCGCTTGAGTTCAAGAGCATTTTTGATCGCTTCCGAACAACAGACCCGGCTGCAGTAAGGATTATCCGCATTCCGGCTGTCGACGCATTGAATCATCACAACGGAAGGAGCCTTTTTACCGGTCAGCTCTGATGGGAGATTCCCTCCTGACAATGCCGATTCAAGCGCCCTCTGAGTGACCACGCGCGAGTCATCCCCGCATAGGAATCGAGTCGTGGAACGTTCGCGACCACCGGTGGCAACAATCACAACACCATGCTTGACCGTTTGTTCCTTGCCTGCAGCAGACAGAACGCTGACGAAATTTCCTACCTGACCGGAGGTTCGCACAAGAATCGAGTTCCTGTGAACGGTCACGTTGGGATGATACGAAACCCGCGACACCAGGACTTTCAATTCATCCTGGATATTATCCCGCTCCAGATCGGACTGCAGGTTTCGGAGTTGTCCTCCCAGCGCAGGTTCCCTCTCCACCAGGTGCACCTTGAACCCCTGGTCGGCCAGATTCAGTGCCGAGGTCATCCCCGCAAGCCCGCCCCCGATAATCAGAGCGGAGGCTGTGACCTCGAGCTCATGGAGGGGAAATGCCCGCAGCAAACGGGCTCGGGCAATGGCCATGGAGACAAGATCCACGGCCTTGGCGGTGGCCTCCAACGGGTTGTCCTTATGAACCCAGGAGCATTGGTCTCGAATGTTCGTCATAGCAAACAGGTACTGGTTCAGCCCGCTCTCACGCAGGGTCTCCCGGAATAGCATTTCATGGGTTCGCGATGAACAGGATGCAACCACCAGACGGTTGAGACGGTGTTTACGAATGAGGGAGCGGATATGCTGCTGATTGGTATCCGAGCATGTATAGGTGCTCACCTCTGCATGGCACACGCCGGGCATCTTCGCCGCTTTGCTGGCAACCAGTTCAACGTCCACAACATCCGCAATGTTGTGTCCGCAACGGCAGACAAAAACGCCAATCCGGGGCGACTCATCGGCAACATCTCTTTCCCAGGGATACTCATGGCGCCGAGTCATTGTGCCCCGGACAGCCGTCAACAGGCTCATGGAGCAGGCGGCTGCGCCGGAAGCCTGCGCGACCGATTCGGATATGTCCTTGGGTTCCTGAAAGGAGCCGGCGACGAAAATCCCTGGTCGGGATGTCGCAAATGGAGACATCCTGTCCGTCTGGACAAAACCAAAGCTATTCAGCTGCAAACCAATCCGGGAGGCCATATCCCTGGCGCCGGCGGATACCTGTGCCCCGGTACTGAGAACAACCAGGTCGAACTCCTGCTCGGATACGCCATCCTTTCCCGGCCAGGCAATCTTCAGCCTGCCGGTCTCACCCGTCTCCCAAAGATTGGATGGAACAGCCCGCAGGTAATGCAAGCCATTTTCCTGCTTTGCCCTGCGAATATAGGCGTCCGATTCTTTCCCAAAGGAACGGACTTCGCGGCAGAATATCGTAACTTCCATAGCTCCCGCAGCCGATCGCTCCAACGCACCCAAAGCCGCCTTTGCCGTATTCATACAGCAAATCGAAGAGCAATAGTCCGCATCCCCTTCACGACCGCCGACACATTGAATAAAGGCAATGCTTCTGACTTCGCCGGCATCCGAATGACGATGAAGGCGTCCGGACGGCCCGGCCGCCGCAAGCATCCGTTCAAACTGCAGACCGGAGACAACATTCGCATATTTACCCAGCCCGAATTTTCGGGCTGCGGCAGACTCGAGTTCTTCGACGCCCGGCGCGAGGATGATGCTCCCGACCTCGACCTCAAGGGATGTCGCCTGCTGATCATGAACCAGGGCATCGGCCGAGCACGCCTTCACACACAACAGGCATTCACTGCATAAGCCACAGGCCAGGCACAGTTTTGCCTCGGCAATGGCGGCATCATGCGAATAGCCAAGAAATATTTCCGAATGATCCTGCGGTCTGGAAGATTCTTTTGCGCGCGCGATAGGGCTGTGAGACTGCTTGGATACCCATGGCTTCGGGTTATGGGCAAAGTGCACGGAAGCGGTACTCGCAGTATCCCCGGCAGATGCTTTTGACATACTGCGAATGGATGCGCTGCCTCGAATGAAGGCATCAATGGATGCAGCCGCCTTATGCCCGTGAGCCATTGCATCCACCATCGATGCCGGGCCCAGAACGGCGTCCCCTCCCGCAAACACTCCCCGGACACCGGTTGCCAGCGTATCTTTATCGGCTAGGATGCGCCCGCCGGGCCGCATTTCGAGCCCAAAGCCCTTTGCATCGACTGCCCGGCCACTTGCGATAATGACAGTGTCGGCGGAAATAGTTCGGATGGATGAATCGTCAAACAGCGGATCAAATCTCTTATATTCGTCATACAGGCTGGTGCAGGCGCGAAATCTTACCGAGGAGACCCGGCTGTCCTTTGCATTGACAGTGGTTGGCCCAAGGCTATAGTGAATCTCAATGCCCTCGGCAATCGCTTCCGCGACATGGTCCGTACCCGCGCGTAATTCGCCCGCATTTTCGAGGCAGGCTAGCTGCACCGATTTCACTCCGGGCACTCTCAGCGCGCATCGGGCCGTATCGATGGCTAAAGCGGACCCCCCGATGACCAGCACTTCGGGTCCGATCTCGAAACTGCTACCGGAATTTACCGCGTAAAGGAATTTCAATCCCTCCCAGACTCCGCCGGCATCCTCCCCGGGAATACCCGGTTTGAGGCTTTGCCAGGCCCCGGTCGATACAAACACCGCGTCAAAGTCAGCGGCATTGGCTGAAGCACCGTCAGCTTGCCGGGATTTGAGAAGATCACCCGGTTTTTCAATCGGAGTATTGGTTCTGACCTCTACTCCCAACTCCAGGATATGCCGAACATCCCTATCGAGAATTTCCTTGGGTAGCCGGTATTCAGGGATCCCGTATCGCAACATACCGCCAAGCTGCGGTTTGGCCTCAAACAAGGTAACGCCATACCCCATCAGAGACAGATCCGAAGCAGCCGTCAATCCGGCAGGCCCTGATCCGATAATGGCAACCCTTTTGCCCGATGCAATCACGGATCCGGAGCGCTCCGGGTATTGATCCGGGTTCTGTTGCACGTAGTCGGCTACATATCTTTCCAGGTGGCGAATGGAGACGGATTCATCTACTTCACCCCGATTGCATTTATCCTGGCAGGAATGACGGCATATACGCCCGGAGACAGCGGGGAGCGAACAACGCAAACGGATAAGCTCGAAAGCTTCTTTGAATTTGCCGGCGGCAACCAGCGCGACAAAGCCTGGGACATTAACTCCGGCCGGGCAAAGAGATCTGCAAGGCACCTGCCCCTGGGCTTTCGAAATACTGAAGATACCGGGAATTGCCTGGGGATAGGGCAGCGAAACCGCCTTTTTTTCGCCCATGCCGCAATCGAATTCGCTCGAAAGACTGACCGGGCAAACCGCCGAGCAATCGCCGCAGGCATCACACTTCCTTGCATCAATGTAACGGGGATTCTGCCGTATCTTGACTTTGAAGTTGCCGGGCTCTCCGGAAACACTTTCCAGATCGGCGAGGGTGATGATTTCGATATTCCTGTTTCTGGCACATTCCACCAGGCGTGGCGAAAGAATGCACATCGAACAGTCGCCTGTTGGATAGGCTTTGTCCAGTTGAGCCATGCGGCCGCCAATGGCGGCGGTATGCTCCAGCAGATATACTTTGAATCCGCTGTCCGCCAGATCCAGCGATGCCTGGATGCCCGCAATCCCTGCGCCGCACACCAGCACCGCCCCGACCTTCTCAATGTCCATTTGCTGTTCCATGTTCAGGTCCAAAAATCCGCGCTACTTCGACTTGGCAAGCACGGCAAGTTTCACTGCACTTACCTTTCGATAGACTTCGTGTGGCGGTTTTACAACGCCATCAACGGTCAGGAGGTCTTGGATCCGGACTCCAAACAGGCTCTCGTTTTCTACGAGATAGGGGCGGATGAGCCTCCAGTCTTTGTCGGTCAAAGAGGAGAAAACGCCGCCATTCAGCTGCCGTTCGACTACCTGCTGATGAGGATCTCGAATATAGATGGCACCCCCGCTGGCAAGAGAAAAGAGGTTGCTGCCGGGATAGGGAGCCGGTTGAGGCACGATATTGCCGCGGCCGTCAAACTCAATTCCATTCACGATTACGAAGCCCCCGCCGAGCAGCGGATCCCCGGCCATGAAAGATTCCGCCAGGAAATCCAGGCATGTTCCATTGATGACTACGCGCGGACGTCCAACCGCATTGATCAGCGGCCTGCCTGCAGCGTTTCCCAGGACGTAAACCTCGCCTCCTTTTGCTCCATACATGAAGGTCTGGCCAACATCTCCGTAAATGACAAGTTTTCCGCTCTTGGCAATCTGAGCAACCTGATCTTGTGCATTACCGTGAATATACAACTGCAGGCCATCCATGCCGCTCGCCGTATAGTCTCCGTTGGATCCATACAGATCGATGCGCACCGAACCGGTTTCCGGGCCCAGACCTGCCCCGTGAAAGCGCTGACCACGCAACCGGTATACGATGAATTGCTTCCAACCCAGCCGATAGGCCTGTCTCAGAAGAACAGCATCGCAATAGTCGCCTTCCGGCGGAAACTCCTGGGCATCAATCAGGAGCAATTCTTCTCCGGCACGCGGCGCAACTACCTGATCCCGCGTATTCCAGTTGACCCGGCGCCAGAAACGGCTGACCGGCTCGCCAAACAGCGGCGCACTGTCAAACAGAGCCTCTATCATCTTGTCTACAACCCAAATCACCGTGGCTCTTCGCTTGTCACCGGTATAAAAACGCCGGTCCCGAAGCATCGTCAGCAGTTCAATCGCCGTTTTTCGCGATGTGGCGTTATCGGCCCCATCGACGACGAGTTTGCAGAAACGCTGCAGATCGCCGGACGACCAGGATGGAAGATCGAGGGCATATGTGAAAAGATCCTCAACCTTCCCTTTTTGCAGCCACTGGTTGACCAGTTCGCGCAATGCATCGGGCGCTTCTTTCTCTATCGTGTTGGTCGAAGGCAGATCGCAACGGACGGAGCCGGAGTTAATCACGACGGGCCGTCCGAACTTGTCCGTGCACGCAAGCGTCTTCCGTCCTTCCTGATCGGAATCGACGCTGAAAATAAAGGCACCACCATCCGTGCTGGACCCGCCACGGGCATTCCAGTATTTGTCGGCAACCGGGCAGAACCGCATATCTTCCTTTGCCAGGCTGCGCAGCGTTGCATCGATCGCCTGCTTCTCGGAACAGATCAGACCGATTTGAATATCGTCATTATTGGACAAGGCAAAAACCTGGGGCCGCAGCATAGCGGTATCGGTGATGCCCAACAGTTGAACTCGTCTCTGGTCGGGCTGGCTTCGGGCAATGATGAAAAACCACGGGCCGTCCGGGGAAGCGTGAATGTGCGTGGCCTGGATCTGTCGATAGATAGCCTGCTTCTCCGGCGGGAGCTGATCAAAATCGAGTTCCGTTGTCGGAGCGAGCGCTTCAATGATGTATTCAAGCGGATATTTGTATACGCGATCCCAAAGATCAAAGAGCTGCGCCGACACTTCCGTGTCCGTCAAAAACTGCTGGCGGATATTCCTTTGCCGGAGATATTCGCATACGGAATAGTAATTGGCAAAATCACCGTTATGCACCAGGGCTTCGTTCAGGCCGACAAACGGGTGAGCCCCGCCGGGATGCCAGACACGGCCCTTGGTTGGATAGCGCTGGTGCGCGATCCATGCATGTGCCTTGAAATCCTGCAACTGATAGTATTCGACATTCTGTTCGGCGTAGCCCACCAGCTTGAAAACAAGAAGATCCCGGCTATGGGAGAGGACAAACGCCCGTTTTTCTCCAAGAGAGGCGTAGTATTCATCATTGAGCCGATAGGAATTCCGCCAGACGAATTCGTCTTCAATATCTCGGGCCGGCAGACTTTCGAGTCCGTTTTCCGCGGCAAAGGATTTCAGTATCGCTGGCTTGGGGCGAACGACATACCGGTGCACATCCGGGGGCCGGACGTCCAGCCCGGGAATGTCCCGGTAATCGTCGATGTGCGGCTGTCTTGAGGAAAGAGCCACATCGAAATTCGGCAGGACATACCGTCGTTCGAGATCCGCATGGCAGGTGGGATCGAGCAGCGCAATCTGCAACAGGTAATGGCTGTCCAGCACATCGCGAGATACCCCCATTTGCTCCGGCACGAGACCGACGGCAGCAATGCCGCCGCCTTTTCCATTCCCTCGGTTCTGCATCTGAATGGAAGGTTCGTAAATGTACCTGCCGGCCAATGGGATTGTGCAGGCAAACCCCGTAACACCGCATCCCCCTTCTTCGGCTGATTTGATCAAGGGCATCTGAGGCCCGCGATATACATGCGAGCGGGTTGCCAACAGTCGTTCTGCTATGTCGTTCACGTAATTCCCCTAAATTCCAGATGTCACATTTCAAATCTCGGTTTGCCGCTCAGAAACCGGCGGTGCAAACCCCTGAATTTGAAACTAATCCAAGTAGCAAAGCACATCACTGCGACCGCGCAACTCCCGGATGGAAGCCATTCCAAGCTGCCTCAGGACGGAAATCATCTGTTCGTGCCAGGCGTTCTGGAGGTTGATCAGTCTCTGTGTCGCCCATTCCAAATCCATCAGCTCGATCAGTTCTGTATCGGTGGACGCAATGCCCCTGGGGCACCCGCGGCCGCTTTCACAGCAGGCACACCGCACGCAGCCAAGAGCAACCATTTCGGCCGTCCCGATCACCACCCCGTCAGCACCCAGCGCAATCGCTTTCAGCACGTCGTAAGCAGTACGACAACCACCGGAGGCAATCAGGGTGACCTTTTCACGAATGCCCTCGGCGGTGAGAAATTTGTGAACCTTGGGGATCCCATACTCGATCGGCATCGCAATGTTCTTTTTTGCAATGTCGGGAGCCGCACCCGTCCCGCCGTAGCTTCCATCGAGGTGAATGATGTGCGCACCCGCGTAATAGCTTCCGACCGCAACCATGTCTACATCCGTCGGAGTCGAAACCTTTACACTGACAAGGCAGTCCGGGTTGACTTCCTTTATCCAGTCCAGGTGCTTTTTGTGGTCTTCGACGCTATAAACGCTATGAAACGGGAATGGGCTGAACAGCGCGTTCCCGGGGACGGCGCCTCGCATACGAGCCACGGCCGGAGTGTTTTTGTCCCCCAGGAGATGTCCACCCAATCCGGGCTTAGCGCCCTGCGCATACTTGAATTCGACAATGCGTACCCGCTGAATTGTCTCTTCCCGAACTCCGAAGAGACCGGTAGCCACCTGGGTAATCATATGGTCATCATATGGTTTGAGGCGATCGGGATAGCCGCCTTCTCCGGTACAACTGAATGTATTCCAGGCAGCCGCAGAGCGGGCCTTTGCCAGAATCGTGTAAATGCTGACGGACCCGAAACTCATTCCACCGCCATAGATAGGGATATCAATGTGGACCTGAGGACGTCCATCGTCCCGGCGATTCAGATCCAGACCCGTATCGACATCCGCAGGATTTTCCTTTTTGGCGTCGAAGACGGTGCCGGGTTTCGGGGTTTCAAGACCCGGAATTTCAAACTTGAAACGCATCCGGTCGAAACCCCCGCCGGAGTCTCCGTGCCGGTATTCCAGGTGAGCCGGTGGTGTTTGCCCTGTTTCCGACTGATACCACGTTGACAGAATCAGATCACTGGACCAGCGCGGGTCGCCCATGCAGTCGACGTTCGGATTCAGTCTCAACACCAGGGCCTTCTTGGGGCATTCATGGATGCATTCCCCGCCGCGTTCCGAGCAAGCCGGGCCCACGCATCGGTAATCCAGCGGCCGAAGCATGTATTTGTAGCCTTCCGGTTTTACGTGCACACCGTATTGGCAAACCTCGGCGCAACGCCCGCAGGATATGCAGGATGCAAGCCGATCCACCTTGTATTTGCCGATCGGATTGCGATAGCGGTCGGGAACCGGACGTACCTCGCGAGGGACCGATTCCTGCGGCCAATCGCTATGACCCGTCTCAGGCTGGATATCATCTTGGATTTGGATTTTTGCAATAGTTGTCGTCATGCACCCACCTGTGCTAAAAAGGAGCAGTAAACCTGGTGCCCTTGCAGGGCCTCGGGCTTTCAGCTCGGGAAACATAATTGCAGGCCCTCGCCCTGCTATTTGTCACTGCCATATCGGAAGGAGCGACCCTGATGTGGCGGGAAAATAGCGTTGAGCCTGCACATGTCTCCGAGCCTGAACACAACCCCGAAAGCCCTGTAAAGGCACAGGTCTTATTCTGATCTGCGGTTTTCTGATTCCGCGCTCCGCTGTTATGCACTCACCTGCTCCTGACGGACCCGGTAAAGGTCTCCAAAAGCTTCTTTTTCAATCTCTTCCATGAAAATGGCCCGGCCCATTTCGCCGCGCAACCGTCGCGCTTCGCGGATGCCCATCGCGCCGAGGACTTCAATCAGCTGACTGTGCCATGCCCCCATCAGATTGACGATGCGCTGGGCCGCATAATTGATGTCTACAGAGTCCAGTTCGGCCGGGCAGGCACAGCTCTTCTGTCCCGGCACATGAGCGTCACGGCACACGCGACAGCCAAGAGCCACCATCAAAGCCGTGTCGGCAGCCACGAGATCCGCGCCGCAAATAATGGATTTGGCCATATGCTCCGCCAGCGCGATTCCGCCGGCAACGATCAGGGTTGCTTCATCCCGGATCCCCTCTTTGACAAGGCGGGAATGAAGTTCCCGAAGAACATCCTTGATATGACGCGCGGACACGGAATCCTCCGTCAGTTCCTTTCCGTGCAAATCCGCGCACAGATGAAAAACTCTAAACCCGCGGCGGAAAAGGTCGAGGAGGCGCTCGGTGGTATCCGGGCCAAGCGGCAACCGGACAGATAGAATCATCTCGGGATTTGTCGCCCGAATTGCCTCGGCATTCTTCAGAATGTCCGCCCGATCAATCAGTTGCATCATTGCCCAGCGCCCGTCGAGAATCCCCGCCGGCACTTCCGCATCAATGATGGGTGCAACAAAAGGCCGCAATTCCATTGACAGGAGCACGGCATCCTTTGCATACATCACAGCCACGGTTTTCAGTTCTTCGGCCGCCACGGCGCGCGCTTGGGCAAGAGCCGGTTGCTGCACCGGCCAGGCCGGGATGTCCAGAACCGCGGGCATCTGCAATTCCAGGAGTTTCGCAGGAGCCGAGAGCATAGTCCCGTCCGGTGCAAAACTCAGGCGCATCGGCTTGGGACCGATATCCACGGAGGTAGAGATGTATTCGCGTCCATGAATTCCATCCCGCGTGGGGCGAACAATCTCAGACATATCCGTCCAGATGGAATCGAATCCAGGGCCATGAAAGCGGCCGCGATATCCGGCGCCGGACACAGGAATTTTGCCGGTCTCGGCCTGATTCCATGTGGTCATGATTACGTCGGGCTTCCAGAAATCATCTCCCATTTCGAGGAATTCAGGATTGACGGAAAGGCTTAGCAGGCCTTTCGTGCAGCCCTGAACACAGGAGAAACAGGCCTTGCATTCATTCAACGTCTGACTGGAGCTGAACGGATCCCGATTATGGTCCGACTCGTGGTCATACACGTCATAGCAGCAGCGCCGCTTTACGCAATTGGAACAACGGGAGCAGTCCTCGCGCCAGTCAACACCGCCGAACTTTCCGACCCGGTAGAAGCGCCCCGGCGTGGGCACCGTATGAATGTGGTAACGATCAGGCATATGTGTCTCTACAGAAAAAATTGCCAAAAAATAACGAACGGGAATTCCGCGACTTCCGCTTCACGCCCGAAAATTCAGAACTAAACTCCGGCCTGCTTTATGACATCGGCGATCAGGGAATCATCACCGCCGTTGAGAATGTGAATGCCACGGATTTCCGGAACACTTTTCAACTGCTTTGCTATCTCCGCTGCGATCGCCACGCCTTCGCGAGCAGGCTGAGCAGCTCCGCTGATGCGTTCCACAACGCTGTCCGGAACCGGCCCATAGGTATGCGCCTTCTGCAATTCCCTCGCTTTGTCGACGCTTGCAAGCGGCAGAACGCTGGCAATGATGGCCGTCCTCTTGTCAAACCCGGCAGCCTGCACACCCTTTATCCATTCAAAAAACCCGCCAAGATCAAAGATCGCCTGCGTGAAGAGAAAATCGGCTCCCGCAAGAATCTTCTTCCTGAGGCGGAAGAGACTCAGGTCCAACGGACGCAGGTAGGGATGCGCTGTCGCACCAATCTGCAATTCGAGCCGGGGTTCAAGGCCGTTTCCATTGGGCCCCACACCATGAAGAACCAGTTTCTTCAGCGCCTGGGTAAACTGGATGGAGTCAAAATCGTTTGCGGCCGCAGCCTGGGGACACACGCCGATGGACTGGTGATTGCCGCTCATGCAAAGCACTGCATCCACATCCAGGGCCGCCGCGCCCAAAGCATCGCTCAGGAGAGCCAACCGGTTGCGATCACGTGTAGCCATCGAAAGGACAATGCTCTTCTTGCCTTCCCACGACAAAAGCCGAGCCGTCGAAAGAGCGGATCCGCGGATTACATCAGGGTTATCCGCAACAACAACGGCATTCACCCGTTCCGGAAGAGATGCGGAAAAAGCCTTGATCGCCTCCGGGTCCGAACCCCGGGGCGGCAGGCACTCCGCCGAAACAATCAACTGGCGGGACATCAATGCACTGGCAAACCGGTTCATTATTCCACCCCTCCCACGGAAGCTTCCGCCGGCATTTGTGCCATCGGATTGGGCGGGCACGACTGGAGCGTCGCCATAACCTGATCGCGAATAAGAATGATTTGAGTCGCGAGCGAATCCTGGGCTGTCTTTATTGCGGGCAAACCCGAAGTCAAAGCCAAGTCCTGGGATGCGGAGCCCGGCAGGGAGAACGATAACAGGCGATCTCCGCCAAGCCCGATTTCGTCAAGAAGCGAGCGAAGATAATCCACGCGAAGCGTGCATCGACGGCTGCCTTCAATGTAATGGCAGTTGTCTTCCTGGCACGCAATTACGGATACAACACTGGAACCCTTCTCAAAGGCTTTCAGCACATTCTCCGGCTGAAGACGTCCAGCACAGGGAACAACTATCTGCTCGACGGGACAAGTCCATTCGAAATTCGGGACAACAGGCCGTGTCCGCCCGGAAGATGTCGGCACCTGGCCGGGACGGGCACAATTGGCGCACAAAAAAACTGTGATGGCAGCTTGCTCGGGGAGGGTATCCATTCTGTCTCTTTCCTAAATCTATTTATGCGGCGGATTCCGACCGTACTTTTTGAATCGGCGGGATTACTCCAGCTTCATCCAGGATGTATTCTTCGCACTGCACGACATCATGGCGTGCATTTGGAAATCCACAGCTTGGAAGATTCAGACAGTTCGCACACAACCCCATGCGGGACTGTTCCTGCAAATCATCATGAAGAACCTCGTCCTTGACAAAGTGCTCCGCGGCAGCCGTGGGTTGAATCGAGAATTCCTCGCATTGAATGATCTTGAGTACCGAGCTGCGCCTTAAAGTACAGGTTTCGTCATGCTCGCAAGTCTCACAAAGACCGTAATATTTTGGGTTCTTGGGCATTGATCGTTTCCTTTCCCAACTTTTATTGCCGTTCGGCGTTTCTATTAGCAATGCCCGTGCCAAATAAGCTCGACTTGAGAATAAATTTTTTCACCTAATCTTTTCAAAACCATGCAAGTTTTATGAAATTATATTTCATATACAAAAGAACCAATAATTTCGAGAAATGGATCATTTTGTTTTCACATGGAACAGTTTTTTTACCAGGCGCGGGAAATTACGGGACCCAAGGGTGCAGGTTTCGGTTAAAAAAGAAACCGGTTTTTTGATTTGCCGGGCCTAATTTGAAGCATGGATAGGCAGGCTTGAACGGCTTTCAGGATATTTTGTAGTGTTCGAGCTTTTTCCGCAGCGTGACTCGGCTTAGCGATAGCAGGGTTGCCAGTTCTCGCTGGCTATAGCGGCCGGACTCGAGCAACTGGCGCAGAAGCGTCTCCTCAACGGTCTCGAGGATAAGGGTACGCATGCCGGAAGGATCGTCGTTTGATAGCAGCAACCGGATGACCGACTGGCGCAATTCATCTTTGGGGTCTTGTTCTTTCCCAGGTTCGGGCGCGGCCGCGAGATCGGTTCGGCACTCCTGGATTTCCTCCGGGAGTATGTCGAGTGAAACCTCGTTGTCCGGACTCATGACGACGGCGCGTTCAATACAATTCTCCAGTTCACGGATATTGCCAGGCCATGAATAGGCCATGAACTTGTCGAGGACTTCCCGTGGGACGCGCGTAACCTGGCGGTCCGCCTCACGATTGTACTTTTCGAGAAAGTGATCCACGAGGAGCGGGATGTCTTCGCGCCGTTCAGACAGGGGAGGAAGATGAACGGGGATCACGTTGAGCCGGTAAAAGAGGTCATGTCTGAATCTGCCTGCGCGGATTTCCGCGCGGAGGTCTCTGCCGGTGGCGGCAACGATTCGGACATCCACTGTCACGGTTCGAGTAGATCCAACGGGTTCAAACTGCCGCTCCTGCAAGACCCGCAGAAGTTTCACCTGAAGGCGCGGACTCATTTCGCTGACTTCATCCAGGAAAAGCGTCCCGCCGTCAGCCGCTTGGAATCGGCCTTCATAATCCCGAACCGCGCCGGTAAAAGCTCCTTTGACATGGCCAAACAGCTCCGTCTCGAGGAGTGTTTCCGGAAGAGCGCCGCAATTGACTTTGACCAGCGGCCCCGAGGCCCGGTCGCTGTTGTAGTGGACAACGTTGGCGATGAGTTCTTTCCCCGTGCCGGTCTCACCCGTGATAAGCACGGAAGAGCGCGACCGCGCAGCGGTTGCGGCCACACCCAGGAGCCTGCGAATCGCGGCGCTGCCTCCGACAATGCTGTCAACGCGATAGGTTCTTCTCAATTCCTCGCCGCGTTTGGTCATCGGGTCGACTTCGGGCGAATGCCGCTGTTCTCCCTCATGGAAGGCAATCCCCTCTCCGAGATCCAGAGGTTGAGGCACACCGATTTCGGCAATTCGGCCGGATGCTTTGTGGACGGTCAGTGATTTCTGACCATTTGAGAGGGATACCTCCATGACCACCTGGGTGATATGCCGCACTTTGGCCAGGAAGGCTTCCGTATGCGCTTCCGTTTCAATCAACCAGTAGGCAAGGGTATTAAGGTCATACAGGCGCGGACAGAGATGGCCGAACAACCGCACCACACGATTCTCGTCCCCCCACAAATCCAGCATTCCAGTGAGGGAATCGAAAACATAATTCGCAGATCGGCCGCCTCGCGTCCCCACTTCAATGAGTGCCTGTTCGAGTCGCGAGGGATCCGCGGGATCGGCGATGTGCACCGGGGCGTGGACAGAGTTGCGCGCCGGATCATCGAAAAACTTAAGGAACATCTCGTCGGAATTGCCCTTCCCCGATGAAAAGCAGTCGATCAGCGAAAAACGGCCGGGAGACATGAGACGGGCATATTTGGCCGCGATCGTCTGAGGCGAACGGTTGAAACTGACATACACGATGGGAATGCCGCTTTGTTCGCAGGCGCGGACAAACTGCGAGATGAAATGATCTCCGGCAACCCCCGAGTCGATTTCCCAGACGAGGTTATCGCCGTCAATGACGCCGCCGATTGCCTTATCGACCTGAGCGATTCCAGTGGTGGGCCGGATTTTCTCTGTCATGGCAGATCATGTTAGAGCCACTGCCTTGGCTCGTCAAGTTCATGCTTGAAGCGTGGACGCAATTCCGGATCCTGAATATGTCTGATCCTGGAAGGATTTGTTGCGCAAACCGCTCCATTTCGTATAGTCTCGCAACCCTGATCTCAGCTTATTCCTGGAGCAAGGCATGATTTTGAATCGAAGGTGGCTTTCTGTCGTTTTTGCTGCATTTGGACTCTACCCGGCAGTCGCACAGGATACGCCGGCCGGACGTATTCCGATGGTTTCGCGGCCTCCAAAATTCGAGGATTTTCTCAATAAGACGCCCAGAGAGGCGGAACTGACAATTACGGATTTCCGCCAATTCGATCCCGGCGACGGCGACCCGATAAGCCGACCAACGACAACCTATCTCTCTTATGACCAGAAGAACATCTATGTCGCGTTCGACTGCAAGGACGATCCCGCGAAAATCAGAGCGCACATCACCAAGCGGGATGCCTCGATTTTCAGCGACGACTGGGTGGATGTATCCATCGATACTTTTCACGATCACCGGCGCAACTTTGGTTTCTCGGCAAATCCCTATGGGATTCAGATGGACTACATTCATTCCGACAGCGGGGATGACGACAGTTTCGATACTCTCTGGTACTCGGAAGGCAAACTGACGTCGGACGGCTATATCGTGTTTATGACTATCCCGTTTAAAAGTCTGCGCTTCCCGCACACCTCGACTCAGACCTGGGGCATCCTGCTATCAAGGTTTATTTTGAGGAATAATGAATCCGGCACATGGCCTCATGTCACGCGACGTCTCCTGCCGAGTTGGACCGGCCAGTTCGGCCACCTGAATGGGCTCGCCAACATTTCGCCTGGACGCAATTTCCAGTTCATTCCCTACGGCATGTTCTCTGCCGCCCGAAATCTGGATTCGACGATTCCCGGGCTGAACTACAGCAATGACAAGGATGCCCGCGCCGGCGTGGACGCCAAGATGATCCTGCGGGATGCATTGACATTCGACATGACGGTCAATCCGGATTTCAGCCAGGTGGAGTCGGATTCTCCGCAGGTCACGGTCAATCAGCGCTACGAGGTGTTCTTCCCGGAAAAACGCCCCTTCTTCATCGAAAACGCGGACTTTTTTCAAACCCCGGAAAACCTGTTCTTTTCGCGTCGCATTATGGATCCGCAGGTTGGACTCCGTATGACCGGAAAGCTGGGCCGCTGGGGGGTCGGCGCCCTGGCAACAGACGACCGGGCCGAGGGAAAAATGCGCGCTCCGGATGATCCTTACTATGAAGACAGGGCCGGGATCGGCGTTCTTAGGATCTATCGCGAACTTGGCAAGGAGTCCCGCATCGGGATGCTGGCCACCAGCAGGGATTTCGGGTCCAGTTCCAACCGTATCCTCGCTATCGATACACGGCTGAAGTTCGGCACGAACTGGACCGCTACGGGTCAACTGATCGCCAGCAGAACCCGTACGCTCTCAGGCCGCCGCTACGATGGCGCAGCCGGATATGCGCGACTGAGCAGATCCGGCCGCAAGTTCCACATGAATACCTACTACCAGGACCACAGCCCCGATTTTGAAACCGACCTGGGATTTATCCAGCGGGTCAATATGAGGGAAACCGGTTACGACATGGGTTATTCATGGCGGCCCGAAAAAAGCAAAGTCGTGAGTTTCGGCCCGCATATTGCGGGATCGGTCACCTGGGATTACAGCGGCACCATGACCGACTGGAAAGCCAATCCATCCTTTATGTTCGAACTCACCAGAATGACCAATATCTTCATCGGACACACCGAGAGCTTTGAACGTTTTGATGGGATCGATTTTCGCAAGAGCTATAGCAGCGTCGATTTCAGCACGGAGTGGCTCCGGTGGCTCGCTTTCAACGCCTCCATCGGAAGAGGAGACCGCATTAATTACTATCCCGCCGGCGGACTCAGGCCATTCCTGGCCAGATCCTTCGATAATACATTCGGTTTTACGCTCAAGCCATCGGCACGCCTGAACGTGAACGAAACCTATCTGTACTCCCGCCTCGCCTCACCTCAGCATTCCGATGCAAGCATTTTCAACAACCACATCTTCCGCTCAAAAGTGAATTATCAGTTCTCACGCGAATTCTCGCTCCGGGCGATCATCGATTACAACGCTGTCCTGCCGAACAGTTCCCTGGTATACCTGGAGCACACCAAGCGGCTGGGCCTGGACTTTCTCTTCACCTATCTGCTGCACCCTGGGACCGCCGTTTATGTAGGCTACACGGATAATTACGAAAATATGCATATGGACCCGCGGGTGTCGCCCTATATGCAACGGAATGGACTGCCGGACACATCGGCGGGACGTCAGTTTTTTGTGAAGCTCAGCTATTTGTTGAGAATGTAGAAGGCAGGAGGCAGGAACGAATCCTGCCTCCTTTTTGCTACATATTGTATCCCTCTTCGCCGTGCTGGCTGAGGTCGAGCCCGGTGATTTCGTCATCCGGCGAAACGCGGAGTCCGATAGTCGCGTCCACGATCTTCAGAATCACATAGGTTCCAATGGCGGCAATGACCCAGGCGATCAGCGCACCTGCAAACTGATTCAGCAACTGGTGTCCATTCCCTTCCAGCAGTCCGACCGGAAGTGCTTTGCCTTGAGGATCCTTGAAAATTGCATTTACGCCGCTGATGGCAAACACGCCCGTCAACAATGCCCCCAGCGTCCCGCCGGCGCCATGAACTCCAAAGGCATCCAGGGAGTCATCATAGCCAAAAAGCCCCTTGATCTTGGCGACCATGAAGTAACAGACAACGCCAACGACCAGACCAATGGCCAAAGCAGCCATAGGCCCGACAAAACCTGCCGCCGGCGTTATCCCCACCAGCCCGGCTACCGATCCGGAAATGGCTCCCAATACACTGGGCTTGCCGGTTCGCATCCATTCCGAGACGGTCCATCCAAGTGTTGCCGCCGCTGCGCTCAGATGCGTCGCGACAAAGGCGCTCGTGGCCAATGAACCCGCAGACAATGCGCTGCCGGCATTGAAGCCAAACCACCCCACCCACAAAAGGCAGGCACCGATGACGCTCAGAACGACGCTGTGGGGAGGCATCGGCTCACGCGGATATCCAATCCGCTTTCCCAGGAAAATGGCACATACCAACGCGGAAACACCGGAGGAGATGTGAACCACCGTGCCCCCGGCAAAATCGAGACAGGGGATACGTCCGCCGAGCGCGGCATTCAGGAAGCCGCCTTTCCCCCACACCATGTGCGCCAGCGGAGTGTAGATAATGAAGAACCAGATGACCGTGAAAGCCAGCATCGCGCTGAATTTCATCCGCTCGGCAAATGCGCCGGTAATGAGGGCCGGCGTGATGATGGCAAACATGAGCTGATAGACCATAAAGGTCTGGGCGGGAATTGTCGGAGCATAGTCGGCATCCGGCGCCGCGCCTACTCCGTGCAGGAATAGATGCTCAAATCCGCCGATGAAGGAATTGCCGTGCGAAAAAGCCAGACTGTATCCGACGATGACCCACAGCGCCGTCACAACAGCCATGAGGATAAAACTTTGCATCATGACCGACAGGACATTTTTCTTCCGCACAAGCCCACCGTAGAAAAGCGCAAGGCCAGGCCCGGTCATCATGAGAACAAGAGCGGAACTGACCAGCATCCAGCCGTTGTCTCCGGCGCTCTTGGCTTCCTGCACCTGAGCCTCCAGCCGGGCAATCCTGGCGTCCGCGGGTTCAATGGCCTTTGCGGCAACATCGGACTGCGCAAAAGCCGGCGCAATCTCCAAAAGAAGAAGTACCGCAACAATCAGCAATAAATACTTTCGATTCATGGCATATCCTCGAGTATGAAACACCACCTGCTTATAAAGAACTCTCTCCCCGATCCCCAGTCCGGATCCGCATGGAATCTTCCAGAGGAAGGATGAAGATCTTTCCATCCCCGATTTCCCCCGTGTAGGCAGAGTCCCGGATGGCTTGAACCACCGTCTCAACCTGGTCGTCTTCGATTGCCAGTTCCAGCTTCAACTTGGAGATCAAATCAATTTTGTATTCCGATCCCCGATACCGCTCGATCTGACCCTTCTGCCGCCCCGCGCCTCGAACATCCGTGACCGTCAGACCCACCACACCGGCATCCGACAGAGCTTCCTTGACATTCTGCAAACGATGGGGACGAATAATCGCAATGACAAATTTCATAAGCACACCACCCTCACTATGCAATTTCCTTCACCAAGATGCGCAAACTCCGTACACACCAGGCATTGCAAGATGCATGCCAATAGGCGGATGCACCCTGAAATCGGGCCGGAATGATGGGCGGATCCTATCTATTTTCAAATAGTTAATAGAAATTTAGCAGCGGGCAGACCCGTGGGTCCAGCCAAGGGGCAGAGACTACATAATTGTAGGCAAATGGTCCGATCTCCTACATTTTTGGATTGGCTATTTGGAAACTCGGCAGGAAAAACCGCATCCGGCACGCCGGGTGTAGACGCGCCGGACTTACATTATCGTATACTGATCAGAGTATGATACATTTTTGTAGCTATTGAATTACCCGCACGAGGCAGTAATTCTTCCGTCCGCTGCGCAACACGAGAAATTGCCCGTCAATCGCATTGGCAAAGGTGACCTTGGCGCCCACACCGGCAACGCGCTGATTGTTCACATAAATCCCGCCGGCTTCGATGGAGCGGCGCGCTTCCCCTTTTGATTTCGAAACCTGGCATTCCGTCAGCAGATCGGCAATCGCCACACCGTCTCCCTGAAGCTGCTGAACAGAGATCTGACCGGACGGGACATCCGCGAAAATATCCGCGACTTCAGTCGCGGATAATCCGGTAAGCTCGCCGCCAAACAGTACCTGGGTTGCCTGCTCCGCCTTTTGCAGCGCCGTCTCGTCGTGAACCATCCGAGTTATTTCGCGCGCCAGCCTTCGCTGCGCTTCGCGTTGCTCCGGCTTCTCCGCCAGGGACGCCTCGAGTTCCTGAACCTCCTGCTGGCTGAGCCAGGTAAAGTACTTCAGGTAGTTAATGACGTCTCGATCATCGGTATTCAGCCAGAACTGGTAAAAGCGATACGGGGAGGTTCGTTCCGCGGACAGCCAGACTGAGCCGGATGCGGTCTTACCAAACTTGGTACCGTCAGCTTTTGTGATCAACGGATATACCAGCGCTCCTGCCGGCTTGCCGCGCATCCGCCGAATCAACTCGACTCCGGCTGTGATATTTCCCCACTGGTCGCTCCCTCCGGTCTGAAGCGTGCAGTGATGATGGTCGTGAAGATGCAGGTAATCATACGACTGCAGCAGCATATAGCTGAATTCGGTAAACGAGATCCCATCCTCGCGTTCCAAACGCATTTTGACCGAATCCTTGTTGATCATGTAGTTCACGGTGAAATGCTTGCCGATATCGCGGAGAAAATCGACGAGGTTGAGCGACAGCAGCCAGTCGGCATTGTTCACCAGGCGGGCCGGATTCGATTGGACATCGAAATCAAGGAAGTGGGCAAGCTGCTGTTTGATGCACTCGAGATTGGCCTCGATGATTTCTTTCGAGAGAAGCAGGCGTTCCGTTGCACGGCCGCTCGGGTCGCCAATCATGCTCGTCCCGCCCCCGGCAACGGGAATCGGGATATGCCCGAACCGCTGCAGTCGAGCCAACGCAATCAGAGGCACCATATGCCCGACGTGCAGGCTGTCCGCGGTAGCATCAAAACCGTTATAAACGGCTACCGGAGCCTTCCCGAGCATTTCGGGAACATTCTCGGTAGCGTCATATACCAGTCCTCGCCATTTCAGTTCGTCAAATACATTTGCCGTCATTTCCACCCCTCGCTGTTTGTAATTGGAAACCATACCGGATTTAGGCTTCTGCTGCTAGTATTTAGTCGGATCCCTTTGGAGCCGGCAAACCAGCCGTAATCAACGCGGACCGCCTGTCCGTTAAGGGGAAGCGGTCTACACTTCAGAGCAATCGTAGATAGAAAGGTGGATATCCATGAAAGCCGCAGTCCTGGCCCTTTTTGCAGCACTCACCTGCATGCCCGCATTGGCTCAAAATCAGGCAGCAATCACCGTTGTACCGGTAGCCGGCCCCATTTACATGCTTCAGGGGGGAGGCGGCAATATTGGCGTCCTTGCAGATCCCGCCGGAATCCTGATGATCGATGCCATGGATCCAGTGTCCGCCGGGCAGATTCGGGCGGCTTTGAAGAATTTGCCGGGCAACGGCAAGATACGTTTTTTGATCAATACCCATTGGCACAGCGACCATACGGACGGCGACAAAGTCTTCGGCCCCGAAACCACGATTGTTGCTCAGGAAAACGTTCGGACCCTGCTGGCCAAGCCCCAGACACTCATGGGCCAGAAAACCGAACCTCTACCCACGGAGGCTCTGCCCTCAATTACCTTCTCCGACAAAGCTGCGCTGTATACGGGAAATGATCCGGTCCGCCTGGTTCACTATGCGAATGCACATACCAACGGAGACACGATCGTCTTCTTTGACAAGTACAAAGTCATTCATACCGGAGATATGTTTTTCAACGGCATGTTTCCCTTCATGGATGTCGCAAACGGTGGAAACATCGACAACTGGGTACGCCAATTGGACGCCCTCCTGGCTATCCTTCCAGCCGACACGAAGATCATCCCGGGTCACGGCCCCCTGGCCGGCATTGCCGAGCTGAAATCATTCCGACAGATGCTCTTCGATTCCGCGGATGTGGTTCGCAGGCAGATGAAGGAAGGAAAGACGCTCGATCAAATCAAAGCTGCCGGACTCCCGGACCGGTTCGCCCCATGGACGAAGGGATTTCTGCCAACACCGCAATGGCTGGAGCTGGTGTATCGCAGCTTGGAGCAGAACAAAGGCAAATAGAAGGAGTGCCGGTTTGCCCAAAATACTTGACCTGGATGCTGTCCTGGGCCGCCTGGAAAGGGATCGCTCCTGGACGGCGTACGCGCTGGCAGACCTGGAGCCTGGCCATCGCGAACACGCCTCCTGGTTCTGTGCCGAGGACGGTTCCGGTCTCGTATTGCTCTACCGGGAGTTCGTAACGCCGATAGTGTTTTGCATTGAATCATCGGAATCCCTCGCCTCCATCCTCAGCGAAATAGACAACTCACTCATGGAGCCTCATTCCATTGCCTCCGGGTTGCCCGGGGATCGCGAAATAGTCGTCGGAGCCGATACCGCGCCCCTCATCCGATCTTTATTTCGAATCACGAACGAGCGCCGGATGATTCGCATGTTCCTGGATTTGACGAGCTTTTCTCCATCGGCAATCGAGGGGACGATCCCAATCGGACCCGATCACATAGAAAAAGTCCTGAATTTATATGGAAGCGAAACCCCGGAATTTTTTTATGCCCGCATGCTGACTCAGGGAACCTTTTTTGGCTTTTTCGAGGGCAATGACCTGGTCGCGATCGCAGGAACGCACATTGTATCTCCCCACTATGGGACGGCTGCGATAGGCAATGTATACACGCGCGCCGATCGGCGCGGACGTGGCTATGCACGGCTCACAACAGGTGCCGTATCCCAGGCACTCCTTGCCGCCGGGATCTCAACGATTGTCTTGAATGTCAGGGAAGATAATGCGGCAGCCATTCGCGTTTATGAACAGATTGGCTTCAGGCAATACTGCCGCTACTGCGAATTGAGCGTGGGCTCAGACAAGGTTTTTTGACGGGCACCGACGGTCGCCGGCGCCCGTCATTCGACTACATCCCGAACCTGGTCCGAAGGAACGATGAACCGGCCGAACCGATCAAAGCAATGAGGATATAGATGACAACAATCCAGGTCGCCACTTTTGCCGCCTTGAGTTTGCGCGAAACAGCCGCGTAGCCGATAGCCATCAAGACGATCTTCCAGATGGGAAACAGGTCGACCCAGCCCAGGAGAGACTCCAGGAACTTCGGCAAAGTCCCTTCACCCAGAATGCTTATTGAAACCGCTTCAAGATTGGAGGCAACCAGCGAATTGACGCTCAGCAGTGTAATATCCGCGGGATTCTTGAAATACAGAATGATGAGAAACAAAACCGTATGTACAATCCCCGGTACCAGCCAGACATAAAGAGAAACGGCAAAAATGGCCTTAAACCGGTTTTCAGCCCCCAGAAATGCCGCTGAAATCAACTTGGCAACGCCAGCAATGATCAGGACCATGAGGATGATCGTAATTCCGCTGCTGACGGCTCCGAAGATTTTTGATCCTGTCGAAGGATTTAGTATGGGCTGAAGCGCTTGATCCGCCTTCTCCTGGGTCATGTTACCCTGCGCCACCTGACTCTCAAGAATAGGCTGCATGGTCAGAGCACTCACATTGACCTTCAGTGAAAGGCAATAGGAAGAAACCATCCCCATCAGCATCAAAAGTATCATGGGAAGAAGCACACTGGGAGACCTGCCGATCTCCTCAAAAGCTTCTCGGGGAGAAGCGAAGACTCCGCCCAAACGGCCCAAAAAATTGCGAGGCTTTATCTCTTCCGCGGGCTGCACGGATCCTGTGTTGCTTTCTGTTTCCACAATCCCTCCTCCATTGGCTTTATTGTACCTATGTGTACGATCCTGGATCCCAATAGGTTTCGGTCGAAATCGGAGAAGAATCGATTCCGTTCCCAGCATACACCTGATCCCTATTCAAAATCCTGCCTCCTGTCTCCTATCTTGTGATCCTGTCTTGTGATCCTTGCTTCTGTCCGCCATCTCTTTTATGATGGGCCCCACGCAATCGTTTCTCGTCGATTATTTCTAAGGAGAGCCATATGGCGGAAAAAGAAACCGGGTTGAATCGCAGAAACTTCCTTAAAAGCGCCGGTGCTGTGGTTGCCGGCAGTTCTCTGGGAGCAGGTCTGACCCTGTCTACCGAAGCGGCTGCCGCTGCTGCTGCAGAGGCCCCTTCGACCATCACCAATTTCAGGTGCCCGATCTGCGCCAAGGATTTCAACACCTACGGCAGCCTCAAGGCCCATTTCGCCCAGGCGCATCCCGGACAGGTCCTTCCCGTTACCACCAAGCTCAAAGTCAATGGCAAGGACTACGAAGTTCTCATCGAGCCCCATTGGACTCTTCAGCGCACCCTGCAGTTCAAACTCGGTCTTACCGGAGCCAAGCAGATGTGCGACCGCGGCGTATGCGGTTCCTGCTCCGTGAACATTGACGGCAGAACCGTCCTCTCCTGCTCGACCCTGGCGGTCGAATGCGAGGGCAAATCCATCGAGACCGTCGAAGGCATTGCTGCCGATCCCAAATGGCGCTCCCTCATCCAGTCTTATTGCAAGTGGGACGCGATGCAGTGCGGCTACTGCACTCCGGGCTTCGTCGTTTCGGCCAAGGCTCTGCTGCAGAAGAATCCCAATCCGACCGAGAATGACTGCAAACAGGCTCTCGCCGGCAATATCTGCTGCTGCGGAACCTACCCGCGGCATCCTACCGCAATTATGGAAGCCGCTCAGGCTATGGGCAAGGCATAGGAGGAGACACTCATGAAAGGTTTCAATCATACGAATGCAAAAACCCTGGCCGAGGTCAAAACTGCCCTTGCCGGCGGAAAAACAGAAATCATTGCCGGGGGCACCGATCTCATCGGCCGGCTCAAGGACAACATCCTTCCCACGTACCCCGAAGCCGTGATTAACATCAAGACCGTTACCCCGGGTCTCGATTACATCAAGGAAGAAGCCGGTATCCTGAAAATCGGTGCCACCACACGCCTTGCGGATATCGCCGCCAACAAGGACATCAATGCGAAATACACCGCTCTGGCTCAGGCAGCTCTGCGCGTCGCCACGCCCCATGTCCGCGACATGGGCACCATCGGCGGCAACATCGCTCAGCTCCACCGCTGCTGGTACTTCCGGAAGCCGGAAAACCGGTTCCCTTGCGTCCGCAAGGGTGGCACAACCTGCTTTGCCATGATGGGCGACAACCGCTATCACTCCATCTTCGGCAACGTCAACAAGTGCATCGCCGTTCATCCCAGCGACGTCGCCCCGGCTCTCATTGCTTTGAATGCCTCCGTGGTGACCAACACGCGCAAGATCAATGCCGAGAATTTCTTTGATGTCAAATTCCCCGGCAACACCGTTCTCGCTGCCGGCGAATTCATCACCGAAATCCAGGTCCCGACCCCTCCGGCCGGTGCCAAGAGCGCTTTTCTCAAATTCGCCATCCGCAAGTCGATCGATTTCCCGATCGTCAACTGTGCCGTGATGGTGGGGGGAGGAGCTCCGAGGATTGCTCTGAATGCCGTTGCCCCGAAACCGTATCGCGCGGTCAAGGCCGAAGCGGCGATCGCGGGCAAGGCCATCAATGAAGCCAATGCCGAAGCGGCCGGCGCGGCTGCGGTTGAAGACGCCAAGCCGTTGAGTGCCACCAAGTACAAAGTCCAGATCGCCAAAACGCTCGTAAAACGAGCTCTCCTGGCTGCCGTCTAACCGAAACAAAACATCACGAATCCCACAGCATTGTGGGATTCGTGATGTCCTCAGAAATTGAAAGCTATTCCCATGACAAACACTGCGGACCCGAGAGAAATTTTGCAGTTGGCACAGAGTTTTATGGAGTGCAGAATTCTACACGCCGCCGCAGAGCTCAATGTTTTTACGCTGTTGCATCAGGAGCCGCTCACTGCCGCTCAAATTGCCGACAAGATCAAGGGGGATGCCCGCGCCATTGCCACGCTGCTTGATGCAGTGGTCGCAATAGGGCTTCTGGCCAAACTCGATCAGACGTATTCCTGTGAGGATTCTATCGCCCGATTGCTTTCCGCAGATTCACCGGAATCCGTTCTGCCGATGGTACTGCACATGTCCTATCTCTGGGAGAGGTGGTCGCGGCTCCCAGACATCGCAAAAGGTGCCTCCAAGGAGGAGTTTGATTTCACCCGCCATGACGAGGATCTGCGTGCCTTTATCGGTGCCATGCATTCCATTGGATCCCCGCTTGCCAAACAGATCGTAGCTTCGGTCCACGCCGAAAATGCGCGAGCCCTGATAGACATTGCCGGCGGCTCCGGCACCTATACCATTGCATTTCTCCGGGCAGTTCCCGAAATGAAGGCAACATTATTTGACCTGCCCGAAGTGGTGGAAATGGCCCGGGAGCGCTTCGCCAAGGAAGGGCTGCTCAACCGTGTCACGCTGGTGCCGGGCAGTTACTACGAAAACGAGTTGCCGGGAGGCCATGATTTAGCCCTGATCTCGGCAATTATCCATTCGCTGAGCCTCGAGGAAAATCTGGATTTATATAAAAAGGCTTTCCGCGCACTGAAGCCCGGAGGCAGAATCCTGGTACGAGACCACGTCATGGCCCCGGGAAAAACCCGCCCTCGCGACGGCGCGATTTTTGCGATCAATATGCTTGTCGGAACCTCGGGCGGGGGTTGTTATACCTACGAGGAAATCGAATCCGGCCTGCTGCAGGCGGGATTCATCCAGGTAAAGCTGATCCGCCAGGGCGATCACATGGATGCCGTAGTGGAAGCCTTCAAACCATAGTCACCCGCTGAGGAGATTCCGGTTTCCCGGATCCTCGATTTCCAATTCCTGCGTGAAATCCGGAATCTGGAATCCAAAATCTTGCCCGCTGCAATAAATTAATCTGCAAGCTTCCCACCAGCCCGCGTCTCTATAGCAAGAGGCAATCTCACGGAAGGACAGGCTATGAAACTTCGAATCCTCATTGCAGCATTCCTATTTTCGTTCACGAATTCCCTCTGCGAAGCAGATGGGCTGATAGTACCGATACGTCCGGACATGCATGTCCGAAGTTCTTGGGCTGTGAAATATCACCATGTCAATATCCGCGTTCGCGACCGGGTGGCCGATGTTTCCATCGACCAGGCCTTTGTCAACACCGGCTCCGGCATGATTGAGGTGCAATATGTGTTTCCCATTCCCCCATCCGCTGCCATTGACAGCCTGACGCTCCTGGTCGACGGGAAGGAGTTCAGGGGAAGGATATTAAGCGCTGAAGAAGCCAGGAGAACCTACGAAGATATCGTCCGCACCAAGAGAGATCCCGCACTTCTTGAGTATGTGAATTACGGGATGTATCGAACGTCGGCATTTCCTCTTTTGCCCGGGAAACAGGTGCGAGTCGGGGTGCATTATACCGATCTGTGCAAAAAGGATGGGGACATCGTGGAAGTATTCTACCCGCTCAATACGGAGAAATTCTCATCCAAGGCTATTGACGAAGTGGAGATCAAAGCGGATCTCCTGGAAAAGGCTCCCATTTCCTCCGCCTATTCGCCGACACACGACGTAGTTATAGAAAGGCCTTCACCTGAACGGGTTGTCGCAACCTATAAAGTCTCTCAGGACATTCCATCCACGGACTTCCGCCTGCTATACCAGCCCAGCAGGGATTCCGTCGGCGCAACAGTCCTCTCCTTTCGCCCACACGAAAATGAAGATGGATACTTCCTGCTGATGGCAAGTCCTACTCCCAGGCAGGAAAAACCGCCCATCATCCCCAAAGACATGGTAATTGCATTGGATCGATCAGGAAGCATGTCCGGAGAAAAGATCGAGCAGGCAAAAGCATCGCTGACCTTTGTCTTAAGAAATCTCAATCCCGCGGATCGTTTCAATGTGGTTGCGTATAACGATGCCATCGAGCCGCTGTTTGAATCGCTCGTATCGAATGATCGAACCAATATCGATAAGGCATTGAGCATGATTGACCGGATTCACGCATCCGGCGGCACAAATATTCATGATGCGCTTGCATGGGCAGTTAAAGCCGCCGGTTCCGGCACACTGGAAAAGCGGTCCCGGTATATCCTGTTTCTGACGGACGGGCTTCCGACAGTCGGGCAAACCAACGAATCCGCCATTCTCAAAGACACTCTGGCTGCAAATGAAAATGTGCGCGCCCATATTTTCGCCATGGGAATCGGCTATGATGTAAACGTTAGACTATTGGACAGATTGGTGGGAGAAAACCGCGGAGTCAGCGGCTATGTAAAGGAACGGGAATCACTCGAATCCAAGATTTCTTCGCTCTATAACAAACTGAAGAATCCCATCATGACGGATCTGTCTATTTCATTCGCGGGCGTTAAAACCACCCTGACCTATCCACAGACAATTCCGGACCTTTTCGAAGGGGATCAGATCATCCTGGTTGGGAAATACAGCGGAGCTGGAACCGCGAGTTTCTCGATTTCCGGCAACTATGCGGGAAAAGCCCAGACCTTTCGCTATTCTGCAGAATTTGCCCGTACCTCAGACAGATTCAGCTATGCCTTTCTCGAGCAGCTTTGGGCAGTCCGGCGAATCGGTTTTCTTTTGGACCAGATTCAGCTGAACGGCCGTTCGACGGAAGTCATGGATGAACTGGTCAGGTTGAGCAAGCAGTATGGCATCATCACTCCCTATACCAGCTTCCTTGCCGATGAACGAACCGTTTTATCTGATCAGATGACTCTCATGCGTGAGGGCGTCAGCGCCTCGAGCACACTAATCTCAGACGTAAGCGGCGGTGTGGGACAGATGAATGCCATGAATCGATCTGCCATGAATAATGCAACCGTTGCTCCCGCTCCGTCTCTGCCCGGTAAAGGTTCCGCCCAAATGGGCAAAAGCAAACTCTCCAGTTATGAGTCCAATGAAACCGAGCATCTGAACAGCGTTCAGAATGTTGGAAATCGTGCGCTCTATAAAAGAGGCCGACAGTGGATCGACAGCTCCGTTTCAGATAAGGACATATCAAAGCTCAATGCCCAGGCAAAAACAGTTACCCAGTTCAGCGAGGAATATTTCAGGCTGGCTGCTCAAAACAGCGTTACCGAAAACCAGGTTCTTGCCACTCAACGTCCCGGCGAAGAACTGGTGGTATCGCTTCGGGGCCAACTGTACCGGATTGTCGGAGGCAACTAGGCCCATATCCGCATCGCCTGCCTCAGGGACCCAAACCCTGAGGCAGGCGGAAAGCAAAAAGCGCCTGCAGACGTATTTGACAACTGAGAAGCGGCATCCTACATATAGCAAACATGCGAAGCATATTAGGATTTTGCATAATTGCCACGGCCGCCCTCTTCCCTCAGATCATCCGCGCGGCGGACAATCTGCCACCCCTGCGAACGGTTCCCAAGGTGGAACTCGAACGCTATATGGGCAAGTGGTATGAAATCGCCAGCTTCCCGCAATGGTTTCAAAAGGGCTGCACTGCAAGCACCGCGACCTATTCGCTACGCAACGATGGCAAGGTGAACGTCCTGAATGAATGCCGGGATAAGACCCTCGACGGCAAAATGCGGCAGGCAAAGGGAAAAGCCTGGGTTGTCGACAAACAAACAAATTCAAAATTGAAAGTGAGCTTTTTTTGGCCTTTCTCCGGCGATTACTGGATTATTGACCTTGCCCCCGGATACGAATATGCCGTCATCGGGCATCCCAAAAGAACCTACCTATGGATTCTCAGCCGCAAGCCTCACATGGATACCGGCACCTATGAAGCCATTCTGCAGCGTCTGAAAGCACAGAATTACGATCTTGGTCCGCTCAAAAAAACCCTTCAGCCCCCGGAATAGGTTTCTCGACTCGCTCTAGTATCTCTTGATCTATCTGCTTCCATAAACACTCACGAAATCCAGACCGGCATGTTCATCGCGGTCAGGAATCCCTTCAATTCTGATTTCATCGCCAGTTCGAAGCGCCAGGCCTTTAATTCGCCTGCGACTCGAGGAATCCCCTCCGGGCTTCTTCGCCGTGAGATGGTTGTTTGCGACCCATGCATCGACAAACTGGCCATTGATCAGCACGCGAAACTTTGATTCGCGGTCAGGCAGGTCGTAGTACTCTACTTCCATGTCGTACCAGCCCGCTGAACGGTCGAAGCGGAAAATGGCGCTGCAGCCCTGTGGGTTATTGCATTCAATTCCCCTGGCGCCGGAAGCATTCTCCCAGGGAGTGACATCGATAATCGCATAGCCGTTCAATTGCATACTCTCGGCTTCGACGCGGTCCGGATAGTTCCCGACGCGATTGGATGCATCGCGGATACCAGATAGCTTTTGGAAGTAGTTGCATATGGCATCCCGCCATACGCGCGCATGCCCTGCCTGGAATTCCAGCCGATCCAATACCTGGCGGAATCGCGCTTCATCCATGGATCCCTCCAAAGTTCTCCACTGGTCCACATAGGCTTCCGCCTGTTCGGCGCCCTGGTAATGGACATCATAGATATGCTGGATCAGAGTCTTGCCCGATTGAAGCCGGTAGGTATACGGGACATGATGAAAGAAGAGGAGCAGGTTGTCGGGAATGGTCTGAAGCGATTCGTACACGGCACCCACCGGAAGCGCATATTGGCCGGTAAATCCCGTCCCGCTGACAACAGTGCGGTCCATCCCGATACCGTTCTGATCGGCACGGTGCCATTGCCCCCAGCCATTTCGCTCCGAGGCTTCCACGTTCGGGCCAAAATGGCTGCCGAGGATATCGGTAAAGGTCTGAGCTCCTAACGGTCCGGTGTAGCTTTCATAGGTCTCCCAGGAACTCATCAACATATTGGAGATCGTCAGAACGGTCTTCTGCTCCGTACCGAAGGTAAGGCGCGTCCATTCATCGGCGATATCGCTCGCAGACAGATCGGGGTTCCAGGCAAGCCGTCCAAATCCGAATAAATTTGCCATCCCCATCGGGTGTCCCAGCCAGTTCGGTTCCATCCCCACGTTCACGACCGCAACATAGCCTCCCCCCGCTGTTCCAAAACTCCTGCCTGCGAGAATATTCTTCACAAGTGTGCTCGAGCCGTTCGCCTGGAGATCGAAATCGAGAATATTTTTCCAATAGGGCATCAGGAAGCAGAGGTGGCGCTGCTGCCCCGTGTATTCCTGCATCACAGGCAGTTCCACGGCAGTCCGTGTCTTCTGAAGTCCTCCGAAAACCGGGGAGACCGGTTCGCGCGCCTGAAAGTCTATGGGGCCATGCTTGATCTGAATAATGACGTTGTCATCGAACTTGCCGTCGAGGGGATGGAAGATATCATACGCAGCACGAGCCCTGTCATTCTTCGGGTTGCGCCAATCGAGATTGTGATCATAAACAAATGCGCGATAGAAGAGGACGCCTCCATTCGGCTTAAGCGCGCGGGCAAGCATGTTGGCGGCGTCGGCCGGCGTACGCCCGTATTGGGAGGGCCCCAGTCGTCCTTCGGAATCCGCCTTTACGGTAAAACCGCCAAAATCGGGTATATACCGATAGATTGCATCGATTCGCTTCTCCCACCACTCCAGAACTCTCGGGTCTGCCGGATCAAAGGTGTTGAGGCCACCGATTTTTTGAGGGCTGCTCAAATCTATCGATACGCCCAGGCGAACGCCCCATGGCCGGAACGCATCGGCAATCCTGGCCAATTGGGGCAAAAATTCATCCTGAATGACGCGCGGATTTGCATTCACATTGTTGATCGTGCAGCCATTAATTCCGATCGAGGCGAGCAAACGCCCATATTCGCCCACGCGGGATAGATCCGCTCGAACGTTGTCGTTTTCAAAAAAAATGGATGGTCCGGAATATCCGCGCTCAATGGTGCTGTTGAGATTGTCCCACTGATCAACCCAGCGGATTGGGGCGGAAGGAGATTGCGCATCATGGAGCAGCTTGACGTCCTCTTCACGCGCTATCTTGCTGAGGAGCGCAAAGACGCCATAGAGGATCCCTCGCTCATCCGGGGATGCAACCACAAGACACAGGTTGCCACGGATATTAACTCCCCCCAGCCAATAGCCTTCTTTGCCGACCGGTGGGATGACCAGATTGGGAGCAATACTTTTCAGGGAATCTACTGTTGTCAGAATAATAGCAGGTTCTCTTGGGAACTCTTTTTCAGAACGGAGAGTCCGTCCCAGCATTCCGCGGACACCGCGAATCAACTCCTCTCTCGCGCTCTCCAGGATTCTGGAATTGCCAATACTCCCGACAGCGGCGGGAAGCGACGCATATTTCGCCCGAACGGAGTTTTTCAGGGGAGCATATCGCAACCAGGCTTCCTGGCCCGTTTCGGCATGAAGGACAACGGTTAAGGCCATGCACAACAAGCAGATCAGGCACGCGTATCTTTTCATGATCATCCCCGGAGTTGTTAAGCTCCGAGTTATAGCATCCTGGCGCCAAAGACGTAAAGGCTCAAAGGGCCTCCCATCGGATCTTTGGCGCAATGCGGCCCTGCTAAAAGATGGCTTTTGCGACGAGGACAACCGGCACGATGAAAATGGCAGCCACCGCCGCCATGACAAGAATGGGAACAACAGCCGCCCCAAAGACGACGAGCAGGACCAGCAAGGGAATCCCAATCAGAATCCCCGCCAGCAGCTTGATGAGCCCAAACCCGATTTTGAAAGGAAGAATGACCAGCCCGACCACCACCTTCAGCAGCAGCAGGACGATTCCGATAATCAGAAAAAATCCGAACAGAATTCCGATCTCCATAGCCCCCCCTTCGTGTGTTCGATGATTAATACGGAATTGGGGCTGCTGGAGTTCAATCGATTCGCCTTTGGGCAATCCGAGGAATTTTCGCGGCTAGGCAGCTGCCTTTATCGCAAATTCCCCGAATTGCCGATCCATAAAATCCTTAGAACCGATGGCGGCCGGCAAGTGATCTTTTTCGCAGGCGGATGAACTTAGGCGTTACTTCAACCAATTCATCCTCATTAATAAATTCCAGGGCTTGCTCCAGAGATAGGTCCCGGAAAGGAACCAGGCGGATTGCCTCGTCGGCGGTTGAAGCGCGCATATTGGTCTGCTTTTTCTCTTTTGTAACGTTCACATCGAGATCAGCGTTCCGGGCATTCTCGCCGATGACCATCCCTTCGTATACCTCTGTTCCCGGCTTCACAAAAAGTTCACCGCGTTCCTGTAAGTTATAGAGGGCATAGCTGGTAGCCACTCCCGCTCTATCGGCCACCAGTGCACCGGTCAGGCGGTTGGCTATCTCCCCTGTCCAGGGCCCCCATCGCAGGAACATCGAATTGAAGAGTCCGGTCCCTTTGGTGTCGGTCAGGAAGTCCGAGCGAAAACCAATCAGGCCCCTGGAGGGAACCTCAAAATCCATTCGAACGCGTCCGGCCCCGTGATCCACAATTTTAGTCATCTTCCCTTTGCGCCGCCCCAGCCCTTCCGTTACAACACCGATAAAGTTTTCGGGACAGTCGATGATGACCTGCTCGATCGGTTCCATCAGCGTGCCATCGATCTCCCGGGTGATCACTTCCGGCTTGGAGACCTGAATTTCGTAATCTTCCCGGCGCATCATTTCAATCAGGATAGCAAGCTGCAATTCGCCTCGACCCGAAACCTTGAAGCTATCCACCTCGTCGGTTTCATCGATTCGAATGGCCACATTTGCCAAAGCCTCCTTCTCGAGTCGAGCCCTGATGTGTCGCGAGGTCACATACTTCCCGTCCCTGCCGGACAGCGGAGAAGTATTCGCATGGAAAATCATGGAGATTGTCGGTTCATCAACCTGGATGGTCGGCAGAGGTTTGGGATCTTCCGCATCGGCTACCGTTTCGCCGATGTAGATCCCTTCGATGCCCGCTATCGCAATGATCTCTCCAGCATAGGCATCTGTTACCGGCTGCTGTTTCAATCCTTCAAATGTAAACAGCTTGGTAATGCGCGGCTTTTCGATGGATCCGTTCAGCTTGCAGACCGAGACAGTATCTCCAACGGCAATTTTGCCGGAAAAAATGCGCCCGATAGCAATGCGCCCTACATAGTCGTTGTAATCAAGCGTTGTGACCAGGACCTGCAGCGTGTCCTCCAGCAGAGGCTCCGGCGCCGGAATGGTTTCCAGTATCTGTTCGAAAAGAGGTCGCAGATCCTGGGAATCATCTTCGAGATTTCGCTTTGCGACTCCGAATTTGCTTATGGCGTAGAGGATGGGAAAATTGATCTGCTCCTCCCCGGCATCGAGATCAATGAAAAGATCGTAGATTTCGTTGACCACTTCCTGAGGCCTGGCATCGGAGCGGTCAATTTTGTTGACGACAACGATCGCGGGCAGGTGTTGTTCCAGAGCCTTTCGCAGTACGAAACGTGTTTGCGGCAGCGGCCCTTCCGATGCATCCACCAGAAGCATAACGCCATCCACCATTTTGAGAACGCGCTCAACCTCTCCGCCAAAATCGGAATGGCCCGGCGTATCCACGATATTTATCTTTACGGATCCGTAGTGAATGGCCGTGTTTTTGGCCATGATCGTGATACCCCGCTCTCTTTCGAGATCGAGGTTATCCATCACCCGTTCCGTAATTCGTTCATTTTCGCGGAATGTACCGCTTTGTTTCAACATGGCGTCCACAAGAGTTGTTTTCCCGTGGTCGACATGAGCAATGATGGCAATGTTGCGTATATCTTCTCTTTTCATTTATCCTCACTCGTAAAACGGACCATAACTGTACCTCTAAGCCTTCCAGACTCCAAGACCCAAGTCCCCACTTCGAAACAAAGGGAATATTTGCGGGACCCTTCATCTCAGTTGCTTTTGGACGGGAGAATCCACGAAAATGCCCTTGTGTCAATCTTGCGCTTCTACGAGTGGATCACGGCGGGAGCATTGTTTTTGATCCCGCTGGCATTCTGGCCGCCGGCTCTGCAACCCTTCTCCACGGCAAAGGAATGGCTGGGATTAATCTGGATTCTTCTCACGCTATCCTTGGCTTGTTCTGGCAGACTTCTGCGCGAAAGGCTCCCATCCAGGGCTTTGCTGGCGGGAGCTATTTGGATCATTGCCATTTCGCTTTCGGCCGGAAGGAGCGAAGAAGCGTCCATCGGCGAGCTGATTCGAAACCTCCTGCCATGCATCGGCTTCATCCTGTTAGTCTGCACGCGGCCGCGCCCCCGCCTCCAGATCCAGGCACTGATCTTGAGCGCGACGCTGGTTGCAGCCATTGCGCTTCTCCAATATGTCTCGCTGGATCCGTACAGAATGTTGAATCTGACCGGATCGCTGCAAGGTTCGAGGGTGCGGGTTTTTTCCACGCTGGGGAATCCGAATTTCGTGGCCGCCTTTCTGACAGCCGCCTTACTACTCACGTTTTGGGGCTTCGAAATTCCCGCAGGAAAGAACCACCGGACCTGGCGCGTATTCCGGATTATCTCCCTGGCACTTCAAGCGGGCGCCATCGCGGCGACCGGATCCCGGGCGCCGGTTCTTGGCCTGCTTCTCGGCGGCATATGGCTTCTCTTTCGCAAATCCGAATTCAGGATGCCGGTTGCACTCACTGGGCTGGCCTTTGGCATCCTGCTCATCTTCTTTTCGCCCGCCCGTCCACTGAAGAAGACCATTGAGGGCAGGATATACATCTGGCAGACCACAATCACGCATATTTGGCAAATCCCAATAACCGGGTTTGGACCGGGGGCCTTCCGTCTGCGTTTTGCCGAATGGGAAACCTCTCAGCTAAAAAATGATCCAGAGAGTTCCGACAATTCATTCGCCGGGCTGCAGGACCATGCCCACAATGACTACCTGGAATACCTGGTGGACTATGGGATGATCGGCCTCGTCGCATTTCTGGCGGTTGTCTGGCTGGCTGCCTCCCATTCCCTCGGATCCTCAAATCCATTGCAGCGAGCCGTCTCGGCTTCGACCGCCGCATTGCTGGGAATTGCATTGGTGGACTTCCCGCTGCATCGCCCCACAGAATGGTATCTATTCTGGATTCTATTAGCACTTTTGTGGACAGTTGACAGAGACGCGCCATTTCAGGAAAATCAGGCATCATCATTGTAATTGTTCCTATTTCTTTTAAGGGGGAGACGAAACAATGCACAAACTTGGTAGAGTTGCCATTCTGGCCATAACCGCCATCATGCTTTGCTGGGGCATCACCCATGCGGCTCTTAGCAAATATCAGCTGAAGCAGCAGGCAATTATGGACGCTTGTAAAGCGGCGCGCAAAAACTATGCCTCGACACAGCCGGCGCTGAAATGCGACACACCGGAAATAAGTTTGAGAACCCCGATCGTCGCCAAGCCCGGAGAGACCGTGGAAGTGGTGATCAATGGGAAGTTTCCCGCGGGCACCAGCTTTGTTTTTGGATCCGACAATATCGAGGTCCTGAAGGAAACGTCAAACGCAAACTCGTATCGCGCCACAATCAGGATCGCGCCGGGCGGCGGCCCGGAGACGCTGTCGGTGCAGGCAATTACTCCGCTTTGCTGCAAAATCGCCTATGCGTCAGAAGCAGTGGTCATCAATTCCAATTATCAATGGGATCTGAAAGCATCCAATGGCTGGGCGGTCAAAGCGCAATCCATTGCGGCTGCGCCCGGGGCCTCGAGCCGCGAAATGCAATATATGCTGGAGTTTTTTAAGGGAGCAGCAACGACTCCTTTTACCAAACGGCGCGCCTCGCTTCATCCTTCGCAGGGAGACGTGCCCAGCTACTACTTTTCCATCAGCAACCAGGACGAAACGCAGATGAGTCCGCAATTAGAAATGCAGGCCATCATGGAAAAGATGATGAACCCCAATACCTCCGACGCTGAGCGGGAAAAGCTCACCAAGCAAATGGAGCAGATTTCGACCAGGATGACGGCCGACCTTAAGAAAATGACCGATCCCAAATACCTCCAGAACCTTCAGGCGCAGGAACAGGAATTCGGCTGCACCGCCATAAATCTGAAGGTACAGAACGGCGCGGCAACGGGCAACATGCTTTGCAGCGACAAGGTCGGCCGAAACCTCACGATGACCGGCACCATGAAGCTTTTGCCAAAATAAAGACGAATTCAAATGGCAGGAAAGCAGGACAACCGGATCCTCTTCTTACGGCCACGAATTGCGCAGACATTCGGGCAATTCGTGGCCCAGGATTCTGCAATCACTGCCTTTCCGCGGTCCATTTATTGGAAATCCCGCTCATATCCATCGGCCCGCCTCCAGGGCCGCCCTCACCCCCCGGTCCGCCAAAATCCATATCTCCGGGTCCGCCTTCATTCCTCATTTCCCTGGTTCCTGACATCCTGTTGCCGGTTACCTTTCCGGTGAACTCGAATTCCATGGGCATTTCTCCCGATGCCTCCAGCTTGAATTTGATGGAATCGCCTTTGAGGGAGCCAGTCCCCGACATCTCCTGAAGCATCGAATGCCGGCCTGTGATTTTCAGTTTCTCGCCGGTTATCTTGATTACCAGTTGGATTTCTTCCTCCCCCATGGGACCTTGCATTTTCAGCAACCAGTTTCCCGCAACATCGGCGGCTGTCAGCGGTGCGGCAACCACAAGGACTGCCGCCAGTAATAATATTTTCCGCATACATTCTCCTTTTCAGACCGGCGGCCCCGGGATGGAACAGCCACAGACATCATTCACCATTTCGCCAACGGAGGCTGTTAAAACTCTGCAAAAAGGGAGAGCTCAACGACTTCCAGAATGAAGGTTGGCACAGAAACGCGAATCAAAGCCTTATTACAAAGCCGACACAATTCCATTACAATAGCAGCCATGCTGATAAACGAATCGGTGATTGCAACCGAGGGCGGAGTACGCGCAACCTGGGCGGAGGTCAACCTGGCACGCCTGGAGCACAACCTGGCCGCCATCCGGCAAAGAGTAGCTCCGGCAAAGATCATGCTGGTTGCAAAAGCAAATGCCTATGGCCATGGACTTCTCGAGATTGCGAAATCGCTGGCCACAAAAACGGACTACATAGGAGTTGCGGTCCTTGAAGAGGGTGTACTGCTGCGCAATGCCGGGATCACATCACCGATTATTGTTCTGGGCGGAATATGGCGAGATCAGATCCCCCGCTATCTGCAGAATGATCTTACGCTGACGGCTTCATCGGTCGAGCGCCTGGAGCAAATCGACACAATCGCCGGGCAGATGGGCGTAAAAGCCAGGGTTCACCTGAAAATTGATACCGGAATGGAGCGGATCGGCATTCATTATTATAGTGCCGGTTTGTTGCAGGAGGCTTCTCTGAAGTGCAGGCACGTAGAGGTCGAGGGCATTTTCTCCCATTTTGCCAACGCCGATTCGCGCAATCTTGACCACGCCCGTCTGCAATTGGAACGATTCCATGAAGTGCTGCGGTTTTATGAACGCCATAGCCTCCCAATGCCTGTCCGACACATGGCAAATTCGGCGGCCATCCTTCAGCTTCCCGAGAGCTATCTGGATATGGTACGCCCCGGAATCATGCTTTATGGGGTATACCCCTCGCCGGAGGTACCCCACACCATTCAAGTCAAGCCAACGCTGGCTTGGAAATCCAGGGTGGTCTACTTCAAGGTAGTCCAGCCGGGCCACGCAGTCAGCTACGGGTCCACATGGCAATCCGATCACAACGTGCGGATAGTAACGGTTCCAGTCGGCTATGGAGACGGCTATTTCCGCAGCATGTCAAACAAATCAAAAGTGATCATACGCGGAAGGAAATACCCGCAGGTGGGAACCATCTGCATGGATCAGATGATGGTGAACATCGAAGGGGATTCCGCCTACAACGGGGATGAGGTTATTCTGCTTGGAGAATCGGAGGGGGCGCAAATCACGGCGGAGGATCTCGCCGCATGGTCAGGAACGATCCCCTACGAGATACTGACCAACATCAATACGCGCGTTCCAAGAGTCTACAAAACGACCGACGATTAGCAGTAACCAGGTCACATCGATTCAATGATGTTCGTGGCCCATGCTATGGAGGAGGTATAGATGCCGGGGAAATATTCTTCCGCCAGTTGTATCTTTGCGGCGGCTGAAGAGAATACCTCCCAATCGCCCTGTTCATAGGCCACAACCGTATCCAGCACCTCCCGTAACTGGTTTGGTTTCCCGAGCAGGGCATCCTTGATTTCCTGAGAGATCGGCAGATCCGCCACCGCTTCGCTCATTGGACAGTCCAGCACCGCATCAAGCAGTGAAAGCAGCCCGGCCAGGAAAAACGATGAGGCATCCGCAGCACGTCCAACCATCGGGCCCACCGCTTCCGCCATCCGTCCGCGAGACAGGCAGCTAATCCCCAGCTCCATCGGCTTGTTTCCCAGCGTGGTGCTGATGGCAATGAGCGACACAAACCGCTTCATCCCTTCGCGCCCAAAGAGCGTAATGGCGTGAAGGATGGAAGTAATATTCGCCCGAAAGCCAAAATAAGGAGAATTGGCCAGCTTCAGCATGCGGTAGGCCAGCGGGAGGTCCGCCGTAATGATGCTGTTCAGTTTCGCATAGTTGCACTGCTCGCTGCAAACCTCCTGGAGCATGCGCATGCAGGCGATCTGACTGGGAGCCAGCCTCCGCCCGGTGTGGATAACAGGCTTGCTGAAATAATACCCCTGGAAGAGACTATATCCTGACGCAAGCCCCTGACGATGGTCCTCGTCGGTTTCGACCTTCTCCGCAAGCAGGTCGATTTTGTGAGGCTTGAGCTGATTCGCAATCAGTTTGCGCTCATCCGGCGTGGTTTGGCGGAAATCCACCTTTACAATATTGGCCAGCGGAACAAACGGGTGCTGTAAATCGCCCGCAACAAAGTCGTCCAGCGCAAGCCTGTAGCCTGCCTCCTTGAGGCGGCGGCATGCGCTCATGGTCTCGTCATCGGGGACGATGTTCTCCAGCACCTCTATGACAAGTTGATCAGGCGGAAAAAGGTAGACGAAATCGCTGAGCAGAAGTTCGCGCGTAAAGTTTACAAATCCGACCTTGCCGGCAACCATCTGCCGAAAGGATGTATTGAATACGGCATCAGAGAGTATCTCGAGGGTTGCCCTGTCGCCGTCGGCCGTGTCGTACACATTCTGGAATCCGTTTCGGAAAAGCAGCTCATATCCAAAAACGGAATTCGACCCATCTAGTATCGGTTGTCGAGCGAAAAAGTAGTCCATTGCCTTTAGCCCGGATCAGTGAACAGCAATGCATGGATCCTGCATGCAATTTTCTAGCGCGCAAGCAAGGCAGGAAAAATCTTGGAACTTTATTAGTATCGTCCAATCCTGCCCTAACCTTATGTTTTGTCACTTTTTATAAATGTCCTGAGAACTGTGGATGGCGATTGCCCCCAGCCCGCACGGTCTGCCCAAGCCATCAACAAACGGCTTTAGCTCCCGCTTATACCTGCGTCATAGGCACTATTTGCGATCGAGCGATAAAAGGGGCGGTCGGCACGGAAGCTAAACGTGTGCAGGACTGTCAAGGTATTCAACAATTTTGCATTTTGAGGTAGGATGAAAATCGGTTGAACCATTTGTGTGACAAGAGAGCGCGTCCGGGCTATTTGCTAACCTCAAGGGAAGACTATGAAGAAATCTCCGGAAGACATTCTGAAAACTGCAATCCTGCTCGAACTTCGAGGAAAAGCGTTTTACACCACCGCAGTTCGCGAAACCGGGAGTGAAGCGGTCCGCAAAATCTTCGCCATGATGGCCGAAGAAGAAGATGAACATGTGGCGTTTCTATCCAGACAGTTTGCCGAATACGAAAAAACGGGCAAGTTTGCGCGGAATATTACCCAGGCGCATCCGGATGATGCGGAAGCGACGATGATTCTGAGCGAAAAGGTGAAGGGAGAGATTACAGCCGCCAGCTATGAAGCGGCCGCCATCTCGGCAGCCATCGATTTCGAAAACCGCGCGGTTGAAATCTACCAGGGACGAGCCGATGAGGCCACCGATCCAAACGAAAAAGAAATGTACCAGATGCTCGCGGACTGGGAGAGAACCCATTTTCACCTTCTGCATAAGCTTGACGAAGATCTGAAGGAACAGATATGGAATGACAACAACTTCTGGCCCTTTTAGTCACAGTTCGCGATGAATGTCCTGTAATATATTTATTTTCATTGGATTTACATCGTTCCCATAGGGATAAAGTCGGCGCGATTGAATCCGATTTCCGGATCGCTTTCGGTCGCGCCAGGACTGGTGAGGCAAGCTTGTACGGCTGTAAATCCCGCAAAAAACCTGATTGCCGGCAAGGCAATTCAGGGAATAGGTGGCCTGGTGCATTGTCCAGCTATCTCCAATCCATTGAAGGCTTCTTCAGGGATTGAGCCGTCCGGTTGCCCACCCTCGGGTGGACGGCCGGGAGCCTCCTGTTGAAATTGCTTGCCAATCTCACCCCTTTCGATATAGAAAATAATTTGCTATTGTTAGTACGTTCCAGCATTTTGGGAATGCATGTAACGGAGCTTTAGGAATACCGAGCTTCTTAAGTGATCGCGCGTAGGCAAAAGGGTGTAAGGCTTCACGTCCCCAAGAAATCCTCGGAGTATCCTCGAAGATCCTCTCAGATCAGAACTGGAGTAAACGATGGATGTGAGAGAGCAGGCAGTAAATAAGGATGTATCCCTGCTATCGGAAGTGGTTCAAAAAAGCGGAGAGATAATTCAGCATTGTTATCAATGCCAGAAGTGCTCGGCCGGATGCCCGCTGAACTTTGCAATGGACATTCTGCCCAACCAGGTTTTCCGGCATATCCAGTATGGCCATCGGGATAAGGTACTATCCTCGAAGACTATCTGGCTCTGCGCTTCCTGCCATACCTGCAGCACTAGATGCCCGAATAGCATTGACATCGCTAAGGTTATGGACACATTGCGGAGCATAGCGGCCAAATCCGGCGCTGCGGAGGGAGAGAAGAACATCCCTATGTTCCACAGGTTCTTCCTGGCTCTTACCAAATACACCGGCCGCACATGGGAGCCCGGCTTTTCGCTTTATGAATTGAAAAGCGGAGGCTTAGGCGGGTTTATGGGATGGGGGCTGAAGGCATTTTTGCGGGGAAGGATGGGTATATTCCCCTCATTTAAGGGCGGCAGCGAGTTCAGGAAGCTGTTTGATGTGGCAGGTAAAGGAGGAGCCCGATGAAAGAATTTTCCTACTTCCCCGGATGCTCCCTTCACGGCACATCCAAAGAATTTGACGAATCGATCCGCGGCGTTCTGGGCCAGCTGGACATCAAGCTCCACGAGCTGGATGACTGGACCTGCTGCGGCGCCACCTCGGCACACTGCATGGACGAAACACTGGCTGTCGAAATGCCCGCCAGGAATCTGGCCATCGCCGAAAAGAGCAGCCGGGACCTTCTGGTCCCTTGCGCAAGCTGCTACAGCCGATTCAAGGGCGCGGAAATGGAAGTCAAGGAACATGGCAAGAAGGTCAGCTTCCCCTACAAGGGAAACGTCCCCATTCGTTTTGCCATGGATTACCTGTGCGACAAGCCCTCCGTTGAGGAACTCAAGAAGCGAATGGTAAAGAAGCTTTCCGGACTAAAGGCGGTCTGCTATTACGGCTGCCTCCCCGTACGGCCCCCAAAGCTGACCGGAATCAAGGATTACGAAAATCCGATGCACATGGACAAGTTGTTGAAAACAATGGGCGTAGAGTCAATTCAGTGGTCGTACAAGACCGATTGCTGCGGCGCTAGCCTGATGTTTACCCGCATGGATATCTTCAAGCAGTTGATCGGCAAGATCCTGGTCAAAGCCAAAGAGACCGGGGCGGACTGCGTTGTTGCCGGCTGCTCCATGTGCCAGATGAATCTGGACACGCGCCAACAAGACGTAGAGAAGGATCTCGGGAAGAAACTTGATCTTCCTATCCTGTACTACACGGAACTCATGGGACTGGCGATGGGGCACAAGGATGCCGGGAAATGGTTTAAGCGCCATTTCGTTGATCCGACCCCGATGTTGACTGCTAAAGGTTTGATGTGATTGTGAGAAGTAGCTAATAGCCAGTAGCCAGTAGCCAGAACAAAACACAAAAGCGGTTTTTCTGACTACTGACTACTGAGTACTGGCTACTGTTCTGGAGGAACAATGGCTGAAAAAGTTGGCGCCGTGATGGTAGTAGGCGGCGGGATTGCCGGGATTCAGGCATCCCTTGATTTGGCGGAATCAGGCTATTACGTCCACATGGTAGAGACGTCACCCGCGATCGGCGGCGTAATGGCTCAGCTTGACAAGACATTCCCCACCAATGATTGCTCCATGTGCGTTATCTCGCCAAAGCTGGTGGAGGCAGGCTGCAACCTGAACATTAATGTATCGACCGCCACCGACATCGAGAGCATTTCGGGCGAACCCGGGAACTTCACCGTTCGCGTCCGGAAACGCGCCCGTTTCGTGGATGTTGATAAATGTACGGCGTGTGGAGACTGCGCAACGGCCTGTCCGATCTCCCGCCCCAACGAATTCAATGCTCAGTTAAATAATCGCAAAGCCATTTATAAGAGATATCCGCAGGCAATTCCCAATGCCTATGCCATTGAAAAACGCGGAGAAGCTCCCTGCCGGAACGCCTGCCCGATTGAACAACGGGCTATGGGTTATGTGGCACTGATCCGTGAAAAGAGATTTGCCGACGCATACCGGACCATTAAGGAAGACAATCCCTTCCCCTCCGTTTGCGGCCGCGTTTGCAATCACAAATGCGAAACAGCCTGCTCCCGGGGAGAAAACGGGCATGAAGCCGTCAACATCATGCACCTGAAGCGCTTTGTGACTGATTGGGCGTTTGCTCATCCGGAAGAGGTTCAGAAGGCCTATGCAGCCGGAATCCAGAAATCGCCCGACACCACGGGTTTGGGAAAGAAAGTGGCCATCATCGGCTCCGGCCCGGCCGGCATGGCGGCAGCCAACGACCTGATCGCCAAGAATTTCTCCGTAACGGTATTTGAGGCATTGCCGGCACCGGGCGGTATGATGCGGGTAGGGATACCGGAATATCGACTGCCCTACGACCTGGTCCAGAAGGAAATCGACGAGATCGTTGCCAGAGGCGTGGAACTGAAGCTGAATAGCCGAGTGGATGACGCCGCAGCTCTTTTGGGCGAATACAACGCAGTATTCGTAGCGACCGGCGCCCATGTCGGACTTAAAACCGGAATCCCCGGGAACGAATTGGCGGATGTCCATGTCGCAACCGATTACCTGCGTGCTGTCAGCCTGCGGGGCGGAGATATCAAGCCGCCTGATGTAAAGGGCAAACGGGTACTGGTCCTCGGCGGCGGAAACGTAGCGGTCGATGCGGCCATGTCTTCCGTGAGACTCGGCGCCAGCTGGGTTGGAATGACCTGTCTTGAAGGCGAAGGCAAAATGCTCGCCCACGACTGGGAAGTCCGCGATTGCCGTGATGAAGGCATCGATGTGATGCCCGGCCGGAACTTCCTGGAAATCACAAACAAAGACGGCAAGGTGACCGGAGTAAGGACCGTCAATGTCGATTTCCGAGGCTTTGTTGACGGGAAGCTCGATATGGACGTCAAACAGGGGACGGAAACCGTGGTTCCCTGCGACATGGTTATCTATGCCATCAGCCAGAGACCGGATGTAAGCTTCCTCCAAAACAAGGTTGAAACTGCGCGCGGCAGAGTAGCGGTCGACAAAAACACGCTGGCCACGAACGTTCCCGGCATTTTCGCCGGCGGCGATGTGGTCACAGGCACAACATGGGTGGTCGAAGCGATTGACGCCGGCCATAAGGCCGCAAAAGCCATCGAAGCCTATTTAGCGGGTGAAGCGGCGAATGCATGGCCTCCTGCGGTCCCGGTTCTCGAACGGCTGCCGGAAGCCACTCTCGATGTGGAACAGAAAGAGCAGCTGATTGAGATCACATCTCCGGCTGACCGATTCGAACCCAGCAAACGAAATCCTGGCGAACGCAAACACGACTTCAATGAAGTGGAAGCCGCGCTCAGCGAAGATGACGTTGTTGAAGCGGCAAAGCGCTGCCTCGAATGCGGCGTATGCTCAGAATGCAACCAGTGCGTATATGCCTGCCGCGTCGGCGCCGTCAATCATGACGATCGCGACAAAATCGAAGATATAAAAGTTGGCGCCATCGTTCTTACCCCCGGATTCAAAACGGTAGAGGGCAACATCCGGCCCGAGTTGGGTTATGGACAATACCCTAACGTTGTCACCAGCCTCGAGTTCGAACGTATCCTGAGCGCCAGCGGACCCTTTGCCGGGACCGTTCAGCGCATGTCTGACGGAAAGCACCCGAAAAAGATTGCGTTCATCCAATGCGTGGGAAGCCGCGACACTTCCTGCGGCAACGACTATTGCTCCTCCGTGTGCTGCATGTATGCCACCAAGGAAGCGATTATCGCGAAGGAACATGACAACAACATCGAGCCCACTATCTTCTACATGGATATCCGGGCCTACGGAAAGAACTTCGAAACCTATTATGAAAGGGCGAAGACGGAATCCGGTGTCCGGTATGTCAAGTGCGCAGTATCCAGGGTTCGCGAAGACTTCAAAACCAAGAACCTTCTGATCAGCTATATTGACGAAGCCGGCAAGGTTGTTGAAGAAGAATTCGAAATGGTGATTCTCTCTGTCGGTCTCGAGCCGGCCAAGCACACGATCAACATGGTCAAGCGGCTGGGCGTCGAGGTTGACAAGTACGGCTTCGCCGTCACGAACTCCTTCGCTCCACACTCAACGTCCAAAGACGGCATCTATGTTTGCGGCGCGTACCAGGGACCGAAGGACATTCCTGAGACCGTTGCCCAGGCCAGCGGAGCGGCGGCCGATGCCGGTGCGCCACTTGCCCTGGCACGCGGGACGATGACAAAGAAAAAGGAATATCCGCCGGAACTGGAAGTCAAAGGCCAGGATCCACGGATCGGGGTATTTGTCTGCAATTGCGGCATTAATATCGGCGGCGTTGTGAACGTGCCCAAGGTGCGGGATTACGCAAGAACTCTCGATAATGTCGTCCACGTCGAGGACAACCTCTTCACCTGCTCGCAGGATACGCAGGCCAAGATTCGGGATGCCATCAAGGAACACAATCTGAACCGTGTCATCGTGGCCTCCTGCTCTCCGAGAACTCACGAACCGATGTTCCGGGAAACGGTGCGTCAAGCCGGATTGAACAAATACCTGTTCGAGATGGCGAACATTCGCGACCAGTGCTCCTGGGTCCACATGAAACAGAAGGAAGAGGCGACGGATAAAGCGGAGGATCTTGTCCGCATGGCCGTAGCCAATGCGCGCTTGATTCAGCCTCTGGGCGAGTCCGCGCTGCCTGTGATCCACAAGGCCATTGTCGTCGGCGGAGGTATCGCCGGAATGACATCGGCTCTGAAGATCGCCGACCAGGGATATGAAGTCTACCTGCTCGAAAAAGAGGACCGGCTGGGAGGCAATCTCTGGAACCTCCACTACACTCTCGACGGACAGGATGTCCAGAACCTTCTGAAGAGTACAATCGAACGTGTCATGAATCACCCGATGATCCACACAATGAAGAATGCAACGGTCGTGGATTCCACCGGCAACAAGGGCAACTTCACTACCGGCGTCAAGGTCAATGGCGAATACCAGAAGATTCAACACGGGGTCATCGTTCTTGCCACCGGCGCCTATGAGCATAAACCAACGGAATTTCTCTACGGAGAAGATCCAAAGGTCGTAACCCAACTTGAACTGGAAAACAAGATCGTCACAAAGTCCGCCGACGTCGCAAACGCGAAAAAGGTTGTGATGATCCAGTGCGTGGGATCCAGAAACCAGGATCGGCCGAACTGCAGCAGAACCTGCTGCGCCACGGCCGTCAAAAACGCATTGAAGCTCAAAGAACTGAATCCCGCCACGGAAATCACTGTTCTCTATCGCGACGTTCGGACCTATGGTTTGGCCGAACCGTACTATGCAAAAGCGCGCGAGAAGGGCGTACTCTTTGTCCGCTACGAACAGGAAGAAAAACCTGAAGTAAAGAAGAACGGGAACGGGCTTACCGTGTCGTTCCAGGACAAAATCATCCGCGAGCGCGTGGAAATCAAACCGGATCTCGTGGTCCTCTCGGCTTCGACGCACGCAAGAGACAACGAGGATATCGCCGGCGTTTTGAAGCTTCCGCGTACGCTGGAAGGATTCTTCCTGGAAGCGCACATGAAGCTGCGCCCGGTGGACTTCCCTTCGGATGGGATGTACCTGGCGGGCGGCGCTCACGGTCCGAAACTGATTACCGAAACGCTGTCCCAGGCTAGCGCTGCGGCTTCGCGTGCCTGCACCATTCTTACGAAAGAAAAGATGATGGTCGGGGGAGTTGTGGCCGTGGTTGATGGCGAGCGTTGCGCGGCATGTCTGACATGCGTCAGGGTTTGCCCCTACGACGTCCCTGTCATTAATCTCAACGGCGAAGCCGAAATTGATGTGGCAAAGTGCAAAGGCTGCGGCAGCTGCATGGCTGAATGCCCGGCATTGGCCATTGAACTGATGCACTTCAGAGAAGCGCAGATCTGGGCTAAGGCTGATGCCCTGACCAGCACGCCCACGGGAGCAGCCTAAACGATTTAGTTAAGGAGCAAAGGATGGAAGCAACACAGCAGGCGGTACAGGAAAAAGTGCAACCGGCGGGATTTGAGCCGGAAATTGTGGCTTTTTGTTGCGAGTTTTGAGCGTACAGCGCTGCGGACCTGGCAGGTTCGATGAGGCTCAACTACCCGACATTCATAAAAGTCATTAAAGTGCCGTGTACCGGAAGAGTAGACATCCTGACAATCCTGAAGGCGTTTGAAGCCGGCATGGATGGGGTGTATCTTGCCGGATGTCTTGAGGGAGAATGCCATTTTCTAAAAGGCAACCTCAGGGCAAGAAAGAGAGTCGCTTACGCCAGGACGCTCTTACAGGAAGTTGGATTGGAACCGGAACGGCTGGAAATGTACAACTTGAGTTCCGCTCAGGGGCAGCGGTTTGCAGCGATTGCCAATGAAATGGCGGACAAGATTCGCGCTTTGGGGCCAAGTCCCATAAAAAAAGGGCGCAACGCATTCAAGGCATAATATCGCGTTCTCCGTCCCATGCTTCCCGTTTTCAGGTTGCAACGGGAACTGGAACCGGGGAGCCGTGAACGTGTTTAGGAGGAAGCATGATAGTAGGGAACAGGAAGTCGCTGGAAGAAATCCTGCAAATGGTAAAGCCCTATAAGAAGATTCTACTTTTGGGTTGTAGGGAGTGCATTACTGTCTGCGCTGCCGGCGGAGAACGGGAAGTCGGAGTTCTGGCCTCGGAACTGAAGATGTCCCGGGCCAAGGACGGCCAGGAAATCGAGATTAAGGAATTTACGCTGGAACGCCAGTGCGATTTTGAATACATCGACCAGATCAAGCCCTTCATTGACGAGTACGAGGCGGTCATTTCGATGGCATGTGGAGCGGGAATCCAGTACACGTCCGAAAGATTTCCCAAGAAGCTCGTGCTTCCCGCAATCAACACGACTTTCCTCGGCGTTGCCCTTGAATATGGCGTGTGGGCGGAAAGATGCCAGGGTTGCGGCGAGTGCATCCTGCATCTGACCGGCGGCGTTTGCCCGGTGGCGCGCTGCGCGAAAAGTTTGTTCAACGGTCCTTGCGGCGGATCCGCCACGGGGAAATGCGAAGTGAACAAGGAAACAGATTGCGCCTGGCAGCTTATCGTGGACAGATTGAAAGGGCTCGGCCAGCTGGAAAAATATGAAGAGATCATTACGGTAAAAGACTGGTCAGTATCGCGGGACGGCGGACCCCGGAAGAGAGTCAGAGAAGATTTGAGATTAGGATAGATATTTATTTCGATTAGGGATTCGCGATTTACAATTGAAGGTTCAAAATCGTAAATCGTAAATCGTCAATTCGCAAATGGAGGATTTGAGACGGTGAAGACGAAATCGAACATTGAGCGTCTCTTGGAAAAGGGTGTTTTTGTAGTTACATCGGAATGCGGTCCGCCGCGCGGCGCGGACCCGGAAGTGATCCGGAAGAAGGGGAGTCTGCTCAAAGGCGCGGTGGATGCAGTCAATGTCACCGACAACCAGACCTCCATCGTCAGAATGAGTTCACTTTCAGCCTGCTTAATTCTAAAGGAAATGGGGCTGGATCCTATCTGGCAGATGGTGTGCCGCGATCGGAACAGGATTGCCATCCAGAGCGACATCCTGGGAGCAGCCGCACTCGGAATCAGCAACATCCTCTGCCTGTCCGGGGATCATCAGAGCTTCGGCGACAATCCAAGAGCAAAGAACGTGTACGATATCGACTCGATTCAGTTGATCAACACGGTCAAAACGCTCAGAGATGACGGCAAGTTTCTCGGCGGCGACGAAGTCAAAGGCAAACCGGAGCTTTTCATCGGCGCAGCCGAAAATCCCTTCGGCGATCCGTTTGAAATCCGCGCCATGCGTCTCGGCAAAAAGGTAAAGGCCGGATGCGAATTCATCCAGACCCAGGGCATCTACAACGTTGAGAAGTTTGCCAAGTGGATGGAAATGGTCAGAGATCGAGGATTGCACGAAAAGTGCGCCATCCTGGCCGGTGTCATTCCTTTAAAATCTGCCGGCATGGCCAGTCATATGAAGAAAAACGTCCCCGGCATGGATGTGCCGGATGCGCTGATTGACCGGCTGAAAGCGGTTCCAAAGGAAAAGCAGGCGGAAGAAGGAATCAAAATCTGCGTGGAAACCATCCAGCAGGTCAAGGAAATCAAGGGAGTCCGGGGCGTGCATATCATGGCGATCGAATGGGAACAGAAGGTAGCCGAAATCGCAAAGGCTGCCGGATTGTCCCCCAGGCCCCAGGCATAGACGATCCGTAGACCTGTAATCAAAACCACGAGAAGGCAGATACGCGATACGATTTTTCTGGCGTATTCGGTACTTCTCGTGGTTATTTTTTTATATGATCCAAGTTCTTGTGATCGACGATGACCGTCACATGCGTCTCGCATGCATGCGTGCGCTTTCAAAAGCTGGATGGTCCACACTCGGAGCGGAAACCGGAGACGAAGGGCTCCGGGAACTGGCGGCCGCAAAATCGACGATCGATTTGGTTCTGCTCGACCAGCTGATGCCGGGGCTGAGCGGAATGGATACCCTGGCGCAAATCCGTACCCTGAACCCCGCTTTACCGGTCGTTATCATGACGGGATTTACCACGGAAGAGTCGACAAGGGATCTCAAAAAACAAGGCGCTTTTGATTGCCTCTGCAAGCCATTTACTCCGGAGCAGCTCCGGGATATAGTCCGGCTGGCTTTGGGCGAAAGAGCCGATGGCTCGATATAGGCCTCAGTCGTGTGATTCCCGGCAAATAGGCTCAAAGCCCGCCGCGAATCATGCGGATTTCACCAACAAAGACAGAAGGAATCGTCCATGCTGGCTCTTCTGCGACTCTTTCGTTTTCTCAACAAATCCGTGGGTGCACTTGCGATTTCATTTCTCCTCCTGCTCGCATCCACCGGCCTGGGGCTAGTTCAACCGCGGCTGATTGAATACGCCATCGACAGTGGCATTAAGACCATAAGCGCCTCCCCGATCATCTGGGGAGCGGCCGGCATTATTCTCACCGCGCTGATTGCCTCGATCCTTAACCTGGCATCCGGGTATACGCTCATCAAATCTTCCCAGGAAATGGGCTATGAGATGCGCAACGCTCTGTACCGGAAGGTGATGAGTTTCTCCTTTGAAAACCTGGACCGGTGGCGCACCGGCGAACTGATGGTGCGCTTGAATTCGGATGTCAACACGGTCCGCATGTTCGTGAGGATGGGCGTGTTCATGATTGTCCAGTCCATCATCATGATTATCGGGACCGTCATCGCCATGTACATCACGGACCCCAGCCTTGCAGGCATTATGGCCATCTTCATGCCCTTGAGTCTGGCTCTGTTTTTCGGCGTTGCCATATTCATCCGCCCTCTCTTCATGAAGTCAAGAGCCGCGCTGGACCAAATCAACAACACCCTTCAGGAAAATCTGGCCGGCGCCAAAGTCGTCAGAGCGTTTGCCAGACAGCCGGAAGAGCGGCAGAAATTCGGCATCCGAAACAAAAAACTGTATGACGTCAGTCAGAACGTAGGGTACAAGCTGTCGCTCTTTTTCCCGTTGTTTTTCCTGATCGCACAGCTTGCCACCGTGATCGTGATCTGGGCCGGCGGCAAAACGTTGATCGGATATATAGCTTCGGGAGCAACCGGCAACCTTACGATAGGCAAACTCATCGCTTTCAACAACTATGCAATGATGGCGATGTTCCCTCTCATTATGCTTGGCTTCGTGCTCAATTTCGTCAGCATGGCCATGGCTTCGGCGGTTAGGCTCGACGCCCTCTTCAACGAAAAGCCCGGCATCGAGGAAAAGCCTCAGGCCCGCAGTCTTCCCTCCGTACAGGGCAAGATCGAGTTTCGCAATGTTTCGTTCCGATACGGAGAGGGGGAGCGCGCGCTCAGCAATATCGACCTGGTGATCCGGCCGGGAGAGCATCTCGGAATCATCGGCACAACCGGCTCAGGCAAATCCAGCATGGTCAACCTCATCCCCAGGTTTTACGATCCCGAAGAAGGCAGCGTGCTTCTCGATGGCATTGACGTAAAGGATCTGACTTTCGATACCCTTCGCACCCGCGTCTCCATGGTATTGCAGGAAACGGTTCTCTTCAGCGGAACGCTCCGCGACAATGTTGCCTTCGGAGCGCCTGACGCCAGCCAGGAAGATCTGCAGCGGGCGGCCGATATTGCATGCGCTTCCGAGTTTATTGCGGAAAAAGAGGAAGGCTGGGAATCGTCCGTCGGAGAGCGAGGCGCCGGGCTATCCGGAGGGCAGCGGCAACGCGTGGCGATTGCACGGGCCATCGCCACGAATCCGGATATTATCATTCTCGATGACGTCACATCCTCTCTGGATGCGACAACGGAAAAACGTATTGTGGAAGCGTTATACAGAGAATTCAAAGATCGTACGGCAATCATTATCAGTCAGAAGATCAACACAATCCGGCATGCAGACAGAATCGTGGTTATGGAAGACGGCCGCATCATTGCAATGGGCACACATGACGAACTGCTGAAATCCGACACGACGTATCGCACGATTTTCGAGACCCAATCCGGATCTGCGAGTGCCAACGGGAGGGTTTCGGCATGAGCGCATCTAAAGCACCAGGCAAGCCCCAGCAAGGCGGCGGATCCCGGCCGGGAGGCCCTCCGCGCAATCCCTGGCAACCGCATATCGAGGCTCCCAGGGATTATCGTAAAACCATGCGGCGCCTTATCGGCTATTTCGGACCATACCGGTTCCTGATGGTAGCCTCCACTGTGTTCATCGCGGCCGGAACGCTGCTCCGGACCCTGGGCCCTGCCCTGATCGGCGAGGCAATCAAATACGACCTGGAACTGTCGAAGAATCTGCCCGATTTCGTTTACCGGATGAAAATCATCCTGGCTACCATCCTGGGATCCTGGATTGCAGACGCCGGGTCGGGCATCCTGATGACTCGCCTTTCAAACAACATCGTATATCGCCTGCGCGAGGATTCATTCGCCCACATCCAGACACTCTCGATGGGCTCCTTTGATAAACGGGGGATCGGCGATTTTATCAGCCGCATGACCAACGACATCGAGATGATTTTTAATGCGATGAACAACGGATTCTCCAGCTTGATCGGCGGTCTGCTGTCCATGATCACTGTCCTGGTTGCCATGTTTATACTTTCTGTTCCGATGACTTTCGTCGTGCTTGCCGTGGTGCCGGTGATGGCTATCCTGACCGGAATCATCGGCAAAAAAATACGAAGCGCTTTTCGGAAAAACCAGGAATGGGTAGGCAAGCTGACGGCAAACATTGAAGAATCGATCTCAGGAGTCAAGGTCACCAAGACGTTCCGCCGCGAGGAAGCCGAGTTCTCCAAATTCGACAAAATCAACGATACCAGTCAGCGAATCGGCGTCGAAGCGGAGTTGATTTCCTATGCTTTCATGCCCCTGATGAACTTCATGACGTCTCTGACTCTCGCACTGATTGTCGGGATAGGCGGCTATCTCGCGCTCAAGGCCACCGCAGCCCAGGCCGCCGGCGCCGGCACCGCAGCTTTGGCTACCGGCGTTTCCGTCGGCCTTCTGACCGCATTCATTCTTTACTCTCAGCGATTCTTTGAACCCCTGCGACAGATTACGCAGGTGTACAGCATGATTCAATCAGCGCTTGCTGGGGCGGAGCGCCTGTTTGAAATGATGGACATGAAACCGGAGGTCGTTGAAAAACCGGGAGCGCTCCCGCTGGCCGATATCCGGGGCAATGTTGAATTCCATGATGTCGGGTTTGCCTATGAAGAGGGGAAGCAGGTCCTGGAAGGTATCCGTTTCCAGACGAAACCCGGACAGGTCGTTGCAATCGTTGGTCCGACCGGCGCGGGGAAAACAACGCTGATCAACCTGCTGAGCCGATTCTATGATGTCCGCACGGGGCACATCTCCGTCGATGGCACAGATATCCGCGAACTGAGGATTGATGACCTGCGAACAAAAATGGGAGTGGTTCTTCAGGAACCTTTCTTCTTTGCTACGACCATTCGTGAGAACCTGCTCTATGCCCGGCCCGATGCCTCCGAAGAACAGATGATTGCGGCTGCGAAAACCGCAAATGCACACTATTTCATTTCTCGCCTGCCGCACGGGTACGACACGGTTCTGTCCGAACGGGGGAACAATCTGTCGCAGGGCGAACGTCAATTGCTGGGAATCGCGCGCGCCATCCTTGCCGATCCACGCATTCTGATACTGGACGAGGCAACTTCCAGCGTGGACAGCTTGACCGAATCGCACATCCAGGAGGGATTGATCCGGCTGATGAAGGGACGAACCAGTTTCATTATTGCACATCGCCTGTCAACGATTCGCAATGCGGATCAGGTCCTGGTAGTGCACAACCGAAGGATCGTAGAATCAGGCACGCATGATGAGCTGATTCTGAAACCCGGCGGCTTTTATGCCAAGCTGTACGGCATGCAGGATCAGAAACTTGAAATTCTGGAATCCGATTTTGCAGCCGAAACCTAGAATTCGGGAGATTGGCGGCAAGAAGGCCGCTACCAGTTTCTCGAATTCTATGTATTGAGCTCTATCGTGTGCAACACGCTCTGCACGAAGATGGCGTAAGCCATCTGATTGATTGTCGCCAGCGCATAGGGTTCCCCTGGCAGGGGTTCCTCGGCCATCACCCAGCTGAACAGCGACATCCAGGGCACCAGGATGCCATTCTCACCCTTGAACTGGATCACAGGGGGGAAACCGGATATCAGAGCCGTCGAATCCGGCGCATTCCAAACGAAGCGTCCGCGATACAGAATGCTCCGGTCCGACTGGATTCGGTCATTTCGCACCCAGTGCCTTTTACCATGCAACAACACGGCGAGATCTCCCTTCCGCAGGGAAACACCTTCGTCATCCCCGTCGACACAGATCCGGCATCCGCCTCCCAGGACAACATAAAAACTGGCGACTCCCGGGGATGCGGTAAGAAACCAGGGAGCCGTGCGTTCAACCGTCTGCGCGCTGAGCAAGGCCACTCTGACATTATCTGGAAAAAAGTTCGGGTGATTCCCGGACTGCAGATTTGCATAAATATGATCTCTCATGTCTAATACTCCCGAGTGCATTGTTATCCCTATAGACGGCACTCAAGGGCGCGGGGATCACGCGGGTGCATCAATTAACTCAGTTTTAACCTGCCAACCAAATTTTCCGCAAAGACAGCAATGTAAAGTTTTTGTAAACCGGACACCCACAGACAGTTTATCCGTATCTAATAGCCAGGACCTGTGAATTGAACTTGGAGTCTTTAAGTCTTCGAGGTTAGGATTAGCTCGTGCAAACCTCCCAATGGAATCGTTTAATACCAAGAAGCTCGAGAAGCGGCTTCTTCAAGAGCACAGCCTCCTCCATCATCCTGGTAGGCCTGCTCTGTACAATCCTGATCTCGCTTGCAATCCTGCAGTACCGCTGGAGTGGCCAACTCGGAGAAGCGGAGCAGGAGCGCATGCATGCAAGCCTGCTGACAGCACTCAATCAGTTCCGGGCGCAGTTTCAGGGTGAATTCCAGAGGCTTGATTTTCTCTTCCAGCCGGATATGGCAATCCTGAATCAGGAAGACTGGCAAAGCTACGCCGTGAGTTGCGATAACATTCTGAGCAACTCCGACATTCACTTGCTTCACGGTGTCTGGCTGTGGATTGCAAAAGAAAACGGAGCATCGGAGCTTTATCATCTGAACCGCGCGACCAAAAGGTTCGAGGTTGAAAGCTGGCCTTCCGAGTTTGAATCGGTCCGCACCCGACAGATGCGGTTTTTTCTGGAACCATTTCCTCCGATTCGCGGGCTGCGCCCATTTGACCGATTTGTAAACCTCGACAGTATGCTGATGCTCCATCCGCTTGTGAAGTTTCAGCCATCCGGCACAAGGCCGGACCGCCGATTCATCGGGTTTGTCATGCTGCAGCTGAATCCAAAGGTCTTAAGCCAGGAGATCTTCCCGGAACTTGCCAGAAGGTGCTTTGGAGGCTCTCATGGGTTTGTTTACCACATCGCGGTGGTAAACGGGAAGACTCCGTCTGAGTTTCTGTATACTTCAGATCCTGGACTGACGCTGGAATCTTTTTCAAAACCGGATGCGCGTATCAGACTACTGGAAGCCGGCCGGGAACGTACCGGACCCATTGGGCCCAATGATCCCAATAGGCCGGGCAATCCTATGGGGCCCGGGGGCCCTGATCCTAGGGATCCCGGCAGACCGGAGAGGCAAAGACCGGGGCGAGAGGAACCTCCGCCGCCAGGATTCGGCTTCCGGCCGGAACCAACGCCGCAAGCGGAACGGCCAGGAATTCTCCAGGTTTTGGAACAGGACGGTTCTATCGCGGAAGTACTGGCGATTCACCGCGAAGGATCTCTGGTCGCAGCTGTTGCCAGATCCAGATACCGCAACCTTGCCATCAGCTTTGGAATTCTCCTGCTGCTGGCCGTCAGTATGGCTTTGGTACTCGTATTCGCAAGGCGCGCACAACGGTTGGCAAAACTGCAGATTGATTTCGTCGCCGGAGTATCCCATGAACTCCGAACCCCCCTGACGGTGATCTGCGCCGCCGGAGACAACCTTGCGGATGGAATCGTCAACGATTCGGGCGGTTCCGCTCGAAAATACGGAGAGCTCATTCGCGGCGAAGCCAGGAAGCTTACGGCAATGATCGAGCAGATTCTGCAGTTCGCCAGCGTGCGCTCCGGGCGTCGGCAATATAATCTCAGCGATACAGATCTGAATAGCATCGTAAGAAAAACTCTTAATCAGGCAAAACCGGCCATTGAGGCCGCGGGATTCACTGTCGACACCAGGTTTGACCTGGAATTGCCTGCCGTCCAGGTGGACCCAACCGCTCTGTCACATGTGATTCAAAACCTCATACAAAACGCTTTGAAGTACTCGGGCGAAAGTCGCTGGATGATGATTCGAACGGAAAAAGCACGGGCAAAACATGGCACCGAGGTTCGTCTTTCCGTCGAGGATAAAGGAATGGGAATCGATCACGAAGATCTGGACCATATTTTCGAACCATTCTACCGCGGCAGCGCCGCTTCCGCCGCCCAGATACACGGGACCGGACTAGGGTTGTTCATGGTGCGTGAAGCCGTGGTTTCCATGGGAGGCACCCTATCGGTCAAGAGCACACGAGGAAAAGGAAGCGTTTTTATAATCCACCTACCAGGCAGGTCGACTGCCGACAAAGGAAATCAAAATCATGCAGTTCAGAATCCTTCTCATTGAAGACGAGCCCGGCTTGTGTTTGACGCTTGGAGACAGACTGCGCAAGGAAGGCTACATCGTCGAGGTATCCTCGGATGGACAGTCCGGATACGAACAGGCTCTTAACCAAGCCTACGATTTGATTCTCCTCGATCTCATGTTGCCGAATAAAAACGGATACGAAATATGCCAGGACCTTCGCAACTCGGGAATGGCAACCCCGATTCTGATGCTTACAGCTCGGTCCCAGACAATGGATAAGGTCCAGGGACTCAAAATCGGCGCAGACGATTATCTGACCAAGCCTTTCGAGATGCCTGAACTCCTGGCCCGAATTGAGGCACTTTTGAGGAGAGCCACGCGTACCTTTGCCTCCGCGCCGCGTATCCACCAGTTTGGCCCCGTGACAATCGATTTCAAGAAAACGGAAATCCTGCGGGATGGGAAGCCTGTCGAATTTTCCGCCAAGGAGTTCCAACTCCTGCGCTATCTGATCGACCATGAAGGAGAGACGATCAGCCGGGAGATATTGCTTCAGGAAGTATGGGGGTATAGTTCAGTACCGTACACTCGCACCGTCGATGTTCACATCGCATGGCTCAGGCAAAAACTGGAAGAGGATCCCAAGCAGCCGAAGTGGATTATCACGGTGCATGGACTTGGGTATAAATTCGCCGAAATAGGTTAAGCAACGAAGGCCAACGCTCTTGCGGTCCAATCCGGGGGTTCGCTGCGCTTCACCCCCGGCTATTTTCTGACCGCCCCTCCCGGGGCTGGATTTTTGTTCCATTTACTCTCTTCCGCTTAAACCCCGGCGCTTAGTATAGATGGAACAAAGATCCAGCGCCGGAGGCGCGGAAGAGAGTAGACATAATGGAGTGATCGGTCTCTAGCATGTAATATCGTGGGTTACAGCTGAAGTCGTGGTGACGAAGCTGCAGAGCCATAAAACATGAGGAGACCGATCATGGCAGATTGTATCACTTGGGTAGGGATGGATGATTCAGCAAAAAAGATAAACGTCGCAATTTTTCGCGGGCAGGAAAGTAACCCTCGAGAAGAACTTGTTGTATCAAACGACAGTACGGGGCTGGGTCGGTTAGCGAAAAAGCTAAGGGCATTTGAAGATGATGTACGGTGCGTCTACGAAGCGGGCGTTAATGGATACTATTTGCAGCGCTATTTGGCCAAACATGGGATTTCTTGTGATGTTGCGGCCCCTTCGTTGACTCCGAGACGAGCGGGGAAAAAAGTAAAAACGGATAAGCTGGATGCGAAAGCCTTGGGCAAATTGTACCGAGCGGGAGAACTAACATGTATTGTGATCCCGCAAAAAGAACAGGAAAGTCTGCGAGATCTGGTGCGTGCGCGAGAAGACGCATTGGAAGACCAGCAGCGAGCACGGCATCGATTAGCACGGTTTCTGATGCGACGTGGATTGAAATATCCGCAGGGCAAGAACTGGTCGCTTGGGCACCTAAAGTGGATTAAGAGCCTTGTGTTTGAGGATGATGGGGATCAAACAGTACTGGAGGAATATCGACAGGCGCTTGAGCAACAGACGGAGCGGTTGAAAACATTCCAGGGAAAAATCGAGGAAGTTGCAAAACAGCCGAACTATCAAAAGCGAGTCAGCTATTTGATGGCGCTAAAAGGTGTTCAGGTTCTGACGGCGATGACGATTATCGCAGAAGCGCTCGATTTAAGACGGTTCGTCGATGCGCCTTCGTTTATGGCCGCTATTGGGGTGGTGCCTTCGGAAAGCAGCTCAGGTGAACTTGAAAGACGGGGAAGGATAACCAAAACGGGAAACAGCCACCTACGTAGGGTGCTGATCGAAAGCGCCTGGCACTACCGTCATTCTTCAGTAGCTGGCAAAACTCTCAAGAAACGACGAGAGTGTTTGCCGGCAGAAGTTATCGAGATTGCACAACGTTGCGATAAGCGATTGAATCAAAAATTCCGACGCATGCTCAACCGAGGGAAAGAAAGACAAAAGATCGCGGTTGCGGTAAGTCGAGAATTGGCAGGATTTATCTGGGCTATCGGTCGCGTTGCATGACATAAGGCACCAGCTCTTGCAGCTATTTTGTTCTTCAATGGATTAATAACGGAAACATTCGGTTAGTGAACGGAACAGGAGATCGAGTTCCAGGCTTCGAAAGGAGAAACCTCGACCTGGCTATGTTGGTATGGGAAACCAGAATCCACGGAAGTAGAGTGAGGCCGCTCCCGATGAATCAGTTGTCATGCGTGCTTATCGACCCGCGAATATCAGATTGATTATCGTCGCTGTTGCCAACTCGATCCCCTGTTCTTTTTACTGGCTGATTTATTTATGAACCGAAGAAAACCAAAATGAACGAACAAGGAACGGATTGATTGTACTTGACCGATCACTCCATATCAGCCAGGGGTGAGCGGAGCGAACCCCTGGTAGAATATTAAAAAAATAGGAGCCCTGAAGGGGGCGAAAGAAAACCGCCCGAAAAAAAGTAAGCGTCATTAGGCGAGACAGCGGCGCTCCCGGTGGCTGAATTATTTCGCTGCCACAACCCACAATTAGTATGCGGACGACGGCATCACTGAACGAATAGCGCCATACATCTTTTGATAGGCCTCATACTGCCGGGCCATTCGATCCATGTTGTCGGACCGGGGCTCAACGACACTGGCCACACGGATAAGCCGCTCGCATGCCTGGTCCACTGAAGGCCAGCATCCCGCCCCAACGCCCGCAAGAATTGCGGCTCCATAGGCGGCACCTTCCTCCGCCTCGACAATCTCTACGGCTTTTCCATAGACGTCTGCCTGAATCTGCCGCCACAAAGGGGATCGCGCCCCTCCCCCGCCGAGCCGTATCCTGTTGACAGGAACGCCCATCCCGGCAAACAGGGTAAAAGTATCCTTCAGACTAAAAGCCACGCCTTCAAGAATCGACCGGATCACATGTCCTCGTGTATGGGAGGCGGTCAAGCCGACCAGGGCGCCTCGGGCATTCGGGTCCAGATGCGGAGTGCGTTCTCCCATCAGGTACGGAGCCCAGAGCAATCCGTCCGATCCCGCGGGCACTCGGGATGCCTCCTCGGCAAGCCTCTCATAGGGATCCCGGCCATCGTCCAAACCGGAACCGAACTGATCTCTGAACCAACGTAATGACAGCCCGGCGGCCTGAGTCACGCCCATGACGTGCCATCGTCCCGGCACGGCGTGGCAGAAGGTGTGCAGCCTTCCCTTTGAATCCAGGGCCGGTCGGTCAGTCGCGGCAAAGACTACACCCGACGTCCCGATCGTAGCGCTCACATTGCCCGGGGCAACGATTCCCATTCCGGTTGCGCCGGCGGCCTGATCTCCGGCTCCCGCGACAACGGGAGTGCCCGGCTTCAGCCCGGTGGCTTCGGCTCCATTGGCGGTCACTCTCCCGCATATTTCCTGCGATTCGTATAACTGCGGGAGCATCGAAGCGTCAATTTCAGCTTTGCGGATGATCTCCTCAGACCAGCATCGTTTTGCCACGTCCAGAAGCAGCGTGCCGGAAGCATCCGCCACGTCAATGGCCCGCTCACCAGTCAGCCTGAAGCGGACATAGTCTTTCGGAAGCATAACAGAACGGACGCGCTGCCAGTTCCCGGGTTCGTTTTCACGGACCCACAAAAACTTGGTTAAGGTAAAATTGGGCAGAGCCGGATTGCAGGTGAGCTGGATCAATCGTTCCGCCCCGATTTCCATCGTCAGTTTCCGGCATTGCTGTTCGGTCCGCACATCGCACCAGATGAGAGCCGGGCGTACAACGGCATCGCGCTCATCGAGCATAACGGCTCCATGCATCTGCCCCGAGAATCCTGCACAGGCGATTTGCGATGCATCCAACAGTGCAGCTCTAAGGGCTTTCCGTACCGCGACACCGCAGGCGCGCCACCAGTCTTCCGGATCCTGTTCCGCCCACCCAATCTCAGGAGATGCAAATGGCACATGCTCTTCCGTTGCGGAGGATACAATGCGTCCATTCTCGTCAATGATCACAGCACGCGTACCGCCAGTACCAACATCAATCCCCATGAAGTACAAATTTGCCATAGTCGCTCATCCTTGGTTGCGCTAACTAAAAACCCGGCTGGCCCTTCGGAGTGCGGTGGCTTGCCGCCGTACTCCACAGCTCCCATGCGGGCGCCTTGTTGCAAATAATATGCAGCACTCGGCGAGGCGCCGGCGCCCCTGGTGCCTCCCGGCTTCGCCGGGATGTCTACTGAGTTTTGCATATCGTGTACGTTAACGGAGTGCTATAGTACCACGCATTTACCGGATATCAAGCAGTGCTGGCGCGCGGAGGATATGTATGAAGCTCGGCTCCGAAACTTTCCCTCGTTCAATGAAGCTCATTCTGTTTTTGCTGACGGTTTCCCTGCTGGCAATCCAGGCTATTCCCCAGGAACAATTTCCATATCGCAACTCGAAGCTTCCCCTGGAGCAGCGACTTGCGGACCTTCTCTCGCGCATGACGCTGGAAGAGAAGCTGGCCCAGACCATGAGCGGCATGGAGAGAACGGTCATTGCGGATGACTCCAAATCTTCTCTCGTGGATCAGAAAGGGGCCTTCCTGCCCGAACGCGCGGCCGTCTACCTGAAAAACGGGATTGGCCAGATCTCCCGGCCCAGCGGCATGCGCGGGCCACGCGAAATGGCTGAGTTTACAAATACGATGCAGAAGTGGGCACGGGAAAACACACGGCTCGGGATCCCCATCCTGTTCCACGAGGAATGCCTGCATGGCCATGCCGCCAGCAAGGGAACGTCATTCCCTCAAGCCATCGCGCTTGCGTCCACATGGGAACCTGAAATTGTCGAAAATGTCTTTGCCGCTACTGCAAGCGAAGTCCGCTCACGAGGAGCTCATCAGTGCCTGACTCCTGTACTGGACTTGGCTCGCGATCCGCGATGGGGCCGAACCGAGGAAACTTACGGAGAAGACCCTTACCTCGGGTCCAGAATTGGCGTCGCGGCGGTAAAGGGATTCCAGGGAACCGGACCCTTCATCGATAAATCTCACGTAATCGCGACGGCAAAACACTTCGCCGTTCACGGGCAACCCGAGGGGGGCGCCAATACCGCGCCCGGCAACTACTCCGAAAGAGTCATCCGGGAATATTTCCTGAAGCCGTTTGAGGCCGCGGTCCGAGAAGGAAACATCCAGAGCGTAATGGCTTCCTATAATGAGATTGACGGCGTCCCATCCCATGGAAACAAATTCCTGCTGGACAACATCCTGCGTCAGGAGTGGGGCTTTACCGGGGTTGTGGTTTCGGATTATTTCGGAATCCGTCAATTGAGGTCCAAGCATCATGTGGTCGAAACCGGGGCAGAAGCGGCAGCGCTGGCCCTGGAATCCGGAGTCGATATCGAGCTTCCTTATATCGAAGTAAACAACCAGTTGCTGGATCTGGTGAAACAGGGGAAGCTTGCCGAATCCTATATCGACCGTGCAGCCGCTCGGGTGTTGCGCGCCAAATTTCTTGCCGGTCTGTTCGATGATCCTTTCGTGGATCCGGGATACGCGGAAAAGATAACCAACAGCAGCGCACATCAGCAGCTGGCGCTGCAGGCGGCCCACAAGGCTGTGGTGTTATTGAGGAATGAAGGCCACCTCCTCCCTTTGAACAAGACAACCTATAAAAAGATCGCGGTCATCGGTCCCAATGCAGCGGATGCCCATCTGGGCGGCTATAGCGGTTGGCCGGGCCGCGGCATCAGCATTCTGCAGGGGATCCAAGACAAAGTCGGATCCAATGTTGAAGTCACATATGCGGTTGGCTGCAAGATAACCGAGACGCGCGGCGATAACGAGACCATGCCGACATTTGAGGACAAGCTCGTGCCGGGCGATCCCGAAAAGAATGCGAAACGCATCCAGGAAGCGGTTGCAGTCGCCGCAAAATCAGACCTCATCATCCTGGCACTCGGAGGGAATGAACAGACCGCACGGGAAGCCTGGGAAAATCACTTAGGTGATCGCAGCAACCTTGATCTTCCGGGCAACCAGGACGATCTCGTCAAAGCAATGGTTGCCTTGCATAAACCCGTTGTCGTGTTTCTGATTCACGGTCGCCCGAACTCCATTAACTACATTGCGGCCAATGTCCCGGCGATTCTGGAAGGCTGGTATCTTGGACAGGAGACAGGAACGGCGGTTGCCGATGTGCTTTTTGGAGATTACAACCCGGGAGGAAAACTGCCGGTTTCGATTCCCCGCTCTGTCGGTCAACTCCCGATCTATTACTACCAAAAACCCTCGGCACGGCTGGAATATGTCGATTCCTCGCCTGCCCCTCTGTTTCCATTCGGGTGGGGGCTTAGCTATTCGACATTCAAGTATGGAAATTTATCTCTGTCCCCGAACACGATCGGACCGGAAGGCAAGACCAGTGCAATGGTAGAAGTAACCAATACCAGCACCATGCGTGGCGAAGAAGTCATCCAGTTGTACATTCGCGATGAAGTCAGCTCCGTAACCCGCCCGGTCAAAGAGCTCCGAGGTTTCCGCCGCGTGAGCATCGATCCTGGAAAAACGCAAAAGGTCGAGTTTACGCTTGGACCGAATGAGCTCTCCTTTCTCAACCGGGAGATGCGGCGCGTCGTGGAACCGGGAACCTTCAAGATCATGGTGGGAGGCAATTCTGCAGATCTGATCGAAACCACTTTGACAGTTGCCAACAAATAGGACCTGGGGCTGATCATTGCTGATCCGTGGTGCTTTAAAGGGTGCCGGGAAATCAGCATGGATCACATGGACCTGACCCTAAAATCCTGGACAAACTATGAAGCCGGCGGGGATACACGAAATTGCAAAACGGGCCAAGGTCTCGATAGGTACGGTCGACCGAGCCCTGCACAACCGTCCCGGCATCCGCGAGTCCACGAGAAAACGAATTCTGCGCATTGCAAAGCAGCTGCGGTACACACCACATCTTGCCGCACGGGCTTTGTCTGTGGGCCGCACCAGTGTCAAAATCGGAGTCTGCATCCCTGAAGAAATTCGCTTTTTCTACGACCAGCTCCGGATGGGAATTTTCGATGAGGCACGACGCGCCAGTGGAATGGGGATCGAAATTGTTTATCAACCGGTTCCATCCCTGGGCAAGGGAGAAGAGGCTCAGATCGCCGCGCTTTTCGCCAGCGGCATAAGCGGACTTATTGTCACTCCCGGCAATCCCAAGGCGGCAAATCCGCTGATCAACCATGCGGAAGACAGGGGCATCCGCGTAATCTGCGTGACCACCGATGCACCGCAAAGTCATCGTACGGCTTTCGTTGGAGTTGATCCTGAACTCAGCGGAAGGATCGCCGCCGAGCTATTGGCAAAGTTTGTCCCTCCAAAATCCAAGGTCGCGGTGGTAACCGGAATGATGGAAACGGAAGAACACCGGCTCAAATGCCAAGGGTTTCGCGCCGGTTTTCTCAAGGAATGCAAAGGCGGCAAAATAGTGGCCGTTCTGGAAGCGCATGAATCCGAAGACGAAAGCTACCAGAAAACCTGCCAGCTCGTCGACTCCTATCCGGACCTTCAGGGAATTTATGTAAGCACCGTCAACTGCCTTCCCGTATGTCGCGGATTGCGCGACAGAAAGGCTGCGGAACGCGTGCAGCTAATTACAACCGACCTGTTCCCCGAAATGATCCCCTTTGTCAAGACGGGTATGATTCGGGCTTCGATCTACCAGGATCCTTATTCCCAGGGACAGACAGCGCTGCGCGTGCTGACTGATTCGCTCTTGAACCGAACGGCAATTTCGAAAACAAATTTTGTAAATCCAGAGATAGTCCTGCGTGCAAACCTGGAGTTATTTCGCGAGTCCGGAACAAAACCAAATGGTCAGCCCTGAACACCTCCAGAACTCGAGGAGCTCAGGAATGGTTCATCGAAAAGGAGAAAAGGTTCATGGGACGGCATGCAGTTTTTACACTATTGGCGGCCGCGCTGGCGGCCTCGTGCTTTGCAGGCGAGAAATACTCCAGGGGTGTCGGAGTATACCCGGGGAACCCTGAGGAGAGCTTTGCTCCCCTGGTGGTTCCTGATGCAACAACCTATCGGAATATAGCGCTGCTCCGTCCCGCCTTTCATTCCAGCAGCTATGATTACAACCTGACAGCACAGCTTGTTACGGACGGCATCAAGGACACGACGCTTCCGAGATGGATTGTAACCAGTTTGAGCTCCACCGGGGCAACCAACAAAATAGACCGTGAACTGCTGATCGATCACAACGGGTTCAGCAATGTGAATCTGAAAGGTCCCGAGGGGTGGATGCAATTTGAACTCGCTGGCGGCGACATGCCTCTGCAAATAGACCGGATAACCCTGCAGGCCCGAATACGCGCGGCCAACGCACCCGACACCTACTTCACCACTAATCCGCAGCCGAAACCTTCAACCACAAGCCCGGGAGATTGGACCTGCGTTGTGCTTGCATCTGAAGATGGCCAAACGTGGCATGACGTTGGACGGGCGACCGGCCAGATTCCGCCACCGCCACCTCCGGCGATGTTCGGACCAACGTCCGCCCTTGTAAAGATGACGGTTCCTTTTTCGCCCGCTTCCCGAAGCCGCCTTTACCGTATCCTGCTCAAATCCACGTTCCCGGGCAACTGGTATGTAAGCGATGCTGACTTCTTTAATGGGAATCAACCGGTGGAATTGGGCGGGCCCTATAGCTTCACAAGCGCATGGATGCCGGAGGGCAAGGCCGAAGAATGGGTTTATGTTGATCTCGGAGCCGGCAGCACCTTTGACCGCATTGCCCTGCACTGGATTCGTCGTGCAGCGGAAGGAACAGTCCAGGTGTCCGATAATGCTATCGACTGGAAAGATGTGGCGGCCATTCCCCAAGGCAAAGGAATGACCGACGACATAAAGCTGAGCCGCCCAGCAAAGGGACGATATGTGCGGGTTCTGCTAAAAAAGCCGGACACACAGGAAGGGTATATCCTGAGCGAACTGGAGGTTTTCGGGCGCGGGGGCCTAACGGCAAAGCCCGCGAAACCATCCGAGTCCATTCGCCGGGAGGGCGGGATAGATCTCGCGAATAATGCCTGGCGATTGCAGCGTGATTCGCTCGTCAAAGCCGACGGCGCCACGCTCTCCAGGCCAGGATTCAAAGACTCAAACTGGATTCCCGCAACAGTTCCGGCAACCATTCTCTCCAGCTACTGGAACATTGGCGCTCTTCCGGATCCCAACTATGGCGACAACCATCTGATGATCTCCGATTCGTTTTTCTATTCCGACTTCTGGTATCGAACCGAGTTCGTGATGCCGCGATCCTTTGCCGGACGCAGGATGTGGATCAACTTCGATGGAGTGAACTGGAAAGCCGAGATCTATCTGAATGGAGAAAAACTCGGACGAATCGAAGGCGGCTTCATGCGCGGCAAGTTTGACGTCACGAGGCTTATCCGGGCAAAAGGCAGAAACGTGATTGCAATACGCATTGAAAAAAATGCCACGCCCGGAAGCATGAAACAAAAGACGCTGGACACCGCAGGATTAAACGGCGGCGCACTGGGAGCGGATAATCCGACCTATCATGCATCGATTGGCTGGGACTGGATTCCCCCGGTTCGGGGCCGGAATACGGGACTTTGGAATGATGTCTACCTGACCGCAAGCGGCCCTGTAACAATAGAAGACCCGTTTGTGCAAACAATGCTGCCGCTGCCGGACACTTCCCGGGCGGACTTGCGGATCGAAGCGGTTCTGAGAAATTCTGAGACAAAGCCTGTCAGCGGCATTCTGCACGTCAAATTCGGCGATTTGGCCTTTGAGCAGCCGGTGACAATCGAGCCGACTGCCACAAAAACAATCGCGCTGGACCCCTCGACACAACCTTTACTGCGTTTGAAGAATCCGAAGCTGTGGTGGCCCAATGGATATGGGGATCAAAACCTGTATCCGGTCGAGCTCAAATTTAGCATCGCGGGAGAAGCTTCGGACACCAGGTCATTCCGTACGGGAGTCCGTCAGTTCACCTATAGCGAAGAGGGAGGCACGCTTAGGATCTGGATTAATGGCCGACGCTTTGTCGGTCGCGGCGGGAACTGGGGATTCCCGGAAACAAATCTGCGCTATCGTGCCCGTGAATACAACGCCGCAGTTCGCTACCACAAAGACATGAATTTCACGATGATCCGCAACTGGGTCGGACAGACGGGAGACGAGGAGTTTTTCGAGGCCTGCGACAAGTATGGCATTGTCATCTGGCAGGATTTCTGGCTGGCAAACCCTGTCGATGGTCCGGAACCGAATGACAACGACCTGTTTTTGCGAAATGCAAAGGACATGGTGCAGCGCATTCGGAACCACCCATCCATCGGGCTTTACTGTGGCCGGAACGAAGGAGATCCTCCGAAGCCTATTGATGATGGACTCCGCCAGATAATCGCCGAGATACACTCCGGGCTTCACTACATTTCCAATTCGGCATGGGGCGTCGTCAGCGGGGGCGGACCCTACTCTGTTCAGACGCCAAAATACTATTTCCGGAACCGGGCAACGCCCCAGCTGCATAGTGAACTCGGAATGCCGAACATCGTTACGATCGACAGTCTGCATCAGATGATGCCCGCGCCGGCCCGATGGCCAATAGGATTAACCTGGGGGCTGCACGATTTCAATCTACATAGCAATGTGCACATTTCGGAATTTGTTTCGATGATGGCTAAATACTTCGGAGAAGTGGAAAATGCCGAAGACTGGGTGACGCTTGCGCAGTTCATCAACTATGATGGGTATCGCGCCATCTTTGAAGCCCAGAGCAAAAACCGGATGGGGATTCTTCTGTGGATGAGCCATCCCTCCTGGCCTTCCTTCGTTTGGCAGACTTATGATTATTACCTGGATCCAACGGCCGGTTATTTTGGAAGCAAAAAAGGATCCGAACCGCTTCATATACAATGGAACCCACTGACGGATGCCATCGAGGTTGTGAACTATAATGCGGGCAATGCTCCAAACCTGACAGCCAGCGCAGAAATCCTGAACAGCGACGGCCAACTCAAGTGGGAAAAATCGGTTCAGCTGGAAAGCAGCGAGGACAGCGTGGTTACGCCGATGACGCTGGAATTTCCTTCTGGCCTAAGCCCGATTCACTTTATTCGGTTAAAGCTGATGCGCGGCTCCATTCCCGTTTCGGATAACTTCTACTGGCGCCCCGTTGACGAAGGCAATTATCTGGCCCTCAAATCGTTGCCCAAGGCAAAGCTGAAATCGGCTACACGCGTTGAACGCCAGGGACCTCGCTGGGTTTTGAAAACAGATTTGAAGAATCCATCGGCGCAACCGGCTCTAATGGTTCAGTTGAAGGTGGTACGCGAGAAGAGTGGCGATAGAATTCTGCCCGCCATTTTTAGCGATAATTTCATTTCGCTTATCCCGGGGGAGCAGCGTAGCATTGAGATTCAAATTGAAGATGCGGACGCTCGCGGCGAAAAACCGGCCGTCGTGGTTCAAGGGTTCAATCTCGAAAAATGACGAGCGCAAAAGTTCATCCTGGGAGCGCCGGAGTCTCGCCTGATGCCATTTGCTTTTTTGGGGGCTATTATCTTACGCGCCTTCAGGGCTCTTTTGAGCCCCGAATATAACCCCGGGGTGAGCGGAGCGAACCCCTGGTGGAATAGTGAAAAAATAGGATCTGAAAGGGCGAAAGAACGGCAATTGCAGGAAGGCGCGCCCGAATGGGAATCATAGACGCGGAGTTCGGTGGCAAGCCACCGAACTCCGAAGGGCTTCGGGACACTTGTGTGTGGCATTAGTCGGGACGGCGGCGCTTCCAGCGGATTAATTTGGCAGGGAATAATTTTATGAGCATTGCACTTACTCTCCATGATGACCGCCTGTTTTCATCCGATCCCACGCAGCGAGACATCGCCAAACGGCTCTATCGCGAAGTCCGTTCACTGCCGATCATCAGCCCGCATGGCCACACCGATCCGCAGTGGTTCGCGGATAATCAACCATTCCCGAATCCCGCGGCGTTGCTCGTAATCCCAGATCATTATGTTTACCGGATGCTGTACAGCCAGGGCGTCACGCTCGAATCCATGGGAATTCCGCGACTGGACGGAGGTGCCGTCGAAAAAGACCCAAGAATGATCTGGCGTCTGTTTGCCCAACACTGGTACCTCTTCCGGGGCACTCCGACGCAGATGTGGTTCCGTCACGTGTTCCACGAGGTTTTCAATATCCACGAACGGCTGACGATTGAATCGGCAGACCGCATTTATGATCAGATCGCGGAACTCCTTGCAAAGCCCGAGTATCTCCCGCGCGCGCTTTACGAGCGGTTTAATATCGAGGTCATGTCAACCACGGAGTCGCCGTTGGATTCGCTTCCCCACCATCAGAAACTGCGCGCTTCGGGCTGGAAGGGACGTATCATTACCACCTATCGACCGGACCCGGTTGTCGATCCGGAATTCGCCGGATTTGCGAACAATGTGCTCAAACTCGGGGAGATCACGGGCGAGAACACCGAAAAATGGCAGGGATACCTGCAGGCATTATTCAACCGGCGCCGATTTTTTGCTTCGCTTGGAGCCACGGCAACCGATCATGGACACTCTTCAGCAATGACAAGGGATCTTTCTCCGGCGAATTGTGAAGCGCTGCTGCAAAAAGGGCTCGCCGGTACCCTCACTCGCGAAGAGGCACGCGAGTTCCGCGGTCAGATGCTGACCGAGATGGCCAGAATGAGCATTGAAGACGGCATGGTCATGCAGATCCATCCGGGGTCTTTCAGAAATCACAATCCCTCGATATTCAACGGATTTGGCCTGGATAAGGGTGCAGACATTCCCTCACGCACCGATTATGTTCACGACCTGAAGCCGCTGCTCGACAGGTTCGGCAATGACAGCCGGCTATCGATCATCCTGTTTACGCTGGACGAATCGACATATTCCAGAGAATTGGCGCCGCTGGCTGGGCATTACCCGGCGCTCAAACTGGGACCCGCATGGTGGTTCTACGACAGCCCGGAAGGAATGCGGTTTTTCCGTGAACGGACCACTGAAACGGCGGGTTTTTATAATACGGTTGGATTTAACGACGACACGCGCGCGTTTCCATCCATCCCGGCGCGGCATGATGTCGCGCGTCGCGTGGATTGCGCGTTTCTTGCCCGGCTCGTAGCGGAGCATCGACTGGACGAGGATGAAGCCCAGGAAGCTGCAATAGACCTGGCCTACCGGCTAGCAAGAAAGGCCTATAAACTCTAACTCAATCCCGGATTCGGAGATCATGCAAAAACCGTTCAAGATTAAGGGACTGCGCTGGTGGATCGCGATTCTGCTGATGGGAATCACCACCATCAATTATCTCGATCGCACGACACTTTCTGTTTCTGCGCCTGTGCTGCGGGAAAAGCTGGGAATGGACACGGTTGATTTCTCCAACATACTCCTGGCCTTTCAATTCGCCTATTTGATCATGCAGCCCTTAATGGGACGCGTTATTGACTGGCTGGGCTTGAGACTTGGATTCGCAATCTCCATCATCACCTGGTCGGTGGCTCAGTCGATCACGGCATTCGCCACCGGATGGCGCTCCTTCGCGGTATTCCGTTCGATGCTTGGCATGGCGGAGGCCGGCAATTTCCCCGGTGGAATCAAGGCCGTCGGCCAGTGGTTCCGTCCCAAGGAACGTACGATTGCCACGGGAATTTTTAATGTGGGCGCCGGGCTCGGCGCCGCGATCGCCCCGCCACTGGTCGTCTGGCTGATTTTAAAACATAGCTGGCAATTCGCCTTCGTTGCGACCGGCATCTTTAGCCTCTTCTGGGCACTCCTGTGGGCGGTGTTTTACAGATCTCCGGAAAAACACCCATGGATAACCAAAGAGGAGCTGGATTACATCCATCAAGGGGAAGAGGATCTTGCAGTCGCGGAATCGCCGGAGCAGAAGGGCGTATGGAAAGCCGTACTGCCGCAAAGAAATTTCTGGGCAATCGGGATTGCGCGATTTTTCTCAGAACCAGCGTGGCAATTTTTCAGCTACTGGATCCCGCTCTACCTGGTTACCGAACGGCATTTTGATCTGAAGCAGATTGGATATTTCACCTGGGTTCCCTTCATTGCGGCGGATTTCGGGTCACTCGTCGGGGGGATGCTGTCTCCATTTTTCATGAACCGGATGAAGCTGCCCATCATGACTGCGCGCAAGTGTGCCGCCAGCGTTTCTGCGCTTTTGATGATTTTTGCGGTATTCGTCGGCAATGCCTCCACCGCAGGTTGGGCTATCTTTTTTATCTGCATTGGCGCGTTTGCACACCAGACCATGTCTGCAACGCTCATGACACTGCCTGCGGATCTCTTCCCCAAAAGGACTGTCGCCACGGCCAACGGCCTGTCCGGAGCCATGGCTTTTGGGGGAGGAATGCTGTTTACCGCCATTATCGGTCGCGTCGCCAAACATATCGGCTACGGTCCGCTGTTTACCAGCATTGCATTCTTCGATATCATCGGCGTTTCATTTCTCTGGTGGCTGCTGCGCGAACCCAGGAAAACTGCGGAAGCCCGAGTTTCATAGAAAGCGATCCTTGAAGTGCGGCAGCAAGTTCAAGGATCGAATGTGCCCATGGATATTAGGCGCGATCGGCGAATTGTCTTAACGCTCGATGCAGGCGGAACCAGCTTTCGCTTCTCCGCTATTTGCGGGGGCGAGCCTGTCTCCGAAACCATATCCATGCCGTCCAGCGCGGATGATCTCGACCAGTGCCTGAACAACATCGTTGAGGGATTCACCCGTGTAAAAGAGAAATGCCCCGTAATGCCGGTTGCCATCAGTTTCGCCTTTCCTGGTCCGGCAGATTATCCCAACGGCATTATCGGCGATCTGCCAAACCTTCCCGCTTTCAGGAATGGAGTGGCTTTGGGACCGATGCTGCAAAGCCTTTTCGGTGTTCCCGTCTATATCAACAATGACGGCGATCTCTTCACCTACGGAGAGGCCATTGCCGGATTCCTTCCTTACGCCAACGAGCTTCTGGCAAATGCGGGCAGCCCGAAACGATATAAAAATCTTTTCGGGATCACTTTAGGAACAGGGTTTGGCGGCGGGATTGTCGCCGATGGCAATCTGCTTGAGGGCGACAATTACATATCCGGAGAGGTGTGGCTGCTGCGGAACAAGCTCCATCCGCAAATGAATGCGGAGGAGGGAGCCAGCATCCGTGCTGTGCGGCGCGTCTATGCCTTGCAGGCCGGCATTTCGATGGAGGATGCCCCCTCTCCCAAACAAATATGTGAGATAGGCTTAGGCCTGCTGCCCGGCAATCGGGACGCTGCCCTTGAGGCGTTTCGACAATTGGGAGAGGTTGTCGGAGATGCAATGGCCAACGCCTTGACCCTGATGGACGGGCTTGCCGTGATCGGCGGCGGGATTGCAGCCGCATGGCCGCTCTTTTTGCCTGCATTAATGGCGGAGCTCAACAGTTCTTACGTGAACCCTGAAGGAAAAACCTTCCGGCGTCTGGCTTCAATTGCGCTTAGTTTGGAAGACCCGGATCAGACGGATAAATTTGTCCGCGGGGAGACGCGGCAGGTTGCTATCCCGGGAGGGATGAAGAGAATCACATACGATCCATTGCAGCGAATTGGTATCGGCATATCGAGACTTGGTACTTCGGAAGCCATTGCAATCGGCGCGTATGCATATGCATTAAAAAAACTGGATCATCTATACGGCGTTTAATAACCCTTGCAGAGGAGAATGGATATGGTTGAAAAACCGGCAAACTGGAGTTCGATGACCCCGGAAGAAAAAAGGAAATTCAGGTTGGACGCATGGGTTCGCGGGGACGGCATTTTATTTGAAAGCCCTGATGCAAAAGCAAAATACCATGAACGGGCAAAAAGGTTCAGAGCCGCATTGGAGCTGAAAACCGCCGATCGTGTCCCGATCGCGGGACTTGGCGGAGCCTTCATCTATCGCCGCGCGGCCATTCCGCAGAAAGCCACCATGTACGACCGTTGGGAAGAGGCGGCCAAAGCGGTTGTGCAATTTCAACAGGATTTTCAACCGGACAGCGCAACAGCAACCTTTATGATGTCCGGCGCCTCCATGGAGTTTCTCGGACAGACCAACATGAAATGGGCAGGGTATGGCCTTCCCGATGATGTGCAGTACCAATACGTCGAGCAGGAATATATGAAGATGGAGGAATATACGAACTTCCTTCGGGATCCCTCAGACTTCGTGCTGCGGCGATTCCTGCCTCGAATGTACAGCTCTCTGTCCGGCTTGCAGAAGATGCCGTGGTTCGGCGCGGATGGAATTCAGATTGGCGGCAGATGCATTCATCCTTTCATGGACCCGGAAGTGCAGGAAGCCCTGAGCATACTGAAAAAAGCGGCAGAAATGTCCCTGACTCCGGCGCGCGTGACGATGGAAACCTCAAAGCGTCTGATGGCCATGGGCTACCCCAGCCTGTTCATGGGATTCGGCGCTGCTCCCTTCGACGTGCTGGGCGATACGCTCCGCGGCACGAAGGGCATCCTTACCGATCTGTTCCGTTGCCCGGACAATGTACTCAAAGCATGCGACAAAATCCTGGAACTCACCCAGATCCCGGATTTGCCACTGGGCGCTCCGCCTCTGATTATGATGCCGTTGCACAAAGGGGACGACAGTCATATATCGCTGAAGCACTTTGAAAAATTCTACTGGCCTACATTCAAACAGCTCCTGCTGAACATGATCAACGAAGGGCTTATTCCTGCTCCGTTCGCTGAAGGCGTATATACCCAGCGATTGCCCTATCTGACCGAATTGCCGGAGCAGTCTGTACTTTGGTTCTTCGACAGAACGGATATGCACAAAGCGAAAGACGTACTGGGCGGGCACAGCCCGATCATGGGAAACGTACCCATTACCATGATAGCCACGGGAACGCCCGAACAGGTAAAGGTCTGCTGCAAGGATCTGATCGATTATTGCGGGAAAGGCGGCGGATATATTCTGTGCTCAGGCACGCAATTGGACGATGCCAAAGAAGAAACGGTCAAAGCAATGATCGACTTCTCCAAAGAATACGGCATTTACAAATAGAAAGGATTATTCCGGGGACCAGATTGGAATCCCAAGGAGTGCTTTGGCTGTAACCGTCTGGCCCAAAAGTGTAGCGGGACGGAAAATCCACTTGCTTAAAGCCCGGATTATCGGCTCATTGAGTTGAGGGTCCGGGCTTTCTTTCACCGATATCTGCTCCATTTTCCCCGCGGTGCTGACAACCCCATATACGATCATCATTCGCCCGTGATATTTGCGGGCTACCGCAGGCGGCCACGCCGGCCGTTCTTTTACGGATGGAAATGGAAGCACCAGTCCCTGCTGATCGCGTCCTGCTGTGGTCGAGGACGAATCAGAGTTCACCGCGAATTCCAAAGTCCAGGAAGGATCCTGATCGGTCTCGACCGTTCTCATATCGAGATAAACCGTGTAGATCTGTTCATGGGAAAAGACGCCATAGAATGGAAGCCCGCCACCGCTGTCTTCGGTAGAAATAACGCTCAATCCATACGCAGTCTGCAAAGGCCGTACCGCCTGAGTCACCGGCGGCGCATCCGAATCACTGCCCGGCTCGAACTCGCCGCCCATTATTGTAATGCCGGCAAACGGCTTCTTGACCGGAGCGGACGTCGTTTTGGCTCCGCTCCCTGATCCCGACGCCGATCCGTTGCCTGATCCACGGGTCGCGCCGGCCGCAGCATTGGTCGCTTCAGAAGTGGTTTTGGATTTAGGAACTGCGCTCCCCTGCCCGGGCTCTTTCTTCGACGCAGTCGGGGGCGCCAATTTGGGCGCTACCGACCTTTTTGCGGGAGCATCCTTGCTATTACCAATTCCGATTTCCGGCGAAGGTGTCCCGGTTTTCACCCCCGGCTCTGAATCTGATCCGCTGAGATTTGCCTGGGGAGAAATAATGAATCGTCCCCGTGCCTCACCGGCAGGGATCTTGGCCGGCTGGTTCGGATTTGCCGGCATGGGGCTGATAGCCAGGATATCTCGAGTTGAACCCGGCGTTCCGTTTATTTCCGATGTCCCCGACGGATTGTCTGCAGACGGCTCGGCGGACGCGGAAGAGGCCGGAGGCTGTGTCTGTGCAGGTTTCGACTCCGGTTTAGGTTCCGGTTTTGGCGCTTCTGTTTTCTTTGCCGATTCGGGTGGCTTTACCTCCTGCCTTATCGTCTCAGCAGGCTTTACGGCAGGAGCAGAAGGCTTCGGCTCCGTTTTTGGAGCTTCTGCAGCCTTGGCCGTAGACTCGGGAGGCTTTGGCTGTGGCTTTGGTACCTCTACAACCTTTGCCTCGGTGACTGGAGGTTTCGGAGCCGGCTTTGGTAGCTCCGCGGGAATGGGCGCGGGTTCCGGCGGCTTTGGCTCCGGCTTCAACAAATCTGCCAGCTTGGGCGCAGGTTCCGGTGGCTTTGGTTCCGGCTTCGGCGTCGGAGCTGGCGGAGGTGTTGGCTTCGGCGTTTCCACCGCCTTAGGCGCCGGCTTGGGCTCCGGCTTCGGTTCAGGCTTTACCGGCTCCGAAATAGCCTTTTGCTCCGGCTGTGGTGTCGGTTCGGGTTCCGGCGGATCATCCGGCGGCACCTCCATCCGGTTAGCCTTGCTGGCATCCGCAACCTGCATAATATTTGGAAGCGTGATGGGCGGCGGTAGTACGGGCGGATTTTCGAGGCCCGGCTGTAGAAGGGTTTGGAATCGATTGGTTGGCTCCGGCACATCCGAAACGATAGTCTGAGGCCCAGGATAGCTGAATCCCTGCGTTGTCGCCGAGGGCTCCGCCACCGGTTCACTTGCCTGCTCACGACGACTGGGCCTGAGAATCCTGTCGATGATGCGCCGTCCGCGGCTTGCCTCCGGCCTCCCCCCTTCAAACATCGGAAGATACATCATCGACATAGGATCATTGAGATCAATCATGACAATGTTCGGCCGGGGATGATTCTGTTTCGGCGGCGCAACCGGGAAGGAAGCAAAAAAATAGGTAATAATAAAGGCAATAATATGGACAACGATGGAAAGAGGTAAACCGCGCGTAGGGAAATAGCCGGCGCCAAGATTTGTAAATGTAAGCCGGGCAGACGGGTTGTCCCGTACTGGTGCGCGACCATTCTGGAGGATCAGTCGGACTATGGGCATCGTTTCATCGCCGGGCCATGATAACGCTCTTCACTTTAAGCTCGTTTCCTCTCAAACTCAAGAATTCCAGATTGCAAATTCCGGATTCTTCCGCTCTCCTCGCATTTAAGGCAAAATTTCCTGCGAGAAATGGGAATTGCGGCGTCTAATACCTAGAGAGATACAACCAAAGGGTATTCCGGAGGCTGTTTGCTATGACCAAAAGCCAATACAAAACCACGCTCCTGCTGTTTCTTTTTTTCATGCTCGGTCTGGGGATTGCCATCTCCTTGAGTTTTCAGTCAAAGCCGAAAAGTTCCAATCCGGCGGCAGCAAAACCAAACGCCTCCGACTGGAATGGCAATTTCGCGGATGGATGGCGCCTGTCTGATTCATTGATGGGAGAACAGAAATACGAAGCCGCTTCAACGCTCCTGGAAAAGATGCTCACCAAGGCGCGAAGTGAAAAAAACGACAGCGAGTGGACTCGATGCCTGATCCGGTATACCCAGTTGCGCATTTCTCTGCACGGCTACGAAACCGCCGTACGCTTTCTCAAAGAGCAGCCCTGGCCTTCCGATCCCGCGAGTACATCCCTGCTCAATCTGTTTTATGCCAATACTCTGACTACCTACGCCCGTAGCTATTCCTGGGAGATCAACCGTCGGGAAAAAACCGAGTCGCGGGAAACCGTCGATTTGAAGGCGTGGACGCGCGATCAGATTTATGAGGAAGCGCAGAAGGCTTTTGAAATTATCTGGAAAGAACGCCATCAGCTTGGCGACTTGCCCGCGGACAAATGGAAGGAGTTTGTCCTTCCCAACAATTACCCGGCCGGGGTTCGGCCAACCATGCGGGACGCCGTTTCCTATATGCGCGTGGAAATGCTCGCCGACACAAACGGATGGCGGCCGGAGCAACTGAATGAGCTTTATCGTCTCAACCTTGGGGATCTCCTCAGTGGACCCGTTGGAGACGTCTCCCTGGTCGATCCATCACGGCATCCTTTGGAAAAGATATGCTACATCCTTGCGGATCTTGGCAACTGGCATGCGCAGCGAAAAGAAATGGAAGCGCGGCTGGAAACTAGGCTCGAAACCTTCCGGCAACTGCATCAGAATTTTACGCAGGCTGAAGACAGGCAAGCCATTCAGGATGCCCTCGTCAAAGAACTGAAATCCTACACCAGCGTCCCGTGGTGGTCCGAAGGCATGGCCCAGCTTTCCGAATTTATCCGCAGTCAGGAGGAGGCGGACTCACTCATCCGGGCGCGCCAGATTGCCATCAAGGGGCAAACGGCTTTCCCGGATTCCCATGGTGGCAGGCATTGCCTCGCTATTCAGAAGTCCATAGAAGCGCCCGATTACTCGATGAATGGGATGCAAAATGACAACCCACTAAAAACATCACTGCTCATCGAACATAAAAACCTGGAGAGAGTCTACTTTCGCGCATATCCGATCGACCTTTTGAAGACGATCGAAACATCCGACGACTACAATCTGCTGCCTTCCGATCATGAACTGGAAACCCTGGCGACAAAAACTTCTCCAGCCTATCAATGGGAAGTTCCGCTTGCAGCGACGCCTGATTTTCGGATGCACAAAACCTATGTCATTCCGCCCATCAGGAATCGGGGCGTCTACCTGATTACTTCTTCCGGTCGCCCTGGATTTCGAAAAGAAGACAACGAGCTGCACGGACTCTATATGTCTGTCGGAGATCTCGTTCTTGTCACAAGGCAGCAGGTTTCGGAGGCGGAAATCACCGTCCTATCCGGCTCTTCAGGAAAACCGGTTCCCGGTACGGAGGTAATGCTTTATCGACTGGACTGGAGCCAGAGAAAACACCAGAAAGCGCAATCCGCCATAACCGATAGCCGCGGAATGGTGCGGTTCCACAGAGAGACTGGAATCAGTTATCCGCAGGTGGTGATTGCCTCAAACGGCAGCGAACTCGCCTTTGATCCTCAACCCTTCCATCTGAGCGAGGAGTACGCTCCATCGGACACGGCAGCCACGCTTCTCTTCACGGACCGCAGCATCTATCGCCCGCTGCAGACGCTGCATTGGAAAACGGTAGCCTATATCCGCAAGGCGGATGGGATCCGCTTTGAGACGACACCGGCTGCCACCCTGACTATTTATCTGCGCGATTTGAACAACCAGGTGGTCGACTCAAAAACAGTGACCACAAACAGCTTCGGAACGGCTTCCGGCGAATTCACCATTCCGGGCGGCCGGGCGCTCGGGCACTGGCGGCTGGAAAGCTCCAGAAACGGCCAGGCTTCCATTCAAGTGGAAGAATACAAACGGCCCACCTACGAAGTCAAAATACTGGATCCCACCGAACCGCTTCGCCTCAACAAGCCCGCCAGAATAAAGGGAGAAGCAAAATATTACTTCGGGTTGCCGGTCACAAGTGGTCAAGTCAAGTGGATGGTCAAAAGGGAGCCGGTGTTCCCGTACTGGTGGAGCTATTTCCGGTGGGGCGGATTTGCCGCACACGGCGCTTCAGGTTCGCAGACCGTGGCCACGGGGCGAGCCGACCTTCAGCAGGACGGAATATTCTCATTTGCCTTTTCACCCGCAGCGGATGAGCGGCTCGGGAAGAGCAAGGATGTTACCTACAGATATTCGGTTTCTGCAGACATCACGGATGAAGGAGGCGAGACCCGCTCCGCCGAGAGATCGTTCCGGCTCGGCTTTGTTTCCGTGGAAGCCACCGCAATTCTCGAAAAAGCCTTTTTCATGAAAAATGAACCGGTCGCCATCAACGTGCTGCGCACCAGCCTGGATGGAAGCCCCAAAGCGGGAAAAGGGACGTGGCATATTGCCGAATTGAGGGGACCGGAAAAAACGCTGCTTCCGGCCGAACAACCTTTATTCGTCCCTGAAGAGTTCAAGGGGAAGACCCAATACAATACCCCGGGAGATGAAGAGCGAGCACGATGGAATCCGGACTACAATCCTGAAGCGGTCCTGGCAACCTGGACAGCCGGCACAACCCAATCCTCGGGATCTGTTGCCCACAATGATCGGGGCGAAGGAAAAATCTCGGTTCCGCACCTGGAACCGGGCGCATACCGGCTGACCTATGAAACCACCGATGATTTCGGCACAACCTACCAACTGAAGAAAAACTTCATCGTGGGCGCCGCGTCCTTCCGGCTTCCGATTCCCGCTGTGTTCATGCCCGAAAAGATATCCGTTGGAGTTGGCGAAAAAGCGCGAATCCTGGTCCATTCCGGGATGAAGGACCAGCTCATCGTTTTTGAAGTGGTTCGCGATGGCAAGAGCATTCAGCGCAGAGAAATATATTCCGGGGAGAGTCCATCGATTATTGAGATTCCCATTACGGAAAAAGATCGCGGTGGACTTGGGATCAGCATGACGCTGGTGCGCGATGACCAGTTCATCCAGCTTCAGTCTGCATTGATGGTCCCATGGGACAACAAGGAATTGAGACTGGAGTTTTCCACCTTCCGAGACAAGCTTCGGCCGGGACAGCAGGAAACCTGGCGGGTCAAGGTATCGGGTCCCAAAGGAAAAGATGTCTCAATCCCCTCGGCAGAACTATTGGCGTATATGTACGACCGGAGCCTGGATGTTTTTGCGCCCCACACTCCATTCAATCCGTTGGGCTTGTATCCATACCGGGCCGGCCTGATTCCCGCGCGAGCCAACCTTCGGGAAGCGCAACAACTGTGGATGGATAGCCGTGGATTCCAATCAGGTCCGGGAATCCCGTCTCTCAGGAAGGATGCGCTGCAATTCCTCAGCGGATATGGAATCGGCGGACCCGGGATGAGAGCTCGAGCTGTCGGAGGCCGCGTATTGGAAACACTCAGCGCATCCATGGCAATGGATCAGGCAGTCATGGCCGCCCCTCCGCCCATGCCAGCCGCCGCGCCGATGGAAAAGAAGGCGGAGATGGATAAAAAGGACACGCCGCAGCCACAGTCACAGCCGGCAGAACTCCGCACTGAATTCAAAGAGACAGCCTTCTGGTATCCTCATCTCCTGAACGATGCGGACGGGACGGTAACCTTTGAATTCAAAGTCCCCGATTCAGTGACATCATGGAATGTCTGGGTTCATGCCATCACGCGCGACCTGAAGGCCGGCGCGATCTCCCGGCAGGTACAAACAGTCAAGGATCTGATGGTGAGGCCATATCTGCCTCGATTCCTGCGCGAAGGAGATCGGGCTGAGATAAAGGTGGTGGTCAATAATGCATCGGAGCGAGAGCTGAAAGGAGCCCTGAAGTTCGACATCATCGACACCGATACCGAGCAGAGCGTTCTATCCCAGTTTGGCCTGGCGAGATCCGATGCAGAGGGAAAAGCGTTTCTGGTTCCGGCGGGCGGGGGTACCAATCTCAGTTTTCCCATTGTAACGCCGTCGAAAGTAGGCCAGATTGCATTCAAAGTCACGGCGGTATCCGGCGACTTCTCCGATGGAGAACTGAGACCCATTCCGATTCTTCCAGGGCGCATGCATCTGATGCAATCGCGCTTTGTCACACTTAAGGACGATTCCAAACGTATTCTCCGGTTCGACGACCTGGCGCGCAACAATGATCCGACGCGAATCAACGAACAAATGGTTGTCACACTCGACGCGCAGCTTTTTTATTCTGTGCTGTCTGCCCTTCCCTACCTTGTGAATTATCCGTATGAATGCACCGAGCAGACGCTGAACCGCTTTGTCTCGACCGGAATTCTCTCTTCTCTCTACCGACAGTATCCCGCGGTTGAACGGATGGCCAAGGAGTTTTCTGCGCGACAGACCCAATTCGAACAGTGGGATGCCGCAGACCCCAATCGCAAAATGGCGCTGGAAGAAACTCCATGGCTGCAGATGGCAAAGGGGGGCGAAGCCAATACTTCCGATCTGCTCAATGTTCTCGATTCACGTATTGCGAAAGCACAACGGGAATCTGCCCTTGCCAAACTCAAGCAAATGCAGACGTCCAGCGGCGGATTCCCGTGGTTTGCGGGCGGCCCTCCCTCCCCCTATATCACACTCTATCTGCTGCACGGCTTTTCGAAAGCGCTCGAATTCGGGGTTGACGTCCCGCGCGAGATGATTCAGCCTGCCTGGGCTTACCTGCATCGCCATTACATCGACGAAATTGTCAGAGACATGATGTCTCATGACAGCGGATGGGAGTTCATTACCTTCATCAACTACGTTCTCTCCAACTATCCAGACGGCAAATGGTATGAAGGTACCTTCACGCCGGCCGAGCGCAAGACCATGCTCGATTTCAGCTTTAAACACTGGAAGGAGCACAGCCCCTATCTGAAAGGGTATCTGTCCCTTACTCTGAAGCGCATGGATCGTCCCAAAGATGCCATGCTCGTATGGTCCAGCGTACTGGACTCCGCCAAGACCGCCGAAGACCAGGGGACATTCTGGGCGCCCGAAGACCGTGGATGGCTGTGGTACAACGACACAATCGAAAGCCACGCCTCTGCCATCCGCGCCGACATGGAGCTTATTCCGGATGACCCGAAGCTTGACGGGATGGTTCTGTGGATTTTCCTCAACAAGAAATTGAATCACTGGAAATCGACGCGTGCCACGGCCGAGGTAATCTATTCGCTTGCTCATTATCTTAAAAAGACCGAGCAGCTTGCAGTGCGCGAAGGAGCGACCGTCACGGTGGGCAATCAGAGGACAAGCTTTGTTTTCGAACCGGATCAATACACCGGCAAGAAAAATCAGGTGATTATCCCCGGAGAAAAAATGGATCCGGCGACCGCTGCCTCCATTTCAATTGAAAAGACAGGCAAGGGTTACATGTTTGCGTCGGCAACATGGCATTTCTCCACCGAGCAGTTGCCGGAAGAGGCGCGCGGCGACTATCTGCTACTGTCACGCAGCTACTACAAACGCGTCAACACGGGGCGGGAGTTTGTTCTGCAGCCGATCACCAAAAACATCAGCCTGGAAACCGGGGATGAAGTGGAAGTTCACCTCTCCATCACAAGCAAGCACCCCATGGAATATGTGCACCTGCGCGATCCGCGGGGTGCCGGCTTTGAACCGACGTCAAATTTGTCCCGACATAAATGGGACCTGGGAATTTCGTGGTACGAAGAAATCAGGGATTCAGGCACAAACTTCTTCTTTGAGCGCCTGCCCCAGGGTGAATATACATTCAAATATCGGATCCGCGCCACAACGGCCGGAACCTTCAAAGTGGCACCGGCAACCATTCAGCCGATGTATGCCCCTGAATTTGCAGGCTACAGCTCAGGGGCCCTGCTGCAAATCGCCAAATGAGCGTACCGGGACGGCCTCAAGGACCCAAAGCTCGACCCAATCTCGAGTCTTTGGGTCCTTGAGCCAGCCCGGTCCTAGTGCACACGGTACGCCCGCGGCTCTTTTCGGGTAATTGGGATGGACACCCCGGACTCTGCGGGTTTTGGCTTTTCCTCTTTCCGGATTTCCGTATCGATCCCCAGCAGACGCATCATCCCTGAATTCGTTATCGCGCGGGCCATCAGGATCGACCCGCCGATCACGGTACCCCAGCCGGCAATCCCGCGATCTCGCAGGCCGCCGCCAATCATCGCCGAACCGGTAACCGCCGCCAGCAACCGGTGCCCGGGAGCCCAGTGCTCTTGACGCCCTTCTCCCCGGCTGCCGTTTTGCCGAACGGGGAATTCTTCCCCGCCCTCATGTACCCGCATTTGACTTTCGACTTTCGTCACTCCCGGAATATGAACCAGGTGTCGGAGCAGACTTTTCTGCTCGGAAGCAAGGATATCGCCAGACAGAATAACGTGCCCATTCCTGGCTTCGACATGAATGGAATGCGGGGACGAGACCCACCGTCCCATCTCCGATCGAACCCTGGGCTCAAGCACGGCATCATCGTTCGTCACATGGTGGAGCGAACGAATAGCCGTAGCGGCAAAGCCCCAAATCCTGTTGGTCAGATCCCTGACTGCGGTTTCAGCTCCATCCTCTACCGCATGGGACAGCCGGGCGAATTTGTCTCGCACACGCGTACGCCGGCGTTTCCCGTTTACCGGATCCATGAGATACATGCAACTGGCGCCGATTGCAACCGCGGCCAGTATGTTGGAGGTTCTTGTTTTCTCTCGTGACATGGCTCTCCTTCCATCAATGCTGATTAGGGAAATGCAAGGAGTATGCCTATCGTCGTATTGGGAGCGGCAGACCGCAGTCTAGAGGCCCAGCACCGATGGGATTGCGTTCAGATCGGGGATCTCCCAGTCTGGAAAAATGCCGGTATCGTTCTGCTCTTTCAAACGATTGACCCATATCGCCCGCATGCCGGCACCGTGCGCCCCCTGAATATCCGTAGCCAGCCGGTCGCCGATCATGACAGCACTTTCAGCATCCGCCTGCAGGCGGGCTAACAGCACATCGAACACGCGCCGATCCGGTTTCCCAATGCCGATTTCCCCCGAGAAAAGCACTTCGTGGAAAAATCCGGCGATTCCGGATCCCTCCAGCTTTCGCCGCTGCAGGTCAAGAGCACCATTTGTCAGCAAACCAAGAGCATAGCGTCCCTTAACCTGTTCCAGCACCGAAACAATCTCCGGATAGAGCACGTGTTTTTGCCGGCGCAATTTCGGGAACAGTTCTCCCAATTCGGCAGCCAGCAGAGGGTCCTGGATGCCATGAATTTGCAGCGCAGCCTGCCAGGATTCCAGCCGATAGGTAGAAGCCCAATTTCGCAGAGGCTCCAGTTCGGGATCGGCTCCGGTGAACTCCGCCCACATCCCTTCCCAGGAACTTATCCCGACTCTTTTACAATAAGGATGTGAAGGAAATTCATACCACAGCGCGCGACAGGTCTTTCGCACCGTACGATGCAACTCGTGGGGATCAATCCCATAACGGATGCGAGCCAATTCCCCGGTCTCGACAAAAGCAGCTTCGGCAGATGCCTCCTCAACCAGGAGCGTATCATCCAAATCAAAAATCAGAGTTTTGATGCCGGAAATCATGAGGACGGGAGTATAGCATACCCAGGTTCCCGATTCCGGCACCCGGTTCCCGGCGGAACCACCGTGGATTATCAATTGAAGCGTTGCGTTAACGGATCTTTTGGATTATAGAATCTCCGACATGGACACTGCTGCAGGCTATGCCTTTTTGTTGACCGTTCTGGCCGGCTGCGCCACCGGCATCGGTAGCGCGCTCGCCTACCTGACTCACCATACGCGTCGAGGGATGCTTTCCGGCGCACTTGGCTTTTCAGCGGGCGTCATGATCTACATTTCGTTCATGGAACTGCTGGCAAAAGCTCAGACATCGCTGGTCTCAGCCTATGGAAAGGTTCAGGGCGGCACGATGACGCTGATCAGCTTCCTGGGCGGAATGATTCTGATTGCAGCCATCGATTTTCTTATTCCCTCTTACGAAAACCCGCATGAAACCGGCCTGGTGGAAGAAATGGATGCCGAGGATAAATCGCGCCAATTGCATCGCCTCGGAGTGCTGACAGCACTGGCCATCGGCATCCACAATTTTCCGGAAGGCATCGCCACATTTTTCGCCGCGCTGTCAGATCGGACGGTCGGCGTTTCGGTTGCGGTTGCTATTGCGCTGCACAACATCCCGGAGGGGATATCGATTTCAATCCCAATCTACTATGCGACAGGAAGCCGCAAGAAAGCGTTCTGGTATTCGTTTCTCTCGGGAGTGTCCGAACCGGTGGGAGCGCTGATAGGGTTTATTGCGCTTCGATCATTCTTCCACAGTCATCTTGTGGATATCATTTTCGCGGCAGTGGCGGGAATAATGGTCTTTATCTCTCTCGATCAGTTGGTACCCCATGCAAAGAAGTTCAGCGACGGGCACCAGTCCATTTACGGGCTCATCAGCGGCATGGCCGTAATGGCTCTTTCCCTTATTCTCTTGTGACGCGTCCGGAGTTGATCTCCCGAAAAGCAATTCTCAGGAGATCAACCTGCAGCGCGTCCTGCTGGACTTCAAATCAGTTATCGATCATTGCGGCGATGAGAGCACCCTTTGCCGTTGAATGCAGCGGACTCTCCGCCATCCGGATCTCCGAGAATGAGATCGGGAGCTTGCTTTCCATCAGAACGCTTTCAAACCTGTCGCGAAATCCCGATGGCAGGGCCGTCCCCCCGCTCAGAACAAGCGGCACCGGGCGCGTAAGCCTGGAAACGCCGCGGCATGCTGAAAGCTGATCGCGCAAAGCATCCACCAGGGCTCGGATCATGCCATCGTAATAGACGGAAATCACCTGGTGCAGTTTGTCGTCAAAATGCCCATTAAAATAAAAAGAGTCTTCCTTGACGGTCCGGATAAGGTTCGCACGCTCCCCGGTCACCGCGGCCGAACTTGCATCGATAAAATCCCCTGCCTTGGGAACGCTAAAACTGAGGACCGGGACGGCCAGATAGGATAGGCACACGTTGCACAGACCTCCCCCGCAACTGATCCCCAATCCCGTATAATTGGTGTGCTCCAATTCCGCGTATACCACCGCCAGTCCCTCGGTAATGCTCTTGGCGCGATAACCGAGGCTTTCCAGCACCTGCCTCAGCGTCGTCTCATGATAGGTCAAGGTGTCTTCCTCGCCGGCCGGAGCTGCAGGAACACTGTAATAGACAAGCTCTTTTTCAGCGGGTCTTCCGCAGAGTGTCTCGATGATATGAGACAACCGCTTCAAATTGTCCGGCTCCTGGGGATTCAGAAACCCCCGGCTCATAGGATGCCGCGTCTCGACCTGCAGGAAATTGGCCAGCGTTTCCGACTCGTTGCCGTGCACAACGATTTGCGTACCCTCGACAACATACGGCACGCTTTCCTTCTGCAGAACGCTCTCGGTCATCTTTTGAAATGGAATCCGGACAAAGGCATTCAGCTGTGACTGGTATTGGAATGCCTGCCCTTCCGGCTTTGCCACAACAACACGGCTTGTTCCGACATCAATGCCCATGACCGAGCGGTTTTCTTCGTAGGAATTCATTTCTCAATTCTCCCTGATTATGCCCAGATGCCTCAGCGAATCCATGGAGGCCCAGTACTGCTTGCGCAGATTTTCTTTATGCGCCTCGACCGAAAGGTGCTTGGACTCGGCATCCTGTCGCAGACGCTTTTCGGACAGGCGCATGCCTATCCACAACCTGTTTCCCGAATACATCAGGAATTTTGAATCAAAGTCGAAACCGAAAACATAGAGGCTCGGGATGGGCAGCGCATAGTTATCCGGAACGCCAAGCTGCTGAAAAGGAAAATCTCCGGCCCCGTCATAGTGATATCCGATCGTCATGTTCTGCGGATCGATGGAAACCTGTGCATGAGTAATGCAATTGCCGGCAGGAAGGTTATATTTGCCCACCAGCATTTCCACAAGCAGGCGGCCGGCGTGTATTTGCGCCGGATTCAGGTAGATGCCCTGCTCAATATCGCGAGTCTGGGATTCAAACGAGACGCCCAGAAAACTGTGGTTCAAATTCACGAAAACATCGTCGCCGTTTGCCCATACCGAATTGCCGGCATGATTGGCGGAATCTGTCTCCGGAACCACGCGAAACACGCGGCCAAAACGATCGACGACGAAGTGATAGGCTTTGCGCTGGCTGACATATTCCAGCAATCCCCTGCCAATCCGCGTGAGCTGAGCATTCTGATCGGAAAGGAAGGGAGCCAGTGCGCTCTCGCTTGTGTGAAAGACAATTCCGGCAGGTTTGGTTTGCAGCTCGCCCGGGATCCCCTTATGGAATACGACATACGAACGGCTTTGATTCGGAGAAAGGAACCGGTTCTCTACGCGCAAACCATTGCTGAAAGTCTCGAAATCCCTGCCGTTTTCCACAACCCAAACGGCTTTGAAATCCCCGGCACCGGTATGACCCTTGACACTTTTTGCAGTTTTAGCCGGATTATTGAGTCGAAGCCCTGCATTGACATCCGAAACCATCTCCACACGGCTGGCACCAAAAAGCAGCATCAGGACCACGGGAACGAGATACAGGGGAAGTCGATGGCTGAATCCGACCGAATCTTTGCGCGCCACATTCCGAAGATAGGCGAGTTTCTTCACAGGATCCCGGAACTGCCGGGCTCTCCATTCAACAACCCAGTCTCTCAATGTGCCGGGCCGCAGCCAAACCGTACTCATCGAGGCATTCCTTCGAAAAGCGTTTTAACCAGGGCGCTTTGAGACTATTCGCAGCCCCTGATAGCAGATCGGTACCGTTTGGCCAAAACATGAGATTTTTCATTCGCTGAATGATTATGAATCTGGAATCTGGAATCTGGAATCTGGAATCTGGAATCGGAAATTCCAAACTAGCTGCGGACTTCCGGTCTTGCGGCCAAGCTTTCGGATATAGAATACACTGCAGTATCTTGCGTCCTCAGATCAACCCGTTGAAACGAAACGGTGAACCAGAAGGTGGAGCCGGAGCCCGGTTCGCTGTGAACACCAACCTGCCCATCCATCATCTCAACCAGCCGTTTGACGATCGTGAGCCCCAGTCCGGTTCCACCGTATTTGCGTGTTGTGGAGCCGTCGGCTTGAGAAAAGGCATGGAAGATTCTGGTACAAGCTTCCGGAGCAATGCCGATTCCGCTGTCCTTTACCTCGAATCGGAATCGAAGCCGTTCGCTGACCTTTTCGAGCGCAAGCGAAACCTGGATTTCTCCTTGATGCGTAAACTTGATCGCATTGCCGATCAGGTTTGTAAGAATCTGCCGGAGACGGTCGGGGTCGCCCAGCACTGCCGAGGGGACGAGTTCATCAATGTGGCAAGTCAATTTCAGCGCTTTATCGTTGGCGGGCCCGCTGTAGATATACAACAGTTCGGTGAGAACCTGGTGCAAATCAAACTCGACATGGTTCAGTTTGAGCATGCCTGCTTCGATCTTGGAAAAGTCGAGAATATCGCTGATCAGGTTCAGGAGGTGCTTGCCGGCTGAGGTGATCTTCTGCAAATCAGGAATCAGTTTTGGATAGCCCAGGTCTTCCGCCTCTTCCTGCAGCATTTCGCTGTATCCGATCACGGCGTTTAGCGGTGTACGAATCTCATGGCTCATTACGGCCAGAAACTCCGATTTGGCGCGACTGGCAGCCTCTGCCGCCTCTGCCAGGGCTATGGCGCGCTCCGTGGCCTCCTGCAATGCAAGGGTTCGCTGTCGGACTTCTGCTTCCAGATTCATTTTCAACTGGTGCAGTTCCGCAACCTTGTCCAGGTAGGTTTTGTAGGTGAAATATACGACAACCAGAACAATGGAAATGATGAAAAGTACTTCGGGGCCAACCCTGTCGATGGTAAGTGCAATGAACCCCGCCGCAACGGCTCCAATAAAGTACGTCACGGAAGTCCAAAGGAATCCATCCTTCCAGACAGTCAGCAGGTTTCTTCGCTTTTCAAGAGCGACAATGATGGAAACGCTGCCGGAATTTGCCAGGTAGTGGGTAATCGCCAGGGTCCCCAGCGGAACAAAAAGCTCCTGGATAGATACGGCCCTGTGCACGATAGGGCCTCCAGGCATCAGGCGAAAGAAAACGCTGCCGCTGATGAATGCGGACACCGTAGTCGCGGCCACATTGAAGAGAACATACCAGAGGCGCCGCGATCTCGTCTTGGCCCGGCATGAGGCGCAAAACGAATCGACCGCCTGAGTGACGATGCCGGCCGGCACACCAAACAGAATCAGGTTGGTAAAGAAAAGCGAATCGCCAATCGAGATTTTGGAATTCAGAGCAGGAATATTGACACAACAGAACCCGGTAAAAGCGGTTACCGCCACAAGCACAAGCCAGTCATAGCCTTTGGGGAGATGAAATGCCTGCGTTGTCAGCACAACCGCGCCCGCCGCGATCATCGCATACATGTACGGAAGGAACAGGCGATGGTGTCCGCGCTTCATGCCGGCTGGCGAATCCGAATTTTTAGAATCTGTCATATCGAGCTCTTAGACTAGCCTTAATGATATCGTCTAATAGCGTGTCCATGATTAGTCTTAACTATGGGCTGAGGCAGATTCGGCTACAGGTGTCCTACACCGCTTTGAGCGCATGTAAGTCGCCTGGCTGTATAGACAGAACAATAAAGGCGACACGGGTCTTCAAACCCTACCGAACCCGGTGCCGCCCCTTTTAAAACTATATTTTATTCTGATGTCCGCAATCGCCCACGCACCTACCGCCCCAGAAGGGTTGGGTAATAGATGCTATTGGTGGCCGCAAGTTTAAGCCCTGTCGGCGCACCCAATTCTCCGTAAATCAGAATGGTTTCGTTCGAAATGGAAATCGAGGTCGGATCCATGAACGCTGAGGTCCATTCTCCGGCAACCGTTTCGAGAATTCCGGTCGTCCCGGCATTGCAGTCCCAGAGCAATCCCGTAGCTGAAACCACTGCTTCTCCCTGAATCATGCCGTCGCCCCAAAGGATGGCCGAGCCCATCGCGGGCTGCTTGAAAAGCATCAGGGAGTCATTCCAGGCACCAAGGCCACTTCCGTATAATTTTTCGCCCCATACCAACCCGTCACCCCAAAGGATCGCGTCACCCCAAAGGATCGCATCGCCCCAAAGAATAGCGTCGCCCCAGAGGATGGTATCTCCCCAAAGGATGGCGTCGCCCCAAAGAATGGCATCGCCTGAAATCATGCTATAGGAACGGATGAGCCCCGGATCTGAAATCCAAGGCATTCCGTTGGCAACTCTGGTATCGGTTGTAATCGCGCGGGCAAGACGCACCGCCCCTTCCGCATTGAGGTAGCCATTCCCCTGTTCAAGGATACCGGGCTGTGTCATCCGCTCCGCGGTATAGTCCAGGATCGCTTTCACCGTGTTGGGAGTCAGCGATGGATTTGCCTGAAGCATCAGGGCAACCGTGCCGGAAACCACCGGAGCAGCCATACTCGTTCCGCTGAGGACCATATAGGTGGAACTGGATTTGCCGTTTGCCAGCGTCACCAGGTTTTCCGGATAGTTTCTGTACAGGGCCATGCTTTTGTTGGTCGTTGAAACAATCTTGTTTCCCGGGGCAACAATATCCGGCTTGATGAGACCATCGATCGCAGTGGGCCCACGCGAACTGTACGATGCGACCGTGTCATCAACACGGGTCGGTGTATCGTGCCCGTTGACCGCTCCGACCGTGATCACCGCGGGATCGTTCCCGGGGCTGGTGATTCCGCCATAGACAGGATTTCCCGCATCATCTTTTCCATAATTGCCGGCGGCAACCACCACAACCATTCCAGCGGCTACGGCGCGTTCCACCATCCGGCACAACGGATCGACCTTATAGGATTCTGACACCGGATGCCCCAGAGACAGGTTGATCACGCGAATGTTATAGCGGATCCTGTTGGCCAGGCACCATTCCAGCGCCTCCAGTACATTGCTGGTCTGGCCGCTCCCCTTTGCATCCAGCACACGCAGGTTCAGGATCGACGCATCCGGGGCAATCCCCCGGTAATCGTAATAGTAATTCTTGTTGGTTGACGAAATGACACCGTCCCCGGCCACAATACCGGCAACATGCGTTCCGTGGCCATATTGATCAATCGGGGACTTCACTCCAAATCCAATCTGCGTGGGAAGAACACTGTCGGCAAGGTCCGTGGTCATGGCAATTCCGGAATCGATGACCGCAACGGTGATGCCCCGGCCGGTATATCCGGTGCTTCCGCCATTGCCCCAAACCTGATCTGCGCCCACGGAAATGACCGTGTTGTGCGGGTTTGATCGAACCTCGTGATCATAGGAAATATGGCGAACGCGAGGATTATCCGACAGGGAATAGAGTCCCGCCGGGTCCAGATCGGCCGCAACGGCAGCAAGCGTGCTGTAGTGTTTTTTGCTTTTGCCGCCGTGGCCGTTGATGATCGATTCCCTCTCCGCGGCAATGGTATTGTCCGCGAATTGGACGATCGCCGGGACCAACGAACGAGTCCTGGTCGCCTCCTTTGCAACAAAACCTACCTTGGTTTCTATCTTATCGTTAGCGCTCTGTGAATTGGATGCCTGGCCACGCATTGACATCGTCATGACAGGGAGGGCAACGAATAATAACGCTAATATTCTCTTCACCATATTTTGATTTCCGCCGGTCTTTGTTGATCGCATCATGGTTTCCTGGTCTGTATTAGCTTACTCGTGGTTACATGGTCTCGGGATCTGTCGGTGGATAATAGGGCTCAATTAGAATCTCAACGATATAGGCCAGCCTCATGACAAAAGGCGGAATCTCAAGAATCAGCATTGAATCGCTGTCGCTGTTGCCCATGGTATTGGGATCTGCCATCGCGACGCTCCAACTGGAAGACGTCGTGTTTAGAATTCCGCTGGTGCTTCCGGTGCCGGCAATAATCGAGGCTCCGTCCACATTGATGCTGTCGCCCCAGAGTACGCCATCACCCCAGAGTACGCCGCTGCCGAAAGCACTCTGGTTGTATTCCATCAGCGAATCGCCCCAGAGAACGCCGTCACCCCAGAGAACGCCATCGCCCCAGAGAACACCATCACCCCAGAGGACACCATCGCCCCAGAGAACGCCATCACCCCAGAGAACACCATCACCCCAAAGCACGCCATCGCCCCAAAGCACGCCTTCACCGCCAATCGTGCTGTAGTTCTTGATATAAGAAGGATTCGAAATCCAGCGGGCACCAGGAGCCAGTGTATTGGAATTCTGCGAAATGGCGCGTGCAAGACGAACGGCGCCTTCCGCATTCAGATAGCCATTCCCCTGCTCCAGAATCTTGGGGGCAGTCATGCGTTCCGCGGTGTAGGCAAGGATCGCCTTGATCGCATTCGGGGTCAATGACGGGTTCGCCTGCAGCATCAGAGCGACGGTCCCGGAAACCACCGGCGTGGCCATGCTTGTTCCGCTCATCGTGAAATAGGCTTTTGTGACATCGATACTGCCGGGCTTGAATACGCGATTGAACGGATACATCAGGAAGAGCCTGGAGTCGCGATTCGGGAATGCGATGACTTTGTTTCCCGGGGCAACGATATCGGGTTTGATCATTCCATCGATAAGCGTTGGACCACGCGAACTATAGCTGGCGATCGTGTCGTCGCTGCGGGAAATGGTATTTTTTGTATCCACGGCTCCGACAGTAATGACGGCAGGATCATTGGCCGGGCTGGTGATTCCGCCAAACACCGGCGTTCCATTGGCGTCTTTGCCGAAATTGCCGGCCGCGACAACAACGACAATGCCTGCCTTGACGGCGCGCTCAACCGCTTTGCACAATGGATCGGTCTTAAAGGATTCAAAAATGGGGTGGCCCAGCGAGAGATTCATCACCCGGACATTGAATAAACTCCTGTAGGTGATGGTCCAATCAATGCCCGCGATGACATTGCTTGTGAGTCCGCTGCCGTCAGAACCCAGTACACGGACGCTGACAATTTTGGAGCCGTAGGCAATGCCCTTGTACTGCACAGGGAAGCCTGTGCTGGAGGCGGATATCAGCCCATTTCCAGCAATCGTTCCGGCAACATGGGTTCCATGACCGTAGCCATCGGAATCATTCTCAACAAAGTGGGTGCGGTAAGCGATCCGGTTGGACAGGTCCCCGCGATTGTCGACACCTGAATCGAGCACTGCCACGCCAATTCCCGTGCCATTAAAGGCGGGAAGGCCTGAGGCACCAGCCCACACCTGATCCGCACCAATGGCTCTCGCGGTGGTGTAGGTACTTCCGTTAACCGGGTGGTCAATGGAAATGCGGGTCACATACGGGCTTTTTTCCAGGCGCTTCAGCGCACCGTAGT